>NZ_AEXB01000139.1 GCF_000211415.1 Enterobacter mori LMG 25706 | reverse complement strand
TCGAAGGTTCGAATCCTTCCCCCACCACCACTTTCTGGCAGCGTAAATGCCGCCGGAGCTGGTTGGAAAAATTAGCCAGCTCGAACATGAAAAGAGAGAAATCTCTTTTTTTGTTACAGAAAGAACTGGGTAGCCGAGTTTCAGGATGCGGGCATCGTATAATGGCTATTACCTCAGCCTTCCAAGCTGATGATGCGGGTTCGATTCCCGCTGCCCGCTCCAATACGTGCTGATATGGCTCAGTTGGTAGAGCGC
>NZ_AEXB01000138.1 GCF_000211415.1 Enterobacter mori LMG 25706 | reverse complement strand
GGTGGTTCAAGTCCACTCAGGCCTACCAAATACTTTCTGATACTGCGTTGCGGAACAACTCGCATACTTCAGTATGCTTCGTTATTCCACGCCTTGTCTCAGAAAGCATTACCGGTACAGAGATTAGTGTATACGATGGGGTTATAGCTCAGCTGGGAGAGCGCCTGCCTTGCACGCAGGAGGTCTGCGGTTCGATCCCGCATAGCTCCACCATCCTTTTACTGCGAACACAAGAAAACTTCAGAGTGAACCTGAAAAGGTGCACTGCGAAGTTTTGCTCTTTAAAAATCTGGATCAA
>NZ_AEXB01000137.1 GCF_000211415.1 Enterobacter mori LMG 25706 | reverse complement strand
ACGATTGGCGGCCAGACTTACACCACCGTGCTGGACGCGGCGGGTAACTGGAGCGTGGGCGTACCGGCCAGCGTCATCTCCGGCCTCAGCGACGGCACCGTAACCGTCACTGCGTCAGTCACCGACGCGGCGGGCAATACCGGTACCGGCAGCCATAACGTGACCGTCGATACCGGTCTGCCATCGGTAGCCTTCAACGCCATTAGCGATGACAACGTGCTGAACGCGGTCGAGAAAGCTCAGGATCTGAGCGTCAGCGGCACCAGCGCCAACCTGGCGGAAGGCACCGTGGTGACCGTGACCCTCAACGGTAAAAACTACGCGGCCACGACGGCGGCGGACGGCACCTGGAGCCTGACCGTTCCGGCAGCGGATCTGGCGGGTCTGGGCGAAGCGAACTATACCCTGAGCGCCGCCGCGACCAACGGCGTGGGCAACAGCGTGAATAACACCGCGAACCTGCTGGTGGATACCGCGCTGCCGACCGTCACCATCAATACCGTGGCGGGCGATAACGTCATCAACGCGGCGGAAGTGGCCGCGGGCCAGACCATCAGCGGCAAAGTGGCGAATGCGGAAGCGGGGAATACCGTCACCGTCACCATTGGCGG
>NZ_AEXB01000136.1 GCF_000211415.1 Enterobacter mori LMG 25706 | reverse complement strand
TGAGTTGTCCACCACGCTGTTGATGGACGGCTCGGTGCTGACCGGGATCAAAACGGTAATGTCGTAAGACGGTGCTTCACCCGCAACACGGTTGCCTACTGCGTCCTGAGTTTCGAGCGTCAGCTTATTCAGCCCTTCCACCAGCGGAGTATCCAGCGCCAGCGTCCAGTTGCCTTCGCTATCAACCACGGCTGAGCCCAGCAGGTGTTTGCCGTTTGCATCCGTGCTGTAGACGAATACGGTGCTGCCCGCTTCGCCGATACCGTTGATAACCGGCTTGCTGTCGTCGGTAACCTCGCCGCTGGCGATATTACCCTGACGGCCGCCGACGTCATCCATCACGGAGGTAATGTTCAGTACATCGCTGGTTGCCGCAGGTGGCGTATAGTCCGTCACCAGCACAAAATCATCAGACTCAGGGCTGGTGTTGCCCGCCTCATCCGTTGCGGTGGTGGTGATATGGTGCTCACCCTCTGGCAGCGGCGTGGTCGGCGTAAACTGCCATGCGCCTTTATCATCAGCAACCGTCGAACCGATATGCTCACCATTGTCGTAAATATCGACACGGCTGCCCGGCTCTGCGGAACCGTTGAAGGTTGGGTTCGCGTCGTCGGTGGTGCTGCCATTGCTCAGATCGCCGCGGATAGTGCCCACGTCATCCGTTGCAGATCCCAGCACTGGTTTTTCCGGCGCGGTCGCATCGACGGTGATATCGAAGGACGGTGAGGTCACCTCGTTACCCGCCGGATCTTTGGACACCACGGTCAGGCTGTGATCGCCGTCAGCCAGATCCTGATCTGGCGTGAACGTCCAGTTGCCATCCGGATCCACAACGGTGGAGCCCAGAACGTCGTCGCCA
>NZ_AEXB01000135.1 GCF_000211415.1 Enterobacter mori LMG 25706 | reverse complement strand
ATAAGCGTGTCACACCGTCGAAAGAGCGCCCCCGGGGCGCTTTTTTACTTTGTCTCTCGCTTAACAACATCTTTTCTATCCTGAACCTCTACAAGGGAATAAAAAGGCGCGACGTTTTTACACGTCAGCCGCCAGATACCGTAATCCTGCTTTTTCGGCGTAAACACGCGGTAATTACCCTCGCCCATCATCATAAAGCGCGCATTGGGATAGTCGTTGAGGATCCGATATTCATTGTTGCAGTAAAACGTATCCCGAGTGTCGTAATCGATTGTCACATTGAGGACGTATTCAAGCACCCGACTGGTATTGACGTTATAAGCAATAAAGAAGATATAGCCAGCGCAGAAAAGCGGGGCAGAAACTGCAAGGACGTTGAACTGCATCGATGAATTCTGCAACAAGGGCAGTACCATCGTGAATAACAGAAATACCATTGAAAAAAATAAGGTGCAGAAAATTAAAAAGAATCCAAACGACGTAATTTTATTGAACGTCGCCTCATAGGTGACATCCGTGACGTCCATAAAGATCTTTCGCGCCAGTATGTAGCAGATGAAGGAGATAATCAGCCATAAACCGCGCGCAAGGGTGAAGGCCTTTTTCGCAATTTTCTTTCTGTCATCATCCACGGCGTCCAGATAGAGAGTGATGGAATAATAGATAAATCCCACCGTCCCGATAGCGAGCGTGACGGGCAGCTGCAGGCCATTTCCGGCGAAATATTTAAATGCCACGCACGATGCTAAAAAAAGCAGCGAAGACATCAGCGTCGAGCCCGCTATTTTTTTGTATTCATCCCATTCCATTCGGGACAGTTGCAGCAGAGTGAGGGGTTTTATACATGAGGAAATGATGATTGCGCAGGCAATCATCATGGCCATCCATACGAATACGGGCATCGCTTTACTGTTAAAGGGCGTCATGACAAAAATGGCGCCCGCATAAGCGATAAAATGGACAGCGGTACTGTGTCTGATGAGGAATGAAGGTTGTTTTCTGCTTTTCACCCGCGTTCTCCCTGAAAAAGGCTGACGTTCAGGACATCAGTAAATGAATATCAGCGCAATGCATGACGGTTATTTCATGTTCAGTAATTTTGAATAATAATAGCAAATCCTTCCGCTTTTAGTTGAAT
>NZ_AEXB01000134.1 GCF_000211415.1 Enterobacter mori LMG 25706 | reverse complement strand
GAGATGCTCTACCAACTGAGCTAATCACCCCCGCTGTGTGGAGTCGCATTATAGGGAGAGTTGAAAATGAGTCAACGCATTTTCTAAAGTTTTTATTCGTTCGTCGTAAAATTAGACAAAACGATCGCGAAACGGGCGATGGCGCATGATTTCTAAACAAAAACAGTAAACTCAGGCCCGATTCAGGGAACAACATTGAGGAATCGCCGCACAGTGATAGAATATTGCCCATTGTTTTTTCCCCAGGATTTGCCGATTGCCGGCATCTTTATAACGTAAGGCCATTTCATGAAAATCAAAACTCGCTTCGCGCCGAGCCCGACAGGCTATCTGCACGTCGGTGGTGCACGTACCGCTCTTTATTCCTGGCTTTTTGCACGCCACAACAAAGGTGAGTTCGTGCTGCGTATTGAAGACACCGATCTTGAGCGCTCCACGCCGGAAGCAATCGAAGCCATTATGGATGGTATGAACTGGCTGAATCTGGAATGGGACGAAGGCCCGTATTTCCAGACCAAACGTTTTGACCGCTATAACGCTGTCATTGATGAAATGCTGGTCGCGGGCACGGCGTATAAGTGCTATTGCTCCAAAGAGCGTCTGGATGCCTTGCGTGAAGAGCAGATGGCGAACGGCGACAAGCCGCGTTATGACGGTCGTTGCCGCCACGACCATAGTGAGCATGCGGCTGATGAGCCTTGCGTGGTGCGTTTTGCTAACCCGCAAGAGGGTTCTGTCATCTTTGATGACCAGATCCGTGGCCCGATTGAATTCAGCAACCAGGAGCTGGACGATCTGATCATTCGCCGTACCGACGGCTCACCAACCTACAACTTCTGTGTGGTGGTGGACGACTGGGATATGGAGATCACCCACGTTGTCCGTGGTGAAGACCATATCAACAACACGCCACGTCAAATCAACATCCTGAAGGCGCTGAATGCGCCCGTGCCAGTGTATGCACACGTGTCCATGATCAACGGTGACGACGGTAAAAAACTGTCTAAACGTCATGGTGCCGTAAGCGTGATGCAGTATCGCGACGACGGCTATCTGCCGGAAGCGCTGCTGAACTATCTGGTGCGTCTGGGCTGGGCCCACGGTGACCAGGAGATCTTCAGTCGCGAAGAGATGATCGAACTGTTCTCTCTGAACTCTGTGAGCAAATCAGCGAGCGCATTCAATACCGATAAGCTGCTGTGGCTGAACCATCATTACATCAATACCATGCAGCCAGAATATGTCGCGACGTATCTGCAGTGGCACATTGAGCAGGCGAATATCGATACCCGTACCGGTCCTGAACTGGCCGATCTGGTGAAACTGCTCGGTGAGCGTTGCAAAACGCTGAAAGAGATCGCCGAAAGCTGCCGTTACTTCTACGAAGAATTCGATGAGTTTGATGCCGACGCGGCGAAGAAACGCCTGCGTCCGGTTGCCCGCCAGCCGCTGGAAGTGGTGCGTGACAAAATCGCCGCTATCACGGAATGGACCGCGGAGAATGTGCATCACGCGATTCAGGCAACCGCAGATGAGCTTGAAGTCGGTATGGGCAAAGTGGGGATGCCGCTGCGCGTCGCCGTGACCGGTGCAGGCCAGTCTCCAGCGCTGGACGTTACCGTTCATGCAATTGGTAAGTCTCGTAGCGTGGCGCGTATCAATAAGGCACTGGGTTTTATTGCTGAGCGTGAAAGCCAGCAGTAATCAATCGTCAGTGAATCAAACGGCAGGGGAACCTGCCGTTTTTTTTGTCTGCTATTCAGCAATACCGAGACGTGAGAGAAATCCTTTTACCCCCTCGCGCTTCAGCAATATGAGAAGACGCTCCTGTTCAACCTGCGTCATGTTCTCCAGCGAGTCGATGATTTGTGGGAGCAGGGTAGACGATGACGGTATCCCATAAAGAGAGGGCGTTTCGGCCACCTGGTAAATCGCCTGCCGGTGACGGATGGCAGGAAGGCTAATAATATGTTCCTTCACTCGCGCATCGACATGGATCAGTCTTGCTCTTCCACCTTTTACGCCGTTAACACCCTCCGTCTTCCATCCCTTCTGGCGTATCCAGCGGTTAACGGTTTGCCTGGCGACGCCCAGACAGTCAGCCAGTTCATCCGTGGTCATTTTGCTGCGTAATCTTTTCATATTAGTTCTGATCGCGAATCCCTAAACGTTGCAACAATCCGGTAATCCCTTCCCGCAGTAACAGCGATGTCAGCTGCTTTTGCTCATCCGGCGTCATTTCATTTGCCAGTGTCAGAAGTAAAGTATGAAGTGAACCCTCGTAGCCAGCGCTGTCTGGCATTTCAGGCGTCTCAGACGCCCTGCGGGCACTGCGGATAAACTCCCGTACCTTTTCATTCACATGCACCAGACGCGCCTTACCACCCTGAACGCCTGGTTTTGGCGATGTAATCCAACCTTCTTTACGTACCCATTTATTGATGGTCTGACGGCTATAGCCAGTGAGCACGGCTAACTCTTCTGGCGTCATTCGTTCCTTGATCATGCAATTTCCTGAGTGTTCGTAGGGTTAATTAGTGGTTCATCTTATAGCACCGTTTTACGCGAAAACGTGACAGGCTTAACTCCTGACTGCGAGCAGGCTCGCAAAGTGATTCATTTGCATGATTTTTCAGCGATTGAAAGGTGGGGACTGATTTTGCCGTTGACACTCAGCGGCGGAATTCATATTATGCCGCCCGTCAACATGACAGCTTTACGACGGGGCTATAGCTCAGCTGGGAGAGC
>NZ_AEXB01000133.1 GCF_000211415.1 Enterobacter mori LMG 25706 | reverse complement strand
TCGGTTTGGGAAGTAGCGCTACGAAGGACGTCGGAACGGCAGCCGGGAACGTCATGCAAGTGGGAGCATTTGGATTACCTACTGGTGATGCCAGGGTATTTAAAACAGACTCGGCAGTTGCTCCTGATGGGACAAACTTCAACAACCTTACAGAGCCAGGAACTTATCGTTTACTTTTGGATATGTCGAAATCAACCTTAGGACCTATCTCAAGTTGGTATGGGTATGTTCAAAATTATGTTCGTATTGCCGATGTAGCGCTAACGCAGTTTTGTTTGCCGTATCCAAGCCAAACTGATGCTGGACGATTTTTTTTCAGGGGTTACAACACCAATGCCTGGAGCCCGTGGAAGGAGATCATGACTTCAGCGGTGTCGGATAGAACTATGAAAAACGTCGGTGATGACCTCGATCTGGAAGAGGCGCTGCTTAATATCTGCAGGATGGAATTCAAGCACTTCACTTTTAAGGATGATGAAACGCAGACCCCACGACGCGGGGTGATATCTCAGCAGATTGAAACGATTGATCCCGAATACGTGAAAGAAATAGGCGGCATACTGCATCTTGATCAGACGCCAATGTTGCTCGATGCGCTGGCAGCAATAAAAACGCTTGCATTACGTATTATTGTTTTAGAGGAACAGAGCAACGCAAAGGCTTCTAGAAGCGAAGGTTAAGCTTAAGAGGAGCTTAAACGCTATGGTACAGCTTCTAATTACTTTTGATGCTTGTTTAGCGCCACTTCAATTTCAAGAAGATATGCTTCCAAAGATTCTGTAAAAAAGTCTAAAACATTAGGATGGAACCCCACTGAGCTTCCATCTTTGAAAAAATATTTTGGAAAATCATTCATTAATCTAGTGATTTCCTTAATTTCATTACCGTCAGGGGTTATAAACTTTGCATCATTATGAGCACAACTATTCCTTAATTTTATGATCCTTTTTATTTGCGCGTAGTGTTGCGAGTCTTTTAAACCAATAACTCGCGAGATAAATAAGTTACTTCTTTCGAAACCATTCCCTTTGAGATCATTTACTTTAACACTTACTTTGTGCTTTTTGGAAAAGTTGTCACATACGTTATCCACTTCATGCTCAATCATGCCGAAAATGGTTAGAAAAGCAGATCTGCGCATTAAACTAGGATGATAAACTGTATGAATTTTGTCTGTGGATTCGACGAGTGATTCTGGTATGGAGTCTATAGAATCAATTATGCCTTGTTGGTCTTGTATATAGTCGAAAACTGCAGGGCCATTTTTCTGATAGTCATCGTTCATTGCTCGAATAGCTTTTTCAGTTTGGTAGTTAAAGCTTTTAATTGTTGCTAAGGTAAAACCAAAGTTATGCATAGCAAAAAATGTACTAAGAAACCATTTGTAGTGGTGCGTTTTTGGCATGATTTTACTTTCCAATCAACATTTTTAGTTATGAATTTTACACAATGCATATTATCTGAATAAAATTTATAAGCCAAGATATGGTTTGATGCGCTTACGGTTCAAATCATGGCGTCAGATTTGGTTATGTGTTTCCACTGAAATCTGTCAGCTTAAATTTGTGCTAAAAAACCGTAGTTCAGCCAGTTTATTTTCAAGGATCTGTAGCCGTTCGGCTAGCTCTTTAATTGCTTCAACATACAGTGCGCTCATTGCGCTGTAGTCAACGGTTTTGAGGTCGTTAATCTCTTCTCCGGTCCTTGTGGTGCCGGTTGCGCCAGAACTTACAGCAACGGGCAGCACTTTTTCCAAATCCTGAGCAATAATGCCTGCGCTGCGCACCGATTCTGATTCAGTGAGTTGAATGCCAAACGTATAACCCGTCAGGGAACAAATCTTCTCCAGAGCGTTACCGACGGGCTCTTTGTCGAATTTAACTCGCTCATCCGAAGTCTGGTTCACTGAAATACAGGTAAACCTGCCATCAGCCCCGAAAGAGAAGCTATAGCCATTTGCTCCACCATTATCATTATTATCAGGCCTGAGCCGGATGGTACCTTCCTTGGGCGCATAGATTACCCCTCGAGATTCAATCCCTCCCGCACCGTAAAACCACACGTGAGCGTTCTGTGCATCGCTGGAGGCCCATACGTTTGATGACGTTACGGCTCTTAGTGAGCCACCTGCGTTAATGCTGCCGGAAGAAGTTATGCTGTTCTGGCAGGTGATAGGATTTCGAAACTCAAAACTGTCACCGATAAAAGTGTATTTTCCTGCATAGAAAGTAAAATCACCCTTTCCCATCCCACCATTTGAATTGCCACCACACAGGATGCGCGCGTCATAGTCGTTAGTGCCAATAAAATGGAAATCAACAAAGCTCGCAGAAGAGGCCTTTTTAGCTCCAATTTCGAGGCTTCCGAAGTTGGCTGTGACGCTATCTCCTAAACCGA
>NZ_AEXB01000132.1 GCF_000211415.1 Enterobacter mori LMG 25706 | reverse complement strand
CGCATGAAAATGCGGGCTTTTTTTTCGCATGTTGCACGCCTGCGGGGGGATGAGAATCCCCCCCGGTGGTATCTGCAGCTCGGTGCGGCCTGAGCCCCTCACCCTGCCCCTCTCCCCAGGGGAGAGGGAAGTACTACTCTTCCACCATCCGCGCATACTCTTCGGTCAGAAAATCTACCAGCGTCCTGACCGACGGCAGCATGCCGCGCCGCGAAGGATAAACCGCGTGAATCACTTCCCGTCGAGGTTCCCACGCGTCCAGCGCCCGTACCAGTTCCCCTGACGCAAGCTGATCCTTCACCATCAATATCGGCAACTGTACAACGCCCACGCCCGCCATCGCCGCTTCACGCAGTGCCAGCATGTCGGTGGTAATAAAGCGCGGTGCGTAGTGGATCTCCGCTTTCGCCCCCTCTGGACCACTGAGTTCCCACTTATGCACCTGTTTACCGGCCCCCATACTTAAACCAGGCCATTCACTGAGCTCAGAAGGCATTCGAGGTTTACCCATACGTTCAATCAACTGCTGACTCGCCACCAGGCAATGCCCCCTGTCAGCCAGCACTCTTAAGACCAGATCGCTGTCATCAAACGGACGCGGACGCACGCGGATCGCCACATCAATGCCTTCGCCCAGAAGATCGACCCGCCGATTGGTGGCCTCAAGCTGGAGATTAATCCCCGGGTAGCGCGCCATAAACCGCGCCAGCATCGGTCCTACGTGGACGTGCAGTAACGTGACGGGACAGGTGATCCTGACGACGCCGCGCGGCTCAGCCTGCAGCGCAGCAACGGCCTCCTCTGCCGCTTCTGCTTCTATCAGCATTGCCTTACAGTGCTGATAGAAGGTCTGCCCCACTTCCGTCACCGTAAACTGCCGCGTAGTGCGCTGTATCAACCGCACGCCAAGCCGCTCTTCCAGCTGCGCAATCCTGCGGCTCAGTTTGGACTTGGGTTGGTCTAGCGCCCTTCCCGCCGCCGCAAACCCACCATGCTCGACCACCTTCACAAACCAGACAAAGTCATTGAGATCCTGCATAAAACCCCATCGTTCTATTTTCTGAACAGTGAATGCCATTTTCACTATCTACCGGGATATTAACTCTGAATATAAGCTAATTACATCAACAGAACATCAGGAGTTAATCATGAAAAACGTAACAGGCGTTTATACCGCTCCCCGCCAGCACTGGGTTGGCGATGGTTTCCCGGTTCGTTCGATGTTTTCTTATCAAACCCACGGCGAGCCGCTGAGTCCGTTTTTGCTGCTGGACTACGCAGGTCCGTACACCTTTCCGGCAGATGGGGCGAAACGCGGCGTAGGCCAACACCCTCACCGGGGTTTTGAAACGGTCACCATCGTCTATTCCGGTGAAGTGGAGCATCGCGACTCCACGGGTAAAGGTGGTGTCATTGGCCCCGGCGACGTGCAGTGGATGACGGCAGGTGCAGGCATCCTGCACGAGGAGTTCCACTCCAGCGCGTTCTCGCAGAAAGGCGGCGAACTGAAAATGATGCAGCTTTGGGTCAACCTGCCAGCCAAAGACAAAATGGCGACGCCGGGCTACCAGAGCATCACCAAAAGCGACATCCCGGTTGTGGCGTTACCGGACAACAGCGGAACGGTGAGGGTTATCGCCGGACGCTACGACGATATTACCGGCCCTGCGCACACCTTTTCGCCGCTGAACGTCTGGGATCTTGCCCTTAATCAGGGAAGCCATCTTACGCTCGCTCAGCCGGAGGGCTGGAGCACGGCGCTGGTGGTGCTGGAAGGTCACGTTACGGTGAACGGCACTGCTCAGGCGGGAGAAGCCCAGTTGGTGGTGCTGAGTCAGGAAGGCGACAAACTGCACCTTGAGGCGAGCAGCGATGCCAAAGTGCTGCTGATGGCCGGCGCGCCGCTCAATGAACCCATCGTCGGCTATGGCCCGTTTGTGATGAACACTAAAACCGAGATCGCGGAAGCTATTCGTGATTTCAACTCCGGCCGCTTCGGCCAGATCTGATCGTAATCGTAATAAAGGAGAAGAACATGTCCACACCTGCCAATTTTAATGGAGCACGTCCGGTCATTGATGTTAACGATGCGGTGATGTTGCTTATCGATCACCAGAGCGGTCTGTTCCAAACCGTCGGTGACATGCCAATGCCGGAGTTGCGTGCTCGTGCGGCGGCGTTAGCGAAAATCGCTACCCTGGCGAAGATCCCGGTTATCACTACGGCGTCCGTACCACAGGGGCCGAACGGACCGCTGATCCCGGAGATCCACGCTAACGCGCCGCATGCACAATATGTTGCCCGTAAAGGTGAAATCAACGCCTGGGACAACCCAGAGTTTGTTGCGGCGGTAAAAGCGACCGGACGTAAGACGTTGATTATCGCGGGCACTATCACCAGCGTCTGCATGGCCTTCCCGTCAATCAGCGCGGTTGCAGATGGGTATAAAGTGTTTGCGGTGATTGATGCCTCCGGCACCTACAGCAAGATGGCCCAGGAGATCACCCTGGCGCGTGTTGTGCAGGCTGGCGTGGTGCCAATGGATACGGCGGCTGTGGCCTCTGAGATCCAGCGGACATGGAATCGTGAAGACGCGGCTGAGTGGGCTGAGGTATACACCCACATCTTCCCGGCTTACCAGCTGTTGATCGAAAGCTACGGCAAAGCACAGGAAGTGCTGAAAAACAGCGAAGTGCTCGATTCACAGCGTTAATAACCCGTGCTGCGACAAGAGCTGATTAAGGCTTAACCGAACGCACACGAATACAGAAAATCTGCTTGACCGTTTTAGCGCAACTCCCTATAGTAGCGCCCCGTTGCCCCCCAAGCGGTCAGGCAGCAAAACAATATGGTGAGGTGTCCGAGTGGCTGAAGGAGCACGCCTGGAAAGTGTGTATACGGCAACGTATCGGGGGTTCGAATCCCCCCCTCACCGCCATATTTAAGATGAGAGCTCGTACGAAAGTACGGGCTTTTTTCTTTTATATTCTCCGAAAGGGGGGATGAGAATCCCCGACCGGGGTTCG
>NZ_AEXB01000131.1 GCF_000211415.1 Enterobacter mori LMG 25706 | reverse complement strand
ATCTTTCCGGCGGACAGCAGCAGCGTATCGCCATTGCCCGGGCGCTGGCGCTGCGCCCTCGCGTGATGCTGTTTGATGAGCCCACCTCGGCGCTCGACCCTGAACTGGTTGGCGAAGTGCTGGACGTGATTAAAAAGCTCGCCCGATCCGGCACCACGCTGGTGGTCGTCACCCACGAGATTGGCTTTGCCCGTGAAGTCGCGGATCAGGTGGTGTTTATGGTTGACGGGAAAATTGTTGAGCAGGGCAGTAGCGACGAGGTGTTGAACCGTCCGTCGCATGCGCGAACGCGCCAGTTTCTGTCTAAAGTGCTGTAAGGAGCGCAGATGAAATATGGACTTCTGGCGGGGCTGGTCTTCACGACGGTGAGCCACGCCAGCATTGATGTGAAAGCCAACGAGCAGCCGCTGCCGATAACGCTTGATCCGCAGGCGGTGGCGAAGATCCCCGCGAACTACGCATTCGTTGAACCGGGTACGCTGACGGTGGCCATTTCAGCCCTCAATTCGCCACCGCTGGCGCTGCTGGCAAGCGATAACCGCACGCGCATCGGCAGCGACCCGGATATCGCTCGCCTGCTGGCGGGCAGTCTTGGGCTAAAGCTGAAGCTGGTGCCGACGGCGTGGGAAGACTGGCCGCTGGGGATCAGTTCCGGGCGCTACGACGTGGCGCTGGTGAACATTGCGGTGACCGAACAGCGCAAAGAGAAGTTTGATTTCGCCACCTACCGCGTCGATTCGCTGGCGTTTTCGGTGAAATCCACCAGCGAGATTCAGTCAATCAAAAGCGCGGAAGATCTGGCAGGGAAAAAGGTGATTGTCGGCTCGGGTACCAATCAGGAGCGCATACTGCTGGGCTGGAACGAAGAGAACAAAAAGGCGGGGCGGACGCCTGCGCTGCCGGTCTATCTCCAGGACGATGCCTCCGGCAATCTCTATATTCAGTCCGGCAGGGCAGACGTGTTCTTCGGGCCTCAGTCAGTCTCGGCCTACAAAGCGGCGCTCACCGGAAAAACGCGCGTCGTGGGATTAGGGCCGAAGAAGGCGTTTGTAGCCACCACCACGAAAAAGGGCAATGAGCTGGTGTACGCGCTGCAGGCCGCGCTGGACGGTGCGATCAAGCGGGGAGAGTACCAGAAGGTGCTGGCGCGCTGGGGTGAACAGGGCGAAGCGGTGGCGCAGTCGGAGGTCAACCCGCCTGGGATAACCTATTAATGGTGCTCTACACTTAGGGTTTTCATTCCTGAGGGGGCAACATGATTAAACTCTATGGCGTACCCGGCTGGGGCTCGGCAATCAGTGAAGTGATGCTAACCCTGGCTGATATCCCTTATCAATTTATCAACGTGGACGGGTTTGACCAGCCCGGCCCGCAGCGTGAGCTGCTGCAAAAACTCAACCCGCTGTGCCAGGTCCCGACGCTGGCGCTGGAAAATGGGTCCATCATGACGGAAACCGCGCCCATTGCCCTGATGGTGCTCGACCGTTGCCCGGATCTTGCCCCGCCCGTCGGCCAGGCCGAGCGCCAGCAGTTTCAGCGTTTGCTCATCTGGTTTGTGGCGAACGTCTATCCCACCTTTACCTATGCCGATTATCCGGAACGCTGGGTGCCCGACGCGCCGGAGCAGCTGAAGAAAAACTGCATTGAGTACCGGAAATCACTCTATCTGTGGTTCGATAGCCAACTTACCGCCTCACCTTTTGCGCTGGGGAAGCGGCTGACACTGCTCGATGTCTATATTGCGGTCGCGCGCACCTGGGGGCCACGGCACGAATGGTTTGCGGCCAACACGCCAAAGATCACCGCGATCGCAGATTCGGTGTGTGCGCTGCCGGAACTGCACAAGGTGTTAAAGGCAAACGAGATTATCTGATAACGTGGAACGCTCACCCACAACAGGAAGCCTGCAAATGCCACACGTAGATATCAAATGTTTTCCCCGCGATCTGAACGATGAACAAAAAAACGCTCTGGCGGCGGATATCGCCGAGGTGATTACGCGCCATCTGAACAGCAAAGACCGCTCCATTTCGGTGGCGCTGAATGAAGTTCAGGAAGCCGACTGGAAAGCGCAGGTCTGGGATACCGAGATCGGACCGAAGCTGGACGAGCTGATCAAGAAGCCTGGGTATTCGATGTAAGGTTTGCCGGGCAGGCGCGAACGCTACCCGGCGTTGAAACTACAGCGCCGACCTGCGGTACGGCGCATAGTCCGCCTGCCACCAGGTTTTTTCGATTTGCGCCAGCAAGGTCTCGTCATCCATTGCCGCCGCAACGCCTTGCTCAATCGCTGCCCGGGCGACCGCAAACGCGATATTGCGCGACACGGTATCAATGCAGTCGACGGGAGGGAGTAATCTACCTTTTTCAGTGGTGACCAGCGGCGATTGCGCCGCCAGGCTGCGGCTCGCCACCATCAACATCTCTTCGGTAACCCGCCGCGCGTTGCTGGCCAATATCCCCAGCCCCAGACCGGGGAAAATGTAGGCATTGTTACACTGGGCAATGTCGTACTGTTCGTTCTGCCAGAATACCGGCAAGAAGGGGCTACCCGTCGCAACCAGAGCGCTACCCTGCGTCCATTCGATCAGATCCTGAGGTTGCGCCTCTGCGCGTGATGTTGGATTAGAGAGGGGCATAATAATAGGGCGCGGGCAGTGGCGGTGCATCTCTTTAACTATCGCTTCGCTGAACAGCCCCGGCTGACCGGATACGCCAATCATCACGGTTGGATGGGCATTTCTGACCACCTCCATCAGCGAAATATTGCACGATTCCACCTGCCAGTCGCGAATGGCTTCCCGCGCCGTAAGCAGGTTTTTCTGGAAATCGAGCAGGTTGGTCATATCGTCGGTCAGTAAGCCAAAACGATCGACCATAAAGATCCGGCTGCGGGCCTCGGCCTCGGTTAGCCCGTCGCCGACCATCAGCGCCACGATTTTTTCGGCTATACCGCATCCGGCAGAGCCGCTGCCGAGGAAGACCCCGCGCTGATCGCGGATGCGGGTTCCGGCTGCATGGGCGGCTGCAATCAGCGTGCCGGCCGTGACGGCAGCGGTTCCCTGAATATCGTCATTGAAGCAGCACAGCTGGTCGCGGTAACGCTGGAGTAACCTGGTCGCATTTTTTTGCGCAAAATCTTCGAACTGCAGTAAAACAGTTGGCCAGCGGGCTTTGACGGTACTGATAAACATATCCATAAATTCAGCGTATTGCTCGTCGCTGATGCGTGGATGACGCCAGCCCATATACAGCGGGTCGTCCAGATGTTGCTGATTATTGGTGCCGACATCCAGCATAATCGGCAACGTTGAGGCCGGATGAATACCACCGCACGCGGTATACAATGACAATTTACCAATCGGAATACCCATTCCGCCGATCCCCTGGTCGCCAAGGCCCAAAATACGCTCTCCGTCAGTTACCACGATCACGCGAATATCATTACGCGAGAAACTTTGCAGCATTTCATCGATGCGATGGCGATTCGGCCATGAAATAAAAAGCCCGCGCGCCCGACGATTGATGGTAGAGAAATGTTCGCAGGCTTCACCGACCGTTGGGGTATATATGATCGGCAGCGTCTCCTTCATATGTTTCCGCAACAGATTGTAAAACAGGGTCTCATTGGTGTCCTGAATATTACGCAGATAAACGTGGCGGGAAATATCACTTTTGAAATGACAGAATTGTACCCATGCGCGTTCGGTCTGCTCTTCAATGGTTTCAACATTATGCGGTAATAAGCCGTGCAGATTAAAATTATCACGTTCCTCTTTAATGAACGCGAGGCCTTTATTCAGTAATGGGTTTTCCAGCAGTACTGCGCCGTTATAAGGCGTATACAGCACTTCTTTGC
Organism: Enterobacter mori LMG 25706; assembly: GCF_000211415.1. Lineage (GTDB taxonomy): Bacteria > Pseudomonadota > Gammaproteobacteria > Enterobacterales > Enterobacteriaceae > Enterobacter > Enterobacter mori. Next base: position 10,386 of record NZ_AEXB01000131.1, on the reverse strand, counting down.
GAGACATGGTTGACTCCTGAAATAGTTAAAACGGATTAAATAAGATTTGCGAAGCAGGTCTGTTCTTAAGCGCGTTTATGTTTTTATTTAGCGCTAATCTAGCGGTTAAACATCAGGGCGGTGGTGATAAGGGTCACACTCTGTCTGGTTTTATTAATTTCAAAATACCGGGCGATGAATAACTTTACTTACAAAAAGATGAATTAACTTTATAAAATGAAACCATTGCGGTCTTCACATTTCTGGCTGAATGCCCATGCTAATTTCACGCTGAACCATTTTATCAATGGCGATTTAAAATTATTAAATATAAAGAATATTTTTGAACACGGGAGTTATCGGTTTTTACTCCTGTTTTTATATCCGAACCTACTAATCAGGTGATTATATGAAAGATAATCCTGTATCGACTTCTCCGGTCTCCTCGCGTTTTACGTTAGGGCTGAGTAATGCCGAAGTGGGCGCCGTCCCACTGATGTTGTTTGTGGGCATTGCGACCATCGTGGCGACGTCCGCATGGGCGGGGCTGCTGCCGAAAAATATGATCGGTGGACTGGCGGTGATCATGACGCTCGGTTTCGCCTTTGCCAAAATCGGTCGTCAGATCCCGCTGTTGAAGGACATCGGTGGCCCGGCCATTCTCTGCCTGATGGTGCCATCCATCCTGGTCTATTTTGGCGTGTTCGAAAAACAGACGCTGGATACCGTACACCTGCTGATGAAAGAGGCGAATCTGCTCTATTTCGTCATTGCCTGTCTGGTGGTGGGAAGCATTCTGGGGATGAACCGGGTGCTGCTTATCCAGGGGATGATCCGCATGTTTGTACCGCTGGTTGTCGGGACGCTAATGGCGGTAATGAGCGGGTTAATCGTCGGCTCGCTGTTTGGCTATACGCCTTACCACACCTTTTTCTTCATCATCGTGCCGATTATTGGCGGTGGGATTGGTGAGGGCATTTTGCCACTGTCGCTGGCGTATTCGGCCATACTCGGACAAGCGCCTGACGTTTACGTCGCACAGCTGGCACCTGCCGCCGTCGTCGGTAATATCTTCGCCATCATCTGTGCGGGTACGCTAGCGCGTCTGGGAACGAAACGTCCTGCACTTTCGGGAAACGGCATGCTAACCCGCAGCAAGGACGATCAGAATCTGTTTGCGGGGACGCAAAGCGTTCAGCAGACGGATTTCCACCTGATGGGGGGCGGGCTGCTAATGGTGTGCGCATTTTTCATCGTCGGTGGCCTGTTTGAAAAACTGGTGCACATTCCTGGTCCGGTGCTGATGATCCTCATCGCCGTGCTGTGTAAGTATTTCAGGGTGATCCCCGGTTCCATGGAACAGGGGGCGCACAGTTGCTATAAGTTTGTCTCGGCAGCGCTGGTCTGGCCGCTAATGATTGGTCTGGGCATGCTGTACGTGCCGCTGGAGAGCGTGGTGGCGGTCTTCTCGGTGGGCTACGTTGTGGTGTGCGGATCGATCGTGATTGCGATGGCGCTGAGCGGCTATTTTGTTGCATCGCGTCTGAATATGTATCCCGTGGAAGCGGCTATCGTTACCTGCTGCCACAGCGGGCTGGGTGGGACAGGGGACGTGGCGATTTTATCCGCCTCTAACCGCATGTCGTTGATGCCGTTCGCGCAGATCGCTACCCGTATCGGCGGCGCATCGACGGGGATTTTTGCCACGCTGCTGATGGGCTGGATAATGGCGCACTGATTCGAAATATCAGGAGACTGAATCGCAACGGCATTTTGTGAATGCCGTTGCGGGTCAGCCCTTTATAAAAGTCGCCGCGCTGGATAGAATTACCCCATCCACAGCGACCGGATACACCACTATGACCACCCGAGTCGATTACCAGATTGAAAAATATCTCCTTACCGAAGCCGCCGAGCCGGAACGCCTGACGCGCCAGTGGGCAGAGGTGCTGGAAGAGTGTCGTGAGCAAAAATCCGGTGCTGAGGAGCGCTTGCGCCTCGCGCTGCTAAATGTGGATTATGTGACCAGCTTCGAGCTTCCCTTCAGGCTTCTCCTCACCCGTGCGCCACAGCTGATAGACGGCGTCAGAAACGAGCTGCAGCTTAGTCAGAAAAATGTTCTGTTTAACGGCAAGCGCTTTGGCTGCGTCTATAGCCTTAAAAAGGATCTCAACGGAATACCTGACGAGTTTACCTATCAGTTGAAAACGCGGATCCAGCGCAGTGACGCGACAGGATGCAATGAAGTCCCTTACCGGCAAATCGCCCTGCAGGTGAAAGCGCCCCGCGAACGACTCAAGCTGGCGCTGGAAAACGGGCTGTCCGTGACGGCGCTCGACGGGCTTTTCTGGTTTGGTATTCAGCGCATCGCGGCGGATGTTCAGAGGTTAAGGAGAATGGGCGTGCGCATTGTGACGTCGGAAACCGAGGTCTTTGATACGCTTACAAAGACCAGCCGGCGGGTTCCTGTTTATAGCCTTGCTCGCCCGGAATGAGTATCAGCCGCTGACCAGTCGACCGCATCAAACAAGACGGAAAATTGCGGCCAGTTTTTTTACAGCGTCTTCTATTTCCCTCTCCGTATAGGCAGCAAACCCCATCAAAAAACCGGTGGAGCCGGGGGGACCTGCATATAAACCGGTAAGCCCTAATATATCAACGCCCGCATGGCGAGCGGCGGCGGCAATCTCTTTCTCAGATATACCGTGCTTCAGGAGACAAGGCATCTGCATTCCACCCGCTGGCGTTATGCACGCAACATAATCAGAAAGATACTCTTCCATCAGGCTAGCCAGTTTGTCGCGACGAGCAACATAAACGCTCCGCATCTTGCGAATGTAGGCACCAAAATGCCCACCTTCCAAAAATTTAGCCAGCGTCAATTGGTTTATTGAGGCTGTATGGCCATCCATTAATGTCCTGGCCATGGTAAGGGGCTCTGTCAACTCTGAGGGAACGATCATGTAAGCAATACGTAACCCAGGGAACAGGGCCTTGGTGAACGTGCCGATATAAATTGTCCGATGGTAAGCATCCAGCCCCTGAAGACAGGCCATAGGCTTTCCTTCGTAGTGAAACTCACTGTCATAGTCATCCTCAATGATCCAGGCCGAGTGACGATTTGCCCAGTCAATGACAGCCAGCCGTCGGTCAAGAGAGAGCGTCCCCCCGGTAGGATACTGATGGGAAGGCGTAAGGTAGATAGCTTTGGCTGGTTCGGCCAGAGAATTAAGACCGTCAACTGAGATGCCTTTTTCATCAAGAGATACCGGAATACGGTGCAATCCTGCGGCGTTGAACGCTTTGTGTGCCCCCTGATAGGAGGGATCTTCAATGACAATGCCATCCCCGGTGTCCATCAGCACGTGGGAACAGAGCGCTAGCGCCTGCTGAGAACTTGTCAGAATGATGACCTGTTCTGCACTCGCCCGTGTCCCGCGCTCAAGATTGACATATTCCACGATTGCTCGCCGCAGGCGCTCCATACCCTGCGGAGGGCTTTGCGCTAATATCTGGTGCTGATATTCCTTCAGGACCTGCCGTTGAAGACGTTCCCAGGTTGGAATGGGAAACATGCGGGTTTCAGGAATACCGGGTGCCAGCGGACGGGGTGAGGAAAATTCGCGGATCCCGCCGCTTTCATAGATGACTTTTCCACGGGCACTGAGTTTTGCTTTTCGTGTTTCAGCGGTTGGCTGGCGCAGTCGAGAGCGAGGTTTTAAAAACCGCGCGCTGGAAGAGACAAAGCTTCCTCGGCCTGTTTGCCGCTCAATAAAACCTTCCGCATGCAGGCTGGAATAGGCTGCTTCAATCGTATCCCGGGAAACACTCAGTGAGATAGCCAGCGCACGTGAAGCAGGAAGGGCCTTACCGTTAGATAAGATCCCTTCCAGTATCAGTGTCCGTATCGCTCTCTGGATTCTTTCGTGAAGCGGTAGCGAACCGTTTGCAGGATCGATGATCCATGCTTTAACCGTTTCAAGCTGCGCGTGCTTAAACATTACGTTGTCCACTTTTCCTCTGTGTCTCTTGATTCTAAAGCAATATTGCGGACAGCAGGATGAAGAATTGGTCTGCATTTATGGCAAAAATTGGCGGGGAAAAACGTGCCATTCAGCAAATACACTCTTCCTGAAACAAATAACGGATAAGGAAAGAGGCAATATGAACAATACGAGCGTGACGGTTGAGGCAGTTAAAGAACGTGATTTTGAAAGCTGGATGCCACTGTGGGGTAAATACCAGGAATTTTATAATGTCGACCTCTCAGGGGCCGTCACTCAACGAACCTGGCAACGATTTTTCAGCCCCGTAGAACCGCTATTCTGCGTGGTGGCGCGATGTGATGGAGACGTAGTGGGTTTTGCGCATTATCTTTTTCACCGTTCGACCTGGGCTGAGAGCGATTACTGCTACCTCGAAGATTTATATGTCTGTGAGACCATCAGAGGCAAACACGTTGGCAAACAATTAATAGAATATGTTCAGAAAGAAGCAAGGAAACATCATGCCGCCCATCTTTACTGGCATACGCATGAAGCCAATTATCGCGGGCAACGATTGTACGACTGGATTGCGAAAAAAAGCGGGATGATTGAGTATCGTATGCACGTGAGATAAATCCCTTAGCTGACATGATGCCCCTTAAATCTATACGGGGCATTTTTCAGGGGAAACCCCACATGTTCTTATGATTTCGCCTGTAAAAGTATCTCCATCAGCCCCGGAAAGCGGGCGTCAAGATCCTCTCTTCGCAATGAAATCATATTTTCCCGCCCCTGCGGGCGCTGCCAGATAACGCCGCTGTCGCGCAGTACGCGCCAGTGGTGTGTCATTGTCGATTTCACCACATCTTCCGGACGAAGGGCATTACAGCTGAGTTCACTGCCGTCGGCCAGCCTGCGAATTATCGAGAGGCGGAGCGGGTTGCCGAGGGCGAACAGCACGTTTTCCAGGAGTATTTGTTCAGGTTCGGGGTGGTTTGGGATCATGGTTTTCCTGCGTGAAATGTCAGATTGAGCTATATCAACAATAGGTCAATCGTTAAAAAATAGTTCGATAATACTCGTACAATAGGACTATTATAGCAAACGAACGAATATACGACCATCCCGGTCGTCACAATACAGTCTTGAAGACTTAAGGAAATATCATGCCCCGACCCATCCCCCTCGAACGTTATCGCAACATCGGTATCTCCGCGCATATCGATGCCGGTAAAACAACCACCACTGAGCGCATCCTGTTTTATACCGGGATGAGCCACAAGCTGGGTGAAGTACACGATGGCGCGGCAACCACCGACTGGATGGCTCAGGAGCAAGAGCGCGGTATCACCATTACCTCCGCGGCGGTCAGCTGCTTCTGGCCGGGTATGGACCGGGGGTTTGAGCCGCACCGGATCAACATCATCGACACTCCGGGGCACGTGGATTTCACCATAGAGGTGGAACGTTCCATGCGCGTACTCGATGGTGCCGTGATGGTGTATGACTCCGTGGGCGGCGTACAGCCGCAGTCGGAAACCGTCTGGCGTCAGGCTAACAAATACAAGGTTCCACGCATTGCGTTCGTCAACAAAATGGACCGTCCGGGTGCCGATTTCTTCCGCGTCGTGCGGATGATGCAGGAACGCCTGAAGGCCAATCCGGTGCCGATTGTGATCCCGGTTGGCGCAGAAGAACATTTCACCGGCGTGGTGGATCTCATTAAGATGCGCACCATTCTGTGGGACGATGCCACTCAGGGCATGGCGTTTAACTATGCGCCGGTACCTGACGATCTGCTCGGTACCGCGCAAGAGTGGCGCGAAAAAATGGTCTCTGCGGCGGCGGAAGCAAGCGATGAACTGATGGATAAGTACCTGGAAACGGGCAATCTTGATGAAGCTGAAATCATTAAAGGGCTACGTATTCGCACCATTGCCGGGGAAATCCAACCGATGCTGTGCGGCAGCGCCTTCAAAAACAAAGGTGTGCAGCGCATGCTGGATGCCGTGATCGAACTGATGCCGTCGCCGCTGGACGTCCCCGCCATTGATGGCGTGGATGAAAAAGGGCAGCACGCGGAACGTCATCCGAGTGATGACGAACCGTTCTCGGCGCTGGCATTCAAGCTGATGAGCGACCCGTACGTCGGGCAGTTGACGTTTATCCGCGTCTACTCCGGCGTGCTGCGCAAAGGCGACGCGGTGTATAACCCGGTAAAAGGGAAGAAAGAACGTATCGGGCGTATCGTGCTGATGCATGCGAACGATCGCCACGAGGTGGACGAACTGCGCGCGGGCGATATCGCGGCCTGCGTGGGTCTGAAAGATGTCACGACCGGTGACACGCTGACCGACCCTAATGCGGTTATTACGCTTGAACGTATGGAGTTCCCGGACCCGGTAATTTCTCTGGCGATCGAGCCGAAAACCAAGGCCGACCAGGAGAAAATGGGTATCGCGCTGCAGCGTCTGGCGGCGGAAGATCCGTCTTTCCGTCTCCACACCGACGAGGAGTCTGGCCAGACGATTATCTCCGGGATGGGCGAGCTTCATCTGGAAATCATCGTCGACCGCATGAAGCGTGAGTTTGGCGTGGAGGCAAATATTGGTCGTCCACAGGTAACCTACCGTGAAACCCTGCGTAAAGCGGTGAAGGACATCGAAGGCAAATTTGTCCGTCAGTCCGGCGGTAAAGGGCAGTACGGCCATGTGGTGCTCAGCCTTGAACCGTTAGAGCCGGGCAGCGGCTTTAAATTTGAAGATGCCACCAAGGGAGGCGTGGTGCCGCGCGAGTATATTCCTTCCGTTGAGAAAGGACTGCGTGAGGCCATGAACTCTGGGGTGCTGGCGGGATATCCGGTTGTGGATGTGAAAGCCACCCTGACGTTTGGTTCGTATCACGACGTCGACTCCTCGGAGATGGCCTTCCGCATGGCGGCGATCCTGGGCTTCAAAGAGGGCGCGCGTAAAGCGGATCCGGTTATCCTGGAGCCCGTGATGCACGTGGAGGTGGAAACGCCGGAAGAGTACGCCGGTAATATTATGGGTGATCTCTCTTCCCGTCGCGGCATGGTGCAGGGGATGGCAGAGCAGTACGGCAGCCAGATTATTCGTGCTGACGTGCCGCTGGCAGAGATGTTTGGTTACGCCACCACCTTGCGTTCTATGTCACAGGGACGCGCGACGTACACGATGGAGTTCCATCATTTTGCGGAAGCTCCGCGGAATGTTGCGGAAGAGATTATTTCGCGGCGTTCTAAGTAGTTAATTAATTGCACATGGTAGTCGTTAGGCTACCATGTGTTTTTATTAGTACGACTGGGAGCTTATGCCTGTTGCTTAATTAGCGTCGCCGATCGAACTTTCCATTTTCCTTGTTCTTCAACGAGACAATCCGCAACAACATGATCTTGCTTCTTACCAAACGCGATATAGACGTTTGTGCAAACGGCGTCAAAATCAGAATGTAAGACGGTTATCTGATGCCAGTCATCATCCCAGTCCTGTGCTTTGATAAACATATCCGCGTCGGGCATATCTTTTTCATTACTGTCGCCTGAATACAATTCTTTAACTGCTGCAATTGTCCCAGAGGCAACGTAATCATTCATAACGTCTGGATTGAGTACGGGCGGTTTGTTCTGTTCTAACTGCGCGATATACCATTGATTGAATTTAAGCGCTGCCTGGCCCGGTGTATAAATGTTTTCTGCGACCGCGAGCGGAGAAAGGGTGAAAAGTAATAAGTAGAGTGGTTTCATTAATCATGCCTGAACAGTTCGTAATGAGGTTGTATGTTGCGGTAAGCCTGTCCTGGATACAGGGTGCGTTGTACAAAATCGCTGATCCACTGCTGACCATCGTATATGCAAACGTGCCCGCTATCGTGACCCACTATATTTTGGATAACGGCTACGTCACCGGCATGAGGTTGATCGTATACCAGGCGGAATCCAGCGTTGACCAAGGTACGGCCCATATCTTTCGCCAGACGCGTATTGGGGATTTTTAATCTTCCCCCGTTCTGATCGCTTCGGTGACGTAGCGAGCACAATAACCGGTGCTCTTCGGTTGGGCGTGTGATTTGGCATACGAGATTGCGCCATCTTTATTCCATGACATTGATATTTCCTTAACGCGTGAGTGCTAATGCAGCAACTCCGGAAATATCCTCAGTTTCACAACGCAATAGTAAACATAAAATGCCATAGAAATTTTATATAATTCAGACGCATATGTTTAAAAAATCAATCCAACGCCTTCACAATCTTCCCACTCGCCACAAACGTCCCGGCACCAAGATGATGCAGGGTGTTCAGCTTATCCCCGTCAAACTGCCAGCGGCCAGCGACAAACGCGCGTTCGTCTGCTGCTGCTGAAACCACTTCACCAAACAGGGTGTCATATTTTTCTGCCGCAGAAGTTACAGGTAATAACCGGCACTCCATCCACGCCAGACATTTCTCTTCAATAACCGGCAGGCCAAGTTCAGGACCGTTCACGACCGGGATCCCATAGCAGTTGAATTTGTCTTCATCGCGTCCGCTGACGCTACCGACCGCGTATGTCCAGTTGGCCGCTGCCACGCCGGGTATGACGATGCCAAATTTCCCGCTGCGCTCAATCAGCTCACGTGACCAGGTACTTTTATCCACGACGATCGCGATGCGCGGCGGTTCAAACTCAACGGGCATTGACCATGCGGCGGCCATCACGTTGCGTCTGTCGAGGCTTTCATCCCGACTGGTGATAAGCACAGTCGGACCGTGGTTCAGCAGACGGCTGGCATGACGTAATTCAACAGGGCGAAAGTGATTCATAGAAGCTCCTTATTTACTTTGATGAGTATGACGAAAAAGCACGTAAATCAAAGTGGACGCATAAAATTAGTTTATAAACAAAACATCGCAATCAAAGGAAACTGATGAATGTCCCCATTTCTGACCGCCTATTTCGCTCGCATCGGCTGGACGCAACCAACCGCTGTTGATATCGACATGCTGCGCGCGCTGCATTTACACCACAACGGCGCGATCCCGTTTGAAAATATTGATGTCGTTCTGCCGCGAGAGATCCACCTTGAGGATCAGAATCTGGTCGACAAGCTGGTCTCCGCGCGCCGCGGAGGCTATTGCTTTGAGCAAAACGGCCTGTTCGAACGCGTATTGCGCGAAGTTGGCTTTACGGTACGCAGCGTGCTGGGGCGCGTCGTTCTGGCAAATCCGCCGCAAATGCCGCCGCGCACGCATCGCCTGCTGCTGGTGGAGCTTAACGGTGAGCGCTGGATTGCCGACGTAGGGTTTGGCGGCCAGACGCTGACGGCGCCGATTCGTTTGCTTGCCAATGAAGAACAAGAGACGCCGCACGGGCTGTATCGTCTGCTGAGTGAGGGTAACGACTGGGTACTGCAGTTCCGCCACCACGAGCACTGGCAGTCGATGTATCAGTTTGACCTGACGACGCAGTATTTCAGTGATTACGTTATGGGGAATTTCTGGTCGGCGCACTGGCCGCAGTCGCATTTCCGTCACCATCTGCTGATGTGTCGTCATCTGCCGGATGGCGGCAAGCTGACGCTAACCAACTTCAACTTTACCCACTGGCAAAATGGCCATGTGGAGGAGCAGATCCATTTGCCGGACGCTGAAGCGCTTTACCGACTGATGCAGGAACGCTTTGGACTGGGCGTTGACGATGCAAAACACGGATTTTCACTGGCTGAGCTCACGGCCGTGATGGCGGGTTTTGAAACGCAGGGAAAATAACTCACTTCATTATCGGCCGCGAAACTCGCGTCGATAGCGGGAAGGTGAGGTATTGAGCAGATTGTGAAAGTGACGGCGTAAAGAGGTCGTCGAGGGAAAACCGACGCGCTCGGCAATGTCATCCACAGGCTGGTCGGTTTTTTCGAGATAGCGCTGTGCGACGATGATGCGCTGGTTGAGTAGCCAGCGCGAAAAACTTTCCCCCGTGGTTTGCTGGAACCGCCGGGTAAAACTGCGTCGGCTCATGCAGGCTTTCTCCGCCACGCAGTCCAGCGTGAGTGCGAGCTGGAGATTCTCCGTCGCCCAAGCCAGCGCATCGGTGAAATAATCCCCGCGACGCGTATTCTGAACCGGCAGCTCGACATACTGTCATCTCTCTGAATTTTTCCGCACTTCATAAAACCAGTCACGTTTCAGGTCCATAGAGTTTGTGGCATTCCGTGGTGGAATTTTCTTCTGCAAAACGGCATGCTTCAGTCTTAATCGCCCGGTGGCGGCTACGCCTTACCCGGCCTACAAATCCAACATATTCCTGAGATCCCGTAGGCCGGGTAAGCGCAGCGCCACCCGGCAAGAACGGTGCACAATTGCCGGGTGGCGGCTACGCCTTACCCGGCCTACGGGTTTTGTAGGCCCGGTAAGCGAAGCGCCACC
>NZ_AEXB01000130.1 GCF_000211415.1 Enterobacter mori LMG 25706 | reverse complement strand
TCAGGGAGAGGGCCGGGGTGAGGGTATTGTTTACGCCGGAATGTGATCGATCTTACTGCTGCGCGACCAGACGCGGTGCGCGGCGAGTAAATCAAACAGCTTCGTCATAAAGGCAGCGTCAACGTTATCGCCCTCGACAATGCCGTCCTCACCCTGATCGGCCACCTTCAGCTTCGCCTTAAACTGTCGCGCATCGCCTGCCAGGGCGATCGGTTTCAGATGCTTATAGGCTTCCAGCAGATAATACACGGCGTCACCGTTGGTCAGCAGGCTGTCAATATCTCCACACGGCACAATCACCGCATCAACGGTCAGCGAAGGCGCCCCGGCAAAGGTCGCCGCCACCGGCAGCACGGAGCCATCATCGGCGGTCACTTCGCCCATACGGGAATAAAGCAGTTTCGCATGCACGCCCTGGCTTTTCAGCGCCTGCATAATCCCCAGCACGTCGCTGGCGCGAGTTTTATCGTTCAAAAGGATGGCGACCACGCGGCCCTTAATCGAACCGCCCGGTACGGCGTACAGGCTCAGAGACGGATCCTTTTTCAGCCCGTTAACGTCTTTCGGTGGAGCTGCGTTACGTTGCTCATCGGTCAGGGTAATACCAAGGTTATCGGCGACGCTCTGCGCCAGCTGGATATCGATTCGCGCCAGCTGATCAACCACGCGCTCGCGGATGTAGGTGCGCACCACTTTGCTCAGCTCAAAGCTGAAGCCGCCGATGATATGCTGCTGCTCAATCGGGGTCTGGCTGTTCCAGAACAGGCGAGGATGGGCGTAATACTCACCGAAGGATGGGCTGCGTTCGCGAATTTTGGTCCCCTCGACGCGTTCCTGATACGACTCAAACCCGCCACGTTTCGGGCCCGGTGGTGTTTCACGCGGCCAGTTATCGTTGATCGAGTTCGGTTCGTAGTTCGCCGGGTTGGTGTCGATATCCTGGCGATGCATCCCGTCGCGCTGGAAATTGTGATACGGGCAGGTAGGGCGGTTAATGGGGATTTCGTGGAAGTTCGGTCCGCCGAGACGGCTAATCTGCGTGTCGGTGTAGGAGAACAGACGACCCTGTAACAGCGGGTCGTTGGTGAAATCCAGACCGGGGACAATATGGCCCGGGTGGAAGGCGGCCTGTTCATTCTCGGCAAAGAAATTATCCGGATTACGGTTGAGCACCATTTTCCCTACCAGCTGAACCGGCACCAGTTCCTCAGGAATGAGTTTAGTCGGATCAAGCAGGTCGAAATCAAATTTGAACTCGTCCTCTTCCGGAATCAACTGTAACCCCAGTTCGTATTCCGGGAAGTCTCCGGCTTCAATGGATTCCCACAGCTCGCGGCGGTGGAAATCAGGATCGCGGCCAGTCAGCTTCTGCGCTTCATCCCACACCAGCGACGCTTTACCCGCCACAGGTTTCCAGTGGAAGCGCACGAAAGTGGCTTTGCCTTCCGCGTTAATCAGGCGGAAGGTGTGGATGCCAAACCCTTCCATGGTGCGATAGCTGCGCGGAATGCCGCGGTCTGACATTGCCCACATCACGTTGTGCAATGTTTCTGGCTGTAGCGAGACGTAGTCCCAGAAGGTGTCGTGCGCACTTTGTCCCTGCGGTATGGCCCAGTGGGGCTCCGGTTTTACCGCATGGACAAAGTCAGGAAATTTATGCGCATCCTGAATGAAAAACACCGGGGTATTGTTGCCGACCAGGTCGAAAATACCTTCTTCGGTATAAAATTTGGTGGCAAAACCGCGGATATCGCGCACCGTGTCGGCCGAGCCAGCGCCACCCTGCACGGTAGAAAAGCGCACAAACACCGGGGTGATTTTATCCGGGTCGGAGAGGAAATCCGCTTTGGTAATGTCTTTCAGACTTTTATAGGGCTGGAAGTATCCGTGCGCAGCCGAGCCGCGCGCGTGAACGATGCGTTCCGGTATGCGCTCGTGGTCAAAATGGGTAATCTTTTCCCGCAGGATGAAATCTTCCAGCAGGGTTGGCCCACGTGTGCCTGCGCGAAGGGAGTTCTGATCGTCAGCAATACGCACGCCCTGATTGGTCGTGAGCGCAAAACCTTCGCTACCTTTACGGTGTGGCTCAAGCGATTTCAGCTTCTCGTTCCCCGTATCCGGCGATTTCATGCTTCCCGGTGCGGTAGGCTGCTCGCCAGGGGCGGAAGGGCCCGGTGAGGGGCGGTGAGAGCCGTCAGCTGGAGCGAGAGAGTCCATACCCGGTTGCGATTCTTCAGTGCCATGAATCGGTGATTGATGTGTTTTATCTTTGTTCGACATTGCACGTTTCTCCTTTATCCATTGCTAAAAACCCTATTAAGGATAGAACAATGTCGTGAGATGGCTCGCCAACTAAGAGTTTTCACATGCCGTCATTAACGAAAGGAGCCATCTCACCCACTCGGAGCGCGACGGAAGGTAGTCGGATCGGCTATCATAGAATTTTCCTGCTTCAAGAATTTGCTTTAGTGAACCCGTCGCTTATGAAACCTCTTCGTCAACAAAACCGCCAGGTTATTAGCTATGTGCCCCGCGTTGAGCCCGCGCCGCCTGACCATGCCCTGAAAGTGGATGGTTTTCGCGACGTCTGGCAGTTACGGGGTAAATACGTGGCCTTTGTGCTGATCGGCGAACATTTCCGCCGCTCTCCCACGTTTACGGTGCCGGAGTCAGCGCAACGGTGGGCGATGCAGATCCGCCAGGATGAAGAGGTTGAAGAATAACAGCCATAAAAAAACCGCCATCAGGCGGTTTTTTTATTTCAACAGTGATTAACGGTGCGCCAGTTCGGCGTCGTCTTCACTGTCCAGAATCGCTTTGTCGGTCTGCTTCAGCCACTGGCTAGTTAGCGTACCGGCGGTCATGGAGCCACTCACGTTCAGCGCGGTACGTCCCATGTCGATCAGCGGTTCAACGGAGATCAGCAGCGCAACCAGCGTCACAGGCAGACCCAGCGCAGGCAGCACAATCAGTGCGGCGAAGGTTGCACCACCACCGACACCCGCAACGCCTGCGGAGCTGATGGTCACAATGCCCACCAGGGTGGCAATCCACACCGGATCCAGCGGGTTGATACCCACAGTCGGCGCGACCATTCCGGCCAGCATTGCCGGGTACAGACCTGCACAGCCGTTCTGTCCAATGGTGGCACCAAAGGAAGCAGAGAAGCTGGCGATGGACTCAGGAACGCCCAGGCGACGCGTTTGCGCTTCCACATTCAGCGGAATAGACGCTGCACTGGAACGGCTGGTAAACGCGAAGGTCAGCACTGGCCACACTTTACGGAAGTATTTCAGCGGGCTGACGCCGTTCACGCCCAGCAGGATGCCGTGCACCACAAACATGATGCCCAGACCCAGGTAAGAGGCGACGACAAAGCTGCCCAGCTTGATGATGTCCTGCAGGTTTGATCCCGCAACCCCTTTGGTCATCAGTGCCAGCACACCGTAAGGCGTCAGCTGCATGACCAGACGGACCAGCTTCATTACCCAGCTCTGCAGGGTCTCGATAGCGGTCAGCACGCGTTCACCTTTTGGCGCATCGTCTTTCAGCAGCTTCAACGCAGCCACACCCAGGAACGCGGCGAAGATCACCACGCTGATGATGGAGGTTGGGCTTGCGCCGGTCAGGTCAGCAAACGGGTTTTTAGGAATAAAGGAGAGCACCATCTGCGGAACCGTCAGGTCGGCCACTTTGCCAACATAGTTGGTTTGAATCGCCGTCAGACGCGCGGTTTCAGCCGTACCCTGGACCAGACCTTCAGCGGTCAGGCCAAACAGGTTGGTCACCAGCACGCCCACCAGCGCGGCAATCAGCGTGGTGAACAGCAGCGTACCGATAGTCAGGAAGCTGATTTTCCCCAGCTGAGTCGCATTATGCAGACGAGCAACTGCGCTCAGAATAGACGCGAACACCAGCGGCATCACAATCATTTGCAGCAGCTGCACGTAACCGTTACCGACAATGTTGAACCATTGACTGGAATCTTTCAGTACCGGGTTATCGGAGCCGTAAACAGCGTGTAATGCCAGACCAAAGGCCACACCCATGACCAAACCGACCAGCACTTTTTTCGCCAGGCTCCACTGTTTGTGGCGCGCCTGCGCGAGAAGCAATAGCAATACAACGAACACAATAATGTTCGCGATGAGTGGAAAATTCATCCCCGTTCTCCTGATTTATTATACGGCCGGTTTTTACCGATCCTGATGGCGCAAGGTTAGCAGAAGTGTGATGCAGCGCTTATATCCAAATGGAATGGTTTATGACAAACGTGATTATTTTGTTTGTTTACTGTTCAATCTGGTGATGAATGAAACGATTGAACTGAAATTGCAGCGAATTGATCATCTGCGATGACCAGCGAACTGCACCATTTTCGGGCAACGTCTGCGGCATCCAGACGGCGTACGCGAAGAGTGCCATGCACAAAACGCGCTCCAGCTGATTGCCTTTTTGCGGGGCGAGAATGGGAAAACGGAAACGCCACCGGCAGGGCCACAGGAGGGGGACACCGGCAGGCGTCAGCATATCGGCAAGAATATGGCTTAAATAGCCGAGCACCATCCCCTGTATGGCATCTGCCGGCACTATCCAGCTTTCAGGCACTTTTAAATAGAACAGGGTAAGCAGGGCAAACACGGCCAGCAGGCTGTGGGTAAACCCACGATGGCCAAACGCTCTGGCAATGGGTTTGGCGATCCACTTCAACCGTTGTCCAAGAAACGACTTGGGGTGATCGATGTCCGGCAGGAGACAGGTTAATACGGCGGAAGGGACGATATGCCACCAGTCACCCTGTGCCAGCACAGGGGTCAGTTCAGCGTTTTTGGCAAACACTGCGCATGCAATTGAAAAAAGCAGGTGGCCTTCCGCCGTCATGATAAAACCCAACAAACTGTCAATTCATACAGTATAGGGTTTTTATACAGTGCGCGGAAGAGGTGACGGTGTAACTCTTTGTCACAAAGCGGCGTCAGCGCGCCAGCCAGCCACCGTCTACGGCCAGGGTGTGACCGTTGACATAATCCGATGCAGCAGAGGCAAGGAAAACAACCGGACCTTGCAAATCCTCCGGCAATCCCCAGCGCCCGGCCGGGATACGCTCCAGGATCGCCTGGCTACGCTGTTCATCATCGCGCAACTGCTGCGTGTTATTGGTCGCCATATAACCCGGCGCAATGGCGTTCACGTTGATGCCATGCGTAGCCCATTCGTTGGCGAGCAGGCGCGTGATACCCAGAACACCGCTTTTAGACGCGGTGTAAGAAGGCACGCGGATCCCCCCCTGGAATGAAAGCATCGAGGCAATATTGATGATTTTCCCACCCTGACCCTGCTGGATAAACTGTTTGGCCACCGCCTGAGAGAGGAAAAAAACCGATTTGAGATTCAGGTTAACAACATCGTCCCAGTCTTTTTCACTGAATGCCAGGGCATCCTCCCGACGTATGGTCCCGGCGTTATTCACCAGAATATCGACGCGTCCCATCTCGGCGACAGCGCTATCCACTACGCGCTGAATGCTTTCTTGTTGACCGAGATCGGCCCGAATCGCCATAAATCGACGCCCGAGAGCGGTGATGCGCGCGGCCGTTTCGTCGGGAACTTTACGGTTCACGCCAACAATATCGCATCCGGCTTGTGCGAGCGCCACGGCCATGCCCTGTCCCAGCCCGGTATCGCATCCCGTGACGATGGCCACTTTTCCTGAAAGAGTGAAGGACTCCAGTATCATACGCGCCTCAGAAGTAAGGTTATTGTCATTCTGAAGGTAAGAATAGGAGGTGAAAGCAGGAAATGCAATTAAATGAAACGATGTTTTATTTTTACTTTCAGGCAGCGAAGGGCTGCCTGAAAGAGAAGGTCACTCGCCGCGCAGATGGGCAACCGTAAGGTCTTCCAGCGAGGCCAGTTTCACATCCGCCAGGGCAAAGCGGGGATCGTGGCGGCCTTCTTCGGCAGGCACAACGATAGAGCGCATGCGTGCGGCTTTGGAGGCCACCATGCCGTTAACGGAATCTTCCAGCGCCACGCAGGTGAGCGGATCCAGACCCAGTTTTGCGGCGCAGTCCATATAGACCTGAGGGTGCGGCTTGCTGTAGGGCAGTTTCTCGGCTGAGGCCAGCGCGTCGAAGCTGTCGCGCAGTTCGAACAGGGACAGCACTTTTTCCAGCATATGCAGCGGCGAAGCGGAGGCCAGCCCGACCTTCAATCCTTGCGCCTTGCACAGGGCGATCGCATCACGCACGCCCGGAAGCAGGGGCTTCTGCTCTTCAACCAGCGTAATGGCGCGGTTAATAATACGCGCGGTGACGTCGTCACGACCGGGGCCAATCCATGGCTGGTGGGCATACCAGAGGTCTACAACCATATCAATGCGAAGTCCCAGCGTATCGGGAAGCTCGTTCCGGCGGCTGATATCGACGCCGAGGCTCGCCATCACATCCAGTTCAGCCCGATCCCACAGCGGTTCGGAGTCAATCAGCAATCCGTCCATGTCAAAAATGGCGGCAAGTATTTGGCGCGGTGTCGACATCACAACGTCTCCTTATCTCAGGTGTTCGACAGACGATACGTGCTAAGCACAATCTGCAATTTAGCATAATGCTTTTAAAGAACGGGCGAAAATGATGGGCAGCAGGTAGACTTAGGCAAAAATAACGCGTCTTTTTGAAGGGGAACGAATGACGTATCAACAAGCTGGACGCATCGCTGTCTTAAAACGTATTGCCGGTTGGGCCATTTTTATTCCGGCTGTAATTTCCACGCTGATTTCCGTACTCAAATTTATGTACGATCACAGTGAAAAGCAGCCGGGTATCAATGCGGTAATGCTGGATTTCGCGCATGTGATGATTGAAATGATGCGTTTTAACACCCCGTTCTTAAACTTTTTCTGGTTTAACTCACCGACACCGAATTTTCATCAACAGGCGAATGTTGGCTTTTGGGTGATTTACGCGCTGATTTTTATCGCGATGGCATTGCAGGCATCAGGCGCGCGCATGAGTCGCCAGACGCGTTTTTTACGCGAAGGTGTGGAAGACCAGCTCATTCTTGAGCAGGCGAAAGGGCCGGACGGAATGAGCCGCGAGCAAATCGAATCCCGCATTGTTGTTCCGCGTCACACGATTTTCCTGCAGATTTTCCCGCTCTATGTATTACCGGTAGTCATCATCGTGGCCGGTTATTTCTTTTTCTCTCTGCTCGGTTTTATCTAGAGCCACAGCGGGTGGTGCATGACCGCCCGCTACGCCGCCAGTACCCGCTCCAGTGCACGCTGCGCATTCACCAGATGTTGACCGCCAAACAGAATTGCCCGATTCAACAGGGTATAAAGTTGATACACCGGCTGGCGGTCGAGGAAGTCAGGCGGTAACGGCGAGACCGACTGGTATCCGTCATAAATCTGCGGCAGCTGTTCAGGATGCAGTGGCAGCATGGCGAGGTCGCACTCTCTGTCACCCCAGTAACAGGCAGAGTCGAAGATATAAGGGCCGTTCGGACCCAGCGCACAGTTATCTGACCACAAATCCCCGTGCAAGAGTGAAGCCTGAGGCTGATGCGCGGCAAGACGCTGCTGCACGTGTTCGACAATGGCATCAATGTTGCCAAATTCCAGACCTTTCTCTGCCGCCAGTTCCAACTGCCAGCCAATACGTTGCTCTGCAAAGAAGATCGACCAGCGGCGTTGCCAGGCGTTCGGCTGTGGTGTGGTGGATAGGTCGTTGTCGAAATCGAGTCCAAACTGGGGTGGATCGCTCCACTGGTGCAATCGTGCTAGCTGCTGTCCAAGAATAAACGCGTTATGGGCATCCAGTGGGCGAGCGGGGAGATATTCCATGACCAGAAAACTGTAGTCACGGTCACTGCCCACGGCCCAGACGTGCGGGACGGTGACCGTTTTGCTGCGCGACAGCAGATCCAACTGATCGGCTTCGGCAGTGAAGATTGGGAGAAGTTCACGTTCATCGCATTTAACGAAAAGGTCGCGCCCCGCGTAGCGTAAATGCCACGCGGCGTGGATTTCACCGCCAGGCAGTTCATTACGCAGTTCAATTTCACCTTCACCTAATTGCTCGCTTAAAAGATGACTGATAGCCTGCCACATGATATCTCTCCCATGTTGTCTGCCAGATCATAAAGTTAGCGCAAAACGGCTGTTAAAAAATACGAACTAACGCACACCTGAGCGGTTTAAATTCATACAACGCACTTATTGTTCTTTTTTTCGCCAGCTTTCCCAGGTATCTACCTCAATATCCGCGTCCTTGTCAGTCACACTCTCGGCCAGGCTGCTTGCCAGGGCGTGAACTTCCTCGTCGCTGAGGGCGCTTATCAGGCCAAATGTCAGCGTGCCTAAATCATGAATATTGCCCTCGTCGTCCGTGAGGGTGAGCAGAAAATTTGCCCGTGTAAAAGCGTTGTTGAGTTCATTGAGCTCGGTCAGTAACGCTTCATGAATGTTGACGGTAATGACGTAGCGGGTGATGTCACCACTGCTCATAGTTCACCTCATTGTTATCATGAAAGTTTTCTTAGCATAGTCGATAGTACGTTTTTGGCGACTATAGCTCGTCTTTACCCTCTCCCCGGAAGAGAGAGGGGACGGTTAATTTTGGGACAGATAATCAACAATTTTCTCGGTGTCAGGCAGCGAACAAAGCCGCGTGCCCTGATTGATGGTTGCAGCGCTACCTGCTGCAACGCCGTAGCGCGTCATCTCCAGCAGCGACGCCCCCTGCGCCAGTTTCAGCGTCATCGCCCCCACCATACTGTCGCCTGCGCCAACGGTGCTCTGGCTTTTCATGGGGGGTGGCACAACCTGCACATAGCCCGTTCCATCCACGGCCAGCGCACCCTGAGGGCCAAGAGAAACCACCACGCGCAATGCCTTGCCGCTGCGTATCAGTTCTTGCGCGGCATTACGGACGTCATCCGGCTGGGTGAGTTCACGATTCACCAGCGCGCTGAGCTCTTTCTGATTGGGTTTAACCAGCTCAAGGTTGCCTGGCTCCAGAGCGGCTTTTAACGCCTCGCCGGAACTGTCGACAATGCACCGGATGCCCCGTTGCTGGGCTGCCCGAATTAATGCTGTGAGTTTCTCTGTGCTCACGCCCGGCGGCAGGCTGCCGCTGATCACCAGCAAAGCGCCCCTTTCAATTGTCAGGACCTTCTCCTCAAGCTGACGAAACTCATCATCACTCAATTTTGCCCCCGGCATAACAAAACGGTACTGCTCGCCGCTGGACTCAACGTGAACGTGCAGGTTCTGACGCGTCCAGTCGCTGGCCTCGACGGTTTGCACGGCAACCTGTTCATCTGCCAGCAGAGACACCAGATGTTCACCAGTGGCACCACCGGCAGGAAAAATCGCCGTCGCTTTGCCTCCAAGGTGGGTAATTGCGCGTGCGACGTTGATACCGCCACCACCGGGCTCAAACACCGGGGCGCTACAGCGTAGTTTACCTTCCGGGTAAATCTGTGCGGTTAAGGTAGCGGAATCGAGAGAAGGGGAGAGTGTCAGCGTGTAGACAGGAACCATCATAACCTCCTTTTTGCATGGGTTCCTTTAAGCCTGGCATCAATCGACAGGAAGGCAACGTAAATAACAGTATGATTTTAAATATGAATGCTGACAAAAGTACGGGGTTGTTTTTATAAAATAAAAGTCGTTTTGAGATCGTTCTTATTCAAAAAATGAAATAAGAAAACATTGCTATGTTATTTGCGGCTTTTTATAATTTGTTACCTTTCTCTGGACGCCTTGTCATTGATCCTCAAGAAAGTTTCCGAGACCGTGATGGTCTCTTTTTTTGTTGTATGGACTCCTTAATAAAATGAAGCTTTTGAAGACAGTACCCGCTGCAATGATGCTGGTGGGTGGCGTGTTTGCGTCAATGAATGCAATCGCCGATGATACCGTTTTTACTGTCATGGACGATCCCTCCACAGCGCAAAAACCTTTTGAAGGTAACCTGAACGCAGGGTATCTGGCGCAATCCGGCAACACGAAAAGCTCTTCCCTGACCGCAGACAGCACCCTGACGTGGTATGGCAACACCACCGCCTGGTCACTGTGGGGGAATGCCAGCAACCCCTCAGCGAATGACGAGCGATCGTCAGAGAAATACGCCGTAGGCGGGCGTAGTCGTTACAATATGACCGATTATGATTACCTGTTCGGTCAGGCAAGCTGGCTAACCGACCGCTATAACGGCTACCGGCAGCGTGATGTCTTCACTGCAGGTTATGGTCGCCAGTTCCTGAACGGACCAGTACACAGCCTGCGTTTTGAATTCGGTCCAGGCGTACGTTATGACGAATACACCGACGGTGATACCAAAACCCAACCGCTGGGCTATGCGTCGGGTACTTACGCCTGGCAGATGACCGACAACACCAAATTCACGCAGGGTGTTTCGGTATTCGGTGCTGATGATACGACGCTGAACTCCGAGACGGCGCTGAATGTGGCCATCAATGAACACTTTGGGTTAAAGGTAGCGTACAACGTGACCTGGAACTCAGCACCGCCTGAAACTGCGCCTGATCATACCGACCGCAGGACGACAATTTCTTTGGGTTATAAAATGTAATCTAAATGGGCCGACATTATTTCGGCCCTTTTTTAATTTTTAGAAATTGTGCTGATTTATATTAAACGGCGTTTTAAAATAATTGGTCCGAAAATATCTCCATACTTTCTTCATAATTACACCACTCCCCGAATATTCAGATTATTTGACACGAATTGATAAATAAACTGACTATGCAAAAGTGTGATCCAGATCTACACTGTCACTACAGGCAAAATTCAGCCTTAGGTCTTTATGCTCTAATTAAGTATGAGAAGAATCATGATGAAAAAAATCAAAACTGCTGCAGCAGCAATGGTGCTTTCAGCACTCTCTTTTGGCGTATTCGCTGCTGATCGCACGGGTATTAGCACCGCCTCTGATGTTGAAGCGGGTTCAAACATCGCCCCGGCGTCACAGTCTACCGGTCAGTCAATGAATGATGCGTTTGACGTGCATACACTGGTTGCCGGTGAGTGGTCCTGATACGTGTTTCGGTTTTAAACCTCACTGTAAAAAACCGGATTGTGATGTACCGGTTTTCATCACAGCAATGCTGTAAAGATATTCAAAGAGTTTTCAGGGTTTGATGTCTTATTACTTTTACTTGCAATGCGTTAACACTAACCCCATATCATTGCAGCCCAGCGCAATAACAACATTGCACCGCAGATTGCAATTAATACGACCACCATTTTCCAGTGCTTCGCGGCAAAGCGTTTTGTTGGCATAACCTCTTCCTTGTCAGTTTATTGTTCCAGTCTACCAAAAAAATGCGGTAAAAAGCGCATTATTCGGGACAAAGGATTATGCAACGGCATTGATTCATGTCAGAACCAATGGAATCTGTCGGCAAGAATCAACACTAAACCGGCAGCGGAAAGGATATTCAATATCACAACGGTTCTACTGGACACATTCATGTGATGCCCCTTGGGTGTGTAAGGACCTGTTCAAGAATAGCTCAGCACTTTTGAATTGCGAGCCATGGTTCGCGAAAGTTCGTTCACTCATACCGATGAGTGAAGGTTCAAACTGGTCGCAGAGGGTGCATTCGCCCTTTCATTAGTGTTACCATTAGGGGGCTTGCCGTAAATCCGCATTTGTCTGAAATCGGCGGGAGCATGATGACGAGCCAATTTGACGATTGTTGGTCAGATGGTTTCGCAATCTATTGTTAAATAATGATTATTTTCTTTGTATATGCTCTTATGTGTGGGGCATCACTGCAAATAAGGATATAAAATGCCTGTAATTACTCTTCCTGATGGCAGCCAACGCCATTACGACCACGCTGTTAGCCCAATGGATGTTGCCCTGGATATCGGCCCTGGACTCGCGAAAGCGACCATCGCTGGCCGTGTAAATGGTGAGCTAGTTGATGCGTCCGATCTGATCGAGAGCGATGCGAAGCTGTCTATCATCACCGCGAAAGACGAAGAAGGTCTTGAGATCATTCGTCACTCCTGCGCGCACCTGTTAGGTCATGCGATTAAACAGCTGTGGCAAAACACCAAAATGGCGATCGGCCCGGTTATCGACAACGGCTTCTACTATGACGTTGACCTCGATCATACCCTGACCCAGGAAGATATCGACGCGCTCGAAAAACGTATGCACGAGCTCGCCGAAACCAACTATGACGTCATCAAGAAGAAAGTCAGCTGGCACGAAGCGCGTGAAACCTTCGTGAAGCGCGGCGAGAACTATAAAGTCTCTATTCTTGACGAAAACATTTCGCATGATGACAAGCCTGGCTTGTACCATCACGAAGAATACGTCGACATGTGCCGTGGACCGCACGTGCCGAACATGCGCTTCTGTCATCACTTCAAGCTGATGAAGATCGCAGGCGCCTACTGGCGTGGCGACAGCAACAACAAGATGTTGCAGCGTATTTATGGTACCGCATGGGCAGATAAGAAAGCCCTGAGCGCGTACCTGCAGCGCCTGGAAGAGGCTGCGAAGCGTGACCACCGTAAAATCGGTAAGCAGCTTGACCTGTATCATATGCAGGAAGAAGCGCCGGGTATGGTGTTCTGGCATAACGACGGCTGGACTATCTTCCGTGAACTGGAAACCTTCGTTCGCTCCAAGCTGAAAGAGTACCAGTACCAGGAAGTGAAAGGCCCGTTCATGATGGACCGTGTGCTGTGGGAAAAAACCGGCCACTGGGACAACTACAAAGATGCGATGTTCACCACCTCGTCTGAGAACCGTGAGTACTGCATCAAGCCAATGAACTGTCCGGGTCACGTTCAGATCTTCAACCAGGGTCTGAAATCCTACCGCGACCTGCCGCTGCGTATGGCGGAGTTCGGTAGCTGCCACCGTAACGAGCCATCAGGTGCGCTGCACGGTCTGATGCGCGTTCGTGGCTTTACTCAGGATGATGCGCATATCTTCTGTACTGAAGATCAGGTCCGTGACGAAGTTAACGCCTGTATTCGTATGGTCTACGATATGTACAGCACCTTTGGCTTCGAGAAGATCGTGGTCAAACTCTCAACGCGTCCGGAAAAACGTATCGGTAGTGATGAGACATGGGATCGCGCAGAAGCGGATCTCGCCGTGGCGCTGGAAGAGAACGGCATTCCGTTCGAATACCAGCTGGGCGAGGGCGCATTCTACGGTCCGAAAATTGAATTTACCCTGTATGACTGCCTCGATCGCGCATGGCAGTGCGGTACTGTACAGCTGGACTTCTCCCTGCCGCAGCGTTTAAGCGCCTCTTATGTTGGCGAAGACAACGAGCGTCAGGTACCGGTAATGATTCACCGTGCAATTCTCGGTTCTCTGGAGCGCTTCATCGGCATCCTGACCGAAGAGTTCGCGGGCTTCTTCCCAACCTGGCTTGCGCCAGTGCAGGTCGTGGTGATGAACATTACCGATTCTCAGGCGGATTACGTTAAAGAATTGACGCAGAAACTACAAAATGCGGGCATTCGCGTAAAAGCAGACTTGAGAAATGAGAAGATTGGCTTTAAAATCCGCGAGCACACTTTACGTCGTGTCCCGTATATGTTGGTCTGTGGTGATAAAGAGGTGGAAGCAGGAAAAGTTGCCGTTCGCACCCGCCGTGGTAAAGACCTGGGGAGCCTGGACGTAAGTGAAGTGATTGAGAAGCTGCAACAAGAGATTCGCAGCCGCAGTCTTCAACAACTGGAGGAATAAGGTATTAAAGGCGGAAAACGAGTTCAAACGGCACGTCCGAATCGTATCAATGGCGAGATTCGCGCCCAGGAAGTTCGCTTAACAGATCTTGAAGGTGAACCACTGGGGATTGTGAGTCTGAGAGAAGCGATCGAAAAAGCTGAAGAAGCTGGAGTAGATTTAGTTGAAATCAGCCCTAACGCCGAACCGCCAGTTTGTCGTATCATGGACTACGGCAAGTTCCTTTATGAAAAGAGTAAGTCTTCTAAGGAACAGAAGAAGAAGCAAAAAGTTATCCAGGTTAAGGAAATCAAATTCCGTCCTGGTACCGACGATGGCGATTATCAGGTAAAACTCCGCAGCCTGATTCGCTTTCTGGAAGATGGCGATAAGGCCAAGATCACACTGCGTTTCCGCGGTCGTGAGATGGCCCACCAACAGATCGGTATGGAAGTGCTTAACCGCGTCCGTGAAGATCTGAGTGAACTGGCAGTAGTCGAATCCTTCCCTACGAAGATCGAAGGCCGCCAGATGATCATGGTGCTCGCTCCTAAGAAGAAACAGTAAGGCCTTCAAGCAGCAAAATCTGTGGAGCCTTCGGGTTTCATAGGTTTTGTTCGCCTATGTTTCGTTTATTTAACAATGCGAAGTGGAAGTTATTAAGATGCCAAAAATTAAGACCGTACGCGGTGCTGCTAAGCGCTTCAAAAAAACCGGTGGTGGTGGATTTAAGCGTAAGCACGCAAACCTGCGTCATATTCTGACCAAAAAATCTACTAAGCGTAAACGTCACCTGCGTCCAAAAGGCCTTGTTTCTAAAGGCGATCTGGGTCTGGTTATCGCGTGCCTGCCGTACGCATAAGCCGTTAACGTTTAATTTTTTTACTAAGAATATAGATACAGGAGAGCACACATGGCTCGCGTAAAACGTGGTGTAATTGCACGTGCACGTCACAAGAAAATTTTGAAACAAGCTAAAGGCTACTACGGTGCGCGTTCACGCGTATACCGCGTTGCCTTCCAGGCTGTTATCAAAGCAGGTCAGTACGCTTACCGTGACCGTCGTCAGCGTAAGCGTCAGTTCCGTCAACTGTGGATTGCGCGTATCAACGCAGCAGCACGTCAGAACGGTATTTCTTACAGCAAATTCATCAACGGCCTGAAAAAAGCCTCTGTTGAAATCGACCGTAAGATCCTGGCTGACATCGCAGTATTCGACAAAGTAGCGTTCACCGCTCTGGTCGAAAAAGCGAAAGCAGCACTGGCATAAGCCAGTTGAGAGAGGGAGCTTTGCTCCCTCTTTTGTTTTAACATCATCAGAACATTGACTTTTACCCGTTCAGGCTTTTCAATAAGGTCTTCACGGTTTTTACCACACAAGGTAACGCAAGCATGAATGCTGCTATTTTCCGCTTCTTCTTTTACTTTAGCACCTGAATTCAGGAGGCTAGCGCGTGAAAGATGAAACGAAAAACAGCGCCAGATAAGCCTCCTGATGGAGGCTTTTTTTGTGTCTAAATTCGAGAGAATAAGTCCACCAAATCGGTGTCTGCACCGACATAATGAGGAAAACCATGTCACATCTCGCAGAGCTGGTTGCCAGTGCAACGGCCGCCATTAACCAGGCCTCAGATGTTGCCGCGTTAGACAATGTCCGCGTCGAATATCTGGGCAAGAAAGGGCATTTAACCCTTCAAATGACTACCCTGCGTGAGCTGCCGCCGGAAGAACGCCCGGCAGCGGGTGCGGTGATTAACGAAGCCAAGGAGCAGGTACAGCAGGCGCTGAACGCGCGTAAAGCTGAACTCGAAAGCGCGGTGCTGAATGCGCGTCTGGCGGCGGAAACCATCGACGTTTCTCTGCCCGGTCGCCGTATTGAAAACGGTGGTCTGCACCCGGTAACCCGTACCATCGATCGCATTGAAAGTTTCTTCGGTGAGCTCGGCTTTACCGTGGCGACTGGCCCGGAAATCGAAGATGATTATCACAACTTCGATGCCCTGAACATTCCTGGCCATCATCCGGCACGTGCTGACCACGACACTTTCTGGTTCGACGCTACGCGTCTGCTGCGTACTCAGACCTCCGGCGTACAGATCCGTACCATGAAGGATCAGGAGCCGCCAATCCGTATTATCGCGCCGGGCCGCGTCTATCGTAACGACTACGATCAGACCCACACCCCAATGTTCCACCAGATGGAAGGTCTGATTGTTGATAAAAACATCAGCTTCACCAACCTGAAGGGTACGCTGCACGATTTCCTGAACAACTTCTTTGAGGAAGATCTGCAGGTTCGTTTCCGTCCGTCCTACTTCCCGTTCACCGAACCGTCTGCGGAAGTTGACGTGATGGGTAAAAACGGCAAATGGCTGGAAGTGCTGGGCTGCGGTATGGTGCATCCAAACGTGCTGCGTAACGTGGGTATCGATCCGGAAGTGTACTCCGGCTTTGCCTTCGGTATGGGCATGGAGCGTCTGACCATGCTGCGCTACGGCGTGACCGACTTACGTGCATTCTTCGAAAACGATCTGCGTTTCCTCAAACAGTTTAAATAAGGGCAGGACAGAACAATGAAATTCAGTGAACTGTGGTTACGCGAATGGGTGAACACGACGCTCGACAGCGAAGCACTTTCTAACCAGATCACCATGGCGGGTCTGGAAGTTGATGGCGTCGATCCTGTCTCGGGTGCTTTTACCGGCGTGGTGGTGGGTGAAGTGGTCGAGTGCGGACAGCACCCTAACGCCGACAAACTGCGCGTGACGAAAGTGAACGTGGGCGGTGACCGTCTGCTGGATATCGTCTGCGGCGCGCCAAACTGCCGTCAGGGGCTGAAAGTGGCCGTGGCAACCGTCGGTGCAGTGTTGCCGGGCGATTTCAAAATTAAAGCGGCTAAGCTGCGCGGCGAGCCGTCTGAAGGCATGCTGTGCTCCTTCTCCGAGCTGGGTATTTCCGACGACCACAACGGCATCATTGAGCTGCCGCTGGATGCGCCAATCGGCACCGATATCCGTGAATACCTGAAGCTTGACGACAACACCATTGAAATCAGCGTCACGCCAAACCGTGCCGACTGCTTAGGTATCATCGGCGTGGCGCGTGACGTTGCCGTGCTGAACCAGACCGAACTGAACGCGCCGGAGATTGCTTCGGTTGAAGCGACCATCAGTGACGTGCTGCCAATCCAGGTTGAGGCTGCGGATGCTTGCCCGCGCTATCTGGGCCGCGTGGTGAAAGGCATTAACGTTAAGGCGCCAACGCCGCTGTGGATGAAAGAGAAGCTGCGTCGCTGCGGTATCCGCTCAATCGATGCGGTTGTTGACGTAACCAACTACGTTCTGCTGGAGCTGGGCCAGCCGATGCACGCGTTCGATAAAGATCGTATCGACGGCGGCATCGTTGTGCGCATGGCGAAAGAGGGCGAAACCCTGGTTCTGCTGGACGGCAGCGAAGCCAAACTGAACGCCGATACGCTGGTGATTGCTGACCACAGCAAAGCGCTGGCAATGGGCGGTATCTTCGGGGGTGAACACTCTGGCGTGAACGATGAAACGCAAAACGTTCTGCTGGAATGCGCGTTCTTCAGCCCACTCTCAATTACCGGCCGCGCACGCCGCCACGGTCTGCATACCGATGCCTCTCACCGCTACGAGCGCGGCGTTGACCCGGCTCTGCAGTACAAAGCGATGGAACGTGCGACTCGCCTGCTGATCGACATCTGCGGCGGCGAAGCGGGTCCGGTTATCGACGTGACCAACGAAGCGACGCTGCCTAAGCGTGCCACCATTACCCTGCGCCGCAGCAAGCTGGATCGCCTGATTGGCCACCACGTTGCCGATGCACAGGTTACCGACATTCTGACCCGTCTGGGCTGTGAAGTGACCGAAGGCCTGGACGAGTGGAAAGCCGTTGCGCCATCATGGCGTTTCGACATGGAAATTGAAGAAGATCTGGTGGAAGAAGTGGCCCGCGTTTACGGCTACAACAACATCCCTGACGAGCCGGTACAGGCGGGTCTGGTGATGGGCACCCACCGTGAAGCCGACCTGTCCCTGAAGCGTGTGAAAACCATGCTCAACGACAAAGGCTATCAGGAAGTGATCACTTACAGCTTTGTTGATCCTAAGCTGCAGCAGCTGATACACCCGGGCCAGGAGGCGCTGATCCTGCCAAGCCCGATCTCCAGCGAGATGTCCGCGATGCGTCTGTCCCTGTGGACCGGCCTGCTCGGCACTATCGTGTATAACCAGAATCGTCAGCAAAACCGCGTGCGAATTTTCGAAAGTGGATTGCGCTTTGTACCGGATACTCAGGCGAATTTAGGCATCCGTCAGGATCTCATGCTGGCGGGGGCTATCAGCGGTAATCGCTATGAAGAGCACTGGGATCTGGCAAAAGGTACGGTTGATTTCTACGATATGAAGGGCGATCTGGAAGCCATTCTCGATCTGACCGGTAAATTATCTGAAATTGAATTCCGTGCAGAAGCGAATCCAGCCCTGCATCCGGGCCAGAGCGCGGCGATTTATTTGGACGGTAAACGCGTTGGTTTCATTGGAGTTGTTCATCCGGAACTGGAGCGTAAGCTGGACCTGAATGGCCGTACCATCGTGTTCGAGCTGGAGTGGAACCCGGTTGCAGACCGCGTCATTCCTCAGGCGCAGGACGTATCACGCTTCCCGGCGAACCGCCGTGATATCGCGGTTGTCGTCGCTGAAAACGTGCCCGCAGCAGATATTTTGGCCGAATGTAAGAAAGTTGGCGTAAATCAGGTAGTTGGCGTAAACTTATTTGACGTGTACCGCGGCAAGGGCGTAGCAGAAGGTTTCAAGAGCCTCGCTATTAGCCTTATCCTTCAGGATACCAGCCGTACACTCGAAGAAGAGGAGATTGCCGCTACCGTTGCCAGATGTGTAGAGGCATTAAAAGAGCGATTCCAGGCATCATTGAGGGATTGAACCTATGGCGCTTACAAAAGCTGAAATGTCAGAATATCTGTTTGATAAGCTTGGGCTTAGCAAACGGGATGCCAAAGAGCTGGTAGAGCTGTTTTTCGAAGAGATCCGTCGTGCTCTGGAAAATGGTGAGCAGGTAAAACTCTCCGGTTTTGGCAATTTTGATTTGCGAGACAAAAACCAACGTCCGGGTCGCAACCCGAAGACGGGGGAAGATATTCCCATTACAGCCCGCCGCGTGGTGACCTTCAGACCCGGCCAGAAGTTAAAAAGCCGTGTCGAAAACGCAACGCCTAAAGCAGAGTAATATGAACTAACTAAAAAGGCCGCTATTGCGGCCTTTTTTCTTTGCGCTCTTCTGCAAACCCACCGTAAAATCAATTACATCTCACGTGACTAAAACCATACCTATGCTTGATTTTGCCCATCGCCAGCACCGTTCCGATCGACGTCGCCTGCTTCTGCTTGCGCTGCTGCTCATTGTGGCCGCTGTCGTTAGCCTGTGCGCGGGCGACAGGTGGCTGGGGCCGGAAAGCTGGTTGGGTCCGGATGGCCAGCTTTTTGTCTGGCAAATACGCCTGCCGCGCACGCTGGCGGTGATCCTGGTGGGGGCCGCGCTGGCGCTGTGCGGCACCATCATGCAGGCGCTGTTTGAAAATCCGCTGGCGGAGCCCGGGCTGCTTGGCGTGTCGAATGGGGCTGGCGTGGGGCTGATTGCGGCTGTCATGCTGGGGGGCGGGGCACTCTCAGCGTGGAGCATTAGCTTTAGCGCTATTCTCGGCGCCTTGCTGATAACCATCATTCTTCTGCGTTTTGCCAGACGGCATCTGTCGACCAGTCGGCTGCTGCTTGCCGGGGTGGCGCTGGGGATCATCTGCAGCGCGTTAATGACCTGGGCGGTCTATTTTTCAACGTCGTTCGATTTGCGCCAGCTAATGTACTGGATGATGGGCGGATTCGGCGGCGTCGACTGGCGGCAGGGCTGGCTGATGGCGCTGTTGATCCCGGTCATACTGTGGACCTCTTTTCAGGCACAGCCGCTGAATATTCTCGCGCTCGGCGAAACGTCGGCTCGCCAGCTCGGCATGCCGATTAGCTTCTGGCGCAATGCGCTGGTGATTGCCATTGGCTGGATGGTGGGGGTGAGCGTGGCGCTGGCGGGGGCGATTGGCTTTATCGGGCTGGTTATCCCACATATGTTGCGTCTGTGCGGTATTACCGACCATCGGACTTTACTTCCGGCCTCGGCGGTTGCCGGGGCGGCAACGCTGCTGGTGGCTGACATCATCGCCCGACTCGCCCTGAGCGCAGCCGAACTGCCGATTGGTGTAGTGACCGCTACGCTGGGCGCGCCGGTATTTATCTGGCTACTCTTAAAAGCTGGACGTTAAATCACTACCCGTAAGACAACCTGAGGGAATGCTATGCAGACTGATATTCTGAATACCGAAGTGACCACCATTGACGGCGAGAAAACCACGCTGGAAGGCTACAAGGGCAACGTGTTGCTCATCGTCAACGTGGCATCTAAATGTGGCCTGACGCCGCAGTACGAACAGCTGGAGAACATTCAGAAAGCCTGGGGGAAAGACGGTTTCACCGTACTGGGCTTCCCGTGCAACCAATTCCTGGGCCAGGAGCCGGGCAGCGAAGAGGAGATTAAAACCTTCTGCAGCACCACCTATGGCGTGACGTTCCCGCTATTCAGCAAGATCGACGTCAACGGTGAAGACCGCCACCCGCTCTACGCGAAGCTGGTGGCCGCAGCGCCGACCGCCGTGGCGCCAGAGGGCAGCGGTTTCTATGAACGTATGGCAAGCAAAGGGCGCGCGCCGCTCTATCCTGACGATATCCTGTGGAATTTTGAAAAATTCCTGATTGGTCGCGACGGCCAGGTTGTCCAGCGTTTCTCACCGGATATGACGCCTGAAGATCCGATCGTCATGGAATCTATCAAGCTGGCGCTGGCGAAATAATGACGTTGCTGATGCAGCTCACGGACGTCGCCGATAAGGGACGTCTGGAGCCGGTAACCGGTGCTATCAATGCCGGAGAAATCCTGCATCTTGTTGGGCCAAATGGGGCCGGTAAAAGCACGCTGCTGGCACGCATGGCGGGCTTGAACTCTGGTCCGGGCGAGATCGTGCTGCAGGGGCACGCCCTTGCCGACTGGTCACCGGTATCGCTGGCACATCGGCGTAGCTATTTAGTTCAGCAGCAGGTGCCACCGTTTGCGATGCCGGTCTGGCACTATCTGATGCTGCATCTGCATGATAAAAACAGCGCCACGCTGCTCTCGGATGTCGCGATGGGGTTAGGGTTAGACGATAAACTCACCCGTCACGCCAGCCAGCTCTCCGGTGGGGAGTGGCAGCGCGTGCGTCTGGCCGCGGTTATCCTGCAGATCCATCCGGCAGGAAATCCGCACGGACGCTTGCTGCTTCTGGACGAGCCGATGAGCGGTCTGGATGTCGCCCAGCAGGCGGCGCTGGATACCCTGCTAAGCGGGTTGTCCCGTCAGGGGATAGCCGTCGTCATGAGCAGTCACGATCTTAACCACACGCTGCGTCATGCCCACAGGGTCTGGCTGCTGTCGCGAGGCAAAATGATTGCCAGCGGCGCGCGTGACCAGGTTCTTACGCCTCCAAATCTTGCCCGCGCCTACAATATGTCGTTTCGCAGGCTGGACATAGAAGGGCATAAGATGCTGATTTCTACCGCGCAAGAGTAACCGTTTCTTGCCTGGTAGCCTACTTGCACGCTAAATTACAAAAAGAATAAAAAAACAGAGGATTCGTCTGGACATGCGATTCTGGTTTCTCTTTGTGGCAGCGCTCTTTCTTGCGGGATGCAGTAGCCATCGTGCGCCACCCCCTAACGCCCGGCTCTCGGATTCAATCACCGTGATTGCCAGCCTGAACGACCAGTTAAGCAACTGGCGCGGCACGCCTTATCGCTACGGCGGTATGAGTCGCGGCGGCGTGGACTGTTCTGGTTTTGTGCTAATGACCTTTCGCGATAAGTTTGATTTGCAGCTTCCGCGTGAAACGCGCAAGCAAGCTGAAATAGGCACGGAAATCAACAAAGATGAGTTACTGCCTGGCGACCTGGTCTTTTTCAAAACCGGTTCGGGTGAAAGCGGTCTCCATGTTGGCATTTACGATACGGATAACCAGTTTATTCATGCTTCGACCAGCCGTGGGGTGATGCGCTCTTCGCTCGATAATGTCTACTGGCGTAAAAATTTCTGGCAGGCGCGGCGTATTTAGTCGCACCTTGACGGCTTAACGCTGGCGGCAGGGTAACTATTAAACTATGCCGCTTTTAATCATATAAGATGATTAAAGTTAAATTTACGAAGAATTAGTTATGTCCAGATGTATCTGTTTTATCTAAAACTGGCTATTACACAGCAACCAGGATAAGATTAATTTAGATTCAGGGATAAATCTGAAAAATATTACGGAACTGATGAAATTAATCTTATTAAAATCAAGACAGTGGAATTGTGTCGTCAATTGCTCCAGGATGTCCTCTCTCATCTTTAATGCGGGGCGAGTGCAATGATTATTACGCTAGATAATGCCTACAAGTCTGAACTTTTGCTGCAGCCTGCGCGTAATAGCGCCGGGGAGCTTAAAGGTTTAGAGCTTGTGGTTAACTTTGCTGGCGTTGACACGGAAGTGAGGATCCCTACTGAACTGGTTATCCCGCGTCTTTCACCTGCAGAAGAGTTAGCGCTGTTTCAAGAGAAACTGCAATTGCTCGACACCTGTAAACTGTTCTTTATTCAGCACCAGTTAATTGCATGGATCAATATTACACCTGTAATAGTTGAGTTTTTATTAACGAATGGAAATGCTGTTCCATTACTTGAGCGCTATCCTTTTCTTGAGTTTACTGTTAATGAGAACTATCCAGGTTTAAATAATGGAAAAGATGATCTGAACCTGGCGAGAATGGCAATCCATTTTCCTTTAGTGCTGACAAACTTTGGCGCAGGTGCAGCATCTCTCAAAGCGGTTTATGACGGTTTGTTTAAGCGCGTAATACTGGACAAGGGTTTTATCCAGCAGCGGGCTGCAGCGCTTTCTTTTGAGCCCTTTATGCGCGCTATTCTCTGGCAAATCACCCCACACTGCCAGTCGGTTATGGTATCCGGGATTGACGATCACAGCCTGTTGCAGCGCGTGCTGACGTTTAATTTTGGCGCGATGCAGGGAAGTCTCTGGCCTGCCGTACCGGCAGAGCAGGTGACAACGCTCGTTCAATGATAACCCTTCTCTTCGCCCGTGTTTAAGACCCGCTAAACCCTCTACACTAAAAGCAGGAGGACCTATGACCCTGTCTTTTACTGCACACTGGCATGACGAGTTGCCTGGCTTTTATACCGCACTCAAACCTACACCGTTACACCATTCCCGTCTTATCTGGCATAACGCGCCGCTGGCTGACGAACTGGCGATCCCGCCTGACCTGTTCCCGCCTGCAGAAGGGGCTGGCGTCTGGGGTGGCGAAACGCTTTTGGCGGGCATGCAGCCACTGGCTCAGGTCTACAGCGGCCACCAGTTTGGCGTCTGGGCGGGGCAACTGGGTGACGGCCGGGGGATCCTGCTCGGTGAACAACAGCTTCCCAACGGGGAGACGGTTGACTGGCATCTGAAAGGTGCGGGTCTTACCCCCTATTCGCGAATGGGCGACGGGCGCGCGGTGCTGCGCTCAACGATCCGCGAAAGCCTGGCGTCGGA
The DNA here is from genome assembly GCF_000211415.1 of Enterobacter mori LMG 25706. Taxonomy (GTDB): domain Bacteria; phylum Pseudomonadota; class Gammaproteobacteria; order Enterobacterales; family Enterobacteriaceae; genus Enterobacter; species Enterobacter mori. Next base: position 7,382 of record NZ_AEXB01000130.1, on the reverse strand, counting down.
AGCCATGCATGCGCTGGGGATCCCTACCACGCGCGCGCTGTCCATTGTTACCAGCGACACGCCGGTTGCGCGTGAGACGATGGAGCAGGGGGCAATGCTGGTCCGCATCGCTGAAAGCCATCTGCGCTTTGGTCATTTTGAACACTTTTACTATCACCGCGAGCCGGAAAAAGTCCGACAGCTTGCAGACTATGCCATTCGCCGCCACTGGCCACAGTTGCAGGGCGAAGCGGAAAAGTATGTTCTCTGGTTCCGCGATATCGTCTCCCGTACCGCCTCAATGATTGCACGTTGGCAGACCGTCGGGTTTGCACACGGGGTCATGAATACCGATAACATGTCCCTTCTGGGACTCACCTTCGATTACGGTCCGTATGGCTTCCTTGATGATTACCAGCCGGGTTACATCTGTAACCATTCGGACTATCAGGGACGCTACAGTTTTGATAATCAGCCTGCTGTAGGGTTGTGGAATCTACAACGCCTTGCGCAAAGCCTGTCGCCTTTTATTGACGTCGATGCCCTGAACGATGCGCTCGACGGCTATCAGGAGGTTCTGCTGCGGGAGTATGGTGCGCTGATGCGCAACAAGCTGGGCCTGCTGACCCAGGAGAAGGGCGATAACGAATTACTGAACACCTTGTTTGCGCTGATGGCGCGGGAAGGGAGTGACTACACCCGCACCATCCGGATGCTGAGCCAGACGGAGCAGAACAGCGCGGCGTCACCGCTGCGTGACGAGTTTATCGACAGGCAGGCGTTTGACGACTGGTTCACGCTCTACCGCTCGCGGCTTCAGCAGGAGCAGGTGGATGATGCAACCCGCCAGGAGAAGATGAAGGCCGCGAACCCCGCAATGGTGTTGCGCAACTGGCTGGCGCAGCGGGCGATTGAGCAGGCAGAGCAGGGACAGTACGACGAGCTACACCGCCTGCATGTGGCGTTGCGCACGCCGTTTGCCGACCGGGACGATGACTACGTCAGCCGCCCGCCTGAGTGGGGTAAGCGGCTGGAAGTGAGCTGCTCAAGCTAGGGGGCGAGAAATACCTGCGGCGCGGCGTGAGCCGGATGTTGACCCACGTGCAGCTGTGCGCCATACCAGTGGGCCAGCGCATCGGCCTGCAGGACGGCCTCCGGGGTGCCTCCGGCGACCAGCCTGCCGTTATGCAACAACAGGATCCTGTCTGCCCACAGCGCCGCCAGATTGAGATCGTGCAGCACCACGCAGACGTGCAGATCTTTTTGACGGGTCAGCGATCTTAACAGCCGCAGCAGATACTGCTGATGGTAGAGATCCAGCGCGGAGGTGGGTTCATCCAGGAACAGCCAGCCGCGCGGAGCACCGTCGCACCAGAGCTGGGCCAGCGCGCGCGCAAGCTGGACACGCTGCTGTTCGCCACCGGAAAGCGCCGCAAATTGCCTTCCGGCAAGCGGTAAACATTCGGTGATCCGCATGATTTCCTGAATCACTGCCGCTTCAGGCGTGCGCGTCCACGGGGCGCGGCCCATGCCGACAACGGCCTCCACCGGCCAGTCAAATCCCAGTTGCGTGTTTTGTCGCATTACCGCCCGCTGGCGGGAAAGCGCGTCCGGACGCCATGCGCTGAGGGGTTTCCCCGCCAGAAGACAGTGCCCGCTGGCAGGCTTGAGATAACCCGTTAACAGCCGTAATAACGTCGATTTCCCGGCACCGTTCGGGCCAATTAACGCGATCAGTTCACCCTGCGACAATGACAGCGAAATGTCGTTGATTATCGTGCGTCGTCCCGCCTGAAAAACAATATTTTCAGCGCAATAGCGGTCAGCCATGTTGCCCTCCACGATGGAAAATAAGCCAGAGAAACCAGGGGGCGCCAAGAAGGCTGGTCAGTAAACCAACCGGCATTTCTGCTGGCGCGACCAGCGTTCGCGCGGCCGTATCCGCAACCAACAGCAGCGAAGCTCCGGCGAGGACCGAGCCGGGGATCGCGGCCCGGTGATCAGCGCCCAGCCACATACGCATCAGATGCGGTACCACCAGCCCCACAAAGCCGATCACGCCGCTGACCGCCACTGCGGCAGCAACCAGCAGGGCGCTGCACAGCAGCAGGATCCGCTGTACGACGGCGACATCCACACCCAGGTAGTGCGCTTCCTCATCACCGAGTTGCAGCACGTTGAGCGCGTTCGCCAGCCGCCAGATAACCAGAACGGTGGGCACCATCAGCGAGGTAACGGCCAGCAGTGTCGACCACTGTGCCTGACCGAGGCTGCCCATTCCCCAGAGCGAAAGCTGGCGAAGCTGCGCATCGTTACTCACCCAGGAGAGGACGCCGACCGCCGCGCCGCACAGGGCATTTATTGCAATGCCAACCAGTAACAGACGTGACAGGGAGCTGTTACGCTGTTGGCTGAGCAGGAAGATCGCAACGGTCGCTGCCAGCGCGCCGAGAAAGGCTGCCAGCATCGGGGCGTAGAGCATCACCAGGGCAGGTAACGAGAGCGGAAGAACGACCCACAGCGCGACCGCCAGCGCCGCGCCGCTGCTGATGCCGAGCAAACCCGGATCCGCCAGGGGATTGCGAAACAGTCCTTGCATCACACACCCCGCCAACGCCAGCGACCCGCCGATGACCAGCGCCAGCAGCACGCGAGGCAGGCGGATCGTCAGCCAGATTTGACGCAGCGCCTCGTCGCTGCCGTTCCACAGCAGGCTGACCGGCAGGCGCAACGCACCAAAGCCGGTGGCCGTGAACGTCAAAAGGGAGAGCAGGGCAGCCAGCAGCCACAGTGAAACCGTAACCCGTCGGGACATCAGGGGAGTTGCTCCGCTTTGGCGCGCAGCTGCTGGATCGCTTTCGGCGTTCGCACGCTAAAGCCCAGCAGCGCCATGTCATCAATCGCCAGCATCTGTCTGTTCCGCCCGGCTGGCGTTTGCGCCAGACCCGGCAGCGTCCACAGATTTTCTTCACCGCCCAGCGCCCGCACACCGTCCTGCGAAATCACCACCAGGTCGGGCTGGCTGGCAATCACGCCCTCCTGCGACAGCGGCTGATAGCGGGAAAATCCCTGCATAGCGTTCTGTAAACCTGCCGCACGGATGGCGGCATCCGCGCCGGTCTGCTGCCCGGCAGCCATGGCGGTCATCCCGCCGTGGTTAAGAATAAACAGCACCCGCTTGTTCAGCGACGACCCAGGCAGTGCGGCCAGCTCCGCACGCAGCGTTTTGCGCAGGATTTCTCCCTGCGCCTGCTGGTGCGTTGCTTCGGCGATCGTCCGGACTTTCTCGTCAATCACGCTCAGGGCGTTACTGGCGGGAACGGTGACCACCCTGACGCGGCTTTGCTCAACCTGCTTCAGTGCCAGAGAGGGCTGAGCCTGAGCGCTCGCCAGCACCAGCGTGGGACGCATGGACAAAATTCCCTCCGCATTAAGCTGGCGCAGATAACCCACGTCTGGCAGGTCGTTCGCCGCCTGCGGCCATTGGCTGGTGCTGTCGCGCGCGACCAGAGAAGACTCTGCGCCAAGGGCATAAACGATCTCCGTGACGTCGCCGCCGAGGGTGACAATTTTCTCCTGCGTGGCGGCAAACGCCACCAGAGGCAGGGCGCTCAGCAGGGCAAACCAGCTTTTCATGCGGCCATCCCTTTTGGCGTCAGGGCGTCAATCTGGCTGCGCCACTGGCTCTGCTCCGGCTCGCCTTCGGTACGCTGGCCATACAGCTGGGCGATTTGCGTACCGTCGGCGGCAAACAGTTCCAGGCTGGTGACGTGGCCATCTGCGGTCGGCTTGCGCGTTACCCAGCTCTCCGCGACGGCGTCTTCCAGCAGATGCAGCGTAAAGGCGGGGTTAAAGATATTCAGCCAGCCTTTCATCGGTACGACTTTTTCCACCGCGCCGGTGAAGATCTGCACGCAGCCGCGGTTGCCTACGAAGACCATGATTTCGTTACCGTCCTGACGTGCCGTTTCCAGCAACTGCCCCAGCGCGCTGTTCTCAACTTTGCAGGCGAGGTCGTCGCCCACCAGACGAAACGCCTGCTGACGGCTGAGGTTATGGCGCTTCAACAGGCTGAAGAACTGATGAACGTCGGTCATGGCGCGCCACTCTTTGTCCACACGCGCGCCATCCGCATTCTCAGCGTGAGCCGGGGCATCGGCGGCCTTCAGCTCAAGCGGCGGGTTATCGGCAAAGATAAAACGGGTCAACACGTCGCCCCAGGCAGAGACGTCGGTATTGTCCGTGGTATACACCTTCAGCAGGGCATCGCCCTGACGATCGAAAAACTGAATGCTCTGACGCTCACCGCGCGCGGTGGTTTCGCTGATGTGAAACACGCTCGCCCACTGGTTGAGGAACAGGCGCAGATCCAGCGCGCGCGGGTTCAGCACCAGCCCGGCGTGGCCGTTCAGGTGCTGGTTGGTAAAGCTCCCGACCTGCTCGTGCACGGCGTATTCGTTGCGGCAGATACACCGGGTTTCGCCCACGGCTTCCAGCGCGCCTAAAATCTCGCGGATTTCACCGTGCAGTCGCCAGGCGTCATGACCTACGCGGGCAAAGGTCAGCTCCGCTTCGCTGATGTTCATTAACCCTGCGATGTCGCGCGCGTATTTACCCGGATTGTCTTCTTTTAACTCAAGCCAGCGTGTGTAGTGATTCATTGTCTCTTCCTTCTCAATATGCGTTACCACTGATAACTCACGAAAATCTTACCGTTACGACCGTCCTGCGGGATCCCCTGCGGTGACCAGTACGCTTTGTCGAAGGCGTTGCCTAGCACCAGCGTGGTGGTCACGCCTTTGAGCTGTTCCTGACCTTTATAGCTGACGTAGAAATCATTGACCGCATAGCCCGGCTGTTTACTGTAGCTGCTGCTGATATGCGTTGAGCGATCGACAAAAGTACCGATCCAGCCGACGGAAAACCCGCTTTGCGCCACCGGGATATCCAGCTTGCTGGTGACGGTGTCCGGGTTAATGCTGGAGATATACTCGCCGGTGTTGGTGTCTTTGCCGCGCGTGCGGTTGTAGGCCACGTCGAGGTTGAACAGGTCGGCGGAGTATTTCGCCATTACGTCCCATCCCCAGATTTTGGCGTCGGGGACGTTATAGGACATGGTGGTCGCCGCGGCAAAATCGACGGTGGTAGAGATGTAGTCTTTGGCTTTGGTATCGAAATAGCTGGCCTTAAACTCCAGCGCATCGTTGGCAAGCATCAGATCGTCAAAGCGCAGACCAAAACCGAACTCCTGGGTTTTGTTGGTTTCCGGGCGCAGGTTCGGGTTGGGTACCCAGTAGTTGGTGTAGAAGCTGCCGATGGAGAAATGTTTCGCATCGTTATACATCTCGCCCATGGTCGGCGCGCGGAAGGCCTGCGCATAAGAGCCGAACAGCATCAGCCAGTCGGTTGGGCTGATGGTTAACCCGGCACGGGATGACCACTTATCGGCATCCACATCGTCGTAACCCTCGCTGCTGCCGCGATAATTGTCGTAGCGCGTACCGCCCAGCAGGGTCACGGGCAGATCGCGCAGGGTGATCTCATCCTGCAGCCAGCCGGAGCTGAAATCGATTTTGGCATTCGGGAAGCCGGTTGTCGCACCGCCCGGGCGTTGCTCCTGACGATAGTATTCGCCACCGTAGGTCAGGAGATGAGACGCGAAGGAGTCGCTGAACAGACGGGTGCGGTTTTCCACTTTACCGCCTTTGGTGGTCTGCTTGCGGAACTCGCCGGTGCCGTCGACGTTCTGGGCGTTAATGCGCGCTTCGGACCAGTAGACTTTTGCATCGGCGTTCAGCCAGTCGTTACCTTCCGGGGCAAGGTGGTAGCCAAGCTGCGCATCACGCTGGATGGTGGAGCGGTCGGTCATGGGGTTGCTGCTGTCGGACGCGTCGGTGGTTTGCGGGTTTTTCGGCTCCTGCGCGTCGTTGTTGTAGTAGCGCAGGGAGCCGCTCAGGGTTTGAGCCGGGTCGATTTTCCAGCTCCCTTTTGCCAGCATGTTATTAATGGATTCGTCGTTAGGCGCCGTTGCACCGTCACTCTGGCGAATATCACCGCGATCCCGGCTCGACCATGCCACCAGACCGTCCAGCGTCTCGGTACGGCCGTAGGCGCTGGCACCCATTCCGATGCTGTGATCGCCCGTCGCGCCCGTACCAAACACGCGGTAGCCGCTGTTCTTGCCCGGCTCGAGCAGATCGTTGGCGTCGGCGGTGTCATAGGAAATCACGCCACCCAATGCGCCGCTGCCGTACAGCAGAGCGGAAGGACCGCGCACCACTTCAATACGTTTGATCAGCGCCGGGTCGAGGAAGGTGCTGTTGAGGTGGCCGGTATCGGTTCCCTGACGTACGCCGTCGACCAGGACCAGCACGCCGCGACGGTCGTAACCGCGCAGGTTGACGTCCTGACCATTCGTGCGGCCGGTGCCGTCCAGCGTCAGGCCGGGTACCTTGCGCAGCAGGTCGGCGGCAGAGCTGGCGGTCTGGTTTTCCGGGGCGGTGGCGTCAATGACGCTAACCATCATCGGCGCCTCAAAGGCGCTGCGGGCGTTGCCGGTGGCGGTTACGGTGATGTCGTCTGTGGCAGCAAACGCAGCCCCCGGCAGGGTGCTGACAATCGCCAGCGCCAGAAGTGACGGACGTAAAGACGTGGAATGCAGGTGTGGCATAGCAACTCTCCATAAGAATTGAAAAGCGCTGGCTGCCTGGGGATAACCTGGGTGGCTGGCGAAATTATCGTGTTGTTTATTTAGTCAGGATCAGTTTTCCGGCATGGGTCTGGCGCAGAAGATAGTGCTGGCCGTCATGCTCGATAATGACCCGCCCCTCATCACCGAGCAGGGTTTTGCTGTCGATACGGCGATCAGTGGAGGTGGGGGAAGGCGCTGTGTGTGTTTTTATTGGCGTTGCCGCGCTGTTATCCGTACGTGACATAATGTTTATAAATAACAATCAATGTAACAATGATAATCATTATCAATAAACTGCAAATTCACGGCAAGCGTTTTTGTGAAAATTGTGTGACGGGATCAAATTTGGGGGGTGAGGTGCGGTCTGATGCCCTCTCCCACAGGGAGAGGGAGCAAACACTAAAAACGGCAACAGGGTTGCTGTTTTGCTTTTACCTCGCTCTCACCCCGGCCCTCTCCCACAGGGAGAGGGTGCAAACACTAAAAACGGCAACCAGGTTGCCGTTTTGCATTTATCTTGTAGGTCGGGTAAGGCGAAGCCGCCACCCGACAATTTTACCCGCCGCAGAAAAGCAAAAAGCCTGCTTTAAAAGCAGGCTTTTCAAATTTGGCTCCTCTGACTGGACTCGAACCAGTGACATACGGATTAACAGTCCGCCGTTCTACCGACTGAACTACAGAGGAATCGTGTGAACGGGGCGAATATTATCGA
>NZ_GL890783.1:88894-101168 GCF_000211415.1 Enterobacter mori LMG 25706 | reverse complement strand
CAGACATTACTCACCCGTCCGCCGCTCGTCACCCGGGAGCAAGCTCCCTGTGTTACCGCTCGACTTGCATGTGTTAGGCCTGCCGCCAGCGTTCAATCTGAGCCATGATCAAACTCTTCAATTTAAGTTTGATGCTCGTGAATTAAACTTCGTAATGAATTACGTATGTTCACTCAGAGACTTGGTATTCATTTATTGTCCGAAGACATTAAGAATCCATGTCACTTTGAGTGCCCACACAGATTGTCTGATAAATTGTTAAAGAGCAGTGCCGCTTCGCTTTTCGCAGCGGCGCGGGGTGTGCATATTACGCTTTCCCGCTTCAGAGTCAAGCGTTTATTTTCGCTTTTCTCTGCTGACCCGGCGGCGTGTGTGCCGTTGTTCCGTGTCAGTGGAGGCGCATTATAGGGAGTTCTCAGACGTTGACAACCCCTCTTTTAAAAAAAACGTTTAACCGTCTCTTTTTTGCGCAAAACTGTGTCAGAGCGCCAGTTTTTCGAGCGTTTCAAACCCATAACGGTGTAAAACGGGTAAAAGTTGCTCAGTTTCTTTTGTTATCGCCATACAAAAAGCGATATTCGCGTCAGACGATTTTGCATCCGGCGCTTCATGTTCCAGCAGCCAGGCCGTGCGTCGAGCGATGGCAGCACCAGAATCCACCAGCCGAGTTCCTTCCGGGAGTACCTCTAACAGTTCTTCCTGTAATAGAGGGAAGTGAGTGCAGCCCAGCACAACCGTATCCGGTGGCTCCGGCATCCGCAGCCACGGGCGAAGAATGCGACGCAATTCGTCGAGTGATACCGCCTTTCCGTGCAACTTGGCTTCCGCCATCTCCACCAGTTCTGCCGAACCCAGCATGGCGATCTGGCACTCATTGGCGAAGCGGTCAATGAGTTCGCGCGTATAAGGGCGTTTTACCGTGCCACGTGTGGCCAGTAAACCGACGATACCATTCGCCGTCAGACGCGCAGCGGGTTTAATTGCAGGCACAACACCCACAACCGGGAACGGGAATTTTTCACGCAGGGCAGGAAGGGATACCGTGCTCGCCGTATTGCAGGCAATAACCGCCAGCGCCAGGGGATAGCGCTGTTGAACCGCAGTGACGATTTCAACCACACGCTCAACAATAAAGTCTTCACTCTTTTCCCCATACGGGAACGCGACGTTATCAAAGGCGTAGATATAATGGAGATCCGGCAGCAGATGCCGAATCTCATCATAGACCGAAAGCCCACCGACGCCGGAATCAAACACCAGCACGGTGGGACGCGGATTAGAAGGTGTAGCTGCCAGACAAGGTGTATTCCCGTCCTGCAGTTTGATAGCCATAAACTGTCTCGTAATCTTTATCGAACAGGTTGGCTATTTTACCACGAACTGTGAGGTGAGAGGTGACAGGATATGAAACTGCGGCATCCCACAGGCTTACACCGCCCATTTTAACCTTTTGATACGGATAGGTTCCGAAGTTGGTGTCGTAACGCGTCCCCAGGTAATGGTAAGTCAGGCTCCAGTCGAGATCATAGATCTGGGTATCGAGCTGGTACTTCACCTGCTGCTTAGCACGACGATCAAGAAGTTCGTTGGTCGTCGCATTACGCGCATCAACATAGTCATATCCGACGGTATGCATCACCGGGCCAGTGTCAAATGACGCCGTGGCTTCTACACCTTTAATGCGTGCTTTGCCGACGTTGTAATATTCTTGGAGGTTGTTATTGAAGTCGATAAGATTATCGACATCGTTTCGGTAAGCTGAAACACGCCAGCTCACACCTGCCGTAAGCCCCTCGAATGCACCTTCCCACTGCTTGCTTTCTTCTGGATCAAGATGGTCGTTGCCATAATAGCCGTAAAGCTGCCCTAAATTAGGCGCTTTATATGCCGTGCCGTAAGAGGCGATAAACCGATAACCCTCAATGAATTCCCAGGCGGCACTGCTCTGCCAGGTACCATGGCGACCAAACTGAGAGTTATCGTCGCTACGGACTGCTCCTTCGAGGGTAAAGTCGCCTAATTTTTGCAACCCGGTCAGATAGACGCCCGTATTACGCAAGTCGTAGCCATTCGTGACATAGTTTGTGTTGGGCTCAGTGCTCTGTTTCTGCCAGTCGACACCCGCGCCAATGTTGCCGTGTCCGACGTCAACGGAGTTGGTCCACTGAACGTTGTACTGTTTGATTTCATCCAGCGTCGCCGTGGAGTCATAACGCCCCAGATGCGGATCGTAGTTAAAGTCTTTGCTGTGGCTGTAGCTGGAGAGCAACTGTGAATGGAAGATATCCTCGTTAAAGCGCAACCCGGCATCCCATGTCTGACTATACAACTGGCGGGTATCAACCAACACATCAGGTGTAAATGCGCTGTAATAGCCGTCATAAGCGGTACGGTTGCTGTAGCCATAACCTCGCACAAAGCCACTCCACTGCTCAGAGAATGTATGTTCCAGCGCGCCGTATAGCGTTTTATTCATATAACCGTCGCGATCGGTCTGAGCAAGACCACCGTTGTTGCCGTCCGCGACCACATCAAAACCTTTGGTATAAGTGTAATCACCCGCCAGCGTCACGCGCGTGCTATCGCCTAATGTTTGCTGCGTGCTGCCACCATAATTTTGGTAACCGTGCGAACCGACTCCCGCGTTCAGCGTTGTACCGTCTTTTGCTCGCGTGGTGATAATGTTCACCACGCCGCCAATCGCGTCTGAGCCATACACAGCAGAACGTGGTCCACGAATGTATTCGATTCGCTGTACCAGGGCGATCGGGAACTGGCTGAGATCTGACGATCCCGTGACACCCGCCTGGTTAAGGCGAATACCATCGACGAGAATCAGTACGTGACTGGAGTTGGTGCCACGTATAAAGAGAGAAGAGAGTTGCCCCATCCCGCCATTTTGCGCCGTATCCACGCCGGGCAAGCGGCGCATGACATCGATAACGGTCGTGGATTGCCAGCGATCAATATCTTCACGCGTTACAACCGAGGTTGCAGCCAGAACAGATTTTTCAGGTTGTTCAAAACGATTTGCCGTCACCACCAACGAGTCGGCACTGTCCTGCGCCCAGCCCGAAAATGCCGTGACGGACAACGCCGTCAACAGCGATACTTTTTTAATCATTGTTAAAGCATCCACAATATAAGAAGGATGCCGCAGGCCTCATCTATAGCACGCGATGATGAAACCAAATGCGACGTGATCCCGGCAGGTCTTCGGGCTAGGTGGCGTTATACGGATGAAGACTTCCCATTTTCACAGTGTCTACAACTCTCATCCCGCCAGTCTTTACCGCTGCGCGTCAGCTCCAGATTTTCACTGGATTCCCTTTTCACTCTCAGGAGACCGGAAACAGAATGCTACAATTAGACACGTATAGATGTCCAGATAGCTATTGGCCATTAAATCTGGACATCCCCTGAACAATGCCTACAATCCCCGCGTAATTCTTTATCACTCAGGACGCATCATGACCCCAGAACACCTCCCGACAGAACAGTACGACGCGCAACTGGCAGAGAAAGTCGTCCGCCTGCAAAGTATGATGACGCCTTTCAACGCGCCCGTTCCCGAGGTGTTCCGCTCTCCTGTCAGCCACTACCGCATGCGTGCCGAGTTCCGCATCTGGCACGACGGTGACGATCTGTACCACATCATTTTCGATCAGCAGACGAAGTCCCGTATTCGCGTGGACAGCTTTCCGGCGGCGAGCGAGCTCATTAACCAGTTAATGAAGCTGATAATGGACGGCGTGCGCAACAACCCTGTGCTGCGCAACAAGCTGTTCCAGATTGACTACCTGACCACGCAAAGCAATCAGGCGATCGTCTCTCTGCTGTATCACAAAGCCTTGAACGACGAGTGGCGCGAGCAGGCAGAAGCGCTGCGCGATGCGCTGCGCGCGCAGAACATCAACGTTCACCTGATTGGCCGCGCGACCAAGACTAAAATCATGCTCGACCAGGACTACATCGACGAGCGCCTGCCGGTAGCGGGTAAAGAGATGGTGTATCGTCAGGTCGAGAACAGCTTCACCCAGCCGAACGCCGCAATGAACGTGCAGATGCTGGAATGGGCGCTGAAAGCGACGGAAGGGTCTAAGGGCGATCTGCTGGAACTGTACTGCGGTAACGGCAACTTCTCGCTGGCGCTGGCGCGTAACTTCGATCGCGTGCTGGCAACGGAAATCGCCAAGCCGTCGGTTGCCGCCGCGCAGTACAACATTGCCGCTAACCATATCGACAACGTGCAGATCATTCGTATGGCGGCAGAAGAGTTCACGCTGGCGATGAACGGCGTACGCCAGTTTAACCGCCTGGAAGGGATCGATCTGAAGAGCTACCAGTGTGAGACGATTTTTGTCGACCCGCCGCGCAGTGGCCTGGACAGCGAAACCGAAAAGATGGTGCAGGCGTACCCGCGCATTTTGTACATCTCCTGTAACCCGGAGACGCTGTGCAAGAACCTCGAAACATTGAGCCAGACGCACAAGGTTGAACGTCTGGCGCTGTTCGATCAGTTCCCGTATACGCACCATATGGAGTGCGGTGTTTTACTTACCGCACGGTGATCTGTAGGCCGGATAAGCGTAGCGCCATCCGGCGTTTTTGGCAGGTGGCGCTTCGCTTACCTGCCCTACACATAATTCATTACTCTGGTAACTGGCTCTTGCGGCTACGCATGCGCGGACCAATCCAGAACACCAGCGCCACAGACAGTACCGCCGGCAGGAAGTTAGAGCCGATATCCGGATACTCCGCGCGCACCACGGTGCTATACAGCAAGACGCCCAGAATAAAGCAGGCAGCGGCCAGCCCCGGTAACCCCACCGGCATGGTGCGGTTCAGGTAACGTTGATGCAGGCAGTAAACCGTCAGCACCAGCGCAATAAGCGGGAAAATCGAAAACGGCACGATTGAGCTAAAAATAGCGGCAAACGTACCATTAATGGATAAGCCAGCGATCAATGCCAGCAACAGCGTCCCTTTATCCTGACCTGACTGTTTCATTACTCACCTTCACTCTTCGGTTTGATGTGCCAACTTCTCTTGTTCACGGCGATACCGGTAGTACGCACCTTTCGAAATCATGCGCAGCTGCAATACCAGTCGCTCTTCGAGCTGCTTGCGTTGTTCAATGCTGACATCCAGCGCTTCGGCACCTGCGCTGAAAACAATCGTCACCATGGCTTCGGCCTGTGCTTCAGTAAACGCACGCGGCATATGGTTTTCGAGTTCCAGATAGTCGGCAAGTTCCGCGATGAAGTGCTGAATTTCACGCGCGGCGGCGGCACGAAACGCCGCCGATGTGCCCGAACGCTCGCGCAGAAGCAGACGAAACGCGTTGGGGTTATTGCCGATAAATTCCATAAAGGTCGACACGGAGGTGCGGATCACGCTGCCCCCTTTAGCGATACGCTGACGCGCCTGGCGCATCAGCTGTCTCAGCATCAGCCCGCTCTCATCGACCATGGTAAGGCCCAGTTCATCCACATCACGGAAGTGACGATAGAAGGACGTTGGCGCAATCCCGGCCTCGCGTGCGACTTCGCGCAGACTCAAACTGGCAAAACTCCGCTCAGCACTCAGTTGACTGAATGCGGCTTCCACCAGCGAACGCCGGGTTTTCTCTTTTTGTTGTGCTCTTACGCCCATCACGATAGTTGAATCCTTCCAAAGGCCTGATGGCACTATACCAGAGAATAAAATTAATCTGTTTGCCTGGCTTTGTGAATGATTGTTTACGTGCGGTTTGTGCTCCACTGCCGGAAAAAAGCACAACGATAATTGGGTTACTCTGGCAATGATGTTATGATTCTGTTGCTTTTATGTATAAGAACAGGTAAGCCTTGCCATGCCACATTCCTACGATTACGACGCAATAGTTATTGGTTCCGGCCCCGGCGGCGAAGGCGCTGCTATGGGTCTGGTGAAACAGGGAGCCAGAGTAGCGGTCATTGAGCGCTACCATAATGTCGGCGGCGGTTGCACCCACTGGGGCACCATCCCTTCGAAAGCCCTCCGCCACGCCGTTAGCCGCATTATTGAATTTAACCAGAACCCTCTCTACAGCGACCACTCCCGACTTCTTCGTTCCTCCTTTGCCGACATCCTGAATCACGCGGATACCGTCATTAACCAGCAGACGCGCATGCGTCAGGGGTTTTATGAGCGTAACCACTGTGAGATTTTGCAGGGCAACGCGCATTTTGTGGATGAACATACCCTGGCGCTCGAATGCCACGACGGTTCGGGTGAAACCCTCACCGCCGAAAAATTTGTTATCGCCTGCGGTTCACGTCCATACCATCCGGCAGACGTGGACTTCTCGCACCCACGCGTTTACGACAGCGACTCCATTCTCAGCCTGCAGCACGAACCACGCCATGTGATTATCTATGGCGCGGGCGTGATTGGCTGTGAATATGCGTCGATATTCCGCGGAATGGAGGTCAAAGTTGATCTCATCAACACCCGCGACCGCCTGCTGGCATTCCTCGACCAGGAGATGTCAGACTCCCTCTCCTATCACTTCTGGAACAGCGGCGTAGTCATTCGCCACAACGAAGAGTACGAGAAGATCGAAGGCTGCGACGACGGGGTGATCATGCACCTGAAGTCCGGCAAAAAGCTGAAAGCCGACTGCCTGCTGTATGCCAACGGCCGTACCGGCAACACCGATTCGCTGCAGCTGGAAAATATCGGGCTTGAAACCGACAGCCGCGGTCAGCTGAAGGTCAACAGCATGTACCAGACCGCACTACCGCACGTTTACGCGGTCGGCGACGTGATTGGTTACCCGAGCCTGGCCTCCGCCGCTTACGACCAGGGGCGCATTGCGGCTCAGGCGCTGGTAAAAGGCGAAGCGACGGCGCACCTGATCGAAGATATCCCAACGGGGATCTACGCTATTCCTGAAATCAGTTCAGTCGGTAAAACCGAGCAGCAGCTGACGGCAATGAAGGTGCCTTACGAGGTGGGACGTGCCCAGTTTAAACATCTGGCGCGGGCGCAAATCGTGGGGATGAGCGTAGGTACGCTGAAGATCCTGTTCCATCGCGAAACGAAAGAGATCCTGGGTATTCACTGCTTCGGTGAACGCGCGGCGGAAATCATTCATATCGGCCAGGCAATAATGGAGCAGAAAGGTGGTGGTAACACCATCGAGTACTTCGTTAACACCACCTTTAACTACCCGACAATGGCGGAAGCCTACCGGGTAGCTGCGCTGAACGGCTTAAACCGCCTGTTTTAACGCGTTGTCAAAATGGCCATCCATCGAACCGGGGATGGCCTCTGCCAGCTGCTCATAGCGGCTGCGCAGCGGTGAACCCGGACGATAAACGAGGCCAATAGTGCGACGCGGCTCCGGCTTGATGCACGGCAGATAGACTACGCCATCACGCTTACGCTCGCGCGGCACGGCCAGCGCAGGCAGCAGCGTAATTCCGCTTCCCGCCGCGACCATATTACGCAGCGTTTCCAGGCTGGTTGCGCGGAAATGGGTATCCTCATCCGCACCCGCTTCGAAGCAGAAGCCCATCGCCTGATCGCGCAGGCAGTGGCCATCTTCCAGCATCAGCAGCTTTTCACCGGCCAGATCGGCCATCGGCACGCGATCGCGGTTCGCCCACGGGTGATCTTCATAGATCGCCAGCATCATCGGCTCATCGAACAGCGGCACTTCAATAAAGGCTTCGCTCTCTTTCACCAGCGCCAGAATGGCGCAGTCGAGCTTGCCGCTATCTAACTGCGCCAGCAGCTGATGCGTTTGCGCTTCATGCAGGTACATTTCGAGTTTCGGGAACGTCTGGTGCAGCATCGGGATGATATGCGGCAACAGGTACGGGCCAACGGTTGGGATCAGGCCGATATGCGGCGGGCCGGACATCGCCTCCCCCTGCTGGCTTGCCATTTCCTTGAGCACTTTGACCTCGCGCAGCACGGTGCGCGCCTGATCCACCAGCAGCAGACCTGCCTGTGTGAACAGAACCTTACGACTGGTGCGCTCCAGCAGCATCACGCCCAGCTCGTCTTCCAGCTTGCGGATCTGACCGCTCAGCGTGGGCTGGCTGACGTGGCAGGAATCTGCCGCGCGGCGAAAGTGGCGATGCTCGGCTAACGCTACCAGGTATTCAAGATCACGAATATTCATTATTCATCCTCCGTCGCCACGATAGTTCATGGCGATAGATAGCATAGCAACGAACGATTATCCCTATCAAGCATTCTGTTGAATAATACACCACATAGACGAGGCGGCACGTGTTTGACCCTTGACGTCCCCGCACCGTCAGCGAGTTTCTCTCAAAACTCGAACAACTAAAGCCAACGTGAACTTTTGCGGACCCCGTGGTCCGCTTTTTTTTGCGTAAAAAAGCCTGGCACTAAGCCAGGCTACATTTACCCTCACCCTAGCCCTCTCCCTAAGGGAGAGGGAACCGATCGAGCCCCTCTCCTCGTGGGAGAGGGGTTGGGGTGAGGGCATCACACCGCACAAATCAAACCAACCGGCTCTTCGCATCCGCAATCGCCTGCGCCACCTGCTTCGGCGACACGCCGCCTTTCGCCGCACGCTTATCCAGACAAGACTGCAGGGCCAGAATCGGATACACATCGTCTCCAATCACCGCGCTGAATTTCTGCAGCTCGGCCAGCGTCAGATCTTCCAGCGGCTTGCCCTGACGAATCGCCTCGACTACCGCTTCACCGACAATATGGTGCGCCTCGCGGAACGGTACACCCTTCGCCACCAGGTAGTCCGCCAGCTCGGTGGAGTTTGCATAGCCCTGCTGCGCCGCTTCCTGGCAGCGCGGACGTTTCACCTGAATGCCGTCCAGCACCAGCGCGCCCATATGCAGGCAGTCCAGCCAGGTGTCGAGCGCGTCGAACAGCCCTTCTTTATCTTCCTGCATATCTTTGTTGTACGCCAGCGGCAGCCCTTTCAGGGTCATCATCATGCCGGTCAGCGCACCCTGCACGCGGCCACACTTGCCGCGGATCAGCTCCAGCGCGTCCGGGTTTTTCTTCTGCGGCATCAGGGATGAGCCTGAGGTCACGCGGTCGGACAGCTCGACGAAGCCCGCTTCGCCAGAGTTAAAGAAGATCAGGTCTTCGGCAAAGCGCGACAGGTGCACCATCCCGATAGAGGCATTGGAGAGCAGCTCCAGCACGTGGTCGCGGTCAGAAACGCTGTCCAGGCTGTTACGGGTGGCGGAGGCAAAGCCCAGCCAGCCTGCCAGCTGTTCACGGTCAATTTCATACGCCGCACCGGCCAGCGCGCCGCTGCCCAGCGGGCTGACGTCCAGGCGCTTCAGGGTATCCTGCAGACGGCTTTCGTCACGCGCCAGCATCTCAACGTAGGCCAGACACCAGTGCGCAAAGGTCACCGGCTGGGCGCGCTGCAGGTGGGTATAACCCGGCATCACCGCGTCCTGGTTGTTCTGCGCGGTCTCCACCAGCGCACTCTGCAGCTGACGGTTGGCCGCCAGCAGTTCGCCAACGGTATCTTTACACCACAGCTTCAGGTCGGTGGCGACCTGATCGTTACGGCTGCGCCCGGTGTGCAGCTTTTTACCCAGTTGGCCGACTTTGTCGATCAGTTTGCCTTCCACCCAGCTGTGAATATCTTCAGCATCGCTTTCGAGGATCTGCTGCGGGTTAAGACGCACCTCTTCCAGCAGATTGTTCAGCGCGTCTTCCAGCTGTAGTTGTTCGTCTGCGGTCAGTACGCCCACCGTCACCAGCGCTTTGGACCAGGCCACAGAGCCGACAATATCCTGTTCGGCCAGGCGGTAGTCGAAGCGCAAAGAGTCGTTGAACTGTTTGAACCGCTGATCCGCTGCCTGTGTAAAACGCCCACCCCAAAGTGCCATAACATGATTCCTTTATTCGTTAGTTCTGCCGGGTGGCGCTTCGCTTACCCGGCCTACGGTCATTCAATAAAAACTTAGGCTAAAATACGCGTGCCAATCGGCGTGCCGTTAAACAGCGCCGGGAGCTGCTCCGCGTGACGCCAGGAGGCGATATCCACAGGGCGGCCCAGCGTACGCGCCGCATCCAGCGCGGCGTTCACTTTAACGATCATGCCGTCGGTAATAATGCCCTGTTCGATCAGCTGCTCAGCTTTGGCGGCGGTCATTTCCGCAATGCGCTGGCCTTTACCGTCCAGAATGCCGCTCACGTCGGAGAGCAGGATCAGGTCCGCACCCAGCGTTGCCGCCAGTGCCGTCGCCGCCTGGTCAGCGTTGACGTTCATCAGCTCGCCCTCTTCGGTCACACCGATAGAGCTCACCACCGGCAGGAACCCCCCTTCCAGCAGCGTATTAATCAGCTTAGGCGAACCCGGCTGTGCCAGTCCAACGTGGCCGAGCTCTTCGTCGAGCTGGGTCACTTTTACGCTGTCGCCATCGCCCAGATAGAGGCCAACGGAGGCAATGTGGTGTTTCTTCGCCCACGCCAGCAGCGTTTTGTTCGCCGTACCCGCCAGCGCACCGGTAATGATGTCGATCTGGTCAGCAGGCGTGACGCGCAGGCCGTTCTTCTTTACCACCGGCAGGTTGAGCCCTTTCATCAGCTCGTCCACCACGCAACCGCCGCCGTGCACAATCACCAGCGGACGTTGGTGTGATTCACGATAGTTCACCAGCGCGGTAAACAGACGCTCCAGTGCTTCTTCGCTGTCCAGCAGTACACCACCGAGTTTGATAATTAATGGATTCATCATCACACCTTAAATAAGAGCCTGCGTTTCCGGGAAACCGAAACGAATATTTGCACACTGCATTGCCTGTGCGGCAGCGCCTTTGAGTAAGTTATCTTCTGCGGCGACCACAATTATATGCTCGCCCTGCACGGCAAAGCCGATGTCGCAGAACGGCAGGCCGACCACATTTTTCAGCGCCGGCACGCCTTTGTCGTACAGACGTACCAGCGGTTTATCCGCGTACGCCTGCATGAAGGCCTCGCTCACCTGCTCTTTGGTCACGCCAGGCTTCAGGCGGCAGGTAATGGTTTCGAGGATCCCTCGCGGGAAGCTGCCCAGGTGCGGGGTGAAAATCACCTCGGCGCCCAGATGCGTCGTGATTTCAGGGTGATGACGGTGATTAAACACGCCATACGGCTGAAGGCTCACTTCGCAGAAGCTGTTGGAGATAGCGGCCTTGCGCCCTGCTCCGCTCACGCCGCTGGTAGCGTTGATCACCGGCCACTGGTTGAGATCCAGCAGGCCCGCGTCGATCAGCGGCTTCAGGGAAAGCTGCGCCGCCGTCGGGTAACAGCCCGGCACGGCAATCAGGTTCGCTTCTTTCAGCTTGTCTGTGCTCCACTCCGCCAGGCCGTACACCGCTTTTTCAAGCAGATCCGGGTGCTGATGGGTGAAACCGTAATATTTTTCGTAAAACGCGCCGTCGTTAACGCGGAACGCGCCGGAGAGGTCGAAGACTACGCAGCCAGCCGCCAGAAACTGCGGCGCCAGGTCGTGACTGACCTCGTGCGCGGTGGCTAAAAACACCACGTCGACGCCGTCGGTAAACTCGCTGATGTCAGACATTGGCAGCAGCGGCAGATCGACAATGCCCCTAAGCTGCGGATGCAAATCGGAAATTAACTTTCCTGCATCATTGCTTTGCGCTGACACGGTCAAAGCGGTTATGGTCATATGTGGATGGCGATTCACGTAGCTTACAAGCTCTGCGCCCGCATAACCGCTAGCGCCTACAATCAGCGTATTCAACATCGGGTTCCTTTATGCTCAACGTTAATGTATTTTTATTCACATTTATTGCATGAATATTGATACTATCACGACCTAAGGTGTGTCAACAATGAAAATGAACTTACCGCCATTTATCGAGATCTACCGCGCCCTGATTGCCACTCCGTCCATCAGCGCAACGGAAGAAGCGCTGGATCAGAGCAATGAGTCTTTAATCAATCTGCTGGCGGGTTGGTTTAGCGATCTTGGGTTTAACGTTGAGGTTCAGCCCGTCCCCGGAACACGCCACAAATTCAACCTGCTCGCCAGCACCGGTACTGGTGCGGGCGGCCTGCTGCTGGCCGGTCATACCGACACCGTACCGTTTGACGATGGCCGCTGGACGCGCGACCCGTTCACCCTGACCGAGCACGACAACAAGCTCTACGGCCTGGGCACCGCCGACATGAAAGGCTTCTTCGCCTTTATCCTCGACGCGCTGCGTGACGTGGACGTGACGAAGCTGAAAAAACCGCTCTACATTCTGGCGACCGCCGATGAAGAGACCAGTATGGCGGG
>NZ_GL890783.1:42653-88849 GCF_000211415.1 Enterobacter mori LMG 25706 | reverse complement strand
ACGTCGATTCGCCCGGATTGCGCGATCATCGGCGAGCCGACTTCTCTGCAGCCGATTCGCGCGCATAAAGGCCATATCTCTACCGCCGTGCGCGTGCTGGGCCAGTCCGGCCACTCCAGCGATCCGGCGCGCGGCGTGAACGCCATCGAACTGATGCATGACGCCATCGGCCGCATCATGACCCTGCGCGACGACCTGAAAGAGCGCTATCACTACGAGGCGTTCACCGTGCCGTATCCGACGCTGAACCTCGGCAGCCTGCACGGCGGTGATGCCTCGAACCGTATCTGCGCCTGCTGTGAACTGCACATGGACATCCGCCCGCTGCCGGGCATGACCCTGAGCGATCTCGACGGCCTGCTGAATGAAGCGCTGGCCCCGGTGAGCGAACGCTGGCCGGGTCGCCTGACGGTCTCGGAACTGCACCCGCCGATCCCGGGCTATGAGTGCCCGCCGGATCACCAACTGGTCCAGGTGGTGGAAAAACTGCTCGGCGAAAAAACCGACGTGGTGAACTACTGCACCGAAGCGCCGTTTATTCAGACCCTGTGCCCGACACTGGTGCTCGGCCCGGGCTCAATCAACCAGGCCCACCAGCCGGATGAATATCTGGAAACCCGCTTCATCAAGCCCACCCGCGAACTGATTACCCAGGTTGTGCATCACTTCTGCTGGCATTAAAACCGCACCGAAGAGTCCCCCCTCCCCGTGGGAGAGGGTTAGGGTGAGGGGAACAAATCGCATGATCTCCGTCACATTCCCATAAGCATCTCTTATCTGACGCAAAGCGAATTAAATTTCGTAAATTGCCCACATTTATTCGTTTGCTGAACCGTTTTCGCAGCAATTGACGACGGGGGTTTTACGTGGCTTTATAAAGGGAGATGACAAAATAATGTCCAAAAGATTTTCGATTGGGCATAAACAAAAATGATGGGGTGACTGGGTTTTTATGAACGAACAATATTCCGCGTTGCGTAGTAATGTCAGTATGCTCGGCAAAGTGCTTGGAGATACCATCAAAGATGCGTTGGGGGAAAACATCCTCGACCGCGTTGAAACCATCCGCAAGCTGTCTAAATCTTCCCGTGCCGGTAACGAAGCCAATCGTCAGGAGCTGCTCACCACCTTGCAGAACCTGTCAAATGATGAGCTGCTGCCCGTTGCACGCGCATTCAGCCAGTTCCTGAATCTGGCCAACACCGCTGAGCAATACCACAGCATTTCGCCAAATGGCGAAGCTGCCAGCAACCCGGAAGTCATTGCCCGTACGCTTCGTAAACTCAAAGACCAGCCCAATCTCAACGTAGCCACCATCAAAAAAGCGGTGGAATCTCTTTCGCTGGAGCTGGTGCTGACCGCTCACCCAACCGAGATCACTCGTCGTACGCTGATCCACAAAATGGTGGAAGTGAACAACTGTCTTAAGCAGTTGGATAACAAAGACATTGCCGACTACGAGCGCAACCAGCTGATGCGACGCCTGCGCCAGCTGATTGCCCAGTCCTGGCATACCGATGAAATTCGTAAACATCGTCCAAGCCCGGTCGACGAGGCAAAATGGGGCTTTGCGGTGGTGGAAAATAGCCTGTGGGAAGGGATACCAAACTACCTGCGCGAGCTGAACGAACAGCTAGAAGAGAACCTGGGCTACCGCCTGCCGGTTGATTTTGTTCCGGTGCGCTTCACCTCCTGGATGGGCGGCGACCGCGACGGTAACCCGAACGTGACCGCGGAAATCACCCGTCACGTCCTGCTGCTGAGCCGCTGGAAAGCGACCGATCTGTTCCTGAAAGATATTCAGGTACTGATCTCCGAGCTGTCGATGGTTGAAGCAACGCCGGAACTGCGCGCGCTGGCCGGAGAAGAAGGTGCCAGCGAGCCGTACCGTTTCCTGATGAAGAAACTGCGTGGTCAGCTGATGGCGACTCAGGCCTGGCTGGAGGCACGCCTCAAAGGTCAGCGCCTGCCGAAACCCGAAGGTCTGCTCAGCCAGAACGAGCAGCTCTGGGAGCCGCTATACGCCTGTTACCAGTCGCTTCAGGCCTGTGGCATGGGCATCATCGCCAACGGCGAACTGCTCGACACCCTGCGCCGCGTGAAGTGTTTCGGCGTGCCGCTGGTGCGTATCGATGTACGTCAGGAAAGTACCCGTCATACTGAAGCGCTGGGTGAACTGACCCGCTACCTCGGCATCGGCGATTATGAAAGCTGGTCCGAAGCCGACAAGCAGGCCTTCCTGATCCGCGAACTGAATTCCAAGCGCCCTCTCCTGCCGCGCAACTGGGAACCAAGCAACGACACCCGCGAAGTGCTCAATACCTGTAAGGCGATCGTGGATGCGCCGAAAGGATCGGTGGCCGCCTATGTGATCTCCATGGCGAAAACCCCGTCCGACGTGCTGGGCGTTCACCTCCTGCTGAAAGAAGCCGGTATCGACTACGCTCTGCCGGTCGCGCCACTCTTTGAAACCCTTGATGACCTGAACAACGCCAACGACGTGATGACGCAGTTGCTGAACATCGACTGGTATCGCGGCTTTATTCAGGGCAAGCAGATGGTGATGATCGGCTATTCCGACTCCGCAAAAGACGCGGGCGTGATGGCGGCATCCTGGGCGCAGTATCAGGCGCAGGACGCGCTGATCAAAACCTGTGAGAAAGCGGGTATAGAACTAACCCTGTTCCACGGACGCGGTGGCTCAATCGGCCGTGGCGGCGCGCCTGCTCACGCGGCACTGCTGTCACAACCACCGGGAAGCCTGAAAGGCGGCCTGCGCGTTACCGAGCAGGGCGAGATGATCCGCTTTAAATACGGTCTGCCGGAAGTGACGATCAGCAGCCTGTCGCTCTACACCAGCGCCATTCTGGAAGCGAACCTGCTGCCACCGCCGGAACCGAAAGAATCCTGGTGTCGCATCATGGACGAGCTGTCAGATATCTCCTGCGATCTGTACCGCGGCTACGTGCGTGAAAACAAAGATTTCGTGCCTTACTTCCGCTCGGCAACCCCTGAGCAGGAGCTGGGTAAACTGCCGCTGGGCTCGCGTCCGGCCAAACGTCGCCCAACCGGTGGCGTCGAGTCTCTGCGTGCAATTCCGTGGATCTTCGCCTGGACGCAAAACCGTCTGATGCTGCCCGCCTGGCTGGGTGCCGGTGCCGCACTGCAGAAAGTGGTGGAAGACGGCAAGCAAAATGAACTGGAAACCATGTGCCGCGACTGGCCGTTCTTCTCTACCCGCCTGGGTATGCTTGAGATGGTCTTCTCGAAAGCTGACCTGTGGCTGGCGGAATACTACGATCAGCGTCTGGTGAAACCTGAGCTGTGGGCGCTGGGTAAAGAGCTGCGCGAACTGCTGGAAGGCGACATCAAAGTGGTACTGGATATCGCCAACGACGCACACCGGAGGGAAGACCTGCCGTGGATTGCCGAATCTATCCAGCTGCGTAATATCTACACCGACCCGCTGAACGTCCTGCAGGCAGAGCTGCTGCACCGTTCGCGTCTGGCAGAAGAGGAAGGTAAAGAGCCGGATCCACGCGTCGAACAGGCGTTAATGGTGACGATTGCAGGCGTTGCGGCAGGTATGCGTAACACTGGCTAATGCTTTACGCCCGGCGGCGCTGCGCTTGCACGGGCCTACGATAAGTAGGCCGGGTAAGCGTTAGCGCCACCCGGCAAATTTCGGTAGTCCCCTTATGCATTTCGATATCACCCAGATTTTGACTGACCTGGTGAACCGCACGTTACCGCTGGGTCAGATTCATTTCTCAGCGCTGAATGAACAGCATCCCCGAACCTCTCCCTGCCTCGGCATTACGCTTGATACCCCCTGCGAGGCCTTTTTTTCTTTTTTTGGACAAATCACACCTCCCGCGCCTCACGTCCTGAGCATACATTTCGGTAAGCAGCAGCTTACAATCGAGTTACAGCGTGACAATGTGCTCTTACAACAATTACAGATTGCCCGACGCGGCCCGCGAACGGGGGCTTTTCTTCTGCAAACGCTCACCGAATTACAGATGCAGCCTGAGGAGCAAGACACAGCAAGGCTGGTGATTTTAAGCCTGCTCAGCCACTGCCGGGATCTGCTTGGCAGCGAAATTCACACCGACAGCCGCAGCCGGGCACTGTTCGAAGCCGTTCGGAGCTATATCGAAGAAAATTATGCCTCTTTGTTAACTCGCGAATCCGTAGCACAGGCGTTCTACATCTCACCAAACTACCTTTCCCATCTATTCCAGAAAGTCGGCAGCGTCGGATTCAATGAATATTTAACAAAAACGCGCCTGGAACATGCGCGTCAGCTGCTGAAAGGCTACGATCTCAAAATTAAAGATATCGCCACACGCTGCGGATTTACGGACAGCAACTACTTTTGCCGTCTCTTTCGCAAACACACCGAACGTTCCCCTTCCGAATATCGACGCCAGTATCACAGCCAGCTCATCACCAAAAAGTAGCATTGTGATCGCTCTCTCACTTCGCTAAGGACATTACATTTGTCCAGTATTTAGCAAAATTGACCTGTATTCGCCGCGCCTGGGTGCGCCGTATCCTTTATTCAACCTTTCTGACTTAAGGAAAAATAATGGAACTGTACCTGGATACCGCCAACGTGGCGGAAGTAGAACGTCTGGCGCGCATTTTTCCCATAGCGGGTGTCACCACAAATCCGAGCATCATTGCTGCCAGCCGCGAATCCATCTGGGAAGTGCTCCCGCGCCTGCAAAAAGCCATTGGACCTGAAGGTACGCTGTTTGCCCAAACCATGAGCCGCGACGCAGAAGGCATGGTGGCGGAAGCTAAACGCCTGAGTAATGCCATCCCGGACATCGTGGTGAAAATCCCGGTCACGGCTGAGGGGCTTACCGCGATCAAAGCGCTGAGAAAAGAGGGCATTACCACGCTGGGTACTGCCGTTTATAGCGCCGCACAGGGTTTGCTCGCCGCGCTGGCGGGAGCGAAATATGTCGCTCCCTATGTAAACCGCGTTGATGCTCAGGGTGGTGACGGCATTCGCATGGTCCAGGAGCTGCAATCCCTGCTGGAAATGCACGCGCCGGAATGCAGGGTGCTCGCCGCCAGCTTCAAAACGCCGCGCCAGGCGCTGGACTGCCTTCTCGCCGGATGTGAAGCAATCACGCTTCCTTTAGATGTAGCGCAACAAATGCTCGGCACCCCGGCGGTAGAGTCAGCCATAGAGAAGTTCGAGCAGGACTGGAAAAACGCGTTTGGTAACCTCAACCTCTAAGGGAGAACTGTTATGGACCGTATCATTCAATCACCTGGGAAATACATCCAGGGTGCTGATGTGCTTACCCGTCTCGGCGACTATCTGAAACCGCTGGCACAGCGCTGGCTGGTTGTCGGCGATAAATTTGTGCTGGGTTTTGCCGAAGAAACCCTGCGTCAGAGTTTTAAAAAAGCCGAACTGCATGCAGAAATTGCGCCGTTTGGTGGCGAATGTTCACAAAATGAAATCGATCGCCTGAAAAAGCTGGCCGACAGCGCCGACTGCATGGCAGTGCTGGGCATTGGCGGCGGTAAAACGCTGGATACCGCCAAAGCGCTTGCCCACTTTATGGACGTGCCGGTCGCCATTGCGCCAACCATCGCATCCACCGATGCGCCGTGCAGCGCCCTTTCCGTGATTTATACCGACAGCGGTGAGTTCGACCGCTACCTGATGCTGCCGCACAACCCGAACATGGTCATTGTCGACACTAAAGTGGTGGCGGGCGCACCAGCGCGGCTGCTGGCCGCCGGGATTGGCGATGCACTGGCAACCTGGTTTGAAGCACGCGCCTGCTCGCACAGCGGGGCAACCACTATGGCGGGCGGAAAGTGCACACAGGCGGCGTTAGCGCTGGCCGAGCTGTGCTACAACACGCTGGTTGAAGAGGGTGAGAAGGCGATGCTGGCAGCGGAACAGCACGTGGTGACGCCTGCTCTTGAACGCATTATCGAAGCCAACACCTATCTCAGCGGCGTAGGTTTTGAAAGCGGTGGTCTGGCAGCGGCACACGCTATTCATAACGGTATGACGGCGGTACCGGATGCGCATCACTTTTACCACGGCGAAAAAGTGGCGTTTGGCACGCTGACTCAACTGGTGCGGGAAAACGCGCCGGTAGAAGAGATCGAAACCGTCGCGGCACTTTGTCACAGCGTGGGGCTGCCGATCACCCTGGCGCAATTGAATATCAAAGAAGATATTCCGGCGAAAATGCGTCTGATTGCGGAAGCATCTTGCGCAGAAGGTGAAACCATTCACAACATGCCGGGCGGCGTGTCACCGGATCAGGTTTACGCGGCGCTGCTGGTTGCCGACCAGTATGGGCAGCGTTTCCTGCAGGAATGGGAGTAAATAGCGTGAATAAAAATCCCCGCATCAGCGGGGATTTTTTTTGCCCGTAGGCCGGGTAAGCGTTAGCGCCACCCGGCACAAGGGTTACTGCAGGTCAAACCGATCCAGATCCATCACCTTCGCCCATGCCGCTACGAAGTCACGAACGAACTTCTCGCTGGCATCGCTGCTGGCGTAAACCTCAGCCAGCGCGCGCAGGACAGCGTTGGAACCGAAGACAAGGTCGGCACGGGTAGCGGTGGATTTCACTTCGCCGCTGGTGCGGTCGCTACCGGCAAACAGTTCGTTTGATTCATCGGTCGCTTTCCACTGGGTGTTCATATCCAGCAGGTTCACGAAGAAATCGTTGCTCAGCACGCCTTCACGGTTGGTGAATACGCCATTCTTGCTGCCATCGAAGTTGGCACCCAGAACGCGCAGGCCACCGATCAGCACCGTCAGCTCTGGCGCCGTCAGCGTCAGCTGCTGGGCTTTGTCGATCAGCAGTGACTCGGTGGTGGACACATCCACCTGCGCACGGTAGTTGCGGAAGCCATCGGCAACGGGTTCGAGCAGGTTAAACATCTCGATATCCGTCTGATCCTGACGCGCATCCACGCGGCCCGGCGTGAACGGTACGTTGACGTAAACACCTGCGGCTTTCGCAGCTTGCTCTACGCCTACCACGCCCGCCAGCACGATGATATCGGCCAGTGAAGCTTTGTTGGTGGTGCGCTGGATAGCTTCCAGAGCCGGTAACGCGCGAACCGCCGCGGCGTTCACGTCCCAATCGCGCTGAGGTGCCAGTGCCAGACGCGCGCCGTTGGCACCGCCGCGCTTATCGCCACCGCGGAAGGTTGAAGCTGACGCCCAGGCAACCGAAACCAGTTCGCTCACGGACAGACCGGATGCCACAATTTCCGCTTTCAGGCTTTCAATGTCTTCTTTCGAAGGATTGAACACCGCCTGCGGCAGCGGATCCTGCCAAATCAGATCTTCTTTCGGCACTTCCGGGCCGATGTAACGCGCTTTTGGCCCCATATCGCGGTGGGTCAGCTTGAACCAGGCACGCGCGAAGGCTTCGTTGAAGGCCTGCGGATCGTTCAGGAAGCGGCGGGAAATTTTCTCGAATTCCGGGTCAAAACGCAGCGTCAGGTCGGTGACCAGCATGGTAGGTTTACGTTTTTTCGACGGGTCGAACGGATCGGGCATGATTTCCGGCGCATCCACGGCTTCAAACTGAATCGCACCTGCCGGGCTGCGGGTCTGCACCCATTCGTATTTGAACAGGTTCTCGAAGAAGTAGTTGCTCCACTGGGTAGGGGTTTGCGACCAGATGACTTCCAGACCGGAGGTAATGGCATCTGCGCCAATCCCCGTGCCGTGCGTGCTCGCCCAGCCCAGGCCCTGCGCTTCAATCGGCGAGGCTTCCGGGTCGGTGCCCACGTGCGTGGCTTCACCCGCGCCGTGGGTTTTGCCGAGAGTGTGGCCGCCCGCGATCAGCGCAACGGTCTCTTCGTCGTTCATGCCCATGTTGCCGAAGGTCGCGCGAATGGCCGCCGCAGCAGACAGGGGTTCACCGCTGGCGTTTGGCCCTTCCGGGTTGACGTAAATCAGGCCCATTTCGGTGGCGGCGAGAGGACGCTTCGCCAGCGCTTCCGGGTCACGGTGGGTCAGCCAGGCCTTTTCATCGCCCCAGTTCACGTCCAGATCCGGCTCCCAGACGTCTTCACGCCCGGCGCCAAAACCAAAGGTGCGGAAGCCGGAGTTCTCCAGCGCCACGTTCCCCGCGAGGATAAACAGGTCAGCCCAGGAAATTTTTTGTCCGTATTTTTGTTTGATAGGCCACAGCAGGCGGCGCGCCTTATCCAGGCTCACGTTATCAGGCCAGGAGTTCAGCGGTGCAAAGCGTTGTTGACCGCGTCCGGCACCGCCGCGCCCGTCAACGGAGCGATAGGTACCTGCCCCGTGCCAGGCCATACGGATAAACAGGCCCGCATAGCTGCCCCAGTCGGCAGGCCACCACGGTTGAGAGTCGGTTAAAAGTGTTTTGAGATCGCCTTTAAGGGCGGAGTAATCAAGCTTGCTAAATTCTTTGCGGTAGTCGAAGTCTTCACCCAGTGGGTTCGAACGATTGGAATGTTGGTTAAGAAGATCGATGCGGAGTTGTTTTGGCCACCAGTCGCGGCTGCCTGTACCTGCGCCCGCGCTGTGATCGACGCCGCCCTGATGGAACGGGCATTTGCCGACTGATGCCGCTTTATTGGTCTCGTCTGACGTGCTCATCGCTTTGCTCCCTTTTACAGTGTTACCGTTACGATATACGCCCTTGTTGATAAGGTATAGTTGAGATAACCCACAGATTCGATAGTTAAATCCGTTTAATTTCCCATGGAAAATACATGAGTTTTGTACGTCAAAGGCAGCATTGCTGATATGGCAGGAAAATAAAACCCTTATAAATCAAAAAACCCTCCGAAGAGGGCTCTTTTTTTTGTTACACGCCTGGTCTAACGCCGAGCGTGTGGCATATGGCGTAACTCATCTCTGCACGGTTCAGCGTGTAGAAGTGGAAATCCTTCACCCCTTCACGACTCAAGATCTTCACCATGTCCATCGCGATATTTGCGCCCACCAGCTTGCGTGTTTCCGGGTCATCGTCCAGCCCCTCGTACATTTTAGACATCCAAAGCGGAATGCGCACATTGGTCATATCGGCAAATTTCTTCGCCTGTTTGAAGTTAGAGACCGGCAGAATGCCCGGGATAATTTCGACGTCGATACCCGCAGAAACGCAGCGGTCACGGAAGCGCAGGTAGCTTTCAACATCGAAGAAAAATTGCGTTATCGCGCGGTTCGCGCCAGCGTCGACTTTGCGTTTCAGGTTGAGCAGGTCCGCCTGGGCGCTTTTCGCTTCCGGATGCACTTCAGGATAAGCAGCAACGGAGATATCAAAGTCAGCCACGTCTTTCAGCAGCGCAACCAGATCGGCGGCATACATGTCCGGCTTGCCGCTCCCCGGCGGCAGGTCACCGCGCAGGGCAACGATATGACGAATGCCGTTATTCCAGTAATCCTGGGCGATAGCCCGCAGCTCGTCGCGGGTGGCATCGATACAGGTAAGGTGCGGTGCCGCTTCCAGACCGGTACGATCTTTGATGCCTTTAATGATGCTGTGCGTACGGTCACGCTCGCCGGAGTTAGCACCATAAGTCACGGAAACAAACTTCGGTTTCAGGCTGCTCAGGCGATCGATAGAGCTCCACAGGGTTTGCTCCATTTCACTGGTGCGCGGCGGGAAAAATTCAAAAGAGACGTTAATCTGGCCGTTTACTTCGGCCAGGCTCTGATTCAGGGCTTCCCGCTGGTTGGCGTGAAAAAAGCTCATACCTTACCTCTATCTATCGCGTGTCGTTGTCTGTGGTGTTGTGAACTTCTATACGTTTAGACGTCCAGATGTAAAAATGACGGAAAAGCGGAGTGACGTCAACATAAATAATCAACAATAACGGTGAGGTTTGTTCAGGGAAGATGAAGGGAATTCATGATGGGGGGTGAGTGCGGTCTGATGCCCTCACCCTAACCCTCTCCCCCAGGGAGAGGGAAATACAGAGGTTACAGTAGCTTAGCCAGACGGTTAATGTCGGACTGGATCGCCCCGGCTGTGACATCGCGCCCCGCGCCCGGACCGCGGATCACCAGCGGGTTATCGCGGTACCAGCGGCTTTCGATAGCGAAGACGTTATCGCACGGCAGCAGCGCCGCCAGCGGATGTTCAGGACGCACCGCCTCCACGCCTACGCGCGCTTTACCGTTCGCCTCGAAACGCGCTACGTAGCGCAGCACCAGGCCCATCTCGTTGGCGGCTTCCAGACGCTGTACCATCTGCTCGTTCAGCTCGTCGCCGTTTTCGAAGAAGTGATCTACAGACCCTTCCTCACAGCCCGCAGGCACCAGCGATTCAACACGCACCTGACCCGGTTCGATGTCGTAGCCCGCTTCACGCGCCAGGATCACCAGCTTACGCATCACGTCTTTCCCGGCAAGGTCCACGCGCGGATCGGGCTCGGTTAAACCCTGCTGCCATGCCTGATCCACCAGGTCGGTGAAGGGTACGGTGCCGTCGAACTGCAGGAACAGCCAGGAGAGCGTACCGGAGAAGATACCGCTCAGCGCCAGAATACTGTCGCCGCTTTCAATCAGGTCGCGCACGGTATGGTTAACTGGCAGCCCCGCGCCAACGGTAGCGTTGTAGAGCCAGTGACGACCGGTTTTTTCAAACGCGTCGTGGATCTGACGGTATTTATCGGTGCTGCTCGCCCCCGCCAGCTTGTTGGCGCTGATGACGTGGAAGCCGTGGCTGGCGAAATCCAGATACTGATCCGCAAGCTGCTCGCTGGCGGTCACGTCCAGCACGACCAGGTCATCGTAAGGGTGCGCGCGCATCCACAGGAACAGGGACTCTTCATCCTGCTCAATGGCTTCATCATTAAAGAAGGCAAGCGCGCGGCTGGCGTCCAGCCCTTCGTAATTCAACAGGCTACGGCGGCTGTCCACCACGCCCGCGAGAATAAATTCAAATCCGGTACGCGCGGAGAGCGTTTCCTGCTCACGGGCGAACAGTTCCAGCCAGCGGGAACCGATGTTCCCTTTCCCGAACAGCACCAGGCCGATGCGTTTTTCCGCGCGGAACAGGGAGGTATGCAGACCCTGAATCAGGCTTTCGGTTGGCCCTTTACGCAGCACGGCCACCAGGCTGATTCCCTCTTCTGACTGCCAGGTGAACTCCACCGGCTGGCCTTTCAGCTGCTGCCAGAAGCGGTGGCAGTGCAGCGGGTTACGGGTGACGCCCGCGCCCACCATCGCCACCAGCGCCAGACCCTGACGCAGGCGAAGCTCGCCCGGCAGGCCCGCTTCATCGAGGATTTTCAGCGCGCTGTCCGCCACTTCTGCGGTATAGCAGAACTGCAGCAGCTGGCGGTCGTTGTGAACGCCGACGGCCAGCGGGCGCACCTGAGCACGTTTGAGGATCAGGTCGATATCTTTATGCGCCAGCCTGAAGTCCTGGCCCGCAGGCACCTGGAACTCAATCAGGCAGATGTCGTCGTGGCTGGTGACAATACGCGCGCCCGTACCGGAGGCCAGTACGCGTTCGATACGGGTAGAGCCTTGATCCGGGGTATAGCTGCAGCGCAGCTGCAGGTCGATATCGCTACCGGAAACCGGCTGCAGCGTACGGGCGTGCAGTACCGGCGCGGCCAGACGCGCCAGCTCGCTGGCTTCGTCGAGACGCAGCAGCGGCAGCAGGCAGGCATCTTTCACCTTACGCGGGTCCGCGCTGTAGACACCGGCCACGTCGCTCCAGATGGTGACGCGGGACACGCCCGCCAGCGCACCGATTTGCGTTGCCGAGTAGTCCGAGCCGTTACGGCCCAGCAGCACGGTTTCGCCCGCGTTGCTGCGGCTGATAAAGCCGGTCACGACGATACGTTTGCCCGGATGCTGCACCAGCAGCTGTTGCAGCAGCGGGTAGGACAAACCTTCATCCACCTGAGGCTGCGCGGCGCGTTCGGCACGCAGGAAATCACGCGCGTCGAGCCAGGCCGCCTCCACGCCCAGATGTTGCAGAACGGCGGCCATCAGACGTGCGGACCACACTTCACCGTGGCCCACCACTTCGGCATAGACCGCGTCGGTAATACCGCTGTCCAGCAGGGCAGCCAGACGCTCAAGGTCATGGGTAAAGGCGCTGATCAGTCCATCCGCCACGTCCGCAGGCAGCAGGCCGGCAATCAGCTCGCTCTGGTAACGGCGTAAAGACTGTTGTACCTGATGCGCAGAAAGGCGATCGGTCTGGCTCAGTTTCAGCCAGCTAATCAACTGGTTGGTGGTGCTGCCCGCCGCCGAGACAACCATCATGTCACCCGGCTGTGAATACTCGGTCATGATCCCTGCAACGCGCAGGTAACACTTCACATCAGCAAGACTACTACCACCAAACTTGTGCAGTTGACGACCCTTCGCCCCTGCCTGCGCTATCACACTCATGATTACCCCTTGGCTGCGACCTGGAAGCCATTTTCCAGATCGGCAATTAAATCTTCAGAATCTTCAATGCCGGTTGAGATACGCAGCAGCGTCTCAGAGATCCCGGCGGCGGCACGTGCTTCCGGTGCCATACCTGCGTGCGTCATGGTCGCGGCGTGGGAGATTAAGCTTTCAACCCCACCTAATGATTCCGCCAGCGTAAACAATGACAGCCCGCTCAGGAAGCGACGCAGCGTTTGCTCGTCACCGTCCAGTTTCAAAACTCAACATCGCGCCAAAACCTTTCTGCTGGCGCGCGGCAATCTCGTGCCCCTGATTTTCCGGCAGCGACGGGTGATAGAGTTTCTTCGCCAGCGGCTGGGTTTTCAGGAAATCGACGATCGCCTGGGCATTGCGCTGCGCCACTTCCATGCGTGGCGACAGGGTGCGAATGCCGCGTAACAGCAGGTAGCTGTCGAAGGCGCTCGCGGTAACGCCAATGTTATTGGCCCACCATGCCAGTTCGGTGACAACGTCGGGATCTTTTGCAATCACCACGCCTGCCACCACATCAGAATGACCGTTCAGATATTTAGTGCATGAATGCAACACCAGATCGGCACCCAGTGCTAACGGGTTCTGAAGGGCCGGGCTGAGGAACGTATTATCCACTACACTTATCGCTCCCGCATCCCTTGCGAGCTGACAAATTTTCGCAATATCGACAACGCGCAAGAATGGATTGCTTGGACTTTCCACCAGAACCAGCTTCGGTTGCTCTGCCAGCGCCTGCTTCAGCGCCTGTTCGTCGTTTTGATCGACAAACAGCACGCGATAGCAGCCGCGTTTTGCCAGGCTATCAAACAGTCGATAGCTGCCGCCGTAGCAGTCGTGCGGCGCAACCAGCAGGTCGCCAGGCTTCAGGAACACCGTCGTCACCAGGTGGATTGCGGACATCCCCGTATTGGTTAATACCGCACCCGCCCCCCCTTCCAGCTCTGCCAGGGCACGTTGGGTCACGTCACGCGTAGGGTTGCCACGACGGGAATAGTCATGCGCGCGGGGTTCATTAAATCCGGTGAAATTATAGGTACTGGAAAGATGAATCGGCGGGACAACGCAGCCGTACTGCTCGTCATCATTCAATCCGCTACGCACTGCGATGGTGGCCTGTTTACGCGTCATGGTGAGGGCTTCCTGGCTTAATAGGTGAAAAGTCAGGCACCAGAGTAAACATTGAAAGTATGGACGTCAATACATCTGGACATCTAAACTTCTTTGCGTATAGATTGAGCAATGCGCAAATAGCCGTTAAAATTATATGCTTTAGTGCACGCTGCAGCGGCAATATCCGTGCCACGGTATCGTCTCTACGGTAAACTAGGCAAGATTACGGTTCAAAACCGGCGGTTATCGGTTCTGCGCCTTTAGATTAATGACTGAGAGGATTAAAGGTATCTCATGGCTGAATGGAGCGGCGAATATATCAGCCCATACGCTGAGCACGGTAAGAAGAGTGAGCAAGTAAAGAAAATTACGGTTTCCATTCCTCTGAAGGTGTTGAAGATCCTCACCGATGAACGCACGCGTCGTCAGGTGAACAACCTGCGCCACGCGACCAACAGCGAACTGCTGTGCGAAGCGTTCCTGCATGCGTTTACCGGCCAACCGTTGCCGAACGATGACGATTTGCGCAAAGAGCGCAGTGATGAAATCCCGGAAGAGGCGAAAATCATCATGCGTGAACTGGGCATTGACCCGGATACGTGGGAATACTGAGAAGCAGATACAAAAAAGGCACCTTGCGGTGCCTTTTCTTTCGGGATACTTATTTAGCGCCCGGGATGCTGAAACGCTTGTTGAAGCGGTCAACACGGCCACCGGTTGCAACATCACGCTGCTTACCAGTGTAGAACGGGTGGCATTTGCCGCACACGTCCAGGTTCAGATCGTGACCCACGGTGGAGCGGATCTGGATAGAGTTACCGCAAGAGCAGTTTGCAGTAATCATTTCGTATTTCGGGTGAATATCTTTTTTCATGGGAGAACCTCAGTTAAGGCCGCGTCGCTCTTCCAGCCCTAACGCCAGACACCACGCGATGTTGAATGTAATTTCTTTGGCGTAATATACACCAAAGGCGGCGAATCATACAGAATTTGACCAGCGTATGCAAACTGATCCGCACGCCGCTTTCACTAATGTGTATACTAACGCGCCACTTTTCAAGTCAGGAAGATTCGATGCCCGTCGCTCACGTTGCCCTGCCCGTTCCGCTTCCCCGCACCTTTGACTACCTGCTGCCCGACAGCATGAGCGCCAAAGCGGGCTGTCGCGTGACCGTGCCGTTTGGCAAACAGCAGCGCGTGGGGATCGTGGTTTCCGTGAGTGAAAAAAGCGAGCTGCCGCTTAATGAACTGAAATCGGTTGTTGAGGTACTGGACAGCGAGCCGGTTTACTCCACCAGCACCTGGCGACTGCTGCTGTGGGCGGCGGATTACTATCACCATCCGATTGGCGACGTCCTGTTCCACGCGCTGCCAATCATGCTGCGCCAGGGCAAAAGCGCCAGCCATGCGCCGATGTGGTACTGGTTTGCTACCGAGCAGGGTCAGGCCGTGGATATCAACAGCCTGAAGCGTTCGCAGAAACAGCAGCAGGCGCTGGCGGCACTGCGTCAGGGAAAAATCTGGCGGCATCAGGTCGACGAGCTTGAGGTCAGCGAAACCGCGCTCCAGGCATTAAGAAAGAAAGGGCTGAGCGAACTGGCAAGCGAAGCGCCCGCCCTTCACGACTGGCGCGACGGCTTCTCCGTCTCCGGCGATCGCCTGCGTCTGAACACCGAGCAGGCCACCGCCGTGGGGGCGATTCACAGCGCCTCGGACCATTTCTCTGCCTGGCTGCTGGCGGGCGTGACGGGGTCCGGCAAGACCGAAGTTTATCTGAGCGTGCTGGAAAACGTGCTCGCACAGGGCAAACAGGCGCTGGTGATGGTGCCGGAAATCGGCCTGACGCCGCAGACCATCGCCCGCTTCCGCGAGCGCTTTAACGCGCCGGTTGAGGTGCTGCACTCAGGGCTTAACGACAGCGAGCGCCTCAGCGCCTGGCTGAAAGCGAAAAACGGCGAAGCGGCGATTGTGATCGGCACCCGCTCATCGCTGTTTACACCGTTTAAAAATCTCGGCGTTATCGTAATAGATGAAGAGCACGACAGCTCCTATAAACAGCAGGAAGGCTGGCGCTATCACGCCCGTGACTTAGCGGTATACCGCGCACACAGCGAGCAAATTCCCATTATTCTCGGCTCCGCCACGCCTGCGCTCGAAACGCTGCACAACGTGCGCCAGCGTAAATACCATATGCTGCGCCTGACGCGTCGCGCGGGTAATGCCCGTCCGGCGATTCAGCACGTGCTGGATCTGAAAGGTCAGCAGGTTCAGGCCGGGCTCGCGCCTGCATTGATTACCCGAATGCGACAGCACTTGCAGGCGGGCAACCAGGTGATCCTGTTCCTTAACCGACGCGGCTTTGCACCCGCCCTGCTGTGCCACGACTGCGGCTGGATTGCCGAGTGCCCGCGCTGCGACCACTACTACACCTTCCATCAGGCCCAGCGTCATTTACGCTGCCACCACTGCGACAGCCAGCGCCCGGTGCCGCGCCAGTGTCCGTCGTGTGGCTCAACGCATATCGTGCCGGTCGGTCTGGGCACGGAGCAGCTGGAACAGGCCCTTGGCCCCTTCTTCCCGGACGTGCCGATTTCGCGTATCGATCGGGACACCCCCAGCCGCAAAGGCGCGCTGGAACAACAGCTGGCGGAAGTGCATCGCGGTGGTGCACGCATATTGATTGGCACCCAGATGCTGGCAAAAGGGCATCACTTCCCGGACGTCACGCTGGTCGCCCTGCTGGACGTTGACGGCGCGCTGTTCTCGGCAGATTTCCGCTCCGCCGAGCGCTTCGCCCAGCTTTATACCCAGGTGGCGGGGCGTGCCGGACGCGCAGGAAAGCAAGGCGAAGTGGTGCTGCAAACGCACCACCCTGAGCACCCGCTGCTGCAAACGTTGCTGCATAAAGGCTATGACGCCTTTGCCGAACAGGCGCTGGCCGAACGCCAGACCATGCAGCTGCCACCGTGGACCAGCCACGTCATCATCCGGGCGGAAGACCATAACAACCAGCAGGCGCCGCTTTTCCTGCAACAGCTGAGAAACCTCCTGCAGGCCAGCCCGCTGGTGGATAGTCAGCTGTGGATTTTGGGTCCGGTTCCAGCGCTGGCCCCGAAACGCGGCGGACGTTTCCGCTGGCAAATCTTACTTCAGCACCCGTCACGTATCCGCCTGCAGCATATTGTCAGCGGCACGCTGGCGCTGATCAACACCCTGCCGGAAGCGCGCAAAGTGAAGTGGGTTCTGGACGTCGATCCCATCGAAGGCTGAAGACGGATCGAAAAATTTAACGCGCCTCACACTTTTTATGAAAATTCTGTAACCGATTCCATTAACTATCTGTAAAAATGGTGATGTCCGCAGTTCGGTGTTCAGGCGAGGAGAAGACGTTGAAGTCCAGGAAAGAGGTCACTACGGCGACCATGAAAGACGTTGCCGAGAAAGCACAAGTCTCTACGGCAACCGTGTCCCGCGCATTAATGAACCCGGATAAAGTCTCCCAGGCGACCCGTAACAAGGTTGAACAGGCGGCGCTGGAAGTGGGCTATTTCCCGCAGGCGATGGGGCGCAACGTAAAGCGCAATGAATCGCGGACTATTCTGGTGATTGTGCCGGACATCTGCGACCCCTTCTTTAGCGAGATCATTCGCGGTATCGAAGTGACGGCGGCTGAACAAGGCTATCTGGTGCTGATTGGCGACTGCGCCCACCAGAATCAGCAGGAAAAAACCTTTATCGATCTCATTATCACCAAGCAGATTGACGGCATGTTGCTGCTTGGCTCCCGCCTGCCGTTTGATGCCAGCATTGAAGAACAACGCAATTTACCGCCGATGGTGATGGCCAACGAGTTCGCACCAGAGCTGGAACTGCCGACGGTGCATATTGATAACCTGACAGCCGCGTTCGATGCGGTGAACTATCTTCAGGAGCTGGGGCATAAGCGTATTGGCTGTATTGCCGGGCCGGAAGAGATGCCGCTTTGCCACTACCGCCTGCAAGGCTATGTTCAGGCGCTGCGCCGTACCGGAGCCATCGTTGACCCTCACTATATTGCGCGCGGTGATTTTACCTTTGAAGCGGGCGGACAAGCGCTGGAGAAACTGCTGGCACTGCCGCAGCCGCCAACGGCGGTGTTCTGCCACAGCGACGTGATGGCGCTGGGCGCGCTATCACACGCCAAACGTCGTGGGTTACGCGTGCCAAAAGACCTGTCGATTATCGGCTTCGATAATATTTCGCTTTCAGAGTTTTGCGATCCGCCGCTCTCTACCGTTTCACAACCGCGCTATCAGATTGGCCGCGAAGCGATGCTGCTTTTGCTGGATCAGCTGCAGGGTCAAACGGTTAGCAGCGGCTCGCGGTTACTCGACTGCGAGCTGATTGTTCGCGGCTCTACCCAGGCATTGACTTAAAGTAAATGCCTTTCGGACACCCTTATCTGGTCAAAGCCCCGCCGCTTAAGTAACATGGCGGGCTGACGAACGAATAAATACAGCGAAACGATAGTGGCACAACGAGATTATGTACGTCGCGGCCAGCCGGCACCTTCGCGACGCAAAAAGAGTAGTTCAAAAAGCAAGCAGCGGAACCTGCCTGCCGTCTCGCCAGCAATGGTCGCTATTGCTGCGGCTGTACTGGTGGCCTTTATTGGCGGCCTGTACTTCATTACGCACCATAAAAAAGAAGAATCTGAAGCGCTTCAGGGCAACAAAGTGGCCGGTAATGGCCTTCCGCCGAAGCCTGAGGAGCGCTGGCGCTATATTAAAGAGCTGGAAAGCCGCCAGCCTGGCGTGCGTGCGCCTACCGAACCGTCTGCCGGTGGCGAGGTGAAAAATGCCGATCAGCTGACGAACGAACAGCGCCAGCTGCTGGCACAGATGCAGGCCGATATGCGCCAGCAGCCTACGCAGCTGAATGAAGTGCCGTGGAATGAACAAACGCCTGCGCAGCGTCAGCAAACGTTGCAGATGCAGCGTCAGCGCCAGGCACAAATTCAGCAGCAACAACAGCAGCAGTGGACGCAAACCCAGCCGGTACAACAGCCGAAGGCCCAGCCATACCAGCAGCCACAGCAGCAGACGCGTACGGTACAATCGCAGCCTGTTCAGCAACAGCCAAAAGCGCAGCCGTATCAGGATCTGCTCCAGACGCCAGCGCATACCACGGCGCAGCAGCCGAAAACGCAGCAGGCCGCGCCGGTGACCAAAGAGACCGAAGCACCGAAGCAAACGGCTGAGAAAAAAGACGAACGCCGCTGGATGGTGCAGTGCGGCTCGTTTAAAGGCGCCGAGCAGGCCGAAACCGTGCGTGCTCAGCTCGCGTTCGAAGGATTTGACTCACGCATTACCACCAACAATGGCTGGAACCGCGTGGTGATTGGCCCGGTCAAAGGCAAAGAAAATGCCGATGGCACTATCTCTCGTTTGAAAGTAGCCGGTCACACAAACTGCATTCGACTCGCCTCCGGGGGTTGAAACCCCCAAAATCCCCCCCATCTATCATTTAATTCAGCCCTGAGCACTGGCTCAGGGCTTCTGTTTCCCGAATCTGTAACCAGGGGGTCTGCTCGTGACAACAATAGTAAGTGTACGCCGTAACGGCCATGTGGTAATCGCCGGTGATGGCCAGGCCACGCTGGGTAATACCGTCATGAAAGGCAACGTGAAGAAAGTGCGTCGTCTCTACAACGACAAAGTGATCGCCGGTTTTGCAGGCGGCACGGCGGATGCCTTCACGCTGTTTGAACTGTTTGAACGCAAACTGGAAATGCACCAGGGTCATCTGGTGAAAGCCGCCGTTGAACTGGCGAAAGACTGGCGTACCGACCGCATGCTGCGCAAGCTCGAAGCGCTGCTGGCCGTGGCCGATGAAACCGCCTCGCTAATCATCACCGGTAACGGTGACGTGATTCAACCGGAAAATGACCTGATTGCCATCGGCTCCGGCGGCCCGTACGCCCAGGCTGCAGCCCGCGCCCTGTTGGAAAACACCGACATGAACGCGCGCGATATCGCGGTGAAAGCGTTGGATATTGCAGGTGATATCTGCATTTATACCAACCACAACCACACCATCGAAGAATTGACCTCCAAAGCGTAAGGATCTCCCATGTCTGAAATGACCCCACGCGAAATTGTCAGCGAACTGAACAAACACATTATCGGCCAGGATAACGCCAAGCGTTCCGTGGCGATTGCCCTGCGTAACCGCTGGCGTCGTATGCAGCTTGACGAAGAGCTGCGCCACGAAGTGACCCCGAAAAACATTCTGATGATCGGGCCGACCGGTGTTGGTAAAACCGAAATCGCTCGTCGCCTGGCGAAACTCGCTAACGCGCCGTTCATCAAAGTGGAAGCCACTAAGTTCACCGAAGTGGGCTACGTGGGTAAAGAAGTGGATTCCATTATCCGCGATCTGACCGACTCGGCAATCAAGATGGTGCGCGTCCAGGCTATCGAGAAAAACCGCTACCGCGCAGAAGAGATGGCCGAAGAGCGCATTCTCGACGTGCTGATCCCACCGGCTAAAAACAACTGGGGCCAGGCAGAGCAGCAGGCGGAACCGTCCGCAGCGCGCCAGGCATTCCGCAAGAAACTGCGTGAAGGCCAGTTGGACGACAAAGAGATTGAGATCGATCTCGCTGCCGCGCCGATGGGTGTGGAAATCATGGCGCCTCCGGGCATGGAAGAGATGACCAGCCAGCTGCAGTCCATGTTCCAGAACCTGGGCGGCCAGAAGCAGAAAGCACGTAAGCTGAAAATCAAAGACGCGATGAAGCTGCTGATTGAAGAAGAAGCGGCGAAGCTGGTGAACCCGGAAGAGCTGAAGCAGGACGCTATCGACGCGGTTGAGCAGCACGGCATCGTGTTTATCGACGAAATCGACAAAATTTGTAAGCGCGGCGGCAACAGCTCCGGCCCGGATGTATCCCGCGAAGGCGTTCAGCGCGACCTGCTGCCGCTGGTTGAAGGCTGCACCGTCTCCACCAAGCACGGCATGGTGAAAACGGACCACATTCTGTTTATCGCTTCCGGTGCGTTCCAGGTTGCCAGCCCGTCGGATCTGATCCCGGAACTGCAGGGCCGTCTGCCCATCCGCGTTGAGCTGCAGGCGCTGACCACCGAAGATTTCGAACGTATCCTGACCGAGCCAAACGCCTCTGCCACCGTGCAGTACAAAGCGCTGATGGCAACCGAAGGTGTGAACCTCGAGTTCACCGAAGACGGTATCAAACGTATCGCCCAGGCCGCATGGCAGGTGAACGAAACCACCGAGAACATCGGTGCGCGTCGTCTGCACACCGTACTGGAACGCCTGGTGGAAGATATCTCTTATGATGCGAGCGACCTTAACGGTCAAACCATCACCATTGATGCAGAATATGTGAGTAAACATCTGGATGCGTTAGTGGCAGATGAAGATCTGAGCCGTTTTATCCTATAATCGCGGTTACTGCTTTCTCATCACGTTTAATGGGGGCTAATGCCCCCATTTTTATTGGCTAAATACTTATGACTGACATCAGCCGTACTCAGGCGTGGCTCGAAAGTTTGCGCCCTAAAACGCTTCCTCTGGCCTTTGCCGCGATTATCGTCGGTACTGCGCTTGCCTGGTGGCAAGGTTATTTTGATCCGCTGGTCGCCGCGCTGGCATTGATTACCGCCGGCCTGCTGCAAATTCTCTCCAATCTCGCCAATGACTATGGCGATGCGGTGAAAGGCAGCGACAAGCCCGATCGCATCGGGCCGCTGCGCGGGATGCAGAAAGGGGTCATTACCCAGGCACAGATGAAACGCGCGCTGATTATCACCGTGGTGCTGATTTGCTTGTCCGGCCTGGCGCTGGTGACGGTCGCGTCTAAGACCACCAGCGATTTCATCGGTTTCCTGGTGCTGGGTTTGCTCGCGATTATCGCAGCCATTACCTACACCGTTGGCACGCGCCCTTACGGTTATATTGGGCGGGGTGATATCTCCGTGCTGGTGTTCTTCGGCTGGCTGAGCGTGATGGGGAGCTGGTATCTACAGGCGCATACGGTCATCCCTGCCCTGTTCCTGCCCGCAACAGCCTGCGGCCTGCTGGCCACGGCGGTGCTAAACATCAACAACCTGCGCGATATCGACAGCGATCGTGAGAACGGCAAAAACACCCTGGCCGTGCGTCTGGGGCCGGTGAATGCGCGCCGCTATCATGCCTGTCTGCTCATTGGCGCGCTGGTTTGCCTGGCGCTGTTTAACCTGATTTCCTTGCAGAGCTTGTGGGGCTGGCTGTTTGTGCTTGCCGCGCCGTTGCTGGTTAAGCAGGCCCGCTTTGTGATGCGTGAGCTCAGCCCGTCCGCTATGCCGCCAATGCTGGAACGTACGGTAAAAGGCGCGCTGTTGACTAACCTGTTGTTCGTCATCGGGATTGTGTTAAGCCAGACGCTCAGTTAGCTGACAAATATCAATTAACAATTGATGATTTTGCCAACAACGCATTTCGCACGATATACTGAACACATGCGCAGCAACTGAGCGTTAAACCTATGAAATACGATACCTCCGAGCTTTGTGACATCTACCAGGAAGATGTCAACGTCGTTGAACCGCTGTTCTCCAACTTTGGTGGGCGGTCGTCGTTTGGCGGGCAAATCATCACGGTGAAATGTTTCGAGGATAACGGGTTGCTGTACGATCTGCTCGAACAGAATGGTCGTGGCCGCGTTCTGGTGGTCGACGGCGGCGGTTCCGTGCGCAGAGCATTGATTGATGCTGAACTGGCGGGAATTGCCGTCCAGAACGAGTGGGAAGGCATTGTGGTGTACGGGTCCGTGCGTCAGGTGGACGATCTCGAAGACCTGGATATCGGGATTCAGGCCATCGCGGCCATACCGGTAGGCGCAGCGGGCGACGGCATCGGCGAAAGCGACGTGCGCGTCAATTTCGGCGGCGTGACCTTCTTCTCCGGGGACCATCTCTACGCCGATAACACCGGTATTATCCTGTCCGAAGATCCACTGGATATCGAGTAGTAGAACAGTCAGCGTGAACCATAAAAAAACCGCCAACAGCAATGTGGCGGTTTTTTTGTCCCTCGGGATTCGCGGTCCGTTGGGAGGATTTACAGCTCCACACCAGGGACTTTTATCATACCCCTCAATAAGCGGCAGGCAATCCCTTAGACCCTTTATAAAATCTTAATTTTATTTGCACATCTTAACGGCGAGGCTGATGTTAACTATGATGAAGCGTCCCTTTCCGCCATCTCGCACATGGGCATCGGTCCAGGGAAAGGTGTATTCACAGCCGTATAACAGCCCACACCAGGGCTTGTGTCCACCGACTTATCACCGGTGGTGAACGGTGGAGCGGTTAGCAGCAGGGACCGCATAATGAAACGCTATTTATGTATCGCGTTCATTGTCGCCAGCGTACTCGTGGTAAAGAGTGATGAACCGAGTGGGTTTATTGCTTATGCTATGACAACGCAGGACAAGTAGCGTTAAGGCCGCCTCGGGCGGCCTTTTTTATGGCTTGACTCAGTTAGCGATAACCATAAAAAAGCCGGGTGGCGGCTTCGCCTTACCCGGCCTGGTCAGTCATCCCTAAGGGGATCAGACCTCTTCCATACGTCCCAGCAGCGCCTGCAGGCGATCCTGCCAGCCGTTCTGCTGTTCGCGCAGCTGGTTGTTTTCGCGCTCCAGTTCTTCGCGGCCGTGCTGAGCGTTCTGAACTTCCTGCGCCAGGCTGTTGTTCTTCTCTTTCAGCTCTTCAATTTCCATCTGCAGCAGGGTGATGGTGTCAATCGCCTGCTGTACTTTCGATTCCAGTTTCTCAAACACTTCTAAAGACATGATGCTACCTCTCCTGAATTGCAAGGCGACGCTTTAACGTAAACGCGCACGACATATACCGTCGATTGTATGGAGCGCGGCGCTCTGTGTCCAGCGACACACCGCGCAGATCGCGGTTTGCAACACTTTTAGGTCTGGTCCTGGTGCGTTCGCGTCATATACCCCTAAATTGTTAACTCATTCGTTAATGAAATGATTCAGCTCACATTCTGAGGCTGATGCAAAAATGTGCTTTATGGCGCGAAAAACGCTCATTTTATTGACGCAGACCACACATTTTGATTTCGATATTTCTCGTTTTTGCTCGTTAACGATAAATTAACACTATGTCTACAGGACATCGTGGCTGTCACGGGCGGCCATGCTAACAATAAACATTCATCTCTTCAGGATTCCGATTATGAGTCAGACATCAACCTTAAAAGGCCAGTGCATTGCCGAGTTCCTTGGTACCGGGTTGTTGATATTCTTCGGAGTGGGCTGTGTCGCTGCACTGAAAGTGGCGGGTGCCAGTTTTGGTCAGTGGGAAATCAGTATCATCTGGGGTCTGGGCGTGGCGATGGCCATCTACCTGACTGCAGGGGTTTCCGGTGCACATCTTAACCCGGCGGTGACCATCGCGC
Organism: Enterobacter mori LMG 25706; assembly: GCF_000211415.1. Taxonomy (GTDB): domain Bacteria; phylum Pseudomonadota; class Gammaproteobacteria; order Enterobacterales; family Enterobacteriaceae; genus Enterobacter; species Enterobacter mori. The sequence goes on along the minus strand of NZ_GL890783.1, from coordinate 64,848 downwards.
TGTGGCTGTTCGCGTGCTTCGATGGACGCAAAGTTGTTCCTTTCATCATTTCTCAGTTTGCCGGCGCCTTTTGCGCAGCGGCGTTAGTTTACGGGCTTTATTACAATCTTTTCATCGACTTCGAACAGACGCATCATATGGTGCGCGGCAGTGTCGAAAGTCTGGATCTGGCTGGCATCTTCTCAACCTATCCGAACCCGCATATCAATTTTGTGCAGGCGTTCGCAGTTGAAATGGTGATTACCGCTATTCTGATGGGCGTCATTATGGCGCTGGGCGATGACGGCAACGGCATTCCGCGCGGCCCGCTGGCCCCGCTGCTGATTGGCCTGCTGATTGCGGTTATCGGCGCATCAATGGGTCCACTGACCGGCTTCGCGATGAACCCGGCGCGTGACCTGGGGCCAAAAACCTTCGCCTTCTTCGCTGGATGGGGCGACGTCGCCTTCACCGGTGGCAAAGACATTCCTTACTTCCTGGTTCCGCTGTTCGGGCCAATCGTAGGGGCGGCGCTGGGTGCATTCGGCTATCGCAAATTAATTGGTCGCCACTTACCGTGCGACACCTGTGTGGAAGAAGAGAAAGAAACAACATCTACCGCACAACAAAAAGCTTCGCTGTAATCTGACTACGGGACACCTAACATGACCGAAAAAAAATATATTGTTGCGCTCGACCAGGGCACTACCAGCTCCCGCGCTGTCGTAATGGATCATGACGCGAACATCGTCAGCGTGTCACAGCGCGAATTCGAGCAAATTTATCCTCGTCCAGGCTGGGTAGAGCATGACCCAATGGAGATTTGGGCGTCACAAAGCTCCAACGCTGGTCGAAGTGCTGGCAAAAGCCGACATCAGCTCCGACGAAATTGCCGCCATCGGTATCACCAACCAGCGTGAAACCACCGTGGTCTGGGAGCGCGAAACCGGTAAGCCAATTTACAACGCCATCGTCTGGCAGTGCCGTCGTACCTCAGAAATCTGTGAGAAGCTAAAGCGCGACGGTATGGAAGAGTACGTTCGTAGCGCTACCGGCCTGGTGGTTGACCCGTATTTCTCCGGCACCAAGGTGAAGTGGATCCTCGACCACGTGGAAGGCTCACGCGAGCGTGCTAAACGCGGCGAGCTGCTGTTCGGTACCGTTGATACCTGGCTTATCTGGAAAATGACCCAGGGACGCGTTCACGTCACTGACTATACCAACGCCTCGCGTACCATGCTGTTCAACATCAACACCCTGGAGTGGGATGACAAGATGCTGGACGCGCTGGACATCCCGCGCGCGATGCTGCCTGAAGTGCGTAAGTCTTCAGAAGTGTACGGCCAGACCAACATCGGCGGTAAGGGCGGCACCCGTATTCCTATCGCCGGTATCGCCGGTGACCAGCAGGCGGCGCTGTTCGGTCAGCTGTGCGTCAAGGAAGGGATGGCGAAGAATACCTATGGCACCGGCTGCTTTATGCTGATGAACACTGGCGAGAAAGCGGTGAAATCAGAAAACGGCCTGCTGACCACCATCGCCTGCGGCCCGCGAGGCGAAGTGAACTATGCGCTGGAAGGTGCGGTGTTTATGGCCGGTGCGTCCATTCAGTGGCTGCGCGACGAGATGAAGCTGATCAGCGATGCGTTCGATTCCGAGTACTTCGCGACCAAAGTGAAAGACACCAACGGCGTGTACGTGGTGCCTGCGTTCACCGGTCTGGGCGCACCGTACTGGGATCCGTATGCACGCGGCGCGATTTTCGGTCTGACGCGCGGTGTGAACTCTAACCACATTATTCGCGCCACCCTGGAATCCATTGCCTACCAGACGCGCGACGTGCTGGAAGCGATGCAGGCTGACTCCGGCATTCGTCTGCACGCCCTGCGCGTGGACGGCGGTGCGGTAGCGAATAACTTCCTGATGCAGTTCCAGTCCGACATTCTGGGCACCCGCGTTGAGCGCCCTGAAGTGCGCGAAGTGACGGCGCTGGGCGCAGCGTACCTTGCCGGTCTGGCGGTAGGCTTCTGGCAGAACCTGGACGAGCTGCAGGAAAAAGCGGTTATCGAACGCGAATTCCGCCCGGGCATCGAAACCACCGAGCGTAACTTCCGCTACAGCGGCTGGAAAAAAGCGGTGAAACGCGCTCTGGCGTGGGAAGAGCACGAAGAGTAATCCCCCTCACCCCGGCCCTCTCCCCAAAGGGGAGAGGGTGTTTTAAGTCCCCTCGCCCCTTTGGGGAGAGGGTTAGGGTGAGGGGAGTACAGGCCGCACCTTACCCACTCTGTGATAAACTTCGTGCAATTCCTTTTGATTGCACGAGTACCTCATGAAACGTGAACTTGCTATCGAGTTTTCCCGCGTTACCGAAGCGGCCGCCCTTGCAGGCTATAAATGGCTGGGTCGTGGCGACAAAAATACCGCCGACGGCGCCGCCGTCCATGCCATGCGCATTGTACTTAATCAGGTCAACATCGACGGCACCATCGTGATCGGCGAAGGCGAGATCGACGAAGCGCCGATGCTCTATATCGGTGAAAAAGTCGGTACCGGCAAAGGCGATGCCGTGGATATCGCCGTCGACCCAATCGAAGGCACCCGTATGACGGCGATGGGCCAGGCCAACGCGCTGGCAGTGCTGGCCGTGGGCGATAAGGGCTGCTTCCTCAACGCGCCGGATATGTACATGGAAAAGCTGATTGTCGGTCCTGGCGCGAAGGGCGCAATCGACCTCAGCCTGCCGCTGGAAGAGAACCTGCGCAATATCGCCAAAGCCCTGGGCAAACCGCTCAGCGAGCTGACCGTGACGATTCTGGCCAAACCGCGCCACGACGCCACCATCGCGCAGATGCAAAAGCTCGGCGTGCGCGTGTTTGCCATTCCGGATGGTGACGTTGCCGCCTCCATTTTGACCTGCATGCCGGACAGTGAAGTAGACGTGCTGTACGGTATCGGCGGCGCGCCGGAAGGCGTGGTCTCTGCGGCGGTAATCCGCGCGCTGGACGGCGATATGCAGGCGCGTCTGCTGCCACGTCATGAGGTGAAAGGCGATAGCGACGAGAACCGCCGTATCGGGGAAAACGAGCTGGAACGCTGCGAAGCGATGGGAATCGAGGCCAATAAAGTGCTGGCTCTGGACGAGATGGCGCGCAGCGACAACGTCGTCTTCTCGGCGACCGGCATCACCAAAGGCGATCTGCTGGACGGCATCACCCGCAAGGGCAACATGGCGACCACCGAAACGCTGCTGATCCGCGGTAAATCGCGCACCATTCGCCGCATTCAGTCTATCCACTATCTCGACCGCAAAGACCCGGACGTGCAGACGCACATTCTGTAAAACCGTTTGATCGATTGAGCTTTCCGGCCCAAATGGGCTGGAAATCTCCCCGCTAAGTACGGAAGATAGAACAGAGAAACAGCACAGGAGAAGATCATGGCGGACTGGGTAACAGGTAAAGTCACAAAGGTACAGTTCTGGACCGATGCGCTATTTAGTCTCACCCTGCATGCTCCCGTCCACCCGTTCACAGCCGGGCAATTTGCAAAGCTGGGGCTGGATGTCGACGGCGAACGCGTGCAGCGCGCCTACTCTTACGTTAACGCGCCTGATAACCCGGATCTCGAGTTCTATCTGGTCACCGTCCCGGACGGTAAACTCAGCCCACGCCTCGCGGCGCTGAAGCCTGGCGATGATGTGCAGATTGTGGCAGAAGCGGCCGGTTTCTTCGTGCTCGACGAAATTCCAGACTGTGACACCTTGTGGATGCTGGCAACCGGCACCGCCATCGGGCCTTATCTCTCTATTTTGCAGTACGGCAAAGATCTGGAACGTTTCAAAAACATCGTGCTGGTTCACGCCGCGCGCTACGCCGCAGACCTGAGCTACCTGCCGCAAATGCAGGCGCTGGAACAGCAGTATGGCGGGAAGCTGAAAATTCAAACCGGGGTCAGCCGTGAAACGGCGTCAGGCTCACTGACCGGACGTGTTCCGGCGTTGATTGAGAGCGGTGCGCTGGAGGAGGCGGTTGGCTTGCCAATGAATATCGAAACCAGCCATGTGATGCTGTGCGGTAACCCGCAGATGGTTCGTGACACGCAGCAGCTTCTGAAGGATACCCGGCAGATGACGAAACACCTTCGTCGCCGACCGGGCCATATGACGGCTGAACACTACTGGTGATCAGCGGTACTTCACCTCAAGGGTATCTTTACCGTATTTGTTTTCGCTCTGGGTGCCGATAAACGCGCCCAGATCGACAACCATCATCACGAAGATAATGCTCGGCACCATCCTGCCCACGACCCACGGCAGGATAGACGGCAGCACTGACCAGTTTCCTGCCACCAGCATCCACGCCAGAATAATCAGAAAAGCCCATGCGCCGGAACGGCCGCGATCGTGCAGACGTTTCACCACCACGGCGGCCGTTGGCCACAGCAGGCAGACCAGCGCAAACGCCGCCGTTTGCGTGCTCAGCCACGCGTTATAAGCAACAAAAAACAGAAGCAGCATGGCGACAACCCACGTCACCATCCAAACCCAGAAATCACGGCGTCCAATACGCCCTTTGAATGAAAACAGCCACTGCTGTATGGTCATGTAAGGTTCCTTATTATCGTATAGCGCGCATTTTACCCTGGAGTTGTGACCTTTTGACAAGCCGACCAGATATCGTTTTAATCATGAGCACTTACGGCCAGGGGCAATATTGATGAAATTAACGGCACACTCTCTTTTCCTGTGTTTAGCGATGCTGAGCGCAGGCAGCTCTCTGCATGCCGCTGAAAACACCGCTCCAACTACAGCGCCGTATCTCCTGGCGGGCGCGCCCTCCTTCGACCAATCCATCAGCCAGTTTCGTGAAGCCTTTAATCAGGCCAACCCAAAGCTGCCGCTGGACGAATTTCGCGCCATTGATAGCGCCCGAGATACCCCAACCCTGACCCGTGCAGCGAGCAAAATTAACGAGAATTTATACGCATCGACAGCGCTGGAACGCGGCACGCTAAAAATTAAAAGCATGCAGATCACCTGGCTGCCAATCCAGGGGCCGGAACAGAAAGCGGCCAGGGCGAAAGCGCTGGAGTATATGAGCGCCATTTTGCATGCCTTCACCCCGGCGCTAACGAAAACGCAAAGCCAGCAAAAGCTGCAAAAATTGCTGACGGCAGGTAAAAACAAGCGTTACTACGCCGATACGGAAGGCGCCATTCGCTATGTGGTGGCGGATAACGGTGAAAAAGGCCTGACCTTCGCTGTTGAACCGATTAAGCTGGCGCTATCAGACTCACTCGGAGGGGCGAATTAATGACAAAAAGCAAAGCCTTTCAGGGGAAAATCTCTATACTGATTCACAGACCATGCTGCCCATAAGGGCGGCCATATTCCTTAATTCGCTTATTTAGCGTGGAGAATTGAAATGCGACATCCTTTAGTGATGGGTAACTGGAAACTGAACGGCAGCCGCCACATGGTAAACGAACTGGTTGCGAACCTGCGTAAAGAGCTGGCTGGCGTAACCGGCTGCGCGGTTGCTATCGCTCCGCCGGATATGTACCTGGACCTGGCTAAACACGCCGCTGACGGCAGCCACATCGTGCTGGGTGCGCAGAACGTTGACGTTAACCTGTCTGGCGCATTCACCGGTGAAACCTCTGCTGAAATGCTGAAAGATATCGGCGCGAAATACATCATCATCGGCCACTCTGAGCGTCGCACCTACCACAAAGAATCCGATGAGTTCATCGCGAAGAAATTCGCCGTGCTGAAAGAGCAGGGCCTGATCCCGGTTCTGTGCATCGGTGAAACCGAAGCGGAAAACGAAGCGGGCAAAACTGAAGAAGTGTGCGCACGCCAGATCGACGCTGTGCTGAAAACCCAGGGCGCAGCAGCGTTCGAAGGCGCGGTCATCGCTTACGAGCCAGTCTGGGCGATCGGTACCGGCAAATCTGCAACCCCTGCACAGGCTCAGGCGGTTCACAAATTCATCCGTGACCACATTGCTAAAGCCGACGCGAAAGTGGCTGAGCAAGTGATCATCCAGTACGGTGGTTCCGTAAACGCAGCCAACGCTGCTGAGCTGTTCACCCAGCCAGACATCGATGGCGCGCTGGTTGGCGGTGCATCCCTGAAAGCTGACGCTTTCGCGGTGATCGTTAAAGCAGCAGAAGCGGCTAAACAGGCGTAAATGCCTTTGTGGCGGGTGGCGCTTGCGCTTACCCGCCCTACAAAACCCCTACAACTTACCTAACACGCTAAACCACAGATAATCCAGCGGCAGTAGCACAAGATACGTTGCAATGGCCAGCGCCAGACAGAGCACCATCCCCGCCCTTGCAGGCACCTTTCCTAAGCCCATCGCCACCACAATCGGCGACGCCTGATACGGCAGCAGCGGTGTGGAGTAGCCCAGCACCTGAATCATAATCACCGACAGCAGCGGGAAACCGGTCGCGTCCGAGAAGCTTTGCGCCAGCGTGGTATAGAGTGCAGGAACGCCGTTGGCGGTCATAATGAAGTTGAGCGCCGTGGTTATCCCGGTCAACGCGAGGAAACTGGTGAACGGCCTGTGTGCATCCAGCGGCATGATGCGAAGCAATGCCTCGCCCACAGCCGTTCCAATGCCGGTTTGCGTCACCACGATTGCCAGACCGAGAATACCCGCGACGTAAATACAGGTTCGCATATTCACCCCCGCAGAAAACTCCTCTCCGGTGATAAAACCGATGCGCGGCAGCATAACGATGACCGCTGCCGCCAGTCCTGTCCACGCAGGCCCCACGCCGTGCCAGCTCTCCGTCACCCACATTCCCAACACCACCGCCAGCAGCCAGGCGAGACGCTTTTCGTCCCGCCCCATAGGCTCTGAGGGCGTCAGCTCCTTCGGCGGTTTCGGGCTGCCGGGGAATAGCCAGCAGATCAGGCCAATCAGGATCAGGCCTTTGAGGATACCGAGCACCGGCGTGTGCAGCAGCAGATACGGGACATAGTTCAGGTGAATACCGTATGAGCCCTCCGCCGCACCGCTCATCACCAGATTGGGGACGTTAGCAGGCAGGATAGTGGCTGAAAGCTGGAAGGGGCCGAACCCGACGGCCAGCGCCAGACCGAACCAGGCGCGGGAGCCGTCGGCGATACCGGCGCGTTTTGCCATCGCCGCGACAATCGGCATCAGCAGCGCAATACGCCCCATGTTCGACGGCATCACAAACGCCAGCGCATAGCTCAGCAGCACCACGCTTGCCACCATCAGCGGCCAGGAGTCGGTAAGCTTTGCGGAGAGCGCCCGGGCGGCCCTGTCCGCCAGGCCGGTTTTACGGATCGCCACGCCGAGGACAAAACCGCTAAATACCAGCCAGAAAGCTGACGAAGCAAAACCGCCAAAAATCACCTCCGGCGGGGCAATTTTGGCGATCATCGCCGCCGTGAAAAACAGCAGCGCGGTGAGAAATTCCGGCAGCAGCGACGTCGCCCACAGCACGATGGTGACGCCAACAATCAGTGAGGGCAACAGCAGAGGATGCGTTAACCAGAGCGACATACCTGTCTCCTGTAGAATTTTTCAGCAAGTCTACGGCGACAGGCAGGACGAGTAAACGCCATTTATAGTGGGGTCACTTAAGGATATCGCATTGATGATCCTGAAGTTCCTCCGCCGACGCGCGGTTAAGCATCAGCAGATTACGCTCGGTCGCCAGCAAAACAAACGAACCGTCCGACTGCTGCGCCATCGCCAGCGCGAAGCGCCCCATATGGTCGCGCGCTTCCGGCAGCTCTTCTGCCAGCATCATAAACGGGCTGCGCTGGACCAGCTCATTCTCCGTCACCCGACGGGCAAGATATTCATGCCCTTCCAGCCCGCCCGGGAACGGTAACCACTGGGTGCTAATTTGCCCCTGAGCGGCATTGAGCTTCTCGCGCACGTCCGGGCGCAGGCAGGAGATATGAATATGAAAATGGTTTTGCGGGCGGCCAGTTGGGGAGTTGATCGTCAGCGAAATGGCGCTGTCAGGCACCTCTGAACCGCGCTTCAGCGTCATAAAGCTGCGGGACTGCCACGCCAGCCAGAAAAAGTTCGGCGTGTGAGGCTCGGTCAAAAGGGGACTTTCGGTGCCGTTGATGCGGTACGTGGGCATCAGCAGATACTGCAGCGGGCCGTTGCGGTCTTTAAACACCGCATAGCCTGCATCCGTTTTCACCTGCGCGCACGGCGCGGGGTTGCGGTGTTGGATCTGATTCGGCACGCACTGGTCGAGAACTATATGCCGCAACGCGTTCGGATTACCCGCCTTCATCCAGTACGCGCCGCCAGCGGCCAGGGCGATGACAATCAGGATCAATACGATAATTTTTTTCACAACGCGTTCCCTGTTTTCGATAGAGGCGAAAGAGTAACGCAAAATGATGACCAAATAAAAAACCCGGCGGATTTCTCACACCGGGTCACCGTGTCGTTCGTTGTGTAGCGCTTAGCGTTTGCTGATCTGGTCGAAGGTGCCGCCGTTAGAGAAATGCTCTTTCTGCGCTTTGGTCCAGCCGCCGAAAACATCGTCAATGGTGAAGAGCTTCAGTTTCGGGAATTCGCTGTCGTATTTCTTCGCCACAGCCGGGTCACGCGGGCGATAGAAGTTCTTCGCCGCGATTTCCTGACCTTCCGGAGAGTAGAGATACTTCAGGTAGGCTTCCGCCACCGCTTTGGTGTCTTTCTTCTCAACGACTTTGTCAACCACGGAGACGGTCGGCTCGGCGAGAATAGATTCGCTTGGGGTGACGATCTCGAACTTGTCTTTACCCAGCTCGTTGGTCGCCAGCAGGGCTTCGTTTTCCCACGCAATCAGCACGTCGCCGATGCCGCGCTCAACGAAGGTGTTGGTTGCGCCGCGCGCGCCGGAATCCAGCACTTCGACGTTTTTAAACAGCGCTTTCACGAATTCCTGCGCTTTAGCCTGGTCACCGTTGTTGTGGTGCAGGGCGTAGCCCCAGGCCGCCAGGTAGTTCCAGCGCGCGCCGCCGGAGCTTTTCGGGTTCGGGGTAATCACGGAAACGCCCGGTTTGATCAGGTCGTTCCAGTCCTTAATGTGTTTCGGGTTGCCTTTACGCACCAGGAAAACGATGGTCGAGGTGTATGGCGCGGAGTTATCCGGCAGACGTTTGATCCAGTTTTTATCAATACGACCACGTTCCGCGATTGCGTCCACGTCGTAGGCCAGCGCCAGGGTCACCACGTCAGCTTCAATGCCGTTAATCACAGACGTTGCCTGTTTGCCCGAGCCGCCGTGAGACTGGCGAATCACCACGTTATCGCCGGTTTCCTGTTTGTAGTGCGCCGCGAAGGCTTTGTTGTATTGATCGTACAGCTCACGCGTCGGGTCGTACGACACGTTCAGTAACTGGATGTCCTTTGCCAGAACGCTGGTCGATGCCAGCAATAATGTTAAACCCACGCCCCATTTATTCATCGCCCAGCTCTCTTGTGTAGTGTTTTGATGAATGCAGCGTGCCAGAAAGCGAATCGATGATTAAAGAATAAAAAAAGATTGGCTATAACGTAGTGGAATAAAAGAGTGGATTAGTGGCCTGATGCCCTCACCCCAGCCCTCTCCCACGGGAGAGGGAGCAAACATAAAAAAACGGTAACCCAGGGGTTACCGTTTTGCATTTACCTTGCGCCACCCGGCACAATACAGACGCCGATCAGTACAGTTTTTTCGCGCAGTCCAGCCAGTCACCTTTGAACGGACGCTTCATGTTTTCAATCGCGTCGATGATGTCATGGTGTACCAGTTGTTCGTTCTGAATACCGACGCAACGACCGCCATGCCCCTGCAGCAGCAGTTCGATAGCATACGCACCCATACGGGAGGCCAGAATACGGTCGTACGGGCCAGGGGAACCGCCACGCTGGATGTGACCCAGAACGGTTGCACGGGTTTCGCGTTTGGTTTCGGTTTCGATGTACTTCGCCAGCTCGTCAACGTCGCAGATGTGCTCGGTGATGGCGACAATGGCGTGTTTTTTACCTTTCGCGATACCGGCTTTGATTTCGTTCACCAGGTCTTCACGGCTGAATTCCACTTCCGGTACCACCACGAACTCACAGCCACCGGCGATAGCGGCCGCCAGCGTCAGATCGCCGCAGTAACGACCCATCACTTCAACGATGGAGATACGCTGGTGAGAAGAAGAGGTGTCACGCAGGCGGTCAATCGCTTCAACAACGGTACCCAGTGCAGTGAAGTAACCGATGGTGTAGTCAGTGCCTTTGATGTCGTTGTCGATGGTGCCAGGCAGACCGATGCACGGGAAACCCATTTCGGTCAGACGTTTTGCACCCATATAAGAGCCGTCACCACCGATAACAACCAGCGCGTCCAGGCCACGTTTCTTCATGTTTTCGATAGCCACTTCGCGAACGTGTTCATCACGGAATTCCGGGAAGCGTGCAGAACCGAGGAAAGTACCGCCACGGTTGATCATGTCAGACACGCTGTAGCGGTCCAGTTGAACCATGCGGTCTTCGTACAGGCCCAGGTAACCGTCATAAACGCCAAACACTTCCAGACCTTCCGTCAGTGCTGCACGGACAACACCACGAATTGCCGCGTTCATGCCCGGCGCATCACCGCCGCTTGTCAACACACCGATTTTCTTAATCATGACTACCTCTGAACTTAGGAATGCAAAATTGAAATCTGTTGCCGGAAGAAACTGTTCGACCAACGAATACTGCAAATAGTATATCAATCGCTTCCAGCTGAATTGATTCAGGTCAGACCAAATGGCGGTAATTTATACACAAAATGCTGGTCTGGCTCACTTTTTTACAACGAATTACGAAAGCTCAACATGTCCGGGTACAACCGAGCAGGGATCCTGGTGAATAATGACGTCCGAACCAGGAAAACGCTGCAAAATCGCCTGCTCGACCTGCTCAGCTATAACGTGAGCCTGAACCAACGGCAGGTTGTCTTCCATTTCAATGTGGATCTGTATAAAGCGGGTCGGCCCTGACTGCCGCGTACGAAGATCGTGGGCACCACTGACGCCGGGCCAGTGGGTCACGATGGCAAAAATTTCATCACGTTCTGCATCAGGCAGCGCACGGTCAAGAAGCGATTGCACCGCTTCATATCCCATCCGTAAGGCGCTATATAAGATATAGACCCCTATCCCTAACGCAAACAATGCATCGGCCCGATGCCAGCCATACCAGGCCAGACCGAGCGCAATAAGAATAGCCCCATTCATCATAACATCAGACTGATAATGAAGCATATCCGCCCGTACAGCCTGGCTTTGTGTTTTACGCACGACCCAGCGCTGGAACGTTACCAGAACAAGTGTGCTAATAAGAGCAATGACCGTGACGATCACGCCAACACCGGGATCGTTCATCGGTGAGGGTGAAATGAGATGCTGAATACCGGTCAAAAACAGGAACAGCGCGGAGCCAGAAATAAACATGCTTTGCGCCAGCGCCGCGAGCGATTCTGCTTTTCCGTGTCCAAATGTGTGCTCTTCATCCGCCGGTTGCAGCGAATAGCGCACCACCAGCAGGTTGGTCAGCGAGGCGGCAATATCCACTAAAGAATCCACCAGCGCCGCCAGAATACTGACTGAGCCGGTGTACCACCATGCGAAAATTTTGATAACCAGCAAACACGACGCCATTATCGTCGCGGCGATTGCGGCCCGGCTTACCAGCCGTCCATAGGATTGATTCATAAACACTCCTGTCATGCCATGGCGCTAGTATAACGGATGGTTGCGGAGTCAAAGGATGAATAAACGGTTAACAAAAGAGAATGACGGGCAAAAAAAACCCCCACATCATGTGGGGGAAGACAGGGATGGTGTCTATGGCAAGGAAAACAGGGTTTACTGGTTACTACGGGTACTGCTATTGCTACTGAAAAGCGTCGTTTCTGAGCTTCGCTGCATCCGTGCAACCTTACGCAACTGGTCCATCCGTTGCTGATGTTTGTCGTTCAAAACCGCTTGCTGCTCGGGCGATAGCAGATGGAACATCTGGTTGCGGACCTTCGCCATCTCTACCTGGCGGGCAACCTGTTCCTGTGCCATTTTTTCTGCCTGAGCGCGTACAGCGCTTTCGTCAAAATTTTCTGCGGTGACAAGGCGATGCATTGTCTCCATTTCGCTAACATTAACAGGGGGCTGGTCGTGTCTTGCCCTCTGCATCAGATCTCGCATCTGTTGACGCTGATGTTCGGTTAAACTTATGCCGTCAAACATATGGCTTTGGCCGCTGTGCTGCGTTGCACCCTCTTGCGAGGAACTGTTATCGCCGATGATAGCTACAGCAGCCTGGCTAAACGCACTGAACGCCAGCGTTGAGGCCATGACGGCAGCGGTAACTTTGCGCATCACTTGCTCCCAAAATCTTTCGTGTCGCGATTCAACGAGAGACAGTCTACGATTCAGGCTGCAAACATGCGTCAGGGGGTGTAAAACAACGTAAAGTCATGGATTAGATAGCCTTGATGTCGTAATTTCTGCCTCGGAGGTATTTAAACAATGAATAAAATCCTGTTAGTTGATGATGACCGAGAGCTCACATCTCTTTTAAAGGAGTTGCTCGACATGGAAGGTTTCAACGTCCTGGTTGCCCATGATGGCGAGCAGGCGCTGAGTCTCCTTGACGACAGCATCGATTTACTTTTGCTCGACGTGATGATGCCGAAGAAAAACGGCATTGATACGTTGAAAGAGCTTCGCCAGACACACCAGACCCCCGTTATCATGCTGACCGCGCGTGGCAGCGAACTTGACCGCGTACTCGGCCTTGAGCTGGGCGCGGATGACTATTTACCGAAGCCGTTCAACGACCGTGAACTGGTGGCCCGTATTCGCGCGATCCTGCGTCGTTCCCACTGGAGCGAGCAGCAGCAGAATACCGACAACAGCTCACCAACGCTGGAAGTGGACTCCCTGAGCCTGAACCCGGGCCGTCAGGAAGCGAGCTTCGACGGTGAAACGCTGGAACTGACCGGCACCGAGTTCACCCTGCTTTACCTGCTGGCGCAGCATCTCGGCCAGGTGGGATCGCGTGAACATTTAAGTCAGGAAGTGCTGGGCAAACGCCTTACCCCGTTTGACCGCGCCATCGACATGCACATCTCTAACCTGCGCCGCAAGCTGCCGGAGCGTAAAGATGGTCACCCATGGTTTAAAACCCTGCGTGGTCGCGGTTATCTGATGGTTTCCGCTTCATGATAGGCAGCTTAACCGCCCGCATCTTCGCCATCTTCTGGCTGACGCTGGCACTGGTTTTAATGCTCGTTTTGATGTTGCCAAAACTCGACTCACGCCAGATGACGGAGCTTCTCGACAGCGAGCAACGTCAGGGCGTGATGATCGAGCAGCACGTGGAAGCCGAGCTGGCAAACGATCCGCCGAACGATTTAATGTGGTGGCGCAGATTATTTCGCGCTATCGACAAGTGGGCGCCGCCCGGACAACGCCTGCTGCTGGTCACCAGCGAAGGCCGCGTCATTGGGGCCGATCGTAATGAAATGCAGATTATCCGTAACTTCATTGGCCAGGCGGATAACGCCGATCACCCACAGAAGAAGAAATATGGTCGGGTAGAGATGGTTGGCCCTTTCTCGGTACGGGATGGGGAAGATAACTATCAGCTCTACCTGATTCGCCCCGCGAGCAACTCCCAGTCCGATTTCATCAACCTGCTGTTTGACCGCCCTCTGCTACTGCTGATTGTCACCATGCTGGTCAGCTCGCCGCTGCTGTTATGGCTGGCGTGGAGCCTGGCAAAACCGGCGCGTAAGCTGAAAAATGCGGCGGATGAAGTGGCTCAGGGTAACCTGCGACAACACCCTGAACTGGAAGCAGGGCCGCAGGAGTTCCTTGCCGCCGGGACCAGTTTTAACCAGATGGTGAGCGCGCTGGATCGCATGATGACCGCCCAGCAGCGTCTGCTGTCGGATATCTCGCACGAGCTGCGCACCCCGCTCACGCGCTTACAGCTCGGCACCGCCCTGCTGCGACGCCGCAGCGGTGAGAGCAAAGAGCTGGAGCGTATTGAGACGGAAGCTCATCGTCTGGACAGCATGATTAACGACCTGCTGGTGATGTCGCGCAATCAGCAGAAAAACGCGCTGGTGAGCGAAACAGTCAAAGCCAATCACCTGTGGCACGAGGTGCTGGATAACGCGGCGTTTGAAGCGGAACAGATGGGTAAATCCTTCACCGTCAACTTCCCGCCGGGCCCGTGGCCGCTGTACGGTAACCCCAACACGCTGGAAAGCGCGCTGGAGAATATCGTGCGTAACGCCCTGCGCTATTCGCACACGAAGATTGAGGTGGCGTTCTCGGTGGATAAAGACGGGATCACCATCATCGTGGACGATGACGGCCCTGGCGTCAGCCCGGAAGATCGCGAACAGATTTTCCGTCCGTTCTACCGTACCGACGAAGCGCGCGACCGCGAATCAGGCGGCACGGGGCTGGGACTGGCGATTGTTGAAACCGCCATGCAGCAGCACCGAGGCTGGGTGAAAGCCGACGACAGCCCGTTGGGTGGGTTACGGTTAACGCTGTGGCTACCGTTGTATAAGCGTTCGTAATCCCCTCACCCCGGCCCTCTCCCCAAAGGGGCGAGGGTGAAAAGACCGCACCGAGCCGTCCCCTCTCCCCTATGGGGAGAGGGTTAGGGTGAGGGGGAGTTATTTCCCCCACAATCTCCGCGAATTATCCTCGATCTTGCCGCTTACGCGCCGCTTCTGCATGGTTCTGGTCCAGCTGGTCGATAACCCCGCCGCCGACAGCAGGCGATGATACTGCTCGTCGTCAAACGGCATATGCCAGGCAATAGCGCAGGCCTCATACACGGAGACATCGCTCAGCCGCGACGCCAGTTCCAGCGGTGCATCCGCAGAAACCTGCCCGGCCAGCACCACGCGGTAGAGCCAGCCGGTTTTACCCGCATTTTGCAGCTGCTCGGACATATCGCTGATGCCGAAATGGTAGTTGAGCTTGAAGCACGGCGAGCGCGGCTGCGTCACCTGAATCAGGGCGTCGCCCCAGCGGTAAATATCACCGATAAAGACGTTTTTCTCGGTCAGCCCTTCGGTCGAGAGGTTCTCGCCAAACGCGGGGGCGACAAACAGCTCCGCCTGTTCGGGGAATTCGGCTTTCCAGTGATGATAGTGCTCGCGCGGATAGTGGCACAGCGCGCGCTCGGGCCCGCCGTGGATTTTCTTTTCGGCCTGCTCGTCACCCGCCAACCCGAGGTCGGTTAGCGTCAGCTCGCCGGCGACCTGAATTTTAGCGATGGCGCTCGGGCGGCTGCCGTCATACTCCCTGATCTTGCCTGTAAACACATTCACCGGGTAATGCATTGCTGCCTCCATTACGCAGATACAAAAAAAGCGAGTCATAAGACTCGCTTCTCACAGGCGTCAATGCAACCTTATTTTTTAGCGGCGAAACGCGCTGCTGCTTCGTCCCAGTTCACCACGTCCCAGAAGGCTTTGATGTAGTCCGGGCGACGGTTCTGGAATTTCAGGTAGTAAGCGTGTTCCCACACGTCCAGGCCCACGATTGGGAAGCCGGATGCGCCAGAAATTGCTTCGCCCATCAGCGGGGAGTCCTGGTTAGCGGTAGAAACAACCGCCAGCTTGTCGCCTTTCAGAACCAGCCACGCCCAGCCAGAGCCGAAACGGGTTGCAGCGGCTTTTTCGAATTCCGCTTTGAAGTTGTCTACGGAACCGAAGTCGCGCTCGATAGCCGCTTTCAGGTCGCCCTGCAGGGTGGTACCGGTTTTCAGGCCTTTCCAGAACAGGCTGTGGTTAGCGTGACCGCCCGCATTGTTACGCAGAACGGTTTTCTTGTCCGCTGGCAGTTGGTCCAGCTTGGTGATCAGCTCTTCAGCAGACAGGTTCGCGAACTCTGGCAGGCTTTCCAGCGCGGCGTTCGCGTTGTTCACATAGGTCTGGTGGTGTTTAGTGTGATGGATTTCCATCGTCTGCTTGTCGAAATGCGGTTCCAGTGCGTCGTAGGCATACGGCAGGGATGGCAGTGTATAACTCATAATCCTCTCCATTATTGTCGGGCGGCACAGCTGTTAATGCCGCGTAAGCGGTTGGTTCATTATAGTTAATTAAATGATATTGAAAATGATTATCAATGCCGTAGTTTTTATAAGGTTATTCGTTTTTCGATTAATGGCGGAAATGTGAGTCTGCTCACGCGGTTAACGTGCTGATTGCCATTCAGAACAAAAGTGCGGCAACCTTCTGAAGGTTCCCAAACCGCCTAATTTTTACACTCATCAAGTCGGCGGGAAGCCACCGACTATAAAAACGATGAGGATGTAAAAATGAATCATGCGATTACGATGGGTATCTTCTGGCATTTGATAGGCGCGGCCAGTGCTGCCTGTTTCTATGCCCCGTTTAAAAAAGTGAAAGGCTGGTCATGGGAAACCATGTGGTCCGTTGGCGGTACCGTGTCATGGCTGATTTTGCCGTGGACCATTAGCGCCATGCTGCTCCCGGATTTCTGGGGCTACTTCTCCTCCTTCAGCGCCTCTACCCTGCTGCCGGTGTTTCTGTTCGGCGCGATGTGGGGCATCGGCAACATCAACTACGGCCTCACCATGCGCTATCTCGGCATGTCGATGGGCATCGGCATCGCGATTGGCATTACGCTTATCGTCGGCACCCTGATGACGCCGATCCTCAACGGCAACTTCGACGTGCTGATCAACACGCAGGGCGGACGAATGACACTGCTTGGCGTGCTGGTCGCGGTGATCGGCGTGGGTATCGTCACCCGCGCGGGCCAGCTGAAAGAGCGCAAGATGGGCATCAGGGCCGAAGACTTCAACCTGAAGAAAGGGCTGCTGCTGGCGGTGATGTGCGGCATCTTCTCGGCGGGCATGTCGTTCGCCATGAACGCCGCCAAACCGATGCACGAAGCGGCCGCGGCGCTGGGCGTTGACCCGCTATACGCTGCCCTGCCAAGCTACGTGGTGATCATGGGCGGCGGCGCGCTGGTGAACCTCGGCTTCTGCTTCATTCGTCTGGCAAAAGTGAAGAACCTGTCGGTAAAAGCCGACTTCTCGCTGGCAAAACCGCTCATCATCACTAACGTGCTGCTCTCCGCTCTCGGCGGCCTGATGTGGTACCTGCAGTTCTTCTTCTACGCCTGGGGCCACGCCAGTATTCCGGCGCAGTACGACTACATGAGCTGGATGCTGCACATGAGCTTCTACGTGCTGTGCGGCGGGCTGGTGGGGCTGGTGCTGAAGGAGTGGAACAACGCCGGGCGTCGTCCGGTGGGCGTGCTGAGCCTGGGCTGCGTGGTAATTATCATTGCCGCCAACATCGTTGGCCTCGGCATGGCGAACTGATTACGCTGCCTTTCGACTGCGATGACGCCACTGAACCGGCGTCATCCCCACCTCGCGGTTAAACACCACCGGAAAGTAGTTGCTGTCCTCAAAGCCGCAGCGCATCGCCACTTCACTCACCATCAGCTCCGTATGCTGCAGCAGATACTGGGCGTGGCAGATGCGCAGCTGGCGCAGGTAGTGGTTCACCGTCATCCCCGTCTGGGTGCGGAACTGCTGGCGCAGCGCGCGCTCGCTGCACTGCTCCTGCTCGCAGAATTTCTCCAGCACAAAGCTTCTGTTCAGGCTGCCCGCAAGCGTGGTGATGAGCTTATCCAGCAGCGCTTCCTGCGTCGTGGCGGAGGGGTTATCGGTGGCGTAACGGTGACGTTTCAGCGTCATCACCAGCTGGGCGAAAAGCAGCTCCGCCATCTGGTTGGCGACCGGGTCGCTCTTCTGGCTCTCCTGCTCCAGCTGAGAGATAACCTGCCGAACCTGGGTCATGCCGCCGCTGCTTAAGCGCCAGTGCGGTTCTCCTCGGGCATCAAGAAAACCGGGAATGTTGGCCACCCAGTCGACGTTAAGCCTGAGCCTGTCCGGGCAGTAGATGACGTTCTGCAGCACCAGGTCGTTAACCGAGGCGTAGGAGTGTTTATCTTCGGCGCGGATGTAGAACAGATCCCCGCGCGTGATGCGGTAGGGTCGGTCGTTGAGGACGTGCAGGCCGTTGCCGCGCCACACCAGCACCAGCTCGCAGAACTCGTGGGTATGCTCGGCAAAGACGTTTTGCGGGTAGCGATCGGCCACCGCGACGGCCTGACTCGCGGAGGCCAAAAAAATCATCTTTGCGAAGGATTAACTGAGCAGCCACACCACGACCTCTGTGCCGAAAAACCTGACATTATTAGCTTTATTGCGGCAATAAAACGGTGACTGCCCTCGCGTTACTGAAGCAACGCGTCTTTTCCCTGACGAATATCGCGCGGCGACCAGCTAAACTCCCGACGGAAAAGCGTCGAAAAGTGGTTACTGTCGCCGAAACCGCAGCGATAGGCGATATCCGTGACGCTTTCGTCAGTATGGCGTAAAAGATGACGCGCTTTGATTAACCGCAGGCGGTTAAGGTAGCGCTGGGGCGTCAGCCCGGTGTGCTGCTTCAGCTGGCGATGCAGGGTGCGCAGCGACAGCGAAAAATCATCCGCCAGCGTTTCCCAGCAGACATCTTCGGCGAAATGGTCTTCCAGCCAGGCCATCAGATGGTTCAGCCGGGCGTCGTTGTTTTCCAGCCCCTCCACCAGACTACTGCGGCGCAGCAGTACCAGCAGCTGCATGAACAGCAGCTCGCGCGTGGCAATGGCGTGCGTCTCCTGCCCGTCCTCGCTCTGCTCCATCTGGCTCACCAGCTGTCGCACCTGCTGTAAGGTGGACTGGTTCACCCGCCAATGCGACGGATAGTGTCCGTCCTGCTCCTGCGGCAGCAGCTGATTCAGCCCGGAGAGAAACTGGAACGCGTCCGGGGAACGATAGAGCACGTTGGTCAGGCACAGGTTGTCGGTATGTTCATACAGGTGCCTGTCGTGGTCCCGCACAAAGCACACGGTACCGCCGCTGATGGTGTACGGCTGGCCGTTAAACACGTGAATGCCCGTCCCGTGCTCAACAATCACAATCTCATGAAAATCATGATGATGCTCCGGGAACGCGGCCTGAGGGAGCCGCGGCTCAATCGCGACGGGCGACCCTCCTGCAGGGAAAAAATCCACGCTGTGTAGTACGGTCATAACGGCCCCCACCAATGAGAAATGTTCTCAAAATAGTAATTAAGGCCTTGCGCCCTCACCTTAAATTTTCGGCAGCAAACCTCGCAAAAGCTGTCCGTTTTTCAAGAAACCGGCGGAAAGATCGGGAAATGCGGTAAGCGTCACACTGCCTGAAAACCCCGCTATTACTGGAAACTGTGAACTCCCTCACGTTCATCTTTGCTTTCTTGCCAGCGCCGGATTTGGCCTGGCAGTGGCGAGAAGGTGCCTTTTTCTTCCCTTTCTTACACTCATCGCTAATGAATTAAGAAAGGATCCGACCATGACTTTTCGCCATTGTGTCGCTGTCGATTTAGGCGCATCCAGCGGCCGCGTAATGCTCGCCATCTGGGACTGTAGCCAGCGCACACTTTCGCTTCGCGAAATGCACCGTTTCGCCAACTGCCTGAAAAAGCAGGACGGTGTTGAGACCTGGGATATCGATGCCCTGGAGGCGGAGATCCGCACCGGGCTGAACAACGTCTGCAACGACGGCATTCGTATCGACAGCATCGGTATTGATACCTGGGGCGTGGACTATGTGCTGCTGGACGGTAACGGCGAGCGCGTCGGTCTGCCCGTCTCCTACCGCGACAGCCGCACCGACGGCCTGATGGCGCACGCCATCGCCCAGCTTGGCAAGGACAACATCTACGGGCGCAGCGGCATTCAGTTTCTGCCGTTTAACACGCTGTACCAGCTGCGCGCTCTCGTCGAGCAGCAGCCGGAGCTGGTCGCGAACGTGGCCCATGCGCTGCTGATCCCGGATTACCTCAGCTACCGCCTGACCGGCAATATGAACTGGGAATACACCAACGCCACCACCACCCAACTGGTGAACATCAACACCGATAACTGGGACGAAAACCTGCTGGCGTGGACGGGCGCATCGCCGTCCTGGTTCGGCACGCCAACGCACCCCGGAAATGTGATCGGTCAGTGGATTTGCCCGCAGGGGAATGAAATCCCCGTCGTTGCCGTCGCCAGCCACGATACCGCCAGCGCGGTCATTGCCTCGCCGCTCGCCGGCAAAGACGCGGCGTACCTTTCTTCCGGCACCTGGTCGCTGATGGGCTTTGAGAGCAAAACGCCGTACACCAGCGATGCCGCGATGGCGGCGAACATCACTAACGAAGGTGGTGCGGAAGGGCGCTATCGCGTGCTGAAAAACATCATGGGCCTGTGGCTGCTTCAGCGCGTGCTGAAAGAGCAAAACGTTACCGACCTGCCTGCGCTTATCGCGGAGACCGAAAAGCTGAAGGCCTGCACCTTCCTGAGCAGCCCGAACGATAACCGCTTTATCAACCCGGCGCACATGAGCGCCGAAATCCAGGCCGCCTGTTTCGCCGCCGGGCAGCCGGTGCCGTCCAGCCCGGCAGAGCTAGCGCGCTGCATTTTTGACAGCCTCGCCCTGCTGTATGCCGACATCCTCAGCGAGCTAGCCGATCTGCGTGGTAAGCCGTTCAGCCAGCTGCACATCGTGGGCGGCGGCTGCCAGAACCAGCTGCTGAACCAGCTTTGCGCGGATGCCTGCGGCATCACCGTGGTGGCGGGCCCTGTAGAGGCTTCCACGCTCGGCAATATCGGCATTCAGCTGATGACGCTGGACGAACTCTCCAACGTTGACGACTTCCGTTCGGTGGTGGCGGTGAACGCCAGCCTGACCACCTTCACCCCCAATCCCTGCCATGAGATTGCCCGCTACCGGGCGCAGTTTCAGCAAAAACGACTGACTAAGGAGCTTTGCGCATGACCACTCAATTAGAACAAGCCTGGGACCTGGCTAAACAGCGTTTCGCCGCCGTCGGCGTGGATGTCGAAGAGGCCCTGCGCCAGCTCGACCGTCTGCCCGTCTCTATGCACTGCTGGCAGGGCGATGACGTCGCCGGTTTCGAGAACCCGGGCGGTTCCCTGACGGGTGGTATTCAGGCCACGGGTAATTATCCGGGCAAAGCGCGTAACGCGACCGAGCTGCGCGCCGACCTGGAGCTGGCCCTGAGCCTGATCCCGGGGCCAAAGCGCCTGAACCTGCACGCGATTTACCTCGAATCCGACGAGCCGGTGGCGCGCAACGAAATCAAACCGGAACACTTTAAGAACTGGGTGGAGTGGGCAAAAGCCAATAAGCTGGGCCTGGATTTCAACCCATCCTGCTTCTCGCATCCGCTGAGCGCGGACGGTTTTACCCTCGCCCACGCGGACGATGAAATCCGTCAGTTCTGGATCGACCACGTGAAGGCCAGCCGCCGCGTGTCTGCGTACTTTGGCGAGCAGCTGGGCACACCGTCGGTGATGAACATCTGGATCCCGGACGGCATGAAGGACATCACCGTCGACCGTCTGGCTCCGCGCCAGCGCCTGCTGGCCGCGCTGGATGAGGCCATCAGCGAGAAGCTGGACCCGGCGCACCACATCGACGCCGTGGAGAGCAAGCTGTTCGGCATTGGCGCCGAGAGTTACACCGTCGGCTCGAACGAGTTCTACATGGGGTACGCTACGAGCCGCCAGACCGCGCTGTGCCTGGATGCCGGTCACTTCCATCCGACCGAGGTGATCTCCGACAAAATCTCCGCTGCCATGCTCTACGTGCCGCGCCTGCTGCTGCACGTCAGCCGCCCGGTGCGCTGGGACAGCGACCACGTGGTGCTGCTGGATGACGAAACCCAGGCGATTGCGAGCGAAATCATCCGCCACGACCTCTTTGACCGCGTCCACATCGGCCTCGACTTCTTCGATGCCTCCATCAACCGCATCGCGGCGTGGGTTATCGGCACCCGCAACATGAAAAAAGCCCTGCTGCGCGCCCTGCTGGAGCCGACTGCCGAACTGAAAAAGCTGGAAGCAAACGGTGACTACACCGCGCGTCTGGCGCTGCTGGAAGAGCAGAAATCCCTGCCGTGGCAGGCGGTGTGGGAGATGTACTGCCAGCGTAACGACGCGCCTGCGGGCAGCCAGTGGCTGGACAACGTGCGGGCGTATGAGGAAGACGTGTTGAGTCAGCGCGGGTAACTGCCCCCTCACCCTAACCCTCTCCCACAGGGA
>NZ_GL890783.1:37003-42576 GCF_000211415.1 Enterobacter mori LMG 25706 | reverse complement strand
TTCAACCTCACCGCGATAACTGGAAATGAAAACTATGCAGACCATCACCACTTCCTGGTGCGTCCAGGGGATGATCAAAGCCACCTCTGACGCCTGGCTGAAGGGCTGGGACGAGCGCAACGGCGGCAACCTGACGCTGCGCCTGGACGACGCGGATATCGAACCCTTCGCGGCCGGTTTGCACCAAAAGCCACGCTATATCGCGCTGAGCCAGCCGATGCCGCTGCTCGCCAACACGCCGTTTATCGTCACCGGCTCCGGGAAGTTCTTCCGTAACGTCCAGCTCGACCCGCAGGCCAACCTCGGCGTGGTGAAGGTGGACAGCGACGGCGCGGGCTACCACATTCTGTGGGGTCTGACCGATGAAGCAGTGCCCACCTCTGAACTGCCAGCGCACTTCCTCTCCCACTGCGAGCGCATCAAGGCCACCAACGGCAAAGACCGCGTGATCATGCACTGTCACGCTACCAACCTGATCGCCCTGACCTACGTGCTGGAAAACAGCTCGGATTTCTTCACCCGCAAGCTGTGGGAAGGCAGCACCGAGTGTCTGGTGGTGTTCCCGGACGGCGTCGGCATTCTGCCGTGGATGGTGCCGGGTACCGACGAAATTGGCCATGCAACCGCAACAGATATGCAAAGACACGCTCTGGTGCTGTGGCCGTTCCACGGCGTCTTCGGCAGCGGCCCGACGCTTGATGAAACCTTTGGCCTGATCGACACCGCCGAGAAATCCGCGGAGGTGCTGGTGAAGGTCTATTCCATGGGCGGCATGAAGCAGACCATCACCCGGGAAGAGCTGATTGCCCTGGGCAAACGCTTTGGCGTCACCCCGATGCAGTCCGCGTTAGATCTGTACCCATAACAACATCGCGCCCCGCTCACCGAGACGGGGCGAAAACCACCTGCAATCCCTACAACTAACTCAAGTCAGTGGAGTAAAAGCAATGAAAATAAAGACAAGCTTGATCCTCACCGTTGCCGCTCTGGCGTTGTCCGGTTCCGCTTTAGCTGAAGTGAAAATCGCCCTGGTGGCGAAGTCCTTAGGGAATGGATTCTTCGAAGCAGCGAACGTCGGCGCGCAGGAGGCGGCCAAAGAGTTAGGCGATGTAAAAGTGATTTATACCGGCCCGACCACCACCACGGCAGAAGCGCAGATCGAGGTGCTGAACGGACTGATCGCCCAGGGCGTGGATGCGATCGCGATTTCCGCGAACGATCCGGACGCCTTAGTCCCAGTACTGAAAAAAGCGATGCAGCGCGGCATCAAGGTGGTGTCGTGGGATTCCGGCGTAGCGAAAGCCGGGCGTCAGATCCACCTGAACCCGTCCAATAACGCCCTGATTGGCGAAACCAACGTCAAGCTCGCCGCCGATGCGCTGAAGGCGCTGAACGTCGAGAAAGGCGACGTTGCGGTGCTGAGCGCCACGCCAACATCAACAAACCAGAACACCTGGATTGCGGAGATGAAAAAGGTGCTGCCGAAGTACCCGTCCGTCAATCTGGTGACCGTGGCCTACGGCGACGATCTCTCTGATAAAAGCTACCGCGAGGCGGTCGGCCTTCTGAAAACCTACCCTGATTTGAAAGTGATCGTTTCACCGTCGTCCGTGGGCATTGTCGCTGCGGCGCAGGCGGTGAAAGACCAGGGCAAGATCGGCAAAGTGTACGTCACCGGGCTAGGCCTGCCGTCTGAAATGGCGGGCGCGGTGAAATCCGGCGCGAGCAAAAGCTTTGCCATCTGGAACCCGATTGACCTGGGCTATGCGGCAACCTATTTAGCAGACGATCTGGTGAAAGGCACCGCCACGAAGGGCGAGGCCAGCATGGGCAAGCTGGGCAAAGTGAAGCTGGATGCCGACGGCAACGGCGCGATGGCTGAGCCGTTCGTCTACGATGCCAGCAATATTGATAAGTTCTCGAAGATCTTTTGATGCGATTTGTAGGCTGGATAAGCGTAGCGCCATCCGGCAAAAGGCGGGTGGCGCTGCCGCTTACCCGCCCTACAAATTCCCCTGACCAGGAGAACTATCATGACCCCATTGCTACAGCTTTCTGGCATCACCAAGGTGTTCCCCGGCGTGCGTGCCCTTGAGAACGTGCAGCTTGCGCTCTGGCCCGGCAAAGTGACGGCGCTTATCGGCGAAAACGGCGCGGGCAAGTCGACGCTGGTTAAAGTGATGACCGGCATTTACCAGCCCGACGAGGGCGAGATCCTCTACAAAGCGATCCCCGTTCACCTCCCGACGCCGGACTCGGCGCATAAGATCGGCATCACCGCTATTCATCAGGAAACCGTCCTGTTCGATGAACTTTCGGTCACCGAAAATATCTTTGTCGGGCAGTACCTCTACAAAGGCGTTCTGAAAACGCTCGACTGGCCGGAGATGCACCGCCGGGCGCAGGCGATCCTCGGCCGTCTTGAGGTGCAAATCGACCCGCGCGCGACGCTAAAAACATTGAGCATCGCCCAGCGCCACATGGTCGCCATCGCCCGCGCGCTGTCGTTTGAGGCGCAGGTGGTTATTCTTGATGAACCTACAGCGGCGCTGTCGCAGCACGAAATCCTCGAGTTTTACCAAATCGTTGAGCGCCTGAAGCAGGAGGGCAAGGCCATCCTGTTTATCTCCCACAAGTTCGACGAAATCTTCGAACTTGCAGATCACTACACCATTTTGCGCGACGGCGTGTTCGTCGGAGAAGGCGCGATGAGTGGGATAACCGAAGAGCGGATGGTATCGATGATGGTCGGGCGCGCCATCACCCAGACCTTCCCGAGGGTGGCGTGCGAAAAAGGCGAGACGGTGCTGGAGGTAAAAAATCTCTGCCACCCGACCGAGTTCGCCAATATCTCCTTCTCCCTGCGTAAAGGGGAAATCCTCGGCTTCTACGGGCTGGTGGGCGCCGGGCGTACCGAGCTGATGCAGGCGCTTTCCGGCGTCACGCGGCCATCGTCAGGCGAAATTATTCTTAACGGTCAGGCCCGGGGCTTCCGCCAGCCTGCGGATGCGATCAAAGCCGGTATCGTCTGCGTGCCGGAAGAGCGGCAGAAGCAGGGCGCGATTATCGAACTGTCGATTGCCCAAAACATCAGCCTGCCGCAGCTTGGCAAGCTCAACCCGAACGGCGTGCTGCACGACGACCGCGAATGGCGGCTGGCGGATGAATACGCCAAACGCCTGCAGGTGAAAGCCTTTAGCTGGAAACAGGCGGTAGATACCCTCTCCGGCGGCAACCAGCAAAAGGTGGTTATCGGTAAGTGGCTGGCAACGCATCCTGACGTGATCATCCTCGATGAGCCGACAAAAGGCATTGATATCGGCTCTAAGGCAGCCGTTCATCAATTTATGTCCGAGCTGGTCGGCCAGGGGCTGGCGGTGATTATGGTCTCCTCCGAACTGCCGGAAGTGATGGGCATGGCGGACCGCATTATCGTGATGCACGAAGGGCTGATGGTGGCCGAATACCGTGCGGGTGACGCGACGGCGGAAACCATCGTCAGCGCCGCCAGCGGTGCAAAACAGGAGGCGGCATAATGCTTAACTCGCTGTTAAAACACCGCGAAGCCCTGCTGGGCGCGGTGATTGTGCTGATGGTCATCGCCATCGGCAGCCGCGTGCCGTCGTTTGTCACACCGGGTAACCTGGTTGAGATGTTTAACGACACTTCCATTCTGATCGTCCTCGCGCTCGGGCAGATGATGGTGCTGCTCACCAAAGGTATCGACCTGTCGATGGCGGCCAATCTGGCGCTAACCGGGATGATTGTCGCCCTGATTAACGTCCATTACCCGGACGTGCCGGTCTGGGCACTGCTGCTCCTCGCCAGCGCGCTCGGGCTGCTGATGGGCGCGATTAACGGCCTGCTGGTGTGGAAGCTGGGCATTCCGGCGATTGTGGTAACGCTCGGCACCATGAGCATCTACCGCGGGATTATCTTTTTGCTCTCCGGCGGCGGCTGGGTGAACGCCAACCAGATGGGCGCGGACTTCCTCGACCTGCCGCGCGCCTCCGTGCTGGGCCTGCCGGTGCTGAGCTGGTGCGCCGTTGCCGCGCTGCTGCTGGTAGGTTACTTCCTGCGCTACAGCCGTACAGGACGGGCGCTGTATACCGCGGGCGGCAACGCTACGGCGGCGTACTACACCGGGATCAACGCCGGGAAAATGCAGTTTGTCAGCTTCTGCCTCTCCGGGCTGTTGGCCGGGTTCTGCGGGTATCTGTGGATTTCCCGTTTCGCCGTGGCCTATGTCGACGTGGCGAATGGCTTTGAGCTGCAGGTGGTCGCCGCCTGCGTGATTGGCGGCATCAGCACCATGGGCGGCACTGGGCGCGTACTCGGCTGCCTGTTCGGCGCGCTGTTCCTCGGCGTGATAAACAACGCCCTGCCGGTGATCGGCGTCTCCCCGTTCTGGCAAATGGCAATTTCCGGCACGGTGATCGTCATTGCGGTGCTGCTGAACGAACGCAGCAACAGGCATAAAGGACGGCTGATTCTGCGCGACGCGGCGCTGGCACGTCAGAAACTGGCGGTGAAATCATGAGCAAAATGATGGCCTCTGAAGATATCAAAAACGTGCCTGCTGTGCCGGGCATTTTCCAGCGCCTGCTGTGCTGGGAAGGCTTCCTGCTGGCGGTGACGCTGGCGGTATTCGTGGTGAACGCGCTGGCCTCGCCCTACTTCCTCAACGTCTGGAATCTCTCCGACGCGACGTTCAACTTCACCGAAAAAGCGATCATCGTGTTGCCGATGGCGATGCTGATTATCGCCCGGGAAATTGACCTGTCGGTGGCATCCACCATTGCGCTTAGCTCCACGGTGATGGGCTTCTGCGCGGCGGCGGGCGTGGATACGCCGCTGCTGGTCTGCGTCGGGCTGGGCGTGGGGCTGCTGTGCGGACTGTTCAACGGCATTCTGGTGACGCGCTTCAACCTGTCGTCCATCGTTATCACCATCGGCACCATGAGCCTGTACCGCGGGATCACCTACATCCTGCTCGGCGATAAGGCGCTGAACAGCTATCCGGAGAGCTTCGCCTGGTTCGGCCAGGGCTACGTCTGGGGCGCGCTGTCGTTTGAGTTCGCGCTGTTTATCGTTCTGGCCGCGGTGTTTGCCTTTGTGCTGCACCGCACCAACTTTGGCCGCCGCACCTACGCCATCGGCAATAACCCGACCGGCGCGTGGTATTCCGGCATCAACGTTAAGCGCCACAACCTGATCCTGTTCGCGCTGGTGGGGCTGATGTCCGGCCTGGCGTCGGTGCTGCTCACCTCGCGCCTGGGCAGCACCCGCCCGACGATTGCGATGGGCTGGGAACTGGCGGTGGTGACGATGGCGGTGCTCGGCGGCGTCAATATTCTCGGCGGGTCCGGCAGCATGGTGGGCGTGATTATCGCCGCCTTCCTGATGGGACTGGTGACCTTTGGCCTGAGCCTGCTCAACGTGCCCGGCATCGTGATGTCGGTGATTATCGGCGCGATGCTGATCGTGGTGATTTCGCTGCCGATTATTACCCGCCGGGTGATGCAGCGAAGACGGAATTAAATTGCCCCTCACCCTAACCCTCTCCCCATAGG
>NZ_GL890783.1:0-36888 GCF_000211415.1 Enterobacter mori LMG 25706 | reverse complement strand
AAGGAGAATTATCATGAGCTTTATGTTGGCGCTTCCAAAAATCAGCCTGCACGGCGCGGGCGCAATCGGCGATATGGTCAACCTGGTGGCGAGCAAGCAGTGGGGAAAGGCGCTGGTTGTCACCGACGGTCAGCTGGTAAAACTCGGCCTGCTCGACAGCCTGTTTAACGCGCTGGATGCCCATCAGATGTCGTATCACCTGTTCGATGAGGTGTTCCCGAACCCGACGGAGGCGCTGGTGCAGAAAGGCTATGCGGCATATCAGGACGCGGAGTGTGATTACGTGATTGCCTTCGGCGGCGGCAGCCCGATTGATACCGCCAAGGCGATCAAAATCCTCACCGCCAATCCCGGTCCGTCAACCGATTACTCCGGCGTCGGTAAAGTGAAAAACGCGGGCGTGCCGCTGGTGGCGATCAACGCCACCGCAGGCACGGCGGCGGAGATGACCAGCAACGCGGTGATCATCGACTCCGCGCGGCAGGTGAAAGAGGTGATCATCGATCCGAACATCATCCCGGATATCGCCGTGGACGATGCCAGCGTGATGCTCGATATTCCCGCCTCCGTGACCGCCGCAACCGGCATGGATGCGTTGACTCATGCGATTGAAGCCTACGTGTCCGTCGGCGCGCACCCGCTCACTGATGCCAACGCGCTGGAAGCGATTCACCTGATCAACCTGTGGCTGCCGAAAGCGGTCGAGGACGGTCATCACCTTGAAGCGCGTGAGCAGATGGCGTTTGGTCAGTATCTGGCGGGCATGGCGTTTAACAGTGCGGGCCTTGGCCTTGTGCATGCTTTGGCGCACCAGCCGGGCGCGACGCACAACCTGCCGCACGGCGTATGCAACGCCATCCTGCTGCCGATCATCGAAAACTTTAACCGTCCGCACGCGGTCGCACGTTTCGCCCGCGTGGCGCAGGCGATGGGCGTCGATACGCAGGGGATGAGAGACGAAGCCGCCAGCATGTCGGCCATTCAGGCGATTCGCGACCTGAGCGCTCGCGTCGGTATTCCGTCTGGCTTCAGTCAGCTCGGCGTGACCAAAGCGGACATCGAAGGCTGGCTGGATAAAGCCCTCGCCGACCCGTGCGCGCCGTGCAACCCGCGCACCGCCAGCCGCGATGAGGTCCGCGAGCTGTACCTGGAGGCACTATGATCCGCAAAGCCTTTGTGATGCAGGTAAACCCGGACGCGCACGAGGAGTACGCGCGCCGCCACAACCCTATCTGGCCCGAGCTGGAAGCGGTGCTGAAAGCCCACGGCGCGCACCACTACGCCATCTATCTCGACAAAGCCCGCAACCTGCTGTTTGCAACCGTGGAGATTGAATCGGAGGAGCGCTGGAACGCGGTAGCGAATACCGACGTCTGCCAGCGCTGGTGGAAGCATATGGGTGACGTTATGCCGTCTAACCCGGATAACAGCCCGGTGAGTGCGGAGCTGGAAGAGGGGTTTTACCTGGACTGATGTGTTAACGCTGCTGCCCCCGAGGCGGCAGCAATCTCCCGCCTGCCACTCAGCGTAAACGCCGACACCACCGTGATCGCCAGCACGAAGCAGCCCAGTATCAGGTACGTCTCCTGGAAGCCAATCCGGTCATACATATTCCCAGCAAAGGCGGAGAGAAAAATCGCCGCCGACTGTTTGGCAAACTGGAAGCCAATCAGGTAGATGGTGGCCGAAAGCCGCGTATCAAACACGCCGGTGATGTACTTGAATGCGCCCACCAGCAGGAACGGGACCTCCAGCGCGTGCAGCATTTTGAGGGCAATCACCTCCACGGCGGTGGTGGCGAACGACGAGCCGATAATGCGCGTCGCCATAATCACCCCGGCGATCAGCAGCGTGTTTTTCGCGCCGATGCGGTTAATGATCCACGGCGAGCAGAACATGATGATGGCGTTACAGATTTCCCCCGCCGTGGTGGCAAAGCCAAAGGCGCGGGTGCCTTCCTGCGGCGTAGCGAAGAAGGTTTTAAAGAAGGTGGCAAACTGCTGGTCAAAAACGTCATACACGCAGGCCACGCCAATCACGTACAGAATGAACATCCACATTCTGCGCTGGCGGAACAGGTTGAACACGGTTTTGGCAGTGATCTGCGGCTGGTTTGCGCCCAGGGCGTTCATTACCTGCGCCGTCTGGTTGGGCTTCGGCTTCGCAACGACCAGCAGCAGCATCAGCAACAGCGCTGCTCCCGAGCCCATCCAGAAAACGTACGACGGATCGATGCCAAAAAGGATGCCGCCCGTTGAGGCGCACAGCCCCCAGCCGAGACAGCCGAACATGCGCGCCTTACCGTATTCGAAGAAGCTGTTGCGGCTCACGCGCTCGATGTAGGCCTCAATTGCCCCCGATCCCGCCGAGAAGACAAAGCCGATATACAGCCCGCCGCTCAGCGCGCCCAGCCAGATATTGGTTTTCAGCAGCGGCGCGAAGACGTACAGGAAGAACGGCGCGAACAGAAACAGCAGCACCGCGATGATCCACAGCAGGTGTTTTTTCAGCCCAAGCTTGTCCGAAATCACCCCCAGCACCGGCTGGAAGGCGATGGCCGACAGCGAGATGCAGGAGAAGACAATCCCGGTATGGGTTTTATTCAGGCCGATGATGTCCGACAGCCAGATCGGCAGGAACGGAAAGCAGGTGGCCATGATGAAGAAGTAGAGAAAGAAGAACAGCCCGAAGATCCAGAAGTTAGGGTTGTCTTTGTGGGTACAGGTTGTTGTGTTCATTATTTTTATCCTCAACGGAGGGCCGGCTGCCCGGCCCTTCAACCTTACACGCGTTCGACGCCAATCAAAATGGCGCTCTCCGGGTCCAGAATCGGCAGCGCAATACCCGCCTGCATCAGCCACTCGCCGCTCACCGTTTGCGGCGCTTCCATCCACGAAGGCAGCTTGCGCATGGTGTGTCCACCCTCACCCGTAATCTGGATGTTCGGGTGATCGAGCAGCGTGATGCGGTACTGCGCGCTGGCGTCTAACCCCGGCATGCGCAGCGGCATCATCAGGGTGTAATCCGGCATCGCAAGCTGGCTGACCATAAACAGCCCCTGCGCTTTGTCTTGGCTCACAATACCCTGTGCCAGGGTGGTAGCGTCCGGCATATCAATACGCCACTGGGTACCATGGTGGATCACCTCGCGCCACTGTTTGTGCAGCGCGGCGTAGTGCCGATAGCCTTCGCGTTCATCTTCATCGACGGTAAGCGGATCCAGCTCCAACCCCATATGGCCAAACAGGGCCGTCAGCCCGCGAAACTGGATGCTATGCTGGCGGAAGGTGGCGTGGCATTTATGATGACCGATATGCGCGCCCATCACCTCCGGCGGGAAGAAGTAGCTCATGCCGCGCTGGATGGTGCTGCGCTCCAGGGCGTCGTTGTTGTCGGACGCCCAGAAGCGGTGGCTGCGGGTCAGCACTTCGTAATCAATACGCCCGCCACCCGACGAGCAGGATTCAAACTCAATGTGCGGGAAGCGCTCACCCAGCACGTCCAGCAGGCGGTAAAACTGGCGGGTCTGCGCGTCGGCGGCGGCTTTACCCTTGTGTCCCGGCTGCACCAGCTCGCGGTTCATGTCCCACTTCACGTAGTCGACCGCGTGCTCGCCCAGCAGCCAGCTCATGCGCTCCACGAGGTAGTCAAAGGCTTCCGGGATGTTCAGGTTGAGCACCAGCTGATGACGCCCGGTCGCCTGGGCGTAGCCCGGCAGCGCCAGCACCCAGTCAGGGTGCGCGCGGTACAGATCGGAGTCCGGGTTGATCATCTCGGGCTCAACCCAGATGCCAAACTCCATGCCGAGCCGTTTGACGTGGTCGATCACCGGCGTCAGGCCGTTCGGGTATTTTTTTTCGTCCAGATACCAGTCGCCCAGCGCGGCATGGTCGTCGTTGCGGCCTTTGAACCAGCCGTCGTCGATAATAAAGCGTTCCACCCCAAGCGCCGCGGCCTCGTCGGCCATGCGCATGATGTAGTCCGGGTCGTGATTGAAGTAGATCCCTTCCCAGGTATTGAGGTGCACCGGGCGCGGTTTGTCGCCCGGGAAGCGGATAACGTTGTCGCGCAGGTAGCGGTGGAACTGCTGGCTCATGCCGTTCAGGCCCCGCGTGGAGTAGCTGGCATACAGGCGCGGCGTCCAAAGCGTGTCTCCCTCTTCAACCGCCATCTCTCCCGGCAGGTAGAGCGCTTCGGCCTGAAGGTAGCGACGACCATCGGTTTTCGCTTCCGCGCGCAGGCGATGGTTGCCGCTCCAGCCCAGATGCACGCCCCAGACGTCGCCCTGCATTTCGCTAAACGACGACGTACCGGCAATCAGCGCCGGGAAGTGCTCGTGGGAGGTTTTACCCCGGCGGTTTTCAATCACGAAGCTGTCATGTTCAAGCCTGACGCGGTGCGGCTGAAATTCTCTGATCCAGCGTCCGTGGAAGGCCATCACCTCCTGCGCGCGCTCAGCCACCGGCAGCGTGACGGCGAAACGGTCCACCTGCCACGGCAGCGCTTTCAGATTGGTCAGGCCGTGACGCACGACCAGCACACCGCTGGCGTCCAGCGCCAGCTCGCTGGTCAGGCGCAGACCCGCATGTTCATCTTCAGCGGTAATCGTCAGGGTGTTTAACGCCTGCTGCACCTGCGTAGTTTTGAACACCGGGGAGCCGTCCAGCCCCTGACGATGCCCCTCAATGCCCGGCGAGCCAAACAGGCCGTGCCCCAGCTCCGCCATCAGCGTGACCGGGGAGTCGACATCCAGCCTGCCGTTCGCGACCGGGCGCGCAATGCTCAGCACATCGTGTGGCGAAAAGTGCTGAAGGTGCGGCCCCCAGTAGAGAATTTCGGCGAACGGGTGGGTTTTAACCACCACGTCTACCGTATTGCTTTCGAGTCGAAAAATGGAATCTTGCATCAGACATCTCCTGTCGTCGGGATGTCCTGAGTGTTGATCCGAAACGTTTCGGATACAAACCAAAACGTTTCGGTTCTGTGATCGGGTTTGGAATTTTAGTGGGTTTAGGCCGTCTGGCCCGGAGAGAATTCAGGCTGCCAGAGCACCTGAAGCTGCTCGATATCGTCGCCGTTAATCAGTTGGCGCACCATATTGGCAATCTGTTTTCCGACGCCCTGACGGGTGGACTGAATGACTGACGCTACGTCGATATCGACAATGCTGTCCTGCGGCAGGCCGTCGTAGACCACCAGCGAGACGGGGGTGTCGCCGGATAAGCGCCCCATCTGCGCCAGCGCCATCGCCGCGCCGTCGCCGTGGGTATTGCAGTCGGTAATGATGGCCGTGGGCGGCTGCGGCAGAGCGAGAAGCTCTTTGGTGGTGGCATACCCCACGCGGCGCGACGGCGGCATGGCGCGCAGCCATTCGCTGGAAAGCCCGGCTTCTCGCAGGGCATCGAGAAAGCCCTGACGACGCTGGGTAATAAACGCCTGATTGTTGCTTTCACCCAGCAGCGCGATGCGCTGATGGCCTTTCTCGATCAGCCAGCGGGTAGCCTGATGCGTACCGGCGTAGTTGTCGAAGTCAAACCACGCGTACGGCTGCGGGAGGTGGCTGCGCCCGAGCGCGAGGAAAGGAAAACCGGCGGCCTGAAGCTGCTCAAGACGGGGATCGTGGTCCAGCGTGTGCGCTACGATCAGCGCATCCACGCGGCGGCTCTGCACCATGCGCATGTAGCTGTGCTTATCGGCCAAATCATCATCGGCAATCAGCAGTAAATCGATCTCATGTCGCGCCAGTTCGTGGCTAATTTCGCCGACCATGTCCATAAAAACGCTATTATTGAGCGGAACGGGATGCACGGGGAACACCAGCCCGACGGCGTCGATTTTGCCCATCTTGAGGCGGCGGGCGAAGGTGTTAGGTCGGTAGCCACGGCGCTGAGCCTCTGCTTCCACGCGAGCGCGCGTCTCGGCGGAGACG
Source organism: Enterobacter mori LMG 25706 (assembly GCF_000211415.1). GTDB lineage: Bacteria > Pseudomonadota > Gammaproteobacteria > Enterobacterales > Enterobacteriaceae > Enterobacter > Enterobacter mori. Next base: position 30,959 of record NZ_GL890783.1, on the reverse strand, counting down.
TCGTCATATCCGTTGAGTGCGCGGCTGACGGTGGTGACTGACAGCCCCAGTTCTTTGGCAATGGCTTTAAGCGACATGAGTTTCCGTATCTCTGTTAGTTCTGTTCCGCCACCAGCAGCGCGTGCGTATCTGGCTCCAGCGCCTTAAAGATATGCGGCAGATCGGCGGGATAACAGATGTAATCCCCCGGGCCGAGTTCTTCCGCTGCGTCGATCAGGCCGACTAACGCGCGCCCCTGCGTCACAATAATATGTTCAACGGACCCCGGCGGATGCGGCTGGGATATACGATCTGCGCCCGGCTGGGTGAGCAGCAGATAGATGTCGCGCCGCGCGCCCGGCGGACACGCCGCCAGCAAAATAGCTTCATAGTTAGCCTGCCCGGCAACGACCTTCGTTCCCTCTCCACGGCGGATGACCTGTGTTGTCGTCTGCTGTGGTTCCAGCAGGCGGGCGAAAGGGATATCCAGCGCCACGCAAAGCGACCACAGCGTCTCCAGGCTCGGGTTACCGTTACCGGACTCCAGTTGGGAAAGCGTGGATTTGGCGATCCCGGCACGACGGGCAATTTCCGCCAGTGAAAGCCCGGTTCGCAGGCGTTCTCGCACCAGGCTTTTAGCGATCACGCTGATTGGCTGCGTCATAAAACGGCCCTTTTTGTTCTATAAATCGAACGAATCGTTCGCCTTGAAAAACACCTCTGTTGCGTTCATTATAATGGATACACGTTCGATATGGCTAAAATTGTATGAAGCATCATCTCTCCTGCCTGAAAGGCGACACGATCAAAGCAATCATCCTGGTTTGCCTCGCGGTGGGCGTAGTCGGGATGTCCTACGGCTCGCTGGCGATGGCCTACGGTTTCCCGCTGTGGGTGCCGTTTGTGCTCTCCCTTACCGTGCTGGCGGGCGCATCGGAATTTATGTTTATCGGCATCGTGGCGAGCGGTGGGAACCCGCTAGCCGCAGCTGCAGCCGGATTACTGGTGAACGCCCGCCACGTGCCGTTTGGCGTGACGGTGCGGGAACTGGTGGGCAAGCGCGGCCTGAGCTTTTTGGGCTGCCACATCATGAACGATGAAAGCGTAGTGTTCGGCCTGTCGCAGAAAACCCCAGAACAGCGTAAAGCGGCCTACTGGCTGTGCGGTTTGGGCGTGGCAATCATCTGGCCGCTGGGCGCGCTGCTGGGTGCCATGGTCGGCAAACTGCTGCCAGACCCAGAAACCATTGGGCTGGATGCGGTATTTCCCGCCATTTTGCTGGCGTTAGTGGTGCCTGCGTTTAAAAACCGCACCACGCTAATCCGCGCCTGCAGCGGTGCCGTATTGTCGCTGGCCGCCGTGCCGTTTGCCCCGGTGGGCCTGCCGGTGCTGCTCTCCTTACTGGGCCTTGCCGCGAGGAAAAAATAATGGAAAACATGACGGTCTTTATTCTCGGCATCGCGATCCTGTCTGCGGGAACGTATTTGATGCGCCTCGGCGGGGCAAAACTGGGCAGCAGGCTGGCATTGTCAGAGCGTTCACAGGCGCTGCTGTCAGATGCGGCAACGGTATTGTTGTTTTCGGTGGCGCTGGCAACCACATTTTATGAAGGCGAACATTTCGCCGGGATGGCGCGGGTGCTGGGCGTGGCGTTTGCGGTGTTTTTGGCCTGGCGGAAGATGCCGTTAATTGTGGTGATCGTTGCGGCTGCGGTAGTGACGGCGCTGCTGCGTCTGGCGGGCGTAAACTAAAAAAGCGCCCCGGAGGCGCTCTTTCGACGGTGTGACACGCTTATTTGGTCAGTTCAGCGGTCATGTGTACGCGGTTACCGCTGAATGCCTGGGTAATTTTGTACGATGATGCACCTGCTTCCTGAGCCTGTGCAGCAATTTTGGCTTCTGCACCGTCCAGCGTAGAGGCGGAAGCGGTTACTGTCTGCGCAGCGAAAGAACCGAAAGAAGCAGCCAGAGCGATTACAGCGACAAAAGTTTTGATGCTTTTCATGAGATAAACCCTTTCATTAAGTTGTTTAGGTAAGGCACCGTGCCTTGATGAGATAAATACTAGACCTCATACCATTCAACTAAAAGCGGAAGGATTTGCTATTCTCTTTCAAAATTACTGATTAACAATTAGTCGCTGTGAGTGCGTGTAAATCGTCGCCCTTCCAGGCTTGCAGAACCCTACCAGCGTCAGGTTACAGCGTTCTGCCACTTCTACCGCCAGCGTCGTTGCCGCTGAGACCGCAAACAGAATTTCCACGCCGCACATGGCGGCTTTCTGCACCATCTCGTAGCTGGCGCGGCTGGAAACGAGCGCTGCTCCCTGCTGCCAGACGTCATTTTCACGCGCGCGGCGACCGAGCAACTTATCCAGCGCCACGTGGCGGCCCACGTCTTCGTGACCACCGATAATGTCGCCCGATGGCAGAACCCACGCCGCCGCGTGCGTACAGCCGCTCAGCTGACCGATGGGCTGTACATGGTTGAGGTGTTCCAGTGCCTTATCGAGGTTGGCGAGGTTAAACGTCTGGGTAAACGGCAGTGGCGTAACGGGCTTGCCGATATCGTTGAGCTGCTCAACACCGCACACGCCGCAGCCGGTGCGTCCGGCCAGCGCGCGCCGACGCTCTTTTAATCCCATAAAGCGGCGGCTGGAAAGCTCGATTTGCACTTCAAGGCCGTTACACGCCTTCACCACGTCCATGCCGTAGATCTCCTGCGGGTGGTCGATGATGCCTTCCGAGAGGGAAAAACCCGATGGCGAACAGCTCAAGATCTTTCGGCGAAGCCATCATCACCACGTGCGAGATACCGTTGTAAACGAGCGCAACGGGCACCTCTTCCGCCAGAAAATCGGGTGTGGCATGGGTAATGTGGGGCGGTCTGTGTACCACCCGTTCCACAACGCCCGCAGGCAGTGGTGACGGGTGGGTAGCACGGTTTTGTTTAGACACGACGGTATTCCTGAACAACCACGGAGGTGAGCCTGCTATTGCATCACAAACAACAGGGCTTAGGCATAGTATGGATCAACTTTTCAGCATCAAGTTTACCTACTCACTTGTGAGAGGTGCAACAAAACGCATGCTACACCCCTTTAACATGCGGGGTTAATAATGTGATTGATATCACACTTTATAGTCAACAGGGTGATAATACGTTCACTTTGTTTTAACGCCATTGGAACAGTCGTACCGACATTGTGGTATTCTGATGATATCCCTCGTGGAATTGAGGGATTAACGCAAATTTTTCTCCTTTGCGGTCAATTCTCAACCGCGAAGTTAAAACTACATATGTAAGCAATGTCGAAACAAGGAGTGACCCATGCAGGTCAGCAGAAGGCAGTTCTTTAAGATCTGCGCTGGCGGTATGGCAGGCACCACGGCAGCGGCACTGGGCTTTGCGCCCGGCGTAGCGCTGGCGGAAACGCGGCAGTATAAACTGCTGCGCACCCGTGAAACCCGTAATACCTGTACGTACTGCTCTGTCGGTTGCGGGCTGTTGATGTATAGCCTCGGCGACGGTGCTAAAAACGCCAAAGCGTCTATTTTCCATATCGAAGGCGACCCGGATCATCCGGTCAACCGCGGCGCATTGTGCCCCAAAGGGGCCGGCCTGGTGGACTTTATCCACTCCGAAAGCCGCCTCAAATTCCCAGAATACCGCGCGCCTGGCTCCGACAAATGGCAGCAAATCAGCTGGGAAGAGGCGTTCGACCGCATCGCAAAACATATTAAAGAAGACCGCGATGCCAACTTTGTTGAGAAGAACGCCGACGGCGTCACGGTCAACCGCTGGCTCTCCACCGGGATGCTGTGTGCCTCTGCTTCCAGCAACGAAACCGGTTATTTAACCCAGAAATTTACGCGCGCACTCGGTATGCTCGCGGTCGACAACCAGGCGCGTGTCTGACACGGACCAACGGTAGCAAGTCTTGCTCCAACATTTGGTCGCGGTGCGATGACCAACCACTGGGTCGACATCAAGAACGCCAACCTCATTGTGGTGATGGGCGGTAACGCCGCTGAAGCGCACCCTGTCGGGTTCCGCTGGGCGATGGAAGCCAAAATCCACAACGGTGCGAAACTGATTGTGATCGATCCCCGCTTTACGCGTACTGCGTCAGTGGCGGATTTCTACACCCCTATTCGTTCAGGTACTGACATCACTTTCCTGTCAGGCGTATTGCTGTACCTGATGACCAACGAAAAATATAACCGCGAATACACCGAAGCCTATACCAACGCCAGCCTGATCGTGCGTGAGGATTACCACTTCGAAGATGGCCTGTTCAGCGGTTACGACGCCGAGAAACGCAAATACGACAAAACCAGCTGGAACTACGAGCTGGACGAGAAAGGCTTTGCGAAGCGCGACACCACCCTGCAACACCCGCGCTGCGTGTGGAACCTGCTGAAAGAGCACGTTTCCCGCTACACGCCGGAGGTTGTCGAAAACATCTGCGGTACGCCGAAGGCGGACTTCCTGAAGGTGTGCGAGCTTATCGCCGAGACCAGCGCGAAAGACAAAACCGCGTCGTTCCTGTATGCCCTCGGCTGGACGCAGCACTCCATCGGTGCACAGAACATCCGTACCATGGCGATGGTTCAGCTCCTGCTCGGCAACATGGGGATGGCAGGCGGCGGCGTGAACGCCCTGCGCGGTCACTCCAACATTCAGGGTCTGACCGACCTCGGCCTGCTGTCTCAAAGCCTGCCGGGTTACATGAACCTGCCAAGCGAGAAACAGACCGACCTGCAAATCTACCTGACGGCCAGCACGCCTAAACCGCTGCTCGAAGGCCAGGTAAACTACTGGGGCAACTATCCGAAGTTCTTCGTCTCAATGATGAAAGCCTTCTTCGGCGACAAAGCGACGGCTGAAAACAGCTGGGGCTTTGACTGGCTGCCGAAGTGGGACAAAGGGTACGACGTTCTGCAGTATTTCGAGATGATGCACCAGGGCAAAGTGAACGGCTATCTGTGCCAGGGCTTTAACCCGGTTGCCTCGTTCCCGAACAAGAACAAGGTTGTTGAGTCCCTGTCGAAGCTGAAGTTCCTGGTGACGATTGACCCGCTCAATACCGAGACCTCGACCTTCTGGCAGAACCACGGTGAATCGAACGACGTCGATCCATCGAAGATTCAGACCGAAGTGTTCCGTCTGCCATCGACCTGCTTCGCGGAAGAGAACGGTTCTATCGTCAACTCCGGACGCTGGCTGCAGTGGCACTGGAAAGGCGCGGACGCCCCGGGCATCGCCATGAACGACGGCGAGATCCTGGCCGGTATCTTCTTACGCCTGCGTAAGATGTATGCGGCAGAAGGCGGCGCGAACCCGGAACCGGTGCTGAACATGAGCTGGAACTACTCGACGCCGGAAAACCCTGCGCCAGAAGAAGTGGCGATGGAGAGCAACGGTAAGGCGCTGGCGGACGTTATCGACCCGGCCACCGGTACCGTGCTGGCGAAGAAAGGCGATCAGCTCAGCACCTTCGCACACCTGCGCGATGACGGCACAACCTCCAGCGGTTGCTGGATCTTTGCCGGTAGCTGGACGCCGAAAGGCAACCAGATGGCCAACCGCGATAACGCCGACCCGTCGGGCCTCGGCAATACGCTGGGCTGGGCATGGGCGTGGCCGCTCAACCGCCGCATCCTCTATAACCGCGCATCCGCTGACCCGCAGGGTAACCCGTGGGATCCGAAGCGTCAGCTTCTGAAGTGGGACGGCGCGAAATGGGGCGGCGTGGATATTCCGGACTACAGCACTGCCGCACCGGGCAGCGATGTTGGGCCGTTTATCATGCAGCCAGAAGGGATGGGACGCCTGTTTGCTATCGATAAGATGGCGGAAGGTCCGTTCCCGGAACACTATGAGCCGTTTGAGACGCCGCTGGGCACCAACCCGCTGCACCCGAACGTGGTCTCTAACCCGGCAGCCCGTATCTTTAAGGGCGATTTCGACGCGCTGGGTAAAAAAGACAAGTTCCCGTACGTGGGCACCACCTACCGTCTGACCGAGCACTTCCACTACTGGACCAAGCACGCGTTGCTTAACGCCATCGCGCAGCCGGAACAGTTTGTGGAGATCGGCGAGAAGCTGGCGGGCAAGCTCGGCATCGCCCATGGCGATACCGTGAAGGTCTCCTCTAACCGCGGCTATATCAAAGCCAAGGCGGTGGTGACCAAGCGTATTCGCACGCTGAACGTTCACGGTCAGCAGGTAGATACCATCGGTATTCCGATCCACTGGGGCTATGAGGGCGTGGCGAAGAAAGGGTTCATTGCGAACACCCTGACGCCGTTCGTCGGCGATGCGAACACGCAGACGCCGGAGTTTAAGGCCTTCCTCGTGAACGTGGAAAAGGTGTAACGGAGACGACTTATGGCTTATCAATCTCAAGACATTATCCGTCGTTCCGCGACAAACAGTTTCACGCCCGCGCCTCAGGCGCGGGACCACCAGCAGGAAGTGGCGAAGCTCATCGACGTGACCACCTGTATCGGCTGTAAAGCCTGTCAGGTGGCCTGTTCAGAGTGGAACGATCTGCGTGACGAAGTGGGTCACAACGTCGGGGTGTACGACAACCCGGCGGACCTGACCGCCAAGTCCTGGACGGTGATGCGTTTCTCGGAAGTGGAGCAGAACGACAAACTGGAATGGCTTATCCGCAAAGACGGTTGTATGCACTGTGCGGATCCGGGCTGCCTGAAGGCATGTCCGTCAGAAGGGGCTATCATTCAGTATGCTAACGGCATCGTCGACTTCCAGTCCGAGCAGTGTATCGGCTGCGGCTACTGCATCGCGGGCTGTCCGTTCGACGTACCGCGCCTGAACCCGGAAGACAACCGCGTCTACAAATGCACGCTGTGCGTTGACCGCGTCACCGTCGGCCAGGAGCCCGCGTGCGTGAAGACCTGCCCAACCGGCGCTATCCACTTTGGCTCCAAAGAGGATATGAAAACGCTGGCGGCAGAGCGCGTGGGCGAGCTGAAAACCCGTGGTTACGACAACGCGGGCCTGTACGATCCGGCCGGGGTTGGCGGTACGCACGTGATGTACGTGCTGCACCACGCCGACAAGCCGAACCTGTATCACGGCCTGCCGGAGAACCCGGAAATCAGCGCCACCGTGAAGTTCTGGAAAGGCATCTGGAAACCGCTGGCAGCGGTAGGTTTTGCTGCCACCTTCGCAGCGAGCATCTTCCACTACGTCGGCGTTGGTCCGAACCGTGCGGAAGAGGAAGACGACAACCTGCATGAAGAGAAAGACGAGGTGCGCAAATGAGAAAACGTGACACCATCGTGCGCTACACCGCGCCGGAACGCATCAACCACTGGGTCACCGCCTTCTGCTTCATGCTGGCGGCGATAAGCGGGCTGGGGTTCTTCTTCCCGTCCTTCAACTGGCTGATGCAGGTACTGGGCACGCCGCAGCTGGCGCGCATCCTTCACCCGTTTGTGGGTGTGGTGATGTTTGCCTCGTTTATCATCATGTTTTTCCGCTACTGGCACCATAACCTAATCAATCGGGATGATATCTTTTGGGCGAAGAATATTCGTAAGATCGTCGTCAACGAGGAAGTAGGTGATACCGGGCGTTATAACTTCGGCCAGAAATGCGTATTCTGGGCGGCGATTATCTTCCTGGTCCTGTTGCTGGTCAGCGGCGTGATCATCTGGCGTCCGTACTTTGCGCCTGCTTTCTCAATCCCGGTGATCCGATTCGCGCTGATGCTGCATTCATTTGCCGCAGTGGCGTTAATTGTGGTTATCATGGTGCATATCTACGCCGCCCTTTGGGTGAAAGGCACCATTACCGCGATGGTGGAAGGATGGGTAACCAGTACGTGGGCGAAGAAACATCACCCACGCTGGTACCGTGAAGTCCGCCAGAAACAGGAAAAGTCATCTGAATGAGTATTCGCATAATCCCGCAAGATGAGCTGGGGTCGAGCGAGAAACGCACGGCGGATTATATTCCGCCGTTGTTATTCCCCAGACTCAAGAACCTCTACAACCGCCGCGCAGAGCGTCTGCGCGAGCTGGCAGAGAATAACCCGCTGGGCGATTTTCTGCGCTTTGCTGCGCTGGTTGCCCACGCGCAGGAAGTGGTGCTGTACGACCACCCGCTGCAAATGGACCTGACCGCGCGCATCAAAGAAGCCAACGCGCAGGGCAAGCCGCCGCTGGACATTCACGTCCTGCCGCGCGACAAGCACTGGCAAAAGCTTCTGCATTCGCTGATTGCCGAGCTGAAGCCGGAGATGAGCGGTACCGCGCTGGCGGTTATCGAGAATCTGGAAAAAGCCTCTGACCTGGAGCTGGAAGAGATGGCGAGCGCGCTGTTTGCCTCTGACTTCTCTCTGGTCAGCAGTGATAAAGCGCCGTTTATCTGGGCCGCGCTGTCGCTCTACTGGGCGCAAATGGCAAGCCTGATACCGGGCAAAGCCCGCGCCGAATACGGTGAAGCGCGTCAGTTCTGCCCGGTCTGCGGGTCAATGCCGGTCTCCAGCATGGTGCAAATCGGTACCACTCAGGGGCTGCGCTACCTGCACTGCAACCTGTGTGAAACCGAGTGGCACGTGGTGCGCATCAAGTGCAGCAACTGCGAGCAGACCCGTGATCTGAACTACTGGTCGCTGGAAAATGAAGAAGCGGCGGTGAAAGCGGAAAGCTGCGGCGACTGCGGAACCTACCTGAAGATTCTGTATCAGGAAAAAGACCCGAAAGTCGAAGCGGTGGCCGACGATCTCGCCTCGCTGATTCTGGACGCGAAGATGGAGCAGGAGGGCTTTGCCCGCAGCTCGATTAACCCGTTCCTGTTCCCGGGTGAAGGGGAGTAATCTCCTGTGAGAGTGCCGGGCGGCGCAAGCTTGCCCGGCCTACAGGTGGTAAGGTGAAACGACCCCGGCAATGCCCGAAAAGTCTTTCGTATTGCGTGAGATTAACGGGCAACTTCTGCTCTGAGCGGTAGCCAGAATGATGGCGTCGGGCAGCTTCATGCCGTGCTTCTCGCGGAGTAATACGCTTCTTTCAGCAATCTCCCGCGAGATCTCAATAATTTCAAAAGCCCCCATCACAGCCGCCGTTTTTGCTTCATGTCCGTGCTTGCGCGCGCCCACCATGACTTCCATCCACGTGATCAGGCTAATGGCTCTATGCGACGCCGTGCGATCAATGGCATCCGCCGCCTCAACGCGATTATTAAAAAGATCGATGAGAATATTGGTATCAAACACTGCCATGTGCTCCATGATTACCACTCCTCACGCAGCTTGCGTTCATACTCAAGCCCATCTTCCTGCTGGTTTCCCCACAGGCCAAGCGCATCGCGGATAACCGATGAACTCTGCTGGTCGAGATATTGCTCAATAGCTTCCCGTAGCAATTCGGCGCGGGGCCGGTTACGCAGCTGCTTCAGGTTATCCAGTCGCTGAATCACGTCATCAGACAAATCGATCAGTATTCTGCCCATATCAAGGTCCGCCAAAAGACTCATATATCACCTTAGTATATCACTCTTGTATGTTTTCAAGGCAACATACGCTTTCTTTCAGTAGGGTTAAAGTCCCTGGCAATAGTTTTCCTGCCATTTGCGAGGCACTTTCCAGATTTTAATCCGCGACAATATTCTTGTTTTCTTTTGAATCAAACCAGGCTATAAAACTGTTCATCCATACAGTAAAAGGGGTTTTCATGGCGCTGGAACAGGGTATTGCACAACTGGTTCAGGGGTTTATCGCTGCAGGTCGGCCCTCTTCACGTCGCCAGGGCATTGAGGTGCGACGAGCAGGCTATATTGCCAGCACGGAGCTTGCAGGGAAGACCGAAACGCGCGTTCAGGTGGAGACGCTTGTTCTTGAGGGTCTTACCATTCGGGTATTTTCACCTCTTAATGCGCCTGAAATATTGCCTGCTGCCATCTACTACCACGGCGGATGTTTTATCAGCGGCGGCTTTGATACCCATGACAACCAGCTCCGTCAGTTAGCCTGCTACGGCAATTGCCGAGTGATTGCGATTCAGTACAGGCTGGCGCCGGAGCATACCTTCCCCGCCGCACATGACGATGCTGAAAGAGGTGCGAATCTGGTCTGGCAGTATGCAGACGAATTAGGCGTGGATAAGAACCGGCTCACCCTCTGTGGAGACAGCGCAGGAGGGCATCTGGCGCTGGTAACGGCGCTGCGGCTTAAGGTTAAAGGGCTGTGGCAACCTGCGCAGCTTATTCTTATCTATCCCATGCTCGACGCCACGGCCAGTTTTGAAAGCTATACCCTCAACGGCATGGATTACGTGATTACTCGCGATACCCTGCTGAGCGGCTATGAAATATATCTGGCTGGAGCCGACCTTCAGCATCCTGAAGTGAGCCCGCTGTGGCGGGAAGACTTCAGCGGCCTGCCGGCTGTCCATATCGTTACCGCTGAATACGACCCGTTATGCGATGAGGGAGAGGCGCTGTTTCAGCGCCTCACGGAGCAAGGGGTGACGTGTACCGCTCAGCGATGGCTGGGGGTAATACATGGCTTTTTCCAGCTTGGTGGAATTAGCCAGTCAGCGCGAGACGTTATACGGGATATCGCCTGGCGGATCAGTGCCGCCCGGCGATAAAACGGGGAGAGACTACTCCTCCTCGTTCCCGCCCTCTTCATACGCGCCGTAGGGCTTCGCCGGGAGGACGATATACGTTCCTTCAAACACCGCGCCCGCCGTTTCATCGCCAAACAGCTCAACCTGCATCTGTACGCGCGCTTTGCGGCCTCGCGCCAGACGGTCAAGATCGCCACCCAGTGCACCGAGATCGGCCACCGCGCTCGGCTTGCCGCTGATGGGGGCGCTGTAGCGAATATGTGCATCAGCAAGAATAATGGTGCCGCCCAGATGACGCTCGCGCAGCATTAGCCAGATGAGCCCCCAGCCGGTCAGGGTCGCCAGCGAGAAGAGACTGCCTGCAAAAAGGGTGTGGTGCGGATTTTGGTTGCCGATCTCCGGCATGGTGGTAATAAATTTCTGCCCTGTGTACTGCTGAATGCGCACGCCCATTTTTTCACTGAGCGGGATGTGCTCATACCACGCCTGCTGCAGCTGACCGCACCAGTCCGCGCGATGCAGAATGTCATCCAGCGTGGCGATGGGTTTGATCATCAAAAAGTGGCGAATCGGCGTGGTCTGCGGGGCGGTAATTTCGCCCTGGTTAACAAAACCGAGCTTGGCAAAGAACTCGACGGCATCTTCACGGGCGCTACAGGTGACGCGCTTAACGCCTTCCTGACGGGCGACGGACTCCAGCGTCATCGCCATCAGGGTACCGAGCCCTTTATCCTGCACGGACGGGTGAACCGCCATAAAGCGAATAGAGGCTTCATTGTCGGCATTGATATACAGTCGCCCAACGGCGACGAGGTTACCCTCTTCATCCACCACCATTTGATGGTGCGCCATCGCATCCCAGGCGTCGCGTTCAGACCCTTTGGGTTGGTGTAAGGGTTTGCGCAGCATTTCCCAGCGGAAATGGTAGTAGACCTCTAACTCTTCTTCCGTTTGCGGTACTCGAAGGTGATACATAGCTGTACTCTCTCTGGTTACCCGCGGCCACGCCGCCAGTTGGCTCATACCTGGAGCCAGAATGTGACGGGGCCATCGTTCACCAGCGATACCTGCATATCTGCAGCGAATCGTCCGGTTTGCGTATTCATTTCCTGCTGACGGCAGCGCTCAACAAAGTACTCGTAAAGGGCTTCTGCGCATTCTGGCGCAGCACCTTTAGAAAAACCAGGCCGCATGCCACGTTCGGTATCTGCGGCCAACGTAAACTGGGAAACCACCAGCACGCTTCCACCCGCCTGCTGGACGTTGAGGTTCATCTTGCCTTCCGCATCGCTAAAGATGCGGTAGCCCAGCACGCGCTCGCACAGGCGGTTGGCTTTTTGTTCGTCATCATCCTTTTCGACACCTAACAACACTAAAAGTCCTGGGCCGATTTCACCCGTCACCTCATCCTCCACGGTGACGCTGGCACGGGTTACGCGCTGTATCAATGCAATCATGGTTGGTCTGCTTCTTGTTGTTTTTCAGCTTCTGCTGCTTTTTTAAGTTCGCGGTATATTCCGAGAGTGACAGTTATTTCGGCACCAAGCAAGACGATACACCAGGTCCAATAGACCCAGACAAACAAAATGGGGATCACCGCCAGCACGCCGTAAATCAGCTGATAAGACGGGAACATGGTGATGTAAAGCGCGAAACCTTTCTTGCCCAGCTCGAAGAGCACGGCTGCGACCAACGCTCCAACGATGGCATCACGGTTAGGTACGCGCGTCGTCGGTACCACGCTGTAAAGCAGCCAGAACGAGAGCCACGATAAAATGAGCGGGAAGATGCGCAGAACGTTATCAATCACGCTGTTTAAGTCACTCGCCCAGCGCAGAGAAAGAAGATAGGAACTGATCGCCAGACTCGCCCCCGCCAGCAGCGGACCGAGGGTCAAAATCATCCAGTACACGGCAAAGGAGTAAACCTTAGGACGGATTTTTTTACTTCGCCAGATGGTGTTGAGGGCACTGTCGATGGAATACATCAAAAGCAGCGCCGTGACGATGAGGCCGCAGGCGCCCACCGCCGTCATCTTGCTGGAGTTGGCGACAAACTGCTCAATATAGTTCTGTATGACGTCGCCGGTGGCCGGAATGAAGTTTGCAAAAACAAAATGGCGAAGCTGCAGGCTGACATCTGCAAACATCGGAAACGCGGAAAACAGGGCAAAGATGACCGCCACCAGCGGCACCAATGAGAGCAACGACACATAGGCGAGATTCCCTGCCAGCGTCGTCATGTTGTCCTCATCAATGCGGTGCCAGAGCAGCTTCAGCCATGCCCGAAGTGGCCGGGTATGGTGCGTGGCTTTTTGATGAACGGTTTTTAGCATAACTGCTTCGCAAAATAGTTCGGTATCGTCTCTTTTCCGGTCACCAGAATTGACGTGATACCTAACTGGTTAGCTCCCTCTATATTATCGGCGTTGTCGTCGAAAAAGACCGCATCAGCCGCGGAGAATCCTTCTTCCTGCAGAACCGCCTGATAAATACGCGCTTCTGGCTTGCGCATGCCCATCTCCTGGGAGAGATAAATTTTATCTGCTGCCGCGTGGATCTCCGGGTATTCATCCGGCCAAAACGTGGTATGCAGGCGGTTGGTATTTGACAGCACCACCACGCGATGCCCCTGCTCGCGCAGTTTATGCATGATGTCGGTCACTTCCGGGCGGATCGCGACAAAAACTGCCTGCCAGCCATGGGAAAACTGCTCGTAGCTTAACGGCAGATCCATTTCATGGCAGAAACGCTCTGCGAATTCTTCATCGCTGATTTCACCGCGTTCGTGCTGGTGGAATGTCTCACCCATCGCGAAATTCTGTTTTAACGTCGCCAGGGGCACACGGCTAAAATCGCTCCATGCGCCCAGCACCCGATTAAAATCGATATCGACGATTACATTTCCTAAGTCAAAGATATAAAGCATGTTTATCTCCTTTCGCCGTGGAAAAGTAACTGTAGCGGGAAAGATAAGGTTTGGCTATGGAGAGGGACACAACGCAGAAAAAGAAAAACCCCGCCACAAGGACGGGGTTTTAGAGACTTAAAGAGGAGTGAATTACTCTTCTTTCGCACCGCGCATTGCACGTTTACGATCGTTCTCGGTCAGGTGACGTTTACGGATACGAATTGACTGTGGAGTCACTTCTACCAGTTCGTCGTCATCGATGAACTCCAGAGCTTGCTCCAGGGTCATCTTGATCGGTGGAACCAGAACCGTTGCTTCGTCAGTACCTGACGCACGCATGTTGGTCAGTTTCTTACCGGTCAGGCAGTTTACAGTCAGGTCGTTAGAACGACTGTGAATACCGATGATCTGGCCTTCGTAAACTTCTGCACCGTGACCCAGGAACAGCTTACCGCGGTCCTGCAGGCTGAACAGTGCGAACGCAACCGCTTTACCCTGACCGTTGGAGATCAGAACGCCGTTGTTACGCTGGCCTACTTCGCCCGGACGAACATCGTCATAGTGGCTGAAGGTGGAGTACAGCAGACCCGTACCAGAAGTCATGGTCATGAACTCTGAACGGAAGCCGATCAGGCCACGGCTTGGGATCACGTAGTCGAGACGTACGCGGCCTTTGCCATCTGGATTCATATTTTTAAGGTCGCCTTTACGCTCACCCAGAGCCTGCATCACAGAACCCTGATGCTGCTCTTCAACGTCCAGCGTTACGTTTTCGAACGGCTCTTGTTTACGGCCGTCGATTTCGCGGAAGATAACTTTCGGACGGGAAACCGCCATCTCGAAACCTTCACGACGCATGTTTTCGATCAGAACTGACAGGTGCAGCTCACCACGACCGGAAACGCGGAATGCATCAGCGTCTGGCGTTTCTTCAACGCGCAGCGCAACGTTGTGCACCAGCTCTTTGTTCAGGCGGTCAAGGATCTGACGAGAGGTAACGAACTTACCTTCTTTACCACAGAACGGAGAGGTGTTGACGTTGAAGAACATGGATACGGTTGGTTCATCAACGGACAGGGCTGGCAGCGCTTCGACTTTCTGCGGATCGCAAATGGTGTCGGAGATGTTCAGTTCACCCAGACCGGTGATGGCGATGATGTCGCCCGCTTCAGCGATGTCGCTCTCGATACGCTCAAGACCCAGGTGAGTCAGTACTTTACCAACTTTACCGTTACGGGTTTTGCCTTCGCTATCGATGATAGTGACCTGCTGGTTAGGCTTAACTTTACCGCGCTTGATACGACCAATGCCGATTACGCCAACGTAGTTGTTGTAGTCGAGCTGAGAGATCTGCATCTGCAGGGTGCCGTCGAGATCAACGTTTGGTGCAGGAACACGGTCAACAATCGCCTGGTACAGCGGGGTCATGTCTTCAGCCATGTCTTCGTGGTCCAGACCTGCAATACCGTTCAGCGCAGAAGCGTAAACGATAGGGAAGTCCAGCTGCTCGTCGGTCGCGTCGAGGTTAACGAACAGGTCGAAGACCTGATCAACAACCCAGTCAGGACGCGCGCCAGGACGGTCAACTTTGTTGATAACAACAATTGGCTTCAGACCATGAGCAAACGCTTTTTTGGTCACGAAGCGCGTCTGGGGCATTGGGCCATCCATTGCGTCAACGACCAGCAGAACGGAGTCTACCATGGACATTACACGTTCAACTTCACCACCGAAGTCGGCGTGCCCTGGGGTATCAACGATGTTGATACGGTAGTCATTCCATTTGATAGCGGTGTTTTTGGCGAGGATGGTAATCCCACGCTCTTTCTCCAAATCGTTGGAGTCCATCACGCGTTCTTGAGTTTCGGCACGAGCATCAAATGTACCGGACTGCTGCAGCAGCTTATCAACCAGGGTAGTTTTACCATGGTCGACGTGCGCGATGATGGCGATGTTACGCAATTTTTCGATCACAACTTTGCCTCAGGCATTTAGAAATAGCGCGTTATTGTACACGGATTAATCGCACTACAAAACAGGATCACAAACATCCCCCGCAAACAAGTATTGCAGAGATGCTTTGTGATCGCTTTCACGGAGCGGTAAAAGGGCACTTTAACGTAAATTGCACCAATATGGTGCTCAATGTTCACATTGAAGCACTATACTGGTGCAACAAATCCATTGTGGTGCAGCCCTTTTGCACTATGGTGCGCATGATAACGCCTTTTTGGGGTGTTTTAAAAGTTGGCACAGATTTCGCTTTATAAAAATACGGCAAAAAGATGGCATCACAGCCACCTTGATAGAAGTTGAAGACCTCGTTACCACGACGACAATGACCAATCTGGAGAGTTAAGTATGTCCGCTGAACACGTTTTGACGATGCTGAACGAACATGAAGTGAAGTTTGTTGATCTGCGCTTCACCGATACCAAAGGTAAAGAACAGCACGTCACAATCCCTGCTCATCAGGTGAACGCCGAATTCTTTGAAGAAGGCAAAATGTTTGACGGCTCCTCCATTGGTGGCTGGAAAGGCATTAACGAATCCGACATGGTTCTGATGCCAGACGCAACCACTGCGCTCATTGACCCGTTCTTCGAAGAGCCAACCCTTATCATCCGTTGCGATATCCTCGAGCCAGGCACGCTGCAGGGCTACGATCGTGACCCACGCTCCATCGCGAAACGCGCTGAAGAGTACCTGCGTTCTACCGGCATCGCAGACACCGTTCTGTTCGGGCCAGAGCCAGAGTTCTTCCTGTTTGATGACATCCGCTTCGGCGCGTCAATTTCAGGTTCCCACGTGGCTATCGATGACATCGAAGGCGCATGGAACTCTTCCACCAAATACGAAGGTGGTAACAAAGGTCACCGTCCTGGCGTGAAAGGTGGTTACTTCCCGGTTCCTCCGGTCGATTCTTCACAGGACATCCGTTCTACCATGTGTCTGATCATGGAAGAGATGGGCCTGGTTGTGGAAGCGCATCACCACGAAGTGGCGACCGCTGGCCAGAACGAAATCGCTACCCGCTTCAACACCATGACCAAAAAAGCGGATGAGATTCAGATCTACAAATACGTTGTGCACAACGTTGCGCACCGTTTCGGTAAAACCGCGACCTTCATGCCAAAACCAATGTTTGGCGACAACGGTTCCGGTATGCACTGCCATATGTCCCTGTCCAAGAACGGCACTAACCTGTTCTCTGGCGACAAGTACGCGGGTCTGTCCGAGCAAGCGCTGCACTACATCGGTGGTGTTATCAAACACGCTAAAGCGATCAACGCCCTGGCGAACCCAACCACCAACTCCTACAAGCGTCTGGTCCCAGGCTACGAAGCACCCGTCATGCTGGCGTACTCTGCCCGTAACCGTTCTGCTTCTATCCGTATCCCGGTTGTTGCGTCTCCGAAAGCACGTCGTATCGAAGTACGCTTCCCGGACCCAGCGGCTAACCCATACCTGTGCTTCGCAGCATTGCTGATGGCCGGTCTGGACGGTATTAAGAACAAGATCCACCCTGGCGAAGCCATGGACAAAAACCTGTATGACCTGCCGCCAGAAGAAGCGAAAGAGATCCCACAGGTTGCAGGCTCTCTGGAAGAAGCACTGAACGCGCTGGACGCAGACCGTGAGTTCCTGACGGCTGGCGGCGTGTTCACCGATGAAGCTATCGACGCTTACATCGCGCTGCGTATCGAAGAGAACGACCGCGTGCGTATGACTCCGCATCCGGTTGAGTTCGAACTGTACTACAGCGTTTAATCGAGTTGTTTTACCCGGCGTGATAAACGTCGGGAGTAGTTGCCGTGGAAACTTTTAGCCCATCTCCGGATGGGCTTTTTTCTCCACCAACAACCTGATCTGACGCGCTTTTTACGCCGAAAAAGCTATACTGCACTAAATTAGTGCAACCAACTCCAGGAGACTGCTGAATGGCAACTGGCACGCTGCCCGATGCTGGGCAGATCCTCAATTCCCTAATTAACAGTATCTTGCTGGTCGATGACGAGCTGGCGGTGCATTACGCCAACCCGGCAGCGCAGCAACTGCTCGCCCAGAGCTCACGCAAGCTGTTTGGCACCCCGCTTCCTGAACTGTTGAGCTATTTTTCGCTGAATATTGGCCTGATGCAGGAGAGTTTGCAGGCCGGACAGGGGTTCACCGATAACGAAGTGACACTGGTGATCGACGGGCGTTCACATATTCTCTCTCTTACCGCGCAACGTCTTCCCGAAGGACTGATCCTGCTGGAAATGGCGCCGATGGATAATCAGCGTCGGCTCAGCCAGGAGCAGCTTCAGCATGCGCAGCAAATTGCCGCTCGTGACCTGGTGCGTGGCCTGGCGCATGAGATAAAAAACCCGCTGGGTGGGTTACGCGGTGCAGCACAGCTGCTGACCAAGGCGTTGCCCGACCCTGCGCTGGCAGAGTACACCAACGTTATTATTGAGCAGGCCGACCGCCTGCGTAATCTGGTTGACCGTCTTCTTGGGCCGCAGCAGCCGGGCATGCACGTCTCTGAAAGCATTCATAAAGTGGCGGAACGGGTGGTGAAGCTCGTCTCAATGGAACTGCCAGAGAACGTCACGCTGGTGCGCGATTACGACCCAAGCCTGCCGGAACTGGCGCATGACCCGGACCAGATTGAACAGGTTCTGCTGAACATTGTACGTAACGCGCTACAGGCGCTGGGACCGGAAGGGGGCGAGATTATTTTACGTACCCGCACCGCCTTCCAGCTCACGCTGCACGGCGTGCGCTATCGTCTGGCGGCACGTATCGACGTTGAAGATAACGGTCCGGGTATCCCGCCGCATCTGCAGGACACGCTGTTTTACCCAATGGTCAGCGGCCGCGAAGGCGGCACCGGGCTGGGGTTATCCATTGCCCGCAGTTTGATCGACCAACACTCTGGCAAAATTGAATTTACCAGTTGGCCGGGACATACCGAGTTTTCGGTTTTCCTGCCGATTAAAAAATAAAGGTGACGTTTATGCAACGAGGGATAGTCTGGGTAGTCGATGACGATAGCTCCATCCGTTGGGTGCTGGAACGCGCGCTCACTGGGGCGGGGTTAAGCTGCACGACGTTTGAGAGCGGCAGCGAGGTGCTCGACGCACTCACCACCAAAACGCCAGATGTTTTGCTTTCGGATATTCGCATGCCGGGAATGGACGGGCTGGCGCTTTTAAAGCAGATCAAACAACGCCACCCAATGCTTCCGGTCATCATAATGACGGCGCACTCCGACCTGGATGCCGCAGTGAGCGCCTACCAGCAAGGGGCGTTTGATTACCTGCCAAAGCCGTTTGATATCGACGAGGCGGTGGCTTTGGTTGAACGCGCCATCAGCCACTACCAGGAACAACAGCAGCCTCGTAATGCGCCCGATTTTGGCCCCACTACGGACATCATCGGTGAAGCGCCTGCGATGCAGGATGTGTTTCGCATCATCGGGCGTCTGTCGCGTTCGTCCATCAGCGTATTGATTAACGGCGAATCGGGTACCGGTAAAGAGCTGGTTGCCCATGCATTGCATCGCCATAGCCCGCGAGCTAAAGCGCCCTTCATCGCCCTGAATATGGCGGCCATCCCGAAGGATTTGATTGAGTCCGAGCTGTTCGGCCACGAAAAAGGGGCGTTTACCGGGGCGAATACTATTCGTCAGGGGCGCTTTGAGCAGGCTGACGGCGGGACGCTTTTCCTGGATGAAATCGGTGATATGCCGCTGGACGTTCAGACCCGCCTGCTGCGCGTGCTGGCCGACGGGCAATTTTACCGCGTGGGCGGCTATGCGCCGGTGAAGGTGGACGTGCGCATTATCGCTGCGACGCACCAGAACCTGGAGCTGCGCGTGCAGGAGGGAAAATTCCGTGAGGATTTATTCCACCGCCTGAACGTTATCCGCGTTCACCTGCCGCCGCTGCGCGAGCGCCGGGAAGATATTCCCCGCCTGGCGCGTCATTTCCTGCAGGTGGCAGCCCGCGAGCTTGGCGTGGAGGCCAAGCTGCTTCACCCGGAAACCGATGCCGCCCTCACCCGACTTGCGTGGCCGGGCAACGTGCGCCAGCTGGAAAACACCTGTCGCTGGTTAACCGTGATGGCAGCCGGACAGGAAGTGCTGATTCAGGATTTACCCGCAGAGCTGTTTGAAGCCACTGCACCTGAAAGCAGCACCGGTCACGCGCTGCCGGACAGTTGGGCAACGCTGCTGGCACAGTGGGCTGACCGCGCACTGCGTTCCGGTCATCAAAACCTGCTGTCTGAAGCTCAGCCTGAGATGGAACGTACGCTGTTAACCACCGCGCTTCGTCATACGCAGGGCCATAAGCAGGAGGCCGCTCGCCTGTTGGGATGGGGACGTAATACCCTGACGCGCAAGCTTAAAGAGCTGGGAATGGAGTGATTTTGGCAGTGCCGGGTGGCGCTTCGCACCCGGCCTACATTTCGCGGTTGCCTAAGCCGAAAGCGGCTTAAATAACCCGCGAGAACTGCTGCAGGCGCGCTTTCTGACGCAGATAGGCGTCAAAGCACATGCAGATATTACGGATCAACAGACGCCCTTTCGGCGTGACCTCAATGGCACCCTCAGTAACATCCACCAGCCCATCTTTGGCCAGCGGGGCAAGCAGCTTCAGATCTTCTGCAAAATAATCGCTGAAGGTCAGATTCCACTGTGCTTCCACGTCACTGAAATCGAGACGGAAATTGCAGATAAGCGCCTTAATCACATCGCGTCTGATGCAGTCGTCGCGGGTGAGCGCGATGCCACGCCACAGCGCGTTGCCCGTTTCATCAACCTGCTGATAATAATGTTTTAACTCTTTCTGGTTCTGCGCGTAGCAGTCGCCAATCATGCTGATGGCCGAGACGCCCATCCCCAGCAAGTCGGTATCGCCCTGTGTCGTGTAGCCCTGGAAGTTGCGGTGCAGAACGCCTTCGCGCTGGGCAATCGCCAGCTCGTCATCCGGACGGGCAAAGTGATCCATCCCGATAAACTGATAACCGGTTTCGGTCAGCGAGGTGATAGTTTCCTGCAAAATATCCAGTTTCTGCTGAGCAGAAGGGAGATCGGCATCTTTGATTTTGCGCTGAGCAGCAAACAGCGTCGGCAGGTGCGCATAGTTAAAGACGCTCAGACGGTCCGGGTTAAGTTCAGCCACGCGCTTCAGGGTGAAGGCGAAGCTCTCCGGCGTTTGCTTTGGCAGGCCGTAAATCAGGTCGATATTGGTCGACGTAAAGCCGATATCACGCGCGTGGTTGAGTAAGGCAAAGATAAATTCTTCGTCCTGCTCGCGGTTGACCAGACGCTGCACCTCTTTGTTGAAGTCCTGTACGCCCATGCTCAGGCGGTTGAAACCTTCGGCGCGTAAGTGATCCAGTACATCCAGCTCGATTTCGCGCGGATCGACCTCGATCGAGATTTCAGCGTCGTCGTTAAAATTAAAGTTGCCGCGCAGCAGCGCCATCAAACGGCTGATCTGCGCTTTATTCAGGTACGTTGGCGTGCCGCCGCCCCAGTGAAGCTGGCTGACGTGACGACCGGCAAACAGCGGCGCGCGGTGCAGGATTTCCTGCTCAAGCGCATCAAGATACTGATCGGCTTTGTGCTGCTGGCGGGTAACGATTTTATTGCATCCGCAGAAGTAGCAGAGCTTGTGGCAAAACGGAATATGGACATAGAGCGACAGCGGACGCTCGGGATAGCGCGCGACGGCCTGCTGAAAATCCGCCTCGCCGAAAGCATCGGAGAACTCCAGCGCGGTGGGGTATGAGGTATAACGCGGCCCGGAATAGTTATATTTCTGGATTAGGGCCAAATCCCAGTCGATAGTTGGTGCTGACATGCTCACTCCTTCCGTTGGTGTCGCGTTCGTTTACGGCGGCCCGGTCTGGCCCCATTGCGAGCCATCATTGGGGGGCGCAGCCACTGATGTCGCCGCGACAACCGCCGTAGTTTAACGAATAACCACACCAGATAACATATAACCGGAAGGGTTATAAGCAGGACTATTGAGCCTGCCGGGTGCAAATGTTAGTTTCCACCCTTCAGAAGACGCATCATATCTTCCTGCTTCTCGTCTTCTTCTTCATCTTCGTCATCGTCGTATGACAGGCCCAGCTTCTGCATCAGCTCATCAAGGCGGTCCAGTTTGGCATCAACCCATGACTGTTCTTCTGCGGTCAGGGTTTCACCTTCTTCAAGACGTTCCAGCAGCGCATCCAGGCGCTCATCGTTCTCCAGCAAATCCAGCTCAGCCTGCGGTGAAAGCATAGGTTTCTCGCTCTTTGGTTTGTGCTGCTTAGTGACCGGGGTGTCTGTCACGCCCAGTGGAATGGGAGTTTTACTGCCGATACGGGGATCTTTCTGCGCCTTACCTTTTGCAGAAGCGCCCGTTGCACCGCTACCACTTGCACGGCTACCCGCAGCATGGCCACGATGCTTTTTATCGCGTTTGCGATCGCGCGCTTCCTGGTTCAGTTCTTCGCGCGTTTTGCGGCGTGCTTTTGCTGGGCGTTTCGCGCCCGCTGCGGTGGTCGGTTTTTTCATGATGTTTTATCTTTAAGCCGTTTTATTCAGTATAGAATTGCGGCGAAATCTAGCAGAAAGCAAGCAAAGAAAAAAGGCGACAGAGCAATCTGTCGCCTTTTTTCCTGACTCACAACCCTTAGCGGGTCAGACATTCCATGTTTACCAACAACAAACCCTGTTTATCCCTTGGCAAATACCGTCCGTGATACGGTTCCATTTCCTGTAAAAACGCCTCCAGGCGCCCGTCATCCTGACAATCCCGAGTCTTCGCCTCCTGGCGCTCCTGACCCTTATCCTTAAGTCGTAATCCTGTTGGCATCCTCGCCTTGACGCACACTTTACCTTTTTCCCTTAAACTAACAAGCAACGAAAGGGTACAAAAACGGATTTTCGGATTATTACTCACTATCAAGTCTATGATATTTAATAGTTTGCATTTTTAAACGCCTGCGATTTCTCTTAAATATCCCATAGGGTTTGTAGCCGATCTCTTACACATGAGAGGGTTTTCGCTTACGTGCCTGGTACGATGGGAAAAGCCTTTTGCCCGCATTCAGGTATAATCCCCCGCAGATTACGATTTTTGGAGACGACCACGTGACTACCTGGAACTACCAACAGACGCATTTTGTCACCAGTGCGCCTGATATTCGCCACCTGCCTTCTGATACGGGTATTGAAGTGGCATTCGCTGGCCGCTCCAATGCGGGAAAATCCAGCGCCCTGAATACGCTGACCAATCAGAAGAGCCTGGCGCGCACCTCAAAAACACCTGGCCGTACTCAGCTGATCAACCTGTTTGAAGTTGCAGAAGGCAAACGCCTGGTCGACTTACCGGGCTACGGCTATGCGCAAGTACCTGAAGAGATGAAGATCAAATGGCAGCGTGCGCTGGGTGAGTACCTGGAAAAACGCCAGTGCCTGAAAGGTCTGGTGGTGCTGATGGATATCCGCCATCCGCTGAAAGATCTCGATCAGCAGATGATCGACTGGGCTGTAGAGAGCGATATCGCCGTGCTGGTTCTGCTGACCAAAGCCGATAAGCTGGCTAGCGGTGCGCGAAAAGCACAGGTGAATATGGTTCGCGAAGCGGTGCTGGCATTTAACGGTGATGTGCAGGTTGAGCCATTCTCCTCGCTGAAAAAACAGGGCGTGGATAAACTGCGTCAGAAGCTCGACAGTTGGTTTAACGAGCTGGAACCCGCGACAGAAGCGGAAGAAGAGTAAATATGAGCGCGGCAATGTCCGCGCTTTTTTTTTCCTGACATTTTCTTTGCCGCAATAAAAAACGCCCCAGTCATTACTGACTGGGGCGGCTAAAATATTCAGCCAAATCCGATTACGTGAAGTAAAAGGTCTGAAAGATAGAACATCTTACCTCTGTACCCTACGTCGTTAACTCTACCCCTTTTTTATCTGTAGAAAAAGCACTTTTTGTAGTTTTTTTTCATTCTTTACATAGGGAATTCTAATGATTGTCACAAAACGCACGTCGTTATGTTGCTAACTTACATAAAACGCGCGTTATTCCATGAACCCTTAGTGAGCCTGATCCCAGTTTTCGCCACTCCCCACTTCCACCAGCAACGGAACGTCCAGCTTCATGCTGCTTTCCATCAGTTCGTGGATCTTCTGAGACACTTTTTCAAGATCGTCTTTGTGCACTTCGAACACCAGTTCATCGTGTACCTGCATGATCATTTTCACGCGCGGTTTATCTTTTTCCAGCCAGGCATCCACGGCGATCATCGCACGCTTGATGATGTCAGCAGCGGTTCCCTGCATTGGGGCGTTGATAGCCGCACGCTCTGCGCCTGCACGGCGCGCCGCGTTGCTGGATTTGATGTCCGGCAGATACAGACGACGACCATCCAGCGTTTCAACGTAGCCTTTCTCTTTCGCTTGCGCACGGGTGCGTTCCATATACTCCAGTACGCCCGGGTAGCGTTCGAAGTAGAGATCCATATACTTCTGCGACTCTTTACGCGGAATGTTGAGCTGGCGTGACAGGCCAAAGGCGCTCATCCCGTAAATCAGACCGAAGTTAATCGCTTTCGCGCTGCGACGCTGTTCGTTTGTCACGCTATCCAGCGGCAGGCCAAAGACTTCAGCGGCCGTTGCCCGGTGAATATCCTTCCCTTCGGCAAACGCGGTCAGCAAGCCCTTATCACGCGACAGGTGCGCCATAATGCGCAGCTCAATTTGTGAGTAGTCCGCAGAGACAATCAGATAATCTTCTGGCGCAATAAAGGCCTGACGAATACGACGACCCTCTTCATTGCGCACAGGAATGTTCTGCAGGTTGGGATCGGTCGACGAGAGACGCCCGGTTGCAGCAACCGCCTGATGATAAGAGGTATGCACACGCCCCGTTTTCGGGTTAATCATCAACGGCAGCTTATCGGTGTAGGTCGATTTAAGCTTCGCCAGACCGCGATACTCGAGGATAACTTTTGGCAGTGGATAATCCAGTGCCAGCTCTTCCAGCACCTCTTCAGAGGTTGATGGCGCGCCGCCAGGGGTTTTCTTCAGCGGCTTGATGCCCTGCTTTTCAAACAGGATAGTTTGCAGCTGTTTAGGCGACGACAGGTTAAACGGCTCTCCGGCAAGCTCATGGGCTTTTTGCTCAAGCTCGGTCAGACGCTGCGCCAGTTCACCCGAGTGGTTATGCAGCACCGTTGGATCGATTTTTACGCCGTTGCGTTCGATGCGGGACAGCACCGGCACCAGCGGCATTTCGATATGCTGGAACACGTTCAGTGGGCCTTCCTGCTTTTGCAGCTTTGGCCACATCTTCAGGTGCAACTGCAGCGTCACATCGGCGTCTTCCGCCGCGTAACGACCCGCCTCTTCCAGCGCAATCTGGTTAAAGGTGAGCTGATTTTTACCTTTTCCGGCAATCTCTTCAAACGTAATGGTTTTGTGCTTGAGCCAGCGGTCAGATAAGGAATCCATATCATGACGGCCTGCCACGCTGTCCAGAATGTAGGATTCCAGCATGGTGTCGAAGGCGATGCCGCGCAGCTCAATACCGTAGTTTTGCAGAATGCCGCGGTCATATTTCAGGTTCTGCCCAACTTTGAGCGCCTTGTCATCTTCGAGAATCGGCTTCAGCAGCTCAAGGACGCGGTCGCGGGAGATCTGATCCGGCGCATCCAGGTAATCATGTGCAACAGGGACATAGGCCGCAACGCCCGGTTCGGTGGCAAATGACAGACCCACCATGTTGGCCGAGATGTTATCGAGGCTGTCAGTTTCGGTGTCAAAGGCAAAGACCGGCGCTTTTTTCAGCTTCTCGATCCAGGCGACCAGCTGTGACTCTTCAAGAAGGGTTTCGTAGTTGTCGAAAGAGAGCGCGACGACCTCTTCGTCTGCCTGCTCTTCAGCATCCACAACAATCGTCTCTTTCGGCTTCACGGCAGGTTTCACGCCTTTTGCCTGCAGCCATTTACCGGCTTCCACGTCAGTGGTCCAGCGCTTAAATTCGTATTTCTTAAACAGGCTCAGCAGATCGTCAGCGGAAGGCTGTTGCACTTCCAGCTGCTCACAGCCCAGTTCCAGCTCGACATCGGTTTTGATTGTGGCCAGCTTATAAGAGAGATAAGCCACCTCTTTGTTATCTTCCAGCTTCGCCGCCATGGTTTTCGCACCACGGAAGGTGAGCCCGGCGATTTTATCCGATTCCGCGTAGAGCGTATCCAGCCCGCCCAGCCCCTGAAGCAGCGCCTGCGCGGTTTTTTCACCGACGCCCGGCACACCAGGGATGTTATCTGAGGAGTCGCCCATCAACGCGAGGAAATCAATAATCAGTTCAGGCGGCACGCCATATTTTGTGACGACTTCTTCAGGCCCCAGAATGGTGTTGGTCATGGTGTTAATCAGGGTGATACCTGGCGTCACAAGCTGCGCCATGTCTTTATCACCGGTACTGATCAGCACTGGACGGCCCATTTTTTCTGCTTCACGCGCCAGCGTGCCGATAACGTCGTCGGCCTCAACGCCAGAAACGGCCAGCAACGGCAGCCCCATCGCTTTCACCATGGTGTGCAGCGGCTCGATCTGTGCTCGCAGATCGTCAGGCATCGGCGGACGATGGGATTTGTAATGCTCAAACAACTCGTCGCGGAAGGTTTTACCTTTTGCATCAAAGACCACTGCCGCATGGGTTGGCTGATACTGAAGGATCAGGCTACGCAGCATGTTCAGCACGCCGTACATTGCGCCGGTGGGTTCCCCTGCGCTGTTGGTCAGAGGAGGAAACGCATGGTATGCCCGATACAGGTAAGAAGAGCCGTCGACGAGAATAAGAGGGTTTTCTGGGATCTGAACCATAATGTCCGTGCCTTTAATCAATTTATGGGTAAAGGATGCCACAGAAGGATGAAAACATCAGTTATTAGCGCCTGATACAGGAAAAGATTTTGCGATCGAGAGGATCGCTCGCAAAAATCAAACTGTGGATAAGTTTGTGCATACTTTCACTACATATGAATAACAGTCGTAAAAACCCTCTCCCATTATATAATTTATTGTTTATTATCATCATATTAAGTGAGTGCTCATTATCCATATTGCGAATTGATGACAATTTAGTCTATGTGGATATAAGCCTCGTTTATTCCGCCATCGCAGACATATCTGCTATAGCAGGTAAAAGCCGCACCCCCGCCGCGTGAAAGCACCATTTTTTAGTCTGTTTTCTGATAAACTCAGCGCCCTGCGCCGCATATGCGGCGGCTTAATTTAAGCTAACCACCTGAAAATACTGATTATGTCGAGATTACTCGCTGCAATAACACTGCTGTTAAGCATTATTTTAACCATTCTGGTGACTATCGCCTGTTCAGTGCCGATCATTATTGCCGGAATGATTAAGCTGCTGCTGCCCGTGCACTCGGTGTGGCGAGCCGTTTCTGCGTTTTGTAATTTCATGATGTTTTGCTGGTGCGAAGGGCTGGCGATTCTGCTGTGCCTTAACCCGCACCTGAAGTGGGATGTTCAGGGTCTGGAAAGACTCAACAAAAAGAACTGGTATCTGCTGATCTGCAATCATCACAGCTGGGCTGACATCGTGGTGTTATGTGTGCTGTTTCGCAAACATATCCCGATGAATAAATATTTCCTGAAACAACAACTGGCCTGGGTGCCTTTCATTGGCCTGGCCTGCTGGGCGCTGGATATGCCATTTATGAAACGCTATTCACGCAGCTATTTACTTCGTCACCCGGAACGCCGCGGTAAAGATGTGGAAACCACACGCCGCTCCTGCGAAAAATTTCGTGCGCATCCAACGACGATTGTTAACTTTGTAGAAGGCTCTCGTTTTACCGAAGAGAAGCGCAGTCAGACTCGCTCCCCTTATCAGCACTTACTGCCGCCTAAAGCTGCGGGCATTGCGATGGCATTGAACGTGTTGGGCGAGCAGTTCGATAAATTATTGAACGTTACGCTTTGCTACCCGGAGAACGATAAGACGCCATTTTATGACATGCTCAGCGGCAAACTGACGCGTATTGTGGTTCACGTTGATCTGGTTCCTGTTGAGACGGAACTGCACGGTGATTACGTTAACGATAAGAATTTTAAACGTCGTTTCCAGCTTTGGCTTAATACGCTCTGGAAAGAGAAAGACGAGCAGATAGACAACATTAAAGCTTCTTACAAAAACGCCGGTCATTGACCGGCGTTTTTACATCAACAATCTTACTTCTTCTCAACCAGATATTTCACGGTATCAGCATACTGTTGTACGAAGATATCCATGCTGCTGGTGTCCATGCCCTGCATGTTCAGCTGATATTTGCCGTTAACAAACATCGCTGGAACGCCCTGAAGCTGGAGGTCAGCAGCCGCTTTTTCCTGCTGGGCAACCAGTGATTTCACCACGAAACTGTTCCATGCGGCATCGTACTCTTCACCTTTCACACCGGCATCCACGAATACTTTACGGATATCCGCAGTGGTCTGAACGGTCTGGGTTTTCTGTACGGCTTCAAACATTGGGGCGGTGATCTTATCTTCCACGCCCAGTGCGATAGCTACCGCCCACGCCTGAGTCAGGTCTTTGCCCAGCGGGCCCAGGAACTCAACGTGGTATTTCGTCATTTTGGTGCCTTCCGGCAGCTTTTTCTTCACGTTGTCAGAGACATGCAGCACCTGCTCGAACTGATAGCAGTGTGGGCAATAAAACGAGAAGAACTCCAGAACCTGTGGCTCTCCGGCAACTGGCTTGTCCAGCGTAATGTACTGCTTACCATCGGTAAACTGTGCAGCAGAAGCGCTAAATGCCAGAATCATACCTGCCAGCGCCAGCCAAATTTTTTTCATGATCAACTCTCTCCTGGGTGTGTCCAATTAATACATCGGCGTTAATTGCAGAGGGGGTTCTTGCAGAACCTTAACCTGCTCAGTAAATGTGGATATCTGGCTGCGCCAGTAATCCTCTCCGGTAAGCCACGGGAAATTTCGGGGAAATGCGGGATCATCCCAACGCCTGATTAACCATGCGAGATAATAAACAAAACGCATCGCACGTAAAGGCTCTATCAAGGCAATTTCGTCTGAATTAAAGGGGCTAAATTCTTCATACGCTTCAATAATGGTTTCAAGCTGCATTCTCTGCTCGGCTTTATCACCATTGAGCAGCATCCACAGATCCTGAACCGCTGGCCCCATGCGAGCATCATCGAGATCGACAAACAGTGGGCCATCGCGCCAGAGAATATTGCCAGCATGGCAGTCGCCATGCAGACGCAGTGTGGGAATGTCATCACACCAACTGGCTTTCACCGCTTCAATAAGTTTGTCGGTCGCGCTAAGGAATTTATCCTTTAATCCACCAGGAATAAGTGTCGAGGTTTCGAATACCTGCCGTGGCTCGATAAGGTATTCCTGAATACCGATGGTCGGGCGGGCAATAAACGGCTTTTTGCGTCCCGTCTGATGAATGCGCCCCAGGGAGCGGGGAACCCATTCCATCTGGTCGATATTATCAGCTTCAAACTGACGCCCGCCCAGGCTTGGGAATACGGCGTAATAAAAACCTTCGTGGGTAAGCAGCGTTTGGTTGTTAAATTTCAAGGGCGCAGCAACGGGAACATCGTCATCCAGCAGATCGTGGGCAAACTGATGCTCTTCCTGAATTTGTTCTGCAGACCAACGCTTAGGACGATAGAACTTTACAACGAAGCGCTGGCGCTCCTCATCCTGAAACTGATAGACGCGATTTTCGTAGCTATTTAACGGGGTTAACCCAGAATCCACCCGAATACCCTGCTCGTACGGGGCGTCCATAATGGTATCCGGGTGTAATGTCTGGAAAGTAAAAGCCTGGTCGTTCATCCGATCATCCGGAAATTATACGAATGATTCAGGATATCATCTTGTGGCGATTTCGGTGGCTCCGCTTACAAGCTTTTACTCTTTAATTACCCCACGCGCGCGCAGCAATGCGGTTTTAAAATCTTCCTCATAATCTTTCTGAATACCAGGAATAACAGCATCTTTGGCTGAATCACGCATTTTAAGGTGGTAGATCAGGATGTCGTCAGAAAGGTCTGTCAGCTCGCCGTCAAAACCTGACTCTTTCGCCAGTTTCTGTAAAAATTGCATCAAATTCAGCTCTGGCTCTTTTTGCCAGGCTGGCTGGAGGAGTTCAATAACTTCATTCAGACGTTTACATTTCATGGTGGTGCTCCTTTCATTTAGAGAGACACGTTAGCAGGGTCAATCCCACAATAAAAGAGGCGATATTAGTGAATGAATGCCAGAAAATCATCGGTGTCGTTCTGGCCGGTGGCAGAGCGACCCGAATGGGCGGAGAAGATAAGGGGCTACAGCTGCTGAATGGAAAGCCCTTATGGCAGCATGTCGCTGACAGGCTTGCAGATCAGGTGTCGACAATCGCGCTCAGTGCTAATCGTCACATCGCTATTTACCAACGCAGCGGATTCCCCGTTTATCAGGATAACCTGGCAGATTATCCGGGGCCTCTTGCTGGGATGCTCTCGGTCATGCAGCAGGCTAAGGGGGTGTGGTTTCTCTTTTGCTCCTGCGATACACCCTTTATTCCGGCTTGCCTGGTAGAACGCATGGTACAACACCGCGGTGACTCGCCCGTGGTTTGGGTACATGACGGCGAGCGCGATCATCCGACGATCGCCCTGATTCATATATCGTTAGTTTCTGACCTGCAGGCTTACCTGTCTGCTGGAGAAAGAAGGGTGATGGTGTTTATGCGGCAGGCAGGCGGACATCCGGTTGATTTTAGCGATGTGAAGCCAGCATTTGTGAACGTGAATACGACAGAAGATTTGCAGGCACTGCAGGAGAAGAAATGACACCTGTTTTAGCAATTTCCGCCTGGAGTGGTACCGGGAAAACCACGTTACTCAAAAAGCTGATACCTGCACTGTGCGCCAGAGGTATTCGTCCAGGTTTGATTAAGCACACGCATCATAATATGGATGTCGATAAACCGGGCAAAGATAGCTATGAGTTGCGTAAAGCGGGTGCGGCACAAACGATGGTGGCAAGCACTCAGCGCTGGGCATTGATGACAGAAACCCCGGATGAGGCGCCGTTGGATCTCGCGTATCTGGTCAGCCGGATGGATCACTCCACGCTGGATCTGGTGCTGGTTGAGGGGTTTAAGCACGAGGCTGTGGCGAAGATCCAGCTATTCAGGAGCGATGCCGGGCATGATATTAGTGAGTTAACGCTGGATGAGCATGTGATTGCGGTGGCTAGTGATGTTGTATTGCCGCTTGAGGTTCCGGTGCTGGACTTAAATGACGTGGATAGGATTGCAGAGTTTATTTTGGGGTGGTGTGCGGTCTGACTTGCCGGGTGCGGCTTTGCCTTACCCGGCCTACAAAATACAAAATTCAGTGGTCCAGAAACGCAAAAAGGCCGTCCTTTCGGATG
>NZ_GL890782.1:41772-73845 GCF_000211415.1 Enterobacter mori LMG 25706 | reverse complement strand
GTGGAGGCGCATTATAGGGAGTTATTCTGAAGTGACAAGCACAAAATACAAAAAACTTTTCGTTCGCTCACTTTTCAAACTTAACGCTTATTTAAGTCGCGAATCGCCCGTTATATGCGCGATTTCCCGCGCAAAACTGGCAACCTGCGACCAGTCGGTGTACACCACTTCTTTATGCGTATCGGTTTCACCGCCCGTCATCTTCATAATCAAGCGGATCATAAAGCGGTCATACCAGCGGTAGCGCGGATAGCGCAGCGCCCCGGCAAAGACCGCGCAAAGTGTTGGCTGCCACGGAGAATGAAGTAAAAACTTGCGCGTATAGCTGTTCGTTTGCGGCGTGCGCTTTTCTGCTTTACGGGCAACCAGATTGACCGAGTAGAAGGCACTGGGCAGCTTATTGAGCACGTCCTTATGTTTCTTCACAAAACGATCCAGCGCGGGATGGAAATGCCCGTAACGAATAGACGCCCCAATCACCACACGATCGTACTCCTGCCACGCGATGTGTTCCGCACGGTTCAGGTTCACTACATCCGCGTAAATGCCCAGCTCTTTTAATTCAGAAGCCAGATAAGCGGCAATCTCGCGCGTTTGTCCGTCTCGCGTAGAGAAAAGAACTAATGTTTTCATTAATGACTCCTTACTCGCGCCAGAATGTTGGGGTAAACAGCACCAGCAGCGTAAAGACCTCAAGACGCCCAAACAGCATGTTAGCGATAAGGATCCACTTCGCCACCGGGTTCATACTGGCAAAGTTATCCGCCACCACGCCCAGCCCAGGCCCGAGGTTATTAAGCGTCGCCACAACAGAGGCGAATGCGGAGAAATCATCCACGCCGGTAGCAATAATAGCCAGCATACTGACGATAAAGACCAGCGCATAAGCAGAGAAGAAACCCCACACCGCTTCGAGAATACGTTCCGGCAGCGCACGATTCCCCAGCTTGATGCTATAAACCGCATTCGGGTGAACCAGACGCTTCAGCTCGCGGTTGCCCTGTTTGAACAGCAGCAGTATACGAATGACCTTCAGGCCACCGCCCGTAGACCCCGCACAGCCCCCGATAAAGGCCGAGCACAGCAAAAGCACCGGCAGGAACAGCGGCCAGCGCGCAATGCTGTCCGTGGTAAAGCCCGCCGTTGTCGCCATCGACACCACCTGGAAAAAGGCCTGGTTTAGCGTGGTCATGGCCGAGTTATAAACATCGTGGAACCAAAGCACCAGCGTACAGATGATCACCAGCGTCAACTGGACGCCAATAAACATGCGGAACTCCGGATCGCGCCAGTACACCTTCAGGCTTCGCCCACTCAGTAAAGAGAAGTGCAGACCGTAGTTACAACCGGAGATCAGCAGGAAGATAGCAATAATAGTGTTAATCGTCGGGCTGTCGAAGTAGCCCACGCTGGCATCGTGCGTGGAGAACCCACCGATAGCGATAGTCGCAAAGCTGTGCCCGATGGCATCGAAAGCGGGCATTCCGGCAAACCACAGCGCCAGGGCGCAGGCGACCGTCAACAAGACATAAATCAGCCACAGGGTTTTTGCCGTCTCCGCAATACGCGGACGCATTTTGTTATCTTTTAGCGGGCCGGGCATTTCAGCCCGATAAAGCTGCATCCCACCGACGCCCAGAATGGGCAGGATAGCCACCGCCAGGACGATGATCCCCATACCGCCGAACCACTGCAGCATCTGGCGATAAAAGAGAATGGCATGTGGGAGAGAATCCAGCCCCACCAGCGTCGTCGCACCGGTAGTTGTTAAACCAGAGAACGATTCAAAGAATGCATCCGTGATGCTCAAATTGGGCTGTTCAGAGAAGATAAACGGGAGCGAACCGACGCTTCCCAGCACCGTCCAGAACAGCACGACGATCAGAAACCCTTCCCGAGATTTCAGCTCGCCTTTCTCACGACGGTTTGGCCACCAGAGCAGCGAGCCAATCGCCAGCGCGACAAAAAAGGTCTGGGTAAACGCACGCCCCGCGCCGTCCCGGTAGATAAGTGCCACCAGTCCTGGGAGAATCATCGTCCCGGAAAAAAGTATGACCAGCAGTCCAACGATTCGGGTTATGGCACGAAAATGCATCTCTGCCGCTTCCTTTGGTATTCAAAAAGTGAGGTGGGGATTATTCTTCAATCGGCAGCAATTGCAACGAACCGCGACTAAAATCAGCGAGTTTTGCTGAAAAAGAGGCCAGTTCCGCCTGAGGAAGCGCCACGCGTAATTGCACCATCGCCTGGTAATCGCTGTGCACAATCACACCGTTAACGTGCTTCAGTAACGCTTCAATGCCCGAAAGCTGCGAGTACTCGCATACCAGAGTATATTCGGTAAGTGGCGTTTTGCGGGTGGTTATCAGCAGATTAAGTGCCTGCTGGACACCTCCACCGTAGGCTTTAACCAGCCCACCCGTGCCTAACAAAATGCCGCCGTAGTAGCGAACCACTACGGCGGTGATCTCGCCCACGCCGCTGCCCATCAGCTGCGAAAGCATAGGTTTACCGGCCGTGCCAGCCGGTTCACCGTCGTCAGAAAACCCCAGCTGTTGCGAATCGTCCGGCGGTCCTGCCACCCACGCCACGCAGTGGTGGCGTGCATCAGGATGCTCCGCGCGAACGGACTCGACAAACGCCTTTGCCGCCTCTACGCCGTCGGTGTGCGCCAGCAGCGTAATAAAGCGGCTTTTCTTGATTTCCTCAACAAAGGTGACCGGTTCAGCCGGTATCAGCCAGCTTTCCATCAGGCCAGCTTCAGGTCTCGCGTCATGTTCTCGACACCGTTCTCATGAATAACCACGTTATCTTCGATACGAATGCCGCCAAACGGTTTCAACGCATCAATTTTTTCCCAGTTGAAGTGCTTGCTGAACTGCCCTTCACGCCACGGCGCCAGCAGGGATTCAATAAAGTAGATCCCCGGCTCGATGGTCAATACCATGGGCGGCTCAAGGATACGGGTGCAGCGCAGGTAAGGATATTTAGACGGTGCCGCCAGGTGCGTGCCGGTATCATCCTGCATGAAGCCCGCAACGTCGTGAACCTGCAGGCCCAGCGGGTGACCGATACCGTGCGGCATGAATGGCCCGGTCAGATCGTTTTCGACCATCGCCTCTTCGCTCATGTCTTTCACAATCTGATGCTTACGCAGCAGTTTAGCGATGCGCTGATGGAACTGGATGTGATAATCCACATAGCTGGTTCCGGCCTTCATGGTGCCAATCAGCGCCAGCTGTTCATCGTTCACGTCTTTAATCAGCTGCGCGAAATCGGTATCCCCATTCGCCGCCCAGGTACGGGTCAGATCGGCCGCATAGCCGTTATACTCTGCCCCTGCGTCCAGCAGGAAGCTGCGCATTTCCGACGGAACCTGGTGATCAAGTTTGGTGTAGTGAAGTACAGACGCATGCTCGTTCAGCGCGACGATGTTGCTGTACGGTACGTCGGTGTCGCGGTGACCGGTTGCGGTCAGGTAGGCAAGATTGATATCGAACTCGCTCATGCCCGACTGGAACGCTTCGTGCGCGGCACGGTGGCCATTCACCGCCGTTTTTTGCGCTTCACGCATGCAGTAAAGTTCGTAGTCGGTTTTATACGCGCGGTAATAGTGGAGATAATCCAGCACCCCTTTCGGATTGAGTTTATCCGCCGGAATATCCAGACCCAGCGCACGCTCTGGAACAGGGCCAATATAGCCGATGTTGCCACGCGCCGCAGGCAGCTGGCTGCCAATACCGTCCGCTTTTGGCAGGGCAATCACATCAATTTCTTCGGTCCAGAAAGAAGTCGGCAGCGGTTCCACGTTGTGCCAGTAATCCACCGGCAGATAGAACCACAGTTTCGGCTTGTTCACGCCATCCACCAGCAGCCAGCAATTTGGCACCTGTGTCACCGGCACCCAGGCTTTAAACTGCGGGTTGACCTTAAACGGATAAGCATGGTCATCAAGAAACGTGTTCATCAGCTCGCCGGAGTGGATTAGCAGGGCATCCAGCTTGAAGCGCGCCAGTACATCGCGGGTACGTTCCTGTAGGGTAACGATATGATTTTTATAAAGCGAAGCCAGTGAGTCCATCATTCTTCCTTTCGTTTTTTTGACCTCAAGTCATCGCATCTTAGCACACCTCACTCCGGCTGCGTGATTTCCACCGACCGTGATCAATGCAGCAATTTCTTAATGATAAATTTGCATTTTATTAACATAAATTCCACACTCCGTCTCATCTGGTATGACCAGATCCACTTGCTGGATTCAGGAGACTGACATGCTTTACAAAGGCGACACCCTGTACCTCAACTGGCTGGAAGATGGCATTGCCGAACTGGTGTTCGATGCCCCCGGCTCAGTGAATAAGCTTGATACCGCGACGGTGGCCAGTCTTGGCCAGGCGCTGGATGTTCTTGAAAAACAACCTGAATTAAAAGGGCTGCTGCTGCGTTCGAACAAAGCGGCCTTTATTGTCGGTGCCGATATCACCGAATTTCTCTCGCTTTTCCTGGTGCCTGAAGAACAGCTGAGCCAGTGGCTACACTTTGCCAACAGCGTCTTTAATCGTCTGGAAGATCTGCCTGTCCCAACGATCTCCGCCGTGAACGGCTACGCGCTGGGCGGCGGCTGTGAATGTGTATTAGCCACCGATTACCGTCTCGCCACGCCGGATCTGCGCATCGGCCTGCCGGAAACCAAGCTGGGCATCATGCCGGGCTTTGGCGGCTCCGTGCGTATGCCGCGCATGCTGGGTGCCGACAGCGCGCTGGAGATCATTGCCGCGGGTAAAGATGTCGGCGCAGAACAGGCGCAGAAAATCGGCCTGGTGGACGGCGTGGTTAAGCCTGAAAAACTGATTGAAGGTGCTATCGCCATCCTCCGTCAGGCCATCAATGGCGACCTCGACTGGAAAGCCAAACGCCAGCCGAAGCTGGAACCGTTAAAGCTCAGCAAAATTGAAGCCACCATGAGCTTCACCATCGCTAAAGGCATGGTGATGCAGACGGCGGGTAAACACTACCCGGCGCCGATCACGGCGGTGAAAACCATTGAAGCCGCAGCCCGCTTCGGCCGCGACGAAGCCCTGAAGCTCGAAAATCAGAGCTTTGTCCCGCTGGCGCACACCAATGAAGCCCGCGCGCTGGTCGGTATCTTCCTTAACGATCAGTTCGTGAAAGGTAAAGCCAAACAGCTGACCAAAAACGTTGAGACGCCAAAACACGCGGCGGTGCTCGGTGCAGGCATTATGGGTGGCGGCATCGCTTACCAGTCGGCATGGAAAGGCGTGCCGGTGGTGATGAAGGACATCAACGAGAAATCCCTGACGCTCGGCATGACCGAAGCGGCCAAGCTGTTGAATAAACAGCTGGAGCGCGGAAAAATTGACGGGCTGAAGCTCGCAGGCGTGATCTCCACCATTCAGCCGGTGCTGGAGTACAGCGGTTTTGACCGTGTGGACGTGGTGGTTGAAGCGGTCGTTGAGAATCCGAAAGTCAAAAAAGCGGTGCTGGCCGAAACGGAAGACAAGGTTCGTCCAGGCACCGTGCTGGCTTCTAACACCTCCACTATTCCGATTGGCGAACTGGCGAGCGTACTGAAGCGCCCGGAAAACTTCTGCGGCATGCACTTCTTCAACCCGGTACACCGTATGCCGCTGGTCGAAGTGATCCGTGGGGAAAAAACCTCTGACGAAACCATCGCCAAAGTGGTGGCGTGGGCGAGCAAGATGGGCAAAACCCCGATCGTGGTGAACGACTGCCCGGGCTTCTTCGTTAACCGCGTACTCTTCCCGTACTTTGCAGGCTTCAGCCAGCTGCTGCGCGACGGCGCGGACTTCCGCAAAATCGACAAAGTGATGGAAAAACAGTTCGGCTGGCCGATGGGCCCGGCGTATCTGTTGGACGTGGTCGGCATTGATACCGCCCATCACGCGCAGGCGGTGATGGCGGCAGGCTTCCCGCAGCGCATGCAGAAAGACTATCGCGACGCGATTGACGCGCTGTTCGACGCTAACCGCTTCGGTCAGAAAAACGGCCTGGGCTTCTGGCGCTATAAAGAAGACAGCAAAGGCAAACCGAAGAAAGAAGAAGATCCGGCGGTGGATGGTCTGCTGGACGACGTCAGTCAGCCAAAACGCGATTTCACCGACGATGAAATCATCGCCCGGATGATGATCCCGATGATTAACGAAGTGGTGCGTTGCCTGGAAGAAGGCATCATCGCCAGCCCGGCAGAAGCGGATATGGCGTTGGTGTACGGCCTTGGCTTCCCCCCGTTCCACGGCGGCGCGTTCCGCTGGCTGGATACACTCGGCAGCGCCCGCTATCTCGATATGGTTCAGCAGTACCAGCACCTTGGCCCGCTTTATGAGGTGCCGGAAGGTCTGCGTAACAAAGCGCGCCATAATGAACCCTACTATCCAGCAGTTGAGCCAGCCCGTCCGGTTGGCGAACTGAAAACGGCTTAAGGAGTCACAATGGAAAAGGTTGTCATTGTTGATGCGATTCGCACCCCGATGGGCCGTTCAAAAGGCGGCGCGTTCCGTAACGTGCGTGCGGAAGATCTCTCCGCACACCTGATGCGTAGCCTGCTGGCGCGTAACCCGGCGCTGGACCCAACAGCGCTGGACGATATCTACTGGGGCTGCGTGCAGCAGACCCTGGAGCAGGGCTTCAACATCGCCCGTAACGCGTCTCTGCTGGCGGAGATCCCGCACTCGGTTCCGGCAGTCACCGTCAACCGTCTGTGTGGTTCGTCCATGCAGGCGCTGCACGATGCGGCGCGCATGATCATGACCGGCGATGCGCAGGCCTGTCTGGTAGGCGGCGTTGAGCACATGGGCCACGTGCCGATGAGCCACGGGGTTGATTTCCACCCGGGCATGAGTCGTAACGTGGCGAAAGCCGCGGGGATGATGGGCCTGACCGCCGAGATGCTCTCCCGCCTCCATGGCATCAGCCGTGAAATGCAGGATGCCTTTGCCGCGCGCTCTCACGCTCGCGCCTGGGCCGCCACGCAGTCCGGTGCCTTTAAGAATGAGATCATCCCGACCGGCGGTCACGACGCAGACGGCGTACTGAAGCAGTTCAGCTACGACGAAGTCATCCGCCCGGAAACCACGGTCGAAGCGCTGTCTACCCTGCGCCCGGCATTCGATCCGGTCACCGGCACGGTAACGGCGGGAACGTCGTCCGCACTGTCCGACGGTGCCGCCGCGATGCTGGTGATGAGCGAAAGCCGCGCCCGCGAACTAGGCCTGACGCCACGCGCTCGCGTGCGTTCGATGGCGGTCGTCGGCTGCGATCCTTCCATCATGGGTTACGGCCCGGTTCCGGCCTCGAAGCTGGCACTGAAAAAAGCGGGCTTAACCGCCAGCGACATCGATCTGTTCGAGATGAACGAAGCCTTCGCCGCGCAGATCCTGCCGTGCATTAAAGATCTGGGGCTGATGGATCAGATCGATGAGAAGATTAACCTCAACGGCGGCGCGATCGCCCTCGGTCACCCGCTGGGCTGTTCCGGCGCGCGCATCAGCACGACGCTTATCAACCTGATGGAACGCAAAGATGCTCAGTTTGGTCTGGCAACAATGTGTATCGGGTTGGGTCAGGGTATCGCGACGGTATTTGAGAGAGTGTAATAAAAAAGCCGGGCTGCTTTTGCAGCCCGGCATGAGTTTAGTTGCCGTTCTTCCCGCCTGTCAGGGGCGGGTTTTTTGCATTACTGCAGCAGCGAAATATCCGCCACGCGCAGGAACAGCTCGCGCAGTTTCTCGAGCATTGAGAGACGGTTAATACGCAGATCTTTATCTTCCACGTTCACCATCACTTTCTCGAAGAAGGCGTCGATAACGTCACGCAGTTCCGCCAGCTCCACCAGCGCTTCCTGGTAGCGACCTTCCGCAAAGTACGGCTCGAGCTTGTCGCGCAGCACCACAACCTGCGTCGCCAGGGCAATCTCTTCCGGCTCTTTCAGAGTTGCAGCGTTAACACGCTCGTTCAGCGTCTCGTCGGATTTCGCCAGGATATTGGATACACGCTTGTTGGCCGCAGCCAGGGCTGATGCCGCTTCCAGGGTACGGAAGTGGGACACCGCCTTCATGCGCGCATCGAAATCAGCCGGACGGGTCGGACGACGCGCCAGCACCGCCTGAATGGTGTCAACGGTGTAGCCTTCATCCTGATACCACGCGCGGAAACGACCGAGCATAAAGTCGATGACATCATCCACGACCTTCGCGTTGGTCAGCTTATCGCCGTACAGACGCACCGCTTCTTCAGTCAGGGTCTGCAGATCGAGGTTCAGGTTCTTCTCAACGATGATACGCAGCACGCCCAGCGCGGCACGACGCAGCGCGAACGGGTCCTTGTCGCCTTTTGGATGCTGGCCAATACCAAAGATACCCGCCAGGGTGTCCATCTTATCGGCAATCGCCACGGCGCAGGCAACCGGGTTGGACGGCAGATCGTCACCCGCAAAGCGCGGCTGATACTGCTCGTTCAGAGCCACAGCCACGTCTTCCGCTTCGCCATCGTGACGCGCGTAGTGCATGCCCATCACGCCCTGGGTGTCGGTAAATTCGAACACCATGTTGGTCATCAGGTCGCACTTGGACAGCAGGCCAGCACGCGTTGCGTGGTTGACGTCTGCACCGATTTCACGGGCGATCCAGCCGGACAGCTCCGCAATGCGGTCGGTTTTGTCGCGCAGCGTGCCCAGCTGCTGCTGGAACAGCACGGTCTGCAGGCGCGGCAGGTTATCTTCCAGACGCTTTTTACGGTCGGTATTGAAGAAGAACTCCGCATCCGCCAGACGTGGGCGCACCACTTTCTCGTTACCGGAGATAATCTGGATCGGATCTTTCGATTCGATGTTCGCCACGAAGATGAAGTTTGGCAGCAGCTTGCCGTCGTTGGCGTATACCGGGAAGTACTTCTGGTCACCCTTCATGGTGTAGACCAGCGCTTCAGCCGGAACGGCCAGGAATTTCTCTTCGAACTTCGCGGTCAGCACAACTGGCCATTCCACCAGAGAGGTCACTTCTTCCAGCAAGCTTTCGCTCAGGTCGGCGTTACCGCCAATCTGGCGTGCCGCTTCTTCCGCGTCCGCTTTGATTTTGGCTTTACGCTGTTCGTAGTCGGCAATGACTTTACCGCGCTCCAGCAGAATCTGCGGGTACTGGTCGGCATTGTCGATGGTGAACTCCGGCTCGCCCATAAAGCGGTGGCCGCGGATCACGCGATCGGACGCCACGCCCAG
The DNA here is from genome assembly GCF_000211415.1 of Enterobacter mori LMG 25706. Lineage (GTDB taxonomy): Bacteria > Pseudomonadota > Gammaproteobacteria > Enterobacterales > Enterobacteriaceae > Enterobacter > Enterobacter mori. Next base: position 64,592 of record NZ_GL890782.1, on the reverse strand, counting down.
AATGGTGGCAGGAATAACGGCATCGCCCAGCAGCAGGGTCACGGTGGGAACCGGACGCACGAAGTGCACGTCGGACGCGCCCCAGCGCATCAGCTTAGGAATTGGCAGCTTAGCCAGTGAGGTCGCGATCATGTCCGGCAGCAGCGCTTCCGCGCTTTCGCCTTTCACATGTGCACGATACAGCAGCCACTCGCCTTTGTCGGTGGTCAGACGCTCGGCCTGGTCAACGGTGATGCCGCAACCACGCGCCCAACCTTCTGCCGCTTTGCTCGGTTTGCCTTCCGCGTCGAACGCCTGAGCAATGGCCGGGCCACGTTTTTCCACTTCACGATCCGGCTGAGACGCCGCCAGATTTGCCACTTTCAGCGCCAGACGACGCGGTGCAGCAAACCATTCAATTTTACCGTGTGCCAGGCCAGCGTTATCCAGCTCGGCGGTCACGTTCGCAGCAAAAGACTCAGCCAGGCTGCGCAGGGCTTTTGGTGGCAGCTCTTCGGTGCCGATTTCCACCAGGAAAGTTTTTTCAGACATGGCCGCCTCTTATTTGTTTCGGTTGCACATCGGGAAGCCAAGGGCTTCACGGGACGCATAGTAAGCTTCTGCAACGGCTTTGGTCAGGGTACGAATACGCAGAATGTAGCGCTGACGTTCAGTCACGGAGATGGCTTTGCGGGCGTCCAGCAGGTTGAAGCTGTGGGCGGCCTTCAGAATACGCTCGTAGGCAGGCAGCGGCAGCGGAGTCTCCAGCGCCAGCAGCTGCTGCGCTTCTTTCTCGTACTGCTCGAAGCAGGTGAACAGGAAGTCCACGTCCGCGTATTCGAAGTTATAGGTGGATTGCTCCACTTCGTTCTGATGGAACACGTCGCCGTAGGTGGTTTTACCCAGCGGGCCATCGCTCCAGACCAGGTCGTAAACGCTGTCTACGCCCTGAATATACATGGCCAGACGTTCCAGACCGTAGGTGATTTCACCGGTGATTGGTTTACATTCCAGACCGCCAACCTGCTGGAAGTAAGTGAACTGCGTCACTTCCATGCCGTTCAGCCACACTTCCCAGCCCAGACCCCAGGCACCCAGCGTTGGGTTTTCCCAGTTATCTTCCACGAAACGAATGTCGTGAATGGTCGGGTCCATACCCAGCTCTTTCAGCGACCCGAGGTACAGTTCCTGAATGTTGTCTGGTGATGGCTTAATCACCACCTGGAACTGATAGTAGTGCTGCAGACGGTTCGGGTTTTCGCCGTAACGGCCATCGGTAGGACGACGGGAAGGCTGCACATACGCGGTCGCCATTGGCTCCGGCCCCAACGCGCGTAAGCTGGTCATTGGGTGCGAGGTGCCTGCGCCAACTTCCATGTCCAAAGGTTGAACAATGGTGCAGCCCTGACGAGCCCAGTAATCCTGTAAGGTCAGGATCAGGCCCTGGAAGGTCTTGGTATCAAACTTTTGCATAGTATTTCGTGCTGGATACGTGTGGTTTTAAATGGAAGGGATCAGTATACCCGCTGGCTGCAAGATATACAGTACGAAACGGGGTTGTTTAAGATAAATTGGGGAATAAGGCGCACAGCCAGAACGCCAGGGCATTGTGGCTGCTGATTATACGAGCAGATTAGCGCATCGAGAGATGTAAAAACTGGCCGTCCGCGTCAAAAGAACAGACAAAGCCTTCTTTACGCGCAGTATAGCCTTTTAGCTCATAGCTCCCCTGAAAGCGCTCAAATCCGTTAACCGTAATTTTCTGCACCTCGGAATTATAGCGGTGAGCCGCCTGGTCTTTGCAGAACTGCTCCATATTCAGCGAACGTTCAGGGCTGATTTTCCCCTGCTGTGCTTTTTGTTCAGGCACGTCCTTTGAGGCGCTGCGCCCCGCCAGTATGAGTAGCAGAAAGAGTGACGCCACACGCTTCATCATCATTTTTATTACCGCCCTGGTCAGTGGCTGTTATTTTTAATATCAACGCTTTTATAGATTATGGTGCGTCATTCTGCGAATCTCGCGCTCCTCGTACAAGTTACGCGAGTTAAACTCAGAATTTTCCAAGGGAAAACTTTACCCTAATCGCAGTCACACTCTATTTACAGGGAATAAGAGGAACTGATGTCGTCAAAAATTAACTGGATTGATAACCTGCGAGGAATAGCCTGTCTGATGGTGGTGATGATCCACACGACGGCCTGGTACGTCACTAACGCGCACAGCATCAGCCACGTTAACTGGGATATCGCTAATATACTTAACTCCGCTTCCCGCGTGAGTGTGCCGCTGTTCTTTATGATTTCTGGCTTTCTCTTCTTTGGCGAACGCAGTGCGCAACCGAGGCATTTTATCCGCATCGCGTCATGCCTGGGTTTCTACAGCGCCGTTGCGCTGCTCTATATCACGCTTTTCACCTCAATTAACGCCGAACTTTCGCTGAAAAACGTGCTGCAAAAACCGATCTTCTATCACCTGTGGTTCTTCTTCGCCATTATCGTTATCTACCTGGTTTCCCCGCTGATACAGGTGAAGAACGTCAGCGGGAAAATGCTCCTGGCCCTGATGGTAGTGATTGGCGTGGTGGCAAACCCCAATACCGTCTCGCAGAAAATTGACGGATTTGAGTGGTTGCCGGTGAACCTCTATATCAACGGCGATACCTTCTACTACGTGCTTTACGGCATGCTGGGGCGCGCCATTGGCATGATGGATACACAAAAACGGAGTATGAACTGGCTTTGTGGAGCGCTATTTATCATCGGTGTGATCGTGATTTCGCGCGGTACGCTTTATGAGCTGAAGTGGCGCGGGAATTTTGCCGATACCTGGTATCTGTACTGCGGCCCGATGGTCTTTATCTGCGCCGTCTCCCTGCTGATACTCGTCAAAAATACGCTGAATGAACGCCCGCTTCCCGTGGTGGGATTCATTTCGCGCCACTCGCTGGGGATTTACGGTTTTCACGCGCTGGTGATCCACGCTCTTCGCACGCGTGGGATTGAGCTCAAAAGCTGGCCGCTGCTGGATATTATCTGGATTTTTGCCGCCACGCTGGTCGTGAGCTTATTGCTGTCGATGCTGTTGCAAAAAATAGATACCCGTCGCTTCGTTAGTTAGCGATTCGTTGCCGGGCACGGTGGAACTGGCGCGGGGAGGAAAACCCTGCCGCCAGCGACGCCTGCTCCACCCCACGCCCCTGCAATAACCACTGTTCGGCCACGGCCAGACGCAATTGCTCAAGGTAATCCCGAACGCTTATACCTAAATGTTCCTGAAAAAGCCGGGTCAGATGGCGTGGGCTGACGTGCGCCTGCGCGGCGATATCCGGTATCTGCCACGCTTTTTGCGGCTCAGCGGTAAGGGCGTCCTGCGCGCGGTGGATCGCCGGGTGAAGATGATTACGGTAGCGTAACCAGGGTGAAAGCTGAGGATCGTCCCCGGAGCGGCGGAACCAGACCACCATCTCACGCGCGACGGCCATGGCTTTTTCTGGCCCACAAAGGCGGTTAATCATATGCAGCGCCAGATCGATACCCGACGTGATCCCTGCGCTGGTCCAGATATTCTCGTCCTGCACGAAAATCCGGTTCTCTTTAATCGTCGCCGTGGGGGCTGCGGCGCGTAAGCGGCTAATGACGTCATGATGCGTGGTGCACTGCCGGTTATTCAACAAGCCCGACTTTGCCGCCAGCAACGCGCCAGAACAGACGCACATCACGGCGATGTCCTGGCGCTGGATCTGCGGCTGCAGGCGCATCAGCCAGTGCTGAATCTGCTGCGCCAGAGGGGTTGAGAACTGAACGTGGGAGTCGCTGACTCCCGGTAGCACAAGCAAACTCCCTTCTGGCAGACGTTCCGGCAGCGGCTGAATGCCGCTCATCGTCAGGCCAATCGACGTCTGAACGTCAGGCTGCGGGCCAATGTAATGCAGGCGAAACGCGTCGCCCGCCAGCACAAAGGTTTCTGCCGGGCCGGTCATGTCTAATGACAGCACCCCGGGCAACATAACGAACCAGACGTCGATGCTCATTACAGTGACTCCAGCGTCTCCGCTACCGTTTTAATCTCGGCAAAACGCCCGGCCAGCACCGTCTCGGTGCGATGACGCAGTTCGTCAGCGCTGAGGGTAATTCCGTTGTACGTCATCGGGAACGTCAGCGTGGCCTCGCTGACAAAGGTCACAGCATAGCCCAGATCGGAGGCCACACGTGCGGTAGTTTCACAACATTGTTCAGTGCGAATGCCGCAGATTATCAGTCGGTTGATATCACGCTCGCGCAGCCAGCGGTCGAGCCCGGTGTCCGTGAAGGCATTATGGACGTGTTTCTGGAAAACCACATCCGGCTGATGACGTAAAAAGGCCATCGGTTTGACATAGCCGCTTTCCAGGGTGAAGGGACCGTCTTCATCTACATGAAAAATATCAACGACCGGAATATTTCGCGACTGGCAGCCTTCAATAAGCCCCAGCATGGCCTGCTGAAAGGCAGGAATATCGGCCTCCTGCCAGTACACGCGATGATGAAATGACTGCTGAGTGTCAATATTGATTAATGCGGTGCGGGACATGATGGAACTCCTCGTCAGTGGGTATGACCTTATCCTGACGAGGAAACACAGGCACGAACAGACCAAAAAAGGACATCGTCATGCCTCTATCAGACAATCGTTTTATGACATCAACGGCAGCAGCTGCTGGTAGATCCTGCGGAACACATCACGCCTTTCCGCGTAGCGCGAATGACGTGCTGCGTCAGGAAGATGCGTTTGCTCAAGCGCCAGCTGTGGCAGCAACTGTGCGAGCGGTTTGTCAGGGTTCGCGGCTATCTGTGCCAGCCGTGCAGCGCCAAGCGCAGGCCCGACGTCGCCCCCGGTGCGATAATCAAGCTGTAACCCGCTAATGTCAGACAGCATCTGCCGCCAGTAACTGCTGCGCGCGCCGCCGCCAATGAGCGTAATGCTTGATGGCTTCAGCCCACAATCATGTACGACGTCCATCCCATCCGCCAGCGCATACCCGACGCCCTCCAGTACCGCACGCGCCAGTTCAGCCGGGCCATGTTGATGAGTTAAACTGAAAAACACCCCTTTCGCTTCCGGGTTGTTGTGCGGCGTACGCTCGCCGGAAAGATAGGGTAAAAACCAGACGGCACCGGCATTTTCATCCGCCTGCTGCGCGGCTTCGATAAACGCAGGGACATCGGCCATTCCGGTCAGCTTCGCTGCCCAGTCGAGGCAGGATGCCGCACTCAGCATCACCGACATCAAATGCCATTTCCCCGGCAGGGCATGACAGAAACTGTGGACCGCGCTTTCAGGGTTGCTGCGATAACCGTCGCTGACGGCAAAATAGACGCCGGAGGTTCCCAGCGAGAGCATCGCCTGCCCTGCCTCCACCATCCCGACACCGACAGCGCCCGCCGCGTTGTCGCCGCCGCCAGCTACCACCGGTACGGCAGGCATATTCCAGCGTTCAGCAATGGAGGACTGCAATGTGCCGGTGACCTCGCTGCCTTCGAAGAGCGCAGGCATATGGTCACGAGTCAGATGGCAGGCATCCAGCATCGCCTCGCTCCAGTCGCGTTTCGCCACATCGAGCCACATTGTGCCCGCCGCGTCAGACATATCACTGGCGAAATCACCCGTCATGCGAAAACGCAGATAATCTTTCGGGAGCGGAACTTTCGCTACCTGACGGAAAATCTCAGGTTCATGGCGCTGTACCCACAAGAGTTTTGGTGCGGTGAAGCCTGGCATCATCAGGTTGCCGGTGATGTCACGAGAGGTCGGTACGCGTTCTTCAAGAAGCGCGCACTCTTCTGCACAGCGACCGTCGTTCCAGAGGATCGCTGGACGCAACACGCGGTGCTGGCTGTCCAGCAGCGTTGCGCCGTGCATTTGTCCGGCAATCCCCAGCGCTTTTACGTCACGGAGACTGTGCTGCGGGCCTAAGGCTGTGATTGCGCGATCCGTCGCCAGCCACCACTGCTCCGGGTCCTGTTCAGACCACAGCGGATGCGGACGTGAAACCTGCAGTTTTTCCGTCTGCGTGGCTAACACGTCGCCCTGTTCGCTTAACAGGATGGCTTTCACACCCGATGTGCCAAGATCGATCCCGATATACATTGTGGTGACTCCTTTGACAGAAATGCCCGGTGGCGCTGCGGTTACCGGGCCTGCATGCTGTTATTTATCGAACAGGTAATGATTGGCCAGGTTTTCCAGCAGTTCCTGGTGTCCGCTCTGATGCTGCGGTGCCAGTTGATGCTGTTCAGCGTACTTCGCGATCTCACCAAGCGATAACTGGCCTTTCAAAATTTGCTGACCTAGCTCACTGTTCCAGCCGCTATAACGCTTCGCCACACGTTTATCCAGCTCACCGTCTTCAATCATTCGGGCGGCGATTTTCAGCGCCAGCGCCATGGTGTCCATCGCGCCAATATGACCGTAGAACAGATCGTACTTATCGGTGCTTTGACGACGCACTTTGGCGTCAAAATTCAGACCGCCAGTGGTGAAGCCCCCCGCTTTGATGATTTCGTACATCACCAGCGCATTCTCTTCCACGCTGTTCGGGAACTGGTCGGTGTCCCAGCCCAGCTGTGCATCACCACGGTTTGCATCCACAGAACCAAAGATGCCCAGCGCAATGGCGGACGCAATTTCGTGATGGAAAGAGTGGCCCGCAAGCGTAGCGTGGTTAGCCTCAATGTTCACTTTGATCTCTTTTTCCAGACCAAATTGTTTCAGGAAGCCGTACACGGTTGCGACGTCATAATCGTACTGATGCTTGGTCGGCTCTTGCGGCTTAGGTTCAATCAGCAGCGTACCGCGGAAACCAATTTTGTGTTTATGCTCGACAACCATCTGCATAAAGCGACCAATCTGCTCACGCTCCTGGCGCAGATCGGTGTTCAGCAGGGTTTCGTACCCTTCACGGCCGCCCCACAGCACATAGTTCTCGCCGCCCAACTGATGCGTGGCGTTCATCGCCGTCACCACCTGTGTGGCCGCCCAACTGAACACTTCGGGATCCGGATTCGTTGCCGCGCCCGCGCCATAGCGAGGGTTAGTAAAGCAGTTTGCCGTGCCCCACAGCAGCTTCACGCCGCTCTGCTGCTGTTTTGCCGCCAGCACGTCCACCATCTGCGCGAAGTTGTTCAGATACTCTTTCAGCGACGCGCCTTCCGGAGAGACATCCACATCGTGGAAGCAGTAGTACGGCACGTTCAGCTTGTGGAAGAATTCAAACGCGACATCCGCTTTACGCTTCGCCAGTTCGATGGCTTCGCCAGGCTGTTGCCATGGACGGTCAAAAGAACCCACACCGAACATATCGGCACCATTCCAGCAGAACGTATGCCAGTAACAGGCGGCAAAGCGCAGATGATCTTCCATGCGCTTACCCAGCACCAGCTCGTCCGGGTTGTAGTGACGAAATGCTAAAGGATTGGTCGTTTTCGTGCCTTCGTAACGAACGCGATCGAGTTGGTCGAAATAAGCTTGCATATTGAGCTCCATAATCAGGGTATGCGGCGAGTCGTAGATACAGGAGTAATAGTGAATACACATTCCGGCTTGCTCAATTACGTTATTTCACACTGCTATTGAGAGAATGCACAACTGTGCGCTGGCTCGCAAAATAATGCGCAGACAAACTATTTTTCGGTGCAGATTCCAGAATCAAATGTAATTAATAAGTTACGTATTTTAAAATCCGATCGCGGTCATAAATTCAGAAATAAACCAAATATCATAATGAGAAGATAAAAATCTGTAATTGCCAGCGGGCCTTTCCACGTTAAAAATTTGCTGCGTCTCAGCAGTGAATGTTTCTTTTATCTCAGCGACACATCCCCTACAAAAAGGCCTAATAATTATGAAGATAAAGAACCTGTCCCTTACACTCTGTACTACTCTCCTGCTTGCAAGCTTTGCCGGGCATGCCAAAGAGGTGAAAATCGGCATGGCCATTGACGACCTGCGCCTGGAGCGCTGGCAAAAAGATCGCGATATTTTTGTAAAAAAAGCAGAATCTCTCGGCGCAAGCGTGTTTGTTCAGTCGGCTAACGGCAACGAAGAAACGCAAATGTCGCAAATTGAGAATATGATCAACCGTGGCGTCGATGTCCTGGTCATTATCCCGTATAACGGCCAGGTATTAAGTAACGTGGTGAAAGAAGCCAAACAAGAAGGCATAAAAGTATTGGCCTATGACCGCATGATTAATAACGCAGACATTGATTATTATATTTCGTTCGACAACGAAAAAGTAGGTGAATTACAAGCCAAAAGCCTGGTCGATAAAGTGCCTCAAGGGAATTATTTCCTGATGGGTGGTTCGCCAGTGGATAACAACGCCAAACTGTTCCGCGAAGGGCAAATGAAAGTCCTTAAACCGTACATCGACAACGGGAAAATTAAAGTGGTTGGCGATCAGTGGGCTGATGGTTGGCTCCCTGAAAACGCGCTAAAAATCATGGAAAACGCGCTGACGGCCAACAACAACAAAATTGATGCAGTCGTGGCCTCTAACGATGCCACCGCTGGCGGCGCGATTCAGGCCCTGAGCGCCCAGGGGCTGGCTGGCAAAGTCGCTATCTCCGGACAGGATGCCGATCTCGCCGGGGTAAAACGCATCATTGCTGGCACCCAAACCATGACGGTTTACAAGCCCATCACCGAACTTGCGAATACGGCGGCTGAAATTGCCGTTGAGCTGGGTCAGGGTCAACAGCCTAAATCTGACGCGACGTTAAACAACGGACTCAAAGATGTTCCGGCCCGTCTGCTCACCCCGATGGAAGTCAATAAAGAGAATATTGACGCCACTGTCATTAAAGACGGTTTCCACAAGAAGAGTGAACTGTAATCCCGCGCTGCCCCTGCCCGGCAGGGGCGCACCGGTCTGTCCTGTTCTCCCTCAGGTCACGTGGAGCAGTTATGTCTTATTTACTAGAAATGAAGAGCATCACCAAAGCCTTTGGCGCGGTGAAAGCGGTCGATAACGTGAGCCTGCGGCTAAACCCTGGCGAAGTGGTCTCGCTGTGCGGTGAAAACGGTTCAGGCAAGTCGACGCTGATGAAAGTGCTGTGCGGGATCTATCCACATGGCAGCTATGAGGGTGAAATCGTCTTTGCTGGTGAGGTCATTCAGGCCACACACATTCGCGATACGGAACGTAAAGGTATCGCCATTATTCATCAGGAACTGGCACTGGTGAAGCACCTCACCGTGCTGGAAAATATCTTCCTGGGGGCTGAAATCTCACGTCACGGCGTACTGGATTACGACACCATGACGCTGCGCTGTGAAAAGCTGCTGGCGCAGGTGAGCCTCAGCATTTCACCGGATACCCGCGTGGGGGATCTTGGCCTGGGGCAGCAGCAGTTGGTCGAAATCGCCAAAGCCCTGAACAAGCAGGTAAGACTGCTGATCCTCGATGAGCCAACGGCCTCGCTCACTGAACAGGAAACCGCTGTTCTGCTCAATATCATCCGCGATCTGCAAAACCACGGTATCGCCTGCATCTATATTTCGCACAAGCTTAATGAGGTGAAAGCCATTTCGGACACCATCTGCGTGATCCGCGACGGGCAACACATCGGCACGCGTGAAGCGGAGGGCATGAGTGAAGATGACATCATCACCATGATGGTAGGGCGCGAACTCACTGCGCTCTATCCGAACGAACCCCACGCCGTGGGAGACGAAATCCTGCGCGTGGAAAATCTCACTGCATGGCATCCCGTGAATCGCCATATCAGGCGAGTTAACGACGTCTCCTTTTCCCTTCACCGCGGTGAAATCCTTGGCATTGCGGGTTTAGTGGGCGCAGGTCGAACTGAAGCCGTGCAGTGCCTGTTTGGCGTGTGGCCCGGACGCTGGGAAGGCAGCATTTACATCGATGGTCAGCCGGTAAAAATCGACAACTGCCAGCAGGCGATTGCCCATGGCATTGCTATGGTGCCAGAAGATCGCAAAAAAGACGGCATCGTGCCGGTAATGGCGGTCGGGAAAAACATCACGCTGGCGGCGCTAAACCAGTTCTCTGGCGCCCTGACGAGCCTGGACGACGCTGCCGAGCAGCAGTGTATTCTTCAGTCACTCGCCAGGCTCAAGGTCAAAACCTCCTCCCCGGAACTGGCCATTGGACGCCTCAGCGGGGGGAACCAGCAAAAGGCGATTCTGGCGCGCTGCCTGCTTCTCAACCCGCGAATTTTAATCCTGGATGAACCGACTCGCGGGATTGATATCGGCGCGAAGTATGAAATCTACAAGCTGATTAATCAGCTTGTGCAGCAAGGCATTGCCGTCATTGTCATCTCATCTGAATTACCTGAAGTGCTCGGCCTGAGCGACCGCGTGTTGGTTATGCACGAGGGGAAACTGAAAGCCAATCTGATTAACCAGAACCTGACGCAAGAACAGGTGATGGAAGCCGCCTTAAGGAGCGAACGTCATGTCGAAAAGCAATCCGTCTGATATCAAAGTCGCTGTGCCGACACCCGGCGCGTTCGCAGGGCTGAAAGCGCTAAACCTGCAGGTCTTCGTGATGATCGCGGCGATTATCGCCATCATGCTGTTCTTTACCTGGATGACCGATGGCTCCTATTTGAGTGCTCGTAATATCTCTAACCTGCTGCGCCAGACTGCCATCACCGGCATTCTGGCCGTGGGCATGGTGTTTGTGATTATCTCAGCGGAGATTGACCTGTCGGTCGGGTCGATGATGGGCCTGCTCGGCGGCGTGGCGGCGATATTTGATGTCTGGCTCGGCTGGCCGCTGCCGCTCACCATTGTCGTGACGCTGGCGCTGGGTCTGGTACTGGGGGCGTGGAACGGGTGGTGGGTTGCCTACCGTAAGGTGCCGTCATTCATCGTCACCCTGGCCGGGATGCTGGCCTTCCGTGGGATTCTGATTGGCATCACCAACGGTACCACCGTCTCTCCCACCAGCGCGTCTATGTCGCAAATTGGGCAGAGCTACCTCTCTGATGGCATCGGTTTTACGATCGGCGTGGTGGGCATGATGGCCTTCATCGCATGGCAGTGGCGCGGCCGTATGCGCCGTCAGGCGCTGGGGCTGGCTTCTCCGGCATCGACCTCCGTGGTCGGTCGTCAGGCGCTCACCGCCGTGATTGTGCTGGGTGCCATCTGGCTGCTGAACGATTACCGCGGTGTCCCGACGCCCGTTCTGCTGCTGGCGCTCCTGCTGCTGGGCGGCATGTTTATGGCGACGCGCACTGCGTTTGGTCGTCGTATTTATGCCATTGGCGGTAATCTTGAGGCGGCACGTCTGTCAGGGATCAACGTCGAACGCACCAAACTCGCTGTCTTTGCCATCAACGGCCTGATGGTGGCGATTGCAGGGCTGATCCTCAGCTCACGTCTGGGGGCCGGTTCACCGTCGGCAGGAAACATTGCCGAGTTGGATGCCATCGCTGCGTGTGTCATCGGCGGGACCAGTCTCGCAGGCGGTGTCGGCAGCGTGGCAGGTGCGGTGATGGGCGCATTTATTATGGCTTCGCTGGATAACGGGATGAGCATGATGGACGTCCCAACGTTTTGGCAGTATATCGTGAAGGGAGCGATTCTTTTGCTGGCAGTCTGGATGGACTCTGCAACCAAGCGACGTGCCTGAGAACAGTATTGTTACTTATTTGGGAAAGTGAGCCATGTTTGAAAAGCGTCACCGCATTACGTTGTTATTCAATGCCAACAAAGCCTACGACCGTCAGGTGGTTGAAGGGGTTGGTGAATATTTGCAGGCGTCGCAATCCGAGTGGGATATTTTCATTGAAGAAGATTTCCGCACCCGTCTGGAGAACATCAAAGACTGGCTGGGCGATGGCGTTATCGCTGACTATGACGATCCCGTCATTGAGCAATTGCTAACAGACGTCGACGTTCCCATTGTGGGCGTCGGCGGCTCGTATCATTCTCCCGATCACTATCCACCAGTCCACTACATCGCAACCGATAATCATGCGCTGGTCGAGGCCGCTTTTCTCCATTTAAAAGAGAAAGGCGTGCATCGCTTTGCGTTTTACGGGTTGCCCTCTTCAAGCGGCAAACGGTGGGCGGTAGAGCGCGAGCATGCGTTCTGCCAGCTGGTCGCAAAGGAGAAATATCGTGGTGTGGTGTATCAGGGGCTGGAAACCGCACCGGAAAACTGGCAGCACGCGCAAAACCGCCTGGCGGACTGGCTGCAAACGCTGCCGCCCCAGACAGGGATTATTGCGGTAACAGATGCTCGTGCACGCCACGTGCTGCAGGTCTGCGAACATTTGCATATTCCGGTGCCTGAAAAGCTGTGCGTAATTGGTATTGATAACGAAGAGTTAACCCGCTATTTATCTCGCGTGGCGCTCTCCTCTGTCGCGCAGGGAACCCGTCAAATGGGCTATCAGGCCGCGAAACTCCTGCACCGCCTGCTGGACAACGAAGCCTTGCCGCTTCAGCGCCTGCTGGTTCCGCCTGTGCGTGTCGTCGAACGCCGCTCAACCGATTATCGTTCCTTAAGCGACCCGGCCGTTATTCAGGCAATGCACTACATTCGCAACCACGCCTGCAAAGGCATTAAGGTGGATCAGGTGCTGGATTCGGTCGGCATTTCTCGCTCAAACCTGGAAAAACGCTTTAAAGAGGAAGTGGGTGAAACTATTCACGCCGTTATTCATGCGGAAAAACTGGAGAAAGCGCGCAGCCTGCTGATCTCCACGTCGCTTTCCATCAATGAAATTTCACAAATGTGCGGCTACCCGTCGCTGCAGTATTTCTACTCGGTTTTCAGAAAGGAGTATGACACGACGCCGAAGGAGTACCGGGAGCGGTATAGCGAAGTGCTGATATAAAAAGAAAAACGCCTTCCGAGGGAAGGCGTTGTTAACGGATTACATATGCGCGGCAATTAAGCGCTGGTTGTCCTGGTACATCGCAAACAGATAGTTGTTATAGCGCTGCCCCTGGGTGGAATAACCTTTCAGCTTGTGGATCATCGTACTGGCCGTCACTTCCTGATCCGCTTTACGCAGCTGGGCGCGAGACTTACGGAACGAAGAGTAGGCCGGATGCGTGTTTAGATTCACGACATAGGCATTCACGGAATCTTTGACCGATTCAAACTGCGAGTAGCCTTTCACTTTACCGGGAGCATTGTTACAACGCCCTTTCACGCATTTCATGCCGAAAAGATTGTTGTTATTGCGCGCCAACTTCGAGGTACCCCAACCGCTTTCAGCGGCGGCCATCGTTGCCACCATGCTGCCCGGAATGATGTCTACACGCTCCAGAAGTGAATTCCACGGCACACGACGCGTGTTGCCATTCCATTTCACCTTGTAGCGTTTTGAAATCTCTTTCAGGCGCGTGCGCTCAGACGGCGACCAGCGGTTATCGTACTGTTTTGAGATCAGCCAGTTACGATCCGCAGTAATCGCGGCATTTTGACTCGTGATGTAAGGCATTACCGTCCGGAGAAACGCTTTTTTTCTTGGTGTTCCGGAAGGGTATTTTCGCAAATCAGGAAGTGAACTACTCTTTGCACTATTGCGAGAATACTCTTGTTTACTGCTAACCTTACTACTTGTCGTCTTTATTACGTGGGCTTTCTTACTCGTTGTATCCGTGTGCGTCTTCGCAAGCACCTCACCCGAAAATGCCGTGGTGAGTAACATGAGTATCGCAGCCCCATATCGTCGAATGGGAGTCGATATCATTAGGTCTCCTGGTCGGATGTAATCATCCCAACACCTTATTTTTTTCACAAATTTGAGAGCGGAATCTCAAATCATATCAAAAATAGTCTTCCAGAGCACGTATAGAAATAGTCCAAATCCGAAACTATGTCACCTGAAACATGCTCACTAAAGCATCAATTCTGAAAAAATGTGTGCGATATCGCAGATAACTGCCTAATTTTGCGCGGGATCACTCATCCCTTCGCGTCCTCCTGCCAGAAACCGTCGGAGGAGGAGTTTTTCCTCAGTACCCGGTGGCACACTGGTCAAAAAAGCCGCGACAGGAAAATGGAATGAAACGCACCGCACTGGCTCTCCTGATGTTACCCGCACTCGCACATGCAGACTGGTCATCGCCGGGATTTAGCACATTTCGCGCGGAAGGAACCGGGGTCTTCACCAGCCAGGCAAAGCTCGCGAAGGGTACCCGTCCTTTAACAGTGAGTTTTGACAACACGTGCTGGCAGCCTACGGGCTCCATAAAACTCAATGAGATGCTGTCGCTCAAGCACTGTGAGGGCACACCGCCCCAGTGGCGGCTATTCCGTGACGGTGATTATCAGATGCGTGTCGATACCCGCTCCGGGACGCCAACACTGATGCTGACTATTCAGAGTACAACGGAGCAACCTGTCGCGAATGTCGCCCGTCAGTGTCCAACGTGGGACGGCAAACCTTTGACGCTGGAGGTAAGCAGTACCTTCCCTGAAGGCACGGTGGTGCGTGATTTCTACAGCAAACAGACGGCGACGGTGCAGAACGGCAAAATCACCCTACAGCCTGCCGCCAACAGCAACGGCCTGCTGCTGCTTGAGCGTGCCGAAACCGACAAGCCCGCGCCCTTCAGCTGGCAAAACGCCACCGTCTATTTCGTGCTGACCGACCGCTTTGTGAATGGCGACCCGGGCAACGACAACAGCTATGGCCGTCATAAAGACGGCATGCAGGAGATCGGCACCTTCCACGGCGGCGATCTCAAGGGGCTTACCGGCAAGCTCGACTACCTGCAGCAACTGGGTGTCAACGCGCTGTGGATAAGCTCCCCGCTGGAGCAAATCCACGGCTGGGTGGGCGGCGGAACCAAAGGTGATTTCCCTCACTACGCCTATCACGGTTACTACACGCAGGACTGGACGAAGCTCGATGCCAACATGGGCACCGAAGATGACCTGCGCCAGCTTGTTGACGAAGCGCACAAGCGCGGTATCCGTATTCTGTTTGATATCGTCATGAACCACGTTGGCTACGCGACCCTTGCGGACATGCAGGAGTACCAGTTTGGCGCGCTGTATCTGCAGGGTGATGAGCTGAAGAAAACGCTGGGTGAACGCTGGACGGACTGGAAGCCCGGCGCGGGCCAAAGCTGGCACAGCTTTAACGACTACATCAACTTTAGCGACAAAGCCGCGTGGGAAAAATGGTGGGGCAAGAAATGGATCCGCACCGACATTGGTGATTACGACAACCCAGGCTTCGACGATTTGACCATGTCGCTGGCCTTCCTGCCGGATCTGAAAACGGAATCGACGACCCCGTCAGGTTTGCCGAACTTCTATCAACACAAGCCCGACACCGGCGCGAAAGCGATGACGAATTTCACGCCCCGGGATTACCTGACACACTGGCTCAGCCAGTGGGTTCGTAACTACGGTATCGACGGCTTCCGGGTGGATACCGCAAAGCACGTTGAACTCGACGCATGGCAGCAGCTGAAAGATCAGGCAGGCCAGGCACTGGCAGCGTGGAAAGCCGCCAACCCAGATAAAAAACTCGACAATGCGCCCTTCTGGATGACCGGTGAAGCATGGGGCCACGGCGTGATGCAGAGCGATTATTACCGCCACGGTTTCGACGCAATGATCAACTTTGACTATCAGGAGCAGGCGGCGAAAGCGGTGGACTGTCTGGCTGATATCGATATGACGTGGCAGCAGATGGCGGAGAAACTGCAAAGCTTCAATGTGCTGAGCTATCTCTCGTCACACGATACGCGACTGTTCCGCGAAGGAGGCCAGCGCGCGGCGGAGCTGCTCATGCTGGCGCCGGGCAGCGTGCAAATTTACTACGGCGATGAATCTGAACGTCCGTTCGGCCCAACAGGCTCCGACCCGCTTCAGGGCACACGCTCGGACATGAACTGGCAGGACGTGACGGGCAAACAGGCCTTAACCGTCGCTCACTGGCAAACTCTGGGTCAGTTCCGCGCCCGTCACCCGGCGATTGGTGAAGGCAAGCAAACCACGCTGTCACTGAAGGAAGGCTACGGCTTCGTGCGCGAGCACAAGGGCGATAAAGTGATGGTGGTATGGGCGGGTAATCAATAAACGGCCCCTCACCCTAACCCTCTCCCCACAGAGGAGAGGGAACCGCACGGAACCACCTTTCCTCCCTCGCCCCTTTGGGGAGAGGGCCGGGGTGAGGGGGAAACAAACCAGAACGATTCACTACACAAATCCAAACCCACCCTATAAAACAACAAATCCGACCACATCACCTGATTTGCACCAGCACGGTGCTAGCGTTATGGTTACCCCCTTTCATAATAAGCCCGACAGATCACCTGCTATGACGTTTTCACTTTTCGGCGACAAATTTACCCGCCATTCAGGCATTACCCGCCTGATGGAGGACCTCAACGACGGGCTGCGCACACCGGGCGCAATCATGCTCGGCGGCGGAAACCCGGCTCAAATCCCGGAGATGACTACCTATTTCCAGAGCCTGCTCGCTCAGATGCTGGAAAGCGGCAAAGCAACCGATGCACTTTGCAACTATGACGGCCCTCAGGGTAAAACCGAGCTGCTGAAACTCCTCGCCGATATGCTGCGTGAAGAGCTGGGTTGGGATATTGAGCCACAGAATATTGCACTGACAAACGGCAGCCAGAGCGCGTTTTTCTACTTGTTTAACCTGTTCGCAGGACGTCGCGCCGACGGCACGACCAAAAAAGTGCTGTTCCCGCTGGCACCGGAGTATATCGGCTATGCCGATTCCGGCCTCGAAGAAGACCTGTTTGTGTCCGCGCGCCCGAACATCGAACTGCTGCCAGAAGGCCAGTTCAAATATCACGTCGATTTTGAACACCTGCATATTGGTGAAGAGACGGGCATGATCTGCGTATCACGCCCTACCAACCCAACGGGCAACGTGATTACCGATGACGAGCTGATGAAACTGGACGCGCTGGCCAATCAGCACGGCATCCCTTTGGTGATCGATAACGCCTACGGCGTGCCGTTCCCGGGGATAATCTTCAGCGAAGCCCGCCCGCTGTGGAACCCAAACATCGTTTTGTGCATGAGCCTCTCTAAGCTGGGTCTGCCGGGCAGCCGCTGCGGCATCATCATCGCCAATGAGAAAATCATCACCGCCATTACCAACATGAACGGCATTATCAGCCTTTCACCCGGCGGCATCGGCCCGGCGATGATGTGCGAAATGATTAAGCGCAACGACCTGCTGCGCCTGTCGAATGACGTGATTAAGCCATTCTATTACCAGCGCGTTCAGGATACGATCGCGATACTTCGCCGCTATTTGCCGGAAGAACGCTGCCTGATCCACAAACCAGAAGGGGCGATTTTCCTCTGGCTGTGGTTCAAGGATCTGCCGATTACGACGGAACTTCTCTACCAGCGACTGAAAAAGCGTGGTGTGCTGATGGTGCCGGGCGATTACTTCTTCCCGGGGTTGGATAAACCGTGGCCGCACACGCACCAGTGCATGCGCATGAACTATGTGCCTGATCCGGAAAAAATCGAAGCGGGTGTGAAAATTCTCGCGGAAGAGATTGAGAACGCCTGGCGCGAAAACGGTCAGTAAGTTCTTACGCCAGATGATGCAACCGTTCGGTGCGTAATCTGGCGGGATCGACACAGCTTAACGCGTGGGTCGGGCAAGCCTCAACGCAGGCAGGTCCGCCCTCGCGATGCGCGCATAAATCACATTTCAGCGCCTGCGCATGATCCCCCACCCTCTGTACCTGCATCGCCCCGAACGGGCACGCCACCATACAGCTTTTGCACCCGATGCAGCGCGCCTGCTCAACGAGCCAGGCTCCGGCTGAGCGTCGGATTGCCCCGGTTGGGCACACATTTGCACAGGGCGCATCCTCGCACTGATGACACCCGACCGCGGTGGTATAAGAATCCCCTTTCACCACCCGAATGCGGGGCATGAAATCATTTGCGGTGACGAAGTCCTGATGCGAAACCGCACAGGCCGCTTCGCAAGTGCGGCACCCAATGCATTTTTCCGAATCCGCCATGATAAATCGGTTCATCTGTTACGCCTCGCGCACGTTAAAACCCAGTTCTTTTGAGATAGCCTCTGCCGTTTCACGCAGCGGCTTGAGCAAGTTCTTCTCACCCACCTGCTTCATGCGCGACGTCGACAGCGAAATGGAGATCGCATACGGCACGCGCCCGTGGATATCAAAGACCGGCACGGCAATGCAGGAAACCCCCAGCTCGTTCTCTTCTTTATCCATCGCCATGCTGCGATCGCGAATTTCCGCCAGCTCATCATACATCGCACTCAGCTCGGTAATGGTGTTGCGGGTCAAGGGTTGGATCTGTTCCTGATGGCTTTCCCAGTAGCTCGCCACGTAATCCTGATGACCAAACGCCATGTAGATTTTGCCCATTGCGGAGCAGTAGAGCGGCATATGCTGGCCAATATAGGCACGCGTGCGCAGCATACCGGTTGTCGGTTCGAGCTTATAAATCAGGATCGCGTGGTCGTCCTCACGGCTGGAGAAGTTCACCGTTTCGCCGGTGGCAATGTTCAGCGCCTCAAGGTGCGGAGCGGCCACGTGAATGATATTCAGCGACGACAGGGCCTTTTGCCCGACGGCGATAAATTTGGTGGTCAGGCGATAGCTGCCCGCCGCGGGTGCCGGGGTCACGTACCCGCACGACTGTAGCCCCTGCAGCAAGCGATGCACGGTGCTCTTATTCAGCCCCGCCAGTTCAGATAAGTGCGCAAGCGGACACCCGTTCGGATAGTTGCTGAGGATCTCAATCAGCATCAGGCCGCGAAACAAGCTCTGGCTACCTGCTGGCCTCTCTTTTTCTTGCGTCATTTCGCTCTCTTTCGTGCTCATCAAATGGCTCCTTTTTGTCGCGCCCTGATGGTAGCGCAAAGTGTGGTTCAGTTCACGATCTCAACAGAAAAATCACAACCAATTGATTTTAATCGATTTTGAAAAACATGAATGTCGTTGATCTGGCAAAATTTGATCGCTATATTTGAAATCAGATTTCGCATAGTGAAATTTAGCGATAAAAAAGCACTCGCACTTGCCCCGAAAAAGAACAGGAGAACAGGGATGAAAGTGACCTTTGAAGAGTTAAAAGCGGCGTTCAATCGGGTTCTGCTCGATCGCGGCGTGAAAGCGGAAACCGCAGACGCCTGCGCCGAGATGTTCGCCCGCACCACGGAATCCGGCGTTTATTCGCACGGCGTTAACCGTTTTCCGCGTTTCATTCAGCAGCTTGATGCAGGCGATATCATTCCCGACGCTCAGCCAAAACGGGTGATGACGCTGGGTGCCATCGAACAGTGGGATGCCCAGCGCTCTATCGGTAACCTGACGGCGAAAAAGATGATGGATCGCGCCACCGAGCTGGCGTCCGACCACGGTATTGGTCTGGTGGCACTGCGTAATGCGAACCACTGGATGCGCGGCGGCAGCTACGGCTGGCAGGCGGCGGAGAAGGGCTATATCGGCATATGCTGGACCAACTCTATTGCCGTCATGCCCGCATGGGGATCAAAAGAGTGCTGCATCGGCACCAACCCGCTGATCGTGGCTATTCCATCAAGCCCAATCACCATGGTCGATATGTCGATGTCGATGTTCTCCTACGGCATGCTGGAGGTGAATCGCCTGGCCGGGCGCGAACTGCCGGTCGATGGCGGCTTTGACGACGAGGGTAATCTCACCCGAGAGCCAGGCGTGATTGAGAAAAACCGCCGCATTCTGCCGATGGGCTACTGGAAAGGGTCTGGCTTATCCATCGTGCTCGACATGATCGCCACCCTGCTCTCCAACGGCTCCTCCGTCGCGGAAGTGTCCCAGGACAACAGCGACGAGTATGGCGTGTCGCAGATCTTTATCGCCATCGAGGTTGATCGCCTGATCGACGGCCCAACCCGCGATGCGAAGCTGCAGCGCATTATGGACTTCATCACCACCGCGCAGCGGTCTGATGAAAACGTTGCCGTCCGCCTTCCGGGCCATGAATTCACACGCCTGCTGGAAGAGAACCGCCGCGACGGCATCACCATCGACGACAGCGTGTGGGCGAAAATCCAGTCTCTGTAAGGAGTGGACCATGATATTCGGACATATTTCCCAGCCCAATCCGTGCCGTCTGCCGCGGGCGATTGAAAAAGCGCTTCATTTTTTGCGCGCTACGGATTTCACCACCCTGCCGCCAGGTGTGGTGGAAATTGAAGGTCGCACTATTTTTGCCCAGGTTCTCGACCTGACGACAAAGGAGCCGCACGAGAACCGCCCGGAAGTGCACCGCCGCTATCTGGATATTCAGTTTTTAGCATGGGGTGAAGAAAAAATCGGTATTGCCATTGATACCGGTAATAACGAAATAAGCGAATCATTACTGGAACAGCGGGATATTATTTTTTATCACAACAGCGAAAATGAATCCTTTATCGAAATGACACCCGGCAGCTATGCCATATTTTTCCCGCAGGATGTGCACCGTCCTGCCTGTATTAAGAACAAGGAAACCGCAATCCGTAAAATTGTGGTGAAAGTGGCAGTCAGCGAATTAGATTAATTTTCTGATATATACAGGAACGCGAAATGACCAATACCAGTTTTATTATTGGTGCGTACCCCTGCGCACCCTCGTTTCACCAAAAAGGGGAACAAGAAGAACAAACATTCTGGCGGGAACTTTCCGACACGCCAAACATTCGCGGGCTGGAACAGCCGTGCCTTGAACATCTCCATCCGTTTGGTGATGAATGGCTGTTCCGCCATACGCCGGGCGACTGGCAAATCGTCGTCACAGCAGTCATGGAAACCATGCGCCGCCGCGGCACAAACGGTGCGTTTGGCCTGGCCTCAGCCGACGAAACGCAGCGTAAAGCATGCGTAGACTTTTACCGGCATCTGCACAAGAAAGTTAACGCCGTGAACGTCCGTTTTCCAGGCAAAGTGATTGCTCTGGAGATGCAGGCGGCCCCACAGGCGGGCAATGCTTCCGTCGAGCAGGCTACCGAGGCGTTTTCCCGCTCGATCCAGGAAATCGCGGGCTGGGACTGGAACTGCGATCTGGTACTGGAACACTGCGATGCCATGACCGGCCCGGCACCGCGCAAGGGCTTCTTGCCTTTAGCGCAGGTGCTGGAGGTGGTGAAAGACACCGATATCAGCGTCTGTATCAACTGGGCGCGCTCGGCTATCGAAGGCCGTAATACGACGCTCCCGCTTGAGCATGTTCAGGCCGCACTCCGTGCCGGAAAGCTGGGTGCACTGATGTTTTCGGGCACGACTACCCGCGGGGAATACGGTGAATGGCAGGATCTGCACGCGCCGTTTTCTTCATTCTGCGCCGACAGTTTGATGTCTACTGAACACGCAAAATCACTCTTTACTGCGGCGAGCGCCGCAACGTTGAAATTCTCCGGTATTAAATTACTGGAAATAAATGCTAATGCTGACGTCAGCCATCGCATCGCTATTTTGCGCGACGGCATTAGCGAAATGAATAAAGCAACGCAATAACAATAAAAAATATCCCTATTCCGGTTACATTGACTGAGACAGTAAATATGAACACTTACTCGAATACTCTACAAGCGGACATTCCGCGCCAGCGCTGGCTAAGAATCATTCCTCCTATTCTAATCGCCTGCATCATTTCGTATATGGATCGCGTAAATATCGCCTTTGCCATGCCCGGCGGTATGGATGAAGAGCTAGGTATTACCGCCACTATGGCGGGCCTGGCAGGTGGGATCTTCTTTATCGGCTATCTGTTCCTGCAGGTTCCCGGCGGCAAGATTGCCGTCCACGGCAGCGGCAAGAAGTTTATCGGCTGGTCGCTGGTTGCCTGGGCGGTGATCTCTGTGCTCACGGGCCTGGTGACGAATCAGTATCAGTTGCTGGTGCTGCGCTTCTTACTCGGCGTGGCGGAAGGCGGGATGCTGCCTGTCGTGCTCACCATGATCAGCAACTGGTTCCCGGATGCCGAACGCGGTCGCGCCAATGCCATTGTGATTATGTTTGTCCCCATCGCCGGGATTATCACCGCCCCGCTTTCGGGCTGGATCATCACCGCGCTCGACTGGCGCTGGCTGTTCATCATTGAAGGTTTGATGTCCGTCGTTGTGCTGGTGCTGTGGGCGTTCACCGTTTACGACCGACCGCAGGAAGCCCGCTGGATTTCAGAAGCAGAGAAAAACTATCTGGTGCAAACGCTGGCGGCTGAACAGCAGGCCATCGCCGGAAAAGAGGTGAAAAATGCGTCACTCGGCGCAGTGCTTTCCGACAAAACCATGTGGCAGCTGATCGCGCTGAACTTCTTTTACCAGACCGGGATTTACGGCTACACGCTCTGGCTGCCGACCATCCTGAAAGAGCTGACACACACCAGCATCGGTCAGGTGGGTATGCTCGCCATCCTGCCTTACATCGGGGCCATTGCGGGGATGTTCCTGTTCTCAACGCTTTCTGATCGCACCGGCAAGCGCAAGCTGTTTGTCTCCCTGCCGCTGATTGGCTTTGCGCTCTGCATGTTCCTCTCCGTGGCGCTGAAAGAGAGTACCTGGTTGGCGTATTCCGCACTGGTGGGCTGCGGGTTCTTCCTGCAATCCGCAGCGGGCGTGTTCTGGACCATCCCGGCGCGTCTGTTCAGCGCAGAGATGGCGGGCGGCGCGCGCGGCGTGATCAACGCCCTGGGCAACCTCGGTGGCTTCTGCGGCCCGTATGCGGTTGGGGTGCTGATCACCCTGTACAGCAAAGACGCGGGCGTTTACTGCCTGGCGGTTTCTCTGGCGCTGGCGTCGCTGCTGGCCCTGCTGTTACCGGCGAAATGCGATGCCGGTGCAGAGCCTAATCCCAC
>NZ_GL890782.1:12721-41674 GCF_000211415.1 Enterobacter mori LMG 25706 | reverse complement strand
AGGCCGGGTAAGCGAAGCGCCACCCGGCAATTAAGTGAGATGAAGATGAGTGAAAAAGAGCCCTTCTGGCTGGGTATCGATTGTGGCGGTACTTATCTGAAAGCCGGTTTATACAACAGCCAGGGCAAGGAAATCTGTATCGAGCGCCGCTCCGTTGCCACGCTCAGCCCGCGCGCAGGTTACGCGGAGCGGGATATGCCCCAGCTCTGGCAGCACTGCTACATTACCGTCGCCACGCTGCTCAAACATTCAGGCATCGACGGAGAGCAGATCAAAGGCGTCGGCATTTCTGCTCAGGGCAAGGGACTGTTTCTGCTCGATAAACAAGACCAACCGCTGGGCAACGCCATGCTCTCCTCAGACCGCCGGGCGCTGGAGATCGTGCAGCGCTGGCAGCAGGACGGCATTCCCGAAAAGCTCTATCCGCATACGCGCCAGACCCTGTGGACAGGGCACCCGGCCTCACTCCTGCGCTGGGTGAAAGAGAACGAGCCGCAGCGGTATCAGCAGATAGGCTGCGTGATGATGGCGCACGACTATCTACGCTGGTGTCTGACCGGCGTGAAGGGCTGCGAGGAGAGCAACATCTCCGAGTCCAACCTCTACAACATGAATACCGGGCAGTACGATCCCCAGCTCACGCGCTGGCTCGGTATCAGCGAAATTGACGGCGCCCTGCCGCCGATTGTCGGTTCAGCAGAAATTTGCGGGGAAATCACCCCTCAGGCAGCCGCGCTTACCGGTCTCGCGGCGGGCACGCCCGTCGTTGGTGGACTGTTTGATGTGGTTTCCACCGCGATCTGCGCCGGGCTGCACGACGAACACACGCTGAATGCCGTCATGGGTACCTGGGCCGTCACCAGCGGGATCGCCAATGCGCTTCGCGATAACGAGCCGTTCCCCTATGTGTATGGCCGTTACGTCCACCCGCAGCAGTACATCGTTCATGAAGCCAGCCCGACGTCATCCGGCAATCTTGAGTGGCTCACTGCCCAATGGGGCGACATGTCATTCGATGAGATCAACCATGCCGTCGCCAGCCTGCCGAAAGCGGAAAGCGAGGTGTTCTTCCTGCCGTTCCTCTACGGCAGCAACGCCGGGCTGGAAATGACCAGTGGTTTTTACGGCATGCAGGCGCTGCATACCCGCGCGCATCTTCTGCAGGCCGTTTACGAGGGCGTAGTGTTCAGCCACATGACCCACCTCAACCGCATGCTTGAGCGTTTTACCCAGGTGCAGGCGCTGCGCGTCACGGGTGGCCCGACCCATTCGGACGTGTGGATGCAAATGCTCGCCGACGTCAGCGGGCTGGCGATTGAGCTGCCGCAGGTGGAAGAGACCGGCTGCTCCGGCGCGGCGCTGGCGGCGCTGGTAGGCACTGGCGTCTACCCCGATTTCCACGCTGCGCAGCGCACCCTCAAACACGACATTCGGGTGATTGAACCCGACATGCGCGCCCATGCGGCCTACCAGCGCAAATATCACCGTTACCAGTTACTGATTTCAGCACTTCAGGACTATCACGCCCGTATTAAGGAGTACGACCTATGAGCCGACCATTACTGCAGCTGGCGCTCGACCATACCTCACTTCAGGCCGCCCAGCGCGACGTCGCGGCGCTTTCAGATCACGTTGATATCGTCGAAGCGGGCACCATTTTGTGCCTGACCGAAGGGCTGAGCGCCGTACGCGCCCTGCGCAAACAGTGCCCGGATAAAATCATCGTGGCGGACTGGAAAGTCGCCGATGCCGGAGAAACGCTGGCTGAGCAGGCGTTTGGCGCGGGCGCGAACTGGATGACCATCATCTGCGCCGCCCCGCTGGCAACCGTTGAGCGAGGCCACGAGGTCGCACTGCGCTGCGGGGGAGAAATCCAGATGGAGCTGTTTGGCAACTGGACGCTGGACGACGCGCGCGCGTGGCATCGCGTTGGCGTGAAGCAGGCTATCTACCACCGCGGGCGCGACGCGCAGGCCAGCGGTCAGCAGTGGGGCGAAGCGGATCTCGCGAAAATGAAAGCGCTCTCCGACATCGGTTTGCAGCTTTCGATTACCGGCGGTATTACCCCTGCCGACCTGCCGCTGTTTAAGCAGATCAACGTAAAAGCGTTTATTGCAGGACGCGCGCTGGCAGGCGCCGCTAATCCGCCGCAGGTGGCACAGGCATTCCGTTCGCAAATCCGCGACATCTGGGGAGCGTAACCATGCGTCAACATCCGTTAGGTATTTACGAAAAAGCGCTGTCGAAAGATCTCTCCTGGCCGGAACGCCTGGTGCTTGCGAAAAGCTGCGGGTTCGATTTTGTTGAGATGTCAGTCGACGAGACCGACGAGCGTTTGTCACGCCTCGAGTGGAGCACCACGCAGCGCGCTTCGCTGGTTGAAGCAATGCTTGAAACCGGCGTGGCGATCCCATCGATGTGTCTTTCTGCCCACCGCCGTTTTCCCTTTGGCAGCCGGGATGAAACCGTGCGCCAACGCGCCCGCGAGATCATGACCAAAGCCATCAGGCTGGCGCGTGACTTAGGCATTCGCACCATCCAGCTCGCGGGTTATGACGTTTATTACGAAGAACATGATGAAGGCACGCAGCAGCGCTTTGCCGAAGGGCTGGCGTGGGCCGTCGAACAGGCCGCCGCCGCGCAGGTGATGCTGGCGGTGGAGATCATGGACACCGCGTTTATGAACTCCATCAGCAAGTGGAAAAAGTGGGACGACATGCTCGCCTCGCCGTGGTTCAGCGTTTACCCGGATGTCGGCAATCTGAGCGCGTGGGGCAACGACGTCACCGCCGAGCTGACGCTGGGCATTGACCGCATTGCGGCAATTCACCTGAAAGACACCCAGCCCGTCACCGCACAAAGTCCCGGACAGTTCCGCGACGTGCCGTTTGGAGAAGGCTGTGTCGATTTCGTTGGCGTGTTTAACACGCTGAATAAGCTGAACTATCGCGGCGCGTTTCTGATTGAAATGTGGACTGAAAAAGCAAAAGAGCCGGTGCTGGAAATCATCCAGGCGCGCCGCTGGATTGAAGCCCGTATGCAGGAAGGAGGCATGACATGTTAGAACAACTCAAAGCCGAGGTGTTGGCGGCAAACCTGGCGCTGCCCGCCCACCAACTGGTGACCTTCACCTGGGGCAACGTCAGCGCGGTGGATCGCGAAAGCGGCCTGATGGTGATCAAGCCGTCCGGCGTGGAGTACGACGTTATGACGGCGAAGGATATGGTGGTGGTGAATATCGCCACCGGCCAGGTGGTTGAAGGCAGCAAAAAGCCCTCTTCAGACACGCCGACCCGCCTCGCGCTGTACCGCCGTTACCCGGAGATTGGCGGCATCGTGCATACCCACTCCCGCCACGCTACCATCTGGTCGCAGGCGGGCCAGGATTTACCGGCGTGGGGCACAACGCACGCAGACTATTTCTACGGGGCGATCCCCTGCACGCGACGGATGACCACGGCTGAAATCGCGGGCGAGTACGAATACCAGACGGGTGAAGTGATCATTAACACCTTTGAGGAGCGCGACTTAAGTCCGATGCAGATCCCGGCAGTATTGGTGCACTCCCACGGTCCGTTCGCCTGGGGTAAAGACGCTGCCGATGCGGTCCACAATGCCGTGGTACTGGAAGAGTGCGCCTATATGGGCCTGTTCTCACGCCAGCTTGCGCCGCAGTTACCGGTTATGCAGCAGGAATTGCTGGATAAACATTATCTGCGCAAGCACGGGGCGAATGCCTATTACGGCCAATGATCAGCCGGAATTGATATGCTCTTTACAGTACCGCCGTTTCCAGACGGCGGGGGTTAATCCCGTATGTTTTGAAAATATCTGCCGAAAATAGCCCACGTCATTAAAGCCGCAGCGGGTTGCCACTTCGGTGAGGGAGGCAGAGCCATCCAGCAACAGCTTTTCCGCTGCCCTGACGCGCTGGCGATGTATCGCCTCCGTCAGGGTTAAATGGAAAGTCCGGCGAAATACGCGCCCGAGATAATCGGCATTGCAGTGTAATGCTTTTGCCAGCTGCGACGTTGAAAGCGGTAAATGAAACTGCGTGCGAATAAGCTGCTTCGCCTTCCACGCCATCGCCGCACCGGCTTCATCTGCACTGTCCTCATAGCCTGAAGAATGGGATACTTGTTGCAAAATAAGTAATAAAATCATCTCCAGCGCCACGCTTCGCTGTAATTTCTCCTGCTCGCTGAGAAACTGCCGAAATAGCGCAATGACATATTGTGCATCCCTTACGCGACAGTGCTGTTCTATTGCCAGAGGGGCAGCATTGGGTAACGTTGCATCTGGCGTTTCAACCTCGAAATGGAGCCAGTAAAAGCGCAGGTCAGCCGGGAAATCCTCCACGCCGACATGCCGACGGCCCGGCCAGAGAAGTAAACTTTCTCCCGCGTGAACCTCAAAAATACGCTGTTCCTCCTGAATCGTTAATGTCCCTTTTTCGACAAATATAATCTCCCATGATGTTAATTTTCGCGCAGGATGGCGACCCACGCCCCGGGAGATAAATAATCCACCATTTTGGACCTTAATCGGAAGCGCTATGGATAATTCAAGCATGGATATTCACCATTCCGCTTTTATTGCCGTTGATATTCAAATTACTCTTTGATTATTAATCAATATTCGAATAACTGTCCGATCGGAATCACATTTTTATCATCAGGTCGGAATCGTCATCTTTTTATACTTTTCCCTTCCCTTGTTGGCCTTTCCGTTCGGTGCAGAATAAATGAGTACCTTGCACAAATACGATAATAAATTCGATTACTGAGGAGTTACTTCATGACTTCCACACCGATTACAGAATCAGACGTGACACAAGGGGCAACAGATAGCCACTTGTCCGTCCGCGAAAAAATTGGCTACGGCCTGGGTGATGCGGGCGGTACGGTGATTACCTGCCTGATCATGAATTTTCTGACCTTCTTCTATACCGATATTTTTGGTCTGACGCCTGCGCTCGTTGGCACGCTCTTTATTGCCTTGCGCGTATTTGACGCCATTGCCGATCCGGTAATGGGCATTATTGCCGACCGCACGCAAAGCCGCTGGGGACGTTTTCGCCCGTGGCAGCTGTGGGTCGCCTTCCCGATCGGAGTTATCGGCGTGCTGACCTTCACCGTTCCGGAAGCCAGCATGGGCGTGAAAATCGCGTGGGCATTCGGCACTTATCTGCTGTTGTCCGTTGGCTATACCGCCATCAACGTTCCCTACTGCGCGCTGATCAACACCATGACGACCCGTCACAATGAGGTGATCTCCTGCCAGTCATGGCGCTTTGTACTCTGCGGCGTTGCGGGCTTCCTGGTCTCGGTCGGTCTGCCGTGGCTGGTCGCGGAGCTGGGCCAGGGCAATGCCGCAAAAGGTTACCAGCTTGGCGTTGGGGTGCTGTGCGCTGTCGCCGTGGTGATGTTCCTGTGCTGCTTCTTCTGGGTACGCGAGCGCGTCCCGCTGGCGCTGATGGGCAAATTCACCCTGCGTGAGCATCTGGCCGGTTTGCGTAAAAACGATCAGCTGCTGCTGATGCTGGTGATGTCGTTCCTGCTGATCAATGTCTTCAACATTCGAGGCGGCGGGTATATGTACTTCATCACCTACGTGCTGCAGGGCAGTACCACGTATACCTCGCTGTTTTTCACCATGGTGACCTTTGCCGCCATTCTGGGCGCGGTGATCGTCAGCCCGCTGTCGCGCCGTATTGATACCGTCAAACTCTACTACTACACCAACCTGGTCCTCGCCGCGCTCGCGGTGGGAATGTGGTTCCTGCCAGGCGGCCCGGCGTATCAGACCCTCTGGCTGATCGTCATTTTGAGCAACGGCGTCATCCTCGGGTTTACCCTGCCGCTGCACTTCTCGCTGATGGCGTTTGCCGACGACTACGGCGAGTGGAAAACCGGCGTGCGTTCGTCGGGGATGAACTTCGCCTTCAACCTGTTTTTCATCAAGCTTGCGTGGGCGTCCAGCGCCGGGATCATCAGCCTGGTGTTTATCACTGTCGCCTACCAGCCAGGCGCGGGCAATCAGACGCCTGCTTGACTGCAGGGCATCACCGCCATGGAGACGCTGCTGCCTGCCCTTTTTCATCTGCTGCTGGCCGTCTCTATCCGCGGGTGCAGACTCAACAACCCTATGATGTCGCGCATTGCAACCGATCTGCGCCAGCGTCACATACCCTCCTGAGGAGAACACGATGTCCATTATGGAAGCCGATCTGCACAAACTGAAAATTAACGACCCGTTTCTCGGGCAGTATCAACGGCTGGTGCGTGAGGTGGTGATCCCCTACCAGTGGGATGCGCTAAACGACCGCGTGACGGAAGCCGAACCCAGCCACGCCATCACCAACTTCCGCATTGCGGCGGGCCTGGAGCAAGGCGATTTCTACGGCATGGTATTTCAGGACAGCGACGTCGCGAAATGGCTCGAAGCCGTGGCGTGGTCGCTGTGCCAGAAACCGGATGCTGAACTGGAAAAAACCGCCGACGAGGTGATTGCGCTGGTCGCGGCGGCGCAATGTGACGATGGCTATCTCAACACGTACTTTACGGTGAAAGCGCCCAACGAGCGCTGGACGAATCTGGCCGAATGCCACGAGCTGTACTGCGCCGGGCATATGATTGAAGCGGGTGTGGCGTACTTCCAGGGCACAGGGAAACGCCATCTGCTGGATGTTGTCTGCAGGCTAGCGGACCATATTGACAGCGTGTTTGGCCCCGGCGAAAACCAGCTACACGGTTATCCGGGCCACCCGGAAATCGAGCTGGCGCTGATGAGGCTTTACGACATCACGCAGGAGCCCCGCTATCTCACGCTGGTGAAATATTTCATCGAACAACGCGGTGTGCAGCCTCACTTTTATGATATCGAATACGAGAAACGCGGCAGAACATCATACTGGAACACCTATGGCCCTGCCTGGATGGTCAAGGACAAAGCCTACAGCCAGGCGCATCAGCCGCTTTCTGAACAACAAACGGCCATCGGCCACGCGGTGCGTTTTGTCTACCTGATGGCGGGCATGGCGCATCTGGCGCGCCTGAGCCATGACGAGGGTAAACGGCAGGACTGTCTGCGGCTGTGGAAAAATATGGCGCAGCGCCAGCTGTACATTACCGGTGGAATCGGCTCGCAAAGCAGCGGCGAGGCATTCAGCAGCGATTACGATCTGCCCAACGATACGGTGTATGCCGAAAGCTGTGCCTCCATCGGCCTGATGATGTTTGCCCGCAGGATGCTGGAGATGGAGGCCGACGGCCACTACGCCGACGTGATGGAGCGCGCGTTATACAACACGGTACTGGGCGGAATGGCGCTGGACGGTAAGCATTTCTTTTATGTGAATCCGCTGGAAGTGCACCCGAAAACGCTGGCGTTCAACCATATCTTCGATCATGTGAAACCCGTCCGCCAGCGCTGGTTTGGCTGCGCCTGTTGCCCGCCGAATATCGCCCGCGTGCTGACCTCGCTGGGGCACTACATTTATACCGTCCGCCAGGATGCGCTTTTTATTAACCTTTACGTGGGCAACGATGTCGCCATACCGGTTGGCGACGAAACCCTGGCGCTGCGAATTAGCGGTAACTATCCGTGGCATGAACAGGTAAAAATCGACATTACCTCGACTGCTCCCGTCACGCATACGCTCGCCCTGCGGCTGCCGGACTGGGGCGCCACGCCTGACGTTTTATTAAATGGTGAAGCGGTAACGGGCGAGATCTCCCGTGGATACCTTTATCTGACCCGCAGCTGGCAGGAGGGTGACGTCATTACGCTAACGTTACCTATGCCGGTTCGCCGGGTGTATGGCAACCCACAGGTCCGCCAGCAGGCGGGGAAAGTCGCCCTGCAGCGCGGACCGCTGGTTTACTGCCTGGAAGAGGCCGATAACGGTGCCAATCTTCATCACCTTTCTCTGCCTGAAAACAGCGAATTCAGAGTCTTTGAAGGGAAAGGGATTTTCGCGCACAAGATGCTGATACAGGCAGAGGGGATTGGGTGTCACGTGAAGGATACAGATGCGCTGTGGCAGTACGATCGCTCGCCGGTACAACGTCAGCCCCAGATGCTGACCTTTATTCCCTGGTTTAGCTGGGCTAACCGGGGAGAGGGGGGAATGCGGATATGGGTGGATGAAGCATAATTAACTGCGGTTAGCTGCCCGGTGGCGCTGCGCTTACCGGGCCTACGATCTGCCTCCATGCCCTATGTAGGCCGGGTAAGGCAGAGCCGCCACCCGGCTTTAGGTTATCAGAAACGCCAGGTCAGGCCGGTCATCAGCGCGAAGCTGTCGTCGCGGTCAATCATCGGACTGTTCTTCACGTCGTCAGGCAACACGGTGTAGACCGCGCTGGCATTCAGGTACAGGTTCTGGGTTAATTGATATTTTGCCGCCAGGCCAACGTATGGCGTCCAGGTGTCGCCTGCGGTGTATTCATCCAGACCTGAGCGGCGAGACTCGCTGCCAGACACGCCGTAGTAGTAGTCGTTATAGCTTTCATCGCTGTAGAAAATGCCCACAGAAGGCGTCAGCGTCAGGCGTTCCATGCGGATTGGGCGGAAGTAAGAAATTTCACCCACCACGCCGCCGCTTTCATCCATCGCGTCACCGGAAACGGCAAATTTCAGGGAACCCCATTTTTCATGGTGGTAGTACGCGCCGCCGAGGAATGCCGAAGCTTTACGCTCATCAAGATGCTTCATCTGATGATCGTCATTGTCATCCGGGTCGAAATGCAGCGGCATCCAGGATGCGGTCAGGCTGAATTCATTCTTACTGTCTTTCCACAGGATCCATCCTCCCGTGGTTTGACGCACATAGAAGTTATCGCCTTCGTAGCTAATTAACGGTACAGCGGTGGTATTTTCGTTATACCCTTTGTAAGGCGACTCGTTAAATACCGCCCCCGCCCCTAGTGAAAAGTCGCCAGCCATTACCGATGATGTCGAAAATAATGCGGCAGCGATGAGTAAATTATATTTAACAGTCATTCTATGTAATCCATTTAAACGCCGAACAAGCGAGGCGCATAATAATGGTTACAAATTTGCCAAAGCAACGCTGCCGTTTATATAATACTATATATAAAATCATATAGATGGGCGTGCATGATGAATAGCTTGCAGTTGAAACCGCGTGAATTAAAAATTATTTCCGTCATCGCCGCCACCCACAGTATTGGCGATGCCGCTGCCCTGCTGGGGATGGCACAGGCCAATGTCAGCAAATATTTGTCCGATTTTGAAACCCGCGTTGGACTCAAGGTGTTTGAACGTACGACACGCCAGCTGGCGCTGACGCAATTCGGTGAGGCGTTGCTGCCTTATGTGAATGCCACACTGGATAAAAATAGCCAACTCATTAATTTTATTGCCGATTATAAACATGAAAAACGCGGCAAAGTGACGATTTACGCCCCGACAGGTATCGTGACCTATCTGGCGCGTCATGTGATCCATAAGATTGAAGAGATTGGTGATATTCGCCTGTCGTTAAAAACCTATAACCTTGATCGGAACGAGTTTTCCGACGGTGTGACGTTTCCAGACGATTGCGACATTCTCATTACTTACGCCCAGCCAAAAGATGAAAACCTGGTCGCCAGCGTGCTGACAAAATATTCCGTCACCGCATTTGCCAGCAAAGAGTATTTAACTAAACACCCCATTAAAGGGCCGGAAGACTTAATAAATCATTCGTGTATATTAATAGACTCGATGTTAGTAGATGATGCCAACATCTGGCGTTTCCGCGTACACGGCAGTGAAGAGGCGCAAGACTATAAAGTGACCGGGAATTATATTTGTGATAATACGCAGACGGCGCTTGAACTGGCTCGAAATAATCTTGGTATTGTCTTCGCGCCAAAAGAAAGTCTAAAAAAAGAACTGACGCATGGCATGCTGGTCCCCTGTTTCCCACATCAGGAAGAGTGGTGGCTCGATCTGACAGCAATATTCCGCAAGCGCGAATATCAGCCCTGGCGCGTACAATATGTTCTGGACGGTGTACTGAACTGCCTGCGCCAGCAAATCAATCAGGCCGTCCAGGGACGGCCTGATTTAGGTACCTAAAACAGGCCCAGCGGTTTATCGGAATAGCTGACCAGCAGACATTTAGTCTGCTGGTAATGTTCCAGCATCATTTTGTGGGTTTCTCGCCCAATACCCGACTGCTTGTAACCACCAAATGCCGCATGCGCCGGATAGGCGTGATAGCAGTTGGTCCAAACGCGTCCGGCCTGAATACCGCGCCCCATTTTGTAAGCCAGATTTCCGTTACGGCTCCAGACGCCCGCCCCCAGGCCATACGGCGTATCGTTAGCAATCTCCAGCGCCTCCTCCATGGTTTTGAAGGTCGTTACGGCCAGCACAGGTCCGAAAATTTCCTCCTGGAAGACGCGCATGTTGTTTTGACCGGACAGGATTGTCGGTTCAAGGTAGTAACCCTCCTGCAGATCCCCCCCCAGCACCTTACGGCGGCCACCGGTCAGGACCTCTGCGCCCTCTTTCTTACCTATATCTATGTAATTAAGAATGGTTTCCAGCTGCCCGTGCGACACCTGCGCGCCCATCTGCGTGACGTTATCGAGCGGGTTACCGCTACGAATCGACTCCACGCGACGGATTGCCCGCTCCATAAAGCGCTCATAAATGGACTCCTGCACTAGCGCGCGGCTTGGACAGGTGCACACTTCCCCCTGGTTGAAGGCAAACAGCGCAAATCCTTCCAGCGCTTTATCAAAGAACGCGTCCTCTTCATCCATAACGTCAGCGAAGAAGATGTTCGGGGATTTTCCGCCCAACTCCAGCGTCACCGGGATGATGTTCTGGGTCGCATACTGCATGATTTGCTGGCCCACTTCCGTCGACCCGGTAAACGCCACCTTAGCGATGCGTTTTGAGGTGGCGAGATATTCCCCAATCTCGCCCCCGGCGCCGTTGACGACGTTAATGACGCCTGGCGGCAGCAGGTCTCCAATCACCTCCATCAACAGCAGCACCGACAACGGGGTTAAACGCGCCGGTTTGAGCACGATGCAGTTCCCGGCCGCCAGCGCGGGCGCCATTTTCCAGCTCGCCATCAGCAGCGGGAAGTTCCACGGGATGATTTGCCCCACCACACCCAGCGGCTCGTGGAAATGGTACGCCACGGTGTCTTTATCAACTTCACTTATTCCCCCCTCCTGGGCACGAATACAGGAGGCAAAATAACGGAAATGGTCAATCGCCAGCGGCACATCTGCCGCCATGGTTTCACGGATCGGTTTGCCGTTGTCCCAGGTTTCAGCCGTGGCTAACAGCTCCAGATTCTGCTCCATCCGGTCGGCGATTTTGAACAACATCGTGGCTCTGTCCTGAACGGAAGTCTGCCCCCATTTATCTTTAGCTCTGTGCGCTGCATCCAGCGCCAGGTCGATATCGCGCTTGCCGGAGCTGGCTATCTCGCACAGCGGCTGGCCAGTGACGGGCGTGAGGTTGGAATAGTATTCACCGTCGACGGGGGCCACCCAGTCGCCGCCAATAAAGTTGTCATAACGGGGCTTCAGCTTGAGGGGAAAACCATACTCGCCAGGCTGGATACGTGATGAGGGAGGATTGTTTGTCATGACCGTCTCCTTGCTGTTGGTGTACAACAAGGGTAGCTCCCGCTGGCGATTTTCTCGCCAACCGGTGACGGGTTTACGAGGCGTATCACGGATTACCGTACTTTACGTTTCGTTTCTGCCGCTGAGCCATACTTAACAGCTCAAGGGCTCATGAGGAACGATGCGATGCAGCTATTTATCGGCTTTGACGTGGGCGGAACCCACATCAAACACGGCGTGATTGATGAAAACGGCAAGGAACTCACGTCCGATGAGTACGATACCCCTGAGGATACAAACACATTCAAAGAGAAATGGAAAAGCGTTGTCGAAGAGTACCGTCAGGAAAATGACATTGTCGGCATTGGCGTCAGTTTTCCCGGCCATATTAACCACCATACCGGCGAAGCGGCAAAAGCGGGGGCACTTGAGTATCTTGATGGTGAAAACCTGTGCGAGCTGTTTGCCGGGCTGACCGATCTTCCCGTTACCGTGGAAAATGACGCTAACTGTGCGGCACTGGGCGAACGCTGGCAGGGCGCAGGTAAGGACTACGAACATTTCGTCTGCATCACCATTGGAACGGGCATTGGCGGCGGGATTGTGATGGAAGGCGATCTCTATCGCGGGTCGCATTACCGTGCAGGTGAATTTGGCGTGCTGCCCGTAGGGGACAAGGGCGAACCGATGCATGAGGTGGCATCTGCCAGTGGCCTGATGAAAGCCTGCAGCCGTGCGCTGGCGCTGTCGGAAGACGAAATGCCCCACGGGGAAGAGCTGTTTAAACGTATGGAAAGTGACGTGCATCTGCGCGAAGCCATTGAAGCCTGGGCGCATTTTCTGTCGCGCGGGGTTTACAGCGTGATCTCGATGTTCGATCCCCAGGCAGTGCTGATTGGCGGCGGGATAAGCGAGCAGGAAAAAATTTATCTCCTGCTCGATAAGTACCTACAACGATTCGAGGAGTGGGAGGCGCTTAAGGTGCCCATTCTGCCCTGTGAACTGGGTAACCAGGCAGGACGACTGGGCGCGGTATGGCTGGCGAAGCAGAAACTCGCTCGTCATGCGTAACGCTTAAGGGAACAGCTGCGCGTCGCG
The DNA here is from genome assembly GCF_000211415.1 of Enterobacter mori LMG 25706. Classification (GTDB taxonomy): domain Bacteria; phylum Pseudomonadota; class Gammaproteobacteria; order Enterobacterales; family Enterobacteriaceae; genus Enterobacter; species Enterobacter mori. Next base: position 28,973 of record NZ_GL890782.1, on the reverse strand, counting down.
AAGCAGATGGTCATTACCCCGACGACGCGTAAACCCAATACGGTTGAAATATTCCAGGATCTGAATCGCCAGCTTGCGACCCACGTTCAGCTGGTCACGGAAATCTGCCGCACAGGTTGATCCACGAGCCTGATCCAACTCGCGGATCAGATTCGCGAATGCCACGATCCGATCGTTACGGTAATAGCGATCTTTAACGATCGCCACAATCAGCCCCTGCTGTGCGGCATGACGCAATACCTGCCGCATCAGCTGCTCGTCGGTATGGGTTTCACGCGCGAGATCGCGGACCCACCAGGGTTCATCGCCAAACAGCGGTGCCGTTTTTTGCCAGACCGCCTCTTGCTCGGCGGTAAAACCGGCCTTGTGATCCGGCAAATGCAACCAGCCGTGATGGCTTTTAATCACCCCGCTTTCCCGCATGTTTTCAATCAGCAGCAGCACCAGTGCATCGTCTTCCATCGGCAATGCCATGCGTCGCAGACGTTCACGCCCCGGACCGGGTTCATCCTGATGCTGTTCATGGTAGATAGCGAGCGTACTCAGTATCTTGCGCTGCCAGTGTGCGGCAACCGGCGCGTTCAGCATGTTGTTACCGGCCTGAATAAAGCCAGGCTCCCGGGTTAACTGGCGCAACCCTTCAGCGCTCAGCTGGCGCGCCCAGGCAAAATCAGCGAGATTCACCGCACCACGCTCCAGATGGATCCGCAGTGCGGCCTTATCATCGCTGGCCTGCGCCAGTGCCGCCAGCCACTGCAGGTACTCTGGCTTACGCTTGCCACGACGTGGTGGATTGAGCGTCACCACGCGCGCCCCGGCCAACGTCTCCCGCGCCGAGATATCGCGCAGCACCAGCCGGTCGTTATCCGCAAGCCAGAGCGGCGCATCAAACACCAGCTCGGCGAGATCGTTTTCCAGCAATGATACGCGCCCGGTGATATGGCTGGCTGCATGGTGTATATGCAGCGGCTGCCATTGGGTCAGTGGCGCATGGGTCTGGAGAGAAACAATCACCCGTTCGGTGGGCTCAGGCGGGGCGTCAGCCAGCAGCCAGTCACCACGGTTGATGGCATCTTTTTCCGCATCCCCGGCGATGTTCAGCGCAATACGCTGCCCGGCATGGGCATGCTCAGTGGGTTGATTTTGCGCATGTAACCCACGCACGCGCATTGGTTTATTCACTCCCGTCAGCCAGAGCGTATCACCTACGTTTACTTCACCGCTCAGCGCGGTGCCGGTCACCACCAGTCCCGCACCTTTTACGGTAAAGGCCCGGTCGATAGCCAGACGGAAGCGGTGATGGCTGGGGTGCTCACGTGACGTAAGCTGCTGCAAACGATCGCGAAGTTCGTCAATACCGCGCCCTTCTGTCGCCACGGTGACAAACAGCGGTGCATCAGCAAAACCATATTCACGCAGGGTCGCCTGTACTTCATCGCGCACCTCATTCAGGCGCGCCTCATCTACGCGATCGGCTTTCGTGAGTGCGACGGTTAACTGCGGGTTGCCCGTCAGCTGCAGGATCGCAAGATGTTCACGCGTTTGCGCCATCACGCCGTCATCGCAGGCGACCACCAGCAGGGCATGGTCAATCCCCCCCACCCCTGCGAGCATGTTGGAGAGAAATTTTTCATGTCCCGGTACATCAATGAAGCCCAGCACGCGGCCATCGGGCTGCGGCCAGTAGGCATAACCCAGATCGATGGTCATGCCGCGCTTTTTCTCTTCCGGCAGGCGATCGGCGTTAATGCCGGTAATGGCCTGCAACAGCGTAGTTTTTCCGTGGTCGACGTGACCGGCGGTGGCAATAATCATTTCAACAGCATCTCCAGAAATCGCGCTTCATCTTCAAGACAGCGTAAATCCAGCCACATTCGGCCATCGTAAATACGGCCAATCACAGGCGTTGGCAGCGCACGCCAGCGCGCCGACAGCGCCTCAAGGTGGCCACCGTGTCCATCACGCGGCGTGAAGGTCAGCGCTTCGCTCGGCAGCCGGTCTACCGGTAGCGATCCGCTGCCAATCTGCGACTGACAGGGCTCAATGCGCACATCAAAATCGGGGTAATGCGGCGCAACCTGCGGCAACAGCAATTCAGCCTGCGCGCGAATCGAGGCGGCGTCACGGCCCAGCAGGCGCAGCGTAGGCAGGCGCTCGGCCAGCTTCTCCGGGTGCAGGTAGAGCCGCAGGGTCGCTTCCAGCGCGGCGAGCGTCATTTTATCGGCGCGTAACGCGCGCTTCAGCGGATGTTGCTGCAACTGGGCTATCAGCTCGCGCTTGCCGACGATAATCCCCGCCTGCGGCCCGCCCAGCAGTTTGTCGCCGGAGAAACTCACCAGGCTCACACCAGCGGCAATCATCTGCTGCGGCATGGGCTCTTTTGGCAGACCGTACTGGCTTAAATCCACCAGCGAACCGCTGCCGAGATCGGCAATCACCGGAACATTCAGCTCGCGCCCCATCGCCGCCAGTTCCGCTTCATCAACGGTTTTGGTAAAGCCTTCTATATGGTAATTGCTGGTGTGGACCTTCATCAGCAGCGCGGTATTGTCATTTACCGCCGCGCGGTAGTCTTTAGCATGCGTGCGGTTGGTCGTGCCGACTTCATGCAGCGTACAGCCCGCCTGGCGCATCACGTCCGGAATGCGAAACGCTCCGCCAATCTCCACCAGCTCGCCGCGGGAAACCACCACCTCTTTGCCATTGGCGGTCGCCGCCAGCATCAGCAGTACCGCTGCCGCGTTGTTGTTTACAATGCAGGCATCTTCCGCCCCGGTCAGCTGGCATAGCAGCTCCGCCAGCGCCCGGTCGCGGTGACCGCGCCCAGCCCCGTCCAGATCGTACTCCAGCGTCACCGGCGAGCGCATAGCCTGCACCACCGCCGCGACCGCCTCTTCAGCCTGTTGCGCGCGTCCCAGGTTGGTATGCAGCACGGTCCCCGTCAGGTTGATGACCGGCCGTAACGCGCTTTGCGTTTTCTCTCCCAGCCTTCTCTGCGCTTCCTCACCCCACAGCTCACACCAGGCGGGCAGCGCATTTTCAGCCTGAATATGGCGTCGGGCTTCGTCCTGAAGCTGGCGTAGCATGTCGACCGTCGCGGTATGACCGAACTGTTCCAGAGCGGTTTGAATACGCGGTTCGCGAAGCAGACGATCGGTGGCAGGAATTTGGCTGTAGAGGGAATGATGAGTAGTCATAATGCGCCCGGCGAGTAAATATCTTCCCCCCTCCCGACGGGAGAGGGAGTTAACATGTGGCGGGATTGTACCGCCTCCTGGCGGGAAGTGTTATATCCCGCGTCAAGCCTTTGGCGGTTCGGTACGGGCAAAGCTCTCGCGCTGACAAAGCGTTTCCGCGAGCTTAACCAGCAACGGACGGTTGACGCACCATCCCGGGGAAACGTGGCGGAAGTTGAGATAACCAATGGCACAGACGATGGCAATGGTTGCCAGATCCACGCTATCGACCTGAATTTTTCCTTCCCGAATGAGCTGCTCGCACATGTCCAGGCTGCGGTTGATTTTTTCACGCTGGCGCAGCAGCTCCGTTTCCGACTGCTGGGCGACAGGCCGTGCCAGCTCCCGCACGGAGGTTAACCCCGCATCCATGATGCCATCTGCCAGCGCTTCGATTTGCTTCATGGCCAGCGCCGCTTTTGGATCGGCCGGCAGCATGGCTGGCGCAACGCCGAGTTGTTCGACGTATTCCGCAATTATCGGCGAATCAAACCAGCATTCACCCCCATCGGTCACCAGTGCAGGGACTTTGCCCAACGGATTGTACTGCGCAACGCCATTTTCGGCGCTGTAAGGCTGTTCATTGACGAATTCAAATTCAATCCCTTTCTCCAGCAGGAGAATCGAGATTTTACGCACGAAGGGACTGGTATAGCTGCCGATGAGTTTCATTGCCTGCTCCTGAATGCTCACAAAGAGGTCAGTATGGATCAAGCAGCGAAAAAAGGCAGGTATGCTTATCGCATTCCTGCCTCGGGAGAGATTAGTGATCGAGGTAGAGGTAGTGCATCCAGCTGGTCATACGTAACAGGACCTTACGCATCACCGAGACATGGGCGAAGTGGTCGGAATAGACCGCCACCTGGGCGTAGATACCATCAGGCAGCGCATGAACGTCCGCGTTTGGCTCCAGTTCGATAAGCGCCTGCACGCCATCGGTGCCCGGTACGACCGTCAGCGCCTGCAGCGCGCCCTGCGCCTGATACGTCCCTCCCGGCACCACCGGCAGGACGCTGGTAAGTTTACCGGTGAACACCTGGCCCGGCAGTGCGTTAAACACCGCTTCCGCTTCGTCGCCCGGTTTCAAACGCAGTAACGAGTTCTGGCGGAACTGCGCCACGATTTGGCGTTTCTGTTCAGGAATGAAGACCATTACCGGACGCAGCGGCAGCGCGGCGGCGTACGTACCCGGACGGATCAGCACCTGGGTGATATACCCATTGCTTGGCGCACGCACCACGGTCTGATCGAGGTTATAGGTGGCTTCCGCCAGCTGCGCGCGAAGAGAAGCAATTTGCGACTGTTCGCCATTTACCATGCTGTCTAACTGGCTTTGAATCTGCGTTTGTTCGGCAACGGATCCTTTCACCATCGCATCCTGTGCCAGGTAGTTCTGACGCGCGTTGTCGATATCGCTTTCAGAGAACGGATTCACCTTCGCCTGGCTGCCTTTCAGGTAGCGCTGATAATCTTTAAACAGACGATCGCGTTCAGCAGACACGCGTGTCGTATTAGCGACCGCTTCCGAGAGCTGTGCTTTCAGATTGTCGATATTGTGCGTGGCGGTCACCAGGTCTGCCTTCAGCCTGTCGACGCGTGCCTGATAGCGGCCCGGATCCAGTTTAAATAACACTTCGCCTTTTTTAATAAGCTGGTTATTTTTATCGGTCACTTCCGTGACTATTCCCGTCACCTGCGGCGTGATCGGAATGGAAATAACCGCTTTTTGCGCCGTAAAGGTATACGGGTGGTTATAGTTCATTAATAAGATAAGGCCCGCGACAATAAATACCCCACCCAGGGTTGCGGTGGCGAGCGTCCATTGGTTGACCGGAATACGAAATATTTTAAAGATGGCCCATGCAAAGGCCACATAGGTCAGAATAATCAACAAATCCATGATCAGCGCTCCAGCGTATTTTTATCGGCAGCGGGTTGCACTGCGGCCAGTTTTTGCTCGAGTTCGGCTACGCGTTGGGTCAGAGCATCCATACCCGGCACCTCATCCGGTTTTGAGATATGGTTCTGCATACCCCAGCCGCGATCTTCCCGATACAACGTGGCCCATATCCACAGAAACGGCCAAATGGCATGGAGCGTAAACAGGCTTATCCACCCCGCCGTATGGATAGCATCGGCATGGGGATGGTTACGTTTTTTCGCCATATTATAAGGGATGTCATGAATAGCGATGATTCCGTAAAACAGAACCAGGAACACAAAAATCAATACACCCAGCGCAAAATAGTTGAGAAACATATTCTCCTCACTTAAACAACGTCAACTCATTAAATTAATAAAACAGTGCGCAGCCTAATTAGTTTATTTTTAAACAAAAGAGCAATGCTTGTTATTTCAAAGGCGGGGAGTATCGGTTTTTATAATATCTCCATGCAAGTTTATAAGCGTGTCAAAATATATCCTGAATAATAATATACTTAACCTTACATTATGAGCGTAATCTACCTTTTCCTTTTTCGCCATACCACAACTTAAAAGTGGTTTTTTAGCTTTCCGTGTTGCTTGCTTTCATCCTGGCGGCGAATGGCAAAGCAAAGTTTGCCAGGGATCACATGCAGACAAATCTGCATAAAAATATTTTGTGAATCCTGTCACATCTCAGAAACAAACACGCGGCGACCAAATGTGACATCAATCACAAAATAGGGGTGGTTTTGCTTCTTTTCTACGCGTTGTATTTATTTTACACACTGATTTTGTGATGGAGATCACTTCATTATTCGCCCCACCCCCTACATTTACGTGACTGAGATCACACAAATTTTCGCTGTCTGGACAGTTGAACGATTCAGTGCCAGATTTCACAGCATCAGAACAGGGCCCGGCTACCTCTGCCGCCGCACATTAACGATAAACCTCGGGCCGCAAGCCTAAGCGTAAACATAAGAAGGGGTGTTTTATGTCATCCGATTTCAAGATCAAAGTTCAAAGCTTTGGTCGTTTCCTCAGCAACATGGTGATGCCAAACATCGGCGCGTTTATCGCGTGGGGTATCATCACTGCATTGTTCATTCCGACAGGGTGGTTGCCTAACGAAACGCTGGCGAAGCTTGTTGGTCCAATGATTACCTATCTGCTGCCGCTGCTCATCGGTTTCACCGGTGGTCGTCTGGTCGGCGGTGACCGTGGTGGCGTCGTGGGTGCCATCACAACCATGGGTGTTATCGTCGGTGCGGATATGCCGATGTTCCTCGGCGCCATGATTGCCGGTCCTCTGGGCGGCTGGGCGATTAAGAAATTCGACGTCTGGGTTGATGGCAAGATCAAATCCGGCTTCGAAATGCTGGTGAACAACTTCTCTGCGGGCATCATCGGGATGATCCTCGCGATTCTGGCGTTCATGGGCATTGGCCCTGCGGTTGAAGTGCTGTCCAAAATTCTGGCAGCAGGCGTTAACTTCATGGTTGCGCACGACATGCTGCCGCTGGCGTCTATCTTTGTTGAACCGGCGAAAATCCTGTTCCTCAACAACGCCATCAACCACGGTATCTTCTCACCGCTGGGTATTCAGCAGTCCCATGACCTCGGTAAGTCCATCTTCTTCCTGATTGAAGCGAACCCGGGCCCGGGTATGGGCGTTCTGCTGGCGTACATGTTCTTTGGTCGCGGCAGCGCTAAGCAGTCTGCGGGCGGCGCGGCTATCATTCACTTCCTGGGCGGTATCCACGAAATTTACTTCCCGTACGTGCTGATGAACCCACGTCTGATCCTGGCCGTTATCCTCGGCGGTATGACGGGTGTGTTCACGCTGAGCGTGCTGGGCGGTGGTCTGGTTTCTCCAGCGTCTCCGGGCTCTATCCTGGCGGTACTGGCGATGACGCCAAAAGGGGCTTACTTCGCTAACATCGCGGCGATCTGTGCGGCGATGGCGGTCTCCTTCGTGGTGGCGTCTATCCTGCTGAAAACCAGCAAAGTGAAAGAAGACGACGATATCGAAGCGGCAACCCGTCGTATGCACGACATGAAAGCGGAATCTAAAGGCGCTACCCCGCTGGCCGCTGGCGATGTCTCTAACGACCTGAGCCACGTGCGTAAAATTATCGTTGCCTGTGACGCCGGTATGGGTTCCAGCGCAATGGGTGCAGGCGTGCTGCGTAAGAAAGTACAGGATGCAGGTCTGACCAATATCTCTGTCACTAACAGCGCGATTAACAGCCTGCCGCCGGACGTTGACCTGGTGATCACGCACCGCGATCTGACCGAACGCGCCATGCGTCAGGTGCCTCAGGCGCAGCACATTTCGCTGACTAACTTCCTCGACAGCGGCCTGTACACCAGCCTGACAGAGCGTCTGGTTGCGGCCCAGCGTCACGAAGACAATGAAGTCAAAGTGCGTAGCAGCCTGCAGGACAGCTTCGACGAGAGCAATGCTCACCTGTTCAAACTGGGCGCGGAAAACATCTTCCTCGGTCGTACCGCGACCAACAAAGAAGAAGCGATTCGCTTTGCCGGTGAGCAGCTGGTAAAAGGCGGCTACGTTCAGCCAGAATACGTTGACGCAATGCTGGAACGTGAAAAACTGACCCCAACCTACCTGGGTGAATCCATCGCGGTTCCGCATGGTACGGTTGAAGCAAAAGACCGCGTGCTGAAAACGGGCGTAGTGTTCTGTCAGTACCCTGACGGCGTGCGCTTCGGCGAAGAAGAAGATGACATCGCCCGTCTGGTGATTGGTATTGCCGCACGCAACAACGAGCACATTCAGGTGATTACCAGCCTGACCAACGCGCTGGACGATGAGTCTGTTATCGAGCGCCTGGCACAGACTGAAAGCGTTGAAGAAGTTCTGGCACTGCTGAACAAGTAAGTTCCAACTATTCCCTCTCCCTTTGGGAGAGGGTTAGGGTGAGGGAAAAGCCTCACCCCAGCCCTCTCGGGTAAAAACATTAATGAAGGTTAATACTATGAAAGCATTACATTTTGGCGCAGGTAACATTGGCCGTGGTTTTATCGGCAAACTGCTGGCAGACGCGGGCATTACGCTGACGTTTGCCGATGTGAATCAGGTGGTCCTGGATGCCCTGAATGCCCGTCATAGCTATCAGGTCCACGTAGTGGGTGAAAACGAGCAGGTTGAAACCGTGTCGGGCGTGAATGCGGTAAGCAGCATTGGCGACGACGTTATCGACTTGATTGCCAGCGTTGATCTGGTCACCACTGCAGTAGGTCCGGTGGTGCTTGAGCGTATCGCGCCTGCGGTGGCAAAAGGTCTGGCGAAGCGTAAAGCACAGGGCAACGACGCTCCGCTGAACATCATCGCCTGCGAAAACATGGTGCGCGGCACCACGCAGCTGAAAGGCCACGTTCTGGCGGCTGTCGCTGACGAAGACAAAGCATGGGTTGAAGCGCACGTCGGCTTTGTCGACTCCGCCGTTGACCGTATCGTACCGCCATCAGAATCTGCAACCAACGACCCGTTGGAAGTGACCGTTGAAACCTTCAGCGAGTGGATCGTCGATAAAACCCAGTTTAAAGGCACCCTGCCTACCATCCCGGGGATGGAATTAACTGATAACCTGATGGCATTTGTCGAACGTAAACTCTTCACGCTGAACACGGGTCATGCTATAACCGCGTACCTCGGAAAATTGGCCGGTCATCAGACCATTCGTGACGCGATCCTCGATGAGAAGATCCGCGCGGTGGTGAAAGGGGCAATGGAAGAGAGCGGCGCGGTGCTGATCAAACGCTACGGTTTTGATGCTGATAAACACGCAGCATACATCCAGAAAATCCTCGGTCGTTTTGAAAACCCGTATCTGAAAGATGACGTTGAGCGCGTGGGTCGTCAGCCGCTGCGTAAACTGAGCGCGGGCGATCGCCTGATTAAGCCGCTGCTGGGCACGCTGGAATACGGCCTGCCACACGCTAACCTGGTGAAAGGGATCGCGGCCGCAATGCACTACCGCAGCGAGCAGGATCCGCAGGCGATTGAGCTGGCTCAGCTGATTGATGACAACGGCGCGCAGGCTGCGCTGGCGCAGATTTCCGGTCTGGACGCCAACAGCGACGTGGTGGCGGAGGCGGTGAGCGCATATAACGCAACCAAATGATACAGAGTCCGGCGCAGGTTAGCCTGCGCCCGAATAACAGATTGTCAGATATGCAGGCAATAATGGAACAAACCCAGGCCTTTGAAAACCGTGTGCTTGAGCGTCTGAATGCTGGCAAAACCGTACGAAGTTTCCTGATTGCCGCCGTCGAGCTGTTAACTGAGGCGGTCAATATCCTGGTGCTTCAGGTGTTTCGCAAAGACGACTACGCGGTAAAATATGCTGTAGAACCGTTACTGGACGGAGACGGACCGCTGGGCGATCTTTCAGTGCGTCTGAAGCTGATTTACGGCCTTGGCGTGCTAAGCAGGCCAGAGTATGAAGACGCTGAATTGCTGATGGCATTACGCGAAGAGTTAAATCATGACGGTAATGAGTACACCTTTACTGATGATGAAATTCTTGGGCCTTTCGGCGAATTACACTGCGTCACCGCATTGCCCCCTGCGCCCCATTTTGATAACAGCGACCCTGAGCTGTACGCGATGCAAAAGCTGCGTTATCAACAGGTTGTCCGTTCCACCATGGTTCTTTCCCTGACTGAGCTGATTTCCCGAATCAGCTTAAAAAAAGCGTTTCAGAAGTAAGCCTGCGCACATTGGTGTATCCTTCCTGTAAATTCCCCCGATTTAGAGTCATTTGTCATGAAAGAAGTCGAAAAGAACGAAATTAAACGCCTGAGCGACCGTCTGGATCTCATCCGTCACCAGATGGCTGGCCTTTCCCTGGTTGATTCCGCTGAGAAGTACGCCGAGCTGGAGAAAGAAGCTGCCACGCTGGAAACAGAAATCGAGCGTCTGCGCGAAGTGAAAGGCCAGAAGCTGAGCAAAGAAGCGCAAAAGCTGATGAACATGCCGCACCGCCGTGCGATCACCAAAAAAGAGCAGGCCGACATGGGCAAGCTGAAAAAAAGCGTCCGTGGCCTGGTGGTGGTGCACCCGATGACCGAGCTTGGCCGCGAAATGGGCCTGAAAGAGATGACGGGCTTTTGTAAGACCGCGTTCTGATAATTCTCCCTCTCCCTGTGGGAGAGGGCCGGGGTGAGGGCATCAGACCCCACCCCGCTTCAAATTGGCCCAACCAATTCCCCTTTTCTTCCTCCCCTGGTTCACAATTCCATTATTTTCGCTCACAAACTCATTGCCTGGCCATAACATCTGGTTAACCATTTGTTGTCATTAACCCTACAACACAACATTGGCAGGACCACTTTTACACAGAATGTGACGCAGAGATGAGCGGAGACTCACCCGCAACGCTAACTGTGTGGTCCCCAGGAGACCTGCATGAGCCTCTGGCAACAAAACTACGATCCGGCCGGGAATATCTGGCTGTCGAGTCTGATCGCATCGCTTCCGATCCTGTTCTTCTTCTTTGCGCTGATTAAGCTCAAGCTGAAGGGCTACCTCGCCGCGACGTATACCGTTGCCATCGCCCTGATGGTGGCGTTGTTCTTCTACAAAATGCCGGTCGATCGCGCGCTGGCGTCCGTCGTCTATGGCTTCTTCTACGGACTGTGGCCGATTGCGTGGATCATCATCGCCGCCGTCTTTGTCTACAAAATCTCGGTAAAAACCGGGCAGTTCGACATCATTCGCTCGTCTATTCTCTCCATCACGCCGGACCAGCGTTTGCAGATGCTGATCGTCGGCTTCTCCTTCGGAGCATTTCTGGAAGGGGCGGCAGGATTTGGCGCGCCGGTGGCGATCACCGCGGCGCTGCTGGTGGGTCTGGGCTTTAACCCGCTGTATGCCGCGGGCCTGTGCCTGATTGTGAATACCGCGCCGGTAGCCTTTGGCGCGATGGGGATCCCGATTCTGGTGGCGGGACAGGTGACCGGGCTGGACAGCTTTGAGATCGGCCAGATGGTGGGCCGCCAGTTACCGTTCCTGACCATCATCGTGCTGTTCTGGATCATGGCGATTATGGACGGCTGGCGCGGCGTGAAAGAGACCTGGCCTGCGGTGATGGTGGCGGGCGGTTCGTTCGCGATTGCCCAGTATCTCAGCTCCAACTTCCTCGGCCCTGAACTGCCGGACATTATCTCTTCCCTGGTGTCGCTGGTCTGTCTGACGCTGTTCCTGAAACGCTGGCAGCCGGTGCGCATCTTCCGCTTTGCCGATATGGGTGCCTCACATGTGGATCAGACTCTGGCCCGCACGGGCTATACGGCCGGGCAGATCGTCCGCGCCTGGTCACCGTTCCTGTTCCTGACCGCCACCGTGACGCTGTGGAGCGTTCCACCGTTTAAAGCGCTGTTCGCGCCTGGTGGCGCGCTGTACGACATGGTGATTAACATCTCCGTGCCATTCCTCGACAAGATGGTCGCGCGTATGCCGCCGGTGGTGCACGACGCCACGCCGTACGCGGCGGTATTCAAATTTGACTGGTTCTCCGCTACCGGCACGGCCATTCTGTTTGCCGCTATCCTTTCCGTGGTGTGGCTGCGCATGAAGCCTGCCGCCGCAGTGCAGACCTTTGCGGCGACGATTAAAGAGCTGATGCTGCCGATCTACTCCATCGGCATGGTGCTGGCGTTCGCGTTTATCTCGAACTACTCCGGCCTGTCGTCGACGCTGGCGTTAGCCCTGGCGCATACCGGCCACGCGTTTACCTTCTTCTCGCCGTTCCTCGGCTGGCTGGGCGTGTTCCTGACCGGTTCCGATACCTCATCAAACGCCCTGTTTGCCGCCCTGCAGGCGACGGCAGCGCAGCAGATTGGCGTGTCGGACGTGCTGCTGGTCGCCGCTAACACCACCGGCGGCGTGACCGGGAAGATGATTTCCCCGCAGTCCATCGCCATTGCCTGTGCCGCGGTGGGACTGGTGGGTAAAGAGTCGGATCTGTTCCGCTTTACCGTGAAACACAGCCTGATATTTACCTGCATGGTGGGCGTTATTACCACGCTGCAGGCCTATGTCTTAACCTGGATGATTCCATGATAGTGATGCCCAGACGCCTCTCCGACGAGATTGCCACTCGCGTGCGGGCGCTGATTGAAGAACAACATCTGGAAGCGGGCATGAAATTGCCCGCCGAACGCCAGCTTGCCGCCCAGCTTGGCGTGTCGCGCAATTCACTGCGCGAGGCGCTGGCGACGCTGGTTAACGAAGGGGTACTGCTGAGCCGTCGCGGCGGCGGTACTTTCGTGCGCTGGCAGCATGATGACTGGTCCGAGCAAAATATCGTCCAGCCGCTGAAAACGCTGATGGAAAACGACCCGGACTACAGCTTTGACATCCTTGAAGCGCGTCACGCCATCGAAACCAGCACCGCGTGGCACGCGGCAATGCGGGCAACCGAGGCCGACAAAGAGAAGCTCAAAGCCTGTTTCGAAGCCACGCAAAGCAGCGATCCGGACATCGCCTCGCAGGCGGACGTGCGGTTTCACCTGGCGATTGCCGAGGCGTCGCACAACGTGGTTCTGCTGCAGACCATGCGCGGCTTCTTCGACCTGCTGCAGTCCTCCGTAAAGCAGAGCCGCCAGCGTATGTATCTGGTCCCGCCGGTTTTCGCTCAGCTAACCGAACAGCACGAGGCGGTGCTCAACGCCATTCTGGCGGGCGATGCCGAGGCCGCGCGCAAGGCGATGATGGCGCATCTCGGCTTCGTGCACACCACCATTAAACGATTCGATGAAGATCAGGCCCGACAGGCGCGCATTACCCGTCTGCCTGGCGACAACGATATTTCCAGGGAGAACAAAGCATGATTATTTCAGCAGCCAGTGACTATCGCGCCGCGGCGCAGCGCATTTTGCCCCCTTTCCTGTTCCACTACATCGACGGCGGGGCGTATGCCGAATATACCCTGCGCCGCAACGTGGAAGATCTGTCAGAAGTGGCCCTGCGCCAGCGCGTGCTGAAAAATATGTCTGACCTGAGCCTTGAGACAAGGCTATTCAACGAGACGCTTTCCATGCCGGTGGCGCTCGCGCCCGTAGGCCTGTGCGGTATGTACGCCCGACGTGGCGAAGTGCAGGCCGCCGCCGCGGCGGATGCTAAAGGCATTCCGTTTACGCTTTCCACCGTGTCCGTCTGCCCGATTGAAGAGGTCGCCCCGACCATCAAGCGCCCGATGTGGTTCCAGCTGTACGTCCTGCGCGATCGCGGCTTTATGCGTAACGCGCTGGAGCGCGCGAAAGCGGCGGGTTGCTCCACGCTGGTCTTTACTGTCGATATGCCGACGCCCGGTGCGCGCTACCGTGATGCGCACTCCGGCATGAGCGGCCCAAACGCCGCGCTACGCCGCTACTGGCAGGCCGTCACCCACCCGCAGTGGGCGTGGGATGTGGGTCTGAACGGACGTCCACACGATCTGGGAAATATTTCGACCTATCTCGGCAAACCAACCGGACTGGAAGATTACATCGGCTGGCTGGCAAATAACTTCGATCCGTCCATCTCGTGGAAAGACCTGGAGTGGATCCGCGAATTCTGGGACGGCCCGATGGTGATCAAAGGGATCCTCGATCCGGAAGATGCCCGCGACGCGGTGCGCTTCGGCGCGGACGGGATCGTGGTCTCTAACCACGGCGGACGCCAGCTCGACGGCGTGCTCTCTTCTGCCCGCGCGCTGCCCGCCATCGCCGATGCGGTGAAGGGGGACATCGCGATTCTGGCCGACAGCGGCATTCGTAACGGGCTGGACGTGGTACGCATGATTGCCCTGGGGGCAGACAGCGTGCTGCTGGGTCGTGCGTACCTGTACGCGCTGGCCACCAGCGGTCAGGCGGGCGTGGCGAACCTGCTGAACCTGATCGAGAAAGAGATGAAGGTGGCGATGACGCTGACCGGTGCGAAGACGATTAGCGAAATTAGCAAGGATTCGCTGGTGCAGGAACTCAGTAAACTGCCTGCTGCGCTGGCCCCGCTTTCTCAAGGAAACGCGGCCTGATCTTCTTCTGTTAACCTTTTTTTTCACGCGCCCGATTCCCCCCCTCGGGCGCTTTTTTTGTCGAAAATAACATCCAGTTAACATATTAGATAAGAAAATTTGACACAACCCGCCCCTCCGCAATTGTATAGACAAGCAAATACAAGAACACAAAAACAACATCAATTCAGAGGGGAGCGTATGACGTATTCAGGTCGGGTGGATATTCAGCAGGTGATCGATGAAAGTCGCTTTTCAGGGTTTCACTGGCTTCTGATTGTGCTGGGCTTTCTGGTTCTGGCGATCGATGGTTTCGATACCGCCGCGATGGGTTACATTGCGCCGACGCTGTCGGCCGAATGGGGAATACATAAACAGGATCTGGGGCCGGTACTGAGTGCGGCGCTGCTGGGGCTGTCGCTGGGGGCGCTTATTGCTGGCCCGGTGTCCGACAGAGTGGGACGCAAACGCGTGCTCGTCTTTTCGTGTCTGTTCTTCGGCCTGGCGAGTCTGGGCACGGCCTGAGCACAAAGCCTGAATACCCTGACGCTATGGCGTTTTCTGACAGGCCTGGGGCTCGGCGCCGCGATGCCGAACGCCATCACGCTTATCTCCGAGTTTGCCCCTCAGCGCTGCCGCGCCATGGCCATTAATACCATGTACTGCGGCTTTCCTCTGGGTGCGGCAGGCGGCGGCGCCATCTCTTCCTGGCTTATTCCTCACCATGGCTGGCGAAGCGTGCTGCTGACCGGTGCGATTGCGCCGCTCATTTTAACGCTGCTGCTGGCGCTGCTTTTACCGGAGTCAGTGAAGTTTCTGGTGCAGCGCGGGAAAGACGTCATGCAGATTCGCCGCATCGCTAGCCGGTTCGCGCGCAACACACTGGATGGCGTCACGGGCTTTTTCCTCACGGAAGAGAAGGTCGTCTCTAAGAAAGGGAGCGTAGCGCAGCTTTTCTCCCAACCCTGGTTACCCGGTACCCTGATGCTGTGGGTGACCTACTTTATGGGACTGGTTATTTACTACGTCCTGCTGAGCTGGATGCCGACGCTGATGCAGGGCATGGGCTATGCACTGGCGGAATCGGCCTGGCTCACCTCGCTGTTCACCTTCGGCGGTACCGCAGGCATTCTGCTTGCGGGCTGGATGATGGACCGCTGGGAAGCGCACAAGGTAGTCGCGGGCGGCTTCGTGCTGACAATGGGCCTCATTCTTTTGCTGGGCATTGAGCATAACCATATCGTTCTGTTTGGCGGGTTAATTTTCCTGATGGGTATCGCAATGAATGGCGCACAGTCCGGAATGCAAACCCTGGCGGCCACCTTTTATCCTACCGAGTGCCGCGCCACGGGTATCGCCTGGATGCAGGGGATCGGCCGCTTTGGCGGCGTGGCGGGAACCATGACCAGCGCCCAGCTTCTTTCCATGCAGTGGCAGGCAGACAGTATTTTAATGATCCTCAGCGTGCCCGCCCTGGTGGCCGCTGCGGCAACCTGCTACAAAATGCTGCGCTGCCGCGCGCAGGAACCCAGCGTCGCATAGTCCCGCTCTTTTCTGCTATTCTGCCCCCGCAATTAAGGGGGCAGCATGCTTAACATCGTTTTATTCGAACCAGAAATACCACCCAATACCGGCAACATCATCCGGCTGTGCGCCAACACCGGTTTTCGCCTGCATATCATTGAGCCGATGGGCTTCACGTGGGACGACAAGCGCCTGCGTCGCGCGGGGCTGGATTACCATGAATTTACTGCCGTCGTTCGCCATCACGATTACGCCACGTTTCTGGAAGCCGAAAAACCGCAGCGCATGTTCGCCCTGACCACCAAAGGCACCCCAGCGCACAGCGCCGTGAGCTATCAGGACGGGGATTATCTGATGTTTGGCCCGGAAACGCGCGGCCTGCCAGCCACCATTCTTGATGCCTTGCCAGCCGAGCAAAAAATTCGTATTCCGATGATGCCGGACAGCCGCAGCATGAATCTGTCGAATGCGGTGTCGGTGGTGGTGTATGAGGCGTGGCGCCAGCTGGGATACCCCGGCGCAGTACTGCGTAGCTGAAACATG
>NZ_GL890782.1:0-12686 GCF_000211415.1 Enterobacter mori LMG 25706 | reverse complement strand
CCCCCCCCCGATTCGTCGATTTAGCCTGCTACCGCGATACGCTTCATATCGGTCATGTAGCCGCGCAGTTTCTGGCCCACTTTCTCGATTTCGTGGCTGCGGATCGCGTCGTTTACGTCACGCAGCTGCGCGTTGTCAACCGCACCTTCTGCAATCGCTTTGCCCAGATCGCCTGCCTGCAGAGTGGTCATAAACTCTTTCAGCAGCGGTACACAGGCGTAAGAGAACAGGTAGTTACCGTATTCTGCGGTATCAGAGATAACCACGTTCATTTCATACAGGCGCTTACGGGCGATGGTGTTCGCGATCAGCGGCAGTTCGTGCAGTGATTCATAGTACGCAGACTCTTCGATGATGCCGGAGTCCACCATGGTTTCGAACGCCAGCTCAACGCCTGCTTTCACCATCGCGATCATCAGTACGCCTTTATCGAAGTACTCCTGCTCGCTGATTTTGCCGTCGAACTGTGCAGCGTTTTCAAACGCGGTTTTACCGGTCTCTTCGCGCCAGGTCAGCAGGTTTTTATCGTCGTTCGCCCAGTCCGCCATCATGCCGGAAGAGAATTCGCCGGAGATGATGTCATCCATGTGTTTCTGGAACAGCGGTGCCATGATGGTTTTCAGCTGTTCAGACAGCGCGTAAGCACGCAGTTTTGCCGGGTTGGACAGACGGTCCATCATCAGCGTAATGCCGCCCTGCTTCAGCGCTTCGGTGATGGTTTCCCAGCCGAACTGAATCAGTTTTTCCGCGTAGGACGGGTCGGTGCCTTCTTCCACCAGCTTGTCGAAGCACAGCAGAGAACCGGCCTGCAGCATGCCGCACAGAATGGTCTGCTCGCCCATCAGGTCAGATTTCACTTCAGCAACGAAGGACGATTCCAGAACGCCCGCACGGTGGCCGCCAGTCGCCGCTGCCCATGCCTTGGCAATCGCCATGCCTTCGCCTTTCGGATCGTTTTCCGGGTGAACCGCGATCAGGGTCGGCACGCCGAAGCCACGTTTGTACTCTTCACGGACTTCGGTACCCGGGCACTTCGGTGCCACCATCACTACGGTGATGTCTTTACGGATCTGCTCGCCCACTTCAACGATGTTGAAGCCGTGGGAGTAACCCAGCGCCGCGCCATCTTTCATCAGCGGCTGTACGGAACGCACAACGTCTGAGTGCTGCTTGTCTGGCGTCAGGTTAACCACCAGATCCGCCTGCGGGATCAGCTCTTCGTAGGTACCCACTTTGAAACCGTTTTCGGTCGCTTTACGCCAGGAAGCACGCTTTTCGGCAATCGCTTCTTTACGCAGGGCGTAAGAGATATCCAGCCCGGAGTCACGCATGTTCAGGCCCTGGTTCAGACCCTGCGCGCCACAGCCGACGATGACCACTTTTTTACCCTGAAGGTAGCTCGCGCCATCGGCAAATTCGTCGCGCGCCATAAAGCGGCATTTGCCCAGCTGCGCCAGCTGCTGGCGCAAGTTCAGTGTATTAAAGTAGTTAGCCATGGGTGATACCTCGTGATGTTGTGTGTCTTATTGTTCGGTTCGCGTTTCAGCGAGAATGTACCCACATTACAACAGGAAATTTATTGCGGAAATTGATATATTCACAACGTCACGTTGCAGTTTTTGCAATGTAAAAAGAGGGAGTGGAATCGGTGGATTTACGCGATCTGAAAATGTTCCTGCACCTGGCGGAAAGCCGTCACTTTGGCCGCAGCGCCCGGGCGATGCACGTCAGCCCCTCCACGCTTTCGCGCCAGATCCAGCGCCTTGAGGAAGACCTCGGCCAGCCGCTGTTCGTGCGCGATAACCGCACCGTCACGCTGACGGAAGCCGGTGAAGAACTGCGCGTCTTTGCCCAGCAGACCTTATTGCAGTACCAGCAGCTGCGACACACCATCGACCAGCAAGGGCCGTCGCTTTCCGGCGAGCTGCATATTTTCTGCTCCGTGACCGCCGCCTATAGCCATCTGCCGCCCATTCTCGACCGCTTCCGCGCGGCGCATCCGTCGGTCGAAATTAAGCTCACCACCGGCGATGCCGCCGACGCAATGGAAAAAGTGGTGACGGGCGAAGCGGATCTCGCCATTGCCGGGAAACCCGAAACCCTGCCGGGCGCGGTGGCGTTCTCCATGCTGGAAAATCTGGCGGTGGTGTTGATTGCCCCGGCGCTGCCCTGCCCGGTGCGTAATCAGGTGTCGGTGGAAAAACCGGACTGGTCCACGGTGCCGTTTATCATGGCCGATCAGGGCCCGGTTCGCCGCCGCATTGAGCTGTGGTTCCGTCGTCAGAAGATCAGCAACCCGTCGATATACGCGACGGTCGGCGGCCATGAAGCGATGGTGTCGATGGTGGCGCTGGGCTGCGGCGTGGCGCTGCTGCCGGAAGTGGTGCTGGACAACAGCCCGGAGCCGGTGCGCAATCGCGTGATGATTTTAGAGCGCAGCGACGAGAAAACGCCGTTTGAGCTTGGCGTGTGCGCACAAAAAAAGCGGCTGCATGAGCCGCTTATTGATGCGTTCTGGAAGATATTGCCGAACCACTAAAGCCGGGTGGCGCTGCGCTTACCCGGCCCACACGCAGCTAAACCCTTAGCCCGCGAGGAAGAAGCGGAACGCCGGGTTATGGGTTTCGTCGTGACACTCGTAGCCCAGCTCGTTCAGCCGCGTTTCGAAATCCGGCTCGTGCTCGCCCAGTTCGAACGCCGCCAGCACGCGGCCGTAGTCGGTGCCGTGGCTGCGGTAGTGGAACAAAGAGATGTTCCAGTGTGTTCCAAGAGTATGCAGGAACTTGAGCAGCGCGCCCGGCGATTCCGGGAACTCAAAGCTAAACAGGCGTTCCTTGAGCGGCTTCGATGGACGCCCGCCGACCATGTAGCGCACGTGCAGCTTTGCCATCTCGTCGTCAGAGAGATCGACCACGCTGTAGCCTCCCTCATGCAGCAGGTTGAGGATCTCTTTGCGCTCCTCTACGCCGCGGCTCAGACGCACGCCGACAAAAATGCAGGCGTCTTTGGCATCGGCAAAACGGTAGTTAAACTCCGTCACCGAACGGCCGCCCAGCAGCTGGCAGAACTTCAGGAAGCTGCCCTTCTCTTCCGGAATGGTCACCGCCAGCAGCGCTTCACGCTGTTCGCCCAGCTCACAGCGCTCGGAAACGTAGCGCAGGCCGTGGAAGTTCACGTTTGCACCAGACAGCACGTGCGCCAGCCGCTCTCCGCGAATATTGTGCTGCGCGATGTATTTTTTCATGCCCGCCAGCGCCAGCGCGCCGGAAGGTTCCGCCACCGCACGCACATCCTCGAACAGATCTTTCATCGCCGCGCAGATGGCATCGCTATCGACGGTGATGATGTCGTCGAGATATTCCTGGCACAGGCGGAAGGTTTCATCCCCAATGCGCTTCACCGCCACGCCCTCGGCAAACAGCCCGACGCGCGGCAGGTCTACCGGATGACCCGCATCCAGCGCCGCCTTAAGGCAGGCAGAGTCTTCCGCTTCAACGGCGATGACTTTGATCTGCGGCATCAGCTGTTTGATCAGCACCGCGACGCCCGCAGCCAGGCCACCGCCGCCGACCGGCACAAACACGCGGTCGAGATGGGCATCCTGCTGCAGCAGCTCAAGCGCCAGCGTGCCCTGCCCGGCAATCACCATCGGGTGGTCGAACGGCGGCACCCAGGTGAAACCCTGCTGCTGCGCCAGCTCAATCGCTTTGGCTTTTGCTTCGTCGAAGTTAGCCCCGTGGAGCAGCACTTCACCGCCAAAACCGCGGACCGCATCGACTTTGATGTCTGCGGTAGCGACCGGCATCACGATCAGCGCTTTCAGCCCCAGACGGGCAGACGAGAACGCAACGCCCTGGGCGTGGTTGCCCGCCGAGGCGGTAATCACGCCGCGCGCTTTCTGCTCGTCGGTCAGCCCGGCCATCATCGCGTAGGCGCCGCGCAGCTTGAAGCTGTGCACCGGCTGACGGTCTTCGCGCTTCACCAGAATGACGTTGTCGAGGCGCGAAGAGAGTTTTTCCATTTTCTGCAGGGGCGTGACCTGCACGGCTTCATAGACCGGCGCGCGTAGCACCGCTCTCAGATATTCCGCCCCCTCGGGGGCGGCGGATAAGGGTTGTGACTCGGCCATCATTAGCCCCCAAGTTTAGATTTATCGCGCACCGCGCCTTTATCTGCACTGGTGGCAAGGCTCGCGTAGGCGCGCAGGGCGAAGGAGACTTCGCGCTGGCGGTCTTTCGGCGTCCAGGCTTTGTCGCCGCGCGCTTCCTGCGCTTCACGACGGGCCGCAATTTCCTGATCGCTCAGCTTGAGCTGAATGCCGCGATTCGGAATGTCGATTTCGATAAGATCGCCGTCTTCGATGATCGCAATGTTGCCGCCGCTTGCCGCTTCCGGGGAAACGTGGCCGATGGAGAGGCCGGAGGTGCCGCCGGAGAAACGCCCGTCGGTGATCAGCGCGCAGGCTTTACCGAGCCCCATGGATTTCAGGAAGGTGGTTGGGTAGAGCATCTCCTGCATGCCCGGACCGCCTTTCGGCCCTTCGTAGCGAATGACGACCACGTCGCCTGCCACCACTTTGCCGCCGAGGATAGCGTCTACTGCTTCATCCTGACTTTCGTACACTTTCGCCGGACCGGTAAATTTCAGGATGCTGTCGTCCACGCCTGCGGTTTTCACGATGCAGCCGTTTTCGGCAAAGTTACCGTACAGCACGGCCAGGCCGCCGTCTTTGCTGTAGGCGTGCTCCAGCGAGCGGATACAGCCTTCGGCGCGGTCATCGTCCGGGGGGTCCCAGCGACAGTCCTGGGAGAACGCCTGGGTGGTGCGAATACCGGCAGGGCCCGCGCGGAACATTTTTTTCACCGCGTCGTCTTTGGTCAGCATCACGTCGTACTGGTCCAGCGACTCCGGCAGCGTCAGGCCGAGCACGTTTTTCACTTCACGGTTCATCAGGCCCGCACGATCCAGCTCGCCCAGAATGCCCAGCACGCCGCCCGCGCGGTGTACGTCTTCCATATGATATTTCTGGGTACTCGGCGCGACTTTACACAGCTGCGGCACTTTACGGGACAGCTTATCGATATCGCTCATGGTGAAGTCGATTTCGGCTTCCTGCGCGGCGGCCAGCAGGTGCAGAACGGTGTTGGTGGAACCGCCCATGGCGATATCCAGCGTCATGGCGTTCTCAAACGCGGCTTTGCTGGCGATGTTGCGCGGCAGCGCGCTGGCATCGTCCTGCTCGTAGTAGCGTTTAGTCAATTCAACGATGCGCTTACCGGCGTTAAGGAACAGCTGTTTGCGGTCGGCGTGGGTCGCCAGCAGCGAGCCGTTACCCGGCTGAGAAAGACCCAGCGCTTCGGTCAGGCAGTTCATGGAGTTAGCCGTGAACATACCGGAACAGGAGCCGCAGGTCGGACACGCGGAGCGCTCAACCTGGTCGCTCTGCTCGTCAGAGACTTTCGGGTCCGCGCCCTGGATCATCGCATCGACCAGGTCGAGCTTGATGATTTTGTCGGAGAGCTTGGTTTTCCCCGCTTCCATTGGACCGCCGGAGACGAAGATCACCGGAATATTCAGGCGCAGGGAGGCCATCAGCATCCCCGGGGTGATTTTGTCGCAGTTGGAGATGCAGACCATCGCATCGGCGCAGTGAGCGTTAACCATGTACTCAACCGAGTCGGCGATCAGCTCGCGCGATGGCAGTGAATAGAGCATGCCCCCGTGCCCCATCGCGATACCGTCATCCACCGCAATGGTGTTGAACTCTTTCGCCACGCCGCCGGAGGCTTCGATTTGCTCGGCAACCAGCTTGCCGAGATCGCGCAGGTGCACGTGGCCCGGTACGAACTGGGTGAAGGAGTTCACCACGGCGATAATCGGCTTGCCGAAATCGGCGTCGGTCATTCCGGTGGCGCGCCACAATGCGCGGGCACCCGCCATATTACGGCCGTGGGTGGTGGTGGCTGAACGATACTTAGGCATGCTTTTTTTACTCCCGTCTGACTATTTAATGGGGCGGTGCGTGCCGTCCCAAATTTATACTTAGTGATTAACCTGATCCAACCAGCCGTATTTATCTTCTGTTTCGCCGGTGAAGAGGCCAAAGAACGCTTGCTGAATACGTTTGGTGACCGGGCCACAGCGGCCTTCGCCCACCTGGATACCGTCTACGCTGCGCACCGGCGTGATTTCAGCCGCGGTACCGGACATGAACACTTCATCGGCCAGATACAGGGATTCGCGGGACAGCACCTGCTCGCGCACTTCGATACCCAGATCTTTCGCCAGTTTGATGATGGCGTCACGGGTGATGCCCGGCAGCGCGGACGAGGTGAACGGCGGCGTGAACAGGATGCCGTCTTTTACTTCAAACAGGTTTTCACCCGCGCCTTCAGAGATGTAGCCGTTCACGTCCAGGGCAATGCCTTCCTGATAGCCGTGGCGGCGCGCTTCGCTACCGACCAGCAGAGAAGAAAGGTAGTTGCCGCCCGCTTTCGCGGCTGTCGGGATGGTGTTTGGCGCCACGCGGGTCCAGGAAGAGACCATTGCGTCGATCCCCTGCTCCAGGGCTTCAGCACCCAGGTAGGCACCCCATGGGAACGCGGCAATGATCACATCGGTGTTGTAACCGGCTGGCGGGTTCACGCCCATGCCGACGTCGCCCACGAAGACCAGCGGACGAATATAGGCGCTGGTCAGGTTGTTTTTACGGATCACCTCGCGACAGGCTTCCATCAGCTCATCAACGCTTTGAGAAACCGGGAAACGATAAATTTTGGCTGAGTCATGCAGACGCTGCATGTGTTCGCGGTGGCGGAACACCACTGGTCCTTTGTGAGAGCCGTAGCAACGGATGCCTTCAAACACGGAGGTACCGTAGTGCAGCGCGTGGGACATCACGTGGACCTTCGCGTCCTCCCAGCGAACCATCTCACCGTTGAACCAAATGTAATCAGCTTTTTTTGTCGTCATTTTTTCGTCCTGTCACGCTTAAGCGCGGATTTGTTGTGATGTGGTTGTGCTCTGGCAGATGGCAACATGGGCAACGTCTACCAGTTTTGATAATTGGCTAAACAGTAAGTCGACCGACCGCGGGCTGGCAACGGTTAATTCGATACTGATGTTCTGGGCGTCTGTGGCCGTTTCCAT
Organism: Enterobacter mori LMG 25706; assembly: GCF_000211415.1. Classification (GTDB taxonomy): domain Bacteria; phylum Pseudomonadota; class Gammaproteobacteria; order Enterobacterales; family Enterobacteriaceae; genus Enterobacter; species Enterobacter mori. The sequence continues at coordinate 5,537 of NZ_GL890782.1, read as the reverse complement.
ATTCATAGAGCAAATCTGAAAACCACGATGACGCACCACGCGCAAAACGCGCTCTAAGGTTTCCGGGTTGAAGCGAGCCTGTACGGCGACCTGATGCTGCATCATGATAATTTCTCCATCATTTGTGAGTTACTGGCACCAGGCGGTACCAACGGCCAGACGTTCTCGAGTTCGTCGATTGAGACATGAAGCAGGTAAGGCCCATCGCTGTTCAGCATGGTGTCGAGCGCCGCTTCAACCTGATCTTTACGGGTGATGTGCGGGCCAGGGATGCCAAAGGCGCTGGCCAGGGTGAGGAAATCGGGGTTATCGGTGAGAGTCGTTTCGCTGTAACGCTCCTGGAAGAACAGCTGCTGCCACTGGCGAACCATCCCTAAACGCTGGTTGTCGAGCAAGACGATTTTCAGCGGCAACTGCTTACGCTTAACGGTGCCGAGCTCCTGAACGTTCATCATGAAGGAGCCGTCACCGGAGATACAGATAACGGTATCGTTCGGGCGGGCAACCTGCGCGCCAACGGCTGCTGGCAGACCGAAGCCCATCGTCCCTAACCCGCTGGAGGTGATGAAGTTTTCCGGGCGGGTGTAGGTCATGTGCTGCGCGGACCACATCTGGTGCTGGCCTACGTCGGTTGTGACGACGCTGTCAGCCGGTTTACGGTCGGACAGCTGCTTCAACAGCAGCGGCGCGTAGATGGCCTCGCCGGGATGGTCGTAACGCCAGGCGTGCTCGGCGCGCATGTCTGCGGTGTGCTGACGCCACGCGGCGATATCCAGCGGCTGCTGCAGTGCCGGTAACAGCGCGTTGAGATCGCCCTGCAGCGCGACGTGCGCCTGACGCAGCTTGTTCATCTCCGCCGGATCGATATCCATATGGATGACTTTGGCGTTCGGCGCAAAGGTATTCAGCTTGCCGGTGACGCGGTCGTCAAAACGGGCGCCTACGGCGATGAGCAGATGGCACTCCTGCACCGCCAGGTTTGCCGCTTTGGAGCCGTGCATCCCCAGCATGCCCAGATAGTATGGGTAGTTCGCGTCTACGGCACCCAGACCTTTCAACGTGCAGGTCGCTGGCATCTGCGTTGTTGCGATAAATTCGCGCAGGGCTGGAACGGCCTGCGCCATGCCGACGCCGCCGCCGATGTACAACATCGGCTGTTTCGCCTGCGCCAGCATCTGACGGGCCTCTTCAACTTCCGCCTCCGGAAACGCATTGTCGCTTTCAACGGTAGAGAAATGGGGTTCCAGATCGCCAGGTGCCACCTGGATATCTTTCGGGATATCGACCAGAACCGGTCCTGGACGACCGGAGCTTGCCACTTCGAACGCTTCTGCCATTACGCGCGGCAGCTCTTCCAGAGACTGGACGAGGAAGCTGTGTTTGGTGCAGGCCAGCGATAAACCAAGAACGTCGACTTCCTGGAAAGCATCGGTACCGATGAACGGAGACGCCACCTGGCCGGTGATGGCGACAACGGGAACGGAATCCAGCAGGGCATCAGCCAGACCGGTGATTAAGTTAGTTGCGCCTGGGCCTGAAGTGGCCATGCAGACACCGGTTTTGCCCGTGGCACGAGCGTAACCAATGGCCGCCATCGCTGCACCCTGCTCGTGTCGGCACAACAGATGTTCCACGCCGCCGTCATACAGTGCATCGTAAATCGGCATAATTGCGCCACCCGGATAACCAAATACGGTTTCCACTCCCTGCGCGCGCAACGCATGTACAACCCATTGTGCCCCATTCATAGTTAGTTCCCCGTCATAAAACTGGAGAAACAGAATTTTGTGCTAGTCGTCATGCTCTGCTCCTCGTTTACGTTTTTTAGTCATAAAAAAACCCCCGGACCTTTCGGTGCGGGGGTCTTAGTTCGTTAAGGCTTGATTTCTAAGCCTTTCCTCGTCCAAGTGCAGCCCCGCACGGTGGGATAATAATCACCACCACGCTAATCACGACCAGGCTAATCACTCGTAGAAGGGCTGTCATTTTCAGTTCTTTCTGCATCTTGTTCGAAGGAATACCTAAAGAGTTATCACAGAATTCAAAACAAACACAAGATTTATTTATGGCTCACTTGATTAGCCAGCAAATCATATTTCTTAAAATCGTTGTTTTATATGAGGAAAATAGAAAATGAATATTTTTCATTTTTTTACGGCGGACTACAGCGTCGAAATGCGGTTTTTTACGTTCTGCGGGAAGGCTTCCATGATTATGCAATGGTATGAATGCGGCGTGAAAATACCTGAACAAGTGCCGTAAATTCACAAAATGCCGCTAAAAAGACAATACATGCGCTGGCATAGTCACACCAGGAGGTAGTGCAAATGTCACTGTCAGTTGTTTATACGCGTGCGGCTCTCGGGGTGAAGGCACCGCTGATTTCCGTAGAGGTTCATTTGAGTAATGGGCTACCGGGACTCACGCTTGTCGGGCTACCGGAAACGACGGTTAAAGAGGCGAGGGATCGCGTTCGCAGCGCAATAATAAATAGCGGTTATACCTTCCCCGCGAAGAAGATCACCATCAACCTTGCCCCCGCCGATCTACCTAAAGAGGGGGGACGATACGATTTACCTATCGCGATTGCGCTTCTCGCGGCCTCTGAGCAGCTTAATACAACCAGGCTAGGCTCGTACGAGTTCGTGGGCGAACTCGCGCTCACAGGCGCGTTAAGAGGCGTTCCCGGTGCAATATCCGGAGCGCTGGAGGCAATCCGTGCAGGGCGGCAAATCATTGTCGCCAATGAAAATGCATCAGAGGTGAGTCTTATTGCAGAAAAGGGATGCCTTATAGCGGGGCATCTTCAGGAAGTGTGTGCCTGGCTGGAAGGGCGACATGAGCTGTCCGAACCGGAGGAGTGTGACGATGAGGTAACGGATGTACCAGAGGATCTCAGCGAGATTATGGGACAGGAGCAAGGGAAACGGGCGCTGGAGATCACGGCAGCGGGTGGACACAATCTTCTGCTGATTGGCCCACCGGGTACGGGTAAAACCATGCTGGCGAGCAGGTTGAGTGGGTTGCTCCCACCGCTTAATAATCATGAAGCGCTGGAAAGCGCCGCGATATATAGCCTGATCGGTTCTACGTCGCTGCAAAAACAGTGGCGTCGACGTCCTTTTCGTTCCCCGCATCATAGCGCTTCACTGACGGCAATGGTCGGCGGTGGGTCTATTCCGGGGCCGGGTGAGATCTCACTGGCGCACAATGGCATTCTGTTTCTCGATGAGCTGCCTGAATTTGAGCGCCGCGTGCTGGATGCACTGAGGGAACCCATTGAATCCGGCGAAATACATATCTCACGCACGCGTGCCAAAATAAGCTATCCCGCCAGGTTTCAGCTCGTCGCGGCGATGAACCCCAGCCCCACGGGACACTATCAGGGGAATCATAACCGCTGCACGCCAGAGCAGACGCTGCGCTATCTGGGAAAGCTGTCCGGCCCGTTCCTCGATCGTTTCGATTTATCACTGGAAATCCCGCTTCCACCGCCTGGCATACTCAGGCAGACGGGTATACAGAGTGAATGCTCTGCGAATGTTCGCGAGCGGGTTATCGCGGCGCAGGCGCGACAGTATGCTCGTCAGAACAGACTGAATGCGCGGCTGGATAATGCCGGGATCCGACAGTTTTGTTCACTTAACGGTGAGGATGCGGGGTGGCTGGAAGAGACGTTGACGCGGTTTGGGCTGTCCATACGTGCGTGGCAGCGTCTGTTGAAAGTGGCCAGAACCATTGCTGACGTGGAGGGCTGTACTGACATTGAAAGGAAACATTTGCAGGAAGCGCTGAGCTATCGCGCTATTGACCGTTTGCTGCTGCATCTGCAGAAGTTGCTGGCATAAAAAAGGGGCCGTAGCCCCTTCTCACCATCTTAGTCGTCAGACTCGGTGTAGTCTTCTGCACCTTCCATCTGCGGCTTACCGCCAGACAGCGTATGGAAGCGCTTTGGACGCTTAATGCGTGCCATATACTTGATCCATACACGTTCTGCTTCAGACTGCGGCTCACGCTCACCACGGCACACAGAAACAAACTGTTTTTCGTCTTCGGTAGCAGGTTCACGCTTACCCAGATCCAGCTCGTTAAAGGCATAACCATGGCGCTCAAGCAGTTGAGCTTCTTTGATGGTGAAATCGCCGTGACGAGAGAACCCGCGCGGATAATGTTTATTGTCGAAAAAACGATTAGTCGTCGTAAAGCTTTCCGCCATCCTACACGCTCCTAATTCTTTGGCCGAGCTATTTATGGCGCGGAGTATTAGTTACGCTTGACAGAGTGTAAAACAAAACATTTAAATCATAACGACAAATAATTTTGTGGAGAAAGATGTGGATACGGAATTGCTAAAAACTTTCCTTGAAGTGAGCAGAACGCGTCACTTCGGGCGAGCCGCTGAAGCCCTTTACCTGACGCAGTCAGCAGTCAGTTTTCGTGTTCGACAGCTGGAAAATCAACTGGGTGTGAATCTTTTTACCCGCCATCGCAACAATATCCGCCTCACGCCTGCCGGTGAAAAACTGCTTCCGTATGCGGAGACATTGATGAACACCTGGCAAGCGGCGCGTAAAGAGGTTGCGCATACCTCAAGACACAATGAATTCTCGATTGGTGCCAGCGCATCCCTGTGGGAATGCATGCTCAGTCAATGGTTGAGCCGGTTGTATCATTCACACGGGCATCTGCAATTTGAGGCCAGAATTGCGCAACGTCAGTCGCTGGTTAAGCAACTCCATGAGCGCCAACTGGATCTTCTGATCACGACCGAAGCCCCCAAGATGGACGAATTTAGCAGCCAGATCGTAGGGCAGTTTGGTCTTGCGCTTTATGCGTCTGAGCCGTCAATGATGAAAGCCGATCTGAGTTATCTGCGTCTGGAATGGGGCCCGGATTTTCAGCAACATGAGTCTGGGTTGATTGCCAGCGATGATGTTCCCCAGTTAACAACAAGCTCTGCGGAGATTGCCTGCCAGCAGCTGCCTTTATTAAAGGGCTGCACCTGGCTACCTACTCGCTGGGCAGACAGCAGACCGGGTCTGCATACCGTCGCAGATTCCACGACGCTCTCCAGACCGTTATATGCTATTTGGCTGCAGAACAGCGATAAGCAGTCGCAGATTAAAGATCTTCTAAAAATCAATATCATGGACTAACGCAAAAAGCCTGCAGAGATGCAGGCTTCTTATTAGAAGAGGTGTTTGTCGTATTACAGGCAAAAAAAAATCCTTTGCCGAAGCAAAGGATTCTATATGGCAGGGGCGGAGAGACTCGAACTCGCGACACCCGGTTTTGGAGACCGGTGCTCTACCAACTGAGCTACGCCCCTAAAGTTTCTTACCATCAAGCCTGCCTAAAAGGCAGGCTTGATGTCTTAATAAGTGGCGGAACGGACGGGACTCGAACCCGCGACCCCCTGCGTGACAGGCAGGTATTCTAACCGACTGAACTACCGCTCCACCGAAGACTGCTTGTAACCACCGGATTAATGCACCGGCTTACTACTTAATTTGATGCCTGGCAGTTCCCTACTCTCA
>NZ_AEXB01000122.1 GCF_000211415.1 Enterobacter mori LMG 25706 | reverse complement strand
GCCATCCGAAAGGATGGCCTTTTTGCGTTTTTGTACACCCCTCGTTTCTATAAACAAATCACCTATCCCCCCGTATATACGGTAAACTATCCGCGTTTTTGCATCAGGATAGCGTCTATGAACCACTCCCTTAAGCCCTGGAATACCTTTGGCATTCAACGTAATGCTAAACAAATTGTACGTGCCGATAATGCTCAGCAGTTGCTGAATGCATGGCAAAACGCGACAGAAAACGGTGAGCCTGTACTGATTCTGGGCGAAGGAAGTAATGTCCTGTTTCTCGATGATTTTGCGGGAACCGTGATCGTCAACCGCATCATGGGAATCGACGTTAAAGAGAGCGCAGTGAGCTGGCATCTGCACGTGGGGGCCGGAGAAAACTGGCACCATCTGGTGCAATTTACCCTCGAAAAAGGGATGCCCGGCCTGGAAAATCTTGCATTGATCCCAGGCTGCGCTGGATCGTCACCTATTCAAAATATCGGTGCCTACGGCATCGAACTAAAACACGTCTGTGAATATGTTGACTGCATTGAACTGGCAACGGGAAATGCGCAACGTTTAACCGCAGAACAGTGCCGCTTTGGCTATCGTGACAGTATCTTCAAACATGACTACCAGGATCGTTTCGTCATTGTGGCCGTTGGTCTGCGTCTGGGGAAGCAGTGGAACCCGGTCCTTACCTACGGCGATCTCACCCGTCTCGATCCGGCCACCGTCACCCCGCGCGACGTGTTTGAATCAGTTTGCCATATGCGAATGACCAAACTCCCGGATCCGAAAGTGAACGGAAATGCGGGCAGTTTCTTCAAAAACCCGGTCATCAGCAGCGAAAACGCGAAAACATTCCTCACCGGCTGGCCAACGGCCCCGCATTATCCTCAAACGGATGGTAGCGTGAAGCTGGCTGCAGGTTGGCTTATCGACCAGTGCGAATTAAAAGGCACCACGATGGGAGGTGCTGCTGTTCATCGGCAGCAGGCGCTGGTGCTGGTCAATCAAAAGAATGCGACCAGCGACGATGTTGTGAAGCTGGCGCACCATGTCCGTCAGCGTGTGGGTGATAAATTTAACGTCTGGCTGGAGCCTGAAGTTCGCTTTATTGGCCGTACGGGTGAAGTCAACGCCGTGGAGACTATCGCATGAAGGACAACACGATCCCTTTAACCCTGATTAGCATCCTTGCGGACGGTGAGTTTCATTCTGGCGAGCAGCTAGGTGAGCAGTTGGGCATGAGCCGTGCTGCCATTAATAAACATATCCAGACGCTCCGCGACTGGGGCGTTGATGTGTTCACGGTTCCCGGAAAAGGCTACAGCCTGCCGGAGCCTATTCAATTGCTGAATGAAGAAGCGATCCGCAGCCAGATTGGACACGGCAATGTTGCGGTGCTGCCCGTGGGTGACTCGACGAACCAGTACCTGCTGGATCGCCTGCCTGAACTGAAATCCGGCGATGCCTGCGTTGCTGAATATCAACAGGCCGGTCGCGGCCGTCGTGGACGCAAGTGGTTCTCGCCGTTTGGTGCGAATCTCTACCTGTCCATGTACTGGCGACTCGATCAGGGCCCGGCTGCGGCGGTTGGGCTAAGCCTGGTCATCGGGATTGTGATGGCGGAAGTCCTGCACGATCTGGGCGCGGATAAGGTGCGGGTAAAATGGCCTAACGATCTCTATCTGAACGATCGAAAACTGGCGGGTATTCTGGTTGAGCTGACGGGAAAGACCGGCGATGCCGCGCAGATCGTCATTGGTGCCGGGTTAAACATGGTGATGCGTAATGTACAGAACGATGTGGTGAACCAGGCCTGGACTAACCTGCAGGAAGCGGGTATCACTATCGACCGCAATATCCTGGCCGCGCGAATGATTAAAGAGTTGCGAAGCTCACTCAGGCTCTTTGAACAAGACGGGCTGGCATCGTTCCTGTCTCGCTGGGAAAAGCTGGATAACTTTATCAATCGCCCGGTGAAACTGCTGATTGGGGATAAAGAAATCTACGGCATTTCTCGCGGAATTGATGCGCAGGGGGCGCTGCTCCTGGAACAGGATGGCGCGATCAAACCCTGGATGGGCGGGGAAATCTCCTTACGCAGCGCTGAATAACCGGATTGTATTAATGATGCGAAAACCCGCATGCGCCACGCTGGCTGTCATGATGAGTTTGCTGTTCACGCCTTTCTCTCAGGCAGGCCAGGCCTGGGAGAGTTACAAAGCGCGCTTCTTTAAGCCGGATGGGCGAATCGTCGATACCGGCAACGGTGATGTTTCCCATACCGAAGGCCAGGGTTTTGCCATGCTGATGGCGGTGGCAAACGATGATAAAGCGACCTTTGATAAACTCTGGCACTGGACCAACAGTACGCTGAAGAATAAAGAGAACGGTCTTTTTTACTGGCGTTATAACCCCGCTCAGGCAGACCCGATTGCCGACAAAAACAATGCCTCCGATGGCGATGTGCTCATTGCCTGGGCTCTGTTAAAAGCGAACGCGCGCTGGCATGACAAAGGCTACAGCACGGCATCGGATGCCATTACCAAAGCGCTGCTTGTCCATAACGTTATCCGCTATGCGGGTTACCGCGTGATGTTGCCCGGCTCACAAGGGTTTAAGCTGGACAATAACGTTGTGCTTAATCCTTCCTACTTCGTGTTTCCTGCCTGGCAGGCATTTGCTGACCGCAGCCATTTGCAAATATGGCATCAGCTCGCGCAGGACGGACAGCGGCTGCTGAAGAAAATGGGGTCGGGTAAAGCCAATCTGCCAACCGACTGGGTCTCTCTGGACACGAAAGGGACGCTGGCCCCCGCAAACGCCTGGCCGCCCCGCATGAGTTATGACGCCATCCGCATTCCGCTGTACATCAGCTGGTCCAACGCGAAAAGCCCCTTGCTCACCCCGTGGCGCGACTGGTTCGGTCAGTTTCCGCGTGAACAAACACCCGCGTGGGTTAACGTCACGACGAATGAATACGCCCCCTACATGATGGCAGGCGGTCTGCTGGCAGTGCGTGATTTAACGATGGGGCAGATGGTCGGCGAGCCCGACATCACTGCAAATGATGATTACTATTCGGCAAGCCTGAAAATGCTGGTCTGGATCTCAGAACAATAAGGCCCGCTCCCCGCTGGGGAGAGGGCCAGGCCTTTTACTGCGGATACGGTACCCAGTCGCCGCCGTTCAGGCGAACATACGGTTTGTTCTGGTACTGGATCACTACCGCATTGGCGTTCTCCGATACCTCTGCCGTTTGTGGCAGACCGCTGGTGAGCTGATCCCAGTTCACGCTATCTTCAACAAACAGCTTACCGTCTACCGCGCGGGCAACGAGTTCTGAAATCGCCAGATAACTGCTTGGCTGATTGATTTCGATTGGCGCGCCCTGATGCGGGGCCTTCATCCCGAAGAATTTAATCCCGGCAGGGACGTTGGTAATCGACGGGCTTGGAATATCACGCAGGCCGGATACCTGCATCCTGTCGCCTTTCAGCGCGCCGCCGTGTTCAGGTACCACAACGACCATCACTTTACGGCCTGATTTTTCCAGCTCGGTAAAGAATGCGTCCAGTTCATCAAAGAACTTCTGCGCACGAACTTTGTAATCCGCCGTTTTGCTCACGCCCGGGAAGTGGTTACCATCGTGAAGCGGCAGGGTGTTAAAGAATGTTGCACTACGCGAACCCTCTTCTTTGCTGACGGTCTGCAACCAGCGCTGTAGCACGGCAGTATCGTCAGAAACCGGAGAACCATCGAAGCCCAGCAGAGTGACCGGCAGACCCGTTTGGTCCATCAGCGGTGCCTGCATACCCCCTTCTTCACGCACCTCTTTCAGGAAGTTACCAAACTGACCGTTATGACCCAGCATCAGGTGCTGCGTAAAGCCCAGTTTGGACAGGTTATCAAACAGGTAACACTGGTTACCGGCTGGCTGATAGAGGTTCTTATGCGAAGGTTGACCGCAGCTTGCACGTAACAGGCGAATCGCTGCCGGGCCGCTGTAAGAGGTCGCAGAGTTGAAATCTTTAAACTGAATATCGAAATGCGCCCACAGCGGATGCGACATTAATCCGGCTGCATCCACATCCGCCCAGGAGAGAGAACAGATGTTGATCACCAGCAGTTCAAATGGCTGGGCGTCGGCAGGGAGCGCATCCGGGAATTTGGTCTGACGCTTATCTTCAGCGGTATAGAAACTGGAGAGCCACGCGTTCAGATTGGTGGAGGTGGGGGGGGCGGTTTGTGCAGGAATATCGCCAACCACCGGCGTATCGCCTGCCGTCGTGACGGTTGCTGCCGCCGTGCCACCGGTGGTGGTGACCGTTGTGGTCGGTTGACCGGCTGGCCACAGGGAGAAACTCGGCCCTGCCAGCGTCAGCACGTTTAACCAGACCATAATCGCGACGACAAACACCGTCACGCGGATCCACTGTGCCAGGAACAGCCAGGCGACCAGCAGCACAAACACCGCGCCAATCATCTGCCAGTTAATAAAGCGCTCAACCAGATCAAGCAGATAGTCGGTACTGAAGCCCGCAACCTGCGAGCCCTGGCTCATAATGCTTTCCGGACCCGGTAGCCAGGTGTCATGCCAGAAGAGCGCGAACCCAATGGGGATAGCGACCCAGTGACGCAAACGATGCAGCCTGATATTGGGAATAGGTATCAGCAGGAATGCCATAAATACCAGGTTAAGCAGAGGGTGGAAATTAAGATAGCCTGCCCAGAGCAGGCCAAACTTCACCAGAAAGTAGAAATTCCAGCCGGAAAGTCCGCGCCAGTATTGCCAGAGCGGCGAGGGCGCCGACGTGGTATAGGTAGAATTAGTCATGTTTTCGGTCTGCCTTGACGTTCGGAGCGCGTGTCAGTGTTCCGGCTGGTTTAAGGTAGCGGGGTTTTAGAAGCATCAATCTGGCCGTATCGCGAATACGACGCAGAGAATGGCGCGCATAGTAGCCCAGCGGGAAAAAAATCAGCGCACACAGTACGACCAGTTGAATGATATCGCTGAGATTCATGATGATGCGCTCTCCTCGCCCTCAGGTAATAAACGTCGTGGTTCGGGTATCCGCCGCCAGACATGCCCGTCATGCTTCGCATTCAGGATCGGTTTGACGTCGTTTGCCATAGGTAAAGGTTTCGCCCATTGTTCAGGCGTCAGGGCGCGCATTTGCACCAGTTCAGCACTAATCAAATTATCTTCGAACCAAATCATGCGGTTAGAGAAAATATCGCCAGTCGGAAGAGGGAAGATATGGTTGAGTGCGGTGTCGAGATCGTTTACCCGGCAGAAGGATAAAAACAGCACCAGACGGTTATCGCCAATCGTCATGATGTCTCCGACGCGGTTAGGGCGACATAGCGTGAGCGCCTGCTCAACACGAATACCCGGCACCGGACGCAGGGCAACCATGACCCCTTTTCCGTCTGCTGGCAGCAGCGTATTACTCATCATGTTGCCGACGGCATCACAGAAGGTATCCCACTTTTGAAAACCGCGCAGTTTCATCGGCTGTGTCATTGAGAGCAAGGTGCCGATATCTTCCGGAACATGGCGGTTAAACTGCTGCCCCTGTATGCTCTCAATAAGTGTCAGGCAGCGCGACAGCGGCGCATTCCACGGTATGACCATGTTTGCGCCGCAACCCAGCAGCAGCCGTTCGTCAGTGGCACGCAGGCTGGTATTATTTTCACGCACCACGATTTTTAACGCACTGCCGCGTTGACGGCGTAATGTGTGAATGTGTCTCGCCAGCGTTTCGATTTGGTTATTCTGCATGAGAGAAAAAACAATCGTAGCGGCCTGCGTCGTACGGGCTTCATTAAATAACGCTTCGTTAGTTTCAAACAGTGACCAATTTTCAGAAAGCGCAGGCGCACCTTCTAATACCGCAATGTGGCTCAGGATGCGTTTTTCATCGCTGCGTGGCTGAACCACGGTTTCTTCTTGTCGGGCGAGATGCCACTCTCCCTCGATATGTTTAAGGGTGAGCTGTTGACGAGCGCTAACCCCTTTTTCATTGCACCAGAACGCAATATCGTAAAGATAGCTATCCGTCTGGTCATGGATACTTGCCAGACCGAAAAGAGAACGATATTCGCCCATTAACAGTGAAAAAAGCTTATCGTTATTACTGCCGGGGTTAACAACCAATAGTGTGCAGTTTTGATTTTTTGCCCACTTATTGATTCTGTTCAGCCAGCGAAGCAGTTTTTCTGAGGGGATATTTTGCAGCGCGTTATTCGAACATTTTAGAATCAGGAAATAGTGATCCGGATCAATCGAGCACTGAATATCGCGGGGCAAAAAGTATAGACTATCCGCCTCCGAAGACATGGAAAATAATCGTACGGTCTGTGGCCCACGGTCGTTTTCGAGCCTGATGATATTTTTAGGTTCTTCGCCCATCGTAATGACAGCCACGCGGGAATCCTTATCCTGTGCGGCGATCGTCTGGTTTACCAGACTTATGGCATCTTCGTTGCGATCCGTATTAATCCACCAGACTCCTCCGACTGGCATGTGGCGCAATTCGTCCCATAATGACTGGATGCCAATAGAAAATATGGAGTCCACGGTATCCCTCTTTTCGTCGAATTTATCTGTATCTCAGTTTACTAGCGAAAGCGTAGAAATAAACCTAACATTGAAATTAAAGAGCATCAGATTTAGCATGTAAATGAAATTTCGTGGGCAGGATGCCGACAACATCTGATCGTGTGATTTTACGCTAAGGGATGAATTAATCATGCATAATAACGAATCCGGAACGCCTGTAGACTCAAGCCTGGGTTACACATTTCAAAACGATTTTCTGGCGCTGACGCAGGCTTTCTCTTTGCCCGAAATAGATTACACCGATATTTCCCAGCGGGAACAGTTGGCCGCGGCTATTAAACGCTGGCCGTTATTAGCTGAATTTGCCCAACAACAATAAGGGAGCCATTGATGGCCATACTAGGATTACAGGGCGTCCGTGGTGGTGTAGGTACAACATCCATTACCGCGGCGCTGGCGTGGTCATTACAGCTGTTAGGCGAATCGGTGCTGGTTATTGATGCCTGCTCCGACAATTTGCTGCGCATGTCATTTAACGTCGACTTTACGCATACCAAGGGTTGGGCCCGCGCGCTGCTCGACGATAAAGACTGGCGTGACGCGGGTATGCGCTATACCTCCCAGCTTGATTTACTTCCTTATGGTCAATTGACTGAAGCTGAGCGTGAGAATGAAGCCGCGTATCAGCGTCTGCTTTCGCAATTTACGACCGCGTTGAAGAGCCTGGAGGAAAAAGGGCAGTATCAGTGGATATTGCTGGATCTGCCGCACGGTGCCGCCACGCTCACTCGCCAGCTTCTTGCGCAATGCGACCATGTTCTCTCTATCGTGAATGTGGATGCGAATTGCCATATTCGTCTGCACCAGCAGCCGCTGCCGACGAATGCCCATCTGCTGATTAACGATCTTCGCATCAACAGCCAGATCCAGGACGATCTCTACCAGGTTTGGTTGCAAAGCCAGCGTCGCCTGCTGCCGATTGTTATCCATCGCGATGAGGGAATGGCGGAATGTCTCGCCTCCAAGCAGCCGCTCGGTGAATATCGGGGCGATTCGCTGGCAGCCGAAGAGATCCTGACGCTGGCGAACTGGTGCTTATTGCACTTCGCGAAAAGACCGGAATCAGCCGGGAGTACAGTATGAGTCGCCTGTCTAACGGGTTACTTATCCCGCCGGTCAGTTCGCGTTTAAGCGAGCGCTACCGGCACTATCGTCGACATGGCGCGTCGTCGCTGAGTGCCACGCTCGGTTGCTTCTGGTTAATCCTGGCCTGGATATTTATTCCACTCGAACACCCCCGCTGGCAGGGTATTCGTGCGCGTCACAGTGAACTCTATCCGCACATTAACCCCGACCGTCCAAGGCCTCTCGATCCTGCACGCTATGCGATTCAGGCCGTCTGGCTGGCAGCGACGTCGGCCAGAGTGGAAAAATCCACGCCGCGCTGGCGTAGCTTCGATCGCGTGCAGAACTTACGTGAACGCTATCACCAGTGGCTGGACAGGCTTCCCGACCGCGTCGGCGACAAAACCAGTCATCTGGATAATCATAAAGAGCTCGGGCACCTGCACCCGGGCTTCAGGCGTTTTATCCTCGGCGTCATTGTGGTGTTCTCGCTCATTCTGGCACTGGTCTGTATTACGCAGCCGTTCAACCCGCTCGCACAGTTCACCTTCCTGATCCTGCTCTGGGGCGTGGCGCTGCTGGTGCGGCGCATTCCGGGACGCTTCTCCGCCCTGATGCTGATCGTGCTGTCACTGACGGTTTCCTGCCGCTATATCTGGTGGCGTTATACATCAACGCTGAACTGGGATGACCCGGTCAGCCTGGTGTGCGGTCTGGTTCTGCTGTTTGCTGAAACTTACGCGTGGATTGTGCTGGTCCTGGGCTATTTCCAGGTTATCTGGCCGTTGAACCGCCAGCCGGTTCCGCTGCCAAAAGACACCACTCAGTGGCCGTCGGTCGATCTCTTTGTACCGACTTACAACGAAGACCTGACGGTGGTGAAAAACACCATTTATGCCGCATTAGGTATCGACTGGCCGAAAGATAAGCTCAAAATCTGGATCCTGGATGACGGTGGCCGCGCCGAGTTTCGCCAGTTTGCAGAGGAGGTCGGCGTGGAGTACATCGCCCGTACCACTCATGAACACGCGAAGGCCGGTAACATTAACAACGCCCTGAAGTATGCCACCGGGGAGTTCGTCTCCATCTTTGACTGCGACCACGTGCCAACGCGCTCGTTCCTGCAGATGACGATGGGCTGGTTCCTGAAAGAGAAAGAGCTGGCGATGATGCAGACGCCACACCACTTCTTCTCACCGGATCCGTTTGAACGCAACCTCGGTCGTTTCCGTAAAACCCCGAACGAAGGCACGCTGTTCTATGGCCTGGTGCAGGACGGAAACGATATGTGGGACGCCACCTTCTTCTGCGGCTCCTGTGCCGTTATCCGCCGCAAACCGCTGGATGAGATTGGCGGTATTGCCGTTGAGACGGTGACGGAAGATGCCCACACCTCGCTGCGTTTACACCGCCTTGGCTATACCTCCGCGTACATGCGCATTCCACAAGCGGCAGGGTTGGCGACAGAATCGCTGTCGGCGCATATCGGCCAGCGTATTCGCTGGGCGCGTGGCATGGTGCAAATTTTCCGTCTCGATAACCCATTGATGGGTAAAGGGCTGAAGCTGGCGCAGCGCCTGTGCTACGTCAACGCCATGTTCCACTTCTTATCCGGTATCCCGCGGCTGATCTTCCTCACCGCGCCGCTGGCGTTCCTGCTTCTTCACGCCTACATCATTTACGCTCCGGCGCTGATGATTGCGCTGTTTGTTCTGCCGCACATGATCCACGCGAGCCTGACGAACTCGAAGATCCAGGGGAAATATCGCCATTCGTTCTGGAGTGAAATCTACGAAACCGTGCTGGCCTGGTACATTGCCCCGCCAACCATGGTGGCGCTGATTAACCCGCACAAAGGCAAGTTCAACGTCACCGCGAAAGGTGGGCTGGTGGAAGAGGAGTATGTCGATTGGGTGATCTCCCGTCCGTATATCTTCCTGGTCCTGCTTAACATCGTCGGCGTCATCGTAGGCATCTGGCGTTACTTCTACGGCCCGGAAAACGAGGTCCTGACGGTATTCGTGAGTATGGCGTGGGTGTTCTACAACCTGATTATCCTCGGTGGTGCGGTAGCCGTATCGGTCGAGAGCAAACAGGTACGTCGTGCGCACCGCGTCGAGATCAGCATGCCGGCAGCAATAGCCCGCGAAGATGGTCACCTCTTCTCCTGTACCGTGCACGACTTCTCTGACGGTGGTTTGGGCATCAAAATCAACGGTCAGGCGAAAGTGCTGGAAGGGCAAAAGGTCAATCTGCTGCTCAAGCGCGGTCAGCAGGAGTATGTCTTCCCTACGCAGGTTGCGCGTGTGGCAGGTGATGAAGTGGGTCTGAAGCTGATGCCGCTGACCAAAAAGCAACATATTGATTTTGTGCAGTGTACATTTGCCCGCGCGGATACGTGGGCTCTCTGGCAGGACAGCTTCCCGGAAGATAAACCTCTGGAAAGCCTGCTGGATATTCTGAAGCTGGGGTTCCGTGGCTATCGTCACCTTGCAGAATTTGCCCCGTCGTCGGTGAAATTAATTTTCCGGTCACTTACTTCACTGGTTTCCTGGGTCGTGTCGTTCATTCCGCGTCGACCTGAGCGAGATGAAGCGAAGCAGGCAGACCCGGTTATGGCTCAACAATGATGATAACGCGATGAAAACAAAACTTTCCTGGTTATGTGCAGTGGCAATGGGGATGAGTGCGCTCCCTACAACAATGGCTAATGCAGCGCCTGATAACGCAGCGGCCACGCCTGCCCCTACGGTTCCGGTGGTCGCGCAAGCGACCGATCCTGTTGTCACGGCAGCACCGGGGCAAACGGAAAACGTGGTCCCGAATAAGCCGACGGCGGGGAATACCTTACCTGCCGACAGCCAGGTCGTTGGGCAGGTGATGCCAGGCGTACGTGGTGCCAGTGCGCCTGTCGTCGCCGAAAATGTGCCGTCGCGCGATGTGAAGCTGTCGTTCGCCCAGATTGCCCCGCCGCCGGGCAGCATGGTGCTGCGTGGCATCAATCCTAATGGCGGCGTTGAGTTTGGGATGCGTAGCGACGAAGTGGTATCGAATGCGGTGCTGAATCTGGAATACACGCCGTCACCGTCACTGCTGCCCGTTCAGTCTCAACTCAAGGTCTACCTGAACGATGAACTGATGGACGTTTTGCCGGTCACCAAAGAGCAGCTGGGTAAGAAAACCCTGGCTCAGGTGCCAATCAACCCGCTGTTCATCACCGACTTCAACCGTGTCCGTCTGGAATTCGTCGGCCACTATCGCGATGTGTGTGAAAACCCGGCCAGCAACACGCTATGGATGGATATTGGTCGTAACTCCTCGCTGCAGTTGACCTATCAGCCGCTGGCGTTGAAAAACGATCTCTCGGCCTTCCCGGTCCCGTTCTTCGACCCGCGTGACAATCGCCCGTTAAACTTGCCGATGGTCTTTGCCGGTGCGCCTGATGTGACGGAACAGCTTGCCGCCACCATCGTGGCCTCCTGGTTTGGCTCTCGCTCCGGCTGGCGCGGCCAGAGCTTCCCGGTCATGTACGACAAAATGCCGGACAAAAACGCCATTGTGTTTGCCACTAACGCCAAACGCCCGGCGTTCCTGCGCGAACACCCGGACGTGAAAGCGCCGACGATTGAAATGATCAACCACCCGGACAATCCGTATGTGAAGCTGCTGGTCGTCTTCGGGCGTGATGAGAAAGATCTGGTGCAGGCGGCAAAAGGCATTGCGCAGGGGAATGTTCTCTTCCGGGGAAACAGCGTTGTGGTGGACGAGGTGAAACCGCTGCTGCCGCGTAAGCCTTACGATGCCCCTCACTGGGTGCGTACCGATCGCCCTATTAGCTTCGGCGAGCTGAAAACATACGAAGAGCAACTGCAGTCGACCGGCCTTGAGCCTTCTCCTGTCAGTTTGTCGATGAATCTGCCGCCCGATCTGTATCTGCTGCGCACCAACGGTATTGATATCAACCTGAACTACCGTTACACCGCGCCGTCGACCAAAGACAGCTCGCGGATGGATATCAGCCTGAACAACCAGTTCCTGCAATCATTCAGCCTGACGAGCAACCAGGAAACCAACCGCCTGATGCTCCGCCTGCCTGTGCTGCAGGGGCTGCTGGACGGTAAAACCGATGTATCCATCCCGGCGCTGAAGCTTGGCGCGATAAACCAGCTGCGTTTCGACTTCCAGTATATGAACCCGATGCCTGGCGGTTCGGTCGATAACTGCATCACCTTCCAGCCGGTACAGAACCATGTTGTGATTGGCGATGAGTCCACTATCGACTTCTCGAAGTATTATCACTTTATCGCGATGCCGGATCTGCGTGCGTTTGCCAACGCCAGCTTCCCGTTCAGCCGCATGGCCGATTTGTCTGAGTCGATTATTGTGATGCCGAAAGCGCCAAATGAGGGTCAGGTGTCGACGCTGCTGAATACGATGGGGACCGTTGGGTCGCAAACCGGTTTACCGGCCGTAAACGTCTCGCTCACCGACGATGGCAGCCAAATCCAGAACAAAGATGCCGATATCATGGTCATTGGCACCATTCCGGATAAGCTGAAGGATGATAAACGCGTCGATCTGCTGGTGCAGGCTGCCCAGTCGTGGGTTAACACGCCGCTGCGCCAGACCGAGTTCCCAAGCATTATGCCGGACAGCGGTGACCGCCAGGCCAGCGTTAAAACCAGCGTAAGCTCAACGGGCCCGATGGCGGCAATCGTGGGCTTCCAGTCACCGTACAACGACCAGCGCAGCGTGATCGCCCTGCTGGCAGACAGCCCTCGCGGGTATGAACTGTTAAATTCGGCCATGAACGACAGCGGTAAACGGGCCGCCATGTTTGGTTCTGTCTCCGTTATCCGTGAGGCGGGCGTCAACAGCCTGCGCGTCGGCGATGTCTATTATGTCGGTCATCTGCCGTGGTTCGAACGTCTGTGGTATGCCTTGTCCAATCATCCGGTCCTGCTGGCGATTCTGGCTGCAGTGAGTGTGATATTGCTGGCATGGGTGCTGTGGCGTCTGCTGCGTATCATCAGCCGTCGTCGTTTGAATCCGGATCATGAGTAAGCTGTGATGAAAGGCTTTCGCTGGTGTGTATTCGCCGTGTTGATGCTGGCGGCGACGAATCTACGCGCCGCCTGTAGCTGGCCTGCCTGGGAACAGTTTAAACAGGACTACATCAGCGAAAGCGGGCGCGTTATCGATCCCAGTGACGCGCGAAAAATTACCACCTCTGAAGGGCAAAGCTACGCGCTGTTCTTTGCCCTGGCAGCAAACGATCGTAAAGCGTTCGATTTGCTGCTGGCGTGGACGCGCGATAATCTCGCCGGGGGCGATTTAGCGACCAACCTGCCTGCCTGGCTGTGGGGGCAAAAGGACAAAGAGACCTGGGCGGTTATCGACCCAAACTCCGCGTCCGATGCCGATATCTGGATTGCCTGGTCGCTGCTGGAAGCAGGGCGGCTGTGGAAAAATCAGGACTACACCCGCACAGGCAAGGGGCTGCTTAAACGCATCGTCAGCGAGGAAGTGGTGAAAGTGCCGGGTCTGGGCTTCATGCTGCTGCCGGGTAAAACCGGATTTGCCGAAGAGAACGCCTGGCGCTTTAACCCCAGCTACCTCCCGCCACAGCTAGCGAACTATTTCACCCGATTTGGTACGCCGTGGACCACGCTTCGTGAAACCAATCTGCGTTTATTGCTGGAGACGGCACCGAAAGGCTTCTCCCCGAACTGGGTGCAGTACCAGAAAAACAGAGGCTGGCAGCTCGGTCAGGATAAATCGCTGGTGGGCAGCTACGACGCCATCCGCGTTTATCTCTGGGTGGGCATGATGAATGATAAAGACCCGCAGAAGGCTCGGCTGCTGGCACGCTTTAAGCCAATGGCAACGGTGACGGCAAAGCAGGGTGTACCGCCGGAGAAAGTAGACGTGGCAACCGGAAAAAGGACGGATAAAGGCCCGGTCGGTTTTTCTGCCTCTCTGCTACCTTTTTTACAGAATCGGGACGCGCAGGCAGTGCAACGACAGCGCGTCGCCGATCGTTTTCCTGATAATAATGCCTATTACAGCTATGTACTGACCCTCTTTGGGCAAGGGTGGGATCAGCATCGTTTTCGCTTCACCACACAGGGTGAATTAATACCGGATTGGGGCCAGGAATGCGCAAGTTCACAATAAATCTACTCAGTTTATCGCTTGGCCTGGCACTGATGCCAATGGCCGGGGCCGCCAATTCCCCCCAGCAGCAACAGTTGCTGGAGCAGGTTCGTCTGGGCGAATCGACGCAGCGCGAGGATTTGGTTCGCCAGTCGCTTTACCGACTGGAGCTGATCGACCCGAATAACCCGGACGTAATTGCCGCACGTTTCCGTTATCTCTTACGTCAGGGAGATAACGCGGGCGCGCAAAAAGAGCTGGACCGCCTGAAAGGCATGGCGCCGAGCTCCAGCGCATACAAAACGTCCCGCAACACGATGCTGCTCTCCACGCCGGATGGCCGCCAGGCCTTGCAGCAGGCTCGCCTGTTGGCGACGACAGGTCATACGCAGGAAGCCATTGCCGCCTATGACAAACTGTTTGCTGGCGATCCGCCGGATGGCGACCTGGCAGCAGAATACTGGACGCTTGTAGCCAAAGAGCCCGCCAGACGGAATGCCGCCATTAATCAGCTGAAGAAGATTAATGCCAGTAATCCGGGCAATACGCAGCAGCAGGCTGCGCTGGCGCAGCTCCTGTTCCAGAGCGGACGCCGCGATGAAGGTTTTGCGGTGTTGCAGGCGATGGCGAAATCCAACAATGGCCGCAATCAGGCATCTGATATGTGGTATCAGCAAATTAAAGATCAGCCTGCCAGCAGTGCCAGCGTCAGCGCGCTGCAGAAATACCTCACGGTGTTTAGCGATGGCGACAACGTGACGGCGGCGCGGGCACAGCTTGACGCACAGCAAAAACAACTTGCCGACCCAACGTTCCGCGCCAAAGCCGAAGGGCTAGCCGCAGTGGATGCCGGGCAGGGCGGTAAAGCGGTGGCAGAACTGCAAAAAGCGGTCAGTGCCAACCATACCGACAGCGAAGCTGTGGGCGCGCTGGGCCAGGCCTATTCACAAAAAGGTGACCGCGCTCGCGCGGTGGCGCAGTTTGAAAAGGCAATCGCCCTCGATCCGCAGAGCGATAATCGGGGCAAGTGGGACAGCCTGCTGAAGGTCAACCGCTACTGGCTGCTGATCCAGCAGGGTGATGCTGCGCTGAAAGCTAACAATACAGCCCAGGCGGAGCGCTATTTCCAGCAGGCGCGCAATATCGATAATACCGACAGCTATGCGGTGTTGGGGTTGGGCGATGCCGCCGCCGCGCGCAAAGAGAACGACGCCGCCGAGCGGTATTACCGTCAGGCGCTGCGCATGGACAGCGGCAACAGTAATGCGGTGCGCGGCCTCGCCAATGTGTATCGCGCGCAGTCGCCGGAGAAGGCGACGCAGTTTATTCAGTCACTCTCGGCCAGCCAGCGTCGCAGCATAGATGATATTGAACGTAGCCTGACCAATGAACAGCTCTCCGCGCAGGCAGAGCAGCTGGAAAACCAGGGACAATACGCCCAGGCCGCAGAAATTCAGCGTCGTCGCCTTGCGCTCTCGCCGGGAGACGTATGGATCACCTACCGTCTGTCGCGGGATCTCTACAGCGCGGGTCAGCGCAGTCAGGCGGAAACTCTCATGCGCCAGCTGGCAAGCCAGAAGCCGGGCGATCCGGATCAGGTCTACGCCAACGGGCTGTATCTCTCGGGGAACGATCAGGATCGCGCCGCGCTGGCGCATCTGGATACCCTGCCGCGCGACAAGTGGAACGGCAATATTCAGGAGCTGGCTGACCGACTGCAGAGCAATCAGGTGCTGGAAACCGCTAACCGCCTGCGTGACAGCGGGAAAGCGCAGGAGGCTGAAGACCTGCTTCGTCAGCAGCCAGCATCCACACGTATCGATTTAACGCTGGCAGACTGGGCAGAACAGCGTGGCGATCATAACGCCGCGAAAGCGGCCTACAGCACCGTGCTCCAGCGTGAGCCGCAAAACGAAGATGCGCTCCTCGGACTGACCGAAGTTTATATTGCGCAAGGTGATAAAGACGCGGCGCGTGCCGAGCTGGCGAAACTGCCTGCCGCGCAAAATGGTCAACCGCCGTCGCTCAATATGCAACGTCGGATCGCCATGGCGCAGGCTGGCCTGGGCGATTCTGCCGCCGCAGAGCAAACCTTTAGCAAGATTATCCCTCAGGCCAAATCGCAGCCCGCATCGATGGACAATGCGCTGGTGCTGCGTGATGCGGCACGATTCCAGGCCCAGAACGGCCAGCCGCAGCAGGCGCTGGAAACCTATAAAGACGCGATGGTGTCGTCCGGCATCACGTCAACGCGCCCGGCGGATAACGACAGCTTCACCCGCCTGACGCGAAATGATGAAAAAGACGACTGGCTGAAGCGCGGCGTGCGCAGCGACGCCGGTGATTTGTATCGCCAGCAGGATGTGAACGTCACGCTGCAACACGACTACTGGGGCTCCAGCGGCACCGGTGGCTATTCCGACCTGAAAGCGCATACCACGATGCTGCAGGTCGACGCGCCATTGTCAGATGGACGTATGTTCTTCCGAAGCGATCTGGTCAATATGGACGCTGGCTCGTTTGCCACCAATAACGGCACCTACGATCCGAAATGGGGTACCTGTGCCGAAACGCCATGTAGCGGCAACACGAACCAGTCAGCGAACGGTGCTAGCGTGGCTGTGGGCTGGCAGAATAAAACCTGGGCGTGGGATCTGGGTACGACGCCAATGGGCTTCGACGTGGTGGATGTGGTCGGTGGCGTGAGCTACAGCAGTGACCTGGGGCCGATTGGCTACACCCTGAACGCGCATCGTCGTCCTATCTCCAGTTCTGTTCTGGCCTTTGCCGGGCAAAAAGATACCAATACCAACACCACCTGGGGCGGCGTCCGTTCGACCGGCGGCGGTGTGAGCGTAAGCTATGACAAAGGTGAGGCGAACGGCGTCTGGTCAAGCCTGAACATGGACAGCCTGACCGGTAAAAATGTGGAAGATAACTGGCGCATCCGCTGGATGACCGGCTATTACTACAAGCTGATCAACGAGAACAACGAACGTCTGACGGTCGGTGTGTCTAACATGCTTTGGCATTACGACAAAGATCTCAGTGGCTACACGCTGGGACAAGGTGGCTACTACAGTCCGCAGGAGTATGTCTCCTTTGCGTTGCCCGTCACCTGGCGTAAGCGTACTGAGAACTGGTCATGGGAGCTGGGCGGTTCGGTCTCCTGGTCGCATTCGAAGACGAAAGATGAGTTGCGTTATCCGAAACAGGGTCTGATCCCAACCGATGGGCCTGGCCGCTATACCGACAGAGGCGAAATGGAAAGCGGTAGCTCCTCCTCCGGTACAGGTTATACCGCGAGGGCGATTATCGAGCGCCGCGTGACCTCCAACTGGTTTGTCGGTCTGGGCGTGGATATTCAGGAAGCAAAAGACTATACCCCGAGCCATGCGCTGCTCTACGTGCGTTATTCTGCTGCAGGCTGGCAGGGCGATATGGACCTGCCGCCAGAGCCGCTGGTCCCTTACGCCGACTGGTAATCGGATTTAACTTAATCCAATTGTAAGTCTCTCTTAAAAGTGCAGCAATCGGGTATACTCAGGCGCACCAGGTTCACTCCCTGGTGCGCCCTGCGCTTCGAGTTCTGTGGAGAGTCATTTTGCGTGTTAGCCGTTCTTTAACGATCAAACAGATGGCGATGGGTTCAGCCGTCACAATGCTGTTTGTCTTTCTCTTCAGCGTTATTTTGCTGTTTCATGCCGTACAGCAGAATCGCTACAACACGGCTTCGCAACTCGAAAGTATTGCCCGTGAGGTGCGTGAGCCGCTGTCGGCCGCGATCCTGAAAGGGGACATTCCCGACGCGGAAACCATTTTAAAACGCATCCAGCCTGCGGGTATTGTCAGCCGCGCGGATGTCGTTCTGCCTAATCAGTTTCAGGCGTTACGGATGCGCTTCATTCCTGAACGCCCCGTCCCGGTCATGGTCATGCGCATGTTTGAGCTACCGGTGCAAATTTCCCTTCCCATCTATTCACTGGAACGTCCGGCCAACCCTCAGCCGTTAGCCTACCTTGTCCTTCAGTCAGACTCCTATCGCATGTATAAGTTTGTCATGAGTTGGGTTGCGACATTAGTGACTGCTTACTTACTTTTGACGCTTATTTTGAGCGTCGCGCTCACCTGGTGTATTAACCGTTTGATTGTGCATCCGTTACGCCGCATCGCCAGAGAGCTGAACGATCTCCCGCCGCAGGAGCAGATAGGCCACCAGATTGCGCTGCCGCGTCTGCATCATGACGATGAAATCGGCATGCTGGTGCGCAGCTACAACATCAATCAACAGCGCATTATGCGCCAGCAGGATGAACTCAATATCAGTGCCACCCGTTTCCCGGTGTCCGATTTGCCAAATAAAGCCTTCCTGATGGCGATGCTGGAGCAGACGGTTGCCCGCCAACAGACCACCGCGCTGATGGTGGTCGCCTGCGAAACCTTGCAGGATACGGCGGGCGTGCTCAAGGAGAGCCAGCGTGAAATGCTGCTCCTGACGCTGGTGGAAAAGGTGAAATCGGTGCTTGCCCCGCGCATGGTGCTGACTCAGGTTAGCGGCTATGACCTGGTGATCATCGCGCATGGGGTGAAAGAGCCATGGCACGCTATTACGCTAGGTCAGCAAGTGCTCACTGTCATTAATGAGCGGTTACCGATTCAGGGGATCCAGCTTCGTCCGAGCGCCAGTATCGGGATTGCGATGTTCTACGGCGACCTGACGGCAGAGCAGCTTTACCGTCGCGCATTCTCGGCGGCCTTCACCGCGCGACGCAAAGGGAAGAATCAGATCCAGTTCTTCGACCCGGAGCAGATGGAAAAGGCGCAGCAGCGTCTGACCGAAGAGAGCGACATACTGACCGCGATGGACAACCGCCAGTTTGCCATCTGGCTGCAGCCGCAGGTCAATTTGCTCACCGGTGAAGTAAACAGTGCCGAAGCGTTGCTGCGTATGCAGCAGCCGGATGGCTCGTGGGAGCTGCCTGAGGGGCTGATAGAGCGGATTGAATCCTGTGGCCTGATGGTCAGCGTGGGGTACTGGGTGCTGGAAGAGTCCTGCCGCCAGCTTGCGGCCTGGCAGGAGCGGGGCATCACCCTGCCGCTGTCGGTAAACCTCTCCGCTTTACAGCTGATGCACCCGACCATGGTGTCGGAGCTGCTGGAGCTGATCCACCGCTATCGCATCCAGCCGGACACGCTGATTCTGGAAGTGACGGAGAGCCGTCGTATTGACGACCCGAACGAAGCCGTGGCGATCCTGAAACCGCTGCGTAACGCGGGTGTTCGCATCGCGCTGGACGATTTCGGTATGGGCTACGCCGGACTGCGGCAGCTTCAGCATATGAAAACGCTGCCGGTCGACGTGCTGAAAATCGACAAAACCTTTGTCGATGGGCTACCGGAAGACAGCAGTATGGTCGAGGCCATTATCCAGATGGCGCGCAGTCTCAACCTGCATGTGATTGCTGAAGGTATCGAAAATGAAGACCAGCGAGACTGGCTGGCTAAAGCGGGTGTGGAGGGCGGCCAGGGCTTCTTATTTGGCCGTGCCGTGCCGTCGGATATCTTCGAAAAAAGCTACCTTGCCGACGTGGGCAATAACGCAAAAGTGTAATTTTGTTGCTGGCTTGTGCGAGCCAGTTCAAAGTTCTTAACATTTGTGTTTCAAATTTGAACCTGGTTTATTTCTGTCCTGTTATGCGGGTGTTATTTTAGAGCCGCAGGTTAACCATAACCTTAAAAAGCCTGTGGTTTTTCTTCCCAAGGACACCCTATGAAAACCTCAATCTTCAAAAGCCTTTACTTTCAGGTCCTGACAGCCATCGCAGTCGGTATTCTGCTTGGCCACTACTACCCTGAACTGGGCGCACAAATGAAGCCGCTTGGCGACGCATTCGTGAAGCTCATCAAAATGGTCATTGCCCCGGTCATCTTCTGTACGGTGGTGACGGGTATCGCTGGCATGGAAAGCATGAAGGCGGTCGGACGTACCGGTGCAGTGGCGCTTCTCTATTTCGAAGTGGTCAGTACGCTTGCCCTAATTATCGGCCTGATCATTGTTAACGTCGTTCAGCCTGGCGCGGGAATGAACGTTGACCCGGCCACGCTCGATGCGAAGGCGGTAGCCGTTTACGCCGAGCAAGCGAAAGATCAGGGGGTTGTCGCCTTCCTGCTCGACGTGATTCCGAGCAGCGTTATCGGCGCATTCGCCAGTGGCAATATCCTGCAGGTGCTGCTGTTTGCCGTGATGTTTGGCTTTGCCCTGCACCGTTTGGGCAGCAAAGGCCAGCTCATCTTCAACGTCATTGAAAGCTTCTCGCAGGTCATCTTCGGCATCATCAACATGATCATGCGTCTGGCCCCGATCGGTGCCTTCGGCGCGATGGCGTTTACCATCGGTAAATACGGCGTCGGCACGCTGGTACAGCTGGGTCAGCTGATTATCTGCTTCTACATCACCTGTATTCTGTTTGTGGTGGTGGTGCTGGGCTCAATCGCCCGTGCGGCGGGGTTCAGCATCTTCAAGTTCATCCGCTACATCCGTGAAGAGTTACTGATTGTTCTGGGCACCTCGTCCTCTGAGTCGGCGCTGCCGCGTATGCTCGATAAGATGGAAAAACTGGGCTGCCGGAAGTCGGTGGTGGGGCTGGTGATCCCGACGGGCTACTCCTTTAACCTGGACGGCACCTCGATATACCTGACGATGGCCGCGGTGTTTATCGCCCAGGCGACCAACAGCCATATGGATATCTTCCATCAAATCACCCTGCTGGTGGTGCTCCTGCTCTCCTCGAAAGGGGCGGCGGGTGTTACCGGAAGTGGGTTCATTGTGCTGGCGGCGACCATTTCAGCGGTGGGACACCTGCCGGTGGCTGGCCTGGCGCTGATCCTGGGTATTGACCGCTTTATGTCTGAAGCGCGCGCCTTAACCAACCTGGTGGGTAACGGTGTGGCTACGGTGGTGGTGGCGAAATGGGTGAAAGAGCTGGATCACAAAAAGCTCACCGATACGTTAAATAATCGCCCAACTGACAGCAAATCAGCAGGTTTATCCTCTTAATCACGTCATAATTGCCCGCATTCCCTTGTCGGGACGCGGGCTCCTGCGCATAATAATGCTTCATACCTGTCATACTTCGACAAGATTTTTTTTGGGTATATTTCACTTCCCTCCGTGACGTTTGGCTTAACACGCGGTCTAATCGGAGTGTTTTCATCGTCATCTTTAGAGTGCTCACGTCACGAGACACTCTTTTTAACCAGGAATGTTGATCAGGGGTTCACATGCAGGGCACAAAAATTCGACTCTTAACCGGCGGTTTGCTGATGATGGCAGCAGCCAGTTATGTGCAGGCAGATGCGCTCCAGCCAGACCCGGCCTGGCAACAAGGGACCCTGGCGAATGGTTTTCAGTGGCAGTTGTTAGCGACTCCGCAGCGTCCCAGCGATCGTATTGAAATTCGTTTGTCAGTGAATACCGGTTCCCTCACTGAAAGCACCCAGCAGACTGGCTTCAGCCACTTTATTCCTCGACTGGCGCTCACCCAGAGCGGCAGTTTGCAGGCGGGACAGGTGCGTTCACTCTGGCAACAGGCCATCGACCCGAAACGTCCTCTGCCCCCTGCGGTTGTGTCATACGACTACACCATGTTCAACCTGAGTCTGCCAAACAACCGTAACGACCTGCTGAAAGAAGCGCTGACCTATCTCTCCGACGCCACCGGTAACCTGTCGGTGACGCCGGAAACCGTCAACTATGCGCTGAGCAACAGTGACATGGTGGCGACCTGGCCTGTCGATACCAAAGAGGGCTGGTGGCGCTACCGCCTGAAAGGGTCAACACTGCTCGGTCACGATCCGGCAGAGCCGCTGAAGCAGCCTGTGGATGCCGAGCAGGTCAAATCGTTCTACCAGAAATGGTACACCCCGGATGCGATGACCCTGATCGTGGTCGGCAATGTGGATAGCCGTGCGGTCGTCGAGCAAATCAACAAAGTATTTGGTGAGCTTAAAGGCAAGCGTGAAACGCCTGCGCCCGTACCGACCCTTTCGCCGCTGCGTCCTGAGTCTGTCAGCATCATGACGGACACCGTACGTCAGGATCGTCTCTCTATGATGTGGGACACCGCCTGGCAGCCTATTCGCGAATCCGCCGCGCTGCTGCGCTACTGGCGTGCAGACCTGGCGCGTGAAGCGCTGTTCTGGCACGTTCAGCAAACGCTCAGTAAAAACAACGTGAAGAATATTGGTCTGGGCTTTGACTGCCGCGTGTTGTTCCAGCGTGCGCAGTGCGCCATTAACGTTGAATCGCCGGGCGATAAGCTGAATACGAACCTGGGCGTGGTGGCGAAAGAGCTGGCAAAAGTGCGTAAAGAGGGGCTCTCTGAAGAGGAGTTCAACGCGCTGGTGGCGCAGAAATCACTTGAGCTGCAGAAACTGTTTGCCACCTATGCTCGCGCCGATACCGATATCCTGATTAGCCAGCGTATTCGCTCCCTGCAAAACCAGGTGGTCGATATCGCGCCGGAGCAGTATCAAAAGCTGCGCCAGGATTTCCTCAGCGGTCTGACCGTCGAGATGTTAAATCAGGATTTGCGTCAGCAGCTATCGCAGGATATGGCGTTGATTTTGATGCAGCCACAAGGCGAGCCGGAATATAACATGAAGGAACTGAAAGCGACCTGGGATGCGATCATGGCGCCTGAAGCGCAGCCTGCACAGGCTGCATCGGCGGATGATTTGCACCAGGATGCGAGCGATATTCCGCAGGGTCAGTAAGACCCTGATTCTTTGTTCCCTCTCCCTGTGGGAGAGGATTAGGGTGCGGGCATCAGCCCGCACCTTAGTTAAACAGGCATTGCCTCACGTGGAATAATCGCCCCGCGATACTGAATCACGGTACTCGCCGTTAGGTGACCACGCTGTGCCGCCGCTTCAGGTGTCCCACCCGTCAGGCGTACCGCCAGATACCCCGCGCTGAAAGAATCTCCCGCCGCCGTCGTATCAATCACTTTCTCTTTCGCCAGTTTCACCGCAGGTACCTCAACCACCGCTTCACCCGCGATGGCCACCAGGCATGAATCCGCACCGCGTTTAATCACCACTTCGCTCACGCCAGCAGCCTGAGTGCGTGAGATAACCTCATCCACGGGCTTCTCACCCCACAGGGCGTCTTCATCATCCAGGGTCAGGAATGCGATGTCGGTGCATTCCAGCATCTGCTGATAAACCTGCTGCGTCTCTTCGCGGTTGGCCCACAGGCGAGGGCGATAGTTATTATCGAAGATCACCTTGCCGCCGTTGGCGCGGCATTCGCGCAGCAGAGACAGCAGTTTTTCCCGGCTTTCCGGGCTCAGGATCGCCAGGCTGATCCCGCTCAGATAGAGGTAGTCAAAGGTGGCCAGCTCTTCGCAAATAGCGGCGGCGGCATCGCTTTCCAGCCAGAATTTGGCGGCGGCTTCGTTACGCCAGTAGTAGAAGGTGCGCTCGCCGGTGCTGTCAGTTTCGATGTAGTACAGACCCGGCAGGCGGTTTTCCATACGCTGGATAAGGGAGGTGTGAACATTCTCGCTCTGCCAGGACGCCAGCATCTGCTCGCTGAAGCTGTCCGTCCCAAGCGCAGTAACGTAGTTCACGCTCAGTGCGTCAGGAGCAACCTGACGGGCAATATAAACAGATGTGTTTAATGTATCGCCACCAAAACCGCGGCTGACTTCCTCGCCTTTTTGGGACAGCTCAATCATGCATTCGCCAATCACGGCAATTTTTTTGGACATAGTCGTGAACCTGAACAGAGTAATTTACGGTAGTGTGCGTTGAGTGGATTTTGTGGTCAACCATATTAAAACGACGTTCCAATATTTTTTTTGAGCCAGCGCGTGTTCCTGCAAATTTCTGTCATCTTAATTTCATTTTCCCGGCTAATTGAACATAAAGTTCTCAATTAGCGCGCCGATAACCCAGTGACGAGTCCAAAAAGGTCATCCCATACAACAGGACATCTGAAATGAAGTCAGAGCAGGTTATCCAGCGGCTGAACACTACGCCAGAGGCAAGTATTGAGAACTTGCAGGAGCATCGCTACTGGCTGCAATGTGATCGAGCGTACACCTATCAACCCATCTATCGCACCGATGGTCGGCTGATGGCGATTGAGATTTTAACGGTCGTTACACACCCTTCGAATCCTTCACAGCGCATTGCGCCTGACCGCTATTTTGCGGAGGTGGCGGTTCGCCAGCGACTGGATGTGCTGGAAGAACAACTCCGGATGCTGGCAACGAAGCAGGCATTTTTCGCCCGGCACGATATCCTTGCGTCGGTCAATGTAGACGGTCCAACTCTGCTGGCATTGCGCCAGAACGAGAAATTGCAGGCGCTGATTGCCTCCCTGCCCTGGATGCGCTTTGAACTGGTGGAGCATGTCCGCCTGCCGCAGGACTCCTCATTTGCCTCCATGTGCGAGTTTGGCCCGCTGTGGCTGGATGACTTCGGCACCGGCATGGCGAACTTCTCGGCCCTTAGCGAAGTTCGTTACGACTACATCAAAGTGGCCCGCGACCTCTTTATCATGCTGCGCCAGACGCAGGAAGGTCGAAATCTGTTCACGCTGCTGCTGCAGCTGATGAATCGCTATTGCCAGGGCGTGATTGTTGAAGGCGTTGAAACGCTCGAAGAGTGGCGTGATGTGCAAAACTCTCCTGCCGCCGCTGCGCAGGGCTACTTCCTCTCTCGCCCGGTGCCGATGGATACGCTCGAAACGGTGATAACGACGCTCTGAACTGCCCGCTTCCCTTTGTCTGGACTATAGTTTTACAGGACAGGTCATCAGGAAAGGGGACAAAAATGACAAAGACAACCAGGGTTATCGCCTGGATCTCAGGGATTTTCTTGTTGTTGATCGCGGTCACCATCATCATTATTGCGACATTCGACTGGAACCGTCTTAAGCCGACCATCAACCAGAAAGTCTCAACTGAGCTGAACCGACCCTTTGCCATACGCGGCGATCTGGGAGTGGTGTGGGAACGGCAGAAAGAGGAGACCGGCTGGCGAAGCTGGGTGCCGTGGCCGCACGTTCACGCCGATGACATTATTCTTGGCAACCCGCCGGACATTCCTGACGTGACAATGGTTCACCTGCCGCGCGTTGAAGCCACGCTGGCACCGCTCGCGCTGCTGACCAAAACGGTTTACCTGCCGTGGATCAAACTCCAGCAGCCCGACGCACGCCTGATCCGCCTTTCTGAAAAGAACAACAACTGGACGTTTAACCTTGCCAGCGACGGCGAGAAAGATCCCAATGCGCAGCCCTCTTCGTGGTCGTTCCGCCTCGATAACATTCTTTTCGATCGCGGGCGGATCGCCATTGACGATAAGGTCAGCAAAGCCGACGTGGAGATCCTGGTCGATCCGCTCGGCAAGCCACTGCCGTTTAGCGAAGTCACGGGCAGCAAGGCCAAAGGCGACAGCGCAAAAGCGGGCGATTACGTTTTCGGTCTGACGGCAAAAGGGCGCTATAACGACCAGCCGCTGACCGGGAAAGGGAAGATTGGCGGCATGCTGGCGCTCAGGAGCGAGGGCACACCGTTCCCGGTGCAGGCGGATTTCCGTTCCGGCAACACCCGCGTGGCGTTCGTGGGCACGGTTAACGACCCGATGAACATGGGCGGTGTTGACCTGCAGCTGAAGTTTGCCGGTGATTCGCTGGGTGAGCTGTATGAACTGACCGGCGTGCTGCTGCCGGATACCCCACCGTTTGAAACGGACGGGCATCTGGTGGCAAAAATCGACACCGAGAAATCGTCGGTCTTTGACTACAGGGATTTCAACGGCCGCATTGGCGACAGCGATATTCACGGCTCGCTGACCTACACCACCGGCAAACCGCGTCCGAAACTGGAAGGGGATGTGGAATCCCGCCAGCTGCGCCTGGCCGATCTCGGCCCGCTGATTGGCGTGGATTCCGGCAAAGGCACCAAATCAAAAGAGGTGAAAAAGGACATCCAGCCTGCGGGAAAAGTGCTCCCTTACGATCGCTTTGAGACCGATAAGTGGGACGTGATGGATGCGGACGTCCGCTTCAAAGGGCGCAAAATTGAGCATGGCAGCACGCTGCCGTTGAGCGATCTCTCGACGCATATCATCCTGAAAAACGCCGATCTGCGCCTGCAGCCGCTCAAGTTTGGTATGGCGGGCGGGACGATTTCCTCGAACATTCATCTGGAAGGCGACAAAAAGCCGATGCAGGGACGGGCAGAGATTCAGGCGCGCAGGCTTAAGCTAAAAGAGCTGATGCCTGACGTCGAACTGATGCAGAAAACCCTCGGTGAGATGAACGGCGATGCCGACATTCGCGGCGTGGGCAACTCCGTGGCGGCGCTGCTGGGCAGCGGTAATGGTAACCTGAAACTGCTGATGAACGACGGGCTGATCAGCCGTAACCTGATGGAAATTCTGGGGCTTAACGTCGGAAACTTTATCATCGGCCAGATTTTCGGCGACGATGAAGTCCGCGTGAACTGCGCGGCGGCAAACGTGGATCTGGTCAACGGCGTGGCGCGCCCGCAGATCTTCGCCTTCGATACGGAGAACGCGGTGATCAACGTGACCGGGACGGCCAGTATGGCCTCTGAGCAACTTGATCTCACCATCGACCCGGAAAGTAAGGGGATACGTATCATCACCCTGCGCTCGCCGCTCTACGTGCGCGGCACCTTCAAAAATCCGCAGGCGGGCGTGAAGCCCGGGCCGCTGATTGCGCGCGGTGCGGTAGCGGCAGCGCTTGCCACGCTGGTGACGCCCGCTGCGGCGCTGCTGGCGCTGATTTCGCCGTCAGAAGGGGATGCCAATCAGTGCCGGAACATTTTGTCGCAGATGAAGAAGTAGCTCCCTTTCTCCCTCTCCCAGTGGGAGAGGGCCGGGGTGAGGGCATCAGGCCGCAGTGTATTACAGAGCCTGATGCTTAGTCTCGTGCGTCAGCAGCAGCGCAATCAGCGTCAGTGCTGCCATGGCCGCCAGATAGACGCCCACGTAGAACAGACCATAGTTCGCCTGCAGCCAGGTAGCGATATACGGCGCAACGGACGCGCCCAGAATAGAGGCAACGTTGTAGGAGAACGACGCGCCTGTATAACGCACTTCCGTCGGGAACAGCTCCGGCAGCAGCGCACCCATCGGGCCGAAGGTCAGGCCCATCAGGCTCAGGCCAATCAGCAGATACGCCATCACCAGTGCAGGGCTACCGGAACCCAACAGCGGCGGGAAGACGAACAGCGCGAACAGAATAATCAGCGTGGTGATCACAATCATGCTTGAGCGGCGACCAAACTTATCCGCCAGCAGACCCGCAATCGGCACCATCACACCAAAGCCAATCACCGCCATCATCAGCATCCACAGCACTTCGTTACGCGGCAGACCCAGACCCACCGGCGCGGCGGCGGTGCTGTACGTCATTGAGTAGACGGTCATGATGTAGAACAGCGTATACGTCGCCAGCATGATAAAGGTGCCCAGCACGGTCACGCGGACGTGTTTGGTCAACAGCGTTCCCAGTGGAACTTTTACCTGTTTTTTCGCTGCCGCGACTTTGGCAAAGACCGGCGTTTCGTGCAGAGAGACGCGCACATACAGACCAATCAGCACCAGTACGGCAGAGAAGACAAACGGAATACGCCAGCCCCAGCTCATGAACTGTTCATCCGTCAGCAGCCAGGAGAGCAGCAGGAAGGTGCCGTTCGCGAAGAAGAAGCCAATCGGTGCGCCCAGTTGCGGAAATGAGCCATACAGCGCACGCTTGCGCGCCGGGGCGTTCTCGGTGGCCAGCAGCGCCGCGCCACCCCATTCACCGCCCAGGCCCAAACCCTGACCAAAACGCGCCAGCGCCAGCAGAACCGGTGCCAGAATGCCGATGGTTTCGTAAGTGGGCAGCAGACCGATGGCCACGGTCGAAATCCCCATCGTCAGCAGCGACGCCACAAGCGTCACTTTGCGGCCAACGCGATCGCCAAAGTGACCAAAGACCGCTGAACCAATTGGACGCGCCACGAAGGCGATAGCAAAGGTTGCCAGAGACTGTAGCGTTGCCGCCGTCGGGTCGCCCTGCGGGAAGAAAATATGCGGGAAGACGATAACCGCTGCGGTGGCATAAATATAAAAGTCGAAGAACTCAATGGCGGTGCCAATCAGCGATGCGACGACAACTTTGTTACGCGAGTTGACCGGAACGTTTTCCGCCCCTTCGTTAAGTGTTGTGGCTGTTGCTTGCATAATATTTTCTTATTTTTGGACGAACGAAAGGCCATATTACGCATAGCAAAAGCGACATTTCAATCTGTTACAAAGTCGCGAGGTGGTGATAAAAGCAACAAAAAGCGGATAATTTTCAGACCAGCGAAATACCTTCCATGAAATGCTTCACACTTTTCAAATATTAGTGATTAAAACTGGTTTTTGGTTAAATAAAAGTTACGGTCTGGATTTATATGCTGAAATGATTGGTCGGGCTGAAATATCAGCCCGACAGGGGGCTTAGCGGTGGGTTTTTCCCGGCATACGCGGGTCATCTTTATACTCGGCAGTGGCGATCCACGCCGCGCAGAACAACGTCAGGCGAGCGAAGAAGTAGAAGAACGCCATCAGCCCCAGTACGGAGCCAAACGCCGCGCCGGACGGGGATTTCACCAGCGACGGCAGGGTGTAGGTCATTACGATTTTGATCACCTCAAAGCCAATCGCCGCAATGAGCGTCCCGCGAATGAGCGCTTTCTTACGCGGACGATGGCGCGGCAGGCGCCAGAAGATCCAGAAGAACAGCAGGTAGTTGGCAAAGATGGAGATGGCCAGGCCAATCCCGCGCCATGCGGGCTTCAGCCATTCGATGTAATCGAGATAGAGCGCGGAGATGATCATCTGCTGCGCCGAGCCTGCAACGGAAGTGATGGAAAGCGTCACGATCAGCGCCACGAGCAGACCAATCAGCGAGACAAAATCACGAAAATACTTAACCCAAATCTTCTCCTGATCCTGCGGCGTGCGCTCCCACACGTCGCGCGACTGGGCACGAATGGCTTCACGCAGGTTGCCCATCCAGTTAATGCCGGAATAGAGGGCAATCAGTAAACCGACGATACCGACGGTAGTACGCTGCTGTACGGCGGTATTGATGGTGCTTTTCAGCGTGGAGGCGAGCGTTGGGTCGCTGACGTTAATCAGGATCTTATTGAAAATGTCCTGCAGCAGCGTCGGGTGTGACGCCAGCACAAAACCGGCGGCAGCAAACGACACCATCAGGATCGGGATCATCGATAAGAAAGAAAAGTAAGTAATGGCCGCCCCAAACTGATTGCCCATGCGGTCGTTAAACCGTTCTGCGGCACGTATCAGGTGTGCAATCATGGGAAGCTGCTGGATCTTTTCTGCCATGCTGGTAACCGTACCCAGTGCTTTGCTGGCTGTCCCAGGCGTTGCGGGCGCTTCAGGCTCGGTTTCCATCTTTTTGATGGGTTCATACTCTAAATGTTGAGTCGGTCGTTGCGGATTGTTTTCCGGCGTCACGCGCATTTTCCTTTTCGTTGAGCTGGATGTGTTTTTGAATTATAGCTTGCGACTAGTCCACGTAAGCTTTCGTGAGTTCAGTTAGCCACTCCATAAACAGATGTACCCGGCGGGAGAGGTTACGGCGGTGAGGATAAATCAGCGAAACGGGCATCGGTTCCGCCCGGTATTGCGGGAGGATCTCAACCAGTTTCTTCGTGCGCAGTAAATCACGTACTCCAACCCGCGGAACCTGAATAATGCCTAACCCCGCAAGGCAGGCAGCCTGGTAGGTCTCCGTGCTGTTGACCGTTAATACACCGCCCGTCTTGACCCACTGCGTCGTGCTGCCGTTATAAAACTCGAAGCCCTGCGGGCGTGTGCCCAACGTGGCGGCATAGTGGATCACCGCATGTGAAGCCAAATCCTCCAGCGTCTCAGGATAGCCGAAGCGCGTCAGATACGCCGGACTGGCGCAGTTGATGACGGACAGCTTGCCCAGCGGTCGGGCTATCAGCCCTGAATCCTTCAGCGTGCCCACGCGCACCACGCAGTCAAACCCCTCGCGAATCACGTCCACCAGACGGTCGCTGCTGCTGAGTTCGAGTTCGATGCCGGGATACTGTTGCAGAAAGGCGGGCAGTTTGGGGATGACTAAATTTCGTGCAACGCCAACGGGCATATCGACACGCAAACGCCCGCTGATGCTGGAAGGGTCATGAAGGAACATGCTGTCCAGTTCGTCGAGGTTTGCCAGCAGATCTTTTGTGCGTTCGTAATAGACCATCCCATCCTGCGTCAGGCTGACGCGACGGGTGGTACGGTGCAAGAGCTGGGTGCCCAGCTGGTTTTCCAGCGCCTGGATTTGCCGCGAAACGCTGCCTTTTGGCAGGCTCAGCGTCTCCGCCGCGCGGGAAAAACTCTCCAGTTCTGCGACACGGATGAACAATTGCATTGCGTGAATTTTATCCATAGGCGGCGCTCATTGTTGTTATTAATGAAACAGTGAAGCGTTATCCACTGTCTTTATTGATTTTCTATCACCTAATAAGCTCTTTCTCAATCTCCATAACAGCCGAAACGAGGTTTCTCATGAGTGAACGTATTGCATTAGTGACAGGTGGTAGCCGTGGCCTGGGTAAAAACGCGGTTTTGAAGCTGGCGGCAGAAGGGACGGGGATCATCCTGACTTATAACAGCAGCGAGCGGGAAGCGCAGAACGTCGTGCGTGAAATTGAGAAAAAAGGGGTTAAGGCGGTGGCATTACAGCTTAACGTCGGCGAAATCGCCACTTTCGGTGACTTTGCTAAAAAAGTGCAGGAAAGCCTGAAGACGGTCTGGCAACGTGACACCTTTGATTATTTATTAAACAACGCGGGCACGGGTTTATATGCACCCTATACCGAGACGACGGAAGCCCAGTTTGATGACGCCATGAACATCCACTTTAAAGGACCGTTCTTCCTGACTCAGACCCTGCTGCCTCTGATAAAGGACGGTGGGCGTATTCTGAACGTCTCCAGTGGTCTGGCCCGTTTCACCCAGCCGGGCTCGGGTACCTATGCGGCGATGAAAGGGGCGATGGAAGTGCTGACCCGCTATCAGGCGAAAGAGCTGGGCGCTCGCGGGATCGCCGTCAACATTATCGCCCCCGGCGCGATTGAAACCGACTTTGGCGGCGGACGCGTGCGTGACAACGCCGAGCTTAATCAACTGCTGGCGTCGCAGACGGCGCTGGGTCGCGTGGGCCTGCCGGACGACATTGGCAATGCCATTGCCGCCCTGCTTAGCGACAAACTGGGCTGGATGAACGCGCAACGTATTGAAGTGTCAGGCGGTATGTTCCTCTAAGCCGCACGCTTAAGGGGAGGGAACCTCTTAAGGAAATCCTTAAGACAAATGTGTCCAGATACGGGTAGATATAAAGAAAACGGGTGGATTTGTAACCTCTCCATTCATTGAGTTTTTTCTCAAATAATGCCTCTGTAGAATCCCCCCTCGCTATTCTCAGAGGGAGAAAAACGATGCGAGTAATCATGTTTGACAGGCAGTCGATATTTATTCATGGAGCGATACACAGTCTGCAAAAGTTAATTCCGGAAATAGATATGACGGGGACCAGTCAGGCTGATGAATTATGGGCGCAGTTGTCCGCGGCACCCGCCGCTATCGTGATGATTGACGGGGATTTAATTCAGAAAGAGGGCATCGCTTTCCTGGGGGAAATCATACATCGCTTCCCGGCACTCCGCGTGGTGATGGTTCTGGCGAGAAAAGAGACCAGATGGGGCGAGCAGATGATGCAGCGAAACGTGATGGCGATTATTCCCCGCAATGCGAACCCGGAACGATTCGCCGCCGTGCTGGATTCCGTGTCCAGAGGGATGATCTGTTTTCCCGGGGAGTGGCTCAGGCAGCAGGCTTCGCAGGAGGCATTATTAACGCTAAGCGAGCGTCAGCGTGAAGTGTTGAAACGCCTGGCTGCCGGGGAGTCAAATAAGGAAATTAGCCGCAGCCTGAATATCAGCGCGGCAACGGTAAAAGCCCATCTGGAAGCGCTTTTCCGTCGGCTGGATGTCAAAAACAGAACGCAGGCGGCCATGTACTACACCCGCTCAACGGCCTGAAGCCATGCTTTTACCCGTGTCGGTATTTCACCGAAGCTGAATATCATTAATATCAGCGCGTCATGCTGCTGTTGGGTTAAGGAGAACGTCACATTTTCCCGCAGCAGCGCCTCGCATAATTGCAAATCGCCGTGGAGCAAATATTCTGCCTCGATGGGGGTGATAAGACGGCGAAAATCTTCCCGCGGGTGGATGACGTGACCATATCCGATAACCCATATTCCGTTTATGTCACGATATTTCTCCAGGGAAAGCCCCTGATTTTTTTTAATTAACGCAATCGCAGCAGACGATATCTTTAGCGTAGAACCTGGCATATTCGTTTCCTCTTAATGGCAACACTGTAGAGGAAACGACGCGGGAGAAATATCCGCCAAATGGCTATTGCTCAGGGATTATTATTCAGGTATTCATGCTTCAATAAGCCAAATAGCCAGTCATTTTGCCACTGACCGCCAAGGTAATAATTCTCGCGCAGTTCGCCTTCCTGTTGAAAACCTGTTTTTTCCAGTACACGCTTTGACGCGATATTTCCCGCCGTGACGGTGGCGGTAAGCCGACGAATACCGCCCTGAAGAAAGGCATAATCGCAAAGCGCCCGCAGCGATTCGAAGCCGTAACCTTTCCCGTGTGCCGCAGGTGCGAAAAGGAATCCGACTTCGGCACAATCTTCTTCCCGATGAATGTAACCCGTGACGCCCAGCGGAGCCTGCGAGGCCGTATCACGCACGGTGAGGCAAAGCCAGTGCGCGCTGCCCGGCGACCATGGGACGAGACGAGAATCGAACGCTGCGCGGATCTCTGCCAGAGGGCGGTTTTCCGCCACAAAGCGCATTACGTTGGGATCGTGCTGTAGCGCGAGAAAAAATGGCCAGTCCTGCTCGTGCAGCGGTGAGCAGGTGAGACGCGCGGTCGTTAATACGGGCATTCAGATTCTCCTGAAACATTTTAAATGATTATAAGGTTGTCACTTTATTTCAACAGAAAGTCAGGTATGTTTAACGTCGTATAAATAAAAGAAAAAAAGGCTGTTTCATGCCTGGCCCAGGCGTTTTCATTGTCTCTGAAGGAATACAATGACTCTCAGCACATCACACCCCATTCGCGAACAGTTTGAACACTGTCTTGCGGTTATTCGTCAGGCGTCAGTCGAAATTCTGCTCCTGCTGAATGTACATGCTTCTGAAGGAAAAGATCCACGCTGGTTTCTGGAACAGCTGGACAGTGCCCGCTTAGGTCTGGGGGGATGGACTGCTGTTGCGAAGCAACTCAACCTGAACGACGCTGAAATGTCGACATTTACGCTACAGCTGCGCCTGCTGCAGCAGCGCGTGCCTCAGTATGAAAGCGGGCAGGATGTCACTGAAAATCAGCTGATTGCGGCGATGCGGTTTGTGACGACTCTGGAGCATCTTCGTCTCCAGCAGCCTCTTCTGACTTACAACACTGAGCTGGCGCACGGTAGCGAAATCCAACAGCAGCAGGCGCATAAGCAGGTGCGTGCGATCGAATTGATGATGAAGGGGCTGATCCAGCAGGCGTGGCCCGATCAGGTACGGCTCAATAACCATCTCAAGACCCTGTTTAATGCCGATCGCGTTCGTCGCTGGCTGAAGCTGGGCGACATTAACGATGTGTTGAGCGGCATGATGTTTAGCGAGCTGGCGCAGCTGCTGGTGGATAAAAAAGAATTTAGCCGTTACTACGCGTCACTGTTTAGCGATCCTGCCATGCTGACGCTGCTGGTGGAGCCGCGCATCACCCTGCAAACTTTCCTTGATGACATCCGACAAATCCGCAACAGCATTACCGTGCAGCGGGCATTAAGTTCCGCGCAAATCCTGCTGCTCGATCGCTACTATACGCAAGTCACCCGACCCGTTCAGCGCGCGTTTGAAGAGGGAAGAACGCGCGTCAATCCGGCGGGATTACTGGCCGTGGATGCCAGCGAACTGCATGCATTCTGGGAAAAGGCGCAGAAAATGGACCGGGTCACGGGTGGCGATCTGTTCGAGGTGCGTGACACCATTGAAAAGCCCACCCAGCGCGCGCCGCGAACGCCTGAGCAGCGCGAGCAGCTCATTTCCGGCGTGCTGTGGGGCGCGGTTGGCGTCATGGTTATCGCGATTATTGCCGGGGGCGTCTGGCTTGTGACCAGCGGCAAACCGCAGCACGTTGCGGCGAATGCCGCAGCCACGCCTCCAGTAGAGGAGATGCGTGAAACGCCTTCCTCGCGTGAGACGCTGACGCGCATGGGCGTTACCTGGGACGAGAATAATTTCCGTTCAGCCATCAACCGCAATGACACTCGCGTGGCGCTGCTTTTCTTGCAGGGGGGCATGGACTGGAAGCTGTCCTGGACGGAAGAGGCGATGTCATCAGACCATGACGACGTGCTTGAACTGATGCTGCGCTATCGGCAAAACATGGTGGAAGAGAAGCCGTGCCGCCGTTTTATCAACACGCTTAGCCACGCGATGGCGAACGGTGAGTCTCTGACGTCAACGCGTAAAGACTATTTAAAAGCGTTTTGCACCGTACCCGCTGTTGTGAAGCGCCAGCAGCACGACGCGGATATGGCGAAGCGCCGTGCGCAGGCACAGCCGGGTTCTGAAACGAAAAAATGGCAGTCTATTCAGACCGCCATTTATGAGGTGATTCGCTAAATTTTTCCCCTCACCCCAGCCCTCTCCCCAGAGGGGCGAGGGGGAAAGACCGCACTGCGCAGTCCCCGCACCCCACTCAAGGCTCCCCATACAGCCCAATCAGCCGCCGCACTACGCCGTTCGTCCAGCCGAAGCCGTCCTGAAGCGGGTACTCCCCACCCCCACCTTCACGCGGCGTGCTGCTGGCGATGTGGTACTTCTCAATCAGCTTGTGGTGCGTCTTGTAGAAGTGCTTCACCGTGTGCAGCCAGCTCCAGGCGATCTCGTCGCCCAGCGAGTCGTTGCCATACTGCTTGAACCCCTGAATCGCCATCCACTGCAGCGGTGCCCAGCCGTTGGGTTTATCCCACTGCTCGCCGGTTTCGTACTCGGTCGCCAGAATCCCGCCCGGCGTCAGCAGCCGCGCTTTCACCGCATCAGACACGCGTTCAGCCTGCTCATGAGTCGCCATCCCGACATACAGCGGCACGATGCTCGCCGCGGAGAAGAGGGCCATGACTTCGCGGCGCCAGTCGTAATCCCGATAGCAGCCATTCTCTTCATCCCATAGATAGCGGTTCACCGCGGCCCGGCGATCGCTGGCTTTCTGGCGGAACAGGTCGGCCGTCTCTTTATCTCCTTTCGACGCCGAGATATTGGCGATCGCGCTTTCCAGCTTGAACAGGAAGGCATTCAAATCGATAGGGATAAACTGCGTGGTGCGAATGCTGGCAAGCCTGCCCGGCTCGCGCAGCCAGCGGGAGGAGTAATCCCAGCCAGACGCCGCCCCGGCGCGTAAATCGCGGTAAACCTCATTCGGCGGACGGCCAGAGTGGCGCGCCGTCTCCACGTCCTCGATCCACGACTCGTCGCGCGGCGTGTCGCGGTCATCCCAGTAACGGTTAAGCAGTGAGCCATCCGGCATACGCACCGCGCTGCGGTAGGCCTGGTTAAGCAGCAGCGACTCGGCCCCATCCATCCAGAAGGCGTGCTCCATCTTCAGGTGTTCAAGATAACGCTTCGCGCCGCGCACCCCGTCCTCCTCGAACAGCTCCACCATCAGGGCAAATACGGGCGGCTGGGAGCGGCTGAGATAGTAGGTACGGTTGCCGTTCGGGATATGGCCGTAGCGTTCAATCAGCCACGCAAAGTTATCCGCCATACATTTCAGCAGATCGTTACGGCCACTCTCCGCCAGCCCCAGCATGGAGAAGTACGAATCCCAGTAGTACGTCTCGCTGAATCGTCCGCCGGGGACGATATACGCCTGCGGCAGCGCCAGCAGGGACGACCAGGGAATATGATCCTGCGGTTCGCGCGTCAGCACGGGCCACAGGTTATCAATGTGCTCTTTCAGAGAAAGACCGGGGTCGGAAACGTATTCCGTCCCGTAGGTTTCCGGCATCCAGAAGTGGTTCTCCACAAAGCGTGCCAGGTCAAAATCACGATGGCGACGCACTTTGCGGTAGCGGATCAGGATATCCAGCGGATCCATCTTCGGGGCGCAGTCGGGGAAGGTTTTGCTGTCCGCAAACAGCCTTGATGACTGCACGTGTTCGAACAGTTCAAGGTAGCGGTCAGCAGGCGTCAGGGCGTCGGAGGCCGGCAGCCCCTCGATCATTTCCGGTTCCGGCTCCGCCTCAATCATCTCATCCAGTTTCAACTCGCAGGGATCGGTCTCGTAGCGCAGCTCTTCTTCGATCCCGAATTCGATGTTCTCGGTAGCCTGTATCTTCTGGTTGAACATGGTGATAAGGACCTCCGGTTGTGTGTTCTTAAAGACAGGTTTTTCCGGGCGTCCTATAAGCGTAGACACTCGCTTCGGTAGAAGGGTAGGGATATGTGCGGTAGATCACTCTTTTCGGAGCATTCGTTTTGCAACGATTTATGAATGTTAAAAAAATGCCCCTCAGGAGAGGGGCATCAGGATTAACGCATGGTCACAAACTCTTCCGCCGCCGTCGGGTGGATCGCCACGGTGTTATCGAAATCTTTCTTCGTTGCGCCCATCTTCAGCGCCACCGCAAAGCCCTGCAGGATCTCGTCCATACCGAAGCCGATGCCGTGGATACCGACAATCTTCTCTTCCGGGCCTACACACACCAGCTTCATGCGGCACGGCTGACGGTGAGAGGTGACGGCGGTGTACATCGCCGTAAACGCCGATTTATACACTTTCACCTGGTCGTCGCCATACTGTTCGCGCGCCTGCGGCTCGGTTAAGCCGACGGTGCCGATTGGCGGGTGGCTGAAGACCACGGTTGGGATAAGGTTGTAATCCAGATGCTCGTCCGGTTTGTTGTTAAACAGGCGCTCGGAGAGACGACGACCTGCCGCAACGGCCACCGGCGTCAGCTCAACCGCACCAGTGTTATCACCGACCGCGTAAATGCCCGGCACGCTGGTGTTCTGGAACTTATCAACGACGATGTAGCCTTTATCGTTGGTTTTCGCGCCCGTTACGGCCAGGTTGAAGTTATCGGTCGCCGGTTCACGGCCAATCGCCCAGATCAGGCAGTCGACGGTCTGGCTGCGGCCATCTTCCAGCTCAAGCGTCAGGCTGCCGTCGGCGTTTTTCACCACCGCTTTTGGCACGGCGTTGGTGTGCAGGGTTGGGCCTTCGGCGTTCAGTAGGTCAACCAGGGTATCGACAATCAGCGGGTCAAAGCTGCGCAGCGGCGCGTGTTTACGCACGAACAGGTGCGCCTCAGCGCCCAGCCCGTTAATCACGCCAGCCAGTTCCACCGCGATGTAACCCGCGCCCACGATGGCAACGCGTTTAGGCAGGGCAGGCAGTTCGAAGAAACCGTCGGAGTCGATACCGTATTCTGCACCTGGAATATTCGGGTGGCTCGGACGGCCGCCGGTGGCGATCAGGATGTGATCGGCAGTGATCGTCTCACCGTTCACTTCGATCGTTTTCGCGTCAACAAAGCGGGCGAAACCGTGGATCACGTCGACGTTATTCTTGCCCAACACGTTGTCGTACGAGGTGTGAATACGGTCGATATAGGCGGTACGGCTGGCGATCAGCTTGTCCCAGTCGAAGTTATTGATGGTAGTGTCAAAGCCATAATCCGGACCGTACATATGGATAGCTTCACGGATCTGCGCCGCATGCCACATCACTTTTTTCGGTACACAACCCACGTTCACGCAGGTGCCGCCCAGCGCTTTGGCTTCAATCAGCGCACACTTCTGGCCGTACATGGCCGCACGGTTGATCGAGGCGATGCCGCCGCTGCCGCCGCCGATTGCGATGTAGTCATAATGCTTAGTCATAGCTTTTGTCCTTAATCGTGAATTGCCGCGATTGTATACCTGAAATCAATAGTTTCCACCGATGGCTGCGATTACTCCGGTACGATCCAACTGACGGTGGCGTGGCCCGTACCCGCTGGCACCAGCGTTTTGTGCAGCCACGGCAGCACGTTGTTCATCTGCGCTTCGAGCTTCCACGGCGGGTTGATCACAATCGTGCCAGAAGCGGTCATGCCACGCTGATCGCTGTCCGGGCGTACCGCCAGCTCAATCTGCAGGATTTTGCGGATATCGGTCGCTTCCAGGTCTTTGATCATGCGCTTGATTTGCGCGCGCAGCACCACCGGGTACCACAGGGCATAGGTGCCGGTAGCGAAGCGTTTGTAGCCGTCGTGGATGCCGGTCACCACCGCCTGATAGTCGGTTTTAATTTCGTAAGGTGGGTCGATCAGCACCAGGCCGCGACGGGAAACCGGCGGCAGCTTGGCTTTCAGCTGCTGGTAGCCGTCGGCTTTTTCCACGCGGGCGCGATTATCTTTCTGGAATTCAGAACGCAGCAGCGGGAAGTCGCTCGGGTGCAGCTCGGTTAACTGGATGCTGTCCTGCTCGCGCAGCAGCTGGCGGGCAATCAGCGGGGAGCCAGGGTAGTAGCGCAGCTGGCCGTTGCGGTTGAAGTGATTCACCACACCGATGTACGGCTCCAGCTCGGCAGGCAGATCGTCCTGCTGCCAGATGCGAGCGATGCCCTCAAGGTATTCACCGGTACGCTCGGCATGCTCGCCGCTCAGCTGATAACGGCCCGCACCCGCATGGGTGTCGAGATAGAGAAACGGCTTCTCTTTCTCTTTGAGCGCTTCAATGATCAGGCTCTGAACGGTGTGTTTAAGGACGTCGGCGTGGTTGCCAGCGTGGAAGCTGTGGCGATAACTGAGCATGGGTAATGATATTCCGCTGAATTGACGATTTGCCACAGTTTACAGCAGAACGGCACAGATTACCCGCAGGCACGGTAAGCGCGGCCATTGAAATCCTCTACACTTAACCCCATTACTGAAAACAATATGCCCAGCGCCGGATGCGCGCTTCATTCACCTATTTCAACAGGACAGCGTTTATGACCAATCCATTACTGACGCCTTTTTCGTTGCCGCCGTTTTCTAAAATCCTCCCTGAGCATGTGGTTCCAGCCGTTACGCAATCGCTGGACAACTGCCGCGCGGCGGTAGAAAACGTGGTTGCGCAGGGCGCGCCGTACACGTGGGAAAATCTGTGTCAGAAGCTTTCCGAAGTGGACGACGTGCTGGGGCGTATCTTCTCCCCGGTGAGCCACCTGAACTCGGTCAAAAACAGCCCGGAACTGCGCGAAGCCTACGAACAAACCCTGCCGCTGCTCTCTGAGTACAGCACCTGGGTCGGCCAGCACGAAGGACTCTACAAAGCCTACCGCGACCTGCGCGACGGCGACCACTATGCCGAACTGAACACGGCGCAGAAAAAATCGGTCGATAACGCGCTGCGTGACTTTGAGCTGTCCGGT
This sequence comes from Enterobacter mori LMG 25706, assembly GCF_000211415.1. Classification (GTDB taxonomy): domain Bacteria; phylum Pseudomonadota; class Gammaproteobacteria; order Enterobacterales; family Enterobacteriaceae; genus Enterobacter; species Enterobacter mori. The sequence continues at coordinate 2,460 of NZ_AEXB01000122.1, read as the reverse complement.
ATCGGTCTGCCAAAAGAGAAGCAGGTTCGCTACGGTGAAATCGCCGCGCGTCTGTCCGAGCTGGGCAACCAGTACAGCAACAACGTGCTCGACGCCACCATGGGCTGGACGAAGCTGATTACCGACGAAGCGGAGCTGGCGGGTATGCCGGAAAGCGCGCTGGCGGCGGCAAAAGCCCAGGCCGAAGCGAAAGAGCAGGACGGTTTCCTGTTAACGCTGGATATCCCAAGCTATCTGCCGGTGATGACCTACTGCGACAACCAGGCATTGCGTGAAGAGATGTACCGCGCCTACAGCACCCGCGCCTCCGATCAGGGGCCGAATGCCGGTAAATGGGACAACAGCCCGGTGATGGCGGAAATCCTCGCGTTGCGCCACGAGCTGGCACAGCTGCTGGGCTTCGACAGCTACGCCGATAAATCCCTCGCCACTAAAATGGCCGAGAACCCGCAGCAGGTACTCGACTTCCTGACCGATCTGGCGAAACGCGCCCGTCCTCAGGGTGAGAAAGAGCTGGCCCAGCTGCGCGCCTTTGCGAAAGCGGAGTTCGGCGTGGACGAGCTGCAGCCATGGGACATCGCTTACTACAGCGAAAAACAGAAACAGCACCTCTACAGCATCAGCGACGAGCAGCTGCGCCCGTACTTCCCGGAAAACAAAGCCGTTAACGGCCTGTTCGAAGTGGTGAAACGCATCTATGGCATCACCGCGAAAGAGCGTACCGATATCGACGTCTGGCATCCGGACGTGCGCTTCTTCGAACTCTATGACGAGAAAAACGAACTGCGCGGCAGCTTCTACCTTGACCTGTACGCGCGTGAGAACAAGCGCGGCGGGGCGTGGATGGACGACTGCGTGGGCCAGATGCGTAAAGCCGACGGCTCCCTGCAGAAGCCCGTCGCTTACCTGACCTGTAACTTCAACCGTCCGGTGAGCGGCAAGCCCGCGCTCTTCACCCACGATGAAGTGATTACCCTGTTCCACGAGTTCGGTCACGGTCTGCACCACATGCTGACCCGCATCGAAACCGCAGGCGTAGCCGGTATCAGCGGCGTGCCTTGGGATGCGGTCGAGCTACCAAGCCAGTTTATGGAAAACTGGTGCTGGGAGCCGGACGCGCTGGCGTTTATCTCCGGCCACTATGAGACCGGCGAACCGCTGCCGAAGGAGCTGCTGGATAAAATGCTGGCGGCGAAAAACTATCAGGCGGCGATGTTCATCCTACGTCAGCTGGAGTTCGGCCTGTTCGATTTCCGCCTGCACGCCGAGTTCAGCCCGGAGCAGGGGGCGAAAATCCTCGACACCCTGGCGGAAATCAAAAAGCAGGTTGCCGTTATTCCTGGGCCAGCCTGGGGCCGCTTCCCGCATGCCTTCAGCCACATCTTTGCTGGCGGTTACGCAGCGGGTTACTACAGCTACCTGTGGGCCGACGTGCTGGCGGCAGATGCCTTCTCTCGCTTCGAAGAGGAGGGGATCTTCAACCGCGAAACCGGCCAGTCGTTCCTCGACAACATCCTGACCCGCGGTGGTTCTGAAGAGCCAATGGTGCTGTTCAAACGCTTCCGCGGACGCGAGCCGCAGCTGGATGCGATGCTTGAGCATTACGGGATTAAAGGCTGATTGTTACGTGAAGATCTGCTTAGTAGATGAAACGGGCGCCGGAGACGGCGCCTTATCTGTTCTGGCGGCCCGATGGGGGCTGGAGCACGATGAAGAAAACCTGATGGCGCTGGTGATGACGTCGGAACACCTGGAGTTACGCAAGCGCGATGAACCGAAGCTCGGCGGGATTTTTGTCGACTTTGTCGGCGGTGCGATGGCGCACCGGCGCAAGTTCGGCGGCGGTCGCGGCGAGGCGGTGGCTAAAGCGGTCGGCATCAAAGGGAGCTATCTTCCGGACGTGGTCGATGCCACGGCGGGGTTAGGGCGTGATGCCTTTGTGCTGGCCTCTGTCGGCTGTCACGTGCGGATGCTGGAACGTAATCCGGTGGTCGCTGCGCTGCTCGATGACGGGCTGGCGCGAGGCTATGCGGACCCGGAAATCGGCTCGTGGCTGCAGGCGCGTTTGCAGCTGATTCACGCCTCCAGTCTGACGGCGCTGACGGATATTACGCCGCGTCCGCAGGTGGTTTATCTTGACCCGATGTTCCCGCATAAGCAGAAAAGCGCGCTGGTGAAGAAAGAGATGCGGGTGTTTCAGTCGCTGGTGGGGCCGGATTTAGATGCAGATGGCCTGCTGGAGCCTGCCCGTCAGCTTGCAACGAAGCGGGTGGTGGTGAAGCGCCCGGACTATGCGCCGCCGCTGGCGGATGTCGCCACGACCAATGCGGTGTCCACCAAAGGGCACCGGTTTGATATCTACTCAGGTACGCCGGAATAAAAAAAGCCGGGTGGCGGCTTCGCCTTACCCGGCCTACGAAGTTTGGGTTTGTAGGTCAGGTAAGCGAAGCGCCACCTGAC
>NZ_GL890781.1:157196-166434 GCF_000211415.1 Enterobacter mori LMG 25706 | reverse complement strand
CTTGATCGCATCAACCAGCACCTGGCCCAGGTCGCCGCTACCGCTCAGGGTTTCGGTGATTGGATAGCCCGCGTTGGTGGACAGTTCGCTCAGCGCATGGTGAGTCTCTTCGGAGATGCGTTTCTGCATATCGCCAAGATTCACGTCGATCAGACCGGTGTAAAGGTCGGAGTAGTTCACATCAACGTGAATCAGCGAAACTTTCGCGTTGTAGGGACGTGCCATGGATACCGCTTTATCAACCAGCACTTTGCTCTCCGGGGAGAGGTCTACCGCGATGAGAATGTGTTTGTAAGCCATAGTGTTACTCCTTCCTTAAGTTATCGATGACTAAATGAGAATGCCGTCGTCTGATACATTCATTACGGCCCAGTTAAACATATTTTTCAAGCTTTGGTGTTGATAACGATTAACCTTGTGGCAAAAAAATTAACGGATCTCCTACACTATTTAATGAACCGTTCGGATATTAAAACGCGAACCGGATCGACTTTTGGTCATTCTTTCACTGAACTGTCTGTCAGGGCATTGGAGTGCGGTAGCTCAGAAGCCTTGCTTCGTGGGCGGACGCCGGGGAGGATGTATGATTAGCACCGTCGCATTGTTTTGGGCGTTATGCGTAGTTTGCATAGTGAATATGGCGCGCTACTTCTCATCGTTACGTGCGCTGTTAGTAGTACTTCGTGGTTGCGATCCGTTGCTTTATCAGTATGTGGACGGTGGAGGATTCTTCACCTCGCATGGACAGCCCAGCAAACAGATGCGTCTGGTGGGATACATCTACTACCAGCGTTACCGCGATCATCACGATGAAGAGTTTATCCGTCGTTGCGAGCGTCTGCGTCGTCAGTTCATTTTGACCAGTGCCCTGTGCGGGCTGGTCGTGGTCAGTATGATTGCATTGATGATTTGGCACTGAGCATAAAAAAAGCGGGTCAGTTTCCTGACCCGCTTTTTTGTCGCCTTCAACCGATTAAATCAGCTTCAGCGAAATCCAGTACAAACCGCCAGACAGCAGGATGGATGCCGGGAGTGTAAACACCCAGGCCATCAGAATGTTGGTCACGGTTTTACGCTGCAGACCGCCGCCGTCAACAATCATGGTACCTGCCACGGACGAGGAGAGTACGTGGGTGGTGGATACTGGCATACCGGTGTAGCTCGCCAGACCGATAGAAACCGCCGCCGTCATCTGCGCAGACATACCCTGCGCATAGGTCATGCCTTTCTTACCGATCTTCTCGCCGATGGTGGTCGCCACACGACGCCAGCCAATCATTGTACCGATACCCAGTGCCAGCGCGACGGCCATGATGATCCAGATTGGCGCGTACTCAATGGTGTTGAGCATATCGCTTTTCAGTTTCTTCAGCAGACGTTTGTCGTCAGCATTCACGTCTGGCAGCTTCGCGACTTTATCCGTCACGTCAGAGATGCAGAGCATGATGCGACGCAGTTGACCACGCTGTTCAACAGCCAGTTTGTCGTAGCTTTCGATGTCGCCCAGCATGCCTTTGGCACGTTCCAGCGCGTTAATCGCGTTTGCCGGATGGCAGTGGAACTCGCCCGGCGCGGTGGTGGCACCCGCTTCAGGAGACGGAATCAACTGGTCAACGCCGGTCGCTTTCTTCAACAGGGCAGGATGCTGCTGGAAGTACACTTCGACGTTGTTAATTGCATCACGTGTACGGGTGATTTCGTAACCGGAGGCGTTCATGTTGACCACGAAACCCGCCGGTGCGACGCCAATCAGTACCAGCATCACCAGACCAATCCCTTTCTGACCATCGTTCGCGCCGTGAGAGAACGCCACGCCAATAGCGGAAATGATCAGCGCAATACGCGTCCAGAATGGCGGCTTTTTCTTGCCGTCTTTCTTCTCACGCTCTGCTGGCGTCAGGTGGATACGCGCACGTTTTTTCGTGTTGCTCCAGTAGCGACGCAGGATGAAAATTAATCCACCCGCAACCACCAGACCCACGATAGGAGAGATGATCAAAGAGCCGAAAATCCCCAACACTTTCGGGATGTTCAGCGCATCAACAACGGACGTCCCGGTCATCAGGGCATTGGTTAACCCGATACCGATAATCGCGCCGATGAGAGTGTGAGAACTGGATGCAGGCAGGCCGAAATACCAGGTACCGAGGTTCCAGATAATTGCAGCAAGCAGCATTGAGAACACCATAGCAAGGCCATGGCCAGAACTAACGTTGAGAAGCAGATCCGTTGGCAGCATATGCACGATCGCATACGCAACGCTCAGTCCGCCCAGGAGGACACCAAAAAAGTTAAATACCGCCGCCATAACAACCGCAAGCTGCGATCGCATTGCGCGAGTGTAGATAACCGTTGCTACTGCGTTTGCAGTGTCGTGGAAGCCGTTGATCGCTTCGTAAAACAGTACAAAAACCAGAGCAAGCAATAATAAAAGCCCGGTATGTAAATCCAGGCCGGCAAACAAATGTAGCATAGGACGTTACGCCATTTTGAGGACATGAACGCGGCGCATTATCCAGGACAAATGCACGGCGGGCAAAGTGAAATATAGACTTTTTTTGACATACCACCTGATTTGGGAAAAGTGCTTGAAAGGATAATCTTTAAATATCAATGAAATGGCTTTGTAATATCTTTTTACGCTGGTGTGACCACAGAGGAAACTTTACAATCCGCGGCAGTTAACGAAGAGGATTTTGACGTGGAAAGGTTTGATGCCGTGGTAATTGGCGCCGGTGCGGCGGGTATGTTTTGTGCGGCAATGGCCGGACAGGCGGGTCGTCGCGTGCTGCTGCTGGATAACGGTAAAAAGCCAGGCCGTAAGATCCTGATGTCCGGCGGCGGGCGCTGCAACTTTACTAATCTGTATGTTGAACCCGCGGCCTATTTGAGCCAAAACCGTCATTTTTGCAAATCTGCGCTGGCGCGTTACACCCAGTGGGATTTTATCGATCTGGTGGGTAAGCACGGCATCGCGTGGCATGAGAAAACGCTGGGCCAGCTGTTCTGCGACGACTCCGCGCAGCAGATTGTCGATATGCTGGTGGCCGAGTGCGAGAAGGGTGGCGTGACGATGCGCCTGCGTACGGACGTGCTGGAGGTCGCCCGCGACGAGCAGGGTTACAGGCTACAGCTGAACGGTGAAACCGTCAGCGCCGACAGCCTGGTGATCGCCAGTGGCGGCCTGTCGATGCCGGGGCTGGGCGCGTCCCCGTTCGGCTATAAAATTGCCGAACAGTTTGGCCTGAAGGTGCTGCCTACGCGTGCCGGTCTGGTGCCGTTCACGCTGCATAAACCGCTTCTGGAACAGCTCCAGACGCTTTCCGGCGTGTCCGTTCCCTCGGTCATTACCGCCGAAGACGGCACGGTGTTCCGCGAAAACCTGCTCTTTACCCATCGCGGCCTCTCCGGTCCGGCGGTGCTGCAAATCTCCAGCTACTGGCAGCCGGGCGAATTTGTGACGGTAAACCTGGTGCCGGACTGCGATCTGGACGTGTTCCTCAACGAGCAGCGTACCGCGCACCCGAATCAGAGCCTGAAAAATACCCTGGCGATGCAGCTGCCGAAGCGTCTGGTGGAGTGCCTGCAGGTGCTGGGGCAGATCCCCGATGTGTCGCTTAAGCAGCTAAACAGCCGTGAGCAGGACGCGCTGGTCGAGACGCTGACAGCCTGGCGCGTTCAGCCAAACGGCACCGAGGGCTACCGCACGGCGGAAGTGACGCTGGGCGGTGTCGATACGCACGAGCTTTCTTCGCGCACCATGGAAGCACGCAATGTTCCAGGGCTCTACTTCATAGGTGAAGTGATGGACGTCACCGGCAGGCTCGGCGGGTATAACTTCCAGTGGGCGTGGGCCAGCGCCTGGGCGTGCGCGCAGGCGCTGGCAGAGAAACCGTGACGGAAGGGCGTTTCGGTTCGTCCATTTTCGAGCTAGCGGCTGACGGTAAGCATTCTTTCATCAGCCGCACTCAAAACGTCTACAATATTTCTGGCCGCCACGGTTCCCATTTTTATATATGACGCTGCGCTGACGCCGCCAATATGCGGGGAGATAATGATGTTATCGATGCCCTGCCAGATGTGCGGCGCGGTCAGCGGTTCGCTGGTAAAGCTGTCCAGCCCCGCGCTGTGCAGTGTTCCATCCTTTAACGCTGCGAACAATGACCTGTCGTGAATCAAGCCGCCGCGTGCCGTATTCACCAGGATAGCGTTTCGTTTAACGTGCGCGAGCGTCTCCGTATTGATCATGCCCCGATTCTCGTCGGTGAGCGGACAATGCAAAGAAATCACATCGGAGCGGGACAGAAGGTCAGTCAGGGTATCAGTGCGCTCGCAGACGGAAGGCATTGATTTAGCGTAGGGATCGTAAGCCAGAACCCGCATACCAAAGGCGTGACCCATATTCGCCACCCGCGAGCCAATCGCCCCCAGCCCGATCAGCCCCAGCGTTTGCCCCTCCAGTTCGATGGATTTATGCGTGGCTTTGTCCCAGTGCCCTTCGCGCAGTCGCGTGTCCAGGGACACCACGGATTTGGCGCAGGCGAGAATCAACGCCCAGGTGTGCTCCGCCACCGCCGCTGCGTTTGCCCCCGGCGCGGATCGGACGGCGATGTTACGCTCGGCCGCCGCCGCCAGGTCTATCACATCGATCCCGCTTCCGTGTTTGGAAATAACCTTCAGGGCAGGCGCAGCATCCATGATTTTCGCGGTTATCTTGCCGTAACGTACCAGTATTGCCACCGGGTTATGCTGCTCGCACAGCGCAATAAGCCCATCCTCCGTGGGCTGGCGACCCGCAAACACCACCTCAAAACCCTGCAACATTTCCATGGCCTGCTCCGCCAGGTCGCTTCCGGTAACAATGACTACCTTTTTGTTTTCCATTACAGCGTCTCCCCGTCCGCCAGCATGCCCGCCTTGCGCAGCGCGTCGTTAAGCCAGTGTGGACGTAAATCTCCCTCGCGGATGGCGGCAAGACGTTTAGTCTCCATCTCCAGCTTTCCTTTTGCCAGGGCGATAATCTGCTGAACCTCATCGCGCGGGATCACCACCACGCCGTCGATATCGGCTACCACTAAATCTCCGGCCTGTACCGTCGCGCCGGCAATGGAAATCGGATGGTTAACCCGGCCAGGAATAGACTTTGTCGGGCCGCAGGGATTCAGACCGGCAGAGAAAACGGGATAGTTACCCTTGCTCAGCGTGTCAGCGTCACGCACTGCTCCGTCGATGATGATCCCGGCAATCCCGCTCGCCTGGGCCTGGGTTGCCATAATTTCACCCAGTAGCGCACAGCTCAGATCGCCTTTTCCATCAACGATCAGAACATCCCCAGGTTGGGCAACCGCCATCGCGGCGTGAATGGCCAGATTATCTCCTGGCCGTACCTCAACGGTGACGGCCGGACCCGCAACGGCCATATGCGGTGCCAGCGGCTTGATGCGGCCATGGAGCGTGCCGCGGCGTCCGGCAACATCCGCGAGGATAGCTGCCTGATACTCTGCGGCCTGGCGAACCTCTTCAGCAGAAACGCGTTCGAAGTGGCGATTGATCGTTGGTTTTTCAGAAACGGACATGAATGCCTCCATATTGTTTTACTGTGTACAATGCAGGTGTACAATACGAAACAACTATAGCGGTGTTGCTTTCCTTTTAGCCAGACCCGAGAGGGGGTTTGTGATGTAAACACGAAGTGACTCACAAAATTTGAGGTACACTCACTGCCGGGCTGAAAAGGAGATAATGATGGGGAATGAAGGCGTTGTAGCGGTTGAAAAAGCGCTGGCTTTACTGGATTGCTTCCGTCCTGGCGATGAAAGCCTGACGCTGACCGCGCTGGCTCAGCTATCGGGTTATCATAAAACCACGGTTTACCGCTTGATGAATTCTCTTGAACGGATGAACTATGTCGTCAGGCATGATGACGGCAATTATGCGCTTGGCCCTCGTCTGCTTTACCTCGGTAAGCTGTATGAACAGTCTTTCCATCTTTCCAGGGTAGTTCAACCTGAGCTACAGGCTTTATCCCTGGCTTCTCAGGAGAGTGCCAGCTGGTATGTGTTAGAGGGCGGGCAACGTCTGTGCCTGTTTCGTGCTGAAGCCTCACATGGGCTTCGTCACAGCAATCTTCCCGGCACACAGTTCCCGCTGGACGATTCTGCCATCAGTCAGGTTCTGCGCCATTGGGGTCTTAATGAACGCCTGCCGGACGGTGAGCCTGCTGTTCCGCTCTACACCGCAGGTGCCCGCGATCCCCATACTGCTGCGTTTGCAATGCCGGTCTTCGGTGTTCACGACAAGTTGATTGCGGTGCTGGCTTTGACCGGGCCCATATCAAGATTGACAGAAGACCGCAGGGAGCAAGGTATCAGCCAGTTGATGCATGACACTGCCAGCCGCCTGTCACAGAAAATGGGGGCGAGTAAGCCCTTCTGCCAGCAGTTTTACGGTGAAACGAGCGATACAGCAGAAGAAAACCGTTAACGAAAAGCGGGACACGCGTCCCGCTTTTGTTATCGTTAATTTGTTACCTGCTTCTCGTGTAGCTGAGTGTTGCGGGTCTGTCGGCCCATCATCAGCACCGCGATCCCCCCCGCCACACACAGCGCGGCCAGCGGAAGCATAGCCAGCGTATAACTGCCCGTCCGCTCATTGATAATGCCGTACGCATTTACCATTGCTGCTCCGCCAATCAGGTTCGCGATGGCGCCAATCGCGGCGAGTCCTGCTGCCGCCGAGGTACTGCTCATCCAGCCGGACGCCAGCGCCCAGAAAGGCCCTTTCATTGAATAAGCGCCGATGAGCATGATGCTGAGAATAACAATGGTGGCAGCAAGGGAGACGCTGACAAATGCGGCAAATACGCCTGCGGCAATCATGAAAAGCGTCAGCGCGGTATGCCAGCGGCGTTCGTTGGTTCGGTCAGAACTTCGTCCCCATACAATCATGAGTACGGATGCCAGACCGTACGGGATGGCGTTGAACAGTCCTGTCTCAAGATTATTGAGATGGAAGGATTTCAGCAGTTGAGGAGACCATACGCTGATGGTCGTGCCGGCAGACGATGCGCCAGCGTAAATCAGCGCCAGCAGCCAGATTTGGCGGTGCTTCAGCAGCTGCCACGTCGTTTGATGTCCAATATTCTTTTGCTGATTGCGCTCGTTTTCCAGCGTGGTTTCCAGCCATTGCTTCTGCTCACTGCTGAGCCAGTTCGCCTGATGGGGGCGATCGCGGAGAATAAACCAGGCGGCAATGCCGAGCAGTACGGCGGGCAAACCGTCAATGATAAACAGCAGATGCCAGCCACGCAGACCCAGCCAGCCGTCCATGGACAGTATCAACCCGGAAAGCGGGGAGCCGATGAAGTTGGCGAGTGGGATGGCGACCATAAAGGAGGCAATAATGCGTGCGCGGTAAGGGGAAGGGATCCGCCAGGTCAGATAAAGCACGACGCCAGGGAAGAAGCCCGCCTCTGCGGCGCCGAGAAGAAAACGGACGATATAGAGCGACGTGGTGTTCTGGACCAGCGACATACACATGGACACAATGCCCCAGCTAATCATGATGCGCGGGATCCAGATACGTGCGCCGACTTTTTGCATCGCCAGGTTGCTTGGCACTTCAAACAAAAAATAGGCCACAAAGTAAAGGCTGCTGGCGAAGCCAAATGCCGCTTTGCTGAGGCCAAGATCCTCATTCATCTGCAGCGAAGCCATGCCGATATTACCGCGATCGATAATGGAGATCAGATAGCTGACGATGAGAAACGGCAGGATACGCCAGATCACTTTCCGCATCGTCTCTTTTTCTATCCCCTCAGTGGCGGTTGCGCCGTAACGGGTTTGTTCTGTCATTGTGTCCTCGCAGGGTTTATTCTTGGTTTTATCAGGTACAACTCAGTTTTATTAAACAAAACCACTATAGCGACGATGCGTTATTTTTATCCAGTGAATGGAAGGTTTAAATTATGTAAATAAGAGGTGACTCACATATAAAGTTCTTAACGTAATGCGTCTAAACGGCAGATGCGTCACCCTACGTTGTGAGGTAAAGTACACACCTTGCGCAGCCACAGAGCTGCGGTTTTGAGGGTGGAGACGTTGATCAACAGTCCACCCTTTTTCTCGGCTGGTTTACGCCAGTCTGCATGGTGCTGTGTTTTGCCTCTGTAAAAGGGTTGTGTATGTCTGCTGCTCATCTCGGTTTCCCGACGGAAACCGTTGTTGTCTTTGTCGTAATGGCCGTTGGGGCGATGTTTATTGACCTCTTCATGCACCGTCACGATAAACCTGTCTCGCTGAAAAGCGCGGCGGATGTGGTCCGTTTTCTGGTTCACGATGGCGATGGCGTTTGCCGGGTTCCTGTACATCCACCACGGTGCCGAAATGGCGAGCCTGTTCCTTACCGGTTACGCGCTGGAGGAAGTTCTCTCCATCGATAACCTGTTCGTGATGATGGCCATCTTCGCCTGGTTTGGCGTGCCGGATAAATACCGTCACCGTGTGCTCTACTGGGGCGTGCTGGGGGCGATTGTTTTCCGCGGTATCTTTGTGGCTATCGGCACCAGCCTGTTAAGCCTGGGACCGTACGTTGAGGTGGTTTTCGCGCTGGTCGTCGGCTGGACGGCGGTGATGATGCTCAAGCGTAATGAAGAGAGCGATGAAGTTGAAGATTACTCCGGTCATCTGGCTTATCGTCTGGTAAAACGCTTTTACCCGGTCTGGCCGAAAATCAGCAGCCACGCGTTTATCCTGACGCAAAAAGAGGTGGATGCTGAGCTGGAGAAGCCAGAAAACCAGGACGTCATGGTTGGCCGCGTGAAGAAAGCGAAGCGCTACGCGACGCCGTTACTGCTCTGTGTGGCGGTGGTGGAACTCTCTGACGTAATGTTCGCGTTTGACTCCGTACCGGCCATTATCGCGGTGAGCCGCGAACCGCTGATTATCTACAGCGCCATGATGTTCGCTATCCTCGGCCTGCGTACCCTTTACTTCGTGCTGGAAGCGCTGAAGCAGTACCTGGTGCACCTCGAGAAAGCCGTAGTGCTGCTGCTGTTCTTTGTGGCGTTCAAGCTGGGTCTGAATGCCACCGATCACTTCTGGCATCACGGTTACAGCATTGGCGCGACGGCCAGTCTGTTTGTGGTATTGGGCGTGCTGGCGCTGGGGATTATTGCGAGCGTGATGTTCCCGGGGAAACGCACTGCCTGATGCATCGTTTGTCTCCCTCCCCCCGTGGG
>NZ_GL890781.1:129263-157106 GCF_000211415.1 Enterobacter mori LMG 25706 | reverse complement strand
GGGGGAACATACGGCTGTGGTGGTTATTCCGTTCACTTTATGTTCCTCGCTACTCTGTAACGGCATAACCTGTGAACGTGCCAGGGTGGCTCAATCGCCACCACCCTGGCTACCCGGGCTCCCGGCGGTAAATCGCCGCTTCGCGGTGCCCTCGGCTTATTCCTTCCGGCTTGTCGGGGACGGGCGGAGGCAACGTCCATGTAAAGCCCGCCCTCTCGGCGCATCCCTGCGCCTCGCCCCGGCCGGAAGGCAAACGCCTCAGCGAGTTACAGCCGGACCAGGGCGGCGCTGTGAGTCATTGATTATCCTGAAACAACATTCATCGCTTCCGGTTAAAAAAATACTGGGGATGCCTCAGCCCCGTGGGAGAGGGCCGGGGTGAGGGCAAAAGACCGCACTTACCCCTTAATCGGTGAATTCCGACGCTTGCGCGGATGATGGAAGTGACGCCAGTGTGGATCCTGCGCTGCCGCCAGCAGTTCGTGGTCACCACGGGTGTCACCCCAGGCGCGCAGGTGGTAGGTGTTGAGATCGCCGTAGACCTTTTCCAGCCTCGCGACTTTCTGTGCACAGCGGCAGTTATTGCCGGTGATACGTCCGGTCAGCTTGCCGTTTTTCACTTCCAGCTGCGTACCAATCAGCTTAATGCCGAGCTTATCCGCCCACGGCTGAAGCACCAGTGCCGGGGAGGCGGAGCAGATAGTCACTTCCGCACCGGAATTCACCTCAGCCGCTACGGCTAAAACCCCTTCAGGGCGCATCAGCTTGTTCCAGTATTTTTCACAAAAGGCTTCCGCCTGCTGACGTAACCAGTGCTCGTCCACCCCTGTCAGGAACGTTTTGATCAACACCTCTTTCAGCTCATCACGCGTTAGCTTGCGGCGCACGCAGTGGAGCGTCGGTAACGCCATCCGTACCAGCCGTCCCGCAAAGTAACGCTTGCCAAAGGCAAAGCGCAGGAAAGGGATAAAGCTGTCGTGATGCGTCAATGTTCCATCAAAGTCAAAGACAGAGAGCACGTGGGATTTGGCCACGGGGTCGTCGGCAATCATATTGGTCATAAATACGTCTTAGCTGAAATACACATTCTGCTCATTAGTTTACCTGCTTTAACGCCACAGTCCTTATACCACGCGCGTTTTTTTCTCATTCTTGCGACAGGGCCGAAGAGTCCAAAATCAGACCCGATAACAATTGGATGAAAAACGAACAGTCTATATTATCGCCACATTGCACGATTTTTGGGGAAATATTGGCCCCACCCGTAAGGAAAAACTCACTCACTGCTTCTTTTTGATATGACTCTTAGATCGCTTATTTCAATACTCTCGTTAAGTTTTGCCTCGTTTTCAGCATTTAGTTTTCAACTGCCTGCTTCCATGTTGTCAATGAACAGCGAGCTGTCGGCATCCCCGGCAACGTCCGGGCTGATGCATCAGCAAACGGGTCCGCTACGTTCCCGCATTCTCGATCAATACCAGAAATGGAAAGGGACCCACTACCAGTGGGGAGGAACCACGCATCGCGGGGTAGATTGCTCTGCGCTGATGCAGCATCTCTTCAGTGATGCCGCACACCTGGAACTGCCGCGCACCACTAGCGAGCAGATCCATCGCGGTGTGCAGGTGGCACAATACCGTTTGAAGGTCGGAGATTTGGTGTTTTTCCAGACGGGCCCGAACCGAAAGCATGTGGGCGTTTACATTGGTGATAGCCAGTTCATTCACGCTTCGAGCAGCCAGGGCGTAACGGTTTCAACCCTGACGGATAACTACTGGCAGGAACATTTCATCACCGCCCGCCGGGTGGCGGGCGCTGCAGCCTGACGGCTCAGATGATGTCATCCACTACGCCACCATCGACGCGCAGTGCCGCACCGGAGGTGGCGGAGGCCTGCGTCGAACAGACATACACCACCATATTCGCCACTTCTTCCACCGTCGCGGCGCGCTGAATCACCGAGCTGGGGCGATTAGCCATCACAAACTCTTTCGCCAGTTGCTCCAGCGATTTCCCGGTTTTCTCGATCTCGTCTTTCATCATCCCGGTAAAACCATCAGACATCGTCGGTCCTGGCAGGACGCTGTTAACCGTGACGCCGCTTCCGGCTACAAATTTCGCCAGCCCGCGCGCCAGCGAGAGCTGCGCCGTTTTGGTCACGCCATAGTGGATCATATCCGCCGGAATATTGCAGGCTGATTCGGACGAAATAAACACCACGCGCCCCCAGCCTTTCTGCACCATGCCGGGCAGCAGGGCGCGGGAGAGGCGCACGCCGGACATTACGTTGGTCTGCCAGTAACGCTCCCAGGTGTCATCGTCGGTGGAGTAGAAATCCTGCGGGCCGTAAATCCCCGCGTTGTTGACCAGAATGTCGACGTTAGTTGCCACGTTCAGCAGCGCGTCCACCCCGTCCGGTGTACTGAGATCGGCAATGGCCGCCCGCACCTGCACGCCGGGCACGACCTGCTGGAGTTGCTGAATACCCTTGTTCACCGAGTCCGTGCTGCGGCCATTCACAATCACTTCCGCACCACTTTCAGCCAGCCCTCGGGCGATAGCGAACCCAATCCCGCCGGTTGAGGCGGTCACCAGCGCCACTTTCCCCGTAAAATCGATTTTCATGCTCCGCTCCTTGTGGTTTTAACGTTCAGACCTTAAAGCGTAGCAGGTGAGGATGACGGCTCCTGTTTAAAAAGGTGCAGCAGGGTGTCCACCTGCTCGTCCAGAGGATTGAGCGAGCGCTTAACGATGAGGTGCAGCGGCGTCGCGCGGCGCACGCCGTGGCTGAGCGGCAGCGCTTTCAGAACGCCTTGTTCCAGCTGCGTTTGAATACGCTCTTCCGGCAGCCAGCCGTATCCAACCTGGTTCATCACCGCTTCGATGGCGGCATCAATGGTGGAAAATGTCCAGGACCCGCCAGCAGGACGGGCAGCAGGCTGGCTGTCCGCAATTTGGATCAGCGGCCACGGGCGAAGCAGTTCATCGTTCAGCGGTGCATCAAGTGCAAACAGAGGGTGCTCGTAATGGGCAACGGCAACAAAGTCGATAGTCATCAGCCATTCACCCAGTCCGGTAATGTCCTGGCGGCGGGTGAGGATCATCACGTCGGCTTCATCATTCAGCGCATCGTCGCGGCTGTTTTCCAGCACTTCGGTAAGCCGCACCTGCGTTTGCGGATAGCGCTGCTGGAACTGCCGCAAAATGGCGAACAGGCGGCGACGCGGGAAGATACTGTCAACCATGAGGTCGAGCCGGGTCCGCATGCCGCTCTGCAGCGTCGCGGCGCGCGTCTCGACGTAAGAGAACGCCTTCAGCAGCGGTTTAACCTGATTCAGTAATAATGCCCCTGCGGGAGTGAGCACGGCCCGTCTTCCCTCAGCCATCAGCAGCGCCACGCCCAGCCGCTCCTGCAGCAGCGACAGGTTATAGCTGACCGAAGACTGGCTGCGGTGGGGCTCTTCCGCTGCTTTAGCAAAGCTACCAGCCTCCACCACTCTCTCCAGCAAGGCCCACTGTTCGAGCGTCGTCTTGTGCATAATTAATCTAAAATTTGGATGAATTTGATTCAAACATAGCGTTATTCATTCGTTTTTTGAAGGAATAAGATCGTCTCATCAAAACAAAGGAGACATCTTATGAACACCTTCGACAAACATGATTTAAGCGGCTTCGTCGGCAAACATCTGGTTTATACCTACGATAATGGCTGGAACTATGAAATTTACGTCAAAAACGAAAACACCCTCGACTACCGTATTCACAGCGGCCTGGTCGGCAACCGCTGGGTGAAAGACCAGCAGGCGTACATCGTCCGCGTTGGGGAGAACATCTATAAAATCTCCTGGACTGAGCCCACCGGCACCGACGTGAGCCTGATTGTGAACCTGGGCGACAGCCTGTTCCACGGCACGATCTTCTTCCCGCGCTGGGTAATGAACAATCCGGAAAAAACCGTCTGCTTCCAGAACGATCACATTCCGCTGATGAATAGCTATCGCGATGCGGGCCCGGCATATCCAACCGAAGTGATTGATGAATTTGCCACTATTACTTTTGTTCGCGACTGCGGTGCTAACGATGAAAGCGTTATTGCGTGCGCTGCCAGTGAACTTCCAAAAAACTTTCCTGATAATTTAAAATAAGCGCGACAATTAACTAAAAAGAAAAGTTCCCGGCTCATTTCATATTTATTCGAAATGGTCGGGAATTTTTTGTTTGTTGATGTTTGGTTTAGATAAAAAGCGCGTTAACGGTGAGCGTAATCACAAAATAAATAATTCATAATTTAATAACTCTTTGTTTATTAATTGATTTTGGTTGTTTGGCTATTCCTCTTTTTCGCCATCTTAATTTTTCCCTAAGAAATGAACGTTACCTTGAGATGAGTTTATGGTTCGTTGAAATAAACGCGTCGGCATTTGGTTAATATCAAAAAGTTGCCTTAAACATCTCAAGGAAATTAATAATGCGTGATTTTTTGCCGTTTTCTCGTCCTTCAATGGGCGCTGAGGAAATCGCCGCAGTGCAGGAGGTATTAACCTCCGGCTGGATCACCACCGGGCCGAAAAATCAGGCGCTGGAAGACGCGTTTTGTACGCTTACCGGAAACCGTCATGCGATTGCCGTCTCCTCCGCCACGGCGGGGATGCATGTCACTCTGATGGCGATGGATATCGGTCCCGGCGATGAGGTGATTACCCCCTCCCTGACCTGGGTGTCGACGCTGAATATGATCGTGCTGCTGGACGCCACGCCGGTGATGATCGACGTCGACAAAGAGACGCTGATGGTGACGCCTGAGGCGGTCGAGGCCGCCATTACGCCCCGCACGAAAGCCATTGTGCCGGTGCATTATGCGGGCGCACCGTGCGATATCGACGCCATTCGCGCCGTCGGTGAACGCCACGGTATTCCCGTCATTGAAGATGCCGCCCATGCCGCCGGAACCTACTACAAAAACCGTCACGTGGGCTGGCAGGGCACGGCCATCTTCTCCTTTCACGCCATCAAAAACATGACCTGCGCCGAAGGTGGCCTGGTGGTGACGGATGACGCACAGCTGGCGCAAAAAATCCGCAGCTTGAAGTTCCACGGTCTGGGCGTAGATGCCTATGACCGCCAGACCCACGGCCGCGCGCCGCAGGCGGAGGTCATCACCCCCGGCTTCAAATACAACCTTGCGGATATCAACGCCGCGCTGGCGCTGGTCCAGCTGGGCAAGCTGGGCGAGGCCAATAAGCGCCGTCGCGACATTGCCGACCGCTACCGGCTTGAACTCGCGGATACCCCTTTCCAGCCGCTGCGCACCCCGGCCTGGCCACATCTGCACGCCTGGCACCTGTTTATTATTCGCGTGGATGAAGCCCGGTGCGGCATTTCGCGCGATGCCCTGATGGCCGCGCTGAAAGAGCAGGGCATTGGTACGGGTCTGCATTTCCGCGCAGCCCACACGCAAAAATACTATCGCGAGCATTTCCCGGAGGTGTCCCTGCCGAACACCGAATGGAACAGCGCGCGTATTTGTTCTCTC
This sequence comes from Enterobacter mori LMG 25706, assembly GCF_000211415.1. GTDB lineage: Bacteria > Pseudomonadota > Gammaproteobacteria > Enterobacterales > Enterobacteriaceae > Enterobacter > Enterobacter mori. Next base: position 151,573 of record NZ_GL890781.1, on the reverse strand, counting down.
CCTCTTTTCCCGGACATGACCCATGACGACACAACCCGCGTCATTACCGCGCTCCATCAGCTTGCAGGACATTGATATGTTCAGCGCGCCGCCCGTTCAAAAAGTCTCCGTGGTGATCCCGGTCTACAACGAGCAGGAGAGCCTGCCGGAACTGATCCGCCGCACAACCGCTGCCTGCGACACTCTGGGCAAGGCTTACGAAATTCTGTTGGTGGATGATGGCAGCAGCGATGACTCCGCGATGATGCTGACCGACGCCGCGCAGGCGGAGGGCAGCCATATTGTTGCCGTGCTGCTTAACCGTAACTATGGCCAGCACTCGGCGATCATGGCCGGGTTCAGCCACGTGACGGGCGATCTGGTGATAACGCTGGACGCTGACCTGCAAAACCCGCCGGAAGAGATCCCACGCCTGGTTGCCAAAGCTGACGAGGGCTACGACGTGGTCGGCACCGTGCGGCAAAACCGTCAGGACAGCCTGTTCCGCAAGCTGGCGTCACGCACCATTAACCGGCTGATCCAGCGCACCACCGGCAAAGCGATGGGCGATTACGGCTGCATGCTGCGCGCCTATCGCCGCCACATCATCGACGCCATGTTGCACTGCCACGAACGCAGTACCTTCATTCCGATTCTGGCGAACACCTTTGCCCGCAAAGCGACGGAGATCCCGGTGCTGCACGCCGAGCGCGAGCACGGGGAGTCAAAGTACAGCTTTATGCGTCTGATCAACCTGATGTACGACCTCATCACCTGCCTGACCACCACGCCGCTGCGCCTGCTGAGCGTTTTCGGCAGCGTTATCGCGCTGGCCGGGTTTGCGCTTTCCGTTCTGCTGGTCGTGCTGCGGCTGGCCTTTGGCCCACAGTGGGCGGCGGAAGGGGTCTTTATGCTGTTTGCCGTGCTGTTCATGTTCATCGGCGCCCAGTTCATTGGTATGGGCCTGCTCGGTGAATACATCGGCCGTATTTACAACGATGTTCGCGCGCGTCCGCGCTACTTTATTCAACGGGTTGTCCGTCAGGAACACACCGCATCTCAAGAGGAAAAACACCCATGAAAGCTGTCGTCTTCGCCTATCACGATATGGGGTGCTCGGGCACGCAAGCCTTGCTGGACGCGGGCTTCGACATTACGGCCATCTTCACGCATCCGGACGTTGCCGGAGAAAACCATTTCTTTGGCTCGGTGGCGCGTATTGCGGCTGAACACGGGATCCCGGTGTACGCCCCGGACGACGTGAACCACCCGCTGTGGGTGGATCGCATTCAGAAACTCGCGCCGGACGTGATTTTCTCGTTCTATTACCGCAACCTGCTCTGCGATGCGATCCTGAGCGTGGCAGACAAAGGGGCGTTCAACCTGCACGGCTCCCTGCTGCCAGCCTACCGTGGCCGCGCCCCGCTGAACTGGGCGCTGGTTAACGGTGAAACGGAAACCGGCGTAACGCTGCACAAAATGGTGCGACGTGCCGATGCGGGCGGTATCGTGGCGCAGCAGAAAGTGAGCATTGACGCCGATGAGACGGCGCTGGAGCTGCACCGCAAGCTCTGCACCGCCGCGCAAAGCCTGCTGCGCGACGCGCTGCCGACGATCCTTCAGGGAACCTTTACCGAAACCGCGCAGGATGAAAGCAAGGCCAGCTGCTTCGGTCGCCGCACGCCGGAAGATGGCCGTCTGGACTGGAACCAACCGGCCCGCCAGCTGCACAACCTGGTACGCGCCGTGACCGACCCGTGGCCGGGCGCATACAGCTTTGCGGGTGTGAGTAAATTTATCGTCTGGAAATCCCGCGTGCGTGACGACATTCCTGCCGCCAAACCGGGCACCGTCGTCTCGGTCTCCCCGCTGATTGTGAGCTGTGGCGAGCAGGCGCTGGAGATCGTCACCGGACAAACCGACAGCGGCTTGTACGTTCAGGGGGCGCAGCTGGCGCAGTCTCTGGGGCTGGTGGCGGGGGCGCTGATCACCAGCGCGCCGGTGGTGGCGCTCAAACGGCGCACGCGCGTGCTGATCCTCGGGGTGAACGGGTTTATCGGTAACCACCTCACCGAGCGCCTGCTGAAAGACGACAACTACGAGATCTACGGTCTGGACATTGGATCCGATGCGATCGGCCGTTTCCTCGGTAATCCGCGCTTCCACTTCGTTGAAGGGGACATCAGCATCCACTCCGAATGGATCGAGTACCACATCAAGAAATGCGACGTGGTGCTGCCGCTGGTGGCGATTGCCACACCGATTGAGTACACCCGTAACCCGCTGCGTGTGTTCGAGCTGGATTTCGAAGAGAACCTGAAGATTATCCGCGACTGCGTGAAATACGATAAGCGCATCATCTTCCCGTCCACTTCTGAGGTGTACGGCATGTGTACCGATAAGAACTTCGACGAGGACACCTCCAGCCTGGTGGTCGGGCCGATCAACAAGCAGCGCTGGATCTACTCCGTCTCCAAGCAGCTGCTCGATCGCGTGATTTGGGCCTACGGCGAGAAAGAGGGGCTACGCTTTACCCTGTTCCGTCCGTTTAACTGGATGGGGCCGCGTCTGGATAACCTGAACGCCGCGCGTATCGGCAGCTCCCGCGCCATCACCCAATTGATCCTGAACCTGGTGGAAGGGTCGCCCATCAAGCTTATCGAAGGCGGCAAACAGAAACGCTGCTTCACCGATATCAGCGACGGCATCGAAGCGCTGTTCCGCATCATCGAAAACAAAGACGGCCGCTGCAACGGGGAGATCATCAACATCGGCAACCCGGACAACGAAGCGAGCATCCGCGAGCTGGCTGAAATGCTGCTGGCAAGCTTTGAGCGCCATCCGCTGCGCAGCCAGTTCCCGCCGTTTGCCGGGTTCCGCGAAGTGGAGAGTAGCAGCTACTACGGCAAAGGCTATCAGGACGTAGAGCACCGTAAGCCGAGCATCCGCAACGCGAAGCGCTGCCTGAACTGGACGCCAACCGTGAAGATGGAGCAGACCATTGATGAAACGCTCGACTTCTTCCTGCGCACCGTGGAGCTGTCGGAACAGGCATCATGAAAAAGGTCGGTTTACGCATTGATGTCGACACCTTTCGCGGCACCCGCGACGGCGTCCCGCGGCTGCTGGAACTGCTGAGCAAGCACGACGTGCGTGCCAGCATTTTCTTCAGCGTTGGGCCAGACAACATGGGGCGTCATCTGTGGCGCCTGGTTAAACCGGCATTTCTGTTCAAAATGCTGCGCTCGCGCGCGGCATCCCTCTACGGCTGGGATATTTTGCTGGCGGGGACCGCCTGGCCCGGCAGGCGCATCGGGGCCGGGAATGAAGCGATTATTTGCGAAGCGGCGCATCAGCACGAAGTGGGGCTTCACGCCTGGGATCACCATGCCTGGCAGGCCTGGGCGGGCGTCTGGGATATTCCGCGCCTGGAACAAGACGTCGAGCGCGGCGTGCAGGAGCTGGAGGCGATTACCGGCCAGCCCGTGCGCTGTTCCGCCGCGGCGGGATGGCGTGCCGACCAGCGCGTGGTGAAAGCCAAGGAGACCTTCGCGTTTCGCTATAACAGCGATTGTCGCGGTACCGCCCCGTTTTTACCGCTGTTAGGGAACGATCGCACCGGTACGGTTCAAATACCTGTCACGCTCCCGACCTGGGATGAAGTGGTCGGGCGCGACGTCAGTGCCGCAGGATTTAACCGCTACATACTGGACTGCATGCATCGCGATGAGGGTACGCCGGTCTACACAATTCACGCCGAGGTGGAAGGGATCGCGTATCAGCATGATTTTGATGCGCTGTTGACGATGGCTGCCGCCGAGGGCATTCACTTCTGCCCGCTCGGCGATATGCTGCCAGACGATCTCAGCACCTTGCCGGTCGGCAAAATTGTGCGCAATGAAATGGCCGGTCGGGAAGGCTGGCTTGGCTATCAACAAACCGTGAGCCCGGTATCATGAAAGCAGCCCGTTATGGCGTAGCGCTTCTCGCACTGTTTATTGTTTACTACGTTATCCCGGTCGATCTCCGCCTGTTGTGGCAGCCGGACGAGACGCGCTACGCGGAAATCAGCCGTGAAATGCTCGCCTCAGGCGACTGGATTGTGCCGCATTTTCTCGGCCTGCGTTACTTTGAAAAGCCGATTGCCGGTTACTGGGTTAACAGCATCGGGCAGCTGATCTTTGGTCACTCCAACTTTGCCGTGCGCGCCGGAGCGATCTTCTCCACCGGGTTGACGGCGCTGCTGGTCATCTGGCTCGCCTGGCGCCTCTGGCAGGATAAGCGGGTGGCGATTTTCTCCGGCCTTATCTTCTTAACGTTGTTCCTGGTCTATGGCATCGGCACCTACGCCGTGCTGGATCCGATTATCGCCCTGTGGCTGGCGTTAGCGATGTGCAGCTTCTGGCTGGCCGCACGGTCGAAAACCGTGGCCGGAAAAGCGGGGGGCTACATTCTGCTGGGGCTGGCCTGCGGCATGGGCGTCATGACCAAAGGCTTCCTGGCGCTGGCGGTTCCGGTGATGGGCGTGCTGCCGTGGGTGATTGCGCAGAAACGCTGGAAAGAGGTGCTTGTTTTTGGCTGGCTGGCGATCCTGAGCTGCGTGCTTATCGTCCTGCCCTGGGGGCTGGCAATCGCCCAGCGCGAACCGGATTTCTGGCGTTACTTCTTCTGGGTGGAGCATATCCAGCGTTTTGCGCAGAGCGATGCCCAGCATAAAGCGCCGTTCTGGTACTACCTGCCGTTCCTCGTCGCGGGGAGTCTGCCGTGGCTGGCGCTGCTGCCGGGCGCGCTGCGCCTCGGCTGGCGTGAGAGGCAAAATGAGGGGGCGGGGCTCTATCTGCTGGGTTGGGTGGTGATGCCGCTGCTGTTCTTCAGCATCGCCAAAGGCAAGCTGCCCACCTATATCCTGCCGTGCTTCGCGCCGCTGGCTATCCTGATGGCGCGCTACGCCTGCACGATGGCGGAAAAAGGGGCCCGCGTGCTGCGCGTCAACGGCGGCATCAACCTCGCGTTTGGCGTTATCGGCGTGGTGGCGGCGCTGGTGGTGTCGCCGTGGGGACTCGCTAAACATCCGGTCTGGACATCGGTTGAACTGTACAAAGTCTTCTGTGCCGCGATCGCTTTTCTTATCTGGGCCGCGGTGGGCTGGATTACGCTGAAGCAGAGCGCGCGGCGCTGGTGGCTCGCGGCACTTTGTCCTGCCGGTCTTGCGCTGCTCATTGGGTTTGCCATCCCTAACCTGGTGGTGGATTCCAAACAGCCGCAGTCGCTGGTGGATACCGTGCGTATGCCGCTGGAGGAGAGCCGGTTTGTGCTGGCAAACAACGTTGGCGTGGCGTCGGGGCTGGCGTGGGAACTGAATCGTCATGACATCATTCTTTTTGGCCAGACCGGGGAGCTGAAATATGGCCTCGGTTACCCGGATGTGAAAGGACGGTTTGTGAGCAACGGTGAGATCGCACAATGGCTCGAAACGCATCGTCAGCAGGGGCCGGTATCACTGGTGATCCTGCTTTCAAAAAACGATGACATTGCCCGCGCCGGGCTGCCGAAACCGGACAGCCTGACGATTCAGGGGCGTCTGGCCTACCTGCAATATCTGCCGCAATGATGGCCTGGATCTGGCTGGTACTGGCAAGCCTGCTGAGCTGCGCAGGGCAGCTGTGTCAGAAACAGGCAACCCGGGCGAAGGGCGGTCAGCGAACTGCCCTGTGGCTTGGGCTGGCCTTGCTGGCGCTTGGCTGCGGGATGTTTGCCTGGCTGGTGGTGTTGCAGCTTCTGCCCGTCGGCGTGGCTTACCCCATGCTGAGCCTGAACGTTGTCTGGGTCACGCTGGCGGCGAAAATCGTCGGGCATGAGTCCGTCCCGTCACGCCACTGGCTGGGCGTCGGGTTGATTATGGTCGGGATTATCCTGCTGGGGGGAAGCCTGTGAAGGGGACATGTTGGGCGTTATGCAGCGTGGTGTTGGTCAGCGTGGCGCAGTTGGTGCTGCGCCACGCCATGGGGACGCTGCCGCCGGTGAGTGACGCCTTTTTTGCTGCTCTCCGGCACGCCGCGCCCGGCACGGGAACCTTGATGCTGGGTCTAACTGGCTATGTGGCTTCGATGGGCTGCTGGTATCTGGCCCTGCAGCGCATGGCGCTCAGTCGAGCCTATGCCCTGCTGAGTCTCAGCTACATTCTGGTGTGGGGTGCCGCCGTTGTGCTGCCCGGCTGGGGAGAACACTTTTCCTGGCGCGGGCTGGCGGGCGTTGGGCTGATTATTCTCGGCGTGCTGACGATCTTTATGCCGCAGACGTATTGGGGTAAGAAATCGACTCGGCGGTCAAGGTAAAGGGCGTCGGGGTACACACCGCCAGGCTCAGCGTGCCAAAGCGCAGCTGGCTCACCGAATGCGTCTGCGCGGTGCTGTCGATGCTGACAATCTGCCAGGCGCTGCCGCCGCGCTGTTTTACAATCGCCTCTTTCCGCGTCCAGATACGCCAGAAGGCAGAAAGCTGTTCCTCGGGCGCTTCGCGCTCAAGCTCTTCATGCTCGGTGATGCTAAAGACGGCATTCGCCAGCGCCTGCCAGTTCTGCCGCGGGCGGATCACTTCGATATCGCAGCCGACTTCACCTTCGTCGCTCATCAATAAGGCAATGTCGTCGCCGCTATGGCTCAGGTTGAACCACAACGGGTGCCCCTTCGCAAAAGCCGGTTTTCCCTGTTCACCGTAAATGATGTCGGGCAGCGGCGAGGGGGATAATGTTCTGGCGAGCAGCGTCCGGCCTGCGAGCCAGGATGCGTTTCGCGCACCCTGAGGTGCCCTGTCTGCGAGCGTTGACGCCAGCGGGTCCGCGCTAAGGGTGGAGATTTTTCCCAGTACAAACTGGTACATAGTTACGCCCAGCGTTTAATGATTATCGAAGTATTGATGCCGCCGAATGCGAAGTTATTGCTTTGCAGATACTCACAGTCAATCTGACGGGCTTCCCCCATAATATAATCTAAAGCGCCGCATTGCTCATCCGGTTGTCTTAAATTGAGCGTTGGAATGAACCAGCCTTCGCGCATCATCTCCAGGCTCAGCCAGGCTTCCAGCGCCCCGCACGCGCCCAGCGTGTGGCCAAAATAGCTTTTCAGGGATGAAATGGGCACGCTGTCGCCGAAAATGGCGGCGGTGGCCTGACTCTCGGCGATGTCCCCGCGATCGGTCGCCGTGCCGTGGGCGGAAATGTAGCCAATATCCTGAGGGCTCAGACCCGCCATCGCCAGCGACTGTTCCATACAAATCTGCATGGTTTCACGCTGGGGCTGGGTGATATGGGCCGCATCGCAGTTGGTGGCAAATCCCACAATCTCGCCGTAAATTGTCGCACCGCGCGCTCTGGCGTGCTCCAGCTCTTCCAGAATGACGGTGCCTGCACCTTCGCCAATCACCAGGCCGTCGCGCTGGCTGTCGAAAGGCGACGGCGTGGTTTTGGGTGCGTCGTTACGCTGGCTGGTGGCGAAGAGGGTATCAAAAACGGCGGCTTCCGAGGGGCAAAGCTCTTCCGCACCGCCCGCCACCATCACGGTTTGATAACCATGACGAATGGCCTCCCACGCATAGCCAATCGCCTGGCTCCCGGAGGTACAGGCGCTCGAGGTGGGGATCACCCGTCCGCGCAGGCCAAAGAACAGTCCCGTATTGACGGCGGTAGTGTGCGGCATCATCTGCACATAGGTCGTGCCGGTGATGTTATGGGTGTGCTTTTCCATAAGCATGGACGCGAATTCGCTCACCGGCCCGGTGCTGCCCGTCGACGAGCCGTAGGCGATGCCGGTTTGACCGCTGGTCAGCACGGCGTCGTCGATCAGGCCCGCCTGCTCCAGCGCCAGCTCGGTGGCGCGGGTAGAGAGCAGCGACACGCGACCCATGGCCCGAATCCGCTTGCGGGTGTAGTGATCCGGCAGGGTGAAGTCCTCAATGGGCGCGGCCAGCAGGGTTTGCAGACCGTCATACGCCTGCCATTCAGACATGGTGCGCACCGCATTTTCATATCCGCGCAGGCGGCGTGAAATGGTCGGCCACGCTTCGCCAAACGCGGTGATGCCGCCCATGCCGGTAATCACGACGCGACGCGTCATAGCATACCTCCGTTAATCGAGATCACCTGGCGCGTCACATAGCCCGCCTTGTCTGACATCAGGTAGCTCGCCAGCCCGGCCACTTCGTCAGCGTGGCCCATACGCTGCATCGGGATCATCGACATTGCCGCGTTCAGCGCGGCCTCGTCCATCTCGATCATGCCGGTATCAATCAGCCCCGGCGCGATGCAGTTCACGGTGATTTTGCGCTTCGCCAGCTCAACGGCCAGCGCTTTGGTGGCCCCGATAATCCCGGCTTTGGCGGCGCTGTAGTTCACCTGCCCGCGGTTGCCCATCAGGCCAGAAACCGACGATAGGGTGATAATCCGCCCGCCCTTGCGGGTGCCGATCATCGGCATAATGCAGGGATGGATAACGTTATAGAAACTGTCGAGATTGGTGTGGATTACGCTGTCCCAGTCATCCTCGCTGAGCGCCGGAAACGCGCCGTCGCGGGTGATGCCTGCGTTACTGACCACGCCATACCATGCGCCGTGGTCAGCCATTTCCTGTTCCAGCACCGTGCGGCACTGCTCGCGGTTGCCCACGTCGAAGGCGAGTAAACGGCCCGTGCCGCCCGCCTGAACAATCGCGTCGAGTGTCTCCTGTGCGCCAGCGGCATCGCGGTGGTAATGCACGCCCACGGTGAAACCGTCAGCCGCAAGCTGAAGGGCAATAGCGCGGCCAATGCCTTTGCTGGCACCGGTGACCAGTACGGATCTCATGATGGCGTTCCCTGATTGAAAAGTGATGTTAATTGTTCTTCGCTCGGCTGGAAGGTGTTCACCCGGCCCGTGGCAAGGGAGGCGTTATCCGCGTGGATGACGCATTCGAAGCTGCCAAAGCGTTCATCCTGCATCAGCCGTTCGATGGTGATAGTCAGCGTGGTGCCTGCGATAAACAGCCCTGCGGTGCATACCAGTTCACGCGCGCCCAGCACCATGCCCAGCGGGCTGTGCGGCAGCCCTTTTTGCAGGCGATGCCACTCAGACCAGACGCCGACGGTCTGCGCCATCAGCTCCAGCGCAAACCAGCCCGGCAGGTCGCCGTCGGCGTTCAGAAACGGGGCGAGCACGCCGTGCCCGCTCACCGTGACGCTGCACGCTGCGCCATTGTCGGTGACGCTCTCGACGGTCTCCAGCAGCATCATGGGCGCGTCGTGAGGAAGGTACTCGGCGGGGGATAAATATTTCATCACACTCTCCCCAGCAGAAGGCTGGCGTTGTTGCCGCCAAACGCGAACGAGTTCGACAGGATCGCCGGTTTTTTCAGCGGGGCAGGTGCGTGCAGCAGTCCGCAGGCGGGCAGCGTGTCGTCCTGCGCGTAGCGGGAAAAATCCTGCGGCGGCAGCGGCAGGTTGCGGGTCAGGATCAGCCAGCTTAGCGCGGCCTCGGTGATCCCGGCGGCGCCCAGCGTGTGGCCGGTCAGATGTTTGGTGGAACTGCACGGCACGCGTTCGCCAAACAGATCGTGGATAACCTGCGCCTCAATGCGATCGTTAAGCGGCGTGGCGGTGCCGTGAAGGTTGATATAGCCGATATCATCCGCCGTCATGCCCGCCTCGTTCAGCGCCTGCGTGATAGCGCGGATGGCCCCTTCACCCTGCGGGTGCGGCGCGGAAATATGATACGCATCGCTGGATTCACCCGCGCCCAGCAGCGCGATCTCTCCCGGCTCGCGGGTTAGCACCATCAGCGCCGCCGCTTCACCAATGGTGATCCCCCGGCGGTCACGGCCAAAGGGTTCGCACTGGGTTGGCGAGAGGGACTCCAGGCTGTTAAAGCCGTTAACCGGCATGCGGCTCAGGCTGTCGGCGCCGCCCACAATGGCGACATCCACCAGCCCGGCGTTGATCAAACGACAACCGCTGATGATTGCCCGTGCGCTGGAGGAGCAGGCGGTCGAGAGGGTATATGCCGGGCCGTCCAGCTCAAGCCAGCTGGCGAGAAAGCGCGACGGATCGCCCAGCTCCTGCTGCGGGTATTGCCATTGCGGGCTGTCCTCGCCGTTCTGAGAGAGGCGCACGTACGTGTCACCTTCGTCCAGTCCGGACGTGCTGGTGCCAAGCACCACCGCCACACGGTCGCGTCCCACGCGCGCGATGGCCGCATCGACGGCAGGCTGGATCTGCGCCAGCGCTGCCAGTAACAGCTGGTTGTTACGGCTGCGATGCGCCGACAGGTGGTCCGGTATTGACGGCAGCTCGCCCTCCACGCCGCCCAGCACCGCATCCGGCACGCCCTGCAGCCAGCCTGCGCGGTGACGCATCCCCGGCGCAACGCCTGCGGTCAGATTTGCCGCAATCTCATCAGCCGAGTTGCCCAGGGCGTTGACCATGCCAACGGCAGAAAGGTAGATCATCTCAGTCACCCAGATATTGAATGGTGATGTGGTAGTTAAAAACATGCTGCTCGATGCTAATCGGCTCACGTTTGCCTTTGCGTTGCAGGTAGACAATCTCCGTGACCAGCTTGCCGTCGGGGTTGCGCAGCTCGCGTCTGTTGTCAGTATCGTTCAGCGTCCAGCCTTTCGGCAACTGCGGCTGCCAGGCGCTGAGCGGCCAGTGGCTGAGCATCACGTCCGCCAGTACCTGGCTGGCGGGCGGCAGCTCCGGCGCCACAACCGACTGTTCGGTATGGATACCGGTATTGTCATACGTTGCGAGGAACAGGCGGATCCCCACGGAGGAGAGGCCGGCCAGCGTTACCTTATGCTCGTCAGCATTCAGCATCACCAGCAGCGACTGAGTGTGTCCGTTGAACCTGCCGGTCAGCAGCTGTTGCGAGCTCATTGCCGGGGTGATACCCGGCGGCGGCAGCGTCACGCGGGTGCCCGGCTGGAGCCAGGCCTCGGGCCGCGCGTCATCGCGGTTCGGCGAATGGCTACACCCTGCCAGCAGCAGCGCCAGAAGACATATCGCCAGGCGGTAAAATCGGATCATCGTATTCTCTCTTTCGTCGTCGGCATCGCCAGCGGGGCGAGCAGGAAGGCGGTGAAAATACCGCTCACCAGCACAATGCCAAAGCTGCTGATGGCCTGGGTTGTGCTGAACACCAGCATGCCCAGCGTCAGCAGCGTGGTCATCATGGCAAGCGTAATCGCCAGCATCGCGGTCAGGGGCGTTCCGCGTGGGTTGCTGAAAAACAGCGTGTAGTTGATGCCAATTCCGAGCACCAGCACCAGCGCCAGCAGCGAAAACAGGTTCACCGGATGGCCCGCGACGGCCAGCGCCGCCAGCCCGCAGCTGAGCGAGAGCAGGGAGGGCACCAGGCTGATCGCTCCTTTGCGCCAGCCGAGGCGCACCATCGCGCCGCAGGCAATCACCGCCAGCGCCACGAACAGTAAGCCCGTCAGCAGCGAACGGTAGAGCGCAAACAGGCTGTCGAAGCTGGCTTTGCGGTCGACCCAGGCAACGCCCTCATGGCTGGCCGCCAGTTTGCCGAGCGCCGCGCTGTTTTTCACGCCATCCACCGGGACCAGTACGCCGCTTTCGCCGTTGGGCAACGTCAGCCACAGCAGCCGCCAGCCTTCGCTGACCGGGCTGGCGAGCCAGGCCTCAACGCTAACCGGCATCGCGTCCAGATTGGGTGTGACGCTGTTCAGCCCCGCGCTTTTCAACATTGTTGTCACCGCAGGCGCGGCGTTGTGCAGAAGCTGCAGATCGCTTTTCTGACGCGCCAGCGAGTTCAGCGGCAGGGTGCGCCAGTGGGCCATATCGCCCGCTTTTTGCGCCTGCGCCAGCGCCGGGGTAAAGGCCTCCAGCCGCTCAAGCGTTTGCTGAGCCGACGCGCCGTACACCACAAACCACTTTTGGTCGACGCTCTGCCCGGTCAGGGCGGTAATGGTTTTTTCCTGTGCCAGAATGTCTTTCGGCAGCGCCTGAAGCTGGGCGATATCGTCGTCGACCCGTAAGCTGCCTATCCCGATGGCGGAAATCAGCGCCAGCGCCAGCGGCAGCCCCACGGACAGGGTTTTGCTGCTACGCCAGGCGTTCAGCCAGCGCAGCAAAAAATCTTTCGCGGGAATCGGGCGAACCGGCATTCTTTGGCACAACCACGGATGCCAGAAAATCACCGTCAGGCACGAGGCGCTCAGCCCCGCCGCGGCAAACACCGCCATCTGGCGGATGCCGGGGAAGGGGGCCAGCATCATCATCAGGTAGGCGACGACGGTGGTGAGCAACGCCAGCAGCAGCGCATTGCGTACCTTCGACAGGCTTTGCCAGGGCGAGTCGTCAGCGCCGTGCACCATCCGCTCCGTGAGGTAGTAAAGCGTATAATCTGCCGAAATACCGATGATGCTCATGCTCATCACCAGCGTCATCAGGTGCAGCTCGCCAAACAGCAGCAGCGTAAATACCGTGCCCGCCAGCGCGCCGATGGCAATGGAGAGCATGCTCAACAGCAGCGGGCGCACGGAGCGGAACACCACCACAATCAGCAGGATCACCCCGAGCACCGTGGCGACGCCGAGCGTGGAAATATCCCGTTTGGCCTGCTGGCTGGCATAATCGCTGTAAAACACCGTGCCGCGAGAGAGCAGCTGCGCCTGCGGGTAGTGCGTTTTCAGCGTCTCTTTCAGCGCCTTAAGGGTGGTGACCAGCCGGTGGGTTTGTTGCATATCGAACGACGACCCCGCCAGTTCGCCGTGCAGCAGATACCAGTAGTTTCCGGCGTCATCTTTGGTGACCAGCCAGCCGTCCATCAGCTGCATTTTCTGGCCGTTTTGAGCGAGGGCGAGCTGTGAGCCGCGCATCAGCATCAGCGGATCGTTTTGCAGCTCCTTGCCGCTCACGCCGGAAAAGGCGGAATAGAGCTGGGACAGGATCCACCGGGCCTGCGCGTCCCCGCCGTGTTGCAGGCGCGCCCGGGTGGCGGGATCGATCAGGCCGTTACGGTGCTGCCAGAAGAAATCACCCCAGGCTTTTTGTCCGGCGGCGTCCATTGGCCCTTTCACCACATTCAGCGCGTGACTGCGCTGCAGCAGTTCCAGCCATTGCTGCGCCACGCGCGGGTCTGGCTTTTTGCCGGGGCTGACCAGCCAGACGAGCTGGCGGTCGAGACGCTGCATAAATCCATCATTGAGCGCCGGGGGGATCGCCCCGAGCGTCTGTTTCGGCAACATCGCCAGCACGCTGCTGTTCAGCCGCGCGCCGGGCAGCAGCGTAAGCAGTACGCCCAACAGGATCAGGCATACCGTGGCCCACAGCAGCGCCGGGCGCAGGGATTTACGGTGCGGCAAAGCGTTGGCGTTCGGCATCGGTCAGGCTGGCGGGCGTCAGTTGGTGGCGGGACAGGGCGATATCGGTTGTGTCGCCCTGCTTATCGTTCAATCGAATCGATTCCAGGTACGCGGCACCGCGCAAATCGAGGGTGGCGAAAATCTTGTCCAGCGGCGTGGTCACAGGCGTCAGCACCAGCGACCAGCGGCCTTCCCCCTGGTCTTTAAAATCGATGCGGAAGTTCTCTTCGAGCACCTTGCGGTCGGCCTGAAACAGCGCCCGCAGCAGGTGGTTGAACTGGAACATCTGCGGATTATTGTCGGCGGTGAGGGTTTGCGGCGGTTGGCCGTTAACGATCTGCACCATCCGCTTGTCGTCCAGCAGCAGCGTCATCGGAAACGGCGCTTTTTGATCCCACAGCAGGCCGCTGTCGCGGGCGATCAGCATCTCCCCCTGCGAGCGCAGCGGCTGTGGCATGTCCTTAATGGTGCGGGTTTGCTCGAAATGCGCGCGCACCACCGGCTGTTCCGCAAAGCGCTGCTGCAGTTCGTCCAGCGTCATCGCGCTGACCAGCGGGCTAATCAGCAGGGCGAGAAGCGGTGTCCATTTCATGGCGCGATCCCCATACGTTCAAACAGAATAGCCGGGCTGACAAAGCACATCTCCCGGCTGGTTTCATCCACCGCTACCTGAATGGTGTAGCCAGTGGTGGTGCGTTTTCCGGTTTGCGCGTCGAAGATTTGATAGGCGATGCGCAGGCGGTTTTCATATTCTTCAATGTGGGCGCGCACGCGGATGCGCTGCTCGAAGGTCACCGCGTCGCGGTATTTCACGCGGGTATCCACCACCGGCCAGACGTAGCCTGAGGCCTTCATCTGGCGGTAGCCGTAATTAAACTGGTTGAGCAGCGCCTCGCGGGCGATCTCAAAGTAGCGGAAATAGTTACCGTGCCAGACCACGCCCATCATATCGACGTCGTGGAACGGAACGGTGATCTCGACTTCAGCCGTAAAGCGGGGATCGGTCAGCACCCTTTACTCCTTCTCGTTGACCTCTGGCAGCTGCCAGAAATCGAAAAAATTAAACCAGTCGAGCGGCGACATGAGGGCGTAATGTTCCAGCCGCTGCGCATAGCGATCGACGGTCTGCTGCAGCGCCTGCTGGCGTTCGCCGCGCGGCAGCAGCAGCGGGTCGGCAAAGGGCTCGCAGTGCAGGGTCAGTTTCCCCTGCTGGCAGAGGGCAAAAATCAGCACCACCGGGCAGCGCAAAATAGATGCCAGGATAAACGGCCCCTGCGGGAACGGCGCGGGCTGGCCCATAAAGTCGCTCCATATCACGCGCCAGCTGCCGCCGCGCTGCGGCGTGACGGCGATGCGGTCGCCCACAATGGCGACCCATTCGCCGCGATCCAGCTTCTCTTTGATGAGGATGGCGGTATCCGGGCCGATGTCGGTCACGGGCATCAGGTGAATGCCCGCCTGCGGGGCCATCTCTTCCATCACCTGTTTGAAACGTTTGGCGTTATCGCTGAAGACCAGCGCGTTGATGGTTTTCCCGCCTTCGCGCTGCGCCAGCGCCCGGCAGGCTTCCACGTCGCCAAGATGCGAGGCGAGCAGCAGTTTGCCCTGCGGATCGTTCAGACCCAGCGCCGCCTGCGCACCCGGTGCAAAGACCAGATCGCGATGGAGCTTCATTTCGCCGCGCCAGCTGGCCACTTTGTTGAGCATGGCCTGACCAAAACGCAGGAAGTGGAAAAAGCTGTGCAGGCGGGGAGGCTGAGGCATCTGCCGCTGCGCCATCACCTGCTTTACGCGCGTCAGCCATTGCCGTGACGCCTGGCGCGCAGAACGGGCGGTCAGCCAGTATACGGCGGTGACCGGCCACAGCAGGATGGTAAAGGCGTTACGCCCCAGCAGCTGCCAGACGCGCAGCATCAGACGCATTCCCCACAGGCCTTTCACCTCCTGCTGCTGCGCCCAGTGCTGCGTGCGGCGGCGCATCAGCAGAGCGGGAATGCGCGGCAGCATGCCGAAGAACAGGCGGGTATGCATCAGCGAGATGCGCAGGTTGTCTTTTAGCGCATCGAAATGGGATAGCCCGTCCGGCGGATAGGTCACGCGGGTGGGCAGAAAATAGCTGGTGTTGCCCTGCCAGTAGAGCCGCACCATCACTTCGGTATCAAAATCCATCCGTTTACCGAGCGGCGTGCGCGCGGCAAGCCGCAGCACCGGCGCGATGGGGTAGACCCGAAAACCGCACATGCTGTCTTTTAGCTGCAGCGACAGGGTTTCAATCCACACCCAGACGTGTGTTATCCAGCGTCCGTACAGGCGCGAACGGGGAATGGAGTCATCGTAAACGGGCCTGCCGGAAATTAGCGCCTCAGGGTGGTGCTCCGCCAGCGCAAGCAGTTTGGGAATGTCTTCGATAGCGTGTTGACCGTCGGCGTCCACCTGAATCGCGTGGGTGAAGCCGCGCCCTGCGCAGGCTTGCAGACCCTGCATGACTGCCGCCCCTTTCCCGCTGTTTTCTGCCAGCCGCAGCAGCGTGACCTGCGGATGGCGCGCAGCAAGATCGTCAAGCGTGCGGCGCGTGGGTTCATCGCTGCCGTCGTCCACCACCAGACAGGGTAGATCGAAGGGCGCGAGGCGCGCCAGCACCGAGGCCATCATCGCCCCGTGGTTGTAGCACGGGATCAGCACGCAGGGGCGGAAGGTTACTGACATAGGCGAATCTTCCCGCTGCTGGCAGTATGGTGTTCGTCACCGGCATGGCGCTGGTAGCTGAAGGTCAGCATCTGGCGTTCGGGCTGCCAGGCCAGGAGCAGCGTCACCCTGTTCTCCGGCAGCAGCGGGGCCGCGAACTTCACGTTCTGAATGCTGTGAAAACGGTAGCCCGGAGCCAGCAGCGTGGTGGCGTAGTCCATTACCCAGTCGAGTTGCGCCACGCCGGGGAGCAAGGGCTGTACGGCGAAATGCCCCTTAAACCAGAGCAGGGCCGGATCCAGATAGAGGTCGATCTCCAGATGCGTCGCATCTGGCTGGCGGCGTTCGATTTCATGGATCTTCATGAAATAACTCCTGTAGCTGCGCAGTCACACGCTTGTTCATGCTGTTGACCGGAATTTCATCGACGATCCGCCAGTAGCGGGGCACGGCAACCGGTTCAAGGCAGGGGCGAAGGGCGCGGCGCCAGGCGGATTCCTGGGCATTTTTCCCCACGCTTTCTCTGTGCATTCGCGCGTCGTCACTGAGCACCAGCAGCACGCCAATGGCCTGACGTCCCCCGCGCGTCACCGCCAGCGCGGCGGCGTCGCAGATGCCGTCCAGCGCCAGCAGCCGCTGCTCAATTTCATCGAGCGAAATGCGTTTGTCTTCGATTTTGACCACCCGCCCACGGCGGCCAACGATGCTGAACTGCCCGTCGGCCGTGAAGTGTAAATTATCATCCAGCACGACGCCTTCCGGCTCGTGGATCAGCGGCGACGTGACGCGACCGTCGTGAAACGTCACGCCGGGAAACGGCTGCCAGCGCGTTGTCTCATCCTGACGGTGACGCCAGGCCATGACCCCCGTTTCGGTACTGCCGTAGATTTCATCGGGCCAGAGGTTGAGCCAACCCTGAAACGCGGTGATATCCCGCCAGGGCAATACGCCACCTGCGGAAATGAGCAGGGCAACGGGGGGCGGCGTCAGTGCCGTATCCAGCCGCTTGAGGAAGGCCGGGCTGCTGATAAAAAGATAGCGTTTGTCGTGGGGCAGGGCTGAGAGCTGCTCGGCGTAGTTGAGCAGGTTGGTCTGTGACGGCAGGCCGAGCGCCATGGGCAAGACGACACGAAACGTCAGGCCATACAGGTGGTGCAGCACCACGGAGGCGACAACATGGCAGCCCGCAAGGCGATCGCCAAACTGTTCCGCCAGCAAGCGGGCTTCGCGATCCAGACTGATAATCGGCTTAACCACCCGCTGCGGCACGCCGGTGGAGCCGGAGGTGAAAAGCTCGATGGCGCGCGTATCGTCTATGGCTGGCAGCGGGGAAAAGCCGTTGTCTGTACGCGGGGTGGAGGCCACCAACCGCTGTCGCCCTGCAAAGGCAAGCGCTGTGTCACTCAGGACGCCGCTGAACAAGTCCCGCTGTTCGTTAAGCTGTGCAGCCCGGCTGTGCCCGGGTAGCACGGGCGTTTTACCCGCGTGCAGCGTCGCCAGCAGGGCGACCGTAAACAGATAGCCGTTTTCAACGCACAGCGCCCAGCGCTCGCCCTCTTCCTGACGCAGCGTGTTAACCAGCTGCGTCACGTCGTGACGCAGATCGCCGAGCGTCCAGACACCATCGTCGCGCCAGGCTATCGGCGTATCGTCAGGGCGGGGCGCACTGAGCCACTGGCTGAGCGGAAGCGGTTTATACCCGTCATACTTCAAGTTGCCTGTACGTTGGCTTTCCTCACTCACCCCAGTCACGTACTTATGTACGCTCCTGGGGATTCGCTGCGTCGCCGCCTTCATGCAACTCGAATTATTTAGGGTATACACATCGTTTTTCATTACCCGTTGTCGCACCAGCCACTCGCAGGCCATCAGCGTGCCCATCAGGATGTAGGCAATCATGCCATTCCACAGCGTCCACAGGCGTATGTCGGCGTGCAACACGGTAAACAGCGCCATCGCGCCGTTGCCGATAAAAAAGCCGCACCACACCCGGGTAACGATGCGAGTGTAGCGGATGCCGGTGGGCGAGAGAGTGGGCTCACGCAGCCGCGCAAATCGTTCTACCATCGGCATGGTTGTCCACAGCGATCCGCCAAACACCACCAGCATCACCAGATTAACGACTACCGGATAAAACAACACCCACTGGTGAGCGTGCAGCACATAGCTCGCCGCGCACAGCGCCACGCCTGTGAGGGCAACGCCCAGGATCATGTTGCGCAGAGGGCCGCTCTGACGGCGCACCTGCCATACCCGCAACAGCAGCACAAGCGCTATCACGGGCAGTATCCCGTGCAAATTGTTGTTTGCCAGCCCGAAGCCAATCAAAAAAGGCCATGCCAGCAGCATCAACCCCGTCAGTATCGGGATGAATGGAATCGCAGGCACGTTACGCTTCGCGCTGAAGCTGTTCCACAACGTCGACCACGTCCTGGACGGTACGCACCGCTTTGAAGGTGTCAGGCTTGATTTTATGGCCGGTCTTCTTCTGCAGGTGAACCACCATGTCAACGGCATCAATGCTGTCGAGATCCAGATCGTCGTACAGGCGCGCTTCCGGGGTGATGTCCTCGGGGGCGACTTCAAACAGCGTAATAAGAAGCGCAGAGACTTCCTGATAAATCGTTTCCTGGTTAGTCATAGCGGGTAAATTCTCAGGCGCGTTGTTGATGGATAAAAGCCGCGAGCGTGGCAACGGAATAGAAGTGCTGACGCATCTCGTCGCTTTCGGCAGAAAGCACTACGCCATACTGATTTTTCACAGCCAGCCCCAGCTCCAGGGCATCTATCGAGTCCAGACCCAGCCCGTCGCCAAACAGCGGGGCGTCAGTATCGATATCCTCTGGCGTAAGTTCTTCCAGATTCAGCGTAGAGATAATGAGATTCTTAATTTCAAGATAGAGCGCTTGCATCTTTCGTTCCTGACAAAGATTGAAGACCGGTTGTTAACTGATGCTGCATATGCCGGTTTAACTGCCTTGCCGCCAGCGCAGGTTCGTGCTGGCTCGCATCGTAAAAATCATGAATGTTGATGCGTTCGCGAACATCCACGGTAAAAAAAGGTTTGTTGGGCGGAACGTTGTACCAGCTGCTTTGCTTATCCAGCATGCGTTCGCTGCAGTGGATCACTACCACACGCACAGCGCTATTGCAGCGAACGGCAATGTTAGCCGCCCCGCGCTGCAGCGTTATGGCTTTGCCAACGCGCGTGCGGGTCCCTTCCGGGAATATGAGCAGCGTATCGCCCTGTGCCAGACGCTGCTGGCTGGCGGAGAGCAGGGGTTTAGCTTCGCTGTTGATCAGATAATCCGCGGCGCGGATCACCCCGCTGACAAACGGGTTACGCAGTAGGGCGCTTTTCACCAGGCAGTCGGTTTCGTTCATGACCGACGCCAGGAACACGTAGTCCAGTAGCGAAGGGTGGTTGGCTATCACCAGACAGCCGCGCTCCGCGCGCAGCACGTCGAGGTTGTTGAAGCGGTAATCCAGTACACCCACCCACCGTACCACCGCGAGAAACAGGCGAAAACTGGCGGAAATGCTGCGGCGGGCCAGCTGGCGGCGCTTCGCGCGATCGCGCTGAATAACCAGCAGCAGGTTAAACCACACCAGCGACAGCAGCAGCCCGCCGAGGCCGAACAGCGCGAAGCAGAATCCGGTCATCGTCATGCGCCATAACCGGTCGAGACGCGAAGTCAGTCCGCTCATTTGCGCGTCCATTGCCACTGGAGACGTTCACCAGAGAGGGTAAATTGCGGCGCGTCGTTCAGGTAATGGCGCAGGAACTGGAGGCTTTGCGGCAGCGCGGGCTCTTCACCTTCACTTCCGCCACGCGTTTCGCAGCAGAGCAGATCGCCGGCTTCAATCACCAGCGCCAGGGCATACGGCCAGACGGGCATCTGCGGCGGCAGCCCGGCGTGATAAAACGCAGGCAGGACGCCGTCAAAATCGACCAGCAGCACGCGGGAATAGCCCGCATGGAGCAGGCTTAATACTTCACACAAACCTTGCTGGAAGGTATCCATACCGGCGGAGACCGACGAGGAGACAATCGGCTGACGCGCGGCGATTGTGAGATTCCCGACGGCAGCATTGTGGACCGACATGGCAAAATCCGTGGGAGAAACAGGTTCTTCCGCCGCCAGCGCCTGCAGAATGCGGTAATTGCGCTCCAGTTCACCGTGGCGACTGCTGTAGACGACGGCGTCAATCTGGTGCTTTCGCAGCATCGCGAGGCCGATATCCACCGCCAGCCTGCTGCCAGAGTTGAGGCGGCGCGCGGTCATCATCGGCAAGTTGGTCAGTTTTGCCAGCGGCGCGGCGGGGTCGATAGCGTCAGACTGGCGTGACCAGTCCTGCCACGCAGCGGCATCGCCCAGTCCTGGCGCTCGTGCCTGCCAGTCGATAATTGAGAGTGTAAATTTCATCTACGCGCGTCCGCGATAAACCTGTTTCTGTGACTTATTCTTCGCAAGCGCGATGAGCTGCGCACATCGTACAATGTTGTTGGCGCGCATGCGAATAAACGTCTCTTTTAGCCCTTTCCCTGCGATTAGCCCGGCAACCGGCTTTTTGGTCGACCTGGACCCAGCAGAATGGCGAGTTTACTGCCGCCTTTGGTGGTCTCCATCCAAATTTTACAGACGCTGGTGAGCGGTACCGACAGCAACATTCCGACGGGACCCAGCAGCCAGCCCCAGATCAGTAACGATAAAAACACCACCAGCGTCGACATGCCCAGCCGGTGGCCCATCATGCGCGGCTCGAGAATATTCCCCAGCACCATATGCACGACAAGGAAAAGCGCCCCGACCAGCATGCATTCGTAAAACCCGTTAAACAGGAAGGCCTGGATCATGGGCGGCACGGCGGAGAGCACCGCGCCAATGTTGGGCACGTAGTTTAACAGAAACGCCAGCACGCCCCACATCAGCGCGAACTGCACGCCCATTAGCATCAGCCCCAGCCAGACGATGATCCCGGTCCACAGGCTTAATAACGTTTTCAGCGCCAGATATTTGGTGACGCCCTTTAATGCGCGGTGCAAACCGGCAATGTGAATTTGCGGATTGTTCAGCGCAAAGCGCAGTTTGTAGGGCACGTGGCGGACTTCGAACAGCATAAACACCACCGTCATCACCAGCAGCAGAATGCTGGCCATCGCGCCGGAAAGGCCGGTCATCAGCGTGGTGGCGTAGGTCATCACCTTCTCTGAATCCATCCGGCGCAGCATCCGTTCTGGCGAAATATGCAGGTTGATAAACGGCATCATCTCCTGCAAATCAACCAGCTTGCGGGTGAGGGCTTTGTTGTATTGCGGCAGCATGGTCGAGAATTCACTCAGGGAGGCGGCCAGTACGCCAAACAGCGCCGTCAGAACAATCAGCATGACGATGACGACGATAGTAATCGCCACCGGGCGGCTGACGCCGCGGCGTAAAAACCAGGTTACCAGCGGGTTGAGCACGATGGCAAAAAAGAGCGCCAGTAACAGCTGAACGATGATATCAGCCGCAGCGTGGATACCTGCGAGGATCACGACCAGACAGGCGAGTTTTAACAAAATGTGAAGTCCTGCTTTATCGGGCGGGCTGGCTATCATACGAATTCCTTTTTCGGGGGGCTTGTTTATTGTAGTGCGCCGGATCCCCTTCGTCTGGGGTGTTACTCTGAAAGTCACTGCTGATTTTCATCTCTCTTCATGGTAATAGTGAAACACTGTTGCAAAAATCCAGGTTAAACCCATGCCCGAACCTTCCGCCGAACCGGCACTGAGCGGAGTGCGCCTCAATCTGCGCATTGTTTCTGTTGTGATTTTTAACTTCGCCAGCTATCTGACGATTGGCCTGCCGCTGGCGATCCTGCCGGGCTACGTTCACGACGTGATGGGCTTTAGCGCCTTCTGGGCGGGGCTGGTCATTAGCCTGCAATACTTTGCGACGTTGATAAGCCGCCCCCATGCGGGACGTTACGCCGATCTGTTTGGGCCGAAGAGCATTGTAGTCGTGGGGCTGTGTGGCTGCTTTCTGAGCGGGCTGGGGTACTTTCTGGCGGCCCCCGCCAGCCAGTGGCCGCTGGTCAGTCTGGTGCTGCTGTGCCTGGGCCGCGTGATTCTGGGCATCGGGCAAAGCCTGGCAGGTACGGGTTCCACGCTCTGGGGCGTGGGCGTCGTCGGCGCATCGCACATCGGGCGGGTGATCTCCTGGAACGGGATTGTCACCTACGGCGCCATGGCGATTGGCGCGCCGCTTGGGGTGGTGTGTTACGCCTGGGGCGGTCTGTACGGCCTGTCCC
>NZ_GL890781.1:128640-129211 GCF_000211415.1 Enterobacter mori LMG 25706 | reverse complement strand
CCTGCTGGCGCTGCCGCGCCCGAAAGTGAAAGCCAGCAAGGGCAAGCCGCTGCCGTTTCGCGCGGTGCTGGGGCGCGTCTGGCCATACGGGATGGCACTGGCGCTGGCGACCACCGGCTTTGGGGTGATCGCCACCTTCATCACCCTGTTTTACGACGCCAAAGGCTGGGACGGCGCGGCCTTTGCCTTAACCCTGTTTAGCTGTGCGTTTGTCGGCGCGCGTCTGCTCTTCCCGAACGGCATTAACCGTCTGGGCGGGCTGAACGTGGCGATGATCTGCTTTGCGGTCGAAATCGTCGGGCTGCTGCTGACCGGGATTGCCACTGCGCCGTGGATGGCGAAAATCGGCGTCTTTCTTGCGGGGGCGGGCTTCTCGCTGGTCTTCCCGGCGCTGGGCGTGGTGGCGGTGAAGGCCGTGCCGCAGCAAAATCAGGGGGCCGCGCTCGCTACCTATACAGTGTTTATGGATATGTCGCTGGGGATCACCGGGCCGCTGGCAGGGCTGGTGATGGCCTGGGCTGGCGTGCCGGTTATCTATCTGGCGGCGGCAGGTTTAGTGGTGCTGGCGCTG
>NZ_GL890781.1:120369-128605 GCF_000211415.1 Enterobacter mori LMG 25706 | reverse complement strand
CTGACGTGGCGGCTAAAAAAATGGCCTCCGGTGCACGCACCGGAGGCCACGTCATCCTCGTGAAAGATTACTGAATCACGAGAGTGTTAATAATGTTTTCTGCGGCAGTCTGCGCTTTCTGCTGGTCTTCCGCAGGCAGCGTGATCTGCAGTGTCAGCAGTTTATTATCAACTTTACCCAGTACCACGGAAGAGTAAGCGGTCTGGCCTTTCGCAGAGATAATGCTGTCCAGCTGTTGCAGCGTGTGGCCTTTGAGTTCGATAGACTTATTGGTCACCACCTGCAGCTGCGGGTCGCGGCTACGCTGCTGATCTTCCAGACGTTTGGACAACACGCTCAGCGCTTCAGTGGTGTCGTCACCCACAATCACAATGACCGCTTTCTGACCGGTTGCGTCGGAATACACGTGCATGTTGTTCGCCTGGGTACCCAGCTTGCCGCTCTGATCGGTCATATCCGCTGGCAGAGAGAAACTGAGTTTACCGTCCAGCAGGCTTACCGGCTGCCCGGTCGCGTTGCTCTCTGCGGACGCGCCCTGTGCAGGCGTTTTGGTGTCGCTGTTATCACAGGCTGCAAGGCCAACAACCAGCAGGCCAATCCCGACATATTTAACCAGATTGCGCATTGACTTCTTCCTTTCGATAAACGGCCATAGCGGCTCATTCGCTCATCTTATCACAACTGATAAAGCGAACCTTTAACCTGCCTGCAATGCGGTGATTTCAGATTTATCTGCCAGCCTTTTCAGCAGCATATTCAGCAGCACGCCGTACATCGGCAGGAAGAATACAATACTGATAAGCACCTTGAAGCAGTAGTCCACCAGGGCGATTTCCATCCAGTGTTCGGCCATGAACGCATCCGGGCTACGCCAGAAGGCGATGAAGAAGAAGGCCAGCGTATCGCTCACGTTTCCGAACAGCGTGGAGGCCGTAGGCGCCATCCACCAGCGGTGATTTTGACGCAGGCGGTTAAACACGTGAACGTCGAGGATCTGCCCCAGCGCGTAGGCCATAAAGCTGGCAGCGGCGATACGGGCGACAAAGAGGTTGAAGTGCGTCAGCGCCTCAAAACCCTGCCAGCTTCCCATGTAGAACAGGGAAGAGATCACATACGACACGAACAGCGCCGGGAGCATCACCGCGAAAATAATGCGACGCGCCAGCGGTGCGCCAAAGATTCGCACGGTCAGATCGGTGGCGAGGAAAATAAACGGAAAACTGAACGCGCCCCAGGTGGTATGGAAACCAAAAATGGAGATCGGGAGCTGCACCAGATAGTTGCTGGAGGTGATCACCAGCAGATGAAAAAGCGAAAGCCAGAACAACGCTTTTACGCGCTGCGATTGAGAAAACTGCGTCATATTGTGACCTTTTTATACGTTGGGGTGAGGGAACCCAATAAAAACCGCCGCATGATACTGCTTTGACGGGACTTTGCAATGGCTAATTTTCACGCAACCGTTAACCTGGTTTGCATTGGCGGCAACCGGGCGTAAACTACAGCCGTTTTATTTTGATCGAGAAGACCATGACCGACCTGTTTTCCAGCCCCGACCACACCCTTGACGCCCAGGGCCTCCGCTGCCCGGAGCCGGTAATGATGGTGCGCAAAACTGTGCGCACTATGCAGACCGGTGAAACGCTGCTGATCATCGCAGACGATCCGGCCACTACCCGCGACATTCCCGGCTTTTGTACCTTTATGGAGCATGAGCTGGTGGCGCAGCAGACCGAAACGTTGCCGTACCGGTATGTGATTCGTAAGGGGTAAGTGCGGCAAGATGCCCTCACCCCGACCCTCTCCCGCGGGGAGAGGGGGAAACTTTTCTAAACCATCGTTTCAAATTTTCGCGCTTTTGTGAGGCGCTTCACCTCCGCTTTTCCAGCTGTAGTCTAATTTTTAAGCGTATAAAAATAAAACGCCGTTTTAACGCTTATCTCACTGCCCTGGAGTTGACCCGATGAAAGCGACCCTCAAGCCGTTACTGGCCGCGCTGTGTCTGTCTGCTTTTGCCTGCACCGTTTCTGCTCAAACCATCAAAGCTGCCGATGTACACCCCGAAGGCTACCCGAACGTGGTGGCGGTTCAGCACATGGGTGAAAAACTCAAGCAGCAAACCGACGGCAAGCTGGAGATCAAAGTCTTCCCCGGCGGCGTGCTCGGGGATGAAAAGCAGATGATTGAGCAGGCGCAGATGGGGGCCATAGACATGATCCGTGTCTCGATGGCGCCGGTTGCCGCCATCCTGCCGGATATCGAAGTCTTCACGCTGCCGTATGTCTTCCGCGATGAGGACCACATGCACAAGGTGATCGACGGAGATATCGGCAAGCAGATTGGCGACAAGCTTACCGCGAACCCGAAATCGAAGCTGGTGTTCCTCGGCTGGATGGATTCCGGCACCCGTAACCTGATCACCAAAGAGCCGATCGTTAAACCGGAAGATCTGAAAGGGAAAAAAATCCGCGTGCAGGGTAGCCCGGTGGCGCTCGCCACGCTGAAGGATATGGGGGCAAACTCGGTCGCGATGGGCGTGAGCGAAGTCTACAGCGGCATGCAGACCGGAGTGATCGACGGCGCGGAGAACAACCCGCCAACCTTTATCGCCCACAACTACATGCCGGTCGCCAAAAACTACACCCTCAGCGGCCACTTTATCACCCCGGAAATGCTCCTCTACTCAAAAGTGAAATGGGACAAGCTCAGCGCCGACGAGCAGCAAAAGGTCCTGACGCTGGCCCGCGAAGCGCAGTTCGAGCAGCGCAAGCTCTGGCAGGCCTATAACGACCAGGCGCTGGCGAAAATGAAGGCGGGTGGGGTGCAGTTCCACGACATCGACAAAACGGTGTTTATCAAAGCCACAGAGCCGGTGCGCGCCCAGTATGGCGACAAGCATCAGGATCTGATGAAAGCCATCTCTGACGTCCAGTAAAACGGAGTACGTATGTCCGAACTCTACCTGAAGTGGATGGACCGTCTGTACCTGCTCGCCATGACCGTGGCGGGCGTCTCGCTGCTGGTCATGACGATAGTTATCCCGATTGGCATCTTCTCGCGCTACGTGCTTAACCGCGGGGAATCCTGGCCGGAGCCGATCGCTATTATCTGCATGGTGACCTTTACCTTTATTGGCGCGGCGGTAGGGTATCGCGCTGGGTCGCACATCGCGGTAAACATGCTCACCGACCGTCTGCCCGACATGCTGAAAAACCTCTGCGCCCGCGTGGTCGACCTGCTGATGCTGCTGATCTCCGCCCTGATGTTCTGGTACAGCCTCTGGCTGTGCGTCGACCTCTGGGAACAGCCCGTCGCGGAGTTCCCACTCCTGACCTCTGGCGAAAGCTATCTGCCGCTGCCCGTCGGGTCGGCCATTCTGATCCTGTTTGTGATTGAACGCCTGCTGTTTGGCTCGCAGGAAAACCGTCCCGTCGTGCTTATCGGCAACCACAGTTAAGGGGTGAACAATGGATGCATTCGTTTTGTTATTCACCCTCGCCATTCTGCTGGCGCTGGGAATGCCGGTGGCTTTCGCCGTCGGGTTAAGCGCCGTGGCGGGTGCGTTGTGGATCGATCTGCCGCTGGAGGCGCTGATGATCCAGATCACCAGCGGGGTGAACAAGTTTACCCTGCTGGCGATCCCGTTCTTTATCCTTGCCGGGGCGATCATGGCGGAAGGGGGCATTGCCCGACGGCTGGTGAATTTCGCCTACGTGTTTGTCGGCTTTATTCGCGGCGGGCTGTCGCTGGTGAACATTGTCGCCTCAACGTTCTTCGGCGCAATTTCCGGCTCGTCGGTGGCGGATACGGCCTCTATCGGCAGCGTGATGATCCCGGAGATGGAGAAGAAGGGCTACCCGCGGGAATATGCGGCGGCGGTAACGGCCAGCGGTTCCGTGCAGGCGATTCTGATCCCGCCCAGCCACAACTCAGTCATTTACTCGCTGGCCGCGGGCGGGACGGTTTCTATTGCCACGCTGTTTATCGCGGGCGTGCTGCCGGGGCTGCTGTTAGGGTTATGTCTGATGATCCTCTGCCTCGGCTTCGCCCATAAGCGCGGCTACCCGAAAGGCGAGAAAATCCCGTTTAAGCAGGCGCTGAAGATATTGCTCGATGCCCTGTGGGGGTTGATGACGGTCGTGATCATCCTCGGCGGGATATTGTCCGGGATCTTTACTGCAACCGAATCTGCCGCCGTGGCCTGCCTGTGGGCGTTCTTCGTCACCATGTTCATCTACCGCGATTATAAGTGGAGCGAACTGCCGAAGCTGCTGTGCCGGACGGTGAAAACCGTCACCATCGTGATGATTTTGATTGGCTTTGCGGCGGCCTTTGGCGCGGTGATGACCTACATGCAGCTCCCGACCCGCATCACCGAGTTCTTCACCTCGCTCTCCGATAATAAATACGTGATCCTGATGTACCTCAACGTCATGCTGCTGCTGATTGGCACGCTGATGGACATGGCGCCGATCATCCTGATCCTGACCCCGGTGCTGCTGCCGGTGACCAATTCGCTGGGGATCGACCCGGTGCATTTCGGGATGATCATGATGGTGAACCTGGGGATCGGGCTGATCACCCCGCCGGTTGGGTCGGTGCTGTTCGTGGCGAGCGCGGTGAGCAAGCAGAAGATTGAAACCGTGGTGCGCGCCATGCTGCCATTTTACGGCATGCTGCTGGTGGTGCTGGGGATGGTGACGTACATCCCGGCGATTTCATTATGGCTGCCGAGGATGTTAGGGATGCAGTGACGCCGCTCTTCTCCCTCTCCCCGTGGGAGAGGGTTGGGGTGAGGGCATCAGGCCGCACCCCGACCCAACCCACTGCCGGGTGGCGGCTGCGCCTTACCCGGCCTACGGTTCGATAACGATTTTATTTCCGACGTAATAACCGCAGTGCGTTTGCCGTTACCAGCACCGTTGCACCCGTATCCGCCAGCACCGCCAGCCATAGGCCGGTCATGCCGAGCAGGGTGGTGACGAGGAATATCCCCTTCAGCCCCAGCGCAATCCCAATGTTCTGGCGGATGTTGGCGCGCGTCGCTCGCGCCAGGCTAATCATCTGCGCCAGCCCGGTCAGGCGGTTGTGGGTCAGCGCCGCATCCGCCGTCTCCAGCGCCACGTCGGTGCCGCTGCCCATTGCAATGCCGATGGTTGCCGCCTTCATCGCAGGCGCATCGTTAATGCCGTCACCGACCATCGCCAGCGGGGCGAATGCGTTCAGCTCCGTGACCGCGCGGACTTTATCCGCGGGCAGCAATCCGGCCTTGAATTCCAGCCCCAGCTCACCGGCAATTGCCGCCGCCGCGCGCGGATTATCGCCGGTCAGGATCACGCCCTGTACGCCAAGCTGATGCAGCGCCGTCACGGCCTCTTTGGCGTCATCGCGCAGGGTGTCGCGCAGCGCCAGCATCCCTTTCGCGACGCCGTCCTGCATGAGGGTCACGACAGTTTGTCCGGTCTGTTCTAACGCCTCAACCTCTGGATGAGAAGACTTGCCCGCCGCGACAATCAGCACCTTTTTACCGTCAACGGTGGCCTCAATCCCCGACCCGACCAGCGCCCGCTGTGCCGTTGCCGACGGAATTGCCAGCCCGCGCGACTGCGCTTCACGCACAATCGCCTGCGCCAGCGGGTGAGTGGAACCCTGCTCAACGGCGGCGGCCAGCGTAAGCAGTTCATCTTCACCGATATCCTGCGGATACACGCCGGTGACCTGCGGCTTGCCGACGGTCAGCGTGCCGGTTTTATCGAACGCGATATGCTGAACCTGGCTCAGCTGCTCCAGCGCCGCGCCGCCCTTAATCAGCGCCCCGCGACGTGCCGCCGCTGCCAGCCCGGAGGTAATCGCCGCAGGCGTGGAGATCACCAGCGCGCACGGGCAGCCGATCAGCAGCAGCGTCAGCCCTTTATAGATCCAGCCCTCCCACGGTGCGCCGAAGACCAGCGGCGGCACGATAGTGACCAGCAGGGCAACCAGCATGATGGCAGGGGTGTAAATCCGGCTAAAACGGTCGATGAAACGCTCGACGGGCGCGCGGCGCTCCTCGGCTTCTTCTATCAGCCTGAGGATGCGGTCGATGGCGCTGTCGCCCGGTTCGGAAAGGACCGTCAGCTGCACCAGACGGTCGACGCTGGTGGCACCAGCAGGCACTTTTTCACCTGCCGCGCGTTCTACCGGAATGGATTCCCCGGTCAGGGCGCTCTCGTCGAAGCTGGCGGTGGCGGTAACCAGCGCGCCGTCGGCGGGTAAACGACCGCCCGCGGCGACTTCAATCACGTCTCCGGGACGCAGGGTATTAATCGCCACCGTTTCACGATTACCGTTATTTACCCGTGTGGCGGTTTCAGGCTTCAGCGCCATCAGTGCGCTGACCCCTTTACGCGCCCGGCTCGCCGCCCAGCCCTCAAGCCGTTCGCCGATTAAGAACAGCAGCAGCACCATCGCCGCTTCCGCCGTCGCGCCAATGAACAGCGCGCCGATGGCTGCCACGCTCATCAGCGTTTCGATGGCAAACCAGCTGCCGCTTTTCATCAGGCGCAGCGCCTGGCGGGCAATCGGGAACAGCCCGACCAGCGTGGTGGCGATAAACGCCAGATTGCCGAACGGGTGGTTAATCTGCTCCAGCCCCCAGCTCAGGGCCATCATGATGATGAGCGTAATGAGCGGCAGGTTTTCTTTCAGGGAGGAGGTTTTTTCGACGGGGGCCGTTTCGCTACGCAGGGTATAGCCCGCCTTGCTGACGGCGGCTTCAACCTGTTTGCTGACGTCGCTTTCGGCGCTGACCAGCAGTTTTTCGGTGGCGAACAGCACCTGAACGTGATTCACGCCCGGCACTTGCATCACCGCGTTTTCCACTTTGCGCGCGCAGGCCGCGCAGTCCATGCCGTTGACGACCCAGCTGTAGCGGTTGCCGCTTTCAGGCAGCATTTCAGTTTGCGTTTCGCACGCGCCTTCGCAGCAGCAGTCGTCTTTCGGCGGAACCGGGCTGAGCTTAAGTGCCGAGAATTGTGGGACTTTTTTAGATGTTTCTGGAGTCGACATGGCAGTCTCCGGTAATGATAATTTTCTCATTAACCGCAGCATACACTCTGGAGTCGACTCCAGAGTCAAGACTTATTTAAATATACAGCGAACGCACGATCAGGAAGTGCCCGGCAAAGTAGCAGGCGGCGGCAATCGCGTTATCCGCGCGGAAGCGACGGCGATAGTGGCTGCCCAGCCAGACGATATTCCCGATCAGCAACAGCGCCGCGCCGAAGAACGCTGACATCGCCGGAGACGTCGGACGGAAGAACCACAGCTCGCCTGCAAGCCACACCATCACCAGCGTCATGGCGATAAAGGTACAGACCGGCAAACGCATCTCTTCCAGACGCGACCAAATCACCGCAATCAGCAGCGCGCCAATCACCAGCAGCACCAGCGGCAGCGGCCAGAAGAAGGAGAGCGTCATCTGGCTGGCAAAGTAGATGGTGTAAAGCAGATGCGACAGGAAGAACGCGCCGACGGCATAGAGCAGGCGCTGACGGGGGAGCAGAGTCAGCGCATCGCCTATCAGGGACGCACACAGCCCGGCGAGGACCAGATAGCTGACGGCGTTAAACATCGGCGCTTGCCAGGCCAGCAGCAGCAGGAGCAGCAGCGTGACGGGTTTGAACAGCCAGCGCTGCCAGGCAGGGCCACGATACGACGCATCGACAAAAAGCCATGCGGACAAACAGACGGCGATAAATGACCAAAGCATATTAACTCCCTGTATCTGTTGAGGCTGAATAATCAGTTTCTGATCCAGTGTAGTGACGCGGGCGGGCGTTTGGCAATGACGGGGAAGGCAAGGTATCCTGAATTCCGCAAAATCTGATGGGATTTATCAATGAGCAAGATGCCGCTTTTTTTCATTATCGTGGTGGCGATTATCGTCATTGCCGCCTCGTTCCGTTTCGTGCAGCAGCGCCGCGAGAAGGCGGATAACGACGCCGCGCCGCTGATGCAAAAGCGCGTGGTGGTGACGAACAAGCGTGAGAAACCGCTCAACGACCGCCGCTCGCGCCAGCAGCAGGTGACGCCCGCTGGAACCAGCATGCGCTATGAAGCGAGCTTTAAGCCGGAAACCGGCGGGCTGGAGGTGACCTTCCGCCTGGAAGCGCAGCAGTACCATCAGCTGACAGTGGGGGATAAAGGGACGTTGAACTATAAAGGATCGCGGTTTGAAGGGTTTGAACCGGAGCTG
>NZ_GL890781.1:69087-120290 GCF_000211415.1 Enterobacter mori LMG 25706 | reverse complement strand
TCCCTCTGGGAGAGGGTTAGGGTGAGGGCACCAGGCCGCACCTTACTTCTTCACCTGAGCCTTAAACTTCTTCATCCACACCAGCAGTTCAAACACGCCGAAAATAAACACGCGCAGCTGCTGCCATCCGGTCATCTGCGGGCCGTCTTTCGGAAGACCGTTTTTCAGCATCACCATCTGCAGGGCGTGCATAAACGACGTGAAAATCAGCGCCACGTTAACGAAAATGTTCATCGGGCGCGGGAAAGGATGCACCAGATTCAGAATCAAAAACGCCCAGACGCCCAGCATCAGCAAACGTCCCAGGTTAATCAGTACCGGCATCGGATCCTCCTTGTGCCTGACGGTGATACAGACGATAAGCAACCTGACCGGCGACCTTTTCGCGGTGCAGATCCCAGTGCGCGGGCACCGGCGGCAAACCGTTCTCCACTTCGCTTTCTACATAGATTAGCGCGTCATCCGCCAGCCAGCCGTTTTGCTCCAGCAGGGATAACGTCTCTTCCAGCAGCCCCTTGCGGAACGGTGGGTCGACGAACACCACGTTGTGCGGTGTGCCCTGTTGCGCGAGGAAGCTCAGCGTGTTGGTGTTGACCACTTTGGCGTTGCTCGCCTTCAGCGTCGCCAGATTTTGCTGCAGCGTCTGCGCCACGCCGCGCTCCATCTCCAGCAGCGTGGCGCTGGCGGCATAGCGCGACAGCGCTTCAAGCCCTAATGCGCCGCTTCCGGCGAAGCAGTCCAGGCAGCGGGCGTCTACCATTGACGGGGCGAGCCAGTTAAACAGCGTCTCGCGCACGCGGTCGGTAGTGGGGCGTAAACCGGGGCTGTCCGGCACCGGTAATTTCCGGCCTCGCCACTGACCGCCGATAATACGAATTTGACCGGCCGGGGCGCGGTTGGGTTTCTTCATCTCAGGAAAGCTCTGTTAACAATTGGCCTGCGATTGCGGGCGGTGATGTCAATTAAGTAAAGTGTTAGACTATTTCATCATTTTTTTAGCTTACATGTATATAGCGCCGCGAGGAGTGTAGTCGCAGATGGCAAAACAAAAAAAACGTGGCTTCTTTTCCTGGCTGGGCTTCGGTGAAAAAGAGCAAGAAACAGAACAGAAAACCGAAGAACAACAAGCCGTTGAAGAGCAGTCGCAGCCTGAAACGCCTGTAGAAACCGCCGCGGTTGTCGACGCGGAAGAAACGGCGCACAGCAAAGAAGAGATTGAATCCTTTGCTGAAGAGGTGGTTGAGGTCACTGAACAGGTTCAGGAAAGCGAGAAGCCAGAGCCGGTTGTCGTCGAAGACATTACCCACGCGCCGCAGGCCGTTATTGAGCACGAAGAGCTGCCGCTGCCGGAAGAGGTAAAAGCCGAAGATGTTTCTGCTGAAGAATGGCAGGCCGAAGCGGAAACCGTTGAAATTGTTGAAGCGGTGGAAGAAGAAGCGGCACGCGAGCCAGAGCTGACCGACGAAGAGCTGGAAGCCCAGGCGCTGGCGGCAGAAGCCGCAGAAGAAGCGGTTATCGTTGTGCCGGTAGAATTGCAAGCCGAAGAAGAGATCGTTCAGGAGCAGGACAAACCGACCAAAGAAGGTTTCTTCGCGCGCCTGAAGCGTAGCCTGCTCAAAACCAAAGGAAACTTAGGTTCCGGATTTATCAGTCTGTTCCGCGGCAAGAAGATCGACGACGATCTCTTTGAGGAGCTGGAAGAACAGCTGCTGATTGCGGACGTCGGTGTGGAAACCACCCGTAAGATCATCGCCAACCTGACCGAAGGGGCGAGCCGCAAACAGCTGCGTGATGCCGAAGCGCTGTACGGCCTGCTGAAAGACGAGATGGGCGAAATTCTCGCAAAAGTTGACGAACCGCTTAATATTGAAGGCAAAACGCCATTTGTTATTCTGATGGTGGGCGTGAACGGCGTAGGTAAAACCACCACCATCGGCAAGCTGGCACGTCAGTTCGAGCAGCAGGGCAAATCGGTGATGCTGGCGGCGGGCGATACCTTCCGTGCAGCGGCGGTTGAGCAGCTGCAGGTGTGGGGCCAGCGCAACAACATTCCGGTGATTGCCCAGCATACCGGCGCGGATTCCGCATCCGTGATCTTCGACGCCATCCAGGCGGCGAAGGCGCGTAACGTGGACGTGCTGATTGCCGATACCGCAGGGCGTTTGCAGAACAAATCGCACCTGATGGAAGAGTTGAAGAAAATCGTCCGCGTCATGAAGAAGCTGGACGAAGACGCACCGCATGAAATTATGCTGACCATTGACGCCAGCACCGGGCAGAACGCCATCAGTCAGGCGAAGCTGTTCCATGAAGCGGTAGGACTGACGGGGATCGCGCTGACCAAGCTGGACGGCACCGCCAAAGGCGGGGTGATCTTCTCCGTGGCCGACCAGTTCGGCATTCCTATCCGTTACATCGGTGTGGGCGAGCGTATTGAGGATTTGCGTCCGTTTAAGGCGGACGACTTTATTGAGGCATTATTTGCCCGAGAGGACTAACAATGATTCGCTTTGAACACGTCAGCAAGGCCTATCTCGGTGGGAGACAAGCGCTGCAGGGGGTAACGTTCCATCTGCAGCCAGGCGAGATGGCATTCCTGACCGGCCATTCCGGCGCGGGGAAAAGTACCCTGCTCAAGCTTATCTGTGGGATCGAACGGCCCAGCGCCGGGAAAATCTTTTTCAGCGGCCACGAAATTAGCCGCCTGAAAAACCGCGAAGTGCCGTTCCTGCGTCGTCAGATCGGCATGATTTTCCAGGATCACCACCTGCTGATGGATCGCACCGTTTTTGATAACGTCGCTATCCCGCTGATTATTGCCGGCGCCAGCTATGACGATATCCGCCGTCGCGTCTCTGCGGCGTTGGATAAGGTCGGGCTGCTGGACAAAGCGAAGAACTTCCCGATCCAACTGTCCGGCGGTGAGCAGCAGCGCGTGGGCATCGCCCGTGCGGTGGTGAACAAGCCTGCCGTACTGCTGGCGGATGAACCAACCGGTAACCTGGACGATGCCCTGTCCGAAGGGATTTTGCGTCTGTTTGAGGAATTCAACCGCGTAGGGGTCACGGTATTGATGGCGACGCACGACATTGGGCTCATTTCCCGTCGTTCGTACCGCATGCTGACCCTGAGCGACGGGCATTTGCACGGAGGCCACGGTGAACAAGCGTGATGCAATGAACCAGATTCGGCAGTTCGGAAACCGGTTTGACCGTTTCCGTAAGCCGCAGGGCGGCGGTGACGGCAATCGTAATACGCCAAAGCGCCAGAAAGCGGCGCCAAAACCGGCTTCCCGCAAGACCAACGTGTTCAACGAGCAGGTGCGTTATGCCTTCCAGGGGGCATTGCAGGATCTGAAAAGCAAGCCGCTGGCGACGTTCCTGACGGTGATGGTGATCGCCATCTCCCTGACGCTGCCAAGCGTCTGCTACATGGTCTATAAGAACGTTAACCAGGCAGCGTCGCAGTATTATCCGTCGCCGCAGATCACCGTTTATCTGGATAAAGCGCTCGACGATAACGCGGCGGCGCAGGTGGTCGGGCAAATCCAGGCCGAACAGGGCGTGGAGAAGGTTAACTATCTCTCGCGCGATGAAGCGCTGGGCGAGTTCCGCAACTGGTCAGGCTTTGGCGGCGCGCTGGATATGCTGGAAGAGAACCCGCTGCCCGCCGTGGCGGTGGTGATCCCGAAACTCGATTTCCAGGGTACCGATTCGCTTAACACCCTGCGCGACCGCATCACCCGTATCAACGGGATTGATGAAGTGCGCATGGACGACAGCTGGTTCGCCCGTCTTGCTGCCCTGACCGGGCTGGTGGGGCGCGTGTCGGCGATGATAGGCGTGCTGATGGTGGCGGCGGTGTTCCTCGTCATCGGTAACAGCGTGCGTCTGAGCATCTTCGCCCGCCGCGATACCATCAACGTGCAGAAACTGATTGGCGCAACGGATGGTTTCATCCTCCGTCCGTTCCTCTACGGCGGCGCGCTGCTCGGTTTTTCCGGCGCATTTCTTTCACTGATATTGTCAGAAATTTTGGTGATGCGGCTTTCGTCTGCCGTGACTGAAGTGGCGCAGGTTTTCGGAACCAAGTTTGATATCAGTGGCTTAGGGTTCGATGAGTGCCTGCTGTTGCTGCTGGTGTGCTCCATGATCGGCTGGGTAGCCGCATGGCTGGCGACGGGTCAACATTTACGCCACTTTACTCCCGACTAATAAAAGCGTGATATAATCTTTCCCTGCACCGAGATGTTCGCTCTGCAGGGAAAGCGTCCCTGTTGTCTCTTCCCCTGTTATCATCTTCATGTCACATTTTGTGCGTAATTTATTCACTGTTGCACCTGGAACTTGTGGATAAAATCACGGTCTGATAAAAGTGTGAATGCTAATCTCGCGGCTCAAACGCTTTGGCATGGTTGTTGCCTGATGGGGACAGCCTGGACCAGAAGAAACATTGAGAGGAATGAATGACCAAAGAAATGCAAACTTTAGCTTTAGCCCCTGTTGGTAACCTGGAATCTTACATCCGGGCTGCGAACACCTGGCCGATGTTAACGGCCGAGGAAGAAAAGGAGCTTGCTGAAAAGCTGCATTACCAGGGCGATCTGGAAGCAGCTAAGACGCTGATCCTGTCTCACCTGCGCTTTGTTGTTCACGTTGCTCGTAACTACTCGGGCTACGGCCTGCCGCAGGCGGACTTGATTCAGGAAGGTAACATCGGCCTGATGAAGGCTGTACGTCGCTTCAACCCGGAAGTGGGTGTGCGACTGGTCTCCTTCGCCGTGCACTGGATCAAAGCAGAAATTCACGAATACGTCCTGCGTAACTGGCGTATTGTGAAGGTCGCCACGACAAAAGCGCAGCGCAAACTGTTCTTCAATCTGCGTAAAACCAAGCAGCGTCTGGGCTGGTTTAACCAGGATGAAGTCGAAATGGTGGCGCGCGAGCTGGGCGTATCCAGCAAAGACGTCCGTGAGATGGAATCCCGCATGGCCGCGCAGGACATGACCTTTGATATGTCCTCCGACGACGACGCCTCTGACAGCCAGCCGATGGCCCCGGTCCTGTACCTGCAGGATAAAACCTCTAACTTTGCCGACGGCATTGAAGAGGACAACTGGGAAGACCAGGCGGCGAATAAGCTGACTTTCGCGATGGAAGGTCTCGACGAGCGTAGCCAGGATATCATCCGCGCCCGCTGGCTGGACGAAGACAACAAGTCCACGCTGCAGGAGCTGGCCGACCGCTACGGCGTTTCCGCGGAACGTGTCCGTCAGCTTGAAAAGAACGCCATGAAAAAACTTCGCGCTGCTATCGAAGCGTAATCTAAGCGAAGTACACCGATAACCCCTGGATGCGAGTCCGGGGGTTTTGTTTTTTTAGCGCCCGCTCTGGCGAATTCCCTCCCCCTGGCAAACACTTACTGATGCGCTAAGCAGGCGACTTTCTCAGGGGGACAGGGTGAAAAATAACGAACTGAACGACCGGCGTTTACAGGCGACGCCGCGCGGCATCGGCGTGATGTGTAACTTCTATGCCGATAAAGCTGAAAACGCCACGGTGTGGGACGTGGAAGGCAATGAGTACATCGACTTCGCCGCCGGGATCGCGGTGCTGAATACCGGCCATCGCCATCCAAAAGTCATTGCCGCCATCGAAAAACAACTCCACGCCTTCACCCACACGGCCTACCAGATTGTGCCGTATGAGGGCTATGTGGCGCTTGCCGAACGCATCAACCAGCGCGTGCCGATTGACGGTCCTGCCAAAACCGCCTTCTTCTCGACGGGCGCAGAAGCGGTTGAAAACGCGGTCAAAATTGCCCGCGCGTACACCAAACGCCCCGGTCTTATCACCTTTGGCGGCGCCTTCCATGGCCGCACCTTTATGACCATGGCGCTGACCGGCAAGGTCGCACCCTACAAGCTGGGCTTCGGCCCGTTCCCCGGCTCGGTGTACCACGCACAGTTCCCTAACGATCTGCACGGCATCAGCACGGCGGAAGCGTTAAAAAGCCTGGAGCGCATTTTCAAAGCGGATATTGCGCCAGACCAGGTGGCGGCCATTATCCTCGAACCGGTTCAGGGTGAGGGCGGGTTTAATGTCGCGCCCGCCGATTTTATGCAGGCGCTGCGTGCCCTGTGCGATACCTACGGGATTTTGCTGATTGCCGACGAAGTCCAAACTGGCTTCGCCCGCACCGGCAAGCTGTTCTCGATGGAAAACCACTGTGTGAAGCCGGACCTTATCACCATGGCGAAAAGCCTGGCGGGTGGGATGCCGCTTTCGGCGGTCTCTGGTCGGGCGGAGGTGATGGACGCCCCCGCGCCCGGCGGGCTGGGCGGCACCTACGCGGGTAACCCGCTGGCGATTGCAGCGGCCCATGCGGTGCTGGACGTGATTGACGAAGAAGATCTCTGCACCCGCGCGGCCCACCTTGGCCACCATCTGGTAGAGGTGCTAAATAAAGCGAAGGATGGCTGCCCGTATATTGCCGACATTCGTGCGCAAGGCTCTATGGTGGCGGTGGAGTTCAACGATCCGCAATCCGGGCAACCCTCGCCGGAATTCACCCGACAGGTGCAAGAACGCGCGTTGAACGAAGGGCTGCTGCTCCTGAGCTGCGGCGTGTACGGCAACGTGATTCGCTTCCTCTATCCGCTCACGATCCCCGAAGCGCAGTTCCGACAGGCGCTGGATATTATTTCCGCCTCGCTGACACGATAAAGCCAAATGCCCGGCGCAAAACGGTGCCGGGCATAGCATAGATACATTTCAAATTAGCTATTCCAAAATCATAAAAATCGGGTATGTTTTAGCAGAGTATGCTGAAAAAGCGCGAACAGCACACCTATAACTGACATAAAGCGCTGCACAACAACATCACAACAATCGTAATAACCATAATAATGGGGAATCTCAGGATGAACATGAAGGGTAAAGCGTTACTGGCAGGATGTATCGCGTTGGCATTCAGCACCATGGCACAGGCAGATATCAAAGTTGCTGTGGTTGGCGCGATGTCCGGTCCGGTAGCTCAGTACGGCGACCAGGAATTTACGGGCGCAGAACAGGCGGTTACAGACATTAATGCTAAGGGCGGCATCAAGGGCGAAAAACTGCAGATCGTAAAATATGATGATGCCTGTGACCCGAAACAAGCGGTCGCGGTGGCGAACAAAGTGGTGAACGACGGGATCAAATACGTTATCGGTCACCTGTGCTCCTCTTCTACGCAGCCAGCGTCTGACATCTACGAAGACGAAGGCATTCTGATGATCACCCCGGCTGCAACCGCGCCGGAGCTGACCTCGCGCGGCTACAAGCTGACCCTGCGCACCACCGGCCTGGACTCTGACCAGGGCCCAACCGCAGCGAAATACATCGTTGAAAAAGTGAAGCCGAAGCGCATCGCTATCGTTCACGACAAGCAGCAGTACGGTGAAGGTCTGGCGCGTTCCGTCCAGGACAACCTGAAGAAAGCCAATGCTGACGTGGTGTTCTTCGACGGTATTACCGCCGGTGAGAAAGACTTCTCCACGCTGGTGGCGCGTCTGAAGAAAGAGAATATTGATTTCGTTTACTACGGTGGCTACCACCCGGAAATGGGCCAGATCCTGCGCCAGGCGCGTGCTGCCGGTCTGAAAACTCAGTTCATGGGGCCGGAAGGCGTGGCAAACGTCTCTCTGTCTAACATCGCGGGTGAATCAGCCGAAGGCCTGCTGGTGACCAAGCCGAAGAACTACGACCAGGTCCCTGCGAACAAACCAATCGTAGATGCGATCAAGGCGAAGAAACAGGATCCAAGCGGCGCGTTCGTTTGGACCACCTACGCGGCGCTGCAGTCACTGCAGGCGGGCCTGAACCAGTCAGCCGATCCGGCTGAGATTGCCGCCTGGCTGAAAGCGAACTCCGTGGAAACCGTCATGGGGCCGCTCTCCTGGGATGAGAAGGGCGACCTGAAGGGCTTCGAGTTCGGCGTGTTTGACTGGCATGCCAACGGCACGGCGACAGACGCCAAATAAAAGCAAAAAGGCAACGTAAGTTGCCTTTTTTATGTTTTCTCCCTCTCCCCGTGGGAGAGGGCCGGGGTGAGGGCATCAGGCCGCACAGATCAGGTCGCACACATCAACCCTGACGCTTCTCCCACCCGTTCGCCTGCGCCG
Source organism: Enterobacter mori LMG 25706 (assembly GCF_000211415.1). GTDB lineage: Bacteria > Pseudomonadota > Gammaproteobacteria > Enterobacterales > Enterobacteriaceae > Enterobacter > Enterobacter mori. The sequence goes on along the minus strand of NZ_GL890781.1, from coordinate 112,126 downwards.
TAAACCCTAACGCCTGCATAAACGCCGCCATCACGCTGCGGTCTTCCACGCCCACGTCGGCCATCCACCAGGAGGTCACGCTCGGGTTTTCACGTATGACTTCTTCAATTAAATACTGTCCGACCCCACGACGGCGGGTGACGTCGCGCACGCGCAGGGAATCCAGCGCCCCTTCCGTGCCGCTCAGCGTCACGCGAACGGCGGCCAGCAGACGCTCGTTAAAGCGCGCGGCATAGATACGGTGATTGTCGTCGACGGCCAGCGACGAAGGGGAATATTCCGGCCAGATCTTGCCCAGGTCGATATGATCCTGGTCGCTAAAGGTCACCAGACGCACGATAGTCAGTTTCATTAGCTACTTGTCCAAATCAGATTGAGTAGGGCCAGTGTACTCAATTTATTTGCTCGGGTGCTTTCTCTTTTTATTCCCATTTACCAGGTGATTAGTTTTTTGGCAACGCATTGCGCAGTTCGAAAACACATGGATCGAAAATTAAGCAGAATTTTAACCTGACAGGCAGTGATTTATTCGGCGCTTTGTACCGTTATTTTATGCTGCAAACTGCACTTTTATTTGTTTATCTCTGCCTGATTTCAGAATATTATCTTTGCTTAATCGCCTGAAAAATAGAGATATTAGTCTGGTTTTTGATAAAAAACCGCGCTAAACCATTAAAGGCACTGGTAAAAATAGCGTTGTTCATTAAAAGTACAGAATGCTTTTTAACCATAATAAAACAAAATATATACACGACATCACGAATGGGGATTCAGAGATGAAAAGGAACGCGAAAGCAATAATCGCGGGAATGGTCGCACTGGCAATTTCGCAGGCGGCTATGGCGGACGACATAAAAGTTGCTGTGGTAGGCGCGATGTCCGGTCCTGTTGCCCAGTGGGGTGATATGGAGTTCAACGGCGCACGTCAGGCCATTAAAGACATCAACGCCAAAGGCGGCATCAAAGGCGACAAGCTGGTGGGCGTAGAATATGACGACGCCTGCGATCCAAAACAGGCCGTCGCGGTCGCCAACAAAATCGTCAACGACGGTATCCAGTACGTCATCGGCCACCTGTGCTCATCGTCCACGCAGCCCGCGTCTGATATTTACGAAGACGAAGGCATTCTGATGATCACCCCGGGCGCAACTAACCCGGAGCTGACCCAGCGCGGCTACCAGCACATTATGCGTACCGCCGGTCTGGACTCCTCGCAGGGACCCACCGCCGCCAAATACATCCTCGACACCGTTAAGCCAACGCGTATTGCCATCATTCATGACAAACAGCAGTACGGCGAAGGCCTGGCGCGTTCCGTGCAGGACGGCCTGAAAAAAGGCGGCGCGAACATCGTCTTCTTCGACGGCATTACCGCCGGTGAGAAAGACTTCTCCGCGCTGATCGCCCGTCTGCAAAAAGAGAATATCGACTTCGTTTACTACGGCGGCTACTACCCGGAAATGGGCCAGATGCTGCGCCAGGCGCGTGCCACCGGCCTGAAAACCCAGTTTATGGGGCCAGAGGGCGTGGGTAACGCCTCCCTGTCAAACATCGCCGGGGATTCTGCCGAAGGCATGCTGGTCACGATGCCAAAACGCTATGACCAGGATCCGGCCAACAAGGCTATCGTAGAGGCGCTCAAGGCGCAGAAGAAAGATCCGAGCGGTCCGTACGTCTGGATCACCTACGCGGCCGTGCAGTCTCTGGCGACCGCGCTGGAGCGTACCGGCAGCAAAGAGCCGCTGGATCTGGTGAAAGATTTAAAAGCACACGGGGCGAACACCGTGATTGGGCCGCTGAACTGGGATGAGAAAGGCGATCTGAAGGGATTTGAATTTGGTGTCTTTAAGTGGCACGCCGACGGTTCGTCCTCGGCCGCCAAATAACTATCCCACCGCCCGGCTCACCGGGCGGGTATAAAAAGGTTTGCATATGTCCGAGCAGTTTCTCTATTTCCTGCAGCAGATGTTTAACGGCGTTACGCTGGGAAGCACCTACGCGCTGATCGCCATCGGCTACACGATGGTTTACGGCATTATCGGCATGATCAACTTCGCCCACGGCGAGGTGTACATGATCGGTAGCTACGTCTCCTTTATGATCATTGCCGCCCTGATGATGATGGGCATCGACAGCAGCTGGCTGCTGGTCGCCGCCGGGTTTGTCGGCGCGATTGTGATTGCCAGCGCCTACGGCTGGAGCATCGAACGCGTGGCCTACCGGCCCGTGCGCAGTTCAAAACGCCTGATTGCGCTGATCTCCGCCATCGGGATGTCCATCTTCCTGCAAAACTACGTCAGCCTGACCGAAGGCTCGCGCGACGTGGCGCTGCCAAGCCTGTTTAACGGCCAGTGGATTGTGGGGGCCAGCGAGAACTTCTCTGCCTCTATCACCACCATGCAGCTGGTTATCTGGGTTGTAACCTTCCTGGCAATGCTGGCTCTGACTATTTTCATCCGCTACTCCCGTATGGGGCGCGCCTGCCGAGCTTGCGCGGAAGACCTGAAGATGGCGAGCCTGCTCGGCATCAACACCGACCGCGTGATTGCCCTGACCTTCGTGATTGGCGCCGCGATGGCGGCGGTGGCAGGCGTACTGCTCGGCCAGTTCTATGGCGTGATTAACCCGTACATCGGCTTTATGGCCGGGATGAAAGCCTTCACCGCCGCGGTACTGGGCGGTATCGGCAGTATTCCGGGCGCGATGATCGGCGGCCTGATCCTGGGCGTGGCGGAAGCGCTCTCCTCGGCGTACCTGAGCACAGAATATAAAGACGTAGTGTCGTTTGCCCTGCTGATTCTGGTTCTGCTGGTGATGCCTACCGGTATTCTGGGCCGTCCGGAGGTAGAGAAAGTATGAAACCGATGCATTTTGCAATGGCGCTGCTCTCTGCCGCCATGTTCTTCGTGCTGGCGGGCGTCTTTATGGGCGTCCAGTTAGAGCTGGACGGCACTAAGCTGGTGGTCGACACCGCCGCTGATATTCGCTGGCAGTGGGTGTTTATCGGCACGGCCGTGGTATTCCTGTTCCAGCTGCTGCGCCCGGTCTTCCAGAAGACGCTGAAAAACGTCTCCGGGCCGAAATTCGTGCTGCCCGCTATCGACGGTACGACCGTGAAGCAGAAGCTGTTCCTCGTGGCGCTGCTGGTGGCCGCCGTGGCATGGCCGTTTGTGGTATCGCGCGGGACCGTGGATATCGCCACCCTGACCATGATCTACGTGATTCTGGGTCTCGGTCTGAACGTGGTGGTGGGGCTCTCCGGCCTGCTGGTGCTGGGCTACGGCGGCTTCTACGCCATCGGTGCCTACACCTTCGCGCTGCTGAACCACTATTACGGCCTCGGCTTCTGGACCTGCCTGCCGCTGGCGGGGCTGGTCTCTGCCGCCGCGGGCTTCCTGCTCGGCTTCCCGGTGCTGCGCCTGCGCGGTGACTATCTGGCGATTGTGACCCTGGGCTTCGGCGAAATCGTCCGTATCCTGCTGCTCAACAATACCGAAGTGACCGGCGGCCCGAACGGCATCAGCCAGATCCCGAAACCGACCTTCTTCGGCCTGGAGTTCAGCCGCACCGCCCGCGAAGGCGGCTGGGATACCTTCAGCAACTTCTTTGGCATCAAGTACGATCCGTCCGACCGCGTGATCTGGCTCTATCTGGTGGCGCTGCTGCTGGTGGTGATTACCCTGTTCGTGATCAACCGTCTGCTGCGCATGCCGCTGGGCCGCGCGTGGGAAGCGCTGCGCGAAGATGAAATCGCCTGCCGCTCGCTGGGCCTGAACCCGACCCGCATCAAGCTGACCGCGTTCACCATCAGCGCCGCGTTTGCCGGTTTCGCCGGAACGCTGTTTGCCGCGCGTCAGGGCTTCGTTAGCCCGGAATCCTTCACCTTTGCCGAATCGGCCTTCGTGCTGGCGATTGTGGTACTCGGCGGGATGGGCTCGCAGTTTGCCGTTATCCTCGCGGCCATCCTGCTGGTGGTCTCGCGCGAGCTGATGCGCGACTTTAACGAATACAGCATGCTGATGCTGGGTGGTTTGATGGTGCTGATGATGATCTGGCGTCCGCAGGGTCTGCTGCCGATGACCCGTCCACAGCTGAAGCTGAAGAACGGGCAAGCGAAAGGAGAGCAGGCATGAGCCAGCCATTATTATCCGTTAACGGTCTGATGATGCGTTTTGGCGGCCTGCTGGCGGTCAACAACGTGAATCTGGATCTGCACAAGAAAGAGATTGTCTCCCTGATTGGCCCGAACGGCGCGGGGAAAACTACGGTCTTCAACTGCCTGACCGGCTTCTACAAGCCGACGGGCGGCACCATCATGCTGCGCGACCAGCACCTGGAAGGTCTGCCGGGCCAGCAGATTGCCCGCATGGGCGTGGTGCGTACCTTCCAGCACGTGCGTCTGTTCCGCGAGATGACGGTAATTGAGAACCTGCTGGTGGCACAGCATCAGCAGCTGAAAACCGGGCTGTTCTCCGGCCTGCTTAAAACCCCGGCCTTCCGCCGCGCACAGGATGAAGCGCTTGACCGCGCCGCCACCTGGCTTGACCGAATTGGCCTGCTGCAGCACGCCAACCGTCAGGCGAGCAACCTGGCCTACGGCGATCAGCGTCGCCTGGAGATTGTGCGCTGCATGGTGACGCAGCCGGAAATCCTGATGCTCGACGAACCGGCGGCAGGCCTCAACCCGAAAGAGACCAAAGAGCTGGACGAGCTGATTGCCGAGCTGCGCGATCATCACGACACCACCATTCTGCTGATTGAGCATGACATGAAGCTGGTGATGGGCATTTCGGACCGTATCTACGTGGTAAACCAGGGCACGCCGCTGGCGAACGGCACGCCGGAAGAGATCCGCAACAACCCGGACGTGATCCGCGCATACCTTGGTGAGGCATAAGATGGAAAAAGCGATGTTAACGTTCGACAAGGTCAACGCGCACTACGGCAAGATCCAGGCGCTGCACGACGTCAGCCTGCACATCAATCAGGGCGAAATCGTCACCCTGATCGGGGCCAACGGCGCGGGTAAGACCACGCTGCTCGGCACCCTGTGCGGCGACCCGCGCGCCACCAGCGGGCGGATTGTGTTCGATGGTAAAGACATTACCGACTGGCAGACCGCCAAAATCATGCGTGAAGCGGTGGCGATTGTCCCGGAAGGGCGTCGCGTGTTTTCCCGCATGACGGTGGAAGAGAACCTGGCGATGGGCGGCTTCTTTGCTCACCGCGATGAATACCAGACCCGCATCAAGTGGGTGTACGAACTCTTCCCACGCCTGTGGGAGCGCCGCATCCAGCGTGCGGGCACTATGTCCGGCGGCGAGCAGCAGATGCTGGCGATTGGCCGCGCGCTGATGAGCCAGCCGCGTCTGCTGCTGCTGGATGAACCGTCGCTCGGTCTTGCGCCGATCATCATTCAGCAGATCTTCGACACCATTGAGCAGCTGCGCAAAGAGGGGATGACCATCTTCCTCGTCGAGCAGAACGCCAACCAGGCGCTGAAGCTCGCCGACCGTGGCTACGTGCTGGAGAACGGCCGCGTGGTGCTGGAGGATACCGGCGACGCGCTGCTGGCAAACGAGGCGGTGCGGAGCGCGTATTTGGGCGGTTAATTGCATTTCCCCCTCACCCTAACCCTCTCCCTCAAGGGAGAGGGAACCGATCGATTTTCTCCCTCTCCCTGTGGGAGAGGGTCGGGGTGAGGGCACCAGACCGCACCCAACTACACCTCAACCCCCTTCACACAACCATCATCCCCCTGACGCCTGGCTGTCACTTATCTGTAAACAAACAGTTATTTTTCTGTAATTCGAGCATGTCATGTTACCTCGCGAGCATAAAACGCGTGATATCGCGCATCCGGCACAATAAGAGAGATGACAATGACATCGTTACGACACACAGCTTTGGGTCTGGCAATCGGTCTGGCTTTTGCGACGAACGCAATGGCTGTGACCACCATTCCGTTCTGGCATTCCATGGAAGGGGAGTTGGGTAAAGAGGTTGACTCCCTGGCGCAGCGTTTCAACGACACCCACCCGGATTACAAAATTGTGCCGGTGTACAAAGGCAACTACGAGCAGAGCCTGAGCGCGGGCATTGCCGCCTTCCGTACCGGCAATGCGCCAGCCTTGTTACAGGTTTATGAAGTGGGCACCGCCACCATGATGGCCTCTAAAGCCATCAAGCCGGTGTATGAAGTGTTCAAAGAGGCGGGTATCAATTTTGACGAATCACAGTTCGTGCCGACCGTTTCCGGTTATTACACCGATTCCAAAACCGGCCACCTGCTGTCTCAGCCGTTTAACAGCTCTACGCCGGTGCTGTACTACAACAAAGATGCCTTCAAAAAAGCCGGTTTAGACCCGGAGCAGCCGCCAAAAACCTGGCAGGATCTGGCCGAGTACACCGCGAAGCTGAAAGCGGCGGGGATGAAGTGCGGCTACGCCAGCGGCTGGCAGGGCTGGATCCAGATTGAAAACTTCAGCGCCTGGCACGGCCTGCCGGTTGCCACCAAAAACAACGGCTTCGACGGCACCGACGCGGTGCTGGAGTTCAACAAGCCGGAGCAGGTGAAGCACATCGCGCTGCTGGAAGAACTCAACAAGAAGGGCGACTTCAGCTACTTCGGGCGTAAAGACGAATCCACCGAGAAGTTCTACAACGGCGACTGCGCCATTACCACCGCATCGTCCGGCTCGCTGGCGGATATCCGTCACTACGCCAAATTTAACTACGGCGTGGGCATGATGCCGTACGACGCCGACGTGAAGGGCGCGCCGCAGAACGCCATCATCGGCGGAGCGAGCCTGTGGGTCATGCAGGGCAAAGACAACGGCACCTACAAAGGCGTGGCCGAGTTCCTCGACTTCCTGGCGAAGCCTGAAAATGCTGCCGAGTGGCACCAGAAGACCGGCTACCTGCCGATCACCAAAGCCGCGTATGACCTGACCCGCGAGCAGGGCTTCTACAGCAAGAACCCAGGGGCGGACATTGCGACGCGTCAGATGCTGAACAAGCCGCCATTGCCGTTCACCAAGGGTCTGCGTCTGGGCAACATGCCGCAGATCCGTACCATCGTGGATGAAGAGCTGGAAAGCGTGTGGACCGGGAAGAAAACGCCACAGCAGGCGCTGGATTCAGCGGTAGAGCGCGGGAATCAGCTGCTGCGCCGCTTTGAGCAGTCGACCAAATCGTAAAAAAATGCCCGGAGGCGCTTCGCTTACCGGGCCTACGATGTGCCCATATGTAGGCCGGGTAAGGCGTAGCCGCCACCCGGCATTGTTCAGGAACCAAATCTCCATGTCATCATCCCGTCCGGTGTTTCGTTCCCGCTGGCTGCCGTACCTGCTGGTCGCGCCGCAGCTGGTCATCACCGTTATTTTCTTTATCTGGCCTGCGGGCGAAGCGCTGTGGTACTCGGTACAAAGCGTCGATCCGTTCGGGCTTTCCAGCCAGTTTGTCGGGCTGGACAACTTCACCGCGCTGTTCCATGACAGCTACTACCTGGATTCCTTCTGGACGACGATCAAGTTCAGCGCCCTGGTGACCGTCAGCGGCCTTTTAGCCTCGCTGTTCTTCGCCGCGCTGGTGGACTACGTGGTGCGCGGCAGTCGTATTTATCAAACGCTGATGCTGCTGCCGTACGCCGTGGCTCCCGCCGTCGCCGCCGTATTGTGGATCTTCCTGTTTAACCCGGGGCGCGGGCTGATTACCCACTTCCTGGCCGAACTGGGCTACGACTGGAACCACGCCCAGAACAGCGGCCAGGCGATGTTCCTGGTGGTGTTTGCCTCGGTGTGGAAGCAGATCAGCTACAACTTCCTGTTCTTCTTTGCCGCGCTGCAGTCCATCCCGCGCTCGCTGGTGGAAGCGGCGGCGATTGACGGCGCAGGGCCGGTTCGCCGCTTCTTCAGGCTGTCGCTGCCGCTGATCGCCCCGGTGAGTTTTTTTCTGCTGGTGGTCAACCTCGTGTACGCCTTCTTCGACACCTTCCCGGTGATCGACGCGGCGACCGCAGGCGGACCGGTGCAGGCGACAACGACGCTGATCTACAAGATCTACCGCGAAGGCTTTGCGGGGTTGGATCTCTCCGCTTCTGCCGCGCAGTCGGTGGTGCTGATGTTCCTCGTCATCATCCTCACGGTGGTGCAGTTCCGCTATGTCGAAAGTAAGGTGCGCTACCAATGATTGAGAACCGTCGCGGGCTGACGATTTTCAGCCATACCATGCTGATTTTAGGGATTATCGTCATCCTCTTCCCGCTGTACGTGGCGTTTGTCGCCGCCACGCTGGACACCAAAGCGGTGTTCGACACGCCGATGACGCTGATCCCAAGCACTCATCTTTTCGAGAACATGAAGACCATCTGGACACAGGGCGTGGGCGCCAACAGCGCGCCGTTCTGGCTGATGATGCTCAACAGCTTCATCATGGCGTTTGGCATCACCGTCGGCAAAATTACGGTGTCGATGCTCTCGGCCTTCGCCATCGTCTGGTTTCGCTTTCCGCTGCGTAACCTCTTCTTCTGGATGATCTTCATTACCCTGATGCTGCCGGTGGAGGTGCGTATCTTCCCGACGGTGGAGGTGATCGCCAACCTGAAAATGCTCGACAGCTACGCGGGCTTGACCCTGCCGCTGATGGCCTCGGCGACCGCGACCTTCCTGTTCCGCCAGTTCTTTATGACCCTGCCGGACGAGCTGATTGAAGCGGCGCGCATCGACGGCGCGTCGCCGATGCGCTTTTTCCGCGACATCGTGCTGCCGCTGTCGAAAACCAACCTCGCGGCGCTGTTTGTGATCACCTTTATCTACGGCTGGAACCAGTACCTGTGGCCGCTGCTGATTATTCAGGACGTCAACCTCGGCACCGCCGTGGCGGGCATCAAAGGCATGATTGCCACCGGTGAAGGCACCACCCTCTGGAACCAGGTGATGGCGGCGATGCTGCTCACCCTTATCCCACCCGTAGTCATTGTTTTAGCCATGCAGCGTGCGTTTGTCCGTGGCCTGGTCGATAGCGAGAAATAAGATGGCAGGTTTAAAACTTCAGGCAGTAACCAAAAGCTGGGATGGTAAAACCCAGGTGATTCAGCCGCTGACGCTCGACGTGGCGGACGGGGAATTTATCGTGATGGTCGGCCCGTCCGGCTGCGGCAAATCCACGCTGCTGCGCATGGTGGCGGGGCTGGAGCGCGTGACGTCCGGGGATATCTGGATTGACCGCCAGCGCGTCACCGAAATGGAGCCGAAAGACAGAGGCATCGCGATGGTGTTCCAGAACTACGCCCTCTACCCGCACATGAGCGTGGAAGAGAACATGGCCTGGGGGCTGAAAATCCGCGGCATGGGCAAAGGCCATATCGACGAGCGCGTGAAAGAGGCGGCGCGCATTCTCGAGCTGGACGGCCTGCTGAAGCGCCGCCCGCGCGAGCTCTCCGGCGGCCAGCGCCAGCGCGTGGCGATGGGGCGCGCCATCGTGCGCGATCCGGCGGTATTCCTGTTCGACGAACCGCTTTCTAACCTCGACGCCAAGCTGCGCGTGCAGATGCGTCTTGAGCTGCAGCAGCTGCACCGTCGTCTGAAAACCACCTCCCTGTACGTGACCCACGATCAGGTCGAAGCCATGACCCTCGCCCAGCGCGTGATGGTGATGAACAAAGGCATCGCCGAGCAGATTGGCACCCCGGTGGAGGTGTATGAGAAACCGGCTACCCGCTTTGTGGCGAGCTTTATCGGCAGCCCGGCAATGAACCTGCTGGAAGGACGGATCAGCAGCGCGGGCACCCACTTTGAACTGGAAAGCGGGATGGCATTGCCCATCAACTGGTACTATCGTGGCTACGCCGGGCGTAAGATGACGCTCGGTATCCGCCCGGAGCATATCGCTTTAACCTCTCAGGCGGACGGCGGCGTGCCGCTGGTGATGGACACGCTGGAGATGTTGGGTGCAGATAACCTGGCGCACGGACGCTGGGGTGAGCAAAAAATAGTGGTGCGTTTAGCGCATCAGGAACGCCCGAAAGCAGGCAGCACGCTGTGGCTGCACCTGCCGGAAAATCACCTGCACTTCTTTGACGGTGAAACAGGACAACGAGTATGAGCAACTGGCCTTATCCCCACATCGTCGCCCACCGGGGCGGCGGTAAGCTGGCGCCGGAAAATACCCTGGCGGCGATTGACGTTGGCGCGCGCTACGGCCACACGATGATCGAGTTCGACGCCAGGCTGTCGAAAGACGGCGAAATTTTCCTGCTGCATGACGATAACCTCGAACGCACCAGCAACGGCTGGGGCGTGGCGGGTGAACTGCCGTGGTGCGATCTGCTGAAGGTAGATGCCGGAAGCTGGTACAGCGGCGAATTCAAAGGCGAACCGCTACCGCTGCTGGCGGAAGTGGCGGATCGCTGTCGCCAGCACGGTATGATGGCCAATATCGAAATCAAACCGACCACCGGCACCGGGCCGCTGACGGGCAAAGTCATCGCGCTGGCCGCGCGTGAGCTGTGGGAAGGGATGACGGCACCGCTGCTGTCGTCGTTTGAGATCGACGCGCTGGAAGCGGCACAGGCGGCCGTGCCGGAGCTGCCGCGTGGGCTGCTGCTGGACGAGTGGCGCGAAGACTGGCGCGAGCTGACGACACGCTTAGCGTGTGTCTCTATCCATCTCAATCACAAGCTGCTGGATGAGGCGCGGGTGAAGATGTTGAAAGCGGCGGGTCTGCATATTCTGGTGTATACCGTTAACAAACCCCAGCGTGCAGCCGAACTGCTGCGCTGGGGCGTTGACAGCATTTGTACCGATGCGATTGACCGCATCGGCCCGAACTTTAGTTCTGCGGATTAAGCATACCGCCGTTCGACTGCGGCGGCAGCATATGCTGCTGGCCGCTGTTCAGGGTTGACCCTCCGCCTAACATCCCGCCGTTTTTATTCGGCAGCGGCTGCTCGCGCACCTGACCCTGCTGGATGCGCTGGGTGTTGGCGTTCATCTGGTTTTGCAGGCTCTGCTGCTGCATCTGGGTTTGCGTTTTCAACTGTTGATTAAGCATCCCTTTCTGCTGCTGTTGCTGGCTCATCATCTCCGTTTGCATCCGCTGCTGGCTGGGAATGACGTAACCCTGCTGGTTAGGGTTGTTCATCGTATTGAGTGGCTGTGCGAGCGCGGCAAAGGGAAGCAGTGCCGTAAGAATCATCAAGCGTTTCATTGTCATCTCCTCCTTTTGAGGTTTCTCTTAAGTTTACCCCGATTTCACCATGACGATGATTTTTTAGGAGTTGTGAACCAGGCTTAAGCGGGGAGTATGGACCCTATCACCTGGAGAACAATAATGATGAAACCAACGTTTTGTGCGCTGGGTAGCGATCGCCGCGCTGATGGCAGGCGGCACATTTAGCGTGGCGGCCAACCCGCCCGCGGCGCCTCCCGTCTCCTACGGCGTGGAGGAAGACGTTTTCCATCCCGTGCGGGCGACGCATGGCATGGTGGCCTCGGTTGACGCGCTGGCAACCCAGGTGGGCGTCGATATTCTCAAACAGGGCGGTAACGCGGTGGATGCGGCGGTTGCGGTCGGGTACGCGCTGGCGGTCACGCATCCGCAGGCGGGTAACCTCGGCGGCGGCGGGTTTATGATGCTGCGTACCAAAGACGGGAAAACCACCGCCATCGACTTCCGTGAGATGGCACCGAATCAGGCCTCCCGCGATATGTTCCTTGACGAGCAGGGCAACCCTGACAGTAAGAAATCCCTGACCTCGCACCTCGCCTCTGGCACGCCAGGTACCGTTGCGGGCTTCTCGCTGGCGCTGGAAAAATACGGCACGCTGCCGCTGAACAAAGTGGTGCAGCCTGCCATCAAGCTGGCGCGCGACGGTTTTGTGGTCAATGACGCGCTCGCGGACGATCTCAAAACCTACGGCAGTGAAGTCATTCCGAATCACGAAAACAGTAAGGCCATCTTCTGGAAAGACGGCGAGCCGCTGAAGAAGGGCGATAAGCTGGTGCAGAAGAACCTGGCGACCAGCCTGGAGCGGATTGCGGAACACGGCCCGGATGCCTTCTATAAAGGCGCGATTGCTGACCAGATTGCCGATGAAATGCAAAAGAACGGTGGGCTAATCACCAAAGCGGATCTGGCGGAGTACAAAGCGGTGGAGCGCGAACCGATTAGCGGCACCTATCGCGGCTACGAGGTCTTCTCCATGCCGCCGCCGTCTTCCGGGGGCATTCACATCGTGCAGATCCTCAACATTCTGGAAAACTTCGATATGCACAAGTTTGGCTTCGGCAGCGCGGATGCCATGCAGGTGATGGCGGAAGCGGAAAAACGTGCCTACGCCGACCGCTCGGAGTACCTCGGCGACCCGGACTTCGTGAAGGTACCGTGGCAGGCGCTGACCAACAAAGCCTATGCCAAATCCCTGGCCGACCAGATCGACATCAACAAGGCGAAGCCGTCGAGCGAGATCCGCCCCGGCAAGCTGGCGCCTTATGAAAGCAACCAGACCACCCACTTCTCGGTGGTGGATAAAGACGGCAATGCGGTGGCGGGGACCTATACGCTGAATACCACCTTTGGTACCGGGATTGCGGCGGGCAACAGCGGCATTCTGCTGAACAACGAGATGGATGACTTTTCCGCCAAGCCGGGCGTGCCGAACGTTTACGGGCTGGTAGGCGGTGATGCAAACGCCGTCGGGCCGAAGAAGCGTCCGCTCTCGTCCATGTCGCCTACCATCGTGGTGAAAGACGGAAAAACCTGGCTGGTAACCGGCAGCCCGGGCGGGAGTCGAATTATTACCACCGTGCTGCAGATGGTGGTGAACAGCATCGACTTTGGGATGAACGTAGCCGAAGCGACCAACGCCCCGCGTTTCCGCCACCAGTGGCTGCCGGACGAGCTGCGCGTCGAGAAGGGCTTTAGCCCAGACACCATTAAGCTGCTTGAACAGCGCGGGCAAAAAGTGGCGGTGAAAGAGGCGATGGGCAGCACCCAGAGCATTATGGTGGGGCCGGACGGGGCGCTGTTTGGGGCATCGGATCCACGTTCGGTGGATGATTTGACGGCGGGATATTAACGTATTGCCCGGTGGCGCTGCGCTTACCGGGCCTACAACTGCACGAACGTAGGCCGGGTAAGGCGAAGCCGCCACCCGGCAAATAACTACTTCATTCTCGCCATATAATACGCATCCACATACTCGCCGTTGCGCAGGGCAAATTTCCTGCCGGTGCCTTCGATTTCAAAACCAAACTTCCGGTACAGCGCCAGTGCAGCAGGGTTATCGGCAAAAACCGTTAACTCGATACGTTCGATGCGCATCCAGTTATCGCACAGGTTGATCATCTCGCGCATGAGCGCGCTCCCCACGCCGCGCCCCTGGGCGTGCGCCGCAACGCTGATACCAAAGGTTGCTACATGGCTGCGTCGCGGGCTGGCTTCTACCTGCAGCGCCAGGTCACCGACGATGTTTTCATCGATGCAGGCGACCAGACGTTTTTGGCCAGGTTTAGGATGAAGCCGCTCTTGCCAGTGTTCAAGGGAAGGATGAGGTAGCTGTAGCGTGTCGTGATACACCCCAGGATGCATATAGTTCTGGCGTAAAGCTTCGGCATCTTTCGGTTCTGCGTGGCGTATCACTATCTCACTCATTCCTTGTTCCTCAGTCAGTTAACTCTCCCTTCCAACATCAATGACTTTAAAATTTGAGTCAACCGCTATTTTTTGCAAAAAGAAGTGGACAAGTGCGAATGAGAATGATTATTATTGCTCTGCATTCAGGAAGACCGCTACGGGAACCTGAAAGCACGACATTGCTCACATTGCTTCCAGTATTACTTTAGCCAGCGTTTCGCTGGCTTTTTTTTGCTTATTATTTGGCAAGCTCGCACGCTTCAGGAGCGTCAGCGGTGCTGTCCTTGATCAGGCCAACGACGTTGTTCTTTTCGATAGCGGCAGGCAGCATCTCCGCAATACCGGAAAACATCCCCCCTTTTTTGACGGCCAGCGCCCGGTAGGAAAGCGTTCCCGTTACCTCACCGTTTTCGCAGATTTCAATGGCATCGCTGTGGCATTCGCCAATCACGGCCCCGTCAATAATCAGCTCGCGGCAGGTGATATTTCCCTCAACCCGTCCCCCGCGCATGATTTTGATCAGACTCTGTTCAGAGGCAATATTGCCGATGAGCTCACCGTGCACATAGACGTGACCCGTCGATACGATATTGCCTTCAACGCGGACGTCGTTGGCAATCACCGTGGTGCCGTGCTTCTCGGTGGCGGTAGGTTCTTTTTCCATGACAGGAGCCGGAGGAAGGGCAGTTGGCACCTTGATTTCATTAATTTTATTCTTTTTAAACATAACATTACCCAGGTTGATAAGCAGGGGAAGAGTGAAAGCCAATAAAGAGAATGCTGCGAAGAGCCATGCGAGTTGACGGGCGGCGAAGCACCAGGCGGCAAGCGAAAGCAACCAGAAGAGAAGCGCACTGTTTAAGGCGAGATATTTCTTTTCCATAGAAATGGGCGCGACTCCATTCGCGAGCATAGATTTGACCTTCACCTTATCGTGGTTTTTAGCGGCAGGGTCAAGGCAAGTGCCGCCATTTTAGGATTCTTTTGGGCAAGTTTATCGCTATAGTGAAAACAGAAACCTGATCAAAAAGGACGGAACCATGACCCTGAACTGTGCGTTTATCGGCTTTGGTAAAAGCACCACCCGCTATCACCTACCCTATATTCTTAACCGTAAAGACAGCTGGCACGTCGCCCATATCTACAGACGCAGTGCGAAGCCGGAAGAGCAGTCTCCGCAGTATTCCCACATTCATTTCACCGGCGATCTGAACGAGGTGCTTCACGATCCGCAGGTGAATCTGATCATTGTCTGCACCCACGCCGACAGCCACTTCGACTACGCGAAGCGCGCGCTGGAAGCGGGCAAAAACGTGCTGGTGGAAAAGCCATTCACCCCGACCATCGCCGAAGCGAAGGAACTGTTTGCGCTGGCGAAGAGCAAAGGGCTGACCGTTACGCCGTATCAGAACCGCCGTTTTGACAGCTGCTTCCTGACGGCGAAAAAGGCGATTGAGAGCGGCAAGCTCGGCGACATTGTGGAAATTGAAAGCCACTTCGACTACTACCGTCCGGTCGCGGAAACCCAGCCCGGCCTGCCGCAGGACGGCTCGTTCTATGGTCTGGGCGTGCACACCATGGACCAGATCATCTCCCTGTTTGGTCGCCCGGACCACGTGGCGTACGATATCCGCAGCCTGCGCAACAAAGCCAACCCGGACGACACCTTCGAAGCGCAACTGTTCTACGGCGACCTGAAGGCCATCGTCAAAACCAGCCATCTGGTGAAAATCGACTATCCCAAGTTTATCGTTCACGGCACCAAAGGCTCGTTTATCAAGTACGGCATCGACCAGCAGGAGACCAGCCTGAAGGCTAACATCATGCCGGGCGAACCGGGCTTTGCGGCGGATGATTCCGTAGGCGTGCTGGAGTATGTGAAGGCAGATGGCACAACAGTAAAAGAAGAACTCAAGCCGGAACCAGGCGACTATGGCCGCGTTTACGATGCGCTGTATGACACGCTCACCACGGGTACGCCGAATTACGTCAAGGAATCTGACGTTCTGACCAACCTGGAAATCCTTGAACGGGCCTTTGAGCAGGCTTCTCCTGCCACGGTAACCCTCGCAAAATAAGCAAAAACGGCTCCTCTACGCTTGTTCATAATTTTTGAACAGAGGAGTCAATTTTCACCCTCTATGATCCCAGGCGGTTTGCGTCCACACTTACTCCATCGAAACGAACTGAGGGTGAAATAAATGATCTACTTACGCAAAGCAAACGAACGTGGTCACGCGAATCATGGCTGGCTGGACTCATGGCATTCATTCTCGTTTGCCGACTACTACGACCCGAATTTCATGGGCTTCTCCGCACTGCGCGTGATTAACGACGACGTGATTGATGCAGGCCAGGGTTTCGGCACCCACCCGCACAAAGACATGGAAATCCTGACTTATGTGCTCGAAGGTGCCGTGGCGCACAAAGACAGCATGGGTAACGAAGAGCAGGTTCCGGCGGGTGAGTTCCAGATTATGAGTGCGGGCACCGGGGTGCGTCACTCTGAGTACAACCCGAGCAAAACGGAAAAACTGCACCTGTATCAAATCTGGATCATTCCAGAAGAGACCGGCATCGCGCCACGCTACGAGCAGCGCCGCTTCGACGCTAAACAGGGCAAACAGCTGGTGCTGTCCCCGGATGCGCGTGAAGGTTCCCTGAAAGTGCATCAGGATATGGAGCTCTACCGCTGGGCGCTGGCAAAAGACGAACAGTCCGTGCATCAGATTGCCGCCAACCGCCGCGTCTGGATCCAGGTGGTGAAAGGTGACGTGTCCATCAACGGCACCAAAGCCACAACCGCCGATGGTCTGGCCATCTGGGATGAGCAGGCGCTCTCCGTGCATGCCGACAGCGAAAGCGAAATCCTGCTGTTTGACCTGCCGCCGGTATAAATAATTACTCAACCTTCCCTTTAAACGGGGAAGGTTGAGCTTTGTCCGTGATAAACTGAGAAAATCTCTCACTTCAAGATTTCTCAGGACGATGAAAAAGAAACGCCCCGTACTTCAGGATGTCGCCGATCGCGTCGGTGTGACCAAAATGACGGTCAGCCGTTTTTTACGTAACCCGGAACAGGTTTCCGTGGCGTTACGTGGCAAGATTGCCGCTGCCCTTGATGAACTGGGTTATATTCCCAACCGCGCACCCGATATTCTCTCCAATGCGACCAGCCGTGCGGTGGGCGTCCTGCTTCCTTCCTTGACCAACCAGGTTTTCGCCGAAGTATTACGTGGAAGCGAAAGCGTGACCGATGCCTTTGGCTATCAGACCATGCTCGCGCACTACGGGTACAAGCCGGAACTGGAAGAGGAACGTCTTGAATCGATGCTTTCCTGGAACATCGACGGCCTGATTTTAACGGAACGTACCCACACTGCCCGCACGCTCAAAATGATTGAAGTGGCCGGTATCCCGGTGGTGGAACTGATGGACAGCCAGTCGCCTTGCCTCGACATCGCCGTTGGGTTCGATAACTTTGAAGCGGCGCGTCAGATGACGGCGGCGATCATTGCGCGCGGTCATCGCCACATTGCCTATCTGGGTGCACGCCTTGATGAACGTACTATCATCAAACAGAAGGGATACGAGCAGGCGATGCTCGACGCCGGTTTAACCCCGTACAGCGTGATGGTGGAGCAATCCTCGTCCTACACCTCGGGTATTGAGCTGATGCGTCAGGCGCGACGCGAGTATCCGCAACTGGACGGTATTTTCTGTACCAACGATGACCTTGCGGTCGGCGCGGCGTTTGAGTGCCAGCGTCTGGGGCTGAAGATCCCCGACGATATGGCGATTGCCGGTTTCCACGGCCATGACATCGGCCAGGTGATGGAGCCGCGTCTGGCGAGCGTCCTGACCCCGCGTGAACGTATGGGCCGCATTGGCGCAGAACGCCTGCTGGCGCGCATTCGTGGTGAGGCAGTTACCCCTAAAATGTTAGATTTAGGTTTCACCTTGTCACCGGGTGGATCTATTTAATCCGACAAATTTGAAGTAGCTCACACTTATTCACTTCGCGCACGTTTGGATATTGCTTCTCTTTTGCCCCGGCAGGACAATGTTACCGATAACTGTTACCCGTAACAATTGACTGAGGGACACCCTTTGAGCACGACTAATCACGATCACCACGTTTACGTCCTGATGGGCGTGTCCGGTAGCGGTAAATCTGCCGTGGCGAGCGAAGTGGCGCATCAACTTCAGGCTGCGTTTCTTGATGGCGACTTCCTCCATCCGCGCAGCAACATCATGAAAATGGCCTCCGGCGAGCCGCTGAACGACGACGACCGCAAACCGTGGCTGCAGGCGCTGAACGATGCCGCCTTTGCGATGCAGCGTACTAACAAAGTCTCCCTGATCGTCTGCTCCGCGCTGAAAAAAACCTACCGCGACCTGCTGCGCGACGGTAACCCGAACCTCTCCTTCATCTATCTGAAGGGCGATTTCGAGGTGATTGAAAGCCGTCTGAAGGCGCGTAAAGGCCACTTCTTCAAAACCCAGATGCTGGTTACGCAGTTCGAAGCGCTGCAGGAGCCGGGTGCGGATGAGCAGGACGTCTTAGTGGTTGATATCGATCAGTCACTGGAAGGTGTTGTCGCCAGCACCATCGAGGTCATTAATAAAAGGCAGTAAGTTTTGAGTACATTAACGCTTGTTTTGACAGCAGTGGGTTCCGTATTACTGCTGCTGTTTCTCGTGATGAAGGCGCGTATGCATGCCTTCGTTGCTTTGATGGTGGTTTCTATTGGTGCAGGTCTCTTTTCCGGTATGCCGCTCGACAAGATCGCCGCGACGATGGAAAAAGGGATGGGTGGCACGCTGGGTTTCCTGGCGATTGTGGTCGCGCTCGGCGCGATGTTTGGCAAGATTTTGCACGAGACGGGCGCGGTCGATCAGATTGCCGTCAAGATGCTGAAATCCTTCGGCCACAGCCGCGCGCACTACGCGATTGGTCTGGCTGGCCTGATTTGCGCGCTGCCGCTATTCTTCGAAGTGGCGGTAGTGCTGCTGATTAGCGTCGCGTTCTCGATGGCACGCCATACCGGCACTAACCTCGTGAAGCTGGTCATTCCGCTGTTTGCGGGCGTGGCGGCGGCCGCGGCGTTCCTGCTGCCGGGGCCTGCGCCGATGCTGCTGGCCTCCCAGATGCACGCTGACTTTGGCTGGATGATCCTCATTGGCCTCTGCGCCGCGATCCCGGGGATGATTATCGCCGGTCCGCTGTGGGGTAACTTCATCAGCCGCTACGTTGAGCTGCACATTCCGGATGACATCACCGAGCCGCACCTGGGCGAGGGCAAAATGCCGTCCTTCGGCTTCAGCCTGTCGCTGATCCTGCTCCCGCTGGTACTGGTGGGCCTGAAAACCATCGCCGCGCGCTTTGTGCCGGTCGGTTCCAGCGCTTACGAGTGGTTTGAGTTCATCGGCCACCCGTTCACGGCCATTCTGGTGGCCTGTCTGGTGGCGATTTACGGCCTGGCAATGCGTCAGGGGATGCCGAAAGACCGCGTGATGGAGATTTGCGGTGCCGCGCTGCAGCCTGCGGGTATCATCCTGCTGGTGATCGGTGCCGGTGGCGTGTTCAAGCAGGTGCTGGTGGATTCCGGCGTGGGCCCGGCTCTGGGCGAAGCGCTGACCGGAATGGGCCTGCCGATTGCGGTCACCTGCTTCGTGCTGGCGGCGGCGGTGCGTATCATCCAGGGTTCCGCAACCGTGGCGTGCTTAACTGCGGTGGGCCTGGTGATGCCGGTGATTGAACAGCTGAACTACTCCGGTGCGCAGATGGCGGCGCTGTCTATCTGTATCGCGGGCGGTTCGATTGTGGTATCACACGTGAACGACGCAGGCTTCTGGCTGTTCGGTAAATTTACCGGCGCGACCGAAGCGCAAACCCTGAAAACCTGGACGCTGATGGAAACCATCCTCGGCACGACGGGTGCGATTGTCGGGATGATTGCGTTTACGTTGTTGAGCTAACGGGTTTTCTCCCTCTCCCTGTGGGAGAGGGAGAAAACCGGAGTGACTTGTAGGTCGGGTAAGGCAAAGCCGCCACCCGACAAACATACGGCCTCTGCGGCCTGTTGCCCTCACCCCAACCCTCTCCCACGGGGAGAGGGGGCAAACACTAAAAACGGCAATCGAAGATTGCCGTTTTGCTTTTACCTACCCCTTCATCCATGCCCGTATCCCGTCCAGGAACATTTGCGTCGCCATCATCACCAGAATCAGCCCCATCAGGCGCTCCAGGGCGTTCACCCCTTTTTCGCCCAGCAGGCGCAGGAACAGCGACGACTGCAGCAGGATGATAAACGTCCCGCCCCAGGCAATCAGCAGGGCAATCACCAGGTGGCTCATCTGATTCGGGTACTGGTGCGACAACAGCATCAGCGTCGCCAGAATCGTTGGCCCGGCAACCAGCGGGATCGCCAGCGGCACGATGAACGGCTCTTCACCCGCTGGCAAGCCGCTGCTGCTGCCTTCCGCGCTCGGGAAAATCATTTTGATGGCAATCAGGAACAGAATAATCCCGCCGGAAATGGAGACCGTTTCGGCGCGCAGGTTCAGGAACGCGAGAATTTTTTCCCCGGCAAACAGGAAGATAAACATCACCAGCAGGGCGATGAGCAGCTCGCGGATCATGATCGCCCGACGGCGCTTCGGCTCGGTGTGCTTTAACACCGACATGAAGATCGGCAGGTTTCCCAGTGGATCCATTATCAGGATCAATAAAACCGCCGCGGAAATGATTTCACTCATGTAAATTATCCCTGAAACTCTCTATGGTTATTATGATAATTAGCTGTATTTCTGATTGCCGGGCAATCATCGA
This sequence comes from Enterobacter mori LMG 25706, assembly GCF_000211415.1. GTDB lineage: Bacteria > Pseudomonadota > Gammaproteobacteria > Enterobacterales > Enterobacteriaceae > Enterobacter > Enterobacter mori. The sequence goes on along the minus strand of NZ_GL890781.1, from coordinate 91,656 downwards.
TTAATTTCGCTTGCGACTTTGGCAGCATTTTGTAATGTGAAGCATATCCCAGTTCAATACTGGCTTGCACAATCAGCACACACCCTCAGCAGGAAAAAAATGCTATGAAAAACGTTGGTTTTATCGGCTGGCGCGGTATGGTCGGCTCTGTACTCATGCAACGCATGGTTGAAGAGCGCGATTTCGACGCTATCCGCCCGGTCTTCTTCTCCACTTCCCAGCTCGGCCAGGCTGCTCCGTCCTTTGGTGGTACCACAGGCACGTTGCAGGATGCTTACGATCTGGAAGCGCTGAAGGCACTCGACATTATTGTGACGTGCCAGGGCGGCGATTATACCAACGAAATCTATCCAAAGCTGCGTGAAAGCGGCTGGCAGGGTTACTGGATTGACGCGGCCTCTTCGCTGCGCATGAAGGACGATGCCATCATCATTCTCGACCCGGTTAACCAGGGCGTGATCACCGACGGCCTGAACAACGGCGTGAAAACCTTTGTTGGCGGCAACTGTACCGTCAGCCTGATGCTGATGTCCCTCGGCGGCCTGTTCGCGCAGGATTTGGTGGAGTGGGTCTCAGTGGCGACCTACCAGGCCGCGTCCGGCGGTGGCGCGCGTCACATGCGCGAGCTGCTGACCCAGATGGGCCAGCTGCACCAGAGCGTCGCGACCGAGTTGGCAAACCCGGCGTCCGCGATTCTTGATATCGAGCGTAAGGTTACTCAGCTGACCCGCAGCGGCGAGCTGCCAGTGGACAACTTCGGCGTACCGCTGGCCGGTGGCCTGATCCCGTGGATCGACAAACAGCTGGATAACGGCCAGACCCGTGAAGAGTGGAAGGGCCAGGCTGAGACCAACAAAATCCTCGCGACCGCGAACACCATTCCGGTTGACGGCCTCTGCGTGCGTATCGGCGCGCTGCGCTGCCACAGCCAGGCTTTCACCCTTAAACTGAAAAAAGATGTGTCTATTCCGACCGTGGAAGAGCTGCTGGCCGCACACAACCCGTGGGCGAAAGTGGTGCCAAACGATCGCGATATCACCATGCGCGAACTGACCCCGGCAGCCGTCACCGGCACGCTGACCACGCCGGTTGGCCGTCTGCGCAAGCTGAACATGGGGCCGGAGTACCTCTCCGCGTTCACGGTCGGCGACCAGCTCCTGTGGGGGGCAGCCGAACCGCTGCGCCGCATGCTGCGCCAGCTGGCGTAATAATTTGTTAAATACCGGGGGTGATTTTCACCCCTTTTTTTTGCGTACTACATGGAGTAACACGCGGATGTCTTATTTTTTATCAGGAGTCATTTAGAGCGTTGGCTATGCTTTAAGGAAGAGTCATTTCTTACCTGAGGTTCGAACGGAGCAGAAAGGATGCACATATTTGTGCTGTCCCGTTCAGGTCACATTAAAAGTCGTCCCGGAGCGCGTAAAAAGGACGACATAAAAAACAGGATGAATACCATGTCCGATCGTGTGGATAGAGACGTGATTAATGCGCTTATTGCGGGTCATTTTGCTGACCCCTTTTCTGTGCTTGGGATGCACCGAACGGAGGCTGGACTGGAAGTTCGGGCGCTGTTGCCGGATGCCACAGAAGTTTGGGTGATTGAACCCAAAACCGGCCGCAAGGTCGGCAATCTGGAATGCCTCGATTCTCGTGGCTTCTTCTCGGGCGTGATGCCCCGTCGTAAAAACCCTTTTCGCTATCAGCTTGCCGTCATCTGGCACGGCCAGCAGAACCTGATTGACGACCCTTACAGCTTCGGCCCGCTCCTGAAAGAGATGGACGCCTGGCTGCTGTCCGAAGGGACTCACCTGCGGCCGTATGAAACGCTGGGCGCGCATGCCGATACCATGGACGGGATCACCGGCACGCGCTTTTCCGTGTGGGCACCGAATGCCCGGCGGGTTTCCGTTGTCGGGCAGTTCAACTATTGGGATGGCCGCCGTCATCCGATGCGCCTGCGCCGTGAAACCGGCATCTGGGAGCTGTTTATCCCCGGCGCGCAAAACGGTCAGCTCTATAAGTTCGAGATGATCGATGCCAACGGCAAGCTGCGCATTAAAGCTGACCCGTATGCCTTTGAAGCGCAGATGCGCCCGGATACCGCGTCGCTGATTTGTGGGCTGCCGGAGAAGGTCGTCCAGACGGAAGAACGCAAGCAGGCCAACCGCTTCGACGCGCCAATCTCCGTCTATGAGGTGCATCTCGGCTCCTGGCGTCGCCACACCGATAATAACTTCTGGCTCAGCTATCGTGAATTGGCCGATCAGCTGGTGCCGTACGCCAAATGGATGGGCTTTACTCACCTTGAGCTGCTGCCGGTTAATGAACACCCGTTCGACGGAAGCTGGGGCTACCAGCCTACCGGGTTGTATGCGCCAACGCGCCGCTTCGGCACGCGCGATGATTTCCGCTATTTCATCAATGCCGCGCATGCCGCCGGGCTGAACGTGATCCTCGACTGGGTGCCCGGCCACTTCCCGTCTGATGATTTCAGTTTGTCGGAATTTGACGGCACGAAGCTGTATGAGCACAGCGACCCGCGCGAAGGCTATCACCAGGACTGGAACACGCTGATCTATAACTACGGTCGCCGTGAAGTGACGAACTTCCTGGTAGGCAACGCGCTGTACTGGATCGAGCGTTTCGGTATTGATGCTCTGCGCGTCGATGCGGTGGCGTCGATGATCTACCGCGACTACAGCCGTAAAGAGGGGGAGTGGATCCCGAACGAGTATGGCGGCCGTGAAAATCTGGAAGCCATTGAGTTCCTGCGCAACACCAACCGCATTCTCGGCGAGCAGGTGGAAGGCGCGGTGACGATGGCGGAAGAGTCCACCGACTTCCCCGGCGTCTCTCGCCCTCCGTCAATGGGGGGCCTGGGCTTCTGGTACAAGTGGAACCTGGGCTGGATGCACGACACGCTCGACTACATGAAGCTCGACCCGGTTCACCGTCAGTATCACCACGACAAGCTCACCTTCGGGCTGCTCTACAACTACACCGAAAACTTCATGCTGCCGCTGTCGCATGATGAAGTGGTGCACGGCAAAAAATCCATTCTTGACCGCATGCCGGGCGACGCGTGGCAGAAGTTTGCCAACCTGCGCGCTTACTACGGCTGGATGTTCGCTTTCCCGGGCAAGAAACTGCTGTTTATGGGCAATGAATTCGCGCAGGGCCAAGAGTGGAACCACGATTCCAGCCTCGACTGGCACCTGCTGGAAGGCGGTGATAACTGGCACCACGGCGTACAGCGTCTGGTGCGTGACCTGAACCTGACCTATCGCCACCACAAAGCGCTGCACGAGCTGGATTTTGACCCGTACGGCTTCGAGTGGCTGGTGGTGGACGATCGTGAACGGTCGGTATTTGTCTTTGTACGCCGCGATAAAGCGGGCAATGAAATTATCGTTGCCAGCAACTTCACGCCGGTGCCGCGCGAACATTACCGCTTCGGCATTAACCAGGCGGGGAAATGGCGCGAAATACTGAACACCGATTCCATGCATTATCACGGCAGCAACGCGGGTAACGGCGGTCTGGTGCAGAGCGATGCTCTCGAAAGCCACGGGCGTCCTCATTCCCTGAGCCTGACGCTGCCGCCGCTAAGCACCATCTGGCTGGTGCGGGAGGGGGAATGACGCAGCTAACGGCAGGTAATCCCGAACCGCTCGGGGCGCGCTTTGACGGGAAGGGGGTGAACTTCACGCTCTTTTCTGCGCACGCGGAGCGGGTAGAACTCTGTGTGTTTGACGGGGAAGGTAACGAGCACCGTTACGATTTACCGTCCCGCACGGGGGATATCTGGCACGGTTACCTGTCCGGCGGGCGTCCGGGAATGCACTACGGTTTTCGCGTTCACGGCGCATGGGAGCCTTCACAGGGACACTGGTTTAACCCGGCGAAGCTGTTGATTGACCCGTGTGCGCACCGTGTGGACGGCGAGTTTAAAGACGACCCGATATTCCACGTCGGCTACGGTGAACCCGACCACCGCGACAGTGCGCCGCTCGCGCCAAAAAGCGTGGTGGTGAACGACCTCTACGACTGGGAAGACGATGCCCCGCCGCGCACGCCGTGGGGCAATACCGTCATTTACGAAGCGCATGTGAAAGGGCTGACGTATCTGCACCCGTCGATTCCCAAAGAGATGCGCGGGACCTATAAAGCGCTCGGGCATCCGACGCTAGTTGCCTACCTGAAGCACTTAGGGATCACCGCGCTGGAGCTACTGCCCGTGGCGCATTTCGCCAGCGAGCCGCGGTTACAGCGCCTTGGTCTGAGCAACTACTGGGGTTACAACCCGCTGGCAATGTTCGCCCTTGAACCCCGCTATGCCGCCCATCCTGAAAAAGCCCGGGACGAGTTCCGCGATGCGGTGAAGGCACTCCACGCGGCGGGCATTGAGGTCATTCTGGACGTGGTGCTCAACCACAGTGCCGAAAGCGATCTCGAGGGCCCGACGCTCTCGCAGCGCGGAATTGATAACCGTAGCTATTATTGGATCAGGGAAGATGGTGATTACGCCAACTGGACCGGCTGCGGTAACACGCTCAATCTCAGCCATCCGGCGGTGACGCATTATGCGTATGAGTGCCTGAAATATTGGGTGGAAACCTTCCATGTTGACGGTTTTCGTTTCGACCTGGCCCCCGTCATGGGGCGCACGCCGGCGTTCAGCCAGCAGGCACCGCTGTTTGAGGCAATCAGAAATTGCCCGGTGTTATCGCAGGTGAAGCTGATTGCCGAGCCGTGGGACATCGGTGAGGGCGGCTATCAGGTGGGAAATTTCCCGCCGCTGTTTGCCGAGTGGAACGATCACTACCGCGATGCCGTCCGCCGCTTCTGGCTGGCGCGCGATCTGTCGTTGGGGGAATTCGCAGGACGCTTTGCTGGTTCCAGCGATCTCTTTAAGCGCGACGGGAAACGTCCGTCGGCCACCATCAACCTGGTAACGGCGCACGACGGTTTCACGCTTCGCGACTGCGTTTGTTTCAATCAGAAACACAATGAGGCAAACGGTGAGGAGAATCGCGATGGGACTAACAATAACCATAGCTTTAACCATGGTATAGAAGGGTTAGGCGGAAGTCTGGACGTGATCGAGCGGCGACGCGCCGGCGTTCACGCGCTGCTCACGACGCTTTTGCTGTCGCAGGGCACGCCGATGCTGCTGGCGGGCGACGAGCATGGCCACAGCCAGCACGGCAACAACAACGCCTATTGCCAGGATAACACCTTAACCTGGCTCGACTGGGGAGAAGCAAACAGCGGGTTGACCCATTTCACCGCGGCGCTGATCCACCTTCGCCAGCAAATCCCGGCGCTTACCGCCGATAGCTGGTGGGAAGAGGGCGACGGCAACGTTCGCTGGCTGAATAAAGACGCGCAACCGCTGAGCGCGCAAGAGTGGCAACACGGCATAACCTGTGTGCAAATCCTGCTCTCGGATACGTGGCTGGTCACGCTGAACGCGACGGATGACGTCGCAGAGATTGTTTTACCTGACGGGGAGTGGCGAGCCGTTCCCCCCTTTGCCGGAGCGGATAATCCGGTTGTTATGGCTGTCTGGCACGGGCCTGCGCACGGAGTGTGCGTATTCCAAAGATGATAAAAAAGGAGTTAGTCATGGTTAGATTAGAGAAGAACGATCCGTTAATGTTGGCGCGCCAGCTACCATTAAAAACTGTTGCCCTGATACTCGCGGGCGGGCGTGGAACCCGTCTGAAAGATTTGACCATCAAGGGCGCCAAACCGGCCGTTCACTTTGGTGGTAAGTTCCGTATTATCGACTTTGCGCTCTCCAACTGCCTCAACTCTGGCATTCGCCGCATTGGCGTCATTACTCAGTATCAGTCGCACACGCTGGTGCAGCATATCCAGCGCGGCTGGTCGTTCTTTAGCGAAGAGATGAACGAGTTTGTCGATCTGCTCCCGGCGCAGCAGCGCGTTCACGGGGAAAACTGGTATCGCGGCACGGCGGATGCGGTGACCCAGAACCTCGACATTATTCGCCGCTACAGCGCGGAATATATCGTCATCCTCGCGGGTGACCACATCTACAAGCAAGACTACTCGCACATGCTCATCGACCACGTCGAAAAAGGGGCGCGCTGCACCGTGGCGTGTCTGCCGGTGCCCGTTGCTGAGGCGACGGCGTTTGGTGTGATGCACGTGGATGCCGACGACAAGATTATCGACTTTGTTGAAAAACCGGCGAACCCGCCGACCATGCCGGGAGATGACACCAAATCGCTCGCCAGCATGGGGATCTATATCTTTGATGCAGAATACCTTTATGAGCTGCTGGAAGAAGACGACAAAGACGAAAACTCCAGCCACGACTTCGGTAAAGACATCATCCCGAAAATCACCAAAGCTGGCATGGCGTATGCACATCCTTTCCCGCTGTCCTGCGTGCAGTCAGACCCGAATGCGGAACCTTACTGGCGCGACGTCGGTACGCTGGAAGCCTACTGGAAAGCGAACCTCGACCTGGCGTCCGTTACGCCTGAACTGGATATGTACGACCAGAACTGGCCGATTCGCACCCACATGGAATCGCTGCCGCCCGCGAAGTTCGTGCAGGACCGCTCCGGCAGCCACGGCATGACGCTGAACTCGCTGGTTTCCGGCGGGTGCATTATCTCCGGCTCCGTGGTGGTGCAGTCCGTGCTGTTCCCCCGCGTGCGTGTGAATTCATTCTGTAATATCGACTCGGCAGTCCTGCTGCCGGATGTCTGGGTAGGGCGCTCGTGTCGTCTTCGCCGTTGCGTGATCGACCGTGCCTGCGTCATCCCTGAAGGGATGGTGATTGGTGAAAACGCGGAAGAAGATGCGCGTCGCTTCTACCGTTCTGAAGAGGGGATCGTGTTAGTCACACGGGAAATGTTGCGGAAGCTGCAAATCAAACAGGAGCGATGATGCAGGTTTTACACGTATGTTCTGAGATGTTCCCGTTGCTGAAGACGGGCGGGCTGGCGGACGTTCTTGGCGCATTACCGGCGGCGCAAATCGCCGGTGGGGTGGATACCCGAGTCCTGTTGCCCGCTTTCCCGGATATCCGGCGTGGTATTCCTGATGCAAAGGTCGTTACCCGCCGTGAAACCTTCGCCGGACGCATCACCCTGCTATTTGGACATTACAATGGCGTAGGGATTTACCTGATCGACGCGCCTCACCTGTACGACCGACCAGGCAGTCCGTATCACGATACGAACCTGTTCGCCTATACCGACAACGTGCTGCGCTTTGCGCTGCTCGGCTGGGTGGGGGCGGAGATGGCCGTCGGGCTGGATCCGTTCTGGCGACCGGATGTTGTACACGCGCATGACTGGCATGCTGGCCTGGCGCCTGCGTATCTGGCGGCGAAAGGTCATCCGGCCAAATCGGTCTTTACGGTGCACAACCTGGCGTATCAGGGCATGTACTATGCCCATCATATGAATGACATCGATCTGCCATGGTCGTTCTATAACATGCACGGTCTGGAGTTTAACGGGCAGATCTCGTTCCTGAAGGCGGGGCTGTACTACGCCGATCACATCACGGCGGTGAGTCCAACCTACGCGCGTGAAATCACCCAGCCCGAGTTTGGCTACGGTCTGGAAGGGCTGTTACAACAGCGCCACCGTGAAGGCCGTCTGTCGGGCATTCTGAACGGCGTGGATGAAAAGATCTGGAGTCCGGATACCGATCTCCTTTTGGCTGCGCGCTATGGCCGCGATTCGGTGGAAGACAAAGCCGAAAACAAACGCCAGCTGCAAATTGCGATGGGGCTGAAGGTGAACGACAAAGTGCCGCTGTTCGCCGTGGTCAGCCGCCTGACCAACCAGAAAGGGCTGGATTTGGTGCTCGAAGCGCTGCCGGGACTACTGGAACAGGGCGGCCAGCTGGCGCTGCTCGGCGCGGGCGATCCGGTGCTACAGGAAGGTTTTCTTGCCGCCGCCGCAGAACATCCGGGGCAGGTGGGCGTGCAGATTGGTTATCACGAAGCATTTTCGCACCGCATTATGGGTGGGGCAGACGTCATTCTGGTGCCGAGCCGCTTTGAACCCTGCGGCCTGACGCAGCTCTACGGCCTGAAATACGGCACGCTGCCGCTGGTACGCCGCACGGGCGGGCTGGCGGATACGGTGTCCGACAGCTCTCTGGAAAACCTGGCGGACGGTATCGCCAGCGGCTTTGTTTTTGAGGACAGTAATGCCTGGTCGCTGCTTCGCGCGATCCGGCGTGCGTTCGTCTTGTGGTCCCGTCCATCGCTGTGGCGTTACGTACAACGTCAGGCGATGTCCATGGACTTTAGCTGGCACGTTGCGGCGCAGTCCTACCGCGACCTTTATCAACGCTTGATGTAACGAGGCGAAGTTACTGATATGAACGCTCCATTTAGCTACTCTTCACCCACGCTCAGCGTTGAGGCGTTAAAGCACTCCATCGCCTACAAGCTGATGTTCACCATCGGGAAAGATCCGGTTATCGCCAACAAACACGAGTGGCTGAACGCCACCCTGTTTGCGGTGCGTGACCGTTTAGTCGAACGCTGGCTGCGCTCCAATCGCGCCCAGCTCTCGCAGGAAACGCGTCAGGTTTATTATCTGTCGATGGAATTTTTGATTGGCCGCACCCTCGCCAACGCGCTGCTGTCGCTCGGGATTTATGACGACGTCAAAACCGCGCTGGAAGAGATGGGGCTGGATTTAGAAGAGCTGATCGACGAAGAGAACGACCCCGGCCTCGGAAACGGTGGTCTGGGACGTCTTGCCGCCTGCTTCCTTGACTCGCTGGCGACGCTGGCGCTGCCGGGCCGCGGATACGGCATCCGCTACGACTACGGTATGTTCAAGCAGAACATCGTTGATGGCCGCCAGAAAGAGTCCCCGGATTACTGGCTGGAATACGGCAACCCGGGGGAGTTCAAGCGTCACAACACGCGCTATAAAGTGCGCTTTGGCGGGCGTATTCAGCAGGAAGGCAAAAAATCCCGCTGGGTCGAAACCGAAGAGATCCTCGCCGTAGCCTATGACCAGATCATCCCCGGCTACGACACCGACGCCACCAACACGCTGCGCCTGTGGAATGCCCAGGCCAGTAGCGAGATCAACCTCGGTAAATTTAACCAGGGCGACTACTTTGCGGCAGTGGAAGATAAAAACCACTCCGAGAACGTGTCCCGCGTACTGTATCCGGACGATTCGACCTACTCGGGCCGCGAGCTGCGCCTGCGTCAGGAGTATTTCCTCGTCTCCTCAACGATTCAGGACATCCTCAGCCGCCATCATCAGCTGCACAAAACCTACGCCAATCTGGCGGAGAAAACGGCGATTCACCTCAACGACACACATCCGGTGCTCTCCATTCCGGAACTGATGCGCCTGCTGATCGACGAACATAAGTTCAGCTGGGATGACGCCTTTGAAGTGACCTGTCAGGTGTTCTCGTACACCAACCACACGCTGATGAGCGAAGCGCTGGAAACCTGGCCGGTGGATATGCTCGGCAAAATTCTGCCGCGCCACCTGCAGATTATCTTTGAAATTAACGACTACTTCCTCAAGACCCTGCAGGAGCAGTACCCGAACGATACCGGCCTGCTGAGCCGTGCGTCGATCATCGATGAATCCAATGGTCGCCGCGTGCGCATGGCCTGGCTGGCGGTGGTGATCAGCCACAAGGTCAACGGGGTATCCGAGCTGCACTCGAACCTGATGGTGCAGTCGCTGTTTGCGGATTTTGCGAAGATCTTCCCGACGCGTTTCTGCAACGTGACCAATGGCGTCACGCCGCGCCGCTGGCTGGCGCTGGCGAACCCGCCGCTGTCTGACGTGCTGGACGAGAATATCGGCCGCACCTGGCGCACCGATTTGAGCCAGCTGAGCGAACTGGAACAGCACATTGATTTCCCGACGGTGAATAAAGCCGTGCGTGAAGCCAAGCTCCTCAACAAAAAGCGTCTGGCGGTCTGGCTGGCGATGCATCTGAACGTGGTGGCGAACCCGAAAGCGCTGTTTGACGTGCAGATCAAACGTATTCACGAGTACAAACGCCAGCTGATGAACGTGCTGCATGTGATCACGCACTACAACCGTATCAAGGCCGACCCTACGGCTGACTGGGTGCCGCGCGTGAAGATCTTTGCCGGTAAGGCGGCTTCCGCTTATTACATGGCGAAGCACATTATTCACCTGATTAACGACGTGGCGAAGGTGGTGAATACCGATCCGGACATCGGCGACAAGCTGAAGGTAGTTTTCATCCCTAACTACAGCGTGAGCCTGGCGCAGCTGATCATCCCGGCGGCGGATCTCTCAGAGCAGATTTCCACTGCGGGGACGGAAGCGTCCGGGACCAGTAACATGAAGTTTGCTCTGAACGGCGCACTGACCATCGGCACGCTGGACGGCGCGAACGTCGAGATGCTGGAGCATGTGGGGGAAGAGAATATCTTTATTTTCGGCAATACCACGGAGGAGGTGGAGGAACTGCGCAGGCAGGGCTACAAACCGCGTGAGTATTATGAAGAGGATGAAGAGCTACGTCAGGTGCTGACCCAAATCGCGACCGGGTTGTTTAATCCTGAAGAGCCCGGACGCTACCGGGACCTGGTGGATTCGCTGATTAACTTTGGCGATCACTATCAGGTGCTGGCGGATTATCGCAGCTACGTGGATTGTCAGGACCGGGTGGACGAGCTGTATCGTCAGCAGGAGAAGTGGACCATCACTGCGATGCATAACATCGCCAATATGGGGTATTTCTCGTCTGACAGGACCATCAAGGAGTATGCCGAGACGATCTGGCATATTGATCCTGTGCGGTTGTAAAAACATTGCCCGGTGGCGCTGCGCTTACCGGGCCTACGGGATAGAGTAGGCCGGGTAAGGCGGAGCCGCCACCCGGCTTTTTACATCAGGACGCGAGTGACAATTCACGCTTTCCCGCATGCTGCTGCTGCAGCCACTGCGCCACGCGAGACTGCTGCTCGGCGTTGAGCCACATCCCCTCTTTGGTACGACGCCAGATGGCATCATCCAGGCGGCGAACCCACTCGTGCTCCACCAGGTAACGCAGCTCGGCTTCATACAGCTCATGACCGAAATGCTCGCCCAGATCGGCTAGCGCTTTCGCGTCACCCAGGAATAGCTCGGTGTTGCTGCCGTAGGTGCGGGCATAGTGGCGCGCCATGCCTTCGGTGATGAACGGGAAACGACGGCGCAGCTTCGCGGCGTAATCATCGCGGTTATCGCCGATATCACCGCCAGGCAGAACCGCGCCTTTGGTCCATGCCGGGCCAATGCCTTTATAGTACGGTGCCAGTTTTTCCAGCGCGTGCTCGGCCAGCTTGCGATAGGTGGTCAACTTGCCGCCAAACACCGACAGCAGCGGCGCCTGGCCGTCTACGTCGTGAATATCGAGCGTATAGTCGCGGGTGATGGCCTGCGGTGAGTCAGACTCGTCATCGCACAGCGGACGCACGCCGGAGTAGGTCCAGACCACGTCATCGCGCGCCAGCTGCTTCTTAAAGTGCGCGTTATACACTTTCAGCAGGTAGTTCACTTCGCTCTCGTCGATCTCGACGTTTTTCGGATCGCCTTTGTACTCCACGTCGGTGGTGCCGATGATCGAGAACTCGTCCATCCACGGGATGACAAACACGATGCGTTTATCTTCGTTCTGCAGAATGTAGGCCTGCTTCTGGGTATGCACGCGCGGCACCACAATGTGGCTGCCTTTGATCAGGCGGATGCCGTACGGAGAAGGCAGGTGCATGCCGTCATCGAAGAACTGCTTCACCCACGGGCCGGTGGCGTTCACCAGACCGCGCGCTTTCCAGCTGAACTTCTCGCCGGTATCCACGTCTTCCGCTTCCACAATCCACAGACCGTTTTCACGACGCGCGGCGGTGGCGCGGGTACGGGTTTTCACCTCGCCGCCTTTTTTCTCTACCATCTGCGCATTCGCCAGCACCAGACGCGCATCGTCCACCCAGCAGTCGGAATATTCGAAACCGCGCACGATTTCAGGCTTAAGGACCGATTCTGAGCCAAAACGCAAACCGTTCGAACCCGGCAGGCTGGTGCGCTTACCCAGATGATCGTACATAAACAGACCAATTCGGATCATCCACGCCGGACGCAGATGCGGGCGATGGGGCAGGCGGAAGCGCATCGGAATAGCCAGATGCGGGGCCATTTTCAGCAGCACTTCGCGTTCGGCCAGTGCTTCACTGACCAGGCGGAATTCGTAGTGTTCCAGGTAGCGCAGGCCACCGTGGATCAGTTTGGAGCTGGCGGACGAGGTCGCGCATGCGAGATCGTTAGCTTCCAGCATCAGCACGGATAAACCGCGTCCTGCGGCATCGACCGCAATACCGGCACCGTTGATGCCACCGCCTATCACAATCAGATCTTTGGTTTCCATAACACCCTCACGCACTTTCGTTAAAGCTCAGAAATGTTCGATATCGCTCATAATAGCAAAGGAACGCGCTTTTGGTAACATCAAAAAAACAATTTAGAGTGATATGGATAACATAATGGCGTTTACCCGCCGCCAGGACGTACACTACGGGGTAAAATAGTGCGGTCTGATGCCCTCACCCCAGCCCTCTCCCACGGGGAGAGGGGGATCCGTTTCCCTCTCCCTCAGGGAGAGGGTAGGGTGAGGGGAAAACGCACCACCCCCGAATATAAGATGAGAACACCATGGATCAGTTTGAATGTATTAACGTAGAAGAAGCCCACCAGAAGATGCACCAGGGAAAAGCGGTGCTGGTGGACATCCGCGATCCGCAAAGCTTTGCGATGGGCCACACGCCGGGCGCGTTCCATCTCACCAACGACACGCTGGGCGCGTTTATGCGCGATAACGACTTCGCGAGACGCCGGTAATGGTCATGTGCTACCACGGCAACAGCAGCAAAGGCGCGGCGCAGTATCTGCTTCAGCAGGGTTACGACGCGGTGTACAGTGTCGACGGCGGCTTCGATGCATGGCATCGTCATTTCCCGGCAGAAGTGGAATACGCTTTTGAGCGCTGATCCCGCTATACTGTCCCCTTTTGTGTGGAAATAAGCGACCGTCGCCGATGTTGATGATTACCTCCTTTACCAACCCGCGCGTCGCCCAGGCGTTTGTCGACTATATGGCGACGCAGGGCGTTATCCTGACCATTCAGCAACATAACCAGACCGACGTTTGGCTGGCCGACGAGAGCCAGGCCGCGCGCGTAAATGAAGAACTGGCGCGTTTCCTTGAGAACCCTGGCGATCCGCGCTATCTGGCGGCAAGCTGGCAATCCGGCCACACCGGCAGCGGGTTGCACTACAGTCGTTTTCCCTTCCTTGCCACCATCCGCGAACGCGCAGGGCCGTTTACGCTGCTGCTGATGGCGGCCTGCATTATCGTCTTCATTATCATGAACGTGGTGGGCGACCAGAGCGTAATGATTGCCCTGGCGTGGCCGTACGATCCGTCGCTGCAGTTTGACGTCTGGCGCTACTTTACCCACGCGCTGATGCACTTCTCGGTGATGCACATCCTCTTTAACCTGCTGTGGTGGTGGTATCTCGGCGGTATCGTGGAGAAGCGGCTCGGCAGCGGCAAGCTGATCGTTATCACCATTATTAGCGCCCTGCTGAGCGGCTATGTGCAGCATAAATTCAGCGGCCCGTGGTTTGGCGGATTGTCAGGCGTGGTGTACGCCCTGATGGGCTATGTCTGGCTCAGAGGCGAACGCGACCCTGAAAGCGGCATCTATCTGCAACGCGGTTTGATAACCTTTGCGTTAATATGGCTAATTGCCGGATGGTTTGATCTGTTTGGTATGTCTATCGCCAACGGTGCGCACGTCACCGGGCTGGCCGTGGGGCTGGCGATGGCCTTCGCCGACACGCTCCGTGCGCGAAAACGAACATAATTCTCAGGGATAATTGATGAAACAAACACAACGTCATGACGCCATTATCGAACTGGTTAAAAAACAGGGATACGTCAGCACCGAAGAGCTGGTGGAGCAGTTTGCCGTCAGTCCACAAACCATCCGTCGTGACCTGAACGACCTGGCCGATCAGAACCGCATTCTGCGCCACCACGGCGGGGCGGCGCTGCCGTCCAGCTCGGTCAATACCTCCTGGCATGACCGTAAAGCCACGCAGACGGCAGAGAAAGAGCGGATTGCCCGCAAGGTCGCCAGCCAGATCCCAAACGGGGCGACGCTGTTTATTGATATCGGCACCACGCCGGAAGCGGTGGCCCATGCGCTGCTGGATCACGAGAACCTGCGCGTGGTGACGAACAACCTGAACGTGGCCAATACCCTGATGCAGAAAGACGATTTCCGCATCATCCTCGCGGGCGGCGAACTGCGCAGCCGCGACGGCGGGATTATTGGCGAAGCGACGCTCGATTTTATCTCCCAGTTCCGCCTCGACTTCGGCATTCTGGGGATCAGCGGCATCGACAGCGACGGCTCGCTGCTGGAGTTTGATTATCACGAGGTGCGCACCAAACGCGCGATTATTGAAAACTCACGCCACGTGATGCTGGTGGTAGACCATTCCAAGTTTGGCCGTAACGCGATGGTGAACATGGGCAGCATCAGCATGGTGGATGCGGTTTATACCGACGTGATGCCGCCAGCGGGCGTGATGCAGGTGATTAAAGATAATAATTTGCAGTTAGAGTTGTGTTGAAAAGCCTTTCTCCCTCTCCCTGTGGGAGAGGGGCGGGGTGAGGGCATCAGGCCGCACAAAACCTACACGCCGTACCCCATCATCTTCAACAATTGCTGCGCATGCTGCACCGCATCCTGTCGATGCGCCACACCCAGCTTCTGATACAAATTGCGGATATGCGTTTTGATGGTGGTCGCCGCCACCGCCAGCTCGCCGGCAATCTGCTCGTTGCTGTAGCCGGAATAAATCAGCCCGAGAACCTGCCATTCACGCTGAGTGAGCGGGCTGGTGCGGATAAGTTCCGGGACTTCCGGGTGGTTAAGCAGACGTTCTACAAAGTTCTCATCGAAATGCGCGAACTTATGGCGATGGTGCTGGTTAATCTCGCGCAGAATACGCTGAGCGCGATGCTGATCCAGTTCCGGCAGCGTATTGAGCTGAATAAGCTGGCGCAGCTGCTGCGCCATGACTTCGCCTTCAATGACAAAGTGGCTGACAAACCCGGTGCGGTTAGCCAGCTGTAGCGCTTCCAGCAGCACGCGCTGGGCGTCATTTTTACGCCCGGCCTGCCAGTAGAGCTGGTTCAGCAGCAGCAGGTTGCGGTTCAGGTCGCTCATCAGCCGCAGGCTGCGCGCGTTTTCGTTTAACTCCTCCAGCACGATCTCAGCCGGTTCAAACTCACCCAGCAGGATCTGCGCGCGGGCAATGTTCCGCCACTGGCTCTGCAGGAAGTGGTTGTTAGCAAATTCCGGTTTCGGTGTTTGACGCAGCCAGTTGGCGGCGGACTTTTTATCGCCGATCATCTGCCAGTAAATCACCCGAACCTTATCGGCGTTTGACACCCAGTCGCTGTGGTACTGACCGTTGCCGAGCAGGTTCTCCAGGCGGTTAAGGTGGTTGCGGGCATTATCCAGATCCCCACGCGCCAGCGAACACTGGACCAGCAGCGCCAGACACTGTAGCTGCTGCTGCGGCTGGAAGCTGGAGAGTACGTCTACACCCTGACGGGCGCAGCTTTCGGCCTCATCCAGACGTGACCATGCCCACAGCAGCTGAGCGCGAATACGCAACAGGAACTCATGCATCGGCAGCTGTTCCAGATGCTGTTCACGAATCAGCTGGAACGCTTTTTCCTGATTTTCCCAGGCGGCCTGCAGGAACCCCTGCGCAAATAAAATCTCGCTCTGTTGGATCAGGCTCCACAGCGCGTAGTGCCATACGTCGTGCCGACGTGCCATCTGCTCGGTTTGCTGCATCAGTGAAAGCGAACGGGTGAGGTCGCCTTTGCAGTGCAGCACTTCGCCGTGCACCGAGGTCGCAACGATGCGGCTGTAGAAGTTAGCCAGCGGCAGTTCATCCAGCGCGACCATTGCCAGCCGCTCAGCTTCGTCCGGGTCGCCGTCGTTAATGGCCACCTGAGCGCGCAGGGCGTTGAACTCGCCGTGCAGGGTGGCATCCATTTCGCTTTCCATCTCCTGCTCGGCACGCGCCAGCAGGGTGTTAACTTCGCTGTAGCGATGCTGGCTCTGCATCAGCCAGGCCTGAAGCAGCACCAGACGCGGGTTCTCCAGCAGGCTTTCCCACGGCAGCGCTTTTAACGACTCTTCGAGCAGCGTCAGCTCGCTGTGGTTGAACAGGCCCCATGCATGGTTGAGGAGGATATCGCGCAGCATGCTGGCATCACCGGCGGCCAGCGCGTGGTGGATGGCCTCGCTCGGGAAGCCTTGTGCCATCCAGCTTTCTGCTGCGGCGCGGTGAATTTCCGGCAGTTCAACCGCCAGTTCCCACTGACAGCGCTGGCGCAGGAAGCTGCCAAACAGCGGGTGATAGCTAAACCACTCGCCGGGGTCGTCCATGCGCGTCAGAAACAGCCCCTGACGTTCAATCTCTTCAAGCTGTAGCTGGCCGTTCTCACAGCCGGTGACGCGCACGATCAGCGCATCGTTCATGGAACGCAGCAGGGAGCTCTTCAGCAAAAAATTACGGGTGGAGGGATCGACGCTGTCCAGCACCTCATCCACCAGATAATCAGAAAGGTGGCTGGCGTTGATGCCCGCCAGACGTCGCGCAGACTGATGCGCCGGACTGTTGTTTTGCCGGGCAGAGAGCGCGATCAGCTGCAGCGCCGTGGCCCAGCCCGCGACATCATCGCACAGGCGGCTGCTTTCGGCGGCCTCAATCGGTGAGGTCAGGCGGCAGTCAAAGAACTGTTTCGCTTCCTGGTGGGTGAAGGCCAGCTGCTGGCTGCCCACCTCAAGAAGCTGATCGCGCACGCGCAGGTTGGCAATACCCAACTGCGGCAGGTTACGCGACAAGACAACTAAGGTCAGGTTTTCCGGCTGATGGCGCAGGAAGAAGCGCATCGACTCGTGGATCACCGGGTTTGTGATCAGATGATAGTCATCAATCACCACATAAAGCGGGCGATGCCATTCGGCCAGTTCGATAAACAGCTGTGAGAAAAGGGAAGACAGGCTGGGGTACTGGCGCTTTTGCACCATCACCTCACTGGCGACGCAGTGCCCGTTGGTGGCCTGTTGAATGGCGGCAATCAAATAGCTGGCAAAACGCTCCTGCTGGTTATCGCCCTCATCAAGGGAGTACCAGCCGAGATCGCTCTTACCTGCGGCCCATTGCGAAATGAGCGTTGTTTTTCCATAACCTGCAGGACTCGTAACCAGCGCCAGTCGGAAATTATGCGCGCCGGAAAGTTTAGCCAGCAGACGCTCGCGGACCACTGTATGGTCAAGACGAACCGGGCGACTTAATTTAGACGGAATCAACATAGGTTTCACTTCACTGTGGGGAACGAGAGATTTTATTTTTTTTGCGCTTCGTAATTAATGGATATAAGGTCGGCCAATAAGTTAACTATTGCAAGTTATGTCTGGATTTGGTGGCTGTGAATTTGCACTCTGTCACAAAACATTCAGGCAGATGATGGAACTTTCTGGAAAGGTCTTTGATGCCCCGTCAATGCTGGCTTGTATGGTTGTGTTGCGGCTGCGCTGAAACTGGTTTCAGAAAGGGATAGTGACGTTAAATTTAATATACTGCTGGTAAAGTTAAGGGAAATTAATAATCGCCTTAGTTATTACCCGATTGCAGAAATATTATTGTACGTAAGTAATCATTTCCGCGTGGAATAATTTCTTGCGAAACTGCATTTCATTTTTTTGACACTCTTCCAGGATATCTTTTCTCCCGCCGTGCACACTTACAGAGTGGCCTCGATCACACTTTTATGCTCATCCCCGCTACTCCTCCCTGTCTAATCCCCCACAGGAGGAGGAAGAGGCGGAATGAGCCAGGCACACTAGCGCCAACATGTGTTTTCTTTCTACAGGATGCCAATTCCCTATGTCACAGCCTACCTTCAACAAAGCTCAATTCCAGGCTGCCCTGACGCGTCAGTGGCAGCGTTTTGGCCTTCGTGCTGCAAACGAGATGACGCCTCACCAGTGGTGGCAGGCGGTGAGCGGTGCGCTCGCAGAGCAACTGGATGCTCAACCGGTGGCGAAGCCTGTTAAAGGCCAGCGTCACGTGAACTATATCTCGATGGAATTCCTGATTGGCCGCCTGACCGGCAACAACCTGCTGAACCTCGGCTGGTATCAGGACGTCGGCGATGTACTGAAAGAACACGACATTAACCTGACCGACCTGCTGGAAGAAGAGACCGACCCGGCGCTGGGGAATGGTGGTCTGGGGCGCCTGGCAGCCTGCTTCCTTGACTCTATGGCAACCGTTGGTCAGTCCGCGATTGGCTATGGTCTGAACTATCAGTATGGCCTGTTCCGTCAGTCATTTGCCGACGGCCATCAGATGGAAGCGCCGGACGACTGGCATCGCAACACCTATCCGTGGTTCCGCCACAACGCGCAGCTCGATGTGCAGGTCAGCATTGGCGGGAAAGTCACTAAGCAGGGACTCTGGGAACCGGCGTTCACCCTTACCGGTGAAGCCTGGGATCTGCCGGTGCTCGGCTACCGTAACGGCGTGGCGCAGCCGCTGCGTCTGTGGCAGGCGAAGCATGCGCATCCGTTTAACCTGACCAAATTCAACGACGGCGATTTCCTGCGCGCCGAGCAGCAGGGTATCGACGCCGAGAAGCTGACGAAAGTGCTCTACCCGAACGACAACCACCTGGCGGGTAAAAAGCTGCGTCTGATGCAGCAGTACTTCCAGTGCGCCTGCTGCGTGGCGGACATTCTGCGTCGCCATCACCTGGCGGGCCGCAAGCTGGCGCAGCTGCCGGACTTCGAAGTGATTCAGCTCAACGACACGCACCCGACCATTGCCATCCCGGAACTGCTGCGCGTGCTGCTCGACGAACATCAGCTGAGCTGGGACGACGCCTGGGCCATCACCAGCCGTACCTTTGCCTACACCAACCACACCCTGATGCCGGAAGCGCTGGAGTGCTGGGATGAGAAGCTGGTGAAAACGCTGCTGCCGCGTCATATGCAGATCATCAACAAGATTAACGACCAGTTTAAAACGCTGGTGGATAAAACCTGGCCGGGCGACAAAGCGGTCTGGGCGAAGCTGGCGGTGGTGCACGATAAGCAGGTGCGCATGGCGAACATGTGCGTTGTCAGCGGCTTTGCCGTTAACGGCGTGGCCGCGTTGCACTCGGACCTGGTGGTGAAAGATCTGTTCCCGGAATACCACCAGCTGTGGCCGACCAAATTCCACAACGTGACCAACGGCATCACGCCGCGTCGCTGGATCAAGCAGTGCAACCCGCTGCTGGCTGGCCTGCTGGACAAGACCCTGAAGAAAGAGTGGGCCAACGATCTGGACCAGCTCATCAACCTGGAAAAACAGGCTGACGACGCGAAATTCCGCGAGCAGTACCGCGCGATCAAGCTGGAGAACAAGGTTCGCCTGGCGGAGTTTGTGAAAGTGCGTACCGGGATTGAGATCAACCCGAATGCCATTTTCGATATCCAGATCAAACGTCTGCACGAGTACAAACGCCAGCACCTGAACCTGTTGCACATTCTGGCGTTGTACAAAGAGATCCGCGAGAACCCGCAGGCCGACCGTGTGCCGCGCGTGTTCCTGTTCGGTGCGAAAGCGGCGCCGGGCTACTACCTGGCGAAAAACATTATCCTCGCCATCAACAAAGTGGCGGCGGCGATCAACAGCGATCCAAAAGTGGGCGACAAGCTGAAGGTGGTGTTCCTGCCGGATTACTGCGTCTCGGCGGCTGAAATGCTGATCCCGGCGGCGGATATCTCCGAGCAGATCTCTACCGCAGGGAAAGAAGCGTCCGGTACCGGCAACATGAAGCTGGCGCTGAACGGCGCGCTGACCGTCGGTACGCTCGACGGAGCAAACGTCGAAATCGCCGAGAAGGTCGGTGAAGAGAATATCTTCATCTTCGGCCATACCGTGGAAGAGGTGAAAGCCATCAAGGCCAAAGGCTACGACCCGGTGAAATGGCGTAAGAAAGACAAAGTGCTGGACGCGGTGCTGAAAGAGCTGGAAAGCGGCAAATACAGCGACGGCGACAAGCACGCGTTTGACCAGATGCTGCACAGCATGGACAAACACGGCGGTGACCCGTATCTGGTGATGGCGGACTTCACGGCCTACGTTGAAGCGCAAAAACAGGTCGACGTGCTGTATTGCGACCAGGAAGCGTGGACCCGCGCGTGCATCCTGAACACCGCCCGCTGCGGCATGTTCAGCTCTGACCGTTCAATCCGTGATTATCAGGCCCGTATCTGGCAGGCAAAACGCTAAGGAAGCGCGATGGAGAGTAAACGTCTGGACAGTGCCGCGCAGGCGGCGGGGATCAGCCTCAGTTACATTAATGCGCACGGCAAACCGCAGTCTATTGGCGCCGACACCAAAAGACGTTTGCTGGATGCCATGCACAAAGCCGACGCGAAAGCGTCGGTTGCACCGGTGCCGAACGTGAAGGTCTTCACTGCAGGCAAAAAGATGCCGCTGGCGGTGGAGGGACGCGGCGAGTTTAGCTGGCTGCTCACCACCGAAGAGGGACATCAGCACAAAGGCCACGCTACCGGTGGCAAAACGCTCAACCTTCCGGCGAAGCTGCCGGAGGGCTATCACACCTTAACGCTCACCCAGGATGACCTGCGTTTCCACTGCCGGGTGATCGTTGCACCAAAACGCTGCTACGAGCCGCAGGCGTTGCTCGAAGGTAAAAAGCTGTGGGGCGCCTGCGTGCAGCTCTACACCCTGCGTTCGGACAACAACTGGGGCATCGGTGATTTTGGCGACCTGAAAAAGATGCTGGTGGATGTGGGCGAGCGCGGCGGCGCGTTCATCGGCCTCAACCCGATCCATGCGCTTTATCCGGCGAACCCGGAAAGTGCCAGCCCGTACAGCCCGTCGTCCCGTCGCTGGCTGAACGTGATTTACATCGACGTTAACGCGTTAGATGACTTCAAAAACAGCAAAGAGGCGCAAGCGTGGTGGAACCTCAGTACCACGCAGCACGCGCTGAAGCAGGCGCGCGACGCCGACTGGGTGGACTACGCCACCGTCACCGCGTTGAAAATGGCGGCACTGCGTCTGGCATGGAAAGATTTTGCGAAGCGCGATGACGAGCAGATGACGGCCTTCCGTCAGTTTGTCACCCAGGAGGGCGAGAGCCTGTACTGGCAGGCGGCGTTTGATGCGCTGCACGCGTATCAGGTGAAAGAGGACGAAATGCGCTGGGGCTGGCCGGTCTGGCCGGAAGCGTATCAGACCGTCGACACGCCTGAAGTGAAAGCCTTCTGCAAAAAATACGCTGACGAGGTGGACTTCTACCTGTGGCTGCAGTGGCTGGCGTACAGCCAGTTTGCCGCCTGCTGGCAGGTGAGCCAGGGCTACAAGATGCCGATTGGCCTGTATCGTGACCTGGCCGTCGGCGTGGCGGAAGGCGGTGCGGAAACCTGGTGTGACCGCGAGCTTTACTGTCTGAAAGCCTCCGTCGGCGCGCCGCCGGATATCCTTGGCCCGCTCGGCCAGAACTGGGGCTTGCCGCCGATGGATCCGCACGTGATGGCGGCGCGCGCCTACGAGCCGTTTATCGACCTGCTGCGCGCGAACATGCAGAACTGCGGGGCGCTGCGTATCGACCACGTGATGTCCGTGCTGCGCCTGTGGTGGATCCCGTACGGTGAAACGGCCGATCACGGGGCGTACGTGCAGTACCCGGTTGACGATCTGCTGTCGATCCTGGCGCTGGAAAGTAAGCGTCACCAGTGCATGGTGATCGGTGAAGATCTCGGTACCGTGCCGGTGGAAATTGTCAGTAAGCTCCGCGACAGCGGCGTCTACTCCTACAAAGTGCTCTATTTTGAAAACGACCATGAGAAAACCTTCCGCGCGCCGAAAGCGTACCCTGAACAGTCAATGGCAGTCGCGACGACGCATGACCTTCCTACGCTTCGTGGCTATTGGGAAAGCGGCGACCTGACGCTCGGCAAAACGCTGGGACTCTATCCTGATGAAGAGGTTCTGCGCGGCCTGTATCAGGATCGCGAACTTTCCAAACAGGGGCTGCTGGATGCGCTGCACAAGCATGGCTGTCTGCCGAAACGCGCCGGGCATAAGGCGTCGTTGATGTCGATGACCTCCACGCTTAACCGTGGTTTGCAGCGCTATATTGCCGACAGTAACAGCGCTCTGCTGGGCCTGCAGCCGGAAGACTGGATTGATATGGCGGAGCCGGTGAACATCCCGGGCACCAGCTATCAGTACAAGAACTGGCGTCGCAAGCTGTCCACAACGCTTGAGAAGATGTTTGCCGATGACGGGGTGAATAGGCTGATTAAGGATTTGGACAAGCGCAGAAGAGCGGTGGGTAAGAAGCGGTAGTTTCACCCTCGCCCCTCACCCCAACCCCTCTCCCCAAAGGGGAGAGG
>NZ_GL890781.1:56873-69036 GCF_000211415.1 Enterobacter mori LMG 25706 | reverse complement strand
GGGGAGAGGGTTAGGGTGAGGGGTCAAACCACCATATTCAACAGCAGCACCCCGACCAGACCGCACACCGAAATAATGGTTTCCAGCGCGGACCAGGACTTGATGGTTTCACCGATAGTCAGGTTGAAGTACTCCTTGAACAGCCAGAAGCCCGGATCGTTCACGTGAGAGAAAATCACGCTACCGGAACCGACCGCGATAACCATCAGCTCAGGGCTTACGCCCGTGGTCGCAATCAGCGGGGCAACGATACCGCCTGCGGTGATCGCCGCAACGGTCGCAGAACCCAGCGCAATACGCAGCACGGCAGCGATAGACCAGGCCATCAGGAGCGGCGACACGTTGGTTTCATGCATCATGGCAGCGATGTATTTGTCCACGCCGCTGGCGACCAGAGCCTGCTTAAACGCACCGCCACCGCCGATGATCAGGAGCATCATGGCAATGATTTTGATGGAAGAGGTCAGCGTGTCGTTGATCTGATCCATTGAACGACCGCGGTTCAGACCGAAGGTGAACATCGCGATCAGCACCGCAATCAGCGTTGCCATCACCGGGTCACCCAGGAATTCCGCTACCGCCAGGAACGCATGACCTTTTGGCAGGACCATCTCCGCCACGGCACGCATCGCCATCAGGATCACCGGTACCAGAGAAGTCCAGACGCTGACGCCAAAGCCAGGCATCTCTTCTTCGGTAAAGGTTTTGGCGCTGTACAGACCTTCAGGAATCGGCTTATCAATGCCTTTCAGGAAGCGCGCATAAACCGGGCCCGCCAGAATCACGGTTGGGATTGCCAGAATCGTACCGAACAGCAGGGTTTTACCCATATCTGCGTGGAAAATGGTGGCGATAGCGGTTGGACCCGGGTGCGGCGGCAGGAAGCCGTGGGTCACGGACAGCGCCGCAGCCATTGGCACACCGACATACAGCAGCGGGATATTTGCCGCAGCCGCGATGGTGAACACTAGCGGCAGCATCAGCACGAAGCCCACTTCATAGAACAGCGCGAAACCGACGGTAAAACCGGTTAACACCACCGCCCACTGGATATTCTTCTTACCAAATTTGGCGATCAGCGTGGTGGCGATACGCTGCGCCCCCCCGCAGTCCGCCAGCATTTTGCCGAGCATGGCGCCGAAGCCCATGATCAACGCCAGGCTGCCGAGCGTACCGCCGACACCGGCTTTAATCGAGCTGATGACTTTCACCAGCGGCATCCCTT
The DNA here is from genome assembly GCF_000211415.1 of Enterobacter mori LMG 25706. Classification (GTDB taxonomy): domain Bacteria; phylum Pseudomonadota; class Gammaproteobacteria; order Enterobacterales; family Enterobacteriaceae; genus Enterobacter; species Enterobacter mori. Next base: position 67,811 of record NZ_GL890781.1, on the reverse strand, counting down.
GCATCAGACCGACTGCAAGTGCCACCAGAACCAAAGCGATAAATCCGTTCATTTTGAAACGGATCATCAAGAGCAGTAATAACACAACACCGATAGCAACGATGACTAATGGCATGATTTACCTGGCCTTTGAATTGTTATGGGTAACGTCATTGTTTCAACGACAAATTCCGATTGTCCCAACTGGGAACAGAGCGTTAACGGCACTCATACTGATGCCTGCGAAACCATTAAGTTTAGTCGGCTGTTATAAGGGTGCTGAGTGCCCACGAGAATGATACGGGTAACATGATGTGATTGAGAATCACCCAGGCAGGTAAAATTTAAATTATGAGATGCAGGTCAACATATAGAGGGGGGAAAACAAAAGCCGGGTGGCGGCTTCGCCTTACCCGGCCTACGATTTGGATGCTGTAACTGTTTTGTAGGCCCGGTAAGCGCAGCGCCACCGGGCAAGACAGACGGGTACTGAATTAGTAGTAAGAGTGCTCGCCGCGCTGGTGCTCGGTCAGATCGCGCACGCCTTTCAGTTCCGGGAATTCGTTCAGCAGCTGCTTCTCGATCCCTTCCTTCAGGGTCACATCGACCATAGAACAGCCGTTACAGCCGCCGCCGAACTGCAGGATCGCCAGACCGTCTTCCGTGATTTCCATCAGGGTTACACGGCCACCGTGTCCTGCCAGCTGTGGGTTGATCTGCGATTGCAGCAGATACTCAACGCGCTCCATCAGCGGGGCATCGTCAGACACTTTACGCATTTTCGCGTTCGGTGCTTTCAGGGTCAGCTGAGAGCCCAGCTGGTCGGTGACAAAGTCGATTTCCGCATCGTCAAGATACGGCGCGCTCAGTTCATCGACGTACGCGGTGAGCTGTTCAAATTTAAGGGCGGTGTCAGTTGCTTCCACAGCGTCCGGAGGACAATACGAGACACCACATTCTGCATTCGGTGTGCCTGGATTGATCACAAACACGCGGATCTGCGTCCCTTCTTCCTGATTTGCCAGCAATTTGGCAAAGTGCGCTTGTGCAGAATCGGAAATACGGATCATAGCTTTGGCCTAATAGTTGACTAAATTACCTGGGTATAATCATACGCCCATTGAAGAAGGGCTACAAGGTACGGCACAGACACCATACCTGAACCGACGCGGCGCCGCTTTGCAAAAGCAGTCGGGAAAGTTCAGCAACGGTACTGCCCGTGGTGACGACATCATCCACAAGCGCGATATGGAGGCCGTGAACCGGCAATTCAAGGCGGAAGGCATTTTTCAGGTTCCTTTTGCGAAGCCGCGCGCTGAGCTGATGCTGTATTGCGGTTGCCTGCACGCGCCTGAGCGCTGAGGCAGCGTAACGGCATCCGAGCCAGCGGGCGAGCGGACGACAGAGCAGGTCGCTTTGGTTATACCCGCGCCGCCAGTGGCGGCGGTGGTGCAGGGGGACATTCATCAGCATGTCGACCCGCGGCAGCGCGCGCGTTCGCCGTGCCTGCAACACGGCGAGAAGCAGCAAGCGGGCAAGGGGTGTCGCCAGTACGCTTTGGTGGGAAAACTTCAGCGCGTGGATAAGCGAACTGAGCGGCGGAACATAATTATCCACCGCCACAAGCGCTTGCCACGGCGGCGCTTTTTTCAGGCAGCGACCGCAGGGGAGCGCCAGGCTGACCGCCGGTAACCCACACTGCGGACACCCGGCGATTCGTCCTTCCAGCGAGCGGGTACAGACGGAACATATCCCCCACGCGCTGAGCGCAAGCGGCATTCGGCATAGCCAGCACAAGCCGGGCACTGTTAGCATAGGTAACCTCCATGTAAAAAAAGAGAACGATAGCTGATGAAGACGCTGTGGTGGCGGACCGTCGGGACGGGAAATTGTCATCTTGTGCTGCTGCACGGATGGGGACTGAATGCGGAAGTGTGGCGTTGCGTAAGTGAGGAACTCGCCTCGCAATTTACGCTGCAGCTGGTGGATTTGCCGGGCTATGGCCGCAGCCGCGGCTTTGGCGCGATGTCGCTTGATGAGATGGCGCAGCAGGTTTTGGATGCCGCGCCGCAAAACGCCGTCTGGCTGGGCTGGAGCCTGGGTGGGCTGGTGGCAAGCAAAATTGCGCTGGATAACCCCGGGCGCGTGAGCGCGCTGGTTACTGTGGCCTCGTCCCCGTGTTTTAGCGCGCAGGATGCGTGGCCGGGTATCAAGCCTGAAGTACTGGCTGGCTTCCAGCAGCAGCTAAGCGAAGACTTCCAGCGGACGGTGGAACGTTTTCTCGCGCTGCAGACAATGGGAACAGAAACCGCGCGTCAGGATGCGCGCACGCTGAAACAGACCGTGCTCTCGCTGCCGATGCCTGACGTTGAGGTGCTTAACGGGGGGCTTGAGATCCTGAAAACGGTCGATCTGCGTGAACCGCTGGCGTCGCTGGCGGTCCCGCATCTGCGTATTTATGGTTATCTGGACGGGCTGGTGCCGCGCAAGGTGGTTCCGCTGCTGGATGACCTGTGGCCGGAGAGCCAATCGTTGGTGGTCGCTAAAGCGGCACACGCGCCGTTTATCTCGCACCCTGGCGAGTTTTGTTCGGCGCTGTCCGGCTTTATTCGCGCAGTGCCCACCACTCCCTGAGGCAGGCTTTCCCTTCCGGGCAACGTTTACAGCTGCCGGACAAACAACCGTCCGGCTCTTCCTGAATGCGCACGGCTTTTCCCATCGCTTCGAGTCTTTCCAGCATGGCATCGATCATCGGCTGGGGCGTATGCAGGCTGAGGCTCAGCTGCTTTGCCTCCATGCGCCCCTGTAACGCCAGTAAATCACGAACCTGAATCAACGATGCCATCTGTTTGCCCCTTAGTGACAGTCGCCAGCCGGGCTGTTGCAGCAGGAGGTCGGCGTTTTACGCGTCGCCAGCAGGTTGACATCAACGCGGCTCCGCGCCCGGCGTAGCAGGCCCATTACCATCACGTTAAACAGGATCACCGCCAGGATGCAGACCAGACTGTAACGCGGGTGCTGGCTGAAGTTAACGGTCTGATAGAACACCGTCGCCAGGGAGTAAGCGATATTCAACCCCCACAGAATGGAGAAGCCCATCCAGCCGCGGCTGGACTCACGGGCAATCGCCCCCATTACCGAGATGCACGGAATGTACAGCAACACGAAGATGAGGTAGCTGTAGGCCGCTGACGCACTGCCGAATTTCTCGCTCATCACGCCCATGGCGCCGGTCGCCATTTCGCCGTCGCCTTTGCTGGCCTCAATCGGGTTCGCCAGCACGCTCAGGCTGAAGGTGTCTTTCAGGCTCTGCCAGGTTTCCTCAACGGCACCCAGCAGTTCGTCGCCGAGGTGAAACTCTGCCGGATTGAACTCTTGCTCCTGAATGTTCTCTGCGGTGTAGAGCGTGTTCAGCGTCCCGACAACCACCTCTTTCGCCATTGCGCCGGTGAACAGGCCAACGGTCGCCTGCCAGTTATCCTCCTGCACGCCAATCGGTTTGAAGACCGGCGTGATGACGCGGCTGACGGAGGCGAGGGCAGAGTCGTTGATGTTATCTGCCGCCTGACCGCTCAACGTGAAGCTGTTCAGCGCGCTCAGGAAGATACTGACGATGACAATCACTTTACCGGCGCGCAGCACGAAGCCTTTCAGGCGCTGCCAGGTCTGGATTGCCAGGCTCTTCAGATGCGGTACGTGGTAAACCGGCAGCTCCATCACGAACGGTGACGCTTCACCGCGCATAATGGTGTGCTTCAGCATCAGACCGGTCAGGATTGCCATCACGATGCCGAGCACGTACAGCGAGAAGACCGCCAGCGCGCCCTGCTGACCAAAGAAAGCGGCGGCAAAAACCGCAAAGATGGCCAGGCGCGCGCCGCAGGACATAAATGGCGCCATCATGATGGTCATCAGCCGCTCGCGCGGTGCATCAAGCGTACGTGCACCCATCACCGACGGCACGTTGCAGCCGAAGCCAACGATCAGCGGCACGAAGGATTTACCCGGCAGCCCCAGCGCCTGCATCAGGCGATCCATTACGAACGCCGCGCGAGCCATATAGCCGGAGTCTTCGAGGAAGGAGAGGAACAGGTACATCATGCCGATCTGCGGCACCAGCGGCAGCACGGTGTTGATACCGCCGCCAATCCCCTGGGCGAGGAAGATGGTCAGCCATTCCGGGAAGTGCAGGGTGTAGCCCAGCCACTGGATACCGTGCACGAATATCGCGACGGAACCGGCGTCAAAGACAGGCTGGAGCGCGCCGCCGATGTTAATGGCAAGCAGGAACATCAGGTACATCACCAGCAGGAAGATGGGCAAACCGAGGAAGCGGTTGAGCACAATCTTATCTACGGCGGCGGTAAAGCGGCTGGGTTCCGCCGTCAGGGCGTTGCTGACCACGTCGCAAATCGCGGCGATGGCCTGATAGCGCGCGTCCGCGATGTGCAGCGCCGGGTCATCCAGCTCGTCGCTCAGGCGTGCCAGCGCCACGTCGAGTTTATCTGCTGCATCACCGGCATAGGCGCGGCTGTAGATATCGCCTTCCAGCATCTGCAGGCCGAGCCATTGACGCTGTCTGGCAGGCATGGCGGTGTCCATCTCCTGCGCCAACTGGCTGGCTTCACGAAGCAGCGGCTGCGCGTAGTGCACCAGTTCAATGTCGGCGTTACCTGTGTGGCGGTCAACGGCCAGCTTCAGGGCGTCAATGCCGCGCCCGCGAGTAGAGACCAGCGGAACCACCGGGCAGCCCAGGCGGGCAGAGAGGGCATCGACGTCGATGCGCAATTTCTGCTTCTCTGCGATATCGAGCATGTTAAGCGCCACGATGCAGGGAATACCCAGCTCAAGCAGCTGCAGCGTCAGATAGAGATTGCGCTCAAGGTTGGACGCATCCACCACGTTGATGAGCAGATCCGCATCGCCGCTCAGAATATAGTGGCAGGCGATCTGCTCATCGAGTGAGGTTTGGGATGAAATCGTGGTGAGCGAATAGGTGCCCGGCAGGTCAACCAGCGTGACCTGATTGTCCGTCGTCGTGAACTGGCCTTCTTTGCGTTCAACCGTCACGCCTGCCCAGTTGCCGACGCGCTGGCGCGCACCGGTTAACTGATTAAATAAGGTTGTCTTGCCGGAATTAGGATTGCCAATTAAGCCAATAGTTAATTTTTTCATTGTAATAGACTCACTGAACCGCTGGCTTGTTATTGAGATAACGCTTCGACTTCAATTAAGGCGAGGTCTTTCTTACGCAGTACCAGATTGACGCGTCGGGTTTCGATATGAACGGGGTCGCCCAGCGGGGCCACGCGTACTACCTGGAATGACGAGCCGGGTAGCATGCCGAGTGACAAGAGCTTTTGCCGATAGGCGGGGCTAATTTCACGAGTAAAACCGGTAATTTTCCATGCACTGTCTGGAGTGAATTGCATAGCGCCTGATTCCACGGGAGGTTAAATAATCTACACAATGATGATAATGAGAATAGTTTTTATCAGCAATATTAAAACTGTGACGGAATGTTGTTAATCGTATTAATTTGCGGTCTGCTTGACCTTGCTCAATATTTGCAGAATTACCGGGAAGGAATAAAAAGCTTATTTGTTAATGGAGTGATAAATAGTGGTTTAAATATGGAGTCGCCATATTTATTTTAATTACCTGCGTTCTGCTTGCCGGGCGGCACTGCGTTTGCCCGGCCTACAAAACCGTAGGCCCGGTAAGCGTAGCGCCACCGGGCATTGACAAGCTTAGCGTTTCTTACCCATTGCCGCTGCCAGCGCATCCATCATCGCGCTGTTGCCCGCAGGCTGCGCGTCACGCCCGCGCGGTTTCGCGGCCTTCGCTGCCGGACGCTGCTGTTCGCGACCGCCGCCGTTCCCGCCGCGGCGCGCGTTGGTTTCGCCCGGCTGCTCGTCCAGACGCATGGTCAGGGCGATACGCTTGCGCTGCAGATCCACTTCCAGCACTTTCACCTTCACGATGTCGCCCGCTTTGACCACGGTATGCGGGTCTTCAACGAACTTGTCGGCGAGGGAAGAGATATGGACCAGACCGTCCTGATGCACGCCGATATCCACAAACGCACCAAAGTTGGTGACGTTGGTGACCGCACCTTCCAGCACCATGCCGGGCAGCAGGTCGTTCATGGTCTCCACGCCGTCAGCAAAGGTCGCGGTTTTAAACTCAGGGCGCGGATCGCGGCCCGGTTTTTCCAGCTCTTTGATGATGTCGCTAACCGTCGGCACGCCAAACTGCTCGTCGGTGAAATCCGATGCTTTCAGGTTACGCAGCGCGCTGTTGTCGCCCATCAGGTCTTTCAGCGCCTGCTGGGTCGCGGCCAGAATGCGCTCCACTACCGGGTAGGCTTCCGGGTGAACGGTAGAGGCATCGAGCGGGTTATCGCCGTGGTTGATACGCAGGAAGCCCGCGCACTGCTCAAAGGCTTTCGGCCCCAGACGGCTCACCTTCAGCAACTGCTGACGGTTCTGGAACTGGCCGTTCTCATCACGCCAGGCGACGATGTTCTGCGCCATCATGCGGGTTAAGCCCGCCACGCGAGTCAGCAGGGGAACGGAGGCGGTGTTCAGGTCAACGCCTACGGCGTTTACGCAGTCTTCCACCACCGCATCCAGCTTGCGCGCCAGCTGCGTCTGGCTCACGTCGTGCTGATACTGGCCCACGCCGATGGATTTCGGGTCGATCTTCACGAGTTCGGCCAGCGGATCCTGTAAACGGCGTGCGATAGAGACCGCACCGCGCAGGGAAACGTCCAGGTCCGGGAACTCCAGCGCTGCCAGTTCAGACGCGGAATAGACGGATGCGCCCGCTTCGCTGACGATCACTTTCTGCGCCGTCACTTTCGGGAACTGTTTCTGCACGTCGAGGTAGAAACGCTCGGTTTCGCGTGAGGCCGTACCGTTGCCGATGGCGACCAGTTCCACGTTGTACTTCTCGCACAGCGCCGCCACCACGACGGCCGCTTTCGCTGCCTGACCGGTGTGCGGGTAAATAGTGTCGGTGGCGACAAGCTTGCCGGTGCCGTCAAGGACGGCAACCTTCACGCCGGTACGCAGGCCCGGATCAAGACCCATGGTCGCGCGCAGGCCAGCAGGGGCGGCCATCAGCAGGTCGTGCAGGTTGCGGGCGAAAACGTTAATGGCTTCGTCTTCGGCGCGCTCGCGCACGGTGCCCATCAGCTCGGTTTCGAGGTGCATCAGCACCTTAATACGCCAGGTCCAGCTCACCACGCCTTTACGCCAGCTGTCCGCCGGGGCGTTGTTCAGGCGCAGGCCGAGGTGATCGGTGATGATCTGCTCGCAGTGGCTCTCTTTCGGCGGCTCGTCAAACTGCGGGTCGGCGTTGAGGGAGAGCTGGAGCACGCCTTCGTTGCGGCCGCGGAACATCGCCAGCGCGCGGTGTGAAGGGGCGGTTGAGATCGGTTCGTGGTGATCGAAGTAGTCGCGGAATTTCGCGCCTTCTTCCTCTTTACCCGCGACGACGGTAGAGACGATGTGGGCGTTTTTCCACAGGTAATCACGCACTTTAGCGAGCAGGGCGGCGTCTTCAGAGAAACGCTCCATCAGAATGTAGCGCGCGCCGTCGAGGGCGGCTTTGGTGTCCGCTACGCCTTTGTCAGCGTCGATAAATTTCGCCGCTTCGGTATCGGGATCGTGGGACGGCTCGTTCCACAGCAGGTCGGCCAGCGGCTCAAGACCCGCTTCAATCGCAATCTGCCCACGCGTGCGGCGCTTCGGTTTATACGGCAGATAGAGATCTTCGAGTTCGGTTTTGCTCAGGGTGCCATTGATGGCGTTTTCCAGCTCGCTGGTCAGCTTGCCCTGTTCGCCAATGGATTTGAGGATTGCCTGCCGACGTTCTTCCAGCTCGCGCAAATAACCCAGACGCGTTTCCAGGTTACGCAGCTGCGTGTCATCCAGACCACCGGTGACTTCCTTACGATAGCGTGCAATAAACGGCACGGTGTTCCCTTCATCAAGCAGGCGAACGGCAGCTTCTACCTGTTCGGCTCTGGCCTGAATATCACCCGCAATAATGCGGCAGAGCGAATCTTTCATCATGGCTTTATCATCTGTTGAGTCGAAAAAATCAGGGGATAGTTATACGGGCTGACACGGCAAAATGCCAGCCGTGGAGGGCGCTCTCGGACTATTTAACGTACTCGATTTCGTTCACGTACCAGCTGGCTTCACCGGAAGGGGTCTGAACGACGGCCAGATCGCCCACTTCCTTTTTCAGCAGCGCGCGCGCCATGGGTGAGTCGATGGAGATGTAATCCTTACGACCAAAAATTTCATCGTAGCCAACGATGCGAAACCGCAGGGTGTTGCCGTCATCGTTTTCAATTTCAACCCACGCGCCGAAGAACACTTTGCCTTCCTGCTGCGGGGAGTAATCGACAATTTTCAGGTTCTCGAGGCACTTCGTCAGGTAGCGAACCCGGCGGTCGATCTCACGCAGTCGCTTTTTGTTGTACTGGTAGTCAGCATTTTCGCTGCGATCGCCCAGGCTTGCCGCCCAGGTGACTTTTTTGGTCACCTCGGGACGCTCTTCGCGCCACAGGTAATCCATCTCTTTTTTGAGCTTTTCGTACCCTTCGCGGGTGATCAGGGGCGTTTTCATGGTGAAGCCTTTGCTGCCGGTTTACTGTCTTGCGCACAATACGTACCACACAGTGTAACAGACAGGATTAATAATGATTTATGTGATGAAATGTGCAGATAAGCTGCTGTTAAATATGCTTTGTAACAATTTCGACTAGAATTTATACCAGAATTAGCTGGTCGAATACGTGCACTTTTTTAGAATACGCTGTTACAAAGACTATCCGAACCTTTGGGAGTACACACAATGCAAGAAAACTACAAAATTCTGGTCGTGGATGACGACATGCGCCTGCGCGCGCTGCTTGAGCGTTATCTGACCGAGCAGGGCTTCCAGGTTCGTAGCGTCGCGAACGCTGAGCAGATGGACCGTCTGCTGACCCGTGAATCTTTCCACCTGATGGTCCTTGACCTGATGCTACCGGGCGAAGACGGGCTTTCCATCTGCCGCCGTCTGCGCAGTCAGAGCAACCCGATGCCAATCATCATGGTGACGGCGAAGGGCGAAGAGGTTGACCGTATCGTGGGCCTCGAAATTGGCGCAGACGACTACATTCCAAAACCGTTTAACCCGCGTGAACTGCTGGCGCGTATTCGCGCCGTGCTGCGCCGTCAGGCAAACGAACTGCCGGGCGCTCCTTCCCAGGAAGAGGCGGTGATTGCCTTCGGTAAGTTCAAGCTGAACCTCGGCACCCGTGAGATGTTCCGTGAAGACGAGCCAATGCCGCTCACCAGCGGCGAGTTTGCGGTACTGAAAGCGCTGGTCAGCCACCCGCGTGAGCCGCTCTCCCGTGACAAGCTGATGAACCTGGCGCGCGGTCGCGAATACTCCGCAATGGAACGCTCCATCGACGTGCAGATCTCCCGCCTGCGCCGCATGGTGGAAGAAGATCCGGCGCATCCTCGTTATATTCAGACCGTGTGGGGTCTGGGCTACGTGTTTGTCCCGGACGGCTCTAAAGCATGAGGCGAATGCGCTTCTCGCCGCGAAGCTCGTTTGCCCGCACCCTGTTATTGATCGTCACCCTGCTGTTCGTCAGCCTGGTGACGACCTATCTGGTGGTGCTGAACTTTGCGATCCTGCCGAGCCTCCAGCAGTTTAATAAGGTCCTTGCCTACGAAGTCCGTATGCTGATGACCGATAAGCTGCAGCTGGAGGACGGCACGCAGCTGGTTGTTCCCCCGGCGTTTCGCCGTGAAATCTACCGTGAACTGGGCATTTCGCTCTACTCCAACGAAGCGGCGGAAGACGCTGGCCTGCGCTGGGCGCAACACTACGAATTCCTTAGCCAGCAGATGGCGCAGCAGCTGGGTGGCCCAACGGAAGTGCGCGTTGAGGTCAACAAAAGCTCGCCGGTCGTCTGGCTGAAAACCTGGCTCTCACCCAACATATGGGTGCGCGTCCCGCTGACCGAAATCCATCAGGGCGACTTCTCGCCGCTGTTCCGCTACACCCTGGCCATCATGCTGCTGGCGATAGGCGGCGCGTGGCTGTTTATCCGTATACAGAACCGACCGCTGGTCGACCTGGAGCACGCGGCGCTGCAGGTCGGTAAAGGGATTATTCCTCCACCGCTGCGCGAGTATGGCGCCTCAGAAGTGCGTTCGGTGACGCGTGCGTTTAACCATATGGCGGCAGGTGTGAAGCAGCTGGCGGATGACCGTACGCTGCTGATGGCGGGGGTTAGCCATGACCTGCGTACGCCGCTGACGCGTATTCGCCTGGCGACGGAGATGATGGGGGAAGAGGACGGTTACCTTGCCGAGTCCATCAACAAGGACATCGAAGAGTGTAACGCCATCATCGAGCAGTTCATCGATTACCTGCGCACCGGGCAGGAGATGCCGATGGAAATGGCTGACCTGAACGCGGTGCTGGGCGAGGTGGTGGCGGCGGAAAGCGGCTACGAGCGTGAGATTGATACCGACCTGCAGGCGGGGGAGATCCAGGTGCGCATGCATCCGCTCTCCATCAAACGTGCAGTGGCGAACATGGTGGTCAACGCGGCTCGCTACGGTAATGGCTGGATTAAAGTCAGCAGCGGGTCTGAACTCAACCGCGCCTGGTTCCAGGTGGAAGACGATGGCCCTGGCATTAAGCCTGAGCAGCGTAAGCATCTGTTCCAGCCGTTTGTGCGTGGCGACAGCGCGCGCAGCACCAGCGGAACCGGTTTAGGCCTGGCGATTGTGCAGCGTATTATCGATAACCATAACGGATTGCTGGAGATTGGCACCAGCGAACGGGGTGGGCTGAGCATTCGCGCCTGGCTGCCGGTACCGGTGACGCGGGGGCAGGTGAAAGAGGGTTAAAAAAAGGGTGGCACTCGCCACCCTT
>NZ_GL890781.1:13007-56781 GCF_000211415.1 Enterobacter mori LMG 25706 | reverse complement strand
CCGGCCCTCTCCCACAGGGAGAGGGGGAAGGCATTACAGCTTCGGACCCGCGCTCACCAGCGCTTCGCCTGCCGGGGTATCGGTATACTTCTCGAAGTTCTCAATAAACAGCTTCGCCAGCGATTCCGCCTTCTCGCGCCACTGCTCCGGTGAACCGTACGTATTGCGCGGGTCGAGGATATGCGTATCCACACCCGGCAGAGACGTTGGGATCGCCAGGTCAAACATTGGCAGCGTGAAGGTTTCAGCGTCGTCCAGAGAACCATCCAGAATGGCGTCGATAATCGCGCGGGTATCCTTGATGGAGATACGCTTGCCGGTGCCGTTCCAGCCGGTGTTCACCAGGTAAGCCTGCGCGCCGGATGCCTGCATGCGTTTTACCAGCACTTCAGCGTACTGCGTCGGATGCAGCGACAGGAAGGCCGCGCCGAAGCAGGCGGAGAAGGTCGGAGTTGGCTCCGTCACACCGCGCTCGGTACCCGCCAGCTTGGCGGTAAAGCCCGAGAGGAAGTGGTACTGCGTCTGGCTGGCGGTCAGGCGAGATACCGGAGGCAGTACGCCGAACGCATCCGCCGTCAGGAAAATCGCCTTCGTAGCATGACCCGCTTTTGACACCGGCTTCACGATATTGTCGATGTGGTAAATCGGATACGAAACACGGGTGTTTTCGGTTTTCGACGCATCGTCGAAGTCAATGGAGCCGTCGGCACGCACGGTGACGTTTTCGAGCAGCGCGTCGCGGCGGATCGCGTGGAAGATATCCGGTTCGGCCTCTTCAGACAGGCGAATGGTCTTCGCGTAGCAGCCGCCTTCGAAGTTAAACACGCCGTCGTCGTCCCAGCCATGTTCGTCATCGCCAATCAGGCGGCGTTTCGGGTCGGTAGAGAGGGTTGTTTTCCCAGTGCCGGACAGGCCGAAGAATACCGCCACGTCGCCTTTCTCGCCGACGTTCGCCGAGCAGTGCATGGAGGCGATACCGCGCAGCGGCAGCAGGTAGTTCATGACCGAGAACATCCCTTTCTTCATCTCGCCGCCGTACCAGGTACCGCCAATCAGCTGGATACGCTCGGTCAGGTTGAAGGCAACAAAGTTCTCGGAGTTCAGACCCTGCTCTTTCCACTGTGGATTCGTGCATTTTGCACCGTTCATCACGATGAAATCTGGGGTGAAGTCCTGTAGCTCTTCGTCGGTAGGACGAATAAACATATTTTTCACGAAATGCGCCTGCCAGGCCACTTCGGTAATGAAACGCACGGAAAGTCGGGTGTCGGCGTTAGCGCCGCAGAAAGCGTCGATAATGAACAGGCGCTTGCCGGAGAGTTGGTGAGTGACGAGCCCTTTCAGATGCTGCCAGGTCTCCGGGGAGAGCGGTTTGTTGTCGTTCTTCCCTTTGCCCTTATCAGCCCACCACAGCGTATCGCGGGTGGTTTCGTCTCGGACGATATACTTATCTTTCGGCGAACGACCGGTAAAAATACCGGTATCGACGGCGATAGCACCAAGGTTTGTCAACGCACCTCGCTCGTATCCTTCCAGTGCTGGATTGAGCTCTTCCTGATACAGCGTATCGTAATCGGGGTTGTAGACGATTTCCTGGACGTCGTGAATACCATAAGCCATGAGATCTTGCGGGGTTAAACCAGTAACACGCATATCACTGCTCCTTAGCCAATATGTACTGCCTGAAATTGTAGGGTTTTTCTGAGGTTGTTAACCGCGACGGGGCTCATAGATTTACGTATCTGGACAAAACCCTTACTAACGGAAAACGCTGCGACTCCAGTCACAGCGCAGGCGGATTATCGCAGGAATCGCTTTTTGGTTGTGGAAAATGTTCCTAAAAGGTTAAGGGCTGGTGAATTTAACCGAAGGAATGTGAATGTAATCGCATACACGTAAGAAAATTACGTAAGAGTTACATAGGGAAAACGATTCAGCTTGGGGGGCGTTTTTTTACCCCTCTCCCCAAAGGGGAGAGGGGTAGGGTGAGGGGAAAGAGGTTTAGTGGACCTGCGGATCCGCCGGGGAGGCGTTATTGCGGATCTCGGCGATATCCATCGAATTGAACACGTAGTGCGTACCGCAGTAGTCACAGTGCATGTCGATTTCACCGTCTTCCGCCATGATGCTGTCGATCTCTTCGTCAGGCAGCGTTTTCAGGGCGCCCGCGCAGCGCTCGCGGGAGCAGGTGCACTTAAACTCCACCGCCTGCGGGTCGTATACCGTCACTTCTTCTTCGTGGTACAGACGCCACAGCACGTCGGTCGCCGACAGGTTGAAGAGCTCTTCTGCTTTGACGGTTTCGGTCAGCGTCGCCAGGTGCTCAAAATCATTAGTCTGCGCATCCTGTGCAGGCAGAACCTGCAGCAGCATACCGCCAGCAGCAGGCTGACCGTCAACTTCACCGGTGCGGATGAACAGACGGGTTGGCAACTGTTCAGACCGCATGAAGTAGTCTTCCAGGCAGGCTGCCAGGGTATCGCCTTCCAGCCCGACCACGCCCTGATAGCGCTCGCCTTCCTCCGGAGAGATGGTGATCACCAGATAGCCATTGCCAACCAGCGTTTTCAGATCCGCATTTTCAGGGACTTCGCCCTGAACGCGTGCAACGCCGCGCATCTGCTGCTGGTTGTTGCCGTTGATCACCGCCAGCGTCATCGGGCCGTCACCCTGCAGCTGCACGGTGATATCACCAGCGAATTTTAGCGTGGCGGTCAGCAGGCTGGTGGCAACCAGCAGTTCGCCCAACAGGGTTTTCACCGGCAGCGGGTAGTTGTGGTTTTCCAGAATCTGTTTCCAGGTTTCGGATACGGTGACCAGCTCGCCGCGCACGGCGAATTGTTCAAACAGATAGCGGTGTAATTGGTCGTGTTGGGCCATTTTCATCTCTCGTGCAGGTGAGGGTTACTCGGTCTCACCGTGTTTAAATTTCATCAGATCGCGGCGCTCTTTTTTATCCGGTCGCCGGTCCGGGTGAGGCATCGTCAGCGCGTTCATTTTGCGCGCCAGCGCGGTTTTCTCACGCTTTTCAATGCTTTCAGCTGTCTCTTCATAAAGCTGTGTGGCTTCGGTTGCGGGACGTCGCTGTTCGGTAATGGCTTTAATCACTACCGTTTTTTCATCATTACCCTGGCGCAGCGTTAAGGTGGCATTCAGCTCAACCATCTTGCTCGGCTTGCTGCGCTGACCGTTGTAATGCACTTTGCCACCATCAACCATTTCGCGGGCAAGGGCGCGCGTTTTATAAAACCGGGCCGCCCATAGCCATTTATCCAGTCTTACCCCATCAGAGGCTTTTTCTTTCATGGCGTCTCCTTCACGGTGAGTGAGGGGATCATCCGGCGATAGTCGTTCAGCCCCGGATGCCGCAGGTAGCTTTTTTCAGCCAGTCCGGAATCAGGATTGGTCACGCCCAGACAATAGCGAATGCCAAACGTCGCGGCGGCATCCAGAATCGGCTCGCTGTCGTCAATAAACAGCGTACGTTCCGGCTGCAAACCGGTCTCTTCCGCCACCGCATGCCACAACCGCTGATCCTCTTTCGGATAACCAAATGTGTGGGTGGAAAGTAATAAATCAAGGTGTGACGCCAGACCCGTATGTTCCAGCTTCACGGCCAGATTATGAGGATGCGCGTTAGTCAGCAAAATGCGGCGCTTACCGCTGGCTTGCAGGGCATCCAGGAACGGCACCGTATCGTCGCGCAGTACCGCGCGTGGCCCTTGGGCGGTGGTCATGGCACAAATATCCAAACCGAGGCGCTCGCTCCAGTAGTCCAGACAGTACCAGTTTAGCGTATGCTGCACGGCGCTATATTGCGAACGAATGAATTCCTGCGCTTCTGCCGGAGAGATACCCTGCTGTTTACCGTATGTTTCGGGCACCAGTTGTTGCCAGAAAAAGTTATCAGAGGCGAGATCAAGCAGCGTGCCGTCCATATCCAGCAGGACGGTATCGACCTCCTGCCAGGCAATATCAAGATGCATTTAGGGGAACTCCAGCCAGAAGAAACGTGCGCGACAGGGTAGCACAACTTGCCGCGCAGTGACGTTATCCGATCAGGCTCTCAGAGGATGAGATGAGTTTAGGATTGAGGCAATTTTCGTAATACTGCTGAATCTCAGCAAGCCGGGTGCGCGAACGCTGATAGCGGCGCAAGGCCATAAAGCCGTTCCAGAAAATGCATGCCAGCATCGCGATCATCAGCAGGGATGTGCCGATATAACGCCACAATCCTGCGCTATCCGGCATTCGGTGCAGGTCGACATGGCGCGTGCCATTGGCGTCTGTGAAGATACGTGTGACGATCCCTTCCGCGCTGAACGGCGTTTGCATCAGCATTTGAGCAAGCCGCTGGAACTCTCCCCACTGCTCCTGAGCCGGGTAGTCATATAACGCAACTTGCGGATAAGGCTGATCAACCAGATCGCTCCCCTCATCGCTGACAATCACAAAGCCGCCCGGAGCCGGGCTGTTTAACGCCTGGGCTGCTCGGGTGGTTTCGCGCATCACAAACGGCGCGGTGGAGGTGGCGACCAGGTTATCCAGAGATTCAGCGCTGACCGGACGCAGCAGCACGTTGACGCCGTCCAGGCGTCCTGCTTCCGCGCGTTTCACCAGTGCATCCCAGTCCTTGCTGTTCCCGAGATTCACCAGTGCATTTTTAAGCCGCACGCACTCGTCCTGGGCAGAACAGAGATCCTCTGTTTTCAGGACGATTTCACCAAAGTCATCCAGCAGTACCATGCCCGATTTCTGAATTGCCGAACGCAGGGCAGGGCTAACGCGGGAATCGTCATCCGGTTTCGGATGCAACTGGCGGCTGACCGTTTCGGTGAGCGCCGTAGCTTTATTCACGACATCGGATTCAGGCAGCGGCAGCGGAGGCGCATCGTTCCAGATAATTTGCGAACAATCAAACGGCATAAACGGCGAATTCTGACGTGTGTTCCATGCGCCAGGCGCATGGATGTTACACATTCCGGTCCCTTGCAGACGCAGCGTATCACCCACGCGTATGCCGGCGTCTTCCAGTTGCTTCACGCTGGTGGCTTCCACCGTCTGCGCCCCTTTAATCCATGACAGGGTGAACTTAATGGGCATATCCAGCGGCACGAAAAGTAGCAGCATCAAAAAGACCAGCGCTGCACCGCCAGCAATGACCGTGCTGCGAAGCCAGTGCTGAAGCGGGAAGTTTTTCACTTCATCGTGCAGGGACAGATAACGCCCCTGACGCACCACGTGGCGGTCGAGGTAGATATCGATATCGGTTTTATGCCCTAAATCCTGGGCGATCCACGGCTGCCAGTGGCGCGGATAGATAAGGTCGATAATACCGAGCGAGATATTATTGAGATGCTCCTGATCGTTCTCGCCGAAGAGACCCCAGCGCTTTGGCGTTCCACGCAGGCAGTGAATTTCACGCAGCGACGTTTTCGTCGGAGGGGCAAACAGACCCCACAATCCGGCCGCCAGGAGCAGAACTGCGCCGCCCGCAAGCCAGGGAACGAAAACATCTGGCGTGAGCAGACAGAAGAAAAAGAGCAGAAATGCCGCAACAATCAGCACCGCTTCACGAATACCATCCGGGCGGCTTAAGGCGTACTCTTCATGCGTCTCCTGACGAATGTTCAGCAGTTCAATCTGCTCTGTCTCTTCACCGCGAATGCTGGCCTGCGTTGAACTTGCCCGTTCCAGCGCGAAGCGCGGCGCTTCATGCACGTACTCATTGAGGTGATGACCGTTTAGCGAGATAACCAGCGGCAGGGAGTCGGTATGAATCAGCTCTACGCTGTTTTCATCATTAATGTACTGTTCCCAGAATGGCGGGAGATGGACCTCGACAGAATCCAGGTAATAACGCCATTTGTTAGGGTCGTCAGTCGTAATGCCGTAACGGGTGATCGAGCGCGTCACGCAGAGCACGGTGTCGCTTTGTGCGTTAAGATTGAGGGAGACCGGCGCAGTACTGGCACCCGTTGGCCCAGGCGACTGCTGAGCGCGGTTCAGATTATCGAGGTAGTGTTCAATGGCGCTGCGTTCTTCAGGCGCGAGCTTACGTGTCGTCGCACCCGCAAAAGCGTTTAAAAAGGGCAGTCGATATCGACGCTGTACGCGACGCCTGTACGCCCACCCTGCAACCAGCGCGGCGGCCAGCATAGCAGTGAGAACAATCAAAATGGTGCTCATGCTTTCCCCATCTTACTTATCTTACAGGTGTAGTCAGTAGCACCTTTAACATGAATGAGAGTCTGTGGTTGGCTATCGGCAAGTATGGAGTCGAACTTGAGCATTCTGAAGCGCATCCCAGTGACCGATGATAATAGCAAAGCCTGTGATGGCGCGATATCAGCAAATTCCTGGAAACATTTCAACCTCTTGACATTTGTTTTGAATTAAGGATTGATTCCAGTTACGTTGCACAAATGTAAATAAAGTACAATTGACATTGCCCAAACCGTGCGGCATATCGCACAATAACGCCAGTTCACACACCAAAGACCCGTCAAGATGAGCAAACCACTACAAAAACCCACCATTCTGAGCGTTGAAACCGTCGCTAAATCGCGCCTGTTTAATGTGGAAAGTGTGGACCTGGAGTTCAGCAACGGTGTGCGTCGCGTTTACGAACGTATGCGCCCCTCTTCGCGTGAAGCAGTGATGATTGTCCCCATCGTTGACGATCACCTAATCTTGATCCGTGAATACGCGGTAGGAACTGAATCTTACGAACTTGGATTCTCCAAGGGACTGATCGATCCTGGCGAGACGGTTTTCGAAGCCGCCAATCGTGAACTGAAAGAAGAGGTCGGTTTTGGCGCGAATGAGCTGTCGTTCCTGAAAAAACTGAGCATGGCACCGTCCTATTTTTCCAGCAAAATGAATATCGTGGTGGCGGAAGATCTCTATCCAGAATCGCTGGAAGGAGACGAGCCGGAGCCGCTGCCGCAGGTTCGCTGGCCGCTGGCGCATCTGATGGATTTACTGGAAGATCCGGACTTTAACGAAGCGCGTAACGTGAGCGCCCTGTTCCTGGTACGCGAGTGGTTGAAAGGCCAGGGGCGACTGTAGGCCATAAAAAAGCCGGGTGGCAGCTTCGCCTTACCCGGCCTACTATTATTTGCCCGGTTTTTACCGGGCATTTTTATGCTTAAAACAACTCGTGCGTTTCGCCGTTATCGATAATTTCTGTTCCCACCTCATGCACCGCCTGCCTGGTTGGCTGCGTGCCTTCGATGAAATACTCTTCACGGCTATTTCCGCCATTGGCGAGCTGCCCGGTGTTGCGGTCAATGTTGACCGTCACAATGCCCGGCGGAGGCGTTAGCGGCTGCTCAGGCACGCCTTCCAGAACGGATTTCATGTACGCATCCCACGCCGGTTGCGCACTCTTCGCGCCGCCTTCGTAACCAGAGATCTGATCTTTAATCGCGCCGGAGGCGGTGGTACGACCCAAATCGCGGCGGTGATCGTCAAAGCCGATCCAGACAGAAGTGACCACACCCGGCCCGTAACCGGAGAACCACGCATCTTTCGAGCTGTTGGTGGTTCCCGTTTTCCCGCCGATGTCGCGGCGCTGCAGATCACGTCCGGCACGCCAGCCGGTGCCTTGCCAGCCCGGTTCACCAAAGATATTGGTATTCAGCGCGCTCTTAATCAGGAACGACAGCGGTGTGTTGATCACGTGCGGGGCATACTCCTGCGCACCGGTCTGGGCAACCAGGGCCTGGTTAGCCTGCTCCAGCTGAGGCTGTGGTACCGCTGAGTTCTGCTGTTCCTGAGAAATGGCGACATCTTCCATGTCTTTGTTTTCAAGTACGTTAGACTTCTGAGTATCGCCGTAAATGACCGGAATATCGCACTCTGCACAGGCGATTTTTGGTTTCGCCTCGAACAGCACGCCGCCCTGGTCGTTCTCAATTTTACTGATGAAGTACGGATCGATCAGGAACCCGCCGTTCGTCATTACCGCATAACCGCGCGCGACCTGAAGCGGCGTAAAGGACGCGGAGCCCAGCGCCAGCGATTCGGTATGGACGATATTCTGCGCCGGGAAGCCGAAGCGCTGCAGATACTCTGCCGCATAGTCAACGCCCATGGCGCGCATGGCGCGAACCATCACCACGTTTTTCGACTGCCCCAGACCCTGACGAAGACGGATTGGGCCCGCATATTGCGGTGGAGAGTTTTTCGGCTGCCAGTCAGAACCCGCACCGGCATCCCAGCGGGAAATCGGTACGTCGTTGAGAATACTGGCGAGCGTCAGCCCTTTATCCATCGCGGCGGTGTAGAGGAACGGCTTGATGTTAGAGCCAACCTGACGCAGCGCCTGAGTGGCACGGTTAAATTTGCTCTGGTTGAAATCAAACCCGCCGACCAGCGCCATCACCGCACCGTTTTGCGGATTAATGGAGACGAGCGCGGAGTTCACGTCTGGCACCTGTGCCAGCCACCACGCATCGCCCACCTGGCGAACCCAGATTTGCTGACCCGTCTGCACCGCGTCCGTCACTTTGCGCGGCGTTGGGCCTTGCAGCGTGTCAGAGCGGTACGGACGGGCCCAGCGGATCCCGTCCATTCGCAGCGAGACGGAGGTGCCGTCTGCCAGCAGTGCGACGGCCTCCTGCGGATCGGCCGGTGTGACAACGGCTGGCAGCAGCGGGCCATAGGTTGGAAGTGTTTTCAGCGAGTCGGGGATTTTCTTGCTGTCCCATGCGCTTTCGCCCACTTTCCACAACACGTTCGACGGGCCGCGGTAGCCGTGGCGCATGTCGTAATCCATCACGTTGTTACGCACGGCCTGCTGTGCCGCCTGCTGAACTTTGCGGGTTACTGTGGTGTATACGCGATAGCCGTCTTCATAGGCCTTCTCGCCATAACGGCTCACCATCTCCTGACGAACCATCTCGGTGAGATACGGTGAGGAGAAGGCGATTTCCGGCGCATGGTAGTTGGCGTCGATAACATCGCTGCGTGCCTGGTCGTACTCGGTCTGGCTGATGTAGCCTTCGCTCAGCATACGCGACAGCACCACGTTACGACGCGCAGTCGCACGGTCCATGGAGTAGAGCGGGTTGAACGTGGATGGCGCTTTCGGCAGACCGGCGATGGTCGCCATTTCGCTCAGCGTGAGTTGTTCTACTGGCTTACCGAAGTACACCTGCGCCGCAGCGCCAACGCCATAGGCGCGGTAACCGAGATAGATTTTGTTGAGGTAAAGCTCAAGGATCTCGTCTTTACTCAGCAGCTGCTCGATGCGGATCGCGAGGAACACCTCTTTGATCTTACGCGTCAGCGTCTTTTCAGGGCTGAGGAAGAAGTTACGCGCCAGCTGCTGCGTAATGGTACTGGCCCCCTGAGAGGCATGACCGGAGAACAACGCAATGCTGGCGGCGCGGAAAATCCCCACCGGATCGACGCCGTGGTGCTCGTAAAAACGGCTGTCCTCGGTGGCGATAAAAGCGTTCACCATCACGGGAGGAATTTGCTTTAAGGTCAGCGGGATACGGCGTTTTTCGCCATATTGCGCCATGAGCTCGCCATCGGCGCTATAGACCTGCATTGGGATCTGGAGTCGCACATCACGAAGCGTGGCGACATCAGGTAGCTGCGGCTCAATATATTTGTACAAACCATAAATCGAGCCTGCTCCCAGCAGAATGCAACAGACTGCAAGGATCAATAAATACTTTACGAACTTCACCGGAGATTTCCCATCTGGTTTCACTTGGGCAGTTTCTAAACAATCGCGCGGTAGTATAAAGGCAAGCCTGATTCATTGATATAGCCGTCACTCTGACGGGCGATAAGGAGATCGTGAAGTATGGCTTTCAAAACCTGGCAAACGGGCATTCATATTCAACAAGATAGGGTGCTCATTGTAGCGCTGACCAAAGAGAAGCCTGGGTGGCGTTTACGGCGCTGGTGGGCTGTTTCCCTGGCAGACGGGATTATCCGCGACGGGAAAATTCTCAAGCCAGAACATCTGGTTGCCGCGTTACGCGACTGGCGGCGGGCGTTGCCCCATTACCACCGGGTATTCCTCTCATTTCCCGCTGCGCGCACGTTACAACGCTCGCTGCCGCGCCCGTCCATGGCCCTTCGTGACAGCGAGCAGGTTTCCTGGGTGGGTTCCACGCTGTCCCGGGAGCTGGAGATGTCCACAGACGGGCTGTGCTTTGACTATGTGGAGGACACGTTCAGCAACACATTTCATGTTACGGCGGCGCAAAACAACGAAGTCGATGCCCTTTTGTTGTTGGCAAAAACGCTGCGCTTGCGGTTAGCGGCTATCACGCCGGATGCAGGCGCGTTAGGGAATCTCCTCCATGCCGTTGCCCCTGCTCAGTGCGTCGCCTGGCGGGATCGGCACCAGTGGCTGTGGGCGATGCGCCACCAGTGGGGACGGCGCTACGCCACAGAAGCGAAAGATGTCACCGAGCTGGCGGCCCTGCTTGCGCTCTCTTCTGATGACATCGTTCAGTTCGATGCCACACGTGACCCCTGGAAACTGCTGGTCAGTTGCCAGCCTCCCTTACCCGAGCGCGGTGCTGATTTTACCGTCGCGCTGGCGTTGGCCATGAGTGAGGTGCCTGAATGAGCACGGCGAATTTTTTACCGTGGCGACAGCAGCGCCGGATGCGCTGCCTGCGCTTCTGGGGCGTGCTGTTTATCGCTTCATTGCTGGTGACGCTGACCCTCGGGCTTGGCCTGCGGATGAATCATGACGTGAAGCTGCGTGGGCTACAGAGTGAACTGGCGGGAATCAACGCGGTGCAGCAAATACTGAAAACACGTCAGCGCCCCTCTGCACTCCCTGCGACGACTGGGGTGGAATCTCGTCCCGTCGCATGGCAACCGGCACTGGAGTCACTCTCTGCCGTGATGCCAGCGCAAGCCTGGCTTTCAGCGTTACGTTATCAACCGCCTGTGCTTACGGTGAGCGGGTATGCCTCCGCCCTCCCGGCGCTTGCGGCCATGACGGATGCGCTGAAACAGGTGGCAGGGTTTAGCTTCGGGTCTGCTGGTGAACTGCAGCAGGATAGCCAGGGGCGCTGGGTGTTCACTTTTCAGCTTAAGCGCCGGGGGTAGGCCGTGGAACAACGTCTGCAACGCTGGGTAGAAATCCGCTCTTCTGTGCGGGTGATCTGCTGGTGCGTGGTGTCCGGGGTTATTGCCATGGCCGTATGGGGGCTTCTGGTCCGGCCCGTTGGGGTGAAGTGTGCAGAACTCGAGGCGTTATCCATTCGCGCCAGGCAATTGAATGCCGCGTTGTGGCCTGGGGCCGGACGGCAACCCGTAGCGCCAGCCCGGCGCGAGATGCCGCCCGTTCAGCCCTTCTCGCCGCTGGATTTTCAGGACAAGAGAACCGCACTGGTGCACTGGAAACCGCAGCAGAACGGCGGGGAACTGGTGCTGGATGCTCTATGGTCAGATGTCCCTGCGCTGTTTTCCCGTCTGGCGCAGCAGGCGGTGAGCATCAGCGCATTTAACCTTGCCCCTGAAGGCACAACGCTACGCCTGAGCCTGCAGCTGGAGAGCGATCATGCGCAGTAAGGTGCGCTACCTGATTCTCTTTTCGCTGCTGTTTCTGACTGGAATGCGCGATCCCTTCCAGCCTCCGGAGGATAGCTGTGCGGTTGGGCAGCTCGCCCAGTGGCGATATCAGGGAATGGTGGGTGGCAGCATGGAAACCGGCATTTTGCGCGACGGGCAACAGCGCTGGCACCGCGTGAAAAGGGATGAACGTTTACCGCCTGGCTGGCGGGTGAGCAAGATGGATCAACAACAGCTGACCGTGGATGTCGGGGACCTGTGTGAACCGACGCAATGGACATGGCAACGAGAAGGAACGCATAAAAGTGACGTTAAGGATACTGCTGTTACTGCTGGCGATCAGCCAGCCCCTGTGGGCCGCCGCGCCAAAACCCGTCACCCTCGTGGTGGATGATGTCCCTGTCGTACAGGTGCTGCAGGCGCTGGTGGCGCAGGAGAACCGTAATCTGGTGGTATCGCCGGATGTGACGGGCTCGCTTTCGTTGAATTTAACGCGCGTGCCCTGGCGACAGGCGCTGCAGACGGTGGTGACCAGTGCCGGGCTGGTCCTTCAGGAAGATGGCGGCATCTTTTATGTCCATACTGCCGCCTGGCAGCGCGAGCAGCAGGCACGGCGGTTGCTTGAGGCACCGCTCGTCTCACATAGCATTCCGTTCACCTGGGCGGATGCCGGAGACGTGCAAAAAAACGCCGAAAGGCTCCTGAGCCCGAAGGGCAGTTTATCCGTCGATAAGCGCACAAATCGACTGTGGGTGCGGGATAATCAGAGCGTCGTGGACGTGCTAAAGCGTTGGGCGGAGCAGATGGACCTGCCCGTTGAGCAAGTGGAGCTTTCGGCCCATATCGTCACCATTAACGAAAAAAGCCTGCGTGAACTGGGGGTGAAATGGAATCTCGCAGAGGCGACAGAGGCCGGTAAAGTGGGGCAGGTCACGACGCTCGGGGCAGATCTGTCGGTCGCCAGTGCGACCACGCACGTCGGGTTTAACATTGGGCGCATCAACGGCAGGCTGCTGGATCTGGAACTGTCGGCTCTGGAGCAAAAACAGCAGGTGGATATTATCGCCAGTCCACGGCTGTTGGGGTCCCATATGCAACCGGCCAGCATCAAGCAGGGCAGCGAAATTCCGTATCAGGTCTCCAGCGGCGAGAGCGGCGCGACCTCCGTGGAATTTAAAGAGGCCGTGCTTGGGATGGAGGTCACGCCGGTGGTGCTGCCGGGAGGGCGCGTGCGTCTGAAGCTTCACATCAGCGAAAACATGCCGGGCCAGGTGCTTCAGCAGGCCGATGGCGAAACGCTGGCAATTGATAAGCAAGAGATAGAAACGCAGGTGGAGGTAAAAAGCGGAGAAACGCTGGCGCTGGGCGGCATTTTCTCGCAAAAGAATAAAACCGGGAGTGATAGCGTGCCGGGGCTGGGGAAAATCCCCTGGATTGGGCAACTGTTCCGTCACGACGGTAAAGATAACGAGCGGCGCGAGCTGGTGGTGTTTATTACGCCACGCCTGGTCGATATTCATTAACGGGTAACGATCCCCGCAATGATTTTGCATTCAGTTTGTTGCAGATGTTTGACGTGGGGCATGAATTAGCATACAAGGAGTACCGATTTGAGTTGGACTTACGTCTTATTACCTTATGCGTCTGGTGCGGTGATTTAATCAGTTGCCAAACAAGCCGGAGTATTGAGATAATTTTTAGTCTGACTCTCGCTCTATTGCATATGAGGTTTCAGTTCATGTCCTGCTACGCTGGGTGTCTGCGAAGCGGGGATTACCATTAACGAATAGTCTTAGTAGTACCGAAAAAATGGCAGAGAAACGCAATATCTTTCTGGTTGGGCCTATGGGTGCCGGCAAAAGCACTATTGGGCGTCAGTTAGCTCAACAACTCAATATGGAATTTTACGATTCTGATCAAGAGATTGAGAAACGAACCGGAGCGGATGTGGGCTGGGTCTTCGATGTAGAAGGCGAAGAAGGTTTCCGTGACCGAGAAGAAAAAGTGATCAACGAACTCACGGAAAAACAGGGCATTGTGCTGGCAACTGGCGGCGGCTCTGTTAAATCTCGCGAAACCCGCAACCGTCTCTCCGCCCGTGGTGTAGTGGTCTATCTTGAGACAACTATCGAAAAACAACTGGCACGTACGCAGCGCGATAAAAAGCGCCCGCTGCTGCAGGTTGAAACGCCACCACGTGAAGTTCTGGAAGCCCTGGCAGGCGAACGCAATCCTCTGTACGAAGAGATTGCTGATGTGACCATTCGTACTGACGATCAGAGCGCTAAAGTGGTTGCAAACCAGATTATTCATATGCTGGAAAGCAACTGATTCTGGCTTTATATACACTCGCCTGCGGGTAAAAGCATTTAAGGTGGATGTCGCGTCATGGAGAGGATTACAGTTACTCTCGGGGAACGTAGTTACCCTATCACCATCGCGGCTGGTTTGTTTAACGACCCAGCTTCCTTCTTACCACTGAAAGCGGGTGATCAGACGATGCTGGTCACCAATGAGACACTGGCTCCGCTTTATCTTGACCGCGTGCGCCACCTGCTTGAGCAGGCGGGCGTGAAGGTCGACAGTGTGATTCTGCCCGATGGCGAGCAGTATAAAAGCCTGACGGTGCTTGATACCGTCTTTACCGCACTTCTGCAAAAACCGCACGGTCGCGATACGACACTGCTCGCCCTCGGCGGCGGTGTTGTAGGCGATCTTACAGGCTTTGCTGCCGCCAGCTATCAACGTGGCGTGCGCTTTATTCAGATCCCAACGACCTTGCTGTCACAGGTCGACTCTTCTGTTGGTGGCAAAACCGCCGTCAACCATCCGCTCGGTAAAAACATGATTGGCGCATTCTACCAGCCGGCATCGGTGGTGGTGGATCTCGACTGTCTGAAAACCTTACCTGAGCGTGAGCTGGCGTCTGGTCTTGCAGAAGTGATCAAATACGGCATTATTCTTGACGGTGAGTTCTTCACCTGGCTGGAAGAGAATATGGATGCCCTGCTGCGCCTTGACGGGCCAGCGTTGGCGTACTGTATTCGTCGTTGTTGTGAGCTGAAAGCAGAAGTCGTTGCAGCAGACGAGCGCGAAACGGGCTTACGTGCTTTACTGAATCTGGGGCATACGTTTGGTCACGCGATCGAAGCGGAAATGGGCTACGGCAACTGGCTTCATGGCGAAGCGGTCGCGGCCGGTATGGTCATGGCTGCGCGTGCGTCTGAGCGCCTGGGTCAGTTCAAACCGGAAGAGACAGCGCGCATTATTGCGCTGCTTGAACGTGCCGGGTTACCAGTGACAGGGCCGCAGGAGATGTCTGCGCAGGCGTATCTACCCCACATGATGCGCGATAAAAAAGTATTGGCAGGTGAGATGCGTTTGGTACTCCCGCTTGCAATAGGGAAGAGTGAAATGCGCGGCGGAGTGCCGCACGATGTCGTTCTTGGCGCTATCGCTGATTGTCAGCAGGCGTAACAACTAGAAAGGTCAGGCCACTGTTACCGGTGGTCGTTTAGCTTCAGGTGAAATGCAAAGTCGTTGGCATAAGCCTTTGAGTGGGGTGTTAAATGGATGAATTCAAACCAGAAGACGAGCTGAAACCCGATCCCAGCGATCGTCGTACTGGTCGTTCTCGTCAATCTTCAGAACGTGATAACGAGCCGCAGATCAACTTTGACGATGTTGATCTGGATGCAGACGATCGTCGCCCTTCACGCAGCCGTAACGCGCGTGATGAGCGAGAAGAAGAGGATTATGAGTCCGAAGAAGATTCAATGGACGAAGAGCCTGTAGAGCGTCGCCCGCGTAAACGTAAAAAAGCGGTAGCGGCGAAACCGGCTTCCCGCCAGTACATCATGATGGGGCTGGGCGTTCTGGTACTGCTGCTGCTGATTGTCGGCATTGGTTCCGCGCTGAAAGCACCCTCAACGAATTCAGCCGATCAGACGGCTTCTACCGAGAAGAGCATCAACCTGTCAGGTAACGATGCGACCGACCAGGCAAACGGTGCGCAGCCTGCACCGGGTACCACGTCTGCAGAGCAGACTGCGGGTAATACAACGACTCCGCAGGATGTGTCTTTGCCGCCAGTCTCTTCTACCCCGACCGAAGGGCAGGCAACTGCTACGCCAGAGGGCCAGCAGCGTGTAGAGGTTCAGGGCGATCTGAACAACGCACTGACGCAGCCTCAGAACCAGGATCAGATGAACAACGTGGTGGTCAACTCTACCCTGCCAACTGAACCTGCAACCGTCGCGCCGATTCGCGGTAGCAATGCACAACCGCAAGCAACGGCAACCGCGTCGACAACGGAAACCAAACCGCGCCAGACGCAGACTGCACCGCGTCAGGAACGCAAACAGGCCGTGATTGAGCCGAAGCGTGAAAGCAAGCCGCAGACTGTGGCTAAAGCGCCTGAAGTGAAAGCGCCAGCGCAGACCAAACCTGCAGTGAGCGAGCCGGTGAAAGCGCCAGCGGCAACAGCAGCGCCAAAAGCGACAGCAACCACGACGGTACCTGCAGCGACGGCAGCACCAACTGCAACGGCAACCACTTCCAGCGCAGCAGCAGGTAAAACGGCAGGCAACGTGGGTTCTCTGAAATCTGCGCCATCCAGCAATTACACCCTGCAGCTGAGCAGTTCGTCTAACTATGACAACCTCAACGGTTGGGCGAAGAAATCAAATCTGAAAAACTACGTTGTTTATCAGACGACCCGCAACGGGCAGCCGTGGTATGTGCTGGTGAGCGGTGTTTATGCTTCTAAAGATGAAGCGAAACGCGCCGTTGCAACGCTGCCCGCTGATGTCCAGGCGAAGAACCCGTGGGCGAAGCCGATTCATCAGGTGCAGGCCGATCTGAAGTAATGTTTAAAGCGCAGGATGCTGTCGGAGCTTTCTCCACAGCCGGAGAAGGTGTAATCAGTTAGTCAGCATGAAAAAAAATCGCGCTTTTCTGAAATGGGCAGGGGGGAAATACCCCCTGCTCGACGATATTAAAAAGCACCTGCCGAAAGGCGAGTGTCTTATCGAGCCCTTCGTGGGCGCTGGATCGGTATTCCTGAATACCGATTTTTCTCGTTATATCCTGGCGGATATCAACAGCGACCTTATCAGCCTCTATAACATTGTTAAGCTGCGTACCGATGAGTATGTGGAAGAGGCGCGGAAGCTGTTTACCCCTGAGAACAACCATCCTGACGTTTACTATCAGTTCCGCACTGAGTTTAATCAGAGCCAGGAGCCGTTCCGTCGCGCACTGTTGTTCCTCTACCTCAACCGCCATGGCTACAACGGCCTGTGCCGGTATAATCTGCGCGGTGAATTTAACGTGCCGTTTGGTCGCTACAAGCGTCCTTACTTCCCGCAGGATGAGTTGTACCACTTTGCTGAAAAAGCGCAGAATGCAGAATTCCACTGTCTCTCCTATGAGGAGTGCATGGAGCTGGCTGGCGTAAACTCGGTCGTCTACTGCGACCCGCCTTACGCCCCGCTCTCTGCGACGGCGAATTTTACCGCTTATCACACCAACAGCTTCAGCCCTGCCGAGCAGGCGCGTCTGGCGGAGATGGCGGAAAAGCTGGTCAGCAAAAGAATTCCGGTGTTAATTTCGAATCACGATACCCCTGATACGCGCGAATGGTACAAAGCCGCGAAGCATTTTCAGGTCAAGGTGCGGCGTAGCATTAGCAGCAACGGCGGCACACGTAAAAAGGTGGACGAACTCCTGGCTCTTTATCGCCCCTGAGCCGTTTTGCCCGCCGGTAAATACATTTCAAGGAGATGCGGATGAAACAGTTTTTGATTGCTCCCTCAATTCTGTCGGCCGATTTTGCCCGCCTGGGTGAAGACACCGCCAACGCACTGGCGGCTGGCGCGGATGTCGTCCATTTTGACGTTATGGATAACCACTACGTTCCCAATCTGACCATCGGTCCTATGGTGCTCAAGGCGCTGCGTAGCTACGGCATTACCGCACCGATTGACGTGCACCTGATGGTAAAACCGGTTGATCGCATCGTGCCTGATTTCGCCGCGGCGGGCGCCAGTATCATCACTTTCCACCCGGAAGCCTCCGAACACGTTGACCGCACGCTGCAGCTGATCAAAGAGAACGGCTGTAAAGCGGGCCTGGTCTTTAACCCGGCTACGCCGCTGAGCTATCTCGACTACGTGATGGATAAGCTGGACGTGATCCTGCTGATGTCCGTTAACCCGGGCTTTGGCGGCCAGTCGTTCATTCCTCAGACGCTCGATAAACTGCGTGAAGTGCGCCGTCGTATTGACGAGTCAGGTTACGATATTCGTCTGGAAGTGGATGGCGGCGTGAAAGTAAATAACATTGGTGAAATTGCGGCTGCGGGCGCGGATATGTTCGTTGCAGGCTCTGCGATTTTCGACCAACCGGATTACAAAAAAGTCATTGATGAAATGCGCCGTGAACTGGCGAAGGTAAGTCATGGATAAATTGCAGGCAACCCGGGGTATAGCATTTGACCTCGACGGCACGCTGGTCGACAGCGCGCCTGGCTTAACGAGCGCCGTCGATCAGGCGCTGTATGCTCTCGAATTACCCGTTGCGGGCGAAGAGCGCGTGGTAACGTGGATTGGCAACGGCGCAGATGTGCTGATGGATCGCGCCCTGACCTGGGCTCGTCAGGAACGCGCATCGCAGCGTGCTGCGCAGGGTAAACCGAGCGTCGATCACGCCGACATTCCTAAAGATGAGCAGCTGCGTATTCTGCGTAAACTGTTCGATCGTTTCTACGAAGAGACCGTTGAAGAGGGCAGCTTCCTGTTCCCGGATGTTGAACAAACGCTGAGCGCACTTCACGCCAAAGGCATCCCGCTGGGTCTGGTGACGAACAAGCCGACGCCGTTTGTCGAACCGCTTCTGGAAGCGCTGGATATCGCGAAGTATTTCTCCGTGATTGTGGGCGGCGACGACGTGCAGAACAAAAAGCCGCACCCGGAACCGCTTCTGCTGGTGGCAGGAAAATTATCCTTAACGCCTGCGGAGCTGCTCTTTGTCGGTGATTCCCGTAATGATATTCTGGCTGCCAGAGCGGCAGGCTGTCCTTCCGTGGGATTAACCTATGGCTACAACTACGGTGAGGCCATCACGCTGAGTGAGCCGGATGTCGTGTTCGACCACTTCAAAGATTTGTTGCCCGCACTCGGGCTTTCGCACAGTGAACATCAGGAATTGAATAATGACTAAGCCCATCGTTTTTAGTGGCGCACAGCCGTCAGGTGAATTGACCATTGGTAACTACATGGGTGCGTTACGTCAGTGGGTCAGCATGCAGGATGACTACCATTGCATTTACTGCATCGTCGATCTGCATGCGATTACCGCGCGTCAGGATCCTGAGAAGCTGCGCAAAGCCACGCTGGATACCCTGGCTTTATATCTGGCCTGCGGTATCGATCCAGAGAAGAGCACCATCTTCGTTCAGTCTCATGTGCCAGAGCACGCACAGCTGGGCTGGGCGCTGAACTGCTACACCTATTTCGGCGAGCTGAGCCGCATGACCCAGTTCAAGGATAAATCCGCGCGCTACTCTGAAAACATCAACGCCGGTCTGTTTGACTATCCGGTGCTGATGGCGGCTGACATCCTGCTGTATCAAACCAACCAGGTGCCGGTGGGTGAAGACCAGAAGCAGCACCTTGAGCTGAGCCGTGATATCGCCCAGCGCTTCAACGCGATTTACGGCGATGTGTTTAAAGTGCCAGAGCCGTTCATTCCAAAATCCGGTGCGCGCGTAATGTCGCTGCTGGAGCCGACCAAGAAGATGTCCAAGTCAGATGATAACCGCAACAACGTTATCGGCCTGCTGGAAGACCCGAAATCGGTGGTTAAAAAGCTCAAGCGTGCGGTGACCGATTCCGACGAGCCGCCTGTTGTGCGCTACGACGTGCAGAACAAAGCGGGCGTCTCCAACCTGCTGGATATCCTCTCCGGTGTCACCGGCCAGAGCATTCCTGAGCTGGAGCAGCACTTCGAAGGCAAAATGTACGGTCACCTGAAAGGTGAAGTGGCAGACGCCGTTTCCGGCATGCTGACCGAGCTTCAGGAGCGCTATAACCGCTATCGCAACGACGAAGCCTTCCTGCAGAAGGTTATGAAAGACGGCGCGGAAAAAGCCAGCGCGCGCGCGTCCGAAACCCTGAAAGCGGTGTACGAAGCAATTGGATTTGTCGCGAAACCTTAGGTAAAAGCAAAACGGTAACCACGTTACCGTTTTTAGGGTTTATTCCCTCTCCCTGTTGGAGAGGGCCAGGGTGAGGGCATCAGGCCGCACCACCAAAACTAAAAAACCGGGAAATCCCCGGTTTTTTTACGCCTGAAAATCGCTTACTGCTGCGCCGCCGGGCCGCAGCCACCGATGATCTTCGAAATGGAGATCGCCGGGTGCAGCAGGTAATCATAGCTGCAGTTATTTTTGGTGTTTTGCACGTGACCGGTGCAGGCGGTCAGAGTCGATAACAGGCCAACCAGAACGGCGGCTTTTGCCAGTTTGAACATACGCATTCCTTGTCTTGAAACTTAAATTGGATGTAACACGAGGGAATAAATGGAAAAGTTCCATTTCAGGGCGGTATGTTATCGACAGCGGTAACAGGGGAGTAGTCCGGTTAAGGACTACTCGAAGAAGGGCGGATATGCGTTAGTGATTAGAGAACCAGTTGAGTTTTTCGCGCAGTTCAACCACACGGCCAACAATAATCAGCGCCGGACTCTCTACCTGCTGCGCCAGTTCACCAAGCTGCGTCAACACACCATCCACCACGCGCTGCGTAATGGCGGTACCGTTTTCCACCAGCGCGACGGGTATATCTGCCTCCATGCCGTGTTCCAGCAGTTTCGCCTGAATAGTCGCGGCCTGGTTAAGCCCCATATAGAACACCAGCGTCTGCTTTTCGGCAGCCAGGTTGTGCCAGTCCAGCTCGCTGCCGGTTTTCAGGTGCCCCGTCACCAGACGCACGCTCTGGGCGTAATCACGGTGGGTCAGCGGAATGCCAGAGTAGGCTGAACACCCGGACGCCGCCGTAATGCCCGGCACGACAGAGAACGGAATGCCCGCGTTGCACAGGGTTTCCAGCTCTTCGCCGCCCCGGCCAAAGATAAACGGATCGCCGCCCTTAAGGCGCACCACACGCTTACCTTTTTGCGCTTCACGCAGCAGGATCTGGTTGATCTCCTCCTGGGGCACGCAGTGGTAGCCCGCGCGTTTGCCGACGAACACGCGGTCGGCGTCGCGGCGCACCAGATTCATAATGTCATCGGAGACCAGGCGATCGTAAACCACGATATCGGCCTGCTGGATCTGCTGCAGCCCTTTCAGCGTCAGCAAACCTGCATCGCCGGGACCTGCGCCCACCAGCACCACTTCACCGCGGTGATCCAGCGGTTCGCTTAGCAGCTGTTCGGTCGTCTCTTCAACGGCTTTCGCGTCCTGATTCGCCAGAGACTGTGCCAGCCTGTCGTTAACAAAGAATTTCTCCCAGAAGCGGCGACGCTCGCCCACGGTGGAGAAAGTTTGCTTCACGCGGGTACGAAGCTGCCCGGCGTAATGGGCTATCTGACCAAGATGCTGGGGCAGCACGGCCTCCAGCTTTTCCCGCAGCAGGCGGGCGAGAACCGGCGAGCGACCGCCGGACGACACTGCGATCATCAGCGGCGAACGGTCGATAATCGACGGCATGATGAAACTGGCCTCGTTCGGCGCATCCACCACGTTACAGAAGATACGGCGCGCTTCGCAGGCGTCACTGACGCGCTGGTTCACTTCATCGTTATCCGTCGCAGCGATGGTCAGCCAGCAGGTATCCAGCAGGGATTCATTAAACTCACCCTGTTCCAGCGTGAGCATCCCTTCCTGAGCCCAGACCTCAAACTGTGGGGCGAAGTCGAGGGCGTTGACGGTGAGTCGGGCGCCAGCCTCTAACAGCAGGCGCGCTTTGCGTTCAGCCACGTCGCCGCCGCCCACGAGCAGGCAGTCGCGGTTGCGTAATTGACAAAAAATCGGCAGGTGATCCACGACGTTACCTCGCAGCATTCATGGAGGGGGTAATAATTGACGTCAGGATAACAGCAGGAATCGCACAGAACATACGGTTTTTCCTGCCGTTACCCATAAGGGGTCATAAGCTTTTCGTATTGAAAAGGCGGGGGATTAGCCTTTCAACTGCACCTTACCGTCCTTCACGCGGGCGTCGTAGTGCTTCACGGAGACATTTTCATCTTCCATGCAGCGTCCGTCAGTTAAGCTGAAGCGCTGCTTTTTCAGCGGGCTGGCAACCCACAGTTCACCCTGATGCTCGGCAATCAATCCGCGGGAGAGCACGCTGGCCTCGAAGAAAGGGTCAATATTGCTGATGGCATAAACCTGTTCATCGTGGCGAGGGCGGAAAATCGCGACCTGCTCGCTGCCCATAAGCGCACATACGCCGGTGGCGGGGATAATGTCGTTAATATCGCAAATGTTTATCCACTGGCTCATGCGTTTTCCTCCACCAGCGTCACTGGGATGCGTTCATACGGCGTTGCCGGGCGATGCTGTTCACGCTCCGGCACTACCTGCACGTTCGGGTCGCGCTGGGTGCTGTTGATAAAGTGTTTGAAGCGCGTCTGTGCCGCAGGCGTGTTCACGGTTTCAGTCCACTCGCAGATCACCGCCTCTCGCAGGCGAGCCATTTCGGCTTCCAGCTGTTCGTTCAGGCCCAGCTTATCGTCGATGATGACGGACTTCAGGTAGTCGATGCCGCCTTCCAGGTTATCCAGCCAGGAAGCGGTACGGGTCAGCTTATCGGCGGTGCGGATGTAGAACATCATGAAGCGGTCGAGATACTGAATCAGCGTGTCGCGGTCAAGATCCGCGGCCAGCAGGTCTGCGTGGCGTGGCTTCATCCCGCCGTTGCCGCAGACGTACAGGTTCCAGCCTTTCTCGGTGGCGATGATCCCCACGTCTTTACCCTGCGCTTCCGCACATTCACGGGTACAGCCGGAGACGCCAAACTTCATTTTGTGCGGGGTGCGTATGCCTTTGTAGCGGTTCTCCAGCTCCACGCCGAAGCCCACGCTGTCGCCCACGCCGTAGCGGCACCAGGTGGTGCCCACGCAGGTTTTCGCCATACGCAGCGCTTTGGCATACGCGTGGCCAGTTTCAAAGCCCGCTTCAATCAGCTGACGCCAGATTTCCGGCAGGTCGTCCTTCTGAGCGCCAAACAGGCCGATACGCTGGGAGCCGGTGATTTTGGTGTACAGGTTAAATTCACGGGCGATACGGCCCACGGCCACCAGCCCTTCTGGCGTGATTTCGCCACCGGCGGAACGTGGGATAACGGAATAGGTCCCGTCTTTCTGAATGTTCGCCAGGAAGTTGTCGTTAGTGTCCTGCAGCGGCGTGTGTTCCGGCTTGAGCACGTATTCGTTCCAGCAGGAGGCCAGCAGGGAGCCGACGGTCGGTTTACACACTTCACAGCCGTAGCCCTGGCCATGCTTCGCCAGCAGTTCGTCGAAGGACTTGATGCCTTCCACGCGGATCAGGTGGTACAGCTCCTGGCGAGAATACGCGAAGTGCTCGCACAGGTTGTTGTTCACTTCGATTCCCTGTTTCGCCAGCTCGGCGTTCAGCACCTGAGTGACCAGCGGAATACAGCCGCCGCAGCCGGTACCGGCTTTGGTTTCCGCTTTCAGCGCCGCCACGGTGTGGCAGCCCTTGTTGATGGCGGAAATCAGCATGCCTTTGGTGACGTCGAAGCAGGAGCAAATCTGCGCGCTGTCGGGCAGTTTATCCACCCCGATAGACGGCTTGCCGCTGGAGGCATGCGCCGGGAGGATCAGCGCGTCCGGGTTCTCCGGCAGCTCGATGGCGTTCAGCACCAGCTGGAGCAGGTTGCCGAAGTCGCTGGTATCGCCCACCAGTACCGCACCGAGCAGGGTTTTGTTGTCCTGGCTGACGATGAGGCGTTTGTAGACTTCTTTGCTTTCGTCGAGGTAGACGTAGCTGCGGGAATTCGGGGTACGACCGTGCGCATCGCCAATACCGCCTACGTCCACACCCAGCAGCTTCAGCTTGGCGCTCATGTCTGCGCCGGTAAACGCGTTTTCGGTGCCGAGAATGTGGTCAACGGCGACCTGCGCCATTTTGTAACCCGGCGCGACCAGACCGTAAACGCGGTTGTTCCAGCTGGCGCATTCGCCGATGGCGTAGATATCCGGATCGGAGGTTTGGCAGGCATCGTTAATCATGATCCCGCCGCGCTGCGCCACGGCAAGGCCGCACTGGGTCGCCAGCTTGTCGCGCGGACGAATACCGGTGGAAAAGACGATAAAGTCCACTTCCAGCTCGCTGCCGTCGGCAAAGCGCATGGTTTTGCGCGCTTCTGTGCCTTCCTGCACGATCTCTTTGGTGTTCTTGCTGGTGTGAACCTTCACGCCCATGCTTTCGATTTTACGGCGCAACTGGTCACCACCCATGTGGTCCAGCTGTTCGGCCATCAGCATCGGGGCAAATTCGATAACGTGGGTTTCAACGCCGAGGTTTTTGAGCGCGCCAGCCGCTTCCAGACCCAGCAGTCCGCCGCCGACCACCGCGCCGCGCTTGCTTCGACGGGCGCAGGATTCAATGGCGTTGAGGTCTTCAATGGTACGATAAACGAAGCAATCCTGCGTTTCCGAGCCTTTGATAGGCGGGATCCACGGATAGGAGCCCGTCGCCATGATCAGCTTGTCGTAAAAAACCGGACGCCCGGCGCTGGAGTGGATCACTTTTTCCTGACGGTTGATGGTGATAGCGCGTTCGCCCACCAGCACTTTTACGCCATGCTTCTCGTAGAAACCTTCACGCACCAGAGAGAGCTCTTCGGCGGTATGATGGGAGAAGTAGGAAGACAAGTGCACGCGGTCGTACGCCTTGCGGGGTTCTTCACAGAACACGGTAATATCGAAACGGTCGGCGTCGGCTTTATCGAGAAGATCCTCAATAAAGCGGTGGCCGACCATGCCGTTACCGATGATAGCGAGTCTGACTTTGCTCATTTTTGCCTCGATTTCTTTTCTATTACTGCCTACCTTAACGATTCAGCAGGGGCACTTATTGATGCAAATCAAATACGCCTTCACCTACCCACAAGGTGGTATATGACTGATTTGTCAGGATTTTTATAAGTTATGGAATTTGCTGGCTTTTCGTATTCGTTTATTTTGTGTACAAAATAGAGTGCGTTTTTTGAAAATGCGTACTCCTAAATATCAGCCGTGTTTTTCGGGAGAAAGGTATGTCTACAACACCGCTTTGGCTTGTCCAGAATGTTCGCTTACCGGGTCGGGAAGGGCTGTGGCAAATCGCCATCGAGAACGGTCGTTTTGGTGATATCACACCAATGGATGATACCCATGCCGAAAGTTACGAAATCCTGAATGCGCGCGGCGGGCTTGCGATCCCGCCGTTTATCGAGCCGCATATTCATCTCGATACCACCCAGACGGCGGGGGAGCCAAACTGGAACCAGTCCGGCACTCTGTTCGAAGGTATCGAGCGCTGGGCCGAGCGCAAGGCGCTGCTCAGCCATGAGGATGTGAAAGCGCGCGCCTGGAAAACGCTGAAGTGGCAAATCGCCAACGGCATCCAGTTTGTCCGCACCCATGTGGATGTCTCTGATCCGACGCTCACCGCCCTGAAGGCGATGCTGGAGGTGAAGCAGGAGGTCGCGCCGTGGGTGACGCTGCAAATCGTCGCATTCCCGCAGGAGGGGATCCTCTCCTATCCGAACGGCGCGGCGCTGCTGGAAGAGGCGTTAACGCTGGGGGCCGACGTGGTGGGGGCGATCCCGCACTTCGAGTTCACCCGTGAGTATGGCGTCCAGTCGCTGCATATCGCTTTTGATCTGGCGAAGAAATATGACCGCCCGCTGGATATTCACTGCGACGAAATTGACGACGAACAGTCGCGGTTTGTCGAGACGGTGGCGACGCTGGCATATGAAGCAGGCATCGGTCCGCGCGTGACGGCCAGCCATACTACCGCCATGCACTCCTACAACGGCGCGTACACCTCGCGGCTGTTCCGCCTGCTGAAAATGTCAGGGATTAACTTCGTCGCTAACCCGCTGGTGAACATCCACCTGCAGGGGCGCTTTGATGACTACCCGAAACGCCGCGGCATCACCCGAGTGAAAGAGCTGCAGGACGCGGGCGTTAACGTCTGCTTTGGTCACGATGATGTGTTTGACCCGTGGTATCCGCTCGGGACTGGCAATATGCTGCAGGTACTGCATATGGGACTGCACGTCTGTCAGGTGATGGGCTATCCGCAAATCGACAACGGCCTGAACCTGATTACCCATAACAGCGCCCGGACCTTTGGCCTGAGCGATTACGGCATTGAAACAGGAAACCCGGCGAATCTGATTATTCTGCCTGCGGAGAGCGGGTTTGAAGCGGTACGCTGTCAGGTGCCGGTGCGCTGGTCGATTCGTCAGGGACGCGTGATTGCCACGACGCAGCTGGCGCAGACGTGGATCCAGATGGATGTCGGGGGAGAAGAGGTGAGCTTTGCCAGAAACAGCCCCTCTGCCGAGCGCAAAGGGGCGTAGACGTTAGTGAGACGCCGCTGCGACGTTGTGCTGGCGGTGGCGGGTCACGAAGCCCAGGATGAAGCACATGATGAACACCACGGCATACAGACCGTTCGCGGTGTGCAGCGCCGCCAGCGGACCGCTGTGGGCGACAATCGGACCCGTCACCACGAAGGTCAGCATGGTGCCGATGGTGCCGCAGGTCAGGACGAAGTTAACCAGCTTCGGCGAGGCCACTTTGGTCTGCAGGGAACCCAGGGTGATGATCGAGGTATAAATGGCGCTGGAGAAGAAGCCCAGGGTCAGAATGAACCACGGCATATGTTCCGGCGAACCATTGATGAACAGATACATCAGCACGGTCGCCATGCCCGCCAGCACGGTCAGAATACGCTGCAGGTCGAAGAAGCGCAGGATGAAGCTAAACGCCCACATGCCGAACATGTAAGACATCCAGAAATCGCTCACCAGTTTACCCGCGTCGTTCAGGCTCATGCCCAGCCCTTTTGCGTATTCCGGTACCCAGGAGATAAAGCCCAACTGGCCCAGGATGTAGCACAGGGCGGCAACGGAGAGGAACAGCACGCCGATGCCCCACTTTTCTTTCACAACGGGCTCTGCGGTAGTTTGCGCTTTCTTGCCCAGTACCGGGAACTCACAGCCGAAGGTCAGGATAAAGATCGCCACGTAGACCAGACCGATGCAGGCATAAACCCAGTACCACTCGATGCTGCGTGCCAGCAGAACGGCAGCCACCATCGGGAAGATCATACCGGCCATGCTGAAGAAGGAGTCGGTAAACAGCAGGCGCGCGCCGCGCTGGCGGCCTTCATACATATGGGTAATCAGGAACGTACCGATCGACATGGTGATCCCGCTGACCAGACCGAGCACGAACATGGCGGCGGAGAACAGCGCGATGCTGTGGCTCAGCATCAGGCCCGCCACGGCGGCGACCATCAGCACAAAACCAAAGCGCAGCTGGGTTTTCAGTGGCACAATTTCCATCAGCCAGGCATTCAGGAAGATAGAGATCAGGATCCCCGCGTTGAGGAAGGTAAAGGTGTTACTCATGCTGGAAACGGGCAGCTGGAAGTAGTCTGCGATATTTCCCATCACCATCCCGGTGACGATCACCAACGCGCCGGTCAGGGCGTAGGAGAAGAAGCTGATCCATGTGAGCTTGATGCGATTGCTGTTAGTCATGTCTGGCCTGTTCAGAAAAAGAAAAGCGCCGGGAAGGCGCTGAGAGCGGGCAGATTTTAGACTCGAAAGTGATCTAATTAAATCTTTTCAGAAAATATTGATCACATTTGCATATTTTTGTGTGATGCAGATCACGTAAAATGGCGCCATTACCAATCGTTTGCGCGGTAACAACTGTTTCAATTTCGTAAAATTAGGTAAAAGGCTGGTCTCCGTTCATACTGCTCTTTAGAATCAAGCCATTCGCTTTTTATACTGCGCTTTGTTAAGGAATTCTCATGCTCAAATCAACACTGGCGGCTGTTGCAGCTGTGTTTGCTCTTTCTGCCGTTTCCCCTGCTGCGCTGGCAGCCAAGGGTGACCCTCACGTCCTGCTGACCACCTCTGCCGGGAATATTGAGCTGGAACTGAACAGCCAGAAAGCCCCTGTTTCTGTGAAAAACTTCCTCGACTACGTGAACAGTGGGTTCTACAACAACACCACTTTCCACCGCGTGATCCCGGGCTTTATGGTGCAGGGCGGCGGTTTCAACGAGCAGATGCAGCAGAAGCAGCCCAACCCGCCGATTAAAAACGAAGCGGACAACGGCCTGCTGAACAAGCGCGGCACTATCTCCATGGCGCGTACCGCAGATAAAGACAGCGCGACCAGCCAGTTCTTCCTCAACGTGGCGGATAACGCCTTCCTTGACCACGGCCAGCGCGACTTTGGCTATGCCGTCTTCGGTAAAATCGTGAAAGGGATGGACGTGGCCGACAAGATTTCTCAGGTGCCTACTCACGACGTCGGCCCGTATCAGAATGTCCCGTCAAAACCGATCGTTATCCTTTCCGCAAAAGTTCTGCCGTAACGCTTCTGAACGCGGGTTTCTTCTGCCCGCGTTATGTAGCCCTCCCTGCGAAAGCGCGTTTTGCTGCTTATACTTGTGGCAAACGGACTATTCAGGGAGGCGTTAAGTGAAAAAACTCACCGACAAGCAAAAATCCCGTCTCTGGGAACAGCAGCGTAGCGTCAATTTGCAGGCCAGTTGTCTCCTTGAAAAAGGTCATGGTCCTTCAGCGCCCCACATCGAAACGCTGGAGCTTGGGCCATCCGCGCCCGGGTTGCCCCATCTGTGCCTGATTCACCGCCATCTGTATCACAGCGAGATGAAACGGGCAGGCGAATTCCGTACCGACGATATTTTTAAGGGTGACATTCCCTTCTGCCATTTCGAGTACATCGAGAAGATGGGCAACGAGCTGATGGCGGCGCTTGAAAGTGAAAAGTATCTTGTGGGTCTTGAGAAGGCGGCTTTTGTTGACAAAGTTAGTCATTACTACTGTGAAATCAATATGCTGCATCCTTTTATGCGCGGCAACGGCATTGCCCAACGCGTCTTCTTCGAGCAGCTGGCGCTCCACGCGGGTTACGCGCTGGACTGGCGGGATATCGATCCCGAGCAGTGGGTGGCGGCTAACCGAAGCGGCGCGATGGGCGATTTGACCGCGCTGA
Source organism: Enterobacter mori LMG 25706 (assembly GCF_000211415.1). Taxonomy (GTDB): domain Bacteria; phylum Pseudomonadota; class Gammaproteobacteria; order Enterobacterales; family Enterobacteriaceae; genus Enterobacter; species Enterobacter mori. The sequence continues at coordinate 27,936 of NZ_GL890781.1, read as the reverse complement.
GTGCTATCTTTGCCAAAGTAGTGAGCGAAGCACGGGAATCTGAGTAGAATAGGGCGGCATTTTTTTCGGGAGCCGCCATGATTCTGCTGATTGATAACTACGATTCCTTCACCTGGAACCTTTACCAGTATTTTTGTGAGCTGGGTGCAGAGGTGGTTGGCCGCCGTAATGATGACCTCACCCTGGCCGATATCGACACGCTGGCCCCGCAGAAAATCGTGATTTCGCCGGGGCCGTGTACGCCCTCGGAATCAGGCATTTCTCTGGATGTTATCCGCCACTATGCAGGTAAACTGCCGATTCTGGGCGTCTGCCTGGGCCATCAGGCTATTGCCCAGGCGTTTGGTGCCACCATCGTGCGCGCTGCGAAAGTGATGCACGGGAAAACCTCTCCGGTCACCCACACCGGCACGGGCGTATTCGCAGGGTTAAATAATCCGTTAACCGTGACGCGCTACCATTCTCTGGTCATTGACCCGCCGACGCTACCCGCCTGCTTTGAGGTCACCGCCTGGAGCGAGACGCAGGAGATCATGGGTATCCGTCACCGTGAGTGGGATCTCGAAGGCGGGCAATTCCATCCGGAAAGCATCCTCAGCGAGCAGGGACACGCGCTGCTGGCAAATTTCCTCAATCGCTGAATATCTGTTGCCTTGCTGTGATTTTTTATGCATATTTTGTGATTATATTTTCACAATCACTGTGACATAAAAATGGATGGTCATGACATGGCAACTGAACAACCAGCAATTACCCGTGCAACATTTGATGAAGTGATCCTGCCGATTTATGCACCGGCTGAGTTTATCCCTGTGAAGGGGAAAGGCAGCCGCGTCTGGGATCAGCAGGGCAAAGAGTATGTTGATTTCGCGGGCGGGATTGCGGTGACGGCGCTGGGCCATTGCCATCCCGCGCTGGTGGAGGCGCTGAAAACCCAGGGCGAAACCCTGTGGCACACCAGCAACGTGTTCACCAACGAACCGGCGCTGCGTCTGGGGCGTAAGATCATCGATGCGACCTTCGCGGAACGCGTGCTGTTTATGAACTCCGGCACCGAAGCCAACGAAACCGCCTTTAAGCTGGCGCGCTACTACGCCACCACGCGCCACAGCCCGTACAAAACCAAAATCATCGCCTTCCACAATGCCTTCCACGGACGCTCCTTCTTTACCGTCTCCGTTGGCGGCCAGCCGAAGTATTCAGACGGCTTTGGCCCGAAACCGGCAGACATTGTCCACGTGCCGTTTAACGATCTGCATGCCGTGAAAGCGGTAATGGACGACCACACCTGCGCGGTGGTGGTCGAGCCTATTCAGGGCGAAGGCGGCGTGACCGCAGCGACGCCGGAATTCCTGAAAGGGCTGCGCGAACTGTGTGACGAGCATCAGGCGCTGCTGGTCTTTGATGAAGTGCAGTGCGGCATGGGGCGCACCGGGGATCTGTTTGCCTACATGCACTACGGCGTGACGCCGGACATCCTGACCAGCGCCAAAGCGCTCGGCGGCGGTTTCCCGGTGAGTGCGGTACTGACGACGCAGGATATTGCCTCTGCGTTCCACGTCGGCTCTCACGGCTCTACCTACGGCGGCAACCCGCTGGCGAGCGCCGTGGCGGGTGCCGCGTTTGATATTATCAATACGCCTGAGGTGCTGAACGGCGTTAGCGCGAAGCGTGAGCTGTTCGTGAAGCATCTCCAGCAGATTAACGATGAATATGATGTTTTCAGCGAGATCCGCGGCATGGGGCTGCTGATTGGCGCCGAGCTGAAGCCGCAGTTCAAAGGCCGCGCGCGTGATTTCCTGCACGCCGCCGCGCACGAAGGGGTGATGGTGCTCAATGCCGGACCTGACGTGATGCGCTTTGCGCCGTCGCTGGTGGTGGAAGATAAAGATATTGAAGATGGATTAACCCGCTTTGCCGCGGCGGTCGCGAAGATCGTTAAAGGCTAATACTCGGTTCGCTTTAACCGGCGCGTTAACCAAATCCCGTGATGCGGGCGCTGACGCCATGCCACCGATGAAATGGTGTGCATGGTGTTCAAATGCCCCAGAACGCGCTGCAGATGCTGCTCAAGGGTGCTCATCGGCCCGTGGGTCAGCGTTTCAGGCGCTTCCAGAATATTCGAATCTCCCGATTCACCCGGCGAGTCATACTCCAGACGCTGCTGACACCTCTGCAACGCAATTTCACACGACTGCAAATAGCGCTGCGCCAGATCCGGCGTCAGCATCGTATGCTCGCGCGCCAGCGTGGTCATGGCGTTAATGTGCTCGACGATAAACTGGCTGTGTGTCACCCACAGCTTCATGTCTGCAAGATAGTGCGAGTTAAACCCCGGCTCCTGCATCGCCTGATTGAGCGAGTTAAACAGCGCGTTGTGCGCCTGGTTGACCTTCATCCGCTGATACGCCAGCGGAGAGGGCTGCGGATCGTCGCTGAGGATCAGGCGAATGGCCTGCTGGTCAGCTTCCAGCGCGTCATGGGCGTTCTGCCTGAGCAATCCGCTCTGCCACTGCGGCCACAGCCAGACCATACCGCCGAAGGCAATCAGGCAGCCAATCAGCGTATCGACCAGTCGAGCCACGATAAACTGCTCGCCGTTGAGCGTGAGCAGCTGCAGGGTGTACACCGCCGTGACCGTAAAGCCCGCCATCGCCCAGCCGTAATTTTTACGGATAATCAGATAGCTCACCATGGTGATCGCCAGCATCCCGACCAGCGTATAGCCTTCCGGCACGTGGAAGTGAAGCGTCACGCCCGCAATAATCAGCCCGGCTAGCGTTCCGCCAGCCCGGTGGAAGATACGCACTCGCGTGGCCCCGTAGCCGTTCTGCGTGACAAACAGCACGGTCATTAAGATCCAGTAGGGTTTAGGCAGGTGCAGCGCCATGCCCATCAGGCTGGCAATGCTCAGCATCACGCTTATCCGCGCCGCGTTGCGCAGAGCGGCGGATTTCAGTGACAGATAGCTTTTGAGCGCAGGCAGCAGCGGCAGACGTTTCTGCTTATCCGCCATCAGGTCGCGGGGATAAAGCGGGCGCTGCGTACGTAACACGCGGGCGATACGGCTGAAGTGCCAGGCGGCAAACTGGCCTACCGGGTTATCCGGATGCTGACGGGCGATTTTCTCCAGCGCGCCGAGCTGTTTATCCATGTTAAAACGCGTGGGGTAGCGGTGATAGAGAATATCGTCAGCCAGTACCCTAAGCCGCGCGGCGACGGTCTGGGCGTTCCAGCGGATCACTGCTTCTGCATGGCTGCGCTCTACCAGCTTTTGTACCTCCTGCGGGTGGTGAAGGCTAACGGAGATATGCTCCTGCAGGTCCAGCCCCACCTGGAAAGTGCGCAGCAGCCGTTTGTATTCGTGGTTCTTGTTGGCGGCAAGCATGTGCAGCTGCTGGTAGCACTGGCTAATCAGGTCGACAACCTTTTGCTGGCGCGTCAGCAGCGGCGGCAGGGATTTCTCCGGGGCGGTATGTTGGGTGAGCAGGGTGTATTTGGCTTCACAGTAATCCGCAAGCTGCACATAGAGCAGGCTCAGGGATTCACGCAGCGGCTGTTCCCGCCAGAGCCAAAACCAGAACCAGTTAAACACCCCGTACCAGAGCGTGCCAAGGGCGTAGATCAGCAGCGGCTCCCACACCGGCATATTCCCGGCGAGGCTCAGGGTGAAGATAGCCGCAATCAGCGAGGCGGGCAGCAGGCGAGCGTGCAGCGAACTGATTTCCGCCGTCACGCCAAGCGTCATCGCCAGCACGGTCAGGATCAGGGGCAGAGGGATATCACGGGCAAGCAGGAGCTGTACGGCGAGACTACAGCCAGCAAACAGACAGCCACCGATAATCAGGCGTTTGAAAAAGCGCTTATGCGGCGTGTCCAGACCGGCAATGTTGCAGCAGGCGGGCACGAGGGAAAACAGCAGACCTTGCTGGAGGTGTCCGAGGATCAGGCCCACGGCCACAGGAAGGCACAGCACCAGCGTTTGTCGCAGTGCGTAGTTAACTTCCGGGTGATAGATCAGCCTGCGCCACATGAGGAGTAGAGACAAAAACGGCGTGACAACTTGCGATGGCACGCCGTTTGAGCGGAATTAACGCGTTCCGTAAACCACGATGGTTTTACCGTGGGCGGAGATCAGGTTCTGGTCTTCCAGCATTTTCAGGATACGACGCACTGTTGCACGGGAGCAACCGACGATCTGACCAATTTCCTGGCGGGTAGTTTTAATTTGCATGCCGTCAGGGTGGGTCATGGCGTCTGGTTGTTTTGCCAGGTTCAGCAGGGTCTGCGCGATACGGCCGGTTACGTCCAGGAAGGCGAGGTTACCCACTTTCTCAGACGTCACCTGCAGACGGCGCGCCATCTGGGAAGAAAGACGCATCAGGATGTCAGGATTAACCTGAATCAGCTGACGGAATTTCTTGTAAGAAATTTCAGCCACTTCACATGCTGTCTTTGCACGAACCCAGGCGCTACGTTCCTGGCCCTCTTCAAACAGGCCCAGTTCACCGATGAAATCGCCCTGGTTCAGATAAGAAAGGATCATCTCTTTCCCTTCTTCATCTTTGATCAGCACTGCCACCGAGCCTTTAACGATGTAATACAACGTTTCCGCTTTTTCACCCTGGTGAATCAGCGTGCTCTTCGATGGGTACTTATGAATGTGGCAATGAGACAAGAACCATTCGAGAGTCGGGTCTGTTTGCGGTTTGCCAAGCACCATGCGCTGTTATCCTCTGTTATAAGCTGTCACCAGAGTCATAAGATGCATCCGGACTCTGGGGTTGCAATCGAATTCTTACCCATACCCTGGGAAGTCGGCTGTCGTAACGTTTCGCAGCCAGTAAAGTTTGATGTCCTCTGCATACATGTGTAACGTCAATGTATTACTGTAGCATCCAGAGTGTTTTAGCATAGCTTTTGCCGCGTGTCTCCTGGTGTCTCGCTTCAGCATGATGCAGGTCGCCTTCCGTTGCGAGAAATGTAATGCACGCGTAATCTGTCACCAAAAATGCAACGTTGGAGTTAATGAATATGCAAGCGCGTGTGAAATGGGTTGAAGGTTTAACGTTCCTGGGCGAATCCGCTTCTGGACATCAGATTTTGATGGACGGTAACTCCGGCGACAAAGCCCCAAGCCCGATGGAGATGGTGCTGATGGCGGCGGGCGGATGCAGCGCAATTGACGTGGTGTCGATTTTGCAAAAAGGTCGTCATGATGTGACCGATTGCGAAGTGAAGCTTACTTCCGAACGTCGCGAAGAGGCGCCACGCCTGTTCACGCACATTAATCTGCACTTTATCGTGACCGGTAAAGAACTGAAAGATGCCGCAGTATCACGCGCCGTAGACCTTTCTGCGGAGAAATACTGCTCTGTGGCGTTAATGCTGGAGAAAGCGGTAAAAATCACGCATTCGTATGAAGTGATCGAGGCTTAATTATTGGGGCATCGTGCGTGTTGATGCCCTCACCCTAACCCTCTCCCACAGGGAGAGGGAACATGTTCACGCGATCTGCTTCCCTTCCATCAGTCGCTGGACCAGCGGCGTCATAATTAACTCCATCGCCAGCCCCATTTTTCCGCCCGGCACCACCAACGTATTCATGTGCGAAATAAACGAGCCCTGCAGCATCGCCAGCAGCCAGGGGTAATCAATGCCTTCGAGATTGCGGAAATGGATGACGACAAAGCTCTCATCCAGCGAAGGGATCGTTTTCGCCGCAAACGGGTTGGAGGTATCCACCGTCGGCACGCGCTGGAAGTTGATGTGGGTGCGGGAGAACTGCGGCGTCAGGAAGTTGATGTAATCCTCCATGGAGCGCACGACGGAATCCATCACCGCTTCGCGAGAATGCCCGCGCTCGCTCATGTCACGCGTCAGCTTCTGGATCCATTCAAGGTTAACAATCGGCACCACGCCGACCAGCAGATCCACGTGACGCGCGACGTCGTGTTGAGGCGTGACCACGCCGCCGTGTAGCCCTTCGTAAAACAGCACGTCGGTCGGCTCCGGCAGCGGCTGCCACGGGGTGAACGTCCCCGGCACCTGATTCCAGGGAACCGCTTCGTCGTAGGTGTGCAGGTATTTGCGGGACTGCCCGGTCCCGCTCTGCCCGTATTCGCGGAAGGTTTGTTCCAGCAGGCTGAAATCGTTGGCTTCCGGCCCGAAATAGCTGATGTGTTTGCCCAGATCGCGCGCCTTGCGGATGGCCATGTCCATTTCCGGGCGCGTATAGCGGTGAAAGCTATCGCCCTCCACTTCTGCCGCCCGGAGATTCAGCTGTGCGAAAATCTTGCGAAAGGCGAGGCTGGTGGTGGTGGTACCCGCACCACTTGAGCCCGTTACGGCAATAACCGGATGTCTGGCAGACATAGCAACTCCCTGACTGGAAAGGTTTACAGATCAGCCGTGAAACGCGTTGCGGTGCATGATATTGACCGTCTCATGCAGTTCGGACCACACCAGCACCACGTCGCCACTTTTCAGCTGGCGCTTAACATCGCTGACCTTTTGTTCGAGCGAACGTTCTTGTTCACCATAATCGGTGCCTTCACGTAATACAAAGCTTTCAATCAGATTATCGAGCGTTTCGGGAGCGAGATCCTGCCAGGGGATAATCATTTTTTACCGTCCAGAAAAGAGGTGAGCCAGTCAGGGATGCGGGTTTCCAGCCACATTTTCGGCCTGCGTAGCGTGCCGCCAACAAAGCCGACGTGCCCGCCGTACTCGGTGAGCTGATACTGCACGTTAGCCGGTAAATGCTCCGGCGCCGGAATGGAGTGATGATCCATAAACGGATCGTCTTTGGCGTGGATAATCAGCGTCGGCGTGGTGATTTGATTCAACAACGGCATGGCGCTGCACTGACGGTAATAGTCAATCGCATCGGCAAAACCGTGGATCTTCGAGGTAATCAGATCGTCAAACTCGCGCAGACGCTTCACGCGCTTGAGCTGCTGCAGGCTAACCGGCAGGGTATCAGGGTAGGCCTTCAGCTTGCGTGCGGCGTTGGCCTTCAGCAGGTTGAGCAGGTAGCGCTGATAGACGCGGGAAAACCCTTTCTCCATATGGTAGCTGCACTGCTCGAGCATAAAGGGAGCGGAGACAATAACAGCGGCATCCAGCGGGACGGCATCACCTTCTTTCGCCAGCAGGCAGGCCAGCATATTGCCGCCCAGCGAATAGCCCACCGCCGCCGTTGGCACCGTGCCAAAATTATCTCTCAGCCAGTGTAAGAACCAGGTGCCGTCTTCGGTTTCGCCGGAATGGTAAATGCGCTTCTGGCGATTCGGCTCGCCGCTGCAGCCGCGAAAATGCATCGCCACCGCCAGCCAGCCGCGGGCTTTCGCCGCCTCGATTAAACCGTGGGCGTAGGGACTGTGCAGGCTGCCTTCCAGACCATGAAACACCACCAGGCGAGGTTTGTGTCGGGCTTGCTCCGGCGCTTCGCTCCAGGCGAGATCTAAAAAGTCGCCGTCCGGCAAATCCAGACGCTGCCAGTGCGGGGTGAACTGCACCTTGCGGCGGATCAGGCGCGGCAGCATGGTTTGCAGGTGGGGGTTAGCCACGCCGCGCATGGGCACGAACTCTGCGCTCTCTTCGGCTGCAATGTCGAAGTCTGATGGAATGATTTGGGTCATAAGGGCGATGCTGATTCTTGTCAGAAATTTACTATACCTTCCGAATTGTACCCCGTTTAGCCTGGATTTCCGAACCATGAACTGATCCCGATCACAAATCTTTACCTTGATTATTACTCTCAGGCTAATGATTCGGCTCTACGCTTAATTGATGCCTTTCTCGCCAGAGCGCAGACTTTACTCAACGTTAAGCAAATCAGAATGATGTGCTGAATCAGGAGGTTAATAATGTTATCTGGGCAAACACCCACCCGGCAATGGAACACACGACGCAGCGAGAAAGCGCGTCGTCTGGCGTCCGTACCGGTGCAGGGCAAAGTACTGCCAACCGGCGATCTTGTCGCCATGCTGGAAAAACTGATCGCTCCGGGCGACAAAGTTGTGCTGGAAGGCAACAACCAGAAGCAGGCGGATTTCCTTTCCCGCTCGCTGGCTGAAGTGAACCCGCAAATCGTTCACGACCTGCATATGATCATGCCGAGCGTTGGCCGCAGCGAGCATCTCGATATCTTTGAAAAAGGCATCGCCCGCAAGCTGGACTTCTCCTTCTCCGGGACACAGAGCCTGCGTATCTCGCAGCTGCTGGAAGACGGTCAGCTCGAAATCGGTGCAATTCACACCTACATCGAACTCTACTCGCGCCTCTACGTCGACCTGTCCCCCAACGTGGCGCTGATTGCCGGTTTTAAAGCCGACCGCAAAGGCAACCTCTACACCGGGGCGAGTACCGAAGATACCCCGGCGCTGGTGGAAGCCGCCGCGTTCCACGATGGCATCGTCATCGCGCAGGTGAACGAGCTGGTGGACGACGAGTGCGATCTGCCGCGCGTCGATATTCCGGGCTCCTGGATCGACTACGTGGTCGTTGCGGACAAGCCGTTCTTTATCGAACCGCTGTTCACCCGCGACCCGCGCCTGATCAAACAGGAACATATCCTGATGGCGATGATGGCGATCAAAGGCATCTATGCGGAACACCAGGTGCAGTCCCTGAACCACGGTATCGGCTTTAACACCGCGGCGATTGAGCTGCTGCTGCCCACCTACGGCGAACAGCTCGGCCTGAAGGGCAAAATCTGTAAACACTGGACGCTGAACCCGCATCCGACGTTGATCCCCGCCATTGAAAGCGGCTGGGTGGAAAGCGTGCACTGCTTCGGCGGCGAGCTGGGGATGGAAGAGTACATCCGCGCCCGTCCTGATGTCTTCTTTACCGGTGCCGATGGCTCCATGCGTTCCAACCGCGCCTTCTGCCAGCTGGCAGGCCAGTACGCGGTGGATATGTTCATCGGCTCTACGCTGCAGGTTGACGGCTACGCCAACTCCTCAACCGTGACCCGCGGTCGTCTTTCCGGCTTCGGCGGTGCGCCAAACATGGGCCATGACCCGCACGGTCGTCGTCATGCGACCCCGGCCTGGCTGAACATGATCACCGAGCCGGATCCGATGCAGCGCGGTAAAAAGCTGGTCGTGCAGATGGTGGAAACCTTCCAGGCAGGCGTGAAGCCGACCTTCGTGGAAAAACTCGATGCCGTCGACGTGGCGAAAGCCTCCGGCATGCCGCTGGCACCGGTGATGATTTACGGCGACGACGTGACGCACGTGCTGACGGAAGAGGGCATTGCCTACCTCTACCGGGCGAAAGATCTGGAAGAGCGTCGTGCCATGGTTGCCGCCGTCGCGGGGATCACCGATATCGGCCTGGGCGTTGACGCCAAACGCGTGGCGGAACTGCGCCAGAGCGGCAAAGTGGTGTATCCGGAAGATATGGGGATTCGTCGCACCGACGCCACCCGCTCTCTTCTGGCAGCCGGGAGCGTGTCTGACCTCGTTGAGTGGTCCGGCGGTCTGTATAACCCACCTGCGAAATTCCGGAGCTGGTAATGAAACTTCTGCCCCAGATTCAGGTTGAAGGCGGTGCCGAATGGCTGGCGCGAACCGCCACGCAGTGTCTGATTGACGAAGCACGTTTAAGCCCGAAACCCGGTCTGGTGGACAGTCGGGGGAACGGCGCGCACCACGATTTATCCCTTGCGCTGATGGAGCGCTCCGCGCACAGCCTGACCCCCACGTTTCAGGCGCTGGCGCAGCAGAGCTGGCAGCGTCCGGCGGACATTGCGCTTCGGCAAACCGTTGGCCGTCTTGGCCGCGAAGGCGAGCAGCAGATGATGGCTGCCACCGACGGGGTTAATACCCACCGTGGTGCGATCTGGGCGCTGGGATTGCTGGTGAGCGCGGTGGCGATGCTGGGCGGTGAGGCGACTGCGCAGGCCGTCGCGAATACCGCCGCTCAGCTGGCGAAACTCCCGGACGATGCGGCGCCGAAAGTGTTCAGCAAAGGGCTGCGCGCCACGCACCGCTACCGCGTGCCGGGCGCACGCGAAGAGGCGCAGCAGGCGTTCCCGCACGTTATGCAGCGCGCGCTGCCGCAGCTTCGCCTCAGCCGTCTCAACGGCAGCAGTGAAACGCATGCGAGGCTCGACGCGCTGATGGCGATCATGACGTCACTCACCGACACCTGCGTGCTGTCGCGCGCCGGAATGGAGGGACTGGACGCCATGCAGAACGGTGCTCGTGGGGTACTGAACGCCGGAGGATGCGCAACGCTTTCAGGGCAGCAGGCGCTGGCGAGCTTAGACCGCCAGATGCTCTCGCTCAACGCTTCACCGGGCGGCGCTGCCGACCTGCTTGCCGCCACGCTGTTTCTCGACCGCGTCGAAACGCCTTATTCAAAGCATTAAGAGGATGTTATGGAAAAAATTACATTGACCGTGCCCGCCAGCCGCGAAGTAAGCGGCAGGGCGCTGGCAGGCGTCGTCGGTTCCGGGGATATGGAGGTGTTGTTCGCCGCCGAACCGGGCCAGACCTTAACCGTTGATATCACCACTTCAGTCGACAACAGCCGTGGTCGTTGGGAGGCGCTGTTCAACCGTCTGCACACCGTCAGCAGCCTGCCCGCAGGCAAACTGACCATCCACGACTTCGGCGCGACGCCGGGCGTGGCGCGCATTCGCATCGAACAGGTCTTTGAGGGGGTGAGCCATGCGTAATGACAGCAGCTTTATCGAACTAAAAGCACGCCAGCGCGCGCAGGCGCTGCTGGATGACGGCAGCTACCGCGAACTGCTGGATCCGTTTGAAGGCATTATCTCTCCGTGGCTTGGGCCGCAGGGGATTGTTCCGCAGGCCGATGACGGCATGGTCGTCGCAAAAGGCACCATCAACGGTCAGCCTGCGGTCGTCGTCGCGATTGAAGGCGCGTTCCAGGGCGGCAGCATGGGCGAAGTGTCCGGCGCCAAAATGGCGGCGGCGCTGGAGCTGGCGGCAGAAGATAACCGCAACGGCATTCCGACGCAGGCGGTGCTGTGCCTCGAAACCGGCGGCGTGCGTCTGCAGGAAGCTAACCTCGGCCTGGCGGCGATTGCCGATATCCACGCCGCGATTGTTGACCTGCGCCGGTATACCCCGGTGGTCGGGATTGTTGCCGGGACCGTGGGCTGCTTCGGCGGGATGTCCATCGCCGCGGCGCTGTGCAGCTACCTGATCGTGACCCGTGAAGCGCGTCTCGGCCTCAACGGCCCGCAGGTTATCGAGCAGGAGGCGGGGATTGAAGAGTACGACTCCCGCGACCGTCCGTTTATCTGGAGCATGACCGGCGGCGAAGTGCGTTATCAAAGCGGTCTGGTGGATGCGCTGGTAGGCGACGGCGTAAACGCGGTGAAAGCGGCGGTGAACGAGGCGATAGCGAAAGGCGTACCGGCGAAACACCGCACCGATAACTACGACGATTACCTGAACCGTCTGACCCATTTCGACACCCGCAAACAGGCCGATGCCGAACAGATTAACGCGCTTTTTGCCCGGGAGGTGAAATGATGACTAACTCAATGAGCCGTGGCGAACTCTGGCTGGACATTCTTGCCCCGAATGCAAAACGTGTGGAAGGGTTATGCCCGTCCGTGCAGGCGGTAGACGGCGAGCTTAACGGCGAAGCGGTGCGCTTTGTGGCCGTGGTTCCGGATGCCAATAACCACTTCCCGCGCGCCGCGAAGGGTGAAGTCGGTCTGCTGGAAGGCTGGACGCTGGCGAAAGTGGTCAGCGAAACCGTCGCGGCGGATGCCGATAAAGCCGTCAAACGCCCAATTGTGGCGGTGATTGACGTCCCAAGCCAGGCCTATGGCCGTCGCGAAGAGGCTTTTGGTATCCATCAGGCACTGGCGGGAGCCGCTGCCGCGTATGCGAACGCGCGCCTGGCCGGTCATCCGGTGATTGGGCTTATCGTCGGCAAGGCGATGTCCGGCGCGTTTCTGGCGCACGGCTACCAGGCCAACCGCCTGATTGCCTTTAACGACAAAGGTGTGCTGATCCACGCGATGGGCAAAGAGTCTGCGGCGCGCATTACGCTGCGTACCGTGGAGGCGCTGGAAAAACTGGCGGCAACCATTCCACCAATGGCGTATGACATCAGCAACTACGCCACGCTGGGGCTGCTTTCTAACCTGCTGGACATCAGCAACCCGGATGCCCCATCCGATAACGATCTGGCACAGGTGAAAACCACCCTGCAGCAGGCCATCAGTGACGCACGTCAGGATATCACCTTGAAAAACCGTCTGGGTGCTGACAACCGCCGCAGCTCGGCGCTCGTACGCGAACGTATGCGAGCCAGCTGGTAAGTAAAAAAGAGACCTGCCAGAGATGCAACCCCCCGTGGGCGCGCCCGCTGCGCCCGCGTGGGAGCCTGCATCCTGAAAAATAATAAACATCGCACCAGTGCTAAAACTTTTTTTACTACAGGTGATTTATGACTTACGTAATTGTTCATGCTCTTGCACCGATTTTCGTCATCATGCTGCTGGGATTCTGGGCCGGTAAGGCAAAGATGGTCGATAACAAAAACGTTTCCCTGCTCAATATCTTCGTGATGGATTTTGCACTGCCTGCCGCGCTGTTTAGCGCCACCGTGCAAACGCCGTGGACCGGCATCGTGGCGCAGTCGCCGCTGATCCTGGTGCTGACCCTGGCGATGTGGATCACCTATGCGGTCATCTACTTCCTTGCCACCAAAATCTTTAAGAAATCCCCGCAGGACGCGGCGGTGCTGACGCTTACCGTTGCCCTGCCGAACTACGCGGCGCTTGGCCTGCCGATTCTGGGCAGCGTGCTGGGTGAAGGATCTTCCACGTCGCTTTCCGTTGCGGTCTCTATTGCCTGCGGTTCGGTGCTGATGACCCCGTTCTGCCTGCTGATCCTGGAGCGCGAGAAAGCGCGCGCCGAGGGGAATAATTCCGGCTCGACGCTCTCCATGCTGCCGGTGCTGATGTGGCGTTCCATTAAAAAACCGATCGTGATGGGTCCGCTGCTGGGCGTGATTCTCTCCGCCATCGGCATCAAAATGCCGGAACTGGTGCTTGCGGCGATTAAACCGCTGGGGCTGTCCGCCACCGCTGCGGCGCTGTTCCTGACCGGGGTGATCCTCTCTGCCCGCAAGCTGCAGATCAACACCATGGTGATTACATCAACCATCGCCAAGCTGCTGATTCAGCCCGCGATTGCCTGGGGTATCGTGCTGATCTTCGGTCTGCACGGCTCGGTGGCGATTACCGCTATCCTGATGATTGCGCTCTCCGCGGGCTTCTTCGGCGTGGTGTTCGGTAACCGCTTTGGCGTGCAGTCGCCGGATGCTGAAGCCGTGCTGCTGTTAAGCTCCGTACTGTGTATCCTGTCGCTTCCGCTGTTTATCTCGCTGACTTCAGGAATGTAATCATGACCACAGCATTACGCCCGCACGACCTCATCTGGCTTACCGCGCGCGACGCGCTGGAAGGCATCACCGAATCCTGGGTTGAGGCCGCCTGGCATATTGGCCTGCCGGCAGTGGTGCGGCGTGATGTTGATAATGAAGGCCGTATTCCCGTTGGCGTGCGCGGCCTGCGTCGTGACCAGCGGGCGGCCGGATGGGTGAAGCCCGAAAACGTGCAGCGCGTGGTGACACCTGAAGACCTGTGCGCCACCGCCGATCTGCTGCGCTCGCCCTTTGTGACCCAGCCGCCGGTTCAGGTGGCGCTGCAGCTGGCTCAGCAGGCGTGGCCGTGGACGTGGGGCATTGCCGGCAGCACCGGCTACGCGCTGGCGACCGGTATTCCGGTGATCCATGCCGACAGCGATCTTGATCTGCTGATCCGCGCCTCTGAGCCGATTTCCCCGGATGCTTTTAGCGCATGGCAGTCGCAGCTGAGCCGTGCACTGTGTCGGGCGGATACGCAGGTCGATACCCCCGAAGGGGGCTTTGCGTTGGCGGAGTGGCTGCGCGACGGCAAAACGCTGCTAAAAACTCAATGTGGACCGCGCCTGGTGGCGGATCCGTGGCGCAGGGAGGAGTGATGAAAATACTGTTTACCTTTCCGGGGCAGGGTACGCAGCACGAAGGCATGCTGCAAAACCTGCCGGGAACGGAGCTTGCACAGGCACGCGAGGTGCTGGGCAGCGAAGTCGATACGCTGGACAGTGCAGCCTCGCTAACTCACACCCGCGCGGTTCAGCTGTGTCTCCTGATTTCAGGCGTGGCCTGGGCGCGCGAGCTGGAGCGTCGCGGCGTGACGCCGGATATCGTCAGCGGGCTGTCCATCGGCGCTTATCCGGCGGCGGTTATCGCGGGCGCGCTGGATTTTTCGGACGCGCTGAGGCTGGTGGCGCTGCGTGGTGACCTGATGGAGCAGGCGTACCCGCACGGCTACGGCCTGACGGCGATTATGGGGCTGACCCTGCCGCAGGTGGAGCAGCTTATCGAGGGTACCGGAACGTATATTGCTAACCTGAATGCCGAAACGCAGATCGTCATCGCCGGAACCGATGAGGGGATGGCGCAGGTGGCAGAACGCGCGCTGGCAAAAGGGGCGAGCAAGGCCAGGCGGCTGGCGGTTAGCGTGCCGTCGCACTGCGCGCTGTTGGCGGAACCGGCGAAAAAGCTGGCGTCGGCGTTTGAGCCCGTTACGCTGGCTCGTCCACGCTGCGCCTACCTGAGCGGCAGTACAGGCCGCGTGCTCTGGCAGCCGGAAAAGATTGCCGACGATCTGGCGATGAACATGGCGCGAACCGTGCGCTGGCAGGAGGCGATGATTTCCGCTAACGAACGCGAAGCGCGGCTGGCGATTGAAATGCCGCCCGGCGGCATATGGACCTGCCTGACGCGTCAGGCTGCGTGGGAAGGGGAAACCATTTCGCTGGAGCGCAGCGGGGTGGACGTGGCGGTGCATCTGGCGGGTCGGCTTCGTGCGTGAGTTTTC
>NZ_GL890781.1:0-12974 GCF_000211415.1 Enterobacter mori LMG 25706 | reverse complement strand
GGCGGCTTCGCCTTACCCGGCCTACGGGTTCGGTTGTCTTGTTTTGTATCACTCACTTTCCTGCAGGCTGCGCGCATACATCCGCCCTTCGGCGGCTAATGCCCGCAGGCTTGGGTCCTGCTCGCGGTTACGGGCAAAGACAATCGCGATAAGCTGCTGCATCTGGTACGGCTCCGCCAGCTTCAACAGCTGCACGGAATTCTCGTAGACCTTCTTCATCCTGCCCGGCATCAGCGTAAATCCAACGCCTGCCTGCACCAGGCTCAGCATCGAGAAAATGTCATTAACGCGCGTGACGATTTCCGGCTCGAACCCGGCGATATGAAACGCTTCCTGAAACCCTGCATACGTGGCGAACCCTTCCGCCAGGGCGACAAATTTCTGGTCTTTATAATCACGCAGATCCGCGGGGCCGCGGGTATTCAGCGTGGCGGAAGCCGGTGCGGCAAGGAAAATATCGTCGTGGAACAGGGGCAGCACTTCGAGGCTGTTACGGTCGATGTCGCTTTCGGAGATGGAGATAAGAATCGCGTCCAGCGAGCCTTCATCCAGCATGTGCAGCAGGGTGTCGTTGGAGCCCATCGTCAGATCCATCTCCAGATCCGGACGGCGCAGCTTCATGCCCATAATCAGACGCGGTACGGTTTCCAGGGTGAGCGAGTAGAGCGTGCCCACGCGCAGCCGCCCCTGGCCGATACCGGCGATTTTGCGGGACGCCTCCAGGCCGCGCTCCATCACCTGCATCACCTCCTGGCAATACTCCAGCAGCGTCCACGCGGAGGGGAGCGCAATCAGGTTACGCCCCTTGTGTGTAAAGAGCGGGCAGCGCACGTTCTCTTCCAGCGTGTGCAGCGCACGGTGCACGCTGACGCCGCTCAGGCCCAGCGTTTCGGCGGTACGCGCGATATTCCCCTTCTCCATAAACGTCATGAAGATGCTGAGCTTGCGGAATGTAATATCGCTCGTGGTATCGAAACGCATAACCCTCCCGATGGTTTAGTCGGCCTGAAGCATGGCTTCCAGCTGTTCCTGCGCGTCCAGCCACGCCATTTCGCACTCTTCGAGGCTGGATTTGGTTTTCGCCTGGGTTTGCAGACAGTCGGTCAGTTCCGCTTTGCGGCTCTGGTCGTACAGCTCGCTGTCGCCCAGCTTCTCTTCAACGGTAGCCAGCGTGGCGTTGAGCTTTTCCATCTCTTTTTCAAGACGGGCAATCTCTTTACGCAGCGGCTGCGTCTGGGTGCGCAGCTCCGCTTCACGGCGCTTCTGGTCTTTACGCGACTGCGCGCTGTTGGCATTGTCTTTCGCTGACTCTTCCGGCTGGTTCTCCTGCTTCTGCACGTCCGGCAGCCACTGCTGGTAGTCTTCCAGATCGCCGTCGAACGGTTCAACTTTGCCGCCGTGCACCAGGTAGAGATCGTCCGTGGTAGAGCGGATCAGGTGGCGGTCGTGCGAAACCACAACCAGCGCGCCATCGAACTCGATCAGCGCTTCGGTCAGCGCCTGACGCATGTCGAGATCCAGGTGGTTGGTCGGTTCATCGAGCAGCAGCAGGTTCGGGCGCTGCCAGACGATCAGCGCCAGCACCAGACGGGCTTTTTCGCCCCCGGAGAAGCGCTCGGTGTTTTCTGTCACCTTATCGCCCTGGAAGCCGAAGCCGCCGAGGTAGTCGCGCAGCTTTTGCTCCATCTCCTGCGGCGCCAGACGCGCCAGGTGTTGAATCGGCGATTCATCCGCGCGTAAAAATTCCAGCTGATGCTGGGCGAAGTAGCCCAGCTTGATGCCCTTCGCCAGGCCGATTTCACCGCTGACCGGGTTAAGCTCGCCCGCCAGCAGTTTGATCAGCGTCGATTTACCGGCGCCGTTACGCCCCAGCAGGCCAATGCGCGAACCCGGCACCAGGTTGAGCTTGATAGAATCGAGAATAATGCGCTCGGCATAGCCCGCGCTGACCTTCTCCATCTTCAGCAGCGGGTTCGGCAGGCTTTCAGGCTCGCGGAAGCTGAAGTGGAACGGGTTATCAACGTGCGCTGGGGCAATCATCTCCATGCGCTCCAGCATCTTGATGCGGCTCTGGGCCTGCTTGGCTTTTGAGGCTTTGGCCTTGAAGCGATCCACAAAGCTCTGCAGGTGCGCCACGCGCTGCTGCTGGCTTTCGTACATGGACTGCTGCTGGGCAAGGCGCGTCGCGCGCTGGCGCTCGAAGGAGCTGTAGTTGCCGGTGTACTCGAACATCGTTTGCTGTTCGATGTGAATGATTTTATCCACCACCGGGTCGAGGAAGTCGCGGTCGTGGGAGATCAGAATCAGAGTGCCCTGATAGCTCTTCAGCCACTTCTCCAGCCAAATAACGGCATCAAGATCGAGGTGGTTGGTCGGTTCATCGAGCAGCAGCAGGTCAGAGCGGCAGATCAGCGCCTGCGCCAGGTTGAGGCGCATGCGCCAGCCGCCCGAGAAGTCGCTCACCGGGCGTTCCAGCTGTTCATTGCTGAAGCCCAGGCCGTGCAGCAGGCTGGAGGCGCGGGAGCGAATGGTCCAGGCGTCGATGGCGTCCAGCTTGCCGTGAACGGTGGCGATGGCGTGACCGTCGTTGCGCTCGTTCGCGACGTTGAGTTCTGCCTCGAGCTTGCGGTATTCACGGTCGCCGTCGATAACATAGTCGAGCGCCGGCTCACTCAGCGCAGGCGTCTCCTGGTTTACCCAGGCAAGCTGCCAGTTCCCCGGGAAGGTAAAGTTACCGCCATCCGCGCTAATCTCGTTTTTCAGCAACGCCAGCAGGGTGGATTTACCGCAGCCGTTTTTGCCGACCAGACCCACTTTTTGGCCCGGGTTGATGGTAGCTGTGGCGTTATCCAGCAGGACGCGCACGCCGCGACGAATTTGTAACGAGGAGAAAACAATCATAGAAGCGCCGTATGTTCCGACTATGTTAATTTGTCATTATGATAATGTAAGGTGTGCGCCATTTTCCGCACCGGGCCGCCATGGTAGCCCAAAACAACGACGATACACAAAAACAGAAACAAGACCGGGAGGGGAATGATGTCTCAGACAGCAAAGGTGCTGCTGCTGTATGCCCATCCGGAATCTCAGGACTCGGTGGCGAACCGGGTGCTGCTTAAGCCGGCTACACAGCTCAGTAACGTAACAGTGCACGATCTCTACGCGCACTATCCTGATTTCTTTATTGATATTCCTTACGAGCAGGAACTGCTGCGTCAGCATGACGTCATTGTGTTCCAGCATCCGCTTTATACCTATAGCTGTCCGGCGCTGCTTAAAGAGTGGCTGGACCGCGTGCTGAGCCGGGGCTTCTCCAGCGGGGTGGGGGGAAACCAGCTGGCGGGAAAGTACTGGCGTAGCGTCATCACGACCGGTGAGCCTGAAAGCGCTTACCGTCACGACGGGCTGAACCGCTATCCGATGAGCGATATCCTGCGGCCCTTCGAGCTGACGGCGGCAATGTGCCGTATGCACTGGATGAGCCCGATTATTGTCTACTGGGCGCGACGCCAGCAGCCACAAGAGCTGGCGAGCCACGCCAGAGCCTACGGTGAATGGCTGGCCTCACCGATTCCGGCAGGAGGTCGTTGATGGAAGGATCGAATTTACTCCTCGCCGGGGTGCTGTTTTTATTTGCGGCGGTTGTTGCGGTGCCGCTTGCGGCACGTATCGGGATCGGTGCAGTGCTGGGGTATTTGTTGGCGGGGATCGCCATCGGCCCCTGGGGGCTGGGATTCATCAGCGATGTGGATGAGATCCTCCACTTCTCTGAACTGGGCGTCGTGTTCCTGATGTTCATCATCGGCCTTGAACTGAACCCGTCCAAGCTGTGGCAGCTTCGCCGCTCCATCTTCGGCGTGGGGGCGGCACAGGTGCTGTTCAGCGCCGCGATTCTGGGCGGGCTGCTCATGTTGACGCAGTTTTCCTGGCAGGCGGCGGTGATCGGCGGGATTGGCCTCGCGATGTCCTCCACGGCGATGGCGCTGCAGTTGATGCGCGACAAAGGAATGAATCGCAACGAAGCCGGACAGCTGGGCTTTTCGGTGCTGCTGTTTCAGGATTTGGCCGTCATCCCGGCGCTGGCGCTGGTGCCGCTGCTGGCAGGATCCGGTGACGATCATTTTGACTGGGTAAAAATCTCCATGAAGGTGCTGGCCTTCGCGGGGATGCTGATTGGCGGGCGTTTCTTACTGCGTCCGGTGTTCCGCTTTATTGCCGCCTCGGGCGTTCGTGAAGTGTTTACCGCCGCGACGCTGCTGCTGGTGCTTGGCTCTGCGCTGTTTATGGATGCGCTGGGGCTGTCGATGGCGCTGGGGACGTTCATCGCCGGGGTGCTGCTGGCGGAGAGCGAATATCGTCACGAACTGGAAATTGCCATCGATCCGTTTAAGGGGCTGCTGTTAGGGCTGTTCTTTATTTCGGTCGGCATGGCGCTGAACCTTGGCGTGCTTTATACCCATCTGCTGTGGGTGGCCGTGAGCGTGGCGGTGCTGGTGGCGGTGAAAACGCTGGTGCTCTACGTACTGGCCCGTATTTACGGGCTGCGTAGCTCGGAACGCATGCAGTTTGCCAGCGTGCTAAGCCAGGGAGGAGAGTTCGCGTTTGTGCTGTTCTCTACCGCATCTTCCCAAAAACTCTTCAAAGATGACCAGATGGCGCTGCTGCTGGTGACGGTCACGCTGTCGATGATGACCACGCCGCTGCTGATGAAGCTGGTGGATAAACTGCTGTCGCGCCGGTTTAACCCGGCTGATGATGAAGATGAAGCGCCCTGGGTGGAAGATGATAAGCCACAGGTTATCGTCGTGGGTTTTGGCCGTTTCGGACAGGTGATTGGGCGTTTGCTGATGGCGAACAAAATGCGCATCACGGTACTGGAGCGCGATATCAGTGCGGTCAACCTGATGCGCAAATATGGCTATAAGGTTTACTACGGCGACGCGACCCAGCTTGAGCTGCTGCGCTCGGCGGGGGCGGAAGCGGCAGAGTCCATCGTGATTACCTGCAATGACCCGGAAGATACCATGAAGCTGGTGGAGCTGTGTCAGCAGCATTTCCCGCATCTGCATATTCTGGCGCGTGCGCGGGGACGTGTTGAAGCTCACGAATTGTTGCAGGCGGGTGTGAAACACTTCTCCCGTGAGACGTTCTCCAGTGCGCTGGAGTTGGGCCGTAAGGCGCTGATCTCGCTCGGCATGCATCCGCATCAGGCGCAGCGCGCCCAGATGCACTTCCGCCGGCTGGATATGCGGATGCTGCGCGAGCTGATGCCGGTCCATACCGATACGGCGCAAATCTCCCGCGTGCGGGAAGCGCGTCGCGAGCTGGAGGAGATCTTCCAGAGAGAGATGCAACAGGAACGACGCCAACTGGGCGGCTGGGACGAATTTGAATAAAGGGTAACGAAAGATGGCTGTACGTAAACGCTTTATCGCGGGGGCAAAATGCCCGACCTGCCAGGCGCAAGATACCCTGGCTATGTGGCGTGAGAATAATATTGATGTAGTTGAGTGTGTTAAGTGCGGTCACCAGATGCGTGAGGCTGATAAAGAGGCCCGCGATCACGTTCGCAAAGAAGAGCAAGTGATCGGCATTTTTCATCCGGACTAGCGATATGCCCTGAGTTTTTTTAAGCTAAAGGGTACACGGGTGCAGATTTCCGCTACAATCTGCGCCAGCAATTTTCCCACGCTCAGGAGATATCATGAAAGTAGCAAAAGACCTGGTGGTCAGCCTGGCCTATCAGGTACGTACAGAAGACGGTGTGTTGGTTGATGAGTCTCCGGTGAGTGCGCCGCTGGACTACCTGCATGGTCACGGCTCCCTGATTTCTGGCCTGGAAACAGCGCTGGAAGGTCATGACGTTGGCGACAAATTTGACGTTGCTGTAGGCGCGAACGACGCTTACGGTCAGTATGACGACAACCTGGTTCAGCGCGTTCCTAAAGACGTGTTCATGGGCGTTGACGAACTGCAGGTTGGCATGCGCTTCCTGGCGGAAACCGACCAGGGCCCGGTGCCGGTTGAAATCACTGAAGTTGAAGACGACCACGTTGTGGTTGACGGCAACCACATGCTGGCTGGCCAGAACCTGAAATTCAACGTAGAAGTTGTTGCGATCCGTGAAGCAACCGAAGAAGAACTGGCTCATGGCCACGTTCACGGTGCACACGACCATGACCATGACCACGATCACGGCCACGACGGCTGCTGCGGTGGTCACGGCCACGATCACGACCATGGTCACGACCACGGTAAAGGTGGTTGCGGCAACGGCGGCTGCGGCTGCCACTAATACCGTCATGCGGAAAATAAAAAAGCGGGATAATCCCGCTTTTTTTACGTCTCAATAATGAGGTGGTGGTGTCTCTTCTGACTGAGAGGCGATGTGCGACGACTGCGTTGCCTTCACTTTTTCAGTGAGCAGGCGCATCAGATCGCGCAGCTTAGCCATTTCAAGTTCATGGGCGGTTACGGTCTGGTTAAGTTCTTCGATGGTGATGTCCTGAAAAGCCAGTCGGCTTTCCAGCTCAGCCAGTCTCGCTTCAATCAATGTGTCCTTCATGGTTCACCTCGTCAATTTCACACTCGCCATAATGGGCCTGCGGCGGCGAAGTTTAACTGAGTTTATCCTCAAGTGCAGTATCCATCCCTTTGGCAAGAAACTTATTTAAACAAAAATAGTCTGAAAAGAGACGAGAATCGGGAGAGTCTGTCTGTAGATTTCTTCCGCAACGATTTATAGTACGTCACTCATTTACGTTTAATGCTGGGGTGAGAGTCCCCAGGCCCTGGAGATATGGATGAAATCACTGTTCAAAGTAACGCTGCTGGCGACGACAATGGCTGTCGCACTGAATGCACCGCTGTCTTTCGCTGCTGACACTGCAGCGAAGCCTGCTGCAACTGCAGACAGCAAAGCGGCGTTCAAAAATGACGACCAGAAATCCGCCTACGCACTTGGCGCATCTCTGGGTCGTTACATGGAAAACTCTCTGAAAGAGCAAGAGAAACTGGGCATCAAACTGGACAAAGCTCAGCTGATCGCGGGTGTTCAGGATGCGTTTGCAGATAAGAGCAAACTGTCTGACCAGGAAATCGAACAGACTCTGCAGGCGTTTGAAGCGCGTGTGAAAGGTGCTGCTCAGACCAAAATGGAAGCAGATGCCAAAGACAACGAAGCGAAAGGCAAAGCCTACCGCGATACCTTTGCTAAAGAAAAAGGTGTAAAAACCTCCTCTACTGGCCTGGTGTACAAAGTTGAGAAAGAAGGTACCGGTGATGCGCCTAAAGACAGCGACACCGTTGTGGTTAACTACAAAGGTACGTTGATCGACGGTAAAGAGTTCGACAACTCTTACACCCGTGGTGAGCCTCTTTCCTTCCGTCTGGACGGTGTGATCCCGGGCTGGACCGAAGGCCTGAAAAACATCAAGAAAGGCGGCAAGATCAAGATGGTCATCCCACCGGATCTGGCTTACGGCAAAACCGGTGTTCCGGGTATCCCAGCGAACTCTACGCTGGTCTTTGACGTAGAGCTGCTGGACATCAAACCGGCACCTAAAGCGGATGCCAAGGCAGATGCTCCGGCTGACGATAAAGCCGCTGCTGCTAAGAAGTAATGCTGAAAAAAAACCGCCGCCTTTGAGGCGGCGGTTTTTTTATTGTAGGGCAGATATAATTAACACTGGAAAGCGCTATACACGCTGTATTAATTTAGTTGTCCGTGTAGATAATGAGCCTGCCCTGAAAACCTAACGACAGGCTCCTGAAAAGGAGTGTTTTTTTCATGTCCAGGTCGCTTTTAACCAACGAAACCAGTGAACTCGATTTGCTGGATCAACGTCCTTTTGACCAGACCGACTTCGATATTCTGAAATCCTACGAGGCGGTGGTGGACGGGTTAGCGATGCTCATTGGCTCCCACTGCGAAATCGTATTGCACTCCCTGCAAGATCTGAAGTGTTCCGCCATCCGCATTGCGAATGGTGAACATACTGGCCGTAAAATTGGTTCGCCAATCACCGACCTTGCATTGCGTATGTTGCATGACATGACCGGCGCGGACAGCAGCGTCTCCAAATGTTACTTCACCCGCGCCAAAAGCGGTGTGTTGATGAAATCAGAAACTATCGCCATTCGAAACCGTGACCATCGTGTCATCGGTTTGCTGTGCATCAACATGAACCTTGATGTACCGTTCTCCCAAATCATGAGCACCTTTATCCCACCTGAAACCCCAGATGTGGGCTCTTCTGTGAATTTTGCCTCCTCTGTTGAGGATCTGGTGACCCAAACGCTGGAGTTCACCATTGAAGAGGTGAATGCCGACCGCAACGTATCGAACAACGCCAAGAACCGTCAGATCGTACTTAACCTCTACGAGAAAGGGATTTTTGACATCAAAGACGCCATTAACCGGGGTGGCCGATCGTCTGAATATCTCCAAGCACACGGTTTACCTCTACATTCGCCAGTTCAAAAGCGGCGATTTCCTGGGGCAAGACAAGTAATGCGTTTTGCGTTAATGGTGACAGGCCCGGCGTATGGCACTCAGCAGGCCAGCAGTGCGCTGCAGTTTGCTCATGCGCTACTTGAGGCTGGACACGAACTGGCGAGCGTCTTCTTCTATCGGGAAGGGGTCTATAACGCGAACCAGTTTACGTCACCGGCGAGCGATGAATTTGACCTTGTCCGCGCCTGGCAGGCATTAAACGAAAAGCAGGGCGTTGAGCTGCATATCTGCGTGGCAGCGGCATTGCGTCGCGGCGTGACGGATGCGGCCGAAGCGGAGCGTCTCGGCTTGCCAGGGGCTAACCTTCAGCCCGGTTTTTCGTTGAGTGGCCTGGGGGCACTGGCCCAGGCCGCGCTAACCTGCGACAGAGTGGTGCAGTTTTAATGAAGCGTGTCGCGTTTGTTTTTTCGTCTGCTCCCCATGGGAGTGCGTCTGGCAGAGAAGGGCTGGACGCGTTGCTTGCAACCTCCGCATTAACCGAAGATATTGGCGTATTCTTTCTGGGAGACGGCGTATTCCAGCTGCTGGCGGGCCAGCAACCGCAGGCAATTCTGGCGCGGGACTACATCGCTACCTTCAAAGTTTTACCGCTTTACGACATTGAAACCTTCTACGTGTGTGCTGACTCTTTGGCTGCGCGCGGTCTCAATGATAAGACGCCTTTCGTGCTGGATGTCACGCTCCTCCCCGCGGGTGCGCTGCGCGAACAACTCTCTCACTATGATACTGTTCTGACTTTCTGAGGCTGACATGCTGCACACTCTGAGCCATTCCCCGTGGCAATGTGATATCGACGCGTTACTGAGCATGTTGCGCGAAGGGGATGATTTGCTGCTGATTCAGGACGGTGTGCTTGCGGCGCTTGATGATAGTCAGTTCGTTGAAATCCTCAGCAGTGCCCCCATATCCATCTCTGCGCTGAAAGACGATCTTGAAGCGCGAGGTCTTGCTGGTCAAATTTCAGCCAAAATTGACGTGGTTGGCTATACTGATTTCGTCAATCTTACTGTGACACACCCCAGTCAAATGAACTGGTGATTTGAGATCGCTGTATATTTCTTGACACCTTTTCGACGTAGCCCTAAAATTTCGCGTCCTCATATTGTATGAGGTCGATTTATTACGTGTTTACGAAGCAAAAGCTAAAACCAGGAGCTATTTAATGGCAACAGTTAACCAGCTGGTACGCAAACCACGTGCACGCAAAGTTGCAAAAAGCAACGTGCCTGCACTGGAAGCCTGCCCGCAGAAACGTGGCGTATGTACTCGTGTATATACCACCACTCCTAAAAAACCAAACTCCGCACTGCGTAAAGTATGCCGTGTGCGTTTGACTAACGGTTTCGAAGTGACTTCCTACATCGGTGGTGAAGGTCACAACCTGCAGGAGCACTCCGTGATCCTGATCCGTGGCGGTCGTGTTAAAGACCTTCCGGGTGTTCGTTACCACACCGTTCGTGGTGCGCTCGACTGCTCAGGTGTTAAAGACCGTAAGCAGGCTCGCTCCAAGTACGGCGTGAAGCGTCCTAAGGCTTAATGGTTCTCCGTTAAGTAAGGCCAAACTGATTTATCTTAATGTCACACTAAACTCTTTGAGTTTTGGACAATCCTGAATTAACAACGGAGTATTCCCATGCCACGTCGTCGCGTCATTGGTCAGCGTAAAATCCTTCCAGATCCGAAATTCGGATCAGAACTGCTGGCAAAATTTGTAAATATCCTGATGGTAGATGGTAAAAAATCTACTGCAGAAGCAATCGTATACAGCGCGCTTGAGACCCTGGCTCAGCGTTCTGGTAAAAATGAACTGGAAGCTTTCGAAGTCGCTCTCGACAACGTTCGCCCAACTGTAGAAGTTAAGTCCCGCCGCGTTGGTGGTTCTACTTATCAGGTTCCAGTTGAAGTTCGTCCGGTTCGTCGTAATGCTCTGGCAATGCGTTGGATCGTTGAAGCTGCTCGTAAACGCGGTGATAAATCCATGGCTCTGCGTCTGGCGAACGAACTTTCTGATGCTGCAGAAAACAAAGGTACTGCAGTTAAGAAACGTGAAGACGTTCACCGTATGGCAGAAGCCAACAAGGCGTTCGCACACTACCGTTGGTAATCCCTTCGGAGTATTAGTCACCAGGCGGGCGCTTCAGAGAAGCCGCCCGCTCTGGGTAACTTAACTGAACGCCTAAAGAAACAAACGAGGAATCAAATGGCTCGTACAACACCCATCGCACGCTACCGTAACATCGGTATCAGTGCGCACATCGACGCCGGTAAGACCACTACTACCGAACGTATTCTGTTCTACACCGGTGTAAACCACAAAATCGGTGAAGTTCATGACGGCGCAGCCACCATGGACTGGATGGAACAGGAGCAGGAGCGTGGTATTACTATCACCTCCGCAGCGACTACTGCATTCTGGTCAGGTATGGCTAAGCAGTACGAACCGCATCGCGTAAACATCATCGACACCCCAGGCCACGTTGACTTCACCATCGAAGTAGAACGTTCCATGCGTGTTCTTGACGGCGCGGTAATGGTTTATTGCGCAGTTGGTGGTGTTCAGCCACAGTCTGAAACCGTATGGCGTCAGGCGAACAAATATAAAGTTCCACGCATCGCGTTCGTTAACAAAATGGACCGTATGGGTGCTAACTTCCTGAAAGTTGTTGGTCAGATCAAAACCCGTCTGGGCGCGAACCCTGTTCCGCTGCAGCTGGCAATTGGTGCTGAAGAAGGTTTCACCGGTGTTATCGACCTGGTGAAAATGAAAGCCATCAACTGGAACGAAGAAGACGCAGGCGTTACCTTCACTTACGAAGATATCCCAGCAGACATGCAGGACCTGGCTGACGAATGGCACCAGAACCTGATCGAGTCCGCTGCTGAAGCTTCTGAAGAGCTGATGGAGAAATACCTGGGTGGTGAAGAACTGACTGAAGAAGAGATCAAGAAAGCTCTGCGTCAGCGCGTTCTGAACAACGAAATCATCCTGGTAACCTGTGGTTCTGCGTTCAAGAACAAAGGTGTTCAGGCGATGCTGGATGCGGTAGTTGACTACCTGCCATCCCCAGTTGACGTACCTGCGATCAACGGCATCCTGGACGACGGTAAAGATACTCCGGCTGAGCGTCACGCAAGTGATGACGAGCCGTTCTCTGCACTGGCGTTCAAAATTGCTACCGACCCATTCGTGGGTAACCTGACCTTCTTCCGCGTTTACTCTGGTGTGGTTAACTCCGGTGACACCATCCTGAACTCCGTGAAAGCGGCGCGTGAGCGTTTTGGCCGTATCGTACAGATGCACGCTAACAAACGTGAAGAGATCAAAGAAGTTCGTGCGGGCGACATCGCTGCAGCTATCGGTCTGAAAGACGTGACTACTGGTGACACCCTGTGTAACCCAGATCACCCGATCATTCTGGAGCGTATGGAATTCCCTGAGCCGGTAATCTCCATCGCGGTTGAACCAAAAACCAAAGCTGACCAGGAAAAAATGGGTCTGGCTCTGGGCCGTCTGGCGAAAGAAGACCCATCATTCCGCGTATGGACTGATGAAGAATCTAACCAGACCATCATCGCTGGTATGGGTGAGCTGCACCTGGATATCATCGTTGACCGTATGAAGCGTGAATTCAACGTTGAAGCGAACGTGGGTAAACCTCAGGTTGCTTACCGCGAAGCGATTCGTGCGAAAGTTACCGATGTTGAAGGTAAACACGCTAAGCAGTCTGGTGGTCGCGGTCAGTACGGTCACGTTGTGATCGACATGTACCCACTGGAGCCGGGCTCTAACCCTAAAGGTTACGAGTTCATCAACGACATCAAAGGTGGTGTAATTCCTGGCGAATACATCCCAGCCGTGGATAAAGGCATCCAGGAGCAGCTGAAAGCGGGCCCTCTGGCTGGCTATCCAGTTGTTGACATGGGTGTTCGTCTGCACTTCGGTTCTTACCATGACGTTGACTCCTCTGAACTGGCGTTTAAACTGGCTGCGTCTATTGCCTTTAAAGAAGGCTTTAAGAAAGCAAAACCAGTTCTGCTTGAGCCGATCATGAAGGTTGAAGTAGAAACTCCTGAAGAGAACACCGGTGACGTTATCGGTGACTTGAGCCGTCGTCGCGGTATGCTGCGTGGTCAGGAATCTGAAGTAACTGGCGTTAAGATCCACGCTGAAGTTCCGCTGTCTGAAATGTTCGGATATGCAACTCAGCTGCGTTCTCTGACCAAAGGTCGTGCATCATACACCATGGAATTCCTGAAGTATGATGATGCGCCTAACAACGTTGCTCAGGCCGTTATTGAAGCCCGTGGTAAGTAATCCACAGGATTAAAACCTAAGTCCCGTGCTCTCTCCAAAGGGGAGAGCACTATAGTAAGGAATATAGCCGTGTCTAAAGAAAAATTTGAACGTACAAAACCGCACGTCAACGTTGGTACTATCGGCCACGTTGACCATGGTAAA
>NZ_GL890780.1:719323-787743 GCF_000211415.1 Enterobacter mori LMG 25706 | reverse complement strand
CCAGTTCGACTCTGGGTATCAGCACCACTTTATACTTAGGTTAAAGTTCGGCAAGAAGTAAAAGAATTTGTCTGGCGGCTTTAGCGCGGTGGTCCCACCTGACCCCATGCCGAACTCAGAAGTGAAACGCCGTAGCGCCGATGGTAGTGTGGGGTCTCCCCATGTGAGAGTAGGGAACTGCCAGGCATCAATTAAGTAGAGAGGCCATCCGAAAGGATGGCCTTTTTGCGTTTCTACACTACACAAACTGTAGGCCGGGTAAGGCGAAGCCGCCACCCGGCATAACAAACGATTAATGAATCACCTGCGATAAAAATGCCCGTGTGCGTTCTGACTTCGGATGCGCAAAGAACTCATCCGGTGGTGCCTGTTCGACAATCTCTCCACGATCCATAAAGATCACCCTGTCAGCGACAGTTCTGGCAAACCCCATCTCATGCGTCACGCACAGCATCGTCATCCCGGATTGCGCCAGCCCAATCATGGTATCAAGCACCTCTTTCACCATTTCTGGATCCAGCGCTGATGTTGGCTCATCAAACAACATTATCTTAGGTTTCATGCACAGGGAACGGGCGATGGCCACACGCTGTTGCTGACCGCCGGATATCTGCCCAGGGAATTTATTGGCATGTTCAGCAATGCGCACACGCTCCAGATAATGCATTGCCAACGCTTCGGCCTCTTTTTTCGGCATCTTTTGAACCCAAATGGGGGCCAGCGTGCAGTTTTGCAGAACGGTCAGATGCGGGAACAGATTGAAGTGCTGGAACACCATCCCCACTTCCTGTCGTACACGGTCGATATTGCGAATATCTTCATTCAACTCGATACCATCAACCACAATACGCCCCTGCTGATGTTCTTCAAGATGGTTAATACAGCGAATAGTTGTGGATTTCCCTGAACCGGAAGGACCACAAAGTACGATACGTTCGCCCTGCTTCACCTTGAGATTGATATCCTTCAGGACATGAAATTGTCCGTACCATTTATTGACGTTTTCCAGCGTAATCATCGCGTCGGCAGGTGTCATAGTAATCTGGCTCATAATTTCCTCAGTGCGGTGTACGCCCGGTGTTAAAGCGCTTTTCCAGATGCTGGCTATAGCGCGACATGCTAAAACAGAAGATCCAGTAGATCAGGGCAGCGAAGACATATCCCTCGGTGGACATACCCAGCCAGACAGGGTCAACGGTAGCCTGCTGCACGCTGCTAAAGAGATCGAACAATCCGATGATGATCACCAGGCTGGTATCTTTGAAGAGGGCAATGATCGTGTTGACCAGACCAGGAATGACCAGCTTGAGTGCTTGCGGGAGAATGACCAGACCCTGCGTTTTCCAGTAACCGAGTGCCAGGGATTCAGCGGCTTCGTACTGGCCTTTAGGCAATGCCTGCAGACCACCACGCACAACCTCAGCAACGTAGGCTGACTGAAACAAAATCACCCCGACCAAGGCGCGGATCAGTTTGTCTATCGTTGTGCCTTCTGCCATAAACAGCGGCAGCATGACCGACGACATAAACAGAACGGTGATAAGCGGTACGCCACGCCAGAACTCTATGAAAATAACGGAGAGAACGCGTACGACCGGCATTTTTGAACGCCGTCCCAGAGCCAGTAAAATCCCCCACGGCAGAGCGCCAGCGATCCCCACAGAAGCAATAATGAGCGTCAGCGTCAGTCCGCCCCACTGACGGGTTTCAACACGCTCGAGCCCCAGAAAACCGCCATACAACAACACCCAAACAATAATCGGATAAACAACAGCCCAGCTCGCAATGTATCGGCCACGGTGAGGAAGCTTTTTCCAGAACATTACGGCGATGGAGAGCAGACCGATAACCAGCGCCAGATTAATCCGCCAGCGCTGTTCATGTGGGTACAATCCATACATGAACTGACCAAAACGTTCGTGGATAAAGACCCAGCATGCACCCGCTTTCGTACAATCCGCGCGTGTGGAGCCCACCCAGTTCGCCTGCAGGAAAGCCCAGTTAAGCAGCGGCGGGATCAGTTCCCAGATTAACCACAGGCACACAATCGTCAGCAGGCTGTTACTCCAGCTGGAGAACAGGTTCTTACGTGCCCAGATAATGAAGCGCCCACCTGTTGTGCTGGCAGGACGCGAGGAGTGCGACAATATCGCTTTTGTCATCATGGATCCTTAGCGCTCAACCAGTGCTATACGGCGGTTATAAAGGTTCATCAATAATGAAATCATCAGACTGATGATCAGATAAACAGACATGGTAATGGCAATGGTTTCAATCGCTTGCCCGGTTTGGTTAAGCACGGTCCCAGCGAACAGTGACACCATATCGGGGTAGCCGATGGCTGCGGCCAGTGATGAGTTTTTGACAATATTGAGGTACTGGCTGGTCAGTGGCGGGATGATGACCCGTAAAGCCTGCGGAATAATGACCTGGCGAAGCGTCACGGTATTTGGCAAGCCCAGTGAGCGCGCCGCCTCGTGCTGTCCGTAAGGGACAGCCTGGATCCCGGAGCGGATGATTTCCGCAATAAATGCGGAGGTATAAATCGAGAGCGCCAGCGTCAGTGCGGCCAGTTCCGGAATTAACACCATACCGCCCTGGAAGTTAAAACCACGCAGATGCGGAATATCCCAGTGCAAGGCTGCGCCAAATAGCCAGTGGGCGACTGACGGCAGGCCAATAATCAGTGCAGCGCCAACCGGCCATGTTTTACGCAACTGCCCGGTTTTGATCTGATGCTTACGGTTATAGCGGAACACGCCGACAGAAATCGCGAGTGCGATAATTATTGCGATGATGAAGGCATAAAGCCCTTCGGCGACCTGCGGAGAGGGTATGTATAACCCGCGGTTGCTCAGAAAAAGAAGATCGAAAGCATCCACGGCCTGGCGTGGACCGGGAAGGTTACGCAGGACAGCGAAATACCAGAAGAAAATCTGCAGCAGTGGCGGGATATTACGAAAGGTTTCGATATAAATGGTCGACAGTTTCCGCAGCAGCCAGTTTTCAGAAAGTCGGGCCAGACCAAGGAAAAAGCCGAGTACGGAAGCGAACACAATACAGAGCGCTGACACCAGCAGCGTATTCAGCAGACCTACGATGAATACGCGTCCATACGTATCGCCTTCCTGATAATCAACAAGATGCTGAACGATGCCAAAACCCGCGCTGCGATCCAGAAAGGCAAAACCCGAGGTGATGCCTCGGTTATTCAGGTTGGTAACGGTGTTGTGGATTAAATAAATGGCGATAACCACAACCACGACAACAGCAATAATCTGGAAAAGCCAGGCGCGGACCGCGGGATGAGAAAAGGACAGCGATCCTTTTACGGCTAAGCGGCGATGGGACATAAAAAACCTCGGTAACCATGACTCTGGACTGGGCACTGCGCTTGCAGTGCCCGTTACAGCAAAGACTTAACGTACAGGCGGTGCGTACTGAATACCGCCGTTATTCCAGAGATTGTTCTGGCCGCGTTTGATCTTCAGCGGGCTTTCCGAACCCACGTTGCGCTCAAAGATCTCGGCATAGTTACCGACCTGTTTAATGATGTTATAAGCCCACTTGTTATCCAGCTTCAGATCCTTGCCGAAATCACCCTCTTTGCCCAGAAGATGTGCCATATCCGGCGTGGACGGATTAGCGGTTTTCTCATCGACATTTTTCGAGCTGATGCCCATCTCTTCGGCGTTCAGCATGGCAAACAATGTCCAGCGAACGATGGAGAACCAGTCCTCATCGCCGCGGCGAACGACGGGGCCAAGAGGCTCTTTGGAGATCACTTCAGGCAGGACAATCCACTCGGCAGGGTTGCTCAATTTGATGCGTAATGCGTAGAGCTGTGACTGGTCAGACGCCAGGGTATCGCAACGGCCTGACTCCAGCGCCTTAGCCGACTCATCGGAGCGATCAAAGGTGACTGGGGTGTACTTCATTTTATTGGATTTGAAGTAGTCCGCGACGTTAAGCTCTGTGTCAGTACCCGCCTGGATGCACACGGTCGCACCATCCAGCTCTTTAGCGCTTTTCAGACCGGCTTTATTGTGAGTAAGGAAGCCGATGCCGTCGTAATAGGTGACGCCGGTAAATGACATGCCCATTCCCGCGTCGCGCGAGGAGGTCCAGGTCGTATTGCGGGAGAGCATATCAACTTCGCCAGACTGTAGCGCAGTGAAACGTTCTTTCGCCGTCAGTGGGGTATATTTTACTTTGCTGTCATCACCGAAAACCGCTGCGGCAACGCCACGGCAGACATCAACGTCAATACCGGTAAACTTGCCGTTCGCGTCGGCATAGGAAAAGCCTGGCAAACCGTCACTGATACCACATTGTACAAAACCTTTCTTTTTAACGGCATCCAGCGTCGTGCCCGCCTGCGCCTGTCCGGCTACAGCAAACAACACGCTCGCGGCGGCCAGGCTGGCTATCATCGTCTTTTTCATAATGGATCCTGTGTGGCGAAATTTATCGTTATAGAGGCGTTTTAAAACGCTTTTACCTGTCTGTGGCTTTGGCCAACGTTTATAAAGCAAACGTAATGCCAGGTTTTGCGCTCGATTAAATAAAGACAAGTGAACGCATAATGCTGAGTGTAGACAGGCTTAAATAAATCGAATGCCCCGAAACGGTGCGAAATTCCAACCTGCGCCACAAATTAGAGCAAAAGTTGGTTGAAGGATAAGGTTAAAGCCAGAGGTAGTTTCAGTCGTGAATATTGGCAGGGTATTAAATGGATTTAATATGTGAATATCATCACGATGGAATTGGTAATTCGTCAGGATAAGCAATAAAGATGTGACGTAAATCTTATAAAAAATACCAGGCGTGAATAAAAGAGGGCTCTTTTTTTACTTATATGAAATTAGTGCACTATTTAAAAGCAAAAGCGCGGACAGAGCCGCGCTTTCAGGAATGAGTCATGCCCCAGTGGTTATTTGGTCAGAGCCACGATACCCAGCGTCAGACCCGCTATTGCGGCAGCACCGCCAGCGATAGCACCGGCTGTTTCCCAGTTATCCTGGGTGGTGCCTTTCATGCAGGTGTTGGTATGAACCAGTCGGCCTTGATCGTCGTATACCGGTACACATGGAGAATCGTGCGCGCAACCAGCAAGCAGCGCAGCGAGAAGTGCAACGGAAATGAATCTTTTCATGATGTTACCTCAGTGTTTTCTCACATTCGCCATAAAGCCAAAACGGCAATTAACGAATTAGTGGCTATTTTACCACCGGTAGAAGTTCGCGTTGCAGGGGGAATAATCTCAAATTATGTGAATTGTAAAAATCATGGAGAAAGTTGAGCGACAAAAAGAATTAATGGAGAAAATATGAAGCTGTAAAAATTTAAAACTGTTGTTTACCTTAAATAAAAAGGCACCAGAGGTGCCTTTTAGTAATGGTTATTGTTTATGGTTTGTGAATCGCCGACGGACAACTACAAAGAATACGGGTACGAAGAAGATAGCCAAAAGCGTTGCAGATAGCATGCCTCCCATTACACCCGTCCCGACAGCGTTTTGCGCGCCGCTCCCGGCACCGCTGCTCATTACCAACGGCATGACACCCAAAATAAAGGCCCAGAGAAGTCATCAGGATAGGACGAAGGCGCATCCGGGAGGCTTCCAGCGTCGCTTCAATTATCCCTTTGCCCTCCTTCTCCATCAGGTCTTTGGCAAACTCGACAATCAGGATGGCATTTTTGGCCGATAACCCAATTGTTGTCAGAAGGCCGACCTGGAAATAGACGTCATTGTTCAGTCCTCGCAATGATGCTGCGAGAAGCGCACCAATTACCCCCAATGGCACAACCAGCATGACGGAGAATGGAATAGACCAACTCTCATACAGCGCAGCCAGGCATAAGAACACCACTATCAGTGAGATAGCATACAACGCTGGTGCCTGGTTGCCTGAAAGTCGTTCCTGAAATGACATACCTGTCCAGTCGTAGCCGATGCCAGAAGGCAGTTTTGAGGCGAGGCTTTCCATCATGACCATTGCTTCACCGGTACTCTTACCCGGTGCAGATTCACCGAGGATCTCCATTGATGGCATGCCGTTGTAGCGTTCAAGGCGAGGAGAACCATACACCCAGTGGGCGTTGCTAAAGGCTGAGAACGGTACCATTTCGCCATTTGCGCTACGCACGTAAAGGTTGCTGATGGCTCCCGGCAACATGCGGAAGCGGGCATCGGCCTGAACGTACACTTTTTTCACGCGGCCATGATCGATAAAGTCATTTACGTAAGTGCCCCCTAATGCCGTCGAGATCGTCTGGTTGACATCAGAGAGGCTGATGCCCAGGGCCTGTGCTTTCTCCTGATCGACATCCAGTTTGAACTGAGGGGTATCTTCCAGACCGTTAGGTCGCACTCGAACCAGCAGGTCGGGGTGCTCCTTTACCATGCCGAGCAGTTTGTTACGCGCCTGAGTTAACTGCGTATGTCCCAGGTTGGCCTGATCGATCAGTTCGAAATCGAATCCCGTTGCAGTACCTAACTCGATAATTGCGGGCAGGTTAAAGGGAAATACGAGGCCATCTTTGATCTGGCTGAACGCTTTCGTCGCGCGATCCACAATGGCTTCAACGCTATTCTTCTCACCCGGGCGTTCTTCCCAGGGTTTCAGGCTGACGAAGGCGATACCGGAGTTTGCCCCTGGCCGCTAAAGCTAAAACCATTAACGGTAAAGACGGACTCAACATTCGCTTTCTCTTTGGTCAGGTAGTAGTTCTGAACCTGATCGAGAACTTGCTGCGTACGTGTCTGGGTTGCTCCGGCAGGAAGCTGAACCATCGTCATAAACACCCCCTGATCCTCTTCCGGCAGGAAGGAGGTCGGCAAGCGCAGGAACAGTACCGCCATGCCGCCGACGATGAGCACGTACACCACCAGGTAGCGTCCGGTCTTGCGAAGAATACCGCTCACGCTGTTGCTGTAGTGTTCCACGCTCTTATCAAAGAGGGTATTGAACCAGCCAAAGAAGCCACCTTTCTTCTCGTGATGTTCACTGGACGCGGGCTTGAGCAATGTGGCGCAAAGGGCAGGGGTGAGGATCAGTGCAACCAGTACGGACAGCGCCATCGCGGAGACAATGGTGAGCGAGAACTGGCGATAGATGGCCCCCGTCGAGCCGCCAAAAAAGGCCATTGGGATGAATACTGCCGAAAGCACCATGGCGATACCGACCAGCGCGCCCTGGATCTGCTCCATCGACTTCTGCGTTGCCTCTTTTGGCGGCAGCTTGTCCTCAACCATGACGCGTTCGACGTTCTCAACAACCACAATCGCATCATCGACCAACAGACCTATCGCCAGCACCATCCCGAACATCGTCAGGGTATTGATGGAGAAACCAAATGCCGCCAGAACCGCGAAGGTCCCCAACAGAACGACCGGAACCGCAATCGTAGGAATGAGCGTTGCCCGCAGGTTTTGCAGGAACAAATACATGACGAGGAAGACGAGAACAATCGCCTCGAACAGGGTTTTCACCACTTCGTGAATGGAGATTTTCACGAACGGCGTGGTGTCATAGGGATAGACAACCTTCAATCCCTGCGGAAAGAATTGCTGCAGCTGTGCCAGCTTGCTCTTAATTGCTGCCGCCGTATCCAGCGCGTTTGCTCCGGTTGCCAGCTTGATCCCGAGACCCGTAGCCGCCTGCCCGTTGATCCTGGTGACCATGTTGTAGTTTTCGCCGCCCAGCTCAATGCGAGCCACATCCTTCAGGTGCACCATGGAGCCGTCCTGGTTTACCTTCAGCGTCACGCGGCCAAACTCTTCCGGCGATTTTAGGCGGGTTTGCGCGATGATAGAGGCGTTCAATTGCTGGCCCGGAACAGATGGCGTTCCACCTAGCTGACCGGCCGCAATCTGGTCATTCTGCGTTTTCAGTTGATTGATAATATCCAGAGGCGTCAGCTGGTATTTATTCATCGCATTGCTGTCAAGCCAGATACGCATCGCATATTGCGCACCGAACAGCTGCACATCACCAACACCCGTTGTGCGACTAATCGCATCTTTCACATTCGAAGCGACGTAGTCAGAGATATCATCCTGAGTCAGGTTTTTATTGTCCGACACAAAGCCCGCAACCAGCAGGAAGCTACTGCTGGATTTTTCAACGCCAATCCCTTGCTGCTGTACTTCTTGTGGCAGCAGCGGCATGGCGAGCTGAAGTTTGTTTTGAACCTGAACCTGCGCGATGTCCGGGTCTGTACCCGACTCAAAGGTCAGAGTGATGGTGACGTTACCCGCAGAATCGCTGGTGGACGACATATACATCAGATTATCGATGCCGTTCATGTTCTGCTCGATAACCTGCGTCACGGTATCCTGCACCGTCTGGGCGTCAGCGCCAGGGTAGGTTGCTGTGATGGCAACAGCAGGAGGGGCGATGGTCGGATACTGCGCAACGGGCAGTTTCAGAATAGCCAGCCCGCCCGCAATCATCAAAATAATAGCGAGTACCCAGGCGAAAACCGGCCTTTGAATAAAGAAATTAGCCATGGCGTTGTCCTTAACTGGCTGGCGTGGAAGCGGTATCAGGTGTCGCCACGACGGTGACGCCAGGACGGACTTTTTGCAGGCCGCTGACAATCACGCGGTCGCCATTTTTCAGCCCTTCCGTCACCAGCCAGCGGTCGCCAATCGCCTGAGGTGCAACGA
The DNA here is from genome assembly GCF_000211415.1 of Enterobacter mori LMG 25706. Taxonomy (GTDB): domain Bacteria; phylum Pseudomonadota; class Gammaproteobacteria; order Enterobacterales; family Enterobacteriaceae; genus Enterobacter; species Enterobacter mori. The sequence goes on along the minus strand of NZ_GL890780.1, from coordinate 779,069 downwards.
CGGTACGCGATTCAACCAGGTTTTTATCGTTAACCACCATCACCGTTGCGTCACCGCGCGGTGTACGGGTCACGCCCTGCTGCGGAACCAAAATGGCATCCGGCTGTGTGCCTTCATCAATGCGCGCGCGGACAAACATACCGGGTAAGAGTTGATGCTGAGGATTCGGGAAGATCGCGCGCAGGGTAATCGAACCGGTGCTTTCGTCGACCGTCACATCCGAGAATTGCAGCGTACCCTTCTGCGGGTATGGCTGACCGTTTTCCATCAACAGCTCAACGGTGCTGGTAGCGTCCCCTTTTTCCAGGCTGGTCTGTTTCAGGCGCATAAAATCATTGCTGGACTGAGTCACATCGACGTAGATGGGATCAAGCTGCTGTACCGTTGCCAGGGCGGTAGCCTGCCCGTTAGTGACGAGAGCCCCTTCGGTGACGCTGGATTTGCCGATACGTCCGTTGATGGGTGATGTTACTTTGGTATAGGCAAGATTGATGCGCGCGCTTTCAACACCGGCCTTCGCGGCAACGACGCTGGCATCGGCCTGTTGCGCCGTCGCCACTGCCTGATCGTATTCCTGCTTGCTGACATACTGGGTGCCGACCAGCGGGACATAGCGTTTCACCGTCAGATGCGCAATATTCGCTGCCGCCTGCGCTTTCGCCAGTTCGCCTTTCGCACTGTCATAGGCCGCCTGATACGTGGCAGGATCGATTTGATAAAGGGAGTCGCCTGCCTTCGCATCACTGCCTTCTGTGAAGTTACGGCGCAGAATGATGCCGCTAACCTGAGGACGAACCTCCGCAACGCGATACGCATCTGTCCTGCCAGGAAGTTCCGTTGTGACTGCCAGTGGCGCGCTTTCCACAATGTGTACACTCACCTGAGGGGCTTGTGGATGTTGTTGCTGGTTTTCCTGCCCATCGCATCCGGTGAGCAGTGCGGCGCAGACAATAAAACCGGCTAAGGGTAAGAGTCTGAAATGATTCGTCATTACTGTTCCTTTAAATACCCATTAACCGATATTTGCCATAAATCGGTGACAGGGGCAGGGTACAAATACAAAAATGTAGCTGCATATAATAATGAGGGTATTTAATGTTTTTTAATTTATAAGTGCGAATGAAGAGGGGTAAAGACAAAAATCAGAATCAGATCGGGTCCATTAGACGATATACTTACTCATGAATAATCAAGTAAATGGGATTTAATGGTCTCATTCATATCTGGGGTGAATTTAATTGCTTTCACTCATTCACCTTAATTATAAATTAAGAGGATTGACTTTTTTTGTGCAAAATTAAAACCGTTTTTAGGGAATACTTTGTTACCTGACTCCAAAATTAAGTCTTCAACGTGTGAATAACGAGTAACAGTCTATGGCGCGTAAAAAGAAAGAAGATGCCCAGAAAACCCGGCAATTGCTGATCGAGGCGGCAATCGCTGAGTTTGCTACCCGTGGCGTAGCCAACACGACGCTTACGGACATCGCTGATGCCGCAAAGGTTACGCGCGGCGCAGTATACTGGCATTTTTCCAGTAAAGCCGAAATATTTAATGCCATTTGGGAGCAGCAGATCCCCCTTCGTGAAATGATTCGTGACAGGCTTTCTCTCACCGAAAATGATGACCCGTTGTTAATGCTCCGTGAGCAATTTATCACAGCGTTGCAATATATCGCGCGTGAACCACGGCAGTGTGCGCTTTTACAAATTCTGTATCATAAATGTGAATTTAAAAATGATATGATTTCAGAATGTGAAATTCGTAATCGTATTGGTTTTAACAATGATTATCTGCGCGCGACGCTGGAGAATTGCATTTCACGGAAAGTGATTTCACCGCAGGTTAATGTTGATTTGACGCTGATCGTTCTCCATGGCTTTTTTAGCGGGATAATTAAAAACTGGTTAATGAATAGCGACAGTTTTAATCTTTATCAGCAGGCACCCGCTCTGGTCGACAACATCCTGGGGACACTCCCTGTGATACGCGTGTCGCCGCAGGATGACGTTTATACTTCCGCGCCGGGCAACATCTCCCCATGTTCACAAAGTGCCTCAATGGTTTGAGCACTGACCGGCTTACCTAACAGATAACCCTGGAGCGTGTGACAGCCCAGCTCTGTCAAAAACGTTTGCTGTGCTTCGGTTTCCACACCCTCCGCCACCACTTTTAGATTGAGCGTTTTTGCCAGCGCCACGATGGCTGAGACAATGGTGGCATCTTCACTTTCCCCACTCAATTCCTGCACAAAAGCACGATCAATTTTCAGTTCACTGGCGGGTAGGCGCTTAAGGTATAGCAGACTTGAATACCCGGTTCCGAAGTCATCAATGGAGGCTTTCACACCGGCATTGGTCAGTTCTGTCAGTACCCGCACACTTTCGTCAGGGTTGCTCATCGCTGTGGTTTCGGTCACTTCGAGGATCAGCATTTCCGGAGGGACGTCGTGACGGGTCAGGCAGTCGAGCACCGTTTTTACCAGTGAAGGTTGTTCAAACTGCAGCGTCGACAGGTTCACCGCCATCGACCAGTTACGGTGCCCCTGTAGGTGCCACTCACGCAACTGGCGACAGGCTTCATTGATAACCCAGTTACCGATGGGAATAATCAGACCTGTTTTTTCTGCCAGCGGCAGGAAGAGTTCGGGCGTCAATAATCCCTGCTTCGGATGCTGCCAGCGTAGTAGTGCTTCAAAACCGAGGAGGGGGCCTGCAGGTGCATGGAATTTAGGCTGATAGAGCAAACGAAGTTCATCGCGATCGATGGCCAGCCACAGATCGTTCATCAGCTGCAGATGGGTCTGCGCCAGCGTATTCATGGAGGGCTGGAAAAAATGATACCCGTTCCGGCCCATATGTTTTGTGTGGTACATCGCCGCATCGGCATTGAACATCAGCTCGCGATCGGTTTTGCCGTCATGCGGGTAAAGCGCGATCCCAATGCTGAGGGTCACCACCAGTTCATAAGGTTCCAGGTTGAACGGGTTATCTATAGCGCGAACCAGCGAATTGGCCAGCGAGGCCGCATCATCCGGGCCTTCACTCTCCGCCAGCAGAACAAATTCATCGCCACCGATACGGGCGAGAGTGAACTGGCCCTTCAGTGGCAGCAATAAACGCTCCGTCACGGCGACCAGGAGTTTATCGCCGACATCATGCCCGTAGGCGTCATTGATGGTTTTAAACCCGTCGAGATCCATGAACATCAGCGCAAAGTGCGTACCCTCGCGGTCTGCTTTACTGATAGCCTGATCGAGTCTGTCTTCCAGCAGGATGCGGTTAGGCAAACGCGTCAGGGTATCGTGCAGCGCCAGTTGCGCGAGTTCCCGGTTCGCTTCTGCAAGCGACGAGGCCAGAAGGGCAGTACGTGCCTGAAGGCGGGCATCCAGCATCGACACCAGCAGGGTGATTCCAAGAATAGAGAGTGCGACGACGCTGACCAGCACCGCCAGCCAGCTCCCGTTGATACCTTCATGGTGAACCATTGTGGACATCGGAAACTGCGCCGCTTTCATGCCTGCATAGTGCATCCCGGCAATTGCAATTCCCATCGTGATGGCGGCCCCCATGCGCATCAGCACGACCTGCGCGGCTTCGTGACGCAGGCGGAAGGTCAGCCATAATGCCGCGAGTGAAGCGGCAAGCGCAATCGCGACCGAAATGGCCACCCAGATCTTGTCCCAGATAATCCCGGGCATCACTTCCAGCGCCGCCATGCCGGTGTAATGCATGGCAACAATACCGCTTCCCATCACCAGTGCGCCGGGCAACAGTCGGCGCAAGCGTAATTGCTCGCAGCTCACGAGCCATAGCGCAAAAAGCGACGAACCCACGGCGATAAGCATGGATAACACCGTCAGGGTGGCGTTGTAGCTCATGCTCATGGAGAGGTCCATCGCCAGCATGCCGATAAAATGCATGGCCCACACGCCAATACCCATTGCAATACCGCCACCAGACAGCCAGACGCGGGCAGCGACGCCCTGGCTCCCGGCAACGCGTGCAGCCATGTTCAGCGCGGTATACGCAGCAAGGATGGCAACAACAAAGGAGAGGACTACCAGGATATGATTGTATTGGCTGACCAGCATGGACGGTTCTACTCGAGTGTGAGGTTACGCAAGAGCGGTTGGGAAGGGCGAGACATTATCACCGTAAGGTAATGACTCAAAGGGATTTAAATCCCCGTTTTTACTGTGTGATTATCGTGTTTTTGGCGATGTTTGCAGGCTAGTCGAGCTCAGAGCAATTGACCAGTTTTAGAGGATTCACGGAATTCATATTGCGGCACTTATCGGTTTCGGTGCTCATCAGTTCAATCCACTGCATCAGCAGCGCATCGAAAATGAAAACAGAGACAGCAAAAACAACCAGCCACCAGTATTTACGAATCATTGTGCCATTCCGCAGGAAAGAACCAGTAAGGTGCTGGAAATATACACGAAAAGTCGCGCTTTAAAAGCGGGAGAGGTGAAGGTTTACAAAGCGTTGACGGTTGCCATTATGGGCAATAAAAAAGGCGCTTCCCCATGCCGAAGAGCGCCTTTTTAAACAAGCATTTAACTGATTAGTATCAGTTCATGCCGTATTTTTTCAATTTCTTACGCAGAGTACCACGGTTGATACCCATCATCAGCGCAGCGCGGGTCTGGTTACCGCGGGTGTATTGCATCACCATGTCCAACAGTGGCTGTTCAACTTCAGCCAGTACCAGCTCATACAGGTCATTAACATCCTGACCGTTCAGTTGAGCAAAATAGTTCTTCAGTGCCTGTTTAACCGAGTCACGCAGGGGCTTTTGAGTTACCTGGTCCTGGGAGTTAACGGTAGATACGGTCAGTACGTCAGAATTTACGCGTTGTTCGAACATAGTTCTGTCAGCTCTTTATTTCATTACGCAAGATTTTCGAAGTATGCCTCCAACGCCTCCAGCTGTACGCTGGCATCCTCTATGGCGTTGAATGTGCGCCGAAACTGGTCATTTGGAGCGTGCTCCTGGAGATACCAGGAGACGTGTTTACGCGCAATTCGGTACCCTTTTGCCTGACCGTAGTGGTCATGCAATTCCCGAACATGCGAACAAAGCAAGCGCTTGACCTCTGCCAGTGGCAGCGGAGCAAGCAGCTCCCCAGTGTCCAGATAATGCTGGATTTCCCGAAAGATCCAGGGTCTTCCCTGAGCGGCACGTCCTATCATCAGAGCATCAGCTCCCGTATAGTCGAGCACAGCTCTGGCTTTAAGCGGGTCAGTAATGTCACCATTCGCGATAATCGGAATGGAAACTTTCTGCTTAACTGCCCGAATGCTGTCGTATTCAGCTTCACCGTTGAACAAACAGGCGCGAGTGCGTCCATGAATGGTCAGGGCCTGAATGCCACAGTCTTCGGCCAGTTGGGCAATCTCTACACAGTTACGGTGTTCCGGCGACCAACCCGTGCGAATCTTTAACGTAACAGGAACGTCCACTGCGCTGACAACCGCCGTCAGGATTGACTTCACCTGGTCGGGGTATTGCAGAAGGGCTGAACCTGCAAGCTTGCGATTCACTTTCTTGGCCGGGCAACCCATATTGATATCAATAATTTGGGCACCACTTTCCACGTTGATACGCGCGGCGTCTGCCATCTCTTCAGGCACGCTTCCGGCAATTTGCACGGTGCGAATACCTGGCTCATCCACATGTACCATCCGCAAACGGGACTTATCGCTTTCCCACACTTGTGGGTTAGACGACATCATCTCGGAAACGGTTAATCCTGCTCCCATCTCGTAGCACAACGTCCTGAACGGCCGGTCGGTAATACCTGCCATTGGCGCTGCGATCAGGCGATTTCTGAGCTGGTGGTGTCCGATGCGCATGAGTTAAGAAATGACCATACTGTGACTGCAAGGCGGCGTATATTACGCATTTTTTGCACGAGATGAAAGGCCAAACTTTGAACAATCCACTGCTGTAGATCAAGGAATCGCCGCTAAGACTATTCGGTGAAAATTATTCACCATTTAAATCATTATGTTATGCATTAATGGTTATTTTATGGGCGCTTACAATTTCCCGTAACTTCTCATCATTTCTGAATAAATGAATCACATCAGCGGGATAATCTGCTGTTTTTAACAGCAGATTATCCCGCTTCTTTGCGATCTGCGTCGCATTTTAGAACATCATCTCAGCGCGAAAAATGCACATTATTCAACGACGACGCGGCCATGAAGTGACTGTACCGGACGGTTATTATCGTGATGCATCGTGTGGGTGAATTTACCCAACTGTTCTGCTGAGACGGTCAGCGGATGTTTGAGCACAATCCAGGTGACGCCCTCGGAGCACGGTGGGGTGGTGAGTGACCCGCTAAAGCGCCAGTACGTCTTATCTTTTGGCAGCAGCTGATTCATGTCGAGGTTTGGCTTGATGCTGACGTTCTGGTCAACCTGGCCCGGCATCACGCCCCAGAGTTTATCCAGCTCAGCGTTAGCGGCACCTTGATTAAACATCACGGCAACCACCACCAGCTCACCCTTCTCGTTCTTATGCACCAGATGCATTTCCATTGCGAACGCCTTACCGTGCACCGTGTTTTCACTCGGCGCGTGGAAGTGGAACTGCTGTAAGGTCCAGGTTTGGTTATCGAGGGTGATGCTGTCGCGGGTGTCCGCCTTTTCAACGGCCTGAATAGTATGTCCGTTGTTTGTCAGCGTAACGGGGCCGTCAATATAGTGTGTTTCCAGTGGGGATAGGTGTGCTTTCGCGGTGGAATCGATGTTAATGGGAGACTGGTTCAACCCGCTTTTACAAGTCTTGTACGCCTCGTCCAGCTCGCCCCAGTGCTCCGGTGCGCCTTCACCTTGATAACTCCAGTGTGATGCAATAGCGGAAGCCGAGACCATGCTCAGCGCCAGCAGTGCTGCCTTGCCATAAACGTGTTTCATTACATTCTTCCTGTGAATTTTATTATTCAAATCAAAATTAAACCGCATGATTTGTGCGGTTATTTTAGCGGAGACAGGTGAAAGGCGGGAGAAATATCAGAGGGAAAAAGGCGTGGTCAGAGGACCACGCCAAAGGCTTATTTTTTACGACCGGTAATGCGGCACCACTCTTCTTTCTCAACCACCGGGTCGAGCGCGAAGAGATCGGCATAGGCTTCACAGACGCTGTCAGCCTGGCTTGCCAGAATACCAGAAAGCCCCAGCAGACCGCCCTCAACGGGCAGCACGCTGATTAACGGTGCCAGTTCACGTAATGGGCCAGCCAGGATGTTTGCCACTACCACGTCGGCTTTCATGGCCTCAGGTTGAGCATCAGGCAGATACAGCTCCAGACGGTCGGAAACGCCGTTACGCTCGGCATTATCGCAGCTGGCCTGAATCGCCTGCGGATCGATATCGATCCCGATGGCTTTTGCCGCACCCAGTTTCAGGGCAGCAATCGCAAGGATCCCTGAACCGCAGCCGAAGTCGATCACCGTCTTGCCTTCCAGATCCAGTCCGTCCAGCCACTGCAAACAGAGTGAGGTTGTTGGATGGGTGCCAGTTCCAAACGCCAGACCCGGATCGAGCATCACGTTGACCGCATTCGCGTCCGGTACGTCGCGCCAGCTTGGGCAAATCCATAGACGCTTGCCGAACTGCATCGGGTGGAAGTTATCCATCCACTCGCGTTCCCAGTCTTTGTCTTCCAGCTGTTCGATTTTATGCACAAAGCCTGCGCCCAGCAGCGGATGGTTTTCCAGAAGGGCAACCACCTCTTTCATATCGGTTTCCGCATCGAACAGGCCGATAACGTCGGTATCACCCCACAGGCGGGTTTCGCCCGGCAGCGGCTCAAAGACCGGCGTGTCATGCGTGTCCTGGAAGGTGATTGAGACCGAACCGGCCTCCATCAGCGCATCGCTCAGTTCCTCGGCGTTAGCGCCGGTTGTGTTCAGTTTTAGTTGGATCCACGGCATGGCAAAACTCTTTATTTATCAGTAGAAATCATAGCGGGTTGTGGAACGGGCTGACCGAAACGGTTTCCCACCACAAACGCCAGTAAACTTAGCAGTAACGAAGGCACAATCGGATGGAAGCCCAGATACTGAATTTTAAATGTTGCGAGCACGGCGTAAAGCACGCCGCCGACAATCATGGCGCTCAGCGCGCCTGAAGCATTCGCGCGCTCCCAGTAGAGTCCCAATACCAACGGCCACAGGAAGACGGCTTCAAGGCCGCCAAACGCGAGCAGGTTCAGCCAGATGATCATCTCCGGTGGGCGCCATGCGGCTAACAGCAGCAATGCGCCTAACACCAGGGTAATAGCGGCCGACATGCGCTTCAGGCGTCGCTCATTTTTGACCTGCTCCGGGCGCAGGTTCAGATAAAGATCTTTAATGATCGTAGCGGAACTTTGCAGCAGCTGAGCGTTGATTGTCGACATGATGGCGGCCATCGGTGCGGCAAGGAAAATTCCGGCAGCGAACGGCGGAAGCACTTTGACCATCAGCGTTGGGATCACGAGATCCGGCACGGTGAGATCGGGGATCACCGCGCGCCCTAATGCGCCCGCCAGGTGCATACCAAACATCAGGATCGCGACAACAATAGTGCCGATAATGATACCTCGGTGCACGGCTTTGCTGTCTTTATAAGAGATACAGCGCACAGCCGTATGCGGCAGACCGATAACCCCAAAGCACACTAATACCCAGAACGAGGTCATAAATGTTGGAGAAAGGATGTCATCGGCGCCCTGCGGCGAAACCAGTTTTGGATCGATCGCCTCGAGCGTTTCAACCGCATGGCTCAGGCCGCCCGCGGCGTGGACGATGCCGACCAGCAGGACGATAGTGCCGATAAGCATAACCATGCCCTGCATCGTGTCGTTCAGCACGCTGGCGCGGAATCCACCAAACGCGGTATACAGCGCAATGCTGACCCCGAAGATGATCAGACCTGTCTCGTAGGGGATCCCGGCAGCCGTTTCCAGCAGGCGTGCCCCACCGATAAATTGTACCGTCATCGCGCCAATAAAGGCCACCAGCAGGCTTAAGCTGGCCAGCCACACCAGTAAACGGCTCTGGTAACGTGCAAACAGCATATCGTTGAGCGTCACGGCATTATAACGGCGCGCCAGAATGGCAAATTTTTTGCCCAGTATGCCGAGCGAGAGCCAGACGGCAGGAAGCTGGATCATTGCCAGCAGTACCCAGCCTAACCCGTATTTATAGGCGGCACCGGGTCCACCGATAAATGAACTGGCGCTGATGTAGGTCGCGGTCAGCGTCATGGCCAGCACGACGCCGCCCATCGAGCGGCTACCGAGGAAATACTCGTTCAGGAAGCTACCTGTCGTACGTTTCCGCATGGCGTAAACGGACAAACCAAACACCACTAACAAGTACGCGATAAGCGGCAGAATGACTTCAAGCTGCATCATCGTCCTCCAGCGGAATATCACGATAAATGAATTTCACCATTGCCCAGCACAGCAGGATAAAGACCAGCGGTACCAGCAGGCAGGCCATTTCAAACCAGTGTGGCAGGCCGGTGATGCCAATAGCGGAGTCAGGTAAGTAAGCGGTTACTAACCAGGCGGCAAGATAGAGAAGGGTCAGCCACAGCGCCCAGCGCGCTTCTTTATGGGCCTGAACAAAACGCTTGTCCATTTTATGTCCCTTGTGGATGAAGAAAGCGGGGATTGTACATGATGGGGCCTGGCGATCCCCAGAAATAAAAAAGGCCGGATAATCCGGCCTTTTCGCGTTGCTGCAGTCTTACTTCTCGTGCAGACCGAGTTTCTTCTCAAGATAGTGGATGTTAGTCCCACCATTCTGGAAGTGCTCGTCGCTCATGATGCGCATCTGCAGATCGACGTTGGTTTTGATACCGTCGATGATCAGCTCCTGCAGGGCGTTCTTCATGCGGGCAATCGCCACGTCACGGTTTTCGCCGTAGCAGATAAGCTTACCGATCATTGAGTCATAGTACGGCGGTACGGTGTAACCGGCGTAGATATGAGACTCCCAACGCACACCAAAGCCACCCGGCGCGTGGAAACGCGTGATTTTACCCGGGCTTGGCAGGAAGGTATTCGGGTCTTCGGCGTTGATACGGCATTCCACCGCATGGCCTTTCACCACAACTTCTTCCTGTTTGATGGACAGAGGCTGACCGGCTGCGATACGCAGCTGTTCTTTGATCAGGTCAACGCCGGTGATCATTTCTGTCACAGGGTGTTCAACCTGAATACGGGTGTTCATTTCGATGAAATAGAACTCGCCGTTTTCGAACAGGAACTCAAAGGTACCTGCACCGCGATAGCCGATATCGACACACGCTTTAGAGCAACGCTCGCCGATGTAGCGACGCAGTTCCGGGGTAATGCCCGGTGCTGGCGCTTCTTCGACCACTTTCTGGTGACGACGCTGCATGGAGCAGTCACGTTCTGCCAGATAGATGGCGTTACCCTGACCGTCAGCCAGCACCTGAATTTCGATGTGGCGTGGGTTTTCCAGGTATTTTTCCATGTACACCATGTCATTGCTGAAAGCGGCTTTCGCTTCTGCTTTGGTCATGGAGATGGACTGAGCCAGTTCAGCATCGCTGCGCACAACGCGCATACCGCGACCGCCGCCGCCGCCGGACGCCTTGATGATAACCGGGTAGCCAATGCGTTTAGCATGAGCACGGTTAGCATCCATGTCGTCGGTCAGAGGGCCGTCAGAACCGGGTACGGTTGGAACCCCGGCTTTTTTCATGGCGGTGATTGCAGACACTTTGTCGCCCATCAGGCGAATGGTGTCGGCTTTCGGGCCGATGAAGATAAAGCCAGAGCGTTCAACCTGCTCAGCAAAGTTGGCGTTCTCAGAGAGGAAGCCGTAACCCGGATGAATTGCCACCGCGCCGGTGATTTCAGCGGCGCTGATGATAGCCGGGATGTTCAGATAGCTTTTTACGGACGGAGCCGGGCCAATACAGACCGTCTCATCCGCCAGCAATACGTGTTTTAAATCGCGATCCGCGCTTGAGTGCACGGCCACGGTCTTGATGCCCAGTTCTTTACAGGCACGAAGAATACGCAGTGCAATCTCGCCACGGTTGGCGATAACAATTTTATCCAGCATGTTCGCCTCGTTACTCGATGACGACCAGCGGCTCGTCAAATTCTACCGGCTGACCACTTTCGACCAGAATCGCTTTCACAGTACCTGACTTGTCAGCTTCGATCTGGTTCATCATTTTCATCGCTTCAACGATGCACAGGGTATCGCCTACGTTGACTTTCTGACCCACTTCGATGAACGCCTTCGCGTCCGGGCTCGGGGTGCGGTAGAAAGTACCAACCATTGGGGAACGTACGATGTGACCACTGATTTCTGCAGCTGCTGCAGGTGCGGCTTCTGCGGCTGGCGCAACGGCTGCGGAAAGCGCAGGCTGCTGCACTGGCGCAGCATAAGCTTGCTGCATTACCGGGAAGCTAGCGGCTGGGGCTGCACGGCTGATGCGTACAGACTCTTCGCCTTCAGAAATTTCCAGTTCGGAGATGCCTGATTCTTCAACCAGCTCGATCAGTTTTTTAATCTTACGAATATCCATGAGTGGGTTCCGTACTCTTGTTTAGTTTGATTGTGACAAGCGTTTTACCGCTGTCTGTAAAGCGTATGAATAACCGTCTGCACCCAGACCACAGATCACGCCAGCAGCGATATCTGACAGATAGGAATGGTGGCGGAACGGCTCTCGGGCGTGCACGTTACTCAGGTGGATCTCGATAAACGGGATACTCACCGCGAGCAGTGCGTCGCGAATAGCTACACTGGTGTGCGTAAACGCGGCCGGATTGATCAGGATATAGTCCACATTGTCTTTAGCCTGATGAATACGGGCGATGATTGCGTACTCCGCATTTGACTGAAAATGGTCCAAATCGACATTCAGCGAAGCTGCTTCCGTCATCAGACGGTTAACAATTTCACTCAATGTTAGCGTGCCGTACTTCGCTGGCTCACGGGTGCCGAGCATGTTCAGGTTCGGTCCGTTCAAAACTAAGATCTGGAATTTATCCGCCATTGTGCCGCTATCTCCTGCGAATTTCCGGTAAAAAACAAAATATACCTTCGATGCGCGATTGTCACCTAATCAGAGTCTGAAAACTCCATCAGGAAAACCAAAGTCGCACATTATAACGATTTCGTAGCATTTGGCAGCTAAATACTGGTCTTATCAGGGAAGATTATCAACCGCTATCGGAAAAAGATTCACGGTCGATAAGTAATCTGCGGGAAAACGCACAGTTTCGCGAACTATCGCAACCACTGGCGGAACTTCTTGTAACGCCACGCTAAAAGCGCCAGTGCCAGCAGGGCATAGATGACCGGCTGGGGTGATAAAATCTTCACTGACCACAGGTAGTGGATGGGCGCGAGGATCGCGACAAGATAGACGAAGTTATGCAAGCGTTGCCAGCGCCTGCCCAGTTTTCGCTGGGCATATTGCGTGGAGGTCAGCGCTAATGCCAGCAACACCAGCCAGCTGACGATACCCAGCGTCAAATACGGGCGCGTCACCAGTTCGCGGCCTAACAGTGCCAGATTATTAATGCCCAACTCCAGAAGCGCGTAGCTGGTGAGGTGCAGCGTCGCCCAGGCAAAACACCATAACCCCAGCAGCCGACGGGTGCGTATCAAAAGTGGCTGTTTAGCGTAGCGTGCCAGCGGCGATATCAGCAAGGTTGCCAGTAAAAATTTCAGAGCCATCCTACCGGTAAAGTGTTGAATATCTTTCGCTGGATCGGCGCTGAATGCGCCGTGACGGACCGCCCAGAACAGCCAGATAAAAGGAAGCAGCCCGGCCAGGTGCAATAACACTTTGAGCCAGGTTATATGCTTAACGGTTAAACGCACTCAGAAGTTCTCCCGTAAATTCAGCCCGCGATAGAGCGACGCCACTTCATCCGCGTAGCCGTTAAACAGCAGTGTAGGCTGACGCTTCACATCCAATGCGCCGCCAGAGCCGATAAACCGCTCGGTGGCCTGCGACCAGCGCGGATGGTCAACGTGGGGGTTCACGTTAGCAAAAAAACCGTACTCGCCGGGGGCCGCCAGGTTCCAGGTGGTCGGCGGACGTTCGCGGGTAAGCTTAATGCTGACGATAGATTTAATCCCCTTAAAACCGTATTTCCACGGTACGGTCAGGCGAACAGGCGCGCCGTTTTGCGGTGGAAGCGCTTTGCCGTAAACCCCAACGGTCAGCAGGGTGAGCGGATGCATGGCTTCGTCGAGGCGTAGCCCCTCCACATAAGGATACTCAAGCCCGCCGCCGATGAACCGATCCTTCTGGCCCGGCATCTCTTCCGGGGCGTAGCGCGTCTGGAAGGAGACGTATTTTGCATTGCTGGTGGGTTCAACCAGCGCCAGCAGCTTGTGCAGCGGGAAGCCGACCCAGGGCACCACCATCGACCAGGCCTCTACGCAGCGCATGCGATAGATACGTTCTTCGAGCGGAAAACGTGTGGTGAGGTCGTGATGATCCAGCGTGATGGGCTTTGCTACCTCACCGTCGATTTTCAGGGTCCACGGATCGGTTTTCATGCTGCCTGCATTGGCGGCAGGATCGGCCTTATCCAGACCAAATTCGTAGAAGTTGTTATAGCCGGTAACTTTATCTTCCGGCGTGAGCGTCAGTTTGTTTTGCCATTCGGCCGGTTTCGTAAAGGTGAGTGGGGCACCGGAAGGGGCTTTCGGACGATCGTTGCCTTTAAACCAGTCGAGCAGATCGGCATGAGCCGCAGGAGTAAGGGTCAGCGCAGTGGCGCTGATGCCAAGCATTTTCAGGATCTGGCGGCGCTGTAACATAAAGACAGATTCTGACGTTACGTCGGCTTCCGTCAGTTTTCGGTTTTTCATGGCATCCTCCGTCATGCGTTTTTCTAAGCATGACGGAGGAGAAGCGTTAGCGCGAATATGTCACGAAAAATTGAAGATTAGGCAATTTTTACCAGCGCACGACCGTGGAACTGGTTATCCATGATTTTACTGGCATATTCAGGTGCCTGGCTGAGCGTAATCTCGGTGGCGCTCTGGGTATAGAATGATTCAGGGAGGTCACGCGCCAGACGTTCCCAGGCTTCTGTACGACGGGCAGACGGGGTCATCACGGAATCTACACCTTGCAGGCGAACGTTACGCAGTATGAATGGCATCACGGTGGTTGGCAGGGCAAAACCGCCCGCCAGGCCACAGGCCGCCACGCAACCGCCGTAGTTCATCTGCGCCAGCACTTTCGCCAGGACTTTGTCACCGACGGTATCCACTGCTCCCGCCCAGATCTGTTTTTCCAGCGGGCGAGTTTCGGCAAACTCGTCACGGCCCAGAATTCGGTTGGCACCGAGTTGACGCAGATAGTCATGGGTGCTTTCGCGGCCAGACACGGCAGCAACCTGATAACCCAACTTGTGCAGCAGCGTCACCGCCGTGCTACCCACGCCACCGCTGGCACCGGTCACGACAATCTCACCGGACTCTGGACGAATACCGGCATCTTCCAGTGCCATCACGCACAGCATGGCGGTAAACCCTGCGGTACCGATGATCATCGCTTTGCGACCATCCAGACCTTTTGGCAGCGGTACCAGCCAGTCACCTTTCACGCGGGCTTGTGAGGCCAGCCCGCCCCAGTGATTTTCTCCCACGCCCCAGCCCGTGAGCAGTACTTGCTGACCCGCATGGAAGCGAGGATCTTCGCTGGTATGCACGCGGCCCGCAAAATCGATCCCTGGCACCATCGGGAAATTTGGGATGATTTTACCCTTACCGGTAATTGCCAGTGCATCTTTGTAATTTAAACTGGACCAGTCGATATCGACGGTTACTTCGCCTTCGGGCAGTCGACTCTCTTCAATGGCTTGCACCGAGGCAAGCGTTTTGCCGTCCTGCTGTTCTAAGATCAAAGCCTGCATACAGGGTCCCCATTACGATTAAGATGATTGGAAAATAACGTCTGAAGACTATACTCGCTCAGTGCAACGCTATGCCGATTTAACGCAATAAATTGCCAGATACACCCGATTTGGTAGTATGCCGCATCTCAAATGCAAGTTAGCGCTTACTCGCTACCCCATCAACCCACGGAGTAATCTCAAGGATGCGATTAACGACGAAGTTCTCGGCTTTTATCACCCTGCTAACGGGGTTAACGATTTTTGTCACCCTGATTGGCTGCTCCTTAAGTTTTTATAATGCCATCCAGGACAAGTTGGTTAATCGGGTAGAGTCGGTTGCATCGGTTATTGATACGCGTTTGATTACAACTTCATTCCCGGCACTGTCGCCAGAGCTGGATGAGCTGATGGTGCCTGTTGATATTGTTCGGGTCGATATCGTCCAGGGAAAGCAGACCGTTTTCAGTCATACCCGGCGGGGGAGCTACCGTCCAGCCGGTACGGTCAGTCAGTATCGGGTCGTCACGGTCGATTCGCTTAAACATCCGGGTATGACCATTCGCATGGTCTATCAGGATCCGATGGCCAACTATTTTCACTCGTTGATGACCACCGCGCCTCTCACCATTGCTGTTGCTTTTATCGTGCTGCTTATTTTTCTGGCGGTTCGTTGGTTGCGCCGTCAGCTTGCCGGACAAGAATTGCTTGAAACACGCTCAGTAAGGATCCTGAACGGTGAGCGTGGCCCGCAGGTGCGGGGTTCGGTCTATGAATGGCCGACGCGCACCAGTAGCGCACTGGATGTGTTGCTCTCAGAAATCCAGTTCGCCAGCGACCAGCGTAGCCGCATGGACACGCTAATCCGCTCTTACGCGGCACAGGATAATAAAACAGGTCTGAATAACCGTCTCTTTTTTGATAATCAGCTGGCGACGTTGTTGGATGACTCCGAAAAGGTGGGTACCCACGGCGTAGTCATGATGGTCCGCTTGCCTGATTTCGATCTGCTGCGCGACACCTGGGGACAGCGTGTGGCGGAAGAGAACCTCTTTACGCTGATCAATCTCCTGTCTACTTTTATCATGCGCTACCCGGGGGCGCTGCTGGCACGGTATCACCGGAGCGACTTTGCCGTGTTATTGCCGCACCGCACGTTGAAAGAGGCGGAAAGTATCGCCAGCCAGCTACTGAAAGCCGTCGATGCGCTGCCGCAAAGCAAAATGCTCGACAGAGACGATATGGTCCATATGGGGATCTGTGCCTGGCGCGGTGGGCAATCGACTGAGCAGGTGATGGAGCATGCGGAAGCCGCTACCCGCAACGCCGTTTTGGAGGGCGCAAACGGATGGGCGGTTTACGACGATTCGCTGCCGGAAAAAGGACGCGGGAACGTGCGCTGGCGTACTTTGATTGAGCAAATGCTCAGTCGTGGCGGGCCACGGATCTATCAAAAACCGGCGGTCCTGAAAAATGGAAATGTGCACCACCGCGAGTTGATGTGCCGTATTTTTGACGGTTCGGAAGAGGTTATTTCTGCTGAATACCTGCCGATGGTACTGCAATTTGGATTATCTGAAGAGTATGACCGCCAGCAGATAACCCGGGTGATTCCGTTTTTATCGTTTTGGCCGGAAGAAAACCTGGCATTACAGGTTACCGTAGAGTCGTTAATACGCCCGCGTTTTCAACGCTGGCTGCGCGATACTGTAATGCAATGCGAAAAATCGCAACGCAAACGCATTATTTTTGAACTTGCTGAGGCGGATGTAGGTCAACACATCAGCCGGTTGCGTCCGGTGGTGCGTTTGATCAATGCGTTGGGTGCGCGAGTAGCGGTCACGCAGGCCGGTTTAACGCTGGTCAGTACCCGTTGGATCAAGGAGCTGGATGTTGAGTTATTAAAGTTACATCCAGGTCTGGTAAGGAATATCGAAAAGCGCACGGAAAACCAGCTGCTGGTACAGAGCCTGGTGGAAGCATGCAAAGGAACGCAAACACAAGTATTTGCCGCAGGCGTGCGTTCGCGAAGTGAATGGCAGATGTTGACAGAGCGCGGTGTAACAGGAGGTCAGGGGGATTTTTTTGCCGCCTCTCAGCCGCTTGACACCAATGTGAAAAAATATTTGCAAAGATACTCTGTTTGACCTGCCGTTTAATTTGTTTTCACGTAGAATATCGCGCCTGTAGCTTTGAGTATGACGAGCAAAACGCCAGTGAACGACCTTTAACGGGTTACAAATGAACATGAGGGACGCTGCTGTTTACTCAGCCCTGAGGGAATCCGGGGATGCATTTGTAACAAAGGAAACGTACTGCACAAATTTTCACCGCTGCAGATGATTTTTGCGCCTTGTCGCTGCTGCGTGTGGTTGGTAAAGTAAGCGGATTTTGTTTTCCGCCCCAGCTTTCAGGATTATCCCTTAGTATGTTGAAAAAATTTCGTGGCATGTTTTCCAATGACCTGTCCATTGACCTGGGTACCGCGAATACCCTTATTTATGTAAAAGGACAAGGCATCGTATTGAATGAGCCTTCTGTTGTGGCCATTCGTCAGGATCGTGCTGGCTCGCCAAAAAGCGTGGCCGCAGTGGGTCATGACGCGAAGCAGATGCTGGGTCGTACCCCTGGCAACATTGCCGCAATCCGCCCAATGAAAGACGGCGTTATCGCTGACTTCTTCGTGACTGAAAAAATGCTTCAGCACTTCATTAAGCAGGTTCACAGCAATAGCTTCATGCGTCCAAGCCCGCGTGTGCTGGTGTGTGTGCCCGTTGGCGCGACTCAGGTTGAACGTCGCGCAATCCGTGAATCAGCACAGGGTGCCGGTGCACGTGAAGTGTTCCTGATTGAAGAACCAATGGCTGCGGCAATCGGTGCGGGTCTGCCTGTTTCCGAAGCGACCGGCTCTATGGTGGTGGATATCGGTGGTGGTACCACTGAAGTGGCCGTTATCTCCCTGAACGGCGTGGTGTACTCCTCTTCCGTGCGTATCGGTGGTGACCGTTTCGACGAAGCCATCATTAATTACGTGCGCCGTAACTACGGCTCTCTGATTGGTGAAGCCACCGCAGAGCGTATTAAGCACGAAATCGGTTCTGCTTACCCAGGCGATGAAGTTCGCGAAATCGAAGTTCGCGGTCGTAACCTGGCTGAAGGCGTTCCACGCGGCTTTACCCTGAACTCCAACGAAATCCTGGAAGCGTTGCAAGAGCCGCTGACCGGTATTGTGAGCGCGGTAATGGTTGCGCTGGAACAGTGCCCGCCAGAGCTGGCGTCCGATATCTCCGAGCGCGGTATGGTTCTGACCGGTGGTGGTGCGCTGCTGCGTAACCTCGACCGCCTGTTAATGGAAGAGACAGGAATTCCTGTCGTAGTTGCAGAAGATCCACTGACTTGCGTAGCCCGTGGTGGCGGCAAGGCGCTGGAAATGATCGACATGCACGGCGGCGACTTGTTCAGCGAAGAGTAGTCATTGTGAAAGGGTAGCGCATTGCTACCCTTTCTCTCTGACGCGAGAATACGCATAGCCTATGAAGCCAATTTTTAGCCGTGGCCCATCGCTACAGTTTCGCCTTATCCTGGCGGTTCTGGTTGCGCTTGGGGTCATTATTGCCGATAGCCGCCTCGGTACGTTCAGCCAGATCAGAACGTACATGGATACCGCCGTCAGTCCTTTCTACTTTGTATCAAATGGTCCCCGTGAACTGCTCGACTCCGTTTCTCAAACGCTGTCTTCACGCGACCAACTCGAACTCGAAAACCGGGCATTACGTCAGGAACTGCTGCTGAAAAACAGCGAACTGCTGATGCTGGGACAGTACAAGCAGGAAAACGCGCGTCTGCGCGAGCTGCTTGGCTCGCCGCTGCGTCAGGATGAGCAGAAAATGGTCACGCAGGTGATCTCTACCGTCAACGATCCTTACAGCGATCAGGTGGTGATCGACAAAGGCAGCGTCAACGGTGTATACGAAGGCCAGCCTGTTATCAGTGATAAAGGCGTTGTGGGTCAGGTCGTGGCGGTTGCCAAACTGACCAGCCGCGTGCTGCTGATTTGTGATGCCACCCATGCGCTGCCGATTCAGGTTCTGCGTAACGACATTCGCGTGATTGCGGCCGGTAACGGCTGTACGGACGATCTGCAACTCGAACATCTGCCTGCCAACACGGACATCCGTGTGGGTGACGTGCTGGTGACGTCAGGTCTGGGCGGACGCTTCCCTGAAGGCTATCCCGTTGCGGTTGTCTCTTCCGTGAAGCTGGATACGCAACGTGCGTATACCGTCATCCAGGCGCGTCCGACCGCCGGTTTACAGCGTCTGCGCTACCTCCTGCTGCTGTGGGGGGCCGATCGTAACGGCGCCAATCCGATGACGCCTGAAGATGTGCATCGCGTGGCAAATGAGCGTCTGATGCAGATGATGCCTCAGGTTCTTCCTGCGCCAGACGCGATGGGGCCGCCTGCGCCTGTACCGGCTCCTGCTACGGGATTAACGCAGCCGCCACCGCCACCTCAAGTGTCGGGTGGAGGGCAGTAGTGGCAAGTTATCGTAGCCAGGGACGCTGGGTTATCTGGCTCTCATTTCTTATCGCATTGTTGCTGCAAATCATGCCCTGGCCGGACGACATCCTCGTTTTCCGGCCAAACTGGGTATTGCTCATTTTGCTCTACTGGATCCTCGCCCTGCCGCATCGCGTAAATGTGGGCACAGGTTTTGTGATGGGTGCCATACTGGATCTCATTAGCGGCTCTACGCTTGGCGTACGCGCGTTATCCATGAGCATAATTGCGTACCTCGTCGCACTCAAATTCCAGCTCTTTCGTAACCTCGCGCTCTGGCAACAGGCGCTGGTGGTGATGTTGTTGTCACTTGCTGCGGATATCGTTGTTTTCTGGGCAGAGTTTTTAGTGATCAACGTCTCTTTCCGACCGGAAGTGTTCTGGAGTAGTGTAGTAAACGGTGTGCTCTGGCCATGGCTGTTCCTGCTGATGCGTAAAATTCGCCAGCAGTTTGCCGTGCAGTAAAAGGTTTCTATGACGTCTATCTATCTTGCCTCTGGTTCTCCGCGTCGTCAGGAGTTGCTCACTCAGTTGGGCGTCTCCTTTGAACGTATCGTTACGGGTATTGAAGAGAAACGTGCTGAGGGTGAAAGTGCTCAGCAGTATGTTTCCCGTCTGGCACGTGAAAAAGCGCAGGCTGGCGTGGTGCAAACGCCGCGTGACCTTCCGGTTCTGGGGGCGGATACCATCGTTATCCTTAACGGGGAAGTGGTGGAGAAACCGCATGACGCTGACCATGCAGCGCGAATGCTACGTAAAATGTCCGGGCAAACGCATCAGGTGATGACGGCCGTTGCGCTGGCGGACAGTCAAAACGTGCTGGATTGCCTGGTCGTGACGGACGTGACGTTCAGAGTGCTTACCGACGACGAGATCGCCGCTTACATTGCCAGCGGTGAACCGATGGATAAAGCAGGTGCATACGGTATTCAAGGGTTGGGTGGCTGTTTTGTCAGGAAGATTAATGGCAGCTATCACGCCGTAGTCGGCTTACCGCTGGTGGAAACGTATGAGTTGCTGAGCAATTTTAACTCACTGCGTGAGGGAAGGGATAATTATGACGGCTGAATTGTTGGTAAACGTAACGCCCTCGGAAACCCGTGTGGCCTACATTGATGGTGGCATTCTTCAGGAAATTCATATTGAGCGTGAAGCGCGACGCGGAATCGTAGGCAATATCTACAAAGGTCGTGTCAGTCGTGTACTACCGGGTATGCAGGCGGCTTTTGTAGATATTGGGCTCGATAAGGCGGCATTTCTTCATGCTTCCGACATCATGCCGCACACCGAATGTGTGGCAGGTGAAGAGCAAAAACAGTTTGCCGTCCGCGACATCTCCGAGCTGGTGCGTCAAGGCCAGGATCTGATGGTGCAGGTGGTGAAAGATCCGCTGGGTACTAAAGGTGCCCGCCTGACCACCGACATCACGTTACCTTCCCGTTACCTGGTCTTTATGCCGGGTGCATCGCACGTGGGGGTTTCCCAACGTATTGAGAGCGAAACCGAACGTGAACGTCTGAAAAAAGTCGTCAGCGCCTACTGCGACGAACAGGGCGGGTTTATCATCCGTACCGCCGCGGAAGGGATCAGCGAAGAAGACCTGGCATCCGATGCGGCCTACCTAAAGCGAGTCTGGACCAAAGTGATGGAGCGTAAAAAACGCAACCAGACCCGCTATCAGCTGTACGGTGAGCTGGCGCTCGCGCAGCGTGTTCTGCGTGATTTCGCCGACGCGCAACTTGACCGCATTCGCGTGGATTCCCGCCTGACCTATGAAGCCCTGCTGGAGTTTACCGCCGAGTACATCCCGGAAATGCCGGGCCTGCTGGAGCATTACTCTGGCCGCCAGCCGATTTTCGATCTCTATGATGTCGAAAACGAAATCCAGCGCGCGTTAGAGCGTAAGGTCGAGCTGAAATCCGGCGGCTATCTGATCATCGATCAGACCGAAGCGATGACGACCGTGGATATCAACACCGGGGCGTTTGTCGGCCATCGCAATCTGGATGACACCATCTTCAACACCAATATCGAAGCCACGCAGGCCATTGCTCGCCAGCTTCGTCTGCGCAATCTGGGCGGCATTATCATCATCGACTTTATCGATATGAGTAATGAAGACCATCGCCGTCGCGTGCTGCACTCGCTTGAGCAGGCGCTGAGTAAAGATCGCGTGAAAACCAGCATCAACGGCTTCTCTCAGCTGGGGCTGGTGGAAATGACCCGGAAACGGACGCGCGAAAGTGTGGAACATGTGCTGTGTAACGAGTGTCCAACCTGCCACGGACGCGGTACGGTAAAGACGGTTGAGACCGTCTGTTATGAAATCATGCGAGAAATCGTACGTGTCCATCATGCCTACGACTCAGACCGTTTTCTGGTCTATGCTTCCCCTGCGGTGGCGGAAGCCCTGAAAGGCGAAGAGTCGCACGCGCTGGCGGAAGTGGAAATCTTTGTCGGCAAGCAGGTAAAAGTACAAATCGAACCGCTCTATAACCAGGAGCAGTTTGACGTCGTGATGATGTAAACCGCAGTTCGCTGCGAGACCAAAGCTGACAAGGAGAGATGCGTGAGGCGATTGCCGGGGATTTTACTGCTTACAGGGGCAACGCTGGTCGTGATTGTCGCGTTGCTCGTGAGCGGGCTACGCCTCGTTCTGCCGCATCTGGATAGCTGGCGCCCGCAGGTGCTGGCGAAAATCGAATCCGCCACCGGCGTGCCGGTGGACGTAAGCCAGATCAGTGCGAGCTGGCAGAACTTCGGTCCAACGCTCGATGCGCGGGATATCAATGCCAGCCTGAAAGACGGCGGCCATCTGAAAATTAAACGCGTAACGCTGGCGCTGGATGTCTGGCAAAGCCTGCTGCATCTGCGCTGGCAGTTTCGCGATCTTACCTTCTGGCAACTCCAGTTCCTGACCAATACGCCGCTGCGCAGTGGCGAGGGCGATCAGGGACTGGAAACCAACCGCATCAGCGATCTCTTCCTGCGCCAGTTCGATCACTTTGATCTCCGCGACAGCGAGGTGAGCTTTATTACCCTTTCGGGGCAACGTGCCGAGCTGGCGATCCCACAGCTGACCTGGCTGAACGGTAAAGACCGTCATCGTGCCGAGGGACAGGTGAATCTCTCCAGCCTGAATGGGCAGCATGGCGTGATGCAGGTGCGTATGGATCTGCGTGACGACAATGGGTTACTGAACAACGGTAAGGTTTGGCTGCAGGCCGACGATGTGGATGTGAAACCCTGGCTGGGTGACTGGCTGCAGCAAAACATGCAGCTGGAAACCGCTCGTTTCAGCCTTGAAGGCTGGATGACGCTGACAAACGGGGAATTCGCCAGCGGCGACATCTGGCTGAAGCAGGGGGGGGCGAGCTGGAAAGCGGAGAACCAGCAGCATCAGCTTTCCGTGGATAATCTCACTGCGCACGTGACCCAAGAGAAAGAAGGCTGGCAGTTTGCTATTCCCGATACGCGAATCACCATGGACAACAAGCCGTGGCCACGCGGTGCGCTGACGCTGGCCTGGATGCCGGAACAGGATGTCGGCGGGGCAAGCAGCAAACGCAGTGACGAGCTACGTATTCGAGCCAGCAATCTGGATCTGACCGCCATCGAAGGGCTGCGCTCGATGGCCGCAAAACTCTCGCCTGACCTTGGTGAGATCTGGCTGGCCACGCAGCCGAGCGGAACGATCGACGCCCTGGGGCTGGACATCCCGCTTCAGGCGACGGAGAAAACGCGCTTCCAGGCCACATGGAAAGACCTTGCCTGGAAGCAGTGGAAACTACTGCCAGGCGCAGAACACTTCAGCGGCAAACTGGAAGGTAGCGTGGAAAACGGCAGGCTGACGGTCGATATGCACGACGCCAAAATGCCGTATGAAACCGTCTTCCGCGCCCCGCTGGAAATCGAGCATGGCAACGCTACGCTGAGCTGGCTTAAAAATGACAAAGGTTTTCAGCTTGATGGCCGCGATATTGATGTCAAAGCAAAAGCCGTACATGCACGCGGGGATTTCCGCTATCTGAAGCCCGAAGGCGATGAGCCGTGGCTGGGTATTCTTGCAGGGATCAGCACTAGCGACGGCTCGCAGGCCTGGCGCTACTTCCCGGAGAACCTGATGGGCAAAGCGCTGGTAGATTACCTGAGCGGCGCGATCCAGGGTGGGCAGGCGGATAATGCCACGCTGGCCTATGGCGGTAATCCGCATCTGTTCCCTTACAAGCATAATGAAGGCCAGTTCCAGGTGCTGGTGCCGCTGCACAACGCCACTTTTGCCTTCCAGCCGGGCTGGCCTGCGCTGAAAAATCTGGATATTGAACTCAACTTCCTCAATGACGGATTGTGGATGAAGTCAGACAGCGTTGCGCTGGGTGGCGTGACGGCCAGCAATCTGACGGCAAATATCCCGGACTATTCCAAAGAGAAGCTGCTTATTGATGCGGATATCAATGGCCCGGGCAAGGCGGTTGGGCCGTATTTTGAGGATACGCCGTTGGATGATTCACTGGGAGCCACCCTTCAGGAGCTACAGTTGGATGGCGATGTAAGTGCTCGCTTACATCTGGATATCCCGCTGGACGGTGAGATGACCACCGCGAAAGGCGATGTTCGTCTGAACAACAATAGCCTGTACATCAAACCGCTCGACAGCACGCTGAAAAACCTCACGGGGCAGTTTAGCTTCGTGAACGGCAACCTGAAGAGTGAGCCACTTAAAGCGAACTGGTTCAATCAGCCCGTCAATATTGATTTCTCAACCACCGAAGGGGAAAAGGCCTATCAGGTGGCGGTTAATCTGGATGCTAACTGGCAGCCTGCCAGAATGGATGTTTTGCCGAAGCCAATCGCGCAATCGGTGGATGGCGCCGTTTCCTGGAACGGTAAGGTCGCTATCGATCTGCCTTATCACGCCGGCGCCCACTATAAGGTCGATATCACTGGCGACCTGAAAAACATCAGCAGCCAGCTTCCCGCGCCGCTGGATAAACACGCCGGGCAGGCGCTGCCAGTGAAACTCAACGTTGATGGCAACCTCAATAGCTTCGCGCTGACCGGCAGCGCAGGCGAGACAAACCACTTCAACAGCCGCTGGCTGCTTAACCGTAAGCTTACGCTCGACAGGGCCATCTGGACGACTGACAGCCGCACCACGCCGCCGCTGCCTGAACAGGCAGGCATTGAACTTAACCTTCCGGCGATGGATGGTGCCGAATGGCTGGCGCTCTTCCAGAAAGGCGTGGGGCAGAACGTAGACGAGACCGCTCAGTTCCCGCAGACCATTACCCTGCGCACGCCTGCGCTGACGCTGGGCGGACAGCGGTGGAACAACCTGAGCATTGTCTCTCAGCCGACGAGCAACGGGACAAAGGTAGAGGCTCAGGGCAGGGAAATTAATGCCACGTTAAATATGCGCGATAACGCGCCGTGGCTGGCCGCGATCCGCTACCTCTACTACAACCCGACAGTCGCGAGCAGTCAAGACCAGGCCGCAGGCCCGTCGCCGTTCAGTAACGCTTCCCGCATTGATTTCAGCGGCTGGCCCGATCTGCAGCTACGCTGCGCTGAATGTTGGCTGTGGGGGCAAAAATACGGACGCATTGACGGAGATGTTGCTATCAAAGGCAATACGTTGAGCCTGACCGGTGGGCTGGTCGATACCGGCTTTGGCCGCCTGACGGCTGCGGGCGAATGGGTCAATAACCCAGGCGAGCAGCGCACCTCGCTGAAAGGCGACATCAAGGGCAACAAGCTGGACGCTGCGGCTAACTTCTTTGGCATCAGCACACCGCTTCGCGGCTCGTCATTTGACGTCAATTACGATCTGCACTGGCGCGCGGCACCGTGGAAGCCAGATGAAGCGTCGCTAAACGGCATCTTGAAAACGCACTTCGGCAAAGGTGAAATTGCCGATGTGAGCACCGGGCGCGCCGGGCAGATCCTGCGCCTGCTGAGTTTTGATGCCCTGCTACGCAAGCTGCGCTTCGATTTTAGCGACACCTTCAGCGAAGGTTTCTACTATGACTCCATTCGCAGTACGGCGTGGATCAAGGACGGCGTTCTGCACACTGACGACACGCTGGTCGATGGCCTGGAAGCGGATATCGCCATGAAAGGCTCGGTGAACCTCGTGCGTCGCGAGCTGGATATGGAAGCCGTGGTGGCGCCGGAAATTTCCGCAAGCGTGGGCGTTGCGGCGGCCTTTGTGGTGAACCCGATTGTCGGTGCGGCGGTGTTTGCCGCCAGTAAAGTGTTGGGGCCACTGTGGAGCGAGGTCTCGATTCTGCGCTACCGCATCACTGGTCCGATCGATAAACCGCAGATTAACGAGGTGCTGCGCCAGCCGCGCAAAGATGCACAGCAATGATTTGACGTGGGCAGGTAATTGCCTCACTCTCAATAAATACGATCTTTTTACCGCCACGGGCGGCAACGAACGAGTAGCAATACGATGAGTCTGAACCTGGTAAGTGAACATTTGCTCGCAGCGAACGGCCTGAGCCATCAGGACCTGTTCTCCATTCTTGGTCAACTGACCGAACGCCGTCTCGACTACGGCGATCTCTATTTCCAGTCGAGCTATCACGAATCCTGGGTTTTGGAAGACAGCATCATTAAAGATGGTTCTTATAACATCGATCAGGGCGTCGGCGTGCGTGCCGTCAGCGGCGAAAAAACCGGTTTTGCCTATGCCGATCAGATTAGCCTGGCTGCTCTGGAGCAGAGCGCGCAGGCCGCGCGTACTATCGTACGTGATACGGGTGATGGCCGCGTGAAAACCCTGGGTGAAGTGCAGCACGCTGCGCTGTACACCAGCATCGATCCGCTGCAGAGCATGAGCCGCGAAGAGAAGCTGGATATCCTGCGTCGCGTGGACAAAGTGGCGCGCGCTGCGGATAAACGCGTGCAGGAAGTGTCTGCCAGCCTGAGCGGCGTCTATGAACTGATTCTGGTGGCAGCGACTGACGGAACCCTGGCCGCTGATGTGCGTCCGCTGGTGCGTCTCTCCATTAGCGTACAGGTCGAAGACGACGGCAAGCGTGAGCGTGGCTCAAGCGGCGGCGGCGGTCGTTTTGGTTATGACTGGTTCCTTGGAGACGTCGGCGGTGAAGCGCGCGCTGACGCGTGGGCAAAAGAAGCCGTGCGTATGGCAATGGTGAATCTCTCAGCTGTCGCGGCTCCCGCGGGATCATTCCCGGTTGTTCTGGGCGCTGGCTGGCCGGGCGTGCTGTTGCACGAGGCGGTGGGCCACGGTCTGGAAGGAGACTTTAACCGTCGCGGGACGTCCGTATTCAGCGGTCAGATGGGGCAGCTCGTCTCCTCTGAACTGTGTACTGTAGTGGATGATGGCACCATGCTCGATCGTCGCGGCTCGATTTCTATCGACGACGAAGGTACGCCAGGCCAGTACAACG
This sequence comes from Enterobacter mori LMG 25706, assembly GCF_000211415.1. Lineage (GTDB taxonomy): Bacteria > Pseudomonadota > Gammaproteobacteria > Enterobacterales > Enterobacteriaceae > Enterobacter > Enterobacter mori. Next base: position 752,174 of record NZ_GL890780.1, on the reverse strand, counting down.
TGCTGATTGAAAACGGCGTGCTGAAAGGCTACATGCAGGACAAACTCAACGCGCGCCTGATGGGCGTTGCGCCGACGGGCAACGGCCGTCGTGAATCCTACGCGCACCTGCCGATGCCGCGCATGACCAACACCTATATGCTGCCGGGCCAGTCCACACCGCAGGAGATTATCGAATCCGTCGATTACGGGATCTTCGCGCCAAACTTTGGCGGCGGCCAGGTGGACATCACTTCCGGTAAGTTTGTTTTCTCCACGTCAGAAGCGTATCTGATCGAGAAAGGCAAAGTGACCAAAGCGGTGAAAGGCGCGACGCTGATTGGCTCCGGTATTGAAGCCATGCAGCAGATCTCCATGGTCGGTAACGATCTGAAGCTGGATAACGGCGTGGGCGTCTGCGGTAAAGAGGGCCAGAGCCTGCCGGTTGGCGTGGGCCAGCCAACGCTGAAAGTGGACAACCTGACGGTGGGCGGCACAGCCTGACCTGACCATGCATAAAAAAAGGCGCTACTGATGTAGCGCCTTTTTTTTAACGTAAGTTACCCAGCGGTATCTCCGGATCCGGCTCGTGAGTGATGCGATTACGCAAATCACGGCGAATGATTTCGATCGACCAGAACCAGACCAGATGGCCCACGATCTCTGACACGTGTTCATACCACGGCAGCTCAAACAGCGGTGGCGTCAGCCCCATCAGCGGGAAGGAGATCATATGAACAAAAAGCTGAGCTAACGCACCCGCCAGCAAACCCTGCCAAAGTTTAATTTTCGGGAAGACTTCAGCAACTACACAATAACCTACGGCGAACACGATTGAGAAAATAATATGTGTTACGCCAACCCAGTTAAATATATGCCCGGCAAATGTATAAACCGCCGCATTAGGATCGACGACGCCCAGCCAGTCGCGTAAAAAGACATAAGGTGGGTTTAAAAAATTGCGGGAACAGTCAATCTGACTTGCAGCCCGTAATAATTGCTCTGGCCCGCATGCGCCGGTAAATAAATCAGTCGGGCTGCGTGGCGGAAGCGGCACCTCGGCTCCCCATTTGACAAACGCGGAGACAATCCCGGCAATCAAACCAATGAACGCGGCGAGTCCATAGCGCCTGCGCGAAGGCGGTGTTTGTTCGAATATATTCATCTCTTTTCCTTGTTTAACGTCATCCTGCGAAATACATTTTATTATTCATGTTGGTAACAAATATATAACAGTCTGATGCTCAGACTGCTTATAAGGTAAAGGGCGGGTGGCGGAAGTGTCAATTAGCCATTCCTGAGAGGAGGGCGGAATTATTCCTGAATGAATGTGAGTATCATCCGGGAAATATTCATGCCAAATATTATTATGGCGATAACTTTATTACTCCTTTCTTCTGCCGCGCATCCCCTGAAAAAGCTCCGCCACTTCGACAAAATACTCGGTCAGATAGTTAATACACACCTGTACTTTGAGAGGCAGTTTGTCCTTCTCGGTATACAGAGCGTAGACCGGACGCGGATCGGACTGGTAACGCGGGAAGAGGATCTCCAGTACGCCGCTGTTGATCTCATTGATCACCCACATCAGCGGCACGTAAGCGATCCCGGCCCCGGCGACCAGCCAGCGGGAGATAGTCATCGGATCGTTGGTGACGAACCGGCCTTCCGGCAGCAGTTTAGTGGAGATCCCCTCCGGGGCAATCAGTTCGAATTCGTTGTCCGGGCGCACGCTGTATTCCAGCCACGAGTGGTTGCTGAGATCGGCAGGCTTCTCCGGAACGCCGTACTGCGCCAGATAGCTTTTTGAGGCGCAGACCACCATCGGCATGCTCCCCAGCCGACGCGAAAAGAGGCTTGAATCTTGTAATGCCCCGACGCGGATCACCACATCTAATCCGTCGGCGATCAGGTCCGGCGCAGGGGATGCCCGTCACCAGATTCACCGTTAAACCCGGATACTCTTTCAGCATTTCCGCCGTCATGGCAGCGAGAACATTTTGTGCCATAGTTGAAGAACACCCAATGCGCAGTGTGCCGATGGGGGTGTTATTGAAGGCGTAGAGCTGTTCGTGCACATCCTGCACTTCGTGCATCATTCTGCGGCAGCCCTGGTAATAAATTTTACCGGCTTCCGTCAGGCCAATGCTGCGGGTACTGCGGTTGAGCAGCTTCACCTGCAACTCATCTTCCAGTTTTGACACCGTCTGGCTGATGGAAGAGACACTCATCTGCAATTGACGCGCAGCGGCGGTAAATGAGCCGAGCTCCACCACTTTGGCGAAGACGGACATGCGTTTTAAACGTTCCATTGTTCACTCTGGCTTAAAAGTGATTTAGATCACATATTATAGATAACAGCATAACAGTTACGTTAATATATTATTAATTACATAATGGCTGCGCCATTCTCGCCCGGCGTTTCTTGCTCTCCTGCGATGGCGTGCGCTAAAAAAATCTGAAGCCTGCACTCTCTCTTATCAAGGTCAACATGAGTCTGTTTCCTGTAATCGTGGTGTTCGGTCTGTCGTTCCCACCGATATTTTTCGAGCTTCTTTTATCACTGGCGATCTTCTGGCTGGTGCGCAAGGTGCTGGTTCCTACCGGGATCTACGATTTCGTCTGGCACCCTGCATTGTTCAATACCGCGCTGTATTGCTGCCTGTTCTATCTGATATCGCGCATGTTTGTCTGAGGTTGATGTGAAAACGCTAATAAGAAAAGTCTCCCGCACTGCCATCACCATGGCGCTGGTCGTTCTGGCGTTTATCGCCATTTTCCGCGCCTGGGTTTATTACACTGAATCACCGTGGACGCGCGATGCGCGTTTCAGCGCCGATGTGGTGGCGATTGCCCCCGACGTGGCCGGTCTTATCACCGCGGTTAACGTCCACGATAACCAACTGGTGAAAAAAGATCAGGTTCTGTTCACTATTGACCAGCCCCGCTATCAAAAAGCGTTAGAAGAAGCGGAAGCGGACGTGGCCTATTACCAGGCGCTGGCTGCGGAGAAACGCCGTGAAGCCGGTCGCCGTAACCAACTGGGCGTTCAGGCAATGTCCCGCGAAGAGATTGACCAGTCCAACAACGTGCTGCAAACCGTGCTGCACCAGCTGGCGAAAGCGCAAGCAACGCGCGATCTGGCGAAGCTCGATCTCGAACGCACTGTGATCCGCGCGCCGTCCGATGGCTGGGTCACCAACCTGAACGTCTATGCCGGGGAATTCATTACCCGTGGCTCTACCGCCGTAGCGCTGGTTAATCAGCACTCTTTCTACGTGCTCGCCTATATGGAAGAGACCAAGCTGGAAGGGGTACGTCCAGGGTATCGCGCAGAGATCACGCCGCTCGGCAGCAACCGTGTGTTTAAAGGCACCGTCGACAGCGTTGCCGCAGGGGTGACTAACTCCAGCAGCTCTAACGATACCAAAGGGATGGCGACGGTGGATTCTAACCTGGAATGGGTCCGTCTGGCGCAGCGCGTGCCGGTACGTATCCATCTTGATGAGCAGCAGGGAAACCTGTGGCCTGCGGGCACCACGGCAACGGTGGTCATCACCGGGGAAAAAGACCGAGATGCCAGCCAGGACTCCATTTTCCGTAAAATCGCCCACCGCCTGCGCGAGTTTGGTTAATCGTTATGGGTATCTTTTCCATCGCCAGCCAGCACATTCGCTTCGCCGTGAAGCTGGCATGTGCCATCGTGCTGGCGCTGTTTGTCGGTTTTCACTTCCAGCTGGAAACGCCCCGTTGGGCGGTGCTGACGGCAGCTATCGTTGCGGCTGGCCCCGCCTTTGCCGCGGGCGGTGAACCCTACTCTGGCGCGATCCGCTACCGCGGTATGCTGCGTATCGTCGGGACGTTTATCGGCTGTTTCGCCGCGCTCACCATCATTATTTTGATGATCCGCACCCCTCTGCTGATGATCATGGTGTGCTGTATCTGGGCAGGGTTCTGCACCTGGGTCTCGTCGCTGGTCAAAGTTGAAAACTCCTACGCATGGGGGCTGGCGGGCTATACCGCGCTGATCATTGTCATCACCATTCAGTCCGAACCGCTGCTTGCGCCGCAGTTTGCGGTTGAACGCTGCAGCGAGATTGTGATTGGTATCGTCTGCGCGATCGTTGCGGACCTGCTTTTCTCCCCGCGCTCCATCAAGCAAGAAGTGGACCGTGAGCTCGACGCGCTGATTGTTGCCCAGTACCAGCTGATGCAGTTGTGCATCAAGCACGGTGACAGCGAAGAGGTCGATAAAGCGTGGAGCGGCCTGGTGCGCCGCACACAGGCGCTGGAGGGGATGCGCAGCAACCTCAATATGGAATCTTCACGCTGGGAACGCGCCAACCGTCGCCTGAAAGCGATCAATACCGTTTCCTTAACGCTGATCACCCAGGCGTGCGAAACCTATCTGATTCAGAATACCCGCCCGGAGGTGGTAACGGACACGTTCCGTGAGCTCTTTGACGAGCCGGTCGAAACGGTGCAAGACGTGCACCGACAGCTCAAACGCATGCGTCGCGTTATCGCCTGGACGGGGGAGCGCGATACGCCGGTGACGATTTATACCTGGGTTGGGGCCGCGACGCGTTACCTGCTGCTTAAGCGTGGTGTGACGGGTAATACCAAAATCAGCGCGGCGGAAGAAGAGGTGCTGCAGGGCGAAGTGGTGATTAAGCCGGAATCCGCCGAGCGCCATCATGCCATGGTCAACTTCTGGCGTACCACGCTGGCCTGCATGCTCGGCACGCTGTTCTGGCTGTGGACCGGCTGGACGTCCGGTAGCGGTGCGATGGTCATGATTGCCGTCGTTACCGCACTGGCGATGCGTCTGCCCAACCCGCGCATGGTCGCTATCGATTTTCTCTACGGCACCATTGCCGCACTGCCCATTGGTGCGCTCTACTTCCTGGTGATTATTCCATCGACGCAGCAAAGCATGCTTCTGCTCTGCATTAGCCTGGCGGTAATGGCATTCTTTATTGGGATAGAAGTGCAGAAGCGCCGTCTGGGATCGCTGGGGGCGCTGGCCAGTACCATTAACATTATTGTGCTGGATAACCCGATGACTTTCCATTTCAGCCAGTTCCTCGACAGCGCGTTAGGTCAGCTGGTGGGCTGTTTCCTGGCGATGATGGTGATTCTGCTGGTGCGGGATAACTCTCAGGCGCGGACCGGTCGTGTGCTGTTGAATCAGTTTGTTTCGGCTGCCGTATCATCCATGACAACCAACGCCGCACGCCGTAAAGAGAACCACCTTCCGGCGCTTTATCAGCAGCTGTTCCTGCTGCTCAATAAATTTCCGGGGGACGTTGCCAGGTTCCGTCTGGCATTAACCATGATCATCGCGCACCAGCGCCTGCGGAATGCGCCTGTGCCGGTTAACGATGATCTGTCTGCCTTTCACCGCCAGTTGCGCCACACGGCCGACCATGTGATCGCGGCGTCCAGTGATGACAAACGACGTCGCTATTTTAAACAGCTGCTTGAAGAGTTAGACATCTACCAGGAGAAGCTTAAGGTCTGGAACGCGCCGCCTCAGGTAACCGAGCCGGTTGGGCGATTGGTCTTCATGCTGCATCGCTACCAGAGTGTCCTGACTGACAATTAAGTGAGCTTAAAAACCGACGCCAAAAGCGTCGGTTTTTTTGTGGCTATACTTAGTTCTGCAGGCTCTTACATTCAGGAAGGGAGGACACATGACTACCCAGGCTCTCCAGGACAACATTCTTTTTCAAAACGGATATCTTGTTAACGGCATCTGGAAAACACTCGACACTACGTTTGACGTGCTGAACCCGGCGACAGGTGAGGTGATCGCCAAAGTGGCGAAAGCCGGTAAAGCGGAAACCGAAGAAGCGATTGCCGCCGCGACCAAAGCCTTCCCCGCGTGGCGTGCCAAAACCGCGAAGGAGCGTTCGACGATCCTCTACCGCTGGTATGAGCTGATTATCGAAAACAAAAGCTGGCTTGGACGGCTAATGACCACCGAACAGGGCAAGCCCCTGAAAGAAGCCGAGGGCGAAGTGGAGTATGCCGCCAGCTTTATCCAGTGGTTTGCTGAGCAGGCCAAGCGCGCGAACGGTGAAATTATCCCTCCGGTTAAACCCGGCTCCCGCATTCTGGCGACCCGCGAACCTATCGGCGTGGTTGCCGCCATTACGCCGTGGAACTTCCCTATGGCGATGCTCACCCGCAAGCTCGGTCCGGCGTTGGCCGCAGGCTGTACCGGCGTGATCAAACCCGCCAACAATACTCCGCTGAGCGCTTTTGCACTGCTCACACTGGCGAAGCAGGCCGGTGTGCCAGACGGCGTACTCAATGCGGTGGCGGGCAATACGCATGAAATCAGCGACGCCATCATGGCCAGCCATGATGTGCGCAAAATGTCGTTCACCGGGTCAACCTCTGTGGGGAAAACCCTGGTGCGCAACGCTGCCGAGACGATGAAGAAAGTGTCAATGGAGCTGGGGGGCAATGCGCCCTATATCGTTTTTGAGGATGCGGATATTGATGCAGCCGTTAAGGGCGCGATTGCGAACAAGTTTCGCAATGCCGGGCAGGTCTGCGTCAGCGTAAACCGTTTTTATATTCAGGAAACGGTCTATGACAAGTTTGTGAACCAGCTCGCCGATGCGGTAAAGGCATTGAAAGTCGGCAACGGTCTGGAAGAGGGCGTCGTTGTTGGCCCGCTGATTGACGGTTCCGCCGTCGATAAAGTACGCGAACATGTGGAAGATGCCGTTGCAAAAGGCGCCACGGTGCTGGCAGGCGGCAAAGCGCATTCCCTCGGCGGCAACTTCTGGGTGCCCACGGTACTCGGTGATTGTCATGAAGGAATGAAGCTGGCGGAAGAGGAGACGTTTGGCCCGGTGGCAGCCTGCTTCCGGTTTACGTCGGAAGATGAAGTGATTATGCGCGCCAACAACACGCCTTACGGGCTGGCAGCCTATTTCTACACTCAGAATCTGTCGCGCGTGTTCCGCGTCTCACAGGCGATTGAAAGCGGGATGATTGGGATTAACGAGTGTGCCGTCTCCACCGAACTGGGACCGTTTGGCGGCGTAAAAGAGTCCGGGCTGGGGCGCGAAGGTTCCGTGCTGGGGCTGGAAGAGTTTCTGGAAGTCAAAACCCTGCATATCGGGGGATTATAATAGACAGGGCGGCATATTCCGCCCGCCTGTACCGGGTGGCTGGCAATGAAAACGTATACCTTTGATTTTGACGAAATCGACAGTCAGGACGACTTTTATCGAGAATTTACCCGGGTATTCAACCTGGAGCGGGAAAGCGTCACCAATCTGGATACGCTGTGGGATGTGGTTACCGGCAGTCAGTTGCCCTTACCGCTGGAGATCGAGTTCATTCATTTGCCCGACAAGCTGCGCAGACGCTTTGGCGCGCTGATCCTGCTGTTTGATGAAGCCGAAGAAGAGCTGGAAGGACAGTTGCGTTTTAATGCGCGACATTAAAAAAAAGCCCCTGACCGTGAGGCCAGGGGCAAGTCGTATGCGCAGATACGACGAGGGTTTATTTATACAGTTCAGCAGTTGCGTGCCAGGTGTCACCGCTACGCGCCTCGATGATGCGATAAGAGGATGCACCTTTTTCTTCCGCTTTCTTGTTCAGCATCTCATGCATATCCATCGGAGACGTACCGACCGCGCCAATAGACACCGTGCCGATTGCCTCACGGGATTGCGCCTGATCTGCGTTGATGGAATCAGCCGCAAAAGCGCCGAATGACAGGACAGACAGGATACTCAGAGCCGCTACAGTAGTTTTGATTTTCATGATTCTTTACCTCGTCGAATTTTTTAGTGGGGTCTTGCTTTGTGACCCTCATCACAAAATCAAGTATACACTAATAACGTGATAAATTAATACCAGACTAATTGTTTCATGTGTTATTGCGTGTTAACGGATAAGATTTATATAACCAAAATGCATAAAAATGGTTACTTTATCATCAATTCGTGATGCTAAAGTCAATAAAATCATACGGATATAGTACTTTGATATTTTGTGCGGTTTTGCGCCTTAGTATTCACCAGGTGAATGTTAGTGGCTGGTAAAAAGCACTATTTGTCAAAGTAAAAGGCAGTAGAAAAAAGGGGATAACGTAACGGGGGCAGAACAATCCCCGCAGCAGGCCGCGGGGAGGAGGATTACAGTTCCTGTTCGAACAGGACCAGAATCGCTTCGTAGAGATCTTTCACCGAAAAACCGTTTGCCGGGGTGGTAAAGATGGTGTCATCACCGGCGATGGTGCCGAGGATACCTTCCGCTTTACCTAATGAGTCCAGCAGGCGAGCAATCAGCTGCGCCGCGCCCGGGCTGGTGTGGATAACCACTACGGCATCGTTATAGTCGATGTCGAGGACCAGGTTCTTCAGCGGGCTGGAGGTGGTCGGCACGCCAAGTTCAGCAGGCAGGCAATAGACCATTTCCATTTTGGCATTGCGGGTACGCACTGCGCCAAACTTGGTTAACATACGGGAGACTTTCGACTGATTGATGTTTTCGAAGCCTTGTTCCTGCAACGCCTGAACAATTTCTCCCTGAGAACTGAATTTCTCTTCTTTGAGTAGCGCTTTAAACGCCTTCACTAATTCTTCTTGCTTAGACGAGCTTCGCATAAGTCACCCGGAATATGACGATAGAAACAACATTATTATGCATGTGGATGAATTTTTATGCAAACTATCTACCTGGTGCCAGGCTGAAATAATGTTATGAAAGGGAGCGATTTTATCAGATTTCGTTATCGGAAAACATGCCTGGGTCACGCCGCGCAAATAAGCTTAAAAGTAAATTAAATGTTATCAAAATGATGTTGTTTTGGTGGCGTGGCAAGGTGTATTGTAACCACCTCTTATTTCGTTGCTGCCCGCTGCCCGATAGCATTCAGGCGAAGGTGAAAGACGCGCGACCTCAAATTCTTTAGCTACGAAAATTGTAATTATTTACTCGCTGAATTATGGTCGCCGCAACGGAGTTACAGATACTTAAAGTTAACCATAATAAGGAGTTTAGGATGAAAGTTGCAGTCCTCGGCGCTGCTGGTGGTATCGGCCAGGCGCTTGCCCTACTACTGAAAACCCAACTGCCTTCAGGCTCAGAACTCTCCCTGTACGATATTGCTCCGGTAACCCCAGGTGTGGCGGTTGACCTGAGCCACATCCCGACCGCTGTGAAAATCAAAGGCTTCTCCGGTGAAGATGCGCGCCCTGCGCTGCAGGGTGCTGACGTCGTACTGATCTCTGCGGGTGTGGCACGTAAACCTGGTATGGATCGTTCTGACCTGTTTAACGTCAACGCGGGCATCGTGAAAAACCTGGTTCAGCAGATCGCTGAAATCTGCCCGAAAGCCTGTATCGGTATCATCACTAACCCGGTGAACACCACCGTCGCTATCGCAGCAGAAGTGCTGAAGAAAGCGGGTGTTTACGACAAGAATAAACTGTTCGGCGTGACCACGCTGGATATCATCCGTTCAAACACCTTCGTCGCTGAGCTGAAAGGCAAGCAGCCAACGGAAGTGGAAGTGCCGGTTATCGGTGGTCACTCTGGCGTGACGATCCTGCCTCTGCTGTCGCAGATCCCAGGCGTGAGCTTCACCGAGCAGGAAGTGGCTGACCTGACTAAACGCATCCAGAACGCGGGCACCGAAGTGGTGGAAGCGAAGGCGGGTGGCGGATCAGCAACCCTGTCTATGGGTCAGGCGGCGGCGCGTTTCGGTCTGTCTCTGGTTCGTGCTCTGCAGGGCGAGAAAAATGTTGTTGAATGCGCTTACGTTGAAGGCGACGGCGAACACGCTCGCTTCTTCTCTCAGCCGCTGCTGCTGGGCAAAAACGGTATTGAAGAGCGTAAATCCATTGGTACGCTGAGCGCGTTTGAACAAAACGCGATGGAAGGCATGCTGGATACGCTGAAGAAAGATATCACTCTGGGCGAAGAGTTCGTTAACAAGTAAAACGTTCTCTCCCTTTGTAGTCCGGGTAAGCGTAAGCGCTACCCGGCAAAAAAAACCGAAGCCTGTGCTTCGGTTTTTTTATACACATCAGTTTGTCGCCGGGTATTCCTGAATCGTCACCTGAATCGTCAGCTTCTTATCATTCCGCATGACTTCAACAGGGATGATTGAGCCAGGTCGGATTTCCGCCACCTGATCCATCGTTTCGAGAGCAGAAACTGCTGGCGTGCCATTAACCGACACAATGACATCATTAACCTGAATACCCGCATTAGCGGCCGGGCCACCTGGCGACACTTCATTCACCACAATCCCCTGAATCTGGTCGATCCCACCGCCCTGGGTATGCATCGGCGCAATTTCACGTCCACCAATACCAATGTAGCCACGGATCACGCGCCCGTCGCGAATGAGCTTGTCCATGATCTTGGTTGCCAGCTGGAATGGAATCGCAAAACCAATCCCTTCCGGCGTCTCGCCATCGTTACTCTTATCGAACGAGAGGGTGTTGATGCCCATGAGCTCACCCAGTGAGTTCACCAGCGCGCCGCCGGAGTTACCGTGGTTGATAGAGGCATCGGTCTGAAGGAAATTCTGCCGCCCAGACGGGTTCAGGCCGATTCGACCGGTGGCGCTGATAATCCCCTGGGTAATGGTCTGGCCCAGGTTGTACGGGTTACCTATCGCCAACACGACGTCGCCAATATGTGGCGTGCGTTTACGGTTGATCGGAATGGTGGGCAGGCCGCCCGTGGCGTTGATCTTAAGAACCGCCAGGTCGGTCAGGCTGTCCGAGCCCACGAGTAACGCTTCAAATACGCGACCATCCTGCAAGGCGACGATAATCTGGTCGGCATCGTTAATCACGTGCTTGTTGGTAATGATGTAGCCACGTTCATCCATAATTACGCCGGAGCCGAGCGTGCGGATCTCCAGCTGGTTATGGGCCGAGGTATTCAGTCCTCGGTTATAAACGTTGACCACGGCGGGTGCGGCACGGCGAACAGCCTGATTGTAAGTGGCAGGCGTTTCATCCGTACTGTCAAACTGGGGGGCCGTCAGTTTGTTGAACTGACGCAAAGACGGCATAGCCACCAACAGCAGGGCAGCAACGATCAAACCGATAGCAATGGAACGAAAGAGCTTTAAAAGCATGATGCGCGTGTCGTTAAAAAATGAACGGTTTGCAGCATAACATGAGTTATCCGGACATCACATGCAGCGGTGATGTCCGGGGTCGCAAATGCTTAGCGCAATAAAATATAGATAGTCTCTTTGCCACGCATAACCTGCAGGGCAATGACCGTTGGCTTACTTTCCAGCACCTTGCGCATTTCTGCAATAGATTGCACGCGAGTGCGGTTCACGCCGATGATGACATCATCCTGATGCAATCCCGCCTGTGCGGCAGGGCTGCTCTTCTCGACGGTATCAATAGTAATGCCTTTCGTGCCGTCTTTTAGCTGGCCGTCGCTCAACGTCGCGCCTTGCAGGGCCGGGGCGATCAGCTCCGCGCTGGCGGAAGAGGAGGTGCTCTTATCCAGCGTGACTTCAACGTCCAGCGGTTTGCCGTCGCGAATCAAACCGAGTTTCACTTTGGCGCCAGGCTCGGTGGTGGCAATGCGAGAACGCAGTTCTGCGAAGCTGTTCAGCGGTTTATCGTTCAGGCTGACGATGACATCGCCGGATTTCACGCCTGCTTTCGCCGACCCGGAATTTGGCAGCACTTCGCTGACAAACGCGCCGCGCTGGACGTTGACGTTAAAGGCTTTGGCGATATCCGCGCTCATCTCCATCCCTTTGATGCCCAGCAGTCCACGTTTGACTTCACCAAACTGAATGAGCTGTTGAGACAGGGTTTTGGCCATATTGCTCGGTATGGCAAAGCCAATCCCGATACTGCCGCCGCCGGGCGCGAGGATCGCCGTGTTGATACCAATAAGCTCACCGTTCAGGTTGAGCAGGGCACCACCCGAGTTACCGCGGTTAATAGACGCGTCGGTTTGAATAAAGTTTTCCAGCCCTTCCAGGTTCAGGCCGCTGCGCCCAAGTGCGGAGACGATCCCGGAGGTGGCAGTCTGGCCCAGGCCGAAAGGGTTACCGACGGCGACGGCAAAATCGCCCACGCGCAGCGTGTCGGAGTCCGCAATGGTAATCTGCGTCAGGTTGCTGGGTTTTAGGATCTGCAGCAGCGCAATATCGCTCTGGTCATCGCCGCCGATCAGTTTGGCGTCAAATTCGCGGCCATCATTGAGCTGGACGCTGATCTTATCCGCCTGACTGATCACGTGGTTGTTGGTCAGGATATAGCCCTTGGCCGCATCAATGATCACCCCAGAGCCCAGTCCTTCAAATGGCTGCGCCTGCTGGTCGGGAGATTCATCACCGAAGTATTTCTTCAGTTCTTCCGGCACGCGCTGGCTTTGCCGCGCGGTGCCTTCGACCTGGACGCTGACCACGGCGGGCAGCACTTTTTCCAGCATCGGCGCGAGGCTAGGAATGGCTGCCTGTCCCGGCACCTGCGAAGGCAGTGCCGCGTGGGCAGGAAAGGACGCCGAGAGAGATAACCCGACACTTAACGCTAAAGCGCTCAACAGCTGGTTTTTTTTCTTCATTGATGCTGACTCTCGTATCCTGGAATGAAAGAAGAACGGCCCAAAAACATCTTGATGTTATTGAATTTTCAACCGCTGAACAATGAGGTGTTTGACTAAATAATAGCTGGGGACGGGAAGAAAGGACGGGCGCAAGAGATGCGCCCGTAAAATTTATTCATGTTTTGCGATTAATCGCGTTTTGCGCCACCGCGCAGCAGGCCGGACGCGCCGTCCGAATAGTCGCGTGGCATCTGAACCGGAGCCTGATCGTTACCCGCTTCAGAGTCTGCCAGACGGTTGCGGAACGGGTTCGTTTCTGCGGTCATTTCCGGCAGCAGGCTGCTGGAGCTTTTCGCCATGTGTTGATACAGCTGGCGATAGTCAGTCGCCATGTTGTCCAGCAGCTCGGCGCTACGGGCAAAGTGGCTGACCAGCTCTTCACGATACTCTTCCAGTTCGGCTTTGTTCTTTTCCAGTTCGTACTGCAGTGACTGCTGCTGACGCAATTTGCGATTACCGAAACGCATGGCCACAGCACCGATGACGATGCCGACGACTAAACCGATTAGCGCATATTCCCAGGTCATGAACTTCTCCCGTTGTCTTGTTGTTCCGTAGGGTGTTGGCTCGGCTCCGGCCTGTGCCTGATATTGCCACTATAACCGCTATTTCTTCAGAAGTGGAATCCTGACGTATCATCGCGTAGTGTAGAACGGCCTTTTTTTCATCAGTCGCGCCTGCTGATGAGTCATAACCGAAGGAATAACAATAAGATTATGCAAAGCCTGTCACCCTCATCGCGTTACCAACTGGCCCTGAACGAGGGCTCACATCAGCCGGATGACGTCCAGCGTGAAGCGGTTAATCGCCTGGATACGATTTATCAGGAGCTCACAGCGAAACCCGCAGAGGCGGTGCAAAGCGGTGGGCTGAAGGCGGCGTTCGGTCGGTTGTTGGGAAAAAAAGAACTTCAGGTTAACGCGTCGGTACGTGGCTTATATATGTGGGGGGGCGTCGGGCGCGGTAAAACCTGGCTGATGGACATGTTCTACCAGAGCCTGCCGGGCACGCGTAAACAGCGCCTGCATTTTCACCGCTTCATGCTGCGGGTTCACGAAGAGCTGACGGCATTGCAGGGCAAAAGCGATCCGCTGGAGATTGTGGCCGACCGCTTTAAGGCGGAGACGGACGTACTCTGCTTTGACGAATTTTTTGTTTCCGATATTACGGATGCGATGCTGCTGGGCGGGTTGATGAAAGCGCTGTTTGCGCGTGGGATTACGCTCGTGGCGACCTCGAACATCCCGCCGGACGAGCTGTACCGCAATGGTTTGCAGCGCGCGCGCTTCCTGCCCGCTATCGATGCGATAAAACAGCATTGCGACATCATGAACGTCGACGCGGGCGTGGATTACCGCCTGCGCACGCTGACTCAGGCTCATTTGTGGCTTTCGCCGTTGAACGCAGAAACCACAAATCAGATGGATAAACTGTGGCTGGCGCTGGCGGGGGCAAAACGTGAGCGCGCCCCGGAACTCGAGATTAACCATCGTCCCTTACAAACTCAGGGCGTAGAAAATCAAACCTTGGCCGTCTCCTTTGCGACACTCTGCGTCGATGCCCGCAGCCAGCATGATTACATCGCGCTTTCGCGCCTGTTCCACACCGTGATGGTGCTGGATGTGCCGGTGATGACGCGCCTGATGGAAAGCGAAGCGCGACGCTTCATTGCGCTGGTGGACGAGTTTTACGAGCGCCACGTTAAGCTGGTGGTCAGCGCCGAGGTTCCTTTATATGAGATTTACCAGGGCGAGCGGCTGAAGTTTGAGTTCCAGCGCTGCCTGTCGCGCCTGCAGGAGATGCAGAGCGAGGAATACCTCAAGCTGGAGCATATGCCGTAACAAATGCCACCCTATCCCCGTGGGAGTGGGGCTGGGGGGGAGGGCATCAGGACTTAACAAACGCCACCCTCTCCCTGTGGGAGAGGGGCTGGGGGTGAGGGCACCAGACCGCACAATATCTAACCCCGAAAAACCCATTCCAAATCGCATTTAAGGGTCGATCTTTGACCTCAACTTCTCTATAATCTTGCGACCCCACGTTACGAGAAGGTTTTTTTCCCGAAACTTTCTATGTGTCGGCATGTGCTATTCGAAGGGGTAGGTTTGCCGGACTTTGTCGTGTGAGCCTCAACTGACTAAACGTTTGGGTGTTCACCAACGTGTAACTTATTATTTGGGTAAGCTTTTAATGAAAACTTTTACAGCTAAACCAGAAACCGTACAGCGCGACTGGTATGTTGTTGACGCGACCGGTAAAACTCTGGGCCGTCTGGCTACTGAACTGGCTCGTCGCCTGCGCGGTAAGCATAAAGCGGAATACACTCCGCACGTTGATACCGGTGATTACATCATCGTTCTGAACGCTGATAAAGTTGCTGTAACCGGCAACAAGCGTACTGACAAAGTGTACTATCACCACACTGGCCACATCGGTGGTATCAAAGAAGCGACCTTTGAAGAGATGATTGCTCGCCGTCCTGAGCGTGTGATTGAAATCGCGGTTAAAGGCATGCTGCCAAAAGGCCCGCTGGGTCGTGCTATGTTCCGTAAACTGAAAGTTTACGCAGGCAACGAGCACAACCACGCGGCACAGCAACCGCAAGTTCTTGACATCTAATCGGGATTATAGGCAATGGCTGAAAATCAATACTACGGCACTGGTCGCCGCAAAAGTTCCGCAGCTCGCGTGTTCATCAAACCGGGCAGCGGTAAAATCGTAATCAACCAACGTTCTCTGGAACAGTACTTCGGTCGTGAAACTGCCCGCATGGTAGTTCGCCAGCCGCTGGAACTGGTTGATATGGTAGAAAAACTGGATCTGTACATCACCGTTAAAGGTGGTGGTATCTCCGGTCAGGCAGGTGCGATCCGTCACGGTATCACCCGCGCTCTGATGGAGTACGACGAATCCCTGCGTTCTGAACTGCGTAAAGCTGGCTTCGTTACTCGTGACGCGCGTCAGGTTGAACGTAAGAAAGTGGGTCTGCGTAAAGCACGTCGTCGTCCACAGTTCTCCAAACGTTAATCCATTCTGCTTACGCAGAACGATTGGCGAAAAACCCGCTTCGGCGGGTTTTTTTATGGATAATGCGTAGGTTGTCCACAACATGAGTTGATATATCTCCTCTTTTTCCACATTTCCAGAATCCCCTCACCACAAAGCCATCAAAATCTGGTAAACTATCATCCAATTTTCTGCCCAAATATCGGTGAATACTCGATTTTTGTTCGATTCTTGAACAATGTGTTTTCTCTGGGATGGGCAATACATCATCTGGCTGGCCCTGGTGGGCCGGTAGCAGTAAAATTCTGAATATACCTGGAGGTTTTCATGGCTGTCGCTGCCAACAAACGTTCGGTAATGACGCTGTTTTCTGGTCCTACTGACATTTATAGCCATCAGGTTCGTATCGTGCTGGCCGAGAAGGGTGTCAGTTTTGAGATCGAGCATGTGGAAAAGGATAACCCGCCTCAGGATCTGATCGATCTCAACCCGAGCCAGAGCGTACCAACGCTGGTGGATCGCGAGCTGACCCTGTGGGAATCCCGTATCATTATGGAATACCTGGATGAGCGTTTCCCGCATCCGCCACTGATGCCTGTTTACCCTGTTGCGCGTGGTGAAAGCCGCCTGTACATGCAGCGTATCGAAAAAGACTGGTATACGCTGATGAACGTTATCGTTAACGGTACGTCGTCTGAAGCGGATGCTGCACGTAAACAACTGCGTGAAGAGCTGCTGGCAATCGCACCAGTCTTTGGTCAGAAGCCTTTCTTCCTGAGCGATGAGTTCAGCCTGGTCGATTGCTACCTTGCACCGCTGCTGTGGCGTCTGCCTACGCTGGGTGTTGAGTTCAGCGGTCCTGGTGCGAAAGAGCTGAAAGGCTACATGACGCGCGTATTTGAACGCGACTCTTTCCTGGCTTCTCTGACTGAGCCGGAACGTGAAATGCGTCTCGGCCGAGGCTAATGACTGTGGAAATGTCACAACTTTCCCCACGCCGTCCGTATCTGCTGCGCGCCTTCTATGAATGGCTGCTGGATAACCAGCTCACGCCGCACCTGGTTGTGGATGTGACGTTGCCGGACGTGCAGGTACCTATGGAATATGCACGTGACGGACAGATCGTGTTGAACATTGCGCCGCGCGCGGTGGGTAACCTGGAGCTGGCAAACGACGAAGTGCGCTTTAACGCGCGTTTCGGCGGCGTGCCGCGTCAGGTTTCTGTGCCGCTGGCTGCCGTGCTGGCTATCTACGCGCGTGAAAACGGCGCGGGTACCATGTTCGAGCCGGAAGCGGCTTATGACGAAGACGTTGCCAGCCTGAATGATGACGATGCAACCGAAGAGCGCGAAAGCGACACGGTGATGTCCGTTATTGATGGTGACAAACCGGATCACCAGGATGATAACGATCCGGATGACGATCCGCCGCCGCGCGGGGGGCGCCCTGCCCTCAGAGTGGTAAAATAACGTATTCATCCGTTATAAAATCCAGCCCTCGTCAGTCGGCTGGATTTTTTTGTTATTGATGTAAATATTCTGTTGCTTGCCGGGAGAATATTTTTTTCCTGTATAGGTTTGTATGAAATTTAAACAATGCAATGCATTATTCCAAATGAAAGATATTTTGGAATAACGTTGTGTTCGTAATAACTTAACGCAAGCAATATTCATTGTGAATATAAATAGCCTGTAAAGGACTTGCATAACCTGTTTTATAAAATCCATCTATAGTTTGAGTAAATCTAAAAAGAATAATTAATAAACCTAAATTGCATGTATTTAGGATTTCTATATTATCGCCACATGCTTTCTGCATACGGGGATGATAGCGACAAACATGGATTGTTTACGTCGGTATTGTATTTGCTATGACTCATAAGTTAAGGATTAACTCATGAATAAAATTCTATTGGCTGCAACATTATTCCTTTGCGTAAATTCCACGTTTGCATCCGAAACCGCGATACTTAAAATTAGAGGAACGCTGACAAGCTCCGCCTGTACGCCTGAATTTAGCAATGGCGGTGTAGTGGACTACGGCAACATCCGCTTGGGTGAATTATCATCCACCGCCGTGAACCAGCTTGGGCAAAGGAATATCGATCTCACGATTACCTGTACGGCAGCAACAAAAGTTGCCTGGAATTTGATAGACGATCGCGCCGATTCTAACGCGGGTTTAACCGTCTCTACCGGGACGTTTACGGGTGGGGCACAGAGTGCGACTAACCAGACTTACGGGGTTGGAAAAGCAGGCACGATAAACATTGGCTCATACGCCATGTTCATGAACGTAAACAGCGTCACGGCTGACGGAAAATCGGCCGATCCTATATATCAACAGAATGGTTCAACAACCTGGGCTAAGAGCAATGATGGTTCAAGCCAGGGTGAGAATAATCGCAATATTACTGTCGCATTATCAGGAAGTGTCGATCCGCTTGCTTTCCAGACAGCAACATTTCCGCTGGTAACATCTTTGGCTATTCAAAATACCACGACGCTGGGTATTACCGATGATACCCGACTGGATGGTCAGTTGACGATCAGTCTTAAATATCTGTAATTTTTTCAAATTTAAAGTGAGTTAAATTTAACCCCGAGAGGACACTATTTCTCTCACCAAGAAGCGCCATAAACACGGAGTGTTAGGTAGTGCTTTCAAGGAATATATTTATGACATACTCTAAAACTGTTTTAATTAAAACGCTCGCTGCAGCTGCCTTGTTCACTGCACAGTTTGCTGTACATGCCGCAGGTATGGTGCCAGAAACCAGTCTGCTGGTGATTGATGAAGCGACCCACAGCGGGACCATCAACGTTAAAAACACCGATAGCCATCCGTCGCTGCTGTACACCGATGTGGTGGATCTCCCGGACGATCAAGGTCTGAAACTCGTCACCACCCAGCCAGTGGTTCGTCTTGAGCCCGGACAAACTCAGCAGCTGCGCTTTATTCTGCAAACCAGCAAACCGCTGGACGTTGAACATTACAAGCGCGTGACCTTTGAAGGCATCCCACCGAAAAGTGACGATAACAAAGTCAAAATTGGCATCAATATTCGTCAGGATCTGCCGGTGCTGATTCGCCCTGCGAAGCTGGCTGTGGTAACGGATGCCTGGAAGTACCTCGACTGGACCGCTTCAGGCACCTCCGTCACGGTGAAAAACCCGAGCAAATACGTGGTACGCCTGGCACAGAACGTGGTGCTGCAGCCTTCAGGCATCAGCGGTTCGCTTGCCAAAACCTACATCTTACCCGGTGAAACCATGACGGTTTCGATGGGCAAATCCGTCAGTGGCAATAACAACGTTAAATTCTTCCCCGCCAGCCGCTATGGCGTTGAAGTCCCCAGCTTTATCTCGGATCTCAATAAAAAATAAAGGATTATGGCAGTGCGTAAAAAAAGCCAACTTGCACTTTTTGTGCGCGCTGTGATTTATAGCGCTATTCCTCTTATGTTGCTGGAGTGCACTTCCCTGCATGCAAGGGAAGTGACGTTTGATACCGATATCCTTAAATCGCGGGGGTTGGGTGCCGATCTCAACCGCTACTTTGCTGAAGCCCCCCGCTTTTTGCCGGGAACGCATTCGGTGTCGGTAAAAGTAAACGGCAGCGACCGCGGAACGGCAGCTGTTCGCTTTAGCGAAGACGGGACGATGTGCGTTGATAATGACTTTCTGGAATTCGCAGGATTGATGCCGGTTCCCATCAAGGCGAATGAAACCTGTCACGATATTCGCAGCGATTATGCCCAGGCTGTCATCAACGCCCTGCCAAATCAGGAAGCGGTAGAGCTTTATTTACCCCAGGAAGCGATTAACAGCATCAGCGCTGACGTTAAAAATTTCCAGCATGGCGGCACAGCAGGCATGCTGAACTACTCATTATTCAGCACCAAAAGCGATTACAGCGGAAGTGACAGCAGCAGTAACCGCTACTCCCAGGCAAGTCTGGAGGCGGGGTTCAATGCCATGGATTGGTCTCTGCGTAGCCGTTATATCCTGACGGATGATGACGGTAACCGAAATGCAGAGAGCATTTATACCTACGCAGAGCATGTGTTTGTTCCCCAGCGCCTGACCATGCAGGTGGGGGAAATCAACGCCATGTCCGATGTGCTAAGCGGCGTGCCGATCACCGGTGTACAGCTGATGCCAACCAGTGGGTTGCAGAAAGATGGTTCCGGCGTGAGCGTGTCCGGTATCGCCCGGACATCACAGGCCCGCGTGGAGGTTCGTCAGAACGGCAGACTCATCTTTAACACCCTGGTTCCGGCGGGGCCGTTTACGCTGGATGATGTACCGATGGTGCGCAACAACGTCGACCTGGACGTGACCGTGGTTGAGTCTGACGGCTCGACGAACCGCTTTATTGTTCCCGCAGCCTCCGTGAAATCACGCAATCTTTCAAGACCCAATGGATTGACCGTTTCGGCAGGTCAGGTGCGCAGTATAGAGAGTGACTATAGCGATCCGCTGGTGTTCAACGTTTCCGATGGCTGGCGAATACTGCCATGGATGAACCTGCTTGCCTCAGGCGTGGTAGCCGAAGATTACCAGGCGGCAGGGGCGCGCACTGAGTTTATGCTCACCGATGGCTGGAACGTTTCCACCAGCATGGCTGCCAGCAAGGCGCAATTTGGTGACAGCGACAACGGTATTAAAAACGAATTACAGAGCGATTACTTGCTGACCGAGAGCGTCGGCCTCTCTGGCAGCGTTGCGCATTACAGCGGTGATTATCGCGAACTGGCGGATGCCATGGATGATGATTATCAGGGCTATGACAACAGTTATTCTGCCAATATCCGCTGGTCAACTCCGCTGGCAGGGGCATTCAGCGCAGGTTTAAGCTACAACCAGGCTGCGGGAGACGGTGAGGATTCTCGTTATTTACTGTTGTCATGGGGTAAAACCTTCAAATATGCCTCGGGCAACGTCAACTGGCAAAGCGCAGTGGGCAGCACGGATGACGACCAGGACGACGATTTGCTCTATATCAACCTCAGCATTCCGTTAGGCGGTTCGCAGAGCCTGAGTTCATATATGCGCAAGCAGGGCGACAGCACCAGCTATGGCCTGGCAAACAGCGGCGCATTGGGTAATGACACCAACTACTATATTTCTGCCGATCGTGATGATGAATCGCAGGAAAACAGCTTCAACGGCAACATCAATACCAATCTCCACTATACCCAACTTAGTGTAGGGGGGGGGACAAGCGGCGATCACCAGCGCAACTACAATGCAACGCTGTCGGGCGGTATTGCGGATGCATAAGGACGGCGTGACCTTCTCGCCATATTCCATCAAGGATACCTTTGCGATTGCCAAACTCAGCGAACCGAAGGTGGGGGTCGAAATCACCACGCCACAAGGTACCGTCTGGACTGACCGCTGGGGGCAGGCTGTCATCCCTGGACTGACCGAGTGGCGTAACTCACGCATCGAAGTGGATGCAAACAAACTCCCGCAAAGCATGACGCTGGCAAACGGTACCAAATATATCGCTGCTGCACATGGTTCGGTAAGCGAAGTGAGCTTTAAGGTACTGAACAGCCGTCGCGTGATGTTGCGTATTAAGCAGGCCGACGGTAAGCCGCTCGCGAAAGGCCTGTCCGTGGTGGATGCGAAAGATAACTACGTGGTGACGGTGGTTGATGATGGGCATGTCTTCCTGAACGATGCCGACCAGGTTACCGCACTTTATGCCATCAATGATGAAAATCAACGTTTGTGTAAGCTTGATTTCACGCTTCCTGAAAAGCATGACGAAGACGCGTTTTATGAGGAAGTAAACGGAGTATGTCGATGAACATTCAACGTCTGGCAGCGCTCCTGCTGCTTGCTTTACCCTGCATTTTGTATGCGGAAGATTGCCAGTTAACGCTCTCTCAGCAGGTGGTCGATTATCATCAGATGCGACGCGATAACATTGTTTCGAGCCAGCAGAGCTGGAACAAAATGCCGGATAAAGACATTAACGTCAGCGTCTATTGCCCGGAAAAGCAGCAGATGGCAACCCTTTTACAAGGCGCTTCCGGCCAGAAAGGGCGTTTCCAGTTTGGTCAGAATGGCGGTGTGGCGATTAAAGTCAGCAACCTGACGCTTGACGGTAAAAGCTATAACGTGGGGAAAACAACCGATCAGGTGAACTTTACGCCGGAAAACGATAATGGTGCATCGCTCTATATTCGTAATAACGAGGCGGTCATTGCGGTGGAAAATGGCAAAGTACCCAGTGGCCAGCAAATGAATTTTACCGTCACGATTTTCCCGGTACTGAATGACAGCGCGTTCGACCATATTTCAGATCAAACCGCTCTGGAGAGTGATTTGTCCTGGCAGCTTCTCAAGAAATAATAATGGCCCGGTGTATGCCGGGCCATTCTCGTTACACTTCCAGGTAATTCATAATCCCGTCGGCCGCTTTACGCCCTTCGGCAATGGCGGTGACCACCAGGTCAGAGCCGCGAACAATATCGCCACCGGCGAAGATTTTCGGGTTGCTGGTCTGGAATGCGTTGTCGCTGCCTTCAGGTGCAATCACGCGGCCCTGTGAATCCAGCTCAACGCTGTGCTTCGCAAGCCATTCCATACTATGAGGACGGAAACCAAACGCCATGACGACGGCATCGGCCGGGATCACATGTTCGGAGCCTGCCACGATCTCAGCGCGACGACGACCCTTGGCATCTGGTGCACCCATCTCGGTGCGCGCCATCTTCACGCCACTCACTTTACCGTTGGCATTCACTTCAATGCCCAGAGGCTGGATGTTGAACTGGAACTCTACGCCCTCTTCACGCGCGTTTTTCACTGCGCGTTTAGAACCAGGCATGTTCTCTTCGTCACGACGATAGGCGCAGATCACATGCGCCGCATTCTGACGAATAGACGTACGCACGCAGTCCATCGCGGTATCACCGCCGCCCAGCACCACCACGCGTTTGCCTTCCATGCTGACGAACGGCTCGTCGGCAGTTTCGCCGTAGCCCATGATCTGCTTGGTGTTGGCAATCAGGAACGGCAGGGCATCATAAACGCCTGGTGCCTCTTCGTTCTCCAGACCGCCGCGCATGGACTGATAGGTGCCCACGCCGAGGAACACGGCGTCGTAATCCTTCAGCAGGTCGTCGAGCTGCACGTCGCGGCCCACTTCCACATTCAGTTTGAACTCAATGCCCATGCCAGTGAAGATTTCACGGCGACGGGTCATGACCTCTTTTTCCAGCTTGAAGGCCGGGATGCCGAAGGTCAGCAGACCGCCGATCTCCGGATGGCGGTCAAAGACCACCGCCTTCACGCCGTTACGGGTCAGGACGTCCGCACAGGCAAGGCCCGCCGGGCCCGCGCCGATGATTGCCACGCGCTTGTCGGTTTGACGCACGCCGGTCATATCCGGACGCCAGCCCATCTCGAACGCTTTATCGTTGATATAGCGCTCAATGTTGCCGATGGTCACCGCGCCGAACTCGTCGTTCAGCGTACAGGAGCCTTCACACAGGCGGTCCTGAGGGCACACGCGGCCGCACACTTCCGGCAGGGTGTTGGTCTGGTGAGACAGCTCGGCGGCTTCAAAAATACGTCCTTCGTTGGCCAGTTTCAGCCAGTTCGGGATGTAGTTGTGGACCGGGCATTTCCATTCGCAGTAAGGGTTACCGCAGGACAGGCAGCGGTCTGCCTGCGCTTTGGCCTGGCCTTCTGAAAACGGCTCGTAGATTTCTACAAATTCAATTTTGCGGATCTTCAGCGGTTTCTTTGGCGGATCAACACGCTGCAGGTCGATAAACTGGTATACGTTCTGGCTCATCTGAATTCCTTACTGCGCCTGCACGCGCAGCTCTGCTGCGCTACGACTACGGTGACCCAACAGGGCTTTAACATCGCTGGACTTCGGTTTAACCAGCGCGAATTTCGCTGAGAACGCAGGCCAGTTCGCCAGGATCTCTTCTCCGCGCGAAGAACCGGTATGCTGCACGTGTTCGGTAATCAAACCGCGCAAGTGTTCTTCGTGGATGGCCAGCGTATCAACGTCCAGCACTTCCACCAGCTCCGGGTTCACGCGTTTGCGGAACTCACCGTCTTCGTCCAGGACGTACGCAAAACCGCCCGTCATGCCCGCGCCGAAGTTCACGCCAGTTTTACCCATTACGCAAACAATCCCGCCCGTCATGTATTCACAACCGTTATCGCCAATGCCTTCCACCACGGTGGTAGCACCAGAGTTACGCACCGCAAAACGCTCGCCCGCACGACCTGCTGCGAACAGACGACCGCCGGTCGCGCCGTACAGGCAGGTGTTACCGATGATGCTCGCTTCATGGCTGCGGAAGGCTGAGCCGACCGGAGGACGCACCGCCAGCAGACCGCCCGCCATGCCTTTACCGACGTAGTCGTTGGCATCACCAGTCAGGTACAGCTCAACGCCGCCTGCGTTCCACACGCCGAAGCTCTGACCCGCGGTACCGCTGAAGTGCGCAGTAATCGGATCCGCCGCCAGCCCCTGGTCACCGTGCGTTTGCGCGATAGAACCGGAGAGGGAGGCACCCACGGAGCGGTCGGTGTTGCGGATATCAAACCAGAACGTTTTGCTCTGCTTCTCGTCCACGTACGGTTTCGCCTGCTGCAGCAGCTGCGCGTTCAGCACGCCGTTATCGAACGGCGGGTTGTTCTCGGTGCAGTAAACCGCTTTGCCAGGATGCGGCTGCGCGGTTTCCAGCAGCTTGCTCAGCTCTAGTTTCTGCTGCTTGGCGGTGAAACCTTCCAGCTCTTTCAGCAGGTCGGTACGGCCAATCAGGTCGACCAGGCGCTTCACGCCCAGCTGCGCCATCAGCTCGCGGGTTTCACGGGCGATGAAGTCAAAGTAGTTGGTCACTTTGAACGGCAGGCCGTGATAGTGGTTCTTACGCAGCTTCTCGTCCTGGGTAGCAACACCGGTTGCGCAGTTGTTCAGGTGGCAAATACGCAGGTATTTACAGCCCAGCGCAACCATCGGGCCGGTACCGAAGCCGAAGCTTTCCGCACCGAGGATTGCCGCCTTGATAATGTCGAGGCCAGTTTTCAGACCACCGTCCACCTGCAGACGGATCTTGTGACGCAGGCCGTTCGCCACCAGCGCCTGCTGGGTTTCCACCAGGCCAAGCTCCCACGGGCAACCCGCGTATTTCACGGAGGAGAGCGGGCTTGCGCCGGTACCGCCATCGTAGCCGGCGATGGTGATGAGATCCGCATAGGCTTTCGCCACACCGGTGGCGATGGTGCCGACGCCCGGTTCGGAAACCAGCTTCACGGAGATCATCGCTTTCGGGTTGACCTGTTTCAGGTCGAAAATCAGCTGCGCTAAGTCCTCGATAGAGTAGATATCGTGGTGTGGCGGCGGGGAGATCAGCGTCACGCCCGGTACGGAATAGCGCAGTTTGGCGATGTATGGGGTAACTTTATCACCCGGCAACTGACCGCCTTCGCCCGGTTTAGCACCCTGAGCGACTTTAATCTGAATCACGTCGGCGTTGACCAGGTACGCAGGCGTCACGCCAAAGCGACCGGATGCCACCTGCTTGATACGGGAGACCTTGTTAGTGCCGTAACGCGCTGGGTCTTCACCGCCTTCGCCGGAGTTGGAGTTGCCGCCGATGCTGTTCATGGCTTCCGCCAGCGCTTCGTGGGCTTCCGGGCTCAGCGCGCCGATGGACATCGCCGCGGTATCGAAGCGTTTGAACAGCTCGGTTGCAGGCTCTACGTCGTCGATGCTGACGGCTTCGTCACCTGGGTTCAGGGCAATGAGGTCGCGCAGCGTTGCCGCCGGACGGTTGTTTACCAGCTCAGCGTACTGCTGATAATCGCTGTATTCACCGCTCTGAACCGCCTGTTGCAGCGTGCGCACCACGTCCGGGTTATAGGCGTGGTATTCGCCGCCGTGAACGTATTTCAGCAGACCGCCCTGATCCAGCGGCTTACGTGCCAGCCAGGCGCGTTTTGACAGGTTCACCAGATCCTGCTGGAAGTCAGCAAAACCGGCGCCGCCGATACGGCTGATCACACCCTGGAAGCAGAGATTTGCGACATCGTCATGCAGGCCGACCGCTTCAAACAGCTTCGAACAGCGGTAAGAGGCGATAGTCGAGATGCCCATTTTGGACATGATCTTATACAGGCCTTTATTGATGCCGTTGCGGTAGTTCAGCATTACCGCGCGGTAATCTTTGTCGATCGCGCGGGTATCGACCAGACGAGCCAGCGTTTCGTAGGCCAGATACGGGTAGATCGCCGTCGCGCCAAAGCCTAACAGCACGGCAAAGTGATGCGGGTCGCGGGCGCTGGCGGTTTCAACAATGATGTTGGCGTCGCAGCGCAGGCTCTTATCGACAAGACGCGTCTGGATAGCACCCACCGCCATTGGTGCGGGTAACGGCAGACGGTTTTTCGCGATATTGCGGTCAGACAGCACCAGCAGAACGGTACCGTTACGCACCATCTGTTCAGCTTTATCACACAGCGCATTCACCGTCTCTTCGAGGGTCGCCTCGGTCACGTCGAACGTAATATCGAGCGTGTCGGCGCGGTAGTGATCCTCTTTCAGCGTAGTGAGCTGTTTGAAATCGGAGTACAGCAGGATCGGCGATTTAAAGGTCAGACGGTGCGCCTGACCTTCGGCTTCGCAGAAGACGTTCATCTCGCGGCCGATGCTGGTTGCCAGTGACATCACGTGCGCTTCACGCAGCGGATCGATCGGCGGGTTGGTGACCTGCGCGAACTGCTGACGGAAGTAGTCGTAAATAATGCGCGGCTGGCTGGAGAGCACGGCAAACGGGGTATCGTCACCCATGGAGCCGACCGCTTCCTGACCGTTTTCACCCAGTACGCGGATGACGGAGTCCAGCTCTTCCGCGCTGTAGTTAAACTGCTTCTGGAAGCTTGCGAGGGTATCGTCGTCCAGCTCGCGGCTACCCACTTCTTCGTCCGGCAGATCTTCGAACGGCACCAGACGACGGACATTTTTCTCCATCCACTCTTTGTACGGATGGCGACTTTTCAGATCGTGATCGGTTTCGGCGGAGTGCAGGATGCGCCCACCGCGGGTGTCGATAACCATCAGCTCGCCCGGACCGACGCGGCCCTTCTCGACCACTTCGTCAGGCTGGTAATCCCAGATCCCGACCTCAGACGCGCAGGTGATGAGCTTATCTTTGGTGATGACGTAGCGCGCCGGACGCAGACCGTTACGGTCCAGGTTACAGGCGGCAAAACGGCCGTCGGACATCACGATGCCAGCCGGGCCGTCCCACGGCTCCATGTGCATGGAGTTAAAGTCGAAGAACGCGCGCAGCTCAGGGTCCATATCCGGGTTGTTCTGCCATGCCGGTGGCACAAGCAGACGCATGGCGCGCACGATGTCCATCCCGCCTGCCAGCAGCAGTTCCAGCATGTTATCCATGGAGCTGGAGTCAGAGCCGGTTTCGTTCACGAACGGCGCGGCATCATGCAGGTCAGGGATCAGTGGCGTCTGGAACTTATAGGTACGGGCGCGGGCCCATTGGCGGTTACCGGTAATGGTGTTGATTTCGCCGTTGTGCGCCAGGTAGCGGAACGGCTGAGCCAGCGGCCAGCGTGGAACGGTGTTGGTGGAGAAGCGCTGGTGGAACAGGCAAATGGCCGATTCCAGACGCAGATCCGCCAGGTCCAGGTAGAAGCGCGGCAGGTCAGCCGGCATACACAGACCTTTATAGATGTTCACCAGGTTAGAGAGGCTACAGACGTAGAACTCTTTATCGTCCTGGAGACGTTTTTCAATGCGGCGGCGGGCGATAAACAGACGGCGTTCCATATCACGCGGACGCCAGCCCGCAGGCGCGTTAACGAAAATCTGTTCGATACGAGGCAGCGAGGAGAGGGCGATTTCACCGAGCACCCCTTCGTTGGTTGGCACATTGCGCCAGCCGACAATCGACAGGGTTTCACGCTGAAGTTCTTCTTCGACGATGCGGCGTGAGGCGGCAGCCTTTTCAGGATCCTGATTCAGGAACAGCATGCCGACAGCGTAGTTTTTGGCTAAACGCCAGCCGCGCTCTTCCGCCACGATGCGGAAGAAACGATCCGGTTTTTGCAGCAGCAGGCCGCAACCGTCGCCGGTTTTACCATCGGCAAGGATGGCGCCACGGTGCTGCATTCGGGCCAGTGCGTGAATAGCAGTACGCACTACCTTGTGGCTAGGTTCGCCTTCTATGTGGGCGATCAGGCCGAAACCACAGTTATCCTTCTCAAGGGATTTATCGTACAACATATCAGTGAACCTCCCCAGGCTCGTCGGGCTTCCCACTGAACTTTACCGTGGCGCACAGGCACAGAAAGAGCATGGCGACGGGGTTTGCGTTTCATACGCGGACCTCGCATTCGCCCTCTTTTTCATCCTTTCGCGCAGGTAAACAAGTTTGAGGACTTGCTTCAGAGGGAATCTCAATTACTGCATAAATATGATGAGCAGGCCGCTCATCCAGAAAGCTTCCAGCGGATTTCCAACTTATCGGGAATTGGTACACAGGTCAAATGGCAATCTTATTTATACAAAAATGTGCTAAAGAGGGTTTATGTGATTGTAATTAAAGGATATTTAACTATTTTTACATTGATTGTATGCCCTGACAGAACGCAGCGGAGTGTGATCTGACTCACTATATGAAAGCGGTATTATCAATGTAGCGTGCTGAATAGCCGTTTTATAGCAGAATAATAATCTGGCATTGACTGCAAACCCGCATAAACCCACTGTTTTTCAGTGGTGGCGCTATAAATGAAAAAAACAATCAGAACATAAGGAAAAGTAATTACGAGTGGTGTGAATGAAATTGCAGTAATCTTGAGTATTTATTCATATGGATAAAGGCCGTCCAGGGCGATTGATCCAGGTCATCGCCGACAGAGGCTAAAAATGGCAGGCTTGTCCCCTTTCTCCGGGACGGTCTATCAGATTATGCAGTTACAGAAATTAGTCAATATGTTTGGTGGGGATCTTTTGCAGCGATACGGACAAAAGGTTCATAAGCTGACGCTGCACGGCGGGTTTAGCTGCCCGAATCGCGATGGCACCATCGGGCGCGGCGGCTGCACCTTCTGTAACGTTGCGTCCTTTGCTGACGAAGCTCAGCAGCATCACTCTATCGCGGAACAGCTCGCACATCAGGCGAGCCTGGTGAACCGCGCGAAGCAGTATCTGGCCTATTTCCAGGCCTACACCAGCACGGGGGCGGAGGTGCAGGTGCTGCGCTCGATGTATCAGCAGGCGGTCAGCCAGGCTAACATCGTAGGGCTGTGCGTGGGGACGCGCCCGGACTGCGTACCGGACGCGGTGCTGGACCTGCTCAGTGAGTACAAAGAACAAGGCTACGAGATCTGGCTGGAGCTGGGCTTGCAAACCGCGCACGACAAAACCCTGCACCGCATCAATCGCGGTCATGATTTCGCCTGCTACCAGCGCACCACGCGGCTGGCCCGTGAGCGTGGGCTGAAAGTCTGTTCGCATCTGATTGTTGGGTTACCCGGCGAAGGTCAACAGCATGGTCTTGAAACGCTGGAAAAGGTGGTTGAGACCGGCGTGGACGGCATTAAGCTGCATCCGCTGCATATCGTTACGGGAAGCATTATGGCGAAAGCCTGGGAAGCAGGACGGTTAAGCGGTATTGAGCTCGACGACTATACGGTGACGGCAGGGGAGATGATTCGCCACACGCCGCCGGAAATTGTCTACCACCGCATCTCCGCCAGCGCCCGCCGTCCAACGCTTCTGGCACCGCTATGGTGTGAGAACCGCTGGACGGGGATGGTGGAAATCGACCGCTATCTACAGGAGAACGGTGTACAGGGGTCGGCGCTTGGCCGCCCGTGGGTTCCCCGTCTACCGGCGACGGCCGCCTAACAGGCTTCCCAGCATGCCGCGCACTATCTGATTAGTGACCTGTCGTGCGGCACTTTTCGCCATGGTTTGTACCACGCCGTCGCGCTTGCCGCCGCGCGGCCCGGTGCTGCCGAACAGGATGTCTTTGAGCCCCCCGAGAATACCGTCATCCACGGCGACAGACTGCCCTTTTGCGGCAGGCGCATCCTGCGATTCCGTTGTCGCCTGAACCCCTTTTTGCAGCATCTCGAACGCGGACTCCCGGTCCACTTCGTCTTCGTACTTTCCGTAAACCGGAGAGTGGTTAATCAGGCCGTTGCGTTCATCGTCGGTAACCGGCCCCATGCGCGAGCAGGGCGCGATCACCATAGCGCGTTCCACCACGGACGGGCTGCCCTTCGCATCCAGGAACGAGATCAGCGCTTCACCGGTGCCTAACGCCTGAATCGCCGCTTCGGTATCAAAGGCCGGATTGGCGCGCATGGTTTGCGCGGCGGCTTTTACTGCTTTCTGATCTTTTGGCGTAAAGGCGCGCAGGGCGTGCTGCACGCGGTTACCAAGCTGACCGAGCACGTTTTCCGGGATATCCGACGGGTTTTGCGACACAAACCAGACGCCAACGCCTTTGGAGCGGATCAGGCGAATGACCTGTTCAATTTTATCCAGCAATACCTGCGGCGCGTCGTTAAACAGCAGGTGCGCTTCGTCAAAGAAGAAGACCAGCTTCGGTTTTTCCAGATCGCCCGCTTCGGGTAACTGTTCGTACAGTTCGGAGAGCATCCACAGCAGGCTGGCGGCGTAGAGCTTTGGCATCTGGTAGAGCTTTTCTGAACTCAGAATGTTGATGATGCCTTTGCCGCTGCTGTCGGTGCGCATCCAGTCTTTGATATCCAGCATCGGCTCGCCGAAGAAGTGCTCGGCGCCCTGTTGCTCCAGCGTGAGCAGCCCACGCTGAATGGCCCCTACCGAGGCGCTGCTGATGTTGCCGTACTGGTTCTGGAAAGATTTGGCGTTATCGCCGATGTACTGGGTAATGGCGCGCAGATCTTTGAAATCAAGCAGAAGCAGTCCCTGATCGTCGGCAATACGGAAGATAATGTTCAGCACGCCGGACTGCACGTCGTTGAGGTTAAGGAGCCTCGCCAGGAGAAGAGGACCGAGATCGGAGACGGTGGCGCGCACCGGGTGGCCTTTCTCACCAAAGATATCCCACACCACCACCGGATTGCTATGCGGCGTCCAGTCCGTGATGCCAATATTCTTCAGCCGTTCGAGCAGTTTCTCAGAGGCCGTCCCTTCCTGAGCCACACCGGTTAAATCGCCTTTCACGTCAGCCATAAAGACCGGTACGCCAATCTCCGAAAGCGACTCCGCCAGCTTTTGCAGGGTGACGGTTTTCCCCGTCCCGGTCGCTCCGGTGATCAGACCGTGGCGGTTCGCCATCGCGGGCAGTAAATACAGCTCTTTTTCCAGCGTCCGGGCAATTAACAATGGTGTACTCATGATGCGCTTCCTCTCTTTGTCCTGGGTGGAGTATAGGCAAACTGGTCGCAATTTGGTTGAGTAAATTCCTGACTTTGCGGCGCATTATCCAGCGCGGACTATGCTTTTGCATACGGTTCACAACATTTTGGGAATGTATGTCCAGATTCTTTTTTAATGATCGCAAACAACTGGTTAACGATGCTATTGAAGGCATTCTGATTTCTGCTCCGCACGGAAACCTCGTCAAGCTTGATGTTGATCCTGCCATTCGAATTGTTGCGCGCGGTGACTGGGATAAAAGCCGCGTAGCGGTGATCTCCGGTGGGGGTTCCGGCCACGAACCGGCGCACGCTGGGTTTGTCGGAAAAGGGATGCTCACGGCGGCGGTATGTGGCGACCTGTTTGCCTCGCCGAGCGTGGATGCGGTGTTGAATGCCATTGTGGCGGTCACGGGCGATCGCGGCTGCCTGCTGATCGTCAAAAATTACACCGGTGACCGCCTGAATTTTGGTCTGGCGGCAGAAAAGGCCAAACGCTACGGCCTGAAGGTGGAGATGGTGATTGTGGCGGACGATATCGCGCTGCCGGACAACAAGCAGCCGCGCGGTATTGCCGGTACGGCGCTGGTGCATAAGATTGCGGGCTATGCGGCGGAGCACGGGAAATCGTTGAGTGAGGTGCGGGATATTGCGCAACAGGCCTGCGACAACCTCTGGAGTCTGGGCGTTGCGATGCAAACCTGTAACCTGCCGGGCAGCGACGAAGAAGAGGGGCGGATTAAGCAAGGCTACGTCGAGCTGGGTCTGGGCATTCACGGTGAGCCGGGGGCGTCAGTGGTGGATACGCAAAACAGCAAAGCGATTATCGACACGCTGGTGACGCCGCTCAAAGCGCAGGCGGGCGAAGGGCGCTTCGCCGTGCTGATTAACAATCTCGGCGGCGTCTCGGCGCTCGAAATGGCGTTGCTGACCAAAGAGCTGGCGCATTCGGCGCTGAAAGAGAACATTGCGTACCTGATTGGGCCGGCGCCGCTGGTGAGCGCGCTGGACATGAAAGGCTTTTCTCTGACGCTGCTGAAGCTCAACGATTTCTTCGAAAAGGCGATTCATGCCGAGGTCGAGACGCTGGGCTGGCAGAAGCCCGTGCCGTTCGCACCTTTACGTACCGTTGCGCATAGCGCCATTCACGATCGCGTGGAATACACCCCGTCGGAAAACCCGCGGGTGAGTGAGTATGTCTCCTCGGTAACCGGGACGCTGATCGAACTTGAAAATCGCCTGAACGCGCTGGATGCGAAAGTGGGCGACGGTGATACGGGCTCCACCTTTGCGCAAGGTGCGCGGGATATTGCGCAGCGTCTGGAGGAGCATAAACTTCCGCTGAACGACGTGTCGACGCTGCTGCTGCTGGTGGGCGAGCGGCTGGCGACGGTGATGGGCGGATCAAGCGGGGTGCTGATGTCGATCTTCTTCACGGCGGCCGGACAAAAGCTTCACGATGGGCAGCCTCTACCGGAGGCATTGCTCAGCGGACTGGCGCAGATGAAGCAGTATGGCGGCGCAGATCTTGGCGATCGCACGCTGATCGACGCGCTACAACCGGCGCTGGAGGCCTTGCAGAAAAAAGATCTTCAGTCAGCGGCGCAGGCGGCACAGCAGGGGGCAGAGGCAACGGCGAAAATGGAGAAAGCCGGAGCGGGGCGCTCGTCGTATGTGAATAAAGAGAATCTGGACGGCGTGATGGATCCGGGAGCGGTCGCGGTGGCAGAGGTGTTTAAAGCCATGGTAGAAGCAAAACGGTAACAGCCGTTACCGTTTTTAGTGTTTGCGCCCTCTCCCCGTGGGAGAGGGTTGGGG
>NZ_GL890780.1:662910-719270 GCF_000211415.1 Enterobacter mori LMG 25706 | reverse complement strand
TCCCCGGCAATCTCACATCAAAAATCCGCTTTCAACACCACGCGGTAGCGGGCTTTGCCGTCACGCACGTGCTGGATCGCTTCGTTGATTTTCGACATCGGATACAGTTCGGTTGTCGGGGCCACTTTGGTGCGTCCGGCAAACTTCATCAGCTTGCGCAACTCGTACGGCGTACCGGTTGCAGAACCGGATATGCTGCGATCGCCGCCAATCAGGGTAAATGCCGGCACCGGCAGCGGCTTCATCACCGCACCCACGGTGTGGAAGTTACCGCCGTACGCCAGCGCTTCAAAGTACGGCTGCCAGTCGAGATCGACATTCACGGTGTTGATGATCAGATCAAACTGACCCGCCAGTGCGTTCAGTGCTTCCGGATCGCGGCTGTTCACCACTTTATCCGCACCCATCGCCAGCACTTCTTTCTCTTTCGCCGGGTTAGAACTGAATGCCGTCACTTCGCAACCCATCGCGTGCAGCAGTTTGATGGCGATATGGCCCAGGCCGCCAATACCGATCACGCCCACACGACTGGTGGCGGTGATATGGTGCATCAGCAGCGGTTTGAAGACGGTGATACCGCCGCACAGCAGCGGACCGGCGGATTCGATATCAATGCTGTCCGGCAACGGGATGACCCATTGCCAGTCGGCGCGCAGCTTATCGGCAAAACCGCCTTTATTCAGGATGGTGGGAACGGCACCTTCGAGGCAGTTGATCTGGTTGCCGCTGATACAGGCGTCGCAGTGACCACAGCTGCGTGCCGTCCAGCCAATGCCCACGCGCTGGCCTACCTTCAGCCCTTTGTCCTGCGCGGCGCTACCGAGCGCCACGACGCGGCCAATGACTTCGTGCCCGGCAACCAGCGGGTAGCTGGAGAAGCCCCATTCGTTGTCGATCATCGAGAGATCCGAGTGGCAGATCCCGCAGTAATCAACCTGTACTTCGACGTCTTCTGCTTTTAGTTCGCCCGCATCGTACTCGTACAGCTCAAGTTCTGCACCCGCCTGCGGTGCGGCGTAGCTTTTTATCTTCGACATCGTGTTTCCCCTGTTATGGTGTGAACTGTGAGTGTAGAGCATCCGGTTTACAGCCGCTTAACAGAAGAGGGCAGGAACGGAAGTTACAGACTTTTCAGCATTCTGACTTCGCAATCAACGTGGCCGGTACAGCCCAGCGGCGCATCAATATGCTCAAAGCCAAGATGCTCATACAGGCCGATGGCCTCTTTGAGGAAGGCTGTGGTTTCGAGGTAACAGCGTTTGAAACCCTGGGTGCGCGCGTGCTCCAGGGCGACCAGTGCCAGCTTTTTCGCCAGACCCTGCCCGCGAACCGACGGCAGAAAATACATTTTCTGCAGCTCACAAATATCCGGCTCGCTGCAGCTTAGTGGTGCCACGCCGCCGCCGCCCACGACCTTGCCATTCTGCTCGATAACCCAGTAGGCATGGCCCGGCTGGTTGTACAGATGGAAAAGCTCATCGAGATTAGGATCGGCCACGGTGTAGCCTTTATCGGCTGTCAGCCCATATTCGGCGGAAACCGTGCGGATAACAGCGGCAATGGCCGGGTTGTCCTGCTCAGTGATCCGACGCATTGTCGTCGCGACGGGGGTAATCACGCTCATAGCATTACTCATGACAAAAATTGACACACAACTGCTGTTAATAGCACTGCAGAAAGGGGAGTGCAAGCGAGGAGTTTTCAGGAAGGTTACCCCTTACGCCCTGGAGCGTAAGGGGTAAAAGCATTACAGAGCGGCAATAACCGCCTGCTGCTCAATCAGTTTGGTCTTCGCATCGGCGAAAGCAACCAGACGTTCACGCTCTTTGGCGATGACCGCTTCCGGCGCGCGGGCCACAAAGCCTTCGTTCGCCAGTTTGCTTTCGATTTTGCCAATTTCCACGTCGACTTTCGCCACTTCTTTCGCCAGACGCGCCAGTTCGGCGTCTTTGTCGATCAGGCCCGCCATCGGGATCAGCAGCTCGGCACCGTCGATGATTTTGGTCACGGAAACCGGACCTTTTTCATCAGCAGGCAGCACGGTGATGCTTTCCAGACGCGCCATGGTCTTGAGGAAGGTGTTGTTCTCGCTGACGCGACGCACAGCAGCCTCGCTGCAGCCACGCAGCAGCAGCTCCAGTGGTTTGCCCGGGGCAATGTTCATTTCAGCACGGATGTTACGTACCGCAACGATCGCCTGTTTCAGCCACTCGGTGTCCGCAGACGCCGCTTCATCAACCTTCGCCGCATCGAATTCCGGGAACGGCTGCAGCATGATGGTGTCAGCGTTGATGCCTGCAATCACCTTCACGCGCTGCCAGATGGTTTCGGTGATGAATGGAATGACCGGATGCGCCAGGCGCAGCAGACCTTCCAGAACGGTAATCAGCGTGTTGCGCGTGCCGCGCAGCTCCGTCTCAGAACCGCCGTTCATCACCGGCTTCGCCAGCTCCAGATACCAGTCACAGAACTGGTTCCAGGTGAATTCGTACAGGATGCCCGCGGCGATATCGAAGCGGTAGCTATCCAGCGCGTCGCGGAACGCTTTCACCGTCTGGTTGAATTCCGCCAGGATCCAGCGGTCCGCCAGCGACAGGGTCATTTCGCCGCCGTTGAAGCCGCAATCCTGATCTTCGGTGTTCATCAGCACGAAGCGGCTGGCGTTCCAAAGCTTGTTACAGAAGTTACGGTAACCTTCCAGACGCTTCATGTCCCAATTGATGTCACGGCCGGTAGAGGCCAGCGCCGCCAGGGTGAAGCGCAGGGCGTCGGTACCGTGAGACTCGATCCCGTTCGGGAACTGCTTCTCGGTGCGCTTGCGGATTTTCTCAGCCAGCTGCGGCTGCATCATGTTGCCGGTACGTTTTTCCAGCAGGTCTTCCAGAGAGATACCGTCAACCATGTCCAGCGGGTCAATAACGTTGCCCTTGGACTTGGACATTTTCTGCCCTTCGTCGTCGCGGATCAGACCGGTCATGTAGACGGTGTGGAACGGAACCTGCGGCTTGCCGTCTTCGTCTTTGATGAAGTGCATGGTCATCATGATCATGCGGGCAATCCAGAAGAAGATGATGTCGAAACCGGACACCATCACGCTGGTTGGGTGGAACTGACGCAGCGCGTCGGTGTTTTCCGGCCAGCCGAGCGTGGAGAAGGTCCACAGCGCGGAGGAGAACCAGGTGTCCAGGACGTCTTCGTCCTGACGCAGGGCAACATCCGCGCTCAGGTTGTTTTCCTGACGCACTTCGTCTTCGGTGCGGCCAACGTAGACATTGCCTTCGTTGTCGTACCATGCCGGGATGCGGTGACCCCACCACAGCTGACGGGAGATACACCAGTCCTGAATATCGCGCATCCAGGAGAAGTACATGTTTTCATACTGCTTCGGCACGAACTGGATGCTGCCGTTCTCAACCGCTTCAACAGCCGGTTTCGCCAGCACGTCGGCACGCACGTACCACTGGTCGGTCAGCATTGGCTCGATAACCACGCCACCACGGTCGCCGTACGGCACGGTCAGATCGTGAGGTTTTATCTCTTCCAGCAGGCCGAGCGCGTCGACGGCAGCCACAATCGCTTTACGCGCGGCAAAACGTTCCAGCTTCTGGAACTCAGCCGGGATGTCGCTGGAGTAAACGTCAGACTCTTCGCCTTTGGTGTCGTACACTTCTGCGCTTTCGCGGATATCGCCGTCGAAGGTCAGAATGTTGATCATCGGCAGGGCGTGACGACGGCCGACTTCGTAGTCGTTGAAGTCGTGCGCCGGGGTGATTTTTACGCAGCCGGTGCCTTTTTCCATGTCGGCATGTTCGTCGCCCACAATCGGAATACGGCGGTTTACCAGCGGCAGCACCACGAATTTGCCGATCAGATCTTTATAACGTGGATCTTCCGGGTTAACGGCTACGCCGGTATCGCCCAGCAGAGTTTCCGGACGAGTCGTTGCGACCACCAGGTAATCTTTGCCGTCGGCGGTTTTCGCGCCGTCGGCCAGCGGATAGCGGATGTGCCACATGGAGCCTTTAGACTCGCGGTTTTCCACTTCCAGGTCAGAAATTGCGGTGCGCAGTTTCGGATCCCAGTTTACCAGGCGCTTGCCGCGGTAAATCAGGTCTTCTTTATACAGGCGCACGAAGACTTCTTTCACGGCGTTGGACAGGCCTTCGTCCATGGTGAAGCGCTCGCGCTCCCAGTCCACGGAGTTGCCGAGACGACGCATCTGGCGGGTAATGGTACCGCCGGATTCTGCCTTCCACTGCCAGATTTTGTCGATGAACGCGTCGCGACCGTAGTCGTGGCGGGTTTTACCTTCTTCAGCGGCAATTTTACGCTCAACCACCATCTGGGTTGCGATACCCGCGTGGTCAGTCCCCGCCTGCCACAGGGTGTTTTTACCCTGCATGCGCTGGTAGCGGATCATGGTGTCCATGATGGTCTGCTGGAAAGCATGTCCCATATGCAAACTGCCGGTGACGTTCGGCGGCGGGATCATGATGCAGAAGGACTCTTTGCTTTCGTCGCCGTTAGGCTTGAAATAGCCCTGCTGTTCCCAGTGCTCGTAAAGCGGCTGTTCGATATCGCGTGGGTTATATGTCTTTTCCATTATTTCCAGGTTGCCGTATTCAGGTTAAAACCAGCCAGGCGGTACGCTTTATAGCGTTCGCGCGCCAGTTGTTTCAAAGATTCTTCGTAAGGGACAAAGTCTACCACTTCTGTGAAAGCGGTGGCAAAATCTGCAAAGTCTACCCGCAGGCTAATGAGAATATCGCGCGCGCTGCTGTTGCGCTTCTGCGGCCAGGCAATTTCAACCGGCGCTCCACCGCGCGGACCTTCGCCCGACAGGTTATGCGGCACAAAACTCTCCGGCGGGCGGGCCCACAGCGCTTCATCAAGGCGAATCGCCTGCTGCTCATCTTCACAGGCAATCAACACGCGTTTACCTGCGCGCCAACGTTCTGCGGCAATGTCACACACCAGCTGTTCGACGGCGCTGAGGCCATCCTGATGCGTGTCGTTGTCCAGAAGGTAGAACGTTGCATTCTTCATATATGGGGCTTCTTGTCGTGGATTTAAATGCAAAGCCGGGTGGGGCTACGCTTACCCGGCCTACGGTTGAGTGACGTTGTAGGCCGGGTAAGGCGAAGCCGCCACCCGGCGTTTTTCATCACTCGTCGCCGTTAAAACCCGCACGATTAAGCAGGAACTGCGACAGCAGCGCGACCGGACGACCGGTTGCGCCCTTGGCTTTACCGGAGCGCCATGCGGTGCCCGCGATATCCAGGTGCGCCCAGTTGTACTTGCGGGTGAAGCGCGCCAGGAAGCAGCCCGCGGTGATCGCACCGCCAGGACGACCGCCGATGTTCGCCATATCCGCAAAGTTGGACTCCAGCTGCTCCTGGAACTCATCGCCCAGCGGCAGACGCCACGCGCGGTCACCGGCCTGTTCGGACGCGCCGATAAGCTCGTGTGCCAGCGGGTTGTGGTTCGACATCAGGCCGGTGATGTGGTGGCCCAGCGCAATCACGCAGGCGCCGGTCAGCGTTGCCACGTCGATTACCGCTTCAGGTTCGAAGCGCTCAACGTAGGTCAGCACGTCGCACAGCACCAGACGGCCTTCGGCGTCGGTATTCAGCACTTCAACAGTCTGGCCGGACATGGTGGTCAGCACGTCGCCAGGACGGTAAGCGCGACCGCCAGGCATGTTTTCACAGCCCGCCAGCACGCCGATGACGTTAATCGGCAGCTGAAGCTCAGCGACCATGCGCATGACGCCGTAAACCGCCGCCGCACCGCACATGTCGTACTTCATCTCGTCCATGCCTTCGGCAGGCTTGATGGAGATACCGCCGGAGTCGAAAGTCAGGCCTTTACCGACGAGCACGATCGGGCGCGCGTCTTCGGATGGGTTGCCCTTGTACTCAATCACCGACATCAGGGATTCGTTCTGCGAGCCGTTGCCGACCGCCAGATAAGAGTGCATTCCCAGCTCTTTCATCTGCTGTTCGCCGATGACGCGAGTGATGACATTCTTGCTGTAGGAATCCGCCAGCTGACGTGCCTGAGAGGCCAGGTACGCGGCGTTACAGATGTTTGGCGGCATGTTGCCGAGATCTTTAGCGGCTTTAATACCGGCGGCAATCGCCAGACCGTGCTGAATAGCGCGCTCGCCGCTGGTCAGCTCACGGCGTGTAGGCACGTTGAAGACCATTTTACGCAGCGGGCGGCGCGGCTCGCTTTTATTGGTCTTGAGCTGGTCGAAGCTGTACAGGCTCTCTTTTGCGGTTTCGACGGCCTGGCGCACTTTCCAGTAGGTGTTACGGCCTTTGACGTGCAGTTCCGTCAGGAAGC
Source organism: Enterobacter mori LMG 25706 (assembly GCF_000211415.1). Classification (GTDB taxonomy): domain Bacteria; phylum Pseudomonadota; class Gammaproteobacteria; order Enterobacterales; family Enterobacteriaceae; genus Enterobacter; species Enterobacter mori. The sequence goes on along the minus strand of NZ_GL890780.1, from coordinate 712,922 downwards.
AGACGGCTTCCATTGAGCCGGTATCATTCAGGGTATTAATCGTTTTCTGAATCACCTGCTTATACTGACGCTCATCCAGCTCACGCTCTTTGCCGCAGCCAATCAGCAGAATGCGTTCGGACAGGACGTTCGGAACATGGTGCAGTAACAGCGTCTGCCCAGGTTTACCTTCCAGTTCGCCACGGCGCAGCAGGGCGCTGATGTAGCCGTCACTGATTTTATCGAGTTGTTCGGCGATCGGGGAGAGTCGGCGCGGTTCAAACACACCCACAACGATGCAGGCACTCCGCTGTTTCTCCGGGCTACCGCTTTTTACACTGAACTCCATGCACTACGCTCCTGAATCTTAAAGACAACGGCGGCAGCTACGGATAGAATTGAAACCTTTCGTAACTCATGTCCGCGGTTGTGGTGACTTCGTGTTAATCTTACGTTACTACGGTTTCGGCACGTCATTAAATGTTCTGAAGCGCGAATCCGCCGGGTTTTTTAATCTTAGCGATGATTTCGACGACTCAAGAGAATAAATGACGTTTAAGCCATGAAACAAGCTAAATTCCTGCAAAAGACGAGTTTTAACGGGCGTATTTAAAGTGATAATCATAAGATATCTGGTGCGGGAGACGCTGAAGAGCCAACTGGCGATCCTCTTTATCCTTCTTCTGATCTTTTTCTGTCAGAAGCTGGTCAAGATCCTCGGCGCGGCGGTTGACGGTGAAATCCCAACAAATCTGGTGCTTTCTCTGCTCGGATTAGGCGTGCCTGAAATGGCACAGCTCATTCTGCCGTTAAGCCTTTTCCTCGGTTTACTGATGACGCTCGGTAAGCTGTATACCGAAAGTGAAATCACGGTGATGCACGCCTGCGGCTTAAGCAAAGCCGTGTTGGTGAAAGCGGCTATGGTGCTGGCGTTGTTCACGGGGATCGTTGCTGCCGTAAACGTCATGTGGGCAGGCCCGGCGTCATCCCGTCATCAGGACGAAGTGCTGGCGGAAGCAAAAGCTAACCCGGGGTTGGCCGCGCTGGCACAGGGTCAGTGCCAGCAGGCCACCGACGGTAACTCTGTTCTCTTTATCGAAAGCGTTGACGGCAGCCGCTTTAACGATGTGTTTCTTGCTCAGTTGCGTACTAAAGGTAACGCCCGTCCTTCCGTGGTGGTCGCCGATTCTGGTCAACTGGCACAGCGTAAAGATGGTTCCCAGGTTGTGACGCTGAACAAAGGGACGCGCTTTGAAGGCACAGCGATGCTGCGCGATTTCCGTATCACCGATTTCCAGAACTACCAGGCGATTATTGGTCATCAGGCCGTCGCGCTCGATCCGACTGACACCGAACAGATGGATATGCGTACCCTGATCAACACCGATACCGATCGTGCGCGTGCTGAACTGCACTGGCGCATCACGCTGGTATTCACCGTGTTTATGATGGCATTGATGGTTGTTCCGCTGAGCGTGGTGAACCCGCGTCAGGGACGCGTGCTGTCGATGCTTCCGGCCATGCTGTTGTATCTGGTGTTCTTCCTGCTCCAGACGTCAATTAAGTCCAACGGTGGCAAAGGGAAAATTGACCCGGTTGTCTGGACCTGGGTAGTGAATGGTCTGTATCTGCTGCTGGCGGTGGGCCTCAACTTGTGGGATACGGTGCCAATGCGTCGAATCCGTGCCCGGTTTACGCGTAAAGGAGCCATCTAATGCAGGCATTTGGCGTTCTTGACCGCTATATCGGTAAAACGATTTTTACCACCATCATGATGACCCTGTTCATGCTGGTGTCGCTCTCCGGCATTATCAAGTTTGTCGACCAGCTGAAAAAAGCCGGGCAGGGGAGCTATGACGCGCTGGGCGCCGGGATGTATACCCTGCTCAGCGTGCCAAAAGACGTGCAAATCTTCTTCCCGATGGCGGCTTTGCTCGGCGCGCTGCTGGGGCTGGGGATGCTGGCGCAGCGTAGCGAACTGGTGGTGATGCAGGCTTCCGGCTTTACCCGTATGCAGGTTGCGCTGTCCGTCATGAAAACCGCGATCCCACTGGTGCTGTTAACCATGGCGATTGGCGAGTGGGTGGCACCGCAGGGCGAACAGATGGCGCGTAACTACCGCGCTCAGGCCATGTACGGCGGCTCACTGCTCTCAACGCAGCAAGGTCTGTGGGCGAAAGACGGTAATAGCTTCGTCTATATCGAGCGCGTGAAAGGTGATGACGAACTGGGCGGTGTGAGTATTTACACCTTCAACGATGAACGTCGTTTGAAGTCTGTGCGTCACGCCTCCTCTGCAAAATTTGATGCTGAACACAAGCAGTGGCGTCTCTCTCAGGTGGATGAGTCTGACCTGAACGATCCGAAACAGATCACCGGGACGCAGACGGTTTCCGGTACCTGGAAGACCAACCTGACGCCGGACAAGCTGGGCGTGGTTGCGCTGGACCCTGATGCGCTCTCTATCAGCGGCCTGCATAACTACGTGAAGTATCTGAAGTCGAGTGGACAAGACGCCGGGCGTTATCAGCTCAATATGTGGAGCAAAATTTTCCAGCCGATGTCTGTCGCGGTAATGATGCTGATGGCGCTGTCGTTTATCTTCGGTCCATTGCGCAGCGTGCCGATGGGTGTGCGCGTCGTGACCGGGATCAGCTTCGGCTTTGTGTTCTACGTCCTAGACCAGATCTTCGGTCCGTTGACGCTGGTTTACGGTATCCCGCCGATTATCGGCGCGCTGCTGCCAAGCGCCAGCTTCTTCCTGATCAGCCTCTGGCTGCTGCTAAAACGTTCCTGATTGTTCTCTCCTCGCTTCCGGTTTGCCGGAAGCGAGGCTAATCTCCTGTTTCACCCCGCACTTTTTCTCACAACCTTCAACGCCTCGCTGCGAATTTGAGTATTATTGAGCGATAACGTCGTGAAGGGATCCCCTATGAAGCAAATTCGAATGCTGGCCCAGTATTACGTCGACCTGATGATGAAGCTCGGGCTGGTGCGTTTCTCCTTACTGCTGGCACTGGCGCTGGTCGTTCTGGCGATTGTCGTGCAAATGGCCGTGACCATGGTTCTGCATGGGCAGGTTGAAAGCATCGACGTGATCCGCTCTATTTTCTTCGGCCTGTTGATCACGCCGTGGGCGGTCTATTTCCTGTCGGTGGTAGTGGAGCAACTGGAGGAGTCCCGTCAGCGTTTATCAAAACTGGTGGATAAGCTGGAAGAGATGCGCGATCGCGATCTCAAGCTTAACGTCCAGCTCAAGGATAATATTGCGCAGTTGAATCAGGAGATTTCGGACCGCGAGAAGGCTGAAGCTGAACGTCAGGCTACGCTGGAGCAACTGAAAATCGAGATGAAAGAGCGCGAAGTGACGCAGATCCAGCTCGAACAACAATCCTCTTTCCTGCGCTCCTTCCTGGATGCCTCGCCGGATCTGGTTTTCTATCGTAACGAAGATAAAGAATTCTCCGGCTGTAACCGCGCAATGGAGCTGCTGACCGGCAAAAGTGAAAAACAGCTGGTTAACCTCAAACCGCAGGATGTCTATTCCGAAGAAGCGGCTGCCAAAGTGATGGAGACGGATGAAAAAGTCTTCCGCCACAACGTGTCGCTCACCTATGAACAGTGGCTGGATTATCCCGACGGGCGTAAAGCCTGCTTTGAGATCCGCAAAGTGCCGTATTACGACCGCGTGGGGAAACGCCACGGGCTGATGGGCTTTGGCCGCGATATCACCGAGCGTAAGCGCTATCAGGATGCGCTGGAACGCGCCAGCCGCGACAAGACCACCTTTATCTCAACCATCAGCCACGAGCTGCGTACGCCGCTGAACGGCATCGTTGGGCTGAGCCGTATTCTTCTCGACACCGATCTGACCGGCGAGCAGGAAAAATACCTCAAAACGATCCATGTCTCGGCAGTCACGCTGGGCAATATCTTTAACGATATTATCGACATGGATAAAATGGAGCGCCGTAAGGTGCAGCTTGATAACCAGCCGGTGGATTTCACCGGTTTCCTGGCAGACCTGGAGAACCTCTCCGGCCTGCAGGCCCAGCAAAAAGGGCTGAGCTTTGTGATGGAGCCAACCCTGCCGCTGCCGCATAAAGTGGTTACGGACGGCACGCGCCTGCGCCAGATCCTGTGGGACTTGATCAGCAACGCCGTGAAGTTTACCCAGAAGGGGCGGGTTGCGGTGCGTATTCGCTATGACGAAGGGGATATGCTGCACTTCGAGGTTGAGGACTCGGGTATCGGCATTCCGCAGGAAGAGCAGGATAAGATCTTTGCCATGTACTACCAGGTAAAAGACAGTAACGGCGGTAAACCGGCGACCGGGACCGGTATTGGTCTGGCGGTGTCGAAACGTCTGGCGAAAAGCATGGGCGGTGATATCACGGTTGCCAGCCATCCGGGCAAAGGTTCAACCTTTACCCTGACGGTGCATGCGCCTGCGGTGGCTGAAGAGGTGGAAGATACCTTTGAGAACGACGATATGCCGCTGCCCGCTCTGCATGTTCTGCTGGTGGAGGACATCGAACTGAACGTTATTGTGGCGCGTTCCGTACTGGAAAAACTCGGTAACAGCGTGGATGTGGCGATGACAGGTAAAGCGGCGCTGGAGATGTTTACGCCTGGCGAGTATGACCTGGTCCTGCTGGATATTCAGCTTCCTGACATGACCGGGCTGGATATCTCCCGTGAGCTTACGCGCAAATATGCTGCCGATGAGCTGCCGCCGCTGGTGGCGCTGACGGCGAACGTACTGAAAGACAAAAAAGAGTACCTCGATGCCGGTATGGATGATGTGCTCAGGAAGCCGCTGGCGGTGCCTGCCCTGACCGCCATGATCAAGAAGTTCTGGGATACCCGTGATGAAGAGGAGAGCACCATGACGTCTGTTGATAGCGCGAAAGCACATACCCTACTCGATACCGCAATGCTGGAGCAGTATATCGATCTGGTGGGGCCAAAACTGATTACCGATGGTCTGGCGGTTTTCGAAAAAATGATGCCGGGCTACTTAAGCGTGCTTGAGTCCAACCTGACGGCGCGCGATCGGAAAGGTATTGTTGAAGAGGGGCACAAAATCAAAGGTGCGGCCGGCTCGGTGGGGCTACGCCATCTTCAGCAGTTGGGTCAACAGATTCAATCGCCTGATTTACCTGCGTGGGAAGATAATGTTGGTGAATGGGTTGAAGAGATGAAACAAGAGTGGCAAAACGATGTGGCGGTGCTGAAAGCCTGGGTGGATGCCAGAAAAAAATGACCCCGGCTTAACCGGGGTGCGCGAATACTGCGCCAACACCAGGGAAATCGTGGCTGCGCCTGATTTTTCGTGTTGTTTTCGCTTGGACGCCGCCTGAATATTGAGGCCGCACGCAGATAAGATAGCAAATCTTAAATGGTTTGTTACATGAATCAGTGAAATGTGTGAAGCATAGCGGTTTAATCAGAATTTTTAATGTGCTTCAGCAGGTTGCAAAGAAGGGACGTCATAATGAAAAAGATTGGTGTCGTGCTGAGCGGTTGTGGTGTTTACGACGGTTCAGAGATACATGAAGCCGTATTAACGCTGCTGGCATTATCTCGTCAGGGCGCTGAAGCGATCTGCTTCGCGCCGGATAAAAGCCAGGCGGATGTGATCAACCATCTTACCGGCGAGCCGATGGCGGAAACGCGTAACGTCCTGATTGAAGCCGCGCGTATCGCCCGAGGCGCTGTCCAACCCCTGTCGCAGGCTGATTCCTCAACGCTGGATGCGTTGATCGTGCCGGGTGGCTTTGGCGCAGCTAAAAATCTCAGCACTTTTGCTTCGGAAGGGGCAGAGTGCCATGTCGATCCCGATTTAAAACGGCTTGCCCTGGCGCTGCATGCAGCAGGCAAGCCACTGGGTTTCATCTGTATTGCCCCGGCCATGCTGCCCCGGATCTTTGACTTCCCGCTGCGCCTGACCATCGGGACCGATATTGATACCGCAGAGATCGTCGAAGATATGGGCGGCGAGCATGTTCCTTGTCCGGTGGATGATATTGTGGTCGATGAAGACAACAAGATCGTCACCACGCCCGCCTATATGCTGGCGCAATCCATCGCTGAAGCTGCTACGGGCATTGATAAGCTGGTGGACAGAGTGCTGGTTCTCTCGCAATGAGCCGTAAATTTGTTGCGGGTACGTGGATAAAACGTACCCTGTTACGCGTTGTGCTTGTACTGGCCGTCTTCTGGGGCGGCGGGATCGCCTTATTCAGCGTTCTGCCGGTACCCTTTTCCGCCGTGATGGTTGAGCGCCAGCTCAGCGCGTGGTTGACCGGTGATTTCGGCTATGTCGCCCATTCGGACTGGGTAAGCATGGATGAGATCTCACCGTTCATGGGGCTGGCCGTGATTGCGGCAGAAGATCAGAAATTCCCGGAGCACTGGGGTTTTGACATGGCGGCCATCGAGAAGGCGATCGCCCACAACGAGCGTCATGAAAATCGCGTGCGCGGTGCGTCGACGTTGTCGCAGCAGACGGCCAAAAATCTGTTTTTATGGGATGGTCGAAGCTGGGTGCGAAAAGGGCTGGAAGCGGGGTTAACCCTGGGGATGGAAACGGTCTGGAGCAAAAAGCGCATTCTGACCGTCTATCTCAACGTCGCTGAATTTGGCGACGGCATATTCGGCGTGGAAGCTGCCGCGCAGCGTTATTTCAATAAGCCAGCCAGCCGTCTGAGTATGTCAGAAGCGGCGCTATTGGCCGCTGTTTTACCGAATCCCATCCGTTTTAAAGCGAGTGCGCCGTCAGGGTACGTGCGAAGCCGTCAGGCGTGGATCATGCGCCAGATGCGTCAGCTAGGTGGGGAAGGGTTTATGCAGCGAAATAATCTTATGTAGGGCGGGTAAGCACAGCGCCACCCGCCTGACTGGCAGACCTTAATCTTCGTCGAACCCTGCGTTGAACAGCGCAATCACCGCCGCCAGCGCTTCCTCTTCCTGGGGGCCGGTGGCCTCGACTTCAATCTGGCGACCTTTCGCTGAGTCCAGCATCAGCAGCGCAATGACGCTATTCGCTTCAGCTTCAGTGCCTTCGTCATTGCGCAGCAAAACGTCTGCATCAAAACCCTGCATCAGTTCAAACAATTTCATTGCCGGGCGTGCATGCATGCCCAGCTTGTTGGTGATCTCAACGGTTTGTTTTACGGTCATGTTTTACGTTTTTCCAGCGTGCGATGACGGGACTGAACGTTCTTTCCGCGTGAGCGGAAGTAGTCGGCCAGCTGTTCGGCGATATAAACCGAACGATGTTTACCGCCGGTACAGCCAATCGCTACCGTCAGATAGCTACGATTGTTTGTCTCCAGCATAGGTAACCATAGCTCAAGGTAGCTTCGCGTCTGGTAGATAAAATTGTGAACTTCTGTGTGTCTGTCGAGGAAGGCCGCCACGGGCTTATCCAGACCGGTCATTGGACGCAGTTTGGGATCCCAGTGCGGGTTCGGCAGGAAGCGCACGTCGAAAACATAATCCGCATCGATAGGGATACCGTGCTTAAAGCCGAAGGATTCAAACACCATCGTCAATTCACGCTCGCGTTTACCCAGCAGACGGGTTCGCAGCATTTCCGCCAGTTCGTGCACGGACATTTCGGAGGTGTCAACAATCAGGTCGGCCCGGGAGCGCAGTGGTTCCAGCAGATCGCTCTCTTCGTCGATGGCACTTTCCAGCGAAAGGTTTTTACTGGAAAGCGGGTGCAAACGACGGGTATCGCTGTAGCGACGGATCAGGGTGTTACGATCGGCATCAAGGAACAACAGCTGAGGCGAGAAGCACTCTGGCAGATTGCTCATGGCCTGTTCAAAGACCTCAGGTGATTCTGGCATGTTACGGACATCGATGCTGACGGCGGCAGAAATTTGTCTGTCCGCTAGCGTCCGCGCCAGATCGGGCAACAGCACCACCGGCAGGTTATCTACGCAGTAAAACCCCATATCTTCCAGCGCGCGCAGGGCGACGGATTTCCCCGACCCCGAGCGACCGCTGACGATCATCAGCACCATGTTCCGTTTCTCCTCAGGACAACAGATGTGAAGGCCATCTCCCGGTTACGCATCATCCTGATTGCCTTCTGCTTCAGTGATAATCTGGAAGAGCTCTTCATCACTTTGCGCTGAACGCAGTCGACGGCAAATGGTTTTATCGGCCAGGCGTTTAGCGACCAGCGACAACGTATGCAGATGGGTCTTTGTCTGGTCTGCTGGCACCAGCAGCGCGAAGAGGAGATCGACGGGCTGGTTATCAATGGCATCAAAGGCGATGGGTGTTTCAAGCTGCACAAACACGCCGACGGCACGCAAGGTGTCTTCTTCGAGTTTGCCATGCGGGATCGCGATGCCGTTGCCGATGCCGGTACTGCCCATTTTTTCACGGGTCAGGATAGCTTCGAACACCACCTGTGGCGGCAGGCCCAGCTGTTTTGCGGCCAGTTCACTGATGATCTCCAGCGCACGTTTTTTGCTCTGGCAGTGAACCCCACTGCGGGTACATTCCTGGTTAAGGACATTGCTCAGTTGAAGAGCCGAATCGTTGTTCATCATAATTTCACCTAAGCGCTAACTGTACAAATGGCCTGTTGTGTCGCACAACAGGCCGTCCTGCACCCGTTAACTGCCCGGACAATTAGTGTTGTTTCAGTTTATCTTTATGTTTATTGAGCTGTCGCGCAAGCTTATCAATCAAGCCGTCGATAGCCGCGTACATGTCTTGCCCTTCCGCACTGGCATGGAGTTCACCCCCGTTAACGTGCAGGGTTGCATCCGAGATATGAGTCACTTTCTCCACTTTCAACACAATATAGACCTGATTGATCCTTTCGAAATACTGTTCGAGCTTCGCGAACTTCGTGTTCAGAAACTCGCGTAAAGCCTCAGTAATCTCGACGTTGTGTCCTGTGATGTTGAGCTGCATAGTGTCTTCCTTATCGGTTGTGTCAAACCAGTTGTTTACGCTGGTTAGACGGCGGAATGGATAAAGACTCTCGATACTTCGCAACAGTACGACGTGCCACCATAATACCCTGGTCGGACAGCATGGTGGTTAACTTACTGTCACTCAGTGGCTTCGCGGGGTTCTCCGCGGCGATCAACTTCTTCACCAGTGCGCGAATGGCCGTTGACGAGGCTTCGCCGCCGCCTTCGGTATTCACATGACTGGAGAAGAAATACTTAAGCTCAAAAATACCGCGCGGACTGTGCAGATACTTCTGCGTGGTCACGCGAGAAATGGTTGATTCATGCATCTCGACGGCCTGGGCGATGTCCGCCAGTACCATCGGTTTCATAAACTCTTCGCCCTGCTCAAAAAAAGCCTGCTGTTGTTCAACAATACAGCGGCTCACGCGCAGCAGCGTGTCATTTCGACTCTCCAGACTTTTGATCAGCCAGCGTGCTTCCTGCAAATTGCTACGAATATATTGATTATCGGAGTCATTGCGCGCGCTGGTGCACATGGAGGCGTACTGCTGGTTGATTTGCAGGCGAGGAATGCTGTCTGAGTTCAGCTCGACCACCCAGCGACCGTTATGTTTTCTGACTAACACATCCGGAATGACATATTCCGGTTCGCTGGTCTGGATCGACTGGCCGGGACGCGGATCGAGAGACTGGATCAGATTCACCGCCTCTTTCAGCACCTCTTCTTTCAGACGCGTGACGCGCATCAGGGAGCGGAAATCGTGATTCGCCAGCAGATCAAGATGATCGCTGATGATTAAGCGGGCTTCTTCAATCCACGGCGTCTCTTTGGCGAACTGCGACAGTTGGATCAGCAGGCAATCGCGGAGATCTTTCGCGGCCACACCGACCGGGTCGAAACGCTGAATGCGCTTCAGAACCGCTTCGATCTCTTCGAGCTCGATCTCGTCGTCGCCGATACTTTCCAGGATGTCGTCCAGGGTTACGGTTAAATAACCCGTATCGTCAACGGCATCGACAATCGAGGTCGCAATGGCGCGGTCGGTATCAGAGAAGGGGGTCAACTCCACTTGCCACATCAGGTAATCCTGCAGCGACTGGGTGGTTTCACCCTGATAAACCGGTAGCTCGTCGTCCTGGTAGTCTGCACGCGTGCCGGAAGGGGTTCCGGCGGGGTAGATTTCATCCCAGCTGGCGTCCAGCGGCAACTCGTCCGGCATCTCTTTTTGTTCGAGCGCATCAGCGGTGTCGAGCGTTTCAGTGTCCTGCGTTTGCTGGGTTTCTACCTCGTCATGAAGATCGGTTTGCTCCAGCAACGGATTACTGTCCAGCGCCTGCTGGAGCTCCTGCTGGAGTTCTAACGTGGACAGCTGCAACAGACGAATCGCCTGCTGTAGCTGCGGCGTCATCGCCAATTGTTGGCTGAGCCTTAATTGCAAACCTTGCTTCATGTTCAGAGCATTTTTCTCCGGTTCGGCGTTACGTTACCTCTACCCTATCAGAGTCTGAAGTCTTCCCCAAGGTACACGCGCTTAACATGCTCATCTTCGAGGATTTGCTGCGGTGTACCGTGGGCAATCAGATGGCCCTGGCTTACAATGTAGGCGCGTTCACAGACGGCCAGCGTTTCACGGACGTTGTGGTCGGTGATCAGCACGCCAAGCCCGCTGTCGCGCAGGTGTTCGATAATGCGTTTGATATCAATAACGGAGATCGGGTCAACGCCCGCGAAGGGTTCATCCAGCAGGATGAATTTCGGGTTGGCGGCCAGCGCACGTGCAATCTCGACACGACGACGCTCACCCCCGGACAACGCCTGACCAAGACTGTCGCGAAGATGTTCGATATGAAACTCTTCCATCAGCTCGTTGGCGCGGTCGGTGCGCTGCTCGCTGGTCAGGTCGTCACGGATCTGCAGCACGGCCATCAGGTTGTCGTAGACGCTCAAACGACGAAAGATTGAGGCTTCCTGCGGCAGGTAGCCGATACCACGGCGCGCGCGCGCGTGCAGCGGCAGCAGGCTAATGTCTTCGTCATCAATGATGATGTTGCCAGCATCACGCGGCACAATGCCCACCACCATGTAGAAGGTGGTGGTTTTCCCTGCACCGTTAGGGCCAAGCAAACCCACAATTTCGCCGGAGTTGACGGTCAGGCTGACATCTTCGACGACACGGCGGCCCTTATACGCTTTCGCGAGGTTTTTTGCAGTTAATGTTGCCATAACGAATTAGTTACTCTTCTTTTGTGCCGGAGCCTGGCCTTTGCCTTTATCCTGCAGCTGCGATGGAACCAGCACGGTGGTGACGCGTTTGCCTTTCTCGCTGGAGGCCTGCATTTTCTGTTCTTTGACCAGATATGTGATCTTGTCGCCTGTAATATTGCTGTCCAGCTGTTCCAGATAGGCGTTACCGGTCAGGATGACCAGATCCTTCGCCAGCTCATAGTGCATATGCGAGGCGCGGCCTTTCACCGGTTTGCCGTTGTCCTGCATCTGGTAGAACGTGGCCGGATTACCATAGCCATCAATAATCTCTTTGCCCTGCTCGCCGCCCGGACGGGTAACGACCACTTTATCGGCGTTAATTTTGATGGTGCCCTGGGTCATCACTACGTTACCGGTGAAGGTGACGACGTTACCTTGCATATCAAGGGACTGAGTGTCGGATTCGATATGAATCGGCTGTTCGGTATCGCCAGTCACAGCAATCGCGGGAAGACTGGCCGCCAGCAGTGCGCTGGCGATAATGGCTTTAAGGCTGAGTTTGTTTGTTTTGAATTTCATAGGAGGTTCTAACCTTTTCAATCAGCTCGGCGTTTTTGCTGCGTAAGTTCCCGCGCATTCTTAAACCGCTGGAATTAAATGTTGTGCCATACAGTGTGACCAAATCTTGCGAAGTCACGTCCTGGGTCACCAGGTTGATCTGGGCGTTATCCGTCGTAATTTTGCGCAGCTGTGAGTCAGCGGTCAGGGCGTTGACTTCAACGTGGCCGTACAGATAAAGCATACGGTCATTTGTCAGTTTTGCCCGGTCTGACTTAATTGACCATGTCGGGTTTTTGTCAGTATCAAAAGTGGTCATCACCGGTTGGGTAAACCACGAGATACCGTCATCGGAAAAATATTCCACATGCTGGGCAATCAGGCGATAGTTCAGCGCACCTTCAGGGCTATACACCACAGTATCACTGTGATCGCTTTTATAGGTTGGGTCGCTCGTATTAACCACTTCTGTTTGTGCATCGTCACGGTCGGCAAGGTTCACGCCAATCAGTATCAATGCGACAAGCGAAAGCAGAATGATAACCCAACGTCTGGTTTTACTCATATCGATTGCCCTTTGGCCTCATCAAGCTTGCCCTGCGCGAGCAGAAGCAGATCGCAGACTTCACGGACCGCCCCACGTCCACCGTTGATCCGGGTGACGTAATCCGCGCGTGGGAGAAGCAGCGGGTGTGCGTCAGCAACCGCTACGCTCAGACCCACTTCAGCCATCACCGGCCAGTCGATCAAATCATCGCCAACATAGGCCACGTTCTCAGGTGCGATAGCCAGCTTCGCCAGCAAATCGTTAAAGGCGACCATTTTATCGGACTGCCCCTGATACAAATGGGTAATGCCCAGCGTTTCGCAGCGGTCTTCTAAAAGTTTAGCTTTCCGTCCGGTGATAATAGCAACTTCAATGCCGGACGTGAGCGCGCAACGAATACCGTACCCGTCGCGAACGTTAAATGCTTTCAGCTCTTCGCCGCTGTTGCCCATATAAATCAGGCCATCGGAGAGCACGCCATCCACATCAAGGATCAACAGACGGATGTTTTCCGCCTTTGCCATCATGTGCGCGCTTACCGGACCATAACAGGTTGCAAGGGATGCACCCGCATTACTCATTGTCTTATCCTTCATTACACTACGCCTGCGCGCAGAAGATCATGCATATGTACCACACCCAGCAACTGGTCGCCATCGGCAACCATCACTGCGGTAATATGACGGGACTGCATCAGGTTCAGGACATCTACCGCAAGGATGCCCGGACGCACGCGAATTCCGCCTGGCGTCATGACGTCTGCGATACCCAATGTGCGAACGTCCACGCCCATATCGAACACCCGGCGTAAGTCGCCGTCGGTGAATATTCCCTGAATTTTCATCAGATCGTCGCACACCACCGTCATACCCAGATTTTTACGGGTAATTTCCAGTAACGCGTCGCGCAGGGAAGCCTCTTTGCTGACGTGAGGGATCTCATCGCCCGTGTGCATAATATCGTTGACCCTGAGCAGCAGCTTACGGCCCAGCGCACCGCCTGGGTGAGAAAGCGCAAAATCTTCTGGGGTAAAACCACGGGCTTCAAGCAGCGCAACGGCAAGGGCATCGCCCATCACCAGTGCTGCCGTCGTGCTGGACGTTGGCGCAAGGCCAAGCGGGCAGGCTTCTTTGGGCACTTTTACGCACAGATGAATATCCGCCGCACGCGCCATGCTGCTTTCCGGGCGGCTGGTCATACAGATAAGCGGGACCTGTAGTCTCTTCAGTACCGGGATCAGGGCCAGGATCTCATTGGATTCACCGGAATTCGACAGTGCGATAACCACGTCCTGCGGGGTGACCATCCCGAGGTCGCCGTGCGCGGCTTCCCCTGGGTGCACGAAGAACGATGACGTTCCCGTGCTGGCAAAGGTCGCCGCCATTTTGCGTCCAATGTGGCCGGACTTGCCCATTCCCATTACCACGACTTTACCGGCACAGTAGAGTATCTTCTCACATGCCAGACTAAAATCCTGATTAATGTACTGATCTAACTGCGCCAGACCTTCACGTTCAATCTCCAGAACCTCTTTTCCTGCTTTCTGAAAGTCAAAACCCGGCTGCAATTCTATTTGCGACATAATGCGTTTCCGTTTACCCAGAGAGAAGCGGCGAGAGCCAGTACAGCATCGCCATCCATACGATAAATCCACCCGTCAGCAGTGCACCTGCGCCTTTGCCAATTTGTCGTTGCCGCCGCCAGCAGAGCAGGGCAAAAATGACGCTGACAAGCAACATCACTCCGTAATCGCGCGTGAACGCCATCGGGTTAAACGGCCCCGGTGAGATCAGGGCTGGCAGGCCCGTCACGATCGCGATATTGAAAATATTCGAGCCGATGATATTACCAATGGCGATATCATCTTCACCTTTGCGCGCGCCCGCGATGGCGGTGGCCAGCTCAGGCAGACTGGTACCGATAGCAATCACCGTCAGGCCGATTGTCAGTTCGCTCATGGCGAAATAGTTTGCCAGCACCGTCGCGTTATCGACGACCATGCGCGTTGCCATCGGCATAATGATTAGCGCGACGCCCAGCCACAATAACGCCACAGGCAGCGTACCTTCACGCGGGAGTTCGGCAACCTGTTCTCGGGTCAGGCTGTCGTGCCCCTGTTTTTCTGCCTGACGGGCGATTTTAACACTATACAGCAGCCATATCCCGGCGAGGGCGAGCAAGAAAATGCCATCATCGTAGCTCAGCACCCCGTCATACAGCACATAGCCCGCCAGCAAACTTACGATTAACATTAGCGGCAATTCACGGCGCAGAACATCGGAATGCACGCGAAATGGGTGCAGCAATGCGGCTAAACCTAAAATCAGTAGGATATTGACGATGTTGGAGCCAATCGCGGTGCCAATAGCAAGGTCTGTCTGGTCATGCAGCGATGCCGTGACAGAGACGATGATTTCAGGGAGTGAGGTGCCGACGCTAACAACCGTCATTCCGATGACGAGAGGGGGGACGCCAATCAGTCGGCACAAAATTGATGCGGCAAACACTAAACGGTCAGCACTGTAGACCACCAAAAGTAAACCAATTATTAACAGTGCTGTTGCTAAAAGCATCAAAAGTCCTTTCTTCAGGTATACTTGCCGGTCCACCGCGCAGGAATTGTTGGCGCTGCATACAGCCTGAGTCGTAACGAATTCCTAATTTTGACTTTATGCGCCGGAAAAGTAAAACAAATGCCAGCTTTCGCTAACCTCTACAGGCAATATTCTGTAAAAATGTGGCGTTTAGGGCTGATTTAAGCCTCATGCTTAGCCTGAGGCAGGGTAAGAAAGGAACCATAAATGAGCCAAACGATGGCGAATTTAGTCGATGTCCGTGGTGTCAGTTTCTCTCGCGGCAACCGATTGATATTTGATGATATTTCGCTGACTGTGCCGCATGGCAAAATCACCGCCATTATGGGCCCGTCAGGGATCGGTAAAACGACGTTGCTGCGTCTTATTGGAGGGCAAATCCCCCCGGACGGCGGCGAAATCCTCTTCGACGGCGAGAACGTCCCGGAGATGTCGCGCTCGCGTCTGTATACCGTCCGCAAACGCATGAGCATGCTCTTTCAGTCGGGGGCTTTGTTCACGGATATGAACGTCTTTGACAACGTGGCATACCCGCTGCGTGAACATACCCATCTACCGCCCGAACTGCTGAAAAGCACCGTCATGATGAAGCTTGAAGCTGTTGGTCTGCGGGGCGCGGCGAAATTGATGCCGTCTGAACTCTCTGGCGGTATGGCGCGCCGTGCCGCGCTGGCGCGTGCCATTGCGCTTGAACCCGATTTAATCATGTTTGACGAACCGTTTGTGGGACAAGACCCTATCACCATGGGCGTGCTGGTGAAGTTAATTTCTGAATTAAACAGCGCGCTGGGCGTCACCTGCATTGTGGTATCACACGATGTGCCGGAAGTGTTGAGCATTGCCGATTACGCCTACATCGTGGCGGACAAAAAGATCGTCGCACACGGTAGCGCCCAGGCGCTGCAGGAAAATTGCGATCCACGGGTGCGGCAGTTCCTCGACGGTATTGCCGATGGCCCTGTGCCATTCCGCTACCCGGCTGGCGACTATCGTGACGATTTACTGGGAATAGGGAGTTAAGCCACTCATGCTGTTAAATGCGTTGGCTGCGCTCGGACACCGTGGCATAAAAACCATCAGGACGTTCGGGCGTGCCGGATTGATGTTATTCAACGCGCTGGTCGGCAAACCGGAATTCCGCAAGCACGCGCCTTTGCTGGTGCGGCAACTTTATAATGTCGGCGTGTTGTCGATGCTGATCATCATCGTGTCCGGTCTGTTTATTGGTATGGTGCTTGGGCTGCAAGGCTACCTGGTGCTGACAACCTACAGTGCGGAAACCAGCCTCGGAATGCTGGTGGCGCTCTCGCTGCTGCGTGAGCTGGGGCCGGTTGTTGCCGCGCTGCTGTTCGCCGGACGTGCGGGCTCTGCCTTAACGGCAGAAATCGGATTGATGCGCGCTACCGAGCAACTTTCCAGTATGGAAATGATGGCGGTCGATCCGCTGCGTCGCGTCATCTCACCGCGTTTTTGGGCGGGTGTGATTTCGTTACCGCTGCTGACTATCCTCTTTGTGGCGGTCGGTATCTGGGGTGGGTCGTTAGTCGGCGTGCACTGGAAAGGTATTGATGCCGGTTTCTTCTGGTCCGCGATGCAGGACGCCATCGACCTGCGGATGGATCTTGTGAACTGTCTAATCAAGAGCGTGGTCTTTGCCATTACGGTCACCTGGATTGCGTTATTCAACGGGTATGATGCTATTCCAACCTCGGCAGGCATCAGCCGTGCAACGACACGTACCGTCGTTCATTCGTCGCTGGCCGTACTGGGTCTGGATTTTGTGCTCACCGCACTGATGTTTGGGAATTGAGTTCATGCAAACGAGAAAAAATGAAATTTGGGTTGGCGTATTCCTGTTACTGGCGCTGCTGGCAGCCCTGTTTATCTGCCTGAGAGCGGCGGATATCACCTCTGTCCGCACCGAGCCGACGTATCGCGTTTATGCCACCTTCGATAACATCGGTGGCCTGAAGGCGCGCTCACCGGTCCGTATTGGCGGCGTGGTGATTGGACGCGTATCAGACATTACGCTGGATGAGAAAACCTATCTGCCGCGCGTAGCGATGGATATTGAAGAGCGTTATAACCACATTCCTGATACCAGCTCACTCTCCATCCGTACCTCCGGTCTGCTTGGCGAACAATATCTGGCACTTAACGTAGGCTTTGAAGATCCTGAACTGGGAACGACTATCCTTAAAGACGGGAGCGTGATCCAGGATACGAAGTCCGCGATGGTGCTGGAAGATATGATTGGTCAGTTCCTTTATAACAGTAAAGGGGATGATAAAAAGTCTGACGCTGCCCCTGCGCAGAGTGAAGACCCTACCAATGTTGCGCCAACCCCTGGTGCTGCGAATTAATTTCAGGAGAAGTCATTCATGTTTAAACGACTGCTAATGGTTGCCATGTTGGTCATTGCCCCTCTCACTGCGGCACAGGCTGCAGATCAGAGCAACCCGTACAAACAGATGGACGCGGCCGCGAAGAAAACCTTCGATCGTCTTAAAAACGAACAGCCGAAGATTCGTGCTAATCCTGATTACCTGCGTGATGTGGTCGATCAGGAACTGTTGCCGTATGTGCAGATCAAATATGCAGGCGCGCTGGTGCTGGGCCGTTACTACAAAGATGCGACCCCTGCACAGCGTGAGGCTTACTTTGCTGCGTTCCGTGAATACCTGAAACAGGCTTACGGCCAGGCGCTGGCCATGTACCACGGCCAGACCTACCAGATTGCGCCTGAACAGCCGCTGGGCGATGCCACCATCGTGCCTATCCGCGTGACGATTAACGATCCTAACGGCCGTCCGCCGGTTCGTCTGGACTTCCAGTGGCGTAAAAACAGCCAGACTGGAAACTGGCAGGCGTATGACATGATTGCCGAAGGGGTGAGCATGATCACCACCAAACAGAATGAGTGGAGCGACCTGCTGCGCACGAAAGGCATTGATGGCCTGACCGCACAGCTGCAGTCTATCTCTCGTCAGAAAATTACCCTGGACGAGAAAAAGTAATGTCGCAGCAACTGAGCTGGTCGCGTGAAGGCGAGACGTTAAAGCTGTCTGGTGAGCTCGATCAGGATCTGCTGAACCCGCTGTGGGATAAACGCCACGAAGCCATGCAGGGCGTGACGCTGATTGATTTAAGCGATGTCTCGCGGGTCGATACGGCGGGTGTTGCGCTGCTCACGCATCTGATCGCAGTGGGTAAAACGCAGGGAGCAAGCGTCAGGCTTCACGGCGCGAGCGATAACGTCATGACCCTGGCGCAGCTTTATAACCTGCCTCAGGACGTTTTACCGCACTAATATTTTCAGTGCGTTACTTCTGAAAGCCCTGACAGTTTCATCGTCGGGGCTTTTTGCTTGTTTAAGACGACGCCACTTTGCTCTAAGATGTTGGGCTTGTTTTCACTATCAGATGATATAGACCCCATGGAAAATAATGAAATCCAGGCAGTGCTGATGAATGCACTCACCCTTCAGGAAGTCCACGTCTCAGGCGATGGCAGTCACTTCCAGGTTATTGCTGTGGGTGAGATCTTTGACGGGATGAGTCGTGTGAAGAAACAGCAGGCTGTCTATGCGCCGCTGATGGAATACATTGCGGATAACCGCATCCACGCCCTGTCGATTAAAGCGTTCACCCCGCAAGAGTGGGCACGCGATCGCAAACTAAACGGTTTTTGAGCTGAGGGCGAGACGCCCGCAGCACGGTTGAATTTATAAGAGAGCAATTACATGGACAAATTTCGTGTACAGGGGCCAACGCGTCTCCAGGGCGAAGTCACAATTTCTGGCGCAAAAAACGCTGCGCTGCCCATCCTCTTTGCTGCATTGCTCGCGGAAGAGCCGGTAGAAATTCAGAACGTACCTAAGCTGAAAGATATCGACACCACCATGAAGTTGCTCACCCAGTTGGGCACGAAAGTCGAGCGTAACGGCTCCGTCTGGATCGACGCCAGCAACGTGAACAACTTCTCTGCGCCATACGATCTGGTGAAAACCATGCGCGCATCCATCTGGGCGCTCGGCCCGCTGGTGGCGCGTTTTGGTCAGGGTCAGGTATCACTGCCGGGCGGCTGCGCCATCGGTGCGCGTCCGGTTGACCTGCACATCTTTGGCCTGGAGAAACTGGGCGCGGAGATCAAACTGGAAGAAGGTTACGTCAAGGCGTCCGTTAACGGTCGTCTGAAAGGTGCGCACATTGTCATGGACAAAGTGAGCGTGGGCGCTACCGTCACCATTATGTCTGCGGCGACGCTGGCAGAAGGCACGACCATCATCGAAAACGCCGCACGTGAACCGGAAATTGTGGATACCGCAAACTTCCTCGTGGCGCTGGGTGCGAAGATTTCCGGCCAGGGCACTGACCGTATCACCATCGAAGGCGTTGAACGCCTGGGCGGCGGTGTCTATCGCGTTCTGCCGGACCGTATCGAAACCGGTACTTTCCTGGTCGCTGCGGCGATCTCTGGCGGAAAGATTGTTTGTCGCAACGCACAGCCTGATACCCTGGATGCGGGGCTGGCTAAACTGCGCGATGCGGGTGCGGATATCGAAATTGGCGAAGACTGGATCAGCCTTGATATGCACGGCCAGCGTCCAAAAGCCGTCAATGTGCGTACTGCACCGCATCCTGCGTTCCCGACGGACATGCAGGCTCAGTTTACGCTGTTAAACCTGGTTGCTGAAGGCACTGGCTTCATCACTGAAACCATCTTCGAGAACCGCTTCATGCACGTACCGGAACTCATCCGTATGGGCGCACACGCTGAGATCGAAAGCAACACGGTCATTTGCCACGGCGTGGAAAAACTGTCTGGTGCGCAGGTGATGGCAACCGATCTTCGTGCGTCTGCAAGCCTGGTGCTGGCTGGGTGTATCGCGGAAGGGACGACCGTTGTTGACCGTATCTACCACATCGATCGTGGCTATGAGCGTATCGAAGACAAACTGCGCGCGCTGGGTGCAAATATCGAGCGTGTTAAAGGCGAGTAATCGTTCTTGCACCCCCCTGGCCTGTAAAGGCCGGGGGATTGCTGATGCTGTCAAATTTGCAGTGTTACTTCGACTGCTCCTTCTGCAACTTCTTCTGGCGCATCGTGCGCGTTCTGTCGATAAATTCGTGAGTTATGGGGTCGTGATAGCGTGACGGCCAGATGATCCATGGGTGCGTTTCCAGCGCCGTCGCAATAATCAATTCTCCCTTCGGCCACGGGCGAGTCAGTGCGTTTGCCAGCGTCGATGAACTCAACCCGTTACGGCGCGATTCCGCCGCCAGTGATGTCCCTTTTTTGCGCAGCGCCGCAATAATATCCGCTGAGTGCCAGTCGATCAGTTTCATATCCATAAAGCTGTCCTTGTGTTCGTTTTCACCCACGCCATTTCTTCTGAAATGACAGGGCTACTATACCTTCTTCGAACATGTGTTCTAAAAAGTTCGCGTTACTGGAAGCAATATTCAGAATATGACATGGCTTTAATCATGCTGAATGTAAGTCGATGATTTAACGTGATTATGGAATTTATTGGTGCTTATTAGAATCTCCCCGTGTAGCCACGGGGAGAAGGGGGAAGGATTAACGATCGCGTTGAACGGCGATATGGGCAAGGCCAATAAGCGCATCACGCCACGGGCTGTCCGGAATCACCTGAAGTGCTTCGATGGCTTTATCTGCCTCTTCTTCAGCACGCTGACGCGTCCATTCCAGCGATCCGCAGAGTGCCATTGTTTCCAGTACAGGTTCCAGAAGATGGCGACCATTTCCTTGCTCGATCGCTTCACGGATCAGTTTCGCCTGCTCGGGGGTTCCGTGACGCATTGCATGGAGCAGCGGCAGCGTTGGTTTACCTTCGTTCAGGTCATCCCCAACGTTTTTGCCGAGCGTTTCGCCATCGGCACTGTAGTCCAGCAAATCATCGATCAGCTGGAAGGCAGTCCCCAGATAACGGCCATAATCCTGAAGCCCTTTTTCCTGGGCTTCAGTGCAGCCAGCAAGGATGCCAGAGCATTGCGCCGCCGCTTCAAACAGGCGCGCCGTCTTGCTGTAAATCACGCGCATGTAGTTTTCTTCGGTGATATCCGGGTCGTTAACGTTCATCAACTGCAGGACTTCACCTTCAGCGATAACGTTTACCGCTTCAGACATCACTTCCAGCACTTTCAGCGAGCCGAGGCTGGTCATCATCTGGAAAGCACGGGTATAGATGAAATCCCCCACCAGAACGCTGGCTGCGTTGCCAAATGCTGCGTTCGCGGTTGCTTTGCCACGGCGCATGTCTGATTCATCCACCACGTCATCATGCAGCAGCGTGGCTGTGTGGATAAATTCGATCAGGGCCGCAATCGTGACGTGGGCATTTCCCTGATAGCCAACGGCGCGAGCGGCCAGAATGGCAATCATCGGGCGAATGCGTTTACCGCCGCCGCTAACGATGTAATAGCCCAACTGATTGATCAGCTGAACATCAGAGTTGAGTTGCTCCAGGATTGCTGCATTTACACCCGCCATATCTTGCGCGGTTAACTCGTTGATTTTTTCTAAATTCATCGCAAAAGCCGGGCTTTTTATCCTGTTTATCCCACGGAGTGTGGGTTCACAAAGGGTTTCGGTTTATCAATAGTATCGCTGATTGTACTGAAAAAACGGCTCAGATAAACGTTACCGTACGTGTTGTGTTTTTTTTCTTCATGTATTGATGGTAGCACTTGTCAAAGGCTCGCGTTTTGCGTAATATTCGCGCCCTATTGTGAATATTTATAGCGCACTCTGATTCATACGAGGATGTGCGCGGAAGCGGAGTTTATATGTACGCGGTTTTCCAAAGTGGTGGTAAACAACACCGAGTAAGCGAAGGTCAGACCATTCGCCTGGAAAAGCTGGACATCGCAACTGGCGAATCTGTTGAATTCGCTGAAGTTCTGATGATCGCAAACGGTGAAGAAGTCAAAATCGGCGTTCCTTTCGTTGATGGCGGCGTGATCAAAGCTGAAGTTGTTGCACACGGTCGTGGCGAGAAAGTTAAAATCGTTAAGTTTCGTCGTCGTAAGCACTACCGTAAGCAGCAGGGCCACCGTCAGTGGTTCACTGATGTGAAAATTACTGGCATCAGCGCCTAAGACCTGAGGAGAGATTTAAATGGCACATAAAAAGGCTGGCGGCTCCACACGTAACGGTCGCGATTCAGAAGCTAAACGCCTTGGCGTTAAGCGTTTCGGTGGCGAATCCGTTCTGGCGGGGAGCATCATCGTTCGTCAACGTGGTACCAAATTCCACGCTGGCAACAACGTAGGTTGCGGTCGTGACCACACTCTGTTTGCTAAAGCAGACGGTAAAGTGAAATTTGAAGTTAAAGGCCCGAACAACCGTAAATACATCAGCATCGTTGCTGAGTAAGGTTTTCTCGGTCCGGTAACGGATTAAAGCCCCGCAACGTGTTGCGGGGCTTTTTACATTGGAAACCCGGAAAATTTTCTGTAGGGAAAACGGGCATGAAGCAGCAGGCCGGCATAGGGATTCTTTTGGCGCTCACCACCGCAATGTGCTGGGGTGCACTGCCAATTGCAATGAAGCAGGTACTGGACGTGATGGAGCCGCCGACGGTAGTGTTTTATCGCTTCCTGATGGCAAGCATAGGCCTCGGTGCCATTCTGGCGATCAAAGGTAAGCTTCCACCGCTGCGTCTCTTCCGAAAGCCGCGCTGGCTGGTTTTACTGGCTATTGCGACGGGCGGTCTGTTCGGTAACTTCATCCTGTTTAGCTCCTCCCTGCAATATCTCAGCCCCACGGCGTCGCAGGTGATCGGCCAGCTTTCACCGGTCGGCATGATGGTCGCCAGCGTCTTTATCCTCAAGGAGAAGATGCGCGGAACGCAGATTATCGGGGCGAGTATGCTGCTCTGTGGTCTGGTGATGTTTTTCAACACCAGCCTGGTTGAGATTTTCACCCGCCTGACGGATTACACCTGGGGTGTGATTTTCGGTGTCGGGGCAGCAACGGTCTGGGTGAGTTATGGCGTCGCGCAAAAGGTGTTATTGCGTCGTCTGGCCTCACAGCAGATCCTCCTTTTGTTGTACACTTTGTGTACAATAGCATTGCTGCCGTTAGCAAAGCCGGGTGTGATTACTCAGCTTAGCGACTGGCAACTGGCGTGCCTCATCTTTTGTGGGCTTAATACGCTGGTCGGTTATGGCGCGCTGGCTGAAGCAATGGCGCGCTGGCAGGCAGCGCAGGTAAGTGCGTTAATCACGCTGACTCCGCTGTTTACGCTGTTATTTTCAGATTTGTTATCAATGGCCTGGCCCGATGTCTTCGTCAAGCCGATGCTCAACTTGTTGGGTTATCTCGGTGCGTTTGTCGTGGTTGCGGGTGCGATGTATTCCGCCATTGGTCATCGTCTCTGGGGGCGTTGGCGCAAAAATGAAGCGGTCGTAGTAGTCCCCCGCTCAGGCGAATGAGTTACGGAGAGTAAAATGAAGTTTGTTGATGAAGCGACGATTCTGGTCGTGGCAGGTGATGGCGGTAACGGTTGTGTAAGCTTCCGCCGTGAAAAATATATTCCTCGTGGCGGCCCTGACGGCGGTGACGGTGGCGATGGTGGTGACGTGTGGCTGGAGGCGGATGAAAACCTCAACACGCTGATCGACTACCGTTTCGAAAAATCTTTCCGTGCCGAGCGCGGCCAGAACGGCCAGAGCCGTGACTGTACGGGTAAACGTGGTAAAGACGTCAACATCAAGGTTCCGGTCGGTACGCGAGTGATTGACCAGGGCACTGGTGAAACCATGGGTGATATGACCAAACACGGTCAGCGCCTGCTGGTTGCTAAAGGTGGCTGGCACGGTCTGGGTAACAGCCGTTTTAAATCATCGGTTAACCGTGCTCCGCGTCAGAAAACCATGGGGACACCGGGCGATACGCGCGAGTTGCAGCTGGAACTGATGCTGCTGGCTGACGTCGGTATGCTGGGTATGCCTAACGCCGGTAAATCGACGTTTATCCGTGCTGTATCAGCCGCTAAGCCAAAAGTGGCAGATTATCCGTTTACGACGCTGGTGCCAAGCCTGGGCGTTGTCCGTATGGACCACGAAAAGAGCTTTGTTGTCGCTGATATCCCTGGTTTGATCGAGGGCGCAGCAGAAGGCGCAGGACTGGGTATTCGCTTCCTGAAACACCTTGAGCGCTGCCGCGTATTGCTGCACATCGTTGATATTAACCCAATCGATGAGTCCGATCCGGTCGAAAACGCCCGTATCATCATTGGCGAACTGGAAAAATACAGCGAAAAACTCGCAGGTAAACCACGCTGGCTGGTCTTCAACAAGATCGACCTGATGGATAAAGCCGAAGCTGAAGCAAAAGCGAAAGCCATTGCTGAAGCGATGGGTTGGGAAGATAAATATTACCTGATCTCTGCGGCAAGCCAGGTTGGCGTGAAAGATCTCTGCTGGGATGTGATGACCTTTATCATCGAGAACCCAATCGTTCAGGCGGAAGAGGCGAAACAGCCTGAAAAAGTCGAATTCATGTGGGATGACTACCACCGTCAGCAGCTCGAAGAGCTGGAAGCGGAAGAGGATGATGAAGACTGGGACGATGACTGGGATGAAGACGACGAAGAAGGCGTTGAGTTCATCTACAAGCATTAATACCTGAAAGAAGCCCCGCTAAGGGGCTTTTTTTTATCCTAACGTCGACGGCAACCAGCAACTGGCGATTAAGCCGCCCTCAGCGCCGTTCTCCAGCATTAAATTACCATGGTGGAGTTGGACGATACGCTGAACAATACTCAGCCCCAGGCCGCTGCCACCGTAGCGCTGGTCGAGCCGACGGAAAGGCTCGGTAATGGACTGTCGATGTGCCTCATCGATTCCGGGGCCCTGATCCACCACGCTGACCTGCGTTCCGCCGTCAATTTCCACTAATTTGACTTCGATGGTCGTCCCCGTTGGGCTATAGCGGGCGGCATTCTCCAGCAAATTTCTGAGCATCAGGCGCAGGAGTACAGCGTCTCCCTGCACGGTAAGAGTGCTTTTAGCGGGCCATATCACCGTATGGTCTTTGGCTTCGTGCTCAAGACCCAGCGGCGCAATAATATTCTCTGTCCAGTGGACGGTATCGTAGTGACCGCTTGCCATCGCCTGTCCGGCTCGCGCCAGCATGAGCAGTTGCTCAACGGTGTGCATCAACTGATCGATACGACTAATCAACGTGGTGGCTTGTGGTGAGCCAGACTGGGCCATTAATTCAAGATGCAACCGAATCCCGGCAAGCGGTGTGCGTAGCTCGTGTGCGGCATCAGCGGTGAAAAGACGCTCCTGCTGTAAGGTGTGATCAAGACGCGCCAGCAGTTGGTTTAGCGATGTCGTCACTGCTCCAATTTCTTCCATATCGGAATACATGGGCAGCGGCGTAAGATTGTCGGCTGACCGGTTGGCCAGGCTGGCACGTAATTTGTTAAGCGGGCGGGTTATCCAGGTCACCGCCCAGAAGGAGAAGAGCAGGGTAAAACCGACCATCACCAGAGAAGGGACCAGCAGCGACGCAATCGCTTCACGGATCTCTTTCTCAACGTGCTTGTTACGTGCTTTCGCCGAGAGTGTTTCATTCACCAGAAAGCCAATCTGTTCACGGCTTTCATGCCATAACCAGATGACGCTTATTAACTGAAAAAACAGCAAGATAATCGCCAGCAAAACCATTAATCGCCGACGCATACTGTTCATTTCTGGCTCTCCAGGCGGTATCCAACGCCACGGACTGTTTTGATCCGTTCTTTGCCGAGCTTGCGGCGCAGATTGTGAATATGAACTTCAAGGGTATTTGAACCCGGATCGTCCTGCCAGGAGTAGATATCCTGCTGCAGCGTCTCGCGATGTACTGTTTGACCGCTCCGCATGATGAGACGCGTCAGGAGGGCAAATTCTTTTGGGGTCACTTCGACAGGCTGAGACTTACGCAACACCTGCTGCGTCTGGAGATTCAGCGTAATATCACCGTCAGTCAGCATGTTATCGCTGTGTCCCTGATAGCGGCGGATCAGTGCCCGCACGCGCGCCTGAAGTTCTGCGAGGGCAAAAGGTTTAACCAGATAATCATCCGCACCGGAGTCCAGACCGTGAATGCGGTCTTCAATGGCATCGCGCGCCGTGAGGATCAGCACTGGATTTTCAATGCCACGGCGGCGCCACTGGCTGAGCAGCGTCGCGCCGTCTTTATCCGGTAAACCTAAATCGAGGATCACCAGGCTATATTCACCGCTCTGGATCAGCGCATCGGCTTCTGCCGCCGTAGCGGCGCAATCGAGCGCATATCCTTCATTCGCCAGCGCGAGCGCCAACCCTTCCTGCAATAACAAATCGTCTTCAACTATGAGTAGTTTCATCGTTAGTTATTCTGGTAGATGTCCTTGTATAGCCTGCTTTCGAAGCGCACCAGCGGAATACGGCGATTACGCTGATCGGTCGGTTCGACGGCATAGCCGGAAAGATACTGCACGAATGCCATGCGTTGTCCGCTGGCTGTGGTGATAAAGCCTGCAAGGTTATAAACCCCCTGCAGTGAACCTGTTTTCGCTGACACTTTGCCATCAACACCCGCAGCATGAAGCCCTGCCCGATACTGAAGCGAACCGTCATGCCCGGCAAGTGGCAGCATCGAAATAAAGTTTAGCTCAGTGTCATGTTGGGCAATGTACTGAAGCACTTGCATCATGGTGGCTGGAGAGATCAGATTGTGACGCGATAACCCGGAGCCGTCGACGGCGATGGTATTACCAAGATCGATCCCCGCCTGCTGGCGCAGGATCTGACGAACGGCGTCTGAGCCCGCACGCCAGGTACCGGGTACACCGAAACGGGCGTGACCAATCATGCGGAATACGGTGTCAGCAATCATGTTATCTGACTTTTTCAGCATAATCCTAAGCAGGTCATGTAGTGGCGCAGACTGCTTGCTGGCGATGACGGTACCCGGTTGATTAACCTGTGTCTGACGCATCAGTGAGCCAGAATAGGTGATGCCAGCCTGTTTCAGTTCGTCTTTCAGTATCGCACCCGCATAACCCGCTCCGTCCTGAATGGCGAAGGCCAGCGGCAGCGGATCGGCACGCTGCGTCAGGCAGCCGGTGAGAGTGAAACGGTTAAGATCGCCCGGCACGACGTCCAGTTCGCAATACTGCGCATCCGGCGATCCTTTTGCTAATGTGCGTACCTGGCTGAACATCGTGACCGGGTAGTAGGACGCCACGCGGATAAAGGCTAAATCATCCGGCTTGGGGGCGCTGTAGAGCGACACGGAGAAGCAGTTACGGTCAACGATGGCCGCAGCAGGCGGGGCGCTAAAGCACTGCGTCATGTCATTCCACGGCCAGCCGGGCGCTTTATCGTGGCTGGCGAAAATGGAGGTATCGATCAGCACATTGCCATCGATTTTTGTCACGCCGGATTTTTTCAGCACCGCCACCATATTGCGGATATCCTGGCGCTTGAAGGTTGGATCACCCCCAAAGCGGGCAATCAGATCGCCTTTCAGTTCGCCACCTTCTACGTTACCTTTGGTCTCAAGCGTGGTAGTAAACCGGAAGTCAGGGCCAAGCTGAAGCAGGGCGGCGAGCGCAGTGATCACCTTCTGGGTACTGGCAGGCAGCGCCATCTGTTGACTGTGAAAGTCAATGTCAGGGGCCTGGGCGCCAACCTTCTGCACCATTAGCGCAAGGTTAGCGCCTGCGGGCAGCTGATTAATGTACTCATCAACGTTCGCGGCCTGAGCGGCGAACGCCATACTGGTAGTCAATCCGATGATAAAACTGGAAAATCGCATAATCTCGCGCTAACAACCCGAAAACAAACCGTCATACTACGGTGCATAGCACTGCAAAGTAAACGATGACCCATAGTGAACTTCGCGGTAAAATGCGTATCAAATTGAAAAATTGCTGCTGACCTGGGGCGTTGCTCCCGGGTCGGTTTTCTTTTTGCTTCTTGCCCGCTTAGGGGGGCAGGAGCAGGGAACACTGCTCCCAACAGGAATGTTTAAGAGGTATAACAAATGCAAGCTATTCCGATGACCTTACGTGGTGCCGAAAAACTGCGCGAAGAGCTGGATTTCCTGAAATCCGTGCGTCGCCCTGAAATCATCGCCGCTATCGCGGATGCGCGCGAGCATGGCGACCTGAAAGAGAACGCTGAATACCATGCGGCGCGTGAGCAGCAGGGCTTCTGTGAAGGGCGTATTAAAGACATCGAAGCAAAGCTGTCTAATGCTCAGGTGATCGACATCACTAAGATGCCAAACAATGGTCGCGTGATCTTTGGTTCTACCGTAAGTGTCCTGAACCTGGACAATGACGAAGAGCAAACGTATCGCATCGTGGGTGACGATGAGGCAGACTTTAAGCAGAACCTCATTTCAGTGAACTCACCCATCGCACGTGGCCTGATTGGCAAAGAGCAAGACGATGTAGTTGTGATCCGTACCCCAGGTGGTGAAGTGGAATACGAAATTATTAAGGTCGAGTACCTGTAATTCGCTTCTCCACAGAGATGTTGATACATTGTAAAGAAAAGAAAAAGGCCGCATAGCGGCCTTTTAACAACTCAAGGAGCGTGGCATTTTGCTCACCTGCTGACAGAAATCCCTCGTTTTACACAGAAAATGTGTTCGATTAGGGATATCCTTAACGTGGCAGCGAGATTTTGCGCTCTTTAGATGGGCGGTAGAGCACCAGCGTTTTACCGATGACCTGTACATTACAGGCGCCGGTTTCGCGCACGATGGCTTCCACGATCAGGTTTTTAGTGTCTCTGTCTTCAGAGGCGATTTTCACCTTGATCAGCTCGTGGTGTTCCAGCGCTTGTTCAATCTCGGCAAGCACCCCTTCGGTCAAACCATTGTTGCCAAGCATAACTACAGGCTTGAGCGGATGTGCCAGACCTTTAAGGTGCTGTTTTTGTTTAGTACTCAGATTCATCGTATATTTTTGCTTACGTTGGGATTGAAAACGGTTCATTCTACCGCCATCTCCCTAATATCGCCAAATAGCAGCGTAGAAATTTACGTCAAAGGTAAGCAACGATGAACCCGGACGGAAAAGTTAAATGACAGGTAAAAAGCGTTCTGCCAGTTCCAGCCGCTGGCTTCAGGAACACTTTAGCGATAAATATGTTCTGCAGGCGCAGAAAAAGGGGTTACGTTCCCGCGCCTGGTTTAAACTTGATGAAATACAGCAAAGTGACAAACTTTTTAAACCGGGGATGACGGTTGTTGACCTCGGTGCTGCCCCTGGCGGATGGTCCCAGTATGCGGTAACGCAGATCGGCGGAGCGGGTCGAATCATCGCATGCGATCTTTTACCAATGGATCCCATCGTCGGTGTCGACTTCCTTCAGGGCGATTTTCGTGATGAATTAGTGCTAAAAGCGTTACTTGAACGTGTGGGTGACAGTAAGGTCCAGGTTGTCATGTCTGATATGGCACCAAATATGTGCGGAACACCGGCGGTGGATATCCCCCGCGGCATGTATCTGGTGGAGCTAGCGTTAGAAATGTGTCGTGATGTACTAGCGCCTGGTGGTAGTTTTGTTGTGAAGGTGTTTCAGGGCGAAGGTTTCGAGGAGTACCTTAAGGAAATTCGCTCCCTGTTTGCGAAGGTTAAAGTTCGTAAGCCGGACTCTTCCCGGGCGCGTTCCCGTGAAGTGTATATTGTAGCGACCGGGCGAAAATGATAACCGGTAGATTTCAGGCGAAAGTTTGAATGAAACTGGATATAGAGTATCCTGACGCTGTTTTTAACACAGTTGTAATGTGAGGTTAATCCCTTGAGTGACATGGCGAAAAACCTAATTCTCTGGCTGGTCATTGCCGTCGTGCTGATGTCAGTATTCCAGAGCTTTGGGCCCAGCGAGTCGAATGGCCGCAAGGTGGATTATTCTACCTTCCTGCAGGAGGTCAATCAGGACCAGGTTCGCGAAGCGCGTATCAACGGACGTGAGATAAACGTTACCAAGAAAGATAGTAACCGTTACACGACCTACATCCCGGTGAACGATCCTAAGCTGCTCGATAACCTTCTGACTAAAAACGTCAAAGTGGTCGGCGAGCCGCCAGAAGAACCAAGCCTGCTGGCTTCTATCTTCATTTCCTGGTTCCCGATGCTGCTTCTTATCGGCGTCTGGATCTTCTTTATGCGTCAGATGCAGGGCGGCGGTGGCAAAGGTGCCATGTCGTTCGGTAAGAGCAAAGCGCGTATGCTGACGGAAGATCAGATCAAGACCACGTTTGCTGACGTTGCAGGTTGTGACGAAGCAAAAGAAGAAGTGGGCGAACTGGTTGAATACCTGCGTGAGCCGAGCCGTTTCCAGAAACTGGGCGGTAAGATCCCGAAAGGCGTTCTGATGGTGGGTCCTCCGGGTACCGGTAAAACCCTGCTGGCGAAAGCTATCGCGGGTGAAGCGAAGGTGCCGTTCTTTACTATTTCAGGTTCTGACTTCGTAGAAATGTTCGTGGGTGTGGGTGCATCTCGTGTGCGTGACATGTTCGAACAGGCCAAGAAGGCAGCACCGTGCATCATCTTCATCGATGAAATCGACGCCGTAGGCCGCCAGCGTGGCGCAGGTCTGGGCGGTGGTCATGATGAACGTGAGCAGACGCTGAACCAGATGCTGGTTGAAATGGACGGCTTCGAAGGTAACGAAGGTATTATCGTTATCGCGGCGACTAACCGTCCGGACGTACTTGACCCAGCTCTGCTGCGTCCGGGCCGTTTCGACCGTCAAGTCGTGGTGGGTCTGCCGGATGTTCGCGGTCGTGAACAGATTCTGAAAGTCCACATGCGTCGCGTACCGCTGGCGCCAGATATCGACGCAGCAATTATTGCGCGCGGTACCCCGGGCTTCTCCGGTGCGGACCTGGCTAACCTGGTCAACGAAGCTGCCCTGTTTGCCGCACGCGGTAACAAGCGCGTGGTGTCCATGGTGGAGTTCGAGAAAGCGAAAGACAAAATCATGATGGGTGCGGAACGTCGCTCCATGGTGATGACGGAAGCGCAGAAAGAGTCCACGGCATACCACGAAGCAGGTCACGCGATTATCGGTCGCCTGGTACCGGAACACGATCCGGTGCATAAAGTGACGATTATCCCGCGTGGTCGCGCGCTGGGTGTGACCTTCTTCCTGCCTGAAGGCGACGCGATCAGCGCCAGCCGTCAGAAGCTGGAAAGCCAGATCTCGACCCTGTACGGCGGTCGTCTGGCAGAAGAGATTATCTATGGTGTTGAACATGTTTCTACCGGTGCGTCTAACGACATCAAAGTCGCGACAAACCTGGCACGTAACATGGTGACGCAGTGGGGCTTCTCCGACAAACTCGGTCCGCTGCTGTATGCAGAGGAAGAGGGTGAAGTGTTCCTGGGCCGTTCTGTGGCTAAAGCGAAACATATGTCCGATGAGACGGCACGTATCATCGACCAGGAAGTAAAATCTTTGGTAGAGCGTAACTATGCACGTGCTCGCCAGATCCTGAACGACAATATGGATATCCTGCATTCGATGAAAGATGCACTCATGAAATATGAGACCATCGATGCACCGCAGATTGACGACCTGATGGCACGCCGTGAAGTGCGTCCGCCAGCTGGCTGGGAAGATCCAGGTGCTTCCAACAATTCTGACAACAATGGCACCCCGCGTGCGCCGCGCCCGGTTGATGAACCGCGTACGCCAAACCCGGGTAATACCATGTCAGAACAGTTGGGCGACAAGTAAGTCTCTTCTGTTGAAATGTTTGTCTGTACCTCAAACCCTGGAGCTTGCTCCGGGGTTTTTCTTATCCATTAAACCTTATAAATACCAGGGATTTTAGCCATGAAACTCTTCGCCCAGGACTCGCATCTCGATCTGTCACATCCTCATGTGATGGGGATCCTGAATGTTACCCCTGACTCCTTCTCTGACGGCGGCACGCATAACACGCTTATTGAGGCGGTTAAGCACGCAAATTTAATGATTAATGCAGGTGCCACCATCATTGACGTTGGCGGCGAATCGACGCGTCCGGGGGCGGCGGACGTGTCCGTGGAAGAAGAGCTGGCGCGCGTGGTGCCAGTGGTGGAAGCAATTGCACAACGCTTCGAAGTATGGATATCCGTAGACACTTCCAAACCTGAAGTGATCCGTGAAGTGGCGAGAGTGGGCGCTCACATTATCAATGATATTCGTTCACTCACTGAGCCTGGCGCGATTGAGGCGGCGGCGGAAACTGGCCTACCGGTCTGCCTGATGCACATGCAGGGGCAGCCGAAAACCATGCAGGAAGCGCCGAAGTACGACGATGTCTTTGCCGATGTGAATCGCTTCTTTATTGAGCATATTGCGCGCTGCGAGCGTGCGGGTATCGCAAAAGAGAAATTGCTGCTCGACCCGGGGTTCGGTTTCGGTAAAAATCTCTCTCACAATTATGCGCTGCTTGCGCGCTTATCAGAATTTCATCACTTCGGCCTGCCGTTGCTGGTGGGGATGTCGAGAAAGTCGATGATTGGGCAGTTGCTGAATGTGGGGCCGAGCGAACGCCTGAGTGGTAGCCTGGCCTGCGCGGTGATCGCAGCGATGCAAGGCGCGCACATTATTCGTGTCCATGATGTCAAAGAAACAGTAGAAGCCATGCGTGTGGTGGAAGCCACACTGGCAGCGAAGGAAAACAAACGCTATGAGTAATCGTAAATATTTTGGTACCGATGGTATCCGTGGGCGCGTAGGCGATGCTCCAATCACCCCTGATTTTGTCCTGAAGCTGGGCTGGGCTGCTGGCAAGGTGCTGGCACGTCATGGTTCCCGTAAGATCATCATCGGTAAAGACACCCGTATTTCAGGCTATATGCTGGAATCTGCGCTGGAAGCCGGTCTGGCAGCGGCGGGGCTTTCTGCCTCCTTTACAGGCCCAATGCCAACGCCTGCTGTGGCTTACCTGACGCGCACCTTCCGTGCGGAAGCGGGGATTGTTATCTCGGCTTCTCATAACCCGTTCTACGACAACGGCATCAAGTTCTTCTCCATTGACGGCACCAAGCTGCCGGATGATGTTGAAGAGGCCATTGAAGCGGAAATGGAAAAAGAGATTACCTGTGTCGACTCCGCTGAGCTGGGTAAAGCTAACCGTATCGTCGATGCCGCGGGTCGCTATATCGAATTCTGCAAAGGCACCTTCCCGAATGAGCTGAGTCTGGCCCATCTTAAAATTGTGGTGGACTGTGCAAACGGCGCGACCTACCACATTGCTCCGAATGTTTTCCGCGAGTTGGGTGCGAAAGTCATCACCATCGGCTGTGAGCCGGATGGTCTTAACATCAACGAAGAAGTGGGAGCGACGGACGTGCGTGCCCTGCAGGCGCGCGTGCTGGCGGAAAAAGCCGATCTGGGTATTGCCCTCGATGGCGACGGTGACCGTGTGATCATGGTCGACCACGAAGGTAACAAGGTCGACGGCGATCAGATCCTCTACATCATTGCACGTGAAGGTCTGCGTCAGGGGCAGCTGCGTGGCGGCGCGGTAGGTACGCTGATGAGCAACATGGGCCTGGAGCTGGCGCTGAAACAGCTCGGTATTCCGTTTGTCCGCGCGAAAGTGGGCGACCGCTATGTGCTGGAAAAATTGCAGGAGAAGGGCTGGCGAATCGGTGCGGAAAACTCCGGTCACGTGATCCTGCTCGATAAAACCACCACCGGTGACGGCATCGTGGCGGGTCTGCAGGTTGTTGCTGCCATGGCGCGCAACCATATGAGCCTGCACGATCTCTGCAGCGGTATGAAGATGTTCCCGCAAATCCTCGTTAACGTGCGTTTCACAGCGGGTAAAGGCGATCCGCTTGAAAATGACAACGTGAAAGCGGTGATGGCTGACGTTGAAGCGGCCCTGGGCAATCGTGGCCGTGTACTGCTGCGTAAATCGGGTACCGAGCCACTGATTCGCGTGATGGTTGAAGGCGAAGACGAAGCGCAGGTGACTGAATTCGCGCATCGCATTGCGGATGCGGTGAAAGCTGCATAACTTTTCACAGTAAGTGTTTAAAAAGGCGGCGCTTGCCGCCTTTGTTTTAAGCATTTAATGGCTTTTTGCTGTTTTTTTCCGCAGTTGATACAATGCGTCGAAAATGCCCTTGCGAAGGTCATTCGCTTTGGTTAGTATTCACACCCGCTTCAGTGGGAAACAAAAATCCTGCTAATTGGTCGAAGCATTGGTATGCGGCAAATCCGCAAGGAACAGGTTGATTATGTACGAAGCTCTTTTAGTTATTTTCCTTATTGTAGCCATCGCTCTTGTAGCGCTGATCATGCTGCAGCAAGGTAAAGGCGCTGATATGGGAGCCTCCTTCGGAGCAGGCGCTTCCGGTACGCTGTTTGGTTCAAGTGGTTCTGCGAACTTCATGACCCGTACGACGGCGATTCTGGCTACGCTGTTCTTCATCATCAGTCTGGTGCTGGGTAATATCAACAGCAACAAGACCAGTAAAGGAAGCGAGTGGGAAAATCTGAGCGCGCCAGCGAAAACTGAGCAAACTCAGCCAGCTGCACCGGCTAAGCCGACCAGCGATATCCCGCAGTAAGTATTCCGTACCGAGGTGGTGGAATTGGTAGACACGCTACCTTGAGGTGGTAGTGCCCTAACGGGCTTGTGGGTTCGAGTCCCATCCTCGGTACCAATATTCCAGAAGAAAGACGTCGAAAGACGTCTTTTTTTTCGTCTGTATGTTGTGGTGGCGGCCAAAATGGCGGGTGGCGCTGCGCTTACCCGCCCTACAAATACCAAATAAAAAAGGCGCCTGTTGGGCGCCTTTTGCATGTCTTGCTGTCGATTATTTCTTATCGCTGTGTTCCAGGTTTTCAACCTGCGGCAGGCCGTTACCTGAGTTCGCGGAAAGCAAGCCATTCTCAATATAGTTGAACAGCTTCTCACGGGTATCGGTGATGTCCAGGTTACGCATGGTCAGTTGACCGATACGGTCATCCGGAGAGAAGACCGAATCACCTTTCTCCATGGTCAGACGTTCTGCTTTATAGGTCAGGTTGTCAGACACGGTATTCAGGATGGAGTAGTCATTGCCACGACGCAGCTCCAGCGTTACTTCACCGGTGATCGCGCTTGCCACCCAACGCTGCAGTGCATCACGCAGCATCAGCGCCTGCGGATCGAACCAGCGGCCCTGGTACAGCAGTTTACCCAACTGACGACCATGAGAGTGATACTGTTCGATAGTGTCTTCGTTATGAATACCGGTCAGCAGGCGCTCGTAAGCGATGTGCAGCAGCGCCATTCCCGGGGCTTCATAGATGCCACGGCTTTTCGCTTCGATGATACGGTTTTCAATCTGATCGCTCATGCCCAGACCGTGACGACCGCCAATGCGGTTAGCTTCCAGCATCAGCTCAACGTCGTCTGAGAAAGTTTTACCGTTCAGAGCAACCGGATGGCCGCGCTCGAAGCGTACGGTGACTTCTTCAGCCTGAATTTTGACGTTCTCGTCCCAGAACTTAACGCCCATGATCGGGTTAACGATCTTCACGCTGGAGTTCAGGAATTCCAGGTCTTTCGCTTCATGCGTTGCACCCAGCATATTGGAGTCGGTGGAGTACGCTTTTTCAACGGACATCTTATAGTCAAAACCGCAGGCAATCATGAATTCAGACATCTCATGACGACCACCCAGTTCGTCGATGAAGTCGGTATCCAGCCACGGTTTGTAAATCTGCAGCTCGGCGTTGGTCAGCAGGCCATAACGATAGAAACGTTCGATATCGTTGCCTTTATAGGTACTGCCGTCACCCCAGATATTCACGCCATCTTCTTTCATGGCGGCAACCAGCATGGTACCCGTCACGGCGCGGCCCAGCGGAGTGGTATTGAAATAGGTCAGGCCGCCAGTGGTGTTATGAAAAGCACCGCACTGAATCGCAGCGATACCTTCGGCTACCAGCTGCTTGCGGCAGTCAATCAGTCGTGCGTTCTCTGCGCCATACTCCATGGCACGACGAGGGATCGCGTCATAATCTTCCTCATCTGGCTGTCCCAGGTTCGCAGTATATGCATACGGAACCGCTCCCTTTTGGCGCATCCACAGCAGTGCAGCGCTGGTATCCAGGCCGCCTGAGAAAGCGATGCCAATACGTTGTCCTACCGGAAGATGCTTGAGAATCGTCGTCATATAATAAAACCCTGCTTGATTGACTGATTAGAGACCGCTTTCGCTCTCTTGTGCATTTTTATGCAAAATAAGTGAGTATTCATTTAATCATCTTTTGCCGAAGACCGGAAGAGACTCATGCGTTTTTTGTAAAAAATTTGGTCTAATCGATCTGGCGGAAGTCGCCTTGACAGGCGGGGTCAACTATCAATATACTGAACGCCGATTTTACGTCCCGTCTTCGGTACCAAATCCCAGCATTATTTGCATTTTCTACCTAAAACGCGTAGAATTTGCCACGTTTCAGGCGCGGGGTGGAGCAGCCTGGTAGCTCGTCGGGCTCATAACCCGAAGGTCGTCGGTTCAAATCCGGCCCCCGCAACCACTTTCCCATAAAGTTCTTTTTCAAATATACTGTGAAGACTTAGAGCCTTCGTAGCTGGATTTGAAAAAATTCTTTCGGAGAGTGCTCCAGGCCACAGTTGTGGCTATAGGGTTCAGTTATCTAAAACCCCGATTTATCGGGGTTTTTTGTTATCTGACTACAGAATAACTGGGCTTTACGCCCTTTTTTTATGTCTTGGGGGTGGGCTTGTCCACATTAGAGCAAAAATTAACAGAGATGATTACTGCACCGGTCGAAGCACTGGGCTACGAACTGGTCGGCATCGAATTCGTTCGCGGCCGTACATCGACGCTGCGCATCTATATTGATAGTGAAGATGGCATCAATGTTGATGATTGTGCTGATGTTAGCCACCAGGTGAGTGCGGTTCTTGATGTTGAAGACCCGATTACCGTTGCGTACAACCTGGAAGTTTCCTCACCTGGCCTCGATCGCCCGATGTTCACGGCCGAGCACTATGTGCGCTTTACCGGTGAAGAAGTGGCTCTCGTTCTGCGTAGGGCCGTACAGAACCGCCGTAAATGGCAGGGAATTATCAAAGCCGTTGATGGTGAAATGATCACGGTGACAGTCGACGGCAAAGATGAAGTGTTCGCGCTGAGTAATATCGAGAAGGCGAACCTGGTTCCCCACTTTTAACAGTCTGGATTGAGGTGAAAAGCCCGCGATGAACAAAGAAATTTTGGCTGTTGTTGAAGCCGTCTCCAACGAGAAATCACTGCCGCGTGAGAAGATTTTCGAAGCGCTGGAAAGTGCACTGGCTACAGCAACCAAGAAAAAATACGAACAAGAGATCGATGTTCGCGTAGAAATCGATCGTAAAAGCGGTGACTTCGATACATTCCGTCGTTGGGTAATCGTTGAAGAAGTGACCCAGCCGACCAAAGAGATCACGCTGGAAGCGGCGCGTTATGAAGACGAAAGTCTGAACGTGGGTGAGTACGTTGAAGATCAGATTGAATCTGTGACCTTCGACCGTATCACGACCCAGACCGCTAAACAGGTTATCGTGCAGAAAGTTCGCGAAGCCGAGCGCGCGCTGGTTGTCGATCAGTTCCGCGATCAGGAAGGCGAAATCATCACCGGCGTGGTGAAGAAAGTGAATCGCGACAACATCTCTCGGGAGATCAAATCCGAAGGGATGCCGGGTAACGCTGAAGCCGTAATCCTGCGCGAAGACATGCTGCCGCGTGAAAACTTCCGTCCAGGCGACCGTATCCGTGGTGTTCTGTACGCCGTGCGTCCTGAAGCGCGTGGTGCACAGCTGTTCGTGACCCGTTCTAAACCAGAAATGCTGGTTGAACTGTTCCGTATCGAAGTGCCGGAAATCGGTGAAGAAGTTATCGAGATCAAAGCGGCGGCTCGCGATCCGGGTTCCCGTGCGAAAATTGCGGTGAAAACCAACGACAAGCGTATCGACCCGGTCGGTGCTTGCGTCGGTATGCGCGGCGCGCGTGTTCAGGCGGTTTCGACCGAACTGGGCGGCGAGCGTATCGATATCGTTCTGTGGGACGACAACCCGGCGCAGTTCGTGATCAACGCAATGGCTCCGGCTGATGTAGCGTCTATCGTTGTTGACGAAGACAAACACACCATGGATATCGCTGTAGAAGCGGGCAACCTGGCGCAGGCGATTGGCCGTAACGGTCAGAACGTACGTCTGGCGTCACAGCTGAGCGGCTGGGAACTCAACGTGATGACCGTTGACGACCTGCAGGCTAAGCATCAGGCTGAAGCCCATGCGGCGATCGATACCTTCACTAAATACCTCGACATTGACGAAGATTTCGCCACTGTTCTGGTTGAAGAAGGTTTCTCTACGCTGGAAGAACTGGCCTATGTGCCAATGAAAGAGCTGCTGGAAATTGACGGTCTGGATGAACAGACTGTTGAAGCCCTGCGTGAACGCGCTAAAAACGCACTGACCACCCTGGCACTGGCTCAGGAAGAAAGCCTTGGCGATAAGAAGCCGGCTGATGACCTGCTGAATCTGGAAGGTCTTGATCGTGCGATTGCGTTCAAGCTGGCTGCCCGTGGTGTTTGTACGCTGGAAGATCTCGCTGAGCAAGGCGTTGATGACCTGGCTGATATCGAAGGTTTAACCGACGAGAAAGCCGGCGAGCTCATCATGGCCGCACGTAATATTTGCTGGTTCGGCGACGAAGCGTAATAAACTGTAGCAGGAAGGAACAGCATGACTGATGTAACTGTAAAATCGCTGGCTGCTGAGATTCAGACCTCCGTGGACCGCCTGGTACAGCAATTTGCTGATGCAGGGATCCCGAAGTCCGCTGATGACTCGGTGACCGCGCAAGAAAAACAAACCTTGTTAACGCACCTGAACCGTGAACACGGCTCTACGCCTGACAAGTTAACGCTGCAGCGCAAAACGCGTAGCACGTTAAATATCCCTGGTACCGGTGGCAAAAGTAAATCGGTACAAATTGAAGTCCGCAAGACGCGCACCTTTGTAAAACGTGATCCGCAAGAGGCAGAACGCCTTGCTGCGGAAGAGCAGGCACAGCGTGAAGCGGAAGAACAAGCTCAGCGTGCGGCGGAAGCAACCGCCAAACGTGAAGCAGAATTAAAAGCTGAACGTGAGGCCGCAGAAAAAGCGAAACGCGACGCAAGTGATAAAGTGAAGCGTGACGCTGCGGAAAAAGACAAAGTGAGCAATCAACAGACAGACGAAATGACCAAAACCGCCCAGGCTGAAAAAGCCCGCCGTGAAAATGAAGCTGCCGAGCTGAAGCGTAAAGCGGAAGAAGAAGCCCGCCGTAAGCTGGAAGAAGAAGCTCGCCGTGTTGCTGAAGAAGCGCGCCGTATGGCAGAAGAAAACGAGAAGAATGGCGTGAATACCGCTGAAACGACTGAAGACACCAGCGACTATCATGTGACCACTTCTCAGCACGCGCGTCAGGCTGAAGACGACAACGACCGTGAAGTTGAAGGCGGCCGTGGCCGTGGTCGCAACACCAAAGCCGCGCGTCCAGCGAAAAAAGGTAACAAGCACGCTGAATCTAAAGCTGACCGTGAAGAAGCGCGTGCAGCCGTTCGCGGTGGTAAAGGCGGCAAGCGTAAAGGTTCCGCTCTGCAGCAGGGCTTCCAGAAGCCAGCTCAGGCCGTTAACCGTGACGTTGTGATTGGTGAAACCATCACCGTTGGCGATCTGGCGAACAAGATGGCCGTTAAAGGCTCTCAGGTCATCAAAGCGATGATGAAGCTGGGTGCAATGGCGACCATCAACCAGGTCATCGACCAGGAAACCGCACAGCTGGTTGCTGAAGAGATGGGCCACAAAGTTATCCTGCGTCGTGAAAACGAGCTGGAAGAAGCAGTAATGAGCGACCGTGACACTGGCGCAGCGGCTGAACCGCGTGCACCTGTTGTGACCATCATGGGTCACGTTGACCACGGTAAAACCTCTCTGCTTGACTACATTCGCTCGACTAAAGTGGCATCCGGGGAAGCGGGTGGTATTACCCAGCACATCGGTGCTTACCATGTAGAAACCGAAAACGGCATGATCACCTTCCTGGATACCCCAGGCCACGCAGCGTTTACCTCAATGCGTGCTCGTGGTGCTCAGGCAACGGATATCGTTGTACTGGTTGTTGCGGCAGACGATGGCGTGATGCCACAGACCATTGAAGGTATCCAGCACGCAAAAGCGGCGCAGGTACCTCTGGTTGTTGCAGTCAACAAAATCGATAAGCCAGAAGCCGATATGGATCGCGTGAAGAACGAACTGTCTCAGTACGGCGTTATGCCGGAAGAGTGGGGCGGTGAAGCACAGTTCATCCCAGTATCTGCAAAAGCGGGTACCGGTATTGACGACCTGCTGAACGCTATCCTGCTGCAGGCTGAAGTTCTGGAGCTCAAAGCGGTTCGTAAAGGTATGGCAAGCGGCGCGGTTATCGAATCCTTCCTGGATAAAGGTCGTGGTCCGGTTGCAACCGTTCTGGTTCGCGAAGGCACGCTGAACAAAGGCGACATCGTTCTGTGTGGCTTCGAATACGGTCGCGTTCGTGCGATGCGTAACGAACTGGGTCAGGAAGTGCTGGAAGCGGGTCCGTCCATTCCAGTGGAAATCCTGGGCCTGTCCGGTGTTCCGGCTGCCGGTGACGAAGTGACCGTTGTGCGTGACGAGAAGAAAGCGCGTGAAGTTGCACTGTATCGTCAGGGTAAATTCCGTGAAGTTAAACTGGCTCGTCAGCAGAAATCTAAACTCGAGAACATGTTCGCTAACATGACCGAGGGCGAAGTTCACGAAGTGAACGTTGTTCTGAAAGCTGACGTTCAGGGTTCTGTGGAAGCGATCTCCGACTCCTTGCTGAAACTGTCTACCGACGAAGTGAAAGTGAAGATCATCGGTTCTGGGGTAGGTGGTATCACCGAAACCGACGCAACCCTGGCTGCTGCCTCTAACGCTATCCTGGTTGGCTTCAACGTTCGTGCGGATGCGTCTGCGCGTAAAGTGATTGAAGCTGAAAGCCTGGATCTGCGCTACTACTCCGTCATCTATAACCTGATCGACGAAGTGAAAGCAGCGATGAGCGGCATGCTGTCTCCTGAGCTGAAACAGCAGATCATCGGTCTGGCTGAAGTACGTGACGTGTTCAAATCACCGAAATTTGGTGCGATCGCGGGCTGTATGGTTACCGAAGGTAACATCAAGCGTCACAACCCAATCCGCGTACTGCGCGACAACGTGGTTATCTACGAAGGCGAGCTGGAATCCCTGCGCCGCTTCAAAGATGACGTTAACGAAGTCCGTAACGGCATGGAATGTGGTATCGGCGTGAAGAACTACAACGACGTTCGCGTTGGCGATATGATCGAAGTGTTCGAGATCATCGAAATTCAGCGTACCATCGCTTAATTACCGATTGTAAGCCGGGATCGCCTCGCGCCACCCGGCAATAATTTTAAAAGGGGCTTTTAGCCCCTTTTTTGTCTGGAGAATTTATTATGGCGAAAGAATTCGGTCGCCCTCAGCGCGTAGCGCAGGAAATGCAAAAAGAGATCGCACTCATTCTGCAACGTGAAATTAAAGATCCGCGTATTGGTATGATGACCACCGTGTCTGGCGTTGAGATGTCCCGCGATCTGGCTTATGCCAAAGTGTTCGTGACTTTCCTGAACGATCAGGACGAAGCCGCGGTGAAAAACGGCATTAAAGCGCTGCAGGAAGCCTCTGGTTTCATCCGCTCTCTGCTCGGCAAAGCGATGCGTCTGCGTATCGTGCCTGAGCTGACCTTCTTCTACGATAACTCGCTGGTAGAAGGTATGCGCATGTCCAACCTGGTGACCAGCGTGGTGAAACATGACGATGAGCGTCGTGTGAACCCAGCGGACGACAGCAAGGAGGACTGATGAGTCGTCCTCGTCGTCGCGGTCGCGACGTGCATGGCGTACTGCTGCTGGATAAACCGCAGGGCGCATCCAGCAACGACGTACTGCAAAAAGTGAAGCGTATTTTTAACGCCAACCGTGCGGGCCATACGGGCGCGCTGGATCCGCTGGCGACCGGTATGCTGCCGGTTTGCCTGGGAGAGGCAACAAAATTCTCCCAGTATCTGCTGGATTCCGATAAGCGTTATCGCGTTATCGCTAAACTGGGCCAGCGCACGGATACCTCCGACGCGGATGGCCAGGTCGTGGAAGAGCGCCCGGTGACCTTCAGCGCAGAGCAGCTTGATGCGGCGCTGGAAAGCTTCCGTGGTGACACGATGCAGGTGCCGTCGATGTATTCGGCGCTGAAATATCAGGGCAAGAAGCTCTACGAATATGCGCGCCAGGGCATCGACGTTCCGCGTGAAGCCCGTCCTATTACCGTGTATGAACTGCTGTTCATTCGCCATGAAGGCGATGAGCTGGAGCTGGAAGTACACTGTTCGAAAGGCACCTATATTCGTACCATCATCGATGATCTCGGTGAAAAGCTGGGCTGCGGGGCGCATGTGATTTACTTGCGTCGTCTGGCTGTCAGCAAGTATCCGGTCGAACGCATGGTGACGCTTGAGTATCTTCGCGAGCTGGTTGAACAGGCGGAAGTGCAGGGAATAGCGCCAGCAGAATTGCTGGATCCCTTGCTGATGCCAATGGACAGTCCGGCGGCGGACTTCCCGATCGTTAATCTTCCTTTAACATCGTCCGTTTACTTTAAGAACGGCAACCCGGTTCGTACGGCGGATGCGCCGCTTGAAGGGCTGGTACGCGTGACGGAAGGTGACGACGGGAAATTCATCGGTATGGGCGAAATGGACGGTGAAGGGCGCGTTGCGCCGCGTCGTCTGGTCGTCGAGTATCCGATCGAAGCGTGACGGCGATAACACCTCACCTTGCGATAAGCAGGGGAGACGAGTAGAATATCGCCGCTTAACGATCTGCAAATTGTTTAACAATGTGTTGGTCGTATACTGGGATTGCTGAATTAGAGATCGGCATCCTTACATTCTTTATATTCTGGAGTTTGAAAATGTCTCTAAGCGTTGAAGCTAAAGCTAAAATCGTTTCTGAGTTTGGTCGTGGTACTAACGACAGCGGTTCTACCGAAGTTCAGGTTGCACTGCTGACTGCACAGATTAACCACCTGCAGGGTCACTTTGCAGAGCACAAAAAAGATCACCACAGCCGTCGTGGTCTGCTGCGTATGGTTTCTCAGCGTCGTAAACTGCTCGACTACCTGAAACGTAAAGATGTTGCACGTTACACCGCGCTGATCGAGCGTCTGGGTCTGCGTCGCTAAGTCTTGCGAGTTTCAGAAAAGGGGGGCTGATGGCCCCTTTTTTCAACCAGACGGCAGCAATTCACTGGAAACTATTGTATTGTTGCTATAAATGATCTTCATTGCAGAGGTTCGCGCGGCTAATGAGAGGCTTCACCCATGGGGGTGTCGGTTGTCATTAGTCGCGAGGATGCGAAGAAGGTCGGGTTAAATCGTCAGCACACCTGTGGTGTGCTGTCATACATTTAAGAAAGGACAGAACTTTGCTGAATCCGATCGTTCGTAAATTCCAGTATGGTCAACATACCGTCACGCTGGAAACCGGCATGATGGCACGTCAGGCTACTGCTGCCGTTATGGTAAGCATGGATGACACCGCGGTATTCGTTACCGTTGTTGGCCAGAAAAAAGCTAAACCAGGTCAGGACTTCTTCCCGCTGACCGTTAACTACCAGGAGCGTACCTACGCTGCCGGTAAAATCCCGGGTGGTTTCTTCCGTCGTGAAGGCCGTCCAAGCGAAGGCGAAACCCTGATCGCGCGTCTGATTGACCGCCCGGTTCGTCCACTGTTCCCGGAAGGCTTCGTTAACGAAGTTCAGGTTATCGCGACCGTTGTTTCCGTTAACCCACAGGTTAACCCGGACATCGTTGCTATGATCGGCGCATCTGCTGCCCTGTCACTGTCTGGTATTCCATTCAATGGCCCAATCGGTGCCGCGCGCGTTGGCTACATCAACGACCAGTATGTGCTGAACCCAACCCAGGAAGAGCTGAAAGAAAGTAAGCTGGACCTGGTGGTTGCGGGTACTGAAGCAGCGGTTCTGATGGTTGAGTCCGAAGCTGAACTGCTGAGCGAAGACCAGATGCTGGGCGCAGTGGTATTTGGCCACGACCAGCAGCAGATCGTTATCCAGAACATCAACGACCTGGTGAAAGAAGCCGGTAAACCACGTTGGGACTGGCAGCCAGAAGCGGTTAACGACGCGCTGAATGCACGCGTTGCTGCACTGGCAGGCGCACGTCTGAGCGATGCATACCGCATCACCGACAAACAAGAGCGTTACGCTCAGGTTGACGTCATCAAATCTGAAACCATCGCGACGCTGTTGGCTGAAGATGAATCCCTGGATGCTAACGAGCTGAGCGAAATTCTGCACGCTATCGAGAAAAACGCCGTTCGTAGCCGCGTACTGGCAGGCGAACCGCGTATCGATGGCCGCGAAAAAGACATGATCCGTGGTCTGGACGTTCGTACTGGCGTACTGCCACGTACTCACGGTTCCGCACTGTTCGCC
This sequence comes from Enterobacter mori LMG 25706, assembly GCF_000211415.1. Lineage (GTDB taxonomy): Bacteria > Pseudomonadota > Gammaproteobacteria > Enterobacterales > Enterobacteriaceae > Enterobacter > Enterobacter mori. The sequence goes on along the minus strand of NZ_GL890780.1, from coordinate 668,484 downwards.
CGTGGCGAAACGCAGGCGCTGGTTACCGCGACCCTGGGTACCGCACGTGACGCACAGAACATCGACGAACTGATGGGCGAGCGTACTGACAGCTTCCTGTTCCACTACAACTTCCCTCCGTACTCCGTAGGTGAGACCGGTATGGTTGGCTCGCCGAAGCGTCGTGAAATTGGTCACGGTCGTCTGGCGAAGCGCGGCGTACTGGCAGTGATGCCAGAAGCTGACAAATTCCCGTACACCGTACGTGTGGTTTCTGAAATCACCGAATCTAACGGTTCTTCTTCCATGGCTTCCGTGTGTGGTGCCTCTCTGGCGCTGATGGATGCAGGCGTACCAATCAAAGCCGCTGTAGCTGGTATCGCTATGGGTCTGGTGAAAGAAGGCGACAACTTTGTTGTTCTGTCTGACATCCTGGGCGACGAAGACCACCTGGGCGATATGGACTTCAAAGTCGCGGGTTCCCGCGAAGGTATCTCTGCGCTGCAGATGGATATCAAAATTGAAGGTATCACCAAAGAGATCATGCAGGTTGCTCTGAACCAGGCTAAAGGTGCGCGTCTGCACATCCTGGGCGTGATGGAACAGGCGATTAACGCGCCACGTGGCGACATTTCTCAGTTCGCTCCGCGTATCCACACCATCAAGATCAATCCAGACAAGATCAAAGACGTTATCGGTAAGGGCGGTTCCGTAATCCGTGCGCTGACCGAAGAGACTGGCACCACGATCGAAATCGAAGATGACGGTACTGTGAAGATCGCAGCAACCGACGGCGAAAAAGCGAAATTCGCTATCCGCCGCATCGAAGAGATCACTGCAGAGATCGAAGTGGGCCGTATCTATGCTGGTAAAGTGACCCGTATCGTTGACTTTGGCGCATTCGTTGCCATTGGTGGCGGTAAAGAAGGTCTGGTTCACATCTCTCAGATCGCTGACAAGCGCGTTGAGAAAGTGACCGATTACCTGCAGATGGGTCAGGAAGTGCCGGTTAAGGTTCTGGAAGTTGACCGTCAGGGCCGTATCCGTCTGAGCATTAAAGAAGCAACCGAGCAGTCTCCTGCCGCTGCGCCAGAAGCGCCAGCCGCAGAACAAGGCGAGTAAGGTAGCATTTGCCCTCCGCTTCGGCGGAGGGTTTATTATCAGGCAGGACGCCTTGTTAAGCCGCCGGGGGACAGGACGTTCATCCAATAGTTGTCTTCGGGAGTGGGAAATGAAGCCTTTTTTGCGCTGGTGTTTCGTTGCGACAGCTTTAACGCTGGCAGGATGCAGCAACTCTGCCTGGCGTAAGAGCGAAGTCCTCGCAGTGCCATTGCAACCGACTTTGCAGCAGGAAGTGATTCTGGCACGCATGGAACAAATTCTTGCCAGTCGGGCTTTAACCGATGACGAACGCGCACAGCTTTTATATGAGCGCGGAGTGTTGTATGATAGTCTCGGTCTGAGGGCATTAGCGCGGAATGATTTTTCACAAGCGCTGGCAATTCGACCTGATATGCCTGAAGTATTCAATTACTTAGGCATTTACTTAACGCAGGCAGGCAATTTTGATGCTGCCTATGAAGCGTTTGATTCTGTACTTGAGCTTGATCCAACTTACAACTACGCGCACTTGAATCGCGGTATCGCATTGTATTACGGCGGTCGTGATAAGTTAGCGCAAGATGATCTGCTGGCGTTTTATCAAGACGATCCTAATGATCCTTTCCGCAGCCTGTGGCTTTACATCGTTGAGCAGAAGCTCGATGAGAAGCAGGCCAAAGAAGCACTGAAACAGCGCTTCGAGAAATCGGACAAGGAACAATGGGGATGGAACATTGTCGAGTTCTACCTGGGCAACATTAGCGAAGCAACGCTAATGGAACGCCTCAAGGCGGACGCAACGGATAACACCTCGCTCGCTGAGCATCTCAGTGAAACCAACTTCTATTTAGGTAAGTACTACCTAAGTCTGGGGGATATGGACAGCGCTACGGCACTGTTCAAATTAGCGGTTGCTAACAACGTACACAACTTCGTTGAGCACCGTTATGCATTGTTGGAATTATCGCTCTTGGGCCAGGAGCAAGACGACCTGGCAGAATCGGACCAGCAATAGCTGACGACATAAACATCAGCCCGTAATCTTTTGATTGCCATCACCTTAACTGGTGAGGGCGTTGTTGTTCGTCAATACACCTACTTTGAGCCGGTTCACACTTTCAATGAAAATTACCGAAAATTTTCACGATGAGTTATGTAGACTGGCCGCCATTAATATCGAGGCACTTGTACTACATGGCTGAATTCGAAACCACTTTTGCAGATCTGGGCCTGAAGGCTCCTATCCTTGAATCCCTTAACGATCTGGGTTACGAAAAACCATCTCCGATCCAGGCAGAATGCATACCGCATTTACTCGCCGGTCGTGACGTGCTGGGCATGGCCCAGACTGGTAGCGGAAAAACCGCAGCGTTCTCGCTGCCGCTGCTGAACAACATCGATCCGGACCTGCGTGCTCCGCAGATCCTCGTCCTGGCTCCAACCCGTGAACTGGCTGTTCAGGTTGCTGAAGCAATGACGGAATTCTCTAAACATATGCGCGGCGTAAACGTGGTAGCCCTGTACGGCGGCCAGCGTTATGACGTGCAGTTACGCGCCCTGCGCCAGGGCCCACAGATTGTCGTCGGTACGCCGGGTCGTCTGCTGGATCACCTGAAGCGCGGTACTCTGGACCTCTCTAAACTGAGCGGCCTGGTACTGGATGAAGCAGATGAAATGCTGCGTATGGGCTTCATCGAAGACGTCGAAACCATCATGGCGCAGATCCCGGAAGGTCATCAGACCGCTCTGTTCTCTGCAACCATGCCAGAAGCTATCCGTCGCATTACCCGCCGCTTCATGAAAGAGCCGCAGGAAGTGCGTATTCAGTCCAGCGTGACCACTCGCCCGGACATCAGCCAGAGCTACTGGTCTGTGTACGGCATGCGCAAAAACGAAGCGCTGGTACGTTTCCTGGAAGCAGAAGATTTTGATGCGGCGATCATCTTCGTTCGTACCAAAAACGCGACCCTGGAAGTGGCTGAAGCCCTGGAGCGTAGCGGCTACAACAGCGCAGCGCTGAACGGCGACATGAACCAGGCTCTGCGTGAGCAGACTCTGGAGCGTCTGAAAGACGGTCGTCTGGATATCCTGATTGCAACCGACGTGGCAGCACGTGGTCTGGACGTTGAGCGTATCAGCTTGGTTGTTAACTACGACATCCCAATGGACTCTGAGTCTTACGTTCACCGTATCGGTCGTACCGGTCGTGCGGGTCGTGCGGGCCGTGCGCTGCTGTTCGTTGAGAACCGCGAGCGTCGTCTGCTGCGTAACATTGAACGCACCATGAAGCTGACCATTCCAGAAGCTGACCTGCCAAACGCAGAACTGCTGGGCAAACGCCGCCTGGAAAAATTCGCCGCGAAAGTCCAGCAGCAGCTGGAAAGCAGCGATCTGGATCAGTACCGTGCGCTGCTGTCGCAGATTCAGCCTGTTGCTGAAGGCGAAGAGCTGGACATGGAAACCCTGGCTGCAGCACTGCTGAAAATGGCTCAGGGCGAACGTAGCCTGATCGTGCCACCAGATGCGCCAATGCGTCCTAAGCGTGAATTCCGTGACCGTGACGATCGTTTCGAACGTCGTGGCGACCGTAATGACCGCAATGACCGTGGCCCACGCGGTGACCGTCCAGAGCGTGGTGGTGAAGACCGTCCACGTCGCGAGCGTCGTGACGCTGGCGAAATGGAACTGTACCGCATTGAAGTTGGCCGTGATGACGGTGTTGAAGTTCGTCATATCGTTGGCGCGATTGCTAACGAAGGCGACATCAGCAGCCGTTACATTGGTAACATCAAGCTGTTCGGTACTCACTCCACCATCGAACTGCCAAAAGGCATGCCGGGCGAAGTACTGCAGCACTTTACGCGTACTCGCATCCTGAACAAGCCGATGAACATGCAGCTGATGGGTGATGCACAGCCTCGCTCTGACCGCGGTGGCGAACGTCGTGGCGGTGGCCGCAGCTTCGGTGGCGAACGTCGTGAAGGCGGTCGTAGCGAAGGTCGTGGTGAACCACGTCGTTTCTCCGGCGAACGCCGTGAAAGCCGTGGCCCACGTCGTGACGACAGCTCAAGCCGTCGCCGTGACGCGTAAGCCTTACGCCACTGACGTAAAGTAATATATACAGCCCCGATAATTGTTATCGGGGCTTTTTTTATTCCCTTTGTACTCTTGTACTGGTACAGTGCTGCACATTAAACTGCATACCACATTTTTGACTGGAGTAATGGCTGTATGGCGACACTAACCACCACCCAAACGTCACCCTCGCTGCTTGGCGGCGTGGTGATCATCGGCGGTACCATCATTGGTGCTGGGATGTTCTCCCTGCCAGTGGTCATGTCCGGTGCGTGGTTCTTCTGGTCGCTGGCGGCGCTGGTGTTCACCTGGTTCTGCATGCTCCACTCCGGGCTGATGATCCTTGAGGCGAACCTGAACTATCGCATTGGCTCCAGCTTCGACACCATCACCAAAGATCTGCTGGGCAAAGGCTGGAACCTGGTGAACGGGCTGTCCATCGCGTTTGTGCTCTACATCCTGACCTATGCGTATATCTCCGCGAGTGGCTCGATTCTGCACCACACTTTTGCTGAGATGTCGTTGAACGTTCCGGCGCGTCTGGCGGGGCTCTGCTTTGCACTGGGCGTGGCGTTTATCGTCTGGATGAGTACCAGGGCGGTGAGCCGCATGACGGCGATCGTGTTGGGCGCTAAGGTCATCACCTTCTTCCTGACCTTCGGCAGCCTGCTGGGGCACGTGACGCCCGCCACGCTGTTTAACGTCGCCGAAGTGAATACCTCCTACACGCCGTACCTGCTGATGACGCTGCCGTTCTGTCTGGCGTCGTTTGGCTACCACGGCAACGTGCCGAGCCTGATGAAGTACTACGGCAAAGATCCGCGCACCATTGTGAAGTGTCTGGTCTACGGTACGCTGCTGGCGCTGGGGCTGTACGTGATTTGGCTGCTGGGGACGATGGGCAACATCCCACGTCCAGAATTTATCGGCATTGCACAGAAGGGCGGTAACATCGACGTGCTGGTGCAGGCCCTGAGCGGCGTACTGAACAGCCGCAGCCTGGATCTGCTGCTGGTGGTCTTCTCTAACTTTGCGGTGGCGAGTTCATTCCTCGGCGTGACGCTTGGCCTGTTTGACTACCTGGCGGATCTGTTTGGCTTTGATGATTCTGCGATGGGGCGCTTCAAAACCGCGCTGCTGACCTTCCTGCCGCCGATTGTGGGGGGTCTGCTGTGGCCGAACGGTTTCCTCTACGCCATCGGCTATGCCGGACTGGCGGCGACCATCTGGGCGGCAATTGTGCCGGCGCTGCTGGCACGTAAATCACGTAAACGCTTCGGCAGCCCTAAATTCCGCGTCTGGGGCGGCAAGCCGATGATTGCACTGATCCTGGTGTTTGGTGTGGGTAACGCGCTGGTGCATGTGCTGTCGAGTTTTAACCTGTTGCCTGTTTACCATTAAACCGTGCGGCCTGATTCC
>NZ_GL890780.1:622880-662808 GCF_000211415.1 Enterobacter mori LMG 25706 | reverse complement strand
AAAAACTACCCCACCAACTCTTCTTTCACCTGCATCGCCAGTTCAAACGAATGCAATCTCGCCTGATGATCGAAAATCTGGCCGTTAACCATAATTTCATCCGCCTGCGTTTCGCGTAGCACCGCGTCCAGCCCGTGACGCACTTTCGCTTTATCACCCACCAGCGACATGCTCAGCGCCTGCTGAACGCCATACTGTTCGGAGGCGGACCACAGCTGATGCATATTCTCCACCGGCGGCGGAAGCTGTCCCGTCTCACCGCGACGCAGCTTCACAAATGCCTGCTGCATGGAGGTAAACAGGAATTCCGCGTCGCGATTGCTGTCGGCGGCAATGATGTTGATACAGACCATCGCGTACGGCTTCTCCAGACGCTCGGACGGTTTGAAGTTCGTGCGGTAAAGATGCAACGCCTGATGCAGCATATCCGGTGCGAAGTGCGAGGCAAACGCGAACGGCAGCCCAAGCTGCGCGGCGAGCTGTGCGCTATACAGGCTTGATCCCAACAACCAAACCGGGATCTTCTCACCGTAGCCCGGGACCGGGCGCACGTGCGGGTTAGGATCGCGCGCGTCGAACCAGTCCACCACCTCGGCCACATCGCGCGGGAAGTTATCGATATCGCCGCTCATATGGCGGCGCAGGGCGCGCATGGTCGGCTGGTCGCTGCCCGGCGCACGACCAAGGCCCAAATCAATACGCCCCGGATAGAGAGTGTTCAGGGTGCCAAACTGCTCGGCAATCACCAGCGGGGCGTGGTTTGGCAGCATTACGCCGCCGGAGCCCAGGTGCAGGGTAGTGGTATTGGCTGCCAGATAGCCAATCAGTACCGAGGTGGCGGCGCTGGCGATGCCCACCATGTTGTGGTGCTCGGCCAGCCAGTAGCGGTGATAGCCACGCTTTTCGGCCAGCTGAGCGAGATCGAGAGAGTGCGAAAAGGCTTCTCGAGCCGAGGAACCCTGAGGGATCGGCGCCAGATCCAGCACCGAAAACGGAATGGTTTTGTCAGTCATAACAGCTCACTTTGTCGACGGTGAATCTTTAATAGTGCATTAAAAAATGATAACCGTTGTTAACAAAGTGAGCCTTTTTTACGCCTGAAGTTCCAGCCCGGCGAGACGTTTCCAGTAACCGTTGCAGTCGCTGTTTGCCGTCAGCGGTAGCGGAGCGGCGCCGTTTTCATTGGCGCGGAAGGCGTCCAGCATCGCGAACACGTCGGTATCCAGCGGCGACAAACGCACCATATCCACCAGACCGTCCATCGACGCCAGCTCGTTGCCGAGGTTATAAACATAGCCGCTCATGGTCTGAATGCCGTTGAGGACAAACACCTGCTGGTTTTCCTGCGACAGCATGCTGCGTCCGTTCGGGTACTTGATGCAGCAGGTTTCGCATTCGTCTTTCGGGCGGTCTTCCGAGCGCGCGGTAAAGCAGCGGGCGGAGTAGGCCAGCGGCAGATGCCCGTAGCTCAGCACTTCCACTTCAAACTGATTGCGAATGCCCAGCTCGTCGCACTGATTCAGCAGGTTTGCCAGCCAGTCGCGGGAGAGTTCAACCGGCATGCACCAGCGCGTCATCCCCTGCTTAAGCAGCAGTCGCAGGGTCACGGCGTTATAGCAGTTCAGGGCATGGCCCGCGACAAACGGCAGCTTGCGTTCAGCGCACATGTTCACCACGCCGAGATCGCTCGCTTCCAGCAGGAATTCGCCGTTTTCGACATAGCGCTTCAGCTCGCCCAGTTCGGAAGACGCCTGCACCAGGGCAAGCGTCGAGAGCACCACCTGCTTGCCGCTTCCGGCCAGGCTTTTCGCCATATCCAGCCAGTCGCCCACTTTGGTGGCACGGCGCTTGCTGCACACCGCTTCGCCGAGGTAAATCACATCGGCGCTACTGGCGGCGGCCTGTTGGTAAAAATCTTCCAGCGTCTCTTTTGACCAGTAGTAGAGCACCGGTCCTAATGAATATTTCATGGTTATCTCACTGCCATTTACGGTGATACGCGCCAAGGGTGGTTTGCGTGCCTTCGGACATCGAACCGAGCGTCTCCATCCAGGTCGCCTGCGGAGCGTAGTTCTGCGGGTCCGCCATGCAGCGGTCGATGGCCTGACGCCATACTTTCGCCACCTGGCTCACGTAGGCCGGGCTGCGTTGGCGACCCTCGATTTTCACCGAGGCAATATTGGCCGCCAGCAGTTCCGGCAGCAGTTCCAGCGTGTTGAGGCTGGTGGGCTCCTCCAGCGCGTGGTAGCGCTCGCCGTCGACCAGGTAGCGGCCTTTGCATAGGGTTGGATAACCGGCGTTTTCACCGTCCTGATAGCGGTCAATCAGCACCTCATTCAGGCGAGACTCCAGCCCCTGAGGGGTCTGCTGCCAGCGAACAAAGCGGGCAGGGGAGCAGGCTCCGACGGTATTCGGCGATTCACCGGTTAAATAAGAGGAGAGATAGCAGCGGCCTTCGGCCATGATGCACAAGCTGCCAAAGGCAAAAACTTCCAGCGGCACTGGCGTGACGCGCGCGAGTTGCTTAACCTGATGAATAGAGAGCACGCGCGGCAGCACCACGCGGGCCACGTCGAAGTTTTGATGATAAAAACGCACGGCTTCTTCGTTGGTGGCGGATGCCTGAACAGAGACGTGGCGCTCAATATGCGGATAGCGTTCTGCTGCATACTCAAGCATGGCAAGGTCGGCCAGGATCAGTGCATCGGCGCCCAGCTGTGCCGCCATGTCCACCGCGCGCTGCCAGCGGGCGTAGCCATCAGGATGGGCAAAGGTGTTGATGGCAATGTGCAGTTTGCGGCGGTGCTGATGAACGAAGTTAACGGCTTCCTGAAGCTTTTTCTCCGTAAAGTTGAGGCCAGCAAAATGGCGGGCATTGGTATCATCCTTTAGCCCGATATAGACCGCATCGGCCCCATTTTCGATGGCCGCCTTAAGCGCCGGAAGGTTTCCGGCAGGGCAGAGCAGCTCCATAATTTATCCTGATGTTCTCGATCGCAGGGATCGCAAAATTGTTAACGAGCTGGGATTTTAATTAACCCACAGGCGACAATTTTTGATTTAAGGCAGCTAATGGCGTATTGATGACACCAATAATGAGGTAAGCCGGACGACGGTTTGTTGATTTACGCCGCTATGTTCTGGAATGGATGTGGCAAAATAGCGGGATTACAGATATCAGGGAGTAAAGCTCGTGCTGGAGAAACTGCGTTCACGTCTCGTACAATTGGGTCCATCTATGCTGAGCGTGCCGGTCAAGCTGGCACCGTTCGCGCTTAAGCGCCAGGTGCTGGAGCAGGTCCTGAGCTGGCAGTTCCGCCAGGCACTGCAGGACGGCGAGCTGGAGTTCCTGGAAGGCCGCTGGCTGAGCATTGAGGTACGCGACATCGGGCTGCGCTGGTTTACCTCCGTAGAGAACGGCCAGCTGATCGTGCGCGAATCCGCCGAGGCGGACGTGAGCTTTAGCGCTGATGCCAGCGATCTGCTGATGATTGCCGCACGTAAGCAGGATCCGGATACGCTCTTCTTCCAGCGTCGTCTGGTGATTGAAGGCGATACTGAACTTGGCCTGTACGTGAAGAATTTAATGGATGCCATTGAGCTGGAGCAGATGCCGAAAGCGCTGCGCGTGATGTTGATGCAAATGGCAGATTTTGTTGAGGCCGGGCTGAAAACCCCGCCGGACAGTAAACACACTTCAGTAGGTGAGCCATGCTGATTCGAGTCGAAATTGGGATTGATGCACCGGGTATCGATGCGTTATTGCGCCGCTCTTTTGAGAGCGATGCGGAAGCTCAACTGGTCCACGATCTCCGTGAAGACGGCCTGATCACGCTGGGTCTGGTTGCTACCGATGATGAAGGTCAGGTCGTCGGCTATGTCGCCTTCAGCCCGGTCATCGTTCAGGGCGACGATCTTCAGTGGGTAGGAATGGCACCGCTGGCGGTAGATGAAAACTATCGCGGGCAAGGTCTGGCGCGCCAGCTGGTCTATGAAGGACTGGACTCGCTGAATGAGTTTGGCTATGCCGCTGTGGTCACGCTGGGCGATCCGGCGTTCTATGGTCGATTAGGCTTCGAGCAGGCCGCACATTACGACCTGCGTTGCCGCTGGCCGGGTACGGAATCCGCTTTCCAGGTGCACCGTCTGGCGGACGACGCCCTCAACGGCGTCAATGGCCTGGTGGACTACCACGACCATTTCAATCGCTTTTAATCAGGCTCTCGCGTAGCGCCTCAAAGGAGCCGTCTCCAGTGACGAGGCGCTCCTTCTGGCGCTTCGTGAGCTGCTTGATGCGGTATTCCAGCCTGAGCGCCAGCGATCTGTCGCCCACTGCGGCTGAAAATACCAGCTGCAGTTCCCCTTTCCCCCGCAGCGCCTTTGCCCCTTTTCCCGTTTGATGTTGTAAGAAACGCCGCGCCACATCGGTGGTGATCCCGGTGTAGAGTGCGTTAATCAGCGGTTCGGACAAGATAGAGAAACCAGCACACGGTAAACAGATTCAGTATGTTAAGGTGAACGCACCATAGCATGAGAGAGAACGAAAAGGGAAACACTGGCCGCCATTAACCGCTGGCTGGCGAAGCAGCATGTTGTCACCTGGTGCGTCTGTGATGAGGGTGAGATGTGGTGCGCCAACGCGTTTTACTACTACGACCCTGAGCGCGTGGCTTTTTATGTCATGAGTGAAGACAACACACGTCATGCGCAGATGACCGGCCAGCAGGCAAAGGTGGCGGGCACGGTGAATGGCCAGCCGAAAACGGTCGCGCTGATCCGCGGCGTGCAGTTCAAAGGTGAAATTCGTCGGCTGGATGGAGAAGAGAGCGACGCGCATCGTAGGCACTACACGCGCCGCTTTCCCGTTGCCGCTGCGCTAAAAGCCCCGGTGTGGGAAATCCGCCTCGATGAGCTGAAATTTACCGACAACACCCTGGGCTTTGGCAAGAAGCTGCACTGGCTACGCGCCGAGCAGGCGTAGCGCTTCGCGATTAAACGCCGGGAGATCGTCCGGGGTTCGGCTGGTGGTCAGCTGGTCTTTGTCGTTGACCACCTCCTGATCGTAGAACTCAGCGCCTGCGTTTTTCAGATCGATAACGATCGGCTTCACGGCGGTAAGCTTACGCCCGCGCACGACTTCGGCGCTGATCAGCAGCTGTGGGCCGTGGCAGATAGCAAATACCGGCTTACCGGTGCTCACAAAGTCACGGGTGAAGGTGACGAAGCGCTCATCTCCGCGCAGGGAGTCGGGTGAATGGCCGCCGGGTAACAGCAGGGCGTCGAAATCGGACGGGCTGACGTTATCAATTGACTCGTCAATCGTCACGCTGGCCTCGCCCTTATGGCCTGTCACCGTTTTGCCCGCCTCTTTCTCAATGGTGATGACGTCGTGTCCCGCCTTGCGGAACGCCTCTGCTGGAGAGGTGAATTCTGAATCTTCAAACTCGTCGGTAATCAAGACTGCGATTTTCTTGCCCATGCTTCCTCCGTTGTTTTGGCTTCAGACTGATTTTTCTCCGCTTGTGGTAAATACTTACCTGTAACAGACTTCTAAGTGTGGTCGACCACGCTGAGTTCGCAAACGGACAATTCTGTAAAGGGGATACGATGAGTCAGGTACTGATTACGGGCGCCACCGGGCTGGTGGGGGATCATCTGCTGCGGTTGCTGATTCAGGATCGCCGCGTGAACTACATTGCAGCGCCTACGCGTCGGCCGCTGACGGACGTCTCGGGCGTATTTAACCCGCACGATCCGCAGCTGACGGACGCGCTGGCGCAGGTCAAGGATCCCATTGATATCGCCTTTTGTTGTCTGGGTACCACGCGGCGTGAGGCGGGCAGCAAAGAGGCATTTATCCATGCCGACTACACGCTGGTGGTGGACACGGCGCTCACGGCGAAAAAACTGGGGGCCAAACATTTTCTGGTGGTCAGTGCGCTGGGTGCCAATGCCGGATCGCCTTTTTTCTACAACAAGGTGAAGGGTAAGATGGAGGATGCGCTGATCGCGCAGAAATGGGAGCAGCTAACGATTGTGCGCCCCTCGATGCTAAGCGGCCACAGGGACGAACGCCGATTTAACGAGTCGATCCTGGCCCCGCTGTTTAAGATCCTTCCCGGCAACTGGAAATCTATCGAGGCGCGGGACGTCGCCCTTGCGATGCTAAAAGAAGGGCTGGCACCGTTGAAAGCGGGGGTCAACATTATCCCTTCGGCAAAACTGCGTGAAATCGCCCAGGACGAGGCGTAAACTCCCCCGGCTAATAACCTAATACTCTCCGGGGAATGCTATGACTGGTCAGTCTTCATCTCAGGCGGCAACACCTGTTCAATGGTGGAAGCCCGCACTTTTCTTTCTCGTGGTCATTGTTGGCCTCTGGTATGTGAAATGGCAGCCGTACTACGGCAAAGCCTTCACCGCCGCCGAAACGCACAGCATCGGTAAATCTATTCTCGCTCAGGCTGATTCCAGCCCGCTTCAGGCGGCGTGGGATTACGCCATGGTCTACTTCCTTGCCGTCTGGAAAGCCGCTGTACTGGGCGTGATTCTGGGCTCGCTGATACAGGTGCTCATCCCGCGCAACTGGCTGGTGAAAACACTCGGCCAGCCGCGTTTTCAGGGCACGCTGCTGGGGACGATTTTCTCCCTGCCGGGCATGATGTGCTCCTGCTGCGCCGCACCGGTTGCGGCGGGTATGCGTCGTCAGCGCGTGTCGATGGGCGGCGCGCTGGCGTTCTGGATGGGTAACCCGCTGCTCAACCCGGCAACGCTGGTCTTTATGGGCTTTGTGCTTGGGTGGCATTTTGCTGCGATCCGCCTGGTTGCCGGGCTGGCGACGGTGCTGGTGGTGGCGACGCTGGTGCAAAAACTGGTGAAGGACAACGCGCCTGAGACCGCTGCCGTTGAGCTGGACATCAGCGAGCCGCAGGGTGGTTTTTTTGCTCGCTGGGGTATCGCGCTGTGGCAGCTTTTCTGGAGCACCATCCCGGTTTATATCCTGGCGGTGCTGGTATTGGGGGCGGCGCGCGTCTGGCTCTTCCCACATGCAGATGGCGCTATCGACAACACGCTGATGTGGGTCATTGCGATGGCCGTTGCAGGCTGCCTCTTCGTGATCCCAACGGCGGCGGAAATTCCGATTGTTCAGACCATGATGCTGGCTGGCATGGGGACCGCCCCGGCGCTGGCGCTGCTGATTACGTTGCCGGCGATCAGCCTGCCGTCGCTTATCATGCTGCGTAAGTCATTCCCCGCGAAAGCGCTGTGGTTGACGGCGGGGCTGGTGGCGTTGAGTGGGGTGATTGTGGGCAGTATTGCGTTGATGTAAAAAAAAGCCCGGTGGCGCTGGCGCTTACCGGGCTTACCGGGCTTACCGTCAGGTGTGAATTACTTGATATAAGTAAACGCGGTGGTGGCGTGCTTCACGCCGCTCACCCGGCTGGCGATATCCGCCGCCGCTTTCCCTTCACGCTCAGTCACCAGACCCAGCAGGAACACTTCGCCGTTCTCGGTGGTCACTTTCACGTTTGACGATTTCACCTGGTCCGATCCCAGCAGCTGAGAGCGCACTTTCGTGGTGATCCAGGTATCGGAAGACGCATCGCCCAAACCAATTGGCTGGCCCTGGCGCACTTCATTGAACACCTCTGTTGTACCTTCTACACCCATCGCGATCTGTTTAGCGCGGGAGGCTAATTCGGTATTAGGCGCCTGGCCTGCCAGCAGCACTTTGCCCTGATAAGCCGTTACGTTAATACGCGCTTCTTTCTTGATTTGTTCGTCTTTCGACAGCGCACTGTTGACGCGCAGCTCCAGCGTACCGTCATCAACCTGCGTCCCGACAGAACGCGGATCGGTCGCTGCTTTGGTGCCGACAGCTGCGGTACCGACAACAGCAGCGGCAATACATCCCTGAAGTAGAAGTGCAGACATAAGGACTGCAAGGGTCGATAAAGCCTTCATTAGAACTCCTTAATCATCCTGGTGAGGGAAAAGCGTGTTATCGATCAGATCGCATAAGCAGTTCACCGTGAGCATGTGCATCTCCTGAATACGCGCGCTACGGTGAGACGGAATGCGAATTTCCACATCCTGCGGCCCCAGTAAACCTGCCAGCTCGCCGCCGTCATAGCCGGTCAGCGCAACGATGGTCATATCGCGGGTGACCGCCGCTTCAACGGCTTTAACGATATCCCGGCTGTTACCGCGCGTGGAGATGGCCAGCAGCACGTCCCCGGCATGGCCTAAGGCGCGCACCTGCTTCGCGTAAATCTCGTCATGCAGACGATCGTTAGCAATCGCTGTTAAGACCACATTATCGGTATTAAGTGCAATGGCAGGTAAACTCGGGCGTTCTGTTTCAAAACGATTGATCATGCTGGCAGCAAAATGCTGTGCGTTGGCGGCTGAAGTGCCATTGCCACAACAGAGGATTTTGTTGCCGTTCAGAAGAGATTGTACCAGCGTCATTGCTGCGCGGGAGATCGCGTCCGGGAGGGCTTCCGCCGCGGCAATCTGTGTTTGAATGCTTTCTGTGAAGCACACTTTAATTCTTTCGAGCACGTTATCCCTTTAAATCTCAATTATGCGTCTTCGCCAAAAGCGTTTTTAAGCCATTCGATCTCATTTCCGGTGAAGGCTATCACATCGAACCGGCAGTCCACAGTATCAAAGCTCCCATTATGGCGGGCAAGCCACAAGTGGGCAGTCTGTAATAATTTATGTTGTTTGGCGAGCGTCACGCTGGCGGCAGCACCGCCAAAACGGGAGGACTGTCGAAAACGCACTTCTACAAACACGGTGACCCGATCGTCTTTCATGATCAGGTCGATTTCGCCGCCGCGCCCGCGGACGTTGGCGGCGATAAAACGCAGTCCTTTGCCTTCAAGCCAGCGACGCGCTTTTAACTCCCACGCATCGCCGGTCGCTTTGCGGCTTAACTGGCTGGGACGATCTGACCCTGCTGGTATTTGAGCCATGATAACTTCCTGTTAATCACACAGTCCTGAGTGGCGGTCAGATCGCCGGTGTTGCCGTTGAGCTCGAAGCCCGGCACCTGACGCATCTGGGTGAAGTGGTTTGCCAGCGCCCACGCATCCACGCCCATGGCGTACAGACGTGCCAGCGAGTAGTCGTTACGTACCGAGCTCAGCGCCTGCTGCATCAGCGGCGGGTTGCTGCCCGCGAGCATTGGGATTTCGCTGTACTGCAGGCCGTCCATTTCCAGACGGAAATCCGGGCCTGCGGTGCCCTGCGCGCTGCGCGAACTGGCGTAGAGGGTTGCGCCGCTCTGGCTGCCGTTGCGCATCGCAATCATCGGCTTGATGAAAGCAATCTCTTCCGGCGTCGCGACAATGTAGGCCGCATCCACTTTGCCGCCACCGCTGATTTGTGCGTCGGTAGGAGGGGCCGGAATGGTCAGGCCGCCGATGGTCACGCTCTGCTGCTGCGGCAGACTGGCGCTGACCGGGCTGCCGTTAAGGGCGATACCTGCGCCGCCGTTGACGCCAGCGCGCAGTTCTGAGGCGGAACCAAATTTCTGTTGCAGCACCACGCCACCGCCGATCTTCTGCCACTCATCGGCAAAGGCATTGGCGACGCGATCGCCCAACGCGCTGCGCGGGATCAGCAGCAGCGGCGCCTGTTTACCCTGTTCGTGAATATGTCGCGCCGCGTCGCGGGCTTCATCTTCTGGGGAGAGAGCAAAGTAGCAGATGTTGGCACGGTTCTGCACGTTCTCTGGCTGGTTAAGCGCCAGCACGTTCAGCGTGGTGTTGCTCTTTATCAGCGTTTCCACGTCGTTTTTCAGCAGGGGACCGACAACGATGCTCGCGCCATCTTTTTGCACCTGCGCCAGCACTTGATCGAGCGGTTGAGCGGTGGTGTCGTAGATTTTCAGCTCAGCACTCGGGTTGGCGCTGGTGGTTGCCAAGGCCTGAGGCTGCGTGGCAGGTTGCTGTTCTGCTGGCGCGGCTTGCGGTTGTGGCTGTTCAGCCGTCACGGGAGCCTGAGTTTCCGCAGGAGTCTGTACTGCTTCAGGTGCAGGCGTTGCGGCTGGTGGCGTCGTCGGCGCGGTGACCGGGTTCTGCATTGTCCCCTGCGCTGGCGCTTGTGCTGCAGTCAGGTCGCTGGTTTCAGCGGCAGAAGGGCTGACAACGTCGTTCACGTTGGCTGCCTGTGCGGACTGAGCCGGTACGGCACTACCGCTTACGGCAGTTGTCCCGTTTTTTGCCGCTTCAAAGCCTTGCTGAATGGTGCGACCAAAGACCGCCGCCTGGCCGTTCAACGGCAGAAGCAGCGCGATTTGGCTGGTCGAGGCTGGCTTAAAGTTCTGCACATTCACCAGCTGCGTCGGCAGCATTTTCGCGCCCGGGTTTTGCGGGTAGCGGGTTTGCCAGTCGGTAATACCTGCTTTCAGCATCGTTGGGTCGCTGCGGTTGTTAAACCACATTTGCTGCAGATCCAGCCAGCCCTGCAAAACATTTTCGTCGGCGTTAATAACCAGCGTTTGCGCCTGTTCCTGGGTCATGGAGGCGAGTGCCTGCCATGTTGCATCGATATTTTTCTGTTTATCCGCACCGGCGAGCAGCGGCTCCTGGGCGATAAACGCGCGCAATAGCGTCAGGGAAGGTCGACCCTGTTCGGCGGTAATGCCCGCCTGCCAGAAGCGCGCCTGCTGGTTTTTGTCCAGCGCACCGACGTCGATGTCTCCAAGGATTTTCTTCGCAGCCGCATAATCTTTCTGCGCCACCTTCGGTTCAGCAGAGAGCAGACCCTGCTCGCGGCGCTGATCGTCGTTAAGATCCTGCGGTAGCTGATTGAACAGTTCGGCGGCCTGCTGGGTTTTACCCTCTTTCAGCAGTGCACGAATGGCGAGTAATTGCCAGTTGGTCTTGGTATCATTTGAGCTCTGCGACATTTGTTGCAGATAAAAGCCAGAATCAGCCTGAGCGGATCCCTGCATATGGGCAGCGGTCTGATCGGGTGCCTGGGTGCCACAGCCTGCAAAGATCAGGGCTGCGAGCAGAAGCGGCACGCTGCGCGTGGCTTTTTTTCGAAGAAACGTTAACGGTACCATACTGTATCCAGTGATTTTTTTTACGCAATGCTCAATATTAAATCGGCAATACGGACGAAACAATGAAACAACACGAAACGGCAGATAATTCTCAAGGCCAGCTTTATATTGTACCTACTCCTATCGGGAATTTGTCTGATATTACCCAACGTGCGCTCACCGTGTTGCAAGCTGTTGATTTAATTGCCGCTGAAGATACCCGCCACACCGGCTTACTGCTGCAACATTTCGCGATTAATGCCCGTTTGTTTGCCCTGCACGATCACAATGAGCAACAAAAAGCCGAAACGCTGGTGGCGAAACTTAAGGAAGGGCAGAACATTGCGCTGGTCTCCGACGCCGGTACGCCGCTGATCAACGATCCTGGCTATCACCTGGTGCGTACCTGTCGCGAAGCCGGTATTCGCGTTGTGCCGCTGCCGGGGCCGTGCGCGGCGATTGCTGCGTTAAGCGCCGCAGGTCTGCCGTCTGACCGCTTCTGCTATGAAGGCTTCCTGCCAGCTAAATCCAAAGGCCGTCGCGACGTATTGAAGGATCTGGAAGCCGAGCCGCGCACCCTGATTTTTTACGAATCCACACACCGCCTGCTGGAAAGCCTGGAAGATATGGTGACTGTCTGGGGTGAATCCCGCTACGTGGTGCTGGCGCGCGAGCTGACCAAAACCTGGGAAACGATCCACGGCGCGCCAGTGGGCGAACTGCTGGCGTGGGTGAAGGAAGACGAAAACCGCCGCAAGGGTGAAATGGTGCTGATCGTCGAAGGGCATAAAGCGCAGGAAGACGCACTGCCTGCCGACGCGCTGCGCACGCTGGCGCTGCTGCAGGCGGAACTGCCGCTGAAGAAGGCCGCTGCGCTGGCGGCGGAAATTCACGGCGTGAAGAAAAATGCGCTGTATAAGTATGCGCTGGAGCAGCAGGGGGGGTAGTCCAGATGAGCCGCTGCCAGCCTCCTTTTTCCATCACACCCTCAATTCTCAATCAGGTTGTTGAGATCGGTGAGCTATTAGGGCACTGGGCTGCACATTCAGGAAGAACCTCTCCGCTACTGCGCAAAGAGAATCCGTACAATCCAGGCTTCTCTGGCAATTGAGCATAACTCTCTGACGACCGGGCAAGTGACGGCAATCATGGAGGGTAAGCGCGTGCTCGCACCTGAAAAAGATATCCAGGAAGTGCGTAACGCGATTCTTGCTTATGAAAAATTGCCCGAATGGAAGCCCTGGAAGCTTAAAGACTTACTCATTGCACACCGTTTATTAATGACGGGTCTGGTCGATAATCCCGGCAAGCTCAGGCATGGGGATGTAGGGATATACCGTGGGAACCAGTTAGTCCACATGGCTCCGCCAGCCTCGCAGATGAACCGCCTTATCGACTCTTCTTGCCTGGCTTAAGCAAACCGACCTTCACCCGCTGATTGCCAGCTCGGTATTTCATTACGAGTTTGAATTCATCCATCCTTTTTCAGATGGAAATGGCCGCATGGGGCGGCTGTGGCAAACGTTGATCTTAAGCCAATGGCGGGCAGAACTTGCATGGCTGCCCGTAGAGACGCTCATTCACTTCAAGCAAACGCGCTATTACCAGATTTTAGGACAATGCGATCGGGCCAGTGATTGCACGGCATTCGTGGAGTTTATGCTGCAAAATATGGCCGATGCTTTGCGGGAAGGCATAGGCATGCCGTCCGTAATGTCGGAAAAGATGTCGGAAGAAATGTCGGAAAAGGAAAAGGCTATCCTTGAGCTTCTTACCGTTCAACCGCAAATGACTGCGGTAATGCTGGCATCCGTATTGGGCGTGACTTCCCGCACCGCGGAACGTTATCTCCGTTCTTTGCAAACAAAAGGTAACTTAAAACGCCTGGGGGCAAGGAAAGGGGGAAGCTGGCAGGTTATGGCTTAACCTGCCAGCTGAACACTTTTATTTTCCTGGTAATGCCTCAAACACCAGCGTTTCCAGCGGTTTCAGGGTAATCACCACCGCGTTTTTATACTCCTCCGGCACGCTATCGTTACTGCCGTACACCGCTTTCAAATTGAAGTGCGTCGTGCCGTCTGTCGGGATCTCAAAGTCTCTTGCCAGATCCAGATAGTAGCTTTGTGGCTTATCCGACGGGTTACGCAAGCCGATGATCGCTTTGTCCTTGCTCCATGATGCCCAGCCGTAAACCTGCAGTGCCGTCGGGTCACCGCCAATCCAGTGGGTATCCACCAGCACGCTGGCGTTATCCCGGGACCACTTCGCGGCCTGCGCCAGGACATCCCACTTCGCCTTGTTGAGCATTGAAGGGGTGATATACAGCTCCTGCAACTGGGTGCCGGTGGCGAAGTAGCTCCAGACCTGGTCGGCAAAATCGCTGTCCGTTTGCACCTTCTCCAGACCGTAATACGCGTTCTCCGCGCTGACGATCCCGTGATACATCAGGGAGTTCAGCGGGAACAGCGGCCCTTTACGCACAATGGAGCGGTAGGTTTCGGCATCGCGATAGGTCATCCACTGCTGCACCGGCGTGCCGGGGCCGTACAGGTTTATGTCATCCCCCTGACGCCAGATGGAATCGGCGTAGAACAGCCAGGATGGGCTGGCGTTGGTACCGGTCGTCAGGTTAATAAACAGATTCGGATTGGCGCTGCGCATGTTATGCAGCAGAGCAATAGAGGCGTCAAAATCCGAGGCGAACGGGCTGCCCTTAATATGCGAGTTGGCATTGCCCATCCCGTCGAGCTTGAACGAGGTAATATGCTCGTTTTTGATAAGCTTAACGATCTGCTCATTAAAGTTTTTAAAATAGTTCGGGCCTGACAGCGCCAGCTTCCCGTCTACCGTTTCGAAACCGTACTCTTTTGCATGCGAGACGCGCGTATCGCGCGGTTTGTTATATCCGCCCCACGGTGAGAGCCACAGGCCGACGGAGCTGTGCAGGCTGTCAGCTTTCTCCCGTACCTTGCCAAAACCCTTGCTGAAAGCCGGGCCAAACAGCCAGCGCCCGGTGAGGCTCATCCCAGCCATCGTCAAGCAGGAACGCATCCAGCGCCACGCCGCGTCCGGTGATAAATTCTTTATTCCATTCATCCATCCGCCCCAGCACGTCCTGCTCGGAGTACGGGGTAAAGAAGCCGATATCCATCCAGCTGTTGTAGTGTAAATAAGGCCTATACGGACGCGGACGGACGGCATCGATAAACTGGTTTACGCTACGGCGCAGCTGGCTGGTCTCCGGGAAGGTACCAAAGTACGTGGTGTAGCTGACCGGGGTTGCGGGCTGAATAGGGGTTTTCAGCTCCACGTTGAGGTTGGTCGTCGCTTCATAGGCGTAAGTGTTAACGATGGGCTTATCCGGCAGAATAAAAAACGAGTCTGCGACGATCGGCGAGCTGTTAATTGCCCCGTCTACGTAAGGTGCCTGAGCTTGCTTTTTGGTCGGGAAGAAGGTGATTTTCGCCACGTCCCGGGGCTGACCAACGGCGGCTATGGTGTAGTCGATGCTGGCGTATTTGCCCTTCACCAGGTTCAGCTTCACCGTCACGTTAAATTCCGGATGGGTGAAATCAACGACAATCCCGCTGTCCTGCTTTTCGACATGCTTGATTTTAAAATCTGCGGTGTGGATTTTAGTCTCGTTCGGCAGCGTCAGAAAGAACAGCTCCTGCGGCGTGAGCGGATGGTTAGCTTTGCTGTCCTTAACCACAACCGTTGAGTTTGCATCATCAAATGACAGGG
This sequence comes from Enterobacter mori LMG 25706, assembly GCF_000211415.1. GTDB lineage: Bacteria > Pseudomonadota > Gammaproteobacteria > Enterobacterales > Enterobacteriaceae > Enterobacter > Enterobacter mori. The sequence continues at coordinate 648,005 of NZ_GL890780.1, read as the reverse complement.
CAATATTGTCGTTATTGAGCGTGTAGTTCGCGGCCACCGCGCTATGGGAAACGCACAGGGCCAGCACTGAGAGTGCGAGAATTTTTTTCATCAGCGTAAGCTCCATTTTAATCAGGCTTCTGCCGGAAGCAGCAATCGGTTTGCCGAGCTGCAAACGGTGATTTTGCTTCTGACCACCTCTTTCATGGCGTCCATACCGACCCGCATATAGAAGCGCGGATCGTTACCCTGCGGGTTTTCGGCAAACCAGGCTTTCACCGCGTCAGAGAAGGCGATTTTCAGCTCGGTAGCCACGTTGACTTTGCACACGCCCAGCGCGATGGTGCGGCGAACATCTTCATCTGGCACATCGCTCGCGCCGTGCAGCACCAGCGGCACGGTGACCACTTCGCGGATCTCGGCCAGCCGCTGGAAGTCGATTTTCGGGCGTTTGGTATACAGGCCGTGTGCGGTACCGATGGCGACGGCGAGGCTATCGACGCCGGTCAGCTCGACAAAGCGTTTCGCTTCCTGCGGGTCGGTGAGAAACGCGCTTTCGGCGTCGACGCTCATGTCATCTTCCACGCCACCAAGACGCCCCAGCTCGGCCTCAACGCTACAGTCGTTAAGGTGGCAAAAATCGACCACCGACTTCACCAGCTTCACGTTTTGTTCAAACGGATAGTGGCTACCGTCGATCATCGCGCTACGCACGCCAGCGTTGACCTTGCGACGAATATCGTCGAGAGATTCGTGGTGATCGAGATGCAGCGCCAGCGGCATGTCGTAGGTTAGCGAGTACGCGCTGCACAGGGCGTAGATCTCTTCCAGCGCAATGTGCTTAAACGTGCCCGGCGTGCCCGCGAGGATCACCGGCGATCGCATCTCGCTGCACACTTCGAGGATCGCCTGGATCGTCTCCGCGTTGTGGATGTTGAACGCCGGCACCGCGTAGCCTTTTGCCTGCGCGTCCTGCAGAAGATATTTCGTTGAGATAATGCTCATAGTGCGATCCTCTTAAGCCTGCCACGGATGAATAACTACGCCCTGGACCACGCGGTTGACCGTGCCGCTGGCAGATGGCGTATCGGGCGTATTGCCCACGCTGAGGGACTGGGACAGCGCAAAGACCTGGGCGTACATCAGGAAGCAGAATGCCTGTTCCATATCGATAAACGGGCGGGAAGGCGGCAGCAGGATGTGCGGACCCGCTTCAATAACCGGATCGTTTTCAGCGGGGATGGCGACGACGCGCAGGGCCTGCCGATCGCGGCGCAGCTCGGCCAGCAGATCCAGATCGTACTGACGGGTATACGGATGGCTTGAGACATACACCACCGCCAGCGTTTCGCTATCCACCAGAGACTTAGGCCCGTGACGGAAGCCCGTCGGGGAGTCGTAAAACGCCGCCAGCTTGCCCGCCGTCAGCTCCAGCGCCTTCAGCGCCGATTCGCGCGCCGCGCCCTGCAGGCCGCCGCTGCCCAGATAGACAACGCGTTTCCACGGCTCGTTGCCAAAGACGCCGTGGCTGAAATCACCGAGCGTAGTGAGGATCGCCTGACAGCGATCGGCGACGTCGCGGAAGGTATGGCTATTGATCGTTTCCGGAGCGAACACGGCCAGGCAACTGGCCATCATGGTGGTAATGCTGCTGGTCATGGCAAACCCGCGATCGTGCGTTTCGGCAGGCATCAGCAGGGCATAGGCGTTATCGCTGTCGACTGCGGTTTGATACAGGCTTCCCGCCTCATTGCAGGTGATCGACAGGTGGTAGCACTCCGGCACGAACTGATTTGCCAGCTCGACGGCAGCGACGCTTTCCGGGCTGTTGCCGGAGCGGGCGAAGGAGATCAGCAGCAGCGGATGCGCAGGGCTGAAGTAGTCCATTGGATTCGTGACCAGATCGGTCGTTGGAACGGCTGTAAAGTTTTTCCCGGTGTGGCTGGAAAGCCATGGTGCAATGATGTCGCCGATAAACGCCGACGTGCCCGCGCCGGTCAGGACGATCCGCAGATCGCGCTTGCGCAGCAGCGGCGTCAGGAAACTGTCGATCGAGGATCGCAGGCTATCGATATTATTCAGTGAGCGGCTCCAGCTTGCAGGCTGCTGGCGGATCTCTTCCTCGGTCCAGGTGCCGGTTGTGGCGGCGGTAGTGGTTTGTTGCATAACTCATTCCTTAGTCGTGTGAATTCCACATCAGACGCTGGCAATCGTGTCGCTATCTTTCGTTTCGTTTCACTTGTTCACTTTAGCAGTTAAATAAAATTTATAGAAAAGAAATTGAAAGTTCAATGGAAAGAAAGAAATAAAACGTAAAGTGTGATCGCCAAAGGAAAGGTAATAAGGAAGGAAAGGAAAAGAAAGGCCTTACGATCTCGTTCCGTAAGGCCAGCGGGAGATACAATGAAAGGGCTAAAGGGGAAGAGCCTGGCCCTGAATCCAGATGTTATGGAGGTGCAAACCCCCGTCCAGCGCGATGAGATTCGCGCGTTTACCCGGCGCTAACGAGCCGAGCTGGTTATCCATACCCAGCAGGCGGGCGGGGTGCAGCGAGGCCATATGAATCGCGTCTTCGGCGGTAATGCCCGTATGTTCCACCATATTGCGTACGGCGGCATCCAACGCGAGCGTGCTCCCGGCCAGCCCACCTGAGCCGGTTCGAACTACGCCGTTTTGCAGAGTGACCTCTTCACCGCACAAGGCGTAACGTCCGTCGGGCATACCCGCAGCCTGCATGGCATCGGTAATGAGCACCACGCGATCCTTCGCGCAGCAGCAGCATAAACGCATCGCGCCCGGATGGACGTGGTGTCCGTCGGCAATCAGCTCCAGCCACACCCGTTTGTCCGTAAGACCTGCGCCGACCATGCCGGGCTCCCTGTGGTGCAGCCCCGTCATGCCGTTGTAGCAGTGAACCAGCCCGTCGGCACCCGCATCAAATGCTGCAAGCGTTTGATCGTAAGTGGCGGCGCTATGGCCCAGCATTACGCGTATGCCGCGCTGCTTAAGGTGGCGGATCGCCCATAATGCGCCGGTTTTTTCCGGCGCGAGCGCCACTACCCGTAGCGTGCTCTGTGAAACGGCATCCAGCCTGTCCAGCTCGGCGATATCCAGCTCCCGGAACAGCTCCGGCGGATGCGCCCCTTTGTTCTGCGGCGTAAAGTAAGGTCCTTCCAGATAACTGCCCAGGATCTGCGCGCCGGGGCCGCCGGACTGAGTACGACGGGCGATACGCATCAGCGCGGCGTGTAAAATCTCCAGCGGCGCGGTCACGGTGGTGGGCAGAAATGCGCCCACCCCTTCGCGGGCTTTATGCATTGCCAGGGTGTCCAGCACGTCGGGCGCATCGTCCATCACGTCCATGCCCGCGCCGCCGTGCACGTGAGTATCGATGTACGCCGGACAAAGCAGCTCAGCATCGCGCGCCGTAACGCCTGCCTGGATAGGTTCAATCGCCGCAATCGTTCCATTTTCAATGCGTAGCTGGTGGTCGTCCAGCCAGCCCTGCTCCGTGAGCAAACGATGCGCGCGCAGCAGCTGGCTCATATTCCTTCCTCAGCCGGCGCTTCCTCGCGACAGCGTCCCAGCTCGTCCACCAGGCTGGTCAGCCCGCGATGCCCGCACTCCAGCGCCTGCCGCCGAAACGCTTCGCTGCTTAGCCCGTCGCGCTCCAGCACCATCTCCAGCAGCAGTTGCAGGTTGGTGCCGGTTATCACTTCGCGGCCCGGCCTTTGCATGGCGAGCGTTGACGCCACGCGGAACGGTGTGCCGCCCAGCAGGTCGGTAAGAAAGACAACATCATGTTGCGTATCCAGCTCGCTCGCCGCCTGCTCAAGCTGAGCGGTCAGCCGCGCGGTGGTGGAGCTTTCCGGAAAATCGACGGCGATGAACTGCGGCTGCTCGCCGAGGATCTGCTTCATTGCCTGCTCAAGCCCGCTGGCAAAGCCGCCGTGACCCGTCAAAATAATGCCGAACATCGCTACCTCTTTGCTTTTACAGGAAGTGACAGAACTTACCGACTACGCCCAGCAGCACGGTGATACCAATCAGACGCAGCGGGCTCCAGCCGCGGCGTACCAGCCAGAACATGGTCAGGGTATAGACCAGCGGCAGGAACGCGGGCATCAGCTTGTCGATCACGTCGGCCTGCAGTTTAACGACCGCATCACCCGCTTTGATTTCAAGCGTGGTATTGAGGCGGACGTAGGTTGCCACCAGTGCGCCGATCACCGTCATCCCGACGATAGACGCCGCGTGGCCGACCTTTTTGGTGTTGGCCTTAATCAGCGGAATAGCCGCGACGCCCATCCGGTACGCGTAGTGCGCCAGGCCAAAACGCAGGCCAAGATGCACCACGTTAAACAGCACGATAAAGACCACCGCGCCCAGAATTGATCCCTGCAGCGCCAGGCTAGCGCCAATACCGCCGCAGATGGGCAGCAGGGTTAGCCAGAACATGGCGTCGCCGATACCGCCGAGCGGGGCGCCGACGGCAATTTTGGTGCTCTGGATGCTGTTCACATCCTGCTTGGAGCGCTCCATCGCCAGAATAATGCCGATAACAAAGGTCACCAGGAACGGGTGGGTGTTGAAGAAGCCCATATGGCCTTTCATGGCGCGCGCCAGATCCCGCTTGTTGGTGTGGATCTTTTTCAACGCGGGCAGTAAGCCATACAGCCAGCCGGAGGCCTGCATACGTTCATAGTTAAACGAGGCCTGCAGCAGCATGGAGCGCCAGGCCACGCGGTTAATATCCTGCTTCGTCAGCTCGGCACCGATGCTTTGGTCCTCGTAGACGTTTTCATTCACGCCGGTCAGCAGCGTCTCTTCGCTTTCAGACACGCCCGGCAACGTTGTTTGATTAGATGCCATCTTCGAATTCCTCTTTCTGAGCGGCAGGCGCCGTCGGTTCAGGTGATTTGCGCATCAGGTCGATCAGCGCCATTGCCAGCGCGGCCGCCGCTATCGCCAGCACCGGTAGCTTGAGCCAGGCTGCAGCCACAAAGCCGATAATGAAGTAAGGGATATAGACGTTTTTCATCATTATCTTCAGCAGTACGGCGAAGCCGATAGCTGGCATGATGCCGCCCGCCACGCCGAGGCCGTCAATCAAGCGAGCTGGCAGAACGTCAATGGCGGTTTTCGCATGTTCTGCACCGAAGTAGATCGGCAGGAACGCACACAGAAAATAGAAGATGCCGAGCGCCAGCAGCGCCAGATAGTTGACCCGTTCAATGCCGCTGGTGTCGGCATTTGCCGCCATGCGATCGCAGCGGGACATCACGCCGGACATCACCGAAAACAGGAAGGTGATCCCCATCTGAACCGCAACGGCAAACGGTACGGCGACGCCAACCGCGACTTCTGGCTTCACGCCAGTGCTTATGGCAAAGGCGGTACCCACGATGGTGCCGATAATGACGTTAGGCGGCTGCGCGCCCGCCAGCGGTGCCAGGCCCATCCAGACCAGCTCTAACGTCCCGCCGGTCAAAATACCGGTATGCAAATCGCCCAGAATCAGGCCGACCAGCGGCCCGAGTACCACCGGGCGGTGCATGTGCGTTAAGCCGTTAAACATATCCAGACCGGCGATAAAGGCGAGCACGCCCAGCGCCAGCGCCTGCAACAGACTGATTTCCATTGTGAACCCCTCAGAGCAGTTTAAAGAGATCCAAAGCAGCTTCTGTTGGTACGCCCTGAACGAAGCATTCCACTCCGGCAGATTTCAGGCCGTTGAACGCGGCGATATCGTTCGCGTCGACAGAGACCGTTTTGGCAATTTGTTGTTTGCCATTGGCGTAGTGCATGTTTCCCACGTTGATACGGGTGATGGGCACGCCGCCCTTGACCAGAGTCAGAAAATCGGCGGGTGATTTGCAGACCAGCAGGATTTTCTGGCGGTCAGCGGCGCGGTGAATGTTGTCGATCACTTTTTGCAGCGACCAGAAGCGCACGGCGATCCCCTCCGCGAGCACCATTTCCATCAGGTTTTGCTGTACCGGATCTTCAGCCACCTCGTCATTTGCAACCAGCACCAGGTTTGCCCCCGCAAACCCCACCCACTGCACGCCCACCTGACCGTGGATCAGACGTTCATCGATGCGGCATAAAACAATGTTTGGCATAGCGTTTTCCTCTTTTTAATTATGCGTTTTGGGTCGTTACGCCTTCGCAGGCGGCGTGGTACTGCTGAAGTATGTCCTGAATGTGGTCGATAATGAGTTCCCGTGGTGTCGACTTGAGGGCGCCCTCTCGAACTTTGCCGTACTGCAGCGGCAGATACTGGCTAATCAGCGGCAGCGGGATAGGTTCATCCGCCAGGTTGCGAACCAGTCGCTCAAAAGCATCGTCAATCTGGCTATCCGGCCAGTAATAGCGCACCCGGTCGGAGTAGCTGTAGCCGCGCGCCAGGCGTCGCGCGTTGCCGTCACCGTGGTAGTGGCTTTGCCAGTATTCCGGGCGATCGAGCATGACGTTTTCCAGCACGTGGCGCAGGCCAGAGCTGGCTTTTGCCGGCAGCAGCTCCTCTTCAATGGCGGCCAGCGAGAACAGCGCCTCGCGCAGGGCGAAGGTCAGGGCAGGGCCAACTTTCAGAATGGCGAAGTGATCTTTCACCAGCTGGCGAAGCGCCTGCGGCGTCTGGTAATCGGTGGAGTGTGCTTCGAACAGCAGCGTGTCGTAGGCTTCAACCATTTTGCTCAGCGCCACGGCTTTATGAGGCTGATAATCACAGACGTGCGCATGGTCAAATTCAACGCCAGGTTGAACCACCAGGCCAATAATGCGCGGCCAGATGTCGTTTAACCCCTCTTTTTCGAACGCGTGGCGGTGAGCCTCAAGCGTGGCGCGGGCCGCGTCTGGCGTAGTAACCTCAAGCTCGGTGAGCGTCTCGTGTGCGCCGCCGGGAACCGGAACCTCCGTGCCGATAACGTAGACCAGATCGGTGACGCCGAACTGTTCGCGGCAGGTCGCTTCGGCAATCTTCGCCAGACGAGCCGCGCGTTCAGCAACGATGGCATCGGTTAACGGCACCGGATCGTCTTCGCAAGACATGCTGCAGTCGAGGTGGATCTTTTTGAATCCGGCGGCAACATAGCTTTTGATGAGGTCGTCAGCATTGGCCCATCGCCTGCTGTGCAGGCAGGTTTTGCCAGCGGTTCGGCCCTAAATGATCCCCCCCGAGGATCAGTTGTGACGTCGGAAAATCGAGCGACTCGGCCAGACAGCAGACAAACCCGTAAAAATCTTCGGGCGTCATGCCCGTATAGCCGCCAAACTGATCCACCTGGTTGGAGGTGGCTTCAATTAATAGCGGCGTTTGATGCGACTGTGCGTAACGAATTGCGGCTTCAAGTACCAGGGGATGTGCGGAACAGACGGCGTAAATCCCGTTTGCATTCCCCCGTTTATGTTGTTCCACCATGTGTGTCAGATGTTTCACTTTCCTCTCCATTTCGGATGGTGCTGGCATTCATCTTTCGTTTTATTTCATTTGATACTGCATTATGGTGTTGTAAAAATAAAACGAAAGATAATAGTTTTCCGATCTGTTTCACAAAAGAAACATAATGAAAGGTTTCAGCGGCCGATCGGCTTGCGTCTAGACGCCAGACAGGGCTTGCATTCCCGTAAAAGAAAGGCCTTAATAGGTGAAACGAAATGAAACGAAAGTTTTTTTATTAAGGAGCTCTTATGAGCAGCACCGATTCAGCCGCGGAAAAGCGCATCACCGGCACCAGTGAAAGGCGAGAGCATATTATTCAGCGGTTGCGGGCGCAGGGAAGCGTGCAGGTTAACGATCTTTCTCATCTGTATGGCGTGTCGACGGTGACGATCCGCAACGATCTGGCCTTCCTTGAGAAGCAGGGCATTGCCGTACGTGCCTACGGCGGCGCCCTGATATGTGAAGGCAATGCCACGGGCGCTGAGCCTTCCGTGGAGGATAAAAGTTCGCTGAATACGGCGGTGAAGTGCAGTATTGCGCAGGCCGCCGCTGAGCTGGTAAAGCCAGGCCATCGAATTATTCTGGATTCCGGCACCACGACGTTTGAAATCGCCCGCATGCTGCGCCAGCATACGGACGTGATTGCGATGACCAACGGCATGAACGTCGCGAATGCGTTGCTGGAAGCGGAAGGGGTAGAGCTGCTGATGACCGGCGGGCATTTGCGCCGTCAATCGCAATCGTTCTACGGAGACCAGGCGGAGCAGTCGCTACAGAATTACCATTTTGACCTTTTATTCCTGGGCGTGGACGCCATCGATCTTGATCGCGGTGTAAGTACGCACAATGAAGACGAAGCCCGCCTGAACCGCAAAATGTGCGAGGTGGCAGAGCGTATTATCGTGGTGACGGACTCCAGCAAGTTTAACCGTTCGAGCCTGCATAAAATCATCGATACACAGCGTATCGATATGATTATTGTTGACGAAGGGATTCCGGCTGAGAGCCTGGACGGGTTGCGGAAGAGCGGGATTGACGTGGTGCTTGTTTAAAGGCTCAGTGCGGTTTTTACCCTCTCCCCAGTGGGGAGAGGGCAGGGTGAGGGGCCATCACGTCACCGGTGCAGGATTAAACACCGCCAGCTGATTATGTAATCCCCATTGATCAGAGAACGTTTTCTTCCGGCCGCTGGCGACATCCAGGATGAAGTGGAACAGCTTCCAGCCCACGTCCTCAATGCTCTCTTCCCCGGTGGCGATGGTGCCCGCGTTGATATCCATTAAGTCATACCAGCGGTTTGCCAACTCGGTGCGGGTCGCCATTTTAATCACCGGCACCGCCATCAGGCCGTACGGCGTGCCGCGCCCGGTGGTAAAGACCTGAACCGTAATGCCGGACGCCACCTGCTGCGTACCGCAGACGAAATCGCTGGCAGGCGTTGCCGCATAAATCAGGCCGCGTTTGGTCGGGCGCTGGCCCGGAGAGAGCACTTCGACAATCGCGCTCTGGCCGGATTTAGCAATCGAGCCAAGGGCTTTTTCCACCACGTTGGCCAGGCCGCCTTTTTTGTTGCCCGGCGACGGGTTGGCGCTGCGGTCGGTTTGCCCCATATCAAGATAGTTATCGTACCAGGCCATCTCTTCCAGCAGGCGCTTGCCCACCTCTTCGTTGACGGCGCGCGGCGTCAACAGATGGATGGCGTCACGCACTTCGGTCACTTCGGAGAACATCACCGTGGCGCCGCAGCGCACGAACAGATCGGACGCATAGCCCACCGCCGGGTTGGCGGTCACGCCGGAAAACGCATCGCTGCCGCCGCACTGGGTGCCCACCACCAGCTCAGAGGCCGGGCAGGTTTCGCGCTGGCGCTTGTTGAGCTTGTCCAGATGGCGTTCAGCCACCTGCAAAATATCGTCGACCATCGATCGGAAGCCGATGTGATGCTCGTCCTGCAGGCGCACGATGCTGGCCTCGTCGACCGGAATCGCTTTCACATCCTCGGTGCCCTGCAGCAGGCGCTCAGGCTGAAGTTTTTCACATCCCAGGCCGATGACCATCACCTCGCCGCCAAAGTTCGGGTTGAGGGCAATATTGTGAATGGTACGGATCGGCACCACGGCAGCGGGCGCGTTGATCGCCACGCCGCAGCCGTAGAGGTGGTTCAGGCCTACTACGCCATCCACGTTCGGGTATTTCGGCAGCAGGTCGCGCTCGATGATTTTGACCACGTAATCCACCACGCCCGCCACGCAGTGCACGCTGGTAGTAATGCCGAGCAGGTTCTTGGTGCCGACGCTGCCGTCCGCGTTGCGGTAGCCTTCGAAGGTATAGCCCTCCAGCGGCGGAAGCGGTTCAGGCACGCGCGTCGCCAGCGGCAGGGTATTCAGCGGCGGCGCTTTTGGCAGTTCAACCAGCGACTCTTCAATCCAGCTCCCCTGCGGGATAGCGCGAACGGCATAGCCAATAATTTCACCGTAGCGCACGATTTCACCGTGCGCCGGGATATCCACCAGCGCCACCTTATGCCCCTGCGGAATATGCTCAATCAGTTCCAGCCCGTCCGGGAAACGGGTTCCCGCTTTTAAGCCGTTGTCGTTGACAATAATCGCCACGTTATCGGTGTCATGTACTTTTATATAAAACGCCGTCGGCGATGCCTGTCGAATTTCAATGTCGGCCATTGTTCACTATTCTCCAGCAAAGTGTCTGATCATTAATGCAGCCACACAGATAGTAATTTACTTATTTTCGAAATAAAGACGCTGCTTACTTAAATAAAGAATGTCAGGACTTGAGATATAAGAATGTGATCCAGGTCACCCCCTAAAGCGAGAGATAGCGCACTGTGGCTGTGAATACGTGATTCTGTGCAGCAGCGCCCAGTGCCTTGTGCATATGCTCAAAAACTTATTCATTTCAGGTGTGATAATTGAGCGTTAATCCAGTGCGACGCCATAAAGTGGTGATTATACTGAATCACATTAATATTGCGTCTGGTTAATTACCTGATATTGCCTGCTATCGATAAATAATCAGGAAATATGTTTTCTAAAATTATAAATATAAATTTCGCTGTGCCTGAGGAAATAGATATGATTCTGGATACCGTTGTAGAATCGAAAAAGGGTGTACCCACTCGCTATTTAATATTACTGATTATTTTTATCGTCACGGCCATTAACTACGCTGACCGTGCGACGCTGTCGATTGCCGGTACGGAAGTGGCAAAAGAGCTGCAGCTCAGTGCCGTCTCGATGGGGTATATCTTCTCTGCGTTCGGCTGGGCCTACCTGCTGATGCAAATTCCCGGCGGCTGGCTGCTGGATAAGTTCGGCTCCAAAAAGGTCTATACCTACAGCCTGTTCTTCTGGTCGCTGTTCACCTTCCTGCAGGGCTTTGTGGATGTCTTCCCGCTGGCCTGGGCGGGCGTGTCGATGTTCATCATGCGCTTTATGCTCGGCTTCTCGGAAGCGCCGTCTTTTCCGGCAAACGCCCGTATCGTGGCGGCCTGGTTCCCGACCAAAGAGCGCGGCACCGCGTCTGCGTTGTTTAACGCCGCGCAGTATTTCTCGCTGGCCATCTTCTCTCCGCTGCTGGGCTGGCTGACCTTCGCCTGGGGCTGGGAACACGTCTTTACCGTGATGGGCGTGATTGGCTTTGTGCTGACCGGCGTATGGGTGAAGTATATCCATAACCCGACCGATCACCCGCGCATGTCAGAGCAGGAGCTGAAGTTCATCTCCGAAGGCGGCGCGGTAGTGGATATGGACCATAAAAAGCCTGGAGCACAGGTCGCAGGCGGTCCTAAACTCCATTACATCAAACAGTTGTTGACCAACCGCATGATGCTGGGCGTCTTTTTTGGTCAATACTTTATCAACACCATCACCTGGTTCTTCCTTACCTGGTTCCCGATTTATCTGGTTCAGGAAAAAGGGATGTCGATTCTGAAAGTGGGTCTGGTGGCCTCCATTCCGGCGCTGTGCGGTTTTGCTGGCGGCGTGCTGGGCGGCGTGTTCTCGGATTATCTGATTAAGCAGGGCAAGTCGATAACCCTGGCGCGCAAGCTGCCGATTGTGCTCGGCATGCTGCTGGCGTCGTCCATCATTCTGTGCAACTACACCAACAACACCACGCTGGTGGTAGCCCTGATGGCGCTGGCGTTCTTCGGCAAAGGCTTCGGCGCGCTGGGCTGGCCGGTGATTTCCGACACCGCGCCAAAAGAGATTGTTGGCCTGTGCGGCGGGGTATTTAACGTCTTTGGCAACGTGGCGTCCATCGCGACTCCACTGGTCATTGGTTATCTGGTCAGTGAGCTGCATTCGTTCAACGCGGCACTGGTATTCGTTGGCTGTTCAGCGTTGATGGCGATGTTCTGCTACCTGTTCGTGGTAGGCGACATCAAACGTATGGAATTGCAGAAATAAGCAAAGGTATAAGCGATGAGTAACGATATCTTCCCGAACAAGTTTAAAGCGGCCCTCGCGGCGCATCAGATCCAGATTGGCTGCTGGTCCGCGCTGGCAAGCCCGATCAGCACCGAAGTGCTTGGACTGGCCGGGTTCGACTGGCTGGTGCTGGACGGCGAACATGCGCCAAATGACATCAGTACCTTTATTCCGCAGCTGATGGCGCTGAAGGGCAGCCCGAGCGCGCCGGTGGTACGCGTACCGACGAACGAGCCGGTCATCATCAAGCGCCTGCTGGATATCGGTTTCTACAACTTCCTGATCCCGTTCGTGGAAACGGAAGAAGAGGCGGTGCTGGCCGTGGCCTCTACCCGCTATCCGCCGGAGGGCATTCGCGGCGTGTCCGTGTCGCACCGCGCCAACATGTTTGGCACCGTGCCGGACTACTTCGCCCAGTCCAACAAGAACATCACCATCCTGGTGCAGATCGAGAGCCAGCAGGGCGTGGATAACGTCGATGCCATCGCCGCAACCGACGGCGTGGACGGCATCTTTGTCGGTCCAAGCGACCTGGCCGCTGCGTTCGGGCATCTGGGCAATGCGGGTCATCCTGACGTGCAGCGCGCCATTCAGCACATCTTTGCTCGCGCCAAAGCGCACGGCAAACCCTGCGGCATTCTGGCCCCGGTTGAAGCCGATGCCCGCCGCTATCTGGAGTGGGGGGCGACGTTCGTTGCCGTGGGTAGCGATCTCGGCGTGTTCCGCTCCGCCACGCAGAAATTAGCAGACGCTTTTAAAAAATAACCATCACTGAGGAAAAGATTATGACGCTGAAAGTGGGCTTTATTGGCTTAGGTATCATGGGTAAACCAATGAGTAAGAACCTCATCAAAGCGGGTTACTCACTGGTGGTGTTAGACCGTAATTCAGACGCCGTGGCTGAAGTGATTTCAGCCGGGGCAGAAGCGGCAACCACGGCTAAAGCGGTTGCCGAGCAGTGCGATGTGATCATCACCATGCTGCCAAACTCCCCGCATGTGAAAGAGGTGGCGCTGGGCGAGAACGGCATTATCGACGGCGCGAAGCCGGGCCTGGTGGTTATCGACATGAGCTCTATTGCCCCGCTGGCCAGCCGTGAAATCAGCGAGGCGCTGAAGGTGAAAGGCGTGGACATGCTGGACGCACCGGTCAGCGGCGGCGAGCCAAAAGCCATCGACGGCACGCTGTCGGTGATGGTGGGCGGCGACAAGGCAGTTTTCGACAAATATTACGACCTGATGAAAGCCATGGCCGGTTCCGTGGTGCACACCGGTGAAATCGGCGCGGGTAACGTCACCAAGCTGGCAAACCAGGTGATTGTGGCGCTGAATATCGCGGCGATGTCAGAAGCGTTGACGCTGGCCACCAAGGCGGGCGTCAACCCGGATTTGGTCTATCAGGCGATCCGCGGCGGCCTGGCGGGCAGCACCGTGCTGGATGCGAAAGCGCCGATGGTGATGGATCGTAACTTCAAGCCGGGTTTCCGCATTGACTTGCACATTAAAGATCTGGCTAACGCGCTGGATACCTCTCACGGCGTGGGCGCACAGCTGCCGCTGACCGCTGCGGTCATGGAGATGATGCAGGCGCTGCGCGCGGACGGTCTGGGCACCGCCGACCATAGCGCCATCGCGTGCTACTACGAGAAACTGGCGAAAGTGGAAGTTGCTCGCTAATGACGTCCTGCCCGGTGGCGCTTTGCTTACCGGGCCTACGGTCCAGGCCGGATCCGTGCTGTAACAGGCTACAACTATGAAAATCGTAATCGCGCCAGACTCTTATAAAGAAAGCCTTTCTGCCACCGAGGTAGCTCAGGCGATAGAAAAAGGATTTCGGGAAATCTTCCCCGACGCACTTTATGTTTCTGTTCCCGTCGCCGACGGCGGGGAAGGCACGGTTGAAGCGATGATCGCCGCCACCCGTGGTAGCGAACATCATGCCGTGGTGACGGGACCGCTGGGGGAGAAGGTGAATGCCTGCTGGGGAATGTCCGGCGACGGCAGTACGGCGTTTATCGAGATGGCGGCAGCCAGCGGTCTGGCATTAGTCCCTCCGGCACAGCGCAACCCGCTGGTTACCACTTCACGCGGCACCGGGGAGCTTATCCTCTGCGCGCTGGATAAAGGCGCGCGCAATATTATTATCGGCATCGGCGGCAGCGCGACCAACGACGGTGGCGCGGGAATGATGCAGGCGCTCGGGGCGAAGCTCAGCGATGCCAACGGCACGGAGATCGGCTACGGCGGCGGCAGCCTGATGGCGCTTAACAGTATTGATCTTTTGGGCCTTGATGCGCGTCTTCAGCATTGCGCGATCCGCGTCGCCTGCGACGTCACCAACCCGCTGGTGGGTGAGAAAGGCGCGTCGCGCGTCTTTGGCCCACAAAAAGGGGCGACCGAGGGGATGATCCTCGAGCTGGACGCCAATCTCAGCCACTTTGCCGACGTGATTAAAAAATCCCTGCGTATCGACGTGAAGCATGTACCGGGAGCCGGTGCTGCGGGCGGTATGGGTGCAGCGCTGATGGCATTTCTCGGCGCGGAACTTAAGAGCGGGATTGAGATTGTCACCCAGGCGCTCAACCTTGAAGAGCATATCCACGACTGCACATGGGTGCTGACGGGGGAAGGGCGTATCGACAGCCAGAGCATTCACGGCAAAGTGCCCGTCGGTGTGGCGAACGTCGCCAAAAAATACCATAAGCCGGTGATTGGCATTGCCGGTAGCCTGACCCCGGACGTGGGCATAGTGCACCAGTACGGCATTGACGCCGTGTTCAGCGTGCTGACCAGCATTGGTTCACTGGAAGAGGCGTTTCGCGGCGCCTATGACAACATTTACCGCGCCTCACGCAATATCGCCGCGACTTTGCAGGTGGGGATGCACACCCAAGGGTGACAGCGGCGCGCAAACCCTCTATACTGCGCGCCGAAGCTGACCAGACAGTCGCCGCTTCGTCGTCGTCCCTTTCGGGGGAGACGGGCGGAGGGGAGGAAAGTCCGGGCTCCATAGGGCAGGGTGCCAGGTAACGCCTGGGGGGGAAACCCACGACCAGTGCAACAGAGAGCAAACCGCCGATGGCCCGCGCAAGCGGGATCAGGTAAGGGTGAAAGGGTGCGGTAAGAGCGCACCGCGCGGCTGGTAACAGTCCGTGGCACGGTAAACTCCACCCGGAGCAAGGCCAAATAGGGGTTCACATGGTACGGCCCGTACTGAACCCGGGTAGGCTGCTTGAGCCAGTGAGCGATTGCTGGCCTAGATGAATGACTGTCCACGACAGAACCCGGCTTATCGGTCAGCTTCAACTTCTTAAAGAACCCCGCTTCGGCGGGGTTTTTGCTTTCAGGTCATCCGGCCATGTGGGCAAATGATACCAATTATCAAAAATGCGACGCTAAGCACATTTCACTGTTTATGTGGTTAATGAATCCGTTCATTTGCCATATACGATCCCAATCACAAAATTTCCCGCTAAAAAAGAACGCTTTCCCAGTGTTGTTAATTTGTTGCTGATGTTGCGGTAATGGTGTTCATAGTTTTCACATTTGATATGTGAATATTGAATTCAAAAACATTCCCAGTGTGAATGTGTGATGTATTCGACCCTTTTGTATGCGCGGGCAACATCATTATTGTTCTATTTGATAAAACACAAAAATGTTTTAAATAGAAAATGGTTGTTTATTAGCCGTTAATTGTCTGAAAGATAGTCTTTATTGATATTTTAAAATACAAAAAATCCACCGTGGTTATCACCATAAAATAAAGTTATTACCGCCATTTTTGTTGATCAATATCAGCGTATTGGTGTGTTTTTATATTATCAACTCATTGATATATATGTGTTTTAATGGTGTTTTTCCGAGGTTGATAATGATGCGAAAAGTCAAATTGTGAGTAACAGCACATACCCCCTGAAACACTATTAGGTAGAATTCGCTCCGTCATAGGGAAATAAGCGCAGAATATTATGAACACTATTATTCTACCGAAAACACAGCACCTCGTGGTATTTCAGGAAGTCATTAAAAGTGGCTCCATAGGTTCTGCGGCAAGACAACTGGGCCTGACGCAACCGGCCGTCAGCAAAATCATCAGCGATATCGAGTCCTACTTCGGTGTTGAAGTGATGATTCGTAAAAACACGGGCGTTAAGTTGACCGCAGCAGGCCAGGTTCTGCTCTCGTATTCAGAGTCGATCACCCGCGAAATGAAAAACATGGTGAGCGAGATCAACAGCCTCAGTTTTAGCACCGTTATGGACGTCTCCTTTGGCTATCCGTCGCTGATAGGCTTCACCTTCCTGTCTGAGATGATCAAAAAATTCAAGGAAGTGTTCCCGAAAGCGCGCGTCTCGATGTACGAAGCACAGCTCTCTTCGTTCCTGCCCGCTATCCGCGATGGCCGACTGGATTTTGCCATCGGTACGTTAAGCGATGAAATGCTGCTGCAGGACCTGCACGTCGAGCCGCTGTTTGAGTCCGAGTTTGTGCTGGTCGCCAGCAAATCACGAACGTGCACCGGCCCGACGACGGTGGCATCGCTCACGCATGAGCAGTGGGTGATGCCGCAAACCGATATGGGCTACTACAAAGAACTTCTGACCACCCTGCAAGACAACCACATCAGCATTGAAAACATCGTCCAGACCGATTCCGTCGTTACCATTTATAACCTTGTCCTCAATGCCGATTATCTTACGGTGATTCCCCGCGATATGATTGCGCCGTTCGGTTCTGACCAGTTTATTGTCTTGCCCGTGGAAGATGAATTGCCCGTGGCGCGTTACGCCGCGGTGTGGTCTAAAAATTACAGTATTAAAAAATCAGCGTCAGTATTAGTTGAACTGGCAAAACAATATTCGTCGATGAATATCGAAAGACGACGATAAATTAGCAGCATTCATTTTTAAAACACCCGGAGCTTAACGCTCTGATACCCTGACTTTGCCTGAAAACAATGAATTATTATAACGAGGATATTATGCACATTACTTACGATCTCCCGGTAACGATTGAAGATATTCAGGATGCCAGAAAACGACTGGCAGGAAAAATCTATAAAACCGGTATGCCGCGCTCGAATTATCTCAGCGAACGTTGTAAGGGTGAGATATTCCTGAAGTTTGAGAATATGCAGCGTACCGGTTCATTCAAAATTCGCGGCGCGTTTAATAAGTTAAGCTCGCTGACCGACGCTGAAAAACGCAAAGGCGTTGTCGCCTGTTCGGCGGGAAACCATGCGCAGGGGGTGTCGCTCTCCTGCGCCATGCTGGGCATTGACGGCAAAGTGGTGATGCCAATGGGCGCGCCGAAATCCAAGGTTGCCGCCACGCGCGACTACTCCGCCGAAGTGGTGCTGCACGGCGAGAACTTTAACGACACCATCGCCAAAGTCAGCGAAATCGTCGAGATGGAAGGGCGCATTTTTATTCCGCCTTACGATGACCCAAAAGTGATCGCCGGGCAGGGAACCATCGGTCTGGAAATTCTTGAAGATTTATACGACGTGGATAACGTCATTGTGCCAATCGGCGGCGGCGGATTAATTGCCGGGATTGCGACGGCGATTAAATCCATCAACCCGACCATTAATATTATCGGCGTGCAGTCTGAGAACGTTCACGGTATGGCAGCGTCTTATCAGGCCGGGGAAATCGTCAATCATCGCGTCACCGGCACATTAGCAGACGGCTGCGATGTTTCTCGTCCCGGTAAATTAACCTTCGAAATTGTTCGTGAATTAGTTGACGACATTGTTCTGGTCAGCGAGGACGATATTCGCAACAGCATGATCGCGCTCATTCAGCGAAATAAAGTGGTGACAGAAGGTGCTGGCGCGCTGGCCTGCGCGGCGTTATTAAGCGGCAAACTTGACCATTATATTCAGGGTCGTAAAACCGTCTGCATTATTTCCGGCGGCAATATCGATCTCTCCCGTGTTTCCCAAATTACCGGCTTCGTTGACGCATAAAGGTGACCTATGAGCAACACAGAAAGCATTATCGTTGGCCAGACAAAAACGTCCTCCTGGCGTAAGTCTGATACCACCTGGACGCTTGGCCTGTTTGGTACCGCAATTGGCGCGGGCGTGCTGTTCTTCCCCATTCGCGCAGGCTTCGGTGGCCTGATCCCTATTCTGCTGATGCTGGTTCTCGCGTTCCCGATAGCGTTCTACTGCCACCGGGCGCTGGCGCGCCTGTGTCTGTCAGGCAGTAACGTCTCGGGCAACATCACCGAAACGGTAGAAGAGCACTTCGGTAAGACCGGCGGGGTGGTGATCACGTTCCTCTACTTCTTTGCGATTTGCCCGCTGTTGTGGATTTACGGTGTCACTATTACCAACACCTTCATGACCTTCTGGGAAAACCAGCTCCAGCTGCCCGCGCTGAACCGTGGCTTTGTGGCGCTGTTCCTGCTACTGCTGATGGCCTTTGTTATCTGGTTTGGTAAAGACCTGATGGTGAAGGTCATGAGCTTCCTGGTGTTCCCGTTTATCGCCAGCCTGGTGCTGATTTCCCTGTCGCTGATCCCTTACTGGAACTCGGCGGTGATCGACCAGGTCAACCTGAGCGATATCGCCTTCACCGGTCATGACGGCATTCTGGTCACCGTATGGCTGGGGATCTCCATCATGGTCTTCTCCTTCAACTTCTCGCCTATCGTCTCCTCGTTTGTGGTCTCCAAGCGCGAAGAGTACGAACCTGAGTTCGGGAAAGAGTTCACCGAGCAGAAATGTTCCAAAATCATCGGCCGCGCCAGCCTGCTGATGGTGGCCGTGGTGATGTTCTTCGCCTTCAGCTGCCTGTTCACCCTCTCTCCGCAGAACATGGCGGACGCCAAAGCGCAGAACATTCCGGTGCTCTCTTATCTGGCGAACCACTTCGCGTCGCTGTCAGGCACTAAATCTACCTTCGCCACCGTGCTGGAATACGGCGCGTCCATCATTGCGCTGGTCGCTATCTTCAAATCCTTCTTTGGTCACTACCTCGGCACGCTGGAAGGGCTGAACGGTCTGGTCCTTAAGTTCGGCTATAAGGGCGATAAGAAGAAAGTTTCCGTCGGCAAGCTGAACACCATCAGTATGATCTTCATCATGGGCTCCACCTGGGTTGTGGCCTACGCCAACCCGAACATTCTGGACCTTATTGAAGCCATGGGCGCGCCAATCATCGCCTCTCTGCTGTGCCTGCTGCCGATGTACGCCATCCGCAAAGCACCGGCGCTGGCGAAATACAAAGGCCGTACCGAGAACATCTTCGTTACTGTGGTTGGCCTGCTGACCATTCTGAATATCGTTTACAAACTGTTCTAACCCATTGCTCAGGAAGAGCGGAGTCACACGATGATTGAGTTTCCGGTAGTACTGGTTATTAACTGCGGATCGTCCTCTGTTAAGTTTTCGGTGCTCGACGCCAGCAGCTGCGATGCCCTGATGACGGGGATTGCGGACGGGATCAACACCGAGAAGGCCTTTATTTCCGTGAACGGGGGTGAGCCGGTCCGACTGGCTCACCAGGACTACGAAGGGGCGCTGGCTGCCATCGCCCTGGAGCTGGAGAAGCGTAACCTGATGAGCAGCGTGGCCTTAATTGGCCACCGCATTGCGCACGGCGGCGACCTCTTCAGCGAGTCGACCCTGATCACGGAAGAGGTGATTGCGCAGATCCGCCAGGTCTCCCCGCTGGCGCCGCTGCATAACTACGCCAACCTGAGCGGCGTGGAAGCCGCAGAGCGCCTGTTCCCGGGCGTGCAGCAGGTGGCGGTATTTGATACCAGCTTCCACCAGACGCTGCCGCCGCAGGCGTATCTGTACGGTCTACCGTACCGCTATTTTGAAGCGCTGGGCGTGCGCCGCTACGGTTTCCACGGCACTTCTCACCGTTACGTGGCCGCGCAGGCGCATACGCTTCTCGGGCTGTCCCCCGATGACAGCGGGCTGGTGATTGCCCATCTCGGGAACGGGGCGTCCATCTGCGCGGTGCGCAACGGCGAAAGCGTCGATACCTCAATGGGGATGACGCCGCTGGAAGGGCTGGTGATGGGCACGCGCTGCGGAGACGTGGATTTTGGCGCAATGGCGTGGATTGCCCAGCAGACCGGCCAGTCGTTTGAAGATCTGGAGCGCGTGGTCAATAAAGAGTCCGGGCTGCTGGGGATCTCCGGCATCTCTTCAGACCTGCGCGCGCGGGAGAAAGCCTGGCACGAAGGCAACGAGCGGGCACAGCTGGCTATCCATACCTTCGTTCACCGCATTGCGCGGCACATTGCGGGTCATGCGGCGTCGCTGCACCGCCTGGATGGGGTGGTCTTTACCGGCGGCATTGGCGAAAACTCGAAGCTTGTCCGCGCGCTGGTGGCGGAACGCCTGAAGGTGTTTGGCATCATCCTCGACGATGCCAAAAATGCCCTGCCGGGCAGCGCGGGTGAGCGCGTCATTAGCACCGAGTCGTCCCGCGTGGCCTGCGCGGTTGTCCCTACCAACGAAGAAAAAATGATCGCGCTGGACGCCCTCCGTCTTGGGAAGGTTACCCCGGCTGCGGCTTACGCCTGATAAAGCGAGAATCACATGAAAGTTACAATCGATACGGGCGTCGCACCCTACAGCGACGCATGGGCCGGGTTTCGCGGTGAAGAATGGAAAAACGCCGTCAACGTCCGCGATTTTATTCAGCATAACTACACCCCTTATGAAGGCGATGAAGCTTTCCTCGCGCAGGCGACGCCAGCAACGACGGCGCTGTGGCAGAAGGTAATGGTCGGCATTCGCCAGGAGAATGCCACCCACGCCCCGGTGGATTTTGACACCAACATTGCCACCACCATTACGGCCCACGGGCCGGGCTACATCGACCAGGATCTGGAGACGATCGTTGGTCTGCAAACCGATAAGCCGCTTAAGCGCGCGCTGCACCCGTACGGTGGGATCAACATGATCCGCAGCTCGTTCGAAGCCTATGGCCGCGAGATGGATCCGCAGTTCGAATACCTGTTTACCGACCTGCGCAAAACCCACAACCAGGGCGTGTTTGACGTCTACTCGCCGGAGATGATGCGCTGCCGTAAATCCGGCGTGCTGACCGGTTTGCCGGACGGCTACGGGCGCGGGCGCATCATCGGCGACTATCGCCGCGTGGCGCTGTACGGGATCGCTTATCTGGTGCGCGAGCGTGAACTGCAGTTTGCGGATCTGCAGGGGAAACTGGAGCGCGGTGAAGAGCTCGAGGCGACGATCCGACTGCGTGAGGAGCTGGCGGAGCACAAACGCGCGCTGCTGCAGATCCAGCAGATGGCGGCGAACTACGGCTTTGATACCTCACGTCCTGCGATGAACGCCCAGGAAGCGGTGCAGTGGGTCTATTTTGCCTACCTTGCCGCGGTGAAATCCCAGAACGGCGGGGCGATGTCGCTGGGGCGCACGGCCTCGTTCCTCGATATCTACATTGAACGCGACATGCAGGCAGGAAGGCTGAATGAAGTCCAGGCGCAGGAGCTGATCGACCACTTCATCATGAAGATCCGCATGGTGCGCTTCCTGCGCACGCCGGAGTTCGACACGCTCTTCTCCGGCGATCCGATCTGGGCGACGGAAGTGATCGGCGGCATGGGGCTGGACGGCCGCACGCTGGTGACCAAAAACAGCTTCCGCTATCTGCATACGCTGCACACCATGGGGCCTGCACCGGAGCCGAACCTGGCGATCCTCTGGTCTGAACAGCTGCCGATCGCGTTCAAGAAATACGCCGCGCAGGTGTCGATCGTCACCTCGTCATTGCAGTATGAGAACGACGATCTGATGCGCGCGGACTTCAACAGCGACGATTACGCCATTGCCTGCTGCGTCAGCCCGATGGTGATCGGCAAGCAGATGCAGTTCTTTGGCGCGCGCGCCAACCTCGCCAAAACGCTGCTGTACGCGATCAACGGCGGGGTGGACGAGAAGCTGAAGATCCAGGTCGGTCCGAAAACCGAGCCGCTGCTGGACGACGTGCTGGATTACGACACCGTGATGGCGAGCCTCGATCACTTTATGGACTGGCTGGCGGTACAGTACATTAGCGCTCTGAACCTCATTCACTACATGCATGATAAGTACAGCTACGAAGCCTCGCTGATGGCGCTGCACGACCGGGACGTCTATCGCACCATGGCCTGCGGCATTGCCGGGCTGTCGGTGGCGGCGGATTCCCTGTCGGCCATTAAATACGCCACGGTGAAACCGGTGCGCGACCATACCGGTCTGGCGGTCGATTTCGTGATTGAAGGGGACTATCCGCAGTACGGCAACAACGACGACCGCGTGGACAGCATCGCCTGCGACCTGGTGGAGCGCTTTATGAAAAAAATTCAGGCGCTGCCAACCTACCGCAACGCGGTGCCAACCCAGTCTATCCTGACCATCACCTCAAACGTGGTGTACGGCCAGAAGACCGGGAACACGCCGGACGGACGCCGCGGCGGCACGCCGTTTGCGCCTGGCGCGAACCCGATGCACGGCCGCGACAGAAAAGGGGCGGTGGCCTCGCTAACGTCGGTTGCCAAGCTGCCTTTCACCTATGCCAAAGACGGGATCTCGTACACCTTCTCCATCGTGCCGCAGGCGCTGGGCAAGGACGAGCTGGTGCGCAAAACCAACCTGGTGGGGCTGCTGGACGGGTACTTCCACCACGAAGCGTCCATTGAGGGGGGGCAGCATCTGAACGTCAACGTCATGAACCGGGAGATGCTCCTCGATGCCATCGCGCATCCCGAGAATTACCCGAACCTGACGATCCGCGTGTCAGGCTATGCGGTGCGGTTTAACGCCCTGACGCGCGAGCAGCAGCAGGATGTGATTTCGCGAACATTTACGCAATCAATCTGACGACATTCAGGTCTCATGCCCCCTCAACGCAGGGGGCATTTTTTTGCCCGCTAAACATACAAAATTGTTTATATAATTACTCACACATATTCATCCGCTCTTGAAAAACAATGTTCCTGCTTTTCCCCATAACAAAATGTAAGGACAGTAAGATGATGAAAATGACCCGTATTGCTTTGGTTGCAGCGTCGTTGGCGGTGTGCAGTGTTACCGCGCAGGCCGCGAACGTTGAGGCAGCCCCGTCTCCATCGCAGGATCCGCTGGTACAGCACCTGAAGCTCAGCAATGAGCAGGTTAAAAAGATTGACGATCTGCATCAGCAGCTGGAACAAAATGTCAGCAAGATCCCAATGACGGGCGTGAAGGACGGTGCGCTGATCGACATGTTCCAGGCGGGTAAATGGGACGAAAGCACGGTAAAAAGCCAGCTTACCGCCTTCAGCAAAATTGAAGAGCAGACCCGTTATTACCGCGTGAAATATTACTTCGACGTCAGCCAGGTATTGACGCCGGAACAGCGTAAGCAGATCAGAACCGATATGGCTAACGCGCTGGCTGAGTGAGCTGGAATCAATCATTTAAAATGAAACCTCACAGAATCGCTTCAATTGGATTCTGTGAGAATGAATTCTAAACATCATGCCGACGCACGTTCATTCCATGCATCAGCAAACTGAATATTCCCGTCGCAATAGGTCCAGGTCGCTTTTTCGTAGCGCAATTGAACAGATTCAAGGTGGCCAGTACCAGGGCAGTTACGTGTATCGTTAACAATAGGGGAGATTGAGACAACTTTCACACCTTCCAGCTCAGTTCTAAAGTATTCAACCTCCCAACCTGCGTCATTAATTCGGTAATATCTAATCTCAACTTTCTTAAGGTTTTGCCCTGTCGCTACCGCCTTATAAAGATAGGGAGATGAGCTATCAATTTCCTTCTCGAACAGGAAAGGCGCGTGTTTCCTCGTTCCGGTTAATCTTCCGGAGAGTGGATCGGTTGGAATACTCAAATTATGGGTTAAACCTCTAATTTCAACACTCCCTTCACGATCCTGAACATCACATGAACCTTTAATGAGTGAGCCACCGTCGTCATAGAACCAAATGTGAACAGGTACGGCCATGATAAAAAACTCCTTCTATAAATCAATCGTGTATCCATTTTCCTGCTTTTACCGCTTCGGCAAACATTCTTACCGTCAATGGCTTTGATATTTGCTTTACCGGTTCTTTTGTGAACCATTTCCTGAAAAACCATGTTTGAATCCAGGGGAAATAATTTCCAGTGTTAACTTCGATAAGATACTCTTTTTCGAATCTCTCAATGGCATATACGATATCATCCAGATCCGTGTAATCCTGTAAAACATCATCTATCCCGAGGGGAATCCGTTTACCCGTAAATGTGCCTTGTTCTGGTAAATTATCCCTGAAGAATTTTAAAACATCAGCTTCACTGTTCATCTTCACCAAATCCGGTCTTTTGGGTGAGCAATCGTATTATATCTTGAAAGCGTTTTGTAACTTATCATTGCAACATCTGCAGCAAGTATGGTTATCCCTAGTGCAGGTATCCATCGGCCAATGAACGCACCTAAGTTTTTGGTATACATTGGTTTTCTGTATTTAAAGCTTGCAAGTGTAATTGTAGGTAGTCGGTGTGGTAGCTGTACATTCAGTAGATCTCGCAGGTACTTAGATGCCACAGATGTGCCTATTGTAGCCGTTTCTGGCTTTGTTCTGGTTTCAAGTATAGGTAAACCAAGAATCATAGTGGCCATCATTACTGCATCCTTTAATCCGCCGAACTGTTCATCAGTGGCATCCAAAAAAATCCAAAAAAATAACTCAGATGCGGAGATGTTACATACACCTTTATAAAAGTATGTTCCATTGAGTTCTTCAACGGTGTCCATAGTATAACCATAATCATCAGGTGGTTTGTTGAGATGTCATCCTATAAAAAACAAAGGGCTGAGAGTAGGGCATCCATCTTTATAAATTCCGAAATATTCGTTTTTTCAAGAGGGGCTACTATTTTTAAAAGTACATCATTCTTAGAAAGTCTTGGTTATTTTTTTTTACCAGTTCATGGGGATTTTTTCTCCCTTGCTCCGGTTAAGATTTTCTCACACCAACATTAAGTACCTGCTGCAATCTGAATCACAATCGCTGGAAATCGGCAACATAGTCGGCAACGCTAGCGGGACGATCTGCGACGGGGGCTAACAGGCAATGAGGGCATTGTGGCGCACGATGTGGAGCAGTCGATTGGCAACCTGTGCGCACTGGCGTGCCGTTCGATGCAGGCAACGGACCGGCAGATTATTGAGATTATGGCGAGTAAGGCGTAGCGAGTTCAGGGGCTCGATCGGTTCCCTCTCCCTGTGGG
>NZ_GL890780.1:608219-622836 GCF_000211415.1 Enterobacter mori LMG 25706 | reverse complement strand
TCTCTAAACCGGCAAATCAATCAGCAGCGCGCGCAGGGGCGTATCCGCCACCAGGGTGATATTCGCTTCATCACGAATAAACGCCCCGTCACCGCAGGTGAGTGCTTCTTTCTCTTCCGTGTGTGTCACCGCATGCACCGTACCGTGAATCGACTGCAGATAGGCGCGTGGACCGTGAAGCTGGAAGCTCGCCTGTTCACCTTTCTTCAGTTCGATGTGGTGCAGCCACACCTGCTGACGCAGTTGCAAACTGCCTTTGCTGCCGTCCGGCGACGCAATCAGCTGCTGTTTATCGTCCGTTAAATCTATCTTCTGCACCAGCGGATTTTCCCGCTCAGGGCAGGCGTCCAGCCACAACTGCATGCGGGTCAGCGTTTTGTCTTTGCTGAGGTTATGCTCGCTGTAGCTGATGCCCGGCTGCGTGGAAATTAACAACGCTTCGCCAGCCTTTGCCTGGACATGATTGCCCTCGCTATCGCGGTATTCTGCCTCGCCTTCCAGGATCAGGTTCAGGATATCGACTTTCGGATACGTACGCGGCTGGAAGGAGGCGCCCGGAGCGAGCACTTCCTGGTTCAACACGCGCAATGAAGCGTAACCGAGGAGTTTAGGGTCAAAGTAGTGTCCAAAGGAAAAGGTGTAGCGGGCCTGCAGCCAACCGAAATCGGCTTGTCCGCACTGTTTAGCTGTTCTTGTCGTAATCATAAACTTGACCTCTCTTTACACTAAAACAATGGTAAAGGTATGGACGCTGCATTGTTAGCCAGATATTCTGCCCGGTATGTTCAAATTTCCTGAATGAGAACGAGATGGCTAAAGAGAGAGCATTGACGCTTGAGGCGCTGCGCGTCATGGACGCGATTGACCGACGCGGCAGTTTTGCTGCGGCGGCAGATGAACTGGGGCGCGTTCCGTCTGCGCTGAGCTACACCATGCAGAAGCTGGAGGAAGAGCTGGACGTGGTGCTGTTTGACCGCTCCGGCCATCGAACAAAATTCACTAACGTTGGCCGCATGCTGCTGGAACGCGGTCGTGTGCTGCTGGAAGCGGCGGATAAACTCACGACGGACGCCGAAGCGCTGGCGCGCGGCTGGGAAACCCATCTGACGTTAGTTACCGAAGCGCTGGTGCCGACTGAAGCGCTGTTCCCGCTGGTGGACCGCCTGGCTGCGAAAGCCAATACGCAGCTGTCGATTATAACCGAGGTGCTGGCAGGGGCGTGGGAGCGTCTGGAAACGGGCAGGGCGGATATTGTTATTGCGCCGGACATGCACTTCCGTTCTTCGTCAGAAATTAACTCCCGCAAGCTCTATAGCGTGATGAACGTTTATGTCGCCGCGCCTGATCACCCGATCCATCAGGAGCCGGAGCCGCTTTCGGAGGTTACGCGCGTGAAGTATCGTGGCGTTGCGGTAGCGGATACCGCCCGTGAACGTCCGGTGTTAACGGTACAGCTGCTGGATAAACAGCCGCGTTTAACCGTCACGTCGCTGGAAGATAAACGTCAGGCATTGCTGGCTGGGCTGGGTGTGGCGACGATGCCTTATCCTTTTGTTGAAAAGGACATTGCGGAAGGGCGGCTGCGCGTTGTCAGCCCGGAATACACCAGCGAGGTGGATATCATTATGGCGTGGCGACGCGACAGCATGGGCGAAGCCAAATCCTGGTGCCTGCGCGAAATACCAAAACTTTTTGCCCACCACAATAAATAAAATCGTAGGCCCGGTAAGCGAAGGCGCCACCGGGCTCTGATTTACATGCCAGCTTTCGGATCCGGACCAAAGCGGTTTTCACCCGGCGTGCCGTTCTGACAGTTAAAGACCAGGATCACAATCCAGCCCACGATCGGGATCAACAGCAGCAAGAGCCACCAGGCTGAACGATCGGTATCGTGCAGGCGTCGGAACTGAACCGCCCAGGACGGCAGCATAATAAACACGCCATAAATCGTGGTGAGAATGCCTTCTCCCCCGGCACGCTCCCAGCCCAGAATTTTGTCCACAATACTCAACACCAGGGCGAGGATGAAGTTCACCAGAACGAACATCCAGTACTCTTTGCGGCGGGCGCGGCCACCAAATCCAATGTAGTTGCGCAGTACGTTTAAATACCAGTCCATTTTCCTTGCCTCATTAGTCAGTCAATCACTTGTTTTCTAAGCGATCGAGGTAAGGATAGATGGAGATTGTGAATTAAAAAAGGGCATTTACCCGTCATACTTCAAGTTGCCTGGGCGTTGGCTTTCCTCGCTCACCCCAGTCACGTACTAATGTACGCTCCTGGGGATTCGCTGCGTCGCCGCCTTCATGCAACTTGAATTATTTTGGGTATTGATTGATGCCCTGAATATTTATCCAAAACGGACGTCGCGCCCGTGAGGTTCATCCAGATCCTGCCATGGCCCAATGGAGATGATGCCCGTTGGGTTAATCGTCTTGTGGCTGCGGAAATAGTGGGTGCGAATATGGTCGAAGTCGACCGTTTCGGCGATACCCGGCATCTGGTAGATATCGCGCAGGAAACCATACAGGTTCAGATAATCGCTGATGCGGTGTTTATCACACTTAAAGTGGGTGACGTACACCGGATCAAAACGCACCAGCGTCGTCCACAGGCGGATGTCCGCTTCCGTCAGTTGGTCGCCCGTCAGGTAGCGATGTTGGCCGAGGATCTGCTCCAGGCGCTCCAGCGATTCAAACACCTTTCCAACCGCTTCGTCATACGCTTCCTGGCTGGTGGCAAAACCGGCCTTGTAGACGCCGTTGTTTACATTGTCGTAGATCCAGCCGTTCAGCTCGTCAATTTTATCGCGCAGCTCGACCGGGTAATAATCACCGGCGCGGGCACCGTGGGCATCAAACGCGGTGTTGAACATGCGGATGATCTCCGCCGATTCGTTGCTGACGATCGTTTGGTTTTTCTTGTCCCACAATACCGGTACGGTGACGCGTCCGGTGTAGTGTGGATCGGCGCGCAGGTAAAGCTGGTAGAGAAAATCGTGGTGATAAAGGTCGTCACCGGTGGCGGCAGGGAAATCACTGTCGAACGTCCAGCCGTTTTCCAGCATCAGCGGGTTCACTACGGAAACCGGAATTAAAGATTCGAGACCTTTGAGTTTGCGCACAATCAGCGTGCGGTGTGCCCACGGGCAGGCGAGAGAAACATAGAGATGATAACGGTCTTTTTCTGCCGCGAAGCCGCCTTCGCCGCTCGGGCCAGGTGCGCCGTCGGCGGTCAGCCAGTTACGGAAGGCCGAAACAGAGCGCTTGAAGCGACCCCCGGTGGATTTGGTGTCATACCAGACATCCTGCCAGACGCCGTCTACGAGTTGTCCCATTTTTTTCTCCTCCGTCAGATAGCAAAAGCGAGGAGATATCTCCTCGCTTTGGGTTCAATCAGTATAGCTTGCTTACCACTTCTTATTCAGAAGGCGGTCGATGCTGTATGCGCCTGGGCCAGTGATGGCCAGCAGCAGGAAGCCACCCGCGATGGTCAGGTTTTTCATGAACATCAGAGAGTTCACGCCTTCCGCAAAGTTGCTGTGGAACAGGAAAGCTGTCAGCAGGGTGAAGCCTGCGGTGAACAGCGCGGTGGTACGGGTCAGGAAGCCGAACAGCACTGCCAGGCCGCCGCCGAACTCAAGCAGGATGGTCAGAGGCAGCAGGAACCCCGGCACGCCCATGGCTTCCATATATTGCTGGGTACCCGCGTAACCGGTAATTTTTCCCCAACCTGCCACGATGAACAGAATTGGCATCAGAATACGTGCTACCAGTACACCAACATCTTCTAATTTTTTCATTTTACTCTCCAGGAAACCACATAAGCGGCTGAACTTTATTTGTCTGCAATTCCGGGTAGATACCGCGGCTCTGCTGTCGATGGAGAGGATAATAAACGGGGCGGGGGACAATTGTTAGCAAGGAAAACTGTCAATCTTTATCAAAGATATTGAGTAAGAGGGCAAGCGCTCTGGTGCCCTCACCCACAGGGTTGAGGGATCCCCACAAATAATGCCGGCAAAGACGACTCCCTCTCCCTTGAGGGAGAGGGCTGGGGTGAGGGGGAACATACAGCTCTGGTGGTCATTCCGTTCACTTTACGTTCCTTGCTACTTTGTAACGTCATAACCTGTGAACGTGCCAGGGTGGCTCAATCGCCACCACCCTGGCAACCCGGGCTCCCGGCGGTAAATCGCCGCTGCGCGGTACCTTCGGCTAATTCCTTCCGGCTTGTCGGGGACGGGCGGAGGTAACATCCCTGTAAGGCCCGCCCTCTCGGCGCATCCATGCGCCTCGCCCCGGCCGGAAGGCAAACGCCTCAGCGATTTACAGCCGGACCAGGGCGGCGCTGTAAGTCATTAATTATCCTGAAACAACATTCATCGCTTCCGGTAAAAAAATTACTGGGGATTCCTCAGCCCACAGGGAGAGGGCGCAAAAACAAAAAACGGTAACCTGAGTTACCGTTTTGCTTTTATCACCGCAGCTGCTGCTGCCGCAACGTTGCTTTCACCAGACGCCAGGCGCTCCAGGCACCAAAGCCGCGACGTGCCCAGCGGATCAGCATATTAGGATGACGAACAGTCCAGATAGCCATCACGCTGCTGCCCACCAGCGCCCAGGAACGCAGGCTCAGGAAGGTGTTCCAGCCCCGGTCAAACGGACGTGTTGCCTCGATCCAGTCGCGACGACCGGCGGACAGATCCAACCGTTGCTGTTGGATCTGGCTTAGCAGATACGCTTTTCGCTTTTGACGTTCGGCTTTATCGCTCACGGCTTGTCATCCTCCAGCAGCGAACGATCGTTAGCCAGCTCCTGGCGCGTGTGGCGCAGGAAGGTGGACCTGCGTGCTTTACGCATTGTCCAGATGCCGCCAATCAATGCCGCAACCAGTAACACCACCGTGGTGGCGATCATCGCGTTAAGACGATACTGCGGGTCGATAGCCCAGATGATTAATACCATCAGGCTCATCAGACCGAACGCGGCGAAGAGCATGGTGAGCCCGAGCATGAGCAGCATCTGGAAGAGATTGGCTTTCTCCTCTTCCAGTTCAACCACTGCCAGCCGGACGCGCGTTTCGGCAATGCCGACCAGCGTGGTTAATATACGCTGGCCGATACCGAGGACGTTATTAGCAGGCCCTTGTGCGTGACGAGGATCTTCCATAATCAACGACGCGTCAGCAGGACACCCAGCACTACACCAACGGCAGCGCCAATACCCACACCCGTCCACGGATTGTCGCGAACATATTCGTCAGCGCGCGCGGCGGCTTCACGGGTCTGTTTAGCTAACGCATCGCCGGTTTCACCGAGGCGATAACGGCTCTCTTTCAGCGCCTGCTCCGCTTTGCTGCGAAGTTTGCTGACCTCTTCTTTCGACTTATCAGCAGAAGAGCTAAGTACCTCTTCCAGGGTGTCCGCCAGTGATTTCAGTTCAGCGCGCAGATTTTCTGACGTAGTATCTTTTGACATGATTCTCTCCTGTTGAGATTTCCGTTAACTCAATAATCGCGAGCTTCCAGCGCTTTCAGGTCGTCCTGCGCTTCTTTCAACTTCTTCTCGCGCTTGGCAATTTTTTCCGCATCCCCTTTCTCTTTCGCTTCCTGCAGGTCTTGACGGCGCTCGGCTATCTCGTCCTTCTGTTCAGCGATTTTTTTCTGGTGATCGGCACGCAGCTTGCTGTCGGAACAGTTGGCTTTCACTTCGCTTAACGCTTTCTTCAGGCCATCAACGCGGTGCTGATTATTATGCTTTTCGGCATAACCGATCTCGCGCTGAATATCCTGTTCTTTCTCCTGACAGAGAGAGGTGGCGTATGAAGCTGTGCTTAAAGACAAAAGGGCCAGAGCCAGGGTAATGCGGAATTTCATTATCGAAACCTTCCATTGTGTTACGGCGTGAGCCGTGATCCAGAACTGTGCGGAGAACATCTGAGGGGTGCTCCGCGTACTTAAGCATAGTAAGTAAACGGCGTAATCACCAAAGTAAGTGAAAAGATTCGGAATCCTGGTAATTAACCAAACCGATGCGACGTATCGCGTAGCAGCGACATCCAGGAGGCAACATGGCTGTCGTCTTCCTGCTGCGCAATGATATAACCCTGCGGCAGCGTTCTGTCGAGCACGGCTTTTGCCGCTGCACTCTGCGCGCTGGAGTCAAATTTTATCAGCAGCACGTCGTCTTGCGGCGTAATGCTTTTAAAGCGGATCCCGTTGGCGTCCAGATGATGCCAGATGGAAAAACCATCCGGCACGCTGGCGCCCTGATTCACCGGACGTATTGCCAGCGTCGATTCCTGATGCTGCAGCGCAGCCCATGCCAGGATCAGGACACTGAACATCATCAGCGCGATCATGGCGTAAGAGACGCGACGCAGGGCGAGCGGGGAGATAACCATGGTTAACCCCTGGCGCCGTATTTCTTTTTCCACAGGACAACCAGCGAGCCCACCAGGCCAAAGACCAGCAGGACCACCGGTAACAGCATCAGGCAGGACATCAACTGATCTTCATACTTCATGAAGACCGGGGTTTTGCCCAGCGCGTAGCCCAACGTGGTGAGGATCAGTACCCATAACAGGCCGCTCATCCAGTTAAAGAACTGGAAGCGGGTACTGCTCAGACCGGACAGCCCGGCGATGGTGGGAAGCAGAGTACGGACAAAAGCGATAAAACGGCCCATCAGCAGCGCCGAAAGCCCGTGCTTATGGAAAAGATGGTGCGCGCGCTGGTGGTAATGCGCCGGAAGATGCGAAAGCCAGTTTTGTACAATCCGCGTGTTGCCCAGCCATCGCCCCTGAATGTAGCTCACCCAGCAGCCCAGGCTGGCCGCAATGGTTAACAGTAATACGGTTTGCGGGAAGGCCATCGCCCCTTTCGCACAGAGTACACCTACCAGCACCAGCAGACTGTCGCCCGGTAAAAAAGCAGCAGGAAGCAGTCCGTTCTCAAGGAACAGAATCATAAACAGGACAAAATAAAGCATGCCAATCATGGAAGGGTTGGCCAGCGTTTCGAAATCCTGAGCCCACAGGGCATTCAGTAGTTGGGTCAAAAGTTCCATTCAGTGTTCCTGGAAATCGGTTAACGTCACGCCTGTAATCCGGGAAAAACAGCACGGCGACATTGTTGTGATTTCATTATGGTCGCTCGCGGACACATTGGTGTGTGGCCAACACTGTTCCCTGTTAATTGGCTGGTTAGCAAGCACTAACTTACAAAATAACGAAGTGAATCCAATTGTAACAAAGCCCGAGGTTCTGCGTCACAGAATTTGCAGGGGTGAAGTGATTTTGGCGTAAGGCCTGGAAGGGAGCGAGGGATTTTACAAAGGCTGACACTATATATGTTTTGCTTACCCCTGTTAGCCATCAGGCGCAGCGAAGCGCCTGCCAGCAGAAAGGGAGACTATTTTGCCTGACTGGATGCGGTATCGAGATGAACCACGGGATTATCGGCAAAAAGATAGCGGTCAGCGTTAAATTCGAAGTCGTCGCTGGTCTCGTTGAACAACATCAGTTTGGTGTTTTCCAGATGCTGCCACATCGCCAGTTTTGCCGCATGCGGATCTTTGCGAATCAGCGCTTTAAGGATTTGATCGTGATCGTCGCACCAGTTATCCACGGTGCGCGAATCGATATGATCGTGCAGTTTCTTCCAGTACGGGTTATGAACGCGCTGAGTCCACATTTTTTCCACGATTGCGGCCAGCGCCGTATTCTGCGTGGC
This sequence comes from Enterobacter mori LMG 25706, assembly GCF_000211415.1. Classification (GTDB taxonomy): domain Bacteria; phylum Pseudomonadota; class Gammaproteobacteria; order Enterobacterales; family Enterobacteriaceae; genus Enterobacter; species Enterobacter mori. Next base: position 615,102 of record NZ_GL890780.1, on the reverse strand, counting down.
CAGCGCCACCTGGACGTGGAATTGAAGATCCCATTCTGAATCGCGGAAACATTTTTCTTTACGCGCGTTTTCCTGGATCTCCATCAGCTTCATGATGTCCTGCTTGGTGACCTGCGTAGCGGCGAATTCGGCAATATTACTCTCGATCAGCTGGCGAGCCTGGAGCAGCTCAAACGGACCGTAGCTGGCAAATTCCAGATTTTCGTCCGGTGCCGGGGAGTGTTTTGCCTGGTTGGAGATAACATGAATGCCGGAACCTTTGCGTACCTCAACATAGCCTTCCACTTCCAGCATGATGATGGCTTCGCGTACGACCGTACGGCTCACGCTCTTTTCATCCGCAATAAAGCGCTCAGCGGGAAGTTTATCACCGACAAGATAGACGCCTTGCTCGATGCGATCTTTCAGCTCGGCAGCAAGTTGTTGATATAAACGACGTGGTTCGGTGATTTCCATATGCGCTCCAGGCAGGGTACGGCGGATGATTTGTTATACCACTTTTGCGAGCCAGTCTCCAGATTTCGCCATGAAAAAAGCCGCCCGGAGGCGGCTTTTGAGAGGATTTTGCCGGGTGGCGCTGCGCTTACCCGGCCTACGATTTTATTGGGTTTTGTAGGCCGGGTCAGGCGAAGCCGCCACCCGGCACAGCGATGCTAACTCTGCGTAGCGGGTTTCCCAAGGGACTCTTTTGCCAGCTCCTCTGCCGATTTGCTTTTCAGCACCGTCCAGATAACCACCGCCCCCATCAGGTCGAAGATAGCCAGCACCGCGAACAGCGGGCTAAAGCCAATGGTATCTGCCAGGGCACCGACCACCAGCGCAAACATGGTGCTAGCGGTCCATGCCGCCATACCGGTCAGGCCGTTGGCCGTTGCCACTTCGTTACGACCGAAGACGTCAGACGAGAGCGTAATCAGCGCGCCGGACAGAGACTGGTGCGCAAAGCCACCAATACACAGCAGGGCGATAGCCACATATGGGCTGGTGAACAGGCCGATCATGCCAGGGCCGATCATCAGCAGGGCGCCCATGGTGACGACCATTTTACGGGAGACAATCAGGTTCACCCCAAACCAGCGCTGGAACAGCGGTGGCAGGTAGCCGCCTACGATACAGCCCAGGTCTGCGAACAGCATTGGCATCCAGGCGAACATCGCGATCTCTTTTAGGTTAAAGCCGTACACTTTAAACATGAACAGCGGGATCCAGGCGTTGAAGGTACCCCAGGCCGGTTCTGCCAGGAAGCGCGGCAGGGCGATACCCCAGAACTGACGGGTGCCCAGGATCTGCCAGACGCTCATTTTTTTGCCGTTGTTGGTCTGATGCTGAGATTCCTGACCACCAATGATGTATTCACGTTCTTCTTCAGAGAGTTTTTTCTGGTCGCGCGGGTGTTTATAGAACACCAGCCACGCCATTGCCCATGCAAAGCTCAGTACGCCAGAGATAATGAACGCCATCTGCCAGCTGTGCATCACGATAGCCCAGACCACCAGCGGCGGCGCAATCATCGCGCCGATAGACGAGCCGACGTTAAAGTAACCTACAGCGATGGAACGCTCTTTTGCCGGGAACCATTCGGAGCTTGCCTTCAGGCCCGCCGGGATCATGGCGGCTTCAGCCGCACCGACTGCACCACGCGCCAGCGCCAGGCCGCCCCAGCTGCCTGCCAGTGCGGTTGCACCGCAGAAAATCGCCCATGCTACGGCGAAGAAGGCATAGCCGATTTTGGTACCCAGAATATCCAGAACATAGCCTGCAACAGGCTGCATGATGGTATAAGCCGCGGAATAAGCCGCAATGATGTAGGAGTATTGCTGCGTGGTAATGTGCAACTCTTCCATCAACGTTGGAGCCGCTGCTGCCACTGTGTTACGCGTCAGGTAGCCCAGCACGGTGCCGAGCGTCACCAGTGCAATCATATACCAACGTAACCCTTTAATTTTACGCATGTAAAACCTCATCGTTATGTTATTTCCGTGCCAGAACACGGTAACAACTCAACCGTTGCCGGGAGTTGTTCAGTAACGGGAGGGGCATAACCGGGAGATGTCCCGGAACGGCCCGAACCTTGCCATAAGTCATCGTGCATAAGTCGGTTTCCGTACCGTTAAATCTGATGTTCTTGACACCAGCAATGCATTCCGTCGGCGTAGTGTTTGCGACGGCGAAACGATAACTTGTCATACAACTTTAAAAGGTGAGTGACATCACAAATGTGTGAATCTTTGTAGGGATATTCCGCGGTGCGAGCAAAGCCAGTATTGGCGCGGCTTGTGAGAGGGTTTACTCCATTTGGGGTAATTTTTTTGTCGACGTTTATTGATCTGACTCACGAAAAAAACTTCAGCGGGTGGAAATTGGTGTGATAACTTTGCAGCATATGAACATACGCTTTCTGACGCTCCCGTAATGAGGAAGACGATAATGACGCCGTTTATGACCGACGATTTTCTGTTAGATACTGAATTTGCTCGCCGCCTGTACCACGACTACGCAAAGGACCAGCCAATTTTCGACTACCACTGCCATTTACCGCCGCAGCAGGTTGCCGAAAATTACCGATTCAAAAACCTGTATGATATCTGGCTGAAGGGTGACCACTATAAATGGCGCGCGATGCGCACCAACGGCGTCGCTGAGCGCCTGTGCACCGGCGATGCCACCGATCGCGAGAAGTTTGACGCCTGGGCGGCCACCGTTCCGCATACCATCGGCAACCCGCTATACCACTGGACGCATCTTGAACTGCGTCGTCCGTTTGGCATCACCGGTAAACTCCTTTCTCCCGCTACTGCGGATGAAATCTGGGATCAATGCAACGCGCTGCTGTCGCAGGAACAGTTCTCCGCACGCGGCATCATGAAGCAGATGAACGTGAAGATGGTCGGCACCACCGACGATCCTGTCGATTCGCTCGAGCACCACGCCGTCGTTGCGAAAGACACCTCTTTCGACATTAAAGTGTTGCCAAGCTGGCGCCCGGATAAAGCCTTCAACATTGAGCAGGCCACCTTCACTGACTATATGGCGAAGCTGGCGGAAGTGTCCGATACCGATATTCGTCGTTTTACTGACCTGCAAACCGCGCTGACCAAACGCCTGGATCACTTTGCGGCGCACGGCTGTAAAGTCTCTGACCACGCGCTGGACGTGGTGCTGTTTGCCGAATCAAACGAAGCCGAGCTGGACAGCATCCTGGCGCGTCGTCTCTCCGGCGAAACGCTGAGCGAGCATGAAATTGCCCAGTTCAAAACGGCGGTGCTGGTGTTCCTCGGCGCGGAATACGCCCGTCGCGGCTGGGTACAGCAGTACCATATCGGCGCGCTGCGCAATAACAACCAGCGCCAGTTCAAACTGATCGGTGCGGATGTGGGCTTCGACTCCATCAACGACCGTCCGCTGGCGGAAGAGCTGTCCAAACTGCTGAGCAAACAGAACGAGCAAAATCTGCTGCCAAAAACCATCCTCTACTGCCTGAACCCGCGCGATAACGAAGTGCTGGGTACCATGGTCGGCAACTTCCAGGGCGAAGGGATGCCGGGCAAGATGCAGTTCGGCTCCGGCTGGTGGTTCAACGATCAGAAAGACGGCATGGAGCGTCAAATGACGCAGCTGGCGCAGCTTGGCCTGCTGAGCCGCTTTGTCGGCATGCTGACCGACAGCCGCAGCTTCCTGTCCTATACCCGCCATGAATACTTCCGCCGCATTCTGTGCCAGATGATTGGCCGCTGGGTGCACGCGGGCGAAGCGCCAGCGGATATCCAGCTGCTGGGCGAAATGGTGAAAAACATCTGCTTTAACAATGCGCGTGACTACTTCGCCATTGAACTGAACTAAGGCCGTCTGAGGTTGATATGCAATACATCAAAATCCATTCTCTGGATAACGTGGCCGTCGCGCTGGCGGATTTGACCGAAGGAACGAACGTCACGTTCGACGGTCAGTCGGTCACGTTGCGCCAGGCCATTGGGCGTGGACACAAGTTTGCCCTGATCCCCATTGCGAAAGGGGAGAACGTGGTGAAGTACGGTTTGCCCATCGGTCATGCGCTGGCGGATATTGCACCGGGTGAATATATTCACTCCCACAATACCCGCACCGATCTGAGCGATCTGGACGAGTACAGCTATCAACCTGATTTCAAGGCGGAAGCCGGGCAGGCGGCAGATCGTGACGTGCAGATCTACCGTCGCGCCAGCGGTGAGGTGGGGATCCGCAATGAACTGTGGATCCTCCCGACCGTCGGCTGCGTGAACGGGATTGCGCGTCAAATTCAGACGCGTTTCCTGAAAGAGACCAATGATGCCGAAGGTACTGACGGCGTGCATTTGTTCAGCCATACCTACGGCTGCTCGCAGCTGGGCGACGACCATATCAATACCCGCACCATGCTGCAAAATATGGTGCGCCACCCGAATGCAGGCGCGGTGCTGGTGATTGGCCTTGGCTGCGAGAACAATCAGGTTGACGCTTTCCGCGATACGCTGGGGGAATTCGACCCTGAGCGCGTGCATTTTATGGTGTGCCAGCATCAGGACGACGAAGTGGAAGCGGGCGTGGAGCAGCTTCACCAGTTGTATGAGGTCATGCGCCACGACAAGCGCGAGCCGGGCAAGCTGAGCGAGCTGAAGTTTGGTCTGGAGTGCGGCGGGTCTGATGGTCTTTCCGGCATTACCGCCAACCCGATGCTCGGCCGCTTCTCGGACTATGTCATCGCTAACGGCGGCACCACGGTGCTGACCGAAGTGCCGGAAATGTTCGGCGCGGAGCGTATTCTGATGAGCCACTGCCGCGACGAAGAGACGTTTGAGAAAACCGTCACCATGGTGAACGACTTCAAACAGTACTTCATCGCCCATAATCAGCCGATTTATGAGAACCCGTCGCCGGGCAACAAAGCGGGCGGGATTACCACGCTGGAAGAGAGATCTCTCGGCTGCACACAGAAAGCGGGCGCGAGCCAGGTGGTGGACGTGCTGCGCTACGGCGAGCGCCTGAAAACGCACGGGCTGAACCTGCTCAGCGCACCGGGCAACGATGCGGTCGCCACCAGCGCGCGGGCGGGAGCGGGGTGTCATATGGTGCTGTTCAGTACCGGTCGCGGTACGCCATACGGCGGGTTTGTGCCGACGGTGAAAATCGCCACCAATAGCGAGCTGGCGACAAAGAAAAAACACTGGATCGACTTTGATGCGGGCCAGTTGATCCACGGCAAAGCGATGCCGCAGCTGCTGACGGAGTTTGTGGACACTATTGTGGAATTTGCGAACGGTAAGCAGACCTGTAACGAGAAGAATGACTTCCGCGAGCTGGCGATTTTTAAGAGTGGTGTGACGCTGTAAGCAGGGGGCGGGCTGGTGCCCTCACCCTGGCCCTCTCCCACGGGGAGAGGGGACAAACACTAAAAAACGGCAACCTCAAGGTTGCCGTTTTGCTGTTAACCTCGCAGGGCATTCTTCGCTAAACGCGCGTCTTCCGCCTGACAGGCCGCTGCGGTAAACAGCACGTCGGTAGAGGAGTTCAGCGCGGTTTCGCAGGAGTCCTGCAGCACGCCGATGATAAAGCCGACGGCCACAACCTGCATCGCGATCTCGTTCGGGATGCCAAACATATTACACGCCAGCGGGATCAGCAGCAGCGAACCGCCCGCCACGCCCGATGCGCCACAGGCACACAGCGACGCCACCACGCTCAGCAGCAGTGCGGTCGGCAGATCCACCGGAATACCCAGCGTATGCACCGCCGCAAGGGTCAGCACGGTAATAGTGATTGCTGCGCCCGCCATGTTCACGGTTGCACCCAGTGGGATCGACACGGAATACGTGTCGCGGTCCAGGTTCAGCTTCTCTGCAAGCGCCATGTTGACCGGAATGTTCGCCGCCGAACTGCGGGTGAAGAAGGCGTACACGCCGCTCTCGCGCAGGCAGGTCAGCACCAGCGGATACGGGTTGCGGCGGATCTGCCAGAACACCAGCAGTGGGTTAATGACCAGCGCGACCAACAGCATACAGCCAATCAGCACGATCAGAAGCTGTGCGTATCCCCACAGGGTTTCAAACCCTGTGGTTGCCAGCGTGGAGGAGACCAGACCGAAAATCCCGATTGGCGCAAAACGAATAACAATTTTTACCATAAAGGTCACGGCGTTCGACACGTCGTTAACCAGGTTTTTCGTGGTCTCGTTGCCGTGACGCAGCGCGAAGCCCAGGCCAATCGCCCAGACCAGGATGCCAATATAGTTTGCATTCAGCAGGGCATCAATCGGGTTAGTGACCATGCTCATCAGCAGGCCGCGAAGCACTTCGACAATGCCGGACGGCGGAGTGATATCACCGGCCGCGCTGGTCAGGTGCAGCGTGGACGGGAACAGGAAGCTAAACACGACGGCCGTTAAGGCCGCAGAGAAAGTTCCCAGCAGATACAGGAACAGAATAGGGCGAATGTTGGTTTTTTGTCCGTGCTGGTGGTTAGCGATTGACGCCATCACCAGCATCAGAACCAGTACCGGTGCGACGGCCTTCAGTGCACCAACAAACAGCGTTCCCAGCAGGCCGGTGGCGATAGCAGCAGGTTTTGACACCAGCGCCAGCAGGATCCCGAGTACCAGTCCTACCAGAATTTGTTTAACCAGGCTCCCCTGCGCCAGGCGCGCAAAAAGCCCCGTTGATTGTGTGCTCATACATTATTCCTGAGTGAAATTGCGTTCCATTCCGAATGTGCTCTAAGTCACATTTATGTCCGGATGTAAGTAAATGTTTGCCTGGTCGAGTATAGGGAATGCGCGAAAGGAGGGAAGCGTAAAATGCTGGATTTTACGTGGTACGTCATGTTTTTTAACTATTGCTTAACGAAAATGCCGGGTGGCGCTGCGCTTACCCGG
>NZ_GL890780.1:601805-608133 GCF_000211415.1 Enterobacter mori LMG 25706 | reverse complement strand
CGCATTAAGCCTGCTGCTTCTTATCGTGCTGGCGGTTAACCCAGGTATTGATAATCAGCGTCACGATCAGAATGCCGAACACCACGCCGAGCGAAATGGCGATCGGGATATGGTAGAAATCGACGATCAGCATCTTGATACCGATAAACACCAGGATCACCGACAGACCGTATTTCAGCATGGAGAAGCGTTCTGCCGCGCCCGCCAGCAGGAAGTACATTGCACGCAGGCCGAGGATCGCAAACAGGTTAGAGGTCAGCACAATGAACGGGTCGGTGGTCACCGCGAAGATCGCCGGAATGCTGTCCACCGCGAAAATCACGTCGCTCAGCTCGACCAGAATCAGCACCAGCAGCAGCGGGGTGGCAAACAGCAGGCCGTTCTTGCGCACGAAGAAGTGCTCGCTCTCAATCTTGTCGGTCATGCGCAGGTGCCCACGGATCCACTTCACCAGCGGGCGATCGCCAATCGCGGAGCCGTCCTCTTTCGCCAGCGCCATTTTGACACCGGTGAACAGCAGGAAAGCGCCAAAGACGTACAGCAGCCATTCGAACTGGGTGATCAGCCAACTGCCGGCGAAGATCATGATGGTACGCAGGATAATCGCGCCCAGCACGCCGTAGACCAGCACGCGACGCTGCAGGGCAGCAGGTACGGCAAAGTAGCTGAACAGCATCAGCCAGACGAAAACGTTATCAACCGCCAGGGCTTTTTCAATCAGATAGCCGGTGAGGAAGGCGAGCGCCTGAGGATCGGCCACCGCACGGCCTTCGGTCGAGGCCAGATACCACCAGAAGGCGGCACAGAACAGCAGGGAGAGGGTAACCCACACCAGAGACCAGGCCGCAGCCTGTTTGATGCTCATGCCGTGCGCGCCGCGACGGCCCTGCAAAAAGAGGTCGATTGCCAGCATGATGAGCACGACAACCGCGAATCCGCCCCACAACATTGGAGTGCCGACAGAATGCATACTATTTTCCTTACACATAAAAAACAAAAACGGCCATGGTCAGAAGACGATAGCCGTTAGCTTTTTATGCATAGACCTCGCCTTCCGGCAAGGTCTCACTTACAACCACGAGGGTTGCCCGGCGACCGGATGCGTGTTTAACGCATCGTAATGACGATCCACCGGCGAAGAAGTTACTCCCCTTTGCAGGTAACAAAATAATGTCAGACCATTGATTTCGTCAATGGTCTGCACGGTTTCATTACACAGTTTTACGCGATAGCTTCCGCGCTCACGTCGTCTGCCGGAAACACCACGCCGGTCTGACGGCGGATCTCCGTTTGCAGTTTCGCCGTGGTGCGGCTCACCGCGAGGCCCGGGTGATTCACTTCGTTGTCTTCCACCAGACGGGCGAAGACCTCTGCCTCATAGAGCATAGTGTTAATATGCTGAGGCTGCGTCAGCTCCTGCGCTTTACCGCCGCGCGGCACAAAGCTCACCTTCTGGCACTCGGAGATCTTCTCGATAACCAGCGAGCCCGCTTCGCCCTGAATTTCGCTCGGCAGCACGGAATCGCTCACCTTGGAGTGCTGCAGCGTGACGCTGAAATCGCCGTAGTCCAGCACCGCTAAACCGTGCGCATCCACGCCGCTCTCCAGCAGGCTGGCGGTGGCCGTTACGCCATGCGGCTCGCCCCACAGGGCCACGGCAGAGGCCAGGCAGTAGAAGCCGATATCCATAATCGAACCGTTAGAGAAGGCCGGGTTAAAGGTGTTCGGGTTCTCGCCGTCCAGGTAGCGCTGGTAGCGCGACGAGTACTGGCAGTAGTTGATAAAGGCTTTACGCACTTTGCCAATTTTCGGCAGGGACTGCTGCAGCAGCAGGAAATTCGGCAGGCTGGCGGTTTTAAACGCTTCGAACAGCACCACCTGGTTTTCGCGGGCAAGCGCAATGGCCGCTTCCACTTCCTGGATATTCGATGCCAGCGGCTTCTCGCAAATCACATGCTTTTTATGGCTGAGGAACAGCTTCGTTTGCGGGAAGTGCAGGGAGTTCGGGCTGGCGATATAGACCGCGTCAATGGCGTCGCTTTGCGCCATCTCGTCGAGCGAGGTGAAGAGATGCTCAACGAGGTAGTCGTTAGCAAAACTTTGCGCCTGCTCAAGGCTGCGGGAATAGACCGCGGTAAGCTTATATTTGCCGGTTTCGTGGGCGGCGTCGACGAACTGGCGCGTGATCCAGTTCGTTCCAATGACTGCGAAACGTATCATAAACGTTTACGTACTCCGTAGCGGGGAACCTTTAGCCACTGTAGCACGTCATCATGACAATTCGCGTGCGCTATTCCGCATTACTATTTAACGATAAATGCGTAAGCCATAGCCGGGTATCAAACTCCAGTTGGTGGTACTGCGGCTCCATGTGGCAGCACAGGGAATAGAACGCTTTGTCGTGCTCTTTCTCTTTCAGATGCGCTAGCTCATGGACGACGATCATCCGCAGAAAGGCTTCCGGCGCGTTACGGAAAACCGTCGCGACGCGGATTTCGGCCTTCGCCTTCAGCTTGCCGCCCTGCACGCGGGAGATGGCGGTGTGCAGGCCGAGCGCATTTTTCAGCACGTGGATCTTGTTGTCGTACATCACCTTGTTGATCGGCGGCGCGCTCTTCAGATAACGGCTTTTCAGATCCTGCGTATACTGCCAGAGGGCTTTATCGGTCGCGAAATCGTGCGTGCCGGGGTAGCGTTTTTCCAGCACCGCCCCCAGTTTTTGCTCGGCAATTAACGTGCGTACCTGGGAAAGCAGATGCTCCGGGTAGCCCTGGAGATAAGTCAGCTGGTTCATCAAAACCCCAAAATAAGTTGAAAACGGGTATACTCACGCACCCTTTTCAGGGATAACGCCGAAATTTTACCATTCAGGAGGGCCGATGAGCCACTTAGACAACGGTTTCCGTTCACTCAACCTTAAACGTTTCCCGGAAACGGACGACGTCAACCCGCTTATGGCGTGGGAAGCGGCGGATGAATATCTGCTGCAGCAGTTGGATGAGACTGAAATCCGCGGCCCGGTTCTGATCCTGAATGACGCGTTTGGCGCGCTGGGCTGCGCCCTGGCTGAACACACGCCATACAGCATCGGCGATTCCTACCTGAGCGAGCTGGCGACGCGTGAAAACCTGCGCCATAACGACATCGAAGAGTCCAGCGTGAAGTTCCTCGACAGCACCGCGGATTACCCTCAGGCGCCGGGCGTGGTGCTGATTAAGGTGCCCAAAACCATGGCGCTGCTGGAGCAGCAGCTGCGCGCGCTGCGTAAGGTCGTGACGCCAGAAACCCGCATTATCGCGGGTGCCAAAGCGCGCGATATTCACACCTCGACGCTGGAGCTGTTCGAGAAAGTCCTCGGCCCAACCACCACCACGCTGGCGTGGAAAAAAGCGCGCCTGATCAACTGCACCTTCAGCGCGCCGGAACTGGCCGACGCGCCCGAGACGCTGAGCTGGAAACTGGAAGGCACCGACTGGACCATCCACAACCATGCGAACGTTTTCTCCCGCACCGGTCTGGATATCGGCGCGCGTTTCTTTATGGAACATCTGCCGGAAAATCTGGAAGGTGAGATTGTCGATCTGGGCTGCGGTAACGGCGTGATTGGCCTGACGCTGCTGGCGAAGAACCCGGACGCCAGCGTGGTGTTCAGCGACGAGTCGCCAATGGCGGTGGCCTCCAGCCGTCTGAACGTGGAAACCAACATGCCGGAAGCGCTGGACCGCTGCGAGTTTATGATCAACAACGCGCTGTCGGGCGTAGAGCCTTTCCGCTTCAACGCCGTGTTCTGCAACCCGCCGTTCCACCAGAAGCACGCCCTGACGGATAACGTCGCGTGGGAGATGTTCCACCACGCGCGCCGCTGCCTGAAAATCAACGGCGAGCTGTACATCGTGGCAAACCGCCACCTGGACTATTTCCACAAGCTGAAGAAGATTTTCGGCAACTGCGTCACCGTTGCGACCAATAACAAGTTCGTGGTGCTGAAGGCGGTGAAGCTGGGGCGTCGTCGTTAAGATTGGGTATGTGCGGCCTGATGCCCTCACCCCAACCCTCTCCCACAGGGAGAGGGCGCAAACACTAAAAACGGCAACTGGGTTGCCGTTTTGCTTTTACCCTGCCGCCCGGCAATGCCCTAGATCGCCAGAGCTAACTTCGTCCCCTGCGCAATTGCCCGCCGCGCGTCCAGCTCCATCGCCACGTCGCACCCGCCAATCAAATGCACCGTTTTACCGGCTTCGCGCAGCGGATCCGTCAGATCGCGCTTCGGCTCCTGCCCGGCACATAAAATGACATGATCCACACGCAGCAGCTGCGGTTCGCCGCCGATCGTGACGTGCAGCCCCTCGTCGTCGATCTTCTGGTAGCTGACCGACGGGATCATCTTCACCCCGCGTGGGAGCAGGGTGGCGCGGTGGATCCAGCCCGTGGTTTTGCCCAGCCCTTCGCCCGGCTTGCTGGTTTTACGCTGGAGCATCACGATCTGGCGCGGGCTTTTCGGCAGTTGCGGCCCTTCCGGGCGTAGCCCGCCGGACTGGTTCAGGCTGGTGTCGATCCCCCATTCCACGCAAAACTCGGCAATGTTCTGGCTGGGGGCCTCGCCCGGCTGGCTTAAGTACATGGCGGTATCAAAGCCGATCCCGCCGCAGCCGATAATCGCCACCTTCTCGCCAACCGGCGTTTTGTCACGCAATACATCCAGATAGCTCAACACCTTCGGATGATCGATACCCTCGATCGCCGGCATGCGCGGTACGATCCCGCTCGCCAGGATCACCTCGTCGAAACCGATCAGATCCGCCGCGCTGACAAACTGGTTAAGCCGCAGATCGATGCCTGTAAGCTCGATCATCCGGCGGTAGTAGCGCAGCGTTTCATAAAACTCCTCCTTGCCGGGGATCTGTTTGGCGATATTAAACTGGCCGCCAATCTCCGCCAGCGCATCAAACAGCGTCACGCTGTGCCCGCGGGAAGCGGCATTCACCGCAAACGCCAGCCCTGCCGGGCCTGCGCCCACCACGGCCAGGCATTTTTTACTGACCGCCGCAACGACCGGCATTTTGGTTTCATGGCAGGCGCGCGGGTTAACCAGGCAAGAGGTGACCTTGCCGACGAAGATCTGATCCAGACAGGCCTGGTTACAGCCGATGCAGGTGTTGATTTCATCCGCACGGCCGCTTTGCGCTTTCGACAGCAGTTCGGCATCCGCCAGGAACGGACGCGCCATCGACACCATATCGGCATCGCCTCGCGAAATCACATCGTCCGCGACCTGCGGATCGTTAATGCGGTTAGTGGTGACCAGCGGAACAGATACTTTACCTTTTAGCCTGCGCGTCACCCAGCTGAACGCCGCGCGCGGTACCGGCGTGGCGATGGTCGGGATGCGCGCCTCGTGCCAGCCGATACCGGTGTTGATAATGGTGGCACCAGCGGCTTCAATCGCCTGCGCCAGCTGGACGGTTTCGTCGAAGGTGCCGCCGCCCTCTACCAGGTCGAGCATCGACAGACGGAAAACAATAATAAAATCAGCGCCCGCACGTTCGCGCACGGCGCGCACGACCTCCACGGCAAAACGCATGCGGCGGGCATAGTCGCCGCCCCATTCGTCGTCGCGCTGGTTGGTGCGGGCGGCGAGGAACTCATTAATCAGGTAGCCTTCTGAGCCCATCACCTCAACGCCGTCGTAGCCCGCCTCGCGCGCCAGCGCCGCGCAGCGGGCGAAGTCGTCAATCAATGCCAGGATCTCGTCGTGGGTGAGAGCGTGAGGTTTAAAGCGGTTAATCGGCGCCTGAAGAGCCGACGGCGCGACCAGGTTCGGCTGATAACTGTAGCGTCCGGTGTGCAGGATTTGCAGGGCGATTTTACCGCCCTCGCGGTGGACCGCGTCGGTCACAATGCGGTGGTGCGCCAGCTGTGACGCATCGTTCAGGACCGCGCCGCCCTCCATGCCCACGCCGGAAGGAGCCGGGGCCACGCCGCCGGTGACAATCAGCGCCACCCCGTGGCGGGCGCGCTCGGCATAGAAGGCCGCCAGACGCTCGGCCCCGTCCGGATGCTCCTCCAGCCCGGTGTGCATTGAGCCCATCAGCACGCGGTTTTTGAGTGTGGTGAACCCCAGATCGAGGGGGGCGAATAACGACGGGTAGCGGCTCATAGTCTCTTCCAGTGTAAAATTATTGTTATGTGGTCGGATGAGTTACTAATTTAGCCAGCGGCAGCGGAAAGGTAAAAGCGGGATCGAATGATTGTGATAGATCTCAAAGAACTTCACCCCTCACCCTAACCCTCTCCCCTAAGGGAGAGGGGACTTAATCTCCCTCTCCCT
>NZ_GL890780.1:598219-601736 GCF_000211415.1 Enterobacter mori LMG 25706 | reverse complement strand
CATCGACGTCGTCAGCCCGCTGTCCACCAGCCCCAGCTGGTCGGCGTACACCGCCTGCCACTTCTGCATCATGCCGTCGTACAGCTCGCGGTGCTGCGGGTTCGGCGTGAACTCGCGGCTCCACTTCACCAGCCGCTCGCCCGTCGAGGCCATATCCGCAAACAGCCCCGCGCCCGCGCCTGCCGCAATTGCGCAGCCGAGCGCTGTCGCCTCTTTCACCTCCGGCACGCGCACCGGCAGGCCGGTGACGTCGCTTAAAATCTGGCTCCACAGGGCCCCTTTTGACCCGCCGCCCGCGAAGACCAGGCTCTCAAACGTCACGCCGGAGAAGCGCGAGATCTGCGCCAGGTTGCAGGCCGAAACAATCGCCGCATTCTCCTCCAGGGCGCGGAACAGCGTCGCTTTGTTGCACTTTTCCGGGTCAATGGAGAGGTTAATAAACGACGGCGCGGCGTGGTACCACTGCTTAAAATGCATCGCGTCGGAGAAGATCGGCATCACCCCGTGGGAGCCCGCCGGCACGCGGCTCGCCATCTCTTCCAGCAGGGAATAGGTATCCATCCCCATCCGTTCGGCAATCAGCTTTTCCTCGGCGCAGAAGGCGTCGCGGAACCAGCGCATGGTCAGCCCGGTAAAGAAGCTGATCGACTCCGCCTGCGCCATGCCGGGGATAACGTGCGGGTTCACGCGGATGTTCATCTCGGGGTCGGTGCGCACCTGCGGCAGGTTTACGACCTGCTGCCAGAAGGTACCGCCCAGCACCGCGGTTTGTCCGGCGCGAACCACGCCCAGCCCCAGACAGCCCAGCTGCACGTCGCCGCCGCCCATCACCACCGGGGTGCCTTCGCGCAGGCCGCTCTGCTGCGCGGCCTCATTGGTGATAGCGCCCAGCACGGTGCCGGTCTCTTTCACCGGTGAGAGGATATCGGCGCGCAGGCCGGCCATGTCGAGCAGTGCCGGCCGCCAGTCGCGGGAGAAGAGATCCAGCATGCCGGTGGTGCCCGCGTTAGACGGGTCGACCGCCAGCTCGCCCGAGAGCTTCGCCGCCAGCCAGTCGCTGATCATGGTGATGGTGGCGGCCTTGCGGTAAATATCCGGGCGATGGTGTGCCAGCCACAGCAGGCGCGGCATGGCGCTCAGCGCCAGCGTCTGGCCGGAAACGTCATACACTTCGGATTCAAAACGGTCGTCGTGGATCTCTTTGAGTTCGGCGACCTCGCGGCTGGCGCGGGCGTCGACGTTGGCGCAGGCCCAGATGGCCTCGCCGTTGCGGTCATACAGCACTATCCCTTCGCGCATCGAGCAGCAGGCGACGGACTGAATATCCGCCGCGCTCAGGTGCGCACGTTCCAGCGCCTGATAAATACACTGGCAGGCCAGCCGCCAGTTGGTCTCCAGGTCGAACTCCATCGACCCCGGCACGTTCTCCACGCTCAGGTGCTTCCACTCGGCCTGACCGACGGCAATCTGGTTGCCCTGTAAATCGAAAATCACGGCGCGAATGCTGCCTGTCCCTGCATCTAACGCTAAAAGGTAACTCATGAGCTTGCCTCGTTGTTAGCGCAGGGCAACCCCGTTACGTCAGGGCCAGCACCGCGCGGGCTGTCGTCTCCTCCGTCACCAGGCCATTGATACGGCGGCCCTTCAGTGCGGCATAAATCGCATCGGCTTTCTCTTCTCCTCCGGCCACGCCAACGATGGTGGGCAGCTGCGCCAGTTCATCGAGCGTGACGCCCAGCAGTTCTTTGTGGATCTCCAGCTCTTCAACGCACTCGCCCTCGGCATTGAGGAAATAGCCGAGAATGTCGCCGACCGCCCCTTTGCGGGCGTACATCAGCTGTTCACCTTCGCTGATATAGCCGGAGCGCAGTATCGTGGCATCGCGTCGCTGGTTCACCGAACCAATCCCGACCACCGCCACGTCGGCAGCGGTGGCGGCGAGGATCACGTCCCGCACGCTGGTTTCACGCTTTAAGATCCCGGCCACCTCGGCAGATGACACGCGAAGCGGGGCGGGGATCATGCTCACGCTGCAGGCCGCGTCCAGCTGGCCGATACCGGTCATATACGGCCCCACGCCGCCGGAGAGCGTCACCAGGCGGATCTGCTGTGAGCTGATAAAGCCGCTCAGGTGCTGCAGGCTGCTCATGGTGGTTTCACCAAACCCCACCGCCAGCAGCTGGCCGGGCTCCAGTACGCCCATCAGCGACTGCGCCGCGCCAATGCCGAGCCGCACGTTCATCGGCGGGGTATTCAGGGCGGGCATCACGCGCACCAGCTTCAGGCCAAAGCGCTGCTGGAGCTCGGTTTCCAGCGCCAGGCAGCCCTCGTAGCGGGAGTTGATCTGCACGCGGATCACCCCGGACTGACGGCCCTTCTCCAGCAGGCGGGAGATCTTCAGGCGCGGCAGCCCGAGCCGCTCGCCGATGTCGTTTTGGGTCAGCCCGTCGTGGTAGTAGCACCAGGCCACGCGCGCCACCAGCTCTTCTTCCGCCAGCGCCAGCCCGGCAAACCGTCCTTCTTCCGCAGTGCGTTTATCGCTCATAATTGAACTCTTATAAAAATTTAGATCATATGTTCGTGATGGCGCGAAGGGAAAATGTGAGCCACGCGACAAAACGGATCTTTTAGATCGTTTCTGGTTTATCTGTATCTCAATCGATAAAACTGTGATCCCTGCACGGTTGTAAATATAGTTCACCGTCTACGCTTTTGAACATTATTAAATGTAAAAATCATTTGTTCAATAGCGGAGCGATGATGACACCACTTCTCGACGCGCGAAATATCAGCAAGCAGTTCTCAGGGGTGCCGGTTCTGAAAGGCATTGATTTCACGCTGCTTGCGGGCCAGGTGCACGCCCTGATGGGCGGGAACGGCGCGGGAAAATCGACGCTAATGAAGATCATCGCCGGGGTGGAAACGCCGGACAACGGTGAACTTTCTGTCGAGGGGCAGTCATATGCGCGGCTCACGCCCGTGCAGGCGCACAGGTTAGGCATTTACCTGGTGCCGCAGGAGCCGCTGCTGTTCCCCAACCTGACGGTGCGGGAAAACATCCTGTTCCGCCTGCCGCGCGAACGCGATCTGGAAAAGCGGCTGGCGGAGAAGCTCCAGCAGCTGCAGTGCCCGGTTAGCCTCGACGCCGCCGCCAGCACCCTGGAAGTGGCGGATCAGCAGATGGTGGAGATCCTGCGTGGCCTGATGCGCAACGCCAGGATCCTGATCCTCGACGAACCCACGGCCTCCCTCACGCCGGGCGAAACCGAGCGGCTGTTTCGCCAGATCCGCGCCCTGCAGGCACTCGGCGTCGGGATTGTTTTTATCTCGCACAAGCTGCCGGAAATTCGCCAGTTGGCGAGCCACGTCTCGGTGATGCGCGACGGTGCGGTCGTGCTGAGCGGCGAAACCGCGCAGTTTGACGACAGCGCCCTGATCGCCGCCATGACGCCGGTAAGCCGCGATAAATCTCTCAGCGATACGCAGAAGCTGTGGCTGGCGCTGCCGGGCAACCGCC
>NZ_GL890780.1:595601-598173 GCF_000211415.1 Enterobacter mori LMG 25706 | reverse complement strand
GTGCTGCGGGTGGACGATCTCACCGGGGAGGGGTTTATCGATCTCAGCCTTGAGATCTACGCCGGGGAGATCGTCGGCCTGGCCGGGTTGGTGGGATCCGGGCGCACCGAGTTTGCGGAAACGCTCTATGGTCTGCGGCCCGTGCGCGGCGGTCGCGTCTGGCTGGAGAACCAGGAGATTACCGGCGATCCGGTCAGTTCACGCCTGGAAAAAGGGCTGGTCTACCTGCCGGAAGACAGGCAGGTGTCAGGCCTGTTCCTCGACGCGCCGATCCGCTGGAACACCGTGGCGCTGAACGAGCCGTCTCTCTGGCAGCAGCGCAAGCGGGAGTCTGCGGTGGTGGAGCGTTACCACCGGGCGCTGGGGATCAAGCTTAACCATGCGGATCAAACCGTACGCACGCTCTCCGGCGGCAACCAGCAGAAGGTGCTGCTGGCGCGCTGTCTCGAGGCCAATCCTTTACTGCTGATCGTCGATGAACCGACGCGCGGGGTGGACGTCTCGGCCCGCGCCGACATCTACCAGCTGATAAAAAGCGTGGCAGCACAGAACGTGGCGGTGCTGATGATCTCAAGCGATCTCGACGAGTTCCCGGGCCTTGCGGACCGGGTGCTGGTGATGCATCAGGGCGTGCTCAGCGGCGAGCTGCCGCGTCACGCCGTCAGCCTCGACAAGATGATGGCGCTGGCGTTCGGAGGGCAATCATGAAGACCTTACTCAAAAACCGCGAGCTGAGCGCGTTTCTCGCCATTCTGGCGCTATTCGCCGTGCTGGTGGCGCTGAACCCGTCTTACTTCAGCCTGCAGACGCTGGGGATGATCTTCGCCAGCGCGCAGATCCTGATCCTGCTAGCCATCGGTGCCGCGCTTGTGATGCTGACCCGCAATATCGACGTGTCCGTTGGCTCCACCGTGGGGCTGTCCGCGATCGCCGTAGGTGTGGCGCTGAACAGCGGCTACAGCCTGCCCGTTTCCATTCTCTTCGCGCTGTCGACTGGTGCGCTGGCCGGGGCGTTCAACGGGTTTCTGGTGGTGGGGCTGCGCATTCCGGCGATTGTCGCCACCCTCGGAACGCTGGGGTTGTACCGCGGGGCGATGTTGCTCTGGACGGGCGGGAAGTGGATTGAAGGACTGCCGCCAGCGCTGAAATCCCTCTCTGAGCCTGCCGCCATCGGCATTTCACCGCTCGGAATAGTCGTGTTGATTATCGCGGCCACAGGCGCATGGACGCTGTCGCGCACCGCGTTCGGTCGTGATTTCTACGCGGTGGGGGATAACCTCGCCGCCGCGCGCCAGCTGGGCGTGGCGGTGAACCGCACCCGCATGATTGCCTTTACCCTGAACGGCATGCTGGCGGCCTGCGCCGGAATTGTCTTTGCCGCGCAGATTGGCTTTGTGCCGAACCAGACCGGCAGCGGGCTGGAGATGAAGGCCATCGCCGCCTGCGTGCTCGGCGGCATTTCGCTGCTGGGCGGCACGGGCACGCTGATCGGCGCGCTGCTCGGGGCCTTCTTCCTGACGCAAATCGATACCGTGCTGGTGCTATTCAGACTCCCGGCGTGGTGGAACGACTTTATCGCCGGGCTGGTGCTGCTGGGCGTGCTGGTGCTCGACGGACGTCTGCGCCAGGCGCTGGCGCGTCACCAGCGGGCGCTGAAGTATGGC
Organism: Enterobacter mori LMG 25706; assembly: GCF_000211415.1. Lineage (GTDB taxonomy): Bacteria > Pseudomonadota > Gammaproteobacteria > Enterobacterales > Enterobacteriaceae > Enterobacter > Enterobacter mori. The sequence continues at coordinate 596,509 of NZ_GL890780.1, read as the reverse complement.
CGCTTCCAGCCGGGCAACAGAGGGGGAAAGCACGTGACCCCTTTTCCAAAACGCAAAAAAGAGGTGGCGTAAATGAGGCTTAACTGGGAAAGCGCGCTGCTCATTTTACTGGTGCTGGAGATTCTGCTCTTTGGCGCCATCAACCCGCGCATGCTTGATATCAACATGCTGTTGTTCAGCACCAGCGACTTCATTTGTATTGGCATTGTGGCGCTACCGCTCACGCTGGTGATTATCAGCGGCGGGATCGACATCTCCCTCGGCTCGACCATCGGCCTGTGTGCCATTGCGCTGGGCGTCATGATGCAGGCGGGGTGGCCAATGGCGTTCGCCGTTCCATTGACGCTGCTGCTCGGCCTGCTGTGCGGATTATTTAATGCCGCGCTTATTCACTATACCGGCATCAGCCCGTTGGTTATTACTCTCGGCACCCTCTACCTCTACGGCGGCGGCGCGCTGCTGCTCTCCGGCATGGCGGGGGCGACGGGCTACGAGGGCATCGGCGGCTTCCCGGACAGCTTCACGGCGTTCGCTAACCTCACGGTGTTGGGCTTGCCGATCCCGCTGGTGCTGTTCGCGGTGATTACGTTTTTCTTCTGGCTGATTACCCATCGCGGGCGCTTTGGTCGTCACCTGTTTTTAATCGGGCAAAACCCGCGCGCGGCGCGCTATGCGGCGCTGTCGGTAAACGGCATGCCCTACGCGCTGTACGGCCTGGTGGGCGTGGCCTCGGCGATTGCCGCACTGGTGATGGTCTCCTATTTCGGCTCCGCGCGTTCGGATCTGGGGCGGGATTTACTGATGCCAGCGCTCACTGCCGCCGTGCTCGGCGGGGCCAATATCTACGGCGGGTCAGGTTCGGTTGTCGGTACGGCGCTGGCGGCGCTGCTGGTGGGCTACCTGCAGCA
>NZ_GL890780.1:470663-595575 GCF_000211415.1 Enterobacter mori LMG 25706 | reverse complement strand
GTTTACAGATGGTCGGTATTCCTAACCAGGTGTCGAGCGCGCTGTCAGGGGCGCTGCTGGTTGTGGTGGTGATGGGACGTTCGCTGAGTCTGCACCGTGAATGGGTGCGATCTCTCTTTAGAAAACTATCCGGAGCGTAAGATGAAAACAAAACTGTTCGTCCTGGCAATGGCCCTCAGCTTCGCCTCGGCGCAGGCGGCGGACCGCATTGCCTTTATCCCGAAGCTGGTGGGCGTGGGCTTCTTCACCAGCGGCGGCAATGGCGCGAAAGAGGCGGGGAAAGATCTTGGCGTGGACGTCACCTACGACGGCCCAACCGAGCCGAGCGTCTCCGGCCAGGTGCAGCTCATCAATAACTTCGTCAACCAGGGCTTTAACGCCATTATCGTCTCCGCCGTGTCGCCGGACGGCCTCTGCCCGGCGCTGAAGCGCGCGATGCAGCGCGGGGTCAAGGTCCTGACCTGGGATTCCGACACCAAACCGGAGTGCCGCAGCATCTATATCAACCAGGGAACGCCGGAGCAGCTCGGCGGCCTGCTGGTGGAGATGGCGGGCAAACAGGTCACCAAACCGAACGCCAAAGTGGCGTTCTTCTACTCCAGCCCGACCGTCACCGACCAGAACCAGTGGGTGAAAGAGGCGAAGGCCAAAATCGAGAAAGATCATCCTCAGTGGCAGGTCGTCACCACCCAGTTTGGCTATAACGATGCCACCAAATCTCTGCAAACCGCCGAAGGGATCTTAAAAGCGTATCCGGATCTGGATGCGATCATCGCCCCGGACGCCAACGCGCTGCCAGCAGCGGCGCAGGCGGTGGAAAACCTGAAGCGCGAAGGGGTGGCGATTGTCGGCTTCAGCACGCCGAACGTGATGCGTCCGTACGTTGAGCGCGGCACGGTAAAAGCCTTCGGCCTGTGGGATGTCGTACAACAGGGCAAAATTGCGGTCAATGTCGCCGATCGCCTGCTGAAAAAAGGCGATCTTAACGTCGGCGACAGCGTGAACGTAAAAGACATCGGCGCGCTGAAGGTCGAGCCGAACAGCGTGCAGGGCTACCAGTATGAGGCGAAGGGCAACGGCATCGTGCTGCTGCCGGAGCGCGTGGTGTTCACCAAAGAGAACATCAGCAAATACGATTTCTGACGGGGGAGCAAATGGCTGATTTAGACGACATCAAAGACGGCAAAGATTTTGGCATCGGCACGCCGCAGCAGAATGTGCCTTACACCCTGAAGGGCTGCGGCTCGCTGGACTGGGGTATGCAGTCCAGGCTTTCGCGCATCTTCAATCCGCAGAGCAACCGAACAGTGATGCTGGCCTTTGACCACGGCTACTTTCAGGGGCCGACCACCGGCCTTGAGCGTATCGATCTCTCTATCGCGCCGCTGTTTGGCGAAACCGACGTGCTGATGTGCACCCGCGGCATCCTCAGGAGCCAGGTGCCTGCTGCGACGAACAAACCGGTGGTGCTGCGCGCCTCGGGGGGTAATTCGATTCTTGGCGAGCTGTCGAACGAGTGCGTGGCGGTGGCGATGGAGGACGCGCTGCGCCTGAACGTCTGCGCGGTGGCGGCGCAGGTGTATATCGGAAGCCCGTTTGAGCATCAGTCAATCAACAACATCATCAAGCTGGTGGATGCGGGCGCGCGCTACGGCATGCCGACGCTGGCGGTGACGGGTGTGGGTAAAGAGATGGCGCGGGACGCGCGCTATTTCTCGCTGGCCAGCCGCATCGCCGCCGAAATGGGGGCGCAGTTCGTCAAAACCTACTATGTGGACGAGGGATTTGAAAAAGTGACCGCCAGCTGCCCGGTGCCGATTGTGATCGCCGGAGGCAAAAAGCTGCCGGAGCACGAGGCGCTGGAGATGTGCTGGCGCGCGATTGACCAGGGCGCATCCGGCGTGGACATGGGACGCAACATCTTCCAGTCCAGCGCGCCGCTCGCCATGCTGAAGGCGGTGAAGAAAGTGGTTCACGAAAACTGGAATGCCCGCGATGCGTTCCAGTTCTGGCAGGAAGAGAAACAGGGAGAAGCATAATGAACGTGACGCTGGTTGAGATTAACATCAAGCCCGAGCGGGTGGACGAGTTTCTGGACGTGTTTCGCGCCAACCACGAGGGGGCAATCAAGGAGCCGGGGAATCTGCGCTTTGACGTATTGCAGGACCCGAGGGTGAAAACCCGGTTCTTTATCTACGAGGCCTATAAAGACGAAGAGGCAGTGCTGGCGCATAAGCAAACGCCGCACTATCTGGCGTGCGTGGATAAGCTTGAGGAATTGATGTCGGAGCCGCGTAAGAAACGCAGTTTTGTGGGGTTGTTGCCGGAGTAGCGGCTTTGCCCGGTGGCGCTGCGCTTACCGGGCCTACGGGTACGACGTTGTGTTGATTTTGTAGGCCGGGTAAGCGTTAGCGCCACCCGGCATTGTTCAGGCCAGTTCCAGCAACTGCACCTGGGCCGTTGCCCCGGGCATCAGCCGCTGCAGATTATTAACCAGCGCCGCGCCTGCCTCTTCAAGCACCGCCAGCGGCATCGATGGCAAACTTTCGAGAATAAACCACATAGACATCGCCTGGCTGTCCAGACGGGTACGCACTCCCTGACGCCAGTTCCAGCGGCGGCAGGTGACGCCGAGGTCGTCGCGCCAGATAACCTCGCCAGCATCCGGGTATTCCACCACCGGCTGGCCCTCTTTAAAGGTATCAAACGGCTCGCTGCCGTCGGCCAGCGTCAGGCGAGGCGCACCCGAGTACGCCGCGAGATTTTCCCCGCCCACCGGAATGGCATAGCGAATGCTCACCGCGTTATAGATATCCACCACCGGATCCAGCGACGGCAGCGAACCGTCGTTCAGCACCCGCTTGCGCAGGGCCGCGGCGGAACAGGGCGTGCGTTTCGGTTTCGCGCCAAAGGCTTTAAACACCTCATCCCAGTCTGAAAGGTGTGCATCAGCCCACGGCACATCGTCATTCAACATCTGCTGGCAGGCCTGCGCCAGCGCGGCGGGCGCAACCTCCGGTTGGGTAATCGGCGCGGCTTCAACCACAATGCTCAGCGCCCGAAAGCCGGGCGCAATGTCGGCAAGTCGCGAATCTATTGACGGCGTTACGAGAGACATAAATAATCCTGTATTGACTGTTTTATACCATGGTAGTGACCAATGACTGATAAAGTCAATATAATGACTGCGCAGGGTGCCGATGTTGTCCAGGTAAGCCTGGCCGTGGCGAACCGCATCCGCAGCTGGCGCAAAGAGAAAAAGCTGTCGCTGGACGAGCTGTCCCGCCGAGCCAGCGTCAGCAAAGGGATGCTGGTGGAGATCGAAAAGGGCGCAGCCAACCCCAGCATCGCCATTTTGTGCAAGCTGGCCGCCGCGCTCGGCATCTCGGTGGCGGATATCGTCAACGTCTCCAGCGAGCCGCTGGTGCACGTTATCGAAGAAGCGGCGATCCCGGTTCTGTGGCAGGGCGCACAGGGCGGTTACGCCAGGCTGCTGGCAGGCACCGCGGGCCCGGACATGATTGAGCTGTGGCAGTGGGAGATGCATCCAGGGGAGTATTTCACCTCGACAGGGCATCCGGCAGGAACCTTTGAGCTGCTGCACGTGAACGAAGGCGTGTTGACGTTGACGGTGGACGAGACGGTTACGCAGCTGAATGCTGGCGCGTCGGCGGTGGCGAAAACCGAAGCGGCGCACGGTTATGCGAACGAAGGGGAGAGCGTACTGCGCTTCACTATGACGGTGGCGGAGTTTCACCGTTAAAAAGCAGCCCGGTGGCGCTACGCTTACCGGGCCTACATATGCAGTATTTTGTCGGCCGGGTAAGCGTAGCGCCACCGGGCGTTGATTACGCCTCTTCCACACTCACCCTGAGCGCTGCCAGCGCTTTGCGCGCCGCTTTCAGCACCTGCTCACACTGCTCAATCGTCAGCGTCAGCGGAGGCTCAATGCGGATGGTTTTCGAGTTGTTGAGCGTCCCGGCCACCAGCACCCGCTGGCGGAACATCTCGCTCGCGAAGCTGTAGCCGATTTCGTTGTCGACAAACTCGATTGCCATAAGCATCCCTTTACCGCGCGCCTCCTGCACAAGGTCCGGGTATTCCCGGCCCAACTGGCGGAAGCCGTCCAGCAGCATGTCGCCTTTCTGCTCCGCCTGCGCGGGCAGGTTTTGCTCCAGCAGTACGTTGATGGTCGCCAGCGCCGCCGCACAGGCCAGCGGGTTGCCGCCAAAGGTGGTGGTATGCAGGAACGGGTTGTCGAACAGCACCGAGAACACCTCTTCCGTTGCTACCGTTGCGCCTATTGGCATCACGCCGCCGCCGAGCGCCTTCGCCAGGCACAGGATGTCCGGCTGAACGTTTTCATGCTCGCAGGCAAACATCTTGCCGGTGCGCCCCATGCCGGTTTGCACTTCGTCGAGGATCAGCAGCGCGCCAAACTCATCGCACAGCTGTCGCACGGCGGGCAGATAGCCTTGCGGAGGCAAGATCACGCCGCCTTCACCCTGGATAGGCTCCAGGATCACCGCTGCCACATCGTCGCCGGTTTTACGGCATTCACTCAGCACGGTACGCATGGCGTTAATGTCACCGAACGGCACGTGGCGGAAGCCCGGCAGCAGCGGCATAAACGGTTTGCGGAAGGTGGATTTGGCGGTCGCCGACAGTGCTCCCAGGGATTTCCCGTGGAACGCGCCGCTGGTGGCGATAAAGGTGAATTTTCCGCGCGGGGACTGGTACGCTTTGGCGAGTTTAATCGACGCTTCGACCGATTCCGTGCCGCTGTTGCTAAAGAAGCTGTACTTCAGTTTGCCGGGCGTTAAGGCCGCCAGCGTTTTCGCGAGCATGGCGCGAAGCGGGTCGAGCAGTTCCTGGCTATGGAGAGGTTGTTTCGCAAGTTGATTCTGTACGGCGGAAACCACAACTGGATTACGGTGCCCCACGTTGAAAATACCAAAACCCCCCAGGCAATCGATAAATTCCTGTCCCTGGGTGTCGACAAGCGTGTTCAGACTTCCCGCTTGCCACTCTACGGCTCCGTAATCCCCGCCGGCGGTAACAGATTTGCGATACTCAAGAAAACCAGGATTCACATGCTCTTTAAAGTAATCGATGACCTCTCGGTTAAGTTGTTTCATCTCCTCATGATCGAGCGTTCGCTTCTCAATGAGATTCAGTGCGTGCGCGGTACAGGCAAGAGCCGAGGCGCTGGAAGGTAACCTGTTCAAAATGTGCTCCCGGGGATCGCGTATCACATGATACTGCGTTAAGTATTGCAGGGATTACGCCACTTCAGCGGACTTAACGAAAATCGGGATAAACACCAGGTTAAAATAATGTTGCGCAATATTTAATCATGCCGATACCAGCCTGATGGGATGAAGGCGGGAGGGGAGAGCGCGATGGATGAGGTCAATTGCACCGGCGTGGTGCGAAAGATGCCACTTAAGTGGGCGTTAACAGATCATGCTTTGCAGGTAATTTCTCTACGAAAGTATTTTAAATCAATCGATTAGAAAAGCGTACAGAAAGTGCGGTTTACCCGAAATTTGCGATCTCGATCGAATTTAACAACTAAAGATAAATTTGTAACCGCCGAAAAAACAATAAACCACAAAATTAACACTCGAATAACCTGCAAGGAATGCCCGCCATGTCCTCTCCATCCTTTGTCACCCAGAATGAATTCCCTCTGGATAGTGACACCACTCTTATGTCGACCACCGATCTCCAGAGCTACATGACCCATGCCAACGACACCTTTGTGCAGGTAAGTGGCTATACGCTCCAGGAACTGATGGGACAGCCGCACAATATGGTGCGTCACCCCGACATGCCGAAAGCGGCCTTCGCCGACATGTGGTACACGCTGCAACAGGGGGAACCGTGGAGCGGGATTGTCAAAAACCGCCGCAAAAACGGCGACCACTATTGGGTGCGAGCGAACGCCGTGCCGATGGTGCGCCACGGGAAAATGACCGGCTATATGTCGATTCGCACAAAAGCGACGGCTGAAGAGATTGCGACCGTGGAGCCTTTATATAAGGCGCTCAATGAAGGCCGTTGTAAAAAACGTATCCATAAAGGGCTGGTGGTGCGCAAAGGCTGGCTCGGGAAGTTACCGGCTATGCCGCTGCGCTGGCGGGTTCGTAGCGTCATGGCGGCGCTGTTTGTGGTGATGGCTGCCACGCTGGCGTTAACCTCTGCGGGGTGGCCATCGCTGGTGGCTGCTGCCGTCGTGATGGTCGTCGGGACGATGCTGTTCGAGCAGCAGATTGTCCGACCGATGGAAAATGTCACGCGTCAGGCGCTGAAGGTCGCGACCGGTGAGCGTAACAGCGTGCAGCATCTGAACCGCAGCGACGAGCTGGGGCTGACGCTGCGTGCGATCGGACAGCTGGGGCTGATGTGTCGCTGGTTAATCAATGATGTTTCAAGCCAGGTGGTGAGCGTGCGCGATGGCAGCGATAAGCTGGCGCAAGGGAATGACGATCTCAACGACCGGACGCGTCAGACCGTCACCAATGTGCAGCAGACCGTGGCGACGATGAATCAGATGGCCGCCTCGGTACAAAGCAACTCTGAAACCGCTGCCGAAGTCGATAAGCTCTCCGTAGCGGCCAGCAACGCGGCGACCAAAGGCGGAAATGCGATGCAGACGGTGGTGAAAACCATGGATGATATTGCTGACAGCACCCAGCGGATTGGCTCGATCACTTCGCTTATCAATGACATCGCTTTCCAGACCAATATTCTGGCGCTGAACGCGGCAGTGGAAGCGGCACGCGCAGGCGAACAGGGCAAAGGCTTTGCGGTCGTGGCCGGTGAGGTTCGTCATCTCGCCAGCCGCAGCGCCAGTGCGGCCAACGATATCCGTAAGCTGATTGACGCCAGCGCCAGCAAGGTACAGTCCGGCTCCGATCAGGTTCACGCGGCAGGCCGCACAATGGATGACATTGTTGAGCAGGTGAAAAACGTCACGCAGCTTATTGCCCAGATTAGCCACGCCACGTCTGAACAGGCTACCGGGCTGTCCGAGTTAACCCGGGCCGTTGCCGAACTGGACAGTATCACCCAGAAAAATGCGGACCTGGTAGAGGAGGGCGCGCAGATCTCTGCCATGGTGAAGCACCGTGCGGGGCGTCTCAAAGATGCCGTAACCGTGCTCCATTGAGCCAGTAATGTTCCAGAAAAGCCGTTTATGCCACCAGGTATAAACGGCGTTTTAATGTGATTATTTTTAATGTTTATTGTTAATGTGATATTAAATAACTAAAAAAATCCGCTCAGTTATTTATGCCTGCCTAAGTCAGTTTTCCCCGATGCTATTTCAGAAATGCCCTCTCTGGTGGTTACGCAACGATCGATGCGCCAAAATTAATAGACTGTACCTATCCATTGTGATGGTTATGAAATAAAAAAACGATCAAAGTCATAAAGTTAGCGCGTTCGTTACCGATAACGGTGATCGTCTGAGAAATAATCACATCGATGGAGTAAATATGTTCTTACATGACGTAAAGATCGGCACGAAATTATTTCTGGCGTTTGGGTTCTTTATTGTTCTGATGATCGTCAGTGCGAGTGTCTCATTGCTGAGCCTGAATCGGGCGAACAACGGGATGCAGACTATCATTACCCACGATTATCCAACCACGGTAAAAGCCAACCAGCTAATCGACAACTTCCAGGAATTTATAAGCACGCAGCAGCTTATGCTGCTGGACGAGCAGGGCACCTACACGGGGCAATCTCAGCAGCGTCTGAAAGAGATCAGCGAGCACATTACGGTGATCCTGGGCGAGCTGAACAACGCGTTGCAGGATCAGAAGTCTCAGCAGGTGCTGGCGGATATCCGCAGCGTGCGCCAGCAGTATCTGGACTCGCGCTACCGCATTTTGCAGGCGGTACAGAACAACAACCGTGCGGGCGCTATCCAGGAGATGATGACCAACACCCTCACCGTGCAGCAGGCTTACAAAGCGAAGGTGCAGGCGCTGATCGCCATCCAAAACAACGAGATGCAGAGCGCGGGCGCGCAGGTGGACGGTGATTTCCGAACCAACCGCATGCTGCTGCTCCTGATCACGCTCTTCAGCGTGGCGGCGGGCAGCCTGATCGGCTGGTTTATCGTACGCTCCATTACCCGTCCGCTGGGCGAGGCGGTGAGCTTTGCAGAAGCCATTGCCGATGGCGATCTGACCGGCAGCATTACGTCTCACGGTAAAGACGAAACCGGCCTGTTGTTGCATGCGCTGATGGAGATGAAAACCCGTCTGCTGGAGATTGTGCAGCAGGTGCAAACCGGCTCGGAAAACATCTCCAGCGCCGCCGCGCAGATTGTCGCAGGCAACCAGGGTCTGGCCGCGCGCACCGAAGAGCAGGCCAGTTCCGTCGAGCAGACGGCAGCCTCGATGGAGCAGATCACCGCGACGGTGAAAAACACCGCGTCGCACACCGGGGAAGCGACCACCCTCTCTGCCGATGCCGCCACGGTGGTGAAAAACAACGGTGAGATGATGAAACAGGTGACCAGCAAAATGCGCCTGATTAACGAAACATCCAACCGGATGTCCGACATTATCGACCTGATCGACGCCATTGCCTTCCAGACCAATATTCTGGCGCTGAACGCAGCAGTCGAGGCGGCACGTGCGGGAGAGCACGGGCGTGGCTTTGCGGTGGTCGCGGGCGAAGTGCGCCAGCTGGCGCAGAAGAGCGCCTCTTCGGCGAGTGAAATCCGCCAGCTGATTGAAAGCTCCACCAGCCAGACTCAGGACGGGATGAACCTGGTGGAAAAAGCCAGCGGGCTGATCAACGGGATGGTCGGCAACGTGGAGGAGATGGACGTGATCCTGCGCGAGATCCGTCAGGCCAGCCATGAGCAGACGGAAGGCATCTCGCAGATCAACAGTGCGATTGGCCTGATTGACGCCACCACCCAGCAGAACTCCGCGCTGGTGGAGGAGTCCGTTGCGGCGGCGGCATCGCTGAATGAGCAGGCGATGCACCTGAAAGAGCTGGTAAAAGTGTTCCGCGTGAGCGAGCGCGCGCTGGCTTAATCCAACTGGGAGATCTCCAGCGCCGCGCGGTCGATCACCCCGACGATCTGCTTGAGCTGCGCGTCGCTGAGTTCTCCCTGATTCACCTTCAGGTCCAGCACCGCTTTGAAGTTTTCCAGCGCCCGCTTCATCTGCGGGTTTTTACGCAGCTGGAAGCCGACGCTGCGCGCTTTGATGCGCACCTGGATCTGTTCCAGCTGTTCCCGGTTTTCATCCAGCCAGTTTTGCCCTTCAGCGGTTATCGCAATTTTCTTACGACCGCTCTCTTCTTCCGTAATGGTGATAAACGTCTGATCCTGCAGATAATCCAGGGTTGGGTAGATCACGCCCGGGCTCGGCGTATAGTTCCCCTGCGTCAGGTTCTCGATCTCTTTGATCAGCTCATAACCGTGACTGGCATTGCGGGTCAGGATATCCAGGATCACCAGCCGTAGATCGCCGTGGCCGAAAAAGCGCGGTCGGCGTCCACCGCCTTCATGTTCGTGTCGCATAGTGAATCTCTAAAATTGATATATCTAAACTATATCTTAGATATATTCAGATGCAATCTAAAAGATCTTGCATTCCTGGTTAATAGCAATCATTATCATTAAAAAATCAATTTCGATATATCGTATTCACCTGAGAAGGGCATAAAAATGACATCAACCCGTTACCCTCAACGTGTCCGCAATGACCTGCGCTTTCGCGAGCTGAACGTGCTCCGCGTCGAGCGCGTCAGCGCTGGTTTCCAGCGCATTGTTCTCGGCGGTGAGGCGCTGGAGGGCTTTAGCTCCCGCGGCTTCGACGACCATACCAAGGTCTTTTTCCCGGCACCGGGCACGACCTTTGTTCCGCCCGTTGTTACTGATGAAGGCATCGACTGGGGCGCCGGCTTGCGCCCGCAGGCGCGTGACTATACGCCCCTGTTCGATGAGGAGAAGAATGAGCTGGTGCTGGATTTCTTCGTTCATGATGGCGGCGTTGCCAGCAACTGGGCGGTAGCGGCCAAACCTGGCGACAAACTCACTATTGGTGGGCCGCGCGGATCGCTGGTGGTGCCGGAAGATTACGCTTGGCAGCTGTACGTGTGCGATGAATCCGGGATGCCCGCGCTGCGCCGCCGTTTAGAAGGCATCGCAAAACTGCCGGTACGCCCGGACGTTCATGCGGTCGTGACCGTGGGTGACGGATCTTATAAGGACTATCTGTCGCACCTGAGTGAATTCAACCTCACCTGGATTGTGGGCCACAACCCGCAGGCGGTGGCCGATCATCTGGCGACGCTGGCCGTGCCCGAAGAGGATTACTTTATCTGGCTGACCGGGGAAGGGAAGGTGGTGAAAAACCTGAGCCGCCAGTTTGAAACCGACGCGATTGACCAACAGCTGGTGCGTGCCAGCGCATACTGGCACGCTAAATAGTCAGGCTGCGGACTCCAGCTGCGCTTCGCTCACCTGATGTTCGAGCGAGGCGCGGACCTCATGCAGCGCCTTCTCCTGCTGGGCGAAGTAGGCTTCCATATTGTTCAACGACGACACCAGCAGCCAGGATTCTTCTTTCTCCAGCTCCGCCAGCTCGTTCACTAAGGTGTCGATTTGCTCGCGCACCTGCGCCATTTTTTTGCGGATACGCTCCAGATCGTTCAGCCTGTCGCTCGCCATCATTGGCTCAAAGCCCTGCTGCAGGCGCGCCACCAGTGAACGGATCGCTTTTACATCCCCGCGCTGTTTGGCCTGGTTAAGCTGCACCATCATGGTGTTAGCTTCTTCTTTCAGATCGTCTGCCACCAGATCCGGGTGGCACAGCTTGCTCGCCTGACGCCACAGGCGTTTCAGCTCGTTCCGATCCTCTTCCGAGAGATCTTTCCCTTTGCGTAGACGCACTTCGGCATCGTGATGCTGCTCGCGATACTTCTCGTACTCTTCGTTAGCCTCATCGCGCGCCTGGCGCGCGGGCTCTTCTTCACGCGTTAAGCCGCTCTCCAGTTCCAGCGCTTCGGCCAGAAGATTGGCAATCAGGTTGCTTTGCTGCTGCAGCTGTTTACGCGCCTCGGCAGCCTGTACGGAATCGGCCGGGAGATCGCGCCAGCGCTGGGTGAGCGTTGCCAGCACCTCCACCGCCTGCGCCATATAGCGCTGACAGCGGCGATAATCCTCTTCGCGACGACGCGCCTCCGCCTGCTGACGACGCAGGTTTAGCTCCGCCAGCGTTTTACGCAGGGCGAGGATCTGCTGCATCAGCGGCCCGAGACGGGAGAAATAGAGATCGTTGAACTCATCAAGCTGCTGCACGCGGGCGTTGCGGCGGTCAATCAGATCGCGCAGACGCTCTTCCAGCGCCTTCAGCTCCAGCTTGCTGGCGGCCACCTGCGGGTCACGCCACGGGGTCACGGCGCGCTGGCCCTGCAGCCACGCGGTGATGGCCCTGATGGCTGCGGTGTAGTTCTTATTCTCAAGCGCCACGACGATTGCCTGTAGCTCCTCGTCAAACGCTTCATTTTTCAGCCGCGTCAGCTGGCTCTGGATGATGTCGTCATCTTCCAGTTCGATGGCATTTTTTATGATTTCTAGCCGTTTGATCGGTGTGCTCATGATGCCTTTCGCTTTGGCGCTTAAGTATTTGAGTTAAGGTTAGTTGTTGTAAAAGCTACAGGAAATAATACACACGGATGATGATCGGCGCGACAGGGGATTTCTTTAGCGATATGACGAGTCCATTTAGCACATTGTCTTGCACAGCCACGCTCTCTCTTTTTGCGGACGATCGGATAAACACACTGAAAACTCTGAAAGTATCTTTAAATAATCTGAATCTCATTTACATCTATTTACATCGGTTACCTTCCTGACATAAGTTGCTCATTTTTTAACAGTCAAGTTTGAAAACGGACTTTATGCAGGAGCGGCAGTGATGTTAGGGAAAACGGCGATAATCAACGCGCTGGCGGGTGTTACCCTGCTGGCATCCGGTGCTGCACTGGCTGCTCCATTGTCCCCGGCTGACCGTAATACCATTCAACAACAGCAGCAGCAGTTGCTCGATGAAAACCAGCGTCAGCGTGAAGAGCTTGAGCGCAGCGCGATCGTGCCGCGGCCCGTTACGCCAGACGACGCTTCCACGCCGCAAGGACCCTGTTTCGTCATTCGCCGCATTGAGCTGTCGGGCGCGACGCTGCTTTCACCTTCTGCCAAAAACCGTTTGACCGCCCCCTGGATTAACCAGTGCCTTGATATGGCTCGTCTCACCAGGCTGACTGATGCGGTTTCTGACTGGTACATCAGCCGGGGTTATATCACCAGCCGCGCGTTTTTAACCGAGCAGGATCTCACCGGCGGCGTCCTCCATCTTGCCGTGCTGGAAGGAAAGCTTCAGCACATTCGCCTCGAAGGTGTGCCGGACCGCACATTGAAAATGATCTTCCCCGGGCTTGAGGGGAAGATCCTTAACCTGCGCGATATCGAACAGGGCATGGAACAGCTCAACCGGGTACGTCAGCGGCCCGTTGAGATTGAAATTTTGCCCGGCGACAGGCAGGGCTACTCGGTGGTTAACCTGACCGCCACGCCAGAGTTCCCCCTCAGCGGCTCCGTCAGTTTTGATAACAGCGGGCAAAAGAGCAGCGGGACCGGGCAACTTACTGGCGCGTTGTACGGAAATAACCTGCTGGGTCTGGCGGATAAGTGGTTTATCAGCGGCGGGCGCAGCAGTGATTTTTCCAACAGCAAGGATGCTCAAAATTTTGCAGCAGGCGTCAGCATCCCTTACGGCTACGGACTGCTGGACTACAGCTACAGCTGGAGCAACTACCTCAGCACTATCGATAATAACGGCTACCTCTGGCGGTCGACGGGGGATACCGAAACGCACCGTCTGACGGGCTCCTGGGTATTGTTCCGCAATGGCGAAATCAAAACCGGCGTGTCGGCGGGCATCACTCACCGCATCAACCGGAACTATCTCGATGATGTTTTGCTGGCCACCAGCAGCCGCAAACTTTCCAGTGTTTCATTGGGCATTAACCACACGCAAAAAATCGCCTCGGGCGTGGCGACCCTGAACCCAACCTTTACGCAGGGCGTGCCGTGGTTGGGTGCAGAAGACGATAACGACAAACAGGGTGATGTGCCAAAAGCCGAATTCCGCAAATGGAGCCTGAACGGCAGCTTTCAGCGTCCCGTGGCGGACAAACTCTGGTGGCTCACCAGCGTCTATTTTCAGTGGTCACCGGACAGGTTGTACGGCAGCGAGCGTCTGACGCTGGGCGGCGAAACGTCCGTTCGGGGCTTTAAGGAGCAGTACATCTCCGGGGATAACGGCGGCTACTGGCGAAACGAGCTGAACTGGTCGCTCTTTACGCTGCCGTGGGTCGGCGATGTTGGCGTACTTGCCGCAATTGACGGCGGCTGGCTGAAGAAGGACGGCCAGGATCGTTACGCCTCCGGCACGCTGTGGGGAACCGCATTGGGTCTTACCGCGACGAATCGCGGGTACTCCAGCCAGTTTACCGTCGGCACACCGGTGGACTATCCGGACTGGCTGGCACCGGATCACCTCGTGATCTATTACCGTTTTTCAGTGGCTTTTTAAGGGACAGGGATGATGGAAAAGGATCAGGTTCGTTTTTCACAGCGTGCGCTTAGCGTTTTACTGAGCGTATTACTGGCAACCCAACCGCTGCTGCCTGCGGTGGCCGCCACGATCGCCCCGTCCGGAAATACGCAGATGGATAAGGCGGCCAACGGTGTTCCGGTCGTGAACATTGCCACGCCGAATCAGTCCGGTATTTCCCATAATAAATACCACGATTACAACGTCGGCAAAGAAGGGCTGATCCTGAATAACGCCACGGGACAGCTGAACCAGACCCAGCTTGGCGGGATTATCCAAAACAACCCCAACCTGAAAGCCGGGCAGGAAGCCAAAGGGATCATCAACGAAGTCACCGGCGCGAACCGCTCTCATTTACAGGGCTACACCGAAGTGGCGGGCAAGGCGGCAAACGTTATTGTGGCGAACCCCTACGGTATCACCTGTAACGGCTGCGGGTTTATCAACACGCCGAATGCGACGCTCACCACGGGGAAACCGGTGCTCGATGCCAGCGGGAAGCTGCAATCGCTTGATGTGACGAAAGGTGCGGTCACCATTGAGGGTGCCGGGCTGGATGGCAGCCAGAGTGATGCCGTATCGATTATTTCCCGCGCGACCGAGATCAATGCCCAACTGCATGCGAAAGAGGTACGTGTGGTCGCCGGGGCGAACCGCGTCGCAGCAGATGGCAGCGTCAGCGCGTTGAAAGGAGAAGGTGACGCGCCGAAGGTGGCGGTAGACACGGGTGCGCTGGGCGGGATGTACGCCAACCGTATTCGTCTGGTTTCCAGCGAAACAGGGCTGGGGGTAAACCTGGGGGATCTTAACGCGCGTCAGGGCGATATTACGCTCAGCAGCGCGGGGAAAGTGGTGCTGAAAAACACGCTTGCCAGCGGCAGCACCCGCGTTTCTGCGAAAGAGGTGACGTTAACCGGCGACCATAAAGCAGGGGATAACCTCACAGTCTCCGGGCAGAGCGCCCTGACGCTCGACCAGGCCCATATCGCCGCCGAGAACAATCTTCAGTTAGCGACCAACGGTACCCTCACGCAAAATGGCGGCGCGTTCACTGCGGGAACCGACACCACGTTGACGGCAAATGCCCTCACCCAAAGTGCGGATGCCCAGGCCGGTGCCGGTCGTAACCTTGCTGTGAACGTGGCAGAAAACGCGGCGCTTAAGGGGAAAAACATCGCCGGGCAGGATGCCACGGTTAACGCGAAAACGCTGGAAACCGGGACGCAGCTGACCGCATCACGCCATATTTCGCTGGAGGCGTCGCAGCGTGCCGCGCTTAACGGCTCTGTCGTTGCGGGTCAGCAACTGTCGGTGAAAGGCGGTGAGCTGACACAGCGCGGAAACGTCAGCGCCTCAGATATCTCGCTCAGCGGTCAGGCGCTGACTCAGGAGAGCAGCAGCAGAACCAGTGCCAGCGGGAATATCGCGCTCTTCACGTCCGGGAACACCCTGCTGAAAGGCAGTACCACTGCCGGAAAATCTCTTGCCATAAACACGGGGAACCTGATCAACAGCGGGACACTGTCCGCGGGGACGGATGTCTCGTTGAAGACCGGGACATTCAGCAATACCGGCACCGTTCAGGGCAACAGCCTGGACGTTGCAGGTACCGATATCATCAGTTCCGGCATCCTGAAAAGCGCCTCCACGCTGGGTATCAACGCTCGCAACGCCACGCTGTCTGGTGACACCGGCGCGAAAGGTAAAACGACCGTTATCGCGAGCGGTAAGCTGGCTAACAGCGGCGCGCTCGTCAGCGATGACACGCTGACGCTGAAGGCTGCACAGGTGACAAACAGCGGCACGCTTTCCGGTGCCAGAGGGCTTGCTGGCTCAGCAGACGCGTTCATCACCATCGAAAAGTCAGTGACCCACAGCGATGGCGATCTGGTGCTGAACAATACGGCTACCACTCTTGCAGGCGAAACCAGCGCGGGCGGCTCCGTGAGCATTCGGGGTCAAAGCCTGACGACCACGGCAACGGCACAGACGCAGGGTAACAGCGTCAGCGTGGACGTGCAGAATGCGCAGCTTGATGGGACGCAGGCAGCGAAGGATGGCCTTATCCTGAACGCCACTGACGCTCTCAGTCACGGGGGAAAATCTTCAGCGTCAGCCCTGAAGATTGAAACCACGAATCTCAATAACAGGGGGACGCTGACGGCGTCTTCGCTCGCCATCAGCAGTCCTGCAGTCATTAACAGTGGTCTGATCCACGCGGGGCAGACGCTGTCACTGGTTACCCGTCTGCTGGATAACCGCAGCAGCGGCGCGCTGTACAGCCCGGCGGCACTCACCCTTTCAGTTTCTGACGTGAAAAACAGCGGCATTATCACCAGCGATGCCGGGCTGTCCCTTTCCGGTTCGCGCCTGTCCAACAGCGGTGAGCTGAGTGGCGCGTCACTCCTTGTTGATTACGACACGCTGAATAACAGCACAGGAGGCCTGCTGCTGGCGCAGGGAGCAAACCGCATCACGGCACAATCGGTGTCCAGTGCAGGCACTATCGTGGGGAACACGCTGACGCTGAATGCCGATCGCCTCGACAGTCGCGGTCTCTTGCAGGGGGATACCGCGTTATCCGTGACCGCCGGAGTGCTGGATTTAGCGGCAGGCTCGCGCACGCTTACGGGCGGGAACCTCACCTTTTCAGGCACCACGCTGACCACCGCAGGCCAGCTGCAGGGGCAGAGTGTCAGTCTCCGCGGCCGCGACTGGAATAACAGCGGAAGCTCGCTGGCAACCGGCTCTCTTAATGCCTCCGCCACCGGGACATTCAGCAATACCGGTGAACTGATGAGCCAGGGCGACATCACGCTGAATGCGGGCAATAGCGTTAACCACGGCAATCTGTTATCGGCTGGCACGCTCTCGCTCACGGGGAATACGCTGCGCAACAGCGGAGCGGTTCAGGGGAACCGTGTCACCGCGCATCAGGACAGTATCACTAACAGCGGCACGCTCACCGGGATCGCCGCGCTGACGCTGGCTGCTCGTCTGGAGATGGCTGCACCGCTCCTCTCGCTGGTGAATGAAGCATCGGGAGCGCTGTTGACGGCGGGTGAGTTGACGGTGACGGCCGGTGACCTCAGTAACGCCGGGCAATGGCAGGGTAAACGGGTACTTATTCATGCGCAGGCGCTTACGAACGGCGGTGCGATCCAGGCGGCAGATGTACTGGATGCGCAGATCGTCAGCAATCTTATCAGTACGACGGGCAGCAAAATCACCTCAAACGGAGAACTGGCGCTCTCAGCACTGACGCTTGCAAACAGCGGGCAGTGGATAGCCAAGGATCTGACGCTGAAGGCGAATACGCTGACAAACAGCGGTGAAATCACCGGGGTTGATGCGCTTTCCGTCGCGCTGAACCAGACGCTGACCAACCAGGTCGGCGGGAAATTACTCTCGGCTGGCGTCCTGTCGATGAATGCCGATAATGCGACGAACGCCGGACAGATTCAGGGTAAAACGACCGCAATCACAGCCGGGCAACTGATCAACAGCGGACGGCTTCAGGGTGAAGCGCGGACGCTGGATGTTTCCGGAGCGCTGAACAACAACGCTGGTGGTGTTCTGTTGAGCCAGAACGCGCTGAAGGCGTCGTCCGCCACGCTGAATAATCAGGGGACGGTGCAGGGCGGTGGTGAATCCACGGTGAAAGCCACCACCCGTTTACAGAATGACGGCAAAATTCTCTCCGGTGGAAAGTTCACGCTGGCCACGCCAGAGCTGGCAAACGGTAGCGGTGG
Source organism: Enterobacter mori LMG 25706 (assembly GCF_000211415.1). Lineage (GTDB taxonomy): Bacteria > Pseudomonadota > Gammaproteobacteria > Enterobacterales > Enterobacteriaceae > Enterobacter > Enterobacter mori. The sequence goes on along the minus strand of NZ_GL890780.1, from coordinate 578,171 downwards.
GCTGGTTCAGGCCGTCACGCTGCTGCTGGATGTGGTGAACGCCGTGAATGGCGGAAATGTCCTGGCGACGGGTAGCGCTGAGCTGCGTGGCAGCTCGCTCGATAACCGCGGCACGCTTCAGGGTGCGGATTTGGGGGTGAAATACCGGAACATCACCAACAGCGGCACGGTGCTGGGTACTGCCTCGCTGACGGTAGCGGGTGACGCTCTCACCGATACCGTCAGCGGTAAACTCTACAGCGGGGGCAATCTGCTGCTCGATGTCGCCAACTTCAGCGGTCATGGTCAGGTGGTTTCCCTGGGTGACGCGACGCTGAGGCTGGTTAATGCGCTCGTGAACACCGGTACGCTGGCCGCTGGTAAAACGCTGTCGGTCTCCTCGCAAAACACCATCACCAATAGCGGCGTGATCCAGGGCAATGCCATCGCCCTCAGCGCGGGCGGAGCATTTACGAACAGCGGTACGCTCACCACTGGTAACGGCAGCAGCACGTTCAATGCGCAAAGCCTGCTGCTGAATGCGTCCGGCTCGCTTCAGGCGGGCGGAGACGTGCAGCTTACCTCGCGGGAAAATATCACCATCAACGGCTTCACCGGTACCGCGGGCAGCCTGACGATGACGGCAGCAGGTACGCTACTTAATACAGCGCTGATTTATGCGGGCAATAATCTCTCCCTGTTTGCTGCGCGTATTCACAATATTTACGGCGACATTCTTGCTGATAACAGCCTCTGGATGCAGAGGAATGCAGTCGGTGAGGCAAATGAAGACGTGATTAACCGCTCCGGTACGATTGAGACCACACGCGGCGATATCGCCGTGAATACCCGCCATTTGCTCAATGAAGCCGATGGGCTGACTGTCAGCCAGTCAGAACGGGAATACCCTGATGCCATTCCTGCCGCAGATGAACACTACATCAGTTATGACCTCAACGGCAGACCTTCGGATTTTGTCCTCTTGCTTGAAGACTGGAAAAACGGTGGCAGTAAGGTTGTTTTTGACAGGTATGAGCGTTGCGCCGGAAGTGGTGCAAACGGCAGTGGACAGTGCAGTGACAGGATTGATTACCGCCTCGCAGGGGAAGATATCCGGCAATTCCTGCTGAGTGAGTCCGTTGTGTCCGTATCGGCCACCGGCAGTTCCGCCCGAATGGCTGCCGGACGCGACATCATAATTAATGCAGGAACGCTGGATAACCGTGCTAGCCATATTCTTGCGGGACGTAACGCCGTTCTTACGGGAGGGACACTGAATAACCTCTCTGCCGAAGGTGGACGTCGCGTTACCTACGTTCAGGCTGAATATCGTTGTGAGTGGTTTTATCAGGACTGCAACGACAGCAAATGGCAACCTCTGACGCACTATGCAGACGGAAGTTGGGGCTGGTTTGATGAGGACTATGGCTGGTATGGCTGGGTGCCTTATCTCCTCGGTGAACGAACGACAGAATTTGTGGCCGATGGCGGTGTATACCGCTCGGTTATCAGTGCTGCCGGTAACGTCAGTGCGAACTTTAAAAGTGACATCAGCAATACCAACGTCACTGCAAACGCGGGGGGATTCAATAACACTATTCATGCCCCAACGCTGAATACACTTACGCCTGAAGCTATCGGTGAGGGGTTGACCAGTGAGTCATTGACTCCAGGTAGCAGCACAAACATGAGTGCCCCCGATCTTCTGGATAATTTCACCGACGCCCTGAAAGACATCGCCGACGGTTCATCCCTTTCCGATCGGAACGGCAGCAGCGGTAACTATCCGCTGCCGTCCGGTGGTAACGGGTACTTCGTGCCATCTACCGACCCCGATAGCCCGTATCTGATAACGGTTAACCCTAAGCTTGATGGCCTCGGGAAGGTGGACAACAGCCTGTTCGATGGACTCTATGGCATGCTCGGCATCAAGCCTGGCGATGCACCGCGTGAGACCAACAGTGCCTACACCGATCGGAACCAGTTCCTTGGCTCGGCGTACTTCCTCGACCGTCTGGGGTTGAACCCGGATCGCGATTACCGTTTCCTCGGCGACGCGGCATTCGATACCCGTTACGTCAGCAACGCCATTCTGAACCAGACCGGCAGCCGGTATATCAACGGCATCGGTTCCGATCTCGACCAGATGCGCTATCTGATGGACAGCGCAGCCACTCAGCAGCAGGCGCTGGGGCTGAAATTTGGCGTGGCGCTGACGGCAGCGCAGGTTGCCGCGCTTGACCACAGTCTGCTGTGGTGGGAAGCGGCGAGCATTAACGGCCAGACGGTGATGGTCCCGAAAGTTTATCTGTCACCGAAGGATGTCACCGTTCACAGCGGCAGCGTGATTAGCGGTAATAACGTGCAGTTGGCGGGCGGCAACGTCATCAACAGCGGCAGCACCATCACGGCGCAGAATGCCCTGTCCATCGACAGCAGCAACAGCATCAGCAACCTCAACGCCGGACTCATCAGCGCGGGCGGCGGGCTGAACCTGAGCGCGCTGGGGGATATCAACAACATCGGCTCCACCATCAGCGGTAAAACGGTAGGGCTGGAAAGCATCACGGGCAGCATTAACAACGTGACCCGCGCGCAGCAGTGGAATGTCGATGCGGGCAATGTGCGTTTTAGCGGCACGGATATCGGCAAGACGGCCTCCATCACTGCCACCGACGGGCTGACGATGCGCGCCGGACAGGATATCAACGTGACGGGCGCAAACGTGTCGGCGGGCGGCAGTCTGGGCATGGCGGCAGGGAACGATATCAACATCACCGCCAACGAGATGGCGACGAGCGAGGGACGTTCCGGTCGCAACCGCACGACAACGGAGACGGCGTCCGTTACGCATCAGGGCAGTACCCTGAGTGCGGGCGGCGACCTCACCCTGCAGGCGGGTAACGACGTGAATGCCCGTGCGGCGGCGATGGCGGCAGAAGGGGATGTGGGCATTCAGGCCGGGCGGGACGTGAACCTGCTGGCGGAAGCCACCACTACGAGCAGCAGCCAGGGCGGTAAGAAAACCGTTATCGATGAGTCCGTACGCCAGCAGAGCACGGCAATCGCCAGCGGCGGTGACACGGTCATTCTTGCCGGGCGGGACGTGACCGCACAGGCGGCAGAGGTGACAGCCCAAGGTGATATCGGCGTGGCGGCAGGTCGCGACGTGAACCTGACCACGGCGACGGAGAGTGACTACCACTTTAAGGAAGAAACCAAAACCAAAAAAGGGTTTCTCAGCAAGAAGACCACCCACACCATTGAGGAAGACAGCGCGACGCGGGAGAAAGGCTCGCTGCTGAGCGGCGACGACGTGACGGTGTCGGCAGGGAACAACCTGCTGGTTAAAGGTTCGGCGGTCGCCGGAGACGGCGACGTTGCCCTGTCCGCAGGTCATAACGTGGACATCGTGGCGGCGACCAACACGGACACCTCCTGGCGCTTTAAGGAGACCAAAAAGTCGGGTCTGATGGGCACGGGCGGTATCGGCTTCACCATTGGCAGCAGCAAAACTACCCACGACCTGCGGGAGCAGGGCACGACGCAGAGTGAAAGCTTCAGCACGGTCGGCTCGACGAGCGGCAGCGTCAGCATCACGGCGGGCAAACAGGCACATATCGGCGGGGCGGATATCATCGCGCAGAAGGATATCCATCTTACCGGCGACAGCGTGGTGATTGAGCCGGGGCACGACAAACGCACCCGCGATGAGAGATTCGAGCAGAAGAGCAGCGGTCTGACGGTGGCGCTGTCGGGGGCGGCGGGGAGCGCGGTGAACAGCGCAGTGCAGACGGCACGCGACGCGAAAGGCGAAAGCGATGACCGCCTTGCGGCGCTGAGGGCCACCAAAGCGGCACTGTCAGGCGTACAGGCGTCGCAGGGTGCGGAAATGGCGCAGATTAACGGCGATCCCAACAGCGGAATTGGCGTAAGCGTTTCGCTCTCATCGCAGAAATCGAAATCCGAACAACACATGCAGAGTGACACGGTTGCGGGCGGTACGGTGAATGCGGGGAATAATCTGTCCATCACCGCGACCGGGAAAGGGAAAGGCGATAACAGCGGCGACATTCTTATCGGTGGCAGCCAGCTGAAGGCGGGCGGCGACACCGCGCTTGTCGCAGCGAACGACATTGTGCTGGGCGGTGCAGCCAGCACGCAGCAGACGACCGGCAAGAACAGCAGCAGCGGTGGTGGTGCGGGCGTCAGCATTGGTGGCGGGAAGAGCGGTTACGGCATCGGCGTGTTTGCGAACGTGAATGCTTCGAAAGGCAGTGAAAAGGGCAACGGTACGGCGTGGACGGAAACAACGCTCGACAGCGGCGGGATGGTCTCCGTGACCAGCGGTCGGGACGCCATTCTGAACGGCGCGCAGGTAAGTGGCGATAAAATCGTTGCGGATATCGGACGTGACCTCTGGATGAGCAGCCAGCAGGACAGCAACGATTATAAATCGACGCAGAACAGCGCGGCGGCAGGCGGCAGCTTCTCTTTCGGCAGCATGACGGGATCCGGCTACATCAGCGCCAGCCAGGACAAAATGAAGAGCACGTATGACTCGGTGCAGGAGCAGACAGGGCTCTTCTCGGGTGAAGGCGGCTTTGATGTGACGGTGGGACGCCACACGCAGCTTGACGGTGCTGTGATTGCCTCGACGGCGACGGCGGACAAAAACAGTCTCGATACGGGAACGCTGGGCTTCCGGGATATCCACAACGAGGCGGATTATAAGGTCAGCCACAGCGGCGTCAGCCTGAGCGGCGGCGGCGACTTTGGCGGCGACGCATTCAAGGGCAACCTGCCGGGTGGGGTGGTATCGGCAGCGGGCAGCAGCGGTCATGCGGAAGGCACGACGCAGGCGGCAGTGGGCGAGGGTAACATCACCATCCGTGATACCGCGAACCAGCAGCAGGATGTGGCTAACCTGAGCCGGGATACGGAGCATGCGAACGACAGCATCAGCCCGATATTTGACAAGGAGAAGGAGCAGCAGCGTCTTGCGCAGGTGAGCGCCATCAGTGATATCGGCGGGCAGGTGGCAGACATCGCCGGAACGCAGGGGGAGATTAATGCGCTTGAGGAAGCGCGTAAGACGCACCCTGACCTGACGGTTGAGCAACTGAAAAAGACGCCGGAGTACCGGGACGAACAGGCGAAGTACGGCACGGGCAGTGATATCCAGCGGGGTATCCAGGCGGCGACAGCGGCGCTTCAGGGGCTGGCGGGGGGAGACCTGACGGCGGCACTGGCGGGTGCCTCGGCACCGGAACTGGCGCATCTGCTGAAATCAACCGAGGGTAATCCGGCGGTCAACACCATTGCGCACGCGATACTGGGTGGCGCTGTTGCGGCCCTGCAGGGGAACAGTGCAGTGGCGGGTGCGGCCGGTGCGGCGACGGGTGAGCTTGCGGCGCGTGCCATTATGACGGCGATGTATCCGGGTAAAGCGGGCAGTGACCTGAGCGAGGAGCAGAAGCAGACGGTCAGCACGCTGGCAACGATATCGGCGGGGATGGCCGGAGGGATAGCGGGAGACAGTACGGCTTCAGCAGCTGCGGGGGCGCAGGGCGGGAAGAATGCGGTTGAGAATAACTATCTGAGCAGTAAGCAGATAGACGCTTGGTCCGCTGAAATGAAGTCCTGTCAGGCCAGGGGCGGCGACTGTGGCAGCATCATAAAGAAATACGAGGAATTGAGTACCGCCCAACAGCAGCAGTTGATCAGTGACTGTGCCGCCAGTCCGGCGACTTGTCAGCAGAAATACGGTGATGTGCTGACCGATAGTCTGGCCGTGAAACAGTCAATAGATCGTGCTCTGGGTGAAGATATCCCGATCAAGATGGTCTACGATCTGACAGCGACTTTCGCGCAGCAAATGCAGGTTGAAGGTGTTGTCGCTACCCAGAAAGTCTCGGAAGCTATTCAGAAAGAATATGGACTGGATGCAATCCAGGCTGATATTGTAGCAGGTGCGGCGGCAGCGGCGTTTGGGGGAATTAGTAAGGCTGGAAAAGGCAGTGCATTACCTGCACCAAAAGCTACTACGGCAACGAATGGCCTGAGCTATCAATCTAACCCTAAACATACACCTGGGCAGCATGGGTATAGTTTCAATGCCGGAACTGAGCCTAGAAACTCGATAGATTTATTTGGTTCATCAGTTGTTAGTGGCAAAAAAAGATATTCTATTGATGCTGAAGGAAACGTTCATCAATTTACGAATACAAATGATGGAACTTGGCATTGGTCTGGTAGTACAGGTGATAAGTCAGTTCCTATAAAGAAAAGTGATATACCAAATAGTGTGAAAAAAGAGTTTGGTTTACCTGGGAAATGGAGGTAGGTATGATTTTCGGTGATCCTTATCGTTTTGCTGTTTGGGTTGAGCCTGTCTCACAATGGAGTGGTTCTTACACAAATGGACTGTTCCATTTAATTATAAATGGGAATATGTATCCAAGTGATATTAGAACATCCACGCTCTCTTCAGACCTCAGAGAGATTTCTGATCATGATTGTGCTTTAGTCTCTCAACCATTGAATAGGGACGTTTTTAGATTGCCGACACAAGAGGCGTTTAGTAGATTATTTAACTTGGCTTATCCGGAGTCTTCTGAATTAGATGAATATCCTGTTCAAGTATTTGATTATTGTATAACATCCTCTAATGTTAGTGATTTCGGTGCTTGTTTTTTTGCTGTTGCAGATGAGGATAGCGTAAGAATCATCGGAGGAAAGACAGAACAGTTAGTTAAAGTTGAAAATGATGAAAGAAATGTGTGGCGAGAAATAGATAATCCTATCATTGAGGATGTAATAATTTCTAAAGATGATATGAATGAAATAATATCATCAATTAGAAGTTTCTCGGAGAAAATTATTAAATAAGGGTTAACCTCAGCCTGGGCGGCGCGGTTGTGGCGCTACAGGGGAACAGTGCGCCAGCGGGTGTAGCCTCAGCGGCGGCAGTGACTTTGGCGGCGACGCATTCAAGGGCAGCCTGCCTTGCGGCGCGTGCAATCTTGGCGGCAATGTATCCGGGCAAAGCGGTCAGCGACGTTATTCTCCAAACTGAATAATACAAAGGGAACATTGATATCACTTAGAAAAGTTTAGTAATAGCGGTTCTGAGCACATACTCGGGATCTTTGTAGGATGGGGGCAGTATGGTGTCTCGCAAATTTAATATTAAATTTTTTAAGGATGAATTAAATATGTCAACAAAAATAACATTAACTGTTGCTGTAGTATCAATGCTACTGACTGCATGCTCTGCATTCAACGGCGGTAGTGAACTATTGTCGGACAAGAAAAACAGTGATTCTTTTATTAATTCAAAAGTAATAGACGGAGAAACAAAAGTCTCTTCTTTATCCAGTATTATTGGGAAAAAAGATGAATCCCGGTCGTCTTTAAAGAAAACATTCCCAGATGGTAAGCTTTCGGTTGCTTCATATACAGGTTTTTTGAACGGCATCACCGGAACTTATGCACATAGAGTTCTTTCAGTTGTCTATGGTCCTGATAATGTTGTCATTAATCATGGTATCTTTATAAAAGATTTGCATAATTCTAATAAATATAATCTTGATTATATTAGTGCTCGTAATTTGGCATTTACAGAATTAGAAAAAGGTAGTGATAAAACGAAAGTTATTAATTTATTAGGTAATCCTGATGGCATGACGTTCACAGATGAGGGTAACCTTCTGCTTATCTATTCTAAAACGGATATTTCAAGAGATGCTTCATCTTATATTCCGGTGGTTAACATGATAAGCGGGACAGAGTCTGGAGTATCTGAAAGACTCTATATTGAGATGAGTAAAAATGGAAAAGTGAAAAATGTTATTTCAGCTACTGTGCAAATTGTTCAGGGAAGAGGTATAGGTAATGCAGGTAGTTATATTGAAAAATACGAAAACATTAACAGTAAGTTCTAAATGGTGTGTCAATATCAAGTCGCAATAATAGTTGCTAATAGATAATGGAGATTTAGTCTTTCTTGATGAATTGAAATGCCTTATAGCCCAGTGAAGTATTGACTGGGCTTCTCAGCATTAGCCTGATATTTGACAAAGAGAAGAAGTTGACGCGTCAGCGATATCGGCGAGTAGATGGCAAACATCGCCAGAACGTAGACCATAAAATTCCTAAAATCTGTAATTTGCAAGCGTCATCACTTGATCTTTCTTCATCCCGCTCTTGATTATTTATCTTCCATGTTAAAATGCCATGAGAACAACTTTGTTAAAGGATGAACGATGAATATGAAGCTTTTCCTGTTTTGCGAACATACAGGATTCAGTAAAAAGGATTGTCCTTTGTGGGCAGATATCTGTGATGCGCTTCATAAGCTCAGGACTCATACTGGAAGCGTAAATATTGAAAGTGTTGGTAATAAAACAACGCTCAGCATACATTCTGATAGTATGCATTTCTTACTCTCATTAATTGAGTGTAAGGGCGATGAAACAAAAATAAAGAATATCCAGAATACCTGTTTTTCAAGGGTGGAGAGTCCTGTATTACCTGTTTCCTGGAGTCGCTCTCATGAAGTGACAAATGATTTCGATTTTGTCACTGAGGTGACCAGAACATTTTTCATTACGGGGCAGGCTTAGTGTTTTCTGCATAGAAAACAACTCGGTTATATCAGGTTTTCTAATCCTGTGTGTATGACTTCACTGCATTATTAATAATGCACAGTAGGTGATAGTCATGTATTAATTTATACGGTAAAACTGCATTATCTCACCATCCTCAAAAATGCCGACGGGCTGTGCATTAAACCCCGCTTCCCTGTGCTCAGGGGGCTCGGCAATGGGCTTCCACAACCAATACTCAAGAACGCCATGGCGGGTGAACTGAACAAAGGTTACCGGAAAATACCACGCTGGATGTGACGGAACTGGGAACGGTTCAGAACAATGGCGCGATTGTCCTGCTGCGTTTTCCCCAACCAATAAATAATTGAAAGTAAAAAGATCGAGATAAAAATCGAGACCAATCCCTACGTAAAATTACCAGGTAAAACGCGTATTCATCCGAATAGTTTGCCCTTTCGGGACTGCTTATGCTTCGTCTCACTGACTTTTTCCTGCCAACGGCGGACGACTGTTCGACGTGCGGAATATTTTTTCAACGGAGTAGAGATGAATATGAAAGCTATTTTAGCCGCCCTGCCGATCGCAATGATTCCGGCCACTGTTCTGGCAGCAAATACCGAGGAAGGGTATTACGGTTCGGCAAAATATCTGCAGGTTGAACAGCGTGCGAAAGAGATGGAGACCAGCGCGCGCCCGGGTGTCGGGCAGTTTGTGGGTGGTAAAGAGAAGGAGCACTTCGGCGGTGCGGCGATTGCAGCGGGCTACCAGTTTGGTAACGGCTGGCGTACCGAGGGTGAATATACCTTTAAGCAGAAGGCCGAATATACCAGCGGCTCCAGCACATTCGCTAATAGCTATAACCACCTGAAAACAGAAACTGAGCGCCTGATGGTCAACGTTTATCGTGACTATGAGTTGGGTTATGGCGTTTCCCTGTACGGGACGGCAGGCCTTGGCGTAAGCAAGATTAAAGCCGGCGGTTGGCAGGGTAACTCGGGCCGTGAATATGCCTCGACCACGCAAAACAACCTGACCTACGCCTTAGGAGCCGGTGTGAGTTACACGCCAGTTGAACGCCTGTATGTCGATCTGGGCTACCGTTATGTTGATATGGGCAAGATCGAAAGCGGATATAACAACTTCACTAACGCGCGTGGTTTAAAAGACGAACAAATGAAAGCACACATCGTCTCTAATGAATTTACCCTTGGCATGCGTTATGTCTTTTAACCTGTTGTAAGCGTCACTGCCTTAAAAACAGGGCCAACGCCGCAGGAATGCGGGGGTTGGCTTTTTTTATTGCGAACATGCGGTTTTGATTACCCGCACGCCATCAGCTCACCTCGCTGTAAATCCCCACCACGCGACCCACCGTTTTGATCTCGTCGATACCGCATTCAAAGGGAACCTTGCCCCCCGCCACGTGGAGCTTTTTACCCGGCAGCAGCGTTAAGTCGCGGATGCTGGTGGTACCTTCAATCTCAACCAGCCACAGACCGTCGGTTAACGACGCCTCTTTCTCGATAAAGTGCAGCTTGCCCTCCGCCCGGACGGCGATGCCGCGCGCCAGCGGTTTGCTAAAGACAGCAGAGTCGATACTCAAAATAGTATTTTCTTCCAGTCTTCCATCACTAAGGGTGAACGCGGAAACCGAAACGGGATCACCCGGCGCGGGGTTACCTTCAAACTGCGCACCTTGTCCGGTCATTAGCCAGCGAAGGCTGGCGCCGGTGTCCAGCGCGCACTGAACCGCAAAGTCATAAGAGATGGTACCGCGCGCATAGCGGTTCTGAAGCGAGCTGGCGGCGATATTAAAGTGACGGGCCAGCTGGATTTTCTGCGTGAAACCATATACCTGACAGATTCTATCGAGTAACTCTTCATTATTCACTTGAGAATCCAATATCAAAATATATTCCTTTGGGTGTTTACTAATACTCATTTGGGTATTAGTATCATTACAAATTCGGGCAATCAGCGGCAGGCGTTGGCAAACAGAGGCTAATGATTGCAGACAGTATCAAAATGGGAATCATGCAGCATGGCTTCTGAAATCGCAATCCTCAAGCGGCGGAAAAAGCCGTGCTGTGCCCGTTATCAGCGCATTAGCGTGCGTGAATTTACTCGAGGGGTGATATGGCGATAGAAGCTGCCCGTGCGAGGGTTCCACTTAGCGTGGGGGCTCGTCTTAGCGGGCTTAACCACGTCGCTGAACTGCGCGCCCGATACGGGAGCGATAGCGGAAAAGAGCTGGCGCGGTTTATGGCCGAGCTGCGCGATAAGCGCGATCCCTGTTTTGAGGAGAACTGCAGGGCGCTGGCCGCCATCTTTTTCCTGGCGAGATTGCCCGTCGCCCGCCACGAGTGCGATATCAGCGAGCTGACGACTGAGGAGAAACGGGCGCTGATTACCGCCATGAACCATTTTCGTGCTGTTGTGAGTTTATTTCCTGAACGGCTGACCATGCCGATGTAACCCAACCCAAAAACGAATGGCGTAAACCCGCCGGGCATTCTATTGCCTGAAATTAAGGAGAACGCGTGATGCGAAACAGTGAAAACCGCTCTTATCCACTCGGAAGTGAAGAACTGAAACGCCTGCTGAAGGAGGCAAAAACAGAGGAGCGATGCGCGCGAGCCCGCGCGGTCTCCCTGCGCCTGGAGGCGCTGGCAAGCCATATCTTTAAAACCGGCATGAGCGGAGAAGACGTTGCCGAACTGCTGTGCCTCGAAGCGGCCCGCTACGAGCGTGAATCACAGGAGCTGCACTGATGGCCGATTTTATCGATCTTGCGCAGGCGCGCGAGCAGGAAGACAGAGAGCGGCACATTAATCACGCCCGCAGACGGCCCGCATCACCTTCGCGTTTCCTCTGCGAGGACTGCGAGGCCCCGATACCCGAAGCGCGCCGCATGGCGGTGCCCGGCGTGGCGCTGTGCTTCACCTGCCAGGAGATCGAGGAGATGAAAAATAAACACGTCCGGGGAGGATGAGTTGGCTACGTCATTTGAGTATCCATGGAACGCTCCGCGGTCGGCCGTTGTCAGCCCCTACCTTACCCATGCCCAACTGCAGCGCCGCGATCGCCTTTTCGCGGCGCTGCAGCAGGCAAGAATTGCCCTCTCACAGCAGCCTGACTGCGTGCGCGTTGACGTCTGGCGCACGGTCGACGCTCTCGAACAGCGTCGGGGCAGCCCGCAGGCCAATGCCTTTTTGATCCGCTTCTGCAACAGGATACTGCCCCGCCTGCGGCAGGTTTCTGAACGCTATGCCTGCGCGGGCCTGCACGACGCGGTCTCCCGGGCCGTATTTGAAGGCCATTTCGACACCCGACTTCTGCAATACCTTGCCTCGCGGATGGTCGAGCTGGTTGCCCGCTATAACCGACTTCCCGATATGTCCCGCGCGGATATCGACCTGCTGGCCGCCGATATCGCCAGCTTTATTCGCGGCGAGCTGGCGAATATTAACGATGCTGACATGGGTGAATACCAGACGCTGTACGTCTGGTATCAGCGCGCCGGACTGATCGCACGGCAGTTTAACGTATCGCCCCCGCACTGGGAGCGGGTGTCGACGACGTTTTTCAACAAAGATGATGTTGCCGCGGCGGTGATCCGCCTGTTTTCCGAGGCGTGGTGGCGCGGGCGATTGCGTCGGATCGCGGCCGCCTGGCGCGAGCATGTGCAGATTGCCCTCGGCAACGTCAGCAAAAAGAGAACGGCGTATGCGAGCAAGCGCTGCGTGACGGAATGGCGCGAGCAGAAGCGCCGCACCCGCGAATTTCTCAAGGGCATGGAGCTGGAAGATGAAGAGGGCAATCGCATCAGCCTGATTGATAAATACGACAGCTCGGTAGCCAATCCGGCGATACGTCGCTGTGAACTGATGACCCGCATTCGCGGCTTCGAAAACATCTGCCAGGCGCTGGGCTATGTGGGCGAGTGCTATACGTTAACCGCGCCCGCGCGGTATCACGCGACCGTGAGCGCGGGCTACCCCAACGCGAAGTGGGACGGGGCGAGCCCGGCGGATACGCAGCGCTACTTCACGCGGCTGTGGGCGCGCATTCGCGCAAAGCTGCACCGGGAGGGGCGGCGCATTTTTGGTATCCGCGTTGCGGAACCCCATCACGACGGTACGCCCCACTGGCACATGCTGATGTTTATGCTGCCGGAAGATGTCGAATGTGTACGCCAGATTATAGGGGACTACGCGCGGGAGGAGGATGCCGCTGAGCTGCAGAGTGAAAGCGCCGCACGGGTGCGCTTTCACGCGGACGCCATCGATCCGCAAAAAGGCAGTGCTACTGGCTATATCGCCAAATACATCTCAAAGAACATCGACGGCTATGCGCTGGATGGCGAAACCGATAACGAAAGCGGCGGGTTGCTGAAGGAGACGGCGTGCGCCGTATCGGCCTGGGCGGGGCGCTGGCACATTCGCCAGTTTCAGTTCATCGGCGGCGCGCCGGTAACCGTCTACCGCGAGCTGCGTCGATTGACGGACACCGAGGCCGCGCGCGGTCTGAGCGTGGAGTTTGCCGCCGTCCATGACGCGGCGGACGCCGGGGACTGGGCGGGTTATGTCACCGCACAGGGCGGGCCGTTTGTGCGTCGCGATGATTTGCAGGTGCGCACGCTGTATGAACCGCGCGCCGAATTTAACCAGTACGGCGAGGAGACCGTTCGCATCCGCGGCGTGTACGATTCCGCCGTCGGTGCTGGCAGCCCGGTGTTGACCCGGCTCACGCAGTGGAAAATTGTGCCGAAGCGGGCCGTGGACCTTCAGGTTGCGCCTGCACCTCCTCGGAGTTCTGTCATTAACTGTACGGTGAGCGATCCCTCTCAACCCCTTAACCGGCATGCGCGGCGGGCATTAACCGAGCGCATCAAACGCATCCGGCCCGGCGCATCGGCACCCTTTGTCTATGAGCGGGATCCGCAGAACGGGGTTCCGGAGAGGGTGATTGATGAGATCCGGCTCGCCACCGGAATCGCCATCAGCCGAGGAGAGGCCCTGCATCTTATGGCGGGCGGCGTCAGCCGCTTTAACGACAAATGGTGCAGAGGCGCCGCTGACGGTTCGCTCTTTCCGGCAGCGCGTTCTTATCAGGAAAAGGCGCGGAAAATCCTTGAACGTATTGGGCATTTAACGGGCCTGCTCACCCAACGGGAACGCTAATCTCCATCGATATCATGTACATACCGCAAGGCATTCTGATTTTTCGCTTCACTCTTTTTATGAATACGTGCTACTGTATGTTTATACAGTATCTCGTGGTGGAGGTTGTGTGGACAGAGAGTTGAATGAGCAAGTCATGATTGAACGAGTCGAGATGATTGCGCGACTGACGACAGAAGGAACCTGTCAGGAGAGAGATCGTGAGATTGCCCTGAATTTAATTGCTGAGATTGCGAGAGGGAATTTAATCAAAAACAATGCGTTTACCGTTGTTTTCTCGGCATCGCCTGTTCCAGAACGAATCAAAAAAGAAAGCAATGTGCGGGTGAATATCACGCTGGATAAAGATCAGCACGTTGGCCCGTCCATCGTGGCGGCATTCCAGTGCGAACTCACCCGCAGGATTAGGCCCCTGTTCCCGTCAACGCGGGGGACGGTGAAAGAAGGCTCCATGACCGGCGTTGAGCTGCTGGGCGTTGACGGCGAGGCCGAACGCGAAGCGCTGGACACCATTCTCCGCGAAGTCTGGGAAGACGAGAGCTGGCGCTAGCCTCAGCCTCTTATACCGGCACGACGCGCTTCATTCAGATTTTGTGCTCGCCAGGCGGCCGCTCGCGGCTCGCGGACGGCCTGTTGTGTCCGCGATTGTCCATCCGCCAGCGCTAGCGGAAAGGGCGCTGGCTCTGGAAACTCTACCGTACCTGGTAATCCGGATGTTGGAGCGTCTGATGAAGATCTATGCAATGCAGGGCGATACGCTTGATGCCATCTGTGCCCGTTATTACGGGCGCACGGCAGGCGTCGTCGAAACCGTTCTGAAAGCCAATCCTGGCCTCGCTGAGTACGGCGTTGTTCTGCCTCATGGCTGCGAAATAGACATGCCTGAGGTGGATAGCGCACCCAGAAAAGAAACCGTGAACCTATGGGACTGAGTCTGGAGAAAATCACCACGTTTATTGCCTACTGGCTGGCCGTGGCGTTGGCCTGGTTTGGGGCGATGTCTCCTGAGAAAGTCGCGCTCTACGTGGGAAGTCTCTGCGCCATTTTTACCGCGCTGACGAATTACTGGTTTAAGCGAAAAACCTGGCGCTATCTCAAATCGTTAGGCCTCGATAAGAAGAGCATTCGTGAACTCAATCATTAAGCGTTGCAGCATCGCCAGCGTGCTTGCGCTGGCGGTGCTCATGCCGGACTTTCGGCTACTGAAAACCTCGCCCGAAGGGCTGGCGCTGATCGCCGATCTCGAAGGGTGTCGTCTGTCGCCCTACCGGTGTAGCGCGGGCGTATGGACGTCAGGCATTGGCCACACGGCCGGTGTCGTGCCGACGAGAGACATTACCGAACGTGACGCGGCGGCGAACCTGATTGCCGACGTCATGAAGGTTGAGAAACGGCTTGCCGCCTGCGCACCGGTGGAGATGCCGCCCCGTGTCTATGATGCGCTGGTCAGTTTTGCCTTTAACGTGGGAACCGGCGCCGCCTGCCGTTCGACGCTGGTGTCGTTGATAAATCGCAAGGAGTGGCCGCAGGCGTGCGGTGAGCTGACCCGCTGGGTGTACGTCAACGGGAACAAAAACGCTGGGCTTGAAAACCGTCGCGCCCGTGAAAAGGCCTGGTGTCTGAAGGAGGGCCGATGAGAACGCTTCTTCTGATGCTGGCCGCGCTGGTGGCCATGACCCTGTGGTATCGACATGACAATCAGAACCTGTCCCGCTCCCTGACCAAAACCAACCAGATCGTCCGCGAACAAAAAAGCGCGATCAACACGCTGAACCAACAGCTTAACGTCTCGCAGCGGCTGGCCAGAGAAAATGAAAACGCGCAGGTCAGGCTCCGCGATGAGCTTGCCGCTGCCGGAGAAACGTTGGCCAGACGCGAAGTGGCCATTGGGAAGTTGATAAATGAAAATGAAGAGTTACGCCGCTGGTATACCGCTCAGCTGCCTGATGCTGTCCGCAGGCTGCACGTCCGCGCCGCCTGCGCCTCCGCCGCACATTGTTTACCACGCTTGCCCGAAGGTGAGCCTCTGCCCGATGCCGGCGAGCGAGCCCGCCACTAACGGCGATCTGAGTGCCGATATTCGCAGGCTTGAGCATGCCCTTACTGCCTGCGCGTTGCAGGTTGAAACCATTAAAGACTGTCAGGATACACGCGATGCACAAACTCAAGAGCCTGCGTCAGGCCTTAATTGACGCTGTTCCACAACTGCGCGCAAACCCGAAGCGCCTGGCGATGTCCGTCGGGAGCGGGAATATCGATGCACGCCTGGCGTCCTCGCTCTCGTTTGAAAAGAAATATGAGCTGAAGGCGAAAGTCAGCGGTTTTTCCGGCGACAGCGAGGGCATTTTTGTTCCGGTGCTGGCCTGGCTTCGGGAAAACCAGCCGGACATGTTTACCCTTGAACAGGGGCAAAAAAATGGCTTTCTCTTTCAGGTCGCCTTAAATGACGATGAAACGGCAGAGATCGGCTTTAGCCTGCAGCTGACCGAGCGCATTCTGGTTGCCCAGGAGGAGGGGACCTTGCTCGCCACCTATGCCCCGGAGCCGCCGCTGCCGGAACCCGTCACGCGCCCGATGGAGCTGTACATCAACGGTGAGCTGGTGAGCCGCTGGGAGGTGTGACTGCGCTGATGGCCAGCCCGCAGCCCTGTTGGCTGGCCAGTCGGCAATACTGCTTGTTGTTTCATCCCGCATCAAACCCCGTCTCGTTGCTGCCGATCGCCCTGCGCGGCATTCTCTTCTTATGAATACATTAACCTCCATACACGGCATCGCTCGCGCGATCCGCAATCTTATTCGTGTCGGTGTTGTGACCGATGTCGACCTCAAAAGAGGGCTCTGTCGCGTCCAGTCCGGTGGGATGAACACCACCTGGCTGAACTGGATGACCTGCCGCGCTGGCCGTTCGCGCGTGTGGTGGGCACCGTCCGAGGGCGAACAGGTACTGCTGCTGGCCATCGGCGGAGAGCTGGATACCGCCTTTGTGTTGCCGGGCATTTTCTCTGACGAGCATCCGGCACCGTCGACGTCACCCGATGCGCTTCACGTTAGCTTTCCCGACGGGGCGGTTATTGAGTACGAGCCCGGGAGCGGGGCGCTGGCGGCAACCGGCATCAAAACGGCAGCCATCACCGCATCGGAATCACTGAGCGCGACCGTACCGGTGGTGCTCGTGAAATCCGCGACCCGCATCACGCTTGATACACCCGAAGTAGTGTGTACCAACAAGTTAATTACCGCCTCGCTTGAGGTGCAAAAGGGCGGGGTGATGGCCGGAAATATCCAACACTCCGGCGGTCAATTCACCTCCAATGGGGTACAGGTGGACAACCATGCCCACGGCAGTGTGCAAAGCGGCGGAAGCTGGACTAAGGGGACACAATGACGGTGCGCTACACGGGAATGAACAGTCAAACCGGGCTCAGCATTTCAGAGGCTGAACACATCAGGCAAAGCGTGCGCGACATTCTGGTGACGCCCGTTGGCTCGCGGGTCATGCGTAGGGAGTACGGCTCCTTGCTGGCGGCGATGATCGACCGGCCCCAGAGTCCGGCGCTGCGCCTCCAAATTATGGCCGCCTGTTACTCCGCGATCCAGAAGTGGGAACCGCGGATGACCCTGACGGCAATCGCGTTCGAACGCTCGGAGAATGACGGGACGTTGTATGTCGATATCACCGGCACGCGACCAACGTCCGATCGCTCCTTTTCTATCACCATTTCACTGAGTTAAACCCTATGGCTATTGTTGATCTGAGCCAGCTCGCCGCGCCTGATGTCGTGGAGGAGGTGGATTATGAGACGCTGCTGGCAGAACGTAAGGCCACCTTTGTCTCGCTCTATCCTGAGGCGGAGCAAGAGGCGATCGCACGCACGCTGACGCTGGAGTCAGAGCCGATTGTGAAGCTCCTGCAGGAAAACGCGTATCGGGAAGTTATCTGGCGTCAGCGTGTAAATGAGGCCGCGCGAGCGGTCATGCTGGCCTACGCCGCGGGCAGCGATCTCGACCAGATTGGGGCAAACGCTAATCTTCAGCGTCTGGTGATTACGCCCGCCGACGACACCACGTTCCCGCCCACGCCAGCGGTCATGGAATCCGATACCGACTTTCGTCTGCGGATCCAGCAGGCGCCGGAAGGGCTAAGCGTGGCCGGTTCGACGGGCGCTTATCAGTTCCATGGCCGCAGCGCGGATGGGCGGGTGGCAGACATTTCCGTGATTAGCCCCCAGCCTGCGAACGTTACGGTTTCCGTGCTCTCGCGGGAGAATAATGGCGTGGCGTCCGAAGCGCTGCTCACCGCCGTTCGCAATGCGCTGAACGATGAGGACGTCAGGCCCGTCGCCGACCGCGTGACCGTCCAGTCAGCCAATATTGTCGACTACAGCATTGTGGCCTCGCTGTTCTTATTCCCTGGCCCTGAAAGTGAACCCGTGCTCAACGCGGCCAGAGCCCGGCTGCAGGCCTATATCACGGCACAGCACCGGCTGGGGCGCGATATCCGCAAGTCTGCTATTTACGCCGCACTTCATGTGGAAGGGGTGCAGCGCGTGGAGCTGACGGCGCCGGCAGCCGATATCGTGCTCGATGAGACGCAGGCCTCATGGTGCAGCCAGTACAGCGTGACCGTAGGGGGGAACGATGAGTGATACCCGTCTTCTGCCGGTTGGTTCGTCGCCTCTTGAGGTGGCGGCCGCGCGCGCCTGCGCGGAGATCGAAAAAACGCCGGTGCCGCTGCGCCATCTCTGGAGCGCAGATACCTGCCCGGCAAACTTGCTGCCGTGGCTGGCCTGGGCGTTCTCGGTCGACCGCTGGGATGAGAACTGGCCGGAGGCCACCAAGCGTGACGTGATCCGCGCGGCGTGGTTTATCCATGCCCACAAGGGAACGATAGGCGCCGTGCGTCGCGTAGTGGAGCCGCTGGGTTATCTGATTAACGTCACCGAGTGGTGGCAAACCAACGATCCGCCCGGCACCTTCCGCCTTGATATCGGCGTGTTAGACACGGGCATCACCGAGGAAATGTATTACGAGATGGAGAGGCTTATTGCTGATGCAAAGCCTGCCAGCCGTCACCTTATCGGCCTGAATATCATCCAGGACATCCCGGGTTATCTCTATACCGGCGCCCTGAGCTATGACGGCGACATCATCACGGTTTACCCCGGATAAGCGAGAGCACAATGACAGTGAAATATAAAACGGTTATCACCAAAGCCGGTGCGGAAAAACTGGCTGCAGCAACCGTCCCGAACGGGAAGAAAGTGAACTTTACAGCGATGGCGGTCGGCGACGGTGGCGGAGCGTTGCCGGTGCCTGATGCCAGCCAGACAAAGCTGGTGAAGGAAGTCTGGCGCCACGCGCTGAATAAAATCAGCCAGGACAAGAAGAACAAAAACTACGTTGTGGCAGAGCTGCTGATCCCGCCTGAGGTTGGCGGTTTCTGGATGCGCGAGATGGGGCTGTATGACGATGCCGGAACGCTGATTGCCGTCGGGAACATGGCTGAAAGCTATAAACCCACGCTGGTGGAGGGCTCGGGGCGCGCGCAGACGTTGCGCATGGTCATCATGGTCAGCGATATCGCGTCCGTTGAGCTGACGATTGACACCTCAACGGTAATGGCGACGCAGGATTACGTTGACGGGAAGCTCGCGGAGCACGAGCAGTCGCGCCGCCATCCGGACGCGACCCTTGTTGCGAAGGGCTTTACACAGCTCAGCAGCGCCATTGATAGCGCCTCCGAAGTGCTCGCTGCAACGCCGAAAGCGGTGAAGGCGGCGTACGACCTGGCGAAAGGGAAATACGCGGCTCAGGACGCCACCACGGCGCAAAAGGGGATTGTCCAGCTTAGCAGCGCGACTGACAGTGTGTCTGAGGTGCAGGCGGCGACGCCGAAGGCGGTGAAAGTCGCTAACGACAGCGCCGCTGCGGCCAATAAAAATGCCAGTGAGCGAGTCAGCAAATTCGGCGACAGTATGACCGGAACGTTGAATCAGGACGCCATAACACAGTCAACCTATAACTTAACGGCACTCTCTAACGCGACGACAGGCAATAAAAATTATCTGCGTAAAATGCGCGGCGGAGCGACGGACACTATCTGGCATGAAACCGTTCAGGGAGGTGAATACCGTCTGGCGACAGGCAGTACCGATTCGCAGGAGGAGCTGGCGATTAGCACTAATACCGGCCTGAGAGTGAGGGGTAATTTAACCTCACAACTTGGCGGATTTTATTCAGGGAATACGAAAAAACTCTCTTTTTATTCATCTAATACTTCTGACAAGAATGCAGCTCTGCGCCTCTGGGGTAATGTAGACCGCCCATCTGTAGTCGAACTGGGGGATGACACCGGCTACCATTTGTACTCACAGCGAAATAAAGACGGCTCGCTGTTGTTTCAGACAAACGGTGCGGGACAATTTAGCGGTCATTTGCGTTCAAACGGGGAAGTGCAATCTCTTTCAGCCAATAGCTATCGGATTGCATATGGGGACTACGGTTGTTTCTGGCGAAATGATGGTAATAATCTTTATCTGATGGTAACCAATAAGGGCGATGCTTACGGCAATTACAATGCGCTGCGTCCTTTACGTGTGAGTCTTGAAACCGGGGCGTTGCAATCCGAAACACCTTTTACTGTAGGCAATACCATCTACGCCTCGAAGGAAATTACAGCGGGTTATAGCAATTCATTTGCATGGGCCGAGCAGTACAAAACAAAGGCACCATTTTATAATACCTATTCAACAACTGGAGCGAGTGAATACCACCCGGTGTTCAAACAGCAGGCAAGTATTACCGGGATCAATTCATGGGCTTTTTCCATGGGGTCTCTTGTTGCCGATACCGCTCTTTCATGGCATCTGCACATGAAAGGCAGCGGCGGTCAGGATGTTAACTATAAATGGGATACCAGCGGTAATTTTTCTGCGCCAGGACAAATTATACCGGGCAGTTTTGCTAATTTTGATGGGCGTTTTTATACCAAAACGCTGGCTGATACGCGCTTCCTGCTACGCGACAGTGCCTCTTATGCTGGCTTTGCGAACGGTGATGCGTCAAGGCCGTACATGAGGCATGAAGCCAGTAACGCTGTTGTTACATTGTTAAAGGTGGGAGATTCGTATACCAAAGCTGAAAGTGATGGGCGTTATTACACAAAAGCACAATCTGATGCAGGTTATATGCCTAAAACTAGCGCATATACCAAGGCTGAAAGCGAAGCTCGCTATCAAGGCAAAGGCAGCTATATAACAGGCATTCGTTTTGGCGCATCCGCTGAATATCAAGAGCGTGGGAACACTGAGCGCCTGACCGGTGGGGTGATGACATCTTTTGCTGACCGGGGAAGTTCTAATTACTGGATTCGTCTTCGTCCGTTGCAATATCAGATCAATGGCGGCTCATGGGTTACTGCGGCCTACGCATAAGGATAACTAATTCGATGTTAATGAAAAATTTCACTGCCTCAACAAAAAAAATGGATGGCTTTACAGTCATGGTATTCACTGATGAGGATGGAAATGACTGGTATGCATCACAGACCAAATTTTCGGCCTCCTCTTTAAAATTTATGTTTGATGGAAAAGGCAATATTGTTGCTGCTTCATGGGATGCCTCCATGCTGGCACCTGAAAATCTGTCCGTTTCGGAAATTGAAAAAAATAGTGTGCCGGAGAATTTTTTCGAGCCGGAAATGCGCTGGGTATTTGATGGTGAAAAAATTACCCCGTTTGTTTATTCACATGAAGAACTGCTTCAACTAGCAAAAGACGAGCTCGAACGCTTACTTAGCGAGGCAAGAGAAAAAATAGTTGTACCTCAGACCAGGTTAATGGCAGGCAGAACGCTGACGGAGAGACAGTTAAACCTGTTAAACGCCTGGCTTGATTATATTGATGCTCTGGAGGCCTGTGATATCACCGTAATACCCGTTAGTTTCCCGGATCCCCCGCAGTAATTTAATTTGAAAAGACGAAATAACTCCAGCCCTCTGTTAAGAGGGCTTTTTGTTTGTTGTGTGAATGACAGGTGGAACATGATGAAGTGCATGGAATGAGAGGGTGGCAGAAAATAGTTTTACACCTTAACCACGGAGTTAAACAGATGGGCGACTATCACCACGGCGTGGAAGTCATCGAAATCAACGATGGCACGCGCACCATTTCCACCGTCTCGACGGCAATCATCGGTATGGTCTGTACGGCCAGCGATGCTGACGAACAGACATTCCCGCTTAACGAGCCTGTGCTCATTACCAATGTGCAATCCGCCATTGCGAAAGCCGGTAAACAGGGGACGCTGTCCGCTTCCCTTCAGGCTATCGCCGACCAGTGCAAGCCGGTCGTTGTGGTTGTCCGAGTGGCCGAAGGTATCGACGATCCGGAAGATCCTGAAGCGGCACAGAAAGAGACTATCTCTAACATCATCGGTACCACCGACGAAAACGGTAAATACACCGGCCTGAAGGCGCTTCTGACCGCAAAAACCGTCACCGGTGTTAAGCCGCGTATTCTCGGCGTTCCGGGGCTGGATTCGCTGGAAGTGGCCACCGCGCTGGCCGCGACGTGCCAGAGCCTGCGTGCGTTTGGCTATGTTAGCGCATGGGGCTGTAAAACCATTCCTGAGGCGATCGCCTACCGCAAAAACTTTAGCCAGCGTGAGCTGATGGTCATCCATCCGGACTTCCTGGCGTGGGATACCGCGACGAACGGCACTAAAATGGCATGGGCAACCGCGCGCGCGCTTGGCCTGCGCGCCAAAATCGACCAGACCACCGGCTGGCATAAAACCCTGTCAAACGTGGGCGTCAACGGCGTCACCGGCGTGAGCGCTTCCGTATCCTGGGATCTGCAGGAACAGGCCACCGATGCCAACCTGCTTAACCAGGCTGGCGTGACGACGCTGATTCGCAATGACGGTTTCAAATTCTGGGGCAACCGCACCTGCTCTGACGACCCGTTATTCCTGTTTGAAAACTACACCCGTACCGCGCAGGTACTGGCCGACACCATGGCGGAAGCGCACGCATGGGCAATGGATAAGCCCATTACTCCAACGCTGATTCGCGACATCATTTCCGGCATTAACGCCAAATTCCGCGAACTGAAAACCAACGGCTACATTGTTGACGGCTCCTGCTGGTATGACCCGGAATCCAATGACGTGTCGACCCTGAAAGCGGGGAAACTGTATATCGATTACGACTACACCCCTGTTCCGCCGCTGGAGAATCTGACCCTGCGCCAGCGCATCACCGATACCTATCTGGCCGATCTGTCAGATTCGGTTAACAGCTAAGGAGCTGAAGAATGGCGTTACCACGCAAACTTAAATATCTGAATATGTTCAACGACGGCCTGAGCTACATGGGCGTGGTTGAGTCCGTCACCTTACCGAAGCTGACCCGCAAGCTGGAGAAGTATCGCGGCGGCGGTATGCCGGGCTCGGTCTCCGTCGACCTCGGCCTGGACGATGATGCCCTGGCGCTGGAGTGGACCATCGGCGGTCTCCCTGACGTCGCGCTGTGGGCGCAGTATGCCTCTCCGGGCGCGGACAGCGTGCCGCTGCGTTTTACAGGCTCTTTCCAGCGTGACGACACCGGTGAAATCTCAGCGGTCGAGATTGTGATGCGCGGCCGTCACAAAGAGTTTGACGGTGGTGAGAACAAGCAGGGTGAAAGCGGCACCACCAAGATGTCGACCGAGTGTGCTTATTACCAGCTCACCATTGATGGCAAAGAGGTCATCGAGATTGACATCATCAACATGGGGCTGAAAGGCGACGGCGTCGATCGTCTGGCGGAACATCGTAAGGCCATCGGCCTGTAACTTCTTAACCGGCCAGAATTGCTGGCCGGTTACTCCCCTTTTTTTGAGAGTAACGAGATGGAAAATATCAACGAAAGCGAAAATCCTCACACCGTCATGCTTGATAGCCCCGTTCAGCGCGGTGAACAAAAAATCGAAAAAGTGACCGTCGTCAAACCCAATGCCGGCACCCTGCGTGGCGTCTCGCTGGCGTCGCTGGCGCAATCCGATGTGGATGCCCTGATTAAGGTACTGCCACGGATGACCTCTCCCGCATTAACCGAGCATGAGATTGCGCGTCTGGATGCCTCCGACCTGCTCTCTTTTGCCGGTAAGGTGGTCGGTTTTTTGTCACCGACTTCGGCTCGCTGAAATTTCCTGAAAACCTGTCGGTCGACGACCTGATGGCGGATATCGCGGTGATCTTTCACTGGCCGCTGTCAGAACTGTACTCCCTGAGCGTGACCGAACTCCTTATATGGCGCGAAAAGGCGCTGCAGCGAAGCGGAAACCACCATGAGCAATAATGTCAGACTTCAGGAGCTGCTGAGTGCCGTTGACCGGGCCACCCGACCGCTCAAGGCTATCCAACATGCCGGCCTCTCTCTCGAGGGCGAGATCCGTGATTCGCAGGCGGCGCTGCGCGCGCTTGATGAGCAGGCGGGGCGTATTGACGGCTTCAGGAAAGCAAACGCCCGGCTCGCCGTGACGGAACAGTCGCTTGACCAGGCCAGACAGCAGGCCGCGGCGCTGGCGGTGCAATTTAAGAACACGCAAAACCCCACCCAGGCGCAGGCAGATGCGCTGTCCGCTGCCCGAAAATCAGCAGCCGACCTTAAGCTCGAGTACAACAGCCTGCGCTACGCGGTACAACGCCAGCGCACCGAACTCGCCCAGGCGGGAATAAACACGCGCACGCTCTCGTCGGATGAGCGTCGTTTACGCACCCACATCAGCGAAAAAACGCAGCAGCTTAACCGACAGCGGGATGCGCTGGCCCGCGTTAATCAGCAGCAGGAGCGGCTGAATACCGTTCAGACTCGCTACGAGTCAGGTAAACGCGTGGCCTCACGGGTGCATCAGCTGGCAAATGCGGGCGTGGGCATGGCAAAGGCAGGTTTTGACCAGACCTCGCGGTTTATGGCCCCTGGCATCAGTTTTGAGAAGCAGATGTCATCCATTCAGGCGAACCTTGGTCTGGAGAAGGGCGACGCCCGGCTTGAGGCCATCCGACAGCAGGCGCGGGAGGTCAGCGCCAGCACCGGCGTCCCTGTCGATACGATCGCGCTGGCACAGCGCGAGCTGGCCCAATCCGGTTTTGACGCCGATGGGCTGCTTGCGGCCACCGCGCCAGCGGTCAACCTTAGCCTGGCGGGGAATGTCGACGCGGCAAGAGCGGCCGATATGATCGCCAGTACGCAGGCCGCGTATGGTCTGGCCGATCAGGATGCGGGGCGCATCGCAGACGTTCTGACGCGCGGTTTTACCTCTTCGAAAACCAGCCTCGCTGAGATGCAGGACGCCGTCACCTCCGCTGCGCCCGCTGCGGATGCTTCCGGTATGGGGCTTGAAGAGACCACCGCGCTGCTCGGCGTCCTGGCGGAAAAAGGGATGAAAGGTGCCGCTGCCGGGGACGCGCTCAGCGCGATGCTGCGCCATGTTCAGACTCCGGATGCCATAAAAGCCGCGGGGGTGCTGGCTTCCGCTGCGGGTGATGGATCGCTTAATGAAAAACGTCAGCAGTTGCAGGCGGCGAAGGGCAGTACCGCGCTCGCGGCTTTCGTACAGACCGATAATCTTGACGGCGATATCAACCGGTTCCAGGCCGCGTGGAGCGGGTTAAAGATAGATGTATTTGATAACGCGGACGGTGCCCTGCGCACCCTGATCGCCACCGCGACCGGGTGGCTCGGTACGCTCTCTCTCTGGGCGAACGCTAACCCTGAGCTGACGCAAGGTCTGGTCGGCGTCGTTATCGGCGCGCAGGCGTTTACAGGCGTACTGGGCGGGTTAGGCATGGTCGTCGCGCCGGTTTTGTCTGGCCTGAATATGATCATCACCGCCGCAGGAATGTTGGGTACGGGATTCAGCGTGGTGGGGGGCACCATCATGACGGTGCTGGGAGCCCTTAGCTGGCCGGTTATTGCCCTTGGCGCGGCGATTGCCGCCGGTGCCTTGCTGATCTTTAAATACTGGGAGCCCATCAGCGCCTTCTTTGGCGGCGTGATTGAGGGGCTTTCTGCGGCCTTCGCGCCGCTGGGCGAGCTGTTCTCCCCGCTGTTAAAGGCGTTTGATTTCATCGCAGAAAAACTGAGCGGGATCTGGCAATGGTTCACCGAGCTGATTGCGCCGATCAAGGCGACGCAGGAAACGCTCGACAGCTGCAAAAATGTTGGCGTGGCGTTCGGTCAGGCGCTGGGAAATGCGCTAATGGCTCCGCTTGATCTCTTTAACAGCCTGAGCGGCAAGGCCAGCTGGCTGCTGGAGAAACTCGGCGTCATAAAAAAAGAGTCGGGCAATATCGACCCGGTCGTGCCGAAAGCAGACACATCTTCTGCTGATGCCGGCAGTGCCTGGGACCCGACGTCACCGGTTTACGGTGGCTTCTTGGGATACCAGCCAACGGCAGCCGCGGGAGGGCGTTCATACGTCGATCAGAGTAAAAGCGAATACAACATTACGCTGCAGGGAAGCGTGGCCTCCGGAACGGATCTGACTCGTCAAATCCAGGAGGCAATAGAAAACAGTGAACGTGAGAAAGCGAGAAAGCAGCAAACCAGCTTTACGTACGGTTGAGGAGATAGAAAATGTTAATGGTGCTGGGTCTGTTTGTCTTTGAACGACGAACCTTACCGTATCAAACAATGCAGTTTACAAAGGGCTATCGTTGGGCATCCAACGATCGCATCGGGAAGCCTAAAGCCTGGCAGTATCTTGGCGAAGGTGAGACCTCCTTCAGCTTGTCCGGATTACTTTACCCGGAGCTCACGGGAGGGCGGCTTTCTCTTAAGGCGCTTGAGCTGATGGCAAATGAAGGGCGGGCATGGCCGCTGATAGACGGCACCGGTATCATTCACGGCATGTTTATCATTGAGAAAGTCACGCATACGCATTCGGATTTTTACAGTGATGGCACTGCGCGAAAAATTAATTTTACGCTGGAGCTGAAACGCGTGGACGAATCGCTAATGGCGATGTTTGGCGACCTGAGAACGCAGGCTGAAGAGCTGGTGACGAGCGCACGCAGTAGCATTGGAGGGCTGGTGGGATGATCACCGAAATGAATATCCGGGCGGGTGGGAAAATCGCCCCTGATTTTATGCTCAAGCTTGACGATCGTGATATCACGCAAAACGTCAGTCCTCGTCTTATCAGCTTATCCATGACCGACAAACGCGGGCTGGAAGCCGATCAGCTGGATATTCAACTGGATGATTCCGACGGACTGCTAGATTTACCTGCTCGGGGCGCAACGCTCACTTTATGGCTGGGATGGAAGGGAACCCCCCTTCAAAAGAAAGGGAACTTCACGGTCGATACGATTGAATTTCAGGGCGCACCGGACAAGCTGACCATTCGGGGATGCAGCGCGGATTTCCGCGGGAAGCTAAACGTGCGGCGCGAGCAGTCGTGGCATGACACGACGATCGGCGCGATCGTTAATACTATCGCACAGCGTAACCAGTTGACCGCTAGCGTCGCGGCGGGACTTTCGTCTATCACCATTTCGCATATCGATCAGTCTCAGGAGACAGACGCGGCGTTTCTCACCCGCCTGGCCGAACGCAACGGCGCATTTGTTTCAATCAAAGCCGGCAAGGTTATTTTTATGAAGGCGGGCCAGGCCGTGACGGCCAGCGGTAAAACGATTCCCTTAATGGTGATTGAACGTGGGGATGGCGACCGGCATCTTTTTTCCGTCGCCGATCGTGAAAACTATTCTGGCGTGACGGCCAAATGGCTGCAAACGCGCGATCCTAAAAAACAAAATCCTCAATTGAGTATTAGTCGATTGCCTGAGGGGCAGGTGCCAGAGGCATTAATGCACCCGAATGCCGCCGCGCCGACAGCGGGAGCAGTAGACAAGGCGCAGAAGCCGCAGGAGATGCTGGTGGGATCGGCGGAGAACGTGTTTGAGCTCACTACGGTCTACGCCTCTGAAGAGCAGGCGCTCAGAGCTGCAGAGGCAAAGTGGCGTGCGCTCCAGCGGGGGACCGTGAAATTTTCCATCCAGCTGGCGCGGGGGCGAGCCGATCTGTTTCCCGAAACGCCGGTGCTTGTAAACGGTTTTAAACGCGTCATTGACGAGCAGGCGTGGATCATCAGCGAGGTGGTTCATACCCTCAGCGAAAGCGGATTTACCACCAGGCTTAACCTCGAGTTGAACGCCACCGACGAAAAATTTTCTGTCGACAGTGAGTAATTGGTTTGCCTTTACGTTGTTATTGAGTATTATTAATTCACAAAATGTGAATTAAACGGAGGGGTACATGTTTCATTGTCCTAAGTGCAAGCATTCCGCGCATGCGCGTACCAGTCGCTATTTAAGTGAAAACACCAAAGAGCGCTATCACCAGTGCACCAATGTTGACTGCAGCTGTACGTTCGTGACGATGGAGTCCGTGGAGCGTCTGATCGCAACCCCTGGAGACGCTGGGAATGCGCGAACGGCTTCGCTTTCCCACGCTTAGCGGCTTCGCTTCCGACCGTTGAAAAAAACCAATAAAAAAGCCACTCGCTAGAGGGGCTTTTTTATATGATTCTAAAGCTAAAATTTGGTGGCCCCTGCTGGACTTGAACCAGCGACCAAGCGATTATGAGTCGCCTGCTCTAACCACTGAGCTAAGGGGCCGTGGCGGTGAATTATAAAGTAACTCCCCGCAGCAATCCAGCCATTCACTCCTGCCTGCTGTTTTTATAAACAATGCATAATCAATCCTTTATACTTCCATAACGATGTATCAGTGGGAGTAAAGATGATTAACGACATTCTGGCCCCTGGCCTGCGGGTAGTATTTTGCGGAATCAACCCGGGGAAATCCTCGGCGTACACCGGTTTTCACTTCGCTCATCCGGGAAATCGCTTCTGGAAGGTGATCTATCAGGCAGGTTTTACCGACAGGCTACTTAAGCCAGAAGAGGAGCAACACCTGCTGGATACGCGCTGTGGGATCACCATGCTGGTCGAGCGTCCTACGGTGCAGGCAACCGAGGTCAATCTGCATGAACTACGCAGCGGCGGGCGGGAACTGGTCAAGAAAATAGAGGAGTATCAGCCCGCTGCGCTGGCTATCCTCGGCAAGCAGGCTTATGAGCAGGCATTCAGCCAGCGCGGGGCGCAGTGGGGTAAACAGAGCATTCGCATCGGTGTAACGCAGGTGTGGGTGCTGCCAAACCCAAGCGGATTAAACAGGGCAACGCTGGATAAGCTGGTTGAAGCCTATCGCGAACTGGATGAGGCGCTGATGGTGCGCGGGCTGTAGCTGCCGGAGCCAGAGGCTCCGGCACCACTGTCAGAACTCGAAGCGTGCGCCCATGTTGTAGCGGCGTCCTTCCAGCAGGGAAGACTGGTTATAGGACGTTTTGTAGATCGGGTTCACGTCGAACAGGTTGTAGACCCCCGCCATTAGCGTGATGCGCTTGTTGAGATGGTAGCGTGCGCCTAAATCAACCAGCGCATAGGCCTCTGTGGATGTCGATTTCCCGGTGTTCGGCGTGTTGCTGCGCCAGCTGGCTTTGGTCCACAGCTCAAGATCGTTAAGCGCGTTCCACGTCAGGGAGAGGTTGGGCATGCTGCTCGGGAATTCGTTCAGCGCTTCCCCCTTGTACTGACCGCTCTTTTGCTCGCTGTGCGTATAGGTGTAGTTCGCGTTAGCCTTCAGCGCGGGCGTGACCTGCCAGTCACCGTTCAGCTCTAGACCATAAATTTCCGCGTCGCTGACGTTGAAGTACTGGGAGACCTCTTCCGCTTCATAGCCGTTGTACACACACTTCTGCGTAGCCGTTGCAGTACAGATGGTGTAGTCGCTGATCTTGTCTTTAAATTTGGTGAAGAACACGGTGGCATCCAGCGCCAGCGCGTCCTCTTGCCAGTAAACGCCCAGTTCGGTGTTGACGCTCTGCTCGGGCTTAAGGTCGTTGTTACCGATGCCAATATAGGAATAAGGATACGAACCGTAAACGCTGGTGAAGCCTTCGTTGTTCTGGCGCAGATCCGGTTTTTTATAGCCCGCAGAGACGCCACCTTTCAGCGCCCAGCTTTCATCAATCGTCCAGTTGCCGTAGAGTTTTGGCGTCACGTGGTAGCCAAAATAGCTGTCGTGATCGAGACGTGCTGAGGTGGTGAGGGTGAAGTCCGGCACCATCATCCATGCGTCTTCGGCGAAGACCGCCCAGCCGTTACGCGTGATTTTGCTGACTGGCGTGACGCCCGGCACTTCCTTGTCTGCAATACCGAAGGTGTCGTCCAGCTCGTTGCGGGTGAAGTTAATCCCCAGCGTCAGCTTGTGATCGCCAAGCGTAAAGGTGTTCGCGCTATTGGCCTCGTAGTTACGCTGTTTGATGAACTGCGAGCTCATCCCCGGAACGCGATATTCGGTTTTGGCGTTCTCGTAGCTGACGAAGTTCTTCGCTTCCAGCAAATCGTCACCGTACCAGGCGTGCTGAGAAAGCGACGCAGCATCGCGGTCAAAATCCCATTCCCAGGCTTTATCGTTGTGTGATTTTACCTGATGCCCTTTAACGACATTTAAATCCCACAGTTGGGTATCGGTCGGCGACATGTTGATGGTCGCGTCCAGATTTCCGGCCTGGTGCTTTACAAAGCGCTCATCGTTCTGGCTGTCGTCATCGCGACGGTCCAGATAATCCGCCGCCACGCTCACCCCGAGTTTGCCGGGAATAATCGGCCCCATCAGGAAAGCGTTGGTCTGGTTGGTGTTGCCGTACTCGCTCTTCTCCTGCAGGAAGTAGTTATCTTCCAGTACGCCGGTCCATGCATCCAGGTTGTAGCCTTTTTTGGTGATGACGTTCACCACGCCGCCAATGGAGTCAGAGCCATACAGGGAGGACATCGGCCCACGGATCACCTCAATACGCTCGATAGCGGCAAGCGGAGGTAAAAAGGCCGCTTCGGTGCCGATGTGGTGCCCGTAAGGGCGGGATTCGCGGGTACCCTGTTTGATACCGTTCACCATGTAAGAGGTGTAGGTCGAGTCGGTGCCGCGCATCTGCACATCACCCGTTGCCAGGCTTCCGTTACCGTTGCCCACTAATACACCGGGCATCTCACGAAGCGCCTCGGTGACGTTCTGGTTCGACCGGGTGTTAAGCTCTTTTTCACCGACGACAGAGATGGTGGCCGGTGCTTCGCGGCGTTCCTGCGCGAAACCGGTGGCGGTGACGACAAGCTGATCTTCATCTGCCGGGGTAGTTTCCTCGGCGAAAACTGCCGCAGGTAGGGTGGCGAGGGCGAGCGACATCGCCAGCGCCGTTCGTGTCTGGTTCATCACGTCGCACTCCTCAGAATGGGGTTAAATCGAGTTTGAGCACATAGTCAGCCTTGTTGGCCTTTTCATCCTGTTTCACGCTGACGAACAGCGTTTTGTTGTCAGGGGAAAGCACCATGCTGTTTGGCATCGCCGCCGTTGTGACGGTGTGTTTCAGGCTGTAGGTGTTGGCATCGATAACGCTTATCTGACGGGCATTGCGATGGGTAACATACACTTCATCGCGCGCAGGGTTGTAGACCGCGGCAATAGAGTTCGGTGTTGGAACGCGATGAACAATTTTGCCGGAGTCGAGCTGGACAACCAGCACGTCACGGGTGTTGGTATCCGCAATAAAACCAACGCCTTTGGCGGTGTTCAACGCGATGTTCAGGAAGTAGTGTTTAGGTTCAGCGGGGTCAACCTTTACGCGGGAGAGAACCTGCGAGGTTTTGCCATCCAGGGTAATTAGCTCGCCTTTGCCGGTCACAGCGTAAACTTTATCGCCTGCTTCATCGACCGCAAAACCGACCGGATCCATCTGTTTGTGGGTCAGCAGCAACGTCTGTTTTTGCGTGTCGACGACCCACAGCACGCCTTTGCCTTCGCTGCCGATGCCGGAGACATACAGGCGGTGGTGTTTCTTATCAAGAACCACTTCGCGGACGTGTGCTTTATTCTCAGCATCCGCAAGCTGGAGGGTTTTCACTTCTTTGTTGGTGCGGGTATCGAGCAGTGTCACTGAGCCATCAAGCGGGTTGCCTAACCACAGGATATGACTGGCATCATCCAGTGAAACCGCAAACGGGCGGCGCTGGGTAGTAATGCGCTCATTAACGTTTAGTGAATCGACCGCAAGCTGGAACACTTCACCGGCGGTTTTGTCTTTCTCGAAAGAGGGGGCAGAGGCCGCGTAGACTGCCTTTTGTCCAGCGTCATAAGCCAGTTCGTAAACGCCGTGACCCAGCGGCTGAGAGATAAACTGATCTTCCGTGAAATCCTTTGCCAAAACAGAACCCGCGTGAAGTGCTAGGGAAATCGCGAGCGCACAGAGGGATTGATTTTTTAATGTTTTGAAATTCATGTAATTTTTCTTTACAGTAGTTTACGAAAAGAAAAATGATAATGAAAATAAATATCATTTACAATTGCATATGTAAGCGGTCACCCCTACTAATTTTTGTACTCTCGGTAGAAAATCCCCAAAAAAAACTCCCCGCAGGGAGTTTTTGCTGTCAGGACAGATTAGTCGTCCAGGAAGCTACGCAGCACTTCAGAGCGGCTTGGATGACGCAGCTTACGCAGCGCCTTCGCCTCGATCTGACGGATACGTTCGCGGGTAACGTCGAACTGTTTACCCACTTCTTCCAGCGTGTGGTCGGTATTCATATCGATACCGAAACGCATACGCAGTACTTTTGCTTCACGGGCGGTCAGGCCAGCCAGAACGTCGTGCGTGGCAGCACGCAGGCTCTCGGTGGTGGCAGAGTCCAGCGGCAGCTCGAGGGTGGTATCCTCGATGAAATCACCCAGATGCGAATCTTCATCATCACCGATTGGTGTTTCCATGGAGATTGGCTCTTTGGCGATCTTCAGCACTTTACGGATCTTGTCTTCCGGCATCAGCATGCGTTCAGCCAGCTCTTCCGGCGTCGGCTCGCGGCCCATCTCTTGCAGCATCTGGCGGGAGATACGGTTGAGCTTGTTGATGGTCTCAATCATATGCACCGGAATACGGATGGTGCGCGCCTGGTCTGCGATAGAGCGGGTGATCGCCTGACGGATCCACCATGTCGCATAGGTAGAGAACTTATAACCACGACGGTATTCAAACTTATCTACCGCTTTCATCAGACCGATGTTGCCTTCCTGAATCAGATCCAGGAACTGCAGACCACGGTTGGTGTATTTCTTGGCGATAGAGATAACCAGACGCAAGTTCGCTTCAACCATCTCTTTCTTCGCACGGCGGGCTTTCGCTTCGCCGATGGACATACGACGGTTAATGTCTTTTACCTGCTCAATGGTCAGGCCAGTTTCTTCTTCGATCTGCTGAAGTTTCATCAGGCCGCGCTGCACATCGTCTTTCACATCATGCAGTTTTTCTGACCACGGTTTGTTCATCGCGATAGCCGCGTTGAACCAGGTCTCGCTGGTTTCGTTGCCGGTGAAGAGGGTGATGAAGTTCTTCTTCGGCATTTTGCACTGTTCAACGCACAGCTTCATGATGATACGTTCCTGGGTACGCACGCGATCCATCATGACGCGCATGCTGTTCACCAGGTAATCGAACTGTTTTGGCACCAGGCGGAACTGTTTGAACACTTCAGACAGCTTCAGGATCTCTTCCTGAGCGGCGGCATGGCTGCGGCCTTTGGCTTTGATGGTGTCACGCGTGACTTCGTACTGGGTACGCAGCTCACCGAACTTCTCACGTGCCAGCTCAGGGTCGATGCTGTTGTCGTCGTCGCTGTCGTCTTCTTCTTCCTCATCTTCGTCTTCGTCGTCATCCATCTCTTCCTGAGACAGTTCTGAACCGACGTGAGTGGCGGTAGGCGCCATATCTTCTTCAGCGTTCGGATCGACAAAGCCGGTGATCAGATCGGACAGGCGAGCTTCTTCAGCTTCAACGCGATCGTACTGTTCCAGCAGATAGGTGATGGCTTCCGGGTATTCAGCAACAGAACACTGAACCTGGTTGATCCCGTCTTCGATGCGTTTAGCGATGTCAATTTCGCCTTCGCGGGTCAACAGTTCAACGGTACCCATTTCGCGCATGTACATGCGGACCGGGTCAGTGGTACGCCCGATTTCAGATTCCACGCTGGACAGTACCTGTGCAGCAGCTTCTTCCGCATCTTCGTCAGTGTTGTTGGAGGTTTCAGCCAGCAACAGATCATCGGCATCCGGTGCTTCTTCCATCACCTGAATACCCATGTCATTGATCATTTGGATGATGTCTTCGATTTGATCTGAATCGACGATATCTTCCGGCAGATGGTCATTGACCTCGGCATAGGTCAGATAGCCTTGCTCCTTACCGCGTTGGACAAGAAGTTTCAGCTGTGACTGCGGGTTTTGCTCCATAAGACGGTATCCACACTTATTTCGTTTGATTGGTGTCGGCGATGGGGCTGCCAACCTTTAAAGCGAGGGCGTACTTATATTTTTGCCGCTGCCTCTCAGTGCGGCTGCCGGGGGCTTCCCGATCGATATTCGGCACTTAAGCCGTTAAATTTTTTATTTCTTCGCCAGTTCCTGGTTAATCATCCAGAGCTCCCGGCGTTCTTCGCTGCTCAAACCGTGTGTGCGCTCGCGAGCTATCAACTCTTCCTGGCGCAACTCAAGCATCGAATCAAACATATGGTTGAGCGAGTCGGTGAACGTTTTTTCTGCAATGTCCTTATCTGCTATATCGTCCCACATCGACAATTTTTCAAGGGTAGCGGCCTCTTTTGTGCCGCGATAATGTTCTAAAAGTTGTCCGGTGGTCAGACCTGGCTGAGACAAACAAGTGTTGACCAGTTCTGAAAATAAGCCAAGTCCGGGCAATTTTTCGTGGTTCAAACCCGCCAGCGACGGCACTTGCGGAGCAAGCTCGGGGTTTTGCACCAGTAACCCTATCAGTATACGCATGGTTGTGCGTTTTAGCTGAGGCGCGGCGCGAACCGCACCGTTTTCAGCCTGTTTAGGCATTAAACGTTCAAGCTGGCTATCGTCCAGAATGCCGAGCTTGTTGCCTAGCTCCTGACGCAGATAGATGCGCAGCGTTTCGCCGGGCGCCTGGCTGATTAACGGCAGCGCCAGCGTACTGAGCTGCGCGCGCCCGTCAGGGGTACTCAAATCGACCTGCGGCATCAGGCTGTTAAACAAAAACGTGGAGAGCGGCTGAGCCTGCTCCATCCGCGCTTCAAACGCCGCTTTGCCCTCTTTACGCACCAGCGTATCCGGGTCTTCACCGTCGGGCAGAAACATAAAGCGTAGCTGACGCCCATCGGTCATATAAGGTAGCGCGGTTTCCAGCGCGCGCCAGGCGGCGTCACGTCCTGCGCGGTCACCGTCGTAACAGCAGATGACGTTGTTGGTCACCCTGAACAGCAACTGAATATGATCGGCAGTCGTGGACGTACCTAACGACGCAACCGCGTAGTTGATGTCGTACTGCGCCAGCGCCACGACGTCCATATAGCCTTCGACGACCAGCAGACGCGGAGGTTCCGCATTATCCTGCTGCGCCTCATAAAGACCGTACAGCTGGCGGCCCTTATGGAAAATATCGGTTTCCGGGGAGTTGAGGTACTTCGGCAGGGCATCACCCAGCACGCGACCACCAAAACCAATTACCCGGCCTCGCTTGTCGCGGATCGGGAACATCACCCGTTCACGGAAGCGGTCGTAGCTTCGTCCCTGGTCGTTGGTGACCAGCATGCCTGCATCGATGAGAGACTTACGATCTTCGCTATTGCCGCCAAAACGCTTTAACACGTTGTCCCAGCCGGGCGGGGCGTAACCAATAGCGAAACGCGCAATGACATCGTCGCTCAGTCCGCGCTTGTTCAGATACTGACGCGCAGGCTCAGCCGCAGAGTGCTTAAGAGACTGTTGGTAAAACGAATTCAGGCCATCCATCAGTTGATACAGCGTTTGCCGTTGATGGCGCTCGATCTGACTTGGCCCACTGCCTGCTTCATACGGCACTTCAAGGTTATGCATCGCCGCCAGCTCTTCGACGGTTTCAACGAACTCGAGCTTGTCGTAGTTCATCAAAAAATCGACGGCATTACCGTGTGCGCCACAGCCGAAGCAATGGTAGAACTGCTTTTCACCGTTTACGGTGAAGGAGGGGGTTTTTTCGTTATGGAACGGACAGCACGCATGGTAGTTCTTGCCCTGCTTTTTTAGCTTTACCCGCGCGTCGATGAGATCGACGATGTCGGTTCTGGCAAGCAGGTCATTGATGAAAACGCGTGGGATTCTTCCGGCCATATGCCCCAAAATTTTAAGCGACTTATAAACGAAAACAAGCCGCGCATTCCTTCCGGAAGCACGGCCTTACGACTATTACTCTGTCTGTCAATTGAGGGCTGAGGCCCTCAACCAATTAGTACAGACGAGTACGGCGGGCGTTTTCGCGAGCCAGTTTCTTCGCGTGACGTTTCACAGCGGAAGCTTTAGCGCGCTTACGTTCGGTCGTTGGTTTTTCATAAAACTCACGACGACGAACTTCAGCCAGAACACCTGCTTTCTCGCATGAACGTTTGAAGCGACGCAGTGCTACGTCGAACGGCTCGTTTTCACGTACTTTAATTACCGGCATGTAACTCTCACCTTTAATAAATTCGGTTTGCCGCTGGCATCAACGCCAGCTTATTTCAAACATGGTGCGGAATTTTACTGCAAATGCTGCTGCTTTGTAAAGCACCGATGCGATTTTGAAAGGGACTTTAATAAGGGTGAGGAGTATACACGAGCCTTCTTCCTGGGGCGAACAAAGTTTTACATCAACCCGCCCAGGCTCTACACTGCGCGGTATTGAAACGAGGTAAAACAAGTCATGCGTGTACTGGGTATTGAAACATCCTGCGATGAAACCGGCATCGCCATTTACGACGACGAAAAAGGGCTTCTGGCCAACCAGCTGTATAGTCAGGTGAAATTGCACGCTGACTACGGCGGCGTCGTACCTGAACTGGCCTCTCGTGACCACGTGCGTAAAACGGTTCCCCTGATTCAGGCGGCGCTGAAAGAAGCGGGATTAACGGCAAAAGAGATTGATGCAGTGGCGTATACCGCAGGCCCGGGCCTGGTTGGCGCGCTGCTGGTTGGCGCAACGGTTGGCCGTTCGCTGGCGTTCGCGTGGGATGTGCCAGCGATCCCGGTTCACCATATGGAAGGGCACCTTCTGGCGCCGATGCTGGAAGAGAATCCGCCTGAATTCCCGTTTGTGGCGCTGCTGGTCTCCGGCGGTCATACGCAACTGATTAGCGTAACGGGCATTGGCAAGTACGAGCTGCTGGGCGAGTCGATCGACGATGCCGCCGGTGAAGCCTTCGATAAAACCGCCAAGCTGCTGGGGCTGGATTACCCGGGTGGCCCGATGCTGTCAAAAATGGCGTCGCAGGGAACGGAAGGGCGCTTTGTCTTCCCGCGCCCGATGACCGACCGTCCGGGGCTGGACTTCAGCTTCTCCGGGCTGAAAACCTTCGCGGCCAATACTATCCGCAATAATGATAACGACGAGCAGACGCGTGCCGACATCGCCCGTGCGTTTGAAGATGCGGTGGTAGATACGTTGATGATCAAGTGCAAGCGCGCGCTGGATCAGACTGGCTTTAAGCGTCTGGTGATGGCGGGTGGCGTGAGCGCTAACCGCACGCTGCGCGCGAAGCTCGCCGAGATGATGCAAAAGCGTCGCGGAGAAGTGTTCTATGCGCGTCCGGAATTCTGTACCGATAACGGCGCGATGATCGCTTACGCCGGGATGGTGCGCCTGAATGCGGGCGCAACGTCAGACCTCAGCGTGTCCGTGCGTCCGCGCTGGCCGCTGGCGGAACTGCCAGAGGCGTGAGTTTTTTTGCCCGGTGGCGCTGCGCTTACCGGGCCTACAACATCCACATGTGCCCACGTGCAATAACCCACACTACACCCGCAGCATCCCTTTCTCTTCCAGAAACGCAATAATCGTCGCTAAACCGTCGCCCGCCTTCAGGTTGGTAAACGTCCACGGACGCTCGCCGCGCATGCGGTTGGTGTCGCGTTCCATCACCTCCAGCGATGCCCCCACGTACGGCGCGAGATCGGTTTTGTTGATCACCAGAAAATCGGACCTGGTGATCCCCGGCCCGCCCTTGCGCGGGATTTTTTCCCCTTCGGCCACGTCGATCACGTAAATCGTCAGATCCGCAAGCTCCGGGCTGAAGGTCGCGCTCAGGTTGTCGCCGCCGCTTTCAACGAAGATCAGATCCAGATTGCCGAACTTCTCGCTTAACGCTTCCACCGCCGCCAGGTTCATTGAGGCGTCTTCGCGGATGGCAGTGTGCGGACAGCCGCCTGTCTCCACGCCCACGATGCGCTCCGGCTCCAGCGCGCCCGCCTCGGTCAGGATGCGCTGATCCTCTTTGGTGTAGATATCGTTGGTCACCACCGCAAGATGATAGGTATCGCGCATCGCCTTGCAGAGCGCTTCCAGCAGCGCGGTTTTGCCCGACCCTACCGGGCCGCCCACGCCCACGCGCAGGGGATGTTTGTAATCAGCCATATTGACTCCTCAGGAACGGAATAGTCGTGAATATTGGGTTTCGTGGCGCGCGGAGGCGATGGCGGACAGCGGCGTTGCTGCCCCCAGCGCGTCGTCGCGACGTAAAAATGCCTGTTCAAAACCAGCGGCGTAGTCGTCGCTCAGTTCGATAATCAGCTGCTGCGCGGCCTGTTGCCCAAACGGCACCAGCTTGACGCCCGCCATCACCGCGCTCTCCATCCAGCTGTAGCCGAGGCTCAGCGCCAGCTCACGCGCGCCAATACCCCAGCGCACGCCGAGCCAGGCCATGCCGCAGAGCTGGCTTTGCATAAACAGCGGCAGCCATTCGGGCGGACAATCCGGCTCCCAGCTCTTAATTAGTCGCGTAAAGGCCGCCCCGCGGTTTCGCTCTTCTTCTCGCAGCTCGCGCGTTTCCCGGCAGGCGAGAAGGTATGCCGTCCAGCGTTTTGCATGTGTAAGATCGCGTTGCTCACAGGCCTGATAAAGGCGGAGAAATAGCGGCAGATCGACGCAGAAAAAGCTCTGCTCCATCTGCTGGGTTTGCCAGCGTTTAAAGGCGTCGGCGTCCGTGACCCAGCCCGCCTCAACGGCCCACTCCAGCCCCTGCGACCAGGTAAACGACCCGACCGGCAGGCTGCTGCTGGAGAGCTGCATCAGGCGCAGCAACTGGCGGGAATGATCCATCAGCTCATCAGTGCCAGCAGGGCGGAAACGATCAGCCCGCCGCCGAAGGTCTTACGCAGGCCGTCGTGACGACGCAGCAGCAGCCCCGCGGCAAAGCTGGCGCACAGCACCGTGGCGCTGGCCAGCATAAAGCCGCTGGTGAAGAGCCAGAAGCTGTGGCCGGACATCTCCACGCCGTGCGCCCAGCCGTGGAACATCGCCAGGGCAGGCACCGCCAGCAGCAGGCGGTTTTCAGTTTTAAACATCATCACGCCGGATACCGCCAGCGAGGCGATAATCAGCATCTCCATGCCGCTAAAGCCGCCGAGCAGGCTGCCCGCAATCGCACCGACAAGCATCATCCCGAGGGTGGCAAACGGCAGCAGGAGTTTGCGTCCGCTCAGCGCAGAGAGCACGCCCGCACCGGTCAGCATCAGCAGATGATCGAGCCCGGTCAGCGGATGGAGAAAACCGGCCTGAAAGCTGTCGGTGCCGTGGCCGGGGTGGGCGAGTGCGGGAATGGAAAAGGCCAGAAGCAGCAGAGGTAAATACTTACGCATGATGAATCCTTAATGTGAATGAGCGTGAGAGTGGCTGTGGGCATCGCTGGTGTAAGCGCCCGCTTCCGGTTCAAACGGCAGGCTGGCGTAGGCCACTTCCAGCCCGAACTGGCGCAGCATGTCGTCGAGAACGTGGTCGTGGTGATAGCGCAGCTCGCCGGGCATGATCTGCAGCGGCACGTGGCGGTTGCCCAGGTGGTAGCAGGCGCGGGCGAGCAGGAACGGATCGGCGCAGCGCACCACGGAAACCGACTCCGGGGCGGCGATCACCTCGACGACCTCGATACCGTCGTCGGTAGTCAGCAGGTCGCCCCCGCGCAGCAGCAGGCCGCGCGGCAGCATCAGCCCGGCTTCGCGCCCGTCGTTCAGCGCCACGCGGGCGCGGCTTTTCACCCGTACGTCAATCGGCAGCGTGACGCTGGCGGTAATCGGGTGCGTATGGTCCAGGCGTTGGGTTAAATAGATCATCATCACTCCTCAAAACAGGAAATAGCGTTGCGCCATTGGCAGAACGTCAGCCGGTTCGCTGGTTATCAGTTCACCGTCGACGCGCACCTCGTAGGTTTGTGAGTCGACGGTGATATTCGGCTGCAGGCCGTTGTGGATCATGTCCGCCTTTTTCACCGTCCGGCAGCCTTTCACCACCGCCGTGGCGCTCTGCAGGTTAAGTTGTTGCGGGATGCCGTTGGCACTGGCGGCCTGCGAGACAAACGTCAGCCGGGTGGCGTGGCGCGCGGCACCCAGCGCGCCAAACATCGGGCGATAATGCACAGGCTGCGGCGTGGGGATCGAGGCGTTGATATCGCCCATCGGCGCGCAGGCAATCATCCCGCCCTTGACGATGGTGGCGGGCTTGACGCCGAAGAACGCCGGGGACCAGACCACTAAATCCGCCAGCTTGCCCGCCTCAATCGAACCGACTTCGTGGGCAATGCCGTGGGTGAGCGCCGGGTTAATGGTGTATTTGGCGACGTAGCGCTTCACGCGGAAGTTGTCGTTCTCGCCGGTCTCTTCCGGCAGCGCGCCGCGCTGGACTTTCATGCGGTGCGCCACCTGCCAGGTGCGGATAATCACTTCCCCGACGCGGCCCATGGCCTGCGAATCTGACGAGGTGAGCGAGAATGCGCCGATGTCGTGCAGCACGTCTTCAGCGGCGATGGTTTCACGACGAATGCGCGACTCGGCAAACGCCACGTCCTCGGCTATATCCGGGTCAAGGTGGTGGCAGACCATCAGCATGTCGAGATGCTCGTCGATGGTATTGACCGTGTAGGGCAGCGTCGGATTGGTGGAGGAGGGCAGAATATTCGGGTGCGCGCAGGCGGTGATAATATCCGGCGCGTGGCCGCCGCCCGCCCCTTCGGTGTGGAAAGTGTGGATGGTTCGCCCGCCGATGGCCGCCAGCGTGTCTTCGACAAAACCGGATTCGTTCAGCGTGTCGCTGTGCAACGCCACCTGAATATCCATCTCGTCAGCGACCTCCAGCGAGGAGTTGATCGCCGCAGGCGTCGCGCCCCAGTCTTCGTGAATTTTCAGCCCGATAGCACCGGCGGCAATCTGCTCGCGCAGGGCGTTCGGGTTGGAGCCGTTACCTTTGCCGAGCAGGCCGATATTCACCGGCAGCGTATCGGCAGCCTGCAGCATGCGGGCGATATACCACGGTCCTGGCGTGCAGGTGGTGGCGTTGGTGCCCGCCGCCGGTCCGGTGCCGCCACCGATCATGGTGGTGACGCCGGAAACCAGCGCCTCTTCCGCCTGCTGCGGGCAGATCCAGTGGATGTGGGTGTCGATCCCGCCAGCGGTGACGATCTTCCCCTCGGCGGCAATCACTTCCGTTGCCGCACCAATCGGGATCGTCACGCCGGGCTGAATGTCCGGGTTCCCGGCTTTGCCTACGGCGAAGATCCGCCCGTCCTTGACGCCGATATCGGCTTTCACGATCCCCCAGTGATCGACGATCAGCGCGTTGGTGAGAACCAGATCCACGCAGGCGTCAGCGGTCATCTGCCCCTGGCCCATGCCGTCGCGGATCACCTTCCCGCCGCCGAATTTGACTTCTTCGCCATAGATCGTGAGATCGTCTTCGACTTCGATCCACAGCTCGCTATCGGCCAGCCGCACTTTATCCCCCGTGGTGGGGCCGAACATATCGGCATACGCCCGGCGTGAAATCTCAGCCATGTTTCACCTCTCCCATCACGTCACCGCGAAAACCGAAAATTCGCTGCGCACCCGAGACCTGCACCAGCGTCACTTCCCGCTTCTGGCCGGGCTCGAAGCGTACGGCGGTGCCCGCCGGGATGTTCAGTCGATAGCCCCTGGTGGCTTCCCGATCGAATTTCAGCGCCGGATTGACCTCGTAAAAGTGGTAGTGCGATCCGACCTGGATCGGCCTGTCGCCGTGGTTTTCGACAACCACGCTTTGAGTTTCTCGCCCGACGTTAAAGCTGATATTGCCCGGTTTGATCTGATATTCGCCTGGGATCATCACGCGCTCCTTAGACGATTGGATTGTGGACGGTGACGAGCTTGGAGCCGTCCGGGAAGGTGGCTTCCACCTGAATATCCGGGATCATCTCCGGGACGCCTTCCATTACCTGGTCGCGCCTCAGGACGTGGCGGCCCGCCTCCCTCAGCGAGGCGACGGTTTCGCCATCGCGCGCGCCTTCCATAATGAAGGCGCTGATCAGCGCGACCGATTCCGGGTAGTTGAGCTTTACCCCGCGCGCAAGGCGGCGTTCGGCAACCAGCGCGGCGGTAAACAGCAACAGCTTGTCTTTTTCTCTGGGGGTCAGTTCCATAACGTTTCTCTTATGTCTGCCAGATACGCGGCGAACAGGCGGGTTTGGTGGTGAGGAGCGGGCGAAGCGACTGCCAGATATCGCGCATCACCCGCTGGCAAATCAGGTTGTCGTGGGAGAGAAAACGCACCGACAGCAGGCCATCAGTGAGCGTTGCCCCGGCATAATTTTCCAGTGGCGCGAGCCGCTCGCGCACCGCGTCGAGGTGATCATCGACAGCCGGATAGAACAGCAGCGTGCCGAGCCACGGATGTCCGGCGACGGGCGTGAGATCGCCGTCGCTAAGATGCTGGCGCTCAATCAGGCGGGGCTCGTCATCTACCCACACCTCAAGACGGCTCTCCAGCGTGCCGTGGCTGAAGGTTTCGTTTATCACCGGGCGGCCCAGGCAGTACAGCTCCCACGCCAGCAGCGTGCTGGAGGCCTTCAGGTGGAAGACGGAGCGCAGCGCGGCATGCGCACCGGGAAAAATAATGGTGTCCTGCGGCAGCCATTCCAGGGTGGCGTCTTCATCGAGATAGAAGTGCTGGCTCAGACGGGCCTGCGGGCCGCTGCTGCGATAGAACTTGCTGGCGCCGGGCATGGTGATAAGCGCATGGCTTTTGGCGTTCAGTCGAACGGAAATGTCCAGCGTATCGCCGCCCACAATCCCGCCGGGCGGGTGAAGCAGATAAAGGTGGCAGGTTTCCCCTTCGGGGTAAAACGGACGCTGGACGGTGAGCGGCCCGAGGTGATGAGCGGAGTACAGGAGGGTTTTCTCAGGGGTGTGACAAAACTGCAGGGCAAGCGATGCTTGCCAGCCTTTGTATGAATTATCAGTGACCTGAGCTGCTAACATGCTGCATCCATCTGCTCATCATCGGGGTCGTTTCAGTATGCCCTGGCGGAAATGAAGGCTGTCATATGAGTCGCTTATGGATGGCGGTTAAGACGAACAAAAAAGCACGCCCGGGAGGCGTGCTGTCTGACAAACATCGCGATGCCGTTATTTCAGGTGCTCATGCAGCGCTGCGCCAGCCTGCTCCAGGGCAACCTTGACCGTAGGCTCTTCGCTCAGTGGATTGAGCAGACCGTAATCGTGGATCATGCCGTTATAGCGCGTGACGGTCACCGGGACGCCAGCCGCATCCAGCTTACGCCCGAATGCCTCACCTTCATCCCGCAGAACGTCAAGCTCTGCTGTCTGAATCAGCGTCTCGGGGAAGCCTTTCAACTGCGCGGCGCTGGCGCGAAGCGGAGAGGCAAGGATATTGTTGCGATCGGCTGCGTTGGTGGTGTAGTTGTCCCAGAACCATTTCATCATGTTTTTCGACAGGAAATAGCCGTTCTCGAACTGGTTATACGAGGCAGTATCAAAATTCGCATCGGTCACAGGCCAGAGCATGACGTTGTAGCGAATTTTTGGCCCATTAAATTGTTTTGCCTGCAGCGCCACGGAAGCCACCATATTGCCGCCCACGCTGTTACCGACCAGACCCAGACGGCTACCGTCCACACCAATTTCCTGACCGTGCCCGGCTACCCATTTTGTCGCTTCATAGGCCTGATTAATGGCTACCGGGAAATGGGCCTCAGGTGACGGCGTGTAATCAACGTAAACCGCTGCGGCACCCGACGCGCGAACGAGATCGCGGATCAAGCGTTCGTGGGTTGGGAAATCACCCAGCACCCAGCCGCCGCCGTGGAAGAACATAAATGCCGGGAGCGTGCCGCTGGCGTTTTCAGGTTTCACTATTTTCAGTTTGATCGCCTGGCCATTAACCTGGATCGTTTTTTCAGAAACCTGAGCGGGCGGCAGTTTTGCGCCTTGCTGCGCGCCGATCAGTACCTGGCGGGCTTCCTGAGGGGTCATCTGTTCCATTGGTTTACCCTTGCCAGAATTCAAAACATTGAGAAATGCCTGTACGCCTGCGGTCGGGGTAGGGGTATTGGTGATTTGAGCGGACGCTGCGGCTGACGCGAAGACGGAAGAAACCAGGATGGCGGTTAATGTTTTCATGACGATACCTTAAATGTGTTTGATGGAATAAGATAACTAAGTAGTGCGCTACTTAATTGTTGGTATAATACTTGCGCGCAAGATACTTTTAGTCAAACGTTATTTATAATTTTTTTAGACAACAGATTCGGGGTTGATAGAAAAATGAAAGAAAACAAAACGCTAGATGATTTACTTTGCTTCTCGCTCTACTCGGTTACCAATGCGTTCGTTCGCCAGTATCGCCCCTTACTGCAGGAGATGGATCTGACCTATCCGCAATTCGTTGTGTTGATGGCGCTTTATGAGAAAGACAACATCCCACTTCGCGATCTCAGCGATAAGACGTTTTTTGATTCGGGCACATTGACCCCGCTTGTACAAAAGCTTGAGGCTAAAGGATTTCTCAACCGTATCGCGGTTGTGGGGGATGAAAGGATGA
Organism: Enterobacter mori LMG 25706; assembly: GCF_000211415.1. GTDB lineage: Bacteria > Pseudomonadota > Gammaproteobacteria > Enterobacterales > Enterobacteriaceae > Enterobacter > Enterobacter mori. Next base: position 533,396 of record NZ_GL890780.1, on the reverse strand, counting down.
AAAATGTCGTTCTGACAGAAAAAGCTAACGCACTGAAAAAACAGGTGATGGCGCTGCCGGACCAGATGCGTTGCAGCATGCGGATGAATGATGATGAGCTTGAGATGCTAAAAAAACTCTCCCGAACTCTGCTGGACGATTTATAAGTGCCCTTCGGTGGGAGGAACCCACCGAAGTGACCTGTCGTTACCGATAATCCTCCGCATCCACATCATACCCGGACGGCTCCCAGCGGATCGCCAGCAGAGACGCCAGGCCGATAAACGGTGCCAGCGCAATCACCCAGAACACGGCGGTATCCAGCGAAGCAACCAGCAGCGGGAACAGGAATAGCGACAGCGTCGAGCTGCTGCGCATCAGCGTCTGGTTGAGACCCACGCCCACGCCGCGCAGCGAGGTCGGGTAGCTCAATGACGCAAACGTCATGGTATGCGCACCTGGGCCAAAGCCCTGACCGAACAGGAATAGTGCCAGCATCGAAACAGCAAGCACCCCTTCAGAGGCACCTTCCGGTCGGCCTATCAGCGCCAGCCCGAGGAGCGCCACAAGTTGGCAGGCATAGCCCGCGAGCGACATCCGCCACGCGCCGAAGCGTGGAACATAGCGCACCGCCAGTAATCCGCCAACAAACGCAAACAGCAGGTTAAGCACCAGCGAGATCAAAATGGTGGTGAGCATCGACTGTACGAAGAAGCTTGAAATAATCACCGGCAGGCCAAAGGCCACGGCGTTATAGGCAAACGAGGAGACCACCGACAGCAGCGTGGCGAGGGTGGTACGCCGCAGATAAATGCCCCGGAACAGGTTGAGGTAGTTCGACCATTTTGCCTTGTTAACCACCGGCGCGGGCTGGTCAAGGGCATCCTGCGGCACGTGGGCGTTGATGTTGTACGACTGCCGCAAAATGGATGCCGCCTCTTTCAGGTTGCCTTGATTCGCCGCCCAGACCGGAGACTCGCTCATGTAACGGCTGCGAATGGCGATAATCACCAGCGCGGGCACCGCGCCAAAGCCAAGGATCAGGCGCCAGAGCCAGTCGCTGTGGCTTTGCGGCAGCACGGCGTAGAAGAAGAGCACCAACAGGTAGGAGATACTGATGGCCGCATACCAGGTAGGGCACCACATCGCGACGCTGGAAGCTTTGTTTCCCGGACCTTTCAGTCTGGCGAACTCGCTGAGAAACGCCATCGCCACGGGAAGGTCGATCCCCACGCCGAGCCCCATCACAAAGCGCGCGCCTGCCAGCACATATTCGTTCGGAGCCAGCGCACAGGCGATAGCGGCGACGACGAAGAAGACCATATCGGCCATAAACACGCGGTAGCGCCCGATTTTATCCGTGAGATAGCCGCCGAGCAGTGCCCCGACGATGGCACCAAAGGTAATGGCCGATGCCACCATGCCGGTGCCAGCAGGGGTTAAATTGAATTCGCGGGTAATGTCCTTGATGCCAAAGGCCAGCGCGCCGAGATCGTAGGCGTCGAGGAAAATACCGCCCAGCGCGATACCGACCACGATACGGGCGTTGGCCCGGCCCTGGGAGCCGTCGTTAACCAGACGTGAAACGTCCGATGCGCTGCGCACCCACTTGATGTCGCCATCCGGGGTGCTTCCTGCCGTTGAAAGGGGAGTTGTATCTGTGATTTCTGCCATTTTTCTTTTTGTGTGGTTGTGTTGTGTCTCTAACAGTTACCACAGGCAGAAGGTGACCAAAATCACATTTGGTTATAAGGCATAACGAACGCTTTATTTAGCGTCTTTCTTCTTACGCTTGAGCTTCGTCCAGATCTTGGTTTCCTGACGACGCCACAGGCGCTGAATATTGTCGTGATGGCGCAGCAGGATCAGGCAGGAGAGCATCGACACCGGGAAGGTGAACTGGGGTTTAAACCACCAGACGTAGAACGGGGCAATCAGCGCGCTGACGATCGCACCCAGCGACGAGTAGCCGCTCAGAAGAATGGTGAGCAGCCAGGTCCCGGCCATTACGCCGGTGAGATCCCAGCCGATAGGTGCAATCGCACCGAAGGCCGTCGCAACGCCTTTTCCGCCTTTAAAACCAAAGAAAACGGGCCAGATATGGCCGACGCAGGCGGCGATGGCGATAAGACCGAGCCAGAACGGCGTGACGCCCAGCGCATACGCGCCCCAGACGGGTAGCATCCCTTTCAGAACATCAAAAATCAAAACCGCTACGGCTGCTCCCTTGCCGCCAATTCGTAGTACATTGGTCGCCCCCGGATTCCCGGAACCACTTTCGCGTGGGTCAGGCAACCCGGCGATGCGGCAGACCAGAATGGCGCTGGAGATTGAGCCGCAAAGGTAGGCGAGGATAATCATTCCAGGCGCGATTGCACTCATAACGCTGTTCCGTTTTGAAAATGTATCTGTATTCTCAGCATCTGTGGATAATACGCATAATTCGCCGGAAGTGGTATCCGGTTTAGCCAAAAAGCAGGCAGGTCGTGATGGATATTGTATTTATAGAGCAACTTTCGGTAATCACCACTATTGGTGTTTACGACTGGGAACAGACCATCGAGCAGAAGTTGGTGTTCGATATCGAAATGGGCTGGGATAACCGCGCGTCGGCAAAAAGTGACGACGTGAAGGACTGTCTGAGCTATGCCGACATCAGTGAAACGGTCATCAACCATGTGGAAGGGCAGCGTTTTGCGCTGGTGGAACGCGTGGCGGAAGAGGTGGCGGAGCTACTGCTGACCAAATTTAACTCGCCATGGGTACGCATCAAGTTAAGCAAACCGGGGGCGGTAGCGCGCGCTGCCAACGTAGGCGTGATTATCGAGCGTGGCAATAATCTGAAAGCAAAGATTTAACGTCATAATCGCTAAACCATTTTAGGTTATACCGGTCATAAAGCTGTATCTTTCACGGTTGTCCACGTGGGACACCGTTTTTTTATATCTTTTTAGGGGTTTATAGATGAGCGATATGCACTCGCTGCTGGTGGCGGCAATACTGGGTGTGGTCGAAGGATTGACGGAGTTTTTGCCGGTTTCCAGTACGGGCCATATGATTATCGTCGGCCACCTGCTGGGCTTTGAGGGCGATACCGCAAAGACGTTCGAAGTGGTGATTCAGCTGGGTTCTATTCTGGCGGTTGTGGTGATGTTCTGGCGTCGTCTGTTTGGCCTGATCGGCATTCACTTTGGACGTTTGCCGCAGCGTGAAGGGGAAGGCAAGGGCCGTCTGACGCTGATTCACATTCTGCTCGGCATGGTCCCTGCGGTCGTGCTGGGGCTGGTATTCCACGACACCATCAAATCGCTGTTTAACCCGATTAACGTGATGTATGCGCTGGTGGTCGGCGGTTTCCTGCTGATTGCAGCAGAAGTGCTGAAACCTAAAACCCCGCGTGCGGAAGGTCTGGATGATATGACCTACCGTCAGGCGTTTATCATTGGTTGCTTCCAGTGTCTGGCGCTGTGGCCGGGCTTCTCGCGTTCAGGGGCGACCATTTCTGGTGGCATGCTGATGGGGGTGAGCCGTTATGCCGCGTCGGAATTTTCATTCCTGCTGGCGGTGCCGATGATGATGGGCGCCACCGTACTCGACGTCTATAAGAGCTATCACTTCCTGACGGCTGGCGACATTCCGATGTTCGCCGTGGGCTTCATCACCGCCTTCATCGTGGCGCTGATCGCCATCAAAACCTTCCTGCAGCTGATCAAGCGTATCTCGTTCATTCCGTTCGCGATCTACCGCTTTATCGTCGCGGCTGCGGTGTACGTGGTCTTCTTCTGATGACCAACGGCCCTCAGTCTTTTGGCTGAGGGCAACGCTTTTCCTTCCATGCCGCAACGGCTTCTGTCCTGCGTTTCGTCAACTCTTCCCGAATTTCCGGTCCTTTGAATCCTGCTTCAACAACATCTTTCGTGGGGACGGCTTTCGCCACGTCCCAGGCTTCGCGCAGCAAACGGCCTTGTGGGTAATCGCATGCCTCAAACCCGGTGCGACCGCGCACGTCGGCTTCGCTGGTCAGGGCGATCTGCTCCACGCGCTGGGGTTTACGCCAGGCGTCGATATTATCGAACAGCTTAACGATGGTGGCCGGTTTCAGGATCGGGAAGGTATGGATGAGATCGTGGAACTCTGCCACCAGTTTTGCCAGGTCGCGGATCTCATTTGGCACGCGCAGCCGCTGGCAAATGCCGTCGACCAGCTTCACGCCTGCCGGACCGTGTCCGTGATGGCGCGGCCAGAACTCCTTCGGCGTTAACCCTTTGCCGAGATCGTGGCACAGAGTGGAAAAACGCACGTCCACGTCCGGGCTGAGCATGGCGGCCATGCTGAGCGTCATCAGGGTATGAATACCGGTATCAATTTCCGGGTGCCATTTCGCCGGGGCGGGGACGCCAAACAGCACGTCGATTTCCGGGAACAGCACTTTCAGCGCGCCACAGTCGCGCAGCACCTGGAAAAAGACCTGCGGGTTGCGGGTCGTGAGGGCGTTTTCCGTCTCTTTCCAGACGCGTTCTGGCGTCAGGTGTTCCAGTTCGCCCGCTTCGGTCATCGCGGTCATCAGCGCCATGGTTTCATCAGCGATACGGAAACTGAGATGCGCATAACGCGCGGCGAAACGCGCTACGCGCAGCACACGGAGCGGATCTTCAGAAAAAGCCGGGGAAACGTGACGTAAAAGACGGTCGCGCAGATCGTCCTGACCGCCGTAGGCATCAATGATCTGGCCGTGCTCGTCCTGCGCAAGGGCGTTGATGGTGAGATCGCGGCGCAGCAGATCCTGCTCCAGCGTCACATCCGGGGCGGCGTAGCAGGTAAAACCGGTATAGCCAGAGCCGGATTTTCGTTCGGTACGCGCCAGGGCGTACTCTTCACGGCTTTTAGGATGAAGAAAAACGGGAAAATCGCGGCCTACCTGCTGGTAGCCCGCGTCGAGCATCTCTTCGGGGGTGGCACCCACCACCACCCAGTCTTTATCTTTGACCGGCAGACCTAACAACGCATCACGTACCGCACCACCGACCAGATAACTCTTCACACCAACGCTCCCGTTTTCTCTTTTCGCAAGATAATACGTAAGTGTGGCAGAGAAGACGAGTTAGTTCATCCAGCGGTCTTTGCGCTTACGGCTTGGGATCAGCATTGGCAGCACCAGACCCAGCACCAGACCGACGCCCAGCACGCCGCCGCCATACATGAACCACTGCATGATGATGGTGCGCTGTTTATCATCAAGCTGCAGGTTGGCGGCATTCACTTTCTTCTGCGCGACAATCAGCTCGTTTTTCAGCTTCTGGTTCTCTTCCTTCAAACCGTTTATCACACCATCGCTCTGGGCCACTTTCTGCTGCATTTCTGCCGTGCGCTGGTTCCAGGTGTTATCGATGTTGGTCAGCTTATCGGTCAGGGTTTTCACCTGGTTTTCCAGGTCCGGCACGCGGGTGCGCAGGCTTGGCACGTTGCTCAGCTCTTTCAGCGGGATCCAGGAGGTGCGACCGGAGCTGTCGCGTACCTGACCGTAGTTGGTGTCTGCATTGGTTTGTAACAGAACCACTTCCTCGCCGGCATTTACCGTGCCCACGAGGCGATAATTGTCCCCAGGGCCACTGCGTACCCAGGTGTTCAGTTCATCAGAAACGTAACGCTTCTCTTCAGCGTGGACCGCGGTTGCGGCGCTAAAAGCGAGTAAAGTAAGTCCAATCAGGCGTAATTTAAGCATATCAGTCGTTATTTTCATAAATAGTGGAACGATAGTAGTGGTATCAGTGTCTCTACGCAAAGGATTCGTCATCAATCGGAATCATCTGTGTCGTGATTTCCACCTCTTCAAACTTTTACGCCCGTCAAATTGCTCATTGCGTGGTAATTTGGCGCAAAATACTATGTACTGACAAACAAATGGCGAGGAAGTTCGCCTTCATCGACGCGTCTGTGACGCAGGCAAAAGTACAAGGCTATGGCACAAGAAATCGAATTAAAGTTTATCGTCGAAAAAGACAGCGTTGACGCACTCCGTCAGCATCTGCACACGCTTTCCGGCGAACACCATGAACCGGTACAACTGCTTAATATCTATTACGAAACGCCGGATAACTGGCTGCGTCGTCACGATATGGGCCTGCGCATCCGTGGCGCGAGCGGGCGCTACGAGATGACGATGAAAATTGCCGGTCGCGTGGTGGGCGGTTTGCACCAGCGCCCGGAATATAATATCGACATCAGTAAGCCAGAACTTGAGCTTGAACGTTTTCCGGCTGAGGTCTGGCCGGAAGGCAAACTCCCGGCAACCTTATCCGCAGAAGTACAGCCGCTGTTCAGCACCGATTTCTGGCGCGAGAAATGGCTGGTGACGGAAGGCAAAAGCCGCATTGAAATCGCCCTCGATCTGGGCGAGGTGAAGGCGGGGGCGTTCCAGGAACCGATTTGCGAACTGGAGCTTGAACTGCTGGAAGGTGACGCCAATGACGTGCTGAAGCTGGCGCGCAAGCTGGTGAACCAGTCTGGACTGCGTCAGGGAAGCCTGAGCAAAGCTGCGCGCGGCTACCACCTGGCGGCGGGGAATGCGCCGCGCGTGCTGAAAGAGACGACCATTTTGCACGTTGCGCCGAAAGCCAGCGTAGAACAGGGTCTGGAAGCCGCGCTGGAGCTGGCGCTTTCCCAGTGGCAGTACCACGAAGAGCTGTGGGTGCGTAATGTGAAAAACGCGAAATCCCACGTGCTGGCGGCTATTGCCCTGGTGCGTCATACCCTTGCGTTGTTCGGCGGTATCGTTCCTCGCAAAGCAAGTGCTCACTTACGCGATCTGCTGACGCAAACCGAAGCGCTGATGCTCTCGGACGTATCCGCGCAAACGGCGATCTACAGCCCGCAAACCGCCACGGCAAAACTGGCGCTGACCGAGTTTCTGGTGACGCGAGGCTGGCGTACTTTCCTGGATGCAAAAGCGCAAACCAAAATCGCGGAAAACTTCAAACGTTTCGCGGATATTCATCTTTCCCGCCATGCCGCTGAACTGAAGACCACGTTTGCCTATCCGCTGGGCGATCAGTATGGCGATCAGCTTCCCCGCCTTTCGCGTAATATCGACAGCATGGTGCTGCTGTCCGGTGCCTATGACGGCGTGAAGGCGCAGGCCTGGCTGGAAAACTGGCAGGGGCTGAAACACGCCATTGAAACCCGCCAGCATATTGAGATTGAGCATTTCCGTAACGAGGCCATTTCGCAGGAGCCGTTCTGGCTGCACAGCGGAAAACGTTAACTCTGGCAAGGAACCCCAATAATGCCGCTTTCTTCGCAATTACAGCAGCAGTGGCAGACCGTTTGCGAACGTCTGCCCGAGTCATTACCGGCCTCATCGTTAAGCGAGCAGGCAAAGAGCGTGCTCGCCTTCAGTGATTTTGTGCAGGAAAGTATCGCCGCCAACCCGGACTGGCTGGCAGAGCTTGAGAACGCACCGCCACAGGCGGACGAGTGGCGGCATTATGCTGGCTGGCTGCAAACCACACTCGAAGACGTAGCGGATGAAGCGACGCTGATGCGCGTGCTGCGCCAGTTCCGACGTCGGGTCATGGTGCGTATCGCCTGGGCGCAGTCGCTGGAGCTGGTAAGCGAAGAGAGCACCTTGCAGCAGCTAAGCGAGCTGGCGCAAACGCTGATTGTCGCCGCGCGCGACTGGCTCTACGCCGCCTGCTGTAAAGAGTGGGGTACGCCATGTAGCGAGGAAGGGGTTCCTCAGCCGCTGTTGATTTTGGGAATGGGCAAGCTCGGCGGCTGCGAGCTGAACTTCTCCTCCGACATCGACCTGATTTTTGCCTGGCCCGAGAATGGCTCCACGCGCGGCGGCCGTCGCGAACTGGACAACGCCCAGTTCTTTACCCGTCTCGGCCAGCGTCTGATTAAGGCGCTGGACCAGCCCACGCAGGACGGTTTTGTCTACCGCGTGGACATGCGTCTGCGTCCGTTTGGCGACAGCGGCCCGCTGGTGCTGAGCTTTGCCGCGCTGGAAGATTACTACCAGGAGCAGGGGCGCGACTGGGAGCGCTATGCGATGGTCAAAGCGCGGATCATGGGCGACAGCGACGACGCTTACGCCAACGAGCTGCGCGCCATGCTGCGCCCGTTCGTGTTCCGTCGCTATATCGACTTCAGCGTGATCCAGTCCCTGCGTAATATGAAAGGGATGATCGCCCGTGAGGTGCGCCGTCGCGGTCTGAAGGACAACATCAAGCTCGGCGCGGGTGGCATTCGCGAAATTGAATTTATCGTGCAGGTCTTCCAGCTTATTCGCGGCGGGCGCGAGCCATCGCTCCAGTCCCGCTCGCTGTTGCCGACGCTGAGCGCCATCGAGCAGCTGCACCTGCTGCCGGAAGGCGACGCGAAAACCCTGCGCGAGGCCTATCTGTTCCTGCGCCGTCTGGAAAATCTGCTGCAAAGCATCAACGACGAACAGACCCAGACTCTGCCGGGCGACGACCTGAACCGGGCGCGTCTGGCCTGGGGCATGCGCGTGGAAGACTGGTCGACGCTGACCGAACGGCTGGACGCCCATATGGCAGGCGTGCGCCGCATCTTTAACGACCTGATTGGTGATGACGAAAGTGAGTCGCAGGACGATGCGCTTTCCGAGCACTGGCGGGAGCTGTGGCAGGACGCGCTTCAGGAAGATGACACGACCCCCGTGCTGGCGCACCTGAGTGACGATGCCCGTCATCGCGTGGTGGCGCTAATCGCGGATTTCCGTCTTGAGCTGAACAAACGCGCCATTGGCCCGCGCGGTCGTCAGGTGCTGGATCACCTGATGCCGCACCTGCTGAGCGAGGTCTGCTCGCGGGCGGACGCGCCGGTGCCGCTGTCGCGCATGATGCCGCTGCTGAGCGGGATTATCACGCGTACCACCTATCTGGAGCTCCTGAGCGAGTTTCCGGGGGCGCTCAAGCATCTGATTTCCCTCTGTGCCGCGTCGCCGATGGTGGCGAACAAGCTGGCACGTTACCCGCTGCTGCTGGATGAACTGCTCGACCCGAACACGCTGTATCAGCCCACGGCGACGGATGCCTATCGCGACGAGCTGCGACAGTATCTGCTGCGCGTGCCGGAAGAAGATGAAGAGCAACAGCTTGAGGCGCTGCGCCAGTTTAAGCAGGCGCAGATGCTGCGCGTGGCGGCGGCGGATATCGCCGGAACGCTGCCGGTGATGAAAGTGAGCGATCACTTAACCTGGCTTGCGGAAGCGATAATCGACGCGGTGGTGCATCAGGCGTGGATGCAGATGGTGGCGCGCTACGGCCAGCCGAAACACCTGGCCGACCGTGAGGGTCGCGGCTTCGCGGTGGTGGGCTACGGTAAGCTTGGCGGCTGGGAGCTGGGATACAGTTCTGATCTCGATCTGATTTTCCTGCATGATTGCCCGGTTGACGTGATGACCGACGGCGAGCGTGAAATTGACGGGCGCCAGTTCTACCTGCGTCTGGCGCAGCGCATCATGCACCTGTTCAGCACCCGCACCTCGTCGGGCATTTTGTATGAAGTGGATGCCCGTCTGCGCCCGTCCGGCGCGGCGGGCATGCTGGTCACTTCGACGGAGTCCTTCGCCGATTACCAGAAGAATGAAGCCTGGACGTGGGAGCATCAGGCGCTGGTGCGCGCACGCGTGGTGTATGGCGATCCGCAGCTAAAAACGCAGTTTGACGTCATCCGCAAGGAGGTCATGACCACCCCGCGTGACGGCAGTACGTTGCAGACCGAAGTGCGCGAAATGCGCGAGAAAATGCGTGCGCACTTAGGCAATAAGCATCGCGATCGCTTTGATATTAAAGCCGATGAGGGCGGGATTACCGATATTGAGTTTATTACCCAGTATCTGGTGCTGCTGCACGCGCACGACAAGCCGAAGCTGACGCGCTGGTCGGATAACGTGCGCATTCTGGAACTATTGGCGCAAAACGACATTATGGACGAGCAGGAGGCGCAGGCCTTAACCCGCGCCTACACCACGCTGCGCGACGAGCTGCATCACCTGGCCTTGCAGGAGCAGCCGGGGCACGTGGCGCTGGACTGTTTCATCGCTGAACGCGCTCAGGTAACGGCCAGCTGGCAGAAGTGGCTGGTGGAACCGTGCGTAACAAATCAAGTGTGATATTATCGCGCGCAAATTGTGAATCTTTCTGGAGTCAGGAATGAAAGTAACACTGCCAGAGTTTGAACGTGCTGGGGTAATGGTTGTTGGGGATGTGATGCTGGATCGCTACTGGTACGGCCCGACCAGCCGCATCTCTCCGGAAGCACCGGTACCGGTGGTTAAGGTCGACACCATTGAAGAGCGTCCCGGCGGCGCGGCAAACGTGGCGATGAACATTGCCTCTTTGGGCGCGCATTCGCGTCTGGTGGGCCTGACCGGCATCGACGATGCGGCGCGCGCGCTGAGCAAGTCGCTGGCGGACGTGAACGTGAAGTGCGATTTCGTTTCTGTTCCGACCCACCCGACCATCACCAAGCTGCGCGTGCTGTCACGCAACCAGCAACTGATCCGCCTCGACTTTGAAGAAGGTTTTGAGGGCGTCGATCCTGAGCCGCTGCACGAGCGTATCAACCAGGCGCTGGACAATATTGGCGCGCTGGTGCTGTCCGACTATGCGAAAGGTGCGCTGGCAAGCGTACAGACGATGATTAAGCTGGCGCGTAAAGCCAACGTGCCGGTGCTGATCGACCCGAAAGGAACCGATTTTGAGCGTTATCGCGGCGCGACGCTGCTGACGCCAAACCTCTCCGAGTTTGAGGCGGTGGCGGGCAAGTGCAAAACCGAGGAAGAGCTGGTTGAGCGCGGCATGAAGATCATTGCAGATTTCGAGCTGTCCGCGCTGCTGGTGACCCGCTCCGAGCAGGGAATGACGCTGCTGCAGCCGGGCAAAGCGCCGCTGCATATGCCAACCCAGGCACAAGAAGTGTACGACGTAACCGGTGCCGGTGATACGGTGATTGGTGTCCTGGCGGCGACGCTGGCGGCGGGTAATTCCCTCGAAGAAGCGTGCTACTTTGCGAACGCGGCGGCGGGCGTGGTGGTCGGTAAGCTCGGGACGTCTACCGTTTCGCCTATCGAGCTGGAAAACGCCGTGCGCGGTCGTGCCGATACCGGTTTTGGCGTCATGAGTGAAGATGAGCTGAAGGTGGCCGTTGCCGCGGCGCGTAAGCGTGGTGAAAAAGTGGTGATGACCAACGGCGTGTTCGACATCCTGCACGCGGGCCACGTTTCGTATCTGGCGAATGCACGCAAGCTGGGCGATCGCCTGATTGTGGCGGTCAACAGCGATGCGTCGACGAAACGCCTGAAGGGTGAAACGCGTCCGGTGAACCCGCTGGAGCAGCGTATGATCGTGCTCGGCGCGCTGGAAGCCGTGGACTGGGTGGTGTCGTTTGAAGAGGACACGCCGCAGCGCCTGATTGCAGGTATTCTGCCAGATCTGCTGGTGAAAGGCGGGGATTACAAACCTGAGCAAATCGCGGGGAGCGAAGAGGTCTGGGCCAACGGCGGTGAAGTGATGGTGCTCAACTTTGAGGACGGGTGTTCAACCACCAACATCATTAAGAAGATCCAGAAAGACAGTCAGTAAAAAACGGGCCATTTGGCCCGTTTTTTTTTCACCCTCTCCCTGTGGGAGAGGGCTGGGGTGAGGGCATCAGGCCGCACTTACTCCTGGTCATCCACCGGCGGAATCGCCGGTGCCGGCTTCACTTCTTCCGGGATATTGCGGTTTTCCAGCTCGGTCAAACGCTGTTCCAGCAGCGCCAGCTTTTCGCGGGTGCGCAGCAGAACCTGCGTCTGCACGTCGAATTCTTCGCGGCTCACTAAATCAAGGCGAACTAACTGCGCCTGCAGCGTCTGGCGGATTTTCTTCTCAACATCATCACCAAATTCACGAATGCCTTTTGGCATGGACTCGTGAACCTGACGCGCAATTTGCTCAATTTTCTTCGGGTCAATCATAGTGGCTTCCCTTGATAAAACGGTGTTGATGAACATTGTAGCGCGTCATGCTCCAGGATAAAGCAGATTTGTTTGAAGCTTATGCATTGCCCAGGTTAATCAATAGCGTTATAGTTATCTCGCTTATTCTCAGGGCGGGGCGAAATTCCCCACCGGCGGTAAATCAGCTTAACGCTGAAAGCCCGCGAGCGCTTTGGGTAAATACTCAAAGGTCAGCAGATCCGGTGTAATTCCGGGGCCGACGGTTAGAGTCCGGATGGGAGAGAGTAACGATCCAGTCGGGCATGGGCCCGCTCACGTTATCTTTTTGCCGCTTATACGGCGCTCCTAAGACTGCCCTGATTCTGGTAACCATAATGTTAATGAGGTTTTTTTACCATGAATCAGACGCTACTTTCCTCTTTTGGCACTTCAACTCAACGTGTTGAACATGCACTGGATGCACTGCGCGAAGGCCGCGGTGTGATGGTGCTTGACGATGAAAACCGTGAAAACGAAGGCGACATGATTTTCGCCGCCGAAAACATGACCGTTGAACAGATGGCGCTGACCATCCGTCATGGCAGCGGCATCGTATGCCTGTGTATTACCGAAGATCGTCGTAAGCAGCTCGAGCTGCCGATGATGGTCGAAAACAACACCAGCGCCTTTGGTACCGGTTTTACCGTGACCATTGAAGCGGCGCATGGCGTGACCACCGGTGTGTCTGCGGCTGACCGTCTGACCACCGTACGTGCAGCGATTGCAGACGGTGCGAAGCCATCCGATCTGCATCGTCCAGGCCACGTCTTCCCACTGCGTGCGCAGGCGGGCGGCGTTTTGACCCGCGGCGGTCACACCGAAGCGACTATCGACCTGGTGACCCTGGCAGGCTTCAAACCTGCGGGTGTGCTGTGTGAACTGACCAACGATGATGGCACCATGGCGCGCGCGCCGGAGTGCATCACCTTTGCGCGTCTGCACAATATGCCGGTGGTGACGATTGAAGATCTGGTCGAGTATCGTCAGGCGCACGAGCGCAAAGCCAGCTGAGATTGCTGATGTGAAAAAGCCGGGGAAACCCGGCTTTTTTGTTTCTGGCTGGTGTGGCTACTGGTAGTTAACTTTTACAATAATGTCTTTGCTGAATGGCCCGACAGCAACGGCTTCCCCGGGTTTGCGAGTGAGTTCAGCCGTGTAGTCATGCGTGAGGGTGCTCTCCGTATCATCTGGGTGATAGGTTGCAAAAGGAAGATACTGATTGTAGGTCACATCGCCGTTGGTTTTATCAATGAGGCGCATGAGTAAACCATTTCCCATGTCCAGATGCGTATCATCATAGAGTGTATCGGTAGTATAAAAGCTGGTCGTTACGTCAAATTGTTCTGAGCAGCCTGCAGTCGCATCCCGGATTGTCGATATGCTAAACGGTGAAGTGAGCGCTCTGGTGCTAACCGCGCTCTCCGTAAACTGCCCAAAGTCCACGATCTGGTTTTCAGGGTAGATTCGAATATCTACACCGCAGTCCAGGAAATGAATATTTGAAAGCCCGGTAATATCGTAATGCAGGTTTTTTGCACTGGGCATGACATTTATCCCTCCGACACCATCAAAGGTAAGTACGGTAACCGAAGGAAAAGTGAAGTCAAACTGCTCTTTTGGTACCGCTTTTAACTTCACATAGAGTCGAAAACGCACGGTAAAAGTGACACATTTCTGAATGGTGGTGCCATTGCAGGCCGCTTCGCTATATTTGTGCCACTGGTCATCGCTCCGGTCAAGACAGGCGCCGGTATCAATTTTGATATCAGGAATATCATGGTCAACACCGTTATAGGTCACACCAAACGCCAGGTAAGGGTTGTTGGTCATCAGGCTATCGGTGTTATGAAAGCTGTCCAGGATATAGGCATAAATGTTTTCACTCCAGGGATCCTGGTCGACTGGTTTAGTGTGATCGCGCGTAGCGCTATCGCAATACACAGTCACGAGCAAATCGCCGCTTTCCCAGATTTTCTGCCCAGGCGGCGCATTGGCCGGTACGGTGAAAGCCGGAAGTGTTGTCGTGACCAGGCTTGCACCGCCAGAACTATCTTTATAGCAATTTAGTGCCCATGCAGAGGACGAAAACATACAACAAATCACGATCATGGCGAGGTAGATATTTTTCATTATTATCCCTTTTTCACCGGCTTGCTTTGGCAGGTGGTTTGCACTGTGTTGCAGCTCACCTTAAACATTTCCAGGCCACCATAATCGCCGATATAGCCAATTTGGAAATCAGCGGGCAGATTAGCCAACGGTTGGCTGGCCTGACCGAACGGCTCTATCATGACGCTCTCCGCACCCGGCAATAAGGTTTTCCCATTCAGGCCGATATAGCCGACGGTAATGTAATACGGGCTGCTGTTTTTGAACTGCAGGGTGCCGGAGACGCGGGATATGACCACCTTATCCAGTGGCACAAACTGCCCCTCTTTCAGCTCAATGGCTTTTGGTCGCCAGAACAACTTAAGGCGGCTTTGCATGGCGATTTGCATCACGTTCTTCTGCTCGGCTTTGGGAGGTATTTCCCGCATGTTGTAATAAAACAGCGACTCACGATCGGCCGGAAGCTGGCTGAGCTTTTGCTGTGCCATCAGGCGCACCTGCGCCTGTTCGTCAGGCTCAATACGCAACAGGGGCGGAATAGGGGAGATAAACTCGCGTGTTTTCTTTCCCGCTTTATCCTCTATCCACGACTGAGCCAGATAGGGGGCGGTTTTACTCTGGTTCGTCAACCTGACCGATACGCTTTTCGCGGAGGCGTTGAAAATGATGCGCGTTCTGTCTGGGGATACGGTGGCGTATGCAGAACTGCACGCGCCCAGAAGACAGAAAAGTCCTTTTGAAATTAACGGTATGTTCATTGTTTCATCCTGAATTAATGCACTGTTTTACAAGGTAATAAGATGGCCTCGCCGCTGAGGTTACTTTGATTTGGTGGCGTGATTTCGCATGTTTTTTCAGACCAGTTCAGGCGTAAGAGACTGTCTTCCTGAATTCCACTGAGATACACGAACCCCTCTTCCGCGACCAGCCCGACTTCTTTGCCCGAGGCGCTGTCGATGACGCTGACACCCAAAGGCGGAAACTGTCCGTTTTCCTGACGAATGATGCCGACAATTTGGTAGCCGCTGGTGGCGTTGAGCTTGCTATAGCCTATGGCGCCTTCTGTCAGCGTGGTTCGTATGACGGAGTTTTCTATATCCACACCATCAGGCAATGTATTGCTGTTTACACGCACCGTTGAAGTGGTGTAGTTGGTGAGCGAGGGCACAACGGCAATACCAAATGCGTTAGTGCGCGTGCGCGTACTGTTGACCTCAATCCCTGAAACACCATCAGCATCAATCATCATCCGGGCATTATCTGCCGGGCTGTAATCATGCAGGGCGACGCCATGTCGCGTAGCCGTGATCGAACCATTCCAGCCAGCGCTGATTGAACGATAGTGATTAGGTTGAACGCTCCCTGACAGATTGAGACGTCCGTAAGGAGAATAGTGCTGATATCCGCCACGCAATGACGGTTCGCCTTCGCGTAAATCCTCTTCTGTCGTAGAGGCAGAGAGATTCCACGTATTATTGCGATCGGATGAATCATAATAGGAAGCCATATGAGACGCACTGTCGCCACCTGAGCGCTGATAGCTGTACATAATGCTACGGCTCTGCTCCAGCGGGAGGGTGAAGGAAAAATAGATCTGATTTTCGTCACTGTCATCCCAGCGCACGCGGCTCAGCGCCAGCGAAGCGGATAGCCCTCTGAAATCGCCAATATCAAAATTGCGGCTCAGTGAAAAGGAGTAGTTCGTATTACTGCTGTTATCCCAGTAAGTATTACGAGTGACGTTGAGATAAGTATTTAATGCCAGAGAGTCAAGGTACTGGTTGAAGGAGATGACATAACTCTCTTTTTCGTTTGTCGTTGAGGTATCACCGTCGCGGGAGGCAAGATACTCGCTCATTGAGACATATTCTTTATCCGAGAATCGATAACCGGCAAAGGTAATCTGGCTACCGGTTGCTTCGAAGCGCTTAGCGTAGTTTACGCGGTAGCTGAAACCTCGCTGTTTATCATTGTTTTCCTGATGCAACGTAGCCTCGGCGCCAGTCACATCAAAGGATAACGAACCGAGCTCATCCAGGTTGAAGCCGATACCGGTAGTCATGGCCTGATAGTCATCTGCCGTCAGCATGGTGCCACCATACAGCGACACATTGCTCAGCCAACCCCAGGAGAGTTCACCTGTCCAGAAAAGGGGGTTATTGATGTCGTTATGTCCCGTTGCGGTGGGTTTACCGACGGAGGTTTTATAACGCACCTGGCCTTTTCGGGTCAGGAAGGGGATGGAGGAAGAACCGACCTGGAAGGTAGTTTTGCGCCCATCTTCCTCTTCAACTGTCACGTCCAACTGCCCCTGGTAGGTTTCCCCCAGGTCGGAAATCGTGAAAGGACCCGGCGCGACGGTTGTTTGATAAAGGACGCGGCCAGACTGGGTGACGGTCACTTTGGCATTGGTCTGCGCAATACCGGTAATTTGCGGTGCATAGCCTTGTAAATCGGGTGGCAGCATGCTTTCGTCACTTTCCAACGACGCACCGGTAAAGTGGAAGGTATCAAATATATCTGAGCTTAAATCATATTGCCCGAGCGTCATTTTTGATGACAGCGAAGGAATAGGACGGTACAGATAAGTCCGTGCCAGACTGCTGTCGCTGCCGGTCGACTCACCCTTACGGAAGTTTTGATTGTATTGATAATCTGAACGCAGACGCCATGCGCCGAGGTTAAACCCAAGCGTGCCGTAAGCGCTAACATTTTGGCTGTCGTCGC
This sequence comes from Enterobacter mori LMG 25706, assembly GCF_000211415.1. GTDB lineage: Bacteria > Pseudomonadota > Gammaproteobacteria > Enterobacterales > Enterobacteriaceae > Enterobacter > Enterobacter mori. The sequence continues at coordinate 516,577 of NZ_GL890780.1, read as the reverse complement.
CCCCGTGCGGATCGTACTGGCTGGCATAGAGATTATAATCGAGTAACACGCCCGCAATGCCGTCATCCCAGAATTCAGGCGGCGTCCAGTTTTGCGCCTGATACGTCATCCATGCCTGAGGAACGGTGACGGACAGCACCATCGTGCCCTTATTGAGTGAAAAAACCAGTTCTGGAACACCCGAAAGATCAAGGCAACGTCCGCCCTGAGAAAAATGGCGTGTTGAAATAAAGTCGGCGCTCAATCCGAAAGCGGATAATTGCTCTGCGTTGAGACAAATTTGCGAGCCGCTGTCGTTATCCGTTGCGATCCATTCCATTGTCGCGGGTTGCGGTAACGTGTTTTTATTGACCTGAATGCGAACGAGATAGTTACCCGGCACGATGTGGCCTTTTTTCTCAAACTGGGAAATATCAATATTGCTTCGATCTTCAACGTCAATCATATCCGTGTTGAATTCAACTGCGGATACCGGCAATACGAATAATGCTGAGTAAAACGTGGCGCTCAGCGAATGCTTTATGAAAGCAGTGAGGCGAGGAGGTTGATGCGGTGAGTGTTTTAGCATAAATCCGTTTCGCTTTTAAAAGGAATACACAAAAGCCGATGAGTCCTTCATCGGCTACGTTTTCAGAGGCTATCTAGATTACTTGTAGGCAAGAATATAGTTCGCCTGAGCCTGCACGTTACCTGGTGTAGCGGTGCTGCCAGATACCGGTTCCATGCGGGCTTTAAAGTTCAGCTCCTGATAGGCGTTAGTGGTCGGGAAGGACACTTCAATCGGCGTGCCCAGCGTGACTTTATTGCTGCCGCTATCCAGTAAGCGAATGCCTACACCTGTTGCACCGCCGATGTTTCCATCCAGCGTGTTTTTCATCAGGCTGGTGTCGGTTGCATCGGTGCTTGCGGAAGTAAAGGTCACTTTTACTTTGTCGATGGTGGTGGTGGTTTGCCCAGTTGTCGTTGAGAGAATGCAGTCCTGCAGGTGGATATTGACGTCAACCGGCAGCGAGTTTTTACCGCTATTCAGCACGCTATCCGCGACTTCGCCTAATTCAATGGTCTGATTTTCATCTCCCGGGGTGATAGAGCAAGGCGCACTGATCACTTCGCCAGTGAACGTGATCTTCCCTGAGCCCTGGTTATCTGCTGCTACAGCAGTAAATGACAGGCCAGAAAGCAGTGCAGTTGTCGCAACGGCCAGGATAGTCTTGTTAAACATGAAGATATAATCCTTTATCTAAGATTGGAAATCGCAATACGGTTCATGAATTAATATTGCAACACGTTTATTGCATTAAAACGGGTGAAATATATCAGTCACAATATGAGTGATCTCGTGAGTATTTCTTAATTAGGGGGTTAGATTTTATTAATATATTTTTTGGGGTTATAGGTGAAATAGGTGCTGTGAATAAAAAGCCAGGGCGCTTGGTTTAAAGAGTGACTAACATCAACCTTTTGACGTTCATGTAATACACTAAACGCTAATTATTTTACGGGAAATAGTTATAAATAATATTTCTTGAGTGAATTCTATAGCAGCGAGAAAGTATGGTGCCGGACTTAATATCATTGATAATGATGGTTGGCACTTGCTGACATTTCAAAAAATTGCGCTCCCGCAAAAAAGGGAGCGCAACCGCTCAGCCTATACCTGCCGATTGTAACAAGACCAGGCTAAACCCCATCACCGACATGCCGCACAACACGCCATAACTCGGGTTGTTGTTCGGGTCTATCTCTTTTGCCAGTGGCATCAGTTCATCTACTGAAAGTGCGACCATAATCCCAGCCACCGCGGCCATAATGGCTGCCATCACCACAGGTGAAACCAGGCTGCCAAGAATCAGCCATGCCAGTACGCCACCCAGAATCTCGGCGATACCTGAAATACCGGCCCAGAAAACAGCAGTACGCTTTGAGCCGGTGGCTGCATACACCGGTCCCGCAACGGCAAGTCCTTCAGGAATATTGTGTAAGGCGACCGCCAGCGCGATGCCAAAGCCCATTTCCAGATTGCTGCTGGCCGTCACATAGGTGGCGACGCCCTCCGGGAAGTTATGCAGGCTGATGCCCAGCGTCAACAGGATCGCCGTGCGCTTGATATTACGCGGCGAGGGGGTGACATTTTCCTGCATTAAATCTTGCGGATGCGCATGAGGGAGCATGCGATCGAGAGCGAAATACCCGAGCAGACCAAAGACAAACATGCCGTAGCCCAGAAGTGGGGACATGCCCTCTGTGCCAAGGGCGGCGGGCAGCATCTCCATCAGGGAGATAAGCAGCATAATGCCGGCAGCAAAACCGAGTGAAAAAGCCAGCACACGGTTAGAGGGTTTCTGGCCGAGTACGCCCAGGATCGCGCCAATGAAGGTAGCTGCACCCGCCAGGACGGTCAACATCAGAGGTACTGACATTCATCTCTCCTTTATCTGTCCCTTATATTCAAATTTCCTGAAGATGTTCTTCATGCTTATCAGCGTTCATCTTTACCGGATTGCGCGTAATGTAGCCCAATCAAATTGACACCGTCTGTAAGGATATCATCATGTCTTCTTCTCGTATGCCAGCACTGTTTTTAGGCCACGGTAGCCCAATGAACGTCCTGGAGGATAACGTCTATACCCGAGCCTGGCGTCAGCTGGGTGAGACGTTGCCGCGCCCGAAAGCCATTGTGGTGGTATCTGCGCACTGGTTTACGCGAGGTACCGGCGTTACGGCGATGGAAGCACCGAAAACCATTCATGATTTCGGCGGTTTCCCGCAGGCGCTGTATGACACGCATTACCCCGCCCCTGGCTCACCAGCGCTGGCTCAGCAGCTGGTGGAGCTGCTGGCGCCTGTTCCGGTTGCACTGGATAAAGAAGCCTGGGGTTTTGACCACGGCTCCTGGGGCGTGCTGATTAAGATGTACCCGGATGCCGATATCCCAATGGTGCAGTTGAGCATCGACAGCACCAAACCCGCCGCCTGGCATCTGGAAATGGGCCGCAAGCTGGCAACCCTGCGTGATGAAGGCATCATGTTGGTGGCGAGTGGTAACGTGGTGCATAACCTGCGTACGGCGCGCTGGCACGGTGAGAACACGCCGTACCCATGGGCGACCTCGTTTAACGACTACGTCAAAACAAACCTGACGTGGCAAGGCCCGAGTGAGGCGCATCCGCTGGTGAACTATCTGGATCACGAAGGCGGTTCGCTCTCTAACCCGGCCCCGGAGCACTTCCTGCCGCTGCTGTATGTGCTTGGCGCGTGGGATGGTCAGGAACCGGTGACGATCCCGGTCGACGGTATTGAGATGGGGAGTTTGAGTATGCTGTCGGTGCAGATTGGGTAAAAACATGCCGGGTGGCGGCTTCGCCTTACCCGGCCTACGTGTCGCGCGTAGGCCCGGTAAGCGTAGTGCCACCGGGCAAGTCTTACTCAATAAAAATATGCGGATAAAAGCGTGACAGATCCTGAGTGATCAGCGCGCGATCTTCGCGAATGCCAATCCCGGCAGGCTGATCGTTGATGAGCCAACTGCCAATCAGGGTATAGCTGTCGCCAAACCTCGGCAGTTGATAGAACTCCTGGACGATCATCCCTTCTTCGCCGTAAGGTCCTTCAACCGCTTCCAGCGTTTTGCCGTTTTCGATGATGGAGACGTTTGCGCCTTCGCGGGAGAAGATCGGCTTCACGACGTATTTTTCCATTTGCGGGTGATCGTCTTCCGCAAAGTACGCCGCCAGCAGGTTAGGGTGGTTCGGGAACATCTCCCACAGCATCGGCAGCAGGGCTTTATTCGAAATAATGCTCTTCCACGCTGGCTCCAGCCAGCGCACGCCAGCGTCTTCCAGCTTGGTGGAGAACATCTCGCGCAGCATGTATTCCCAAGGATAGAGTTTGAACAGGTTACTGATCACCTGATCCTGCATATCCGTAAACTGACCTTTTTCACCCAGACCAATATCCTCGATATAGAGGAACTCGGTGGCGACGTCCGCTTCGGCGGCGCAGTCCTGTAAGTATTGAACCGTACCGCGGTCTTCTTCCGTGTCGCGGCAGCAGGCGAGGTGCAGCAGATTGAAGCCGTGCTGTTCGCGCAGTTCGGCGAAACGCTCAATCAGCTTTTCCTGCAGGCTGTTGAACTGGTCGCTCCCTTCCGGCAGGTTTCCAGCATTGATTTGATCTTCCAGCCAAATCCACTGGAAGAACGCCGCTTCATACAGGGAGGTTGGCGTATCGGCGTTATTTTCCAGGAGCTTAGGTTCACCCACGCCATCCCAGGCGAGATCGAGGCGAGAGTAAAGTGAAGGTTGGTTCGTTTTCCAGGACTGGCGTACAAAGCTCCAGGTGTGCTTCGGAATGCGGAATTTGGTCATCAGCTCATCGCTGTCGATAACCTTTTCCACGACCTTCAGGCACATCTGGTGCAGCTCAGCGGTGACCTCTTCCAGCTTTTCAACCTGGGCCAGCGTGAGCTTGTAGTAAGCATCCTCACACCAGTACGGCTCGCCGTACATGGTGTGGAAGTTAAAACCATAATCAGTGGCTTTTTCGCGCCAGTCCGGGCGCTCGACAATACTGACTCGTTCCATAATCAGCCGCCCATTGAGCGAGTCGAAGACCCGGTCGCGCTGCGCTGCATGGTGGTTTGTTTCGCCACAGATTCACCAAAGCCACCGCGGGTGATGGTGCTGGTGGTTGCTGGCTTAGGCGCCATCGCCGTTTTAGGCACGGTCGTGGTACGGCCAGGCGTTGCTGCACCGTAGTTTTTACCGGTGGCGTCGGTGTATTTACCGTATGCCGGGCTGTTTGGGTTTTTAGAGCTAAACAGCGGCTGCTGCTGGTAGCCCGCGCCGCCGCTCATCATGCGGCCCATCATGTAGCCCGCCATCAGCGGCATCCAGAAGCTGCCGCTGGACTGCGCCTGCGCCTGGTTTTCCGGTGCCATACCTGCCTGAGCAGGCGCCTGCTGGCACTGGCCTTCGCCGAATTCCGCCACGCAGTCTTCGCGCGAAGCATATTTCGGTGCGGTACGTTCCGCTTCTTTCAGCGCGCTGTTATAAGCCGTCGTACATTCCGCGGCTTTACCGGTTGCGGCCGAGCAGTCGTCTGCGTTTTGATACATCGAGACCGTTTCGTCGCTTTGCTCACAGCCTGCCAGCATAAAGACGGCGGTGACCGCCAGTGCAACAGGGGTGAGGTGACGTGCGTTCCAGCTTTTGCGGAACGACGCGTGATTCATCGTTTTTGTCCGTTTCATGTTTGTCTTCCAGGACCCAGTGGTAATAACGCTCAGGATAGAGGATGAGTGGTTGAAAATGAAGCGAAGAGGGGCGGAATGAGGGGGATCTTTACGTTGGCTTACGTTCGAGTGTGATTCAGATGCTCCCTCTCCCTGTGGGAGAGGGCCGGGGTGAGGGCATCAGGCCGCAGTGGGCCTGATGACACTCTTAGTTACGGAACGGATTGCTGCCGGTGTTGGTACGTGCTGCCGTTGGCTGTGCAGCAGGGGTATTGCTATCACCGTTGAAGTTATCCACCGCGGCAACCTGCTGCGGGTTCTCCGGTGCAACGCTTTCCGGTGAGGTCGACACTGGTTTGCCCAGCGTGCTGTTCAGCATCTGCAGATCCTGTTCGTTCAGCGTACCCAGCGCCTGCTTGATGTTCAGCTGGTTAATCAGGTACTGGTAACGTGCGCTGGAGAGCTGCTGTTTCGCGTTGTACAGCGTGGTGGTCGCGTCGAGTACGTCAACGATGGTACGCGTACCGACCGAGTAGCCCGCTTCCATTGCATCCAGGGAGCTTTGTGCAGACACAACGGCTTGTTTGTATGCGTTGATGCTGCTGATAGAGGCGTTCACGTTGTTGAAGGAAGAACGCACGGTCTGCACCACGTTACGGTGCGCGCTTTCCAGCTGCTCGCTTGCGCCAACAAAGTTGTACTGCGCCTGTTTCACCTGGGAGTTCACCATGCCGCCCTGGTACAGCGGCAGGGAGAAGCTCAGACCCACTTTGTTCTGACCCTGGTTGCTGTCGTCGTACTGGGCTGAGTTGGTTTTAGAACCGCTGTAGGTCGTATCAGAGACACCGGTAGAGGCGCTCAGGCTCAGGGTTGGCAGATGGCCATCCTGCGCCTGGCGAATCTGCTCGCGGGCCAGATCCTGGCTCAGACGCGCCTGCAATAACGCCAGGTTACGGTTTTCCGCTTCTTTCAGCAGGGCATTAACGGCCTGCGGCTTATCGGTTTTGAAGCTGTCCACGTTCAGGGAGGCCAGCTCAGGGTAGTAGTTACCGGTCACCTGACGAAGTGATTCCAGCGCGTTATCAAGGTTGTTACGCGCGGTGACTTCGTTGGCCAGTACGCTGTCGTACTGTGAACGGGCGTTCTGCACGTCGGTGATCGCCACCAGGCCCACGTTGAATCGCTGGGTGGTTTGATCCAACTGACGGTAAATCGCCTGTTTCTGCGCTTCGGTGTAGGAGAGCGAGTCAATCGCGCTCAGCACGTTGAAGTAAGCGGTGGCGGTATTGAGGATCAGCGTCTGCTGATCGGTCTGATACGTCACATCCTGAATACCCGCGCTCTTTTCCTGCAGGGTCAGGGCGCGCCATTTGGACATGTCAAACAGCGTCTGGGTTAACTGCAGTGATGCGCTGGTGGCATTGGAGTTAACGCCGTTAGCGTCGCGGAAACCGTTGCTGTAGGTATAATCTGCACCTAAACCTAACTGTGGCAGCAGCGGGCTACGCGCTTCGTTAATCTTTTCAAACGCAGCATCACGATCGGCCGCTGATTTACGTAAATCAGGGTTGCCCAGACGTGCCTGCTGGTAGACCTGTAACAGGTTTTCCGCCTGGCTCATTGCACTGAAGCCCGTCAGGCTCAGGCCGATAAGGATGGGGAGCAATTTCTTCATTTGCATTCCTTGTTGTGAAGCAGTATTAGCGCTGATCTAATTAAAAATAATTGCCGATTCTAACAGAATCATCCACACCAAAAGGTTGGCGTTACGTGCCATCTGGCGGTAATTTGCACCAATCTATCATATAGCCTTACAAACGGCAGCCAAACAGCCTTGAAATTCATCATTTCATCACCATTGCTACCAGGACATGACTTATGCAAAAAACAGAGAAGTTGCCCGTCACATTCGCCAAAAACGATGTAGAAATTATTGCACGAGAAACGCTTTATAGCGGTTTTTTTTCAATGGATCTTTACCGTTTCAGGCATCGCCTGTTTAACGGCGAGATGAGCGGCGAAATCAAACGCGAAATTTTTGAGCGCGGGCATGCTGCAGTCTTGCTACCCTTTGACCCAGTGCGCGATGAAGTGGTGCTGGTTGAGCAGATCCGCATCGCCGCTTATGACGTCAGCGAAAGCCCATGGCTGCTGGAGATGGTGGCCGGGATGATTGAAGAGGGCGAATCGGTCGAGGACGTTGCACGGCGCGAAGCGCTGGAAGAGGCAGGTCTGGTTGTTGGAAGAACAAAACCCGTGCTCAGCTATCTGGCAAGCCCGGGTGGCACAAGTGAACGGTTATCCATTATGGTGGGCGAAGTGGACGCCACGACCGCGGAAGGGATCCACGGTCTGGCAGATGAAAACGAAGATATTCGGGTTCATGTGGTGAGCCGGGAACAGGCTTACCAGTGGGTAGAAGAGGGTTCAATCGACAACGCAGCGTCTGTCATCGCCCTGCAATGGCTGCAACTGCATTATCAGACATTACGAAACGAGTGGAAAAAATGAAGCGCTATACACCTGACTTCCCAGAAATGATGCGCCTGTGCGAAACCAATTTCGCACAGCTGCGCCGCCTGCTGCCGCGAAACGACGCACCCGGCGAAACGGTAAGCTATCAGGTGAGCAACGCGCAGTATCGGTTAACGATAACAGAATCAACGCGCTACACTACGCTGGTAGAGATTGAGCAAACGGCCCCCAGCATTAGCTACTGGAGCTTGCCGTCGATGACGGTGCGTCTCTATCACGACGCGATGGTCGCTGAAGTGTGTTCGAGCCAGCAGATCTTTCGCTTCAAAGCGCGGTATGATTACCCGAATAAAAAGTTGCATCAACGCGACGAAAAGCATCAAATTAACCAGTTTTTAGCCGACTGGCTAAGATATTGTTTAGCACATGGAGCAATGGCGATTCCGGTTTGTTAGCGTCATAAACCTACCTAAGGACACCGTTTGGAAAGCCTGTTGAGCCTGACTGTTGCTGGTGGGGCGCCAGTCAGGATATTACAAATCACCGATACCCACCTGTTTGCCGAAAAGCATGAAACTCTGCTGGGCGTGAATACCTGGGAGAGCTATCAGGCTGTACTCAACGCGATTCACGCCGAAGATCGCGCCTGCGATCTGATTGTCGCAACGGGCGATCTGGCGCAGGATCAGTCCTCCGCGGCCTACCAGCATTTTGCTGAAGGCATCGCGAGCTTCAGTGTGCCTTGCGTATGGCTGCCCGGCAACCATGATTTCCAGCCTGCCATGTACAGCTCGCTCCTGGAGTCGGGCATCTCCCCGGCGAAGTGTGTTTTTGCAGGGGACCACTGGCAAATTTTACTGCTCGACAGCCAGGTCTTTGGCGTCCCGCACGGTGAGTTAAGTGAGTTTCAGCTTGACTGGCTCGAAACCAAACTGGCTGCCGAACCGGCACGCAATACGCTGCTGTTGCTTCATCATCATCCGCTGCCAGCGGGCTGCAGCTGGCTCGATCAACACAGCCTGCGTAACTCAGCTGCGCTGGACAGCGTGCTGGTGAACTTCCCTCGCGTGAAAAATCTGCTGTGCGGACATATTCATCAGGAACAGGATCTCGACTGGAATGGCCGCAGAATGCTCGCCACGCCGTCCACTTGCGTGCAATTTAAGCCGCATTGCGCCAACTTCACCCTGGACACCATCGCCCCAGGCTGGCGCTGGCTGGAACTGCATGCCGATGGCAACCTGACGACAGAAGTGTGCCGTTTGTCAGGCGCAAAATTCCGCCCCGATACCGCTTCAGAAGGCTATTGATGTCTACGCTTCTCTATCTTCACGGGTTCAACAGCTCGCCGCGCTCCGCGAAAGCGACGCAGTTTCGCCACTGGCTGAGCGAGAATCATCCGCACGTTGAGATGATTGTCCCGCAACTGCCGCCATACCCGGCGGAAGCGGCGGAGATGCTGGAATCGATCGTCCTCGAACACGGTGGCGAATCCTTTGGCGTGGTCGGTTCATCGCTGGGAGGATATTACGCCACCTGGCTGTCGCAATGCTTTATGCTGCCCGCAGTGGTGGTTAACCCAGCGGTACGGCCATTTGAGCTACTGAGGGACTTTCTTGGCGAAAACGAGAACCCCTACACCGGCCAACAATATGTGCTAGAGTCACGCCATATTTACGATCTCAAAGTTATGCAGGTCGACCCGCTTGAAGCGCCGGATCTCATCTGGCTGCTGCAGCAGACGGGTGATGAAGTGCTGGATTACCGCCAGGCAGTGGCGTATTACGCATCCTGCCGCCAGACTATAGAAGAGGGCGGAAACCATGCTTTCACGGGCTTTGAGGATCATTTCACCCAGATTGTCGATTTTCTTGGACTGCACAGCCACTGACAATCAATGCGAATTGCTAGCTTAAATCATGACGCAAACCTATAACGCTGATGCCATTGAGGTACTCACCGGGCTTGAGCCGGTTCGCCGCCGCCCGGGGATGTACACCGATACGACGCGCCCAAACCGCCTGGGCCAGGAAGTTATTGATAACAGTGTGGACGAAGCGCTGGCAGGCCATGCCAAACGCGTTGACGTTATCCTGCACGCCGATCAGTCGCTGGAAGTTATCGACGACGGGCGCGGCATGCCGGTGGATATCCACCCGGAAGAGGGCGTGCCTGCCGTTGAGCTGATCCTCTGTCGTCTGCATGCTGGAGGTAAGTTCTCCAACAAAAACTACCAGTTCTCCGGTGGTTTGCACGGCGTGGGCATTTCCGTCGTGAACGCCCTGTCCAAACGCGTGGAAGTGAACGTTCGTCGCGACGGCCAGGTCTATAACATCGCCTTTGAAAACGGCGATAAGGTGCAGGATCTGCAGGTTGTCGGCACGTGCGGCAAACGCAACACCGGCACCAGCGTCCACTTCTGGCCTGACGAAAGCTTCTTCGACAGCCCGCGTTTTTCTGTTTCTCGCCTGACGCACCTGCTGAAAGCCAAAGCGGTGCTGTGTCCGGGCGTGGAAATTACTTTTACAGACCACGTTAACAATACCGCACAAACCTGGTGCTACGCCGATGGTCTGAACGACTACCTGTGCGAAGCGGTAAACGGCCTGCCAACGCTGCCGGAAAAACCGTTTGTCGGTAACTTTAGCGGCGATACAGAAGCCGTGGACTGGGCGCTGCTGTGGCTGCCGGAAGGCGGCGAGCTGCTGACCGAAAGCTACGTTAACCTGATCCCGACCATGCTGGGCGGTACGCACGTCAACGGCCTGCGTCAGGGGCTGCTGGACGCGATGCGCGAATTCTGCGAATACCGCAACATCCTGCCGCGCGGCGTGAAGCTGTCTGCGGAAGATATCTGGGATCGCTGCGCCTACGTGCTCTCCGTGAAGATGCAGGATCCGCAGTTTGCCGGTCAGACCAAGGAGCGCCTGTCGTCACGTCAGTGCGCGGCGTTCGTTTCCGGCGTGGTGAAAGATGCATTTACCCTGTGGCTGAACCAGAACGTTCAGGCAGCAGAAATGCTGGCTGAAATGGCGATCTCCAGCGCCCAGCGTCGTCTGCGTGCCGCGAAGAAAGTGGTGCGTAAAAAGCTGACCAGCGGCCCCGCGCTGCCGGGCAAGCTGGCGGATTGTACCGCGCAGGATCTCAACCGTACCGAGCTGTTCCTCGTGGAAGGGGACTCGGCGGGCGGATCGGCCAAGCAGGCGCGCGATCGTGAATATCAGGCGATCATGCCGCTCAAGGGTAAGATCCTGAATACCTGGGAGGTCTCTTCTGATGAAGTGCTGGCCTCGCAGGAAGTTCACGATATCTCGGTGGCGATCGGCATCGATCCGGACAGTGACGATTTGAGCCAGCTGCGCTACGGCAAAATCTGTATCCTCGCGGATGCGGACTCCGATGGTCTGCACATCGCCACGCTGCTGTGCGCGCTGTTCGTGAAGCACTTCAAAACGCTGGTGAAAAACGGCCACGTTCACGTGGCGCTGCCGCCGCTCTACCGTATCGATCTCGGTAAAGAGGTTTACTACGCGCTGACGGAAGAGGAAAAAGCGGGCGTGCTGGAACAGCTGAAGCGCAAGAAGGGCAAACCGAACGTGCAGCGCTTTAAAGGGCTGGGCGAGATGAACCCGATGCAGCTTCGCGAAACGACGTTGGATCCGAACACGCGCCGTCTGGTACAGCTAACGATCAGCGACGAAGACGAACAGCAAACCAACGCCATGATGGATATGCTCCTTGCCAAGAAACGTTCGGAAGACCGACGTAACTGGCTGCAGGAGAAAGGCGATATGGCTGATATTGAGGCCTGATGCCCTCACCCTAACCCTCTCCCACAGGGAGAGGGAATGGATCGTAGGCCCGATAAGCGTTAGCGCCATCGGGCTTTTTTACGTCAAAACTCCATCTTCACCGTAAACTGCACTTCGCGCGGATCGCCAATCTGGTTGCCCAGGTTGTTGGTCGCAATGGACGACGTGTAGTAGGTCTTATCAAACAGGTTTTTCACGTTCACCTGCAGCGTCACCGGATACTGTAGCTTCATCTTATACGCCGCAAACGCATCCGCCACGAAATAGCCCGGCAGATAGTAATCCGCACCGTTGGTTGCGGAACGACGGCTTACGCCGTGCCCGCCGCCGCCCAGCGTCAGCGTATTCCCGGCAAACGCATTGTGAATATCGTAGGTCAGGAACAGGGAGCCGGTATGGCGCGGCACGTTCGGCAGCGGTTTGCCCGCATAGTCCGGGTCTTCCAGCACCTTCGCGTCGGTATAGCCGTAGCTGGCAATAATGTTGGTGTTCTCAGTCAGCGACCCCGCAAGATCCACTTCTACGCCCTGAGAGCGCACGCGGCCTGCGGTTTTGGCGATGGTTTCATCACCCACGCTTTCAGTGTACAGCACGTTGCGCTTGTGGATATCAAACAGCGCAATGTTGGCGGTAATGCCGTCGAAAAGGTCAAACTTAGCACCAATTTCATACGCATTCGACGTTTCCGGCGGTAGGTCGCCGATGTAGCTCGCAATGGACGACTGCGGCATAAACGTCTGGGAATAGTTGGCAAATAGCGAGACTGCCGGGGTGAGTTTGTACACCAGCCCCAGCTTAGGCGTCCATTGGTCGTCGCGGCTGTCGGTATTCACGTTAAACGGACGGCCTTTCCCCGCGTACTGGGTGTAATACTGGTAGCGCAGTCCGGCGACAGCGATCCATTTATCGGTCAGGTACAGCGCGTCCTGCGCGTAGGCGGAGTAGCTCTCCTGCTTGATGGTCTGGTCGCTGTCGGACGCCGAGACGGTGGTGCACTTGTCGAGATTCCCATACGTCGGATTGTAGATATTGAAACCTTTGACGTTCTTACAGCGCATCATATCCGTGCGCAGCAGATCGTAATTCTCATACGACACGCCGGTCAGGATCTCATTGTAAAAGCCCGCGATGTCCACGTTCCCCTGCAGATCCGCCCGCGTCGTATGCATCCGCTGGGTGGAGCCCTGAGTGGCATCCACGCGGCGGGTCAGGTTGCCGGTTTTTGAATCGTAGGCCATCACGCGCGCCTGGTTATCGCTGTACTTATCCTGGCTGTAGCTGTAGTCGAACTTCGCAGTCCACTGGCTGTTAAGACGATATTCCGCGTTGAGCTGCGCGAGATCGGACTGCCCGTCGGTAACGTTAAACGATTCGTCAAAGCGGGTTTTGCGATCGACGTCGACAGCTTTTTTGGTGTTGAGATCGAAGATCGTTCCGCGATCGAACGGCGTTTTATAGTCGCGATGCGAATAGAGCACGGTCACGGTGGCGTCATCGCCAAACCAGGTGAGCGACGGGGCGATAAAGGTGCTGCGTTCGCTGCCGAAATTGCGCCAGTAGTCTTCGTCCTGATATTCCCCCGTCAGGCGATACGCCAGGCGCGTGCCGTCAATCGGGCCGGTGACGTCAAACTGTCCGGTACCGCCGCCAAAGCTAGTCGAGGTGGCAGAAATCGAGCCGCCGAAGGTTTTCTCCGGGCGTTTGGTGACGACGTTAATCAGGCCACCGGGGTCGAGAATACCGTACAGGGTTGAGGCCGGGCCTTTCAGCACCTCCACGCGTTCGGTTGAGGCGTTAAAGCTGCGCGGCAGCACGGTGCGCAGGCCGTTGGTCATGATCGAGCCGTCGCGGTTCGCGCCAAAACCACGGCGCACAAAGGCATCCTGCGTGCCGCCCAGGGTGTTGGTCTGCACCACGTTGCTGACGTTATACAGCGCCTCGTCGAGCGTGGTCGCGTTTTGGTCTTCCAGCACGTTATTGCTGACGGTATTGACCACCTGCGGGATGTCCAGCATCGGCATGTTGGTCAGCGTGGCGGTGGAGGTGTTCAGGGGCTGATAGCCGCTGGTGGCGTCGAGAGTCGCATTCGGATCGGCGGTAACGGTCAGGGTCTCGCCGTCGTTTGCCGCTGCGTGTACCAAAGGTGCCATAAACAACAGAGAAAAGAGCGCGCGCCCTTTTACCCCAGAGAATGAAGGTGTGAACTTAGCCATTACATCTGTTTTCCCAGAATATCCGGCGAAACCATCTTCGCGGAAAAATGTGTGAGTCATTGCCCTTACGGTCTGTTCGTTAGCCTGAATGGCATCGAACTTGTAATTGAGAATCATTCAATCATGCGGGATTGTAGTAGTAAATGGAAAAAGTAAAAAAATGACTACAGTGATTTCCGTATCGTTAAAATCAAAGTGATTAGCATTTAACCTATTAAAATTAATCGGTTTTTACTGATTTTACTTTGCGTGACCTGTTGCGATCACCCCTGGTTTATCCAGGGCTTTTATTCACTTGACTACTACATGGCGCAGCGGCAAACTTCTCAAAAGAGAATGAGTTTTATTTTTATTTATTGGTTTTTCATTACGTTGGCATTCACGTGGCGCATAACACGACAAAACCGGGACTGGTTCTGGAGAATCTCTCTGCGGGTTATCACAAAAAAATCATCGTTGATGATATCTCCCTCGCGATCCCGCAACGGAAGATGACCGTTCTGGTGGGGGCGAACGGCTGTGGCAAATCCACGCTGTTGAGCACCCTCGCGCGTCTGCTACAGCCGCTTGGCGGCAGCGTCGTGCTGGATGGCAAAGCCATTCATGAACAGCCGACCAAAGCGGTCGCCCGTCAGCTTGGCATTTTGCCGCAGTCTCCGCTGTTGCCGGAGGGGTTAACCGTTTTTGAACTGGTTTCGCGCGGGCGCTTTCCCTGGCAGAACTTTATGCGTCAGTGGAGTGATGAAGACGAGCTGGCGGTGGAGGAGGCATTACGCCTGACCGGAACGGCAGAGTTTGCTCATCTGCCGGTTGAAAGCCTGTCCGGCGGTCAGCGTCAACGCTGCTGGATCGCCATGGCGCTGGCGCAGCAAACGCCGTATATCCTGCTGGATGAGCCCACGACGTATCTCGACCTTCGCTATCAGGTGGAGATCCTGGAGCTGCTGCACACCCTGACCCGCCAGCACGGGCGCACCGTGGTGGTGGTGCTGCACGATCTCAACTTTGCCGTGAACTACGGCGATTCGCTGGTCTTTTTACGCCAGGGCAAAGTCGAGGGGGTATTACATGAAGGCGACACCTGCACGCCGTCGCTGATCAAAACGGTGTTTGACGTTGACGTACATATGTCCGTTAACCCAATGACCGGAAAGCCGTTTTTTATGCCGTTTCGAAAGGTCGCAGAACAACCATGATGCGCGCCTCTCTGGCATTCCTTGTATTCACATTGCTGCTGGCGATGGGCGCGATTGCACATTTGGGCATCGGCGCGCGCTTTATCGCTCCCCGGACGGTAGTGGATGCATTCTTCCATTTCGATCCGCGCAATTTCGACCATAACGTGATTATCAGGCTCCGGCTGCTGCGTCTCTGCGCCGCAATGGTGACTGGCGCCGCGCTCGGCGTGGCGGGCGTGCTGCTGCAGTCGGTGATCCGTAACCCGCTCGGCGAGCCGCATATTCTGGGGCTGAATGCAGGGGCGGCGCTGGCGGTGGTGATCGTCAGCGCGCTTGGGCTGTCGCTGCCGTTTGGTCGCCCGCTCGTTGCCGCCGTCGGTGCCGCGGCGCTGTTTCTGCTGGTGCTGATGTTCTCCTCGTCTGGTCGCACCGGGCTGACGCCGATGAAAGTCATGCTGTGCGGCGTGGCGATGTCGGCATTTGCTTCATCGGTGACTGCCGCGATATTAATCCTTGATGAACAGACGCTGCTCGCCATGCGCACCTGGCTGGCTGGAGATTTAGCGGGGCTCAGCGCCGGGACGATAGGGAGCGCGGCAGGGGTTGCTGCCGCTGGCTTTGCGCTGGCGCTGTGGCTCTCGCCCTCGCTCAACATGCTGGCGCTGGGCGACAGAATGGCGCAGGGGCTTGGCGTCTCATTGCTGAAAACGCGCCTGTTCGCGCTGCTGGCGATTGCACTGCTCTGCGGCGCGGCGGTCTCCATCGCCGGGCCGATTGGTTTTATCGGCCTTGTGGTACCACAGCTGATCCGCCGCCTGGTGACGGTGGACATCCGCGCAATGGTGCCGCTTTCGGCCCTGTGTGGGGCGCTGGTTCTCCTGCTGGCGGATGTTGCCGCCCGCACGCTGTTTACGCCGTATGAGCTGGCAACCGGCGTTATGACCGCGCTGGTCGGTGCGCCCGTCTTTATCTTCCTGGCGTCGAGGATGTTCAAATGAGCCGGGCGGGACTGCGTGCGGTACGCGTCGGCCCCCTTTCGGCGCTGGTTCGTCCAAAAGCGCTGGCATGCCTGGCATTTTTATCGCTGGCTGCCTTCTTGCTGCTCAGTTTTGGTCTGACCCACGGCTCGCTGCCCATTCCAGCCTCCGCCGTCGGGCGCGCGCTGTTTTATCCGCAGACGCTGGAAGCAGAGATGCATTACATCGTGATGGATATCCGTCTGCCGCGCCTGCTGATGGCGTTGCTGTGCGGCGCGATGCTCGGTATGGCGGGGGCGGCGATGCAGTCCATCACCCGCAATGGCCTTGCCGACCCCGGGCTTATCGGCGTGAAAGAGGGCTGTAGCGCGGCGGTGCTGTTGCTGATTTTTCAGTTCCCGGCGCTTAGCCTGTACTGGCGACCGCTGGTCGGCATGGCCGGTGGGCTGCTGACCGCGCTGCTGGTGGTGGCGCTGGCACGCGATATTTCCCGTCCGCGATTCATCCTGAAGGGTATCGGCGTGTCATGGGCGTTTGCCGCCGCAATGGGTGTTTTTATGACTACCGCGGACGTGCGCGACGTGCAGACCGCGATGCTGTGGCTGGCGGGAAGCCTGCATGCGGCAAACTGGATGCTGGTCAGTATTGCTGCCGCCTGGGCGCTTCCCGCGTTCGCGCTGCTGCTCTTTACCGCACGCGCCGCCGACGTGGCGTTGCTGGGTAACCACACCGCGACCGGGCTTGGCGTGCGCACTTCACGACTTGCCTTGCTGCGCGTGCTTGCACCGGTCGTGCTCACCGCGGCCTGCGTCTCCTGTGTGGGGGGGATGGGTTTCGTGGGGCTGATTGCACCGCATATGGCGCGCCTGCTGCTGCGCGGTGGGCAAACAGCATTGCTGACGGGAAGCGCCGTGCTGGGCGCGCTGCTGGTGCTGCTGGCGGATAACGTCGGGCGTCTGGCATTTTTGCCGCTACAGCTGCCGGCGGGGATTGTGATTTCACTGATTGGCGGGCCGTTTTTCCTGCTACTGCTCTGGCAGCGTCGGGACCGATTTTAGAGGGGGTGTGATGCGCGTACTTTTGACAATGCTGTTGCTGGTAGGGTTTGTGGCGAGTGCGGCGGAACCGACGCAGACGTTTACAGATGATCTGAACCGCAACGTGGTAGTGCCGGTCCATCCGAAGCGGATCGTCTCGTTGCACGATTTGGATATCACCATCCCGCTGATTGAGCTTGGGGTACCCCCGGTTGCCAGCCATGGCCGCACCCGACCGGACGGCAGCCATTTTCTGCGTTCCAGCGGCATGTTAACCGGCGTCGATTTTGATAATTCCGACATCAAATTCATCGGCACTGCGGATATCGACATTGAAGCCATCGCCGCCGCGAAGCCGGACCTGATCATCACCGAGCCGACCCGTAACACGCCGGTAGAACAGCTGGAAAAAATTGCCCCGACGGTGAGCATCGATCACCTCGACGGCGGTGCGCCCGAAATCTACCGCAAGCTGGCGCAGCTCACCGGTACGCAGGCGCGGCTGAAGGTTCTGGAACGTCGCTATCAGGAGCAAATCAAGGCCCTGAAAGCGACTATCGACACCCGCACGTTAACCGTGTCGGTGATTCAGGCCAATCAGGGAAAAATCAACGCCATGCACAGCTACCACTCGCTTGGACGCGTGCTGCGCGACGCAGGATTCACGTTTCCACCGCTGATTGAGAGCATCCCGGACGGTGGGCGTATCGACGTCAGCGCCGAGCGCCTGCCGGAGCTGGATGCCGATTTCATCTTCGCCACCTGGCGCGGCGATACCGGCGGCAAGCCGCAGGACGAGCTGGCGGCGATGGACGCGGTGATGCCAGGCTGGTGCCAGTTCCTCAACGCCTGCCGCACCGGGCATTACGTGCTCATCTCACGCGAGGAGGCCATCTCGAACTCGTTCGCCTCGTTAGGCCTGATGGTCGCGCAGGTGCAGTCGCAGATTGCGGGACGTCCGCTGCCGGAGGCATCACAGTGATCCGCAAAGTCGATGTGTACGGTGACCGCTTCCGTTCGCGGGCGAACCAGCTCACGCCACGGCTGCTGCTGGTGGCGCGCTATATCAATGAAAATCGTGAAGCGGTCATGGAGCAGACGGCGATGGAGATCGCGACACTGCTTAACACCTCAGATGCCACTGTCGTTCGCGCTATCCAGGCGCTCGGTTTTGCCGGATTGCGCGATCTGAAGCAGACGCTCGAGCAGTGGTTCGGCCCGGTGGTGACTTCCAGCGAGAAAATGTCTTCCACGGTGAATACGCTGACCAGCGATGTGAATACGAGCATAGATTTCGTGCTGGAGGGGCATCGACACACCTGCGAGGTGCTGTCTGAACCCCACAACCGCTATGCGATGGCGCAGGCCGTGTCGCTGCTGGCACAGGCGAGGCAGGTCGCTATTTTTGGCATTGGCGCATCCGGTATTCTGGCCGATTACACTGCCAGGTTGTTCAGCCGTATGGGACTTCCTGCGATCCCGCTCAACCGCACCGGGATAGGGCTTGCCGAACAGCTTATTGCGCTTCAGCGCGGCGACGTGCTGATGATGATGGCGCAGAAATCCGCGCACCGGGAAGGGCAGACCACGCTGCGCGAGGCGAAACGTCTGGGCATTCCCACCATTTTGCTGACTAACGCGACTGACTCGCGATTCAGTAAAGAGGCCAGCGTGGTGATCCACGTTCCGCGCGGCGGCGAGAAGGGCAAAATTCCGCTCCACGGCACGGTGCTGCTGTGCCTTGAAATGATTATTTTGTCCGTCGCCTCCACCGAGCCGCAGCGCACCATTAAGTCGATGAAGCGCATCAACGAGTTACATCGTGGATTAAAGCCGGGGAAGAAGAGTGGTTGATTTTCCTCCTCTCCCTGTGGGAGAGGGCGTCAAACCGCACGATGGTTCTTCCTGTACTGCAGCGGCGTCTCGCCAATCCCTTTTTTAAACGCGCTGATGAACCACGTCACGTCGGAGAACCCCGTCTGCGCCGCGATGTCTCGCACGCTCGAATCCGTGTGAAGTAAACACTCGCAGGCCTTACGCAGCCGTAACGTGTTGAGATAGTCGTGGATCTTCTCGCCCGTCTCCGCATGGAATTTTCGCGACACGTAGCTGCGCGATTTGCCCAGCTCTGCGGCCAGCGCGTCCAGGCGGAACTTCTCCTGATAGTGCTCATCCAGCCAGAACATCACCTGGCTGGCGATCCCCTGGCTGCTGCCCGGCGTGCCGTCGCGATCGTCGGGCAGCATGGCAAACAGGCCGATCAGCAGCCCGGCAATGGCCTCGCTGTTCATGGGCGACTGATAACAGCCCAACAGATGATCGACATGGTGATGGCAATGTGCCAGGTCAGCGACCCACGCCTCACCGCCGCGGCGTGAAAGCCGCTCCAGCCGCTGCCGGGTTTGCGGGAAATCACGCAGGTTTTTCAGCACGGCGTGATGATCGAGATGAATGATGGTGCGCCGGTAAATGGCCTCCGCCTGCGCGTCCACCATCACCTTGTGCAGGGTAAAGGGTGGGAAGAAAAACAGCCGGCCGGGGCGCATGGTGTAATGCCGGTTGTCGACAATCGCGACGCCAAACCCTTCTTCCACATAGAGAATTTCCAGACACTGATGCCAGTGGTGGTAACGCACGGTATTGGCGAACAGGCGGCTGAACGACACCACGGTGTCGTTTAGGGTAATCAGCTCCAGATGATCGGACGTTGGCGTGTCGCGCATAGTGCAATAGAACTCAACTTTTTCCCGTCAGATGCTATTTATAAACCACCTTTTTAAATTTTCTTAACTGTAGGTTTATTCATCGTTCTCACCTGTGACGCGGCTAACATTTCTGCCCCTTGCGGATTCACTATGCTTTGCCGCAGTTGATGACGAGGGCAAACCTATGTGGGCGGCAAACAAAGAAAAATCAAATCCGTTGTCTTCACGCCGGGACGTGGTGGCGTATTTAAACGGGATGCTGGGCGCGCTGGATAAGCAGTTTCCGCCGGGCAGTTCACGTTTTTCACTGGGCGAGACCTGCGCGCACTACGCGACGGATATCGCGCAGATGGAAGGGCTTTCCCGCGCGCTGTGGGGGCTGTTTCCGCTGATGGCGGGCGGCGAGGGCGAGTCGTGGAGTGAGAAATATCTGGACGCCATCAAACTGGGCACCGATCCGCAAAGTGCGGGCTACTGGGGTGAAACCGGCCCCTACGATCAGCGTCTGGTGGAGATGGCGGCCTACGGTCTGGGGCTGTCCCTGCTGGGTGACAAACTCCTCGAGCGTTTCACCGAGCGCGAAGTGATGAACCTCCACGCCTGGCTCAGCCAGATTACCGACGCGCAGATGCCGGACAGCAACTGGAACTACTTCGCCATCATGGTCCAGCTTGGATTCAAGCGCGCGGGGCTGCCGTATGATCAGCGCGCCATCGACCATCGCTTTGCGCTGATGGACGCGTACTATCTGGGCGACGGCTGGTATTCCGACGGTCCGGGGCGTCCGAAAGATTATTACATTTCAATGGCCTTCCACTTCTACGGGCTGATCTACGCCGCCCTGAGCGGCGACGAGGCGAGGGCGGACGTGCTGCGCGAGCGCTCGCGTCTGTTCGCGCAAGACTTTATCTACTGGTCCGCTGCCGACGGTGCCTCGGTGCCGTTTGGCCGCAGCCTGACTTACCGTTTTGCCATGGTCGCGTTCTGGAGCGCGGTGGCTTTTTCCGGGCTGGAGGTGTTCACGCCGGGCATCGTGAAGGGCATTATTCTGCGCCATCTGCGCTGGTGGCAGCAGCAGCCGATTACCGATCGCGACGGCATTTTGACCCTCGGCTTTGCCTATCCGAACCTCGCGATGTGCGAGGACTATAACTCGCCCGGTTCGCCGTACTGGGCGCTGAAAACCTGGCTCATTCTGGCGCTGCCGGAGACGCACCCGTTCTGGCTGGCCGATGAGGAGCCGCTGCCCGCGCTGGCGGAAAAGCACGTGATTCCGCATGCCCGGCAGATCCTTATCCATGCGGAAAAGTCGCAGCACGTCACCATGCTCACCGCCGGACAGCTTGAGCTGAATAACTACGTCAATACCGACGCCAAATACACTAAATTTGCCTACTCCAGCCGCTTTGGTTTCACCATTGAGCGCGGGCGCTTTGGCCTGAAGCATGCGGCCTGTGATTCCATGCTGCTGCTGGCGGACGGAGACGATTACTACCGCGGTCGCCGCGAATGCGAAGCGGTGCGGGTGGATGAAAATTACCTCTACTCGCGCTGGTCGCCGTGGCACGACGTGCATATCGACACCTGGCAAGTGCCGTTCGGGGAATGGCATCTGCGCCTGCACCGCATCAACAGCGCACGCGCGCTGCAAACGGCCGAGGGTGGGTTTGCGGTGATGAAAACCGAACACCAGATCCGCGAGCGCGGCTGTTATCTGGCAGCCGAGAACGGCAGCAGCGTGATTGTCGATCTGTCGCCCGCCATCACGCGCCTGCCGGACAGCATCGTTACGCCGCCGAACAGCAGCATCATGTTCCCGGAGTGCGCCACCATTCCGCTGTTAAAAACCGATATCCCTCAAGGCGAAAGCTGGCTCTGCTGCGCCGTCTTTGCCAGCGAAAAGCAAAATAGTGCGGCCAGGCCGCACCTGAATATCACTCAAAACCAGGTCGAGATCCGCGAACCTGGAGGCGAACGTCAACTGTCGTTCACATTATAAAAATTCTGATCCTACACCTCGGCGAGGATGGTATGAAAAATACATCGATAACCAACAGAACCGAATATAACAAAATCAGCAGTTTTATTTTTCTCTATTTCTTTACCTGGTCCGCCAGTATTGGTCTGCTGGCTATCTGGCTCGGTCAAAAAGCGAATCTCAGCGGGGCGGTGATCGGAACCGTATTCGCGGTGAACGGTATTTTCTCCGTTATTCTCAAACCCATCTACGGCTATATTCTCGATAAAATCGGCATGAGCAAATACCTGCTCTATTTTGTGGTCGCCATGTCGGCCCTGATGGCGCCGTTCTTTATTTACGTCTATCAGCCGCTGTTAATCTCCAACGCCATGTTGGGGATAATTATCGGCGCGCTCTATTTGAGCTTTGCCTGGTATGCGGGCGTGGCGGCGTGTGAATCCTATTCTGACCGCTTCAGCCGCCTGAACGGCATGGAGTTCGGGCAGATCCGCATGTGGGGCTCGCTCGGCTGGGCGGTGGCGTCGTCCTTCTCCGGCCTGCTGTTTAACCTCTCGCCTGCGTATAACTTTATTATGGGCAGCGTGACCTCTGTGGTGATGCTGATTGTCCTGCTCAGCCTGAAAGTGAACACTAACTCCGTTCACGCCGGTGAGGTGCTGACCAAAGAGAAAATCGCCCCTTCGGACGTGTACGCTCTGCTGCGCAGCCGTAAATTCTGGGCGTTCTGCCTGTACGTGGCGGGCGTGGCGTGGATGATGTTTATCGCCGAACAGCAGTTCTCGCGCTATTTCGTCACCTTCTTTGACGATATTCACCAGGGCAACGCGGTGTTTGGCTATTTAGGCACCGTGCAGTCCGGCATGGAGTTCGTCATGTATATGGTGATCCCGCTGTTCGTCAACTTTATTGGCGCCAAGCGCGGGCTGTTAATTGTCGGTCTGGTGGTGGGAGCGCGTCTGATTATTTCCGGCATGTGCGATTCACACCTGTTAATTTCCGTGCTTAAACCCCTGTACGGCCTGGAAATCTGTCTGCTGCTGGTCTCGGTGTTTAAATATATCGCTGAGCATTTCGATAAGCGCGTGAACGCCACCATGTATTTACTGGGCTATCAGGCAATGCTGTACGTCGGTAACGTGGTCATCTCTTCGCCTGCGGGATATATGTACGATCGCATCGGCTTTGAACAGACCTATATCATCATGGGCGCCACGGCGCTGACCTTTACCCTTATTTCTGCCTTCACGTTATCCGCCTGTCAGAGCAAATGGCGCGGGCCCCGCACGCTGAACGTAGCAGAAACCTCTACCCGATAATTACGCCGTCAAAGAAGGAACCGAAATATGTTAAGTCGTATCAAAGAGGAGCGCCTGCCCGCGATTGCCGCGCCCGTTGACCCACGCGCATTTAGCGATGAACTCAGCTCGGCACGCGGCCATGTCCTCGACCTGATTAGCCGTCATTTAACCGAATTCGGCGAGCAGTTCCCGGCAGAAACCTGTAAGGACGGTTTTTACCCGCTGACCGATAACGTGGAGTGGACCACCAGCTTCTGGACCGGCCAGC
This sequence comes from Enterobacter mori LMG 25706, assembly GCF_000211415.1. Taxonomy (GTDB): domain Bacteria; phylum Pseudomonadota; class Gammaproteobacteria; order Enterobacterales; family Enterobacteriaceae; genus Enterobacter; species Enterobacter mori. Next base: position 493,400 of record NZ_GL890780.1, on the reverse strand, counting down.
TCTGGCTGGCGTGGGAGATGAGCGGCGAGGCAAAATTCCGCGCGATGGCGGAAAAGCACGTGCGCTCGTTCGGCCTGCGCATCGCCGGACGCAATGACACCAACACCCACGACCTGGGCTTCCTGTACACGCTCTCCTGCGTGGCGGCCTGGCGGCTGACCGGGAATCGCGAGGCGCGCGGGTTCTCCCTGCTGGCGGCGGAAGCCTTGCTGGAGCGCTTCCATGAGAAGGCGAAGATCATTCAGGCGTGGGGCGATCTGGCCGATCCGGAACAGGCCGGACGCATGATCATCGACTGCAACATGAACCTGCCGCTGCTCTACTGGGCGACGGAACAAACCGGCGATCCGCGCTTTGCCGAGGCTGCAAAAGCGCACGTGATGCAGGCGGCGACGTATCTCATCCGTGAGGATGCCTCGACGTTCCACACCTACTATATGGATGTGAACACCGGTGCGCCGCGCTACGGCAATACCCAGCAGGGCTACGCCGACGATTCGTGCTGGTCACGCGGGCAGGCGTGGGGCATTTACGGCTTCCTGCTGAGCTATATCTATACCGGTGACGGGACGATGATCGCCCTGTCGAAGCGGCTGGCGAACTATTTCCTCAACCGACTGCCGGAGGATTCTGTCTGCCACTGGGATCTGGCGCTGGTGGGCACCGACGCGCTGCGCGATTCGTCCTCGGCGGCCATCGCGGTATGCGGGCTGCTGGAACTGGTGAAGCATCTGCCGGTTACGGATCCGGATCGCGAGCGCTATCTGGAGTGGGCGAAAGGGATCATGTCGTCGCTGACGAAGCACTATCTGATGGGCAAAGACGAGAAGGGCAATGGACTGCTGAAGCACTCGGTGTATCACCTGGCGAGCAATAAAGGGGTGGATGAGTGCGCAAGCTGGGGAGATTACTTCTACGTTGAGGCGCTGGTGCGCTTTACGCAAAGCTGGAAATCGTACTGGTAAAACAGTCGGGGGAGATCCCCCCGACTCTGCGGTTACGCTTTCGGGATGCGCAGCGTCTGGCCTGGATAAATTTTATCCGGGCTGGAGAGCATCGGGCGGTTCGCCTCGAAAATCTTGTTGTACTGGTTGGCATTGCCATACACCGTTTTGGAGATGGCGCTCAGGGTGTCACCTGATTTAACCGTGTAGTAGGTCGCTTCATCTTCGGCATCGGTGGCGGTGATGTTGTTCTCCACCTCGCTCACCCCTGCGATGTTCCCCACGGCAACCTGAATTTTCTCTTTCTGCTCTTGCGTCAGCCCGTCGCCCGTCACGCTGGCTTTGCCGTCGGTAACGGTGACCTGGACTTTATCCGCGCCAGGAATATTCAGCTTTTTGAGGTGCTCGCTGACTTTGTCGCTCTGACCTTTATGATCGGTCAGGTTATCCCATAACTTTTCGCCTGCTTCTTTCACGAAGTTAAAAAGACCCATTCCATCCTCCTGTTAACAATGAAGTCAGAATAAGCATAGCAGTTGGGCTTTAAGGTGATACAAAAAGCCCGGTGGCGCTAGCGCTTACCGGGCCTACGGGTCAGGTTTTGTAGGCCGGGTAAACGCAGTGCCACCCGGCAAATTCCACGAACCTTAAACCCCTTGCTCCAGAATACGGATATGGGTATCCAGCACGTCACCTTTTACCGCCTCACTCCACGCTTTCATGTGCGGAGTTTGCAGGTGCGCTTCAAGGTGCGCCACGGTTTCCCACAGTTCAACCATCATGATTGAATCCGGCGCGGTCGCCTGGAAGCTAGCATCAGTGGCTGCATCCACCAGCGGCGCATAGCCGTGGCAGCCTTCTTCTTCAAGTACGGTCGGGATAATCTTCGCGAACTGATCCAGCACCGCCTGGCGGTGATGTTGACCTGGACGAGTACGAATTTCAGCAATTACGGTAAGCATGGTTAACTCCTTCTAATTCCAGGTTACCAGTTAAGCAAAAATTTCCGCGAGATGCTTGCGATATTCTGCGATATAGCTCGGGACATCAGGCATTTTAATGACGTCGTTAACGATAAACGTCGGCAGCGGATCCATGCCCAGGAACTGGTTCGCCTTGTGGAACGGCAGATACGCACCGTCTACGCCCACGCCTTCGAAGAACTGATCTTTCTCGGTGAAGGCTTCCATCGGGGCGTTCCAGGTCAGGGAGAGCATATATTTTTTGCCCTGAATCAGGCCGCCGGAACCGTATTTTTTGGAGGCGTCTGAACGGGTACGACCGTCGCTGGCATACAGCGAACCGTGGCCTTCAGTGAACACGTCATCCATGTATTTTTTCACGGTCCACGGCGCGCCCATCCACCAGCCCGGCATCTGCCAGATCACCACGTCGGCCCACAGGAAGTTCTGCACTTCGGCTTTCACGTCATAATTGCTGTCCGCGCGCACGACCTTAACATCATGCCCGGCGTCGCGCAGGAAACCGTCCGCGACCTCGGTCAGGGGGTCATTCAACTGGCCTTTAGAGTGCGCGAACTCTTTCGCGCCGTTGATAATCAAAATGTTGCTCATTAGTTGTCCTCGGTGTTGAGAGTATGTAGGGGATTCTACGCGCGAGGACGGAGCGGAAAAATAAGCAAAATGTGCAAAGTCTTTTGCACACAGCGCAATAATGCCTACCAGCTGACGTTGACCTCAACGCCCCCTTCAGGCGCATTAGCCAGCGAGACGCGCATACCGTGGAGGGTGGCGATGCGTTTAACAATCGATAACCCCAGCCCGCTTCCGGTGGCATCTTGCCCCGGTGGACGATAAAAGCGCTCGCCAATACGTGCCAGCGCGTCGGGGGAAATCCCGGGGCCGTTGTCACGCACGGTGAAGCGGTGACCGTCCAGCGTCACGTCCACCACGCTACCGCGCGGGCTGTAACGTACTGCATTATCCAGCAGATTACGTACCAGCAGGCTCAGGAGCAGCTGTTGACCCGCGCGTTTCACCTCTGGCGCATGGATATTCAGGCGCACATCAATGCCCGCCTGCTGCGCCGGATGATAAATATCCATCACTGCGGACTGCAGGAAATCGGCCATGACAATCGGCTCGACACCGTCCAGGTTATCCAGCGAATCCAGGCGCGACAGCGTAAGGAGCTGATCCACCAGCCGGGAGGCGCGGTCGATACCCGCATGAAGCTGCGAAAGGGCTTTGGACTGCGCCTCGGGATCGTCCTGATACAGCTGCGCCACGTCGGTTTGCACCTTCAGGGCGGCTAACGGGCTGCGCAGCTCGTGGGCGGCATCGGAGGTAAAGCGGCGCTCGCGGCTCATCATCTCTTGCGTGCGCATAAAGAGGTGATTCAGCGCGTCGAGGAGCGGACGCACCTCAGTGGGGACACCTTCCGTTGGGAGTTTATCGGTGGCATCCGGCGTGCGGGAGCGCAGGGTCTGCGCCAGCTTTTTCAGCGGCTTCAGCTCGCGGCTCAACAGCAGGATCAGCAACAGCAGCATGACGGGCAGCGCCACCAGCCACGGCGTAAGCTGCGAGCTCACCACGTCCAGCGCCATGTCCTGGCGGTACTCCCACTCCTGGCCGACCACCACGCGGTATTTACCGTCTGGCGACGTCAGCCATAAAAAGCGCCATTCGTCGTTGTCATCCTGAAGCCGCCCGTCAGCAAATCCGTCGCGGCGGTAGTGATACGGAATATCGTGCCCGTTTTCACCGTCGTTGAGGATCATGCTGCCGTCGGCGCTGAAAATGGCAAAGGCCAGCGCGTCATCGTCCAGATGCCCGTGTTTGGCTTTTTTGGGCACCTCGCGCATGCGCTCCGGCGCGCGGATCTCGTCCAGGTCCATCGTCAGCAGACGTTTGGCAAACAGCATCTGCTGGGTATCAAAGAGCTTGTCGAGCTTATGCGTCGTTTGCTGCCACGCGACAAGACTGGCGGCAAACCAGGCCGTCAGGGAGAGCAGCAGGAAGAGCAGCGTCAGGCGGAGTTTCAGGCTCAGTTTCATGCGTCACCCAGGGTGTAGCCGATGCCGTGCACGGTGCGGATAAACGCGCTGCCGAGCTTGCGGCGAAGATGATGGACGTGGACCTCTACGGCGTTACTGGAGACATCGTCATCCCAGTTATAGAGCTTTTCTTCAATTGCTTTGCGGGGGAGCACGCGGCCCGCATTGCGCATCAGCAGCTCCAGCAGGGCGAACTCTTTTGGTTTGAGGGTCAGCGTTTCGCCCTCCAGCGTGGCGACAAGGCTCGTCGGGTCGAGCGTGACCTTACCATGACGCAGCTCGCTGCGGGTCTGACCGTGGCTGCGCCGCACCAGCGCTTCAAGGCGCGCGGCCACTTCGATCAGGGCAAACGGCTTGCAAAGGTAATCGTCCGCGCCCAGGCGCAACCCCTCGACGCGCTGGTTCAGCGCATCCCGCGCCGTCAGAATCAGTACCGGCTCGCTGCGCCCGCTTTCGCGCCAGGCGCGCAGGATCGCCAGCCCGTCGATCTCCGGCAGCGTCAGATCCAGCACTACGGCATCATAGGGCGCGCTATACAGCGCGGCCTGACCGGTTTTCCCGTCGGTAAACCAGTCCAAGTTAAACCCCATTTTGCTCAGGCCCGCTTTGATGCCGTCGCCGATGAGCCTGTCGTCTTCTACCAGTAAAATGCGCATGTTCCCTCCTTGATGCCGTCAGTAAACCCTCTGAATCAACATGCTGTACAGTAAAAATAAATAAATTTCCCCCTTAAGAAGTTGTTAAGGATTACCCTGTTTAATGGACTGCGAAACCACATTAAAGGGAGAGATTAAGATGAAAAAATTCGCTGCACTTGCTGCCATCATGATGATGACCACTGCCCCTGTTTTTGCCGCGCAGGGCGGATTTAACGGCCCGTCCGCAACCGCGACCCAGACGCAAACCCAGCAGGGCGGTTTTGTGGATAACAACGCCAACCTGACGACGGCGGCAAAAGTGAAGGATCTGAAGGACGATGCCTGGGTGAAGCTGCGCGGGAACATCACCGAGCGCCTGTCCGATGACCGCTACACCTTCCGCGATGAAACCGGCACGGTGGTGGTTGAGATTGACCACAAGCGCTGGAACGGCGTGACCGTCAGCCCGCAGGATAAGGTCGAACTCCAGGGTAAAGTCGATAAAGACTGGAACGAGTTTGAAATCGACGTGAAGCAGGTCATCAAGCTGAACAAATAACCCGAAAAGGGCCGCCTGTGCGGCCCTTTTTCTTTGTGACTCAATTCGTCAGATGAGGTAGTATCTGCGGCAATATTGCCTGAAACCCTTCGGTTTCTGAGTTGAGGAATCACACGTAATGAGCGATATGGCAGAGCGCCTCGCGCTACATGAATTCACGGAAAACGCCTACCTGAACTACTCCATGTACGTCATCATGGACAGGGCGTTGCCGTTTATCGGGGATGGCCTGAAGCCCGTTCAGCGCCGCATCGTCTATGCGATGTCCGAACTGGGCCTGAGCGCCAGCGCCAAGTTCAAGAAATCCGCCCGTACCGTCGGTGACGTACTGGGTAAATACCATCCGCACGGCGACAGCGCCTGTTATGAAGCGATGGTGCTGATGGCGCAGCCGTTCTCTTACCGCTACCCGCTGGTGGACGGGCAGGGGAACTGGGGTGCGCCGGACGATCCGAAATCCTTCGCGGCGATGCGTTATACCGAATCCCGCCTGTCTAAATACGCCGAAGTGCTGCTGGGCGAGCTGGGTCAGGGAACCGTTGACTGGGTGCCAAACTTCGACGGTACGATGCAGGAGCCGAAAATGCTGCCTGCGCGTCTGCCGAACATCCTGCTGAACGGCACCACCGGTATCGCGGTCGGTATGGCGACGGACATTCCGCCGCACAACCTGCGCGAAGTGGCGAAAGCCGCCATCACTCTGATTGAACAGCCGAAAACCTCGCTGGACGAGCTGCTGGATATCGTGCAGGGGCCGGATTACCCGACCGAAGCCGAGATCATCACCTCGCGCGCGGAAATCCGCAAAATCTACCAGAACGGTCGCGGCTCCGTACGCATGCGCGCGGTGTGGAATAAAGAAGACGGTGCTGTGGTGATCACCGCGCTGCCGCATCAGGTCTCCGGCGCGAAAGTGCTGGAGCAGATCGCCTCCCAGATGCGCAATAAAAAGCTGCCGATGGTGGACGACCTGCGCGACGAATCGGATCACGAAAACCCGACCCGTCTGGTGATCGTCCCGCGTTCTAACCGCGTGGACATGGAACAGGTGATGAACCACCTGTTCGCCACCACCGATCTGGAAAAAAGCTACCGCATTAACCTGAACATGATTGGCCTTGACGGTCGCCCGGCGGTGAAAAACCTGCTGGAGATCCTCACCGAATGGCTGACGTTCCGCCGCGATACGGTGCGCCGTCGTCTGAACCACCGTCTGGAAAAAGTGCTTAAGCGCCTGCATATCCTCGAAGGTTTGCTGGTGGCGTTCCTGAATATCGACGAAGTGATTGAGATCATCCGTACCGAGGACGAGCCGAAGCCCGCGCTGATGTCGCGCTTTGGCATCAGCGAAACCCAGGCCGAAGCCATCCTCGAACTGAAGCTGCGTCATCTCGCTAAACTGGAAGAGATGAAGATCCGCGGCGAGCAGAACGAGCTGGAAAAAGAGCGCGATCAGCTGCAGGCGATTCTGGCGTCCGAGCGCAAGATGAATACCCTGCTGAAGAAAGAGCTGCAGGCGGATGCCGAAGCCTTTGGCGATGACCGTCGTTCTCCGCTGCACGAGCGCGAAGAAGCGAAGGCGATGAACGAGCACGACATGCAGCCGTCCGAGCCGGTGACCATTGTGCTGTCGCAGAGCGGCTGGGTGCGTAGCGCCAAAGGCCACGATATCGACGCGCCGGGCCTGAGCTATAAAGCGGGCGACAGCTTCAAAGCGGCGGTGAAAGGCAAGAGCAACCAGCCAGTGGCGTTTATCGATTCCACCGGTCGCAGCTACGCCATCGACCCGATCACGCTGCCTTCCGCGCGCGGGCAGGGTGAACCGCTGACCGGCAAGCTGACGCTGCCGCCGGGCGCGACGGTTGACCATATGCTGATGGAAGCGGATGACCAAAAACTGCTGATGGCCTCCGATGCGGGCTACGGCTTTATCTGTACCTTTAACGATCTCGTGTCGCGTAACCGCGCCGGTAAAGCGCTGATTAGCCTGCCGGCCAACGCCCACGTGATGACGCCGCTGGTGATTGAGAACGAGAGCGACATGCTGCTGGCGATCACCTCTGCCGGACGTATGCTGATGTTCCCGGTCAGCGACCTGCCGGAGCTGTCGAAAGGTAAAGGCAACAAGATCATCAACATCCCGTCAGTGGAAGCGGCGAAAGGCGAGGATGGCCTGGCGCACCTCTTCATTCTGCCGCCGCAGAGCACGCTGACGATTCATGTCGGCAAGCGTAAAATCAAACTGCGTCCGGAAGAGCTGCAGAAGGTTGTTGGCGAGCGCGGTCGTCGTGGCTCGCTGATGCGTGGCCTGCAGCGTATCGACCGCGTGGAGATTGACTCTCCTGCGCGCAGCACCGCGGGCGACAGCGAAGAGTAACGTAACGCCTCCCCCCTCCGTTCCGGAGGGGGCATTTCACGAAAATTTCCCGTAAAATCGTTGTTAATTCGTGCGTTGCGATTAACAATACGCGCTCGTAATAAAGTCCTTACCTGGCCACAGGTGAAGTATAATTGTCAGCTGTCAGGGCTGCAGAGGTCGCTATGCTATACATTGTTCGTCTCATTCTTACCGTTATCTACTGCATTCTGGTCTGTGTTTTCGGCTGCATCTATTGCCTGTTCAGTCCGCGTAATCCTAAGCATGTCGCCACCTTTGGCCATATGTTTGGCCGCCTTGCGCCGCTGTTTGGTCTGAAGGTGGAAAAACGCCTGCCGGAAGGCGCGGAGCAGTTCGGCAACGCCATCTATATCGCTAACCATCAGAACAACTACGATATGGTGACCGCCGCAAACATCGTACTGCCGCCAACCGTGACGGTGGGGAAAAAGAGTCTGTTGTGGATCCCGTTTTTCGGTCAGCTCTACTGGCTGACGGGTAACTTGTTGATTGACCGTAATAATCGAGCCAAAGCGCATGGCACTATTGCGGAAGTGGTGAATCACTTTAAGAAACGCAAAATCTCAATCTGGATGTTCCCGGAAGGGACGCGTAGCCGCGGTCGTGGCCTGCTGCCGTTTAAAACCGGTGCGTTTCATGCCGCAATTGCGGCAGGGGTTCCAATTATTCCTGTGTGTGTTTCCAATACTTCTAATAAGATTAATCTTAACCGCCTGAATAACGGGTTGGTCATTGTCGAAATGCTGCCGCCGGTGGATACCAGTAAATATGGCAAAGATCAGGTGCGCGAACTGGCAGCTCATTGCCGTGAGCTGATGGCTCAGCATATTGCGTTGCTCGACAAAGAAGTCGCAGAGAGAGAAGCCGCCGGTAAGATTTAATCCGGCGTTATAAGGGAAAACGAATTCCCGCGTTGTTAGTCGTTTCAGATGGAGCTTATATGTCATTCAGTCGGCGTCAGTTTATTCAGGCTTCGGGGATCGCCCTTTGTGCAGGTGCGATACCGCGGACAGCCAGCGCCGCCGGGCAGCAACAGCCGCTGCCTATTCCGCCGTTGATTGAATCCCGTCGCGGGCAGCCGCTTTTCCTCACGCTACAGCGTAGCCACTGGTCCTTTACTCAGGGAACGCGCGCGCAGATTTGGGGAATCAATGGGCGCTACCTTGGCCCAACCATTCGCGTGTGGAACGGCGATGACGTTAAGCTGATTTACAGTAACCGGACGACTGAAAATGTCGCGATGACCGTCAGCGGGCTGCAGGTGCCGGGGCCGCTGATCGGCGGCGCGGCGCGCATGATGTCGCCAAACGCCGACTGGGCGCCCGTCCTCCCTATCCGCCAGAGCGCGACCACGCTGTGGTACCACGCCAATACGCCGAACCGCACCGCCCAGCAGGTCTACAACGGCCTGGCCGGTATGTGGCTGATTGAGGATGAGGTGAGTAAATCGCTGCCGATCCCGAATCACTACGGCGTGGATGATTTCCCGGTCATTATTCAGGATAAACGCCTCGATAATTTCGGTACGCCGGAATACAGCGAGCCGGGCAGCGGTGGTTTTGTTGGCGATACGCTGTTGGTTAACGGCGCGCAAAGCCCCTATGTTGAAGTCTCGCGTGGCTGGGTGCGCCTGCGTCTGCTGAACGCCTCCAACTCGCGCCGCTACCAGCTGCAGATGAGCGACGGCCGCGCGCTGCACGTGATTTCAGGCGATCAGGGTTTTTTACCCGCACCGGTTTCCGTTAAACAGCTGGCGCTCTCGCCGGGTGAACGTCGTGAAATCCTGGTGGATATGACTAACGGGGATGAAGTCTCCGTCACCTGTGGTGAAGCGGCGAGCATTGTTGACCGCATTCGCGGGTTCTTTGAGCCGTCGAGCATTCTGGTCTCTACGCTGGTATTAACCCTGCGCCCAACCGGTCTGCTGCCGCTGGTGACCGATAGCCTGCCAATGCGCCTGCTGCCGCAGGAGATCATGAGCGGTTCGCCGGTGCGCAGCCGAGATATCAGCCTGGGCGACGATCCGGGCATCAACGGCGCGCTGTGGGATGTGAACCGTATCGACATTACCGCGCAGCAGGGGACCTGGGAGCGCTGGACGGTTCGTTCGGATATGCCGCAGTCGTTCCATATTGAAGGGGTGTCATTCCTGATCCGCAACGTCAATGGCGCCATGCCGTTCCCGGAAGATCGCGGCTGGAAAGACACCGTCTGGGTGGATGGTCAGGTTGAACTGCTCGTCTACTATGGTCAGCCTTCATGGCCGCACTTCCCGTTCCTGTTCCATAGCCAGACGCTGGAGATGATGGACAGGGGATCAGTGGGGCAGATGCTGATCAATCCGGCACCGTAAATTGTTTTTCTCCCTCTCCCGGTGGGAGAGGGTTGGGGTGAGGGCAACAGCCCGCATAATACCCCTTCATTTCCCACATTGTTCCAGCGTATAATCCCCGCCCTTTTGTCTATTTTTTCTTCGGAAGCATTATGAGCGCAATTTCCCTGATCCAGCCGGATCGTGACCTCTTCTCCTGGCCCCAGTACTGGGCGGCCTGCTTTGGACCGGCGCCGTTCCTGCCGATGTCCCGGGAAGAGATGGACCAACTGGGCTGGGATAGCTGCGACATCATTCTGGTCACGGGCGATGCCTACGTTGACCACCCGAGCTTTGGTATGGCGATTTGTGGCCGTATGCTCGAAGCGCAGGGCTTCCGCGTGGGGATCATCTCCCAGCCTGACTGGAACAGCAAAGACGACTTTATGCGTCTGGGTAAACCGAACCTGTTCTTCGGCGTGACCGCAGGCAACATGGACTCGATGATCAACCGCTACACCGCCGACCGTAAGCTGCGCCATGACGATGCCTACACGCCGGATAACGTGGCGGGCAAACGTCCGGACCGCGCTACCCTGGTCTATACCCAGCGCTGCAAAGAAGCCTGGAAAGACGTCCCGGTGATCCTGGGCGGAATCGAGGCGAGCCTGCGCCGCACCGCGCACTACGACTACTGGTCAGATACCGTTCGCCGCTCGGTGCTGGTGGATTCCAAAGCCGACATGCTGATTTACGGTAACGGCGAGCGTCCGCTGGTGGAAGTGGCGCACCGTCTGTCGCAGGGTGAACCGGTGAGCAGCATCCGCGACGTGCGCAATACCGCGCTCATGGTGAAAGAGGCGCTGCCGGGCTGGAGCGGGGTGGATTCCCGTATCATTGATATGCCGGGCAAAATCGACCCGATCCCGCACCCGTACGGCGAAGATCTGCCGTGTGCCGATAACAAACCGGTTGAGCCGAAAAAAGCGGAAGGGAAGGCTATTGTTGTGCAGCCGCCGCGCCCGAAACCGTGGGAAAAGACCTACGTGCTGCTGCCGTCCTACGAGAAGGTGAAAGCCGACAAGGTGCTCTACGCGCACGCGTCCCGTATTCTGCACCATGAAACCAACCCGGGCTGCGCCCGCGCGTTGATGCAGAAGCACGGTGAGCGCTTTATCTGGATCAACCCACCGGCGATCCCGCTTTCCACCGAAGAGATGGACAGCGTCTTTGCGCTGCCGTACAAGCGCGTGCCGCACCCGGCGTACGGCAATGCCCGTATCCCGGCGTATGAGATGATCCGCTTCTCGATCAACATCATGCGCGGCTGCTTCGGCGGCTGTTCCTTCTGCTCCATTACCGAACACGAAGGCCGTATTATCCAGAGCCGCTCTGAAGATTCGATCATCAATGAGATCGAAGCGATTCGCGACTCGGTGCCGGGCTTTACCGGCGTGATCTCCGATCTCGGTGGCCCAACCGCGAACATGTACATGCTGCGCTGTAAGTCGCCGCGCGCGGAACAAACCTGTCGTCGCCTCTCCTGCGTCTATCCGAGCATTTGTGAGCATATGGATACCAACCACGAGCCGACGATCAACCTCTATCGCCGCGCGCGTGACCTGAAGGGCATCAAGAAGATCCTGATCGCTTCCGGGGTACGTTACGACATCGCGGTGGAAGATCCTCGCTACATCAAAGAGCTGGCGACGCACCACGTCGGCGGCTATCTGAAAATTGCCCCGGAGCACACTGAAGAAGGCCCGCTGTCGAAAATGATGAAGCCGGGCATGGGCAGCTACGATCGCTTTAAAGAGCTGTTCGACACCTATTCGAAGCAGGCGGGTAAAGAGCAGTATCTGATCCCGTACTTCATCTCCGCCCACCCGGGCACGCGCGATGAGGACATGGTCAACCTGGCGCTGTGGCTGAAGCAGCGTCGCTTCCGTCTGGATCAGGTGCAGAACTTCTATCCGTCACCGCTCGCCAACTCGACGACCATGTATTACACCGGCAAGAACCCGCTGAGTAAGATTGGCTACAAGAGTGAAGAGGTGGTGGTGCCGAAAGGGGATAAACAGCGTCGTCTGCATAAAGCGCTGCTGCGTTACCACGATCCGAAAAACTGGCCGCTGATCCGTCAGGCGCTGGAAGATATGGGTAAAAAACACCTGATCGGCTCGCGACGCGACTGCCTGGTACCGGCCCCGACGCTGGATGAGATGCGCGAAGCGCGTCGCCAGAACCGCAATACGCGTCCGGCGCTGACCAAGCACACGCCGATTGTGCATCAGCGTTCGAACGGTGGGGCGGGAACGAAGAAGAACGTAAAACGTAAGACGGGTTAAACCTGTAACAATGCCCGGTGGCGCTGTCGCTTACCGGGCCTACAGGTCAGCGCGTAGGCCGGGTAAGGCGAAGCCGCCACCCGGCTTTTTTACGCACTTAACCGCCAAACTGATCCGGATCCGGGCCTAAACGTTTACCTTTATCCAGCTTCGCAATCTCACCCAGCTCATCTTTATCCAGCCGGAAATCCCAGACGTCGAAGTTCTCGGCGATGCGCGACGGCGTGACCGATTTCGGGATCACCACCAGTCCATTATCCAGATGCCAGCGAATGACGATTTGCGCCGGGCTTTTGCCGTATTTATCCGCCAGCTCACGGATAATTTTCTGATCGAATACCCCTTCGCCGCCCTGCGCCAGCGGGCTCCAGGATTCGGTCTGGATCTTATGCGTGGCGTTCCAGGCATGAAGCTGGCGCTGTTGCAGCAGCGGGTGCAGCTCAATCTGGTTGATGACAGGCGCAACGCCGGTTTCATCAATCAGACGCTGCAGGTGATGCACCTGGAAGTTACAGACGCCGATGCTTTTCACCAGCCCCTCTTTTTGCAGGTCAATCATCCCTTTCCAGGCATCAACATAGTGATCGATAGCCGGAACCGGCCAGTGCATCAGCCAGAGATCGACGAAATCGAGCTGGAGCTTTTCCAGGCTCTCCTGCAGGGCTTCGCGAGGGCGTTTTTGATCGTCGTTCCACAGTTTAGTCGTGATGAATAACTCATCGCGGGGGACGCCAGCGCTGGCCAGTGCGGTCCCCACGCCGTCCTCGTTTTTGTACGCGGCGGCGGTATCAATCGACCGATAGCCGACTTCCAGGGCTTTATGAATGGCGGAGACGACCTCGTCGTTACCGGCTTTCCATACACCTAGCCCCAACTGGGGCATCACGTTGCCGTCCTGCAGCTTGATTACGGTTTGGTTTGCCATTTTTCCTCCTTCAGGTGCGCATCGTCGGAGGGGGACTCCGACGATGGGGTGTGCATTAAGTCTGGACGAAATGTCAAAAAACGAAAGTCGGGAGGGCAAAAACGCTTAGCGCGCCGCTTCGTAAATGCGACGGCTGACGTCCAGCGTAATGTCGCCGTGCTCACCCAGTTGGGTCATGCCGTGCTCTTCAAGTTTTGCCAGCAGAGCAGGGATGGAGCTGCCGTCCAGACCGTAGCCAGACAGACGCGTTGGCACGCCCAGACCTTCAAAGAAGCTGCGGGTCGCTTCGATGGCGGCATCAATACGCGCATCGTCAGAACCCTCGGTGATGTTCCACACGCGCTCGGCGTACTGCAGCAGCTTGGCACGCTTGGTGTCGCGTTTTTCATTCCACAGGGCAGGCAGAACGACCGCCAGCGTCTGGGCGTGATCCAGACCGTGCATCGCCGTCAGCTCGTGGCCCAGCATGTGGGTCGCCCAGTCCTGCGGCACGCCAGCGCCGATCAGGCCGTTCAGCGCCTGGGTTGCCGCCCACATCACGTTGGCACGCACGTCGTAGTTTTCCGGTTCTTTAAGCGCTTTCGGGCCGTCTTCGACCAGCGTCAGCAGAATGCCTTCCGCGAAGCGATCCTGGATTTTGGCATCGACCGGATACGTGACGTACTGCTCAACGGTATGAACAAAGGCATCGACCACGCCGTTCGCCACCTGACGCGCAGGCAGGGTGTAGGTATACACCGGGTCCAGAATGGCAAACACAGGCTGAACGTGTTCGTTCATAAAGGCCTGTTTGTCACCGGTCGTTTTACGGGAGATCACCGCGCCCTTGTTGGATTCAGAGCCGGTCGCTGGCAGGGTCAGCACGGAGCCCATCGGGATGGCGCTTTTAATATCGCTGCCGCGGGTTTCCAGAATGTGCCACGGATCGATGCCGTTAGCGTAGTGCGCTGCCGCCGCGATGAATTTGGTGCCGTCCAGCACGGAGCCGCCGCCGACCGCCAGCAGGAAGGTGATGTTGTCTTCGCGGGCGATTTTCACCGCGTTCATCAGCGTTTCGTAAGACGGGTTTGGCTCAATGCCGCCGAACTCACGCACGTCCATTCCGTCCAGGGCGCTGTAAACCTGATCCAGCACGCCGGTTTTTTTCACGCTGCCGCCACCGTAGGTGATCAGCACGCGGGCGTCAGCGGGGATTTGCGCGCGCAGGTCGGCGATGGCGTCTTTACCAAACAGAATGCGGGTTGGGGTGTGAAGATTAAAGTTGTTCATTGCTCGTTCCCTTTAGTGGGTGAAAAACCGTGGTGGCGCAGAGGGCTACCTGATGCTGCACATTGTGGCCGCCCGGGGCTATCCTCTCAATGCACATTCCTGCCGATGTCTTGCCCATTTCTACAGAGCGCTGGAGAAAGCGCGGAAAACGACGCACACTGTCATCGTCGGAAACCGTGCCCGGAGTAACGTAATATGAACCGTGAAGCGATCTGCCATCAGCTCACTACGCAGATTAAAAGACTGATAGATAACGAAAAGGGTGTCAGTAACCTGCTTCCTGACATTCGCCTGCTCTACGGCACGCAGCCCGGGACGCGCACGCCGGTGATGTACCAGCCGGGCATCGTTTTTCTCTTCTCGGGCCATAAAATTGGCTATATCAACGAGCGCGTGTTCCGCTACGACACCAATGAATACCTGCTTCTGACAGTACCTTTACCCTTCGAATGTGAAACCTTCGCGACAGAGGCGGTTCCACTGGCCGGTATTCGCGTCAACGTCGATATTCTTCAGCTGCAGGAGCTGCTGATGGAGATTGGTGAAGACGAGTTTTTCCAGCCTTCGATGGCGGCAAGCGGGATTAACTCAGCGACGCTGTCGGAGGAGATCCTCTGCGCCATTGAACGTCTGCTGGACGTGATGGAAAGGCCGCTGGACGCGCGTATTCTCGGCAAGCAGATTATCCGTGAAATTATTTACCATGTGCTGCTGGGGCCGGGAGGCGGTGCGTTACTGGCGCTGGTGAGCCGACAGACCCACTTCAGCCTGATCAGCCGCGTGCTTAAGCGTATCGAAAGCCAGTACACGGAAAACCTCAGCGTCGACCAGCTGGCCGCGGAAGCGAACATGAGCGTCTCGGCGTTTCACCATAACTTCAAATCGGTGACCAGCACCTCGCCGCTGCAGTACCTCAAAACCTACCGTTTGCACAAGGCGCGGATGCTGATGATCCACGACGGCATGAAGGCCAGCGCGGCGGCGATGCGGGTGGGTTATGAAAGCGCGTCGCAGTTCAGTCGGGAGTTTAAGCGCTATTTCGGCGTCACGCCGGGAGAAGATGCGTCGCGCATCCGAACCATGCAGGGAGCCTGAGGGGAAACGTAGGCCGGGTAAGCGATAGCGCCACCCGGCTTTTGTTTATGCACTGCAGTACTTTTTCTTAATCACCACCGCAATCGTCCCTACCAGCCCCGCCACCAACAGGAACATCGGCAGCACCATCAGGAAGGTCATCACCTGGTCTTCATGCTGTTTCACAAACGGGATCATGTTCAGCGCGTAGCCGAGTGTGGTGACTACACCAACCCACAGCAGGGCGCTCAGCCAATTGAAGAACTGGAAACGGCGGTTCGACAGGCCGGAAATGCCCGCCATGGTGGGGAGAAGCGGGCGAAGAAATGCCAGGAAACGCCCGGCGAGCAGCGCCAGCAGGCCGTGCCGGTCAAACATGCAGGTCGCGCGCTGGTGATATTTATGCGGCAACTGCGCCAGCCAGCCTTTTACGACGCGCGTATTCCCAAGCCAGCGGCCCTGTAAATAGCTCAGCCAGCAGCCCAGGCTGGCGGCTGACGTGAGGATCACCATCGTCGGCGTGAAGTCCATCACTCCCTTACCGATTAACGCGCCTGCGAGCAGAAGCAGGCTGTCACCGGGGAGAAACGAAGCTGGCAGTAATCCATTTTCCAGAAACAGCGTCGCGAACATCACGAAGTAAACAATCCCCACGACGTGCGGATCCGCCAGCGCGGCAAAATCGTGTTGCCAGAGCGCCGCAATAATATCTTGAATAACAGCCATGGACTTTCCTGTGGAACAGCAGATATAACGCTATTGTACTCCCGAATTGGCCCGCTGGGGTTGATCGCGGACGCAACTCATGCAGACTTTTCTGCTTGCAGTGTTCACAAAAACGTCCAGGAGTACATTTTCAGCCTGCACTCTACACGATACGTTCAAACCCTGCTGACAAATCCGCAATTAAATCGTCCACATTTTCTAAACCAATATGCAATCGAATCAGTGTGCCGCTGAAGTCCACTTCGCCGCCGGGGCGCAAGGCCGCAATGTGTTCCGGCTGGTTAGGCAGGATCAGGGATTCAAAGCCGCCCCAGGAGTAGGCCATGCTGAAGAGGGTAAAATTATCCAGATAGCTTGCCAGCTCGTCGTTGTTCAGGCGCTTTTTCAGCACGAAGGAGAACAGGCCGCTGCTGCCCGTAAAGTCACGTTGCCAGAATTCGTGACCTTTACTGCCCGGCAGCGCAGGGTGATTCACGCGCTCCACCTGCGGATGCTGCGCCAGCCACTCGGCAACTCTCAGGCTGCTTTCATGGTGCTGACGCAGACGAACCCCCAGCGTGCGGATGCCCCGGCTGGTCATGTAGGCCGTGTCTGCGTCCACCATTTGCCCCATCAGATAGGCGTTTTCACGCAGCTGATCCCAGCAGCGCGCGTTGGAGACCGCCGTGCCGATCATGCCGTCTGAGTGCCCAATCAGGTATTTTGTCGCCGCCTGAATCGAAATATCAATATCGAATTCCAGCGCCTTAAACAGCACGCCTGCCGCCCAGGTGTTGTCGATCATGATAATCGCATCCGGCGCTTTGCTGCGCACGGCCTTCACGATGGCAGGCACGTCGTGCACTTCCATGGTGATTGAGCCGGGAGATTCCAGGAACACAATGCGCGTGTTTGGCTGAATAAGTTCGGCAATGCCTTCCCCGATCAGCGGGTCAAACCAGCCAGTGGTCACGCCGAGCTTGCTGAGGATTTTGGTGCAGAAATCCTGGCTTGGCTCGTAGGCGGTGTTGGTCATCAGGATATGATCGCCCTGTTCCACAAACGCCAGAATGGTGTTGGCAACCGCCGCCGCGCCGCAGGGGAACAGTGCACAGCCCACGCCGCCTTCCAGCTCGCACATGGCTTCCTGTAGAGAAAAATGGGTTAGCGTGCCGCGACGACCATAAAACAGCCCGCCTTTCGCGCGATTGCGCGTGGCGATTTTTTTCTCCTCAACCGTATCAAACACCAGCGAGGAAGCGCGTTGAATCACGCTGTTTACCGATCCCTGGGTGTATTTCTTGCTGCGTCCTGCCTGCACCAGCGTGGTATCAAGATGCTTCTTTGTCATGTTCGCTAACCCTGTTTTTTATACGTCTGGACGTCCAGACTACCACGATTGTAAAAATGTGCACCCGGATGCTTATCGAATAAGCAGAAAATATTATGAAAAATACGCATAAGAAATTTTTACTGCGTAAGCGCAAGGAATGTGAGCGAAAATTACGGCACTATGTAAATACTAATGAGAACTACTATCAATTCGACGACGTTTTGATATTATTACGCTCAGATTTTGTGATTTGCGTCCTGGAGATACAGAGTGGGTAATAATTTGATGCAGACGGATCTCTCCGTTTGGGGCATGTATCATCATGCTGACATCGTGGTTAAGATTGTGATGATCGGCCTGATTCTGGCGTCCGTTGTCACCTGGGCTATTTTCTTCAGCAAGAGCGCCGAGCTGCTTTCTCAGAAGCGCCGCCTTAAGCGCGAACAGCAGCAGCTGGCCGAAGCCCGTTCTCTGGATCAGGCTTCTGATATGACCTCATCCTTCCATGCGAAAAGCCTGACCAGCATGTTAGTTAATGAAGCACAGAACGAGCTGGAACTCTCCGCAGGCAGTGAAGATAACGAAGGCATTAAAGAACGTACCGGCTTCCGTCTGGAACGCCGCGTAGCCGCCGTCGGTCGTCATATGGGCCGCGGTAATGGTTATCTGGCGACCATCGGGGCGATTTCTCCTTTCGTCGGCCTGTTCGGTACCGTCTGGGGCATCATGAACAGCTTCATCGGCATCGCGCAGACTCAAACGACTAACCTGGCGGTGGTTGCACCAGGCATCGCAGAAGCGCTGCTGGCAACGGCCATTGGTCTGGTTGCCGCGATCCCTGCGGTCGTAATCTATAACATCTTCGCGCGTATGATTGGCAGCTACAAAGCCACGCTCGGTGACGTTGCTGCACAGGTTCTGCTGCTGCAAAGCCGTGACCTGGACCTCAACGCCAGCTCCGTTAAACCGGTGCATGCGGCCTCTAAACTGCGCGTAGGTTGATCGTATGGCAATGCGTCTAAACGAAAATCTGGACGATAACGGTGAAATGCATGAGATCAACGTGACGCCGTTTATCGACGTCATGCTGGTTCTGCTGATTATCTTTATGGTGGCAGCGCCGCTGGCGACGGTCGACGTGAAGGTGAATCTCCCGGCCTCGTCCAGCCAGCCGCAGCCGCGCCCGGAAAAGCCTATCTATCTGTCGGTGAAAGCGGATAAATCTATGTTCCTGGGTAACGACCCGGTAACGGATGCGTCAGTCATTCCGGCGCTGGATCAGCTGACCGGCGGCAAGAAAGACACCACCGTCTTCTTCCGTGCAGATAAGACCGTCGACTATGAAACCATGATGAGGGTGATGGACACGCTACATCAGGCGGGGTACCTGAAGATTGGTCTGGTCGGCGAAGAAAAAGCGGCCGCGAAGTGATAAGGAAGCTGGCGAAAGCCAGCTTTTTTGTTTGTTACTATGTTAAATCGTTATTATTTTCTGCTGCATATCCCCATTCTTCATATTTATTTATTAATAAAGCCATAATTAATAATCTATTGATAGTTAAGTAAATATCAGTATTCTGCTACGCCGTTAAAATATATCGTTTGCTGAAATGGCGTCGTGGAATATCCCCACTACGCTTAACAAAGATAATAAAAACAATCCTTCTTCGAAGGATCTTTTCACCTGCACAGCAAGAGACTCCCTATGGCTACGATGACATGGCTGTATCCACACGCGCCTCAAAACGACCAGTTTGCGCTTCCTGCAATTCGACGACGCGCCGACAGGCTAATTCTGGTGCTTATCTGGTCGCTGTGGGGTATCTCGCTGGGTGTCGGTTATTTGAACGAGAATGTTGTGCAGGGGGTCATTGTCGGCACCTCTCTGGCCTGTTTATCGACGCTGCTGACGCTGTTGTTTCCCGGCGCGCTGCTGCTCCGCCTGAGCTCTGCTTTTGTGCTAATGGCCTTTTCCGCGCTGCTCATTCATCTGGGCGAGGGGGAAACCGAATACCATTTCTCGGTTTTCGTCCTGCTTTCCGCGCTGCTTGCCTGGCGAGACTGGCGGCCCCTGGTGATGGGGGCCGCGGTCATTGCGTTACATCATCTGGTGTTTAACTATCTGCAGGAGAATGACCTTTACGGCGTGGTGGTGTTCATGCACACCGGCTTTCATATGGTGGTTTTTCATGGCTTGTTTGTCGTGGTCCAGACCGCGATCCTGGTCCTGCTGGCGATACGAATGGAGCAGGACGCCCGCTCTGCGAGTGAGGTGGCAGGGCTCGCGGGCGTGATCAACCGCGAGCCAGGATACCTCACGCTTGCCGTCGATGCGGAGCCTGCAGAGTCTCCTTTTGCCCGCACGTTTAGCCTGACGCTTGGCACCATGCGCGCCACGCTTGAGCAGGTCAGCGCCAATATTGGACAACTGCTGGAGGCATCCCGTGCGTTAGGACAACGCAACAGCGCGCTGTCAGAACGCACCGATCATCAGGCCAGTTCACTGGCAACGGCGGCCAGTGCGATGGAACAGTTAAGTGCTGTCGCTACCCTGACCAGTGAAAAAGCCAGCCAGGTCAGGGAAGTGGCTATAAGCACCAGTAACGTGGCGGAGCAGGGGGGCCATAATGTACGGCAGGCGATTGCGGCGATGGAGCACATTCGCGAGGAGTCGCAGCGTATTTACGCCATTCTGGAGATGATCGACGGGATCGCGTTCCAGACAAGTATTCTGTCACTCAACGCCTCGGTGGAGGCTGCAAGAGCAGGCGAACATGGCAAAGGCTTCGCTGTGGTTGCCTCAGAAGTGCGTGTATTGGCCCAGCGCAGCGAGGGGGCGGCAAAAGATATCCGCCAGCTTCTGACCGCATCGCAGGCGACCACGCTGCAGGGCGTCGAACAGGTTGAGCACGCGGGTATGACAATGAAGTCGATCATTGAGAGTATCGAAGGGCTTCGCTCTCTGCTGGAAGAGCTGTCGCAGATGAGCGAGCAGCAGCGGGCAAGCATTGCGCAGATGAACGACAGCATTGCCAGCATCGATGCCAGCGTACAGGAGAATGTGCGTCACGTTGCGCAAACATTGCAGGTGGCCGACGCGCAGCGGCAGCAGACGGGTCAGTTAAAAGAGGCGATTGCCGTATTCAAATTTAACTAGCTTTGCGGTTCGGAGGGGGAGCGGGTGCCAGTCACCAGCGCGTCTTCATTGAGCGCGACGTGGGTGACGTTTGAGGTGTGATAATCCCCCTCAGACAGTTTACGGGTCAGGCGCAGCGTCGCGGTCTCTCTCGCCAGCAGATACTGATAATTGGCCTCCAGACGTCCCAGAAGCTTCTCTTTCAGCTCCGGGCGCTGCTCGATGATGGCATTCATCACGGCACCGTAGATCTCTTCTTTCACCTGTAACGGGTATATTTCGCGGCGGTTCTGCCATTTTAGGCGCACGAGCGTGGCCGGGATCGATACCAGATCCTGGGTAATACGCGTCATCTCTTCATTTTTACTCTTTTTTAATGCTTCGAGATTTTGCTTTAAGATAAATTCATCGCTTTTTTTATCATCTAAAGTCAAATAGACATTATTATCATTAACTGGTTTCACGTTAATCTTCCCCGAAGTCATAAAAAATGGGGGCGTTTTTTTCTCGAGTAATTAAATTAAGCCAAATTTCATTACCCATTTCGTTTATTTCTTTGGTCTTTTCAGCCATTATTTGACTGAGCTGCTGGGCATCTATTTCACCTTCGGCTTGCAGATCATTCAGCAGGTGCGCCAAGGCTTCAATTTTCACAGCGCGAAATAAACGGTCTTTAATATGGCGGTCATGCTCCTCCAACACCATATTACGGGATTTGCCCGTTCGGGAAACACCAATTAATATGTCAGACTCGAAATCGGAGAGCTTTCTTTTTCCCTGAGTAAAATTAGCCTCTTTTTCTTCTTTCGTCGGTTGCTGTTCCACAGGCGCAATGTGGTACTTAGCCGGGACGAGACTGTCGGGCAGCATTTTTTAATTTCCTTTAATTTCAACAGGGTGGGGTTGGTAAAGGCGTGAGATTCGTTGACAATAACATGAGGCAATTTTAAAATCAAAAAAAATGGAGCCTACCCATGAACAGCATTTTCTTTACGGTCATCACATTACTATTACTGACCGCTGGTGTGCTTTTATTGATGCAAGAGTTCAATAAAACGAAAGTGCCGAAAGGCGCCAGTGAACCGCCGCAACCAGAGTTGATGACAAAAGAGGAAGGAGAAGATCATTTCTCTGTATTGATGAACTCGGTGACACCGGTTTGGTACTGGCGGGTGAACCATGAATATATCGACTTTTTGCACGCGACAATTAAGCGGATGAAAATGTCAGAAATTAATGACACGCCGGGGTTGTTTGAAGCGCAGCGTCGCTGCAGCGACCTGAATTCCGCTGTCTATAAATATTATGACAATATCAAAAAGCGCTGTCTTAATGGCGAGAAAGTCTCGTATTCCGACCTGGACGTATTAAACCTGCGTCAGTGTTTTCGCGAGTTCAGTCTGGAAGCCTACCCGGAGCTGGTGGTATTGGTCTGGCCGGAGTACGCGCGACCGGAGGTTAACCCGGAAGAGGTGTAGGCGTGGTGTTGGTTAGTTGTTGCAAACAGTGAGCGTCGTTGAGATATACTGCCCGCTGGTTTCGATTGCAGACAGGACTCTATGGAACGCTTTTTTGAAAACGCAATGTACGCCTCTCGCTGGCTGCTGGCACCCGTCTATTTTGGCCTTTCCCTGGCACTGGTCGCGCTGAGCATAAAGTTCTTCCAGGAAATTTTTCACGTCTTGCCAGACATCTTCTCGATCGCCGAAGCGGACCTGATTCTGGTGCTGCTGTCGCTGGTGGACATGACGCTGGTGGGCGGATTGCTGGTGATGGTGATGTTCTCTGGCTATGAGAACTTCGTTTCCCAGCTTGATATCGCCGAGCACAAAGAGAAGCTCAACTGGCTGGGTAAAATGGATGCCTCGTCGCTGAAGAACAAAGTGGCTGCGTCGATTGTGGCGATCTCCTCTATTCATCTGTTACGCGTGTTTATGGACGCGAAAAACGTCCCGGATAACAAACTGATGTGGTATGTGATCATCCACCTGACGTTTGTGCTGTCTGCGTTTGTGATGGGGTATCTGGATAAGATCAGTAAGAAATAATTTCCCCCTCACCCTAACCCTCTCCCACAGGGA
>NZ_GL890780.1:436622-470580 GCF_000211415.1 Enterobacter mori LMG 25706 | reverse complement strand
TATTTATCCGACGACGCCTGCCATAAATTCAACTCCCCATCCGCCACATGCTGGTCAATCCGCTTGAGTTCGTCCTGCGTAAAGCGCAGGTTTTCCAGCGCCTGAACGTTCTCCTCCAGCTGTTCCGGACGGCTCGCACCTATCAGCACCGACGTCACGCGTTCATCTTTGAGCAGCCAGCTCAACGCCATCTGCGCCATGGTTTGCCCACGCGCATGCGCCATTTCATTCAGCAGGCGCAGGCTGTTCAGGTTGGCTTCGGTCAGCATTTTTTCCGTCAGGCCGCGCACCTTTTTGCCTTCGCGCTGCATGCGTGAACCTTCAGGAATACCGTTCAGGTATTTCCCGGTCAGCAGGCCCTGCGCCAGTGGGGTGAAGGCGATACAGCCCGTCCCGTTTGCTTCAAGCGCATCCAGCAAACCGGTCTTGTCGACCCAGCGGTTAAGCAAGTTGTAAGACGGCTGGTGGATCAGCAGCGGGATTTTCCACTCGCGCAGCGGCTCGGCCATTTTCTGCGTGCGCTCGGTTGAGTAGGAGGAGATGCCCACATACAGCGCTTTGCCGCTTTGTACGGCGTGCGCCAGCGCTGAGGCCGTCTCTTCCATTGGCGTGTTTTCATCCACGCGGTGAGAATAGAAAATATCCACATACTCCACGCCCATACGCTTCAGGCTTTGGTCGAGACTGGCGAGCAGATATTTACGTGAACCGCCGGAACCATACGGCCCCGGCCACATGTCGTAGCCCGCTTTGGTGGAGATAATCAGCTCGTCGCGGTACGCGGCAAAATCTTCGCGCAGGATGCGGCCAAAATTCTCCTCGGCGCTGCCCGCCGGTGGCCCGTAGTTATTAGCGAGATCAAAATGGGTGATGCCGAGGTCGAAAGCTTTATGCAACAGCGCCCGCTGGGCATCCAGCGGCTGGACGTGACCGAAGCTATGCCACAGTCCCAGTGACAGCGCGGGCAGACGCAGGCCACTTTTCCCGCAGTAGCGGTACTGCATATTCTCATAGCGGCCGGTGTAAGGGTGCCAGGACATGATGTCTCCTTTCTTATTGATGAATTTTCGAAACAGCGTTTTCATTCTGAACTTATCACATCACTCATTACATCACTAAGCGTGGGCATAATGGTTAACGGCAGCTGTGTGACCTGTGAAGCCACACTAATTAAAAATAATCACAAAAGGTTATAATTTCCGCGCTCCCTGCCGATAACGAGAGTAGTACTCGCCTCTGGGCGAACTCACCCTCTCGGCAAGGAAGATTTATGAATATGCTCCGTAATTTCACGATCCGCTTCGTCATGCTGACGATTCTTGGGATCTTTTGTTTAATGTGGGCGGGGGTTGGGCTATACAGCACCTGGTCACTGTCTCGCGTTTCTGATGGTAACGAAGTGGATCGGCAGCTGGTCAAACAGATGACGGTACTCAGTCAGGGTAACGATCAGTATTTCCGTTTCGTCACCCGTTTGAGCCGCGCAATGGACGTCAAAGCCGCAGGCGGCACGCCGGACCTGGCCTCTGCCCAACAGGCGCTGGATAACATGAGTAAGAAGCTGACCGAAATGAAGGCCATCTCCCCCGGTCCCATGGACGAACAGGTTTCTGCTCAGGTCATTAGCAGCTGGCAGGCGCTGCTCGATCAGGGCGTAACCCCGCAGATGCAGCAGGCTAAGCAGTCGCTGGACGGCTATCGCCAGCAGGCCAACAACGTCACGCCACCGCTGAGCCGCGCGTTTGGTGCCGCGGCGGAGAACTTTAACAACGCCGCCGCGAAGTCGCTCGACAGCACCCGCGTGGTGGTGGACGGCCTGACCAGCATGACCCGCACGGTGATTATCGTCGCCACGATTATTGGCCTGCTGATCCTGCTCTTCACCGACCGTTACCTGGTGGCGATGCTGGTGAAACCGCTGGCTCGTATTCGCCAGCAGTTCCGCCAGATTGCCCAGGGCGATCTCAGCCAGCCGATTGAGCCGTTTGGCCGCAACTGCGTGGGACAGCTGGTTCCCTTACTGAGCGCCATGCAGGACAGCCTGCGTGAAGCGGTCAGCACCATCCGCTCCGGCAGCGAAAATATCTGGCGCGGCGCGACGGAGATCTCCAGCGGGAACAACGATCTCTCATCCCGTACGGAAGAGCAGGCCGCCGCGCTGGAAGAGACCGCCGCGAGTATGGAGCAGCTTACGGCGACGGTAAAACTGAATGCCGAAAGCGCACGTCAGGCCAGCGAGCTGGCGGACGTGGCTTCGACGACCGCCAGCCGTGGCGGTTCGCTGGTAGAAGACGTGGTCACCACCATGAGCGGTATTTCTGACAGTTCGAAGAAGATCGCGGAAATTACCACCGTGATTAACAGCATTGCGTTCCAGACCAATATTCTGGCGCTCAACGCAGCCGTTGAGGCAGCGCGCGCAGGGGAACAGGGTCGTGGCTTCGCCGTGGTTGCGGGTGAAGTGCGTAATCTGGCCAGCCGCAGCGCCAATGCCGCAAAAGAGATTGAAGGGCTGATCGCGGACTCCGTTTCCCGCGTCGAGCAGGGCGCGCAGCTGGTGAACGACACCGGCACGACGATGGAAGCGATTCTGCGCGACGTGACCGAAGTGACGACCATCATGAAGCAAATTGCATCTGCGTCAGAAGAGCAAAGTAAGGGCATTTCTCAGGTGGGCATCGCTATCACCCAGATGGATGGCGTCACCCAACAGAACGCCTCGCTGGTTGAAGAGGTTTCCGCGGCGGCCGCCGCGCTGGGACGCCAGACTGAAGAGCTTCAGCGCTCAGTGCAAAAATTCCGCCTCACCGCATAACCTTATCGGGTCGGGTCGCCTGTCGCGGCCTGACCCGTTATCCCCCTGAAAGACGATCCCGCTGAATCACCTGCGTCACCTGTGACAGCTGGCCTATCCTCACCTCACTTGACCGCTGGAATTTGCTTTTATCAATCAGCAGCAGCGACTGGCCTGCGCGGCTTAACAGCAGTGATTTAAAGACTGCGTTATGCTCCACCGGATCCCACAGCGTGCCCTGCTCATCAACGCCTTCGCAGGAGAAGATAAACAGGTCAATCTCCAGCCCTTTAAGCTGTGTAAGCAGCGCCGGATTGACGTAGCAGCGGTACTTGCGATCAAGCGTGCCGCCGGAGCAAATAAGCGTGATCCGCTCGCGTTTTGCCATCTCATGACAGATCGGCAGGCTATTGGTAAAGACGGTGAGTTCGATATCCGGGAGCTGGCGCGCCAGGTGAAAACAGGTTGAACTGGCATCGAGGGCGATGGTCATCCCTTCGCTGATCCAGTCCAGCGCGTGGCGGGCGATATCGACTTTATCGGCGTAATGGCTTTTTAAGCGCGCGCCAAACGGCTCTCCGCTGTCGCGGCTGTTCGGATGGATAAGCCGCGCGCGGCCGTGCTGGCGCAGGATCTTACCCTGCTGCTGAAGGGCATTCAGATCGCGACGGATCGTCGCCCTGCTGACCGAGAGCGTTTCTGCCAGTGCGTCAGTGGTTAGCCAGTCGCAGCCGCTCAGGAGGTCAATAATGTGCTGCTGTCGGTTAAGTTTCATGTGGCAGTACGGTAAGCGCCTGATTAACGGCCTCAAGCAAGCGTGCTTCCGGGACACCGTCCCGCGCCTGAATTGAAAGACCGTGCAAAAAGACAGCGAAATAGTCTCCCAGGCTGTCAGCATCTACCGATGCGGAAAGTTCACCTTGCTGCACGGCCTGCCGAAGTCGGTCAATGATCTGCTGCGTGCGCTGCTGGCGATGCTGCGCCAGCCAGGTTTTGATATCGTCATTTCCGGCACTGACGCTCGCTGCTGAAGAGACGACCATACACCCTTGCGGCAGATCCTGTTGGCAATACAGGTGCACGGCATCCATAAGGAGCTTTTGCAGCGTCTCCCGCACGCTACCTCCGGCCGCTAAGGCGCGATCCGCGAAACCGCCTTCCTGACTTTCGTAATCAGCAATCGCTTCCCGAAAGAGTTGCTCTTTTGAGCCGAACGCTTTGTAAATACGCGCCGAAGCGATGCCCAGTTCCGCCACCAAATCTGACATTGAGGTCCCTTCATAACCTTGTCGCCAGAACAAATTGCGCGCTTTTATGAGCGCCTGGTCACGATCGAACTGACGCGGTCTGCCTGCCATTTTGTTGCTCCGGTTTGTCTTATCTTCACTGAAAACAGGATCGCCTAAATCGTTGCGATCGCCAACGACTTTATCTTTTCGCTTGCGGTGAATGCGTTTTGCTCCTATTGTTTGTCAATCGACAAACAATAGGAGTTTACGATGAAAACCCTGAAAGGTCCAAGCCTCCATCTCGCTCAATTCAGTGATAGCGAGGCCCCGTTCAACAGCTTACCCGCCATAGCCCAGTGGGCAGCGGAAACCGGATTCAAGGCACTACAAATACCGGCATGGGATCATCGTCTTTTCGACGTAGCCACTGCGGCGGAAAGCCAGACCTACTGCGATGACATTGTCGGCATGCTGGCCGAACAGGGGCTGGTTGTTAGTGAGCTGACCAGCCATATTTTTGGCCAACTGATGGCGGTGCATCCGGCTTACGACAGCTTATGCGACAGTTTCGCGCCGCCGGAGATACACGGCAATCCGCAAGCGCGCGGTGAATGGGCACGGCAACAACTGCTGATGGCGGTCAAAGCCTCTGCCCGGCTTGGCCTCAGCGAATTAGGCACGTTTTCCGGCTCACTGGCGTGGCCTTATCTTTTCCCGTTCCCGCAGCGTCCGGAGGGGTTAATCGAAACCGCATTTGACGAGTTGGCCAGACGCTGGCTTCCGGTGCTTAACGCCTGTGATGAGCAGGGCATAAATCTCTGTTTCGAAATTCACCCGAGCGAAGATCTGCACGACGGGGTGACGTTTGAAATGTTTCATCAACGTGTGGGGGAGCATCCTCGCTGTCGGATACTCTTTGATCCCAGTCATATGGTGCTACAGCAGCTGAATTACCTGGAATTTATTGATATTTATAAGGATGTCATCAACATGTTCCATGTAAAAGACGCTGAATTTAATCCCACCGGGCGTCAGGGAATTTATGGCGGCTATCAGTCGTGGATCGATCGCGCAGGGCGCTTTCGTTCAACAGGTGATGGTCAGGTTGATTTCAACGCGATTTTCTCGAAATTTGCACAATATGATTATGCCGGCTGGGCAACCCTGGAATGGGAGTGCTGCCTGAAAAACCCGCTCGACGGCGCACGTGAAGGCGCTGCGTTTATCCGCGACCATATCATCCATATCACCGATAAAGTCTTCGATGATTTCGCTGGCGCTCCTGTCAATCCTCAACAAATCAACGCGTTACTTGGTATTCGATAAGCCGCCATCTTACAGGACGTCAAAATGAAACAAGAAAATAACGAGAACCTGCACAAGGATCTCGACGCCAAACACATCTATATGAAAGTGAGCGGGCAGCGCATCCACTGCGTTGTGGCGGGAAAAGGCAAGCCAGTGCTGCTGATACCCGGCTGGCCTCAGACCTGGTTTACCTGGCGCTATGTCATGCGCGCGCTGGCGGAGGCGGGTTTTCAGGCGATAGCGATTGATCCGCCGGGCATTGGTGATTCAGATAAGCCGCTCGCTGGCTATGACACCGGCAGCATCGCTGCCATGCTGCACGCGACAATGGCGCAACTCGGGCATTCACGTTACAGCCTTGTCGGCCACGATATCGGCATGTGGATTGGATACGCCATGGCGAGTGATTTTCCGCATGCGGTTGAACGGGTTGTGCTGACAGAAGCGGTTATCCCCGGTCTGGCACCCCCTCCGGCGATTTTTGTCGCACCGGAAGAGAATATTTTCCTTTGGCACTTCATGTTCAATCAACTGGCTGATTTACCCGAAACCCTCACCCGTGGCCGTGAAGCGCACTATCTTAGCTATATTTTCGACCGCTGGTCTCATCGGCGTGGACGGGTGGCATCAGACGTGTATATCGCCGCTTATTCGACACCGGGGGGGCTACGTGCAGGTTTTGATTATTATCGGGCGATCCCTGAGACCATCCGCCAAAACCAGCTCCGCGCGCAAACACCTTTGACAATGCCAGTGCTGACGGTGGGGGCCGAACATGCGACGCGCGATGCGCCGCTGATAACCCTACAGGGCAATGCCCTTGATTTGCGTGGAGAGACGGTGGCCGACTGCGGGCATTTTATTACCGAAGAGTGCCATGAGGCTTTTAGCGGGATAATTGTGCCGTTCCTGTCAGAGGATACAAACCATGCCGCTTGATCCGGGGATTGCCAACTTTCTGAAAACCTTATCGGGAGCGCCACTACCGGGCTCACTGGCTGAAATGCGAGCGGCGATAGAGGTGGAATTGCCTGGGCTACAGGGAGAGGTGGCATTAAACGACGACATCAAAAATTATGTCGTCAATGCTGATGATGGTCATGGCATCGCCCTCCGGGTCTATACGCCCGTCGGCTTAAAGACTGAAACTGCACGGCCCGCGATGCTGTTTGCCCATGGCGGAGGGTGGTGTCTGGGATCGCTTTCGCTATACGATCGTCCCTGTCAGACACTCGCGAATGCCACCGACAGGATAATATTGTCAGTAGATTATCGACTGGCACCCGAGCACCCGTTCCCGCGGCCATTAGACGATGTTTATCAGGCGCTATGTTGGGTCTACGAACAGGCAGCGTATCTGGGCATTGATACCCACCGTCTGGCGGTGGCTGGCGATAGCGCTGGAGGAAATCTTGCCGCAGCAACAGCGCTACTGGCACGCGATCGTGGCGGTCCTGAAATTGAGCATCAACTGCTGTTTTATCCGGCATTAAGTCGCGATATGGCAACGGAAAGCTATCGGGAATTTGCTGAAGGGTATTATCTGACACGTGATGCGATGGCGTTTTGCTGGGAAAATTATCTGGGGGAACGGCGCAATGACTACGCCGAACCTTTGCACGCCGATTCCCTGCGCGGTTTACCACCGGCAACTATTCTCAGCTGCGAATATGACCCGCTGCGTGATGAGGCCGAACAGTATGCGCAGCGACTTCAGGAGGCTGGCGTAACGGTGCGGTGTGTGCGATTACAGGGCATGATCCACGCCTGTCTTCATATGTCAGGGCTAACGCCAGCCATACAGCAGCTTTTCGAACTGGCTCGCGGTTAAGAGGACTCATAACGAAAAACCCAGTATCAACTGGGTTTTTTGGGAGATCGTTTGCCACACCACACCGTTTATCAGTGCGTGGCTTCACCAATCAGCGCGCCAGCGCCTGCGCCAACGGCTGCACCTTTCAGTACGCTATTGCCCGTCATTGCTGCTGTACCCGCCCCAACGACTGCGCCCACGGCACCGCCCTTACGCGCATCTTTGCCTTTTTCACCGTTTTTAAACATGGCACCCGTACCCGCACCAACCACCGCGCCGCCTACTGTGGATTTCAGGTCTTTGCCCGTGGCTGCGCCAATCGCCGCACCGGCAACGGCGCCAGCGGCAGTTTTGTCCATCGCCATACCCGAGGTAGAAATAATGAGGGTGCTGATAACCAGCGCTGTTTTGATGAATTTCATAACAGATCCTTTGTAATAGCTGTTGGTTGAGGCTTCGCTTCTCACAGCCAGGCGTGAGAAAAGAGGGCGAATAGTGCCAGTAATACCGGCTCAACCTTTAAGCTAATCATGCCCTGGGCAAGGATCGTTGTTACCGGGCGGTGGCCCGCCCGGCAGAGCGTCAGGCCTGACGCTTATCTTCCGTATTCGTCTCGAAGTCGCTCGCCGCGTGGCGTTCGTGGAGCTGCTCGTTCAGCTCGCCGCTGGTGCGGTTAACGATGCGTCCGCGCTTAACGGCATGGCGATTCGCCACGTCTTTCGCCCAGCGCTGCACGTGAGTGTACTTCTCTGCATCCAGGAATTCGGCGGCGTTATAAACGCTACCCAGCGCCACGCAGCCGAACCATGGCCAGATGGCGATATCCGCGATGGTGTACTCCTCGCCCGCGACGTAACGACCGCGCGCCAGCTGTTTATCCAGCACGTCGAACAGGCGCTTGGCTTCCATGGTGAAGCGGTCAATCGCGTACTCAATCTTCACCGGTGCGTAGTTGTAGAAGTGACCAAAGCCGCCGCCGAGGAACGGCGCCGCGCCCTGGAGCCAGAACAGCCAGTTCAGCGTCTCGGTGCGTCCCGCCGGATCTTTCGGCAGGAAGTGACCGAATTTCTCTGCCAGGTAAAGCAGGATATTGCCGGATTCAAAGACGCGCGTTGGCGGGTTTGTAGAGTGGTCACGCAGCGCCGGGATTTTCGAGTTCGGGTTCACGTCGACAAACCCGCTGGAGAACTGATCGCCTTCGCCGATGCGGATCAACCACGCGTCGTACTCCGCGCCCGTCACGCCCAGCGCCAGCAGCTCTTCGAGCATGATCGTCACTTTCTGGCCGTTCGGTGTTCCCAGAGAGTAGAGCTGCAGTGGGTGAGAGCCTACGGGCAAATCCTTCTCATGCGTCGCGCCGGAGATCGGGCGGTTAATATTGGCGAACGCGCCGCCGCCGTTCTTATTCCATTCCCATACTTTTGGTGGCTGATACGTGTTGTCTGACATGTTGGCCTGCCTTTTTAGTGATGTGTTGAGGCAGTGTAGCAGGAGATTTGTGAACCGTTTAACGTTGTGAGCGCAATCAATTAACCGCTATTCCTTCTGCTGCTTATATATATCAAATCCGGCATAAGCTTAATCGAAAATCGCATTTTCATAATTAATGCGTAAACCGCTAAAGCTGAATATGATGCTTCAACATAAATAAAAGATGCAGTAATAAACACTTTATAAGGCAAGGAGTTAGTGAGATGCGCAAGCTTCTGTTATCGGCAGTGGTCGTTTCGCTCGCGTTAGGCCTGGCTGGCTGTGATGATGCGAAAAATAAAGAGACAAACACGCCCTCAGCGGCAAAAAGCGACGCGCCAAAAGAGGGCGGTTCGCTGATTATCGGTATTACCTCCGGTGACCCGTTAGCCGTTAATCCGCTCTATGCCAGCGACCGCACAACGTTAACGATCATGCAGGCGCTCTATGCCCCGCTGTACAGCTTTAATAACGGCAACATTGAGTGGGGCCTGGCGGAAAGCCTGACGCCCTCCGCCGACAACCTGAGCTATACCCTGACGCTAAAACCCAACCTCAAATGGCAGGACGGACAGCCGCTGACGGCGGACGACGTGGTCTTCACCTTCAATAAGCTGCTGGATGCCAAACAGCACAGTTTCTTCCGCAGCATGTTTACCTACGGCGGCAAGCCTGTTGAAGTGAGCAAGGTTGATGAGCGCACCGTTAAGTTCACCTTACCGCAGGTCAGCGCGGCCTTTACCGGCACCCTGGTACAGATCTACCCGATCCCGCAGCACGTGTTCGCCGGTGAAGGCGACCTGGAAAAGAGCACCAAAAACGATGCGCCGGTAGGCTCCGGGCCGTTCAAGTTTAAAGAGTATCGCGCCGGTCAGTATTACGCCCTGACCCGTTTTGACGATTACTGGAACGGCAAAGCGAGGCTTGATTCGGTCACCTACCGTTTCGCCAAAGACAGCAACGCCGCCAACCTGGCGCTGCAAAACGGTGAAATCAACCTCAAGATGGTTGACCCGCAGGACGTGAACCGCCTGAAAAATACCGGGAAATTTGACTTCGTGGTCTATCCGGAAGGCCGTCTGGCCTATATGACGTTCAACCAGAACGTGCCGGTGATGAAGAGCAAAGAACTGCGTCAGGCCATTGCGTACGCCATCAACAAGGACGAGCTGGCCCAGACCGCGTTTACCTCGCTCGACTACGCCAAACCGGCAACCTCGTTCCTGACGCCAGATACGCTTTACAAGACGGATGACGTCGAGCAGTACAAATTTGACCTGCAAAAGGCCAAAGATCTGCTTAAAGCGTCCGGCGCGCCGGACAACCTCAAGCTGCGCCTGGCGTATGTGAACACCAACAAAACCCAGGAGAGCATGGCGCTCTACATTCAGCAGGCGCTGAAGGGTATTGGGGTGAACGTGGAGCTGATGCCGCTGGATTCCAACGCCATGTCTCAGCGCAGTCTTGATATGAATAACACCGCGTGGGAGCTGAACCTGGGCGGCTACATCATGGGCTCAGAGCCGGACGGCTATAAATCGCTGTTCATGAGCAACGAGGCCTATAACTACGCGCACTACAAAAATCCGCAGTTCGATGCCCTGTGGGATAAAGGCGCCGTGGAAACCGACGCCGCGAAACGTGCCGATATCTATAAGCAAATTCAGCAGACCGTGGCAAACGACATGACCTACTACCCGATCGCCTATACCAATGCGACCGTCGCGGTGGACAAGCGTTTCGGCGGCACCCTGGAAGCAGAGCCGAAACCGGTCTACCTGTTCCAGGATCTGTCAAAAATCTATCAGAAATAAGCGATTGCCCCGGCCGTCAGGTCGGGGCTTTGGTAAGGGCACGTCGTGAACACACTCCTCACGCGTCGGCTGCTGCAATTGCTGCCGATGCTTTTCTTCATTTCGCTGGTGGCGTTTTTGCTGGTTAAGCTCGCGCCCGGCGATCCGGTGGCGGCGTACATCACGCCGCGTATGGCCCCGGAAGATATCGAACGTATTCGCCAGAGCCTGGGGCTGGATAAGCCGCTGGTCACGCAGTACGTTCTGTGGCTGAAAAACGTCCTGCAGGGCGATCTCGGCTATTCGCTGATTTACCACCGCCCGGTGCTGGAGATGATCGGTGAACGCATTCCGGCCACGCTGGGGCTGATGGGGGCGTCGCTGCTGATGGCTATCGTGTTGGCGATCCCGCTGGGCCTGCTGGCGGGGGCATTTAAGCACCGCTGGCTGGATCACCTCCTGAACCTGTTTGCCTATATCGGCATCTCGGTACCGATTTTCTGGTTCGGCATTTTGCTCATCACCGTTTTTGCCGTGCAGCTTAACTGGTTCCCCAGCATGGGGATGCGCACCATCGGCATGGAGGACAACGGGCTGGATCTGCTGCGCCACGGCGTGCTGCCGTGTATTGCCCTCACGTTCTACAACCTCTCCAGCTACGTGCGCTACATCCGCTCCAACACCATCTCGCAGCTCTCGGCCGATTACGTGCAGACCCAGCTTGCCTACGGCGCCACGCGTTCCAGTATTCTGTTCCGCCACGTGCTGAAAAACGTCTTGCTGCCGGTGATTACCCTGTTCGGCCTGTCGTTCGGTGAGCTGATTGTGGGGGCCTATGTGACGGAAAGCGTCTTCTCCTGGCCGGGGATGGGGCTGCTCGGGATCCAGTCGATCGCTTCGCTGGACTACCCGCTGATTATGGCGATCATCATGCTCTCGTCGATGATGCTGATCGTCGGTAACCTGATCGCCGACGTGCTTTATCGCTTCGCCGATCCCCGCATTCGTACGCTGAGGTAACCGAATGAGCAGACGCTGGCAGCAGGTTCGTCACCAGCTGCGCCGCAACCGTCCGGCGCAGTTCTCCCTGTTTGTGCTTTTTATTTTCGTTGTCGCCGCGCTCTGTGCGGGGTTAAGTCCGTACGATCCAGATCGGATGGCGCTCGGCGCGCGCACGTTGCCGCCGGATGCCGCGCACTGGTTCGGCACCGACGAATACGGGCGCGACTACTTTACCCGCGCACTGTACGGCGGCCAGATCTCCCTGATGGTCGGTTTTCTTGCCATGCTCTTTTCCACGCTTATCGGCACGGTGGTAGGAACGGTGAGCGGCTATTTTGGCGGCTGGCTGGATAACCTGATGATGCGCGCCGTGGATATCCTGATGGCCATTCCGGCCTTCTTCCTGCTGCTGGTGGTGAATGCTTACCTCAAGCCGGGCGTGGATAACATCATTCTGATTATCAGCCTGCTGACGTGGATGAACATGTCGCGTCTGGTGCGTGCTGAAACCCTATCGGTGAAAGAGCGCGAGTACGTGCTTTATGCCCGCGCGTCGGGAGCGCATCCGCTGCGTATTATCGTGCGCCACATCATTCCCGGCGTGCTACCGACCATTATCGTGGCGGCCACGCTGAATATCGCCTCGGCCATTCTGATGGAGTCAACGCTCAGCTTCTTAGGGCTGGGCGTGCAGGCACCGGCGGCATCATGGGGAAGCATGCTTAACAACGCGCAGTCTTATATTGGCGAAGCGTCGTGGCTGGCGATGTTCCCCGGCATTCTGATCCTGCTGACGGTGTTCAGCTTTAACGTGCTGGGCGATCTGTTCCGTACCGCCTTTGAGCCAGGAGCGAATCGCGATGAGTAACTTGTTAGCGCTTGAGAACCTGCAAACCACGTTCCGCACCCGCGAGGGCGAGGTTCACGCGGTGCGCGGCGTGAGCTTTCAGGTTCAGCCGGGGGAACTCGTCGGTATCGTCGGCGAGTCGGGCTGCGGGAAAAGTGTCACCTGTAAGTCGATTATCCAGCTTCTGGGGAGCAATGGACGGATAACCGGCGGCAGCATCCGCTTCCAGAATGAGGACCTGGCGCAGAAAACGCCTGCGCAGATGCGTGCCATTCGCGGCAACGAGATCGCGATGATTTTTCAGGATCCGATGACCGCCCTGAACCCGGTGCTCACTATCGGCAAGCAGATGTCTGAGATCCTGGTGCGAAATAAAAAGCTGTCGAAAAAAGCGGCCAAAGCGGCAGCAATAGCCATGCTGGATCAGGTGGGCATTGCCGAAGCGGAACGCCGTTACAATCAGTATCCGCACGAGTTCAGCGGCGGAATGCGCCAGCGCGTGATGATCGCTATTGCGCTCTCCTGCAACCCGAAGCTTCTTATTGCCGACGAGCCGACCACCGCGCTGGACGTGACCATACAGGCGCAGATCCTGCGCCTGCTGAAAAGCCTGCAGCAGCAGACCCGGACCGCGATTTTGCTGATCACCCACGATCTCGGTGTGGTGGCGCAGGTCTGCAGCCGCGTGGTGGTGATGTACGGCGGGCTGGTGATGGAGGAGGGGAGCGTGGAGGACATTTTTTATCGCCCTGCGCATCCTTACACCCAGGGTCTGCTGGCCTCGCTGCCGCGCCCGGATGAGGTGAATCAACGTTTATCGACCATTGAAGGTTCGCCGCCTGGCCTGCTTAACCCGCCGCCGGGCTGTCCATTCGCGGAACGCTGCCCGAAGCGCATGCCCCAGTGTGAACGGCAACCCGCATTTTACACCGCCGGAGAGGACCATCGCGCCGCCTGCTGGCTATGGGCCGATAAGGAGATTCAGGCATGAGTGAACAACAGGCGCCATTAGTGAGCGTGCGCGATCTGCGCAAGCACTATCCGCTCAACGGCGGTTTGCTGCGTAAAGGCGTGGCCGTGAAGGCGGTTGATGGCGTGAGCTTTGATATCCAGCCCGGCGAGACGTTTGGCCTGGTGGGGGAGTCCGGCTGCGGAAAATCCACCCTCGGGCGCGCCATACTGCGCCTTTTCGATATCACCTCTGGCGAGATCCACTTTGCCGGGCAGGCGATCGCGCACGCCCGCGAAAGAGAGCTCAAGCCGCTGCGCAAGCGGATGCAGGCGATTTTTCAGGATCCTTACTCCTCGCTTAACCCCGGTATGACGGTGCGACAGCTGGTGGCCGAACCGATGCAGATCCACGGCTACAGCCGCGAAGAACAGCGAGAACGTACGGAAACGCTGCTCTACAAAGTGGGGATGAAGCACGAACACCTTGAACGGTTCCCGCATGAGTTCAGCGGCGGGCAGCGTCAGCGCATCAGTATTGCCCGCGCGTTGTCCGTGCATCCTGAATTTGTGCTGTGCGATGAGCCGCTCTCTGCGCTGGACGTATCGGTGCAGGCGCAGGTGGTGAATATTTTGCAGGATCTGCAGCAGGAGCTGGGGCTAACCTATCTGTTTATCGCCCACGATCTCTCCATGGTGCGCCATATCTCCAGCCGCATTGGGGTGATGTATCTCGGTAAGCTGGTGGA
Organism: Enterobacter mori LMG 25706; assembly: GCF_000211415.1. Classification (GTDB taxonomy): domain Bacteria; phylum Pseudomonadota; class Gammaproteobacteria; order Enterobacterales; family Enterobacteriaceae; genus Enterobacter; species Enterobacter mori. The sequence goes on along the minus strand of NZ_GL890780.1, from coordinate 456,627 downwards.
GGTGGCCCCGGCGAATGAACTGTATCAGCGTCCGGCACACCCTTACACCCGCGCGCTACTGGCGGCGGTTCCCCAGCCCGATCCGCGCATCCGCAATCTCGAAGACGTCACCCTGCGCGGCGAAATTCCAGGCCCCACGTCCGCGCTGCCGGGCTGTAAGTTCTGCAGCCGCTGCCCGCACGCCATTCCGGTTTGCCAGACGCAGGAGCCTGCCATGCAGGAGATTGCGTCAGGGCATTTCGCGGCGTGCTGGTTGTTTAAGATTTGAGCCTTAAACGTGTCGGGTGGCGCTTCGCTTACCTGACCTACAGGGGGTTGTGTTTCGTAGGCCGGGTAAGGCGAAGCCGCCACCCGGCATGAACGGCGGCACAACGCTATCCCAACACCCGCTTCGCCCAAACCTCTACGTCATCGCCGCTGCCTAAATCCGCCTGCACAAGGCCGTTAACCATAAACGTCGGCGAGACGTGAATGCCGTTCTGGCGGGCGTATTTGCAGTGCCATTTGATCTCATTTTGCAGTTCTGGCCGGGCAAACGCGCCTGCAACCTGCACCCCACTGTAGCCCTCGATCCGGGCGATAATGTCGTCAGGCGTGGCCTGCATATTCGGGCCGCTGCAGTGGTCGGTAAATTCAAATTCTTCGCGATGGTCGGCCACCGCTTGCATCACTTTACGTGCGGCGGCTTTGCCGTCCGGCAGCGTGGATGCTGCCAGAATGCAGCGCACAATTACCCCGGAAAACAGGTGCCATGGCTGGGACTGTAAACGGATTTTGACTGTGACCTTGTCTTCCCCAACCTGTTCCAAAAACGCATTCAGCTTATTGAATGCCTTAACCGAGAAGGGGCAGGTTGGTTCCAGGAACACTTCAAAGGTTCGCGGGCCGTGGCCCCATTCCAGCGCTTGCGCCTGTTCGCTCATGTTGACTCCTGATGTTGTGAATTTTGGTCATTGTTGCGACGAATAATTTGCCACGCAGGTGTATGATAAATCCACCTCTGTCAGGTTAATTACAACGTGCAGACGACGACAACCCCTCAAAAAATTGCCGCCTGCCTGTTTTAGGTTGGATACATGCGTAAAGGAAAGTTAAGCAGTGATGCGCCATTCGGGACATTGTTAGGCTATGCGCCCGGTGGCGTGGCGATTTACTCTTCAAATTACGGCAGTCTGGACCCGCGCAACTACCCGGAAGACGCGGACTTCCGCAGCTATATCGGCAACGAATACATGGGCCACAAGTGGCAGTGCGTTGAGTTTGCCCGCCGTTTCCTGTTCCTCAACTATGGCTTTGTGTTTACCGACGTCGGCATGGCGTGGGAAATCTTCTCCCTGCGCTTTTTGCGCCAGGTGGTGAACGATAACATTCTGCCCCTTCAGGCTTTTGCCAACGGTTCGAAACGCGCGCCGCGCGCCGGGGCGCTGTTGATCTGGCAAAAGGGCGGAGAGTTTCACGAGACCGGCCACGTGGCGGTGATCACCCAGCTTCTCGACGATAAGGTGCGTATTGCGGAGCAGAACGTGATTCACTCCCCGCTGCCGCTCGGGCAGCAGTGGACGCGCGAGCTGCGTCTGAGCGTGGAGAACGGGTGTTATACCATCCATGACACCTTCAACGACACGGAGATCCTCGGCTGGATGATCCAGACCGACGACACGGAACACAGCATTCCCCAGCCGGAAATCGACGGCGAACTGCTGAAAATCAGCGGCGCGCGGCTGAAAAACAAACGTCAGTTCGACGGAAAATGGCTTAACGAAAATGACGCGCTGCAGCAGGCATATATCCGCGCCAACGGCCATGTGATCAACAAAGATCCCTGCCAGTACTTCACCATCACCGAAAGCGCCGAGCAGGAGCTGATCAAGGCCACCAACGAACTGCACCTGATGTACCTGCACGCGACGGACAAGGTGATGAAAGACGACAGCCTGCTGGCGCTTTTCGACATCCCGAAAATCCTCTGGCCGCGCCTGCGCCTCTCCTGGCAGTGGCGTCGCCACCATATGATCACCGGTCGTATGGATTTCTGCATGGATGAGCGCGGCATTAAGGTCTACGAGTACAACGCGGACTCCGCCTCCTGCCATACCGAGGGCGGGCTGATTCTCGAAGAGTGGGTGAAAAATGGCTATCGCGGAAACGGGCATAACCCGGCGGAAGGGCTGCTGGAAGAGCTGACCGGCGCATGGAAGCACAGCCACGCGCGGCCGTTCGTGCACATCATGCAGGACAACGATGTCGAAGAGGACTATCACGCGCTCTTTATTCAGCGTTCGCTGATGCAGGCCGGGTTCGAGACCAAAATCCTGCACGGGCTGGAGGCGCTCAGCTGGGACGCCGCCGGGCAGCTGATTGACGATGAAGGCCGCCACGTCAACTGCGTGTGGAAAACCTGGGCGTGGGAGACGGCGATTGAGCAGATTCGCGAGGTCAGCGAAACCGAATACGCCGCCGTGCCGATCCGCACCGGTCATCCCGAGGGCGAGGTGCGTCTGATTGACGTTCTGCTGCGTCCGGAGGTGCTGGTCTTCGAACCGCTATGGACCGTGATCCCCGGCAACAAGGCGATTCTTCCGGTCCTGTGGCAGCTGTTCCCGAATCACCGCTACCTGCTCGACACCGATTTTGAGGTTAACGACCTGCTGAAACAGACCGGCTATGCCGTCAAGCCGATTGCCGGACGCTGCGGCAGCAATATCGATCTCATCAGCGCCCAGGACGAACTGCTGGATAAATCCAGCGGCAAGTTTGTTGACCGTAAAAGCATCGACCAGCAGCTGTGGTGCCTGCCGAAGGTCGACGGCAAATACATACAGGTCTGTACCTTTACCGTGGGCGGGAACTATGGCGGTACCTGCCTGCGCGGCGATGACTCGCTGGTGGTGAAGAAAGAGAGCGATATTGAGCCGCTGATCGTGATGAAGGACTCGCTATAAAAATACCCCCGCAGGGTATCCTGCGGGGGCCTTTCGTTACTGTTCTTCCTCTTCCAGCTGCTCGCTTACCTTCAGATCGATGATGCGGCCAATCTGATCGTGATACACCGTCAGCAGGTTGTACTGGCTCATCTCGGAGATGATCTGCGGTGAGACATTAAAGCTGCGGGCCAGCTCCTCCTGGTGAAAATAGCCCGGCTGACGACGTCTCACGTGGGCGCGGCGGCGGTTGTACTGATACCACAAAATCAGCAGCCAGCCGTTGAGCGCGGCGAACAGCAGGTAGAGCAACACCGTATTAAAGGACGCGATAATCACGCCCCACCGGTAGTCGCTCTCATCGGTTAGCTGCATCCAGAGCCTGGCATACAGGAAAAACAGAAAGCCTCCCCACGCCACCAGCGTTAATGCGGCATCGAAAAGACGTGGCAAGAGACGATGCTCGGTCAAAATTAAGGTATTTTCGTTCATTGAAGGCTTCCTTTTCCCCGGTCCGGACTGATCCAGCGCGCGCGGGCACGCTGACGTTTAAGCATGACTTTTGGAAATGCGACGAGGGTAGTGAACAGGCCAATCATCCAGTACACCATCGGGAACCAGATCACCCAGAAAAGCGAGCTGGCCACTCTTCGTTCATAGCGCCGCTCAATGAACAAGCTGACCAGGAACTGCAACAGGCACATCACCCCCAGCAGCAGCCCGGTAAACTCCGGTGGAAAAAGGCTCTCCACGGTCAGGTTGGGTGGAATGGGCGCGACATGGCTGATGATGAACAGCAGCACCGTCATCGCGTACGCGAAGGCCCAGAGCGTTGACAGCGCGTACTCCATAAACAGGGGCCACATGCGGTGATGCTCCCAGCGCACAATTCTGCGAAGGTTGACCAGAAACACCTCCGCGCCGCCCTGGGCCCAGCGCAGACGCTGCTTCCACAGGCCCTTCAGCGTCTCCGGCATCAAAATCCAGCACAGCGCTCGCGGCTCAAAAAAGATATCCCAGTGGCGCAGCTGGAGCTTCCAGCTGATGTCGATGTCTTCGGTGATCATGTCCGGGCTCCAGTATCCGACGTCCGCCAGCGCCTGTCGGCGAAAGGCGGCGATGACGCCGGAGACGGTAAAGACCCGGCCATAGATCCGCTGCGTCCGCTTAATGAGCCCAATGATGGAGGAGAACTCCCCCACCTGAATGCGGCCAATCAGCGTGGAGCGCGTGCGAATGCGCGGGTTCCCGGTCACCGCGCCGACGTGGGGGTACTGAATCAGCGGGGCCACCAGATAAGCGGCGGTATCGCGATCGAGAAGGGCGTCGCCGTCAATGCAGACCAGCAGATCGCCCCGGGCCGCTGCCGCCCCGGCTTTGAGCGCCAGCGCTTTCCCCTGGTTCTCCGCGAGGTTAATCACCCGCAGGCGCGGCTGTTCCTGCGCCAGCGCCTGCAGCACCTCAGCGGTGTTGTCAGACGAGCCGTCATTGATGGCGATAACTTCGATATTTTCATACCGCTGCTCCAGCGCGGCGCTGATGGTCTCCCGCGCATTTCGTCCCTCGTTGAAGCAGGGGATAAGAATGGAGATGAGCGGCTCACCGGCGAGCGTCGGGGCAGGCGTGTCTTTATCCCACGACCAGTGGCGTTCAAGCTGATACCAGAAATAGAGGCCGCCGGTTATCCAGAGCACCGACATGAACAGCGGCCAGAAGAACACAAAATCCAGAATCAGTTCGCCGGTAAAGAGGGCGGCCACGCCCAACGGCAACCCGAATACCAGACATAAAATAGAGAATGCGATAATGCGATCAGTCATTGTCAGGGTACCAGTACGAAGAAAATTCAGGCCTGATGCGCGAGATATCAGGTTGGTTGTTGAGGAAGTCGTCGGGGTAGTAACCGTAATTTTTGACGCCGTTCAGCTGGAGCACGCGCATCCACTGCGCAAGCTGGCTATCGGCAACGGCGCGCTGCGGCTTCTGGTCCCAGTCCCTGGCCTGCAGCTCAAAAATCGTTTTATCGAGCGCGCCGGGGCGCGCGGCGACCGCGTTAACCAGACGCGTCAGCCAGGCATCGCTCTCGTCTGCCGGGACGGACTCCATCAGCGGCATGGTCATTGGTACCGTCCAGTCATATTCCGCCAGAAAATCATCAAGATTCTGCGCGAACCACGCTTCGCTTTCGGGCTGCAGAATGGGTAAGGCGAACATGTTGCGGGCGGTTTTTATCTGCGGGCCACGGATGTTTTTCACCGCCTGGCTCAGAGTGCGGGTAAAGCTGATAAGCCGCTGGCTCTTCTGGCGAGTCGTGTCTTGTCCGGCATCGTCCACGTCCGTCAGCACCGCATCGTCATGGAACAAAATCCCGTTGAAGCTGGCATAGCGGGCCAGATCTTCATAGATATCCTTCACCTGCTGGCGCACCTGCGGGTCCCACGGGGAGAGCCGGATATAGGGCTCGGTGGCTTCGCGCAGCTGGCCGGGTTGACGATCCCGGCGCTGCACGCGCGGCAGGGAAGGATCGAGATCGAACGAGAGCACCGGCATCCACGCGAAGACTTTTACCCCCGCGCGGGTTTGTAGCTGCCAGGCGACAAAATTAAAGAGATCGGCCCGAACCGGCAAACGACGGTTCGGGAAATAGAGCGCCGTGATCCTGCCGTCGCCCTGCGGGTCGGCAAACGCCTGCAGGAAAACATGGCTGATTTTCATGTCATAGACCCGCTGGATCAGCCTGTTGATGTTTTGGGTCTGCTGGGCCGGATCGGGATCGTAAACGTAGTCGAGATCGACGTGCATGACGCGCACGGGATCGTGCTCCTGAACCTGGCTGACCGTACTGGCAAACGCCTTGAGCGAGGGATTTCCGGCGATCAGCAGGCGGGGGATGTTGCCCAGATCCTGCACATTCCCCAGCCCGTCCTCAAGGGTAAAGGCCAGCTGATAACCCTGCTGTCTGGCGATAGCGAGCGAGGTACCGCTGGCGGCGCCGTAAGGCCAGACCCAGGCGCGCGGCGCTTTGCCCGTCACCTGCGTGATTTTTTCAGTCACTTTGCGAACGTCATCGCCGATCCGCTGGTTGAACTGCTGGTCGGTTTCATAGCGTCCCGTTGCTTTGTCATAAAAGCGGTTGGCGATCGCCGGTTCGCGGCTGCCCTGCGGGTTTGCCGGAATGCCGTAATGCGAGGCCCAGGTATGCGATCCGATCTCAATCAGCGGTGACTGGCTGAGCTCGCGCACCATGTCCCACGTTGCGAAGCGATCGCGGGGCGTCATAAGGCCGCCAAAATTCACCTTCTGATTCGCTGGCGTATCGACCCAGCTGCCCACCGGCGCCCACAGCGCAGGGACGTTCCACGCCTGAAGAAGCGGCCAGACGCGGGTGTAGAAGCTGCTGTAACCGTCGTCAAAGCTGAGCAGAACGGCCTTTGGCGGCAGCGTTTTTTTCCCGTCATGCGCATCGAGAATGTCCTGCACGCTGATGGCGTGATAGCCGTTGTGCAGAAGCCAGCTTATCTGCTCGTTTAACGCGCTGGTGCGAACGGAGAGGTAGCGCTGGTCGGCGGCATCATCTTCTACGTCGTGATAGGCCAGGACCAGAAACTGGTTCTTCGGCCAGGGTTTACTTGCCTCCAGCTGCGGCCGCGCTTTGGGCGCAATGAACGAGATCGCCTGCGCGCAGACGCTCGCGCTGAGGCAGAGCCAGCCGAGGAGTATCAGGCTCACGGAAAAACGTGTGTTCAGCATATTCATCCTTAAAAGCGTAAAGTCGTGTCAAACGTGACGGAGAGGTTGCTCTCGCGTTTGCCGTCGTAAGGGCGCTTATCCCAGTTCAGCATCACGCCGGTATCGATAACGTTGTTCCACTGAACGCGTTGTCCGTAACCCAGCAGGGCGATGGCGCCAGCGGACTGATTTTTCTGCCAGTAGCTGCCGCCTCCCGCCACGAACTGCTGGCTCCAGAGGGTGTCGTAATGGCGATACATCTCATGGTCAACGGCCAGGGCAGCCGTCACGGACAGATCCCGCGCCGGGTTGTAATAGAGCGTGTCCCGCAGGCTGTTTTTACTGGCGGCGATCCCCGGTTCGAGATCCAGCGTCAGGGACGGGGTCTGCCAGAGACGCTCCTTACCCGTGAGGGTGTATTCCTGGCGACGGTTATGATCGGAGAAGCGGCTGAGGGCGGCGCTGAACTGGTACTCGCGCCGCTCGTTTTGATACCAGCGCACCCCGCCTTCACCCCGGTTGGCGCTAATTCCGTTGCGTAACGCCCGAAGGGGCGTAGTGCGCGACAGGCGCTCAAGGCTGCCGCTGACCTGCCAGCGATCGGTCGCAAAGTACGTCGTTGAGAGGCGAGCGCCCGGCTTGTTTTCACCGTGATAGCGGTTGCTGGAGAGTTCGGCCTCGAGCTGCAAGTCGCGTGGCCGCCATTCGACGCCGCCCAAAAGGTGACGGCTGGCACCTTTGCCCTCATCGAAATGACTCTGCGCGTAGCGGGCACCTGCAAACAGCCGCCAGCTATCCGCTACGGGTGGGCCATAGAGCGTGGCGTCCCAGTTCAGGTCGTGTGTCCCGCTGACGGGGTTATCTGAGTGCAAGCCCTTGCCCGCGTTGAGGCGCAGTTCGGACATGTGGTGGACCGTTCGGAGCCTGTCGAGACGCCTGGCGCTGCGGTCGGCGGGTGCGCGAGCCAGCACGTCGTCGGCCAGTAAATCCATCTGTCGCCACGCCTGCAGGTCCATCGCGACGTAGGCCTGCTGTTGCTCTAGCTCTGTATTGGACGGCTCCAGCGCCTCCGCCGTTTTCAGCTTTTGCTCGGCCGCGCGTGGCAGACCCCGCGCCTGAAGCAGGGTGGCGTAGTCAATCTGTAGCCCCTGATTGCCCGGCGCCGTTGTCGCCAGACGGTGCGCCAGCGTTTCGGCTTCCGGCAGGGCATTCGTCGCCAGCAAATAGTTAAAACGGAGCGACTGCCCAGTAAGCCACCGATCGTTCGGCTGAGGGGCAGGGGAACCAAAATCGTAACGGGTCCAGGGGACGTCGCGGGTCTGGCGCTCAACGTACTGGCGGGCGGCCTCGTACTCTCCCGTATCCAGCCAGGCGTAAAAAAGCGCGTGCTCCTCATCCTGCGGGTCGGAAGCATATTGCGGATAGCGTTGCAGAAGCGCGAAGGCGGCGGCCGCGTTTTTCTCCTGCAGATACGCGGAGATGACCCAGCCAATTGCCCAGCCCGGCACCGGATGCTGGGCTGCCGTAAGATCCTGATATTCGCTTATCACCTTTGGGTAATCAGCATGCGCGTACAGCGCGCCAAGCCTGTCGATACGCGCAAGGACGACGTCTTCCGCCGCCTGCGGCTCGTTTTGCCAGCGAGCAAGCAGGGTGTCGTAACGATTCAGCGCGGATTGCGCAAGCTGCAGGCGCTCCTTTTCTGTTCTGCCTGGCACATCGGCAAGGCGAACCCGTTCGGCGGCGGCATTACGCTCAAGACGTCGACGCTCCGCGGGAGACAGCGTCACGCTTTGTGAAAGCTGGAGCGCGGGGGTATTCACCCGGTTATCCGTAAGCGCGTCGATCAGCTCGCTGAGGAGCGCTTTATTTTCAGGTGCGATATTCAGCGCGCGCGTGTCTGCCAGAAGCCGATCCCAGCTTTTCCCCTGGCGTAACCAGACATAGGAGAGCGTCTGAAGATGCGCCTGAGAGGGATTTTCCGCCACCAGCCGTTGGGCTTCCTGCAGGGCAAGCGTATCTATGCGGGCATCGGCCAGGGTTTTTATATAGCCGATACGATAATCGTCGTTATCCGGCGCAAGGCTACGCGCCTCTTTCCAGAGCGCCAGGGCTGGCTGCCACGCTTTTTGATTTCGCCTGGATTGCGCGACGGCAGCAACGCCGCGGGCAGGCAGCGGCATATAAATGCCATAACGCTGCCAGACCTGAATAACCTCGTCATCATGACCCGCCCAGGCTGCCACCTGTAACCAGTCCGCAACGTGTTCAGGTGTCAGGGCATGCTGCTGCTGATAACGCTGAAGATAATCGAGAAACGGCGTGTAATTACCGTTACGCGCCTGTTGAATCTGTTGCTCATAAACGGATTCAGTCGCCTGAGCCAGAACAGGAAAGAGGAATAACAGGAACAATAATGTTGGGGTGCGATAAAAGAATAACGTATTGAAGCGAAGCGATCTTTCCATATCTATTTGCCATTTGTTTATCGTGAATCCATTGCATAACACGGCCGCCTTTAAACTCAGCGTTAAAGGCCATAAATGAGAACATTAAATCTAAATGCAGTGATGTTGTGGGATACTTACCTAAAGGTAATTATGGATCCTTATCTCAGGGGATTGGGTGAAAGCTAATGTACACCTGATATGTTGCCTGATAAATATGTTGAAAAGCGGGTTTATCGTTTTGAGATAATTCTGTATCGAGCGGTTTTTAACGTTTTTATTGAATTGACTATTTATTTGTAACTCATTGAAAGTTATTTATTTTATTTTTATTGTGACAGCCTGTTATATATTTTTTATGCGGTTTTGCTGTGTCAATTAAAGTACTTTCTGGTACATATTTGGGAAGTTTCATGACAAAAATTCTTAATGTTTAGAGAAGTGACTTTTCTGCGATTGTTTTTTATTTATAATTAATGGCGGCCATTGAATGATAGTCTACAGGAAGTCTTTCTCATCAATGTCTGTATTGAGGGATATCCAAAGCCAGAATACATTTATCGTTAAAATAACAGCGCTATAAAACGAAGGCGGCCTTCTTTCTGAAGGATCGTTCTTGCTTTAATCTAAAAGGGATGGTTAGTGGCAACTTCAATAGTGTTAGTGACTCAGGATCGCTACCTTGTGAGGGGGATGCGGATTTTTTTTCCGGATATTATCCTGCTCGACAAGATTGACAGAAACATATTTGATAACGGTGCAGATGAATATTCTGTGTTGATTGATAGTCGTGCTCCGCTCCGTTTATATGATTACCTGATACGCCATCCGGCCAGAACGAAAAAAACAATCTGCTGCGTTATGCTTGATATGCGACACCGCGAGGAGAATCTGCTCAGTATGAAGTTATTTATGAACACGTCGCTCACCGCGCCGGATATGGCCTCGCTGTTTAATCTGATTCTTAATATGAAGGGCAGACGCCTGACCACGAGGTGGCTACTTAATTTACGGCCGGGCACGCACGAAGCGATTATGTTGCGGTTGCTGAGGGCAGGGATGTCGATGGAAGCCATTGCCGAGGAGCTGAATACGTCGGTGAAAAGCCTCTATCGCAAACGAACGACGCTCTCGGAACGCCTGGGGGTGGAGAACTTCAACGAGGCGTGTTTGTTTATCTTTAAAAACAAACTGCTGGACGCAGGTGGGAACGATCCCTGAATTCCTGAGTGCCCAAAAGCAAGAACCCGCCACAAGGGCGGGTTCTTTTAATAGAAATGATTCAGAACGACCAGCGCAGATTCGCGTTAACCGAGTTGACGCGGGTATCCGCACCATATTGCCCCTGATAACCCACATCCAGCGTCGCCGCTCGCGACAGCTGTACGCTCACGCCGATATCACCCACCATCACGTCCTCATCTACGGCCTGACCCTGAGTAATGAACGTGTCGCTGCCCGCAAACGCCATGCGCGAGGAGGTGTTCTTATCGCCATAGGCGTGCTGCCAGCCCAACGAACGGTAGAGATTAACGTTCTTCGGTAGCTCGGTCACACCGCGCACCCCGAGGGTGGAATAGGAGGTGTTCATCGTTTCGTTACGTACGCTCAGCGCGGCGGCACCGCCATCTTCCCGGAAGCTGTCGGTATGCAGTCGGACGTACGATAAATTGACGAACGGCTCAATATTCATATCAGGCTGGCCGAAACGGTAGCCCGCTTCGGTGAACGCCAGCAGCGAGTTGGCGTCGTAATCCGACTTCAGACGATCCGAGAAGCCGCTGAAATCAACAGTGCGCTCGCCTTCGATCTTGTGCCAGGTATAACCCAGCGCGCCGCGCAGGGAGAACGCATCCTGTTGACCCGCTGCATACAGGCCAAGATGGTAGTTGTCGGTATCCGTTGAGGAACGCCGGCTATCGACGTCGTAATCACCGCGGCTGTAGCCGAAGTAGCCACCGACACGCACGTTATGATCCGCCAGCTTGCGATCTGCCCCCAGCAGGAAGCCGGTGGTATTGCCATCCAGCTTGCCCACGTTACCGTCGCCGTTGTTTCGGCTCCATGAACTGAAGGTCTGACCCCAGACGCCGTTATTTTGCGGCTCCGGCTGCTGCACCAGCGACATCGCTAACGGTGGTATCAGCAGGCTGTCGTTATCAAATGCGCGCTGCATACGCTGGTTTAACACGTTAAACACCTGCGTGCTGCCCGCGATCAGGTTGGACTGCATTGACGGATAAACTTCACCGGACAGCTGGTTGAACGCCTCGCGCGCTTCCGGCGCGCTCAGCACCAGCAGCGAGTTGTACAGCGCCAGCGACGGGCCGCTTTGCGTCAGCGTGGAGAGCGCACCGGCGGTATTCCACTGGTTGCTGCTTTTGGCCACGGTCTGGAAAATGCCCGGCTTGCCGCTGCCCGGGTTTTCACCGCCAGGATTCTCACCGCCAGGATTCTCACCGCCCGGGTTTTCGCCACCGGGGTTTTCTCCTCCAGGATTCTCACCTCCCGGATTTTCGCCTCCAGGATTCTCGCCGCCGGTCTCTTTCTGGGCGATGGTCAGATCGACGGCATTGGTGCCCTGCTTGAGCGCTACGTCCAGGAAGGCAGATTTGGAGATCGCTCCGGCGAACTGACCGTCAATTCCCCCGTCCGAGGTTAAAATGCGATAGCTTTGGCCCGTTTTGTAGCTGGTTTGCGGGTCCAGCGCGGTGACCTGTACTTTAGCCTGGTCGCTGATAGTCGTTTTGCCCGATACCAGCAGCTGGTCGCTACGACCATCTCCGGCAATATCAACATCATAGAAGGAGTCGCCGACAAGGTTCAGATAGCGTTTCAGCGTCAACGTACCGATATTGCCGTCACCGGGCGAGATATGCCCGCCGGACAGGATCTCGGTCTGGCCCAGCGTGCCGTTCCCCCCAAGCGTGCCGCCGGCTTTGATTGACGCGGCGCTGCTGTAGCCCAGCCCGTTGCTAACGTCGGATCCCGCCGTCGCGTTGAGGATCAGCGTTCCGCCGTTCTCGGCGCTAATGGTCTGAATATCAAAAATATCGTCTTCTGGCTGGGTGTTGATATTGCTGGCAATAATGACTTTGCCACCGCGCGCGGTCACGTTCGCCTGCAGGGCTGAAAGATCGCCGTTTAGCGTTGTCTGCCCGGAGGTATTGATCACCTCACCTTCACCGCTCATCGTGTTGCTGAAGACGTAATTTCCGTCGGTATGGTTGAAGTAGACATAGCTGCCGAACAGCCCGCCACGCAGGCTGATTGCCGTATTCGCATCGAGAGTACCCGCGCCACCCGCTGTGCCAAGCGTTGGCTCAGTTAAACCCGTGCCGGTGTCCATATTGCCGCGGCTGCCGATGATGAGCGCACCCCGGTTCGAACCGGAACCCGAAGTCCCCACGATCAGCGTATTGCTACCAGCGGAAAATGAACCGCCGTCAATCACAGACAGCACGCCATTGCCATAATCGCCCACGCTCACGCTGCTACCGCTGGTAAAGCGTGAGTCTTTGCCCGCAATAACCAGCTCGGCGGTTTTACCCGCCCCGGAGACGCCCGCCACCTGCGCGCCGCCAACGTTAACCGTTCCACCGTTCAGCACGTCCAGATCGCCATAAAGCGTCAATGTACGGCCAACATTCCACTGTGAACCGCTCCCCGTGACGGTGGCTTTCGGGCTCAGCGTGTCGGTTTCACCCGGCCCGGTACCGTTGCCGATGCGCGCATCGTAGGCGGTGCTGAGCGCCGCGCCGTCTTCAATCGCCAGCGTGGAGCGTGCCCCCAGATCGGTGCCTACGCTGAGAAAATTACTGGTCACGCGAGAACCCGCACCCGTGGCGATAAGGTGGCTGTCGTAGCCGCGGGTGGTGCCGACAACGATCTCCTTCGCGCTCGCCAGCGCGCCCTCTTCGACACGCAGGGTGCCGAGGCCAAGATTAAGGTCACCGCGCAGGACGTACTGATCGTTCACCGCGTTAAGCTCAGCGTTTGGCCCACGAACCGTGACCACGCTTTCATAAATTTGGCCGTCGAACAGTCGACCGATATTGATGTTATAGGCGGTGATTTTGCCATTATCGATCAGCAGGTTTCCGCGTTGATTACGTCCAACGTAAACATCTCCGGTGTAACCCAGCGTTTCGGTAATACGCGCGTCGCCATCAAAAATTGCATCGGCTGCATGTGCGAAATCGGCAGGTGAAAGCAGTAACAGCGGCGCGGAAAATAGAGCGAGGTAAAGTCTGGAAAGCGGCGTCTTAACCGCTAAAGCATGCGATGTAGAGTTATTCACGGGCTATCTCCGTACTCATTAGCGTGATGTCTGGAAAATCGTTTTTATGAAAACTCAGATACGTCAGAAAATATAAAAGGCGTTATTTATGTACGCCTTTTGATTTGAAGTTAATTATTTATGAGTGACGACAGGGGTACAGGTTGGCGCGCTGAGTGTCGGTGCGGATCCTAAAATCCCAGGCATCATCATTGATGAGCAATCGAAAATACGCCCTTTTTCCGTCGTGGCGCGATAAGACAGCTTTTGTCCACCCAGTGCGTCCGGCTGGGCGCCATTTACATTGGTCACGGTTATTTCATCTGATGAGCCCAGCCCCAGCATTTTAGCGGTCTCCGCCTGCAGGAGTGGAATAGCCTGATCGGTTTTCAGCGTGGAACAACCGGTTAGCATCAACGTAACGGTTAAAAAGACGAGAGGTTTTTTCATAAATTATCCTTGATATCCAATCAGTTAATTTCACTGATTGTATTTATGTTTTCATTTACTCAAATCAGCGAATAATATATTTCCCTTTCCTAATCGAAAAAACCCTCCTAAAGTAGGGTGGGTAGATAATAATTCATCTGTACTCTCAGATATGCGAAGGTTAAAGGAGGACCCTTTGGGACAGAATTATGCGTTGGTCGTTGATGACCATCCATTGGTAGCTAGCGGCATCGCCAATTATCTGATTACACATTGCCAATTTAAGCAGGCGTATGTGGTGACGAATGAAGACGATTGCTACCGTCAAATTAGGGATAATGGCCCACCACGTTTGCTGGTAATCGATTTTTGGCTCTCGTCCGGAACGGCGTTGAAATTACTCAAAGAAGTGAAACAACTTTACCCACAGATACGACTCCTGGTGGTCAGCGGGGATGACAATAATGATCTCTGGCGGAAAGTTCATGCCGCCGGGGGGCACGGTTTTGTATTGAAAAGCGAACCGCCTGAAATGTTCTCACAGGCCGTTTTCGCACTCACTAATAATTTGACGTGGTTCCCTGATGGAAGCGAAATTTCCGTTCAGTCGAATAATGAGAAGTTAAGTAAATTTAACTTAACGCCGCGGCAAATAGATGTATTAAATATGATTATGCGTGGCCTGCCAAATAAAAGAATCGCCGCACAGCTTTCAATTTCTGAGCCCACGGTCAAAGAACACATCAGCAATATATTGAAAAAGATAGGTGTTAACAGCAGGGTAGAGGCCATCACGCTTCTGCATGGCAAGCAGGAACCGTCGGAATGAGGTTTTTCCAGAGCTTACAGAACGAGGGTATCTCTCCTCCGGCGCAGATCCGTTTGCTAAACAACACCTTTCTGCGGCTGGTGTTTAGCTTTAGCGCGGTGCCCTTTGTCGGGATCCCTTTCGCCATCTGGATTTATATGCTTGGGGATGACCTCGGCCCAACGATTACCTGGATAATCATTTATCTGCTATGTGCAGTGGCGATACGAATATTGCATCGACGCTATCAGCGCGAAGCGAAAGACAATATTGAAAAGGACGTGCTGCGTCGCTGGCTTCCGCGTATTAATAATATCGCCTTTGTCCACGGGCTGGGCATTTCATCACTCTATTTAATTACCCCGCAGACGCAGAACTTTGACTTTTTCCTGCTCCTTAATATCAGCATCGCCGCTATCGTCGCCGCCAATGCGACGCATCTGACGCCGGTCATCAGCACTTTTACGCGCTTTTTCTTCGCCTCCTGGGGGGTGCTGAACCTCGGCATTATCTGGCGGCTGGATGAGTTAATGTTCATCGTGCTCATGCTGAATCTGCTTTACGGCTTCGCGATTTACCGCCATGCATTAACTTCACACGCTTTCTTTATACAGCAAGCGCTTCTTGAGGAAAAAAGCTCGCGCCTGGCGGAACAGTTTCGTCAGGCCAAAGAGGACGCGGAGCAGGCTCTGCTGGATAAAAATCAGTTTCTGACAACCGCCAGCCACGATCTGCGCCAGCCCGTGCACGCCATGGGTTTTCTGATCGAAGCCATTCTCCACCGAAACCGGGACGATAGCCTGACGCCGCAACTCCTTGACCTGCAGCAGAGCGTTCGTTCGGTACATTTAATGCTCAACTCTCTGCTCGATCTCAGCAAAATTGAATCCGGGAATGTCCTTTCTGCCCCGACCAAAGTGGATATCGGCGCTCTGCTTGACTCGGTGATCACGCTGTTTCGCGAAGAGGCCAACAGCCGTGCTCTGCGGCTGTCTACCCGTCGACCCAAACGCCGCATCTACGTGACAGGCGATCCGCTGCTGGTGCGACAATCCCTGATTAACCTGATTCAAAACGCCCTTCGCTACACGCTACAGGGGGGCGTACTGGTCGCCATCCGGCCACGCGGTGAGGAGTGTATGGTAGAGGTGTGGGATACGGGTGTCGGTATCGCCGATGACGAGAAAGGTAAAATCTTCTCACCTTACTACCGCCCTGAGCTGGCATGGAAGATTGACAGCGCCGGACACGGACTGGGACTTGCCGTAGTGGCCCGTTGTGCCAAGCTGATGAAGGTGAAGTACGGGATGCAATCCATTGAAGGTAAAGGCTCACGCTTCTGGATGCGCTTCACGCAATATGCTGGCGAAGACATCACGCTGGACACCGCACCCGCCTGTGATAGCACCGCCACGCCGGTACGCTATGCACCGCTGCACGGTTCCTGCCTTGTCGTCGATGACGACCCGCTGGTGACGTCTGCCTGGGAGAGCCTGATGAGCGTATGGGGAATCAACGTGCGCTGCGCGGCCTCCGCTGAAGAAGCGTTCGCCATAATCGACGAGGGCTTTAAGCCGTTCGCCGTGCTGTGCGACCAGCGCCTGCGATCCGGTGAAAGCGGCTTCGACGTTCTTAAAGCGCTTTTTGAACGTCTGCCGGATATGAGCGGCGCGATAGTCAGCGGCGAATTTAATTCACCGGTTCTGCTGGAGGCAGAGCAGGAAGGGTACCTGGTGCTGCGTAAGCCTCTGGAGCCAGCTAAATTGTATGCGCTGCTGACGCAGTGGTCGAGATGTCGTAGATATAAATAAGTTGAAGTCCTTTCGGTTCGGTGCTTTTAAAGCGTTGTAATGACATCTGCGTTACGCGTGTTGTATACTTAATATCCATTGAACAGAGGAGGACAACACCATGCCAGCTGCAAACACTATGGCGGTGAAACGCGAAACCCTTAACCTGCGCATCAGGCCTGCCGAGCGAGATCTTATCGATCGGGCAGCGAAAGCGAGAGGGAAAAACCGCACTGACTTCGTGCTGGAAGCAGCCCGCGCTGCTGCGGAAGAGGCACTGATCGAACAACGCATCATAATGGCCGATCCAGAGGCTTATCAGGAATTTCTGGCTCGTCTGGATCAGGCTCCAGCACCTAATGCCGCACTGCGTAAAACTATGCAGACCCCTGCGCAGTGGGAGCGGGAAAAATGATCTCTGCCCCAGAGCCCCTTCGCGCAGGGCATATTCTTACTCCATTTTGCTGTGGGGTAGATTCGATGGATAACTGGCTCAAGCAGCGGGCGATGAAAAATCAGGCCAGTGGTGCATCCCGTACCTTTGTCTGTTGTGGCGGCGATTCTAACGTACTGGCTTATTACTCGCTGGCGTCCAGCGCGGTCACAACGAATACCGCACCCGGCCGCTTTCGTCGCAATATGCCCGATCCCATCCCTGTTGTGGTGCTGGGACGCCTGGCGGTAGATCAGTCTCTTCATGGGCAGGGCGTTGGTCGGGCGCTGGTACGCGACGCCGGGCTGCGGGTGATCCAGGTGGCGGAGACCATCGGCATCCGCGGAATGCTGGTTCACGCCCTATCGGATGAAGCGCGGGAATTTTATCTGCGGGTGGGGTTTGAGCCATCGCCGATGGATCCGATGATATTGATGGTGACGTTGGGGGATTTGGTGGCGAGTATTTAGCAATTATATTTCTACCTTTCTGCTTTAACTAATGTACTTAGATAAAATTACTCGCGGAATAGGGATGCTGTATCGGGGTGATGAAATTCTGGGATATTTGAATTGACCTACCCCAGAAAGCAAAAAACCAGCCCTAAGGCTGGTTTTTCTAAATAGTGGTGCCCGGACTCGGAATCGAACCAAGGACACGGGGATTTTCAATCCCCTGCTCTACCGACTGAGCTATCCGGGCAACGGGGCGCATTAAACCCGATCTGCCCCCTGCCGTCAACGAAAAATGTTGTTTTCGTTACAGACTGCGCAATCTCTCACCATTTCGCCGTACTCTTAAGCGAAAAAGTGCGTCCAGAGCGCGGAGAGCGGCATGGCGAGCAGCAACGCGGGCAGCATGTTCACCACGGCAAACATCTTGATCCCGCAGATACGCAACCCTGTCGCCAGCAGCAGCAGGCCGCCAACCGCGGTGAAGTCCGCCATCATCGCAGGCGTAGTCAGGGGCAGGATCAGCGTGGCGCAGGTGGCAAGCGCAAGCTGGATCAGCAGCATCGGCACGCAAATCGCGGCAACGGCAATGCCGAGCGTGGTGGCAAAAATAGTGGCCGTAAAGAAATCAAGAAACGCCTTCGCAATCAATATGCTTGGGTCACCCGTCATCCCTTCCTGCATGGAACCGAAAATCCCGGTGCCGCTGGCGCAAAACAGAATAATTATTGCGACATAGTTTTGAATAAACGACTCGTGGGTGCCGTGTTTCGCCTTGCCCGGGCGGGCAATCAGGTTTTTGGCTTTGCCTACCGCATTATTGATGCCTTTTTCCAGGTAGCAAAATTCACCAATGAGCGCGCCGAGCAGGGTCGCGAGCACCATGACGGGCAGGTTGGCGCATTTGATCACCAAAAAGATGCCGATGCCTAACGAGGCCAGGCCAAATATGGAGGGCATCGAGGTGCGAATACGTTCCGGCAACCGCTGGCTTAACACTGCGCCGAGTACGCCGCCTAACAATACGGCACCGGCGTTGATAAAGGGTCCAATTACCACCGTTAACTCCTGTTACTTAATCATTGGTATTGCATGATTATGACACGACAACGCTGCATGACGCTTAGCTTTGCAAGGCTAAGTGCATACTGATTCCTTCTTGCGCCTAAAAATAAAAGGTGACATTATTGCGCGAATTTTCTCCTCCCTGTCTCACCGCCCGGTGAGGGTAACTGCGCCTATGAAAACCATGAAAATTGCCGTCAGCCGCGAGCTGGTCTCTACTGTGTCTACTCACCGGGAAATGGTGACGCTGGATAACACTGATTTTACCGATGTGGCGGCAGTGGTCATTACGGTCGCTGAAAGCTGTAGCGGCATCCTTGCGCTGCTGAAACGTACGGGTTTTCAGCTTCCGGTATTTATGTTCTCGCAGGAGCCGACGAATGTTCCTGAAGGTGTCACTGCTGTAATAGCAGGAAAAGCGCAGGAGTTCCTGGAACTGGAGTCTGCCGCCTGCCGTTACGAAGAGGATCTGCTGCCGCCTTTCTTCGACACCCTGAGCCAGTATGTTGCGATGGGCAACAGCACTTTTGCTTGCCCCGGGCATCAGCACGGCGCGTTTTTCAAAAAGCATCCCGCCGGGCGGCAGTTTTATGACTTCTTCGGTGAGAACGTGTTTCGCGCCGATATGTGCAACGCCGACGTAAAGCTGGGTGATTTGCTGATCCACGAAGGTTCCGCCAAGCACGCGCAAAAGTTCGCGGCAAAAGTCTTCAATGCCGATAAAACCTACTTCGTGCTGAACGGCACCTCAGCCGCGAATAAGGTTGTTACCAACGCGCTGCTGACCCGCGGCGATCTGGTGCTGTTCGACCGTAACAACCATAAATCTAATCATCACGGCGCGCTGATTCAGGCAGGGGCCACGCCGGTCTACCTTGAAGCGGCACGTAACCCATTTGGTTTTATCGGCGGGATTGGCGAGCACTGCTTCGACGATGCGTATCTGCGAAATCAGATCCGTGACGTTGCCCCGGACAAGGCGGATGTGCCTCGCCCGTTCCGTCTGGCCATCATTCAACTGGGCACCTACGACGGGACGATCTACAACGCCCGTCAGGTGATCGATAAGATCGGCCACCTTTGCGACTACATCCTCTTTGACTCTGCCTGGGTAGGTTACGAACAATTTATCCCGATGATGGCGGAAACGTCCCCGCTGTTGCTGGAACTGAACGAGAACGATCCGGGGATTTTCGTGACCCAGTCGGTGCATAAGCAGCAGGCCGGGTTCTCACAAACGTCGCAGATCCATAAAAAGGATAACCACATTCGCGGTCAGGCACGTTTCTGCCCGCACAAGCGGCTGAACAATGCCTTTATGCTGCATGCCTCAACCAGCCCGTTTTATCCGCTGTTCGCGGCGCTGGACGTGAACGCCAAGATCCACGAAGGTGAAAGCGGACGCAGGCTGTGGGCGGAGTGCGTCGAACTGGGCATTGAAGCGCGCAAGGCGATCGTCGCCAACTGCCATATGATTAAACCCTTTATCCCACCGGTGGTGGCGGGGCGTCCGTGGCAGGATCATGCGACACACACCATCGCCAGCGAGCGTCGCTTCTTCAGCTTTGAGCCAGGCGCGAACTGGCACGGTTTTGACGGCTACGCCCGTGACCAGTATTTTGTTGACCCGTGCAAGCTGCTGCTGACCACGC
>NZ_GL890780.1:419751-436610 GCF_000211415.1 Enterobacter mori LMG 25706 | reverse complement strand
GTATCGATGCGGAAACCGGTAACTACACCGCGTTTGGTATCCCGGCGACAATTCTGGCGCACTACCTGCGTGAGAACGGCATCGTGCCGGAGAAGTGCGATCTCAACTCAATCCTGTTCCTGCTGACCCCTGCCGAAAGCAGCGAGAAGCTGGCGCAGCTGGTGGCGATGCTGGGACAGTTTGAACAGCACATTGAAGACGATACGCCGCTGGCCGACGTTCTGCCGACCATCTACCAGAAATATCCCGTTCGCTACCGTGATTACACGATCCGCCAGCTGTGCCAGGAGATGCACGATCTCTACGTCAGCTTTAACGTGAAAGATCTGCAAAAGGCGATGTTCCGCCGGGAAAGCTTCCCCGACGTCGTGGTGAACCCTCAGGATGCCAACCAGGAGTACATTCGCGGAAACGTGGAGCTGGTGCGTATTCGTGATGCCGGAGGACGCATTGCCGCTGAGGGCGCGCTGCCGTATCCGCCAGGGGTGCTGTGCGTGGTGCCGGGTGAAGTCTGGGGCGGGGCGGTACAGCGCTATTTTCTGGCGCTGGAGGAGGGCATCAATATGCTGCCGGGCTTCTCGCCGGAGCTGCAGGGTGTGTACAGCGAGAAGGATGCCGACGGGATTAAGCGGCTGTATGGGTATGTATTGAGATAGTGCGGGCTGTTGCCCTCACCCTAACCCTCTCCCACAGGGAGAGGGAACTTTTCTTCAAACCGCACTACGTTTATACATCCTCCTCGGATGCCCAATCTTCCCGTACAGCATCTCTACGCTGAGAAACCCCGCCTCCACGCAGTGTTCCAGATAGCGCCGGGTGGTGGTTTTACTCAAACCCGTTTCGCTCACCACTTCATCCACGGAAAAGCAGTGCGTTGCTTTGGCGTTAAAAAGTGTTTGTACCAGCGCCAGCGTATTCTCTTCAATGCCTTTACTGCCGTTGTCCTGACGGTAATTTTTTGCCTGCAATTGATAGAGGGAATCCACGTTCTGCTGGTCGACAATCTTCCAGACCCGCTGCTGCTCGGCAAACTGCACAAAGCGCTCCAGCGACTGGCTGAGCCGCTTCCAGGACACCGGTTTGAGGATGTAGTCAAACGCGCCGTTGCGGATGGCCTGGCTGCAGGTGTCCATGTCACTGGCGGCAGTGATGAAAATCACTGAGCAGTTGGCGCGGGCCAGCATTGGGTTACTGATAAGCGTGATGCCCTTGCCGTCCGGCAGGTAGTTATCCAGCAACATCAGCTGAGGCTGCTTGCTCTCAAGCTGCGTCTGCGCGTCAGCCAGTGAAGAGGCAATCCCGACCAGCCTCAAACGCGGATGTTTACCGATCAGCTCCGCATGCAATTGCGCCAGTTCGTTCTCGTCTTCAACAATCAGTACGTCGATAAGTTCATGTTGCATAATCATTATCTTCCAGTTCTTGTGCGGGACGCCGGGCAGCTCCCGTGGCGGGAATAAACAGTGAGAAAATGGCACCGCGCGGCGTGTTATCCGCAACTTCGATGGCGCCGCCCGCCTGCGTGACGTAGCTTTCAATCAGATACAGGCCAATACCGTGATCGCCGCGCGTTTTGGTGGTAATGCCGCGTTCAAATATTTGTTCACGGATCTCCGGTTTGATGCCAATACCCTGGTCGGCGACTTCGATGATGAGTTCCTGCTCGCTCAGTTTTATCAGCACTTCAACCGGCGCATGCGGAAGCGGTGCGCGCTGCGTCGCTTCAATCGCGTTATCCAGCAAGTTCCCGATAATCGAGATGAGTTCCGATTCAAGTAGCGGCAGAAAGGATTTATCCATCCGGCAGGCGGGGTCGAAACTCAGCTCCACGCCTTTCTCCCGCGCACGCGCGGCTTTGCCTAACAGCAGGCCGCAGAGCGTCGGGGAGCTAAAGCGCGACGAGATAAAGTCCAGCAGCTCCTGCGCGTGCTCTGACTGCGCCTGAATATAGCCAATCGCCTCTTCATAGCGGCCCATGTGCAGCAGGCCGGAAAGGGTGGTCATCCGGTTGAGCTGCTCGTGGCGCATGATGCGCAGGTTATCAACGTAGCGTTTAACCTGGCTGAGCTGGGCGCTGAGCGTGTCGATCTCATTGCGATCGCGGAAGGTGATCACCCAGCCCTGCAGCGAGTTTTCCAGCATGATCCTTACCCGGCTGGCAATGACCGTAAGATCGTTAAAGCGGCAGATTTCATCATGGGTGTCTTTCGCCAGCATGGTATGCGTATTGAAGAATGGAACAGGATCGATCACCTGGCTAATCAGTTGTCCGCGCAGCTCGCGGGCGGGCTGGCTTAAGCCTAATAACTTGCGTGCCGCCTGGTTGATCACTTCGATGCGCAGATCGTCATCGATAGCGATGACCCCTTCATAGATGGATTCCATCATCGCCTTCTGCTGGCGTACCAGCAGGCCAATTTCGCGTGGCTCCAGCGAGAAGATCTGCTTCTTAATACTGCGGGTGAAAAACCAGGAGAAGATAAACAGGGCGATTAGCAGCAGCACGGCGGCAATCAGAATGTTAACCACTTTATTGACGGTAATGGTATCCAGATAGCTGGTGAGATAGCCCACCGAGACAATACCCACGACGTGCCCCGCATCGTTAAAAATCGGCGCTTTACTGCGAAGTGAAATACCTAAGCCGCCCTTGCGGATAGTGGTCGTGCTTTTACCCTGCAGAACCTCGTCGTTATCGCCGCCGACCAGCGTTTTTCCCACCCGGTCAGCAAACACCGAGTGAAACAAATGCAGCCCTTTATTATCGCCAATCACAATAAAACTGGCGTCGCTGTGGGCCGCTATTTTCTGCATAAAGTCGCTGATGCCGTTGATATCTTTCTGTTCGACTTCTTTTCGCAAAGTAGGAATAAGCGCAATTTCTTCGGCCTGTATTTTTGCACGTGCACTCATTTCCTGATAAAGCTGTCTTCCAACGTCGACGTAATAATATCCACCCAGTAGCGCAAACAGTACCGAGAAAAAAGCGACCAGCGAAATAAACAGCTTAATCTGAAATGACACTTTCATAACTATCACGCCGGGTATCAACAAGGCAGGCTAATATATCATCTTTTCTCGTGGTGACGCCTGCTTTGCAGAAAACTTGTGATCCCTTGCACAGCAGCACCTGTAAAAGATTTATCCGATACGCCAGGCGTCTTAAGGCTAAATTAATAAATGTTATTTATTTGTTCATTTAAGAAAAGAAACCATAAAAACCACGGAAATAAATAAGGTGTAAATCACATTAAATAAAAGAAACCATTAAAACCATAGCTGCCATTAAAACTTCGCTTTTAATATGCCATTCCTCACATAAAGTAAGCCTTTGTGACTCTAAGCTGAACGCACAAAATAACCAAGGGGCTTATTATGAGCACAACTGACGATTCTTTCTCTGTTACCCACGACCCGATTGAAATTCAGGGACCTTCGCTCAAAGAGCGCTGGTGGCATATTATGGATACCTGGAAAATCGGGATTATTCCTCTGCCGCTGTTCGTTCTGGCGGGCGCGCTGATTGCCATTGATTGCCTGGGTGGGAAACTGCCGAGCGATATCGTGGTGATGGTGGCCACGCTGGCCTTCTTCGGCTTTGCCTGCGGCGAGTTTGGCAAACGCCTGCCGATTGTCGGCAAGCTCGGCGCGGCGGCGATTTGCGCCACCTTTATCCCTTCCGCGCTGGTCTATTACGGCCTGCTGCCGGACGTGGTGGTCGAGTCCACCACCAAGTTCTACAAATCCACCAACATTCTCTATCTCTATATCTGCTGCATTATCGTCGGCAGCATCATGAGCATGAACCGCACGGTGCTGATTCAGGGCTTCCTGCGCATCTTCTTCCCGATGCTGTGCGGCGAAATCGTCGGCATGCTGGTGGGGATGGGCGTTGGCCTGGCGCTGGGTCTGGAGCCGTTCCAGATCTTCTTCTTTATCATTCTGCCGATTATGGCGGGCGGCGTCGGGGAAGGGGCTATTCCGCTTTCCATCGGCTATGCCACCCTGCTGCACATGGACCAGGGCGTGGCGCTCGGCCGTGTGTTGCCGATGGTGATGCTCGGCGGTCTGACGGCAATCATTATCTCCGGCTGCCTGAACCAGCTCGGTAAACGCTACCCGCACCTGACCGGTGAAGGCCAGCTGATGCCGAACCGCGCGAATGCCGATGCTACTGTCTCTCAGCCTGCGTTTTCCGGCAAAGCGGACGTCACCACTATCGCCTCCGGCGCGCTGCTGGCGGTGCTGCTCTATATGCTGGGCATGCTCGGCCACAAGCTGATTGGCCTGCCTGCCCCAGTCGGCATGCTGTTTATGGCGGTGCTGGTGAAGCTCTGCAACGGTGCCTCTCCGCGCCTGCTGGAAGGCTCGCAGGTGGTGTACAAATTCTTCCAGACCTCCGTGACCTACCCAATCCTCTTTGCCGTCGGCGTGGCCATCACTCCGGGGCATGAACTGGTGGCGGCGTTCACCGTCAGCAACCTGCTGGTGATCGTCAGCACCGTTTCCGCACTGGTGGCGACCGGCTTCTTCGTCGGCAAAAAGATTGGCATGCACCCGATTGATGTCGCCATCGTCTCCTGCTGCCAGAGCGGCCAGGGCGGTACCGGCGACGTGGCAATCCTGACCGCAGGCAACCGCATGAGCCTGATGCCGTTCGCCCAGATTGCTACCCGTATCGGCGGGGCGATTAACGTCTCCATCTCACTGCTGATTCTGGGCAACTTCCTCGTTTAAGTTTTCAGGAAAGAACAATGAAACTCGCAAGCTTTTTATACCAGGGAAAACGCAGCTACGGCATCGTCCAGGCCGACGGCGTGATTGATTTAGGCCGCCGTCTTGGCGACCGCTACGGCGACCTCAAGGCGCTGCTACAGGGCAACGGGCTGGCGCAGGCCACCCGCTATCTGAACGATGCCGTGGACGTGCCGCTGAGCGCCATCACCTTCTTACCGGTGATCGTGCAGCCGGAAAAAATCCTCTGCGTGGGCATGAACTACGCCGACAAGCGCAAGGAGTTTGACCAGCATAACCCGGCCCCGACGCTGTTTGTCCGCTTCCCGGATTCACAGACCGGCCACAACGAGCCAGTGCTGAAGCCGCGCCACTCCAGCGAATTTGACTATGAAGGCGAGCTGGCGGTGATCATCGGCAAAGGCGGGGAGAACATCAGCCGCGATGACGCCCTGCGCCACGTGGCGGGCTACAGCTGCTACATGGACGGCTCCGCCCGCGACTGGCAGCACACCTGGTTTACCGCCGGTAAAAACTGGCGTCAGACCGGCGCGTTTGGCCCGTGGATGGCGACAGCGGACGAAATCCCGGACCCGCACCAGCTGGCGATCCGCACCTGGCTGAACGGCCGCATGGTGCAGGAAGACAACACCAGCAGCATGATCCACAAGGTTGCGGAGCTGATCGAGTACATCAGCACCTTCACCCGCCTCAGCCCGGGCGACGTGATCATCACCGGATCCCCGGGCGGGGTGGGTAAAAAGCGTAACCCGCCGCTGTTTATGAAAGAGGGCGATCGCATTGAGGTGGAGATCGAGCATATCGGTCACCTGAGCAACGTGATTATGGAAGCGCCGGCCGTTGGGCTTGCGGCGGCACACTAGGTAAGGCGGCAGCATGCAATCGCAACCCATCGATTTTCGCCACACCCTCGTGGCGAAGCACCCGGAACGCTTAAGCCAGATCCGTTACCTGCTGGCAGACAGCGGCCTTGGCCTGGACAACGACATCACGCTTTTCGTCGAAGCCTGGTCCGGCTCGCAGCTGGTGGGTTGCGCAGGGCTTGCTGCCAACGTCATCAAATGCGTGGCGGTCAACGAGCAGCTTCGTGGCGAGAACCTCAGCGCGCGGCTGCTGGCAGAGGTGGAAAATGCGGCGCTGGAGCGCGGCCATTTTCACCTCTTCCTCTGCACCCGTCCGTGTAACCGGGAGCGCTTTGCCCGCAGCGGCTTCTGGCCGATTGCCCAGAGTGGTAACAATGCGGTGCTGATGGAGAACACCCCGCAGGGGATTGAACGCTACTGCCGTTCCCTGCGCGCGAAGCGCAAGTGCGGGGAGAACATTGGCGCGATAGTGATGAACGCCAATCCGTTCACCCTCGGCCACCGCCATCTGGTGGAACAGGCGGCGACGCGGTGCGATGCCCTGCATCTGTTCGTGGTGCGTGAAGACGCCTCGTTCTTCCCGTTCAGCGCGCGCCTCGAGATGGTGCGCGCGGGCGTGGCGCATCTGCCGAACGTGGTGGTGCATGAAGGCTCGCAGTACATCATCTCCCGCGCCACCTTCCCGGCTTACTTCCTGAAGGAGACCGGCAGGGTGCAGCAGGCGTGGAGCGAGATCGACGTGCTGATCTTCCGGGACTTTATTGCCCCGGCGCTCGGCATCACGCACCGCTTCATCGGCTCCGAGCCGTTTTGCGATATCACCCGCCAGTACAACCAGACGCTGCACGACCTGCTGGCCTCGCATATCGAGGTGGTGGAAATGCCGCGCATCAAGGCCACCGGCAACGCCATTTCGGCCTCGGAAGTGCGCCGCTTACTGAAGACACAGCAGTTTTCCCGGATCCGGGAGATTGTCCCGGACTCCACCTTCGCGCATCTCGAAACGCATTACCGTGCGAGTGCCGAAGTCGCTTAACTACCAGGAATTTATCATGAATATTGTAAGGGAGGCGCTGGCCGGAACGCAGGAGTCCAGCGACCTGATGGTGAAAATCGCTCCCGCTCACGGCGAGCTGGAGATTGTCATCCACAGTGAAGTGATTAAGCAGTTTGGCGAGCAGATCCGCCAGGTGGTCAACGACACATTGCGCGCCATGAACGTGCACCAGGGATTAATCATTATTGAAGACAAAGGGGCGCTGGACTGTGTGATCCGCGCCCGCCTGCAGAGCGCACTGATGCGTGCCGCCGATGAACAGGCCATCAACTGGGGGGCGCTAAAATGAGCAAACTCCGCCGCAGCATGCTGTTCCTGCCGGGCGCCAACGCCGCCATGCTCTCCACCGCCTTTATCTACCGTCCTGACTCCATCATGTTCGACCTTGAGGACGCCGTCGCCCTGCGCGAGAAAGACACCGCGCGCATGCTGGTGTTCCACGCGCTGCAGCACCCGATGTATCAGGATATCGAAACCGTGGTGCGCATTAACCCGCTCAGTACGCCGTTTGGCCTGCTGGATCTGGAAGCCGCCGTGCGGGCAGGCGTGGATGTGATCCGCCTGCCAAAAACCGACACCCCGGACGATATCTACGAGCTGGAAGGCCACCTCGAGCGTATCGAGCAGGCGTGCGGCCGCAAGGTCGGCTCCACCCGCGTGATGGCGGCGATTGAATCAGCCATTGGCGTCATCAACGCCGTGGCGATTGCCCGCAGCTCTCCGCGCCTCATCGGGATTGCGCTGGCCGCCTTTGACTACGTGATGGACATGCAGACCGAGCGCGGCGACGGCACCGAGCTGTTCTACGCCCGCTGCGCCGTGCTGCACGCCGCCCGCGCGGCGGGCATCGACGCCTTCGACGTGGTGTGGTCAGACGTTAACGACGAGGCCGGATTCCTGCGCGAGGTCGATCTGATCCGCAAGATGGGCTTCAACGGCAAATCGCTGATTAACCCGCGCCAGATTGACCTGCTGCACAACGCCTACGCCCCGACCCAGGAAGAGGTGGATCACGCCAAAAGGGTGATTGAGGCGGCAGAAGAGGGCGAGCGTAACGGCCTGGGCGTGGTGTCGCTCAACGGCAAAATGGTGGATGCACCGATTATTAACCACGCGCAGGTGGTGCTGGAGCGCGCGGCGGCCTCCGGCGTGCGTCGGTAAGGATGAGATGATGAATCAGACAGAACTTCTTCACGTGAATTTTCCCCATCTGCGGGACCTGAAGCCCTTTGATACCGCCCACAGCGCCACGCCGTGGCTGGCGGACAGCGACGCGAAACACAGCCGCAAGCTCTGCGCCTCTGTTGAAGAGGCGGTTAAGCGCTGCGGCCTGCAGGACGGGATGACCATCTCCTTCCACCATGCGTTTCGCGAAGGCGACCGGGTGATCAACACCGTCGTGGCGCTGCTGGCGCGGATGGGCTTCAAAAACCTGACGCTGGCCTCCAGTTCGCTGATGACTTGCAACGACGCGCTGATCGAACATATCGAAAGCGGCGTTATCACCCGGATTTACACCTCGGGGATGCGCGGCAGGCTGGCAGACGCCATCTCCCACGGGTTGATGGACGAGCCGGTGCAAATTCACTCCCACGGCGGGCGCGTGAAGCTGCTCCAGGACGGCGAGTTGAATATCGACGTGGCGTTTCTCGGCGTGCCGTGCAGCGATGAGTTTGGCAACGCCAACGGGACGCACGGCAAATCCTGCTGCGGCTCGCTGGGCTACGCCATGGTGGACGCGCACTTTGCCCGCAAGGTGGTGCTGCTGACGGAAGAACTGGTGCCGTTCCCCAATATGCCCGCCAGCCTGGTGCAGGACCAGGTGGACTACATCGTGCAGGTTGAGAGCGTGGGCGACCCGGCGAAAATCAGCGTCGGCGCGGCGCGCGTCACCAGCAACCCGCGCGAGCTGATGATTGCCCGCTATGCGGCGGACGTGATTGAACACTCCGGCTACTTCAAATCGGGCTTCTCGATGCAGACCGGTTCCGGCGCGGCGGCGACCGCCTGTACGCGCTTTATGGAAGAGAAGATGGAGCGCAGCGGCGTGAAGGCCCGCTTTGCGCTCGGCGGCATCACCGGCAGCCTGGTGGATTTGCACGAGAAGGGGCTGATCGAAAAGCTGCTCGACACCCAGTGCTTTGACGGCCAGGCGGCGGCGTCGCTGGCGAGCAACCCGAACCACGTGGAGATCTCCACCAACGTTTACGCCAACCCCGGCAGCAAGGCGGCAAGCTGCGACCAGCTCGACGTGGTGATCCTCAGCGCGCTGGAAATCGACGTCGATTTCAACGTCAACGTGATCACCGGCTCCGATGGGGTGATGCGCGGCGCGTCCGGCGGACACTGCGACGTGGCCGCCGCGGCGAACCTGACCATTGTGGTCGCGCCGCTGCTGCGCAGCCGTATTCCGACGGTCGGGAAACGCGTCACCACACGCCTCACGCCGGGCGAAAGCATTGACGTGCTGGTCACCGACCACGGCATTGCGGTCAATCCGGCGCGCCCGGAGATCCGCGACCGTCTGCTGGAAGCCGGGCTCAACGTTGTGGATATCAGCGCGCTTTACGAGCGGGCGATTTCCCTGACGGGCGTACCGAAACCGATTGAATTTACCGACAAAATTGTCGGGGTGATCCGCTACCGCGACGGCAGCGTGATCGACACCGTACGACAGGTGAAGGAGTAAGTATGATTTCAGCGACACCCGTGCGGGCGGGTGTCAGCCTGGACGAACTGCTGGCGGCGAAAGAGCGCCGCGCAGCGCGCCAGGCTGACATGCTTGAGCACTATCAACAACCGGTGATTTCCCTCACGCTGGTTACGCCTGGGGAGATCAAGGACAGCCTGCGCTATCGAAACTGCATGGGCGTGGCGCTGCAGATGTGCGACCAGCTGCTGTGGGAGAACCGCTGGCAGGTGCTGGACCGCCAGGTGCTGTGGCTCCCGACAGGGCCAGAAGCCGTGTGGTGCGTGGCCCATCCTGCGGTGGAAATCAAAGCGCACTGTGCGGAGCTGGAGCAGACGCACCCGCTCGGCAGGCTGTGGGATCTGGACGTGATCTGCCCTCAGCACGGCCACGTCGGACGTCAGTCGCTGGGGGCGAATCTCAGACGCTGCCTGATCTGCGACGAGCCCGCTCACGCCTGTTCCCGCTCGCGAAAGCATCCCGTTGAGCAGGTGGTTTCCCGCGTGGAGAAGACGATCGATGACTGGTTTGCTCGCGACTAAACCGCGCCCGGTTGACGTGCCCGCGCTTGCCGAAGCGGCGCTGTGGCAGGAGTTGGAGCTGACGCCCAAGCCGGGGCTGGTGGACAAGCTCAATAACGGTTCCCATCGCGATATGGACCACGCGCTGTTCGTCCGCAGCATTGCGGCGATTACGCCGTGGTTTTCGCGCTTTGCCGAGCTGGGTAGCGCGTATGCAGATAAACCCGCTGACGCACAGCTTCGGATTATCCGCCCGATGGGGATGGCCTGCGAGCAGGCGATGTACGCTGCAACGAACGGAGTGAACACCCACAAGGGCGGGATTTTTGCCCTGGGTTTACTGTGCTTCGCCGCCGGGCGTGTGAAAAATACCTCCGCAGACAGCCTCTGTTGTGAGGTGAGTAACATCTGCAGCGGGCTGGTATCGCGTGAGCTGGCCGCACGCAGCGGACAGGCGACGGCGGGCGAGCGGCAGTTTCAGCAGTACGGATTTACCGGCGCGCGCGGCGAGGCGGAGAGCGGCTTCGCGACGGTGCGTAAGGCTTTGGATTCGTGGAACGTACAGTCGCTTCATGGCCTGCTGTTGCGCCTGATGGCGGTTAATCAGGACAGCAATCTCGTGTCGCGCGGCGGTATGGAAGGGTTGCGCTACGTTCAGGGCTACGCGCGGGAGTTACTGGCTAACGGCTGGGATCGCGAGGCGTTGCTTAGAATGGATAAGGCATTGATTGAACGCAATCTGAGCCCGGGCGGCAGTGCGGATTTGCTGTCGGTGGGGTGGGTGCTCTCTGTAATAAAATAGCCGGGTGGCGGCTTCGCCTTACCCGGCTTACGGTCTGGTTTTGTAGGCCCGGTAAGCGCAGCGCCACCGGGCACAACAATCAATGCGCGATCGGCTGCGCACCGTGTGGTTCACGCACGTGCTTGTACTTGAACAGCGCGATAAACGCGAAGAACAGCACCAGCGAGTACGCGGCGAAGATCAGCCACACGGGCTGCCAGTCGGTGATGCCGTTGGTGGTGTACATCTCAACCACTTTACCGCTCACCACGCCACCCAGAATACAGCCGAAGCCGTTGGTCATCATCAGGAACATGCCCTGCGCGCTGGCGCGGATTTCAGGCTTCACCTCTTTTTCCACAAACACCGAACCGGAGATGTTGAAGAAGTCGAAGGCGCAGCCGTAAACGATCATCGACAGCACCAGCAGCACGGTACCGAACGCGCTTGGGTCACCGTAGGCGAACAGGCCGAAGCGCAGCATCCATGCAGCGATACTGATCAGCATCACGTTTTTGATGCCGTAGCGGCTCAGGAAGAACGGGATGGTCAGGATGAACAGCGTCTCAGAGATCTGAGAGATGGACATCATCACCGACGCGTGCTCGACGATAAAGCTTCCGGCAAACAGCGGGTTGTTATCGAAGCTGTGCAGGAAGGTGTTGCCGAACATGTTAGTGATCTGCAGCTCTGCGCCCAGCAGCATGGAGAAGATAAAGAAGATCGCCATGCGTCTGTTTTTAAACAGCGCGAATGCGTCCAGGCCGAGCATGGCGCTCCAGCTCTGGTTTTTCTGCTGGTTTGATACCGGAAGGTGCGGCAGCGTCAGGGTAAACACGGCCAGCACCACGGAGAGCACCGCGCCGATATAGAGCTGCATATGGCTCAGCTCAAAGCCCGCGAAGCTCACGCCCCACATCGCCATGATAAAGCCGATGGTGCCCCAGATACGGATTGGCGGGAAGTCGGTCACGATATCCATGCCCGCAGACTTGATGCGGTGGTAGGAGATGGTGTTGATCAGGCCAAGCGTTGGCATATAGGCCAGCGAGTTAAGCAGGATCACCATGAACATCGCCCCCGGTGTGGTCACTTCGGCCGCCATAAACAGCGTCCCCGCACCCACCAGATGGCAAAGCATGTACAGCCATTTCGCACTTAACCATTTATCCGCCACGATACCGAGCAGCGTTGGCATGAAGACAGCCGCGATACCCAGCGAACTGTATACGGCACCGATAGACGCACCGTCGAACTTGAGCGTCACAAACATATAGGAGCCGAGTGTGGTCAGCCAGCTACCCCACAGGCAGAACTGCAGAAACGACAAAATTTTAAGCTGCAGCTTAAGGTTCATGTTACTTTCCTCACAAGTGAGCGGGAGATATGTTGTTTTGGGAACATTCAGGGTTGTTATTTGATGCAATTCTATCAGTTGGCAACGATATGTTTTGTTACCTCCCGCAAAAAAATGCAATCCACATTAATTTGCAGTTTGGATTGTGATGCAAATAACATTTTCGTATGGATGGGGTGAGTGAGTGCAGCCTGATGCCCTCACCCTAACCCTCTCCCAGAGGGAGAGGGAACTTGAATACCCTCTCCCTCTGGGAGAGGGCAGGGTGAGGGGGAGCTTTTTAGCGACGACGATAATTCTTCTGCGCCGTATTCACCTTATACAGATAGCGGCGGGATTCCGCAGACGGGGGGCGGGTGGTGAGGGTTGGGTAGACATGCCCCGGCGCCATGCTGTTGATGATGTTCGCGGCCTGCACCTTATCGCTGGAGAAGACGCGCAGCACGCTGCCCGCACCGCCATTATAGGCCGTGATCACCGCATAGCGGCGCGACGTTGGGTTATCAATTCCGCCCAGGTACACATTATTCAGCATCGCCAGATAGGCGGTGCCGGTATCGATGTTGCTCTGCGGGTCGAACAGATAGCTGCGGCTCGGCGTGCCGGATTTACCCTGCGAGCGGAACACGTCTTTACCGGCGCTGTGCTGCACAACCTGCATCAGCCCCAGCGCGTCGGAGCGGCTTACCGCGTACGGGTTGAATGAAGATTCGGTCTGCATAATCGCCAGGATCAGCGACTCATCCACGCCGTACTTACGTGACGCCTGACGCACCATCCCAATGTACTTATGCGCACGCTTGTCGAGGTGGTTCGGCACCAGGTTGATGGTGATGCTGTAGATGACCTTCAGGCCGTTCGAGCGGCTTTTCAGGCGCGTTTGCAGCAGATAATCCGCGAAGTTCGTGGCGCGGCCTTCCCAGCGGATCGGCTGACCGGTTTGATCGACGACCTGGCCGTACAGGAACGGCTCTTTGGAAATGGTAATGTCGTCTGCGTCGGAGTAGAGATCGATAGAGCCCGGATCGTCACCCATCAGCAGGGTTTTGATAATCGCCTGACGCAGGCGCGCAGCAGGTTCAGTGCCTGCAATGGTTTCAACCGTGATCGTACCGTCATCAAAGTTGATGTGGCTTCGGGTCTGATAGGCGTCGGTGTACTTAACGTAGTCCTTAGGTCCGGCGATAAGAACTTCGTTAAATCCCCATATGTTTTCGATGTTGTGGGCAAACTGCCCCATCAAAATGTCAAAACCGTTGGTGTCCTTAACCCAGGCTTCGTTGTAATCATCGCCTTTTTTGGAAGAACAAGAGACAAGCAACGGCGCAACAAGAGCTAGCGCTAAAAGTTTTTTCATCATTCCGGGAGTGCGTGTTGTGTTTGCTTAGTCGTTGCTTTCGCCGGGTGGCGCTTTGCTTACCCGGCCTACAAAACCGTAGGCCCGTGCAAGCGAAGCGCCGCCGGGCACCAGCAGCGCGATATTATTTTTCCGGTGGCGTATAGCCTTCGATGTGCACGTCTTTACCTTCGAACAGGAGGCTCACCATCTCCTGCTCCAGCAGCTTCCGGTGTTCAGGGTTCATCATGCTGAGTTTTTTCTCGTTGATCAGCATGGTCTGCTTTTTCTGCCACTGTCCCCAGGCTTCTTTGGAGATTTCATTGTAGATGCGTTTACCCAGGTCGCCCGGATAAAGCTGGAAGTCCTGGCCTTCAGCGTCACGCTGCAGGAAAGTACAAAAAATCGTTCTGGCCATACTCATTCCTCTTTTTCTTGCCGATGCTAAACCATTGCACCGGCACGTAATTGTTGTAACAGGCGCTCCACGGGAGCCGCCAGCCCGACTGAAGG
Source organism: Enterobacter mori LMG 25706 (assembly GCF_000211415.1). Classification (GTDB taxonomy): domain Bacteria; phylum Pseudomonadota; class Gammaproteobacteria; order Enterobacterales; family Enterobacteriaceae; genus Enterobacter; species Enterobacter mori. The sequence goes on along the minus strand of NZ_GL890780.1, from coordinate 422,738 downwards.
CGGTTGCGCTAAGTTATACCAGAGAGCGGTGCCTTCATCCATGCACGAGGTGAATGAGGACACGGGAAGCCACATGGGCACAATATCCAGATGGAAATGGCTGAAGGTGTGGCGAAACGCCGTCTGCTGCGTCAGGTTATCGGCGGCTATTCCGCGCTGTTTAAGCCATTCCCGCAGCAAATCTTCATTTTCAAACTGTGGGAAGCAGTATAGACCGCCCCACAGACCGCTCGGCGGACGCTGGGCAAGGAACACCTCATCGCCGTGTTGCATCAGCAGCATATAGCCGGTGCGCTCCGGCAGCGTCTGTTTGGGTTTCTTACCGGGATACTGCGCCCACGAATGGTTGGCATACGCCACGCAGAGATTATTCACCGGGCAGAGTTCGCATTTTGGTTTTGAGCGCGTGCAGACCATCGCGCCCAGATCCATCATCGCCTGGTTAAAACGCTCCACCCCTTTCGCCGGGGTGACCGCTTCGCTGATCTCCCAAAGGCGTTTTTCTACGTCTTTCTTACCCGGCCAGCCGTCGACGGCATAGCAGCGTGCCAGCACGCGCTTCACGTTGCCGTCGAGGATCGGGAAATGCTTGCCTAATGAAAGGGAAAGAATCGCGCCTGCGGTGGAGCGCCCGACGCCGGGGAGATCGGCCACCTCGTCAAAGGTTTCCGGGAATTTACCGTTATGGCGCGTCGCGACTTGCTGCGCGGCCTTGTGAAGATTACGCGCGCGGGCGTAATAGCCCAGGCCTGTCCACAGGTGCAGCACTTCGTCTAATGGCGCGTTTGCCAGATCGGTGACCGTCGGGAAGCGCGCCATAAAACGCTCGAAGTAAGGAATGACCGTGGCGACCTGCGTTTGTTGCAACATCACCTCGGAGAGCCATACTTTGTAAGGCGTTTTTTCAATTTGCCAGGGCAGGGTTTTACGCCCGTATTTGTCGTACCAGTCCAGCACCTGGGCTGAAAATTGAGAGGCTTGCATGGTCATCGATTCACATAATCAGGGACGCAGATTGCAGCACAGCATCAATCTGCTGTAAACCGGATCTTTCCCATGCTTGCATAGAAGCCTTAACTTTGGATAATGCCCGTTTCCCGAACACTCTCACAAGCAGACAACTCTTTTATGAAAAACGACGTCATTTCACCGGAATTTGATGAAAACGGTCGCCCGCTGCGCCGTATTCGCAGCTTTGGCCGCCGTCAGGGCCGCCTGACAAAAGGGCAGCAACACGCGCTGGACAACTACTGGCCGGTGATGGGCGTTGAGTTCACTGAACAGCCTGTCGACTTCGCCGACCTGTTTGGCCGAGAAGCGCCTGTGACGCTGGAGATCGGTTTTGGTATGGGCACCTCGCTGGTGACCATGGCGAAAGCGCGACCGGAGCAGAACTTCCTCGGTATCGAAGTGCACTCGCCGGGCGTCGGTGCATGCCTGGCAACGGCCCACGAAGAGGGCGTTGAGAACCTGCGCGTCATGTGTCACGACGCGGTGGAAGTGCTGCACAAAATGATTCCTGACAATTCTTTGAACATGGTTCAGCTCTTTTTCCCTGACCCGTGGCACAAAGCACGTCATAATAAACGCCGTATCGTTCAGGCACCGTTTGCCGAGCTGCTGAAAAGTAAGTTAAAACTGGGCGGCGTCTTCCACATGGCGACCGACTGGGAACCTTATGCGGAACATATGCTGGAAGTGATGTCCTCGCTGGACGGCTATAAAAACCAGTCTGAAAGCAACGACTATGTACCGCGCCCGGATTCACGTCCGGTGACAAAATTTGAACAGCGTGGCCATCGTCTTGGCCACGGTGTATGGGACTTAATGTTCGAGAGGGTGAAATAATGGCAAAGAATCGTAGCCGTCGTCTGCGTAAAAAGATGCACATCGAAGAATTCCAGGAAGTGGGCTTCTCTGTTGCCTGGCGTTTCCCGGAAGGCACCAGCGTTGAGCAGATCGATCAGGACGTTGACGCGTTCATCAATGATGTGATCGAGCCAAACAAGCTGGCCTTCGACGGTAGCGGCTATCTGGCGTGGGAAGGTCTGATCTGCACCCAGGAAGTCGGTAAATGCACCGAAGAACATCAGGCGCTGGTACGCAAATGGCTTGAGGACCACAAACTGGAAGATGTCCGCATCAGCGAACTTTTCGACGTTTGGTGGGACTAATAAAGCAAGTACAGGGCCAGCATTAGCTGGCCCATTTTGTCTGAGGGAGTGTTAAAGATGCGCAAAACGTTGCTGGCGGTTGCTTTACTGGCAATCGGATCCACCGCCCATGCGGAGTATAAATGTAGCGTCACCCCGCGTGACGATGTGGTGTTAAACCCGCAAACCGTGCGGGTCAAAGGCGAGAACGGCAATCTGGTGATTACGCCGGATGGTAACGTGACGTTTAACGGCAAACCGCAAAACCTGACTGCCGCCCAGCGCGAGCAGGCGAAGGATTACCAGGCCGAACTGCGTACCGCACTGCCGTGGATTAACGACGGCGCGCTGACGCGCGTTGAGAAAAGCCGCGTGGCGCTGGATAAGATCATCACCAAAGAGGTGGGTGAGAGCAGCAATATGCGCACCCGTCTGACCAAGCTGGACAAGCAGCTTAAAGAACAGATGAACCGGATTATCGAGAATCGTACCGATGGTCTGACGTTCCACTACAAGGCGATTGATCAGGTCCGTGCTGACGGGCAGCAGCTGGTGAATCAGGCGATGGGCGGCATCCTGCAGGACAGCATCAACGAGATGGGGGCGAAAGCCGTGCTGAAAGGCGGCGGTAACCCGCTGCAGGGCGTGCTGGGTAGCCTTGGCGGCTTGCAGACCTCGATTCAGAACGAGTGGAAAAACCAGGAAGATGATTTCCAGCAGTTTGGCAAAGACGTGTGTAAACGCGTGGTGTCGCTGGAAGATAGCCGGAAGGCGCTGGTGGGGACGCTGAAGTAATTAATTTCACCCCTCACCCTAACCCTCTCCCCAAAGGGG
>NZ_GL890780.1:410814-419645 GCF_000211415.1 Enterobacter mori LMG 25706 | reverse complement strand
CTTTTCTAATACCGCCTCTTCGTTATCCTAGAGTTCGTTGTTCCAGAAACGAATGACATGCCAATCTTTCTCATTAAGCCAGCACGTCCTTTGACGATCGTATTCCTGCTTTTCATCATGTTGCCCGCCATCCAGCTCAACGGCCAGACGAGCCGCGCAGCAGGCGAAATCCAGAATGTAGTGACCTACAGGATGCTGTCGACGAAATTTATAATTTTCGAAACGGCGACTGCGCAGTAAATACCACAGCCGTCTTTCTTCTTTTGTCAGCTCGCGTCTGAGCTGTTTTGCATAAGAGCGAATTTTTTCCATCCCCACACTCTGCCAGCCTTTCCCTCAGCCGGCAGAACGGGATGCAAAATCCTGAATCAGCCTTCAGGAATCTTCGGTGAGGAACAGCTCAAGAAGGGAGTTTAAGAACAATTTGCCGTGCTCGGTGATCTGCCAGAACGCATCACACTCGGTCAGATACCCCTGCGCCAGCGCCTCGTCGATCTGCGGGCGAATCACCGATTCCGGCAGCCCGGTGTACAGCGCAAACTCCGCGCGCGGCGCGGCTTCCAGCAGACGGAAGCGGTTCATGAAGAACTCAAACGGCTTATCCGCCGCCTCGACGTCGTGCTGACGCTCCAGATAGCGGCCTTCCATATATCCACGCGGGTGTCGGGTCTTAGCGGTGCGCAGTATGCGCCCGTCCGGGAAGGTCACCTTGCCGTGCGCGCCGCAGCCAATCCCCAGATAGTCGCCAAAGCGCCAGTAGTTCAGGTTGTGCTGACACTGATAGCCCGGCTTCGCGTAGGCGGAGGTTTCATACTGCTGATAGCCCGCAGCGGTCAGAAGCCTGTGGCCCTGCTCGAAGATATCCCACAGCGCGTCGTCATCCGGCAGCACCGGCGGGCGCGAGCCAAACAGGGTGTTTGGCTCGATAGTGAGCTGATACCACGACAGGTGCGGCGGGTTCAGTTCGATCGCCTGGCGCAGGTCGTCCAGCGCCTCTTCCAGCGACTGATCCGGCAGGCCGTGCATTAAATCCAGGTTAAAGCTACGAAGATTAAGCCCGGTCGCCAGGTTCGCCGCGCGCTTCGCCTCTTCCGGGCCGTGAATGCGGCCCAGACGTTTCAGTTTCGGCTCGCTAAAACTCTGCACGCCGATGGAGATGCGGTTCACCCCCGCACGCTGATAGTCGACAAAACGGTCGGCCTCAACGGTGCCGGGGTTGGCTTCCATCGTTATTTCAGCATCCGCTGCCAGGTTCAGACGCGCGCGTACGCCGTCCAGCAGCGTTTGCATTGCCGGGCCTGAAAGCAGGCTCGGCGTACCGCCACCAATGAAAATGGTCTTAACTTCACGTCCCTGTGCGTAAGCGACATCGGCGTCCAGGTCGGCCAGCAGATGCGCAACGTAGTCATCATGCGGCACTTCACCCTTCAGCGCGTGCGAGTTGAAATCGCAGTACGGGCATTTCTGCACGCACCACGGGATGTGAATATAAAGACTCAGTGGTGGCAAATTAGCCATTGCGTAACGCTTCCAGTAACAGTTTCAGTGCGCGGCCGCGGTGGGAAATCGCGCTTTTCTCTTCGCGGGTCAGTTCCGCGGCGGTTTTGCCCTCGGTCGGGACAAAGAAGATCGGGTCGTAGCCAAAGCCGCCGTTGCCCGCTGCTTCACGGGTAATCACGCCCGGCCAGCTGCCGTGGCAGACGATAGGCGTCGGGTCTTCCGCATGACGCATATAAACCAGAACGCAGTGGAACTGCGCGGTGCGCTGTTCGTCCGGTACGTCTTTCAGGGCGACAAGCAGCTTTTCCAGATTTTGCTGGTCGGTGGCGTCCACGCCGGAATAGCGTGCAGAGTAAATCCCCGGTGCGCCGCCCAGGAAGTCCACGGCCAGGCCGGAGTCATCGGCAATCGCGGGCAGGCCAGTGACCTGTGCGGCGTGGCGCGCTTTCAGGATCGCGTTTTCGATAAACGTCAGGCCCGTCTCTTCGGCGGACTCGACGCCAAGCTCGGTCTGGGCGACCACGTCCAGCCCAAAATCATTTAATAGCGAGGCCAGCTCGCGCACTTTACCGGCGTTACCGGTCGCGAGAACAACTTTCTGCATGGTTTAGTCCTGTTCTGTCAGAGCCGCGACTTCCGTCGGGATTACTTGCGGATTGAGGATTTTTACCTGTTTATGCCGCCCAAGTTCACCTTTTTCGATGATGACCTGGCTTTTGGCGACGCGAAACTGTTTTGCCAGATATTTGGTCAGGTGCGCGTTCGCCTGGCCGTCAACCGGCGGGGCGGTGATGGCGACTTTCAACTCGTCGCCATGCAGCCCAACAATACTGTCACGGCTGGCTTTCGGCTGAATATACAGCCGCAAAACCAGCCCGTCAGCGCAGGTGCTTACGGCACTCATAGCGCCATCCACAGCCCCGGCAGCAGCATGTTGCCCGTGGACTGTAACAGCTCGGCGATACCCATGTTGACCACATACAGCAGCAGTACCAGGATCATCGGCGAGAAATCAATACCGCCCATCGAAGGCAGCAGGTTGCGAATAGGGCGCAGCAGCGGTTCGGCCAGTTGGATGAGCGCATATTCAACCGGACTCCGGCCCTGGCTTACCCAGCTCATTATCGCCATCACCAGCAGCACCCAGAAGATCAGCAACCCGACGGTTTTGACCAGAATCAGGACCGCAGCAATCCAGATAATCGGCTGGAAGGTGATGACCATAAACAGCACGATCGCTTTGATAACGCTCAGAATAAACGCCACCAGCAGAGACGAACTGTCGATGGGACCCATCGCCGGAATAATACGGCGCAGCGGCCCGACAACAGGTTGCGTGATTTTCACGACAAACTGGGAAAACGGATTGTAAAAATCACAGCGGGCCCACTGCATCCAGACGCGCAGTAAAAGCGCCATCGTATACAGCTCAAGCACCGTTGAGAGCAGGAAAGTCAACGTCTTCATGGCGTTCCTCAGGTTTCCTTATTATTTTGAGTAGTCGCGCGCACCGAAAATTGCCGTGCCGATGCGCACCATAGTGCTGCCTGCCGCGATGGCGGCTTCCATATCATCCGACATGCCCAGTGAAAGCGTGTCTACCGTTTCATAGCGCGCTTTAAGCGCCTCAAATGCTACAGCCATTTGCTGTGCCACGGCAAACTGCCTTTCATAACTTGACTCAGGCGCCGGAATTGCCATCAGCCCGCGCAGGGTTAAACGCGGCAGGGCGGCGACTTCTTCTGCCAGTGTATCCAGCTCACTCAGCGCAATGCCGGACTTGCTGTTTTCATCACTGATGTTGATTTGAATCAGCACGTTGAGCGCGGGCATTTCTGCGGGCCGCTGGTCGTTCAGACGGGTAGCAATGCGCAGTCGGTCAACGGTATGGCACCAGTCGAAATGCTCTGCCACCAGACGGCTTTTGTTCGACTGCAGCGGGCCGATAAAGTGCCACTGCAGATCCGAATTCCCCTGCTCCTGGAAGGAGCGAATTTTATCCACGCCTTCCTGCACGTAGTTTTCGCCAAACGCCCGGTGGCCTGCCGCTATCGCTTCTGCGATGGCGCTCGCAGGCTTAGTTTTGCTGACTGCAAGCAGGGTAATTTCTTCTGAAGCACGGCCGCAACGCGTTGCAGCGGCTGAGATTTTGTCCCGGACCTGTGCCAGGTTATGCGCAATGTCGTTCATTTTCCGAGGAGTAGTCTATGGATGTGGAAGAAATTGTGGCCCTTAGTGTAAAGCATAACGTCTCCGATCTACACGTGTGCAGTGATTCACCGCCGCGCTGGCGCAGATTAGGCCGCCTTGAACCGGCCCCGTTTCCGGCCCCCGACGTTGAGGCGCTATTAAAAACCTGGCTCAACGATGAACAGCAGGGCGCGTGGTGGGCAAACGGACAGGTAGACTTTGCCGTCACGCTCACAGGCAATCAGCGTCTTCGCGGCAGTGCGTTTACGCATATGAAGGGTGTGTCGATCGCCTTGCGACTGTTGCCGCTCGCGTGCCCGCAGCTTTCTGCACTGGGTGTGCCCAGGGCTATCCCGGAACTGCTCTCCAGCGAAAGCGGGTTGATTCTGGTGACGGGTGCGACCGGTAGCGGAAAATCCACGACGCTCGCGGCGATGGTGGATTTTCTCAACCATCACACTGACGGCCATATTCTGACGCTCGAAGATCCGGTGGAGTTTATGTACCAGAGTGAACGCTGCCTGATACAGCAGCGGGAGATGGGTCAGCACAGTCTCTCCTTTGCCGAGGCGCTGCGCAGTGCACTGCGCGAAGATCCGGACGTTATTCTGTTGGGAGAGCTGCGCGACAGCGAAACCATCCGCCTTGCGCTGACGGCGGCCGAAACCGGGCACCTGGTGCTGGCGACGCTGCATACACGCGGCGCTTCGCAGGCGATTGAACGGCTGGTGGATACCTTCCCGGCGCAGGAGAAAGATCCGGTGCGTAACCAGCTGGCAGGCAGCCTTCGCGCTGTACTGGCGCAAAAACTGCTCCAGGACGTGCAGGGCGGGCGCATGGCGCTATATGAACTGCTGGTGAATACCTCGGCGGCGGCGAATCTCATCCGCGAAGGGAAAACGTGGCAATTACCCGGCATCATACAAACCGGTCAGCAGGCGGGAATGCAGAACTTTGAGCAGAGTCTCGCGGAAAGGCGGGCGCAGGGGCGGCTGTAGGCCCCGGCGCTCAGTAACCTTGTTCGAAATAGCTTTCGAGAATGATGACGGCTGAGGCGGAGTCGACGCTGCCTTTATTCAGCGCCCGGAAACCACCGTGCTCAAACAGGCCTGCGCGTGCTTCAACGGTACTCAGGCGTTCATCGTGAAGCTTTACCGACACGCCAAAGCGGCCATGGATTTTGTTGGCGAACTTACGCGCGCGGGCGGTGAGCGGCTGTTCGGTGCCGTCCATGTTCAGCGGCAAGCCCACAATCACGTCGTCCGGCTGCCACTCTTTGAGCAGGCGCTCGATGAGGTTCCAGTCCGGCGTGCCGTCGTTGGCCTTGAGTGCCGTCAACGGGCGCGCCGTGCCTGTTATGCGCTGACCAACGGCGACGCCGATGCTTTTGGTACCAAAATCGAAGGCCAGAAGCGTTCCGCTCATTACGCGTGCCCCGCTACGCCTGGCATGGTCAGAATATCGATGCCAATCAGTTTCGCCGCGTCACGCCAGCGATCGGCGATAGGCGTTTTAAACAGGATGTTCATATCGGCAGGTGCGGTCAGCCACGCGTTATCCAGTATCTCTTGTTCAAGCTGGCCTTTCTCCCACGAGGAGTAGCCCAGCGCGACAAGCACTTCGGAAGGTTGCTCGGCAGTGCCCAGCGTTTCAAGCACGTCGCGAGAGGTCGTGACAACGGTGTTGTCGGAGATACGAATACTGGAAGAGAAGACCGGCGGCGTATGCAGGATAAAACCACGATCTTCCGCGAGCGGGCCACCCAGCATCACCGGTTTATCGAGACGGATCTCCGGGAGACGCGCTTCAGCGGTGATTTTCAGCTTGTCCAGAATTCCTTCAACCTGCAGGTTTTCCAGCGGCTTGTTGATGATAATCCCCATCGCACCGTCTTCGTTGTATTCGCAAATATAAACCACGGCGCGGCGGAAAATCGGATCCTGGAGAGCAGGCATGGCAATAAGAAAGTGATGCTGTAAATTCATTGTCAGAGGTACTGTTTCCTGGTTTAAAAAGCGACAGCGCCCAGTATGGGGATAAACCTGGGCGCTGTCACAGATTATTTCTGTAAACGTTTTTCGATAGCGTCCATCAGCATTCCGGTGATCGAGATCGGGAACTCCGCTTCGATTTCACGGATGCAGGTCGGGCTGGTGACGTTCACTTCGGTCAGGCGATCGCCGATAATATCCAGCCCAACGAAGATCAGGCCTTTGGCCTTCAGCGTCGGCCCGACGCGACGAGCAATTTCCCAGTCGCTTTCGGTCAGCGGACGGGGTTCACCACGGCCACCAGCGGCCAGATTACCGCGGGTTTCGCCACCCTGAGGAATACGCGCCAGGCAGTAAGGTACAGGTTCGCCATCTACAACCAGCACGCGCTTATCGCCGTCTTTGATCGCCGGAATGTAGTTCTGCGCCATGCAGTAACGCGTGCCCAGTTCGGTGAGGGTTTCGGCAATCACGCCAATGTTCGGGTCGCCCTCTTTCACGCGGAAAATCGACGCGCCGCCCATGCCGTCCAGCGGTTTCATGATGATATCGCCGTGCTTCTGCCAGAACGCTTTCAGCTGCGCCTTGCTGCGGGTCACCAGCGTTTCCGGCGTCAGGTCAGAGAACCAGGCGGTGTAGAGCTTCTCGTTACAGTCGCGCAGGCTTTGCGGCTTGTTGACAATCAGCGTCCCTTTCTCTTCTGCACGCTCAAGAATGTAGGTGCTGTAGATGTATTCGGTGTCGAACGGCGGATCTTTACGCATCAGGATCACGTTGAGGTCGGCCAGGGCAATGTCCTGCTCGGTGCCGAACTCATACCATTTGTCGTAGTTCTGCTCGACGTTAACGATGCGGGTACGTGCGCGCGCTTCACCGTTGATCAGGTAAAGATCGTTCATCTCCATATAGTGGAGTTCATAGCCGCGACGCTGCGCTTCCAGCAGCATGGCGAAGCTGGAATCTTTCTTGATGTTAATGTTTGCGATGGGGTCCATCACGATGCCGAGCTTGATCATGTTCTTCTCCGTTATTACTTCAACCCAGATCGCCAAACCGTACCTGTAGCGCGGTAATGGCCGTGAGTGCCGTTGTCTCAGTGCGCAGAACGCGAGGTCCCAACAGAATATCAGTAAACTGGTAACGTGCCGTCATCGCAATTTCGTCCGCCGACAGGCCGCCTTCGGGGCCAATCAGCAGGCGTACGCGCTCGACGGGCAATGGCAGCGTATTGATGCTGGCGCTGGCGCGCGGATGAAGATTGAGCTTCAGCCCGCTGTCCTCTTCTGCACACCAGTCTTCCAGGTCCATCGCCGGGCGGATCTCCGGAATACGGTTGCGGCCACTCTGTTCACACGCCGCAATGGCAATTTTCTGCCACTGCTGGATCTTTTTGTTCAGACGTTCCGCATCCAGTTTAACGCCACAGCGCTCAGAAAAAAGTGGCGTAATGAGGCTTACACCCAGTTCAATGGATTTCTGAATGGTGAATTCCATTTTCTCACCGCGCGACATCACCTGGCCCAGATGGATGTGCAGCGGCGATTCCCGGTCATCCACTTCGCCACGCAGCACGTTAACGTGTACGCTTTTTTTATCAGACCGCGTGATTTCCGCGTCGAAAACCTGGTTCGAGCCATCGAACAGCTGGATAGCCTGACCTGCACCCATGCGCAGCACGCGGCCCACGTGGTTGGCGGCGTCATCAGACAGGGCGATTTCGCGGCCTGCGGTAATCAGTTCAGGATGGTAAATGCGGGGAATGCGCATAGTCAGAAATTCCATGTGTCATGCGATATAAGCGAATTGCCGTAGTGTAGGTTAGCTCTTTTGCGCCTGGCAAGCCCGCTGGACGTAAGGGTTGTGATTCCCCTGGACGTTGGCGATGCGCTCGTCGCGCTGGCATTCCCACTCGGTTACCGGGTACTGCTTGTTCCAGGCATTGAACAGCTGCGTCTGCTGGCGTGAAAGGTTGAGGTCATAGCGGTCACGCATATAGAAGTAGGTACGGGCGATGCTGCCGCGCGCGCGGGCAGGGGGCTCGGCGACTTTCTCTTTGAAATCCACCTTCATGCCGCACTGACCGTACTGGCCTTCGCCACCGTTCCACTGGCTGTACATAAAGTTGCCGCGGTCACCGTTCACTTCGCCAACCGCAGGCTGCAGGTTGTGCATATCGCTTTCCATCTGGCGATAAACCGGATCTTTGGAACAGTTTTTACGCCCGCCTTCCTGCCAGCATTGGCGCTGGTGGCCAAACTGCCACGCCGGAACCACATGTTCCCATTCAATGCGGCTGGCGCGGTTTTCATTTTTACGCACCTTATAGCCGCAGGATTCGAGGTCAACGACGCCTTTTTTACCCTGCCAGTTAATTTTACAGCCGCAGTAGAAATCACCCGGAACATCAGCATTCACCTTCACGCCAGCGGCTTTGGCCTGAGAGAAACTGTTGATACCGTCGGCCAGAGCATGGCCGGAGAGCGCCGTCGCCAGAAGGGCAACCGCGAGAGAAACATTACGGGACATCTTACACTCCGTGTCAAAACAAGCCCGAAACGTAACGAATGTTGTTCCCGTATGCAATCAGTCAGATCAGGAAAGTTCCTGAAAGTTCAGATAATTATTCGGCGACCAGCGGTTCGCCGCATTTTACGCAGCGGTAGGTTGCCTCGCCGCGCACCACACGGTTATGACGGCGGACGGTGAGCTGGTGCTGCTGGCATCGGCAGCGGTAGGAAAATGTATTGCGACGTACTGATTCCAGTTCGAACTGATGCGTGCGGCGAGCCGGAACGCCGAGCACGGCTTCCATCATCCACTTCCACTCTTTCCCGTGCGGCGCTACGCGGCCAAAGTGCTTCCACACCAGAAGATGCGCCAGCTCGTGCGGCACCACTTCCTCAATAAATGCCTGCTGGTTTTCCATCATCAGCACCGGGTTCAGGCGGATCTCATACGATTCCAGCCAGGCTGTGCCTGCTGCGGTTCCACGCTGCTGATAAACCAGCTTCGGTTCAGGATAGTTACGGCCGAGCTTCAGGTTGGCCTGGGCGAGTTTTTCCCGCAGGCTGCGCATAACGGCTTGCTGAATGGCGATGGGGAGACGGGGAGCTTTCATAGGGGCAGAGCATAAAGCGCGAAGCGGGGAGG
>NZ_GL890780.1:393622-410757 GCF_000211415.1 Enterobacter mori LMG 25706 | reverse complement strand
TTAGTCGTGTGCGCCGATTTCACGCAGAGGACGACCTTTCATCAGGTTACGTTCAATGTGTTCCAGTGAAACATGTTTGGTTTCTGGAACCAGCCAGATAGTCAGAACAATAAAGAACAGGTTCAGACCGGCGTAGACCCAGAAGGTGTTGGCATTGCCCAGGGTATTGAGCATGGTCAGGAACGTTGCGCCGACGATCATGTTGGCAATCCAGTTAGTCGCGGTGGAGCAGGTGATACCAAAATCACGCCCTTTCAGCGGCTGGGTCTCAGAGCACAGCACCCAAATCAGCGGACCGGCGCTCATTGCAAACCCGACGATAAACATCAGCAGCATCGCCACCGCGAAGTACTGGGCGGTTGGAGAGTGAATACCCACGTGCATCATGGTGCCCAGCACGCCCATGCCGACGGCCATCACCAGGAAGCCCAGCGTTAGGGTAGGCTTACGCCCCCAGCGGTCCACCAGTCCGATGGCGATAAAGGTCGCCAGCACGTTGGTCAGGCCGACAATAACGGTGCCCCACATCTGCTCGGTCGTGTTGGTATAACCCGCCAGTTCGAAGATTTTTGGCGCGTAGTACATGATGACGTTCATCCCGGTGAACTGCTGCATCACCTGCAGAAGCACGCCGAGGAACACCGCGCGGCGGAAGTTGCTGTTCTCTTTAAACAGCGCCCAGCCGGACTGTTTCACCTTCAGGCTTTCGCGGATCTCTTCAAGCTCGTTTTTCGCCTCAGCGCTGGTATCGCGCAGGCGGAGCAGCACGCGTTCAGCATCAACGAAGCGGCGTTTTGCGGCAAACCAGCGCGGGCTGTCCGGCAGGAAGAAGACGCCAATCAGCAGCAGAATGGCCGGTATGATGATCACGCCGAGCATCCAGCGCCATGCGCCGCTGTAGCTAAACGCGGTATCGGAAAGGTAAGCACCCAGAATACCGATGGTGATCATCAGTTGGTACATGGAAATCATGCTGCCGCGGATTTTCTCCGGCGCGATTTCGGAAAGATACAGCGGTGCGGTATAGGAAGCGACGCCGACAGCCAGGCCCAGCAAAACGCGGGAAAGAATGAGCACTTCAACGTTAGGGGCAGCGGCAGAGAAGAGTGAACCGGCAACGAACAGGATCGCGCCGATCATCAGGCTCTTTTTGCGCCCGAGCTTGAAGGAGAGCCAGCCGCTGCCAACGGCACCGACTGCCGCACCAAACATCATGGAGCTGACCACCCATTCCTGGGTATGCGCGGTAATCTGGAACTCGTCTGCGATGAAGGGAAGTGCGCCGGCAATCACGCCGATATCCAGGCCAAAAAGTAATCCTGCCAGGGCGGCGAGGAAGCAGACGAAGAATGTCATCGCCTTGTTGGACGTACGCCCTTGTTTATTATTGTCAGGCATTATGCCCTCCATTTGATTTATCAGTTTTGTCGATGTTAAGGGTAGGTGAGTGACCCGTAAAAATATGTGAGACAAATCACATTGGTGTAATCGGTTACACTAACGTGCAACCGTAAAGATAATTAACGCTTTGAAAATATAGAGGTAAATGAGGTGACGCGCATCGCGTTTGTTTGAATTTCAGACTTAACTGAAATGAAATGTAACAGCAGAAGAAAGGCGATCAAGCAAAGAGATTATTCTGAAAGCGGAATATATTCGGCATGGTGTAAGCGGTTTCAAATGGTGTGGCTTTGAGCCGCCACCCGACATAAAAAAGGCCAGCACAAAGGCTGGCCTGTTAAACACTGTCAGTCGATTACTTCAGACCGGCAGCTTCACGCAGCAGGGCGGCTTTGTCGGTTTTTTCCCATGGGAAATGTTCGCGACCAAAGTGACCGTATGCAGCGGTTTCTTTGTAGATTGGGTGCAGCAGATCCAGCATCTGAATCAGGCCGTATGGACGCAGGTCGAAGAACTCGCGCACCAGCAGGGTCAGCTGTTCTGAAGGCACTTTCTCAGTACCGAAAGTTTCCACCATGATGGAGGTCGGTTCAGCCACGCCGATTGCATAGGAAACCTGAATCTCACAGCGGTCAGCCAGGCCTGCAGCAACGATGTTTTTCGCAACATAACGTGCAGCGTACGCGGCAGAACGGTCAACTTTAGACGGGTCTTTACCGGAGAATGCACCGCCGCCGTGACGCGCCATGCCGCCGTAGGTATCCACGATGATTTTACGGCCGGTCAGGCCGCAGTCGCCCATTGGGCCGCCGATAACAAAGCGTCCGGTTGGGTTGATGAAGAATTTGGTTGCAGAGCTCAGCCATTCGGTTGGCAGAACTGGCTTGATGATCTCTTCCATCACGGCTTCCTGCAGCGATTTCTGATCGATATCTTCAGAATGCTGAGTGGACAGAACTACCGCATCAATGCCAACGATTTTACCGTCGTCATACTGGAAGGTGACCTGGCTTTTCGCATCCGGACGCAGCCATGGCAGGGTGCCGTTTTTACGCACTTCAGCCTGACGCTGCACCAGACGGTGTGCGTAGGTTACCGGTGCTGGCATCAGCACGTCGGTTTCGTTAGTTGCGTAGCCGAACATCAGGCCCTGGTCGCCCGCGCCCTGCTCCAGTGGATCGGCGCGGTCAACGCCCTGGTTGATGTCCGGGGACTGTTTGCCGATGGCGCTCAGTACCGCGCAAGAGTTGGCATCAAAGCCCATATCAGAATGTACATAGCCGATCTCACGCACCGTGTTACGGGTGATCTCTTCGATATCAACCCATGCGCTGGTGGTGATCTCGCCGCCGACCAGAACCATGCCGGTTTTGACATAGGTTTCACACGCTACGCGCGCTTTAGGATCCTGGGCAAGGATCGCATCCAGCACCGCATCGGAGATTTGGTCAGCAATTTTATCAGGATGTCCTTCTGATACGGACTCGGACGTAAACAGGTGTTTTGCCATGTTTTATTTCACCTAAGAGGAATTTGGTTAGCTCGAACTGCTGTGTGGAATAGCCAAAGGAGAGTATTCTACCAAGGCCTGCAGGTTTTTGACACTGGCAGTCTGAGTGTTAATCAGTATAGATGGATTAACATCTGGACGTCCATTTTAGGTCACTTCTTCACCCGATTTCCAGTTTTTTTTGACTTACCTCTCACTGTGTTGAAAACAAAGCTGGAAATATTTCCTGACGGCACTGGCAACCCACACATTTTTGTTTTGCATTTTCCCCACCTTCTCGGTATAAAACGCGGCACGCGGCTCATACAAAAAAGCGCTCGATGACCTCATCGTGTCGCCACTTCCAGCCGGGTTAAGCAGTGAACATTTAGCTTTGGCTTGTGGTCCGTTTCAGCAGAGGCGGCCGTGGAGGTGACACGAGATAATGAACCATCGTTTTCCGCTAATTCAGCGCAGCCGTTCTGGCGCGCCGTTGATTCCCGCAACCCGCATTTCTAGTCTGCAAACCTGCCGATGTTATACCCATCTCGGCGCTTCTCAGGATCCCAGGGCCGGTTACGCTCTGTGACAACTGAACAAGGGCGCTCTTGTTAATACAAGAGTTTTCTCGTGGTTTCGCCGAACCTTGTCATACAGAGTTCGGATACGTGTTTTACAATGATATGAATAAGAAACCGGTCGCACGGTCTGGATTTCAGCATACTCTGCTGGGAAACGGAGCCGTTTATGGGTTGTTATCGCCGTATAACGCTGCGATAGTAGTCAACTGTTTTACACTTAATACAAAGAGTTGAGGTTCGCTATGTCTGACGACATGTCTTCTTTTTCGCCTTCGTCAGCGGGCGAACAGGGTGTACTACGTTCTATGCAGGAGGTTGCGATGAGCTCCCAGGAAGCCAGCAAGATGCTGCGCACTTACAATATTGCCTGGTGGGGCAATAACTACTACGACGTCAACGAACTGGGCCACATCAGCGTCTGCCCTGATCCGGACGTCCCTGAAGCGCGCGTCGATCTCGCCAAACTGGTGAAAGCCCGCGAAGCACAGGGCCAGCGTTTGCCTGCACTGTTCTGCTTCCCGCAGATCCTGCAACATCGCCTGCGTTCTATTAACGCCGCGTTCAAACGCGCGCGTGAATCCTACGGCTATAAAGGCGACTACTTCTTGGTTTACCCGATCAAGGTAAACCAGCACCGCCGCGTGATTGAATCCCTGATCCACTCCGGTGAACCGCTGGGTCTGGAAGCCGGTTCCAAAGCGGAACTGATGGCCGTTCTGGCGCACGCGGGCATGACCCGTTCGGTGATCGTCTGTAACGGCTATAAAGACCGTGAATACATTCGTCTGGCGCTGATTGGCGAGAAGATGGGCCACAAGGTCTATCTGGTTATCGAGAAGATGACTGAAATCGCTATCGTGCTGGAAGAGGCTGAGCGTCTGAACGTCATCCCACGCCTCGGTGTGCGTGCGCGTCTGGCGTCGCAGGGTTCCGGTAAATGGCAGTCCTCCGGCGGTGAAAAATCCAAGTTCGGCCTCGCGGCGAACCAGGTGCTGCAGCTGGTGGAAATTCTGCGCGAGCGCGGTCGTCTCGACAGCATTCAGCTGCTGCACTTCCACCTCGGCTCGCAGATGGCCAACATTCGCGACATCGCTACCGGCGTGCGTGAATCGGCGCGCTTCTACGTTGAGCTGCACAAGCTCGGCGTGAATATTCAGTGCTTCGACGTGGGCGGTGGCCTGGGCGTGGATTATGAAGGTACCCGCTCGCAGTCCGACTGCTCCGTGAACTACGGCCTGAACGAATATGCCAACAATATTATCTGGGCGATTGGCGATGCCTGTGAAGAGAACGGCCTGCCGCACCCGACGGTGATCACCGAATCTGGCCGCGCGGTTACCGCGCACCATACGGTGCTGGTCTCTAACATCATCGGCGTTGAGCGTAGCGAAATCACCGAAGCGACGCCTCCGACAGAAGATGCCCCGCGTTCCCTGCAAAGCATGTGGGAAACCTGGCAGGAGATGCACGAGCCGGGCACGCGCCGTTCCCTGCGCGAATGGCTGCACGACAGCCAGATGGACCTGCACGATATTCACGTGGGCTATTCCTCCGGCACCTTTAGCCTGCAGGAGCGCGCGTGGGCGGAGCAACTCTATCTGAACATGTGCCATGAAGTGCAGAAGCAACTCGACCCGAGCAACCGCGCGCACCGTCCGATTATCGACGAGCTGCAGGAACGTATGGCGGACAAAATGTACGTCAACTTCTCGCTGTTCCAGTCGATGCCGGATGCCTGGGGTATCGACCAGCTGTTCCCGGTTCTGCCGCTGGAAGGGCTGAACCACGCCCCGGAACGTCGTGCGGTGCTGCTGGACATCACCTGTGATTCCGACGGCGCTATCGACCACTACGTTGACGGCGACGGTATCGCAACGACGATGCCAATGCCGGAGTACGACCCGGAGAACCCACCGATGCTGGGCTTCTTTATGGTCGGCGCGTATCAGGAGATCCTCGGCAACATGCACAACCTGTTCGGTGATACCGAAGCGGTTGACGTGTTCGTCTTCCCTGACGGCAACGTGGAAGTCGAGCTGTCTGACGAAGGGGACACCGTAGCGGACATGCTCGAATACGTTCAGCTGGATCCGAAAAAACTGCTCACCCAGTTCCGTGACCAGGTGAAAAACACCGGTCTGGACGATGCGTTACAGCAGCAGTTCCTGGAAGAGTTTGAAGCGGGTCTGTACGGGTACACCTATCTGGAAGACGAGTAGGTTAACCTCCCTCTCCCTCAGGGAGAGGGGCGGGGTGAGGGCAGCAGGCTGCTGTGCCGCTGATGCCCGGTGGCGCTGCGCTTACCGGGCCTACGTATGTAGGCCGGATAAGGCGGAGCCGTCATCCGGCAGAATGCTATACTCACTTGAACCCGTCTGCATTACCGGCGATAATTCGCCCCAATTAGCGATTTACGAATCAATCCCTTCCTCGTCGGGTTTAACGACGCGGAGGGGATTTTTTTTCATCTGTTTTTAATGTATCGACGTTAAAAGAGGTCAGGACATGAGCACTTTAGGTCATCAGTACGATAACTCTCTGGTATCTAACGCGTTTGGTTTTTTACGCCTTCCAATGAACTTCCAGCCGTACGACAGCGACGCTGACTGGGTGATCACCGGCGTACCGTTCGACATGGCAACCTCCGGTCGCGCGGGCGGTCGTCACGGCCCGGCAGCGATCCGTCAGGTTTCTACCAACCTGGCCTGGGAGCACAACCGCTTCCCGTGGAACTTCGATATGCGCGAGCGCCTGAACGTGGTGGACTGCGGTGACCTGGTGTACGCCTTCGGTGACGCGCGTGAGATGAGCGAAAAGCTGCAGGCTCACGCCGAGAAGCTGCTGGCTGCCGGTAAACGCATGCTCTCCTTCGGCGGTGACCACTTCGTGACCCTGCCGCTGCTGCGCGCTCACGCCAAGCACTTCGGTAAAATGGCGCTGGTGCACTTCGATGCGCATACCGACACCTACGCGAACGGCTGCGAGTTTGACCACGGCACCATGTTCTTCACCGCACCGAACGAAGGCCTGATCGACCCGAATCATTCCGTGCAGATCGGCATCCGCACCGAGTTCGACAAAGACAACGGCTTTACCGTGCTGGATGCGGGCCAGGTCAACGATCGCGGCGTGGACGATATTCTGGCGCAGGTTAAGCAGATCGTCGGCGATATGCCTGTGTACCTGACTTTCGATATCGACTGCCTGGATCCGGCGTTTGCGCCGGGCACCGGTACGCCTGTTATCGGCGGCCTGACCTCTGACCGCGCCATCAAGCTGGTGCGCGGCCTGAAGGATCTGAACATCGTCGGGATGGACGTGGTGGAAGTAGCACCGGCCTATGATCAGTCCGAGATCACCGCGCTGGCCGCGGCGACCCTGGCGCTGGAAATGCTCTACATCCAGGCGGCGAAAAAAGGCGAATAAGCCTTACGCGCTCACTGCTGCTGCGCGACGCATGCGCAGCAGCAGCATTCCTCCGGCGAGCAGGGTAATCACTTGTGAGACGACCAGCACCGAAAAGCCAGAGCTGACCGACCCCACCGATTTCATCACCATCCCCATCAGTAGCGGAATAAACGCCGCGCAGATATTGCCTATCCCATTAATAATGCCGTACGCGCTGCCCACGGCGTCCCGGGCGGCGTGATGCTGGATTACCGCAGGAATAGCCGCTCCCTGAAGTCCCCAGAACACGTTGGCAGACAGCATAAACAGCGCCAGCCATGCGGGTTGATGGCTGAGCATCAGTGCGACCACGGAGAGTGCCGTCAACGTACCGCCCACCACAAACAGTACCGGCGCCTGTTCCGGCCGCATTTTGTCGAGTAGCACGCCGCCCAGAAACTTTGACCCCAGGCTCAGCAGGAAGGGGACCGCCGCAAGCATGCCCGTCGCGTGCAGCGAGAAGTGGTGCTCGTCACGCAGCCATGCGGGCAGCCACGCGCTGCTGCCCCACAGATAGCTCAGCGTGGCGATTTCAACCAGCAGGATCCAGCCCAGCAGCGGCGTCTGCCAGGCCAGCGTGAAGGTGTGAACAAACCCCGGTTTTTTCATCTTCACCGGGCTGCGTGGCGCGGGCAGAAAACGCCAGATGAGCCCGCCGCCCAGCACCAGATTCATCACCGCCAGCGCGTAAAACGACCCGGCCCAGCCCAGATGCGCCATCAGCCAGGTGACCAGTGGAAAGCCCACGGCCAGCCCGAGCGAGACGCCCAGCGCGGTGCCGGCGTTGGGTTTGCCGATCTCTTCCGCGCTAAAGTTATCGCTGATAAAGCGCGTCTTCAGCGAAAAGAGCGGTCCTTCGGCAACACCCAAAATCACGCGGGCGATAAGCATGCCCATTAGCGAACCCAGCAGCGGAGAAATTGCGCAGACCGCGGCCCAAATCGCAATGCTGCTTAACAATCCCTGACGGTAATGGAGTTTGCTTTCGATAACTGGTGTTAATAATAAAGCCGAAAAACCATAACCCAGCAGAAAGCAGGTCATGAGCATTCCCTGTAACATTCTGTTTTCATTTAGCTGAAAATGTTCGGAAAATTCCGGGTTTAAAATCATTACCGAGATATTAACCCGGTCGACGTAGGAAATAATAATCAGTAATAACAGTGCAATTGTACCTTGCCATCTTGCCGTCATCATGCCCGCCTTACGTTTTTATCTATTTATATTTTTATCAAAGTGATTGTCACGGATCTAAAATGGTTCACTGGTGAAACTTGTTGTTTATTAAGGGTAAATAAAATTTTTGTTTCACAGGTGAAACACCGAAGATGTGACGCTACTTTATTTTTAAGGAACAAAAAGAAAAGAAGTCAATATCTTTTATTGAAAGATTGAGGGCATTAATAAATCGTATTTATCACGCCACAATAATGAAAATTTCATATCGCTGCATTTTTTCGTGATCCTTTGCACACTTAGTTAATTAATACCTGTTTGATTAACAAATTCGTCACATTGCCGCTTGACGAAACATTCATCGCTTTTATATTGACCGTATTAAATAAGAAACAGAGTTTCATATATGAAACAAAAGCCTGGAGGATCGTGATGAGCTGGATAGGCGTATGTGACGCAGAACAAGTACAGGAAGATTTCCCTTTTAGCGGCAACGTCGACGGTAAAGAGATCGGCGTTTATTTGATTGACGGTGAATATTACGCACTGGAAGACGTATGCCCGCACGCTTATGCCCTGCTGAGCCAGGGATTTGTGGAGGACGGCAAAGTGGAATGCCCTCTGCATGAGGCGGTGTTTGACGTCAAAACTGGCCAGTGCCTGCACGGCCCCGGTGGTCGCAACCTGAACCGCTACCCGGTTCGGGTCTTTGAAAATCAAATTCAGATTACCTTCGTCGAGGAGACCGTGGCATGAGCGACATCCTGAACTACAACCCGGCGCTGCCGGAAAGCCGCCAGTTTACCCCGCCTGCAGAGGGCGGCAACGGTGCCATTCATAAGCCGGGTGATTACACCAACCTGATCTGGCAAACCCGCAGCCGCGAGCCGGAAAGCTGGGAGGTGAACCTGATTGCCACGCTGGAAGATCTCTTCGAACAGGGCGTTGAAACGCTACCGGAACTGGTGAACGGGCTGAACGCGGTGCGCATGCATGACCAGCAGGGTGAGCCGTGGCGCGAGGCAAGCTTCCAGGCATTCTTACAGGTTAACGGCTACTGAGGACAACGCGATGACGACGACCGTACAAAACTATCTCGATAAAGGCCTGCGCGGCCTCTGGTATCCGGTACTGGCAAGCTGGGAAGTGCAGTCTGCTCCTGTGGGCATCACCCGCCTGGGCGAGCAGATTGTGGTCTGGCGTAATAAAGACGGCCAGGTGCAGGCACTGGAAGACCGCTGCCCGCACCGCGGCGCGCGCCTGTCGATGGGCTGGAACCTCGGCGACCGCATTGCCTGCTGGTATCACGGCGTGGAAGTGGCGGGCAACGGCGAAGTGAAGGATGTGCCCGCCGTGGACAAATGCCCGCTGGTCGGCCAGCAGTGCGTGCGCAGCTATAACGTGCAGGAGGCGCACGGTGCCATCTTCCTGTGGTTTGGCGTCACCGCTGACCAGCAGCCGGACGCGCTGACCTTCCAGGATGAACTTGCCGATACGGAGAACTTCAGCAACTTCCTCTGCACCGCCGCGTGGAAGTGCAACTACCAGTACGCGCTGGAAAACGTGATGGACCCGATGCACGGCACCTATCTGCATTCGTCCTCGCACTCAATGGCGGAAGGGGATCGCAAGGCCGACATGGTGCTCCAGCCGACCAAAACCGGCTTCATCTTTGAGAAGAAAGGGCAGAGCGGCGTCAACTTCGACTGGGTTGAGCTCGGCAACAGCGGCACCTGCTGGATGCGCCTCTCTATTCCTTACAAAAAGCGCTTCGGACCGGGCGGCCACTTCTTTATCGTCGGCATGGTGGTGCCGGAAGATAACGACAACTGCCGCGTCTTCTTCTGGCGCATCCGCCGCGTGCAGGGCTGGCAGCGCGATATGTGGCGCTTCATGTACCGCAACCGTCTGGAAAAACTGCACTGGGAAGTGCTGGAGCAGGATCGCGTGGTGCTGGAAAGCCTGGCCCCAAACGCCCGCGACCATGAATACCTGTACCAGCACGACGTCGGCCTCTCCCGCCTGCGCCGCATGATGCAAAAGGCCGCGAAAGAGCAGCTGGCGCTGCGCGAAGAACAGCAGGGAGCCGCCTGATGAACGGGCTGCTGAGCGGCAAGCGCATCGTGGTGACCGGCGCTGCGCGCGGGCTGGGCTATCACTTTGCCAAAGCCTGCGCGGAGCAGGGCGCCGCAGTGGTGATGTGCGACATCCTCGAAGGCGAGCTGGCTGAACGTACGCACGGGCTGGGCGAGCAGGGCTATGCGATCGAATCGCACGTTATCGATCTGGCCGATCCGCATTCCATTGAGCAGGCGTTTAGCGCCATTGGCGAGCAGGGGCAGATTGACGGCCTGGTGAACAACGCGGCCATGGCGACGGGCGTGGGCGGCAAAAACATGCTCGATTACGATCCTGACCTGTGGGACCGCGTGATGAGCGTGAACGTCAAAGGCACCTGGCTGGTGACGCGCGCCGCCGTGCCGCTGCTTCGCGAAGGGGCGGGCATTGTGAACGTGGCGTCCGACACCGCGCTGTGGGGCGCGCCGCGCCTGATGGCCTACGTCGCCAGCAAGGGCGCGGTGATTGCCATGACCCGCTCAATGGCGCGCGAGCTTGGCGAAAAGCGCATTCGAATCAACGCCATCGCCCCGGGATTAACCCGCGTCGAGGCAACCGAGTATGTTCCGGCCGAGCGGCATCAGCTTTACGAAAACGGTCGCGCATTAACGGGGGCGCAGCAGCCGGAGGATGTCACCGGCAGCGTGGTCTGGCTGTTAAGCGATCTGTCGCGGTTCATCACCGGACAGCTGATCCCGGTCAACGGCGGTTTTGTCTTTAATTGAGGTAGGGCGATGATGGCAAACGATCGGGAAGTGAAGTATCTGGTGCCGGGGCTGGAGCGCGGTTTACAGCTGCTGTTGGCCTTTGGCGAGCAGCATCGCGAACTGACCTTTGCCGAGCTGCACCGGTTGGTGGATATGCCGAAGGCCACCGCCTACCGCGTGGTACAGACGCTGGAGTTCATGGGCTTTCTGGAGCGCAACGCGCGCACCAATACCTTCTCGCTGGGCATGAACGTGCTGCGCCTGGGCTTTGAGTACATCGCCTCGCTTGACGTGGCCCAGGTTGGCCAGCCGGTCATCGAGCAGCTGCGCGACGTGAGCCAGTGCAGCAGCCATCTGGCGATCCGCGACGGGCGCGACATTATCTACATCGCCCGCGTCAGCGCCGCCGGGTCGCGCATCAATCAGGTCAGCATTGGCACCCGTCTTCCGGTGCACTGCACCTCGCTGGGCCGCATGCTTCTGACCGATATTTCCCGCGCCGAGTTTGAACAGCTGTTCCCGCACGAGCGCCTGCCGGGCAACACGCCAGGGCAGCTTCACGACCGCGAAGCCCTGTGGCAGATGGTGCAGCAGGACAAAGCCCGCGGATACGTGATCGGCGAATCCTTCTTCCGCCACGGCATCTCCTCCATCGTCTACCCGGTGTATGACCGAAGCGGACGCGTGGCGGCGGTAGTCAGCATTCTGGTGCCGTCGGAGGAGATCCCGCAGACCGACCGCGAGCGCCTGCAAAACGAGGTTCGCCTCGCGGCGGATAAAATTTCTGGCTTCTTAGGATATCTGTCACAGGCCAGTTAAATCAGTGAGTTAACGTC
The DNA here is from genome assembly GCF_000211415.1 of Enterobacter mori LMG 25706. Classification (GTDB taxonomy): domain Bacteria; phylum Pseudomonadota; class Gammaproteobacteria; order Enterobacterales; family Enterobacteriaceae; genus Enterobacter; species Enterobacter mori. The sequence goes on along the minus strand of NZ_GL890780.1, from coordinate 399,002 downwards.
AGGCGCTTGACCGCGTCGGGCATGTTTTACGCCCAATTTGGGCCAGATGAGGCAACGAACGATGAGTGTAACCGGAATTGAAAAGCTGGAATTTGGCGTGGAAGACCTGACGCACTGCGCCAAATTTATGCGTGATTTTGGCCTGACGGGCGATGCCAGCGGCCAGCGTTTTACCACCCTGAGCGGCGCGCGCGTGGAGCTTAACCCGATCGACAGCCCCGACCTGCCGCCCGCGTTTGAGGTGGGCAACACCCTTCGCCGCATGACCTGGGCGGTTGCGAGTCAGTCAGATCTTAACGCGCTGCGCCCAAAGCTTGCGCAGCAGCCCGGATTTCGCGAGGTGGGTGACGCGCTGGAGTGTATCGACCCGAACGGCATGACGCTGCGCGTGCAGGTCAGCCAGCAGACCGACGTGGAGCTGAACGTTGAGCCAATCAACCAGTGGGGCGACGCCCGCCGGATCGACACGCCCAGCCCGGTTTACGATCGCGCCCAGCCCATCAACGTGGGGCACGTGGTGTTCTTCGTGGAGGAACTGGCGGCGGTGGAAAAATTCTACCGCGAGGTGCTCGGCTTCCAGGTCTCTGACCGCTACATCAACCGCGCCGTGTTCCTGCGCTGCGGCGCGCGCGGCGGTCATCACAACCTGTTCCTGCTGCAGCTGCCGAACCGCAGGCGCGGGCTGAACCACGTGGCCTTCACCGTGCGCGACATCCACGAGGTGATCGGCGGCGGTATCGCGATGAATAAAAATGACTGGAGCACTTTTATCGGGCCGGGCCGCCATCCGGTGTCGTCGGCGTACTTCTGGTACGTCAACAGCCCGACCGGCGGCGCGTTTGAGTATTACACCAACGACGATTATCTGACCGAAAACTGGCAGCCGCGCGAGCTGGAGCACTCGCTGGTCTCCTTTACCGAATGGGCGGTGGAAGGTGGGATCGACCACGACACGCGCCGCCAGCAGAAAAAACCGGAGGCGGTATGACGTCGCGCATTGTCATTATCGGCGGCGGCCAGGCGGGCGGCTGGGCGGCGAAAACCCTGCGCGACGAGGGCTTCGACGGCGAGATTTGCGTGGTGGCGGAAGAAGAGTGGGATTTCTACGAGCGTCCGCCGCTGTCGAAAGCCTCTCTGCTGGAGCCGGACGCGGCGCTTCCGCGCCTGTTTTCCGACGAAGCGCAGCGGATGCTTAACCTGACCTGGCACCGTCCGCTGCGTGCGGAGCAGATCGACCGCGAGGCGAAAACGGTGCGTTTAAGCAATGGCGAGCTTCTTAGTTACAACATTCTTTTAATTGCTACCGGGGGGCGGGCGCGCGTGCCGGGTGAAGCGTGGGCGGCGCATCCGCAGGTCTATACCCTGCGCCACTGGCAGGACGCGCAGCGCCTGAAAGGTCGGCTGGCGGAAAGCCAAACCCTGGCGATTGTCGGCGGCGGCTGGATCGGCCTGGAAATTGCCGCGTCCGCACGCAAAAGCGGCGTAGCGGTCACCCTGTTCGAGCAGCAGCCCGCGCTCTGCATGCGCTCGGTGAGCGGCGAGGTATCGCAGCGCTTAGAGGCCCTTCACCGCGAGCAGGACGTGGATATCCGTACTGGCTGCGGCGCGCTGGAGCTGGAGGACGATAACGGCCTGCCGGTTATCCACTGCGACGGCCAGCGTGAAACCTTTGATGCGGTGGTGGTGGGGATCGGCGTCGATCTCAACCTGGAGCTGGCCCGCGACGCCGGGCTGAAAACCGGGCGCGGGATCGTCGTGGATGCCCAGGGGCGAACGTCGGATCCGTTCATCTTTGCCGCAGGCGATGTGGCGCAGCATCATCACTACGGCCTGTGCATTCAGTCCTGGGCCTTCGCCCAGAATCAGGCGGTGGCGACGGCGAAGGCGATGCTCAACCCCGATGCGCCGGGCTATGACGACGCGCCGTGGCTGTGGTCGGATCAATATCAGCACAACATCCAGATCCTCGGCATTCCGCAGCCGGGCAGCAGAACGGTCGTGCGTGAAGAGGCGCTGTACTTCTCGCTGGACGACAACGGGCGGCTGACGCAGCTGGTGGCGTTCAACGACGCGCGCACCGTCAAGCTGGCGAAGCGCTGGATGGCAGCGGGGCGGGATCTGTCCGACGTGCCGCTCGGCGACCCGACCTTTTCACTGATGTCACTGCGATAGCTAACCCGCACCCGTAGGGGGAGACATGACCACATTAGAGACCAACACCGCGCCCGTTGAGGCAAGCGGTGAGGGAACCCGTACACCTGAAAAAGGGGTGCGCTGGGCCATCCCGCTGTCGCTGCTGGCCTGCGTGCTGCTGGCGTTCTTCGACAAAATCAGCATCGCGGCGCTGTTTTCCGACGGCCATTTCCAGCAGGCGATGGGCATCGATTTCGACACCACGCGCCTCGGCATTCTGATGAGCGCATTTCTGCTCAGCTACGGCTTTTCGTCGGTGTTTTTAAGCGGGCTGGGCGACAAAATTGCGCCGCTGCGCCTGCTCACCGGGATGATGGCGGTGTGGTGCGTGCTGATGGTGGCGATGGGCTTCACCCATAATTACACGCTGATGATCGTCCTGCGCATTTTGCTGGGCGTGGCAGAAGGGCCGCTGTTCCCGCTGGCCTTCGCCATCGTGCGCCACAACTTCCCGCAGCATCTTCAGGCGCGCGCCACCATGCTCTGGCTGCTGGGCACGCCGGTGGGCGCGGCGATTGGCTTCCCGCTTTCCCTCTGGCTGCTGAACACCTTCGGCTGGCAAAGCACCTTCTTCGTGATGGCGATGCTCACCGTGCCGGTGCTGATCTTTGTGCGCATCGGCCTGCGCGGGATCCGTCTGGATACGAAGCCCGGCACTTCGCAGACGTCTCAGGACGAGCGCCGCGCCGCGCGCCGCGAGCTGTTTGTCAGCCCGCACTTCTGGATCATCTGCATCTTTAACATCGCTTTCCTGACCTACCTGTGGGGCATCAACGGCTGGCTGCCGGGCTACCTGATTAAGGGCAAAGGCATTCACCTGGAGCACGCGGGCTGGCTGTCGTCGATGCCGTTCATCGCCATGCTGGCGGGCGAGGTCATTGGCGCGTGGCTGTCGGACCGGGTCGATAAGCGCGCGGCGGCCTGCTTTATCTCGATGGCGGGGGCTGCGATAGGCCTGGCGGCGGTGATGCACCTCGACACCCCGCTGACCATCATCGCGGCGATGAGCTTCAGCACCTTTATGTGGGGCACCGGCGCACCCAACATTTTCGCCCTGCTGGCGAAGGCCACCCATCCTCGGGTGAGCGCCACGGCGGGCGGCATTTTCAACGGGCTGGGAAACTTTGCGGGCGCGCTGTCGCCAGCGGTGATGGGGGCGTTAATCGCCTTCACCCACAGCATGGATTCCGGGCTGGTTTTTCTGGCGGTGATGGCGGCGGTGGGCTGCGTCCTGTTACTGCCGCTGCTGAGACGTTACTGAGGAGAGTGTCATGACTGATTCAACCGTAACCAACACAACAGGCATCAAACCTGACCACCTGACGATGGAAGAGTGGGTCGAGTCGCGCATTGCGCGCTTCGAAGGCCGCAAGTACGACTGGAACGCGCTGAAGTTCCAGGCCGATTTTGACCCGAAGTACCGCCGGGCGCAGATGCGCTATATCGGCACCGGCGCAACGGGCGTCGCGAACGACACCAACACCGTGCAGGCGGATCATTTTACCTTCTCCACCATGGTGCTGCCGTCGAAGTGCGAAGGGCCGCTGCACCTGCACGACGACGTGGAAGAGGTGTTCTTCATGCTTAAAGGGCAGATCACGCTGATGATCCAGGACGGCGACAACTACACCGAAACCGTGCTGCGGGAGCGTGACCTGATCTCCGTTCCGCCGGGCATCTATCGCGGGCTGTTTAACCACGGCGAAGAAGAGGCGCTGATGTGCGTCATGTTGGGGACCAACAAGCCGGAAATCCCGACCTACCCCGCCGATCATCCGCTTTCCAAAGTGAAGCGGAACTAAGGGGGCATGATGACGGGTTTTCGTGAACAGGGAAGCGGCATCCCGCTGATGCTGCTGCACGGTATCAGCTCCGGCGCGGCCTCCTGGCACAAGCAGATGGCGCTGAACGGCTTTCGCGTGCTGGCGTGGGACATGCCGGGCTATGGCGAAAGCCCGATGCTGGCGGTTGAGCGTGCAAACGCGGGGGATTACGCCGACGCGCTGGCGGCGATGCTTGACCGCGCGGGTGTCTGGCAGGCGGTGCTGGTCGGCCATTCGCTCGGCGCACTGGTCGCCAGCGCCTTTGCGGCGAAGTTCCCGGATCGCGTCATCCATCTGGTGCTGGCGGACGCCGCGCAGGGCTACGGCAATGCCGCACCGGCGCAGCGCGAGCAGGTCTGGCGCAGCCGCGAACAGAAGATGGCATTGGGCGGTGAGATCCTCGCCCAGACCCGCGCCGCGAAACTGCTGCGCCCCGGCGCGCGAGAGGAAGATGTTGCCACCGTGGCGGCGGGCATGCGCACGCTGCGCCCGGAAGGCTACCTCGCGGCCGCGTGGATGCTGGTGCACGACGACATTCACGGCTGGCTTAAGCGCTTCCCGGGCAATTTTGAAGTCTGGTGCGGCGAGCAGGATGCCATCACCCAGCCGGAGCTGGTGCAGGGGCTGGCGCTGCGCTACGGCATGCCGTTTATCGCGATCCCGCAGGCCGGACACGCCAGCTATCTCGACAACGACGCGTTTTTTAACCAACAGCTTTTACGCATTAACGAAGAGGTGCGCGATGAATGCACACATTGACGGCCGCGTGGCGGTCGTTACCGGCGGTTCGTCCGGCATTGGCTTTGAAACGCTGCGCCTGCTGCTGGGCGAGGGGGCAAGGGTAGCCTTCTGCGGCCGCGATCCGGACCGGCTCGCCAGCGCCCACGCGGCGCTGCAAAACGAATACCCTAACGGGGAGATTTTCTCTTATCGCTGCGACGTGCTGAACGCCGACGAGATTCAGGCCTTCGCGGACGCGGTGCAGGCTCGCTTTGGCGGGGCGGATATGCTGATCAACAACGCCGGGCAGGGCTACGTGGCACACTTCCACGACACCCCGCGTGAGGCGTGGCTGCACGAGGCCGAGCTGAAGCTGTTCGGGGTGATCAACCCGGTGCAGGCGTTTCAGCCGCTGCTGGAGCAGTCCGACATCGCCTCTATCACCTGCGTGAACTCCCTGCTGGCGCTGCAGCCGGAGGAGCACATGATCGCCACCTCCGCCGCCCGCGCCGCGCTGCTGAATATGACGCTCACGCTCTCAAAAGAGCTGGTGGGCAAAGGCATCCGCGTCAATTCCATTCTGCTCGGCATGGTGGAGTCCGGACAGTGGCAGCGCCGCTTTGAGAAGCGGGCGGACAAAAGCC
>NZ_GL890780.1:384908-393577 GCF_000211415.1 Enterobacter mori LMG 25706 | reverse complement strand
GCGCAAGCGCGGCATTCCGATGGCGCGCCTCGGCAAGCCGCAGGAGCCCGCGCAGGCGCTACTGTTTCTCGCCTCGCCGTTGGCCTCGTTTACCACAGGCGCCGCGCTGGACGTTTCCGGCGGCTTCTGCCGCCACCTGTAAGGACGCATCATGAAAAAGGTAATGTTAATTGGATTCGGTGCCATGGCGCAGGCGGTGATTGAACGCCTGCCTAAGGGTGTCGCTATCGGCTGGATCGTGGCGCGCGAGTCTCACCACGCGGCAATCCGCGCGCAGCTTGGCGAGGATGTGGTGGTGCTGGCCTCCCCGATGGAGTGCGCGCATACGCCCGATCTGGTGCTGGAGTGCGCCAGCCAGCAGGCGGTGGCGCAGTATGGCGAAGCGATTTTAAGACGCGGCTGGCATCTGGCGGTGATCTCCACCGGTGCGCTGGCGGACAGCGCGCTGGAGCAGCGGCTGCTTGCGGCGGGAGGCAAACTGACGCTGCTCTCCGGTGCGGTTGCCGGTATCGACGGGCTGGCGGCGGCAAAAGAGGGCGGGCTTGAACGCGTGACCTACCGGTCGCGCAAAAGCCCGGCCAGCTGGCGCGGCAGCTACGCCGAGCAGCTTGTCGATCTCAGTTCTGTTTCTGAAGCAAAGGTCTTCTTCGAGGGCAGCGCCCGCGAGGCGGCGCGTTTGTTTCCTGCCAACGCTAACGTGGCGGCAACCGTGGCGCTCGGCGGTATGGGAATGGATGAGACCCGCGTGCAGCTGATGGTCGACCCGTTAACGAAACGCAATACCCACACGCTGCACGTGGAAGGATTGTTCGGCGAGTTCCATCTTGAGCTGAGCGGACTGCCGCTGGCTTCTAATCCTAAAACCTCCACCCTGGCGGCACTGAGCGCGGTGCGCGCCTGCCGTGAACTGGCCCTGAGCTGAGGAGTGACGATGGACGATCTGAAGATTTTTATCGGCGGCCAGTGGCGACACGGCAGCGGCAGCCCGATGCAGAGCCACTTCCCGGCTGACGGGTCAATTAACGCTACGCTGAACGCGGCAAGTCTCGACGATCTGCAGGAGGCGATTGAGGCCGGAGAGCGCGCCTGGCGCGATCCGGCGTGGCGCGGCTGCCTGCCGCACGTCCGGGCGAAGATCCTGCATAAGGTTGCCGATCTGATTGAGTCCCGCGTGGATGAACTGGCGCAGATACAGAGTCGCGATAACGGCAAACCGCTGGCGGAAGCGCGCGGGCTGGTGATGAGCGCGGCGGGAACGGCGCGCTACTTTGCCGCCGCCTGCGAGCTGCTGGAGGGTGAGCTCCCAACGCCGCGCCAGCCCGATTTGCTGACGCTGAGCCGCTACGAGCCGCTCGGCGTGGTGGCCGCCATCACGCCGTGGAACTCGCCGATTGCCAGCGAGATGCAGAAAGTCGCGCCGGCCATTGCCGCGGGTAACGCGGTGATCCTGAAGCCTGCCGAAGCGACGCCGCTGATGGCGCTGGAGTTGGCGCGCATCTTTGAGCAGGCCGGGCTGCCCGCCGGGCTGCTGAGCGTCCTGCCGGGCAAAGGCTCGGTGATTGGCGATGCGCTGGCGCGCCATCCTCGCGTGCGGAAAATTTCCTTTACTGGCGGCACCACCACGGGCCGTCATCTGGCGCACGTGGCGGCGGAAAAGCTGATCCCGGCCTCGCTGGAGCTGGGCGGAAAATCCCCGACCATCGTGCTGGAAGATGCAGACCTCGAGCAGGCCGCGCGCGGGATCTGCTACGGCATTTTCAGCTCGGCGGGGCAGGCGTGCATTGCCGGATCGCGGCTGTTCATTCACGAGAGCATTTACGCGCCGCTGATGGCGCGGCTGCTGGAGTTAACTCGCGGGCTGCGCGTCGGGCACCCGTTTACCGACGGCGTCCACGTGGGGCCGCTGATCAACGACGGGCATCGTCAGAGCGTGCAGGCGTACGTTGAGCTGGCGAAGCGCGAGGGGGGCCGCGTACTGTGCGGCGGGGAGATCCCTGCCGATCCCAATCTTTGTAACGGCAGCTTTTTCCAGCCCACGATTATCGAGGGGCTGAGCAACAGCGCCCGCGCGTGTCAGGAGGAGATCTTCGGCCCGGTGCTGGTGGCGATGCCGTTTCGCGATGAAACGGCGCTTATTCGCGAAGCGAACGACTCGGTTTATGGCCTGGCAGCGGGGATCTGGACGCGCGATACCGGGCGTGCCCTGCGGTTAAGCGACCAGCTGGAAGCGGGAACCGTGTGGATCAACACCTACAAGGTTTTTGCCATTTCGACCCCATTCGGGGGCTTTAAAGAGAGCGGTCTGGGCCGCGAAAAGGGTATTCAGGGGCTAAAAGCCTGGATGCAGCAAAAGAGCATTTATCTGGCGACGGGTAACGGCGTCAACCACTGGTGCGACTGAGAAAGGGTGAGCAATGAGCGAAATGATAACCGTCGGCGACGCCATCGCCAGAACGCTGGAGCAGTATCAGGTTGATGCCATTTACGGCGTCATCTCCATTCACAACCTGCCGATTGCTGACGCGGTGGGGCAGCGGGGCAACATCCGCTTCGTGCCCGCGCGCGGCGAGGCGGGCTCCGTCACTATGGCCGATGCCCACGGGCGCTTTTCCGGCCTCGGCGTGGCGCTGACCAGCACCGGCGCAGGCGCGGGTAACGCCGTAGGTGCGCTGGTGGAAGCCATGAACGCCTGCACGCCGCTGCTGCATTTAACCGGGCAGGTAGAGAAAGCCTGGCTGGATGCCGACACCGGGTTTATCCACGAAACCCGCGACCAGTTGACCTTCCTGAAGGCCAGCTCAAAGCGGGCGTACCGCATCAGCAACGCTAACCAGGCGATGGCCATTCTGCATAAAGCCATTCAGGAGGCACAGACGCCGCCGTGCGGGCCGGTCTCTGTGGAAATCCCGATTGATATTCAGAGTGCAAAAATTCCGCTGTCGCTGGTGACGAAACCGGTGAAACCGGCTTCGGTTCAAGCCGTCGATCCCATGACGGTTGATGCGCTGTGGACGCAGCTTAAGCTGGCAAAACAGCCGCTGTTGTGGCTGGGCGGCGGGGCGCTGGGAAGCGCTGAGGCGGTGAAAAAGCTGGCGGATGCGGGCATCACCGTGATTTCCAGCACCCACGCGCGCGGCGTGCTGCCGGACGGCCATCGCGCCAGCCTGCGGGCGTTTCACAACTCGCCGTCGGTGGAGGCGCTTATCGCGCAGTGCGATTTTACGCTGGTCGCCGGTTCACGCCTGCGCAGCAACGAAACCCGTTCCTGGACGCTTGAGCTGCCGCATCCGCGCGTGCAGATTGATATCGACCCGGCGGCGGCAAGCCGTAACTATCTGATGGACAACACGCTGGTAGCCGACTGTTCCGCGTTGCTTGGCGCGCTTGCAGACAAAATTCAGGGCCGCGAGTGGGGCAACGCACCGTGGGATACGCAGGTGCAGCAGGCGGTTGAGCAAGCCGAACAGGGGCTGCGCGAGCAGTGCGGCGCCTACGCGAAGCTCAACGACGCCATCGAGAAAGCGCTGCCGAAAGATGGCCTGCTGGTGCGTGATATCACCGTGTCTGGCAGCCTGTGGGGCAGCCGTCTGTTTCGCGCCAACGGACCTCTGATGAACATTCACTCTTTGGCCGGGGCGATTGGCATGGGGCTGCCGATGGCGATCGGCACCGCGATTGCTAACCCGCAGCGCAAGGTGGTGGGGCTGGTGGGCGACGGCGGCCTGAGCCTGAATTTAGGCGAGCTGGCGACGCTGGCGCAGGAGAAAGCCAACGTGACGCTGCTGATCATGAACGATGGCGGCTACGGCGTGATGCGCGGCATACAGGATAAGTATTTCGGCGGGCGGCAGTATTACAACGAGCTGCATACCCCGGACTTCACCCTGCTGGCACAGGCAATTGGCCTGCAGGCGTGGAGCGTTGAGCGGGCAGAGGATTTTGATGCGGTGATGACGGAGGCGCTGGCGATGCCGGGGCCGTCGGTGGTGGAAGTGCGAATGGGGCAGATTGGCGCCCTGAAGTTTGCCGGGCCGCCGCAGAAGACGCTTTACTAGCTGTTTCCCCTCACCCCAACCCTCTCCCACAGGAAGAGGGAGAAAACGGTAGGCCGGGTAAGGCGAAGCCGCCACCCGTCTTTTTCATCAGAACACGTTAAACGGGTATTCCACGTAAGCGCGGATCTCATCCCCGCCCACGTTATAGTCGCTGGCGTTGCTGGAGACGCGCAGTACGGAGTAGCGCAGGCGCAGCGTCAGGTCTTTTGCCGGGCCATCCTGTACCTTGTACTGGATCTGGTTAAACCACTCGTGCTCTTTGCCGTTGCTGGTTTCAGACGTTTTGATGTTGTCGCCGCGCACGTAGGCGGTGGTCCAGCTCAGGCCCGGCAGGCCGAGACCGGCGAAGTCCAGACCGTACGGGGCCTGCCACGAGCGTTCGTCTTCACCGTTGAAATCAGACCAGTAGGAGTTCGCCAGCCAGATGGTGTTGCCGCCGTCCCCCACGCCGCCCTGGTCGCGATAGCCGCCGTAGTTGTAGCCGGTGCTGCCGCTGCTCTGCTGGTACGCCACCTTGAAGGTATGAATATCCCAGATGTAGCTCGCCGCCAGGCTCCAGATGGTGTTGCTGCGGCCCGTGTCGAGGCTGTCCGCGTAGCGCTGATCCAGCCGCGAATTGTAGCCGTTGAAATCAAGCACCAGCTGCTGTCCGGTGCTGAACGGCTGTTTGAAGTTCATGCCCAGATACTGCTTATTCATTACCTCTTCATTATGAGAGGCGTACAGCGCGCCGCTGAACTGGTCGTTGAACTGGTAGCTTGCGCCGCCGAAGGTCAGGCTCTTCAGCCCGCTGTCGTGGCGGTCATCGCTTTTACGCTGCTCGTCGGTGAAGTAACCGGCGTTCACTTCCAGACCGTCGATCTCTTTCGAAGTCAGCAGGGTGCCGGTGTAGCTTTCAAACAGCAGGCGGGAGCTGTCGGATGTAATGATTGGCAGCTCAGGACGCTGGTTCCCGTAGCTCAGCACGGTATTGGAGATGCGCATTTTGGCCGTCGCGCCAAACTTTGCCAGATCGGATTTTGCCCGGCCGTCGTCTTCCTGCTTAAAGAAGTCGATGCCGCCCGCGCCGCTCTTGCCGCGGCCACCGTCCAGACGCACGCCATACTGGGCGATACCGTCTACGCCGAAGCCCACCAGCCCTTCGGTATAGCCGGATGCAAAGGTGGCAATGATGCCCTGGCCCCATTCGGCTTTATCCTGCTGACCCTGATGGTAATCGCGGCTGATATAGGCATTACGTAAAAACAGATCCAGATGGCTGTCGTCAATAAAACCCTGGCTGTCGGATTGCTGGCTTGCTGCGGCAGGTAATGCGGCGAATAAACTTAACGCAACTAATGATAATTCTTTTTTCACGGAGGGAACGTCTCTGTCTGGATATATTAATTTGAATGATTGCGTGGTTGATAATTACCGGAAATATTAACGATTGCAATAAATATGTGACCAGACGTTTCAGGGTCTAAATGCAGATGTGGCGGGGCTTGCTGGCGAGTTACCGATACGTGCTTTTAAATTGGCAATTCATGCGAAATAAAAGGGAGGCAAATATGCCTCCCGGTAAAATTATTTAATTCCGTCTGCGGCCATACGGTCGCGAATATGTTGTGCACGTTCTTCCGAGGCCGGGTGATCGTCAAACATCGAGCTTTGGCGACCCGCCTCCAGCTTGGCCAGTTTTTCGAAGCTGGTGGCTAAACCTGATGGATTAATCCCGCGTTTGCGCAACAGATCGTAGGAGTAGTCGTCCGCTTCGGACTCCTGACGCTGGGAGAACTGGGAGTTAACCAGCTTTTCACCGACGTCGCCAAGCTGTGACTGCGACAGGCTGCCAACGATACCGCCCGCTGAGGCCGCCGCCGCACGAACGGCATTGGTACCTAACGCAACCTGCATCCCTTTCTTCACGTGGCCGAGCGCAACGTGGCCCATTTCGTGGCCGATAACCGCTTCCACTTCGTTGTCGGTCATCATGTCCATCAGCCCGCTGTAGACGCGAATACAACCGTTCGCCATGGCGAAGGCGTTCACGTCTTTCGCCATGTAAACCTTGTAGTTCACCGGCTGGCCGTTGATGTTGTCGCCCAGCGCGGATGCAATCTTATTCAGACGCTGCGTGTAGGTACTGTTAGCCGGGGCAAGCGTGGCTTTTCCATCCATATCTTTACACGCCTGATCGCTCAGCGCTTTTACCTGCGCGTCGCTCAGGGAATAGGCCTGAAAGGCTTCTGCGCCTGAGGTCATCAGACCGTTAGAATCCATATTCTGACAGCCGCTCAGCAGGAGCGTCGTACCCAGGGCCAGCACTATTGCACGCATTTTCATGAGATTGCTTCCGTACTCGTTAATCTGAATAAAATCCGAAAAGTGCACCGTCAGCGAAGCCGGTGTCGGGCTAAGTATAAGGAATATCGACAGGGGCGGGCGAGGAGATTGCGCAACATGCGAGCATGATCCAGAGATTTCTTAACGAGCAAAAGAATGCTCCATGTACATGACTTGCGGCTTGGGTTACATTGTTGGCACTTTTTTCCGGCGTAGCCCAAAACGCGCTGTCGTCAAGGGCATGGCCTTTAACAGTCCGATCTGGAGTTAAAATGTCCTCACGTAAAGAGCTTGCTAATGCTATTCGTGCGCTGAGCATGGATGCAGTACAGAAAGCCAAATCTGGCCACCCAGGGGCCCCTATGGGTATGGCTGATATCGCCGAAGTCCTGTGGCGTGACTTCCTGAACCACAACCCGCAGAACCCGTCATGGGCTGACCGCGACCGCTTCGTGCTGTCCAACGGCCACGGCTCTATGCTGATCTATAGCCTGCTGCACCTCACCGGCTACGATCTGCCAATCGAAGAGCTGAAAAACTTCCGCCAGCTGCACTCCAAAACGCCAGGTCACCCGGAAGTGGGTTACACCGCGGGCGTAGAAACCACCACCGGTCCGCTGGGTCAGGGTATTGCTAACGCAGTCGGTATGGCGATTGCTGAGAAGACGCTGGCGGCGCAGTTCAACCGTCCTGGTCACGACATCGTTGACCACTTCACCTACGCGTTCATGGGCGACGGCTGCATGATGGAAGGCATTTCTCACGAAGTGTGCTCCCTGGCAGGTACCCTGAAGCTGGGCAAACTGGTTGCGTTCTATGACGACAACGGTATCTCCATCGACGGTCACGTTGAAGGCTGGTTCACTGACGACACCGCAGCACGCTTCGAAGCCTACGGCTGGCACGTTGTGCGTGGCGTTGATGGCCACGATGCTGACTCGATTAAACGTGCAGTAGAAGAAGCGCGCGCTGTGACGGACAAACCGTCCCTGCTGATGTGCAAAACCATCATTGGCTTCGGTTCGCCGAACAAAGCGGGTACTCACGACTCCCACGGTGCACCGCTGGGCGACGCGGAAATCGCACTGACCCGTGAAGCACTGGGCTGGAAACACCCTGCATTCGAAATCCCATCTGAGATCTACGCTCAGTGGGATGCAAAAGAAGTGGGCCAGGCGAAAGAAGCGGCCTGGAACGAGAAGTTCGCTGCCTATGCGAAGGCCTTCCCTCAGGAAGCAGCTGAGTTCACCCGTCGCATGAAAGGCGACATGCCGTCTGACTTCGACGCGAAAGCGAACGAGTTCATTGCTAAGCTGCAGGCGAACCCGTCTAAAATCGCCAGCCGTAAAGCGTCTCAGAATGCGATTGAAGCGTTCGGACCTCTGCTGCCAGAATTCCTCGGTGGCTCCGCTGACCTCGCGCCTTCTAACCTGACTATCTGGTCCGGTTCTAAAGCGATCAACGAAGACACTGCCGGTAACTACATCCATTACGGTGTACGTGAATTCGGTATGACCGCGATCGCCAACGGTATCTCCCTGCACGGCGGTTTCCTGCCGTACACCTCTACCTTCCTGATGTTCGTTGAATATGCACGTAACGCCGTGCGTATGGCTGCGCTGATGAAACAGCGTCAGGTGATGGTCTACACCCACGACTCCATCGGTCTGGGCGAAGATGGTCCAACTCACCAGCCGGTAGAGCAGGTGGCTTCCCTGCGCGTGACCCCGAACATGAGCACATGGCGTCCATGTGACCAGGTTGAATCCGCGGTGGCATGGAAATACGGCGTTGAGCGTCAGGACGGTCCAACCGCGCTGATCCTCTCCCGTCAGAACCTGGCACAGCAGGAGCGTACGCCTGAGCAGCTGGCGAACATCGCTCGCGGTGGTTACGTGCTGAAAGATTGCGCGGGCCAGCCAGAGCTGATCTTCATCGCCACCGGTTCTGAAGTTGAACTGGCTGTTGCAGCCTGGGAAAAACTGACTGCCGAGGGCGTGAAAGCGCGCGTGGTTTCCATGCCGTCTACCGATGCGTTCGACAAGCAGGATGCTGCATACCGTGAATCCGTGCTGCCTAAAGCGGTTTCCGCTCGCGTGGCAGTGGAAGCGGGTATCGCTGACTACTGGTTCAAATACGTTGGCCTGAACGGCGCTATCGTCGGTATGACCACCTTCGGTGAATCTGCTCCGGCAGAGCTGCTGTTCGAAGAGTTCGGCTTCACCGTTGAGAACGTTGTCGCTAAGGCGAAAGAACTGCTGTAATTGTTTGTATGGTGCGGGCTGATGC
>NZ_GL890780.1:367605-384850 GCF_000211415.1 Enterobacter mori LMG 25706 | reverse complement strand
TGCAAACACTAAAAACGGTAACCTCTCGGTTACCGTTTTGCTTTTATCTCGTCGTTAATTATTCCATCAAAAATGTGATGCAAGTCATATAGCCCGCTTATTCATCTGGACAGAGATTCCTTTTATTCCCCAATTCGCTTATTCTTGCTGAAGCGTTTCAGTCGATTAAATGTTCGACAATTGACCAATCAATCGCAGTTTGTGACAGCAAGGATTCCCCTTCGGGCGTCGCTGGATTACTCTTTCAGCCACCTCAAACCCAGGGATAGCTTTGCAGGAGATCTATGACCGTACGCGTAGCGATTAATGGCTTCGGTCGCATCGGGCGCAACGTGGTTCGTGCTTTATATGAATCCGGGCGTCGTGCGGAAATAACCGTGGTAGCAATCAACGAACTGGCGGATGCTGCGGGCATGGCGCATTTGTTGAAATATGACACCAGCCACGGACGCTTTGCCTGGGATGTTCGCCAGGAAAGAGATCAGCTGTTTGTCGGCGACGATGCCATCCGCGTACTGCATGAGAGCAGCATCGCCGGGCTACCGTGGCGTGAACTGGGTGTGGATATCGTGCTTGACTGTACCGGCGTTTACGGCAGCCGCGAACATGGCGAAGCACATCTGGCCGCAGGCGCAAAAAAAGTCCTGTTTTCTCACCCCGGCAGTAACGACCTCGACGCGACCGTCGTGTTTGGCGTTAACCAGCATGAGCTGCAGGCCGAACACCGCATTGTTTCCAACGCCTCCTGTACCACCAACTGCATTATTCCGGTCATCAAACTGTTAGACGATGCGTATGGCATTGAATCCGGCACCGTGACCACGATTCACTCCGCCATGCACGATCAGCAGGTTATCGACGCCTACCATCCGGATTTACGACGCACTCGCGCAGCGAGCCAGTCAATCATCCCGGTGGATACGAAACTGGCGGCAGGGATCACCCGAATTTTCCCGCAGTTTAACGACCGTTTCGAAGCGATTGCCGTGCGCGTTCCGACGATTAACGTGACCGCAATCGACCTCAGTGTGACGGTGAAAAAACCGGTAAAAGCCTGTGAAGTCAACCTGTTGCTGCAAAAAGCGGCACAGGGTGCATTTCATGGTATAGTTGACTATACGGAATTACCGTTGGTCTCAGTAGATTTTAACCACGACCCGCACAGCGCTATCGTCGATGGCACACAAACGCGCGTCAGTGGGGCACACCTTATCAAGACGCTGGTCTGGTGTGATAACGAATGGGGCTTTGCTAACCGAATGCTCGACACCACGTTAGCAATGGCCGCTCAAGGTTTCAGGTAAGACGCATCGTGCGTCTGGAAAACTTTAAGAATCAACGAGAGGATTCACCATGTCTGTAATTAAGATGACCGATCTGGATCTGGCTGGTAAACGCGTTTTCATCCGTGCCGATCTGAACGTACCGGTTAAAGATGGCAAAGTGACCAGCGACGCGCGTATCCGTGCATCTCTGCCAACCATCGAACTGGCTCTGAAGCAGGGCGCTAAAGTGATGGTCACTTCCCACCTGGGTCGTCCAACTGAAGGCGAGTACAACGAAGAGTTCTCTCTGCTGCCGGTTGTTAATTACCTGAAAGACAAACTGTCCAGCCCGGTTCGCCTGGTGAAAGATTACCTGGACGGCGTTGAAGTGGCTGCCGGTGAACTGGTTGTTCTGGAAAACGTTCGCTTCAACAAAGGCGAAAAGAAAGACGACGAAGCACTGTCTAAAAAATATGCTGCACTGTGCGACGTATTTGTCATGGATGCCTTCGGTACGGCTCACCGCGCGCAGGCGTCAACCCACGGTATCGGTAAATTCGCGGACGTAGCCTGTGCCGGTCCTCTGCTGGCTGATGAACTGGAAGCGCTGGGTAAAGCACTGAAAGAACCGGCTCGTCCAATGGTGGCTATCGTTGGTGGTTCTAAAGTTTCTACCAAACTGACCGTTCTGGATTCCCTGTCTAAAATCGCTGACCAGCTGATCGTTGGCGGTGGTATCGCGAACACCTTCGTTGCCGCTCAGGGCCACAACGTGGGTAAATCCCTGTACGAAGCAGACCTGGTTGACGAAGCCAAACGCCTGCTGACCACCTGTGACATCCCGGTTCCAACTGACGTTCGCGTAGCGACCGAGTTCTCCGAAACCGCAACCGCGACCCTGAAATCTGTAAATGACATCAAAGATGAAGAGCAGATTCTGGACCTGGGCGACGTTTCTGCACAGAAACTGGCTGAAATCCTGAAAAACGCAAAAACTATCCTGTGGAACGGTCCTGTTGGCGTGTTCGAATTCCCGAACTTCCGCAAAGGTACGGAGATCGTTGCTAACGCAATCGCAGACAGCGAAGCGTTCTCTATCGCAGGCGGTGGTGACACCCTGGCAGCAATCGACCTGTTCGGTATCGCTGACAAGATCTCCTACATCTCCACTGGTGGCGGCGCATTCCTCGAATTCGTGGAAGGCAAAGTACTGCCAGCAGTAGCAATGCTCGAAGAGCGCGCTAAGAAGTAAGCCATTCAAGGGCAGGGAAACCTGCCCAATTTTCAGCGCGCTTATAAGAGCACGCACCTTTTCTAACGGCCGAAGATACAGGACTAAGCAACATGTCTAAAATTTTTGATTTCGTAAAACCTGGCGTTATCACTGGTGATGACGTACAGAAAGTGTTCCAGGTAGCTAAAGAAAACAACTTCGCTCTGCCAGCAGTTAACTGCGTGGGTACCGACTCCATCAACGCCGTACTGGAAACTGCAGCCAAAGTTAAAGCTCCAGTTATCGTTCAGTTCTCTAACGGTGGCGCAGCGTTCATCGCAGGTAAAGGCGTGAAAACTGATGTTCCTCAGGGTGCTGCAATCCTGGGTGCTATTTCTGGTGCGCACCACGTACACCAGATGGCTGAACACTACGGTGTTCCAGTTATCCTGCACACTGACCACTGCGCGAAGAAACTGCTGCCGTGGATCGACGGTCTGCTGGACGCGGGTGAAAAACACTTCGCGGCAACCGGTAAGCCACTGTTCTCTTCTCACATGATTGACCTGTCTGAAGAGTCACTGCACGAAAACATCGAAATCTGCTCCAAATACCTGGCGCGTATGTCCAAAATGGACATGACTCTGGAAATCGAACTGGGTTGCACTGGTGGTGAAGAAGACGGCGTGGACAACAGCCACATGGACGCTTCTGCACTGTACACCCAGCCAGAAGACGTTGATTACGCTTACACCGAGCTGAGCAAAATCAGCCCACGCTTCACCATTGCAGCGTCCTTCGGTAACGTACACGGCGTTTACAAACCAGGTAACGTGGTTCTGACCCCAACCATCCTGCGTGATTCTCAGGAATACGTTTCCAAGAAACACAACCTGCCGCACAACAGCCTGAACTTCGTCTTCCACGGCGGTTCCGGTTCTTCTGCTCAGGAAATCAAAGACTCCGTAAGCTACGGCGTAGTGAAAATGAACATCGATACCGACACCCAGTGGGCAACATGGGACGGTATCCTGCAGTACTACAAAACCAACGAAGCTTACCTGCAGGGTCAGCTGGGCAACCCGAAAGGCGAAGACCAGCCGAACAAGAAATACTACGATCCACGCGTATGGCTGCGCGCTGCACAGACGTCCATGGTGACCCGTCTGGAGCAGGCATTCAAAGAACTGAACGCGATCGACGTTCTGTAATTTGAGCTGCTAACAGCATCAGAAGGCCCGCAAATGCGGGCCTTTTTTTTCGCGTTTTCAACATGCTGCAACATCTGCTTTTGTGATCTGTTTGGCAATATTTGCGCTTTTTGTTTACCCTTTACTGACCTGCCTGTCTCCATGGGGGATGGATTTTGTGTTTTGGTTTAACAAAAGGAAGAATAAATGGAACAACTCGATGTTGTAGACAGCATCAATCACGCCGGTAACTGGCTGGTGCGCAACCAGGCACTGCTGCTGAGCTATGCCGTGAACATCGTCGCGGCGATTGCCATCATCATCGTCGGGATGATCGTGGCGCGTATCGTATCGAACGCGGTCAACCGCGTGATGCTGGCCCGTCACATTGACGCCACGGTGGCTGATTTCCTCTCCGCACTGGTGCGTTATGGCATCATCGCCTTTACGCTGATTGCGGCGCTGGGTCGCGTGGGTGTGCAGACGGCATCCGTCATCGCCGTGCTCGGTGCGGCTGGTCTGGCTATTGGTCTGGCGCTGCAGGGCTCACTTTCAAACCTGGCGGCAGGCGTTCTGCTGGTCACCTTCCGTCCGTTCCGCTCGGGTGAATACGTTGATCTTGGCGGTATTGCCGGAACCGTGCTGCAAGTGCAGATTTTCTCAACCACCCTGCGTACCGTCGATGGCCGTATCGTGGTGGTACCGAACGGGAAAATCATCGCGGGCAACATCATTAACTTCTCCCGTGAACCGGTGCGTCGTAATGAGCTGATTATCAGCGTGGCCTATGACTCCGACATCGATCAGGTAAAATCGCTGATTAGCAATATCATTGCTTCAGACGATCGCATTCTGAAAGATAAAGAGCAGACGGTTCGCCTCAACGAGCTGGGCGCGTCATCCATTAACTTCGTGGTGCGTATCTGGAGCAAAAGCAGCGATCTGCAAAACGTCTACTGGGACGTGCTGGAGCGCATTAAGCGCGAGTTTGACGCCAACGGCATCAGCTTCCCGTACCCGCAGATGGACGTAAACGTCAAAAAAGTAAAAGAAGCCGAATAACGTCTCCCGTAGGCCCGGGAAGCGTTAGCGCCACCGGGCTTTTATTTTATTAGCCATGCTAATACCCAATTAATATTATCAATTTCCTCTAATGGTATTCTCACAGTATAGTCTGCTCCAAAGACAATTCTGAGAGATTTACGTCATGTTATTCTATTACTTTCAAGGCCTTGCATTAGGTGCTGCCATGATCCTCCCTCTCGGTCCACAAAATGCGTTCGTGATGAACCAGGGCATCCGCCGCCAGTATCATCTGATGATCGCGTTGCTGTGTGCTGTCAGTGACTTGCTGCTGATTTGCGCCGGGATTTTTGGTGGCAGCGCGCTATTGATGCAGTCTCCATGGCTGCTGGCGCTGGTGACCTGGGGCGGCGTGGCATTCCTGCTGTGGTACGGATTCGGTGCGCTGAAAACGGCGATGAGCAGCAACCTTGAGCTGGCGAGCGCCGAAGTGATGAAGCAGGGCCGCTGGAAAATTATCGTCACCATGCTGGCGGTGACCTGGCTCAATCCGCATGTTTATCTGGATACTTTCGTGGTGTTGGGTAGCCTGGGTGGACAACTGGACGTTGAGCCGAAGCGCTGGTTTGCGCTCGGTACGGTCAGCGCCTCCTTCCTCTGGTTCTTCGGCCTCGCCATTCTGGCGGCATGGCTGGCCCCGCGTTTGCGTACCGCTAAAGCTCAGCGCATCATCAATACGCTGGTCGGTCTGGTGATGTGGTTTATTGCTTTCCAGCTGGCAAAAGAGGGCATCCATCATGTTCAGGGATTGTTCAACTAAGCGTTTGTCTTATGGACATCTGAACAAGACCCGCTAAGCTTGCTGGCATGCGCCCTGATGTGGGGGCACTCTTCGCAACATGGAGGAATGACAGTGAAGTTTAAAGTGATGGCCCTGGCGGCATTAGTGAGTTTAGGTGCGGTGTCGGTGCAGGCAAATGAATTGCCAAATGGCCCGCACATCGTCACTTCAGGCACCGCAGGCGTGGACGCGGTACCGGATGTTGCAACCCTGGCAATGGAAGTGAACGTGGCCGCGAAAGATGCCGCCTCCGCTAAAAAGCAGGCTGACGATCGTGTTGCGCAATATCTCTCTTTCCTCGAGCAGAATGGCGTAGGTAAAAAAGATATTAGTTCCGCTAACCTGCGTACCCAACCTGATTACGACTACCAGAACGGGAAAAGCATTCTCAAAGGCTACCGTGCCGTACGTACCGTGGAAGTGACCGTGCGTCAGCTTGATAAGCTGAACTCGCTGCTTGATGGCGCGTTAAAAGCGGGGCTGAATGAAATTCGTTCCGTCTCGCTGGGCGTTGCGCAACCGGAGAAATACAAGGACGAAGCGCGTAAAGCCGCGATTGATGATGCAATCCATCAGGCGGAGCAGCTGGCTTCTGGCTTTAAGAGCAAGCTCGGCCCGGTTTACAGCGTGCGTTACCACGTCTCTAACTACCAGCCAAGCCCGATGGTACGCATGATGAAGGCTGATGCTGCACCGGTTTCTGCTCAGGAAACCTATGAGCAGCCAACCATTCAGTTCGACGATCAGGTGGATGTGGTGTTCCAGCTGGAGCCAACTCAAACTCAGCAAACTGAGGCGGCTAAGGCGCAGTAATTTGCCCTCACCCTAACCCTCTCCCACAGGGAGAGGGAATTCAAGCGATTAGTCCTGTCTCAACACCTTATGCCCGAACGCCAGCAGCGCGTCGGTGACGTTGCGCATCATACGGCTTTCCGGCGCAAAGCGGTGCCAGTAGAGCATCCGGCGCTGATACAGCCCCGGTGTCAGGTCAATCAGCTCACCGCTTTTCAACTCTCTCTCAATCTGCAGGTGCGGGATCATGCAGCAGGTGGTGCCCTGACGCGCAAGCTGCACAAAGGCTTCGGACGAGTTCACGATATGGCACGGCACGCTGCCCGGCGGGAGGTCGAAGTTTTGCTGCAGGAACGCCTGGTGCATATCATCCAGATGGTCGAACGCCACGGCAGGGGCTTTCAGCAGCGCGGCGCGGGTGACGCCATTCGGGAAATAGCGCTCGGCAAAGGCTTTTGAGCCAACAAACAGGTAGTCCAGCGCACCTAGCTGATCGACAAGACAGCTTGGCAGTGCCTGAGGCTGGATACTGACCGCTCCAACCACTTCACCACGACGCAGGCGCTCCTGTGTACGGGTTTCATCTTCTACCTGTAAATTCAGTCGAATAGGGGAGTCGGCCAGGACTGGCGCAAGGGCAGGCAGCAGCCAGGTTGCCAGACTGTCGGCGTTCACCGCCAGCGACAGCAGCAGCGGCGTGGAACCCGTTTGTTCATCACCCAGCCACTCATCTTCCAGCAGTTCAACCTGACGCAGCAGCGCGAGGAGCTTTTGCCCTTGCTCCGTTGGACGCGGCGGAACGGTACGCACCAGCAGGGGTTGCCCGAACATGTTTTCAAGCTGTTTGATACGCTGTGATACGGCGGACTGGGTAATGCACAACTTCTGCGCCGCGCGCTCAAAACCGCGTTCACGAATAACCGCATCAAGTGCCTGTAGTGTTCTGTAGTCCGGACGTTTCATTGCTCTGGCTTACTCCTTAATTTTGCTTAATCTGCACTATGACACAATTTTCCCTTCGTGGCAGACGAAATCCATCCGACGTGTTCTATAATGCGCCCTGAGTTTTCACACCACAGGCAAAACGATCATGACGCAGGATGAACTGAAAAAAGCAGTAGGATGGGCCGCTCTCCAGTACGTACAGCCGGGTACCATTGTCGGTGTTGGTACGGGGTCAACGGCGGCACACTTTATCGATGCCCTGGGCACGATGAAGGGGCAGATCGAGGGCGCGGTTTCCAGCTCCGATGCTTCCACGGAAAAGCTGAAAAGCCTCGGCATTACCGTTTTCGATCTCAACGAAGTGGATCGTCTGGGCATTTACGTTGATGGCGCGGATGAGATCAACGGCCATATGCAGATGATCAAGGGCGGTGGCGCGGCGCTGACGCGTGAAAAGATCATCGCTTCTGTAGCGGACAAGTTCATCTGTATCGCGGACGCCTCCAAGCAGGTCGACATCCTGGGGAACTTCCCGCTGCCGGTCGAAGTGATCCCGATGGCCCGTAGCGCAGTTGCCCGTCAGTTGGTGAAGCTGGGCGGTCGTCCGGAATATCGTCAGGGCGTAGTCACCGATAACGGTAACGTGATCCTCGACGTTCACGGTCTGGAAATCCTCGACGCAGTAGCACTGGAAAATGCCATCAACGCTATCCCTGGCGTAGTGACCGTAGGGTTATTTGCCAACCGTGGCGCGGATGTGGCGCTGATCGGCACGGCTGACGGCGTGAAAACCATCGTAAAATGATCTGACGGGGGGAGTCCTCCCCCCGCTAAAAAATTTTTGAAAAGCTAAATTCGGTGACTTGTATCACGTTTTTGAACCTCTTTTGCCGATCCTGCCACGTTTGTAAATTTCCATAGCATTTTCCTCTGACATTTTATCCTAGATGACTTTTCTTCAGAGTGCCGACGCAAACGTTCATATTGCTGCAATAGTTTTTTTTGATATGTTGGCTACAGCGGATTCATATCCAGCACAACATCAGTTCAGACAAAAACAGGGTCGGGTAAATGGCAAAGGTATCACTGGAGAAAGACAAGATTAAATTCCTGCTGGTCGAGGGCGTGCATCAAAAAGCAATCGATAGCCTTCGTGCGGCAGGTTACACCAACATCGAATTTCACAAAGGCGCGCTCGATACCGAAGAGCTGAAAGCGTCCATCCGTGATGCCCACTTCATTGGCCTGCGATCCCGTACTCATCTGACTGAAGACGTCATTGCCGCGGCGGAAAAGCTGGTGGCTATCGGCTGCTTCTGCATCGGTACCAACCAGGTTGACCTGAATGCTGCCGCCAAACGCGGTATTCCAGTATTTAACGCCCCGTTCTCCAACACCCGTTCCGTGGCGGAGCTGGTGATTGGCGAACTGCTGCTGCTGCTCCGCGGCATTCCGGAAGCGAACGCCAAGGCGCACCGCGGCGTGTGGAACAAACTGGCGTCCGGCTCTTTCGAAGCGCGTGGTAAAAAGTTGGGGATTATCGGCTATGGCCACATTGGTACGCAGCTCGGTATTCTGGCGGAATCCCTGGGTATGCACGTGTTCTTCTACGATATCGAAAGCAAGCTGCCGCTGGGAAATGCGACCCAGGTTCAACATCTGTCTGACCTGCTGAACATGAGCGACGTGGTAAGCCTGCACGTGCCGGAAAATGCCTCCACCAAGAACATGATGGGCGCGGAAGAGCTGGCGCTGATGAAACCGGGCTCACTGCTGATCAACGCCGCGCGCGGCACGGTTGTTGATATCCCGGCACTGGCGGATGCGCTGAAGCGTAAGCATCTGGCGGGCGCGGCCATCGACGTGTTCCCGACGGAGCCCGCCACCAACAGCGATCCGTTCACCTCTCCGCTGTGCGAGTTCGACAACGTTATTCTGACGCCACACATCGGCGGTTCGACTCAGGAAGCGCAGGAGAATATCGGTCTGGAAGTAGCAGGTAAGCTGAGCAAATACTCCGACAACGGTTCTACGCTCTCTGCCGTGAACTTCCCGGAAGTGTCTCTGCCGCTGCACGGCGGTCGTCGTCTGCTGCACATCCACGAAAACCGTCCAGGCGTGCTGACCGCCATCAACCAGATCTTTGCCGAGCAGGGCGTTAACATTGCCGCGCAGTATCTGCAGACCAACTCGCAGATGGGCTATGTGGTTATTGATATCGAAGCGGATGACGATGTGGCCGAGAAAGCGCTGCAGAGCATGAAGGCGATTCAGGGGACGATTCGCGCGCGTCTGCTGTACTAATTGGCGGTTTGTGGTGTCGGGTGGCGGCTGCGCCTTACCCGACCTACGTTGAGGTTATGCAGGCCGGGTAAGCGTAAGCGCCACCCGGCTTTATTCTACCAGGTCCAGGTTTTACTGGGTGTTATCACCGCCGGCAGCGGCACATCCCATTTCTCCACCGGCAACGCCTCCACGCCCTGACAATCATGCGCGTAACCCACCGGCTGTAGCCCGTACTGCTGCCAGTTTTGCAGCGTCCTGTCATAAAAACCGCCGCCCATCCCTAAACGCTGGCCCTGTTCATCAAACGCCACCAGCGGCGCGATCAGCACGTCCAGCTCAGAGAGCGGCAGCACGTCGCGGACGTCGAGTTTCGGCTCGGTGATTTTCAGGCGATTCACCACCAGCTCGCTGTGCGGGTGGTAGTGCAGAAACAGCAGATTACCGTCGCTAAACGGATGCAGCACCGGCAGATACACCTTCTTCCCGGCGCGCCAGAGCTGTTCTATCAGCGGCTGGGTATCCAGCTCTCCGTCAAATGACAGAAACAGCGCAACGGTGTGCGCCATCACGACAGGGGGGTACGCCATCATACGGGCGGCGGCCTGCTGGGCAAAATGCGCTTGCTGATCGGGGGTTAACGCACGGCGTCGCTGACGAATTAACTGACGGATATCCTGGCGTGAAGCAGAAACTTCAGGGAATTGAGTCATGGTAGTCGGTAGAAGAAAAGAGAGGGAATCTCCGAGATGCCGCCGCAGGCTGTAACCCTTGAACCCTTGGTTCAAGGTGAATGTGTCGTCATAGTTTTAAGGCTTCTCGGACGGACCGAGCATGCTCACCAACCATGGAGCGCCACATTCTTGTGGTATGAAATATCGGCTCAGGGGACTGGCCCGCTTGCGAACATCTCAGAGAAATTTTGTCTTCACAGTTACTCTACCATAGTCAACTGAGAAGTGTTATTCAAACTTTGGTCCCGGTCTTTCGGGATTGCGACCTTGATCAAGCAATGCCTGTTCTATGGTCTGCTGGAGCATTTTAATGCGCTGCTCCATGCTTGCCGCGTAGTCGCGGGTCTTCGCTTTTTCCTGAGTCAGTTCATAGCTGATGTTCAACGCGGCGATGAAAACCAGCTGCTCAGTATTTGTGACTCTAGTGCGTTCTTTTAGATCTTGCAACCGCTGATTCAAATCGTCCGCAGCCTGATTCAAAGCATCCCTTTGTTCAGGTGGACAATTCACTCGCAGTGAACGGCCAAAAATCTGGAGATCGACGGGTTGTGCAGACATGCCACCTTCCTGCTGATTGACTGCGCTGCCTTCGCTTACTGCCCCGGGGGCTGCGAAGGGGCGACACTATAGCTACCCTGATGTGAAGATACAAGCCCTGTTCTGGTATCACCAGGGTCCAAAGTGGTAGCATATCATGAATATCCCCCCAATGATGACGAATGCGCATGTCTATACAGAACGAAATGCCTGGTTACAAGGATTTAAACCAGTTACTGAACCAGCAGGGAGTGGGTTTAACCCCTGCCGAAATGCACGGTCTGATCAGTGGCATGCTGTGCGGCGGAAACAGCGACAGCTCCTGGCAGCCGCTGATCCACGACCTCACGAACGAAGGGCTGGCGTTTGGTCACGAACTGGCAGAAGCGCTGCGTAAAATGCACGCGACGACCAGTGATTCGCTGGAAGACGATGGCTTCCTTTTTCAGCTTTTTCTGCCTGATGGGGACGACGTCAGCGTCTTCGATCGCGCGGATGCGCTCGCGGGTTGGGTAAACCATTATCTGCTGGGCCTGGGCGTGTCTCAGCCGAAGCTCGATAAAGTGACCGGCGAAGCGGGTGAAGCGATCGACGATCTGCGTAATATTGCACAGCTCGGCTACGATGAGGACGAAGACCAGGAAGAGCTGGAAATGTCCCTCGAAGAGATCATCGAATACGTGCGCGTGGCGGCGCTGCTGTGCCACGACACCTTTACGCGTTCACAGCCGACCGCGCCGGAAGTCCGCAAGCCAACCTTACATTAAGAAAAATAACGCACAGGAGGGTGTCATGGTTATCTCGAATCAAGAGTATTTGCGCCGTCGTCAGGCGCTGTTAGCCAGCATGCAACCGGGAAGCGCTGCCCTGATTTTTGCCGCGCCCGAAGTGACGCGCAGTGCCGACAGCGAATACCCCTATCGCCAGAACAGCGATTTTTGGTACTTCACCGGGTTTAACGAGCCGGAAGCGGTACTGGTGCTGATCAAGAGCAATGACACCCACAACCACAGCGTGATTTTCAACCGCGTGCGCGATCTGACGGCCGAAATATGGTTTGGCCGCCGCTTAGGGCAAGAGGCCGCCCCGGCGAAGCTGGGCGTTGACCGCGCGCTGGCCTTTAGCGAAATCAACCAGCAGCTTTACCAACTGCTCAACGGTCTGGACGTGCTGTATCACGCCCAGGGCGAATATGCGTATGCGGATGAGATTGTCTTCACCGCGCTGGATAAGCTGCGTAAAGGTTCGCGGCAGAACCTGTCAGCCCCCGCCACGCTCACAGACTGGCGCCCGGTCGTGCATGAGATGCGTCTGTTTAAGTCTGAGGAAGAGCTCAACGTACTGCGCCGCGCGGGCGAAATCAGCGCCCTGGCGCACACTCGCGCCATGGAAAAGTGCCGTCCCGGCATGTTCGAATACCAGCTTGAGGGCGAAATTCACCACGAATTTAACCGCCACGGCGCGCGCTTCCCGTCCTACAACACCATCGTTGGCGGCGGGGAAAACGGCTGCATTCTGCACTACACCGAAAACGAAAGTGCGCTGCGCGACGGCGATCTGGTGCTGATTGACGCCGGGTGTGAGTATCTGGGCTACGCAGGCGACATCACCCGAACCTTCCCGGTGAACGGTAAATTCTCGCCTGCTCAGCGCGAAATTTACGACATCGTGCTCGAATCCCTGGAAACGGCGCTCAGGTTATATCGTCCGGGAACCTCCATTCAGGATGTCACCGGTGAAGTGGTGCGGATCATGATTACGGGTCTGGTGAAACTCGGCATTCTGAAGGGCGACGTCGACACGCTGATTACCGAGAATGCCCATCGTCCGTACTTTATGCACGGCCTGAGCCACTGGCTGGGTCTGGATGTGCATGACGTGGGCGCATACGGTCCTGAACGTTCACGCGTGCTGGAGCCTGGCATGGTGTTAACCGTTGAGCCGGGTCTGTACATCGCGCCGGATGCTGACGTGCCGGAACAATACCGCGGGATCGGCATTCGCATCGAAGACGACATCGTGATCACCGAAAACGGCAATGAAAACCTGACCGCAACCGTCGTGAAGAACGCCGATGATATTGAGGCGCTGATGGCAGCGGCACGCGCATGAGCGTGATCATCGTGGGCGGCGGGATGACCGGCGCCACGCTGGCGTTAGCCATTTCGCATTTGACGAAGGGCCAGCTCCCGGTACATCTGGTTGAAGCCGTTGCGCCGCAGGCAAAGAATCATCCGGGTTTTGATTCCCGCGCTATTGCCCTGGCGCAGGGTACCTGCCAGCAGCTATCCCGCATTGGCATCTGGCAGGCGATCGCCGATTGCGCCACGGCAATTAACACCGTGCACGTGAGCGATCGCGGGCATGCCGGTTTTGTGACGCTGGATGCCCATGATTACCGTATCGACGCGCTGGGTCAGGTTGTTGAACTCCACGACGTTGGCCTGCGTCTGTTCCGTCTGTTACAGGATGCGCCTGGCGTCACGCTACACTGTCCGGCGCGCGTCGCCAGTTTTAGCCGCAGCGAAGACGCGGTGAGCGTAGCGCTCGATAATGGCACCGTTCTCGACGGTCAGCTTCTGGTGGCGGCGGACGGCTCGCGTTCGGCGCTCGGCACGCAGTGCGGCGTAGCGTGGCGGCAGCAGCCTTACGGGCAGGTCGCGGTCATTGCGAACGTCGCGACCGCAGCAGAGCACAACGGCCGGGCGTTTGAGCGCTTCACGCAGCACGGCCCGCTGGCGATGCTGCCGATGTCGGACGGGCGCTGTTCGCTTGTCTGGTGTCATCCGCAGGAAAAAGCTGAAGAGGTTCGGGCCTGGTCCGACGAACGTTTTTGTACCGAGCTGCAGAAAGCCTTCGGCTGGCGACTCGGGCGTATTACCCATGCGGGGAGACGTGCAGTCTATCCGCTGTCGTTAACCACCGCATCGCAGTCTGTATCTCACCGCGTGGCGCTGGTCGGCAACGCTGCGCAGACATTACATCCGATTGCCGGACAAGGATTTAACCTTGGGCTGCGTGATGTCATGAGCCTGGCGGAATCGCTGGCGATGGCATGGGGCGAGCAAAAAGATTGTGGCGCTTATTCGGTACTTAGCCATTACCAGAAGCGACGCCAGGCCGATAAAGAGGCGACAATCGGCGTTACCGATGGTTTAGTACATCTGTTTGCCAATCGCTGGGCACCGCTGGTTGCGGGTCGCAATCTCGGGCTGATGGCGATGGAACTGTTCATTCCGGCACGTGACGTGCTGGCGCAGCGGACCCTGGGTTGGGTCGCGCGTTAAGGAGTTATCACCGTGCAAAATGTTGATGTCGCCATTGTTGGCGGCGGTATGGTCGGGCTGGCGCTGGCCTGCGGTTTACAGGGCAGCGGCCTTCGCGTGGCCGTGCTGGAGCAAAAAGCGCCACAGCCCGTCGCGCAGGATGCCCCGCCGGAACTCCGCGTCTCGGCGATCAATGCCGCCAGCGAGAAATTGCTGACGCACCTTGGCGTCTGGGCAGATATTGTGGCGCAGCGCGCCAGCTGCTATCACGGCATGGAAGTGTGGGATAAAGACAGCTTTGGTCATATAGCCTTTGACGATGAAAGCATGGGTTATAGCCATCTGGGTCACATCATCGAAAACGCGGTGATCCACCACGCGCTGTGGCAGAAAGCGCAGCAGTGCAGCGACGTGACGCTGGTTGCGCCCGCGCAGATCCAGCAGGTGGCATGGGGTGAAAACGAGGCGTTTATCACCCTGCAAAGCGGCGACATGCTGACCGCGCGTCTGGTGGTCGGTGCCGACGGTGCGAACTCCTGGCTGCGCAACAAAGCCGATATCCCGCTGACCTTCTGGGACTACCGCCATCATGCGATGGTGGCAACGATCCGCACCGAAGAGCCGCACGGCGGCGTGGCGCGCCAGATTTTCCACAACGACGGCATTCTGGCGTTCCTGCCGCTGAGCGATCCGCACCTGTGCTCTATCGTCTGGTCACTGGTGCCGGAAAAAGCGCAGCTGATGCAGGAGGCGACGCCGGATGCTTTTAACCAGGCGCTGTGCATGGCGTTTGATAACCGCCTTGGCTTGTGCACGCTTGAAAGCGAGCGACAGGTGTTCCCGTTAACCGGCCGCTACGCGCGTCAGTTTGCGGCGCACCGTCTGGCGCTGGTGGGCGATGCGGCCCATACCATTCATCCGCTGGCCGGGCAGGGCGTTAATCTTGGCTTTATGGACGCGGCGGAGCTGGTAGAAGAACTGCGTCGCCTGCATCGCGAAGGGAAAGATATTGGTCAGCATCTCTACCTGCGTCGCTATGAGCGCAGCCGCAAGCACAGTGCGGCGATGATGCTGGCGGGGATGCAGGGCTTCCGCGAGCTGTTTGCCGGGGCGAATCCGGCGAAAAAACTGCTGCGCGATATCGGTCTTAAACTGGCCGATACGCTTCCTGGCGTCAAACCTCAACTTCTCCGTCAGGCGATGGGTCTTAACGATCTCCCTGACTGGCTGCGCGAGCTTAGATCCCCGTCACACTTTATTTTCCCGGCCGCTGCGCCGGGGAAATTCCCTCGTTTGAAATAATCTAATTCCACCTCATTTTTCGCATTAGATTAACTAATGTCGCTTTTTTTCCGGTGCGGAAATTCGGCCCGTTTTTCCACACGAAATATCACCATGTGCTAAATCTTGTTAGATTATTGCTAATTTTGTGCGGGGTTAATCGCATTTTTCCAGTGAATAACTCTGTAGGCTTTTCAGCGTTTTTTGGTCATAAGCTAATGTGATGGCCCGTTTTACCTTATGGTTAACCGCCGGTTTCGGTGGTAAGTTCAGGTAAAAGAGAACGTTTGCGTCGGCATTCGGGAACGAGGCCGATACCGGGTTTCACGGTGAATTTTTCAACGAGGACAAGATGGCTCAACAGACTCCTTTGTACGAACAACACGTGTTATGCGGCGCCCGCATGGTGGACTTCCACGGCTGGATGATGCCGCTGCACTACGGCTCGCAGATTGATGAGCACCACGCGGTGCGCACCGATGCCGGTATGTTCGACGTGTCACACATGACGATTGTCGATCTGCGCGGTAGCCGCACCCGGGAGTTCTTGCGTTATCTGCTGGCAAACGACGTCGCTAAACTGAAGACGCCGGGCAAAGCGCTCTACACCGGCATGCTGAATGCCTCGGGCGGCGTGATTGATGACCTTATCGTCTATTACTTCACTGAAGATTTCTTCCGCCTCGTTGTAAACTCCGCCACCCGCGAAAAAGACCTCTCCTGGATCACCCAACACGCCGAACCTTATGCCATCGATATCACCGTCCGTGACGATCTGTCGCTGATCGCCGTGCAGGGTCCTAACGCGCAGGCGAAAGCCGCGTCTCTGTTTACCGACGAGCAGCGCAAAGCAACCGAAGGCATGAAGCCGTTCTTCGGCGTGCAGGCGGGCGATCTGTTTATCGCCACCACCGGCTACACCGGTGAAGCGGGCTACGAAATTGCGATGCCAAACGAGAAGGCCGCTGATTTCTGGCGCGCGCTGGTGGAAGCGGGCGTGAAGCCTGCGGGTCTGGGCGCGCGCGATACGCTGCGTCTGGAAGCGGGGATGAACCTCTACGGTCAGGAGATGGACGAAAGCGTCTCTCCGCTGGCCGCCAATATGGGCTGGACCATCGCGTGGGAACCGGCTGACCGCGACTTTATTGGCCGTGAAGCGCTGGAGATGCAGCGCGAGAAGGGCACTGAACAGCTGGTTGGTCTGGTGATGACGGAAAAAGGCGTGCTGCGCGGCGAACTGCCGGTGCGCTTCACCGATGCCGACGGCAATCATCGCGAAGGCGTGATCACCAGCGGTACCTTCTCCCCGACGCTGGGCTACAGTATTGCACTGGCACGCGTGCCGGCGGGCATTGGCGAAACGGCGGTAGTGCAAATCCGCAACCGCGAAATGCCGGTCAACGTGACCAAACCGATTTTTGTTCGCGCCGGTAAGCCGGTCGCCTAATCATTTTTATCAGGAGAACTTCAATGAGCAATGTGCCAGCAGAACTGAAATACAGCAAAGAACATGAGTGGCTGCGCAAAGAGGCGGACGGCACTTACACCGTAGGGATCACCGAGCACGCGCAGGAGCTGCTGGGCGACATGGTGTTTGTTGACCTGCCTGATGTGGGCACGACCGTTAGCGCGGGCGACGACTGCGCCGTAGCGGAGTCCGTAAAAGCGGCTTCTGACATCTACGCTCCTGTGAGCGGTGAAATCGTTGCCGTTAACGACGCGCTGAGCGATTCGCCAGAGCTGGTGAACAGCGAGCCGTATGAAGGCGGCTGGATCTTCAAGATCAAAGCCAGCGACGAATCTCAGGTTGCCGCGCTGCTGGATGCGACCGCATACGAAGCACTGTTAGAAGACGAGTAATTGTTTATCCCCCTC
>NZ_GL890780.1:360741-367502 GCF_000211415.1 Enterobacter mori LMG 25706 | reverse complement strand
AAATTCACTGCACGTTTCAGGAACCATCGCTCATGACACAGACTTTAAGCCAGCTCGAAAACCGTGGCGCCTTCATTGAACGTCACATTGGGCCGGATGCTCAGCAACAGCAGGAGATGCTGAAGACAGTTGGCGCGGATTCATTAAACGCACTGATCGGCCAGATTGTGCCAAAAGACATCCAGCTTGCCACGCCGCCTCAGGTGGGGGAAGCCACCACGGAATTCGCCGCGCTGGCGGAGCTGAAGGCTATCGCAGGCCTGAACAAGCGCTATAAGTCTTACATTGGCATGGGCTACACCAACGTGCAGTTGCCGCCGGTTATCCTGCGCAACATGCTGGAAAACCCGGGCTGGTACACCGCTTACACCCCTTATCAGCCAGAAGTCTCTCAGGGCCGTCTGGAAGCGCTGCTGAACTTTCAGCAGGTGACGCTGGATCTGACCGGCATGGATATCGCCTCCGCTTCTCTGCTGGATGAAGCGACCGCCGCCGCCGAAGCGATGGCGATGGCCAAACGCGTGAGCAAGCTGAAAAATGCCAACCGCTTCTTCGTGGCGGCGGACGTGCATCCGCAGACGCTGGACGTGGTGCGCACCCGCGCGGAAACCTTCGGCTTTGACGTGATTGTCGATGACGCTGACAAAGTGCTGGATCACCAGGACGTCTTCGGCGTGCTGCTGCAGCAGGTGGGCACCACCGGTGAAGTACACGACTACGGCGCGCTGATTGCCGAGCTGAAGTCCCGCAAAGTGGTTGTCAGCGTTGCCGCCGATTTCATGGCGCTGGTGCTGCTGACGGCGCCGGGCAAACAGGGCGCGGATATTGTCTTCGGTTCTGCGCAACGCTTCGGCGTGCCGATGGGCTACGGCGGCCCGCATGCGGCGTTCTTCGGCGCGAAAGATGAATTCAAACGCTCCATGCCTGGCCGTATTATCGGCGTCTCAAAAGATGCTGCCGGTAACACCGCGCTGCGCATGGCGATGCAGACCCGCGAGCAGCATATCCGCCGCGAGAAAGCGAACTCCAACATCTGTACCTCGCAGGTGCTGCTGGCAAACATCGCCAGCCTGTACGCCGTGTTCCACGGCCCGGCTGGCCTGAAGCGTATTGCCAGCCGCATTCACCGCCTGGCCGATATTCTGGCCTGCGGTCTGCAGCAGAAAGGCCTTAAGCTGCGCCACGCT
Organism: Enterobacter mori LMG 25706; assembly: GCF_000211415.1. GTDB lineage: Bacteria > Pseudomonadota > Gammaproteobacteria > Enterobacterales > Enterobacteriaceae > Enterobacter > Enterobacter mori. Next base: position 366,315 of record NZ_GL890780.1, on the reverse strand, counting down.
CACTACTTCGACACCCTGTGCGTGGACGTGGCGGACGAAGCGGCCGTGCTGGCGCGTGCGGATGCAGCAGAGATCAATCTGCGCAGCGACATTCACAACGCCGTCGGCATTACGCTGGATGAAAGCACCACCCGCGACGATATCCTGAACCTGTTCAGCGTGTTGCTGGGTGACGCGCACGGTCTGGACGTTGATACGCTGGACAAAGACGTGGCGCTCGGCAGCCGCTCCATTCAGGAAAGCATGCTGCGTAACGATGCGATCCTGACGCACCCGGTCTTTAATCGCTACCACAGCGAAACCGAGATGATGCGCTATATGCGCTCTCTGGAGCGCAAGGATCTGGCGCTGAACCAGGCGATGATCCCGCTGGGATCCTGCACCATGAAGCTGAACGCCGCGGCAGAGATGATCCCAATCACCTGGCCTGAATTCTCCGAGCTGCACCCGTTCTGCCCGCCAGAGCAGGCGGAAGGTTATCACATGATGATCAACCAGCTTTCCGACTGGCTGGTGAAGCTGACCGGTTATGACGCGCTCTGCATGCAGCCTAACTCCGGCGCGCAGGGCGAGTACGCGGGCCTGCTGGCGATCCGTCACTATCACGAAAGCCGCAGCGAAGGGCATCGCGATATCTGCCTTATCCCAAGCTCCGCGCACGGTACCAACCCGGCGTCTGCCCAGATGGCGGGTATGGAAGTGGTGGTGGTGGCGTGCGATAAGAACGGCAACATCGATCTGGCCGACCTGCGTGCGAAAGCCGAGCAGGCGGGTGACAAGCTCTCCTGCATCATGGTGACCTACCCGTCCACTCACGGCGTGTACGAAGAGACCATCCGTGAAGTGTGCGAAGTGGTGCACCAGTTCGGCGGTCAGGTTTACCTCGACGGCGCGAACATGAACGCGCAGGTGGGCATTACCTCTCCAGGCTTTATCGGTGCGGACGTGTCGCACCTGAACCTGCACAAAACCTTCTGCATCCCGCACGGCGGCGGCGGCCCGGGTATGGGCCCAATCGGCGTGAAAGCGCATCTGGCACCGTTTGTGCCAGGCCACAGCGTAGTGCAGATTGAAGGCATGCTGACCCGTCAGGGCGCGGTCTCAGCGGCACCGTTCGGCAGCGCCTCTATCCTGCCAATCAGCTGGATGTATATCCGCATGATGGGTGCGGAAGGACTGAAGCAGGCGAGCCAGGTGGCGATCCTCAACGCCAACTATATTGCGACTCGCCTGAAGTCCGCCTTCCCGGTGCTCTACACCGGCCGTGACGGTCGCGTGGCGCACGAGTGCATCCTTGATATTCGTCCGCTGAAAGAGCAGACCGGTATTAGCGAACTGGATATCGCCAAGCGTCTGATCGACTACGGCTTCCATGCGCCAACCATGTCGTTCCCGGTGGCGGGTACGCTGATGGTTGAGCCAACGGAGTCGGAGAGCAAAGCCGAGCTGGACCGCTTTATCGACGCGATGCTGGCGATCCGCATGGAGATCGACCGCGTGCAGGACGGTGAGTGGACGCTGGAAGGTAACCCGCTGGTCAACGCCCCGCACACCCAGCACGAGATGGTCGCAGAGTGGAACCACGGTTATTCCCGCGAGCTGGCGGTCTTCCCGGCAGGCGTGGCAAACAAATACTGGCCGACCGTGAAGCGTCTCGATGACGTCTACGGCGACCGTAACCTGTTCTGCTCCTGCGTGCCGATGAGCGAATACCAGTAATAATGCTGATGTAGTAACGTAGGCCGGGTAAGGCGAAGCCGCCACCCGGCTTTTTTATTGGGAGAAGCGAATGGCAATTGCACTCGTCACCGGCGCGAGCCGGGGCATCGGTAAAGCCACTGCGCTGCAGCTGGCACGCGAAGGCTACACCGTGGCGGTGAATTTTCACCATAACATCAAGGCCGCGACGGACGTGATCAATCAGATTGTTGAGGCAGGCGGTAAAGCGTTTGCCGTGCGCGCGGATATCAGTGATGAAGCGCAGGTTATGGCGATGTTTGACAGTATCGATCGTGAAGGCGAGCCGCTAACGGCGCTGGTGAACAACGCGGGTATTCTGTTCGAGCAGTCGACCATCGAAAACCTCTCAGCCGAGCGCATTAACCGCGTGCTGGCCACCAACGTCACGGGTTATTTTCTCTGCTGTCGCGAGGCGGTAAAGCGTATGTCGCACAAACATGGTGGTAAAGGAGGCGCGATAGTGAACGTCTCTTCCGCCGCCTCCCGTCTGGGCGCACCGGGGGAATATGTGGATTACGCCGCCTCCAAAGGGGCGGTGGACTCGCTGACGACGGGATTATCGCTGGAGGTGGCAGCACAGGGCATTCGCGTCAACTGCGTACGCCCCGGGCTGATCTATACCGATATCCACGCCTCCGGCGGCGAGCCGGGGCGCGTGGATCGGGTGAAATCCATGCTGCCCATGCAGCGCGGCGGCCAGCCGGAGGAAGTCGCTCAGGCCATTACCTGGCTGCTGAGCGACAAAGCCTCCTACGTGACCGGCAGCTTCCTGGAGCTGGCGGGCGGAAAGTAACAACTACGACGCAAGCCGCAGCCGCATGCCCCAGCTGCTGGTCCAGCCGGTGGTGATCGACTTCACCTCTCCGTGAGAGATCACCACCAGCGTGGGCGTGACCTGCACGTCCCACTGGCGAGACAGGCTTCCGCTGGCGTCGTTGACCGTCGGCAGCGTCATCTTCTTCTTCGCCAGCCATCTCTCCAGCGTGGCGTTATCACCGGAGCGCAGCGCAACCGACATCACGTTGCCGCCCTCTGCGGCAAGTGCCGATACGGATGGCGTGGTGTAGCGGCATACGCCACACCAGGTAGCCCAGACGTACACCAGCAGCGGACGTTCCTCACTCATGGCAATAAGGTCGACGGGTTTACCGTCGAGCGTTTGCAGCGCGGCTGAGGCGAAATTCTGCGGCAGCTCGGGCTGGCGGAAATAATCTACCGCCAGGCTTACGGCAACGCCGATCAGCAGCCACATTGCGAGTTCGCGCACCAGGCGCGGGAGCTTACTGGCCACGGGCTTGCGTCAGCTTTTCTTTCACCAGCGCCTCCAGATCCTCATAAGGAATGGCTCCCGCGACCATCTGGTCGCCAATGATGGTCGCCGGGGTGCCCTGAATATTCAGCACCTGCGACAGGATCAGGTTCATTTTCAGAGAGTCCATGGTTTTATCCTCTGTCTTAATGCTGTCCGTCCCGGTCTTTGTCTGAGCCGCCGCGATGCTGGCATCGTCGTGATACCCTTTTTTCATCATCAACCGCTGGTGCAGCGCCCAGAATTTATCAGGCTGTTGCTGCCAAACCGAAAGCGCCGCTTTTGCCGCATTCACCGAGCTTTGGCCCTTGAACGGTAACAGCTTAACGATGAGCTGCACGTCCGGGTTGTCATGCACGATTTTCTCCAGCATAGGGTCGAACTGCTTGCAGTAAGGGCAGTTGTAGTCAGTGAAAGAGACAATAATCAGCTTTGGCGCTTTCGCGCCGGTACGCGGGCTATTGGGGTCGTTGAACAGCAGTTTAGCCAGCTGGTCACTGGACGCGTCATCCGACGGCGCGGCGACGCTGAACGTGGATAAAGACAGCATAAGCAAGGCAATAAAGGCTCTCATGTTATTTTCCTTTCGCATCGGACAGGGTGGTAAGCACCGCGTCGCGGCTTAATAACGCAGGCAGCACGTGGCCCTGCGGTAATCCCGGTCCGTAAATCTGGTTAAACGGCACGGCGGCGCTGCCGCGCGTGGTTAAGAACTGACTAATGCTGGCGGAAGGACGGCTCCAGTCTCCGCGCAGGGCGACAATATCCGGTGCGGAAAGCGCATCCTGCACGTCGTCACGCAGCAGAACGTTGTACTTATTGGCTTTACAGGTCACGCACCAGTCGGCGGTCACGTCAACAAACACCCGCTTGTTGTCAGCCAGCGCGCGGGCAATCGCCTCTTCACTCAGCGGCTGCCAGTTCACCCGATCGCGACGGCCGTTCTCCCCGCCGGGGGCGGTAATAAACACCGCTGCGGCGGCAACGACCAGGGCAAAGGCACCGGCACGCAGCGCGGTTTGCCAGCGGTAGCGCCAGGCAGTAACCAGTAGCAGGATAAGGATCAGCGCCACACCCAGCGTGATGACGGGCAGCGTGCCGATATGCACCACCAGCAGGCTCAGCAGCCACAGGGACGAGCCGAGCATCATCAATCCCAATACCACTCGCACCACGTTCATCCAGCGCCCCGGACGCGGCAGCCTCTGTGCCAGCCCAGGCCAGGCCGCCACCAGCAGCCAGGGAAGGCTCATGCCGACACCCATCGCAAAGAAGATGCCCCACAGCAGCGGGAGCGGTGCCGCCAGCGCAACCGACACGGCAGTACCCAGGAACGGCGCGGTGCAGGGCGTTGCCAGCAAGGTGGCAAACGCGCCTTGCCAGAAATGGCCCGCGAGCCCGTTGCCGCCGCGCGTGGCAAGGAAGGTGCTGGCAGAGGAGGGGAGGCGGATCTCAAACAATCCCAGCAGGCTGGCACTGAACAGCACCATTACCAGCGCCATCGCAGCGATAAACCACGGGTTCTGGAACTGGATCCCCCAGCCGAGCGCCTGATTACCTAAACGCAGCACCGTCATCATTAGCGCCAGCGCAAGAAACGAAATGACGATCCCGCCTACCGAGGCAAGAAACTGCCTGCGTATCTGGCCGCGCGCCTGACGTTCGGTTTGCATCAGCGTGCCGAGCTTCATGGCCAGAACGGGCAGCACGCAGGGCATGACATTCAGGATCAGGCCGCCAGCCAGCGCCATCAGCAGGACCCAGCCTAACGAGAACGCTGGCGTGAGGGTACCTTTCCCGATATTCAGACTGGACGCCTGCGCCTGGCCGCTATCCGCGAGAACGACTGACAGCGTTTTGCCGCTGATGTCAGGTGCAGCGTCGCCCCAGCTGTCCGTCACCGGGATGGTGGCGACAAGAGACCCGCTGCGCACGGAAAAGGTTGGCTTGCCGAAATCAACATCGTCCATGCTGTCGATAAACAGCGAGGGCTGCTGCCAGCCTGCGTCACGTTGTGCCGTTACGGTCAGCTTGCCGGAGGTGTAGCTGGCGCTAATCGCTGACGTCAATCCGCTACTGAGCGGTAGCGTGCCCATCGCCCGATGGTAATCGTAATCAAAGTCGCCGCCCGCGCTGGTCGTCAAATCCAGTGAGAACGGGTAGTCGGTGAGAATACAGACGTTGCTGCAGGTAGACAGCGTCAGCACGCCGCTCAGGGTTTTTGGCGACTCGCCACGCACCGTAATGGGAAAACTCACGTCGCCGTGATAACCCTGCGTGGTGATGCCAGCAACGTCGAAACGCTCGGGCGTAGGCCAGCGCCAGGTGGCATCAACCGGTTGATGCCAGAGAATGGCAGGGGCAACGCCCCCTTCTCCCGGCGAGCGCCAGTAGGTTTTCCACCCTTTTTCAAGGGCGACATCCAGCAGCAGGCGGGTATCGCCATTATTGTCAGGCTGCGCGCGCAGCCTGACGCTGGCGTGCTGATTATCGGCGGCACGCAGCCAGCCGGTGTCGGCGGCCTG
>NZ_GL890780.1:283564-360711 GCF_000211415.1 Enterobacter mori LMG 25706 | reverse complement strand
CTGAGGGGCAGCCATAGCCAAAGCAGGCAGACCAGCAGTCGCCTGAATACAGTAAACATAAATTTTCTCCGTAAATGATGAATTAACCTGATGTGTCAGGCGAATGCTCATTCACGGAAGACGCAGAGTCTTAGATGTACCCGTAATCGGGGCGGGGAGATAACGCGGGGAGGCCACAGCCGCTCGCGGCGTGGCGGATTAGCGGCCAGCAGCGCAAGAAGCAGGGTGACGGCAAAGAGAGCACCTTCAAACAGTATTGGCGGAACGGCCATCAGCGATTTCGCGCTGAGTTCACAGGGCGTGACCGGTGCGTCGATGCTCTCCTGCCCCTGCTGGACAGGCTGGCTTACGGCGGTGACGTTCATGACAAGCGCGTGCATCCCGGCCATCCGCTGGGCGGTGCATATCAGCACCACCAGACAGGCCAGGGCAACAAGCAGGATAGCGTTGCGTTGTCGTTTGATCATCTTTGCCTCAAATATTCACGAGGCTTATCTTATAGGGCGCAGGTTTTTTGGCAACGCTTAAGCTGTAAAGAAGTGTCCGGGAGATAAGAGGTTTGCCCTCTCCTGTGCGAGGAGAGGGCGATGAATTACAGCGTTTCGCCGTTGCTGGCAATCACGGTTTTATACCAGTCGAAGCTCTTCTTACGGGAACGGGACATGTCACCGGAGCCGTCGTCGTGCTTGTTCACGTAGATAAAGCCATAGCGCTTGCTGTACTGACCGGTGGTAAAGGAGACGCAGTCGATGCAGCCCCACGGGGTGTAGCCCATCAGATCCACGCCGTCGTACGTCACGGCCTTCATCATCTCTTCCACGTGGGCGCGCAGGTAGTCGATGCGGTAGTCATCGTTGATGCTGCCGTCTTCTTCCACTTTGTCGTAGGCGCCGAAACCGTTCTCCACGATAAACAGCGGCTTCTGATAGCGCTCGTACAGTTCGCACAGCGCATAGCGCAGACCCACCGGGTCAATCTGCCAGCCCCAGTCGGAAGCTTTGACGTGCGGATTCGGCACGCTGCCTTCGAAACCGGAAATCGCATCGCCGGTGCCGCCTTCCGCTTTGACCGCGTTGGTCATGTAATAGCTGAAGCCCAGGTAGTCGCACGTCCCATCACGCAGGATCTGCTCGTCCCCCGCTTCCATTTTGATGGAGAAACCGCGGCGCTCCCACTCGTTCAGCACGTAGGACGGGTAATAGCCGCGCAGCTGGACGTCGGTAAAGACGTAGCGCTCGCGCATGGATTCCTGGGCGAACATCACGTCTTCTGGTTTACAGGAGAACGGATAGAGGGCCACCATCGCCAGCATGCAGCCGACTTTCATCTCCGGGTTGATGCGACGGGCAGCTTTCACCGCCAGAGCGCTGGCCACAAACTGGTGGTGCAGCACCTGGTACATGGTCTCTTCCGGATTGTCGTGCTCGGTATAGACCACGCCGGAGCAGCAGTAGCCGAACAGCGGCGCGCGCCAGTTACGCTGGTTGTTAATTTCGTTGAAGGTCATCCAGTATTTGACCTTATTTTTGTAGCGCTCAAACACGACTTCGGAGAAGCGCACAAAGAAATCGACCACTTTGCGGTTGGTCCAGCCGCCGTACGCCTGCACCAGGTGCAGCGGCATTTCGAAGTGGGAGAGGGTGATGACCGGCTCGATGTTGTACTTCAGCAGCTCGTCGAACATGTCGTCGTAGAACTTCAGTCCCTCTTCGTTTGGCTGCGTTTCATCACCCTTCGGGAAAATACGTGTCCAGGCGATGGAGGTGCGGAAGCACTTGAAGCCCATCTCGGCAAACAGCTTGATGTCTTCTTTGTAGTGGCCGTGGAAATCTACCGCGTCGTGGTTTGGGTAGTATTTACCCGGCACCACCTCCTGAGTGATTTCACGCGGTACGCCGTGCGCACCGCCGGTCAGGACGTCGCAAATGCTTGGCCCTTTGCCGCCTTTATTCCAGCCGCCTTCAACCTGGTGAGCCGCAACCGCGCCGCCCCATAAAAAATCTTTCGGTAAGGTCAGTTTTTTCATCTTTGCTATTTCTCAATTCAGGACTCATTGAAATCGAGTCTAGCAAAGCGAAATTAAATGTCACGATATAACAATTTGTGCGCAATGTGATTTGTTACATCAAAAAAACAGGGTGTTTTATTCTGCTAATTTCTTCGCCAGCTTACGCCCAAGCGATTCCAGAATATAGATGACGGGAATTTGGGTGGTAATATCGTACACGCCTGCAATACGCGTTTGAGGCACATGCCAGGAGAGGTTAAAGTCCGCCAGCTTTGCCAGGCGTGAGTGTTCGTGACTGGTGATAGAGAGCACCTTGCAATGGTGTAGGCTAAACTGGCTGGCAAAGCGCAGGATCTCCTCGGTTTCACCCGAGACGGAGAGCACGATAGCCAGTGCATTTTTTGCCATATCATTGGTGACGGGAAAATAAGGGTCGTCGATATGGTTGCTGAATTTTCCGATATTTGAAAAAAAACGTGCGCCATATTTTGCCAGTGAACCGGATGTGCCCGCTCCGACAAATATAATGCGTTCTGAAGATAAAATAATATCTACAGCGTCATCTAATAACGCATCAAACTCTTCATTGTTGACGCTTTTAAAGAAGCTGATAATTTCACTGGCACCAAAATTGGCCTGCTGCGGTTCATTTTGCTCTAAATAGAGCTTAAAGCGCACGCGGAATTCAGAGTAGCCGTCGCAGTTCAGCTTGCGGCAAAAGCGCAGGATTGTGGTGGTGGAGACGCCAGCCGCGTCCGCCAGTTCGCGGATGGTCATGTACATCACTTTGTCACGGTTCTTAATGACGTAGTTGTAGACCATCATCTCAAGATTGTTGAGACTGGCAACGGCGGAATGGGTGAACATACTCACGGCAGCAAAACTCTCATTCAGACAGCATTTTCTCATCATAACATGCCGGCAGACGGCATAACTCAATTTTATACCCTTGATTCTTAATAATTAATTTTAAATGTGAACAAATGTTAGGTGAGTTATTGTTGTATATATATGATTTATATTGTTATTTTTTATAGTTGAAATTATTTTAGCTAACAGGTGTTCACTGGAATCATTCTCAGTTAGCATAGTCAGGCGATGAATAATCATCTTTTGTTTTCCCGGAGTTAAGTATGGTAAGCAGACCATTAATCGCACAGGGATATTCGCTGGCTGAGGAAGTAGCCAACAGCATAAGCCACGGCATTGGCCTGGTTTTTGGGATTGTCGGTTTAGTATTACTGCTGGTGCAGGCGGTGGACACCAACGCCAGCGCGATGGCTATTACCAGCTACAGTTTGTATGGCGGGAGTATGATCCTGCTCTTCCTGGCCTCGACGCTGTATCACGCTATTCCCCATCAACGGGCTAAGATCTGGCTCAAAAAATTTGACCACTGCGCTATCTATCTTCTTATCGCAGGCACCTACACGCCGTTTTTGCTGGTGGGATTGAACTCGCCGCTGTCGCGTGGCCTGATGATTGTTATCTGGAGCCTGGCGCTGCTGGGGATCCTGTTTAAGCTGACCATCGCACACCGTTTTAAGGTGCTGTCGCTGGTGACCTATCTGACGATGGGCTGGCTGTCGCTGATTGTGGTATATCAACTGGCGATTAAGCTGGCTGTTGGGGGCGTAACGCTTCTGGCGGTGGGCGGTGTGGTCTACTCGCTGGGCGTGATTTTCTACGTCTGCAAGCGCATTCCGTATAACCACGCTATCTGGCACGGCTTTGTGCTCGGCGGCAGCGTGTGCCATTTCCTGGCGATTTATTTGTATGTGGGGCAGGTGTAGTTTGTTGTCGGGTGGCGGCTTCGCCTTACCCGACCTACGGGACTGTAGGCCCGGTAAGCGCAGCGCCACCGGGCGATACAGCATCACTCATCCAGTGAATACGGCAGCGGTTCAATGCTCAACGTATTGGCATCGTCGCGCACGCGGAATACGCTGTTGGCTTCCATATCGTTATTCATGACGACCTGCACCAGCAGACGACCATCATCCAGCTGAACGGCGGCGAGTACCGTGCCGGTACGGCGCCAGTTTTCACCCATTTTCAACTCGAGATCTTCGCCTGCTTCCGGAACGCGGCTGGCGCGGCCCGCCAGTGTCCACAGGGCGCGTTTGTTGGCACCGCGGAATTTTGCACGTGCCACCATCTCCTGACCGGTGTAACAGCCTTTCTTAAAGCTGATGCCACCCAACGCCTGGATATTTGTCGCCTGCGGAATAAACTGTGCGCTATTCACCGCGTCAATGACGGGCAAACCCGCTTCAATGTTCAGCGCCAGCCACTGTTGGCTGTTATTCAACTGCGCTTCACCGCGCAGGGCCTCGGTCACGCGCTCAGCGGTGGCAACATCCGTCACCAGCAGGAAACGCTCGGCAGGATGCTCAAACCACAAAATAGAGGTCTCACCTTCGCTGACCACCTGTTTTTCCGCATCCGGCAGTTCGCTGAAAAGATTGTTGAGCGCTGCACGCGCCTGGAAACCTGCCACACCCAGCAAAACATGCTCGTCGTCCGGCGCGATGATGACTTTGGAAAACACCGCATATTTTTTCAGTTCGGTCAGCTGGGCATCACGCAGGCTGCGGCGTTCAATTAAGGCAAACCCATCCTGGTGGCGGAACAGGCGCAGATTGCTCCACATTTTTCCTTTTGGATCGCAGTGCGCTGCCAGCAGGTGCTGGTGTTCAGTCAGCTGCGCAACGTCTGCCGTCACCTGCCCCTGCAGGTATTTTTCGGCGTCGGCACCGGTAAGCGTCGCCAGCGCCCAGTCATCAAGAGTCATCAGCGTCAGCGGTAGACGCGCAGGGGCGGCGGGCTGGCGAGGGGTAAATGGAGTAAATGCCATAGTGATATCCTGAATTGCTTAACGCTTTGATAATGCCTAATGGTAAAAGAGACTACAGCCATTGCAAGCGCTTTCAGCACGCCATTCGTGCCATCGTGCGGTTATGCGCAGCGGCACGCAAAATAATGTAATTCACTGTCTTTAGAGTGGTTATCCTGGAATCCGGCTCGGCGATTGCAATATTCCAGTAAAGAAACGGCCAAAAACACGTTACACTAGCAACTGTTCCCGGAAAGAAATAATGAATACCTAACGGGATACCGACTGTGCCAAACGTAATGCAGGAAACAGAACATGGATATTAACAACAAGGCCCGTATTCACTGGGCGTGCCGTCGCGGCATGCGCGAACTTGATATCTCCATCATGCCGTTCTTTGAATATGAGTATGACAGCTTAAGCGATGACGATAAGCGCCTGTTTGTTCGCCTTCTTGAGTCTGACGATCCGGATTTATTCAACTGGCTGATGAATCACGGCAAACCCGCCGACACCGAGTTGCAACGGATGGTGCAATTAATTCAAACACGGAATCGGGAACGTGGTCCTGTGGCAATCTGATCTTCGCGTCTCATGGCGCTCGCAGTGGATGTCATTACTGCTCCACGGCCTGGTTGCGGCCTTTGTTTTACTGATGCCGTGGCCGCTAAGCTATACGCCGCTGTGGTTATTGCTGCTGTCGTTTGTGGTTTTTGATAGCGTGCGCAGCCAGCGCCGGATCAACGCCCGTCAGGGTGAAATCAAACTGCTGATGGATTCCCGTCTGCGCTGGCAGGGGAAAGAGTGGGAGATCGTCGGTACACCGTGGATGCTTAGCGTTGGCATGATGCTGAGACTGCGTCAGCCTGAAGGTGGTCGTCGCCAGCACCTGTGGCTGGCTGCCGACAGTATGGATGCTGCGGAGTGGCGAGATCTGCGCCGGATGATGTTGCAACAACCGACGCAGGACTAAGTTCGCGTTAGCTGAACTTCTCGGCCATTTCACCCAGTATCTGTTCGCACCAGTTTTCCAGGCGTTCGTCGCTGAGGTCGTACTGGTTGGTTTCATCCAGGGCAAGCCCGACAAACAGCTGACCCTCCGCGATAATCGGTTTTTTGCTGGTGAACTCATAGCCTTCTGTTGGCCAGTAGCCTATAAACGTCGCGCCTTTCGGTGCCAGTTTATCGTGCAGCATGCCGAGCGCATCCAGGAACCACTCGCCGTAGCCTAGCTGGTCGCCCATGCCGTACATCGCAATGATTTTGCCGTCGAGGTTGAGCGAATCGAGCTGATCCCAGATGGCTTCCCAGTCTTCCTGTATCTCGCCAAAGTCCCAGGTCGGGATGCCGAGGATCAGCACGTCGTACTGTTCCATCAGCGCGACGGCGTCATCTTTCAGGTTATGCAACGTCACCAGCTCCGGGCCGATGATGTCGCGAATTTTTTCCGCTGCCATTTCGGTATAGCAGGTGCTGGAACCATAGAAAAGACCAATATTCATCGCGTAACGTTCTCAATTCTTACTCTGACTTTGCGCGTAGTGTACCAGAAACCGATGGCAATCAGGCATAATGCCCTGATTGCAGAATCAAAGAGGTTGATGTGGAAAAGGATCTCGCACTCATCGAACAGTTTCTCGACGCGCTGTGGCTGGAGAAAAACCTGGCCGAGAACACGCTCAGTGCCTATCGGCGCGATCTCACCATGCTGGTGGAATGGCTGGCACACCGGGAACTGACGCTTGAGAGTGTCCAACGCGATGACCTGCAGGCGCTGCTGGGTGAGCGGATGGACGGTGGCTACAAGGCCACCAGCTCCGCACGCCTGCTTAGCGCAATGCGTCGTCTGTTCCAGCATCTCTACCGTGAGAAGATCCGGGCGGACGATCCCAGTGCGCTGCTGGCATCGCCTAAACTTCCGCAGCGGCTGCCGAAAGATCTCAGCGAAGCGCAAGTTGAGAGATTATTACAATCACCCGCTGTTGACCTGCCGCTGGAGTTACGCGATAAAGCGATGCTTGAACTATTGTATGCTACCGGTTTGCGCGTTTCGGAACTGGTTGGCCTGACGATGAGCGATATCAGCCTGCGTCAGGGCGTGGTTCGCGTGATAGGTAAAGGGAACAAAGAACGGCTCGGCCCGCTGGGTGAAGAGGCGGTGTACTGGCTGGAGACGTATCTGGAGCACGGCAGACCGTGGCTTCTGAATGGCGTTTCTATCGATGTGCTGTTCCCCAGCCAGCGCGCGCAGCAGATGACGCGACAAACCTTCTGGCATCGCATCAAGCATTACGCCACACTGGCGGGCATTGACAGCGAAAAGCTGTCGCCGCACGTTTTGCGTCATGCCTTTGCGACGCATCTGCTAAACCACGGCGCTGATTTGCGCGTGGTGCAGATGCTGTTGGGACACAGCGATCTCTCAACGACGCAGATTTATACCCATGTCGCGACGGAACGCCTGCGGCAGCTACATCAACAGCACCACCCACGCGCGTGAGTGCCGACGAATTGTTACAGGATTAAATATGAAAAAGTCTTTTGCGCTGTTCACCCTGCTGGCAGCCTCATTTACCGGTTTTGCTCATGCTGACGACGCCGCCATCAAACAGTCTCTGACGAAACTGGGTGTCACCAGCAGCGACATTCAGCCCGCGCCCGTTGCGGGAATGAAAACCGTCTTAACCAACAGCGGTGTGCTGTACGTGACCGAAGATGGAAAGCACATCATTCAGGGGCCGATGTATGACGTGAGCGGCGCGCAGCCGGTCAACGTGACCAACCAGCTGCTGATGAAAAACCTGAATGCGCTTGAAAAAGAGATGATCGTTTATAAAGCGGCGCAGGAAAAACACGTGATTACCGTCTTCACCGATATCACCTGCGGCTACTGCCACAAGCTGCATGAAGAGATGAAAGACTACAACGCGCTGGGTATTACCGTGCGTTACCTGGCCTTCCCGCGTGCAGGCGTGCAGAGCCAGCCAGAGCAGGACATGAAGGCTATCTGGTGTGCGAAAGACCGCAACAAGGCCTTTGATGATGCCATGAACGGCAAAGGCGTTAAGCCTGCTTCCTGCGACATTGATATCGCAAATCATTATGCGCTGGGCGTGCAGTTTGGCGTGACCGGTACCCCAGCCATCGTGCTGAGCAACGGCTACGTGGTGCCGGGCTATCAGGGACCAAAAGAGATGAAAGAGTTCCTCGACGCGCACCAGAAACAGACTGCGGGTAAATAATCCGCGTGAAAGCTCCGATAAAACTGCGCCGCCGCGAAGCGGCTGACACGGCTGATTTACCTGACGATCTTTCGCCGCTGCTGAAGCGGCTCTATGCCAGCCGCGGTGTGCGAACGGCGGACGATCTTGAGCGTAGCGTCAAAGGTATGCTGCCCTGGCAGCAGCTAAGCGGCGTCGAAAAGGCCACTGAAATGCTCTACAACGCGTTCCGGGAAGGGACGCGGATTGTGGTGGTGGGCGATTTCGATGCCGACGGTGCAACCAGTACCGCACTGAGCGTGCTCAGCCTGCGCGCGCTGGGCTGCGATAACGTCACCTATCTGGTGCCAAACCGCTTTGAAGACGGTTACGGTCTTAGCCCGGAAGTGGTCGATCAGGCTCACGCGCGCGGTGCGCAGATGATCCTGACCGTGGATAACGGGATCTCCTCCCATGCGGGTGTCGATCATGCGCATGCGCTGGGGATCCCGGTGCTGGTTACCGATCACCACCTGCCGGGGGAAACCCTGCCTGCCGCCGAAGCCATCATTAACCCCAATCTGCGCGACTGCGATTTCCCGTCGAAATCCCTGGCCGGTGTCGGCGTGGCGTTTTATCTGATGCTGGCGCTGCGAACGCTGCTGCGCGATAAGGGCTGGTTTGAGTCGCGCGGGATTGCCGTGCCTAACCTGGCCGAATATCTCGACCTGGTGGCGCTGGGTACCGTGGCGGACGTGGTGCCTCTCGATACCAACAACCGTATTTTGACCTGGCAGGGCTTAAGCCGCATCCGGGCGGGCAAGTGTCGTCCGGGGATTAAGGCGCTGCTGGAAATTTCAAACCGCGATCCGCTGAAGCTGGCGGCAAGCGATCTCGGCTTTGCCCTCGGGCCGCGTCTTAACGCAGCCGGAAGGCTGGACGATATGTCCGTCGGCGTCGCGCTGCTGCTGTGCGACAACATCGGCGAGGCGCGCGTGCTGGCGAACGAGCTCGACGCCCTGAACCAGACCCGTAAAGAGATCGAGCAGGGGATGCAGGCCGAAGCGCTGACCCTGTGTGAAAAGCTGGAACGCAGCGGCGATACGCTGCCGGGCGGCCTGGCGATGTACCATCCCGAGTGGCATCAGGGCGTGGTCGGCATCCTGGCGTCGCGCATCAAAGAGCGCTTCCACCGTCCGGTGATTGCGTTTGCCCCTGCGGGCGACGGCACGCTGAAAGGCTCCGGTCGTTCAATTCAGGGGCTGCACATGCGCGATGCGCTGGAGCGTCTGGATACGCTTTACCCGGGTCTGATGATCAAGTTTGGCGGTCACGCGATGGCGGCAGGCCTGTCGCTGGAAGAGGCGAAGTTCGACGAGTTTCAGCGGCTGTTTGGCGAGCTGGTGACAGACTGGATTGACCCTGCACTGTTACAGGGCGAAGTGGTCTCCGACGGCGAGCTTTCACCGGCTGAAATGACCATGGAGGTGGCCCAGATGCTGCGTGACGCGGGGCCGTGGGGGCAGATGTTCCCGGAACCGCTGTTCGATGGCCGTTTCCGCCTGCTGCAACAGCGAATTGTTGGCGAACGTCACCTCAAAGTGATGGTCGAGCCAGCCGCTGGTGGCCCGCTGCTGGACGGCATCGCCTTCAACGTTGACACCTCCATTTGGCCGGACAACGGCGTGCGGGAGGTTGAGCTGGCCTATAAGCTTGATATCAACGAGTTTCGTGGTAACCGCTCCCTTCAGATCATCATCGACAATATCTGGCCAATTTAGCGTCAGTAAAGCTACAAAAAAGGGCGTGGATTCGGTACAATCCCGCTCTTATCACCGCATTTTGACAAGCCCATAAAAGAAAACAGACCATGTTTGAAATTAATCCGGTAAAAAACCGCATTCAGGACCTCACGGAGCGCTCTGACGTTCTTAGGGGGTATCTTTGACTACGATGCCAAGAAAGAGCGTCTTGAAGAAGTAAACGCCGAGCTGGAACAGCCGGACGTCTGGAACGAACCTGAACGCGCGCAGGCGCTGGGTAAAGAGCGTTCCTCTCTCGAAGCGATTGTCGATACCCTGGACCAAATGTCTCAGGGGCTGGAAGATGTCTCTGGTCTGTTGGAACTGGCTGTAGAAGCCGACGACGAAGAAACCTTTAACGAAGCCGTGGCAGAACTCGACGTTCTGGAAGAGAAGCTGGCACAGCTCGAATTCCGTCGTATGTTCTCCGGCGAATACGACAGCGCCGACTGCTATCTTGATATTCAGGCCGGTTCTGGCGGTACAGAAGCGCAGGATTGGGCGAGCATGCTGGCGCGTATGTATTTGCGTTGGGCAGAAGCGCGCGGTTTCAAAACCGAAATTATCGAAGAATCTGAAGGTGAAGTCGCGGGTCTGAAATCCATCACCATTAAGATTATTGGTGATTACGCTTACGGCTGGCTGCGTACTGAAACCGGCGTTCATCGCCTGGTACGTAAGAGCCCATTCGATTCTGGCGGACGCCGTCATACCTCCTTCAGCTCCGCGTTTGTTTACCCGGAAGTGAAAGACGATATCGATATCGAAATCAACCCGGCCGATCTGCGTATTGACGTTTACCGCGCATCCGGTGCGGGTGGTCAGCACGTTAACCGTACGGAATCGGCGGTGCGTATTACCCACATTCCAACCAACACGGTAACGCAGTGCCAGAATGACCGTTCCCAGCATAAGAACAAAGACCAGGCCATGAAGCAGATGAAAGCGAAGCTTTATGAACTGGAAATGCAGAAGAAAAATGCTGAGAAACAGGCGATGGAAGACAACAAGTCCGACATCGGCTGGGGCAGCCAGATCCGTTCTTACGTCCTTGATGACTCCCGCATCAAAGACCTGCGTACCGGGGTTGAAACCCGCAACACGCAGGCGGTGCTGGACGGCAGCCTGGATCAATTTATCGAAGCAAGTTTGAAAGCAGGGTTATGAGGAACCAACATGTCTGAACAACAAGCACAGGGCGCTGACGCGGTAGTCGATCTTAACAACGAACTGAAAACCCGCCGCGAGAAGCTGGCAGCGCTGCGTGAGCAGGGCGTGCCGTTCCCGAACGATTTTCGTCGTGACCACACCTCAGACCAACTGCACGCAGACTTCGACGGTAAAGAGAACGAAGAGCTGGAAGCGCTGAACATCGAAGTGTCTGTGGCTGGCCGTATGATGACCCGTCGTATCATGGGTAAAGCGTCCTTCGTGACGCTGCAGGACGTTGGCGGCCGTATTCAGCTGTACGTTTCCCGTGACGACCTGCCGGAAGGCATCTACAACGAGCAGTTCAAGAAGTGGGACCTGGGCGATATCCTGGGCGCGAAAGGTAAGCTGTTTAAAACCAAGACCGGTGAACTCTCTATCCACTGCACCGAGCTGCGTCTGCTGACCAAAGCCCTGCGCCCGCTGCCGGACAAATTCCACGGCCTGCAGGATCAGGAAGCGCGCTACCGTCAGCGTTATCTGGACCTCATCTCTAACGATGAATCCCGCAAGACCTTCAAAATTCGCTCTCAGATCATGGCCGGTATCCGCCAGTTCATGGTCAACCGCGATTTTATGGAAGTAGAAACCCCAATGATGCAGGTGATCCCTGGCGGTGCCTCTGCGCGTCCGTTCATCACCCATCACAACGCCCTGGACCTGGACATGTACCTGCGTATCGCGCCGGAACTGTACCTGAAGCGTCTGGTGGTCGGTGGCTTCGACCGCGTGTTTGAAATCAACCGTAACTTCCGTAACGAAGGCATCTCCGTGCGCCATAACCCAGAGTTCACCATGATGGAACTCTATATGGCGTATGCGGATTACAAAGATCTGATCGAGCTGACCGAATCCCTGTTCCGTACCCTGGCGCAGGACATTCTGGGCACCACCGAAGTGCCTTACGGTGAAGAAGTCTTCGACTTCGGCAAGCCGTTCGTCAAGCTGACTATGCGCGAAGCGATCAAGAAATACCGTCCGGAAACCGAGATGGCCGATCTGGATAACTTCGACTCAGCGAAAGCCATCGCGGAAAGCATCGGTATCAAGGTTGAGAAGAGCTGGGGTCTGGGCCGTATCGTGACCGAGATCTTCGAAGAAGTGGCCGAAGCGCACCTTATTCAGCCGACCTTCATCACCGAATACCCGGCAGAAGTCTCTCCGCTGGCGCGTCGTAATGACGTGAACCCGGAAATCACCGATCGCTTCGAATTCTTCATCGGTGGCCGCGAAATCGGCAACGGCTTCAGCGAGCTGAACGATGCAGAAGATCAGGCGCAGCGTTTCCAGGACCAGGTAGATGCGAAAGCGGCAGGCGACGACGAAGCGATGTTCTTCGACGAAGACTACGTGACCGCGCTGGAGCACGGCCTGCCGCCAACGGCGGGTCTGGGGATTGGTATCGACCGTATGGTGATGCTGTTCACCAACAGCCATACCATCCGTGACGTGATCCTCTTCCCGGCGATGCGCCCGGTGAAATAAGGCGTTAAGATGTAAAAAAAGCCCCGAAAGGGGCTTTTTTATTGCGCCGCGAAGGCTTTGAGTTTTTCGCGGGCGGTTGTCGCTTCCATGATCATCCACGGGCTAAAGGCCCAGGGCGTCGCGTCCAGCGCGCGGAATAATGTGTCCAACTCAACCCACCGATAGTCCATCACTTCATTTTCGTTTATCGTCACGTCATTGGTGATGCGGGCAGCGAATACCGGGCAAATTTCATTTTCCACAATCCCGGACGGGTCGGCTTCCCGATAGCGAAACTCAGGGGCCACGGCGGTGATATCGGTCAGTTCTGCGCCCACTTCAAAGCGGCAGCGGCGGATTATTGCCTGTACCATCTCTTCACCTGACTGAGGGTGGCCGCAGACCGAGTTGGTCCAGACGCCAGGCCAGGCTTTTTTGCTTAAGGCGCGTCGGGTAACCAGACATTCGCCGCGGGCATTAAAAAGCCAGGAAGAGAAGGCCAGATGCAGCGGGGTATGCGAGGTGTGCGCGGCATACTTTTCCTGAGTGCCAATCACCTTTCCCTGGTCATTTACCAAAATAACGTGTTCTTGAATACTCATTGATGCTCCAGTGCCAGAATGCCGAGTGGTTCAGCACCATCAGCCGGATCATTATACGGCATTCTTATACGAACGGTTTGGCACCTGGAGCGGAAAAGGGCATGACCCCTGTTCGTTTTGGCTGCTATCATAGTGCGCCATTTACGCTGACCGAGGATCTGTTTTGTTTGCAGGAAGCCTGACGAGAAACCCCATCACTGCTGTTGTTTGCCTGACGCTGACGCTACTTCTGGCGGGATGCTCAGGAAGCAAATCGTCGGATATGGGCAGCTATTCCGGTGCGGTCTATACCGTTAAGCGCGGGGATACCCTGGATCGCATTTCACGTGCAACGGGAACCAGCGTCAAGGATCTCGCGCGTCTGAATAACATCTCTCCCCCCTATACCATTGAGGTGGGGCAGAAACTGAAGGTCAATGGCGGCTCCTCTTCAGCCAAAAAATCCTCTTCAAAAGGCAAAACGGCCAAAGTGACACCGTCGTACCAGGTGCCGAAGTCTTCCTGGCCACCGGTCGGGCAGCGCTGCTGGGTTTGGCCCGCCAGCGGTAAAGTTGTGGTGCCTTATTCACTTTCAGAAGGCGGTAACAAAGGCATTGATATTGCTGCTGCGCGCGGCACGCCGGTCTACGCATCCGGCGCCGGAAAGGTGGTCTACGTCGGCAACCAACTGCGTGGATACGGGAATTTGATCATGATTAAGCACGGTGAAGATTACATCACCGCTTATGCGCATAACGACACGATGCTGGTCAATAACGGACAAAACGTGAAGGCGGGGCAGAAGATAGCCACCATGGGCAATACCGGGACGGACTCGGTGAAGCTGCATTTCCAGATCCGCTATAAGGCGACGGCTATCGATCCGCAGCGCTATCTCCCGGCGCAGGGCAGCAAACCAAAGTGCTAAGTGGTCATTTAATCGCCACTTGGTGATGCTGACACTTGTATGAAAAAGCGTAAGGTCTATAATGCTTTACGCACCTCAAAGCGGGCGTAGTTCAATGGTAGAACGAGAGCTTCCCAAGCTCTATACGAGGGTTCGATTCCCTTCGCCCGCTCCAGTCCCTGCTTCATCATCCGGTCCATCAAGCACGACAAGCTCTTTTTTCTTGATCGACAGCTTACGCTGCGCCGACAGCGTATCGAATGCGCGAGACAGGGTTGATTGAGAAATGCCGAGCAGCTGCGCCAGCTCTTTTTTGCTGAGCGGCAGTTCAAGAATGTAATGCTCGAAGCCATACTCCCTGTTGATATCCACCATAAGTTGAATAAATCCACGCACTTTTTGCACGCCGTCATGATTCACCAGGACGCTGATAAACTGCTGTTTTTCCCTCGCGGAGCGGGAGAGGATAGCAATGATAAAATGGGTGAAGCTGCTGGTTATCTGGCTCAGGTGATAGAAATGGGTATTTTGTAACTCACAAATTTCTACCTCGGTGGCCGCCTGCACGCTGTACTGATAATGCTCGCTAAAGAGCTCCTCTGCCCCGATAACCTGACCGGGGAAGACAATTCCCTGAAGCGTTTGCTGAGCATCATAAATCTTCGCCACCCCACGCCTGAGCGCATACAATGCTTTTACTGTCGTTCCGTGCTGGTAGATAAATTCATTTTTAGCAATACGTTTTTTACGCGCGAAATCTTTAATAAACATGGGTTCCTGATGGTCGAAAAGATACGACTGGCATACCTCAGCAAACCCACACTTTGCACAGCTGACACAATTATTCTTCTTCATAACATCGGGTTCTTACCAAAACGTCAGGACTGTATAACGCAATTCATCAACGGTGAAAGTGAATTTCCAATCGTAATAAAGTTATTATCATGCTTGTGCAGGTACATAGAATATTCGCCGGTAAGAAATAATATCTTAATGGCAAGAGGCGAGATGGCTACCGGGACATTGTCATGCGCCATGGGTTCGTGCGAAATTATTTTTATTCTGTAGGCGTTATTTTTAATATTGACATAGTTAAACCTTACATAGCGCGAGAACGTGTAGTTTTGTCCCTGATAGGAAACGTCACCGGATAAATTAAATTGTCCGGTTTTGTTCTTTGAAAATTCAAAGAATATGTTTCCTTTGAAATTGAATGCCTTTTCATTTGTGTTATCGGTATAGGTAAAATTGGCAAAGCACCGATCGTCGATATACGCCGAGGTGCGGTTAACCATTCCCCAGATAAGCGCACCTGTCAGGATCAGGACAGTCGCAGAAAGCGTTAGCGCAATCTTCATTTCATTTTCCAGTTAAAGGCGTAGTGATTTTCACAGTACGCTAGCGTTTCGTTTTCAGAATCTAAAGGACAAAAAGAGTAAAAAATGCGTCCGCTGCTGCCATAGAACACGCTGGGCTGAACGTTTACCGTTAACAGTGCTAAATGGTTTGCACATTTTTCTGCAAGCTGCGGCTGTGCCGACAGCAATACCTCATGTAACCGCTGCCGTTCATCGGCAGAAAGATGTTCATAGGTGGGGAGGGTACATTTTTCGAGCTTGCCTATCTCATTGACTCTGGAATAGCGTTCATTGGCTTTTGGCTGACTCCAGACCCATAAATTGGCCGCAATCAGCGCCAAAATAAGAAGCGCTGGGATGCTGTATTTAAGCGGCAACGACGGTATTTTCTTCTTTGCCGCAACGTTATCATTCCCGGGCGCTGGCGCACAGGGCTCATCCAGAAGCTGTACGTCAATATCGGCGGAAAAGTAAAACCCGACTTTTGGGACAACGATGATCGACTCTTCAATATCGGTCAGTGAGGTTAACGTCTTGCGTAAAATACTAATATATTGGTTGAGCGAAGAGCTAGACCCGGTATGCCCTGCGGATTCCCAAACATGTTCCAGCAGATATTGACGCTCAAGCACTGTTCCCGGCGAAGCAATAAGCAGCGACAGAATACGGTTGGCCGTATTCGTCAGTTTTTGAGCCTCAAGGCGCTCTGCCCCGGGAAGAGTGAATTCCCCGCTCTCTGTATCGTAAATAACTTTGCTGGCAATCAAATATTTCATTAGCTGTTCTTTGGGCGTTAACACATCGCGACAAGCGCTTTTACACTGCCAATATTATGGTCCAGCAATGTTACGATGTCCCTGTCCAGTCTGTAATTTCTTGCTTCTTCGTGGAGTATAGCCATCGCCTTAGCGCTCTCCATCCCTTGTCTGTAAGGACGGTTTTCCGTCATGGCAGTAAACACATCCGCCACCGCAAGGATGCGAGACGGAATATCAAGTGAGGCGGCGCCTAACCTGAACGGATATCCACTGGCATCCAGCCGCTCGTGATGGTTGGCGGCCCAACGGATAATATCCCCCAGTTCAGAGATAGGATGCAGCATCACCAGCGTTTTGTAGCTGTGCTGCTTCATCGTGGCGTACTCAAAGGATTCGAGCTTGCCATGCTTTTCCAGGATATGGAGCGGCGTAAAAAGCTTGCCGATATCATGCAGATAGCCTGCAATACAGATCTTTTCTTGCATATCGACATCATAACCGTAGAGTTCAGCCAGGCGGGCCGCAACATGCGCTACGCTGGCGCTATGGGTGCGGGTGAAGCTGCTGTACTTATCGACGATTTTTGAGATGAGCTGGCACACTTCGAGAAAATCATGATGGTCGAGCATGTGGTCGTGCAGCGGGCTGATGGCGTTCAACACCTGGGAAAGCGAAGGATTGCCGAGGCGAAACCAAAAGCCATCCTGACGGGTAGATTCTCGCAGCGCCTGCTCCAGAGGGGCGGGCCACTGAATGGGGTGGGCAAAGAAATCCGAAATGACCCTTTCGCGTTGGGTAATAAAATCCCCGTCAATCCCGCGTAAATAGAGCTCAAAGGTATCCGCCATATTAACCAAATGATGTACCACAGGAAGATCGTCCGAGCCCGAGGAAGACCATGCGGTATGATGGTTCTCAAGGATCGGCGTGACGGGTTGCAGGAAACGGATCCCCGCCGTCATTGAACCCGCCAGCTGTTCGTGCCCATCAAGAAACCCTTCGCTGCCGGGAGAAAGGTGTTCACGGTCTTTACTCAGCGTACCAATGTCGTGCAGCATGCCAGCCAGAAAAGCGTTGCCGATCCCGGTTTTATCCAGCCCAATGCGCTGGCTTAAATACCAGGTGATGATGGCCGTGCGTTGTAAATGATTAACCAGATCGGCAGAGACCGGATGAATAATGTTATGTAATAAGTTAAGCACGGTTTGAACAGATATTTTCATGGCGTTTAATTGGCAGAGGTCTTAAAAAAGAAAGTCATTATCTACGTAAGTGAATTAGTCATAGCCGAACATGATTTGTGCGGTTGCGACCACCGTGCCGGTCGATAAGGCCGAGGCGTCATACACTCTGTAGTAAGCATGCAGAAGAATGTATTGCGTATCCTGAATGTCATCGTCCTTAACAATATCAAGGATCTGAGTGGCATTTCCCATGCTTGTGCTGCTGGAGAGTTTGACCTCTTCGAAATCCCCCATAAAAGATCGACTACGAATAGCAATACCGACCCCGCCCGCGGTTGTTTCATCATTGACCATCGTTTGCGAACTGCCATCCGTAGTGATCACATCATTACTGGAAAGCCAGGCCTTAATATTCCGCGTAGATGTTTTTACGCCGGCAAGGTTTCCGCATTTGATGGGAATGGTGAAATCCGCCCCATTCGTTCTGCCGTACGTTTTAAGTTCTTTCAGCGGCGCAGGCGGAAGTTTTACCGTCATGTCACGCGTCATATTGCAGGTGGTTTCTTTCGGCTCGAATTGAATGGTCATTTTCTCGTACGCGAGGAAATAATCGGTATCCCAGCTTTTGCGCGCGGTATCTGACATCATGTTATTCCATGCCCTGGTCGCATACGTTTTAGAGGAGAGCAGGGGCGAGTCGGATCCCGAGCCGGTACCACTCATCACGGCAGGAATGACGCTCAGCGCACCGCTGGTGGTGGTTTTGGTATAGGTCGACACCCCAACAGGCGCCGAGGAAAGTAACTCTGCTCGCAAGGTATATTGCGTCTGGTAGGAGAGCGAGTGTATCCCCACAATACCGCTCACAGTGACTTTACTGCTGCCGGTTATTTCAGAGGTCACTTTAATCCAGTAACTGTTTTCACCGTCAGCACTGTTAAAATTCAAATACACTGGGTTGTTATTAAACCCAGTGAAATAGTAGAGGTGATCCTGAAATACTCCCCCAATACCCACGTTGCCATAGGTACAGGTCATACTCCCCGACCAGCTGGTGGTATATGTCTTTTCAACCACCGTCGAGGTAATAAATGCAGACGATAAATTAAGCGATTTATCCGCTTCCGCCACGCTTTTAAATATAATGCCGCTATTACGGCAGGGATCCCCCGTCACGCCTCGGGCCTGTGGTGCCGCCTGGGCTGAAAAGCCAGGGATCGTGATCAGGCTGAATACGGCAAAGATGAAAAATAAAGATTTGCTCATGATCGATTTCATACTCGTGGTCGGTTACCGGCAGATATTGACGGCATGCTCTGTCGGCTGCGTAATAACACAGGATTTTTTGATTTTGCCTTTACTGGTATTAATGCGAATTGCCTCTGGCTGTGCGTCAGACTTCACAAATATTTGGCTCCCCTGGGCGACGTAACCCAGTTCCTGATGATGGCTATCTGAAACCAATGCGCCGAAGGGGAGTTGATTGCCCTCGCTGTCCAGCACGTCGAAGGTATAAACCTTGCGCGTATCGGTCTTGTACTTCAGGTACGTTATGCTGCCTTCGTAAGGGGCAATATTAAGTAAATTCCCCTGTAAATCGACGTCGCTGCTTTTTGAACCATCCTGTTCCAGATGGAAGTTATTCGGCCGGTAAGGCGTTGCACTGGCGATAAGGGCAATACCGTTGCGATTCGTGCGCGTAGAGGTATCCCCATTGACCACGGCGTTTTCGACGCCAGGGGCCTCAAGAATGACAAAGTTTCGGCCATTGTTTGGTGAGGTGATGACCCCACCGCGCCACGCGAGAATATTGCCGCTTGCGCCGAGGCTGGCCTGACGATACTCGCGCGAAAGCGTCAGCCCGCTGTTCAGGCTGGTGACGCTGTTTTTCCAGTTGGTATAGAGATCGGCGGAGCGGGAATTACCCTCACTGTCATGCGCCAGCATAAGGCTGTAATCGACATCCTGGGCGCTGCCGCTCATGCTTATATCGGATGAAGCGTATTTCCCCTGCTGAACCGTCGCATGCGAAGCAACGCTTCCGGGACTGCCGAAGAGTGACATCGGAACATTGACGGAGAAATATAGATTATTTTCCGTCTTCCCACGGGTGCGCAGCGACGTAACAACATCACCTTCGTAATCTGTTTCATAGTTGTAGTACGACTGAGTGACTTCAGAGCGGCGCAGTGATACCGCATAATTCACGCTGTTATACGCGTTGCTCCAGGTCAGATTATACTGGCGGCTGGTCTTTTGGCCGCGCCAGTAATCGCGCCAGTACGCCGTCAGGGAAAGTCGACCAAACCCATCGCCCAGCGGCTGGTTGAGGTTGGCGCTAAACGCCTGCTTGCTGTTAATGGTTGACGTGCCGGTGCCGCCATAATCCTGAATATTAGACTTCGCCAACACATAATCGTTGAACGATGCGTAATCCTGCGTGCGATAGTAATACGACGCCAGCGTCAGGTTAGTTTGCGTCGGGAAGGATTTACTCCATGAGAGCGCGTATTTTTCTCCCCGGCGTCGATTATCGCCCGGCAAGCGATACTGCGCTTGTTCAAGCGATGCTGATAGCGATCCCGCATAGGGAACAGAAAGAGCACCGCCGAGCAGAAAGGAGAAATAGTCCGCGCTCCAGATACTTCCGGCGGTGGCGGTTACGTAGTTATTCATTCCGCGAGAGTAGCTGAACTGCGCAAACTGGCTGTGGTCATTGATGCCGCGCATGTCCACCTCACCGACGTTAAACTGGTAGTCGCTGGTGCCGGGACGCAGCATGTCCGGGATAGACGAAAAGGGAACCGCAAAGCGCTCTATCGTTCCGCCGCTGTTCTTTACCTCAACAGAGAGATCCCCACGCGAGCCGGTGGGCATTAAATCGCGGATCGCAAAGGGCCCGGCAGGGACGGTAATCTGATGGATGATGTGTCCATCCTGGTAAATGCTGACCACGGCCGAACTGGTGGCAATTCCGCTGATGACCGGCATATACACGCGTTCGCTGTCCGGCAGCATTTGACGGCTTTTATTCAGCGTCAGGCCGCGAAAACGAATCGTGTCAAAATAATCGGACGTGGTGTAGGTACGCCCCACGCGCATTAATGCCTCAATACCGACAATCGGTTTTTCAAGATAGCGTGTGGTGTTAATCCAATACCCTTTAACCATATTGCTGTAGCGCATCCACGTCGAGTTATCGAGGAGATGCCAGCCAGACATATTCAAGCCGCTGTTTAGCGATAAATAGATATTATCGCTGTTGGTATACCCTTCACGCAGGCCATAAAAGTTGTAATAGTTGAGGTTGTAGTTGGTAAATACCCCATTAATCCCCTGGTCCCATTTTTGTGGGGCCACCCAGTTCTGTTTTTCGGTCACCACAAAGGCCTGGGGGACTTCTAAATCCAGACGCAATTCTCCTGGCCTCAGCGTGCTTTTTCCGCCGTGTAGCAAGGTACTGATGTCGATTTGCCCGTTTAATTTATTCGCGACGAGATCGTCGAGATCGCGAATACCCAGTAGTGGCACATCATCTTTCGGAACAAGCACCGTCCCTTTACCGTCATTGGCAATCGTCATGTCGAATTTCCCGCGCCAGGCGTTATTCACATATACGTCGAGATCGTACGCGCCCGGTGTCATGACCAGTTTTGAATTGCTCCAGTCCATATCGGCTGAATTACCGACCAGCAGGCTGCTATTAAATGTCTCACCGCTCGCCCCAAAGGAACATAAGGCGAGGCTGACGGAGTGAACCAACAGGCTTTTACGAAACAGGGATCTGTTCTTCATCAGAATTGAACCAGGCATAGCCATAAAAATAATCAGTGAAGGGTGCTGAATCTTTTGGCGCCGTAATCATCAAGCCATGTAATACGATACTGAGAACCGGCCTGGATTTTGTTGGAAACCAGCGCGCAACCGTAAGGCGGAATAAAAGCGGTATCGCTCAGCAAATTATCGTCTCGATTCTGCTTTAATTTTCCGCCCTGCCAGGTCACAACCTGTGGAATGGTTAAATAGTAAGGGGAACCGTTTTTGAGACAGGTTTGACTTCCTGAGGTGGAAATAGTGACCTTTTCGACAATTTTACTGTCCAGTTCCTGCAACGAGGCGGGGCGATAAAACAGCTTAATGCGATTGCGAATCGCCACCTGGAGATAATTATCGTTGCTGCCTTCCGGCGTTGGCGGAACATCCAGCACGTTTAACCAAAATACGCTTTCTCTGTCTGAGGGCAGAGAGGAGGTGTTAGTCGCGGCGATTTTCAGCGTTTGACCACTGTGGCCATCCATTTTGACAACCGGCGGCATGACGGAAAAGGGAACTTTAATCTTTTCCGGGGCAGCTGAAGCGTCACCTTGATCAAGCCAGGACTGTACCAGGTGAGTTTTATCGCTCTCATTCACTAATTGCACGGTAACGAATTTTGCTTCGCTGGAATAAATCACGCGCGTCTGGTTTATTACCACGCTGGCCTGAGCCGCGTGTGAAGCGAACGCAACGAAGAGAAAGAAAATATGTTTTTTCATGGTCATTAAAAACCGGGGACTGCTCCCCGGTTGGGCTATTAATCGTAGCTAAAGGAGTAAGTTGCGTCGGTAACGACTTTACCGGTCGTCACGGCAGAACCGCCGAAGTTGTAGTAATTCGCGTGCATGGTCAGCGTAACGCCGTCGGTACCGGAAACATCATCAGAAGTCAGACCGGTGTTGAACGCGGTGTCGAACGGAACGGCGGTGGTGCCATCCTTGGTCAGGGTAATACCGACCCCTTCAGCGCCGCTTTCGCTGTAGTTCTTCAGGTATTTACCGTCATCAGACAGGTTGCTGCTTGAGAAGGTTATTTTCAGCGTTTTGGTTGCGGTGTCGGCGGCAGTGCAATTTTTCAGACTCATGGTGAAGTCTTTATTATTGGCGCTGACAACGCCGGTACTGGTACCCATATCGGTCAGTGAAATAGGCGCCAGGTTCACCGTAAAATCGGAACCATTGTTGGTGGTCACGTCACAGGTTGTATCGGATACAGAACCATTGAAGGTGATTGTGCCACCCGCAACGCCGGTGCTTTCCGCTGCCATTGCCGCGCCCGAAAACATCATAGCGACTGCGATAACTGTTTTATTGAACATGCTTTTATTTCCCGTTTTCATCATCATTTTTGTCTCCCAGGCGGTTGAGCGCTGTGTTGCAGAACAACGTACCGCACCCCTTGCCTTTGGTTGGAATATAAGACCATTATTGGTTGTTTTGGTAAACGTAAATATCGTTTAAATGATTTTTTTAAACTTAAATATCCAGATTTAAGTTTATGTATAGATTTATATGCTGCGTGGTTGTGTTGGCGCAGTGGCAGGGAGAGAGGAATGGCTATTTAAAATTATCGTCAAAATCGTCATTTGACGGAATTTACGCGTGCGATGGAGGGATAATTGAACATGCCGTTAAATAATTTAGTGCTTAATATTAATATTTTTAACATTGGATATACATTCATTGCCGTGCGCGCGTGGGTAAAGTGGGTAGAAAAAAACGCGAATTGCGGACATGGCATCCAAATTCACATGCTCACTTTCTGCTACAGGCGTGCGGGAATATTTAAAATTAAACACCCTTTCTTTTTACCCTTGTTGTTTCTGTTGATATACCTGTCGGCAAATTCGTTATTCACCAGGCTGACAGATGAAAACACGACTCCTTCTGTGCTCGGGCTTATTGGCAACATCCTGCGCCCATGCTAGTGCCCTCTATTTTTATGAAGCAGGCACCGAAGATACCGCACTTGCTGGCGCAGGGCAGGCAGCGCGCGCGCAGGATGCTTCAACAATAATGACCAACCCGGCAGGCATGACGCGATTACCCGATCGTATTATCACCGGTGGGTTACAGGTGATGGACGGCTCCATCGACTACCAGCTGAATAACGATGCGCAGAGAAGCCCCGGCGATGTGATGAAAACCGGTCCCAATGCCAGCGCCTTTTATAGCCAGAAAATGACCGACGATCTTTATGCCGGTATTGGGCTTTACGGCAATTATGGCCTGGGGATCGATTACGGTAACTGGGCGGGCGACCGGCTGATCAAAAAGAGCACCATGGTAGCCATGACGCTCAGTCCGTCCGTGGCGTACAAACTTAACGATCGCCTCTCAATAGGGGCTTCCGCCAACGTTAACTACGGCTATTTTTCATTGACCCGCAATGTGAATGACGACGACCGCCAGCAGCATGACCATGACTGGGCGATGAGCTATCGCCTGGGGCTGTTGATGCAGCTGACCGAACAGACGCGAGCCGGTATCACCTGGAACAGCAAGACGGACTATCACTACAGTATCGACGGCAAAGCACGCTTAGCGAGTGGCGCATACGAGCTCCCGGTGACGGCACAGGTCAGTGCGCCGCAGCAAATTATGCTCAGCGTTGTGCGCGATGTTAACCAGCAATGGTCGGTGATGGGCGATCTCGGTTGGCAGGACTGGAGCCAGTTCGGTGCGCCACAAATCACGGTGAGCGGGCAGACGCTTAACAACGTCAGCCGCATGAAAGATACCTGGCATGGTGCGCTCGGCGTGCAGTATCGCCCAACAGAACAGTGGCGGTTGAATGCCGGTGTCGCTTTTGATAGCTCGCCGTACCACAGCCAGAGTGATGTGGCGATGACGTTACCGACCGGCGACGAATGGCGGTTCGGTACAGGCGCGCAGTATCAGATCACGCCAGCCAGCAATATTGGTGTTGCCGTCGAGTATCTTCACATGCAGTCATCGCATGTGAAATCACCCGCTGTCTTTGCGGGAAGCTATGATAACCCCCATCTTTGGTTTGCCAGCGTAAACTATAGCTATCAGTTTTAATTCGGTAACTGTTTAAATTATAGGGTCTATACTGGCAGTTACCCGATGTTATAAGGTTGTGCCATGCATATTTTACCGCCCGTTCGTCCTGAACAATCGATTGAACGACTGACCGCGATCCTTGAGCCGATAGCGGAGAAAATGAAAGTTGTGCCGCGCAAGCGCGTGACGTGGAAACATAAAGGTCGGCAGCAAATGTATCTCTTTTTAGAGGGCGGATTGTCCCTGCTGCGCGCGTCCGACGGCCTGCTGCTGGTCACGGTTTACGAACCCCATCTCTTCGGTATTGCAGAAATGATCCAGCCGACGCAGGGGCATATTCTGCGAGTGGAAACCGAGTCGACGCTTTTACGGGTGGATGCCGAACGTGCGGCGGAACTGTTCCGCGAGCAGGGGGTATGGGAAGAGGTGGGCGCACTTCTCTCCTATCATACAGCCTATTTAATTTATCGGGATGCCCAGGTCCTGCAGCAACGGACTTATTCCGTTATTCGCAACCATCTTCAGGAGATGATCTTATTACCTGAGGAAGCACGAATGCGCACGACGATCCTCGAATATATCCAGGACCGCACACTGTTGTCGCGCAGCAGTATTCTCAACGTATTGTCGGCCCTTAAGCAAGGTGAATATATCTCGTTCAAAAGAGGTGGGTATCTCCTTGAAATCAGAAATTTACCGGAGTCGTTTTAATATCAGTTTAAAATTAAACTAAAAACGAATTAACGACATTCTCGTTTTTGTTTACTGTTTGCTCACCGAAATGAATTTTGACGAAGCAAACAGGATACGTATGAAAAAGACATTGGTAGCTTTAATTCTGGTAAATGCATGTACCGCCACGACCGCTTTTGCCGCCGCAGATGCAGGCACCTGGTATAGTGGGGCGAAATTTGGCTGGTCACATTATTTTGATACCAATACAGGCTCTAAAGCACTCGAGAGTAATAACAGCGCTAACCATTTTGATATCGACCACGATAATGTCGGCGGCGGTGTCTATACGGGTTACCAAATTACGCCATGGCTTGCGGTTGAAGGCGGTTATGATTATCTGGGCAATATGCAGATAAAAGGCCAGCATAGCGCGGGTGGACAAATGAAAGCCCAGGGCCTGCAGATGTCTTTAAAAGCCAGCTATGCCGTGACGAACAATTGGGATATCTATGGCCGTGCGGGTGCGATGGGCTACCGTGCTGAATCTGATGTAAGTGGTCACAATCGTTTTGAGACCGGTGTTCGCCCGCTTGCGGCAGTCGGTACGGAATACGCATTCAATAAAAACTGGGCTGGCCGCGTGGAGTACCAGTGGGTCAGCAACGTGGGTAATGCCAACCAGATTGGCGTCAGCAGCGATATTAGCTCCGTTACGGCGGGGTTGACCTATCGCTTTGGTCAACACGATTAGTCTTTATACCCGTCATACTTCAAGTTGCATGTGCGTTGGCTGCACTCGTTCACCCCAGTCACTTACTTATGTAAGCTCCTGGGGATTCACTCCCTTGCCGCCTTCCTGCAACTCGAATTATTTAGGGTATATGTTCTTTTCGATGATAAAAAAGCCCGGCTACCCTGTAGCCGGGCTTTTTATCGTTTAACCCGTTATTAAGGGTTTCAGGACGAGATTGATATTTCTCAGGCCAGCTTCATTTTTATCTTTCAGGTATTGCTGGTTCACCATATCTAACTGTTCCAGCCTGGTGAGGGAGGCGTAGACGGATTGGACGGGACTGTCTTCTTTAAAGATATCTTTTGCCGAGGCATTCTGAAGATACTGTGATTTGAGGCTGCGTGTTAATGAATCAATTTGCTGTTTATTCTCCTGGTAGAGCGACGCAATATGTGACGTTTGTACTGCGGGTGGTTTCTCGCCAGGTAAAATTAAAGGAACCTGCATGTGGTTAATCTGTTCGACTTTATCGGGTGGAGCAGAGCGACAGGCGGTTAAGGTGCTCAGGCTAAATATAACGATAAAAAATGGCGTTATCTTCATTGGTTATCCTGGAGTGAATAAATGGAGTGAACATTATCCTGCCAGGCAATGACGACAACAGGTTAAGTTTGTTTATTTTTAAACGTTATTTGAATGGGGAAAGAAATAATTGGCTGGTAATCTTATTTCCTAAACACATATCCGAACGTAATGATGACGTGTAGGGGATTTATGAAACTGAAAATTCTTGTTAACGCAATGACCGTTGCCGGTCTGTTATCCACCTCGCTGGTGGCCGCTCCTGCCATGGCGCAGTCAACGGCAAAAGAAGCTACCACCCATACCAAAGCAAATAATGATGCGCTGTATGGCCAGCTGCCATTTTTTGATAAAACCGATTTCAGCAACGCCCATAAAGGCTTTATTGCTCCGCTGCCACAGGATGTTATTAAGGGTGAAAAGGGCAATGTTATCTGGAACCCGCAGCAATACGCTTTTATCAAAGAAGGGCAAAAAGCACCGGATACGGTAAACCCAAGCCTGTGGCGTCAGGCGCAGCTGATTAACATCAGCGGCCTGTTCGAAGTGACGGACGGCGTTTACCAGATCCGTAACCTCGACCTGTCAAACATGACCATCATGGAAGGCAAAGAGGGGATCACGGTTATCGATCCGCTGGTCTCTGCCGAAACCGCCAAAGTGGGGATGGATCTCTATTATAAAAACCGCGGTAAACGTCCGGTGGTGGCGGTGATTTATACCCATAGCCACGTTGATCACTATGGCGGCGTGCGCGGCGTGGTTGACGAAGCCGATGTGAAATCGGGCAAAGTGAAAGTCTATGCCCCGGCGGGCTTTATGAAAGAAGCGGTCTCTGAAAATATCATGGCCGGGAATGCGATGAGCCGCCGCGCCAGCTACATGTACGGCAACCTGCTGAAGCCGGACGCAAAAGGCCAGGTTGGCGCGGGTCTCGGGACGACCACGTCTGCCGGGACGGTGACGCTGATCGAGCCGACTCATTACATCACCGAAGATGGTCAGAAAGAGGTTATCGATGGTCTGACGTATGACTTTATGATGGCGCCGGGGTCAGAAGCGCCGTCTGAAATGCTGTGGTACGTTGAAGAGAAGAAGATGATTGAGGCGGCGGAAGATGTGACCCACACGCTGCATAACACCTACTCATTACGCGGGGCGAAGATCCGCGACCCGCTGGCCTGGTCGAAATACATCAACAGCGCCATTGAGCGTTGGGGTGATAAGGCTGAAATCATCATGGCGCAGCACCACTGGCCTACGTGGGGCAACGACAACGTGGTGAAGCTGATGAAAAGCCAGCGCGATATGTACCGGTATATCAATGACCAGACGCTGAGACTGGCGAACAAAGGGCTGACGCGTGATGAAATCGCGGCCAATTTTGCGCTGCCGGACGGGTTAGCCAAATCCTGGTCGGGCCGCGGCTATTACGGCTCGGTAAGCCATGACGTGAAAGCGACCTATGTGTTTTACCTCGGCTGGTTCAACGGTAATCCGGCAACGCTCGACGAACTCCCGCCCGTCGATGCCGCGAAAAAATATGTTCACTATATGGGCGGTGCCAGCGCCATCCTTGAAAAAGCCAAAGCCGATTATGCGCAGGGGGACTACCGCTGGGTCGCGCAGGTGGTAAGCAAGGTTGTGTTTGCCGATCCATCAAACAAAGCGGCGCGTAATCTGGAAGCGGACGCGCTCGAACAGCTGGGGTATCAGGCGGAGTCGGGCCCGTGGCGTAACTTCTATCTGACCGGCGCGCAGGAACTTCGTAACGGCGTACAGAAATTGCCGACGCCAAACACCGCCAGCCCGGATACGGTTCGCGCCATGTCCCCTGAGATGTTCTTTGACTTCCTCGGGGTGCACATCAATGGCATGAGAGCGGCGAATGCAAAAGCGGTGTTCAACGTTGACCTGGGTAAAGATGGCGGTCAGTACAAGCTGGAGCTTGAGAACGGCGTGCTGAATCACAGCGCGAATACGGTCGCAAAAGAGGCGGATGCCTCAATAACACTCAGCCGCGATACGCTGAACAAAATCATCCTCAAGGAGACCACGCTGAAACAGGCGCAGGAGAAGGGGGATGTAACTGTGACGGGCAATCAGGCGAAGCTTGATGAGCTGCTGAGCTATATGGATAGCTTTGATTTCTGGTTCAACATCGTCACCCCGTAGACGAAGAAAAGGCTGCTCACGCAGCCTTTTTATTTTTAGATAGTCCCGTCGCCCCCGTCCGAGCACCACACTTGCCCGGAGGTAAACGAACATTCGTCAGAGGCTAACGTCACGTACAGCGGCGCGATTTCAACGGGCTGACCCGGACGTCCCAGCGGGGAACTCTCGCCAAAGTGTTTCACTTTCTCCATAGGCTGCCCGCCGCTGGACTGAAGAACCGTCCAGTAAGGTCCCGGCGCAACGGCGTTGACGCGTATTCCTTTAGGTCCCAGCTGTTTCGCTAAGGCCTTGGTAAATACCGCCAGACAGGCTTTCGTCTGCGCGTAATCGAGCAGCACGGCGCTCGGCTGTACCGCCTGCACGGAGGAGGTATTGATGATCGACGCAGGCGCTTTCAGGTGACGCAGCGCCGCTTTGGTGATCCAGAAGGGCGCGTAGACGTTGGTTTTGAAGGTGGCGTCAAAATCTTCGGTAGTGAGTTCTTCCAGCGTCGCGCGATACTGCTGGCGACCGGCGTTATTGACCAGAATATCCAGCCCGCCAAGTTTTGCTACCGCCTCTTCCACCAGGTTCTGGCAAAAGGTCTCGTCACGCACGTCGCCGGGAAGAGCGACGGCTTTCCGTCCCTCGGCTTCGATCAGCGCAATCACCTCAGCGGCGTCCTGCTCCTCTTCGGGCAGATAGTTGATGGCGACGTCGGCGCCTTCGCGGGCATAGGCAATCGCCACGGCGCGACCAATACCCGAATCACCGCCGGTGATCAGGGCCTTCTTACCGGCCAGTCGGCCATGCCCTTTATAGCTCTTTTCCCCGTGATCGGGCACGGGTTGCATCTCGGACGCCAGACCCGGCGGCGTTTGCGGCTGCTCAGGGAACGGCGGTTTTGGGAAAGCGTTGGTACGTTGTGTGGTATCACTCATTGCTGACTCCTTACAGGCCAAGGGGTGAGATTTGATGGATAGTGACAGCGTTAACGCTTCGCTGAATTTATTTCTGCAGATGATCGACGCGTACGACAGGAGGTGATGATTTCTTATCCAGTGAGCCGTTAATACTGATCATCTGATCGGGTTTGACGGTTCTGTCGTCAAACACCGCTTTAGGGATAATGACGTCTATTTTTCCCGTTTTATCCTGGAAAACATATTTGTCGCCGCTTCCGTCAATCAGGTTTCCGCGCAGTGAGATGGTTGCGCCATCATGCATTCCTTTTGCCTGAGTAATGGTCATAATCCGCGCGTCATCAGTGCCTCGATAACCGTCGTCCAGCGCAGGAGGCGGGGGTGGCGCTTCGCCTTTTTGTAACCCGCCGTTATTATCTGCCCAGGCGGCGGGAATCAGTAATATTAATAAGGCTGAAATGACTGATAATTTCATCCGATATCCTTCATTTTGGCTGTCTTGACTTATTAAGTATTGTTGCTATTCCTTTATGTGGCAAATGTGATAAGTCCTAAAAGCATTTGCTTATAGAAATCATAAATTTCGACAAATAAGCGAAGCGGTGATGGCGACGATGAATCGTAAAAATGAAAAGCTGCCCGGGATAAATGAAAGTTATCGTTTGCTGACGTTCGAGTATGCATTTCGGCAGGTCGGTTTTATCCTGTTGCTGGCTATTATTATCGCGGCGATTGCCGGTCTGTTTTCGAGCGGGGTGGTCAGTGATACTGAAAAAATGAATTCGGCAAAAACGCTCACTCTCAACTATGAGCGTTTTGGTCGCCGGGAAACAGAGTTTCCGCTGCAGATCGCCTTCCCGGTAAAAACCCAGGGGGAATACGGCATCAGCATGGCGAGCGAGAGCGGTGATGTCTATGAGCCGGGCAGCATCTGGCCGCAGCCTGACAGCATGTACAGCCGGGGAGATACGCTGTTTTTCGTCTATAACAACCTAAAACATAATGAAAAATTCACGGTCAGACTATTTCTCACGCCGTCGAAGGCGGGGAAGTGGGCAAATGCAATTCGTGTAAACAACGAGCCAGAAATTCGCTTCTGGCAGTTCATTTACCCTTAGGAGACGAATATGGATATGGTCTTTCGAGCCCTGGCCATTTATCTGTTTCTGGTCGTGGTATTCAAAGTGGCTGGACGGCGCGCGCTGCTGCAAATGACCAGTTTCGACCTGATCCTGCTGCTCATCATCAGTGAAGCAACGCAACAGGCGCTGTTGGGACAAGATTTTTCGGTCACCGGTGCGATGATTACGATCACCACGCTGGTGGTGGTAGACATTATATTTGGCTTAATGAAAAAGTATTTTTCTCCCGTTGAAAATATTCTAGATGGCACGCCGGTTATATTAGTGGAAAACGGCATTCCACTCATGGATAAGCTTAAAAAAGTGGATGTTTCTTGCGATGATATTCTGGTTTCAGCGCGTCAAAATAATGGCGTGACGGAGTTGAAAGAAATTAAATACGCTATTCTGGAAAGGAATGGTCATATTTCCATCATTCCTTTTGAAAATTAAGAGGCACCGCTATGCATAATCTGGAGCATGATAAAAATGAAACCGTCGGGGAGTTAACGAAAAAGCTGGCGGCAAAACTCACGGATTTAGGGCTGCGTTTGACCACGGCGGAATCCTGCACGGGCGGCAATCTGGCGGTTGCGCTCTGTGCCGAGGAGAACACGGCAGAATTCTATGATGTCGGGATGGTGGTGTTCAGCGATGAGGCAAAAGAGAGGATCCTGGGCGTTCGTCATGAAACCCTCACGCGCTTCACCGCCGTCAGTGAACAAACGGTCACCGAAATGGCAGCGAAAATTCGCGATATTGCGCAGGCCGATATCAGTATCGCTATCAGCGGTTATGCGGGGCCAGAAGGCGGGAATGACGGTACGGCAGCCGGAACCGTCTGCTTCGCCTGGAATTTAGGCGAGCGTACGGAAACGAGCACTGTGCACTTTTCCGGTGAATGTCAGGATGTGGTGGAAAAAGCGGTCCGTTATGCCTTATCTGAACTGATCGAGAAGCTATCAGGCTTGAAATAAAGGCGGAGGTTGTATGGCTGTAATTGTCATTACCGGCGGGACAGCGGGCGTGGGGGAAGCGACGGCGCTGCACTTTGCGAAAGCGGGTTACGATGTGGGTATTATTGCCCGCGAGGAAGAGAGCCTGCACTCCACGCAAGAGGAGCTACGCCGTTTTGGCGTCAATGCGTATGCCGTGCAGGCCGACGTGGCGGACAGCCAGGCCGTCGTCGATGCCGCCAACGATATTGAGTACCGCCTGGGGGCAATCGATGTGTGGGTGAATAACGCGATGGGGGCCGTGCTGGCACCGTTTCGCACGATGACGCCCGATGAATTTCGTCGCGTTACGGAGGTCACCTATCTGGGCTACGTGAACGGCACCCGCGCCGCGCTGGAACTGATGGTCCCTCGCGATCGCGGGGTAATTATTCAGGTCGGGTCTGCGCTGGCCTACCGTTCTATCCCCCTTCAGTCTGCCTACTGTGGCGCAAAGGCCGCGATACGCGGATTCACCGACGCCGTGCGTACCGAACTGATGCACGAAAATAGCCGGGTTCACCTGTCGATGGTGCAAATGCCGGGTCTCAATACGCCGCAGTTTGACTGGGCGAGAAACAAATTTGCCTGGGCGATGCGCCCCGTTCCGCCCGTCTTTCAGCCCGAAGTGGCGGCCAGCGCCATTTTTAAGGTCGCGCAGAAACCAGTGCGTGAACTCTGGGTGGGCAGTAGTACCGTTCAGTCGATTGTCGGGCAGTTCCTCTTCCCCGGTTTTCTTGACAGGCTGATGGTAAAAAAGGCGTGGGAAGGGCAGATGACCGATAAGCTGAACGCCGAAAACCGCCGGGACTATCTGGATCAGCCGGTCAACGATCTGCACAAAATCCATGGACGCTTTTCTGCCGAAGCGAAGGATCGTGCCACGACCGTCTCCTCCGGCATGCCGGGGAAAGTGTTGCTCGGTTCGCTCGCGGTCGCGGGGCTGGTCATGGCTCGCCTGCTGTCGACCCGGAAAAAATAGTCAGCGCAGCGCGGTGCGGTTGGTCCAGAACCAGCGGTAGCCGTATCCGCCGATATTGAGCTCCACCGTTTTACCGGGCAGTAGCGCATCCTCGTACCGTTTGTCGGCCAGACAGGCGGTCCAGGTGGCGTGCCGGATCCCTTTCGCGGTGAACTGAACCGCCTTGTCGCTGAAGTTCACGAAGGTCAGAATGCTGCGCTCGTCGGTTTCATAATTGAGCCCCAGGACTGCATCGTTGTCGATGTTGATGAGTCGAAACGGCGCCATACCAATTTCCGGGAACTCTGAACGCGTATTGGCAATATCAATGATGCGATGCAGAAGCGAGTTGCGGTGCAGAAGGGAATCCGCCACGTTGATTTTTTGATAGCGGAAAGTACCGCGATCGATGACAGGGGCGATAAAGGTGTCGGGGTCGGCATCCGAAAAACCACCGCCCTGCGAGCCCGCCCACTGCATGGGGGTGCGGACGGCGTAACGCTCTTCCAGCTCCAGATCGTCACCCATGCCGATTTCATCCCCGTAGCGCATCACCGGTACGCCCGGCAGAGAGAATAGCACCGCGTGACAGAACGCCAGCCGTTTTTGATCGCCATTCAGCATCGGCGCCAGGCGGCGGCGAATACCGCGCTGATACACGTTCATGTCGTCATCCGGGGCAAAGGTATCAAGAACGGTCTGCTTCTCTTTTTTGCCGATCCCCTCCAGATCCAGCTCGTCATGATTGCGCAGCCAGTTGGCGAAACAGCAGGAATCCGGCGGCACGATCATTTTCTTCACCGCCTTGCGCAGCGGGCGGGCGCTTTTCTCGGCCAGGCTGACGTAAAAATACTTGTTGAGCCAGAAGTTCAGCACCAGATTCAGGCGATCGTTATCACCAAAGTAGTCTTTATATTCCTCGACCTCGACGTCTACTTCCCCGAGCAGGATCGCATCCGGGTTGTGTTGCTCAATCAGCTGACGCATATGTTCGAGGATCCACAGCCCCTTTTTCTCATCCCCACGCCCGGCCTGTTTTGTCAGATGAGACGCCGCATCCAGGCGAAAGCCCGACACGCCGAGCTTGAGCCAGAAGAGGATGATGTTGTCGATCTCTTTGAGCACCGCAGGCGAGGCCAAATTCAGATCCGGCTCATGGCGATAGAACATATGCCGGTAGTATTGTCCGGCTTCCTCGTCCCATGACCAGATGCTTTTCTCCACGCCGGGAAACATGGGCGGCGTGTCGTCATCGTCGTTATCGGACCACAGGTAATAATCGCGAAAGGGGGACTGCGGGTTGCGGCGCGCCTGTTGAAACCAGGGATGCGCGTCCGAGGTGTGCTGGATCAGCAACTCGATAATCACCTGCATGCCCAGCTCGCGGGCCTGCTCGATAAACGCGATGATATCCTTCAGTTTTCCAAAGCGTGGGTCGACCTGCAGGTGGTCGCTTACGTCGTAGCCTTCATCCAGAAACGGCGTCAGATAAAACGGGGTGATCCAGATAACCGTTGCCCCCATCCGACGGATGTAGCGCAGCTTGGCCCCAATTCCGGCGATGTCCCCGCAGCCATCGCCGTTCAGGTCGTAAAACAGGGCGGTATCAATCTGATAAATAATGGCTCGTGTATGCCAGCCTGCCATAGCGCACCTCAGTGATAGCCTTCCGTATCAGACACTTTGCCCCGGAAGACGTAGTAGCTCCAGGCGGTGTACACCAGAATCACCGGAATAATCAGCAGCGTCCCAACCAGCATAAACAGCTGGCTGGCAGGCGGCGCGGCGGCCTCCCACAGGGTAATACGCGGCGGAATGATATGCGGCCACAGGCTGATGCCCAGCCCGCTAAAGCCGAGAAAGATCAACCCGAGCGTCAGCAGGAACGGGCGGGCATGGCTGTTCGGATTGCGGGTTAGTCGCCAGATCCACAGGCTAAACACCGCCACCAGAAGGGGGACCGGCAGGAACCAGAAGAAATTCGGCAGAGTGAACCAGCGGTCGGCCACGTACTGCCAGCCAAGGGGCGTCCAGATGCTGACCACCGCGATAACCCCAACCAGCGCCAGCAGCACGTGGCGGGTCAACTCGCGCATGCGGGTTTGCAGCGCGCCCTCGCTTTTCATGATGAGCCAGGTCGTCGCCAGCAGGGTATAAGCGACGATCAGCCCCGGCCCGCAGAACAGGTTGAACGGCGTCAGCCAGTCCAGCGATGAGCCGACAAAGCGTCGTCCTTCCACATCGAAGCCGTTGATCATCGCCCCGACGACGATCCCCTGACTGAACGTGGCGAGCAAGGATCCGCCCGCAAAGGAGTAGTCCCAGAATTTGCGGTGCGACGGCGTCGCCTTGAAGCGAAATTCGAACGCCACTCCGCGAAAGATCAGGCCAATCAGCATGGCGGTAAGCGGAATGGTCAGCGCATCAATGATCACCGCATAGGCCAGCGGAAACGCACCAAACAGCCCCGCACCACCCAGCACCAGCCAGGTTTCATTTCCGTCCCAGACCGGGGCCACGCTGTTTACCATCACGTCGCGCTCTTTGGCATCACCTACAAAGGTGAAGAGCATCCCAATTCCGAGATCGAAGCCGTCCATGATGATGTACATCAGCGTGGCGAAGACGATGATTGCAAACCAGATAACCGAGATATCAACGCCCATCAGCTTCTCTCCTCTTCGGGAACCGATTCAGCGGCAGACAGCGGCCGGGCAGGGGTGCCCGAGGTGTTAGAGGTTAGCGTGCCAACAGGCTGCGGCCCTTTCTTAATTAGCCGAACAAGATAGACATAGCCCACGCCAAATACCGAACAGTAGACCACGATAAAGGCCAGCAGGCTGATGCTCATCTGCAGCGTGCTGTGCAGCGATACGGCGTCGATGGTGCGCAGGTAGCCGTAGACTACCCACGGCTGGCGGCCCACTTCGGTGGTCACCCAGCCGGCCAGCAGTGCGAGCAGCCCGGCGGGCCCCATGCAGAGGGCAAACCAGTGGAACGGACGCGAGTGGTATAGCCGGTGCCGATAGCGCAGCCAGACGCTGAGCGCGCCGAGCGCAATCATCAGCAGCCCCATCCCGACCATAACGCGGAACGACCAGAAGACAATCAGGGAGTTCGGGCGATCTTCTTTCGGGAAGTCCTTCAGGGCGGGAACCTGTTTATCCAGGCTGTGGGTCAGGATCAGGCTGCCGAGCGCGGGGATCTCCAGCCCGTATTTGGTACGTTCCTCGTCCATATCAGGTACGCCAAACAACAGCAGCGGCGTGGCTTCGCCCGGCGGGTTCTCCCAGTGTCCTTCGATGGCGGCAATCTTGGCGGGCTGGTGCTCTAGCGTGTTCAGGCCGTGCATATCGCCGACCACCGCCTGGATGGGGGCGACCAGCAGCGCCATCCACATCGCCATTGAGAACATTTTGCGCACGGCGGGCGTGTCGTTGCCGCGCAGCAGGTGCCACGCGCCCGATGCGCCCA
This sequence comes from Enterobacter mori LMG 25706, assembly GCF_000211415.1. Classification (GTDB taxonomy): domain Bacteria; phylum Pseudomonadota; class Gammaproteobacteria; order Enterobacterales; family Enterobacteriaceae; genus Enterobacter; species Enterobacter mori. The sequence continues at coordinate 324,944 of NZ_GL890780.1, read as the reverse complement.
CAAACAGCGCGCTGCTCAGAAAGGCGGCGATAGACATGTGGATCAGCCGATACGGGAAGGAGGGGTTAAAGATAATTGCCAGCCAGTCCTCAGGGATCACCTGGCCGTTCTGAATACTGAAGCCCTGCGGAGTGTGCATCCAGCTGTTGGAGGCGAGGATCCAGAAGGTGGACATTAACGTGCCCAGCGCCACCATGCAGGTCGCGAAGAAGTGCAGGCCAGGGCCGACCTTGTTCCAGCCGAACAGCATCACGCCCAAAAAACCGGCTTCAAGGAAGAAGGCGGTGAGCACCTCATAGGTGAGTAGCGGGCCGGTGATACTGCCTGCGAACTGGGAAAAGCCGCTCCAGTTAGTCCCGAACTGGTAAGCCATCACCAGCCCGGACACCACGCCCATGCCAAAGTTGACGGCAAAAATCTTTAGCCAAAAATGGTACAGCGAACGCCAGACGTCGTTTTTGGTGCGCAGCCACATGCCTTCAAGCACTACCAGATAGCTGGCAAGCCCGATGGTGATGGCGGGAAAAAGGATGTGAAACGAGACGGTAAAGGCGAATTGTATTCTGGCCAGATGAAACGCATCGAGTTCGAACATGGGCCGTACCTCTGGAACGGAGGGCTAACGAGAATTGCCAGGCAGCGTGCTACCTGGCAAAACCGATTACGGTTTTTTCTTCCCTGCGCCAAGCTCGGCGCCGGTTAGCGGGTCGGCGTTTGGATCGGACTTCGTGCGTGCAGACATAGCTTTGACCAGCGTGGCCTGCTCGGTCGTAAGCGTTACGCTTGCACTGCCGTCTCCTCCGTCAACCGCTGGCTGGGGAGATTCCACGTAGTCGAAATGCTTATCGCTGTTCCAGCTTCCGCGAACTTCTCCACCTTCAGACATATTGTAGTACTTGTTGGTGTACTCCTCGATTGGCGGCAATTTTCCGGGCGGAAAGTTATTGCGGATGGACTGCAGCGCCTTTTCAAAGGAGAGCTGATGCGCCGCCTCACGCGTCATCAGAAACGCCAGCGCATCCTTAACCCCCGGATCGTCCGTCACGTTGATCAGTCGTTCATAAATGATCTTGGCTCTGGCTTCCGCCGCCACGTTTGAGCGCAGGTCGGCGGTAGGTTCGCCGATGGTGTCAATGTAGGCTGCAGTCCACGGCACGCCCGCCGAGTTGGTCAGCGGCGTACCACCGCCGTATAGCAGCGACGTGATGTGGCTGTCGTTGCCGTTTTCGGTCATTGACCGATACAGTTCCGCTTCACTTTCAACACCTTCCGCCAGTTCACCTTTGGCCCCTTTGTTAAGCATACCGACCAGGGTGCCGATAATTTCGAGGTGGCTCAGCTCCTCGGTCGCGATATCCATCAGCATATCTTTGCGGCCAGGATCGTCATCGCTCAGTCCCTGAGTGAAGTAACGACAGGCGGCGGCAAGTTCGCCCTGCGGCCCGCCAAACTGTTCCAGTAACAGATTGGCCAGGCCCGGGTTGGGTTCGGCCACGCGAACCGTATACTGCAGCTGTTTTACGTGTCGGAACATAAACTCTCCCTCTCCAGTTATTTTTTCGCTTCAACGCCGTCCGCGTCCGAGCGCAGCAGGAACTGTTCCGTCGTTTGCGGAATATGGCGAATCAGCCAGTCGGCCATTTCGCGCTCTTCCGCCAGGATGGTCTCAATGGCGGGTATCGAGGCGGTATCACCCGCTTTTTTGGCGGCTGCCAGCAGGGAGGTATAACAGGCAATTTCAAACTGCTCGAAAACGTAGCCGCTGATTGAGCCTTTTACGATCTCATCAGAGGGGAACATGCCGCCAATAGACTGTCCCAGGGCCGCCATTTTGCTCATTGAATCTTTTAAAACCGAACGTGAAATATCATTGCGGTCGAGTATTTCTTCCAGCAATGTAATTTGGCGTTTTGTCTCATTAATATGTTGTTCGATACGAGCACGTAAATCGGGATAATTTTCAATACGGCTGGCCATGGATTCCAGCATCGATTCGGCTTGCTTTTCCATCGCATGGGCATCGCGTAGCCAGTCATGATAGTGTTCTACGTGATTCATCATTATTTCCTCTGCATTGGCCTGGTTATTTGGTCTCACTTTCGGCAGCCTGGTCGGCACGCGCGGCAGTATAGCCAGATAAGTGGCCGACTATATTTGCGTAAATACTGATGATAATGACCCAGAGCACGCTATTCTTCCACCAGATAATGGAGGGTATGGCGAGAATGAGCCATATTATAGCTGCCGCTAAATGGCACCGTTTAATTGTCCTGGGACTGGTGCTCATTTTATTTAACCTGTGTTAAAGCGTTATTTTTGCGCTTTTTGGTTAATATTCCCTACGGCCAGATCGGTAAGTTTGAGATCGGTTTCTTTCTCTTCTTCAAGCGTTTCGGCAAGAAGTTTAACGGCTTTTTTATAGCCAAGTTGCTCAGCTAATGTGGCAAGGGTACCGTAACTGGCAATTTCGTAGTGTTCGACTTTTTGCGCTGCGGCAATCAATGCGGCATCACGTACGTTGTCTTTCTCAGTGCTCTCAATGACTTCATTGGCCTCTTCAATGAGGCCTTCCATCGCAACGCACTTCATTCGCTTCAGCTTAATGCCAGATTCCTGCTCGACAATCTGGTCAATACGCTCAATCTGTCCCTGCGTTTCCTCAAGGTGAGCCGTAAACGCGGCGCTCAGTTTCTCACTGGAAGCAGCGCGGGCAAGCTTACCGAGTGCCCGGGTGAGCTGTTTCTCTGCGCTGTAGGTATCGGACAGAAGATGAATAAAAACGTCTTCGATACTTTTCATGTTCATATTTACGCTCCGGTTAAATAAGTAAAGGGTACTGCGAGCCTGCAGGCCCGCAGCATGCTCTCTGGTTTATTTATAAGAGACTTAAATAAGATCAGGAGTTATCAGATTTACGGCCTCCGCCGTGACTGTTCTGTCCCCCTTTCTTACCTGCTTCAGACGCGCGTTGCGGATCGTTTTTGAAATTACCACCGCTGTGCTGGCCGCCTTTACGTCCAGCTTCTGATGCTTTATCACGGTCTTCAGCGAAATTACCGGAACCACCACGATGTTCTGCCATATATCAACCCTCTTGTTGCGTTTATGTCAGGAGATACGATTTTTTAATTCGTGTCATTTGTCGTTCAGGAATTAACATTAGTCGTTATGCTGGAAGAGTCAAATTACAGTTGCGCTTTATTTTGGGACGGGGGGGTGGCCGCTGCGAAATATACCGCTTCGTTATTTTACAGGTCTGTGCCTATAAATGGTTACGATATCCGTTGCTTACTGGTTCGATTCATCGGAATTGCCGCCTGGTGCAAGGTGTTTTTACCCTAAGCCCGTCGCGAAAATGAATTACATGAGTTTACAAATTGCGCGAAAGAGAATGAAGCGGCAAAGTGTGCAATGAGAATGTTCTCAAGGTGAAAAATATAAGGTGGTAATTATTTGGGGGTGGGTGTAGGCGTTATTTATAAATAAAAGTGTTATTGGCGAAATCTCCGCTGAAATAAATTTTAACCCTTATTCTTGCAAGCCCATTGCTGGCTTTTTGATATCGATAGACAGAAAACTTCGTAGTGCACTATGTGGCGAAATGGCAAGGTGAGCGCATTGTCATAAGCTGGAAAAAAACGATGAGCACAGCGCAAAATCTCTCCTTACCTGTTATTGAACTCTCCCGGTTGCAGGGCGATCCTCAACAGCGTAAAGCCTTTCTTGAAGACCTGGGGAAAGCGGCCCGCGATGTGGGTTTCTTTTATCTTACCGGGCACGGTATTTCTCAGGCGTTGCTGGACGACGTACAGCGCGTCTCGCGTGAGTTTTTTGCCCTCCCGGAGCAGGAGAAGCTGAAGGTCAGGATGGCCAATTCACCGCATTTTCGCGGCTATAACCGCGCGGGTTCGGAAATTACCCGCAGCCAGCCGGACTACCGCGAGCAATTTGATATTGGCGCTGAACGCTCTGCCATCGAAAGCAGCACTGGCCCGGTATGGCAACGCATGCAGGGACCCAATCAGTGGCCCGAAGCGCTGCCGGAAATGCGTGATGTGATCACTCTCTGGCAGCAGAAAATGACCGACGTGGCGCTTGAACTTCTGCGGGCTTTTGCCGAAGCGCTGTCCCTGCCGAGAAACGCCTTCGATGACCTTTACGGCGAATATCCCAACGAGCATATCAAGCTGATCCGCTATCCGGGGCGCAGTGAAAATGAATCCCGCCAGGGCGTTGGCGCGCATAAGGATTCGGGTTTCCTGACGTTGTTATTGCAGGACGAGCAGGGCGGTTTGCAGGTTAAGGTCTTGCCGAATGAATGGGTGGACGCGGTGCCGCTGCCTGGCGCATTTGTGGTAAACATCGGCGAACTGCTCGAACTGGCAACCAATGGCTATCTGCGCGCTACCGTACACCGCGTCGTCTCCCCGCAGGCTGGCCGGGAGCGCCTGTCATACGCTTTCTTCCTCGGCGCACAGTTGAATGCGGTCGTGCCGGTCTTTCAACTGCCCGACTCCCTCGCGCGGTTGGCACACGGACCAACCAGCGATCCGCTCAATCCCCTGTTACGCGAAGTGGGCTGGAATTATTTGAAAGGCCGACTGCGTTCTCATCCTGATGTGGCAAACCGTTTTTACGCGGATCACCTCAACAGCGAACCACAGTTTTAATAAACAATAAGGGATAAGACGATGATGAAATCTGCATTCTTTACGCTGGCTGGGCTCGCTTTACTGGTTTCACAAACGCTCCACGCCGCACCGTTACGTATCGCCGCCGATCCTATTCCCCATGCGGAAATCCTGGAGTATGTGAAAAAAATCGATCCTAAACTCGATCTAAAAATTATCGAGATGAGCAGCGGCGGGATAAACCCGAATGAGTTATTGGCTTCCGGAGAGGTGGATGCCAACTATTTCCAGCATCTGCCGTACCTGAAAGATCAGGAGAAGGCGCTGGGAAAAACCTTCAGCGTGGCTGCTGAAGTTCATATTGAACCCCTGGGTATCTATTCCCGTAAGGTGAAATCACTGGATGAATTACCGGAAGGGGCAAGCATTGCCGTGCCGAATAACGCCACTAACCTCAGCCGTTCATTGTGGCTGTTGCAGAGCAAAGGCGTGCTGAAACTGAAGGCCAGCGGCGACGCGGCCTCTACGCTGGTCACGCCTGCTGACATCAGCGGCAACCCGAAGAAAATCAAGATCGTGGAGATTGAATCGCCGCAAATCCCGCGTGCGTTAGACGATGTGGACGCTGCGGTGATCAACGGCAACTATGCCCTGGAGGCGGGGCTGGTTCCGGCGAAAGATGCTTTAGGGCTGGAATCCGCCAGCAACAACCCTTATGCCAACCTGCTGGTCACCACGCCTGAATTGCTGAAAGATCCGCGTATTGCCGAACTCGCGAAAGACTTAACCTCCCCGAAGGTGGCAGCCTTTATCCGCGAGAAATACAACGGCTCGGTGATCCCCGTTACGGCGCCACAGCATGATTAAACTCGAGCACATCAGTAAACAGTATCCCGGCGCAACCGCGCCGGCCTTGACGGACATTTCGCTGTCGATAGAAGAAGGAACGATCTTTGGCATTCTCGGGCGCAGCGGGGCGGGAAAAAGCACCCTGCTGCGCTGTCTGAATCGCCTTGAAAAGCCGACGTCGGGTCGCGTACTCATCGACGGCCAGGATATCGCCACGCTGGGCGTGGCGCAGCTTCGCCAGCAGCGTCAGCAGATGGGCATGATCTTCCAGCACTTCAATCTGCTGCACTCGCGTACCGTCAACGACAATATCGATCTGCCGCTGGAGATTGCCGGTGTCCCGCGCCCGTTGCGCCAGCAGCGGGTTGCCGCCCTGCTCGAACTGGTGGGGCTGGGGAATTTTGGTCACGCGTGGCCCTCGCAGCTCTCAGGTGGTCAGAAGCAGCGGGTGGGCATTGCCCGTGCGCTGGCGGTACAGCCTCGCTACCTGCTGTGCGATGAAGCGACCAGCGCGCTCGACCCGGAAACGACTCGCGCTATTCTCGATCTGCTGGCTGATATTCAACAGCAGCTCAATATCACCATTGTGCTGATCACCCACGAAATGACGGTCGTGAAGCAGATCTGCCATGCAGCGGCCCTGCTGGAGCAGGGGGCGCTCATTGAGAGCGGGTCGCTTTCGCAAATTATGTCGCGTCGGGAAGGGCGGCTGCGTCAAATGCTGCTGCAGGATGGCGAAACCGATCGTGTTTTCCTGGCAAAATATGAGTCAGAGACGGGGGCGAGATGCGTAGCGTGAACTGGGATCGCTTTCAGGACTTAATGATTAACGCCACCCTGGAAACCCTCTACATGGTGGCGCTGGCGACGCTCTTTACGGTAGCCATTGGATTACCCGTTGGCGTGCTGCTGTTTATCACGCGTAAAGACGGTGTGTTACCCAATCGGGCGGTGGCTGTCGTGCTCAATAGCCTCGTCAATATTGGGCGAGCCTTGCCCTTTGTTATTTTGCTCATTGCCCTTATCCCGGTCACCCGGTGGATTGTCGGCACCACGCTTGGCAGCACCGCCGCCGTGGTACCCATTACGCTTGGTGCCTTTCCCTTTTTCGCACGCATTGTTGAAAGCGCGCTGGATGAGGTGGATAGGGGGCGCATTGAAGCGGTGGAGTCGATGGGGGGCAGCCACTGGCATATTGTCAGCCGGGTGCTCTTGCCCGAAGCGCTGCCCGCGCTGGTGGCGGGAATTACGCTGACCATTGTGATGTTGATCGGCTTTTCCGCCATGGCGGGCGTCGTCGGCGGCGGCGGGCTGGGAGGCCTGGCCATTCGCTATGGCTATCAACGCTTCGATAATACCCTGATTGCCGGCACGGTCATCGTATTACTGCTGCTGGTGCAGACTATCCAGAAACTCGGCGACAGACTGGTACGCTCGCTCGCTTACCGACGCTAACCGCCTCCCGCTTTCCTGTGCTATAACCCATTCACCAACATAATAACAACAGAGGCTATGTCGTGGATAAAGAGCTACTGGAAGCGGGATACCGGGCCTACACCGGTGAGAAGATCGACGTCTACTTCAATACCGGGATCTGCAAACATTCAGGAAACTGCGTGCGCGGCAGCGCGAAGCTGTTCAACCTGAAACGTAAACCGTGGATCGTGCCGGATGAGGTGGACGTTGAGACCGTCATACGCGTGATTGATACCTGCCCGAGCGGCGCGCTGAAGTATCGCCAAAAATAAGCGAGGAACCATGGATATTCTGGAAGGCCATAACAAATTTTACGTGAATGATGCAGACGGGAACCAGGTGGCGGAGATTGTCTTTGTTCCGACCGGTGAACACCTCAGCATTATTGAACATACCGACGTGGACGAGAGCCTGAAAGGGCAGGGCGTGGGTAAGCAGCTGGTGGCGAAAGTGGTGGAGAAGATGCGTGGTGAAAACCGTAAAATTATCCCGCTGTGCCCGTTTGCCAAACATGAATTTGATAATACGCGGGAATATGACGATATTCGGGCGTGAGAGAGGTGCCCGGCATTGTGCCGGGCACCGCGGGCTTAGCCAACAAACATCACCGACACGCACAGCACGCCGACGATCAGCGTCAGCAGGTTGCCGATGGAGCGATACTGTTTCAACGACGGGATCAGGTACGTCGACAGCGTCGGCATAATAAACAGGATCATGGCGATAAGCGGGCCGCTAATGGCATAAATCATCGAAATGGCGTTCGGATTGATGCAGCAGACCGCGAAGGTGATCAACGACACGCCAAGAATTGAAATCGCGCGGTTAAAGGCGCGGCTCTTTTTGACCCCCACCTGATTCAGCGACGATTTGACAATTTCCGTCGCCCCTTCAATCACCCCGAAATAGGTGCCGAGGAACGATTTCGACATCGCGATAATGGCCACAATAATCCCGGAAATGCCCAACCATGCAGGTGAAGAGGGCATCATCGACAGCGCTGACAGGATCGTGACCCCTTGCTCTTTCGCCGACACAATGTACGACGGCGGGATAGAGAGCAGGCAGCTAAACACGAAAAACAGCACGCTCAGGCAGATAATCAGATACGCCACCTTCATGATTTTCTTGCATTTACCCATGGCCTCATCACCGAACTTCTCACGACGGTCAACCGCGAACGTCGAGATAATCGGGGTATGGCTAAAGGCGAAAACCATCACCGGGATCGAGATCCACACCTGATGCAACGTATGCCGATCGAACGCCATCTGGCTGGTGAGCAGCGAGGGCTGCCAGCTTCCCGTCAGGTACAGCGAGACAAACAGAAAATAGGCAATCAGCGGAAACACCAGGAATCCCATCACTTTGATGGTGATGTGCCGTCCCATCAGGAAGATCAGATTCAGTACCAGCACCACGCCAAAACTGACCAGCACGCGAACGGCGGTATCCACGGTCATCTGTTTTGCCAGCTGCTCGGTTAACGAGTTGGTGATAGCCACGGCATAAATCTGCACCACCACAAAAAAGGCGATGAAATAGAGCGTGGTGATCAGATTCCCAATCTTTCTGCCGTAGTAGTGGGAAACGGCACCGGTGATCCCCTCATTACCTTTTGTCTTCGACGACAGAATAAACTGCGCCAGCGCTCTGTGCGGCCAGTAGGTTAAGGGGTAGGCCACGAGGGCGGTAATAAACAGGACAATGGCGCCTGCGGAGCCCAGCTGAATGGGCAAGAACAGCGTTCCTGCGCCCACGGCCGTGCCATAGAGAGCGAAACTCCAGAGAGTCTCATCTTTTGACCAAATTTTCGACATTAGAGCAACGTTTCAACTATCAAACCATCAGAAAGGCGTGCAATTTACCATAATTATGCGTGGAGAGCGCAGTTGCTTCGAAGGAGTTTGGCCGGAACGGGCGTCCGGCCAGAGGGGGTTTAGCCAACCAGGGCGCGTCGTTGCTGGCGACGCTTAAGGAATTTTTCGCGCAGGGTATCGTACGCCCAGTTATAGAACATGGTGTACGGCAGGAAGAACAGGAAGAAACCTATTTCCAGCGTGAATGCCTGAAGCAACGTCACGCCGAGAACGGCGGCGACAATGGACACGCCAATCACAATAAACCCGCATTCGAAGCCCAGGGCGTGCAGGGCGCGCACTTTCGCCGGTGCGTTTGACCCGCTGAACGGGCCAGAAACGGTCAAAGCCAAAGTTATAGATAATGTTCCACAGCATCGCCGTGGTCGCCAGGATAATGGTTAACCCACCCATTTCCACCACGGAGCGCTGCATGAGCCAGGCTGCGGTTGGGGCGAGGATCGCCGTGGCAATCCCTTCAAAGCAGACGGCATGGAAGATCCGCTCCGGCAGTTTGCGGTGGAGTGCATCTTGATGTTGCATAGTGACCTCATTAATTCGCCAGGATGGGCGTCGATGTGGCCTATTTTTATCGCTAAAGCTGATATATTAAAGATAGTATCCATCGATAAAGTAGATAGTTCATGCGCTATTCCCCTGAAGCCCTCACCGCGTTTGTCGAGACCGTTGCCGCAGGTTCCTTTTCCGCCGCCGCCCGCCGCCTGCGTAAAAGCCAGTCCACGATCAGCACGTCCATAGCCAACCTGGAAGCCGATCTCGGGTTTGATCTGTTTGACCGCTCGGCGCGTCAGCCGGTGTTAACCGTCCAGGGCGAGCAGGTGCTGGGCTATGTGCAGTCGATCCTGGCCGCCAGCGCGCGGCTGGACGAACTGGCGGTGTCATTAACCGCGCAGACCGAGGCGCGGCTGACGTTTGTGCTCTCCGATACGCTCAACCCGGACGTGCTTGAAAACCTGATGAAACAGTTCGACCAGCGTTTTCCACATACGGAATTCGAATGTCTGATTGGCGAAGAAGAGGATGTCATCGATCTGCTGCAGAAGGAGAGGGCGCAAATTGGCCTGACGGAAGCGCGCGGCAGTTATCCTACCGATATCGGCGTGACCCGACTTCCCCTGCAGACCCGGATGGCGATTTACGTCAGCGCGGAACACCCGCTTGCCGGGCAACACGAAACCAGGGCTGATGAGCTTCAGGGCTGGCGCGAGTTACGCCTGAGCACCTATCTCGAACGCGAAGCCACCCTTGCCCGGGGGCCGGTCTGGTCAGCACCGAATTACCTGTTACTCTTGAGTATGGCGGTTGAGGGGTTTGGGTGGGGTGTACTGCCCTGTGCGCTGGTCGATGAATTTGCGGCGGCGAAATCGCTGGTGCAACTGAATGTCCCCGGCTGGCCACGCGCGATTGGTGTCGATCTGCTCTGGAACAAACGATCTCCCCCTGGCGTCGCCGGAAGCTGGCTGCGACAGTATTTGCAGGACGCGCGCTGATCCTTGTGATTTAACTCACTAATTTTAAACAATCGCGATAATTGTTGATAACAATACTCTACTATCGTCAGGTCATTTAACACTGAGGTCGTGATGAAAGATGTCGTTATAGTGGGTGCGTTGCGTACAGCTATCGGCTGTTTTCAGGGGGCATTAGCGCGCCACTCGGCTGTCGATCTGGGTAGCGTGGTGGTGAAAGCGCTGGTGGAACGCAGCGGGATTGCCGCCCATGAAGTCGATGAGGTGATCCTCGGCCAGGTGCTGACCGCCGGAGCCGGGCAAAACCCTGCCCGACAGGCGGCGCTGAAAGGCGGGCTGCCCAACACGGTTTCCGCCATTACCATCAACGACGTCTGTGGTTCCGGTTTAAAAGCGCTGCATCTCGCCACGCAGGCCATTCAGTGCGGCGAGGCGGATGTGGTGATTGCCGGTGGGCAGGAGAACATGAGTCGCGCGCCGCACGTTCTGACCGACAGCCGTACCGGCGCGCAGCTTGGAAACAGCCAGTTGCTCGACAGCCTGGTGCATGACGGCCTGTGGGATGCGTTCAACGATTATCATATGGGCGTCACGGCGGAAAACCTGGCGCGTGAATATGGCATCAGCCGCGAGCTTCAGGACGCCTACGCGCTGAGTTCGCAGCAAAAAGCCCGCGCCGCAATTGATTCCGGACGGTTTCGCGATGAGATCGTCCCGGTCAGCACCCTGCGTCAGAACGGTGAAGCCGTGATGGTGGATACCGACGAGCAGCCGCGCACCGACGCCAGCGCAGAAGGGCTGGCGAAGCTTAACCCGGCCTTTGAAACGCTGGGGTCGGTAACCGCAGGGAATGCCTCTTCCATTAACGATGGCGCTGCGGCCGTGATGATGATGAGCGAAAGCAAAGCGCAGGAGCTGGATCTTCCCGTGCTCGCACGTATTAAAGCCTTTGCCAGCGTGGGGGTGGATCCGGCGTTGATGGGGATCGCCCCTGTCTATGCGACACGGCGCTGTCTGGAGCGTGCAGGCTGGCAGCTTAGCGACGTGGATCTGATTGAAGTCAACGAAGCCTTTGCCGCGCAGGCGATCTCGGTGGGCAAAATGCTGGAGTGGGATCCGCTGCGGGTTAACGTCAACGGTGGCGCTATCGCGCTGGGGCACCCTATCGGCGCGTCCGGCTGCCGTATACTGGTCTCCTTAGTGCATGAAATGAAAAAGCGTAACGCCCGTAAAGGCATTGCCACGCTCTGTATTGGCGGTGGGCAAGGGGTGGCGCTGGCGATTGAGCGGTGATCCTTCCCTTTCAAAAATCAAACCTCCCTCGGGAGGTTTTTTTACACATAGCGTGATGTTTTTACGATTGTCAGTTCAATCTCAATGCAGAGTGGAATAATTACGCACTGTATTATTATCCCCGCTAACATCTTACTGTGATCTCTCCCCTGAAATTTAAGGTTAATAATCCCCTTTTGTTGACTGACATCACGTCCATCTTTGCCAAAAAAAATGAAACAAATAATTACGATCGTGATCACTAAAATAACGTTTATTAAAAAATAAACTGCAGTTCCATAAAAACGAAACGCTATTTTATTTGAGGATTTTTTCATGTTTAATAAATCTCTGGTCCTTGCCTCTCTTATTGGTGCGTCTTTTGCGGCACAGGCGGTTACCGTCGATCTGCGCCATGAATATATTGATAACGGCGCGAACGCAGACCGCGTTGCGGTCTCGCATCGCTTTGCTAACGGCTTCGGCTTCTCTGTTGAAGCGAAATGGAAATCCGGTGGCGACAAGGCCGACCAGCCGTTTGCCGATGTTGTGGGTAACGGTCATGAAGACCAAATTAGCTGGCGCTGGAAAGCAACCGACAATATTGCGCTGACGCCTGCATTTACCATTGAGAGTAATGACAGTCGTACCATTTATAAACCGAACCTGCACCTGCAATACAGCTTCGATAATGGTTTTTACGTGGCGGCACGTTACCGTTACGAATATACCCGTTATCCGTCCAGCTCAAATAAAGATGATGACAAAGTTAACCGTGGCGATGCATGGGTGGGTTGGGTCATGGGGGACTGGCGTACCGAGCTGAATTACGTTTATGCGAAAAGTACCGAGGGTATGATTCGTAATAATAATAAAGATTATTCTAACGAATATAACGCCAAGCTGGCTTATAAATGGGATCAAAACTGGGCGCCGTATGTTGAGGTGGGTAACGTGGGCGTAAAAGACACTGACGAGCGCCAGACCCGTTTCCGTTTAGGCGTGGCGTATTCCTTCTAAAATCCAACGTAGTCTCTAAAAACTGCCGGGGGGCGCTAGCGCTTACCCGGCCTGGTCATTCCCTCCAGTCTGGCAGCCACCTACCAAAAAAAAGCCCTCCGAAACGGAGGGCAAGGCCAGTTACAGAAACACTAACTCAAATCAGGCATGCAACATTTCAGGTTGCTCGGGGAGTTTCGCGATATAGAGCGCTGGTTTGCCGTCTTTATCGGAACTGTACAGCACCGCTTTATCATCCGGAGTAAAGGATGGATGCGGGTGGGTGACCTGGCGGCTGTTTGCCACCGTCGCCCAGGAGGTGTCGTGACGCGCGATGCGGAAATAAGCTTTTTTCGCGACGTCGAAGGCATACAGGTACGGGTCGTTATCGATGGTGTAGCCCCCGGTGTCCTTGACGTCGACCGGCGTGCCTGAACCGTCGCCCACCAGCAGCGTGCCGTCAAAATTACTCATCAGATGCGAGCAGGCGGGCATCTGCATCACTGCCTCGTTAACGCCGGTTTCCGGGTCAAAACGGGAGATGGGGCGGCCCTGCTGACCCTTCAGATACGAGACGTACACCAGCGCAGATCCGTTCGGCACCCAGAATTCATGCGTGCAGCTTTCGCCTTCTGCATGTGTTTTCACCTTACGCACGTTGCTGCCGTCTTCGTTAACCAGCCACATACGCGCGTCGACCAGGTCGTGCGGGCCTTCGTGGCAGAAGGCCACCGTGTTGTCGTCGAACGGACGGTAAATAGGATGGCCCAGCCAGTTCTTCTCTTCATGGATAGTGGCGCTTGCGCCCGTTTTCAGATCCACGCGCAGCAGGCGGCAGTGCGGCCCCTTGTGGAAGAAATCGTGGAAAATCTTCCAGTCGTTCAGCGGCGTCCAGTCGCTTTTGGCGATCTCAATACCCACCAGTTTGGTGCAGTCGCTGTTGGCAACCCAGGTGCCGTAACCGACCCAGTCGTCAGAAACGCGATACACTTCGCGTTCTTCCAGCGTCTGCAAATCCACTTCCAGCAGGGTGCGATCGTTCTTCACATAGTAGAAGGCGCTGTCATCCGGCGAAAGGAACCCACCAAACGTGTTATCCCCCGCGCCTTCTGTCAGCTGCACCGCTTCAGCCTTTTTCAGATCCAGCAGATAGTAGTTCCAGTGACCGTCGAACGCCCCTGCAAACAGCAGATGGCTGCCGTCGTTGAAGAAGCACTTCTGGTAAAAGTAGTTGCGATGACAGGTGACTTCCGGGGGGGTCAGGCGGGTGACTTCCACGCCTGTATCCGGATCGCGGCTGACCTCGTAGTTCAGCTTGACCCGCATACCTTTAGCCATAATGCACTCCTTTGGATGAGGTTGAGTTAAAAACTGGGTGTTAAATTATCAAAACAATGTTTCATTATGTGTGACTGGTGGCGCAATTCGTAAGAATCATCGGGATAGATAAGGATGTTCTGACATTATCGTGATCGAAACATCATTTTCGGTATTAAGATGCAGAAAAAGTGAAACGTTGTTTTAAATGCAATTGAAAAGCCAAATCTCAGCGGATACTATGTGCTCATCAAGAAAACGGAACGTCGTTTCGTTAATCATCTTTGCCCTTGGGCACGATCATTTCTGGAGGTCAACGTGGACATCAGACAAAGCATCCACAGTGCGCATGCTAAGGCGCTGGATACGCAGGGATTGCGTAATGAGTTTTTGGTGGAACAGGTATTTGAAGCCGACAAGTACGCCATGGTCTACAGCCACATCGATCGCATCATTGTGGGCGGGATTATGCCCGTGGCGAAAACCGTCTCCGTGGGTGGAGAGGTGGGTAAACAGCTGGGCGTGAGCTATTTCCTTGAGCGTCGTGAACTGGGCGTGATCAACATCGGCGGACCGGGCACCGTTACCGTCGACGGCCAGTGCTATGAGATTGGCCATCGCGACGCGCTGTACGTCGGAAAAGGGGCGAAAGAGGTGGTCTTTGCCAGCATTGACGGCGGTAAGCCAGCGAAGTTCTACTACAACTGCGCCCCGGCGCATACCACCTACCCAACCAAAAAAGTGACGCCAGCGGACGTCGCGCCGGTCACGCGGGGCGATAACCTCACCAGCAACCGCCGCACCATCAACAAATACTTCGTTCCGGACGTGCTGGAAACCTGCCAGCTCAGCATGGGGCTGACCGAGCTCGCGCCGGGCAACCTGTGGAACACCATGCCGTGCCATACCCACGAGCGCCGCATGGAAGTCTATTTCTACTTCAACATGGATGAAGACGCCTGCGTATTCCACATGATGGGACAACCTCAGGAAACCCGCCATATCGTGATGCACAACGAGCAGGCGGTAATTTCGCCAAGCTGGTCCATTCACTCAGGCGTGGGAACGAAAGCCTATACCTTCATCTGGGGAATGGTCGGTGAAAACCAGGTCTTTGATGATATGGACCATGTCGCTGTTAAGGATCTGCGCTAGTCGCAGGCAGTGAAGCATAAACCTGCCTGTTGGTGACAGGCGCTGAACGATTAAGGAACAAACATGATTCTGGATGCATTTTCTCTGCAGGGTAAAGTGGCTGTGGTTTCCGGTTGTGACACCGGGCTGGGTCAGGGTATGGCGCTGGGTCTGGCGGAAGCGGGCTGCGACATTGTCGGTATCAACATTGTTGAGCCTACCGAAACCATCGAGCGCGTCACCGCGCTGGGCCGCCGATTCCTGAGCCTGACCGCCGACCTGCGTAAAATCGACGCGATCCCTGAACTGCTGGATCGCGCGGTGGCGGAATTCGGTCATATCGATATCCTGGTGAACAACGCGGGTCTGATCCGTCGTGAAGACGCGATCAACTTCAGCGAGCGCGACTGGGACGACGTCATGAACCTGAACATTAAGAGCGTGTTCTTTATGTCTCAGGCAGCGGCGAAGCACTTTATCGCCCAGGGCAAAGGCGGCAAGATCATCAACATTGCCTCTATGCTCTCCTTCCAGGGCGGTATCCGCGTGCCGTCTTATACCGCGTCGAAAAGTGCGGTGATGGGCGTTACCCGTCTGCTGGCCAACGAGTGGGCGCAGCACAACATCAATGTTAACGCGAGTGCGCCAGGCTACATGGCTACCAATAACACCCAGCAGCTGCGTGCGGATGAAGAGCGCAGCGCGGCAATCCTGGAGCGTATCCCTGCGGGACGTTGGGGTCTGCCGAGCGATCTGATGGGGCCGATTGTGTTCCTGGCATCCCCGGCTTCTGACTATATCAACGGCTACACCGTGGCCGTTGACGGCGGCTGGCTGGCGCGTTAATTCCGCCTGCATGACGAACCTCTGCCCCCGGGCGGAGGTTTTTTTGGCTAAAAATTGCCATTATCCATATGGCATAAGATGAAAAATCCATACTGAAAATTCATAAATGATGCGCATCACAGTTTTATTGCTTAAATATTAGGTGATTAATAAAAAACGGTGCTATTTCAGCATTAGTTGAAATTGTAATGTCCATCACAGAACGCTATGCCATAGCGAAATAATCCATATCTTCACGAATTCCCGCCTGACACTTTTCTTCACTATCTCGTAATTTCACTTAACGAATTTTGCTGTTGAGGCAGGAAAAATATGACATCTATAAATGACTCTACCCTGATGCCCGCCGCGTTGCGCGATACCCGACGCATGAATCAGTTCGTCTCTATTGCGGCAGCCGTGGCCGGTTTGCTGTTTGGTCTGGATATCGGCGTCATTGCCGGGGCCCTACCGTTTATTACCGATCACTTTACGCTGAGTAACCGCCTGCAGGAGTGGGTGGTGAGCAGCATGATGCTCGGCGCGGCTATCGGGGCGCTGTTTAACGGCTGGCTCTCGTTCCGCCTCGGGCGCAAATACAGCCTGATGGTCGGGGCGATCCTGTTCGTCGCGGGGTCGATTGGCTCGGCGTTTGCCACGAACGTGGAGGTGCTGCTGCTCTCCCGCGTGCTGCTGGGCGTGGCGGTGGGGATAGCGTCTTATACCGCGCCGCTGTACCTCTCCGAAATGGCGAGCGAGAACGTGCGCGGGAAGATGATCAGCATGTACCAGCTGATGGTGACGCTCGGCATCGTGCTGGCGTTCCTGTCCGATACGTACTTCAGCTACAGCGGCAACTGGCGCGCGATGCTGGGCGTACTGGCGCTGCCTGCGCTGCTGCTGATCGTGCTGGTGATTTTCCTGCCGAACAGCCCGCGCTGGCTGGCGCAAAAAGGGCGTCACGTGGAGGCGGAAGAGGTGCTGCGTATGCTGCGCGACACCTCGGAAAAAGCGCGTGAAGAGCTGAATGAAATCCGCGAAAGCCTGAAGCTGAAGCAGGGCGGCTGGGCGCTGTTTAAGGTCAATCGCAACGTGCGTCGTGCGGTGTTCCTCGGCATGCTGCTCCAGGCGATGCAGCAGTTCACCGGTATGAACATCATCATGTATTACGCGCCGCGCATTTTCAAAATGGCCGGGTTCACGACCACCGAACAGCAGATGATTGCCACGCTGGTGGTGGGGCTGACCTTTATGTTCGCGACCTTTATTGCGGTATTCACCGTGGATAAAGCCGGACGTAAACCGGCGCTGAAGATTGGCTTTAGCGTGATGGCCCTCGGTACGTTGATCCTCGGCTACTGCCTGATGCAGTTTGATAACGGCACGGCCTCAAGCGGGTTGTCCTGGCTCTCCGTCGGCATGACCATGATGTGCATCGCCGGTTATGCGATGAGCGCCGCACCGGTGGTGTGGATCCTGTGCTCTGAAATTCAGCCGCTGAAGTGCCGTGACTTTGGTATCACCTGTTCCACCACCACCAACTGGGTGTCAAACATGATCATCGGCGCGACCTTCCTGACGCTGCTGGATGCGATTGGCGCAGCGGGAACCTTCTGGCTCTATACGGTGCTGAACGTGGCGTTTATCGGTGTCACCTTCTGGCTGATCCCTGAAACCAAAGGCGTGACGCTGGAGCATATTGAACGCAAGCTGATGGCGGGGGAGAAATTGCGGAACATCGGCATCTAATTATAGCGACTCTCGGGGGAGCCACGGGCTGGCGACCCGAACCGTCTCACGATGGCTGTCACCGTTGATAATATGCAGGGCGCTCAGGCGCCCGATTTCATAATGAGGTAACTGCACCGTTGAGAGGGGCGGTAAGAACAAATCGCCAATCCCCACCATGTTATCGTACCCCACCACGGCCACATCCTGCGGAATGCGCAACCCATGTCCCAGCAGCGTTTGATAAACCATAAACGCAATGCGGTCGTTGCCGCAAATCACGGAGTCGAACAGCGGCGTTTGCTGCTGAATATGCGCCAGAACGCGTGCCGGAATATCGCGATAGTGCTCATCGCCATATTCCATATAGCAGTGAACCAGGGTATTTGGGTCGATTCCCGCTTCCCGACAGGCGCGCTCCAGTCCCTGGCGACGGCGAAGGGTAGCCAGATGGTTAGCTGGCAGATGCAGGCAAAGGGGGCGGCGGTAGCCCGCAGCCAGCAGAGCCTGAACCGCAGAGAACTGGCCCTGCTCGTCATCGGGTATGTAGCTGGCCACCGGATCGTGCAAACTTTCGCAGTTTGCCAGCACGCAGGGAAGGGTTAGCAGCTTGGACGGGAGCGGCACCTTGCGCAGCCCCATGGTTGTGTAGATGATCCCGTCCGGGCGATGAGAGAGCAGAAGGTCTACCATGGTTTCCGGGCTATCGTCGGTAAACATGTTAACCACAAAGCTGTTCCAGCCGTGCGCCCGCGCGGTTTCTTCAATCGACAGTGTGATGTCTACCGAAAAGGGCGTGGTCACCGTATCCAGCGCCAGCACCCCTATGGTGTTCGGCATGGCGTGAGCCCCGCGAATTTTTTTCGCTGACAGGTCGGGCACGTAATGGGTCTGTTCAATAGCGGCCTGAACCCGGGCCAGCGTCTCCGGTTTTAGCCTTTCCGGGCTGTTTAGCGCGCGGGATACCGTCATCAGTGACACATTGGCCAGCTTTGCCACATCCTTAAGCGATGCCATGTTGATTACTCCGCCCTTGCTAAGCTGCTGATGTAAAAGATCGTTCGATATTCTATCTTACGCGTGACGCGCGCGCAGGTAAGAAATAGTTGATCGCGATCGCACTCCATTAATGTTAACGTTAACTTTTGTGATTAACATCATGAATCTCAACAAAATGACATGAGTTAACTCATTTGTTAACGTTACCATTTTAGACATTCCTCCACGATGAGAATGTCATGATGAAGAAACATCACTCTCACAGCTACCCGTTACTCAGTGCGTTACTGTTTTTCTTTTTTGTCTGCTGGTCCTCTTCCGGATCGCTGCTCTCTATCTGGCTGCACCAGGAGGTAGGGCTCAAGCCGGGGGATACCGGCATTATCTACGCGGTGCTCTCCGTCTCCGCGCTGTTTGCACAGGTCTGCTACGGTTTTATTCAGGACAAGCTTGGCCTGCGTAAAAATCTACTCTGGTACATCACCGTACTGCTGATCCTCTCTGGCCCGGCCTTTTTACTGTTTGGCTATCTGCTGAAGATTAACGTGTTGCTTGGCAGCATTTTCGGTGGGATTTACATCGGCTTGACCTTTAACGGCGGTATCGGTGTTTTAGAGTCCTATACCGAGCGTGTGGCACGACAGAGCCAGTTTGAGTTTGGCAAGGCGCGGATGTGGGGCTCGCTGGGCTGGGCAGTCGCGACGTTCTTTGCCGGTTTACTCTTCAACATCAACCCAAAACTCAACTTTGCGGTGGCCAGTTGCTCAGGGCTGGTATTTTTCATTTTGCTGGCGCGGCTGCGGGTTTTCTCCGCCTCGCAGGCGATGGAAGAAGCGGTGGCGGGCGGTAAGGTGACGCTGGAAGATGCGCTGCGCCTGCTCACCCTACCGCGCTTTTGGGCGCTCGTGTTCTTCGTGATCGGCACCTGCATTTACGGCGTTTACGACCAGCAGTTTCCGGTTTACTTCTCTTCTCAGTTCCCGACCCTCCAGGAAGGGAACGCCATGTATGGCTATCTGAACTCATTCCAGGTTTTCCTTGAGGCGGCTGGCATGTTTTGCGCGCCATGGCTGGTTAACCGCATCGGCGCGAAAAACGGCCTCATCTTCGCCGGAATGGTGATGGCGAGCCGCATGGTCGCCTCCGGGCTGGTGGAAGGCCCGCTGCTTATCTCTATCACCAAGCTGCTGCACGCGCTAGAGTTGCCGGTTCTGCTGGTGGCCATCTTCAAATACAACAGCCTTAACTTCGATAAACGACTTTCATCCACGCTGTATCTGGTGGGCTTTGCGTGCACCAGTTCGGTCATCGCCACGGTACTTTCGCCGCTGGCAGGCTATAGCTACGAGAAGTACGGCTTCGCCCAGTCCTATCTGATTATGGGGCTGCTGGTGTTTAGTACCACCTTTATCTCCATTTTCTTGCTGCGCTCCTCGCGGTCGTCCTCAGACCCGCTGGTCTCGCAACCCTCCGCTATCTGAATCAAAAAGAGTGAAGACTATGATGTACACCATTTCTAACGCAGAACAGGAACTCCAGGCTAAACGCGAGGCGCTGAACCTGCGCTGGTATCCGCGCTACCACCTGGCCGCCCGTGCGGGCTGGATGAATGACCCGAATGGGCTGGTTTGGTTCGATGGCTGGTACCACGCGTTTTACCAGCATCACCCGTATTCAACTGAATGGGGACCCATGCACTGGGGGCATGCGCGCAGTAAAGATCTGGTGCACTGGGAGCATTTGCCGGTGGCGCTGGCCCCGGAAGGCCCGGAGGACAAAGACGGATGCTTCTCCGGTTCGGCGGTGGTCGATGGCGATACGCTGGCGCTGATTTACACCGGGCATAAATTTCATGGCGATCCCAGTGATGAGGCCAACCTTTATCAGGTGCAGTGCCTGGCGACCAGTCGCGACGGTATTCACTTTGAACGTCAGGGTATTGTGGTGGACACCCCGGCAGGGATACATCATTTCCGCGATCCGAAAGTGTGGCGTGATGGGGATGACTGGTACATGATCGTTGGCGCGGGCGACGGTGATACCGGGCAGGTGCGGCTATATCGATCGGCCGATCTCCGCCAGTGGCAAGATGCGGGTGTGCTTGATGAAGCGGAAAAAGAGATGGGCTATATGTGGGAGTGCCCGGATTTTTTCACCCTCAACGGCAAGCGCGTTCTGATGTTCTCTCCCCAGGGACTGGAGGCAAACGGCTACCAGAACCGCAATCTGTTTCAGAGTGGGTATCTGCTCGGCGAATGGCAGCCAGGGCAGGCGTTTGCCCGCGAGGGCGACTTTGTTGAAATGGATCACGGTCACGACTTTTATGCGCCGCAAAGTTTCCTGACGCCAGATGGCCGACGCATTGTCATTGGCTGGCTGGACATGTGGGAATCGCCATTGCCGGAGCAACGGGACGGGTGGGCGGGCATGCTTTCACTGCCGCGCGAGCTGAGTCTGAGTGCGGACAACCGCCTGCAAATGCGTCCAGCCAAAGAGGTCGAGGGGATGCGCGGTGCCTGGTTCCCGTGGCCGATCACCACCGTTAAAAACCAGCAAAGCGTTATGATGGAAAACGGCGAGGCGCTGGAGGTTATCCTTCACTGGGACTGCGCAAACAGCAGTGCAGAACAGTATGGACTCCGTTTCGGTAATGGCCTGCGCGTGTATGTTGATGCGCAGATGCAGCGACTGGTGCTGGAGCGTCATTATCCGCAGTATGGACTGTGCGGCGTGCGCAGCGTGCCATTAACCGCCGGGAAGGCGCTGGCGCTACGGCTGTTCTTCGACAGTTCGTCAGTGGAAGTTTTTGTTAACGACGGTGAGGCTTGCCTGAGCAGCCGTATTTATCCGGATGCCGACCATCGGGATTTAGCGTTATTCGCCTGGAGCGGTTTGGCCGTTTTAACCGAGGCTGGTGCCTGGCAACTTGAGTAATCTCTAATACCGCTGTGCCTTTCCGGATCGCGGAAAGGCACAGTTTGCCGCCCTGCTAAGCGCAGGACGGGCAGGGAGGAGACTATTACCGCATCGCGCGTTTCAAAATACGCTCTGCCTGACGCTGGAAATCAGCCGCTGTCTCTTCCACGGTTTTCTGACCGTAATCGATATACTGCAGCGACGTCCCGAACTGAGCCACAATCTGCGGGTCGTCAAAGTAAGGCGACACGGTAAGCTTCGCTGGCAGCGACTGCGCCAGGCGCAGGCCCGCAACGGACGGGTCGTTCTCCTTGATGGTGCCGTCTTCGGTCAGGAACTGCACCGCCGCTTTGCTCAGCGGAACGCCGCGCTCCAGACCCAGCGTATCCACTCCCTCTTTGCTGTTCAGCAGGAAGTTAATCAGCTTCGCCGCCGCTTCCGGGTTTTTGGTGGATTTACCAATCGACAGCATCTGCGCCGGTTTGAAGAACAGTCCCGCATCGGTGGCGCCCGGCAGCATAGGGTAGCTGCCCAGTTCCAGCTTCGCCGGTGGCTTCAGGTTGTCGGAATACTTGTTGATGGTCGAGTTCCACATGTAAGTGCCGCCCCATTCGCCCTGGATCCACGGCTTCATCTCATACATGTTGCTCTTACCAAATGACGCGTAGTATTTGGTATCCGGCATCACGTGGCTATCCACCAGCTTTTTGTAGGTCTGGAAGAACTCCACCCACTGCTCTTTGGAGTAGCTGAATTTTTTGGTTTTCTCGTCCACCGCAGGGATGTTGTATTTCTGGATCATGTACGAGTTCAGCAGCGCCAGCGTGTCCTGATGCTCCAGCACGACCGGGTAATACTGCTTGCCGAGCTTGCTCTCGAACGTCTTGCCTGCCGCCATCAGCTCGTCCCAGGTTTTCGGGTATTCAACGCCTGCTTTTTTCCAGGTCTCGTCGTTGAAGTAGAACACGCGCGCGGTCACGGAAATCGGAATGCCATTCAGCTTGCCGTTAACGGTGGTGGACTGCAGCTCTTTCGGATCAAACTGCGTCAGGTCGATGACGTCCTTCATCTTATTCAGATCGTAGAAGCCGTCGCCGGTTTTGGAGAAGATCGGCAGCCAGTTCCAGTTGGTCTGCATCACGTCCGGCTCGGTACCACCCGCAATCTGGGTGGTCAGGCGGGAGAGGTGACCGTCCCAGCCGGTGTACTCAGCCTTCACGTTGATGTCCGGGTTCTGCTTGTGGAACGCCTCCAGGGCTTTCAGGGTGACCTGGTGACGACCGTTGCCGCCCCACCAGGACATACGTAAATCAACATCTTGCGCCATCGATGGCAAAGCGGTAAGGCCCAGAGTCGCGGAGATTGCTGCGCTTAAAAGCACTTTTTTCATTTTTATTACTCCATCAGAGAGAGAGGTTCTGTTCAGTTTTTGCGTCAAAAATATGACACTTGTTCATATCAAACGTGAAATACACCTTACGGTGAAGGCCTTTATCAATCATAGACTTAGCTTCTTCGGAAGGAATTCGGGCGGTCAGTTCGTAGTCCGCGACTTTCAGATATACAAAGAATTCGTGGCCCATGTTCTCGACGCGCACCATCTCGCCGCTGCAGCCGCCGTCCTGGAACGGCTCGTCAGAGAGGGACACGAACTCAGGGCGCACACCGTAGAAGACCTCCTGACCGGCGTAAGCGGAAACCTTCTCGTGCTTTTCCGCGTTCAGCGGCATGGTTTCATTGCCGATGGCGATGTGCAGCTTCCCTGCTTTTTCCACCAGCAGGCTTTTACGAATGTTCATTTCAGGCGCGCCGATAAAGCCCGCCACGAACATGTTCTTCGGCTTGTGGTAGAGGTTATCCGGCGTATCCACCTGCATGATGTGGCCGAGCTTCATCACGCAGATGCGGTCGCCCATGGTCATGGCTTCGGTCTGGTCGTGGGTGACGTAGACGGTGGTGGCCGGTTTGCCGGAGGCTTTCAGCTGCTTGTGCAGGTCAGAAATACGAATTCGCATCGAGGCGCGCAGTTTGGCATCGAGGTTGGACAATGGTTCGTCAAACAGGAACACGTCCGGCTTTTTCACAATCGCGCGGCCTACCGCCACGCGCTGTGCCTGGCCGCCGGAAAGCTGGCGCGGCAGGCGGTCGAGCAGCTCTTCCAGCTCCAGGATTTTCGCGGCTTCGTTCACCTGAGACTCAATCTGATCTTTCGGCAGCTTGCTCAGCTTCAGGCCGAAGGCCAGGTTCTCGCGCACCGTCATGTGCGGATAGAGCGCGTAGTTCTGGAACACCATCGCAATCCCGCGCTCCTTTGGCGCGAGGTTGTTCACAATCTTATTGCCAATACGCACTTCACCGCCGCTGATGGTTTCCAGTCCGGCCAGCATGCGCAGGGTAGTGGATTTGGCGCAGCCGGACGGCCCGACAATCACCATAAACTCCCCTTCGGAGATGGAAAGGTCGATAGCATGTACCGCTTTGAAGCCGTTGGAGTAGACCTTTTCCAGTTTATTGAAGATTACTTCAGCCATGATATTTCCCTCTTAACCTTTAATTCCGCTGCTGGTGACGCCCTGTACGAAGTAGCGCTGTGCCAGGAAGAAGACAATGATGGATGGCAGAATGGAGATGCTCGCCATTGCCAGAATTTCGTTCCACGGCGCACCTTCGGTGACGTCGATGGACATTTTCAGCGCCAGTGCAATCGGGTATTTATCCACGCTGTAGACGTAAATCAGCGGCCCAATAAAGTCGTTCATCGACCACATGAACTGGAACAGGGCGACGGAGATAATGGCCGGTTTCAGGATTGGCACCACCACGTACCACAGCACCTGGAAGGAGTTACAGCCGTCAATTTGCGCCGCTTCCTCCATGTCACGCGGCACGCCGCGCAGGAACTGGATCAGCATAAAGACGAAGAACCCCTGCGTGGCGAAGGCCAGTGGTAGGTACAGCGGCATATAGCTGTTAAGCATGCCCATTTCACGGAACATCAGGTACTGCGGGATCAGCAGCACGGTGCTGGGCAGCAGCATGGTGGTGATGAGCGTGGCGAACCAGAATTTCTTCCACGGGAGCTCGAAGCGGGCAAAACCGTACGCCACGATGGTGGACGAGATAATGGTCAGGATCACTTTCGGGATCACATACTTAAAGGTGTTGAGCATGTAATGGCCGAAGTTGTATTCGGTCCCGGTTTTCCAGCCGTTCACAAAGCCGTCCCAGGTGGCATGGGCAGGCCACAGGCTCAGGGTGGTGAAGATCTCGTGGTTCGGTTTGAACGAGGCCGAGAACATCCACACCAGCGGGTAGAGCATCAGCAGGCCGACAATCAGCAGGATCGCGTAGCGAATGCTGGCGTTGATTTTCTCTCTGCGCAGCGTACGGGCGACTTCGCGCTCTGCAACGCGTCTTGCCGTGGAGAGTTCCTGAATATCAGCCATTTTTGCCTCCTTTATCGGCGGAGTAGAACACCCAGTATTTCGACGACTTAAAGGCGATACCGGCAAAGACGGCCACCACCAGGAACAGGATCCACGCCAGCGCCGCCCCGTAGCCCATATCGAAGTATTTGAACGCGGTGTCGTAGATATAGAGCGAGAACAGATAGGTCGAGTAGGTTGGCCCGCCGCCGGTAATCACGTACGGTCCGGTAAATTCCTGGAACGCCTGGGTGGTCTGCATGATGAAGTTGAAGAAGATTACCGGCGTAATCAGCGGCACCGTCACTTTTGTGAACATTTGCCATTTGGATGCACCGTCGATCATCGCTGCTTCATACTGCGACTGCGGAACGTTTTGCAGCGCGGCCAGGAAGATGACCATCGCAGAGCCGAACTGCCAGACGCGCAGCAGGGTAACGGACATCAGCGCTAGCGACGGCTCGCCGAGCCAGTTCACCGGGTCGAAACCAAACACGCCGATAAAGCTGTTCAGCAGGCCATCAATGGCAAACAGCGCGCGCCACAGAACGGCAATAGCCACGGAGCTGCCGAGGATGGACGGAATATAGTAGGCCGTACGGAAGAAGCCGATGCCGCGTAATTTAAAGTTCAGAACAAACGCAATCCCTAATGCGAACGCGAGCTTTAACGGGATGGTTAAAAATACGTAAGCAAAGGTCACGCCCATGGATGTCCAGAAGAGCGTGTCTTCGGTAAACATGTAGCGATAGTTCTCAATGCCGTTAAACACCGGCGGACTCATTAAATCGTAATCCGTAAAACTGAGGAAAAACGATGAAACAAAGGGGAAGGCGGTAAAGAGTATCAACCCGATGATGTAGGGAGATATCCACGCTAACCCCAGCAGCTTGTTTTCATTCATACATACCTACCTGGCAATCAATGGTTAAAACGGAATCTGGTTTGTTACAACTTTCTCGCGCTTGCCCTGCTCAGCATGAGAGGAAATATGTCATGTGATGTGTTGGTTGTTGCTTTTTACATTATGTTTTATAAGGCTTTTATTGGTGTTGCCTTAATACGTCATGGTCAGGTTTCAAAACTTACGAACCGGCGTTCTTGAATACTAAAACAACGTTTTATTTTATATTATTGCTATTTATTTCTGCGTCATTCGCTTAATGATGGAAATGTGATCGGCGTCGAAACGCTGTTTCAATAAGGTGATGAGGGTGGCATTTTTGCGCTATTTCACACAATCGCACCCGACAGTAAGGAAAGGAGGGGGAAGAAACTGAATGATTAATAAGAACAATACCGCTTAGAAACTTCCTACTAAATCTGATAGTCGGTCTACAGATAGATCAATCTGGCGTTCAGATTATTCTTACTTTCTTGTATCATCCGACCACTGCAACCAATCAGGCAGAAATTTACTGCACTCCAAAAAGAAGAACGGTTATGTCAGCGATGGATTTCAAGAAAAACACGGACCTCGATTTTCCCCGTTACGCCACTCCGGCGGTAAGCACCAAAGAGATAGATCTTCTCGGATTGTTAGACGTACTTCTGGCGGCCAAAAAACGTATTGTGACGATCGTCCTGGCGTTTGCCGTGGTAGGGGTGGCCATTGCGTTTTTAATCCCGCAAAAATGGACCAGTAAAGCCGTGATCACACCGGCCGAGCAGACGCAGTGGAACACGCTGCGCCAGATGATGGTGACGCTGCAGGTGCTGGATGTCGACGCGAAGGTGAGCCATGGAGACGTGTTTAACCTGTTCATCAAAAAGTTTCAGTCGCAGTCGCTGCTCGAAGAGTACATGAAAACCTCCCCGTACGTGATGTCTCAGCTGGAAGGCACCGAGGTAGACCCGCTGGAGCTGCATCGCGCGGTGGTGAATATTGCTGAAAAAATGAAAGCGGTAGATAACACGCAGGCAAAAGACGCAGACAAAGCGCCCTATACCTCATGGACGCTGAGCTTTACCGCTCCGACGGCGGGAGACGCGCAGACGGTTCTGGAAGGTTACATCAACTATATTTCCCGCATTGTTGAGCAGGAGACGATGGAAAATATCCGTAACCAGATCACGCTGAAAACGAAAGTCGTTCAGCAGCAGCTGGAGCTGGATCGCGTGCGTCTGACCAATATCCACAACACCAACCTGCAGCGCCTCAGCTATTCGCTGGAAGTGGCGAACGCGGCAGGCATTAAGAAACCGGTTTATAGCAACGGACAGGCGGTAAAAGGCGATCCTGACTACTCCGTGGCGCTGGGTGCTGACGGTATTGCGCAAAAGCTGCAGATTGAAAAGAATCTGAAGGACGTGGCCGAGCTGAACGCGGATTTCCAGAACCGGGAATTCTATCTGGCTCAGCTGCAAAAACTGTCCGTGGAAGACGTGAAGCTTGAGCCCTTCAAGTATCAGCTTTCACCGTCACTGCCGGTGAAAAAAGACGGTCCGGGCAAAGCCCTGATTGTGCTGCTGGCAGGGATTCTGGGCGGCCTGTTTGCCTGCGGCAGCGTGCTGCTGCGTGAGGCAATGCTCTCGCGCAATCCGCTGCCAGAACCGATAACGGCCGTAACGCCAGCAACAGAGTAACGACGATATAAAAAAGGCGCTGATTCAGCGCCTTTTTTTGTTTCAGGAAATCGTCGCGCACCGGCGTAAAGGTATCCAGAAGGGTGCCGGGCTTCAGGCAAACGCAGCCGTGCATCACGTGCGGCGCTTTATAGAGCGTATCGCCCGCCGTCACGATCTGCTTTTCTTCACCTATCGTAAACTCGAACTCCCCGGAGAGCACATAGGTAAGCTGTTCATGCGGGTGATTGTGCATCGGGCCAATCGCACCCTGCTCAAAATTGACCTCCACCGCCATCATCTTTCCATCGTGCGCCAGAATACGCCGCGTCACGCCATTGCCCAGATCCTCAAGCGTGGTCTCTTTGTGGAAAATAAACATCTCTCCGCTCCGTTATGTAATGAAACAATGTTTCATTTAACTTATCTCACCCTGCGATAAAAAGAAATGACGCGACAAAGAAGTGGAAAGAGGATCACAAGTTTGCTTCACTGGGAGAAACACATTAGGAGGGATGCATGAAAACGATCGGCCTGTTGGGTGGGATGAGCTGGGAATCGACCATCCCCTATTACCGCCTCATTAATGAAGGGGTGAAACAGCGTCTGGGTGGCCTGCACTCCGCGAGCCTGCTGCTGCACAGCGTCGATTTCCATGAAATCGAAGCCTGCCAGTCGAGCGGCGAGTGGGATAAAGCCGGGGAGATCCTGGCGCAGGCGGCGCTGGGGCTGGAGCGTGCGGGGGCGGAAGGCATTTTGCTCTGTACCAACACCATGCATAAAGTGGCGTCTCATATCGAAGACCGCAGTTCGCTGCCGTTCCTGCATATCGCGGATGCGACCGGGCGCGCGATTCGTGCATCCGGGATGTCGCGCGTGGCGCTGCTGGGCACACGCTATACGATGGAGCAGGATTTTTATCGCGGCCGTCTGAGTAGTGAGTTCGGCATTGAAAGCTTAATCCCGGACGAGGCTGACCGGGCGCGCATCAATCAGATCATCTTCGACGAGCTATGTCTCGGCACCTTCAGCGAAGCGTCCCGCGCGTACTACCTCAGCGTCATCGAGAGGCTCGCGCAGCAGGGAGCGGAAGGGGTGATCTTCGGCTGCACGGAAATCGGTTTGCTGGTGCCGGCCGAGCGCAGCGCCATTCCGGTGTTCGACACCGCGGCCATTCACGCCGCCGATGCCGTCGAGTTTATGCTGTCATAGGGCGTTTTGTAGGTCAGGTAAGCGAAGCGCCACCTGACGCGCGTGCTCGGTCAAATGCCCGGTGAAAGCGTCCACCAGCGCCGAAGCCGGACGATGCAGGGGGCGAATAAGGCTCACAGTGAAGGGAACGGACACGCTAAACCGGCGGATGACGATCCCGCTTCCGGCATAGTCCAGTGCCGTGAGGGGATTGACGACCGCTACGCCCACGCCCGCGCGCACCATGGCGCATATTGACGCCGCGCTGTGCGTTTCCACTACCATCCGCCGTTTCACCTGATGTTCGGCAAACAGCGAATCCAGCAGCTGACGGTAGCTGTCGGTCTGGGACAGGCTGATGTAGTTTTCCCCGTGAAAATCTGCAGGCGTCAACACGGCCTTACCGGCGAGCCGATGCCCGGCGGGCAAGACGCAAACTTCATCCAGCGAGAGCAACTCCGTGCGCTCGGTGCCAGCGGGTGTGGCAAGCGTTTCCGTCAGGCCCAAATCGTGGCGCTGGGCGGAAAGCCACTCTTCAAGCAGCGGTGACTCCTGCGGAACAATGGTGAGATTGACCTCAGGATAGCGGGCCAGAAACGGTTGTAGCAGCGTCGGCAGAAACGACTGGGAAAAGACGGGCAGGCAGACGATGGAAAGCTCACCCTGGCGAAACTCCCGCAAACTCTCCGCCGCGCTGACGATCCTGTCCAGCCCGTACCACGAGCGCTGGACTTCTTCGAACAGACGTAATCCCTGCACCGTCGGGTGAAGCCTGCCGCGCGCGCGTTCAAACAGCTTAAGCCCCAGCACCTTTTCAAAACGCGCCAGCTCACGGCTGACCGTTGGCTGCGAGGTATGCAGCATCTGTGCGGCTTCCGTGAGATTACCGGCGGTCATCACGGCGTGAAAAATCTCGATGTGGCGTAGGTTAACGGCGGGCATAGGGCACCTGAAAGCGGGTGAGGGTTCCATATCATTTTTGCATAGAGTCGGGATAAAACGATATTTTTTATTCCCTTCTTTTTGTGGCGTAATCATAAAAAATGATTCATGCCCCGGAGATAACCATGCCACGCCCGCTGAACCAGACTGATACTGATTTGAACGCCGATAACCTGCTGCGCCTGCCTGCCGAATTCGGCTGCCCGGTGTGGGTCTACGGCGCGCAGATCGTTCGCGAGAAGATCGCCGCGCTGCATCAGTTCGACGTGGTGCGTTTTGCCCAGAAAGCCTGCTCGAATATTCATATTCTGCGCCTGATGCGCGAGCAGGGGGTAAAGGTTGACTCCGTTTCTCTTGGCGAAATTGAGCGCGCGCTGGCGGCCGGGTTTGATCCGAAAGCCGACGGCGACGCAATCGTCTTTACCGCCGACGTGATCGACGACGCTACGCTTGCGCGCGTGCATGAGCTGCAGATCCCGGTCAACGCCGGTTCTGTGGATATGCTGGAACAGTTGGGTCAGGTGTCTCCCGGCCACCGCGTCTGGCTGCGCGTGAACCCCGGTTTTGGCCACGGTCATAGCCAAAAAACCAATACCGGCGGCGAAAACAGCAAGCATGGCATCTGGTTTGCCGATATGCCCGCCGCGCTTGAGGTATTGCAGCGTTATAACCTGAAGCTGGTGGGGATTCATATGCACATCGGGTCAGGCGTGGATTATGGTCACCTTGAGCAGGTGTGCGGTGCGATGGTGCGCCAGGTGCTCGACTTCGGGCAGGATCTGGAGGCGATCTCCGCAGGCGGCGGGTTGTCCATTCCTTACCGTGAAGGGGAAGAGGCGATCGATACCGATCACTATTACGGACTGTGGAGTGCGGCGCGCGACAAAATTGCTGCCCATCTGGGCCATCCGGTAAAACTGGAGATCGAACCGGGGCGTTTCCTGGTGGCGGAGGCTGGCGTGCTGGTGGCACAGGTGCGTAGCGTGAAAGAGATGGGGAGCCGTCACTTTGTGCTGATTGATGCAGGCTTTAACGATCTGATGCGTCCGTCTATGTACGGCAGCTATCACCACATCACGGCGCTCGCTGCGGACGGTAGCGATCTGATTAACGCGCCGCGCGTAGACACCGTCGTGGCGGGACCGCTGTGCGAATCCGGCGACGTGTTTACCCAGCAGGAGGGCGGCAAAGTGGAAACGCGCGCGCTGCCAGAAGTGAAGCCGGGTGATTATCTGGTGCTGCACGACACCGGGGCGTACGGCGCGTCGATGTCCTCAAACTACAACAGCCGCCCGCTGCTGCCGGAAGTGCTGTTTGATAACGGCGTGGCGCGGCTGATTCGCCGCCGCCAGACCATTCAGGAACTGCTGGCGTTAGAACTCGTCTGAGTAAAATACGGCCCCGTTGTCACCGAGTCGCGCAACACCAGCGTGCCGGTAAACGGCGGGATCGCTTCGACCGGCTGGTTTTTTGCCAGCCGGATCGCCTGATCGATCGCCGTGATGATCATGTTGTCAATCGGCAGATACGCCGATGAGAGCGCAGGCTCCAGCCATTTTGCACTCGGCGCATCGTCAAACCCAAACAGCGAAATATCCTGCGGGATCTTCAGCCCGGCCTGGTGTAATGCTTTGGACGCGCCCAGCGCCATATCATCGTTACAGGCAAACAGCGCGCTGAACGGTACCTTTTCCTCAATCAACGCTTTGCACAGCTCATATCCCCGCGTCATTCCCGCATCGCCGTATTTAATCCGCCGCTCGTCCAGCCGAATACCGTGCTTTTCCAGCGCCTTGCGGTAGCCCATCAGACGCGCTTTTCCGGTTGGGGTGTGGATAGGAACGGTGATGCAGGCGATCTCCCTGTGGCCCTGGCTTATCAGGTAATCTACCGCTTTGAATGCCGCATCCTGCTGTTCGAAGAAGACGCAGCGATCCGCCGCCTGGCTGACCTCCCGGTTGATCACCACCAGCGGGGTCTGCACCCTGTTCATCAGCTTGATGATCGCCTTTTCGCTCATGTAGCGGGTGTACAGCACGATGGCATCGCACTGACGATCCGCCAGCATCTGTACCGCCTGTTCTTCCTGCTCCGGCGCGTCGTGACCGTCGGTCACGATCAGCTGTTTACCGTGCGTTTCTGTTTGTCGGGAGGCCTGCTGCAGCAGGCGGCCGAAGTAAAATCCGTCGAAGGTGGAGACCACCAGACCAATGCTGTTGCTGGTCTGGTTGGCGAGCGAACGCGCGAGAAAGTTTGGGCGATAGCCCAGTTCTTCCATCGCCGCGAACACCTGCTGACGCGTACTCTCTTTAACCTGACCCGTGCCGTTCAGCACGCGCGAGACGGTGGCCTTTGACACGCCCGCACGCAGTGAGACATCCAGCATTGTTGCCATTCGAAATTCCTGCTTCCACGTAATGGCATGCAGTTTAACACAGACCATCCGGCGCATAAGCGATGCGGGAAGGGCAAAACGCCCACCAGGATCACGCTTTTCAGTAACGATCCATCAGGTCAGGACAAACGGCTGTAAGTGGTATGCCAAATCAGTCATAAATCATAATCTGGAATACCGGACGTCGCGTTGAGAGCTTAATCACAGAACAAATCGGGGCGTGAAGCTATTTTTGGTATGCCAATAGTATCCGGCTGTACACCTTATTCAATAAAAGCCCTTTTACTGAGGTATTACCCTATGGCATTACAGGAAAAACTGATCGACGCTCTGGGCAGTTTTGCCACCAAATTCAACAGCTATCGCTATATCATGGCGATCAAGTCTGCCTTTATTACCTTAATGCCGGTCATCATCGTTGGGGCATTTTCTGTGCTTATTTCCAACATGGTGCTGGATCCGAAAAATGGCCTGGCGAGCTTTGAGTCTTTGTCATTTCTCGCTGCGCTAAAACCGATTACCAGCGCGCTCAATTACGCCACGCTGAACTTCCTCAATATCGGCGCAGTGTTCCTGATTGGTATTGAGCTGGGGCGCATTAATGGCATTAAATCGCTGTTCCCCGGCCTGCTGGCGGTGATTTGCTTTATCTGCGTCACGCCGACCACCGTAGAGATGCTGGTGGACGGCGAAATGCATGTGGTGAAAGACGTGCTTCTGCGCCAGTTCTCCGATACCCGCAGCCTGTTCCTCGGCATGTTTATCGCCATTCTGTCGGTTGAGATTTACTGCTGGCTGGAGAACCGCAAGGGGCTGAAAATCAGAATGCCGGACACCGTGCCGCCTAACGTGGCGGCGTCGTTCTCCGCGCTGATCCCGGCCATTATCACCACCACCGCCATTGCCACCTTTGGCTTCGTGTTCCACCAGCTTACCGGCATGTACCTCTACGACGCGGTTTATCAGGTGGTGCAGCAGCCGCTTGAGCGCGTGGTGCAAAGCCTGCCGGGCATTCTGCTGCTGATGTTTGTCGCCCAGCTGTTCTGGGTGATCGGCATTCACGGCAACCAGATGATCAAGCCGATCCGCGAGCCGCTGCTGCTGGGGGCGATCACTGTCAACATGAGCGCGTTCGAGCAGGGCAAAGAGGTGCCAAACATCATCACCATGCCGTTCTGGGATGTGTATATGAGCATTGGCGGCTCAGGGCTCACTATCGGTCTGCTGATCGCGGTGATGATTGCCACCAAACGCAAAGAGATGAAGGAGATAGCCAAGCTCTCCATTGGTCCTGGCCTGTTTAACATCAACGAGCCGGTGATTTTCGGTATGCCAATCATGCTCAACCCGATCCTTGCCATTCCGTTCATCATTACCCCGCTGGTGACGGGCTCCATCGGTTATTTTGCGACGGTGACCGGTTTTGCCGGCAAGGCCGTGGTGATGGTGCCGTGGACCACGCCGCCGCTGATTAACGCCTGGCTCTCTACCGCAGGCTCGATGGGGGCGGTGATCACCCAGCTTATCTGTATTGTGACGGCGGTGATTATCTATCTGCCGTTTGTGAAAATTGCCTCACGCCGTGCGGAGCAGGCCGCGTTGAAGCAAGCCACCGATAACGTATGAGGACGTGATGAGCACAAAAAAGATTACGATACCCCAGGATTTCATTCTGGGCGCAGCGGCATCAGCCTGGCAAACCGAGGGATGGAGCGGTAAAAAACCGGGTCAGGATTCGTGGATCGATCTCTGGTACAAGAACGATCGTCACGTCTGGCATAACGGCTACGGCCCGGCGGTGGCGACCGATTTTATCAACCGCTTTCGCGAGGACGTGGCCCTGATGAAGCAGGCGGGGCTGACGCACTACCGCACCTCCATCAACTGGTCGCGTTTTTTGACCGACTATGAAAACGCGACGGTGGATGAAGAGTACGCCGCGTACTACGACGCGCTGTTCGATGAGATGCATCGTCAGGGCATCGAACCGATGATCTGCCTGGAGCATTACGAGCTCCCTGGCGCGCTGCTTGAAAAATACGGCGGCTGGGCGTCGAAGCATGTGGTTGAGCTGTTTGTCCGCTACGCGGAAAAGGTGTTTGACCGTTACCACGGCAAAATCACCCGCTGGTTTAGCTTCAACGAGCCGATCGTGGTGCAGACCCGCGTTTACCTGGACGCGCTGCGCTGGCCGTACGAGCAGAACACCGGTACGTGGATGCAGTGGAATCACCACAAGGTGCTGGCGACGGCGAAGGTCGTGAAGCTATTCCGGGAAAAGGGATATGACGGCTCCGTCGGCTGTATTCTCAACCCGGAAGTGACCTACCCGCGTTCCCGCGCACCACACGACGTGCGGGCGGCGGAGATCTACGATCTGTTTTATAACCGCGTGTTCCTCGATCCGCTGGTGCACGGCCGCTACCCGCAGGAACTCGTTACCCTGCTTGAGCAGCATCAGGTTGAATGGGACTACACGGCGGAAGAGCTGGCGCTGATTGCCGACAACACCGTGGACGAGCTGGGCATCAACCTCTATTACCCGCACCGGGTGAAAGCGCCTTCCCGCGCCTGGCATCCGGAGACGCCGTTCCACCCGGCGTACTACTACGAGCCGTTCGAGCTGCCGGGGCGGCGGATGAACAGATCCCGCGGCTGGGAGATTTATCCGCGGATTATCTATGACATGGCGATGCGGATTAAAAAGGAGTACCGCAATATCGACTGGTTCGTGGCAGAGAGCGGTATGGGGGTTGAAAACGAAGCCCAGTTCCGCAATCGTGACGGCGTTATCGACGATACGTACCGCATCGATTTTATCAGCGAGCACCTCTACTACGCGCTGCTGGCGCATGAAGAAGGGGCAAACTGCCACGGCTATATGCTCTGGGCCTTTACCGATAACGTCTCGCCGATGAACGCCTTCAAAAACCGCTATGGGTTAATTGAAATCGACCTCGAAAACAACCGCGCCCGCCGCGCGAAAACATCGGCCTCCTGGTTTCGTCAGTTGCGCGATGAGCGCGTGCTGACGCTCAGCGTTGACGATGAATGGAACCAGGCATTCTGATAAAATAGTGCACAAACTGGCCGGGAGGACGCCCGGCCTGCGCTTAACTGAAAAACACAGGTGAAAACGTGGATAAGGCTGTCATCCTGCCGGAAAAAAAACAGTACCAGGAAATTGGCGAGGATTTACGGGCGCAAATTATCCAGGGGCATTATCCCGTTGGGTCGCGCCTGCCGCCGGAGCGCAACATTGCCGAGACCTACGGCGTAAGCCGTACTATCGTGCGTGAGGCGCTACTGATGCTGGAGCTACAGGGCACGGTGGATATTCGCCAGGGGTCCGGCGTCTACGTGATGCGTATTCCTGAAGAACATGAAAACGAGGAAGAACGCTTCCTCAATAGCGACGTTGGCCCGTTTGAGATCTTACAGGCGCGCCAGCTCCTCGAAAGCAACATCGCCGCCTTTGCCGCCAAAATGGCAACGCGAGCCGATATCGATAACCTGCGCCGCATCATCGAGCAGGAGCAGCGGGCCATTGCCGCGGACGATCGCAGCCAGGACAACAACAAGATGTTCCACCTGGTACTGGCGGGGGCGACGCAAAACCAGATGCTGCTGGCGACCGTCGAGAGCATCTGGCATCACATGGACAGCAGCCCGCTGTGGCAGCAGTTTAACGTCCACATCGCCAGCCGCGCGTATCGCCTTAAATGGCTGGGCGACCGGCAGACCATCCTTGCAGCCCTGCGCCGTCGCGACGTCATGGGCGCGTGGCAGGCCATGTTCCAGCATCTGGAAAACGTGAAAAAGAGTTTACTGGAGCTGTCGGATGAAGATGCGCCGGATTTCGACGGCTATCTGTTTGAATCTGTTCCCCTGTTCCAGGGGAAACTGGTATGACGATCCTGCCGCTGTACGCCGCGCCGCAGTTTGCGGAGCTGGCGATCGACTGGATTTGGCGGGCCTTCGGTGACGGCCTGCCGCGTGAATTTTTCCAGAGCGTTATCGATCACAGCCAGACACCCGGTGCGCTGCCGCTGACGTTTATTGCCGTTGAGGATGAACGGCTTCTGGGCACCGTCGGATTATGGCGCTGCGATCTCATCACGCGTCAGGATCTTTATCCCTGGCTGGCGGCGCTGTACGTGGATGAGGCGGCGCGAGGAAAGGGACTCGCGGGGAAGCTTCAGGAGCATGTTATTGCGTATGCCGCGCAGGCCGGGTACACCGAGCTACATCTGTGGTCTGCCTGCCGTGACTTCTACGAACGCTACGGCTGGCAGTACATTGGCGATGGGCTGGAATACCCGAATACGCAGGTTCACCTCTACCGTTATTCGCTCTGTGCTTCTGCAAGAGACGCAACGGAATGACGGCGCACCAGCGTCGGGCTGAACAAATGCGTAATATCCGGCGGCTGGCGCTGTTCAGCCAGCGCTAACGCCAGCTCGGCAGCTTGCGTCGCCATGGTGATAATGGGGTAACGCACTGTCGTCAGGCGCGGGCGCACGTAGCGTGAGACCAGCACGTCATCGAAGCCAATCAGCGAAATTTCTGCCGGAACCTCAATGCCGTTGTCATTTAACACGCCCATTGCCCCTGCGGCCATCGAGTCGTTATAGCTGGCCACCGCCGTGAAATTTCGTCCGCGACCTAACAGTTCCGTCATGGCCTGCTCGCCACCGCTTTCATCGGGTTCACCATACGCCACCAGCCGGTCGTTACACGGCAAACCGTTTTCACGTAGCGCGTCGTAATAGCCCTGCAAACGATCTTCCGCGTCGGAAATAGGGTGGTTTGAGCACAGGTAGCCAATTCGGGTATGACCTTGCTGAATCAGGTGTCGCGTGGCAAGCCAGGCACCGTAGCGGTCATCAAGCGCCACGCAGCGCTTTTCGAAGCCGGGAATGATGCGGTTGATGATCACCATACCGGGCATTTGCTTCATCAAATGAATGAGTTCGGCATCGGGGATCATTTTCGCGTGAACCACCAGGGCGGCACAGCGGTGACGAATCAGCTGTTCAATGGCCTGGCGCTCTTTGAGTTCATTATGATAGCCGTTGCCGATCAGCAGAAAATTACCCGTCTGGTAAGAAACCTGCTCAACTGCTTTTACCATCGCCCCGAAAAACGGATCGGAAACATCGCCCACGACCAGCCCGATGGTTTCGGTAGATTGCTGCGCAAGGGCGCGCGCATTGGCGTTGGGGTGATAATTCAGGTTTTCCATGGCGTCCTGCACGGCCTGGCGTGATGCGTCACTGGCTTTAGGAGAGTTATTGATCACGCGGGAGACGGTCGCGACGGAAACACCAGCCAGACGAGCCACATCCTTAATTGTCGCCATTTATTACCTTCTTATTAGGGGTAAGCGTTTACACACTAACTAGTGTTACGGAAAAGCGGCACGCATTCAAGGGGAGCGGGGTAACACCCTCACCAAACGTGACGCAGAACACCCCTGGTCGTGTAATCGTTACACGGGCAGACGTGTCAAAATAATGTTAATCCGAACCTTTAGTTACACTTTGCCTCAGGCTGTTGCGATTGTCCGGTAGCGAGGACAATGTCGGGGTTGATAGAGTCGAGATCCCAGAGGTATTGATAGGTGGAATCAACTCCGGTTGATTAACACGATTTACACCAGCCTGCGTTTATACGCAGGTTTTTTTTGCCTGTAAGTTCAACCTGTAACAGCAAAAGAGAATATACACACCTGGTTGCACTTAGGCTCATTCCCTTGCGTTTTCTCACTGGCGAAGCGCCGGGTGAACAGCCACAATCAAGATCCCAGAGGTATTGATTGGTGAGAATTCTTAGTACGGTTTCGTACTCATCTCTTGCACCAGCCGGCGCGGATGCGCAGGTTTTTTTTCGCCTCCGTTTTTGCTGTCGCTCCCTCCCCACTTCTCGTGTAATCTGCCACCATTTACTATCAACCCTTCATTCTGGCTGGCAAAGGGAGTTGAAATGCTTTTTGGGTTCTTCCGCACACTGTTCCGTATTCTCTTCCGTCTCCGCGTCACGGGCGATGCGCAGGCACTTTATGGCGAACGTGTTCTTATCACGCCGAACCACGTTTCTTTTCTTGATGGCATATTGCTGGCGCTGTTTTTACCCGTGCGGCCAGTCTTTGCGGTCTACAGCTCCATCAGCCAAAAATGGTACATGCGCTGGCTGGCGCCGCTGATTGATTTTGTCCCGCTCGACCCAACAAAACCGATGATGATCAAACATCTGGTGCGTCTGGTTGAGCAGGGGCGTCCGGTGGTCATTTTCCCCGAGGGGAGAATTTCCGTGACCGGTTCGCTGATGAAAATTTATGACGGGGCCGGTTTTGTCGCGGCGAAGTCACAGGCCACCGTGGTGCCGCTGCGCATTGATGGAGCAGAACTGACCTATTTCAGCCGCCTGAAGGGGTTAGTGAAGCAGCGCCTGTTCCCCAAAATTACCCTGCATATTCTGCCGCCCACAACGCTCCCTATGCCGGAAGCGCCGCGCGCGCGCGATCGTCGTAAAATCGCCGGTGAAATGCTCCATCAGATAATGATGGAAGCGCGCATGGCCGTCCGTCCGCGCGAGACGTTGTACGAATCTCTGCTGTCGGCGCAGTACCGCTACGGCGCGAAGAAAAACTGCATTGAAGACATCAACTTCACCCCGGACACCTATCGCAAACTGCTGACCAAAACCCTGTTCGTGGGCCGTATTCTTGAGAAGTACAGCAAGCGGGGCGAAAAAATTGGCCTGATGCTGCCTAACGCCGGGATCAGCGCGGCGGTGATTTTTGGTGCCGTTTCTCGCGGGCGTATTCCGGCGATGATGAACTACACGGCGGGTGTGAAAGGGCTTACCAGCGCCATCACTGCCGCCCAGATTAATACCGTCTTTACTTCCCGTCAGTTCCTGGAAAAAGGCAAGCTCTGGCACCTGCCGGAGCAGCTTACCCAGGTACGCTGGGTCTTCCTGGAAGATCTGAAAGCGGACGTCACGACGCTCGACAAGCTGTGGATTTTTGCTCACCTGCTCGCGCCTCGCCTGGCGCAGGTCAAACAGCAGCCGGAAGATGATGCGATTATCCTTTTCACCTCCGGATCTGAGGGCAACCCGAAAGGCGTCGTCCACAGCCACAAAAGCATTCTGGCGAACGTTGAGCAGATCAAAACGATTGCCGACTTTACCGCTAACGATCGCTTTATGTCCGCGCTGCCGCTGTTCCACTCTTTCGGCCTGACCGTCGGTCTCTTTACGCCGCTGCTCACCGGTGCCGAAGTATTCCTCTACCCAAGCCCGCTGCACTACCGCATTGTGCCGGAGCTGGTTTATGACCGTAACTGTACCGTGCTGTTCGGCACGTCAACGTTCCTTGGCAACTATGCGCGCTTCGCCAATCCGTATGATTTCTTCCGCGTGCGCTACGT
This sequence comes from Enterobacter mori LMG 25706, assembly GCF_000211415.1. Taxonomy (GTDB): domain Bacteria; phylum Pseudomonadota; class Gammaproteobacteria; order Enterobacterales; family Enterobacteriaceae; genus Enterobacter; species Enterobacter mori. Next base: position 285,495 of record NZ_GL890780.1, on the reverse strand, counting down.
GGTTGCCGGTGCGGAAAAACTGCAGGACAGCACGCGGCAGATTTGGCAGGACAAGTTTGGCCTGCGCATTCTGGAAGGCTACGGCGTCACGGAGTGCGCGCCGGTGGTCTCTATCAACGTGCCGATGGCGGCGAAACCGGGGACGGTTGGCCGCATTCTGCCGGGGATGGATGCGCGCCTGCTGGCGGTACCGGGAATTGAAGAGGGGGGGCGCCTGCAGCTGAAAGGACCCAACGTGATGAACGGCTATCTTCGTGTAGAAAACCCAGGCGTGCTCGAAGCGCCAACGGCGGAAAACGTCAACGGGAACGTTGAGACCGGCTGGTACGACACGGGTGATATTGTTCGCTTCGACGAGCAGGGCTTTGTGCAGATCCAGGGACGAGCAAAACGCTTCGCTAAAATTGCGGGCGAAATGGTCTCCCTTGAAATGGTGGAGATGCTGGCAACAGCGGTCTCCGCTGACAAACTGCACGCCACGGTTGTGAAGAGCGATGCGAATAAAGGTGAGGCACTGGTGCTCTTCACCACGGACAGTGAGCTTAAGCGTGACGCGTTGCTTAAGCATGCGCGCGAGCATGGTATCCCTGAACTGGCCGTGCCGCGTGATATTCGCTACCTCAAACAGCTTCCGGTGCTGGGCAGCGGTAAGCCCGATTTCGTGACCCTCAAGGGCATGGTGGAAGAGGCGGAACAGCAAAATGCATGAGTCAGCACAGGCCAACAACTCACTCCGGTCGAAGGGCATGATGGCGGTTATCGCCGCGCAGTTTCTCTCTGCGTTCGGTGATAACGCACTGTTGTTTGCCACGCTGGCGTTGCTCAAGGCCGAGTTTTACCCCGACTGGAGCCAGCCGATCCTGCAGATGGTGTTTGTGGGCGCTTACATTATTTTCGCGCCGTTTGTTGGGCAGGTGGCGGACAGCTTCCCTAAAGGTCGGGTGATGATGTTCGCCAACGGCCTGAAGCTGTTGGGGGCGGCAAGCATCTGCTTTGGTATCAACCCGTTTATCGGCTATACGCTGGTAGGCATTGGCGCGGCATCTTACTCTCCGGCGAAGTATGGCATCCTGGGCGAGCTGACGACGGGCGATAAGCTGGTTAAAGCCAACGGTCTGATGGAGTCCTCTACCATCGCGGCGATTTTGCTCGGGTCCGTGGCGGGCGGTGTACTGGCGGACTGGCATGTGCTGGCGGCTCTGGGCGTTTGTGCGGTGGTGTACGGCGGGGCGGTTGTCGCGAACCTGTTTATTCCCGGACTGCCGGTGGCGCGTCCGGGTCAGTCCTGGCGTTTCGGGCCGATGACCGGCAGCTTCTTTAACGCCTGCCGTGTACTGTGGCGCAACGGTGAAACGCGTTTCTCATTGATGGGAACCAGCATGTTCTGGGGGGCGGGCGTCACGCTACGTTTCCTGCTGGTGCTGTGGGTACCGATGGCGCTGGGGATCACCGACAACGCAACGCCAACCTACCTGAATGCAATGGTCGCCGTTGGGATTGTCGTCGGAGCAGGGGCGGCGGCGAAACTGGTCACGCTTGAGACCGTTGCGCGCTGTATGCCAGCAGGGATTTTAATCGGTGTCGGCGTGCTGTTCTTCTCGCTTCAGCATGCGTTGTTGCCAGCGTACGTGCTGCTTATCCTGATTGGTATTCTGGGTGGTTTCTTTGTGGTGCCGTTGAATGCGCTTTTGCAGGAGCGCGGAAAGCAGACCGTGGGGGCCGGAAATGCCGTTGCCGTGCAAAACCTTGGCGAAAACGTGGCGATGCTGCTGATGCTGGGCCTTTATTCGCTGGCGGTCAAAGTGGGTGTGCCGGTGGTGGCCATTGGCGTCGGGTTTGGCGCGCTGTTTGCGCTGGCGATTACGGGATTATGGATCTGGCAGCGTCGGCGTTGATAAGTGCGGCCTGATGCCCTCACCCCGGCTCTCTCC
>NZ_GL890780.1:216178-283554 GCF_000211415.1 Enterobacter mori LMG 25706 | reverse complement strand
CAGGGAGAGGGGGCAAACCCTAAAAACGGCAACGTGTGTTGCCGTTTTGCTTTTATTACGGTGCAGGATAAGTATAAACCTGATGCACCGCTTCAATCTCCGCTAACACCTCCTCACTCAGGTTCAGATTGAAACTCTCAATATTGGTTTTCAACTGTTCCATAGTGGTCGCGCCCAGCAGGGTGCTGGCAACAAACGGCTGACGCCGCACAAAGGCCAGCGCCATCTGCGCAGGGTCAAGACCGTGACGCTTCGCGATATCCACATAGGCCGCAACGGCTTTCTGCGTTTGCTCACCGCTGTAGCGGGTAAAGCGGCTGAAGAGCGTGTTACGCGCCCCGGCAGGCTTCGCGCCGTTAAGGTATTTGCCCGTCAGCGTGCCGAAGCCGAGACAGGAATAGGCCAGCAGCTCCACCTCTTCATACTGCGTCACTTCCGCCAGACCGACCTCATAGCTGCGGTTCAGCAGGCTGTACGGGTTCTGGATGGTGACGATGCGCGGGAGATCGTGTTTATCGGCAAGGTGCAGATAACGCATCACGCCAAATGCCGTTTCGTTAGACACGCCGATGTAGCGGATTTTCCCCGCGCGCTGGCACTCGGTCAGCGCTTCCAGCGTTTCCAGTAGCGTAACGGCGGGCGCGCTCTCGTTCCAGCTGTAGCCGAGCTTGCCAAAGCAGTTAGTCGGACGCTGCGGCCAGTGTACCTGGTAGAGATCGAGATAGTCGGTTTGCAGACGCTTCAGGCTGGCATCCAGCGCGGCGCGAATATTCTTACGATCGAGGATCTGGTTTGGGCGGATCCCGGCATCGTTATTACGAGAGGGGCCGCTGACTTTTGAGGCGATAACGAGCTTTTCGCGATTGCCGCGTTTTGCCAGCCAGTTTCCCACATAAGTTTCAGTCAGCCCCTGCGTTTCCGGACGGGGAGGAACAGGGTACATCTCTGCGACGTCAATCAGGTTAATACCCTGGCTGACGGCGTAATCGAGTTGTGCATGGGCATCGGCTTCGCTGTTTTGTTCACCAAATGTCATCGTGCCCAACCCCAGTTGGCTTATCTCCAGAGCGCTATGGGGGATACGGTGATAATGCATAGCCGGCTTCCTTCATTAAACATACGGACGCGTCAGGAACTTCCCGACAAAGGAATATAAACATGGCAGAGGGGAAGCAAAAGGGGAAGGGAAAAATCAAAAAGGCCAGCAAGCGACTGACCTTTAACGGGTTTAGCGCTCGATAATTTGCGAGACTTCGTCGCGGTTAATCTGCATTTTATTCCCTGCCGGGTCGCGGTAACTCACCAGCCCGGTATCGTCGTCGACTTCGGGTTTACCATCGGTCAGGATCATCCGACCATCTTTTGTAGACATAACATAATCACTGCTACAGCCCGATACCGCAAACGCCAACCCGACTGCAGAAATTAACACTGCCCATTTTTTCATCGTTATCGTCCTCACCTGGCTTGTATTAAATCATAGTGTAGTAATAACCTGATATGACGAAAGCAGGAAGTAGTAAAATCTTAAAAACCAGGTGATTATGTTTGATAGCTCGCAAAATTCGTTAAAAACCTACGTTTTTAGTAAGAAATGGCGTGCGAGCAGCGTGCCAGTGAAATTCTTTTTGAGATAAAAGCCGCGAGGCAACGTCAGGATCGGCTCGCCATGAGCGCCGATCGCTTCGGTAAGGGCCTTGCTGTTGGCCGCCTTTGGACGCAGCTGCAACACCTCACCATGACGGGCGGTGATGCGCTCAACCTGCCCAAGGACGATCATGTCCATTAACTCTTCCCAGTCCAGACGCAACTGCTGCTCTTCGTCTTCATCAGGGCTCCAGAGCAGCGGCGCGCCCACCCGCCGTTCGGCTAGCGGGATCTGCCGTTCACCTTCCACCGGAACCCACAGTACGCGTTTCAGTTTATGACGTACGTGGCTGGTTTCCCAGGTTACGCCGGTATTGCCGGTTAACGGCGCCACGCAGACAAACGTGGTTTCCAGCGGTCTTCCCTGCCTGTCGATGGGGATCGTTTTTAACTCCACGCCCAGTGCGGCGAAATCTTGTTCTGGCTTACTGCCCGCGCTGGCACCTAACCACAGTTCCAGCAGCATGCCGATCCAGCCCTTGTCTCTTTTTAGATCGTCAGGGATCGGTAGACCCGCCATTGCCGCCAGATCGCCAAGCGAATAGCCTGCCAGGCGCTGCGCCTGAGTCAGCAACTCGGTTTCGCTGGAGGGGGGGGTAAACAAGGGAGCAAGCGGAAGCATGACGGTAACCTTCTGATTAAAAAATAAACTAAGAAATTATCCCTTGTGGATAGAGTCTACCGTTTTCTGTACGAATAATCCATGTGTATGATTTATAGGTTTTTTTACTACTGTAAAATTATTGTGTCCGCGGCTAAAAACAGGTTGTTCAAATCTGGTCACTGACAATAAACAGGATCTTACACCCTGTTATCCACAGAAAAGTGGGATAACTGGGAATAACCCACACTACTGTTTCGATTTACAGCCTTGACGTGCGACGAAAATCGAATTTTCAGACAAATTGTGCCTAACTTATTGGCACAATCTGTGGATAAAACCGACGCTGTTCGATCTTTCATCAGTACAACGATCGCTGATGTGATGATCGTCACGTTATCCGTTCTGGTATCAATAATTAAAGGTATAACCTAATGAAAAATAGCATTTTTTATAATGAGCGGTGTAAACGGCTTTAAACGACGATTCAGGTTGTTCATCGGTAATTCCATACTTCTTCACAACCATATCCACAGAAAAGGTGAATAAAATTGCCCTTACGGTCCTTCATCTGTTTATAACTCCCCACATATTTGTGAGTTATTCAAATGTTATTAGGTTGCAAGCCTGTAAGAGAGTGGTTTACCGCCTCCCTGTAGTGTGAAACAATCATTCATATATAAGGTTTAGTTTGGGGTAGTCCGGTGATTGATGACGATGGCTACCGCCCGGACGTAGGAATAGTAATTTGTAATCGTCTGGGTCAGGTCATGTGGGCCCGTCGATATGGTCAGCACTCCTGGCAATTCCCGCAAGGCGGGATCAACCCAGGAGAGTCCCCAGAACAAGCGATGTACCGGGAGCTGTTTGAAGAGGTCGGTTTAAGCCGAAAAGATGTTCGCATCCTGGCTTCGACCCGCAACTGGTTGCGTTACAAGTTACCGAAACGTTTGGTGCGTTGGGACACAAAGCCGGTTTGTATCGGCCAGAAACAGAAGTGGTTTCTTCTGCAGTTGGTGGGCAACGATTCAGATATCAACATGCAAACCAGCAGTACGCCGGAGTTTGATGGCTGGCGTTGGGTGAGCTATTGGTATCCTGTTCGTCAGGTCGTGTCATTTAAGCGCGATGTTTACCGTAGGGTGATGAAAGAGTTCGCAAGTGTTGTCATGCAGCTTCAGGAGATCCCGCCTAAGCCGCAAAGCGCACCTGCCTGGCGACGTAAAAGAGGTTAAGCTACGCAAATCATGCTCACCCGCTTGCGCGAAATAGTCGAGAAGGTCGCCAGTGCGCCTCGCCTGAACGAGGCGCTGAATATTCTGGTGACTGATATCTGTCTGGCGATGGAAACCGACGTTTGTTCGGTGTATCTGGCCGACCATGACCGGCGTTGCTATTACCTGATGGCGACTCGTGGTTTGAAAAAACCACGAGGCCGCACCGTTACGCTTGCTTTTGATGAAGGTATTGTTGGGCTGGTTGGTCGTCTGGCCGAACCCATTAACCTTGCTGATGCGCAAAAACGCCCTAGCTTCAAATATATTCCTTCCGTAAAAGAAGAACGCTTCCGCGCCTTCCTGGGCGTGCCGATTATCCAGCGTCGTCAGTTGCTTGGCGTTCTCGTTGTTCAGCAGCGGGAACTGCGCCAGTACGATGAAAGCGAAGAGTCATTCCTTGTGACGCTTGCCACGCAGATGGCCGCCATCCTCTCTCAGTCTCAGCTTGCTGCCCTGTTTGGCCAGTATCGTCACACGCGCATACGTGCGCTCCCTGCGTCACCGGGTGTGGCAATCGCCGAAGGCTGGATGGACGCCACGTTGCCGCTGATGGAGCAGGTTTACGAGGCCTCGACGCTTGATGAAGCGCTCGAACGCGAGCGTCTTACCGCTGCACTGGAAGAGGCTTCCAACGAATTTCGCCGCTACAGCAAACGCTTTGCTGCGGGTGCGCAAAAAGAGACGGCGGCGATCTTTGACCTCTATTCACACCTGCTTTCTGATGCGCGTCTGCGCCGTGAGCTTTTCGCGGAAGTGGATAAAGGTTCGGTGGCCGAATGGGCCGTTAAAAAAGTCATTGAAAAATTTGCCGAGCAGTTTGCGGCACTGACCGATGGTTATTTGAAGGAGCGTGCCGGGGATTTACGCGCGCTGGGGCAGCGTTTGCTGTTCCATCTTGATGACACCATTCAGGGCGCGAATGCCTGGCCAAAGCGGTTTGTGCTGGTAGCAGATGAACTTTCAGCGACGACGCTGGCAGAGCTACCGCAAGACAGGCTCGCTGGGGTCGTGGTGCGCGATGGTGCCGCCAACTCTCATGCTGCCATCATGGTGCGCGCGCTCGGTATTCCAACCGTCATGGGGGCCGATATCCAGCCCTCGGTGCTCCACCGCCGCACGCTGGTGGTGGATGGCTATCGCGGTGAACTGCTGGTCGATCCTGAGCCCGTACTGCTGCAGGAATACCAGCGTCTCATTAGTGAAGAGAATGAATTAAGCAAGCTGGCAGAAGATGACGTCAACCTGCCCGCGCAGCTCAAAAGCGGTGAGCGGATCAAAGTCATGCTCAACGCCGGGTTAAGCCCCGAGCACGAAGAGAAGCTCGGCAGCCGCATCGACGGTATCGGCTTATACCGCACTGAAATTCCGTTCATGCTGCAAAGCGGCTTCCCGTCAGAAGAGGAACAGGTGGCGCAGTATCAGGGGATGCTGCAGATGTTTAATGACAAACCGGTCACGCTGCGCACGCTGGACGTCGGGGCGGATAAACAGCTGCCGTACATGCCAATCAGTGAAGAAAACCCGTGTCTGGGCTGGCGCGGGATCCGCATCACGCTCGACCAACCGGAGATCTTCCTGATCCAGGTTCGTGCCATGCTGCGTGCAAATGCGGCAACGGGCAACCTCAGCATTTTATTGCCGATGGTCACCAGTATTGACGAGATCGACGAAGCAAAACGCTTGATCGAACGTGCGGGCCGCGAAGTGGAAGAGATGATCGGCTATGCGATCCCTAAACCACGTATTGGCGTGATGCTCGAAGTGCCGTCGATGGTCTTTATGCTGCCGCAGCTGGCAAACCGCGTTGATTTTATCTCCGTCGGGACCAACGATTTAACGCAGTACATACTGGCCGTTGATCGAAATAACACGCGCGTCGCGAGTATCTATGACAGCCTGCATCCGGCAATGCTCCGGGCACTCGCCATGATTGCCCGTGAAGCGGAGCAGCACGGTCTTGACTTGCGTCTGTGTGGTGAAATGGCGGGCGATTCGATGTGCGTCGCCATCCTGATTGGCCTTGGCTTCCGTCACCTGTCCATGAACGGCCGTTCTGTCGCGCGCGTGAAGTATCTGTTGCGTCATATTGAAATAGAAGATGCCCGCGAGTTGGCGGAACGCAGTCTTGACGCACAGATGGCAACCGAAGTACGGCATCAGGTTGCGGCGTTTATGGAACGACGCGGCATGGGTGGCCTAATTCGCGGCGGCCGCTAATTTGCATTTCTCCCTCTCCCTGTGGGAGAGGGCCGTGGCGAGGGCATCAGGCCGCACAATACCCTATACACATCTTTTACATCTCAGGCGCATCCTCCTTGCCTGCCTTATGCTATGATTCGCAACTTTGGAGCCTCTGCGACACGCAGAAGCGCATTTCTACCGCTGTCCACTTTCAGCGGAATAACAACATCTTGTGGTGACAGATGAACAGTGGTTATCTGCATTTTCCGGAATTTGATCCGGTTATTTTCTCAGTAGGACCTGTCGCGCTGCACTGGTACGGTTTGATGTACCTGGTGGGCTTCATTTTTGCGATGTGGCTTGCGGGCCGTCGCGCGGGTCGTCCCGGCAGTGGCTGGACGAAGAATGAAGTTGAGAACCTGCTGTATGCTGGCTTCCTCGGGGTATTCCTCGGCGGGCGTATTGGCTATGTCCTGTTCTATAACTTCCCGGTATTCCTCAACGATCCGCTCTATCTGTTCCGCGTCTGGGATGGGGGAATGTCCTTCCACGGTGGCCTGATTGGTGTGATCCTGGTGATGGTGATCTTTGCCAAACGCACCAAACGCAACTTCTTCCAGGTGGCTGATTTTATTGCTCCATTGATCCCATTCGGGCTGGGAGCTGGGCGTCTGGGTAACTTTATCAACGGCGAACTGTGGGGCCGTGTTGACCCGAGCGTGCCGTATACGATGCTCTTCCCGGGCTCTCGTGCAGAGGATATCGCGCTGCTGCCATCGCATCCGGAGTGGCAATCCATTTTCGATACCTACGGTGTTCTGCCGCGCCATATGTCCCAGCTTTATGAGCTGGCGCTGGAAGGTGTGGTGCTGTTTATCATCCTGAACCTCTTCATCCGCAAGCCGCGTCCTATGGGGGCTGTCTCCGGTCTGTTCCTGATCGGCTACGGTGCGTTCCGCATCATCGTTGAATTCTTCCGTCAGCCGGATGCACAGTTCACCGGCGAGTGGGTGCAGTACATCAGCATGGGGCAGATCCTCTCCATTCCGATGATTGTCGCGGGTGCCATTATGATGATTTGGGCGTATCGTCGTCGTCCACAGCAACAAATTTCCTGAGGAACCATGAAACAGTATCTTGAATTGATGAAAAAAGTGCTCGATGAGGGCACGCCGAAAAATGACCGCACCTGTACCGGTACGCTCTCCATTTTTGGCCACCAGATGCGCTTTAATCTGCAAGAAGGCTTCCCTCTGGTGACGACGAAGCGCTGCCATCTGCGCTCGATCATTCATGAACTGCTCTGGTTCCTGCAAGGCGATACCAACGTTGCCTATCTGCATGAAAACAACGTCTCTATCTGGGACGAATGGGCAGATGAAAACGGCAACCTGGGCCCGGTTTACGGTAGGCAGTGGCGTGCATGGCCAACGCCTGACGGTCGCCATATTGACCAGATCACCACCGTGATGAACCAGCTGAAAAATGACCCGGATTCGCGCCGAATCATCGTTTCCGCCTGGAACGTGGGTGAACTGGACAAAATGGCGCTGGCACCCTGCCACGCGTTCTTCCAGTTCTATGTGGCGGATGGCAAGCTCTCCTGCCAGCTTTATCAGCGTTCTTGCGACGTGTTCCTCGGTCTGCCGTTTAACATCGCCAGCTATGCGCTGTTAGTTCACATGATGGCGCAGCAGTGCGATCTCGACGTGGGCGATTTCGTCTGGACGGGTGGGGACACCCATCTCTACAGCAACCACATGGAGCAGACGCATCTCCAGCTGACTCGCGAACCGCGTGCGTTGCCGAAGCTGATTATTAAACGTAAACCAGACTCGATCTTCGATTACCGCTTTGATGATTTTGAGATTGAGGGTTACGACCCGCATCCCGGCATCAAAGCGCCCGTCGCTATCTGATACGGCAGATACTCACACAACCGGTGCTTTTTAGCGCCGGTTTTTTTTCGTTCTCGATTTGTTTTACGAGCCGTTTTCCAGAGACGCTGCAACGTCCTGCAACAGTCGACATTCACTGGATGACGGCTCGTAAAAACCTGATTTGCCCCTCGCTGCTTTTCCCGCATTTCGCCACACTCCCGGCATGAAAAAAGAGAACGGCTTTACGCTTATCGAAACCCTGGTGGCCATTTCGCTGGTCGTGATCCTGGGCGCAACGGGTTTATACGGCTGGGACAGTTGGCAACGACAGCAGCGGCTCTGGCAAACCGCCGTACAGATACGCGACTACCTGGTGTTTCTTCGCAACGATGCGAATCGGCACAATCGTGACCACCTCATTACGCTTCAGCGGGATGAGGCTGGCGTCTGTCTGTTGAGTTCTGTCGTACAAGGCTGTGTGAAGGAGAGTGCCTTTGTGCTGATTCCACTTTGGGCTGACGTCACCATAAGTGAGTTAACACCCTCATTAGGGTTCTATGGATTAAGAGATACAGCGTGGGCAGGGCGGATACGTGTGAACAGCCGTGCAGGAGAATGGCTGATAATTGTCTCAAATGGAGGGCGCATCAGGATGTGCAATGCTTGAGAGGGAGGGGGATGTCAATGAACCAGCACGGTTTCTCACTTACAGAGGTCTTGATTGCCACGGCTATCAGCAGCCTTTTGCTCATAAGCGCATCGCGTTTTTTACCGGGTTTACAGCGGGCGGTATTACTGCAGTCCGGTCAGCGGGAGGTGGAAGAAGAGGTCTGGCAAAGGCTTTTTGCCCTCGGCAAACAGCTGCAGAGAGCGGGATATTGCGCGGGTAACTGTCCAGGACAAGGCCTGGTGACGGCAAGGCAGGGGAGCTGCGTCATTGTGCAGTGGGATGCAAACAGTAACGGCATCTGGGATGCCTCTGCAGCAGAAAACGACAGCACAGGGTTTCGTCTTGAGTCTGGTGCGCTAGAAACGCTGCGTGGGGCGACATCCTGTGAAGGAAAAGGATGGGAAAAACTCACTGACCCGAACAGGCTGGTGATCCAGCACTTTAGGGTCGATAAGGTTGAACACGCCGGTTTCGCGCCTGAGTTGAATATCGAGCTGGCCGCCATTCGCCAGGGTGAAAAGGGGAAGCCCTTCCTGGCTGTTTATGGTGTCACGGGGTATAACTTGTGAACCGTCAGCGCGGGATGTCTTCGCTGGCGCTGGTACTGCTTTTACTGGTGTTAGGCACGCTGATCCTCACGGGACTTAATCAGCAACTGACTACATTTAGCGCACTCGTTGGCGGCGAGAGCCGTTCACTCCAGCAGCAGGCATCTGTGCAATCCGCGCTTGAGTGGGGGCGCGTTCAGGATTGGCTGGTCTCCCCAGGGGTTCAATGCAAAAAGGCGTCGACGTGGCGAGCATGCATGCGGCGGCTGAGCGAGTCGCGTGTTTTGCTCATCGCCGGAAATAATGACCTTTTGCTCTGGCGTGCAGGAGAGGTAATCGACGGGAAGATTCATTTTTTGCCCCACGGCTGGAGTGATTTTTGTCCACTTAAGGAGAAGGCGCTATGCCAGTTGCCGTAAACAGAGAAAAAGGATTTAGCCTGGTTGAGGTTCTGCTGGCGATGATGCTGCTGGTGATAATCGTCACGGCACTGTCGGGTTATCATCGGGCACTGGCGGCGCGATTTACCCTGTATAACCAGTATCGTCAGCTTTGGCATCATGCCTGGAATCAGGCTCAGCTCTCAACCCCCATTCTCCCCGAAGGCTGGCAGGCCAGTCGGGGGCAGACAACGAAGGCCAGATGTGTCAGCATCACGGTTACACTTATTTCTCCTCTGGGGCGGCGCGGCGCGATGACGCGTCTGCATTGCCCGGTTAGCCAGTAGTCGGGAGCGTCTATGTTAAGGGTCTACCACTCAAATCGTCTGGATGTGCTGGAAGCACTGATGGAATTTATCGTTGAGCGCGAGCGGCTTGACGATCCTTTTGAGCCTGAAATGGTGCTGGTGCAGAGCACCGGTATGGCGCAGTGGCTGCAAATGTCGCTTTCCCGGAAATTTGGCATAGCGGCAAACATTGATTTCCCGCTGCCCGCGAGTTTTATCTGGGAGATGTTTGTGCGCGTACTGCCCGACATCCCTGAACAGAGCGCCTTCAACAAGCAGAGCATGAGCTGGAAGCTGATGGCCCTGCTGCCCGATATGCTTTCAGGCGATGCGTTCGCCATGCTGCGCCACTACCTTAATGACGATACCGATAAGCGCAAGCTGTTCCAGCTGGCGTCGCGCACGGCCGATCTCTACGACCAGTATTTAGTGTACCGGCCTGAATGGCTGACAGCCTGGGAAGCGGGTGAACGGGTGGAGGGCTTGCCGGAAGCACAAGTCTGGCAGGCACCGTTATGGAAAGCACTGGTGGAACATACTGAGGCGCTCGGTCAACCAAAGTGGCACCGTGCAAACCTCTACCAACGGTTTATCTCGATACTCGAAAATGCGTCGGAGCGACCGGCTCGTCTGCCGTCACGCGTGTTTATCTGCGGTATTTCGGCTTTGCCGCCGGTCTATCTGGATGCGCTAAAAGCGCTGGGTAAACACATTGATATCCATATTTTGTTCACGAATCCCTGCCGCCACTACTGGGGTGATATCCAGGATGCGCGCTGGCTTTCACGGCTGGTCACGCGGCAGCGTCGACGTCTCTTTGAAGACCGCTCCGTGCCCTTGTTCAAGGATAGCTCGACAGCCGCGCAGCTTTTCGATGAAGAGGGCATTCAGAACCTGCCGAATCCGTTGCTGGCCTCATGGGGCAAGCTGGGACGTGACTACATTCACATGCTTTCTGACATTACGTCATCTGGCGAGGGGGACGTGGACGCCTTTGTCGAAATCGAATCTGACAGCCTGCTGCACAACATTCAGTTAGATATTCTGGATCTGGAAAACCGGGCCGTTATGGGCGTGACCGAGGAAGAGTTCGAACGCAGCGGCAGGAAACGGAAGCTGGATCCTGACGATCGGAGTATTACCCTTCACGTTTGCCATAGCCCACAGCGTGAGGTGGAAATCCTGCACGATCGCTTGCTGGCAATGCTACAGGACGATCCTGAGCTCACGCCGCGCGACATTGTGGTGATGGTGGCAGACATCGACAGCTATAGCCCCTTTATTCAGGCCGTTTTTGGCAGCGCGACGGGGGAGCGATACCTTCCTTACGCCATTTCTGACCGTCGGGCACGTCAGTCCCATCCGGCCTTGCAGGCATTTATCTCCCTGCTGTCGCTGCCGGACAGCCGGTTTATCTCTGAAGATGTGCTGGCGCTGCTGGATGTCCCTGTTCTGGCTGCCCGTTTCAACATTAATGAAGAGGGGCTACGCTATCTTCGCCAGTGGGTTAACGAATCCGGCGTTCGCTGGGGGATTGATGACGACAACGTGCAGGAGTTTGAACTCCCACCAACGGGGCAGCACACCTGGCAGTTTGGCCTGACGCGAATGCTGCTCGGGTACGCAATGGAGAGCAGCCAGGGTGAATGGAATGACGTTCTGCCATACGACGAGTCCACCGGGTTAATCGCGGAGCTGGTCGGGCATTTAGCCTCGTTGCTGATGCAGCTCAACCGCTGGCGACGGGAGCTGATGCAGCCGCGCCCGCTGGACGCCTGGCTGCCGGTGTGCCGGGAAATGCTCACGGATTTCTTTCTGCCGGACAGTGAAACCGAAGCGGCGATGGCGCTCATTGAAAAGCAGTGGCAGGCCATCGTGGATGAGGGCGTGAATTCGCACTATCAGGAGGCGGTGCCTTTGTCGCTTCTGCGTGATGAGTTGACCCTGCGTCTCGATCAGGAGCGTATTAGCCAGCGTTTCCTGGCAGGGCCGGTCAATATTTGTACCCTGATGCCGATGCGATCCATCCCGTTCAAAGTGGTGTGTCTGCTCGGGATGAATGACGGCATTTATCCTCGGGCACTACCGCCGTTAGGCTTTGACTTGATGAGTCCTAAACCGAAGCGGGGCGACCGCAGCCGCCGTGATGACGACCGTTATCTATTCCTGGAAGCGCTTATTTCAGCGCAGAGCAAGCTGTATATCAGTTACATCGGCCGGTCGATTCAGGACAACAGTGAACGTTTCCCGTCGGTTCTTGTGCAGGAGCTGGTGGACTATATCGGGCAGAGCCACTATTTGCCGGGAGACGAAGCGCGTAATTGTGATGAGAGCGAGCAGCGGGTGAAGGCCCACATCACCTTCTGTCACAGCCGTATGCCTTTCGATCCGGTGAACTATGTCGCCAATGAACACCAGAGTTATGCGCGCGAGTGGCTTCCGGCTGCGAAGAAAGAAGGGATGGCGCATACCAATTTCATTCAGGAACTGGATGAACTCCCCCTGGAAACGTTGACCTTCGAACAGCTTCAGCGTTTTTGGGCACACCCGGTGCGCGCGTTCTTCCAGCAGCGTTTGCAGGTCAACTTCCGTTCTGAAGAGAGTGAAATTCCTGATGCCGAACCCTTTATTCTGGATGGGTTGGAGCGCTACAAGCTGAATCTCCAGCTCCTGAATGCCCTGGTCGAACAGGAAGATGCTGCCACTCTATTTCGCCGCTACCGTGCCGCGGGTCAGTTGCCTTACGGTGCATTCGGGGAGATTGTCTGGGAGGCGCAGTGTCAGGAAATGAAGGCACTTGCTGAACGCGTCATTGAGTGCAGACAACCCGGTAAAAGCATCGAAATCGACCTTGACTGTAACGGTGTCCATTTGACTGGCTGGCTGACGCAGGTTCAGCCGGACGGACTGCTGCGCTGGCGGCCCTCGATGCTCAGCGTTTCACAGGGTTTGCAACTCTGGCTCGAACATCTTGTCTACAGTGCTGGCGGCCATATGGGTGAAAGCCGAATTTTCGTGCGCAAAGAGGGCGAATGGCGTTTTCCGCCGTTGGAGGCTGAGCAGGCTTTGTGTTATTTGTCGCTTTACATCGACGGTTACCGGCGGGGTATGAAAAAACCTCTGCTCCTGTTGCCGGAAAGCGGTGGCGCGTGGATAAAAGCCTGTTATGACGCGCAGAATGATGCCATGTTAACGGATGATGCTTCACTGCAGAAAGCGCGGAATAAGTTTGTGCAGGCCTACGAAGGGAACATGATGGTGCGTGGCGAAGGGGAAGATGTCTGGTATCAACGTTTGTGGCGAACGCTTGAGCCAGAATACTTCGACATGATCACTGTAGAGGCACAGCGCTACCTGTTACCGTTGTTCAAATTTAATCAGTCCTGAGCGCTGTATAAAAATTGCGCAGTATGAGGTGTTCATTTATGATGCACTTCTTATCACGGACTGATGTACCCAATAAAAAGATGTTGGCGTGCCCGGCACGCAATGTATTAATGATGTAGCCGTGATAAAGAGGTAGCACCTTGTTTAAAGCGTTTGTTTTGTTTTTCGCCCTCTGGGTACCCGTCACTCAGGCAGACTCCGGTTGGCAACCCCTTCAGGAAACTATTCGTAAAAGCGAAAAAGATGCCCGCCAATATCAGGCTATTCGTCTTGATAACGGCATGACCGTACTGCTGGTTTCCGATCCGCAGGCGGTGAAATCCCTTTCGGCATTAGTGGTGCCGGTTGGATCGCTGGAAGATCCTGAGGCTCATCCTGGGCTTGCACACTATCTGGAACATATGACCCTGATGGGGTCAAAAAAATACCCGCAGCCAGATAGCCTGTCCGAATTTCTGAAAATGCATGGCGGCAGCCACAATGCCAGCACGGCGCCGTACCGCACGGCTTTTTATCTTGAAGTCGAAAATGATGCGCTTGAAGGCGCGGTCGATCGCCTTGCTGATTCCATCGCCGCCCCCTTGTTGGATAAAAAGTATGCCGATCGTGAACGCAATGCGGTGAATGCCGAGCTGACCATGGCCCGCACGCGAGACGGTATGCGCATGGCCCAGGTTAGCGCTGAAACCATCAACCCTGCGCACCCGGGTTCGCGTTTCTCCGGCGGTAACCTGGAGACGTTAAGCGACAAACCGAACAGCCCGGTGCTTGATGCCCTGCACGCGTTCCGCGATAAATACTACTCCGCCAACCTGATGAAAGCGGTCATCTACAGCAATAAACCGTTGCCAGAACTGGCAGGCATGGCGGCTAAAACCTTTGGTCGGGGGCCGAATAAAAATATCGACCGGCCGCAGATAGACGTCCCGGTGGTCACGGACGCGCAAAAAGGGATCGTTATCCACTACGTGCCGGCGCTGCCGCGCAAAGTGCTGCGCGTGGAATTCCGCATCGATAACAACACCTCACAGTTTCGCAGTAAAACCGATGAGCTCGTGACCTACCTGATAGGGAACCGTAGCCCGGGTACGCTTTCTGACTGGCTGCAAAAACAGGGGCTGGTGGAAGGTATTCGCGCCGATTCCGATCCGGTTGTGAACGGCAATAGCGGCGTGCTGGCGATCTCCGCCACCCTGACCGACAAAGGGCTGGCAAACCGTGATGAAGTGGTAGCAGCGATTTTCAGTTACCTCTCTTTACTGCGCGAGAAAGGCGTCGATAAGCGCTACTTTGATGAACTCGCCCACGTGCTGGATCTCGATTTCCGTTACCCGTCCATTACCCGCGACATGGATTACGTTGAGTGGCTGGCGGACACCATGATCCGCGTGCCGGTGGAACACACTCTTGATGCGGTCAATATTGCCGACCGGTATGACGCCGAGGCGGTAAAAGCCCGCCTGGCGATGATGACGCCGGAGAATGCCCGCATCTGGTACATCAGCCCGAACGAACCGCATAACAAGACGGCGTATTTTGTCGATGCCCCCTATCAGGTGGATAAAATAAGCGCGCAGACCTTCGCCGACTGGCAGAAGAAGGCAGGAGAAATTGCGTTAAAGCTGCCGGAGCTGAACCCTTATATTCCGGATGACTTCTCGCTGACCAAAACGACTAAAGATTACCCGCATCCGGCGCTTATCATTGATGAGCCGACGCTGCGCGTGGTGTATACCCCCAGCCGCTATTTCGCAAGCGAGCCAAAAGCCGATGTCAGCGTGGTGCTGCGTAACCCGAAAGCGATGAATAGCGCTAAAAATCAGGTGATGTTCGCGCTCAATGACTATCTCGCTGGGATTGCGCTCGATCAGCTTAGCAACCAGGCGGCCGTGGGTGGCATCAGTTTCTCCACCAACGCCAACAACGGTTTGATGCTCAATGCCAACGGCTATACCCAGCGTTTGCCTCAGCTGTTCCAGGCACTGCTGGAAGGGTATTTCAGCTACACGCCGACGGAAGAGCAGCTTGAGCAGGCCAAATCGTGGTATGCGCAGATGATGGATTCTGCGGAGAAGGGCAAAGCTTACGATCTGGCGCTTATGCCAGCGCAAATGCTTTCGCAAGTTCCTTATTTCCAGCGAGAAGACCGCCGCGCGCTGTTGCCTTCGATCACCTTAAAAGACGTGCTGGCTTACCGTGACGGGCTGAAAACCAACACGCGTCCGGAGTTCCTGATCGTCGGCAACATGAGTGAGGATCAGGCCAAAACGCTGGCGCAAAATGTCCGTACACAGCTGGGTTCAAAAGGTGACGAGTGGTGTCGCAATCAGGACGTGCTGGTTGAGAAAAAGCAGAATGTGATTTTCGAAAAAGCGGGTAGCAGCACCGATTCCGCGCTGGCCGCCGTGTTTGTTCCGACCGGGTATGATGAGTTTGCCAGCTCTGCGCAGAGTGCTGTTCTCGGACAAATCATCCAGCCATGGTTCTACAACCAGTTGCGTACTGAAGAGCAGCTTGGCTATGCGGTCTTCGCCTTTTCCATGAACGTGGGCCGCCAGTGGGGTCTTGGCTTCCTGCTGCAAAGCAGTGATAAACAGCCTGCCTACCTCTGGCAGCGCTATCAGGCTTTCTTCCCGCAGGCGGAAGCAAAACTGCGCGCCATGAAGCCAGACGAGTTTGCCCAGATCCAGCAGGCGGTCATTGCGCAGGTGATGCAGGCACCGCAAACGCTGGGTGAGGAAGCTTCTCAACTGAGCAAAGATTTTGATCGGGGTAATCTGAAGTTTGATTCGCGTGATAAAGTAGTGGCCGAAATAAAACAGCTGACGCCTCAGAAGGTTGCCGACTTCTTCCATCAGGCGGTGATTAAACCGCAGGGGATCGCCATTCTGTCTCAGGTTTCCGGTAGCCAAAATGGCAAAACGGATTACGTAAACCCGAAAGGCTGGAAAATCTGGAAGAGCGTCACTGCGTTGCAGCAATCAATGCCCTGGAGTAAGAAAGAATGACCGATACCGCTGAGTCCCTTGATCCCTTACGTTTACCTCTACAGGGTGAACGATTGATTGAAGCCTCAGCGGGAACGGGAAAAACCTACACTATTGCCGCGCTCTATCTGCGTCTGCTGTTAGGGCTTGGCGGTACTGCCGCTTTTCCGCGTCCGTTAAGCGTGGAGGAGCTGCTGGTGGTGACCTTCACCGAAGCAGCTACCGCCGAGCTGCGTGGCCGTATCCGTGCCAATATTCACGAGCTGCGCATCGCTTGCCTGCGACAGAGCACCGATAACCCGCTTTACGCCAGCCTTCTGGAAGAAATTGCCGATAAGCAGCAGGCTGCGCATTGGCTGCTGCTGGCGGAACGGCAAATGGATGAAGCGTCCGTTTTCACCATCCACGGCTTTTGTCAGCGCATGCTGAGCCTGAATGCCTTTGAGTCCGGCATGCTATTTGAACAGCAGCTCATTGAAGACGAGTCTGAGCTTCGCTATCAGGCCTGCGCAGATTTCTGGCGCCGCCACTGCTACCCCCTGCAGCGTGACATCGCCGAAGCGGTGCATGCGTTGTGGAAAGGCCCTGAAGAGCTTTTGCGTGCTATCGATCGCTATCTACAGGGGGAAGCGCCCGTCATCAAATCACCGCCGCCAGCGGACGAAACGCTCGCATCACGCCATGAAAAGATCGTCACGCAAATTGCGACCCTGAAGCAAAAGTGGAATGCGTCCGTCGGTGAAATTGCCTCGATCCTCGAAAACTCCGGTATTGACAGGAAAAAATTTAACCGCGGCAATCAGGGCAAATGGATCGACAAGATCAGCGCCTGGGCACAGGAAGAGACGCGAGGCTATCAGCTTCCGGATGCTCTGGAAAAGTTCTCCCAGCGTTTTTTGACCGAGCGGACGAAAGCCGATGGCATCGTGCCAGAGCATCCTCTTTTTGTTGCCATCGAGAGTCTACTGGCTGAGCCGTTAACGCTTAACGACTTAATGATTACCCGCGCCATGACGGAAATCCGTGAAGCCGTGGCGCGTGAAAAACGCCGTCGGGGTGAGCTGGGCTTTGACGATATGCTAAGCCGTCTGGACGCCGCGCTGTGCAGTGAAAATGGCGAAGCGCTCGCTGCAGCAATCCGCACGCGTTTTCCGGTGGCCATGATCGATGAGTTTCAGGATACGGACCCCCAGCAGTACCGTATTTTCCGCCGTATCTGGCGTCAGCAGCCAGACACTGCGCTGCTGTTGATCGGTGACCCGAAGCAGGCGATTTACGCCTTCCGTGGCGCCGACATTTTTACCTACATGAAGGCCCGTAGCGAAGTTACAGCCCATTACACCTTAGAGACTAACTGGCGATCCGCTCCGGGTATGGTGGAAAGCGTCAACACGCTCTTTAAGCAGATGGACGCGGCGTTTATGTTTCGTGAAATTCCTTTCCTGCCGGTCAAGTTTGCTGAAAAAAATGCCTCGTTGCGCTTTGAGTTCAATGGCGTGACTCAGCCAGCCATGAACCTTTGGCTGCTCGACGGTGAAGGCTGTGGCGTTGGGGATTATCAAAGTGCGATGGCGCAGCACTGCGCCGCACAGATCCGCGACTGGCTGAGTGCCGGAGCGCGTGGCGAAGCCGTGTTATGGCGAGGGGAGCAGGCGAACCCCGTCAAGGCATCCGATATTACGGTGCTGGTGCGCAGTCGCCAGGAGGCGGCGCTGGTCCGCGATGCGCTGACCTTGCTCAACATCCCGTCCGTCTATCTCTCGAATCGCGACAGCGTCTGTGAAACTCTGGAAGCTCAGGAGATGCTATGGCTGCTGCAGGCCGTGTTGGCCCCCGAGCGTGAAAGCACGCTTCGCAGCGCCGTGGCCAGCGCAATGATGGGGCTGAATGCCCGTGATATTGACGCGCTAAACAACGACGAGGAAGCCTGGGATAATGTCGTTGAAGAGTTTGCCCACTACCGGGAACGCTGGCAAAAACGCGGCGTAATGGCCATGCTGCGCGAGCTGATGGCGAAGCGTCAGATTGCGGAGAATATGCTCGCCACGGCAGGCGGCGAGCGCCGCCTGACCGATATTCTGCATATCAGCGAGCTGTTGCAGGAAGCGGGAACGCAGCTCGAAAGCGAGCATGCGCTGGTGCGCTGGCTGTCACAGCAGATTGCCGATCCGAACAGCAACTCATCCAGTCAGCAGATGCGCCTCGAAAGCGATAAGCATCTGGTGCAGATCGTCACCATTCACAAGTCGAAAGGTCTTGAGTATCCGCTGGTCTGGCTCCCGTTTATCGCCAACTACCGCGTGCAGGACCAGGCCTTTTACCACGACCGTGAATCATTTGAAGCCGTGCTCGATCTCAGTAAAGCGGAATCCAGCGTTGAGCTGGCGGAGGCTGAACGTCTGGCAGAGGATTTACGCCTGCTCTACGTGGCGCTGACCCGCTCGGTCTGGCATTGCAGTCTGGGTATTGCGCCGCTGTTTCGTCGCCGTGGTGAGAAGTCAGGAGAGACCGATTTCCATTTAAGCGCGCTGGGACGTCTTATTCAGCTCGGAGAGCCAAAAGATGCGGCAGGGCTGCGCCAGTGCATCGAGGCGCTGTGTGGTGACCATATTGCTCTGCATATTCCCTCATCGCCGGAGAACAGCCGCTGGCAGATGCCGGAGCAGCCTGTTGCCGATCTGAATGCCCGGCAAATCAAGCGAACTCTCGCTGACGACTGGCGCGTAACCAGTTACTCCGGTTTACAGCAGCATGGGCAGAGCATTGCGCAGGATCTGATGCCGAAGCTGGATGTGGATGCCGCCGGAGTGGGAGACGTACTCCCTGAGCCTGCCCTGACTCCGCATCGGTTCCCACGCGGCGCGTCACCCGGTACCTTTTTACACAGCCTGTTTGAAGAACTGGATTTCACCCAGCCGGTTTCTACTGAGTGGGTGCTGAAAATGCTCCAGAGCGGCGGCTTTGACGAGAAATGGCAGCCTGTCCTCACCGACTGGGTCACTGCGATTTTACAGGCACCGCTCACGCAGCAGGGGATTTCGCTCAGCCAGTTGACCGCTAAAGACAAACAGGTGGAAATGGAGTTTTATCTCCCTATCGCCAGCCCGCTTAAAGCCGATGCGCTTGATGCGTTGATCCGTGAGTACGATCCGCTTTCCGCTGGCTGCCCGCCTTTGAACTTCCGCCAGGTTCAGGGGATGTTAAAAGGTTTTATCGACCTGGTTTTCCGCCACGAAGGTCGTTACTACCTGCTGGATTACAAATCGAACTGGCTGGGGGACAGCAGCGACGCCTACACGCAAGACGCGATGGCATCTGCCATGCAGCAGCATCGCTACGATTTGCAGTATCAGCTTTATACGCTGGCTCTGCATCGCTATCTGCGCCACCGCATTGCCGATTACCGTTATGAAGATCATTTCGGCGGCGTTATTTATCTCTTCCTGCGCGGGGTGGACGCTACGGATCCCAACTCCGGCATTTTCAGCACACGTCCGGACGCGGCATTGATAGAAAAGATGGATGAGTTGTTTGCCACAACCACGGAGGAGATGGCATGACGATGCAGGAACTATTGCTGGAAGCCGTGGAACAACGCGTGCTGCGCCCCCTTGACGTTCAGTTCGCCATGATGGTGGCGGGCGAGGAGCCGGAGGTGATGCTCGCTGCCGCTCTTCTCAGCAAAGACGCGGGAGAAGGGCACGTTTGCCTGCCGCTTTCGCGTCTGGTGCCAGATGAACAAATGCCTGCGGCATTGCAGTCCTGTTTCGTTCTGCTGGGGGAATCGGTGGACTGGCAGGCTGTATTACTCCGCTCTCCCGCCGTCAGCGGGGCCGAAACGCAAACGCCGATGATCCTGACCGGCGAGCGTTTATACCTTAACCGCCTGTGGCGCAACGAGCTCACGGTGGCGCGCTTTTTCAGCGAAACGAATGCCCCGCTTCCGTGTGATGAAGCGCAGCTTCGACAAACGCTGGATGGCCTGTTTAGCTCGGGTGAGGCCATCGACTGGCAAAAAGTGGCGGCGGCCGTGGCCTTAACGCGGCGGATTTCGGTGATTTCTGGCGGCCCGGGCACGGGGAAAACCACTACGGTGGCAAAACTCCTCGCGGCGCTGATTCAGCTATCTGGCGAGCAGAAATGCCGTATCCGGCTGGCCGCACCTACCGGTAAAGCCGCCGCTCGACTCACGGAGTCGTTGGGTGGGGCGCTGCAAAAACTGCCGCTAACCGAGGCGCAGCTTGCACTTTTCCCCAATGAGGCTAGCACCTTACACCGTCTGCTTGGCGCACAGCCGGGCAGCCAGCGGCTGCGATATCATGCCGGCAACCCGCTGCATCTGGACGTACTGGTGGTGGATGAAGCCTCAATGATCGACCTGACGATGATGTCGCGGCTGATTGATGCGCTGCCGCCTCACGCGCGGGTTATTTTCCTTGGCGATCGCGATCAGCTTGCCTCTGTGGAAGCCGGAGCGGTGCTGGGGGACATTTGCACCTACGCCAGTTTTGGCTATACCGCTGCGCGTGCTCAGGAGCTGGTACGCCTGACCGGCTGCGCCCTCGAACCCGATAACTCCCCGGTAGCGGGGGCGCTGCGCGACAGCCTGTGCTTGCTGCAAAAAAGTTACCGTTTCGGCAGTGACTCCGGTATCGGCCAGTTGGCTGCTGCGGTAAACCGCGGCGATCGGCACAGCACGCGCGGCGTGTTTGACGGCACCTTTACCGATATCGAGAAAAAATCGCTGCAAAGCAGTGAAGAGTATCAGGCGATGCTGGATGACGCGCTGGAGGGATATCAGTACTTCCTGACCTGTGTACAACAGCAGAATACGCCGGAGCAGGTCATTGCCGCGTTCGGTGAATATCAGCTCTTGTGTGCGCTGAGGGAGGGGCCGTTTGGCGTCAGTGGGCTAAACGACAGGCTGGAACAGCTGCTGGCGCAGAAGCGTAAAATCAACCGTTTGCCGCATTCGCGCTGGTATGAGGGGCGACCGGTAATGATCTCCCGCAATGACAGCGCGCTGGGCTTGTTTAACGGGGATATCGGAATTGCGCTCGATCGCGGTCAGGGGCTGCGCGTCTGGTTCATGATGCCGGAGGGAAGCGTGAAGTCGGTACAGCCAAGTCGTCTGCCCGAGCATGATACGGCGTGGGCGATGACGGTACACAAATCCCAGGGCTCTGAGTTTAATCATGCGGCGCTGATCCTGCCTACGCAGCTGTCACCCGTCATCACCCGAGAGCTGATTTACACCGCCATTACCCGCGCGCGCCAGCGGCTGTCGCTCTATACCGATGAACGCGTTCTGGTACAGGCCATTGCCGCGCGAACGGAACGTCGAAGCGGCTTAAGTGCGATATTCGAGTCCCTCTAAGTTAAACGCCCCCACCGGACGGTGAGGGCGCTGTATTATCCCAGGTCAGCCATCAGCACTTTTGAACGACGCTGATAGTTGTACATCTCTTTCTTGCTTTCCGGCAGTGAATCAATGTCGACCGGCGTAAAGCCGCGTTCCTGGAACCAGTGAATGCTGCGGGTCGTCAGAACAAACAGCTTGCTGAGCCCAATCTGCCGCGCCTGAGCTGCCACACGCTCCAGCAGCATCTCGCCGCGGGAAGAGCTGCGGTAGTCAGGATGCACGGCAACGCAGGCCATTTCGCCGATCTTCTCCTCCGGGAACGGATAGAGCGCGGCACAGGCGATGGTCAGGTTATCGCGCTGGATGATGGTGAATTTGTCGATCTCCATCTCCAGCTGCTCGCGTGAACGGCGAACCAGAATTCCCTGCTGTTCCAGCGGACGGATCAGTTCCAGAATGCCGCCAATATCGTTGATGGTCGCGCGGCGGATCTGCTCGGCGCTCTCCATCACAATCTGCGTACCAATACCGTCGCGGGAGAACAGCTCTTGCAGCAGCGCACCGTCTTCCTGATAGCTGATCAGGTGGCTACGGCGCACGCCGCTGCGGCAGGCTTTCACTGCTCCGCGCAGAAAGCGCACGGTGCCGGAGTGGTAATCTCCCGCTTCTTCGAGCGCTTCAACGCGCGCCTGCGCTTCGTTGGGAAATAGTTCAGGCACAATCATCCCTTCATCGTTTTCGACACCCTGTGAGGAACAAAACCCAATCATTTTTTCCGCTTTCAGCTTGATAGCAAGCTGGGTGGCTATCTCTTCAGACGTCAGGTTAAAACTTTCGCCCGTTACAGAAACCGCGACCGGACCCATCAGCACGATGGCACCGCTGTCCAGCTGGCGGTGAATAGCCTCTTCATCGATACGACGAATACGACCGCTGTGGCAATAATCCACGCCGTCGTCCACGCCAAGCGGCTGAGCGATGATGAAGTTGCCGCTCACGACGTTAATATGCGCGCCTTGCAGCGGCGTATTGTTCAGGCTCATCGACAGGCGGGCGGTGATGTCCAGCTGCAACAGACCCGCAGCCTGTTTCACCAGTTCAAGCGTTTTCGCATCCGTCACGCGGGTATGTTTGTGATAAATAGGCTCATGCTGATGAGAGGCCAGATTGGCATCGATCTGCGGGCGCGCGCCATACACCACAACCAGGCGGATGCCGAGGCTGTGCAGAAGACCTATATCATTGACGATACTGGAAAAATTTTCATGCTCAATGGCTTCGCCGCCGAGCATGATGACGAACGTTTTCCCCCGATGGGCGTTGATATAGGGAACAGAATGGCGGAATCCCTGGACCAGTTCGGTTCTACGTTCCTTCACCATGGCACAACCCTTAATGAATGTTTATTCGTAATTTCTGTATTTTTATTCGATTATAGCCGCGTGTGCAAGCCTAAATTTTCCGCGACACATAGAAAGGAATAAGTAATCCGTGCGTTAACGTATGATTGTTTACCCTTTTATAGATGACAGTTTATGCGTCATTCGTTAAAGTTTTCGGTCAATCTGGACATTTTGTATATCAGTTCGTTTTCTTGCTCGGGAGAAGCATGTCGGGATCCAATTCAGCAATAAGCCGCCGCCGTTTGTTAAAAGGGGCGGGGGCAATGGGGTTGCTTAGCGTCAGTCAGGTCGGTCTTGCTGCCACTAGCCAGGTGGTGGCGGTGCGCGTCTGGCCGTCGTCGACCTATACGCGCGTGACGGTCGAATCCAATCGCGTGCTGAAATATAAGCAATTTGCCCTCAGCAATCCTGAACGTGTGGTCGTGGATCTCGAAGGTGTAAACCTCAATTCCGTGCTTAAGGGGATGGCGGCGCAGATCCGCGGTGACGATCCTTTTATCAAGTCAGCGCGCGTTGGCCAGTTTGATCCGCAGACGGTTCGTATGGTGTTTGAACTGAAGCAGAACGTGAAACCGCAGCTGTTTGCGCTTGCGCCGGTAGCAACGTTTAAAGAACGTCTGGTGATGGATCTTTATCCCGCCAACGCAACGGACATCCAGGATCCGCTTCTGGCGCTTCTGGAGGATTACAACAAAGGCGATCTCGAACGTCAGGTTCCGCCCGCGCAAAGCGGCCCACAGCCGGGTAAAGCAGGGCGCGATCGTCCTATTGTGATCATGCTCGATCCCGGCCACGGCGGGGAAGACTCCGGTGCCGTCGGGAAATATCACACCCGTGGAAAAGATGTGGTGCTGCAGATCGCCCGTCGCCTGAAGGCATTGATTGATAAAGAAGGCAATATGCGCGCCTACATGACGCGTAATGAGGATGTCTTTATTCCGCTAAAAGTTCGCGTGGCAAAAGCGCAGAAGCAGCGCGCGGATCTGTTCGTCTCCATCCATGCGGATGCCTTTACCAGTCGCCAACCGAGTGGTTCATCGGTATTTGCGCTCTCGACCAAAGGGGCGACCAGTACTGCGGCAAGATACCTTGCGGATACGCAGAACGCTTCGGACTTAATTGGTGGCGTGGGCAAGAGCGGCGACCGCTACGTCGATCACACCATGTTCGATATGGTGCAATCATTAACCATCACCGACAGCCTGAAATTTGGCAAAGCGGTGCTGGGCAAGCTGGGTAATATCAATAAGCTGCATAAAAACAGCGTCGAGCAGGCCGGGTTTGCGGTACTGAAAGCGCCGGATATTCCGTCCATCCTGGTCGAAACCGCGTTTATCAGTAACGTGGAAGAGGAGCGCAAGCTGAAGACCGCTAAGTTCCAGCAGGAAGTGGCGGAGTCGATTCTGGCAGGGATACGGGCGTATTTCTCAGACGGGGCGACGCTGGCGCGACGTGGTTAGCGCTGTACGCCGGGTTATCGCCCGGCAGTTTCACAAACTGCAGATACAAAAAAACACCCTTAAGGGTGTTTATTGTTTTTAGACGTGTTGGTTGCGGGGGCCGGATTTGAACCGACGACCTTCGGGTTATGAGCCCGACGAGCTACCAGGCTGCTCCACCCCGCGTCCGTGGATGCGCACTATACTCGGATAGGTTTGTGATGCAACCCCTTTTTCACATAAATCATGATTTTGTATGCAAATTGAACGACATGGCTTGGTTTGGACTATTTTTTGCGCAAAATTTGCCAAAGAGCATGTGATTGCATTTCATTAGCCCTGGCGGTTTGTTATCTTCATCACGCGGATAAGGGCAACTTAAAGACGAGATATAATGAAAGGACGTTGGGCGAAGTATCTGATGACGGGCGCAATGGTAGCGATTCTTGCGGCCTGTTCTTCCAAACCGACCGATCGCGGTCAACAGTATAAAGACGGGAAGTTATCCCAGCCTTTCTCTTTAGTTAATCAACCTGATGCGGTCGGCGCACCGATCAATGCCGGAGATTTCTCCGAACAGGTCTACCAGATCCGCAATGCGTCACCGCGTCTGTATGGCTCACAGAATAATGTCTATAGCGCGGTACAGGACTGGCTGCGTGCGGGCGGTGATACGCGCAATATGCGCCAGTTTGGTATTGATGCCTGGCAGATGGAAGGGGCGGATAATTACGGCAACGTTCAGTTCACCGGGTATTACACGCCAGTGATTCAGGCGAGACATACCCGCCAGGGCGAGTTCCAGTATCCTATCTACCGTATGCCACCAAAGCGCGGCCGCTTGCCGTCTCGTGCTGAGATCTACTCCGGTGCGCTGAGCGAAAATTACATCCTGGCCTACAGCAACTCGCTGATGGATAACTTCATCATGGATGTTCAGGGCAGCGGGTACATTGATTTCGGTGATGGTTCGCCACTTAACTTCTTCAGCTATTCCGGTAAAAACGGTCATGCCTATCGCAGCATCGGTAAGGTGCTGATCGACCGTGGCGAAGTAAAGAAAGAAGATATGTCGATGCAGGCGATCCGCGAGTGGGGCGAAAAACACAGCGAAGCCGAAGTGCGTGAGCTGCTGGAGCAGAACCCGTCGTTCGTCTTCTTTAAACCGCAAAACTTCGCGCCGGTGAAAGGAGCGAGTGCGGTACCGTTGATTGGTCGCGCATCGGTCGCCTCGGATCGGTCGATTATTCCTGCGGGCACCACGCTGCTTGCTGAGGTTCCTCTGCTGGACAACAACGGCAAATTTAACGGCAAGTATGAGTTACGCCTGATGGTGGCGCTGGACGTCGGCGGCGCAATCAAAGGCCAGCACTTCGACATCTATCAGGGTATTGGCCCTGACGCAGGCCATCGTGCGGGCTGGTATAACCACTACGGACGCGTATGGGTACTGAAGGCGGCACCGGGTGCCGGAAACGTATTCAGCGGCTGATTGTGGTATTCTGAGCGCAATACGGATTACTGTTCAGGGTGAGGAAAACCTCACCCTTTTTACATCTGAGGTTTTATGTCTGTGGTAATCAGCGACGCCTGGCGCCAGCGTTTTGGCGGTACGGCACGTTTATATGGTGAAAAAGCCCTCCAGCTGTTTGCGGATGCGCATATCTGCGTCGTGGGCATTGGTGGTGTAGGGTCGTGGGCGGCAGAAGCGCTGGCGAGAACCGGTATTGGCGCAATCACGCTGATTGACATGGATGACGTTTGCGTGACCAACACCAACCGTCAAATTCACGCCCTGCGTGATAACGTCGGCCTGGCGAAGTCTGAGGTGATGGCGGAGCGTATTCGTCTCATCAACCCCGAGTGCCGCGTGACGGTGATCGACGACTTTGTGACGGCAGATAACGTCGCGGAGTACATGAGCAAAGGCTACAGCTATGTGATTGACGCTATCGACGGCGTGCGGCCAAAAGCGGCGCTGATCGCATACTGCCGTCGCTACAAGGTGCCGCTGGTCACGACGGGCGGGGCGGGCGGTCAAATCGATCCGACGCAGATCCAGGTGGCCGATCTGGCGAAAACGATCCAGGATCCGCTGGCCGCCAAGCTTCGCGAACGCCTGAAAAGCGACTTCAACGTGGTGAAGAACAGCAAAGGCAAGCTGGGTGTTGACTGTGTGTTCTCAACTGAAGCGCTGGTTTATCCCCAGGCAGATGGGTCTGTCTGTGCGATGAAGAGTACGGCGGAAGGGCCAAAACGAATGGATTGCGCCTCCGGCTTTGGTGCGGCCACCATGGTGACCGCCTCCTTTGGCTTTGTGGCGGGCTCTCACGCCCTGAAGAAGATGATGGCGAAGGCGGAACGTCAGGCCTGAGCCTGACGCGCTGCGTCCTGTACCGCGTCGCTGAGCGCGATCAACCCCTGACCGCGCGAGGCACTGAGCTGCGCGCGCAGCCCAAGCTCATCAAACAACGCCAGCGGCGAATGTGCCAGCAATTCTGTCGCGTTTTTCCCTTCCACTGCGGTTAACAGCACCGCCAGCAGCCCTCTGACGATACGGCCTTCGCTGTCGCCAAAGAAGTGCAGTTTCTCGCCGGAGAGGCTATACCCCAGCCAGACGCGGTTTTCACAGCCTGCAATCTCTTTCGCCTGCGCTTTGAGATCGTCTGAAAGCGCAGGAAGCTGTTTACCCAGCAGGATCAACTGACGATATTTATCTTCCCACTGTGTAAGCGGGGCGAAGGTCTGTTTTAAGGTCTCTTCTGTGATGACCGTGCCGAACGGATGCCCGGCTAAAGCAGCGCTAGTCATTAATCCACCAGTAATTCAAGGGCGCGGTCAACGGCGGCAACCAGCGCGTCAACATCGCTTTGTGTGTTGTAAGGCGCGAAGGAAGCTCGTAGCGTACCGCTAACACCAAGCGCCGTCAGCAGCGGCTGGGCGCAGTGCTGTCCGGCGCGCAGGGCGATGCCATATTCCGCCAGCAGTGTGACCATATCACTGTGATGCACGCCTGCAAAATCAAAGGCGAGCAGGCTGGAATCCTGCACGCGGAACGAGCGGAAACCGGGGCGTTTTTTAAGCTCTTCTTCTGCAAGCGTAGCCAGACCCCGGCTCCAGCTTTCAGCCTGAGCCACGTCCGTTTCTTCCAGCCACTCAAGCGCCGCGCTTAAGCCAATCACGCCCGCCACGTTCGGCGTACCGGCTTCCAGACGGTAAGGCACTTCCTGGGTTTTAAAGCCGTCGAAGGTGACTTCGGCGATCATCTTTCCGCCGCCGAGCCACGGCGTCATCTGCGCCAGCAGTTCAGGCTTGCCGTACAAGGCCCCGATGCCGGTTGGCCCGTACAACTTGTGTCCTGAAAAGGCATAGAAATCAATATCCAGCGTTTGCACATCCGCCGGAAAATGCACCACGCCCTGCGCACCGTCGACCATCACCACCATATTGCTGGCATGGGCGATCGCAATGGCTTTAGCCAGATCTGGACAGCCACCGGTAACGTTAGACATCTGCCCCAGCGCCAGAATCCGGCTGCGGGGGGTGGTAAGCTCTGGTAAACGCGCCACGTCCGGCAGTAAATCGGCACCTAGCGGGAGCTTCACAATGCGCGCGCCCGTTTGCTCTGCCACCATCAGCCACGGCACCAGGTTGGCATGATGTTCAGCCTCGCTGACAATGATTTCATCGTCCGGTTGAAGCCGCGGACGTGCGTAGCACTGGGCCACCATATTGATGGCCTCGGTAGTGCCGCGCGTCCAGACAATATTTTTCCCGCTTTCGGCATTAATCAGCCGTGCGACCCGATCGCGAGCGGCCTCATAGCGCGCAGTAAGATGCTGCGCTTCAGCGTACTGGCTGCGATGCACATTGCCAGCACTCAGGCTGTAGAATTGCTGCGTTGCTTCAATGACCGCCTGAGGCTTCAGGGCCGTGGCAGCGCTATCAAGGTAAATACCGGCATCGGCCAGCGCCGGAAACTGTGCGCGAAAGTGCGCAGGACTGAAAGCGTTCATGGAATTCCTCGTGTCGATAAAGAGATCGTCGCGCAATTTCATCGGCAGGGCAAGGAGGTTGGTATCTATAAGATTTGTCTGCATATCCTGGCGACCTCGAAAAAGCAGGTTATGCTAAATAGTGTTAGGTGGATGTTTTAGCCTGTTATAAATCGAGGTTTGAATAGCATTAATTGCTAAAGGAGAATAATCATGAAAAAGACAGCCGCAATCATCTCAGCCTGTGTGTTTACTTTTGCCCTGAGCGCTTGTTCCGGTAATAACTACGTGATGCATACCAACGATGGTCGATCTATCGTTTCGGAAGGGAAACCGTCTACCGATAATGATACTGGGATGATTTCGTACAAAGATGCAAACGGGAACAAACAGCAAATCAATCGCAGTGATGTGAAAGAGATGAAAGAAATCGAGCATTAACAGCGAGATAAGCGAAAAAAAAGCACCGCAAGTTGGCGGTGCTACATTAATCACTATGGACAGACAGGGTAAATGTACAGGAAGTGAAAAATTGGTAGCGTTGCTACCGTGGTCTGAATCGCAGACCAATTGCAAACACAACAACACAACATCACAACCGTAAGCCAAAAGCCCTTCAGAACACGCATTCCAAAAAACTTTTCGTTCCGGCTCAGGAAGTGCCGCCACTATAGGTATTTGCTGGTAGTTCCTCAACGGACAAATTATAATGGCTCAGATAAAAAAAACTAATAGGTTAAACGTTGTTTCCTATATGTTAAATCTTGTTAACATCTAAGCCAGATAACCATGTCGAAGCGATTGCCACCTCTTAATGCATTACGTGTTTTTGATGCAGCAGCACGTCACCTGAGTTTCACCCGCGCAGCAGATGAGCTTTTTGTGACTCAGGCCGCAGTAAGTCATCAAATCAAGTCCCTGGAGGATTTTCTGGGGCTTAAGCTGTTCCGTCGACGCAACCGCTCCTTGCTTCTGACTGAAGAAGGCCAGAGCTATTTTCAGGATATTAAAGAGATTTTTTCCCAACTGACGGAAGCCACGCGGAAACTGCAGGCCAGGAGTGCCAAAGGCGCGCTGACGGTCAGTTTATTGCCCAGTTTTGCTATTCAGTGGCTGGTGCCAAGACTCTCAAGCTTTAACTCAGCTTATCCGGGAATCGACGTCCGAATCCAGGCCGTGGATCGTCAGGAAGACAAACTGGCTGACGATGTGGATGTCGCTATTTTTTATGGCCGCGGCAACTGGCCTGGCTTGCGTGTTGAAAAATTATACGCAGAATATCTGCTGCCTGTTTGTTCGCCGCTGCTGCTGACAGGCGACAAGGCGCTGAAAACGCCCGCTGATTTGGCGCAACATACGCTTTTGCATGATGCTTCTCGCCGTGACTGGCAAACTTATACCCGCCAATTAGGTCTTAACCATATAAATGTGCAGCAGGGACCCATTTTTAGCCACAGCGCGATGGTGTTACAGGCTGCTATTCACGGGCAGGGCGTCGCGTTGGCGAACAACGTGATGGCACAGTCCGAAATTGAGGCTGGCCGTCTGGTCTGCCCGTTTAATGATGTTCTGGTCAGCAAGAATGCGTTTTATCTGGTTTGTCATGACAGTCAGGCAGAACTGGGTAAAATAGCCGCCTTCCGACAGTGGATCCTGTCTAAAGCGGCAAACGAGCAAGAAAAATTCCGCTTCAGGTATGAACAATAACTTTTGTGTGCTGTGCACGCATCACTTTAGGACTGAAACATGACCAGCCGATTCATGCTGATTTTTGCCGCGGTGAGTGGCTTTATTTTTGTGGCACTGGGTGCTTTTGGCGCGCACGTGTTAAGCAAAACTTTAGGGGTGGTAGAGATGGGCTGGATCCAGACCGGCCTTGAATATCAGGCGTTTCACACCCTGGCAATCTTTGGGCTGGCGGTGGCAATGCAGCGCCGCATCAGCATCTGGTTTTACTGGAGTAGCGTGTTTATGGCGCTGGGTACCGTGCTGTTCAGCGGTAGCCTTTACTGCCTTGCGCTCTCTCATTTGCGCCTGTGGGCGTTTGTTACTCCTGTCGGCGGCGTCAGCTTCCTGGCGGGATGGGTATTAATGTTTATCGGAGCTATCCGTCTGAAACGCAAGGGCGTTGTTCATGAATAAGGTTGTTTTATATTGTCGCCCGGGGTTTGAGAAAGAGTGCGCCGCGGAAATTACGGATAAAGCCGCGAAGCGCGAAGTCTTCGGTTTTGCTCGCGTAAAAGAGAACGCGGGTTATGTGATATTCGAATGTTATCAGCCTGAAGACGCCGACAAGCTGGCACGTGAGCTGCCGTTTAGCTCGCTGATCTTCGCGCGTCAGATGTTTGTCGCGGGCGAGCTGCTGAAAGATCTGCCGCCGGAAGACCGCATCACACCGATTGTTGGCATGCTGCAGGGCGTGGTGGAGAAGGGGGGCGATCTGCGCGTTGAGGTTGCCGATACCAACGAAAGCAAAGAGCTGATGAAGTTCTGCCGCAAATTTACCGTGCCGCTGCGTGCGGCGCTGCGTGACGCGGGCGTGCTGACGAACTACGAAACGCCGAAGCGTCCGGTGGTGCATATCTTCTTTATCGCCCCTGGCTGCTGCTATACCGGCTATTCCTATACCACCAACAACTCGCCCTTCTTTATGGGCATCCCGCGTTTGCGCTTCCCGTCCGATGCGCCGAGCCGTTCCACGCTCAAGCTGGAAGAGGCGTTCCACGTCTTTATCCCGGCGGATGAGTGGGATGAGCGTCTGGCAAACGGCATGTACGCCGTCGACCTTGGCGCGTGCCCGGGCGGTTGGACCTATCAACTGGTGAAACGCAATATGTGGGTTTCGTCTGTCGATAACGGCCCAATGGCGCAAAGCCTGATGGATACCGGACAGGTCACCTGGCTGCGTGAAGACGGTTTCCGCTACCGTCCAACCCGCAACAACATCTCCTGGATGGTGTGTGATATGGTTGAGAAACCGGCGAAAGTGGCCGCGCTGATGGCCTCCTGGCTGGTGAACGGCTGGTGTCGTGAGACAATCTTCAACCTTAAGCTGCCGATGAAAAAGCGCTACGAGGAAGTCTCTCAGAATCTGGCGTACATTCAGGAGCAGATGGATGAACACGGTATTAACGTGGAGATTCAGGCGCGTCAGCTGTATCACGACCGTGAAGAAGTGACGGTGCATATTCGTCGCTGGTGGGCTGCGGTCGGCGGACGTCGCGACGAGCGATAGTCCCCTCACCCTAACCCTCTCCCCACTGGGGAGAGGGAACTAGCTGCGTTCTAATCGCAACTGCTGTAAATTCCCGTCCAGCTGTAAATCCGTCTGTAGCGTTGCGATTTCCCGGCAGATAAACGCCATCTCTTTATGCGCCTCCAGCTTCTTGCGCCACTTTTCCGGTACCTCATCCAGACGGGCGTAAATCCCTTCCAGACTTTGAAAATCCGTTAGCAGCTGCGCGGCGCTTTTCGGCCCAATACCGGCAACACCCGGAACCTTAGAGCTGCTGATGCCTGCCAGCCCCCAGTAATCCGGCAGTTGCTCAGGCGAGACGCCGAACTCACCGGCAATAAACGGTGCGTCCAGCCAGCGTTTTTGAAAATAGTCGCGAATGCGGACAGTCGGCGAGAGCAGCTGACAGTAGCCTTTGTCAGTTGAAACGATAGTGGCCTGATGCCCGGCGCTCGCTACCTTTACAGCCAGGGTGGCCGCGAGATCGTCGGCTTCATTTCCGTGTGCGCCCCAGCAGGGGACGCCGCGCTGTTCAAATGCCGCGCGTATCATGGGTAACTCTGCATGAAGATCGTCCGGCATCGGTGCGCGTCCGGCTTTGTAGTCGGGCAGACGCTGGTGTCGCCAGCCCGCGTTGCGGGCTTCGTCATCAAATACCGCGACCGCGTGGGTGGGTTCACTGTGGCGGATAAGCTGTTCCAGCGCATGCAGGCAAGTGTCCTTACAGGGCGTGCCCTGTACCGCATGGATACGGCGAATCAGGTTGAGTGCATCGACGATAAGTAAATGAACGGCCACAGATAATCTCCCTTCTATCTAATGCGTGAAGGGTAACACTGTCAGCAGCATGAAACTATGAATGGTGGGGAAAACAGGAAGAAGCCTCGCAAAACGAGGCTTCCTGAGAGGCTTAATCGCAGGTCACGATCTTCATCGCCAGGCCACCGCGTGAGGTCTCGCGGTATTTGGCGTTCATATCTTTACCCGTTTCGTACATGGTTTCGATTACTTTATCGAGACAGACGCGCGGTTCGCTGGTGCGGCGCAGCGCCATACGTGCCGCGTTCACCGCCTTCACGGAGGCAATCGCATTACGTTCGATGCACGGTACCTGCACCTGTCCGGCGACCGGGTCGCAGGTCAGCCCCAGGTTATGCTCCATGCCGATTTCAGCCGCAATGCACACCTGCGCCGGGCTTGCACCCAGCAGTTCAGCCAGACCCGCCGCCGCCATGGAGCAGGCTACGCCGACTTCACCCTGACAGCCCACTTCCGCACCGGAAATGGAGGCGTTCATTTTATACAGTGAGCCAATTGCGCTGGTGACCAGCATATAGCGCGCCAGTGAGTTTGCGTTCACTTCGCGGATAAACTTGTCGTAGTACGCCAGCACCGCCGGAACGATACCGCACGCACCGTTGGTTGGTGCGGTAACAACCCGGCCGCCCGCGGCGTTCTCTTCGTTTACCGCCAGCGCGAACATGTTGATCCAGTCCACCACCGCCATCGGGTCAGTCGTGGTTTTGTCGGTGCTCACCAGCATACGGCGCAGCGCTGCCGCACGGCGCGGTACGCGCAGTTTACCCGGCAGGACGCCTTCCGTGGTGATCCCGCGCTCGATACCGCCGCGCATCACGTCCCAGACGTTTGCAAAGTGCTGTTCCAGCTCTTCTTTGCTGTGCAGCGCCAGTTCGTTTTTCATCATCAGGCCGGAAAGGGAGAGGCCTGTCTCCTGGCAGTGACGCTGCAAATCCGCCGCGCTTTTGTACGGATAAGGCACGTCAACAGCGGAAGTGTTGGTTTGACCAAAGTGGTCTTCGTCGACAATAAAACCGCCGCCGATAGAGTAATACGTCTGGCTGTATACCGCTTTGTCGCCCGCCAGCGCGGTAATCCGCATGCCGTTTTCGTGCAGCGACAGGTTGTCCGCATGGAAATTCATGCAGTGGTCAACCGGGAATTCAACCTCATGCTCGCCGTTTGCCAGCAGCAGGCGACCGTGGGTGTTTACGTCCTGGATGAAGCCAGGGATCGCGTCAATATCAACGGTATCCGGCAGGTTACCCGCCAGGCCCATGATAATGGCGATATCGGTATGGTGGCCTTTACCGGTCAGGGAAAGGGAACCGTATACATCGACGACCACGCGGGTGATGTCGTGCAAGATGCCGCGTGCAATCAAGTCATCCGTGAATTGTTTACCGGCTTTCATTGGTCCGACGGTGTGAGAGCTGGAAGGACCAATACCGATTTTGAAAATATCGAATACGCTAATCATGATGCGTCCATTGCTATCAGTCAGAGGGGAGGAGTGCGCCGCCCGAGGACGGCGCTGGAGATATTAGCTGAACAGCGAGTAGAAAATGGCGGAGATGGCAATCAGGCCCATAATCACAACGAATACGTTGCTGATATGGCCGCTGTATTTACGCATCGCAGGGACTTTCTGAATCGCGTACATCGGCATAAGGAACAGAATCATCGCGATGACCGGGCCGCCCAGGGTTTCAATCATGCCCAGGATGCTTGGGTTCAGGGTCGCTACCGCCCAGGTGGTGAGCAGCATGAACAGTGCAGTGATTTTGTTCAGCTTGTTGATTTCAATGCTCTTGCCTTTACCGCGCAGAGATTTAATCACCATACCGTTGAAGCCTTCACGCGCGCCCAGGTAGTGGCCCAGGAAGGATTTGGTGATAGCGATAATCGCGATGATTGGCGCCATCCAGGCAATGACCGGTGCGTTAAAGTGGTTCGCCAGGTAAGACAGAATAGAGATGTTCTGCTCTTTCGCTGCCGCCAGATCCACCGGGGAGAGGCTCAGTACGCAACTGAAGACGAAGAACATCACGGTCAGTACCATCATCACATGAGCGCGAGCCAGGATGCTGGAGCACTTCTTCTCTGCGCCATTGCCGTACTCTTCGCGCTTCGCTACTGCGAAGGAGGAGATGATTGGCGAGTGGTTGAAGGAGAACACCATGACCGGAATGGCCAGCCACAGGGTCATCAGCAGGCCGTTACCGGTTGCGGATGCGCTGCTCAGGGACAGGGTTTCCAGCGCGGCACCGTTCCACTGCGGGATCAGGTAGCAGGCCAGTACCATCAGAGCAATAACGAATGGGAAGACCAGTACGCTCATTGCTTTTACAATCATCTGCTCACCGAAGCGCACGATGGTCATCATGCCGACGATCAGGATCAGAGACAGAATGGCGCGCGGTGGCGGCGTCATCTGCAACTGGTGCGTCATGAAGCTTTCAACGGTGTTAGTTATCGCCACGCTGTAAACCAGCAGAATTGGGTAAATCGCGAAGAAGTAGAGCAGGGTAATCAGTTTACCCGCGCCGACGCCAAAGTGCTCTTCAACCACTTCAGTGATGTCTTCGCCCGGGTTTTTACCGGACAGCACGAAGCGGGTCAGGCCGCGGTGTGCAAAGAAGGTCATCGGGAAAGCGATGATAGCCATGATGATCAGCGGGATCAGACCGCCGACGCCTGCGTTGATAGGAAGGAACAGTACACCAGCGCCGATTGCTGTGCCGTAAAGGCCAAGCATCCACATGGTATCCGTTTTGCGCCAACCACTTCGGGAATCAATCGAAGCAACGGTGCTGGTTTGAGTGGTTTCCATCTGTATCTCCTGGAGGAAGCAAATTGTCAGGTTTTTAGTCAAATCCGATGAAAAAGTGCCTGACGGTAATATGAAATTCGTTCAGTGACGGTTTTTTAATAATTTTCACCCGTAACTATTGGCGGGGGGAAAGATACATTTTCGTTATGAATCCTTCAGTGATCCTGATCCCAATTGCAATAATCCACTCTCTATGTGGGCATGTTTAGACCATTTATCTGTCAAAAAAACGTCAAAGAGAATTTACGGGCGCGAAGGCTACCATTAACGACATGTAGCTTGAAAGGCTGGCCCGCTAGTTAGGAGGGTTACGCTGTAAAGAAATGGGTTTTTAGGATTTTCTGGCAGGTAATTTAGATTAAGGCTGATATTTTACGGTTCCGAAAACGAGGTAATCGTTTGCGTATGGGGGGAAGATATAAATAACATAAATGATGTCTATGAATTGCATCAGTAATAAAAAAGCCGGACCCTGATGAACAGGATCCGGCTTTAAAAGCGCAGGTTGAAATCTTATTTGATGATTTCGTAGCAAGGAATATAGGCCGAGCCCGGCAGCTTCATGCGGTGCTGTGCGACAAAGCCCTGCAGCATGTCATCCATGCGACGCATCATCTCCGGGTCACCATGGATCTTATACGGCCCGAATTCTTCAATGGCGCGGATCCCCACCTCTTTCACGTTACCCGCCACAATGCCGGAGAAGGCGCGGCGCAGATCGGCGGCCAGCACTTCCACTGGCTGATCGGGATAGAGCTTCAGGTTCGCCATATTTTCATGCGAAGGTTCAAACGGGATCTGCAGATCCGGCGCGATGCGGATTGACCAGTTAAAGCTGTAAGCATCCCCGGTATCACGACGGTTCTCTTTCACCAGCGGCATTGCTTTCTTCATCTGGCGAGCCACTTCTGCGGCATCGTCAATGATGATGCGATAGTGACGACGCGCGGCTTCACCCAACGTGTGCACGATAAATTCGTCCAGTACGCGGAAGTAGTCTGCGCTCTCTTTCGGTCCGGTCAGGATCAGCGGCAGAACCTGATCTTTGTTGGCCGGGTTCATCAGAATACCCAGCAGATAAAGCAGCTCTTCCGCCGTGCCCACGCCGCCCGGGAAGATGATAATGCCGTGAGCGATACGGACAAACGCCTCAAGACGTTTCTCGATATCTGGCATGATAATCAGTTCGTTAACCAACGGGTTAGGCGGCTCAGCCGCGATGATGGACGGCTCGGTCATACCGATAAAACGTCCTTCTTTATAGCGCTGCTGCGCGTGTCCCACTGCGGCACCTTTCATTGGCGCTTCCATCGCGCCCGGACCACAGCCGGTACAGATATTCAGTTCGCGCAGGCCAAGCTGGGTGCCCACCCGACGTGCGTACAGGTATTCGGTCTCGTTAATGGAGTGACCGCCCCAGCAGACGACCATGTTCGGTGCTTCGCCCACGTGCAGGGCACGGGCGTTACGCAGAATCGAGAACACCAGGTTGGTGATATGGACCGAGCTTTCCAGGTCGAGATGCTGGAAACGGCCAGCGTTGTGGATCTGCCCGTTAACGAACAGAATGTCGCGCAGTACGGCAAACAGGTTGGCCTGCAGAGAGCGAATAATGCGCCCGTCGACAAAGGCGTCTTCCGGCGGGTGGATGACTTCAAGCTTCACGCCGCGCTCGCGGCGCAGCACGTTGATATCAAAGCTTTCGAAGCGAGACAGCAGCTCTTTGGTGTTGTCGGTCAGGCTTCCGGAGTTCAGTACGGCAAGTGAACAGTTACGAAACAGTTGATAGAGATCGCTACTGGCCGTGCGTTTAAGCATGTCCACTTCCAGCTGCGACAACATATCCATTGAGCCAAGCGGGCTAATATGTGTAATCAAGTGAGCTCCTTACGGGACGATTATCGTCTTTCCCTGTTGATTACAATAGCCCTGGCGCGTGACGTTTCACAACCTAAAGCGCGGAAGATACCGCGCATATTGTGAAAATATTTATATTATTGACGCACCAGACGGCCCGTTGCAGGCACAAAATCGGTGTTGGTACGCCACGGGTTGATGTCCAGTCCACCACGGCGGGTGTAGCGCGCATAAACGCTCAGCTTTTCTGGCTGGCAGAAACGCATAATGTCGTTAAAAATGCGCTCCACGCACTGCTCGTGGAATTCGTTGTGATGGCGGAACGACACCAGGTAGCGCAGCAATTTTTCCCGGTCGATTTTCGGCCCGCGATACTGGATCTGCACCGAGCCCCAGTCTGGCTGGTGAGTGATCAGACAGTTGGACTTCAGCAGATGGCTCACCAGTGTCTCTTCAACCACCTTTCCGCTCGCCGCGTTTTCGAGGTAGTCGGTACTGAACTCATAGCTTTCAACTTCAATGTCCTGATCGTCAATGCAGGCACCGTTAAAGTGGGCGATAGGCTGCCCTTCCAGCTCATTCAGGCGATACAGCGATACGGCAACGTTTCCTTGCGCACAGGCGCGTAAATCCCGCTCCAGCGTAGCCTGGACGTCTTCCCAGCTGTTGAATGTTGTCTGGTTAAAACTGTTGAGATAAAGCTTGAAGCTTTTCGACTCGACAAGGTTAACGCTGGCGTAGTCCAGTTCCACATGGCCGACGGCCACCTGCGGCAGCCCGCGCGCGTTAAGCCAGGAGAGTTCGTACAGCGTCCAGATGTCGCCGCCGACAAACGGCAGCGCGTCCGCGTGTAACCCAAGCGGGTCGCGGTTCAGGCTGCGGGGCACGCCCTGCAGAAGGCTTGCATCGTAGGTGTCGCGGTAATCGGTCGATTTACCCAGCGTTAAGCCGGTTAACGCCTGATGATTTTCGTAAGACATGTTTCATAGCCACTTTACAGGTACACTTATGGCCTGAGTTTATCCTGTCTTACAAGAAGAGAGAAATCGGTGGATATCGAAACTGCAAATGCCCTGACGACCTTTACGACCCGCTATTGCGATGCATGGCATGAAAAACAGGGGACGTGGCCGCAAAGCGCTGATTTATATGGCGTACCCTCGCCGTGCATTATCTCTTCGCTCGACGATTACGTTATCTGGCAGCCGAAACCCTTTACAGGCGAGCAAAATGTAAATGCGGTTGAACGGGCAATGGACATTGTGGTACAACCAGCGGTTCACGCGTTTTATACCGCGCAGTTTGCAGGGGATATGCCTGCGCGCTTTGCCGATATTCCGCTGACGCTGTTGCAGACCTGGAGCGAAGACGATCTGCAGCGTGTACAGGAAAACCTGATTGGTCACCTGGTCACGCAAAAGCGCCTTAAGCTTTCTCCGACGCTCTTTATTGCCACGCTGGACAGCGAACTGGATGTTATCTCCGTCTGCAACCTGTCCGGTGAAGTGGTTA
Source organism: Enterobacter mori LMG 25706 (assembly GCF_000211415.1). Lineage (GTDB taxonomy): Bacteria > Pseudomonadota > Gammaproteobacteria > Enterobacterales > Enterobacteriaceae > Enterobacter > Enterobacter mori. The sequence goes on along the minus strand of NZ_GL890780.1, from coordinate 245,215 downwards.
AAGAGACAATCGGTACCCGCAATCGCGAGACTCTCGCCCCCTCTCTTGCGGATTTCCTCACCCAACTTGAGCCACTTCTGTAATCCATGATGCTACGGCGCGTGTGAGAGATCTCTTACAAGGTTTGTGAGAGATCGCTGGATCATTCAGTATTACCTCATTTAGTTAAGATTAATATTACGATGTTTTTCAATGAATTACTTGTTCATCGCATCGTTTTTAGGGATTTATGACGTCTTACAGCGCTCACGGGGTGGGTTGTAAGACGAAGCGGAATAGCGGATTCTATCTCCGTCGACAGGAAGCCGACACGAGAAACGAACATCAGGATGATGGCGTTTCTTACTCAGGACTCGTCAGGATGGCGCTGCAGGAAGGCTTCAGGATGAAGCAAAGTGGATCGCGCAGGATGCGTAAAGGACACCTCCAGGAAGGAGAACGAGAGCCGGTCAGGATGGTCGGTGGGTCAGGACGGCCAGGACGTTTCAGGATGAAACAATCACGTCAGGATGATGTGAGCAGGATGCGAAAGGTAGACGGATGACCGGGCCTTCGGGCTTCAGGAAAAGTTGTCACGGATGAGCAGGGAGCACGAATTGTAGCTGGAATGCTGCGGAACGAACCGGGAGCACTGTTTTTACAGTGCTCCCTTTTTTTATTTCTGCGTTCTGCAATGCTATGCTGCGCGCCGTTCAGTTTTTCAGTTGAGGTGACTATGACGCAACACGATAGCGTTCGTGCCCAGTTGCACGCCATCGAAGCACTCTTGCGCCAACATCAGCTGTGGCAGGAGATCGCGCCGCAGCCAGAAGCATTCGCAAGTACCCAGCCATTCTGCCTGGATAAGCTGGCTCCCTTTGAGTGGCTGCAATGGGTATTAATTCCGCGCATGCACGCTCTGCTGGACGGTGGCCATCCGCTGCCGCAGGCATTTGCCGTCTCTCCCTATTATGAAATGGCGCTGGAAGCGACCCATCCCGCCCGCGAGGTTATGCTGGTTGAGTTAGAACGCCTGGATGCGCTCTTTGCCGGTGGCGATGCATGACGCTTGAGATCCTCTATCAGGATGAGTGGCTGGGGGCAGTCAACAAGCCGTCAGGCTGGCTGGTGCACCGCAGCTGGCTCGATCGCGATGAAAAAGTGGTGGTGATGCAGACCGTTCGCGACCAGATTGGTCAGCATGTATTTACCGCCCATCGTCTGGACCGTCCAACCTCCGGCGTACTGCTGATGGGGCTTTCCAGCGAGGCGGGACGTCTGCTTTCGCAGCAGTTTGAACAGCATCAGATGCAAAAGCGCTACCACGCGATTGTGCGCGGCTGGCTGACGGAAGCCGCCACGCTCGATTATCCGCTGGTGGAGGAACTGGATAAAATCGCCGATAAATTTGCCCGTGATGATAAAGGCCCGCAGCCAGCGGTGACGGATTATCGCGGCATGGCGACGACCGAAATGCCGGTGGCGACCAGTAAGTTTCCGACCACACGCTACAGCCTGGTTGAGCTTTTGCCTAAAACCGGGCGCAAGCACCAGCTTCGCCGTCACCTTGCGCATCTGCGCCACCCGATTATTGGCGACAGCAAGCACGGTGATTTGCGCCAGAACCGCAGCGCGGCCGAGCATTTTGGCTGCCATCGCCTGATGCTGCACGCCAGCGAGCTGAGCCTGACGCACCCGTTCACCGGCGAACCGCTGACTATCCGCGCGGGGCTGGACGACGTCTGGATGCAGGCGCTGTCACAATTTGGCTGGCTGGGGCAACTCCCCGAAAATGAAAGGGTTGAGTTTGTATCAGGCAACGTTCAGGATGAACAGCAAGCGCAATAATTAAGGGAGCAAAGCATGGCTGAAGTAGGCATTTTTGTCGGCACAATGTACGGCAACTCGCTGCTGGTAGCGGAAGAAGCTGAGGCAATACTCGCCAGCCAGGGCCATAAAGCCACGGTCTATGAAGACCCGGAACTGGCAGACTGGGAAAAGTATCAAGATAAATACATTCTGGTGGTGACCTCCACGACCGGGCAGGGCGATCTGCCGGACAGCATCGTGCCGCTGTTCCAGGGCATTAAAGACCAGCTTGGCTATCAGCCGAACGTGCACTACGGCATCATTGCCCTGGGCGACAGCTCTTACGCCAACTTCTGTGGCGGCGGTAAACAGTTCGATGCCCTTTTGCAGGAGCAGAGCGCCCAGCGCGTCGGCGAGATGCTGCTGATTGACGCAGGCGAACACCCGGAGCCAGAAAGCGAATCAAACCCGTGGGTTGAGCACTGGGCAACGCTGCTTAACTAGTTTTGTAGTTTGTTGGCCGGGTCAGGTGAAGCCGCCACCCGGCAACAAAGCCGCCCGAAAACCTCAATTCCGTGAACCATCTTCCATTGCTTTGGGCTTATGCCCCAAACCACGTCTCACTCCCCCTTCAATGTTGTGTCGATGCACGGTGAGGAAGAGCGCCACTCCTTCATATACTTTTCCCGTCAGTTACCCAATAAGGCAGCGCTTCACCATAAAACGGCCTTCAGCCGTACCAAAACTGCCGAACACTTATCTCTCATTCTGATTACCCTACAGGTGCTGTACAGAATGAACCAGGCGAAAGCTATGATTCAGGAGTGCAACTATGAGTTCATTAAGCCAGGCGGCGAGCAGCGCAGAGAAGCGCACTAACGCTCGCTACTGGATAGTGGTGATGCTGTTTATCGTCACATCCTTCAACTACGGTGACCGCGCCACGCTGTCGATTGCTGGTTCTGAGATGGCAAAAGATATCGGACTTGATCCGGTCGGCATGGGTTACGTTTTCTCGGCGTTTTCATGGGCCTATGTCATCGGCCAAATTCCTGGCGGCTGGCTGCTTGACCGCTTTGGCTCAAAACGGGTCTATTTCTGGTCCATCTTTATCTGGTCGATGTTTACCCTGCTGCAGGGGTTCGTCGATATCTTCAGCGGCTTCGGCATTATCGTTGCGCTCTTCACGCTGCGCTTCCTGGTTGGCTTAGCGGAAGCGCCTTCCTTCCCGGGGAACAGCCGCATTGTCGCAGCCTGGTTCCCGGCACAGGAGAGGGGAACCGCGGTCGCGATTTTCAACTCCGCACAATACTTCGCCACGGTGATCTTCGCGCCAATCATGGGCTGGCTGACGCATGAGGTGGGCTGGTCACACGTCTTCTTCTTCATGGGTGGGCTTGGGATCGTCATCAGCTTTATCTGGCTGAAAGTGATCCATGAACCCAATCAACACCCGGGCGTGAACAAGAAGGAGCTGGAGTACATCGCAGAGGGCGGGGCGCTGATCAACATGGATCAGAAATCCGCAAAAGCAAAAGTCCCGTTCAGCCAGAAATGGGCGCAGATCAAACAGCTCGTTGGCTCGCGCATGATGATCGGTATCTATCTGGGCCAGTACTGCATCAACGCCTTAACCTACTTCTTCATCACCTGGTTCCCGGTTTACCTGGTACAGGCGCGCGGTATGTCGATTCTGAAAGCGGGGTTTGTTGCCTCGATCCCGGCCATCTGCGGCTTCGTGGGCGGCGTGCTCGGCGGGGTGATTTCCGACTGGCTGATGCGCCGCACCGGCTCTCTCAATATCGCGCGTAAAACGCCTATCGTGCTCGGGATGCTGCTCTCCATGACCATGGTGTTCTGTAACTACGTGAGCGCTGAGTGGATGATTATCGGCTTTATGGCGATGGCCTTCTTCGGCAAAGGCATTGGCGCGCTGGGCTGGGCGGTGATGGCGGATACGGCACCGAAGGAGATCAGCGGCCTGAGCGGCGGTCTGTTCAATATGTTCGGCAATATTTCGGGGATTGTTACGCCAATCGCTATCGGCTACATCGTCGGCACCACCGGCTCCGTTAACGGTGCGCTGATTTACGTAGGGGTGCATGCGCTGGGGGCGGTGCTGAGTTACCTGGTGCTGGTCGGCGATATCAAACGCGTCGAACTTAAACCTGTAGGGGAGCGTGGATGATGACAACGCAATCAAGCCCTGTCGTCACTGAGATGAAGGTCATCCCGGTGGCCGGACAGGACAGCATGCTGCTCAATATTGGCGGCGCGCATAACGCCTGGTTTACCCGCAATATCGTAGTACTAACCGACAGCGCGGGGAATACCGGCGTTGGCGAAGCGCCGGGCGGAGAGGTGATTTACCAGACGCTGGTTGATGCCATTCCACAGGTGGAGGGCCAGGAAGTGGCCCGTCTGAACAAAGTGGTTCAGCGGGTGCATAAGGGTAACCAGTCTGCTGACTTTGATACCTTCGGAAAAGGTGCCTGGACGTTTGAACTGCGCGTCAACGCGGTTGCCGCGCTGGAAGCCGCTCTGCTCGATTTGCTCGGTAAGGCGCTGAATGTCCCGGTCTGCGAACTGCTGGGCCCAGGCAAACAGCGCGATGCGGTAACGGTGCTGGGCTACCTGTTCTACGTAGGCGACCGTAATAAAACCGATCTGCCTTATCTGGACCGTTCGCCGGGCAACCATGAGTGGTATCACCTGCGCCATCAGGAGGCGCTGACCGGCGAGGCGGTGGTGCGTCTGGCGGAAGCCGCACAGGACCGCTACGGCTTTAAGGATTTCAAACTGAAAGGCGGTGTGCTGCCCGGCGAGCAGGAAATTGAAACTGCCCGCGCGCTGAAAAAGCGTTTCCCCGATGCGCGGATCACCGTGGATCCGAACGGTGCATGGTTACTGGATGAAGCCATCTCGCTGTGTAAAGGTCTGGGCGATGTACTGACCTACGCGGAAGATCCGTGCGGTGCCGAACAGGGTTTCTCTGGTCGGGAAGTGATGGCCGAGTTCCGACGCGCCACCGGGCTGCCGGTCGCCACTAACATGATCGCCACCAACTGGCGTGAAATGGGCCATGCGGTCATGCTCAATTCGGTGGATATTCCGCTGGCTGACCCGCACTTCTGGACGCTGTCCGGTGCGGTGCGCGTGGCGCAGCTGTGCGACGACTGGGGGCTGACCTGGGGCTGTCACTCCAACAACCATTTCGACATTTCGCTGGCGATGTTTACCCACGTTGGCGCGGCGGCGCCGGGTAACCCAACCGCCATCGACACCCACTGGATTTGGCAGGAGGGGGAAGCCCGACTGACGAAAAATCCGCTGGAGATCAAAAACGGCAGCATTGCCGTACCGGATGCGCCAGGGCTGGGCGTGGAGCTTGACTGGGATCAGATCCACAAAGCGCACGAGGCGTATAAGAGGTTGCCAGGCGGCGCGCGTAACGACGCGGGCCCGATGCAGTACCTGATCCCCGGCTGGACATTTGACCGTAAGCGCCCTGTTTTTGGACGTCACTGATAAAAGGATTGAACCATGAGCACATTTTCTACCCCTGAAGTCACTTCCATGCAGATCATTCCGGTTGCGGGCCATGACAGCATGCTGATGAATTTGAGCGGCGCGCATGCGCCGTTCTTTACCCGCAATATCGTGATTATCAAAGACAATTCCGGCCATACGGGCGTGGGCGAAATTCCGGGCGGGGAAAAGATCCGCAAAACGCTGGAGGACGCCATTCCGCTGGTGGTGGGGAAAACCCTCGGCGAATACAAAAATGTTCTCAATAGCGTGCGCAGCACCTTTGCGGACCGCGATGCGGGCGGGCGCGGGCTGCAAACCTTCGACCTGCGTACGACCATCCACGTGGTCACCGGTATTGAGGCGGCAATGTTGGATCTGCTTGGTCAGCATCTTGGCGTGAACGTTGCGTCCCTGCTGGGCGAGGGGCAGCAGCGCACCGAAGTGGAAATGCTGGGCTATCTGTTCTTTGTCGGCAACCGCAAGCTGACGCCGCTGCCGTACCAGAGCCAGCCGGATGAGCACTGCGACTGGTACCGCGTTCGCCACGATGAAGCGATGACTCCTGACGCGGTGGTGCGTCTGGCCGAAGCCGCTTACGAAAAATATGGCTTCAACGACTTCAAACTGAAGGGTGGTGTACTGGCAGGGGAAGAAGAGGCGGAGGCCATTACCGCGCTGGCAAAACGTTTCCCGCAGGCGCGCGTCACGCGGGATCCGAACGGCGCATGGTCGCTTGATGAAGCGATTAAAATTGGTAAGCAGCTTAAAGGCGTGCTGGCCTACGCGGAAGATCCGTGTGGGGCCGAGCAGGGCTTCTCCGGGCGCGAGGTGATGGCCGAGTTTCGCCGCGCCACCGGTTTGCCAACGGCAACCAATATGATCGCCACCGACTGGCGCCAGATGGGGCATACCTTATCCCTTCAGTCCGTCGATATTCCTCTGGCGGACCCGCAGTTCTGGACGATGCAGGGTTCAGTTCGCGTGGCGCAGATGTGCCACGAGTTCGGCCTGACCTGGGGCTCGCACTCCAACAATCACTTCGACGTGTCGCTGGCAATGTTCACTCACGTTGCCGCTGCCGCGCCGGGCACGATCACCGCCATAGATACCCACTGGATCTGGCAGGAGGGCAATCAGCGTCTTACTAAGCAGCCGTTTGAAATCAAAGGCGGCATGGTGCAGGTGCCAACCACGCCGGGTCTGGGCGTTGAGCTGGATATGGACCAGGTGATGAAAGCCCACGAACTGTACCTGAAACACGGTCTGGGCGCGCGCGACGATGCGATAGCCATGCAGTATTTGATCCCGGACTGGACATTCGACAATAAACGTCCGTGCATGGTACGATAAACGCATTGGGACCGCTCCCATGAGCGGTCGTTTACGTGGTGTATGCTTAACGTAATGACTATGCGTAAGGATGGCTTATGAAAATTGTTATCGCACCGGACTCGTATAAGGAAAGTTTGAGTGCTCTTGAGGTAGCGACAGCGATAGAACGCGGCTTTCGCGAGATTTTTCCCTCGGCTAACTACGTAAAATTACCGGTTGCCGATGGGGGCGAAGGCACCGTCGAGGCGATGGTTGCGGCCACTCAGGGGCGAATCATTCATGTCCCGGTGACAGGTCCGCTGGGGGAGCCTGTTGAAGGGTTCTACGGGTTATCCGGTGACGATCAAAGTGCGTTTATTGAAATGGCGGCGGCGAGCGGTCTGGAGCTTGTGCCACCCTCGCAGCGCAACCCGCTGAAAACGACCTCGTGGGGAACCGGCGAGCTCATCCGTCATGCGCTGGACGCGGGCGTTAAGCATATCATTATCGGCATTGGCGGCAGTGGCACCAACGACGGCGGCGCGGGCATGGTCCAGGCGCTGGGCGCGAAATTGCTGGATGCCGCTCAGAAGCCTGTCGGACTCGGGGGCGGCGAACTTGCCACGCTGGCACATATTGACCTTACCGGTCTCGATAAACGGCTGAAAGCGTGCCGGATTGAGGTTGCCTGCGATGTCACCAACCCGTTAACGGGGGAGGAGGGAGCCACTGCGGTGTTTGGCCCGCAGAAAGGGGCGACGCCAGAGATGATTGTCACTCTGGACAGCGCGCTTGCCCATTATGCGCAGGTTATCGCCCGCGATCTGGATATCGACGTTCTGAACCTGTCCGGCGGCGGTGCGGCGGGCGGGATGGGGGCCGCGCTATACGCCTTTTGCGGCGCTCAGCTGCGTCAGGGGATTGAGATCGTCACCGATGCCTTGCATCTCGCGGATCAGGTCGCCGATGCTGACTTAGTGATCACCGGCGAAGGCCGCATCGACAGTCAGACAATCCACGGAAAAGTGCCCGTTGGAGTGGCGAAAGTCGCAAAACGCTTTAACAAACCGGTTATCGGGATTGCGGGCAGCCTGACGGCGGATGTCGGTGTGGTGCATGAGCACGGTATCGACGCCGTGTTTAGCGTGATTTACACCATCTGTTCACTGGAGGATGCGCTGGAAAATGCCAGCGAGAATGTCAGGATGGCCGCAAGGAATATCGCGGCGGCGCTGAAAGTGGGGCAGGGAATGTAGTTCTCCCTCTCCCTGTGGGAGGGCATCAGGCCGCACCCGCAATTGTAGGCCCGGTAAGCGTAGCGCCACCGGGCTTTTATATCAGCTCCCTAACACCTTCATCGCTTCCCGCGTCACGTTATCCATTTCATCCAGCAGCTCCAGAAACTCGGGTTCAAGCTCGGATTCTGGCGTACCGGCGCGTAACTGTTGCTCCAGCAACTGACAAAGGTTCTTCAACCGCGGCACCCCGCTGTAGCCGCAGCTGCCGTGCAGCTTGTGGATGGCTTCCAGCAGTTCTTCAGGGTTTTCTCCCACCAGCTGTTCTTCAACTTTATTACGGATTTCCGGCAGGAAGGCGACCAGCATTTGCAACATGTCGCGGGCTAAATCGGTTTTCCCAGCCGCCTGGCGCAGCGCCAGTGACCAGTCGAAGGTAGCATTCTGGTTGACGCTAATCTCCGGCGATTCTGTTGCAACCGTGTACGTCCCGCCAATATGCCCCGGTTTGTAGCGCACCAGCAGGCTATGCAGTTTCTCTTCGTCGATAGGCTTCGCCAGATAATCATTCATCCCGGCGCTCAGCAATTTTTCTTTCTGTCCGGCCATGGCGTGCGCGGTCACCGCAATAACCGGCGTTTGCTGCTGATGCGGGAGCTGGCGGATAAGCTCGCAGGCGCGAATACCGTCCATACCCGGCATCTGAATATCCATCAGAATCAAATCGAACTGCATCTGTTTAGCCTGTTCCACTGCCTGCGCACCGCTGGTACACAGTTCCACATGCTGAACCTGATCCTCCAGCAGCACGCCAATCAGCTTCAGGTTTGCCGGGTTATCGTCCACCGCCATCACGCTCATCGGCAGCTTTTGCTCGTCGCTGACGAGCGGCAGCGCGTGCTGGCTCAGACGACAGTATTCGGTGAGTGCAGGCAGCAGGCGTGTGGCCGTGAGCGGTTTGAGCAGGCAGGCGGCGGCCCCGTCATTTTTCAGCTCTTCGGCGTTAATTTGTGCATGGCAAGGCAGAGCCAGCAGCAGGTAGTCAGTCATTGATGCCGCTTTCGCCAGGCGCTCCTGCTGCATGGTCAGGTCGGCCGTAAAGGTGACCGGGATCCCCATCAGCAGGATATCGTAGTGCTCAACGGCAAGCGCAGAGAAGGTCGGGCTGTAGACAACCTCCAGCGGCGTGGTGCTTAACACGTCCAGCGTGCACTGTGCCGCTGCGGCATTTGGCTCAACGTAGGCCAGACGCATCCCTTTCAGGCAGTCGGTCACTGGCCCATCGGTCATGACGTTCGGATTGAGATCGAGATTGATATGGAACCAGAAGGTCGAACCCCGGTTAGGCTGGCTGTGGAAGGAGATATCGCCGCCCATCTCTTTTACCAGTTTTTGGGTGATCACCAGCCCCAGGCCGGTCCCCCCGTGGCGGCGGGAAATACTGGCGTCCGCCTGACGGAATGCCTGGAACAGACGCGACTGATCGCGCTCCGGTATGCCGATACCGGTATCGCGGATTTGCACCTCAATCTGTACCTTGTTATTACTGAGCGCCCGTTTTTCGACAAGAATGTCGATATTGCCGCTCTCGGTAAACTTGATCGCGTTGCCCACCAGATTAGTGATGACCTGCTGCAGACGCAGCGGGTCACCAATGACGTTATCCGGCACGTCGTTTTTGATATTGAGCGTCAGCTCCAGTCCCTTATCGTGTGACGAATGCGCAAGCAGCGTCACCACTTCATCCAGCGTGCCGCGCAGCGGGAACGGAATACTCTCGAGGATCAGCTTGCCCGCCTCCAGCTTCGAGAAGTCCAGCACGTCGTTAATGATCGCCAGCAGGTTGTTGGCCGAACGTTCGATAGTATGCAGGTGGTCGCGCTGGGTGGGGTTAAGCTCGCTTTTCAGCGTCAGACGGGTAAAGCCGATTACGCCGTTCAGCGGGGTTCTCAGCTCGTGTGACATATTGGCAAGGAATTCGGATTTAATGCGCGCGGCTTCCTGGGCGCGTTTTTTCGCCAGATCCAGCTCGACGTTCTGAATCTCCATTTGCTCCAGCGTTTCGCGAAGGTCGGAGGTGGCCTGGTCAACGTTGTGCTGCATCTCTTCATGATACGCCGCCAGCGACATCGCCATTGAATTGATGCCGTTTTTCAGCATATCCAGCTCGCCCAACATAAACCCTTCCACACGGCTGTCGAGCTGGCCGCGACGGATACGGTCAACGGTGTTGACCATGTTTCGAATCGGCCCCGTCACATCACGCATCAGTCGCCAGCCGAAAATCAGCGCAATGCCGATACAGAAGAGCATCATCACGCCGGAGATAAATATTTCTTTGTACTGCTGCAGTCGGACTGATTTGAGATCCAACTCCAGTGCCACATATCCCAGCATGTTGTTGCTGGATTTGGCTTCAGACTGAGCGGATTCATCAGGAGAATAGCTCTCGGAGATGATTGGCGTGCGCAGGATCATAATATCCCCTCGCCGCAATACGGTGAGATGGCGCGGGAACGGCGTGCCGTCAGGAATTTTCAGGGACGTCGGGTCAAGGTGAAAATTCGAGGTAACAAACAGACGGTTGTTTTCATCATAAACGGAGATAGCCCGCACGATGTCCGAGTGACGACGATGCAGGACACTAATTAACTGACCAATGGATTCCCGGTTTTGCAGGTTCATCCCGTACTCGCTGGAGACCGCCAGCGGTTCGATAATGCTGGCTCCGGCGTCTTCCAGCTGTCGCTGCAAATCGTTATAGCGATGCACCACAAAGAAGATACTCAGCAGCAAACCGATCAATACGGTGGGGGCGAGGATCGAAATCATCATGCGTGCACGCAGGCTGTAGTTGGTCATGGCGTTCCGTTATGGGACAATTAGGACAATTATGTTTATATGTGAGAAAAATCTCAGCGATGGCGCAATTCTACTCTGCAAAGCGACGCGTGACGACGCGTCAGATCATAACTGTTGAAGCCACGGACCTCGATCCCTTTGGTCAGGGGGTGGCGCGGCACAACGGTAAGACACTGTTTATAACAGGTTTGCTGCCATCAGAACGAGCAGAAATTACGCTGACGGAAGATAAACGCCAGTACGCGCGCGGCCAGGTAAAGCGCCGACTGAGCGATAGCCCCGAACGCGAAGTGCCTCGCTGCCCCCATTTTGGCGTCTGCGGGGGCTGCCAGCAACAGCATGCCAGCGTAGTTTTACAGCAAAAAAGTAAAAGCAGCGCGCTGGCGCGTCAGCTTAAGCACGAGGTTAACGAGATTATCGCCGGGCAGCCCTGGGGCTACCGTCGGCGCGCGCGCCTGAGCCTCAGTTATCAGCCAAAAACCGAGCGGCTGGAGATGGGATTTCGTAAAGCCAGCGCCAGCGATATCGTGGATATAAAGCAGTGCCCTGTTTTGGTGCCCCAACTTGAGGCATTGCTCCCTGATGTGCACCAGTGTTTGTCCGGTCTCGAAGGTGTTCGCCATCTCGGACACGTGGAACTGGTTCTGGCTAACAACGGCCCGCTGATGGTGCTGCGCCATACTGCGCCGCTGTCCGAAAAAGATCGCGAAAAACTGGAACGCTTTTCGCATTCCCACAAGCTTGCGCTTTTCCTGGCACCACAAAGCGAGATACATGAGCAGGTTACGGGAGAGGCTCCCTGGTATGCGTCAAACGGGCTACGCTTAACGTTCAGCCCGCGGGATTTCATCCAGGTCAATGACGGCGTGAATCAGCAGATGATTGAAAAAGCGCTGGACTGGCTCGATATCCAGCCGACCGACCGGGTGCTCGATCTCTTCTGCGGTATGGGTAATTTCACGCTGCCCCTGGCGCAGAAAGCGGCAAACGTGGTGGGTGTGGAAGGCGTTGAGGCGCTGGTCGCCAAAGGACAGGAAAACGCCCTACAGAATGGCTTGCAAAATGTGACATTTTTTCATCAAAACCTTGAGGAAGATGTTACTCAACAGCCGTGGGCAAAACAGGGCTTTGATAAAATTTTGCTCGACCCGGCACGCGCCGGTGCTCCGGGCGTAATGGCACATATTATTAAACTCGCGCCGAAGCGTGTGGTCTATGTTTCCTGTAACCCGGCGACGCTTGCCCGGGACAGCGAGGCATTAATCAGTGCGGGTTACCAGATTCAGCGTCTGGCAATGCTGGACATGTTCCCGCACACTGGACATCTGGAATCGATGGCGTTGTTTGAGCACATCTAATTTGTTTGGCTTGTCGACTTCGACAGGCCCTGGTCCCTAAAGGAGAGGACGATGGTTGCGGTAAGAAGTGCACATCTTAATAAAGCTGGTGAGTTTGACCCTCAAAAATGGATCGCAAGTCTGGGGATTTCCAGCCAGCAGTCGTGTGAACGCTTAACCGAAACCTGGACCTATTGTCTGCGCACCACGCAGGGACATCCTGACGCCGAGCTGCTGTTGTGGCGCGGCATCGAAATGGTCGAAATTCTCTCCATGCTGAACATGGATATCGAAACGCTGCAGGCCGCGCTTCTGTTTCCGCTCGCCGATGCTGACGTGGTCAGCGAAGACGTGCTGCGTGACAGCGTCGGAACCTCCGTCGTCGCGCTGATCCACGGCGTGCGCGATATGGCGGCCATCCGCCAGCTTAAAGCTGCCCATACCGATTCCGTCTCCTCAGAACAGGTTGATAACGTCCGGCGAATGCTGCTGGCCATGGTGGATGACTTCCGCTGCGTGGTCATCAAGCTTGCCGAACGTATTGCGCACCTGCGCGAAGTGAAGGATGCGCCGGAAGACGAGCGCGTCCTTGCCGCCAAGGAGTGTACAAATATCTATGCGCCGCTGGCGAACCGCTTAGGTATCGGTCAGCTGAAATGGGAGCTTGAAGATTACTGCTTCCGCTATCTGCACCCTGCGGAATACAAGCGCATTGCCAAACTTCTGCATGAACGCCGTATCGATCGTGAACACTACATCGACGAGTTTGTCAGCGGGCTGCGTCAGTCAATGAAAGAAGAGAACGTGCGCGCCGAAGTCTACGGTCGACCTAAGCACATCTACAGCATCTGGCGCAAAATGCAGAAGAAACACCTCGCCTTTGACGAGCTGTTTGACGTGCGCGCCGTGCGTATCGTGGCGGAGCGTCTGCAGGACTGCTACGCCGCGCTGGGGATAGTACATACTCACTTCCGCCACCTGCCGGACGAGTTCGACGACTATGTGGCGAACCCGAAACCGAACGGCTACCAGTCTATTCATACCGTGGTGCTTGGCCCCGGCGGCAAAACGGTTGAGATCCAGATCCGCACCAAACAGATGCACGAAGACGCCGAGTTGGGCGTGGCCGCGCACTGGAAATACAAAGAGGGTACGTCCGGCGGCGCGCGTTCTGGCCACGAAGACCGCATCGCCTGGCTGCGTAAGCTGATTGCGTGGCAGGAAGAGATGGCTGATTCCGGCGAAATGCTTGATGAAGTGCGCAGCCAGGTCTTCGACGACCGGGTCTACGTCTTTACCCCGAAAGGGGACGTTGTCGACCTGCCCGCGGGCTCCACGCCGCTCGACTTCGCCTACCACATCCATAGCGATGTGGGGCACCGCTGCATCGGGGCGAAAATCGGCGGACGAATCGTGCCATTCACTTATCAGCTGCAGATGGGGGACCAGATTGAGATCATCACCCAGAAGCAGCCCAACCCGAGCCGCGACTGGCTGAACCCGAACCTGGGCTATGTCACCACCAGCCGCGGGCGCTCCAAGATCCACGCCTGGTTCCGCAAGCAGGATCGCGATAAAAACATCCTTGCCGGTCGCCAGATCCTCGATGACGAACTGGAGCATGTGGGGATCAGCCTGAAAGAGGCGGAGAAATTCCTGCTGCCACGCTACAACTTCAACGAGCTTGACGAACTGTTAGCGGCCATTGGCGGCGGAGATATCCGTCTGAATCAGATGGTGAACTTCCTGCAGGCGCAGTTCAACAAGCCAAGTGCGGCGGAGCAGGATGCGGCGGCGCTGAAGCAGCTGCAGCAGAAAACCCATGCGCCGCAGCAGCGCAGCAAAGATAACGGCCGGGTGGTCGTGGAAGGCGTGGGCAATCTGATGCACCACATTGCCCGCTGCTGCCAGCCTATTCCAGGTGACGATATCGTCGGCTTTATCACTCAGGGGCGCGGGATTTCGATCCACCGTTCAGACTGTGACCAGCTTGCAGAGCTGCAGTCACATGCGCCGGAGCGCATCGTGGAAGCGGTCTGGGGCGAAAGCTACTCCGCAGGCTACTCGCTGGTGGTGCGCGTCACCGCCAATGACCGCAGCGGCCTGCTGCGCGACATCACGACCATTCTCGCCAACGAGAAGGTTAACGTGCTGGGCGTTGCCAGCCGCAGCGATACCCGCGAGCAGCTTGCCACCATCGATATGACCATCGAAATCTACAACCTGCAGGTGCTGGGCCGCGTGCTCGGCAAACTGAACCAGGTGCCGGATGTGATAGACGCGCGTCGTCTGCACGGCGGTTAAATACACTCTTCTGTAGGCCGGGTAAGGCTTCGTCGCCACCCGGCATTTTTTTCATCAGGACAGAACTATGACTCAAATCGACCGCCTGCTCGGCATCATGAAACGCCTGCGCGACCCGGAAAACGGCTGCCCGTGGGACAAGGAGCAGACTTTCGCGACCATCGCCCCGTACACCCTTGAAGAAACCTATGAAGTGCTGGACGCCATTTCGCGCGAGGATTTTGACGACCTGCGCGGCGAGCTGGGCGACCTGTTATTCCAGGTGGTGTTCTATGCCCAGATGGCGCAGGAAGAACGGCGCTTTAACTTTGACGACATCTGCGCTGCCATCAGCGACAAGCTGGAGCGCCGCCATCCGCATATTTTTGGCGATGCCACCGCAGGCAACAGCGCGGAAGTGCTGGCTCGCTGGGAGCAGATAAAAAGCGCCGAGCGGGCCGAAAAATCCCAGCACTCGGCGCTGGATGATATTCCGATGAGCCTGCCCGCGCTGATGCGCGCGCATAAAATTCAGAAACGCTGCTCTGCCGTGGGTTTTGACTGGGACTCCCTGGGGCCGGTGCTGGATAAAGTGCATGAAGAGATCGACGAGGTGATGCATGAAGCGCAGCAGGCGGTTGTGGATGAAGCAAAGCTGGAAGAGGAGATGGGCGACCTGCTTTTCGCGACCGTCAATCTTTCGCGCCATTTGGGTGTAAAAGCGGAAACCGCCCTGCAAAAAGCCAACATTAAGTTCGAGCGACGCTTTCGCGAAGTTGAGCGGATTGTGGCCTCACGCGGCCTGGAAATGACCGGAATCGGCCTCGAAGCCATGGAAGAAGTCTGGCAGGAAGTAAAACGCCAGGAACATGATCTCTAACGAGATTTTGCGATCAAGCGCAATTTGTGTGATTTTTTAAATGACAAGCGCTTGATTTGCGTCAAAAACATTTACCCAAAAGGGGCTATTTTCTCACTCCTTATGTTTGTCATGGCCTGGAATGGAGACGGAGAATGAAAGTTTGTGGCGCTCGCCGTGTTCGGGTATACTACTTTCCCGTCCTGGTTATTCCATCGTTTCACCCTAACTTCTCAGGTTCAGCATGACAACGAACTATATTTTTGTGACCGGCGGGGTCGTATCCTCTCTGGGTAAAGGCATTGCCGCAGCCTCCCTCGCAGCCATTCTTGAAGCCCGTGGCCTCAATGTGACCATGATGAAACTGGATCCGTACATCAACGTCGATCCGGGCACCATGAGCCCAATCCAACACGGGGAAGTGTTCGTTACTGAAGACGGCGCTGAAACCGATCTGGATCTTGGCCACTACGAGCGTTTCATCCGCACCAAAATGACCCGTCGTAACAACTTCACGACTGGCCGCATCTACTCAGACGTTCTGCGTAAAGAGCGCCGCGGTGACTACCTGGGGGCAACTGTTCAGGTTATCCCACACATCACTAACGCAATCAAAGAACGCATCGTTGCGGGCGGCGAAGGCCACGACGTGGTGCTGGTCGAAATCGGCGGAACCGTAGGTGATATCGAATCCCTGCCATTCCTTGAAGCGATTCGTCAGCTGGCTGTCGATATTGGTCGTGAGCACGCGCTGTTCATGCACCTGACCCTGGTGCCGTACATGGCCGCCGCAGGTGAAGTGAAAACCAAGCCGACTCAGCACTCAGTAAAAGAACTGCTCTCCATCGGTATTCAGCCAGACATCCTGGTTTGCCGCTCCGATCGCGCGGTTCCAGCGAACGAACGTGCGAAAATTGCATTGTTCTGTAACGTGCCTGAAAAAGCCGTTATTTCAATGAAAGACGTCGATTCCATTTATAAAATCCCGGGCCTGTTGAAATCACAGGGCCTGGACGATTATATTTGTAAACGATTCAGCTTGAACTGTCCGGAAGCTAACCTGTCTGAATGGGAACAGGTTATTTACGAAGAAGCCAATCCGGCTGGTGAAGTGACTATCGGTATGGTCGGCAAGTACATTGAACTGCCGGACGCCTATAAGTCAGTCATCGAAGCGCTGAAGCACGGTGGTCTGAAGAACCGCGTCTCCGTGAACATCAAGCTGATTGACTCGCAGGATGTTGAAACGCGTGGCGTCGAAATTCTGAAAGATCTGGATGCGATTCTCATCCCGGGCGGCTTCGGCTACCGTGGTGTAGAAGGCAAGATCGCCACCGCGCGCTATGCGCGTGAAAACAATATTCCATACCTCGGCATCTGCCTGGGTATGCAGGTTGCGCTGATCGAATTTGCGCGCAACGTAGCGGGAATGGAAAACGCGAACTCTACGGAATTTGTGCCAGACTGTAAGTACCCTGTAGTGGCGCTTATCACTGAATGGCGCGACGAAGAAGGTAACGTCGAAGTCCGTACCGAGAAGAGCGATCTGGGTGGCACTATGCGTCTTGGCGCACAGGCCTGCCAGCTGTCCGACGATAGCGTGGTTCGCAAGCTGTATGGCGAGCCAACCATCACCGAGCGCCATCGTCACCGCTATGAAGTCAACAACATGTTGTTGAAACCGATTGAAGCTGCGGGTCTGCGTGTTGCGGGCCGTTCCGGGGATGATCAGTTAGTCGAGATCATCGAGGTGCCTAACCATCCATGGTTCGTTGCCTGCCAATTCCACCCGGAATTTACTTCTACGCCGCGCGACGGGCATCCGCTGTTTGCAGGCTTCGTGAAGGCCGCCAGCGATTACCAGAAGCGTCAGGCGAAGTAAAAAAAGTTAGAACGGCAACGCGTACCTCTGGTACGCGTTGTTTGTCTGGAGTTTTAGTTTAACTTGTACTGAGGAAAATCTAATGTCCAAAATCGTTAAAGTCATCGGTCGTGAAATCATCGACTCCCGTGGTAACCCGACCGTTGAAGCGGAAGTTCACCTGGAAGGTGGTTTCGTTGGTATGGCTGCTGCTCCATCAGGTGCTTCTACTGGTTCCCGCGAAGCGCTGGAACTGCGCGATGGCGACAAATCCCGCTTCCTGGGCAAAGGCGTACTGAAAGCGGTTGGCGCTGTAAACGGTCCTATTGCTCAGGCAATCCTTGGCAAAGACGCCAAAGACCAGGCTGGCATCGACAAGATCATGATCGATCTGGACGGTACTGAAAACAAATCTAACTTCGGTGCGAACGCAATCCTGGCTGTTTCCCTGGCTAACGCCAAAGCAGCAGCAGCAGCGAAAGGCCAGCCACTGTTCGAGCACATCGCTGAACTGAACGGCACCCCAGGCAAATACTCCATGCCTGTACCAATGATGAACATCATCAACGGTGGTGAGCACGCAGACAACAACGTTGATATTCAGGAATTCATGATTCAGCCAGTTGGCGCGAAATCCCTGAAAGAAGCAGTACGTATGGGTTCTGAAGTGTTCCACAACCTGGCTAAAGTTCTGAAAGCTAAAGGTATGAACACTGCTGTTGGTGACGAAGGTGGCTATGCGCCAAACCTGGGTTCTAACGCAGAAGCTCTGGCTGTAATCGCTGAAGCAGTTAAAGCAGCAGGCTACGAGCTGGGCAAAGACATCACCCTGGCGATGGACTGTGCAGCATCTGAATTCTACAAAGACGGTAAATACGTTCTGGCTGGCGAAGGCAACAAAGCATTCACCTCCGAAGAGTTTACTCACTTCCTGGAAGACCTGACCAAACAGTACCCAATCGTGTCTATCGAAGACGGTCTGGACGAGTCTGACTGGGCTGGCTTCGCATACCAGACCAAAGTACTGGGCGACAAAATCCAGCTGGTTGGTGACGATCTGTTCGTAACCAACACCAAGATCCTGAAAGAAGGCATCGAGAAAGGCATCGTTAACTCCATCCTGATCAAATTCAACCAGATCGGTTCTCTGACCGAAACTCTGGCTGCGATCAAAATGGCGAAAGACGCTGGCTACACCGCTGTTATCTCTCACCGTTCTGGCGAAACTGAAGACGCTACCATTGCTGACCTGGCTGTGGGTACCGCTGCAGGCCAGATCAAAACTGGTTCTATGAGCCGTTCTGACCGTGTTGCTAAATACAACCAGCTGATTCGTATCGAAGAAGCACTGGGCGAAAAAGCACCATACAACGGTCTGAAAGAGATCAAAGGCCAGGCATAATTGCTTAAGCCTTAAAATGAAAATGCCAGTCGAATGACTGGCATTTTTTTTGGCTATTTAAAATCAACCGCCATTTGCTCCGGAATGGTCAACCCCTGGGTGGTTTGCACGCAGCGGGCGATGTAATCCGTAAACCGCGGTGGCTTTGGCATCCCCATGCTAAGCAGCTTATCGTTGCTGAAGCGCACGTTAAGCGTGGCAAACGCACCGTATAAACGCATGGCTTTCAGCATCAGACGTTCGTTGCACGGGCCAAAAATATGTTTTAACTCGCGGCGCATTCTGACCAGCGTTTCGTAGCTGACCTGCGCATATTTATCACCGACGGGGGCTTTCTCCAGTGCCAGCGCCATTGCCCGATCGATATCTGCAAAGCGAACGCTGTTCTCTTCTCCCGCAGAAATATGTACCACTTCCCCCGGACGAACGTTGCTGTTGAGCAGCATTAACATCGCGTCGGCGCAATAATCCACCGGAACAACGTCGATTCGGTCCTCCATTGAGCACATAAACTTCTGCAGCATCAGGCCCATGCTAAAGACCCAGAAAATGCTGCTCGACGGCGTGCAGCCATGACGGGTATGGCCGACAACAATGGACGGACGGGCGATGAGCAGCGGCAGGTTCGGACACTCCTGGCGCATCAGCTGTTCGATGGTTGACTTCGAAAACGTGTATTCCACCAGGTGTTCAGCATTCTCTCTTAATTCAGCGCTTTCGGCGACCAGTGAATCCTGCTCCGGCGTGCATGACATTGCGGTGCCGACGTGGAGGAAACGCTGCAGTCCTGTGACCTGCTCCATACGGCGCGCCAGCGCGAGCGTACCTTCAACGTTGACTTTCCAGATCAGCGGGTTATTACCAAATGAGGCGACAGCCGCACAGTTAACGACATGCGTGACGCGATCCAGACGGGGATCGCTCAGAAAGGCTTCAGGCTGGCTGAGGTCGCCAGTCAGGATATTATCCACATTCAGGGAGGCCAGTTTGTCCTCAGGCACGTTGAACTTGCGCATATTCTCCAGCACGCGCTCCAGCCCGCTCTGCGGATCGCCAGCACGTGCAAGCAAAAGGAGTTCTACGGATTGGTCGTTGGTCAGGATTTTTTCAAGAACTGCACCACCCAGAAATCCGGTCACGCCTGTAATCAATAACATCTTCATTAATACCGTCTCATTATGATTGATGAGGCGGATTGTAGGCGCGCAAAAGTAAACGGCATTTAAATAATAAATCGCCGAAACCGACAGTATCTTAAGTTTATTTTAAGGAAAGGAAATCGGGTGGATATATTCGACATTAGTGGAAGGGTAAAAATTCACTCTATTAAAATTTAATTTTTAACCTATTGAATTTAATGTTTTTTGTGGGTGGTGCTTGAATGGAAAACGTGATTAAAAATGTAAGAAATATAATAATTTGTTACACCAAACATTTACCAAATAAATGATTTAAGCACCGCTTAACTAAAAGCAGATGGCATAAATCGCAGGCTGTTTTATTTAGCCTGCGAAGGTTTTTTAGAGTAACAGGGGAAGTGTGGCGCTGGCTGTTTGTTGGCTAACGTCGCCGTAATGACCATCGAGCGCAATCATGGACGTGGTCAGCAGCTCGACCAGCAGCATCACCCCAACCTTAGCATTGAGTGCGCCTGCGCTAAGGGGACCTTCTGGTTTGGCGGCAACCAGCTGCATGTCGCTCAGAGACGCCAGCGGGCTGCGGGGTGTATTGCTGAGTGCCAGAACCTTAACGCCGCGCTTGCGGGCAAGTTTCACCACGTGGAGTAAATCCCGCGTTGAACCCGAACTGGAGATGGCCACAACCAGTGTCTCTTTCGAAAGCGTTGTCGCATTCATGGCCGCGCGGTGCATATCGCTAAACAGCTGTGCAGGTTTGCCCAGCCGCAACAGTTTGTAATGCAGATACTCCCCGAGGATGGCGCTGGCCGCAACGCCATAAATCTGCACGGATTGGGCCTGATGCAGCGCCAGCGCCGCCTTTTCAAGCAGCGTGCGGTCGAGGAGTCTGGCGGTATCCTGCAAAGCCTGCACCGACTCATCCACGACGTTATCAATCTCATCCCCCGCCTGACGCGCGGGCTGACCCTGTTGTATATCCAGCGCAAGCGCCATTTTAAATTCGTTATAGCCCTTGCAGCCCAGCGTCCGGCAAAGGCGCGTGACGCTGGCCTCGCTGGTGTGGCTCTCGCGCGCCAGTTCAGTGATCGTCAGGTAGAGCACCCGGGCAGGATCGCTGAGGACAAACTCGCCGAGTTTTTGTTGCGTTGGGCTATACCCGGAAGCCTCCTGGCGGAGCTTCAGCAGCAGATTTTCATGGTCCGACATGCCACGTCCTTAATGTGTTTCGCTGCGTCTAGTGTGGCGGAAAGGAGGGGAAAGATGCCAGTCATTTTGAAAAAGTATGATCGGCTTCCTGGTTTTTGATGATAATTTTCACTATGTATTATTTATATGGTAAAAATTTTCATCGTTTAATGGGGAGATGAAAAAAATGATGCAAATGTTCAGTGGCGCTTCTTCGGGGGGATGGTTTGAAAAAGCGCAGCGCTTTGGTAAGTCCTTTATGTTGCCCATCGCCGTGTTGCCCGCGGCGGGTCTGCTGCTGGGGATAGGCGGTGCGTTATCGAATCCGAATACGCTGGCGGCTTATCCGTTTTTAGATGTGGGCTGGCTTCAGGCCATTTTCACTATCATGAGCAGTGCCGGTTCAATTGTGTTTGCGAACCTCTCGGTGTTGTTTGCGGTTGGGGTTGCCGTCGGGTTGGCAAAAAGCGATAAGGGCACGGCTGGGCTGGCGGCGCTTCTCGCGTTTCTGGTGATGAATGCCACCATCAACGCGCTGCTGATCCTCACCGGCAAACTGGCGCACGCGAACCCGGGTGCCGTGGGGCAGGGCATGACGCTGGGGATTCAGACGCTGGAAACCGGCGTGTTTGGCGGCGTGGTGATTGGTCTGGTGACCTGCACGCTCCATCATCGGTTTAATAAAATTGCGCTTCCGCAGTTCCTCGGCTTCTTTGGCGGCTCGCGCTTTGTCCCCATAATCAGCTCGCTGGCCGCGATACTCGTCGGCGCGCTCATGACCGTGGTTTGGCCGCATTTCCAGAAACTGATTTTTGGTCTCGGCGGGCTGGTGGATGCCACCGGCTATCTGGGCACTCTGCTGTACGGCTTCATTTTACGCATGCTGGGCCCGTTTGGTTTGCACCACATTTTCTATCTGCCGTTCTGGACCACCGCGCTCGGCGGCAGTGAGATTGTCAACGGTCACTTGGTTGAGGGCACACAGCGGATCTTCTTCGCCCAGCTGGCCGATCCCACCACGCGTCAGTTTTACGAAGGCACGTCACGATTCATGTCCGGGCGCTTCATTACGATGATGTTTGGCCTGCTCGGCGCCTGTCTGGCGATGTACCACACGGCAAAACCAGAGAATAAAAGGCGCGTTGCCGGGCTGCTGCTCTCTGCGGCGTTAACCTCGTTCCTGGCCGGGATTACCGAGCCTATCGAGTTCTCCTTCCTGTTTATTGCGCCGGTACTTTACGTCATTCATGCGCTGTTTGACGGGCTGGCGTTCATGCTCGCACACATGCTGCATATCACCATCGGACAAACCTTCTCGGGCGGTTTTATTGACTTCGTGCTGTTCGGCATTTTGCAGGGGGGGGCCAAAACCAGCTGGATGTTCGTTCCGCTGGTCGGCGTGCCGTGGTTCTTCCTTTATTACTTCACCTTCCGCTACCTGATTAACCGCTTCGATTTTGCCACGCCGGGTCGGGAAAAGGAGGCGATGGCCAATGAAGTGACTTTTTCGCAGAGCGAGCGCGCCGTTGCGGTGATCGCTGGATTAGGCGGAAAAGAGAATCTGGAAGAGGTGGACTGCTGCGCTACGCGTCTTCGCGTCACGGTGAAGGACGGCAGCAAAGTGAATGACGCGGCGCTGAAAGCCACCGGCGCGCGCGGCGTTATCGTGCGCGGTAACGGTGTTCAGGTCATTTATGGCCCGCACGTCACGATTATCAAAAACGAAGTGGAAGAGATCTTATCGTAATGAAAACTGTACTGGATAACCTGAAGGGAAAACTGGTCGTCTCCTGTCAGGCGCTTGAGAATGAACCGCTGCACAGCCCGTTTATTATGTCGCGGATGGCGCTGGCGGCGGCGCAGGGCGGGGCCGCCGCCATTCGTGCCAACAGCGTGGTAGATATTGAGGCCATTAAGCAGCAGGTCTCTTTGCCTGTTATCGGCATCATCAAACGGGATTACCCGGAAAGCGAGGTGTTTATCACCGCCACGATGAAAGAGGTGGATGAGCTGATGACCGTCTCGCCGGAAATCATAGCGCTTGATGCGACGGCGCGGGAGCGCCCCGGTGGGGAATCCCTGGAAACGCTGGTCACGCGCATCCGCTCACGGTATCCCGCGGTACTGCTGATGGCGGATATCGCCACCGTGGGTGAAGCCGTGACGGCGCAGGCGCTTGGCTTTGACTGCGTCGGCACCACGCTTTACGGCTATACGGCGGAAACGGCGGGTCATTCGCTTCCTGAGAATGACTGCGAGTTCCTGAAGGCAGTGCTGGCTGCCGTGACGGTTCCCGTGGTTGCCGAAGGCAACGTGGATACCCCTGAACGCGCGGCCAGATGCCTGGCGCTGGGCGCGCATACGGTTGTTGTCGGCGGCGCAATCACCCGTCCACAGCAAATTACCGAGCGTTTTATGGCGGCGATTGGCGCGCAAAGCACCGATGGAGCATGACCATCCGGCGGGGATCTGCGATACTTATCGTTTATCCCCTTTACTGAGATGACTATGCAGTACCCGATTAACGAGATGTTCCAGACCCTGCAAGGCGAGGGTTACTTTACCGGCGTTCCCGCTATTTTCATTCGTTTACAGGGATGCCCGGTTGGCTGTGCCTGGTGTGATACCAAACATACGTGGGATAAGCTCGCAGATCGGGAAGTGTCGCTGTTTAGCATACTGGCGAAAACCAAAGAGAGCGATAAGTGGGGCGCGGGCAGTCCAGAAGATCTGCTGGCCATTATTGGTCGTCAGGGCTGGACGGCGCGCCACGTGGTGATCACCGGCGGTGAACCCTGCATCCACGATCTGACGCCGCTGACCGAGCTGCTCGAAAAGAACGGCTACAGCTGCCAGATTGAAACCAGCGGCACCCATGAAGTGCGCTGTTCACACACCACCTGGGTGACGGTATCGCCAAAAGTGAATATGCGCGGCGGGTATGACGTGCTGTCTCAGGCACTGGAACGGGCGGATGAGATTAAGCACCCGGTAGGGCGCGTACGTGATATCGAAGCGCTGGATGAACTGCTGGCAACGCTGACCGATGAAAAGCAGCGCGTCATTGCGCTACAGCCGATCAGTCAGAAAGACGACGCGACGCGCCTGTGCATTGAAACCTGTATTGCACGTAACTGGCGCCTGTCGATGCAAACGCACAAGTATCTAAATATTGCATAAAAAAAGCCCGGTGGCGCTAGCGCTAACCGGGCCTAGGGTTCGAGGCTCTTATAGGCCGGGTAAGCGTTAGCGCCACCCGGCAAGCATCACTCCCCGCGATACACGCAGCCTGCCGTGCAGGTCTCTTTGATCATCACCGCGCTCAGCAGCGGCACCAGCGGCTTCATCTGATCCCAAATCCATTTTGCCAGCACTTCGCTGGTCGGGTTTTCAAGGCCAGGAATATCATTCAGATAGTAGTGATCCAGACGATCGTAGGTCGGCTTAAACGCGGCCTTCAGCTCGGCAAAATCCATGATCCAACCGGTATGCGGATCGACTTCACCGGTGATCTCAAGACGCACCATAAACGAGTGTCCGTGCAGGCGGCCACATTTATGCCCTTCAGGGACATGCGGAAGGTGATGGGCGGCTTCGAAGGTGAAATCTTTAAACAGTGTGGTGGACATGATCGCTCTCAGTAATGCGGAAAAAACCGCCGCATAGTACCGGAAAGCACAATTTTTAGCATTAACTAAAACGGCTCAATAGGTACGGAGCAGCGATATGCCCTTTTTTTTGTTAATTTTCGTATTACATTTCAATAGGTTAATTAATCGCTTTTACTGTTAAGAACGATAAGTAAAACAGGTTAGTCCATTTGGTTATTTATTATTTCCATCCCTTCTTTAATTGTTATTATCCTCGCCGTTAACCTTATCTTCAGTTTGGATTTATTCGCTTAAAGTCCGCTTGGCTACTGGAACATAACGACGCATGACAACACAGGCCCCACCTTCAAATTTGCTTCCCCTGAACCCGGAGCAACTGGCGCGCCTTCAGGCTGCCACCTCTGATTTTTCTCCCACTCAGCTTGCCTGGGTCTCCGGTTATTTCTGGGGAATGCTCAATCAGCAGCCTGGCGCTGTGGCGGGTGTACCGGCAACGGCCGTTGAAATTCCTGCCATTACGCTCATTTCCGCCTCGCAAACGGGTAACGCCCGCCGCGTGGCCGAAGCGCTGCGTGATGACCTGCTCGCCGCTAAACTGAACGTGAACCTGGTCAACGCCGGGGATTATAAATTTAAACAAATCGCGTCAGAAAAACTGCTGGTGGTTGTGGCCTCAACGCAGGGCGAAGGTGAACCCGCTGAAGAAGCGGTGGCGCTGCACAAGTTCCTGTTCTCGAAGAAAGCGCCGAAGCTGGACGGCACGGCTTTTGCCGTGTTCGGCCTTGGCGATACTTCCTATGAATTCTTCTGCCAGTCCGGTAAAGACTTCGACAGCAAGCTGGCGGAGCTGGGCGCGGATCGCCTGCTGGACCGCGTTGACGCGGATGTCGAGTACCAGACCGCCGCCGCGGAATGGCGTGCCCGCATTGTTGAGGTGCTGAAAGCCCGCGTGCCGAAAGAGACCTCGGCGCAGGCCGCCTTCACCGCAACGGGTGCCGTCAACGACATTCACACCAGCCCGTACACCAAAGAGGCACCGCTGACGGCAAGCCTGGCGGTGAATCAGAAAATTACCGGCCGCGACTCGGAAAAAGACGTGCGCCATATCGAGATCGATCTCGGCGACTCTGGCCTGCGCTACCAGCCGGGCGACGCGCTGGGTATCTGGTATCAGAACGATCCGGCGCTGGTGAAAGAGCTGGTTGAGCTGCTGTGGCTGAAGGGTGACGAGCCTGTCACCATTGACGGCAAAACCCAGCCGCTTTCAGACGCGCTGCAGTGGCATTTCGAGCTGACGGTGAACACCCCGAATATCGTCGAAAATTACGCCACCTTAACGCGCAGCGAATCCTTGCTGCCGCTGGTGGGCGACAAAGCGAAACTGCAGCATTACGCCGCGACGACGCCAATTGTCGATATGGTGCGTTTCTCTCCGGCTCAGCTGGATGCCGATGCGCTGATCGGCCTGCTGCGTCCGCTGACCCCGCGCCTGTACTCCATCGCCTCTTCGCAGGCCGAAGTGGAGAGCGAAGTGCATGTTACCGTCGGCGTGGTGCGCTACGACATCGAAGGCCGCGCCCGCGCGGGTGGGGCATCAAGTTTCCTGGCGGACCGCGTGGAAGAAGAGGGCGAAGTGCGCGTCTTCATTGAGCACAATGACAACTTCCGCCTGCCTGCGAACCCGGAAACGCCGGTCATCATGATTGGCCCAGGCACCGGCATTGCGCCGTTCCGCGCCTTTATGCAGCAGCGCGCGGCAGATGAAGCGTCGGGTAAAAACTGGCTGTTCTTCGGCAACCCGCACTTTACCGAAGATTTCCTCTACCAGGTTGAATGGCAGCGCTATGTTAAAGAAGGCGTACTGACCCGCATCGATCTGGCCTGGTCCCGCGACCAGAAAGAAAAAGTATACGTACAAGACAAACTGCGCGAACAGGGCGCAGAGCTGTGGCGCTGGATCAATGACGGTGCCCACATTTATGTCTGCGGCGACGCCAATCGCATGGCGAAGGACGTTGAGCAGGCACTGCTGGAAGTGATTGCCGAATTCGGCGGTATGGATGCCGAAACGGCGGATGAATTTTTAAGTGAGCTGCGCGTAGAGCGCCGTTATCAGCGAGATGTCTACTAATGAGCGAAAAACATCCCGGCCCACTGGTGGTCGAAGGCAAACTGACTGATGCCGAGCGCATGAAGGTAGAGAGCAACTACCTGCGCGGTACCATTGCCGAAGATTTGAATGACGGTCTGACCGGCGGTTTCAAAGGCGACAACTTCCTGCTGATCCGCTTCCACGGTATGTATCAGCAGGACGACCGCGACATCCGCGCCGAGCGTGCAGAACAGAAGCTGGAGCCGCGTCACGCGATGCTGCTGCGCTGCCGTTTGCCGGGCGGTGTGATCACCACCAAACAGTGGCAGGCCATCGATAAGTTCGCGGGTGAAAACACGATTTACGGCAGCATCCGCCTGACCAACCGTCAGACCTTCCAGTTCCACGGCATTCTGAAGAAGAACGTGAAGCCGGTGCACCAGATGCTGCACTCGGTCGGGCTGGACGCGCTGGCAACCGCCAACGACATGAACCGTAACGTGCTTTGCACCTCGAACCCGTATGAGTCCGAGCTGCACGCCGAAGCGTATGAGTGGGCGAAGAAGATCTCTGAGCACCTGCTGCCGCGCACCCGCGCCTACGCAGAGATTTGGCTCGATCAGGAAAAAGTCGCGACCACGGACGAAGAACCGATCCTTGGCCAGACCTATCTGCCGCGTAAGTTTAAAACTACTGTCGTGATCCCGCCGCAGAACGATATCGACCTGCACGCCAACGACATGAACTTCGTGGCAATTGCCGAAAACGGCAAGCTGATTGGCGTTAACCTGCTGGTGGGCGGCGGCCTGTCCATTGAGCACGGTAACAAGAAAACCTATGCCCGCACCGCGAGCGAGTTCGGCTTCCTGCCGCTGGAGCACACGCTGGCCGTGGCGGAAGCGGTAGTGACTACTCAGCGCGACTGGGGTAACCGTACCGACCGTAAAAACGCGAAAACCAAATACACCCTGGAGCGCGTGGGCGTAGAGACGTTCAAAGAGGAAGTGGAGCGTCGCGCAGGCATCAAGTTTGAGCCGATCCGCCCTTACGAATTCACCGGTCGCGGCGATCGCATTGGCTGGGTGAAAGGTATCGACAATAAATGGCACCTGACGCTGTTTATTGAAAACGGTCGTATTCTGGATTATCCGGGCCGCCCGTTGAAAACCGGTCTGCTGGAAATTGCTAAGATCCATAAAGGTGAGTTCCGCATTACCGCCAACCAGAATCTCATCATTGCCGGCGTGCCGGAGAGCCAGAAGGCTAAAATCGAGAAGCTGGCGCGCGATCATGGGTTGATGAATGCGGTTAAACCGCAGCGTGAAAACTCGATGGCCTGCGTGTCGTTCCCGACCTGCCCGCTGGCGATGGCCGAAGCGGAACGTTTCCTGCCGTCATTTACTGACAAGGTAGAAGCGATTCTGGAAAAACACGGTATTCCGGACGAGCATATCGTGATGCGCGTTACCGGCTGCCCGAACGGCTGCGGTCGTGCAATGCTGGCCGAGCTGGGACTGGTTGGCAAAGCGCCGGGTCGTTACAACGTGCACCTTGGCGGCAATCGTATGGGGACGCGCATTCCGCGTATGTACCGTGAAAATATTACGGAACCGGAAATTCTCGATTCCATCGACGAGCTTGTCGGGCGCTGGGCGAAAGAGCGCGAAGCGGGTGAAGGCTTCGGCGACTTTACGGTGCGTGCGGGCATCATTCGCCCGGTACTCGATCCCGCACGGGATTTCTGGGAGTAACCACGAGAGGTAATTATGTCCGTACTCGATCTAAACGCCCTTAATGACCTGCCAAAAGTCGAACGCATTCTGGCGCTGGCAGAAACCAACGCTCAACTGGAAAAGCTGGACGCCGAAGGGCGCGTGGCGTGGGCGCTGGAAAACCTGCCGGGAGACTATGTGCTGTCGTCGAGCTTTGGTATTCAGGCGGCGGTCAGCCTGCATCTGGTGAATCAGATCAGCCCGGACATTCCGGTGATCCTCACCGATACCGGCTACCTGTTCCCGGAAACCTACCAGTTTATCGATGAGCTCACGGACAAGCTCAAGCTGAACCTGAAAGTCTACCGCGCGACGGAAAGTGCGGCCTGGCAGGAGGCACGCTACGGCAAGCTGTGGGAGCAGGGCGTTGAGGGCATTGAGAAATACAATGAGATCAACAAAGTCGAGCCGATGAACCGCGCGCTGAAAGAGCTGAAGGCTCAGACCTGGTTTGCGGGTCTGCGCCGCGAGCAGTCGGGAAGCCGCGCTACGCTACCGGTGCTGGCGGTTCAACGCGGCGTGTTCAAAGTGCTGCCGATCATCGACTGGGATAACCGCACCGTGTACCAGTACCTGCAAAAACACGGGCTGAAGTACCATCCGCTGTGGGACCAGGGCTATTTGTCGGTGGGGGATACCCACACCACGCGCAAATGGGAACCAGGAATGGCGGAAGAAGAGACGCGATTCTTTGGGCTGAAGCGCGAGTGCGGGCTGCACGAAGGGTAAATCCCATTTCCTCCCTCTCCCTGTGGGAGAGGGGTGGGGT
>NZ_GL890780.1:113813-216119 GCF_000211415.1 Enterobacter mori LMG 25706 | reverse complement strand
GGCTTTCCCGGCTTTCGCCAGCTCCTTCACCAGCGGCAGCATCACCTTCACCACATCACGGCTGCGGTGCTCAATTCGTTGAGGCAGCGCGCGGTCAATGTGCTGCTGATTGTCCAGCATCACGTTATGCCAGCTTGTCCCCTCCGGGAACGCTTTCGTTTTCGCCCGCTGTTGATACCCATCTTTCTTGCCCAGACCCCAGTTCGTCGCCTCAACGTACAACACCGGAATGCCCGCTTTATCAAACACTTCGCCGTCGTTACAACAGCCCGTTCCTTTCGGATAATCCGGGTTGCCGCCGGGATTGGTGGTGGCATACACACCGTGGCTACGAGCGATGGCTAATGCCCGGTCGCGCGTTAATTTACGCACGCTGCTGGGGGTGCTCTGCCCACTATTAAAATAGAGCTTATCGCCGACGATCAAATTATCGAGATTGATCACCAGCAGCGTATTTTTTTTCTCCTCATTGCTCATGCGTTTAAGGAGATTCTCAGCGCCAAGCTTTCCTTCTTCTTCTCCGCTGGTGGCAATAAAGCGAATCCCGTATTTCGTTGGGATATTTTTCATTCGCTCGGCCAGTTCAAGCATGACGCCCAGACCCGCCGCGTTGTCGTCCAACCCCTGCAACGTCAAACCGCCGAGGTTATTGTCGGTGTCGGCGTCGCTCATCGGGGCGAAGGTATCGAGATGCGCCATGATAATGATCTGCTCAGCCGCTTTCCCTTCGTGTGCGGCAATGACCGTACTGCCCGTCACGTTGTGCCAGTTTTTTGTTTTATTACGTGAGGTATAGATGTAGCGGCTGTGGAACGAGCGGATATCGCTCTGGTAGCCCATATCGGCAAACTGCTGACGAATATAGTCTGCGGAGAGCATCTCGGCCGGTGTGCCGGTCATGCGTCCAGGGAAGACCGTGGCAATATGCCGCGCCTGCATATTGGCGATTTCACCATAAGGTTGGTTTTTTGCCTGAACCGGAAGGATGAAGCAAACGCCGAGCGCCAGGGCAGCAATACGGTGGCGCGTTGCGGAAAACATAGTGAGTCCTTAAAAACAGAGCAAATTTTTAACCCGCTTAGTATGAAACTGTGATCGTGCATACACAATTTGAATTGCTCTTAAATGCCCGAAATTTCGCGTGTTAAGCACTTTTTGATATTTGCTTTTCCAGGGCGTTATTCCATTGAGTAACTACTCATTCCAATTCGTAATTTCATTCGGTCTAAGTCGCCCCCTATAGTCCCACTATTCCTGTTGTTAGTGAGTTGTTGCCTGTGGACTATCTGCCCTTATTTGCCGCAATTAAAGAGAGACCGGTGCTGGTTGTTGGTACGGGTGACATTGCCGATCGCAAAATCGCGTTCCTGCAACGGGCAGGCGCGCAGGTACGGGTAGTCGAAGAGGCGGATTTCGAGGAGTCGCAAATCGACAGCGTGGTGCTGGTGATTGCGGCCACCGAAAATCGTGAACTCAATCGTCGAATTTCTGACGCGGCGCAAGCCCGTTACCGCCTGGTGAACGTGGTGGACGACCAGCCTTTGTGCTCGTTTATCTTCCCGTCGATTGTTGACCGCTCGCCGCTGCTGGTGGCGATCTCCTCCGGCGGCACCGCTCCGGTGCTGGCGCGCGTGCTGCGGGAAAAAATCGAAGCGCTGCTGCCGACCAGTCTCGGGCGCATGGCGGAAAAAGCCAGCTTCTGGCGTAACCACCTGAAAACCCGCCTGACCAGCGTGGCGGAACGTCGTCGCTTCTGGGAGCGCGTGTTTCGCGGCCGCTTTGCCAGCCTGATGCATACCGGTAATGAGACGGCGGCGCAGAAAATCCTCGAGGACGAACTGGATAACCCTGGCAGCACGAGCGGGGAGATCATTCTTGTGGGGGCTGGGCCGGGTGATGCCGGTCTGCTGACGCTGCGTGGCCTGCAGGTGCTGCAGGACGCGGACGTGGTGTTCTACGACCATCTGGTCACCGACGGCGTGCGCGAGCTGATCCGTCGCGACGCGGAGCAAATCTGCGTCGGCAAACGGGCTGGCGAGCATTCGGTGCCGCAGCACGACACTAACCAGATGCTGGTTGACGCCGCCAAAGCGGGTAAAACCGTGGTGCGCCTGAAAGGGGGCGATCCGTTTATTTTCGGTCGCGGCGGCGAAGAGCTGCAGGCGGCAGCCGAAGCGGGCGTACCGTTCCAGGTGGTGCCCGGCATCACGGCGGCCTCTGCGGTGACGGCCTACGCCGGTATCCCGCTAACCCATCGCGATTACGCCCAGAGCGTGACCTTTGTGACCGGACACTACAAGGCCGACAGCACGCCGTTTGACTGGTCTCATCTCGCCCAGAGCCGCCAGACGCTGGCGATCTACATGGGCACGATGAAAGCGGCAGACATCAGCGAACAACTTATTCAGCACGGTCGCGAGGCGACGACGCCCGTTGCCGTGATTTCTCGCGGCACGCGCGTCGATCAGCACGTTGCGACGGGCACCCTGGAACATCTTGCAACCCTGGCGAAAGACGCCCCGATGCCCGCCCTGATCGTGGTGGGGGAAGTGGTGCAGTTGCACAGCACGCTCGCCTGGTTTCAGAACACAACCGATACAGAAGGCTTTGGTTCTTCTGTCGTAAATTTGGCTTAAGGAACGGTTATGGACCAAAAACGTCTTACACACCTGCGGCAGCTTGAAGCGGAGAGTATCCATATTATCCGCGAAGTGGCCGCCGAGTTTTCTAACCCGGTGATGATGTACTCCATCGGTAAAGATTCCAGCGTCATGCTGCATCTGGCGCGTAAAGCGTTTTATCCGGGTACGCTGCCGTTCCCGCTGCTGCACGTTGATACCGGCTGGAAATTCCGCGAAATGTACGAGTTCCGCGACCGTACCGCGAAAGCCTACGGCTGCGAGCTACTGGTGCATAAAAACCCGGAAGGGGTGGCGATGGGCATTAACCCGTTCGTGCACGGTAGCGCCAAACATACCGACATTATGAAAACCGAAGGGCTGAAGCAGGCGCTGAACAAATACGGTTTTGACGCGGCCTTCGGCGGCGCGCGCCGCGACGAGGAGAAATCCCGCGCCAAAGAGCGTATCTACTCCTTCCGCGACCGCTTCCACCGCTGGGACCCAAAAAACCAGCGCCCGGAGCTGTGGCACAACTATAACGGTCAGATCAACAAAGGCGAAAGTATTCGCGTCTTCCCGCTCTCCAACTGGACCGAGCTGGATATCTGGCAGTACATCTACCTGGAAAACATCGAAATCGTTCCGCTGTATCTGGCCGCTGAGCGCCCGGTGCTGGAGCGCGACGGCATGCTGATGATGATCGACGACGATCGCATAGACCTGCAGCCGGGCGAGGTAATCAAACAACAGATGGTGCGTTTCCGTACCCTCGGCTGCTGGCCGCTGACCGGCGCGGTGGAATCCAGCGCGCAGACGCTGCCGGAGATCATCGAAGAGATGCTGGTGTCCACCACCAGCGAGCGACAGGGGCGCGTGATTGACCGCGACCAGGCAGGCTCCATGGAGCTGAAGAAACGTCAGGGTTATTTCTAAGGAGCCGCCATGAATACCACTATTGCTCAACAAATTGCCAACGAAGGCGGCGTGGAAGCGTATCTGCACGCGCAACAACACAAAAGCCTGCTGCGTTTTCTGACCTGCGGCAGCGTGGATGACGGGAAAAGTACCCTGATTGGTCGCCTGCTGCACGATACGCGCCAGATTTACGAAGATCAGCTCTCTTCCCTGCATAACGACAGTAAGCGTCACGGCACCCAGGGCGAAAAACTCGACCTGGCCCTGCTGGTGGACGGCCTGCAGGCGGAGCGCGAGCAGGGCATCACCATTGACGTGGCCTACCGCTACTTCTCCACCGAGAAGCGCAAATTTATTATTGCCGACACCCCGGGGCACGAGCAGTACACCCGTAACATGGCGACCGGAGCGTCTACCTGCAACCTGGCAATCCTGCTGATGGACGCCCGTAAAGGCGTGCTGGATCAGACCCGTCGTCACAGCTTTATCTCGACGCTGCTGGGGATCAAACACCTGGTGGTGGCGGTCAACAAGATGGATCTGGTGAACTTCAGCGAAGAGAAGTTCGAGGAGATCCGCCAGAGCTACCTGACCTTTGCCGAACAGCTGCCGGGCAACCTGGATATTCGCTTTGTACCGCTTTCGGCGCTGGAAGGGGATAACGTCGCCTCCCAAAGCGCGAACATGCCATGGTACAGCGGCCCGACGCTGCTGGAAGTGCTGGAAACCGTTGAAATTCAGCGCGTGGTCGACACCCAGCCGATGCGCTTCCCGGTACAGTACGTGAACCGTCCTAACCTCGATTTCCGCGGCTTCTCCGGCACCCTCGCGTCAGGCTTCGTGAAGGTTGGCCAGCGCGTTAAGGTGCTGCCATCCGGCGTGGAATCCACCATCGCCCGCATTGTCACCTTCGACGGTGACCTGCAGGAAGCGGGCGCCGGTGAAGCAGTAACGCTGGTGCTGAAAGACGAAATTGATATCAGCCGGGGCGATCTGCTGGTGGATGCCCACGAAACGCTGGCGGCAGTGCAGGGCGCGTCCGTGGATGTGGTGTGGATGGCCGAACAGCCGCTGACCGCAGGCCAAAGCTATGACATCAAAATTGCCGGTAAGAAAACCCGCGCCCGCGTGGACGGTATTCAGTTCCAGGTGGATATCAACAACCTGACCCATCGTGACGTCACCGAACTGCCGCTGAACGGCATTGGTCTGGTCGATTTGACCTTTGACGAACCGCTGGTGCTGGATCCGTATCAGCAGAATCCGGTTACGGGCGGGCTGATCTTTATCGACAGGCTGACCAACGTGACCGTCGGAGCCGGTATGGTGCGCGAGCCTAAAGAACAGGCTGCCGTGGCGTCTGAATTCAGCGCCTTCGAGCTGGAATTGAACGCGCTGGTGCGTAAGCACTTCCCGCACTGGGGCGCACGCGATCTGCTGGGAGGCAAGTAATGGCCGCCCATGATGAGAACGTCGTCTGGCATCCTCATCCGGTCACCGTCGCCCAGCGCGAACAGCTCCACGGCCACCGTGGCGTTGTACTGTGGTTTACCGGGCTGTCCGGCTCGGGTAAATCCACGGTGGCGGGCGCGCTGGAAGAGGCGTTGCATCAGCAGGGCGTAAGCACGTACCTGTTGGACGGCGACAACGTGCGCCACGGGCTGTGCAGCGATTTGGGGTTTAGCGACGATGACCGCAAAGAGAACATCCGCCGGGTGGGCGAAGTCGCCAGCCTGATGGCGGATGCCGGGCTGGTGGTGCTGACCGCGTTTATCTCACCGCACCGCGCCGAGCGCCAGATGGTGCGCGAACGCGTGGGTCAGGATCGCTTTATTGAGGTGTTTGTCGATACGCCGCTGGAGATTTGCGAAGCGCGCGACCCGAAAGGGCTGTACAAAAAAGCCCGTGCCGGAGAACTGCGTAACTTCACCGGCATTGACGCGGTCTACGAAGCGCCTGAATCGCCAGAGATTCACCTGGAAGGTCAACAATTGGTAACAAATTTAGTAAGCCAATTATTAGACCTGCTCAGACGGGACGATATTATCAGATCCTGAGACGGTATCGTTCGGGAGCTGTCTTCCCGAACGATGAGTCATGGTCACAGGATCAGCTATGCGCAACAGTGAAAACTACATTATCACCACCGGGTCGGAGCCGTTAACGACCGACGACGAGACGACCTGGTCCTTCCCTGGGGCCATTGTCGGCTTTATCTCGTGGTTACTGGCGCTGGGCATCCCGTTTCTCATTTACGGCGGTAACACGCTGTTCTTCTTCCTCTATACCTGGCCTTTCTTCCT
This sequence comes from Enterobacter mori LMG 25706, assembly GCF_000211415.1. Classification (GTDB taxonomy): domain Bacteria; phylum Pseudomonadota; class Gammaproteobacteria; order Enterobacterales; family Enterobacteriaceae; genus Enterobacter; species Enterobacter mori. Next base: position 210,280 of record NZ_GL890780.1, on the reverse strand, counting down.
GGCGCTGATGCCCGTGGCGGTCGTGGTGGGTATTGCGCTGCACTCCCTCTTCAATGGCCGACTCCTGTATAGTGCGGTTATCACGATTGTGACCGTTGTGGTGATGTTTGGCCTGCTGTTTTTATGGCTGATGGGCTAACTTGCGACATAATTAAAACCCCGGAGTAGAGTCGAACGGAAAGTTATGGGATGATGATGCCGTTTTTTCAGGGGGCAGGATGGGTAAACTAACGCTGCTGTTGCTGGCTTTGCTGGTCTGGCTGCAATATTCGTTGTGGTTCGGTAAGAACGGACTGCACGACTATAGCCGGGTAAGTGATGACGTCGCGGCTCAGCAGGCAACAAACGCCAAACTCAAGGCGCGAAACGATCAACTCTTTGCTGAAATTGATGACCTCAATGGCGGGCAAGAGGCGATTGAGGAACGCGCACGCAATGAACTCAGTATGACTAAGCCGGGCGAAACTTTTTATCGTCTGGTTCCGGATGCGTCTAAACGCAATCAGGGCTCAGCACAAAACAATCGATAATCAAGCCCAGGATTACGACATGGCAGCAACTTTTTCGGACGTCTGGGCCGTGGTGCCGGCCGCAGGGTTTGGCCGGCGCATGCAGACAGAATGTCCCAAGCAGTACCTTTCAATTGGCGATAAAACGATCCTTGAGCACGCCGTGGCGGCGTTGCTGGCGCACCCGAGGGTGACGCACGTGGTCATCGCCATCAGCCCAGGCGATGCGCGCTTCGCGCAGCTCCCGCTGGCAAACCACCCACAGATTACCGTCGTTGACGGTGGCGCCGAGCGCGCCGATTCCGTGCTGGCGGGCATTCAGGCTGCCGGAAACGCCTCGTGGGTGCTGGTACATGACGCGGCGCGTCCGTGTCTGCATCAGGACGATCTTGCGCGTCTGCTGGCCCTGAGCGAAACAAGCAAGGTCGGCGGGATTCTGGCTGCCCCCGTGCGTGACACCATGAAACGCGCCGAGCCGGGCAAACAGGCTATCGCCCATACCGTTGAGCGCGTTGATTTATGGCATGCGCTGACGCCACAATTTTTCCCCCGCGAACTGCTCCACGACTGCCTGACGCGTGCGCTTGAAGACGGTGCGACCATCACGGACGAAGCCTCAGCGCTGGAGTATTGCGGTTTTCACCCTGAGCTTGTTGAAGGGCGCGCTGATAATATAAAAGTGACGCGCCCGGAAGATTTGCAGCTCGCGGAATTTTATCTTACCCGTTCGACCCATCAGGAGAAGGCATAATGCGAATTGGACACGGTTTTGATGTACACGCCTTTGGCGGAGAAGGCCCAATTATCATTGGCGGCGTGCGTATTCCTTACGAAAAAGGACTGCTGGCGCATTCTGATGGCGACGTGGCGCTGCATGCGCTAACCGACGCACTGCTGGGCGCTGCCGCGCTGGGGGATATCGGCAAGCTGTTCCCGGACACCGACCCGGCATTTAAAGGGGCAGACAGCCGCGAACTGCTGCGCGAAGCGTGGCGCCGCATTCAGGCGAAAGGCTACACCCTGGGTAACGTCGATGTGACCATCATCGCTCAGGCACCTAAAATGCTGCCGCACATTCCGCAGATGCGTGTGTTTATCGCGGAAGATCTGGGCTGCCATATGGACGATGTTAACGTCAAAGCGACCACCACCGAGAAGCTGGGCTTCACGGGCCGTGGTGAAGGCATTGCCTGTGAAGCCGTGGCGCTGCTGGTGAAGGCGAGCAAATGACAGACTTTGACAACCTGACATACCTGCACGGTAAACCGCAGGGGAACGGGGTGCTGAAAGCCAGCCCGGAAGATTTCCTCGTGGTGGAAGATCTGGGCTTTGAGCCGGATGGCGAAGGCGAGCACATTCTGGTGCGCATTCTGAAAAACGGCTGCAACACACGGTTTGTGGCCGACGCGCTGGCAAAATTCCTGAAAATTCATGCCCGCGAAGTGAGCTTTGCCGGACAGAAAGATAAACATGCGGTCACTGAACAGTGGATCTGCGCGCGCGTGCCGGGCAATACGATGCCGGATTTAAGCCAGTTTGAGCTTGAAGGCTGTAAGGTGCTGGAGTACGCCCGTCACAAGCGCAAACTGCGCTTGGGCGCGTTGAAGGGCAACGCCTTTACGCTGGTGCTGCGTGAAGTGACTGACCGCGAAGACGTTGAAAAACGCCTACAGGCGATAAACGAACGCGGCGTACCGAACTACTTTGGCGCACAGCGTTTTGGTATCGGTGGCAGCAACCTGCAGGGCGCACTGCGCTGGGCGCAAAGCGATGCACCGGTACGCGACAGGAATAAACGCAGTTTTTGGTTGTCTGCGGCCCGCAGTGCGTTGTTTAATCAGATTGTGAGCGAACGTCTGAAAAAATCGGACGCTAATCAAGTTGTTGTCGGCGATGCGCTACAATTAGCGGGACGCGGAAGCTGGTTTGTGGCAACGGTCGATGAAATGGCCGATGTCCAGTCTCGTGTGGACGCCAAAGCGCTGATGATTACGGCCGCGCTGCCCGGAACGGGCGACTGGGGCACGCAGGGCGACGCGCTCGCTGCCGAGCAGTCAGCCGTCGCGGACGCGCCAGAATTACAATCACTGCTGGTGCGGGAAAAAGTCGAAGCAGCACGCCGCGCGATGTTGCTCTACCCGCAGCAGTTAAGCTGGAAGTGGTGGGATGACGTGACCGTTGAGTTACGCTTCTGGCTACCTGCAGGTAGCTTTGCCACCAGTGTTGTCAGGGAACTTATCAACACCTCGGGTGATTATGCGAATATTGCTGAGTAACGATGACGGGATCCACGCGCCAGGTATACAGACCCTGGCGAAACACCTTCGCGAATTTGCGGATGTGCAGGTTGTGGCTCCCGATCGTAACCGCAGTGGAGCGTCTAACTCACTGACGCTGGAGTCGTCGCTTCGCACCTTTACCTTTGAAAATGGCGATATCGCCGTACAGATGGGCACGCCGACCGACTGCGTTTTCCTCGGCGTGAATGCGCTGATGCGCCCGCGCCCGGACATTGTGGTGTCAGGTATCAATGCCGGACCCAATCTCGGCGATGACGTGATCTACTCCGGTACCGTGGCGGCAGCGATGGAAGGCCGTCATCTGGGCTTCCCGGCGCTGGCGGTTTCGCTTAACGGCCATACGCATTACGACACGGCGGCGTCGGTCACCTGTTCGATTCTTCGCGCGCTGGGGCGTGAACCCCTGCGTACGGGCCGTATCCTGAATATCAACGTACCCGACCTCCCGCTCAATGAGATCAAGGGGATCCGCGTGACGCGCTGTGGCAGCCGTCATCCTGCTGACCAGGTTATTCCGCAGCAGGATCCGCGCGGCAATACCCTCTACTGGATTGGGCCTCCGGGCGAAAAATGCGATGCCGGTCCAGATACGGACTTCGCTGCTGTAGATGAAGGGTATGTTTCCGTTACGCCACTGCACGTAGATTTAACCGCGTATAGCGCGCATGATGTGGTGTCGGACTGGTTAGATCGGGTCGGGGTGAACGTGCAATGGTAAGCAAACGTGTACAAACTCTTCTGGAACAACTTCGCGCTCAGGGGATCACCAACGAGCATGTGCTGGATGCGCTTGCCCAGGTTCCGCGCGAGAAGTTTGTAGACGAGGCGTTTGAGCACAAAGCGTGGGAAAACGTGGCGCTGCCTATTGGGCAAGGCCAGACCATTTCTCAGCCCTACATGGTGGCGCGCATGACGGAACTGCTGGAGTTAACACCGGAGTCCCGCGTGCTGGAGATTGGCACCGGGTCGGGGTATCAAACCGCGATCCTCGCGCATCTTGTTCGCCATGTTTGTTCCGTCGAACGCATCAAAGGTTTACAGTGGCAGGCGCGTCGTCGCCTGAAACAACTTGATTTACATAATGTTTCAACACGTCACGGTGATGGATGGCAGGGTTGGCAGGCTCGCGCCCCGTTTGATGCCATTATCGTCACGGCCGCACCGCTGGAGATCCCGGCAGCACTCTTGTCGCAGCTGGATGAAGGCGGCATTCTCGTCTTGCCCGTGGGCGATGAACACCAGCTTCTGAAGCGTGTTCGTCGGCGTGGCGGCGAGTTTATTATCGATACCGTAGAAGCCGTACGCTTTGTGCCTCTGGTTAAGGGAGAGCTGGCCTGAGACTCGGATTTATCCAGGGTTATTAAGGCAAATTCAGCGTATTGTGTGGCGCAAAAGGTTCGTGCCATCACGGTTATTTTTAAGTCACTGGTAGTTAACACATTCCTGGGGGATAAATGAGCGCGGGAAGCCCAAAATTCACCATCAGCCGTGTTGCGGCATTATCACTGGTTTCGCTCTGGCTGGCAGGCTGTACAAGTTCGAATAACGCACCTGCGCCTGTAAGCTCCGTCGGCGGGAACAGCGGCTCGGGTAACACGTCCAGCGGAATGTTGATCACTCCTCCGCCGAAAATGGGCACCTCTACGGCGCAGCAAACTCCGCAGATCCAGCCGGTTCAGCGTCCAACCACGCAGCCAACACAGATTCAGCCAGTTGAACAACCTGTTCAGACGGAAAATGGCCGCATAGTATACAACCGCAAGTATGGGAACATTCCGAAAGGGAGCTATACCGGCGGCAGCACCTACACCGTGAAGCGCGGCGACACGCTGTTCTATATCGCCTGGATCACCGGGAACGATTTCCGTGACCTGGCACAACGCAATAACGTGCAGGCCCCGTATGGACTGGAAGTCGGCCAAACGCTTCAGGTGGGCAACGCGACGGGTACGCCACTCACGCCGGGGAACACAGTTTCTGCGGCGGATGTGACCGCGCAAAATAACAGCGTTATGCCTGCACAAAAATCCACCACGGTGGTTGCTTCACAACCTGTAATTACGTATTCTGAGGATTCAGGTGATCAGAGTGCTAACAAAATGTTGCCGAATAATAAAGGGACTGCGACTGCTGTCACAGCACCGGTTACGGCACCTGTGGTTAGCTCTACTGAACCGACTGCCAGCAGTACCTCCACCAGTTCGCCTATCTCTGCATGGCGCTGGCCGACTGATGGCAAGGTTATCGAAAACTTCTCTTCCTCCGAGGGAGGAAATAAAGGGATCGATATCGCAGGGAGTAAGGGACAGGCTATCATCGCGACCTCAGACGGACGCGTTGTCTATGCCGGTAACGCTCTGCGCGGTTACGGTAATCTTATTATCATCAAACATAACGATGATTACCTGAGTGCCTACGCCCATAACGACACAATGCTGGTCCGGGAACAACAAGAAGTTAAGGCGGGGCAAAAAATCGCTACCATGGGTAGCACCGGAACCAGTTCTACACGCTTGCATTTTGAAATTCGTTACAAGGGGAAATCCGTAAACCCGCTGCAGTATCTGCCGCAGCGATAATTTGACGGGGCATGCCAGCCAGGGTGTCTCGTTCAGGGATCACGGGTAGGAGCCACCTTATGAGTCAGAATACGCTGAAAGTTCATGATTTAAATGAAGATGCGGAATTTGATGAGAACGGAGCAGAGGCTTTTGACGAAAAAGCCTTAGTAGAAGAGGAACCCAGTGATAACGATTTGGCTGAAGAAGAGCTGTTATCGCAGGGCGCCACACAGCGTGTACTGGACGCGACTCAGCTTTACCTTGGGGAGATTGGTTACTCCCCACTGTTAACGGCCGAAGAAGAAGTCTATTTCGCACGTCGTGCTTTGCGTGGTGATGTTGCCTCGCGCCGTCGCATGATTGAAAGTAACCTGCGACTGGTCGTGAAAATTGCTCGCCGTTACGGCAATCGTGGTCTGGCTCTGCTGGACCTGATTGAAGAGGGCAACTTAGGGCTCATCCGCGCAGTTGAGAAATTTGACCCGGAACGCGGGTTCCGCTTCTCAACCTACGCGACCTGGTGGATTCGTCAGACCATCGAACGGGCAATTATGAACCAAACCCGTACGATTCGACTGCCGATCCACATCGTCAAAGAGCTGAACGTCTATCTGCGTACCGCGCGTGAGTTGTCCCATAAACTGGACCACGAACCGAGCGCGGAAGAGATTGCCGAACAGCTTGATAAACCGGTTGATGACGTAAGCCGTATGCTGCGTCTCAACGAGCGCATTACCTCGGTTGACACCCCGCTGGGTGGCGACTCCGAAAAAGCGCTGCTGGACATCCTGGCCGACGAAAAAGACAACGGCCCGGAAGACACCACGCAGGACGATGACATGAAACAGAGCATCGTCAAATGGCTGTTCGAACTGAACGCCAAACAGCGTGAAGTGCTGGCACGTCGTTTCGGTTTACTGGGGTATGAAGCTGCGACACTGGAAGACGTCGGCGGCGCAAATTGGCCTGACCCGCGAGCGTGTTCGTCAGATTCAGGTTGAAGGTCTGCGTCGCCTGCGTGAAATCCTGCAGGGGCAAGGTCTGAATATCGAAGCGCTGTTCCGCGAATAAGCAACCTTTCGTCAAAAAATGGCTCGTCGTAAGACGGGCCATTTTTCTTTGGTGCTACGGCTGTGCCGTTTCGTGCAGCAGACGCCACGTCATTCTGTCGCCTTCCTGATTCAGCACCGCCGTCGACCAGCGCACGTTTACCGGCATATCGGGGCGGGTTTGTGTCTCGCGATAGTGAAGTACTGCGCCGTTATCCCAGGCTTCTATCGTGGCGAGTTCATCAATGACGATTTTCAGGCCGGGTCGGCTTCCGCGCTGGGTGTCGAGAAAATGGGCAAGGGCGCGATAGTCAAGATGGGCGCCGCCCGGTGGTATCATCAGAAAATCCGGTCGAAAGCGGGTGAGCAAGGTTTCAGCCTCACCTTCACCTTTGCCTAACCAGTTTTCAAGCGCAATGTGGAGGTCGATAATGTCGTGTTCAAAAAGCGTCATGAATTCTCCTGTCGCAGCTGGCTGAGCACCTGCATTGTGTTAAGACGAGAAACGTACAATACAGGCACTAAAGTGATGCCTGCGGCAAAAATAAACATCCCGTGCCAGGCGACGAGCGGCGCAAGATAAACCTGCGCAATGCTCAGCGCCTGCGCCAGTAGCAGGGTTCCCGCAAAAAAGCTTAGCTGACGATTAAGATTCCACAGGGCGCTGGCGTCAGGCATATCGTCCCGGGCTGTCGTCAGAAACGCGCTACTCTGCGCCGTACTGCTGCAAAGACTGCCTCCGGCCCCCATCAATACAAAGGCCGCGACAGATAACAGCGCTGGCGATGCCGAACTGACGTTCAGTAAAAGTAGAATGCCCGTCGCCTGCAAAAGGCACCCGATCACCACCAGAGGCCGGGGTCCGACGCGGTTAAAATAGCGTCCTGTTACCATAATGGCCATAAACGATGCCGCGGACCATGGCAGCATAAGCATGCCCGTTGCGGCGGGTGTCATGCTGGCTTCGCTCTGAAGATAATACATGCCCGTTACGTTTACCCCGATAAAGATGCCGGGCACGCACACGTAGACAAGCATGGAAAAACGCAAAAGTGGATCGGTCAGCAAGGAGAGATTTAACAGCCTGGCTGTTTTCTTCGGCGGCATTTCAGCGTTAAGCCATACGCAGGCTAAAACAAAGGTGACGATGGCGACGGGTAACGTAGCAAAAAAGATCCAGCGCCAGCTTAGCGTCTGCACCAGCAGTCCCCCGATAGCAGGGGAGCAGGCAGGGGCAAGCAGCGCGACCAGCATCACCGCCGAGGAGAGCCTGGCGCGTTCGTGAGGCTTAAACTGTTGCCAGGTCAGCGCCTGTCCCACCGGGATCAGCAAGCCACCGCCAATCCCTTGCAGTGCACGCCAGGCAATCAGGCTTTCCAGCGAGGAAGACAGTCCCGCAGCAGCGGAGGTCGCGCTAAAGAGAGCCAGAGAGAGGAGGATGACGCGCTTTGGCCCGATGCGGCTCGTCAGCGCGCTGCCGAAAGGGATCGCTAGCGTCAGACCGGCAATGTACCCGTTACTGACCCAGGCAAGTGCTGAGGGTGTAGTGTTGAACGCGCGCGCCATGGCCGGAAAGGCGACGCTGGCAATAAACATATTTATCAAATCAAGGAAAAAGCCGAGCAGATAGACAACGGCGACTTTGCTGCGATACGTCATGGTGGATCCTCCGGTGAGGTGGCGTATCGTATCGGCCCGCAAGCTACGGATAAACGCGACAAACAGCGATATACTGTCAAAATATTTTTGACAGTGATAAAGGTTAACGATGTTTACTCTACAGCGTACGGCAATGTTTATCGCAGTCGCGGAGGCGGGCAGCTTCACCGCCGCGGCAGAGGCAATGGGGCTGACAAAAGCCGTGGTGAGTTTCAACATTCGCCAGCTTGAAGACGAGCTGGGCGTTACGCTGCTGCTGCGGTCAACCCGCCGTCTGACGTTAACCGAGGCGGGCGCTCTTTTTCATCAGCGAAGCGTCGCGCTTCTGAAGGAGGCAGAACAGCTGCAGGACGATGTCCGCGCGAGTCATGCGGGACTCGCCGGAGAATTGCGGATAACCACCACGCCTGAGTACGGCTCGCAGGTTGTGGTGCCTTTGCTGGCGGAATTTAGTCAGCAGCACCCGGAACTTCGCGTGCGCCACGTTTCGTCCTCTTTGCATGCCGACCTTATCTCTGAGCGCTTTGACGTCGCCATCCGGCTGGGAACGCTCGCCGATTCACGCTACCACGCCGCGATGATTACCTCTTTCGCCATATTGCCGGTGGCAGCGCCGGACTGGCTGGCTAACCATCCGGTAGAGACCCTTGAACAGCTGGCGAAAGCCGACTGGATCATTCACGAGCGTTTGCCCTCTCCACTGCGCTGGCAGGTGAAAGCGAGCAGCGGAGAGCTTGTCTCGTTTGAAATCACGAAAGCCCCGCGTCTGTATGCTGACAGTGCTCAGGCGCTGATGGCTTTCGCACGTGCCGGAAGCGGCGTGGCGTTACTGCCTGAATGGCTGGTGCGAAATGCGCTGGATGCCGGGCAACTGGCGTCGGTATTACCGGGCTACACCTTTGCACAGCAGGGCATCTATGCGGTTTATCCCGATGCCCAACACGTGCCCGCGAAAGTCCGAAAGTTTATCGATTTTATGCGTGCGAGGGTGAATTAGTCGTGCATCATCTTTTTGATGAGCGCAGAAAATTGCTCGCGTTCGGCCTTGCTCAGGCGTCCTAAAAACGCCTCATCCACGTCATTGCCGACCGGTCTACAGCCTGCAAGCAGGGCTTCACCTTCTGGCGTCAGGAAGACAAACCGGCGGCGCTTATCTGCGGGATCGTGCTCGCGTTTTACCAACCCACGCGCCTCCATGCGGCTGAGCATCTCTGCCAGCGTCGCTTTCGTGCTGACTGCCACTTCGGTCAATGCCACCTGTTCGATACCCGGATGTTCGGCAATTGAGCGCAGAACTGCATATTGCGGCTTGGTCAGCTCCGGCGAAGCATGCTGCCATTGCGCAGTATGTTGTTGAAAAAGCTGGCGCAACAGGTGGAACGCTTCTTGTCTTAGTTCCATGAACACTCCGACGAAAAAAATCACTCTCTATGATAGCCGCTAACGCCCTGGATTATAACGCGGGAGTTTTTAGCATTTAGTGTGATCGTATGCGAACGATCTTGTCATGAACAGGTTCCAGAAGTAGGTTATTCAATATGTTCGTATGCGAACAAAATGATTGAGGTACTGCATGAGATTGATAGTAGGAATGACGGGAGCAACGGGCGCGCCGCTGGGTGTGGCTTTATTGCAGGCACTGCGAGACATGCCGGAGGTGGAAACCCATCTGGTGATGTCGAAGTGGGCAAAAACCACCATTGAGCTGGAAACGCCTTACACCGCGCAGGACGTTGCCGCACTGGCTGACGTTGTCCACAGCCCGGCTGACCAGGCTGCCACCATCTCCTCCGGCTCCTTTCGCACCGACGGCATGATCGTCATTCCCTGCAGCATGAAAACGCTGGCGGGCATCCGCGCGGGCTACGCCGAGGGGCTGGTGGGGCGTGCGGCGGATGTGGTGCTGAAAGAGGGGCGGAAGCTGGTGCTGGTCCCCCGTGAAACGCCGCTCAGCACTATTCATCTGGAGAACATGCTTGCACTTTCCCGCATGGGCGTGGCGATGGTGCCGCCCATGCCTGCCTATTACAACCACCCGCAAACCGCTGATGACATCACCCAGCATATTGTGACCCGCGTGCTCGACCAGTTCGGTCTGGAGCATAAAAAGGCGCGCCGCTGGAACGGATTGCGCGAGGCGAAACATTTTTCACAGGAGACTAAAGATGGCATTTGATGATTTGAGAAGCTTCCTGCAGGCGCTCGATGAGCAAGGGCAACTGCTGAAAATTGAGGAAGAGGTGAACGCCGAGCCGGACCTGGCGGCGGCCGCTAACGCGACCGGCCGCATTGGCGACGGCGCGCCCGCGCTGTGGTTCGACAACATTCGCGGCTTTACCGATGCCCGCGTGGTGATGAACACCATCGGCTCCTGGCAGAACCACGCCATTTCGATGGGGTTGCCTGCGAACACCCCGGTAAAAAAACAGATCGACGAGTTTATTCGCCGCTGGGATAAATTCCCCGTTACGCCAGAGCGCCGCGCTAACCCCGCCTGGGCGCAGAATACGGTGGATGGTGAAGAGATCAACCTGTTCGACATTCTGCCGCTATTTCGCCTGAACGACGGTGACGGCGGTTTTTATCTCGATAAAGCGTGCGTTGTCTCGCGCGATCCGCTCGACCCGGACCACTTCGGCAAGCAGAACGTCGGCATCTACCGCATGGAAGTGAAGGGCAAGCGCAAGCTCGGCCTGCAGCCGGTTCCGATGCACGATATCGCTCTGCATCTGCATAAAGCGGAAGAGCGCGGTGAAGATCTGCCGATTGCGATTACCCTCGGCAACGATCCGATCATCACGCTGATGGGCGCAACGCCGCTGAAATACGATCAGTCCGAGTATGAAATGGCGGGCGCACTGCGTGAAAGCCCGTACCCGATTGCCACTGCGCCGCTGACCGGCTTCGACGTGCCCTGGGGTTCTGAAGTGATCCTTGAAGGGGTCATCGAAGGCCGCAAGCGTGAAATCGAAGGGCCGTTCGGCGAGTTTACCGGACACTATTCCGGTGGACGTAACATGACGGTTGTACGTATCGACAAAGTCTCTTACCGCACCAAACCGATTTTTGAGTCGCTCTACCTCGGCATGCCGTGGACCGAAATTGATTATCTGATGGGCCCGGCCACCTGCGTGCCGCTTTACCAGCAGCTAAAAGCAGAATTCCCGGAAGTGCAGGCGGTGAACGCGATGTACACCCACGGCCTGCTGGCGATTATCTCCACTAAAAAACGTTACGGTGGTTTTGCCCGCGCGGTCGGTTTACGTGCCATGACCACGCCGCACGGTCTGGGCTACGTGAAGATGGTAATCATGGTGGATGAAGATGTCGATCCGTTCAACCTTCCGCAGGTGATGTGGGCGCTGTCGTCGAAAGTGAACCCGGCAGGGGATCTGGTACAGCTGCCGAACATGTCGGTCCTTGAACTTGACCCAGGTTCCAGCCCGGCGGGCATTACCGACAAGCTGATTATTGATGCCACCACGCCAGTTGCACCGGACACCCGTGGCCACTACAGCCAGCCGGTACAGGATCTGCCTGAAACCAAAGCCTGGGCTGAAAAATTGACCGCGATGCTGGCAGCACGCCAATAAGGAGGAAAAGATGATTTGTCCACGTTGTGCCGATGAGCATATTGAAGTGATGGCGACGTCACCGGTGAAAGGGGTCTGGACCGTTTACCAGTGCCAGCATTGTTTGTATACCTGGCGCGATACCGAACCGCTGCGCCGTACCAGCCGCGAGCACTACCCTGAAGCGTTTCGCATGACGCAGAAGGATATTGACGAGGCACCGCAGGTGCCGACGATCCCACCGTTGCTGTAAAAAAAAGCCCGGTGGCGCTGCGCTTACCGGGCCTACGGGTTTTGTAGGTCGGGTAAGGCGAAGCCGCCACCCGACAAAACAGACCGCAGAGAACTAAACCAGACTCTTCAGCCGATAAATCCACTCCAGCGCCTGACGCGGCGTCAGTGAATCCGGGTCGAGATTCTCCAGCGCTTCCACGGCTGGCGACGTCTCTTCCGCAGGCACCAGCAGCGACATCTGCGTACCATCTATCTGCGTCGCCGCCGCGTTCGGCGACAGGCTTTCCAGTTCGCGCAGTTTCTGACGCGCGCGCTTGATCACCTCTTTCGGTACACCTGCCAGCGCCGCTACGGCCAGCCCATAGCTCTTGCTTGCCGCGCCATCCTGCACCGTGTGCATAAAGGCGATGGTGTCGCCGTGCTCCAGTGCATCAAGATGCACGTTCGCCACTCCTTCCATTTTCTCCGGCAACTGCGTCAGTTCGAAGTAATGGGTCGCAAACAGTGTCATAGCCTTGATTTTATTCGCGAGGCTTTCCGCGCATGCCCACGCCAGGGACAAACCATCATAGGTTGACGTTCCGCGCCCGACTTCGTCCATCAGCACCAGGCTGTGCTCGGTGGCGTTATGCAGAATGTTGGCCGTTTCGGTCATCTCGACCATGAAGGTTGAACGACCGCTCGCCAGATCGTCCGCAGCCCCGACGCGGGTAAAGATGCGGTCGATTGGGCCAATCTCCACGTTTTGCGCCGGGACGTAGCTGCCGATATACGCGAGCAGCGCAATCAGCGCCGTCTGACGCATATATGTACTCTTACCGCCCATGTTCGGTCCGGTAATGATCAGCATACGTCTCTGCGGCGACAGGCTGAGCGGGTTAGCGATGAACGGTTCGTTCAGTACGCGTTCCACCACCGGATGACGCCCTTCGGTAATGCGAATGCCGGGCTTGTCGGTAAAGGTCGGGCAGGTATAGTTCAGCGTTTCAGCGCGTTCAGCAAGGTTGACCAGCACGTCCAGTTCGGCCAACGCGGCGGCGCTTAGCTGCAGATCGGCCAGGTGCGGCATCAGCATGTCGAACAGCTCGTCATACAGCTGCTTTTCCAGCGCCAGCGCTTTTCCTTTCGAGGTGAGGACTTTGTCCTCGTACTCTTTCAGCTCGGGAATAATGTAGCGCTCAGCGTTTTTCAGCGTCTGGCGGCGCACGTAGTGAATCGGGGCCAGGTGACTCTGCCCGCGGCTGATCTGAATGTAGTAGCCGTGGACCGCGTTATAGCCCACTTTCAGGGTATCAAGACCCAGACGCTCGCGTTCACGGATCTCCAGCTTATCAAGGTAGTCCGTTGCACCGTCTGCCAGCGCGCGCCACTCGTCCAGCTCTTCGTTATATCCGGGGGCAATCACGCCGCCATCGCGCACCAGTACTGGAGGCGCATCGATGATGGCGCGCTCAAGCAGTTCGCGGAGCTCGGTGAACTCGCCCATCGTTTCGCGCAATTTTTGCACCGGTGCGCTGTCGACGTTGCCCAACTGAGCGCGCAGTTCCGGCAACTGCTGGAAGGCATGGCGCATACGTGCGAGGTCGCGCGGGCGTGCCGTACGCAGAGCCAGGCGGGCGAGGATACGCTCCAGATCGCCTACCTGACGCAGTACCGGCTGTAATTCGGTGTAACTGTCCTGCAATGCGGCGATGGTTTGCTGGCGGCCGATAAGCGTATTGGTGTCGCGAATCGGCATATGCAGCCAGCGCTTAAGCATGCGGCTGCCCATCGGCGTAACGGTACTGTCGAGGACGGAAGCCACGGTATTTTCAACGCCGCCTGCCAGATTCTGGGTTATCTCCAGGTTACGGCGCGTGGCGGCGTCCATGATGATGCTGTCCTGCTGACGCTCCATGGTGATAGAGCGGATATGCGGCAGGGCAGTACGCTGGGTATCTTTTACATATTGCAGCAGACAGCCTGCCGCACACAGTCCGCGCGGGGCGTTTTCCACGCCAAAGCCAATCAGGTCGCGCGTGCCAAATTGCAGGTTGAGCTGCTGGCGCGCAGTATCAATTTCGAATTCCCACAGCGGACGACGACGCAGACCACGACGACCTTCAATCAGCGCCATTTCAGCGAAATCTTCGGCGTAGAGCAGCTCTGCCGGGTTAGTACGCTGCAATTCGGCAGCCATCGTCTCACGGTCAGCCGGTTCACTCAGGCGAAAACGCCCGGAGCTGATATCCAGCGTCGCATAGCCAAATCCTTTACCATCCTGCCAGAGTGCGGCCAGCAGGTTATCCTGGCGTTCTTGCAGCAGCGCTTCGTCGCTGATGGTGCCGGGCGTGACGATGCGCACGACTTTGCGCTCAACCGGGCCTTTTGACGTGGCGGGGGCGCCAATCTGCTCGCAAATGGCGACGGATTCCCCCTGATTCACCAGTTTCGCCAGATAGTTTTCCACCGCATGATGCGGGATACCGGCCATAGGGATGGGCTCACCTGCCGATGCGCCGCGTTTGGTCAGGGAGATGTCGAGCAACTGCGACGCACGTTTAGCATCGTCATAAAAGAGCTCGTAAAAGTCGCCCATACGGTAAAACAGCAGAATTTCCGGATGCTGTGCTTTCAGCTTCAGGTACTGCTGCATCATGGGGGTATGTGCGTCGAAATTCTCTAGTGTACTCATTAGCGTATCGTGTCCATTTTATTAACTTTCAATGAGTTGGCTTTTGTTTTTATTGTCAGGTGTCTTCCTGTCTCATTGGAACTCATGAAATCCTGAGCGTCTTATCATGCAATGTTTGGTGACCATGATAACGGAGTCTGTATGGCAGGAAAACAGAAGGAGAAGGCTCTTTCGACTAAAGTGCGTACCGGATTCCATCTATGCGAAAACGGGGCTTTTTGCACGTACCTTCCGCATAAGAGCACTCGTTATATTATTCATTCATTCAGGAACGCATTTTTTCGCTCACTTATACCGTAACTTCTTGCTTTGACAAGAAATAGCTGCAGCGTATAATTATCATTCATATCAATAGTTTCCCGATTCTGTTTGCTGTCGAGCGAGTAGCGTATGTTTTGGATAATTAACGATAATATTAAATTTTGTCCTGACAAAAACGTCCTTGTCTCGTTGAATAAACCTGAATTAAGCGTAATTCTGACAACGCCTGCAAGTCGTTGTCTCGCGCTTTTACTGGAATCCTCGCCAGAGGTGGTGAACCAGAAAGAATTCTTCGATAAAGTGTGGGGCGAGGACGGGATGATCGTCCCGGCAAATACGCTTTATCAGAATATCTCTATTATCCGGCGCGGTTTGCGTTCGGCTGGAGAAACGAGCGACACGCTGGTTGCGACGGTGCCGAGAAAAGGTTTCCAGATTCATAAAAGCGTAAAGGTCACTCGCGTTGAAACGGATGGGGTGGATTCAGAAGAACCTGCAGAGATTTCGTTGCCCGAAGCGCCTCTGACGGTGCCTGTCGAACAACCGGCAGTGAATACGTCTCAGGTGCTGGTCGAAAAAAAATCGCCGCGTAAATTACGTCGCCTGTTTTTTCCTGTGCTCTTAATGATTATCTCCTTTGCACTGGGCTATTTCATGCTGCATCACATATTCCGAGATAATCCGGATAAAGATTTTTTCCAGAATTACACCATTAACCGAACTGAAAACGGTTGCCACTATTTCTCGCAAAGTGATGATATTAAAAGTATTGGTAATTTCTCGCGCTTTATTAAAATTATCATGAAAACCGGGCTTGATTGTAAAAAGTATCCGTGGATTTATTTCTCTTCTTCCAGCAATGCGCCTGCCCTGTCCGTGCTCGCCTGCAGAAAGCCTTATGAAGCAGAACCCAATGCAGAATGCACGGCATTGTATTTCAGGGGGTATAGGCAATGAAGAAACGGACGATAGTGTTACTGTGCCTGATGTTTTTTGCCGCGGGCGCGCTGATTTCCTGGCTGTATCATTTACGTCTGGAAAAACGGGAAAACACAGAGGCCTGCTCAGCGTCAATCGTGGTTTATCACGAGGATGCCCGCGCTCACATTACGCTCGACTTCATGTACACGATGAAGACGCAAACCGGCATCGTTGCGGTAAGCGGTACGTATTATAAGAACGATAAAGTGATAGGGGTTATCCGCAGGGATGTCTCCTACGTCTGGACGGAAAATAAGGACTCCTTCCACTTTACGTCGCTCAATATTCATCATGTGAATGATGATGAATCACTGCCCAATGACGTTATCAGCGATGTTCTGCCCGACTTCTTTGTTTATCCGAATAAAAAAATGAATTATTCAATTACAAAACAAGGGCCTAAGGGGTTTATGTTCTCTGTAGGTAAGCGCCCAATATTCTTCTGCGCGCGCTGACTGGCCGGGAATAGCTGATGTCGCCGCCTGCACGGCGGCATGGTCATTTCCCGTCTTCTTCCACCAGCTCAATGATGATTTTCCCCTGTTCGACGCCCACTCTGACCCGCGAATGGGTTGTAAAGCCCGCTTTCTCTAGCCAATCACCTTTCAGGCTCAGGGCGGCATGCATGCTATAGCGGCGCGGGATCTTGGTTTTACGATCTTCATGGCGCTTTCTAAAATAGCCGACTTTTAAATGACGGTACGTTTTTGTAGCGGTAATCGCTTGCATAGGCACTCCTCTTGGCTGGCTAACAGGGGAACGTATTGGCTGTATAAAATACCAGTAACCCTGGCTTCGCGCTGGCTTAATAGCGGAAGGCGTCTTCAGAAAGCGGAATGCAACGACTGAAAATCACTGTGTAAAGGAGTATCATGAATGCAATTTATGAGAGGGTGATCTCCCATGTCCGGTAAACGCATCGCAAGAGAAAAAGTGACGATCGCCAAAATGATCGCCTTATATGAGAAAAAATGTCCTCAGGCTTCAACAGAGGAGGGGCATTATCAGGCGCTTAGGGCCTATGCCGATAAGCGTCTCGATAAATGTGCGTTTGGGGAAGAAAAGCCGGCTTGTAAACAGTGTCCCATTCACTGCTACCAGCCCGCGAAGCGAGAAGAGATGAAGCAGGTGATGCGCTGGGCGGGGCCGAGAATGCTGTGGCGTCATCCGATTCTGACTCTTCGTCATCTGATTGACGATCGTCGTCCAGTACCGGCGTTGCCGCAAAAGTATCGTCCGAAAACGTAACGTATTTATTACCGAAGCGGTCGACAGATAATATTCAAGGCGACAGCGCTGCCGAGTGGGAAAATGGCCAGCAGCAGCCAGGGATAAACGGCCTCCAGCGAGGGCACCAGCGCGCGATCCAGCAGGCTGCCAAACAGCAGGTTTCCTGCCAGTACCGCAATGCCCCCGGCGGTTGAGAGTGCGCCATAGTGGGCCCCAAGCGTCGATTCCTCGGCGAAGCGGGGGATGAGATCTTTTGCAGACGGCACCAGCAGCATCTGCCCCAGCGTTAACAGCGTGACCATGCTCGCAGAGGGCAACAGCCGCAGCCAGCCTTCCGGCGGCTCCTTTGCGGCAAACAGCGCCACGCTGGCAAAGGCCGCGGAGAGCAGCAAAAAGCCCACGGGCAAAATTCTGACCGCGCCGATCCGCCTTGCAACACGCGCAAGGGGGAGCTGAAACGCGACGATCAGCACCGAGGCCAGCATAAACAGTGGGCCCAGATCTTTCTCGCTGCCTCCGGAGCGCTGGATCTCCACCGGTAGCGCCAGGTAGAGCTGGTTATAGCTCAACAGCCACGAGCTGTAGGCGATGATAAAGGCGACGAATCGCGTCTGGCGAAATGTTGTCCACCAGGGCTGAATAGCGAGCGGACGCTGGCTATGGCGGGCAGCCGGCAGGCAGAAGAAGAGCACCGCGAGCGCGACGACAAACACGCCGGCGCCAGCCAGCGCAACCTGACGAAAGCCAAGCCCCGTCAGCAGGGCACCCGCAATCGGGCCCAGCACCGCGCCCAGTTCCCCGCAAACGGCAAAGAGCGCAAACCACTCTGCGCGGCTCCGTTTACCTTTTGCCTCACTTTGTGTTCCCGCTTTCGCCAGCAGCGCTTCAATGGCGGGCGAGAAGAGCGCGCCGCCGATGCCGGTCAGACACGCCCCGAGAATAATAGGCCACAGCGATTGCCCGAAGGCCAGCAGCAGATAACCCGCTACGCGGATGACGCAGCCGCTCAGGATAACGATTTTCGCGCCGTAGCGGTCCGACAGCGCGCCGCCAACGATAAACATCCCCTGCTGCGAAAACGTGCGCAGACCAAGCACCAGCCCGATCAGCCCGCCGGAGAGCAGCAGGTCATCGCGCAGGAATATCGCCAGGAAGGGCACAACGGCATAAAAGCCAATGTTGAAAACAAATTGGCTGCCCAGCAGAACGGGCGGCCAGAGGGTGGCGGCAGGGCGCAATGGCATGCTGTTTACTCGGCTCTACACAATAAAGTGAATGTGCTTTTTACCATGGTACGGCGAGATCTCAATTTTGGTTTTCACTCTGAAAACGTCCCATAGCAGCTCCTCCGACAGGATCGCCTGCGGGGTGCCGGTTGCGACGATCTGCCCTTTTTGCATAACGATCAGCGAATCGCAGAACATCGATGCGTGGTTAAGATCGTGGATGGCGACGATGCTGGTCACCGGCAGCTCGCTGATGAGATGCATCAGCTGCATCTGATGGTGAATGTCCAGGTGGTTGGTGGGTTCATCCAGCAGGATTTCGGTTGGCGTTTGCGCCAGCGCGCGGGCGATATGCACCCGCTGCCGTTCTCCGCCGGACAGGCTCATCCAGCCCTGCTCGCTGCGGTCCAGCATATCGACACGCTGCAAGGCGGCAGTGACGGTTTCGTCATCCTGCGCGCTCCAGTTCGAAAAAGGGGAGTGGTGCGGAATGCGCCCGAGCTTCACCACATCGCGCACGCGCATGTTGGCATCGGTCATGCCGTGCTGCTCAACGAACGCCACGCGGCGCGCCAGCTGCTTTTTGGCGATGCGGGAGATGTCCTGACCGTCCAGGGTAACGCTGCCGCTGTCCGGGCGACGCAGGCCTGCAAGAATGCGCAAAAGCGACGATTTTCCGCAGCCGTTAGGGCCGAGCAGTCCAACCGTTTCGCCGCGTGAAACCTTCAGCGAGACGCCGTTGACGATGACCTTTTTGCCTACCTTCCAGGTAATATTTTCAGCGCAGATACTCATCACTTATTCCTTGAACGGTAGATAATTACGGCAAAGAACGGCACGCCCACCAGCGCGGTGACTACGCCGACGGGCAGGCTCTGTGGGGCAATCAGCATGCGCGAGGCGATATCGGCCAGCACCATCAGGATCGCGCCCGCCAGGGCGCTGGCAATCAGCAGCGTGCGGTGCAGCGGCCCGAACAGGAAGCGCATGACGTGCGGCACCACCAGACCCACAAAGCCGATTGAGCCCGCCATGCTGACGATGGTCGCGGTAATCAGTGCGGTGGTGGTGAACAAGGCAAGACGCACCCAGGGTACGGCAATGCCTAAAGAGGCGGCGGCATCGTCACCGAAGGTGAACGCATCCAGCGCCCGGGAATAGTAAAGACAGACGGCCAGGCCCGCCAGCACGACCACCAGCGCCAGCTGGAATTCCGGCCAGCGTACGCCGCTGAAGCTGCCCAGCAGCCAAAACATCACGTCGCGCGCCTGCTGCGCGCTGGCGGAGGTGCTGATGGTATAGGCGGTAATGGCGTTGAACAGCTGTGAGGCGGCTACGCCCGCCAGAATAGTGCGTTCATTGCCGCCGCGCGCGCCGTTCGTCAGGAAGGCGACAAACGCAAAGGCGGCAAACGCCCCGGCAAACGCGCCCGCAGAGAGCGACACCGCGCCGGTACCCATTCCTAATACGACGACCGACACCGCACCGGTTGACGCACCCGCCGACACGCCGAGCACGTAAGGTTCCGCCAGCGCGTTCTTCAGCAGGCTTTGCAGCAC
The DNA here is from genome assembly GCF_000211415.1 of Enterobacter mori LMG 25706. Taxonomy (GTDB): domain Bacteria; phylum Pseudomonadota; class Gammaproteobacteria; order Enterobacterales; family Enterobacteriaceae; genus Enterobacter; species Enterobacter mori. The sequence continues at coordinate 190,465 of NZ_GL890780.1, read as the reverse complement.
GGCGCCGCAGATGGCTAGCCCCGCGCCGCAGCAGGCCGCCACCAGCGCGCGGCTCAGGCGAAAGTCCCAGATCACGCTCTCATAGATGCGGTTGAGCGGAACGTCGGTCAGCCCCAGCTTATTACCAATAGCGTAAAAGACGTTGGACAGCGGAATCGACAGCTCGCCGACGCTGACACCGAGGGCGATCACCAGCAACAGCAGGACGACGGCAAGCAGAGCAGAGGTGGTCAGGAACAGGCCCTGTCGGGCCTGAAGTACGGCTGCCGTCATCAGTTCAGCCCCAGCTTTCTGAGCTGCTCGCCCACCTGTTCAGCGCCGTAAATCGTGCGGATTGTCGGGTTCATGGCCTGGCCGTCCATCACCACGATATTGCCTTTCTTCACCGCGTCCAGCTGGCTGACGGCGGGATCGCTTTTCAGGAATTTGATTTTGTCTTCCGCGTTATCCAGCGCCCAGCGGTTACGATCCAGGCTGGAGACAACAATCACGTCCGGGTTCGCGGCGATAATGCTTTCCCAGCCGACGGTTGGCCATTCGGTCTCTGCGGTAATGGCGTTATGGCCGCCCAGCACGTTAGCAATAAAACCGGAGGCGCTGTTTTTCCCGCCGACATAGGCATCCGCCGAAGGCGAGGCGCTTGAGAACCAAAAGACAAACGAGAGATCTTTTTTGTTTTTACCAAATTCCTGACGCAGCTCGGCCTCGCGTTTTTTGAAATCGGCAATGACGGCCTGGCCGCGCGCTTCAACGTTGAAAATCTTCGCGAAATCTTCAATCTCTTTATAAAGGTACGTCATATCCCACAGCGTCTGGCGGCTGCCGTACATATCGCCTGCGGCCTTTTTGGTGGCGCACATGCCTGGTGATAAATAGCTGTTCACGCCGACGGTGGCCAGATCTTCACGTTTTGCGACCTTACTTTCCGGCCCGAGCAGCAGAGGAAGCTGGGCTGGAACAAAATCGGGATTTTGCGAAAGGATGGATTCCAGCGTCGGGATTTCTACCGTCAGGGTTTTGATTTTTGCATTCTTTTCAGCCAGCTGCGGCAGCACTTTGGTCGGCCAGAAGGCGCTGGCTTTAACCTTATCTTCCAGGCCCAGCAGGAGCAAAATTTCGACGGTGTTCTGACCCAGGGCCACGACGCGTTCCGGCGCTTTGGTGAACGTCTCTTTATATCCGCAGTTTTCAATCGTCAGGGGATATGTGGTTGCCAGAGCAGAACCGACCGACGCAATCGCCAGGCCTAACGCGCAGATGACCTTTTTCATTAAACGCTACCCTTCATTAATATTATTGTTGTTGCAAATGAAACTCATTATTAAGGCGGAATTTTATACAGAGGAAACGATTTGGTGTCAATGAGGGACAATTGCGCAGGGTAACGAAAGGCGGTGTCAGAAAACACCGCCGGAATGCGGACTTAAACCAGGCTCTCTTTATCAATCCCAAGCCGCTTCATGCGCGACAGCAGGGTAGTGCGTTTTAACCCCAGGCGCTGGGCGGCACCTTTAGGCCCGGCCACCACGCCGTTGGTCTCTTTCAGCACGCGCATAATCAGCTGATACTCATCTTCGCCGTTCTGCGCCACTTCTGCCGCAACGAGGGTTTCGTCCGGCAGGGAGATTTCGGGCAGAGAAAGCTGCAGCACGTTCCCGCGCGTCAGCAGCACCGCGCGCTCGATAACGTTTTCCAGTTCGCGCACGTTACCCGGCCACTCCATTGACGAGAGGGTGCGTAACGTCTCGGCTGGGATGCTGTCGATATTTCTCCCCATCCGCCGCGCAATCTTTGCGGTAAACGCTTTGACCAGCAGCGGGATATCTTCCGGGCGTTCACGCAGCGGCGGCAGGCAGATCGGGAAGACGTTCAGGCGGTAATAGAGATCGCTTCGAAATTCGCGATCGGCGACCATTTTTTTCAGGTCACGGTTGGTGGCGGCAATCAGCCGCACGTCGGTCTGAATCAGCTTGTTGCTGCCAAGCCGCTCAAACTCTTGCTCCTGCAGGACGCGCAACAGCTTCGGCTGCAGCTCCAGCGGCATATCGCCCACTTCATCGAGGAACAGCGAGCTTTTGTCCGCCAGCTCAAAACGGCCGAGCCGCTGGCTGCTGGCCCCGGTAAAGGCCCCGCGTTCGTGGCCGAACAGATCGCTTTCCAGCAGTCCCGCAGGCATCGCGGCGCAGTTCATCTTCACCATCCGGCGGCTGTTGCGGTTGCTCAGGTTATGGATAGCGCGGGCAATCAGCTCTTTACCCGTACCGGTTTCGCCGAGGATCAGCACCGTGCTGTCGCTCTGCGCCACCATCTCAACCTGCTTGAGCACGCTGTACATGGCATCGCTGCGCCCGATGATTTCGCCAAACTCGCTGTCCACGTTATTGAGCTGTTCGGTCAGGGCGAGGTTTTCGTCCACCAGCCGCTCTTTCAGGCGGTGGATCTCCTGGTAGGCGAGGGCGGTATCCAGCGCGATGGAGATACGCTCGGCAATCTGGCGCAGCAGCTTCAGGTTGGCGGTGGTGAATACGCCTTCCTCACACTGCGCCAGCTTCAGCACGCCCAGCATGGTGTTGCCGGACATCAGCGGCAGCAAGCACAGAGTCTGAATTTTGTTGCCCCAGGTGTTGAACAGCGTTCGCTCGTAAGGGGCCACCGGATCCTGTTCGTTCAGGTTGAGCAGCAGGATCTCTTTGCTTTTAAACACCCGCTCGGAGAGCGTACCGGCCTCATCGACCTCGCTCTGCTCGTGTGCCGGATTGGCCTCATCAAGATAGTGAGTGGAGTAGATGTTCAGCTTGCCCTTGCGATGGCCGCGAAGCGCAATGCTGATGGCATCGATTTTGAAATAGTGGTGGATTTCTTTCGAGACTTCGCTGACCAGCTCATCCATGTCGAGGCGCGACAGCACGGCGTTAGTGATGGCGACCAGAATGCGGAAGTTGTCGCGCTCGCGGCTCAGCAGGTCGTAATCTACGTTGTTGGTGACGCGGCTCTGGATCTGCTCAGCCACCACGGCCACTATCTGGGTAAAGGTGTGCAGGCGCTCGTATTCCGCCTCGCTCCAGGGCTGGTCGGTCGTGCGGATAAACTCGCAGCCGCCAAAAATCTGGCCCTCTGCCGCCAGCGGCAACATGCAGTAATGCCCGAAAGGCTGATAGAGATTGCTCTCCGCCAGCCTTGGCCAAGCCATCCTGAACTCCGCAAAATTGCAATGCAGCACTTCAGGCCGGGAGAGTATACGGCGCACCGGGCCATGCGCGAGGTACGTTTCGTCCTCATACTCAAACGCTTTGCCGTTATCACGCGTTGAGTAGTAGCTCGCGCGATGCGTTCCGCTATGCCACAGCACAATCGCGGCGCTGTCCGCCAGCGCAGATTGCCTGACCAGCCGGGTCAGGGCATCGCTCAGCGCGCCGAGATCGGGCTGCTGTAAAAGTGTGCGCGTGATGTCAAACAGGCCCTGCTGTCCAAGATCGCTCATCGGTGTATACGGCATATTGCTTTCCAATAGAAACTGGCAAAAAAAAGAGATTCAGTGCTGACCGCTTATGGCGCGGTTCTAGCAAATTCGAGGTAAGGGTTCCGCGTGCGGCAGATCCAGCGTGCGTTTAACGCCATATAGCCCGGCCAGGCGCACCCCTTTGCGCTCAACGACTTCGCCAATGATAGCGGCGTTTTTTCCTGAGGGATGGGCGCGAAGCTGTTCCAGCACCGCTTCTGCAGCGGTACGTTCCACGCCGATCACCAGTTTACCTTCGTTAGCAAAGTTAAGCGGATCAAGTCCCAGCAGTTCGCACAGCCCGCGCACGGCAGGCTTGACGGGCAAATCGCGCTCGGTCAGCTCAACGCCGCATCCGCAGCTTGCCGCAAACTCGTGCACGACGGCATTCACGCCGCCTCGGGTGGCGTCCCGCAGGGCTTTTACGCCCGGAAGGGTACGCAGGGTTTGAATCAGCGGTGTGAGTACCGCGCAGTCGCTGCGCAGTTCGCCATCCAGACCTAAGCCTTCGCGCAGGTTAAGAATGGTTGCCCCGTGGCAGCCCAGCGTTCCGGTCACGATCAGCACGTCGCCTGCGCCAAGCTGCTGCGCGCCCCAGTGAATATCGGCCGGTATTGCCCCCATTCCTGCAGTATTGATGAAAAGTTTATCCGCCGCGCCGCGCTGGACCACTTTGGTATCACCGGTGACGATAGCAATGCCCGCTTCGCGTGCGGTCTGCGCCATGCTGCTGACCACCGCGTTAAGCGTTGCCATCGGTAAACCCTCTTCGAGAATAAACCCGCAGGAGAGGTAGCGCGGAACCGCGCCGCTGACGGCGATATCATTGGCCGTACCGCAAATGGCGAGCTTGCCGATATCACCGCCGGGAAAGAACAGCGGGGCGATGACGTAGCTGTCGGTCGAGAACGCCAGTCTGTCACCGTGAGCGGTGAGCGTTGACAGGTCAATGCGCGCCTGGTCTTCCTGTTCGGCCAGCCAGGGGTTGTTGAATGCTTCCATAAACAGCTGATTAATGAGCTGCTGCATCGCCTGACCACCGCTGCCGTGCGCCATTTCAACCGTGTTCATGCTTCACACTCCTGATTGCGGAACTGATACCACGCGGCGCAGGCTCCCTCGGAGGAGACCATCAGCGCGCCAAACGCGGTTTGCGGGTTACAGGTTTTGCCATATAACGGGCAATGATGAGGTTTGCATTTGCCGGTGAGTACCTCACCGCAGCGCGCGCGCGGATCGTCACACACCTGCTGCGGCTGCGGGCGAAAATGCGCCTCTGCGTCGAAGGATTGATACGCGGGCGTCAGGCGCACGCCGGATTCGGCAATCACCCCCAGACCGCGCCATTCGCTGTCGCCCTCAACGCTAAACACGTCGGCTATCGCCTGCTGCGCTCGTTCATTACCCGTATCGGGCACCACGCGGCGATACTGATTTTCCACCGCGCTCAGGGCCGCTATTTTCTGCTCAACCAGCATGGTTACGCCTTGCAGTAGATCAAGCGGTTCGAAACCAGCCACCACTAACGGACGATTGTACTGTTCAGCGATAAAACCATAGGCGTCTGTGCCAATCACCATGCTGACGTGGCCCGGTGCCAGAAAGGCGTCAATGCCGTTTTCCGGCTCCTCCAGCAGGCTGCGCAGCGTGGGTATGAGCGTGATGTGCTGGCAGAAAAAGAAAAAGTTATCGACGCTGCGCGCTTTAGCCTGCTGCAGCGTGATGGCGGTGGCGGGCATGGTGGTTTCAAACCCCAGGCCAAAAAACACGACCTTGCGCGCGGGGTTATCCGCTGCCAGCGTCAGGGCATCCATCGGCGAATAAACGATCCGGATGTCGGCCCCGCGCGCTTTCGCCTGCAGCAGCGAGCCATTTTTCCCCGGCACGCGCATCGCGTCGCCAAAGGTGCAGAAAATGACGTCGGGCTGGCTGGCAATGTCGATGCAGCTGTCGATACGCCCCATCGGCAAAACGCAGACCGGGCAGCCGGGGCCGTGGATAAACTCGATGTTGTCCGGCAGCAGCTGGTCGAGGCCAAATTTGAAGATGGCGTGCGTGTGTCCGCCGCACACCTCCATGATCCGCAGCGGTCTTTCTTTGGTGTAGTCCAGCAGCGCCGAGCGCGTTTTCAGGTGCCCGATAAGCTGCATCACCTGTTCCGGCGCGCGGTATTCATCAACGTAACGCATGTGCTATCGCTCCTCGCCGTACAGGAGCGCGCCCACGTCAGGCTCCACGTCGAACATGTTTTGCAGGGCGTCGAGCGTGTCGCGGGCTTCCGCTTCGTTAATCACGCTCATGGCAAACCCAACGTGGACCAGCACCCACTGGCCGAGACGCGATGCGCCCGTTTCATCGCTGCTGCCCACCAGCGTGAGATCGACATCGCGCAGGATACCGCAGACTTCAACTTTGGCCTGGTTACCGTCGATGGTGTGAATTTGTCCGGGGACGCCTATGCACATCGTTCGCTCTCCAGCCAGTTCAGCCATGCATCCATCCCGTCGCCGCGCGTGGCGGAGACCAGTAGGATCGTAATGTCCGGGTTCACTTCCCGGGCGCAGGACAGGCATTTATCCACGTCGAAATTCAGGTACGGCAGCAGATCAACTTTGTTCAGCAGCATGATGGACGCGGCGGCAAACATATGCGGGTACTTCAGCGGCTTGTCTTCCCCTTCGGTGACGGAGAGCACCGCGACTTTATGCCGTTCGCCAAGGTCAAAGCTCGCCGGACAGACCAGGTTGCCGACGTTTTCAATGAACAGGATGCCGTTATCCGTCAGCGGCAGACGCGGCGTGGCGTCGGCAATCATCTGCGCATCCAGATGGCAGCCTTTGCCGGTGTTGACCTGAATTGCCGGCGTGCCGGTTTCGCGAATGCGCGCCGCGTCGTTAACGGTTTGCTGGTCGCCTTCAATGACGGCGCAGGAAACGCGTTCGTTCAGGCGTTTGAGGGTTTGAGTCAGCAGCGTGGTTTTGCCGGAGCCGGGGCTGGACACCAGGTTCAGCACCAGCTGTTGACGGGCGGCAAAGCGGGCGCGGTTGCGGGCGGCAATCTGGTTATTTTTGTCCAGCACGTTGATTTCCACCTCCAGCATCTGGCGCTGGCTGATGCCCGGCGCGTGGGTACCCGCTTCGCCGTGGCCGTAGTGCAGATCGCCCGCAGGGGATTGCTGCGGCGCAAAGGTGATACCCGTCAGCGTCGCCGCAGGACGCGGGGCCGGTGAAAAGGGCGCGGAGCGAAACGCGGAATGAGGACGATGTTCATCCCCTTCGATATACAGGTTGCCTTCGGCGCAACCGCAGGTGCTACACATACATTACTCCTTCTCAATTTCGAGGCGTTGGATCTGCATACCGTCATCCGCCACGATACGCAGCCCGGTATTCTGGCACTGCGGGCAGCGCTGAACCTTTGATGACAGCAGGGTCACGTACTGCTGACACTGCTCACACCAGCACTCCGCCTGCTGCTCTTCAATATGAAGCTCGCAGCCTTCTGCCAGCGTGCCGCGACACACCAGCTCAAAACAGAAGGTCAGGGCGCTGGTCTCGACGCAGGAAAATGCCCCGATCTTCAGCCAGACGCCGGTGACGCGCTTCGCGTGGTTTTGCACTGCCTGCTGTTCGATAAGCTCCAGAGCCCGCTGGCAGAGGGTTATTTCGTGCATGACGCCTCCTCAATGAATTGCGCCATTGAATGCAATAACGGTGCCAGCTTGATTTTTGTCAGGGCGTGACGGTGTCAACACTGTCGAAATGACACGTCGACACCGCGCGGTTGACAGTGCGATAAGATTTAAAAATCATATAAATCATAAGCTTAAAAATTGGCATGGAATCTGCTTAACAGCCGCTATCTCCATTAACCGGATACCTTTTATGACTATTTGGGAAATCAGCGAAAAAGCGGATTACATCGCGCAGCGTCATCAGCAGCTCCAGGATCAGTGGCACCTCTACTGCAACTCTCTGGTTCAGGGGATCACCCTGTCAAAGGCCCGTCTACATCATGCGATGAGCTGCGCGGCGCAGGGCGATATGCGCTTTGTCCTTTTTGGCCACTTCACGGTCTTTGTCACCCTGGCGGACAGCTTTAACAGCCACACCATTGAGTACTTTGTTGAGAACAAAGAGGGTGAAAAACAATGTATTGCGCAAGCGCAGTTGATGGCTGACGGCATGGTCGATGGCTACGTCAGCAACCGCGATCGCCAGCAGGTGCTCGAGCACTATCTGGAGAAAATCGCGCCCGTTTATAACGGGCTTTATACCGCGGTTGAGCACGACCTGCCGGTCGATCTGAAACAGCTGACGGCGGGAAATGCCTCCGCAAACGTTGCCTGATAACCAAGTGTCGAAAGTGTCGATAAGACAGTTTTTCTTCGTCAAAAATGACCATCACCTGAGGATTGCCCGGTGAACCGTTTTGTAATTGCTGACTCGACGGTCTGTATTGGCTGTCGAACCTGTGAGGCGGCGTGTTCGGAAACCCACCGCCTGCACGGGCTGCAGTCCATGCCGCGTCTGCGCGTCATGCGTAATGAAAAAGAGTCTGCTCCGCAGCTCTGCCACCACTGTGAAGATGCCCCCTGCGCGGGTGTCTGCCCAGTGAATGCCATCACCCGCGTTGATGGCACTGTCCAGCTCAACGAAAGCCTGTGCGTCAGCTGCAAGCTGTGCGGCATTGCCTGCCCGTTCGGCGCGATTGAATTTTCCGGCAGCCGCCCGCTGCATATTCCGGCGAACGCAAATACCCCGAAAGCGCCGCCCGCACCACCCGCTCCGGCGAAGGTGAGCACGCTATTGGACTGGGTGCCCGGCATCCGCGCCGTCGCGGTGAAATGCGATCTGTGCAGCTTTGACGAACAGGGCCCGGCCTGCGTGCGCACCTGCCCGACCAGGGCGCTGATTCTGGTCAACATTCGCGACATCGCCCGCACCAGCAAGCGCAAGCGCGAGCTGACCATCAACAGCGATTTTGGCGATCTTTCGCTTTTGCAGGCGCTTAACGAGGGGCGAAATGAACGCGATATTCATGATTAACAGCGCCGTGGCGTGCTTCACTGCCGCCGCCGTGCTGGCGCTAGTGTTCTCTTTCCATAAAACCCTGAGCGGCGGGATTGCCGGGATCGGCGGGGCGGTCGGTAGCGTGATGACGCTGGCAGCAGGTACGGCAGTGTTACTCAGCGGCCAGACCGCCGAAGCAATGATTCCGATCGTCCGACATACCGTTCAGCTCACGCCGCTGAACGCCATCTGGCTGGTGACCTTTGGCCTGTGCGGGGTGTTTATCAGCCTGTTCAATATTGAATGGCACCGCCATCAGCACACCCGCGCGAATGGTCTGCTGGTTAACTTGCTGATGGCGTCGGCGGTCTGCACCGTCATTGCCAGCAACCTCGGCGCGCTGGTGGTGATGGCGGAGATCATGGCGCTGTGCGGCGTGTTCCTGACGGGATGTAGCGCCTCCGGCAAGCTGTGGTTTGCGCTCGGTCGCCTCGGCACGCTGCTGCTGGCGCTGGCCTGCTGGCGGGTGTGGCAACGTTTCGGCACGCTCGACTTCGCAGCGCTTAACGGTCAGCCACTGGGAAGCGACGTCTGGCTGCTGGGCGTGGTGGGCTTTGGCCTGCTGGCCGGGATCATCCCTCTGCACGGCTGGGTGCCGCAGGCGCATGCAAATGCCTCTGCACCTGCCGCTGCATTGTTTTCCACCGTCGTCATGAAGGTAGGACTGTTCGGTATTCTGAGCATCACGCTGGCTGGCGGCCAGCCGCCGCTGTGGTGGGGCGTCGTGCTGCTGATTGCCGGTATGATCACCGCGTTCGTCGGCGGGCTGTACGCGCTGATGGAGCACAACATCCAGCGCCTGCTGGCGTACCACACGCTGGAAAACATCGGCATCATCCTGCTCGGAATGGGCGCGGGCGTGACCGGGCTGGCACTCAATCATCCTGCGCTGATCGCGGCCGGGTTTATCGGCGGTCTTTATCACCTCGTCAACCACAGCCTGTTTAAAAGCACCCTGTTCCTCGGCGCGGGAAGCGTCTGGTTCCGCACCGGCCATCGGGATATTGAAAAGCTCGGTGGGATTGGCAAAAAGATGCCGGTGATTTCACTGGCGATGCTGGTCGGGCTGATGGCAATGGCCGCGCTGCCGCCGCTGAACGGCTTTGCCGGGGAGTGGGTGATCTATCAGTCCTTCTTCGCGCTCGGGCAGAGCGATGTCTTTATCGCACGCCTGCTCGGCCCGCTGCTGGCGGTCGGGCTGGCGATTACCGGGGCGCTGGCGGTGATGTGTATGGCGAAAGTCTACGGCGTGACCTTCCTCGGCGCGCCGCGCACCCGCGAAGCGGAAAACGCCTGCTGCGCTCCGGTACTGATGGGCGTAAGCGTGGTCGCGCTGGCGCTGTGCTGCATCGCGGGCGGGGTCGCCGCGCCGTGGCTGCTGCCGCTGCTGGGTAACGCTATTCCACTGCCGCTCGCGACGGCGCATACCGTCGTATCCCAGCCGATGATGGCGCTGTTGCTGATTGCCGCGCCGCTGCTGCCGTTCGTGCTGATGCTGTTCTTCAGGCGCGACCGCCTTGCCTCCCGCTCTCGCGGGGCGGCGTGGGCCTGCGGCTACGAACACGAACAGTCGATGGTTATCACCGCCCACGGTTTCGCCATGCCGGTGAAGGAGAACTTCGCCGTCGTGCTGAAGCTGCGCCACTGGCTGAACCCGAAGGGTTGGGTGCCGGGCTGGCAGAGCGCCGCCGCGCCCGCGCTGTTCCGTCGTCTGGCGCTGATCGAACTGGCGGTGCTGGTGATCATTGTAATTTCACGAGGAGCCTGACATGAGTTTGTTACTGGCCATTCTTCAGGCGCTGGTGCTGTTCGCCGCTGCGCCGCTGCTGTCGGGCATCACGCGCGTGGCACGCGCTAGAATGCATAACCGTCGCGGGCCCGGGGTGCTCCAGGAGTATCGCGATCTCTTCAAACTGCTTTCTCGTCAGAGCGTGGCCCCGGATGCCGCAGGCTGGGTCTTCCGCCTGACGCCGTTCGTGATGGTGGGCGTTATGCTGACCATCGCCACCGCGCTGCCGGTGGTCACGGTGGCGTCGCCGCTGCCCGTGCTTGGCGATCTGATTACGCTCATCTACCTCTTCGCCATTGCCCGCTTCTTCTTTGCGATTGCGGGCCTGGACACCGGGAGCCCATTTACCGGCATCGGTGCCAGCCGCGAGGCGATGCTGGGCGTGCTGGTTGAGCCGATCCTGCTGCTGGGGCTGTGGGTTGCCGCGCAGGTCGCGGGTTCAACCCATATCAGTTTTATCACCGACACCGTTTATCACTGGCCTGTGGCGCGCTCGATCCCACTGGTGCTGGCGCTCTGCGCCTGCGCGTTCGCCACCTTTATCGAGATGGGCAAACTGCCGTTCGATCTGGCGGAAGCCGAGCAGGAGCTGCAGGAAGGGCCGCTCACCGAATACAGCGGCTACGGCTTTGCGGTGCTGAAGTGGGGCATCAGCCTCAAACAGCTGGTGGTGCTGCAGATGTTTGTCGGCGTCTTCTTCCCGTGGGGGCAGATGACGCACTTCTCCGTGGGCGGTCTGGTGCTGGCCGTCGTGATTGCCGCCCTCAAGCTGCTGGTCGGCGTGCTGGTGATTGCCCTGTTTGAAAACAGCATGGCGCGCCTGCGTTTTGTCGAAACGTCGCGCATCACCTGGGCCGGTTTTGGTTTTGCATTTTTAGCGTTCGTCTCCTTGCTGGTGGCGTGATTAAAGAGAGTTTTTATGTCTGAAGAAAAGAAAGGTCAGCAGTATCTCGCCGCGTTGCATCAGGCCTTCCCCGGCGTAGTGCTGGAGGAGTCCTGGCAAACCAAAGACCAGATAACCGTCACCATTAAGGTGAACTACCTGCCGGAAGTGGTGGAGTTCCTCTATTACCAGCAGGGCGGCTGGCTGTCGGTGCTGTTCGGCAACGACGAGCGTCAGCTGTGCGGCAATTACGCCGTGTACTACGTGATGTCGATGGAGCAGGGCGAAAAGTGCTGGCTCACTGTGCGCGTCGAAGTTGACCCAAATAAGCCGGAATATCCGTCCGTCACGCCGCGCGTGCCTGCCGCCGTCTGGGGCGAGCGCGAAGTGCGCGACATGTACGGCCTGGTGCCGGTCGGCCTGCCGGACGAGCGCCGCCTGGTGCTGCCGGACGACTGGCCGGACGAACTCTACCCGCTGCGCAAAGACAGCATGGACTACCGCCAGCGTCCGGCGCCGACCACCGACAGCGAAACCTACGAGTTCATCAACGAGCTGGGCAGCAAGAAGAACAACGTGGTGCCGATTGGCCCGCTGCACGTCACCTCCGACGAACCGGGCCACTTCCGCCTGTTCGTCGATGGCGAAAACATTATCGACGCCGACTACCGCCTGTTCTACGTCCATCGCGGCATGGAAAAGCTGGCGGAAACCCGCATGGGCTACAACGAAGTGACGTTTCTTTCTGACCGCGTGTGCGGCATCTGCGGCTTCGCCCACAGCACCGCCTACACCACCTCGGTGGAGAACGGCATGGGGATCGTGGTGCCCGAACGCGCGCAGATGATCCGCGCCATTCTGCTGGAGGTGGAGCGCCTGCACTCGCACCTGTTGAACCTCGGCCTGGCCTGCCACTTCGTCGGTTTTGACTCCGGTTTTATGCAGTTCTTCCGCGTGCGCGAGGCGTCGATGAAGATGGCGGAGATCCTCACCGGGGCGCGTAAAACCTACGGTCTGAACCTGATTGGCGGGATCCGCCGCGACCTGCTGAAGGACGACATGATCCAGACCCGTCTACTGGCGCAGCAGATGCGCCGCGACGTGCAGGAGCTGGTGGACATGCTGCTCAGCACGCCAAACATCGAGCAGCGCACCGTCGGCATCGGCCGTCTTGACCCTGAAATCGCCCGCGACTTCAGCAACGTCGGCCCGATGGTGCGCGCCAGCGGCCACGCCCGCGATACCCGCGCCGATCACCCGTTTGTCGGCTACGGCCTGCTGCCGATGACCGTGCACAGCGAGCAGGGCTGCGACGTTATTTCGCGCCTCAAGGTGCGTATCAACGAGGTATTCACCGCCCTGAATATGATCGACTTCGGCCTCGATAATCTGCCGGGTGGCCCGCTGATCGTGGAGGGCTTTACCTACATCCCGAACCGCTTTGCCCTCGGCTTTGCCGAAGCGCCGCGCGGGGACGACATTCACTGGAGCATGACCGGCGACAACCAGAAGCTCTACCGCTGGCGCTGCCGCGCGGCCACCTACGCCAACTGGCCAACCCTGCGCTACATGCTGCGCGGCAACACGGTTTCCGATGCGCCGCTGATCATCGGCAGCCTCGACCCGTGCTACTCCTGCACCGACCGCATGACCGTCGTGGACGTGCGCAAGAAGAAAAGCCAGGTGGTGCCGTACAAAGAGCTTGAGCGCTACAGCATTGAGCGTAAAAACTCGCCGCTGAAATAAGGACTCGTCATGTTTACCTTTATCAAAAAAGTGATCAAAACCGGCACGCAGACCAGCCGTTATCCGCTGGAGCCGATGCCGGTGGATAAAAACTTTCGCGGCAAGCCGGAGCACAATCCGCAGCAGTGCATCGGCTGCGCGGCCTGCGTCAACGCCTGTCCGTCGAATGCCCTGACGGTGGAAACGGATCTCAAAACCGGCGAGTTGGCCTGGCAGTTTAACCTCGGGCGCTGCATCTTCTGCGGCCGCTGCGAGGAGGTCTGCCCGACGGTGGCCATTCGCCTGTCGCAGGAATTCGAGCTGGCGGTGTGGAAGAAAGAGGATTTCCTCCAGCAGTCGCGCTTTGATCTGTGCAGCTGCCGCGTCTGTAGACGCCCGTTCGCCGTGCAGAAAGAGATCGACTACGCCATCGCGCTGTTGCAGCACAACGGCGATGCCCGCGCGGAGCATCATCGTGAAAGCTTTGAAACCTGCCCGGAGTGCAAGCGTCAGAAGTGCCTGCTGCCGTCCGACCGCATTGATATCACCCGCCATATGAGAGAGGCCAGCTGATGGACAATTTACTCGGCCCGCGCGACGCAAACGGCATTCCGGTGCCGATGACGGTGGACGAATCCATCGCCAGCATGAAGGCGTCGCTGCTAAAAAAAATCAAACGCTCGGCCTACGTCTACCGCGTGGATTGCGGCGGCTGCAACGGCTGCGAGATTGAGATCTTCGCCACCCTGTCACCGCTGTTTGACGCCGAGCGCTTCGGCATCAAAGTGGTGCCGTCTCCGCGTCATGCGGACATTCTGCTGTTTACCGGGGCCGTCACCCGCGCCATGCGCTCCCCCGCGCTGCGCGCCTGGCAGTCCGCGCCGGACCCGAAAATCTGCATATCCTACGGGGCCTGCGGCAACAGCGGCGGCATCTTCCACGACCTTTACTGCGTCTGGGGCGGCACCGACAAAATCGTGCCGGTTGACGTCTACATTCCGGGCTGTCCGCCAACGCCCGCCGCGACGCTGTACGGATTTGCCATGGCGCTCGGCCTGCTGGAGCAAAAAATCCACGCCCGTGAGCCGGGCGAGCTGGACAACCAACCTGCGGCCATCCTGCACCCGGACATGGTGCAGCCGCTGCGGGTGAAAGTGGACCGCACGGCGCGCAGGCTGGCTGGCTACCGTTACGGGCGTCAGATTGCCGACGATTATCTGCGCCTGCTGAGCCAGGGCGACCATCAGGTGGCGCGCTGGCTGGAGGCGGAAAACGATCCGCGCCTCAACGAGATTGTGGCGAACCTGAACAGCGTTGTGGATGAGGCGCGTATCCGATGAGTGAAACGGTGGTGTTCAGCCAGCTGAGCCGTAAGTTTATTGATGAGAACGATGCCACCCCGGATGCGGCGCAGCAGGTGGTCTATTACAGCCTGGCGATTGGGCACCACCTCGGGGTGATCGACTGCCTGGAGGCGGCGTTAAGCTGCCCGTGGCCCGAGTACCTGGCGTGGATCGCCACGCTGGAGGAGGGCAGCACGGCGCGGCGCAAAATGGAGGGCGTGCCGAAGTACGGCGAGATCGTCATCGACGCCCACCACATTGCGATGCTCGCCAACGCCTTTGACGCGGCGCTGAGCAGGCAAACCCCCGAGCAGCAGGCGTGGAGCAAAACGCTGCTTAGCATGCTGCACGATATTCATCAGGAGAGCGCCATCTACCTGATGGTGAGGAGATTACGTGACTGACGTTTTACTGTGTGTTGGCAATAGCATGATGGGCGACGACGGCGCGGGTCCACTGCTGGCAGAGATGTGCGCCGCGAAACCGCAGGGCGGCTGGGTAGTGATTGACGGCGGCAGCGCGCCGGAAAACGATGTGGTCGCCATTCGCGAACTGCGTCCTGACAGGCTGTTAATCGTCGATGCCACCGATATGGGGCTCAACCCCGGCGAGATCCGCCTGATTGACCCGGACGACATCGCCGAGATGTTTATGATGACGACGCACAATATGCCGCTGAACTACCTGGTCGATCAGATTAAAGACGACGTGGGCGAGGTGCTGTTTTTGGGCATTCAGCCAGACATCGTCGGGTTTTATTACCCGATGACGCCGCCGGTGAAAGAGGCGGTGGACGTGGTCTATTCACGGCTTGCGGAGTGGGTTGGGGACGGTGGGTTTGAACCCCTCACCCCGGCCCTCTCCCCATAGGGGAGAGAGTGTATTTTGTCCCCTCTCCCCTGTGGGGAGAGGGTTAGGGTGAGGGGTAAGCACAGGCTACTCCAGATCCGCCCCGTTACTCGCAATCACCTTCTTGTACCATCCGAACGATTTCTTGCGCTTGCGGTCCAGCGTGCCGTTTCCGGCGTCGTCCCGGTCAACGTACACAAATCCGTAGCGCTTGCTCATCTCGCCCGTTGAGGCGGCCACCAGGTCGATGGAGCCCCAGGTGGTGTAGCCCATCAGCGGCACGCCGTCCTCAATCGCGTCGCCCATCGCGCGGATATGCTCGCGCAGGTAGCTGATGCGGTAGTCGTCGTTAATCTCGCCATTCGCGTCGATCTCGTCCTTCGCCCCGAGCCCGTTTTCCACCAGGAACAGCGGCTTCTGGTAACGGTCGTACATCATGTTCATGGTGATGCGCAGGCCGAGCGGGTCAATGCCCCAGCCCCATTCGCTCACCTGAATATGCGGGTTACGCAGGGACTTCACGATGTTCGCCGCGCTGGTGTTGCCCGCGTTCATGTCCGCCGACGCGCAGCGCGAGGCGTAGTAGCTGAACGAAACGAAATCGACGGTGTTTTTCAGCAGTTCGTCATCGCCCGGGTCTTTCACAATCACCACGCCTTTTTCGCGGAACACGCGGGCGGAGTAGGCCGGGTAACTGCCGCGCGCCTGCACGTCGATAAAGAACAGGTTCTCGCGGTCTTTCTCCAGCGCCATCCACACGTCTTCCGGCTTGCAAGAGTACGGGTAGAAATTGCCGCCCGCCAGCATGCAGCCGACCTGGTTTTCCGGGTTCACCTCGTGGGCGATTTTGGTCGCCAGCGCGCTCGCCACCAGCTCGTGGTGCGCGGCCTGGTACTTCACCTGGTCCTCGTTTTCACCTTCCTCAAACACCAGCCCCGCGCCGGAGAACGGGCTGTGCAGCATGATGTTGATTTCGTTGAAGGTCAGCCAGTATTTCACCAGCCCGTTAAATTCTTCAAAGCAGGTGCGGGCGTAGCGGGCGAAGAAATCGACCATCTTGCGGTTGCGCCAGGAGCCGTACTCCGTTACCAGGTGCATCGGCACGTCGAAGTGGCACAGGGTCACCAGCGGCTCAATATTGTACTTTTTGCACTCCTCGAACACCGCGCGGTAGAAGGCAATACCCTCTTTGTTCGGCAGCGGCTCGTCGCCGTTCGGGTAGAGGCGGCTCCAGGCAATCGAGGTGCGGAACACCGTAAAGCCCATCTCCGCCATCAGGGCGATGTCTTCTTTATAGCGATGGTAAAAATCAATCGCCTCGTGGCTCGGGTAGAACTCGTCGTCACGCAGCGAGAAACGCTTTTCCTTACCGACCTTCACCGCCAGGCGATTCGCACCGTGCGGGATCATATCGACCGTGGTTAGCCCTTTGCCGCCTTCGCGGTAAGCACCTTCACTCTGGTTGGCGGCAAGCGCGCCGCCCCATAAAAATCCTTGTGGAAAAACAGACATTCTTACCTCGCTTTCAATTTATGCTTCTGCTGCTTTGTTCTGAACCGGTGCGGTCTGCAGGGCGCGCGCTTTTTCAGCCTCGTCTTCGACCGGGATATCCTCAAAGCCGAGTATCAGGGTCAGAACAAACGACAGCACCACTGCCAGCCCCATCACGCCAAACACCCATACGATGGTCATCGGGTTGGCCGGGTCGAAGAACTGCACGCTGGTGAACAGCCCCGGTGCCGCCATCGAATGGCTGGCAAGACCGGCCATGCCCGCCACCGCACCGCAGATAAAGCCGCTGATCAGGCTCGCAATCAGCGGACGTTTCAGACGTACCGCCACGCCGTATAGCGCCGGTTCAGAGATCCCCGCCATGATGGCGGAGGCCGCCGCCGCTAGCGCAGTCTGGCGCAGCTCCGGGTTTTTCGTTTTCCACGCCACCGCCAGCGACGAGCCGCCGAGCGACAGGTTGGCGCCGATTTCCGACGGCATCACCATCCCTTCCTTGCCCGTCTCGGCAATGGTCTGAATGATGGTCGGCGTAAACACGCGGTGCATCCCGGTCATCACCAGCAGCGGCCACAGCGCGCCCATAATGGCGACGGAGAGCCAGCCCAGATAGCCGTGAATGGTGTAGACCAGTGCAGAGATGGCGCTACCGATCCAGATGCCCAGCGGGCCAATCAACACGATGGCGAGCGGGGCGGCAATCAGCACGATCAGCATCGGCTTGAGGAAGTTTTTGGTGACCGCCGGGGTAATGCGATCCACCCAGCGCTCGATGTATGACAGGCACCAGGTCATGACCAGAGCCGGGATGACGGTGTAAGTGTATTTCACCGCCGTCACCGGGATAAAGGCGAACTCAACGTGCTCGCCCTGCGCGGCTTTCGCCATCAGCTCGATAAAGCTCGGATGCACCAGCACGCCCGCAATGGCAATCGCCAGCGACATGTTAGTTTTGAACTTCACAGCCGCCGAGGCTGCCACCATCAGCGGCAGGAAGAAGAACGCGCCGTCGCCAATGACCGTCAGGATGGTCAGCGTGGGATCGCCCTTGCCCAGCACGCCGGTCATCTCGAGGATCATTGCCAGCAGCTTGACCATCGAGCCGCCAATGATCGCCGGGATCAGCGGGGACATGGTACCGATCAGCGCGTCGAGGATCCCGGCGCCGATGCGGCGTAATGTCAGTTTCTGCGGGCCTTCCGGTACGGCAGGCTGCAGGCTGCCTGGCAGCAGGCTCACCACTTCGCGGTACGCCTGAGAAACGGTGTTGCCAATAATGACCTGACACTGGTTGTCATTGCGTACCACGCCGAGCACGCCGCTGATGCTTTTCAGGCGCGCGGCATCGGTAAGGCTTTCGTCTTTCAGGACGAAGCGTAGACGCGTCATACAGTGAGTGACGGCGACAATGTTCTCTTTGCCGCCCAGCGCGCTGACAACGTCGTTCGCCAGCGCGGCGTAATTTTTGGCCATCGGATGTGATCCTGTTATCGTTGTGAGAAATGTAGGAAACCGGTTTCACATAATCATCATGAGTTTCTTTGAATGAAACAAGATCGCTTTTTGTACATTTTTCACATTCGTGATGACGATCACCTATCGTCAGTCAAAGCGTGATTTCGCCGCTGCGACAATTTTTTTGCAGTGCAGTACACTGCGCTCATCAGTTTCAAACGGAATAACAACATGACCACGATGCTGGAAGTGGCGAAGCGGGCAGGCGTTTCGAAAGCGACGGTCTCCCGGGTGCTGTCGGGAAATGGCTACGTTAGCCAGGAGACCAAAGACCGGGTGTTTCAGGCCATTGAAGAGAGCGGCTATCGTCCGAATTTGCTGGCGCGCAACCTGGCGACCAGGCGTACCCAGACGCTGGGGCTGGTGGTGACGAACACCCTTTACCACGGCGTTTACTTTAGCGAACTGCTGTTCCACGCCGCGCGCATGACGGAAGAAAAAGGGCGGCAGCTGATCCTCGCGGACGGTAAGCACAGTGCCGACGAGGAGCGCGAGGCAATTCAATATCTGCTCGACATGCGCTGCGACGCGGTGATCATCTATCCGCGTTTCCTGAGCGTCGAGGAGATGGACGAGATCGTCGAAAAGTGCGAGCAGCCGATTATGGTGCTCAACCGACGACTGCGGAAAAACAGCAGCCACAGCGTCTGGTCCGATCATAATGCCTCCTGCCAGGATGCGGTGTCGAAGCTGATTGCGAAAGGCCACCGGGATATTGCGTTTATCACCGGCTCACTCGATTCCCCGACCGGCGTTGAGCGTCTTTCCGGTTACCGGGCAGCACTGATGCAGCACGGCATTCCACTGCGCCAGGAGCTGATTGCGCAGGGGAAATGGAACCCGGCTAGCGGTGCGGCGGCAGTGGCGGAGCTGTTATCCCGGGGCGAACGCTTTACGGCGCTGGTGGCGAGTAATGACGATATGGCGATTGGTGCCATGAAGCAGCTGCACGACAGCGGTGTCGCCACGCCGGACGCGGTGTCGGTGATTGGTTTCGACGATGTGGCCATCGCGCCTTACATGGTGCCGTCGCTCTCCAGCGTGCGCATTCCGGTGACGGAGATGATCAAGGAGACCATCAGCCGCCTGATCTTCATGCTTGACGGCGGTGAGTTCAAATACCAGCAAACCTTCTCCGGTGAGCTTATCCTGCGCGACTCCGTGATCGACGGTCCGCATCGGTGACGTCGACAGCTGTTATCGTCATAAGTGACGATGACAGCACCACGCTCATTTTTAAAATCATTAAAAATCATAGTGTTAATAATTGGCACGGTTTATGAATATCTCCGCGCATAACTGTAATGCTGGAGAAGCAGATGAACCGTTTTATAATGGCCGATGCCAGTAAGTGCATAGGTTGCCGTACCTGTGAAGTGGCGTGCGTGGTTTCCCATCAGGCGGAGCAGGACTGCGCGTCACTGACTCCTGACACGTTCCTGCCGCGCATCCACGTCAGTAAAGGCGTGAATATTTCTACCGCCGCCATCTGTCGCCAGTGCGAAGACGCGCCGTGCGCGAACGTCTGTCCGAACGGGGCGATTAAACGCGAGAAAGGCTTTGTGCACGTGATGCAGGAGCGCTGTATTGGCTGCAAAACCTGCGTGGTCGCCTGCCCGTACGGCGCGATGGAGGTGGTTGTCCGTCCGGTCGTGCGCAACAGCGGTTTGGGGCTGAGTGTGCGGGCGGAGAAAGCCGAAGCCAACAAATGTGACCTGTGCTACCACCGCGATTCAGGCCCGGCCTGCATGGAAGCCTGCCCGACGCACGCGCTGGTCTGCGTGGATCGCGACAAGCTTGAGCAGATGAGCGCCGAAAAGCGCCGTCGTGCGGCGTTCGATACTTCAGCATCACTGCTGTTCTGATCCGCCATGAGCAGTAACGGTGTACAGCTGCGCGTGCGCGGCAAGGTGCAGGGCGTGGGGTTTCGGCCCTTCGTCTGGCAGCTTGCGCATCAGCTTCAGCTAACGGGCGATGTCTGCAACGACGGAGAGGGCGTGCTGGTGCGCCTCGCGGGTAATGGGGGGGCCTTTACCGCGAGGCTGCATCAGGACTGCCCACCGCTGGCACGCATTGACCACGTTGAAACGCAGCCGTTCACCTGGACGAACCTGCCGGACGCGTTTGTTATCCGCCACAGTGCGGGCGGCGCGATGGACACCCAGATTGTGCCGGATGCCGCCACCTGTCCGGCGTGTCTGGCTGAAATGCGCGACCCCGGCGAGCGCCGTTATCGCTACCCGTTTATCAACTGCACCCACTGCGGGCCGCGGTTTACCATTATCCGCGCCATGCCCTATGACCGTCCGGCCACGTCGATGGCCGCATTTTCCCTGTGCGCACCCTGTGAGACGGAGTACCGCAATCCTGCCGACCGACGTTTTCACGCCCAGCCGGTGGCGTGCCCGGACTGCGGGCCAGCGCTGGAATGGCGTGCGGGCGACGTTGTTGCTACCCGCGAAGCGGCACTGCGTGCGGCGGTGGCGACGCTCAAGGACGGCGGCATAGTCGCGGTTAAAGGGCTGGGCGGTTTTCACCTCGTCTGCGACGCGCTCAACCCGCAGGCGATACGGACATTGCGGTCACGCAAGCAGCGACCGTCGAAGCCGCTGGCGGTGATGATCCCGCAGGCGGAAAAGCTGCCTGAGTCGATTCAGACGCTGCTGCGCTCACCCGCTGCACCTGTCGTGCTCACGCCAAAAGCCTGGCTGCCGGTGTTCCCCGAGGCAATCGCGCCGGGTCTGGATAGCGTGGGCATCATGCTTCCCGCAAACCCGCTGCAACATTTGCTGATGATGGACTGCCAGCGCCCGCTGGTGATGACCTCCGGCAACCTCAGCGGCAGGCCGCCTGCCATCAGTAATCAACAGGCGCTGGATGAACTGGGCAACATGGCGGACGGCTTCCTGATGCACAATCGCGATATTCTTCAGCGGATGGACGATTCGGTGATGGATCGGGACGGTGCGATGCTCCGCCGGGCGCGCGGTTTTGTACCAGATGCCATCACGTTGCCTGCAGGTTTCGAGAATATCCCCGCCATGTTATGCACCGGTGCGGAGATGAAAAACACCTTCTGCCTGGTGCGTGGCAACCAGGCGGTGCTGAGCCAGCATTTTGGCGATCTCGGCGATGAAGGTGTCGAAGCGCAGTGGCGCAGCGCGCTCTCGACGATGCAGGACATCTACGCCTTCCAGCCGGAGCGCGTGGTGTGCGACGCCCATCCGGGCTATCACACGCAACAATGGGCGCAAGCGCAGGCGCTGCCGGTCGAAACCGTACAGCACCATCACGCCCACGCGGCGGCGTGCCTGGCGGAAAACGGCTGGCCGCGTGAGGGCGGAGACGTTATCGCCCTCACGCTGGACGGGATCGGCATGGGCGAGAACGGCGCGCTGTGGGGCGGGGAGTGCCTGCGGGTGAACTATCTCGCGAGCAAGCATCTGGGCGGGCTGCCTGCCGTTGCGCTGCCGGGCGGCGATCTGGCGGCGCGGCAGCCGTGGCGCAATTTACTCGCCCACTGTCTGGCATTTGTCCCTGACTGGCAGCAGTATCCGGAAACGCGCGCGGTACAGCGCCAGAACTGGCCGCTGCTGGCGACGGCGATCGGGCGCGGCATCAACGCGCCGCAGGCCTCGTCATGTGGTCGCCTGTTTGATGCGGTCGCCTGCGCGCTCGGTATCGACGCGCAGTCGTGGGAGGGGGAAGCCGCCTGCAGGCTGGAAGCGCTGGCCTCGCAGTGCGCGGGTGTCGACCATCCGGTGACGCTATCTGTCGACAACCTCGCGCTTTTCTGGCGGCAGTGGCTGGCCTGGAAGGCTGAGCCCAGCGCGCGCGCATGGGCGTTTCACGACACGCTGGCAAAAGGGTTGGCAGAACTCGCCGCGTTCCATGCCCGACGCTTATCGCTGTCGACAATCTGCCTCAGCGGCGGCGTGGTGTACAACCGTCTGCTGCGCGCGCGCCTGCGTCATTATCTTTCTGACTTTACGCTTCTTTTTCCTTCGCACCTGCCCGCAGGTGACGGAGCGATCTCCTTCGGGCAGGCGGTGGTCGCCGCCGCCCGGTCATGTTCACAAAGGACTTAAAATGTTACGACTCTTACGCAATGAACCTCGCGCCGCGCTTCTGCTGCTGGCTCTGGTAATGGCAAACCTGCTGGCCTGGGGATGGGCATGGCACGCCTTTAGCGGCAGCACGGCGCTGATGGCCGCCAGTCTGCTGGCGTGGTGCTACGGGCTGCGTCACGCGGTGGACGCCGACCACATCGCGGCCATTGATACCGTGACGCGTAAGATGATGCAGCAGGGCAAACGCCCGTCCGGCGTCGGGGCGTGGTTCTCGCTGGGGCACTCCACCATCGTGGTGCTGGCCTCGATTGCCATCGCCGCTACCGCGACGGCTTTTCAGAAAAACATGGAATGGTTCCACGAAACTGGCAGCCTGATTGGCACGGCGGTGTCGGCGACCTTCCTGCTGGCGATGGCGCTGGTGAACATGGTGATCCTGCGCGGCGTCTGGCGCAGTTTTCAGGCGCTGAAACACGGCAGGCCAGTGCAGGGCGATATCACGCTACCTGCTCAGGGCGGCGTTATGAACTGGCTGTTCGGCAAAACCTTCCGCCTGGTGAATAAAAGCTGGCAGATGTACCTGGTTGGTTTCCTGTTTGGCCTCGGCTTTGACACGGCCACCGAGATTGGCGTGCTGGGGATCTCTGCTGCCAGCGCCTCCAGCGGGATGTCGGTGTGGTCAATCATGATCTTTCCGGCGCTCTTCGCCAGCGGCATGGCGCTGGTGGATACCCTCGACAACCTGCTGATGGTCGGTGCCTACGGCTGGGCGTTTAACAAGCCGCAGCGCAAGCTCTACTACAACATGACCATCACCGGCACCTCCGTGGTGGTGGCGCTGTTTATCGGCGGGCTGGAAGCGCTGGGCCTGCTGATGGACAAATTCGCCCTCAGCGGCGGCGTCTGGGATCTGATTGGTGCGGTAAACGATAATCTGGGCAACGCCGGGTTTGTGGTGGTCGGGCTGTTCGTTGCCTGCTGGCTGATCTCCATGGTCAACTACCGCTGGCGTGGCTACGATGCGCTGGTCGTGCGTTCCTGAACCGGCGGCAGCCAGGCGCGGGTAAAATCAAGCCAGCCGCTGGCGGTCAGCACAATGTCCTGCACGTTTTCGAGGGTGTTAAGACGATAGCGGTAGTGGAACAGCGGCGTGCAGGCGCCGCTTTCCAGCAGGTGCTGAAAGAAAGCGGGCAGGTGTGATTTTAGCGTCTCCTCGCTTTCGCAGTATGTCATCAGCGTCTGCTTTTCTTTTTGCCAGGCGGTCTGCCCCAGCGCGGCGGCCCACGCGGGCTCTTCGGTAAACCACTCTGCCAGCGCAAATACCGGTACTTCACCCGCCAGATAATCCCCCAGCAAGATATCTCCCTGTGCCAGCGCGTCGGGCGCATGCCACGCCTCGCGGTCTTTCCGCTGGATGTTAACGTCACAGCCGCGCTTTTTCAGGCGCGTTTGCAGCATGCTGGCCAGATCGCACAGCCCCGGCGTGTCGTAACAGATCAGAGAAAGGGCCGCGGGGAGCGCCACGTCGGGGGCATCCGCAAACGCGGGCGTTGTGATGCCGGGCAGGATCTCCGTGCGGGTATCGACATCCTCCCGGTGAAGGTGCTGCTGGTTAATGTGCTGAATCTCCTGACGCAGCCACGCGGCCAGCGGCTGCGGCAGCCCGGCGTTCAGCATCAGCCAGGCAAACCCGCCGCTGGTGGAGGTGACGGCCTCCCGGGCATTGTCGCCTTTACCTACGGTGATCCACGCGGTTTTTTCCGCCTCGCTGCGGGTGCGCCAGAACTCAATCGCGTGTAGCAGCGGGTGCGCGGCAAAGTACCAGGGCTGACGCTCAAGGCGCAGGTAATGCGAGTGGTGATGGGCAATAGCAAAAGGGCCCGCGCCGATATCAGGCTGCTGCGGGTGCGGCAGACGACAGGCGTGATGCGCGAGACGATGCGCCAGCATGGCATCGGGCACGTTCAGCGCAATCTCCAGACACCAGGGAGCGACAAGCGACACCGTTTGAACGTGCGCGAGCCCCGCGCTGCGCGCCGGATCGTCCAGCACCTGCTGCATCGCGCTGAGAATATCTTCGTCGCTGATGGCCTGACGGTTAGGCCAGTGCGGCCGCTGCCCCAGTAAAAGGCCCAGCGAGCGGGTCTTCGAGGCATCCAGTGATGGCTAATCCGCTACGCTGCGCGTACGGGTGCATAGCGTGTCAGACTGCGTGACCGCGCAGATATATGCTGTCGCGCGGCGACGCTGAAGGGCAGATGCAGCGAGTCAGCGGGCGATACACGGATGCGCAGCGTCGGCTGGTGCTTAAGCCATTTGCCGCCTAAAAACGGGGTGATGATGTGGTGCAGGCTGGCCGGATCGCCGTCGGCCAGCTGCAGCGCGCTCTGGTAATCGCCTTTTTCCAGACAGGCGTGCATCAGCGGCGCGCTCAGTTCGCTGGTGGTTGTCAGGCAGTGCAGGGTGGCACGGTGCCCGCGCCCCGGCTGCGCGTCCCAGCTTAGCCAGCCGCTTTGCGCGAGCTGGCGCAGCAGGGTGCGCGCATGACGTTCGCTGCACAGCGCAACCTCCGCGACTTCCGCGATAGTCGTGGACGCTGGCGCTGCGCCGTAGTGCTGATAAAGCCGTTGATACTGACGGATTTTCTGAAGCTGGCGCATAGAGGCATACCTGTGAAAAAGGGATGCTGAGAGTGTAGGATTTTTTTGCGGAAGAAAAAGTGCTGGTATACGTAAAGTGTTCCGGTTTTGCCCGGCAATTACCGCTCAGGCTCACTGACCGGCATCATCAGCTCGCGCAGACGCTCAATGCGCGCCTCCGGGCTCAAATAAAGCCAGCGAAATAAAATGTGCTCAGCATGCTTCGCTTCTTTGAAATAACGAGAAAGATATTTGAGTTCGGTATTAAAAGTCGCCATGATTTGTCTCCGGCTGATTAATTAATTATCAGACTAGTCCAGCGGCGAATAATAAAACAGGGTGATGTTTTTCACCTGTTCCGCATTTAAGTATTAATGGAAATAATAAATAAGGGATTGATAGCGATGATATACCTGCTTTGCATTTATTTGATGAATAGAATGCGTAAAAAAAAGCCCCGGGACATCGGGGCGGTGGATAATTAAATCCAAAGGTTAAGTAAGCGTGGTCGTGCTGTAGGCCGGGTAAGCGAAGCGCCACCCGGCAAAAAGAGGGTCAGGCAGGTAACAGTTTCAGCAGAGCGAAAGCCTCCTTCATTCGGTCTTCACTGACGACAAAAGCGCGTAGTTGCCCCTCATTATCGGCACCGCGCGCGACCATTCCCTGCGGTTCGAGGGTAATTTGCCAGTTCAGATCCTGACGCTGCGTTTCACCGGCAAGGTGCAGCGGTAATTCCGGCGTTTTGACTTTAATCAGCATGGCGGGTAATTGCAGCGGCGCGCTGCCGCCGAGCAGGTTTTTCGCCAGATACATCGCGCTTAATTGAATTGGCTGTAAAAAAGGCAGCACCTGACCGTTAATTTCAGCGCAGTCGCCCAGGGCGTAAATATCCGGCTGCGTGGTTTGCAGATAGCTATTTACCTTCACACCACGGCCTGTTTCTGCCCCTGCACGATGCGCCAGCGAGGTTTCCGGGCGCAGGCCCGTCGCCGCAATAACCACGTCCACCTCAACGCTGCGGCTGCGGTCGAGCGTGGCACGAATGCCGCCTTCGGTTTTGCTCAGGCTGTGCAGCTGCGATTTCAACAGCAGATGTACGCCCATGTCGGTCAGGCGATGCTGTAAGCGACTGCTTACTTCTGCGGGCATCAGCGCCGACAGAATGCTCGCCGCGTGGTCAACCAGGGTGACGGATTTGCCCGCCCGGCAGAAATCCATCGCCAGCTCGGTGCCGATCAGCCCGCCGCCGACAATCATTACCCGCTGAGCGTCGCGAAGCCCCGTTTCGCTGGCCTGGTACTCCTGCTGGCTGTTGAGGGTGATCATCAGCTCGCGGCCTTCAATCGGCGGCACAAACGCAGAGGCACCCGTGGCCAGCACCAGCTTGTCGTACTGCCAGGTTTTCTCTTTCGCTTTCACTACGCGGGCATCGGCGTCGATATCGGTGACCCAGGTGTACGGGAACAGACGCAGGTTAAACTGCTCTGCGAACTCCCCCGCCGTCTGGCGGGTGAGGTCTTCGGCGCGCTGATTCTGGCTAATGACGTGGCTTAAATCAGGCTTGTTGTACTCGTCCATGCTGTCGGCGGCAATCACTGTCAGCGGCACGCTGGCATCCTGCTTGCGGATGTTTTTCACCAGCTGGCGGGCGGCAAAGCCCGAGCCGATGATGACGATACCGTTGCTCATTTTGCCTCCGTACCCAGTTCGTCAAAGACGTCCTTACCGAGTGAACATTCCGGGCAGAGGAAGTTGTCCGGCACGTCTCGCCACGGCGTGCCCGGGGCAACATCCTGCAGTGGTTCGCCCAGTTCAGGATCGTAAATCCACTGGCAGACGCTGCACTGCATGCTCGGGCCGAGATCGGCGGCTGCCGCGGCGGCACAGGCGCAGGCTTCCTGCTGTTCGGTTGGTTTTGCCGTCACTTCCGGCAGCGGAGCGAGCGCCCACTGACGGGCAATGTCGCGGCCATGTTGGCGACAGATCTCCAGGGCGTCGATATCCGGACGCCATTTCGCCTTCAGGCTCAGGGACATTTCGAAACCGGCATCCTGCAGACGCGTAGACAGACGGTCTACCGCGCCGCCGCTCCAGCCGTGGGAGCCAAAGGCGCTGGCGCGCTTGTTGCGAAAACGCAGGCCGGTCATCTCTTCCACAAGGCCGGCAATTTTCGGCATCATTACGTTGTTCATGGTGGAGGTGCCTACCAGCACGCCCTTAGAGCGGAACACGTTGGTCAACACCTCGTTCTTATCGCTGCGCGCCACGTTGAAGATTTTCACCGCCACGTTCGGGTCCACTTCGTTGATGCCCTGGGCAATGGCATCCGCCATCATGCGGGTGTTGTTGGACATGGTGTCGTAGAAGATCGTGATGCGGTCTTCCTGATAGTCCGCCGCCCACTTCAGGTACAGTTCGACGATCTGGGTCGGGTTCTCACGCCACACCACGCCGTGGGAGGTGGCAATCATGTCCACCGGCAGGTTAAAGCCGAGGATTTCGCTAATTTTTGGCGTCACCAGGCGGCTGAACGGCGTCAGGATGTTGGCGTAGTAGCGTTGGCACTGCTCGAACAGCTCGGTCTGGTCCACTTCGTCGTTGAACAGGCGCTCGTCGCAGTAGTGCTGGCCGAAGGCGTCGTTGCTGAACAGCACCGCGTCGCCGGTCATGTAGGTCATCATGCTGTCCGGCCAGTGCAGCATCGGGGTTTCCACGAAGATCAGCTGTTTGCCGTTGCCGATATCCAGCGCGTCGCCGGTTTTCACGGTATGGAAGTTCCACTCCGGATGGTGGTGGTGGCCGTTGATCGAGTCGATGGCGTTGGTGGTGCAGTAGATCGGCGTGTTCGGAATGTAAGACATCAGCTCGGTCAGCGAGCCGGCGTGATCTTCTTCCGCATGATTGATGATGATGTAGTCGATGGCGTTCAGGTCGATTTCACTGCGCAGGTTCTGCACGAACTCGCGGCTGAACTTGTGATCAACGGTATCGATCAGCACGTTTTTTCCTTCGCGGATGAGATAGCTGTTGTAGCTGCTGCCGCGCAGCGTTTTGTACTCCGTCCCGTGGAAATCGCGCACTTCCCAGTCACGTTGACCGACCCAATGAATGTTATTTTTAACCAGAATAGACATAGCAACCTCTACGTAATACAGCATTTTCAAATAAGATGGTTTGCCTATATCAAGTTGCGTGCCAACTTTTAATATGTTGATTTTGTTTGATAAAAATTCTTATGATCCGTAATGGGTAAGTCATTATGACTATTAAAATTAGTGTCAATATGACAATATGCATTGTCAAAATGACAGCGAGGTCACTATGAGCTTTTCCGTCGACGTGCTGGCGAAGATCGCTATTGAGCTGCAAACCGGTATCGGCCATCAGGACCGCTTTCAGCGGCTGATTTCCACGCTGCGCCACGTGCTGGCGTGTGACGCCTCGGCGCTGCTGCGCTATGAAGGGCGGCAGTTTATTCCGCTGGCTATCGACGGGCTGGCGAAGGACGTGCTCGGACGGCGTTTTACCCTTGAAGGCCATCCGCGTCTGGAAACTATCGCCCGCGCGGGTGACGTGGTGCGCTTCCCGGCGGACAGCGACTTGCCCGACCCGTATGACGGGCTTATTCCCGGACAGGAGAGCCTGAAGGTGCACGCCTGTATCGGCCTGCCTCTGTTTGCCGGACAAAATCTGATCGGAGCACTGACCCTCGACGGCCTGTCGCCGGACCAGTTCGACACCTTTAGCGACGAAGAGCTGCGCCTGATTGCCGCCCTGGCCGCTGGGGCGCTGAACAATGCCCTGCTGATTGAACAGCTGGAGAGCCAGAACATTCTTCCCGGCAGCCCGGCGGCGTTTGAACAGGTAACGCACACGGAGATGATCGGCCTTTCTCCGGGTATGGCGCAGCTCAAAAAAGAGATTGAGATTGTTGCCGCCTCAGATTTAAACGTGCTGATCTTCGGGGAAACCGGCACCGGTAAGGAGCTGGTGGCGAAGTCTATTCACGAAGCCTCGCCGCGCGCGGTGAACCCGCTGGTGTACCTCAACTGCGCCGCGCTGCCGGAAAGCGTGGCGGAAAGCGAGCTGTTTGGTCACGTAAAAGGGGCGTTTACCGGGGCCATCAGCAACCGCAGCGGCAAGTTCGAAATGGCCGATAACGGCACGCTGTTTCTGGATGAGATTGGTGAGCTGTCGCTGTCGCTGCAGGCCAAGCTGCTGCGCGTCCTGCAGTACGGCGACATCCAGCGCGTGGGGGATGATCGCAGTCACAGAGTGGACGTGCGCGTGCTGGCGGCCACCAACCGCGACCTGCGTGAAGAGGTACTGGCCGGGAACTTCCGCGCTGACCTGTTCCATCGCCTGAGCGTGTTCCCGCTTACGGTGCCGCCGCTGCGCGAGCGCGGGGACGACGTGGTGCTGCTGGCGGGCTTTTTCTGCGAGCAGTGCCGTCTCAGGATGGGGCTTTCCCGCGTGGTGCTGAGCCCGGGGGCGAGGTCGCATCTGCTGAGCTACGGCTGGCCAGGCAACGTACGCGAGCTGGAGCATGCGATCCACCGCGCGGTGGTGCTGGCGCGGGCGACGCGCTTGGGTGACGAGGTAGTGATCCACGCGCGGCATTTTGCGTTTCAGGATGAAACCGCACCGGCTGTCGCGCAGGCGGCACCAGAGATAGCGAATGAAAATCTGCGTGAAGCCACGGAGGCGTTTCAGCGTCAGATGATTACCCGCGCGCTGGACCAGAATAACCGCAGTTGGGCGGCGTGCGCGCGGGCGCTGGAGATGGACGTCGCCAACCTGCACAGGCTGGCGAAGCGTCTGGGACTGAAGGGCTAGATAATTCCGGCCTGATAAAAATCCTGCAGGTTGATAGCACCGCACAGCCTGCCGGCATCATCCACCACCGGAGCGGCGGTGATTTTGCGCTTCATCAGCACCTCTTTGGCTTCAATGGCGCGGCTCTCGGCGTTGAGCGTCAGTCCGCCTTTGGTCATGGCGTCCGACACTTTTGTTTCCAGCCTGCCGCCGCCCACCAGCCAGCGGCGCAGGTCGCCGTCGGTGAACACGCCCTTGACGCTCCCGTTGTCATCGCAGACCGCAACCAGCCCCAGACCGGTGCGGCTGAGCTCCAGCATCGCGTCCATGACGCTGGTATCGAGTTTGACTTGCGGAATGGCATCGTCGGTGCGCATCAGGTGGTGAACCTTGTTGAGCAGGCGTGCGCCGAGCGCACCTGCCGGATGCGAACGGGCGAAATCTTCTTCGTTAAAGCCGCGCGCCTGCGTCACCGCCATTGCCAGCGCGTCGCCCATCATCAGGGTGTTAACGGTGCTGGAGGTCGGGGCGAGGTGCATCGGACAGGCTTCACGCTCAACGGAAATATCCAGCGTCGCTTTGGCGGCCAGCGCCAGCGGCGAGCGGGATTTCCCGGTCATCGCCAGCAAGGCGACCGATTTTTCCTGCAGGCGTGGAATAATCAGGTCCAGCTCTTTGGCCGAACCGGAGTAGGAGATAAACAGCATCACGTCGCGGCTTTCAATCATCCCGAGATCGCCATGCAGCGCCTCTGCCGGATGCACAAAGAACGCTGGAGTGCCGGTGCTGGCGAGCGTCGCAGGAATCTTTTTGGCGATATGGCCAGATTTACCGATGCCCGCCACGATCACTTTGCCTTCGCAGTGGATAATGGTGTTGGCCGCGCGGACAAAATCCTCGCCCAGACGTTCCGGCAGGCGGCTGGCTTCCTGCAGTTCCAGCATCAGCGTCTGGCGGCCCGTTTCTAACAGAAAATCACTCATCTCTTTCTCCGGTTACGATCACGTCGATTCCTTTCTCTTCCAGCGCTTTCTTGAACGCCGGGTCGATACCCGCGTCGGTAATCAGCTTATCAACGCTTTCAAGGCTACAGACAATGTTGGGGCTTTTGCGGCCAAACTTCGACGAGTCTGCCATCAAAATCACTTCCCGCGCGGCGTTGCACATCGCTTTACTGACGCTGAACACCTCGTTGAACGTCGTAACGCCCGCGTTCAGGTCGATGCCGTCGGTGCCCATAAAGAGTTTATCAAAGCTGAAGTGGTCGAAGGCATTCTCCGCCAGTTGGCCGTGAAACGACGCCGATTTTTTGCGGAAGGTGCCGCCGGGCATCAGGATGGTCTGCTCGCTGTCGAACTCCGACAGGGCGTTGACGATGTGCAGGCTGTTGGTCATCACCGTGATGTTGTTAAAGCGGCTGAGCAGCGGGATCATCTGCAGGACGGTACTGCCTGCATCCAGAATGATGGAATCACCGTCCTGGATAAATTTTACGGCAGCTTCGGCAATGAGCGCTTTCTGGTGGGTATTGATCAGCGTTTTGTGATCGATAGGCGGGTCCGCTTCGTCCTTATTGAGCACCACGCCGCCGTAGGTTCGAATGACGGCGCCAGAGTTTTCGAGCAATACCAGGTCCTTGCGTATTGTCGTGCCGGTGGTGTCAAAGTAGTGGGCCAGATCCTCTACCGAACATTTTCCCTGCTTTTGCAGATGTTCGAGAATGGCCGCCTGCCGCTGACGAGGTTTCATAGGCGCTTCGTTCCTTAGGTTGCGAAATGATAATTTCGCAAGTCTATAGCTTTCACAACGAAATTATCCATGTTTCAGATTAAGCGCTAATGATAGTGCATTCTGACAGAGTGGATCATGGGGAAAGATCACATCAGGCCGTAATTCCTGCAGCGAAATGCCGTTGATTGCCTGGATTTTCACCGGCCGGGCGAAGACGGTCATGCCGCGCATGATGAGCGAATCGCAGACGTTATTGTTTTCGTCCAGCGCAACGGCGACGACCACGCGCGGTTTGAAGCGTCCGCCGGAACGTCCGACGCCCACGCGGCCTTTCTGACACAGGGCATCAAACGCGCGGTTAAACTGGTGGATCTGCCAGCCGCCAAACGCCATCTGGCACAGCCAGGCGAGGGCGGCGACGGTGATGAGTGCGGTTACCATATCGACTCCTTGTTTTGTTCCCTCTCCCGGTGGGAGAGGGTTAGGGTGAGGGCATCAGGCTGCTCGATCAGAACATGACCTGCCCACCGGTCACGTTGATCGACTGCCCGGTGCAGTACGAGGCTTTTGGGCTGGCGTAAAACAGCAGCATGTTCAGCACGTCCTGATAGTCGCACCCGCGCTTCAGCGGCACTTTATCGATGTAGTACTGCTCCACTTCCTCAGCCTTGATGCCGAGCTTGGTGGCATACTGCGGCAGCAGGGACTGGAACATCGGCGATTTCAGCAGGTTGCCCAGCATCAGCGAGTGAACGGTAATGCCATACTCGGCCAGATCCAGCGCCAGAGACTGCGTCAGCCCCACGCCACCAAACTTCGCCGCGCTGTAGCCGGAGTTGTGCTTGCTGCCCACCTTCCCTGATTTTGAGTTGATCTGAATGATGCGCCCCTGAATGCCGTCGCGGATCATCAGGCGGGAAAACTCGCGGGCGCAGAGGAAATAGCCCACCAGGTTTACCTGCAGCGAGCGGTCAAAATCCCCCAGCGCGAAATCGCTGATAAAGGCCGCTTTCGCAATCCCCGCGCTGTAGACCAGCAGATCGGTACGTCCAAAAATCTCGTCCACGCCGCGGGCTAGCGCCATTACGCTTTGCTCGCTGGTGGCGTCGGCACCAAACCCGGACGCCATCCCTTCGCCAAACTCGGTGTTGATGGTATCCGCTACGCGGGCGGCTTTTTCACTCTGAATGTCCACTACCGCCACGCGGTAACCTTCTGCGGCAAGCCCACGGCAGAGGAACTCGCCTAAGGTTTGTCCCCCACCAATGACAACGGCAACCTGACTCATGTGTATCTCCTTAATTACGCAACAAATTTTAACGTGCAGCCTGGGGTGACAGCCTGCGGAACCGGGCCCGCGACGTGAACCGTACCGGGATACTCCGCCTGCGGCTGGCCGTCGA
This sequence comes from Enterobacter mori LMG 25706, assembly GCF_000211415.1. GTDB lineage: Bacteria > Pseudomonadota > Gammaproteobacteria > Enterobacterales > Enterobacteriaceae > Enterobacter > Enterobacter mori. Next base: position 157,623 of record NZ_GL890780.1, on the reverse strand, counting down.
AACGCAGAGTGATGTGGCCCAGCTCGCGCAGGTTTTGCTCGGCCACGTCGCCAACGGCGGGGACGGCATAGCGCGCTTCGCCCAGCTCCAGCTGGCTTCCTGCCTTCAGCTCACCGTTCAGCTCGCCGTGGCAGTGGATAAAACAAAACTCTTCGATATCTGCCGGGGCACCTTCGCGGAAGGTGATCAGCATCTGGTCGTTCAGCGCGTCGGCTGCGCTCTGGCCGATGCGGGTAATGGTGGTCTGGTAAATCACGGTCATCGCAGGAACCTCTTATTGATAAATAAAGCCGGAGACAAACCAGGCAATCAGCACCGTCGGCGCGCCCGTCAGGAAGCGGCTGGCCAGGACGGAGGGCACGCCTACGCGCACTGTGTCCTGCCGCGCTTCGGCCAGCGACAGCCCAACGGGGATAAAGTCGCACGCTGCCTGGGCGTTAATGGCAAACAGGGCGGGCAGGGCGAGGTGCGGAGGAATGTTCCCCAGACCAATCTGCACGCCAATCAGCACGCCGATGACCTGGGCAATCACCGCGCCCGGGCCGAGGAACGGCGACAGCAGAGGGAAGGAGCAGATCAGCGCCAGCGTGACCAGCCCGAGCGGGTGGCTGGCGAGCGGGGCGAGGCCGTGGGCAATCCAGTCGCCCAGGCCGGACGCCATGATGATGCCGATCAGCGCCGAGACGAACGCCATAAAGGGCAGGATGGTTTTCAGTACCGTGTCGATGGTGTCGCGCCGGGACTGGAACAGCACCGCCACAGCGGAACCCATGCCCATCCCGACCTTCGCCAGCAGGCCGTCGCTCTGCTCGGTGATTTTCTTGCTGGTGTCGTACTCGCGCGGGGCCGCTTTTTGCGGTGCAGGCGTCCCATTCACCAGCGTGATGTTGTCCTCTTTCACGCCTGAGACGTAAATGTCCTCAAGGATGTACTGCGCCAGCGGGCCGGATTTTCCGGTGGAGTGAATATTCACCGTCGGAATTCGGCGCTTGGGATAGATACCGCAGCGCAGCGTGCCGCCGCAGTCGATCACCGCCACACCGATTTCCGCCTCCGGCGGTTCGCCTTCCTTAAAGCCGTCGACCGCTTCCCAGCCGGTCAGCTCGCGCAGCTTATCGACGATCGCCGGGCGCGTGCCCGCGGTGATGTAAACGATCTTTTTGCCTTCGGTGGCGTCGAACTCCAGCGGGCCGCCCCAGCCGCCCGTGCCTTTCTCAATGCGGATCCGGTTCATGCTGTGGCTCCTGAAAGATGGACTTTCTGTTCAAGCTGGATGCCCATTTTTTTCTCAAAAATGGTGGTGGTGAGGTCCGTCACCCAGCCGCGGAAGAAGTTGGTGACCAGGCCGACCAGCAGATAGCTCACCGCCAGCGGGCCGAGCGGCAGGCCAAGGGTGGTGAGACCGCTGGCGATCCCGAGATAGACAAACAGCTCTCCGGGGTTAATGTGCGGGAACAGGCCGTTCATGGAGTGGCAGCTGTAGGAGGCGGCGGCGTAATAGCTCGGCTTGTACTTTTCCGGCATGAAGCGGCCGAGGCTTAAGGTCATCGGGTTACAGAACACGAAGGTGCCGATGAACGGTAATACCAGATAGCGGGACAGCGGATTCCCGGCACAGCGCTGGGCGAAGCGTTCAATGCGCTGCTGGCCGATAAAGTTGATCAACGCGTTCATGATCACCAGCAGGCTGATCAGCAGGGGCAGGATCCCGGTCACCATACCGGTGAACACTTCTCCGCCTTTCTGAAACAGCCCGATGAACCACTCGGCGCCGTGGGTGATGGTTTCTATCATTCTTCTCTCCTGTGGGGCTTTTTTGTTTTTGTCTGACAGGCTAATAATAATCACTTTGAAAGGTTTTAAAGTGTTAGTTGGATCTCACAATGAAAGAAAAATAGATTATTTTGAAAGTTTATTGATGAGGTCAATGGTTTTCGGTGGAAAAAAAACGCGGATTTGCGTTGGGGGAGTGCGTACCGCTTCCTTGAGGTGTTGCGGATGCTTTACCATACTGGGTTCTTATCGAACCCGTTAAATGGATGTCTCATGTTCAAGCGTCGTTATGCAGCGCTGTTGCCTGCGCTTATTCTGCTGTCTGCCTGTAGTAGCAAACCTAAGACCGAAGCCGTTCAGCAAACGGCGGGTGCGCCTTCCGGAGGATTCCTGCTGGAGCCGCAGCATAATATGATGCAGATGGGCGGCGACTTCGCCAATAACCCGGCGGCCGAACAGTTCATCGATAAAATGGTGAGCAAACACGGCTTTGACAGACAGCAGCTGCACGAAATTTTGTCGCAGGCCAAGCGTCTGGACTACGTGCTGCGCCTGATGGACCGCCAGGCACCGACGGCACAGGTGCCGACCGGGCCAAACGGCGCGTGGCTGCGCTATCGCAAACAGTTTATTACCCCGGACAACGTGCAAAACGGCGTGGTGTTCTGGAATCAGTATGAAGATGCGCTCAACCGCGCGTGGCAGGTGTACGGCATACCGCCTGAAATCATCGTCGGGATTATCGGCGTGGAAACCCGCTGGGGCCGCGTGATGGGTAAAACCCGCATCCTGGACGCGCTGGCGACGCTCTCCTTTAACTACCCGCGTCGCGCGGAGTACTTCTCTTCCGAGCTGGAAACCTTCCTGCTGATGGCGCGCAGCGAACAGGACGACCCGCTGGATCTGAAAGGGTCGTTTGCCGGTGCGATGGGCTACGGTCAGTTTATGCCGTCTTCCTATAAGCAATATGCCGTCGACTTTAACGGTGATGGTCACATCAACCTGTGGGATCCGGTGGATGCCATCGGCAGCGTGGCGAACTACTTCAAAGCGCACGGCTGGACGCCGGGTGGGCAAGTTGCGGTGCAGGCAAACGGCGAGGCGTTTGGTCTGGAAAACGGCTTCAAAACTAAATACAGCGTTGCACAGCTGACGGCGGCAGGCTTAACGCCAACGCAGCCGCTGGGCAATGTCGAGCAGGTGAGCCTGCTGCGTCTGGACGTGGGAACCGGGTATCAGTACTGGTACGGCATGCCGAACTTCTACACCATTACCCGTTATAACCACAGTACCCACTACGCAATGGCGGTGTGGCAGCTGGGGCTGGCGGTGTCTCAGGCCCGCGTCCCGGCGGCGTCACCGTTTAGTCAGTAAGTCATTCTGATGGGTAGGCCGGGTAAGGCAACGTCGCCACCCGGCATGGCTGCATGAACGGTGCGGCCTGATGCCCTCACCCTGACCCTCTCCCACGGGAGAGGGGAATTTTGCAGAAACATTTCGCCACACTCCCTTTTCAAACCCGCCATTTACATCTTAACCGCCTTTCATTATTGTTATGTTATAACATTTAATTTGGTGTCAAAATGTCAACGTCCCTTTTTTCTCTGTCTGCTCTGGTTCGGCTGTTGCTGGCGCTGGTGCTTGTTGTCTTTATCGGGCTGGCCGTGCGCTGGGCGGTGGCATTGCCATGATCGTGATGAACGAACTGGTCGCGGGCTATGACCGCCAGCCCGTTACGCATCCTCTTTCGGGGGGGATCGAACGGGGGAGCATGACCGCCATTATCGGCGCTAACGGCTGCGGGAAATCGACGCTGCTGAAAACGCTGGCGGGGTTTATTCCTCCAGTCAGCGGCGGCTTCCGCTGGCAGGGTAAGCGCCCGGTAATCGGCTGGCTGGCACAGCGTCACGCGCTGGAGGCACAGTTTCCGCTGACCGTACAGGACGTGGTAAGCATGGGCTGCTGGCCGCGCATATCGCTTTTTACCGCTTTTCGTCGCGAGACGCGGTTGCGGATTGCCAGCGCGCTTGAGCGCGTCGGGCTGGGATCCATGGCGTTATCCACCATCGATGAACTCTCCGGCGGACAGTTTCAGCGCATGCTGTTTGCACGCGTCCTGGTGCAGCAGGCGCCGCTGGTGATGCTGGATGAGCCCTTTACCGGGGTCGATGAAGCCACCTGCAACGTGCTGATGGACCTGATGCTGGAGATGTATATGCAGGGGCAAACGCTGCTTGCGGTTTTACACGACAGCGAGCGCGTGTCGCGCCACTTCCCGCAAACCTTACGGCTGGATGCTGACGTTCCCCAGTGGAAAACCGAACGGGTGAGGGTGGCATGATCTGGCATACATTTTTCCAGCCGTTTATCGAATACGGGTTTATGCGCCGCGCGCTGGTGGTTTGCCTGGCGCTCTCCGTCAGCACCACCGCGCTCGGCGTGTTTCTTCAGCTGCGTCGGATGAGCCTGATGGGGGATGCGCTTTCTCACGCCATTTTGCCGGGTGTCGCCGTGGGGTATTTGCTCAGCGGAATGTCGCTGCTGGCGATGAGTATTGGCGGTTTTATCGCGGGAATTACCGTGGCGCTGGTGGCCGGTCTGGTCAGCCGCCGCACGCCGCTCAAAGAAGATGCCAGCTTTGCCGGTTTCTATCTTGGGTCGCTGGCGCTGGGCGTCACGCTGGTCTCGCTGCGCGGCTCGAACGTCGATCTACTGCATCTGCTGTTTGGCTCCATTCTTGCGGTGGACAACGACGCCGCGCTGTTCGTCACCGGCGTATGCATCGTCACGCTTATCACGCTGGCGATTTTCTATCGCGGGCTGGTGACAGAGGCCTTTGATACCGCCTGGCTGCAGGTGAATGCTCGCGGGTTACCTGGCTTATTGCATGGACTGTTTCTGGCGCTGCTGGTGCTTAATCTGGTGGCCGGATTTCAGGTGCTTGGCACGCTGATGGCCGTCGGGCTGATGATGCTACCCGCGGTGGCAGCACGCTGCTGGGTACGCACGTTACCCGGGTTGTTATTGATGGCGGGCATCAGCGGTATTTTCTGTGCGTGGCTCGGGCTCAGCCTTTCCTGGGCGGCGAGTTTGCCTGCGGGGCCATCCATCGTGCTCACCGCCAGCGCGCTGTTCTTTATCTCTGTTTTATTTGGTACGCGCAGCAGGCTGGCTGGCAGCCTGCGGGCGCTTTTTTAACGCAAGGGGAAATGATGAAACGTACAGGGTTAGCTGTGGCGCTCGCGCTGGGGATGATGTCGCACGGTGTGATGGCGAAAACGCTCAACGTGGTGACCAGTTTTTCAATATTGGGTGACATGACTCAGGAAGTGGGAGGAGACCACGTGAAAGTGACGACGCTGGTAGGGCCGGACGGCGACCCGCATACCTTCGAACCGTCACCGAAAGACAGCGCGGCGCTGAATAAGGCCGATGTGGTTGTGGTTAACGGTCTGGGGCTGGAGGGCTGGCTCGACCGGCTGGTGAAGGCCTCAGGATTTAAAGGCCAACTGGTGGTGGCGTCGACCGGGGTGAAAACCCACACGCTTGAGGAAGAGGGCAAAACCGTGACCGATCCGCACGCGTGGAACAGCGCGGCGAACGGGGCGCTGTATGCACAAAATATTCTGGACGGGCTGGTGAAAGCTGACCCGGAAGATAAAGCTGCGCTGGAAGCTTCCGGAAAACCCTATATCGCACAGCTTAACCATCTGGATAGCTGGGCCAAAACGCGTTTCAGCGCGATCCCGAAAGATAAGCGCAAGGTGCTGACCAGCCATGATGCGTTCGGCTATTTCAGCCGCGCCTACGGCGTAACGTTTATGGCCCCGCAGGGGCTGTCGTCAGAGAGCGAGGCCAGTGCGGCGCAGGTGGCTGAGATCATTAATCAGATTAAAGCCGACGGCGTAAAAACCTGGTTTATGGAAAACCAGCTTGACCCGCGACTGGTGAAACAGATTGCCAGCGCTACGGGGGCGCAGCCGGGCGGCGAACTCTACCCGGAAGCGCTGTCGTCAAAAGGCGGCGTAGCAGACACCTACGTTAAGGCGTTTCGTCACAATGTCGATACGATTGCGAACAGCATGAAATAACATGCCCAGAGCCGGTGCGCCTGCATCGGCTTTTTTCTGAAGCCCCCTCGTAAAACCGCAAGCGCATCCCCATATCCAACGAGAAAGTGCTATCTTGTGCAGCACGTTTTTCCGAAGCCTGGAGCGAGAATGACTGACCATGAATTGATGCAGCTTAGCGAAGTGGTAGGGTTGGCGCTTAAACAGCGTGGTGCGACCCTCACAACGGCAGAGTCCTGTACTGGCGGTTGGGTTGCCAAAGTGATTACCGACATTGCCGGGAGTTCCGCCTGGTTTGAACGCGGTTTTGTGACCTACAGTAACGAAGCTAAAGCACAGATGATTGGCGTGCGTGAATCGACGCTCGAACAGCATGGCGCGGTGAGCGAACCGGGGGTGATTGAGATGGCCATTGGCGCGCTGAAAGAGGCGCGGGCAGATTACGCAATTTCCATTAGCGGCATTGCGGGCCCGGACGGCGGCAGCGACGTGAAGCCTGTCGGCACCGTCTGGTTTGGTTTTGCCACCGCCAAAGGCGAGGGGATCACCCGCCGGGAGTGCTTCAGCGGCGACCGCGAAAGCGTACGTCGCCAGGCAACGGAATACGCATTGAAAACGCTCTGGCAACAATTTCTACAAAATACTTGATACTGTATGACCATACAGTATAATTGCACCAACAGAACAGAAATCCACGGTGAAGCGCAGTCGCTTCTCCCGGCATGACAGGAGTAATAATGGCTATCGACGAGAACAAACAGAAAGCGTTGGCGGCAGCACTGGGCCAGATCGAAAAGCAATTCGGTAAAGGCTCCATCATGCGCCTGGGTGAAGACCGTTCCATGGACGTGGAAACTATCTCCACCGGTTCGCTTTCTCTGGATATCGCACTGGGCGCTGGCGGTTTGCCGATGGGCCGTATCGTAGAAATCTACGGACCGGAATCCTCGGGTAAAACCACCCTGACCCTGCAGGTTGTTGCAGCGGCGCAGCGCGAAGGTAAAACCTGTGCGTTTATCGATGCTGAGCACGCGCTGGACCCTGTCTATGCCCGTAAATTGGGTGTTGATATCGACAACCTGCTGTGTTCCCAGCCGGATACCGGCGAGCAGGCACTGGAAATTTGTGACGCGCTGGCGCGTTCTGGTGCGGTTGACGTGATCATCGTCGACTCCGTTGCGGCACTGACGCCAAAAGCGGAAATCGAAGGTGAAATCGGTGACTCTCACATGGGCCTCGCGGCACGTATGATGAGCCAGGCGATGCGTAAGCTGGCCGGTAACCTGAAGCAGTCCAACACGCTGCTGATCTTCATCAACCAGATCCGTATGAAAATTGGTGTGATGTTCGGTAACCCGGAAACTACTACCGGTGGTAACGCCCTGAAATTCTACGCCTCTGTCCGTCTGGATATCCGCCGTATCGGCGCGGTGAAAGAGGGCGAGAACGTGGTCGGTAGCGAAACCCGCGTGAAGGTTGTGAAGAACAAAATCGCCGCGCCGTTTAAACAGGCTGAGTTCCAGATCCTCTACGGCGAAGGCATCAACTTCCTCGGCGAGCTGGTTGACCTGGGCGTGAAAGAAAAGCGGATTGAAAAAGCGGGCGCATGGTACAGCTACAACGGTGACAAGATTGGTCAGGGTAAAGCGAATGCTATCTCCTGGCTGAAAGAGAACCCGGCTGCAGCGAAAGAGATTGAGAAGAAGGTGCGTGAGCTTCTGCTGAATAACCAGGACTCCAAACCTGATTTCGTGGTGGACGCCGCGGATGCTGAAGAAACCAACGAAGACTTTTAAGTCTCTCGTGTAATGATGAAGGGCTGCTGATGCGGCCCTTTTTGCATTTCTGAATCTGCAGGTTTTTTATGAGTGAATCCACATCACGTCGACCCGCGTATGCACGCTTACTGGACCGCGCGGTGCGCATCCTTGCCGTGCGTGACCACAGCGAACAAGAGCTACGGCGAAAACTGTCAGCACCCGTGATGAGCAAAAACGGACCGGAAGACATTGATGCCACAGCAGAAGATTACGACCGCGTGATCGCCTGGTGCTATGAGCATCACTATCTTGACGACGAGCGCTTTGCTTCCCGCTTTCTCGCCAGCCGTGGCCGCAAAGGATACGGGCCCGCGCGCATTCGGCAGGAGCTTAACCAGAAAGGGGTTGCCCGTGAATCGATTGAAAAAGCGATGCGCGAATGCGATACCGACTGGTGCGAATTGGCAAAAGAGCAGGCGATTCGGAAATACGGCGAACCGCTGCCGCGTGAATTTTCAGAAAAAGTCAAAATCCAACGCTTTTTGCTCTACCGCGGCTTTCTGATGGAAGATATTCAGGATATCTGGCGTAATTTTGCCGATTGAACGCATGCGGGATTTTACTTCCCACCCAAGAAAACTTATCTTATTCCCACTTTTTCCAGTAGCTGGTCTGTCCAACGGTTTACCGATACAGACCTGCTGCGACATTTCGTTAGCTTGATTTCAGGATAATTATGAGCAAGAGCACCGCTGAGATCCGTCAGGCGTTTCTCGACTTTTTCCATAGTAAGGGACACCAGGTTGTTGCCAGCAGCTCCCTGGTACCGAACAATGATCCGACTCTGCTGTTTACCAACGCCGGGATGAACCAGTTCAAGGATGTTTTCCTTGGTCTCGACAAGCGTAATTATTCCCGCGCCACAACCTCACAGCGTTGCGTGCGTGCGGGCGGTAAACACAACGACCTGGAAAACGTCGGTTACACCGCGCGTCACCATACTTTCTTCGAAATGCTGGGTAACTTCAGCTTCGGCGACTACTTCAAACACGATGCTATCCAGTACGCATGGGAACTGCTGACCGGTGAAAACTGGTTCAACCTGCCGAAAGAGCGTCTGTGGGTTACCGTTTACGAAACCGATGACGAAGCGTTCGAAATCTGGGAAAAAGAAGTCGGTATCCCGCGCGAACGTATTATTCGCATCGGCGATAATAAAGGCGCACCTTATGCGTCTGACAACTTCTGGCAGATGGGTGATACCGGTCCTTGCGGTCCGTGCACCGAGATCTTCTACGATCACGGCGACCACATCTGGGGCGGCCCTCCGGGAAGCGCTGAAGAAGATGGCGACCGCTACATTGAGATCTGGAACATCGTCTTCATGCAGTTCAACCGTCAGGCTGACGGTACCATGGAGCCGCTGCCGAAGCCGTCCGTTGATACCGGTATGGGTCTGGAACGTATTGCCGCAGTGCTGCAGCACGTTAACTCCAACTATGACATCGACCTGTTCAGCACGCTGATCAAGTCCGTCGCAGAAGTGACCGGTGCGACCGATCTCAGCAACAAATCGCTGCGCGTTATCGCAGACCACATTCGTTCCTGCGCATTCCTGATTGCCGATGGCGTTATCCCGTCGAATGAAAACCGTGGCTACGTGCTGCGTCGTATCATTCGTCGTGCCATCCGTCACGGCAACATGCTGGGCGCGAAGGACACCTTCTTCTATAAACTCGTTGGGCCACTGATTGGCGTGATGGGTGCTGCCGGTGATGAGCTGAAACGCCAGCAGGCGCAGGTCGAACAGGTACTGAAAACCGAAGAAGAGCAGTTTGCGCGTACGCTTGAGCGCGGTCTGGCGCTGCTGGACGAAGAGCTGGCGAAGCTTAAAGGCGACACGCTGGATGGCGAAACCGCTTTCCGCCTGTACGACACCTACGGCTTCCCGGTTGACCTGACGGCAGACGTCTGCCGCGAGCGCAACATCAAAGTTGACGAAGCGGGCTTCGAAGCCGCGATGGAAGAACAGCGTCGTCGTGCGCGTGAATCCAGCGGTTTCGGCGCAGACTATAACGCGATGATCCGCGTTGATGGCGCATCAGAATTCAAAGGCTATGAAGCACTGGAACTGACCGGCAAAGTGACCGCCCTGTTTGTTGACGGTAAAGCCGTGGACAGCATCAGCGCGGGTCAGGATGCGGTTGTCATTCTGGACAAAACGCCGTTCTACGCGGAATCCGGCGGCCAGGTTGGCGATAAGGGCGAACTGAAAGGCAACGGCTTTAGCTTCAGCGTCAGCGATACCCAGAAATACGGTCAGGCGATTGGTCATCAGGGCAAACTGGTTTCCGGTTCTCTGAAAGTGGGCGAGGGCGTACAGGCTAACGTTGATGAAGCACGCCGCGCGCGCATTCGTCTGAACCACTCTGCAACCCACCTGATGCACGCTGCCCTGCGCGATGTGCTGGGTACCCACGTTGCACAGAAAGGTTCTCTGGTTAACGACAAAGTGCTGCGTTTCGACTTCTCGCATTTTGAAGCGATGAAACCGTCTGAAATCCGCGCAGTGGAAGATCTGGTGAACGCGCAGATCCGTCGTAACCTGCCAATCGAGACCCACATCATGGAGCTCGAGGACGCGAAGAAAAAAGGTGCGATGGCGCTGTTTGGCGAGAAATATGACGACCGCGTTCGCGTGCTGAGCATGGGCGACTTCTCTACCGAGCTGTGTGGCGGTACGCACGCATCGCGCACCGGCGACATCGGCCTGTTCCGCATTGTTTCCGAATCAGGTACGGCGGCAGGTGTGCGTCGGATTGAAGCGGTGACCGGTGAAGGCGCAATCGCCAGCCTGCATGCGCAGAGCGATCAGCTGCACGACATCGCGCAGCTACTGAAAGGCGATAGCCAGAACCTGGGCGAGAAAGTGCGCGTTGCGCTGGATCGCACGCGTCAGCTGGAAAAAGAGCTGCAGCAGCTGAAAGAGCAGGCTGCGGCGCAGGAGAGTGCAAACCTCTCCAGCAAGGCTGTAGACATTAAGGGCGTCAAACTGCTGGTCAGCGATCTGGCTGGCGTTGAGCCTAAGATGCTGCGCACTATGGTCGACGATCTCAAGAACCAGCTTGGTTCTACCGTTATCGTGCTGGCGACAGTGGCAGAAGGTAAGGTTTCTCTGATTGCGGGCGTCTCTAAGGATGTGACCGACCGCGTCAAAGCAGGGGAACTGATTGGTATGGTCGCCCAGCAGGTGGGTGGCAAAGGTGGCGGTCGTCCGGACATGGCGCAAGCCGGTGGCACGGATGTGGCGGCACTTCCTGCGGCATTGGCCAGCGTTGAAAGCTGGGTAAGCGCGAAACTGTAATAACTACAAAGCACAAGCAGACGCCATAGCGGTAACGTTATGGCGTCTTGTTCACTGCGCTATCGATAACGATAAAGTCAGGTTGAGTTTGTGTATATCGGCTAAACTTACGTTTAACAGAATGTGATGCCGTGACTGCTTACACTTTACGTGTTTGTCATCGCTTACTTTTTGGCGTTATATGATGGATAATGCCGGGATACAAGAGACCCGACTCTTTTAATCTTTCAAGGAGCAAAGAATGCTGATTCTGACTCGTCGAGTTGGTGAGACCCTCATGATTGGGGATGAGGTCACCGTGACAGTTTTAGGGGTAAAGGGTAACCAGGTACGTATTGGTGTTAACGCTCCTAAAGAAGTATCTGTCCACCGTGAAGAGATCTACCAGCGTATCCAGGCTGAAAAATCCCAGCAGTCCAGTTACTGATATTGTCGCGTCTCGCTGTCGGGCGAGACGCAACCCTCCTGCCATTTTTCCTGCATAAAGTTACCGTTCTATTTCAATCGCTCTGTTTTTAACCACTCCCTCACTCTTATCTCGTCCTGACAGCGTGTTTCTCACAAGAGTTTTCTGTGAAGATGTCTGCAAAATCCGCTTATAAAACACCCTCTTTGCGGCTTTTACATGCGAATTGCGTGCGATTTGTGCAAACGATAAAAGGTTGTGGAAAATTGTTTGACTTATGAGTCCCAGAAAGTAATATATGCGCCACGCAGCGACGAGAAGCTCTTAACGAGTTACTCGAAGCACTCGAAAGAGGCGTTGTGTGGTGAGGTGGCCGAGAGGCTGAAGGCGCTCCCCTGCTAAGGGAGTATGCGGTCAAAAGCTGCATCCGGGGTTCGAATCCCCGCCTCACCGCCATTTTGCATCCGTAGCTCAGCTGGATAGAGTACTCGGCTACGAACCGAGCGGTCGGAGGTTCGAATCCTCCCGGATGCACCATTTACTATTTCTGAAAGCAGTTCCCTGATGCATCCGTAGCTCAGCTGGATAGAGTACTCGGCTACGAACCGAGCGGTCGGAGGTTCGAATCCTCCCGGATGCACCATCTATTACTTCATATTGCTTTAGAAGTGATATGAATATCGAGCAGTACAGTAGTAAATCCCGATGCATCCGTAGCTCAGCTGGATAGAGTACTCGGCTACGAACCGAGCGGTCGGAGGTTCGAATCCTCCCGGATGCACCATTTACTGTTTCTAAAAGCATTTCCCCGATGCATCCGTAGCTCAGCTGGATAGAGTACTCGGCTACGAACCGAGCGGTCGGAGGTTCGAATCCTCCCGGATGCACCATCTCTTCTGTTATTCCCTTCGATGTTTAGTTCTTAATCACTCTCGTAGTTATCACTTCGCAATCAGCGACAAAAACCACCATTTACGATAAAGTAATGCTTTGTTAATCGGTTAGCGAGAGCACGATGTACGCACAGTATGACGGTTTGATCTTCGATATGGATGGCACTCTCCTGGATACCGAACCTACGCATCGTAAAGCCTGGACTGACGTTCTGGGCCGCTACGGTATGCGTTTCGACCTTCAGGCGATGATTGCCCTCAACGGATCCCCCACCTGGCGTATTGCGCAGGCCGTGATTGAACTGAATCAGGCCGATCTCGACCCGCACCTGCTCGCACGTGAAAAAACCGATGCGGTAAAAGCCATGCTTTTAGATACCGTACGCCCTCTGCCGCTGATTGACGTGGTAAAAGAGTGGCACGGGCACCGCCCGATGTCGGTAGGAACAGGCAGCGAAAGTGCGATTGCTGAAGCATTACTCAACCATCTTGGCCTTCGCCACTATTTTTCTGCCGTAGTTGCCGCCGATCATGTTAAACATCACAAGCCCGCACCGGACACCTTCCGGCTCTGTGCAGAGTTAATGGGCGTCCCAGCGGCAAAATGCGTTGTGTTTGAAGATGCCGATTTCGGTATCCAGGCCGCGCGTGATGCCGGAATGGACGCGGTGGATGTGCGCTTACTGTGAGTGACGCGCTGTCACTCGCCTCATTATTCGCCAGCAGTTTTTTAAGCGCCACGCTGTTACCGGGAAATTCGGAAGTGGTACTGGTGGCGATGCTGTTGTCCGGCGTGAGTCAGCCCTGGTTGCTCGTATTAATAGCAACAATGGGTAATAGCCTTGGGGGGCTGACTAACGTTATTCTTGGGCGTTTCTTTCCGCTGCGCGAAAAGTCGCGCTGGCAGGAAAAGGCAGTCGGCTGGCTAAAACGCTATGGCGCTGCCACGCTGTTATTAAGCTGGATGCCTGTAATAGGCGATTTACTGTGTCTGCTGGCGGGATGGATGCGCATCTCCTGGGGACCGGTGCTCTTTTTTTTGTGCCTTGGCAAGGCGTTGCGCTATGTTCTCGTGGCGTGGGCAACACTACAGGGTATGACGTGGTGGCACTAATTGGTGGAATGAATACGCGACCTTCAATCGTCAACCATTACAATTATGCTGAGTAACATTACTTTGACAGGCGGGAGGTCAATTTGATCCCGGACGTATCTCAGGCGCTGGCCTGGCTGGAAAACCACCCTCAGGCTCTGAAGGGTATTCAGCGTGGTCTTGAGCGTGAAACGCTGCGCGTTAACGCGGACGGTAGCTTAGCGACGACGGGTCACCCGAAGGCGTTAGGCTCGGCGCTGACACATAAATGGGTGACAACCGATTTTGCTGAGGCGCTGCTGGAGTTCATCACGCCGGTGGAAGGTGATGTTGATCATATGCTTTCCATTTTGCGTGACATTCATCGCTTTACTGCCCGCAACATGGGCGATGAGCGCATGTGGCCGCTCAGCATGCCGTGCTATATCGAGCAGGGGCAGGAGATTGAACTGGCACAATACGGCACGTCCAATATCGGTCAACTGAAGACGCTTTATCGCGAAGGGTTGAAAAACCGTTACGGCGCGTTGATGCAGACGATTTCAGGCGTGCATTACAACTTCTCACTGCCAATGGCGTTCTGGCAGGCTAAATGCGGCGAAACCGATAAAGACGCGATCTCAGCGGGCTACTTCCGCCTGATCCGCAACTATTATCGTTTTGGCTGGATCATTCCGTATCTGTTTGGTGCTTCTCCGGCGATCTGTTCTTCCTTCCTGCAGGGAAAACCGACCACGCTGCCATTCGAGAAAACCGAGTGCGGGATGTATTACCTGCCGTACGCGACCTCTCTGCGCCTGAGCGACCTTGGCTATACCAATAAATCGCAAAGCAATCTCGGTATTACGTTTAACGATTTGCACGAGTATGTGGCAGGATTGAAGCGGGCGATCAAAACCCCGTCCGAAGAGTACGAGAAAATCGGCCTCGAAAAAGACGGCAAGCGCCTGCAAATCAACAGTAATGTGCTGCAGATTGAAAACGAGCTGTATGCGCCGATTCGTCCAAAACGCGTTACCCGCAGCGGTGAAACGCCGTCGGACGCGCTGCAGCGCGGCGGGATTGAATACATTGAAGTACGCTCGCTGGATATCAACCCGTTCTCGCCGATTGGCGTCGACGAGCAGCAGGTTCGCTTCCTCGATCTGTTTATGGTCTGGTGCGTGCTGGCGGATGCGCCGGAAATGAGTTCAGACGAACTGCTTTGTACCCGCACCAACTGGAATCGCGTGATTCTGGAAGGGCGCAAGCCTGGCCTGACGTTAGGCATCGGCTGTGAAACGGCACGGTTCCCGCTCGCTAAGGTGGGTAAAGATCTGTTCCACGACCTGAAGCGCGTGGCCCAGACGATGGACAGCGTATACGGTGGTGAAGCGTATCAGGCCGTTTGCGACCAGCTGGTTGAAAGCTTTGATAATCCTGAACTGACGTTCTCAGCACGCATTCTGCGTTCTATGATTGATCAGGGCATTGGCGGCACGGGGCGTTCACTCTCAGCGGAGTACCGTGAGATGCTGATGCAGGAGCCGTTAGAAGTGCTGAGCGAAGCGGATTTTGTAGCGGAACGCGATGCGTCCGTTTTGCGTCAGAAAGAGGTCGAGGCGGCGGATACGGAGTCGTTTGAGGCGTTTCTGGCGAAGCAGGCTTGAGCTGAAAAAGAAAAAGGCCACATCGCTGTGGCCAAAATATACATCTCTGAATTCAGGGATGATGATAACAAATGCGCGTCTTTCATATACTCAGACGCGCATTCTGTAGAAGAGTTCAGTTTATTTTAAAAAAAATCACTATCGGAGGTGACGTATGCCGTTATTAGATAGCTTTACTGTCGACCATACCCGTATGGAAGCACCTGCAGTCCGCGTGGCGAAGACCATGCACACCCCGCACGGCGACACGATCACCGTTTTCGATCTGCGCTTCTGCGTGCCAAATAAAGAAGTGATGCCAGAGAAAGGCATTCACACGCTGGAGCACCTGTTCGCCGGTTTCATGCGCGACCACCTGAACGGCAACGGCGTTGAGATCATCGATATCTCTCCGATGGGCTGCCGTACCGGTTTCTATATGAGCCTGATTGGTGTGCCTGACGAGACGCGCGTTGCAGATGCGTGGAAAGCGGCGATGGAAGATGTGCTGAAGGTGAAAGAGCAGAACCAGATCCCTGAGCTGAACGTTTACCAGTGCGGGACTTACCAGATGCACTCTCTGGAAGAAGCGCAGGAAATCGCGCGCCACATCATCGAACGCGACGTTCGCGTGAACAGCAACGACGAGCTGGCCCTGCCAAAAGAAAAACTGCAGGAACTGCACATCTAGTGCACCTTTTCCCTCTCCCACCGGGAGAGGGTAGGGTGAGGGTGGTTTAACCCCATGACCACAACCGCAACCTTCTCCTTTACCCATCGCCCCCTCGTTCCGTTTGCCCATGATTACGTTCACGGCGACAGCGAGCCGTGGCACCAGCACAACTGCGCTCAGCTGTTGCACAGCCTGACTGGCGTAGTGCGGGTCGATACCGCATCCGGCAGCTGGGTAGTGCCGCCCGGTCGCGGCGTCTGGCTCCCTGCCGGGACACAGCACTCTCTTCGAATCACCGGCAATGTCGCAGCCCGCACGCTGTTTATCGATCCGCTGGCCCGCGCCGATCTCCCGGCCACCTGCCAGATCGTGCAGATCACGCCGCTGTTGCGCGAGCTGATCCTCGTCTCCCTTGCTTTACCTGAATCGTACTCACCCGGCAGCCGGGATGAACGTGTCTATGAGCTGATCCTCGATGAAATCCGCATGATGCCGGCATTGCCGTTTTATCTGCCGGAGCCAGAAAGTGAGGCATTACGCCATCTGTGTCTGGAAATCCGGCAAAAAGCAGGGGAAAGCTGGAGCAGCGTGCAGGCCGCGAGCATGGTAGGGATGAGCGAGCGTACCCTGAACCGCCATTTTCAGCAGCAGACAGGATTAAGCTACGGTGAGTGGGTGAGAAGGGCGCGCCTGCTGGAAGCCTTAGTGCGGCTGGCGCAGGGCCAGCCGGTGCTGCGTGTGGCGCTGGATCTGGGTTATGGCAGTCACAGCGCCTTTACGGCGATGTTCCGCCGGGTGATGGGAACTTCACCCAGCGATTACTTTAAGAACGACTGACGGCGTTGAACAGCGCCTGAAGCGACGCGCGCGCCACGTCGCTGTCAATGCCCACGCCCCAGCGGCTGCTGCCGTCCTGGAACAGGCAGCGGATGTAGGCCACCGAGCGGCTGTCGCTGCGTTCGCCTAACGTATGCTCGTGGTAATCCTTAATCACGAACAGGGCGTTGACCCAGCGGCTTAAGCCCTGAGCGGCGGCAGAAAGCAGACCGTTACCCTGACCCTCAAGCTGGCGCGTTCCCCCCTGCGTATAGATGCTTGCCGTTAAGTGCAGCTGGCCGTCCTGCTGGCTGTCGCTGCGGTAGGATTGCAGCGCATACTGCGGTGTCGCTATCAGGCCGTAGCGGGTGCGGAACAGCTGCCACAGCGCATTTTGCGTCATCTCTTTCCCGTGGCGATCGGTTTCCTGCTGCACGTGCTGGCTGAAATCCTGCTGCAGGGCGCGGGGTAATTTCAGGCCATGGTTCTGTTCGATGAGCCACGCGCTGCCGCTTTTGCCCGACTGGCTGTTCACGCGGATCACCGCTTCATAGGTACAGCCGATATCCTGCGGATCGACGGGCAGATAGGGCATCTCCCAGCGCTCGCCAGGCTGACGGGCATCAAAGCCTTTTTTGATCGCGTCCTGGTGCGAGCCGGAGAAGGCGGTATAGGCCAGCCGCCCCGCCCACGGATGGCGCGGATGCACAGGCAGCTGGTTACAGGCTTCCACCACTTCCACTACGCGGTTCATGTCGCTAAAGTCCAGATTCGGGCTAACGCCCTGGCTGTAAAGATTCATCGCCAGCGTCACCAGGCAGACGTTGCCCGTGCGCTCGCCGTTGCCAAACAGGCAGCCCTCCACGCGGTCTGCGCCTGCCATCATGGCCAGCTCCGCGCTGGCGACGCCGGTGCCGCGGTCGTTATGCGGATGCACGCTGATGCAGACATCGCGGCGGCGGCTGAAGTGGCGGCAGAAATACTCGATCTGATCGGCGTAGACGTTCGGGGTGCTCACTTCGACGGTTGCGGGTAAATTAATCACCATTGGCCGCGCATCGCACGGCTGCCAGATCTCCGCCACCGCTTCACAAATCTCCAGCGCAAACGCCGGTTCGGTAAAGCAGAAGGTCTCCGGGGAGTACTCGTACTGCCAGCGGATATCCGGGTTCTCTTCACACAGTTGACGAATAAGGCGCGTGGCGCGCGTTGCCAGCTCGACGACTTGCGCTTTCTCCATGCCGAACACCAGGCGGCGGAACAGCGGGGCGGTGGCGTTATACAGATGGACGGTGGCCTGTTTCGCACCGCGCAGGGATTCAAAAGTGCGACGGATGAGATCTTCCCGCGCCTGGGTTAACACCTGAATCGTGACGTCATCCGGAATGCGGTTTTCTTCAATCAGCTGACGCACAAAATTGAAGTCGGTCTGGGAGGCGGACGGGAAGGCCACCTCAATCTCTTTGAATCCGCAGCCCAGCAGTAGGTTCCAGAACTGCAGCTTGCGTGCGCTGTCCATCGGCTCGGCAAGCGCCTGGTTGCCGTCGCGTAAGTCGGTTGAGAGCCAGCGCGGCGCGCGGGTGATGCGTTGCTCCGGCCAGCGGCGGTCAGGCAGGGAAAGCGTGGGATAAGGTTGGTACTTGTCGGCGGGTGTGTTCAGCATGATGCGCTCCTGTTGTCTTTTCACTATCGTGAATCGATTTCAGGCGCGCTGCTTTATCGAAACTGACAATTGCTGTCGCGTACTGGACAGCCGGGGCGGTTGCCCGGTGGCGCTACGCTTACCGGGCCTACGAATGATGGCCCGGTTATCGTAGGCCGGGTAAGGCGTAGCCGCAACCCGGCATCCTGCGCACAGGACTAGTGCGCACCGCCGCCGCCGCTACCGGCGCCAAACGGGGGTTTAGCAAACCACACCAGCCCCAGCAGGACGATAAAGATCCCCGCTGATATCCAGAAAATCTCGTTTGCCGAGATAATCAGCCCCTGGTTGGTGATCTGCTGAGCAATCCAGCCGGACGCCTGTTGCTCCGTCATCCCCATTCCCTCCAGCTGGCTATACATCTGCTGAGCATTCGGGTTGAACGGGTTCACTGCTTCGGTCAACTGCGCATGGTGCAATGATTCCCGGTTGGTCCACAGCGTCGTGGTGATCGACGTCCCGATGGAGCCCGCCAGCGTTCGGGTAAAGTTCGACAGGCTCGATGCCGCCGCCATGCGCTCAGGCGGTAAGCCGGAAAGCGTAATGGTGGTCAGTGGCATAAAGAAGCATGCCACGGCAAAGCCCTGAATAAACTGCGGCCACGCGGACGCGCCAAAGTCCATTCCCGGTTCGAACGTATACGCGCGCCAGTAGAAGCAGACGGCGTACATGATGAAGCTGAACGTCACCAGCCTGCGCATGTCGAGCTTATGGGCGAAACGACCAATAATCGGCGACAGCAGAACCGGTATTAACCCCACAGGCGCAGAGGCCAGCCCCGCCCAGGTCGCGGTATAGCCGTATACCTCCTGCAATAGCTGCGGCAGCAGAACGATCGCGCCGAAGTAGAGCATGTAGGCGAGGCTGATACACAGACAGCCGATGGTGAAGTTTCGCGACTTAAACAGCGACAGGTCGACTATCGGGTTGTCGTCCGTCAGTTCCCACACAATCAGGAAGCTGATAGCGACCACGGCAACGACCGTGAGGACGATGATTTCCGACGAGGCAAACCAGTCCAGCTCTTTACCCCGGTCGAGCATGATCTGCAGGCTACCAATGCCGACGACCAGCAACGCCAGCCCCACGCCATCAATTCGCCGCTGCTCGGTACGCGTTTCGCGACCGCGCAGAGACTGCAGGGTCATGAACACGACCAGCGCACCAATCGGTACGTTGATAAAGAAGATCCAGCCCCAGTGGTAGTTATCGCTGATGTAGCCACCGAGAATCGGTCCGCAAATCGGCGCGACAATTACGGTCATTGACCACAGCGCCAGCGCAATGGAGCGTTTGGCGGGCGGGTAGTTGTTCAGCAGTAAACTCTGCGACAGCGGAATCAACGGCCCTGCCACAATCCCCTGAATGACGCGGAAGAAAATCAGCATCGTCAGGCTGTTGGACATGCCGCACGCCCAGGAGGCGAGAACGAACAATACCGTTGACCACAGGAACAGCTTCACTGCGCCGGCGCGCTTCGCCAGCCAGCCGGTGATGGGAATGGAGATGGCGTTTGCCACCCCGAACGAGGTAATGACCCAGGTTCCCTGGCTCAGCGATGAGCCAAGGTTCCCGGCGATAGTAGGGATCGCCACGTTTGCGATGGTGGAGTCCAGCACCTGCATGAATGTCGCCAGAGACAGCGCAATGGTCATAATGACCAGCTGCGCGCCTTCCAGCGGTTTTTGCGGCTTTTGCTGTTGCATAACGCTCACCTTCGGATTAACCGGCGTTTGCCTTCACGATGTCATCGATCAGCTTGTTGACCGGATCGAGGCTAATTTCACGGGCGTTACTTTCATAAGCCGGGCTGCTGCGCACCTGGCTTGCGAGGATCTGACCGTCGCGGTTGGCGGTGTCGACCGTCACCAGCGTGGAAAGACCGATACGCAGCGGGTGATCCGCCAGCTGTTTGGCATCCAGCTCGATACGCACCGGCAGACGCTGAACCACTTTGATCCAGTTACCGGTGGCGTTCTGCGCAGGCAGCAGGGAGAAGGCGCTGCCGGTCCCCATGTCCAGGCCGACCACTTTACCGGTGTACTTCACGTCATCGCCGTAGATGTCACTGATAACGGTCGCCGTCTGGCCGATACGCATATGTGCAAGCTGCGTCTCTTTGAAGTTCGCATCCACCCACAGATTGTTCGCGGGAACGACCGCCATCAGTGGCGTCGTGGTGCCAATCTGCGCGCCTGGCTGCACGGAACGACGGGAGACGTAGCCGGTCATCGGGCTGACGATTTTGGTACGCTGCAGGGCAAGCCATGCGTTACGCACTTCGGTCGCCGCCTGCTTAACGGCTGGCTGGTTTTCCAGACTGGTGCCCAGCACCATCGCCTGGTTCGCGTTGTACTGTTGGATCGCCACGTCCAGCTGAGCCTGCGCGCTGGCAACGGCGTCGCGGGCGTGCTGCAGCTCTTCACGGCCAATCAGGTTGGCGGTGCCGAGAGGAACACGACGATTGAGGTCGCTCTGCGCCTGCGCCAGTGCGGTTTTCTGCACGTCGATGCTGGCCTGAAGCTGTTTGCTGTTGATCATCAGCTGGCGAGTTTGACGGACGCTGGAGGCCAGCTCTGTCTGTGCTTTTTCGAATGCCTGTTGGGCGTCGGTCGGATCGAGCGTGACCAGCACATCCCCTTTTTGCACAAAGTCGGTATTGTCAGCCCAGACTTTCGTCACGCTGCCCGACACCTGCGCCATAATTTGAACCTGGTTCCCTGCCACGTATGCATCGTCAGTCTCTTCAGCATGACGCAATACTAAAAACCAATAGATCCCATATGCCACGGCAATAATAATAAAGAGCAAGGTCAACAGAAGAAGGGCGTTCTTACGTTTGCCTTTCTTGTTGGCCGGTTGCTGCGGGTTGGTATTCTCCGCATTTGCGCTCATTGTTGTTCTCCACGATCTTCTTATTTTCACATCGGCTGAGCCGACCTGTTGTCAGAAAGGCCAGCAGTTTGACGTGCTGGCCTGTCAGTTTTCTTTTTTAAATCAGGATATTCGAGCGTGTCGTCGCGTTAGCGCAGCGCCTCAAGGATGGCGCCGTCTTCATCCATCTGGTCCAGGCGGGTGAGCAGCTTGCGAGTGATGTGCTCAAGCTGGTCTCGCTCGGCGGTGCTGAGGACAGACCAGAGTTTGTGCAGGCAATTGTGCTGAGGTGGCAGCACCTCACGCAGGAATTCGTGACCTTTATCGGTCAGTTGCAGGTGCAGACAGCGGCGGTCGTTGTCGCTTTCACGGCGCTCAATCCAGCCGCGTTTTTCCAGTTCATCAGCGATACGGGTCGCATTGGTACGGGATGAACCCAGCGCGCAGCTCAGCTCAGACGGCTGAATGCTGTGGTTTTCCTGAGACTGCAGCGTAATTAACGCCATAAACAACGTCTCGTTAATCCCTTGAGCGTTCAGCATTTTATTACGGTTTTCCAGCAACTTACCCTGCATGTGCATGCACAGGCGAGTCAGCAGGATTTCCTGATAAGGGAAGTCCTCATGACGACTGGCGCGGAATTTAAGCATTTGTTCAATGGGCGTAAACGAACTATCCATTTTGGGCATAACCTCATTAATTACAGCCGATATAGTAACGACAGTGACAAATAATGTAAATCAATTATTTGTGCGGTTATATCCGCCAAACGTATGTCACCATCAGAAAGCGCCGGGTAAGTCCGTGACCCGGTGAGCACAGAAAGCGTAGGGTATGAACCCGTTGAAGAGGGGAGGTGAG
Source organism: Enterobacter mori LMG 25706 (assembly GCF_000211415.1). Lineage (GTDB taxonomy): Bacteria > Pseudomonadota > Gammaproteobacteria > Enterobacterales > Enterobacteriaceae > Enterobacter > Enterobacter mori. The sequence goes on along the minus strand of NZ_GL890780.1, from coordinate 135,710 downwards.
GATGGGGGGCTGAGCTATTCATGCGTATACTAAATATGTCACCCACATTAAAATTTCTGGAATAAATAATTGCGTTAACATTAACAGATGCAGGCCCCCTTTACACCCCAGGAGGCCTAAAGCAGTGTAAATCTTAGTGAATTGCTTCCTGGCGGTGATAGCCACGCCACCAGACCAGCAGATTCAGCACCGCCATGATGGCGCCGATGGCGCACACGCCTGTCCAGCCCGCATGCTGCCATGCGGAAGCAGAAATCAACGAACCTGCAGCACCACCGATAAAGTAGCTGGTCATGTATCCGGCCGTGAGGCGGTTTCGCGCTTCTGGCTTCACGCGGTAAATGACGGTCTGGTTGGTGATATGCACGCCCTGGACGGTCAGGTCGAGCACCAGAATACCGACGATCAGCGCCAGCACGGAGACGTGCCCGTACCAGATAGCCGCCCAGGAGAGCAGAAGTAAAACCAGCCCGGCAGTCGTGGTCATGTGCGATTTGCCTTTGTCAGCCAGCCCACCCGCCGGTCGTGCGCCCAGCGCGCCCGCCGCACCGGCCAGACCAAACAGACCAATCACCCCTTCGGAATAGTTAAACGGCGGTGCGGCCAACAAAAAGGCCATCGACGTCCAGAGAATGCTGAAGTTGGCGAAGGTGAAACACCCCAGCAGAGCGCGGGTGCGCAGCAGTTTATCGTGCGTGAACAGGCTGAACACGGAGGCCAGAAGCTGAGGGTAGTTAAGATGGTTCTCTTGCTTCACTTTCGGCAGCCCGCGCCACAGCGCCAGTGCCATCACTACCATCAACACGCTCGCCACCCAGTAAACGGTGCGCCAGCCGCCGAGGCTAGCCAGCAGCCCGGCGACGGTTCGCGCCAGTAAAATCCCCAGCAGCAGGCCGCTCATGATGGTGCCTACCACTTTGCCGCGCTTTTCCGGTGAAGCGAGCGTTGCCGCCAGCGGCACCAGAATTTGCGCCACCACGGAAAACAGTCCCGTAAGGGCGGTACCGATAATCATCATCGTCAGCGACTGGCTGCTGGCGGTGATCAACATCCCACCGGCCGCCAGCAGGGTCATGGAGACGATCAGCATCCGGCGTTCAAACATATCGCCGAGCGGCACCAGGAACAGCAGCCCGGCGGCATAGCCAAGCTGGGCGGCAGTGACGATAAAGCCTGCGGAGCTGGCTGAGAGATTGAACGCGCGGGCGATGGTGTCGAGAAGAGGCTGCGCGTAGTAGTTGCTGGCGACTGCCAGACCCGTTGCCACGGACATTAAAAGGATGAGTGCGGGGCTAAGCCCCTGAGTTGTTTTTGTCATTAGTTTCAGGAATCGTTAGTTGAGTGATTATATTTCCGGAAACCATAATAACCAATGATGGTGAATGTTGGGGGATTGTTATGTGTGTGTTTGTGCGGTTTAACCCCTCACCCTAACCCTCTCCCGAAGGGAGAGGGAACGCTAACACCCTCTCCCTTCGGGAGAGGCTGGGGTGAGGGAAAATGTTTTACTTCTGCGCGTCAAGCGCCTCTTTCACCCAGCCGTCAAACTGCTGCTGGTGGGCTTTGATCCAACCGTCCACGTGGCCTTTCACATCCGCTTCTGACGATTTACCCGCATGCATCATGGCGTTCTGGGCATTGATGTCCGCCAGCGGCAGCTTCATCACCGAGAACAGCTTCGCCGCCGCCGGGTTTTTCTCTGCCCAGGCTTTGTTGGCGACGATATGCATGGTGTTCACCGGGAAGCCGTAGTTCATGCCGTTCGGCAGCCTGGTGTCGATATCTTTCTGCTCGCCCGGCAGGGAGGAGAACGGCACCTGCAGCCACACCACGTCTTTACCTGGCTTCAGCACGTCGCTCACCCAGTACGGCGTCCAGGTGTAGTAGATCACCGGTTTACCCTCTTTGAAGCGGGCAATGGTGTCGGCCATCATCGCGGAGTAGTTACCGTGGCTCACGTCGACGGTTTTCGCCAGATCGAAGGCTTTGTTCTGGTGGTTAATCACCGCTTCACAGCCCCAGCCCGGCGAGCAGCCCATCATGTCGGCTTTACCGTCACCGTTGGTGTCGAACAGTTTGGCGATCTTCGGATCTTTCAGCTGTTCAATATTGGTGATGTGGTACTGATCGGCGGTTTTCTTGTCGATCAGATACCCTTGCGCCGCGCCCGTGACGAAGGTGCCTTCGCGGTAGAACTTCTTGTCGCCACCGGCGGCGGCATACATGTCGTCGTGCAGCGGTTGCCAGTTCACCGCGGTGAAGGTGGCGTCACCGGAGGCAATCGAGGTGTAGCCCACGTTGTAATCCACTTCACTCGGCGTGTTGACCGTGTAGCCCAGCTTCTCCAGCGCGCGGCTGACGATCTGCGTCTGGAAGCTCTCTTCCGAAATGGTGCTCTGCACCGGCTGTACGGTAATGCCTTTGCCAGGCAGCTCAGCCGCAAACGTGCTGGTGGAGACAAGGGTGGCAAACGCTGTGGCAAAAAGGACGTTATGTCGCATCGTTGTTCCTTATTTTGACTTCGTGAAAGGGCGGGTGAGTAACCCGACGGGGCCGGTGGTATACCAGCGACGGTTGCCGCGACTGCGTGAATCACGACCGACGGCCTGAGTCAGGCGGTCAAGAATAATGGCGAGGATCACGATGCCGACGCCGCCGACGGTAGCCAGCCCCATGTCGAGACGGCCAATACCGCGCAGCACCATCTGGCCCAGTCCGCCAACGGCGATCATCGAGGCGATCACCACCATCGACAGGGCCAGCATCAGCGTCTGGTTAACGCCCGCCATGATGGTCGGCATCGCCAGCGGAAGCTGAACTTTGAACAGCATCTGACGCGGGCTGGCGCCGAAGGAACGTGAGGCTTCGATCAGATCCGCTGGCACCTGGTTAATCCCCAGAATGGTCAGACGGATAATCGGCGGCAGGGCGAAGATAATGGTCACCACTACCCCCGGCACGTTGCCGATGCCGAACAGCATCACGATCGGCACCAGATAGACGAACGCCGGCGTGGTCTGCATCGCATCCAGCAGCGGACGAATAATCTTCGCGGCCCGCGGGCTGCGCGCCAGCCAGATCCCCATCGGTAAGCCGATGACAACGCAGAAGAGCAGGGCGGTCAGCACCAGTGCCAGGGTGATCATCGCCTGCGGCCACGCGCCAATCGCGCCAATGGCAATCAGCGAGATCAGCGTGGCGACCCCCATGCCCGCGCTACCGAACTGCCAGGCGATCAGGGAGAACAGGATAATCGCCACCGGTGCTGGCATGCCCAGCATCAGCTGCTGGAAGCCGTTCAGGATGTAATCCACCGGGACGCGGATCCCCTGGAAGACCGGACGGAAGTGGGTGACCACCCAGTCGATCCCCTCCGTAACCCAGCTGTCCAGCGGGATCAGCGTTTTGTGGAACGGATCCATAATGTTGAAGTGTTCTGGCGCAGGCGCGGGCGCGCTGTTCAGCCAGTCTGCCGCACCGCCGCCATCGGTCGGCGCTGGCGTGGAACCCCACGCGTCGGCAGATTGTGCAGCGCTGTCCGCTGCTTCAGTGGTACCCCACGGGTTAGATTGATCAGCCATTGTTTGCCCCCTCGCGATCTAAAGCCTGCAGCAGCATCCGTTTTGAGATGATGCCGACGTACTGTTGTTCCTCACTAACGACCGGTACGGCGCATGGCGCCTGACCCACGTGAGAGAGCAACTCGCTGAGCGGCGTTTCTGCGTCCACGGCGAGCGGAGCGTCAATTAACGCCGCATCGATCCCCTGGTTCTCAGTGAGAGCCGTTTTCAGGGAGTCGATGGAGACAACGCCGACAAATTTATTGCCGCGTTCAACCAGATAACCGTATTCACGGTCTTCATCCTGCAGCAGCTTCAGCGCCGAGCGCGGGCCAAAGCCTGGCGTTTTACGGATAATGCCGTTCGGAGTTCGACGGGCAATATCTTTGGCGCTAAACACCTGGCTAATATCCACGCCGCGGAAGAAGGTGCGGACATAATCATTCGCCGGATTATTGAGAATTTCATCCGGTGTTCCCACCTGCACGACTTCACCGTTTTGCATAATGGCAATACGGTCGCCAATACGCATGGCTTCATCGAGGTCGTGGGAAATAAAGACAATGGTACGTTGATGTTTAGCCTGTAATTTTACCAGCTCATCCTGCATCTCGGTGCGAATTAACGGATCGAGCGCCGAGAAGGCTTCATCCATTAATAATATGTCTGGATTAATGGCTAACGCGCGGGCTAATCCTACACGCTGACGCATACCGCCGGAAAGTTCATCCGGATACGCGTGGGCATAATTTTCCAGCCCGACCTGACGCAGTGCATCAAGGGCTTTTTCATGCCGTTCCTGAGCGGGCGTACCGGCTAATTCCATACCGAAGGCGGCATTATCCAGCACCGTCAAATGCGGCATCAGCGCGAATGACTGAAACACCATCGCAATCTTCTTTCTGCGCACCTCGCGAAGCTCTGCGTCTGATATTCTGGCGATATCCACGCCGTCAATCAGCACCTGCCCGCGGGTGGGTTCAATCAGGCGATTGAGAAGGCGAACCATAGTGGATTTACCCGAACCGGATAACCCCATGATGACAAAAATCTCGCCTTCTTCAATGGCCAGACTGGCGTTTTTCACGCCAAGCGATAGCCCGGTTTTTTCCAGAATTTGCTCTTTCGAAAGGCCTTTCTCAATATATTTGAATGCGCGCTGCGGATGCTCGCCAAATACTTTATAAAGATTTTTCACTTCTAATTTAATTGCCATGCAATAGAGAGTGTCCTGTTATTAGTTTATGTCGATATGATTACCATGGTAAATTGTTAACGGGCATAACCCTAACATACTGAGAATCTGAGACAACCCTGAGGTGGTCTGAAGTCAGAATTTTGACGCAAGCGAAACGGCTGAATTTCCCATGAGTAAAGGGCTGAGGGCTTTTTGAATTTTTCTCAATTTTTTGCTGCTGCATCGGGAAATTTCGCCTGAATCGGTATGATTCAGGCGAATATGACGGGGGAATTACAGTGTAGTGCCTGGTGAAATATTGGTATGGAAATAATGAGATTTATATTTAATTAATGAACGTTAATTCATACATTAAAAATCCCAGTCCTCATCTTCCGTCTCCACCGCTTTGCCCATCACGTAAGACGAGCCAGACCCGGAGAAGAAGTCGTGGTTTTCGTCGGCGTTAGGCGACAGCGCTGCCAGAATCGCCGGGTTCACTTCCGCCATTTCCGGCGGGAACAATGCCTCGTAGCCCAGGTTCATCAGCGCTTTGTTGGCGTTGTAGCAGAGGAACGCCTTCACGTCGTCCTCCCAGCCCGTTCCTGCGTACAGCTCTTCGGTATAGCTCAACTCGTTGTCGTACAGATCCATCAGCAAATCGAGGGCAAAACCGTTGAGTTCCTCGCGTTTCTCCGGACTGACTTTCTCCAGTCCTTTCTGATACTTATAGCCGATGTAATACCCGTGCACCGCTTCATCACGAATGATGAGGCGGATCAGGTCGGCGGTGTTGGTGAGCTTGCCCCGGCTCGACCAGTACATCGGCAGCCAGAAGCCGGAATAGAAGAGGAAGGATTCCAGGAACACGCTGGCGATCTTCTTCTTCAGCGGCTCGTCGGCGCGGTAATACTCCAGCACCAGCTCCGCCTTGCGCTGCAATGACGCGCTCTCTTCGCTCCAGGTATAGGCCGCGTCCACGTCTTTGGTCTGGCACAGGGTGGAGAAAATCGAGCTGTAGGAGCGGGCATGTACCGCTTCCATAAAACTGATGTTCGACATCACCGCCTCCTCGTGCGGCGTCAGCGCGTCGCTCATCAGCGCTGGCGCACCGACGGTATTCTGAATGGTGTCCAGCAGCGTCAGGCCGGTAAAGACGCGGATCGTCAGCTGCTGCTCGGCGTGGCTCAGCGTTTGCCAGGCCGGAATATCGTTCGAAAGCGGCACCTTTTCCGGCAGCCAGAAGTTGCTGGTCAGGCGGTTCCATACCTCCAGGTCTTTATCGTCCTGGATTTTGTTCCAGTTAACGGCACTCACGCGTGACAGTTTCATCCTTTCTCCTTACAGCGCGCAGGACACGCAGCCTTCGATTTCGGTGCCTTCCAGCGCAAGCTGGCGCAGGCGAATGTAGTAGAGCGTTTTGATGCCTTTCTTCCAGGCATAGATCTGCGCCCTGTTGATATCCCGCGTGGTGGCGGTATCCGGGAAGAAGAGCGTCAGCGACAGCCCCTGATCCACGTGCTTCGTCGCCTCGGCGTAGGTATCGATGATTTTTTCCGGGCCGATCTCATACGCGTCCTGATAGAGCGCCAGGTTCTCGTTGGTCATAAACGGGGCAGGGTAGTAAACGCGCCCCGTTTTGCCTTCTTTACGAATTTCAATTTTCGACACGATGGGATGAATGCTCGACGTGGCATGGTTGATGGAGGAAATCGATCCGGTCGGCGGCACCGCCTGCAGGTTCTGGTTATAAATGCCGTAGCGCATCACCTCGTCACGCAGCTGCTGCCACATCTCGCGCGTCGGCAGAACGATCCCCGCGCGGACAAAAAGCTCGCGCACTTTTTCGGTTTTCGGCTGCCAGTCGCCTTCAAGGTACTGGCTGAAATACTCTCCGCTCGCGTAGCGCGACTGCTCAAAGCCCGCGAAGCGCTGGTCGCGCTCGCGCGCCAGCATCATCGAGGTGTGCAGCGCGTGCCAGGTGACGGTGTAGAAATAGAGGTTGGTGAAATCCAGCCCCTCCGGACTGCCGTAGTCGATGCCTTCCCGCGCCAGATACCCGTGCAGGTTCATCTGCCCCAGGCCGATGGCGTGGGACGCGGCGTTGCCCGCTTCAATAGACGGCACGCTGCGGATGTGGCTCATGTCGGACACCGCCGTCAGCCCACGAATGGCGGTCTCCACCGTGCGGCCAAGGTCTGGGGAATCCATGGTGTGGGCAATATTCAGCGAGCCGAGGTTGCAGGAGATATCTTTCCCGATGTCCGCGTAGTCCAGGTTTTCGTCGTAGGTGGAGGCGCTGTTGACCTGCAAAATCTCCGAGCACAGGTTGCTCATGTTGATGCGCCCGGCAATCGGGTTCGCGCGGTTCACCGTGTCCTCGTACATGATGTAGGGATAGCCGGACTCAAACTGGATCTCCGCCAGCGTCTGGAAGAAATCGCGGGCGTTGATGTACTTTTTACGGATGCGTTCGTCGGCCACCAGCTCGTCGTAGAGGTCGTTTATTGCCACGTCGCCAAAGGCTTTGCCGTGAATACGCTCAATGTCATAGGGCGAGAAGAGCGCCATCTCGGCATTCTCTTTGGCGAGCCGGAAAGTGATATCCGGGATAGTCACGCCGAGCGACAGGGTTTTGATGCGGATTTTTTCGTCGGCGTTTTCGCGCTTGGTATCCAGAAAGCGCAGAATATCAGGGTGGTGCGCATGCAGGTAAACCGCACCCGCGCCCTGACGCGCGCCGAGCTGGTTGGCATAGGAGAAGGCATCTTCCAGCATCTTCATTACCGGGATAACCCCGGAGGACTGGTTTTCAATGCGCTTGATTGGCGCGCCCGCTTCGCGCAGGTTCGAGAGCAGAAACGCCACGCCGCCGCCGCGTTTAGAGAGCTGCAGCGCCGAGTTCACCGCTCGGCCAATCGACTCCATATTGTCTTCGATGCGCAGCAGGAAACAGGAGACCAGCTCGCCGCGCTGGGCCTTGCCGCAGTTGAGGAAGGTCGGTGTGGCGGGCTGGAAGCGGCCGGAGAGGATCTCCTCCATCAAGCGTTCAGCCTGCGCTTCATCCCCTTGCGCCAGGGTTAACGCCACCATCACGGTGCGATCTTCAAAGCTCTCTAAGTAGCGTTTGCCGTCAAAGGTCTTCAGGGTATAGCTGGTGTAGTACTTCCACGCGCCAAGAAACGTCTGGAAACGAAAACCGCTGGCATGCGCGCGTTCAAACAGCTTCACCACAAAGGTGCGGTCATAGCGGGTCAGCACGCGTTCTTCGTAGTAGCCTTCTTTAACCAGATAGTCGAGACGCTCATGCTGGCTGCCAAACGTCACCGTGTTAGGCCGAACGTGGGCGGCAAAAAAGGCGTCCACCGCATCATGGTCTTTACCAAACTGGATGCGCCCCTCGCGGTCATAGAGGTTGAGCATCGCATTTAATGCGTGGTAATCAGGCGTTGCCTGCATTACGCGTTCTGCGGTTGTCGTTGCCAAAATTCGTTCACTCCTTTACGCACGTTTTCTACGTCCTGCTGTGTCCCCATCAGTTCGAAGCGATAGAGATACGGCACGCCGCATTTTTGAGAGATGACATCCCCGGCGCGGCCAAAGGCATCGCCGAAATTGCGATTACCCGCCGCAATAACGCCGCGGATCAGTGCCCGGTTATGGGGATCGTTGAGAAAGCGGATCACCTGACGGGGAACCGCCCCCGCCGTACCCCCGCCGCCATAGCTGGGCACCACCAGAATGTAAGGTTCGTCTGCCCGAATTCGCTCCCGCTCGTTAAGCGGGATGCGGATCGCAGGCAGCCCGAGGCGCTCGATAAAGCGGAGTGTGTTTTCCGAGCTGCTGGAGAAGAAAACCAGCCCACTCATGCACGGGCGGCCTGAGCGGCGAGGCGGTTGATCATGTCCGGGCGAAAGCCAGACCAGCTGGTCTCTCCGGCAACGACCACCGGAAGCTGCCGGAAACCTTGCGCGCGCAGGGTATCGGCGGCATCGGGCACCAGGTCGATATTTACCATCTCAAACGCGACGCCGCGGCTCTCCATTGCACGTTTGGTTGCGTGGCACTGAACACAATCGTTACGAGTGTAAATAATAATGCTCATGATTCGTATTTCCATTTAGAATAAGAAAACGGCGCGATTGAACGCGTCAGGTTGTGTCTCTGTTGCTAAAGGAATACTAGATGTAGTTGTGATAATTATCAACCATACAAGATATGGGAAATTTAGATTGATAATGCCCGTGTGATGAGCACAACGGGGCAGGGCGTGCTGTACGGGTTTTACAGGCGTTCGGACAAAGAAAAGCCCCGGTGCCTGAGGCAACCGGGGCTGATAAGTCGTGTTTACTTACGCAGGCTGAGCAGGGCACCAACAAAAATACCGACGGCGGCAACCGTACCCAGTGCACATAGCGGTTTTTCACGGACGAAGGTATTGGCACAGCTCACCGCGTCGCAGGCCGCCTGCGTAGCGCGAGAACGACCATGCATCCGGGCACGGGTTTCACGCAACAGAGACTGAGCCTTACGTTTTGCGGCATCTGCTTCATCCTTCGCGTCACTTCCCCAGGACTTCAGCACTTCCTCTAGCGTGTCCGCTAATTGGCTGACATCATTACGAATATCCTGGGCATCATCATTAATATCGTTTCGGTTCGGTCTGTTAAACATAGGATCCTCCATAATTTTGCGTTCCCGTTTAGTCTAGTTCAGAAATTTAATATCTGAAGCGAGTCACGGCTTATTGAACAGTTTATGGAATATTCTGAAAGCCCTGCTAATGCTGAATACTGTAAGGTTGCCGGGCAGGAAAAGATAACGAGGAAGAGATATGTATTTACGACCCGATGAGGTGGCGCGCGTTCTTGAAAAAGAAGGATTCACCATGGATGAGGTGACATCTAAAGCGTATGGATATCGCCGTGGCGAGAATTATGTTTACGTAAACCGTGAAGCGAGAATGGGGCGCACCGCTCTCATTATTCACCCGACCCTGAAAGACAGAAGTTTGTCCTTTGCTGAGCCTGCCTCGGATATTAAAACCTGCGATCATTATCAGCAATTTCCGCTCTATTTAGGCGGTGAGACGCATGAGCATTATGGTATTCCGCACGGTTTCAGTTCACGGATGGCGCTGGAGCGTTTTCTGAAGGGACTGTTTGGCGACATTCAGTAAGTCTGCGACTGGCATGAGCCAGTCGCCCCACCTCATGCTTTTGCCTGGCTGTACTGGCTGACTTTAAACAGACGGCGGCAGTAGTCGAGAAAGTAGCCGTAGACCGCACCCATTAACATCGAAACCACGATATTTGAGCTGACCGCCGCCGCGATTTGATGCCAGTCTGCGCCCACGGTCAGCAGAATAGCCACATAAACCGGTGACTGGAATGTGACATACGCCAGCACATCGGCCAGATTTTTAATCCAACCTGCCGGGCTAATGCGACGGGCAAAGCGCATAATCGCATCGCGATATAATCCATAAGGCCAGGCAATAACGATGTTGACCGGTATGGCCACCAGACGAGATGAAAGTGACTGCTCAAAGGTCATTCCAGAGAGGAAAATTTCAATCAGCATGTTGACGACGGAACAGTAGACAACCATCGCGAAGGTATCCGCTACCGCATGGCGCAGGCGTGATTGCGGTGAGAACATGTCTGAACTCCTTGAGAAGCACAAAAGGTGATGTTTTATCGGTAAATCTTAGTGATTTAGATTGGTTTGTTTGACGTGTATAGCGTATCTCTCTGGCTTTGAACTAACAACTAGTGATAAATTTTTATTTGTTGGCGTTTATTCCACAAAATGCTCTAAATTTGTCTGTTTTTTGCTCGCTTCGTTATTTTCTCTTCTTCATGTATTTTTGTATTTATAAATCAATTGGTTATGTGAAATCCTTTCAGAGGCCGTAACCGCGTCTTTGAGAGTCGCGTGATATTCTACAATTTGGCTCAAAGGTAACCGTATATTTTGATGCGGCAATTAATTCCCGAGACGCATGCGGTTCTCTCGGCAGATATATAAATTATTTATTTTAAAATATTTACAAAATTGTCCTCTCGCGCTGATGGGTAGATATTGCGTGCAAAATGAATTATTCTGTCGGCTGATTTCCGGTTTACTCCAAAGAAAAGGTTTTTAATTATTATGTCTTTGACGTTACAGAATCTTAATAATATCCGTACGCTGCGTGCAATGGCACGTGAATTATCCGTCGACATTCTTGAAGAAATGCTGGAGAAGGTCAGGATCGTTGTTGAAGAAAAACAACACGAGCAGTCGGAATTCGAGCAGCAACGTGCAGAGCAGCAGGATAAAATTAATGCGTTGCTGGAACGGATGAAAGCCGACGGTATTTCACCTTCCGATCTGCTCGGTACTGAACGCGTGCAGGCGGGCAAACCGGTGAAAAAACGCAAAGTGCGTGAAGCGAAATATCGCTTTATCGATGTGAATGGCGAAGAGAAAACGTGGACCGGCCAGGGCCGCACGCCAAAGGCGATTGCCAATGCGCTGGCAAACGGTAAAACACTGGATGATTTTCTGATTTAAGTCTTAAGCCGGGCGGGCGTATCCGCCCGGTTTTACAATCAGCAGACGCCAAAATCACCGGCTTCGGTATATAACGTCACCTCTGCGGCTTTCAGGGTAAATGTCTCGCCCTGTTCATTGCTGGCCTGCACGACCACAATGCTGTCGTCCTTCACGTCGAGCACTTTCAGTTTTGGACCGCCCTGACGCGGCTGCACATAATCACCAACAGAAAACATAGTACCTCCTCTCATTTAGCGATCTTCACCTTAGCCCACGTCGTGCAAAGGGTACAGCATTAAACGGTCTGGTACTGCTTACGAGGTACGACGGTTCCACGGCATGATCTTCAGCAGCCGCGCCATGCCGCAAAAACCGGTTAGACCGGCAAACAGCAGGCCCGCCCCCACAAAACCACTCAGCAGGAAAAAGCCGCCTGAGAGCGTGTAGCCCAGCACCACGCCGAGCAGGATCAGCAGCCCCGCTGCAATTTGTACCTGCCGCATCAGGGGCAGAGGCTGTGATTTATCTTCGACGGTCAGCAGCCCGGCCTGTTTCCAGCCCTGAATGCCACCTTCAATGATGTATGCCCGCGCGGGAGAGGCCGCCTGTACCAGACGCGCGGCGTTGTTCGACGTTCTCGCACCGGACTGACAGTGGAAAATCACCGTTTCCCCTGCCTGAGCCTGAAGTGCGCCGGGTAAGGAATCCAGCGGGAAGGAGTGGGCGAGGGCAATATGCTCGCGGGCATATTCATCAGTATCGCGAATATCAATCAGTTTAGCGCCCTCAGCAATAAGCGCAGTTGCCTGCTGTGGCGTAATCAGAGGAAGAGGCATGGCGGCTCCTTACGGGCAATAGAGGTGTTTGAGGGTGCTGGTAATCTGGTATACAGCGTCATTCTTAATGGCGTAGAGAATGCGTTGGGCATCCCGCGTACTGCCTATCAAGCCTTCCTCACGCATGCGCGCAAGATGTTGGGACGTGGCGGACGCGCTGAGCCCCGTCGCGCGCGCCAGATCGCCCGCGCTGGTATTCGGTGAGCCGCAAAGTGTGCAGAGGATCAGCAGCCTGTGCGGGTTGCTCATCGCTTTCATTAATGCTGCGGCCTGCTCAGCGCTGGCCTGTAGCTGTTCAAGTTCAGTCATTTTGTTTTAGCGTTTCCTTAATTAAGTAAATGCTAAAGTAAAAGTGCGCGTTAAGCCAGTGTCAAAATCGTAAAAGAGGGTAAAAGAACGGTGGGGCAATGGCACAGCCGGGTAAACTGGCTACGCTTAGAGAGTGTTCTCTTTTTATTCAATTAGTTAGCTTGCACGGAGTCATTATGGGTTTTTGGCGCGTTGTTTTTACGATTATTCTCCCGCCGTTGGGGGTGCTGCTTGGTAAAGGATTTGGCTGGGCATTTATTCTGAATATCCTGCTGACCATTCTGGGCTACTTCCCCGGCCTTATCCACGCGTTCTGGGTGCAAACCAAAAGCTAAGCACGCCAGAGTAAATCGCTGTAGATCCCGGTCAGCACACCTTCTGGACCAAACTGCTGTTTGATCCAGCGCGTCACCTGACCGGTCGCGGCATGCTGCGTGGCGAGCAGCATGCGCGAATCCTGGCGCGGGTTGTTAATGTGTCGCGTCGCCAGGAGTCCATCCTCCACCGCCTCTCTCGCCATGTATTCCGGCAAAAAGCCAATCCCTTCCCCCAGGATCTGACACTGGCATTTGGTGTTGAAATCCGGTACCAGAATCGCCTCCTGCCCGTGCAGCAGCCAGCCAACCTTTTTGTTAATGGTATGCGCGGTATCTTCCACCATGATGTTCGGATACAGGCGCAGCTGGCTCTCCGCTATCGGTTCGGGAACAAAGGCGAGCGGATGTTCCGGCGCGATGGCAAAGACCCAGCGAATAGCACCAATTTCCGTGTAATCAATCCCGCCGCCGTCGAGCAGCGTGTCCGGTGCGCCAATCGCGATATTGGCCTGGTTGTTGATAATAGAATCCCAGACGCCGTTGTAGACCTCTGTAGTGACGGTGATCTGACAGGTCGGAAACTGTTTTTTCAGCACCTGCAGCAGCCTGGCGGTGTGGCGCGGCGTATACAACAGCTGATTAATACAGATGCGCACCCTCGCCTCAATGCCCTGCGAAATGGTATCAATCCCGCGCTTGATGGCATGGAAGTCGTTTAGCAGGTCGGTGGCCTTGCGGTAAAAGTAAAAGCCGGACTCGGTCAGTTCGATGCTGCGCGTGTTGCGCACAAACAGCACTACGTCCAGCCCGGTCTCCATGCGCTTAATGGTGTAACTGATGGCGGAGGTCGTCACGCCCAGTTCGGCGGCGGCTTTGCTGAAGCTGCCAAAGCGCGCCGCGGTGGGGAAGGCCAGCAGGTTCTCTTCGGTAAAGATGGAATTCATATCTCACTCCCGTCAGCCATCAGTTTTGAACATATTTTAACAACGGTGTTACAACGCATTTGAAGCCGGTCACAGTTCTGACTATTTGCTGCAGGCCGCACTCGGTAAGGCTTCGTCAGGCATAAGCATAATGCAGCTTCGCGCGCTAAAACGCGGTTAAACATAAGAAAAAGGTTGCACAGACGCACGTTTTAACCGGTTTATTGAATTTAACTCAACAATGAATTGACTGTCGATGAATCATTTTTAAGCGGATTCTTTTATGACCAGGCTGTTGCTATTCTCAGGTCAACAGAAATAAAAAACATCGGAGTCTGAATATGTCTGAAACTGAACTCGTTACTGAATTTCTGCTGGCGGCAGAAGAGGGCAATAGCGATGCGCTAAAAGCCTGTCTGGAGAAAGGCGTGGATATTAACGCCACCAACCGTCAGAAAAGAACCGCGGTTATTATTGCCAGCCTGAAAAAGCATTATTCCTGCGTGGAGCTATTAATTGCCGCCGGTGCGGATATTGATAAACAGGACCAGACCTGCTTTAACCCCTTCCTGATTAGCTGCCTGACCAACGATATTACCCTGCTGCGCCTTGTGCTTCCGGCAAACCCGGATCTTGACCGCCTGACGCGCTTTGGCGGCGTGGGCATTACCCCTGCCAGTGAAAAAGGGCACGTGGAGATCGTGCGCGAGCTGCTGAAAAAAACGGATATCAACGTCAACCACACCAATTTTGTCGGCTGGACGCCGCTGCTGGAAGCGATCGTGCTTAACGACGGCGGCGCGAAGCAGCAGGAGATCGTCAAGCTGCTGCTGGATCACGGCGCGAACCCGCACATGACCGACAAATATGGCAAAACCCCGCTCGAGCTGGCGCGGGAAAAAGGCTTCGATGCGATAGCCGAGCTGCTGCTGGCGGCAGGCGCATAACGCATTCGGCCAGCCTTTTCCGGCTGGCCGTTAATTCAAAAGTATTTTTAACCGACGTGCATTTTGCACGACGGCGGCCCCCTTTTATCCGCTTTCAGGAGAAAATAATGCCAACGAAAATCGTGATTAAAAAGAATACCTATTTTGACTCCGTATCATTAATGTCCGTTTCCACCAAAGCCAATAAATTGCCGGGCGTCGAGCAGGCGTTTGTGGCTATGGCAACGGAAATGAACAAAGGCGTATTAAAAAACCTCGGGCTATTAACGCCAGAATTAGCCGAAGCCAAAAACGGCGACCTGATGATCGTGATTAAAGGCGACGCGGCGAATGATGAAACGCTGGCGGCCATCGAAGCGCTGTTCACCCGTAAAGAGAGCGCAGGCTCCCATGAAGCGCGCTACGCCACGATTGCCAGCGCCAAAACCCATCGTCCTGACGCAAACCTTGCGGTGATTTCCGTCAACGGTACCTTCGCCGCCCGCGAAGCGCGCCAGGCGCTGGAAAACGATCTTAACGTGATGCTCTTTTCCGATAACGTGTCGCTCGACGACGAGCTGGCGCTGAAGCAGCTCGCGCACCAGAAAGGGCTGCTGATGATGGGGCCGGACTGCGGCACCGCCATCATCAACGGCGCGGGACTGTGCTTTGCTAACGCGGTGCGCCGCGGCTCGATTGGCATCGTCGGCGCTTCCGGCACCGGCAGCCAGGAGCTGAGCGTGCGCATTCACGAATTCGGCGGCGGCGTGTCGCAGCTGATTGGTACCGGCGGGCGCGATCTCAGCGAGAAAATTGGCGGCCTGATGATGCTCGACGCCATCGACATGCTGGAAGCCGACGAGGGCACCCAGGTTCTCACGCTGATCTCCAAACCGCCAGCGCCAGCGGTGGCAGAAAAAGTGCTGGCCCGCGCCAGATCCTGCCGCAAGCCGGTGGTCGTCTGCTTCCTCGGCCGCAGCGAACCGCCCGCCGATGAAGACGGCCTGCAGTTTGCCCGCGGCACCAAAGAGGCGGCTCTGAAGGCAGTCCTGCTTACCGGCATCAAAAAAGAGTCCCTGGACCTGCATCCGCTCAACTGGCCTTTGATTGAAGAGGTGCGCGCCCGCCTGACCCCGCAGCAGAAGTACATTCGCGGCCTGTTCTGCGGCGGCACCCTGTGCGACGAGGCGATGTTTGCGGCGCTTGCGAAATTCGACGACGTCTACAGCAACATTCAGCCTGATCCGGCCAGGCGCCTGAGTGACATCAGCGTCAGTAAAGCCCACACCTTCCTCGACTTTGGCGACGACGACTTCACCAACGGCAAGCCGCACCCGATGATCGACCCGACCAACCGCATCAGCCGCCTGCTGCAGGAGGCGCGCGATCCAGAGGTGGGCGTCATCGTGATGGACTTCGTGCTGGGCTTCGGCGCGCATGAGGATCCGGTGGGGGTGATGCTTGATGCCATTAAGGAGGCGCAGGCCATCGCGAAGGCGGATAACCGTCCTCTGGAAATTCTCGGCTACGTGCTCGGTACCGACCAGGATCCGCAGTCGCTGGCGCAGCAGTGCCAGCTGCTGACCGACGCTGGCGTTATCTGGGCCAGCAGCAGTACCAACACCGGATTACTGGCACGCGAATTTGTCTGCAAAGGGGAGAAAGCATAATGACGACCTTATTCAACCAGCCGCTGAACGTCATTAACGTCGGCATTGCGATGTTCAGCGATGACCTCAAAAAACAGCACGTTCCCGTCACCCAGCTCGACTGGACGCCGCCGGGGCAGGGCAATATGCAGGTCGTTGAGGCGCTCGACCAGCTGGCCGAAAAACCGCTGGCGGAGAAAATCGCCGCCGCCAACAAGCTTGCGCTTGAGCGCATTATTCAGTCCCATCCGGTACTGGTGGGCTATGACCAGGCCATTAACGTTGTTCCGGGGATGACCCGCACCACCATTCTGCACGCCGGTCCGCCCGTCTCCTGGGAAAACATGTGCGGGGCAATGAAGGGTGCGGTCACCGGGGCGCTGGTGTTTGAAGGGCTGGCGAAAGATCTGGACGAGGCGGCAAGGCTCGCCGCCTCCGGAGATATTACGTTCTCGCCGTGCCACGAGCATGACTGCGTGGGCTCGATGGCGGGCGTCACCTCCGCGTCGATGTTTATGCACATCGTTGAAAACAAAACCTACGGCAACCGCGCGTTCACCAACCTCAGCGAGCAGATGGCGAAGATCCTGCGCATGGGGGCCAACGACCAGAGCGTCATCGACCGCCTGAACTGGATGCGCGACGTGCTCGGCCCGATGCTGCGCGACGCGATGAAGATTATCGGCGAAATCGACCTGCGCCTGATGCTGGCGCAGGCGCTGCACATGGGCGACGAGTGCCACAACCGCAACAACGCGGGCACCACGCTGCTGATCCAGGCGCTGACGCCGGGGCTGATCCAGGCGGGCTATCCGGTGGAGCAGCAGCGCGAGGTATTTGAGTTTGTCGCCAGCAGCGACTACTTCTCCGGCCCGACGTGGATGGCGATGTGCAAGGCCGCGCTGGACGCCGCTCACGGCATTGAGTACAGCACCGTCGTCACCACCATGGCGCGCAACGGCTACGAGTTCGGCCTGCGCATTTCCGGCCTGCCGGGGCAGTGGTTCACCGGCCCGGCGCAGCAGGTGATCGGTCCGATGTTCGCGGGCTATAAGCCGGAAGACTCCGGGCTGGATATCGGCGACAGCGCCATCACCGAAACCTACGGCATTGGCGGCTTTGCGATGGCGACGGCTCCGGCAATCGTTGCGCTGGTGGGTGGGACGGTGGACGAAGCCATCGACTTCTCCCGTCAGATGCGCGAAATCACCCTCGGCGAAAACCCGAACGTCACCATTCCGCTGCTCTCGTTTATGGGCATCCCAACCGCCATCGACATTACCAAAGTCGCGGGCAGCGGCATTCTGCCGGTCATTAACACCGCCATTGCCCATAAAGACGCGGGCATCGGCATGATTGGGGCGGGCATCGTTCACCCGCCGTTTAGCTGTTTTGAAAAGGCGCTGTTGACCTTCCGCGATCGCTACTTTTTATAAGGCAAGCATCCATGAAAAACATGAAACTGGAGTGGAAAAGAGGTGACTGGGCGGCGTATTTCGGGTTGATGACCAACAACCTGACCAATTTGCTGACCATGATGGGGCTGCTCATTTTTGTCGTCGGCATCCCGAAGGAGATTGTTTATGGGCGCATCGCGCCAGCCTTCGGGCTGGCGGTGCTGGTTGCAAGTATTTGCTACGCCTGGTTCGGCATGCAAATGGCGCGCGCCACCGGGCGAACGGATGTCACCGCGCTGCCGTCCGGCCCCAGCGCGCCGTCAATTTTTACCGTAACCTTCCTGGTGCTGATGCCGGTGTATCAGCAAACGGGCGATGCGGAGTTCGCCATTCAGATTGGCCTGGTGTGGTGCTTTGTTGAGGCGATGATCCTGGCGGGCGGTTCGTTCCTGGGTGAGACCATCCGCAAGATGATCCCGCGCACCGTGCTGCTGTCGTGCCTCTCCGGTTTGGGCCTGCTGCTGCTGGCGATGAACCCGATGCTGCAGGCGTTCGAAGCACCGACCGTGTCGTTTATCGTGCTGCTGCTGATCTTTATTAACTGGTTCGGTAAAAAGCCCATTTTCGCCAAAATCCCGACCGGTCTGCTGTTGCTGGTTGCAGGAACGGCGCTAGCGTGGCTCTCGGGTCTGCAAAGCCCGGAAGCGATTAAAGCGTCCATGTCCTCCTTCGGCTTTAACCCGCCGCAGGTGCACGTAGAAGGCTTCCTGCGGGGCCTGCCGCACGCGCTGCCGTATCTTGCCTCTGCCGTACCGCTGGGGCTGGCGAACTACATCTTTGACCTGGAAAACATCGAAAGCGCCCATGCGGCGGGGGATGAATACCCGACCCGCAAGGTGATGCTGGCGAACGGTCTGGCGTCGATGCTCGGCTGCCTGATGGGGAACCCGTTCCCGGTCACGGTCTACGTCGGCCATCCCGGCTGGAAAGCGATGGGGGCCAGCATCGGCTACACGCTGGCCTCGGGCGTGACCATGTTCATCGTGCCGCTGTTCGGGCTGGGGGCGTTTATGCTCGCCATCATACCGATGACCGCCATCGTGCCGATTCTGGTGTTTATCGGCGTCGTGACGGCCAACCAGGTGGTGAGGGAAACGCCCAAAGTGGAGGTGCCCGTCATCTTCATCTGCCTGTTCCCGTGGATCGCCAACTGGGCGCTGACCATGATGAACAGCGTGATGAGCGCCGCAGGCACCAGCGCGGGGAAAATCGGCACCGACGTGCTGCACAGCAAAGGGATCTACTACGAAGGGCTGATGCATCTCGGCAACGGCGCACCGCTCGCCAGCATGCTGTGGGGCTGTATCGCCATCTTCGCCATCATCAACAAACCGCTGCGCGGGGCTGTCGCCGCTGCGGGCGGGGCGCTGCTGGCGCTGTTTGGGGTGATCCATGCCCCGGTGGTGGGATTTGCCGAAGGCAGTTCGCTGATGTTCGTCACCGCGTATCTGATGATGGGCGGCATGTTTGTGGTGAAGCATGTGCTGGATATCTCTGTTAATCCCCCTCTCCCTGTGGGAGAGGGCCGGGGTGAGGGCAGCAGAACGCACCTTCTAAAGGAAACAAAATGAAAGAGCTTATGGTCGTCGCCATCGGCGGCAACAGCATTATCAAAGACAACGCCAGCCAGTCGGTTGAACATCAGACGCAGGCGGTGAAAGCGGTGGCCGAGTCGGTGCTGGAAATGCTGGCCTCCGACTATGACATCGTTCTCACCCACGGCAACGGCCCCCAGGTGGGGCTGGAGCTGCGCCGTGCCGAAATCGCCCACGAGCGGGAAGGGCTGCCGCTGACCCCGCTGGCAAACTGCGTGGCGGATACGCAGGGCGGCATCGGTTACCTGATCCAGCAGGCGCTCAATAACCGGCTTGCCGCGCGCGGAGAGCAAAAAGCGGTCACGGTCGTCACGCAGGTAGAGGTGGATAAAAACGATCCCGGCTTTACGCACCCGACGAAACCGATCGGTGCGTTTTTCAGCGAGGCACAGCGCGACGAGCTGCAGCGCGCGCACCCGGACTGGCATTTTGTTGAGGATTCCGGTCGGGGCTACCGTCGTGTGGTGGCTTCACCCCAGCCGCTGCGCATCGTTGAGGCCGACGCCATCAAGACGCTGACGCAAAAAGGCTTTGTGGTAATCGGCGCGGGCGGCGGGGGGATCCCCGTTGTTCGCAGTGAGCAGGGGGATTATCAGAGCGTCGACGCGGTGATTGATAAAGATCTCTCCACCGCGCTGCTGGCGCGCGAGATCCGCGCCGACGTGCTGGTGATCACCACTGGCGTGGAAAAGGTATGCGTCAACTTCGGCAAGCCAAACCAGCAGGCGCTGGATGCTGTAAACGTGGCGCAGATGGCGCGCTACATGGAAGAGGGCCACTTCCCGGCGGGCAGCATGCTCCCCAAAATCGTCGCCTCGCTGGAATTTTTACACCATGGCGGCAAGCGCGTGATTATCACCTCGCCGGACTGCCTGCCCGCGGCGCTGCGCGGAGAAACCGGTACCCATATTGTTAATGAAGGAAGATAAGATGAGTGAATACAAAAGCCGCCGCGAATTCATCAGCCAGAGCGGCAAAATGGTCACCGCCTGCGCGCTGTTTGGCGCTACCGGCTCCGTCGCGTATGCTGCGGATACCGCAAAGCCAACCTGCGAGACGGGCAAACTGATGAACATCACCGCTAAGCATTACTATCTGGACAACGTGCTGCTCGAAGCCGGGTTTAACGTTGACGGCAGCGTGGCGACAAGCACCCGCACCGAGCTGAAAACGCTGGAAATCAAAGACGGCAAGATCGTCGCCCTGCGCGACAATAAAAGCCATGCCGACGCCACGCTGTCGCACTATGACGCGGGCGGCAAGCTGATGCTCCCGGCGATGCGCGACATGCACATCCACCTGGATAAAACCTTTTACGGCGGCCCGTGGCGCTCGCTGAACCGTCCGGCGGGTACCACGATTCAGGACATGATCCGCCTGGAACAAAAAATGCTGCCGGAGCTGCAACCCTACACCCAGGAACGCGCGGAAAAGCTGATCGACCTGATCCAGTCGAAAGGCTCTACCATCGCCCGCAGCCACTGCAATATTGAGCCGGTTTCCGGCCTGAAAAACCTGGAAAATCTGCAGGCAGTGCTGGCGCGCCGCAAAGCGGGTTTTGACTGCGAAATCGTCGCCTTCCCGCAGCATGGGCTGCTGCTGTCGAATTCTGAAAAGCTGATGCGCGAGGCGATGCAGGCCGGGGCGCACTACGTGGGTGGGCTGGACCCGACTAACGTTGACGGTGCGATGGAGAAATCTCTCGATCTGATGTTCCAGATCGCGCTGGACTACGACAAAGGGGTGGATATTCACCTGCACGAAACCAGCCCGGCGGGCGTGGCGGCGGTGAACTACATGGTCGAAACCGTGGAGAAAACGCCGGAGCTGAAGGGCAAACTGACCATCAGCCACGCCTTCGCGCTGGCGACGCTCAACGAGCAGCAGGTGGATGAGATCGCCACCCGCATGGCGGCGCAGCAGGTGACCATCGCCTCCACCGTGCCGATTGGCACTCTGCATATGCCGCTGAAGCAGCTGCGTGAGAAGGGCGTGTTCGTGATGACGGGGACCGACAGCGTGATCGACCACTGGTCGCCCTACGGTCTGGGGGACATGCTGGAAAAAGCGAATCTTTATGCGCAGCTCTACATTCGCCCGAACGAGCAGACGCTCTCCCGCGCGCTCGGTATCGCCACCGGCGACGTGCTGCCGCTGAACGACAAAGGCGAGCGCGTGTGGCCGAAAGCGCAGGACGACGCCAGCTTTGTGCTGGTGGATGCCTCCTGTTCCGCCGAAGCGGTGGCGCGCATTTCACCTCGTACCGCGACGTTCCACAAGGGTAACCTTGTCTGGGGCTCGGTGGACTAATGTGGTGCCGGGTGGCGCTGCGCTTACCCGGCCTACGGTTCGGAGATTTTGTAGTCCCGGTAAGCGCAGCGCCACCCGGCAATGTTTTATACTGGCAGTCACAATCTTAAAGAGGGATCTGCCATGGCACAAAACATCTACGACAACCCGGCATTTTTCGAAGGCTACGCCCAGCTTCCGCGCTCGGTTCAGGGGCTCGACGGCGCACCGGAGTGGCCCGCGCTTAAGGCCATGCTGCCGGATTTAACCGGCAAATCGGTTGTCGATCTCGGCTGCGGCTACGGCTGGGTTTGCCGCG
>NZ_GL890780.1:0-113764 GCF_000211415.1 Enterobacter mori LMG 25706 | reverse complement strand
GCTGCTGACGTCACGGGCGTTGATATCTCCGAAAAGATGCTCGCCCGCGCTGGGGAGCTTACCGCTGACCCACAGATTCACTATCAGCGTAGCGATCTGGAATCACTCGAGCTCAACGAGAACAGCCTCGATCTGGTCTACAGTTCGCTGGCGCTGCACTACCTGCCGGCGCTGGATGCCCTGTTTGCGAAGGTTCAGCGCGCGCTTAAGCCCGGCGGCAGCCTGGTCTTTTCCATGGAGCACCCCATTTACACCTGCGCCATCCGTCAAGGCTGGCTGACCGACGACAGTGGCGAGCGGTTCTGGGGCGTGAACCATTATCAGGAAGAAGGCAAGCGCGTCAGCAACTGGCTGGCGGACGGCGTTATCAAGTATCACCGCACGCTGAGCACCACGCTGAACGCGCTGATCGGCGCCGGGTTAACGATAAGCGAGGTCAACGAGTGGGGGCCAACGCAGGCGCAGATTGACGCCTGGCCCGCGCTGGCCGAAGAGGCAGAGCGCCCGATGCTGGTGCTGCTCGCCGCCCGTAAGGCTCAGTAACCCACCTTATACACGCGTCCGCTCTGCACGCCTTCCACGCTGCGACGGTAGGCCTGCGCCACGGTCGCGGCGGGGACACTCTCAAACCCCGGGAAGAAGCCGGCGTACGCTTCGACGGATTCGGTGAGTACCGTCGGGCTAATCAGGTTGATGCGGACCCCGCGCGGCAGTTCGCAGGCTGCAGCGCGCACAAACCCTTCCAGCGCCGCATTTACCGTGGTGGCATTCACGCCCTGCGCAATCGGCTCGTGCGCCACAATCCCGCTTATCAGCGTAATCGAGCCGCCTTCGTTCAGGTAGTGCTGGCCGGTCAGCGCCAGGCGCACCTGCCCCAAAAGCTTATCCTGCAATCCCCGGTTGAAATCGCTGTCCTTCATGGTCGCGAGGGGGCCAAAGTGAAGGCTGCCACTGGCGGAGACAATCGCGTCCACCGGACCGATTTTCTCAAACAGCGCCTGGACGCTCGCCTGCGAGGTGATATCCACCTGATAGTCGCCCTGCGTGCGACCCACGCGGATGACTTCGTGACGACGACTCAGCGCTTCCGTTACTGCACGACCGACTGTACCGCTGGCACCAATAATGACGATTTTCATAGCAGACTCCTTATGTTGTGAGACTTCATTCTTTAATAAATAAAAAGTCAGATAAACTGGGCTAACGTTAGAAGATTGCTAACCAGAGGTTCGGAATATGGATAAGCTTCGCGGTATGGAGACGTTTATTGCGGTGGTGGAAAGCGGTAGCTTTACTGGTGCTGCATCACGTCTGGAGATGTCGGCGGTGATGGTGGGGGAGTATATTGCCCTGCTGGAAACCCAGCTCGGCACGCGACTGCTGGAGCGCAACACGCGCCGTCAAAGCCTGACCGACGCCGGGCGCGTCTATTTCGAGGAGGCGAAGCGGGTGCTGGAGCAGGTCTCCATTGCTGAAAATGCAGTCGAGCGGCTGCGTGCTGCGCCTGCCGGAACGTTGCGCGTCACGGCACCGACGTCGTTTGGTGGCTGTGTGATTGCACCGCTCACCGCCACCTATTTACAGCGGTATCCGGAGGTGCGTGTGGAGCTGGATCTCACCAACCGGATGGTCGATCTGGTGGATGAAGGGGTCGATCTGGCCATTCGCATTGGCGACATTCAAAACGACGATCTGGTAGCGAAGTATCTCTGCCCTTACCGGATGGTGATCTGCGCCGCGCCGGACTATTTAGCGCGCTACGGCACGCCACAGACGCCTGCCGATCTGGTGAATCATCTGTGTCTATCGCACACGGTGTGGACCGCGCGTAATGAGTGGCGGCTACCGGGCATGGAAGGAGAAGTGCGCTGGAAGCGGGATGCGATCTTAAGATGCAACGATGGCTATGGATTACGCATGGCGGCGCGGGCAGGTGCAGGATTACTGCTGCAACCGGAGGTGCTGGTGGCGGAAGAGCTGGCAAGCGGCAGGCTGGTGCGGGTGCTGGAGCAGTATACGCCCGCGCCGAGGCCGGTGCATTTATTGTGGCGTCAGGATTTACGTCAACTGCCTAAGCTTACGGAATTTATCGCCCATATTCTGCTAAGATTGGGCACAATATAAAAAAAGAAGGTAATCAAAGAATGTCTGCAAACAAACTCGCCAGCAGCGCGCAGGGCCTGCAATCCTCTGCCATCCGTGAATTATTAAAACATAGCAAAATGGCAGGGGTGATTTCGCTGGGCGGTGGTATTCCCAATCCCGATCTGTTCGATCACGAAGGGCTTAAAATTGCCGCCGATTCCGTCTTATCACAGCATTTTGGCGAGGCGTTCCAGTACGGCCTGACGGAAGGCGTACCGGGGCTGCGCGAGGAAATTAAACGCATCTGCGAGGGGCGCGGTATCGCCTGTAAGGCCGATGATGTCGTTATTACTTCCGGCTCGCAGCAATCACTTGACGTGCTGGCGCGTGCGTTAATCAACCCAGGTGACACCGTTGTCGTTGAGCGTCCAGCCTATCTCGCCGCGCTGCAGGTCTTCGGCCTGGCGCAGGCCAACTTTGAATCCGTCGGCACCGACGGCGACGGTATGAAGGTGGATGAGCTTGAAGCGCTGGTGGCAAAGAAAGCCATCAAAGCGGTCTATATCGTTCCAACCTTTGGTAACCCCGGCGGCGTGACGCTTTCCGAAGCGCGCCGTAAACAGCTGGTGGAATTATCAAAACGTTATGATTTCGTGATTATCGAAGACGACCCGTACAGCGAAATTAATTACACCGACGAAGTGTTCCGCCCGTTGATTGCTCACGCCAAAGATATTGGCAATGAAGAGAACGTGGTGTACACCTCCACCTTCTCTAAAATCCTCGCGCCGGGAACCCGCGTGGGCTGGGTGCTGGTCCCCGAGTGGCTGAAACGTGCGGTGGTTAATCTGAAGCAAACCACCGATCTGCACACCAGTACGCTGTCACAGCTGATGACCTATGAGTACCTGAAAACCGGTCGTCTGGCGGGGCAGATTAAGATGATCCGCGAAGCCTATCGCCAGAAATACCAGACGTTTGCCACTGAACTGGAGGCCGAGCTGGGCGATGTGATGTCGTTCCACAAGCCGAAGGGCGGCATGTTCCTGTGGGCGAAAATGAACAACGGCATGAACACCACGCGCTGGCTGGAGAAGACGTTAAGCAACGGCGTGGTGTTTGTACCAGGTGAGTTCTTCTACTGCAAGGAACCGGACCATACGACGCTGCGTATGTCGTTTGTGACGCCAACGGATGAGCAGTTGAAAGAAGCGGTTCGACGTTTGAAAATCTCGCTGTAAAAGACCTGCGCATAATGGCGCTCCTGCCGTTATGCGCAAGCCTTTCTTACAGCAGCCCTTTCTGGGCAAATGTCATACGAGTGGCTTCATTCAGATCCAAATCTTGTAAGGACGCCGGGCGAACCCAGGCAATTTCCTGAAACTCTTCGTTGAAGGTCACCTCACGGTTGGCGCTGATGCAGTCGAAGATCAGGTAAATCATATAAATTTCTTCCGTGGTGCCGTCGGCGTAGGTTTTCACCCGAGTGTCATCACGAAATGCCCAGGGTTTTATCTCGGTAATCTCCAGCGCGTCGCCAAGTTCCTCGCGGATTTCCCGGCGCAGCGCCTGTTCCATCGTTTCACCCGGCTCCATCCCTCTACCGGACAGCGCCCACTGGCCGGGAAATACGCCGCGATCGTCGGCCATTTTGCACAGCAGATAGGCCCCGTCGTTCTGAATGATGGGGCAGACAATGGTACGTTGGCGCATGGTTTCTTCCTGAAAATGAGTTTGAGTGAATAATATCGTTCCGGGTCAGGCAACGTCCGGCTGGCCCGATTTTCTTCTGGCAATTAATTCTGCAATCGTCTTTACACGGCTTAACTCTTCCTGAGTACGGGAGTTAGTTTGGGCTTCCCAAATATCGACGTTCAGTTGAAGATTTAGCCAGAATTCAATGGTGGTATCAAACGCCTTCGCCAGTCTGATTGCCATATCAGCCGTCAGTTTTCGATTGTTGTTAACCAGAGCACTTATGGTGTTCCGGTGCACATTAAGCATGTCTGCGAGATCGCTAATTTTGAGATTTAGCGGTTCGAGATACTCATACTGCAGCACGTCACCCGGCGTGGTGGGTTTTCTCAAAGCTTGTTGAAGGGTCATCTTTGATGCCTCATTTGTGCGATGTGTATTTGTGGGGAGAGAGGTAGAGATCGTCCGCTTTGCCCTCAGTCCACCTGAATACCAATCTGTATTGCCTGTTCACGCGAATTGAGGAATATCCCTCGAGTGGAGGATTCAACGATTCATACATGTTACCTGGCGGGGATCGTAAATCCCGATATGAGGATGCTGCATTGATGATGTCCAGCTTCCTCGCCAGGGCTGCCTCAAGGCTTGATGGGATAACGTTGCTTGATTTTCCAAAGAGGAAAAAATCCATAAGCCATTGATCGCGAAAATGATTAATCATAATACGTATATTAGCTCCGATCCCTGAAGCTGAAAGGCATAGTAATGCACTCCCGCACTGTGCGCAAGTGCGTTTTTTGTCGCTGGCGATAATGTTACCTGGGTGAAGGAAAGAGGGAAGAAAAAGAGGAAATCGAACATCAGATCTTCGAGGTGGATTCCATAAAAGGTTTATCTCTCAGACCCGGTGCTTTATCTGTTGCCCGGCGGCGCTGCGCTTGCACGGGCCTGCAAAACAGATGTAGGCCGGGTAAGGCGGAGCCTCTACCCGGCAGTTCAGGCTCAGCCCAGCAACGCCACGCCAGCCTCGGTTCTCAGCCAGCGCGGGGCTTTAAGCTGGTCAGCAAAATATCCCGTCAGTTCAAAGAGTAAATCCCCCATCACGCGGGCTGGTTCCGGTGCAAGCGCCCCGCCGATCAGCAGTTGCGTAATCACTTCGCAGTAACGGCAGAGTTGATCGGATTCAGCGTGGAATGCAGGCTCACGTTCGGGGAACACATCGAGGGTAAGACGTTCCTGTAAGTGCTCAGGAAGCGGCTCCAGCAGCATCGGGCGGAGCAGGGCGAGGGTCGATGCAAGACGACCGCAAAGCGCTATTTTTCTTGCAGGATCGGTCTCTTCCACCAATGCTTCGCAATAGCGTTGGCAGTTGTCGGCAAGTTCAGTGAAGCCGGTGTTGTGGTCGAAGGGGGTAGTGAAAAGTGCGTTACTGGTGGTCATATGACAGTTTCTACTAAGTGATTAAGGCGCTGTCAGATAAATGCCAATTTCCCGGGTGGAAGGACTGAACGGAGTTGGCATTACCGGCCTTAATGGACACTGGCGCGTTTTGTGACGCCCCCGTCGAGCCCACCATTGGAATGTGGCCAGACGCACGGCGCAACAAGAGCTCACGCCGTCATTAAGTTTAACCGGGATGCCAATCCCGACGCCAGATTTTGCTGGCGTGGAAGGAACGCACAGGAGTATGACCCCTTATAAAAAAGGTACTGTAACAGAAATTACTTTTTGCGAGGATTTGAAGGAGAATTATTATTAAATAATATATTTCTTCGTGAGTTTATAAAGCCAGAAACGACCTATGTTAACTGGCTTTTTAATCTCATTTCTTTGAGAGGTTTTCAATTGCAGATTTAAAAATGCTAGTTATATTTTCAGGTACATCGGTGATGTTGTTATTATCTTTTTGGTTATTTGAAAAGGCGGTGCTGCTGCTAATATTCCAATCTTCAAACACAGTTTTGATTTGGTTCTCATTAATTTGCTTGCCATAAAGCCTCAAACACAACTGCCCAAATCTGATAGCATGAACACGCTCTCCTTGTTTGAGTGATTCATGCACATAAGCATTGGATTGTTTAAAACAATAATATGCTAATGTTGAAAGGGCACTAAGTATTACGGCCCCCTTCCCAGCATAATAAAGAAGTAGGCTCCAAGAGATATTTTTGCTTAAGTCAACGACATTACCCATCCATACCATAATTGTGATAACAGATGCTATAATTCCTGCACATGCAACGCAACCACCTATAATCCAGTATATACTCATGAGAGTGTATTTTTTTTCTTTTATTTTTAATTCAGACATCGCTTTGTTAACAAATCTACCTAAAGTATTCTTAACCTCTTCGTTAAATTTATCGTTTAGTTGAGACTCCATGCTGGATTTTTGTTCTTCCAGTGTAGATATGGATTTTTTGAGTAAAGAAACTTCTTTTTTTAACCTTGAATTGTCAGCTAGCGAGTAAGACAATTTGACGTTTAAATCATCTATTATTTTTGTTTTTTCGTTATAATCATAAAAATATTCACTTTCATATGTATTGATTTTATTAGTGACGTTTTTTCTTGCAAGTGAATTGAGTAAATTATTGGCGATAACAAACTCTTCACCAAATTTATTTATTAAATGCTCAGTCGAGATTTTTTTCTTAACTAAAAGATATTTTATTATTTGTTCTAATGTATTTTGACTGAAAGTGATGTAGATTCGTCTGAATTGATCGTTTTTTAAATTGAAGAATGCACGTTTGCAAGCATACAGTTGATGGTCAGGTTTTAATTTTTTAACTAAAGACTTGGTCGATTCCTCACCTGTATAATCTACAACAAGTCCAATGTTTGAAATGAACTGATCTTGTTCATCAATGTAATTTTTGTTGTTTTTTTCAATGGATTGAAACTTGTTTAGAGTTTCTATACTTTCTTCTAACTGTTGCCATGCCATTATCTTGTCCTGCATAATAAAACAGTTCCTTATTACTTTGCTGATAATTTGAAGGTTTATAATTAATTATATAAAGTGTTAATGCTAGAGGATTATAACTTGATTGGCATGTTTTTTCACCATTTAAATATGTCAAGAAACAGATGAGCCTTCCGAAAAAAATGTTTCATTTTTTTCACTGCTTTTACCCTTCTCTAGGTCGGAGAAGGGTGTCAATAAAGTTTTTTACCGCTCCCTCAGCGCCTCTTTCGCCCGGTTAAACGGCTTGATCATATAATCCAGCACCGTTTTCTCTCCGGTCTTAATGTCCACC
The DNA here is from genome assembly GCF_000211415.1 of Enterobacter mori LMG 25706. Lineage (GTDB taxonomy): Bacteria > Pseudomonadota > Gammaproteobacteria > Enterobacterales > Enterobacteriaceae > Enterobacter > Enterobacter mori. The sequence goes on along the minus strand of NZ_GL890780.1, from coordinate 106,721 downwards.
GTCGCAATCATCCCCGGCACAATCGAGAAGTGCCTGCCCGCCTTATTCACCAGGTAATCCTGGCTGGTGCGGATAAATACCCGGTAATAGAACACTTCTGGCTTAGCTTCGTCCTGGATGGTATCCGGCGAAATGGTCTCCACCACGCCATGCAGCCCGCCATAAATCGCGTAATCGTAGGCGGTGATTTTGACCAGCGCTTCCTGATTAGGGTGGATAAAGGCGATATCGCGCGGCGACAGGCGGGTTTCAATCAGCGGGTGATCGTCCACCGGTACGATCTCCATCAACTCGCCGTTGGGCGGGATCACGCCGCCGATGGTGGTCACTTTGATGTTTTTCACAATGCCGCGTACCGGGGATTTCACCGTCAGACGCGTCACCGAATCTTCACGCCCTTTGAGAATGGCGGAAACCATATCCACCTCCGCGTTGGCTTTGGAGAGCGCCTCGCGCGCCTGGACGTAATACTGCGAGCGCACGTCGGTCAGCTTGAGTTCCAGATCGCTTTTCTGCCGCTGCAGACGCAGCACTTCCACGTGGCTGGCGGCACCGGTTTTGACCAGCCGCTGGGTGATCGCCAGCTCTTTATTGGCGAGATCTAATGCCGAGCGCAGCTCGCGCTGGGTATCTTCAAGCTGTGCGCGACGTGAGTTATAAAGGCGCGTTTCGGCCCCGATCAGATCCGTCCATTTCGCCAGCGAAGGCGGGAATTTCAGCGGCAGATCGTTCACTTCGGCATACAACCGGACGCTGGAGGCGAGTGATGCCCGGTAGCGTGCCGCGCTTTCGCCGACGTTCGATTCCGATCGCGTCGGATCGAGCCGCGCCAGTACCTGTCCAGCCTGAACCTGATCCCCTTCGTGCACGTTCAGTTCCGTCAGGATCCCGCCGTCGAGCGACTGTAAAACCTGCTCGCGCGAGCTGGGGATCACTTTGCCGGTTCCGGTGGAAACTTCATCCAGAATGCCGTACCACGCCCAGACGCCAAGCACCACAAACAGCAGTAGGGAGAACACAACAATCCGCCGCGCGCCGGTGTAGCCGCTTTCGGAGTCGAGGGCGTTATCCAGATCGTCCATTGCGGCAACGTCACGCTGACTGATTTTCATTTTTCCACTCCCGTCCGGTTGCTGCCTGCTGTTGCTGCATGCGGCTGTTGCTCAGGGCCTGCGCTTTTGGCGCATGCATCACCAGCATTCCTTCTTTCAACACCACCACGCGCTCAACAAGCTCCAGCACGGGGACGCGGTGGGTGGCGACAACCAGCGTGCGGTTGCCGAGCCAGGCGTTGAGGCGCTGGATAAATTCCCGCTCGGTATGCTCGTCAAGCGACGCCGTGGGTTCGTCCATCAGCACGATATTCGGATCGCGCAGAAGCATGCGCGCCAGCAGAATGGACTGCCGCTGCCCGCCGGACAGCCCCACGCCATTCTCCATAATCGGGTAGTCCAGCCCCTTCGGCAGCTTCTGCACAAAGCTCGCCGCGCCGCACATCTCCAGCACTTCAAAAATCTCTTCATCGGTGGCGCGCGGCATACCCAGCGTGATGTTCTCGCGCAGGGTGCCGTAAAACAGCCGCGCGTTCTGGGTCATAAAGCCGACGTTACGCCGCACGTCCGCCACGTCGAGATGGGGCAGGCTGAAGTTGTCGAGCCGCAGCTCGCCGCCCGCCAGATCCATCCCGCCCGCCATCGCCTGCAGCAGGGTTGACTTGCCCGCGCCGTTGCGCCCGAGGATCGCCACTTTCTCCCCAGGTTTGATCTCCAGACGGTTAATGCGCAGCGCCATGCGGGGATCTTCCGGGTGATAGCGGAACTGTGCCTGCTCGAAGAGGTAATGGCCGCGCAGCACGTCCTGGCGGATCGGCGTCTCTTCGCGCTGGTTTTCGGTGGGCAGCTGCATAATGCTGTCCAGCCCCTCTTTGGCGGCCTTCACCTGTTGCCAGCGGGCCAGCACGCCGCACAGCGTCGCCATCGGAGCGATCATGCGGGAGGCCAGCATAGAGGCGGCGACCACCGAGCCGGTGGTTAACGTTCCATCGATCACCATCGGTGCGCCGACCACGATGACACCTGCGTAGACCAGACTTTGAATGGTCATCCCCCAGTTGATCAGGTTCTGCGTCAGCTCGCGGGTGCGCAGGCCAGATTCCGCGGTGATCTGGATATAGCTGTTCCACTGCTGCAAAAAGCGGTTTTCCGCCTGCATCAATTTGATGTCCTCCAGCCCCTGCACGCTCTCCACCAGCACCGCGTTGCGCAGGGTGGATTCGTGTGCCGACTGCTTCGCCAGCTCCGCCAGCCGCTTTTGCAGCAGCAGGCCGGGCAATACCATGATCACCGCCGCGACCGGGGCGATCCACGCCAGCTGCGGCGCGATGATCGCCAGCACCACCACAAACAGGAGGAAGAAAGGCAGGTCAACAATCGTGGAAATGGTAGAGGAGGTGACCATTTCGCGGATCTGCTCCAGCTCGCGCAACTGGGAAATGAAGCTGCCGGTGGAGCGAGGGATGGCGCTGTTGCGCAGGCGTAGCGCATGGCCAAAGACGCGATCCGACACGCGCAGATCCGAGCGCTTGCCCAGCAGATCCATAATGTGCCCGCGCGCCACGCGCAGCACAAAACCAAACAGCGTGGCGATCAGCACCCCGATAGTCAGAACGTACAGCGTCGGGTAGGACTGGGCCGGGATCACCCGGTCGTAGACCTGCATGGAAAACACAATCCCCGAAAGCGACAGCACGTTGATAAACAGCGCGGCGAGCATGACCCAGCTGTAGGGGCGCAGATCGCGCATCACCAGCCGGTAGAGCCAGTCCGGGCGATATTTAGAGATATAGGCATCCACCCGGCTGTCCTTCAGGGCGGCCAGGGGACGCAGGGCGATCACATGGCGGATGGCCGGGAGCATGGCCGTCATCGACAGGCGGTTGGTGTGCATGTTGCCGTCGAAAAAGCTGACCTCAAGCGTGTCCTCGCCGTCGAAATGTTCAATGACGCCGATTTTCCCCTCGCTCAGCTCCACCACGACGGGCAAACGCCAGCTATTGATGGACTGCCGATCTGCCGTCAGCAGCTCAAATGACAGTCCGGCCTCGCGCGCAAGCTGGGTGAGGGCAGGTACCATCGGTTTACCTTTCAGCCACGGCGCACCCGCCATCAGCGCGCCGGGTGAACAGGCTACGCGATAACGCGTTGCCACGTAGCCAAACGCCTGTGCCCACTGTTCCAGCGCATCATCCGTCATGTTTTCACCCTGCGGGATATCGCGTTGCTTCATGGCTGGATCTCCACGGTCTGGATGGTACGGTTATCAAGATCGAACGCGTGGCGTAAGCGCCCGGTGTTGTACAGGCAGTTGAGCTGAAGCTGATGCAGCTGTCCGGCGGTTTGCTGCTGGGTGAAACGCGCCTGATAAACCTCCTGTTCGGCGTTTAACACGTCGAGCAGCGGACGCGAGCCGAGGTCGAGATACTGCTGTTGATACAGCTCGCGGGTGCGGGCGCTGAGCGCTTCCTGACGCCCCTGAATTTGCAGCGTGGCCATCAGGCTCATTACCTGGCTGCGCGCTTCGAGCAGTTTTTGCCGTACGTCGAGGCGGGTGCGCTGAATGGTGGACTGCGCCGACTCGACCGCATGTCCGGCCGCATTGCGTCGGGCGGTCAGGCCGCCCCCCTGATAGAGCGGCATCTGCACTTTGACCCAGGCGGAATACTGGGTGCGATCCCGCGTTTCGTTGCCCGCGTAGCGGTCGGTAAGGTAGTGGCGCACTTCCGGCTCAAGCGAAATGGTCGGCGTCATCTGCGCGTTGGCATTGTCAAGGTTGGCCTGCGCGACGTTGGCCTGCGCCCAGGCCGCTAACACGGCGGGCACCAGACGATCGTCCGGCTTGGCGATGTCGCAGCTGCGGGCCAGGCTCTGCGGAAAGTCGTTACTGACGACGTTCAGGCTGTCCCAGCCCAGAAAACTCATCAGCGTGGCGCGGGCGCTATCGAGGCTGGCCTGGTACTGCATCAGCTGGGCGCGCGCGCCTTCGATACGGGCATCGGTCTGCACCACGTCAGAGAGAGAGGTGGCCCCTTCGTCATTGCGCAGCTTCGTCAGCTTTCCGATAGAGGAGAGGGCATCAAGCTGCTCTTTGGCGGTGTCTACCATCTGCTGCAAGGTCTGAACCTGCACCATGGCGATGGCGGTATCGTGGGCAATGGTGTCAATGCTGACCAGCACGTTAGCCTGCTGCTGGGCGACGCCCGCGTTTTCGGCGCGCACCTGGCTCGCCACTTTGCCGAAGTCGTAGAGCATTTGCGAGAGGGAGAGCACCAGCGACGGCGTGAAGCCGTTGTCGTCACCGTCGTGGGTATAGCCGTTCTCCATTCCGGCATTGATTTGCGGATAGTATTTCGATTTGGCGACGTCCACGTTTTCGCTCTGCTGGTAGAGTTTACCTACCGCTTCGCTGATGGCCGGGTGCCAGGTGACGGCACGGTTTACGGCTTCGCTCAGCTGCAGCGTGCCGGGCGCGGCTTTCGTGGCCACCGGAGCCACGCGGCCGTTCAAAGAGGGGAGTTCCTGCGTTTCGCTGAGTTGTTCGGCATTGATCGTTGCCGCCGGGTTGGCAGCTAGAGCGGGCACAGATATCAGGCAGCACGAGAGCCACCAGTAAGGCATCTTCTTTCCCATGTCTTGTCCCTAATAAAATGGTACAGCTTTATTGTTGTGCCCGGGCGCTGTGCGCCCGGGGCAGGTGGTTCTGTTGCTATCAGGTAATGATGTGCTGTTGGTTAACAAGCTCGTCGTAGGTGGTCTGAACGTTATCCAACGTAACGAGTGCAGATTTAGTGTAGGCGGCACCCGTACCGTCACGGTCGATGGAGATCACAGTATTGCCACCGCTTTGTGAAACAGTGAGATAGTTACCCAGCGTCGACGCGCTGCCGTTCCAGCCCACCAGCAGATCGCCAATGTCGATCTTGTCTCCCTGCGCCAGTGAGAAGTTGGTCCAGTGGTCGCCCGCGCTGTTCCCCGCCGTTGCGTTACCTGCCGTGCTGTTCAGCACCTGGTAAATCAGCGTATCGCCGTAAGCCGTACCGGTAATGACGTCGTTGTGTTCAGAGCTGATGAACTGCGGCGCCATATTAATGGTCAGCGAGGCGGTATCCGTTTTACCGGCCGCGTCGGTCAGGGTGTAGTTAAAGACCTCCTTCGAGGTGATGGTTGAGAGCGATACCCCGGCGTTGAGGCTGTAGGTGTAATGACCGTCTGCCGCAATCGCCAGCGTGCCGTAATGGCCAACAATGTTCACCGCAGTGCTGCCGGTGTAAGGATCCAGGGTGGTGGTCACGCCGTTGTAGCCGGTGATGCTCAGGCGAGTATCCACCGAGTGCAGTTGATCCATTGCCCCGGCGGAGTCGGTGCCGTCAAAGATGTTGCCGTTGACGGTATGACCGCTGGTGGAGTCGAACTGGGTCAGGGAGTAGGCGGTGCCGCTGACGCTTGGGGTAATGGTGATATTTCCCGCAGCCAGTGGGCCCATTTTGCCGGTATAGCTGAGCGTATAGGTACCTGCATCCAGATCCAGTCCCGTCAGGTTGATGGTGGCTGTGCCGCCCAGCAGCAGCCCGCCGTTGAATGAACCACTTCTTACGGTGGTCGCGCCATTGGTTATCGTCCAGTCCACCGTCAACCCGCCCAGAGAAAGGAGCGATGCGACGTTAAAGGTCAAGACCACGTTGTGCAGGGCCGTATTCGGATCCACCACGAAGGTACCGTTTCCGCTACCCTGGGTTGATGCCAACAGCGCGGCGTTCCAGCTCGCCGTCCCTACGGTTGTATCCGAGTAGGCCGTCGTATGGTGTACCGAGGTCACGTCCATCGCGGTGCTGACATCGTTCACCGCATCCATCGCCCGCGCGGTTGGGGTGATGTTGAGCGAGGCCGTATCTTTGGCACCGTTCGGCGCGGTAATGGTGTAGACGAAGGTATCCGGCGTGCTGATGTGGTCAGCGCCAACGCCGCTCTTCAGGGTGTAGGTGTACTGACCGGACGCGTTAATGGAGAGCGTGCCGTATTCCCCCACGATGGTGGTGAGGCCGCTGCTGTTTACCGCCACGCCGTTTACTTCCGTCACCAGCGTGCCGGATGGCGCGACGTCATCCGCCAGCACATCCCCGGTGGTGCTGGTACCGACGCTTGCCACGCTATAGACGTGGTCTTCCAGCACGTGCAGCGTGTAGGCCGTCAGCGCGGTGATCCCCGCCGCCGTGTTCAGGAGGAAGAGGTACTCCCCAGACGGCAGATTCAGCGTCAGCGTGGATGAGGTGCCGCCCAGCAGCGGCGCGCGCAGCCAGCCCGGCTGAACGCGCATCTGCTCGAAGGTTTGGGTCGCATCGTTGAACTTATAGATGTACAGGTCAAACACCGAGGCCAGCGCTACGCCCCCCACGGAGGCCTGAATGGTCATGGTGCGGGTGGTGCCTTCCTCCACGCTGTAGATGATCGGATTGCTCAAATCATCCAGCAGATTCAGGCCCAGGGTATTACCGAGGTTAATCCCGACCACGGTAAAGCCGCCCTGCGACGAGGTGCCGTTGTTAATGGCGCTCACGGTGGTGTCAAAGGTCAGCGATGCGGTGTCATCTACGGCCACGATGCCGCTGGTGGCCGTGCCTGTTCCCAGCGACAGCACCAGGTTCGCCGAGGCGCTGGTTCCGTTGTGGGAGATGGTATAGGTGAAGTTCTCCGTACGGCCAATCACCGAGGCGCTGGTATTCGTCAGGGTATAGGTGTAGCTGCCGTCGCGGTTGATGGTCAGCGTACCGTACTGCCCCTGAATTGCCGTGCCGTCGGCGGTGACGCTGGTGGTTACCCCCAGGGCGTTAGTGACGGCGGTAACCGTGGTGCCCGCCGGGGCGTTATCGCTACCGGTAGTCGGGTCAACGTCGAGGATGACGTTGCCGCCCAGGCTGGTTTCGCCGGTGACGGTGCCTGCGCTGGTCTCTTTCACGCCCACATCAATGCTGGTGTAAGAGCCCGTCGCCAGCAGGTTGGTGTTGTAGCTCAGGACGCGATACTGCCCGTTGGCCAGGCCGTTCAGGTTCAGCGAAACGCCGGTCGCCCCGAGCGTGAGCAGATCGGCAAACTGCGGCTGGCCGGTATCCACCACCGTTGTCCAGGTGTTGTTGACGCTGTCGAACCGCTGCACCACCAGTTCAAGGGTATTGAGAAGCGACAGCACTGCACCCGTGGCGTTGGCGTTGACGGTGATGTCCGCGCTGCCGCCGCTGCCCACCGTAAAGCCGACCTGCGCGGTGTCATTGCCGAGCAGCGTCAGCGCGTTACCCAGCGCGCCCACCAGCAGGAAGCCATAATCGCTGTACTGCGAGTTGGTGACCGTTGCGGTTGTGGTGAGGTCCAACTCTTCAACGTTGCTGCTGGCCGACAGCGGCACGACCGGGGCGAGGGCCGATCCTGGCAGCGAAACGTTACCTGCGGCATCGGTCGCGGTGACCTGCAGCGTCTGACCTTCGGTCTGTTTATTGAGGAAGGTATAGCTGTAGGTACCGTTGCTGCCTGCCGTTGTGGTCACCGTGCTGCCATCTGCCAGACGGATGGTGACGGTGCTGCCCGCTTCGGCGTTACCCGTCAGGACGCTACCGTCGGCGTTAAAGCTGCCGGTTGGCGTGTTTGGCGCGGTGAGGTCGACAATCACCGTCGTGGCGGAAGAGAACGGACCGGTTCCCGAGCCGTTACTCGCGGTGGCAGTAAACGCATGGGAGCCTTCGCTCATCGCCGGAGTGGTGAAGGTCCAGTTGCCTGATCCGTCGGCGACAACGCTGCCCATTGCGACGCCGTTATTGTAGAGCGTGACGGTAGCGTTAGGCTGCGCCGTTCCGCTCAGGGTTGGCGTGGTGTCATCGGTCGTTTTACCGTTGGTCAGATTACCGGTGACCGTACCGACGTTGTCGGTAATGGTGGCGATTACCGGCGCGTTCGGCAGTGTCGTGAGCGGCGGGGTAACCGATGCGCTCACACCGGCGTTTCCGGCTTTATCGGTGGCGTAGACCACCAGCGACTCTCCTCCCGTCTGCGCGGGGGAGATCGTGGCGTTAAAGTTGCCGCTACCGTCCGCTACCGCCGTACCGAGGACCGTTCCGGTGCTGGTGGTGATGGTAACCGTGCTGCCCGCTTCGGCGGTACCGGTGACGTGCGTCCCGTTGGTGATCACCGCCAGGCCGGAAGGAACCGCTGGCGGCGTCAGGTCAACGGTGATGGTGGTGACTGACGATGGCGCGCTGGTGTTGCCTGCGGCATCGGTCGCCGTGGCGGTGAAGTTATGTTGCCCCTCCGCCAGCGTGGTGCTGGTTTGCGGTAGCGTCCAGTTCCCGTTGGCATCCGCCGTCACGGAACCCACGAGCGTCGTACCGTCATAGATGCGAACGGTGGCGTTGGCTTCCGCGGTGCCGTTGAGCGTAGGGCGCGTGTCGTTGGTCGGGTTGCTGCCCGTCACCGGACCGGTGACGGTGCCCACGTCATCGACAACAGAGCTGATAACCGGCGCGGTTGGCGCGGTTGCGTCAACGTTAATCACATATCCAGGGGTTTGCGCACTGGCGTTACCTACCGGATCGGTCGCCGAGAAGGTCAGGCTGTGCGAGCCGTCGCCCAGCGCCGGAGAAGGGGTAAAGCTCCAGTTTCCGCGGGTCGCAACGACGCTGCCTATCTGCACGCCGTTATCGAAGATTTTCACCGTCGAGCCCGCTTCTGCCGTGCCCGTGAGCGTCGGCTGCGCATCGTTGGTTAAGCCACCGTTGGCGATTGGCGTGGCGGCGTTACCGACGTCATCCGTGATGCTTGTCAGCACCGGCAGCGCTGGCGGCGTAGTGTCGATGGTCAGCGTGAAGGTGGCTGATGACGCGCTGGTATTGCCCGCCGCATCGGTGGCTTGTGCCGTAAAGCTGTGCGGGCCAGTCGCCAGCGTCGTGTTGAGCAAGATACTCCAGTTGCCGCTGGCGTCTGCAGTGCCCGTGCCGACAAGCGTTGTGCCTTCATAGATGTTCACCGTAGCAAACGGCTCGCTGGTGCCCACAAGACGCGGTACGGTGTCGTCGGTGCTTTGCCCTGAGCCAAGTGCGCCCGTCACCGTGCCGACATCATCGATAGCCTGCGAGATAACCGGCGCGTTCGGGGGAGTGGTATCGACAATCAGCGTAAAGGCCGGTGAAGCCGGGCTGACGTTGCCTGCCGCGTCGGTTGCCGTGGCGGTCCAGGTATGGCTGCCGCTGCTGAGTGGGTTAGCAGGTGTGAAGCTCCATACGCCACTGCCGTTGGCCTGAACGGTTCCGACCTGCTGACCATTTTCATAAAGGGTGATAGTGGCGTTGGCCGCTGCGGTTCCGTTCAGCGTTGGCGTGGTGTCGTCGGTACTTTGCCCCGAGGTGAGTGGGTTGAGAACGGTACCCTGGTTATCCGTTGCTGGCGTAAAGACCGGTGCCAGCGGTGCGACGGTATCCACCGTCAGGTTAAACGCTGGCGAGGTGGCGCCGGTGTTACCCGCCGTATCGGTGGCGTTGAAGGTGATGGCGTGCAGCCCTTCACCGAGCGCCGTGCCCGGGGTAAAGGTCCAGTTCCCCTGAGCATTCACCACGGCGGTGCCAATTTCAGTGCCATCCACAATCACGTGAACTGGCGCACCGACTGCGCCCGTGCCGTTGAAGGTTGGGCGCGCATCGTTAGTGCTGTTGCCGGTGAGGAGCGTCCCGGTGACCGGCCCGACATCGTCAATGACAGTCGTTACAACCGGCGCGTCAGGGCCTGCGGTATCCACGGTGAAGGCGAATACCGGAGAGTTAGCCGAGACGTTGCCTACGGCATCCGTGGCGTTGACGCGAATGTTATAGTTGCCATCGCCAAGCGCAGTACCAGGCGTAAAGGTCCAGTTGCCGTTGCTGTCTACCGTGGTGGTACCAATCTCCACCCCATTGTTCAGAATGTGGATTGTACTGCCCAGCGCACCGGTCCCGCTCAGCGTCGGCGTATTGTCGTTGGTGACCTGGCCGGCGGTCAGATTACCGGTCACGCCGCCCGCCACGTTGTCGTTAACTGTATCGAGCGTCGGCACCGTTGGCGCCGTCAGGTCGATGTCAACGCTCCAGGCGTTGGAGGTCTGGCTCACGTTGCCCTGCGGATCGGTGGCTTTGACGGTGAAGGAGTGAGAGCCTTCCACGAGGGCGGTTTCAGGCGTAAAGGTCCATGCGCCGGTGACGCTGTCTGCTGCCACGATACCGATCTGCGTTGTGCCATCATAAATAACGACGACACTGCCCGCTTCCGCCGACCCGGTCAGGGTTGGCGTGGCGTCGTTGGTTGGCGCGCCGTTAGGTACTACGGTCGCGGCATTCCCCGCGTCGTCGGTCACGCTGGTGATCACCGGCGTCGTGGAGACGGTGTCAACGGTGATGGTGATGCCCGTAGAGAGTCCGCTCGCGTTGCCCGCCGGATCGGTGGCCCGGACCGTCAGGGTATGATCGCCATCAGCCAGCGCAGGCGGGGTGTAGGTCCATGTGCCCGTTGAGCCGACGACCACGCTGCCTAACGGAGTACCGTTATTGTAAATGGTAATCGTATCACCCACGTTCCCCACGCCGTTCAGTGTTGGGCGGTTATCGTTGGTGGTCTGGCCGTCGCTCAATGGCCCAATGCCCGGACCGACATCATCAATGATGGAGCCGATAGCCGGTGTGTCGGGTGCGGTCAGGTCAATGGTGACGGTTGCGGCAGGAGAGCGTCCGCTGGTTTCGCCGCTAACAATATCCGTCGCGGTGACTTCAAAGGTATGTGGACCTGCTGTCAACGGGAAGAGCGGGGTGTAACTCCAGTTGCCGCTTCCATCCGCAACCACGGTTGGCGGCACTGCCAGTACGCCATCCTGATAAATCGTGATGACGGCGTTAGGTTCTGCTGTCCCGGTCAGCGTAGGCGAGGTGTCATCAGAGGTTTTGTCTTTCACATTGCCCGTGACCGGTCCAACGTTATCGGTAATAGCCGTAATGACCGGTACGTCCGGAAGGTCCAGCGGCGAGTCGGTGACGACAAAGCTTGCACCTGGGCTGGTGTTCCCCGCGGCATCCGTGGCGGTCACCTTCAGCGTGGTGGCATCCAGCTGTGCCGGGCTGAGCGCAATGGAGAAATTGCCACCGGTGGCAACGCCGGTGCCGAGGACAGTCGTACCGTCTGCGGCATACACGGTGATGGTGGCTCCCGCTTCAGCGGTCCCGGTAAGCGGGGTGCCTTGCTGAGTAAGGGCGAGGTTGGCTGGGTCTGCCGGAATACCCGTATCGACGGTGACCGCCAGGTTCGGAGAGTTACCCGAAATATTGCCTGCGGGATCGCGGGATGAGACCGAGAAGGTGTGCGGGCCATCAGGTAAGGTGCTGTCGGCGGTCCACGTCCAGATACCGTTTTGAGGAACCGTTACGGTAATGGTTGATGGCGTCCCATCCACTGAAACGATGATTGTTGAGCCCGGCTCGCCGGTACCGCTGAGAGCCGGGGTGCCGTCGCGCGTATAGAGGGTACCGTTTGTCAGCTGGCTATCAGAAACCGCGTCGATAGCTGGCGTCGCGGGAGCCTGCGTATCGATCGTCACGGTAAAGACCGGGCCTGGCGCACTGACGTTACCTGCGCTATCCACTGCCGCAACGGTAATATTCAGCGGGCCGTCTGTTTGGGCCGTCGGAAGCGTGTATGTCCATTGGCCATTGACGATATCCACGCGCGCCAGTTCAACACCGTTGTTGTAAATGATCGCCGTTTCACCGTCAGGACCGGTTCCGCCGATCGTTGGGGTGTTATCCGTCGTAGAACCACCGTTTTGTGCACCACCGATGGCCGAGATCGCCGGTGTATCGGGCGCGATCATGTCTACCGTAATGGTGATGCCGGTTGACGGATCTGATTCGTTGCCCGCCTCATCGGTGGCCGTGGCGGTATATTCATGCGTGCCTTCCCCAATGTTGCTATCAGGGCGCCAGCTCCAGTTGCCGTTTCCGTCTACCGTCACCGTGCCTACGGCTGTCGTCGTTGTGCCGCCATCGCGGCTGTCATAGATGGTGATCACATCGTTTGGCGTACCTGGTCCGCTCAATACCGGGCGCGGATCGTTGGTGGTTTCGCCGTCGGCTACGGGGCCGGTGATCTGGCTCACGCTGTCGGTCACGACCGGCACCGTTGGGGCCAGAGGGGCTTCAGTATCAATGGTGATCGTCACCGGGGTGGACGGGGCGCTTTCGTTGCCTGCGCCATCCTGATTGGTGACCGTCAGGGAGAGATCGTAGGTCCCGTTACCCAGCGGTGGGTTCGGCGTCCAGGTCCAGTTACCGTCACCGTCCACCAGAGATTCACCGATTTTGGTCGTGCCATCATAAATATTCACCACGTCACCCGGGTTGCCCGTTCCACTCAGGGTTGGCGTGGTATCGCGGGTCGTTTCACCCGGGTTCAGTGCGGTACCCGGCGTGCTGCCGTCCGGGTTTACGGTGATATCCGGTATCGCCGGTGTATCAGGCGCGATGGTATCAATGGTGAGCACGAACGGAGGCGAAATCGTCGTATTACCGGCATCATCCGTGGCGTGCACCGTCAGGGAGTGTGGGCCGTTGGTTAACGGGGTGGTTGGCGTGAAGGTCCATGTTCCCCCCGTTACAGTCGCCGTGCCGAGCAGGGTATTACCGTCATAAAGCGTGATGATGGTGTCCGCCGGTGCCGTCCCCTGCAGCTGAGGCTGGGTGTCGTCCGTCGTATCACCGTCCTGAAGCGGGTTCTGCACCGGACCCACGTTATCCAGCGCTGTCTCAATAGTGGCCGCCACCGGTGGCGTAACGTCGACCGTCAGCGTAAAGCCGCCGGATGACGGGCTGGTGTTACCCGCCGCGTCGGTGGTGACGGCGGTCAGGGTATGCGGCCCCTCGCTCAACGGCGTTGTGGGCGTGAAGGTCCACGCACCGTTGCTGTCGACCAGCGCGGTACCAATGGCGTTGCCATCAAGACGAATGGTGACGGTTGAACCCGGCTCGGCGGTACCGTTGAGCGTCGGGGTGGCGTCGTTTGTCGTTTCACCGGTATCGAGCGGGCCGGTGCGTCCAGGGGCATCATCCACGACCTGCGTAATGACCGGTGCGACCGGCGCAGTGCCATCAACGGTGATGCTCCAGGGATTTGAGGATCCGCTCGGGTTACCTGCTCCATCGACCGCCGTTGCCGTCAGGACGTAACCGCCATCAGGCAGCGGTGCGGTTGGGGTAATGCTCCATTCGCCGGACGCCGGAACGGTCACGGTACCGATGACGGTGCTGCCGCTGGTAACGGTAATGGTTGTACCGGGTTCACCCGTCCCGTTGATGGTAGGCGTCCGGTCGTTAGTGAGGCCATTCTGGGCGACAGGACCCGTGGTGGCCTGCACATCATCCACCACGGAAATAATCACCGGCGTTTGCGCAGGCGTGATGTCCGGCGCAACGGTAGGGGTTGTTGGCCCCGTGTTGCCTGCGGCGTCGGTGGCGTCTGCGGTCAAACTTTCGCCGTTGGCTTTTGGCGGCGTGAGCGTGACGCTGAAGCTACCGTCATCATTGGCTTTGCCTTGACCCACCGTGACGTTACCTTCACGAATAGTCACCGTACTGCCCGGTTCAGCGGTGCCCGTGACCGTTGTGCCGTCACCGGACACGACGACGTTATCCGGCGCGAGAGGTGGCGTCGAATCAGGTGCAGTGGCCGTAGCCGGCAGGCTAACGTTACCGCTGTCATCGGTTGCGATAACCGTCAGCACTTCGCCGTTTGTCTGGGCCGGGCTGATTGGCGTGTTAAAGGTCCCGTCGCCAGTGGCTGTCGTTTCGCCGATGACTGTGCCATCCGGGGCTTTAATGGTGACGGTACTGCCCGGTTCTGCCGTCCCGCTGACGCTTTGACCATCGTCGGACACCACGAGGTTGCCGGGCAGGGCTGGCGGGGTGGTATCGGCCGCGGTAGCGGTCGCTGGCGTGCTCTGGTTACCAGCAGCGTCAGACGCCACCACGGAGATCAGCTGGCCGTTGGTTTGCGCAGGGGTAAGCGTGGCAACAAAGTTACCGTTGCCGTCCGTGGTCGTACGGCCAATGACGTCTCCGTCGCTGTTGGTGATCACAATGCTGCTGTTGGGCTCGGCGGTGCCGGTAATCTGCGTGCCAGCCGGATTCAGAGAAATGACGGGTTGATCCGGCGGTGTGGTGTCAACGATGAAATTAATCGGCTGAGACAGGCCGCTCTGGTTGCCTGCCGCATCGGTTTCACGCACCGTAATCGAGTGCGCGCCTTCTGCAAGAGGTGATGTCGGGGTCAGGCTCCAGGTGCCGTTAGGCTGCACCGTGGCAGTCCCTACGAGCGCGCCATTATCGTAAACGGTAATGGTGCTGCCAGGTTCACCTCTGCCCGTCAGACGCGGCTGTGAGGCATCCGTAAACTGTCCTGCGCTGATGGCACCTTTGAGGCTTCCGGTATCATCATTAACCACGAATGCAGACGGCGTTGACGGTGCGGTGAGATCCACGGTAAGGGTAAACGCCGGGGAGGCTGGGCCGGTGTTGCCTGCGACGTCGGTGGCACGCACGGTCAGCTGATGGCTGCCTTCGCTGAGGTTCACGGAGGGCGTAAACGTCCAGCTTCCGTTAGCGGCTACCACGGCGGTACCGATCGCGATGGTGCCGTCATAAATGGTGACGGTCGAGCCTGCTTCTGCGGTACCGGTGAGCTGTGGCCGCGGATCGTTGGTACTGCTGCCATTGCCCAGCGTACCGGTAATGGGGGCGACATCATCAACAACGCTGATGACGACCGGCGCCGCCGGGGCGACGGTATCGACGATAAAGGTCACTGCGGTCGATGGCGCGCTGGTGTTGCCCGCCGCATCGGTTGCCGTGGTCGTGATGGTGTGGCTTCCGTTGGCGAGATTGCCTGCTGGGGTAAAGCTCCAGTTGCCGTTAGCATCCACTTTGGTGGTGCCGATCTGGGTGCCGTTATCGTAAATGGTGAGGGTGGTTCCGGCTTCGCCAATGCCGCTGAGGGTAGGGCGGGCGTCGTCAGTGCGCTGGCCATTGTCCAGCGGGCCCGTTTCCGTGCCGACATTATCGTTTACGATGAGAAGGTTTGGCGCATCTGGCGCGGTGGAGTCTGGAGCGGTGACCTGACCAGGCTGGCTGGTGTTGCCCGCGGTGTCCGTCGCGGTGGCGGTAAGCTGCTCGCCGTTGGTCAGCGGTTTACCCAGTTCAATTGTGAATGTGCCATCGCTGCCTGCTTTCCCGGTGCCGACCACGTTGCCGTCGGCATCTTTTAACGTGACGGTGCTGCCCGGTTCAGCGCGACCCGTGACGGTGGTGCCGTCATCCGATACCTGCAGATTGGTGGGCGCATCCGGTGCGGTGGTATCGGGCGCGGTGACGTGCCCGGCCTGGCTGGTATTACCGGATGAATCCGTCGCGGTAGCGGTGATCACCTCGCCGTTGGTCAGGGGCTTATCCAGCACGATGGTAAATTTGCCATCATTGCCCGTTTTTCCGGTGCCGACCACGTTACCGTCGGCATCTTTTAGCGTGACGGTGCTGCCCGGCTCCGCGGTACCCGTGACGGTTTTGCCATCGTCGGAGAACTGTAAGTTGGTTGGCGCGGTTGGCGCCGTGGTATCGGGATCCGTCGGCGTGCCCGGATTGCCGGGGTTGCTGTTGTCATCATCGTCGCCGCCACCTCCTCCGCCGGTGCCCGCCGCGATGGCAATCCCACCCGCTACCGCAAGACCACCCAGCACCCATGGCCAGACGGCGGCACCGCCTGCATCACTCCCTGACGCGGCAAGTAATACGTCCGTGGAGGCGATTGATTCGTATGTGGCGGCCCCGGTAGGGTCTTCAATCCACCACAGCGCGCCGTCACTCTCTTCCAGGACCAGCTGGCTCACGCCCTGGGCATCCGTGACGTAGAAGTTTTTCAGGGTGATCACCTCGCCGGAGTGCAGCGTCACCACCAGATCGTTACCGCTACGGGCGAAATGAGAAATATCGGTTCGCTCTACGTGTAGCTCCACGATAGAGGAATGGCTCAGCGTAACCTGGGTGCCCTCTGTGGTGGTTTCCACGCCAGTAAGTTTCGATATAACAGAGATTTGGCTCATTTAGTCATTACTCCAGACGAGTTGTCGTGAACGGCGTGCAAGATGAGCCATCTGTTTATGAAGGGAAAAGCGCGCCCCCGGCGGAGTCACTGCAATTAAGCAGTACTCACCGTATTTTTTTTAGAGCGAACGATGCCCGCCAGGATATAGAGTGGCAACATCAGAGCGAATCTATTTATTTGATGGAAAATATTGCGTATTCTTTTTTTTGTGCTCTAGATAACCCTGTAATTAATAGAGGAATTAATCCGAAACGGTATGAAAATGATATAGTCAGAAAAGTCTCGATATGCAAATTAAGCTGCTGTAAATACAGGTGGATATTGTGAAGTTGGCATTAATATATTGATGTTAATTATCAATGCAAATAATTAATGCTCTGTTTTTGAAGGTTTTTTATTAAAGCCTGACATCTTTTTGAACGTTTCTTAAGAAGTAAATTAATGCGGCAGAAAGAAAGTTACCCTTTATTTTAAATTATATTATTTATGGTTACTTAATTCGTGTTTAAGTTAGGGTAACATTTTTGATGTAAGATATATTATGTTTTTGAAGTAATAAAATATATTCTGATGTGCAGACAAATTTCTGCTAATTAGAGAGCGCTAAACGTCGTTGAGAGAAGGGTAAATACATTCGGTTGATAGCAACACCGATCTTTTTCTGCAC
Source organism: Enterobacter mori LMG 25706 (assembly GCF_000211415.1). GTDB lineage: Bacteria > Pseudomonadota > Gammaproteobacteria > Enterobacterales > Enterobacteriaceae > Enterobacter > Enterobacter mori. The sequence continues at coordinate 89,855 of NZ_GL890780.1, read as the reverse complement.
GCCACGCGGGTATCTTGCGTCTTTGTTCGGAGAGACAAAAAAAGGCCGCTAACGCGGCCTCTTTGGGGATTACTCAGTGACTTTCTTTTCTAACTCACTGGCACCCTGTTTGGTTTTATTCCAGCCTTTCTCAGCACCTTCTTTGGTGGCATCCCACCCCTTTTCGGTGCCTTCTTTGGTTTTATGCCAGGCTTTCTGGGAGTCTTCGCTGACCTTGCTGCCAAAGCTTTCGCTTTTACCTTCTGCGGCATGCTCGTTTTTCAGCTTCAGTTCTTCACCTTTGTTCTGCTCTTCGTGCAGTTTTTGCTTCGCGTCGTTGGCGTTTGCTTTCGCCGCGGCGACAGTGTCGTCAGTTGCATGTGTGGTCGCAGCAAAAACGGGGGAAGCCAGCAGAATGGCAGATAATGCGATAATTGTTTTTTTCATAATATCCTCATTTAACGTTATCGGTTATGAGCGTGATTCAGCATGTCACAGACGAAGCGAAGCGGCTTTAGGAAAAAACTGTAAAAAGGGAGATGCCATGACGGGGCTATTATTTCCGGGGCAGCAGAAATAATCATGGATGCCGCTCACCTGGCGTGAGACGGCATTTTATTAGTCACGGTGATTAAATATTTTCCAAATCGATACCGCGCGTGTTGGGGCCAAAAATACCAATGGTCAGCATCACAATCAGCATACTTATTACAATGAAGGCAATGACCGCCGTCGAGCCGCTATATTGCAAGATAAGACCGATAATTATACTGCTGAATACGGTGGATAAACGGCTAAAGGAATAACAAAAGCCGACCGCGCGAGCCCGAATACGGGTGGGGAAAATCTCAGACTGATAGGAGTGGTAGCTGTAGGTCAGCCAGGCATTGGACCAGGTAATAAAGAAGCCGCAGGCAATCAACAGCAGCGGGTTGCTTTGAAGCGCGAACAGCGAACCAAAGATGACCGTGGTCAGACAGGACAAGACGATTTGCCATTTATTTTCCATCCGATCGGCATAGCGGCTACAGATGAGCGCGCCGAGAGGATAGGCCAGCGTGATGAAAAAGGCATACAGCAGGCTGTGCGTGACCGATGTCCCGTTGCCGGACAGCAGGGCAGGGAGCCAGTTTCCGAAGCCAAAAAAGCCGATCGCCTGAAAGATATTCATCACCACCAGCATGACAACCCGGCCACGGTAGCGCGGGGACCAGATGTCCTTAAATCTGCCCTTGAGGGAAGACTGGTCGCTGTGCTGCCCGGCAGGGAGAGGGAAATCAGCCTGCTCGTCGGCACCGCAGCGTTTTTCCATCTCATGCATGACGTTTCTCACCTCCAGATAGCGCTTTTGCGGCAGCAGCCAGCGTGCCGATTCCGGCAGCCCCTTACGTACAAGCCAGATGACGATGGACGCCAGCGCGCCGGCAATCACCACGAACCGCCATCCGCTCAGGCCAAACCACGTCTGCGGGACCAGCCACCACGACATCAGCGCCACGGCAGGAACGGAGAGAAACTGAATGAAAAAGGCGAAAGCAAATGCGCGGGTGCGAAGGTGAGCGGGTACCCACTCTGTCAGATAGGTATCAATGGTCACCAGTTCAACGCCGAGCCCGATCCCCACCATAAAACGGAAAAAGATCACCCATTCCGCCTGATGCTGAAACGCCATGACGAGGGAAAACAGCCCGTACCAGAGCAGGGCATACATAAAGGTCGCGCGTCGGCCAATGCGGTCAGCATAGGGGCTCAGCAGGCTGGCACCGATAAAGAGCCCCAGAAAGGTCGCGGAAGCAAATGCGGCCTGGTCGGCCATACCGAACACACCCTGCTGCCCGGTATGAAAGATCCCATCAGCAATGAGCCCGGCGCTGATATAGCCAGTTTGAAACAGATCGTAAAGCTCAAAAAAACCGCCAAGAGACAGCAAGGCGATGAATCGCCAAAGCCCGGCGGAAGCCGGTAAGGCATCGATCCTTGCCGCAAGATCGTCCTCGCGGATGGGGTTTTGTGCCCCCCACTGTGTTCCTGAAACTATGCATTCACTCACTGTTAACCCTCTAGTAACATTCACCCTGAGTCGTTATGCTAGTGGGAAATTAGCGGATTTAAATATTTAATTCGTATTCAGAAGCAATAAATAAAGCATAAAAAACCAGATATTTTTCTTTTAGTGCGTGGATATTCACCTGCCGGCTTCTCTCATTTTTCGACGAAAATATATCCTTGCGTCGATGAGAAAAAATATCAACACGCCCTCTTTGCGTTAATAAAAAACGCACAAAGGGCGGCACGCTGGAAATTTTTCACTTGACGCTAGTAAGGACTTTTGCGACTAATTGTCGGGTGACGTTTGCTGATCGGGTGCAGATTGTAGAATGGAAAAAATCGAGAATTTAATTCCGATGGTGGTTTTCGCGCGTGTCGTCGAAACCCTGAGCTTCACCGAGGCCGCACTCTCTTTGGGAATGTCGAAGTCGTCAGTTAGCCGGGATATTTCAACGCTGGAAAAACGTATTGGTGCAATGCTGCTTAAGCGTACCACCCGGAAAATAGAGATTACGGAGCTGGGGTTGAGCTACTATCAACACTGCTTCAAAATATTGAATGAGCTGCGTTCTGCAGAACGGTTTATACGGGATTATTATGAGGAGCCGGCGGGGACAATAAAAATACTTGCTCCGGTGACGTTCGGAAAAGAGTATGTTGTGCCAGCTTTAAATGCTTACTTAGAACGAAATATTATGGCCAACGTCGATCTCGATTTATCCGATAAAGCGGTGGATATCAAAGAGAGCCCGTACGATCTGTCCATCATCGTGGCTCAGGACACGCCAACGCATGAGCATACCAAATTTTTATGCTCCATCCAGTGGGGGCTGTATGCCACCCCTGACTTTATCTCCCGGATGCGTCCTGTCCAGACCCCGAGCGATCTCCCCGCCCATAACTACATCCTGTTCCGTGGTGTGGCTCGTACGGTTTCGCTGCCGTTCGGAAAAGAGAAACAGAAGGTCAATATTGACGTCCATAGCCGCTTCAGGAGTAATAACAGCGTGGCGCTGATCAGCATGGCACTTTCCGGTCTGGGCATTGCCTACTTGCCCAATTACATTGCGCGAGAAAGTCTCGCCACCGGAAAACTGGTCCGGCTTTTACCCGGCTGGCAGATGGATGAATATAAAGTCTGGCTGCTGTCAAAAAATAAAAATACGATGACGTCAGGCATTAAGCGTTTTAGCGACGAACTTCAGCAGCTTATCACCGGAGCTGAGGTCAAAGCAGGCTACTGATATCCAGCTCGCCATGACGAAGGATCGAGACGTTGTCATCCAGCAAAGAGATATGCGTGGTGGCGGTACGGCTGGGATTTTTGCAGTTGGACGGGACGACCAGATCGACGCGGTCTCCCATGTCTTCCCGGGCGAGCGTAAAACTCACAAGATCGCCCTCAGCCTGCGGATATCCTGCCGGGATGACCGCCAAAGGCCTGCCTAACCGGCTGATGATGGTTCGCATCTGACTGTTTTTCACGCAGACGACCGGAAGAATATCGCCTGCGCCGGGAAGAAAACCGGCTCGCTGTTTCTTTCGCAGGCTGATTTTCAGGGTGCCGGGCCAGCAGGCCCGGCTGAGCATTTCAATTTTGCTTCTTTGCCACGGGCTGACATCCACCCATTCCCATATATCAGCCAGTTCGCAGAAGCAAAACGTCATCTCTCTCGTACCGGGCGATCTTTTTAACAGCGTCAATTTTTCCATGGCGTCCGGGCTGTCAGGATCGGCCGCCAGTGCAAAATGGGTATCGGTAGGGATCAGTATGATCCCGCTATTACGCAATACGGTAATGGCCTTGTCTATAAATGACATAATTATCGACATCCCTATGACGTGGTTAAACCCGAAATATTAATAATAATCGCCGTGGCGATAGTCCCAGGTATTAAACTGGGCTGACATGAAGTTAATAATTTTATTGACGTCGAGACCTTTGCGAATTAATACCGGGCAAGGGGTCACTTTTCGGGCACTACCCTGTTCAGGAACCAGTTTCCCTTCACTGTCTACCATTGACACCATGACGCCTTGTTCATAGCGACTCTCCTGGGTTTCATCAGGCTGAATAGACTTAACGTACTCGTTGGCACAAATAATTACGTCTGCACGCGCTTCGATGCGTTCCCCAATGAACTCCACCATGCCGCGGTTGCCTTTGCCTGACGGATTCGCCGAGCTGGCAAAAGAGAATTTTTGATGTTTTTCCCACAGCTCTTTGGCAATCATTTCACCGGGTTTACCAAATTTAATCACGAAGCAGCTGGTTTTTCTGCCGTCCATCATCAGATCTTTCAGGCCGTTATCAGGCAATCTGGCGATGGCATCTTCTCGCCACGGCAAAATACAGCCCAGTAATACGTCTGCATCCCAGTGTGCCTGATAAAATGCCTCAATTTCCGGGTTCATTTCCGCCAGCGATTTCAGCTGTTCCATACTGCCGCACAATACCACGCCGGGTTTATTACGGTTTCGCTGTTTCGCTTCGAATTTTCTCTCAAGCCCCTCTTTATCCGAGGTCATAATGATATAACCCACTTTCGTAGGGCAAACAATCATTCCGCCTTCCGCCGATAATACGTTAATCGCTTCCGGCTGAACCTGACCATTCCACGCGACTTTCTTATTCATCATTCATTCTCCCTGCACCACACTGGTGTCATAAATTTAGGCCAAGGATGTCGTGTAATAAGAGGCTTCGCAATCGGCAGAGAAATTTTCACCGCATTGTTTCAGTGTTGGAACAATATCGCGTTATTCCTGGGCAATTCGCCGGGTTGGCGAATTCTGTTACCGGTTTTGCTTTCAATCGGTTACCAATAGAACAACCCACCGGTAAATGCCAACAATCAAGCAGAGGTTAACGCTATGAAATTATCTATTGCAGGTTTATACGACTATGGTTTTCTTACTAAAGCGAACGAATATCATAATTTTGGCGGAAATGGCGATAATGTCTCTCCCGCCTTGTCCTGGGAACATGTCCCGCAGGGGACCAAAAGTTTTGCCGTCACCGCTTACGATCCTGATGCGCCAACGGGCAGCGGTTTCTGGCACTGGGTGGCCTATAACATTCCTGCCAGCCTGACCGCACTTGCGGCGGGAGCGGGAAACCCGGCGAACACACCCGACATCACACATGCACAATCAGATTTTGGCGCGCCTGGCTACGGCGGTTGCTGCCCGCCAGAAGGCGATATTCCGCACCGCTACATCTTCACCCTGCACGCCCTGAGCTGTGATGATCTGGGCGTGACGCCGGATCTGCCCAACGCGGTGATACGTTTCCTCATCAACATGCATACCCTTGAGAAAGCCAGCATCGTCACGCTGTATAAGCGTTAATGAGGCGTGTGTGATTAACCGAATCAGAGCGGTTTTCGCCCGGCATAGCCTCCTCAAATGGGGCGTGGCGGGTGGCGTGCTGGCGGCCATTGTTCTGCTGTTTTTCGCGGGAATGGGGGTCTCCAGCAAGGAGGCCTTTATCAATGGTCGAATATCCACGGTGCTCTCCCCGCTGCCGGGACAGCTCGTGCTGGCGAAGAACATCGCGCCGGGCCAGGCGGTCCAGGCCCGACAGTCCCTGGGCAATGTGGTGACCACACAGGCAAACGATCAGATCCCTGGCCTGGTGGCCCAGCGCAGCGCGCTGGAGATCCAGCTTGCTGAGCTCGACAAGCACATTTCGGGGATCGATCAGCGACTGCAGGTTTATCAGCAGCAGCGACAGCAATACCTCGCCGAGAGCAGGATGCAGCAGCAGTTAGGTGAGAAACAATCGGCTGCCACGTTTGTGCAACTGAAGGAGGAGCTGAGCGCGATTACGGCGCAGACCGCATTCTCCCGACAGCAGCTTCAGCGCTATAAAAACCTCTACCAGCAGCGTTTTATCAGCCGCATGGAGTATGAAGAGCGTAAGAACAACACGCAGGTGCTACAGGCCAGCCAGGAGGCGAAAGCGGCCGAGCTGCGTCAGCGTTTACTTGACGTGAATGCCGCGAAATCCGGCCTTCAGCTGACAGGGCCAAGAACGCTGGATGCGCCACAGCAAAATCAGCGCGATATGTCGCTCACGATCGAGAATATGCAGCAGGAGAGGCTGCAGCTGATTGCCCGCAGGCAGGCGACGACGCAAAGCATTCAGGAAGTTGCCGCGCTCCTTCACTCTCGTCAGCAGGCGACGCTCAGCAGCAGCACGGACGGCGTGATCTGGGACGTCACCGAGGAGAATGGCGCAAGCGTTCAGAACGGCTCGCCGATTGTGCGCATTCTGGATTGCCGCACCCGCTGGGTTGAGGCGTTTTTTGATGAGTCTGATGCCGATCGTCTGCGTCCGGGGATGGCCGTCACGGTTCGCCTGAGCACCTCGTCAGCCATGCGCTGGAAAGGAACAATAAGAACCCTCCGCGCGGGGAGTGGACGTGTGGCGGTAGGCGAAAGGGACGTTCAGCCCCCACCTGAAATCGCGCGGCGCCAGTTGCCCGTGAAAGTCCTGACTGCACATATCGATATCGACTGGAAAGACGTGCCGGATCCCGCCAGTTTCTGTCTCGCAGGCCGTAGCGTAACCGTCAACATTTAAACAGGAAAAGAGATGCAGCATATACACAATACGGTCGCCGCCCTCAAGCGCGGTGAGGTGGTTCTGGTTCCCACGGATACCAATTACGCCCTGGCGGCAGACCCGTGGAATATTGACGCCTGCCAGAAAATTTACGATCTCAAAAAACGCGAACGACAGAAACCGCTGACGCTTTTTGTCGCGGAACCGGCACAGGCGTGGGAGTACATCGCTGTTGATAAGCTTCAGCACCGCGCTGCGCTCGACAAGCTGATTGGTGCCATGCCCGGCGCGCTGAATGTGGTGGTTCCGGCATCGGATAAAGTACCGCAGAACCCGTATCTGAAGCCTGAATCTGTTTCTCTGGTGTGCAACCATCAGAGCGTGTTGCGAGAGGTCATTGCGCTGTTTGGCCGCCCGCTGGGGATGAGTTCAGCCAATCTCTCCGGCGTGGAGTCTGACTGCCTGATCGACATTGAAGCCGCCCGCCAGACGTTTGGCGACCGTGTGGGCTATATTCTGCCCGCAGCCCAGCGCCCTGTGACAACGGTCTCGAGCACCATCGTCTCGCTGCTGGAGGAGGAGATTAACATCCTTCGTGCGGGAGATATGGACATTATGGCGATGCTGTCGTCATGACGACGCGCCGGTTACATCCCGGATCTGGCAACCATGGCCTGTTCCTGGCCTACCGTATTATTTCCCGTTGCTATTTCCATCTTCCCGTCCTGTTACTCTATTTCTGGACGATAGATATGGGGATGTACCGGATTATCTTCCTGCTGGCGCTGTATGGATTAACCAGTACTTTCAGCAGCGGCATACCCGGCTGGCTGCTGCGCTTCTCGTCTCCCAGACAGACGGTGATTGCAGGCGAACTGTTGAAGGCGCTGGGAATGGCGCTGATGCTGTGGAGTACCCGGCAAAGTGAGGTCAATCTTACTCTGCTGGTGGCGTCGCAGCTGCTTGGCGGCGCGGGGTTTACCATCGCGCTAACCACGGATGCGGCCCTGCTGCGCCAGCTCACCGCAGGCGATCAGCACCGGTTTATGCAGATCCAGACCACGTCGCAAAGCGGGATGTTTATTGCCACGCTGGTGGCAGGCTCGCTGGGGAGCATTCTGTTTGACTATAATCCCCAGTGGCCGTTTATCGCCGCCATTCTGGTGAGCGTTATCTCCTCCGGATGCGTATTGCTGATTCGCGTGCAGGGGTCAGAGCATGAACCTGCTCGGCCTGTTGAGCGGGTCTCTTTTTCGCCCAGAGGGGATCAGCTCTTCTGGATGCTGTTCTATTCCATCTCAAGAGCGTTTACGCTGGCGCCTTTCATCGGCTTTATTCCGTTCTACTTTATAATGGTGAACGTGGACCCTCTGCTTTTCGGGGCCGTGCTGAGCTGCTTCACGCTCTCGTCCTGGGGGGCAATCAAAATAGCCGGACCTTTCATCGCCCGGTTTGGGGTAACGGCGTTGCTGGCGACGACCAGCCTTTTCATGACGGCGGCGCTGGGCCTTTTTGCCAGCAATGAATGGCTTGCAGCGAAAGGCATGGACTATTTTATCTCCGGACTGCTGGCGCTGGTGCTGCTGGGGTTTGGCTCAGGGACGATTCGGCCCGTCACGCTTGCTAACCTCGATCTCTCTGCCAATACCCCGGATGAACGCATGCGCGTGTTTGCACGCATGGAGCGTGATTTCGGGCTGGCCAATGCATTTTTACTGGCCGTCGGGGCGTGGCTGCTGGTGAGCAGGGACTTTACCACGCTGATGCTGATCTTCTGTCTGATCTATATTTCGGTGGTATGCATATCTGCTCTTCTTTACTTAAAGAATCTGCGCAGCGGGGACCACAGTTCCACCTGAGGAACAATTCACACGCAAAATGAAACTAACCTGACTAATAACGGATTCCCGTTGAAAGACCCTCCTCTGTACGGTGTAATTTCCTCATCAGATAATGAGGAGAAAAAAATGAATATTCACGAGACTGATGATTATGCGTCGGTAAATATCAATCAGGGGATGACGTTAACCGAAAAAATTATCGCCAAAGCCAGTAACAGAACGCATGTTTCACCGGGTGAAGTTCTTTTCGTGAATGTTGATGTATTGATGTCCCACGACCCCTGCACGCCTGGCGTCGCCAGCGTATTTAAAAAAGAGTTTGGTGAAGAAGCAAAAGTCTGGGACCCGGATCGTTTTATTATGATCCCTGACCACTTTGTTTATTCCGCAGACTCACAGGCGAATCAAAATATTCGGGTGATGCGGGAATTCGCAAACGCGCAAAATATTACGCATTTTTATGATGTGGGTACCCCAGACTATAAAGGTGTGTGCCATATCGGTCTGGCGGAAGGGGGACATACCCGGCCGGGAGAGGTGCTGTTGGGGACCGATTCTCACACCGTGACCGCTGGCGCCTTTGGCACTTTCGCCATTGGCGTGGGGATCACTGACGGGGCGTATGCCCTGGGTACGGGGGAGATCCCGCTGATGGTTCCCGCCACCATAAAAGTGAATTACTACGGAAAGAAAGCGAAAAGCGTCCAGGCGAAAGATTTAATTCTGGTGTTGATGAAAGAACTGGGTGTGGAAGGGGCGACCTATAATGCCATCGAATTTACCGGAAACGTCATCGACGAATTATCGGTCGAAGAGCGGATGACGATGTGCAATATGGTCGTGGAGTGCGGGGCTAAAAACGGCATTATGGTGCCAAATCAGGCCACGCTGGATTATCTGGCGACCAGAACCCGCATCCCGTATACCGTGATGACGCCTGATGAAGATGCTCAATACGTTCGCACGATCGATATTGACGTATCGGGATTAACCAGCGTTATTGCACGGCCACACTCGCCTGATAATGTGGTAGCGGTAGCGCAGCTGGAAAATATTGCTATTGCACAAGCCTATATTGGCTCCTGCACGGGCGGTAAAACGGGTGATTTTATTGCTGCTGCAGAAATACTCTGGCAGCGCAAGGTGACCATTCCAACCTATGCCGTCCCTGCGACCAAAGAGGTATTTCATAATCTGATCACCACCCAGGTGAAGGGCCGTTCCGTATACGAAATTCTGACCCGTGCTGGCGTCAAATTATCGTCTGAACCCGGCTGCGCGGCCTGCTGCGGCGGACCCGCGGATACCTTTGGCAGAGTCAGGGATCCGATAAGCGTGATTTCAACCACCAACCGTAATTTTGTGGGACGAATGGGAAATAAGGGCGCGATGATTTATCTGGCCTCACCTTATGCCGTGGCTGCCGCAGCAGTGTCCGGTTTTATTACTAATCCAGAACGGTACTTAACTAATGACTATTAATAACGTAATGCGCGGTACGGTTTATGTGTTAGGCGACAATATCGATACCGACCAGATATTAACGGCGGAATATTTGAAAATTAACCCGGCCTCTGCCGAGGGGCGTGAGGAGCTGGCAACGCTTGCCATGTGCGGACTGCCGGAAGGGGCGCTGCCGTTTATCAATCCGCAGACGCAGCGTGCCGGTTATGACTTTATTGTGGCCGGGAAAAATTTTGGCTGTGGCTCTTCGCGCGAGCATGCGGTAGTGGCACTGGGAGCATCCGGCGTGAAGGCCGTTGTCGCGCAGTCGTTCGCCCGTATTTTTTTCCGCAACTGTGTATCCACGGGGCAAATCATGCCCGTCACGCTGAATGAAGGCTGCGATATCCGTGCGCTGAAAACGGGGGATACCATTGAAATCGATTTAGACGCTCATCAGATCGCTACTGCTGATGGGATTCTGAAAACCGCTCCGGTAGGGGAACTTGCGAACATTGTCGCCGCGGGTGGCTTGTTCGCTTACGCAAGGCAAACAGGAAAGATTTAATCCATTACAACCATAAGACTCAAAACAAGACGCCTTACTTTCTCAGGGTGCAGCGTCTGTTTTGAGCGTACATAAGGCAATCAAACTATGATCACCCAGCTAGAGTTTAACGATCTTCAAAAAGATGAGCTATCAAAACTTATCAGCCGCGTCACCATCAGCCCTTATACGGACTACAAACTTTTCAAGCAGTCCATCACCGAACTCATTGAAAATGGTTTGGTTCCTACTTTTTTTGTACAGGCCTGCGAGCGCGTCAGGCAAGAACGCAAGGATCAGGGGATTAACGCGCATTTATTAAAAAACGTTCCACTCGACACCATCATTCCTGAATTTGATCAGACCAATCCCGTTAACGATAAGTACGCCAAAAAGCTGACCTTTGTTGGAGAGGCGCTGCTGGAGTTGTTCGCTCAGCTCACCGACTCCCCGTTACTGGCCTACCGCACGCGCAACAACGGTGATTTTTTCCATGATGTGTATGCCGACAAAAAATACAGCAACACACAAACGCAAAAAACGGACGGCGAACTTTACTACCACAACGATCGTACCGCTCACCCCGTGCGCGCTGATTTTCTCAGCTTATTAGGCATGCGTTGCAGCGAAGAAAACCTGATTTTTACCGGCTACCTGGACGGTAAAGCGATTCTGGATAACCTGAAAGCTGAATCCCAGGAGTGGTTACGAAAGCCGCTTTTTATTACCCCTTTTGATGAATACTCTCGCGATTCGAACGCCAGCCAGATTGATTCTGAACTGCATCCGATCCTGGAAAATATTCATACTTTCCGCTACTACGACACACGAACGACTTATTCTCCGGACGCGCCAGCAGAGGCGATCAAAGCATTGATTGACCTTAAGGTGTCGATCACCAAAGCGGCAAAAGGCCGCGTCGCGATTAACAAAGGCGACCTGTTCTCCTTCGCCAATCAGGACTCTTTGCATAACCGGGAAATCATCCAGGTGCGAGATCCTTACTCCGCGGAAAAACGCTGGCTGCTGAAAACCTACAGCTTCCGCAACCCTGAGGTGATGAATATGTATCACAATTACTTCGATGCCGAGCTGCCGGGGTTTGTGGTCGCCGAGTAAGGTTGACCTGACGGGTATATAAAAACCGCATGCCTGAGGTGTGCGGTTTTTTGTCTGTGCGAGAAGACCTGTGCTATTAACATTCTTTAGTTATCAGCTCGCTTTCTAACTTATTACACCTTTATCCAGCTCAGCGGATAGCCTGTTAAGTTCCTTGCTGATGTGTTTGCGCCGTTGTTTTAACAGTACCCGGGCAGGAATGATGCGTTCGATAATTGTCGGCTTTCTTTTCAAATACGCTGTGACAAGCCGTTTGATGTCTTCCTCTGACCAACCGTCCATCACCGGCGTTGGGTTGTAAAGCAGATTAGCCTGTAGAGCAGGGGCGACTTCCTCATCCACAATTCTGAAGATCTCTTCCCGGTTTAATCGGGATTTCATCAGTACTTTGCCATGCTGAAAGCCTGAACCCGACCCTAAAGGTTTCGGTCTGGTTCGCCCCAAGTTCAGACGACGATTGCTAAAAAATGGTCGTCTGAATTTCGGTTGTGACGTTCTTGCTTACTGCTTAGATTCATTTTCAATCTATCGAGAGGATATGGATATGAACTTTGCAGAACTCCACAACCGGCATGAGCCGCTTCTTATCGCTAATGTCTGGGATGCCACCAGTGCTGTCGCAGCGCAAGAAGCAGGTTATCAGGCATTGGGAACGTCCAGCGCAGCAATCGCGTCCACGCTGGGATATGAAGACGGGCAGGGAATGCCGTTTGATGCGTTATTTTATATGGTCACCCGTATCCAGGCTGTCAGCAAGCTGCCATTGAGCATTGACATGGAAGCAGGGTATGGTGATTCAGCCGAAGAGATAACAGCCAATCTCAGGCGCCTTGCTCAGACAGGCGTCGCAGGCGTTAACCTTGAAGACAGCAGAGTCATGAACGGCGTGCGTCAGATTGATGATGCCTCTGTGTTTTCCCGCAATCTGAAAGCAGTAAGCGATGCGCTAAGAAGCGAAAATCATAGCCTGTTTCTGAACATCCGGACTGACACTTACCTGCTCGGGCATGTAGATGCGTTGCAGGAGACGATATTACGGGGTCAAAGCTATAAAGCTGCAGGTGCTGACGGCCTTTTTGTTCCCTGTCTGACGTCAGAGAAAGACATCAACCTCATTGCAGAGGCAACGGGTCTGCCTCTTAATGTCATGTGTATGCCCGAGCTTCCGTCGTTCGACAGGCTGAAGATGGCCGGAGTAAGCCGCATTTCCATGGGCAATTTTGTGCATTCAGCCATGCAGTCAACGCTGACTGATATCATGCTTACGATCCGATCTCGTCAGACGTTTGAAGGACTTTTTGGTGATGAAAATAACCGATAAGAATTTATGTGATATCTGGTATCAGGCATTACTGGAACGTGCTTCAGAATATACTGGCGTGTTTTTTGTCGGCGTCAAAACCACTGGCGTGTTCTGCATTTCGGTATGTAGGGCGCGAAAGCCCAAACGTGAAAATGTCGAATTTTATAAAGATGCCAAATCTGCCCTTGCGGCCGGTTTTCGACCCTGTAAGGTCTGCAGACCCGCTGAGAATGCGCACAGCGCGCCATTATTTGTTGAACAGGCGCTTGAGCTTGTCAGGCGCGATATTAAATCCCGTGTTGCAGACGCGGAGCTTCGCCAGCATGGAATCAGTCCGGAGCGGGTAAGACGCTGGTTCCTGCAACATCACGGCATCACTTTTCAGGCTTTCCAACGAATGCAGCGGGTGAACGTTGCCCTGCAGGAGCTGAAAAGCGGACGAACGGCGACTGACGTTGCGCTGGACAACGGCTATGAATCCCTGAGCGGGTTTGGTTATACCTACAAGCGACTTACTGGTGCAGCGCCGACTCAGGCAACCCAGGTGATTGTCATTCACCGTTTTACCACGACGCTTGGGCCGATGTTTGTCTGTGCGACAGAGCGGGGAGTTTGTCTACTGGAGTTTACCGATCGCCGGATGTTAGAAACAGAATTTCGCGATATTCAGCGTTTATTTAACGCCAAAATCGTCACCGGAGAAAACAGCCATACCCGGCAGACAGTAAAGGAAATCAGCGAGTATTTTGCCGGAACGCGCCGACAGTTTGATCTCTCAGTAGATGCCCCAGGGAGTGATTTTCAACAATCCGTCTGGCGCGAGCTGCGGGCAGTTCCCTATGGACAGACCTCACACTATCAGTCCATTTCACTACGGATGAATAAGCCAAATGCTGTGCGCGCCGTCGCTGCTGCTAATGGTGCAAACCGGATTGCGATTGTGATCCCCTGTCACAGGATAATTGGAAAAGATGGCGCGATGACAGGTTATGGCGGCGGTATTTCTCGAAAAGAATGGCTCATTGAGCATGAGAGAAATAATGTTTAATGGTGTGATGCTCCAGTATGATCGGGAAAACTTATGGACTTCGCGGGACAAATTGAGGGCACAAAAAAGCCCGCAGGGCTTGCGCCATGCGGGCTCTTAGGACTTCATCAGTCGACTCTGGTGATCGCCGATGGAGAATTTTGGTGGAGCTGGCTTAAAGCGACACAAATACTAACTGTCTGATTTTTTGAGCAATATAGCGGGAATCAATGTCACAGCAGTATGGCACATCCAACTAGTTAAGATCGATAGCCCTAACTGCCCTGAGTTGATTGCTTTTTGGCTGCTCTGAGTTGCTGAGTGAAGAAGCGAGCTCTATCTTTCTGTCTGAAATCAACTTGACCGGCCGCATGCAGCTTACCTGCAAGCTTTTCTAGATGGATTATTTTTGCAGCGTTGTCTTTTGCGTCAGCCAAAGTAGCGAATTCTTTTCCGATTGAATCATAGTGTGCCCAACGAACCTTAAGTTCCCCATCCTGAATCACTATCCCTGTAAGCAGTTTTCCCTCTGAAGACGGATAAAATCGCTCTTTCTTGTCTTTAGATGTGAGGCCATGAGAACGAATACATTTTTTAGCTTGGGCGGCAAATCCTTTTGGGATTTTCGAACCAGAGAACGCTACATCGTCAACATATGCCGTAAATACTAGGCTGTTTGAGGCTGCAAGGTTGCTAAGTTCGTCGAACATATCTTTATTGGCCCAAAACGCTATAGCCATGCTTATTGGGCTGCCTGTGGGTACTTTTCCTGCAAAGGTTGCTAGATTGGTCATTACATAAGCCACATCAGGTGACATCTCAAATTTCTCAACAAATGCTTTGTAGACCTTCGCAGCGGTAGTCGAGGGAAAAAACTTGTGAATGTCGAGCTTCAGAAGTTCAGTTGCCTGCTTATGTGATTCTGCATTAGTTAGTGTTGAATGTTTCTTCCTACCGGAGTGAAGATATAGAGGTAATTCGATTCTGCTTAATAAAACGCCGAGCCTCCTATGAACCGCTTTGAGCTGGGCAATCGGTTCCTGAATCTTCCTTCCTGCGTCGTTTTCGAATTCTTTGTACGCAGAGTCAAGCATAAGTTTATCAGCCTGCTTCTTTGATAGGCCTATGATCTCGAATAACTTTTTTCTAGTTTTAAGTTTGAATAGAGGGGATTGATTCAAGGGGTAAATCTTAGGGGATCTTTGAAGACTAGGGGTACGTTTTGTGCTTTTCATCGTCGTTGCTCCAATCCATTATAGCCTCCATTACAGGAATCCCTTGATGGATGCAAAGAAGGAGGTAACAGCTTCAGAATGAAAAACCGTAGAAAACACTTCGCTGAAAACCAAGGCAAGGATGTACTTACCGGTATCTTTGGAGTATTTCTTTAGTTTCTCCTTCACACAAAACGTTTGCTGAACACTAGCCTGGTATTTCCTACGTGTCTTTCGACTTGTATGCGTCTTTCGACTTTTACGTGTCTTACGACCCATATTACATCTCCCTTTCAGTTCCCGATGACCAACATGGTCACCAGTCTCGCCTGAACTGACAGGAATAAGAGATGTTCAGCAATTAACCCCAGTTTTCGACGTCACAGAGTGACGTCCTCTCGCCACAAATCCGGCAATCCTAGCTGTCCCGGTAAGAACCAGAGCGTCGGTGATGCGTAGCATCGTAACGTTGGAACATAGAGCAAGCCTGGCATGCGTCGTGTGGGGGAGAGATTAGAGGCCGAAACCTCCACGATGGCTGACAAGCAGACCATCAAGCTTTTGCGAGAAATTCTCTCCTAGGTACTAGCAGGTACATTTTATGATCATATTCATGCAGCTAGCAATAGAGTGGTAATAGGTTTGTTTCAAAATGTGAGTGATGATGAAGGGGATAATTAGGACGCGAATTCAACTCCCTAATGGGGGATGTTGTTTGATGGCATATGGTACACTCCTGAGTCACAGTTGTGCCACACGCCCAAAGAAAAACGGCCTGATACTCTAAGAGAATCTGACCGTTATATTTGGTGGGCTGGCGGAGTCTGAATTGGTTGTGTAATTCATTGAATTAATTTGAATAACTGCTAGTTCAACTTTTCTTAGGTGCCTATTTGGGTGCCTAAAAGTTTTTTCTCCCTTTGATGAGAAAGAAGACGAGATAGGGACTGTGCGTGGTGATATCTAGTTGAGTCGTCACACTGAAAAACAGATTTGACCTGGTAACCATTTCTTGCGCAGCAAACGCGCCGCGCATATACGGTTTGGGCTTACCTTTTATCAAACGCTTAGACTACTATTCGCCTGCGAAATTTTTTGGATAAAAGCCATCATCACCAATGCAGCATCGAAAAATGCTTAATTAAAAATGCTCACGCCTGCATCCCCTTACCCCGTGCCAGGTTAATTCTTTCAACGCATTCCTTAAACGCTTTAAGTTGCTCCGTAGAGAGTTCAGATTCATCAATTTTGACCAGAAGAGCGTTGAGAGAGCGTTCAATATCATTTTTAATTAACCGTAAGCAGATAACCTTAACCCAACGTGGAGAGAGCTTACTGAGGCCAATTGCTCTTGTGATTTGTAATTTCATGCGATGCCTCTCAACCGCCAGTGTGCCGGTTTTCAACCTCGGTTATAACACGCAATGGACAGGACTTCTGTTATTCCTTCGCCTAAAATTTAGCATGAAGCGCTTAGCTTGGGTGCAACCAGGATTTCATTAAACATCAAAATTAGTTTTGCATCATGACGCGCAAGCGCCACGTCATAACCAGAGTTACTAGTTCACCTCAAGGTAGTTTTTCATATTCTGACACAGGATGGGATATCTCCTTTGTGCCATAGTGGATGTTATTAATCTCATGCAGTATGGATTCACGAAAAATATACGTTAAATTTTGTCCTGATTGACACGGGATGAAAGCTCCTGATAGCTCTCTTTTCTCTCGCTGTAACGATCTGCAAGATAACCAGTTTATCCCTTAAGCAGCACCGTGATTTTAAACAGCTCCTCGGCTACATCGACGATACGGTCATACCATGACGAAGGTTTCATTCGGCCGTTTTCGTCGAACTCTTGCCATGCCTTAGCAATGGAGGACTGGTTGGGGATAGTGAACATCCGCATCCATCGGCCCAGAATGCGCATTTGGTTCACCGCATTAAAGGACTGCGAACCACCGCAGACCTGCATCACTGCAAGTGTCTTGCCCTGCGAAGGACGAACCGCGCCTTCACTTAAGGGTATCCAGTCTATTTGCGCCTTCATCACCGCGCTCATCGTCCCATGCCGCTCAGGGGAACTCCACACCATCCCGTCACACCATCTGACCAGGCCGCGTAGTTCGGTGACCTTAGGGTGCGTGTCTGGCGCATCATCAGGCAGGGGTAAACCAGAGGGGTTAAAGAATTCCACCTCCGCGCCCATTGCAGTCAGAAGACGACCGGCTTCCTCCGCGGCAAAGCGGCTGTAGGAGCGCTCTCTTACTGAGCCATACAGGATAAGAATCCGTGGTGGCGCTTGCAGGTTCATGCGTTCAGCGATGTGTTGATCAAAGAATTCAATATTAAGGGCAGGAAATTGTTCCATTTTTCTCCTCCGGAGAGAGTAGATGATTTCAAATTTAACACATATGATTTATCATATATATATTCTAAAGGGAACGGAGTGAAAAATGCTACAACCTGTTCAGCTTTTCAAAATCCTGTCGGATGAAACTCGGCTCGCCATCGTCATGATTCTCCGGGAGTCAGGAGAACTGTGCGTTTGTGATATCTGCGCAGCCATTTCCGAATCACAGCCCAAAGTCTCGCGACATATGGCTATCCTTCGTGAGGCCGGGCTGGTTCTGGACCGTCGTGAAGGCAAATGGATCCACTATCGTCTGTCACCCCACATACCGGCATGGGCAGCTGAGACAATCACGACGTCCTGGCAGTGTATGCGGGAGGATTTGTGTAAAGGGCTGGATAAATCAGCCTGCACCTCCTGCTGAGAAAAGAAAACAAATTCACATAATCATATATAACGGAGTCTGAGATGCTTTTGGCGGGGAGTATATTTTTACTGACGTTGATACTGGTGATCTGGCAACCCGGAGGCCTGAGTATTGGCTGGAGTGCGAGTATCGGGGCTGTGCTGGCGCTGGTAACTGGAGTCATCCATATCGCTGATATTCCCGTTGTCTGGAATATCGTCTGGAACGCGACAGCGGCATTTATTGCGGTCATCATCATCAGCCTGCTGCTCGATGAGTCCGGCTTCTTTGAATGGGCCGCACTGCACGTCTCCCGCTGGGGTAACGGACGTGGCCGCCTTTTGTTTAGCTGGATAGTCTTGCTTGGGGCTGCTGTTGCTACACTGTTTGCCAATGACGGAGCCGCACTGATCCTGACGCCGATCGTAATTGCGATGCTGCTCGCACTGGGATTCAGTCAGGGCACGACACTGGCCTTTGTCATGGCCGCAGGATTTATTGCAGATACGGCCAGCCTGCCGCTCATTGTTTCTAACCTGGTGAATATCGTCTCGGCGGACTTTTTCGGTCTGGGCTTTACGCAGTATGCCTCCGTGATGATCCCCGTAGATGTGGCCGCGATTACGGCCACGCTGGTCATGCTGCATCTCTTCTTCCGCAGGGATATTCCGGTGACGTATGACGTTTCGCTGCTGAAGACGCCTGCCAGTGTGATAAAGGATCCGGCAACGTTCAGGTCGGGCTGGATTGTCCTGTTTTTGCTGCTTGTCGGTTTCTTTGTTCTGGAACCTCTTGGGATCCCGATAAGTGCGATAGCCGCTACTGGCGCAGCAGTACTGTTCATAGTGGCGAAAAGAGGTCACGCCATCAACACAGGAAAAGTCCTGCGCGATGCACCATGGCAGATAGTTATTTTTTCACTGGGCATGTACCTGGTGGTCTATGGCCTGCGCAATGCAGGGCTCACGGAGTCTCTGTCTGACGTGCTAAACCTGCTGGCAGAAAAGGGGTTATGGGCAGCAACGTTCGGCACCGGCTTCCTGACCGCGTTCCTGTCGTCGGTAATGAATAACATGCCGACGGTGCTGATTGGTGCACTGTCGATTGACGGAAGTACGGCGACAGGCGTCGTCAAAGAGGCAATGATTTATGCCAACGTGATTGGCTGCGATTTAGGCCCGAAAATCACTCCGATTGGCAGTCTGGCAACCCTGCTGTGGCTACATGTGCTGGCACAGAAAAACATGACCATCACCTGGGGATATTACTTCCGCACCGGCATAATCATGACCCTGCCCGTGCTTTTCGTCACTCTGGCCGTGCTGGCGTGGCGGCTCTCTGTCACCTTGTAGCGAGATATTGATATGAGCAATATTACCATCTATCACAACCCGGCCTGTGGCACCTCACGTAACACGCTGGAGATGATCCGCAACAGCGGCAACGAACCGACAATAATTTATTATCTCGATACTCCCCCGACCCGTGATGAGCTTATTAAACTTATTTCAGATATGGGGATTACAGTGCGCGCCTTGCTGCGTAAAAACGCTGAACCTTATGAACGCCTGGGTCTTGATGAAGAGAAATTTAGTGATGAGCAGTTGATTGATTTCATGCTTCAAGATCCAATCCTGATTAATCGGCCGGTAGTCGTTACGCCGCTCGGTACTCGTCTTTGCCGCCGTTCGGAAATAGTGCTGGATATTCTTCCGGAAGGTCAGAAAGGAGCGTTTACCAAAGAGGATGGCGAGAAGGTCATTGACGAAACGGGAAAGCGGGTTAGGTAATCTGTCCACTTCAAGATATCGGACGCCTGTTTAATCTACGAGGGCGTCCGCTTGCCGTTCACTAAAGACCTCCAGCCTACTAACCCCGTCCGCATTATGCTATGAGAGGAAATACTGTGGTGTTGGCTGCATTACAACTGCGTAATGTCACCATTAATACCTTCTTTACCCAGTTTATAGCGCAACATAATCTCTTCATGAAACACCTTGTTGAAGCCGGTTACGAACCAGATGCTTCTCGACGATCCTCTAAGGATGGTTGTGGGCTATCCGTAAAAAGAGCCGGGTATGCCCGGCTCTTTTTTAGCTGATTTCGAAATCTTTTAATTCCCCACCTTCAGCAATCAGATTTGAGATCCGCTTCGGCATTCGCCCCTGACCTGACCATGTTTTTGACTCTCCAGTTTCGTCAGTATATCGATACTTCGCGGGGCGGGGGGAGCGCGTCCTTTTAGCCTTACCCGGAGAGCCAATAGCAGCTAAAAGTTCGGAGGGGTCGATACCCTCATCAAGCATCATCTGACGAAGTGTTTCCAGTTTATCGCGGCGCTGACTTTCATTTGCAAGACGTAATGTCTCTTCTTCTCGTCGTTCTATAAGAATAATTTTAAACTTTTCCAGAACATCTTCCAGTACATCTAATGACATTTCACGAGTCTGAGAACGTAAGGTACGGATATTGTTTAACTGTGTAAGAGCATCTGACATAAAGAGACCTTTTAAAGTTTTTTCGTTGTTCAGCAAATACCAATGTCGACGGTTGCTCATCAACCCGATTTTTCTTACTGAGCATTTTAATCCGATTGGTACATATTGTTATTAACGAGGTTTAGACTACTTATATAAATCTCTTATCGCAAGACAAAATTAAGAAGAATGTGCAAGAACTAAATTACAACTCCTACGAAATGTCCATGCATTTTTGAAGGTACTTAAAACTATGATGCCAGGAGTTATCCGGAGAGCCTTTTTATACCCTCATAACTTATTGCTTCAGTCACACCTGATGAGATTTAAAATGAGGAGAGGCAGCGCCGCCACTTAGCAAGGTTTTTCACAAATGGCAAGATGGCACGCAGGGGGGAGACACCTGCATTTTGTCAGAGGGTAGCGAATTACTCTCTCTTTATAGAGGCGTTTCTAAAAAAGTGTAATGTAAAAAAAAGCCTGCTGTTAGCAGGCCATAAATGCTTTTAACTCATTTTTTGTTCGATTCTGATAAATAGGGTAAGCATGCAATTAAACGTGGAGCAGAGAGCATGACAAAAATTCTATAAATATTTCCTGGCCGCATCAAGTATCTCCTGTGACGTTAACTCCCTGTCAGTAGCCACGTAAACAATACCATGATCGCCAGTTAAGGAAGGAAAACCTGCAGACATAATCCGAAGATGTGTTTCTTCACCGTTTGGATATTCCTGCCTGATAGAGGATATACCTTCCAGAACGGTCATGACTTTACAGGATTCAGCATTAAAGAAAACAAGGACTTTAATCATATTCTATTACCCTGTTCTCTCATGGATATTAACTGGCAGATGCCATTAAGGTCAAAGCCATTACGCACTTCTTATTTAACATGTGGTTAGCTTGTGCTTTTAGACTTTTTATGCAGTAGTACTGCACTTCATCACATCGCTTAGCATACTCATAATTTTGAAAAATATGCTGATCAGATATTAAAAATAAACGACTTTCATCTGATTTAAGTTATTTATCTGTCTACTCAGGAATAATCCTTCATCGTTATCGCAGACCCACAATGATTTATTTATCGCAAAGTGTTACGTTTGCAGCAGCAGGACCCTTGTCTCCGCGGTGAATGGCGAATTCAACTTTCTGACCTTCAAATAAAGTTTTAAAGTTGTCGCCATTAAGTGCAGACAAATGGACAAAGATATCTTTGCTGCCATCAAGAGGAGAGATGAAGCCAAAACCTTTGTCTTCGTTAAACCATTTAACCAGGCCCATAATTCTCGAGGTCATACTGACTCCGTTATACATGATTGTATTGATAGTAAACGTATAAGATTAAACGTATGGACTCAAAAGAGGGGATATCAACGATAGCACCTGGTAATGAGAACTGCCCGGAAAATTTCTAACTTTCATTAGTACATCGAACTGATGGGATTCATTAAGGCACAGGGAATCGATATAAGCAAATTATCTTTTAGCCGTCCAGAGGTCCTGTAGGGAAAATAAAAGTGGCTGAATGCCATTTTCAATGTATAGTCTTTAAGTGTTTTCAATAAGGAATTGACTTGTCCCATAAAATGACAGGAATTGTCAAAAGCTTTGATATTCTTAGTGGTAAAGGCCTCATCATCCCATCTGATGGACGAAAAGACGTTCTGCTTCACATTTCAGCCGTTAACTCTCGCTAATCAGAATTACGCATCCCTGGAAGCCGCATAGAGTTTTGCCGGATAAACGGTCTCAGGGGGCCTGTGGCTGCGAACATTTATCTTTCCTGATTTTCAGTATGTCAAAATAGATAGATTAAAACTTAACCACATGTGGTACGGTGAAGCTCATTCATTGAAAGGTTAATGGTTATGTCTGTTATCAATTACGCAATGAAATTCTTCAGCAGTGCGTCTACTGCCACTGCTGCCTGTCCTGTTTGTGGCTTAAAATCAGTACAACCGTTGTCAAAAATCCGGCTCAACCAAACCATGCTTTGCCCCGGATGTAAGGCTCTGTTTATCTCCCGACGCTAGCTCGACCAAAATCGCAGAACAGAGCTCATGTCCTATACTTATGTTAGATTCCGGCAGCTGTTAAATCCCTGATGCCTGACGCCCATCCTGAGAGAACGTTTCTGAACTGATTTCGCAACTGCTCCTGCGCGCTAACGTCGCATCAGAGCAATGCTATGAAAATGATCCCCAGAGCGTGGTTTAACCGCTCCCGTATTCTGATTAATGCTGCCGAAAACATAACGTTTTCGGCGAACGATCCTGCCGGTGAAAGCTCGCCGCGGTCAGAACTCTTTTCGACCGTCCAGATGGAACGCTACGGCCAGAAGCTGGCGCGGACTCATAAAGTATCACCGGATAGGCATCCTTATTATCTTCTGAAACGGCTTGGCGACAATGAGGCCGTCATTACCCAAAACTGCTATGAGCTTAACGCGGGTAAAAAGACCAGTATCATGCCCGCCGGTGAATGGCTGCTGGACAATTATTATCTGATTGAGGAACAAATCCGCACTGTCCGCCAGCATCTGCCGAAAAGCTTTGGCAAAGGTCTTCCGTCGCTGGTATCGCCGTTGAATTGCCCACGAATTTATCATATTGCATCAGAGGCCATTGCTCACGGCGATGGCCGCTGGGATGCCGCCAGCCTGACCAGCTATCTCACTGCCTATCAACAGGTGACGCCGCTGACGCTGGGTGAAGTCTGGGCGTTACCGGGAATGCTGCGCCTTGCGCTGATTGAAAATCTTCGTCGTATCAGTATGGAAGTGATAAAAGCGCAGCAGGACAGAAACCTTGCTGATACGTGGATAACAAGGATTGTCGAATGTGCAGAGAGGGCGCCTGGTGATTTAATCATGGTGGTTGCCGATATGGCGCGCTCCCGACCTCCGTTAACCAGTGCGTTTGTCGCAGAGCTGGTGCGGCGCCTGCAGGGGCATGGCAACGCGCTGTCGTTACCTCTGACCTGGGTTGATCAGTGCCTTCGGGAACAGGGGATCACCACTGATGTTCTCATACATAGTTTCAATCAGCAGCTTGCCGCCAGCCAGCTGTCCGTCAGTAACAGCATCGCGGGCCTGCGTTTATTGAGTGAAACGGACTGGGCTGATTTCGCCGAAACGATAAGCGTTGTCGAACAGGCATTACGCAATGATCCTGCCGGCATCTATCCCCGGATGCATTTCAATACCCGGGATCATTACCGGCACGTAGTTGAGGTTCTGGCCAGAGACAGCGGTCTCAGCGAGCCTGAGGTTGCTGAGAAGGCGCTGGCGTTTTCAGAGGAAAAAGCGCCTGATACACCGGAACATCATGTTGGTTATTATCTTGCGGGCGAAGGTCGACAGGCGCTGGATATTCATCTCCTGGCAGACGCCTCAAGGCTCATACGCTTGCGGCACAGTTTCAACAGAATAACCCTGCTGTCATGGCTTGGAAGCCTGGCGTTGCTGACAACCGCAGCGACCGCAGCAATATTGCACGAAACCGCCATGCAGGGCGCAGACTGGCTATTGATCGCGGTGATATTACCTCTGATTATCGCATTAACTCAGTTAATGAGCGATTTGCTCAGTGATGCAACCACCCGTTTTCGCGTTCCTCGACCCTTGCCGGGGATGGATTTTTCAGCCGGTATTCCCGCTGACAGTGCCACCATGTTAGTCATTCCCTGCATGTTGACCAGCCACGAAAGTTTCAGCCAGCTCCTCACCAGTCTTGAAGTCTGCTGGTTGGGGAATGAAAACGAAAATCTCAGGTTCGCGCTGCTCACTGATTTTGCTGATTCTGAAAATGAACCCTCGCCGGAAAGTCACGCGCTGCTCAGACAGGCTATCGCCGATACGCAGGCGCTTAATCGCCGCTACCCCTCCGGCCGACCACGTTTTTATCTGTTACATCGCCAGCCTGAATGGAACCCCTCGGAAGGCGCGTGGATGGGCTATGAACGCAAGCGGGGAAAACTGGCGTTACTGAACAGCTGGTTGCGCCATCCCGGAACGCAATTCGTCAGCGTTGCAGAGATGCCTGCCCACCTTTTACCGGGTCACATAAAATACGTCATTACCCTGGACAGCGATACGGTGCTCCCGCGCGATACGGCACACAAACTCGTCGCGACGATGGCGCATCCGCTGAATACGCCTGAGTATGATCCGGTACGCCAGAGGGTTGTCAAAGGATTCGGTATTTTACAGCCCGGTCTTGCGGAGGAGATACCACGCAACGGTCAGGGGCGTTACGCAGCCCTGCGCAGCAGCGTACCGGGCAATAACCCTTATTCGATGATGTCTTCGGATATTTATCAGGATCTCTTTGGGGAAGGCTCGTTTGTGGGCAAAGGGATTTACGATGTTGATATTTTTATGCAGGCCACTACCAACATCTGCCCGGAAAATCTGGTACTCAGCCACGATCTGCTTGAAGGATGCTATGCACGTTCGGGTCTGCTGAGCGAGGTGTTACTGTACGAACAGTACCCTAATAATTATCTGTCGGATGTTGCACGACGTTCACGCTGGATCCGGGGTGACTGGCAACTGCTTAACTGGCTAAAACCACGCGTCAGAAAAGCCGATGGAACCCGGGTCAGGAATCCGCTGACCGCGCTTTCTTACTGGAAATTACTCGATAATCTACGTCGCAGTCTGGTCGCCCCCTCCTTACTGATATTGCTGTTCTTCACTCTGCTTTGGGTACCCAATCCGGTTTACTGGCTGGGTATACTGTTGCTGATATGGTTGTTGCCAGCCATCCTCGGCATTAGCCACGACCTTCTGCATAAACCTCTGCGTCGCCGCGTGAAGCCGCATCTGTTACTGGTGGGGGCGGGCGCGCTAAAGCGTCTGTCAGGGATCAGCCTTAATTTTGCGATACTGCCGCACGAAGCCGGATATTCGCTGAAAGCGATCGCCGTGACGCTATGGCGACTGGGGATAAGCAGGCGTCACCTCAGCCAGTGGGTCAGCCACAGCCAGGACAGCAGTCAGGCCAGACCCACTGTTGCACGTTTTTATCAGGCGATGTGGCTGAACGCTGCCGGTGGCGTGGCGCTGACAATACTGACCGGACAATTTGCCCCACAGCTGCTGGGGATTGCGTTACCGATCGGTTTGGTATGGTGTGTGGCACCGCTGCTGATGAGCTGGCTGAGTCGCCAGCCCGTGCGAAAGGTTTTTTCGCCTAATCAGGAACAAAAACAGCTGTTACGCCAGACAAGCCGTGAAATCTGGGCTTTTTTTGAAACATTTGCCACAGCAAAAGAGAACTGGCTTCCGCCTGATAATTATCAGGAAATACCACAACCGACGGTGGCACACCGAACTTCTCCTACCAATATTGGTCTTTCACTTATGGCTAACCTGACGGCATGGGACTTTGGCTACCTGCCTGGCGGAGAGGTGCTCCGGCGCGTGTCGCTCACGCTCGACACGATGGATAAAATGGAGCACTACCGGGGCCATCTCTACAACTGGTATGACACCCGTACGCTGGTCCCCCTCAGTCCACGCTATATCTCCAGCGTCGACAGCGGCAATATGGCCGGGCATTTATTGACCCTGCGTGCAGGCCTGTCCGCCATGCGTCATCAGCCTGTTTTAAGCAACCAACAGATACTGGCAGGACTGAACGATACGCTGGATATTCTGGAAAAACAGTGGGGTAAGAACCCACCTGACAGCCTGAGACTGCTGCGCAAGCATTGCCTGAACGCGGTGTCGCTCTCTCCGCAGGCGCTTTTCAGCGAACTGAAAAGCATGCGCACCCAGTGCAACCATCTGACCAGCGCATGTCATCAGGGATCTCCTCTTCAGATGCGCTGGGCTGGACATCTGGAGCATCAACTGGTTCAGCTTTGCCATGAGTGGTCTCTGTTGCTTGGCTGGTTGCCTGCATCCTGGAATGAACAGATGCTGCCGACGCTGAGCGAGCTTGCCCGTCCGACATTAACCGGTACAGGAACGCCTCCGGCGTCAGTGGCGGAGCAGGCCCGAATGCGACTCAATATTATCACCGAGCTGGAACAGCGGCTGGATGAGCATGCCCGGATGGATTTCGCCTTTCTGTACAGTGAAGCAACCAGTCTGCTCAGCGTCGGTTATAACTGTGACACCAATATGCCTGACAAGAGCCACTACGATCTCCTGCCGTCTGAAATCCGCCTGACCAGTTTTCTTGCCATTGCGACTAATCAGCTGCCTCTTAAAAGCTGGTACGCGCTGGGTCGATTGTTTACCACGATTGATAATGAAACTGCCCTGATGTCATGGAGCGGATCCATGTTTGAATATCTGATGCCGAATCTGGTGATGCCCACCTGGCCCGGCAGCCTGCTCGATGAAATGAGTCAGTCGGCGGTTATGCGCCAGATTCACTGGGGGAAAGAACGCGGGGTACCATGGGGTGTTTCAGAGTCTGGCTATCATGCTTTTGATGTTCAGCATAATTATCAGTATCAGGCATTTGGCGTACCGGGGCTCGGTCTGCGCAGGGGACTTGCCGATGACATGGTTGTCGCTCCTTACGCCACGCTGCTGGCGCTGATGGTTTCCCCGCAGAAAGCCTGTGAGAACCTGTTCAGGCTGCAAAAAAATGGTGCATGCGGAGAATACGGTTTTTATGAAGCGCTGGACTATACCCCCTCACGTCTTGCAACCGGTCAGCTCTATGCGGTGGTACAGTCCTGGATGGCGCATCACCAGGGTATGGCATTTCAGGCGCTGGCTCATGTGCTGCTTGATGCCCCCATGACTGAACGCTTTATGTCCAGTACGGTATTCCGGTCAGCGAGTCTGCTGTTACAGGAGCGCGTGCCGGATGCGGTCGATCTGTACAGTCCGCGCCGTCATTTTGAATCTCATGAGGGCATGGTCAAACCCGTTCGCTATGAACCCCGTATTTTCTATAGCGTGGATACCCCCGCCCCGGATATTCAACTCCTGTCCAACGGCCATTATCATCTGATGTTGACCGCGGGCGGCGGCGGTTACAGTCGCTGGAATGATATTGCACTAACGCGCTGGCGCAGTGATACCACCCGTGATAACTGGGGAGCATTCTGCTACATCCGCGATACCCAGACGGGAGATGTGTGGAGCAATACCTGGCAACCAACAGGCTACACCAGCGGACAAGACGAGGAAGTGTTGTTCACCGATGCGGGGGCAGAATTCAGACGCAGCTTAGGGGGACTCAGCGTCAAAACTCAGGTGGTGATCTCTCCGGAGGATGATGTTGAATTGCGACGGCTCACACTGATTCATCGTGGTCGCAAGCCTCGCTCTCTGGAGCTGACAACCTATGCTGAAGTGGTACTGGCACCTGATGCCAGCGATCTGGCACACCCGGCATTCAGCAATTTGTTTATTCAGACTGAGCTGGCTCCTGAGCGTGACGCTATTCTTTGCCACCGGCGCCCGCGCTCACCGGATGAACCGGGCCCTTGCCTGTTTCACATGATGGTGGTGCACGGCGATAACCGACATAACGTGTCGTTTGAAACGGACAGGGCAAGGTTTATTGGACGTGGCAGAAACCCTGCGAATGCCCAGGCAATAGAGACGGGAGGGATGCTAGGCAACACGTCGGGCTCGGTGCTGGATCCGATACTGGCAATTCGCAACGCCATTATTCTGCAGCCGGGGCAGCCGGTTACGATTGATATCATTTATGGCATCAGCGAGACCCGTCAGCAGAGCCTGGCGTTGCTGGAGAAATATCGCGATTACCCTATCGCCGATCGCGTCTTTGAACTGGCCTGGTCTCACAGTCTGGTGGTATTGCGCCAGATGAACGCCAGTGAAGATGATGCCACGTTGTTCAATAGTCTCGCCAGCGCTGTGCTTTACCCTGTCCAGGAGCTGCGCGCCGAAGGCCAGGCGATCGGCCGCAACCGGCGTGGCCAGTCCGGACTGTGGGGCTGGGCAATTTCAGGGGATCTGCCGATAGTGCTGCTGACTATAACCAGCGAGGAAAGTATCACCTCAGTGACCACACTGATTCAGGCACACCGTTACTGGAGACAGAAAGGGCTGGATGTTGATTTAGTTATCCTGAATAACAGCCCCGGCGGCTACCAGCAGGGATTACAAAATCAGATTATGGAGTTAATTTATGCCGGGTCTGAAGCCAGTCTGCTGGATAAAAAGGGCGGGCTTTTTGGCCGCAACGGTGAGCATCTCTCCGCTGAGGATAAGTTGCTTTTGATGAGCGTGGCCTGTCTTTATCTTGATGACCGCGCAGGGGGTATTAATGAGCAGCTTAACCAGCGTATTCATACCCTGAAATCGCCGGCAAGGGCATTCATTCCGCGTGCTGTGCGCGAGCGTAATCAACATACGGACTGGAGCCCTGATACCAGTCAGTTATGCCATTTCAATGGGTACGGTGGATTTTCTCAGGATGGGCGGGAGTATCAGATCGTCCTTCGGGAAAATGCGCTTACACCGGCTCCCTGGTCGAACATACTGGCAAATTCTCGTTTTGGCAGTGTGATCTCAGAGGCAGGGCAGGCCTATACCTGGTATGAGAATGCCCATGAATACCGGTTGACGCCGTGGGAGAACGATCCGGTGAGCGATCGCAGCGGCGAGGCATTTTACCTGCGCGATGAAGAGAGCGGGGAGTGCTGGTCGCCGACGGCTTTACCTGTTCGCGGACACGGTGATTACCTGACCCGCCATGGTTTTGGCTACAGCGTTTTTGCCCATCGTGAGAGTGGTATAGACAGCGAGTTGACGGTCCTGGTTGCTGAAGAAGATCCGGTTAAACTGGTGCTACTGACGCTCAGTAACTCTTCGGGACGGACACGTCAACTTTCCGTCACAGGCTATGTAGAGTGGACGCTCGGAGAAACACGAACGCGCTCAGCCCCTCACATTGTGACACATGTGGCCAGAACGCCCGGCGGCTGCGGGATACTTGCGAATAACTTTTATGGTGATAATGGTGGCGGCCGAACTGCATTTTTTGCCGTCAGCGGTAATGACTGTTCTCTGACAGGGGACCGCCGGGAGTTTATTGGCCGTAATGGTTCCCTTCACGCCCCTTCGGCTATGAAACTGCAAAAGCTTTCTGGTAAGACGGGGGCCGGTCTGGATCCCTGCGGAGCGGTGCAATCGGCGGTTACATTAATTGACGGGGACCAGAGGACGTTTATTTTTATCCTCGGCGCAGAGGAGAATGATGTCTGTGCTCAGGAGACGCTGGCCCGCTACATGAACGAGGATACGGTCCGCCAGGAGCTGAACCGGATTCATAATCACTGGCACAATGTTCTCGATAAAATCGTAGTTAACACCCCCGACACGTCCGTAAATTTACTGGTTAATGGCTGGCTGTTGTATCAGACGGTCGCCTGCCGTCTTATGGCCCGGAGTGGCTACTATCAGTCTGGCGGTGCATTTGGTTTTCGCGATCAGCTGCAGGATACGCTGGCTCTGAGCCACGCTGCTCCGGACCGGATGCGTGAACAGATAATACTCTGTGCATCACGGCAGTTTATCGAGGGGGATGTGCAGCACGGGTGGCACCCGCCACACGGCAACGGTGTGCGTACCCGCTGTTCCGATGACTATCTTTGGCTGCCGCTTGCTGTTTGCCACTATGTTGAAACGACGGGGGATATGGATGCACTGGAAATACGCATTCCTTATCTGGAGGGACGCTCGCTTCAGCCTGGTGAAGAGTCTGTCTATGACACGCCGGTCATCAGCGGCACCGAAGAGACACTCTGGTTACACTGCGTCAAAGCTATTCACTATGGACTTCGCTTCGGGGAGCATGGCCTGCCGCTGATGGGGGCTGGTGACTGGAATGACGGGATGAACCGGGTGGGTATCGAAGGCAAAGGTGAAAGCGTCTGGCTGGGCTTCTTCCTGTACGACATTTTGCAGCGGTTTGCAGCGCTGGCGGAGCGCAGGCTGGATGAAAGCGTCGCCGCGATGTGCCGTTCACAGGCTCTGCGCCTGCAAAGTAATCTCGAAGCCCACGCCTGGGATGGGGAATGGTACCGGCGCGGGTATTTTGACGATGGTACTCCCCTGGGATCGAAAACCTCACAGGACTGCCGGATTGATGCGATTGCGCAGAGCTGGTCTGTATTGTCCGGCGCCGCGAGCCCGGGACGGTGCGCAAAGGCCATGCAGGCGCTGGATAAGCACCTTGTGGATAACGAAGGAGGGCTGATCAAACTGTTAACGCCTCCTTTCGACGGACACGGTCCAAATCCGGGCTACATACAGGGGTACCTGCCCGGCGTGCGGGAAAACGGAGGGCAGTATACGCATGGCGCCATCTGGGCAGTGATGGCCTTTGCCCGAATGGGGAATGCCGGACGAGCCTGGCAACTCTGGTCAATGCTCAACCCTATAAATCATACCCTGAATGCGGACTCTGTCGGGATTTATAAAGCTGAGCCTTATGTCATGAGTGCTGATGTCTACAGCGTCGCTCCCCATACCGGACGTGCAGGGTGGAGCTGGTATACCGGTTCCGCAGGCTGGGCCTGGCGTTTACTTACCGAGGAATTACTGGGGATAAAACGTTCCGGCACTGACTTTAGTGTTCATGCCAGGTTACCGGATGAGTGGTCGTCTTTTTCTATGGCATATCAATATGGTGAAAGCCATTATCAGATTAGTGTTTCACGCGGCGATGCAGAATATTGCGTGACGCTGGATGGTGTTCTCCTCCCTGATGACAGAATACCGCTGAAGGATGATGGACAAAACCATACGGTTGAGATCATTCAGAACTGACACTGATCCCGGAGGTGCATTAACGTCTGCCGTTAATGCGCTGATTATCCCTGAGAACATCAATCGCAGTCTGCATGGCGATTTTGTCATCCCGCCTTTTTTGTTTGTCCTGCATGACCTGAAGGTATTCCAGCAAGGTGCGGGTATTAATCGGTCGGCCCTGTTTACCCACAGCCAGCACGGCTTCGCCAAGAATAATTTTCACAGGCGGTAGTTGTGCCGGATACCAGTCAAGGGTGTCTTCTGATTTCATCTTAAATTTCTCACGGAAGGGTAGTGTATCATAAATAAGACGTTCAATTTTCAATATCTGATATCCTGATTCAGACACAACTTAACATAACTTATGCCAGTTATTTTTATATTAAAGCGTATAATAATTACTGTGTTCCTCAGAGAATTATTTATGTCTTATACAAATGGGCTCAGGTATTTTAAAGAAAGACCGGTTCATGTTGCCTGCCCGGTATGTGCACACAGAGCCGATCAGAAAGCAGGTAAACTAAGAAAAGATGCGGTTCTTGAGTGCCCTGCCTGCGGACTGTTGTTCAGACCTTCAGAATGCTGGTGTATCGGCGGCTGATCAGCTTCTGCCACTTAAGGTCAGTGATGTCGGAAAATGACAACATTCCTCCTGTACTGCTGTTGTCGAGGGTATGATAATGAAATCTAAAAAATCTGTTTTTATTGAAGGGCATATCATGTCGAACAGCTGTCACGGACAGCCTGGCCAACCTTTCTGTATTCACCGGGTCAGGTTTAGTAATGGTAAATATGCGATTATTCGGGTGGCATCCGGGATATGTTTCAAACCAGGCGAAATTATTCAACGAAACGATTGTGAGTGGTTTTATAAACTTACCAAAATTCGGCTTCTTTCTTTTGAGTACCTTGATGATGATGAATCAAGAAGACAATTCCTTGAGTATCAATGATAAAACCATGGATTTATAACAGAATAAATTTTCTGGCTTACAATTCACCCTTGGCTCTTTAAATTATTCACCAGTCATTGGGAAATATTTTTTCCTGAATTTAGATGAATTTAAATTATCTAAAACAAAATGTATCGCTAAAGACGAATTGCCTCATTGTTTTCCTTTTGCGTTATAACCTTCATTAGCATTAAGGAAATTTATGGCACAGACTTTTACTCATAATTTACTTCATCCTCGCCACTGGCTTACCTGGTCTGGTTTGGGTCTGCTGTGGCTTCTCGTTCAACTTCCTTACCCGATTTTACATATTGTGGGCTCTGGCCTTGGAAAAATTTCCAGACCCTTTCTGAAACGCCGGGAACGGATTGCGATTAGAAATATCGAACTGTGCTTTCCCGAGATGACACCGTTTGCCCGGAGCCAGATGGTCAATAAAAACTTTGTTTCTCTCGGGCTGGGACTGATGGAAACAGGAATGGCCTGGTTCTGGAGCGATGCGAGAGTCAAAAAATGGTTTGATGTCGAAGGGCTTGAAAACCTGACCGGTGCGACAAGAGGAGTAATGGTCGTCGGGATTCATTTTATGTCCCTTGAGTTGTGTGGAAGAGTAATGGGGTTATGCCATCCTATGATGGCAACGTATCGCCCACACAATGATCCATTAATGGAATGGGTACAGACAAAAGGGCGTATGCGTTCAAATAAGGCTATGATTAATCGACGTAATTTATCAGGTTTTGTTCATGCGCTAAAAGCAGGTGAAGCCGTTTGGTTTGCACCAGACCAGGATTATGGGTCTAAAGGAAGCGTTTTTGCACCTTTTTTCTCGGTAAAAAAAGCAGCCACGACGAACGGAACGTATGCTCTGTCAAAACTCGCTGGTGCACACTTGATCACACTTAGCATGATTCGACGTAGCGATAAAAAAGGTTATCACATGTATATCAGCAATCCGTTGTCAGGCTATCCAGGGGAAGACAAGATCGCCGCAGCGGCTTATATGAACAAGATCATCGAGCGTGAAATTCTCCGTGCTCCTGAGCAATACCTGTGGATGCATCGCAGGTTCAAAACGCGTCCTGAAGGCGAAGTCTCTTTATACAAATGAACAACTCTTCTTGTCATGAGCCAGAATCTATCTTTCTTGCCACTGCGTATTTGTAAAAAATGGGACAGGGGATTATTCGATCGGCTTCATGTTAACGATGGCGTAACTGACAACCAAGGTTAATCAATTGAACCTGCTCGGATTTGAAGGTCCGCTTCTCGCTTATAGCTGCCATTCAAAGCGATAATAATTTTTGTATATTTTCTCTTCCACATGATGTCAGTTATCGGGAATGGTTTGACTATCCAGCAGGCATAGCATCCTTTACAGCTCGACAAACCGAACGCTCCGATAGGGTATGCAGGCACACGGATGGCGTGTAAAGCAGAGTGAAAAAGATGATCGATTAAACCGATCGATTTTATAAAATTGATCTGCAAAATGAATTATCCGGCACGCTAGTGCCTGTGCTAAATTCCCAACAATTCATTTAACGTATTGTTTATTAATTTATTTCCTGTCTTCTGGTGGGCGCCCTTCTTTTGTCCTGCGGGCACGGCATGGGAATGCGACAGCAGGTGATGGAATGAAAAGATGTGCCAGATGTAACAAGAAAAGAAGCATTCTGGACCGGATATTCGGGCTTGATAAAGAATTTTGCGATGGCTGTCTGATGGTGGTTAACCAGGAAATCAGAGAAAAACGAGTGGTGTCCACACCAGCACGAAAATCACCGGGACGCTCTTCCTGACAATGTTTCTTACCCGGAAGGTTATTGCCTCTGATGGGGTAACAACTCTGAAGCTTCCCTCTGTTTACATTCCCTTTGATCAATGAAAACCAACATCGATATCAGCGTCATCATTCCTGCCTTCAATGCAGTTGACAGCATCGGGGCTCTGGTCCATACACTGCTTGGCGAAACAACGCTCAGTACTGAAATCATTGTTGTGGATGACGGTTCAACCGACGAAACATGGACGCTACTCAGCGCCATTACAGATGAACGGCTTATTCTCATTCGTCAGGAAAATCAGGGCGTGTATGCTGCCCGTAATGCTGCACTGGCGATTCACCGTGGTGAATGGGGGGTGTTCCTGGATGCGGATGACCGGGTTGCGGCAGATTTTCTGCAGGAGCGGCTGCACACAGCCCGCGAAGCACAGGCCGATGTCGTCCTTTTCAATGCCCGGCATACAGACAGCGCCGGACATCTGCGGCATACCGTTCACCGCAGACAGCCTTACGGTCAGACGCTGACGGGTCAGCAGTGGATACGCCATTGCGTCAGTCAGAGGGAATGGCCGCATTATCTGTGGCTGCAGATAATCCGTTCAGCGTATATTCGCGAGCATGACCTGCGATTCCAGGAAGGGAAAAGCCACAAGGACATTCTCTGGACGATACAGCTTGCCGCCGCAGATGGCCGATTTTATTTCTCTGACAGACAGGATTACCTGTGGGTTAATAACCCGGCGTCAATTACCCACCGCCCGGATTATTACGATATCCGCGCGTTCAGCTATTGCGACGTGATTGCAGATATTCTGGCACTCAGTACACAGACGCAGTACCGATCTGTCAGACGAGCGCTGGTCAGGCATGCGCTGGTGGAAAGCCGTCATTTTCTGGGCCTGTACCGGCGCAGGGTGAATGACCGGCAGGCGGTCCGGGCGCGTTTTCGTGTGCGGATAGCCTTTCGCCATCTGGTACCAGGCGTGAGCAACCTGAGCGATGTCTTTTTCCTCCTGAAGCTGGTTCGCAATATTTATCTGCCTGGTGTCCGCAATACTCCCGCAGCCGTTTCGCAGTTGCGGCGTTAATCCATGGATATCTCAACGCTTCTGGCACGGTCGTGGCAAACTGCGACAAAGGGTGATGGCTCAGTTCGCTCTGCCAGGGATATCGTCGAACGCTGGTATGACAAAGGCGGTGACCTCACCCGACGGACCCGGCGATTTATGCTGCGGGAATGCCTGTGGATAGCCGTACATTACCGGGATACCGAAGCGGTACTCACGCGACAGTTCCGGCTGCTGACCGTGTTACTGTATCTGGGCGGTTGTTTTCCGAAAGGGAATGCCGGTGGTATGCTCCCAGAGAAATGTTTCATTTTACTGAACGCCCCGGAATTAAGCTCTCTCCTGGCAGACGATACGGCCCCTGATGTTCTGGTGGCGTCCTGCCGCACCCTCTTCTACTGCAGACAGATATCTCCGATAAGGTGTTACCGCCATACCAGCTGTCTGAGCGAACATCTGTTTGAACTAATGGAGATCTGATAAAAGCGCCAGTCTTTGTACTGGCACCTGAGGGGCTGATCGCTGACGGTGTCGTCGTCAACGATGAGGGCTAACGTCATTATTTCCCTCCGCTGAATCTGCCACCTGTGATGTCAGTAACGGTTTTATATCCCTTGCGGGTCATCAGCCCGGTAGCCTTCCGGGCTCGGAGAATATCAAGGCTGCCGATAAAAGGAGACTGCTCTTTCACGCTGAAGCCGTGACGGTCAGTACGCACCAGGTCGTACTTTTCCACGATAAAATTCACAGCGTCATACAGTGAGATTCCCGCATCAATGTGTTTCTGGATCACACTGTCGTTGCCAAACGGTGTGTCGTTGAGGGTAAGGCCGTAGTGTTGCTCCAGCAGATACTCCAGTAATTTTTGCCAGATTTCGACTGACGACAGACGTGACGACGCCGCCCTTTGAAGGAACAGGGAATGTATTTGCATGGTTTGCGCTCTTTGTTGGCTAGTTTGACTAAGGAAAAGCGTCCGGGGTTTATTCGGTTGTTACAGACGCCGGATAAATTACGATGTACAAATAACCGCAGGAGCCGAGTGTATCGGCCTCACATATCAGCCCTTTTACGTGGAGCGTGATGCAGCGCTGAATGCGGGGCGTGAGTTCGCTGCTGGCCAGCATAAGCTCCATCTGCTTCATCAGTACCGGAAATACCTGGTCCAGATGGCGTAAATCTGCGTCATTAAATGTCCCGGCAATGCTGGCGCGGTCAGCAAGGTAATGCAGGTGGTTACCCTCCTGTACCAGCCGTGCACCAAAACACGGCGTGATGTTGCGTCTGAGGCCCCACCAGGGTTCCGTGGGGTTATGGTTGATTACACGGGTTGCTTTCTTCATGTAAGTACTCCTTAACGGTAAGTCAGTTCAGGACGACGCTGCGCAGGATCACATACGGACCATTGCGGTCCTGTCGGCGTTCAGCAAACACGGCCAGCACACCCCAGATATCCTGCACTTCCCTGCCGTGGTAATGGCAGATACTGCCGGACCACTTATATTTCCCGGTACAGAAACGAAACAGCCGGGACTCAGAATGCTGGCGGTATATCGCCATTGCCTGACGTTTGCTGATGATTTTCATCGTAATTCTCTCCCTAAAGCCAGCCACGCTCGGCAAACGAGACGATGTTCATGCCTCCCACGACCAGGTGGTCCAGCAGGCAGATATCCACGAGTTTAAGTGCCTGTTTCAGATGGTCAGTGAGCAGTCGGTCGGCATGGCCGGGTTCCGCATAACCTGAAGGATGATTGTGTGAAAGTACGATGGCAGCCGCATTGTGTTTCAGTGCTGCCTTTATCACTTCACGGGGATGTACCTGCGTATGGTTGATGGTGCCGGTGAAGAGCGTTTCATGAGCAATAAGACGATGCTGGTTATCAAGGAAGAGCGCCATGAAGACTTCACGCTCCAGCGTGATGAGTTGCAGACGGAGCCAGTCACGGACCGCCTGGCAGGAGGTGAATGCCTCGCCGGGTTCGCGTAACTGGCGTTCCAGCAGGGTCAGTGCGCGTCTGATGGTGCGCTGTGCGGTGGGAGATATTTCCCCGCTGTCGGGGAGACACGTGGTGGTATTCATTTGCTTTTCCTGTCGGTTGACGCGTCGGGCGCAGATGTGTTGTACAGTTTCACGGCAACGACGAACCCGTCGTGCAGGGATTCAAACCATGACCAGATATGGAAGAGAGGGGTACCTGTCGGGAAATGCAGGAAGGGTTCGTCGGTCACAAGGTCACCGTCCTCATCCCCGACCGTTGTTTTCCCCAGCGCATCCCACAGGTCATTAAGGTGAGACAGTTCATAGGGCATGGCGGAACGCTCAGTCGATAATGCGCATGATGGCGCTGCATTCCGGGTGATGCAGCGCATAGTCACGCAGGCGCCAGTAATGCTCCGTCATGGCATCGCATTCTGTGCGGCATGCATGATGACTGTAAGCGATAAGACAGACCGCAATCCCTGCAGCTTCGGCGCTCATGTCTGCGGCGTTGCCATTCATGGTGTTGAACAGCGACCAGAAGGCATCGTTGTCCGTTTCCGGAGCCATGAAGGCCCCGCCGTTGCTGAGAGTATAAAAATTCCAGATACCGCCGCTGTAGTCAGCGCAGAACCGGTCTATCCACGCAAAGACCTGCGGTTCAAGGGTTATCCACTGCGGGATGTTGCCAAAGTGCTGCGGCCAGAATTCCACACGCTGTTCGTCCGGTACGGACGTGGCTGCCAGAGCAGGTGCAGAAACGTTATCGCCAGCCTGCAGAGGTCGCTGATGGTTATCGTTAATATTAATAATGTCGGTCATGTTAATTTTCCTTATGCATGGAGATGTTGAATGGAAGTGTCGGGCCGGGGATTGATTTCGGTGGCGGGGCGCGGGTGATTACCTGTCCAACAGGTTCAGCATGTTCTCCGCCATCACCCAGAGCGCACGGTTTAACTTAACGTCTCCATCAATCCCGTTTACTGCGCGGGTGTGGGTACGTTTACCCTGCGCGGTACGGCCACTTAGCCCGCCTTTCAGCAGGTTTTCCTGAATGCGCTGGTAAGTGGTCCACAGGTCATCGCTCTCGTCCTGCCAGCGGCGGGGTGCAAGAATTTGCGCTTCGGTTACTGGCTGGTACTCTTCCCCAAAACGGTATGTCAGCGCCGCTGTAGCCAGTGCATGTTGTGCGGGTGACGGGAGTTGCAGGGACTGCATGGCGTCACGTTTCTCTTCCACCCGGTCAAAGACGCTGAGAACCTCATAGGCCCCCTCAATCACCTTCCCGACAACGTCGCCCCTGTGTGGCACGCGGATCTCGCCAAACGACTGTCCGCAAACGAGCGAATTGGTGCAGACGCTTCGGAATATTCCCGGCAGTAACTGAAAACTTGATGCGCCATCGTGCGAATTCAGAATGATGATTTCCGGTACCTGCTGACCGTTTATCTGACCGGCACGACGCAGGCGCAGCATATGCTTTGTATGTTCCCGTCGGCTCTGGTCGCGCACTCGTGACTGACAGGCAAAGAATGGCTGGAACCCTTCACGTTTAAGGTTATCCAGCAGGCTAATGGTGGGTATGTAGGTGTACTTTTCGCTTCTGGAGTCGTGCTTGTCTTCCCCGAAGACGCTGGGGACATGCTGCATCAGTTCTTCGTGGGTTAAGGGACGGTCACGGCGAATCTGGTTCACCCGACCAAAACGGCTGGCTAATCGCATAGTTGATTCCTCATCTGATTAATCTGAAGGCATAAAAGCAAAAGCCCCTGCTCCGTGAGGAGGCAGGGGCAGATATGTTGTTCACTGTGGGAGGGATATGGCGGGCAGGACTACAGCGTATCCAGAATCTTCAGTATCTGCGCCATCAGGGCGGTGATAAGTGCAGTGACCAGCAACGTGACCGCTTCCCGGGCTGTATCAATACTGCTGTCATCGTAGCCTGCCTGACGCAGGCGAATTTCAATAAACTGCCGGGCCTGATGCCCGCCGCACCAGGTCAGTGCCTGGCTCAGGGCCGTCACCAGCATTTTCAGAAAGGTCATAGGGTTTGCTCCGGACTGCCTGGCGGCAGCCCTCTGGTGGAGTGAAGATTTATTTGAGGAAGCTGATACAGGAAAGTGGCTCAGTGGTAGGTGTAACGCCATCCCCCCTTGTCAGTGGTGACGACGACTTCTGAAGCAACGCAGTTATTATAAAAATTTACTTTGACGGACTCCCCGTAGCGCAAGGAGGCGGGCAGAATAGTTTCCTTATTGCTGGAATATAGGTACTTCTGGTTATCAATACGACAGTTACCCCGGTTCACATCTATCTTTTCAACTTTGATACTATCATCCAGCGAGGTGACCACGACCGTGACATAGCGTGTTCCGGCAGGATGAACCTGATTACTGGTCTCCACTTTGATGGTCGGCGCTGGCTCTGCCAGCGTATGAGCTGAGAGTGCAAGCAGTGCGGGTACCAGCATATGTTTAAATTTCATAATCTGTTCCTTTTTAAAATAACGTAATCAACAGGCGTCAAACTCAGATGCAGGCTAGAGTGCATCTTTACCCACGCAGCCGTGGGTCCCGAATACCGGCAATACCTTTGCTGCCCCAGCCAGCGTGAATGTGGCATCCTTAACACCGTCTCCGGTTACTGAGACCTGTTTGCCATTACGTAGCTGAGCCCAGGCCAGCGCCAGGTTATTACCGCCCACTCGACTGCCAGATTCGCTGATGTCGATGGGGGCTCCACCGTCGATACTGACCTGAAGGCTTTTATCTTCATCCATACTGACCTGATGCCCGCTGGCGTCAGTGAATATGATCGTGGCCGGTTGCGAGCCGTAATCCTCACAGGTCAGAGACAGTTGCGATTGACTTTCCCCATTGATAACAAACTCTGATATTCCCTGGCCCCAGCCCCGGGTCCAGGTGGTTTGATTACCGAAGGCCATTGCCACTGCCGGTACCAGCGCACAGGTCAGTAGTAAAGGGTGAATCATTTTTCTGTTCATTTTTGTGCACCTCTGGTTTTCGTAAAACGCTACCCGGAATGGGTATCTGCATGATTTTTAGTAGAAGACAGACAGTCATAAGCATCCCGTTGGGATTTTATAGCTGCAAAAAAGAAGGGGATAACGATGAAATTCGATCGAACCGATCGACAAAATTGATCGTGGTTCAGTAAATATATTTACCGTAAACCTCGCCCGAGTTTATCGATGGTCCGGTTTCACTTCAGAAGGGTGATATATATCTGAGATTTTATTGAACACAGGCTGAGGAAATGCATCACTGAGGCGGTATGGCGCAGACACCGTCCTCTGTGACAGGAGGAACACTAAAAAAGCGGTTATAGAAGAGATTACAGGCTCTGTGGTCGCTGGTGTCAATGTGAAAATATTTTGCCATGTACTGGCTGAGTATATGCTGAAATTCGTCGTAGATTTGTTGAGACCCCCGCTTGTGCTTCACCCTGATTTCATCGACTAAACGATAACATTGCTCCAGCAGGTGGTCGCCGTCGCCGTTCAGCAACGCATGAAACGCGGCAACGGCAAATAATTCATTCGCAGGCCCGGCATTAAGCCAGACGCTGACTTCGGTACAAACCAGCGTTTCCCATAGTGACATCAAATTCAGGCGTAAGGCTTCCTCTTTTAACAGACGGGTTAGTGGAGGGAATGCGTAAATATCAGTGTCAAATAGCCTGCGTGACAGACTTAAATCAGCAAAGGCAAGATGCTTAACTCCGTACAATGCTTCCTGTACAGCATCTGAACCGTATTTATCCGTTAACGCTTTCAGTAAGGTCGATTTAACCGGTTGAGGTGTTTCCATTGCTTTTATGCCACTCAGCACTCCTGACTGACAGCAGGGGATAAAATCCTTCATCATCCGGTTTATAGCAGCAGGTGCGATGATAATGTTTCTGGCGATATTTGCACCGCCCTTAGAGTTAGGGTAAATGTGGCATAGCTCAAGATCCAGCCAGGGGATTAACCTTTTTGTCGTATCAGCAACTCTGTGCCCGTTCAGCGTATTATACGTTTTCTGGTGGCCAGCTTTGTGCTGATATAACCGAATGAGGTCTGCAATATCCGTCGGACCGGTGATACTCCCCAGTCCAAGGGAATTATTTTTTAGCATGGCTTCCACATTGAGCCAGTAAGAGTGCTTAACCAGTCTTATAATAGCATCGTCATCGATTAACCTCCGGGCTTTATCCCGATGTTCCTTACAACAATAAAACTGATTGCGGGTTTTAGATATACTGATACCACAGGCGGGATACTGGCATATTAATGCTGCTCTTTCCGTTCGTCTGGCTGAATTTAACTGTCTGCCCTGATAATGTGTCGGGCATAGCCGTAATATCCGTTCAGCGGGTGAATGGCCGATCTGTGCCATGCAGTTATTTCTTTTACATACGGCCATAATGAAACTCTTATTTAATATAATAATATCTATGTTTTTATTGACAATAGCGGTGATGATATTTTACGTATCATTAAATATATTTATTGGTTAACATCAATTAAATATTAATGTATTTGTCTCAAATGAGTAAGAAATACACCAGCAGAACTGTTTTATTAAATTACAGGTTTTAATGGCTGTTAATGATTCATATCCACAGAGCTTTACACCTGTCGTCATTATCTTTTTTTACTACTGTATTCTGAGAAAACCCCGCGCAGATCGCGACCAGTAGCGACTGGCGCGGGGTTTTTGCCTCTGTGGTTGTTTTCGAAGACGTTTAACCAGTGTACGCTCTGGCCATCCGGGCCTCTGTAGTGAGATGTCCCGATTAATATTCCAGCCTGTTAAAGTCGAAGTATTCAAAACCATGCCTGCCAGTGACATTCTCTGGCGATGCAATAATCGGATTATGTCCGTTCTCCAGGAATGCCGGTGGAATACACCATGAGTGGCGACATTCCAGGGAAGGCATGGCAATATACACCGCAGAATGACGGCCGGGACGAATAAAACAAATCAGACCCAGTGCGATTAACTGCTCAAGAACAGATTGTGATTTACTGGCGTCACGCAGCCGGTTCGGGCCGTTCCGGTTTACCTCATTTTTCCTGAGTGGATATCCCTCATTATCGAGAAATTTCTCCTTAAGCCACCTGAACATCTCGTAAACGTCCTCCATAAATGCATTCCGTTCAGAAGAAGGGAAAAACAGCCTTTCCGCTTCTTCAAGATGCCATTCCACAATTTTGAAGGCGGCCTGGATGACCCCCCGCGAAATACATAAACTCTCAGGTGAATACATATATGTCAGAATGGCCGCAACCCTGAGGGCATTCGCCCCCGCTTTGGCTGCAATTTCACTGATATGCTCCATCTGCTGTCCGGGGGCTGTTTTACGGCTGAGCTCTGACTGTTTATCTGCCCAGTAAGTGGTCGCATCATCAGATAACCTGAGCGTTTGTTTTTGCGTATCGTGACTATAAAAACGCGCCTTTTGCTTATCAAGTAACTGGTTAATTTTACTGTGGAACACATTTAATGCTTCATCAGAATGAGCGTGGTCCGTATTTGTGCGGCGACGTCCCAGCGTGCTGATGGTATTGATATAAAGAAACCGCGACAGAAAACCACTTCCCTTGCTGAGTTCACCGTGGTTACGGCGGTAATTTTCAAAGACCGGGGGGTGAACCATTAATGCTAGGGTCAGGCAGGCGTTGATATCGTACTCCTCACCGCCCGGGCGGTGGTATTCATAGGTCTCTCCGTCCCAGGCTTTATTCAGTAAACCGAGGTTGTTTTTCAGATACCCTTTAAAAAAGGTAATTGCCTCATCTGAGAGCACCCCGGCTTCAGAATACCGGCTCAAACCTTCCAGGAGCGCCTTTGCGGTGGTGTCGTCATGAAGCATCGCCAGGCGGGTCGGAGGCTGCTGCCGGGTTTCTGCATGTTCATCTAACAGCCGTTCTTCCTCCGTCCCCTCAGAACCGCTTTTGATGGCAGTGTACAGATTACTGGTCAATGCTTTCTGGTGTATTTTCCAGATATTGTCAGCACGCAGGTGTGCCTTCATCAGACCGTCGTGCTGCTGCTTCATTTGCTCAGCGAATCGGTAAAAAGGCTTCATCACTTTTTTGCTGATACTGGTCTTACCTTCACCGGAGACCGCCAACGTCAGTAAATACAGTGCACAGTGCATCGGATCCGATGAGTGTGGTGGTACCACCTCAATATGAGCCTGACAGGCGAGGGAAGCGGCTGCCAGTACGGCCCCCGCTATCAGTTCCGCCGGGATACCCGTCTCGTTATAAAGAGCATCAATGACATCCCGCATCACCGGCGGGAACGCGCAGACAGGATAACCCTCCGGGGTTCTGTTTTGTACGGGAATATAAGGCTCCGGCATTTTCGGAATGACAGTGTGTGGCAGTATATTCTGCATGTAATATTCTCCTTGGTTACTGTTTTCAGTAACGGGTTAGTTGTGAATATAATAAAATAGCCAAGCGTCAAAATTTATTTAAAGTAATAATTTTACTCAATAAATAATCGCATTCAGTTTCCTTGCAGCTGGCAAAAATATGTCGCAGCGAGTACATATTTAAATCAGAGACGTTGTTATATAACCTGCGTATCCTCCTTTAATTTTTACCAATACTATCTCATCGCTTATGATGCCTGCTGGCGTTCCAGCAGCCATGCATCCAGCTCTGACTCAAGCCAGCCGACGGACTGCATACCCAGCCTGCGCTGTTTCGGAAAGGTCGGGTCGTGGCGCGGCGACTTCGGGTTGATCCAGTCATAGATGGTTGAGCGGGCAATGCCCGTTTTGTTAACAACGGCGCGTATCCGCAGTATCCTGATACCTTGTACAGACATATCTGTTAATTCCCCCTGTTCTTTCGATATGGATGCAATTGTATGGTGCCGGAACAGGTAATGGCACCCGCCTGGTGGCTGTAGCAAAAAAGACATTTTATAACAACGAGATAGGGGTTTTTTTTAGGGTTTTTTCCCGTTTTTTGTTGGTGACAGAATGTTTTTTTTCGAAAATGGTGTCGGAAGCGTCTGGCTAAGGGCAAGAATGAGTCGTTCCAGGTGTCAGGCAAGGAAATTTACTGGAGTATAGAAATTGTCATTCGAAAAGAGGGACTTCATGGCTGATTTAGACAGGGATTTTACCCCTGATGAGTTACTCATCGTATTTCGTAAAAAGAGGAAAGCGTTACGTTTTCATCTCGGGATCAGACAGAAACATATCGCCAGGCAATGGCTGAATAAAGATACTGAAATTGTTATCGTGCTACAAACAGGGAGACAAACGAAGGATGAAGATTTAGCGCGGCGACTTGCTGATGAGCACGGAGAGAAAAAATGGCGGCGTTATCTGAAAATTTTCAGTCTTTCAGAATGGATGATAAAGGGGATCAGGAACGATATGTCTGAGGCTGAACAATACTGGAGGCAGGGAACATCGGCTCTCGAATCGGATCCAGATCATGCGGTGCAATTAATGCTGAAGGCTATCGCGTTGTTGGATCGCGGTCTGAAACGCAGTGAATCCGCAGCAGGTAAAAGAATCAAGGAACGGCATAAACTCAATTCTGCTTATGGCGGAAAGGTCAAAGCGACACGTTTTGATGGCGTTAAAGACGAAGTGATAAAACACC
Organism: Enterobacter mori LMG 25706; assembly: GCF_000211415.1. GTDB lineage: Bacteria > Pseudomonadota > Gammaproteobacteria > Enterobacterales > Enterobacteriaceae > Enterobacter > Enterobacter mori. Next base: position 45,347 of record NZ_GL890780.1, on the reverse strand, counting down.
TGGAAGCGCAACCTGAGGGCTGGGAAACTAAAACCGATGCCATCAACGCAATTATTAAAGCGTTAAGGCCCTATATTGAGGAGCATGGATGGCCTTCCGCACAGGATAAAAACGACTCACGGGACGCGGCAATGGTGGAGGCAAGCCAGATCAAGTTGTTGGCTGAATGGTCAGTCAAAGACAAAAGAGTGAAGGCGGCGTTTGCGAAGGCAGTACAAAAACGTATCGGGGTGTCGCAAAATCGATAGTCCGGTACCTTGAGAGCGCGTACGTGATTCAATGTGACTGCCTTTTCTCAGATGTGGCTGTGCAGAAGAGCATAGAGCTGATAATAAGACGATACGAGCTCCCCTGAACATCATCGTCTTTTTAGCGATACTGACAGGGTTGATAGCGATACAACTTTTTAATGAGTAATCTGTCGGGAGTACCTTGCACTTTTTAATAGTATGCCGGATCACACTGTCCAATCTGGCAATGGTATTCGTCGTGTAAAACCGCCTCTGCCGCAGGTACCCCAGGTCATGGGTTAATGCTTTGTAGTCCTTCTAAGATACGAGCCGCAGGCTATTACGCACCATGTGAATGATACAGAACTTAATCCGCTCTCCGGATAAACTGCATTAATGGCGTCAGAGATGCTCTTCAGCTCATCAACGTAGGCGATGAGGATATCTTAACTTCGGCACAACTCAGCTCATAGCTTAATTAGTTGATAAAAATCAGCGTGGGGCCCCTCGCTATATCTGCTCATAGATCAGGTTTGACCTGACGCAGCTATTACACAAAACTAAACCAGCTACTCTTAAAATCCGAGAATGTACAGTCTCTAACGGCTTTCCAATAGTTACCGACATTCTCAACGAATAGGTAAATGTCATCATACAGCGGTCAGTTCTGCATCCCCAGTATATTTGCTCGTATGTTAACCTAGCATTAGTACAACATCATTCTTAGGCGAATGGCCCAGCAGGCTTTTTACTCCTTAAAAATTCACTTCTGGTGAAGTAAATTATTCAATGATTTTTGTCATTTAAATCAATTGGTTAATTTTAATTGCGATTTGCTTTTAACCATAGCGATTTAGACGTATTATTTTGAGATTAATCCACTTGCCATGCATTCCCTACCACATTTCAAATGTGAATGAAGAATTATTTTAAGGTTATATATCATGGAGTTATTGAAGTTTCTGGCGGCGATTTTAGTAATTTACTTGTTGTTTTTTAGAAAGAAAAAACGTAAATCTTCAAAGTCTTATGCTTCAAGCCCCGTGAAAGCACCGCCAAAAGAATGGCTCGCTGACATCAAGAAAAAAGAGGCGGTTGTGCGAAACGATGATAGTGAAGACGATAACCTTGCAACTTTTACATTGAGCGGTGGCCGGGGTGTTGAACTTCGGGTGACAACCAATCATTACCGGAACACCTCAAAGTCAGCAGGTGCACTAGCTCGATGGGTACTTCCGGGTGAGATGATAACTGTAGCTGGTGTAGCAATTAGCGGTGGCCACATTTACTTGGGGCAACGTATGAAGCCCTCCGGTCAGGAATCAGGCGGCTATTATGACGATGGAAATGAGGCATCATTAATTGATGACACATGTAAGATAAAACCTACTTCTTATCTTTACGAGGACAGTTCATTAGGATACTGGCCCAGTTTTTCTTCTCTTTCCCCAGAAGCACGCGGTGCGTATGTCAGTTGGCTCGCCAGCGATAGGTCTGATCCATCGTGTCCTATCGGCTATGTTTTTATCTACCTCTACGGCCTGGAAAGAAAAGCGCTCATAGATTCCACTGACCCAAAATTCCCTGATGCTGAGTTCCGTAATCTGTTCAATGAAGTAGCTCGGTTAAGATCCGTATTCATTGAGAACCGCTCATTCCGTGGATATTCGGCCCAGTTACTCGAAGCCATGTCTATTCTGCGCCCGAACATGGGCTTAGCCACTGAGCTCGATAGCAATTCAGGTTTCAGCAACAGCATGCAATTTAAGCTGGCTCTGGCAAAAACTGTACATGAAGGAGTCCCTGTATCAGCTGAACTGGCGTTGAGCTGGGTAATAAACCACACCGAGTATTCGCTGCGTACCCCGGCTCGCCGCTGTGCTAAAGAGTTTGCTGCGCTTTTCAAACGGCGTTACACCCTCAAATATGGTGAAGGGATGGTCGTTAAGGCGAATAAAACGCGCCTAAGGTTAGATTACACACCAGCAAGTCCTAGTTTGCGAGGTGTTCGACTCCCTGTTCCCGACCTGCCTGATCCAAGTGCGTTGAAGAGCCCTGTCCAGAAAATTATGGCTCTTGCCGACATATGTACGGATGAACTTGATGCTTATAGTCGCTACCTTGGTAGGAAAGGTACGTCAGTCAATGATACGGCTGCAATAATGTTGCTCCCTTCAGAGATCGTTAATGAAAGCGCAGAAAAAATATTAAGCTCATTCAAACGCTGGGCTGATGAGGCGATCCTCGTCAAGGAGGGGTTAGTCTCAGTTGCTGACTTTTGGGCACATATGAATGCCATTTGCCCCAATAAAATCAATAAAAAAGAGGCCGATTTGATGCAGGCCTTTGCTCTGAAGATGGGTTACGGTCTGGCACCTGACCCGTATTATCACCATGTGAAGGCGGATGTTGATGGGACACTTGTTCTATTCCCTGCCGCCGAAGGTGGACGCTTCTCACCTTCTTCTGAATTTATCTCAGCAGTAATGACGCTCAGATTAGGGGCGATGGTCGCCTTGATTGACGATTCTCTTGATCAAGCTGAACAGAAAGTGCTTGAGAATGCCATCAACAACAATACTGGCTTCACCGATGATGAAAAACGCTCTCTACATGCGTATTTAACGTGGCAACTTCATACCCCAGCCAATATGACAGGAATGAAAAGCAGGATTGAGTTGATGGGGGCTGCGGAAAAAGCTGCTGTGGGTAAAGTTATCGTTAGTGTTGCCTGTTCGGATGGGACAATAGCGCCTGCCGAAATCAAACAGCTTGAGAAGATTTACTCAAGTTTGGGGCTGGATCCCTCATCTGTCTCGAGCAATATCCATCAGCATTCCGCAACTGAACATGATCTCGTCTCGTCTGTACCAACTGATCAGCCAGCAGTAGGGTTCACACTGGATGCTAATGTACTGGCCCGCCACGAATCTGCCACGGATGATGTTCGTAAATTGCTGAACACAATTTTCACCGAAGAAGAACCGGAAGAGCCAGAAAGCGCTCCAGCCTCATTAACGGAGGCGGGGGGGCTAGACTCCGCACATAGCCAGCTTTATCGCAGTTTGCTGGAGAAAGAACAGTGGTCCCGGAAAGAGGCGACAGAATTGTGTGGAAATTTGAATTTGATGCTCGGCGGTGCGCTTGAGGTGATTAATGACTGGTCCTATGCGGTGGTTGATGCTCCGGTACTGGACGATGCCGATGATGATATCTGGGTTGACCTGGAAATTGCCAAAGAATTAGAGGGATAGTGAATGTCTGTAACACGTATAAGAGTGAAAGAACGCGACGCTATTATTCAGTCACTTAAGTCAGGTGTAACGCCAAGGATAGGCATTCAGCATATCCAGGTTGGCCGCGTGAATGAGATCACCGCTCTCCACCAGGATATTGAGAGGATTGCTGACGGTGGTGCAAGCTTCAGACTTATCATCGGTGAATATGGTTCTGGTAAAACGTTCTTTCTGAGTGTTGTGCGCTCTATTGCGCTAGAGAAGAAGCTGGTGTCAATCAGTGCAGACCTTTCTCCTGACAGACGCATTCACTCATCGGGAGGTCAGGCTCGTAATCTCTATTCTGAGCTTATGAAAAACATGTCCACCAGAAACAAGCTGGATGGTAATGCGTTACTTAGCGTTGTTGAAAGATTCGTTACGGAGGCAAGGAAGGAAGCTGACAAGGACGGCTCCGAGGTTTCATCAGTTATTCATAAACGCCTGGCAGCACTATCAGATATGGTCGGCGGATATGACTTTGCGAAGGTCATTGATTCATTCTGGCGCGGGCATGAGCAGGATAACGAAACACTAAAATCCAATGCTATTCGCTGGTTGCGGGGAGAGTACACCACTAAAACTGATGCCCGTAACGATCTCGACGTTCGGACTATTATCTCAGACGCTTCATTCTATGACTCTTTGAAGCTGATGAGCCTTTTTGTCCGCCAGGCAGGCTATGCCGGTCTTTTGGTCAGCCTCGACGAAATGGTGAACCTCTTTAAACTGAATAATACGCAAGCAAGAACAGCGAACTACGAACAGATTTTGCGGATCCTGAATGACTGCCTGCAAGGCTCAGCCGAGAATATTGGTTTTATCCTCGGGGGGACGCCAGAGTTCCTTTTCGATCCGCGCAAAGGTCTTTACAGCTATGAGGCGCTCCAATCACGTCTGGCGGAAAATCGGTTCGCGCAAAAAGCAGGAGTGATTGACTACTCGTCTCCCACTTTGCATCTTGCCAGCCTCACCCCTGAGGAACTGTATATTTTACTGAGAAATCTTCGTCATGTTTATGCAGGCGGAGATCCAGAGAATTATCTGGTTCCAGATGAGGCACTGACTGGATTTCTGCATCACTGTAGTAAAACCATTGGAGACGCTTACTTCCGTACCCCCCGTAATACCATAAAAGGTTTCTTGGACATGCTGGCCGTGCTGGAACAAAACAGAACGATGAACTGGCAAACACTAATCGAGGGTGTGGCGATTGAAGAGGACAGGCCCAGCGAAATGGATGACGTCATTATAGAGGAAAGCGATGACGACGACGGACTGGCGAACTTCAAATTATGAGCAGTGCCTATGATAGTCTCGATCCCCGCGTCCGTAAGTGGGTTTACAAGCAGGGGTGGTCTACATTAAGGCCCTTGCAGGAGAGTTCTATCCCGGCAATTTTAGCCCGTGATCGAGACGTGCTAATCAGTGCAGGCACAGCAGCCGGTAAAACAGAGGCTTTCTTTCTTCCTGCCTGTTCGGCAGTTGCAGATCTCACTAATGGATTTGGCATCGTCTATATCAGTCCGTTGAAGGCATTGATTAACGATCAGTACCGTCGTCTTGAGAGCCTTGGAGATGCATTGGAAATGCCAGTGACTCCTTGGCACGGGGATGTACCACAAAGCAAAAAGAAGAAGGCTCGGACAAACCCTGCTGGCATTTTACTGATTACACCTGAGTCACTTGAGTCTTTGCTCATAAATTCAATGGGCTGGCTCAAACAGGCGTTTTCGTCAGTCGCATACATCGTTATTGATGAGTTTCATGCTTTCATTGGCTCAGAGCGTGGTGTACAGCTGCTTTCTCTGCTCAATAGAATTGACCATGTGCTAGGACGCCAGGTAAATCCAATTCCCCGCGTTGCGTTGAGTGCCACGCTTGGGGAACTGGAGAAAGTACCCGAACTTTTGCGCCCGGACAAACGACTACCCTGCGTAACTGTTACAGATAGTAAGAGCGAGGCCACTCTTCAGGTACAGGTCAAAGGTTATCTGGAGCGAGTGCTCCAAAAAGAAGAAGAACTTCAGAGTTCAGCTGAACATGACGTTTGCGCTGACATTTTTAGACTTTGCCGTGGCGATTCTCATTTGGTCTTTGCAAACAGTCGAAAGCGGACTGAAAGCATTGCTGCCACGCTGAGCGACATGTGTGAGGAACATATTGTTCCCAATGAATTCTTTCCCCACCATGGTTCCCTTGCCAAGGAATTGCGGGAAGCGCTTGAAACTCGTCTTCAGAAAGGAAATTTGCCCACAACAGCTGTTTGTACAATGACGCTTGAGTTGGGAATTGATATCGGTAAGGTTAAGTCGGTTATCCAAGTTACGCCTCCGCATACTGTTTCCAGTCTGCGTCAGCGTATGGGACGTTCTGGGCGACGCGACTCCCCATCAGTTCTAAGAATGCTAATTACAGAAAATGAGCTCACTGTGACTAGCAGTATCGTTGACCACCTACGGCTGCATTTGGTCCAGTCGATGGCAATGATCAGATTGATGATCTCTAAACAATGGTTTGAGCCTGCCGATTCCCAGCAGATGCATTACTCCACGCTGCTACACCAGATTCTTGCAATTACCGCGCAATGGGGCGGAGTTCGTGCCGATCAACTCTGGTCGCAGCTATGTCAAACAGGCCCGTTCCGTAATGTGGATATAGGCGATTTCAAAAGCCTGCTTAAACATATGGGGGCATGTGGCCTGCTCACTCAACTCGCTAGTGGAGAAATGGTTGTTGGGGCAGAGGGGGAGAAACTGACTAACCATTACACGTTTTATGCCGTGTTCAACACACCAGAAGAGTTCCGCATTGTCACCGGAAACAGAACCCTTGGAACAGTGCCTGTGGACTCCCCACTGCTACCAGATCAACACATCATCTTCGGTGGGCGGCGCTGGAGAGTGACAGAGATCGAGACAGAGAAAAAAGTTATCTATGTAGAGGCGACCAAAGGCGGTCAGCCACCACAATTTAGTGGGGGGGGAATGTCTGTTCATGATGCCGTTCGTCAGGAAATGCTCGCTATCTATAGGGAAGGTGATTACCGCATAGCAATAGGTAGCAAGAGAGTAGATTATGCCGATTCTGCCGCCAGAAGCCTATTTGCGGAAGGCAGCCGTAACTTCCAGAGTTATAACCTGCAAAATGAGTATTTTCTTACGAGCGGCCAATACTGTTACATCCTCCCATGGATGGGAGATAAGGTTGTCAATACGATTACAGCCTTGCTCATACGTTGTGGCTTTAAAGCTAATTCATTGGCTGGAGTTATAGAAATTGACGGCTCAAGTATCACTTCTGTTCAACAGGCCCTTAAAGACCTGCTGCAGTCAGGCTTGCCCTCAGCGTTTGATCTTGCTGTAAATGTTCCAGAAAAGTACTTAGATAAATATGATGAATATTTACCAGAGTTTCTGCTTGCGAAAGGATTTGGGGAAAAAGCGTATGACATTGAAGGCGCGTGTACCTGGCTGAAAGAACATCTTCAGTAAACTGGTTACATAAAAAGGGGGAGATGTTCCCCTTAAGCTTGAGGCCGATTGATGATATTAATTTTTGCTCTTGGCTCGGATCTGCCAGAAATCGAGGTCATAAGGTCTGCTTTGAGCGAGGAACGGACTCTCACACGTTTAGTAAACAAACAGCCATGTGCAGGATATTTGTGAATAAGATCAATTAATTATATTTTCCACATGAGATAATTAAATAGAGGGTATCTCAATTTTGACAACAACTAGGCTCGATGGCTAATTTAGTCGATAGCAGGAGCTGAAGGTAGGGGTAGAATGAAGCTGGAAACAATTCGGTTATCAGGTTTTCAGTCTTTTGGTCTTGAACCAACTGAACTGGGCTTAGAAGATATTACTTATTTAATTGGTCCTAATGGTTCAGGTAAAACCGCTGCACTACAGGCTTTATGCCGACTCTTTGCGTTTGACCCTACATTGCGACGCCTCCAACGTTCAGATTTCCATGTCCCTTTTGATGAGGTAGAGGTTCCTTCGGAGCGCCAGTTGTGGATAGAAGCCGATTTTTTATTTCCCGAACTTGCAGGTGATGAGGATAATAGCACCATAGCACCTCATTTTGGCCATATGCGATTGGACGAGCCAGAAGGTATCCCACGAGTGCGTTTTCGCCTCACGGCTACGATAGGACTTGATGGAGATATTGATGAAACCTTAATGTATGTTCTTGATATCAATGCTGATGGCTCGCCTCTTAATACCGCACAGGTTCCCCGGTCTGAGCGTAATCATATTCAAGTCCACTATCTGCCTGCCAGACGTGATCCTGCTGACCATATTACTTACGGCACGAATGCTTTACTCGGCCGTTTGCTTCGTGCGGTACGTTGGGATGCTGAGCGCGATACAATTAAACAATTGACCGATCAAATAAGCAACAGCCTTGCTGCAAACCCTTCAGTAAATGCATTTAGTGAAACATTAAAAACAACCTGGACCACCCTTCACAAGGGAAAATTTTTCGCTGATCCTAAAATCACATTTGTTGCTTCTGAGATTGAAGCACTGCTGCGGCATTTATCCGTTTCCTTTACACCAGGGCACGATGATTCACTTGTTGATTTCTCGCGGTTGAGTGATGGCCAAAAGTCAATGCTTTACCTTTCTTTAGTATTATCGTCTCAAGCTATTGGCAGAGCTGTGCTAGCGGAGGAAGATATATCCTTTGATCCCGATAAGCTACGCCCACCGGTGTTTACGTTGGTCGCCTTGGAGGAGCCAGAAAATAGTCTTTCTCCACATTACTTAGGACGCATCGTCAATGCCCTGAATATCATGACGAAAAGTGCGGATGCACAAGCTCTCATTGCTACACATGCTCCCACAATGTTGCGTCGTGTTGCTCCTGAGCTAATACGATATCTTCGGTTAACTCAGACTCGAAATACACGGGTAACCTGTATCAAATTGCCAGAGAAAACTGATGATGCACACAAATTTGTCCGGGAAGCCGTCCAGGCATTTCCAGAGATCTATTTTTCACGCTTGGTAGTGCTCGGCGAAGGCGATAGTGAAGAGATTGTATTGCCACGTTTGTTTCAGGCGAAAGGCGCGCCAGTTGATGAGTCTGCAGTCACGATAGCACCTCTAGGGGGGCGGCATGTCAATCATTTTTGGGCGTTTACTTTCAGCGTTGGAAATTCCGTATTTGACGCTTCTTGATCTGGATGTAGCCCGCTATGCAGCAGGCTGGGGACGGATTAAATATGTCAATGCTCAGTTTGCTGTGTTTGAGCCAAGCAAAGAACTTCCTGCTGACTGGCCAATTCCAAAATGGAATGACAATACGTCGCCTGTGCGAACCCACCATTTTTTTAATGGTGGTGCTGATGACATTTTTGTTGAACTCGAGAATAGATCGATATTTTTTTCCTCTCCAATGGATTTGGATTTTTCTATGCTTTTGGCGTATCCCGAAGCGTATGGTGTTGCTGAAGAAGAGCCAGATGAGTCAATTATTAAAGCGGTGCTTGGTAAAAGCTATTTCGATTCGACCCAATATAACGAAGAAGAAAAAAAGTTATTTGTCACTTATCATCAAAGTTTCAAACTTGGCAGTAAACCAGCTGCACATATAGATGCGTTGGCCAAGTTAAATGATGACGAGTTACTTGCAAAAATGCCTGAGTCACTAATCAGACTTGCTGATGCAGTTATTGCCAAATTGGCAGAGTTACCAGAATGATTGCCGTTGAAGAATGGCAACCCGCTGATGGGCTGACACTTGAACCAAATGCATTACGTGCAGCAAAGGAGAGTGATCGTTGCCTTGCGCTCACTGCAGGGCCAGGGGCTGGTAAAACCGAAATGCTTGCACAACGAGCGGATTTCCTTTTGCGTACTGGAACATGTCGGTACCCAAAACGAATTCTGGCGATTTCCTTCAAGGTTGATGCTAGCAGAAATTTGAAAGAGCGCGTCGAACGGCGGTGTGGTTCTGCTCTAGCTTCGCGTTTTGATAGCTATACCTTCCATGCATTTGCCAAGCGTATCATTGATCGTTTCAGACCGATACTTACAGGTAGGGATGCTCTAGATGCAGGCTATGCCATAGTTGACAAGAAAAATGGCCCTTCTCGGACTCAAATAGAATTCGGTGACCTAGTTCCGTTGGCAATCAAAATATTACAAAGTTCAAAAATTGCCCGTAATGCAATTCGGCAAACTTACAGCGATATTTTTCTGGATGAGTTCCAAGATTGCACTAATTTGCAATATGATTTGGTTAAGCTTGCTTTCCTGGGGACTAGTCTTCGCCTCACCGCTGTAGGTGACACCAAGCAAAAAATTATGGCTTGGGCTGGTGCATTGGATGGTGTTTTCCAGTCCTTTGCTAATGATTTTAATGCTGTATCACTAAACATGTATCGCAATTTCCGCTCTAAACCACTTTTACTGCAGGTTCAGAACAAAATAATTAGCAAACTAGATCCTTCTTCTGTCATGGCAGATGAACAATTGGATGGCAAGGGAGGTGAGGTTTATGCATGGCGTTTTGAGGATGGTCAGAAAGAAGCCATTTATTTGGCTGATTTGATAAATGGATGGATAAATACAAAACAGTTACCTCCTGCAGAAATTGCAGTCTTAGTTTCTAAACAGTTGGATCTATATGCAGGTCACCTTATGGCAGAGTTAGCAGCGCGTAAAATTCCATACCGTAATGAGCAGCATATGCAAGATATAACGGTCGAACCAGCCGCTCGTTTGATCGTAGATTATTTGTCTTGTCTGTACGGACAGCGAGAGCCTAAGTCTTGGATTCGATTGATGAATCAGCTCATACCTTTTGCAGATGAAGAGGTCCAGTCAAGCGTACGAAAAGACCTTGATCAGTTGATAAAAAAGCAACGCAAAGAAGTGTCCGATGCCAGAAAAACTGACTCACCTCATTCTGGAAGGTGGCGATTCGTCAGAGATTTTTTAAAACATGTAGGTTCTGAAACACTTGTCGCGCTATCACCCGATTATGAATCACGCGAACGCTTACTGGAGGTCGTTCGTGATACTAAAGCACGAATTGAAGATTTGATTAAAATTGAATCAGATTTACCTTGCGCATTAGGGAGATTTGCTGATGATCAAGCCGTAAGGATTCTCACTATTCATAAAAGCAAAGGACTGGAGTTCGACTCTGTCATAATCATGGCGGTTGAAAATGAAATATTTTTTGGCAACGAAGATGAAAATCGCTGCGCCTTCTTCGTGGGGGTCTCGCGTGCAAAAAACTGTTTGATTTTAACTCATGCAGATCAACGGGAACGTCCTGCTGATGCGAAACGCTGGGATATTAGACGAACTGCTCAATCTGAGTATTTTAGTTATGTTACGCCATTTATAGTGAAGCAATGAATATACTTTCAATATTTCATATGGTGTAATGGGGAAAATTTCAATCATTAATAAAGATCAATTTCTAATAATTATTTAAAATGCGTTTAAGCGGGTTTTCATGACCACATATCGATGATGACAGAGCCTTTATTTAATAATGGTGTTTTACAATCAGCATCCGCTAAATATATTTACCCCATAGCATATCACCTGGTGAATATAAAATGGGGTTGAGTATAATAAAGTAATGTAATTAAGTTACTATCAATCTGGCTTACCTGTTTTTTCCGTTTAAGGAGGTTTTGTATCTTTCAATAATTGATGGTAGCATTTTATCAATTAAGTGATTGTGAAATGCATGCATTGAGTGTGGTCGAGGAATTATAAACTGAGAAAGTTCCTCTAACGTAACAACAGAACTAGGAAACGACGTGTGTAAGTTAGAGATTTTAATAATTTCGCGCCCTAAATTTATCGCAGAATCAACGCAATCAGCACACATTGCTATATCATTGTAATTGCCACCAGTTTTCGATTGAAATAATGGGACTTTCTTTATTTCCAGTATCCATGGGTTCTTTTTAGATGCTCTGACACAGAAATATTTACTTCGTTTACAACATGGGCAAGACCATTGCTCATCATATCTATTCCAGTACTTACCTCTAGTAGATGAAAGGTGGGAAATTTCATTTTGTAAAGGAGACCTTTTAGCAACAGGATTTTTTTTGTTTCTCCAGGAATTGACTTTTCCTTTAAATGGTTCACTGGTATATAGCAATTTTTCCGGTTCAACCTTATCAAAGTCAAACAAGCCATTCATACCAAAAAAATGAGTGGCAATACGCTCAGTTTGTTTCGCTGTTCTGCTTGAAGGTTGATACCAGTCTTGTTTATCAGCCGCTATTGTCGCAAATTGCTCAGCCAGATTCATGCGTATCTTGAATACTGACTCTAATCTCGCCCAAACTTTCCGAGCTATTTCAATATCAATTCGATGTTCACTATTTGGGGTGAGGCAAATAAATTCGGAGATTTCTTTTGGAGAAAAAGAAAAGAATTTATGGCACTGAACCAACCGCTTAGCATCCGCATCAGCTTTATTGCAATCAAAGCATATAACTGTATTGTCATAAGCTGATAATGCAAAAGCTATTTTTATTGCGAATTTTTCAGAGTGCTCATCTGCAACGATATTATTTTTCCTTATTGAAATGTCTTCGAAAAGCGATTTTACGACTTCCTTCATATGGTCATGATGCTCATGCAGTTGGCATGTTAAAAAATTATTTTTATTCAACCTCACGATTTCTGATTTTTTTCTTTTGCAGCATGGACACATCCACTCAACTGGCGTCATAACCCACCATTTATTGAGATGAGCGCCATCAGCGTTAAACATAGACACTAATTTCTTGGTCGATAATGTGAACTCGGAGTCCAAGCCATTCAGATCCCTATTTGATAGAGAACGCTTAAATTCTTCCCATTCCACATTTGACTCCTGCCAAATTTGTTAACCTATACAGTATGTTATCATTAAGGCGGTCGGTTACAAAATCTGAAGTGCAATTTAACAATACAGTGGTATTTAGCTGCCTTTTAGGATGAGACATTAGTTATGTCAGCAATGTCCGCTCCTGGCACTAAACGGGTTAAAGCAGACTGATTTGATGAGATAAGGGTATAGATGAATTCTCCATACCCTTGAACGATTACTTCCCAGTTGATTTGCTTGGTTTCAGTCCTGGGGTATTGCCGGGTGTATCCTTATTATCACGTCTGCGTTGATCGGGTTTTCCTGTTGATTTTGCAATTGGTTTTGGACCAGGTTTAAGCCCCATAATCATACTCCTTAGCCATGTCAGAGGTTATTCCTCAGTGTGGATATAAGGGGAGCGGTAAGAATTATCAAGCTTGGATGGGCGGTGTAAAGTGACTGCTTGACTATTATGTGAGCAATGTCAGCTTTTAACACATAGCGGCCAGCCCATTACTGAAGTTAGCCAAAAATGAGTCGCGATGAGCCCTCAATAATGAGGGCCACCTCGGAGATTGTTAGGCTGATTTCGCTAATTGCCGATGCAGGACCTGAAGGCTAGTTCCCGCCCCTGCCCATGCAGCAGCCGAGCCGACCACATACAGGTTTTGCTTGGCGCGTGAGACAGCTACATTGATTATGTTTGGTGGGCTTGCCGCCCACTGACGCGCCCTTTGCTGACTCGCTTTCGGCGCACCCAGCAACAGGATTGCCGTGTCCGCCTCTCGGCCCTGGAACGTGTGGATTGTGCCTACACGATCACGGCACCATTCATCCAGCTTTACGCCGAACGTTCGCAGCAGATCAGTTTCACTGCCGAGACGCCGACGCATGTTCTGCTCTACGATCTTGAATGGTGTGATGATAAATACGTCCGGATTTGTAATGCCCGATGCTGCCAGCTCTTTGAGCATTCGCACAACCGCTTCGCCCTCGTCGGGACACCACTTCGTCTCAGCATCGCCATTGATATCCACCCAGTGAGATCTCCCCAAAGCCGAGCCGATAGATCCGGGTTTTTTAGGCCCGACAGCATGGACCATCTGCCCGGCATAGGCGATGGAGTTAGAAACATCAAACATTGGGTTCTGGCAACGCCTGTGAACGAGCAATGGCAGCCCGACTTCTCGATCACCTACGTCCATGACGAAGGTGGATTTGAAGCGCGATGCCTGATCAGCAAGGGTCTGCGTAGATGCTGCGGGGGCAGACCATTCGACTTGGTCAATGTCAAAGAACTTGCAGATTTCGGCGTTCAGCTTTTCAGGAAGTGAAACTACAGGTGGGATTTGCAACGGGTCACCTACCACAATGGAGCGCTTTGCCCGCATGATAGCTCCAACTGCTGCCTGAGGAACGGCTTGGCCCGCTTCATCTACCAGAAGCCAACCAATGCTCTCTGGTGGCAGATCCCCGAACATTGTCCGAACAGAGGCGAATGTCGTGGACACGGTCGGCACAACCACGAAAAGGCTTGACCAAAGGTCGGGGAGAAGTTCACGGTGAGCGGAAGACTGGAAGGCACCAGCTACCATGCCTGACATCAATAACCCAAGATTGTGTTGCAAGCGGCTGGCCGAAGCATCGATGAACGTTTTATGCACAGTCAGGGCAGCGGCGAAAAGATCCTCTCGCAGGCGATGAACCTCATCGGGAAGCCATGGCGCAGTGAGGTGGATAGCCTCGTGCTCGCGCTCGAAGAACCTCTCATCAACGACCCTGTCTCCCATACGGTTTCGTGCCTGTGCCTCGGTTGCCTTCAATTTCGAGACAGCCTGACTTTTGCTGGAAATTTCCTGGTCGAGTTGCTGTAACTGGGACTCAGTATTGCTCCACTCAGCCCTTGCAAGCTCTAGGGCACCGTCCGTCCCCTGCGCCCGTATGACTGATTGCTGCAAGGTCGCCGAGAGCTTCTGCAGTGTCGATCTCCACGACTTCCAGGCCGCAGTCGCAAACAAACGGGAGAAGAAACCTGGACGGCAAGCGAGATGGCTTTCGAGCATGATCTTGCCCTGCTCGATCTGCGATTTTGCCTTCTCATGCTCTCGTTGGCAGGATTCAGCAGTCTTGTGTGCCTCTTCGACGGCTTCATTCAGACTCGGTCGACGCTGTTCAGCCCTTTGAAGTTCGGTGATCGCTCCCTTGAGCGCCTGGATATCCCGTCGCATCTCTTCGATGCTGGCGATTTCGGCGTCTACCGTCTCCTTAAGTTTAAGAAAGGCGGTTCGCGCTTTCAGCCAGGCCGCAGCAGCATCCGCTTCGTTGGTGCTGGGCCGCTCATTGACAACCACGCTGGGCATCACGCGATCGATGGTTTCGCCAGTTCGCTCGTCCTTGATCTCACGCATGACATCTATGCCGCGAGCTGCTTTCAGGTAGGTAAGGAAACCACCGTCTTCATTCCACCAGAAACCTTGCTGAAACGCGCCTCGGTTGCTGCTCTTGCCGAGAGCTGCGGCGATCAGCCCCCAGGTTTCGACAGTGTCGGAGGGGATGTCCCCCTCGGCCTCGGCTTCGAAATAGCCGGCGCGTTTGGGATTCGCAATCAGGTCGCTGATGGACCGGAAGTAGGCGATCTGTTCATGGCGACCATTGGCTTCCTTGAGAGGAAGCTCTTTACTGACGTTTTCGACCGCTTTGTTATTGGAGGAGGCTACGACGATCTCATGGCCTCTCAAGGATGCATGTAACTTGTAGAAGTGCAGGAATGCATTGGAACCGAATGCCAGCTTCTCGCCTGTTGTGGAAAAGGCATCCTGCGGTTTGTTGAAGCCGGACATCGCCGTGGCCCGATCGAGAATGCATCCAACGACGATATCCCGGAGAAGAGTGGTCTTTCCGGTTCCCGGAGGCCCATTGACGCCGATGATACCTGGAGCATCGTTCAGCTCAGCACGCGCCGCATTCACGGCAGCCTGTTGAAGCAACACCAGTGGATGGCCGCCTTTCGAAGGCCAACGAGCCTGCGGCATGAGCGACGGTGCGACGAACGGCTCAACTGCGGAAATGGGCGATAGCACGTCGATTTTCTGGTCAGGTCTGCCAATTCCCATGTAGCGGCGCAAACCGGTTCCGGCTTTGCCCGTCTCGAGCAATTTGGTTGCTTCACCGAGATCTTCAAGATAGAAGGAATTCAGTAACGAAGGTTCAGGCGGCGCCTTAGCCTTGAAATGATGAAACACCTTAATCGCGAATGTGGGTGGCTCAACCAAATGCTCGGGTACACTGAACTGCGATACAAGCCATTTATAAGCTTTATGAACAACATTCAGATCGATCGGTATGGGTTCTCCATCTTTGTTGTGGTGGCGAACCATTCGATCCAGATGCTCGATAATGCGCGTCTCAACATTCGGCCAATTCCCTAAACTCCCAAGCTTCAGATCGAGAGCCGGCTTGAGTGCCCAGGCAAAACTGGACACGGCAACGCCTTTGTCCTCAAGCACATAGCCTTCTTTGTCGATCAGGATCGAGCCGATGGCCGCTTTCTTACCGTCCGGGCGTGAACGCTCCTCATCCTCGCCAAAAACCTTGACCAGCTCGTCCGTCGCCTTGTCGAGAGCGATGGAGCCGAGGACGACCTCGAAATAAAGCTTATAACTGGGCTTGCTGCGGGCATTTGGTCCCCATGGAACACCTCGCTCCAATAGAGCAACCCTAGAGCGGTCGCCGGTTACCATATCCTCTGGGCGTTTATAACCTTGAGGCGACAGTGCTTCGAGGGCTGTCCATGCTGCCAGTATTGCTCGCGCATCATTCGCCTTACCTGATGGAGAAAAAGACGGGATCGGACCAAGGTCGATTTGGTCTTTGTCGAATTGCTCTCGTATGGCAGAGTCTGGGATGGCCTTCAGTTGCAGTTGCTCTTCCGCAGCAGGCGAATTGTGGGGCACAACTCGAGAAGATTGAATGGACACCGAATCGGGATGGCGTGTTGATGGGCTGGGAGCCGACATGGCGACCACGCTGTGGCCGCTAAGTGCAAATAGAGATTGCTCGATTTTAGCCGTCAGCATCCGCGCCCTGGCAGTGTTGCGAAAGGTTAGCTCGCTCAACAACTGTTCAAGTTCGCTAACATTGTTGCTGGACTGCTCGAAGATTGCTTCCAGATCGAAGATTGATTTTTGCGCATACTGCCGTGTCTTCATTTATTTCTGCGGCTCCATATCCCTTCAATTAAGAGATATTATGCTAATTAGCTTGATTTCTAAAACTATTAGCTTTCGCTTGAAATATAAATTCTCATCTGGCCCACTACTAAAGTCGCAACTGTCATTAATTATCCGTCATCCCGCTAAACGCTCTTCCCTCATACCTCCCTCAATCATACTTCCGCGAGCAGCAGCCATAACAAAATCAGCCCACCATTGCATCATCGGTCGCCGTTGCTCAAGGTAATCACTGCGGTTATAAGCGCGACGTACCTCATTTTTGTCTACATGAGCCAGTGCTGCTTCAATGACATCAGGCAGAAATCCTTCCTCATTGAGTGCCGTACTAGCGATAGAACGTAAACCGTGTGATACGAGTACGCCTCCTAAGCCAGCACGCTTGAGTGCAGCATTCACTGTCTGGCTGTTCATCGGCTGGGTAGGCTTAATGCGACTGGGAAAGATAAATTCTCGATTTCCACTTAACGGCTTCATCATCTCCAGTATCGCAATTGCTCCATCTGACAATGGAACAGTATGGTCGCGGTTCATTTTCATGCGTGCTGCAGGAATCTTCCATTCTCGTGCTTCTATGTCAACCTCTTCCCAGAGAGCTTCAGCCGCTTCGGCAGGGCGGGTAATAGTAAGAAGTTGCCACATGAACAGGCAGCGTGTGGAAAGGCTAATGCTGGCTGTTCGCATTGTCTGCATCAGTTGTGGTAGCTGATCCGGTCGAATGCTGGGCATATTTTTCTTCTGCGGTTTCTCGAATGCTTTACCGATATTAACGCTGGGAACAGCATCAATTAGCCCTGTGTTTTGGGCATAGATCATGACCTCATTAATGCGTTGGCACAGGCGACGAACGGTTTCCAATGCTCCTCTGGCCTGAACCGGTTGGACGGCCTGAACTAGTGTATGAGCTTTAATATCTGTAACGCTGACGTCGCCAATTGCAGGAAAAACATCTCTTTCAAGAGAGCGCCAGATATCTTCTGCGTAGTCCTCGGTCACACTGGCCTTCTTCACATTCCACCAACGTTCAGCCACGAGCTGGAAAGTATTGGTTTTGGCTTCCAGCGAACTGCGAAGTTGTTCTTGCCGATGCTCCTGTGGATCGATTTGTTTCGCGAGGAGTGAGCGAGACTCTGCCCGGTAGTTTCTGGCATCGGAAAGGGTAATTGATGGGTAGGGGCCGATGCTCTTCTTCGCGCGCTTCTTGGTGACAGGGCGAATATAGCGAAACTGCCAGATTTTACTCCCGCTGGATTTGATGAGTAGCTCAAGGCCATCACCATCATAGAGAACGTAGTCCGCTTCTTTGGGTTTGGCTGATTCGATTTCTTTAACGGATAGAGGTTTGGTTTGTCTTGCCATTGCCGGGTTTCCATAGTTTTAGGCACCTCAAAAACAATAAAGCTTTATGAGGTGCCTAACAAGGTGCCTAAAAGGTTCGGATTTAATTAGTTGGCATCAGACTTAGCGGGACAAATTGAGGGCACAAAAAAGCCCGCAGGGCTTGCGCCGTGCGGGCTTTCAGGACTTCATCGGATGACTCTGGTAATCACCGATGGAGAATTTTGGTGGAGCTGGCGGGAGTTGAACCCGCGTCCGAAATTTCTACATCCTCGGTACTACATGCTTAGTTTGTCTTTACATTCGCACGCCAGCTGCGGACAGACACGCCACTAACGAACTAGCCTGATTAGTTTTAACGCTTCAACCCCAGGCAGGGCTTCCACGCGATCTCTTTTGGGTTTGACCTCTCTTTGATCCCCGTCTTAAGAGCGGAAGCTAGGGAGAGAGGGCTCTTAGCAGGTTATTAAGCTGCTAAAGCGTAGTTTTCGTCGTTTGCGACTATTTTTTTGCGGCTTTTTACGAGGCAAACCGCCCCTCGGCATGCACCTTGGGTTTCGCAAATCCCGTCGAATCCAGAATCAGCCCCAATAGTGTTGAACTGAGTATACCAGATTTCACTTCCTGGATACCAGCCCGAAACGCTAACTTATTGAATAGTACAATAAGTGTGCAGAATCAACGTCCTGCGTTTTTCATGATACGCGCTTTATCCAACTGCCATTCGCGCTCTTTCAGGTCAGTACGTTTGTCGTGCTGTTTTTTACCTTTCGCGACGCCGATTTTCACTTTGCACCAGGCATTTTTCCAGTACATAGAGAGCGCAACAACGGTAAAGCCTTCACGGTTGATGCGCCCGTAAAGAGATTCAAGCTCACGCTTGTTCAGCAGAAGTTTACGCGTGCGTGTTGGGTCGCATACGTAGTGTGAAGAGGCGACGGTCAGCGGTGTAAAGTTCGCACCGAACAGGAAAGCTTCGCCGTCTTTCAGGATCACGTAGCTGTCGCCAATGTTCGCTTTACCCGCGCGCAGCGATTTTACTTCCCAGCCCTGCAGCGCAAGGCCTGCTTCGAATTCTTCTTCAATGAAATACTCGTGGCGAGCACGCTTGTTTTGCGCAATGGTCGCCGATCCTGGTTTATGTGCTTTTTTCTTCGTCATAAGTGTCGTAAAGCCGTCGGTAATCTGATTTCAAAAAGTCACCTCATTGCGTCCCGTGAGGTCTAACGCGCTATATTAGCACGAGATGAGGCTTAGCGTTTTTTTAACAGGTGATAAATGTTATTATTTGTCCGTTGTGTGACCATGGAAAATGCTATGCCTCAGATTAGCCGTACTGCGCTCGTGCCTTACAGCGCGGAACAAATGTATCAGTTAGTGAACGACGTTCAGTCTTATCCTGAATTCATCCCTGGGTGTACCGGGAGTCGTGTTCTGGAGTCCGGCCCAACGCAGATGACGGCGGCGGTGGATGTCTCCAAAGCGGGGATCAGCAAGACGTTCACCACCCGCAATACGCTGACCGATAATCAGAGTATTTTGATGCATCTGGTGGATGGTCCGTTTAAGACCCTGATGGGCGGCTGGAAGTTTACGCCGCTGAGCGCAGATGCCTGTCGTATCGAATTCCAGCTGGATTTCGAGTTTACCAACAAGCTTATTGAGCTGGCGTTTGGCCGCATCTTCAAAGAGCTGGCATCTAACATGGTTCAGGCGTTCACGACCCGCGCCAAAGAGGTTTACAGTGTCGCATAAGATTGCGGTGGAAGTGGTGTATGCGCTGCCGGAAAAGCAGTATCTGCAGCGCGTGACGCTGGAAGAGGGGGCCACCGTCGAGGCGGCTATTCGCGCTTCCGGCATCCTTGAGCTTCGCAGCGATATCGACCTGGCGAAGAATAAGGTCGGGATTTACAGCCGTCCGGTGAAACTTGGCGACGTATTGAAAGAGGGCGACCGGGTTGAGATTTATCGCCCGCTGATTGCTGACCCGAAAGAACTGCGTCGTCAGCGTGCGGAGAAGGCCAGTAAGTAGCGCTTTCTTCCCCGGTGGCGCTGCGCTTACCGGGGCTACGATACTTCGTAAGAACTCAGATACAAAAAAGGTGCTCATTGAGCACCTTTTTGCATTTCTGACACCTGATTACTTGGTCAGGGCAGGCTTGTTGTCGATGTTGGTTAAGATACCGGCGCTGCTGAAGGTCAACGTCAGGGTCTGCTGGGTCACGTCTTCGTGGCCTGGCTGCTGACGGAATACATAGAACCATGTATTTGTACCGAACGGATCGGACATCATCGGGGTTCCCAGTGCATAAGCGACCTGCTGTTGTGTCATTCCCACACGGATTTTGGACACATCGTTAGGGGTAAGGTAGTTCCCCTGGTTGATGTCAGGACGGTAAACCACTTTCTCCAGAGTGGAACAGCCTGCGGTCAACATCAGAAGAACCGCTGCGGCAGCGGTCAGCATTTTACAACGCATAGTGATTTGATTCCTTTTCGGGCCCGAGCAGAACGCGGCTCATATGTAATATGCCGGTGATAATAGACCTTGCCCCACTTTGAAACCGGTCTGGCGGCGTTTTTGTTGTTCTCTATGACTCTGAGATCCCGAAAAAGTTTATGCCGCCAGCAGTTCTTTCGCATTCGCGAGCGTATTGCGGGTGACTTCGCTACCACCGAGCAGGCGCGCCAGCTCCTGCAGACGCGCGCGTTTATCCAGCGGTTTCATGTGCGTTTCGGTCATTTCACCATCCGTCTCTTTGCTAACGATAAAGTGATGATGACCACAGCCAGCCACCTGCGGAAGATGGGTGACACACATCACCTGAGTCGATTCGCCCAACTGGCGCAACAGTTTGCCTACAACGGCCGCTGTCGGACCACTGATCCCTACATCCACTTCATCGAAAATCAGCGCCGGGGTTTCCATTTTACGCGCGGTAATCACCTGAATCGCCAGTGCAATACGCGACAGTTCGCCACCGGAGGCGACCTTAGAGATGGCCTGCAAAGGCTGACCTGGGTTCGTGGTGACGCGGAATTCGATGCGATCCGCGCCTTCCGCAGTCAGGTGGCTCTCTTCGAAGCGAACATCAATACTGAACACGCCGTGCGGCATCGCCAGGGTGTGCATGCTGTCGGTGATGTGCTGGCTTAACTCCTGCGCATAGTGCTGACGGATATCGTGCAGCTGTTTAGCCGTTGCCAGCGCCTGCTGATGGTGCAGGTTTACCGCCAGAGACAGCGTTTCCAGCGAATCAGCCTGATCGTCGAGCTGGTGTTGTTCATCAAGGAGAGACTGATAAAAGGCTGGCAACTCCTCCGGCGTGACGTGGTGCTTACGCGCCAGTGAGATCTGACGGGATATACGCTGCTCAAGCTCAAACAAACGGTTCGGGTCAAGATCCAGACGTTCACAGTAGTGGCGCAGTTCGTCACCCGCTTCGGAGATCTGAATGGCCGCTTCTTCCAGCATATCCAGGACGCCAGAGAGTTTACTGTCCATCCCGACCAGTTCGGTAACCAGTTGACGGACGTTATACAACTGGCTCTGTAGATTTACGTCTTCGCCATCTGCCAGCATGTTGAGCGCATTTTGGCTGGTTGAAAGTAAATGACCGCTGTTAGCCAGACGTTTGTACTCTTCGTCGATTTGCTCAAACTCTCCCGCCTGCGGGTTGAATTCGTTCAGCTCTTTAAGCTGATACGCCAGCAGTTCCGCACGGGCTGCTCGCTCCTGACTTTGCTGCTGATGTTGAGCGAGTTCACGGCAGCTCTGATGCCACTGGCGATAGTGTTCCGCCATAAGCTGAGTAAGCGCGTACTCACCTGCGTAGCCATCAAGAAGGGCCTTCTGCTGCTCGGGTTTAATCAACTGTTGATGCGCGTGCTGACCGTGGATCTGGATAAGCAACTGGCCAAGCTCGCGAAGCTGGGAAAGGGGGACCGCTGTACCGTTGATAAAACCGCGGGAACGGCCGTCGCTGCTGATGACGCGGCGGAGTAAACACTCACGTCCGTCTTCGAGCTGGTTCGCTTCCAGCCAGCGCAGGGCTGCAGGGGTGTCTTTCAGGGAAAAACGGGCGCACAGGTCGGCACGGGTTGCGCCCCGGCGCACCATATCGCCCTCTGCGCGGCCGCCAAGGCACAAGCCGAGGGCATCAATGGCAATAGATTTACCCGCACCGGTTTCACCGGTGATTGCCGTCATGCCGCTGTGGAAGTCGATCTCAAGCTCACGAACAATGGCAAAGTTGCTGATGGTCAGTTGTGCCAGCATAATTGTTTTCCTGTATGAAAAACCATGACTGTGTTTTCATACAGTATAAACTGGTTTTTTATACAGTAAAGTGCTGGGTGCAAAATCAGAACAATTTTTTTGACCAGCCGAGTTTTGAGCTCAATGTATTGAAATAACTGTAATCTTTCGGATGAATCAGATTCAGATGGTAATCACATCGACGAATGAGGACATCTTCACCTTCCTGGATCGGCAGCGCTATCTGGCTGTCGCAGCTGATCTCCAGGTCATTACGGCGGTGTGAGAAGCGCAGACGAATCGTGCTGTCGCCGTGGATAACCAGCGGGCGGGCGGAGAGCGTGTGCGGGAACATCGGCACCAGGGTGATGGCGTCCAGTGATGGCGTCAGGATTGGGCCACCAGCGGAAAGCGAGTAGGCGGTAGAGCCCGTCGGCGTTGAGATAATCAGCCCGTCAGAGCGCTGCGAAAAGGCAAATATTTCGTCGATATACACTTCGAACTCAATCATGTGCGCCACTTTACCGGGGTGGAGAACCACCTCGTTGATCGCGGTGCTGATGCGCTTCTGGCAGTCCTGCTGGCACACCTGCGCTTCCAGTAAAAATCGTTTTTCGCTGATGTAGTGCCCTTCCAGCACGTCAGCCAGCTGTTGCTGGGCGTTATCCGGGTCGAGATCGGTTAAAAAACCGAGATTGCCACGGTTGATGCCGATGACCTTAATATCATAACGCGCCAGCGTGCGGGCTGCGCCAAGCATGTTGCCGTCGCCGCCCACCACCACGGCGAGATCCGCCTGCTGACCAATTTCTGCCAGCGTGCCGGTTTTAACGCCCTTCAGCTGCAGCTCCTGAGCAATCTGCTGTTCGACCATCACTTCATAGCCTTTGCCACACAGCCAGCGATACAACATTTCATGTGTCGTCAATGCGGTAGGGTGACGCGGATGCCCGACGATCCCAATACACCTGAAATGATTATTCATTTTCTGGAGGTCCTTGTGCCTGATGAATGATGACAATCTGTCTTGTTCCCTTGAATCCCGGAAACTGATCCCCATAATAAGCGAAGTTAGCGAGATGAATGCAGAAAAACGCGGAGAAATTCATGAGTAGTAAAGAACAGAAAACGCCTGAGGGGCAAGCCCCTGAAGAAATTATCACGGAACAGCACGATGAAGTTGAGGCTGTAGAGCCAGAAGCGTCTGCTGAGCAGGTGGACCCGCGCGATGAAAAAATGGCCAACCTGGAAGCCCAGCTGGTAGAAGCGCAAAATCGCGAACGCGATGGCGTGCTGCGTATCAAAGCGGAAATGGAAAACCTGCGTCGTCGTACCGAGCTGGACGTTGAGAAAGCGCACAAATTTGCGCTGGAAAAATTCGTCAATGAACTGCTGCCGGTCATCGATAGCCTGGATCGTGCGCTGGAAGTGGCAGACAAAGCGAATCCGGATAACGCGGCAATGATCGAAGGTATCGAGCTGACGTTGAAGTCGATGCTGGACGTGGTACGTAAGTTTGGCGTGGAGGTGATTGCCGATACCAATGTACCGCTGGATCCGAACGTACACCAGGCGATCGCCATGGTGGAATCTGAAGAGATTGAAGCTGGTAAGGTGTTGGGTGTGATGCAGAAAGGTTATACCCTGAACGGCCGTACCATTCGCGCGGCAATGGTGACCGTGGCGAAAGCGAAAGCGTAACGTGCTGCCTGTAGTGCCGGGTGGCGGCATTCGCCTTACCCGGCCTACATTTTATTCGGCAATACTTTCGCGTAGAGGCTTAACGGGCAGGACTTTCACCTGCTTAATCATATTGTCCTGCACGTCCAGGATATCAATATCATACTGTTCAATACGCACACGCGTTCCTGCTGCCGGGATCTCTTCCAGCGCTTCCAGAATCATTCCATTTACGGTGCGCGCTTCATCTTCCGGTAAATGCCAGTTGAAAGCTTTATTGAGTTCACGGATGCTTGCACTGCCGTCGATTAGCACCGAGCCGTCATTTTGCGGGGTGACTTCTTCGGCAAGGGAAGGTGACATGGATGTGGTAAAGTCGCCGACAATCTCTTCCAGAATATCTTCGACCGTCACTAATCCCTGAATATCGCCGTACTCATCAACCACCAGACCGACTTTCTTCTTGTTACGCTGGAACTTCACCAGCTGTATGCTGAGCGGTGTCCCTTCTGGCACGTAGTAAATTTCATCTGCGGCGCGCAGCATCACCTCTTTAGTGAACTCTTTTTTCTCGGTCATCAGACGATACGCCTCACGCACGCGCAGCATGCTGATGGCATCATCCAGAGAATCGCGATACAGCACGATGCGCCCGTGTGGGGAGTGCGTCAGCTGTCGGACGATGGCTTTCCAGTCGTCGTTGATATCAATCCCAACGATCTCGTTACGCGGCACCATGATGTCGTCCACGCTGACTTTTTCCAGATCCAGTACCGACAACAGCATGTCCTGATTGCGCCGGGAGATCTGCGAGCGGGATTCATTCACGATGGTGCGCAACTCGTCTTTGCTGAGCGCGCTGCTGATGGTGACGTCTGCTTTGATGCCGACCATGCGCATCAGCAGGCGAGTCACCATATTCAGCGGCCAGACCAGCGGCATCATCAGGATCAACAGCGGTGCCAGCAGGAAGCTGCTCGGGTAGGCAACCTTCTCCGGGTAAAGCGCGGCAATGGTTTTGGGCAGTACTTCAGCAAACACCAGCACGACAAACGTCAGTACCCCGGTGGCAATCGCGACGCCAGCGTTGCCATACAGGCGCATCCCGACGATGGTGCCCAGTGCCGAGGCGAGAATGTTGACGAGGTTGTTACCGATAAGCACAAGGCTAATCAGGCGATCCGGTTTACGCAGCAGCTTTTCGACACGACGGGCGGCACGGTTACCCTGTTTGGCGCGATGGCGTAACCGGTAGCGGTTGAGCGTCATCATGCCGGTTTCCGAGCCGGAGAAATAGGCGGAGATGACCACCATGATGATCAGGGTGACGATCAGCGTGGTGGTGGAGATGTGTTCCAGGGGGAACTCCTTTGTTACTTAGCCAGCAAATTGCTGTATGAAGCGACTTCCAAAATAGGCAAGGGTAAGAATGCCCGCGCCCGCGACGTTGAACCAGACTACGCGACGACCGCGCCAGCCTTCATGATAATGGCCCCATAACAGGACAATATAGACAAACCACGCGATGATGGAGAGCACCGCTTTATCGATATTCTCCACGCTGAACAGGTTCTTCATGTAAAACAGACCGGTGCAGAGCGTGAGCGTCAGCAGCACCACGCCGACCTGGGTGATGTGGAACATCTTACGCTCAATGACCATCAGCGGCGGCATTTCGTGATTGAAGGCCAGCTTTTTGTTCTTCAACTGGTAATCAATCCAGGCGAGCTGCATGGCGTAAAGCGCCGCAATAATCAGCGTCGCGTAGGCAAACAGCGACAGGCCGATATGCACCAGCATCCCCGGCGTCGCTTCCAGATGGGTAATGAACTCATTGGGCATAAACGTGGCTAACGCCAGATTGATCAGCGCGAAGGCATAAACAATCGGCAGCAGAAGCCAGCCACGGTTTTTGGACGCAACAATGGTCATCACCGTACAAATCATCAGGCTGACCAGTGAGCCGACATTCAATACGCTCAGGTTTTGCACGCTGCCGTCGCCAGGAATAATGCGAGATTCCAGTGCAAAAGCATGGCTTATCAGTGCTATTACCGCCGAAAGAACAGCCATGCGCCGCCAGCCGCTGTTTTTTTGCAGCAGGCCGGGAATGATCAGCGCGAGGCTGACAGAGTAGGCAACAAGGGCGATCAGTGCGAAAACAGGCATATAGGCGTCGACAGTTGTCTTAATAAGAAAGATAAGCAGTATAACGTTACGTGACGCGTGCTCCAACCGTTGCATAACAACAAAGCTGCCTTCATGTTATACTCCGGCAAAATTCTGTGTATGTGTCGCTTACGCGACCCAACGTTTCTACCCCAGGCGAGAGACAATGTTTGATAATTTAACCGATCGTTTGTCGCGCACGCTGCGCAACATCAGCGGCCGCGGACGCCTCACCGAAGAGAATATCAAGGAAACGCTGCGCGAAGTGCGCATGGCGCTGCTCGAAGCAGACGTTGCGTTACCGGTCGTGCGTGATTTTATCAACCGCGTAAAAGAAAAAGCGGTTGGACATGAAGTTAACAAGAGCCTGACTCCGGGTCAGGAGTTCGTCAAAATCGTACGTAACGAGCTGGTTTCGGCGATGGGCGAAGAGAACCAGGTGCTTAACCTGGCCGCTCAGCCTCCGGCCGTGGTGCTGATGGCGGGCCTTCAGGGGGCGGGTAAAACGACCAGCGTTGGTAAGCTGGGTAAATTCCTGCGCGAAAAGCACAAGAAAAAAGTGCTGGTGGTGTCTGCGGACGTCTATCGCCCGGCGGCGATCAAACAGCTGGAAACGCTGGCAGAGCAGGTTGGCGTGGATTTCTTCCCGTCGGACGTGGCGCAGAAGCCTGTCGACATCGTTAACGCGGCGCTGAAAGAAGCGAAGCTGAAATTCTACGACGTGCTGCTGGTGGATACCGCCGGTCGTCTGCATGTCGACGAAGCGATGATGGACGAGATCAAGCAGGTGCATGCCTCTATCAACCCGGTAGAGACCCTGTTTGTTGTTGACGCCATGACCGGTCAGGATGCGGCGAATACCGCGAAAGCGTTTAACGAAGCGCTGCCATTAACCGGCGTGGTGCTGACCAAAGTGGACGGCGACGCCCGCGGCGGTGCGGCGCTCTCCATTCGTCATATCACCGGTAAACCAATCAAGTTCCTCGGCGTCGGTGAGAAAACGGAAGCGCTGGAGCCGTTCCATCCGGACCGCATTGCTTCCCGAATTCTCGGCATGGGCGACGTGCTGTCGCTGATCGAAGATATCGAGAGCAAGGTTGACCGCGCGCAGGCCGAGAAGCTGGCCAGCAAGCTGAAAAAAGGTGACGGTTTCGATCTCACCGACTTCCTTGAGCAACTGCGTCAGATGAAAAACATGGGCGGCATGGCCAGCCTGATGGGCAAGCTGCCGGGCATGGGCCAGATCCCTGACAACGTAAAATCCCAGATGGATGACAAAGTGCTGGTGCGTATGGAGGCGATCATCAACTCGATGACGCTGAAAGAGCGTGCGAAGCCAGAAATCATCAAAGGTTCCCGTAAACGCCGTATCGCGGCCGGTTGCGGCATGCAGGTGCAGGACGTAAACCGCCTTCTGAAACAGTTCGACGACATGCAGCGCATGATGAAGAAAATGAAGAAAGGCGGCATGGCGAAGATGATGCGCGGCATGAAAGGCATGATGCCACCCGGTTTTCCAGGGCGTTAATCGCTTTTGAGATTGCTTTTTGCCCGAAAATGAGTAAAATTTTCGGGCTTTTAATATGACACCCGGGCTCCGTTCCTCGATGGGGCCCGGTTGTTTTATTCACACAAGAGGATGTTATGGTTACTATTCGTTTAGCTCGTCACGGCGCTAAAAAGCGTCCGTTCTACCAGGTTGTTGTGACTGACAGCCGTAATGCACGCAACGGCCGCTTCATCGAGCGCGTTGGTTTCTTCAACCCACTGGCCGCTGGCGCAGAAGAAGAAACTCGTCTGGATCTGGATCGTATCGCTCACTGGGTTGGCCAGGGCGCTACTGTTTCCGATCGCGTTGCTACGCTGATCAAAGCAGCAAACAAAGCAGCTTAATCTGTCACGGTGGTCATGATGAGCAATAAAGCACCTGTTGAACCGATCGTATTGGGAAAAATGGGTTCTTGCTACGGTATCCGTGGTTGGCTCAGAGTGTTTTCCTCCACTGAAGACGCTGATAGCATTTTTAATTACCAGCCCTGGTTTATCCAGAAAGGCGGTAAGTGGGAAGAGGTCGAGCTGGAAAGCTGGCGTCACCACAATCAGGACATCATCATCAAGCTGAAAGGCGTTGACGATCGTGATGCCGCGAATGCCCTGACTAATTGTGAAATTGTCGTGGATTCGTCGCAGTTGCCACAGCTGGAAGAGGGTGACTACTACTGGAAAGACCTTATGGGTTGCCAGGTAGTCACTACCGAAGGCTACAGCCTGGGGAAAGTCATCGATATGATGGAAACCGGGTCAAATGACGTTCTCGTCATTAAGGCAAACCTGA
This sequence comes from Enterobacter mori LMG 25706, assembly GCF_000211415.1. Classification (GTDB taxonomy): domain Bacteria; phylum Pseudomonadota; class Gammaproteobacteria; order Enterobacterales; family Enterobacteriaceae; genus Enterobacter; species Enterobacter mori. The sequence goes on along the minus strand of NZ_GL890780.1, from coordinate 16,989 downwards.
AAGATGCATTTGGCATCAAGGAGCGGTTGGTTCCGTTCCTCGATGGACAGGTTATCAAGAAAGTCGATCTCACTACTCAAACCATTGAAGTAGATTGGGATCCTGGTTTTTAAATTCTCCGGATAAACGGTAAAAGACGGCGCTATGTGGATTGGCATAATTAGCCTGTTTCCTGAAATGTTCCGCGCGATTACCGATTACGGGGTAACTGGCCGGGCAGTAAAGAATGGCCTGCTGAGCATCCAGAGCTGGAGTCCTCGTGACTTCACTCATGACCGGCACCGTACCGTGGACGATCGTCCTTACGGCGGCGGACCGGGGATGTTAATGATGGTGCAACCCTTACGGGACGCCATTCACACAGCAAAAGCCGCGGCAGGTGAAGGCGCAAAGGTGATTTATCTGTCACCTCAGGGACGCAAGCTTGATCAAGCGGGCGTGAGCGAACTGGCGACGAATCAAAAGCTGATTCTGGTCTGTGGTCGCTACGAAGGGATAGATGAGCGCGTAATTCAAACCGAGATTGACGAAGAATGGTCTATCGGCGATTACGTTCTCAGCGGTGGTGAGTTACCCGCAATGACGCTGATTGACTCCGTCGCCCGGTTTATTCCGGGGGTACTGGGCCATGAAGCTTCGGCAACGGAAGATTCCTTTGCCGATGGATTGCTGGACTGTCCACACTATACTCGTCCTGAAGTGTTAGAAGGGATGGACGTCCCGGCAGTGTTACTGTCTGGAAACCATGCCGAGATACGTCGCTGGCGTTTGAAGCAGTCGCTGGGCCGAACCTGGCTTAGAAGACCTGAACTTCTGGAAAACCTGGCTCTGACTGAAGAGCAAGCAAAGTTGCTGGCCGAGTTCAAAACTGAACACGCGCACCAGCAGCATGAACATGATGGGAATGCGTAATACGCTCCCGAATATCAGTTTACCCAGGATAAGAGATTAAATTATGAGCAACATTATTAAGCAACTTGAACAAGAGCAGATGAAGCAGGACGTACCTTCCTTCCGTCCAGGTGACACCGTGGAAGTGAAAGTATGGGTTGTTGAAGGTTCCAAAAAACGTCTGCAGGCATTCGAGGGCGTGGTTATCGCTATTCGTAACCGCGGTCTGCACTCTGCATTCACTGTTCGTAAAATTTCCAACGGCGAAGGCGTTGAGCGTGTCTTCCAGACTCACTCTCCGGTAGTTGACAGCATTGCTGTTAAACGTCGTGGTGCTGTACGTAAAGCTAAACTGTACTACCTGCGTGAGCGTACTGGTAAGTCTGCTCGTATTAAAGAGCGTCTGAACTAAGATTCGCTTAAGCGACATCCTGTTAGAAAGGGCTGGCCGAAAGGCTGGCCCTTTTTTTTGTAATCGCATCTCACGCATTAACTCTTTCGACATAAATCATTTACAATGCTTGCCTCTTCACCGGAGGGTAAGTGGATAACGTACTGCATCAGCATAATGGGAAACGCGCAGCGGCATTGACCGCGCTGTTTGCGATCCTGCTGATCGTGGTCGCGCCGCTTATCTCTGTCTCGCTGCAAAAAGATCCCATGAGCTCCATGCCGGGCATGCATCATGATATGAGCATGATGTCGATGGATGACCATCACGGCGATATGCAGCATTCCATGCCTGTTGACCATGCGGAGGCCTGCGGCTACTGCGTGCTGTTAGCGCATGTCCCTGGCGTGATGCTGGCGCTGATCGTCCTGCTAAGCGCGGTGCTGCAAAGGCTGCGCGTTAAGCCGCCGCGCCAGGCGGTCAGCCACTGGCACTTTTTTCCCTGGCTTTACCCTGATACCCGCGCGCCGCCGCGGCAGTCTGCTTTTTCCCTTTAAAAATAAATCGATAACTTACTGCCTTAAAAAGGAAAAGTATGACTACCTGCACGCCGCGCGCGGCATGGGGAAACCTGCTGCGTCGCCTTCATTTCTACGTCGGGCTGTTTGTCGGCCCGTTTATCTTCTTCGCTGCGTTGACCGGTACGCTGTATGTGGCAACCCCGCAGCTGGAGAATGCGCTCTACCGGCATGCGCTCCACACAAATTCTGTGGGTGAGTTGCAGCCGCTGGCGGAACAAATTGCCGTGGCGGAAAAAAACCTTGGAACAGATCTGCGTTTGCACGCCGTTCGTCCGGGGCTGGCTGAGGGTGAAACCACCCGCGTGATGTTTGCTGACCCGTCGCTTGGTCCATCGGAACATCGGGCTATCTTTGTCGATCCGATAAGCCTGGCGGTGCTGGGGGACATGACGGTATACGGAACCAGCGGGATTTTACCGCTGCGTCAGACTATTGATTATCTGCATACGTCGCTGATGCTGGGCGATGTTGGGCGGCTCTACAGCGAGCTGGCGGCCTCGTGGATGTGGGTCGCTGCGCTCGGCGGCATTGCGCTGTGGTTTTATACCCGACCCAAACGGCGCATTAACAACCCCTTTCAGAACCGACGTCGAGTGCATGTGGCGTTAGGCTGGACGCTGCTGGGTGGAATGTTGTTATTCTCAGCAACCGGCCTGACCTGGTCCCAGTGGGCGGGGGGGAACGTTGATAAGCTGCGTGCTGAGATGAACTGGCTGACGCCGCAGGTCAATACAATGCTCTCCGGTATGCCCATGGTCATGGACGAACACGCCGAACATCGCGGCCATCATGGGGTAATGATCGTGCCGGAGATGGCGATGGATCTGACGCAGTTTGATGGCGTGCTGAGTGCTGCGCGAAAGGCAGGAATTGATGCTAACAAGCTTGAGATCCGCCCCGCCAGTACGTCCGATCGAGCCTGGACGGTAACGGAAATCGATCGCAGCTGGCCAACGCAGGTTGATGCCGTTGCGGTTGATCCCAATACGATGCAGGTCATCGACAGAACCCGCTTTGAGGATTTCCCGTTAATAGCAAAACTGACCCGCTGGGGCGTGGATTTCCATATGGGGATCTTATTCGGACTGGTGAATCAGCTACTGCTCGTTGCGTTCGGACTTGCCCTTTGCGTGCTGATTATCTGGGGATACCGAATGTGGTGGATGCGTCGTCCGGCGAGGTCAGCTGCGAACCCGGTGCAGACGCTTTGTCAGAGCTGGCTGGCGCTGTCATTCTGGGGGAGGGCGGTCACGATAGTGGTTAGTGCTCTGCTGGGACTGGCGTTGCCGGTGATGGGCGTTAGTCTGGTCTTGTTTATATTTATCGACTGGCTACGCTGGCGAGCGGCGTCAGGCGTGTCGCTCGCCGAATCCTCCGTTAAATAACCTTATGGTGTGCTGATGACTACCGCGACCCGGCGGTTTTCAGCGCGCCCTTGCGAGGTGCTGTTGCTGGCAACAGGATATTTTTTGCCTAATCCCCGCGTAGTGGGGTTAGTGCGTGGGATATTCGCACCCTTTGCCCAGGTGTCTGCAACGGCATTGGCGCGTTTTAACGAGAGCGCTTCGTTATAGCTATCCTCACCATAATTATCCGTGTGACCGTCCATCCGGGCGTGGTTCAGGCCGGTTGCCGCCAGACGCGAGGCCATGGTCTGAATCTGTGTTTCGCTCTCCGGACGCAGTCTTGCATCATTTTTATCAAATAAGATTTTATCCGACAGCCCCAGGGACCAGTCGCCATTCAGTTCGTTAAAGCCGTAAGACTTCATCGCCGCAACTTGTTCTGGTGTAAATTTACCTGGCGGTGTCTGGCAGCCTGCCAGGGCCAGCGATCCGAGTAACAAGGGTGCGATATATCGCTTTAACATAGTACATTCCTTTCTAAGTTATTGTTTTTGTACGCTGATTCTTGACCAGGTACATATTGCGGTCGGCTTGCTCCAGTAATGCTTCCACGGAGGCATTTTCCCACGCCAGAGCGAAGCCAATGCTGAGTGACAATGATGCAGTTAGCCCGTTATGCAGATCAAACGGACGGATAAACTGCTGCGAAAGCGCAGCACAAATATGTTGAACTTCACGCTCAGAATGGACGCCGTACAGCACCATAGCGAACTCGTCGCCGCCGAGGCGGTATGACTGATGACGTTTATCACCAAACTCAACCATCCTGCTGGCGACTTCTATCAGCACGCCGTCACCTGCCGCATGTCCCCAGGTATCGTTGATAAACTTGAAGTTATCCCCATCGAGGAAAAGCAGGGCCGAGTTTGCCTTTGCCGATGAATCGTTCATCAGTGCCGCAATGCTATTACGAAACGCAGCGCGGTTAGCCAGCCCGGTTAAGGGGTCGTGCATGGCAGTACGTAGTAACTGGGCATTCCTGGCCTGAAGCTTTAGCTGCCACTCTTCCATCTCATCCAGCAGGCTGTTGAAGTCTTCGCCAAACTGGTGGAATTCTTCAATACGGCCTTCCGTCACCCGACGGGAGAAATTACGGTTGGCGCGCACGTCATGGACGACGTCGGTAATATTCTGCATCTCCGTAACCATGCCGTGATGCAGGGAACGTGTAATGGTGAGCGCAACGGCAGAAGCAAACAGAATGCAGCCGGTCAGGACAGCAAACGACAGCCAGATAAAGTGACTGATGAGGCTGTCTCGTGCGGTAAGGCGAATTTCGCCGATCGCCATGCCGTTATGCACGATCGGTTGTGCAACAGGGACAGGAAACAGCCAGCGGCTGACCAGCGCACCCAGAGTGTCGGTGTTATCTTCCGGATCCCATGACCAGTAAGCGAAACGTTTTTGGTGGGCATTGAGAACTTCCGCCACGGCAAATTGCCCCTGTTTTCCAAGGGCAGCAAGTGTTTCATTGGCCGCGAGTGAATCATTGAAAACCAATGAGGCTTCAAGGCTGTGACTCATGGTTGAGCCGGTGAGTTCGAGATTCTTTTGCGCGTATTGCTTTAATGTCACCACGGAAGCGAAGCACAGCAATAACCATATAAATGTCATTGTAATGATGACGCTTATCATGCTGATCCGGCGCAACGTTCTTTTAAACGTCGGACGCGGAGTAGAGGCGAAATCCTTATTCATGCTTTTTATTCCGTGCAAGCATTAATACATCTGGATTGACGCGCACGCCACTGCGCGTCAATGCATCCAGATTGACGGAAAATCTGACCTGGTTCTGTTCTGTTATCAGGCAAAATGCACTGCCAATAACACATTCAGGATTTTGCTCTGAGATTAATAGCAACGCTCGGCCCTGATATTGACTAATTAATTCAAGTTGTTTTGCAGGCGATTCAGCCCCGAAATAAATAGCATCGCACGTCGCGGAGAGTGCTTCCTGATCGTTACGTACAATGACAGGAGTATAAGGTAACTGGCTTTGCGCATCTTCACTGCTGAGTACTTGCGTATAGTGAGATGAAGCATAAATACAGAGCTTAGGCTGCCCTGAGAGTGAAGGCCATCGGGTATAGCTCACAATACCGGAAACAATCGAACGTACCGATTTATCGGTATCTGTGAACGGAGCTGCCGTCGCTGAACCTGCCGTAAAGAACAGCATTATCACCAGAGTGAATCGGAACAAAGAGATCAACAATAAATTTCTCACCAGATTCCGCCACACTGCTCTGGAAATAGTTGTCCTTAAGAGTTGTTGGCAGAATACCATTGTTTATCAACGCCGTCATTATGTCAGAAAAATCGCAGGGCCAGACTTAAGCTAAATCCTACAATTGCTTAGATTTGGACATTAAAAGCCAGACTCAATTAAGTCTGCTGGTACTCGTACTTTCATCCATCCCTTTTTGCCATGACTCATGCAGCTTTGCTGCATTTTCGGCAGTATCACAACTGGCAGGAAAAGATTTACCTGCTAATCCCCATGCGTGAATAAAACCCTCTTCACACACTTTCTTCTGACCGTCAGTATAACCCCGGAGATATTCACTCCGATCGACATGGGGGTCGTTAAAACTATCGGCCAGGGTTTGATTATCTTTAACCGGCAGGCCATTCATGGCGTCTTCTTTACCTGCATCAAACCAACTCGGGCTGGTCCAGTCAGGCTGAAAGGTGTAAGGATTGATCTGGCAACCTGATAAGAACAGAGACAACAGCGTGAGAGCAATTGAACGCATAGCCATTCTCCTTTTTCTTCAGCATAGCCTGGCTAATGAAAATCCGTCTGTAATTTAAAGTTTACGTTTTTATCGGCTTATTTTTGCAATAAATTGGCTGGTGTAAACTAATGTTTACGTATTTTGGATTGAAATGTTTACTTTTTATGGTATGGTGGTTTCACCTCTTCGAGGAAAACCAACTATCGCAAACGAGCTTGACAGGATCGCCATCATGCAAAAAGACGCGCTGAATAACGTACATATCACTGACGAACAGGTATTAATCACCCCGGATCAGCTTAAAGCGGAATTTCCGCTGAGCATTGCGCAGGAAGCTCAAATCGAGCACTCGCGCCAGACCATTTCTGACATCATCGCTGGCCGCGATCCGCGCCTGCTGGTGGTTTGCGGTCCTTGTTCCATTCACGATCCTGAAACCGCCATTGAGTACGCTCGTCGATTTAAAGCATTAGCGGAGGAGGTCAGCGATAGCCTCTATCTCGTGATGCGCGTCTATTTTGAGAAGCCACGTACTACCGTGGGCTGGAAAGGGTTGATTAATGATCCGCACATGGATGGCTCGTTTGATGTGGAAGCAGGACTGAAAATTGCGCGTCGCCTGCTGGTGGAACTGGTGAGCATGGGGCTGCCGCTGGCTACCGAAGCGCTGGATCCGAACAGCCCGCAGTACCTGGGCGATCTGTTCAGCTGGTCTGCGATTGGTGCGCGTACCACGGAATCACAAACCCACCGCGAGATGGCGTCTGGCCTGTCGATGCCGGTCGGTTTTAAAAATGGTACCGATGGCAGTCTGGCGACGGCGATTAACGCGATGCGCGCTGCCGCAATGCCGCACCGTTTTGTCGGTATCAACCAGGCGGGCCAGGTGTGCCTGCTGCAAACGCAGGGCAACCCCGATGGCCATGTGATCCTGCGCGGCGGTAAAGCACCAAACTACAGCCCGGCTGATGTCGCGCAGTGTGAAAAAGAGATGGAACAGGCAGGACTGCGCCCGGCGCTGATGGTAGATTGCAGTCATGGTAATTCGAATAAAGATTATCGTCGCCAGCCTGCGGTTGCGGAATCGGTGATCGCACAGATTAAAGATGGCAACCGTTCCATTATCGGCCTGATGATTGAGAGCAACATTCATGAAGGCAATCAGTCATCGGAACAACCGCGTAGCGCAATGAAGCATGGCGTCTCCGTTACGGATGCCTGCATCAGCTGGGAAACCACCGATGCGCTGCTGCGTGAGATCCACAAAGATTTGAACGGCCAGCTGGCGACGCGTCTGGCTTAAGAGGGTAGTTATGGTTGCTGAATTGACCGCATTACGCGATCAAATTGATGAAGTGGATAAGGCGCTGCTGGACCTGCTGGCGCGCCGCATGGCGCTGGTTGCTGAAGTCGGTGAGGTCAAAAGCAAATACGGCCTGCCGATTTACGTCCCGGAACGCGAAGCCTCTATGCTCGCCTCCCGCCGTAAAGAGGCTCAGGCGCTGGGCGTTTCTCCGGATTTAATTGAAGATGTCCTGCGCCGCGTGATGCGCGAATCTTACTCCAGTGAAAATGACAAAGGCTTCAAAACCCTTTGTCCTTCGCTGCGCCCGGTAGTGATTGTCGGCGGCGGCGGTCAGATGGGCCGTCTGTTTGAAAAAATGCTGACGCTTTCTGGCTACCAGGTACGCATTCTGGAAAAAGAAGACTGGGAGCATGCCCCGGAACTCATGAAAGATGCCGGAATGGTTATTGTCAGCGTCCCGATCCACGTGACGGAGCAGATCATCGGGAAGCTTCCTTCTTTACCGGATGATTGCATTCTGGTGGATCTGGCTTCCGTCAAAAATGGTCCGCTGCAGGCGATGCTGGCTGCGCATACGGGCCCGGTACTGGGTCTGCACCCGATGTTTGGTCCGGACAGTGGCAGTCTGGCGAAGCAGGTAGTCGTCTACTGTGATGGGCGTCAGCCGGAAGCATACCAGTGGTTCCTGGAACAAATTCAGGTGTGGGGGGCGCGACTGCACCGCAGTAGCGCAGTTGAGCACGACCAGAACATGGCCTTCATTCAGGCGCTGCGCCACTTTGCAACCTTTGCCTATGGTCTGCATCTGGCGGAAGAGAACGTGCAGCTTGAACAACTGCTGGCGCTCTCTTCACCTATCTATCGTCTGGAACTGGCGATGGTCGGGCGCCTGTTTGCTCAGGATCCACAGCTTTACGCGGACATTATTATGTCCTCCGAAAACAACCTGGCGCTGATCAAGCGCTACTATCAGCGCTTTGGCGAAGCTATTACGCTGCTGGAGCACGGAGACAAGCAGGCGTTTATCGACAGCTTCCGTAAGGTAGAGCACTGGTTCGGCGATTACGCCACGCGTTTCCAGAGTGAAAGCCGCACGCTGTTGCGTCAGGCAAATGACAGTCGCCAGTAAGGCGATGATGTATATACTGAAAGCCAGCGTTGCTGGCTTTTTTCATTTTGGGGACTTGTCATGGCTGAACCGCAGCTGCTGTTGAATTACACCGGACATTTGCCAGAGTGCCCGACGTGGAGTGCGGAAGAGAATGCACTCTACTGGGCGGATATTCTGGAAGGGGAGATCCATCGTTATCATCTGCCCACGGCAGAACACACCGTGCTCTCTTTTCACGAAGAGGTGGGCTGTTTCGCGCTGCGCGAGCGTGGTGGGTTTATTGTGGCGATGCGTACGGGGATCTGGCTGACCGATAAACACGGTCTGCTCCGGCGCAAGGTGTGCGATAACCCGTCCAACCCGCAGCTTGCTCGTTTTAACGACGGGGGTACCGACCATCTGGGACGGTTCTATGCAGGCACCTTCTGGGGGCCGGGAGATTATAACGGTGCCATGCTGATGCGTATCGATAACGACCTGACGCCGAAAGTGATCCAGTGTGATATTCACGGGCATAACGGCTTAGCGTTTAGTCCGGACAAGCAGTGGATGTTTACCTCAGACACGCCAAACGGCGTGATCTACCGTACGCCGCTTGATGAGCAGGGCGAACCCGGCAAGCGCGAGGCGTTTCGCCGGTTTAACGAGGGGGAAGGCATACCCGACGGTGCGGCTATGGATGAGGAAGGCTGCTACTGGAGCGCGCTGTTTGACGGCTGGCGTATTGCCCGTTTTTCACCGCAAGGGGAGCAACTTGAAGAATACCGCATGCCGGTACGTTGCCCGACGATGGTCTGTTTTGGCGGTGATGACATGAAAACGCTGTTTATTACCACCACGCGGGAAAATATGGATGCGGAAGAGGTGGCGAAATACCCCCTCTCCGGTGCCATCTTCACCTTGCCCGTCAGCGTGGCAGGGATGAAGAAAAGTCGATTTATTGAACATTAAGCCGGGTCAACCGGGACCACGTTCTCGCTCGGATAGCAGCCCAGCACTTTCATGGAGCGCGTGATTTCGCCAAGTTCGCGCAGGGCTTTCTGCATGGATGCAGATTCCAGGTTGGCCTGGATATCGAGGTAGAACATCTCTTCCCACGGATTACCGTGGATCGGACGTGATTCCAGCTTTGTCATGATCAGATTGTGATTACGCAGTACCAACAGTGCTTCAACCAGTGCGCCTGCCTGCTGGCCGGTAGCCATAAGCAGGGTCGTTTTTGCCGGAACCTGATCCGAGACATCAATCGCTTTACGCGCCAGCACCACGAAACGGGTGATGTTTTGCGTCTGGTTTGCCAGATTGCGTTCAAGCACCTGCAGGCCATACAGCGCGCCACCCGCTTCGCTGCCGAGCGCGGCGACGGTTGGAGAGTTAGCCTGCGCCACTTTTTCCATCGCCGCCGAGGTGCTTTCGGTGTACTCAATTTTCCAGTTCGGATAGCGGTTCAGGAACTGGCTGCACTGTTGGAACGGTTGAGGATGGCTGTAAACCGTTTCGATCTTGCTCAGGTCGGTTGAGCCGGAGACCAGCACGCAGTGGTCGATTGGGATTGTCAGCTCGCCAACCAGCGACAGGCTGGTGTGCTGGAGCAGATCGTAGACATCATTGATGGCGCCGGAACTGGTGTTCTCAATAGGCACCACGGCGTAATCTGCCTGGCCGGTTTCTACCTGATTGAAAATATCAGCAAACTTCGCACATCCGCTCTCAATGAACTCTTCGAAATGGCGGGCTGCGTACTGGCGCGCAGCCAGGTGGGAGTAGGAGCCTTTTGGACCGAGGAACGCGACGCGTGCAGAGTGCGGGTTGGTTTTGTTCAGATGCTGCTGGAGCAATGCTTGCTGGGTCAGAACGGAATCTTCGATGATGAGCTGGAACAGACGGGTGATGTAGTGGGCATCAAGATGATGCGCTTTGCCGAGCTGAATCAACCGTTCCAGTAAATCGCGCTCGCGGTCGATATCGCGCACGGGGCGGTGAGAGTCCAGCTTGGCTTTACCCACCTCGACGGCGAGGGCACGGCGTTCGGCTAACAGCGCCAGTAATTTCTCGTCCAGCGCGCTGATTTTTACGCGCAGATCCAGTAACGGGTTTTCCGGTGTCATAGTGTTGCCTGTCTCGTTTTATCGTTATCAATAAAAAAGGCCTCCCGCTGTGGGAGGCCTTGTTGTTCGTCTTCGCATTCTTTATCACACGACGAAACGCCTCCCAGTCAGGGGAAGGTAAAAAAGAATGCGAAGAAGAACGGCGTAAGTTTCATAAAGTCATCCTGAAATTGATACCGTTAAAGTACCCGTACTGTTTTCACCCTGTCAATAAAAAACGCGCCCGAAGGCGCGTTGGCGGTACACTCAATTTAAAGGATTACTCTTCTTCAACTTCTTCCGCGAAGCTGGCGTCTTTCACCGATGTTGTGGCGCGACGGGCTTCACCTTTGTGTTGCACTTTATTGAGCTGCCGTTCCAGCTTGTTGATCAAATCGTTAATAGCGGTGTACATATCCTCGTGTTTTGCGCTGGCGACCAGATGGCCGTTTGGAGTATTGATAGTTGCGTCAGCGATGAAACCCTGCGGTTCCTTGGACAGAATGATATGTGGGTTAATCAAATGTGTTTGCCATTTATCCAGTTTGGCGAGACGGTCTGCGACGTGCTGGCGAATTGCCGGAGTAATTTCCATTTGTTTACTGGTAATGTTCATTGTCATAAATTTTACCTCTTGTCTTTCCGTCTTGGTGATTCCAGCATACCCGACCTAATGTCAAAATGTGTGATTTAGATCACGTTATTTTGTCGCTTTTTGTCAGGGAATCTTTTTTGTGAGTCAGGGCAGGAAGAGGTGAGATTTACCTTGTCGAAGACAAAAATTGGGGCCATAGTTGATGGGATGTGTTGAGGCTAAAGCGCTTCAGCGGGTGACAGAAATGAATAAAAAATCGGCAGCCCTGAGGCTGCCGATTTGCATTAACGCTTCTGTCAGGTGTTGCTGCTGTTCGCGGCGATGATTTTCGCGACTTTTTCAGCCTGCGAAGTCATCTGCATCTGACGATAGGCATTTTCCATCAGCTTCAGGCCATCGCGCGTTGCCTGAGTGTCCGGGTAGTCACGCAGCATACCTTCAACACGGTTAACCACGGCAACCCAAGCGCCACGGCGGGTGTAGTACTCAGCCACGGAGTATTCATATTTCGCCAGACGATCTTTCAGGAACACCAGACGCTTGGTGGCATCGGTAATGTACTGACTGTTCGGGTAGCCGCGCACCAGCTTGGAGAAGTCATTGAAGGCATCACGTGCGTGCTGCGGGTCACGGTCAGAACGATCCACGCCGAAGAAGCCCTGCAGCGCACTATCATCCAACGCCATGTTGGTCAGTCCGCGCATATACATGACATAATCGATGTTAGGATGAGTTGGGTTCAGACGCATGAAGCGATCGATGGTGGCCTGAGCCAGCGGAAGATCGGCATTTTTATAGTACGCGTAGATAAGATCTAACTGTACCTGCTGTGAATAGGGACCAAATGGATAGCGATTATCCAACGCTTCCAGTTGCGTTATCGCCTGTTTCCAGTTACCGTCCTGCAACTTTTGTTGTGCAGTCGCATAGATTTCATTCGGCGGATTGTCAGGGACCTGTTCATTTGAACCGGAGCAGCCCACCAAAGCCAGGCTCAACGTGGCCGCTGCCACCAGATATTTCATGCGCGTCATGACGTTTTGACTTTCCTCAAATGTTTGTCCGGGAGAAACTCTGTTCCTGCTCCCGATTAAGACCAGCTACAATAGCACACTATATTAAACGGCAAAGCCGTAAAACCCAACGTTAAACGAAGAAGCAGTTTATGGCACAACGAGTAGAACTCACCGCAACAGTCTCCGAAAATCAGCTCGGTCAACGCTTAGATCAGGCTTTGGCCGAATTGTTCCCTGATTATTCGCGTTCACGCATAAAAGAATGGATCCTTGACCAGCGCGTGATGGTAAACGGCAAGATCTGGGACAAACCAAAAGAGAAAGTGTTAGGTGGGGAAGCTGTCGCCATCAATGCTGAAATCGAAGAGGAAATCCGCTTCGAGCCGCAGGATATCCCACTGGACATCGTCTATGAAGATGATGACATTCTGGTGATCAACAAGCCGCGCGACCTGGTTGTTCATCCGGGCGCGGGGAATCCTGACGGTACGGTACTTAACGCACTTCTCCATTATTATCCGCCAATCGTAGATGTACCGCGCGCCGGTATTGTGCACCGTCTGGATAAAGACACCACGGGTCTGATGGTAGTGGCAAAGACTGTTCCTGCTCAGACTCGTCTGGTGGAATCCCTGCAGCTGCGCGAAATCACCCGTGAGTATGAAGCAGTAGCCATTGGTCATATGACCTCTGGCGGCACGGTTGAAGAGCCTATCAGTCGCCACCCGACCAAACGTACCCATATGTCGGTGCACCCGATGGGTAAACCAGCGGTGACGCACTACCGCATCATGGAACATTTCCGCATACATACGCGCCTGCGTCTGCGTTTGGAAACCGGCCGTACTCACCAGATCCGCGTGCATATGGCGCACATTACCCATCCGCTGGTGGGGGATCAGGTCTACGGTGGTCGTCCACGTCCGCCAAAAGGCGCGTCTGATGAGTTCATTTCTGTACTGCGTAAGTTTGACCGTCAGGCACTGCACGCAACCATGCTGCGTCTTTACCACCCGATTACGGGGATTCAGATGGAATGGCATGCGCCGATCCCACAGGATATGGTGGAACTTATCGACGCCATGCGCGCTGACTTTGAAGAACATAAGGATCACGTGGACTGGTTATGACCAAACTGATTGTTCCGGAGTGGCCGCTGCCGGAAGGCGTGGCTGCCTGCAGTTCGACCCGAATCGGCGGTGTGAGCCAGGGGGCGTGGGAGTCGTTGAACCTCGGCGCGCACTGTGGTGACAACCTGGAACACGTTGAAGAAAACCGTAAACGTCTGTTTGCTGCGGGCAAGTTACCGTCTAAACCTGTCTGGCTTGAGCAGGTTCACGGCAAGGATGTGTTGATGCTGTCGGGGGAACCCTATGCGTCTAAACGTGCCGATGCCTCCTACAGCAACACGCCAGGAACGGTGTGCGCCGTGATGACCGCTGACTGCCTGCCGGTTCTGTTCTGTAACCGTGCGGGCACTGAAGTCGCGGCAGCTCATGCGGGCTGGCGTGGTCTGTGTGACGGTGTGCTGGAAGAAACAGTCGCCTGCTTTAACGATGAGCCAGACAATATCATCGCCTGGCTCGGCCCGGCCATTGGTCCTCGCGCATTTGAAGTGGGCCCAGAGGTCCGCGAAGCCTTTATGGCAAAAGATCCGCAAGCAGTGGAAGCCTTCCTGCCTTCAGGGGGTAAATATCTGGCCGATATCTACACGCTCGCTCGTCAGCGCCTGAATAACGTGGGCGTAACGCAGATCTTCGGCGGCGATCGCTGTACCTTCACCGAAAAGGGTGATTTTTTCTCTTATCGCCGCGACAAGACGACGGGTCGTATGGCAAGTTTCATTTGGCTGATATAACCTAAAGAATCAAGACGATCCGGTACGTGCCGTTTTCTTTTCACATAATTCAGGTCATTAACCTTGAATAATTGAGGGATGACCTCATTTAATCTCCAGTAGCAAATTTGACCTGTAATGGGAGGAGTTATGCGTCTGGATCGTCTTACTAATAAATTCCAGCTTGCTCTCGCCGATGCCCAGTCTCTCGCACTGGGGCACGACAACCAATTTATCGAACCTCTTCATTTAATGAGCGCCTTGCTGAATCAGGAAGGGGGATCGGTACGTCCTTTATTAACGTCCGCTGGCATTAATGCTGGCCAGTTACGCACCGCTATCGATCAGGCGCTGAGCCGTTTACCGCAGGTAGAAGGTACCGGTGGTGACGTTCAACCGTCTCAGGATCTGGTGCGCGTGCTGAACCTTTGCGACAAGCTGGCGCAAAAACGTGGTGACAACTTTATATCGTCAGAGCTTTTTGTTCTGGCGGCGCTTGAATCACGCGGTACCTTAACCGACCTGCTGAAATCTGCTGGTGCAACCACCGCCAATGTGACTCAGGCGATTGAGAAAATGCGCGGAGGTGAAAGCGTGAACGATCAGGGAGCCGAAGACCAACGTCAGGCTTTGAAGAAATTTACGGTCGATCTGACCGAGCGTGCTGAACAGGGCAAACTTGACCCGGTGATCGGCCGTGACGAAGAAATTCGCCGTACTATCCAGGTACTGCAACGTCGTACCAAGAACAACCCGGTGCTGATTGGTGAACCTGGTGTTGGTAAAACCGCCATTGTTGAAGGGCTGGCGCAGCGTATTGTCAACGGCGAAGTGCCGGAGGGCCTGAAAGGCCGCCGCGTGCTGGCGCTGGATATGGGCGCGCTGGTGGCCGGTGCGAAATACCGTGGCGAGTTTGAAGAGCGTCTTAAAGGCGTGCTTAACGACCTGGCGAAACAGGAAGGCAACGTCATTCTGTTTATCGACGAGTTGCACACCATGGTCGGTGCAGGTAAAGCAGAAGGCGCAATGGATGCCGGGAACATGCTGAAACCTGCGCTGGCGCGTGGTGAACTTCACTGCGTTGGTGCAACTACTCTGGATGAGTACCGTCAGTACATTGAGAAAGATGCTGCTCTTGAACGTCGTTTCCAGAAAGTGTTTGTTGCTGAGCCAAGCGTTGAAGATACCATCGCGATCCTGCGTGGCCTGAAAGAGCGCTATGAGCTGCGCCACCATGTGCAGATTACGGACCCGGCAATCGTGGCCGCAGCGACGCTTTCACATCGTTATATTGCTGACCGTCAGTTGCCGGACAAAGCGATTGACCTGATCGACGAAGCGGCATCAAGCATTCGTATGCAGATTGACTCGAAACCGGAAGAGCTGGACCGTCTCGACCGCCGTATTATTCAGCTCAAGCTGGAACAGCAGGCGTTGAAGAAAGAGTCTGATGAAGCCAGTAAGAAACGCCTGGATATGCTGAACGAAGAGCTGGACGATAAAGAACGTCAGTACTCTGAGTTAGAAGAAGAGTGGAAAGCGGAGAAAGCGTCCCTTTCTGGCACCCAGACGATCAAAGCAGAGCTGGAACAGGCAAAAATTGCCATTGAGCAGGCGCGTCGCGTCGGTGACCTGGCGCGTATGTCTGAACTACAGTACGGCAAAATCCCTGAGCTGGAGAAACAGCTTGAGATTGCGACGCAGTCCGAAGGCAAAACGATGCGCTTGTTACGTAATAAAGTGACGGATGCAGAAATTGCTGAAGTGCTGGCGCGCTGGACCGGTATTCCAGTGGCACGCATGCTGGAAGGCGAGCGTGAGAAACTGCTGCGCATGGAGCAGGATCTCCACAATCGCGTGATTGGGCAAAACGAGGCGGTTGAGGCTGTTTCCAACGCTATTCGTCGTAGCCGTGCAGGGCTTTCCGATCCTAATCGTCCAATCGGTTCGTTCCTGTTCCTGGGGCCAACCGGTGTCGGTAAAACCGAGCTGTGTAAAGCGCTGGCTAATTTTATGTTCGACAGCGACGACGCGATGGTGCGTATCGACATGTCCGAGTTTATGGAGAAACACTCCGTCTCGCGTCTGGTCGGTGCGCCTCCGGGATATGTCGGCTATGAAGAAGGGGGCTATCTGACAGAAGCGGTCCGTCGCCGCCCTTACTCCGTCATCCTGCTGGATGAAGTGGAAAAAGCACACCCGGATGTGTTCAACATTCTGCTGCAGGTGCTGGATGATGGTCGACTGACCGACGGGCAGGGGAGAACGGTCGACTTCCGTAATACGGTTGTCATTATGACGTCGAACCTGGGTTCCGATTTGATTCAGGAACGCTTCGGTGAGCTGGATTACGGCCATATGAAGGATCTGGTACTCGGTGTGGTCAGCCATAGCTTCCGTCCGGAGTTCATCAACCGTATTGATGAAGTCGTGGTCTTCCATCCTCTGGGTGAGAAACACATCGCGTCGATTGCGCAGATCCAGCTGCAGCGTCTGTATAAACGTCTGGAAGAGCGTGGATATGAAATCCACATCTCGGACGAGGCGCTGAAGCTGCTGAGCGAGAATGGTTACGACCCGGTGTACGGGGCTCGTCCATTGAAACGAGCTATCCAGCAGCAGATCGAAAACCCGCTGGCGCAGCAGATCCTTTCCGGGGAGCTGATTCCTGGCAAAGTTATCCGTCTCGAAGCCAACGACGATCGCATTGTGGCAGTGCAGTAAATCACAAAACGCAAAAACGAGCCGCTTGCGGCTCGTTTTTGTTTAAAAACCAGGCGAAAATTGAGGTTCGGGAGGTGCTTTGCCTGGAAAGTGAGCAGTCAGTAAATAATTTTCACTTTATCCTTGCAGCTTCGGAATTACTCCCTATAATGCGCCTCCACTGACACGGAACAACGGCTTGCAAGCCGCCGGGTTAGCGGGGTTCAGAGATGAACGCCAACAGAGAAAAGTAAAAATAATTGCTTGACTCTGAATGAGGAAAACGTAATATACGGGACCTCGCAACGGTGAGCGAAAGCCGCGTTG
>NZ_GL890779.1:124418-179314 GCF_000211415.1 Enterobacter mori LMG 25706 | reverse complement strand
TACCGAAAGGTGCGGGGTTTTTTGCTTTTGGATTTTCTCTTAATTAGCCTTTCTCCTAATCGCTTATCCTGCTAATGGAATGTGTGATCTTCATCGCAATGTCTGTTATAACAAAATTATAACATTTCATTTACGAGGCGATCGAGTCTTTCTGGACTCAACACGCCGCTGTTTATGGCTGGAGCATAATCACAATGACAGAAAGCATTGCATCAAACGGGACGCTGGCTAACAGTGATACCCGCAGAAGGGTATGGGCAATCGTCAGTGCCTCTTCAGGGAATCTTGTTGAATGGTTCGACTTTTACGTCTACTCATTCTGTTCACTCTATTTCGCACATATCTTCTTTCCTTCGGGAAACACCACAACGCAGTTGCTACAAACGGCAGGGGTATTCGCTGCAGGATTCTTAATGCGGCCAATCGGTGGCTGGCTGTTCGGTCGCATTGCGGATCGTCGTGGTCGTAAGGCATCCATGCTGATCTCGGTTTGTATGATGTGCTTTGGCTCGCTGGTGATCGCCTGTTTGCCAGGGTATGAAACGATTGGTACATGGGCACCGGCGCTACTTTTGCTGGCTCGCTTATTCCAGGGGCTATCAGTCGGGGGCGAATACGGTACCAGCGCGACTTACATGAGTGAGATTGCACTGGAAGGCCGTAAAGGTTTTTACGCCTCATTCCAGTACGTCACGCTAATTGGTGGTCAACTGTTGGCCATCCTTGTCGTGGTGATCCTGCAGCAGATTTTGACGGATGAACAGCTTCACACCTGGGGATGGCGGATTCCTTTCGCCATGGGCGCTGTACTGGCTATCGTCGCACTTTGGCTGCGTCGTCAGTTAGATGAGACCTCTCAGAAGGAAGTCAGAACGCTGAAGGAGGCAGGAACATTCAAAGGGTTATGGCGCAACCGCAAGGCTTTCCTGATGGTACTGGGCTTTACTGCGGGCGGCTCTCTCAGTTTTTACACTTTCACCACTTATATGCAGAAGTATCTGGTGAACACTACAGGTATGCATGCGAATGTCGCCAGCGTTGTCATGACGGTGGCTTTATTTGTTTTTATGCTCATACAACCGCTCATCGGAGCGCTCTCGGATAAGATGGGTCGACGTACGTCGATGCTCATTTTTGGCGGATTATCTGCATTATGTACCGTTCCCATTTTGACTGCGCTTCAGCATGTTTCCTCACCGTATGCGGCATTTGCGCTGGTGATGGTGGCAATGGTGATCGTTAGTTTCTATACCTCGATCAGCGGCATACTTAAGGCGGAAATGTTCCCGGCTCAGGTTCGTGCGCTGGGGGTTGGGCTTTCGTATGCAGTGGCGAATGCGATTTTTGGCGGGTCTGCGGAATACGTTGCCCTGTCGCTAAAATCATGGGGCAGTGAAACAACGTTTTTCTGGTATGTCACGGTGATGGGGGCTCTGGCTTTCATCGTGTCCCTGATGCTGCACCGCAAGGGTAAAGGTATTCGGCTTTAATAATGCGCCATCTGCCATACGGCATAGCCGGTCGTTGCGCCGGCGACATCCCAGGCAAAATCTTTCCAGCTCCAGCCGCTCCCTGCGGGGCGGCTGTCCCAAAGCTCTTTTGATGCTCCAAGGCTTACTGAGAACATCAGGCCGATTGCCGCACTCCGATCCCTGCTGTATCCCTGATGTTGCGCATACTCATTACCGGCAGCGGACAACATGGCAGAAGCGATAAAGTGTTGGGCTTTATCCTGACCCGACCAGCTATCGTTAGCCATGTGGCTACATCCTGTCAGGCACAAGAGGGCGAATAAGAGGGGGATGCGCATTAACGAACTCCATAAAAAAGCCCTGCTAATGACAGGGCCTGAACATTACAGAATACGGCTGATAAGGCGGTCTATCCGGATCCGACGTAAACGACGAATAAGTTTACGGACCTTCACAGGATAATCGGCAATGCTTTGCAGATCGCGGTAATGGCGAACGACAGTAGTATGAGTACGAATCAATTCCAGCTCGCGCTCGCGTTTCGCGGCTAATTCATGCTGCGGATCGTGGATCAAAATGGCATTTTCCAGATCCAGGCGCCAGGCGCGTGGATTCAGGTTATTGCCTGTTAGCAGCATCCACTCATCGTCGACCCACATACCTTTAAGGTGATAGCTGTTGTCTTCCTCTTTCCAGAGACGCACAACCAGTTGGTCGGTATTCACATAGTACTGCAAACGGCTCAGGAATCGACGCAGGTTGATCTCATAGAGATAAGGTAACGCGCCGATAATCTTGAACGGCTGATCTTCCGGAATGAAGAAGTCGTTTGCCGTTTTATCCCCGACAATGATTTCCACTTTTTTACCATCACGCAGCAGCTGGATAATATTGCGAACCAGCACCGCGGGAAGGTTAAAGTACGGCGTGCAGATGGTCAGTTTCTGTTCCGCACACGGCATTAAATGGAAAATGGTCTTGTTCAGCAGGCTCGATTTGCCTAAACCAACGAGTGGCGTAACGGAAAGCTCTTCGTTATTGGCATCGCCCTGAAAATGATACACCGCATCGCGCAGCTCCTGACGGAAAGTGCGAACATCGTTTTTGATTTCGGGGCTTTTAGGTCGATGGGGATCGTCGAGACGGTTCACGCCACGGCCATGGACCAGGTGTCTGTCAACCCAGTTAAACATGATATCCGCCATCTGCGCATTGCGAATCAGATGGTAGCGGTCATAGCGATATTTATCGAGCTGATGGAGATAAACGTCATTCAGACTCGCGCCACTGTAGAGGACGCTATCATCAATAATGAAGCCTTTGAAATGCAGAACGCCGAGTGCTTCACGGGTATTGACCGGTACGCCATAAACCGGCACATCGACGCCAGGGTTCTCCTGCGCCGTACGGCAATACCAGTCAGCATTCGTGTTAGACGCCGCCGCACCAATGCGGCCGCGCTGTGCACGGTGCCAGTCGACCAGAACGCGAACATCCAGCTCCGGACGTTGACGCTTAGCTTCATAGAGCGCGTTCAGGATCGCGCGCCCGCCTTCATCTTGTTCAAGATACAGCGCCACAATACAAATACGTCGCGTAGCGCTGGCGATCTTTTCCAGGATCGTCTCCCGAAAATGAGCGGGAGCGTAAAAGAACTCTACATCATCAACTGACTGAGAAATCTTCGGTAGTTGAGCAAGGTGTTGTTGATGTTTATTACGCTTGAATTTTGACAACATCACAGTGCGTTTCTTCTCTGTTCATTGAAGGGTTGTCTGTAGCATGCAAACAACATAAGCGGACAATGATACCCCAGTGCTATCAAAAGTGGGTAACATTTCCAGTAGGTTACTCTTGTTTATCTGCTGATGTCAGGGGGAGGGACAAGGCCACAATCCCTTCGTCCAGTTGAACATCCACGTCAAAACCCAGTTTGCGCGCCAGAGTGACCATACCGCGATTGTTGGGCATAGTAATGCCATTCAGGCGTAGCAATCCGTGATCTCGCGTATAACTGATGAGTTTTTCCAGCAGCCGTCTCCCCAGGCCCAGGCCTTTCAAATCAGAGCGTACCAGCACGGCAAACTCCGCATCGATATTATCCGGATCCGAAATAGCACGCGTCACGCCAAGGATCTCATCACTCTGCCCGGAACGCCGTACGGCCACAAACGCCATTTCTCGATCGTAGTCGATCTGCGTCATATTGGCTAAATCATCATGAGTGAATTCATTGATCTCGCTAAAGTAGCGGTAGTAAAGATCTTCTTTGGTCACCTGAGAGATGAACGTGCGTAGCTGCGGCTCATCTTCCGGCAGAATAGGGCGGAAGAGCGCGCGTTCGCCGTTTTTCATCTCCACCCATTCTTCGAGGTGTAAAGGATAAGGGCGGATCGCCAGACGGCTCTCTCTGTCTCCTGTGAATGGCGCAATATCCAGCGTGACATCCAGCGCGATAAACTCATTGCCGGAGGCGAGCAGCGGGTGAATATCCAACCGCTGAATCTCGGCACAATCCACAATCAGGTTTGAGACCTGCACCAGGAACTGGCTTAATCCGGCAATATCAAGCGGGCGCAGGGCACTCCGGCCACGGATTTTTTTGCTCTTTATCGCCTGTATTATCAGATAGCGTGCCAGATTCATATTCAATGGCGGTAATGCCACCACCGCCTGCTCTTCAGGTCGCCAGTCAACGCCGCCTTCACCCAGCATAATCAGCGGCCCAAAGACCGGATCGTGCTCAACCACCACGCGTAGCTCCTGGGCGCCTGCCCGGTTAGCCATGCTTTGCACGAGAAGGCCGTGGATCCTGGCCTGCGGCCAGGCCATTTTGGCGCGGTCGAAAATGGCATCTGCAGCTTGCTGCACTTCCGCTGCCGTGCGTAAGTACAACATTACGCCCTGAACATCCGACTTATGTGGGATATCCGGAGAGCGAAGCTTCAGGGCAACCGGGTAGCCAATTTGCTCAGCAATATGGACGGCTTCCGCGCTGTCGCTGGCGATCCATGTCGGCAGCGTTTGCATGCCGTAACTGCCGAGAACGGGCTGTACCTCATGCGTGTCGAGCGAGGTCGCCCCCTCTTCGATAGCCTGCAGCAGCAGTCGGTGGACGTCGACGGCATTCGCAGTCAGGTTACCTGGTATAGCCGGGGTTTCACGCAGTTGCTTTTGGTTACGACGGTATTCCACCATATGCATAAATGCGGTGATAGTGCCTTCTGGTGTGCGATACGTCGGCAACCCGGCTTCACTGAACAGCCGTCGTGCCTCCTGAGAGGAAAATTCACCGCACCAGTTGGTGAGCACGGTAACGTATTTGCCGCGCGGATGATTACGCACAGCGTCAATGAGCGTCCGAGCGCTTTCAGTACCAGGCGCAACCGCACTGGGCGAGTGGATGATCATGAGCGCGTCGAAATCCTGGCTGTCCAGCAAAATTGAAATAGCCTTTATATAGCGCTCGCTGCTGGCGTCATCGCGTAAATCCAGCGGGTTGCCTGGTGCGACGCTGACGGGTAATGCCTCACGCAGATGTTGCAGCGTATCTTCGCCGAGCGTAGCCAGCTTGCCGTTGCGTAGCCAGAGCTCATCCAGTGCCAGCGCTGCAGGTGCCGCCCCATTGCTGACAATCATTAGCTTTTCGCCGCGTAACGGACGCATATGGCTCAGCGTCTCAACGGCGGAAAAAAGCTCGTGGGTATCCTGCACCCGAAGTAAACCGGCACGCTGGATCGCGGCATCCCACGCGGGATCCATACCTGAATGCGAATTCAGCAGACGCTGCGCCGCCGGGCTACGCCCACTTTTGATGACCAGGATCGGTTTATTGCGCGATGCGCTACGCGAAGCTGACACAAAACGACGGGCATCGCTTAAGTGCTCAAGGTAGAGAAGAATCGCGCTGGTTTTACTGTCTCTGGCCAGAAAATCCAGCAGTTCATCTACGTCGATATCGAGGCTATCACCCAGAGCGATGAAGTAGGAGAATCCCATCTCACGTTGCTGCGCCCAGTCGAGAATGGTGTTCGATACGGCTGCCGACTGCGAGATAAAGGCCAGTTTTCCTTTGCGGATAGGCACCGGGGAGAAGCTGGCGTTCAGTCCTTGCCATGGTGCGAGCAGTCCCAGACTGTTTGGCCCCAGAATACGCATCTGAAAGCGACCGGCACAAGCCAGGAGTTCTGGCTGCTGTTCAGGAGGTGAGGAGAGGATAATGCAGGTTTTGCACCCTTTTTGGCCAAGTGACTCCAGTAAGTCCAGATTCCGTTTCGCATGCGTACAGATGATGGCGAGGTCGGGAACGAAGGGCAGGCTCTGAATATCTGGCCACGCAAGCACGCCCTGAACGGCCTTATAAGCAGGGGTGACGGGCATAACAGGGCCATTAAAGCCGCCAGCCAGCAGGTTACGCATCATCAGGTAACCCGCACGATCCGGCTTCATGGAGGCGCCAATAACGGCAATGGATTTAGGTCGTAGTAGCGCTTCTAACCCTCGCTGGCTCATGCAACTCTCCTGTGAATGCAAGCGGCCTGATGATTTTAAACGCTTTCTGCCTCGACTGCTGTGACGCTGCCCTTATGAACGGTTTTTCCTGCCAGGTAACGCTCGCGGAAACAGGAAAAATGGCTGCCTAACGCGCTGGCGGCCAGGGTATCTCCGGCCAGATCCAGAAGCGCAATTGCCACTTCCGCCGTACAATATTGTCCGTCAGCATGGGCTTCACGCAGGCGATAGGCCGAGACGCGAGACAAATCGACCGAAATCACCGGTAAAGCATCCAGATAGGGGCTTTTGCGGAACATTTTTCGCGCTTCGGTCCAGGTGCCGTCCAGCATAATAAACAGCGGCGGTTTACCGGATGGCGGCGCAGAAAGAACCTGGCGCTGTTCTCCCGCGTAGGACGCCGGGAAAACCACCATTGGCTGATAGTCGGGGTTTGTGACTAAATCGAGCAGTGCCTGAGGGGGTTCTGTACGAGACCATTGAAACGCGGCGGTATTCGGTAAAATATCGGCGATAAGACGCCCCGTATTGCTGGGCTTCATCGGCTCGGTATCGAACATGACGAGACAAAAACGGCTTTCTGCCGTACTCGGGGTAAGCGTCTCGCAGAGGCAAACTTTCAGCGGCAGCAGGCAGCGCTGACGGCGGAGGATACGGTTGCCACGGGCAAGGAACGGGCGCGTGGCGCGCGCAAGGCGTTCGGCGCGTAATTGTAGAACAGCGTTATCAGTCATGGGCGAAATGCAGGAAAAACCCTATTTTCGCAGAGGCGAGAACGGGGCACAAGATGTGCCCCGCGATTGTTACAGCGACTCGTTTAACCAGCTTTCAAATGGTGCCTTCGGAACTGCGCCGTTGAGCATGTCGATCACTTCACCATTTTTGAAAATCATAATGGTCGGGATGCTGCGAATACGAAAACGTGCGCTCAGTTCGCGCTCGGCTTCGGTGTTCACCTTAACGAAACGCATTTTTCCACTACGCTCTTCGGCCACGTCTTCGAAGATCGGCGCAAAGCTGCGGCAGGGGCCGCACCACGGTGCCCAGAAATCGACCACCACAGGAAGATCGTCCTTGAGGAGTTTGTCCAGCGTAGCACCCGTCGCGTTAATGACATCGCCATCAAATAATTCAGGGCCACAACGTCCGCATTTCGCACCATCTTCCATCCGATCGTCCGGAATGCGATTAAGAGCCTGACAGTTGGCACATACGGTATTCATAACTAACCTCTGATAGAGCCGTGGAACAGCGGCAGAACGCCGATAATGTTTCTAATATGTTACATATTATCAATGAGCCTGTTTGAAACAACAATGCGTTTTATTCAATGAGAACAATAGTCACAGGCTTTTGTACGAAATTATGGCTATGCGCTGGCACATCGGGTAATCTGCGCGCTTCGCGCAGCGCTGGTGGAGAAAAGCATGAACGACGAAATGAAAAACAAAAGCGGCAAGGTCAAAGTGATGTATGTCCGCAGTGATGATGACTCTGATAAACGCACCCAAAATCCGCGTACCGGAAAAGGTGGTGGGCGTCCGGCGTCTTCTCGTGCAGACGGTGGCCGTCGCCCCGCCCGCGATGACAAAAATACCCGCGGTGATGACCGCAAACGTGACGATCGCAAACGCGATGACCGTCCGCGTTCCGACCGCCCACGTAATGACCGTCCACGCGACGATCGTCCGCGTGATGACTTCTCACGCGATAACGCCTCACCGTGGCGCACCGTTTCTCGCGCTCCTGGCGATGAGACGCCAGAAAAAGCCGATCACGGCGGTATCAGCGGTAAGAGCTTTATCGACCCGGAAGTGCTGCGCCGTCAGCGTGCGGAAGAGACCCGCGTATATGGCGAGAATGCCTGTCAGGCCCTGTTCCAGAGCCGTCCTGAGTGTATCGTCCGCGCCTGGTTTATCCAGAGCGTGACTCCGCGCTTCAAAGAAGCGCTGCGCTGGATGGCCGCGAACCGCAAAGCCTACCACGTTGTGGATGATGCCGAGCTGACCAAATCGTCCGGTACCGAACACCACGGCGGCGTTTGCTTCCTGATCAAAAAACGTAACGGCACCACCGTGCAGCAGTGGGTCAGCCAGGCGGATGCCGATGACTGCGTGCTGGCGCTGGAAGATGTGGGCAACCCGCACAACCTGGGTGCGATGATGCGTAGCTGCGCGCACTTTGGCGTGAAAGGCGTACTGTTGCAGGATGCCGCGCTGCTGGAATCCGGTGCCGCGATCCGTACTGCGGAAGGCGGAGCCGAGCACGTACAGCCGATCACCGGCGACAGCGTTCTGGATGCCCTTGAGCAGTTCCGTAAAGCGGGCTATTCCATCGTGACCACCTCGAGCCACGCCGGTACGCCGCTGTTTAAAGCGACGTTGCCACGTAAGATGGTGTTGGTGTTAGGTCAGGAACGCGATGGTCTGTCTGATGCGGCGCTCTCCAGTGCGGATCTGAGCGTCTCTATTGACGGGACAGGCAATGTGGAAAGTCTGAACGTTTCCGTTGCAACCGGCGTGCTGCTGGCTGAATGGTGGCGTCAGAATAAGGCATAAGCCTCTTATGTGCCGGGCCTGACCCGGCACATTCAAATCCTACTCGCTCTCTGCCGGTAACACAGGCATCCAGTCAATTGGCGTTTCGCCACGTTTTTCCAGCCATTCATTCGCCAGAACAAAATGATTACTGCCAAAGAAACCGCGATGAGCAGACAGCGGTGACGGGTGCGGTGCTTTCAACACGTGATGACGCTGACGGTCAATAATCGCCCCTTTCTTCTGCGCGTGAGAACCCCAGAGTAAAAACACCACCCCTTCGCGATGCTCGTTGATCAGGCTGATGACTTTATCGGTAAAGGACTCCCATCCAAGGCTGGCGTGCGAGTGCGCCTGGCCCGCGCGCACGGTCAGGACGGTGTTCAGTAGCAGCACACCTTGATGCGCCCAGCTTTCCAGGTAGCCGTGGTTTGGCCGGGTAAACCCGGGCACGGTTCCCTCAAGCTCTTTATACATGTTGAGCAGAGAAGGGGGGATAGCCACGCCCGGACGTACGGAAAACGCCAGCCCATGCGCTTGCCCTGGGCCGTGATAGGGATCCTGACCCAAAATAACCACTTTTACATCGCTCAGTTCGGTATAGCGAAAGGCGTTGAACACATCTTTCTGCGGCGGGTAAATCGTCTGTCCGGACTGGCGCTCAGCAGCAACGGTTCTGAGTGTATTGATAAAATAAGGCTGCTGCTTTTCTTCTGCCAGCACGTCATGCCAGGTTAAAGGTGTCGTCATCTCGCTCTCCTGCGAATCTCAATCTGTGACTAGCTTACCTGTTTAACCCCGGTGAGCAAAATTACACGCTGAAATGTGCGCTAAGTGGCTAAATTTATTTTGAAAAGATGCAGGGCAAGTTGAATTGGTAAGGCTGTGAAATTGATCTAAAACAATAAATTCAAACCACACTCTTTATGTGGTTGGTGTTTTTGTTGATTTAAATCAATAAATCACCGAGGTGTGAATGATATATATACACACAAGAAACAATGGTTTTACCAATTGGCCGCGAGAGGCCGACATCAGTTAATGTAGCCTAGGGAGGCAACACATGATTACAGGTATCCAGATTACTAAAGCTGCAAATGACGATCTGCTCAACTCTTTCTGGCTGCTGGACAGCGAGAAAAACGAAGCGCGCTGTGTCGTAGCGAAAGCGGGTTTTGCAGAAGACGAAATCGTGCCAGTGAGCAAACTGGGCGAAATCGAATACCGTGAAATCCCAATGGAAGTGAAACCAGAAGTGCGCGTTGAAGGTGGTCAGCACCTGAACGTTAACGTGCTGCGTCGCGAAACGCTGATGGATGCCGTTGAGCACCCTGAAAAATACCCACAGCTGACCATTCGTGTGTCGGGCTATGCGGTACGCTTCAACTCACTGACTCCAGAGCAGCAGCGCGACGTTATTGCCCGTACCTTTACTGAAAGCCTGTAAGGGTTTCAGCCACGGGGGTGGAATAAAAAAGCCGGGAAATTTCCCGGCTTTTTTTACTCTTCAGTTTTCGTTTCTGGCGCGGCAGCGCTTGGCTTGCGACGTTTACCAATATTTTTGGTGTCGCGGTGGCGTTGCTTAACGCGCGGCTTCTCTTTTTCTTTCTCTTTTCTCTCAGCACGTTTCGCGAGCGCTTTTTTGGACGGCTTGCCCGTCATTTTTTCGCTCGGCGCACGGGTGGTCGGGCGAAGCTCATCAATGACGCGCGCTTTCAGCGGCTCATCAACATAGCGGCCAATCTTCTGCAGCAGCAGGTAGTCATGCGCTTCAACCAGTGAAATCGCAATCCCTTTGCGGCCCGCGCGGCCGGTACGGCCAATACGGTGCAGATAGGTATCTCCGCTGCGCGGCATATCGAAGTTAATGACGTGGCTCACGTCAGGGATGTCGATCCCGCGTGCGGCAACGTCAGTCGCAACCAGAACGTTCACGCGACCGTCGGTCAGACGCTTAATGCCTTCAGTTCGCTTGATCTGCGCCATCTCGCCTTCGAGATAGCAGTTGTTGATCCCGGCGTTACGCAGCATTTCCGCCAGCTCGTGCACGCGCTCGCGCTTGCGCACAAACACGATTGTGCGCAGAGCATCTTCCTGCTTCAGCAGGTGTTTCAGCAATTCGACCTTGTGCTCAAGGTTATCCGCGCGGTAGTACCACTGGTGGATCTTCTTACGCTCACGGGTGGACGGCGTCGCCGAGACTTCCGCCGGATCTTCCAGCAGACGCTCTGCGAAGTCTTTGATCGCTTCCCCTTCGAGCGTGGCAGAGAACAGCATTGTCTGGTTACGCCAGCGCGTTTCACCCGCAATGTGTTCAATATCCTGCGCGAAGCCCATGTCCAGCATGCGGTCGGCTTCATCCAGGATCAGCGTTTCAACCGCGCGGCAGTCGAAGTTCTCTTCTTTGATGTACTGCAGCAGGCGGCCGGTCGTCGCAACGACGATGTCCTGGTTTTCGCTGAACACTTCGGCGTGGTTCATGTACGCAACGCCGCCGGTGATGGTGGCGATATCAAGATGAGTATTTGCCGCGAGTTCACGCGCGTGATCGGCAACCTGCATTGCCAGTTCGCGCGTAGGCGTCAGAATTAAAATACGCGGTGGGCCTGATTTTTTACGCGGGAAATCGAGCAGGTGCTGCAAGACAGGCAGCGAGTAGGCTGCTGTTTTCCCCGTGCCGGTTGGCGCAGAACCGAGCACATCGCGGCCCTCAAGCGCAGGCGGAATGGCCGCGGCCTGAATGGCGGTCGGGCGTGTAAAGCCTTTGCTCCCAAGTGCATTGAGCAGGCTTTCATCGAGTTCAAGTTCGGAAAAAGTCGTTACAGTCATGTTCTACCTCTGTGTGGGGCGCTGATTATAGACGTTACGGCTGTAATCTTCATCTGTTTGTATGGATATCGCTTTTCGACCACTTCGCTTTCCCCTATGCTACTCCAGTTTCACTTAGAAGGTTGCCCTGACATGTCTCAACTCAAAGCGCAGCTGCGCCGCGATGGTTTTACGTTTAAGCAGTTTTTTGTGGCGCACGATCGCTGTGCGATGAAAGTTGGTACAGACGGTATTTTACTGGGTGCCTGGGCACCTGTCGCAGGTGTTAAGCGTATTCTTGATATCGGTACGGGCAGCGGGCTGGTGGCGTTGATGCTGGCGCAGCGCACGGAAGAACATGTCACCATTGATGCCGTCGAACTGGATGCGCAGGCCGCAGGGCAGGCGAGTGAAAATGCTGCGGAATCCCCCTGGGCGCTACGCCTTTCCGTTGAGTGTGCGGATATTCTTGCCTGGGCGCCTGAGCAAACTTCACGTTACGATCTCATTGTCAGTAACCCTCCTTACTACGAACCCGGCGTGGAGTGCGGTACAGCCGAGCGCGAACGGGCTCGTGATACCGGTTCACTCGATCATAAGGCGCTGTTAACCAGTGCGGCTGAGCTGATCTCTGAAGAAGGTTTTTTCTGCGTGGTACTGCCAGAAAGTACCGGCAATAACTTTATTGAGATTGCCCGGGAGATTGGCTGGAATCTGCGTTTACGCACCGACATTTCGGACACTGAAGGGCGGTTGCCGCATCGTGTATTGCTGGCACTCTCACCGAAAGAAGGGGAGTGTTTCAATGACAGAATGGTCATCCGTGGGCCAGACCAGCGTTACTCCGAAGATTACACAGCTCTGACCCAGGCGTTCTATCTGTTTATGTGAGCGTGAGGAGACAAGACCGACGGGCCGGACGCTTCCAGCTGATCGGGATAGTCCAGGGTGTAATGCAGCCCGCGACTCTCTTTACGCATCATTGCGCAGCGAACGATAAGCTCCGCAACCTGTACAAGGTTGCGCAGTTCCAGCAGGTTATTGGAGACGCGGAAATTGGCGTAATACTCATCAATCTCCTGCTGTAGCATCGTGATGCGGCGCAGGGCGCGTTCAAGACGTTTTGTCGTCCGTACAATCCCAACGTAGTCCCACATAAACAGCCGCAGTTCGTGCCAGTTATGCTGGATAACAACCAGTTCGTCCGGATTTTCTACACGACTTTCATCCCAGGCTGGCAAATGCTCTGTTTCACGTGCATACGGCATACGGCTGGTAATATCCTCTGCTGCAGACCATCCGTATACCAGACACTCCAGCAGCGAGTTTGAGGCCATGCGGTTCGCGCCGTGCAGGCCGGTATAACTCACTTCTCCAATGGCGTACAGGCCATCCACGTCGGTGCGGCCGTGATCGTCAACCATCACGCCACCACAGGTATAGTGGGCTGCAGGCACAATGGGCACCGGATTGCGGGTCAAATCGATGCCCAGGCCCAGCAGTTTTTCATAAATCATCGGAAAGTGCTGACGAATGAACTCAGCTGGCTTATGGCTGATATCCAGATACATGCAATCCACGCCAAGACGTTTCATTTCATGGTCGATTGCGCGAGCGACAATATCGCGCGGGGCCAGTTCGTCCCTCGCATCAAAGTCAGGCATAAAGCGGGAGCCGTCGGGACGCTTCAGGTAAGCGCCTTCTCCGCGCAGGGCTTCCGTCAGCAGAAAATTACGCGCCTGAGGATGGAACAGGGCTGTTGGATGGAACTGATTGAACTCAAGGTTCGCCACGCGACAACCGGCACGCCAGGCCATGGCTATACCGTCTCCGGAGGCAATGTCCGGGTTAGTCGTGTACTGATACACCTTAGAGGCACCGCCTGTCGCCAGGACGACCGCTTTTGCCCGGCAGGTTTCCACCTTCTCTTTATTACGATTCCACACCCAGGCGCCGACGACGCGTCGCGTGCCCGGTAGACCAATTTTATCGGAGATAATCAGGTCAACCGCATTGCTACGCTCAAGGACGCGAATATTAGGATGGCTAAGCGCTTTACTGACCAGTGTGGTTTCAACCGCTTTTCCGGTCGCGTCTGCCGCATGAAGGATCCGACGATGGCTATGTCCGCCTTCACGGGTCAGGTGGTAGCTCTCTTCACCGTTAGGCTGGACGTGGGTATCAAACAGCACCCCCTGATCGATAAGCCACTGTACGCAATGTCGGGCGTTGCTGGCGACAAACTCTGCGGCATGTTCATCCACAATCCCCGCCCCGGCAATGAGGGTGTCTTCAACGTGTGAGGCAATGCTGTCCGTTTCATCAAACACGGCCGCAATCCCGCCTTGCGCATAGAAAGTTGAACCCTCGCTCATCGGGCCCTTACTCAAGACGATCACGTTCTGGTGCTCAGCAAGGCGCAGCGCAAGGGAGAGACCAGCAGCACCGCTGCCGATGATCAGTACATCACAATGAAGTTCTGGCGTTGTGTTCATGATGTTTGTTTAATTTACTAAACAGTGTTTGGCCAGAATAGCACCTGACTGAGACGTTTCGCACGTTTTTTTTGTATGTTGTTATGGTGACTAAACGTAAAGTCAGAGCTAAACAAGAGGTAAATGAACGAAAAATATTTTGCGAAGCAGATCGTTAGCTTCAGATTTTGTGGTGAAATAAAGCCGGTGTTGCGTTACTCTTCTGACGATAAAGTTGATGATTCTTGTCAGAAAGTGGGTGCGTATCGTGATCAGACTTATAATGAGAGAAAATGATCGGTCTGCGGCGCGATGAACAAAAACAAAAGCGTGACGGAACTTATTGAAGAATAGACGCTCTAAGCCAGTGCTTGCTCAAAGTACAATGCTGTTAGAGTGGCGTTTCGATAGCGCGTGGAATTTAGGTTTGGGGAGACATTACCTCGGATGAGCGAGCAGTTAACGGACCAGGTCCTGGTTGAACGGGTCCAAAAGGGAGATCAGAAAGCCTTTAACCTACTGGTGGTTCGCTACCAGCATAAGGTGGCGAGTCTGGTTTCTCGCTATGTCCCCTCGGGAGACGTTCCTGATGTGGTACAAGAGTCTTTTATTAAGGCCTATCGTGCGCTGGATTCATTCCGGGGAGATAGTGCTTTTTATACCTGGCTGTATCGCATTGCCGTGAATACAGCAAAAAATTATCTGGTCGCTCAGGGCCGTCGTCCGCCTTCTAGTGATGTGGACGCAATCGACGCCGAAAACTTCGAAAGTGGCGGCGCGTTGAAAGAAATTTCGAACCCTGAGAACTTAATGTTGTCAGAAGAACTGAGACAAATCGTTTTTCGCACGATCGAGTCGCTCCCGGAAGATTTACGCATGGCAATTACGTTACGGGAGTTGGATGGCCTAAGCTATGAAGAGATAGCGGTCATCATGGATTGTCCGGTCGGCACGGTTCGTTCACGAATTTTCCGTGCGCGAGAAGCAATTGATAATAAAGTTCAACCGCTTATCAGGCGTTGACGATAGCGGGATACTGGAAAAGGTATTAGGCATGCAGAAAGAACAACTTTCCGCTTTAATGGATGGTGAAACGCTGGATAGTGAGCTGCTCAATGAGCTGTCTCATTCTCCCGAAATGCAAGAGACCTGGGAGAGCTATCATCTCATCCGTGACACCCTACGTGGTGATACCGGCGAGGTTCTCCATTTCGATATCTCGGCTCGCGTCATGGCGGCCATCGAGAACGAGCCAGTACATCAGACCACTCCGCTGATTCCTGAAGCTCAGCCCGCGCCTCACCAGTGGCAGAAAATGCCGTTCTGGCAAAAGGTGCGTCCGTGGGCCAGCCAGCTTACCCAAATGGGTGTGGCTGCTTGCGTATCGCTTGCAGTTATCGTTGGCGTCCAGCACTATAACACTCAGTCTGAAGCCAATCAGCAACCTGAAGCGCCAGTGTTTAATACACTGCCGATGATGGGCAAAGCCAGCCCGGTTAGCCTGGGCGTACCGGCAGATGCTTCCGCAAGCGGCGGTCAGCAACAGCAGGTACAAGAGCAGCGCCGTCGCATCAATGCGATGTTGCAGGATTATGAGTTGCAGCGTCGTCTGCACTCCGAACAGCTTCAGTTTGAGCAGGCACAAACCCAGCAGGCTGCTGTGCAAGTGCCCGGAAACCAAACTTTAGGAACGCAATCGCAGTAATGAAGCAACTTTGGTTCGCCATGTCTCTGATGACAGGTAGCCTGTTCTTCTCTGCCAACGCCTCGGCTGATGTTTCATCCGGGGCGTTGTTGCAGCAAATGAATCTGGCCAGCCAGTCACTCAATTACGAGTTGGCATTTATCAGCATTAATAAGCAGGGCGTCGAATCGTTACGCTATCGCCATGCCCGTCTTGATAACCAGCCGCTCGCCCAGCTTTTACAGATGGATGGTCCACGTCGGGAAGTGGTTCAGCGTGGCAATGAAATCAGCTACTTTGAACCTGGCCTGGAACCTTTCACTCTGAATGGCGACTATATCGTTGATTCCTTGCCATCGCTTATCTATACCGATTTCAAGCGTCTTGCGCCTTTCTACGATTTTATCGCGGTCGGCAAAACTCGCATCGCCGACAGACTCTGCGAGGTTATCCGCGTTGTGGCCAGAGACGGTACGCGTTACAGCTACATCGTCTGGATTGACGCGGAAACCAAGCTGCCAATGCGCGTTGACCTGCTCGACCGTGACGGTGAAACGCTGGAACAGTTCCGCGTCATCTCCTTCAGCGTGAATAATCAGGTGGGCAATAGCATGCAGAATCTGGCCAAAGCCAGCCTGCCGCCGCTGCTTTCTGTTCCTGCCGGTGATTCTGTGAACTTCAACTGGGTTCCTTCCTGGATCCCGCAAGGATTTAGTGAAGTCTCCAGTAGCCGTCGCCAGTTACCGACCATTGAAACGCCGGTCGAATCGCGTCTTTATTCAGATGGTTTGTTCAGCTTCTCGGTGAACATCAACCGTGCAACGGCAAACAGTTCAGAACAAATGCTTCGTACCGGGCGCCGTACGGTGAGTACCACGGTACGTGATAACGCCGAGATCACCATCGTCGGGGAATTGCCGCCGCAAACGGCGAAGCGCATTTCCGACAGCATTAAATTCAGGGCTGCGCAATGATTAAAGAGTGGGCTACGGTCGTATCGTGGCAGGATGGCGTTGCGCTGGTGAACTGTGACGTAAAAGCATCATGTAACAGCTGTGCGTCCAGAGCAGGTTGCGGCAGTCGCGTGCTCAACAAGCTGGGGCCGCAAACGTCGCATACGATCGCCGTCCCGAGCGAACAGCCGCTGGTGGCAGGGCAGAAGGTGGAACTGGGCATCGCAGAAGGCAGTCTGTTGACCTCCGCGATGCTGGTTTATCTCTCCCCTCTGGTTGGTTTGTTTGTTATGGGCGGTATTTTCCAGACGTTGTTTGGCACCGATGTGGCTGCCATGTGTGGTGCTGCACTGGGTGGCGTAGGTGGATTTTGGCTTGCCAAAGGCCTGTCGCCAAAGCTCGCTGCACGAGAAGAGTGGCAACCCGTTATCCTCAATGTTGCACTTGCGCCTGACCAGCTTCGTGTCGAGACGCTCTCTTCTGAAGCCCGGTGATCCACCGGGCTTTATCATTATTTACATCTCAAAAAAGAAAACGCCGTTTCTTCGCGCTATGCTTGGCTCTAAGTGCATTTCCAGGTTGCGGGGATGTAGTGTAGAATGCTGCGTTTTCGCACTGAAAAACGTCAGGCTAAGAACAGCGGCCTCCAGGAATTCGTAAGGCATAATTATTTAACTATATGAAGAACATACGTAACTTTTCGATCATTGCTCACATTGACCACGGTAAGTCGACGCTGTCTGACCGTATTATCCAGATTTGCGGTGGCCTGTCTGATCGTGAAATGGCAGCCCAGGTACTGGACTCCATGGACCTGGAACGCGAACGCGGTATCACCATTAAAGCGCAAAGCGTGACGCTCGACTATAAAGCGACCGACGGTGAAACCTACCAACTGAACTTTATCGACACCCCTGGCCACGTTGACTTCTCCTATGAAGTTTCACGCTCGCTGGCGGCCTGTGAAGGCGCGCTGCTGGTGGTCGATGCCGGGCAGGGCGTAGAAGCCCAGACCCTGGCGAACTGCTACACCGCGATGGAAATGGATCTCGAGGTCGTGCCGGTTCTGAACAAAATTGACCTGCCTGCCGCCGATCCTGAGCGCGTCGCGGAAGAGATTGAAGACATCGTCGGCATTGATGCGACCGACGCGGTACGCTGCTCGGCGAAAACCGGCGTCGGTGTTCCCGATGTGCTGGAACGTCTGGTGCGTGATATTCCGCCACCGGAAGGTGACCCGGAAGCGCCGCTGCAGGCGCTGATCATCGACTCCTGGTTCGATAACTACCTTGGCGTTGTTTCGCTGGTACGTATCAAAAACGGCACCATGCGTAAAGGCGACAAAATTAAGGTCATGAGTACCGGCCAGGTCTACAACGCTGACCGTCTGGGTATCTTCACGCCAAAACAGGTTGACCGTACCGAGCTGAAATGCGGCGAGGTAGGTTGGCTGGTCTGCGCAATTAAAGACATCCTCGGTGCTCCGGTGGGCGATACGCTGACGCTGGCGCGTAACCCGGCGGACAAAGCGCTGCCAGGCTTCAAAAAGGTGAAACCGCAGGTTTACGCGGGCCTTTTCCCGGTCAGCTCTGACGACTACGAAAACTTCCGTGATGCGCTCGGTAAGCTGAGCCTGAACGATGCTTCCCTGTTCTACGAACCAGAAAGTTCAACGGCGCTGGGCTTCGGTTTCCGCTGTGGCTTCCTCGGCCTGCTGCACATGGAGATCATTCAGGAACGTCTGGAGCGTGAATACGATCTGGATCTGATCACCACCGCACCGACCGTAGTGTATGAAGTGGAAACGACCTCGAAAGAAGTGATCTACGTCGATAGCCCGTCCAAGCTGCCACCGCTGAACAATATTCACGAGCTGCGTGAGCCTATTGCTGAGTGTCACATGCTGCTGCCGCAGGAGTTCCTGGGCAACGTCATCACGCTGTGTATTGAGAGGCGTGGCGTGCAGACCAACATGGTTTACCACGGTAACCAGGTGGCGCTGACCTACGAAATCCCGATGGCGGAAGTGGTCCTCGACTTCTTCGACCGTCTGAAGTCGACCTCCCGTGGCTATGCGTCACTGGATTACAACTTCAAGCGCTTCCAGGCCTCTAACATGGTGCGTGTGGACGTGCTGATCAACAGCGAGCGCGTCGATGCGCTGGCGCTGATCACCCACAACGACAACGCGCCATACCGTGGTCGTGAACTGGTTGAGAAGATGAAAGAGCTGATCCCGCGTCAGCAATTTGACATCGCGATTCAGGCGGCCATTGGTAACCATATCATCGCCCGTTCTACCGTTAAACAGCTGCGTAAAAACGTCCTGGCGAAATGCTACGGCGGTGACGTCAGCCGTAAGAAAAAGCTGCTGCAGAAGCAGAAAGACGGTAAGAAGCGTATGAAGCAGGTCGGTAACGTTGAGCTGCCGCAGGAAGCATTCCTTGCCATTCTTCATGTTGGTAAAGACGGCAAATAACCCTTAAGGAGTTGGCATGGCGAACATGTTTGCCCTGATCCTGGTCATCGCTACCCTGGTGACAGGTCTGCTGTGGTGTCTGGATAAGTTTATCTTCGCCCCAAAACGCCGTGAACGTCAGGCTGCCGCGCAGGCAGCCACTGGCGATGGGCTTGATGCGAAAACCCTGAAGAAAGTTGGCCCGAAACCGGGCTGGCTGGAAACGGGAGCCTCGGTATTTCCGGTGCTGGCCATTGTGCTGGTGGTGCGTTCGTTCATTTACGAGCCGTTCCAGATCCCATCAGGTTCCATGATGCCAACACTGCTGATTGGCGATTTTATTCTGGTTGAGAAGTTTGCCTACGGCATTAAAGATCCGATCTACCAGAAAACGCTGATCGAAACCGGTCATCCGAAACGTGGCGATATCGTGGTGTTTAAATACCCGGAAGATCCGCGACTGGACTACATCAAGCGCGCGGTGGGTCTGCCGGGTGATAAAGTCACCTACGATCCGGCCACGAAGGAAGTCACCGTTCAGCCGGGCTGCAGTTCCGGTACCGCATGTGAAAACGCGCTGGCCATCACCTACTCAAACGTTGAGCCAAGTGATTTTGTGCAGACCTTTGCCCGTCGTAACGGCGGCGAAGCGACCAGCGGCTTCTTCCAGGTACCGAAAGGCGAGACCAAAGAGAACGGCATCCGCCTGGTTGAGCGTAAAGAGACGCTGGGTGATGTCACCCATCGTATCCTGACGGTTCCAATCGCGCAGGATCAAGTGGGTATGTATTACCAGCAGCCGGGTCAGCAGCTTGCCAGTTGGATCGTACCGCCAGGTCATTACTTCATGATGGGCGATAACCGCGATAACTCTGCCGATAGCCGCTACTGGGGCTTTGTGCCGGAAGCGAATCTGGTGGGTAAAGCGACGGCGATCTGGATGAGTTTTGAGAAGCAGGAAGGCGAATGGCCGACCGGGGTACGCCTGAATCGTATTGGCGGGATCCATTAATTCTCACGAAAAGAGCACGTAGCCGCATTATTTCGCGGCTACGTGAATTATTTCCACGATAAATCTCTTCGAACTAACGACATCCCTTGTCGTTGTGTATAGAATATTCCCCCGAAGTTTAAGGTTGGCCCTGCAAGGGAGCCACGGCACACGAAACCGCGTTGGTTTTCTCAGGTCGGTTTCGTGTGCTGCATTTTTGACGCATTCATTTATTGGTATCGCATGAACCCCATCGTAATTAATCGGCTTCAACGGAAGCTGGGCTACACTTTTCATCATCAGGAGTTGTTGCAACAGGCATTAACCCACCGCAGTGCCAGCAGCAAACATAATGAGCGCCTCGAGTTTTTAGGTGACTCTATTTTAAGTTTCGTGATTGCGAATGCGCTTTATCATCGTTTCCCGCGTGTGGACGAGGGTGATATGAGCCGCATGCGTGCCACGCTGGTTCGGGGTAATACCCTTGCGGAAATCGCGCGTGAATTTGAACTGGGCGAATGTCTGCGTCTTGGACCGGGTGAACTGAAAAGCGGCGGCTTTCGTCGTGAATCTATTCTCGCCGATACGGTCGAAGCATTAATTGGTGGTGTGTTCCTGGACAGCGATATCCAGACCGTAGAAAAGCTGATCCTGAACTGGTATCAGAGCCGTCTGGACGAAATCAGTCCTGGCGATAAACAAAAAGATCCGAAAACGCGTCTGCAGGAATATTTGCAGGGTCGTCATCTGCCGCTGCCATCCTATCTGGTGGTGCAGGTTCGTGGCGAAGCACACGATCAGGAATTTACCATCCATTGCCAGGTCAGTGGCCTGAGTGAACCGGTGGTGGGCACAGGTTCAAGCCGTCGTAAGGCTGAACAGGCTGCCGCCGAACAGGCGTTAAAAATGCTGGAGCTGGAATGAGCGAAGAAAAAACCTATTGCGGATTTATTGCCATCGTCGGACGTCCGAACGTTGGTAAATCCACCCTGCTGAATAATCTGCTTGGGCAGAAGATTTCCAGCACCTCGCGTAAGGCGCAGACCACGCGTCACCGCATCGTCGGCATCCATACTGAAGGCGCGTATCAGGCGATCTACGTCGATACCCCGGGCCTGCACATGGAAGAGAAGCGTGCTATCAACCGCCTGATGAACAAGGCGGCGAGCAGCTCGATTGGCGACGTAGAGCTGGTGATTTTCGTTGTTGAAGGCACCCGCTGGACGCCGGACGACGAGATGGTGCTGAACAAGCTGCGTGACGGCAAAACGCCGGTCATTCTCGCGGTTAACAAAGTTGATAACGTGCAGGAAAAGG
The DNA here is from genome assembly GCF_000211415.1 of Enterobacter mori LMG 25706. Classification (GTDB taxonomy): domain Bacteria; phylum Pseudomonadota; class Gammaproteobacteria; order Enterobacterales; family Enterobacteriaceae; genus Enterobacter; species Enterobacter mori. The sequence goes on along the minus strand of NZ_GL890779.1, from coordinate 158,108 downwards.
CCGACCTGCTGCCGCATCTGCAGTGGCTCGGAAGTCAGATGAACTTCCTCGACATCGTTCCGCTGTCTGCTGAGACCGGCCTGAACGTTGATACCATCGCGGGCATCGTGCGTAAGCATCTGCCGGAAGCGATTCATCACTTCCCGGAAGACTACATCACCGATCGTTCTCAGCGCTTTATGGCGTCTGAAATCATCCGTGAAAAGCTGATGCGTTTCCTGGGCGCTGAACTGCCGTACTCTGTGACGGTGGAGATCGAGCGTTTCCAGACCAACGAGCGCGGTGGCTACGACATCAACGGCCTGATCCTCGTTGAGCGCGAAGGGCAGAAGAAGATGGTGATCGGCAATAAAGGCGCCAAGATAAAAACCATCGGTATCGAAGCCCGTAAGGACATGATGGAGATGTTCGAAGCGCCGGTTCACCTCGAACTGTGGGTGAAAGTGAAATCTGGCTGGGCCGATGATGAGCGTGCTCTGCGCAGCCTCGGTTACGGCGAAGACCAGTAACGCAAGACGACGAGTATAATGGAAGGTTGGCAGCGTGCCTTCGTTCTCCATAGTCGTCCCTGGAGCGAAACCAGCCTTATGCTGGACGTCTTCACGGAAGAGTCGGGCCGCGTGCGCCTTGTTGCGAAAGGCGCACGTTCCAAACGTTCTAACCTGAAAGGTGCCTTACAGCCTTTCACCCCGCTGCTGGTACGCTTTGGCGGGCGAGGGGAAGTCAAAACCCTGCGCAGCGCTGAAGCCGTCTCTCTGGCGCTTCCTCTTTCTGGCATCACGCTCTACAGCGGTCTGTATGTCAACGAACTCATTTCTCGCGTCCTTGAACATGAGACTCGCTTCTCGGAACTTTTCTTCGATTATCTGCACTGTATCCAGGCACTTGCTGGCGCAACCGGCACACCCGAGCCTGCGCTGCGCCGCTTCGAACTGGCGCTGCTGGGCCATCTCGGGTACGGCGTAGATTTTCTGCACTGTGCGGGGAGCGGGGACGAGGTAGAAGACACTATGACCTACCGCTACCGCGAAGAAAAAGGCTTTATCGCCAGTATCGTAATAGACAACAGCACTTTTACCGGGCGCCAGCTCCGGGCGCTGTATGAGCGCGAGTTTCCCGATCAAGACGCCCTGCGCGCAGCAAAACGCTTTGCCCGGATTGCCCTCAAGCCGTATCTTGGCGGCAAGCCCTTAAAGAGCCGCGAATTATTCAGGCAGTTTGTGCCGAAACGTTAACGTTTTACCCCTCACCCCAGCCCTCTCCCGGCGGGAGAGGGGGAAGAGAAATGAACCAAAATACCGAGGATTGTCATGGCTGAATTACTGTTAGGCGTCAACATTGATCATATCGCCACGCTGCGTAATGCGCGCGGCACGGCGTATCCCGATCCGGTTCAGGCGGCGTTTATTGCTGAACAGGCTGGCGCTGACGGCATTACCGTTCACCTGCGTGAAGGCCGCCGCCATATTACTGACCGCGACGTGCGCATTCTGCGCCAGACGCTGGACACCCGTATGAATCTGGAGATGGCGGTCACTGAAGAGATGCTCGCCATTGCCTGCGAGACCCAACCGCATTTCTGCTGCCTGGTGCCGGAAAAACGCCAGGAAGTGACCACCGAAGGCGGTCTGGATGTGGCCGGCCAGCTCGACAAAATGCGCGATGCCTGCAAGCGTCTGGCGGATGCCGGTATCCTGGTTTCTCTGTTTATCGACGCTGATTTCACCCAGATTAAAGCGGCGGCCGACGTGGGCGCACCGTATATCGAAATTCACACCGGCTGCTATGCCGATGCCAAAAACGACGCCGAGCAGGCGAAAGAGCTGGAGCGTATTGCTAAAGCAGCCACGTACGCTTCAAGCCTGGGTCTGAAGGTTAACGCCGGCCACGGCCTGACCTACCACAATGTGAAAGCCATTGCCGCGCTGCCGGAAATGCACGAGCTGAACATCGGCCACGCCATTATTGGCCGTGCGGTGATGAGCGGCCTGAAAGAGGCGGTCTCAGAGATGAAACGCCTGATGCTGGAAGCGCGTCAGTAATGGCCATTCTGGGCTTAGGCACTGATATCGTTGAAATAGCCCGCATTGAAGCGGTGATCGCCCGGAGTGGCGATCGCCTCGCAAGACGCGTGCTGAGCGATAACGAGTGGGCCATCTGGGAAGCGCATCAGCAGCCGGTGCGTTTTCTGGCGAAGCGCTTTGCGGTTAAAGAGGCGGCAGCTAAAGCCTTCGGAACCGGCATTCGCAACGGCCTGGCGTTTAACCAGTGCGAAGTGTTTAACGATGAGCTGGGCAAACCGAGCCTGCGTCTGTGGGGGGAAGCGCAAAAGCTGGCGGAAAAGCTGGGGGTGAATCACATGCACGTGACGCTCGCCGATGAACGCCACTACGCCTGCGCAACGGTGATCATTGAAAGCTAGAGTTTGTCTGCATGATGCATCAGGACAAACTTATCCCATAACTGTTCTTCGTTCTCGACGTGGGCCGGATCCTTCAGGATAGTATTCGGGATCGGGCACACTTTCTGACAGGTCGGCGTTTCATAGTGGCCGATGCATTCCGTGCAGCGGTCGCTGTTAATCTCATAAATGCTGTCGCCCATCGAAATGGCCTGGTTAGGGCATTCGGGCTCGCACATATCGCAATTAATGCATTTTTTGGTAATTAACAGCGCCATCAGGAAATTCTCAGAAACAACACAAACTGGGCGGGCATTATACGCGTCAAACCAGTTTCTTTACCAGTTCTTCGCTGTGACGAATGCGCTCGGGCGCGCGCTCAAGATCCTGCTGCACCAGCGCCATAAACAGCAAATCCGTCAGCATCATTTGAGCACTGGTGGACGAAATAGCCGCGCTGCGCGTGGCCTGCTCCTCGGCAATGGTATATAAACAGCGCGTTGCCCGCTGCTGGAGCGCGTTTGGCGTAAAACCCGTGATCGCCAGAATTTTACCGCCGACGCGCAGCGCTTCATCGGTCGCCATATTGATCTCTCGACGTTCACCGGAATAGGAGATCGCCAGCAGCAAATCGTCAGGATCCATTGCCTGGACGGTGGCGAGCAGGGCGTGCATGTCCTGCTCCACTATCGCGTTGTAACCGATCTTCGTCAGCTTCCAGCCAAAGTTACGCGCCACTAGCCCGGATGCACCTATCCCGGTCAGAATAATGCGCCGTGCCGCGCGCAGCATCGCCACGCTTTCCAGCAGCTTCTCTTCGGTATTCACATCCAGCGTCGCATGCATGGCCGCCACGTTCTCTTTGATCAGCTTTTCGCCCACCAGACGCATCGGGTCATCGCCCCGGATCTGATTATGCACCGGCATCGACTGCGGATTGGGGTTACTCACCAGCGCTTCGCTGATCGCAAGCTTGAGGGCCGGAAAGCCCTTAAACCCAATCTTCTGGGCAAACTTCACCACGCTGGACTGGCTCACACCGGCCTCACTCGCCAGCTGCTGCGAGCTAAGATGGCGCGCGTGGTCGGGTTGAGAAAGTAGAAAATCCGCCAGCTTCTTGTCGCTTTGGGCAAAGCCTGCATAACGCTGGCGAATGCGAATTAAACAGTTCATACGGTCTCCTGGCGAAAATGTGATTATCTGCTCAAATACGAATTTTGCTCGCCTGAATGAATTTTATATTCCACTATAGTGTGATTATTATGAATTAAAAATTCTTGAGGTACAAAAAATGAATCTTGGCTCACTGGTTTCTGAAACGCGTAACCCGCAAACCATGGATCTTGACGCACTCTCCACGCTGGAGCTGGTTAACCGCTTTAATCAACAGGATACGCTGGTCGCGCAGGCAGTGAAAGAGACATTACCTGAGGTGGCGAAAGCGGTTGATGCGGCCGCAACTGCGCTAAAGGCCGGTGGGCGCATTATTTACATGGGCGCGGGCACCAGCGGACGTTTGGGGGTTCTGGATGCCTCCGAATGTCCGCCAACCTTTGGCGTTCCGCACGGCCTGGTGATCGGGCTGATTGCCGGTGGCCCAGGCGCGCTGCTGAAAGCTGTTGAAGGGGCGGAAGACAACAAACAGCTCGGTGAAGATGATCTCAAAGCGCTGAACCTGACCGCGCAGGATCTGGTGGTTGGGCTGGCGGCATCCGGGCGCACGCCGTACGTCATTGGCGGCCTGGAATACGCCAACCAGACAGGCTGCACGACGGTTGCCATCTCCTGTAACCCCGGCTCGCCGATTGCCCAGGTGGCCGCTATCGCCATCTCTCCGGTTGTCGGGCCGGAAGCGCTGACCGGCTCCACGCGCCTGAAATCAGGGACCGCGCAAAAGCTGGTGCTCAATATGATCTCCACCGGCGCGATGGTGAAGTTCGGCAAGGTTTATCAGAACCTGATGGTCGATATGCAGGCCACCAACGTCAAGCTGGTGGACAGAGCCTGCCGTATGGTGATGGAGGCGACAGGTGCAGGCCGTGAAGAGGCAGAAGCGGTCCTGAAACAAACCGATCACGATGTTAAACCGGCCATTCTGATGATCTTAAGCGGGCTGGACGCCACGGCGGCGAGAGCCAAACTCGATGCGCATAACGGGTTCTTACGGGCTGCATTAGAAAACTAACAGAGGCGTGTATGGAAAAGACAGCAGCGCTCGCCAGCGGCATCCTGCAGGGGATCGGCGGAGAAAAGAATATCCAGCGTCTGGAAAACTGCATGACGCGCGTGCGCGTCGAGGTGCATAACGACGACGATCTTGATCTACCGCGCCTGAAGCAACTCCCCGGCGTAAGTGGATACGTCAAACAGGGACAGCAGCACCAGCTCATTGTCGGACCGGGGAAAGCGGCGCAGGTTGTTGATGCCATGCGCGCGCTGATGGTTGGCGGTGAGGCGACGGCCTCATTTGACGATGCCGAAAGCACCAAAGCGCAGGCAAAAGCCAAATACAAGGCGCCGATGAGCGATGCGCTGCGACAGCTGGCAAACGTCTTTATCCCGCTGATCCCGGCGTTTATTGCTTCGGGCCTGATCACCGGGATTATCAATATCCTCAAGCGGCCGGATATCGTCGGGGATTTTGCCACGCAGTATCCAAACCTGCTGGGGATCCTCGGGATCTTCGGCAGCGCAGTTTTCGCCATCATGAACATTCTGGTCGGGGTGAATACCGCGAAGGTGTTTGGCGGATCGCTGGCCATGGGCGGGGTAATGGCGGGCATCTTGTCCAGCCCGCAACTGGCGCAGATCACGCTGTTTGGTGAGGCGCTTCAGCCGGGCCGCGGTGGGGTGATTGCCGTGCTGCTGGTGGTCATCCTGATGTGCTGGATCGAGAAAAGGCTGCGCGCGATCCTGCCTGGTTCGATTGAGCTTATCCTCAACCCGCTGCTGACCACATTAATTACCGGTAGCGTAGCGATTGTGGTCCTTCAGCCGCTAGGTGGCTGGATCTCTGACGCCATCGCCCACGGTGCGTCTCTGGCGATTGACCGCGGCGGCCTGTTAGTGGGGGCGGTGCTGTCGGGAACCTTCCTGCCGCTGGTGCTGACCGGCCTGCATCAGGGGCTGGTGCCGATCCACGTCGAGCTGGTGCAGGCGCACGGCTATAACGCGCTGCTGCCTATCCTGTCGATGGCGGGCGTGGGGCAGGTCGGCGCGGCGATTGCCGTACTGATGAAAACCCGCAACGCGCGACTGAAAAAAGTGATTAAAGGCGCGCTCCCGGTCGGACTGCTCGGCATCGGCGAGCCGCTGATTTTCGGCGTTACGCTGCCGCTGGGGAAACCTTTCCTCGCAGCCTGTCTGGGCGGCGCGGTGGGCGGGGCGCTCATTAGCTACTGGAAAGTGGCGACGGTGATCACCTTTGGACTTTCCGGTTTACCGCTGGCATTAACCATCGTGACCGGAAAAGTGATGCTCTATCTGTTAGGCTATTTAGTAGCGGTAATCGCCGGGTTCCTGTTTACCTGGCTGTTAGGATTCAACGACCCAGAGGAGTAAGGTTTGGCAAATCACGCGCGTCGCGTTGTCTTTTTCGACCTGGATGGAACGCTGCACCAGCAGGATATGTTTGGCACCTTTATGCGCTATCTGCTGCGGCGTCAGCCTCTGAATGTGCTGCTCGTCTTACCGCTCTTACCCGTGATTGGCATCGCGCTGCTGGTTAAAGGCCGTGCAGCGCGCTGGCCGATGAGCCTGCTGCTATGGGGATGCACCTTTGGTCACAGCGAAGCACGGCTTAAACAGCTCGAACAGGATTTTGCGCACTGGTTTCGCGGTCATGTCGCCGCGTTTCCCGTGGTGCAGGCGCGTCTCACCAGCTACCTCGACGCGAACGATGCCGACATCTGGCTGATTACCGGCTCCCCGCAGACGCTGGTGGAGCAGGTCTATTTTGATACGCCATGGCTGCCGCGCGTAAATCTTATCGCCACGCAAATTTCCCGCGCTTACGGCGGCTGGGTGCTGACTATGCGCTGCCTGGGGCACGAGAAAGTGGTTCAGTTGGAGAAGCGTATCGGCACGCCGCTGCGCCTGTACAGCGGCTACAGCGACAGCAAGCAGGACAACCCGCTGCTCTATTTTTGCCAGCACCGCTGGCGCGTCACGCCATCAGGTGAACTTCAGCAACTCGAATAGTCTTCTCTAAAACGGGCGTGTATAATGCCGCCCGCTTTTCGACTGGAGTATCAACCGTTGTCCAACCCTGAACACAATCATGAATACTGGATGCGCCACGCGCTAACGCTGGCTCAACGTGCCTGGGATGAGGGCGAAGTGCCCGTGGGCGCGGTGCTGGTTCATCATAATCAGGTGATTGGCGAAGGGTGGAACCGCCCCATTGGCCGCCACGATCCTACCGCGCACGCCGAAATTATGGCGCTTCGTCAGGGCGGGCTGGTACTGCAAAACTATCGTCTGCGCGATACGACTCTGTACGTCACCCTTGAACCCTGCGTTATGTGTTCCGGCGCGATGGTGCACAGTCGTATCGGTACGCTGGTGTTTGGTGCTCGGGATGAAAAAACAGGCGCGGCCGGTTCGCTAATGGACGTGCTAGGCCATCCGGGGATGAACCACCAGGTGCAGACTATCGGTGGGGTACTTGCACCAGAGTGTTCGGGTCTGCTAAGTGACTTCTTTCGAATGCGCCGGCAGCAGAAAAAGCAACAAAAGGCAGAATTGAAGCAGGTGGACGATTAAGTTCGTCCGGTGCGACCACTGGGTAGCTCTGAGCCAGCTGTTTAGCTTCTGCCGCTTCTTTCTCTTTCTCCAGCAGATACCCCACCAGGCTTATCTGATACTTACGAATATTTTCCACGTAAGCGTAGGCTTCATGCCCGCGCGCATACCCGTAGGTTAGCTTGTTGTACCACGGTTTCTGGCTCAGCAGCGGCAGACGCTGTTTTACATCAGACCAGCTGTCCGGGTTACCTTTGGTTTTTGCCGTCAGCGCGCGCGCGTCCAGCATGTGCGCATAACCCATGTTGTAGGCGGCCAGTGCAAACCAAATCCGCTCTTCTTCCGGCACGGTCTCCGGTACTTTGGCCATCATATCCTGTAAATACTGTGCGCCGCCGCTGATGCTTTGCTCCGCATCGGTACGGTCATTGACGCCCAGACTCAGCGCGGTATTTTTCGTCAGCATCATGAGACCACGCACGCCGGTCGGAGAGGTAGCCTGAGTATCCCAGTGGGATTCCTGATACGAAATCGCCGCCAGCAGCTTCCAGTCAATCTCCTGGGCGTATTTTTCGAACAACGGCTGCAGGTCCGGCAGGACGCTATCAACTGCGCGCAAGAAGCTGCGGGTGTCGACGTAATCGAAGTCATCACCATGGCCGAGGTATTTTTCTTCCAGGCGCGCCAGCGTACCGTCTTCATTGATGGCGTTATAGAAATCGAGCATGGCCGCAGAGAGGGTCTGATCGTTATCCAGTTGGGTAAACCAGGTCACCGGCTGTTCGTCAGTCACATGCAGCGCCACGGCGATTTCAGGGTGCACGCGCTGGAACAGGCTGATGGCCACCGAATCGGCAATGGTGTAGGGCAGCTTTTTGTCTTTAACCTGATCGAGCAGTTCTGTCGTGCCCAGTTTTGGGTCAATCGTCCAGCTCAGGTCAGGATACTTTTTCTCTTTGAGAGCACGCAGGTCGTCAATCACGACATGGCCGGGGGCAATCGTCAGCTGTTGCTCGTTAATGGTGGCGAGCGAGCGCGGGCGCACGCTTCCCACGCGGTAAACCAGCTGCTGGGAGACAGAGTAGTAGGTCGGGCCTGGCTGGTAGTTCTTGCTGCGCTCGCTGTTGTACACCAGCCCGGCTGCAAGGATATCGGCGTCGTCGTTATCCAGGTCATCGAACAATTGGCTGATGTTCTGACGCACGGTAATTTTGAGCTTAACACCCAGATAGTCGGCAAACTGCTGGGCCAGTTCATAATCCAGACCAATGGTTTTGCCGTTGATGTCGCCGTAAATCAGCGGAGAGGAGAGGGTACTGACGCGCAATTCCCCCCGCTCCTGAATGGCGGCGATACGGTTTTCGGCTTTACCGAACCAGGGGATAGAAGGCCAGAGGGCCACTGCCAGCAGCAACGTAACAATGCCGATGAGCAGATAATTAATCTTTAATTTTTTCAATTAGTTAATTCTCTGCGACGCCGGTTGCCTCAGTATGCTGTAGCCATGTTAAGAATAAGGTTTGCCATTGAATGAGCGGCATTTTGCGCAAAGTTACGCCACTTGGCAACAAATTAGAGAGACAGGTCACACCTATTGTTAAACCGCTGTGCAAATTTTATTTCGACGCAAACGGTTTCGTCGGCGCTCAGGATTCTCTATAATGACGCCCGTTTTCCCCCCTTGCGCACACTGTAAGCGCCCCGGCGCTTCGAAGACGAGAGACTTATGATGGAAATTCTGCGTGGTTCGCCTGCACTGTCTGCCTTCCGTATTACCAAACTGCTGGCACGTTTTCAGGCGGCCGACCTTCCGGTAAGCAATATTTACGCTGAGTATGTCCATTTTGCTGACCTGAATGCCCCCCTGAATGCAGAGGAGCGCGTACAGCTGGAACGCCTGCTCAAGTATGGTCCAAGCCTGAGCAGCCATACGCCAACCGGCAAACTGATCCTTGCGACGCCGCGTCCGGGCACCATCTCCCCCTGGTCTTCCAAAGCCACCGACATCGCCCACAACTGTGGTCTGAGCCAGATTAACCGTCTGGAACGCGGCGTGGCGTACTATGTTGAAGCCTCCACCCTGAGCGACGCGCAGTGGCAGGCGGTTGCGGCTGAGCTGCACGACCGCATGATGGAGAGCGTATTTGCCTCTCTCGACGACGCGCAGAAGCTGTTCTCACACCATCAGCCTGCGCCGGTACAGAGCGTAGACCTGCTGGGGCAGGGCCGTCAGGCGCTGATTGACGCCAACCTGCGTCTCGGCCTGGCGCTGGCAGAAGACGAAATTGATTACCTGCAGGACGCGTTCGTTAAGCTCAACCGCAACCCGAACGACATCGAACTCTACATGTTCGCGCAGGCCAACTCTGAGCACTGCCGACATAAGATTTTCAACGCCGACTGGATTATTGACGGCGAACAGCAGCCGAAGTCGCTGTTCAAAATGATCAAAAACACCATGGAACAAACCCCTGACCATGTGCTGTCTGCCTATAAAGACAACGCCGCGGTGATGGAAGGTTCCGAGGTGGGCCGCTTCTTCGCCGATCGCGAAGCAGGGCGCTATGACTTCCATCAGGAGCCCGCGCATATCCTGATGAAAGTGGAAACCCACAACCACCCGACGGCGATCTCCCCGTGGCCGGGTGCGGCGACGGGCTCCGGCGGTGAAATCCGTGACGAAGGCGCGACCGGTCGTGGCGCTAAGCCTAAAGCGGGTCTGGTCGGTTTCTCCGTCTCAAACCTGCGTATCCCGGGCTTTGAACAGCCGTGGGAAGAAGATTTCGGCAAGCCAGAGCGCATTGTCACCGCGCTGGATATCATGACCGACGGCCCGCTGGGCGGCGCGGCGTTTAACAACGAGTTTGGTCGTCCGGCGCTGAACGGTTACTTCCGTACCTATGAAGAGAAAGTGGACAGCCACAACGGCGAAGAGCTGCGCGGTTACCACAAACCGATCATGCTGGCGGGCGGGATCGGTAACATTCGTGCCGATCACGTGCAGAAAGGCGAAATCGTTGTCGGCGCGAAGCTGATTGTACTCGGTGGTCCGGCGATGAACATCGGTCTGGGCGGCGGGGCAGCGTCTTCTATGGCTTCCGGCCAGTCTGATGCGGACCTCGATTTTGCTTCCGTGCAGCGTGACAACCCGGAAATGGAGCGTCGCTGCCAGGAAGTGATCGACCGCTGCTGGCAGCTGGGCGACGCCAACCCGATTCTGTTCATCCACGACGTAGGTGCGGGCGGTCTGTCCAACGCCATGCCGGAGCTGGTGAGCGACGGTGGCCGCGGTGGCCGTTTTAACCTGCGCGATATCCTGAGCGATGAGCCGGGCATGAGCCCGCTGGAGATCTGGTGTAACGAATCCCAGGGGCGCTACGTGCTGGCGGTTGCCGCGGATCAGCTGCCGCTGTTTGACGAGCTGTGCCGCCGCGAGCGTGCGCCGTATGCGGTCATCGGTGAAGCGACCGAGGAGCAGCACCTTTCCTTAAGCGACACCCACTTTGACAACCAGCCGATCGATCTGCCGCTGGACGTCCTGCTCGGTAAAACGCCGAAGATGACCCGCGACGTGACAACCCGCAAAGCGGCGGGCAAAGCGCTGGATCGCCAGGGCATCACCGTGGCAGAAGCGGTTAACCGCGTGCTGCACCTGCCTGCCGTGGCGGAGAAAACGTTCCTGGTGACCATCGGCGACCGTACCGTGACCGGTATGGTATCGCGCGACCAGATGGTTGGCCCGTGGCAGATCCCGGTGGCGAACTGCGCGGTGACTACCGCGAGCCTCGACAGCTACTACGGCGAAGCGATGGCCCTGGGCGAACGCACCCCGGTGGCGCTGCTGGACTTCGCCGCCTCCGCCCGTCTGGCGGTCGGTGAAGCGCTGACCAACATCGCCGCGACGCAGATCGGCGACATCAAACGTATCAAACTCTCCGCAAACTGGATGGCCGCAGCCGGTCACCCTGGCGAAGATGCTGGCCTGTATGAAGCCGTGAAAGCGGTGGGCGAGGAGCTGTGTCCTGCCCTCGGCCTGACCATTCCGGTGGGTAAAGACTCCATGTCGATGAAAACCCGCTGGCAGGAAGGCAGCGAGCAGCGCGAGATGACCTCTCCGCTGTCGCTGGTGATCACCGCGTTTGCGCGCGTGGAAGACGTGCGCCACACCGTTACGCCGCAGCTTGCGACCGAAGACAACGCCCTGCTGCTGATTGACCTGGGTAAAGGCCAAAACGCGCTGGGTGCCACCGCGCTGGCACAGGTTTACCGCCAGCTCGGCGACAAGCCAGCCGATGTGCGCGACGTCGCGCAGTTGAAAGGATTCTACGACGCCATCCAGGCGCTAGTGGCGGAGCGTAAGCTGCTGGCCTACCACGACCGTTCCGACGGCGGCCTGCTGGTGACGCTGGCAGAGATGGCCTTCACTGGCCACTGCGGCGTTGAAGCGAACATTGCAACGCTTGGCGAAGACCGTCTGGCGTCGCTGTTCAATGAAGAGCTGGGTGCGGTGATTCAGGTATGCGCCGCAGATCGCGACGCGGTTGAAGCGATTCTGGCGAAGCACGGTCTGGCAGACTGCGTGCACTATCTGGGCAAAGCCGTTCAGGGTGACCGCTTCGTCATTGAAGCAGACGGCCACGCGGTGTTCAGCGAAAGCCGCACCACGCTGCGCATGTGGTGGGCAGAAACCACCTGGCAGATGCAGCGCCTGCGTGATAACCCGGAATGTGCCGATCAGGAGCATAACGCGAAAGCGAATGACCAGGATCCAGGCCTGAACGTGAAGCTCTCCTTTGATATCAACGAAGATATCGCTGCACCGTACATTGCGACAGGCGCGCGTCCAAAGGTAGCCGTGCTGCGCGAGCAGGGCGTTAACTCCCACGTTGAGATGGCGGCTGCCTTCCACCGCGCGGGCTTTGACGCCATCGACGTCCACATGAGCGACCTGCTGGCCGGACGTACCGGTCTGGAAGATTTCCAGGCGCTGGTGGCGTGCGGCGGTTTCTCCTACGGCGACGTGCTGGGCGCGGGCGAAGGTTGGGCGAAGTCCATCCTGTTCAACAGCCGCGTGCGTGACGAGTTCGAAACCTTCTTCCATCGTCCGCAGACCCTGGCGCTGGGCGTGTGTAACGGCTGCCAGATGATGTCTAACCTGCGAGAACTGATCCCGGGAAGCGAAGCCTGGCCGCGCTTTGTGCGTAACCAGTCTGACCGCTTCGAAGCACGCTTCAGCCTGGTGGAAGTGACCCAAAGCCCGTCTCTGCTGCTGCAGGGAATGGTGGGTTCGCAGATGCCAATTGCCGTTTCCCACGGTGAAGGTCAGGTAGAAGTGCGTGATGCTGCGCATCTGGCTCAGCTGGAGAGCAAAGGTCTGGTGGCGCTGCGCTTTGTCGATAACTTCGGCAAGGTGACAGAAACCTACCCGGCTAACCCGAACGGCTCCGCCAACGGTATTACGGCAGTCACCAGTGAAAACGGTCGTGCGGCCATCATGATGCCGCACCCGGAGCGCGTGTTCCGCACCGTGAGCAACTCCTGGCACCCGGAAAACTGGGGCGAGGACAGCCCGTGGATGCGTATCTTCCGCAACGCGCGTAAGCAACTGGGTTAAGTTTTAGCACCTTCACCCTTGTAGGCCCGGTACGCGTGAGCGCAACCGGGCTTTTTTATGCGTGTCGCAAAATTGCGACAATCCCGCTCCGTCAATGTCTCCAAAAGGTGACACTTAACTTGTTGATTTATATAAGTACAAAAATCATGGTCTAAAGGTGTTGTTAAATAGCGACACTTAGCCTGGAAATCATTCTGCCAACAAGTAATAGTTTGGATGTATAAAATTCTTTAAATTCATCATGTTAATTTATTGTTTTGCAAACTGGCACGGCTGTTGCATAATATTGATCAGTGGCTCATTCACCTTCTTATGTCAGCCCCTTCGGGACGCGCTACATAAACTTAGAATGACGCACAAAAAGGTGCCTGCCGTCCAACTACTGATCATAGCGATGCTTTATCAGGACAGGGCGAAACGTCGAGTTAGGCACCGCCTCATTCCACAACAAAGCCGGGTTTTTACCCGGCTTTGTTGTATCTGAAGGGCAGACTCAGTTACGCTCTGCGTAAACCCCCATTAAGAGAGTAATGCGTTGAAACGCTGGTCTGTTTTCCCTCGCTCCCTGCGACAGCTCGTCATGATGGCATTCCTGCTGATCCTGCTCCCTTTACTGATACTGGCGTGGCAGGCCTGGCAAAGTCTCAATGCGCTAAGCGCACAGGCGGCATTGACGAATCGCACGACGCTAATTGATGCAAGGCGAAGCGAAGCAATGACTAACGCCGCGCTGGAGATGGAGCGTAGCTATCGCCAGTATTGCGTGCTGGACGATCGCACCCTGGAGCGGGTTTACCAGAATCAACGTAAACGCTACAGCGAAATGCTGGATGCCCACGCGGGCGTGCTGCCGGACGACAAACTCTACCAGGCATTACGTCAGGACCTGAACGATCTGGCTCAGCTACAGTGTAAAAATAGCGGCCCGGATGCCGCCGCCGCCGCGCGGCTGGAAGCTTTTGCTAATGCCAATACGGATATGGTCCAGTCTACACGCACGGTGATCTTCTCTCGCGGGCAGCAGCTGCAGCAGGAAATCGCCGAGCGCGGTCAATTCTTCGGCTGGCAGGCGCTGGTCCTGTTCCTGGTCAGTCTTGCTCTGGTTCTGCTGTTCACCCGCATGATTATCGGTCCGGTGAAGGGCATACAGCGGATGATTAACCGTCTGGGTGAGGGGAAGTCTCTCGGTGATACGGTTGTTTTCACCGGGCCGCGCGAGCTGCGTTCAGTGGGTCAGCGGATCATCTGGCTTTCCGAACGTCTGGCGTGGCTGGAAACGCAGCGTCATCAGTTCCTCCGTCACATTTCCCACGAACTCAAAACGCCTCTCGCCAGCATGCGAGAAGGCACCGAGCTGCTGGCGGACGAAGTGGCCGGCCCGCTGACCTCTGAGCAAAAAGAGATTGTCGAGATCCTCGATGACAGCAGCCGGAATCTGCAAAAGCTGATTGAGCAACTGCTGGACTACAACCGTAAGCTCGCGGACGGGGCAGTGGTACTGGAAACTGTGGAGATTGCACCGATAGTGGATATGGTGATCTCCGCCCATAGCCTGCCAGCAAGAGCTAAAATGATGCATACCCAGGTCGATCTTAGTGAGCCCGCTTGTCTTGCAGAGCCCATGCTGTTTATGAGCGTTCTGGATAATCTTTATTCCAATGCGGTGCACTATGGTACTGAATCCGGTAACATTTATATCCGAAGCTACAGGGCGGGTTCCCGGGTGTTTATCGATGTAGCGAATACGGGCACCCCGATTCCGGATGAAGAAAAAACGATGATTTTTGAACCCTTTTTCCAGGGCAGTCATCAGCGAAAAGGTGCGGTAAAAGGAAGTGGTCTGGGCCTCAGTATTGCCCGCGACGGCATACGACGCATGCACGGCGAACTTAATATCGTCAGTGATGAACGGTCGGATGTGTGCTTTCGTATCGAACTGCCTCTTAAGCCGGAAAATCAATAAAATGAATCTAAGTCTGGTGAGTATGTCACACGTTTTTTTCCGCGCCGCATGCGCGATGTTTTCCCGCAATACTGTACGTCTAAGTCTGCCGTGTTTACTGCTGGCAGGGTGTGTGACCCATGTTCCGAAGAGCGCAATCAGTGAAAAGCCGGAAGAAAAATGGCCTGAAAATCAGCTGGCGGATTTCCTGACCACCCCCTGCGAGGGCATCTGGCACTTATCAGGACATGAAGTTGATACCAACCCGCTGTTTTGGCTGCGTGGCATCGATTGTGCTCAGCGTCTGGAACCCGTAGAGGCACGGGCGCAAGCCACGATGTGGGGCGACAACGCATGGCAGGCGACCTTTAAACGTGCCATTCTGCTAGGCGATGCCAAAATCACGCCCGTGGAGCGTCGCACGAATATCACGCGTCTGGATGCGTTCAGCGCCAACATTCCTGCGCAGGTGCGGCCGATATATCAACTCTGGCGGGACGGCCAGGCATTACAGCTTCAGCTGTCTGAAGAGCGTTCCCGCTATAGCAAATTACAGCAGTCAACGGACGGCGAGCTTGATACGCTTCGCCAGCAGCAGAATTATCTGCGCACCCAGCTTGAGACCACCACGCGCAAGCTTGAAAATCTGACCGATATTGAAAGGCAACTGTCGACGCGTAAACCCGCAGGCAGCTATTTGCCAGATTCGTCGAAAGGAAATTCTGCCGCAGCGCCAGACGGTGACGCGCAGAAAGAAGAGGATGGGAAGCCATGACAAGCCGTAAACCTGCCCATCTCTTACTGGTCGATGACGATCCTGGGCTGTTAAAGCTGCTGGGAATGCGCCTGGTCAGTGAAGGCTACAGCGTTGTGACGGCGGAAAGCGGGCAGGAGGGGCTGAAAGTGCTCAGCCGCGAGAAGATTGATCTGGTGATCAGCGATCTGCGGATGGACGAAATGGATGGCCTGCAGCTTTTTGCAGAGATTCAAAAGCAGCAGCCCGGCATGCCGGTTATCATCTTGACCGCCCACGGCTCGATCCCGGATGCGGTCGCGGCAACCCAGCAAGGGGTGTTCAGCTTCCTCACCAAACCGGTGGACAAAGACGCGCTTTATAAAGCCATCGACAGCGCGCTGGAGCATGCCGCGCCTTCTGGTGATGATGCCTGGCGCGAGTCCATCGTGACGCGAAGCCCTGTCATGCTGCGTCTGCTTGAGCAGGCGCGAATGGTGGCGCAATCTGACGTCAGCGTTTTGATCAACGGCCAGAGCGGTACCGGGAAAGAGATCCTGGCGCAGGCGATCCACAACGCCAGCCCGCGCGCTAAAAATGCCTTTATCGCCATTAACTGCGGCGCGCTGCCGGAACAGCTTCTTGAATCTGAACTCTTTGGTCACGCGCGCGGCGCCTTCACCGGCGCGGTGAGCAGCCGGGAAGGGTTGTTCCAGGCGGCGGAAGGCGGCACGCTGTTCCTCGACGAGATTGGCGATATGCCTGCGCCGTTGCAGGTGAAACTGCTGCGCGTGTTGCAGGAGAGAAAGGTGCGTCCGCTCGGCAGCAACCGCGATATCGACATCAACGTGCGTATTATTTCCGCCACCCACCGGGATCTGCCAAAAGTGATGGCGCGCAATGAGTTTCGTGAAGATCTCTGCTACCGCCTGAACGTGGTGAACCTGAAAATTCCTGCGCTGGCCGAGCGTGCGGAAGATATCCCACTGCTGGCAAACCATCTGCTGCGCCAGTCCGCGGATCGCCATAAACCCTTCGTGCGCGCGTTTTCCACTGATGCCATGAAAAGGCTAATGACCGCCGGGTGGCCTGGCAACGTGCGCCAGTTGGTCAACGTGATTGAGCAGTGCGTGGCGCTGACGTCGTCGCCCGTTATCAGCGACGCGCTGGTGGAGCAGGCGCTGGAAGGAGAAAACACGGCGTTGCCGACTTTTGCCGAAGCGCGTAACCAGTTCGAACTGAACTACCTGCGCAAACTGCTGCAGATTACGAAGGGTAACGTGACCCACGCGGCGCGCATGGCCGGACGCAACCGCACCGAGTTCTACAAGCTGCTGTCGCGCCACGAGCTGGAAGCAAACGATTTTAAAGAGTAATGCCGTATGGTACTGTGAGCAATCGATTACGAGGCAGCTTACAGGCATGAGTTTAAGGACCCACCATGAAAAAGATTGATGCGATTATTAAACCTTTCAAACTGGATGATGTACGTGAAGCGCTGGCGGAAGTTGGCATCACCGGGATGACAGTAACGGAAGTGAAAGGTTTTGGTCGTCAGAAGGGCCACACCGAGCTTTACCGTGGCGCGGAGTACATGGTCGACTTTCTGCCGAAAGTAAAAATTGAAATCGTGGTCAGCGACGATATCGTGGATACCTGTGTGGATACCATCATTCGTACCGCGCAGACGGGCAAAATTGGCGACGGGAAAATCTTCGTCTTTGACGTGGCGCGCGTGATCCGTATCCGTACCGGTGAAGAAGACGACGCTGCGATTTAACAGCGCCAACGGTTTTGTAGGCCGGGTAAGGCGCAGCCGCCACCCGGCGAAAAAAAGCCCCTCGAACGAGGGGCTTTTTCATTACAGCACTTTATGCGGCCCGAAGCATTCGTAATGAATGTTGTCCTTGTCCACACCCAGGTCTACCAGCTGCTTCGCGGCATACTGCATAAACGCCACCGGCCCACAGACGTAAAACTGCATGTCCGGTGCGCTAAACGCCCCTTCATGCTGGCTTAAATTCATCAGACCTTCGCTGTCGAAGCGTGAGGCCTGGCGGTCTGCGTCCGTCGGCAGGCGATACCAGGTATGCGCGGTGAAGCGCGGCAGGGGCGCCCCGAGCGTTTTCACTTCATCCGCAAAGGCGTGAACGTCGCCGTTCTCTGCGGCGTGGAACCAGTTTACCTGCGCGTCGTGGTTTGCATTTGCCAGCGTATCGAGCATCGCCAGCATTGGCGTTTGACCAACACCCGCAGAGATCAGCGTCACTGGCGTATTGCCGTCAACGGCCATAAAGAAATCACCCGCAGGCGCGGCCAGATGAACCACGTCGCCCACGCTGGCTTCGTTGTGCAGCCAGGTTGAAACCTGACCGCCATCTTCGCGTTTCACCGCAATGCGGTAGCCTTTGCCGTTTGGCTTTCGGGTAAGAGAATATTGGCGGATCTCCTGGTGCGGGAAGCCTTCAGGCTTCAGCCACACGCCCAGATACTGGCCCGGCTGGTAGTCGGCCACGGGGTTACCGTCTACCGGCTCAAATTCAAAGCTGGTAATCAGTGCGCTGCGTGGGGTTTTCTCGACGATGCGGAACGCGCGCGTGCCTTCCCAGCCGCCGTTCTTGCTGGCGTTTTCGCGGTAGATTTGCGCTTCACGGTTGATAAATACGTTTGCCAGCACACCGTAGGCTTTACCCCACGCGTCCAGCACCTCCTGGCCCGGGCTGAACATTTCGTCCAGCGTGGCCAGCAGGTGGCCGCCAACGACGTTGTACTGCTCAGGCTGGATCTGGAAGCTGGTATGTTTCTGCGCAATCTTTTCTACCGCAGGCAGCAATGCCGCCAGGTTTTCGATATTGCTGGCGTAGGCTGCGATGGCGTTAAACAACGCTTCACGCTGGTCGCCATTGCGCTGGTTGCTCATGTTGAAAATTTCTTTGAGCTCCGGGTTGTGCGAGAACATGCGATCGTAGAAATGCGCGGTGAGTTTAGGGCCGGTTTCCACCAGCAGGGGAATGGTGGACTTAACGGTAGCGATGGTTTGAGCGTCGAGCATGAGCGCGTCCTTCTGATGTTACATTTAATGATGTATTTTAAATGCATCTTATAAAAAATAACCCTGCGTTGTAAATGGTTCTTTGCAAGATGAAAAATATGCATCACAAACCTGAAAAGAAATCCGTTGAAAATGATGAGAGCTTTATTCCTCAAACCCTTGCGCGGCGTGGAGGTAAACGTTTGCGTAAAATCGTTTGTCAAGACCTGTTATCGCAGAACTATTCAGTTATACTGTTGCCCGTCGTCCAACAGGACTGCCTTTTCAGGCCAAAATTTACTTGTTAGCTGAGTCAGGAGATGCGGATGTTAAAGCGTGAAATGAACATTGCCGATTATGATGCCGAACTGTGGCAGGCTATGGAGCAGGAAAAAGTACGTCAGGAAGAGCACATCGAACTGATCGCCTCCGAAAACTACACCAGCCCGCGCGTGATGCAGGCGCAGGGTTCTCAGCTGACCAACAAATACGCTGAAGGTTATCCGGGCAAGCGCTACTACGGCGGTTGCGAGTACGTTGATATCGTTGAGCAGTTGGCGATTGACCGTGCGAAAGAACTCTTTGGCGCAGACTACGCGAACGTGCAGCCGCACTCAGGCTCTCAGGCTAACTTCGCTGTCTACACCGCGCTGCTGCAGCCGGGCGATACCGTTCTGGGTATGAACCTGGCGCAGGGCGGCCACCTGACTCACGGCTCCCCGGTTAACTTCTCCGGCAAACTGTACAACATCATCCCTTGCGGTATTGATGAGTCCGGTAAAATTGACTACGAAGACATGGCTAAGCAGGCCAAAGAGCACAAACCGAAGATGATCATCGGTGGCTTCTCTGCTTACTCCGGTATCGTTGACTGGGCAAAAATGCGTGAAATCGCAGACAGCATCGGCGCTTACCTGTTCGTTGATATGGCGCACGTTGCGGGTCTGATCGCGGCAGGCGTTTACCCGAACCCGGTTCCACACGCTCACGTTGTGACCACCACCACCCACAAAACCCTGGCGGGTCCACGCGGTGGCCTGATCCTGGCGAAAGGCGGCGACGAAGAGCTGTATAAGAAACTGAACTCCGCCGTGTTCCCAAGCGCGCAGGGCGGCCCGCTGATGCACGTTATCGCCGCAAAAGCGGTAGCGCTGAAAGAAGCGATGGAGCCAGAGTTCAAAGTTTATCAGCAGCAGGTTGCCAAAAACGCCAAAGCGATGGTGGAAGTGTTCCTGAGCCGTGGCTACAAAGTGGTGTCTGGCGGTACTGAAAACCACCTGTTCCTGCTGGATCTGGTTGATAAGAACCTGACCGGTAAAGAAGCTGACGCAGCCCTGGGCCGCGCCAACATCACCGTGAACAAAAACAGCGTGCCAAACGATCCGAAGAGCCCGTTCGTAACCTCCGGTATCCGTATCGGTTCTCCGGCCGTGACTCGCCGCGGCTTCAAAGAAGCGGAAGTGAAAGAGCTGGCGGGCTGGATGTGTGACGTTCTGGACAACATCAATGACGAAGCGGTTATCGAGCGCGTCAAAGGTAAAGTTCTGGATATCTGCGCACGCTTCCCGGTATACGCATAATCCCTCTGCTTTGCAGAAATAAAAAAGGCCGCGCTTGCGGCCTTTTTTTATGGGCTAACGTCGGTCAAGAGATATGGCCCCCGGTCCCACAATCGCCAGCAAAATAAACGCGCCAGCAATACTCACATTCTTATAGAAGCTAATCATGTTCGGCACAACCGCATCACCGGTCATATCCCAGTAATGGTGGCCTATCACCGCCGTTCCCAGCGTATAAAAGACAAAGAGCACCGCGATGGGGCGGGTGAAAAAGCCCAGCACGATCAGAATTGCCGCGGGGACCTCCATCACCACCGCAATAATCGCGGCCAGCATAGGCATGGGGGCGCCGAGCGACGTCATATACTGAACGGTGCCGCTAAACCCCGTGAGTTTGGGATAGCCAAAAATAATAAACAGGACAACGATAGCAATACGGGCAATCAAAAGCAGGAATGAACGTGAGGAGCCGAAATCGAAATAACGTAAGCTGTTCATGGCAAACGACCTCTTCAGGCGATGTTCTTTAAACGTAATACAATTTTGCCGCTCTCGCCATACGCCGACCGGCTGTCCATGATGTTAATTTATCGTTAATTTATAGCGCGCTAACGACTTGCTAAAGTGCAGGATAAACGCCAGACTATCGCCTCCATTTCGGGAGGGATTCATGGTCTTGCATTCCACGCGCTGGCTGGCGCTCAGCTACTTCACCTACTTCTTTAGCTACGGTATTTTTCTGCCTTTCTGGAGCGTCTGGCTCAAGGGAATCGGCCTCACCCCTGAGTCCATCGGCGTTCTGCTTGGCGCAGGACTGGTGGCGCGTTTCCTGGGCAGTCTGCTGATTGCGCCGCGCGTCAGCGATCCCTCCTTACTGATCAAGGCCGTGCGCATACTTGCGCTGCTCACTCTGGTCTTTGTCGCCTGCTTCTGGGTGAGTCAGCAGTTTGCCTGGCTGATGGTGGTGATGGTTGGCTTCAACCTGTTCTTCTCACCGCTGGTACCGCTGACGGATGCCCTGGCGAACACCTGGCAAAAGCAGATCACCATGGACTATGGCCGCGTGCGTCTCTGGGGATCGATTGCGTTCGTGATCGGCTCGGCGCTGGTGGGTAAGCTGGTCAGCCTGTACGACTATCACGCCATCCTTGCGTTACTGAGTGTGGGTATTGCCTCCATGCTGCTGGGGATGCTGTTGCGTCCGTCGGTAATGCCGCAGGGCGAAAGCCGTCACCAGGAGAGCGCTGGCTGGCCGGCCTGGCGGAGCCTGGTGGCACAAAGCTGGCGTTTTCTGGCGTGCGTTTGCCTCCTTCAGGGGGCGCATGCGGCGTACTATGGGTTCAGTGCCATCTACTGGCAGGGGGCGGGCTACTCTGCTTCTGCGGTAGGCTACCTGTGGTCGCTCGGCGTCGTGGCGGAAGTGATCATCTTTGCGCTCAGTAAAAAACTGTTCCGTCGCTTCGGCGCGCGCGATTTGCTGCTGCTTTCTGCCGTGTGCGGCGTGGCACGCTGGGGGATTATGGGCTGGACGACCGAACTGCCGTGGCTGATTCTGGCGCAAATTCTGCACTGCGGTACCTTTACCGTGTGCCACCTGGCGGCGATGCGCTACATCTCTGCGCGAGAGGGTGGGGATGTGATTCGACTGCAGGCGGTCTACTCTGCGGTGGCAATGGGCGGCAGCATAGCCGTGATGACGGTCTTTGCAGGCTTCCTGTATCAGCACCTTGGGCACGGCGTATTCTGGGTGATGGCGCTCGTTGCACTACCCGCAATGCTCGTTCGCCCCAAAGTGACGGCACGGGCGTAACTAGGATTCCAGCATCGCGCGAATATGTTCTTGCTGCTGCGCGTTCAATGTCTCAACGGCATGGATCAGCGGCGGCGAGAACAACGGCAGGGCGGTTGGGTAAGGGGTGATCACCAGCGCAGCTTCACGGGGCGCACCTTCCTTCTGAAACGCGTGCAGAGTCAGATAACGAATATTGAGCGGCAACAGCGTCAGCTCGCGCAGCTGCTGCTCAATCAACGCTTCACATGCTTTATCTTCCCCGGTCAGTAACACCACCTGTTTTTCATGCAGATCGGTCTCCTGCATCAGCCAGGCACCAAAAATCACCGCCACCAAGCTCATCTCTTCATCGGAGAAACGCAGCCCGAACTCTGCTTCCAGCTCAAACAGCGCCTCTTTGGTGGTGCGTAACAGCCGCGGATAAAGCCGATGAATCTCTTCCGGCAGGCTGTTATCGATGCCGATTTCAAACAGTGAGCGATCTAACGCCTGAGCAAGATGGATATAAAGCTGATCGGTCAGCCCTTGTTCATCGCTAAAATTCATCCCGGTTTGGGCCCGAAAGCGCGCGATCATCCGCACTATGGTGCGGCGCAGGCGTTGATCCTGCTGATGTCTGTCAAGCACCGGATCGGGGGTGCGCAGCATCATAAACAGCAGCGCGAGGAACAGCTGTTCATCGCTGTGCGTTCCCTGCGGAACACGCCGTTTCCAGTGGCGCACGATTTCCTGCGCGGTGAAATATTCCCCTCTCGATTGCGTCCAGCTGCGCTGAACGTGGGAAAACTGCGGCGTATTGCCCAGATGATGCTGGATCAGACAGTATTGCAAAAACAGCTGTAAAAACTGTACGTCGCGGCAGTCAAACGGACGCTGAAGCTTTCGCGAGCAGAAGTTGATCAATGCTCGCAGGTTGGTGTCATCATAGAGTGGACGAGCGATGCCCTGCTGTTTAAGTGCGGTTTTAAGCGCGGGAGTAAACTGGTGAGAGACGAACTGCGGGCAAAGCCGAAGTGCCCTGCGCAGCCAGTGCAGCAGGCATAAACGCTGATTCAGGACCGAACCTTCAATTCGGTAGCTGCCGTCGAGGTGCGTGACGATATCAAGCCGATGATAGCGCTGGATTTCATCGCGCGTCTCGGCTATATCTTGCCGTGCCATTGCGTCGTCCACGCCATTGGCAGCGATTATGCTCTGTGCGGTGACGGCAGCATCGGGCAGGTAAAGCATCAAAAGCACCTGGCAGCGGCGCTGCGAACTGGAAAGCACAGATGGAATTTCAAGCGTCGTCATCATCTGTCGGGTATCCAGTGTGAATGTTTGATAAGAATAGCTAAAGGATGGGCGCTGAAAAGCGCGCCGGCAGGCCTTTCATTCAGGATTGCTGGGGAACATCACAGAATTTTTGACGTGAGGAATTGATGCAAATAGTTAAACAAAGCGCGATGGCGTTATTTTTGGCGGTTATCACCTTTGCCGTCAGCGCACATCCTCACAGTTTTATCAGCCTGAAAACCGAGCTTGTGACGGACGGCACGCAGCTCAGCGGCCTGAAAATGCGCTGGACGATGGATGAAATCACCTCGGCGGATCTGCTCTATGATGCGGGAAACGCAAAGCCTGGCGATGAGATCTGGAAAAAGCTGGCGGCAGAAGTGATGGCCAACGTGCTCGGTCAGCACTATTTCACCGAGTTCTGGCATAACGGACAAAAGGTCAAATTTCTTAACCGGCCCACGGAATACGGTATGACGCGAGACGGGCATCAGGCGGTGCTGACGTTTATTCTCCCGCTGGCACGCCCTCAGCCGCTGGCAGGGCAAAAGTATCGTTTCTCCACCTTTGACCCCACCTACTATGTCGATATGAGCTACGCCGAGGACAGCGACGTGCAGCTTCCGGCATCGCTACAAAAGAAATGCAAGCTTACCGTCCACACGCCAAAGCCCAGCGAAGAGACGCTGAACTTTGCGGTCTCTCTCGACAAAGAAGATGCGCCACCGGAGGACATGGAGCTGGGTAAACAGTTTGCGCAGGAGGTGACGTTACAATGTCAGTGATCTCCTCTTCGCACCAAAAACCGCGCCGCTGGCTTCATCTCTGGCCGCTGGCGCTTTTTCTCCTGCTCGGCGTTTGCGGTTCGCTCTGGCTGTGGCAGGCCTGGCCGCAGGTGATGATGAAAAGCATCATCTGGCAGCGTGAAGTCAATCAACAGATGAGCGGGCTGCTGAAGGCGGTGGCGGAGAACCCGACAAAAGCGGGCGGTTCCCTGCTGGCGTTTAGCTTTATCTATGGTGTTCTGCACGCGCTGGGGCCGGGGCACGGCAAAATCGTCATCACCACCTGGCTTGCTACCCATCCCTCGAAGTTGAGATCGAGCATTGGCCTGACGCTGGCCTCCTCGCTGCTGCAGGGCGGCGTGGCGATTGCACTCGTCGTGATAGTCCTTTCACTCTTACAGCTGCCTGCCCGTCAGCTACACATGAGCAGCTTCTGGCTTGAAAAAGGGAGCTATGCGCTGGTGGGCGTGCTGGGGCTGATCCTCTGCTGGCGGGCGCTCAAAAAGCTGCGCGTGCTGCTGCAAAAGCCGAAATTCAAGACCTTTACGCCGCACCACGTTCATGATGAAAACTGCGGATGCGGGCATCAGCATCTGCCCACGCAGGAACAATTACAGAACGGCGACGACTGGCGCGCGCGGCTGATGATTGTTCTCTCGATGGGTATGCGCCCGTGCTCGGGGGCGATCATGGTGCTGCTGTTCAGTAAGGTAATCGGCGTGTTTGGCTGGGGAATGCTGTCCGCGCTGGCGATGGCGGCAGGAACGTCTCTCACCATTTCGTCTTTAGCGCTGCTGGTACACAGCTTCCGTCAGCTGGCGGTTAAACTCAGCGGCAATAAAACGCCGGTGCTGTGGCGACAGGTAGGCTGGACTACGCTCGCGCTGGCGGGCGGAGTGGTTCTGCTGGTGGCAGCGGTGACGATGTGGATGAGTGCGGTGCCGGTGGGGAGGGGATTGCGGCCGTTTTAGTTGGGATCCCCTCTCCCTGTGGGAGAGGGAATTTTCGGCATTAGCGCTTCAGCGCATCGCTCAGTTCTTCACGCATATTTGCCAGCATGGCTTTAACAACGCGTGGGTTACCTGCAACGATGTTGCCGGTGGTCATGTAGTTGTGGCCGCCGGTGAAATCGCAAACAATCGCGCCTGCTTCACGTGCGATCAGCTCTCCCGCCGCAAAGTCCCACGGCTTCAGTGACAGCTCGAAGTAACCGTCAACGCGGCCGGTCGCAACGTAGGCCAGATCCAGCGCTGCAGAACCGGTGCGACGGAAATCTGCGCATTCGGTGAACAGTTTGCCCAGGATATTCATATAGGTCGTCGCGTGCTGTTTCGCTTTGAACGGGAAACCGGTCGCCAGAATGGTGCCGTCCAGATCGCGTGCATTGCTGCAGCGCAGGCGGTAGCCGTTCAGCTGAGCGCCCTGACCGCGGGTAGCGGTGAACAGTTCGTTACGCATTGGATCGTAAACAACGGCGACTTCAGTACGGCCTTTAATGCGTACTGCGATAGACACAGAGAAGTGTGGCAGGCGTTTGACGAAGTTGGTGGTGCCATCCAGTGGATCGATAACCCATTGAACATCCTGATCGGTACCTTCATGTTCACCGCTTTCTTCGGTGATGATGGTGTGCTGTGGGTAAGATTTGCGGATCGTTTCGATAATAATCGCTTCTGCGGCTTTATCGACGTTAGTCACGAAATCATTGCTGCCTTTCTGGCTGGTTTCTACGGAGTCTGGGGTTTCGTAGTGTTTGGCAATTACATTACCCGCCTTGCGCGCTGCGCGCACGGCGATGGTCAGCATCGGATGCATCGGTCTCTCTCACTGGATGTTAAAGAACAGGAAAATCGGCGCAGAGTATAGCAGCGGGATCGGATTATGTCTCCCGTTTATGATAATATGCCCGAATATTCTTCAGACACAGAATCCAGACATCTAAAATTATGCTGCAAAACATTCGAATCGTGCTGGTCGAAACATCGCACACCGGCAACATGGGCTCCGTTGCCCGCGCTATGAAAACCATGGGCTTAACGAACCTGTGGCTGGTTAACCCGCTGGTAAAACCAGACTCGCAGGCCATCGCCCTGGCGGCCGGTGCCAGCGACGTGATCGGCAACGCCCAGATCGTCGATACCCTTGATGAAGCCCTGGCCGGTTGCAGCCTCGTTGTCGGCACAAGCGCGCGCTCCCGCACGCTGCCGTGGCCGATGCTGGACCCGCGAGAATGCGGCCTGAAAAGTGTCTCAGAAGCGGAACAGGCCCCGGTTGCGCTGGTGTTTGGCCGTGAGCGCGTTGGCCTGACCAACGACGAACTGCAAAAGTGCCACTATCACGTCGCCATCGCGGCGAACCCGGAATACAGCTCGCTGAACCTGGCGATGGCGGTGCAGGTTATCGCCTATGAAGTGCGTATGGCGTGGCTGGCGACGCAGGAAAAAGAGCGTACCGAGCCTCAGGAAGAGAGCGCCTACCCGCTGGTGGACGACCTTGAGCGCTTCTACGGTCACCTGGAGCAGACGCTGCTCTCAACCGGCTTTATCCGCGAAGGTCACCCGGGACAGGTGATGAACAAGCTGCGCCGTATGTTCACCCGCGCGCGTCCGGAAAGCCAGGAGCTGAACATCCTGCGCGGGATCCTGGCGTCGATTGAGCAGAAGAATAAAGAGTAGTGTTGATTTCGCCCTCTCCCCGTGGGAGAGGGCTGGGGTGAGGGCATCAGGCCGCACCTATATTATGAAGGCACAGAACGTTAAATACCTGACTAAAACAGTCAAGTAAATAGTTGACCATTTTAGTCAGGAATGTCAGACTTGGCCCTGCTATGCAATACCCCCATTTTACAATAAAAAACCCCGGGCAGGGGCGAGTTTGAGGTTAAGTAAGACATGAGACTGACATCTAAAGGGCGTTATGCCGTGACCGCGATGCTGGACGTTGCGCTCAACTCCGAAGCGGGCCCGGTTCCGTTGGCTGATATTTCTGAACGACAGGGGATCTCCCTCTCTTATCTGGAACAGCTGTTCTCCAGACTGCGTAAAAATGGACTGGTTTCCAGCGTTCGTGGCCCAGGCGGCGGCTATCTGCTGGGTAAAGACGCGGGCAGTATTGCAGTTGGCGAAGTGATCAGTGCGGTTGACGAATCCGTTGACGCGACCCGTTGCCAGGGTAAAGGCGGCTGCCAGGGCGGCGATAAGTGCCTGACCCACGCGCTGTGGCGCGATCTGAGCGACCGTCTGACCGGCTTCCTGAACAACATCACCCTGGGTGAACTGGTGAATAACCAGGAAGTTCTGGACGTATCGGGTCGTCAGCAAAGCCATGAATCACAACGCAGCACCCGCGCGCGAGACGCTATCGACGTCAAACTGCGCGCGTAATAAAAAGATAAGTATTTCAGAATCAGGCCGGGGCGGTCACGCCCCGTGTACTCGGTCGTACATCCAGCCGGTTGCCTGATTCCTTGCATTGAAGCGATGTACGGAGTTTAAAGAGCAATGAAATTACCGATTTATCTCGACTACTCCGCAACCACGCCGGTGGACCCGCGTGTTGCCGAGAAAATGATGCAGTGTCTGACCCTGGACGGAAACTTTGGTAACCCAGCTTCCCGTTCACACCGTTTTGGCTGGCATGCTGAAGAGGCGGTTGATATCGCCCGTAATCAGATTGCTGACCTGGTCGGTGCCGACCCGCGTGAAATTGTTTTCACCTCCGGTGCGACCGAATCCGACAACCTGGCGATCAAAGGTGCAGCCAACTTTTATCAGAAAAAAGGCAAGCACATCATCACCAGCAAAACCGAACACAAAGCCGTGCTGGACACCTGCCGTCAGCTGGAGCGTGAAGGGTTCGACGTGACTTACCTGGCGCCGCAGAGCAACGGGATCATCGACCTGAAAGAGCTCGAAGCGGCCATGCGTGATGACACCATTCTGGTTTCCATCATGCACGTTAACAACGAAATCGGCGTCGTTCAGGACATCGCGACCATCGGTGAAATGTGCCGCGCGCGCGGTATCATCTACCACGTAGACGCGACCCAGAGCGTGGGCAAACTGCCTATCGACCTGAGCCAGCTGAAAGTGGATCTGATGTCCTTCTCCGGTCACAAAATCTATGGCCCGAAAGGGATCGGCGCGCTGTACGTTCGTCGTAAGCCACGTATCCGCATCGAAGCACAGATGCACGGCGGCGGTCATGAGCGCGGCATGCGTTCCGGTACGCTGCCTGTTCACCAGATCGTGGGCATGGGCGAAGCGTACCGCATCGCGAAAGAAGAGATGGAAACCGAGATGGCGCGCCTGCGCACGCTGCGTAACCGTCTGTGGGACGGCGTGAAGGATATGGAAGAAGTGTATCTGAACGGCGATCTCGAGCAGGGCGCACCGAACATCCTCAACGTCAGCTTCAACTATGTTGAAGGCGAATCGCTGATCATGGCGCTGAAAGACCTGGCCGTTTCTTCCGGTGCTGCCTGTACGTCTGCAAGCCTTGAGCCATCCTACGTGCTGCGCGCGCTGGGCATGACTGACGAGCTGGCGCACAGCTCTATCCGTTTCTCTTTAGGTCGTTTCACTACCGAAGAAGAGATTGACTACACCATCAAGCTGGTTCGCAACTCCATCGGCCGTCTGCGCGACCTTTCTCCACTGTGGGAAATGTTCAAGCAGGGCGTGGATCTGAACAGCATTGAATGGTCACATCACTAATCGGTACATAAGGAGAATTCAATCATGGCATACAGCGAAAAAGTCATCGATCATTACGAGAACCCGCGCAACGGTGGCTCATTTGACAACAGCGACGAATCTGTCGGTAGCGGTATGGTTGGCGCACCGGCGTGTGGCGACGTGATGAAGTTGCAGATTAAAGTCAACAATGAAGGTATCATTGAAGACGCGCGCTTCAAGACCTACGGCTGCGGTTCTGCTATCGCGTCCAGCTCCCTGGTGACCGAATGGGTGAAGGGCAAGTCTCTGGACGAAGCACAGGCAATCAAGAACACCGATATTGCTGAAGAACTCGAACTGCCACCGGTGAAAATTCACTGTTCAATTCTGGCAGAAGACGCGATCAAAGCCGCCATTGCGGACTATAAAAGCAAACGTGAAGCAAAATAATTGAGGTTTGAGTATGTCGATTACCCTTAGCGACAGCGCTGCCGCGCGAGTAAGCTCTTTTCTGGCGAACCGTGGTAAAGGCTTTGGCCTGCGACTGGGCGTACGTACCTCCGGCTGTTCTGGTATGGCTTACGTACTGGAGTTTGTTGATGAACCGGCGTCTGACGACACCGTGTTTGAAGACAAGGGCGTGAAGGTGGTGGTCGATGGCAAAAGCCTGCAATTCCTCAACGGCACTCAGCTGGACTTCGTCAAAGAAGGCCTGAACGAAGGGTTCAAATTTACGAACCCGAACGTCAAAGACGAGTGTGGTTGCGGCGAAAGCTTCCACGTTTAACCGCGCGTCATCCGAAACCCCACCGTGGCTTACCTGCTACGCGTGGGGTTTGTTCTAACAGGCTACCCCTGAGATTGTTATGGATTACTTCACTCTCTTCGGACTACCCGCTCAATACCCGATTGATCTGCAGGCGCTGACGATCCGTTTTCAGGATCTGCAGCGTCAGTACCACCCGGATAAATTCGCGAGCGGTACTCAGTCAGAGCAATTGGCTGCGGTCTCCCAATCTGCGACCATCAACCAGGCCTGGCAGACGCTGCGCCATCCGCTGAGCCGTGCCGAATACCTGCTTTCGCTCCACGGCTTTGATCTCGCGAGCGAGCAGCACACCGTGCGCGACACGGCATTTCTGATGGAACAGCTGGAGCTTCGCGAAGAACTGGATGAGATTGAACAGGCCAAAGACGAAGCGCGTCTGGAAAGCTTCATTACTCGCGTGAAGGGTATGTTCGATACCCGCCATCAGCAGATGGTGGAGCAACTGAACAACGAGACCTGGGACGTGGCGGCAGACACTGTGCGCAAACTCCGTTTTCTCGATAAACTGCGAAGCAGTGCTGAACAACTCGAAGAAAAGCTGCTCGATTTTTAATTTCGGAAGCAATTATGGCCTTATTACAAATTAGTGAGCCTGGCTTAAGTGCCGCACCGCACCAGCGTCGTCTGGCGGTGGGTATTGATCTGGGCACCACCAATTCCCTCGTGGCGACCGTGCGCAGCGGCCAGGCGGAAACGCTGGCTGACGAGCAGGGCCGCCATCTGCTGCCTTCCGTGGTCCACTACCAGCAGCAGGGTCACGCGGTTGGCTATGACGCCCGCGCCAACGCCGCGCGCGATCCGGCCAACACCATCAGCTCTGTAAAGCGCATGATGGGCCGCTCGCTGGCCGATATCCAGACCCGCTATCCGCATCTCCCTTACCAGCTCCAGGCCAGTGAAAACGGCCTGCCGATGATTGCAACCGCGGCCGGTCTGCTGAACCCGATCCGCGTGTCTGCTGACATCCTCAAAGCGCTGGCGGCGCGTGCGACCGCAACGCTCGGCGGCGATCTGGACGGCGTAGTCATTACCGTTCCGGCCTATTTTGACGACGCACAGCGCCAGGGCACCAAAGACGCCGCGCGTCTGGCGGGCCTGCACGTGCTGCGACTGCTGAACGAACCGACGGCGGCGGCGATTGCCTACGGCCTCGATTCCGGTCAGGAAGGGGTCATTGCGGTTTACGATCTCGGCGGCGGTACCTTTGATATCTCGATCCTGCGCTTAAGCCGCGGGGTGTTTGAAGTGCTGGCGACCGGCGGGGATTCCGCGCTGGGCGGCGATGACTTCGACCATCTGCTGGCGGATTACATCCGCGAGCAGGCGGGCATCAGCGATCGCAGCGATGCGCGCGTACAGCGTGAACTGCTGGATGCCGCCATCGACGCCAAAATTGCCCTGAGCGATGCGCACACGGTTACAGTCAATGTTGCGGGCTGGCAGGGCGAGATCTCTCGCGACCAGTTCAGCGATCTGATCGCCCCGCTGGTGAAACGCACCCTGCTGGCCTGCCGTCGCGCATTGAAGGATGCAGGCGTTGAGGCGAACGAGGTGCTGGAAGTGGTCATGGTGGGCGGTTCTACGCGCGTGCCGCTGGTGCGCGAGCGCGTGGGCGAATTCTTTGGCCGCACGCCGCTGACCTCCATCGACCCGGACAAAGTGGTTGCCGTGGGGGCCGCAATCCAGGCCGATATTCTGGTCGGCAACAAGCCGGACAGCGAAATGCTGCTGCTGGACGTCATCCCGCTGTCGCTGGGGTTAGAAACCATGGGCGGCCTGGTGGAGAAAGTGATCCCGCGTAATACCACCATCCCGGTGGCGCGCGCGCAGGAGTTTACCACCTTCAAAGACGGCCAGACCGCGATGTCCATCCACGTGATGCAGGGCGAACGCGAGCTGGTGCAGGACTGCCGTTCACTGGCGCGCTTTGCGCTGCGCGGCATCCCGGCGCTGCCTGCGGGCGGGGCGCATATTCGCGTTACCTTCCAGGTGGATGCAGACGGTCTGCTGAGCGTGACGGCGATGGAAAAATCCACCGGCGTGGAATCGTCCATCCAGGTGAAGCCGTCCTACGGCCTGACCGATGGCGAAATCGCCTCCATGATTCAGGACTCAATGAGCTACGCCGAGCAGGATGTGAAGGCGCGTATGCTGGCTGAACAAAAAGTTGAAGCCGCACGCGTGCTGGAAAGCCTGAACGGCGCGCTCGCTGCCGATGCCGCGCTGTTAAGCGCCGCTGAGCGTCAGGTGATTGACGACGCTGCCGCGCGCTTGAGCGCAGTGGCCGAAGGCAATGACGCTGACGCAATAGAAGAAGCCATTAAAAACGTTGATAAACAAACCCAGGACTTTGCTGCTAGCCGCATGGACAAATCTGTCCGCGTCGCGCTGAAAGGCCAGTCCGTGGACGAGGTTTAATATGCCAAAGATTGTAATTTTGCCTCATGCGGACCTCTGTCCGGATGGCGCTGTTCTGGAAGCGAAGACCGGTGAAACCATTCTCGATGTTGCCCTGCGTGCAGGTATCGAAGTGGAACACGCCTGTGAAAAATCCTGTGCCTGCACCACCTGCCACTGCATCGTGCGTGAAGGTTTCGACTCTCTCGCCGAGAGCACCGAAGACGAAGACGACATGCTGGATAAAGCATGGGGCCTGGAGCCAGACAGCCGCCTGAGCTGCCAGGCCGCGGTGACCGATGAAGATCTGGTCGTGGAATTCCCACGCTACACCATCAACCACGCACGCGAGCATTGATATGGGACTGAAGTGGACAGACAGCCGTGAAATCGGCGAAGCGCTCTACGACGCGAACCCGGATCTCGATCCGAAGACCGTACGATTCACCGACATGCACCAGTGGATCTGCGATTTAGAGGATTTCGACGATGATCCAAACGCATCCAATGAAAAAATTCTGGAGGCGATTCTGTTAGTCTGGTTAGATGAAGCAGAATAAAAAACATAACGGGCTGCCTTCAGGCGGCCCGTTTGCTAGTTGCTAATAAGGAAAAATAAAATGACCGAAGCGATGAAGATTACGCTCTCGAATCAGCCTGCTGACGCGCGCTGGGGCGAGAAAGCCACCTACAGCATTAACAACGACGGCATTACCCTGCACCTGACGGGCAACGATGATTTGGGCCTGATCCAGCGCGCCGCGCGTAAAATTGACGGCCTGGGGATTAAACACGTCTCTCTGGAAGGCGAAGGCTGGGACACCGACCTTAGCTGGGCATTCTGGGCAGGCTACAAAGGCCCGAAAGGCACCCGCAAAATCGAGTGGGCTAACCTTGATGAAGCCGGTCAGAAAGAGCTGGAAAGCCGCCTGAAGATCATCGACTGGGTGCGCGACACCATCAACGCTCCGGCGGAAGAGTTAGGTCCTGAGCAGCTGGCGCAGCGCGCGGTTGGCCTGCTGTGCGGCGTGGCGGGTGAGAAAATGTCCTACCGCATCACCAAAGGTGAAGACCTTCGCGAACAGAACTACATGGGCATCCACACCGTGGGCCGTGGTTCTGAGCGTCCTCCTGTATTGCTGGCGCTGGATTACAACCCAACCGGCGATAAAGAAGCGCCGGTATTTGCCTGCCTGGTCGGTAAAGGCATCACCTTCGACACCGGCGGCTACAGCCTGAAGCAGAGCGCGTTCATGGACTCCATGAAGTCCGACATGGGCGGCGCGGCAACCATCACCGGCGCGCTGGCGTTCGCTATCACCCGTGGCCTGAACAAGCGCGTGAAGCTCTACCTGTGCTGCGCGGACAACATGGTCAGCGGTAACGCCTTCAAGCTGGGCGACATCATTCGCTACCGCAACGGCAAAAACGTTGAGGTGATGAACACCGACGCCGAAGGCCGCCTGGTGCTGGCCGATGGCCTGATCGACGCCTCTGCGCAGAAGCCAGAGCTGATTATCGACATGGCGGCCCTGGCCGGCGCGGCAAAAACCGCCCTGGGCAACGATTACCACGCGCTGTTCAGCTTCGACGACAAGCTCGCTGCCCGCCTGCTGGCAAGCGCGGCTGCGGAAAACGAGCCGTTCTGGCGCCTGCCGCTGGCTGAGTTCCACCGCAGCCAGCTGCCGTCCAACTTTGCCGAGCTGAACAACACCGCGAGCGCGGCGTACCCGGCGGGTGCAAGCACCGCAGCAGGCTTCCTGTCCCACTTCGTTGAGAACTACCACGAGGGCTGGCTGCACATTGACTGCTCCGCGACGTACCGTAAAGCGGCGGTTGAGCAGTGGTCTGCGGGCGCGACCGGTCTGGGCGTGCGTACCGTAGCGAACCTGCTGACGGCTGAGTAATCGTCA
>NZ_GL890779.1:77011-124404 GCF_000211415.1 Enterobacter mori LMG 25706 | reverse complement strand
TCTCCCTTGAGGGAGAGGGCTGGGGTTAGGGGGATATGCATCATCTGGAATTGTTATGTCAGAAACCAAAAACGAATTAGAAACCCTGCTGGAGCAGGCGGCGACCGAGCCCGCCCACCGTCCGGCATTTTTCCGCACGCTGCTGGAATCCACCGTCTGGGTGCCGGGCACCGCGGCGGAAGGTGAGCAGGTCGTAGAAGACAGCGCGCTGGATCTGCTGCACTGGGAAAAAGACGACGGCACCTCGGTGATCCCGTTCTTCACCTCGCTGGAAGCGCTGCAGAAAGCCGTTGAAGAAGAACAGGCGTTCGTGGTGATGCCGGTACGTACCCTGTTTGAAATGACGCTGGGCCAGACGCTGTTCCTCAACGCTAAATTGCCGACCGGGAAAGAGTTCACGCCGCGTGAAATCAGCCACCTGATGGGCGAAGAGGGTAACCCGCTCAGCACTCAGGAAGTGCTGGAAGGGGGCGAAACGCTGCTGCTGTCTGAAGTGGCTGAACCGCCCGCGCAGATGATTGACTCTCTGACCACGCTGTTCAAAACGCTCAAGCCCGTCAGGCGCGCGTTCCTCTGCTCTATTAAAGAGCGCGCGGACGAGCATCCGGTACTGCTGATTGGTATTGAGGCGGACGGCGATATCGAGGATATCATTCAGGCGGCGGGAAGCGTGGCGACCGACACGCTGCCGGGCGATGAGCCGATCGATATCTGCCATGTGAAGAACGGTGAGAAGGGCATCAGCCACTTTATTACCGAGCACATCACCCCGTTTTACGAGCGCCGCTGGGGCGGCTTCCTGCGCGATCTTAAAACTAACCGCATCATCTGATTACGGCGGGGTGAATATCACCCCGTTGCTTCCAGCAGCAGTAAATCCATCAGCAGCACCAGATTTGACTCAAACGACGTCACACCCGCGGCTTCGGCGGCGTAGTGTACCGCTTCGTCATACAGGGCAAAGTGCACGTCCGCCATCCCCGCCAGCGTATTGGCCGAGGCGCGGGTAAAGGCAACGATTGTCATGCCGACGTTTTTGGCAATCCGCGCTTTATCCAGCACCTGCTCCGTTTCGCCGCTGCGCGAGACGGCAATAAAAACCTGATAGCGTGCGGCATTGCTGAGAAAAATATTTCGGCTGTCTCCCGGCCCGGAGATAAACGCCGTTTTGCCCAGCACCTGCAGCTTCTTGGTCAGGTACTCCGCAAACAGATAAGAAAAACCGGCGCCGTAGAGAAAGAAGCTCTCTTTCTGGCGCAGCAGGTCGGCAAACTGCTGGCGCTTCTCCTGCGTGACCCACCGGAAGGTGTGCTGATAGTTGGCGATAAACTGATTAAACAGCGCCGGGAGTTCTGGAAGGGAGGGCGCCTGAGCGGCAATATGCGGCGTGTCGGAAAGCAACTGCTTGCAGTGCCAGATAAACTCGCTAAAGCCGCTGAACCCCAGCTTTTGGCACAGCCGCATGATGGTGGCGGTCGAAACAAACGTCGCCTGCGCCAGCTCGCGCACCGTGATGTTGCCCACCAGCAGCGGATGCTCCGTGAGGTGGGCGAGGACGCGATACTCCGCGCGGGTTAGCGATGCCCCGCGCGTTAACAGCGTGGCCAGGCGGTTATCCATTATTTCGCGGGTTCGACAGGCAGATCGTCTCGCGCACCCCATTCGCTCCAGGCGCCGTCGTAAAGCGTGACGTCGTTCGCGCCGAGCGTGGCTAGTGCCAGGATCACTACGCAGGCCGTTACGCCGGAGCCACAGCTGGCAATAATCGGACGATGTAAATCCACGCCTGCACGGTCAAAAATGGCGCGCAGCTCGTCGGTGGTTTTCAGCTCGCCCTCAAATACCAGATCGCCCCACGGCACGTTCAGCGCGCCCGGAATATGTCCGCGCTTCAGCCCCGGACGCGGTTCATCCGCTTCGGCATTAAAGCGTGGAGCAGGACGGGCATCGACGATTTGCGCCGTTTTTTCATGGCTCACGACCAGCACGTCGGTCAGGCGTTTCACCACGTGCGCGTCGAACGTGGCATCAAATTCGCCTTCCGGCAGCGTCACGTCGCCCTGCTGAAGCGGCAGCTCGTCGCGCTTCCAGCCCGCAAGCCCGCCCGCCAGAATCGACACTTTTTCCACGCCGAAGTTTTTCAGCATCCACCACGCCCGCGGGGCGGAGAAGAGGTTACCCTCATCGTAAACAACGAGGTGTTTGTCTTTGCTGACGCCCAGCTCGCGCATCGCCACGGAAAATGCTTCCGGGCGCGGCAGCATGTGAGGCAGGGGAGAGGTGTGATCGGAGAGGGCGTCGATATCAAAAAATACCGCGCCAGGTAGATGTCCGGCACGGTATTCACCGGGCACGTCGCGATGCTCTTGCCCTGGCGGAGCCATACGCGCGTCAATAATTTGAACTTCCGGATCGTCGCCGTGCTCAATCAGCCAGTCGGCGGCGACGAAATATGAGGTGGACATGAGTTGCCTCCATTCTTTTCCGTAAAAAAGGATTGTCGGTGTTTTTTCTGACACCGACAAGCAAACCACGTTCAACTCGCGAGCAAGCCCCTATTTTTTCACCTTTTCGCCGTCCTGCCAGGCTTTTTGCAGTGCAGGCCAGTAGTCGCGGTTGGCTTCAATCATCTCATCCAGAATCGCTTTCGCGTGCTCCATGGTCGGCACGGTGCGGTTGAGGGTGAACGCCTGCAGCGCTTTCTCATAGCTGCCCTCGATGGTCGCCTCCACCAGCAGCTGTTCCGAGGTGAGCTGCTGTTGCAAAAGGGTCTGATGGAACAGCGGCACCTGACCGACGCGAATCGGTTCCGGGCCTTCGGAGGTGATATAAGCGGGCACTTCCACCACGGCATCGTAAGGCAGGTTGGTAATCGCACCGCGGTTTTCCACCATCACCAGATGGCGGCTCCGCAGGTTAAAGGCCAGCGAGCAGGCGACGTCAACGATGAATTCACCGTGGACGCCTACGTGGAAGGCATCCGGCAGAACCCCGGTGCGCTTGTACTCTTCGGCGGCGGCGAACAGCTTTTTCTCGCGCCCGTCCATCACTTCATTGGCGCGGGTATAGTCCGGGTTCTGATGCTCTACAATCTGGTTCGGCATCAGGTAGTACTGCAGATACGGGTTCGGCAGATACTCCGGAAAGTTGTCCATGATCGGCTTAATGTTGCGCCAGGTCTTCACCCAGGACGGATCGGAATGCTGCGGATCGGTTTTGGCCGCATCTTCCGTCAGCAGGCCAAACTTCGCGATATGTTTGCGCAGCTCCGGCAGCATGTCCTCGCCGTCCACCAGCACGCGGGTAAACCAGCCGAAGTGGTTCAGACCGAAGTAGTCGACTTCGAGCTTGCGGCGATCGACGCCCAGAATCGCCCCCATATTACGCATGGCAGCCACCGGCATATCGCAGATGTTCAGCACCCGCGCATTTGGCCGCAGGCGACGCACGCCCTCCGCGACGATCGCCGCCGGGTTGGAGTAGTTCACGATCCAGGCTTTCTCGTGCGCGTAGCGATCGACCAGATCGATAAGCTCGACCATCGGCAGGATCGTGCGCAGCCCGTACGCCAGCCCGCCGGGTCCGCAGGTCTCCTGCCCGACCACGCCGTGACGCAGCGGGATCTTTTCATCCTGCTCGCGCATCTTGTACTGGCCGACGCGCATCTGGGCGAAGACAAAATGTGCGCCGCTGAAGGCCACTTCCGGGTCACTTGTGACGGTAAATTTGATGCTCTGGCTGTGGTCGCGAATGACCTTCTCTACGACGGGCGCAATGGTGTTCTGACGCGCCTCGTCGATATCGTAAAGGCGAATTTCGGCCAGCGGGAAATCCTGCAGGCGCACCATCAGGCTTTTCACAATACCCGGCGTGTAGGTGCTACCGCCGCCGGCAATCGACAGGATAAATGGGGGTGTAAACATCTTTAGCTCCTCTCAGAGAAACGTCTCAACGGCTTCTCGCATTTTTTTGACGTGCAGCCCGTAGACCACCTGAACGTTGTTACCTTGTTTGATAATCCCTTTCGCGCCAGTCGCCTTCAGGCGCGGCTCGTCGATGATGGCGACATCCTTCACCGTGACGCGCAAGCGGGTGTAGCAGTTATCCACCACTTCAATGTTTTCCCGGCCGCCCAGCCCCACCACGATGGACTCGCCCAGCCCGTCGTTATTGCCTTTGGCCTGGTACTCCTGCTTGCTGTACAGGCGAGTCTCCTTATCGTCATCCTCACGGCCGGGCGTCTTCATGTTGAAGCGCAGGATCAGGAAGCGGAACACCACAAAGTAGAGGGCGAACATGATCAGCCCGACCAGGAGGTACATCGGCCAGTTGGACTTCTCCGTGCCGAGCGGCAGGTTGTAAAGGATGAAGTCGATAATCCCGTTGGCGCCGATGGCGTGAACGCCCAGCAACGAGAACAGCATCATGCCGATGCCGGTCAGCACCGCGTGCACCACGAAGAGCAGCGGGGCGACAAACAGGAAGGAGAACTCAATCGGCTCGGTCACGCCGACCAGCAGCGAAGTCAGCGCCGCCGGGATCAAAATGGCTTTCGCAATGGCTTTACGCTCCGGCTTCGCGGTCATGTACATCGCCAGCGCGGCGGCAGGCAGGCCGAACATTTTGCTGATGCCGCGCGCATCCCACACCACGGTGCTGCTGAGCTGTTTCACGTCCGGGCAGGCCATCTCGGCGAAGTAGATATTGCGCGCGCCCTGATAGGTTGCGCCGCATACCTCCTGCGTGCCGCCCAGCTCGGTATAGAGGAACGGCGTATAAACCAGATGATGCAGGCCGGTGGGGACTAGAATGCGTTCAAGGAAACCGTAGATTGCCACGCCAAACGGCCCGGAGCCTTTGATGGCCAGTGCCAGGGCGCTAATGCCGTGCTGGGCAAACGGCCACAATTCACTCATGACCACGCCGAGCAGCATGGAGACGGGGAGCATGACGATAGCGACA
Source organism: Enterobacter mori LMG 25706 (assembly GCF_000211415.1). GTDB lineage: Bacteria > Pseudomonadota > Gammaproteobacteria > Enterobacterales > Enterobacteriaceae > Enterobacter > Enterobacter mori. The sequence goes on along the minus strand of NZ_GL890779.1, from coordinate 119,442 downwards.
AAACAGTGGCCGGAGTAAATCGCCATCGCGCCGTTAAACTGCACGCCGGAGTATTTGTTGTAGAGATACCCGGAGAGCGCGCCGGTCAGGATCCCGGCGAACACGCCCATCTCCAGCACCTGCACGCCCAGCACCATGGTCTGTCCAGCCGCTTGCATCTGCTCGGCAGGCGCAAGCGCGCCCTGTAGTTGCAGCGTGACGTTCATGGCGTTGATGAATACCACAAAGGTCACCAGCCCAATCAGCGCGGCATAGCCTTTATCGCGCGTCGCCAGACCTATCGGGATACCGACGGCAAACACCAGCGCCAGGTTAACCAGTACCGATACGGCAGATTTCGCGATGAGCTGGCCGATATTCTGAATCAGAGGATGGCCAAGAAACGGCAGGTACTCGGCAAGATTGCCGTTACCCAGCACGTTACCAAAGGCGATAAAAAGACCGACAATCGGTAAGATAAGTACCGGTCCGTACAATGATTTTCCGAAATTTTGTAGGGCGTTCACGGCTCGTTTCATGGCTTTCTCTCTTATTGAACCGCGCACTCGGGGTGCGTCATGGTCATAAAACTAGCAGTCTTCAGGCACGCTTATCCAGCTATCTTCTTGTTTTAAAAACAAATGACGTGAAAGGTAACATGTGACGTTATGTGCTGTGATCGCGGTTCCATCACGGCGTAGCGGCGTGATGTCATTCTGCGAGGCGCTTTCAAGATCCTAAAATTGGACTTTTTGAATTAATGAAACTTGCGGATAATACTTATCCGGACGACGACCAACAGGCTCCATGGGCCAGGGACAAAGGATGAAACCGTTTCGCTTAGCCGCGCTCTCTCTTGCGCTGCTTACCACGTTTACGCTTGTCGGCTGTGATAACAGCGACGATAAATCTCAGGCTGCGGCTCCCGCGGCATCCACCGCATCAACACCGAAAGGCGCGGAAAAGCCCAATGCTGAAACGCTGGCTAAACTCGCCGCCCAGAGTCAGGGAAAAGCGCTGACGTTGCTGGATACCTCTGAGGTTCAGCTCGACGGTGCCGCCACGCTGGTGCTGACCTTTTCTGTTCCGCTGAATCCCGATCAGGATTTTGCGAAAACAGTGCATGTCGTGGATAAGAAAAGCGGCAAGGTTGACGGGGCGTGGGAACTTGCGCCTAACCTGAAAGAGCTTCGACTGCGCCATCTGGAACCTAACCGCAGCCTGGTCGTCACCGTTGAACGCGACCTGCAGGCGCTGAATAAAGCGACCTTTGGCATCGATTATGAAAAAGCCTTAACCACCCGGGATGTCGAACCGACGGTCGGTTTTGCCAGCCGCGGCTCACTGCTGCCGGGTAAAGTGGTGGAAGGCCTGCCGGTGATGGCGCTCAACGTTAACAACGTGGACGTGAACTTCTACCGCGTGAAGCCGGAGTCGTTAGCTTCCTTTGTCAGCCAGTGGGAATACCGCAATTCTCTAACCAACTGGGAATCCGATAACCTGCTGAAGATGGCGGAACTGGTTTACACCGGTCGATTCGACCTTAATCCGGCGCGCAATACGCGCGAAAAATTGCTGTTGCCCCTGAAGGATATTAAACCACTCCAGCAGTCTGGCGTTTATATCGCGGTCATGAACCAGGCAGGGCACTACAACTACAGCAACGCCGCAACGCTCTTTACCCTGAGCGATATCGGCTTGTCCGCTCACCGCTATCACAACCGCCTGGACATCTTCACTCAGAGCCTGGAAAACGGTGCGGCGCAGTCCGGCGTGACAGTTACGCTGCTGAATGACAAAGGCCAGACGCTTGCCGAGGCGAACAGCGATGCCGACGGTCATGCGAAGCTTGAAACCGACAAAGAAGCCGCGCTGATCCTGGCCAGCAAAGACGGCCAGACCACGCTGCTTGACCTCAAGCTGCCTGCGCTCGACCTGGCGGAGTTCGACATCGCAGGAAGCCCTGGCTACAGCAAGCAATTCTTTATGTTTGGCCCACGCGATCTTTACCGCCCGGGCGAAACGGTGATCCTTAACGGCCTGCTGCGCGACAGCGACGGAAAACCGCTTCCCGATCAGCCTGTGAAGCTTGACGTGCTGCGTCCGGATGGACAGGTTGCGCGTACGATTGTCGTCAAGCCAGAAAACGGACTCTATCGTTTTAACTATCCGCTGGACAGCGGGGCGCAGACCGGTATGTGGCATATTCGCGCTAACACCGGCGACAACCTGCAGCGGCTGTGGGACTTCAACGTTGAAGACTTCATGCCGGAGCGTATGGCGCTCAACCTGACCGGGCAAAAAGCCCCGGTATCACAGCAGGATAATGTCGACTTTAACGTGGTGGGGTACTACCTGTACGGCGCGCCAGCTAATGGCAATTCGCTGCAGGGCCAGCTGTACCTGCGTCCGCTACGTGAGGCGGTGGCTACGCTGCCGGGCTTCCAGTTTGGCGATATCGCCGAGGAAAACCTGAGCCGCAGCCTGGATGAAGTACAGCTTACGCTCGACGATCAGGGGCGTGGACAGGTCAGCACCGAAAGCCAGTGGAAAGAGGTACACTCTCCGCTGCAGCTGATCCTGCAGGCCAGCCTGCTGGAGTCCGGCGGCCGTCCGGTAACGCGTCGTGTTGAACAGGCTATCTGGCCTGCGGCTGAACTTCCGGGGATTCGTCCGCAGTTCGCCAGCAAGGCCGTTTACGACTACCGCACCGACACCACCGTCAACCAGCCGATTGTGGATGAAAACGGCAACGCCAGCTTCGACATCGTTTATGCCGACGCCAGCGGTACGAAAAAAGCGGTTTCCGGGTTACAGGTTCGCCTGATCCGCGAACGCCGGGACTATTACTGGAACTGGTCGGAGAGTGATGGCTGGCAATCCCAGTTTGATCAGAAAGACCTGGTCGAAAGTGAGCAGGAGCTGACGCTCAAGGCCGATGAGACGGGTAAAGTCACCTTCCCGGTGGAGTGGGGCTCATACCGTCTGGAAGTTAAAGCGCCTGATGAAATGGTCAGCAGCGTGCGTTTCTGGGCAGGGTATAGCTGGCAGGATAACAGCGACGGCACCGGTGCGGCACGCCCTGATCGCGTGACGCTAAAATTGGATAAGCCAGCCTACCAGCCAGGCGATACCATCAACCTGCACATGGCAGCACCGGCTGCGGGCAAAGGCTATGCGATGATCGAGTCCAGCGAAGGACCGCTGTGGTGGAAAGAGATCGACGTAACGGCAAACGGGCTGGATCTCTCCATTCCGGTAGATAAAGCCTGGAAACGTCACGATCTCTACCTCAGCACGCTGGTGGTTCGTCCTGGCGATAAATCCAAATCCGCCACGCCGAAACGCGCGGTTGGTCTGCTGCATCTGCCGATGGGTGACGAAAATCGCCGTCTGAATATTGCGCTGGATACTCCGCAGAAAATGCGTCCGAACCAGACGCTCTCTGTGAAAGTGAAAGCCAGCATGAAAGAGGGGGCTGTGCCGCAGAAAGTGAACGTCCTGGTCTCGGCGGTGGATAGCGGCGTGTTGAACATCACCGATTACGTTACGCCCGATCCGTGGCAGGCTTTCTTCGGCCAGAAGCGCTACGGCGCGGATATCTACGATATCTACGGCCAGGTCATTGAAGGGCAGGGACGTATGGCCGCGCTGCGCTTCGGTGGCGATGGAGATGAACTCAAGCGCGGCGGCAAACCGCCGGTGAACCACGTCACCATTATTGCCCAGCAGGCACAGCCGGTCACGCTGGATGCCAACGGGGAAGGCGCTGTTACGCTGCCGATTGGGGACTTCAACGGTGAGCTGCGCCTGATGGCGCAAGCCTGGACGGAAGACGATTTCGGCAGCAGTGAAAGTAAGGTGGTTGTCGCCGCGCCGGTGATTACCGAGCTGAACACGCCACGCTTCCTGGCAAGCGGTGATACCTCACGGCTGACGCTGGATCTGACTAACCTGACCGACCAACCGCAAACGCTGAACGTGGCCTTAACCACAACGGGTAAAGTGTCGCTGGAAGGCTCGCAGCCGCAGCCGGTTCAACTGCCTCCGGGGGCGCGCAGTACGATGTTTATTCCGGTGCGTGCGCTGGAGGGCTATGGTGACGGTGAAGTGACGGCTCAGGTGACCGGTCTGCAGCTTCCGGGGGAAACTTTCGCACCGCAGCAGAAGAGCTGGAAAATCGGCGTGCGTCCTGCATTCCCGGCCCAGACGGTAAACACTGGCGCGATGTTGAACCCAGGTGAGTCCTGGATTGCACCGGCGCAACATAGCAACGGTTTCTCGCCTGCAACGCTGCAGGGGCAACTGCTGCTGAGCGGCAAACCGCCATTGAACCTGGCGCGCTACATTCGCGAACTTCAGGCCTACCCGTACGGATGCCTGGAACAGACCGCCAGTGGCCTGTTCCCGTCGCTCTACACCAACGCGGCACAGCTGTCGGCGCTTGGCATTAAGGGGGATACGGACGATAAACGCCGTGCAGCGATCGATATTGGTATCTCCCGTCTGCTGCAAATGCAGCGTGACGACGGTGGTTTCGCCCTGTGGGATAAAAATGGTCCGGAAGAGTACTGGCTGACGGCCTACGTGACCGACTTCCTGGTGCGTGCGGGCGAGCAGGGTTACAGCGTACCTGCCGATGCAGTGAATAACGCCAATATCCGCCTGCTGCGTTATCTGCAGGATCCGGGCATGATGTCCATTCGCTATAGCGACGATACTCAGGCCAGCAAGTTCGCCGTGCAGGCCTATGCTTCGCTGGTACTGGCGCGTCAGCAAAAAGCACCGCTCGGCGCGCTGCGCGAAATCTGGGATCGCCACGGTCAGGCGGCTTCCGGGCTGCCGTTGATGCAACTGGGCATGGCGCTCAAACTGATGGGCGACGCCCCACGCAGCCAGCAAGCTCTGGGTCTGGCGCTCAAAACACCGCGCAACGACAGCAAAAACTGGATGGCCGATTACGGCAGCCAGCTGCGTGATAACGCGCTGATGCTCTCCCTGCTGGAAGAGTACAAATTGCTGCCGGAAGCACAAAACACTCTGCTCAATACCTTATCTGAAGAAGCGTTCAGCCAGCGCTGGCTGTCAACGCAGGAGAGCAATGCGCTGTTCCTGGCAGGACGTTCGCTGCAAACCTTGTCTGGTGCGTGGCAGGCAACGACCAGTCTTTCAGAACAAGCGCTGAGCGGCGATAAATCGCAGGTGCAAAACGTGAACGGCGACCAGCTTGGCGCGCTGCAGGTGACGAACACCGGTACAGAGCCGCTGTGGGTGCGCCTCGACAGCACCGGTTACCCGGAATATGCGCCCCAGCCAACGTCTAACGTGCTGCAGGTTGAACGCCATATCCTGGCAACCGACGGCAGCAGCAAGTCACTCTCTTCACTGAAGAGCGGTGAGCTGGTGCTGGTGTGGCTGGAAGTGAAGGCCAGCCAGAACGTGCCGGATGCGCTGGTGGTCGATCTGCTCCCGGCAGGTCTGGAGCTGGAAAACCAAAACCTGGCGAACAGCAGTGCCAGCCTGCAGGACAGCGGCAGTGAGGTCCAGAACCTGCTCAGCCAGATGCAGCAGGCGGATATTCAGCATATGGAATTCCGCGATGACCGCTTTGTGGCTGCCGTGCCGGTAAATGAAGGTCAGCCGGTCACGCTGGTCTATCTGGCGCGTGCCGTGACGCCGGGTACCTACCAGGTGCCGGTGCCGATGGTGGAGTCTATGTACGTTCCGCAGTGGCGGGCAACGGGTGCGGCCAGCGGCCCGCTGATTGTTGTTCCGTAATATGCAGATAGCTCGTCTGACACGCTCCCGCTGGCTTTGGCTGGCGGGAGCGCTTCTCGTTTTATGGGGGCTGATTATCGCCGCCGACCGCCTGTGGCCGTTGCCTCTGAAAGAGGTTAACCCCGCCCGGGTGGTGGTGGATGAGAAGGGCACGCCGCTGGGGCGCTTTGCGGACAGCGACGGGATCTGGCGCTACCCGGTTACGATTGAAGAGGTCTCTCCCCGTTATCTTGAGGCGCTGATCCAGTATGAAGATCGCTGGTTCTGGGATCATCCTGGCGTAAACCCGCTCTCTGTCCTGCGTGCCGCCTGGCAGGATCTCAGTTCTGGCAAAGTCGTCTCTGGCGGCAGTACGCTCACCATGCAGGTAGCACGCCTGCTGGATCCGCATCCGCGCACCTTTGGCGGTAAAATTCGTCAGCTCTGGCGGGCGATGCAGCTGGAGTGGCATCTTTCCAAGCGCGACATTCTCACGCTCTATCTCAACCGCGCCCCCTTTGGCGGTACGCTGCAGGGCGTAGGTGCTGCAAGCTGGACCTATCTGGGAAAACCACCATCGCAGCTCAGCTATTCCGACGCGGCGCTGCTGGCGGTGCTGCCGCAGGCACCGAGTCGATTACGTCCGGACCGCTGGCCTGAACGGGCTGAAGCGGCGCGAAATAAAGTGCTCGACCGTATGGTCACGCAGGGCGTCTGGTCTGCGAAGCAGGTCAAGGAATCGCGGGAAGAATCGGTATGGCTGGCACCCCGACAGATGCCGCAGCTGGCACCACTCTTTGCACGCATGATGCTTGGCAAAAGCCGCGACACTAAAATTGTCACCACGATGGATGCCGGACTACAGCGGCAGCTGGAAGAGCTGGCGATGAACTGGAAGTCCCGACTTCCTGCGCGCAGTTCGCTGGCGATGATCGTCGTGGATCATACGGATATGAAGGTGCGGGGCTGGGTCGGATCGGTGGATATTAACGATGACAGTCGTTTCAGCCATGTGGATATGGTCAATGCGATCCGATCCCCGGGATCGGTGTTAAAGCCCTTTATCTACGGTATGGCGCTGGACGATGGCCTGATCCATCCCGCCTCTCTGCTCCAGGACGTTCCCAGAAAAACCGGTGATTATCGGCCAGGGAATTTTGACAGTGGGTTTCACGGACCGGTCAGCATGAGTGAAGCGCTGGTGCGCTCTCTCAACCTGCCCGCGGTACAGGTGCTGGAAGCCTACGGGCCAAAACGTTTTGCCGGGATGCTCAGTAACGCGGGGTTGCCGCTGCTCCTGCCCGCGGGGGCGCAGCCGAATCTCTCCCTGATCCTCGGCGGTGCAGGCGCGCGGCTCGCCGATATAGCCGCGGCCTACAGCGCCTTTGCCCGACACGGTAAAGCGGGAAGGCTGCGGTTACAGCCGGGCGATCCGCTGACTGAACGTCCGCTATTGTCACAAGGTTCGGCGTGGATCATTCGCCGTATTCTGGCGAACGAGGCGCAGCCGCTGCCGGATAATGCGTTACCGCAAATCGTGCCGCTGGCGTGGAAAACCGGCACCAGCTACGGCTACCGTGATGCCTGGGCTATCGGCCTGAATGCCCGTTACGTGATTGGCATCTGGACCGGACGGCCGGACGGTACGCCGGTGGCGGGGCAGTTTGGTTTTGCCAGCGCGGTTCCGCTATTAAGCCAGGTGAATAACCTGCTTCAGTCTCGCTCAACGGTAGACGAAGCCCGTCTGCCGCGTGACCCTCGCCCGGTAAGCGTGGGGCGCGGGGTGATCTGCTGGCCGGGCGGTCAGTCGCTGCCAGAAGGCAGTGAAAACTGCCGACGTCGTCTTTCGACCTGGCTGCTGGAAGGGAGTGAACCGCCCACACTGCTCCTGCCCGAGCAGGAAGGCATACGCGGCATTCGCTTCCCGGTCTGGCTGGATAAAACGGGTAAACGTGTGGCGGCAGATTGCCCTGATGCAACAGAAAAAGTCCTGGATGTCTGGCCGCTGCCGCTGGAGCCGTGGCTGCCAGCAACAGAGCGTCGCGCGGTACGGGTCCCTCCGTCATCAACAATCTGTCCTCCGCTGTCGCAGGACGCACCAGCGCCACTCATCCTGACTGGCGTGCGCGAAGGGGCCGTCATTAAACGCCTGCCGGGCGAATCCCGCGTTTCGCTGCCGCTTCAGGCGACCGGCAACAGCGGTGAGCGCTGGTGGTTTTTGAACGGTGAACCGCTGAGTGTGAAGGGAAGAGTTTACACATTACAGCTTGATAAATCGGGCGATTATCAGTTACTCGTTATGGATGAGAGCGGGCAGGTCGCGACGGTGAATTTTACGTTGCAGTGATCTGAAAACAGCTTGCAGATGTGAGCTGTTGCTAAAACTCGTCTTATTTTAAAAAAATGTTACCTGAATCCATAGGCAATGGCGCTATTGCTCATTATAATCCGCGCCACACCATACTCAGGTATGCAAAACAACAGAACATTGACAGAGGTTATCATGGCTATTGAACGTACTTTTTCCATCATCAAGCCAAACGCGGTGGCAAAAAACGTTATTGGCAGCATCTTCGCTCGCTTTGAATCAGCAGGGTTTAAGATCGTTGGCACCAAAATGCTGCACCTGACCGTTGAACAGGCTCGCGGTTTCTACGCTGAGCACGAAGGTCGCCCATTCTTTGACGGCCTGGTAGAGTTCATGACCTCCGGCCCAATCGTGGTATCCGTACTGGAAGGCGAAAACGCAGTTCAGCGTCACCGCGATCTGCTGGGTGCAACCAACCCGGACAACGCGCTGGCGGGTACCCTGCGCGCTGATTACGCAGACAGCTTCACCGAGAACGGCACCCACGGTTCAGATTCCGTTGAATCTGCCGCGCGTGAAATCGCATTCTTCTTCGCAGAAGGCGAAGTGTGCGCTCGCACTCGTTAATATTTTCGTAAATGCCGCGTGCAAACGTGGCATCCCTGCGTCAGACTTTGTACAATGCAACGCCCCGGACGAGCAGACTGCTTTCCGGGGCGTTTCTTTTCAACCCTCCATGGGCCATAACGTGTAACAACGAGGCCGGATAAAATTATGTCTGAATTAGTGAATACCTCCGAAGTCGCCATTCCTGCGGTTCCAAATAAAAATGGAAAAATCAACCTGCTGGATCTGAACCGTCAGCAGATGCGCGAGTTCTTCAAAGATATGGGTGAGAAACCGTTTCGTGCCGACCAGGTGATGAAATGGATGTACCACTATTGCAGCGACAACTTTGATGACATGACAGACATCAACAAGGTCCTGCGCAACAAGCTCAAAGAAGTGGCTGAAATCCGCGCACCGGAAGTGGTGGAAGAGCAGCGCTCGTCTGATGGCACCATCAAATGGGCGATTGCCGTCGGCGATCAGCGCGTTGAGACTGTCTATATTCCGGAAGATGACCGCGCCACGCTGTGCGTCTCTTCTCAGGTAGGATGTGCGCTGGAGTGCAAATTCTGCTCTACCGCGCAGCAAGGCTTTAACCGTAACCTGCGCGTGTCTGAAATTATCGGCCAGGTGTGGCGTGCGGCAAAAATCGTGGGTGCAGCGAAAGTGACCGGTACCCGCCCAATCACCAACGTGGTGATGATGGGGATGGGAGAGCCGCTGCTGAACCTGACCAACGTGGTTCCGGCAATGGAAATCATGCTCGACGACTTCGGTTTTGGTCTGTCTAAACGCCGCGTCACGCTGTCTACTTCAGGCGTTGTACCTGCGCTGGACAAGCTGGGCGACATGATTGACGTTGCGCTGGCGATCTCCCTGCACGCGCCAAACGATGCGATCCGTGACGAAATTGTGCCGATCAACAAAAAGTACAATATCGAAACCTTCCTGGCTGGCGTGCGCCGCTACCTGGAGAAATCCAATGCTAACCAGGGCCGTGTCACCATCGAGTACGTGATGCTTGATCACGTCAACGACGGTACCGAGCATGCACATGAGCTGGCAGAATTGCTGAAAGATACGCCGTGCAAGATCAACCTGATCCCATGGAGCCCGTTCCCGGGCGCGCCTTATGGCCGTAGCTCGAACAGCCGTATCGATCGTTTCTCGAAAGTGCTGATGGAGTATGGATTCACCACTATCGTGCGTAAAACGCGTGGTGATGATATCGATGCCGCATGCGGACAGCTGGCGGGTGATGTGATTGACCGTACTAAACGTACGCTGCGTAAACGCATGCAGGGTGAGACAATCGCGGTCAAAGCTGTTTGATTATTATGCAGTCACGGCGCATGATCTGCGCCGTGAAGCATAATCTTACTGAATAATCAGTCAGATTCGTGATGTTTGATTAATAATTACGGTGCGTTTCATATGACTTTCGGGCAGTATGTAACGACGTAACAACAGTTTAGCCAGGCGGGCAGAGCTGCACTGTCATCTACCGGCTGACAGTCTTATACTGTCTGTTCAAGGTTAACTGACCAGAAGTTTCGCGGTGCGGGTGGCATTGTGACTCACCGGCACCTGAACCCTTATTTTTCACGTACCAGTAGTTGTAGCGAATGAATACTGAAGCCACTCACGACCAAAATGAAGCACTCTCCACTGGCGTTCGTCTTCGCAACGCCCGTGAACAACTCGGACTCAGCCAGCAAGCCGTTGCAGAACGCTTGTGCCTGAAGGTTTCCACGGTTCGCGATATTGAAGAAGATAAGGCGCCTGCCGATCTGGCTTCAACATTTTTGCGCGGTTATATCCGCTCTTACGCAAAACTGGTGCATATCCCCGAAGAAGAATTACTGCCAATGATGGAGAAGCAGGCACCGGTCCGTGCAGCAAAAGTTGCGCCGATGCAGACCTTCTCTCTGGGGAAACGCCGTAAAAAACGTGACGGCTGGCTGATGAGCTTTACCTGGCTGGTGCTGTTTGTGGTGATTGGCCTGACGGGCGCATGGTGGTGGCAAAACCACAAGGCGCAGCAGGAAGAGATCACTACGATGGCCGATCAGTCTTCTGCCGAGCTTAATCAATCCGGCAATGACAACGCACAGAGCGTGCCGTTGAACACGGACAGCGCGGCACCGTCAAGTGAACCGCAAACAGCTGCGACCGATGCTGCTCAGGCTCCGGCCACCACGCCTGACGCTGCACCAGCAACGCAGGCGCAGGATCAGAACGCGGTTGTTTCTCCTTCACAGGCCAATGTGGATACTGCCCCTGCGGCGACGGCGCCAGCGGATAATGCTGCTGCGGCACCACTGCCTACCGACCCGGCAGCCACTGCGACACCAGCAGTCGATCCTAACGCGCTGGTGATGAATTTCACCGCGGATTGCTGGCTGGAAGTGACTGACGCCACAGGCAAAAAGCTGTTCAGTGGCCTGCAGCGTAAAGATGGCACGTTAAACCTAACGGGTCAGGCACCTTACAAACTTAAAATCGGCGCTCCGGCAGCGGTACAGATCCAGTATCAAGGAAAACCTGTCGACCTGAGCCGCTTTATCAGAACTAACCAGGTTGCGCGTCTTACCGTTAATGCCGAACAATCAGCAGCACAGTAACAGACGGGCAACGCGGGAGATTTTTCATGCATAACCAGGCTCCGATTCAACGTAGAAAATCGAAACGGATTTACGTTGGGAATGTGCCAATCGGGGACGGGGCACCCATCGCCGTCCAGTCGATGACCAATACGCGCACCACGGATGTGGAAGCAACGGTCAATCAGATCAAAGCATTAGAACGCGTAGGCGCGGACATTGTTCGTGTCTCCGTCCCGACGATGGATGCAGCCGAAGCGTTCAAACTCATCAAGCAGCAGGTCAGCGTTCCGCTGGTGGCTGATATTCACTTCGACTACCGCATTGCACTGAAAGTCGCTGAATATGGCGTCGACTGCCTGCGTATTAACCCAGGTAACAGCGGTAACGAAGAGCGCATCCGCATGGTAGTGGACTGCGCCCGCGATAAAAATATTCCTATCCGTATCGGTGTGAATGCCGGTTCTCTGGAAAAAGACCTGCAGGAAAAATACGGTGAGCCAACGCCGCAGGCGCTGCTCGAATCCGCTATGCGTCACGTCGATCATCTGGATCGTCTCAACTTCGATCAGTTCAAAGTTAGCGTGAAAGCGTCCGACGTGTTCCTTGCGGTAGAGTCTTATCGCCTGCTGGCAAAGCAGATTGACCAGCCTCTGCACCTCGGTATCACCGAAGCGGGCGGCCTGCGCAGCGGTTCTGTCAAGTCTGCGATCGGTCTGGGCCTGCTGCTTTCTGAAGGGATCGGCGATACGCTGCGCGTCTCGCTGGCGGCCGATCCGGTGGAAGAGATCAAAGTCGGTTTCGATATCCTGAAGTCACTGCGCATCCGCGCCCGTGGGATAAACTTCATTGCCTGCCCAACCTGCTCACGTCAGGAGTTCGACGTGATTGGTACGGTGAATGCGCTGGAGCAGCGCCTGGAAGACATCATTACCCCGATGGACGTCTCCATCATCGGCTGCGTGGTGAACGGTCCGGGTGAAGCGCTGGTGTCAACACTGGGCGTGACCGGCGGTAACAAGAAAAGTGGTCTCTATGAAGATGGCGTTCGTAAAGATCGTCTGGATAATAGTGACATGATCGACCAGCTCGAAGCACGCATTCGTGCCAAAGCCGCAATGATGGACGAGACGCAGCGCATCAACGTTCAGCAGGTTGAAAAATAACGTGATGGGAAGCGTGCCGCTTCCCATGTATGATTGAACCCATTCTTTGGGTTTTTTTTGTATATAGAAAGAGAATAAACGTGGCAAAAAACATTCAAGCCATCCGCGGCATGAACGATTATCTGCCTGGCGAAACCGCCATCTGGCAGCGCATTGAAGGCACACTGAAACAGGTGCTCGGCAGCTACGGTTACAGCGAAATCCGTTTGCCGATTGTAGAGCAGACCCCGTTATTCAAACGCGCGATCGGCGAAGTCACCGACGTGGTTGAAAAAGAGATGTATACCTTTGAGGACCGCAACGGTGACAGTCTGACCCTGCGTCCGGAAGGTACGGCGGGCTGCGTACGCGCCGGCATCGAACATGGTCTTCTGTACAATCAGGAGCAGCGCCTGTGGTATATGGGCCCGATGTTCCGCCACGAACGTCCGCAGAAAGGTCGTTATCGCCAGTTTAATCAGCTGGGTGTGGAAGTCTTTGGTCTGCAGGGCCCGGATATTGACGCTGAACTGATTATGCTGACCGCCCGCTGGTGGCGCGCCCTCGGTATCGCCGATCACGTTTCCCTTGAGCTGAACTCTATCGGTTCTCTGGAAGCTCGCGCTAACTACCGCGATGCGCTGGTGGCGTTCCTGGAACAACATAAAGAGAAGCTGGACGAAGACTGCAAACGTCGCATGTACAGCAACCCGCTGCGCGTTCTGGATTCCAAAAACGCAGACGTTCAGGCACTGCTGAACGATGCACCTGCGCTGGGTGACTACCTGGATGAAGAATCTCGCGAACACTTCGCGGGCCTGTGCAAGCTGCTTGAAGCAGCTGGCATTGCCTATACCGTGAACCAGCGCCTGGTGCGCGGTCTGGACTACTATAACCGCACCGTGTTTGAGTGGGTAACGACCAGCCTTGGTTCGCAGGGCACCGTATGTGCGGGCGGCCGTTATGATGGCCTGGTTGAGCAACTGGGTGGCCGTGCGGCACCTGCTGTTGGCTTCGCAATGGGTCTTGAGCGACTTGTTTTGCTGGTTCAGGCAGTTAATCCGGAATTTAAAGCAGATTCCGTTGTCGATATATACCTGGTGGCCTCAGGTGCGGATACGCAGTCTGCGGCGATGCAGCTTGCCGAACGCGTGCGCGATGCGCTGCCGGGCGTTAAGCTGATGACCAACCATGGCGGCGGCAACTTCAAAAAACAGTTTGCTCGTGCCGATAAGTGGGGCGCAAGTATTGCACTGGTGCTGGGCGAGTCCGAAGTGGCTAACGGCGAAGGGGGAGGGAAAGACCTGCGCTCTGGTGAGCAAACAACGGTAACGCAGGACGGCGTTGCGGCGCACTTGCGCACTCTATTGGGCTAAGGAGAAAGACTGCGTGGAAATGTACGAGAACGAACACGACCAGGTCGACGCGATTAAACGCTTCTTTGCTGAAAACGGCAAAGCATTGGTTGTTGGGGTTATTTTGGGTGTAGGTGCGCTGGTAGGCTGGCGCTACTGGAACAACCATCAGGCTGATGCCGCTCGCGGTTCGTCTTTGAGCTACGAAAACACCGTTAGCGCCATTCGTGCCGACCAGCCGCAAACGCTGACGGCAGCGGAGAAATTTGCGGCTGACAACAAAAACACCTACGGCGCGCTGGCCGCGCTGGAAGTGGCTCAGCAGTACGTTGATAAAAACGAACTGGATAAAGCCGCTGCACAACTGTCACAGGGTCTTGCTGCTGCAAGCGATGAAAACCTGAAAGCAGTGATCAACCTGCGTCTGGCACGTATCCAGGTTCAGCAGAAAAAAGTCGATGACGCGCTGAAAACGCTCGATACCATCAAAGGCGACGGTTTTGCTGCCATCGTTGCTGATTTGCGCGGTGAAGCACTGCTGAGCAAAGGTGACAAAGCGGGCGCGCGTCAAGCGTGGCAAGCTGGCGTAGATAGCAAAGCTTCACCTGCGCTGAGCGAAATGATGCAGATGAAAATAAATAATTTGTCCGTCTGAGAGGGACCCGATGCAATTGCGTAAATTACTTCTGCCAGGACTGCTTTCTGTTACGTTATTGAGTGGTTGTTCACTGTTCAGTGGCGAAGAAGATGTTGTAAAAATGTCCCCGCTGCCAACGGTTGAAAACCAGTTTACCCCATCCACCGCGTGGGACGTCTCCGTGGGCAGTGGGATTGGCGATTTCTACTCCAACCTGCATCCTGCGTATGCGGACAGCGTTGTCTATGCCGCTGACCGCAAAGGTACCGTGAAAGCGGTGAACGCCGATGACGGGAAAGAAGTATGGTCCGTTAACCTGGCGGAAAAAGACGGTTGGTTCTCCCGTAAACCTGCGCTGCTTTCCGGCGGCCTGACCGTCGCTGGCGGTCACGTTTACGTGGGAAGCGAAAAAGCGCAGGTTTATGCGCTGAACACCAGTGACGGTTCTGTTGCATGGCAAACGACCGTTGCCGGTGAGTCTCTGTCTCGTCCTGTGGTGAGTGATGGTCTGGTGCTGATCCATACCAGCAACGGCCAGCTGCAGGCGCTGAACGAAGCGGACGGCCTGGTGAAATGGACCGTTAACCTGGATATGCCAGCGCTGTCTCTGCGTGGAGAATCCGCCCCGGCAACGGCTTTCGGTGCTGCGATTGTTGGCGGTGATAACGGTCGTGTGAGCGCGGTACTGATGCAGCAGGGCCAGATGATTTGGCAGCAGCGTATCTCCCAGGCGACCGGTTCAACAGAAATCGACCGTCTGAGCGACGTGGACACCACCCCGGTCATTGTTGACGGTGTTGTTTATACGCTGGCGTATAACGGCAACCTGACCGCGCTGGATCTGCGCAGCGGCCAGATCATGTGGAAACGTGAACTGGGCTCCGTGAATGACTTCATCGTTGACGGTAACCGCATCTATATGGTTGACCAGAACGATCGTCTGCTGGCGCTGAGCACTGAAGGCGGCGTAACGCTGTGGACGCAGAGCGATCTGCTGCACCGTCTGCTGACCGCACCAGCCCTGTACAATGGCAGCCTGGTGGTCGGTGACAGCGAAGGGTATATGCACTGGATCGATCCAGAAAATGGTCGCTTTGTTGCACAGCAAAAAGTTGACGGTTCTGGTTTCCTGACCGATCCGGTAGTCGCTGACGGTAAACTGCTGATTCAGGCAAAAGACGGCACGCTGTACGCGATCACGCGTTAATTACCCGGCGGTTGTAGTATACTAAACGGCTCCTGTTCACTCAGGAGCCGTTTTGACATTTTTAAAAACGCCGCAAAAGCGACGTTTATTTGAATTTTATGAGGCTTCAAACATGGTACCTGTGGTCGCGCTTGTCGGGCGCCCTAACGTTGGAAAATCCACTCTTTTTAACCGTTTAACACGCACCCGTGATGCGCTGGTTGCGGATTTCCCGGGGCTGACGCGTGACCGTAAGTACGGTCGTGCAGAGGTGGAAGGACGCGAGTTCATCTGTATCGATACCGGCGGTATCGACGGCACAGAAGACGGCGTTGAAACCCGTATGGCGGAACAGTCTCTGCTGGCGATTGAAGAAGCAGACGTGGTGCTGTTTATGGTGGATGCGCGCGCTGGCCTGATGCCTGCAGACTCCGCTATTGCCAAACACCTGCGTTCACGCGAAAAGCCGACTTTCCTGGTGGCGAACAAAACTGACGGTATCGATGCCGATCAGGCCGTCGCGGATTTCTGGTCTCTGGGCCTGGGTGAAATCTACCCGATTGCGGCATCGCATGGCCGTGGCGTCACCAGCCTGCTGGAAACCGTGCTGCTGCCGTGGGTTGACGAAGTGAACCCGCCGGAAGAAGTGGACGAAGACGCTGAGTATTGGGCGCAGTTCGAAGAGAGTGAAGAGGGCGAAGAAGAGCCTGAAGACACCTTCAACCCGCAGGACCTGCCGATCAAGCTGGCCATCGTCGGTCGTCCAGACGTAGGTAAGTCTACGCTTACTAACCGTATTCTGGGTGAAGAGCGCGTCGTCGTTTACGACATGCCGGGCACCACACGTGACAGTATCTACATCCCGATGCAGCGCGATGAACGTGAGTTTGTCCTCATCGACACCGCGGGCGTGCGTAAGCGTGGGAAAATCACCGACGTGGTGGAAAAATTCTCCGTTATCAAAACGCTGCAGGCGATTGAAGACGCCAACGTGGTGCTGCTGGTCATCGACGCGCGTGAAGGTATCTCCGATCAGGATCTCTCTCTGCTCGGCTTTATCCTCAATAGTGGGCGCTCACTGGTGATCGTGGTCAACAAGTGGGATGGCCTGAGCAACGAAGTGCGCGAGCAGGTGAAAG
The DNA here is from genome assembly GCF_000211415.1 of Enterobacter mori LMG 25706. Lineage (GTDB taxonomy): Bacteria > Pseudomonadota > Gammaproteobacteria > Enterobacterales > Enterobacteriaceae > Enterobacter > Enterobacter mori. The sequence continues at coordinate 102,724 of NZ_GL890779.1, read as the reverse complement.
AGACCCTCGACTTCCGTTTGGGCTTTATCGACTTTGCGCGCGTGCACTTTATTTCTGCGCTGCACGGCAGCGGCGTGGGTAATCTGTTCGAATCCGTGCGTGAAGCCTACGACAGCTCCACCCGTCGTCAGAGCACCGCGATGCTGACGCGCATCATGAATATGGCAGCAGAAGACCATCAGCCGCCGCTGGTGCGCGGTCGTCGCGTGAAGCTGAAATATGCTCACGCCGGTGGTTATAACCCGCCAATCGTGGTGATCCACGGCAACCAGGTGAAAGACCTGCCGGATTCCTACAAACGCTATCTGATGAACTACTTCCGCAAATCGCTGGACGTGATGGGTACGCCGATCCGTATCCAGTTCAAGGAAGGGGAAAACCCGTTCGCCAACAAGCGTAATACCCTGACGCCAAACCAGATGCGTAAGCGTAAGCGTTTGATTAAGCACATTAAGAAAAGCAAATAAATATTGCCGATCTCACGAAAACCCGCCTCTGTCGCGGGTTTTTTTTCGCGCTTTCACAACGATTGCTAACCCTGTGTGAAGTCAATCACTATTCACTCCCAACCATCTTTAAATCCAGAAAAGTAGACAATCATCGAATTTTCGTCTTAAAGTCCAGGGTTCAGTACTGGACAAAACTAGCGTCTGGTTATCAAATGGTTAACTAATTTTTCGCCACATGTAAAAAATCGGTCGGATACGTAACTGACCGGCGTACATGCTGGTGTTTACAAGCACGACACATACCTTTCGGGAGAATTATGCAATCCTCTGTTAATCCAAAAGAGAGCCGAACGTTCTTCGGCCATCCGTATCCACTCGGTTCACTGTTCTTCACCGAGATGTGGGAACGTTTCTCGTTTTACGGCATTCGCCCGCTACTGATCCTGTTTATGGCTGCGACCGTTTATGACGGCGGCATGGGGCTGGCGCGTGAAAACGCCTCGGCCATTGTCGGTATCTTTGCCGGTACCATGTACCTGGCCGCGCTGCCGGGCGGCTGGCTGGCCGATAACTGGCTCGGTCAGCAGAGAGCCGTCTGGTACGGTTCGATCCTGATTGCGCTCGGTCACCTGTCGATTGCGCTCTCTGCAATCATGGGCGACAACCTGTTCTTTATCGGCCTGATGTTCATTGTGCTCGGTTCTGGCCTGTTCAAGACCTGTATTTCGGTGATGGTCGGCACCCTGTATAAAAAAGGCGATGCGCGTCGTGACGGCGGTTTCTCGCTGTTTTATATGGGCATCAACATGGGCTCGTTTATCGCACCGCTGATTTCCGGCTGGCTGATTAAAACTCACGGCTGGCACTGGGGCTTTGGTATCGGCGGTATCGGGATGCTGGTGGCGCTGATTATCTTCCGCGTGTTTGCCGTTCCGGCAATGAAACGCTATGACAGCGAAGTCGGTCTCGACTCCACCTGGAACAGCCCGGTGGTGAAGCGCAACGGCGTGGGCGCATGGCTGCTGGCGCTGGCCGTCGGCGTGGCAGTTATCGTGACGCTGATTGCTCAGGGCGTGATTGTGATTAACCCGGTGGCTGTTGCCAGCGTGCTGGTCTACGTGATTGCAGCGTCCGTTGCGCTGTATTTTATCTACCTGTTCCTTTTCGCGGGTCTGAATCGCAAAGAGCGCGCCAGGCTGCTGGTCTGCTTTATCCTGCTGGTCTCCGCCGCGTTCTTCTGGTCTGCGTTTGAGCAAAAGCCAACATCGTTCAACCTGTTTGCCAACGACTACACTAACCGCATGATCGGTGATTTTGAAATTCCGGCGGTGTGGTTCCAGTCGATCAACGCCCTGTTTATTATCCTGCTGGCCCCGGTATTCAGCTGGGCATGGCCAAAGCTCGCGAGCATGAACATTCGCCCGAGCAGCATCACCAAGTTTGTTGTTGGTATTCTGTGCGCGGCGGCAGGTTTTGGCCTGATGATGCTGGCGGCACAGAACGTGCTGAGCAACGGTGGGGCGGGCGTGTCGCCGTTCTGGCTGGTGGGCAGCATTCTGATGCTTACCCTTGGCGAGCTGTGCCTGAGCCCGATTGGTCTGGCGACCATGACGCTGCTTGCGCCGGAAAGAATGCGCGGCCAGATGATGGGGCTGTGGTTCTGCGCCAGTGCGCTGGGTAACCTGGCTGCAGGCCTGATTGGCGGCCACGTGAAGGCCGACCAGTTGGATATGCTGCCGGATCTCTTTGCGCGCTGCTCCGTCGCGCTGCTGATTTGTGCCGCGGTACTGATCGTCCTCATTGTTCCGGTGCGCCGCATGCTGGAAAATGCGCAGACTAAACCGGCAGCTAACGCCTCTTAAACCTCGATCTTGCCGGGGCGGCGTTATGCCCCGGCAATTCACTCAACGAGGTAAGAACATGCTGTTAGGGTTTGTTGGACTTGGCGCAGTCGTTGAAACAGCTTACCTGCCCGCGATACGAAAACTTTTTGATACTCCCCCTCACTGTTTAGGCTTTGATATCCAGCCCGTAAAACAGCCGGAGGGTGTAACGCGCTGCTTCACGCTGTCTGAACTTCTCTCCCAGCCGCTTGATACCCTGTTTATTACCACGTCGTCGCTGCACCATCTTGAGGTGCTTGAACACGCTCTCGCCTCATCGGTTTCCCGCATCGTGGTTGAAAAACCGATTGTCGCCACGCTTCCCCAAACAGAAAAACTCAACGCGCTGCAGGCGAGCCCCGACGCCGCCTCCCGCGTGCTGGCGCTCGATCACTGGATGGCGCGCATGGAAACGGTGAAGCGGTCACTGGTTGGCAATGTCTCTGACATCATCAAAATCGACGGTTTTTTGCAGGAGCCGAGCGGATATAACGCCGCAGGGGAGCCCATCGCGCTTAACTTTGCCACTGGCGAGCCGGATACCCGAACGCTTCGCCACCCTGATGGCGTGATTCTGGATATCGGTACGCACGTGCTGGCGATGCTGCGCGAAACGGTGCGCTATCTGGGCGGGAATGATGAGATGACGTTGCAGGTGGTCACGGCTAAAGACCGCCTGGGGCGCGATATCGCGAAAGGTGACCTGACCACGGCGGAAGGCGAAGCGCATCTTCAGGGGAAAATCAGCGGCGTGCCGGTGGATATCTGGCTTAACAAATACGCGGGACCCGAAGGCGGGCAAAAAGGCTTACGGCTCTGGTTGCGCGACGGGCGGACCATCAGTTACGACCGGCACGGCGCAGAAGATGTGCTTGAGCTGATAAATGGCGACACGCGTCAACGCTGGAACATTCCCGGCACGATCTACGAGCACTGTCTTGCAGAGCATATTCTGGGCGCCAACAGCCTGTTTGAACGGGATCCGCACGAGGTGAGCCGCACGACGCGCCGCAGGATCGAGGAAGTGACGCTGCTGCTGACGTTACAGCAGCAACTGCGTGGCCCGCACTGACCGCGACGTGGTAAAATTATCGCAGACCTCAACGCTTTGAAGGAGTCACCATGACGATTATCTGCCCGGATTGCCAGGCAGCGCTTGAGCCTCAGAATGGGGTAGCGCACTGCGAAAGCTGTAATAAGGATATTGCGCTCGAAGCCCGCTGCCCGGAGTGTCATCAGCCACTCCAGGTATTAAAAGCCTGCGGCGCGGTGGACTATTTCTGCCAGAACGGCCACGGTCTTATCTCTAAAAAACGCGTGGAGTTTGTTCGGGCCGAAGGTTAATCGCACACGCAGCCTTCGCCTTTCTGCCACAGCTCGACCAGCGACTCGGGCGCTTCCTGCTCGGGCACCAGCACGATGATATCGGCGTAGTGCGCCTGATTTTGCCCGGTCCAGATAATCTGGATGCGGAAATAGCGCTGGTCGCCGCTGCCGGGTGAAGAGGCTTGCCCTGGAGGCTGGCCGCGTGGAAAAGCCTGCTCCAGGATGCTCACCAGGCGCTGGCGCTGGGCCTCATTGAGCGAGGAGAGCGCGATGGTGCGCTGCCCGCTCAGCTTGGGAATAAAAGCGACGCCGCCTTCCCGGGCCAGCTCAACCACGGCGTCATCCGTCAATTCCGGAACCTGCATTTACAACACTCCCACCTGTTCCCAGGCTTGTTTAATGGCCGCCCCAGCGTCGCCGCCGGAGCGTTTTTCTGGGTGCGCGATCGTCAGTTTTGCGAAGGCCTCAAAATCCGCATCCTGCGCCAGATTGCTATCGCAAACCGTGTCGTACCAGGCATATCCCGCTTTTTCCCAGGTGTAGCCGCCGATCGCCGTCGCAGCCAGATAAAATGCCCGGTTGGGGATGCCGGAGTTCAGGTGCACGCCGCCGTTATCCTCGCGCGTTTTAATGAAATCTTTCATGTGCGCGGGCTGCGGGTCTTTCCCGAGCAGAGGATCGTCATAGGCGGTGCCGGGTTCAGACATTGAGCGCAGCCCTTTGCCATTGATCCCTTTCGCCAGCAGCCCTTCACCAATCAGCCAGTCAGCGTTATCGGCGGTTTGCTTCAGATGGTACTGTTTGACCAGCGAGCCAAACACGTCCGACAGAGACTCGTTCAGCGCGCCCGACTGTTCAAAATAGATAAGCCCGGCTTCGGTCTCGGTCACACCGTGGCTCAGCTCGTGCGCCACCACGTCGATGGCGATGGTAAAGCGGTTAAATATTTCCCCGTCCCCGTCGCCGAATACCATCTGCTGACCGTTCCAGAAGGCGTTCTGATATTCCCGGCCGTAATGTACGGTGCCGGTCAAAATAAGCCCTTTATTATCGAGCGAATCACGCTGATATTCTTTCCAGAAGAAATCATGAGTAATACCCAAATAATCATAGGCTTCGTCCACCGCCACATCGCCGTTTGAAGGCTGGCCTTCATAACGCACCTGCGTACCCGGCAGCTCCTGGGTCTGCTTCGCGTCGTAAATATCGCGCTCCAGCTGTCCGGCTTTATTCACGTGCGGCGCGGCGGGTTTTCCCGGCATGTGGGCCATCAGCGTCTGGACGTGGGTTAACGTCTGGCGGGCATAGCGTTGCTGCGGCTCGGAACCGCTTTCGATAATACGACGAAGGATATAGGGGGGAATTACGCTGTGAAGATGGGGCATGCTGCTCTCCTTATTAAAAAAGGGAATAGCAGCAGTATAGTAAGTAACCAGCGAAGAATTATCCGGTTTTACGCTGACGCGTCTTTTTCACCGGTTTAATTGATTTCACTTCGCTTTCTACCCAGCCGTCGGAAAGACGCGTCGTCAGCACATCACCGGTATTCACCTGTTTGGTTTGCTTCAGCACTTTGCCGTCCGTCGCCGTCGTCACGCTATAGCCGCGCGCCAGCGTGGAGAGGGGGCTGACCGCTTCAAGATGGGTCACCGCATTGCCAAAACGCTCGCGTGTGGTGCTCAGGCGCGCCCGAACAGTCTCCGCAAGAAGGTACTCCAGCTGCTGGATCCGCGTTTGCGCGCGATAAATTTTCGGCTGCGGGTTCTGCTGGTTCAGGCGCTGCGTCACGCGCTGCTGGCGTGATACCGCGCGCTTAAGCTGGCTATCCAGCGCGAAGTTCATGCGCTGGCGCAGGCGCTCAAGCACGGTCTGCTGACGCGCCAGACGCAGCTGCGGGTGCTGCTGCTGAAGACGATGATGAAGCTGGGTAAAGCGGCGAGTACGGTTGGCAAGGAAGTAGTCCATCGCCATCTCAAGGCGCTGCTGTCCGTTTTGAATCTGACGCAAAAGTTCCAGCTGGTTGCGGCTGACCACTTCCGCCGCCGCGGACGGTGTAGGCGCGCGCAAGTCCGCGACAAAATCCGCAATCGTGACGTCCGTTTCGTGGCCGACGGCGCTCACCACAGGGATCTGACTTGCAAAGATTGCCCGCGCCACGCGCTCGTCGTTGAAGCTCCACAGGTCTTCCAGCGAGCCGCCGCCGCGCCCGACGATGAGCACGTCGCACTCCTGACGGGCGTTTGCCAGCTCAATGGCGCGTACAATCTGGCCTGGCGCATCGTCACCCTGAACGGCGGTCGGGTAGATGATGACGGGCAGGGAAGGGTCGCGACGCTTCAGCACGTGCAAAATATCGTGCAATGCCGCACCGGTTTTCGAAGTAATGACCCCAACACAGTGGGCAGGTGAGGGCAGCGGTTTTTTGAACTGCTGGTCGAACAAACCTTCCTCAGAGAGTTTGGCTTTAAGCTGTTCGTACTTCTGCTGCAGCAGACCTTCGCCCGCAGGCTGCATGCTCTCGACGATAATCTGATAATCACCGCGCGGTTCATACAGTGTGATATTGGCGCGAACCAGAACCTGCTGACCGTGCTGAGGGCGGAACGTCACGCGGCGGTTGCTGTTGCGGAACATCGCGCAGCGCACCTGGGCGGTGTCGTCTTTTAAGGTAAAGTACCAGTGTCCGGAGGAGGGCTGCGTGAAGTTAGATATCTCACCGCTGATCCAGACCTGCCCCATTTCCTGCTCAAGCAGCAAACGCACCGTCTGATTAAGGCGGCTGACAGTATAAATTGAGGGGGATTGAGAGGATAACATGTGAGCGGGATCAAATTCTAAATCAGCAAGTTATTCAGTCGATAGTAACCTGCTGAGGGGCGATCGCAAGCATTTTTTTCAAAAAAGTGTAGATGCAATCGGTTACGCTCTGTATAATGCCACGGCAATATTTAACCACCCAGGTCAGAGATATTGCCCATGCTACGTATCGCTAAAGAAGCACTGACGTTTGACGACGTCCTCCTCGTTCCCGCTCATTCCACCGTTCTGCCGAATACTGCCGATCTCAGCACGCAGTTGACGAAAACCATTCGCCTGAACATTCCTATGCTCTCTGCGGCAATGGACACCGTGACTGAAGCGCGCCTGGCTATCGCCCTGGCACAGGAAGGTGGCATTGGCTTTATTCACAAAAACATGTCAATCGAACGTCAGGCGGAAGAAGTTCGCCGCGTGAAGAAACATGAATCCGGCATCGTGTCTGACCCACAGACCGTTCTGCCAACCACCACGCTGCACGAAGTGAAGGCCCTGACCGAACGTAACGGCTTCGCCGGTTACCCGGTTGTGACCGAAGAAAACGAACTGGTTGGTATCATCACCGGTCGTGACGTGCGTTTCGTGACTGACCTGAACCAGCCTGTCAGCGTATACATGACGCCGAAAGAGCGTCTGGTTACCGTTCGCGAAGGTGAAACTCGCGACGTGGTGCTGGCAAAAATGCACGAAAAACGCGTTGAAAAAGCGCTGGTTGTCGACAGCAGCTTCCACCTGCGCGGCATGATCACCGTTAAAGATTTCCAGAAAGCAGAACGTAAGCCTAACGCCTGTAAAGACGAGCATGGCCGTCTGCGCGTCGGTGCTGCGGTTGGTGCCGGTGCAGGCAACGAAGAGCGCGTTGACGCGCTGGTTGCTGCAGGCGTTGACGTCCTGCTGATTGACTCCTCTCACGGCCACTCTGAAGGCGTTCTGCAACGTATTCGTGATACCCGTGCCAAATACCCTGACCTGCAGATCATCGGCGGTAACGTGGCCACTGGCGCAGGCGCTCGCGCGCTGGCTGACGCTGGCTGCAGCGCGGTGAAAGTGGGTATCGGCCCTGGCTCCATCTGCACTACGCGTATCGTGACCGGCGTGGGCGTTCCGCAGATCACCGCCGTGTCTGACGCGGTTGAAGCGCTGGAAGGCACCGGTATTCCGGTTATCGCTGACGGCGGTATCCGCTTCTCTGGCGACATCGCCAAAGCGATCGCCGCGGGCGCCGCTGCCGTGATGGTGGGCTCCATGCTGGCCGGTACCGAAGAATCCCCGGGCGAAATCGAACTTTTCCAGGGCCGTTCTTACAAATCTTACCGCGGCATGGGCTCCCTGGGCGCGATGTCCAAAGGTTCCTCTGACCGTTACTTCCAGACCGATAACGCCGCTGACAAACTGGTGCCGGAAGGTATCGAAGGTCGCGTTGCCTATAAAGGCCGTCTGAAAGAGATCATTCACCAGCAGATGGGCGGCCTGCGCTCCTGTATGGGTCTGACAGGCTGTGGTACCATTGACCTGCTGCGTACCAAAGCGGAATTCGTACGCATCAGCGGTGCGGGTATCCAGGAGAGCCACGTTCACGACGTGACGATCACCAAAGAGTCCCCGAACTACCGTCTGGGCTCCTGATAAGTTTCCGCGCCCGGCTTCTGCCGGGCGCTCTGTTTTTGTTTCACTTGCCTCGGAATTAGCGTCAATGACGGAAAACATTCATAAACATCGCATTCTCATCCTGGACTTCGGTTCTCAGTACACTCAGCTGGTGGCGCGTCGCGTACGTGAACTGGGCGTTTACTGTGAGCTGTGGGCATGGGATGTCACGGAAGCACAGATTCGCGAATTCAATCCAAGCGGCATCATCCTGTCCGGCGGCCCGGAAAGCACTACCGAAGAGAACAGCCCGCGCGCGCCGCAGTACGTGTTCGAAGCTGGCGTGCCGGTATTCGGCGTCTGCTACGGTATGCAGACCATGGCAATGCAGCTGGGCGGCCACGTAGAAGGCTCTAACGAGCGCGAGTTTGGCTATGCGCAGGTAGAAGTTGTCACCGACAGCGCGCTGGTGCGCGGTATCGAAGACTCCCTGACCGCAGACGGCAAACCGCTGCTGGACGTGTGGATGAGCCACGGTGACAAAGTTACCGCCATCCCGTCTGACTTCGTGACCGTTGCCAGCACCGAAAGCTGCCCGTTCGCGATCATGGCGAACGAAGAAAAACGCTTCTACGGCGTGCAGTTCCACCCGGAAGTGACCCACACCCGTCAGGGTATGCGCATGCTGGAGCGCTTCGTGCGTGACATCTGCCAGTGTGAAGCCCTGTGGACCCCGGCAAAAATCATCGACGACGCCGTTGAGCGTATCCGCCAGCAGGTTGGCGATGACAAAGTGATCCTCGGCCTCTCCGGCGGCGTGGACTCCTCCGTGACCGCGATGCTGCTGCACCGCGCCATCGGTAAAAATCTGACCTGCGTCTTCGTGGACAACGGTCTGCTGCGTCTGAACGAAGCCCAGCAGGTCATGGACATGTTTGGCGACCACTTTGGTCTGAACATCGTTCACGGGGAAGGCGAAAAACGCTTCCTGGACGCGCTGAAAGGCGAGAACGATCCAGAAGCCAAGCGTAAAATCATCGGCCGCGTGTTCGTAGAAGTGTTCGACGAAGAAGCGCTGAAGCTGGAAGACGTGAAGTGGCTGGCGCAGGGCACCATCTACCCTGACGTGATCGAGTCTGCCGCCTCCGCAACCGGTAAAGCACACGTCATCAAATCTCACCACAACGTGGGCGGCCTGCCGAAAGAGATGAAGATGGGGCTGGTTGAACCGCTGCGCGAGCTGTTCAAAGACGAAGTGCGTAAGATCGGTCTGGAACTGGGTCTGCCGTACGACATGCTCTACCGTCACCCGTTCCCGGGCCCGGGTCTGGGCGTGCGCGTGCTGGGCGAAGTGAAGAAAGAGTACTGCGACCTGCTGCGTCGCGCGGACGCTATCTTCATCGAAGAACTGCATAAAGCTGACCTGTACAACAAAGTGAGCCAGGCGTTCACCGTGTTCCTGCCGGTTCGCTCCGTCGGCGTCATGGGCGATGGCCGCAAGTACGACTGGGTTGTTTCCCTGCGTGCGGTGGAAACCATCGGCTTCATGACTGCGCACTGGGCGCACCTGCCGTATGACTTCCTGGGCCGCGTGTCTAACCGCATCATCAACGAAGTAAACGGTATTTCCCGCGTGGTGTATGACATCAGTGGTAAGCCACCGGCTACGATTGAGTGGGAATGATCGAGCTTCCGATCTAGTCAGAATATTTAAAAGTCCGCAAAAAGCGGGCTTTTTTTTAACTTGTGCTTTATAGTTTTGGTACTTTTTTATAACTTTCTTATAATCCATTAAACTGATTGGTCTTTGCTTCTATAATTTATTTAAAAGGACAATTTCATGAGTGCCTCAGCAATTGAAAATATTAAAGAGTCTATTTTAAAAGACGAATTAGTTGTCGTTATAGGTACTGGCTGCAGTATCGCGTTGACCGACAACTTAAATAAAATTCTTTCGTGGAAAGGATTAATAGAGAGTGGTTTTGATTATGCAACGGTAAAGGGTAAAATATCAAATGAACAAAAAGGATTTTGGAGTAATCAATTAGCATCTAATGATATTGATGATCTGCTTAGTGCTGCTGAGTTCGTTGGGAGGAAACTAGATTCTCCATCCGGTGATCTATATTCTAGGTGGCTATCAGAGTCATTTGATAAAATAAAACCTACTAATAAAAATATGATGGAAGTAGTAAGGAATATTTCTAATTCTGGCGTATTAATTTGCACATTGAATTATGATTCTCTTTTGGAAAAAACGACTGGATTATCGACAGTATTACTTTCAGAAACTCGTAAAGCTACCGCATGGCTCAGAGGTGAAGAAAAAGGTATTCTACATTTGCATGGCCATTGGGAGCAGCCAAATTCATGTGTTCTAGGTATAAGAGATTACGAGAAAACTATTGATAACGAGTTGCGTGATTTGTTCCAGAGAACATTAGGTGCTTTCAAACGTTTGTTATTTATAGGTTGTGGGGATACATTTTCAGATCCTAATTTTTCAGCACTTAGTGATTGGTTGCGAACTCAGTTGAGTTCTAATTCTTTACAGCACTATGCATTGGTAGATGAAAAACAAATATTAATGCGTCACGCAGATCCAAAATGGCAAGGTTTTGTTGAGCCAGTAAGTTATGGTGCTATTCACACTGAGTTACCTGCTTTTTTAAATAGTTTATTTATACAAGAATCACGCAAAAGAAAAACAAAGAAACAACCGATAGAAAAAAATAATAGAAATCAAAAAAACATAAAACTTTTATCTGTATATAAAGAATTCTTGGTTAAAGACTGTGGCCAGATGACGATTGAAGGTGTTCGTGCTGATATGGATACAGCACAGAGAAGATTCGATTTAGAACGGTTGTTTGTACCTTTAGAACTTTTACCCTGCCCACCTGATATTTCTCTTGATGACCCAGAAAGAGAAAAAAAATTAAACAACTGGCTAGAAAAAAATAAAGAAGTTAAACAATTTGGTGATGTTTTCTCAAAAACGAAAGGTATTGCTCTTTTAGCCTTACCTGGTGGAGGGAAAAGTCTATTACTAAAACGGTTAGCTGTCGCCTATGCAAGCCCTGATAGACGTTCAAGTAGCGACGATAATTTACCAGATGTTGATTTAATGCCTGTGTTAATTAGATGCCGCGAGTGGAGGGATTATATCACACTTCCTATTGCAACAATGTTGAGAAAACTACCCGATATAAGTGGCCAGTCTGTACTTGAAGGGGTTGGTACTGCGTTAATTTCGCAATTTAGTAAAGGTAATGTACTTCTTTTAGTTGATGGTTTGGACGAAATTCATGATGATGGCGAACGTACCATTTTTGCTGAAAATCTAAGAAACTTTATAGATCAATACCCGAAAACTAAACTTGTAATAACCAGTCGCGAAGCTGGGTTTAGTTTGGTAGCTCCATTTTTAGCTTCCTACTGTGAACAATGGAGAGTTGCACCTCTTAATCCTCAGACAATAAAAATACTTTGTAATTACTGGCATCAATTGATGGTAGGGCAGTCTCCTGAAGCCATATCTGATGCAGAAAGGTTAGGAGAAGTGCTTGTTTCTAATCAATCATTGAAAAGATTAGCAGAAAATCCGCTTCTATTGACAATGTTATTAGTTGTTAAGCATGGTGCGGGCCGATTGCCACCTGATAGAGTGAGTTTATATAGTAGAGCCGTAGAGGTATTATTAGATACTTGGAATATTAAAGGTCATGAGGCACTTAATACAAAAGAAGCTATTCCTCAATTGTCTTATATAGCCTTCGAATTAATGAAGGCTGGCAAACAAACAGCGACTGAAACAGAATTATTAAATTTATTAGAGCAAGCAAGAGAAAATGTTCCTCAAATTAAAAGGTATGCAAAGGATACTCCTTATGAGTTCTTAAAGCGAGTCGAGTTAAGGTCTAGTTTACTTCTTGAAGCGGGGCATCAGGTTGAGAATGGAAGAGCGGTTCCTTTCTATCAGTTCCGTCATTTAACTTTTCAAGAATATTTAACAGCCCTTGCCATTGTTGACGGAAATTATAATGGTTATGATTCTAAATCCCCGATGAAACCATTAAATTCTTATCTTGATTCAGAAGAATGGAAGGAAATTGTTCCAATGAGTGCCGTCCTTGCAGGAAAGCAGGGTGATATTATTTTGAGAGTACTTGTGCAGAAAGGAAAGGCGCTTAAAAGAAAAGTCGATTTAGGTCATAACTTTAAAGAGAAAGCAAACTGGATATCTTATCCCCGAGTATTACCAAATGTAATTGGAAGGCTGGTTCAAAGCCTAATAGAAGAGGCACAAGCTGAACCAGAGACACTTACTGAGGCACTAAATCTTGTAGCCTATTTTTCAAGGGGATGCGAAGCGGCTTTAGATTGGCGAGCACTATGTAGTGGGCCATACTCTGATGAGTTGATAAAACAAGCATGGATTTTGTATGAACCAATGAATTTACCTTTTGAAACATGGATAAGAAACAGTTATGCCAGTTTTGCGGTTTATCGTAAACAATCTAGCTATTGGTTCAGTGATGATGGATATAACGAAATTTCTGAGTTGCTTAGTAGTTCTTCAGATGAGAAAAAATGTTTGGGATTAATGATTTGTGCAGGTATTAATTGGGCAATGTCTTTGCCTTCCAATTTAGTTAATGAGATTATATCGAAAGTGTTTCCTAGAGTTGAACAATTAGTACTTGATAAAAACAAGGCAATCTCCAACGTTGCCTTATGGGTATGGGGATTGAGATGTAATTCTTCAGATTTCAATTACACTCCACCTCTTAATATCCTTGATGAGATTTTGAAAGGATTGTTATGTGCTTGTGGAAAAATTCCTTTTGATATTTATTCATTTAGCATGGGAGCCTGCTTCGGATTAAAACGGGATTACTGGAGTCCTGTTTTAAATCAAGAAGAAATAGACCTATTGCGAAGTTGTTATGATGGTTTAGACGAAAATTCGTATGAAAAGCATAGAATGGGAGGTGCAATAGTTGTAGTTGCATTTCATTCAAAAAGTATTTTAACTGATGAGCAGATAGTGTCGTATATTACTGAAGTATGTAATGGGCCTAAAGGTATAAGTGAATATAATCTTGAAAAATTGAATAAAACGATTTTGCAAATTAACCCTCAAGCTTTGGGTTTTTTGATTTCACAGGAGGAGGGTAATGACATCACATCCTAGTTATGGAGATGGTTTAAATTAAAAAGATTTCCTTCACTTAGTTTTTTGGTTTTTAGAATAAGTTCTAAAAATCATTTGAAATGCACTTTTAAATATGATGGTTTTCTTAACCGGAGACTGTCATATTTGTTGGTGGGCTTGATGTTCTATCATTAAAAGTTTGATGAATAATTTTTATTTAATAGTTGTTTTTATTTATTATGATTATATCTACGATAGACTAATGCAAATATGCAGCAAACAAAATTAGTATTAAATTTATAAGTGTGAGTACAAAAAGTGATGTGGCATGAATAATTAAAGCACAATTCTAATTGATGCTGAACAAGTTTTAGCTAATGCTTTCATAAATTTTTTATTGTATTTATCTAATGCTCTTTGCTCTTTTTAGATTACAATTTTTATCCAATCGTCGTATAAAAAAAAGCAAAAATAAATACGATCCTTTCTTAGCTTATTGATATTTGAGAGGAAATCAATAGTAAACTATAGACATCGCATGATTCATCATTCGGTTAAGGTTGACCTGTGGAAATGACGGACTAAAAGATAATTTTATTCTTCGGTTTGATCGTTCCTGTTTAGTATACCAATGACTGTAGACATAATGATAATTGATACTTCACCATGTCCAAAACTCCAAGTCATCACATATGGGTGAAATGATTATTTCCCTTCACCCAACCTATACGCCAGCGCCACCACCAGCGACTGCACCAGGCACAGCGTTGCCGACTGAGACCGGAACGCATCCACCTGCGCCTCTTTCACCACAAAGCAAAGATCGCTAAACGTCGCCAGCGGGCTTATCTGGCTGTCCGTAATCACAATCTGCCGCGCGCCGACGCTGGCGGCGGTTTCGCTCACCATCACCGTCTCTTCCGCGTATGGCGAGAAGCTGATCGACACCACAATGTCGCGCGCCTTGATGCGACTGATCTGCTCGCGCAGCATGCCGCCCATGCCGTCGAGCAGGATAGGGCGACACTCGAGGTGGCTCAGGGCGTAGGTGAGGTAGGCCGCGACGCTAAAGGAGCGGCGCAGTCCGGCAATGTAGATGGTGTCGGCGTCGGTCAGCAGCTGTACCGCGCGCTCCAGCATCTCCGGTTCGGCGCGGGCGGCCAGCTGCTGAAGCGCCTGCGCGTTTGAACGGGCGAATTCCTGCAGGATATCGAGCGGTGTCTCCGGCACGGCCTCGCTCTCCATTTCGCGGAACAGCCGGGCGCGGTCGCTGTAGCTGGCTGTCTCTTCTACCAGGTTCATGCGAAACAGCTGTTTCATTTCGTTGAAGCCGGTGAAGTCAAAGGCGTTGGCAAAGCGGATCAGCGTCGAGGGCGGCACGTCGGCGCGCTCGGCAATGACGGCAACCGTATCAAAGGCCACGCTGTTGGTGTTATCCAGCACGTAGCGGGAGACCTGCTGCAGCCTCTTGCTCAGGCTATCGTAGCGATCGCGGATTTGCTGCTGCAGTTCGTTCAGGCTGGTTGCTGTCGTCATCTTATCCCCCAAATACAGTCTTATGATTCTAAACGCAAAACCGCGTCTTTTAAATGTCGGCCATCCATCTGGCAGCAAAAATGAAACAGAAACTTCAGTCATTTCCTCGCCCGAAATTCCTTAATAGCGCACGCGGCGTCAGTGTTGTTGGCTGTTAACATAAAAATCCATCCTTGATCACAATAATCATCATTTATTTTATTTCAACTTAAAATGGAATATTTGTTTCATATATAGTGTTCTGTACACAGTGTTCAGTCACAGTCACGTATCAACAGCGAGAGGTTAAGGATGGAGACGGTAGCGAATTTTATTCACGGCGAATGTGTCACCGGTTCAGGCCAGCGCGTTCAGGCGATCTTCAACCCGGCCACCGGCGAGCAGATCCGCCAGGTGGTGATGAGTACGGTGCAGGAAACCGAACAGGCCATTGCCGCCGCGCAGCAGGCGTTTCCGGCGTGGGCGCGCCATGCTCCGCTTAAGCGCGCGCGCGTGATGTTCCGCTTCAAGGCGCTGCTGGAAGAGAACATGGAGCGACTGGCCCGTATCATCAGCGAAGAGCACGGCAAAGTCTTCTCCGACGCGGTGGGCGAACTGACCCGCGGCCTGGAAGTGGTGGAGTTTGCCTGCGGCATCCCGCATCTGCAAAAGGGCGAACACTCGGCGAGCGTCGGTGCCGGCGTCGACAGCCACTCGCTGATGCAGCCGCTTGGGGTCTGCGTCGGGATCACGCCGTTTAACTTCCCGGCGATGGTGCCGATGTGGATGTTCCCGATTGCGCTGGCTACCGGCAACACCTTCGTGCTGAAACCGTCGGAAAAAGATCCTTCTCTGGCGCTCGCGCTGGCGCAGCTGCTGAAAGAGGCTGGCCTGCCCGACGGCGTGTTCAACGTGGTGCAGGGCGATAAAGAGTCCGTTGACGTGCTCCTGACCGACCCGCGCGTGCAGGCGGTGAGCTTTGTCGGCTCCACGCCGATTGCGGAATACATTTACCAGACCGCGTCCGCCCACGGTAAGCGCTGTCAGGCGCTGGGCGGTGCGAAAAACCACTGCATTCTGATGCCGGACGCCGATATGGAGATGGCGACCAACGCCATCATGGGCGCGGCCTATGGCGCGGCGGGCGAGCGCTGCATGGCACTCTCGGTGGTGCTGGCGGTGGGGGATAAAACCGCCGATGACCTCTGCACCCGGCTGGAAAAACAGATTGCCGCGCTGCGCGTTGGGCCGGGTCTGGACCAGACGCCGGAAAACGAAATGGGGCCGCTTATCTCCTCCGCGCACCGCAGCAAGGTGCTGGGCTATATCGACAGCGGGGAAGCGCAGGGAGCGAAACTTCGCGTGGACGGTCGCGGCTTCAGCGTGAAGGGGCACGAGCAGGGCTACTTCGTCGGGCCGACGCTGTTCGATAACGTCACCCCGGAGATGACCATCTATAAAGAAGAAATTTTCGGCCCGGTGCTTTCTGTGGTGCGCGTAGCAGATTACGCCAGCGCGGTGGATCTGATTAACCGCCATGAATATGGTAATGGCTCAGCGATCTTCACCCGCGACGGCGGCTGCGCGCGCCGCTTCTGTGAAGAAGTGCAGGCGGGCATGGTGGGGGTCAACGTGCCGATCCCGGTGCCGATGGCATTCCACAGCTTCGGCGGCTGGAAGCGCTCGATATTTGGCGCGCTCAACGTCCACGGCAACGACGGCGTGCGCTTCTACACCCGAATGAAAACCATCACCGCGCGCTGGCCGGAAATGCAGCAGGAGACAGGCGCTGCGTTCTCCATGCCGACGCTGGGCTGACAGGAGGTTTTATGCAAACCGAACGTATTACCATGGCCCAGGCGCTGGTCCGGTTCCTGAATCAACAGTACGTCAGCGTGGATGGCAACGAAACGCCCTTCGTGGAGGGCGTCGCCACCATCTTTGGGCACGGCAACGTGCTCGGTATAGGCCAGGCGCTGGAGCAGGACCCGGGCCATCTGCAGGTGATGCAGGGCTGCAACGAGCAGGGCATCGCCCATATGGCGACGGGATTCGCCAAACAGCACCGGCGTCAGCGTATTTTTGCCGTCACTTCCTCCGTCGGGCCGGGGGCCGCCAATATGGTGACCGCCGCGGCCACCGCCACGGCGAACCGCATCCCGCTGCTGCTGTTGCCGGGCGATATCTACGCCAGCCGCCAGCCGGACCCGGTGCTGCAGCAGATCGAGCAGTATCACGACCTCAGCATCAGCACCAACGACTGCTTCCGTCCGGTCTCCCGCTACTGGGACCGCATTAACCGCCCCGAGCAACTGATGAGCGCCATGCTAAGCGCGATGCGAACGCTTACTGACCCCGCCAATACCGGCGCGGTGACCATCTGCCTGCCCCAGGACGTGCAGGGGGAGGCCTGGGACTATCCGCTGAGCTTCTTCGCGCGTCGCGTGCACCACATCGAGCGCCGTCCGCCTGACCCGCAGCGTCTGGCGCAGGCGCGGGCGATAATCGCCCGCAAGCGTCGTCCGCTGGTGGTGTGCGGCGGCGGCGTGCGCTATTCCGGCGCGCATGAGGCGTTTCGCGAATTTGTCGAGACGCTGCGGCTGCCGTTTGCCGAAACCCAGGCCGGAAAGGGGGCGCTGGTAAGTGACCACCCACTTAACCTGGGCGGCGTAGGGGTGACGGGGGGAATGGCCGCCAACCAGCTCGCGCCACAGGCGGATTTAGTGATTGGCGTCGGCACGCGCCTGACCGACTTTACTACCGGCTCCAAGGCGCTCTTTTCCCTCCCGGACGTCGAATTCCTGCTGCTGAACGTGGCCGAGTTCGACGCCCTGAAGCTGGACGCCACCGCGCTGGTTGCCGATGCCCAAACCGGGCTCCAGGCATTAACCCACGCGCTCGGCGATTATCGCAGCGGCTGGGGAGAGGCGATCGCCGAGGCGAAATCCGCCTGGCGCGACGAGTGCCGTCGCCTGTGGGATCGCCAGTGGCGTCCTGACGATGCGCCCGAAGTGGCGGGGCATCTGGATGCGCAGTTAGCGGAATACGGCGAGACGCTCAACACCCGCCTGACCCAGACGCGGGTGCTGGGGCTGATCAACCAGCATGTTGAAGATAACGCCATCGTGGTGGGCGCGGCCGGTTCGCTGCCAGGGGATTTACAGCGCCTCTGGCAGGTCAAAACGCCGGACAGCTATCACCTGGAGTACGGCTACTCCTGCATGGGCTACGAGATTGCGGCAGCCATCGGCGCGAAGCTCGCCAGGCCAGAGCAGCCGGTGTACGCCATGGTGGGGGATGGCTCCTACATGATGCTGCACTCCGAGCTGCAAACCGCGGTGCAGGAGGGCATTAAGGTCACCGTTCTGCTGTTTGATAACGCAAGCTTCGGCTGCATTAACAACCTGCAGATGGGGCACGGCATGGGCAGCTTTGGCACGGAAAACCGTCGGCGCAACCCGGAAACCGGGCGGCTTGACGGGCCGCTGGTGAAGGTCGACTTTGCGCAAAACGCACAAAGCTACGGCTGCCGCGCGTGGCGGGTGAACGATGAGCAAAGCCTGCTGGCGGCGCTGGAGGCGTCACGCGCGCATCCGGGCCCGACGCTGCTGGACATCAAGGTGCTGCCGAAGACTATGACCCACGATTACGCCTCATGGTGGCGAACCGGTGATGCGCAGGTGGCGGCGTCGTCTGCCGTGCGCGAAGCCGCCGAGCAAACGCAGGTACAGGTGAAAAAAGCCCGTCAGTATTAAGTTTTTCCATCGTAACGAAATTTTCATTTCATTTCCCCTCACCCTAACCCTCTCCCCAAAGGGGAGAGGGGATGGTTCGGTGCGGCCTTTTCTCCCTCGCCCCTTTGGGGAGAGGGCCGGGGTGAGGGGGCTTCTGTACGTCTTTCCATGTTGTGAGATTGATAACAAAATTTATCTCATTCATCTCAAAAGTGTTAACCCACACTCAAAAACATAATTTTCACTATTTATAAAAATGAAATAAATGTTTTATTTATAGGGTCGTTAGTTCACAGCATTCACCAACACCGGGAGCCGTTATGTTTAACATTGCTTTACTGGGCGCTGGCCGAATTGGCCAGGTACATGCAGCTAACATCGCCAGCCACGGCGCGACCACGCTCTGGTCCGTGGTTGACCCCAATCAGGAATTTGCCACCCGTCTCGCCGCGCAGTATCAGGCCCGCCAGCAGAGCCTGGATGAGGCGATGACCGACCCTAACGTTCATGCCGTGCTGATCGCCTCCGCGACCGATACCCACGCGGACCTCATTGAAATGGCCGCCCGCCACGGCAAGGCCATCTTCTGTGAAAAGCCGGTACACCTCGATCTCGCCCGCGTGCGCGACTGCCTGAAAGTGGTTAAAGAGTACGACGTGCCGCTTTTCATTGGCTTTAACCGCCGCTTTGACCCGCAGTTCCGCCGCGTGAAAACCGACGCGCAGGCCGGGCGCATCGGCAAGCCGGAATCGCTGCTGATCATCTCCCGCGACCCGTCCCCGCCGCCTGCTGAGTACGTACGCGTTTCCGGCGGCATGTTCCGCGATATGACCATTCATGACTTTGACATGGCACGCTTCATCATGGGCGAAGAGCCGGTGTCGGTGTATGCCCAGGGCAGTAACCTGGTGGATCCGGCGATTGGCGAGGCGGGGGATATCGATACCGCGTTTATCGTTCTGAAATATGCCTCCGGCGCGGGGGCGACCATCGTTAACAGCCGCCGTTCATCTTACGGCTACGACCAGCGCCTGGAGCTGCATGGCTCCGAAGGGCTGCTGTGCGCGGGCAACATCCTTGAAAACCAGGTGCAGCACTACGGCAAACAGGGCTGCACCAGCGCGCTGCCGGAACACTTCTTCCTGCAGCGCTACAAATCCGCTTACGCCGCGGAATGGGAACACTTTGTTGCGGTCCTGCGCGGCGAAGCGGTGCCTGACTGCAGCGGCGATGATGGTGAACGTGCGCTGTACCTCGCGGATAAAGCGCTGGAGTCGCTGCGCAGCCAGCGCGAGATCGTCCTCTAAACACAACAACCCTACACAGAGAGACATAATAATGAAAAAACTGATCGTAGCCGCCCTCATCGCCATGACGTCCGGGGCCGCCCTCGCCGAAAACGAGCAAATTGTTTTCAGTACGCCAAACCTGGCCATGCCGTTTGAAGTTCACATGCAGCGCACGGCGGTGAAAGCCGCAAAAGAGATGGGCGTGAAGCTTCAGGTGCTGGACGGGCAGGGCAGCTCACCGAAGCAGGTGGCTGACCTGGAAAACGCCATCACCCGCGGGGCGCAGGGCTTTATCGTCTCCCCGAACGACGTGAACGCGGTCTCCAGCGCGGTGGATGAAATTCAGGATGCGAAACTGCCGATCGTCACCCTCGACCGCTCCGTCGATAGCCAGAAGAAAGTGCCGCACTTCGGCGCCAACAACTACAAGGGCGGCCAGGCGGTTGGCGACTTCGTTAAAACCAAATTCCCCAACGGCGCGGACATCATTCTCCTCACCGGCCAGCCGGGTTCTTCCTCCAATATTGAACGCACCAAAGGGATCCGCGACAGCCTGAAGTCGGGTGGGGATAAATACAAGATCGTCGCCGATCAGACCGGGAACTGGATGCGTTCGGAAGGGATGCGCATTGTGGAAAGCGTGCTGCCTTCGCTGCCGAAGCGCCCGCAGGTGATCCTCTCAGCCAACGACGATATGGCGCTGGGCGCGATTGAAGCGCTGCAGAGCCAGGGCGTGAAGCCGGGCGAGATCCTCGTGACCGGCTTCGATGCGGTGCCGGAAGCATTGGCCCGCGTGCGCGACGGCTGGCTGGCGGTAACGGCGGATCAGCGCCCGGGCTTTGCGGTGCAGACGGCGATGAGCCAGCTGGTGGCCAACGTGCGCGAGAAAAAAGCCATTACCGGGGCCGACTATCCTCCGACGCTTATCACCAAAGAGAACCTGCAGCAGGCTGAGCGTATCGGTGAGGCCGGTAACTAATATGTCCCGAGCCGCCTTTGGCGGCTCATCATGAGGAGGAGCAGACTGATGTCGCAACCCTTACTGAAAGTGACCGACCTGGCAAAAAGCTTTTCCGGCGTCTGGGCGCTGAGCAGCGCTCAGCTGACCGTCGGCAGCGGAGAAATTCACGCCCTGCTGGGGGAAAACGGGGCGGGGAAATCTACGCTGCTGAAGGCGCTCGCGGGCGCGCAGCCGCAAACGCGCGGGGATATCTGGTTCAACGGCGAAACGCTGCCGGTGGACGACTCCCCGGTGGAGCGCCAGAACAAGGGCATTATTACCATCTATCAGGAATTCAACCTTCTGCCCAACATGACCGTCGCGGAAAACATGTTTCTCGGGCGCGAGCCGCGTAAACGTAACCTGATCGTCGACGAAAAGGCGGTAAACCAGGAGGCGCAGGTCATCCTCGATTACCTGCAGCTGAACGTTGCGCCGACCACGCCTGTCGCCCGCCTGAGCGTCGCCCAGCAGCAGATGGTGGAGATCGCCCGGGCGCTGACCCTCAACGCCCGGTTAATCATTATGGACGAACCGTCCGCCGCGCTGAGCGACAGCGAGGTGGAAAGCCTGCACCGCGTGGTGCGGGAGCTTAAAAACCGCGGCGTGAGCATTATTTACGTTACCCACCGTCTGCACGAAGTTTTCCAGCTCTGCGATCGCTTCACCGTTTTCCAGGACGGCCGTTTCACCGGCACCGGCGCGGTGGCGGAGACCAACGTAGAACAGCTGATCCGCCTGATGGTCGGACGCGACGTGGCCTTTAACCGTCGTCCCGCCAGCGAAACGCATCATGAAGATAAACCCGTCCGCCTGGCGGTGAAGGGACTGAGTCGCGAAAAGCCGCCGCTGGATCCGCACGGCATCGCCCTGCACGACATCAGTTTCCACGTCCACGCCGGGGAGGTCCTGGGCATTGCCGGGCTGGTGGGCGCGGGACGTACCGAAGTGGCCCGCTGCCTGTTTGGCGCTGATGCGTTTACCTCGGGGAGCTTTGAGCTGGACGGCGTGCCGTACCAGCCGCGCGATCCGCTGTATGCCCTCGACCACGGTGTGGCGCTGGTGCCGGAAGATCGTAAAAAAGAGGGGGCGGTGCTGGGGCTGTCGATTCGCGACAACCTGTCGCTCTCCTGCCTCTCCTCGCTGCTGCAGTGGCGCTGGTTTGTGAACACCCGCAAAGAGGACGATCTGATTGAGTCCTACCGCCAGGCGCTGCAGATCAAAATGGTCAACAGCGCGCAGGAGGTGCGCAAGCTATCCGGCGGCAACCAGCAAAAAGTGATCCTCGCGCGCTGTATGGCGCTCAATCCACGGGTGCTGATCGTCGATGAGCCGACGCGCGGCATCGACGTGGGGACCAAATCGGAAGTGCACCAGGTGCTGTTTGACATGGCGAAAAAGGGCGTAGCGGTGATCGTGATCTCCTCCGATCTGCCTGAAGTGATGGCGGTGTCTGACCGGATCATCACCCTCAGCGAAGGCCGGGTGACTGGCGTGATCCACGGTGACGACGCTAACGAAGAACGGCTGATGACGATGATGGCCATCAACCACAACGCCCTGAACGCGGCATAACGGAGTTTCTCATGACGCAGATGATTTCTAAAACGCAGGCCCCGGTCAAACGCGCCGGACGCATCGATCCCATCGCCTTCTTCGAGCGATTCGGGGTGCTGATTTTCATGATCCTGCTGCTGATCTTCTTCCAGTCGCAGAACAGCAACTTTTTCTCTGAACGCAATATTTTCAACATCCTGACCGAAGTGTCCATCTACGGGATCATGGCCGTGGGGATGACCTTCGTCATTCTGACCGCCGGGATCGACCTCTCCGTGGGCTCCATTCTGGCGGTATGCGCCATGACCGCGGCGTACGTGATCAAAGGCGACAACTTCACCACCGTCGACCCGAACGCCTGGGGCGGCATGAGTTGGCTAATCGGGCTGGGGATTTGTCTGGCCATGGGCACGGCGATTGGCTTCCTGCACGGTCTGGGCGTCACCCGCCTGCGCCTGCCGCCGTTTATCGTCACCCTCGGTGGGATGACCATCTGGCGCGGCCTGACGCTGGTGATTAACGACGGTGCGCCGATCGCCGGTTTCGACCCTGGCTACCGCTGGTGGGGACGCGGGGAGCTGCTCGGCATCTCTATTCCGATCTGGATCTTCGCCATCGTCGCCATTGGCGGTTATCTGGCGCTGCATAAAACCCGCTGGGGCCGCTTCGTCTACGCCATCGGCGGCAACCCAGAGGCGGCACGCCTGGCGGGGGTGAACGTCAAGCGTGTGCTGGTCAGCGTCTACGTGCTGATTGGCTGTCTGGCGGGTCTGGCAGGCTTCATCCTGAGCGCGCGTCTGGGAAGCGCCGAGGCGGTAGCCGGGATCTCCTTTGAGCTGCGCGTTATTGCCTCGGTGGTGATTGGCGGCACCTCGCTGATGGGCGGCTATGGGCGCATCGGCGGCACCATTATCGGCTCCATCATCATGGGCATTCTGATTAACGGCCTGGTGCTGATGAACGTCTCGGCCTACTACCAGCAAATTATCACCGGATTAATTATCGTTCTGGCGGTGGCATTCGATACCTATGCCAAAAGCCGTCGCGGCGCACTGTGAGGATCACGATGAAAGAGGTTCGTATTGGATTGATTGGCACCGGGTATATCGGCAAGGCACATGCCATCGCCTATGCCCAGGCCCCGACGGTGTTCAACCTGCGCGGCAGGCTGGTGCGCGAGATGGTGGCGGAAGTCACGCCGGAGCTGGCGGCAGCGCGCGCGCAGGCGTTTGGCTTCAACCGCTCCACCGGGGACTGGCGGGCGCTGGTAGCCGACCCGGCCATTGACGTGGTGGATATTTGTTCACCCAACCATCTGCATAAAGAGATGGCGCTGGAGGCGATCCGCCACGGCAAGCACGTCTACTCGGAGAAGCCGCTGGCGCTTAATGCCCACGACGCGCGCGAGATGGTCGACGCCGCGAAGCGGGCCGGGGTGAAAACGCTGGTGGGGTTCAACTACATGAAGAACCCGACGGCACAGTTGGCGAAGGAGATTATCGCCCGCGGCGAGATTGGCGAGGTGATCCACTTCTACGGCACCCACAACGAAGACTATATGGCCGACCCGCTGTCGCCCATTCACTGGCACTGTTTTAAAGAGACCGCCGGGCTGGGCGCGCTGGGCGACCTTGCGGCGCACATCGTCAATATGGCCCAGTACCTGGTGGGGGATATCGAGCAGGTCTGCGGCGATCTGAAGATCGTGGTCCCGGCGCGCCCGGCAAAGGCCGGATCGTCAGAGATGATCGCCGTCGAAAACGAGGATCAGGCCCACGCGATGGTGCGCTTCGCGGGCGGGGCGCAGGGCGTCATTGAAACCTCCCGCGTCGCCTGCGGCCGCAAGATGGGGCTGTCGTATGTCATTACCGGAACGAAGGGCGCCATCAGTTTTACCCAGGAACGCATGGCGGAGCTGAAGCTCTATCTGCATGACGATCCGGTGAACCGTCAGGGGTTCCGCACGCTGCTCGTTGGCCCAGCGCACCCGGACTACGCCGCGTTCTGCATGGGGGCGGGACACGGGATTGGCTTTAACGATCAAAAAACGGTGGAGGTGCGCGACCTGGTGGACGGGATTGCCGCCGACGCGCCGATGTGGCCGGACTTCGAAGAGGGCTGGAAAGTGTCTCGCGTGCTGGACGCGATTGCACTCTCGCACCGGGAAGGCCGCTGGCTGAACGTGAACGACATTGTCTGATGAGGTATTAACGTGGAAAAGCAGTTTGATGTGATATGCATGGGCCGCGTGGCGGTAGACCTCTACAGTCAGCAGATTGGTGCCCGTCTGGAGGATGCGTCGAGCTTCGCCAAATATCTCGGCGGCTCGTCCGGCAACGTGGCGTACGGCACCGCGCGTCAGGGTTTACGTTCGTCGATGCTGGCGCGCGTCGGCGATGAACATATGGGCCGCTTCCTGCGGGAAGAGCTCAACCAGGTGGGCTGCGATACCCACCATCTGATTACTGATAAAGACCGCCTCACGGCGCTGGTGTTACTCGGCATTAAAGACCGGGACACCTTTCCTCTGATTTTTTATCGCGATAACTGCGCGGATATGGCGATTACCGCCAGCGATGTGGACGAAAGTTACATTGCCTCCGCTCGTTGTCTTGCCATCACCGGGACGCATCTTTCTCATCCGCAGACCCGCGAGGCGGTGCTGACGGCGCTGGGCTATGCCCGCCGTCACGGCGTGCGCACGGTGCTGGACATCGATTATCGTCCGGTGCTGTGGGGGCTGACCGCCTTAGGCGACGGCGAAACGCGCTTTATCGCCGCCGATAAGGTCACCCGCGAGCTGCAGGAGGTGCGGCACCTCTTCGACGTTATTGTTGGCACCGAAGAGGAGTTTCACATTGCGGGCGGCAGCACGGATACCCTGCAGGCGCTGGAGCAGGTGCGCGCCGTCAGTGACGCAACGCTGGTCTGCAAACGCGGCGCGCTCGGCTGCTCGGTCTACACAGACGCCATTCCGCCCCGTCTGGACGACGGCCTGACGGTGACCGGCGTGCGCGTGGAGGTGCTGAACGTCCTTGGGGCGGGGGACGCGTTTATGTCCGGCCTGCTGCGCGGCTACCTGAACGACGAGGGCTGGGAGCAGGCGTGCCGCTACGCCAACGCCTGCGGTGCGCTGGTGGTCTCGCGCCACGGCTGCGCCCCGGCGATGCCGAGCAAAATCGAGCTGGATGACTATCTCTCCCGCGCTGCGGATGTACCGCGCCCGGATCTCGACCCGCGTCTTAACCATCTCCACCGGGTGACCACCCGCCGCCGCGAGTGGCCGGAGCTGTGCGTAATGGCCTTCGACCACCGCAGCCAGCTTGAGGATATGGCGATGCAGTGCGGCGCGTCGCTTAAGCGCATTCCGGCGCTGAAGCAGCTGATCCTGCAGGCCA
>NZ_GL890779.1:60340-76962 GCF_000211415.1 Enterobacter mori LMG 25706 | reverse complement strand
GGGTAAAGCCGGTCTGCTGTGCGACGGCACCTTTGGTCAGGACGCGCTGAACGCGATCACCGGGGAAGGGTGGTGGATTGGCCGCCCCATCGAGCTGCCGGGCTCCCGGCCTCTGGAGATGGAGCACGGCAACATCGGCACCCAGCTTATCAGCTGGCCGCAGGAGCACGTGGTGAAGTGCCTGGTCTTTTTCCATCCGGAAGACGCCCACGGCCTGCGCCTGGAGCAGGAGCAGAAAATCGCCGAGGTGTACCACGCCTGCTGCCGGTCCGGGCACGAGCTGCTACTGGAAGTGATCCTGCCCGCCACCATGCCGCGCAGCGACGAGCTCTACCTGCGCGCCATCTCCCGCTTCTACAACCTCGGCATTTACCCGGACTGGTGGAAGCTGCCGCCGCTCTCCGCCGACGGCTGGACGGCGCTGAGCGAGATTATCGAACGCCGGGACCCGCACTGCCGCGGGGTGGTGATCCTCGGCCTGGATGCGCCGGCAGAACAGCTGCGCGCCGACTTTAAAGCCGCAGCAGGGCAGACGGTAGTAAAAGGCTTCGCCGTGGGGCGCACGCTGTTTGGCGATGCCTCCCGCGCGTGGCTGAAACACGATATTGACGATGCGCAGCTGGTGGCGCGCATCCGGGACAACTACCTGCAGCTCATCGCCTGGTGGCGCGAGCGCGGACACGCATAATGGAGACGACAATGAGTGTGCAATTAGGCATTAACCCGCTGACGTGGACGAACGACGATCTGCCTTCTCTCGGCGCGGAGACGTCGCTGGAGACCTGTCTGAGCGAAGGGAAAGAGGCCGGTTTCGCCGGTTTCGAGCTGGGCAATAAGTTCCCGCGCGAAGCGCGCCTGCTCGGCCCCATCCTGCAGCGCCACGGCCTGCAGCTGGTTTCCGGCTGGTACTCCGGCCGCCTGCTGGAGCGCAGCGTGGAGGAGGAGAACGCCGCCGTGCAGTCGCATCTGACGCTGCTGCGCGAACTGGGGGCGAAGGTGCTGGTCTTTGCGGAAGTGAGCGGCTGCATTCACGGCGAGCAGCAGACCCCGGTGCATCTGCGCCCGCGCTTCCCGCAGGCGCGCTGGAAGGAGTATGGCGAGAAGCTCACCGAATTTGCCCGCTACACCCAGCAGCAGGGCGTGCAGATTGCCTACCATCACCATATGGGCACGGTGATTGAGTCTGCCGACGACGTGGACAACCTGATGAGCCACACCGGCGACGCGGTGGGGCTACTGCTGGATACCGGTCATCTGACCTTTGCCGGGGCCGATCCGCTGGCGGTGGCGCAGCGCTGGGCGTCGCGCATCAACCACGTTCACTGCAAAGACGTGCGCGCCGACGTGCTGGCGGACGTGAAAAACCGCAAAACCAGCTTCCTCGATGCGGTGCTGAGCGGCGTGTTTACCGTGCCGGGCGACGGCTCTGTGGATTACCCGCCGATTATGCGGCTGCTGAAGGCGCAGGACTATCACGGCTGGCTGGTGGTGGAGGCCGAGCAGGATCCGGCGATTGCCCATCCGCTGACCTACGCCCGTCTGGGGTACAGCAACCTGAGCCGCCTGGCCCGCGATGCCGGACTGATTTGAGGAGGGGACATGTCACGTCTGTTATCACGCTGGCAACAGCCGAACGCGGAGGGGCGGACCCAGTCCGTCACGCCGGAACGCGCGGGGTGGGGATATGTTGGCTTTGAGGCGTATGAGCTGCAGGAGGGGCAGCAGCTGACGCTGCCCGCGGTCAGCGAAGAGCGCTGCCTGGTGCTGGTCGCCGGACGCGCCTCCATCAGCACGCCTTCCGCGCAGTTTAACGACATCGGCGAGCGGATGAGCCCGTTCGAGCGCATCAAGCCGTGGGCGGTTTACGTCACCCCGCAGGAGACGGTCCAGGTGAAGGCGCTGACGAAGCTGGAGTTGGCGGTCTGCGCCGCCCCCGGCAAAGGCACGTACCCTACGCGGCTGATTGCCCCGCAGGATATCGAGGGTGAGGCGCGCGGCAAAGGCCACAACCAGCGCTACGTGCACAACATTCTGCCGGAAGACAAACCCGCCGACAGCCTGCTGGTGGTGGAGGTGTGGACCAGTGAGGGCTGCACCAGTTCGTATCCGAGCCATAAGCACGACACGGATAACCCGCCGCAGGAGACCTACCTGGAAGAGACCTACTACCATCGCCTCAACCCGGAGCAGGGGTTCTGCATGCAGCGCGTTTACACCGACGACAGAGCGCTGGATGAGTGCATGGCGGTCTATAACCGCGATGTGGTCATGGTGCCGAAGGGCTACCATCCGGTGGCGACGATGGCCGGGTATGACAGCTATTACCTCAACGTGATGGCCGGGCCGATGCGCAAATGGATGTTCACCTGGGAGGAGGACCACGCGTGGATTAATCGGGATTATCCCGCGGAGAGGGGCGGCTGAGGCTGTTTGTTGCCGGGTGGCGCTGCGCTTACCCGGCCTACAATTCGCAAAAAATTACTTTGCTTCAATCGCCTGCTCAATCGTCCGGGCAACGATCTGCGGCTGGCTCACCATCGACACGTGGCTCGCCGCCACCTCGGTGGTTTTCGCGTGGATCGTCTTCGCCATCGCGCGTTCAAGCGCCGGGTTGATCATCCGGTCATTCTGACTCACCACATACCAGCTCGGTTTGTTGTGCCACGCGGCGCGAGTCACTTTTTCTGCGAAAGCTTCGCCCTTTATTGGCCCCTGCGTGGCCGCAATGGTCTGTTGTTCACCCGGTTTCACGTCAGGCGCGAAATCCTTCCTGACGGCGTCCGTTGGCAGATATAAATAGCCCTCCGACGTTTTGGCAATGTCCGTGCTGCCCGGCGGCGCGGGGAAGCTTCCTGCCAGATCCGCCGTCGACTGCCCGGAATCCGGCGCAAATGCCGCCACGTAAACCAGCGATTTTACCCGCGCATCGTTGCCCGCCTCGCTAATCACGGTGCCGCCCCAGGAGTGGCCTACCAGCACCACATCCCCCTGGGCGCGGGCGATGGCCCGCCGGGTGGCGGCTACGTCATCTTTTAGCGACGTGAGCGGCAGCTGCACGGCAATGACCTCTGCGTGCTGTTTCTGCAACAGGGTAATCACCTTATTCCAGCTGCTGCCGTCGGCAAACGCGCCGTGCACCAGCACAACGCTGGTTTTACTCTCCGCAAAGGCGCTGGCGGACAGCGCCAGCAGGCCTGCCGTCAGTACAGTCAGTGCTTTCATTCTGGGGCTCCTTAAAAATGGTGGACCGCCGCGTGGGGCGGGACGGTGAATTCAATGGTTTTGTGGTCGAGCGGCTTATGCGTCGGGTCGGCCAGAATAATCGTCACCTTGTGCTTACCGGCGGGCAGCCCCACCAGGATCACCGGCTCTCCGCTGGCGTCAGCCCAGTGCCACGGCGCGCCGTCCACCACCACGTGAATGTGCCCGATGCGCGGGGTGACCTTGAGCGCTTCGGGGCCGAATACCGGCTCGATGCGCAGGTTTTCGGCCCGGTACTGAATAAACACCGCGCCTTTGCTTAGCGGCCCGGCAAGCGGCGGATCGACGATCAGTTTTGCGGGCGGTTGCGGCTGTGCCAGCGGGGCAACGGCGGCGGGGCCGTTAACGTCCGCGGCGCTCAGGTTGTCCAGCGGTGTGGCCCGGGCATGTGCTACAGATGCCAGGGCAAGCAGGGGGAATATTGCATAGCGACGAATCATCAGGTTCTCTCCTCATCGGTTCTGAATGGCGACAGGGAAAGAAAACCATTTTTATGTATCGGAGATATTTGCCGGAGGCGGTGTTTTGTACCCGTTTGTCAGCGTGGTGCTCTGGATACAGTGCGATACAGTTTGCCTGCCGGGACGGCGCACAATCGCTATCGCCAGCCCGGCAATCACCAGCGTCAGCCCCGTTGATACCCACATTGCTCCCGCGATCCCCAGCGTTTTATTCAGCCACGCATAGGCAAACGGTGAGGCTGCCGCCATCAGCTGGCCGGGGATAAGCAGCATGCCGGTACGGCGGGCATAGCTTTCGGTGCTAAACAGTTCCAGCGGCAGCGTGGCTTTCACGATGGTGACCAACCCGTTGATGGCACCGTAACCCAGCACAAACCCGGCTGCGCACCAGACAAACTGGGAACTGCTTAGCCCAACCAGAAAGCTGAGCGGCATGGCGAGCGCGGTGAAAAGCGTGAGTTTGAAGGGGGTTAAGCGGGCCCCCGCCAGCACTTCCAGCGAGCGAGCAGCCGTCTGGCCTATCCCCCACAGCATGCCGATGGCGACCGGCAGGCCGAAGTGGGTGATAAACTCCGGCAGATGGGTAGAGGTGCCGTTAGAGACAAAGGTGATAAGGGCAATGAAGGCGGCATAAAGCCAGCCGTTACGTTGTTCATTGCTCTGAAGCGGCGCGGTGGTTTTCGCGGTTACCGTCAACCGCTGGTGGGGAAGCGAAAGAATCAGCGTCGCGCTCAGCAGGCCGAAGAGAGCATAGACGTGTAGCGCTTCCTGCCAGCTCATCACCTGAAGCAGACCATCGCCCAGCGGCCAGAAGACGGCGGAGGCCAGCCCGCCCGCCAGCGTGACGCGTGAGATAGTTCTTCGCGCCTGCTGTCCGTAGAGATTCACCAGCGCGGCGAATAGTGCATCGTACAGCGACAGGCGCATCCCTATACCGGTGACCAGCCATGCGCAATACCAGCCAGACAGCGTCTGGGTATAGGCCATACCCGCGCAGCTAGCGGCAATCAGCAGCGTGCCGCTCATGACCACCTTCTGACCGCCAAAGCGCACCAGCAGGCGGGCGACAAACGGCGAAACCACCGCCATCACCAGCATCGCCAGCGTCAGGCCAAGGTAAATCTGCGGTGACGACCAGCCCCGGTCAGCTGAAATCGCCAGCGCTAAAGTGCCGGGCATATAAAACGAGATCCCCCAGTTGATGAGTTGATTGCACCCGGCAGCGAGGGCAAGGTGGCGAGGCAGGGTAGGTGTTTCCATTGTCTTTCATTCCGTTATGCAGTTGTCCAGAGCATAGCGAGCGCGGTATTGTGCTGGCAGGTCAGCAACCTTATGCGCGGTATAAGAGAAACTTTGAATGACGACGCTTAATCTGGGCTATCTCGCCACGTTCCGTCTGGTGATCCAGCGCGGCAGCTTTTCAGCGGCGGCGGATGTGCTGGGCATTTCCCAGCCCGCCGTCAGTCTGCAAATACGCCAGCTGGAGCAGTTTCTGCAAACGCGTCTGGTGGAGCGTACGGGGCGGGGGATTAAAGCAACGGCTGCCGGGCAGGCATTGCTGATACACGGTGAGCGCATTGAACAGGCAGTCGATGAAACCCTTCGTTCCGTTAGCGCGTTCAATCACGACGTCAGCGGCACCATAACGTTTGGCACGGGCGCGACCGCCTGTATTCATCTTCTGCCGCCATTGCTGCAGCAACTGCGCAGTGACTATCCGCTTTTACGCGTAGGCGTGACGACGGGCAATACGCTCGATATTGTTCGCGCTATTGAAGAAAATCGACTCGATATGGGACTGGTGACGCTGCCCGTCAGCGGGAGAGCGCTAGACGTGATGCCGGTGATGGACGAAGAATTCGTGTTTATCGCGTCGCAGGCGCAGCAGGCGATGTTTACAGACTTAAGGCCTGATGCACTCCATACGCTACCGCTGATTGCCTTTGAGTCGGGCAGCGGAACCCGGGCATTGATTGACGGCTGGTTTGAGGCAAGTGGCTTAACGATTGCACCGGCTATGCAGCTCGGCAGCATTGAGGCTATCAAACGGATGGTGCGTTCGGGGCTTGGCTACAGCATCGTGCCGAAAATGGCGGTGGAGCAGAAGGCAGACCGTGAAGGATTATGCGTCAGTTCTCTCTCACCCGTACTGCAACGGCAGCTGGCTGTGGTGATGCGTCAGGATAAGATCCTTAGCAAAGGAATTTCAGGCATTATTCGGATCCTGCAACAGCATCCGGAACGCTAGCGTTCGGGCGTTTCGACGGCCAGGCTGGTTTGCTGCGACTGGATTTTGTCCTGGTGGTGATACCAGGCGCCGATGGAGGAGTAAACAAAGCGGCCAAAGAAAAACAGGAAGCTGATGAGCAGTATGATGCGGGTCATCCGGGTGTTAAATCGGTGTCGTTTGTGCATACGCGTGGCCTGACTCACTGTGTTTTTCCTGGGTATACCCTTCCGGGCGATGCGGATATTAAGGCACAGCGGGAAGAAAGGGTCAATTCTGCGATGTGTAAATAACCGTCAATGTTTACATTAATTCATGTTATTAAAAATAATATATCTATTTATCGTATTGATAAGTTCAGGAAAAAGAGCCTAAAAAATCATAAGAAAGGTTTATTTGAATAAATTAGTTTGATTTATGTCAACGGTTTCCCTGCGCCGATAATTAAAATCCTTCCTCCACTGCGTCCGTTCCGTACATTGCCGGACGACGAGTATGTCAGGTTGGATGCCTGTCTTCTTATACCCTCTGGAACGAAAGGGTTTTAAACGGGCATCTATGAAAATTCTCCCTATCCTGAAAAAAAATAAAGATCGCTGGTGGGCTCTGCCGTTTATATTACCCATCGCGCTGTTGCCTGTTATCAGTGTGGTAAATACTTTCGCGCAACTGGGCGATGGTATTGTGACGCTCTACTATTTGCCTCTCTTTTTCCTGCTTTCACTGATGATGTTTTTTGGTCTGGAAGCCCTTCCCGGGATCGTGTTAGCGCTGTTTTTCCGTTACTACGCGTCTGTTGGGATGTTTGAAACGGTCGCCGGGATTTTCCATTTTATCATCCCTTTAGTGCTCAGCTGGGGCGGTTACCGCGTGTTTGCCCCACGACGCAATATGACGGCCTATGGGGATATACGGCTGATGGCGCAGCGCATTTTCTGGCAGGTTTTCTGCCCGGCAACACTGTTTTTGCTGCTGTTTCAGTTTGCGGTTTACCTTGGCATCTATGAGAGCCGTCAGAGTCTTGCGGGATTAAACCCCCTTAACATACGAACGCTCATTAGCTATCAGGCGCTGCTGGTCAGCGGACTGACCGGCGTTCCGCTGAGCTATCTGCTCATCCGCCTGATACGCCATCCTCGCTACATTCACGGGCTGATGTCCCAAATCCGCGCCCAGATAGACAAAAAAGTGACGGCCGTTGAGCTGGTGATTTGGGCTATGGCACTGGTTGGGCTGCTTTCGCTGCTGCTGCAGCCGATGAATGAAAACAGCTCAATTTTCAGCACCAACTACACCTTATCGCTACTGATGCCCGTGATGCTCTGGGGAGCAATGCGTTTTGGCTATAAGCTGATGTCGATAATCTGGACGCCGGTGCTGCTGGTGTCGATTCACTTTTTCTACCACTACATTCCGCTGCACCAGGCCTATGACATTCAGCTGGCCATCACCTCATCCAGCTATCTGGTCTTTTCGTTTGTGGTGATTTATATGTCGATGCTGGCGACTCGCCAGCGTGCCGTGAATACGCGTTCCCGCAGGCTGGCGCTGCTCGACCCGGTGGTGCACATGCCCAACCTGCGCGCGCTGTCGCGCGAGCTTGCTAAAAACCCCTGGTCGGCGCTGTGCTTGCTGCGCATCCCGGAACTGGAAGTGCTGGGGCGCAACTACGGTGTGCTGCTGCGCATTCAGTACAAGCAGCAACTGGCGCACTGGATTAATGGCACGCTTCAGCACAATGAGCGGGTCTATCATCTGACCGGTTGCGACCTGGCGGTGAGGCTCAACGCCGAGTCGCATCAGCAGCGTATTGATACTCTGGATGAACATATCAAGCAGTTCCGCTTTCTCTGGGACGGCATGCCCTTGCAGCCTCAGGTGGGCGTCAGCTACTGCTATGTCCGCTCTCCGGTTAACCATCTTTATCTGGTTCTGGGGGAATTGGGCGTTGTTGCCGATCTGTCGCTCTCGACTAACCACCCTGAGAATCTCCAGCAGCGTGGTGCCGTACATTTACAGCGCAGCCTGAAAGATAAAGTCGCGATGATGAGCCGCCTGCAAAATGCGCTCGATAAAAACGCGTTCGCTCTGATGGTTCAGCCCGTTCGCGGCCTGCGCGGCGATTGCTATCATGAAGTGCTGCTCAGGATGCCAGACGAGAACGGGGAATTAATTTCTCCCGATCGGTTCCTGCCCGTCGCGCAGGAGTTTGGGCTGTCATCACGCGTCGACCTGTGGGTACTGGAACATACGCTACGCTTCCTGGCAGAGCATCGTGACAGGCTGCCCGGTCAACGCTTTGCCATTAATCTGGCCCCTCCAACCGTGTGCAGGGCGCAGTTTCCGCTCGAGGTGAGCCGCCTGCTGACACAATACGCCGTGGAGGCGTGGCAACTGATCGTTGAAGTGACAGAGTGCAGCACTTTCGGCAGCGCGCAGCAGGCGGAACAGACCCTCAGACAGCTGCAAAAAATGGGGGTGCGCATTGCAATTGATGATTTTGGAACCGGCTACGCGAGCTATGCGCGGCTGAAAAGCGTGGACGCCGACATTCTCAAAATCGACGGCAGCTTCATTCGCAACATCGTCAACAACAGTCTGGATTATCAGATAGTGGCGTCGATTTGCCATCTGGCGCGAATGAAGAACATGCTGGTGGTGGCGGAGTATGTAGAAACTGAAGAGATACGTAGCGCGGTGCACGCGCTAGGTATCGATTATGTACAGGGCTATCTGATCGGCAAGCCGGTTGCACTTGAATCCTTGCCTGAAGAAGAGGCGTCTCAGGCAGACGCCTGAGACATTACGCCGCGACGTCGGCGCTCTCTTCTTCAATTTTGAGCAGCCAGCCGGTGACCGCTTCCCAGTATTGCTGCTCTTTTTCCAGATCCAGCAGTACCAGCGCGTTCTGGCTAAACCAGTCGTGCGGGAAGCTCAGCGTCCAGTGGTGGTCGTCTGTTTTCAGTTTTAACGTTGGGGGCGTCGTCGTTGCCTGACGCTGGTTATTCAGCAGCACGCCCAGGCGCAGCAGCTGAATAAGCGGCAGGAACTGCTTTTTCTTGAACAGCGTGAAGCGCGGCAGATCGTCGAGCTTGATGGCTTTACGGTGGTAGCGCACCAGGGTGGCCATCATGGTCTGCTGTTCCTGGTTGAAGCCGGGCAGATCGCTGTTTTGCAGAATATAGGCCGAATGGCGATGCATCCCGCTGTGATTGATGTTCAGCCCCACTTCGTGCAGCATCGCGGCCCATTTCAGCAGGGCGGCAAGTTGCGGATGTGCCAGCTTCGGATTCTGCTCCTGCCACTGATCGTAAATCTGCTCCGTGGTTTCCAGTACGCGCTTCGCCTGCTCGCGGTCGATGTTGTACTGGTTCGCCAGGCTCTGCGCGGTGCGGCTGCGAATGTCCTGATGGCGGAAGCGGCCCTCCATCTCGTACAGCACGCCTTCACGCAGCGCGCCGTCAGAAAGACGCAGCTCCTTAATCGCCAGCGCATCAAACACGCCGCACAGGATCGCCAGCCCCGGTACGAAGACCGATTTCCGCTCATCGGACAGGCCTGGCAGGCTCAGGGCATCGAAGCTTTTATGCTTCAGCACTTCTTCGGTGAGCAGAACCAGACGCTCAGGGGTAATAATTCCGTCTTTTTCACCCATTGCCAGCAGCACTTCATGGGCGGCTTTAATCGAGCCGGATGCACCCAGCGCCACGTTCCAGCCCTGAATGCGATACTGCCACGCCAGGTTTTCCAGCTTCTGGATGGCGGCCATGCGCGCGCGCTGGAAGTTTTCGCGGGTTATGGCGCCGCCCGGGAAATACATCTGCGCGAAGCTGACGCAGCCCATGCGGCGGCTTTCCACCAGACGCGGCTCGAAGTCTTCTCCAATCACCAGCTCCGTTGAGCCGCCGCCGATGTCGATCACCAGCTTGCGGCCTTTCTCCGGCTGCGTATGCTCCACGCCCATAAAAATCAGACGCGCTTCTTCGTTACCGGAAATAATCTCAATCGGGTAGGGGATAACCTTCTCTGCGCGCTTGAGAAACTCCGGCGCATTCAGCGCCTGACGCAGCGTATGCGTTCCCACAATGCAAACGCTGGAGGGGGAAAAACCCTGCAGGCGTTCCGCAAACAGCGACAGGCAGTTTAAGCCGCGCTCCATCGCCTCTTCGCTGAGCATGCTGCGCGCGTCCAGGCCATCGGCCAGATGCACGCGTTGCTTCAGACGACCGATGATCTGTAACGCACCATCTACCTCACGGGCGATGACCATGTGGAAACTGTTTGAACCAAGATCGACCGCGGCGAACTCCTGCGGTCGTGGCGTATTATCATTTATCGGCATAGGTTAATCGGGTTGCTCGAGTGATTTGATGTAATCGTAAATCGCCAGCTGCGACCGCACTTTTCGGCGATTGCCGCGCGGTACGTAGCGATTACTGAGTTCTTTGTCGATATAACGTGCTTTCACCGTATCGCTAAACAAAATCTCGATAATATCGAGGATCTGCTGTTTCAGGCGCGGGTCCAGCAGCGGAGCCGCGACTTCAATTCTGTAATCAATATTGCGCGTCATCCAGTCTGCAGAAGAAAGATAAACCCGCTTGTCGCCTGCATTATCGAAAATGTAGATCCGGTCATGTTCCAGATAGCGGTCAACGATGCTGATCACGCGAATATTGTCGCTGATACCTTCCAGTTCCGGGATCAACGAACACATACCACGAATCAACAGATTAACCGGAACGCCGGAGCTGGATGCCGCATACAGTCTGTCCACCAGTCCTTTATCAACGAGGTTGTTGAGCTTCAGCGTGATGCCCGACGACAAGCCGTTCTGCGCGTTGGCGATCTCTTTGTCGATCATATCGTACAGCAGGCGGCGCGAGTTCTGCGGTGACACCAGCAGGTAGTCGAAGTTGACCGGACGATACGGGTTCTCGATAAAGTTGAATACCCGACGCACTTCGTTGGTGATGCGCGCATCGGCGGTTAAGAGCGAGTAGTCGGTATAAATACGCGCGGTTTTCTCGTTAAAGTTCCCGGTACCGATGTGGGCGTAACGCACCACGTCGTCACCTTCTTTACGGGAGATCAGGAACAGTTTGGCGTGAATTTTCAGCCCCGGAGCGGAGAAGATAACGTGCACGCCCGCTTCCGTCAGACGACGCGCCCAGTGGATGTTCGCCTCTTCGTCAAATCGTGCCTGCAGCTCGACCACGACCGTCACTTTCTTGCCGTTGTGCGCCGCGTGGATCATCGCGTCGATGATGCGGGAATCTTTTGCTACGCGGTAAATGTTGATTTTGATCGCCAGCACGTTCGGGTCGAACGACGCCTGACGCAGCAGTTCCAGCACGTGTTCAAAGGTGTGGTACGGATAGTAAAGCAGGACATCGCGCTCGCGGATGGCGTCGAATCCGTTACGGAATTTATCGAACCAAAGATGGCGCAGGCGCGGCAGTGGTTTGTTCACCAGATTGGCTTTGCCGACGTTCGGGAAGCCAATAAAGTCTTTAAAGTTGTGGTAGCGCCCGCCGGGAATGATCGAGTCGTAGCGGGAGATGGTCAGCTTCTCGCGCAGCATTTCGACCATCGCGTCAGGCATATCGCGCTGATAGACAAAGCGGACCGGCTCGGCCGTCAGACGTTGCTTGAGGCTCGAGGACATCAGCTCCATCAGGCTGGCTTCCATCTCGTGCACCAGGTCATATTCGGCGTCGCGGGTCATCTTCATCGAATAGGCATTTAACGCATCGTAATCGAAGAAGCCTTTGAAGATATCGTCCAGGCAGTAGCGCAGGATGTTATCCAGCAGGATCATCGGCTTGCGACGGCGCGGGGTTTCCGGCGGCAGGTTCACAAAGCGCGGAACCTTATCGGACGGGATCTCCAGCAGCGCGTAGCTGATATTCTCACCGCGAATAATTTCGACCGCCAGATAGGTATAATCGTCCTTCAGGAACTGGACCAGATCGGTTTCGCGGTTAATCAGAATAGGGGTGATGTGCTGGCGCAGATAGTGTTTAAAGTAGTGGCGCAGCCAGGTCTGTTGGTTGGCGGAGAGCTGGCGTTCGTTAATCAGAAAGATTTGGTTGCGCGCCATTTCCAGCAGCAGCTCGTTGTAGAGGCCATCAAATTCCTGATCGGCTTTCATGACGCGAGACTGGATTTTTCCAAGCAGATGGCGCGAGTGGGAATTTAACCCCTGCTCTTCGCTGATGATGATCCGCCGCTTCAGTTCGGCAAAGCGAACCTTGTAGAACTCATCCAGGTTGTTGGAATAAATGCCCAAAAAACGCATACGCTCGATCAGCGGGTTACTTTTGTCTGCCGCTTCCTGGAGTACACGCTCGTTGAATGCTAACCAGCTTAGCTCTTTCTCGATATATAACTTTTCCTGACCCATTACAGCTCACACTCCAGTTCAATCACAGGACGTGGTAAATCCGTCTCGTCCTTATTATGGCGAGCATTTCCACGATATGTCCAACAGTGCCAGAAAAGTATGACAGTTATTTTTTTTGTTGGGGAATTTAGAGGGTTGGAGAAGGGAATATCGGGTAATGCAATGTACAGGTCGGGTAAGCGCAGCAGCGCCACCCGACATAACAAACTACTCTTCGGCCGCATAACCCTGCGGGGGTAACTTCACGCCGTCCAGCCAGGCTGCGCCGTCGCGCATCTCCAGACGCCCCTCAACAAACCAGCTTACCACCAGCGGGTAAATGGCATGTTCCTGGGTCTGTACGCGTTCGGTTACGTCGTCTTCGTTGTCGCCGTCAAAGACCGGCACTTTGGCCTGCAGGATCACCGGGCCGCCGTCCAGTTCGTCGGTCACGAAATGGACAGAGGTGCCGTGCTCCTCGTCGCCGTTTTCCAGCACCTGACGATGGGTGTGCAGGCCGGGATATTTCGGCAGAAGAGAAGGGTGAATATTCAGCAGACGTCCGGCGAAGTGTTCGACAAATGCCGGGCTCAGGATACGCATGTAACCCGCCAGCACCACCACGTCCGGCGCGTAGGCATCGATCTCCTGCACCAGCTCGCGGTCAAAGGCTTCACGCCCGGCGAACTGGCTGGCTTCCAGCGCGTGCGCAGGAATGTTCGCTTCCCGCGCGCGCTCAAGGCCGAACGCGTCGGCCTTGTTGCTGAAGACTGCCCGAATGGTGCCATTGATTTTCTTCTGTTTGCAGGCGTCTATGATTGCCTGCAAATTGCTTCCGTTGCCGGAAATGAGCACCACGATGTTTTTCATTCAGTGACCACACGCTGTTCGGAATCGGAAGCTTTGATCGTACCGATTTTCCACGCGTTTTCACCTTTTTCAGTCAGCAGATTAACGGCTTTATCCGCTTCGCTTGCCGGCAGGGCGATAACCATACCCACGCCGCAGTTAAAGGTGCGGTACATTTCGTGAGAGCTCACGTTGCCTGCGGTCTGCAGCCAGTTGAAGACGGCTGGCCACTGCCATGAGGATTCGTCGATCACCGCCTGGGTGTTATCCGGCAGAACGCGCGGGATGTTTTCCCAGAAGCCGCCGCCGGTCAGGTGAGCAATGGCGTGAACGTCGACGCTCTCGATCAGTTCCAGCACGTTTTTCACATAGATGCGGGTCGGTGCCAGCAGGTGGTCAGCCAGCGGTTTACCGTCCAGCTCGGTGGTCAGCGGGTCGCAGCCGCTCACTTCGAGGATTTTACGTACCAGGGAATAACCGTTTGAGTGCGGACCGCTGGAGGCCAGCGCGATCAGCATATCGCCGTCGGCCACTTTGCTGCCGTCGATAATTTCTGATTTTTCTACTACGCCGACGCAGAAGCCTGCGACGTCATAATCTTCACCGTGGTACATGCCCGGCATTTCCGCGGTTTCGCCGCCGACCAGCGCACAGCCGGACTGCAGGCAGCCTTCGGCGATACCGCTAATCACGCTGGCTGCGGTGTCCACATCCAGTTTGCCGGTCGCGTAGTAATCGAGGAAGAACAGCGGCTCTGCGCCCTGTACCACCAGATCGTTCACGCACATCGCGACCAGATCGATACCGATCGTGTCGTGACGTTTTAAATCCATCGCCAGGCGCAGTTTGGTGCCTACACCGTCAGTTCCCGAGACCAGAACAGGTTCACGATATTTTTGCGGCAGTGCGCACAGCGCGCCGAAGCCACCCAGGCCACCCATCACTTCCGGGCGGCGGGTTTTCTTCACCACACCTTTGATTCGGTCAACCAGCGCATTACCTGCGTCAATA
This sequence comes from Enterobacter mori LMG 25706, assembly GCF_000211415.1. Lineage (GTDB taxonomy): Bacteria > Pseudomonadota > Gammaproteobacteria > Enterobacterales > Enterobacteriaceae > Enterobacter > Enterobacter mori. The sequence goes on along the minus strand of NZ_GL890779.1, from coordinate 62,768 downwards.
TCAACACCGGCATCTTTGTAGCTGAGAGAAGTTTTGTTGGTCACGGCTTAAATCCCCACGCGATTGCATAGCTAGTAAGAAAAATCGGCGCAATTCTAACAGTCCAGGCAAACGTTTGCGAGCCTATTCTCGGCGAGAGGATCTTTTTTTCTGCTGCGGCTCTGATGGTATGCAAACTTGATACTGTTCACGAAAATGAAACCGGTTTCGGCGATCTGCTTGCAAGCGGTTTACTGAATGAACATCATGAACTGAAACCGGTTTCAGTTTCATTCAGGAGGGATGAAATTATGAGCATCGCCGCATTTGATATTGGTGGCACCGCATTAAAAATGGGTATCGTGACAGCGCAGGGAGAGTTGCTGCGCAGAGATAAGGCCGTCATTAAGAACAGTGACGGTGAGGCCATCCTTTCGCAGATGCTGAGCTGGGTGGCGGCACATCCCGGGATTGAAGGGATCGCCGTCAGCGCGCCGGGGTATGTGAATCCGCATACCGGGTTTATCGACATGGGCGGGGCGATTCGCCGCTTCGACCAGTTCGCAATGAAAGCCTGGCTCGAGGCGCAGACGGGGTTACCGGTCAGTGTTGAGAATGACGCCAACTGCGTGCTGCTGGCGGAACGCTGGCAGGGCAAGGGCAGGGATATCGACAACTTTCTGGTATTGACCATCGGCACCGGGGTCGGCGGGGCGATTTTCTGCAACGGCAGGCTGGTTCACGGGGCGCGTTTCCGCGCCGGGGAATTCGGTTACATGCTCACGGAAAGGGCGGACTCACGCCGCGTTGCCCGCCACTCCATGAATGAAAACTGCACGTTACGCACCCTTCGCAAGCGTTACGCCGATTTTAACGGACTGGCGCTTGATGACGTCACCGGCGAAGCCATTTTTGACGGTTATGACGCAGGCGACGCCGCGTGCCGCCGCCTGGTGGATGATTTTCTCAATGGCATTGCGACAGGCCTCTACAACCTGGCGAATGTTTTCGATCCGCAGACCATTTTCATTGGCGGCGGAATTGCGGAGCGGCCCGGGTTTATGGCTTTGCTTCGTACCCATCTCACGTGGTTTGGCATCGCGGATATCGCCGACGTTGTTAGCCACGGCAACCGCGCTGGCTTAATTGGCGCGGTTCACCCATTTCAGACAGCAGTATCCGTCAGCAATCCGCAACATCGAATGAGGGAAAGAGTATGTCAGGATTTAAATCAGGTTTTCTGTGGGGCGGCGCGGTTGCCGCACATCAGCTGGAAGGTGGCTGGAAAGAGGGGGGCAAAGGGGTTAGCGTTGCCGATGTGATGACCGCAGGCGCGCACGGCGTGCCGCGTGAAATCACCAACGGCGTGCTGTCGGGGAAAAATTACCCTAACCACGAAGCCATCGATTTCTACCATCGCTATAAAGAAGACATCAAACTCTTTGCCGAGATGGGCTTCAAATGTTTCCGTACCTCTATTGCCTGGACGCGTATCTTCCCGAAAGGCGACGAGCTTGAGCCTAACGAGGCAGGCCTGAAATTCTATGACGATCTGTTCGACGAGTGCCTGAAGCACGGTATCGAACCGGTGATTACGCTTTCCCACTTCGAGATGCCATTCCACCTGGTCACCGAATACGGCGGCTGGCGCAACCGAAAGCTAATCGACTTCTTCGTGCGCTTCGCAAAAGTGGTGTTCCAGCGCTACCAGCATAAGGTGAAGTACTGGATGACCTTTAACGAGATCAACAACCAGGCTAACTTCCACGAAGACTTTGCGCCGTTCACCAACTCCGGGCTGAAGTACGCGCCGGGCGAAGACCGCGAGCCGGTGATGTTCCAGGCCGCGCACTATGAGCTAGTGGCCAGCGCCCTGGCGGTGAAGGCGGGACGCGAGATTAACCCGTCGCTGCAGATCGGCTGCATGATTGCCATGTGTCCTATCTATCCGCTGACCTGCGCGCCGGACGACATGATGATGGCGATGAACGCCATGCACCGCCGCTACTGGTTCACCGACGTGCACGTGCGCGGCAGGTACCCGCAGCATCTGCTCAACTACTTCGAGCGTCGCGGCTTCGCATTGGATATTACCGAAGAAGATAAAGCGGCGCTGACGCAGGGGTGCGTGGACTACATCGGGTTCAGCTACTACATGTCCTTCGCCACTAAGGCGACGGCGGACAACCCGCAGCTGGACTACGACGAGAGCAAAAGCCTGGTCTCTAACCCGTATGTGCAGAAATCCGACTGGGGCTGGCAGATTGACCCGGTGGGGCTGCGTTACTCCCTGAACTGGTTCTGGGATCACTATCAGCTGCCGCTGTTTATCGTTGAAAACGGCTTTGGCGCGATCGACGTGCAGGAGAGCGACGGCACCGTTAACGATCAGTACCGTATTGATTACCTCGCCGCGCATATCAGCGAGATGAAAAAAGCGGTGGTGGAA
>NZ_GL890779.1:49227-60327 GCF_000211415.1 Enterobacter mori LMG 25706 | reverse complement strand
TGCTGATGGGCTACACCCCGTGGGGCTGTATCGACCTGGTGTCTGCCGGAACGGGCGAAATGAAAAAACGCTACGGCTTTATCTTTGTCGATAAAGATAACGAAGGGAACGGCACGCTGAACCGCAGTAAGAAAAAGTCGTTCGACTGGTATAAGCAGGTGATTGCGAGTAACGGCGAGCAGCTATAATTGCCCGGTGGCGCTGCGTTTACCGGGCCTACGGGACGTGTAGGCCGGGTAAGCGTTAGCGCCACCCGGCAGAACCCCGCACCCAAGCCGGAGTTTCGCCTCCGGTTTTTTTGTCTCTAAATCACTTTGCTTGATATACGTCAAGCAAGATGGGTATGGCGCAATCCGAAAAAAGCGGTATAATCGCGCGATTTTTTTGCGGATGCCACCTCAGAGGAGAAAGAGAATGAAGATTGTGGAAGTGAAACACCCACTCGTTAAACACAAGTTGGGCCTGATGCGTGAGCATGACATCAGCACGAAGCGTTTTCGCGAACTGGCTTCTGAAGTGGGCAGCCTGCTGACCTACGAAGCGACCTCCGATCTGGAAACGGAAAAAGTGACCATCGAAGGCTGGAACGGCCCAGTACAGGTTGAGCAGATCAAAGGTAAAAAAATTACCGTGGTGCCAATCCTGCGTGCCGGTCTCGGCATGATGGAAGGCGTGCTGGAGCACGTGCCAAGCGCGCGTATCAGCGTGGTGGGGATCTACCGTAACGAAGAAACCCTTGAGCCGGTTCCTTACTTCCAGAAGCTGGTGTCTAACATTGACGAGCGTATGGCGCTGGTGGTTGACCCAATGCTGGCAACCGGCGGTTCTATGATCGCCACCATCGACCTGCTGAAAAATGCGGGCTGTAACAGCATTAAGGTGCTGGTGCTGGTCGCGGCGCCGGAAGGGATCGCGGCGCTGGAGAAAGCGCACCCGGACGTTGAGCTGTATACCGCCTCTGTCGATCAGGGGCTGAACGAGCACGGGTACATCATCCCGGGCCTCGGCGATGCCGGCGATAAGATCTTTGGTACGAAATAATCGAATAACGATAAATAAGCCGACTTTGATAGTCGGCTTTTTTTTGAATAAAACACCAACAATACTACACAGAGGAAAACACTATGACGCGCCGTGCTATCGGGGTGAGTGAAAGACCGCCGCTTTTACAGACTATCCCGCTTAGTTTGCAGCACCTGTTTGCCATGTTTGGCGCAACCGTGCTGGTGCCAATCCTGTTCCACATTAACCCGGCTACCGTTCTGCTGTTCAACGGCGTTGGGACGCTGCTGTACCTCTTTATCTGTAAAGGCAAAATCCCGGCGTATCTGGGGTCGAGCTTTGCCTTTATTTCGCCGGTGCTATTGTTGCTGCCGCTGGGTTATGAGGTCGCGCTCGGCGGCTTTATCATGTGTGGCGTGCTCTTCTGCCTGGTCTCCTTCATCGTGAAGAAAGCGGGTACCGGCTGGCTGGACGTGATGTTCCCGCCTGCGGCGATGGGTGCAATCGTTGCCGTCATCGGCCTGGAGCTGGCGGGCGTTGCGGCGAACATGGCCGGTCTGCTGCCTGCTGACGGCCAGTCACCGGATTCCAAAACCATTATCATCTCGCTGGTGACGCTGGGCGTGACGGTGTTTGGCTCCGTGCTGTTCCGCGGTTTCATGGCGATTATCCCGATCCTGATCGGCGTGCTGGCGGGCTATGCGCTCTCCTTCGCAATGGGCGTAGTGGATACGACCCCGATTGCTCAGGCGCACTGGTTCGCGCTGCCAACCTTCTACACTCCGCGCTTTGAGTGGTTCGCTATCTTCACCATTCTGCCAGCCGCGCTGGTGGTGATTGCGGAGCACGTCGGCCACCTGGTGGTGACGGCGAACATCGTTAAGCGCGATTTAATCCGCGATCCGGGCCTGCACCGCTCCATGTTTGCGAACGGCTTCTCGACCATTATCTCCGGTTTCTTCGGCTCCACGCCAAACACCACCTACGGTGAGAACATTGGCGTGATGGCGATTACCCGCGTCTACAGTACCTGGGTTATCGGCGGGGCGGCAATCATCGCCATTCTGCTCTCCTGCGTGGGCAAGCTGGCGGCAGCGATTCAGATCATTCCGGTGCCGGTGATGGGCGGCGTTTCTCTGCTGCTGTACGGGGTGATCGGTGCTTCCGGTATTCGCGTGCTGATTGAATCCAAAGTGGATTACAGCAAGGCGCAGAACCTGATCCTGACCTCCGTTATCCTGATCATCGGCGTGAGCGGTGCGAAGGTGCACAGCGGTGCGGCCGAGCTGAAGGGCATGGCGCTCGCGACCATTGTGGGTGTAGGCCTGAGCCTGATCTTTAAGCTGATTTCCGTTCTGCGTCCTGAAGAAGAAATTCTGGATGCGGACGACAGCGAAAAAGCACCCCATTGATCGAAAAGTCGGGCGAGGGATCGCCCGGTTCTCTCCTCGCGGGTTCCGTGTTAAACTCCGTTCCGATTTTATGTAAGATCTGGTTGAGGTACTTCTGAACGGACCGGCACGGCTCTCTGTGCCACTTTATCTCCCTGACGACGAAACGTTCGCGAGTTTCTGGCCGGGTGATAACCCCTCTTTACTGGCTGCACTGCAAAACGTGCTGCGCCAGGATCACAGCGGATACATCTATATCTGGTCACGCGAAGGCGCGGGGCGCAGCCACCTGCTGCATGCCGCCTGCGCGGAGCTTTCAGCGCGCGGTGACGCGGTAGGTTATGTGCCGCTGGATAAACGTACCTGGTTCGTACCTGAGGTGCTTGAGGGAATGGAACACCTCTCGCTGGTCTGCATCGATAATATCGAATGCGTGGCGGGTGATGAGCCGTGGGAAATGGCGATCTTTAACCTCTATAACCGCATTCTGGAATCGGGTAAAACCCGGCGGCTGATCACCGGCGATCGTCCACCGCGTCAGCTGAATCTGGGGCTGCCGGACCTGGCCTCTCGTCTGGACTGGGGGCAAATCTATAAGCTCCAGCCGCTGTCGGATGAAGATAAGCTTCAGGCGCTTCAGCTGCGCGCTAAGCAGCGAGGATTTGAGCTGCCGGAAGATGTGGGCCGCTTCCTGCTTAAACGGCTTGATCGCGAAATGCGCACGCTGTTTGACACGCTCGATCAGCTCGATCGCGCCTCTATTACCGCCCAGCGCAAGCTGACCATTCCGTTTGTGAAAGATATTCTCAAGCTTTGAGGTTGTTCGCCCGGTGGCGCTGCGCTTACCGGGCCTACGAAAACCCGCCACGATGTGTAGGCCGGGTAAGGCGCAGCCGCCACCCGGCAAAACATTCAGGCACTATCCTCCAATAAATGCTCCATCAGCAGCGGAATCGGCCTCCCCGACGCCACGCTCCGTCCGTTTTCTCGCCACAGCGCCGTACCGCTGATGTCCAGATGGGCCCACGGAATGGTCGGCGGGCAGAAGTGATGCAGCAGCCACGCCGCCGAGGCGCTGATCGCCGCATTGTTGGTCGGCGTGTTGCACAGATCGGCAATGGCACTGTCGGTCTGTTTTTTCAGCCGGGCGTCCAGCGGCAGGGACCACACTTCGTCGCCACTCCACTTACCCGCCAGCGTCAGCGCCGCGCGCAGCGGTTCATCCTGCGTCATTAATCCGCTCAATTCATAGCCCAGCGCTTTGACGACTGCGCCGGTTAAGGTCGCCATATCAATAATATAGTGCGCCTGCGGATGGCGATGGCTGGCCCAGGCGATGGCGTCCGCCAGCACCAGTCGGCCTTCGGCATCGGTGTTGTTGATTTCCGCCGTGGTGCCGTTACAGGCCGTTGCCACCGTGCCGGGCTGCATGGCGTCCGGCCCGACGGCATTTTCCGCCAGCGCCAGCACGCCCATGATGCGTACGGGCAGCGCCAGCTCGGCAACGGTCAGCATCAGCCCCAGCACGTTGGCCGCACCGCACATGTCGTATTTCATGGTGTACATGCCCGCGCCGTCCTTTAGCCACAGGCCGCCGGTATCAAAGGTAATGCCTTTGCCGACATAGCAACGCACCGGGCCGTCAGAAACGCCGTCATAATGAATCGCCAGCAGGCGCGGCGGACAGGTCGCCCCTTTGCCGACGGCGTGCAGCAGCCCCAGACCTTGCTCAACGATTTGCTTTTCATCCAGCGCGTCACACCGCAGGGCAGGGAAGGCGGCACACAGTTTTTGCGCCTCTTCCACCACAAACTGCGGCGTGCAGCGATCCGATGGCGTATCGGCCAGACGTCGCGCCGCGACCATACCGTGGGCGATGGCCTGCTGCCGGCGAAAAATAACCGCCAGTCGGTCCTGCTGTTCGGGTAAGCAGAGTGCGGTGATATGTTCAAGGCGGACCTTGTCACTGGTTTTCTTCAACTGCAAATCACTCAGCCTGTGCGCCTGGTTAAACAGAAAACGCAGCACCTGCGCAAGCACCACATCGTCGATATTAGTCACGTCCAGTATCAGCTCGGGGCTGACGGGCGAGGCCAGCAGCGGGCGCAGCGCCGTCAGTAAACCTTCGGTCAGGCTGTCCTGCCAGAGCGCATCCGGTAGCAGGGTGATTCGGGCAAACGGGGCACAGCCAAAGCGGGTATCTGCGATGCTGTCTGACTCGCGCATTTCTGTGACAAGTGCATTTTGCGGCAGAAGGTGACTGCCCGCGCGGGCAATCAAGTGGCTCTGCGGCTTTGCGTCAGAAAGCGCGGTGATAAACTGATACGTAAACATCATGACTCCTCAATCGGCGCGCGGATCCGCGCGGCGTAGGCATGCATCCACTCCTCGTCCACGGCGTGAAAGGGCGTCTTTTCCCGCAGGCGCTCGGTACGATAAACGGTGAGAGGCTGGCGGGCCGTCGCGACCACGAACGAGAAGGTTTTGATGTTGGTTGCCGCGCCGAACTCGCCCCTGTTATTCATGCATACCACGGAGAGATCGCCCACGCGGCCGAAGCGCGACATCAGCTTGTCCTCCAGTTCGAACACCACGGAATCTGCCGCCTGCTGCGGCGTCATACCTTGCGCCATCCTGCGGACGATTTCGTAGCTGGTGCAGCCTTTCATCAGATCTTCACCGACGCCCGTGGCGGTGGCGGCGCCGGTTTCGCTGTCGCAGTAAAAGCCGGAGCCAATAATGGGCGAATCACCAATGCGGCCGCGCTTTTTCATAAACAGGCCGCTTGTGGAGGTGGCGACGCTCATCGAGCCCTGCTTATCGAGGCCGATAATGCCGACGGTGTCATGGCCGTCGTAGGGGCTTAAGCCTTTATCCAGCGTCTCGCGGCAGCGTTTGCGGTAGTGCTGCATGGCGCGGTCAGTGAGCATGGTTTTATCGGCAAAGCCCTGGCTCAGCGCCCATTCCCGCGCGCCCTGGCCGACCAGCAGGCTGTTGTAGCGCTGGCGGCTGAGCGCGTGCGCCACGCGCACCGGGTTAGCGATATCCACCAGATTGCCCACGGCGCCAAAGGCCAGCGTGTCGCCGTCCATATAGGCGGCGTCCAGCTCCACCTCGCCGTTTTCGGTGGGTAGTCCGCCATAGCCGACGGATTTATAAAACGGAAAGTCCTCGACGGTGGCGACGGCATCCACCACCGCCGGAGCGACAGGTTTGCCCGCAGCCAGCGCAGATGCAGACTCCGTGACGCCTTCAAGCGCCATTCGCCAGGTTGCGATAATTCCCCACATGCTTTACTCCTGTTTTGCAAGGGTGGTGTCGGTTTGCGTAACGCTGGCCATTTCCGCCGCGCGGTACTGTTTATCCAGGATACGCATGAAAGGCAGGTACAGCATGGCGCCAATCAGCAGGTTGAGAAGCTGCATGACGCTGCCGCTCAGGTGCCCGGTGACGATAAAGCCGCTGATCACCGGCGGCAGCGTCCAGGGAATAAACACCCCGGTGGTGACGGCGACGGCACCCATTTTCATCGCCGCATACTGAACGGTAACCAGCACCAGCGGCACCAGGTTGAACGGGATAAGCATGATCGGGTTCATGATCACCGGCAGGCCAAACAGAATCGGTTCGTTGATGTTGAACACCGACGCGCCCGCGCCGAGGCGCGCCACTTCGCGCATGTTTTTACTGCGGGCGAAAATCAGCATCGCAATCACCAGCGACAGCGTGGCCCCCGCACCGCCCATCCAGATCATGTCAAAAAACTGTTCGGTGATAATGTGCGGTGGCGTTGTGCCTGCCTGAATCGCCGCGATGTTGTCGGTCTGGTTCTCCATCCACAGCGGACGAATAATGCCGTTAATCATTGAGCCGGAGTTAATGCCTACGGACCACAGAATGGTGATGCTGAATACCGTCATCAGCGCGCCAAAGTATGAGGTGCCATAGTGGCGCACCGGCGTGGCAACCACGTCGTAAATAAACTGGTGGATGGTGCTGTAGTGGGTGTTTTCAAAGACGATGCGGATACCCAGCACCAGAATCATCACCAGCAGAGCCGGGATCAGCGCGGCGAACGACTCCTGCACCGCCGGAGGTACGCCGTCCGGCATGTTGATCACCAGTTTTTTGCGCTTCAGCCAGCAGAACAGCTCCGTCCACAGCAGGGAACCAATCATCGCCACGAACAGCCCTTTGCTGCCAATCCACTCCACCGGAATGACGGTAATACCGCCGTTTTCCGCCACCTTAATAAACGGTGTGAGGATCAGAAAGGCGACCAGCGAAAGAATGCCGCAGGAGATGCGGTCTTCCCCGTAGTGTTCCGCCAGGCGGAACGCCACCAGGAAGCTGATGAACAGCGACATGGTGGAGAACACCGCGTTGAACGGGATTTCAATAATGGCGCTCCAGCTCTCACCAAAGGCCTGAGACATAAACTGCTGATAGGTTTGATTCGGGAAAGAGGAGATCACCAGCAGAATAGAGCCGACGATGATAAACGGCATGAATGACACGTAGGCGCCGCGAATGGCCCCGAGATGACGCTGCTGTGCCGTTTTGGCTGCCAGCGGCATCAGTTTTGCTTCAAGAAATCCCAGAACATTGTTCATTGTGAACTCCGTACAAGATTGAGTGGCGTTGTTTATGTTATGTCTGTGGATTATCAGTGAAGCACGGCGAGCGAAAGGTGAAATCGGTCACAAAGCGTTCGCTGGTGTTATATAAATCTCATATGATTGGTTAATGGAATTATCGAGATGGAAATTAAACTGCACGCTAATGCCACCACCACGCCGCGCATCCGTCGCTATCTTCAGCAGTCAGACAAAAGCGACAGAGAGCTGGCCGTTGAGCTTGGGATCTCGGTCACGACTGTCAGGCGCTGGCGTAACCGCGAGCAGGTTTCGGATAACCAGACGACACCGAAAGTGATACACAAAGCGATGAGACAAGAGCAGGTCGCACTGGTGAATGCCCTGCGTGACGTCTCGGGCGCGCCGTTAGATGAACTGCTGCAGATGGTCAACGGCGTGCTGGGGATCCCCGTTTCCCGGGCGACATTGAATCGCTATCTCAAACCGGCCTCTGCGAAACAAAAAGGGGCGCCGTTGCAGGGGAAAAAGGCGCTGAAGGCAGGCATTATGCCGCACGCGCTGACGCTGCATCATCTGCCTTTGTCGCTTCACATGGACGATGGCGGGGAGCAACACCTGCTCTGGGCGCGTGAACCGGTGAGCGGCTGGTGCTATGCCCGGCTTTATGCGGGACTCTCGCTTCAGCTCTTTAACACCTGGACGCAGGCGCTGCTTGACGCCTGCCCGGCTGATATACAATCTATTGAGACTTTTGGCTTTGAGGTGACGCTAACGGTGCAGAACGTAGCTGTGAAAACGCATCCACATGAACACAATGCGCTTCAGGTGGCGGTGCCGTTACGCGATATTATTCCACGCGTGAATGATGAACCCGCAGGCGCGGTGCTGATCGCGCTGTGCGAGTTTTACAACCGGGGAAAAACGCAGAAAAAGCTGGGGGAAAGTACGCCGCAGGCCTTTCTGGAAGCGCTGCGGCATAAGGGCTAGAGGATCTCGAGCACGTCTTCCGGCGGGCGTCCAATGCGCGCCTTGCCGTTCGCCACCACAATCGGGCGTTCAATCAGCTTTGGATTCTCAACCATTGCCTGCACCAGCTGGTCCTCTGACAAACGTGAGTCGTCCAGATTGAGCGACTTATACAGATCTTCTTTCTGGCGCATCAGCTCTCTGGCGCTGCCCATTCCCAGCATGCGCAGCAGCTGACGAAGGGTTTGTGCATCCGGCGGCGTTTCGAGATACAGCACCACCTCTGGTTCAACACCGTTAGATTTCAACAGGCTGAGAGTATCCCGGCTCTTGGAGCAGCGAGGGTTATGGTAGATTTTTACCGCGTCTGTCATGTTTTTTCTTCCTTATTACATCTTTTCGTACGGCTTGAAGCGCTGCTGCAGAGCGCGCAGCTGATCGATGCGCGCATCGTAGCGGGCCTGCTGCAGGCTGCCGAGTTTGACCTGCGAGCTGGCGCTGCTCAGCATGGAAATGGCTTGATCGAGACGACCGACCAGCGCAAAGCCTTCGGCACGTGCCGCCAGCTCCTGATCGCGGTTACCGAGCTGGGCTTCAACCTGCGCGAGCAGATCCCAACCGTTTTGATCGTCTTTATTGTTAAAGGTGTAGCGGTTCAGAATGGTCGCCGCTTCGGCAGGCTGACCGCCCTGTAAGTAAGCATTCGCCAGGTTAAGCTGCAGCACCGGGTTGGTGCGAACGTCTTTTGCCCCTTTCAGGCGGTTGATGGCGTCTGTGGCTTTTTTCTGTCCCAGATCGATATCGGTTGAGAGGTCGAGATACCACGGGTTGTTTGGCTCGGCGGCCAGCAGCGGCTGCAACGCTTTACGCGCCTCGTCATATTTACTGGCCTCCATCGCCTGCAGCGCCTGACCATATTGAGCCGCGTTTTTCTCCCGCACATTGCCTTTGGAGAGCGCGTCCAGCAGATCGCTGGTGAGCTGGTTACGCCCGGAATTGTACATCCCCAGGGTTCTCACCTTTGCCATGTAGAAATCTTGAGAGGACTGCACGACAACCGGACGCATCTGGTTAGCTCGGTTACGGGCGTCCGACAGTCGGCTTTCAGGTAACGGGTGCGTCAGCAGGATTTCCGGTGGGCGTGAGGAGTAACGCGCCTGATCGAGCAGTTTTTCGAGGAAGCTCGGCATGGCCTGCGGGTCAAAGCCTGAACGCTGCAGCACCTGAATCCCGATGCGGTCCGCTTCCTGTTCGTTTTGCTGGGTAAAACTGATCATCCCCTGGCGGGTGCCCGCCAGCGTCCCGGTCAGTGCCGCCATCCCGGCCTGCGGGCTGGCCATCGCCAGCAGAATAGAGCCCAGCGCACCAACCCAGGTCAGCGGGGCGTTACGTTTCTGGTCTTCCATCGCACGCGCCAGATGACGCTGGGTAACGTGCGAAATTTCGTGCGCCATGACGGATGCCAGCTGGCTTTCGTTATCGGAATAGCGGAACAACGCCGAATGCAGCACCACGTTGCCGCCAAAAAAGGCGAAGGCGTTGATTTCGTCGTTATTAATTAAATAGAAGTGGAAAGGGGTTTTTACCGAGTCGGCGTGCGCGACCAGCCGCATGCCCAGACCATTGATGTACTGCACCAACAGCGGGTCATTGATCAGCGGCGCGCTGCCGCGCAGCTGGCGAACGTAGTAATCACCCATCTGCATCTCCTGACCGATGGAGAGCGTGCTTCCTGCTGTGGTACCCATGTCCGGCAACGAGTCGGCCGAATCAGCGAAGGCGGGTGCAGCCTGACCGACAGTCAGTGCGGCGATAAGTGTCGCAACCAGTGTTTTTCTCAACTGCCTGAACATAACCACTGTCCTGTATTTTGGATGTGTCAATTTGACCGATGAACCGGCATATCGTTCATCTCCACTGACCTGCGAGTGTAGCCGTGTTGCGACATGAAGAAAATCCCATTCATCAGGCTTTTGCGAATCGTTACAGTGATACAAAAAGCGAAAGTCTTTTTTGTGACAGTTAGATACAATTCAGCTTCTCACTCCCGCCATTCGATTCAGGGAAGGGTTGTATGCTCGAAATGTTAATGCAGTGGTATCGGCGTCGGTTTAGCGACCCGGAAGCCATTGCTTTGCTGGTTATTCTGGTTGCCGGGTTCGGTATTCTATTCTTCTTTAGCGGCCTGCTTGCGCCGCTGCTGGTGGCGATTGTGCTGGCGTATTTGCTGGAGTGGCCAACGGCGCGTCTGGAAAATATCGGCTGTTCCCGCCGCTGGGCGACCAGCATCGTGCTGGTACTGTTTGTCGGCATATTGTTACTGATGGCATTTGTGGTCATGCCGGTTGCCTGGCAGCAGGGGATCTACCTGATCCGTGATATGCCCGGCATGTTGAATAAGCTCTCTGATTTCGCCGCCACGCTGCCGCGTCGTTATCCCGCGCTGATGGATGCCGGGATTATTGACGCGATGGCCGAAAACATGCGCGCCCGCATCATGACGATGGGCGACTCGGTGGTGAAATACTCTCTGGCCTCGCTGGTCGGCCTGCTGACGCTGGCGGTTTACCTTGTGCTCGTGCCGTTAATGGTCTTCTTCCTGGTAAAAGATAAAGAACAGATGCTGAACGCCGTCAGGCGCATACTGCCGCGTAACCGTGGTCTGGCAGGGCAGGTCTGGCAGGAGATGAATCAGCAAATCACCAACTACATTCGCGGCAAGGTGCTGGAGATGATTGTGGTGGGTGTCGCGACCTGGATTGGCTTCCTGATTTTCGGCCTGAACTACTCGCTGCTGCTGGCGGTGCTGGTGGGGCTGTCGGTGCTGATCCCGTATATCGGTGCCTTCGTGGTGACCATCCCGGTGGTGGGCGTCGCGCTGTTCCAGTTTGGTCTGGGTACGGAGTTCTGGAGCTGCTTCGCGGTGTACCTGATTATTCAGGGACTGGACGGTAACCTGCTGGTGCCGGTGCTGTTCTCGGAAGCGGTAAACCTGCATCCACTGGTGATTATTCTGTCAGTGGTGATTTTCGGCGGGCTGTGGGGATTCTGGGGCGTGTTCTTTGCCATTCCGCTGGCGACGCTGATTAAAGCCGTGGTCCACGCGTGGCCGGATGTGCCGGCGGTGGAAGAGAAGTAGTTTT
>NZ_GL890779.1:37190-49106 GCF_000211415.1 Enterobacter mori LMG 25706 | reverse complement strand
GTCGGGTAAGGCGAAGCCGCCACCCGACACTCACTTTTAGGCACTTTGTTTCAACCAGTTCAACACCACGTCGTGGTGGTTGCTGGTTTTGAAGTCGTCAAACACATGCTCAACTTTACCGTCAGCGTCAATCAGGAAGCTGATGCGGTGAATACCGTCGTAGGTTTTACCCATAAACGTTTTCTCACCCCAGACGCCGAACTGCTCGCAAACCTGGTGGTCTTCATCGGAAAGTAGCGTGAAGTTCAGGATCTCTTTTTCCGCAAATCGTGACAGCTTTTCTGGCTTGTCAGTGCTGATGCCCAACACTTCTACACCGACTTTTTTCAACTCATCCATGTTGTCGCGCAAGCCGCAGGCCTGTACGGTACAGCCCGGCGTCATGGCTTTCGGGTAGAAATAGACCAGAACACGCTGTCCCTGGAAGTCGGTCAAATTTACTTGCTCGCCGTCTTGATCCGGCAAGCTAAATTTCGGTGCGATGTCACCGGCTTTCAGTGGATTCATTACTCAACTCCATCCTGTTCGTGCTGCGAATAATTTACGACGCTTATACTGCCCTGCGCGTTTAATTCTGTACAGAGGGCTTTGAACGCTTGCTCGATATTTGACGCATCCTGTGATGCAGGGCTGTGCGCGGTAATTTGAATAAACAGCACCGGAAGAGCATGGTCATCGCTTGGCTGCGTACGGGAAACCAGTTCGGCAATGTTCATCTGATGGCTGTCAAAAAGCGCCGTAAAACGCTCAATCAAATGCGGTGAATCAGGCACTTCAACCTGTACCCGGACGGTGGAAGGCAGTGCCGGACGCGGACGCGCGGTGGTGCGCTTCATCACTATCAGCAAATCCAGCTCGGCACCCTTCAGCGGCAGGGTTGATTCGATCAACGTAATGGCGTTCCATGTGCCGGAAAGCAGCATAATAAACGTGAACTCATCGCCAAGCATAGCGAGACGGCTGTCCTCGATATTACAGCCGCAGCTGCTTACGTGGCGGGTGATGGTGTTCACGATACCCGGCCTGTCAGCACCCAGCGCAGTGATAACCAGGTAATGTTGTGATGAGGTTGTCAAACCTGTTCTTCCTTTGCTTGGTTAAGTCTTCCTAAGGAAAGCATAAAAAAAACATGCATACAACCGCCTGAGCGCCTCAGGTCGCTTGCTTTTATTACAGTTCCAAACGTAACATTGAGGCTCTTGTTCGCACAGAGGATGGCTCATGTTCACGGGAAGTATTGTCGCGCTTGTTACACCGATGGATGAAAAAGGTAATGTCTGCCGGTCAAGCATGAAGAAGCTCATTGATTACCATGTCGCCAATGGAACCTCGGCGATCGTTTCGGTAGGGACTACCGGTGAATCTGCCACGCTGAGCCACGAAGAGCACGGCGATGTGGTTATGCTGACCCTGGAGCTGGCTGACGGACGTATCCCGGTCATCGCAGGAACAGGGGCTAACGCAACCGCAGAAGCTATCAGCCTGACTCAACGTTTTAACGACAGCGGCATTGTTGGCTGTCTGACCGTCACGCCTTACTACAACCGTCCAACTCAGGAAGGTTTGTTCCAGCATTTCAAAGCCATCGCAGAACATACTGACTTGCCACAAATTCTGTATAATGTGCCGTCCCGTACCGGTTGCGATATGCTGCCGGAAACCGTTGGCCGTCTCTCGAAAGTAAAAAATATTATCGGGATTAAAGAGGCGACAGGGAACTTAAGCCGCGTTCATCAGATCAAAGAGCTGGTTTCAGATGACTTTATCCTGTTGAGCGGCGACGATGCGACCGCGCTGGACTTTATGCAGCTCGGTGGTCATGGCGTGATCTCCGTAACAGCTAACGTTGCGGCCCGCGATATGGCGGAAATGTGCAAACTGGCTGCGGCCGGTCATTTTGATGAAGCTCGCGTGATTAATCAGCGTCTGATGCCATTGCACAATAAATTATTTGTCGAACCCAATCCGATCCCAGTGAAATGGGCGTGTAAGGAATTGGGACTTGTAGCATCCGACACGCTGCGTCTGCCAATGACACCGATTACCGACCACGGTCGTGAAATTGTCGCTGGCGCGCTGAAGCATGCCGGTTTGCTGTAAAGTTTAGGGAGATTTGATGGCTTATTCAGTACAGAAGTCGCGCCTGGCGAAGGTTGCGAGTGTTTCGCTTGTTATGCTGCTCGCTGCCTGTAGTTCGGACTCGCGCTACAAGCGTCAGGTGAGCGGTGATGAATCCTATCTGGATGCGGCGCCGCTTGCTGAACTTCATGCACCGGCTGGTATGATCCTGCCGATTCAAAACGGCGATTATAATATCCCCGTCACTAACGGCAGTGGTCTTGTCGGTAAAGCGCTTGATATTCGTCCACCTGCTCAGCCTCTGGCGCTGGTGAGCGGCGCGCGTACCCAGTTTACCGGTGATACGGCATCCCTGATGGTTGAAAACAGCCGCAACAGCACGCTGTGGCCGCAGGTGGTCAGCGTTATCCAGTCTAAGAACTACACGATTGATAAACGCGATGATGCCAGCCAGACGTTAACCACGGACTGGATCGAGTGGAACCGCCTGGATGAAGATCAGCAGTACCGTGGTCGTTATCAAGTCTCCGTTAAACCGCAGGGTTATCAGCAGGCGGTTACCGTTAAGCTGTTAAACCTGGAGCAGGCGGGTAAACCGGTTGCTGATGCTGCATCCATGCAGCGTTACAGCACCGAAATGCTGAACGTCATTGCAGCGGGTCTGGATAAGAACGCGACTGACGCCGCTAACGCAGCGCAGAACCGCAGTGGTTCTTCCTTCGACGTGCAGAGCGCGGCGGATGATACCGGTCTGCCAATGCTGGTGGTGCGTGCACCGTTTAACCAGACCTGGCAGCGTCTGCCAGCGACGCTGGAAAAAGTGGGCATGAAAGTGACCGACAGTACGCGTTCAACCGGTAGCATGACGGCAACCTACAAGCCGCTGTCTGACAGCGCATGGCAGGAACTGGGCGCGAAAGATCCTCAGCTTGCCTCCGGTGACTACAAAATTCAGGTAGGTGACCTCGATAACCGCAGTAGCCTGCAGTTTATCGATCCGAAAGGTCACACGCTGACCCAGTCGCAGAATGATGCGCTGGTCGCCGTCTTCCAGGCGGCATTCAGTAAATAAATACAAGGGCTGGTGAATCCAGCCCTTTTTATTTTCGTGCCACGCAAACGTGTGCGTGGCATAATATCCCCAGTTTTGAACACAAATCATCACACCAGGAGTAATGAAGATGCAGAAGCAAGCTGAGTTGTATCGTGGCAAAGCGAAGACCGTATACAGCACGGAAAACCCGGATCTGTTGGTGCTCGAGTTCCGCAATGATACGTCAGCAGGGGATGGCGCACGCATTGAACAGTTCGATCGTAAAGGCATGGTGAACAACAAGTTCAACCACTTCATTATGAGCAAACTGGCCGAAGCGGGTATCCCGACCCAGATGGAAGCGTTATTGTCCGATACGGAATGTCTGGTGAAAAAACTGGACATGGTTCCGGTTGAGTGCGTCATTCGTAACCGTGCCGCTGGCTCCCTGGTGAAGCGTCTCGGCATTGAAGAAGGTATCGAACTGAACCCACCGCTGTTTGACCTGTTCCTGAAAAACGATGCCATGCACGACCCGATGGTCAACGAATCTTACTGCGAAACCTTCGGCTGGGTGAGCAAAGAGAATCTGGCGCGTATGCAGGAGCTGACCTACAAAGCGAACGACGTGCTGAAAAAACTGTTTGATGACGCAGGGCTGATCCTCGTCGACTTCAAGCTGGAGTTCGGTCTGTTCAAAGGCGAAGTGGTGCTGGGCGATGAGTTCTCCCCGGACGGCAGCCGCCTGTGGGATAAAGAAACCCTGGATAAAATGGACAAAGACCGTTTCCGTCAGAGCCTGGGTGGCCTGATTGAAGCGTACGAAGCGGTTGCTCACCGTTTAGGCGTTAAGCTCGACTAATCTCCTCAATTGCCAAAGGATATTCATATCCTTTGGCGTCTTACCCTTGTTTACTATGGTAATCTTGTCATTAACCGCCTACGATCATAGCTATTATTAATGGAATAGTTCGAGGTGGTTATGCGCTGGCAAGGGCGTCGTGAAAGTGACAATGTAGAAGACAGGCGCAGCAGTGGTGGTGGCGGCCCTTCAATGGGCGGTCCCGGCTTCCGGTTGCCCAGTGGAAAGGGCGGTATCATCCTGCTGATTGTGGTGCTGGTCGCGGGGTATTACGGTGTGGATCTCACCGGTTTGATGACCGGGGAGCCGCTCCAGCAACAGCAGTACTCGCAGCGCTCCATCAGCCCGAACGAAGATGAAGCGGCCAAATTTACCTCCGTTATTCTCGCGACCACAGAAGAAACCTGGGGCCAGCAGTTCGAGAAAATGGGGCGTACCTATCAGCAGCCGAAGCTGGTGATGTACCGCGGTGCGACGCGCACCGGATGCGGTACCGGACAGTCCGTGATGGGGCCGTTCTATTGCCCGGCGGACAGCACTGTCTATATCGATCTCTCATTTTATGATGACATGAAAAGCAAACTGGGTGCCGACGGCGATTTTGCCCAGGGCTATGTGATCGCGCATGAGGTCGGCCACCACGTGCAAAAATTGCTCGGCATCGAGCCTAAAGTGCGTCAGCTTCAGCAGAATGCGTCTCAGGCTGAAGTGAACCGTCTTTCTGTCAAAATGGAGCTGCAGGCGGACTGCTTCGCCGGCGTCTGGGGCAATAGCATGAAACAGCAGGGCGTTCTGGAAACGGGCGACCTTGAAGAGGCGCTGAACGCCGCGCAGGCCATCGGCGATGACCGTCTCCAGCAGCAAAGCCAGGGGAGAGTGGTGCCAGACAGTTTCACTCACGGTACATCAGAGCAGCGTTACAGCTGGTTTAAACGTGGCTTCGACAGCGGTGACCCTGCGCAATGTAATACCTTCGGCAAAGCGATGTAATGTTGCCGTTTGAACATCTGATCAGCCAGCTCAGGCGTAAAGGTCATCGTCGTTTGGTTGTACTCAGCGGCGATGCGCATTGGACATTGACGCAGGCGGTGGCCCTGCGCGATGCCCAGCCTGGAGACTGGCTGTGGCTGGATAAACACCCGTCGAAAGCTATCAGCGGGCTGCTGGGGCGTGAGTTTCAGCACGCGGTTTTTGATGCTCGCGCGGGGTTCGACGTCTCGGCCTTTGCCGCCCTCAGCGGGACGCTGCGCGCCGGGAATCTGCTGGTGCTGCTGGTTCCGCCTTTCTCCGTCTGGGCGGAAACACCGGACAGCGACTCCGTTCGCTGGAGCGACAGCGCCGAGCCTATCGCCACGCCGCATTTTGTGCACCATTTCCAGCGCACCATCGCCGCTGACCCTGACACCATCCTGTGGTGCCAAAACCAACCGCTAGCGCTTCCTCCGTTTCCTGAAACCCCTGACTGGCAGCCAGCCAGCGGCGACCCGCAGCGTGAGCAGGCTGACATCCTGCGTACGCTCCTGGCCATGAATACTGGCGTCGTGGCGGTCACGGCACCTCGTGGACGCGGAAAGTCAGCGCTTGCAGGAATGTTGCTAAAGCGTATTCAGGGCAATGCGGTAGTGACTGCACCGGCGAAAGGGGCAACGGATGTCCTCGCCCGTTTTGCGGGAGAGCATTTTCACTTTATGGCACCGGATGCCCTGCTCGCCTCGACGCTGCAGGCCGACTGGCTGATTGTCGATGAGGCGGCCGCCATTCCGGGACCGCTTCTTGAAAAGCTGGTTGAGCGTTTTCCCCGCGCTCTGTTGACCACCACGGTTCAGGGTTATGAAGGAACAGGCCGGGGTTTTCTGCTGAAGTTTTGCACCCGATTCAGCGGGTTGCAGTCTTTCACCTTAACAGCGCCGGTTCGCTGGGCTGCCGGGTGCCCCCTCGAGCGGGTGGTGTCAGCGATTCTGCTGTTTGACGATGCGCTCATCGACCAGAAACCGGAAGGTGACGTACGTTTAACGTCGCTGGAGCCGCAGTTGTGGGAAAGCAATCCGGCGCGTGTGGCGGGCGTTTATGAGCTGTTATGTGCCGCGCATTACCGCACGTCTCCGCTTGATTTACGCCGGATGATGGACGCGCCGGGACAGCATTTTACCGTTGCTGAAACCGACTCAACCCTCGCCGGTGCTCTCTGGCTGGTGGAGGAGGGCGGCTTATCCCCAGAGCTTAGTCGCGCTGTGTGGGCGGGATTTCGTCGGCCTCGAGGGAATCTGGTGGCGCAGTCTCTGGCTGCCCACGGCGGCTCGCCTCTGGCTGCGACGCTTAAGGGCCGACGGATCACGCGTATTGCCGTTCATCCCCATCGTCAACGGGAAGGTATTGGTCGTCGGCTTATCCGTAGCGCCAGCGGGGAGGATTATCTCTCCGTGAGTTTTGGCTATACCGACGAGCTGTGGCGCTTCTGGCAGCAGTGCGGCTTTGTGCTGGTGCGGATAGGCAGCCACCGCGAAGCGAGCAGCGGCTGCTTCACCGCGATGGCGTTGCTGCCGCTCAGCGAGGCGGGGCATCAGCTGTGCACGCAGGCACATCAGCGTCTGCGGCGTGACGCACGGGTCCTCTCGGCCTGGAATGGCGAAAAGATCCCGGTGTCAGATGGCTGGGAAGCTACCCTTAATAATGACGACTGGCAGGAGCTGGCGGGGTTTGCCTTTGCGCATCGGGCGTTCTCGACCTCCGTTGCCGCGTTAACCCGCTTGCTGTTAAACGTGGACATGCCGCTCCCGCTTTTGCGCAGTAAATTGGCGGGGGAAACGGATAACGCCGGGCGAAAATCCATGCTGGCGAACCTGCGCAAAGAAACAGCACAAGCGCTTGAAAGTCTTGATGAAACACGCTGTCAGAAGTTGAAAGGCGACATTTTGCAATGGCAATTTTTTCAATGACTTCATCAGTAAAGTGGCATGGTCATTACCCCACAGAGGCGTAGAATCCTGCTCATCACTTAAGGAGATCGCCATGAAACACGACCATTTTGTTGTTCAAAGCCCTGAAAAACCGGCTAAACAGTTACTGCTGCTGTTTCATGGCGTTGGCGATAACGCCGTCAATATGGGGCAGATTGGCAGCTGGTTTGCGCCGGTTTTCCCGGATGCGCTGATTGTCAGCATCGGCGGCGTAGAGCCTTGCGGCCCTGAAGGTCGCCAGTGGTTTTCGGTGCAGGGTGTAACGGAAGAGAACCGTCAGGCGCGCATCGATGCCATCATGCCGACCTTCATCGATACCGTACGCTACTGGCAGCAGCAGAGCGGCGTGGGTGCTGACGCAACGGCGCTGATTGGTTTTTCACAGGGGTCAATTATGTCGCTGGAGAGTGTGAAAGCACAGCCAGGGCTGGTATCCCGCGTGATTGCCTTCAACGGTCGTTTCGCCACTCTTCCCGGCAGCGTGACGACGCAGACTACCATTCATCTGATCCACGGTGGTGAAGATCGGGTGATTGAGCTTTCGCATGCGGTTGCCGCGCAGGAATCGCTTATCCGCGCTGGCGGGGACGTCACGCTGGATATCGTTGACGATCTGGGGCACGCGATTGACGACCGCAGCATGCAGTTTGCGCTCGATCGTTTGCGTTATACCGTGCCGAAGCACTACTTCGACGAAGCACTCAGCGGCGGTAAGCCGAATGATGATGATATTGTAGAGTTTATGTGAGGATTCCCCTCACCCCGGCCCTCTCCCCAAAGGGGCGAGGGAGAAAGACTGCACCAACCGGTTCCCTCTCCCCTATGGGGAGAGGGTTAGGGTGAGGGGGTTAACAATTACTTCTTCTGGTCCTTTTTCGGCCAGTCGTCTTCATCGTCCCACTTGTCGTTAAAATCACGATGTGGCGGAAGATCCGGTTTGTTGGCGAGGAACTTCTTATGGTCAACGCGCTTCAGATCTTTAATCACGTTCAGCAGCACGCCTACCAGAAACACCAACACCAGAATCCACCAGTACTTTGAAAGCCAGTCCATTCGCTAATCCTCTAAGCAGACGTCAGGCGACGAGCTGCTCCATAATACGTTGATACATACGGGCCAGCAGTTGTAAATCAGCCGCATTGACGCATTCATTGATTTTGTGAATGGTCGCGTTTACTGGACCCAGTTCGACAACCTGTGCACCCATACGGGCGATAAAGCGTCCGTCAGAGGTGCCGCCAGTCGTCAGCAGTTGTGGCTTAATTTCATTATAGTGTGCGATGGCGTTCACTACCGCATCTACCAGCTTTCCACGCTGCGTCAGGAAGGGTTGGCCGGACACCCACCACTCCACGGTATAGCGTAGCTGGTGTTTTTCCAGCAGTGCGATCACGCGGGCTTTGATCATCTCGTCGGTCAGTTCCGTGCTGAAGCGGAAGTTGAACTGAACAAAGCAATCGCCAGGGATGACGTTGTTGCTGCCGGTTCCGGCCTTGACGTTGGCAATCTGCATGCTGGTTGGTGGGAAGAATTCGTTGCCTTTGTCCCACTCTATCCCCACCAGTTCGTTCAGCATTGGCGCGGCACGGTGCACCGGGTTGTCGGCCAGGTGAGGATAGGCCACGTGCCCCTGTACACCGTGAATGGTCAGATTACAGGTCATGGACCCGCGACGACCGTTTTTCACGACATCGCCCACCACTTCGGTGCTGGATGGCTCGCCCACCAGGCAGTAGTCCAGCCGTTCGTTACGCGCCATCAGCGCGTCAACGACTTTCACGGTACCGTTATGCGCGCTGGCTTCTTCGTCGGAGGTGATCAAAAACGCGAGACGATTTTTATGATTAGGATGCTGGGCAACGAAACGCTCTGCGGCCACGACCATGGCCGCCAGTGAGCCTTTCATGTCTGCCGCACCGCGGCCAAACAGCATACCGTCGCGGATGGTGGGTTCGAACGGGGGATTGATCCAGCGGTCTGCATCACCCGCGGGAACCACATCCGTATGCCCGGCAAACGCCAGCGTTTCCCCCTGACCGCGCCAGGCCCAGAAGTTCTGCGTATCGCCAAAATCCATGCGCTCAACGGTAAAACCGATGGCACGCAGACGCTCAATCATTAATGCCTGACAACCTGCATCGTCCGGGCTAAGGGAAGGACGGCGGATAAGCTGCTGAGTCAGCTCAATGACCGGGCATGACATAGACTACACCTCAACGAAAAAAGTCAGAATAAAGGGTTTCACTGAAACCCAGCAGCATAGGCTGACCTGGCTTGCAGAGCAATGGGCGCTTTGATAATTGCTGGCATTTCAAGCATCAGTTCTGCCGCGCTGTCCGCATCGGTGATACCGGCGCGGACGGATTCATCCAGTTTACGCCAGGTGGTGCCCCGGGTATTGAGCAGCGCTTCCCAGCCCAGTTCACCGATCGCGGTATGCAGAAATTCTGCATCCAGACCATCAGCACGGTAATCGTGAAAGCGGTACTCTACGTTGTTTGCTTCAAGCCAGCGGCGGGCTTTTTTGATAGTGTCGCAATTTTTAATGCCGTACATCACAATCATAGTGAATCCTTTTGTTCTTATGCAGAAAGAATGTTCAATAAATTCGAAGATATATCCTTAAGTGGAATATAACACATTCAGGAATTCTCTTGATTTACAATTCTCCTTAATTCACCTCACACCTGTAAGCTGAATATTCTTTCATCATTTAAGCATAGATGTCTATCAGGTTTAAATCTCTAATAAAGTCAGTGGTTAAATATCTAATCATCTGCTCGTAGGGTTATTTCAAAATATTGCTGGCGGTCACACAAAATTTAAGGGCGTGCGTTCATATTTATCATAAATCCACCGGGGATAGCGGGGTATAATCACTGCAATTGGTTAAATAGTCTTCACAATGATGATACGTTTCCGTAGAATGCGCATAATAATAAGAGAGGTTGTTATGATTGAACGTGAACTGGGGAACTGGAAAGATTTTATCGAAGGCATGCTTCATAAATGACATTCAGTAAGAATTGCAAGCGCACTTAAATAAGTAAAATAACCATAGTGTGAATGAATCACACAATAAAAAGGCGGCTACGAAAGCCGCCTTTTTTTATTTCGTTGGTTACTCAGGCTTTTCCTTCAGCGGGAAGCGGCGTCGCACCAGCACAAAGAACAGCGGCACGAAATAAATAGCCAGAATCGTGGCTGAAATCATCCCCCCCATCACCCCGGTACCGACCGCATGCTGGCTGCTGGAACCAGCACCCGAACTGGTCGCCATCGGCAGTACCCCGAA
This sequence comes from Enterobacter mori LMG 25706, assembly GCF_000211415.1. Classification (GTDB taxonomy): domain Bacteria; phylum Pseudomonadota; class Gammaproteobacteria; order Enterobacterales; family Enterobacteriaceae; genus Enterobacter; species Enterobacter mori. Next base: position 38,880 of record NZ_GL890779.1, on the reverse strand, counting down.
GACAAACGCCAGAGAGGTCATCAGAATCGGGCGTAAACGCTGGCGGCAAGCGTACAGCGTTGCGGCTAGCAGGTCCTGGCCTTTCGCATTCATCTCATTGGCAAATTCCACGATCAGAATGGCGTTTTTGGCCGACAGGCCAATAACGGTCAGCAGCCCCACCTGGAAGTAAACATCGTTCTCCAGGCCGCGCATCCAGGTTGCCAGCAGTGCACCGATGACGCCTAACGGTACCACCAGCATCACCGAGAACGGTACTGACCAGCTCTCATACAGTGCGGCAAGGCAGAGGAAGACCACCAGCAGCGACAGGGCGTACAGCGCAGGGGCCTGTGCACCGGAGAGCCGCTCCTGATACGACATCGCCGTCCACTCCAGGCCAAACCCGGTTGGCAACTGCTGCACCAGTTTTTCCATAATATCCATCGCGGTACCGGTACTGACGCCCGGCGCGGCTTCACCTACGATCTCCAGCGCCGAGTAGCCGTTATAGCGTTCCAGGCGCGGTGAGCCGGTTTCCCAACGCGACGTGGCGAAGGCGGAGAACGGCACCATGCCCCCTGCGTTATTACGCACATACCAGCGGTTAATATCGTCCGGCAGCATACGGTATTTGGCGGCAGACTGAACGTAGACCTTTTTCACGCGGCCGCGATCCATAAAGTCGTTGACGTAGCTTGAGCCCCAGGCCGTTTGCAGCGTGTCGTTGATGTCATCAATGGATACGCCGAGCGCCTGCGCTTTACGCTGGTCGATATCGACCTGGAGCTGCGGGCTGTCATCCAGGCCGTTGTGACGTACGCGGGTCAGCTGTGGATCCTTGCTGGCCAGATCGAGCAATTTATCGCGCGCAGCCATTAACGCGTCATGTCCGGCTCCCGCGTGATCCTGCAGTTCCATATCAAACCCGGCGGAACTCCCCAGACCGCTGATGGCCGGAGGGCTGCTGGCAAATACGCGCGCTTCTTTGATATGGCTGAAGGCTTTCGTCGCGCGTTCAATAATGGCGAACGAGGAGCCTGTGTCGCTGTCGCGCTGATCCCAGTCTTTCAGGCGCACGAACATGCGTGCGACGTTCTGCCCGTTCCCGCCCGGACCCGAGCCGACGGTGGAGAAGACGGAAACAACGTTATCTTTCTCTTTGGTGTGGAAATAGTTCTCAACCTTCTGCACCACCTTCAAGGTTTGTTGCTGCGTAGAACCGCTTGGCAGCTGAACGGAGGTGATAAACATGCCGCGATCTTCCAGCGGCAGGAAGGAGGTTGGCAGACGCAGGAACAGGAACACCATTCCGCCTAACAGCAGGACATAAATCGCCATCCAGCGCACGCTGCGATGCAGGATCTTACCCACGCCCGCCTCATAGCGCGCCGCGTTGCGGTTGAACATGCGGTTAAACCAGCCGAAAAAGCCTTTTTGCCCGTGATGCTCGCCTTTATGTAACGGCTTGAGGAGGGTGGCGCAGAGGGCGGGGGTGAGGATCATCGCGACCAGCACCGAGAGCACCATCGCGGAGACAATCGTGATGGAAAACTGACGGTAAATCGCACCGGTGGTGCCGCCAAAGAACGCCATCGGGATAAACACCGCTGAGAGCACCATTGCAAGACCGACCAGCGCACCCTGAATTTGCCCCATCGATTTTCGCGTGGCTTCGCGTGGCGAGAGTCCTTCTTCGCTCATGATGCGT
>NZ_GL890779.1:30160-37177 GCF_000211415.1 Enterobacter mori LMG 25706 | reverse complement strand
CCACCACCACGATGGCGTCATCCACCAGCAGGCCAATCGCCAGCACCATCGCGAACATGGTTAAGGTATTGATACTGTAGCCAAAGGCATACAGCACGGCGAAGGTGCCGAGTAGCACCACCGGAACGGCAATGGTGGGAATAAGCGTGGCGCGGAAGTTTTGCAGGAACAGGTACATGACCAGGAACACCAGCCCGATCGCTTCCAGCAGGGTTTTCACCACGTCTTCAATAGAGGCTTTAACGAAGGAGGTGGTTTCGTAGGCGACTTTGTATTCCAGCCCGTGCGGGAAATAGTGCGACAGTTCGTCAAGGCGATTTAGCACCAGTTCAGCGGTTGCCATTTCGTTCGCGCCGGAGGCCAGCTTCACCCCTAAGCCGGATGCCTGGTTACCGTTAAAGCGGCTCAGATAATCATACTTTTCCGCGCCCATTTCCACGGTCGCGACATCGCCCAGCCGCACTTCAGAGCCGTCCTGATTGACCCGCAGGGTGATATTACGGAACTGATCGGGCGTCTGGAGCAGGGACTGAGAATTAATGGTCGCGTTCAGCGCCTGGTTATCGACAGAGGGTGTACCGCCCAGTTGACCGACGGCGATCTGAGCGTTCTGCGATTCGATGGCGTCAGTCACGTCTTTGGCCGTCATCTGCACGCTGTTCAGCTTGTTGGGATCCAGCCAGATGCGCATGGAATACTGCGAGCCGTAGGCGTCGATATCCCCCACGCCGTTAATACGGCTGAGCGGATCCTGGATATTACTCGCCACGTAGTCAGCGATATCCTGCTTATCCATCGAACCATCGGTGGAGACAAACGCGATGGTTAAAATATTGGTATCACCGGTTTTACGTACGGTCACGCCCTGGTTCTGCACCGCCTGCGGTAGCTTACGCAGGGCAGACTGCAGCTGGTTTTGCACCTGCTGTACCGCTTCGTCCGGGTCGGTTCCCGCCGTAAAACTCAGTGTCACCGTAGCCTGACCGGTGGCGCTGCTCTGTGAAGACATGTACATCAGGTTATCGAGACCCGTCATGTTCTGCTCGATCACCTGGGTGACGGTATTTTCCAGCGTCTGGGCTGATGCGCCAGGATAGTTTGCCGTGACGCGCACATTTGGCGGCGCCAGATCGGGGTATTGCTCAACAGGAAGTGAAGTAATGGCCAGAACACCCGTCAGACATAACAGAATGGCAAGTACCCAGGCAAAAATGGGGCGATCGATGAAGAAATTCGCCATGAAAGTGTGACCTCGTTTTGCTGCACGTCATTATTGTTTATTGCCCGCATAACTTTAGCGGTTAGGCCCAGGTCAAACGTGGAGAAATAAAGGAGATAATGTAAATTATCATGCGCTTTTCCCTGCGTGCTCCCCTTTACCGTTATTTACCCGCCAGCGCTGCGGGTGTACGGAAAGTGACGGTGACCTCCGTTCCGCCGTTTTTCGGCTGCGAAAAGCGCAGCGTTCCGCCGAGCCGTTCCGCACGTTCGCGCATGATGTTCAGCCCGTAATGGCCCGGCGGTTCGTTCGCCTCGCCAATGCCAATTCCGTTATCGCGTACAGCCACGCTGTGCGTACCGTCAGCGGCGGTAATGCAGCTGACGGTGATCTCGCTCGCGTCGGCATGTTTGATGGCGTTCAGCACCGCTTCCCGCACAATCTGCAGCAAATGCACCTGTTTTTGCGCATCCAGGGCCAGGGATGAGAGTCGACAATCGAGAACCAGCTTCGCCTTCGTCTGGGTTTGCAATCCCTCGAGAGACTCCTGCAGCGCGGCGGGCAGGTTTGCGTGGTTGAGCGTCAGGCGGAAGGTGGTGAGCAATTCACGCAGCTGGTGCCAGGCGTTGTTAAGCTCGCGCGAGAAGTCCGTTATGATGGTCTGCGCCTGGGGATTCTCATCCGGGACGGCGCGTTTGAGCAGGGCAAGCTGAATGCGCAGATAGGACAACACCTGCGCCAGCGAATCATGCAGTTCGCGGGCGATGGTGGCGCGCTCTTCCATCAGCAGCAGCTGTTGATAGTGTTTTTGCGCCTGGTTGAAGTAAAGCCCGCGCCCCAGCATCGTCGCCACGCTCTTCATCAGCGGGAGTGACACGCCCCCGGTCTCGCTCTGCCAGCGCAGTTCGCCATACAGGGTGTCCTGCATCAGAACAGGCAAACTGTGCAGTTCCGCGCCTTCGGCTTCGCTGCCTTCGAACAGTTGCCAGTCGTCACTGGTCCGCAGCGCCAGATAATTTATCTGCGTGTATTCATGCACGATCTGCAAAATATGCCTGAAACAATGGCTGTCTATCTGTCCGGTATTCAGTGCCTGAGAACATTTGAACAGCATTTCGAGCTGCTGGTGCGCCTCATTCAGGTGCTGCGTCTTTTCCGCCACGGATTGCTCCAGCGAGCGATAAAGCGAATGCAGTTCCGCTGACATATGGTTAAACGCGCGGGAAAGCTGGCCCAGCTCGTTGGGCAGGGAGGTATCCGGTGCGGGCGTATCAAATTGTCCCTGTTCGATACGCTCGCTGGCCGCGACCAGATTGTTCAGCGGCAGTACCACCTGACGGCGGATCCGCCGCAGCGTCGCCAGCGCCAGCAGCAGAATGCTCAGTCCACCCGCCAGCGACATCAGGATCACCCGCTGAATTTTATGTTCGGTGTAGTGCTGAAGCGCCAGCACAAAGGCATCAATACGGCCGACGAAATCCTCAATGTGGGCCTGATACCATGCGGTGTCGCCGCTGGCGATGCGCTGGCTCATCTCCTGCCAGGCAAGATGCAGCTGGTGGTAGCGCTGTTTAACATCGTCCGGCACATACCAGCGGTTCAACGTCTGCAGCGCAGGGGCGCTCAGCGTCTGCTGCCAGGCTTCACGGTGTTCCATCAGTGATGGGCTGGCGCGCTGCATCTCGTAGCCCAGGCGGTAGCTCTGCATACGCAGCGAACCCGCAATGTTAATCGCCTCAGCGTCTCGCTGGCTGCTGGCGAGTGTCATCAGCGCGATGGCGCTGGTCATAACGGATAACACAATCATCGAAAAGAAAGCCCGAGCCAGGCTTCCGGAAACAGGGCGTTTAACGGTCACAAATCAGCTTCCTGAATAAATTGATCTGCCACAGGTTCACTGGAGATAGTTCGGCTTTCTGGGCATTTGAACATTGCCTGAACACGTCACCGTGGCTAAATACAGTACATATAGAAAGAATAAGGTTATTGAACCAAAAACAGGTGTCGTTATGAATCGTTTTATTATGGCCAACAGCCAGCAATGCATAGGGTGTCGTGCCTGTGAGGTCGCGTGTGTGATGGCGCACAATGATGAGCAACATGTTCTGAGTGAGCGCCATTTTCATCCCCGTATTACGGTCATCAAATCTGAGGGGAAGAACAGTCCCGTTACCTGCCACCACTGCGAAAATGCCCCCTGCGCGCACAGCTGCCCGAACGGGGCTATCAGCAAGCACAGCGACAGCGTACAGGTGAATCAACACAAATGCATTGGTTGCAAAGCCTGCGTGGTAGCCTGCCCGTTCGGCACGATGGACATCATCGTTACGCCGCTGGATAACGCGAGCGTGAAGGCGTCGGCGCACAAATGCGATCTCTGCCTGGCGCGGTCTCAGGGGCCTGCCTGTATTGAAAACTGCCCGGCTGACGTGCTCACGCTTGCCACACCCGCTGTGCTGGATAACCTGTCGAAAGCGCGGCGCACGCGCACCGCACGACTGGAAGCGCAGCCGTGGCACGGCGAGGCGGTGCAACAGGTTCAGCCGCAAACCAAACTACAGCAGTTGCACAATACTCCTCCACGGGGCGAGCCTGACAAGCTGCCGGCGCAAGAACGCGCCTGCCATTTCAACGAAATCTATCTGCCGTTTCGGGCTGAACAGGCCAGACGTGAGGCGTCTCGCTGCCTGACCTGCGGGGAGCACAGCATCTGCGAGTGGACCTGCCCGCTGCACAACCACATTCCGCAGTGGATTGCGCGCGTCACCGCGGGGGATATCACTGGTGCGGCAGAACTCTCCCATCAAACCAACTGTTTACCGGAAATTACTGGCCGCGTTTGCCCGCAGGACCGCTTATGCGAAGGTGCCTGCACGCTGCGAGATGAGTCTGGTTCCGTGACCATTGGTAATATTGAGCGCTACATCTCAGACCAGGCGCTGGCGATGGGCTGGACGCCAGACATGAGCGACGTCCTCCCGGTGGGCAAGCGGGTGGCCATTATTGGCGCAGGCCCGGCAGGGCTGGCGTGCGCCGACGTGCTGGTGCGCAGCGGCGTGAGCGTGACGGTGTATGACCGCCATCCGGAAATCGGCGGACTGCTGACGTTTGGCATTCCCGCCTTCAAGCTGGATAAATCCCTGCTCGCGCGGCGCAGAGAGATATTTACCGCGATGGGGATCCGGTTCGAACTCAACTGCGAAGTGGGACGCGATGTCTCTCTGACGCAGCTGCAGCGTGATTATGATGCCCTGTTTATTGGCGTAGGAACCTACCGCTCCATGAAGGCCGGTATCCCTCATGAAGATGCGCCGGGTGTCTATGACGCGCTGCCGTTCCTGGTGGCGAACACCCGCCATGTGATGGGGCTTGAGTCGAGCGCCTCTGAGCCGTTTATCGACACGCAGGGGCTGAATGTGGTGGTACTCGGCGGAGGGGATACGGCGATGGATTGCGTGCGAACCGCGCTGCGGCAGGGGGCCGCCAAAGTGACCTGTGCCTATCGCCGGGACGAGGCCAACATGCCGGGGTCGAAAAAAGAGGTGAAGAACGCGAAAGAGGAGGGGGCGGAGTTTGAGTTTAACGTCCAGCCCGTCGAGCTGACGCTTGCTTCGGACGGGAAGGTCAACGGTATCCGTATGCTGCGCACCGAACTGGGTGAACCGGACGCGCAGGGTCGTCGTCGTCCCGTTCCGGTTGCAGGCAGTGAGTTCGTCCTGCCTGCCGATGCGGTGATCATGGCGTTTGGCTTTAATCCGCACGCGATGCCCTGGCTGCAGGCCCAGGGCGTGGAAACGGATGACTGGGGGCGCATCATTGCCTCTGTCGAAGGGCACTATCGTTACCAGACCAGCAACCCGCAAATTTTTGCCGGAGGTGACGCTGTGCGCGGTGCCGATTTAGTGGTCACTGCGATGGCTGAGGGGCGCCATGCGGCGCAGGGTATTCTCGACTGGCTTGAGATAACAGCGCCAAAGGCGCACTAAATCCGACCGGCGACAAAGCGCGCTCCACGGCGTAGTATAACTGCACTCATTATGTCGTGGAGCCCGTATGACCCTCAAAATTGACGTTATTAAAGACAAAATCCTGTCCGAAAATTACTTTGTCCTGCGTAACATCACCTATGATTTAACGCGTAAGAATGGTGAAGTGATACGCCACAAGCGCGAGGTCTACGGCCGTGGCAATGGCGCAGCCATTTTGCTCTACAACCGTGAAAAACAGACCGTGGTATTGATTCGCCAGTTTCGGGTGGCGACATGGGTGAATGGCAATCCTGACGGACGACTCATTGAAACCTGCGCAGGCCTGCTAGACGATGATGAGCCGGAGGTTTGTATCCGCAAAGAGGCCGTTGAAGAAACGGGCTTTGAAGTGGGTGAGGTAAAAAAGGTGTTCGAACTGTTCATGTCGCCAGGCGGCGTGACGGAAATTGTCCACTTCTTCATTGCGGAATACAACGATGCGCAGCGCACTCACCGGGGCGGTGGCGTTGAAGACGAGGATATTGAGGTGCTGGAAATGCCGTTTTCTCAGGCACTGGCAATGGTGAGAAGCGGAGAGATCAGGGACGGTAAAGCCGTAATATTGTTGCAGTACCTACAAACGACCGGGATCATGAGCCCCTCTTTCGAACGGTGATAGATTACATTTCAGATAAATCTATCCGATAAATCCGATTGAGCAAGCCCGGTTCGGACACGAAGATACTGCCCAGTTTGACGTTTTCGTTTCCGGGATTGTGCCATCCATGCGCTACTGCGTTTTTATTCTCTTCCTGTTTTGCGTGCTACCCGCGCCATTGGTGTGGGCTGCTCCCGCCCAGCAGTCCTTCTCTGACTGGCAGGTCACCTGCAATAACCAGAATTTTTGCGTTGCGCGAAATACCGGTGAACATCGCGGTCTGGTCATGACGCTCAGCCGCAGCGCGGGCGCGAAAACGGACGCCACGCTGCGGATCGATCTCGGTGGGCTTGCTGACCCCGTCGTGAAAGAGCCTGATATCGCGCCGCGACTGCTGCTGGATGACGTACCGCTTAAGCTTTCGCCTCAGCACTGGCAATTAACGCCCTGGCATCTGAAGACTGACGATTCCGCCACCATCACCGCTTTTTTGAAAAACATTCAGGAAGGGCACGCCCTGACGTTGCAGGGTGGCAAGCAGGTTATCTCACTGGATGGCCTGAAAGCGGCACTGCTGTTTATCGATGCCCAGCAAAAACGCGTCGGCAGCAAAACCGCCTGGATAAAAAAAGGGAACAGTCCGCCGCTGAGCGTGCCGCCCGCACCCGCATTAAAAGAGGTGGCGGTCGTCAACCCGACACCGACGCCGCTGACCCATGAAGAGTTGAACGACCTGCTGGATTATGGCACCTGGAGGATGAATAACAGTCAATGCTCGCTTGATCCGAACCGCCGTGAAGTCCGCGTTACCGCATTAACCGATGACAAAGCGCTGTTGATCGTCAGCTGCGAAGCCGGGGCGTATAACACCGTCGATTTGGCATGGCAGGTTTCGCGCAAAAAGCCGTTTTCTGCCCGTAGCATCAGGTTGCGTCTGCCATTTACCCCTTCAAGCAACAGCAGCGAGATGGAGCTGATGAATGCCAGCTTCGATGAGAAAACGCGTGAGCTGACCACGCTGGCGTTAGGGCGGGGCATTGGGGACTGCGGGATCCAGACGCGCTGGCGTTTTGACGGCCAGCGCTTCCGCCTGGTCCGCTATGCGGAAGAGCCCAGCTGTGATAACTGGAACGGGCCAGACGCCTGGCCCACGCTGTGGATTACGCGGTAGC
>NZ_GL890779.1:19964-30150 GCF_000211415.1 Enterobacter mori LMG 25706 | reverse complement strand
GTGGCGGCTTCGCCTTACCCGGCCTACGAATCCTGCGGTATGTGACAATGTGCCGGGTGGCGGCTGCACCTTACCCGGCCGACGACACTTCGAACCGTAGGCCCGGTAAGCGTAGCGCCGCCGGGCACGCAGGCCGCACTAGATCACGCTCAGCGCTTTCTCCACCACGTTCTCAACGGTAAAGCCGAAGTAAGGGAACAGCTTATCGGCAGGGGCGGACTCACCGTAACCCCGCATGCCAACAATCGCCCCTTTGAGCCCGACATATTTGTACCAGTAGTCGGCAATACCGGCCTCCACCGCCACGCGCGCCGCGACGCTGGACGGCAGGACCGATTCCCGGTACGCCTCATCCTGTGCATCAAAAATATCCGTGGAAGGCAGAGAAACCACGCGCACCGCGTGTCCTTCGGCGGTCAGTTTCTCCGCGGCTTTCACCGTGATTTCCACCTCGGAACCGGTGGCAATCAGGATCACGTCCGGCTTGCCGCCGCTGTCTTTCAGGATGTAGCCGCCGCGGGCGATGTTTTTCACCTGCTCCGGGGTGCGCTCAATCTGCGCCAGGTTCTGGCGCGACAGAATTAATGCCGTTGGTCCGTTGTGGCGTTCCACCGCCAGCTTCCAGCCCACCGCCGCTTCGACCTGGTCACACGGGCGCCAGGTGCTGAAGTTCGGCGTCAGGCGCAGGCTCGCCAGCTGTTCAACCGCCTGGTGCGTCGGCCCATCTTCCCCCAGCCCGATGGAGTCGTGGGTATAAACCATGATTTGCCGCGCCTTCATCAGCGCCGCCATGCGCGCCGCGTTACGGGCGTACTCGACGAACATCAGGAAGGTGGCAGTGTAGGGCACAAAGCCGCCGTGATGGGCGATGCCGTTGGCAATGGCCGTCATCCCGAACTCGCGCACGCCGTAGTGGATGTAGTTCCCGGCAATGTCCTCTTTCAGCGATGTCGAGCCGGACCAGATGGTCAGGTTACTCGGCGCCAGATCCGCCGAGCCGCCCAGCAGTTCGGGCAGAATAGGACCTATTGCGTTCAGGGTATTTTGCGACGCCTTACGGGTGGCAATTTTCGCCGGGTTGGACTGCAGGTTTTCAATCAGCGCCTGGGTTTTATCGTCCCAGTCTTCCGGCAGGCCGCCGCTCATGCGGCGTGAAAACTCGGCCGCCAGCTCCGGATGCGCTTTTTTGTAGGCGGCAAATTTTTCGTTCCAGGCGTGCTGGGCTTTCTCACCGTCTTCGCGGGCATCCCAGGCTCTGTAGATCTCTTTCGGGATCTCAAATGGCGGGTATTTCCAGCCCAGCTTCTGCCGGGTCAGCGCCACTTCTTCGTCACCCAGCGCCGCGCCGTGCGCCTCCTCTTTGCCCGCCTTGTTCGGTGAGCCGAAGCCGATGACCGTGCGGCAGATAATCAGGGACGGTTTGTCCTTCACGCTCTGCGCTTCCTGAATCGCTTTTTTCACGGCCTCAGGGTCGTGACCGTCAATCTCATGCACCACGTGCCAGTGGTAGGCTTCGAAGCGTTTTGCCGTGTCGTCGGTAAACCAGCCTTCGGTTTCCCCGTCAATGGAGATGCCGTTGTGATCGTAAAACCCGATCAGCTTGCCGAGTCCCAGCGTGCCCGCCAGCGAGCAGACCTCGTGCGAAATCCCCTCCATCAGGCAGCCGTCACCCATAAACACGTAGGTGTAGTGGTCAACAATCTCTTGGTCCGGCTGGTTAAACTGCGCCGCCAGCGTGCGTTCGGCAATCGCCAGCCCGACCGCATTGGCCAGCCCCTGGCCGAGCGGGCCGGTGGTGGTTTCTACACCTGGCGTATAGCCAATTTCCGGGTGGCCCGGCGTTTTGGAATGCAGCTGGCGGAAGTTTTTTATCTCCTCAAGCGGCAGGTCGTAGCCGGAAAGATGCAGCAGGCTGTAGAGCAGCATCGATGCGTGACCGTTGGAAAGAATAAATCGGTCGCGATCGTACCAGGTGGGGTCATTCGGGTTGTGCTTCAGGAAGTCGTTCCACAACACTTCGGCAATATCGGCCATGCCCATCGGTGCGCCGGGATGGCCGGAATTGGCTTTCTGCACGGCATCCATGCTGAGGGCGCGAATGGCATTGGCGAGCTCTTTACGGGACATAGTTCACTCCGTGGCAAGGTTAAAGTTTGGCGGCAAGAAGATCTTCGAGTTTGCGCTGGTCGACGGCGAACTGGCGGATGCCATCCGCGAGCTTGTCGACGGCCATTGCGTCCTGATTGTGCTCCCAGCGGAACTCCGCTTCGGTCATGGCTTTCGGTTTTGGCAAAACGGTGGAGGTCGGCACCAGCTTGCGGATCACCGTCTCTTCTTTGTCCTGAAGCTCCTGGAGCAGGTTAGGGGAGATGGTCAGACGGTCGCAGCCTGCCAGGGCGAGGATCTGCTCGGTACGGCGGAAGCTGGCCCCCATCACGATGGTTTCGTAGCGGTGCTGTTTGTAGTAGTCGTAGATATTACGGACCGATTTAACGCCCGGATCCTCATCCACCACGTACGGATCCATCGGCTGTTTTGCCTGATACCAGTCGTAGATGCGCCCGACAAACGGCGAGACGAGGAATACGCCCGCTTCGGCACAGGCGCGCGCCTGGGCAAAGGAGAACAGCAGCGTCAGGTTGCAGTGAATGCCCTCTTTTTCCAACACCTCCGCGGCGCGAATGCCTTCCCAGGTCGACGCGAGCTTAATCAAAATGCGTGATTTATCGATCCCCTGCTCCTGGTAGAGTTCCACCAGGCGGCGGGCTTTGTTAATGCTTTTTTCTTTATCAAACGAGAGGCGAGCGTCCACCTCGGTCGACACGCGCCCCGGAATGCTTTTCAGAATTTCTGCACCAAAATTAACTGCCAGCTTGTCGCTGGCTTCGGCGACCTGCTGCTCCTGCGTTTTCCCGCGCTGCTTACCGTAGGCAATGGCGTCATCAATCAGATGACTAAAATGGGCAAGCCCGGCCGCCTTGAGCAGCAGCGAAGGGTTGGTGGTCGCGTCTTCCGGCTGGTAGTGGCGAATCGACTCGATATCACCGCTGTCTGCAACCACGGTGGTGAATTGTTTGATGCCGTCTAGCTGGTTCATAAATCATTACTCCTTGGAAATAAAAGAGTTAGATGAGTGCGTTAGTTCACACTTCTGAGAAAATCATGATGGACTTAACAAAAAAGCATAGCAGACGGGGGAAGCATTGCTTTTGAGACGGGTAACATGGCTGTTATAAATTGATAACAATTTTTAATGTGTGATGGTGAGAGTTTGGCAGCCTTCAAAGTTTATGCGCTGTCCTGCGGCGATACTATCTGACCGATACGTAAAAGGAATAACAAGATGGACGATCAGTTAAAACAGAGTGCCCTCGATTTTCACGAGTTTCCTGTCCCGGGCAAAATCCAGGTTTCCCCTACCAAACCGCTGGCGACCCAGCGCGATCTGGCGCTGGCCTATTCGCCAGGCGTCGCTGCGCCGTGTCTGGAAATCGAAAAAGACCCGCTGGCAGCCTACAAATACACCGCGCGCGGCAACCTTGTCGCCGTTATTTCTAACGGTACGGCGGTGCTGGGGCTGGGCAACATTGGCGCGCTGGCCGGTAAACCGGTGATGGAAGGGAAGGGCGTTCTGTTCAAGAAATTCGCCGGTATCGACGTGTTTGATATCGAGGTGGACGAACTCGATCCCGATAAATTCATCAACGTGGTGGCTGCGCTGGAGCCGACCTTCGGCGGGATCAACCTGGAAGACATCAAAGCGCCGGAATGTTTCTATATCGAGCAGAAGCTGCGCGAGCGTATGAACATTCCCGTGTTCCATGATGACCAACACGGGACCGCGATTATCAGTACCGCCGCCATTCTGAACGGCCTGCGCGTGGTCGAGAAAAATCTCTCCGACGTGCGCATGGTGGTCTCCGGCGCGGGCGCGGCGGCGATTGCCTGTATGAACCTGCTGGTGGCGCTGGGTATGCAGAAACACAACATTGTGGTCTGCGATTCCAAGGGCGTTATCTATAAAGACCGCGAGCCGAACATGGCGGAAACCAAGGCGGCGTACGCGGTGGAAGACGACGGCAAACGCACGCTTGAGGACGTTATTGACGGCGCAGATATCTTCCTCGGCTGTTCCGGCCCGAAAGTGCTGACTCAGGAGATGGTGAAGAAGATGGCGCGTGCGCCAATGATCCTGGCCCTGGCGAACCCGGAGCCGGAAATCCTGCCGCCGCTGGCGAAAGCGGTGCGTGAAGATGCCATTATCTGCACCGGTCGTTCGGACTACCCGAACCAGGTGAACAACGTGCTCTGCTTCCCGTTCATCTTCCGCGGCGCGCTGGACGTCGGCGCAACGGCGATCAACGAAGAGATGAAGCTTGCCGCCGTTCATGCCATCGCGGAGCTGGCGCACGCCGAGCAGAGTGAAGTGGTCGCGTCTGCGTACGGCGATCAGGATCTGAGCTTTGGCCCGGACTACATCATTCCAAAACCGTTCGATCCGCGTCTGATTGTGAAAATTGCGCCAGCCGTTGCCAAAGCGGCGATGGACTCCGGCGTGGCGACGCGACCGATTCAGGATTTCGACGCTTACGTCGATAAGCTCACCGAGTTCGTCTACAAAACTAACCTGTTCATGAAGCCGATCTTCTCTCAGGCGCGTGCCGACGCGAAGCGCGTGGTGCTGGCGGAAGGGGAAGAGGCGCGCGTGCTGCACGCCACCCAGGAGCTGATCACCTTAGGGCTGGCGAAGCCGATCCTGATTGGTCGTCCGAGCGTCATCGAGATGCGCATTCAGAAGCTGGGCCTGCAGATTAAGCCGGGCGTCGACTTCGAGATCGTTAATAACGAATCCGATCCGCGCTTCAAAGAGTACTGGAGCGAATACTACGCGATCATGAAGCGCCGTGGGATCACCCAGGAGCAGGCGCAGAAAGCGGTCATCAGCAACACCACGGTGATCGGCGCGATCATGGTGCATCGCGGCGAGGCGGATGCGCTGATCTGCGGCACCATTGGCGATTACCACGAGCACTTTAGCGTGGTGCAGGAGATCTTCGGCTATCGTGACGGCGTCCATACCGCCGGGGCGATGAACGCGCTGCTGCTGCCAAGCGGCAACACCTTTATTGCTGACACCTACGTTAACGACGATCCGACCCCGGACGAGCTGGCGGAGATCACCGTGATGGCCGCCGAGACCGTGCGCCGCTTTGGTATCGAGCCGAAGGTGGCGCTGCTGTCGCACTCAAACTTTGGTTCGTCTAAATCCGCGGCGGCCTGCAAAATGCGTCAGACGCTGGAGCTGGTGCGCGAGCGTGCGCCGGAGCTGATGATAGACGGGGAGATGCACGGCGATGCGGCGCTGGTGGAGAGCATCCGCAACGAACGTATGCCGGACAGCCCGCTGAAGGGATCGGCCAACATACTGATTATGCCAAACGTGGAAGCGGCGCGTATCAGCTATAACCTGCTGCGCGTCTCCAGCTCTGAAGGGGTGACCGTAGGACCGGTACTGATGGGCGTGGCGAAACCGGTGCATGTGTTAACGCCGATTGCCTCTGTGCGTCGTATCGTGAATATGGTGGCGCTGGCGGTGGTTGAGGCGCAAACGCAGCCTCTGTAATTAACCCCACCCCTCACCCTAACCCTCTCCCAAAGGGAGAGGGAATTTATACTCCCTCTCCCTTTGGGAGAGGGCAGGGGTGAGGGGGTTACACCCAGTCCCGAACCTGAATAAACTCACGCAAGGCAGCCTCCGGGCTGCCTTCTTTTGGTTCGTAGCTGTACTCCCACCGCACCAGCGGCGGCATCGACATCAGAATCGACTCCGTGCGCCCGCCGGTCTGCAGGCCGAACAGCGTCCCGCGATCCCACACCAGGTTGAACTCCACGTAGCGGCCGCGGCGGTAAAGCTGGAACTCACGCTCGCGCACGCCGTAGTCGGTGTTTTTACGGCGTTCGACGATGGGCAGATAGGCGTCGGTATAGCCTTCGCCTACCGCGCGCATAAAACTGAACGCGGTATCAAAATCCGGCGTGTTGAGATCGTCAAAGAACAGCCCGCCGATGCCGCGCTGTTCGTCGCGGTGCTTCAGGTAAAAGTAGTCATCACACCACTTTTTAAATTTCGGGTAGATGTCTTCGCCAAACGGCAGACAGAGATCGCGCGCGGTAGTGTGCCAGTGCACGGCATCCTCTTCGAAGCCGTAATAGGGCGTTAAATCGAAACCGCCGCCAAACCACCAGACCGGGTCGGCCCCCGGTTTTTCGGCAATGAAAAAGCGCACGTTGGCGTGGCTGGTCGGCACAAACGGGTTGTGCGGATGCACTACCAGCGAGACGCCCATCGCTTCGAAGCTGCGGCCCGCCAGCTCAGGGCGATGCGCCGTCGCAGACGCGGGCATCGCGTCGCCGTGAACGTGGGAAAAATTGACGCCCGCCTGTTCGAAGATGCCGCCGTTACGCAGCACCCGGCTGCGCCCGCCGCCGCCCGCTTCGCGCTGCCAGTTATCCTCCTGAAATTCACCGCCGTCTACGGCGGCCAGTTTCCGGCAAATATCATCCTGCAGCTGCAGCAGGAATTTTTTGACCAGCTGTGCATTGGGTTTCATCAACGTTTCCTGGAGTGCGCTTTTTGGTTATCGAACCAGTTGAAGTAGCTGATAATGCCGGAGGCGATGGCGTTGGCGATCTTCTGGCGGAACGCCGTGGTGCCGAGCAGCCGCTCTTCTTCCGGGTTGGTAATAAAAGAGGTTTCCACCAGCACCGACGGAATCGACGGCGATTTCAGCACCACAAACGCCGCCTGCTCGGTGCCTTTACTGTGCAGACGATGCACCGGCTTAATCTTCTTCAGGATATGCGAGCCGAGCGTCAGGCTGTTTTTGATGGTGTCCGTCTGCACGAGGTCGAACAGCACCTGCTGCAACAGATGGTCTTTATCGGTGGCTTTCTTTCCGGCGACCTCATCCGCCCGGTTTTCGCGGTCGGAGAGGTATTTTGCCATGGCGCTACTGGCACCACGGTTGGAAAGCGCAAACACCGATGCGCCTGCTGCCGAAGGGTTGGTAAAGCCGTCTGCGTGGATCGACATAAACAGATCCGCGCCGTGCTGGTGGGCGATCTCCACGCGGTCGTACAGCGGAATGAAGGTGTCCCCGGAGCGCGTCAGGCGGGCGTCAATGCCGTTGCTGCGTAAAATCGATCGCACATTTTTTGCAATCGCCAGCACGACGTGTTTTTCTTTCGACCCGTTTTTGCCGATGGCGCCGGTATCGATGCCGCCGTGGCCCGGATCGAGCATCACCAGACGCTTCGCGCCCGGCTTTTTGGCTTTCGGTTTACTGTGCCCGTTGCTGGTTTTAAGCGTGCTCTCGTCTTTTGCCTGAGCCTGCTTAGCGATGCCCGTTAACGTTAAGGCCGCCAGCCCCGCTTTGAGAGCCTGACGACGCGATGTGAGTGCTTTTAATGGTTTGAATGTGCTCATGCGGCCTGAATAGTAAAAATTGCGATCCTGGTGTTATATCGTATCGTGATTACCGTTACGACAGTCCTTATTGATAATTGTTTTACTTTTCATTTCAATACGTGACAAAGTGACATTATGCCAAATTTTGGCGAGATTTTCCCCGGTTATTGGCTAAACGCAGGGTTCACGCCATAATCACTGTTTTTAAACCCAAAAAGGCGGTTAATACCATGGAGATACGCGTTTTTCGCCAGGAAGATTTCGAAGAGGTGATTACCCTTTGGGAGCGCTGCGATCTGCTGCGTCCGTGGAACGACCCGGAAATGGACATCGAACGTAAGGTGAATCACGACGTCAGTTTGTTTCTGGTCGCGGAAGTGAACGGTGAGGTTGTCGGTACGGTGATGGGCGGTTACGACGGCCACCGCGGTTCGGCCTATTATCTGGGCGTGCATCCGGAATACCGGGCGCGCGGCATTGCCAATGCGCTGCTCAATCGCCTGGAAAAGAAACTCATCGCTCGCGGCTGTCCGAAAATTCAGATTATGGTGCGAGAAGATAACGACGTGGTGCTGGGCATGTATGAGCGTCTGGGCTACGAGCACGCTGACGTGCTGACTCTGGGCAAGCGTTTGATCGAAGATGAAGAGTACTGAGATCCATCCGGCTGACTATGACGCGCAGGGCCGCGTCAGGCTGCCTTTTCTGTTCTGGTGCGTTCTGCTGTTACAGGCCCGCACCTGGGTGCTGTTTGTAATGGCCGGAGCGTCGCGCGGGCAGGGCGACACGCTGCTGAATCTCTTCTATCCCGATCACGATGCATTCTGGATCGGATTACTGCCGGGCATTCCGGCCGTACTGGCGTTTTTGGTCAGCGGACGGCGGCATCTGATCCCTCGCTTTTGGGGCGCGCTTCGCTGGCTGCTGATCCTTGCCCAAATTGCGCTGCTCTTCTGGCAGCCGGTACTTTGGTGGTACGGTGAGCCGCTCACGGGCATCGGTATTGCGCTGGTCGTTGCCGATATCGTGGCGCTACTGTGGCTGCTGACCAATCCTCGCCTTCACGCCTGTTTTAGGCATCAGGATGATTAATTCGGCACTTTTTGCCGAAGTCGCACTCCAACAAGCGTTGATTTAATTAGAAAGGACGTTTCAATGAAATCGCTGCGTTTACTTTTATGCGCTCTTCCGCTGGCGTTGACCGGCTGTTCGACGCTCTCCTCTATTAACTGGTCTTCTGCGTATCCGTGGAACTGGTTTGGTTCTTCCACCGAAGTGACCGAGCAGGGCGTAGGAAAAATTACCGCGTCAACCGCGCTGGATCAGGATGCCATTCAGGATGCCCTGAGCAGTGATTATCGCCTGCGCAGCGGCATGAAAACCGAAAATGGCAATATCGTGCGTTACTTCGAAGCGCTGAAGGGTGACACGCTGGCGCTGGTGATTAATGGTGATAAAGGCACGGTAAACCGTATCGCGGTGATGGATGAAGACATTCCAACCGCAACCGGTGTGAAAGTGGGGACCCCGTTTAGCGATCTCTATAAACAGGCGTTCGGCAACTGCACCAGCGTGCCGTCTGACGACAAGGTTGCTGTGGAATGTAAGGCTGAAGGCAGCCAGCACATCAGCTACCTGTTCACCGGAGAGTGGAGCGGTCCGGAGGGGTTAATGCCATCTGACGACACGCTGAAAAACTGGAAAGTGAGCAAAATACTCTGGAAGCAGTAATTTGCGCCTGAACAAACCGTCTTGCTGAAATCCGGGTATAATAGCCGCCATCAATGCCACGCTGACGTGGCATCTTTATTTCAGGAGGAGCGATGTCTCAGGTTCAGAGTGGCATTTTGCCAGAACATTGCCGCGCGGCGATTTGGATTGAAGCCAATGTTAAAGGGGACGTGGATGCCCTGCGTGCGGCCAGTAAAGTGTTCGTTGATAAACTGGCGACCTTCCAGGCTAAATTCCCGGAAGCCCACCTCGGTGCCGTTGTCGCCTTTGGCAATAACGTCTGGCGTCAGCTGAGCGGTGGCGAAGGGGCGGAAGAGTTAAAAGACTTTATCCCTTACGGCAAAGGCCTTGCACCTGCCACGCAGTACGACGTGCTGATCCACATTCTTTCCCTGCGTCACGACGTGAACTTCTCCGTAGCCCAGGCTGCTGTTGAGGCCTTTGGCGACAGCATCGAGGTGCAGGAAGAGGTTCACGGCTTCCGCTGGGTGGAGGAGCGCGATCTGAGCGGCTTCGTTGACGGCACCGAAAACCCGGCAGGCGAAGAGACGCGTCGCGACGTGGCGGTGATCAAAGACGGTGTTGATGCAGGTGGCAGCTACGTGTTCGTGCAGCGCTGGGAGCACAACCTCAAGCAGCTTAACCGCATGAGCGTGCACGACCAGGAGATGATGATTGGCCGAACCAAAGAAGCCAACGAAGAGATCGACGGCGATGACCGTCCCGTTACCTCTCACCTGACCCGCGTTGACCTCAAAGAAGACGGAAAAGGGCTGAAGATTGTCCGCCAGAGCCTGCCGTACGGTACGGCCAGCGGCACGCACGGCCTTTACTTCTGCGCCTACTGCGCGCGCCTGTATAACATTGAACAGCAGCTGCTGAGCATGTTTGGTGATACCGACGGCAAGCGCGACGCCATGCTGCGCTTCACGAAACCGGTGACCGGCGGCTACTACTTCGCCCCGTCCGTTGAGCGCCTGCTGGCGC
>NZ_GL890779.1:0-19922 GCF_000211415.1 Enterobacter mori LMG 25706 | reverse complement strand
CTCCCTGTGGGAGAGGGCTGGGGTGAGGGCCATCAGGCCGCCCCCTTATTCCCTTTTCTGCTTCTAAATCACCAAACGGTATATAAAACCGTTACTCCTTTCGACCTCGTTATAAATATTATGACTATAAGATAGTCATCACATTTATAAGGGTGCGCAATGGCCGTTACTGTACTAAAAAAAGGATCGCTGGCACTGGCAGGTTTACTGCTGGTGGCGCAGGCGCAGGCAACAGAGCTGCTTAACAGTTCGTATGATGTCTCCCGCGAGCTGTTTGCCGCCCTTAACCCACCGTTTGAACAGCAGTGGGCAAAAGACAATAACGGCGACAAGCTGACCATCAAGCAGTCCCATGCCGGTTCATCCAAACAGGCGCTGGCCATCCTGCAGGGACTGAAGGCCGATGTGGTGACCTATAACCAGGTGACGGACGTGCAGATCCTGCACGACAAAGGCAAGCTGCTCCCGGCGGACTGGCAGAGCCGTCTGCCAAACAACAGCTCGCCGTTCTACTCCACCATGGGCTTCCTCGTGCGCAAGGGCAACCCGAAGAATATCCACGACTGGAATGACCTGGTCCGTTCCGACGTGAAGCTGATTTTCCCGAACCCAAAAACCTCCGGCAACGCGCGTTATACCTATCTGGCGGCATGGGGCGCGGCGGATAAAGCTGACGGTAACGATAAAGCGAAGACCGAGCAGTTCATGACCCAGTTCCTGAAAAACGTCGAAGTGTTTGATACCGGCGGCCGGGGCGCGACCACAACCTTCGCGGAGCGTGGTCTTGGCGATGTCCTGATCAGCTTCGAGTCCGAAGTAAACAATATCCGTAAACAGTACGAAGCACAGGGCTTCGAAGTGGTTATCCCGAAAACTAACATTCTGGCCGAGTTCCCGGTGGCCTGGGTGGATAAAAATGTGCAGGCAAATGGTACCGAGAAAGCGGCAAAAGCCTATCTCAACTACCTGTACAGCCCGCAGGCGCAGACCATCATTACCGATTACTACTACCGCGTGAATAACCCGGACGTGATGAACAAGCTGAAAGATAAATTCCCGCAGACCGATTTGTTCCGCGTGGAAGACCATTTCGGCTCATGGCCTGAAGTGATGAAAACGCATTTTGTCAGCGGCGGTGAGTTAGATAAATTGCTGGCGGCGGGGCGTAAGTAATGTTTGCAGTATCGACAAAACGCGTGCTGCCGGGCTTTACCTTAAGCCTCGGAACCAGCCTGCTGTACGTCTGCCTGATTTTGTTGTTACCGCTCAGCGCGCTGGTGGTGCAGCTCTCTGATATGAGCTGGGCCCAGTACTGGGACGTCATAACCAACCCGCAGGTGGTGGCAGCCTATAAGGTGACGCTACTGTCGGCGTTTGTGGCGTCGATTTTCAACGGCCTGTTCGGCCTGCTGATGGCGTGGATCTTAACCCGCTACCGTTTCCCGGGCCGCACGTTGCTTGATGCGTTGATGGATCTGCCGTTTGCACTGCCGACGGCGGTGGCGGGCTTAACGCTGGCGTCGCTGTTCTCGGTGAACGGTTTTTACGGCGAGTGGCTGGCGAAGTTTGATATCAAAGTGACCTATACCTGGCTCGGTATCGCGGTAGCGATGGCCTTCACCAGCATTCCGTTTGTGGTGCGAACCGTACAGCCGGTACTGGAAGATTTAGGCCCGGAATATGAAGAAGCGGCGGAAACGCTGGGGGCGACACGCTGGCAGAGTTTCCGCAAGGTTGTGCTGCCAGAGCTTTCTCCGGCGCTGCTGGCGGGTGTGGCGCTCTCCTTCACCCGTAGCCTCGGCGAGTTTGGTGCGGTGATCTTCATCGCCGGGAACATCGCGTGGAAAACGGAAGTGACCTCGCTGATGATTTTTGTGCGTTTGCAGGAGTTTGATTATCCGGCTGCGAGCGCGATTGCTTCGGTGATCCTCGCCGCGTCGCTGCTGCTGCTGTACTCGATTAACACTCTGCAAAGTCGCTTTGGTCGACGTGTGGTAGGTCACTGATGGCGGAAGTTACTCAATTGAAGCGTTACGATGCGCCCCGCATCAACTGGGCAAAATGGTTTCTGATTGGGACGGGCGTGCTGGTATCAGCACTTATTCTCGTTGTGCCAACGGTCTATATCTTTGTCCAGGCATTCAGTAAAGGGATTATGCCCGCGCTGGAAAATCTGGCGGACCCGGATATGCTGCACGCCATCTGGCTGACCGTGTTGATTGCGCTGATCACGGTACCGGTCAACCTGGTGTTCGGTACGCTGCTGGCCTGGCTGGTGACGCGCTTCAACTTCCCGGGTCGTCAGATGCTGTTGACCCTGTTGGATATTCCGTTTGCCGTGTCGCCAGTTGTTGCCGGTCTGGTTTACCTGCTCTTTTACGGCTCAAACGGCCCGCTGGGCGGCTGGCTGGATGAGCATAACCTGCAGATTATGTTCGCCTGGCCGGGCATGGTGCTGGTGACTATCTTTGTGACTTGTCCGTTTGTGGTGCGTGAACTGGTGCCGGTGATGCTAAGCCAGGGAAGCAATGAAGACGAAGCCGCGGTGCTGCTGGGCGCTTCCGGCTGGCAGATGTTCCGCCGCGTGACGCTGCCGAACATCCGCTGGGCGCTGCTCTACGGCGTGGTGCTGACCAACGCACGCGCGATTGGGGAGTTCGGGGCTGTTTCTGTTGTATCCGGTTCCATCCGCGGTGAAACGCTGTCGTTGCCGTTACAGATTGAACTGCTGCAGCAGGACTATAACACCATCGGCTCCTTTACTGCCGCAGCGTTGCTGACGCTGATGGCGATTTTGACCCTGTTTTTGAAGAGTGTGGTGCAGTGGCGTTTAGAGAATCAGGAAAAACGTCTGCATCAGGAGGGAAATCATGAGCATTGAGATTGCCAATATTAAGAAGTCTTTTGGTCGCACCCAGGTGCTGAATGATATCTCGCTGGATATCCCTTCCGGACAAATGGTCGCGCTGCTGGGGCCGTCAGGTTCCGGTAAAACCACGCTGCTGCGTATTATCGCCGGGCTTGAGCGTCAGACCAGCGGACATATCCGCTTTCACGGCACCGACGTGAGCCGCCTGCATGCCCGCGATCGTAAAGTAGGCTTTGTGTTCCAGCATTACGCGCTGTTCCGCCATATGACCGTGTTCGACAACATCGCGTTTGGTCTGACGGTGCTGCCGCGTCGCGAGCGACCAAATGCGGCAACTATCAAAGCGAAAGTGACCAAACTGCTGGAGATGGTGCAGCTTGCGCATCTGGCAGACCGTTTCCCTGCCCAGCTGTCCGGCGGGCAGAAACAGCGCGTGGCGCTGGCGCGCGCGTTAGCCGTTGAGCCGCAAATCCTGCTGCTGGATGAGCCTTTCGGTGCGCTGGACGCGCAGGTGCGTAAAGAGCTGCGTCGCTGGCTGCGTCAGCTTCATGAAGAACTGAAGTTCACCAGCGTCTTCGTGACCCACGATCAGGAAGAAGCGATGGAAGTCGCGGACCGCGTGGTGGTGATGAGCCAGGGGAACATCGAGCAGGTTGACGAGCCTGAACAGCTCTGGCGCGAACCGGCAACCCGTTTTGTCCTGGAGTTTATGGGCGAAGTGAACCGTCTGCAGGGCACCATTCGCGGCGGTCAGTTCCACGTCGGCGCGCACCGCTGGCCGCTGGGCTATACCTCCGCGCATCAGGGGCCGGTCGATCTGTTCCTGCGTCCGTGGGAAGTGGACGTCAGCCGTCGCACCAGTCTGGATTCACCGCTGCCGGTACAGGTGCTGGAAGCTAGCCCTAAAGGTCACTACACGCAATTGGTGGTACAGCCGCTGGGCTGGTATACCGAGCCGCTGACCGTGGTGATGCGCGACGAAGATCCGCCGCACCGGGGTGAGCGCCTGTTTGTTGGGCTGCAGCATGCGCGTATTTATCACGGGAAGGAGCGCATCGAGACGCGCGAGGATATTGCTCTGGCAGAGACAGCCTGATAGGTTAGGATTACGTAGTGTTGCCGGGTGGCGCTGCGCTTACCCGGCCTACAATATGACGTCTGTAGGCCCGGTAAGCGAAGCGCCACCGGGCTTTTTATTGGACAGCGATCATGAATACATTAGAACACACCATCGGCAACACGCCTCTGGTCAAACTTCAGCGCATGGGGCCGGATAACGGCAGCGAAATCTGGGTCAAACTCGAAGGCAATAACCCGGCGGGGTCGGTGAAAGACCGTGCCGCACTGTCGATGATTGTTCAGGCCGAAAAACGCGGTGAAATCAAGCCGGGCGACGTGCTGATCGAGGCCACCAGCGGCAACACCGGTATCGCGCTGGCGATGATCGCCGCGCTGAAAGGCTACCGCGTGAAGCTGCTGATGCCGGACAACATGAGCCAGGAGCGCCGCGCCGCGATGCGTGCCTACGGGGCCGAGCTGATTCTGGTGACCAAAGAGCAGGGTATGGAAGGCGCACGCGACTTAGCGTTAGAAATGGCCGAGCGCGGTGAAGGTAAACTGCTCGATCAGTTCAACAATCCGGACAACCCGTACGCGCACTACACCACCACCGGCCCGGAAATCTGGCAACAAACCGACGGGCGCATCACCCACTTTGTCTCCAGCATGGGGACCACCGGCACCATTACCGGGGTGTCGCGTTTCCTGCGCGAGCAGGGGAAAGCCGTCACCATTGTTGGCCTGCAGCCGGAAGAGGGGAGCAGCATCCCGGGGATTCGCCGCTGGCCGGCGGAATACATGCCGGGCATCTTTAATGCGCAGCTTGTGGATCAGGTGCTGGATCTTCACCAGCGCGAGGCGGAAAATACCATGCGTGAGCTGGCCGTGCGCGAAGGCATCTTCTGCGGCGTCAGCTCGGGCGGCGCGGTAGCGGGGGCGATTCGGGTGGCAAAGGCAAACCCGGGTGCCGTAGTGGTGGCACTTATTTGCGATCGCGGCGATCGTTACCTCTCTACCGGCGTCTTTGGTGAAGAGAGTTATTCGCAGGGGGCGGGGATTTAAGCGTCATGGAGATGATTCTATTCCGGGATAAAACCCGGGCGCAGCAAACCGATATTGTTGCGGTGCAGTCGCAGGTGGTATACGGCAGCGTGGGCAACAGTATCGCTGTGCCAAATATTCGTACCCATCGGCTGAACGTGACTGCCGTGCCGACGGTGCTGTTCAGCAACACGCCGCACTACGACACTTTCTACGGTGGGGTGATCCCCGACGAGTGGTTTAGCGGCTATCTTAAGGCCCTGAACGAGCGCGAGATCCTGCGCGAGCTTAAGGCGGTCACCACTGGCTATATGGGCAGTGCCAGCCAGATAAAACTGTTGGCCCAGTGGCTCAAGACCATCAAAGTGCAGCATCCCGATCTGCTGGTGCTGGTCGACCCGGTTATCGGCGATATCGACAGCGGGATGTACGTGAAACCGGATATCCCTGAAGCCTATCGCGAGCATCTGCTGCCGCTGGCACAGGGGATTACGCCGAACGTCTTTGAGCTGGAAGTGTTAAGCGGCAAACCGTGCCGTACTCCTGAAAGCGCGATTGCCGCCGCACAGGGGTTGCTCTCAGATACGTTGAAATGGGTTGCGATCACCAGTGCGCCGGTGGCCGATGACCCGGAAAATATCCACGTGGTGCTGGTGAGTAAAGAAAGCGTGACCGTGAGCGCGCACCCTCGTGTCGAAACCGATCTGAAAGGGACGGGTGATCTGTTCTGTTCGGAGCTGGTCAGCGGAATTGTCGAAGGCAAAACCATTGCTGAGGCGATTCGCAAAGCAGGGGATCGGGTGACGGACGTGATGGTTTATACCCAGTCGAAAGGTTACGACGAGCTTATTCTCCCCGCATAAACAAAAATGGCGCCCGAAGGCGCCATTTCTTTGTGCGGCAAGAATTACTTCTTGATGCGGATAACCGGGGTTTCGCCCACGGTCACGCTGCCGGACAGTTTGATCAGTTCTTTGATTTCGTCCATGTTGGAGATAACAACCGGAGTCAGGGTAGACTTCGCTTTTTCTTCCAGCAGTGGCAGATCGAATTCAATCACCGGGTCGCCAACTTTAACGCGCTGGCCTTCTTCTGCGATACGCTTGAAGCCTTCGCCTTTCAGTTCAACGGTGTCGATACCGAAGTGAACGAACAGTTCGATACCGCTATCAGATTCGATAGAGAACGCATGGTTGGTTTCAAAAATTTTACCGATGGTGCCGTCAACTGGAGCAACCATTTTGTTGCCAGTTGGTTTGATAGCAATGCCATCACCAACGATTTTCTCAGCAAACACTACATCCGGCACGTCTTCGATGTTGACGATCTCGCCGGAGAGCGGAGCAACAATCTCAATAGTTCCGGAGTCTTTCTTATCATCAGAAACCAGAGATTTCAGTTTATCGAACAAACCCATGATCTTCTCCTAAGCAGTAAATTGGGCCGCATCTCGTGGATTAGCAGATTGTTTTTTCTTCAATGAACTTGTTAACCAGCGTCATTAACTCGTCCGTTGTCGGTTGAGCAAGAGCCTGCTCTGCTAACACCTTCGCATCTTCGAAGTTCGTGTTACGGATAATCTTCTTAATGCGCGGGATGGAAATGGCGCTCATAGAGAATTCGTCCAGACCCATACCCAGCAACAGAAGTGTAGCACGTTCGTCGCCTGCAAGCTCACCACACATGCCAGTCCATTTACCTTCTGCATGAGAAGCATCAATTACTTGCTTAATAAGCGTCAGTACGGACGGTGACATTGGCTGGTAGAGATGTGAAATCATATCATTACCACGGTCAACTGCCAGGGTGTACTGCGTTAAATCATTGGTGCCGATACTAAAGAAATCAACTTCTTTGGCTAAATGACGCGCAATTGTTGCGGCTGCTGGTGTTTCCACCATCACACCCACTTCGATTGACTCGTCAAACGCTTTACCTTCGTCGCGCAGTTCCTGTTTGTAGATTTCGATCTCTTTCTTCAGTGCACGCACTTCTTCAACAGAGATGATCATCGGGAACATGATACGCAGTTTACCGAAAGCGGATGCACGCAGGATAGCGCGAACCTGGTCACGCAGGATCTCTTTACGATCCATGGCGATACGCACTGCGCGCCAGCCCAGGAACGGGTTCTCTTCTTTCGGGAAGTTCATGTACGGCAGCTCTTTGTCGCCACCGATGTCCATGGTACGGACGATAACCGCCTGAGAGCCACAGGCTTCAGCCACGGCTTTGTACGCAGCGAACTGTTCTTCTTCAGTTGGCAGCGCGTCACGGTCCATGAACAGGAATTCAGTACGATACAGACCTACACCTTCCGCACCGTTGCGCTCAGCGCCTTCAACGTCGCGTACGGTACCGATGTTCGCGCACACTTCTACCTGATGGCCGTCCAGCGTAATGGCTGGCAGATCTTTCAGTTTAGCAAGTTCCGCTTTCTCGGTTGCAACCTGCTCCTGAACGGCGCGCAGCTGCTCGATCTCTTCGTTAGTTGGGTTGACGTAAACCTGGTTGTTTACGGCATCCAGAATCAGATAGTCGTCGTTTTTCACCTGAGCAGTGACGCTACCGGTACCCACGATGGCAGGCAGTTCCAGAGAACGCGCCATGATAGAGGTGTGGGAGGTACGGCCACCTGCATCAGTGATGAAACCCAGCACCTTGTTCAGGTTCAGCTGTGCGGTTTCGGACGGGGTCAGGTCGGCGGCAACCAGGATAACTTCGTCCTGAATCGCGCTCAGATCGATAATGGCCAGACCCAGGATGTTGCGCAGCAGGCGCTTACCGATGTCACGTACGTCAGCCGCACGCTCTTTCAGGTATTCATCATCCAGTTCTTCCAGGGCAGTTGCCTGACCTTCGATAACTTCATGCGCAGCCGCGTCGGCCGTCATGCCTTTATCTTTAATCAGGGCTATGATTTCCTGCTCCAGCTCCTCATCTTCGAGCAGCATGATGTGCCCTTCGAAGATGGCTTCTTTTTCTTCACCGAAAGTTTCGCCAGCTTTAGTTTTGATCGCTTCCAGTTGCGCAGATGCCTTGGCACGACCGCTCAGAAAACGTTCAACTTCCTGATCAACCTTGTCGGCAGAAATTTTTTTCCGGTCAATGACGATTTCGTCTTCTTTCAGCAGCAGTGCTTTGCCGAAAGCGATACCCGGGGATGCTAAAATGCCTGAAATCATAACCCTACCTTACTTGTGACTGATATTGAAAAGAACCCGTAAACTTACTCGAGCTCAGCCATCAGTTTAACCAGATGCTCAACTGCTTTCTGCTCGTCTTCACCTTCCGCAGAGATGGTGACCACGGTGCCCTGAGTCAGGCCCAGAGTCTGCAGTTTGAACAGGCTTTTTGCGCTAGCGCTTTTGCCGTTGGAAGTTACAGTGATTTCAGAAGTGAAGCCTTTCGCTTCTTTAACAAACTGAGCAGCAGGGCGGGTGTGCAGACCGTTCGGAGCGGTAATGGTAACTTCTTGCTGGAACATTGTATTTCCCCAACTTATAGGTTTAGTGTTGTGGAACTAAAGTCTAGCCTGGCGGCTTAACTTTAGCCTGTATTGTTAGCGCTGACGTTTCAATCGTCATTAAACATTATGCAGCGAAAGCAAGACTTGAACCAAATCATAAAATCGATTCAGCAAGGCTATTTCGTTCACTGATTAATTTCACGCTTCAAAATAATTGCTGGTTTAAATACCAGACACAACGGGGTGAAGCAATGCCAGGAGGGGTAAAACTTTGAAGCAGGCCACAAAAAAGCACCTGGAAAGGTGCTTTTTTACGCGTTTTTAACATGCTGGCATCACTGTTGCAGTTCTTTCTCAGTGAAAAGATCGGCAAACAGTGCAGTGCTCAAGTAACGCTCACCCGAAGAAGGAAGGATAACCACAATATTCTTATTGGTAAAGGTCTCATCTTCCTGAAGTTTGAGTGCGGCCGCAACGGCAGCACCGGAAGAGATCCCCGCCAGAATGCCTTCTTCATCCATCAAACGACGTGCGGTTGAGATCGCTTCTTCGTTGGTAATGGTCACGACTTTATCAATCAACTTCAGATCCAGGTTGCCTGGAATGAAGCCTGCGCCGATACCCTGAATTTTATGCGGGCCTGGTTTTAGCTCTTCACCTGCCAGAGCCTGAGTGATAACTGGTGAGTCAGTTGGTTCAACGGCAACGGTAATCAGGTCTTTTTTACCTTTCGTGCCTTTAATATAGCGGGACACGCCGGTTAGCGTACCGCCGGTACCGACGCCAGAGATAAACACGTCAACCTGACCGTCCGTATCTTCCCAGATTTCCGGACCGGTCGTTTTCTCGTGGATTTCCGGGTTAGCCGGGTTGCTGAACTGCTGCAGCAGCAGATATTTTGCCGGATCGCTGGCCACAATCTCTTCGGCCTTCTGAATGGCACCTTTCATGCCTTTCGCGCCTTCGGTCAGAACCAGGTTTGCACCCAGCGCTTTCAGCAGCTTGCGACGTTCAATACTCATGGTTTCAGGCATGGTGAGCGTCAGCTTGTAGCCACGCGCCGCAGCCACATAGGCCAGAGCGATACCGGTGTTGCCGCTGGTCGGTTCAACCAACTCTACGCCGGGTTTCAGCACACCACGTTTTTCCGCATCCCAAATCATGTTTGCACCAATGCGGCATTTTACGCTGAAGCTTGGGTTACGTGATTCGACCTTCGCCAGAATGCGTCCATTACCGATACGGTTCAGTCGAACCAGGGGCGTATGACCGATAGTCAGCGAGTTGTCTTCATAAATCTTACTCATGGCCTGTCCTTAACTGTATGAAATTGGGATACCGACCCAGCATACCTGTTGAACAGGTAGGGGGAAGTAAGGAATTCGCATATCTATATACTGCAAGGAAATAATGGGGATCAGTATGGAATAAGGGGCGGCATAAGCCACCCCTGCTTTACATATTTTTGCATTATTTCCATAACGCGTGCTTAGCACGGTAGCAGTCCACCCACATTGCCGTCGCGCCGCAAACGGCGACGGGCATGATGAACAGATTCAGGAACGGGATCATGGTGAACAGGCTGGTCAGCGCGCCAAACTGCATATTGGTCACTTTCCGCGTGCGCAGGGCGGTGCGCATCTCTTTAAACGGCACCTTATGGTTATCGAACGGGTAGTCGCAGTACTGAATAGCCAGCATCCAGGCGCTGAACAGGAACCACAGCACGGGCGCTACCGTCTGGCCGATACCGGGCACGAAATACAGAATAAGCAACACAATCGCGCGGGGCAGGTACCAGGCAAATTTCTGCCATTCGCGTTTCATGATGCGCGGGAGGTCTTTCATGATCCCCACTACGCCCGTATCCGGCGGTGTCGCCCCGGTGAGCCGTGCTTCGAGTTGTTCTGCCAGCAGGCCGTTAAACGGGGCGGCTATCCAGTTCGCAATCGTCGAGAAGAAATAGCCAAACACCAGCAGCACGGAGATCACCGCCACCGGCCAGAGAAGGTAGTTAAGCCACTGCAGCCACTCCGGCACATAGCTCATCAGCGACGGGATCCAGCTCTCGAGCTTTGTGAACAGCCACCAGAACGCGCCGCCCATCAGCACAATGTTGATGAGCAGGGGCAGTATGACGAAGCGGCGAATACCCGGTAGGGAGACCAGTTTCCAGCCCTGAGAAAAATACCAGACACCGCTGCGCGGGGATGAAGAAGATGTTGAAACCATAACCAGGCTGTACTCCTTTTTACACAACCAGTGGAATTGCCCGCCTATATTATCCAGTTACGGACCAATGACCAGTTCGGAAATGTTCGAAAAAACAGCAAAAAGCACGTTTTAGCGCATCTTTATGCTGTGAATGCTCTGCATACACTTGCACTTGAGTTAAACGGCAAATACTCTTAGTGAGTAAATGTTTGCCGTGGTGGCAAGGTGTTAGAACAACAGAGAATATAATGATGCAGGATTTGCGTCTGATATTAATCATTGTTGGCGCGATCGCCATAATCGCTTTACTGGTACATGGTTTCTGGACCAGCCGTAAAGAGCGTTCTTCTATGTTTCGCGATCGCCCACTGAAGCGCATGAAGTCCAGTCGTGATGACGATGACGTTGAAGACGACATCGACGGTAGCGACGACGACGGCGTGGGTGAAGTTCGTGTTCATCGGGTCAATACTGCGCCCGGCGCAGGGCATGGGGAGCAAGAAGCGCCTCGTCCTTCGCAGCACCAGTATCAACCGCCGTATGCTTCCGCACAGCCGCGCCAGTCAGCGCCACAGCCTGTGGAAGAGCCGGTGCGTCAGCCGCCGCAACAGCCGGTTCATCAGCAGCCCGCTGCGCCGCAACCTGTGCCTCAACAGCCTGTGCAACAACCTGTACAGCAGCCAGTGCAGCCGATTCAGCAACCGCAACAGCAGCCTGTCCACGTGCAGCCTGCGCCTCAGCCAGCTCCCGCGCCACACGTTGAGCCAGAGCCCGTTGTAGAGCCGGAGCCGGTTGTCGAAAAACCGCAGCGCAAAGAAGCGGTAATCATCATGAACGTTGGCGCCCATCATGGTAGCCACCTTAATGGTGACGTGCTGCTCAACAGCATTGAGCAGGCAGGTTTCAAATTTGGCGACATGAATATTTTCCATCGTCACCTGAGCCCTGACGGGAGCGGCCCGGCGCTGTTCAGTCTGGCAAATATGGTCAACCCAGGTACCTTTGACCCGGAAATGACCGGTGATTTCGTGACGCCGGGTGTGACGATCTTTATGCAGGTTCCGTCCTACGGTGACGAGCTGCAAAACTTCAAGCTGATGCTGCAGTCCGCTCAGCACATTGCCGACGAAGTGGGTGGTGTGGTGCTCGACGATCAGCGTCGAATGATGACCCCGCAGAAATTGCGCGAGTATCAGGACCGCATCCGCGAAGTTAAGGAAGCCAACGCGTAATCGTCGCGTTTACTTCAACTCCTCCGCAACCCCCGCCTGTCGGGGGTTTTTTCTCATTGATGGTGCGATATGGACTCAATCGAACAACAACTCACTGAACTGCGAACCACGCTTCGCCATCATGAATACCTCTATCATGTTATGGACGCGCCGGAAGTTCCGGATGCGGAGTACGACCGCCTGATGCGCGAGCTGCGCGAGCTGGAAACTCAGCATCCGGAGTTAATCACGCCGGACTCCCCGACGCAGCGCGTCGGTGCGGAACCGCTGGGTGCTTTCAGTCAGGTACGCCACGAAGTCCCGATGCTGTCACTGGATAACGTCTTTGATGAAGAAAGTTTCCTGGCGTTTAACAAGCGCGTCCAGGATCGTCTGAAAAGCAGTGATTCGCTGAGCTGGTGCTGCGAGCTGAAGCTGGACGGTCTGGCGGTCAGCATTCTTTATGAAAACGGCGTGCTGGTGCGTGCCGCGACGCGTGGTGACGGTACGACGGGCGAAGACATCACCACCAATGTGCGTACCATCCGCGCAATCCCGCTCAAGCTGCACGGCGAGAATATTCCTGCGCGTCTGGAAGTGCGCGGTGAAGTGTTCCTGCCTCAGGCGGGCTTCGAGAAAATAAACGAAGAGGCACGCCGCACCGGCGGGAAGGTGTTTGCTAACCCACGTAATGCGGCGGCAGGCTCTCTACGCCAGCTTGACCCACGTATCACCGCGAAGCGACCGCTTACTTTCTTCTGCTACGGTGTTGGTATTCTGGAGGGCGGCGAGCTGCCGGACACGCACCTCGGACGTCTGCTGCAGTTTAAGGCGTGGGGTCTGCCGGTCAGTAACCGCGTTCAGCTCTGCGACTCTCCGGAGGAGGTCCTGGCGTTCTACCACAAAGTGGAAGAGGATCGCCCAACGCTCGGCTTTGATATTGATGGCGTTGTCATCAAGGTCAATTCACTGGCGCTGCAGGAACAGCTGGGCTTTGTGGCACGCGCGCCGCGCTGGGCGGTGGCGTTTAAGTTTCCTGCTCAGGAGCAGATGACCTTCGTTCGTGACGTAGAGTTCCAGGTTGGCCGTACGGGTGCCATTACCCCTGTCGCCCGTCTGGAGCCCGTGCAGGTTGCTGGGGTGTTGGTGAGTAACGCCACGCTGCATAACGCTGATGAAATCGAACGCCTGGGCCTGCGCATTGGGGACAAAGTGGTGATCCGCCGCGCGGGCGATGTGATCCCGCAGGTGGTTAACGTTGTGGAGTCAGAACGCCCTGCTGAAACGCGCGCGATCGTCTTCCCGACCCACTGCCCGGTGTGCGGCTCGGACGTTGAGCGTGTGGAAGGCGAAGCGGTGGCGCGCTGTACGGGCGGCTTAATTTGTGGCGCGCAGCGTAAAGAGTCGCTGAAGCATTTCGTCTCCCGGCGGGCGATGGACGTCGACGGCATGGGCGATAAAATTATCGATCAGCTGGTTGAGAAAGAGTACGTTCACACGCCAGCGGATCTGTTCAAACTGACCGCGGGTAAACTGACCGGCCTGGATCGCATGGGGCCGAAGTCAGCGCAGAATGTCGTTAACGCGCTGGAAGCGGCGAAAGAGACCACTTTCGCCCGCTTCCTGTACGCGCTGGGTATTCGTGAAGTCGGCGAAGCGACAGCGGCAGGGCTGGCGGCGTACTTTGGTACGCTGGAGGCGCTGGGAAAGGCAAGCATCGACGAGCTGCAAAAAGTACCGGATGTCGGCATTGTGGTCGCCACGCACGTCTTTAACTTCTTTGCTGAAGAGAGCAATCGTGAGGTCATCGGCAAACTGCTGGAAGAGGGCATCAAATGGCCCGCGCCGGTAGTGGTCAATGCAGAAGAGATCGACAGTCCGTTTGCCGGTAAAACCGTGGTGCTGACCGGCAGCCTGAGCCAGCTTTCCCGTGACGATGCTAAAGCGCGTCTGGTGGCGCTGGGGGCCAAAGTGGCAGGCAGCGTATCGAAGAAAACCGACCTGGTGATCGCCGGGGAAGCGGCCGGTTCGAAGCTGGCGAAAGCCCAGGAGCTTGGCATTGCCGTTATCGACGAAGCCGAAATGATGCGCCTGTTAGGAGAGTAACGTGGAGAAAGAACAGCTCGTTGAGATCGCCAATACGGAGATGCCGTTCGGTAAATACAAGAGCCGCAGGCTGATCGATTTGCCTGAAGAGTATCTGCTGTGGTTTGCCCGTAAGGATGAATTCCCTGCCGGCCGATTGGGTGAGCTGATGGCTATCACGTTACTGATTAAAACCGAGGGGCTGACCCAGCTGGTTCAACCCCTCAAACGTCCTTAAGCCTTCGCGGCGCGGGTCTCTTCCTGCGCCAGCTTTTCGGTCTGGCGTTTGTAACGACGCGCCAGCACCGCACAAACCATCAGCTGGATTTGGTGGAAAATCATCAGCGGCAGCACCATCATCCCAATCACCGAGGTCGGGAACAGAATGTTCGCCATCGGGATGCCGTTCGCCAGGCTCTTTTTCGAGCCGCAGAAGACAATCGTGATTTCATCCGCTTTATTAAAGCCGCATTTGCGCGCCACAAACACATTCACCGCAATCACTATCGCCAGCAGGATAATGCTGACGACCACGATAAATAGCAGTGAACCTGCGCCAACCTTATGCCAGATGCCGTTGACCACCGCTTCACTGAAGGCGGAGTAAACCACCAGCAGAATCGACGTCTGGTCGGTTTTTGAAATCCATTTTTTATGCTTCGCCACAAACGCGCCGGTCCAGGGTCGGGAAAGATGCCCAAGCACAAACGGCAGCAGCAACTGCAGACAAATTCTTCCGACCTGCTCCAGGTTGCCCTCTGCACCGTGCATGTTCATTAGCAGGCCCACCAGCAGCGGCGAGACGAAAATCCCTAACAGGCTGGAAGCGGATGCTGAACAAACTGCCGCCGCCACGTTGCCGCCTGCCAGCGAGGTAAAGGCGATAGCAGACTGCACGGTAGCGGGAAGAATGCATAGATACAGGAATCCGGTATACAGGGCTGGATCGACATTCACCGGCGCCCACCAGGCAAAGAGTACGCCCAATACAGGGAAGAGGATAAAGGTGCTACACATCACCCACAGATGCAGTCGCCAGTGTCCGCCGCCTGCAATGATGGCCTCGCGGGAGAGTTTGGCGCCATGCATAAAGAACAGCAGGGCGATGGCCGCCGTGGTCAGCCCTTCAAAGAAGGGGACGAAACCGCCGCGAGCCGGGAAAAATGAGGCCAGTAAAACGGTCACCACCAGGGTAAGCGTGAACGGATCAAGGATACGAAAAAGTTTCATAATCACTCCTGAAAGCAGATGTCGCTATTGTGCTTTCTTCCGTTTGAGAAATAAAATTGATTTATTGCATCCATTCATGAATTAAACAGATGAATTATTCATTACGTCAGCTTCGTGTTTTTGTCACTGTGGCGCAGGCTCGCAGTTTTAGCCGGGCGGGGGGGATGATCGGCCTCAGCCAGTCGGCCGTCAGCCATAGCGTTAAGGAGCTGGAAACGCAGACGGGAGTGAAACTGCTTGACCGAACGACGCGTGAGGTGGTGCTTACCGAAGCTGGGCAGCAGCTGGCGACGCGTCTGGAGAGGCTGCTGGACGAGCTGAACAGCACGCTCAGGGATGTGGGGCGACTCGGACAACAGCTTTCCGGCACGGTGAGGGTGGCAGCGAGCCAGACCATCTCCGCGCATCTTATTCCTCAGTGTATTGCCGAAAGTAATCATCGCTATCCGGATATTGATTTTGTTTTGCATGACAGGCCGCAGCAGTGGGTGCTGGAGAGTATCCGTCAGGGGGATGTGGATTTTGGCATTGTTATTGACCCTGGTGCGGTAAGCGACCTGGAATGTGAAGCGGTGCTCTCAGAACCCTTTTTGTTGCTTTGTCGCGATGACGACGCGCTGGCATCGCTGCCACACGTGACATGGCAGGCGTTGCAAGGGTCAAATCTGGTGCTACAGGATTATGCTTCAGGAAGCCGCCCGTTGATTGATGCCGCGCTTGTCGCTCAAGGTGTGAAGGCAACCATTGTGCAGGAGATAGGGCACCCGGCCACGTTGTTCCCCATGGTCGAAGCCGGGATTGGGATAAGTGTACTACCGGCGCTTGCGCTGCCGTTGCCGCAGGGGAGTCGCTTAACGGTGAGGCGTTTTACGCCCTGCGTTCAACGCCAGCTGATGCTGGTTCGACGTAAAAACCGTTCTCTCTCAGGGGCGGCTCACGCCTGCTGGGACGTGGTGCGCATGCAGGCTCAGCGCTTAATGGAAGCCCGCACGCGCGATCCCCTGTTTAACGATCAGATATAGATATCAATCTTGTGCTCAGCGGAAGGGTTGTTGACGCCTTCCGTCACTGACTGACTGCTTTCCTGTTTTGGCATCTCTTCTTCTGCCTGCTGACGCTGCAATTGCGCCAGCTGTGCCTGCAGCATAGTCAACTGAGATTCGAGTAACTCCTGCTGCTTTTGTTTTTCTTCTGTTGTTGCATCACTCAGTGCCACTTCTTTGAGTTGCTGAGTGGCTTTTGTTATCTGTTTCATCAGCCGATTGATCTGGGAGGCAATGTCATTGCTACCAGAACTGTTATCAGCACTGCCGATTTCTATCGCCGACAGAGAAACTGCATTGAGGGTTGTCATAATGAGATCCTTTTCGCCATAAAACAGAGGTATCGGCAAGGAAAGGATTAGCTTGAGCAAAACTGCCATATCTGGCAGGTTCGAATTGATTAAATCGCAGATAGCAAAAAAGCGCCTTTAGGGCGCTTTTTTACATTGGTGGGTCGTGCAGGATGACTCGCTTCGCTCGCCCTTTGGGCCGTCGCCGTAAACGGCTCCGTTGCCTCTCTGCGTTCGGCTCGAACCTGCAGCAGGTTCGAATCATCCATATTGCAGATAGCAAAAAAGCGCCTTTAGGGCGCTTTTTTACATTGGTGGGTCGTGCAGGATTCGAACCTGCGACCAATTGATTAAAAGTCAACTGCTCTACCAACTGAGCTAACGACCCGAAATGGTGGGCGATGACGGGCTCGAACCGCCGACCCCCTCCGTGTAAAGGAGATGCTCTACCAACTGAGCTAATCGCCCATTTCGGAACTGCTGCGATAAGGTGAGAATGGTGGGCGATGACGGGCTCGAACCGCCGACCCCCTCCGTGTAAAGGAGATGCTCTACCAGCTTAGCTAATCCCACCCAATCTCAATTCTTATCTACACTGCGAGTCTACTTAAAGTAGATGGTGGGTGATGACGGGCTCGAACCGCCGACCCCCTCCGTGTAAAGGAGATGCTCTACCAACTGAGCTAATCACCCCCGCTGTGTGGAGTCGCATTATAGGGAGAGTTGAAAATGAGTCAACGCATTTTCTAAAGTTTTTATTCGTTCGTCGTAAAATTAGACAAAACGATCGCGAAACACGGGATGGCGCATGATTTCTAAACAAAAACAGTAAACTCAGGCCCGATTCAGGGAACAACATTGAGGAATCGCCGCACAGTGATAGAATATTGCCCATTGTTTTTTCCCCAGGATTTGCCGATTGCCGGCATCTTTATAACGTAAGGCCATTTCATGAAAATCAAAACTCGCTTCGCGCCGAGCCCGACAGGCTATCTGCACGTCGGTGGTGCACGTACCGCTCTTTATTCCTGGCTTTTTGCACGCCACAACAAAGGTGAGTTCGTGCTGCGTATTGAAGACACCGATCTTGAGCGCTCCACGCCGGAAGCAATCGAAGCCATTATGGATGGTATGAACTGGCTGAATCTGGAATGGGACGAAGGCCCGTATTTCCAGACCAAACGTTTTGACCGCTATAACGCTGTCATTGATGAAATGCTGGTCGCGGGCACGGCGTATAAGTGCTATTGCTCCAAAGAGCGTCTGGATGCCTTGCGTGAAGAGCAGATGGCGAACGGCGACAAGCCGCGTTATGACGGTCGTTGCCGCCACGACCATAGTGAGCATGCGGCTGATGAGCCTTGCGTGGTGCGTTTTGCTAACCCGCAAGAGGGTTCTGTCATCTTTGATGACCAGATCCGTGGCCCGATTGAATTCAGCAACCAGGAGCTGGACGATCTGATCATTCGCCGTACCGACGGCTCACCAACCTACAACTTCTGTGTGGTGGTGGACGACTGGGATATGGAGATCACCCACGTTGTCCGTGGTGAAGACCATATCAACAACACGCCACGTCAAATCAACATCCTGAAGGCGCTGAATGCGCCCGTGCCAGTGTATGCACACGTGTCCATGATCAACGGTGACGACGGTAAAAAACTGTCTAAACGTCATGGTGCCGTAAGCGTGATGCAGTATCGCGACGACGGCTATCTGCCGGAAGCGCTGCTGAACTATCTGGTGCGTCTGGGCTGGGCCCACGGTGACCAGGAGATCTTCAGTCGCGAAGAGATGATCGAACTGTTCTCTCTGAACTCTGTGAGCAAATCAGCGAGCGCATTCAATACCGATAAGCTGCTGTGGCTGAACCATCATTACATCAATACCATGCAGCCAGAATATGTCGCGACGTATCTGCAGTGGCACATTGAGCAGGCGAATATCGATACCCGTACCGGTCCTGAACTGGCCGATCTGGTGAAACTGCTCGGTGAGCGTTGCAAAACGCTGAAAGAGATCGCCGAAAGCTGCCGTTACTTCTACGAAGAATTCGATGAGTTTGATGCCGACGCGGCGAAGAAACGCCTGCGTCCGGTTGCCCGCCAGCCGCTGGAAGTGGTGCGTGACAAAATCGCCGCTATCACGGAATGGACCGCGGAGAATGTGCATCACGCGATTCAGGCAACCGCAGATGAGCTTGAAGTCGGTATGGGCAAAGTGGGGATGCCGCTGCGCGTCGCCGTGACCGGTGCAGGCCAGTCTCCAGCGCTGGACGTTACCGTTCATGCAATTGGTAAGTCTCGTAGCGTGGCGCGTATCAATAAGGCACTGGGTTTTATTGCTGAGCGTGAAAGCCAGCAGTAATCAATCGTCAGTGAATCAAACGGCAGGGGAACCTGCCGTTTTTTTTGTCTGCTATTCAGCAATACCGAGACGTGAGAGAAATCCTTTTACCCCCTCGCGCTTCAGCAATATGAGAAGACGCTCCTGTTCAACCTGCGTCATGTTCTCCAGCGAGTCGATGATTTGTGGGAGCAGGGTAGACGATGACGGTATCCCATAAAGAGAGGGCGTTTCGGCCACCTGGTAAATCGCCTGCCGGTGACGGATGGCAGGAAGGCTAATAATATGTTCCTTCACTCGCGCATCGACATGGATCAGTCTTGCTCTTCCACCTTTTACGCCGTTAACACCCTCCGTCTTCCATCCCTTCTGGCGTATCCAGCGGTTAACGGTTTGCCTGGCGACGCCCAGACAGTCAGCCAGTTCATCCGTGGTCATTTTGCTGCGTAATCTTTTCATATTAGTTCTGATCGCGAATCCCTAAACGTTGCAACAATCCGGTAATCCCTTCCCGCAGTAACAGCGATGTCAGCTGCTTTTGCTCATCCGGCGTCATTTCATTTGCCAGTGTCAGAAGTAAAGTATGAAGTGAACCCTCGTAGCCAGCGCTGTCTGGCATTTCAGGCGTCTCAGACGCCCTGCGGGCACTGCGGATAAACTCCCGTACCTTTTCATTCACATGCACCAGACGCGCCTTACCACCCTGAACGCCTGGTTTTGGCGATGTAATCCAACCTTCTTTACGTACCCATTTATTGATGGTCTGACGGCTATAGCCAGTGAGCACGGCTAACTCTTCTGGCGTCATTCGTTCCTTGATCATGCAATTTCCTGAGTGTTCGTAGGGTTAATTAGTGGTTCATCTTATAGCACCGTTTTACGCGAAAACGTGACAGGCTTAACTCCTGACTGCGAGCAGGCTCGCAAAGTGATTCATTTGCATGATTTTTCAGCGATTGAAAGGTGGGGACTGATTTTGCCGTTGACACTCAGCGGCGGAATTCATATTATGCCGCCCGTCAACATGACAGCTTTACGACGGGGCTATAGCTCAGCTGGGAGAGC
>NZ_GL890778.1:219067-262692 GCF_000211415.1 Enterobacter mori LMG 25706 | reverse complement strand
CAACGGCGGTAAACAAGGCCGTTCCTCGCTATCTTACCGGCCTCGGGACCATTACCGCCGCCAACACCGTGACGGTGCGCAGCCGCGTCGACGGCCAGCTTCAGGCCATTCACTTCCAGGAAGGACAGCAGGTCAAAGCGGGTGATTTACTGGCGGAAATCGACCCGAGCCAGTTCAAGGTTGCCCTCGCCCAGGCGCAGGGCCAGCTCGCGAAAGACAAAGCTACCCTCGCCAACGCTCGCCGCGATTTAGCGCGCTACCAGCAGCTGGTGAAAACCAACCTCGTGTCACGTCAGGAGCTGGACACCCAGCAGTCGCTGGTCAGCGAAACGCAGGGCACCCTCAAAGCCGACGAAGCCGCCGTCGCCAGCGCACAGCTGCAGCTGGACTGGAGCCGCATTACCGCGCCGATTGACGGACGCGTGGGCCTGAAACAGGTCGATATCGGCAACCAGATCTCCAGCGGCGACACCACGGGCATCGTAGTCATCACCCAGACTCACCCTATCGATTTGGTCTTTACCCTGCCGGAAAGCGAAATTGCCACCGTGGTGCAGGCGCAAAAAGCCGGAAAGGGGCTGGTCGTGGAAGCCTGGGACCGCACCAACAAGCAGAAGCTGAGCGAAGGTACTCTGCTCAGCCTGGATAACCAGATCGACAAAACGACCGGCACCATCAAGCTGAAGGCGCGCTTTAACAACCAGGACGATGCTCTCTTCCCGAACCAGTTCGTCAATGCGCGAATGCTGGTCGCGACCGAAGAGAACGCGGTGGTGATCCCAACGGCTGCGCTGCAGATGGGTAACGAAGGTAACTTCGTCTGGGTACTGAACAGCGACAATAAAGTCAGTAAACATCTGGTGAAAACCGGGATTCAGGACAGCCAGACGGTGGTGATCGCCGCCGGGCTTTCCGCTGGCGACCGCGTGGTGACAGACGGCATCGACCGCCTGACCGAAGGTGCGAAAGTGGAAGTGGTTGAACCGGCGAAACAGGGAGCGAAAGCCTGATGCAGGTGATGCCACCAGGCTCTACAGGTGGGCCTTCACGCCTGTTTATTTTGCGACCTGTCGCCACCACGCTGTTGATGGTGGCGATCCTGCTGGCCGGGATTATCGGTTACCGCTTCTTGCCCGTGTCGGCGCTGCCGGAAGTGGATTATCCAACCATTCAGGGGGTAACGCTCTATCCGGGTGCCAGCCCGGACGTGGTGACGTCCGCCATTACCGCACCGCTGGAGCGCCAGTTTGGGCAGATGTCTGGCCTGAAGCAGATGTCCTCGCAAAGCTCCGGTGGGGCATCCATCGTGACGCTGCAGTTCCAGCTGACGCTCTCGCTGGACGTCGCCGAGCAGGAGGTACAGGCCGCCATCAACGCCGCCACCAACCTGCTGCCGTCTGACCTGCCTAACCCGCCGGTCTACAGCAAGGTGAACCCGGCGGATCCGCCGATCATGACGCTCGCCGTCACCTCCTCCGCCATGCCGATGACGCAGGTGGAAGACATGGTTGAAACACGCGTGGCGCAGAAAATTTCGCAGGTCTCGGGCGTGGGCCTCGTTACGCTGGCAGGCGGCCAGCGCCCGGCCGTTCGCGTGAAGCTGAACGCGCAGGCCATTGCCGCGCTGGGCCTGACCAGCGAAACCATCCGCACCGCCATCAGCAATGCTAACGTCAACTCGGCGAAAGGCTCGCTGGACGGCCCAACCCGCGCCGTAACGCTTTCCGCCAACGACCAGATGCAGTCTGCCGATGAATACCGTCAGCTCATTGTAGCCTACCAGAACGGTGCACCGATCCGTCTGGGCGACGTGGCGACCGTAGAGCAAGGGGCGGAAAACAGCTGGCTGGGGGCGTGGGCCAACAAGCAGCAGGCGATCGTGATGAACGTGCAGCGCCAGCCTGGCGCGAACATCATCGACACCGCCGACAGCATTCGCACCATGCTGCCGCAGCTGATCGAAAGCCTGCCGAAATCGGTCAGCGTGAAGGTACTTTCCGACCGCACCACCAACATTCGCGCGTCGGTTACCGACACCCAGTTTGAGCTAATGCTGGCGATTGCGCTGGTCGTCATGATCATCTACCTGTTCCTGCGCAACGTCCCGGCAACCATTATCCCCGCCGTCGCCGTGCCGCTCTCGCTGGTCGGCACCTTCGCGGTGATGGTGTTCCTCGATTTTTCGATCAACAACCTGACGCTGATGGCACTGACCATTGCCACCGGGTTCGTGGTGGATGACGCCATCGTCGTTATCGAGAACATTTCGCGCTATATCGAAAAAGGTGAGAAGCCCTTAGCCGCCGCGCTGAAGGGCGCGGGCGAAATCGGCTTTACCATTATCTCGCTGACTTTCTCGCTGATTGCGGTGCTGATCCCGCTGCTGTTTATGGGTGATATCGTCGGGCGTCTGTTCCGCGAGTTTGCCGTGACGCTGGCGGTCGCCATTTTGATCTCCGCCGTGGTCTCGCTGACCCTGACGCCGATGATGTGCGCCCGCATGCTGAGCCACGAATCGCTGCGCAAACAAAACCGCTTCTCACGCGCCTCCGAGCGCATGTTTGACCGGATCATTGCCGCTTACGGTCGCATGCTGGCGAAAGTCCTGAACCATCCGTGGGCAACGCTCGGCGTGGCGCTGGGTACCCTGGCGCTCAGCGTGATGCTGTGGATTTTCATTCCGAAAGGCTTCTTCCCGATCCAGGACAACGGCATTATTCAGGGCACGCTTCAGGCGCCGCAGTCGGTCTCATTCGCCAATATGGCGCAACGCCAGCAGCAGGTGTCTGAAATCATCATGAAAGATCCGGCGGTGGAGAGCCTGACCGCCTACGTGGGGGTGGATGGCACCAACCCGTCGCTCAACAGCGCGCGTCTGCAGATCAACCTCAAGCCGCTGGATGATCGCGACGACCGCGTCAACGCTGTCATCGAGCGTCTGCAAAACGCCGTCGCGCGGGTGCCGGGCATTGCGCTTTACCTGCAGCCCATTCAGGATTTAACCATCGATACCCAGGTGAGCCGCACGCAGTATCAGTTCACCCTACAGGCGACCACGCTCGATGCCCTCAGCACCTGGGTGCCGCAGCTGGTGGATAAACTGAAAGCGCTGCCGCAGCTCGCGGACGTCAGCAGCGACTGGCAGGACAAAGGGCTGGCGGCCTACGTGAACGTCAACCGCGATACCGCCAGCCGTCTGGGCATTACCATGGCGGACGTGGACAACGCGCTCTATAACGCCTTTGGTCAGCGCCTGATTTCCACCATCTACACCCAGGCGAACCAGTATCGCGTGGTGCTGGAGCACAACACGGATAACACGCCGGGCCTCGCCGCGCTGGACTCGGTGCGCCTGACCAGCAAAGACGGCGGGATCGTGCCGTTAAGCGCCATTGCCAGCGTGGAGGAGCGCTATACCCCGCTGTCGATCAACCACCTGGATCAGTTCCCGTCCACCACCATTTCGTTTAACGTGCCGGACGGATACTCACTGGGCGAAGCGGTAGAGTCCATTCTGAGCGCCGAAAAAGAACTCAGCTTCCCGTCTGACATTCAGACCCAGTTCCAGGGGAGCACGCTGGCGTTCCAGGCCGCGCTGGGTAACACCGTCTGGCTGATCGTCGCGGCGGTGGTCGCGATGTACATCGTGCTCGGCGTGCTGTACGAAAGCTTTATTCACCCGATCACCATCCTCTCTACCCTGCCGACCGCAGGCGTGGGGGCGCTGCTGGCGCTGATGCTGGCGGGCAGCGAGCTGGACGTCATTGCTATTATCGGCATTATCCTGCTTATCGGTATTGTGAAGAAAAACGCCATCATGATGATCGACTTCGCCCTGGCCGCCGAGCGCGAGCAGGGGATGTCGCCACGTGATGCCATCTTCCAGGCCTGTCTGCTGCGTTTTCGTCCGATCCTGATGACGACCCTCGCCGCCCTGCTGGGCGCGCTGCCGCTGATGCTCAGCACCGGCGTCGGTGCTGAGCTGCGCCGCCCGCTGGGGATCGGCATGGTTGGCGGTCTGCTGGTCAGCCAGGTGCTGACGCTTTTTACCACGCCGGTGATCTACCTGCTGTTTGACCGCCTGGCGCTGTGGGCGAAAAGCCGCTTCCCGAAACGTGAAGAGGAGGCGTAAGTGAAGTTTTTCGCCCTCTTCATTTACCGCCCGGTGGCGACAATTTTACTCTCCGTCGCCATCACCCTGTGCGGTGTGCTCGGCTTCCGGCTGCTGCCGGTGGCCCCGCTGCCGCAGGTGGATTTCCCGGTGATCATGGTCAGCGCCTCGCTGCCCGGCGCGTCGCCGGAAACCATGGCCTCGTCGGTCGCCACACCGCTGGAGCGTTCGCTCGGGCGCATTGCAGGGGTCAACGAGATGACCTCCAGCAGCTCGCTGGGCAGCACGCGCATTATTCTGGAATTCAGCTTCGACCGGGATATTAACGGTGCCGCCCGCGACGTGCAGGCAGCGATCAACGCCGCACAAAGCCTGCTTCCGAGCGGTATGCCGAGCCGACCGACCTATCGTAAAGCCAACCCGTCGGACGCGCCGATCATGATCCTGACGCTCACCTCGGACACCTACTCGCAGGGTCAACTGTACGACTTCGCCTCTACGCAGCTGGCGCAGACCATCGCCCAGATTGACGGCGTGGGTGACGTTGACGTCGGCGGCAGCTCCCTGCCTGCCGTGCGCGTGGGGCTGAACCCGCAGGCGCTGTTTAATCAGGGAGTGTCGCTGGACGACGTGCGTTC
Organism: Enterobacter mori LMG 25706; assembly: GCF_000211415.1. Taxonomy (GTDB): domain Bacteria; phylum Pseudomonadota; class Gammaproteobacteria; order Enterobacterales; family Enterobacteriaceae; genus Enterobacter; species Enterobacter mori. The sequence goes on along the minus strand of NZ_GL890778.1, from coordinate 257,943 downwards.
CGCCATCAGCAATGCCAACGTGCGCAAACCGCAGGGGGCGATTGAGGACGGCAGCCACCGCTGGCAGCTCCAGACCAATGACGAGCTGAAAACCGCCGCGGAATACCAGCCGCTGATTATTCACTACAACAACGGCGCGGCGGTGCGCTTAAGCGACGTTGCCAGCGTCACCGATTCGGTGCAGGACGTGCGTAACGCCGGGATGACCAACGCCAAACCGGCGATCCTGCTGATGATCCGCAAGCTGCCGGAAGCCAACATCATCCAGACGGTCAATAGCATCCGCGAGCGCTTGCCGGAGCTGCAGGAGACCATTCCGGCGGCCATCGATCTGCAGATTGCGCAGGATCGCTCCCCGACCATTCGCGCCTCGCTTGAAGAGGTGGAGCAGACGCTGATCATCTCCGTGGCGCTGGTGATCCTGGTGGTGTTCCTGTTCCTGCGCTCAGGCCGTGCGACGCTGATCCCGGCGGTGGCGGTGCCGGTCTCGCTGATTGGCACCTTTGCCGCCATGTACCTGTGCGGCTTTAGCCTTAACAACCTGTCGCTGATGGCACTGACGATTGCCACCGGCTTCGTGGTGGATGACGCCATCGTGGTGCTGGAGAATATCTCCCGCCATCTGGAAGCGGGCGTGAAGCCGCTGCAGGCGGCGCTGCAAGGGACGCGCGAGGTTGGTTTTACCGTGCTCTCCATGAGCCTGTCGCTGGTGGCGGTGTTCCTGCCGCTGCTGCTGATGGGCGGGCTGCCGGGCAGATTACTGCGCGAGTTTGCCGTCACGCTCTCCGTGGCGATAGGTATCTCGCTGGTTATCTCGCTCACGCTCACGCCGATGATGTGCGGCTGGATGCTCAAGAGCAGCAAGCCCCACACCCAGCCGCGCCGTAAAGGCTTTGGTCGTGTCCTGATGGCGATGCAGGAAGGCTACGGTACATCGCTGAAGTGGGTGCTAAACCATACACGTCTGGTCGGGCTGGTGCTTATCGCCACCATTGGCCTGAACGTCTGGATGTATATCACCATCCCGAAAACCTTCTTCCCGGAGCAGGATACCGGGGTGCTGATGGGCGGTATTCAGGCCGACCAGAGCATTTCGTTCCAGGCGATGCGCGGCAAGCTGCAGGACTTTATGAAGATCATTCGTGAAGACCCGGCGGTAGATAACGTCACCGGCTTTACCGGCGGGTCGCGCGTCAACAGCGGGATGATGTTTATTACCCTCAAGCCCCGCGACGAGCGAAATCTTACCGCGCAGCAGGTGATTGACCGCCTGCGCGTGAAGCTCGCCAAAGAGCCGGGCGCGAATCTGTTTTTGATGGCCGTTCAGGATATCCGCGTCGGCGGTCGTCAGGCCAACGCCAGCTATCAGTACACTCTGCTCTCGGATGATTTAGCCGCCCTGCGCGAGTGGGAGCCGAAGATCCGTAAAGCGCTGGCCGCCCTGCCGGCGCTGGCGGACGTCAACTCGGATCAGCAGGACAACGGCGCGGAGATGGCGCTCACCTACGACCGCGAAACCATGTCGCGGCTGGGCATTGACGTGGCAGCGGCTAACAGCCTGCTGAACAACGCTTTTGGTCAGCGCGAGATTTCTACCATCTATCAGCCGATGAATCAGTACAAGGTGGTGATGGAGGTTGACCCGCGCTACACCCAGGACATCAGCGCGCTGGACAAGATGTTTGTCATCAACAGCGACGGCAAGGCCATCCCGCTGTCGTACTTCGCCAGCTGGCAGCCGTCAAATGCGCCGCTGTCGGTTAACCATCAGGGCCTTTCGGCGGCCTCGACCATTTCGTTTAACCTGCCAACCGGCTCGTCGCTCTCAGAGGCCAGCGATGCTATCAACCGCGCCATGACGCAGCTTGGCGTACCGTCCACCGTGCGCGGCAGCTTTGCAGGCACGGCGCAGGTGTTCCAGGAGACGATGAACTCGCAGGTAATTTTGATTCTGGCGGCGATTGCTACGGTTTATATTGTGCTGGGCGTTCTGTATGAGAGCTACGTTCACCCGCTGACCATTCTCTCGACGCTACCGTCGGCGGGCGTGGGGGCACTGCTGGCGCTGGAGCTGTTCGGCGCGCCGTTCAGCCTCATCGCGCTCATCGGGATTATGCTGTTAATCGGTATTGTGAAGAAAAACGCCATCATGATGGTCGACTTCGCGCTGGACGCCCAGCGCAACGGCAACCTGTCGCCGGAGGAGGCGATCTTCCAGGCCTGCCTGCTGCGTTTTCGTCCGATCATGATGACCACCCTGGCGGCGCTGTTTGGCGCGCTGCCGCTGGTGATTTCGGGCGGCGACGGCTCTGAACTGCGTCAGCCGCTGGGGATCACCATTGTCGGCGGGCTGGTAATGAGCCAGCTGCTGACGCTGTACACCACGCCGGTTGTCTATCTGTTCTTTGACCGCCTGCGGCTGCGCTTTTCACGTAAAAAGAGAACCACGGTGACCGAGTAAATGACCGACCTCCCCAATAACGTTCGCTGGCAGCTGTGGATAGTCGCGTTCGGCTTCTTTATGCAGTCGCTGGATACGACCATCGTTAATACGGCCCTCCCCTCGATGGCGAAAAGCCTGGGTGAGAGCCCGCTGCACATGCATATGGTGATTGTCTCCTACGTGCTGACGGTAGCGGTCATGCTGCCTGCCAGCGGCTGGCTGGCGGACAAAGTGGGCGTGCGCAATATCTTTTTTACCGCCATCGTGCTGTTTACCACCGGATCGCTGTTTTGCGCCCAGGCCAACACCCTCGACCAGCTGGTGATGGCGCGGGTGCTGCAGGGCGTCGGTGGCGCGATGATGGTGCCGGTCGGGCGGCTAACGGTGATGAAGATTGTGCCGCGCGAGCAGTATATGGCGGCGATGACCTTTGTGACGTTACCCGGTCAGGTGGGGCCGCTGCTGGGCCCTGCGCTGGGCGGGATTCTGGTGGAGTACGCCTCCTGGCACTGGATTTTCTTAATCAACCTGCCGGTTGGCATCATCGGCGCCATCCCCACCCTGACGCTGATGCCGAACTACAAAATGCAGACGCGGCGCTTTGATTTCTTCGGCTTTATCCTGCTGGCGGCGGGCATGGCCACGCTCACGCTGGCGCTCGACGGGCAAAAGGGGCTGGGCATTTCGTCCCTGACGCTGGGGATGCTGGTCGTTATCGGCATCACCGCCATTCTGTGGTATCTGTGGCACGCTCGCGAGAATGACAAGGCGCTGTTCAGCCTGAATCTGTTTAAAAACCCCACCTACCGTCTTGGTCTGTTCGGCAGCTTTGCCGGGCGTATTGGCAGCGGGATGCTGCCGTTTATGACGCCCGTGTTTCTGCAAATTGGCATGGGTTTTTCGCCGTTCCACGCGGGCCTGATGATGATCCCGATGGTGCTCGGCAGCATGGGGATGAAGCGTATCGTGGTGCAGGTGGTGAACCGCTTTGGCTACCGCCACGTGCTGGTCGCCGCCACGCTGGGGCTGGCGCTGGTAAGCCTGTTGTTTATGGCCGTGGCGCTGATGGGCTGGTATTACGTCCTGCCGCTGGTGCTGTTTTGCCAGGGGATCATCAACTCCATGCGCTTCTCGTCGATGAACACCCTGACGCTGAAAGATCTGCCGGACGAGCTGGCGAGCAGCGGCAACAGCCTGCTGTCGATGGTCATGCAGCTTTCCATGAGCGTCGGCGTGACCATTGCGGGCTTACTGCTCGGCATGTACGGGCAGCACCATCTCAGCGTGGACACGCCCGTTGCGCATCAGGTCTTTTTATATACCTATCTCAGCATGGCGGTGATTATCGCCCTGCCCGCCGTCATCTTCGCCAGAGTCCCGAATGACACCACTAAGAACGTCGTGATCCGACGCGGCAAAAGGAGTGCACCATGAAATTCTGGCGTCCGGGTATTACCGGCAAACTCTTTGTGGCGATTTTTGCCACCTGTATCGTCCTGCTGATCACCATGCACTGGGCGGTGCGGGTCAGCTTTGAGCGCGGGTTTATTGACTATATCAAACATGGCAACGAACAGCGCCTGCAGGGGTTAAGCGATGCGCTGGGCGAGCAGTATACGCAGCACGGCAACTGGCGGTTCCTGCGCAATAATGACCGATTTATCTTCCAGGTCCTGCGCTCCCTGGAGCACGATAATGACGACGACCGCCCGGGCCCGGGCATGCCGCCACACGGCTGGCGCACCCAGTTTTGGGTGATAGACCAGGACATGCGCACGCTGGTTGGGCCGCGCGCACCGATACCGCCGGACGGCACGCGGCGCGCCATCACCGCTAACGGCGCCACGGTGGGCTGGGTGATCGCCTCGCCGGTGGAACGCCTGACGCGCAATACCGATATTAACTTTGACCGTCAGCAGCGTCAGACCAGCTGGCTGATTGTCGCCCTGTCGACGCTGCTCGCCGCGCTCGCCACCTTCCCGCTGGCGCGCGGTTTGCTCGCCCCGGTGAAACGGCTGGTGGAAGGCACGCACAGGCTGGCCGCCGGGGACTTTACCACCCGCGTCGACACCCGCAGCCAGGACGAACTGGGCAAGCTGGCGCAGGACTTTAACCAGCTCGCCAGCACGCTGGAGAAGAACCAGCAGATGCGCCGCGACTTTATGGCCGATATTTCCCACGAGCTGCGCACCCCGCTGGCGGTGCTGCGCGGCGAGCTGGAGGCGATTCAGGACGGCGTGCGTCAGTTTACGCCCGAATCCGTGGCCTCGCTGCAGGCGGAAGTGGGTACGCTGACCAAGCTGGTGGACGACCTGCATCAGCTCTCCATGTCCGACGAAGGCGCGCTGGCCTACCAGAAAGCGCCGGTCGACGTGATTAACATTCTGGAAGTGATCAGCGGCGCCTTCCGCGAGCGCTTTGCCAGCCGCAACCTGAAAATCGACCTCTCCCTGCCGGACAGCGCGGTGGTATTTGGCGATAAAGACAGACTGATGCAGCTGTTCAACAACCTGCTGGAAAACAGCCTGCGCTACACTGACAGCGGCGGCGGGCTGCATATTTCCGGCAGACAGGAAAACGGACGCTTCGCCCTCACCTTCGCGGATTCCGCCCCCGGCGTGCAGGATGCGCAGCTGGAGAGACTGTTTGAGCGGTTTTATCGCACTGAAGGATCGCGTAACCGCGCCAGCGGCGGCTCCGGGCTGGGGCTGGCGATTTGCGTCAACATCGTCGAAGCCCACAACGGCACCCTCCGCGCCGCCCATTCGCCTTTTGGCGGGGTTAGCATTACAGTAGAGTTACCTCTGGAACGGGATTTATCGAGAGAAGCATGACCGAGTTACCGATTGACGAAAACACGCCACGGATTTTGATTGTGGAAGACGAGCCTAAGCTTGGGCAGTTACTGATCGACTATTTACGCGCGGCAAGCTATGCCCCGTCGCTGATTAACCATGGCGATCGGGTGTTGCCCTACGTACGCCAGACGCCGCCGGACCTGATCCTGCTTGACCTGATGCTGCCGGGTACGGACGGCCTGACCCTGTGCCGTGAAATTCGTCGTTTCTCCGACGTGCCCATCGTGATGGTGACCGCCAAAATAGAAGAAATCGACCGCCTGCTGGGACTTGAAATAGGCGCGGACGATTATATCTGCAAACCTTACAGCCCGCGTGAAGTGGTCGCCCGCGTGAAAACCATTCTGCGCCGCTGCAAGCCGCAGCGCGAGCTTCAGGTGCTCGACGCCGAAAGCCCGCTGATTGTCGACGAAAGCCGCTTCCAGGCAAGCTGGCGCAGCAAGCTGCTGGACCTGACGCCTGCGGAATTCCGCCTGCTGAAAACCCTCTCCCACGAGCCGGGAAAAGTGTTCTCCCGCGAACAGCTGCTGAACCACCTGTATGACGACTACCGCGTCGTGACCGACCGCACCATCGACAGCCATATTAAAAACCTGCGCCGCAAGCTGGAGGCGCTGGATGCCGACCAGTCGTTCATTCGCGCGGTGTATGGCGTGGGGTATCGCTGGGAAGCGGATGCCTGCAGGATTGTGTAACATATCCCCTCTGAAACCCGCCTCTGGCGGGTTTTTCTTTTCTGGAATCAATCCATGAATCAACCATACTCTTTTTACCGGTTCGCTTATTTATAACTGGTGCTGATAATTTTACCTTCGATAAAGGAGTACCTATGTCTGGTTGGTTCGAATTAAGTAAAAGCAGTGATGGTCAGTTCAGGTTTGTGCTGAAAGCTGGCAACGGTGAGATCATTCTCACCAGCGAGCTTTATACCAGCAAAAGCGCGGCTGAAAACGGCATTGCTTCCGTACGCACAAACAGCCCCCTGGACGAACGCTTTGATAAGAAAACGGCCTCGAACGGGAAGTTCCATTTCAATCTAAAGGCGGGCAACCATCAGGTGATTGGCAGCAGCCAGCTTTATGCAACGGAACAATCGCGTGATAAGGGCATAGCCTCGGTCAAAACCAACGGGTCTGCCCAGACGGTAAAAGACAACACCTGACGGCACGAAGCACGCCGGGAGCGCGGTGACGCGACCCGGCGCTTTACCTCCCTGCCCCACAGCGCTACAATGCCCGCCCTTAAAGTGGGGGATCTCCCCTTACCGCTGCACCAGGTGCACGCGGATCTGACCTGTCATCAGAACGAGAACAATCATGTTTAAACCGGAACTCCTTTCCCCGGCGGGAACGCTGCAAAATATGCGTTACGCTTTCGCCTATGGTGCCGATGCGGTATACGCGGGCCAGCCGCGCTACTCGCTGCGCGTGCGCAACAACGAATTCAACCACGAGAACCTGCAGCTCGGCATCAACGAAGCGCATGCCCTGGGCAAAAAATTCTACGTGGTGGTGAACATCGCGCCGCACAACGCCAAGCTGAAAACGTTCATCCGCGATCTAAAGCCGGTCGTGGAGATGGGGCCGGACGCGCTGATCATGTCGGACCCGGGTTTAATCATGCTGGTTCGGGAGCACTTCCCGGAGATGGATATTCACCTCTCCGTGCAGGCCAACGCCGTCAACTGGGCGACGGTGAAGTTCTGGAAGCAGATGGGGCTAACCCGCGTCATTCTGTCTCGCGAGCTTTCCCTCGAAGAGATTGAAGAGATCCGCACCCAGGTGCCGGATATGGAAATCGAGATTTTCGTCCACGGTGCGCTGTGCATGGCCTACTCCGGCCGCTGCCTGCTGTCTGGCTATATCAACAAGCGCGACCCGAACCAGGGCACCTGCACCAACGCCTGCCGCTGGGAATATAACGTCCAGGAAGGCAAAGAGGATGACATCGGCAACATCGTGCACAAGCACGAGCCGATCCCGGTGACCAACGTTGAGCCAACGCTGGGCGTCGGCGCGCCAACCGACAGTGTGTTTATGATTGAAGAAGCCAAGCGTCCGGGCGAGTACATGACCGCCTTTGAAGACGAACACGGCACCTACATCATGAACTCCAAAGACCTGCGCGCCATCGCGCACGTCGAGCGTCTGACCCAGATGGGCGTGCACTCCCTGAAAATCGAAGGCCGCACCAAGTCCTACTACTACTGCGCACGCACCGCGCAGGTGTACCGCAAGGCTATCGACGATGCCGCTGCCGGTAAACCTTTCGATACCACCCTGCTGGAGACGCTGGAAGGTCTGGCGCATCGCGGCTACACCGAAGGCTTCCTGCGCCGTCATACCCACGATGATTATCAGAACTACGAGCACGGCTACTCCATTTCTGAGCGCCAGCAGTTTGTCGGCGATTTCACCGGCGAGCGCAAAGGCGCGCTGGCGGCCGTGGCGGTGAAAAACAAATTCACCAAAGGCGACAGCCTGGAGCTCATGACCCCGCAGGGCAACATGAACTTCCGTCTGGAGCATCTGGAAAACAAAAAGGGTGAAGCGATTGACGTCGCACCGGGCGACGGACACGTCGTCTGGCTGCCGGTTCCTGAAGAGGTCGAGCTGGAGTTCGCACTGCTGATGCGTAATTTTGAAGGTGAAAACACCCGTAATCCGCACAGCAAATAGTCAATCAGCGGGATTTTTTCATATCGGGATAATTCTTAGAATCGGATCACATACCGCTTCGTTCAATACGGGTATTATCCCCAGCGCTGAAAAACATAACCCATAAATGCTAGCTGTACCAGGAACCACCTCCTTAGCCCGCGTAATCTCCCTTACGTGGGCTTATTTTTTGCCTTCTCTTTCCTCAATCCAGGCGATAAGTTCGGCGATTTGCTCCTCTGAAAACACCGCGATGCCATGTTCTGCGAGCAGCGATGCCGCAACCCCCATGCCCGTCTTGCGTATACCGCTGAAAGAACCGTCATAAATAATCTGGCTGCCGCACGTTGGGCTGCCGTCAGTTAACAACGCGGCGCTACAGCCTGATTCCAGAGCGGTACGCAGCGCGAGCCAGGCTGCAAGCTGGTATTGCTCAGTCACATCCAGCCCTGTATTTTCGATTATCCTGGCTTGCCCATGCATCACGTCTTTACCGTCAGCAGAGATAATCTCTGCCGGTGGACGGGGTACAGGCAATCCGGCAGCAAGCTCTGGACAGTGGATAACCAAACGTTCTTCCTGTTGCCAACGAGCGAGTTGCGCGTTCATTCGGGATTTTTCACTACCGTTATAACGGACTTTGAAGCCCATCAAACATGCGCTTACCAGAATTTTATTTATCATCGCTTTTCTGTGATTACATGAATCTCATCGCTGAATTGTAACGCGCTTTCTTGCCTTTTTTGTCCCTTTCATCGTGTTCTTACCCGCTTTTTTCCTCTCTGCTATACACTCTAACTAACGCTAAAAAAGGGAGCAGCGCGGATGGCAACCTATCCAGACAGTTTATTGATTCTCAACGGCAAAAGTGCGGGCAACGATGTGCTTCGCCAGGCCATTACCGAATTACGGGAAGACGGTGCGCGCATTCACGTGCGGGTGACGTTTGAAAAAGGCGACGCGGCACGGTACATCGATGAAGGCATCCGACTGGGCGTCAAAACCATTATTTCCGGCGGCGGAGATGGCACCATCAATGAGATCGCCTCCGCGCTTATCGACCTGTCGACGACAGACCGCCCGGTGATGGGGATTTTGCCGCTTGGAACGGCTAATGATTTTGCCACCAGTGCCGGGATCCCAGAAGACTTCGGGAAAGCGCTACAGCTGGCAATTCTGGGTAAAGCGACCGCCGTAGACATTGCACAGGTGAATGATAAAACCTGCTTTATCAATATGGCGACGGGCGGCTTCGGTACGCGCATTACCAGCGAAACGCCGGAAAAGCTAAAGGCGGCGCTGGGCGGCGTGTCATACCTGATCCACGGCCTGATGCGCATGGACACGCTGAAGCCCGACCGCTGTGAAATCCACGGTGAGAACTTCCACTGGCAGGGCGACGCGCTGGTGATTGGCATCGGCAACGGGCGTCAGGCGGGCGGCGGACAACAGCTTTGCCCGGAAGCGTTGATCAACGACGGCCAGCTCCAGCTGCGGATTTTCACCGGTGACGGCCTGCTACCTGCGCTGTTCACCACGCTGACGCAACCGGAAGAGAGTCCAAATATCATCGCCGGGAAATCGGCATGGTTTGAAGTGAATGCCCCACACGGGATGACCTTTAACCTCGACGGAGAACCGCTGAGCGGGACGCAGTTCCGCATTGAGGTGTTACCCGGTGCGCTGCAGTGCCGTTTGCCGCCGGACTGTGCACTTTTGCGCTGAGGTTTTGTCGGGGCTGTCATTCTCCCTCTCCCTGTGGGAGAGGGTCGGGGTGAGGGCACCAGACCGCCCCCCTAATACACCGCCACCTCTCGCGCCATCTCGCGGGAATACTGCTGGCTGGCGTTGACCAGCATCCGCGTATAGTCGGTTTTGGCCTGTCCGGCCACCAGCGCGTCGACGGTCAGGCTTTCGAGGATTTTGCCGTACTGCATCACCGCCACCTTCTGGCACAGGTGGGCAATCACGCCCAGATCGTGCGTTACCATCAGGTAGGTCAAATTTGACTCACGCTGAAGCTCCGCCAGCAGGTTGAGGATTTCCGCCTGCACGGAGACGTCCAGCGCCGAGGTCGGCTCATCCAGCAGCAGCACCTGCGGCTCCAGAATCAGCGCTCTGGCAATCGCCACGCGCTGGCGCTGGCCGCCGGAAAGCTGGTGCGGATAACGGTCGCGAAAGGCCCGGTTTAACCCCACCTTATCCAGCAACGTATGAATACGTCTGTCGCGATCCATTATGCCGTGGATCTGCAGCGGCTCCTCCAGAATATCCCCGATAGTGTGGCGCGGATGCAGCGAGCCGTACGGGTCCTGAAACACCATCTGCACCCGACGGCACCGTTCCCGGCTGATGCGCTTTTCCAACGGCCTGCCGCCAATCGCCAGCTCACCGTCCCAGTGGGTAAACAGCCCGGCCAGACATTTCAGCACCGTGGTTTTGCCCGAACCGGACTCCCCCACCAGGCCATAAATCTCACCCTCTTTCACGCTGATATTCACATCGTCCAGTACCTGATTGCGCTTCTCGCCTTCGCCGAACGCCAGGTTGAGGTGGTTAATCTCGATCATCTCTGCTCCTTACTCGGTGAGCCGGCTGGCCTGACGCTGTAATACCGGCAGCGTCGGACGGCGATGGTTGATTTCAGGCAGCGCGCTGATTAAACCCTGCGTGTACGGATGCTTCGCGTTGTGCAGATCCTTCGCGGCAATCGACTCCACCACGCGCCCGGCGTACATCACCAGCACCCGGTCGCAGAAGCTGCGCACCAGGTTGATGTCGTGGCTGATAAAGATCAGCCCGAGCCCACGGGACTGCACCAGGTCGTCGAGCAGGCCGAGCACCTGTAAACGCACCGACACGTCCAGCGCCGAGGTCGGTTCGTCGGCAATCACCAGCTCCGGGTCGGTGATCAGCATCATGGCGATCATGATGCGCTGCCCCTGCCCGCCGGAAATCTCGTGCGGATAGAGGTGATACACCCGCCCGGGCTGGCGAATGCGCACCACGTCGAGCATTTCCAGCACTTTGGCTTTCGCTTCCGCCTTGCGCCCCGGATGATGGGTCAGCCAGGCTTCGGCAATTTGATCACCCACGCAAACCACCGGGTTAAGCGAGTATTTCGGGTCCTGCATGATCATCGAGATACGCTTGCCGCGAATGCCGCGCATCTGCGCCTCGCTGACAGAGTGTAAATCGACATCGCCAAACTGCATCCGCGAAGCGCTGATTTGCGCTTTGGCCGGATGCAGGCGCAGCAGCGCCCGCCCAACGGTGGATTTGCCGGAGCCGGACTCGCCGACAATCGCCAGCTTTTCGCGTCCGAGCTGGAAAGAGACGCCGCGCACCGCGTGGGTTACTGCGCCGCCGTTGATGAAATCGACATGGAGGTCGCGCACGTCGAGCAGCGGGTTATTCGCTGCGAGGATCGAGGATGTCACGTAGGCCATCTCCTAAGAAGTTGAACGCCAGGCTGTTGATCAGGATCGCCAGCCCCGGAATAGTCACTACCCACCAGCACTCCATCATGTAGGTGCGACCGCTGGAGATCATTGCACCCCACTCCGGCTCCGGCGGCTGTGCGCCAAGGCCGAGGAAGCCCAATCCGGCAGCGGTGAGAATGATCCCCGCCATGTTCATGGTGATACGGATAATCACCGACGGCAGGCACAGCGGCACAATGTGGCGCCACAGCACGCGCACCGATGACGCCCCCTGCAGACGCACGGCGGAGATAAAATCGGCCTGACGCAGGGAGAGCGTTTCGGCACGCGCCAGACGGGCTATCGGCGGCCAGGCGGTAAGCGTAATGGCAATGACGACGTGCTCCAGCCCCGGCCCCAGCGCCGCCACAAACGCCAGCGCCAGCACCAGGCTCGGGAAGGAGATAAAGATATCGGTCACGCGCATCAGCACGGCATCCACCTTGCCGCCGAAATAACCTGCGGTCACCCCCAGCAGCAGCCCCAGCGGGCCGACGGTCACGGAGACCAGCAGCACGATATAGAGCGTGATGCGCGAGCCGTACACCAGGCGGCTGAAGATGTCGCGGCCAAACTCGTCGGTGCCGAACCAGTGCTGCGCGTTCGGGGCGACCAGCGCGTTATTAAGGTCCTGTACCAGCGGATTGTATGGCGCGATCAGCGGCGCGAAGGCCGCCACAATCAGCAGCAGCATGATAATCCCGCCGCCGATGGCGGTGAGCGGGTTGCGCGCCATCTTGCCGACAAAACCGGCGGCACGGCCCAGCGTACGCTTGATACGCTGGCGGCTTTCTGACGGCCCTGCCCCCAGCGGCGTATCCGGAGAAACGGTCATGATTTCGTCCTCGGGTCAAAGAGTTGATACAGCATGTCGGAGAGCAGGTTGAGCATCACGAAGATAACCCCCACCAGCAGCACGCAGCCCATGACCGCGTTCATGTCCCCGAGCAGCAGGCTGCCGGTGAGGTACGAGCCGAAGCCCGGCCAGGAGAAGACGGTCTCAATCAGCACCGCCCCTTCCAGCAGCGAGCCGTAGGCCAGCGCCACCACCGTCAGCAGTTGTACGAGGATATTGCGAAACGCGTGATTCCAGATCACCTGACGCTCGGTTAAGCCTTTTACTCGCGCGGTGATGATGAACTCCTGCGACAGCTGCGCCAGCATAAAGCTGCGGGTCATGCGGCTGATGTAGGCCAGAGAGTGAAAGCCGAGCAGCGAGGCCGGTAAAACCAGATGGTTAACGGCGTTCCAGAACACCGCGCCGTTCCCGGCCAGCAGCGCATCCACCGTCATCAGTCCGGTGCGGCGTGGGACTAAACCCTCCAGTCCGAGATCCAGACGTCCCGCGCCCCCCACCCAGCCAAGCCAGGCGTAGAACAGCAGCAGCCCCATCATCCCGACCCAGAAAATGGGCGTGGAGTAACCCGCGAGGCTGATGATGCGCACCACGTAGTCGGAAACGCTGTTGCGACGCGCCGCCGCAAGCACTCCCAGCGGGATGCCTAAGCCCGCACCAACGATTATCGCCATCGTCGCCAGCTCAAGCGTCGCCGGGAAAACGCGCAGGATATCGGCGGTCACCGGTTTGCCCGTCAGCAGCGCGTTCCCCAGATCGCCGTGCAGAAGGTTACTGAGGTAAATGCCGAACTGCGTCAGCAGAGATTTATCGAACCCCAGCTGGTGATAGACCTGCTGGTAGGTGCTGTGGTCGGCATCCGGGCCAACAATCGCCAGCACCGGGTCGACGGGCATCACGCGACCGATGAAAAAGGTCAGCAGCAGCAGGCCGAACAGCGTTATCAGCACCTGCGTGAGTCGCGTTGAGAAGCGCCGGGCCCGGGAGCCGGGCGCGAAAATCGCCACGCTCATTTTTCACCTCCGGTTTTGTAGACGTCGCGCAGGAAGGTCGTGGCCGACGGGTGCGACTGAAAGTTCTTCACCTCGTTACGCACCACCACCGAATCCACCATCTGCGACAGGGGGATCATCGCCGGGATCAGCGCGTCGTAGCGCACCTGGATCTGCTGGTAGTCGGCGACCTGTTTCTTCGGAGCGCGCTCCAGCAGGGCCTTGTCGATCATCTCGTTGAGCGGCTTATCGTAAAAACTGGTGCGCCAGCCCTGGAAATTGGTCAGCCGGGCTTCGTCACTGTTGTCCGGGTTATAGACCAGCGCGCGCAAGCTGGAGTGCGGATGTGGCTCTACCCCGCTGCCCCCGCGCCCGACCAGCATGTCGAACCTGCGCTCGCGCATTGCGCCGTAGATCTGGTTCCCGGTGCCGGTGATGATTTTGGCGTTAATCCCCGCCTGCATCAGCGTCGACTGCACCGCAATGGCAATATTCAGGAACGGCTGATCCGCCAGCACCCTCAGGGTCGTATCAAATCCATCCGGATAACCCGCCTCTGCCAGCAGTTTTTTGGCACGAGGGATATCGAGCTTATAGCCCGGGTCCGGCAGCGTTGATGGCATACCCGCCTTGATGGGACGCTGATGCAACACACCGTAGCCCGGCATGAGCGCTTTATTGATGCCCTGATAGTCAATCAGGTAGCGCACCGCTTCGCGCACCTTCGGGTTAGCGAAATGGGCCTCCTTCATGCTCATCGCCACGTAGTAGACCGTGCCTTTTTGCACGGCTTCTACGGTGAGCTGGGGGTCTTTACGCAGGGCGTTGATGTCCGCCACCGCCATATTGTTGGCAATGTCGAGGTCACCCTTTTCAATCATCAGACGCAGGGTTTGCGACTCCTGGAAATGGCGCAGCACCACGCGGCTCATCTTCGGCGCGTCGCGCCAGTAGTGCGGGTTACGCTGCATGCGCAGCACGTCCTTCGCCTGCCAGGTCTCCAGCATAAACGGGCCGGAACCGGCTTCGTTGGTGGTCAGCCAGCGGTTGCCCCAGTCGTTGTTGACCGCATGCTGCTGCACCGTTTTGCTGTCGAGCACGCCGAGGTTGCCGAGCGCGCCAAGGGAGTAAATCACCAGCTGCGGGTCGTTGGCCTTTGGCAGGACAATCTGCACCGTGTTCGCATCGGGTGCGCTAATGTGGCTATCGATGTTTTTCTTTGAAAATCCGTAGGATTTCCACACCGACGCCTGCGCAAGGTTGAGGTGCAGCAGGCGGCGCATCGACCAGACCACGTCCTCCGCCGTGAGCGGGTTGCCGGAGTGAAACTTCACGTCATCGCGCAGATGGAAGGTCAGGGTTTGACGGTCCGGCGAAATATCCCATGACTTTGCCAGCGCGGGCCTGACGTTGGTGAGTTCGTTCGGATCCAGCTCCACCAGCGAATCATAGAGATTGACCACAATGCCGACCACTTCGTTACCGGTCATTGCCGCCGGGTCGAGGGGCAGGAGGTTGTTCATATTCATGCCGATGATGAGCTGGTCGGGCGGCGTTTTTGCGACCGCCGCACCGCTCCCCATCATCAGCGAGAGCGCGAGCAAGCACGCCCCGGCTAAAGGAGATCGTTTCATGTATATATCGCCTGTAGGGTACGTTTTTATCTGTCAGTCGTGGCTGACGGTATTGGCTTCGATATATGCAAAAGTAATGTCTTCGCCCAGTCCCGGGCGGCTCGGCAGGCTGACCATGCCGTGCTCGTCCATCGGGTCGACCAGGCTGTTGAGGTACGCCGCCGGTTTGTCGTAGTCGAGGAACGGGTGCAGCAGGCCGCGCTCGTACCAACGGCAGTTTTTAATGGCGCCAATCACCGCCAGGCTCGCCGCGCCGTTGCCGTGTACTTCGCAATCCATCCCGAAGGCTTCCGCCAGGTTAGCCACCTTCAGCGTCGGAGAGATGCCGCCCACACCGTTGGCGCCCGCGCGCAGGATGTCGCACGCCCCGGCTTTGATCCAGTCCGCGCGGCTGTGGTGTTTTCCGCCCAGGCTTTCCGGGCCGATAATCGGGATCGACAGGTTTTCCGCCAGCCAGGCGTAGGAGGCCATGCTCTCCTCCTCCATCGGCTCTTCGAACCAGGCGAAGTTGAGTTTTTCAAGCTCCTTGCCGATGTACAGCGCCTCGGTGCGGCTGTACCAGTGGTAGCCGTCGATCATGAGATCGATATCCGGGCCAACCGCTTCACGCACGGCGGCGCAGGCTTTGACGTCCATCTTCGGGTTGGGGGCAAAGGAGACCGGCGGCATCCAGGTATGCAGCTTGATGGCCTTGTACCCGCGCGACACCAGCGTCTCGGCAAAGCGGGCGTACTCGTCCGGCGTGGATAGCCCCCCCGGCAGATCGTCACCGCACATGGTGCTGCCGTAGGCCGGGACCTTGTCGCGATAGCCGCCCAGCAGCTTCCAGACCGGCATGTTGAGCTTGCGGCCAATCAGATCCCACAGCGCCTGTTCGACGAAGCCCAGCGCGCGCTCGGTCAACTGATGCGCGCTACCGCGCTGCCAGTGCGCCAGATCCTGCCAGATGCGCTCGCGGTAGAACGCGTCCTGGCCGACCAGCACCTTGCGAAAGAAGGTGTTGACCACAAAGGGGCGCACCACTTCCGGCGGCGCGAAGGAATACCCTTTGGTGCCATCGTCTGCCGTAATAGAAAGCATCGCCATTTTAGCCATGCTCTCAGGCCCCGGATGCGAATGCCCGGCAGCGTCGGAAACCCGACGCGTCGGGTACTGGAAGACGGTGACGTTTACAGATTCAATTTTCATTATCAGTCCTTAAGACGACAGAGGTTCAGCGCGATTCGAATTTTGAAAAGCTGTTTCGAAACTAACTTTAAGCGCAAAATTCGTCCCCTGCCTTAGACAGATCCCGCTAAGCGCTGACCATTTTTTGTGCATATGCACAGGAAGGAGTGACAGTTTTCACAAAAGAAGGGGGAAGTGTGAGGTGGATCGGGAGAGGGGTTCTGGAGAAATGAAATAGCATTTCAAATATAAAGCAGATTCAGGCTGTAGGCCGGGCAAACAACGTGCCGCCCGGCATTAGCGGCTGAGTGGCCTGAGGCCCTCACCCCGGCCCTCTCCCGGAAGGAGAGGGAGAAATAATGTCTTAAGCAATCGTCACTTTACTGTCCAGATAGACGTCCTGAACCGCATTAATCAGCTTCACGCCGTCGGCCATGGTTTTCTTAAACGCCTTACGGCCCAGGATCAGCCCCATGCCGCCCGCGCGTTTGTTGATCACCGCCGTACGCACCGCGTCTGACAGGTCAGTATCACCGCCTGCCGCCCCGCCGGAGTTGATCAGCCCTGCACGGCCCATATAGCAGTTCGCCAGCTGGTAGCGCACGAGATCGATCGGGTTATCGCTGGTCAGTTTGCTGTAAACACGATCATCGGTATAGCCGAAGTTCACCGCCTTATAGCCGCCGTTGTTCTCGGCCATTTTTTGCTTCACGATATCCGCGCCGATGGTCGCCGCCAGATGGTTCGCCTGGCCGGTCAGATCGGCTGACACGTGGTAGTCCACGCCGTCTTTTTTGAACGCGTTGTTTCGCAGATACGCCCATAGCACCGTCACCATCCCCAGCTCGTGCGCGCGTTCGAAGGCGGCAGAGATCTCTTCAATCTGACGACGAGACTGTTCAGAGCCAAAGTAAATGGTCGCTCCCACTGCCACCGCCCCCATATTGAATGCCTGCTCCACGCTGGCGTACAGGGTCTGGTCATATTCCGTCGGGTAGCTCAGGGTTTCGTTATGGTTCAGTTTGACGAGGAACGGAATGCGGTGGGCATAGCGACGCGAGACGGAGGCCAGCACGCCGTAGGTTGATGCCACGCAGTTACAGCCCGCCTCAATCGCCAGTTCGACAATGTTCTTCGGATCGAAATAGAGCGGATTCGCCGCGAAGGAGGCACCAGCAGAGTGCTCAACGCCCTGGTCCACCGGCAGAATAGAGAGATATCCGGTGCCGCCCAGTCGCCCGGTGTTATAGAGCGTCTGCATGTTTCGCAGCACGGCAGGCGGACGGTTGTTGTCCACCATCACGCGGTCCACGTAGTCGTGGCCGGGCAGGTAGAGCTGGTCGGCTGGAATGGTCATACAACGATGCTGTAAGAGGCTGTCGGCGTCTTTGCCAAGCAACTGCGCAATATCAGTCATAGTGATGCTCCCGTAAGTCCGACGTCGAGTCGGAGCGTGTGATCCAAACCCACATTTTTGCAGGCAGACTAAGCCTGGTACCGACTTAACAGATTTTCCACCGTCTGCAACTTTTTTAAGCACAATCTGCTGGCTCGTTTCATGTACAACAATTTTGTTACACTGATCAAACATTCACCTCAAAGGTATTTAAAAGGTATTATTAAGTGGTATGTTAAAGGCGTACCCTCACTGACATGCAGGATTAAAAAATGAAAACGAAAGTCCAACTGTCATTCATGATGTTTGTTGAATGGTTTATCTGGGGCGCCTGGTTTGTGCCGCTGTGGCTTTGGCTGAGCAAAAGCGGTTTTACCGCCGGGGAAATCGGCTGGTCTTATGCCTGTACCGCGATTGCCGCAATCCTTTCACCGATTCTGGTCGGCTCGCTGACGGACCGTTTCTTCGCCGCCCAGAAAGTGCTGGCGGTGCTGATGTTCGCCGGTGCGATTCTGATGTACTTCGCCGCACAGCAAACCCAGTTCAGCACCTTCTTCCCGCTGCTGCTGGCCTACTCCCTGACCTATATGCCGACCATCGCGCTGACCAACAGCATCGCCTTTGCCAACGTGGATGACGTCGAGGCAGACTTTCCGCGCATCCGCGTGATGGGCACCATCGGCTGGATCGCCTCAGGCCTGGCGTGCGGGTTCCTGCCGCAGATGATGGGCTATAGCGACATTTCCGATACCAATATCCCGCTGCTGATGACCGCAGCCAGCTCCGCCCTGCTCGGCGTCTTTGCCCTGTTCCTGCCGAATACGCCGCCGAAGAGCACCGGCAAGCTGGACTTTAAGGTGATGCTCGGGCTGGACGCGCTGATCCTGCTGCGCGACAGAAACTTCCTGGTGTTCTTCTTCTGCTCGTTCCTGTTCGCCATGCCGCTGGCCTTCTACTACATTTTCGCCAACGGCTATCTCACCGAAGTCGGCATGAAAAACGCCACCGGCTGGATGACGCTGGGCCAGTTCTCCGAAATCTTCTTTATGCTGGCGCTGCCGTTCTTTACCAAACGCTTTGGTATTAAGAAGGTCTTGCTGCTGGGGCTTATTACCGCTGCCATCCGCTACGGCTTCTTTGTTTACGGCGGTGCGGAACAGTACTTCACCTACGCCCTGCTGTTCCTCGGCATTTTGTTGCACGGCGTAAGCTACGACTTCTATTACGTGACCGCGTACATCTACGTGGACAAAAAAGCGCCAGCGCACATGCGCACCGCGGCGCAGGGCTTGATCACGCTGTGCTGTCAGGGCTTTGGTAGCCTGCTGGGTTACCGCCTGGGCGGCGTGATGATGGAAAAAATGTTCGCTTACAAAGAGCCGGTGAATGGGCTGACCTTCAACTGGGCCGGAATGTGGACATTTGGTGCAATCATGATTGCCGTGATTGCCGTGCTGTTTATGCTGTTTTTCCGCGAATCGGATAAAGAGATCACCGCAATTGAGGTGGTTGATAGCGATACCGCGCTGACACAAGGGGAAGTTAAATGAAACAAGAACGTGTTCTCGGTGCCCTTTACGGGCAGGCGTTAGGGGATGCGATGGGCATGCCGTCGGAGCTGTGGCCGAGAAAGCGCGTCAAGGCGCACTTCGGCTGGATCGACCGTTTCTTACCCGGCCCGGCAGAGAATAACGCAGCCTGCTATTTCAACCAGGCAGAGTTCACCGACGATACCTCGATGGCGCTCTGTCTGGCGGATGCGATTATCGAGTGCAACGGGCAGATTAACGCGGACGTTATCGGCAAGCATATTCTTCGCTGGGCGCTGGATTTCGACGCGTTTAATAAGAACGTGCTCGGCCCCACCTCGAAAATTGCCCTCAACGCCATTCGCGACGGCAAGCCGGTGAGCGAACTGGAAAACAACGGCGTGACCAACGGGGCGGCGATGCGCGCCTCTCCGCTGGGCTGCCTGCTCCCGGCCACGCGCCTGGAGCATTGTGTTGAGCAGGTGGCGCTGGCCTCCAGCCCGACCCATAAATCCGATCTCGCGATTGCCGGTGCGGTGGTGATTGCCTGGGCGATTTCCCGCGCCGTCGACGGCGAAAGCTGGCAGAACATCGTTGATGCCCTGCCGGGGGTCGCCCGCTTTGCGCAGGAGGCGAAAACCACCACTTTCAGCGCGTCACTCGCGGCGCGTATTGAACTCGCGCTGA
The DNA here is from genome assembly GCF_000211415.1 of Enterobacter mori LMG 25706. Taxonomy (GTDB): domain Bacteria; phylum Pseudomonadota; class Gammaproteobacteria; order Enterobacterales; family Enterobacteriaceae; genus Enterobacter; species Enterobacter mori. The sequence continues at coordinate 238,242 of NZ_GL890778.1, read as the reverse complement.
AAACCGTACGAGAAGCCAACGGGATTGAGTCCGCCAGCGAGCAGGTGTATCAGCTCGTGGGTGCCGGGACCAGCACCATAGAATCCGTTCCGGCGGCCATTGCGATGGTCGAACTGGCGGGAACCGACCCAAACCGCTGCGCCATTTTATGTGCCAACCTGGGCGGCGATACCGACACCATTGGCGCAATGGCCACAGCAATCTGCGGCGCATTGCACGGCGTGCAGGCCATTGACCCGACGCTGAAGGCCGAACTCGACGCCGTTAACCAGCTCGATTTCGGTCACTACTGCGAAAAACTCCTGCACTATCGGGAGCAACGGGAGGGCATATGACGTCTTTGGCTCAACGCCTTGAAACCTTGCACGCCACGCGCCCGGTGACGGTGCTGGGCGCGGCGGTGATAGACGTCATCGCCGATGCTTACGCCCTGCCCTGGCGCGGGTGCGATATCGAGCTTAAACAGCAGGGCGTCAATATCGGCGGCTGCGCGCTCAATATCGCCATCGCCCTGAAACGGCTCGGCATTGCGGCGCAAAATGCCCTGCCCGTCGGCCACGGTGTGTGGGCGGATATTATTCGCAACGCCATGGCGAAGCAGGATCTGCACAGCGCGGTGGAAGCCGATACGGGTGACAACGGCTGGTGTCTGGCGCTGGTGGAGCCAGACGGCGAGCGCACCTTTATGTCCTTTAGCGGCGTGGAGAACCAGTGGCAGCAGCGTTGGCTGGATGCGCTTCACGTTCCGCAAAACAGCCTGGTCTATTTATCCGGCTATCAGTTGGCCTCACCGAGCGGCGAGCTGCTGACACGCTGGCTGGAGGGGTTGCAGGACGTGACGGCATTTATCGATTTCGGTCCCCGCATCGCGGATATCCCCGATGCGCTGATGGCGCGGATTATGGCCTGCAGACCAATTGTGTCGCTCAATCGCCAGGAGGCGGAGCTTGCCGCAGAAAGACTGGGTGTTGAAGTGGAAACCCTCGGCACGCAGTGGCAGCAGCGTTTCGGTGCCGCGCTGATTGTGCGCCATGATAAAGACGGTGCCGCGTGGTATGAAGGTGACGTCTCGGGCGTCGTTTCGGCATTTCCGGCGACGGTTGTGGATACCATTGGCGCAGGCGACAGCCACGCGGGCGGCACGCTTGCCGGGCTGGCGGCGGGATGGTCGCTGGCAGATGCAGTTCTGCTGGGGAATGCCGTGGCGTCCTGGGTGGTCAGCCACCGCGGCGGCGATTGCGCACCGACTCGCGACGAATTACTCCTCGCACACAAAGACGTATAGATCGCTGCGACAGTAGCTGATGCTGTACTCAATCGGCCGGTGCTGTTGGTCAAGCGCAACCTGCTTGATCACCAGCACCGGTATTTTTTCGTCCATCTTAATGTGCGCCTGAAATTCGCTGTCCGGCATACGGGCGCTTACGCGCGAACGGGTACGCTGCGGGAAGATATTCTGGCTGCGGAAGTAATCGTAAAGCGAGACGCCAATCGCATCAGGGTCGTGGATAAATCCCGTCGGCACCCAGGACTCCTCAATCGAGACGGCGTCATCGTCAACGTAGCGAATACGCTTGAGCAGGAAAACCTCGCTCTCGGGGGGAATTGAAAGATGGTTCGCCACCTCTTCGGGACACTTCACCACCCGCTTGTTGACCCACAGCGTATTGGGTTTTTGACCGCGCAGGACCACCTGTTGAGAGAACCCGCGCGCCTCTTTCAGCGAATACTCGAAGATGTTATTGATTTGCGTGCCATAGCCACGGGAGCGCGTGACCACGCCCTCTTCCTCCAGCGCCTGCATCGCTTTACGCACGGTAATGCGCGACACGCCGGTTAACTGGCTCAGATCGCGCTCGCCGGGCAAAATATTCCCGTGCTCCAGCATGCCGCTTCGCACCGCATTTTTTACCGTTTCGGCAAATTTCAGGTACAGCGGCGTGTTGTCCGGCGCGGCGATCCGTTCATTCAGTTGAGCGATTAACCGGGTATGCGCTTGTTCCATCTCTGTTTTCTCAGGCGTGGTGTTTCCTGCCAGTATACTGGGTTACCACCATGCATGAAAATGATGAACCGGCCCAATACCGTGACCGACTTCCAGAGTATCGGCTTTTGCCAGCGCCGCGGAGAGCCAGATTTTAGCTTCGCCCACCGTATCGGCCCAGCTGTCATGCCGTGGACGCAGCGCAGCAAGCGCGGCAGAGAGCGTGCAGCCCGTACCGTGGGTGTTTTTGGTCTGCACGCGCGGCGCGGTAAAACGCATTTCGCCGTCGCGGGTAAAGAGCCAGTCCGGGCTTTCGGCATCATCAAGATGACCGCCCTTCATCAGCACCGCGCCGCAGCCCATCGCCAGTAGCGCGTTCCCCTGGGCTTTCATTTCACGTTCGTTTTGCGCGTGCGGGGCACCCAACAGCGCGGCGGCTTCCGGCAGATTGGGCGTGATCAGCGCCACCTGCGGCAGCAGCTTTGTGCGCAGCGTCTCCACGGCGGAGGCGGAGAGCAGCGGGTCGCCACTTTTCGCCAGCATGACGGTATCCAGCACCACGTTTTGCACCTGATAACGCTTAAGCCGTTCGGCCACCGCTTCCACAATGTCCGTTTCGGCCAGCATGCCGATCTTGGTGGTATCGATGCGCACGTCTCTGAACACCGAATCCAGCTGCGCGGCAACAAAATCCGGCTCGATACGGTAGACCGACTGCACGCCGCGCGTGTTTTGCGCCACCAGCGCGGTAATGACGGAACAGCCGTATGCGCCAAGCGCGGAGAAGGTTTTCAGGTCAGCCTGGATACCCGCGCCGCCGCTGGGATCGGTACCGGCAATGGTCAGAGCGTTAATCCGCTTCATGCCTGCTCCTCCAGCGTGTAGAGCGCATCCAGAAACGCGCTGGCAAAACTGCCCGGGCCACGAGACTGCGCAATAGCGATTGAGCCAGCTCGCTTCATCCATCCGCAGGCAGCAGCGACGTTATCCAGGCGATCACCCGGCAGCGAGCAGCTCGCCGCCGCGACAGCCGAGAGCGCACACCCGGTGCCCACCACGCGTGTCATAAGCGGGTCACCGCCCGTTACGGTGCGCGTGCGCTGTCCATCGGTGATGTAATCCACTTCTCCCGTGACCACAACAATTGCATTTGTCTGACGCGCCAAAGCCTGCGCGGCAGGTACCGCGCTGGCTGCTGTGTCGGTGGTATCAACGCCGCGCCCGCCCGCGCTCATCCCTGCAAGGGCAAGGATTTCAGAGGCGTTACCGCGGATCGCGGCTGGTTTAAGGGAGAGAATTTGATGGCAAAAGCGGGTGCGGAACGCGAGCGCGCCAACGGCAACCGGGTCGAGCGTCCAGGGCTTACCCGCCGCCACCGCGCGTTCAATCGCCCGACGCATCGACTGGGCGCGCGGTGCGGTCAGCGTGCCAACGTTAATCAGCAGCGCATCGGCGATTTCAGCAAACTGCTCGGCCTCTTCGGCCTCAATCACCATCGCTGGCGATGCACCGAGAGCCAGCAACACGTTGGCCGTGAAGGTCTGTACAACATCGTTGGTCATACAGTGCGTGAGCGGGGAACGGGTTCGGAACTGATGTAAAACGTGTAAATCGAGCAGGTCAGGCTGCATGGGTTCGCTCCTGCCTTGCGTGAAGAAGCGATGACCGGGAAGGCATCTGACTTCCCTACGCTGGCATTATCCAGATCAGGTAATACGGGTATTTCTCAGCCTTCACAAAGAAGGGCACCCCGAGTCAAAATACTTATAAAACAATTAATTACAAATCAATAGTTTGTGAGTATTTAGTGTAACCGGGGCAGTAGGCAGGGTGCAAGATTTTTCGATTTACCGCATCTGGAATAGCTGAATCACGCACGGCAGGAGCAAACACCAAAGACTAATAGTACCGAAAGGTATTAGTTAGAGCGACGATAAGAAGCAACATAGTAGATACGTATAAGAAGTTAACGATTCTCTTTTATCTTTCCAGTTACATCCCTCTCTCATTGGTTATTCCTAAAACGTAAATTTTAATCACCGCGATTAATCAGCGCGCATTTCAATGTTTACTTTCACCTTTAAAAGCTCTTCGTTTCAAATGAAATGAATCATTAAATAACTCCACTACCTAAGCAGTAAAATAAACCACCTAAAAAAGTGAAATAAAATTCCATTCTAATCATAAACTTAACTAAAGCCTTTTTCGTGAAAACCTTAAATCACTGATAAACAAAGAAAAATTAAAGAATCACCGCAACATACCACTTTAGCTATTGGTGCTTTACTTGACCTAAATCAATAATTTTAAGCGCGAATTATCTATAGTTCACCACCGTTACATAAAACAAATAGATGTTTCTTTACAAAATTTGACATACTTGAACTTACTCTTTTGCTCTGCCAAACCAAACGCTGGTAATAACACTATCGTTTATTTTATCTATAGAATATTGCGAGTCTTTACAATGAAATCCCTTAATAAATCAGTGATTGCTGTTGCTGTTTTTGGTGCTCTTTTTGCTGGTTCAATGAATATTGCTTATGCTGCTGATGTTTATGTAAAAGATGAAGGCGGATTTGGTACACAAGGTATTTTTATCCATCTGCAAGGGGAAGATGAAAGCGTTAAGAGCTACGATCTGGATCAGATTGATAACAATACTAACGCTATTATTGGTAACAAAACTGATAGTGAAGATAAAATTAATGCTATGCGTGGTGACCTCACCGCTGAGGCTAACGAGCGAATTAGCAATGATGGTGCACAAAATCTAAACATCACCGCTAATACGACTGCTATTGGTGATAACAGTTTGCGCATCTCACAAACTGATAACCATTTACAATCTGTAGATAATCAGGTTCAAGACCTGAAAATTGACCATATTCAGGATCGCCAAGAGCTAGCTAATCATGATGCAGCCATTAAAACGCTGGATTCTGAAAATACTCGCCAGGAAGCGTATATCCAATCTGTTGATAATTCAGTAACTAAAGAAGTAACGGATCGTAAAGCTGCTGATACTGCCTTACAAAATCAAGTGAATAGTAAGGTTGATACCACTACCTATAACGACGATCAGAAAGCACAGAATGACGCACATCAGCAATTAGTTCAGCGTGTCACACTGGATGAACAATATGATGGAGCGGCAATCAGCCAAAACCGGGCAAACATTGAAACACTTACTGCTCGTCAGCAAGGTCAAGATCTGGAACAAGCTAATCGTGATCGTACCGCTAACCAGCACCCTGCTATGACTAATGGTAAAGACGGTGCTACAGGTGCAACAGGCGTACAGGGGCTACAAGGCTTGAAAGGTGATACAGGCGTTCAAGGTTTAGTAGGTGCTGCGGGTAAAGATGGTGCTGATGGTAAGAATGGTATTGACGGTAAAGCAGGTAAAGACGGCGTTAACGGGTCTAACGGGAAAGAGGGCAAAAACGGTGTGAATGGTAAAGATGGCGCTAACGGCGTTACGACCATCATCACTAAGAAAGAAGTTGATACGAAAACTATCAATCTGGTTAAGTCACTTAATACACAAACTACAGCACAAGCTAAAGATCTGAAAGCTGCTCAACAAGTATTTGCACAAGCACAATCTTCAAGCAATGCTCAATTCAAAAACCTGAAGGATGAAGTCGACGACAACAAGAAAGAAGCGCGTGGTGGAGTAGCCTCTGCCGTTGCGATTGCATCAATGCCACAGGTCGAAAAAGATCAGGCTATGATGTTCTCTGCTGGTGTAGGGTCATTTAAGAATGAGCAAGCTATCAGCGTTGGTGCGTCTTTCCATGCCGGTGAACATACAGTGATCAAAGCTGGCATTAGCGATTCGACAAATAACGATCTTGCGATGGGCGCGGGTATCGGGATCGGTTTTTGAATAAAACACCGCTGATACATATATAACTCGCTCGTTTCTGGTGAGAATATCGATGATAGCAAAAAACATGTCCAGATATATATTCATCTCAGCCGTGCTGTACCTGATGCTAATTGGCGTAGGGATTTGGATAGGCGTGATGTATTTATCCTATTATCTGTGTAGTTTATAAGGTATAAAATGAAAAAATTAATTATTACCGTGGCGAGTATATTTATGCTTGCGGGGTGCGTATCGCCCGATCAGCGCATCGCTAGCTGCACGGCGAAAGGCGTAAGTTATGACACGTGCTATTTGTCCGAACAGCAAAGACAACAAGGCATTAATAACGCTTCGCTCTCTGCCGCTTATGCGAATGCGGCAAGAACGACAGAAAATGCACATAAACATGCTCACCACAATTAAGGTTTAATGATGAAAGCACAGTTAACAGTGATTACTCTGCTGTTCGCAATCGCTGCGACCCCGGCACATGCCATTAACGCCCACTATCGCGCGCAGCTGGAGCGCTCCGGATGCACCCAGATAAGCGATGGCGATGGCTCTTGCGATATCACTAAAACGAAAGCGGAAAACGCGGCGCAACACGACCAAACGACGACCGTTCACGATCCGATGCGCGCGGCCACCTTTTCGTCATCAACCGTTAATGCCACGATTTCCAACGGCTTTTTTAGCGCGACCATTAATGGCAAGAAGGCCACCGTCAAACGTCTGAATGCGGCGTTCTATGAGATTCATGGAAATGGCGTTGTTATATCATTTAGCCTTGATGAGAACGGTATTACCGATGCCTCCTGGAATAAAACCCAGGGTCGCGACCACGGCATTTTGCAGGTTAAGCAGAAATAACGTGTTCAAGGAGGCCTTCCGCCTCCTTTTTCATCAGCGAAAAGCACGATTTGTCACACTCTTTTCTCTATTTTTACAGTTCTGACAAAACCACTATAAGCGGCTGTTTTTATTGTGCATAAAGTGCAATTTTCTTTCTGAAAACGGGGATAACCCTCCCCCTGTGCCCTCTGTCACAAAACAGTAAACAAATTAACCATTGAGCCCCGTGGCAAAAGGCTCTATATTGGCGGCGTTTTTTTCAGGCCCCCATCTGTTTTTTGACTTTTTATTCAATCGTGGCTCATAACGAAGCGGCGGTTGTAGGAGTGATATGATGACGGATAAAGTCCGTATTGACACCGTAGATGCCCACAAAAGCAACGAAACCTATCTGGCCCGTCAGGCCGAGTTTGAATCTAACGTCAGGAGTTATCCGCGCAAACTGCCTTTAGCCATCACTAAAGCAGAAGGCGTGTGGATCACCGATGCAGATAATAAAGAATACCTTGACTGTTTAGCAGGCGCAGGGACCCTTGCGCTTGGCCATAACCATCCTGATGTGCTGAAAAGCATCCAAAATGTCATTACCAGCGGCTTGCCGTTACATACTCTGGATCTGACGACGCCTCTGAAAGACGCGTTTTCTGAATACCTGCTCGCGCTGCTGCCTGGTCAGGGCAAAGAGTACTGCCTGCAGTTCACCGGTCCATCCGGTGCTGACGCCGTTGAAGCGGCGCTGAAGCTGGCGAAAAAAGTGACCGGTCGTAGCGGTATCATCAGCTTCTCTGGTGGTTACCACGGTATGACCCACGGCGCACTGTCCGTGACCGGCAACCTGTCTCCGAAAGAAGCGGTTGACGGTATGATGCCAGAAGTCCAGTTCATGCCTTATCCGCATGAGTACCGTTGCCCGCTGGGTATCGGTGGTGAAGCGGGCGTGAAAGCGCTGACCTACTACTTCGATAACCTGATCAACGACGTTGAAAGCGGCGTGCGTAAACCTGCTGCGGTGATCCTTGAAGCCGTTCAGGGCGAAGGCGGCGTGAACCCGGCTCCGGCTGAGTGGCTGCAGCGCATCCGTAAAGTGACTCAGGAACACGGCATTCTGTTGATCCTCGACGAAGTTCAGGCTGGCTTTGCCCGTACCGGTAAATTCTTCGCCTTCGAACACGCGGGCATTGAGCCAGACATCATCGTGATGTCTAAAGCTGTCGGTGGCGGTCTGCCGCTGGCCGTACTCGGTATCAAAAAGCAGTTCGATGCGTGGGCGCCAGGCCACCACACCGGCACCTTCCGCGGCAACCAGCTGGCGATGGCAACCGGTCTGACGACGCTGAAAATCCTGAAAGACCAGAACATCGCAGGCAAAGTGGCTGCACAGGGCGAATGGCTGAAAGGCCAGCTGAAAGAGATGGCGAAGCGCTACCCGGTTATCGGACACGTGCGCGGCCTGGGCATGATGATCGGTATTGAGATCGTTAAGCCACACGAAGCGGCTGACCACATGGGTTGCTTCCCTGGCGACGGCGAGCTGTCTGCACTGATTCAGAAGAAGTGCTTCGAAGCCGGTCTGATTCTGGAGCGTGGCGGTCGTAACGGTATCGTTCTGCGTCTGCTGCCGTCTCTGCTGATCAGCGATGAAGAGCTGAAAATCTTCCTGGATAAATTCGAGCAGGCACTGCTTGCTGCGGGCGTTCGCCCGGCGTAACCGGAGTTGTTGATTACGATGTCTGATTCAAACCCAATTTTGTTCTCCTCTGCGCAGAGCATTGAAGCTTACCAGCAGGCGATTGAACAAAGCACTCAGGCTGTGATGCAGTGGCTGAAACAGCCTGAGATGTACCAGGGCAAAACGGTCGCGGAACTGCGCGACCGTATTAAGCTGGATTTCAACCCGAAAGGGCTGGGCAACGAAGCGGCGATTGAACGCGCCGTGGAGTTCTTCCTGAAAGACAGTTTGTCCGTTCATCACCCGCAGTGTGTGGCGCACCTGCACTGTCCAAGCCTGGTCGTAAGCCAGGCGGCGGAAGTGCTGATCAACGCCACTAACCAGAGTATGGACTCCTGGGATCAAAGCCCGTCCGCAACCATTATCGAAATCAAACTGATCGAGTGGCTGCGTACCCGCGTGGGTTATCAGGCTGGCGACGCAGGTGTCTTCACCAGCGGCGGCACCCAGAGCAACCTGATGGGCCTGATGCTGGCGCGCGATGCGTTCTTCGCGCGTCTGGGTCACTCCGTTCAGCAGGATGGCCTGGTAGGCGATCTGCGCAAAATTCGCGTGCTGTGCTCCGAGAACGCCCACTTCTCCGTGCAGAAAAACATGGCGCTGATGGGTCTGGGCTACCAGTCCGTGGTGCAGGTGAAAACTGATGAATTCTCCCGCATGGATCTGACCGATCTGGCGGCGAAAATTGAGAAGTGCAACGCGAACGGCGAGCAGATTCTGGCGATCGTCGCGACGGCAGGTACCACCGATGCCGGTGCTATCGACCCGCTGCGTGCGATTGCAGAACTGGCGGCGAAACAGAACATCTGGGTACACGTTGATGCGGCCTGGGGCGGCGCGCTGCTGATGTCCGAGCAGTATCGTCACTACCTGGACGGCATTGAGCTGGTGGATTCCATTACCCTGGACTTCCACAAGCAGTTCTTCCAGACCATCAGCTGCGGCGCGTTCCTGCTGAAAGAAGCGCGTCACTATGAGCTGATGCGCTATCAGGCGGCTTACCTGAACTCTGAGTTCGACGAAGAAGCGGGCGTGCCTAACCTGGTGTCCAAATCTCTGCAGACCACCCGTCGTTTCGACGCGCTGAAGCTGTGGATGAGCCTGGAAGCACTGGGTCAGGAGCAATATGCGGCGATCATCGATCACGGTGTGACCCTGGCACAGCAGGTTGCAGGCTACGTGAAAGAGCAGTCTGCTCTGGAGCTGGTGATGCAGCCACAGCTGGCGAGCGTGCTGTTCCGCTTCCGTCCTCAGGCGCAGATGGATGATGCAGGCATCGCCCTGCTGAACCAGAAGATTGGTGATGCGCTGCTGGAATCTGGCCGTGCTAACGTCGGCGTGACCGAGCATAACGGTATCACCTGCCTGAAGCTGACCCTGCTGAACCCAACCGTGACGCTGGAGGACGTAAAAGTTCTGCTGTCTCTGGTTGAGCGTACCGCACAGGAAGTTCTGGCTAAGTAATGCTTATCCCTCTCCCGTTCGGGAGAGGGTATTTTCCCCTGCCCTATCCCTCAGTGTGTCCTCAAGGTTTCAACCATTAGCGTAAAGCACGATTCGATAAGCGTCGGTAACGGCTGTGGCGCACGCATCAATGCCACCGTTCGGGCAAGTGCCGGTTGCTGAAGATGAACCACCTTAAGCTGCGGATCCTGAAGATGCGTGGTATAGAGTTGCGGCAGTATCGCCACGGCCAGTCGGGAACGCACCAGGCCGTACAGCGTTTCGATATAATCCACCTGATAACGTGTCTGCAACGACAAACGATGGCTTTCAGCGAGCGCGCCAACCAGGCGTTGGATGTTACCTTTTGAAAACACGGCGATATCTCGCCCAACAAGCTGCTTCCAGGGTAAATGCGCCGACGCCGCCAGCGGATCGTCACAATGAATCACCGCAACAAAAGGATCCTCCTGCAGCGGGAAGACGGACAGTTGTTCCGGCACAGAACTGTCCAGTGCGCCAATGCCAAAATCAATCTGCCCTTTCAGCAACTGCGCCACCAGCGCATCATTGGTTTGATCGTGAAACTCAACCTTAAGACGCGGAAAAGCCTGCGCCAGCGTTTGGGGTAACTGCGGGAACAAGAGCGAGCTGACGGATGGCGCCAGCCCAATGCGCACCGTACCGTCACCGCCTGCCTGCACAATCTGCTGCATATCGTCGAAGGCAAGCTGAGCCACGCTAAGCACCCGCTGCGCGTGCGGGAGGATGGCGTTGCCCAACTCCGTCAGCGTCACCGCTGAGGCGGTACGGTTCACCAGCTTGCCGCCGAGCACCGTTTCGATTTGCCGCAATGCGCTGCTGAGCGCAGGCTGGCTGATCGCCAGCTTGCTGGCGGTGTCGGTGAAATGACGCAACTGCGCCAGAGTGACAAAATACTGTAGCTGTCGCAGTGAGAGCGCGGGCAAGCGCTGCCAGGGTTCCATCGTCATTATCGTTTACACGCGTCGCAGAATAAGCCGGGGTTATCGGGTGATAAATTTTATCAGCTGGGCAAACGTTTGCCGCGTGCATAGAGTAACGCCATTATTTTCATGCTGGAACCGTTAATTACATGAGTGCCGAAACCCGACGCCGTGCCGTCCAGGCTGCACGCGGTGAAATGCCGTTCGACCTACTGCTTACACACACCCGCATTGTTGATATGGCCACGGGTGAGATCCGCGACGCCGATGTCGGCATCGTGGGCGGCCTTATCGCCAGCGTTCATCCGCGCGGCAGCCGCAGCGATGCGCGTGAGACGCACGATCTGAACAACCGGTATCTCTCTCCGGGACTGATGGATACGCATGTGCATCTGGAGAGTTCACACCTGCTTCCTGCTCGCTATGCAGAGATTGTGCTGGCACAGGGCACCACCGCCGTATTCTGGGATCCGCATGAGCTGGCGAACGTGCTGGGCATTGCAGGCGTACGTTTTGCCATTGAGGCCAGTCGTAACCTGCCGCTGCAGGTGATGGTCGCTGCGCCATCAAGCGTGCCGTCGACACCGGGGCTGGAGATGTCTGGCGCAGATTTCGCAGGGAAAGAGATGGATACCCTGCTCGGATGGCCGGAAGTGCGCGGCGTGGCGGAAGTGATGGATATGCACGGCGTGCTTAACGGCAGCCAACGCATGCTGGAAATTATGCAGGCCGGGCTGGACAGCGGAAAGTTGATTGAAGGCCACGCGCGCGGGCTTCACGGTGCGGATTTACAGGCTTATCTGGCCGCAGGCGTGACCTCCGATCACGAGCTGACCTCCGCAGACGATGCGCTGGAAAAACTGCGCGCCGGGCTGACGCTGGAGATCCGCGGCTCGCATCCTTATCTGCTGCCCGATATCGTAAGCGCCCTGAAATCCCTGCCCCACCTTTCTTCACAAATTACGGTCTGCACCGACGATGTCCCGCCCGATATACTGCTGGAAAAAGGGGGGATCGTTGCGCTGCTGAACCTGCTGATTGAACACGGATTACCGGCGACGCACGCGCTGCGTTTCGCCACGCTGAACGCCGCCATTCGCCTGCAGCGTAACGATCTGGGGCTGATTGCCGCCGGGCGTCGCGCGGATCTGGTGGCGTTTGACTCGCTTGAAAAGCTGACGGCTCGTCAGGTGTATGTCGCCGGTAAGCTGATTGCGCGCGACGGGGCAATGATTGAACCCATCGTTGACAGGATATTGCCCCTCCCGCGTGATACCGTGCGGCTGTCTGCACTGGCAGACGATGATTTCCGTATGAAAATCGACAACGCGAAACACGGTGTGGCGCGCTTGCGCCATATCAGCGGCGCACGCTTCACGCAGTGGGGTGAAGTTGACGCGCAGGTACGTCACGGCGTAGTAGCGATCCCGGATGGCTTTAGCCTGATCTGGGTTCAGCATCGCCACGCGCGCCATGCGGCGAAACCACAACTCGCCCTGCTCGAAGGCTGGGGTGAACTGCGTGGGGCCATTGCCACCAGCTATTCTCACGACTCTCACAATCTGGTGGTGCTGGGCCGCGATCCGCACGACATGGCGCTGGCTGCCAACATGCTTATCCAGAGCGGCGGCGGGATGGCGCTGGTACAGGATGGCGACGTCATCGCCCACGTCGCCATGCCGATTGCGGGGATGCTTTCGGAACTGCCGCCTGATGAGCTGGCTCGCCAGTTCAGGGAACTGCGCGAGCGTAGCAATTTGATTGCCGACTGGGAACCGCCGTATCGGGTCTTTAAAGCCATAGAGGGCACCTGTCTTGCCTGCAACGCCGGTCCGCATTTGACCGATCTTGGACTGACCGATGGGACGACGCGCCAGATTGTCGATCCGTTAATTTCTTACCGGGAAATCCCGGACAACACACAATAATGCCGAAGGAGAGCCGGATAATGGCCGACAACACCGTTAATTCGCCAGCACCAGGGAGCTGGCTAGAACGCCGTTTTGCACTGCATGCGCGTGGCAGCACCGTACGCACCGAGTGCCTGGCTGGCATCACCGGTTTTCTCGCCGCCGCCTACCTGCTTGTGGTGATCCCGGGGCTACTGGCGGTCGGAGGAATGGATAAAGGCGCGGCAACGACGGGCACCATTCTGGTCTTCGTTGCCGGAACGCTGCTGATGGCTTTCTATGCTAACCTGCCCTTTATCGTCGGGCCCGGTATTGGCGGTTCGGTCCTGGTCGGCGTCACGCTTGCGGGCAGCGAAGGTATTGGCTGGCAAATTGGTCTCGGCATCGCCTGCTGGTCAGGGATTTTATTCTTCCTGCTAACCCGCTTTGGGCTGCGTGAAGTCGTCACCCGCTCGGTCCCGCAATCCATCAAGCTGGGGTTGACGGCCTCCATCGGCCTGTTTGTTGCCGTGCTCGGCTTTCGTAACGCCGGGCTGGTATTGGCAAACGCGAAAACGAATGCCCTGATGCTGGGAGATTTCCTGTCACCGGCGGCGCTGGTCGCGTTAGCGGGTCTCTTCCTCGCCATCGCGTTACAGGCGCGCCGCATTCCAGGGGCAATACTGTGGGCCATTCTATTCGCCACCCTGGTCGGTATTCCGCTGGGCGTGACAAAACTTCCTGGTCAGTTTATTGATATGCCGCATTCTCTGGCCCCGGTTATCGGCCACATTGATATGCTCGGGGCGCTGAACATTGCCTTCCTGCCCTTCCTGTTTGTCTTCTTTGCGTCAGAATTTTTCTCCACCATGGGCACCACGCTGGCTGTTGGTGGTGAGGCGGGATTACTGGATGACGAAGGCAACATGCCGCATATCAACCGTCCGTTTATGGTGGACTCCATTGCCGCTGCGGTAGGTCCGTGGGTCGGTATTCCAGCCGCGACGGCGCTGATCGAATCTTCGGCTGCTGCTGAAGCGGGCGGTAAAACGGGCATGACGGCACTGGCTGCAGCGGTGATGTTCCTGCTGATGTTGCTGTTTACGCCTGTTGCACTTATGATCCCAAAAGAAGCCACCGCACCGGCGCTGATCCTCATTGGACTGAATATGTTTAGCGGCTTACGTAAGGTTGATCTGGCGAACTTCACCGACGGCCTGCCGGTGCTGATGATGGTCATGATAACGCTGATTGCCAACAGCTTCGGGACAGGAATTGCTGGCGGTTTGCTGTTTTACATCGTGATCAAAGCGATCGCCGGGAAATGGCGCGAAATCCCCGTTGGTCTGTGGATCCTTGCCATTCCCCTGGTCTACTACTTCGCTACGCTGGTGAAGCACTAACCCTCACGCTGCTTTTCCTTCGGGGTATAGCCGTAGTCGTAATGGCTGTACCCCGAGTTATAATAGAGCGAGGCGGACTTCACGATATCATTAAGAATAGCGCCATTCACCTGCACGCCCATTTGCTGCAGGCGTTTTAGACAGTGCTCAATCTCTTTCACACTGGTTTTACCAAAGCGTGCAACCAGTAAGGTGATTGCCGCCGCTTTGGCAATCAGTAAGGCATCCGTGACGGCTAGCACCGGCGGGGTGTCAACAATCACGATGTCATAATGCCCGTTCATCTGCGACATGGCGTTGTTAAAGCGCTCCCCCATAAGCAACTCCACAGGAAGCGAAGGCTGTTGACCGCAGGTTAAAACATCAAATCCGCCTTTCTCAAAGCGCTGGATCGCGTCCTGCCATTTAACATCGCCCTCAAGGACTGAGGACAATCCGCAATGGTTGTTCAGTTGACAGATGTTATGCACGTAGCCCTGACGCATATCCGCGTCAATAAAGAGCACCCGCTGGCCGGCCTGAGAAGCCAGCGCTGCCAGTGCGGTACTGACCAGCGTTTTGCCGCAATCCTGTGTGGGGCCAATAAAGACGACAATCTGATTTGTGACGTCCATCATGGTGAAGTGCAGACTGGTACGCAACCCGCGCATTGCTTCGATAAAAATATCTGCTGGCCTTTCGATGGGTAGAAAGGGCACATTCGACGTTTTGTGTCTCCAGCGAGAATCCAGGAAACTCATTTTGCGCAGATGCGTTTTTTTCCAGAGCCATACCGAGCGCGGCAGCGTCGCCAGGACCGGCATCCCCTGCACTTCCAGTTGCTCAGACGAGGTTATTCCCTGTTTAAAGGCAGCAAGAACCAATACAAAGCCGCTGGAGAATATCAGTCCCAACAGCATGCCAAGCACGATAATAATTGCTTTTCGTGGTTTTATGGGTTCAGGTTGCGTAACCGCAGCGTCAATGATCCGCACGTTTCCGATCGCGCTGGAGCGAGAGATATTGAGCTCTTGCTGACGCGTTAATAACTGCAGGTAAATGGCGCGCCCGGATTCAACATCCCGGCTCAAACGCAAAATTTCCTGCTGTGTGGAGGGCATGGTTGATACGCGATCGTTCAGGCGGGCACGCTGCTTCTCAAGGGTTTGGCGCTTTTCGCGTAATGCGCGATAGGTTGGGTGATCCTTTTTGAAAAGCTGTGAGATCTCCGCTTCGCGGAACGTCAGCTCGTTGAGCTGATTCTCCACATTAACAACCTGATCGAGAACGGACTTCGCCTCCAGGGATAAATCGACGGAATCACGCTGCTCACGGTATACATTCAGCCGCGCTTCGGCCTGATCCAGCTCGTGACTGATTTTCGGTAACTGATGCTGTAAAAAGGTCAGGCTGCGGGCATCCCGGGCTTCCTGACGTTCAATATTCTGATTGAGGAAATTTTCTGCAATCGTATTCAGTACCACGGCAATCTTGCCAGGTTCTTCGCCCGTCAGCGTTAACGCGATCATTCCGCTCTGTTTCGCTGATTCCGCAACGGTGAGCCCTTTCTGAAGCGCGTTGATGGCTTCAAGCTTTGTAATGGTTTTGAGCGAAAACTGCGTGCCTGGTGCAGCGCTGAGAGATGTCACCAGAAGAGAGACACCGTCTTTGAGCAGCGTTTTTCCGACCGTGCCCACAGCCTCGAAGCTTTCGCCCTCAAGGTGATACCGTCCCTGCTCCAGCACGGTCAGCATAAGCTCTTGCGGTTTGCCACCCTGTCGGGGGATGGTAAGTTCACCGATGGTCAGGTGACCTGGCTCGCTGGGGCGAAAACGTGCCCACAGATGCCCCACGTATGGGGTAACGCGGCGCTTAACCCCGTACATTAGCCCCAATTCATCCACGGTCTTCCCGAGGATCATTCGCGATTTTATCAGCAAGATTTCCGGTGCAACGTCTGGCGAAAGATCGGATCCGAACTGGCTTAAGCTTTTCAGCAATGAGTTATCCTGCTTCGCTTCTATCTGCACAAGCGCGTCAGCCTGATAGACAGGGGGGACAGAAAATGCATAGAATCCCGCGCACACCGTAAACAGGAGTGTTACCAGGACTATCATCACCCGATGATCGAATATCTCAGCAAGCAGTTGCAGAAGATTAATTTCATTATTTTGCGGTGCCGCTGCACCATATGTCTCTGAAGTATAAGATGGCATTGCTGCTTTATTCCTTTTGACTCAAACGACGAGCCCATTCCTGACTGGCTTTTCCCAACTGCCCGAAAACATATTCGAAAGCATCACGGCTTTTGCGGTAGGGATCGGGAATATCCTTTGTCTCCAGCCATTGTCCAAATAGCAGTGATTTCCCACGGTTCTCCGGAGCCATAGCAGCAATAAAACGAAGATGTTCAGGCTCCATCACCAGAATCAGATCGGATTTTTGCAGCAAACTGCGCGTCAGCTTGCGCCCCACGTGATCGTCTAGCGAGACACCATGATGCCAGGCAACATCCTGAGCAACCGCATCTGCCGGATGTCCCTCAAGACCGAAAATACCTGCTGAGGTCACCTGTTTCCCGGGTAATTGCTGACGCAACAGGCGCTCCCCCATCGGGGAGCGGCAAATATTGCCCGTGCAAACCACTAAGATTGAGTTGAACATTATTGCGGCCAGGATCGGATGTAACGAACCGTTTCGGTCAGGTCATGTACGCCACTGATGGTCGGCACAAGCTGCGTAATAACGCGATTCCAGCGCGACAACGGTGCCGTTGTCACGTAGACAATGTCATACGGCTCGAGCTGGAATTCAGTGCCCAATACCATCGCCGACGCATCTTTCGCATTGAGCTGATAAATTTTCGCGATGATGTCCGTCTGGCTTTTTTGATGCACCGAGCGAATGACAAAAATGCCGGTTGCATCAGCCATGTTCTGGTTCAGGCCGCCCGCATTGCCCAGCGCCTCCGCCAGCGTCATCCCACTGCGATCCATCTTCAGCGTGCTCTGCTTAACCACTTCGCCCATGACAAAGACTTTCAGGGCATCATTACGCGGTACAAACAGGATATCGCCAGGATAGAGCAGTTTGTTTTGTGTTAAATCGCCGAGTTGCATCAGGGCATACAGCGAAAGGCGGGAATCCTGGCCATTGTGGGTGAGAACGACATTGCGCCAGTCGGCGTCCACTGAAAGACCGCCAGCGGCATTGACCGCGTCCATCACGGTCAAGGGGATGTTGGTGATGGATTGTTGGCCAGATTTCGCGACTTCTCCCGTCACGTAGGCTTTTTGCGAACGGAAAGAGGCGATGCTGACATCCACCTGGGGGCTCTCAATGAATTTATCCAGCCGCGCGGTAATCTCTTCACGTACCTCCGAAACCGTTTTTCCTGCCACATGCAGTTTCCCAACGTAGGGATAAAAGAGCGTACCGTCCGCGTTGACCCAGTTTCCCGCGTCACTTGCGCTACGGTACTGCCCTGCTGGCGTCGTCAACTCAGGATGATCCCAGACGGTGACCGTCAGGATGTCACCGGTGCCGATTCGGTATTCCCAGTTTTTAACCTGCTCATCAAGATTAGGATTTGCCTGAGATTTTGATACGGGCGGGCGTAATTGTTCAATCAATACTGGGGTCAGTGGATAAATTTCCACGTGTTTATCAAGCTGATAATCTTTATCTTCTGTTGCAATAACATTTTTTCCGGTCATGGCTAAATCCTGGCCCGGTGAAAATACACAGCCTGTTAACTGGCTTATTGCAAGAAATAAAAAGGAAAATACCGTTGTGTTTTTCATTTATATAAACATATCTTTTATCATTGTGCTTATCGTATGAACGACAATTTTATTTAATATAAATAACCATATAATTCATTAAATTAAATGAATTACAATGTGTTAATAAAGAGTATTGTCAACGCAGTGACCAGATAATGAATCGTCTAAAGCGACCCGCTCTATTGAGCCGGGAATCAGACGTCATAACAAGTCGTGCCGGGCCGATATTAAACGTTCTACTATGGGAAAGCATTCGCTTAACGGTCCAATTTTGAAGTAGTCATGCGTTTTCAGAATTAATTAATAGATCAATAAATACATTAAATATAAAACACAAATATCATTCACGGCCGCTATGTATTTTCTTTGTTGCGACTACACAAAACCGTTCAGTTTTGTTACATTTTTTTTCAAACACACCATGTTTTGATACTTAAAATGGACCGTCTGCCGCGCATACTAAAACCCGCAGACGAAATGTATCTGTAACGATATCACTGGAGAAAAAATGGCTAAGCGTAAATTGCTGCTTCTGGGTGTACTACTGTCTCTGGCGGGCTCCGCACTTTCTGCTCCGCAAACGGCTGCAGCACCTTCTGGCATCAAAGCCTATGAAGAACAAGAGTTCATCGCTGACTTCACAAAATTCAAGATTGGCGACACGGCGCCAGCTCAGTATCAAACGCCCGAGTACACCATCAAACAGTACCAGCTGCGTAACCTGCCAGCGCCGGATGCCGGAACACACTGGACCTACATGGGTGAGAACTACGTGCTGATTGGCGATGCCGATGGAAAAATCCATAAGGCCTATAACGGAGATATCTTCTATCACCGCTAATACGATCCTGGTTCGTGCCTGGCAGGAGAGCGATCGTCCTTTCCTTCGCACGATTTACCTGCATGCCCGGCGCGACGCCTGGCCATGGTTGAACGGTGCGGAATGGCAGCTTGAGGACTTTGACGCCGCAATCCTCGACGAAGAAGTTTGGGTGGCGGTGCAGGACGGGCATCGACTTGGCTTCGCCTCCGTCTGGACGAACGATAATTTTCTGCACAACCTGTTTGTTGCCCCGCAGTATCAAAGCCTCGGGGTCGGGCATGTGCTCCTGGAACATGTGCAGAAAACGTTTACCAGTACGGGTTCGCTTAAGTGTCTGGTCAAGAATGCGCGTGCTGTTGCGTTTTACCAGCGACACGGCTGGCACATCGAGGCGACGGGTGATTCTCCGGACGGAGAGTATTATCTGATGCATTATCGGCTTGGATAAA
>NZ_GL890778.1:138383-219052 GCF_000211415.1 Enterobacter mori LMG 25706 | reverse complement strand
TAAGGCGAAGCCGCCACCCGGCACTGAAGCGCAGAGGAATTACACCGCGCGGAACGCGATTTCGCTCGGAATGACTTCGCCCTGCCAGTAAAGCTGCGCCGCAACGCGCCCCGCCAGCTGACGATACATATCCGCAAATTCGCTGTCCGGACGGCTCACCACGGTTGGTTTACCGCTGTCCAGATCTTCACGCAGCGTGATGTGCAGCGGCATCTGCCCCAGCAGCTGAGTGTGATACTGCGCCGCCAGCTTCTCCGCACCACCGGTACCGAAAATAGGCTCATGGTGTCCGCAGTTGCTGCAGATATGCATGCTCATGTTCTCAACGATACCCAGCACCGGTACTTCCACCTTCTCGAACATCACGATGCCCTTTTTGGCGTCGATCAGCGCGATATCCTGCGGCGTGGTCACGACGACCGCTCCCGTTACCGGAATGTTCTGCGCCAGGGTCAGCTGAATGTCGCCCGTGCCCGGTGGCATGTCCAGCACCAGATAATCCAGATCCGGCCACATGGTTTCCTGCAGCATCTGCATCAGCGCCTTGCTGGCCATCGGGCCGCGCCAGACCATCGCGTTATCGTCGGTGACCAGATAACCAATCGAGTTGGTTGCCAGACCGTGCGCCATGATTGGCGCCATGTGAGTGCCGTCCGGCGAGGTTGGACGCTGGTTTTCCGCGCCCAGCATGTTTGGAATGGACGGGCCATAAATGTCCGCATCCAGAATACCGACTTTTGCCCCTTCCGCTGCCAGCGCGAGCGCCAGGTTTACAGCCGTGGAGGATTTACCCACCCCACCCTTGCCCGAGCTGACGGCAATAATGTTTTTTACGCCGTTCACGCCAGGTTGGTTTTTCACGCGCTTCAGCGTGGCGATACTGTGGCTCAGCTTCCAGTCAATCGCCTTCGCACCGGTGATGCGCAGCAGCTCCGAGCTGGTTTGCTCTTTCAGCGTGTCGAAGGCGCTGGTCCAGACGAACGGCATCTGCAGTTCAATGTGCAGCGTATCGTCCAGCCAGGCAACGTGGTGTAACGCTTTCAGCGTCGTAAGATTGTGCTTCAGGGTTGGATGCTGAAAGTTAGCCAGCGTCCCGGCGACCATTGCTCGTAAGGCTTCCGGTGATTTGGCCTGGGATTGAGAACTCATCCCGACTCCTTTGTTCTTGTGAATAAGACCTTAGATGACAAGTTTACCTGAAAGGCCGTGGTTTGTGCTTACTTAATAATGCCCCTTTTGGTAATATCAAAAACCCTTTTCACAGTTAAAAGAAGTAATGCCTACTATGACTCAAGTCGCGAAAAAAATTCTGGTAACGTGCGCACTGCCGTACGCCAACGGCTCAATCCACCTCGGCCACATGCTGGAGCATATCCAGGCTGATGTCTGGGTCCGTTACCAGCGAATGCGCGGCCACGAGGTTAACTTCATCTGTGCGGACGATGCTCACGGCACACCGATCATGCTGAAAGCGCAGCAGCTGGGGATTTCCCCGGAGCAGATGATTGCCGAAATGAGTCAGGAGCATCAAACTGATTTTGCTGGCTTTGACATCAGCTATGACAGCTATCACTCCACGCACAGCGACGAAAACCGCGAGCTGTCGGAGCTGATCTACACCCGTCTGAAAGAGAACGGTTTTATCAAAAACCGCACTATCTCTCAGCTGTACGATCCGGAAAAAGGCATGTTCCTGCCGGACCGCTTCGTCAAAGGCACCTGGCCGAAATGTAAATCCCCGGACCAGTACGGCGATAACTGCGAAGTGTGCGGCGCGACCTACAGCCCGACCGAGCTTATCGAGCCGAAATCCGTGGTATCCGGTGCAACGCCTGTGATGCGTGACTCCGAGCACTTCTTCTTCGACCTGCCGTCCTTCAGCGAAATGCTGCAGGCATGGACCCGCAGCGGCGCGCTGCAGGAGCAGGTAGCGAACAAGATGCAGGAGTGGTTCGAATCCGGCCTGCAGCAGTGGGATATCTCCCGCGATGCGCCGTACTTCGGCTTCGAAATCCCGAACGCGCCAGGCAAATACTTCTACGTCTGGCTGGATGCGCCAATCGGCTACATGGGCTCCTTCAAGAACCTGTGCGACAAGCGCGGCGACACCGTCAGCTTCGATGAATACTGGAAGAAAGACTCCACGGCCGAGCTGTACCACTTCATCGGTAAAGACATCGTTTATTTCCACAGCCTGTTCTGGCCAGCGATGCTGGAAGGCAGCAACTTCCGCAAGCCAACCAACCTGTTCGTTCACGGCTACGTGACGGTGAACGGTGCGAAGATGTCCAAATCTCGCGGTACGTTCATCAAGGCCAGTACCTGGCTGAACCACTTCGACGCGGACAGCCTGCGCTACTACTACACCGCGAAGCTCTCTTCCCGTATCGACGATATCGACCTGAACCTGGAAGATTTCGTACAGCGCGTGAACGCGGACATCGTCAACAAGGTGGTAAACCTGGCGTCCCGTAACGCGGGCTTTATCGCCAAGCGTTTTGACGGCGTGATGGCGGCTGAACTGGCTGACCCTGCCCTGTACCAAACCTTCACTGACGCAGCGGCGACCATTGGCGAAGCCTGGGAAGCGCGCGAGTTCGGTAAAGCGGTGCGTGAAATCATGGCCCTGGCTGACCTGGCGAACCGCTATGTCGACGAGCAGGCCCCGTGGGTTGTCGCGAAACAGGAAGGCCGCGATGCTGACCTTCAGGCCATCTGCTCTATGGGTATCAACCTGTTCCGCGTGCTGATGACCTACCTGAAGCCGGTTCTTCCTCAGCTGGCAGCCCGTGCTGAAGCGTTCCTGAACACCGAACTGACCTGGGATGCAATGGCGCAGCCGCTGCTCGGCCACAAGGTGAACACCTTTAAAGCGCTGTACAACCGCATCGAGATGAAGCAGGTTGAAGCCCTGGTGGAAGCATCAAAAGAAGAAGTGAAGGCGGCTGCGGCACCGGTTACCGGCCCGCTGGCAGACGACCCGATTCAGGACACCATTACCTTTGACGATTTCGCCAAAGTCGACCTGCGCGTGGCGCTGATTGAAAACGCGGAATTCGTGGAAGGCTCTGACAAGCTGCTGCGCCTGACGCTGGATCTGGGCGGCGAGAAGCGCAACGTCTTTTCCGGCATCCGTTCAGCGTATCCGGATCCGCAGGTGCTGATCGGTCGTCAGACCGTGATGGTGGCGAACCTGGCACCGCGCAAAATGCGCTTCGGCATCTCCGAAGGGATGGTGATGGCTGCAGGCCCTGGCGGGAAAGACATTTTCCTGTTAAGCCCTGACGAAGGCGCGAAGCCGGGCCAGCAGGTGAAATAACAAAAAAGCCGGAGATAATCTCCGGCTTTTTTTATGGCATTTTATTTCCTCCCTCTCCCCGTGGGAGAGGGTCGGGGTGAGGGCATCAGGCCGCTCCCTACCGCCTTTATGCCTTCGGGTGATGCACCCGGTGGGTCAGCCCGCGCAGGAAATTACGCAAAAACTGGTCGCCGCACTCGCGGTAGTTTTTATGGTCCGGCGCGCGCATCATGGCGGTCACTTCCGGCACCGACACGCGGTATTTTTGCTCGGTCATGATCGCGACAATATCGTCCGTTTTCAGCGAGAACGCGATGCGCAGCTTTTTCAGCACCGTGTTGTTGTTCACGCGACGCTCCAGCGCCAGCTCGGGCGCGGCCGGATCTTTGCCACGCTTATCGTAAATCAGGCCGTTCAGGAAACCCGACAGAATGATGTCGGGGCAGCGAACAAAGCCCTCTTCGTCTTCTTTGGTCATCCAGGTATCGAAACCCGCAGACGTGGCTTCCATGTCGGACAACGCAAGAATGCGCACCATGTCATTATTGTTTGCTTTCAGGGTGTAGCGCAGGCTACGAAGAATGTCATTACTAATCATGAGTGCCTTTAACTGTCGATGATGCAATGGCGCGCAGTGTACCAGTTTTACAGACCAATCGCCTCTTTCAAACTCTTCAGGTAGCGACGGCTGACGGGCACCGTATGCCCGGCACGCAGCACCAGTTCGGCCTGACCGTTATCTTCCAGGCGGATTTCCTTCAGGTGCGCCATGTTCACCAGATACTGACGATGGCAGCGGATCAGCGGCGTGCGGCTCTCCAGGGTGCGAAGCGTCAGCTCGGTAAAGCCTTCATTTCCCTCCGCGCTGGTGACATATACCCCGCTCAGACGGCTGCTGACAAAGGCCACGTCATCCATCTGCAGGAGATAAATGCGGCTGTGCCCGGTGCAGGGGATAAACTTCAGCGGCTGCTGGTTTTCCGGCAGCAGCGTCATATCCTGCACGGTGCGCTCCTGGCGTAAACGGGTGAGCGTTTTATCCAGCCGCTTCTCTTCAATCGGTTTCAGCAGATAATCAAAGGCATGTTCTTCAAATGCCTTCACGGCATATTCATCAAACGCTGTCAGAAAGACGATATAGGGGCGGTGCTCAGGATCAAGCATCCCGACCATCTCCAGCCCGCTGATGCGCGGCATCTGAATGTCGAGGAACAACACGTCCGGACGCAGTTTGTGTACCGCACCGATGGCCTCAATGGCATTTGCGCACTCACCGACCACCTCGATATCACTCTGCTCCTGCAATAGCACGCGCAGGTTTTCCCGTGCCAGCGGCTCGTCATCCACAATCAGCACTCTCAGCATGCGTTTTCCTCCAGCGGCAGTCGTAAGGTGATACGGGTAAATCGGTCGGGCTCACAGGCGACGGTAATGCCACAGTCGTCACCGAAGTGCGCACGCAGGCGTTTATCCACCAGGCTCATCCCTAACCCACCCGATGCGGAAGGGACGTAGAGTCCGGCGTTATCCTCAATATCCAGCACCAGATGGTGGTTAAACTGGGTAGCAGAAATGGTGATCTCCCCGATGCCAAGCAGCTGCGATGTACCGTGCTTGATGGCATTTTCTACGATAGGCTGCAGGGTAAAGGCCGGAAGATGCTGGTACGCCAGCGCGTCCGGGACGGAGAGCGACACCTGCAGGCGAGACTGGAAGCGTGCCTGTTCAATCTGCAGGTACGCGTTAACATGTTCAATCTCGTCGGCCAGGGTCACGATTTCGGAAGGCCGTTTTAGGTTCTTGCGGAAAAAGGTCGACAAAAACTGCACCAGCTGCGCGGCCTGATCGCTGTCGCGGCGGATCACCGCCTTCAGCGTATTAAGCGCGTTAAACAGGAAATGCGGATTGACCTGGGCGTGCAGGGGTTTGATCTCTGACTGCGTCAGCAGCGCTTTCTGCCGTTCATACTGCCCCGCCAGAATTTGCGCGGAAAGCAGCTGGGCAATCCCCTCCCCCAGCGTGCGGTTGATCGAGCTGAACAGACGGTTTTTCGCTTCGTAGAGCTTAATCGTCCCCATCACCCGCTGATTTTCACCGCGAAGCGGGATCACCAGCGTCGAGCCAAGCTTGCACTGCGGATGAAGCGAGCAGCGGTAGGGGATCTCATTCCCGTCGGCATACACCACTTCACCGGTTTCAATGGCGCGCAGGGTATAGGTTGATGAGATCGGTTTGCCCGGCAGATGGTGGTCGTCTCCGGTACCGGTAAACGCCAGCAGCTTTTCGCGGTCGGTAATGGCGACGGCACCGATATCCAGCTCCTTGTAGAGCACCTGCGCCACCTTCATGCTGTTTTCTTCGTTAAATCCCTGACGCAGGATCCCCTCCGTTGAGGCTGCAACTTTCAGGGCCGTCGCGGAAAACGCCGAGGTGTATTTCTCAAACATGGCGCGCTTGTCGAGCAGAATACGCATAAACAGCGCCGCGCCCACGGTATTGGTCACCATCATCGGAGCTGCAATATTGCTCACCAGGTGCAGCGCATCGTCAAACGGACGGGCAATCAGCAGGATAATCGCCATCTGCGCCATCTCTGCCACGAAGGTAATCGCACCGGCGGTAAGCGGGCTAAATACCTTATCCGGACGGCCGCGTTTGATCATGTAGCTGTGGACAAGGCCACCCAGTAGCCCTTCGACGATCGTGGAGATCATACAGCTCAGCGCCGTCATGCCGCCCATGGAATAGCGGTGCAGACCGCCGGTAAGCCCAACAAGGCCACCGACAACGGGACCGCCAAGCAGGCCGCCCATCACCGCACCGATGGCGCGCGTATTGGCAATGGAATCTTCGATATGGAGACCAAAGTAGGTCCCCATAATGCAGAAAATGGAGAAGGTCACATAGCAAAGCAGCTTGTGCGGCAGACGGACGGTGACCTGCATCAGCGGAATGAACAGGCGCGTTTTACTCATCAACCAGGCGATGACAAGAAACACACACATCTGCTGAAGCAACAACAGCACCAGATTAAACTCGTACATACAAAAAACCGCACATTCTAAAAACGCGTAACATACACTGATGCAGGTAAACTTTCTTTGAAGCGCGCCAAAAAAGCTGCAAATCGTGTCGGTCATCACAGCTTTTGCCGAACATCGCGCATGCTTCGCATTATTTGTTCAAAAAACGATCAATCCTTCCTGGTTCGGCAAAGTGGGTCTACAGTTAAGCTGGGGACGCGTAAGCCAGGGGGCGAATATGGCGCTTTACACAATAGGTGAAGTGGCACTCCTTTGTGATATCAATCCCGTTACCCTACGGGCGTGGCAGCGACGGTATGGATTACTTAAACCGCAGAGAACGGACGGTGGGCATCGTCTGTTCAACGAGGCCGATATCGACCGGATCCGCGAGATAAAAAGCTGGATCGACAACGGTGTGCAGGTCGGCAAAGTGAAATCCTTGCTTAGCCATGACGATCCGGACACCCAGCATCTCTGGCGTGAGCAACAGGAAGCACTGCTGCGGCTCCTGCAGGCAGGTAACCTGCAGCGCCTGCGCGCGTGGATAAAAGATCAAGGGCGTGATTATCCCGCGCAAACGCTGATCACCCATCTTTTCATTCCGCTCCGTCGACGCCTTCAGTGCCAACAGTCTACCCTGCAGGCGCTGCTCAGCATGCTCGACGGCGTACTGATCAACTATATTGCCGTCTGCCTTGCCTCGGCGAAGAACAAGGCCGGAAAAGATGCGCTGGTGGTTGGCTGGAACGTGCACGACACCACGCGTCTGTGGCTGGAAGCCTGGATTGCCACCCAAAAAGGCTGGCGCGTGGATGTGCTCGCGCACTCGCTGGCCCAGCTGCGGCCCGAGTTTTTTGACGGTCAGACCCTGCTGGTCTGGTGTGGCGAAGTGCCCTCCGCCTCGCAGCAACAGCTGCTGACGGAATGGCGCGAGAATGGTTACCCGGTTTATTCCCTGGGCCCGGATGAGCCATAACGGCATTTAATGGTTCATTAACAGCTGCGCTTCACCGTATAATTGTTCCGTTAACAACAGGAGCACATGATGAAGGCAACTAAACTGGCGGTAATTACCCTTTTTGTCCTGATGGCCGTAAGCGGTATCGGCGGCGTGATGCTGGCGGGTTACTCGTTTATCGTCCGTGGCGGTGTCGGCTGAGATACAGCGCCAGGCGCTCGAAAAGGCGATCGACCACAATCGCCGCCAGCGCAACCAGTAGCGCACCCTGAATAATGTAGGCCGTATTAAATCCGCTTAAACCGATAATAATCGGTGTTCCCAGCGTGTTTGCCCCCACCGTCGAGGCGATAGTCGCCGTACCGATGTTGATAATCACCGACGTGCGGATCCCGGCGATAATGACCGGTGCCGCGAGCGGGAGTTCAACCTTGCGCAACCGCTGCCAGGCGCTCATGCCCATCCCTTCTGCTACGCTCAGCACCGATGCGGGCACCGCCGCAATACCGGCCAGGGTTCCCTGAAGTATCGGCAATACCCCGTATAAAATCAGCGCAATAATTGCCGGCTGCTGCCCAAAGCCAATAACCGGTACCGCAATCGCCAGTACCGCCACCGGCGGAAACGTCTGACCGATCGCCGCAATCGTCTCCACCAGCGGACGAAACTCGCGTCCCGATGGCCTTGTCACCGCGATCCCTGCCCCCACGCCGAGGACGATGGCAATGACGCTTGAGATCGTCACCAGCCAGGCGTGCGCCAGCGCAAGGTTAATAAAACTCTCCTGCTGATAGACCGGTCGCGGCAGGCCAGGAAAGAGCGAACTGAACAGCGCCGCGCTGTGCGGCATCAGAAAGAGCAGACCGACGAAGAGCAGCGCCAGCCAGAGCAGCGGATCACGCATGACCTTCACGCGTCACCTCCCCGGCCAGCAGATCGCGAAAATGCAATGCACCACAGGTTGTTCCCTGGCTGTTGGTCACCGGCA
The DNA here is from genome assembly GCF_000211415.1 of Enterobacter mori LMG 25706. GTDB lineage: Bacteria > Pseudomonadota > Gammaproteobacteria > Enterobacterales > Enterobacteriaceae > Enterobacter > Enterobacter mori. Next base: position 210,782 of record NZ_GL890778.1, on the reverse strand, counting down.
GGATCTCACATTGGCGGGCGACGAAAGCAGACAGCGCATCCCTCAGGCTCATCTGCTCCTGTAACGGTTCTCCGCTTAGCGGCGCATCCTGTCGGCGCATATAATCGCCAACGGTGCGCAAAGAGAGCGGCCTGACGCCCAACTCGCTGCGGCCAAAAAATTCGCGCACAAAGTCGTTCTTCGGCTGGCTCAACAGCGCAAGCGGCGTGCCCTGCTGTACCACCTCACCGTGGTCCATCAGCACCAGATGGTCAGCCAGGCGCAGCGCCTCATCAATGTCGTGCGTCACAAGGATAATGGTGCGCCCCAGAATGCGGTGGATGCGGGTCATCTCCGCCTGCAGCGCACCGCGTGTGACCGGATCCAGCGCGCCAAAAGGTTCATCCATCAGCAACACCTGCGGATTGGCCGCCAGCGCGCGTGCGACCCCAACACGCTGCTGCTGTCCGCCGGAAAGCTGATGCGGGTAGCGGTCACGCAGTGTCGGCTCTAATCCCAGCAGGGCCATCAGCTCATCCACCCGCGCATGGGTTTTCGCCCGCGTCCATTTTTCCAGCTGCAGCACGGTGGCGATGTTCTGCGCCACGGTCCAGTGGGGGAACAACCCGATAGACTGAATGGCATAGCCCATACGACGGCGCAACTCCAGCACCGGCAGGCTGCGGATCTCTTCCCCGGCAAAGCGAATCATCCCGCTGTCGTGCTCAACCAGCCGGTTGATCATCTTCAGGGTGGTGGATTTTCCCGACCCCGATGTGCCGATCAATACCGAAAATGCCCCCTCGGCAAAATGCAGATTCAGGTGGCTTGCCGCCGGACGACCGGCAAAGGTTTTACTGACATCATGAAATTCAATCATTGGCTCTTCTCCCGAGCAGCGCGAGCCACAGGGCAAATAACGCATCCAAAACAACCGCCAGCGCGATAGTGGGCACCACGCCCAATAAGACCAGGTCCAGCGCGCTGCTGAGCAGCCCCTGGAATACCAGCGCACCAAAACCGCCCGCGCCAATGAGCGCTGCAATCACCGCCATCCCCACGGTTTGCACCGTCACCACCCGCAGGCTGCGAATTAACAGCGGAAGTGCAAGGGGTAACTGTATTTTCCAGAAACACTGCCGCGCGCTCATCCCCATCGCATGGGCACTTTCCAGCACATCCGGCGCAACCTGGCTTAAGCCCGCCACCACACCGCGCACCAGCGGCAGCAGCGCATAGAGCACCAGCGCGATCAGCGCGGGCGTGAGTCCGGTACCGGCAATGCCGATCTCCCCCAACGCGGGAAATGACCTCGCCAGACCGGCCAGCGGAGCAATGAGCAATCCAAACAGGGCCACGGAGGGGACCGTCTGAATGACGTTGAGAACGGTGAACACGCTCCCCTGTCGCGCCGGATGGCGATAGCACCAGATGCCCAGCGGGACGCCAAGAAGCAGCGCCGGGAAAAGCGTGCCAAAGAGGATCGTCAGATGTTGCGAGAGCGCGTCATCAAACACCTCCTGGCGATTGGCGTACTCTTTTAACAACGAGAGATTATTCAGCTCACCGCTAAACAGGAGGACCAGAGGGATGAGCCAGATTTGCGCGTTCAGCAGCCAACGCCAGACGGGTACTGGCGTCAGGCGGCGAATGGCATCGCTACAGGCCAGCAGGCAGAGCGCCATCCACAGCCACAAACCGCTGCCGATGGACGTACGCGCCAGCGGGCTTTCCGCAGACATCATGAGCGTCGCCGACTGCCCTGCGCTCCAGAACAGCCCCAAAAAAAGGGCTTCACAGAGGAGCAGCGTCAGCCAGTGCGCGGCACGTCCTGACCAGAGCGACAGGACGACGACCGCGCCCAGCGCCACCGACAGCAGCGCGGGCGAAAACGACCAGATCTGCCAGAGTGCGCGCCCTTCACCCGACATCAGCCGGTTAGGCGCAACGTTCACAAAAGGTAACGCGACCGCCGCGATGGCCACACAGGCCAACAGCAGCAGCACGCGGTTATGACATTGTATTGGCACAGCTTTATCCTGTTACTTCACAAGCCCTTGTTGTTTCAGGAAGTCGGCCGCCACTTTTTTGGCATCCAGTCGCTCAACGGCAATGCTGGCGTTCAGCTGCTGCAGCGTTTTTTCATCCAGTTTTTCAAAGACCGGTTTGAGCCATTCTGCAATATCCGGGTAGGCTTTCAGCACCGCTTCGCGCACTACCGGGGTCGGGGCGTAAATCGGCTGGACGCCTTTCGGGTCGGTCAGGGTTTGCAGTCCAAGGGCCGCAACCGGGCCGTCGGTGCCGTAGGCCATCGCGGCATTCACGCCGGAGGTTTGCTGCGCGGCGGCTTTGATGGTCACTGCCGTATCACCGCCGGCCAGAGAGAGCAGCTGGGCCTGGTCAAGCTTGAAGTCGTAGGCTTTTTCGAACGCAGGCAGCGCGTCAGGACGTTCGATAAATTCAGCCGACGCAGCGAGTTTGAAATCGCCCTTCTCTTTCAGATAGCGGCTGAGATCCGCGAGCGAGGTCAGCTTGCCCTTCTCCGCCACGTCCTTGCGCACCGCAATGGTCCAGGTATTGTTCGCAGGCGCAGGGGTCAACCAGACCAGTTTGTTCTGGTCTGCATCCAGTTTTTTGACTTTTTCATACCCGGCGCTGGCGTTTTTCCATGCCGGATCGTTCTCATCTTTGAAGAAGAATGCGCCGTTTCCGGTGTATTCCGGGTAGATATCCAGCTCGCCGGAGGTAATAGCACCGCGCACGACGGGCGTTGTACCGAGCTGAACTTTGTTGACCGTTTTGACCCCGTGGCTCTCAAGCACCTGCAAAATAATATTGCCGAGCAGCGCCCCTTCGGTATCAATCTTTGATCCCACTTTGACAGGCTCAGCCGCCTGAAGCGGCAGGCTAAGCGCGGCCAGTAACACCGCAGAGCCTAACATCCCCTTTTTAATCGTCATTCCGCTGTCCTCATTTTTTTATCGCCTTTTTCAGAGGCTTGAGAGAAAAGCGTAGCTTAAAACGGCGTGTTTAACCGTCAAAATGCCTTTTTAGCATAAGGTAAGACGCATCCCCCGTGAGGCGGGGGATGCGAAGGAAGGGACGATTACTGCAGTTCGAACTCGCCTTTATTCACCCGGGCGGAATCCACGCCGATGAATACGTTAAACTTGCCGGGTTCCACAACGTATTTCATCTGCTGGTTCCAGAACTTCAGCGCATCGACGTCAATCGGGAAGCTTACGGTTTTGGTTTCGCCAGGCTTGAGTGACACCTTGTCGAAACCGCGCAGCTGCTTCACCGGACGGCTCATGGACGCGGTAACATCCTGAACGTACATCTGGATCACCGTCGCGCCTTCGCGCTTGCCGGTGTTGGTCACGTCCACGCTGGCGGTGACCTTGCCGTCACGCTTCATGGTAGGCGCCGACATTTTCACGTCAGAGACCTTAAAGGTGGTGTAGCTCAGACCGTAACCAAACGGATACAGCGGGCCGTTGGCTTCGTCGAAGTAGCGCGAGGTGTACTTGTTCGGCTTGTCGGCGTTATACGGACGACCGGTGTTCAGGTGGCTGTAGTACACCGGGATCTGCCCGACGGAGCGCGGGAAGGACATCGGCAGCTTGCCCGACGGGTTGTAATCGCCAAACAGCACGTCAGCAATAGCGTTACCGCCTTCAGTACCGGCGAACCAGGTTTCCAGAATAGCATCAGCCTGCTGGTCTTCTTTCACCAGCGCCAGCGGACGGCCGTTCATCAGCACCAGCACCAGCGGTTTGCCGGTGGCCTTCAGGGCGGCGATCAGATCGCGCTGGCTCTGCGGAATGGGGATATCGGTACGGCTGGAGGCTTCATGCGCCATCCCCTGCGCTTCACCCACGACCGCGACAACGACGTCAGACTGTTTGGCTGTGTTAACCGCTTCGTCGATCATCTCTTTTGGCGTACGCGGATCCACCTTCACCGCTTCCTCGTACTGATTGAGGAAGGTAACGATGTCTTTATCGTCGGTGACGTTTGCGCCTTTGGCGTACACCACTTTCGCGTTTTCACCGACGGCATTTTTAATGCCGGTCAGCACGGTGACGGACTGATCCGCCACGCCAGCCGCAGACCAGCTACCCATCACGTCGCGCTTGCTGTCGGCCAGCGGGCCCACCACGGCGATGGTGCCGGATTTTTTCAGCGGTAGCGTGTCGAGGCGGTTTTTCAGCAGCACCAGGCTTTCACGCGCGACGTCACGCGCCTCTTTGCGGTGCAGACGGCTTTCGGCATTGGTGTCAGCCGGGTCAGAGTCCTTCGGTCCCAGATGGCTGTACGGATCGTTAAACAGCCCCATGTCATATTTCACGTTCAGCACGTGGCGCGCGGCATCGTCCAGCTCCGCCATCGTCACCTTGCCGCTCTTCACCAGCCCCGGCAGGTATTTGCTGTAGTACTCGTCGCTCATGCTCATGTTGATGCCGGACTTGAGCGCCACGCGCACCGCATCTTCCGGATCGGACGCCGTGCCGTGTTTAATCAGCTCTTTAATCGCGCCGTGGTCAGAGACGGTAATGCCCTTAAAGCCCCACTGGTCGCGCAGCACGTCTTTCAGCAGCCAGGAATCGGACGTCGCTGGCGTGCCGTTCAGCGAGTTCAGCGCCACCATCACCGCGCCGCTCCCCGCATCCAACCCTGCCTTGTACGGCGGCATGTAGTCGTTGAACAGGCGCTGCGGGCTCATGTCGACGGTGTTGTACTCTTTACCGCCTTCAACCGCGCCGTAGGCCGCAAAATGCTTCACGCTGGTCATCACCGAGTAGCGGTCGGCCGGGCTTTTGCCCTGCATCGCTTCCACCATGGTTTTACCCATTGTGGCCGTTAAATACGTATCTTCACCAAAGCCTTCCGACGCGCGGCCCCAGCGCGGATCGCGGGAGACATCGACCATCGGCGCCCAGGTCATGTTCAGGCCATCGTCCGCCGCTTCATACGCCGACACGCGCCCGACGGTTTTCACCGCGTCGAGGTTAAAGGAGGAGGCTAACCCGAGGCTAATCGGGAAGACGGTACGCTGGCCGTGCAGCACGTCATAGGCAAAGAAGAGAGGGATCTTCAGGCGGCTGAGTTCCATCACCTGGTCCTGCATTTTACGGATATCCTGACGGGTGACGGTGTTAAAAATCGCCCCCACCTGGCTCTCTTTAATCATCTCACGGATGGCCTCTTTCGGGTTATCCGGGCCGACGCTGATAAGACGCAGCTGACCGATTTTCTCATCAACCGTCATCTTTTTGAGCAATTCCGTGACAAACGCGTCGCGGGCTTCAGGCGTGAGCGGGTGATTACCAAACAAATCTTCTGCGAGCGCAGGTTGCAGCGCCAGGCTGACGGCGACACCTACAGAACATAGCCATTTCATGTCGTTATACTCTCTCATCAATAACCGCCGGACGATCTCGGCCATACCGTGCGAAAAGCGCAGTGTGCCACAAACCCTTTGAACCTTGCAGGGTTATTCTCTGATTTTTCTCGTGAATACTCGACCGCTTAACAGTTAATCGCGCTATGCTTTACAGCGAGAAATTTGCCCCACCACAAGGAGTGGAAGATGTCTTCTGTTCGAACTGACGATAACAATACTTTTATTAACGAACTGTCGCGCCTGGTTGGTCACTCTCACCTGCTTACTGACCCGGCTAAAACCGCCCGCTACCGCAAGGGTTTCCGTTCCGGCCAGGGTGACGCGCTGGCCGTGGTCTTCCCCGGCACGCTGCTTGAGCTGTGGCGCGTGCTGAGCGCCTGCGTCGCCGCCGACAAGATTATTTTAATGCAGGCCGCCAATACCGGCCTGACCGAAGGCTCCACGCCGAACGGCAATGATTATGATCGTGACATCGTGATTATCAGCACCCTGCGCCTCGACAAACTTCACCTGCTGGACAAAGGCGAACAGGTGCTGGCCTTCCCCGGCACCACGCTTTACACGCTGGAAAAAGCGCTTAAGCCGCTGGGACGCGAGCCACACTCGGTGATCGGCTCCTCCTGTATTGGCGCGTCGGTGATCGGCGGGATCTGCAATAACTCCGGCGGCTCGCTGGTGCAGCGCGGCCCGGCGTATACCGAGATGTCGCTGTATGCCCGCATCGACGAAAACGGCAAGCTGACGCTGGTGAACCATCTGGGTATCGATCTCGGCGTGGCGCCGGAGCAGATCCTGAGCAAGCTTGACGATGACCGCGTGAAGGACGAAGACGTTCAGCACGATGGTCGCCACGCGCACGATCATGATTACGTCACCCGCGTGCGGGATATCGACGCCGATACCCCGGCGCGCTATAACGCTGACCCAGACCGCCTGTTTGAATCCTCCGGCTGCGCAGGCAAGCTCGCTGTTTTTGCCGTGCGTCTTGATACCTTCCCGGCAGAGAAAAAGCAGCAGGTGTTTTACATCGGCACCAATCAGCCCGAGGTGTTGACCGAAATCCGTCGTCATATTCTGGGCGAATTTACCCACCTGCCGGTCGCGGGCGAATATATGCACCGGGATATATACGACATCGCCGAGCGCTACGGGAAAGACACCTTCCTGATGATCGACAAGCTCGGCACCGACAAAATGCCGTTCTTCTTCACCATGAAGGGCCGCACCGACGCGATGCTTGATAAAGTGTCGCTGTTCAAACCGCACTTCACCGACCGCTTTATGCAGAAGCTGGGCAACGTTTTTCCGGCGCACTTACCGGAGCGAATGAAAACCTGGCGCGATAAGTATGAGCACCACCTGCTGCTGAAGATGGCCGGAGACGGGATTGCTGAAGCACAAAACTGGCTGACAGAGTTCTTCAAGACGGCTGAGGGTGATTTCTTTGCCTGCACGCCGGAAGAAGGCAGCAAAGCCTTCCTGCATCGTTTCGCCGCCGCAGGCGCAGCCATCCGTTATCAGGCGGTGCATTCCGAAGAGGTGGAAGATATTCTGGCCCTGGATATCGCCCTGCGACGCAACGATACCGAATGGTTTGAGCACCTGCCGCCGGAGATCGACAGCAAGCTGGTGCACAAGCTCTATTACGGCCACTTTATGTGCTACGTCTTCCATCAGGATTACATCGTTAAAAAAGGCGTTGACGCGCACGCGCTTAAAGAGCAGATGCTCGCCCTGTTACATGAACGTGGCGCGCAATATCCTGCAGAACACAACGTCGGGCATCTTTATAAAGCGCCTGACGCACTTAAGCAGTTTTATCGCGAGAATGACCCTACAAATAGTATGAATCCCGGCATTGGTAAGACAACGCGGAAGAAATACTGGAAAGAAGAGACAGAAGCGGAGCAGCCCATAACGCAAGCATCTGATTAATTCATACAGCCATATTTGAGAGATTGTTAAGCGCTCCTTAATCGTACTAGAGTAGCGATCTGTCGCCGGAGAGACGTTTCTCCGGCATTCTACGATAAGGAGAGGGCACATCATGTCGGCTGTAGATATTTTATCCGAAACCGAACTGGAGGTGCGTGATGCCCTGCCAGATGATGCGCATGCCATCGCGGCCATCTATGCATGGCATGTACTCCATGGTCGCGCATCCTTCGAAGAAGTTCCCCCCACCGTAGACGAAATGCGTAAGCGTATGAAAAACGTCATCGACAGCGGTTTGCCGTGGCTGGTCGCGCTGTACCGCGGTATCGTCGTCGGCTATTGCTATGCCACTCCGTATCGTCCGCGACAGGCTTATCGCTATACGCTGGAAGAATCAATCTATGTGGATGCCAGCACCACGGGCCGTGGATTTGGCTCGACGTTGCTGAGCGCGCTGATCGCACGCTGCGAGCAGGGCCCGTGGCGGCAGATGATTGCCGTTGTGGGTGACGGGAATAATAACTCTGGCTCGCTGCGCTTACATAAAAAGCACGGTTTTGATGTGGTGGGTCAATTGCGAAGCGTTGGGTATAAGAAAGGCGACTGGCGGGATACGTTGATAATGCAGCGCCCGCTCAACGACGGTGACTGGACGCTGCCGGAATAGGCCCAGTGCGGTCTGGTGCCCTCACCCCGGCCCTCTCCCACAGGGAGAGGGTGCAAACACTAAAAACGGCAACCAGGTTGCCGTTTTGCTTTTATCTAATCGTTCTGCGCCGTCGCCATCTGTTCCGCTTTCTGCTTTTTATACGTCAGCGCCGCGGCCGGAACCGGCTGCACTTTCCCGGTCTCAATCCACGTCCGCAGGCGGCTGGCATCCGCGAAGTGGGTATATTTGCCGAAGGCATCCATCACCACCAGCGCAACCGGCTTGCCGTTAAACACGGTGCGCATCACCAGGCAGTGGCCTGCCGCATTGGTAAACCCGGTTTTGGTTAACTGGATATTCCAGTTCTCGCGATACACCAGATGGTTAGTGTTGCGGAATGGCAGCGTGTAGGACGGGTTAGAGAACGTCGCCATGTCCTCACGCGTGGTGCTGAGCTGGCCAAGCAGCGGGTACTGCTTGCTGGCAATCAGCATCTTCGTCAGATCACGCGCCGTTGAGACGTTATGAATCGACAGCCCGGTCGGCTCCACATAGCGGGTGTTGGTCATCCCCAGCGATTTGGCTTTGGCATTCATCGCGCGAATAAACGCATCATAGCCGCCCGGATAATGGTGCGCCAGGCTGGCTGCCGCGCGGTTTTCGGAGGACATCAGCGCCAGCAGCAGCATATCCTTACGGCTGATTTCACTGTTCAGACGCACACGGGAGTAGACGCCTTTCATTTCCGGCGTGTGGCTGATATCGACCTTCAGTTTTTCATCCAGCGGCAGTCGTGCATCAAGCACCACCATCGCGGTCATTAATTTGGTAATGGAGGCGATCGGACGCACCAGATCCGGGTGGCTGGCATAGATCACTTTGTTGGTGTTGAGATCGACGATCATCGCGCTGCCGGAGGCAATTTGCGGTTGTGCCGCCGCGGAGGTCACCGCAGGCGTTTTGGCGATGGCTGGCGCGGCAGCGGACGCACCCAGCAGCAGCGCCAGGCTCAGTAATGAAACTCGGAATTTCAGCATGGTGAGACTTCTGATAATTATTCACGCACGTAATGACGTACACCGCCTGCGTCAACGGATAAACGCAGGCTGGCATCGGCATCATAGCGGTCACCGTGCGTTGTCGCCAGCGGAGAATCGTGAACAGATGCTGCATTGCTGGCATTTACGCCAGCAATGCAGTGAGCTTAAAAGAGACGGTATCCATAACCCCACAGAATAACCGTCAGAGCCAGTAACGCCTCCAGGACCAGAACCCCGATGGCAAGCGTAGAGCTGGAGAAGCTCAGGCCCTCTTCTTTATTGATATTCAGGAAGGTTGGCACCCCTACATACAACAGATAACCGGTGTAAAAGAGGGCAACAGTACCGATCAGCGCGCACAGCCAGACCAGTGGATAGAGCGCAACAATACCGCTTAAGAACAGCGGGGTCGCGACATATCCGGCAAAGACCATACAGTGGGCCAGCGACGGACGCTGCGGGTAGTTTCGCGCCATCCAGTGAATAACGCGCCCCATCACCGCCACACCCGCCAGCATCAGGCCGTAAAAGATGACGGCAAGATACAGCCCGGTAAACCAGGAGAGCTGAACCACGGTGCCATCACCAAAGTTCCAGCCGATTTGTGTTGTGCCTATAAACGCACAGATTACCGGCACCGCTGCCATCAGCAGCACATGGTGCGTGTAATGATGCGCGACCGTTTCGTTCTCGCTTCTGATCACGTGCATTTCACGATCGGGATGGGAGAAGAGTCCCCAGACATGGTTCATAGCGCCCCCTTGTTGTCGGCCCGTCAGCGATACTCTAAGTATAATGCAGGCTTTAGATTATTTTATGTACAGCGGGAAAATTCCGTTGATTGCCGCACGGTTGATTCTGGGGGTATATGATTAAAGCAGGCTCGAACAGGGAGATAACTCAGACGTAATGGATATCAACGGACTCATTGAACAATATGGATATGCCGCGCTGGTCATCGGTAGCGTGGCAGAAGGCGAAACCATCACGCTGTTAGGCGGCGTTGCGGCGCATCAGGGATTGCTGAAATTCCCGCTGGTCGTCGCCGCGGTCGCGCTGGGCGGGATGATTGGCGATCAGCTGCTCTACTTTTTGGGGCTGCGCTTCGGGCCGACGCTGCTTAAGCGTTTCGCAAAGCATCAAAAGAAAATCCGCCGCGCTCAGCGCCTCATTCAGCGTCATCCCTATCTGTTCGTCATTGGCACCCGCTTTATGTACGGCTTTCGCATTATCGGGCCGATTCTGATCGGTGTCAGCCGTCTGCCGCCCAAAATATTTCTGCCGCTCAATATTGTAGGCGCGATTGCCTGGGCGCTGATCTTCACCACGCTCGGTTACGTGGGCGGAGAGGTGATCGGACCGTGGCTGCATAATCTCGATCAGCATATTAAACACTGGGCGTGGCTGATTCTGGTGGTTGTGGCGGTGATTGGGGTCAGGCTGTGGATGCGGCACAGGGAGAAGAGGCGGGATGAGGATTAGCTTAGTGCGGTCTGTGCCCTCTCCCCTTGGGAGAGGGTTAGGGTGAGGGGGAAAACTACCCCTCCGGCTTAAACTGCGGATTCGCCAGCATAAATCCGCCGTCAACGATAAAGGATTGCCCCGTCGTGTAACTGGCATCGCTGTCACACAGCCACGCCACCAGGCTGGCGATCTCTTTGGTATGTCCCGGCCTTGCCAGCGGGATTTCCGGCATTGAGCCTTCTTTCACTTCGCTATCATCCATGTCGTTCATCGGCGTGGCAATCGCCCCGGGTGCAACGGCGTTCACCAGAATCTGGTGCTTAACCAGCTCCAGCGCCATGGATTTGGTTAAGCCACCCAGCGCATGTTTTGCCGCGGTATAGGCGCTGGCGTCAGGCAGCGGCGTGTGCTCATGCACCGAGGTGATGTTCACAATTCGCCCCCCTTCCCCCTGCTTCACCATCTGCCGCGCGGCAATTTGCGAACAGAGAAACGCGCCGTCCACGTCAACGGTGAAAATGTTCCGCCAGTCGTCAAACGGCATCTCAAGGAATGGCGCTTTGGTCATCGCCCCGGCATTGTTGACCAGAACATCAAGCCGACCGAAACGCGCAATCAGCGTATCAATGGCCTTTGCACCGTCCGGCAACGTGCTCAGATCAAGCTGGATAGCCTCTGCACGTTGCCCCCTCGCCTCAACCTCGCGACAGGTTTCCCGCGCGCCGCTTTCATCGGAATGCCATGTGACACCGACATCAAAGCCGCGCTCTGCCAGCATCAGCGCGGTGGTTTTACCGATACCGGAATCCGATGCCGTCACAATTGCTACTCGGGTCATATTCACCTCCTGAAAATGTGCAAAGAGGTAAGTATAGATAATCACCCTTTTTAGCTGTGATGATAGCCACCACCCAGCGCGGACGTCAGCTGTAGCGTGGCATCCACGTACTGCCCTTTCAGGGTTAGCGTAGCGATATGTTCCTTGAGTGCCGGAATTTTAGCCTCGCTGACGCGGGAACCGGCAATAATCCCGGCGCTAAAGCGCGCCTGTGCCAGTGCCACCACGCGCGCAGCATCTTTCTCGACCTGCTGCTGTTGCTGGTTTTTGGCGGTCAGGGTTTCAACTTCACTGGCCGTGCGCGCCACCTGGTTAACGGCATCGACCACCGCTTTGTTGTAGTTCGCCACCGACAGGTTGTTCTGCGCCTGGGCGATATCCAGATTCGCATTCAGCCTGCCGCTGTCGAAGATCGGCAGCGTCAGCCCCGCGGTGACGCCCATTTGCTGAGCGGAGGAACGGAACAGATCGCTCAGATGCAGGGCATCCTGCTGCAGGAATGCCATCAGGTTCACGTCGGGATAGAAGGCGGCTTTGGCGGCATCCACTTCGCTCAGGGAAGCTTCAATGTACCAGTGCGCCTCCTGCAGATCAGGGCGGCGAGCCAGCAGTTCGTATCCCAGCGTGGCGGGCAACGCCGCTTCCGCTGTCGGTAAAGCATGGCGAGTCAGCTTCATCGAGGAGGTATTGGTCAGGGCCTGAAGACGTGCCTCAACGGCTTTCATTTTGCCTTTTACCCCGGCAAGCTGCTCTTCGGTTTTGCTGGCATTGATATCGGTTTCAACACCTTCTACGGAGGAGGTGATCCCGTGCTGATAAAGCTCGCGGTCGGCACCGATGATATTTTCCTGCTCGTGTTTAATCTCTGCGAGAACCTCCCCCACCGCGGCCTGGGTCTGCCACTCCCAGTACAGCCGCGCGACGCTGCTGGCCAACAGCTGACGCGTCTGCTCCATCTCGGCTTTCTGGGCGTTGACCTTGCCGATGCGGGCTTCAACCTGCGCGCGGTTTTTGCCCCACAAATCGAGATCCCAGCCCGCTGTCAGGCCAAATGTTCCGTTGGTGTACCACGGCCCGGTCGTACCCGCGGCCGGATCGGTAATGGCGAAAGGCCCCATCAACCCTTCTGCAGACATTTTTTGCCGTTCCGCATCGGCTGAAAAATCAATCTGTGGGCCATCTGCCGCCATGGTGGCTTTCGCCTGCGCTTCCGCGAGCGTAATACGCTGTCGGGCAATTTGCATATCCGGCGCATCATTTAGCGCCTTCGCGATCAGCGAATTTAGCTGCGGATCGTTATAGTCTTTCCACCATTCGTTTTTCGGCCAGTTGGTTCGACTTAGCTGTGTATTCACCGACGCCGCAGTGGCTTGCGCTTTAATTGGCGACACGCTGGCATGTTCCGGCGCGCAGGCAGCCAGCATTAAGACAAGAGGGGCACTCAGAGATAAAATAAGAGAAGGTTTCATGACGCCATAACTCAAAAAATTAAAGGCGCAAATTACGCTTGATGCCATTCTGTTTTTTAGTAACGCGTGGCAATCCGCAAATTGTCATACATTTTCATATTCGGCAATTTATTCCCAATCACAATGAATAAATTCAACATATTGATACCAATTATGAATTGACTGCTACACTTATTCAGTGTCATACACGGGCAGGAGAAGGGAATGAAAATATTACTGTGGGTTATTTTAATTATATTTTTGATAGGGCTGTTAGTGGTTACCGGCGTATTCAAAATGATTTTCTGATCTATTTGCCCGGCACTGCGCCGGGCGACGTTATTCCTTTCAGGCTTTCAGCGATGCCCCTTTTGTGGCAATCACCTCTTTATACCAGTAAAAACTCTTTTTGCGGCTGCGGGCCAGGGTGCCTTTACCGCTGTCGTCGCGGTCTACGTAAATAAAGCCGTAGCGCTTGGACAGTTCCGCTTTGGACGCGCTCACCAGATCGATCGGCCCCCAACTGGTGTAACCCATCACCTCGACACCGTCGTCAATGGCCTCACGCACCTGCACCAGGTGGTCATTAAGGTAGCTGATGCGGTAGTCGTCCTGCACCACGCCGTCGGCGTCCGGTTTGTCCTTCGCGCCAAGGCCGTTTTCTACAATAAACAAGGGCTTCTGATAACGATCCCAGAGCACATTCAGCAGCGTGCGCAGGCCCACCGGATCAATCTGCCAGCCCCACTCGGAGCTTGCCAGATGCGGGTTTGGCACCATGCTCAGGATGTTGCCCCGCGCCTGCTTGTTCAACTCTTCATCGGTTGTCACGCAGCCAGTCATGTAATAGCTGAACGAGATAAAATCGACGGTGGATTTCAGCGCATCACGGTCGGCGTCGGTGATATCAATCTGGATGCCGCTGTCGCGGAAGAAGCGCAGCATATAGCCTGGGTACGCCCCGCGGCACTGCACGTCGCCAAAGAACTGCCAGGCGCGGTTCTCCTGCAGCGCTTCCAGCACGTCTTCCGGCCTGCAGGTCAGCGGGTACATCAGGCCGCCCAGCAGCATGTTGCCAATTTTTGCATCCGGGATAATCTCGTGGCAGGCTTTCACCGCCAGCGCGCTGGCCACCAGCTGATGGTGGATCGCCTGATACACTTCCCCTTTGCTGCTGGTTTCGGGCAGGCCCACGCCGGTCATCGGCGCATGCAGGGACATATTGATTTCGTTGAATGTCAGCCACAGCTTCACCTTCTCCCTGTAGCGCGCAAACACGGTGCGGGCGTAGCGCTCAAAGAAGGTAATCGTCTGACGGCTGCCCCAGCCGCCGTACTGCTTCACCAGCCCCCACGGCATCTCATAGTGCGATAGCGTGACCAGCGGAGTGATGTCGTGCGCAGCCAGCTCGTCAAACAGCCGGTCGTAAAACGCCAGACCCGCTTCGTTTGGCGTCTGCTCGTCGCCATTCGGGAAGATACGCGTCCAGGCAATGGAGACGCGCAAGCAGCTAAAGCCCATTTCGGCAAAGAGTTTGATGTCTTCCGGGTAGCGGTGATAGAAGTCGATGGCGACATCCTTAATGCCGCTGTCACCCGCCACGCGCTCCACCACCGGGCCAAACACCCCCTGCGGCTGGACGTCTGAGGTGGACAGCCCTTTGCCATCCTCCAGCCAGGCGCCTTCTACCTGGTTCGCGGCAACCGCGCCGCCCCATAAAAAATCATCCGGGAAAGTTTTCATCACGTTCTCCTGTTATTGATGGCTTACGCTGAGCAGCGGTGCACCGGCGTTAACGGACGTTGCCGCCACGGTCGCCACCTCGCGATACTCGTCGCTGTTACTGATAATGATTGGCGTCGCCAGGTCGTATCCGGCATCGATAATCGCCTGACGATCAAACTCCAGCATCAGGTCGCCAGGCTGCGCCCTGTCGCCCACCTTCACGTGGGCGGTAAACGGTTTACCATCGAGCTTCACGGTGTCGATTCCCACGTGGATTAACACTTCAATCCCGCTGTCGCTGAGCAGGCCAATGGCGTGTTTGGTCTGGAAAAGAGAGGCAACAACGCCCGCAAACGGGGCAACCACCCTGTTGTCGGAGGGAATGATGGCAGCTCCGCTGCCCAGCAGGCCGCTGGCAAAGGTGGTATCGGGCACCTGATCGAGCTCCAGCACGGTACCGGTCATCGGAGCCAGCACATCGTTTTCACCCGCTGGCGCAACCACCTCGAGCGCTGAGCGTGCTGGCATGCCCGCCACCAGCGTCAGGACGCAGCTCAGCACCAGCGCCACCACGGTGCCGATAATGCCGCCCCACAGCGTGGCATCTACCCCACCCGGCGGGATCATCTGGGCGATGGTAAAGACGTTAGCAAAGCCGAAGGAGTACACGTGGGTGTCGCTGAAGCCGACAATCGCGCCGCCGATTGCCCCCGCCACGCAGCCGAAAATAAAGGGTCTGCGCAGCGGCAGGTTAACGCCATAGACTGCCGGTTCGGTGATGCCGAAAATCCCCGCCGTCACGGACGATCCGGCCAGCATTTTCTGACGCGCATCGCGAGTGCGCAGGAAAATCCCCAGCGCCGCGCCGACCTGGCCGAACACCGCAGGCAGCAGCATCGGCAGCATGGAATCATGCCCCAGCACCGCCAGGTTGTTGATCATCAGCGGCACCAGTCCCCAGTGCAGGCCGAAGATGACGCAGACCTGCCACAGCGCGCCCATCGCCGCGCCCGCCAGCCACGGTGCCAGGACGTAAATCCACTGGTAGCCGTTGGCCAGCAGCTGGCTGAGCCAGGTCGCCAGCGGGCCAATCACCAGGAAAGTCAGCGGCACGGTCACGCCCAGACAGATCAGCGGCGCGAAGAAGTTTTTCATTGAGGATGGCAGCAGCCTGGTACTCTGTTTTTCCAGCCAGCAGCTGACCCACGCGGCAAGAATGATGGGGATCACCGACGAGCTGTAGTTGAACCAGGTCACGGGGATGCCGAGAAACGCCTCGGATACCGCCCCCGGCTGCTGGCTGGCATTAAACGCCGCAATCATCATCGGGTGGGTGAGTGCCCCACCGATCACCATGGTAATAAAGGGGTTGCCGCCGAATTTCTTGCCCGCGGTATAGCCCAGCACCAGCGGGAAGAAGAAGAACAGCGCGTCGCTGGCCGCGAACCAGATTTTATAGGTGCCGCTTTCAGGTGTGAGCCAGCCGCAGACAACCGCCAGCGCCAGCAGCCCTTTCAGAATACCGGAGGCTGCCAGAATGCCGATAAACGGGGTGAAAATTCCGGAGACGATGTCGATCAGGCGGCCCAGCAGGTTGCCCTTGTCGCCCTTCTCTTCCACGGCTGGCGCATCGTCAGTGAGCCCGGCCTCTTTGCGCACCGCCTGCCAGACGTCATGCACGTGGTTGCCAATCACCACCTGGAACTGGCCGCCGCTTTCGACCACCATAATCACGCCCGGATTTTTCTTCAGCCCTTCGGCATCCGCTTTCTGGTTATCTTTCAGTTTAAAGCGAAGCCGGGTCGCGCAGTGGACAAGGCTGACAATGTTCTCTTTTCCGCCAACGTGGCCGAGAATATCCGTCGCTAAAGCCTGGTATTCCATCTCGATTTCCTTACATCCGATGCCCGCAGGCACCTGTTGACTGAGTATAAAAATAAAAAAACCCGAGAACGTCCTCCTTTCGAAGGCCGCGCTCAGGTTTTGCCTGCGTTATGCAGTAACAATCCAGATTTGAGGCTTAACGCCCCTCTTTTCTCACCCGTTCAATATGAATGGCGAGGAACATAATTTCTTCGGTCGTCAGCTCGCGCTGATAGCTTTTGTTCAGGTGCTGCGCGATTTTCTCGGCGCATTTCCATGCTTTCGCGTAGTTGTCCTTTACCGCGGTATGCAGCGAGATATCGTCATCGTCCACCACGGTGCGGGTGAGCATCCGCTGGGCAAAAAACTTCAGATGCGTGACAAAACGCTGATAGCTGAGCGACTCTTCGTCGTACTCCAGCTGCAGCTGATACTTCACCAACTGCAGGATCTCCTGCATCACCCTTGTCACATGCATCACTTCCGGCATTTCGCTGTTCAGCTGCGCGGTGACCAGATGCAGCGCGATAAACCCCGCTTCATCCTCAGCCAGCTCGACGTTCAGGCGTTTGGCGATAATGGCCCTCGCCTCCTGCCCCAGCTCAAACTCCTTCGGATAGAGGCGCTTAATGTCCCACAGCAGCACGTTTTTGATCGCCAGCCCTTTCTTCTGGCGCTCAATCGCGAAGTAACAGTGATCGGTCAGGGTGATATACAAACTTTCCTGCAATTTCCCCAGCCGCTGCGCCGCCAGCCCAATGATGCGGTCGCAGGTGGTCATCACCTCCAGCGGGATCTGGCTCAGCAGCTCACCGAGACGCTGCACCAGCTCATCGCTCTGTAACGCAAATACCTTTTCAATCAGCGCGGTATCCAGCGCGTCACCCACGCGCCTCTGAAAGGCCAGCCCGCGGCCCATCACCACCTGTTCACGCCCGCGCTCATCCTGAACAACCACCACGTTATTATTGAGTATCTTGGCGATTTTCATCGGAACCCCAGAAACAAAAAAACCTGACCTCCGGCAGAAGCCAGAAAATCAGGTTTTGCCTGCCGAAGCAGTAACAATCCAGTTCTGGCACTCTATCAGTTTCATTCGTAGCCTCAATGCATCACGGGTAAAAAACGTGACGCAGATCGACATTGCTAGAACGTCACAACGGTTTTCAGCTCTGTTACCCAGGCATCCTGCGTCCGGGATACGCCGCCCGGATGGTGCCAGTACTGAATGCCCGGCTGCAGCTCCAGCCACGACACCGGACGGAAGCGATAGTAAAACTCACCATTCAGGGAGTGGCCCGGCACCGGGTGATACGCCGGATCGTTATAGTCCGACACGCCACTCAGGCTGTTCATATAGCGCTGGTTGCGGGCGTACTGGCTGCTCATATCAATCCAGGTTAGCCCGAAGCCAATCCAGTCTTCCGGCCGGGCGTCAAACAGCCCGCGGTAGCGCAGCGAGGCGGCATACACCTGATGCATGTAATTGCTACGCTGATCCGCAAGGCTCATGCTGACCGAGGTGCTTAACCCGCGATTCGGATCGTCCTTGTGCTGCGTGATCTGCTGGTTAAGCCCGGCGTACATGAACCACGTGCGGTTATGCTTCTCGTAACCGTCCGGATCGCTCGCCCCAGCCCCGCCGGATTTTCCGCGGTAGAGATCGGTTTGCGGCGCGTTGGTAAACACCACGCCGAGGTTATAGGCGCCCGGCAGACCGTTAATCAGCGGACGCGCTTCGATTTCGACCGGGAGCAAGACCCCTTTGCTGCCCTTCGTCGACCAGCTCCATGCGTGGCTGCGGCTGGAGGCGTCCGGGTTTTGCTCCATCACGCCGCCTTTTAAGGTGACGGCTGGCGTGAGCTTATACTCCAGCGTGGTGCCCCAGGTGTGAACGTTCCAGTTGTTCCAGGTCAGCGAGTTGGCCGATTTCCCGCCGCACTGGGAGAGCAGCTGAAAGTCGCACGGGATGATCTGGTCGAAGGTCTGCACCTTGTTCATCATGCCGATACGCCAGGTGAGGCGTCGGTCATCAAAGCTGCGGGCAAACGTCAGCCAGCCCAGACGGGTAATGGATTGCCCGCCCCAGCTTTCCTGGGTCAAATCGTTGAAGTTCACGCGCGGATCCTGCACACGTTTGGTGGTAAGGTCGTCGTTGTGGTTGCGGTTGACGATGTTCCCCTCGATACGCGCATCCGGGATGCCCGTCCAGCGCTCCAGATCCTGGTTGAAGGTCAGCGCGAACTGGTCAATATAGGCCACGTGGGAGTCGTGGTTATATCCGCCACCACCGTTCCAGCCAATTTCATTCAGGTATCCGAGGTTATAGGTAAAACCGTTATCGTTAAGGATTTTACGTATGCCGAGCATTTCGCCCAGAACAGGCTCCGGCGGGGCTTCGAACCCTAATACCGTTCCATTCCACTCCTGCGCCATTGTTAAAGGCGATATCATCAATAAAGCGAGGGCATAGAGATTATTTTTATTTGTCATAATAGCAACCTGTAGCTGAGTATTAGTGCGTAACCGTTCGCAGGAAATTTTTCTATTTCCCGTCGTGTTTTAATTATTCGTTCCAGCAAAAAGCGTTAGGCCAAATGGTTCTCCTGCGTGAATGACAGGCAAAAAAAAACCTAAGCGCTCCACAGCGGTGAATGCTGTGAAACGCTTAGGTTTTGCCTGTTAACCAGTAACAATCCTGCGTTGAAAACAGTGGCACCTTAACACCGTCGCGCCACCTTGAAAACCTGCATCGTTTTATATTTTAAAAAAGTGTGAGCAAATTAACGCTTATTATTTTGACTGGATCACGCGCGCAATATCCGCAGAGGTCTGTAGCGTACGGATCTCCTGAAATAAGCCTAACGCTTCGCTATATTCCTTGCGCAAATAACTGAGCCACTGCTTAATACGCGCAACGTGATACAAACCGGTGTCGCCCTGCTTTTCCAGACGGCTGTATTTTTGCAGCAGCGTGACCACGTCTGCCCACGGCATACGCGGTTCATTATATTTCACCACCCGGCTGAGGTTCGGCACGTTCAGCGCGCCGCGGCCTATCATCACCGCATTACAGCCCGTCTCCTTCATGCACGCCTGCGCACTTTCGTAGTCCCAGATTTCGCCGTTGGCGATAACCGGAATGCTGAGGCGTTTGCGGATCTCGCCAATCGCCTGCCAGTTAATGCGGTCCGCTTTGTAGCCGTCCTCTTTAGTACGCCCGTGCACCACCAGCTCGGTGGCACCGGCCTGCTGCACCGCATCGGCAATTTCAAACTGCCGCGCGTCGCTGTCCCAGCCCAGGCGCACCTTTACCGTCACCGGCAGATGCGACGGCACGGCCTCACGCATCGCCTTCGCGCCGCGATAAATGAGTTCAGGATCTTTCAGCAACGTCGCCCCGCCCCCGCTGCCGTTCACCATCTTCGACGGACAGCCGCAGTTGAGATCGACGCCATAAGAGCCCAGCTCAACCGCACGGGCGGCGTTCTCCGCCAGCCATTCTGGGTACTGCCCCAGCAGCTGAATACGCACCAGCGTACCGGAGGTCGTCCGGCTCTGGTTGTGCAGCTCGGGGCACAGACGATAGAAGGATTTTACCGGCAACAACATATCGACCACGCGCAAAAACTCCGTCACGCAGAGATCGTAATCGTTCACCTCGGTCAGAAGCTCGCGCACGAGGGAGTCGAGCACGCCTTCCATAGGGGCCAGTAAAACACGCATAGCAGTACCTGTGAAAAAAGACGCGCTATAGTAGCTGCTCTCTATATCGCTGGGAAGCGCTTCTGTTCAGGGAGAAAGTCAGCTGGCGTTGCTCCCACTACAGCACGAAACGCCTCCGCAAATGCCGCCGGGCCGGAAAATCCCAGCATCCAGGCCACCTGCTTAACGGGGTATCCGTTTGCGAGCAGGTCCAGCGAGGCACAAATCCTTGCGCGCTGTCGCCAGGTCCGGAAGCTAAAGCCTGTATCTTTGATAAACGCGCGTGAAAATGTGCGTTCAGACATAGCGGCCTGCTCCGCCAGCCTTTCCATAGAAACACCCCATAGATTGTTGGCAATAATGTCACAGGCAACACGATGTAACCGTTCATCAATAGGCATCGGCAATTCGGCCGAGATCTGCTGCGTTTCACTAAGAATGTCGAGCAGCAAAACAGCCATGCTTCGCTGACTTGCCGGTCGGTATTCCGAACTGAACAGTCCAGCAATCAACTCTTTGAACAACGCAGTCGCCTTAATCACGTGAATATCTTCTTTCCGCTTAAACGGTTTGCATTGCGTTATTAATTCCGGGCTAAACCAGACCGCGCGGAGTTCTGTTGCGGATAACACGCTGTAGGTGTGTTCCGGAAAGGGAGGGATCCACAGCGCACGCTGTGGCGGTATTACCCAGCGTTTGCTGCCGGTTTCGACCAGCATGACGCCTTTGATGGCAAACAAAAGTTGACCTTGTGAATGCTGGTGGGGCGGATCCACTTCGCCGCGCGTATAGCTAATTGCCCCTCTCGACCATCCGATGGCATCGTCGTGATTTGGCGTTTTATCGATAACGGTTGGCATTTCACATTCCTCCCTTCCTCTTATGATGCTGCTTGTACACATAACCGGAGAGAGAAGCAATGCACATTCATTTTATCATTCATGAACATTTCGAAGCGCCAGGCGCCTATGAAATCTGGGGGGAAAGCCGCGGCTGTAGTCTGAGCTACACCCGGGTTTATCAGTATGAGCCTTTACCTGAGGAACTGGAGAGCACAGACATGCTTATCATTATGGGAGGCCCGCAATCACCTGCCACCACGCTTAAGGAGTGCCCCTGGTTTGATGCGCAAGCGGAAATGCGACTCATCGGCCGCGCAATAGAGGCGGGTAAAACGGTGATTGGCGTTTGTCTGGGCTCGCAGCTTATCGGTGAAGCGCTGGGCGCAGCGTTTTGCCACAGCCCGGAAAAAGAGATCGGTAAATTTCCCGTCAGGCTCACAGATGCAGGCAAGACGACCCCCCTTTTTGAGAATTTTGGCGGTGGGCTGGACGTCGGTCACTGGCATAACGACATGCCAGGGTTGACGCCGCAGGCAAAGGTGCTCGCTTACAGCGAGGGCTGTCCTCGTCAGATCGTGCAATACAGCGAACGGGTTTACGGTTTTCAGTGCCATATGGAGCTAACGTCGGAGGTGGTTGAGCTGCTTATCGAACATTCGCAGAACGATCTCCGCCGTGCGGGAGAATTACGTTTTGTCGAAACGGCTGAAAAATTACGCTCGCATGATTACCGTGAAATGAATCAAGTGCTGTTTTCTTTTCTGGATAAACTCACTACCCAATGCAATGCCTGACTCAGAGGCATTTCTCAGGCTCGTCACTTCGCCACTGTAATTCCTTTCCTCTAAACTGTAGCCTGTCCCTGTGCGGTGATACCAGACGTTCCATTCTGGAATGTCTGGTATGCTCAAATTTCATGATGTGATCCGTGGCACATTTCTGGGTTTAATTGTATGATGAATGCGTTTCATCAAGGACTTTCACCATGAGCAAATCACTGAATACAA
Source organism: Enterobacter mori LMG 25706 (assembly GCF_000211415.1). Classification (GTDB taxonomy): domain Bacteria; phylum Pseudomonadota; class Gammaproteobacteria; order Enterobacterales; family Enterobacteriaceae; genus Enterobacter; species Enterobacter mori. The sequence goes on along the minus strand of NZ_GL890778.1, from coordinate 188,880 downwards.
TCTGGCAGTATCTGCGCGCATTCGTCCTGATTTACGCCTGCCTGTACGCCGGGATTTTCATCGCCTCGCTGCTGCCGATCGTCATTCCCGGCAGCATTATCGGGATGCTGATCCTGTTTGTGCTGCTGGCGTTACAGGTGCTGCCCGCGAAGTGGGTCAATCCTGGCTGCTTCGTCCTTATACGCTACATGGCGCTGCTTTTCGTGCCCATCGGCGTAGGTGTCATGCAATATTACGACGTGCTCAAAGCGCAGTTCGGCCCGATTGTCGTCTCCTGTGCGGTCAGTACACTGGTGGTATTCCTGGTGGTGAGCTGGAGTTCGCACATCGTGCATGGCGAACGTAAAGGGGTCGGGGAGAAAACAAAAAAATGATGGCCAATATCTGGTGGTCGCTGCCGTTAACCCTGGCGGTGTTCTTCGCTGCACGTAAACTTGCCGTACGCTTCAAAATGCCCTTGCTCAACCCGCTGCTGGTGGCGATGGTGGTGATTATTCCATTCCTGCTGCTCACCGGCATTCCCTACGAACGCTACTTCGCAGGGAGCAAAATTTTAAACGATCTGCTGCAGCCTGCCGTTGTCGCGCTGGCATTTCCTTTATATGAACAGCTGCACCAGATCCGCGCCCGCTGGAAGTCCATCATCACCATCTGCTTTATCGGTAGCCTGGTGGCGATGATCACCGGCACCTCGGTGGCCCTGTTAATGGGTGCCTCTCCGCAGATTGCCGCCTCTATTCTGCCGAAGTCCGTCACCACACCGATTGCGATGGCCGTGGGTGGCAGCATCGGTGGCATTCCGGCTATCAGTGCGATGTGCGTGATTTGCGTCGGGATCCTGGGCGCGGTGTTTGGCCATACCCTGCTGAATCTGATGAAGATCCGCACCAAAGCTGCACGTGGTCTGGCGATGGGGACTGCGTCTCACGCCCTGGGCACCGCGCGCTGCGCCGAAGTGGACTATCAGGAAGGGGCGTTTAGTTCGCTGGCGCTGGTGATCTGCGGGATTATCACCTCCCTGATTGCACCCTTTGTCTTCCCGATTATTCTGGCGGTGATGGGCTAAAATTTGCGATGCGTCGCGCAATTTTCATTTTGTTTTCATAAGTTGCATACATAATGAGAAGTGGATCACATATAAAGCCCCAACGGCTCCGTACACTACCGATCCATTAACCTTTATGAGGCAAACGCCATGCACCCACGTTTTCAAGCTGCTTTCGCCCAGCTTGCAGAGAATTTGCAATCAGCCCTGGCTCCGGTTCTGGCGGATGCGCATTTCCCCGCCCAGCTGACGGCGGAGCAGGTCACGACGCTGAAAAAGGCAACGGGACTGGATGAAGACGCGCTGGCTTTCGCACTGCTGCCCCTGGCTGCTGCCTGCGCGCGTGCCTACCTTTCCCACTTCAACGTCGGCGCCATTGCACGCGGCGTAAGCGGAACCTGGTACTTCGGCGGAAACATGGAGTTCCTCGGTGCGACCATGCAGCAGACCGTTCACGCCGAGCAAAGCGCCATCAGCCACGCCTGGCTGCGCGGTGAAAAAGCGTTGAGCGCCATCACCGTTAACTACACCCCTTGCGGTCACTGCCGTCAGTTTATGAACGAGCTGAACAGCGGGCTGCAGTTGCGCATTAACCTGCCGGGCCGCGCACCGCATACGCTGGGGGATTACCTGCCGGACGCCTTCGGTCCAAAAGATCTCGAGATTAAAACGCTGCTGATGGACGAGCAGGATCACGGTTTCGCCCTGTCCGGCGATGACCTGAGCGAAGCGGCCATTCGTGCGGCGAACAAGAGCCATACGCCGTACAGTCAATCGCCAAGCGGCGTGGCGCTACAGTGCCGTGATGGCCGCATCTTTACCGGCAGCTATGCGGAAAACGCCGCGTTCAACCCGACGCTGCCTCCGCTGCAGGGCGCACTTAACCTGCTGAGCCTGAACGGTTACGACTATCCGGACATTCAGCGCGCCATTCTGGCAGAAAAAGCCGATGCGCCGCTGATTCAGTGGGACGCTACCGCCGCGACGCTGAAAGCGCTGGGCTGCACCACAATCGACCGCGTGCTGCTTGCCTGAACCTTCCGGCGGGCAGAAATGCCCGCCAGTTTGCTGAAAAAGCCCTCAGTTGATTCACCGTTTCTTGCGCTAACCAGGCGGGTACAGTAGCCTGAGTGAACTTTCATCCACGAACGAGCCATCTCCATGTTAAAGCGCGTTTTTTACAGCCTGTCTGTCCTGGTCGGCATACTGCTGTTGATCGTGCTCGGTCTCGACCGCTGGATGAGCTGGAAAACCGCCCCCTACATTTTTGACGACCTCCAGGATCTTCCCTACCGTCAGGTTGGCGTGGTGCTCGGCACCGCCAAGTATTACCGCACCGGCGTGATCAACCAGTATTACCGCTACCGCATACAGGGTGCGCTGAACGCCTACAACAGCGGCAAGGTGAATTACCTGCTGCTGAGCGGCGATAACGCCCTGCAAAGCTACAACGAACCGGTGACGATGCGTAAAGACCTGATTGCCGCAGGCGTCGATCCGGCCGATATCGTGCTCGACTACGCCGGGTTCCGCACCCTGGACTCCATCGTGCGCACCCGCAAGGTGTTCGACACTAACGATTTCATCATCATTACCCAGCGCTTCCACTGCGAGCGCGCGCTGTTTATTGCGCTGCATATGGGTATCCAGGCTCAGTGCTACGCCGTGCCGTCGCCAAAAGACATGCTGAGCGTGCGCGTGCGCGAGTTCGGTGCCCGCTTTGGCGCATTAGCCGATCTCTACATCTTCAAACGTGAACCGCGCTTTTTAGGCCCGCTGGTGCCGATCCCGGCAATGCACGAAGTGCCAGAAGATGCGCAGGGTTATCCGGCGGTGACGCCAGAACAGCTGCTCGATCTGCAGAAAAAAGAGAAAAAATAGCCTCCGTTTATAGTTTCTTTACGCCGGGTGCTACGCTTTTTATCCCCTCTTTACACCAGACCTTTTACGCTGAGTTCATTGCCGCTACGGCTTCATTGAAGACTGACTATGAACTCGATAATGAACGCGTTTTTCCTGAAAAGTATTCGCCCGTACTTTAATTTCCCGGGTTTATCGCTGCCGACTGCGCTAAATTCCGGCCTCTATCTTGAGGAGAAGCTTGCCTCTCTGAAGCAGAGCCTGTCGGTGGAAGTGGCGGATTATCTCGAGCGTTACCCACAAACCAAACACATCGATGTCTGTCTCAACGATATCAACGGCATTATGCGCGGTAAGCGACTTTCCGTAGACAGCATGCTGAGTCTGGAGAAAGGCTGCTATTTTCCTCTCTCGGTCTATTCGATGGATCAAAAAGGGAAAGTCGCCGCGTCACGTGACGATGAGCCAGACCGACTTTGCATGCCGGTTGCCGGTTCCCTCCGTCCCTCTTCGCACGATCCGCTGCATACCGCGCAGATCCTTCTGACGATGAAGGACAGCGACGGGCAACCTTGTCCCCTTGAGCCACGCGTCATATTGCAGAACGTTCTGGCGCGTTTTCATCAGCACGGGCTGTACCCGGTTATGGCACCGGAAATTGAGTTCTACCTGACGGGGCCTGGCACTCAGGAGCTTCAGAATCAGGGCTGCTTTCATATGGATACGTCGTCAGCCCACGCTGCGCTGTTTGACGAGCTGGAACAGCTGGCACACCGGCAGCATATCCCCCTGACCGGAATTGTGGCAGAGGCTGAATCAGGTCAGTTCGAGTTAAACCTGAAGCACAGCCATCGGGTCGTGGAGGTATGTGACAATATCCTGGCACTGCGTCGGTTAACGCGGTTTGTCGCTGAAAAGCACGGCCTTCAGGCTAACTTTATGGCCAAGCCGTTCAGCCTCTTGTCCGGCAGCGGCCTGCATTTTCATTTCAGCCTGAATGATATTCACGGTGAAAACGTATTTACCTCACCGGCTGATGAACTCAATAGCATGATGCGCTTATGCATCGCAGGTCAGCTGGCGCTGATGCCCGCCTCCATCGCCATTCTGGCCCCCGGCGTTAACGCTTTCCGGCGCCTTCGTAAAAACCTCACAGAGCCATTATTCCACTCATGGGGTTATAACACCCGCACCGCCGCGCTGCGTATCCCCTGCTCTGATGAGAGCAACCGTCGCATTGAGTACCGTCTGGCGGGCGCTGATGCCAACCCGTATCTCGTTGCGGCAACCATCCTGACAGGCATGTTGTACGGTCTGGAAAATTTCGATGAGGATGATTTACCGGAACCGCAGCGTGATGAGCCAGAACTTCCACTGTTCCAGCAGCAGGCAATCGAGGCGTTTTCCCGCTGCCAGTATCTCACCGACAGCTTAGGCGAAGCCTTTTCAGAACAGTGGATAGCCTGCAAGCTTTCTGAACTTGACTGGTTCGAGAGCATAGTCACCGGACAGGAATCCACGCTAGCGTAAAAAAAAGCCCGCTCAATGAGCGGGCCGGATAATGCGAGATGCCATTATTTCTTACGTGCGTATTTCAGTGAGTCCAGCGCAACCGCGAAGATGATGATGGCGCCTTTGATGATGTACTGCCAGTACGGGTTCACACCGATGTAGGTCAGACCGTAGTTGATGACGGTAAAGATAATCACACCGGTGACCACGCCGAGCACGGTACCCACGCCGCCGCTGAAGGAGACGCCACCCACCACGCAGGCCGCAATCGCATCCAGCTCGTACATGAAGCCAAGGTTGTTGGTGGCAGAGCCGATACGGCCCGCTTCCAGCATCCCGCCGAAGGCGTAGAACACACCAGACAGCGCATAAATCATCAGCAGGTTCAGGGCAACGTTAACGCCGGAGACTTTCGCCGCTTCCGGGTTACCGCCGATGGCGAAAATGTTTTTACCAAAGCGGGTTTTGTTCCAAAGCACCCAAACGAAGGCCACGGCAATCAGCGCATAGAAGGTGATATAGGACAGGCGGAAGCTGCCCAGCGCGATAAATCCTTGCGTAAAGGTCGAGAAGCCGCTGTCAAAGCCCGAGATTGGCGACGCGCCCACGAAGTCGTAGTACAGGGAGTTAATACCGTAAACGATGATCATCGTACCCAGCGTGGTGATAAATGGCGTCACGTTCAGGTAAGCAATGATGATGCCGTTGATCAGGCCGATCACCGCACCGATGGCGCAGACAATCAGGATCACCACGAAAATCGGCATGGTGGCCATTTCCGGGAACACCTTGTTGGCGTTTTCCATCGACTGCAGCAGCGTTGCCGCAATAACCGCCGCCAGCCCTACCTGACGTCCTGCTGACAGGTCAGTCCCCTGGGTGACAATCAACCCCGCCACGCCCAGCGCGATGATGATACGCACGGAGGACTGAGTCAGAATGTTACTCAAGTTCAGCAGGCTTAAGAACGTAGGGTCCTGGAAGATAATAATGGCCAGTAATACTAAAAGAACAACGTAAATACCGCCTTCTTTCAGATAAGTGAGAAAACTTTTCTTATTTAACGCACTCATGAGGAGCCCCTGATCTTAAAGGTGCAAAGACGCAAGACGCAAAATTTCGTTTTGCGTTGTCGTTTTGGTGTCAACAATACCGGCAACGAGACCATTGCTCATAACCAGAATACGGTCTGTGATCCCTAACAGTTCCGGCATTTCGGAAGAAATAATAATGATCCCTTTATTCTTTTTCGCCAGCTCAGCAATCAGCTGATAAATTTCAAATTTTGCACCCACATCAATACCGCGGGTTGGTTCATCCAGCATCAGAATTTCTGGCTGGGTCAATAACCAGCGGCCAATAATGACTTTTTGCTGGTTCCCACCCGAAAGCGAACCAATTTGCGTACGATGGCCTGGCGTTTTGACGCGCATGGAGTCAATTACCCACTGGGTATCGCTCTTCATGCGGGAATTATCCAGCAGACCGATTTTACTTTTATAGTTACGAATGTTCGAAATTAACGAGTTAAAGTTAATATCGAGATAGGCATAAATACCGGTCGAGCGACGCTCTTCCGTCACCAGCGCGAAACCGTTATTAATGGCTTCGTTGGCGTTATGGTTATTAATTTTTTTACCGTGCAGCGTAATGGTGCCGCCCGATTTTTCCCGGATACCAAACAGGGTTTCCACGATATCGGTACGTTTGGCCCCCACCAGCCCGGCAATGCCCAGAATTTCGCCTTTGTGCAGGTCGAACGAGATATCGCGAATGGACGGCTGGCGCAGCGAGGTGAGATTGCGCACTTCCAGAATCACTTCGCCCGGCTTGTTTTCTTTGTCCGGGAAGCGCTGGTTCAGGGAACGGCCGACCATCATGGCGATGATCTTGTCCATGTCCAGCCCTTCCAGCGGCTGAGTGGCAATCCACTGGCCGTCGCGCAGGATGGTAATTTCATCGCACAGCTGGAAGATCTCTTCCATTTTGTGCGAGATATAGACAATGCCACAGCCGCGATCTTTCAGTTTGCGAATAATGGTAAAAAGGTGATTAACCTCTTTTTCCGTTAATGACGACGTGGGTTCATCCATGATGACGATCTTCGCATCATAGGAGAACGCTTTGGCAATTTCGATCATCTGCATCTGGGAAACGGATAATGTCCCCACGCGGGCGCGCGGATCGATATCAATATCCAGCTCATCGAAAATCGCTTTGGTGTCGCGATACATTTTATCCTGATCGACAAACACACCTTTGGTTGGGTAACGTCCCAACCACATGTTATCCATTACCGAGCGTTGCAGTACCAGGTTTAATTCCTGGTGAACCATCGAGATGCCGTTTTCCAGTGCTTCTTTCGCTGAATGGAAATCGATCTCTTTCCCCTGAAAAAGAATGCTGCCAGAATCTTTTTGATAGATCCCAAAAAGACATTTTAATAATGTTGATTTACCCGCACCGTTCTCCCCCATCAAGGCATGAATAGAGTGAGGACGCACTTTTAAATTAACATTATCGAGTGCCTTAACTCCGGGGAAAGACTTGTTAACACCGGTCATTTCCAACAAGTATTCACCGGACGACTGAGTAGTTGTGCTGACCATAATTATACCTTGTTGGCCTCGCATATCGCGTTATAAAAGGGCGCAACGAATTGCGCCCAGTGAAGACAAAACAAAGATCTTATTTACCGATAAACTCAGCCAGGTTGGACTGGTCTACGCCCACGTATGGCACGCGAACGATTTTGTTTTCAATTTTCCAGGTCGTGCCGTCAGCAGCACCTTTACCGTCGGCCAGGTTTTTCGCCAGGTCGAAGGTGGCTTTCGCCTGGTTGTTGGCATCGTTCAGAACGGTACCGGCCATCGCACCGGATTTAACCAGCGCCAGCGCTTCTGGCAGCGCATCTACGCCGAACACAGGAATGGAGGATTTGTTGTGTGCTTTCAGGGCTTCAACGGCACCCATCGCCATCGCATCGTTGTTCGCGATCACGACTTCGATTTTGTTGGCGTTCGGGCCAGACAGCCACGCGTCCATCTTATCTTTCGCCTGAGCGGTATCCCACATGGCGGTATCTAACGCCAGCTGCTGGGTTTTCAGGCCCTTGTCGTTCAGTTCTTTAATAACGTAGGTGGTACGGGCTTCAGCGTCCGGATGGCCTGGCTCGCCTTTCAGCAGAACGAACTGAATTTGACCGTCTTTGTTCAGGTCCCAGTTCGGGTTCGCCGCCCAGTGTTTCGCGATCAGATCGCCCTGAATAATGCCGGACTCTTTGGAGTCAGTACCGACGTAAAACGCTTTGTCGTAGCTATCCAGCGCCTTACGGGAAGGTTCTTTGTTGAAGAAGACGATTGGCACGTTCTGGCCGCGCGCTTTCTCAATAACCGTACCTGCTGCAGCCGGGTCAACCAGGTTGATCGCCAGGGCTTTCACGCCTTTCGCCAGCAGAACGTCGATCTGGTCGTTCTGTTTGGACTGGTCGTTCTGGGAGTCGTTCATCAGCAGCTGAACGTCTGGCGCTGCTTTCGCATCTTTCTCAATTGCTTTACGCACAACGGACATGAAGTTGTCGTCGTATTTATAGATGGTCACGCCAATACGGGTATCCGCAGCGTGCGCTGCTGCACCAAAAAGCATGCTTGCCATTACAGCAGACAGGGTCAACACCTTCTTATTCATGGTATCTCCGGTTTTTTTTTATGCAGGGTAGTTCTTGTGAATAACGGTCGGCGGGCAGGTGTTAATAAAACGTTACTGATCGCCGAAGTTCACTTAAAAAATTTCTATCTTCCGTGTTCGGTAACGCTCCAGAAATGCGTTTTATTCGTTGTTTTCGGCTCACTGGCTATGGTGAAAATGATTAATCACCGTTACATAGCGTTTCAGCCTCTAAAACGCTGACATCATAGTCAGCGGCTTGTTGAGATACTGTGAATTTACTCACAGATTGAAAACGGTTACATCACGCCACATAATTAGTTAGTGATCGGAGCCACAGTTTGCCGAATAGAGACAGAATGCCGCCTGACTAAAGTTGGCATGAAACAGTGTGTTGCATCCGGATCCAGCAGGCCTGCGGCACCCTGTAACGCCAGTTCTGTCGCCAGTTTTGCCATCGAGGCAATGGGGTAACGCACGGTGGTTAACTGCGGGTCGGTGTAACGGGCAATCGGGATATCATCGAAGCCAATCAGCGACAAATGCTGTGGCACCGCAATTCCGTTGTCTTTCAGCGCAGTCAGCGCCCCCGCCGCCATGCTGTCGTTATAGGCAAACACGGCGGAAAGCTGCAGATTACGGCCCAGCAGCTCGACCATTGCGGCTTCCCCGCCCTGCATATCCGGCGTACCGGTTCCTACCCAGCTTTCCAGCGGGACAATGCCGTGCTCTTTCAACGCATTCTGCCACCCTTCCCGACGCATTCCGTCGTCTTCAATCTGGTGGCTGGAAGCAAGATACCCGATGCGCTGATGGCCGTTGCTGATGAGCATCCGCGTCGCCATCATCGCGCCGCTGACGTTATCCAGCCCAACGCAACGGTGCGCGTAGCCTGGCACAATCCGGTTGATTAACACCATCCCGGGGATCTGCTCCATAAACCCGGCCAGCTCTTCGTCGCTTAACGCTTTTGAATGCACAATCAGGGCATTGCAACGCTGGCGTATCAGCACCTCAATGGCATGACGCTCTTTTTCCGCCTCGTGATAGCTGTTGCCAATCAGCACGTATTTCTGGTGCTGCTGGGCGACAACGTCCACCGCTTTAACCAGCGCGCCAAAGAAGGCATCGGACACATCCATCACCACGACGCCAATGGTATCGCTCACCTGCGTCGCCAGCGCCTGCGCGTTGGCATTTGGCCGGTACCCAAGCTGGGTCACGGCTTTCATTACGGTTTCACGGGTTTCAGGGCTGACCAGCGCGCTGTTGTTCAGCACGCGAGAGACGGTAGCCACGGAAACGCCCGCCAGGCGGGCGACGTCACGAATGGTGATCATGTTCACCATCCTTCATAGGATTGCAGCAACTCACAGACACCCCCTGTGTTTAGCAAGGAGGCTATTTTGGCAGCGAGAAAGAGGGGACTACGTGAAGAAGCTCACACAGGTGAAAACGCTTACATCCGTTTTGTTAATGATTGTGATCCAGATCGTTATCCGGATGTATTACGCAATGATACACCCGAAGCATGTGCGGTTAATTTTCGCCAAACCCACTCCAGCGGTCCCTGGCGGAAATAACGCAGCCAGATAACGGAAAACGCCAGGTTAACCATCCAGACCGGAATAACAAACGCCAGCAGCGTGAGTCGGTCGAATTTCATAAACAGGCCAAATCGGTAGAACAGCGTGGTGCAGATCAGCGTTTGCAGGATGTAATTGCTTAACGCCATGCGGCCAACGCAGGCCACGGCGCTGACAATCCACAGGCGGGAAAGCTGCGGCCAGAAGCCGTAGATCAGCGCCGCGTAGCCAATGGTCTGGAACGGGGCGCTAAGCTCACGCGGCACCTGAAGCAGGAAGGCGCACCAGCGGTAATCCCAGTGAAGATGCCACTGCATTATCACCGCCGGGAGATTAATCAGCACGCCGAGCAGGACCAGACCCGCGCCCGTGCGGCGATAGTGGCGCAGGCTGAATTCGCCCTTCAGCCAGCCGGTGCGCATCAGGGATGCCCCCATAAGCATCATCCCTGCCAGCTGCCAGCCGTACTGCGCGCCCAGCGCAAGAAGATTATCACCGAGCATATCGGCACGATTACCGATCGCCTCAGCCCCCCCTTTCAGCTTCCAGAACTGCTCATACTGCAGGTTGGCCGCGTCGGGGATCCACGAGCGGTTTGTTGAATCGCCAGAGATAACGCCCAGCAGAAACAATACGCAAAGCCCCATGACATAGAGCATCACGCCGGTGTTGAACAGGCTTTTTACGCTGGGCGCATCGCGGATAAGACGCCAGCAGATGAGCCCAACTAACCCGTAGGCGAGCAGAATGTCACCATCCCAGAAAAACAAACCGTGAATAAAGCCGAGGATCGCCAGCAGCGTTAAACGAGACTGGATCCAGCGCGTGCCGCGTTTGAGCAGAAGCTGTAACCCTGCGCCAAACAGCAGCGCAAACAGCGTCAGGAATTTAACCTGCGCAAAGAGATCGAGGATCGCCCATGTCCAGGCATCGCTTCGGGTGATATCGCCGTACCAGGCGGGATTGAGATAAGCGGCCTTCGGCAAACCGAAGGCGCTAATATTGAGCAGCAGGATACCGAGAATGGCGACGCCGCGAACAAAATCGAGCGTGACGTTTCGCTCCATGGTCCCTGCCCTGTCTGATTAATTGTGGTGACGCACGGCGCGCAGGAACTCCTGGCGGGTGTTCTGGCTCGATTTAAACAGACCGCCCAGCGACGTGGTGGTGGTTGCGCTGGTCGCATCACGCACGCCACGCGCTTTCACACAATAGTGCACAGCGTCGATAGAGACCGCCACGTTACTGGTGCCCAACAGCGTTTGCAGCGCGGTCAGGATCTGCTGCGTCAGACGCTCCTGCACCTGCGGACGCTGGGAGAAGAATCGCACGATACGGTTGATTTTGGACAGGCCGATTACCGTATCTTTTGGAATATATGCCACGGTCGCTTTGCCATCGATGGTCACGAAGTGGTGCTCGCAGGTACTGGTGAGCGTGATATCGCGCACCGTCACCATCTCATCGACCTTCATTTTGTTTTCAATGACGGTGATTTTCGGGAAATTGGCGTAATCAAGGCCAGAGAAGATCTCGTCTACGTACATTTTCGCGATGCGCTGAGGCGTCTCCATCAGGCTGTCATCGCTCAGATCGAGATTCAGCAGTTGCATGATCTCGGTCATATGCCCGGAAATCAGACGCTTACGGGTTTCATTATCCAGTTCCTGAACCGGGGGACGCAGTGGCGTTTCAAGACCGCGCGCAACCAGGGCTTCATGGACCAGAGCAGCTTCTTTACTGAGTGATGACATTCTTTTCTCCTGCAGGTGTGGCGTCTTTTGCCCTCGTTGTGGCAAAAGTGTGCGCTCATTGTGCGTGAGGCGGCGCACATAATCCAGTATTCACGACGATAATTATTGCAATTGCTGCTGCCTTTCAGCCTGACGGTTCCAGACCAGTGCCCCGCCGATGAACAGCGCGATGCCCGCCAGCCCCAGCGCAGGCTCCAGCCGATGCGTTAACCAGGTGGAGAGCGCGGACGTCACAGGGCCAATCAGCTGGCCGATGGCATAGCCGGTGGTGAGCAGTCCCGCCATATAGCGCGTGTGGTTCGGTGCCAGCTCGCGACCGTAGAGCAGAGAAAGCTGCACGGCACATAAGAACCCGCCGCCGACCAGCAGACCGCCCGTCAGCAAACCGCCAATGCCCGGCAGCAGCCAGGCGGCCAGCACGCCTGCACCCTGTAACCGCAGAACAATCGCCAGCCTGCGGTTAGCCGTGGATGTATGACGCAGTAGGATGCTGAGCACGATGCCGATGACGGCAGCGAAACCGAAAATCGGCCAGACAAACTGGGCAAACAGGCTGCCTGGAAAACGCACCGCCGCCATTTGCGACAGGAAGGTCGCCGGGAGGATATAGCCAAACCCCGCGAGGCTGTAGCTCCAGACCAGGCGCTTTAAATCCGCCGTCAGCACCAGCGGCTCCGGTGCGGTTCCAGGCCGATGGAGTTGCCCGGATCGCGGCAGGTAGCGTGCTACCAGTGCAATCAGCACCAGCGCCAGCACGCCGTAAATCTGCCATGCCGCCCCGGCAGAGAGCGCCTTCGCCTGAATATAGACCGCGAGCAGCCCGCTCAGGGCAATGCCTGCGCCCGGCCCGGCAAAGACAGCGGCGCTAAGCCCCGGTTTACCCAACTGACCCAGCCGTTCGTTGGTCCAGGCGGCTATCAGTACCATAGACCAGCCGCTCATGCAGCCAATCACGAAGCGCAGTAAACCATGAGCCATGGCGTTATCCGCCGCAGCCGAGAGCAGCGTCAGCGCAACCGCGCCAGTGATGCCCAACCAGAGGCGTGTTTCCACAAAGCGATGGGCGCGCATGGCATCCCACGCCCCGACCAGATAGCCCAGATAGTTCATCGCCGCCACCAGACCCGCACTGGTTAGCGTGAGTTGCCCGGCGGCAATCATCAACGGTACCTGAGGCGTAAAGGCAAAGCGCCCGATCCCCATTGCCACCACCAAAACCAAAAATCCGCTGAGCGCGATACGCAGCGCCATGACCGCTCCAGTTGTTAAAGAAAAGTAAATTTATGATGCAGTATCTGAGCGTAAGGGGAAAGTGAAAGTTACTCACAGGTCAATGAAAACTCTGTATTATGGATTTTATGAATACGTATCATCATTAAGGAGCCTTGCATGGAACTGCTCGAAGAGCACCGTTGTTTTGAAGGTCGACAGCAGCGCTGGCGGCACGACTCCACCGTACTGAACTGTGCGATGACGTTCAGCATTTTCCTGCCGCCGACGGAAAAACCGCCGGTTCTGTTCTGGCTTTCTGGCCTGACCTGCAACGACGAAAACTTCACCACCAAAGCGGGTGCGCAGCGTATTGCGGCAGAGCTTGGCATTGCGCTGGTGATGCCAGACACCAGCCCGCGTGGGGATGAGGTCGCCGACGATGCCGGATACGATTTAGGCAAAGGCGCCGGATTTTATCTCAACGCGACCGAGCAGCCGTGGGCGAGCCACTACCGCATGTATGACTACATTCGTGACGAGCTGCCTGCGCTGATTCAGGCGGAGTTTGCTGTGAATGACCGTTGCGCCATCAGCGGGCACTCAATGGGGGGTCACGGTGCGCTTATCATGGCGCTGAAAAACCCTGGGAAATACACCAGCGTGTCGGCGTTTGCGCCGATTGTGAACCCAACGCAGGTACCCTGGGGGCAAAAAGCCTTTACCCATTATCTGGGCGATAATGCAGAAACCTGGCAGGAATGGGACAGCTGCGCGCTGATGCTGGCAAGTCAGACAGAGGATGCGATACCAACGCTTATCGATCAGGGTGATGCGGATCAGTTCCTCGCCGGACAGCTACAGCCTGCGGTGCTGGCTGAAGCGGCTCGCCAGAAAGACTGGCCGCTAACGCTGCGCATTCAGCTGGGGTATGACCACAGCTATTACTTCATCGGGTCTTTTATTGAAGATCATCTCCGCTTCCATGCGGAGCACTTGTTCGCATAAGTGCGTGCGATTGCCGGGTGGCGGCTTCGCCTTACCCGGCCTACGTTCGTGGTTTTTGTAGGCCCGGTAAGCGAAGCGCCACCGGGCATAAAGGTTACATCAGAACGTATAATCCACGCCCACAAAGTAGCGACGACCATCTTCCGTATAGCTGTAATCGTCACGGCTCAGGTCTTTATCCAGCAGGTTCTGCACGCCTGCGCGCAGCTTAACGGCTTTCGTTGCCTGCCATGCCGCACCAGTGTTCCAGATAACGTAGCCGCCCGGCGTCGGTTCACCGCTGGTAAGCGCGCGTTTCTCGCCTTTATAGTTACCCTGCACATAGAACGACCAGTCCTGAGTTGCCTTCCAGTCAACGGTTCCGTTGGCGGTGTGGAACGGCAGTTCGGAGAGCGGCTTGTTGCCGCCGTTGCTGATATCACGACCATCGTTGTAGGTGTAGTTCAGCGTGACTTTCCAGTCTTCCGCAATCGGGAATTTCAGCTCGGTTTCCACCCCACGGATACGCGCCTTGTTGACGTTGTAATAGCGGAAAATGGGTTCGCCGTCGGCGTTCAGCCCAACATAGTTCGGGTAGCTTTGCGCCTGGTTCACGTTAGCCGTACGGCTGATGCTGATGCGGTCGTCCACGTCGTTCTGGAAGGTGGTGATGCTGGCCTGCACGCCTTCTAGCCAGCCCTCTTCCCCGCTGTAGTAGAGTCCAAGCTCGAAGCTTTCGCTGGTTTCTGGCTTCAGATCCGGGTTACCGACAATCTCGCAGGCGCCGCGGCAGGAACCGGTGATCCAGTCCGGGCTGAGCTGCAGCAGCGATGGCGCTTTAAACGCGGTGGCCCAGCCCCCTTTCACCGTGACGGTGTCGGTCGCGTTGTAGACCAGATAGGCACGCGGGCTCCAGTGGTCGCCGTAGGTTTCATGGTCATCCATACGGATGCCGGTGGTCAGCGCCAGCGGCTCGAAGATACGCCATTCATCTTCAAGGAACAGCGCGTACTGGCTTGCCGAGGTTGTGCTGCTGGTACTCCCCGTCAGGTTGACCGGATCCTTCAGCTTATCGTGACGCCACTCGCCGCCGAAGGTCAGCAACTGATTGATTTCGCCCAGCGGCAGGACGTATTTCCCGTCAACCGCGTTGCTCTCGGAGGTAATCGGACTGCTGTTGCCCGGGTTTTTGTTGTCGACCTTCTCGCCGTACACCTTCAGTTCACTGTTGCCCACGCCCCAACGGCCGTTGTGGCTCAGGGAGTAGTTCTGGCGCTCAAGGCGGTTTTTGTCGAGGGAGTCAGAGTCGCGATCCTGGCGGTCGAAGCCGTATCCCGCGGTAAAGTCATGATTTTCCGTCGGCGTCCAGGCGAATTCGACGTTGGCATCGCGGCTGGTGAAGCCTTCGATGCGCGGCGTTTCACCGCTCGCGGAGGTAGAGGAGCGTTGCTGATCGTCTTTTTCACGTTTAGACACGCTGCCGTAGGCTTTAAGCCCCAGCACGCCATCCACCAGCGGGCCGCTGGTGTAGAACTGACCGTTATTGGTGTCACCGCGGTCGCGGTGTTCCTGAATGGTTGAATCCGCGCTCAGGGTTCCGGTCCATTTCTGACCGATTTTTTTGGTGATGATGTTGACCACGCCACCCAGCGCATCGGAACCGTAGAGGGAGGACATCGGGCCGCGCACCACTTCGATCCGCTCGATAGCGTCGACAGGCACCCAGTTCAGGTCAAAATCGTTGTGGCGGAATACCGCATTGCGGGAGCTAACGCGTTTGCCGTCGACCAGAATCAGCGTATAGCTGCTGTCCAGACCTCGAATACTGACCCCTTTGCGGTTGTCCCCTTCGTTTGTGAGCTGCACGCCAGGCACATCCTGTAACACATCTTTCAGGTTCTGAACGGGCTTACGCTTTAAGTCTTCCTGAGTAATGACGCTAATGCTCGCCGGTGCGTCTTTCAGGTTTTGCTCGGTCGCGGAGGCCGTTACAACCAGTGTGTCGCCAGATTCCGCAGCGATGACAGGCAGTGCCAGGGACATTGCGGACGCACAAAGTCCTCCCCTGACGAAGGGATTCAACCTAAACATTCCATATCTCCATGAGGTAAATACAACTAAATCAACTAATTATTGCTCACAACGCCTTAGGGGCCGCCCGCATCTTCGGCAGGTCGGTGTGCTGCTTATTATTTCGTAACGATAAAGCAAACGATAACTATTATCAATTCAATTGTTAAAAATTATATCCGTTCTGCATACTGTGGAGATAAAAAAGCCCGCTCAGGGGAGCGGGCTAAAAGAGAGGAACTGCGGTTATTGTTTAAATCGTTCCGGGAAATCCATTTCACTGTAGCGAACGAAGTGGGTTCCTTTCGTCAGTTTGTAGCCAAACCAGATGATCAGGAACAGCGGAATACCGATGTAGGTGGCCGTAACAGCGCCCCAGTCAATGGAATCCGCAAGGAAGGCTTCATAGTTCTGCCCCAGGGTAATAATCAGGCACAGAATGAAGGCGAAAATCGGCCCCAGCGGGAAGAACCCTGAGCGGTACGGCAGGTTATTCAGGTCATGGCCCTGCATCACATAGCCGCGACGGAAGCGGTAGTGGCTGATAGCAATTCCCAGCCAGGCGATAAAGCCCGTCATCCCGGAGGTATTCAGCAGCCACAGGTAGACCGTCTGATTACCAAACATAGAGGTCAGGAAGCACAGACCGGCAATCACCGTAGTTGCATACAGCGCATTACGCGGTACGCCGCCACGTGACAGTTTGGCGAAAATACGCGGGGCTTTACCGTCGCAGGCCAGGGTGTACAGCATACGGGTGGATGCATACATGCCGGAGTTACCCGCAGACAGCACCGCTGTCAGGATCACCGCGTTCATCACCGCCGCCGCCGAGAGCAGACCCGCGTGCTGGAAGACCAGCGTGAACGGGCTGACGCTGATGTCTTTGACATCGTTACGCAGCAGGCTCGGGTCGGTATACGGAGTGATCAGGCTGATAATCAGAATAGCGAACACATAGAACAGCAGAATACGCCAGAACACCTGACGCACCGCGCGCGGAATGTTCTTCTCCGGGTTTTCAGACTCACCGGCCGCAATACCGATAAGCTCGGTTCCCTGGAAGGAGAAGCCGACAATCATCGCCACGCCAATCATCGCCGAGAAGCCCCCGGCAAACGGCGCATCGCCTATCGTCCAGTTACTCCATCCGGCAGGCTGAGCGCCTTTAAAAATCCCCACGATCATCGCCACGCCGACAACGATAAAGATGATGACGGTAGCCACTTTAATTAAAGAGAACCAGTATTCTGCTTCGCCGAAACCGCGCACGGAGATGTAGTTCAGCAGGAAGATGACGGCCAGGAACAGGGCGCTCCAGATCCAGCCCGGGGTATCCGGGAACCACCAGTTCATCACCAGCTGCGCGGCGACCAGGTCAACGGCGATAGTGACCGCCCAGTTGTACCAGTAGTTCCAGCCCAGCGCGAAGCCGAAACCTTCTTCAACGTATTTTTGCCCGTAGGTTGAAAACGAGCCGGACACCGGCATGTAAGCCGCCAGTTCGCCCAAACTGGTCATCAGGAAGTAGACCATCAGGCCAATCAGGATATAAGAGAAGAGTGCCCCACCCGGGCCTGCTGCCGAAATCGTTGCGCCAGAGGCAACGAAAAGACCTGTACCGATTGAACCGCCGATAGCGATCATCGTCAGGTGACGCGCCTTAAGTTCGCGACGTAGCGCGGGCGCTTCTGTGGTTTTAGTTTCTGAAACCATGTGAAAATGCTGTCCATTTATTAAATGAGGCGCGATTGTAGCAGACGATCTCCGTTCCTTCCGGCAGAAATACCCAGTTATAAGAGAGCTTCATGACTCGGCCAGGATTATAAGTAAAGCATAATTTTTCCCTCTCCCCTTTGGGGAGAGGGCTATGGTGAGGGGAAGATTACATCTCGCAATAACGCAGAAAACGCTGCAGAGAGCTGGAAAGGTGTTTCTGGCGATGGTGAATGCACCACAGCGTGCGCACCAGCTTCGGCAGAGGAATGGGAATTTCGACCAGCGATCCGACCTCAAGCTGTTCAGCGATCACGCGCCGCGAAAGACAGCTGATGCCCAGTCCATGACGCACCGCGTGCTTAATGGCCTCTGAGTTGCCCAGCTCCATCCCCAGCTGGAACTGCGGCAGATGGGAGAGCAGCAGGTAATCGACGATTTCACGCGTGCCAGAACCCTGCTCGCGCAGGATCCACTGCGCCTGCGCCAGACGTTCCAGCGTCACCTCGCCCTGTAATAAAGAAGAGGCCGGGGAGGCAAACACCACCAGTTCATCTTCCAGCCAGGGTTCGGCAATGATATCCACGTTGTGGCACGGCCCTTCAATCGGGCCAATATCGACGCGGAAATCGATCACCGCGTTAATCACGTCCTGGCTATTGCCCACGCTCATCTCCAGCGGCAGCGTCGGGAAATCACGGCGGTAGCGGGCAATCACCTCCGGCAGGATGTAGTTACCAATGGTGCTGCTGGCAAACACGCGGATCGCGCCGTTGTCTTCGCGGAACAGCTGTTCAATTTCGATGGCCTGTTCCAGCAATGCCAACGCGCGCGGGTAAAGCAGACGGCCATGTTCGTTGACCACCAGCCGCTTCCCTACCCTGTCGAACAGCTGCACGCCCAGCTGCCCTTCGAGATCGGTCAGCGCCGCACTGACCGCAGACTGCGAGAGCGCCAGCATCTGCGAAGCCTGGGTCGTCGATCCACTCTTCAGCACTTCAGCGAAGACTTCCAGTTGACGCAATGTAATGTGCATGGTTGTTTACCACTTATATAGATTAATTATAAATATATAATCAATTTTATTTTTAAGCCAGTGCGCCGTAACCTTTAAGCCAGACAAAGGAGAAGGTTATGTCAGAACTCACCTTACAACATCATCGTACAGTGTGGCACTTCGTGCCGGGTCTTGCGATCAGCGCCGTGATAACCGGCGCAGCATTATGGGGCGGCAGCATTCCCGCTGTTGCGGGCGCAGGTTTCAGCGCCTTAACGCTGGCCATTTTGCTCGGCATGGTGGTCGGGAATACCCTATACCCGCACATCTGGAAATCCTGCGACGGCGGTGTGATTTTCGCCAAGCAGCATCTGCTGCGTCTCGGGATCATTCTTTACGGCTTTCGCCTCACCTTTTCGCAGATTGCGGATGTGGGTGTGAGCGGGATTGCCATTGACGTCCTGACCCTGACCAGCACCTTTTTACTGGCCTGCTTTATCGGTCAGAAAGTCTTTGGGCTGGACAAGCACACCAGCTGGTTGATCGGTGCCGGGAGCAGTATCTGTGGGGCAGCGGCGGTGCTGGCAACAGAACCCGTCGTTAAAGCCGAAGCCAGCAAGGTAACCGTGGCGGTGGCGACGGTGGTGATCTTCGGTACGCTGGCGATCTTCCTCTACCCGGCGATGTACCCCCTGGTCGCCCACTGGTTTAGCCCGGAAACCTACGGCATCTATATCGGTTCGACCATGCACGAAGTGGCTCAGGTAGTCGCAGCAGGACACGCCATTAACCCGGAAGCCGAAAACGCGGCGGTGATTGCCAAAATGCTGCGCGTGATGATGCTGGCCCCGTTCCTGATTTTCCTGGCCGCGCGGGTTAAACAGCTGGCTCCGGCTGGCGGTAGCGAGAAGAGCAAAATCACCATTCCGTGGTTTGCTATCCTGTTCATCGTGGTGGCAATCTTTAACTCCTTCCACCTGCTGCCGAAAGCGGTAGTGGATATGCTGGTGACGCTGGACACCGTGCTGCTGGCGATGGCGATGGCGGCGCTGGGTGTGACCACTCACGTCAGCGCGCTGAAAAAAGCCGGTGCGAAACCGCTGCTGATGGCGCTGGTGCTCTTCATCTGGCTGATTGTCGGCGGTGGCGCGATTAACCTCGCCGTGCACAGCCTGATGGCATAAACCACTACATCCTTCTCCTGTTAACCCGCTATCATAAGCATTTCGGGTTAACAGGAGTCCCTTTATGAAATACGTTGGAGCGCACGTTAGCGCCGCCGGTGGCCTTGCGAATGCCGCCATTCGCGCCGCCGAAATCGAGGCAACCGCTTTCGCCCTGTTCACCAAAAACCAGCGCCAGTGGCGCGCCGCCGCGCTTACCGCTGAAGTGATTGATGATTTCAAAGCCGCCTGCGAGAAATACCACTACGGGCCTGGCCAAATCCTTCCCCACGACAGCTATCTGATTAACCTCGGGCACCCGGTTCAGGAAGCGCTGGATAAATCACGCGAGGCGTTTCTTGATGAAGTGCAGCGTTGCGAACAGCTGGGGCTGACGCTGCTGAACTTCCATCCCGGCAGCCATCTGATGCAGATTGACGAAGATGCCTGTCTGGCGCGCATTGCCGAATCCATCAACATGACGCTGGACAAGACCAAAGGCGTTACCGCGGTGATTGAAAATACCGCCGGTCAGGGCAGCAACCTCGGCTTTAAGTTCGAACATCTGGCGGCGATTATTGACGGCGTGGAAGACAAATCCCGCGTGGGCGTGTGCATTGATGCCTGCCACGCGTTTGCGGCCGGGTATGACCTGCGCACCACCGAGGCAACGAAAAACACCTTCGAAGAGTTCGAGCGCATCGTGGGCTTTCAGTACCTGCGCGGCATGCATCTGAACGATGCAAAAAGTGCGTTCGGCAGCCGCGTTGACCGCCACCACAGCCTGGGCGAAGGCAACATCGGCCATGATGCGTTCCGCTTTATCATGCAGGACGCCCGCTTCGACGGTATTCCGATGGTGCTCGAAACCATTAACCCGGATATCTGGGCGGAAGAGATTGCCTGGCTGAAGGCGCAGCAAACCGCTGAACAAGCGGCATAAAAAAAGCCGGGTGCGTAATGCAACCCGGCTTTTTTGTTGTTTATCGCTTACGCTGCTTTTGCCACAACTTCCGCTTCCGGACGTTTCAGCACCGCATAAGACAGCCCCGCCACCAGCGTACCGGCAACAATCGCCAGCAGATAGCCCAGTACCGGAGTGATTGCGCCTGGGATCAGCAGCACGAACAGACCACCGTGTGGTGCCATCAGCTTAGCGCCAATCGCCATAGAGATTGCACCCGTTACCGCGCCACCGACGATACAGCATGGCAGAACGCGCATTGGGTCACGAGCTGCGAACGGAATCGCGCCTTCGGTAATGAAGCAGAGGCCCAGAACCAGCGCCGCTTTGCCGCCTTCCTGCTGTGCTTTATCGAACTTACGACGGGCAATGATCGTTGCCAGACCGAGCGCCAGCGGTGGCACCATACCTGCCGCCATGATCGCCGCCATCGGCGCGTAGGTCTGGGTACTCAGCAGGCCAACGCCAAAGGCGTACGCCGCTTTGTTCACCGGCCCCCCCATGTCGGTACACATCATGCCGCCGAGGATTGCGCCCAGCAGAACCGCGTTAGCGGTGCCCATGGTTTGCAGCCAGTGGGTCAGACCCGCCAGAATGCCCGCAACCGGCTTACCAATCAGGTAAATCATCGCCAGACCGACCACCAGGCTGGAGATCAGCGGGATAATCAGGATCGGCTTCAGCGCTTCCATACTCTGTGGCAGCTTCAGCTTAGCGCTAATCAGCTTCGCGACGTAACCCGCCAGGAAACCGGCAATGATACCGCCGATAAAGCCAGAACCGGTGCGCACCGCCAGCATACCGCCGATAAGACCCGGCGTCAGACCCGGACGGTCAGCAATGGAGAAGGCGATAAAGCCTGCCAGTACCGGTACCATCAATGCGAACGCGGAGCCGCCGCCGATCTGCATCAACGCAGCCGCCAGCGTGCCTTCTTCTTTAAACGCGGTAATACCAAATGCGAAGGAGAGCGCGATACACAGACCGCCAGCCACCACCATCGGCAGCATGTAGGACACGCCGGTCAGCAGGTGGCGATATGCGCCAGCAGACTCTTTTTTCCCTTCGGTCGGGGTTTTCGCTGCCCCGGTCGCCTGATACGGCCTGGCTTCCACCAGCGCCTTATCAAATTCCTGAGCGGTCTTTTTCAGCGCCAGACCGGTAGAGGTGCGGTACATTGGCTTACCGGCAAATTTCGCCAGAGCCACTTCGATATCCGCCGCCACGATCACCAGATCGGCTTCCGCCACTTCTTCAGGGGTAATCGCATTGCCCGCGCCAACCGAGCCGCGCGTTTCAACTTTCACCCACCAGCCGCGTTTTTTCGCTTCGGTTTCAATGGCTTCAGCCGCCATAAAGGTGTGCGCCACGCCTGTCGGACAGGCCGTAACCGCGACAACGCGTTTCGGACCGGAAGCCGCAGCCGGGGCCGCCGCCACAGGCGCACTGTACACAGTGGCGTGACCTTTCGCTTCGCTCAGGAACAGCTCAGGATGTGCCACCGCGCGATTAATATCGCCCAGCCACACTTTTTTGCCGTTCAGCGCGCTGTCTGCGGGGATTTTATCACCCAGGACAATCGCCAGTTCGGCATCGCCTGGGTTATCAATGATATCCAGGTGTGCTTTTTGTGCCGCCGCGCCCAGCAGGGTCTTCGCCATGTAGGCGCGAGCCTGTCCGAGACCGGAGTCAATGATCAGCAGCGTTTTCATTATTCCTCTCCTGCTGTTAGTTAAAAGGTTTTAAGTCAACGCGCGCCATCATCGCGGCTAACTGGGTACGATCGGTAATACCGACATTGCTCTGGCTCACGGCCAGGGCAGCAACGGCGGTGGCAAGACGTAGCGTATGTTCACTGGATTCACGCATCAGCAGACCGTAGATCAGGCCACCAACCATGGAATCCCCCGCGCCAACGGTACTCACGACTTCCATTGACGGCGGTTTGGCAATCCATTCACCTGAAGCGTTAACCCACAACGCCCCTTCTGCACCCAGCGAAATCACCACGTGAGCGATACCCTGCTCGCGCAGCGCATGGGCAGCTTCAATCACATCCTTTAATTCTGGCAGCTTACGGCCTGCCCAGATCTCCAGTTCGCGACGATTTGGTTTCACCAGCCACGGAGAGGCTTTAAGACCCGCCACCAGCGCATCGCGGCTGCTGTCAAAAATAATGCACGGGCACTGGCTGCGCAGGCGCGTCATCCAGTCGGTGAAGGCTTCCGGGCTCACGCCGGACGGCAGACTGCCGCTGACGCATACCATGTCGAACTGGCCAAGCCAGGTCAGGGAGTCGGTGACAAAGCGTTCCCAGTCAGCAGGCGTCACTTCGAAGCCAGAGAAGTTGAGATCGGTGACTTCGCCGTCTTTCTCCGTCAGCTTAACGTTGATGCGGGTACGGCCCTGAACGACCTGGAAACGGTTGGCAATGCCCAGCTCGCTGAATAGCTGCTGGAAACCGTCCTGGTTATCTTTTCCGAGGAAGCCGCCGACGGTGACGTCGATACCGAGGTCTTTCAGCACCTTCGCGACGTTAATCCCTTTACCTGCCGCATGCAGGCCAGTGGTACGCACGAGGTTTACTTCGCCGCGTTCAATTTCCGGGCAAAAGCCCACCAGGTCGTAAGCCGGGTTCAGCGTAATAGTCGCAACACGTCTGCTCATTATGCGCCCTCCCCCAGACCTGCCGCGATGGCATCGCCAATCGCTTTCAGCGCCTGTTCAGCATCGGCACCCTGTGCGGTGAAGCGCAGACGGTGGCCTTTCTTCACGCCCAGCGCGACAACTTTCATCAGGCTTCGGCCATTCGCCGGTTTGCCTGAGCCATCCAGGTTGGTCACGGTAATCTCGCTTTCAAATTGTTTAATGGTGTTCACCAGCATGGTGCCCGGACGAGCGTGCAGGCCGTGTTCATTACGCACCACGAACTCTGCGTTCAGCACGTCATCGGTCAGCGCATCGTCACTGGTCAGCAGCGCAAGCACGGTGGCTGCATCAGCGTTCAGCAGTTTTTCAGCTTTGTTGTTCAGCAGCAGATCGCTCAGGCGCTTCAGTACCGCAACCGGCTGGTCATCGACCATGGCCACGGTGACCAGCATCGCGGCGCGCTCGCCATCTACGTCAAACGCAGTAGCGGCGCGGCTGACAGCAACTGCACTGCGCAGGTTGCCTTCAGCACTGTCGTTCAGCCAGACGCCCTGGCCCAGATTCAGCGGCTTATCATTGATAGCGCGCGTAACGAATGTCGCATCGGCCGCACCGGCTTCCTTCAGGCGACCCGCGTTCAGCGCTTGCAGGGTCACCAGGTCAGAGGCTGCAACATCCAGCGTCAGGGTTTCATTATCCAGTTTCAGCGCTTCGCTCTGTTTTTCACCCATCAGCAAGGCGCGCAGCTCTTCAGCCGTGGTGACAGACTTCAGCTGTTCCGCCACCGAGTCATCGCTCAGCACGTGCGTCAGCTGGCGCAGCAGGCCCAGGTGTTCGTCGCTGCTGGCGGCGATACCGATAGCCACATAAGCCACCTGACCGTCGCCCCAGAGCACGCCCTGCGGGAACTGATAAACCTGCACGCCCGTTTTCAGCACCTGGTCGCGGGTGTCGGTGGTGCCGTGTGGAATAGCGATGCCATTCCCGAGGAACGTTGAAGTCTGCTGTTCGCGGGCCAGCATGCCGTTAACGTAACCCTCCGCCACGTTACCTGCCTGCACGAGGGCAGCGGCAACCTGGCGAATAGCCTCTTCTTTCGTCCCGGCCTGTGCGCCCGGGTGAATATCCTGAACAGATAACTGGAACATGGTTCTCCTCTCCTGCTGAACTTGAATCGTTTCAGCCTTAATGAGAAAAAATGCGCTAACCTGCTCCGTCAGTTAAAACAAGATAGCGCTGAAACGTTTCAAAAAGTCTTGCTCTTTCTGTATAGCGTTGCAAGGAAAGTTACATTTGGCTGTTCAGAATTTAGAGTTACAGCACATTTCTCCTTTCTTCAGCTGAATATTGCTGACGTTCAGCACGTCAGTTTCAGCTAAGTTCAGCAACCATTTTCAAATTGAAATGCCATTTTGATTTTTTGTAGCAAAAGTGACCGCACCCTCTGTTTATTTAATGACTGGCGGCGTAAACTCCGCGTCTTTCTGACCCACGCTAATCCTGATACGAAAACATGCATAACACCCCCGCTGCCGCCTCACCAAAGCCCCTTGATTTGACGTCAACGGCGTTTTTGATCGTTGCTTTCCTTACCGGGATTGCCGGGGCCTTACAAACGCCCACGCTGAGTTTATTTCTGACAAATGAAGTCCACGTCCGTCCGGCGATGGTCGGCTTCTTCTTTACTGGCAGCGCCATCATCGGCATCCTGGTAAGCCAGTTTCTGGCAGGACGTTCCGACAGAAAGGGCGATCGCAAAAGCCTGATTGTCTTTTGTTGCCTGCTGGGGGTATTCGCTTGCGTGCTGTTTGCCTGGAACCGTAACTATTTCATTTTGCTTTTTGTTGGGGTATTTCTGAGCAGTTTTGGCTCTACCGCCAACCCGCAGATGTTTGCCCTTGCCCGTGAGCATGCCGACCAGACCGGACGCGAGGCGGTGATGTTCAGCTCAATCCTGCGTGCCCAGGTGTCGCTGGCATGGGTCATTGGTCCACCACTGGCTTATGCGCTGGCGATGGGCTTTGGCTTTACGGTGATGTACCTGAGTGCGGCCGTGGCCTTTGTCGTGTGCGGCACAATGGTGTGGTTCTTCCTGCCCTCAATGCGTAAAGAGCCGAAACTGGCGACAGGCGCGCTGGAAGCACCGCGTCGTAACCGCCGCGATGCCTTGCTCCTCTTCATCATCTGTACGCTGATGTGGGGCACCAACAGCCTTTATATCATCAACATGCCGCTGTTTATTATTGATGAACTACACCTGCCGGAGAAGCTGGCGGGCATCATGATGGGGACGGCCGCTGGCCTTGAGATCCCGACCATGCTGATTGCTGGCTATTACGCAAAGCGCTTTGGGAAACGTTTTTTAATGCGCATCGCGGCGGTCGCCGGGCTGCTGTTCTATGTCGGGATGCTTACAGTGCATACGCCCGCGCTACTGCTGGCTTTACAACTGCTGAACGCCATCTATATCGGCATTCTCGCCGGGATTGGCATGCTCTACTTCCAGGATTTAATGCCGGGTCAGGCAGGCTCTGCCACCACCCTTTATACTAATACCACCCGCGTGGGCTGGATTATTGCGGGCTCGATGGCCGGTGTCGTGGCGGAGATCTGGAACTACCACACGGTATTCTGGATTGCCCTGGTAATGTGCGTTCTGACGATAACCTGTCTGACGCGGATCAAAGACGTTTAGGGCGCGGTGAGCACTTCCAGCTCAAGCAGGTACGTCATCGCCTGCGCTCGCGTAATGCCGCACATGTCGGCGGAAGGCTGAAGCCCGGAGCACACCTTCGGGCGCAGGGGCGACCCAAAGATCATACAGAGATTAGCGTCAGAAAGCTGAACGCAGCGGGTATTGGCAGGCTTGCCCTCCGGCATTCCTGGAATGGGGCTTGAAATGGACGGTGCAGTACAGCACGCGCCACAATCTGAACGACAATCCATAAATGCTCTCAGTCAGTGATGAACGCCCGCGCAGTCGGGCATTGGGCGCACAGTAACACCTTTTTTGTATTGATAGCAAAAGCCGCGAATTCCGCTTGCCTGAAAGGCCGCGCGCGAGTAATTTGGCGCGATATTTTTTACCTCCCGTAAACAGGATTACTGCAATGCCAAGAGCGAACGAAATTAAGAAAGGTATGGTACTGAATTACAACGGCAAACTGCTGATTGTGAAAGATATCGATATTCAGGCACCTAGCGCCCGTGGTGCAGCGACGCTGTATAAAATGCGTTTCGCCGATGTGCGTACCGGCCTCAAAGTGGAAGAACGCTTTAAAGGTGACGATATCGTCGATACCGTGACCCTGACCCGTCGCTATGTTGATTTCTCCTACATCGACGGCAACGAATACGTGTTCATGGACAAAGAAGATTACACCCCGTACATCTTCACTAAAGATCAGATCGAAGAAGAGCTGCTGTTTATCCCTGAAGGCGGTATGCCGGATATGCAGGTGCTGACCTGGGACGGCGTGCTGCTGGCGCTGGAGCTGCCTCAGACCGTGGATCTGGAAATCGTGGAAACCGCACCGGGCATCAAAGGCGCGTCAGCCAGTGCGCGTAACAAACCGGCTACCCTGACCACCGGGCTGGTTGTGCAGGTGCCAGAATACCTGTCTGCTGGCGAGAAGATCCGCATCCATATCGAAGAAAAACGCTATATGGGTCGCGCTGACTGATTGCGGCATTTATCGGGTGGCGGCTTCGCCTTACGCGACCAAAAAACACAAAAACCGGCTCTCAGGCCGGTTTTTTATTTCAGGCCCGGTAAGCGCAGCGCCACCGGGCAACAGAGCTTACAAAAGCTCCGGATACTTCGTCATCTTCAGCGCCAGCTCAACGCCGCGCACTTCTGCCATTCCTTTCAGGCGACCAATCGCCGAATAGCCTGGGTTGGTTTTCTTACGCAGATCGTCCAGCATCTGGTGTCCGTGATCCGGACGGAACGGAATGGGACGCACATCGCCCGCGTGCTTACGGCGCACTTCTTCCGCCAGAATGGCGTCCACCACCGCCACCATATTCACGTCACCGTTCAGGTGCGCGGCTTCGTGGAAGGTTTTTGGGTTCTCTTCGCGGCAGGTTGCACGCAAATGCGTGAAGTGAATACGATCGCCAAAGGTTTCAATCATCCGTACCAGGTCATTATCCGCACGCACGCCGTAAGAACCGGTACACATCGTAAAGCCGTTATAGATGCTGTCTACCGTCTCTTTCAGCCACTGCATATCTTCAATCGTCGACACGATACGCGGCAGGCCGAGGATAGGACGCGGAGGATCGTCCGGGTGAACAGCAAGACGCACGCCGGACTCTTCTGCCACCGGTACTATCGCGCGCAGGAAGTACGCCATGTTTTCGCGCAGCTGGTTTTTATCGATATCACCGTATTCCGCCAGACGCGCGCGGAACTGGTCCAGCGTGTAGCCTTCTTCAGCACCCGGCAGCCCGGCAATGATGTTGCGGGTCAGCTTTTCAATATCCGCTTCACTTGCCGCGTGGAACCACGCGAGCGCCTGCTGCTGCTCTTCTGCGGTGTAATCCGCTTCAGCACCCGGACGCTTCAGAATGTGCAGTTCAAACGCCGCAAACGCGATCTGGTCGAAACGCAGCGCTTTTGAACCATCCGCCATCTGGTATTCAAGATCGGTACGCGTCCAGTCCAGGATAGGCATAAAGTTATAGCAGACCGTATCAATGCCGCAGGCCGCCAGATTACGGATACTCTGCTGATAGTTGGCAATCCAGGTCTGGTATTCACCCGAATGGGTTTTGATATCCTCGTGGACCGGAATACTTTCCACAACTGACCAGGTTAACCCCTTCTCCGCCAGCAACGCCTGACGCTTTTGAATTTCCTCAACCGGCCACACTTGCCCGTTAGGAATATGATGCAGTGCCGTGACAACGCCTGTCGCGCCAGCCTGACGCACATCATCAAGAGAAACCGGATCGTTCGGCCCGTACCAACGCCAGGTTGGTTCCATTGACTCACCCTCTCAAGTTGTTATACCAATATGGTTTACTGCAATGACGACTACCATACATGTTTACCGCGAAGGGTCAACACAGCGCCACACATTGATTGATCAAACTCACAGAACGGGGATATTTACGGCTTACCAATTCAATTTGTTGTCATATAACTTTACACTGCCATTGTTAATTAATGGTTAATCAGGTGTGTATTTCATGAAGACAATTGCTTCCACCTCGCTTCCTGCCCGCGTGCAGCAGCCTCGCTACGATCGCCAGCAATTACGCTCGCGCATTGTCCATTTTGGCTTCGGCGCATTTCACCGCGCGCATCAGGCGTTGTTAACAAACCGGGTGCTGAATGAGAAAGGAGGCGACTGGGGTATTTGTGAAATTAGCCTCTTCAGCGGTGATGTGCTGATGAGCCAGCTGCGCGCGCAGGATCATCTCTTTACCGTGCTGGAGAAAGGTGCGGAGGGGAACCAGGCTATTGTTGTCGGCGCGGTACATGAATGTCTGAATGCCAAACTCGATTCGCTGGCGGCCATTATTGAGAAATTTTGCGAACCGCAGGTTGCGATTGTCTCCCTCACCATCACGGAAAAAGGCTATTGCATCGATCCGGCGACCGGCAAGCTGGATATGCACAATACCCGCATTCTACACGATCTGGAAAACCCGACCGAGCCGCATTCCGCACCGGGGATCCTGGTCGAAGCCCTTCACCGCCGTCGCGAACGCGGCCTGCCGCCGTTTACCGTTCTCTCCTGCGACAATATCCCGGACAACGGCCACGTCGTAAAAAACGCCGTGCTCGGGATGGCGCAAAAACGTTCCGCTGAGCTGGCCGGGTGGATTGATGCTCACGTGAGTTTCCCGGGCACGATGGTCGACAGAATTGTCCCCGCCGCAACGGAGACCTCGCTTGCGGAAATCACGCAGGAACTTGGCGTTGAAGATCCCTGCGCCATCAGCTGCGAGCCGTTTATCCAGTGGGTGGTCGAAGATAACTTTGTCGCCGGACGCCCTGAGTGGGAAGCTGCAGGCGTGCAGATGGTGAAGGATGTTCTCCCGTGGGAACAAATGAAGTTGCGGATGCTCAACGGCAGCCACTCTTTTCTGGCTTATCTGGGATACCTCGCCGGATACGCACATATCAATGAATGCATGGAGGACGCGAGCTTCCGCGAAGCCGCCCGCCGCGTAATGCTGAACGAGCAGGCTCCCACTTTGCGCATCACAGACGTGGATCTCACGGCCTATGCCGACAGCCTGATCGACCGTTTTGCGAATCCCGCATTGCAGCATCGAACCTGGCAAATCGCGATGGACGGCAGCCAGAAGCTGCCTCAGCGCATGCTGGATGGGATCCGTGTCCATCTCGAACGTAAAAGCGCGTGGCCGCTGCTGGCGCTGGGGGTTGCAGGCTGGATCCGCTACGTCAGCGGCACGGATGAGCGCGGAGACGCGATTGATGTTCGCGACCCGCTTAGTGATAAAATCCAGTCAATCGTCAAGGCCAGCAGTGAAGCGGAGCGCGTGAACGCCCTGCTGACGCTGAGCGAAGTCTTTGGACAGGATCTGCCTCATAACAGCGTCTTTGTAAATGCGGTAAACGAAGCATATCAGCGCCTGACCCGCTACGGTGCGCGTCAGGCTGTTATTGAAACGTTAAATATTTAACCATTCTTGCCCTTAAGGCGAACGGAAAACCTCTCCGTTCGCTCTTCCCCCTTCTCATGACGCTTTTTTTTCGCCAGGATGATGGCTAATTGTTATAGCATCACAGTAAGTCATGGGAGCGCATGTGACCAAAACCAACCTCATCACCGGTTTTCTCGGCAGCGGAAAAACCACCTCAATTTTGCACCTGCTCGCGAATAAAGACCCGGCAGAAAAGTGGGCCGTACTGGTCAACGAATTTGGCGAAGTGGGCATCGATGGCGCATTGCTGTCTGACAGCGGGGCAATGATCAAAGAGATCCCGGGCGGCTGTATGTGTTGCGTGAATGGATTACCCATGCAGGTCGGGCTGAACACGCTGCTGCGCCAGGGTAAACCGGACCGTCTGCTGATAGAGCCGACCGGGCTGGGCCACCCTAAGCAGATCCTCGATTTGCTGACCGCCCCGGTTTACGAGCCGTGGATCGACCTGCGCGCCACGCTGTGTCTTCTGGATCCGCGCCTGCTTCTGGACGAGAAGGCCGTGGCCAATGAAAACTTCCGCGATCAGCTCGCCGCGGCAGATATCATCGTGGCGAATAAAGAGGATCGTGCAACGGCTGAAAGCCAGGCTGCGTTTGATGCCTGGTGGCAACATTTCGGCGGCGATCGTCAACGGGTTCACACCACTCAGGGCAAAATTGACAATGCCCTGCTCGATCTCCCCCGTCTGAACCTGGCGGAACTGCCCGTCAGCGCGGAACACGCGCATAGCCACGCGGTGAAGCAGGGTCTGGCGGCCCTGAGCCTGCCGGAACATCAGCGCTGGCGTCGTAATCTCAACAGCGGTCAGGGCTACCAGGCTTGCGGATGGATCTTCGATGCCGATACGGTTTTCGACACGATCGGGATTCTGGAATGGGCCAGACTTGCTCCGGTCGATCGCGTCAAAGGCATTATGCGAACTCCGGACGGGCTGGTACGCATCAATCGCCAGGGCGCAGATTTCTTTATCGAAACGCAAAATGTTGCCCCCCCGGACAGCCGGATAGAGTTAATTAGTGCGGTTAACGCCGACTGGAACACGCTGCAGACCAACCTGTTGAAGCTTCGTTTAAGTTCCGACGGCTAACGTTGCCCCAGATTTCAAACGATGCTGAACGTTATGACGACTCGATTTCCCTTAATACTGCTGCTGAATGCTGCCGGTCTGGCACTCTTTTTATCCTGGTATCTGCCGGTGAACCATGGTTTCTGGTTCCCGCTGGATTCCGGTATTTTCCACTTCTTCAACCAGGCGCTGGTGAAGAGTGAAACCTTCCTGTGGCTGGTCGCGATTACCAACAATCGCGCCTTCGACGGCTGTTCACTGCTGGCCATGGGCTGCCTGATGCTCTCTTTCTGGCTGAAAGAAGATAAAACAGGACGTCGCCGCATAGTGCTCACAGGCTTGGTCATGCTGCTGACTGCGGTAGTGATTAACCAGCTGGCGCAACATTTGATGCCGGTAAAACGCGCAAGTCCTTCGCTCTATTTCCCGGATATTCACCGCGTCAGCGAATTACTGCATATCCCGACTAAAGATGCGTCTAAGGACAGTTTCCCCGGCGATCACGGTATGATGCTGCTTATTTTTTCAGCATTCATGCTGCGCTATTTTGGCAAAAAAGCCTTTGCGACGGCGCTGGTAATTGTGGTCGTGTTTGCTTTCCCGCGCGTCATGATCGGCGCTCACTGGCTGACGGATATTGTTGTGGGTTCGCTCTCTGCGGTGCTGATTGGTTTGCCATGGGTGCTGATGACGCCGTTAAGCGATCGATTAATAGCCATTTTTAATCGTTACTTGCCTGGCGATAAGTAACAAGTTCTAAACAAATAACCAATCGTAATTAACGCAAACTATCGGGGATCATTTCGTTCCCTGATAGTCCCCTCTCTTCAATTGCCCCGCGCCGTCATATTCTTGTCATCTCATTCATGTTGAAAATGAAGCAATTGCCTGAGTTGGAGCCGCTTCTGACGGCATTTTGGGGCATTTACGTTTTTTTACTCTCGGTATCACAATTTCTTATAAAAAATCGGACTTTTTTGCTCGCAATGCCCCTTGCAATCGGTTAATCTCGAACTCGTTTTGCCCCACTGAGATAATTATTATCATGGTGAATAAATTTGTGCACTGCGCCACAAATCTGACCAGAAAGAATTGTCTCAATGTGAACAGCTAATTAGTCTCGTCACGTTTGGCATTTTTATAACGATATTTATCGTTAAGGACTTCAAGGGAAAATAAACAAAATGGTCAAATCTCAACCGATTTTGAGATATTTCATGCGGGGGATCCCGGCGATAGCAGTAGCGGTTCTGCTTTCGGCATGTAGTACATCGAACACCGCTAAGAATATGCATCCTGAGACGCGTGTTGTGGGAACAGAAGATTCCTCGTCACTGCAAGCCTCTCAGGATGAATTTGAGAATATGGTGCGTAATCTGGACGTGAAGTCCCGTATTATGGACCAGTATGCTGACTGGAAAGGCGTGCGTTATCGTCTTGGTGGCAGCACGAAAAAAGGCATTGATTGTTCCAGTTTCGTACAACGAACCTTCCGTGAACAATTTGGGTTAGATCTTCCGCGTTCAACCTATGAACAGCAGGAGACGGGCAAGTCGATTTCACGTTCCAAACTGCGTACCGGTGATTTAGTTCTGTTCCGTGCGGGTTCTACGGGTCGACATGTTGGCATCTACATTGGCAACGACCAGTTCGTTCATGCTTCCACCAGCAGCGGTGTGACCATTTCCAGCATGAATGAACCGTACTGGAAGAAGCGCTACAACGAAGCGCGCCGTGTATTGACCCGCAGTTAATATGATGATTGTATCGTTGGTTATCCCTTGGCTGGCGATATAATAAAAAAAAGCACTGCTTCGGCGGTGTTTTTTTTTGCCCGTTACACTGAATACATTCAGCGGCTACTCAGGAATCACGATCTCTATGTTCACCCGCTACTTTTCCAGTCATCGCAAGATACTGTTTCTCAGTATTGTCACAGGGCTCTTTGTCGCCCTGCTCCTGGGCTCATTGCAGTTTTTCTGGAGTTACCACAAGCGGGAAGTCAGATTCGATACTCTGATTGAAGATGTGAGCATCTACATGGAGAGCTACTTCGGAGAGCTAAAAGAGTCTATCGATCTCCTCCAGCCGCTTACGCTGAACAATTGCCATGAGGTTAACGCTGAACTGACTTCACGCGCTGCCTTCAGTATTAATGTGCGCGCCTTCCTGCTGGTCAGAGACAAAATAGCGTTCTGCTCTTCCGCCACAGGGTCGATGAATTCCCCGATGGAAGCGCTTATACCCGAGCTGCACATCAACAAACCGATCGATATTGCCCTGCTGTCCGGCACGCCCATGCTGCCGAATAAACCGGCCATTGCCATCTGGTACCGTAATCCGTTGGTTAAGGACGGCGGCGTCTTTACCTCGGTGAATCTCAATCTGACACCGTACCTGCTCTATGCCGCGCGTCAGGACGAGTTCGCGGGTATTGCCATCATCATTGGCGACAACGCGTTGTCGACAATGTCCAGCACGCTGGTTAAGGCGGAAGATCTCCATGAACACGCCGCCCGCACCGCCGCGCTGAAAGACATTCCTCTGACGATCAAGATTTATGCCGAAGCCTGGACCAGCGATGAAATCCTCTTCGCCCTCTTCTTCGGGCTGGTGTGCGGCATAGCCGCCGGAACGCTCAATTTTTATATCCTGACCATACGTCTGAATCCGGGTAAGGAAATTTTAACCGCGATTAAGCACAATCAGTTCTATGTGGTGTATCAGCCCGTGGTCGATGCTAAAGAGCTTAAAATGCGCGGTGTGGAAGTCCTGATGCGCTGGAAGCACCCGACGATGGGCGAAATCCCACCGGATGCGTTTATTAACTTTGCTGAAGCGCAAAAGCTGATTGTTCCTCTGACGCTGCATCTTTTTGATCTCATTATTCGTGACGCACCGGTATTACAAAGCGTATTGCCTGCGGGAGCCAAGCTGGGGATAAACATTGCGCCAGGGCATTTGCATGCGGAGAGTTTTAAAGAAGATATGCAACGCTTCAACGCCTCGCTGCCGCCCGATCATTTCCAGACGGTACTGGAAATCACCGAGCGCGACATGATTAATCAGCGCGAGGCCAACCAGCTTTTTGAATGGCTGCACAATGAAGGCTTTGAAATCGCGATTGATGATTTCGGGACCGGCCACAGTGCCCTGATTTATCTCGAGCATTTCACAATGGACTACATCAAAATCGACCGGGGTTTTGTCAATGCCATTGGAACCGAAACCGTTACTTCGCCCGTACTTGATGCCGTATTGACCCTCGCAAGGCGACTGAACATGTCCACCGTCGCCGAAGGGGTGGAAACGCCCGAGCAGGCGGCCTGGCTGCGCGAGCATGGCGTTAACTTCCTGCAGGGATACTGGATCAGCCGCCCTATGCCGCTGGCGCAGTTTCGCACATGGCAACCCAATATGATGTCCGGTGAATAATTTCACAATGGCGGCGACGTCACTTATTATTCAGTTTTAATGTGAACGAAGGATCCGCCACGAGATGTTTATGCGCGTCGTAGTGATGTTAATGGCAGTGGTGAGCCTGTCCAGCCAGGCGCAGACCATCAAAGAGAGCACGGCATTCGCGGTGATTGGCGAACCTAAATGCGCGGTTAATTTTACCCACTACGATTACGTCAACCCCGCCGCGCCTAAAGGCGGAAACGTGACGCTCTCGGCCACGGGCACCTTCGATAACTTCAACCGCTTTGCCCTGCGCGGCGTGGCGGCGGCGCGTACGGAGTCCCTCTATGACACGCTGTTTGTGACGTCAGACGATGAGCCGGGCAGCTACTACCCGCTGGTGGCGGAAAACGTACGGTACGCGGATAACTTCGCATGGGCCGAAATTTCACTCAACCCGCAGGCGCGTTTTCATGATGGCACGCCGGTTAGCGCCCGCGACGTGGCCTTCACATTTCACAAGTTTATGACAGAAGGGGTCCCGCAGTTCCGTCTGGTGTACAAAGGCACCACCGTGAAAGCTATCGCCCCGCTGACCGTGCGTATCGAACTGAGCGAACCAAACAAAGAGAATATGCTGAGCCTGTTCTCCTTGCCCGTCATGCCTGAGTCCTTCTGGAAAAACCACAAGCTGAGCGACCCGCTCTCCACACCGCCGCTGGCGGGTGGTCCGTATCGCATTACCGACTGGCGAATGGGGCAGTATGTGGTCTATTCCCGGGTCAAAGATTACTGGGCTGCAAATCTTCCGGTAAACCGTGGCCGCTGGAACTTTGACACCCTTCGCTATGATTATTACCTTGACGATAACGTGGCGTTTGAGGCGTTCAAGGCGGGTGCGTTTGATTTGCGCGTGGAGAGCAGTGCCAAAAACTGGGCTACGCGCTATATCGGGAAAAACTTTGCCAACGGTTACATCGTTAAAGACGAGCATAAAAATGAATCGGCCCAGGATACCCGCTGGCTGGCGTTTAACATCCAGCGCCCGGTATTCAGCGACCGTCGGGTGCGCGAGGCGATTACCCTGGCGTTCGATTTCGAGTGGATGAACAAGGCGCTGTTTTACGGCGCCTACAGCCGCGCTAACAGCTATTTCCAGAACACTGAATATGCCGCTCGTGACTATCCTGATGCCGATGAGCTGGTCTTGCTGGCTCCGCTGAAGGCGGAACTCCCGCCAAAAGTGTTTACGAGCGTGTTTGAACCGCCTAAATCCGACGGTAAGGGTTTTGACCGTGACAACCTTCTGAAAGCCAGCGCGCTGCTGGATGAGGCGGGATGGCACCTGAAAAATCAAAAACGGGTGAATGTGCAAACGGGCAAACCGCTGAGTTTCGAGCTCCTGCTCGCTTCAGGGGCAAATGACCAGTGGGTACTGCCGTTTAAGCAGAATCTCGCCCGGCTGGGGATTACTCTGAATATCCGCCAGGTGGATATCGCTCAGCTCACCAACCGCAAGCGCAGCCGGGATTACGATATGATGCAGAGCCTGTGGGCCGCGCAGCCGTGGCCCAGCGGCGATTTGCAAATTTCATGGGCCTCCAGCTATATAAACTCCTCCTACAATGCCCCCGGCGTTAAGAGCCCGGCGATCGACGCGCTGATTGAGAAAATCGTGGCCGCGCAGGGCGATAAAGAAAAATTGCTTCCGCTTGGCCGCGCGCTTGACAGGGTGTTAACCTGGAACTACTACATGCTGCCAATGTGGTACATGGGCGAAGATCGCCTTGCCCGTTGGGACAAATTCTCGCTGCCCTCTGTACGCCCTGTCTATACGCTGGGTTTCGATACCTGGTGGTATGACGTGAACAAAGCCGCCAAACTGCCCGCAGAGCGGCGTTAAGGAATAACAATGGGTGCTTATCTGATCCGCCGCTTGCTGCTGGTTATCCCGACGCTGTGGGCCGTCATCACGATTAACTTTTTCATCGTCCAGATTGCCCCTGGCGGACCGGTGGACCAGGCTATCGCCGCCGTGGAATTTGGCCACAGCGGGGGAATGCCCGGCGGCGGCGGTGAAGGGATGGGCGCGAGTCACGCAAGGACCGGCGTGGGTAATATCAGCGAAAGCCACTACCGCGGCGGGCGCGGGTTGGATCCAGAGGTGATCGCCGAGATCACCCATCGCTACGGCTTTGATAAACCGCTGCATGAGCGTTATTTCAAGATGCTCTGGGATTACGTCCGCTTTGATTTTGGCGATAGCCTGTTTCGCAGCGCATCCGTGCTGACGTTAATTAAGCAAAGCCTGCCGGTTTCCGTCACCCTTGGTCTGTGGGGAACGTTGATTATCTATCTGGTCTCCATTCCGTTGGGCATTCGAAAAGCGGTCTACAATGGCAGCCGCTTTGATATCTGGAGTAGCACCTTCATCATCATCGGCTATGCGATTCCGGCGTTTCTGTTTGCGGTTCTGCTTATCGTCTTTTTCGCCGGGGGGAGTTATTTCGATATTTTCCCGCTCCGGGGATTGGTGTCAGCTGATTTCAGCACCCTGCCGTGGTATCAAAAAATCACCGATTATTTCTGGCACATCACGCTGCCGGTGCTCGCGACGGTCATTGGCGGTTTTGCAGCGCTGACGATGCTGACCAAAAACGCCTTCCTTGATGAAATCCGTAAACAGTATGTTGTCACCGCGCGCGCAAAGGGCGTGGGTGAAAAACAGATCATGTGGAAGCATGTTTTCCGCAACGCGATGCTGCTGGTGATTGCCGGATTCCCGGCCACCTTCATCAGTATGTTTTTTACCGGCTCGCTGCTGATAGAGGTGATGTTCTCCCTGAACGGTCTGGGACTGCTGGGCTATGAGGCCACCGTCTCGCGCGATTACCCGGTCATGTTTGGCACACTCTATATTTTCACCCTGATTGGCCTGCTGCTGAATATCATCAGTGATATCAGCTATACGCTGGTCGATCCCCGAATCGATTTTGAGGGCCGCTGATGCCGCGTTTAAGCCCCGTCAACCAGGCCCGCTGGGCACGCTTTCGCCACAACCGCCGCGGCTACTGGTCGCTGTGGATCTTCGCCGTGCTGTTTATCTTAAGCATGTGCGCCGAGCTGATTGCGAACGATAAGCCGCTGCTGGTGCATTTTAACGACCGCTGGTATGTGCCTGTGTTGAACAACTACAGCGAGAGTGATTTTGGTGGCCCGTTTGCGACCCCGGCT
The DNA here is from genome assembly GCF_000211415.1 of Enterobacter mori LMG 25706. Classification (GTDB taxonomy): domain Bacteria; phylum Pseudomonadota; class Gammaproteobacteria; order Enterobacterales; family Enterobacteriaceae; genus Enterobacter; species Enterobacter mori. The sequence goes on along the minus strand of NZ_GL890778.1, from coordinate 151,313 downwards.
GAATATCAGGATCCGTGGCTTCGCGATCAAATCGACAGGCACGGCTGGGCGCTCTGGGCCCCCATTCGCTTTGGCGCAAATAGCATAAACTTTGCTACCTCAACCCCCTTCCCTTCGCCTCCCTCCGCGCAGAACTGGCTGGGAACCGACGCGAACGGCGGTGACGTGCTGGCGCGCATTCTCTATGGCACGCGGATTTCTCTGCTTTTCGGGCTGATGCTGACGCTCTTTTCCAGCGTCATGGGCGTCGTTGCGGGTGCCGTTCAGGGCTATTACGGCGGAAAGCTCGATCTCTGGGGGCAACGCATCATTGAAGTCTGGTCGGGAATGCCAACGCTGTTTCTGATCATCCTGCTGTCCAGCGTAGTGCAGCCTGGCTTCTGGTGGCTGCTGGGGATCACCGTCCTGTTTGGCTGGATGGCACTGGTGGGCGTAGTGCGCGCGGAATTTCTGCGCACGCGTAACTTTGACTATATCCGCGCCGCACAGGCGCTGGGGGTCAGCGATCGGGCGATTATTTTCCGCCATATGCTCCCCAACGCCGTGGTCGCAACCCTGACCTTTCTGCCCTTTATTTTGTGCAGTTCCATCACCACCCTCACCTCGCTTGATTTCCTTGGTTTTGGGCTGCCGCTCGGCTCGCCATCGCTCGGCGAACTGTTGCTGCAAGGCAAGAACAATCTTCAGGCGCCGTGGCTTGGCATCACTGCGTTTCTCTCAGTGGCCGTGCTGCTTTCGCTGCTGATCTTTATTGGCGAAGCCGTGCGCGATGCCTTTGATCCCGACAAGGCGGTATAGATGACGCAACCTCTTCTGAGCATTGAAAACCTCTCTATTGCCTTTTCGAAGCAGGGCGAGACCCGCACGGTGGTGAATGATCTGTCACTGCAGATCCAGCGCGGCGAAACGCTGGCGCTGGTGGGGGAATCGGGTTCCGGTAAGAGCGTTTCGGCCCTCTCCATCCTGCGTCTGCTCCCTTCCCCGCCGGTCAGCTATCCGCAGGGTGACATTCTGTTCCATGGCAGTTCGCTGCTGCATGCGGATGAACAAACCCTGCGCGGGATCCGCGGCAATAAGATTGCCATGATTTTTCAGGAGCCGATGGTCTCGCTCAACCCGCTGCATACGCTGGAAAAACAGCTCTACGAAGTGCTGTCACTTCACCGGGGCATGCGCAAAGAGGCGGCGCGGGGTGAAATTCTCGATTGCCTTGAGCGCACGGGCATTCGCAATGCCGCCAAACGGCTGACCGATTTTCCGCACCAGCTCTCCGGCGGAGAACGTCAGCGCGTGATGATCGCCATGGCGCTGCTGACGCGTCCTGAACTGCTGATCGCCGATGAACCGACGACGGCACTGGACGTGACGGTTCAGGCGCAGATATTGACGCTGTTGCGGGAACTGCGTGACGAGCTGAACATGAGTCTGCTGTTTATTACGCACAACCTGGGCATCGTAAGAAAGCTGGCTGACAGCGTGGCGGTGATGCAAAACGGACGATGTGTTGAGCAGAATACGGCAGCCTCGCTGCTGACGGCACCTCAACACCCCTATACGCAGCGCCTGCTCAACAGCGAACCCTCCGGCGATCCCGTTCCCCTGGATGCCGACAGCGAGCCGCTGCTGCGCGTTGAGGGGCTGGGCGTTTCATTTCCCGTTCGTAAAGGCATTTTACGGCGCGTTGTCGATCGGAACCCGGTTCTGAAAGATATCCGCTTCTCTCTGCGTCCCGGTGAATCGCTGGGGCTGGTTGGTGAGTCGGGTTCTGGCAAGAGCACCACCGGTCTGGCGCTGCTGCGCTTAATCGCCTCGCAGGGTGAGATCCTCTTTGACGGCATGCCGCTTCACACCCGGAACCGTCGCCAGATGTTGCCCGTGCGTCCACGCATGCAGGTTGTTTTTCAGGATCCCAACTCCTCGCTTAACCCAAGATTGAGTATTTTGCAGATTGTTGAAGAGGGTTTACGCGTTCATCGCCCCACGCTGAGCGCTCAGCAACGTGAAGAAGAGGTGATGCTTGTCATGGCTGAAGTGGGATTAGATCCCGCCACGCGCCACCGCTATCCTGCGGAATTTTCTGGCGGTCAGCGCCAGCGCATCGCGATTGCCCGCGCGCTGATCCTGAAACCTGAGTTGATCATTCTTGATGAACCCACCTCTTCACTGGACAGAACCGTACAGGCGCAGATCCTGACGCTGTTAAAAGGGTTACAGGAGAAGCATCGGCTGGCCTATATCTTCATCAGCCACGATTTACAGGTGGTGCGGGCGTTGTGCCATCAGGTGATTGTGTTGCGGCAGGGAGAAGTCGTCGAACAGGGAGAGTGCCAGCGCGTATTCACTGCGCCGACGCAGAGCTACACGCGCCAGCTACTGTCAGCAGACTAGCGCTCAGAAAGGATATTGACCAGAGAAAGGCTCGGCAATCGCCACGCCGAAGTTTTTCAGACGGCAGGTGGCAGCGAATTCATCCTGGCTGTTCACAAACAGGCAAGGCTCGCCTTCGCATTCCAGCACGGAGCTATCCACTTCGATATCCGTCAGCGCCTGACTGAGGCGCTCCATGACCGGCCATGCATTTTCGTCGCTCGGACTCAGCAGTTTGAGCGCAACCAGACAATTCTCGCACCCTGCGCCGCTTTGCGGAATCGGTTCAACTTTCGAACCTGCAAAACCCGCCGACCAGCGATAGCTCTGGGGCAAGCGATGGACAATGGAGAGTTGTAATGTATTCACGTTCGTTCCCCGGAAGCAAAAATTACTTCACAATTTATTTACATTTATAGTATCACATGATTGCAAACCTGCACTATTTAGCGGTTTTTATAGGCATTGCAGGCTCGCGTGGGCGCTATATGTACCCGTTTCTGCGATCTAACTCAACCTTTTTAAATACAATGATGTGACTTTTTACATAAATAGATTTTACATAAAAGAAACAAACACAGGGTAAACGAACAGCGCTTTGGTTGACATGCATCAACAAAAAGGCCCGAATCGGGCCTTCAGTGTGCTTTAGCGAGCGGCTTTACGCGGCCGACTGGCATAAAGATAGAAGAGAATGGAGCTGGTTGCGCAGAAAGCGATTGCCCACAGCATCGGCCATGCAGTGTTAAACGTGGCCATCGAGAGCAGCGCCCCAACGACAGCGCCAATCCCAAAGCGGAACGTCCCCGCCAGTGACGACGCCGTGCCTGCCATATGCGGGAATTCGTCAAGGATGACCGCCATCGCGTTGGAAGAGATCATCGACACGCAGCCGACAAACGCCGCCACGCCCACCACCAGCGCCCAGAAGCCAATCCCCAGAAACGCGCTCACCACCATCCAGATAGCCATTACGAACTGGATCCACAGCCCGGCGCGGAACATATTGATCGCCCCTACCCGCCGTACAAAGCGGCTGTTGATGATGGTCATAACAAACAGGAACACGATGTTCAGCGCAAAGTAATAGCCAAAGTGTTGCGGCGAAACGTGGTTCAGTTCGATATAAACAAACGGCCCGGCGCTCAGGAAGGAGAACAGCCCGGCGAAGCTGAATCCGCTCGCCAGCATGTAGCTCAGCACGCGCTTATGGCGAAACAGCGAGGCAAAATTCCCCATTGTGGTACGAATGTGGAACTTCTGCCGACGCTCGACGGGAAGCGTTTCATCAATAAAGAAGAAAATCATCGCCGAGGCCAGCAGCGCGGCAACCGCCAGGATCCAGAAAATGGCGTGCCAGCTGAACCATACCAGCACGGCACCACCGACCATCGGGGCCACCAGCGGCGCAATGGTGGTGACCAGCATGACGAACGACATCATGCGGGAGAACTCTTCTTTCGGGTAGACATCGCGCATCAGGGCGTTGATCACCACGCTCGCGGCGGCGGCGGCCAGACCGTGGAAAAAGCGCATGATAATCAGCTGATCGATACTCTGCGCCAGCGCACAGGCGACGGCTGCGCCCGCAAAGACCAGCGTTCCGCCCAGGATAACAGGCTTGCGCCCAAGGCTATCCGCCATCGGCCCATACAGAAGCTGACCGATAGCAAAACCGAGAATATAGGTACTGAGCGTCATCTGCGCGCTGCCCGCCGGTACGCCAAACTGCGCGGAAATCACCGGCAACGCGGGCAGATACATATCGATGGAGAGCGGCATCAGCATCGCCAGCAGGCCAAGGATGAAAACGATTTTGAAAGACGAGTGTGGCCTGGTGGTCACAGAGTTCTCCTGAAATTTAGCGTGAAGGCAGACCGACGCTGGCGATCTCTTCTTCCGTTAACGTGCGGTATTCGCCCGGCTCGAGTTCCGGGTCAAGCTCAATCGCACCAATACGTTCACGATGCAGGCCCACAACGTGGTTGCCCACTGCGGCGAACATCCGTTTCACCTGGTGATAGCGACCTTCGCTGATGGTCAGACGCACTTCCGTCGGGGTGATAACTTCAAGCACCGCCGGTTTGGTCAGATCTTTTTCATTATGCAGCTGAACGCCTTTGGTGAATTGCTCTGCCGTGTCATCCGCTACCGGCGACTCCAGCGTGACCAGATAGGTTTTCTCGCAGTGATGGCGCGGAGAGGTGATGCGGTGAGACCACTGACCGTCATCGGTCATCAGCACCAGACCGGTAGTATCGATATCCAGACGACCCGCGGCATGCAGCTTGTGCGCCACTGGCTCATCGAGGAAATAGAGCACCGTCGGGTGATCCGGATCGTCCGTTGAACAGACGTAGCCTTCCGGTTTATTGAGCATGAAATAGCGCGGACCGTGCTGCTGGGTCAGCGGATTGCCGTCATACTCCACCTGATGTTCAGGCTGGAGTTTGAAAGCGGTGTCTTTCACAATATCGCCATCCACGGTAACGCGGCTGGCGCGAATCTCGCGCCCGGCAATAGCGCGGCTTACGCCGAGTTGCTGAGCGATAAACTTATCAAGTCGCATGAAATCTTTTTAGCCTTAATGGTGCTGGAAGTCGGACAACGCGCCCGAAAAAGAAGCAGTCAAGAACGGTTCAGTATAATGGTCTGGCTGCGCCACTCAAGGGAAAAAGTTTCGTGGCATACTATGTGCGGAATAACGAAACTGAGACACCATGACTTTTACACTTCGCCCCTATCAGCAAGAAGCCGTCGACGCCACCCTCGCCTGGTTCCGTAAACATCGGGAACCGGCAGCCATCGTGCTCCCGACAGGTGCAGGCAAAAGCCTTGTCATCGCCGAGCTGGCGCGTCTGGCACGCGGGCGCGTGCTGGTGCTGGCGCACGTTAAAGAGCTGGTAGCGCAAAACCATGCCAAATATTGTGCGCTTGGACTTGAGGCCGATATTTTCGCCGCCGGGCTGAAGCGCAAAGAGAGTCACGGCAAAGTGGTGTTTGGCAGCGTGCAGTCAGTCGCCCGTAACCTGGACCTGTTTCGCAGCGAGTTTTCACTGTTGATTATCGACGAGTGCCACCGCATCAGCGATGACGACGACAGCCAGTATCAGCAAATCCTGACGCATCTGAAGGAAGTGAACCCTCACATTCGCCTTCTCGGCCTGACGGCCACGCCGTTTCGTCTGGGGAAAGGCTGGATTTATCACTTCCATTATCACGGCATGGTGCGCGGGGATGCAAAAGCCCTGTTCAGCGACTGCATTTATGAGCTTCCGCTGCGCTACATGATTAAACATGGCTATCTGACGCCGCCGGAGCGGCTGGATATGCCAGTGGTGCAGTACGACTTCAGCCGCCTGCAGGCGCAAAGCAACGGGTTATTCAGCGAGGCCGATCTTAATCAGGAGCTGAAAAAACAAAAGCGCATTACCCCGCACATCATCAGCCAGATTGAAGAGTTTGCGCAGACGCGCAAAGGGGTGATGATCTTTGCGGCCACCGTTGAGCATGCCCGAGAAATTACCGGGTTGCTGCCCGCTGACGACGCGGCGTTGATCACTGGCGAAACGCCCGGTCCGGAGCGCGACAGCCTGATCGAGGCCTTCAAAGCGCAGCGGTTTCGCTATCTGGTCAACGTGTCGGTGTTAACCACCGGGTTTGATGCGCCGCACGTTGACCTGATTGCTATTTTACGCCCGACCGAATCGGTGAGTCTGTATCAGCAGATTGTGGGCCGCGGCCTGCGCCTCTCGCCGGGCAAAACCGACTGCCTGATTCTGGATTACGCCGGGAATCCGCACGATCTGTACTCCCCGGAGGTCGGCACACCGAAAGGCAAAAGTGACAACGTGCCGGTCCAGGTGTTTTGTCCCGCCTGCGGGTTTGCCAATACCTTTTGGGGGAAAACGACCGCTGACGGTACGCTGATCGAACACTTTGGCCGCCGCTGTCAGGGCTGGTTTGAAGACGATGAAGGCCATCGCGAGCAGTGCGATTTTCGTTTCCGCTTTAAAAACTGTCCGCAGTGCAATGCCGAAAACGATATTGCCGCCCGTCGCTGCCGGGAGTGTGACACGATCCTGGTCGACCCTGATGACATGCTTAAGGCTGCGCTGAAGCTGAAAGATGCCCTGGTGCTGCGTTGTTCCGGCATGGCGCTGCAGCCTGGTGCGGATGAAAAAGGCGAATGGCTGAAAATCACCTACTACGATGAGGATGGCGCAGACGTCAGCGAGCGTTTTCGGGTGCACACACCGGCGCAGCGAACGGCTTTTGAGCAGCTCTTTATCCGCCCCCACACCCGTACGCCGGGGGTGCCGTTACGCTGGATAACCGTTGCCGATATCGTTCATCAGCAGGCGCTGCTGCGCCACCCGGATTTTGTTGTCGCCCGCCGAAAAGGCCAGTTCTGGCAGGTGCGTGAGAAGGTCTTCGACTACGAAGGACGCTTCCGCCGGGCAAATGAATTGCGCGGTTAACGGGACTTTTCGTTGATGTGAGGGGCATTTGAGTATAAAATGCCGCCCGCTTCACATCCGTGAGGCAGAACACTCACCTGCTGCTGGGTCGCCTGTAGTAGGGTTTTAAATACAGAGAGAAATCAATGTTCACTATCGAAGCAGAAGTACGTAACGTGCAGGGTAAGGGTGCGAGCCGCCGCCTGCGTAACGCCAACAAGTTCCCAGCTATCGTTTACGGTGGCGAAGCTGCTCCAGTTGCAATCGAACTGGACCACGACAAAGTATGGAACCTGCAGACCAAAGCTGAATTCTACAGCGAAGTTCTGACCATCGTTGTTGGCGGTAAAGAAGAAAAAGTGAAAGTTCAGGCTGTACAGCGTCACCCGTTCAAGCCAAAACTGTCTCACATCGACTTCGTTCGCGCGTAATCGCAAACTCGTCGAATAAAAACCCCGCTTCTGCGGGGTTTTTTTATGGCTGCTATTTACCGCCAGAGGTGCGGCGCTGCAGCTGATCGCGCAGGTTCGGCGGCGTGCCTTTGATGGTCAGCGTGTCGGTGGCCGGATCCCAGAAGATGCGTTCCCCCAACAGCATGGCGTCAAAGTTGATGGTTAATCCACCGCCGCTACCGGCAAATTTGGTGAGCTGACGCAGCGTACTGCGGTCCGCCGGGAAGCTCTCTTCCAGTTCATAGCCTTTTTCAGCCGTAAATTCCTGGAAGCTGACTTCACTCACACCTGCCAGCTCTTTTGACAGTGATTCCAGCTCAATCTCTTCGCCTGCCTGCAGCTGCTCGTTGCAGTAGCTGTAAACCTGCTGACGCACGGTCTGACGCTCGGATTTATCGAGCTGCGCTTCCGCCGTAAAATCATCAACCGCCTGCAGCAGACCTTTGTTCTGCGCTTTGGCATTCAGACCTTCGCTGGCACCGAGGAAGTCCATAAAGAAATCAGCGACTTTGCGCCCCACGCGCCCTTTCAGGAAAGTCAGATAGCGGGTCGATTCCGGATTGGTTTCCCACTCGGTCAAATCAATACGCGCCACGATATCCGCATGGTTGATATCCAGATAGTGCGTCGAGCTGATGTCCAGCTGCTCATTCACGCGCATGGTGCTTAAGTTGTTCGGCACGGTCACCAGCAGGTATTCCACCGCCAGGTAACGGTAATGGCAGAACAGGACGATACCGCCATCGGCGAACGGATATTTTGCCAGCTCGTCACGCAGACGCCCGGTTGCGGCACGGCTGAATGCCAGGAAATCTTCTTCGCCCTGACGCTGAAGACGCAGGCTATCCGCCAGTTCGCTCTCTTCGCTGAACAAACCATAGGCTTTATTTTTAGCACTGTAGACGCGGTGCAACTCTGCCATCATTTCCACAACGGTCGCCGTGGGTTCAAGTAACGAATCGCGCAGCACCACTTCAAGGGTTTGCTCATCACGCTTGATAAGCTGGTGCAAGGCAATCTGGTTGATTTCCAGACTCATGATAAACTCTCCTTTTAGACCGGGCGGTATTCAACCACCACCAGCGCATGTGTGCAACAGAAGATAAAAAAGGGGAAAAAAAGCTGTTGCTACGGTAATATGTCGCCCTTCTCTCAACAAACTGATTTTGATTTATGCCACAACATTCCCGCTACAGTGACGAACACGTTGAACAACTGCTCAGTGAGCTGGTCAACGTACTGGAAAAACATAAAACGCCAACCGATCTCTCCCTGATGGTTTTGGGAAATATGGTTACCAACCTTATCAACACCAGCGTTGCTCCGGCTCAACGTCAGGCGATCGCCAAATCTTTCGCCCAGGCACTGCAGTCCTCGGTTAGCGACGACCAGGCACACTAAGGGAAACGAACAACAGTTTATGGTGACGAATCGTCAGCGCTACCGTGAAAAAGTCTCCCAGATGGTCAGCTGGGGGCACTGGTTTGCCCTGTTCAACATTCTGTTGGCGATGGTTCTCGGCTGCCGTTATCTGTTTGTGGCGGACTGGCCCACCACGCTTATCGGACGTGTTTACTCCTGGATAAGCCTGGTCGGTCACTTTAGCTTTCTGGTCTTCGCCACCTATCTGCTCATCCTGTTCCCTCTGACGTTTATCGTCATGTCGCAGCGTCTGATGCGGTTCTTGTCCGCCATCCTTGCGACCGCGGGCATGACGCTTTTGCTGATCGACAGCGAAGTCTTTACCCGTTTCCACCTGCATCTCAACCCTATTGTCTGGGAGCTGGTCATTAACCCCGATCAGAACGAGACCGCACGTGACTGGCAGCTGATGTTTATCAGCGTGCCCATTATTCTTCTGATTGAGATGCTGTTCGCCACCTGGAGCTGGCAGAAGCTGCGAAGCCTCACCCGGCGGCGCCATTACGCGAAGCCCGTTGCCGCGCTCTTTTTCATCTCATTCATCAGTTCGCACCTCATGTATATCTGGGCGGATGCGAACTTCTATCGTCCTATCACCATGCAGCGCGCCAACCTGCCGCTCTCGTATCCGATGACGGCACGTCGTTTCCTTGAGAAACACGGTCTGCTGGATGCGCAGGAGTATCAGCGCCGCCTGGTCGAGCAAGGTAATCCGGAAGCGGTCAGCGTGCAGTATCCGCTGAGCGATTTGCGCTATCGCGACATGGGCCGCGGGCAAAACGTTCTGCTGATCACCGTTGATGGTCTGAACTATTCGCGCTACGAGAAGCAGATGCCCGCACTGGCGGCGTTCGCGGATAAGAACATCACCTTTACGCAGCATATGAGCTCGGGCAACTCAACCGACGCGGGTATTTTCGGCCTGTTCTATGGGATATCGCCGAGCTACATGGATGGTGTACTGTCTTCACGCACGCCAGCAGCATTGATCACCGGGCTTAACCAGCAAGGTTATCAGCTGGGGCTGTTCGCGTCCGATGGCTTCAACAGTTCGCTGTACCGTCAGGCTCTGCTCTCTGATTTCTCTCTGCCTGCCGCGCAGAGCCAGTCTGACACCCAGACGGCAAACCAGTGGATTAACTGGCTGCAGCGCTACGCTCAGGAAGATAACCGCTGGTTCTCCTGGGTTGCGTTTAACGGCACTACGGATGACAGCAACCAGAAAGGCTTCACCCGTCGTTACACTCGTGCGGCAGGTGATGTTGATGCACAAATTGCGCGCGTGCTGACCGCCCTGAACGACTCGGGCAAGCTGGACAATACGGTAGTGATTATCACTGCGGGCCATGGCGTGCCACTGGGCGACGATATGGAGAGCATGGCCTGGTCACGTCCGAACCTGCATGTGCCACTGATCGTTCACTGGCCGGGTACCCCTGCGCAGCGCATCAATATGCTTACCGATCATAAAGATGTGATGACCACATTGATGCAGCGCTTGTTGCACGTCAGCACGCCGGCTAACGAGTACTCTCAGGGGCAAGATCTCTTTAGCGCCACTCGTCGTCACAACTGGGTGACTGCCGCAGGTGGCAATACGCTGGCGGTCACGACGCCAGAGCTGACGCTGGTACTGAACAGTAACGGGAGTTATCAGACCTATAACCTTAAGGGCGAGAAGCTGAAGGACCAAAAACCACAGCTCAGCCTGCTGTTGCAGGTCCTGACGGACGAGAAACGGTTTATCGCTAACTGATTAATAATAAACCAGTTAGCGCGTTCTTCCCCTTGCATTCAAAAAGGAATCGAGTAGTATTCTTTTCATGCGTCGGCACGTAGCGCAGCCTGGTAGCGCACCGTCATGGGGTGTCGGGGGTCGGAGGTTCAAATCCTCTCGTGCCGACCAAAACTTTTAAAACCAGCCTTTTACGGCTGGTTTTTTTATTGCAGCGCGTCCGGCGTTTTACGCAAGTAAACCAGCGTAGCCAGGCAAATCACCGCCCCGGCATAAAACGTATATTCTGCGCCTGCCGCTTCCCAGATCACTCCTGCCCCCACGCTGGCAATAAGCAAGCCAACGCCACTGACCATGCTGAAAATGCCGTAGGCGGTGCCGCGTAAATCCGCTGGTGCAGTTTTCGCAATCATTGCCGCCAACAGTCCCTGCGTCATCCCCATGTGCAAGCCCCACAGCGCGACGCCTAAAAGAATCCCGCCCCAGTGGGAACTCAGCGCCAGCACAACGTCGGCACCTATCAATACCACCAACCCCCACTGCAGCAGCCGGGTGTGGCTCATTGAGTCTGAGAGCTTGCCAAAAGGATAGGCTGAAAGGAAATAGAGCAGGTTCATAGCCACCATCACCAGTGGGATCAACGCCAGCGGGACGCCCGACTGCTGCGCGCGAAGCACCAGAAACGCTTCACTAAAGCGAGCCAGAGTGAAGACGGCCCCCAGTCCAATGACCCACCAGCAGCCTTTGCCCAGCCGCTTCAGGTTCTCTTTTTTAATCGGATTGGTTCGCTTATGTTCGACAGGGGTTTTCGGTTCACGAAGTCCGAAGAAAAGTAACGCTACGGCGAGCACGCCGGGGATCACAGCGATCCAGAATATGGTGCGAAAATCGTCGTTCCACAGCAGCATTAACCCGACGGCCAGCAAGGGGCCAAGGAATGCACCGATGGTATCCATAGACTGGCGCAGACCGAACGCCGCACCGCGCAGTTCGGGCGGCGTCACGTCAGCGACCAGCGCGTCCCGCGGTGCGCCGCGGATGCCCTTCCCCACCCGGTCGATGAGTCGTGCCCCCAGAATCATGCCGGACGACGAGGCGATGGCGAACAGCGGTTTGCTCAGCGCGCCCAGCCCGTAGCCCAACACCGCCAGCCCTTTTCGCTTGCCGAGGTAGTCGCTGATTGCACCGGAAAAGACTTTAATAAACAGCGCCGTGGCTTCTGCCAAACCTTCAATAAGACCGATGAAAATCACGCTGGCACCGAGCGTTGTGACCATAAACAACGGCAGCAGGCTGTGAATGATCTCCGAGGAGATATCCATCAACATGCTAACTCCACCTACAACCCAGACTCCTTTCGGGATCCGGCTGAGCGTTGCAAACCGGGATAACATTGAGCATCTCCTGCTTTCTGTAGAACAATCTCGTTCGACACAGAATATCCTGGAAATGCGAATAAATATCATCAGACATAAAAAAAGCCAGCCCGGGAGGCTGGCTTGATTCTCGCCGATAAACGATCAGTGCTTATCACGTCCGCCCAGGAAGAAAATGCCCAGCGGAATGGCAAGCAGAACGGTGAACACCAGGCTGTAAACAAAGATCATCGCCGATTGCAGAACGTACATGCTGGTCGTCCATGCAGAGAGGGGAATGTTGTACTGTTCAATGACGCCAACAATGGTTGCCCGTCCAACGCATGCAGCAGCAATCATAAACACAACCAGCAACGCCAGCAGGAATTTACGGCCTTCAGGTGTTTTCAGTTTTGCGCGAACCATCTCTCTTCCCTTTACAGATGAATAACATTATCTGAGGCTTAAAATAACACGATCTCCCCACCGACTCCATACCAGCATTAAAAACCATTTTTAATGCAAAAATGCAGTTTATTACACTGCACTCAATGAAAATATAAGTAAATCACTCCAATCATTCATGGTGGTTATGTTAATCTCGGCAGGATCGTTTTGACTGAAAGGAATGACTGTGAAAAACGCACCTAAATTTGCTATCGCTCTTATCGCCGCCTGTGTCAGCACCGGGGCTTTCGCCAGTAACACGCAAAGTGAACAGCCGCTTGAAAAAATCGCACCGTATCCGCAAGCGGAAAAAGGGATGAAACGTCAGGTAATTCAGTTACCGGCGCAGCAGGAAGAAGCGAACTTTAAAGTCGAGCTGTTAATTGGCAAGACGCTGGAAGTGGACTGCAACCAGCACCGTCTGGGCGGTCAGCTGGAAAGCAAAACCCTGGAAGGCTGGGGTTACGACTACTATGTCTTCGACAAAGTGACGTCGCCGGTTTCCACCATGATGGCGTGCCCGGACGGCAAAAAAGAGAAGAAATTTGTCGCCGCGTATCTGGGTGATAACAGCCTGCTGCGCTATAACAGCAAGTTGCCGATCGTGGTCTATACGCCTGAAAACGTGGAAGTGAAGTATCGCGTGTGGAAGGCAGATGAAACTGTCGGACAAGCGGTAGTACGTTAAAAAT
>NZ_GL890778.1:133594-138290 GCF_000211415.1 Enterobacter mori LMG 25706 | reverse complement strand
CCCACAGGGAGAGGGGGGAAATACCAAAAACGGCAACGTATGTTGCCGTTTTGCTTTTATCTTACAGCGCGATATCCGCAACCGGTTTGTTTTCCGCCTGAGGCTTCAGCTCCGCTTTTGGCGCAGCATCCGCCGCCTGTGGCTTCACGTATTGCAACTGCAGTACACGGCTGGTGTACTCCAGCTCCTGCTCCGTCGCATCCACGTTACCGTTCAGCTTCGTACCGTATGATGGAATAATGGTTTTCAGCTTCGCCTGCCATTCCGGGCTGGCGACTTTATCTTTAAACACTTTTTCCATCAGGTGCAGCATGATTGGCGCAGCGGTAGACGCACCCGGTGACGCACCCAGCAACGCGGCAATGGTGCCATCTTTATCGCTCACCACTTCGGTACCCAGACGCAGCACGCCGCCTTCTTTAGGATCGCGCTTGATGATTTGTACGCGCTGACCCGCCTGCCATAAACGCCAGTCTTCTTTCTTCGCCTGCGGATAGTACTCTTTCAGCGCCTCGAAACGATCGTCATCAGAGAGCATCACCTGGCTAATCAGGTATTTCACCAGATCGAAGTTATCCAGCCCCACGTCCATCATTGGCTTCACGTTAGAGGTGGTGGTTGCGCTGAGCAGATCCCACAGGGAGCCATTTTTCAGGAACTTGGTGGAGAACGTCGCGAACGGCCCGAACAGTACGACGCGTTTACCATCAAGCAGACGGGTGTCGATGTGCGGAACGGACATCGGTGGCGCGCCCACGGAAGCCTGACCGTACACTTTCGCCAGATGACGGTTCACCACTTCCGGGTTTTCAGAGACCAGGAACTGGCCGCCGACCGGGAAGCCCGCATAGTCGTCAGCTTCAGGAATACCGGACTCCTGCAGCAGCTTCAGCGCCGCACCGCCGGCACCGATGAAGACAAATTTCGCCTTGATCACGTGTTCGGCTTCATTGTTTTTCAGATCGGCAACGGTCACGCTCCAGCTGTTGTCCGCGTTGCGCTTAAAGCCGCGCACTTCGGTGCTGAGCTGCAGATTGAAGTTCTCTTTTTTCTTCAGAGACGCGACCAGCTGACGGGTAATTTCACCGTAGTTGACGTCAGTACCAATTTCGGTACGGGTCGCTGCCACTTTCTGATTCGGGTCACGACCTTCCATCACCAGCGGTGCCCACTCTTTGATCTGGGCATGATCTTCAGAGTATTTCATCCCGCGGAACAAGGTGCTCTGCTGCAGAGCGGCATAGCGCGCGCGCAGGAAGTTGACGTTCTGGTCGCCCCACACAAAGCTCATGTGCGGTACGGTGTTAATGAAGGAGTGCGGATCGTGCATCACGCCGCTGTTGACCTGGTGTGACCAGAACTGGCGTGAGATCTGGAACGCTTCGTTGATCTCTACCGCCTTCTCGATACTAATGGAACCGTCCTTTTTCTGCGGCGTATAGTTCAGTTCCATGAGTGCCGAGTGTCCGGTACCGGCGTTGTTCCAGCCGTTAGAGCTCTCCTGCGCCACGCCATCGAGGCGTTCAACCATGGTCATGGACCAGTCCGGCTGCAGTTCGTGCAGATAAGTTCCCAGCGTGGCGCTCATGATACCGCCACCAATTAATAGGACGTCCGTTTCCTGCTCTTTTGGTGCGTCTGCTTTCGCCGCCATTGAGACGGTGTTAAGCCCCACGGCCAGAGAAAAGAGCATGGCAGTCATTTTTTTCATAATTTATGCCTTAGTGTAAAAGTGCTTGATGCGTGGAAATTGCAGGTGAAAAAAGCTGCGGGGGCACGGTAACAACTTTTAAATATTGTTTAAAGGTTACGAAATTATTGTAATTGTGAAATTTAATGATGGATTGTTTGTAGGGGATTAGGCTGGCAACTGGCAATCACTGAATTTTGTGGATACTATGCTGCACTTTGTGATCGCGCGCACGGAAGCCTGCCCTAACCAGCGAACTGTTATGTCCTTACCTCATTCAGCTGTATCCCCCGAAGACCGCGTAGCCAACGTGCTGCGTTCCCCTAAGCTGCTGACGCGTGAAATGCTGGCGGGCGTGATCACCGCTCTGGCGCTGATCCCCGAGGTCATCTCATTTTCCGTGGTGGCGGGCGTTGACCCGAAGGTCAGCCTGATCGCCTCCGTGGTGTTGTGTCTTGCCCTGTCTGTACTCGGTGGTCGTCCGGCGATGGTCACGGCCGCGGCCGGTTCCGTGGCGCTGGTCATTGGCCCAATGGTGCATCAGCATGGCGTACAGTACATTCTTCCCGCCGTGCTGATGGCTGGCGTGATTCAGATTCTGTTTGGCGTACTGGGCATGGCAAGACTGATGCGCTTTATTCCCCAGTCGGTCATGACCGGGTTTGTTAACGCCCTGGGCATTTTGATCTTCTTCGCACAGGTGCCGCATTTCTGGAGCCGAAGCCCGCTGATTGTGGGCCTGTTCGTGCTGACGCTGCTGATCGTGCTGTGGGTGCCGCGCTATATCAAAAGCATCCCTTCCCCGCTGATTGCGATTGTGCTGTTAACCTTGTTCACCGTTTCAACCGGCCAAATCCTGCCGACCGTGGGCGATGAAGGCTCCATGAGCGGCGGTTTGCCGGGGCTTACCGAGCTGTTGGTTCCGCTCAATGTGCAGACGCTGAGCATTATCTGGCCGTGCGCGTTGAGCATCGCGTTTGTCGGCCTGCTGGAATCCCTGCTGACGGCAAAGCTGGTGGATGAGCTGACCGCAACGCCGTCAAGTAAACGCCGCGAAAGCATTGGATTAGGCGTCGGCAATATTCTGTCTGGTTTTTATGGCGGCATTGCGGGCTGCGCGATGATCGGACAAACCATCGTCAACGTGGAGATGGGCAAGGGCCGAAGCCGTATTTCAACGCTTGCGGCGGGCATCGTGCTGCTGATCCTGGTGACGGCGCTCAGCGAAGTGATGGCCAAAATCCCGATGGCGGTGCTCGCGGGGATCATGGCGATTGTCGCCGTTAAAACCTTCAGCTGGCATAGCCTTCAGCCTGCAACGGTAAAAAATGCCCCGATAGCGGAGACGGTGGTCATGCTGGTCACCGTTGCCGCCACGGTCTCAACCGGTAATCTGGCGATTGGCGTGCTGGGTGGGATTATCGTCATGGCACTGCTTCCCGCCCGCATTAAACGTCGGGCTACAGAAGAAAAATCGTCGCCAGCCCAAGAAAAATAAAGAAACCACCGGTATCGGTGATGGCGGTAATCATCACGCTCGACCCCACCGCGGGGTCGCGCCCCAGTTTGGTCATCGTCAGAGGGATAATCACGCCCATTATCGACGCCACCAGCAGGTTCAGCACCATCGCCAGCATCATTACGCCGCCCAGCGCCATATCGTCGTACAACCACCAGGTGATGCCGCCCATAATCCCGCCCCACACCAGGCCGTTAATTAACGCGACGCCCATCTCTCTAAAAATGAGCCACGAAAAGTTACCCGGCTGGATATTTTCCAGCGCCAGGGCGCGAACGATCATGGTTATCGTCTGGTTTCCGGTGTTACCACCAATCCCTGCGACGATCGGCATCAGCGAGGCGAGCGCCACCAGCTGTGAAATAGTGTGCTCAAAGCCGTCAATCACCCGAGAGGCGATAAACGCGGTACAGAGGTTAATGGCCAGCCACGCCCAGCGGGTTTTGACCGCTTTGCCCACGGACGCATGGACGTCATCTTCCGCGCTGATCCCACCGAGAGCACGTAAATCGTTATCGGTCTCTTCATAAACCACGTCAATGATTTCATCGATGGTCAGACGCCCCATCAGCTTGCCGACGGAATCCACTACCGCCGCGCTCACAAGGTCGTCACGTTCGAAGGTTCGTGCCGCTTTTTCCGCATCGTCTTCCGGGGAGAAGACCATCGGCTCGGTTTCCATCACCTCGCTCACCCGCCGCTGGGTACTGTTCAGCAGGATGGTTTTCAGCTCCAGCTCGCCGAGCAGAGTTTTGTCCCGGGAGGTAACGAACAGTTTATCGGTGTTGTCCGGCATGCTGCCCAGACGTCGCAAATAGCGCTGCACCGTACCGAGCGTGACGTCAGGACGCACCATGATGACGCCGAACTCCATGATCGCGCCGACGCTGTTTTTCTCGTAGTGCATCACCTGACGCACGCGCGCCCGCTCCTCCGCAGGCAGTGACGCCAGCAGGCGACCGGTCAGGTTTCGCGGCAGGTGCTGAACGAGGTAAATCTGCTCGTCGATATCCAGCGTTTGCAGGGCATCCAGGATATCGCGGTCGCTCATCTCATCGATCAGGTCGTCCCAGACGTTTTCCGACGCCTCAAGCAGCACCTGTCCGCGCTCGTGATCCTGCACCAGCCGCCACAGGGCGTGACGTTCTTCCGAGGGAAGCGCTTCGAGAGTATCCGCCAGATCCGGCGGGGGTAAATGAGCAACCAGCGCACCTACCTCAGCAATATCGTCGGCTAAGGTGCCGACATCATATTGCTCAGCCAGGGTCAGTTTGCCTAATAACGCAGAAGTGACCGCTTTATCGGTCGTGAGAAGCCAGATAAGTCGCGCACGCTCCTGGTCACGCTTTCTGGCGCTGTTTTTCTTTAATACCGACATCAATCATAAATCCATTAAATGAGTTGGCATTAAGCATAGCGCGGGGATATGTAAATAAGAATAAACAACGGGGCGGGATGGAGAAAAAATCGCCACTACGGCCACGATC
>NZ_GL890778.1:123733-133580 GCF_000211415.1 Enterobacter mori LMG 25706 | reverse complement strand
AGGGTTAGGGTGAGGGCATCAGGCCGTGCGCGCCACCGCGTCACGCGATGCTGCATCGCGTTCTTCACCGGTCAGCTCGCTCAGCGTGCCGTCGCGCATCTCCAGCAGACGGTCGGCGTGAATGAAGTAATGATCGTCGTGGCTGATGGCAAAAATGGTTTTGCCCATCTCCTGCATCAGCGGCAGCAGCACCTGATAAAACTCGCGGCGGAAATGCGGGTCCTGATCGGCCGCCCATTCATCCAGCAGGATGATGTCACGCTCTTCCGCCAGGGCCAGCAGCAGCGCCACGCGCTTTTTCTGCCCTTTCGAGAGCTTAAGGTTCAGGATCTTGCCGTCCTGAAGCTCAAGCTTGTGCGACATCTGCAGATGCCCAAGCCACTTCTCCACCAGCGCCGGATTGGCCTGCTGGCCTTCCGGCCCCAGCAGCCGATCAAACAACCATACGTCGGTAAATACCGCCGAGAAAAGCTTGCGGTAATCCTCCGGTTTCTCTGCACTCAGCGCCTTACTGTCCAGCAAAATCTCGCCCGACTGCGGTTGATAAAGCCCGGTCAGCAACATCGCCAGCGTGGATTTACCGCTGCCGTTGCCGCCAATCAGGAACAGCAGCTCGCCACGGTGAATCGTCAGGTTAACTGGCCCCACGGAGAAGGCGTTATCCTGATAGCGGAACGTGACGTTACGCAGTTCCAGCGTCTGCCAGTTCGGGAAGGCCTGCGGACGCGGGAATTCAGCCTTAAACGGCGCGAGATCGAATTTTTTGAGCTTATTAAATGCCACCTGCGCACTCAGCAAGGTGGGCAACGCACCGACGGCCGAGAGCAGCGGCGTGCGCAAAAACAACAGCGTCAGCGAGTAGGTTGCCGCCACGTTGGTGTCCGCCCAGCCCAGGCTGTTCGCCATCCAGAACACCAGGCCAATGGCACCCAGCATCATGATGTTCGACCAGTTCACCGCGCTCAGGTGGAAGGTATCGGCGCGAATGATGTGATGCCGGTATTCGCGCGCGTCCGGGATATAGAGATTATTGAAAATATGCTCGGCGCGCTCGCGGTTAAGGGTCAGCTCTTTGCGCCCTTCCAGCACCGTCTGGTAATCGTTGTAAAGTTTATCTTCGGTTTCGCGAAGTACCGCCATGTGTTTGTAGACGCGCGACACCAGCAGGAACCCGCCCCAGATGGTGATGACAATCCACAGCGCGGTAACCGCCAGCATTTTAGTGGAGAGCCAGGCAAGGTAGGCCGCCGAACCGAAGGTCAAAATGATACCTTGCACCAGCTCCGGCAGACGCACAAAGGCGATGGTTATGGCGCGCACGTCGCTGGTCAGCCCTGCAAGCAGGGAGGCACTGCCGAGTTGCTCCACGCGCTCAACCTGCGTGTCGAGGATCCGCTTGATAAATTCGCTGCGCAGACGGAAAACGAAGTGGTGGCCGAGCGCGGTCAGGGCCAGCTGTGAACCCAGCGTGACCGCCATCAGCAGCAGCAATAAACCCAGGAATTCCGGCAGAACGGCCAGCGAGGAGTCGACCATTTCAATCAAACGGACGTTGATAAAGGCGATCAGGCCGATACCCAGCGCGGCACTGGCAAGGCTTAACGCCATCACCGCAATAAAAGGCCAGCGATACTGACGCCAGACAAGAAGAAGTAGTTGCATGCAGAGCAATCCGGACAAGAAAATCAGCCCGCAGTGTAAACTGCCTTGCGTTTACATCAAGAATAATTCTTATTTTTATTCGCCATAAGCCGCCTGACGGAACGTCAGGTTAAAGCGAAACGCCCCCGTTTGCGGGTGAACACCAGGTTTAAGCGGTTGAATGCCGTGATAAAAGAGCCTCGACTCGCCGCCCCAGACCACCACATCACCGTGCTCCAGCATCAGACGCTTAAGCGGATCGTTACGACGTAATCCACCAAACTGAAAGACAGCGGGCAGACCCAGAGAGACCGAAACGATTGGCGCGCGCAGATCCGGCTCATCCTTATCCTGATGCAGCGACAGTTTTGCCCCGACGGCATAGCGGTTGATCAGACAGGCATCCGGCTGAAAATCGGCATACCCGGCGGCAACCGCAGCCTCGTGGCAGAGTCGCTGAAACGCATCCGGCATCGGCGGCCACGGCTTGCCGGTGGTGGGATCATTGGGCGCATACAGATAGCCGCGTTCGTTGGTCGCCCAGCCGAGTTGACCGCAGTTGGTCATCGCCACCGACATGGTATACCCGCCCGGCGTCACCATATGGCGAAATGGCGAGACGGCCGCCACCTCATCAATGCCAGTCAGTAACGCCGCTGCGCGGGAAAGCGCAAAGCGGCGCAGGATAACCGCCCCCGGCGCGAGCGGCTCCTGCCAGGGCTCCGTATCGGCAAAAAGATCGAGCATTATTCCTCCCGGCGACTCGCCTCACGTTTAAGCAATATCGCTTTTCGTGCCGTCCCCCAACGATAACCCGAAAGCGCCCCGTCGTTTCGCACTACGCGATGGCAGGGAATGACGATCGCCAGTTTGTTTGCGGCGCAGGCACCTGCCACGGCGCGTACGGCATTGGGTTTACCCATCGCCTTTGCCACCTGTTGGTAGCTTGCCGTTTCACCACAGGGAATGTTGCGAAGGGCCTGCCAGACCTGCTGCTGAAAAGCCGTTCCGCGGATATCCAGCGGAAGCGCCAGCGGCACCGAGCGGCTGTCAAGAGTGCTCATCACCTGCTGGATGCGCTGCGCGAACGGACCTTCAAGCACTTCTCGCTCCGCACGGGGAAACAGCGTCAACAGCTCCCCTTCTAAAGTCGCATCGTCGTCACCCAGCAGGATTGCGCAGATCCCGCGCTCGCTTTCGCCAACCAGACAACGCCCGAGGGAACAGTCGCTAATGGCGTAACGAACCGCGACATCCCCGCTGCGGTACTGCTTCGCCGTCATCCCCAACGCCTCATCGGCTTTCCGGTAATAACTGCTGCTATCGGGAAACCCTGCCGCCAGTACAGCGTCGGTAATTTTATCCCCCTGCGCCAGCGCGCTGCGCAGACGATGTTCCCGCGCGGCCTGCTGCCAGGCTTTAGGCGTCATGCCGGTCACGGATTTAAACAGACGGTGGAAATGAAAAGGACTGCTGGCAACCTTCTGCGCCAACGCCTCCAGCGTTAACGCCGGATCCTGCTCCAGCAGGCGGCAGGCCTGTTCAACTTTCGCCAGCGTCTGCTGATGTGGGTTGAGCTTGTCCGGCATACAGCGTTTGCAGGGGCGAAAGCCGTCCTGAACAGCGTGCTGAGCATCAGGATAGAAGCGGACATTTTTACGCAGCGCGTGGCGGGCACGACAGGACGGACGGCAATAAATCCCCGTCGTCTGAACCGCAAAGACAAACTGATTATCGGCGCGAGGATCGCGGCCAAGCACGGCTTGCCAGCGATCTTCATCGGTAGTAAAGGTTACGTTTTTCATCATCAGCTCCTCTTACAAGCATAATCCTACCTTGCCCGAGTGCCACCGAACAAAAACCCGCAACCTTGCTTTTTAATTTTTTTCGCTCACCAGGAAGCCCGTAAACTGCGGCGAGCTCCAGGTTTTGAACCCGTCGCCCTCTTTGGTGATCATATAGACCGCGAGCTGTTCCTGCCGCGCCACCTCTTTGGCCTTTTCCGGGCCGAGTACCATCAGGCCGGTATCCCAGGCATCCGCTTCCAGTGCCGTCGGCGCGATCACCGTAACGGAAACAAGATTATGGGTAATCGGACGGCCGGTCTGCGGATCGATGACATGCGAAATGCGTTTGCCGTCGAGCTCATAATAGTTGCGATAGCTTCCCGAGGTGCTGATCCCGTGGCCGTTGATATCCACAATAGCCTGCACCGCGTTTTGCCGATCGGTGGGTTTTTGAATGGCCACCCGCCACGGTTTGCCACTGGCGTTCATCCCCCGGCTGACGAGCGCACCGCCCACCGAGACCAGATAGCGGGAAATGCCTTCACGCTCCATCAGCGCCGCAAGATGATCTGCCGCATACCCCTCGCCTACCGTTGAGAGATCGACAAAGAGATCGGGAATGTCTTTTTGCAGATATTGTTGACCGTACTGGTTAATGACCGTCAGGTGTTGCAGCCCGGTGCGCGCGCGGGCGTCATCAATCGCCGCCTGGTCAGGCGTGGTCACCGGCTGCTTGTTGGGGCCAAATCCCCACAGATTCACCAGCGGCCCGACGGTCACGTCCATCGCGCCGTTGGTTTTATACCCCACGCGCATTGACTCCGTCACAATATCTGCCATGGCTTCACTCACCGGCCACAGAGAGGTGCTGGTTGAGAGGTTAAAACGCATGAGCGCGGAGTCGTTTTTATAGGTTGAAAGCAGCTGGTCGTCAGCGTCGAGCTGGGACTGAATTTTGCCGCGAAGTTCGTCAGCCCGCGCCGTGTCGATATGCATGATGCTCACGCGCCAGAAGGTGCCCATCGTTTTCCCTTCCAGCACCGTCGCCGCTGGCGCGTCAGTTTGTGCTGAGGGTGCAGGCGCGTCACACGCTGTCAGGAAAAAAAGCGTAGCCAGAACGCTGGCGCGTAAAAAAGTCATATCCATTCATTATTATCCTCATGCCAGGGCGGCAAGAGTACACCAAAATGGTCTCGTTGTAAGACCCAAAAAAAGGGGCCAGAAGGCCCCTTAGTCACGCAATGAAGCGATTAGAACTGGTAAACCAGACCCAGCGCGACGACATCGTCAGTGCTGATGCCAGCGTTACGAGTGAAGTCGTTCTCGTCCAGCAGGTTGATTTTGTAATCAACATAGGTGGACATGTTTTTGTTGAAGTAGTAGGTCGCGCCCACGTCAACGTATTTCAGGATATCCTGGTCGCCGTAGCCGTTTTCCAGATCCTTACCTTTAGACTGCAGGTAAGCCACGGATGGACGCAGACCGAAGTCGAACTGGTACTGTGCAACCACTTCGAAGTTCTGTGCTTTGTTAGCCCAGCCCAGATCGCCCGCGCGGGTCGCGTTGTAGGTCTGGGTGTACTGTGCAGCCAGGTAGAGGTTGTTCGCGTCGTATTTCAGACCACCGGTGTAGGTGTCAGCACGATCGCCGGTACCGAAATCCATGTCGTTCTGGGAGCTGGTACGTTTAGAACTGGTGAGAGCAGTACCGATACCGAAGCCTTCGCCCAGATCGTAAGTGATAGAACCACCGTAGCCATCACCGTTCTGACGGAGTGCAGAACGACCGTTGTTGGTCTGATCTTCACCGCTTACGCTACCGTTTTTACCCTGATACTGCAGCGCGAAGTTCAGGCCATCAACCAGACCGAAGAAGTCCTGGTTACGGTAGGTCGCGAAGCCATTACCACGCTGCTGCATGAAGTGGTCAGAACCGTAGGTGTCGCCGCCGAATTCTGGCAGTACGTCAGTCCAGGAGGTGACGTCGTAAACAACACCGTAGTTACGACCGTAATCGAAAGAACCCGCGTCAGCAAATTTCAGACCCGCGAACGCCACACGCGTCCAGGAGTTGTTTTCGTTTTCGCCGGAGTTACCCTGAATCTGGTATTCCCACTGGCCGTAACCGGTCAGCTGGTCATTAACCTGCGTTTCGCCCTTGAAGCCAAGACGCATGTAGGTCTGGTCGCCGTCAACGCTGTCGTCATCAGAGAAATAGTGCAGACCATCAACTTTACCGTACAGATCTAATTTGTTGCCGTCTTTGTTATAAATTTCAGCCGCATTTGCTGCGCCTGCTACCAGCAGTGCTGGTACCAGGAGGGACAGTACTTTAACTTTCATTTTATTAACCCTCTGTTATATGCCTTATTATTACCACTGCTTACTGATTAACCCTCTTAACCAGTCGGCAACTTCATTCTCCTCAAAAATACAGAATAATCCAACGAGAATATGATACGAAAACTTTTAAGATGTTTCATTTACCTATCAAGATGTTTCAATTTGTAAACATCAAGGAACTTTTACAAAGCACGCAGGGGTTAAAAATATAGCACCAATAATCAAAATGAAAAAAAATTAACTTAAAATCAGTTGGTTATATAAAAAACCGTGACAGCACTGAATGATAAAACAAAACAAGCCAATATCACTAAAATAACTCTCGCTATCATCATTAACTTTATTTATTACCGTCATTCAGTTTTGAATGTCTGTTTATCCCTAATTGAACCGAATGCCGAGCGTTCGGTTTTTTTTTACCTTTCTTTACGTAATTATATTTTTCTTGTGCTACCACCCCGAAATCGTAACGACTATTAACTAAATCGGCCCCTGACCCTTCGCAGACCCGCATCATTTCTACAAAACTCAATTTCTTGTTTATTCGTGCTATTCCTGAAGAGATGTTGACTTATATTTATACATCCCGCTGTCATTTGTACATATTTTACGCACCGAGCGCTGTGGACATTCTCAGTGGAAAAAGTCCGTCATTCTCAGACCATGACGCTGGAAATTCAGGTTTTACCCTTTATACTGCCGTATCCCCTTAAAGCACGGCCATCACGGGTTAAAGATATCAATGAGTCAGACTGAAACTACCGCC
Source organism: Enterobacter mori LMG 25706 (assembly GCF_000211415.1). GTDB lineage: Bacteria > Pseudomonadota > Gammaproteobacteria > Enterobacterales > Enterobacteriaceae > Enterobacter > Enterobacter mori. The sequence goes on along the minus strand of NZ_GL890778.1, from coordinate 127,044 downwards.
CTGAGCAAATTCTCCCTCCTTCCGGGGAGCATCACCCGTTTCTTTCTACTATTGATCGTTGTGCTGTTGGTCACGATGGGGGTCATGGTTCAAAGTGCGGTCAATGCCTGGCTGAAGGACAAGAGTTACCAGATCGTTGATATCACTCATGCGGTCCACAAACGGATCGACACATGGCGCTATGCGACCTGGCAGATCTACGACAACATTGCCGCCGCGCCCGCAACCACCACCGGGGAAGGATTACAGGAGACACGCCTTAAGCAGGATGTGTATTACCTGGAAAAACCTCAGCGTAAGACAGAAGCCCTGATTTTCGGTTCGCATGACAGCGCGACGCTTGAGATGACGCAGCGCATTTCAACCTATCTTGATACTCTCTGGGGCGCAGAGACCGTGCCCTGGTCGATGTACTATCTGAACGGTCAGGACAACAGCATGATCCTGATCTCTACCCTGCCGCTCAAAGACCTCTCATCCGGATTTAAAGAGACGACGGTAGGCAGCATTGTGGATTCACGCCGCGCAGAAATGTTGCAGCAAGCCAACGCCCTAGATGAGCGCGAGAGTTTCTCCTCATTGCGCCGTCTGGCCTGGCAAAATGGGCATTACTTTACGCTGCGCACGACGTTTAACCAGCCGGGACACCTCGCAACCGTGGTGGCGTTCGATCTGCCGATCAATGACCTGATCCCCCCGGACATGCCGCTGGACAGCTTCCGCCTGGAGCCTGACAACAGCACGCAAAACCTGCGCAACCCGCCGGACAAAGAAGGGACAGAGAGTGTCTCTATTTCATTTAACGGCTCAAAAATAGAAATTGCGTCATCGTTAAATTCAACCGGCATGCGTCTGGTGTGGCAGGTACCGTTTGGCACCTTGCTGCTTGATACATTGCAAAACATCCTGCTGCCGCTGCTGCTGAACATCGGTTTGCTGGCACTGGCGCTGTTTGGCTATAGCACGTTCCGCTTCCAGCCGGGACGTCAGAGTGACGCCTCTGCCGTATCTGCGGGCACCAGTAATGAACTTCGCGTATTGCGCGCCCTGAATGAAGAGATTATTTCGGTGCTGCCGCTCGGGGTGCTTGTTCACGATCAGGAAGCCAACCGCACGGTGATGAGCAACAAGATTGCCGATCACCTTCTGCCCCACCTCAACCTGCAGAACATCACGACGATGGCGGATCAGCGCCAGGGGGTAATTCAGGCAACCATTAATAACGAGCTGTATGAGATCCGTCAGTTCAGCAGCCAGGTTGCATCCCGTACGCAAATCTTTGTTATTCGCGATCAGGACCGTGAAGTGCTGGTCAACAAAAAGCTCAAGCAGGCGCAGCGGCTTTACGAGAAAAACCAGCATGGCCGCACGGCGTTTATGCAAAATATTGGTGATGCGTTCAAACAACCGTTAAAAACGCTGGCTGCTCAGGCTGCGGGTCTGAATACGCCAGAAGGCCAGCAGTTGACGAGCCAGGCCGAGTCGCTGGTGCGTATGGTCGACGAAATCCAGCTTGCAAACATGCTGGAAAATGACATCTGGAAAGGCACTCCAACGCTCTTTTCTATCCAGGATCTGATCGATGAAGTGGTTCCGGAGGTGCTCCCGGTCATTAAGCGCAAAGGGCTGCAGCTGCTGATCAACAACCACCTCCCGGCGAATGACGAGCGCCATGGCGATCGCGAAGCGCTGCGTCGGATCCTGCTGATGCTGATCCAGTATTCGGTCACCACCACCCAGATCGGGAAGATTACTCTCGAAGTCAGCACTGACGAATCGACGGAGGATCGCCTGACGTTCCGTATTCTGGACACGGGTGAAGGCGTCACCGTAAGTGAAATTGATAATCTGCACTTCCCGTTCCTGAACGATACCCAGAGTGACCACTACGGCAAAGCGAACGCCCTCACCTTCTGGCTGTGCGATCAGCTGGCACGTAAACTGGGCGGTCACCTGAATATTAAGGCGCGTGAATCCCTCGGCACACGCTACTCGCTGCATGTCAAAATGGCGGCGAATCCACAGGAAGAAGATGAAGAACGTCTGCTGGATGATGTGGTGGTGATGGTCGATGTGACCTCAAACGAGATCCGCAATATCGTGGTTCGCCAGTTAGAAAACTGGGGTGCGGCCTGCATCACGCCGGACGAAAGGCTTGCGAGTCAAGAATTTGATCTATTTTTAACTGATAATCCGTCTAATCTTACTGCCACAGGCTTGCTTTTAAGCGATGATGAGTCAGGCGTGCGAAAAATCGGCCCAGGCCAGCTGCGCGTCAACTTTAATATAAGCAATGCGATGCAGGAAGCTGTACTACAACTTATAGAAGAGCAACTGGCGCAGGAAGAGATAGCGGAATCACCGTTAGGCGGCAATGAAAATGCCGAGCTCCACGCCAGCGGATACTATTCACTCTTTGTTGATACAGTACCAGATGATGTTAAGCGGTTGTATACTGAGTCCGCTGCGAATGATTTTGCAGCGCTGGCACAGACAGCACACCGGCTTAAAGGGGTGTTTGCCATGCTTAATCTGGTTCCCGGCAAGCAGTTATGTGAAACGCTGGAACATCTAATTCGTGAGAAAGATGCCTCTGGCATTGAAAAATACATCAGCGACATGGACACCTATGTCAAGAGCTTGCTGTAGCAAGGTAGCCTTATACATGAACAATATGAACGTAATTATTGCCGATGACCATCCGATTGTACTGTTCGGTATTCGCAAATCACTTGAACAGATCGAGTGGGTGAATGTAGTCGGTGAATTTGAAGACTCTACAGCACTGATCAATAACCTTCCTAAACTTGATGCACACGTGCTCATTACCGACCTGTCCATGCCTGGAGACAAATACGGTGATGGGATCACGCTCATCAAATACATTAAACGTCACTTCCCGGACATCTCGATCATCGTTCTGACCATGAACAACAACCCGGCGATCCTGAGCGCAGTGTTGGATCTGGATATCGAAGGGATTGTGCTGAAGCAAGGTGCACCAACCGACCTGCCAAAAGCGCTGGCAGCGCTGCAGAAAGGCAAGAAATTCACGCCTGAAAGCGTCTCCCGCCTGCTGGAGAAAATCAGCGCGGGTGGCTATGGCGACAAGCGCCTGTCTCCAAAAGAGAGCGAAGTTCTGCGTCTCTTCGCAGAAGGTTTCCTGGTAACCGAGATTGCCAAGAAGCTGAACCGCAGTATTAAAACCATCAGCAGCCAGAAGAAATCAGCAATGATGAAACTGGGTGTGGACAATGATATTGCGCTGCTCAACTATCTCTCCTCCGTGACGCTGAGCGCAACGGATAAGG
>NZ_GL890778.1:114477-123668 GCF_000211415.1 Enterobacter mori LMG 25706 | reverse complement strand
CCCCGCCCCTCTCCCACAGGGAGAGGGGGAAAAACGTAAAAGGCCCTCGCGGGCCTTTTTTATATTCTGGTTTTTCTCACGCGATCCGCATAAATCGACAATGTCTGTTTCAGCACGTCCAGCGTCACCGGTTTCGACAGGCAGCTGTCCATGCCAGACTCCAGGCAGCGCTGCTTCTCTTCCGCCAGGGCGTTAGCCGTCACGCCAACGACCGGCAGCGTCAGGCCAAGCTGGCGAATACGCTGCGTCAGACGGTAGCCGTCCATGTTTGGCATATTCACGTCGCTCAGCACGATATCAATATGGTTTTTACTCAGCACGTTCAGCGCATCGACGCCGTCGTTGGCGGTTTTACACTGATATCCGAGCGAGCCAAGCTGGTCGGCCAGCAGGCGGCGGTTGATCGGATGGTCGTCTACCACCAGAATCATCATATCGTCATTCACCGACGCCAGCGCATCCGGTGACGGCAGTGCCGTTGCGCCATCGCTGTCTTCAAGCTGTACGCTGTAAATGCGCGCCAGTAGCCCTAACAGCTCATGCGGAGTTGCCACGCTGTGCACCCATTCCCCCGGCGCGCGCTCCAGCGGAATACCAATGTGGCGACGGCAGAACATGATCACCCCTCTTCCCGGCCACGCCTGTTCCGGCATGTCGTCAGCGATCAGCATATCGTCCACGTCCGGAGTCTGCCCTTCATATCGGCATACCCGTACGCCACTGTGGTTAAGCAGCGCCGTCAGATAATCATTGAGCGAAGCATTATGCACCGCCAGCCAGCAGCGCTTGTCGCTCAGCCCATCGACCGTCGTTTTAGCCGGATACTGCGCCGAGTAGAGCGGAATACGGATGGTGAACTGGCTTCCCATACCCGGCTCGGGGTCGACCGAGATATCCCCGTCCATCATGCTGATGAGCTTTTCACAAATCGCCAGCCCCAGCCCGGTACCCTGGAAGTTGCGCTGCACGCCCGTCCCGACCTGGAAGAACGGGTCGAACAGACGGACCACCTCCTTCGCCGGGATGCCCACGCCCGTATCACGCACGCGGATAGTCAGATAGTCTCCTACGCGGCACACGTGCAGCACAATACAGCCGATATCGGTAAATTTGATGGCGTTGCTCAGCAGGTTGGATATGACCTGCTGCAGGCGCATCGGATCGCCGTGCAGCGTCAGCGGCACGTCCGGTTCGATAAAGCAGTACAATCCCAGCTGTTTACGCACCACCAGCGGCAGATAGTTGGCGCTAATATGGTTCATGACCTCGCGCGGGGAAAACTCGCGCGGCTCGATTTTCAGCTGCTCTGACTCAATTTTTGAGAAATCGAGAATATCGCTAATGATTTTCAGCAGCAGGCTTGAAGAGTTGTTCATCGCCGTGACCAGGCGATCAACCCCTTTCGGCAGCTCTTTCGTCTGCAGCAGATCGAGGTTACCGATGATCCCGTAAAGCGGCGTGCGCAGCTCGTGGCTGACGGTAGCAAGGAACATCGATTTCGACTGGCTGGCCTGCTCGGCCGCCTGCGCCATCTCCTGAAGCGACTCTTCCATTTTCACGCGCGCGGAGACATCCACCAGCACGCAAATGGCCACGTTTTCATTGCGATAGCGCGAATGCACGAAGCTGATTTGCAGGTTGGTGTGGGTGCTGGTCAGCACGTCCACAAAGTTAACCTGCTGCCCGCAGATAATCTGCGTCAGCCGCTGCCTGTCCTCATGCGTCAGCATGTTCAGGTAGTTATGCGCCAGCTCGTTACTGAGGATATTGGTGCCGTCCTGGGTGCGCAGGATACAGATCCCCACCGGCGCAGAGGCGACAATCTTACGGTTAAACTGCTCATGTTCTTCGAGACGCTGGGCGTCTGCCTCTGCCGGAATAAATATCCGGCGCTCATACATGCGCGCCAGCATAAACAGTGCCACGCCCACCGCGATATTCAGCAAAATGGCATTGAGGATCAGGATGCGAATGCGTTCAAGCACCATATCCACCGGCACCGAATAGACAATGCTGAGCGACGAAGGCGGCAGACTTTTCTTCAACACCAGCTCGCGGAAACCGGAGGTGTAGCCAAACCACGACCGCTCCTGCATCCAGTGTGGATCAACGTTCAAACGGTTATCCGGCCCGGCGAGGGAGATCAGGGAATGACCGTTTTCATCGAGAATGGTCACCCCCATCGGCAGGCTGCCCGGCGTGAAGAAATTTTCCATGCGGATGGTTTGTTCAATGCCCAGCAGCGCCTGCAGGCGGTTGCCCAGATACACCGGCGTCAGGGCATAGAAGTAGCCCACGCCCGTGCGCGGGCCCTGGCTAATCCAGAAGATGTTATTCCCGCGCTCGTCCTGCGGCGCATTGCGGTATTTCACAATACGCTCATGCAGGCTTTTCAGCGCGTCATCACGCTCTACGGGCATGTCGCGCAGGCCAAAATCGGCCATGCAGAGATTTTCGCTGCCAATAAGATAGACGCGGTTCAGGTCATAGGCCGCGGAGAAGTTGTCACGCCAGTAGCGCATAAACCACGCCAGCGATTCCAGCGAGCCGCGCCAGGTGCTGCCCATTGCGGAGCAGTCAGAGTCCGGGAACAGGGGCTCAAAGTCGGGCACTTCGGTTTTATCATTGCGCCCACGAATGGCAAGAATACCGTTTTCCGCCGTCAGGCGATTCTCGGCAATGTACTTCAGCTCCTTCATGACGTCAGAGGTGCGCTGAATGTAGCGCTGGGCCTGATCGGAGCTGAGATTAAACTCCTGGCGGATCTCCGCTTCTTTCTGGTGTAGCGCATTAACGATGAAAAACACCGAGAACAGAGCCACCAGCAACCAAAGCAGTAGCGCCAGCGCCCGGAACAGATAGCGAGAGACTTTCAGCGTGGTACGAAAGGAGACGAGGTATTTCAAAGGGGCGAGGCTCCGCCATCGGGGTCAAAAAGAATGTGGTTAAGGTAGCGGTAAACGCGGCTTGTCGCAACGTTCACTTGTCTGCTTGTGCAAAAGAAAAGGGCCGGAAACCGGCCCTTTTTGCGTCAGGAGACATTACTCGTCAGCGTCATCCGCTGCATCTTCGTCGGTGTCCGCTTCCGGCGCGATTTCATCATCGCCTTCCGCTACCGTACCATCGATGGAGTCGAGTTCTTCGTCATCCACAGGCTCAGCAACACGCTGCAGACCCACCACGTTTTCATCTTCCGCTGTACGGATGAGGATCACGCCCTGGGTGTTACGACCCACCACGCTGATCTCAGATACGCGAGTACGCACCAGCGTACCGGCATCGGTGATCATCATGATCTGGTCGGCGTCGTCCACCTGCACCGCGCCGACAACGGAACCGTTGCGCTCGGTCACTTTGATAGAGATAACGCCCTGCGTACCACGGGACTTAGTCGGATATTCGCTTTCCGCCGTACGTTTACCGTAGCCGTTCTGCGTGACGGTCAGGATAGCCCCTTCGCCGCGTGGAACGATCAGGGAAACAACGGAGTCTTCACCCGCCAGTTTGATCCCACGAACGCCTGTTGCCGTACGGCCCATTGCGCGGACCGCGTTCTCTTTGAAACGCACCACTTTACCGGCGGCGGAGAACAGCATCACTTCATCGGAACCGGAGGTCAGATCCACACCGATCAGTTCGTCGCCTTCGTTCAGGTTCACGGCGATAATACCGGCCGAACGCGGACGGCTGAATTCGGTCAGCGCGGTTTTCTTCACGGTACCGCTCGCAGTCGCCATAAAGACGTTCACGCCCTCTTCGTACTCGCGTACCGGCAGGATAGCGGTGATACGTTCATTCGCTTCCAGCGGCAGCAGGTTGACGATTGGACGGCCACGCGCGCCACGGCTTGCTTCCGGCAGCTGATAGACTTTCATCCAGTAGAGACGACCACGGCTTGAGAAGCAGAGGATCGTGTCATGGGTGTTCGCCACCAGCAGACGGTCAATAAAGTCTTCTTCTTTAATACGTGCCGCAGATTTCCCTTTACCGCCACGACGCTGTGCTTCGTAGTCGGTCAGCGGCTGATACTTCACATAGCCCTGGTGAGACAGGGTGACCACCACGTCTTCGCGGTTGATCAGATCTTCAATGTTGATATCAGAGCTGTTTGCGGTGATTTCGGTGCGACGCGCATCGCCGAACTGATCGCGGACCAGCTCCAGCTCTTCGCGGGTCGCTTCCATCAGGCGGTCTGCGCTACCCAGGATATGCAGCAGCTCAGCAATCTGTTCCAGCAGCTCTTTGTATTCGTCGAGCAGTTTTTCATGCTCAAGGCCGGTCAGTTTCTGCAAGCGCAGATCCAGAATCGCCTGTGCCTGCTGCTCGGTCAGATAGTACTGACCGTCGCGCACGCCGAATTCAGGCTCGAGCCACTCAGGACGTGCCGCGTCGTCGCCAGCGCGTTCGAGCATCGCAGAAACGTTACCCAGCGCCCAAGGACGGGCCACTAATGCCGCTTTCGCTTCCGCTGGCGTCGGCGCACGGCGAATCAACTCAATGATCGGGTCAATGTTTGCCAGGGCAACGGCCAGCGCTTCAAGGATGTGGGCACGGTCGCGCGCTTTACGCAGCTCGAAGATAGTACGGCGGGTCACCACTTCACGGCGGTGACGCACGAACGCGCTTAGGATCTCTTTCAGGTTCATGATCTTCGGCTGACCATGGTGCAGTGCAACCATGTTGATACCGAAGGAAACCTGGAGCTGAGTCTGGGAGTACAGGTTGTTCAGCACAACCTCACCCACCGCGTCACGTTTGATCTCAATCACGATGCGCATACCGTCTTTGTCAGACTCGTCACGCAGCGCGCTGATACCTTCAACACGTTTTTCTTTTACCAGCTCGGCGATTTTTTCAATCAGACGCGCTTTGTTCACCTGATACGGGATCTCGTGAACGATAATGGTTTCACGACCCGTTTTGGCGTCCGCTTCCACTTCGGCGCGGGCACGGATGTAAATCTTGCCGCGACCGGTGCGGTAGGCTTCTTCAATACCACGACGACCGTTGATGATCGCCGCCGTCGGGAAGTCCGGGCCCGGGATGTGTTCCATCAGCCCTTCAATGCTGATCTCTTCATCGTCGATATAGGCCAGGCAGCCGTTAATCACTTCGGTGATGTTGTGTGGCGGAATGTTGGTTGCCATACCGACCGCGATACCGGACGAACCGTTCACTAACAGGTTCGGGATCTTGGTTGGCATAACATCAGGAATGCGCTCGGTGCCGTCGTAGTTATCGACGAAATCAACGGTCTCTTTTTCCAGGTCGGCCATCAGCTCGTGGGCGATTTTCGACATACGGATTTCCGTATAACGCATCGCCGCTGCGGAGTCGCCGTCAACAGAACCAAAGTTACCCTGACCATCTACCAGCATGTAGCGCAAGGAGAATGGCTGCGCCATACGGACGATGGTGTCATAAACGGCGGTATCACCATGCGGGTGATATTTACCGATGACGTCACCCACGACGCGGGCAGATTTTTTATAGGCTTTATTCCAGTCATTGCCCAATACGTTCATGGCGTATAGTACGCGACGGTGTACCGGCTTAAGGCCATCGCGGACGTCCGGCAGCGCACGGCCAACAATGACCGACATCGCATAGTCCAGATAGGAGCTCTTCAGCTCTTCCTCGATGTTAACCGGTGTAAGTTCTCTCGCAAGGTCGCTCATCTAACCGCTATCCCTCTACTGTATCCCGGATTCAAAGGTCGCAAATTATAACACAGCCGCGGTGATTGAGGTAAACCAATAAGCTTTATTCACCCGCGCGGGCTGATATACTCCTTTGTCTTGCTAAATAAGGAGTAAAAGCGCCCATGAATGCCGAAAAATCCCCGGTGGCTCACAACGTTGACCACGAAGAGATTGCCAAATTTGAAGCGGTGGCGTCCCGCTGGTGGGATCTCGAAGGTGAGTTCAAACCTCTGCATCGCATTAACCCGCTGCGTCTGGGCTATATCGCGGAGCGTTCCGGCGGTCTGTTCGGTAAGAAAGTGCTCGACGTCGGCTGCGGCGGCGGCATCCTGGCTGAAAGCATGGCGCGCGAAGGGGCCACCGTTACCGGCCTGGATATGGGCTTTGAACCGCTGCAGGTCGCCCGCCTTCACGCGCTGGAGTCCGGCATTCAGGTGGAATACGTGCAGGAAACCGTGGAAGAGCACGCGGCAAAACATACTCATCAGTACGATGTAGTGACCTGCATGGAGATGCTGGAGCACGTTCCGGATCCGCAGTCCGTGGTGCACGCCTGTGCAAAACTGGTGAAACCGGGTGGGCAGGTCTTCTTCTCGACCATCAACCGTAACGGTAAAGCCTGGCTGATGGCCGTTGTTGGCGCAGAATATGTGCTGCGCATGGTGCCGAAAGGCACGCACGACGTGAAGAAATTCATCAAGCCTGCGGAGTTGTTAAGCTGGGTTGACCAGACGTGGCTCAAGGAGCAGCACATCACCGGCCTGCACTACAATCCGCTGACCGATAAATTCAAGCTCGCACCGGGCGTAGATGTTAACTATATGTTGCATACCACCGCCAAAAACGACTAACGTCATTCGTTATTCTTATAAAGATTGCGCGACATCATGTTGCGCAATTCTGACCTCCCGTTGAAGAAATCAGCACTCGATCAAATTTTGAATTTTTTTTCTTAATTATTGACATGTCTTCCAGGCCTTACGGTACGAGGACTTAGCCTTTTTTACCCTTTCACAACCTCAATTTAACGTCAAAATCAACCCTTGTGCTGAAAAGATTCGATACTAGAATACTCACCATATAGCGTTTTTCTTATCGCAAACCCCCTATATGTAGTATTTATCCACAGAGTTAGTCACAAGACGGATCTGTGGATAAGCGGGGGATATTTTTTTATTTCACGGACAGGTAAACCCCACATGAATCAGAGTCTGCTGGTGACAAAGCGCGACGGTACCACCGAGCGTATCAATCTGGACAAAATCCATCGAGTTCTCGACTGGGCAGCAGAAGGACTGAACAACGTATCTATCTCCCAGGTTGAACTGCGTTCCCACATCCAGTTCTACGACGGCATCAAAACGTCTGATATCCATGAAACCATCATCAAGGCAGCGGCGGATCTGATCTCCCGTGAAGCACCGGATTATCAGTACCTCGCTGCACGTCTGGCGATTTTCCACCTGCGTAAAAAAGCCTACGGCCAGTTTGAGCCGCCTAAGCTGTACGATCACGTGGTGAAAATGGTCGAGCTGGGCAAATACGACACGCATCTGCTGGAAGACTATACGGAAGAAGAGTTCGAGCAGATGAACGGGTTTATCGATCACTGGCGCGACATGAACTTCTCCTATGCGGCGGTGGAGCAGCTCGAAGGCAAATGCCTGGTTCAGAACCGCGTAACCGGTGAGATCTACGAAAGCGCCCAGTTCCTCTATATTCTGGTGGCTGCCTGCCTGTTCTCTAACTACCCGCGCGACACCCGTCTGGAATACGTGAAGCGTTTCTACGATGCGGTATCGACGTTCAAGATTTCTCTGCCGACGCCAATCATGTCTGGCGTGCGTACCCCAACCCGTCAGTTCAGCTCCTGCGTACTGATTGAGTGTGGTGACAGCCTGGATTCCATCAACGCCACCTCCAGCGCCATCGTGAAATACGTTTCCCAGCGCGCCGGTATCGGCATCAACGCCGGTCGCATCCGTGCGCTGGGCAGCCCGATTCGCGGCGGTGAAGCGTTCCACACCGGCTGTATCCCGTTCTATAAGCACTTCCAGACGGCAGTGAAATCCTGCTCTCAGGGCGGCGTGCGCGGCGGTGCAGCGACCCTGTTCTACCCAATGTGGCACCTGGAAGTGGAAAGCCTGCTGGTTCTGAAGAACAACCGCGGCGTGGAAGGCAACCGCGTGCGTCACATGGACTACGGCGTGCAGATCAACAAGCTGATGTACACCCGTCTGCTGAAGGGCGAAGACATCACCCTGTTCAGCCCGTCCGACGTCCCGGGCCTGTATGATGCGTTCTTCGCCGATCAGGACGAGTTCGAGCGTCTGTACACCAAATACGAAAAAGACGACAGCATCCGCAAACAGCGCGTGAAGGCGGTAGACCTGTTCTCCCTGATGATGCAGGAACGTGCCTCTACCGGTCGTATCTACATCCAGAACGTGGACCACTGCAACACCCACAGCCCGTTTGACCCGGTTGTTGCACCAGGGCGCCAGTCGAACCTGTGCCTGGAGATCGCCCTGCCGACCAAACCGCTGGAAGACGTGAACGACGAAAACGGTGAAATCGCGCTGTGTACGCTGTCCGCGTTTAACCTGGGTGCGATTAAGAGCCTGGACGAGCTGGAAGAGCTGGCCGTGCTGGCCGTACGTGCCCTCGACGCCCTGCTGGATTATCAGGATTACCCAATCCCGGCCGCTAAACGCGGTGCAATGGGCCGTCGTACTCTGGGTATTGGCGTGATCAACTTCGCCTACTGGCTGGCGAAAAACGGCAAGCGTTACTCTGACGGCAGCGCCAACAACCTGACGCACCAGACGTTTGAAGCTATTCAGTACTACCTGATGAAAGCCTCTAACGAGCTGGCGAAAGAGCAAGGCGCGTGCCCGTGGTTCAACGAAACCACCTACGCGAAAGGCATTCTGCCCATCGACACCTACAAGAAAGACCTGGACGCGATTGTCAGCGAGCCGCTGCACCTCGACTGGGAAGGCCTGCGCGAGTCCATCAAGACCCACGGCCTGCGTAACTCCACGCTCTCTGCCCTGATGCCGTCCGAAACCTCTTCGCAGATCTCCAACGCCACCAACGGCATTGAGCCGCCGCGCGGCCACGTCAGCATTAAAGCCTCGAAAGACGGCGTGCTGCGTCAGGTCGTACCGGATTACGAGACGCTGGGTAACAACTACGAGCTGCTGTGGGAAATGCCTAACAACGACGGCTACCTGCAGCTGGTGGGTATCATGCAGAAGTTTATCGACCAGTCGATCTCTGCCAATACCAACTATGACCCGACGCGCTTCCCATCCGGTAAGGTTCCGATGCAGCAGCTGCTGAAAGACCTGCTTACCGCGTATAAGTTTGGCGTGAAAACCCTGTACTATCACAACACCCGTGACGGTGCGGAAGACGCGCAGGACGACATGGTGCCGTCAATTCAGGACGATGGCTGCGAAAGCGGCGCATGTAAGATCTAATAAA
>NZ_GL890778.1:89025-114395 GCF_000211415.1 Enterobacter mori LMG 25706 | reverse complement strand
CCCTGTGGGAGAGGGCCGGGGTGAGGGAAATAACACCACAGGACACATTCATGGCATATACCACCTTTTCACAGACGAAAAACGACCAGCTCAAAGAGCCGATGTTCTTCGGCCAGCCGGTCAACGTGGCACGCTACGATCAGCAAAAATATGACATCTTCGAAAAGCTGATTGAAAAGCAACTCTCCTTCTTCTGGCGCCCGGAAGAAGTGGACGTTTCCCGCGACCGTATCGATTTCCAGGCGTTGCCGGATCACGAAAAACATATCTTCCTCAGCAACCTGAAGTACCAGACGCTGCTGGACTCCATTCAGGGTCGTAGCCCGAACGTGGCGCTGCTGCCGCTGATCTCAATTCCTGAGCTGGAAACCTGGGTAGAAACCTGGGCGTTCTCCGAGACGATCCACTCCCGCTCTTACACCCACATCATCCGCAACATCGTGAACGATCCGGCGGTGGTGTTTGACGATATCGTCACCAACGAGCAGATCCAGAAGCGCGCGGAAGGCATTGCGCACTACTACGACGAGCTGATCGAGATGACCAGCTACTGGCATCTGCTGGGCGAAGGCACGCATAACGTGAACGGCAAAACCATTACCGTGAACTTGCGCGCGCTGAAAAAGCAGCTGTACCTGTGCCTGATGAGCGTTAACGCGCTGGAAGCGATCCGCTTCTACGTGAGCTTCGCCTGCTCCTTCGCCTTTGCCGAGCGCAAGCTGATGGAAGGCAACGCCAAAATCATCCGCCTGATCGCCCGTGACGAAGCCCTGCATCTGACCGGGACTCAGCACATGCTGAACCTGCTGCGCAGCGGCGCGGACGACCCGGAAATGGCTGCGATTGCAGAAGAGTGCAAGCAGGAATGCTACGATCTGTTCGTGCTGGCGGCCCAGCAGGAGAAAGAGTGGGCAGACTACCTGTTCCGCGACGGCTCCATGATTGGCCTGAACAAAGACATCCTGTGCCAGTACGTTGAGTACATCACCAACATCCGCATGCAGGCGGTCGGTCTCGACCTGCCGTTCCAGACGCGCTCTAACCCAATCCCGTGGATCAACACCTGGCTGGTGTCCGATAACGTGCAGGTGGCGCCGCAGGAAGTGGAAGTAAGTTCTTATCTGGTCGGTCAGATTGATTCTGAAGTCAACACTGACGACCTGAGCGACTTCCAGCTCTGATGACGCGCGTAACGCTGAGCCTTTCGGGTACCGAAGTGTTGTGCCAGGAAGAGCACCCTTCCCTGCTGGTGGCGCTAGAAGCGCATCAGGTGGAGGTAGAGTACCAGTGTCGTGAAGGCTATTGCGGCTCGTGCCGCTGCCGTCTGGTCGCAGGCCAGGTGGACTGGCTGACCGAACCGCTGGCCTTTATCAGTGAAGGAGAAATTTTGCCCTGCTGCTGCAGGGCAAAAGGCGATATTGAGATCGAGATGTGATTGCCCTGTTTCCCTCTCCCTGTGGGAGAGGGTTAGGGTGAGGGCATCAGGCCGCAGAGCCTGATTGTCGGGTGGCGGCTTCGCCTTACCCGACCTACAAAACTATTTTAAGAACGTCACCGCTTTATCCGGGAAATCCGTAAACAGTCCGTCCACGCCCGCCTGGTTATACAACACCTCATAAAGCTGATTCACGTCCGTTGCATACTCCGGCAGTTGGTCTGCACGCACCGTGTACGGATGCACCTGCATCTTGCTGGCATGCGCCTCTTTCACCATCGCCGTCAGCTTCACGTGGCCCGGGGTCGAGCCCTCCGCCACCAGCATGTGGTAATCCGGCCCGATGCCGTCGGCGTACTGCGCAATCTGCTTCATCGCGCCCGGCTTAAACATCCAGTCGTAGTTGTAGTTCACCCACTTCCCGTCCGGCTGCTTCTCCTGGGTTTCATTCCAGTCAGTATAGGCAATCAGCTGTACCAGATTGAGATCCATCCCCATCTTCGGCTCCAGCTCGGTTTTGATGCGCTTTAGCTCGGCGGCGTCAAAACACTGCAGGTAAACTTTGTCCCTCTTGCTGGTATAGCCGTACTGTTTCAGCACCTCCAGCGTCTTCGCAGCAATGTCTTTCCCTTCCTGATGGTGGAACCACGGCGCTTTGATCTCCGGGTAGATACCGATGTTTTTACCGGTGGAGTGGTTCAGCCCCTGAACAAACTCAATCTCCTCCTGGAAGGTATGGATGCGGAAGTCGGACTTACCCATCGGGAAACGTCCCGGATAGACCTGCACCTTCTTGCCGTTTTCAATCTCGAAGCCTTCGGTAAACTTCAGCGAGCGGATCTCCGCCAGCGTGAAGTCGATGGCGTAGTAGCGCCCATCTTTTCGCGCGCGGTCCGGGAAACGCTCCGCCACGTCCGTTACGCGGTCAAGATAATGGTCATGCAGGACAACCAGCTGGTCATCCTTGGTCATCACCAAATCCTGCTCAAGATAATCCGCACCCTGGGCATAGGCCATCGCTTTCGCCGGGAGCGTATGCTCCGGCAGATAGCCGCTGGCACCGCGGTGGGCAATAACGATTTTATCCGCCGCCAGCGCGGAGCCGGTCATTAAACCGGCCAGCAGCAGGCCGGTTGCAAGTTGGGTTAATTTCATCACATTGCTCCTTATTGACGACGCGCCAGCACTTCCGCGTGGTGACGTTTTTCACCGATCATGACGACAATCAGCAGCAGTACAGCCAGCACGCTACCGCCAATCATCACCATAAAACCGCCGTCCCAGCCGAAGAAGTCAACGGTGTAGCCCACAATGGCGCTCGCCGCGACCGAACCGCCGAGATAGCCGAACAGACCGGTAAAGCCCGCCGCCGTGCCTGCCGCTTTTTTCGGGGCCAGCTCCAGGGCATGCAGGCCAATCAGCATCACCGGACCGTAAATCAGGAAACCGATAACGATCATGCAGGCCATATCTACTGACGGGTTGCCCGGCGGGTTAAGCCAGTAAACGACGGTGGCAATGGTCACCAGGGTCATAAAGAACACGCCCGTCGCACCACGGTGGCCCTTGAACACTTTGTCTGACATCCAGCCGCAAAGCAGCGTGCCAGGGATCCCAGCATATTCATACAGGAAATAGGCCCAGGAGGATTTATCCAGCGCGAAGTGCTTCACCTCTTTCAGGTAGGTTGGCGACCAGTCGAGGATGCCGTAGCGCAGCAGGTAAACGAACACGTTGGCAACCGCGATGTACCACAGCAGCTTATTGGGCAGCACGTACTTCATGAAGATCTGTTTTGCGGTCAGCTCTTCTTCGTGCTCCTTGCTGTAATCATCCGGATAGTCGTTTTTGTACTCTTCAATCGGCGGCAGGCCGCAGGACTGCGGCGTGTCGCGCATCAGCGCGAAAGCAATAATTGCCCACCACGATGGCGCCAAAGGCGGGCATATACAGCGCGGCTTTCCAGTCGTTGAACCAGGCCATACCGAGCAGGAACAGCAGAGGCGGAAGCCCACCGCCGACGTTATGGGCACAGTTCCACACCGACACGATGCCGCCGCGCTCTTTCTGCGACCACCAGTGCACCATGGTACGTCCGCACGGCGGCCACCCCATTCCCTGGAACCAGCCGCAGAGGAACAGCAGCACGAACATAATCGCAATACTGGACGTCGCCCACGGCACGAAGCCCATGAACAACATCACCGCAGCGGCCAGAATCAGGCCGGCAGGCAGGAACACGCGCGGATTCGAGCGATCCGACACCGAGCCCATGATGAATTTGGAAAAACCGTAGGCGATGGAGATCCCCGACAGCGCGAACCCCAGATCGCCGCGGGAGAAGCCCTGCTCCACCAGATACGGCATGGCGAGCGCAAAGTTTTTACGCACAAGGTAGTACGCCGCGTACCCGAAGAAGATCCCCAGGAAGATTTGCCAACGCAGACGGCGGTAAAGCGGATCAATTTCTGCCTCTGGCAGACGCGCACGATGTGGCGCGGGTTTGAAGATACTGAGCATGACAGCCTCCGTGGCCTTGAATTAAATGGGCAGGTGGCTCGCACCTGAATTCCAGTGGCGGGGATGTTAAGAAATCACGGTGATTGTTACTGTGAATCAACGCACAGATTGTTACAGAAATATGACAGAATGCGCAAAAAAGCGCATGAAATCACGTTTCACTTTCGAATTTCGCGCGTTTATGTTCGAAATCAAACAAACCACACGATTGATATGGCTAAATGATAAAAAAACGAACATAGAGGGTAAACAATGACCATTCACGATCCTCGTTATAGCGATGTGATAATCATTGGTGGTGGTGCAACCGGCGCCGGGATCGCGCGCGACTGCGCTCTGCGCGGCCTCAGCGTAACGCTTCTGGAGCGTCATGACATTGCCACAGGCGCAACCGGGCGTAACCACGGCCTGCTGCACAGCGGCGCGCGGTATGCGGTGACCGACGGTGAATCCGCGCGCGAATGTATTGCTGAAAACCAAATCCTCAAGCGTATCGCCCGCCACTGCATTGAGCCGACTGACGGCCTCTTTATTACCCTGCCCGAAGATGACCTCGCCTTTCAGAAGACCTTTATTACCGCCTGCACCGCGGCGGGCATTCAGGCGGAGGCCATGGACCCGGCGCTGGCGAGGCGGCTGGAACCGTCGGTTAACCCGGCGCTTATCGGCGCGGTGAAGGTGCCTGACGGCACCGTCGACCCCTTCCGCCTGACGGCCGCCAATATGCTGGACGCCCGCGAGCATGGCGCGCGCATTCTGACCGGGCACGAAGTGACCGGGCTTATCCGCGAAGGTCATCGCATCTGCGGCGTACGGCTCCTTGATACGCAGTACAACGAACACAGCGAGCTGTATGCCGCCGTAGTGGTCAACGCAGCGGGGATCTGGGGGCAGCGCATTGCGGAATACGCCGACCTGTCGGTACGCATGTTCCCGGCGAAAGGATCGCTGCTGATCCTCGACCACCGCATCAACAACCACGTGATCAACCGCTGCCGCAAACCGTCCGACGCCGATATCCTCGTCCCGGGCGACACCATTTCGTTAATCGGTACCACCTCAACCCACGTCGACTACAGCGAGATTGACTACAACCGCGTGACCGCTGAAGAGGTCGACATCCTGCTGCGGGAAGGGGAAAAACTGGCCCCGGTAATGGCGCAGACGCGTATTCTGCGCGCCTACGCTGGCGTACGTCCGCTGGTCGCCAGCGACAACGACCCGAGCGGACGCAACGTCAGCCGGGGCATCGTGCTGCTCGATCACGCCGAGCGCGACGGCATGGACGGATTTATCACCATCACAGGCGGCAAGCTGATGACCTACCGCCTGATGGCCGAGTGGGCGACCGATGCCGTCTGCCGCAAGTTGGGGAATACTGAAGCCTGCGTGACGGCAGACCAGCCGCTGCCCGGCTCGCGGCAGTCCACCGAAAAAACCCTGCAAAAAATCATCTCCCTGCCCGCGCCGCTGCGCGGATCCGCGATTTACCGCCACGGCGACAGAACGCCACAGTGGCTCGGTGAAGGACGGCTGAGCCGCAGCCTGGTGTGCGAGTGCGAAGCCGTCACTGCCGGTGAGGTGCAGTACGCGGTGGAGAGCCTGACGGTCAATAGCCTGCTCGACCTCCGCCGCCGCACCCGCGTGGGCATGGGCACCTGCCAGGGCGAGCTGTGCGCCTGTCGTGCCGCCGGCCTGCTGCAGCGTTTTCATACCACGACCGCCACCCAGTCACTCGATCAGCTCAGCACGTTTTTAAACGAGCGCTGGAAAGGCATTCAGCCTGTCGCCTGGGGGGACGCCCTGCGCGAAAGCGAATTTACCCGCTGGGTCTACCAGGGACTTTGCGGTCTTGAGAAGGAGCAACACGATGAAATTTGATACCGTGATTGTCGGCGGCGGGCTGGCAGGCTTGCTCTGCGGCATTCAACTCACGAAGCAGGGGCGGCGCTGCGCCATTATCACCCGGGGTCAAAGCGCCCTGCACTTCTCGTCAGGATCGCTGGATCTGGTGGACGAAACCTACCGCGATAAACTGCCGCCGGAGCATCCCTATCATCTGATTGGCGCGCATAACGTTGATCGTTTTGCCCTGGACACTGAAGTGTTACTGGCCAATTGCGGCGCACATCTGAAGGGAAGCGCCAGGCAAAATCACCAGCGCGTCACGCCGCTCGGTACCCTGCGCTCCGCCTGGCTCAGCCCGGAGGAGGTGCCCGTTGCGCCCATCAATGCCGCGCGCGTGCGGGTGGTGGGCATTAGCGGTTTTCTTGATTTTCAGCCCCATCTCGCGGTGGCCTCACTGTGTCGTCAGGGTGTTAACGCCGAAACAGCAGAAATTGAGCTACCCGAACTGGATATCCTGCGCGATAACCCGAGCGAGTTTCGCGCGGTGAATATCGCCCGTTTTCTGGATAACGAGGACAAATGGCCGCTGCTGTATGATGCGCTCAGGCCGCTCGGCGAAACCTGCGATTCCCTGTTAATGCCCGCCTGCTTTGGTTTAAACGACAACCGACTCTGGCGCTGGCTGTCCGATCGTCTGCCCTGCTCGCTCGGCCTGCTGCCTACGCTTCCCCCTTCCGTGCCGGGCATTCGTCTGCACAACCAGCTTCAGCGCCAGTTTGTTGCGCAGGGCGGCGTGTGGATGGCGGGTGATGAGGTGAAAAAAATTACCCTGACCGACGGCGCAGTGAGTGAAATCTGGACGCGGAACCATGATGATATTCCGCTCCGCGCGCGCTACGCGGTACTGGCAAGCGGCAGTTTCTTCAGCAACGGGCTGCTGAGCACACGCAACGGCATTCGGGAAGCCATTATGGGGCTGGATGTCCGGCAGAGCGCTTCCCGCGCGGACTGGTATCAGAGTGATTTCTTCACGCCGCAGCCCTGGCAGCAGTTCGGCGTCATCGCCGATACGGATCTGCACCCGCAGCTTTCCGGTAAATCGATCTGCAATCTCTTCGCCATCGGCTCCGTACTGGGCGGATACGATCCCATCGCACAGGGCTGCGGCGGCGGGGTTTGCGCCGTCACGGCGCTCCACGTTGCAGAGCAGATTATTCAGCGCACGGAGGCTGCACAATGAACGACACCCGTTTCGAAAGCTGCATCAAATGCACGGTCTGCACCACCGTCTGCCCGGTCAGCGGCGTGAACCCGCGCTACCCCGGTCCGAAGCAGGCCGGGCCGGACGGTGAGCGTCTTCGTCTGAAGGACGGTAAGCTGTACGACGAGGCGCTGAAATACTGCATCAACTGCAAACGCTGCGAAGTCGCCTGTCCGTCGGATGTTAAAATCGGCGATATCATCCAGCGCGCCCGCGCGCGCTACAGCACGCAGAAACCCACACTGCGCGATGCGATCCTGAGCCATACCGATCTGATGGGCAGCGTCTCGACGCCCTTTGCCCCGCTGGTGAATGCCGCGACCTCACTCAAGCCGGTGCGTCAGCTGCTGGATGCCACGCTTAAAATCGACCATCACCGCAGCCTGCCGAAATATTCTCACGGCGGCTTCCGCCGCTGGTACAAGTCCGTCGCGGCGGAACAAGCCCAGTACGCCGACCAGGTGGCCTTTTTCCACGGCTGCTATGTGAATTACAACCACCCGCAGCTGGGTAAAGATCTGCTGAAAGTGCTGAACGCCATGGGTACCGGCGTACAGCTCCTTAGCAAGGAGAAATGCTGCGGCGTCCCGCTGATTGCCAACGGATTTACCGATAAAGCGCGTAAGCAGGCGAAAAGTAACGTCTCGTCGCTGCGCGAGGCCATCGTCGACAAGGGGATCCCGGTCCTGGCCACCTCGTCCACCTGTACCTTTACGCTGCGCGATGAGTATCCGCACCTGCTGGATGTCGATATTACCGGACTGCGCGAGCATATTGAGCTGGCGACGCGCTTCCTGTGGCGCAAGCTGGACGACGGACAGACGCTGCCGCTGAAGACATTACCGCTGAAGGTGGTCTATCACACGCCGTGTCATATGGAAAAAATGGGCTGGTCGCTCTATACGCTGGAGCTATTGCGGCTTATACCGGGGCTGGAGCTGACGGTGCTGGACTCACGCTGCTGCGGGATTGCGGGCACCTACGGCTTTAAGCGTGAAAACTACGAAACGTCACAGGCGATTGGCGCCCCGCTGTTCCGCCAGATTGAAGAGAGCGGCGCGGATATCGTGGTAACGGACTGTGAAACCTGCAAGTGGCAGATTGAGATGTCCACCAGCAAACGCTGCGAACATCCCATTACCCTGCTGGCGAAAGCGCTGGGGTAAGCATTGCCGGGGCGAGAGACCCCGGCAAACGCATCATTCGATAAACAGCGACTCCACGACGTTAATCCAGCCGTGCTCGCTGGCGACTTCTTTACCGTTCAGCCAGCGGCGCAGCATGTTCAGCGCCATCATCGCGCAGACCTCCTGACGCACCGCCAGGCTGTGGCGCGTGATGCTCATTTTCACCCGCAGCGCATGCGTGCCTTCCGGCGTTGCCAGCGCAAAATTGAGATGTTCCTCATCCAGCCCGCCCACAAACATCGCCAGACCGGCAAAGTGTTTCACCCTGCGCTCTGACGCCCAGCGCGCGGTCTGCGCCAGCGTCTCCTGCTGGAACGGCACCACTTCACTGGCGAGCAGCGGCGCATTCACGCGAGAAAGCTGCAGCGCCAGCAGGCCGCCGGTGAACTGTTCGCTGAGGGTGACGCTCAGCTGATGGGACTGAAGGCTCTGGGCAATCTGTGCGGGCAGTCCTTCCGTGCCTTCAAAGATCAGGCTCTCGCCCGCGACGCGTTGCACTTCAGGCCACAGCGCCAGCATGGCGGCTTTTTCCGTCGCCGGCCCGGTCAGCTTGAGTTCGATAATGGGCATTGACGAGCGATAGCCCATCGAGACGCCCGGCGGCAGTTGAAGATGATCCAGGCTCTGTGCCAGATCGCTTTCCGAGCGGCCAAAGGTGGTCAGGCGCAGACACAGCGGCGGCTCTGGCAGCGTAAAGCGCGCCCGCAGGCGCGGCAGGATTTGCTGCTCGACCATCACTTTAAATTCAGAAGGCACGCCGGGGGTGAAGAACATCAGGCAGCGGTTGAGCTGTACGGCAAACCCGCAGGCGGTACCGACCGGGTTATCGACCAGCTCTGCGCTGGCGGGTATTTCAGCCTGCTTGCGGTTGCTCGGTGCCATCACGCGACCACGATCGGAGAAGAAGCGTTCCATCTGCGCCAGCCACGCCTCGTGCAATACCAGCCCCTCGCCTTTCGCGGTGGCGGCAGCCAGCGCGCTGAGATCGTCGCTGGTGGGGCCGAGTCCACCGTTCACAATCAACACGTCGCAGTGCTCGCTGCGCTCGCGAAGAACGTTCACCAGTGACTCAAGATTGTCGCCCACGGTGTTGCGGCGCGTTAACGGTAATCCTTGCTCAAAGAATAAATCGGCAAGCCAGGCGGCATTGGTGTCAATAATTTGCCCATGCAGCACTTCGTCGCCGGTGGATAACATCTCCACGTTAATCATTGTGTTCTCCCGCTTATATGGTCGAAACACTATAGCGCAATTGAATGGGGGGAGCAGAGAGAAACTGGCGCGACAGGACGCCGCGCCGAAGAGATTAGAAGCCTGCGCTCACGCCCACGTAAGGGCCATCAGCCAGCGCGTTGTCGCGGTTGCCGTCTTTACCTGCCAGGTTCAGATAGCGATAACCCGCTTCGATAGTGATCGGACGCATGATAGTCCAGCGCGCACCGGCATTGGCTTCTTCGTAGCTTTCGATACCGCTGGAGAGCGAATCCGGAGAGTAGTAGTACTCGCCGAACAGGCCGAAGCTGTCGCCAATTTTCCACTGCAGGCCGCCGCCGACCGCCGCCGCGTAGCCTTCGTCGCCGTCGTTCGGGTTGGTGTAGATCCCTTTGCCGCCAACGGTCGCCAGGAATGGACCAAGAGGAACGTTGAAGCCGAGCCCAAGGCTTGCCGCATCGCCGTCGTCATCGTTATGCGTCCAGCCGCCGGTCATTGCCAGACCGGCGCTATCCGTGCCAAGACCAAAGCCCAGATGGGTGTAATCCTCACCCGCCGAGCCGTTGAAGCTGATGGCGTTAGCCGCCGAAGAGATAACCATCAGGCCTAAGCCCATTAATGCCACTTTTTTCATTGTCGTGATCCCGCACAATTTATAGATAATAAGTCCCAAAACCGCGAGATTTTAACCTGCCTCACTGCGGGATCAAGCACTCTGCGTGCGTCAGACAATTAGTTTGTAACGATTTGATAATATCTGCCTTTACCCCATCAGCAGAAAACGCATTTTCACACTCAGCCCGCCTAAGTGTTCACTGCGGGAAAGTTTAAGATGGCGGGGGTGCAGCCGGGCAATATCGCTCGCCAGCGCCAGCCCGATGCCGGATCCTGCCGCGTCGCCGACGTTATCCAGACGGCGAAACGGCAGCATCGCCTGCGGGATCAGATTTTCCGCAATCCCCGGCCCGCTGTCTTCCACGCTCAGGTCAACCGCGCCGTTATCCACGCGCAGGTAAACCGTTACGATCCCCTGCTCCGGCGTGTATTTGATGGCGTTCTCCAGCAGGTTTGCGCATAGCTCGCCCAGCAAAACCTCATCGCCTTCGATGATCGTCGGCTGCAGCTCACCGTCGTACCCCAGGTCAATCGCTTTGCTGCGCGCCTGCGCCAGCCGTGAAAAGCAACAATTCTGCACGACCTGCACCAGATCCACCGGGATAAACTGCCGCTCCCCCTCCTCTTTTCGCTTCACCGCCGAAAGCTGAAGCAGGCGTTCAGTCAGCACAATGGTGTTATCCAGCGTCACATTCATCGCCCGTAAACTCTCCTGCCACAGCGCCGGATCGTCCCGCGTCAGGGCCACCGAGACCTGCGTTTTCAGCACCGCCAGCGGGGTTTTAAGCTGGTGAGAGGCATCGGCATTAAAGCGCTCCTGCCGCGACAGCACTCCACGCAGTCGGTCAATATAGCGGTTGAAGGCCACAATCAGCAGGCGCGTTTCTGACCAGGGCAGCAGCTCGGGCAGCGGAGACAGCAGCCCCGGCTCCCGACGCACCATGAGCGAGGACAGCTGGCGCATCGGGCGCAGCACGCGACGCAACAGCCAGGCGGTTAAGATCAGCGTCAGCAGGACCAGCAGCCCCTGAGATACCCAGGACGAAAAAAGCAGCTGGCTGGCAAGATAGCGACGGGACTGCAGCGTTTCAGCGACATAGATCTCCGCCATCCCGACGACGTTATCTTCGTTGATGGGCTGAAGCAGCTTCGCCACGCGAATCGCCTGCCCGCGATACTCGGTGTGATAAAACCAGGCCAGCGCCGGGTAGAGCGTAGTGCGCGAGGTTGAAGGGGGCATCTTCGGCAGGTCGTCGTAGCCGGAAATCACCCGCCCGGTGGGGTCGACCACCTTGTAATACAGCCTGTCATTCATGTTGAGCTCAAAGCTGTCGAGCACCACCCAGGGCACATTCACCTGCAGCTTGCCGTTATGCACTTCAAGCCGCTCAGAGACCGTACGCGCCGACGATAACAGCGTGCGGTCGTAAGCCTGCGTCGCCGCTTGCAGGGCGCTGACGTAGCTATTAAACGCTGATAATCCCCATAACAGCAGCAGCGGTAACCCCAGAAATAGCAGAAGTTGCAGATAAAGGGACTGCGGTTTAGCCCACTTCATCGCCACACTCCAGCACGTAACCCAGCCCGCGCAGGGTGGTAATCTTCACCCCACTGCCACTCAGTTTCTTGCGCAAGCGGTGAATGTAGAGATCGATGCTCTCCGGGCGGGCGGCGTCGTTCAGGCTAAACACCTGGTCGAACAGCTGCTGGCGGGAGACGGGCCGGGTACGGCGGTGCATCAGCACCTTCAGCAGGGAGAGCTCGCGCGGCGTCAGGGAGAGCGGTTCATCGTGCAGCAGAAAAAAACCGTCATCGTCGTATTCCAGCTCGCCCAAAAGCTGACGCTCTTGGGTCCGCCCTTCGCTTCTGCGCAGCAGCGCGCGCAGCCGCGCATCAAGTTCTTCCAGCTCAAACGGCTTCGGCAGATAGTCATCCGCCCCGGCGTTCAGTCCTTTCACCCTGTCCGCCACGTTGCTGCGGGCGGTGAGAAACAGCACCGGAAGCGTCTGCCCGCGCTTTCTCAAACGATGGACGACCTCCAGCCCGTCGAATCCGGGCATACCGATGTCCAGAATAGCGACGGCATAGTTTTCACCCTGCAACAGATGATCGGCCGCCCGCCCGTCGTTAACGCAGTCCACGGCAAAGCCTCCCTGCACCAGCGCTTTCTCCAGCCAGTGAGCCAGCTCACGATTATCTTCCGCGAGTAAGAGACGCATATCACATCCTGTAAAGTTCGTGTCGCAGTGAAAGGGAAATGAAAGGTTAATGTTTTAACAATCACGCAACGGAACCGCTACAAGGTGGTTCACATAATCAGAAAAAAAGCCCCGTACCCGTACTCCCGGTTCTCCGGCGTGAGGATAAACGATGAAAAAACAATTACTTTCGACCCTTGCTGCAAGCGTATTGATGTTGAGTGCCTCTGTCGTCCAGGCGCAGGATGTCCCGTCCCGCACCGAATGTATCGCCCCGGCCAAACCGGGCGGCGGCTTTGACCTGACCTGCAAGCTGATTCAGGTCAGCCTGCTGGAGACAAAGGCTATCGTAAAACCGATGCGCGTCACCTACATGCCCGGCGGCGTGGGGGCGGTAGCGTATAACGCCATTGTGGCGCAGCGTCCCGCCGAAGCGGGTACCGTGGTGGCCTTCTCCGGCGGCTCGCTGCTGAACCTCTCGCAGGGCAAATTTGGCCGCTACGGCGTGGATGACGTGCGCTGGCTCGCGACCGTTGGAACGGATTACGGCATGATCGCCGTTCGCGCTGATTCCCCGTGGAAATCGCTGAAAGACCTGCTGACTGCGATGGAAAAAGACCCGAACAGCGTGGTGATTGGCGCCGGCGCGTCGATCGGAAGCCAGGACTGGATGAAAGCCGCCCTGCTGGCGCAGCAGGCAAAAGTGGACCCACATAAGATGCGCTACGTCGCCTTTGAAGGCGGCGGCGAGCCGGTCACGGCGCTGATGGGCAATCACGTGCAGGCCGTCTCCGGCGACCTCAGTGAAATGGTGCCTTACCTGAGCGGGGATAAAATCCGCGTGCTGGCGGTCTTCTCGGAAAACCGTCTGCCGGGCCAGCTGGCGAACGTCCCTACCGCCAAAGAGCAAGGCTACAACCTGGTCTGGCCGATTATTCGCGGCTTCTTCGTTGGGCCGAAAGTGACCGACGCCGAATACCAGTGGTGGGTGGATGCCTTCGCCAAACTCCAGCAAACCGATGAGTTCAAAAAGCAGCGCGATCTGCGTGGCCTGTTTGAGTTCAACCTCAACGGTAAGCAGCTGGACGAGTATGTCAAAAAACAGGTGAATGACTACCGCGAACAGGCGAAAGCCTTCGGTCTGGCGAAGTAAATGGAGGCGCTATGAGCGATCGTATTTTTGCCGGGATATGGCTTCTGCTCTGCATTGGTGGGTTGTTCGTCGCCTGGCAGATCCACAGCGAATACAGCTATGAACCGGTGGGGCCACGCCCCTTTCCGATGGGTATCGTCGGCCTGATGCTGCTCTGCTCCGTAGCAATGCTGTTGCGCCATCCTGACACCGTGGAATGGCCGCCCAGACGCATTCTGCAACGTCTGCTGGTAATGGTAATTGTGTTGCTGATGTACGCGTGGGGCTTTGAGTGGCTCGGCTTCCCGATTGCCACCGCTATCCTGACGATGGTGATCGGCATGTTGTTCAACGCCACGCTGCCCACAGCGGGGCTCTCGGGTGCGGTACTGGGCATTTTGCTCTGGTACGCCTTCGACCGCCTGCTGGACGTGACCTTACCCCTTGGCGCATGGTTTAACTAACGGAGCACGCTATGGATACCTGGATTTACCTCTCGCAGGGGTTCGCGGTAGCGATGACCCCGGAAAACCTGGTGATCGCCCTGATCGGCTGCTTCGTGGGCACGATCGTCGGCCTGCTGCCCGGTCTTGGCCCAATTAACGGCGTGGCGATACTTCTGCCGCTGGCCTTTGCCCTGCACCTGCCGGCTGAATCCGCCCTGATCTTACTGGCGACGGTGTATATCGGCTGCGAGTACGGCGGACGCATCTCCTCCATACTCCTGAACGTGCCCGGCGATGCCGCCGCCATTATGACCGCGCTCGACGGTTATCCCATGGCGCAACAGGGACGCGGCGGCGTGGCGCTCTCCATTTCTGCCGTCAGCTCGTTCTTCGGTTCGCTGATTGCCATTGGCGGTATCATTCTATTCGCCCCTGCGCTGGCCCAGTGGTCGCTGGCGTTTGGCCCGGCGGAGTATTTTGCACTGATGGTGTTCGCTATCGCCTGCCTCGGCAGCATGATGGCGCAAAACCCGCTCAAATCGTTTTTGTCTGCGCTGATTGGCTTAGGGTTAGCCACCGTCGGTGTGGATGCCAACACCGGGGTTTATCGCTTTACCTTCGACAGCGTTCACCTGTCCGACGGCGTGCAGTTTATCGTCGTCGTGATTGGCCTGTTCTCTGTCTCAGAAATCTTACTGATGCTGGAACATACCAGCAGCGGGCAGACGCTGGTGCGCAAAACCGGCCGCATGCTTTTTAATGCCAAAGAGGGGGCGCAGTGTGTGGGTGCTACCCTGCGTTCGTCGGTGATTGGTTTCTTCGTCGGCATCCTGCCCGGCGCGGGAGCGACCATCGCCAGCGCCATCACCTACATGACCGAGAAAAAGCTGAGCGGCAACAGCGACAGCTTCGGTAAGGGCGATATACGCGGCGTGGCGGCGCCAGAGGCGGCCAATAACGCCTCGGCCTGCGGCTCGTTTATCCCGATGCTGACGCTCGGCGTGCCGGGCTCCGGCACCACGGCGGTGATGATGGGCGCGCTGACGCTCTATAACATCACCCCAGGTCCGGCGATGTTCACCGAGCAGCCGGACATCGTGTGGGGGCTGATTGCGGCACTGCTGATCGCCAACGTGATGCTGCTGGTGATGAACATCCCGCTGATCGGTCTGTTTACCCGCATGCTGACCATTCCCCTGTGGTTCCTGGTGCCCGCCATTGCGGCGGTCTCTGCGGTTGGGGTGTACGCGGTGCACAGCACCACCTTCGACCTGGTGCTGATGGTGCTGCTTGGCGTGCTGGGATACATCTTACGCAAGATGCACTTCCCGATGTCGCCGCTGATTTTAGGCTTTGTGCTGGGTGAGATGCTGGAACAGAACCTGCGCCGCGCCCTCTCCATTAGCAACGGCAATATGTCGATACTGTGGGAGAGCAGCGTAACGAAGATCCTGCTGGCCATGGCGATCATGGTGATTGTGGCGCCGCCGGTCCTGCGCCTGCTGCGTCGGCGCCAGCGCAAGCCCGAGCCGGACGTCGGCTGATTAGCCCCTCAGCAGGGCATTGACCCACTGTTTTAACGCCTGGCGGGAGATTTTTATCCCGCCATTTTTTAGCTCTGCGGGCAGCACAAGCCAGTGTACCGGCTGTTCAAAACGCGCCAGCCTGCCCTGGATCCAGTCAGGGAATTGCGCGATATCCGTTCCAGGCTCGCACTCCACCACCGCCACCGGACGCTGTCCGAACTCGGCGTCGTCCAGCGGGACGATAAACACCTGGCTTATCTGCGGATGCGTGGCGATAACACGCTCCAGCGATTCGGGTTGGATCCCCTCTCCTCCGCTGAAAAAGAGGTTGTCCATACGGCCTAAAATCGTCAGACGACCGTTGCGCCATTCCCCGCGATCGCGGGTGGCAAACCAGCCCTGCGCGTTAGTGAGCGGAAGAAGCGCGCCGTCTCGCCAGTAGCCCGCCGCCATGCTTTGCGCTTTGATCCAGATTTCCCCCTCGACCAGCTTCACTTCCCGACCCGGAAGGGCAGTTCCCACATCCGGCTCGCCGTCCGCCGCTTTCGCGCAAACGGTAGAGGCGAACTCCGTCAGGCCGTAACCACAGAAGGTACGAATGCCCTGCTCCCGCGCCTTCCCGGTCAGTTCAACGGGAATTGCCGCTCCGCCGAGCAGAACGGCTTTCAGCGCAACGTGGTGTTGAGTATGAAGCAAACGCCACAGCTGGGTCGGCACCAGCGACGCGTGCGTGCAGCCCTCCAGCGCCTGCTCCAGCGGCTGCTTCTTGCGCACGGTCAAGCGCCCGCCCGCCAGCAGCCAGCGCCACAGAATCCCCTGACCAGAAACGTGAAACAGCGGCAGCGACAGCAGCCAGTCGTCGTCCCTGCCGTAGGGCATCAACGCCAGCACGCCTTGCGCGCTCGCAAGATGCGCCGCGCAGGTGTGAACCGCCGCTTTTGGCAACCCCGTCGAGCCAGAGGTTAACGTCATGGAAGCCAGGCGATCCGGCTGCCACGCGGCCGCATATTCCCCTGCGTGTTCTGACAGGCTAAGGGCAGAGAGCCCGTCAAACGCGCCGTCCAGCACCAGCGCATGGCGCAGCGTCATCTGCGGGAGCAGGACGTCCAGCAAGGGGCGCGGAAGCTGGGGATTGACCGGCAGAATGCGCGCACCGCACTGCAGCAGCGCAAGCCACGCCAGCAGCGTTTGCGGGTGGTTATGGGCGAGCAGCATAACGCCATCGCCCTCCTGCACGTCCTGACGATGGAACCCGGCGGCAAGGCTATCGATGCGTGCACAGAGTTGTTGCCAGGTGAGAACATCGTCGTCCAGGCGCAGCGCGGGTTTTTCCACACGCTGCGTGCGCCAGTGCCGCCACGGCCAGTCGGTAAAACTCATAGCAGCGGCTCCAGCGCCTCAACGTCGAGGCACGGCAGTATGCTGTCCGGCCACTGACGAATAAGCTGCGTTTGCATCAAGCTTAACGTATCTAGGCCAGGGATGGTCTGCGGCGTGAGCCAGGCCGCAATGCGCGCCAGCTGCGTCAGCCCAAGGCTGGACTCAATGGACGAACTGATCACCGCCGTCAGCCCCAGGGCGTGCGCAGCCGAGACCTGCTTACGCACCTTGTCCAGGCTGCCGGTCAGCGTCGGCTTAATGACAACCGCACTCACGCCCGGCTCGGCGACAAATTCAAAATCGGCTTCGCGCAGGCTTTCATCCCAGGCAATCGCGATGCCCGTTTCACGGGCAAAGGCGCGGGAATCATCCCGCGTTTTGCACGGTTCTTCCAGAAACGCGATGCGGTTGCGGTAGGCTGGGTTGACGTACTTCGCGAACTGCTGCGCCTTAAGCGGCGTCCAGGCGCGGTTGGCATCCAGCCGCAGGCGCAGATCCGGAATCGCTTCCAGCAGCAGATTCGCCACCATCCCGTCACGCACCGCTTCGTACAGGCCAACTTTGATTTTCGCCACTTTCTCGCCGGGCATGGCGGAGAGCAGCGCGAACAGTTCGTCCGGATCGCCGGTACAGAGCGGCGCCGCGCGGTAGTTGGCTTCCTGAGGCAAGCTGCCGTCAAGCTCCGCCAGCGCACAGCTGATGCCGAATGCAGCGGAAGGCAGGTCCGGCAGGGCCGGATTAGCGCCTTCCCGCCACGCGCGCGCCCAGGCCATCAGCGCCGCCTGCGCGTCATCCAGCGACTCCAGGCTAAAGCCCGGCAGCGGTGAAATCTCGCCCCAGCCTTCCCGCTCGCCCTGCCGGAGATGCACGAAGAGTCCGACACGGGTTTTTAACCGCCGCTCGCGCAGCACCACGCCCGCGTCCATCGGTATCTGCCAGCGGTAAACCTGTGCGCGACGCATTACGGGTTCCGTTTGTATTTGCTGAAGTCCGGCTGGCGTTTTTCGTTAAACGCGTTGCGTCCTTCCTGACCCTCTTCGGTCATGTAGAACAGCATGGTGGCGTTACCCGCCAGCTCCTGCAGACCCGCCTGTCCGTCACAGTCGGCGTTGAGGGCCGCCTTCAGGCAGCGCAGCGCCATCGGGCTGTTTTGCAGCATTTCGCGGCACCAGCGCACGGTCTCTTTTTCAAGATCGGCAATTGGCACCACGGTATTCACCAGGCCCATATCCAGCGCTTCCTGCGCGTTGTACTGACGGCACAGGAACCAGATTTCACGCGCTTTTTTCTGCCCAACGATGCGTGCCATGTAGGACGCACCCCAGCCGCCGTCGAAGGAGCCGACTTTCGGGCCAGTCTGGCCGAAGATAGCGTTTTCAGCGGCAATGGTCAGGTCGCACATCATGTGCAGCACGTGGCCGCCGCCGATGGAGTAACCCGCCACCATCGCGACGACCGGTTTTGGACAGGTACGGATCTGGCGCTGGAAATCGAGGACGTTCAGGTGGTGCGTACCCGCATCATCCTGGTATCCGCCGTAGTCGCCACGCACTTTCTGATCGCCGCCGGAGCAGAATGCTTTGTCACCTTCACCGGTCAGGACAATCACGCCGATGTTGTCGTCATAGCGCGCGTCGGCCAGCGCCTGAATCATCTCTTTCACGGTCAGCGGACGGAACGCGTTGCGTACCTGCGGACGATTGATGGTGATTTTGGCGATGCCGTCAGTGGACTTGTGGTAACGAATGTCGGTGTAGCCTTCGGAGCAGTCCTGCCATTCAACCGGGGCGTAGAGCATATGTTCATCAGGATAGATCATAGAGTGTCCTTTGTTCGAAGACGCAGTATCTGAGCCAGACTCGCGGCGACCGCGCCGGGGTTTTCCCGGTGGGCGTTGTGTCCGGCGTGAGGAATAACGTGGCGTTCGGCGTTCAGTTCGGCGGCGATGGCCGCAAACTTCTCGTCACGTTCGCCATAGAGATAATAAAAAGGGGCGTTGTACGCGCTCAGCGCAGAACGCAGGTCGGGCTGCACGGCCAGCGACGTGGCTTCAAGCATTGCCGCCAGATTCGCGCCGTTGTTCCGGCTACGCAGGGCAATCAGTTCGCCGCGCTGCGCATCCGAAAGAGAGGCAAACACCGGCTGCTGATACCAGTCGGCAAAGACGTCAGGGAGCGGTTCAGCACGAAAACGCGTCGCCCAGCGGCGATCGGACGCCAGCCGCGCCTCTCGCGAGCCCGCATCCTGCAGCCCAGGATGACCGCCTTCTACGACAATGCCGCATAAGCCCTTTGGCTGCTGGCAAGCCTGAAACATCGCAATGCGGCCGCCGAGAGAGTACCCCACCAGCCAGTAGTTAAGTATGTTGTAACTAAGTAAGGTGCTGGCAAGCAAATTGCTGAGATCGTTAAACCCGGTGACGCTGACACCGGCAGATTCGCCGTGTCCCGGCAGGTCGAGATACAGCCGGGGATAATCGCGCAAAGACTCCCCGGCAGCCTGCCACTCGCGGCAATCGCCGGAAAACCCGTGCAGAAAGACCAGCCAGGGGTAACCCGGCTTACCGTTATGCAGCATGCCAGCCAGGGTCACAGGTGGCTCACCTGCGCCAGCAGATTTTGCAGCTTCTGCGCGCCGTCAGCATCGTTCACCACCAGCTCAATAAGCGTAGTGCCCGGCTGCCGCCAGGCGCTGCTTAACACCGTATCCAGCTGTTCCCAGTTTTCAGGACGATGATACTTGAGGCTGAACATGGCGGCGGCATGCTCGAACTGCACGTTTTGCGGCATCAGGTAGAAGCGTTCGCGCTCGCTCTGCGGCGTCGGCAGCAGGGAGAAAGGCTGCCCGCCGTTATTGTTCACCACAATCAGCACAAAGGGCGCGGAGACCTGACGCAGCAGCGCCAGCGCGTTGAGGTCATACAGTGCAGAGAGGTCGCCCACAATCGCCAGCGTCGATTTCGCACTGGCGCGCTGCACGCCTGCCGCCGTGGAAATCAGCCCGTCGATGCCGCTGGCTCCGCGGTTGCTGTAAACCGGATAGCCTGCAGGCAGCTTAGAGAAGGCATCAATCAGGCGCACCACCAGGCTGTTGCCGACAAACAGCTGCCCCTGCTCGGGAAGATAGTGGCGAATACGGTGCGCAAGCTCGGCTTCACCAAAACCTTCGCACTGCGCGTTGGTGAGCTCCCACGCCTGGCGCGAGATTTCCGGGATCGCCACCGCCCAGGGTTTACGCTTTTCTGCCGGATGCAGTTCCAGCCAGCTATCAATCTCGCTCACCAGACGACGACCGCGATGGTGCGCCGGGTCGAGCCGCCCCTCCAGCGGATCCACCAGCCAGTACTCTTCCGGTGTGCAGGTAGCCTGCCACTGCAACAGACGCTTCCCGGTGAGGCTGGAGCCGATCTGGACCACAATCTGCGCCTGCGCTAGCTCGGTGACCGCTTTGGCATTACCCAGCCAGAGATCGGCGCACGGCAGCGGCTGACCGGTCTGGGAAAGCACGTCGCCAATCAACGGCCAGCCGAGAGTTTGCGCCCATTCGGCGACCAGCTTGCCTTCAGCCGCGCTCATGCGACCGGCAATCACCACACCGCGCTTCTGTCGCCAGAAGAACCAGTCGCGCTGTTTCGCGCTTTCCAGGTGCGTCTGCTCGCGCAGCCAGGGTTTTTCGCTCTCCCACCAGTCGCCGAGCTGCTGCTGCCAGGCCAAACCGGTGTCATTCAGTTCACCGTAGAGCGGCTCGGCAAACGGGCAGTTGATATGCAGCGCGCCGCTGCGCAGCGAGCCCATCGCGTGGTCAAGGGTCGAAACCAGCCAGCTTGCCGGAATATCCTGAGTTGGACGCGGCAACGAGACCGTCTGCGAAGGATGAGATGCAAAAATACCCGGCTGCCGAATCGCCTGATTGGCACCGCAGTCGATAAGTTCAGGGGGACGATCGGCCGTCAGCAGGATCAGTTTTTCACCGGTTAACCCGGCTTCGATGAGCGCCGGATAGAGGTTCGCTACCGCGGTTCCGGAGGTGACAATCACCGCGACGGGGGCGTTGCTGGCTTTCGCCAGCCCTAACGCCAGATGACCCAGACCGCGCTCGTCAAAATGGGTGTGGTGAATAAAGGCCCGGTTTTCAGCCGCCGCCAGCGTCAGCGGCGTGGAGCGGGAGCCCGGTGCAATACACACGTGCCTGACGCCATGGCGGGTCAGGGCTTCGAGGATCACCGTCGCCCAGCGTCGATTAAAAGAACTTACTGACATGAGTTTGTCCGGTATCAAGAATACGACACAGTATAAATAATAGAAAAATTTGGAATTTTGATATGAATCGGGAATGCGCGAATCAGTATTAATCCCTAAGGAGCAGAGAACGCAGCCCGGCGGCTTTGTTTTCTATCTCTTGCCACTCCTGCTCCGGATCAGACCCGCTGACGATCCCCGCCCCGGCGTAGAGCCGCAGCGCCGCGCCGTGGACGCGTGCAGAGCGCAGCGCCACGCAGAATTCACTTTGCTCAGGCGATAAATAGCCGGCCGATCCGGCATACCACTCGCGGTCAAAAGGTTCCACATTCTGGATAAACGCACGCGCCGCCTGGCGCGGTAGCCCGGCCACCGCCGCCGTCGGCTGCAGAACGTGCAGGCACTGTTCATCGTCAGCGTGTTTGAGCTCAGTCCAGATGCAGCGCCGCAGATGCTGCACCTTCCGCAACCGCACAACCTGCGCGGGCAGCACCTCCAGCGTTTGGGTGTGATGCTGCAAGCGCTCGCAGATGTCCTCTACAACCAGCATATTCTCACGCTGATTTTTATCGTCTTTCATCAGCCAGTCGCCCAGACGCCGGGCCTGAGCGTCATCCGCGTGGCCGGCGACAGTGCCTGCCAGCGCTTCGGTGCGCAGCAACGTGCCGCGCCGACGCCACAGACGCTCGGGCGTAGAGCCCAGAAACGCATTGCTGGCATCGAAAACCATGCAGAAGTGGTAGCAGTTCAGGTTGAGCGCGCGGCTGGCTGCCATCAGGGCAACGGCATTTACCGGCTGATGGCATTGCAGATCGGTGGCGCGGGCGAGGACCACTTTTTCAAACTCACCGTGCGCGATAGTCTCCGTTGCCTGCCGTATAAGGCGCAACCATTCCGGTTTTTGCGGCTGGTGCGTTTCGCGTTCCACCTGAACGGACAGCGGGCGGATCGGTTTGGCGTCCTGAAGACTGCCTAAAAAACGCTTTGCCACCTGAGCATCGTCCTGAAGGGAACACTCACTCCACAGCTGCAGGCGCAGGGTGGCAACGCCGCCTGAACGTCGCCAGAGCAGGCGCGGTAAAAACAGGCTGCCCTTTTCCGGGGAAAAGGCGTTCAGTCCGCAAATGCGGGTGTCACTGGCTGCATGCTGCGTATGCAAAAACTGCGAGGCCAACGCGAGAGAAGAAAAATGGATAACGGCGCCCAGCGCGGCCAGCTCTTCATCGCCGCTACGCTGCTGCCAGTAAAATTGGGGATAGCATTGCTGAGCACCCAGCCAGGCCAGGGGATCGAATGCGTCGTTTAACGGGAAAGAGACGTCGAAATGACGTAAACCGGGTGTTGCGGGTAACGCTTGCGCCAGCCGTGTGCGCAGTTGCTCCAGCGCGAGGAATATCGAATGCACGCGAACCTCTCCCTGTTAAAACCTCGTATTATACGGGGTACCATAAGAAATATCAGTACCCACGTATAGGGAGTGGTTAACCGTTTAAAACGCTGTTAACGACGGGCTAAGAGCAGCCCCAGTACCAGCCCGACGGCAGCACCGGCGCCAATGCCTTGCCACGGTTTTTCATGCACGTAATCATCAGCACGATATACCGCTTTTTTCGCGCGGTAGTAGTAATTATCAGACGCATGGCTGACGCGGTTTTTCACTTCATGCAGTGCCTTTTCGGCACGCGCTTTAAGCTCAATATATTTCTGATCGGCAGGGTCGCCGGACGAACGTAACACCTCTTCCAGCGTCTCGCTCAGCAAGGCCAGGTCGTCGTCGATACGGGTATCCCAGGATTGAAATGACATATTTTTCTCCATGTTGTTACACCAGTCCGCTAACTATAGCCAACGACTCGCCATTACGCCTGCTTCGTTTCCCTCGCCATCCCGATATGCGGAATGCCATCTTCGTCATAAACATCCGTCACTGGCGCAAAGCCAAAGTGCCCGTAAAAGGATTGAAGATGCGCCTGCGCGCCGAGGTATAACGCCTTGTCTGGCCACTGTTTTTCGCACGATGCCAGGGTTTTCTCCATCAGCTGATAGCCCAGTTTTTCACCGCGCGCTTTATCGCTGATGATGACGCGGCCAATCACCACCGGCTCGAAATCGTCGTCGCTTTTCAGAATCCTCGCATACGCCACCAGCTCGTTTTCGCGCCAGCCGAGGATATGACGGTTCTCGCCAACGAGGTCATCGCCATCAATGTCCTGATACGGGCAGGTTTGCTCAACAACAAAGACTTCGCAACGCAGCTTCAGCAGGGCATACAGAGAATGAACGGTGAGTTCGCTATGGTGTAAATCTTGCCACTGGATCATGTCTGTCTCCGTACTGGGGTTCATCACGTTATACTAAACCCCTCCCCGTTCGGCAAAGGGCTGATTGCGTTATGGAACTGATTTTTTTGGGTACGTCCGCTGGCGTGCCAACCCGCTCACGAAACGTGACGGCGATCCTGCTGGATCTTCATCACCCCACCCGCGGCGGTCTGTGGCTGTTTGACTGCGGTGAAGGCACGCAGCACCAGCTGCTGCGTACCGCTTATCATCCAGGCAAGCTGGATAAAATTTTTATTACCCATCTTCACGGTGACCACCTTTTCGGCTTGCCCGGCCTGCTCTGCAGCCGTTCGATGGCCGGTAATGCCAACCCGCTGACGATTTACGGGCCGGCGGGTACCCGGGAATTTGTTGAAACGACGCTGCGCCTGAGCGGCTCGTGGACGGATTATCCGCTCGACGTGGTGGAGATCGCCGAAGGTCTGGTCTTCGACGATGGCGCGTATACCGTCACCGCTCAGCCGCTTAATCACCCGGTTGAGTGTTACGGCTATCGCATTGAAGAGCACGACAAACCCGGTGCGCTCGACGCCGCGGCCCTCATCGCTGACGGCATAAAGCCCGGCCCGCTGTTCCAGCGTCTTAAGCAGGGAGAGACCGTCACGCTGGAAGACGGGCGCGTGGTGAACGGTCAGGACTACCTCGCGGCGCCGCAGCCGGGGAAAAAGCTGGCGATCTTTGGCGATACCGCGCCGTGCCCTTCCGCCCATCTGCTTGCACAGGGCGTAGATGTGATGGTGCATGAAGCGACGCTTGAAACGGCGATGGAAGAGAAAGCCAACAGCCGGGGCCATAGCTCGACGCGTCAGGCGGCGCAGCTTGCCCGTGACGCGGGCGTCGGGAGATTGATCGTCACTCACGTTAGCTCGCGCTACGACGCGCGGGGATGTGCAAGTCTGCTGGCAGAGTGCCGTCACCTGTTCCCGGCATGTGAGCTGGCGGAAGATTTCACTCAGGTCAGCGTTTAGTCCTTCATTTTTCCCTCAGGATGCCGATAACGATTAAAAGGTCAGCATTTCTCTTGAGGGTAGAATGGATAATTTCCAGAAAGATATTGATGACAGGGCGAATCTGACCCTGTCGAACCGTTTTGAACTGTTGCTGTTCCGTCTTGGCACCTCTCTGAACGAAAATAAATCCGAGCTGTTTGGCATTAACGTGTTCAAGCTGCGCGAAATTGTGCCGATGCCGGCGTTCACCAAACCCGCAGGCATGAAGTCTCCGCTGATGGGGATGGTGAACATTCGCGACCAGGTGATCCCGGTGATTGACCTGGCCGCCGTGGCCGGATGCAAGCCGACGACCGGACTGAACATTCTGCTGATCACCGAATACGCCCGCAGCGTGCAGGCGTTTGCCGTGGAGTCCGTTGAGAACATCATGCGTCTCGACTGGAAGCAGGTACACGCGGCCGAAACCGCCGTCAGCGGGCGCTATATCACCAGCATCGCCTGTCTGGACGAGAAGACCGATACCAACGATCTGGCGATGGTGCTGGACGTTGAGCAGATCCTGTACGACATCACCCCGGCTGACCACGATCTGCACGCGACCAATCTGAAAACCACCAAATTCAATATCAAGCCGGGCTCGGTCGCGATTGTTGCGGAAGATTCCAAAGTGGCGCGCTCGATGCTGGAGAAAGGCCTGCAGGCGATGGAAATCCCCGCGCAGCTGCACATTACTGGTAAAGACGCATGGGAGAAAATTGGCGTACTGGCGGCACAGGCGCAGGCTGAAGGGGTTCCCATCACCGATAAAATTGCACTGGTGCTGACCGACCTCGAAATGCCGGAGATGGACGGTTTTACGCTGACGCGCAAAATCAAAACCGATCCGTTCCTGAAGGATATTCCGGTGGTGATCCACTCGTCTCTGTCCGGCAACGCCAACGAAGACCATATTCGCAAGGTGAAGGCCGACGGGTATGTGGCGAAGTTTGAGCTGAACGAGCTGTCGTCAGTGATTGAGGAAGTGCTGGACCGCTCGATGAAGAAGATTGACGGGCCGTTGATTAGCCGGAAACAGCT
>NZ_GL890778.1:0-88935 GCF_000211415.1 Enterobacter mori LMG 25706 | reverse complement strand
AAAAAAACCCGCCGAGGCGGGTTTTTTGCTTTTACATTAACGGCATCGCTCGCTGCACGATATCAATCAGCGGCTGCGGATAGATACCGAAGATCAGCACCAGCAGCGCAGAGATAAGCACCACGATACCACCGGCGCTGTACTGCCAGTTGGTCGGAGCATCGCGGTTAAGCTGCTGAGGCGCGCTCAGGTACAGGCTCACGGCCACGCGCAGGTAGTAGTAGAGACCAATCGCGGAGCCGATAACAACACCCGCCGTCAGCCACCACAGACCCGCATGAACACCGACTGCCAACACATAGAACTTACCGATAAAGCCCAGCGTCATCGGGATACCCGCCAGCGAGAGCATCATTACGGTCATCACAGCAGACAGAATCGGACGGTGCCAGAACAGACCACGGTAGGAGAACAGTGAATCCGCATCCGGGCCACGGTACGGGCTGGACATCAGGCTCACCACGCCGAACGCGCCGAGGCTGCTAAACAGGTAACCCGCCAGATACACGCCCACGGCTTCCATCGACATCTCGCCGCTCTGCAGCGCAATCAGCGCCACCAGCAGGTAACCCAGGTGTGAGATAGACGAGTAGCCCAGCAGACGCTTGATGTTGGTCTGGCTCAGCGCCATCAGGTTACCGAAGATGATAGAGACGAACGCGATAATGCCCAGCACCACGCGAACCGCTTCGCTGTCACCTACCGGTGCGTACAGGAACAGACGCATCACCACACCGAAGATAGCGATTTTGCTCGCTGTCGCCAGGAAGGTCGACACTGGAGCCGGTGCGCCCTGGTATACGTCTGGCGTCCACAGGTGGAACGGCACCAGAGAGAGCTTGAAGCCGAGGCCAACAATCATCATGCCCAGACCCGCCAGCAGCAGCGGCTCGTGCAGCATGCCGTCGCCGAGGCTCTTGCCGATGGCCAGGAAGGAGAGATTACCCGTCTGTGCGTACAGCAGCGCGATACCGAACAGCAGGAACGACGAGGCAGCAGCGGACAAGATGGTGTACTTGATCGCCGCTTCCAGAGAGCGTTTCTGGCGGAAGGCGTAACCAATCAGGCCGAACAGCGGGAGTGAGATCAGCTCAATACCGAGGAACAGCGCGGCCAGGTGGTTCGCGTTCGCCAGCAGAATGCCGCCCAGTGCGGCAATCAGTACCAGCAGGTAAAACTCTTCTTTGTTGTCGTTGTAGCCTTCAAGCCACGGGTACGCAAAGGTGCAGGTTGCCAGGCTCGCCAGCAGAACCAGACCGGTGTACAGCATGGCGTAACCGTCAACGCGCATCAGCGGCGTGACATCCATCGCGCCCGCCTGGCCAACAAACCAGAGGGAGACTAACGCAGCGTTCAGACCCAAAACGGACAGGGTCGCATTCAGGAAGTGATTGCGTCGCCACGCAATGGAGAGCATCACAACCACCACCGTCAATCCGACGATCAGCAGCGGTAGCAGCGCGATCAGTTGTTGTGGAGTTATTGTCATGGCGAATTACGGCCTTGTAGTAGAAGCAGAATTAACAAACCACTGCTGGATGTTGCCCATCGCGCTATGCGAGGTATCCAGAATCGGCTGCGGATAGAAGCCCAACAGCACCAGCAGTACGACCAGCAGCAGGATGATGAACAGCTCACGCAGCGACATCCCCGGCAGTTCTTGTGCAGCAATTTCGCTCTTCGCTTTACCGAAGTAAGCGCGGTGCAGCATCGCCAGCGAGTACACGGAAGCGAACACCAGACCAAAGGTGGAGATGACGGTAATCATCGGAACCACTTTGAAGCTGCCGAACAGAATCATAAATTCGCCGACGAAGTTACCGGTGCCCGGCATACCCAGGGTGGCAACCGCGAAGAACATGGAGAGCGCTGGCAGCCATTTCATTTTGCCCCACAGGCCGCCCATCATACGCATGTCGCGAGTGTGCAGACGTTCGTACAGCTGACCGCACAGGATGAAGAGACCCGCGGCGGACAGGCCGTGAGCAATCATCTGAATGACCGCGCCCTGGTACGCCAGCTGGCTGCCGGTGTAGATCGCAATCAGCACGAAGCCCATGTGGGAAACGGAGGTATAGGCAATCAGACGCTTGATGTCGTACTGCGTGAAGGCCATCCACGCGCCGTAGAAGATACCGATCACACCGAGCCACATGGCAATGGGCGCGAATTCAGCGGAGGCATTCGGGAACAGCGGCAGTGCGAAACGCAGCAGACCGTAGGCCGCCGTTTTCAGCAAGATGCCCGCCAGGTCAACGGAACCCGCCGTCGGTGCCTGAGAGTGCGCGTCTGGCAGCCAGCCGTGCAGCGGAACCACCGGCATTTTCACCGCGAAGGCGATGAAGAAGCCCAGCATCAGCAGGTATTCCACGCCGTGAGACATCGGGGTCTTCAGCAGCTCTTCATAGTTGAAGGTCCAAACACCGGTCGCATTGTAATGCACAAACACCAGCGCCAGGATGGCAATCAGCATCACCAGACCGCTCGCCTGGGTATAGATGAAGAACTTGGTTGCCGCCGTGATACGCGTTTTACCGTCGGACGCCTTATGGCCCCACAGCGCGATCAGGAAATACATCGGCACCAGCATCATCTCCCAGAAGAAGAAGAACAGGAACATGTCGATGGCAAGGAACACGCCGATCACGCCGCCCAGGATCCGCATCAGGTTCAGGTGGAAGAAGCCCTGGTATTTTTCGATTTCTCGCCAGGAGCAAAGTACCGCCAGAACGCCGAGCAGGCCGGTCAGCACCACCATCAGCAGCGACAAACCGTCAATCGCGAGGTGGATCGTAATGCCGAAACGCGGGATCCACGGCAGGATAAACTCAGACTGCCACTGCGGAATGCCCGCAGACTGGGTCAGAGAGTAGCCACCCTGCAACCAGAGTTGCAGGCCAAGTGCGAGCGTTAATCCCATGGTGATCAGCGCGATCCAGCGCGGCATCTTCACGCCAAAGCGTTCAGTCTGCCAGCACAGGAAGCCGCCGATGAAGGGAATTAATATTAGCCAGGGTAGTAACATGGCGATTTACATTCCTTTTTAAGGCCCCCAGCAGGGGCCTGATTTTCAACGAATTCGAATAAAATTCACTTAACGATCAACGCAACACCATCAGCAGCGCCAGCACGACAACCGCACCGATGCTCATGGATGCCACATACCAGCGCAGATAACCGTTCTCACTGTACAGCAGGCCTTTACCTGCAAAGCGGGAGAGGATCGCCGGGATATTCATCAGGCTGTTCAGCGGGTCGCGTTTTACCAGCCACGCGATGCCCAGGAACGGCTTAACGAAGATCATGTCGTACAGCCAGTCGAAGCCCCACGCGTTGTACCA
Organism: Enterobacter mori LMG 25706; assembly: GCF_000211415.1. Lineage (GTDB taxonomy): Bacteria > Pseudomonadota > Gammaproteobacteria > Enterobacterales > Enterobacteriaceae > Enterobacter > Enterobacter mori. Next base: position 85,594 of record NZ_GL890778.1, on the reverse strand, counting down.
CCAGGTGCCCAGCAGACGGCCCGGCGCACTGTTGGCAACGGCAGTCACCAGCGTGCGTTTACCCAGCCACAGCCATGCAGCAATCAGGATGCCCGCGATAGCGACCACGCCGGAGGTGATTTCAAGCGTCAGAACGCGACCGTGCTCAAGCTCGGTTGTCGCCGGGAGTACGCCCTGCAGCGGTGGCACAATCATCGCGCCAACGAAGGTGGAGAGTACCAGCAGCACAATCAGCGGCAGGTGATGGGTGATCCCCTTCCCTGCGTGAGCGTGAATTTGTTCTTTACCGTGGAATACGATGAAAATCATACGGAAGGTATACAGGGAGGTCATGAACGCACCGACCAGACCCGCAACCATCAGATTGATATGACCATTCGCCATGGCACCCGCAAGGATTTCGTCCTTACTGAAGAAGCCCGCGGTGATCAGCGGCAGTGCCGCCAGCGCCGCGCCGCCCACCAGGAAGCAGACATACACCAGCGGGATAGACTTACGCAGTCCGCCCATCTTGAAGATATTCTGCTCGTGGTGGCAGGCCAGGATCACCGAACCGGATGAAAGGAACAGCAGCGCTTTAAAGAACGCGTGCGTCATCAGGTGGAAAATGGCGGCGTCCCACGCCTGAACGCCCAGCGCCAGGAACATGTAACCAATCTGGCTCATGGTGGAGTACGCGAGAACGCGTTTGATGTCGGTCTGCACCAGTGCGGCAAAGCCTGCCAGCACCAGCGTGACCGCACCGACGATACCCACCAGATGCAGAATTTCCGGGGTCATCAGGAACAGGCCATGGGTACGCGCAATCAGGTAAACACCCGCGGTTACCATGGTCGCGGCGTGGATCAGCGCGGAGACAGGCGTTGGACCCGCCATCGCATCTGCCAGCCATGTCTGCAGCGGCAGCTGCGCGGATTTACCCACAGCGCCACCCAGCAGCATCAGCGTTGCCCACCACAGCATGTTGTTGCCTGCTTCGAAGTGCGCCGGCGCCAGTTCCACCATTTCGCGGAAGTTCAGCGTGCCCAGTTCGTTATAGAGAATGAACAGCGCGAAAGCGAGGAACACGTCACCCACGCGGGTCACGACGAACGCTTTCATGGCCGCTGCGCCATTCTTCGGATCGGTGTAGTAGAAGCCGATCAGCAGGTAAGAACACAGACCCACGCCTTCCCAGCCCAGGGACATCAGCAGCAGGTTATCGGCCAGCACCAGAACCACCATGCTGGCGATAAACAGGTTGGTGTAGGCGAAGAAGCGGGAGTAGCCCTCTTCACCGCGCATATACCAGGAGGCGAACATGTGGATCAGGAAGCCCACGCCGGTGACAACGGAGAGCATGGTCAGAGACAGACCATCCAGCACCAGGTTGAAACCGATGTTGAAATCGCCGGCCGACATCCACGTCCACAGCGGCACGCTGAAAGGCTGACGTCCGTTGTTAAAGAAGTCGATACCCGCATACGCTGTAACCAGCGCAGCCAGACCGATTGAGCCGATACCCACGGTCGCAGACAGATTCTCAGACCAGCGGCCGCGAGAAAACGCCAGCAGCACGAAGCCAATCAGCGGAAAAATAATGGTTAAGGCAAGCATGTTCATCCACGCAACTCACTTACTGAATCGATGTTCAGGTTCTGGCGGCGACGATGGAGCTGCAGCAACGGCGCCAGGCCAATACTCGCTTCGGCAGCCGCAAGGCTGATGGCGAGAATGTACATCACCTGACCGTCGGCCTGGCCCCAGTAGCTCCCGGCGACCGCGGAGGCCAGCGCGGAGGCGTTAATCATGATTTCCAGACCAATCAGCATAAACAGCAGATTGCGGCGGATAACCAGACCGGTTAAGCCCAGAACGAACAAAATCGCAGCGAGGATCAGTCCATGTGTTAAGGGGATCATGCGCGCTCCTCCGTTTTTCTTTTCGCGCGGTCATCAGTGCGGTTGCTCAGCACCTCGCCAACACGCTCTTCGCGGCCGACGTGGAAGGCAACAACCAGACCTGCCAGCAGCAGCATTGACGCCAGTTCAACCGCCAGAACGTAAGGGCCAAACAGAGCAATACCCACTGTCTTAGCGCTGATTGGCGTACCGTCGATGCCCTGATCGTTCACGCCCAGAATGGCGTAAACAATCACCACCAGCATGATGGCCGACAGAATTGCCGGACCAATCCACACCTGCGGTTTTAACCACTGACGTTCCTGCTCAATTTCAGAGCCGCCCAGGTTCAGCATCATCACCACGAACACGAACAGCACCATGATGGCACCGGCGTAGACGATGATTTCCAGCGCACCGGCGAAGTGCGCGCCCAGCGCAAAGAACACCCCGGAAATGGCCAGCAGCGAAATGATTAAGTACAGCAGCGCATGCACCGGATTGGTGTGCGTGATCACTCGCAGCGTAGCCAGGATGGCGATAAGGCCACAGATATAAAAAGCGAATTCCATTGCCCTCTCCTTACGGTAACAGGCTCTTGACGTCGATAGGCTTAGCTTCGTTCTCTGCTTCGCCCTTATCTTTGCCGTCGATTGCCATACCCGCCATCCGGTAGAAGTTATATTCCGGGTATTTGCCCGGACCGGAAATCAGCAGATCCTCTTTCTCGTACACCAGGTCCTGACGCTTGTACTCACCCAGTTCGAAGTCTGGAGTCAGCTGAATCGCCGTGGTTGGGCACGCTTCTTCACACAGACCGCAGAAGATGCAGCGTGAGAAGTTGATGCGGAAGAACTCAGGGTACCAGCGGCCATCTACCGTCTCGGCTTTTTGCAGAGAGATACAGCCTACCGGGCACGCTACCGCACACAGGTTACAGGCAACGCAGCGCTCAGAACCGTCCGGATCGCGCGTCAGCACGATACGGCCACGGTAGCGCGGCGGCAGATATACCGGCTCTTCCGGGTACATCTGGGTTTCGCGTTTGGCAAACGCGTGCAGGCCGATCATCCAGATACTGCGTACCTGGGTGCCGAAACCTACTAATAATTCTTTTAAGGTCATGGTCTAAAGCCCCTTATGGCTGCTGCCAGAGAATGACAGCCGCCGTTACCAACAAGTTGACGAGCGTCAGCGGCAGGCACACTTTCCAGCCGAAGGACATTACCTGGTCATAACGCGGACGCGGTAAGGACGCACGAATCAAAATGAACATCATCATAAAGAACGCGGTTTTCAACGCGAACCAGATGAACGGCGGTAAGAACGGGCCATGCCAGCCACCAAAGAACAGCGTTACCATCAACGCGGAAATGGTGACGATACCGATGTACTCGCCCACGAAGAACAGACCGAATTTCATACCGGAATATTCAATGTGGTAACCGTCGGCCAGTTCCTGTTCGGCTTCTGGCTGGTCAAACGGGTGACGGTGACACACCGCCACGCCCGCGATAGCAAAGGTAATAAACCCAAAGAACTGCGGGATAACGTTCCAGATGTCAGCCTGGTTGTTGACGATGTCGGTCATGTTAAATGAACCGGCCTGCGCCACCACGCCCATCAGGGAAAGACCCAGGAACACTTCGTAGCTCAGCGTCTGCGCGGAAGCACGCATCGCACCCAGCAGCGAGTATTTGTTGTTACTGGACCAGCCTGCGAACAGCACCGCGTAAACCGCGAGGCCAGCCATCATCAGGAAGAACAGAATGCCGATGTTCAGGTCAGCCACAACCCAGGTCGGGCTGACGGGAACGATAGCAAACGCCAGCAGCAGCGAGGTAAAGGCGATCATCGGAGCCAGAGTAAAGATCACGCGGTCAGAGAAGCGCGGGATCCAGTCCTCTTTAAAGAACATCTTGATCATGTCCGCGACCAGCTGGAGTGAACCACCCCAGCCCACGCGGTTCGGTCCGTAACGGTTCTGGAACAGACCGAGCAGACGACGTTCACCAAAGCTCATGAACGCGCCGCAGGTGACCACCACCAGCAGAATCACAACCGCTTTCAGAATGCTCAGCAGGATGTCGATAAGATCCGGCGTTAACCAACTCATGCTTTTGCCTCCTGCAGGTTATCAAGACGCGCACCCGCCAGTACCGGCGCGATGCCAGGCATACCCATCGGCAGACCCACCTGCCCTGCTGTCAGACCTTCGGAGATAATCAGCGGCAGGCTGATTGTCTGGCCGTCATAGCTAAAGGCAATGTTTGCGCCAGCGTTAACGCCAAGCTTCGCGGCATCCGCCGGGTTGAGCTTGATGTACGGCTGCGGCATCCGGGTCTGGAAGACCGGTGAACGCTGGGACAGCTCGTCGCTACCGAACAGATGGTAGTACGGCGCAATGCGCCAGTTACCTTCCTGCGCCTGGAAGCTCGCCGGAACGGTCGTGAAGAAGTCCAGACCGGTTTCGGAGGCTTCAATCAGACGTACGCCCGGATCGCCGTGGCGCAGTGAACCACCCACTTCAGCCTGGAACTTGTTCCATGCCTGCGGGGAGTTCCAGCCCGGAGCCCATGCGAATGGGATCTGTGAACGCGGAGCAGACGGCTGGTTGTTCCCTTCCATTGAGAAGGCGAACATGGTGTCTTTATCCTGCGGCTGGCGCGGTTCGTGCACGCTGATATTGGCGCGCATTGCGGTACGGCCGCTGTAGCGGTGCGGTTCACGCGCCAGTTTCTGGCCGCGAATGCGGAAGCTTGCTTCAGGCGCGGCATCTTTAATGCCTGCCAGCTGAGGCAGTTTCTCGACTACCGCGTCGATAACGTGGTCAAGCTGCGTCCAGTCCACTTCACGGCTCTGTACGGTGCTGTGCAGGGAGTGCAGCCAGCGCCAGCTTTCCAGCATCACGGTGTTGCTGTCGTAGGACGCCGGGTCGTAAACCTGGAAGAAACGCTGCGCGCGGCCTTCGTTGTTGATTACGGTACCGTCGCTTTCTGCGAAGCTTGCCGCAGAGAGCACCAGGTGCGCTTTATCCATAATCGCGGTGCGTTGATGATCGATAACCATCACCAGCGGCGCTTTGGAGAGCACGGCGTCTACGCGCGCGGCAGAAGCATGGCGATGCAGGTCGTTTTCCAGCACCACAACGGCGTCAGCGGCACCGGATTCCAGTTCGCTTAACGCTTCTTCCAGCGAGCCGCCGCCAATCATGCCCAGACCAATGCTGTTCACCGCACGGGCAATCATGGTCACGCCAACGTCGGCACCGCGGCCTTTCAGGGCTTTGGCAACGTTTGCTGCGGCCTGAATGATCTCCGCGCTTCCGGCGTTAGTACCTGAAATAATCAGAGGTTTCTTCGCACCCGCCAGGGCCTGAACAATCACGTCGACCTTGTTCTGCAGGTCGCGATCCAGCTCAACCGCCGGCGCGCTGTTGTCCAGCGCGTGGGCAATCGCAAATCCGAGGCGCGCCTGATCTTCAACCGGTGCGCAGTAGGTCCACGCCGCGATATCGTCCAGACGAGTGTTATCGACGTTAGTCACAAACAGAGGATGCTTAGCGCGCTGGCCGATGTTAAGGATTGCCGCAATTTGCCAGTCAGCCACTTTCTGCGCGGCCGCCATTTCACGAGCTTTACCCTTCACCGCCTGACGAACCGCCAGAGCCGCGCGTGCGCCGGTCTGCGTCAGGTCTTCACCCAGCACCAGAACCGCATCATAAGATTCAATTTCGCGCAGCGCAGGGGTATGGATTCCGCCTTCACGCAGCACCTTCAGCACCAGCTGCAGACGTTCCTGCTCGCCCTGGGCGATACCGGTATAGAAGTTTTCCGCGCCAACCAGCTCGCGCAGCGCGAAGTTGCTTTCGATGCTGGCGCGCGGGGAGCCGATACCGATCACTTTCTTCGACTGGCGCAGAATATCTGCCGCGCCCTGCATCGCCTGTTCAGCGTTCAGGGTAATAAAGTCGTCGCCACGGCGCTGAACCGGCTGACACGGACGGTCTTTCAGGTTCACATAGCCATAGCCGAAACGACCGCGGTCGCACAGGAAGTAGTGGTTAACGGTACCGTTGTAACGGTTTTCGATACGGCGCAGTTCGCCATAACGCTCACCCGGGCTGGTGTTACAGCCGAGGGAACACTGCTGGCAGATGCTTGGCGCAAACTGCATGTCCCATTTACGGTTGTAACGCTCGGAGTGGGTTTTATCCGTGAATACGCCGGTCGGGCAGATTTCTACCAGGTTACCGGAGAATTCGCTTTCAAGCGTACCGTCTTCCGGACGACCGAAGTAGACGTTGTCATGTGCGCCATACACGCCCAGATCCTGACCGTCTGCGTAGTCTTTGTAGTAACGCACGCAGCGGTAGCAGGCGATGCAGCGGTTCATTTCGTGAGAGATGAACGGCCCCAGGTCCTGGTTACGGTGGGTACGCTTGGTAAAGCGATAGCGACGGAAGCTGTGACCGGTCATGACGGTCATATCCTGAAGATGGCAGTTACCGCCCTCTTCACAAACCGGACAGTCGTGCGGGTGGTTGGTCATCAACCATTCCACCACGCTTTCGCGGAACTGTTTGGCTTCTTCGTCATCAATCGAAATAAAGGTGCCTTCGGTGGCTGGCGTCATACAGGACATCACCAGGCGACCACGCGTGTCTTCCGCGTTTTGATATTGCTTCACCGCACACTGGCGGCAAGCACCGACGCTGCCCAGCGCCGGATGCCAGCAAAAGTACGGAATATCGAGGCCAAGAGACAGACAAGCTTCCAGCAGGTTGTCCGCCCCGTTGACTTCGTATTCTTTGCCGTCTACATGAATCGTAGCCATTAGCATGCTTCCAGTTGTCTCGGTCGAAACCGAGCGTTAATCAAAATTCTGTTTTTACCAGCGCGCTTTCAGCAGGTTCGGCTGAATCCCATTGATTGAATGGGTATTGCTGAACGGCTGCTTGATGCCTGCTTCGAATTCGTCGCGGAAATATTTAATCGCGCTCTGCAGCGGCTCGACGGCACCCGGTGCGTGGGCACAGAAGGTTTTGCCTGGGCCTAAGAATCGACACAGTTGCTCAAGTGTCTCGATATCGCCAGGCTGGCCTTCGCCACGTTCGATTGCACGCAGGATCTTCACGCTCCACGGCAGACCGTCACGGCACGGTGTACACCAGCCGCAGGACTCGCGGGCGAAGAACTCTTCCAGGTTACGCACCAGCGAGACCATGCCGATCTCATGGTCGACGGCCATCGCCAGCGCCGTACCCAGACGGCTGCCTGCTTTACCAATGCTTTCGAATTCCATTGGCAGATCGAGGTGGGCTTCGGTCAGGAAGTCAGTCCCTGCCCCACCCGGCTGCCAGGCTTTGAATTTCAGGCCATCGCGCATGCCGCCCGCGTAGTCTTCAAGAATTTCGCGTGCAGTGGTACCGAACGGCAGTTCCCAGACGCCAGGATTTTTAACGCGACCGGAGAAGCCCATCAGCTTGGTACCGGCATCTTTACTTGAGGAGATGCCCTGATACCACTCCACGCCGTTGGCGAGGATAGCCGGAACGTTACACAGGGTTTCGACGTTGTTTACGCAGGTCGGTTTACCCCATACGCCGGAGCTTGCCGGGAACGGTGGCTTAGAGCGCGGGTTCGCACGGCGGCCTTCCAGGGAGTTAATCAGCGCGGTTTCTTCACCGCAGATGTAACGCCCGGCACCGGTGTGCACGAACAGTTCGAAGTCAAACCCGGTGCCCAGGATGTTTTTACCCAGCAGGCCCGCTTCGGTGGCTTCGGCAATCGCGCGACGCAGGTTTTCTGCCGCTTCGATGTACTCACCGCGCAGGAAAATGTAGCCACGGTACGCTTTCAGCGCAAACGCGGAGATCAGCATGCCTTCCACCAGCAGGTGCGGCAACTGCTCCATCAGCAGGCGGTCTTTATAGGTACCCGGCTCCATTTCATCGGCGTTACACAGCAGGTAACGGATGTTCATGGATTCATCTTTCGGCATCAGGCTCCACTTCAGACCGGTGGAAAAGCCCGCACCGCCGCGCCCTTTCAGGCCAGAATCTGTTACCGCGTTAACGATGTCGTCCGGCGCCATGCCGCCAAGGGCTTTACGCGCACCGGCATAGCCGTTTTTGCTTTCGTATTCTTCAAGCCATACCGGCTGTTTATCATCGCGCAGACGCCAGGTCAGCGGATGCGTCTCAGCAGTACGAATTACAGTTTTCATTTGTACTGCTCCAGCAGGTCAGGAATCGCTTCCGGCGTCAGATGGCTGTGAGTATCCTCATCAATCATCATGGTCGGCCCCTTGTCGCAGTTACCCAGGCAGCAGGTCGGCAGCAGAGTAAAGCGTCCATCGAACGTGGTCTGGCCTGGCTTGATATTGAGCTTCTTCTCAATCGCAGCCTGAATGCCCTGATAACCGGTGATGTGGCAGACAACGCTGTCACAGTAGCGGATCACATGGCGGCCAACCGGCTGACGGAAGATCTGGCTGTAGAACGTGGCTACGCCTTCTACGTCACTCGCCGGAATACCCAGCACTTTTGCGATCTCGTAGATCGCCCCATCCGGCACCCAGCCACGCTGTTTCTGTACGATTTTCAGCGCTTCAATGGACGCCGCACGCGGGTCTTCGTAGTGGTGCATCTCGTGCTCAATGGCGGCACGTTCTGCTTCACTCAGCTCAAAAGCCTCGGTCTGTGGTTGTTGATTCTCGTGCATAATTAGCGGTCCACATCTGACATAACAAAATCGATACTACCCAGATACACAATCAGGTCGGAGACCAGACTGCCGCGAATGGCGGCCGGGATCTGCTGCAGGTGCGCGAAGCTTGGCGTACGCACGCGGGTACGGTAGCTCATGGTGCTGCCGTCGCTGGTCAGGTAGTAACTGTTGATACCCTTGGTCGCTTCAATCATCTGGAAGGATTCTTGCGCCGGCATGACCGGACCCCAGGAAACCTGCAGGAAGTGGGTGATCAGGGTTTCGATATGTTGCAGCGTGCGCTCTTTCGGCGGCGGCGTAGTCAGCGGGTGATCCGCTTTGAACGGGCCTTCCGGCATGTTGTTGAGGCACTGCTCAAGGATGCGCAGACTCTGGCGCAGCTCTTCCACTTTCAGCATCACGCGGGTGTAGCAGTCGGAAACACCGCCGCCCACCGGGACTTCAAAGTCGAAGTTCTCGTAGCCAGAGTAAGGACGGGCTTTACGCACGTCGAAATCAATACCGGTCGCACGCAGACCAGCACCTGTCGTTCCCCACTCCAGCGCTTCTTTCGCGCCGTAGGCAGCAACGCCCTGAGAACGACCTTTCAGGATGGTGTTACGCAGCGCGGCTTTCTCGTAAGACGCCAGACGTTTTGGCATCCAGTCAAGGAATTCACGCAGCAGACGGTCCCATCCGCGCGGCAGATCGTGTGCCACACCGCCGATACGGAACCAGGCCGGGTGCATACGGAAACCAGTAATCGCTTCCACCAGATCGTAGATTTTCTGACGGTCGGTAAAGGCGAAGAATACCGGGGTCATCGCGCCGACGTCCTGAATGAACGTGGAGATGTACAGCAGGTGGCTGTTGATACGGAACAGTTCTGACAGCATGACGCGAATCACGTTAACGCGATCCGGCGTGGTGATACCCGCCAGTTTCTCCACGGCCAGCACGTATGGCATTTCGTTGACGCAGCCGCCGAGGTACTCGATACGGTCGGTATACGGAATGTAGCTGTGCCAGGACTGACGCTCGCCCATCTTCGCAGCACCACGGTGGTGGTAGCCGATATCAGGCACGCAGTCGACAATCTCTTCGCCGTCAAGCTGAAGAATAATACGGAATGCACCGTGCGCAGACGGGTGGTTCGGACCGAGGTTGAGGAACATGAAGTCCTCGTTTTCGGTACCGCGCTTCATGCCCCAGTCTTCCGGCTTGAAGGTCAGCGCTTCCATCTCCAGATCCTGCTTGGCTTTGGTCAGCTCAAACGGGTCGAATTCGGTGGCACGTGCCGGATAGTCTTTACGCAGCGGGTGGCCGGTCCAGGTCTGCGGCATCATGATGCGCGTCAGGTGCGGGTGGCCGTCAAAGGTCATGCCGAACATTTCCCAGGTTTCACGCTCGTACCAGTTCGCGTTCGGGAAAAGTTTGGTGATCGTCGGCAGATGCATGTCGTTTTCAGACAATGCCACCTTGAGCATGATATCCGTATTACGGTCTATTGAGATCGGGTGGTAGAAAACGGAAAAATCCGCAGCAGGGAGACCCTGGCGGTGAGTACGCAGACGTTCATCCATGCCGTGTAAGTCAAACAGCATGACGTAAGGTTTCGGCAATTTCTTGAGGAAATCGACCACTTCCGGTAATTGTTCACGCTTCACCCAAACAACGGGTACCCCGGTGCGGGTGGCCTGAACAGTAAAGGCATCCGGCCCAAAACGGTTGCGCAGTTCGCCAACGACTGGGTCATCGAGATGATCCCGTGTCTGCCAGGCGGCTTCTTGCGCGGTTAAGTCGGTCATATTGTTCACCATTGCAAATGGTCCGTGGTGACTGTTAAGCCTGGCTTCGCGCTATTTGAGTAGTGATATGCGAAGGTGTTCTCCAGGCCCACAGGCGCAAATTAAATTTCGTCAGGCGTACGCAAGTTGGTGACGGCAATACGTTCACCACGTTTACGCTCGCGCTCGGACTGCATGTTCGCGCGATACACACCCTGATCGCCAACAACCCACGACAGTGGGCGACGTTCTTTACCGATAGACTCCTGCAGCAGCATCAGCGCCTGCATGTAAGCTTCCGGACGCGGCGGGCAGCCCGGAATGTAGACATCCACCGGAATAAACTTATCTACGCCCTGCACGACGGAATAAATGTCGTACATACCGCCAGAGTTTGCACATGCGCCCATGGAGATAACCCATTTTGGCTCCAGCATCTGGTCATAAAGACGCTGAATAACCGGGGCCATCTTGGTAAAGCACGTACCGGCCACCACCATCAGGTCAGCCTGACGTGGGGAAGCACGCAGTACCTCTGCCCCAAAACGCGCAACGTCATGCACCGCAGTGAATGACGTCACCATTTCAACGTAGCAGCAAGAAAGGCCAAAGTTGTAAGGCCAGATGGAGTTCTTACGACCCCAGTTGACCATATCGTGCATGGCATGTTCGAGCTTGCCCATGTACACGCTTTTATTGACTTCTTGCTCCAGGGGGTCGGTTACGATCTCCTGTTTTTGCAGGGGGTAACGGTCATTCTCACCGTTAGGATCTATGCGGGTGAGCGTATAATCCATCTTATTGCCTCGCTGTTACTGCTGACGATTAGAGATACTGTTTTCCGGGTTGATCTGCTCACGGCGTGAACGCGCAGGCGTCCAGTCCAGCGCGCCAATACGCACCAGATAAACCAGACCGGCCAGTAACACTAAAATGAAAATTGCGGCCTCGACAAAGCCCACCCAACCACTTTCGCGAATGGAGGTCGACCATGCGAAAAGGTAAAGCGCTTCCACGTCGAAGATGACGAAGAACATGGCTACCAGGTAGAACTTGGCAGACAGGCGTAAGCGAGCGGTACCTACGGAATCAATACCTGATTCGAAAGGTGTGTTTTTGTGCCTTGCGCGGGCGCGACCGCCCAGGAACCAGCCGCCGACTAACATCAGGCAGCACAGGCCAATGGCTACAATAAGAAAGATTGCGAATGCCCAGTGATGAGCGATGACTTCTGTGGATGTTGACATACTCATTGCTTACTCATCAAAAGTGATACCGACGACACTGCTCTTGCTGGCAGATGGGCATCACATCGATTCATGGGGAGGAACAAATAACCTTACACTAACTGTCAGAAATGAGACATAGACAGCAAAATGATGGGGTTTTTTACTCCTTTCTATAACCTTTTGTCAACTTTAACAAAGGTTTCTTCACATTAAATGACATCAAGCGATTCTCATTAACATTTCATGCCCTTTTAACCCTGGTGGGTACCTGACTTTACGTCAAATGCATGTTGTTGAATCGTGTCCGTTTTGGAAGTAAAAAAAATAACCCTCCTATTTTGACAGGATTTGCCAACGATTCCTCCCCCCAAATAGGAGTATTTTCTTGATCTGAGACACGCTTTTGTTAATTCAATCAAGAAACCGGCAACATATTTCCTGTTTTTTTAACATTGAACGGGGAAGCGGCCAGTTAGAACGCAAAACGAACACGATTTGACCAAAACAATCTATCTCACTGATATTTAAAGCTTACATGATCTAACCCTGTATTCGTAAAGGGTATTTTTACCAAAAAAAAAACCACTTCACGCGAAAATCGCGCGAGTGGCTCTTTTTTACACTTACAATTTGTTACGAGAATTTTGAGTGTTTGATCACTCAAAGTCCCCTTCAACGATCAGGGAGTCATCCCCCCCTTCCGGAGTAACATGCTCGTATTGCCAGGGGTTATGGTAGTTTTCCATCGCCTCAAACACGACTTTTGCCAGCTCGTTATTGCTGGTTGCGTTGTGGCATAACAGATACTCCGTATCCGGCAACGCAGGAAGACCATCACTTTTACCCAACACGCGGAGATCCGGACTCATCATTTCCACCGGACGCGCTGTTACGCCGAGCCCCGCTTTCACGGCAGCTCGAACAGCGGGTAGCGTTGAGGCCACATAGGCCAAACGCCACGGAATGTTGGCCTCGTTGAGCGCCGACAGCACCATATCCCGGAACGGACTTGGATCATCCAGTAAGACCAATGGAATGGGCTCACCGTGTTGCAGTACATATTCAGCCGCGCAATACCAATGCGTTGGAGAAGTCCGCAACGTCAGACAATCAAATTGCCCAGGCCGATGCGTCGTGACCACCAGATCCACTTCATTCTCTTTGAGCATCTCAATCATAAAAGCATTACGCTTTACGCTAACATCCAGCGCAAGCTTCGGATAAACCGAACTGATACGATTGAGAAGAAACGGCAATATCGTATCCGCTGACTCATCAGATGCGCCTAATGTTAACACCCCCTGGAGGTTGCTAAACATTAAAGACATACATGCTTCATCATTAAAGCGAAGTATTTTCCTGGCATAACCCAGTAGCTGGATACCGTGTTCCGTTAAGAGCTTATTACGTCCATGACGTGCAAAAAGCTCTTTACCGACCAGTTGCTCCAGCCGCTGCATTTGCTGGCTAACGGCAGACTGGGTTCGGCAAACTGCGGCAGCAGCTGCTGCAAAAGTGTTGAGATCGGCGACCGCAACAAACGTTCTCAGCAGATCGAGGTCGAGATTCATTATCGGACGATTTGCATTTATCATATCTATTCACTTTCAGGTTGCTCGTGCGGAGCTGCCCGGGTTGAAGCTGTGTGTAACAGTTAAGCAATTCCCTCTGAAGGTTTCCCTCGCATCCCGGCCCGGCAGACTGCCTGACAGATAGTTATTGTGCTGCTGTATATCAACAGTCAGAAAGCACGTTTCATGACGTTATTTTTATTCTCTTAAACGTTCAGAATATTTAGATGTTCGCAGGTTTCTGTAAATTACATTAAAGGTATGACACCTTTACGGCCATCTTTATCGCAGCGCGGTTAACGTAGCAGGATGTGTTCGGCACACACCAGCCAGAGATAAATCCAACAATAACAATCAATTAATTTAGAAAAGCGGATCCAGATATACAAAACATAGGGCTCTGGCGCCTGCTTTCCTGAAAGACATCTTAACCCAAATCCACTTTATTTATAAGTCTTATTGCAATATTAAGGATTAAGAGGGACTGTTAAGCCTCTCAACTAATTTTATTAAAATTAACTAAAGTTGCATTTTGTTGGTTAATAATAAATAAATTTTAATTTAGATTAAGACCATTCATTAATAACACTTAACATTAATTTCACATGAGTAACTTTTAGCCTAAGCATACTATTCCAACAGTCTGTCTCGAAGCATCTGATTTTACGAAAAGTCACTTAGGGGAACTTCTTACTGCGTATTGGGCATGTTTTTTATTTTTATCAGCATAATATGAAATACAAATCAAAATAAACAGCACAATAAACTTCAAAACATACTTATCACATTACTTTAGCACAACAGAACTCACTGCAAGCAGTGAAATAGATTCCACAGGAATTGACGCATTGTACAAAATCTTCTCCTGTACACCCTTCAAAACGAAGCGAGGGGGGAGTACATTGTTCCGTGCAGACTTCCACGGCAGGGAGTGGCAATACTAGCGAAAAGGTTAAAGGTTCATGTCCCCTATCGAAAAATCCAGCAAACTAGATAACGTCTGTTACGACATCCGCGGCCCGGTTCTGAAAGAGGCCAAACGCCTTGAAGAGGAAGGCAATAAGGTTCTGAAACTCAACATTGGTAACCCTGCGCCATTTGGTTTTGAAGCGCCGGATGAAATTCTGGTTGATGTGATCCGCAACCTTCCTACTGCACAAGGCTACTGCGATTCAAAAGGACTCTATTCCGCGCGTAAAGCCATCATGCAGCACTATCAGGCGCGCGGTATGCGTGACGTTACCGTTGAAGATATCTATATCGGCAACGGCGTCTCTGAACTGATTGTGCAGGCGATGCAGGCGCTGCTGAACAGCGGCGATGAAATGCTGGTACCTGCGCCGGACTACCCGCTGTGGACGGCGGCCGTGTCGCTGTCGAGCGGTAAAGCCGTTCATTATCTCTGTGACGAGTCCTCTGACTGGTTCCCGGACCTTGATGATATTCGCGCGAAAATTACGCCTCGCACGCGTGGCATCGTGATCATTAACCCGAACAACCCGACGGGTGCGGTCTATTCGAAAGAACTGCTGATGGAGATCGTCGAGCTAGCCCGCCAGCACAACCTGATCATTTTTGCCGACGAAATCTACGACAAAATCCTGTACGACGCGGCACAGCACCACTCGATCGCCGCGCTGGCCCCGGATCTGCTGACCGTCACCTTTAACGGCCTGTCTAAAACCTATCGCGTAGCCGGTTTCCGTCAGGGTTGGATGGTACTGAACGGTCCGAAAAAGCACGCCAAAGGCTACATTGAAGGGCTGGAAATGCTGGCGTCGATGCGTTTATGTGCCAACGTTCCTGCGCAGCACGCGATCCAGACGGCGCTCGGCGGCTACCAAAGCATTAGCGAGTTTATCGTTCCCGGTGGTCGCTTGTATGAACAGCGTAACCGCGCGTGGGAATTGATCAACGATATTCCTGGCGTCTCCTGCGTGAAACCTAACGGCGCGCTCTATATGTTCCCGAAAATTGACGCTAAGCGCTTCAATATTCACGACGACCAGAAGATGGTGCTCGACTTCCTGCTGCAGGAAAAAGTGCTGCTGGTTCAGGGTACGGCCTTTAACTGGCCGTGGCCGGATCACGTACGCATTGTGACCCTGCCGCGCGAAGATGACCTCGAAATGGCCATCAGCCGCTTCGGGCGCTTCCTCTCTGGCTACCATCAGTAACGTTGCCTCTCTGCCGGGTGGCGCAGCGCTTGCCCGGCCTACAAAATCCGCAAATTTGCATCTTGCTTCCCCTCCCCGCACAATGAATGCCTGTCGCAGTAAAGACAAAAGGTAACCTATGAGTCAGAGTCATTTCTTTGCCCACCTCTCCCGCCTGAAGCTGATCAACCGCTGGCCGCTGATGCGCAACGTCCGCACGGAAAATGTTTCAGAGCACAGCCTGCAGGTTGCGATGGTCGCTCACGCACTGGCCGCCATAAAGAACCGCAAATTTAACGGGCAGGTCAACGCTGAACGTATTGCCCTGCTGGCGATGTACCATGATGCCTCGGAAGTGCTGACCGGCGATCTGCCGACGCCAGTGAAATATTTCAACTCGCAGATTGCGCAGGAATATAAGGCGATTGAGAAGATTGCTCAGCAGAAGCTGATCGATATGGTGCCGGATGAATTACGCGATATCTTTGAGCCGCTTATCGATGAACATCAGTACACAGAAGATGAAAAGTCGCTGGTGAAGCAGGCCGACGCGCTGTGTGCCTACCTGAAATGTCTGGAAGAGCTGTCTGCGGGGAATAACGAGTTTTTACTGGCGAAAACGCGTCTGGAAAAAACGCTGGAGTCCCGCCGCAGCGAAGAGATGGATTATTTTATGCAGGTATTTGTACCGAGCTTCCATCTGTCGCTGGATGAGATTAGCCAGGATTCACCGTTGTAATTTTTTCGCCGGGTGGCGGCTTCGCCTTACCCGGCCTACGTTTCTGCGCTCACGCTAAAACGGAAATAAAACCGGAATTAACACCACGCACACCACCATTACCAGCACGGTGAACGGCACGCCAATCTTAACGAAATCGCTGAATCTATAATTCCCGGGCCCCAGCACCAGCGTATTCACTGGTGAAGATACCGGTGTCATAAATGCCGCGGAGGCCGCCATCGCCACCATCATCGCGAACGGATACGGCGACACGCCCATGGATTTCGCCATAGCCAGCGCAATAGGCGCCATCAGTACCGCCGTCGCGGTATTGGAGATAAACAGGCCGATGGAGGCGCACATGATAAACAGACAGACCATCATCATGTACGGCCCATACCCACCGCCAACATCCATTAAGCCTTTAACGATCAAATCCACCCCGCCGGTTTTTTGCAACGCCAGCGCAAAGGGCATCATCCCGACAATCAGAATAATGCTCGGCCAGTGAATGGCTTTATACGCGCTTTCGGCGTCAATGCAGCGGAATTTCCCCATCAGCAGGCAGGCGATGATGGCCGCGACCGGATTGGGGATTTCATCGGTCAGCATGAGTGCGACCATCAGCACCAGACAGAAAATCGCGTGAGGTGCCTGGCTGTGCGCCGGGGACGCATCGCTCTCTTCAACCGGCATATTGAGCACCACAAAATCACGCCCTTTTTGCCCGAGTTGGCTAATCAGCTTCCAGTTACCGACGACGAGAAAGATGTCACCCAGCAGGATCGGCTCATCCACCACTGCGCCTTCCATCGCCACGCCATCGCGCTTTAGTCCCACGACGTTCAAACCATAGCGGGTGCGGAAGCCGACTTCGCGCACGGTTTTCCCCAACAGCTCCGATTCCGGGATCAGCGATACTTCGGCCATTCCGACATCCAGCGCCTGGTCGGAGAAATACTCGCCGCGCAGCACCATCGGCTCCAGCAACTGTTCGCTGCAAAACTCACGCAGGTCTACCTCTGCGGTGGACATATCAATCAGCAGAACGTCCCGCGCGCGGAATTCCGACACCCCGTTAACGTTGACAATCACCCGGCGGAAACGACGCCAGCGCTCCACGCCGATGACGTTCGCACCGTAGCGTTCACGGAGCTTAAGATCGTCCAGCCGCTGGCCAATCATCGGTGAGCCGGGGCGAATAGCCAGACGTCGTGCACGCCCGGTGAGACGGTACTCTTTAATCAAATCGCGAAAGGTGCGTCGCTTCCAGCCCTCTTTGCTTTTATCCTGATTTTCGCCTTTCAGGGCAAAACGGGTCAGCAGCATGTAGACCACGCCCATCACCAGAACGACAAGCCCAATCGGGGTAACGCTGAAAAAACTGAAGCCCTGGAATCCTTCGCGGATCAGTTCACTGTTGACGACCAGGTTTGGCGGCGTCGCCACCAGCGTCATCATGCCGCTGATCAAACCGGCAAAGCTCAGGGGCATCATCAGGCGCGATGGCGAGATCTGCATCCGCATGGAGACGCTCAGCACCACCGGAATAAAGATGGCGACCACGCCCGTTGAGCTCATAAACGCCCCCAGTCCGGCAACCGTCACCATCAGGTAGATCAGCATTTTGGTTTCACTGCTGCCCGCCACCTTCACCAGCCACGTTCCCATAATGGTCGCTACGCCGGTGCGCACCAGCCCGTCACCAATGATAAACAGGGCGGCGATAAGAATAACGTTGGGGTCGCTAAACCCGGAGAATGCCTCGGGTAGCGTGAGCGTGCCGCTCAGCACAAACGCGACGATGACAAACAGGGCGACGGCATCCATGCGCACCTTGCCTGTAGCGAAAAGAATGATGGCGATTAACAGCAGGCTCAGGACCCAAATCAGTTCACCGTTCACAACCTATCCTTGTCAGTGGAAGATAAAGAATTCTGCCATAAAAAAGCCCCAACAATGTGGGGCTATATCATGGGATTACATTTTTAGCGAGACGGTTACAACTCCGCCGGGTCCCTTCGTGACGTTAATCGCGGTCAGTGTATTCAGCACAAAATCCGCCTCACTCAACCGGGGAGAGTCCGCCGGGACGTTAACGGCGATCACGTGGCTCCCTGCGTTAAGCCCGGCCAGCACGCCGGCTGCTGCATCTTCCACCACCACGCAGTCCGCCGGTGCAAGGCCCAGCAGCTCTGCCCCAAGCAAGAACGCATCCGGCTCTGGCTTGCCGCGCTTGACGCGCTCTGCAGTAATGAACACCTCTGGCTTCGGTAAACCCGCCGCCTTATGGCGAGCATGGGCTACGGGAATGGAGCCGGAGGTCACAATGGCCCACGGAATATGTGCTTCGTTCAGATGTTCAAGCAGCTCGCGCGCGCCCGGCAGCGCGGTGATGCCTTCCGTATCGGTAGCCTCAATGTTCTCGAGGTATTTGAACTCTGCCTGAATCTCTTCCTCAGTACGTCCCGCTAAGAAGTGTCGCAAGGAGGTAATGGCCTGTTTGCCATGGATGAAATTCAGTACGTCCTGATGGTCGATGCCGTGCCTGTCGGCCCAATGGCACCATGAACGCTCCACTACCGGCAGCGAATCCACCAGCGTACCGTCCAGATCAAACAGAAAACCTTTACACTGCACACGTACCTCCGTCATGCATTAATGATTTGTTGAATTTCGTTGCTGCTTAAATGGTACTGGCGCGGGCAGGAATGCCATACGCCCAGCATGCGCTGGTATTTTTCCCACATTGGGGTTTGCGCGTTAAAGCCGTGAGTACCCGCATCAAAATGGGTATAGCGCCCTTCGGTGTTCACCATAAACCGAACGTAGCTCAGGTAGCGCGCTTCCGTTGCGGCATCAAAGCCTAAGAAGGTTACGCGGCGCTCGTCAATGGACTGGCGATCTTTGAGATTCGTCCAGGAAACATGCAGCGCATGATACATCTCCATGATGTCGATCACGATGCGGCAGGTCTCTTCTTTCAGTTCGCCAAACTCGCGATCCAGTTCGCGCATCTGTAAACCAAACCCGCGTTCGACGATAGTTTGCAAGCGGCTGTAGCGTTCTGCGTTATCGGGATCAAGCATAGTCATCATCTTGTACTGGTTAGACAAAATCAGACGTTGGGCATGGGTCATTTCCATCTTTCGACTCCTGTAGCGCATTGCGCTTTAAAAAAAAGACACGGTAACTGTTTGTTACTGTGCCTTCTTTTATTAGTCGTTTCGATGATCAATCACAAGTCATCAAGGAATGTTTTATCAAGTTGCTTAAAAGCGCGCTTGAGCGTGTCAGCCAGCGCCTGGTAATCCGGCTTGCCTTCGACCGGTGCCAACGCCTGTCCGGCTTCCTCAAGTTTTCCACGGACTTCATAAAACCAGTGTAAAATTGTAGGCGGCAGCGGCGTAATTGAGCGTTTCCCCAGCCACCATAGCCCCTGCATCGGCAGGCTCAGCGCAAAGAGCGCGGTGGCGACGGCGGGTCCAAGCTGGCCGCCGAGGGCAATTTGCCAGCACAGGGTAAAGATGGCAACAGGGGGCATAAAGCGAATCGCAAAGCGCGTGGCGCGGATAGTGCGGTTCTCTATAAACATCGGCGCGAGGCGCTTTTCCAGTGGCCACGTCTTCGCGTAATGCTGCCCCCGACGAAACAGACTAAAGAAATTCACGGATGGGTTTTCGGGTGTCGACATGGCTGTACCTCAACTTCACATATAAAAATTAAAATTTTTGTGCAAAACCACAACAGGCTATGACAACGTTCAAAATATTTTGTCATCGCTACCCCGTATCGGGTATCCTGTGCCAGCCTGATAAGGCCGTAGACGAGAACCGTTAACTCGTCAAATTATCGCATATTATGCCATTGTCTGAAAAATGTTCAAAATGGCATAAAATCATAGGTATTTCTTTCATCATGCCGGAATGTTCGCCTGGCATGATGTTAATCATAAATGTCTGGGTCATCATGCGTTACGCTTTTAGACTCACTGACGTTTTTTTAGCCACGTATCAATAATAGGTACTTCCATGTCGAGTAAGTTAGTACTGGTTCTGAACTGCGGTAGCTCCTCACTGAAATTCGCCATCATCGATGCGCTCAACGGTGACGAGTACCTCTCTGGTTTGGCCGAATGTTTCCATCTGCCTGAAGCACGTATCAAGTGGAAGATGGACGGCAGCAAACAAGAAGCGGCTTTAGGTGCAGGCGCCGCTCACAGTGAAGCGCTGAACTTTATCGTTAACACTATTCTGGCACAAAAACCAGAACTGTCTGCTCAGCTGACTGCGATTGGTCACCGTATCGTCCACGGCGGCGAAAAATACACCAGCTCCGTCGTGATCGACGAATCTGTGATTCAGGGCATCAAAGACTCTGCGTCCTTCGCGCCGCTGCACAACCCGGCTCACCTGATCGGTATCGCTGAAGCGCTGAAATCCTTCCCGAATCTGAAAGACAAAAACGTGGCCGTGTTTGACACCGCGTTCCATCAGACCATGCCGGAAGAGTCTTACCTGTATGCCCTGCCGTACAGCCTGTACAAAGAGCATGGCGTTCGTCGTTACGGCGCACACGGCACCAGCCACTTCTATGTGACTCAGGAAGCCGCAAAAGTTCTGAACAAGCCGGTTGAAGAAGTCAACATTATCACCTGTCACCTGGGCAACGGTGGTTCTGTTTCTGCTATCCGCAACGGTAAATGTGTTGATACCTCTATGGGTCTGACCCCGCTGGAAGGTCTGGTGATGGGTACCCGTTCCGGTGACATCGACCCGGCGATCATCTTCCACCTGCACGACACCCTGGGCATGAGCGTTGACGACATCAACAAAATGCTGACCAAAGAGTCTGGCCTGCTGGGTCTGACCGAAGTGACCAGCGACTGCCGTTACGTTGAAGACAACTACGCAGAGAAAGCAGACGCTAAACGTGCAATGGACGTTTACTGCCACCGTCTGGCGAAGTACATCGGTTCTTACACTGCACTGATGGAAGGCCGTCTGGACGCGGTAATCTTCACCGGTGGTATTGGTGAGAACGCGGCTATGGTTCGTGAACTGTCCCTGGGCAAACTGGGCGTTCTTGGCTTCGAGGTTGATCACGAGCGTAACCTGGCTGCCCGCTTCGGCAAGTCTGGCTTCATCAACAAAGAAGGTACCCGCCCTGCTATCGTTATTCCAACTAACGAAGAGCTGGTCATCGCTCAAGACGCGAACCGTCTGACTGCCTGATTCCACACCGCCAGCAATGCTGGCGGTGCTGTTTTGTAACCCGCCCAATCGCGGCGGTAACGAAAGAGGATAAACCGTGTCCCGTACTATTATGCTGATCCCTACCGGAACCAGCGTCGGCCTGACCAGCGTCAGCCTTGGCGTGATCCGTGCTATGGAACGCAAAGGCGTTCGTCTGAGCGTCTTTAAGCCAATCGCCCAGCCGCGTGCCGGTGGCGATGCGCCAGACCAGACCACCACCATCGTTCGCAAGAACTCCAATCTGCCAGCGGCTGAACCGCTGAAGATGAGCCACGTTGAATCTCTGCTGTCAAGCAACCAGAAAGACGTGCTGATGGAAGAGATCATCGCCAACTACCACGCTAACGCGCAAGACGCGGAAGTGGTGCTGGTTGAAGGTCTGGTCCCGACGCGCAAACACCAGTTTGCCCAGTCTCTGAACTTTGAAATCGCGAAAACCCTGAACGCAGAGATCGTTTTCGTGATGTCTCAGGGCACTGACACCCCAGAGCAGCTGAACGAGCGTATCGAACTGACGCGCAGCAGCTTCGGCGGCGCGAAAAACACCAACATCACCGGCGTGATCGTGAACAAACTGAATGCGCCAGTGGATGAACAGGGCCGTACTCGCCCTGACCTGTCCGAGATCTTCGACGACTCTTCTAAAGCGAAAGTCATCAAAATTGATCCGGCTAAGCTGCAGGGATCCAGCCCGCTGCCAGTACTGGGCGCGGTGCCATGGAGCTTCGATCTGATTGCCACCCGTGCAATCGATATGGCGCGCCACCTGAACGCCACCGTGGTTAACGAAGGCGACATCAACACCCGCCGCGTGAAGTCTGTGACCTTCTGTGCGCGCAGCATTCCGCACATGCTTGAGCACTTCCGCGCAGGTTCCCTGCTGGTGACCTCCGCAGACCGTCCGGACGTGCTGGTTGCAGCGTGCCTGGCCGCGATGAACGGCGTGGAAATCGGTGCGATCCTGCTGACCGGTGCCTACGAGATGGACCCACGAGTCAGCAAGCTGTGCGAACGCGCGTTCGCCACCGGCCTGCCGGTCTTCATGGTGAACACCAACACCTGGCAGACCTCCCTGAGCCTGCAGAGCTTCAACCTGGAAGTACCGGTTGATGACCACGAGCGTATCGAGAAAGTTCAGGAATACGTCGCGGGCTACATCAACGCAGACTGGATCGAATCCCTGACGGCGACCTCCGAGCGCAGCCGCCGTCTGTCTCCTCCAGCATTCCGTTACCAGCTGACCGAGCTGGCGCGTAAAGCGGGCAAACGCGTTGTTCTGCCAGAAGGCGACGAACCACGTACCGTTAAAGCCGCTGCTATCTGTGCAGAGCGCGGCATCGCGACCTGTGTGCTGCTGGGTAACCCGGATGAGATCACCCGCGTGGCGGCGTCTCAGGGCGTTGAGCTGGGCGCTGGCATCGAAATCGTTGACCCTGAAGTGGTTCGCGAAAGCTATGTAGCCCGTCTGGTTGAGCTGCGTAAGAGCAAAGGCATGACCGAAGCCGTTGCGCGCGAACAGCTGGAAGACAACGTGGTGCTGGGCACGCTGATGCTGGAGCAGGACGAAGTTGACGGTCTGGTTTCCGGTGCGGTTCACACCACGGCGAACACCATCCGTCCACCGCTGCAGCTGATCAAAACTGCACCGGGCAGCTCTCTGGTTTCTTCCGTATTCTTCATGCTGCTGCCTGAACAGGTTTACGTTTACGGCGACTGCGCGATCAACCCGGATCCAACCGCAGAACAGCTGGCGGAAATCGCTATCCAGTCCGCGGACTCTGCGATTGCCTTCGGTATCGAACCGCGCGTAGCAATGCTCTCCTACTCCACCGGTACCTCTGGTGCAGGTAGCGACGTAGAGAAAGTGCGTGAAGCGACCCGTCTGGCGCAGGAAAAACGTCCTGACCTGATGATCGACGGTCCGCTGCAGTACGATGCTGCGGTAATGGCTGACGTTGCGAAATCCAAAGCGCCGAACTCGCCGGTTGCAGGTCGCGCTACCGTGTTCATCTTCCCGGATCTGAACACCGGTAACACCACCTACAAAGCGGTACAGCGTTCTGCAGACCTGATCTCCATCGGGCCAATGCTGCAGGGCATGCGCAAACCTGTGAACGACCTGTCCCGTGGCGCGCTGGTTGACGATATCGTCTACACCATCGCTCTGACCGCGATCCAGTCTTCGCAGCAGCAGTAATTGTAAGGTTTTGCCGGATGGCGCTTCGCTTATCCGGCCTACAGGACCGTAGGCCCGGTAAGCGCGAGCGCCACCGGGCAACAAAAAGGCGACCACAAAGGGTCGCCTTTTTTTATTTACAGCAGCTCTCTCGCCGCCGACACAATGTCATGTGCCGTCAGGCCATACTCCTTCTGCAGGAAATCCTGCGTACCCACCTGGCCGTAACGCTCCTTGACGCCCGCCCGCCGCATCGGTACCGGACAAGTTTCCACCAGCACTTCCGCCACCGCCGACCCCAGCCCGTTGTGAATGCTGTGGTTTTCACAGGTGACGATGCGCCCGGTTTTCTCGGCGTAGTTTTTCACCAGCATCCGGTCGATGGGCTTCAGGGTAAACATGTCGATAACCGCCGCGCTTACGCCCTCCTGCTCCAGCTGACGCGCCGCCTCCAGCGCTTCCGCCACCATGATGCCATTGGCGATCAACGTAATATCACTCCCCTCGCGCAGCACGTTGCCTTTGCCAATGGTGAAGGTTGAGCCCGGGGCGTAGACGCTCGGCGCCTGTTTACGAATGGTCCGCACCCAGTAGAAGCCTTCGAGGTCGATAAGCTGGCGCAGCACGTCCTCGAACATCACCGCGTCGGTCACCTCCAGCACCACCGAGTGCGCCAGGCCGCGTACGATGCCCATATCCTCAAATGACATATGTGTCCCGCCGTTGTGGCAGGCCGTCACGCCCGCGTCCGACGCAATCACCTTCACGTTGTTACGCTGGTAGTCCAGGGACATAAACAGCTGATCGAAGCAGCGGCGGCTGGCAAACGCGGTAAAGGTGTGCACGAACGGCTTACGTCCGGTAAGCGACAGCCCCGCCGCGGTGCCGATGACGTTGGCCTCCATAATCCCGCAGTTAATCACGTGCTGCGGATAATCGCGCGCCACGCCGTCCATCGCCATCGAGCTCATCAGATCCGCTTCCAGGGCGATAATCTCACTTCCTGCCTCAATCTGCTTTGCCACAAAGCCCGCGTAGACCTTACGCATCTCAACGGCGTCTTTCTCTCCTGCCGGTGCAACCTTAATCATGTGAAGCCTCCAGTTGGCGAATCGTCTCGTTGAGGGCCGCTTTGCTCTCCGCGGTCAATCGCAGGTGGTGCGAGTTGCTGAGCTGCTCCAGATACGGCACCCCCTGCCCTTTGATGCTGTCGAGGATGACAACTAATGGACGCGCTTCGGCCTCGGGGACACGCGACGTTACCGCCAGCAGACCCGGAATGTCGTCGCCCTTCACCGTCGCCACGTCAAAGCCAAAGGCGCGGAATTTCCCCTCCAGGTCGAACGCGCTGATGATCTCGTCCAGCTCGCCGTCGAGCTGCTGCTTGTTCCAGTCCACGAACACCGTCAGGTTGTTCAGGCGATGATGGGCGATAAACTGGAAGGCTTCCCAGCATTGTCCCTCGTTCAGCTCGCCGTCACCGACGATGCAAAACACCCGATTCGGTCGCCCCGCCAGCTTGTGCGACAGCGCCATACCGCCCGCGATGGAGATACCCTGTCCCAGCGAGCCGGTGGTGGCATCCACGCCGCGCGTTTTCAGGCGGTCCGGGTGGCTTGGCAGCCGCGTACCGTTTTGGTTGAGCGTGCTCAGCTCTTCAACGGGGAAGTAGCCCTTGATCGCCAGCGTGCTGTAGAGCGCCGGGCCCGCATGACCTTTCGACAGGATAAAATAGTCTCGCTCTGGCCAGTCCGGATCCGCCGGGTCGATTTTCATCACCGCGCCGTACAGCACGGCCAGGGTTTCAACCACCGACATACTGCCGCCGTAGTGGCCAAAGCCCAGCTGCGTCAGGGATTTCAACGTCTCAAGACGGATCTGACGCGCGAGTTCGGTTATCTCTTTCTCATTCATGATTTAGCTCCGGTGTTTTCCTGCGCGTTACCGCCTGCAGGTTTGTTTTTCGCGAAGACGTTGTACGCCACCAGCAGCGCGAACAACGCCACAACCAGCCCGGTGATGGCAAGCGGCGACAGGAAGCGCGCCAGGTTGCCGAGCACAATCCCGACCGCACCGAAATCAGCGTCCGAGAAGGTGGTGTTGGCAAAACCAATTGCGCCCAGCACCGGCAGCAGCAGAACCGGCAGGAAGGTGATCAGCAGGCCGTTAGCAAATGCGCCAATCATTGCCCCGCGACGTCCGCCGGTGGCATTACCGAACACGCCCGCCGTTGCGCCGGTGAAGAAGTGCGGTACCACGCCCGGGAGGATCAGCACCCAGCTGAACTGGCCGCAGATGAACAACCCCACAATCCCGCCGAGGAAGCTGAACAGGAAGCCAATCAGCACCGCGTTTGGCGCATACGGATACACCACCGGGCAGTCCAGCGCGGGGCGCGCGTTGGGCACCAGTTTTTCCGAGAAGCCGGTAAAGGCCGGGACGATTTCCGCCAGTATCAGGCGTACGCCCTGCAGGATGATGAACACACCTGCCGCAAAGGTGATCGCCATGATGATGGCGTAGACCAGGTAGTTCTGGCCGCCGCTGAAGGTCGCCTCTACGTACTCACGTCCGGCGCTCACCGCCAGGATGAGGTAGATAATCATCATGGTCAGGGAGATGGAGATCGAACTGTCGCGCAGGAAGCTCAGGTTCTTCGGCAGGTTCATCTCTTCCGTTGAGCGGGAGCCCTTACCAACCTTGCTGCCAATCCAGCCGGACAGCACGTAGCCCAGCGTGCCGAAGTGGCCGAAGGCAATCTCATCGTTGCCGGTTATGCGCTTCATGTAGCGCTGCGCAATCGCCGGGAAGAAGGCCATGATCAGGCCGAGGATCAGCGAGCCGGTAAAGACCAGACCCACGCCCTCAAAGCCCGCCACCGTCAGGATCACGCCAATCATGCACGCCATGTAAAAAGTGTGGTGACCTGTCAGGAAGATGTATTTCAGGCGGGTAAAGCGCGCGACGATAATATTCGCCACCATCCCAAAGGCCATAATCAGCGCGGTCGAGGCACCGTATTTTTCCAGCGCAATCGACACAATCGCTTCATTGTTTGGAATAATGCCCTGAATAGTAAAGGCGTGCTCAAACATTCCGCCCAAAGGATTTAACGACCCCACCAGCACCGTGGCGCCGCCGCCCAGCACAATAAAGCCGAGAATAGTTTTAATTGTTCCTTTCACCACGTCTGAAAACGCTTTTTTCTGCGCAACCAGACCGATTAAGGCAATTAATCCCACCAGCACCGAAGGGAGTTTTAAAATATCAACAACGAAATTCAGCGTTTCAAGGATAAACATATCCACCTCGCCTAATCAGGGTTATTGTCTTTCGAACCAGGCACGCAGCTGCGCTTCAAGTTCGTTGATGTCGATGATGTTGTTGATCACCACCAGCTGGCTTTCCGGCACGCTGGCACTGGCCGCGATGTCCTTTGCCATCACGAACAGGTCGGCTGCGCCAGGCGTGGCAGACGAGAGATCGGAGTGTTCAACCTCTGCCTCAATTTCCAGCTTTTTAAGTACCTTTTTGATATTCATTTCGACCATAAAACTGCTGCCAAGGCCGGACCCGCAAATAGCCATGATTTTCATTGTTGTTCCCTTATTTTGAGTAGAGTACGCCCCACCACGCTGACGCGTAATGTTGTGAATAATCGGATTAAAGAATTAAATCAGAAGCGGTCAATAATGGTTTTTATCTCCTCCCGCGTATTCGCCTGATGTAATTCAGCCATATCCTCATCGCTGGAAAATAATTCTGCTAGCGCCGAGATCATTTCGATATGGCTATGTTTGTCCGGTGCCGCCAGCATGACTATCACGTCGACGGGGTCAAACTCACCGGCACCGAAAGAGACGCCTTTTTTCAGTTTTAATAATGACAGGCCAAGTCCTTTCGCCCCTTCTTCCGGCCGCGCATGCGGCATCGCCAGCCCTGGTGCCAGCACGTAATAAGGACCCAAAGTATGATGCTGCTCGATGATGGCCGTGATGTATTCCGGCGAAATCACCTGCAAATCCAGTAGCGGCTTCGCGCACAGCTCCAGCGCCTGCGGCCAGTCCTCTACGCTCTCCTGCAGCGTGATGGTTGTATCATATATCCATTTTTTGAGCACTTTGCCCTCCGGCTACAACGCTAAAGATGAGCAAACTTTATTCAACACCTCAATGAATGACTGCGATCAGGATCACAAAGATAGCGCTACCAATAGTTAACATGCAGAAATGTGATAGCGCTATCAAATTGCAATCACGGTGCTAAATCACAGCAAAAAAAGGGATTTAAGGCGTATACTGCCTTTCACGTGAAGCGAAGGATGAAAGTAGTCGCGCCCTGTTAGCAGGAAGGTGTATGTCTCTAACCCGAAAACGACGCAGTACCGGTAAGGTGACGCTGGCCGATGTCGCACTGCTTGCCGGTGTGGGCACAATGACCGTGTCCCGTGCGCTCCGCACGCCCGAACAGGTTTCCGATAAACTGCGAGAAAAAATAGACGCTGCGGTGCAGGAGCTGGGCTACATGCCTAATCTTGCGGCCAGCGCGCTGGCGTCAGCCTCTTCATGGACGATCGCAATGGTTGTTCCTAACCTCTCCGAAGCCGGTTGCTCAGAGATGTTCGCCGGGCTACAGCAGGTGCTGCAACCCGCCGGATATCAGATCATGCTGGCAGAGTCCCAGCACCGTCTTGAGCAGGAAGAGAAATTACTGGAAACGCTGCTGGCATCAAATATCGCCGCCGCCATTTTGCTCAGCGTCGAGCACACGGATACCGTGCGCCACTGGCTGAAAAATGCCTCCATTCCGGTGATGGAAATGGGGGCGATGCGCGCCGATCCGATTGATATGAATATCGGCATTGATAACGTCGCCGCTATGTACGAACTGACGGAAATGGTGATTCAGCGCGGCTATCAAAATATCGGCCTGCTGTGCGCAAACCAGGAGCAGTGGATTTTCCAGCAGCATTTGCAGGGCTGGTACAAAGCCATGCTTCGCCACCATTTGTCGCCGAACAGAGTGATTAACGCCGCCATGCCGCCAAATTTCTCCACGGGCGCGGCACAGTTGCCGGAATTCCTGCTGGCCTGGCCGGAGCTGGATGCGCTGGTGTGCGTCTCGGACGAACTGGCCTGCGGGGCACTCTACGAATGCCAGCGTCGACGCATTAAAGTGCCGGACGATCTAGCAGTGGTAGGCTTTGGCGATAGCGACGTGAGCCGCGTCTGTCAGCCGCCGCTGACGACCATGGCGGTACCGCATCGTAAGATTGGAATTGAGGCCGGGAAAGCGTTGCTGGAACGTCTGAATGATGGAGACTGGCGCGACCATAAACCTATCGCGTCCAGCCTCTGTCTGCGGGAAAGCTGTTAAGGCTTACTCAGCCTCTTCCTCTTTTTCCGCTTTGCTTTCTGGCTTAGCGGATTCGTTTTTGGCGTTGCGGGTCATCCACAGCGCCAGTGCTTTTAAGGAGTCCGGGGTGAACTCGTCGCAACGCGCGGTGATCTCTTCCGGCGTCATCCAGCAGACTTCGCTCACTTCCTCTTCCTGCAGGGCGAAAGGTCCGTGAGAGACACAGCTAAACAGCCCGCCCCAGACGCGACAGTTTTCGTCCTCGAAATAGAACTGGCCGTGCTCGGCAAACGGCACACCGGCGATACCTAACTCTTCTTCTGCTTCGCGACGCGCGGAATCCAGCAGCACTTCATCTGCCTGCACAACGCCGCCCGCCGTGGCATCCAGCATACCGGGGAGAAAATCTTTGGTGTCCGTGCGGCGCTGGACCAGAATCTTGCCCATGCCGTCATGCACAACGATGTATGTTGCACGGTGACGCAGACGCTCCGCGCGCATTTGTTCGCGGCTGGCCTGCGCGATCACTTCGTTCTCTTCGCTGACAATGTCAACCCACTCAGTACTTGCCAAATGATTCTGCTCCACCATCGGGAAACCTTCTCGTCTAAGCGCTCTTTCGGCGCGTTTGCAGTTGAGGTGTAACTTACGGATTAATCGCTATCTGCGCAATAACTTGCTGATCATTAAGTGCGATAACGCTCAGGGTATTTCCGTCCAGCATGCCATAGCTCGCCGGATAACCGCCTTTCGGAATGCTGACCGAACCGGGGTTAAAGTGATAAATCTCACCGCGTTTTTCCGCTACCGGAATATGAGTATGACCATAAACCAGGACATCGCCAGCGGCGAGTGCCGGAAGGTTATCCGGGCTAAAAAGATGACCGTGAGTCAAAAAAAGACGGCTCTTTTCCAGCAGGACCTGCTGCCAGGGCGCGGTGATGGGAAAATGCAGCAGCATCTGGTCAACTTCACTGTCGCAGTTACCGCGCACCGCGATAATATGCGAGGCATGCTCATTCAGTTTTTCCGCCACCTGCGCGGGTGCATACCCTTCCGGCAACGCATTTCGCGGGCCATGGTTTAACACATCGCCCAGCACCACCAGCCACTGTGCCCCGCTTTCGGCAAACAGAGAAAGAACGCGCTCGGTTGCGGGCAGCGATCCATGGATATCCGACGCAAACATCAGTTTCATCAGTCACTCCTCAGGAAAACAGACTGCCCTATCATACCTGAAGCGCCAGGGCTTATCAGCCCGCGCGCTTAGCGGAGAGTGCCACATAGCGCTGTACGGAAGCGCGCTGCCACTGGAATGCAGCATAATCCACCAGCAGTTGCGGAACCTCGTCGCCGTTGAGGATCAGACGGTTCAGCATCAGCGCCAGATCGGTATCCGCAATACACCACTCGCCGAAGAGATTCGGGTTACCGTGCGCCAGCAACGCAGACGCGGTCTCAATCAGCTTATGCGCACTGGCGCTGCCCTCCGCGCTCAACGCGGGCTTTCTCACGGCGGCGAAAACCACGTCAGTGGAACGTTCAACGCGGATAGGCACCAGATCGCTGCGCAACCACGCCTGGATCTGCCGTGCACGGGCGCGCTTTTGCAGATCGTGAGGATAAATGCGCTCCCACTCCGGCGGCGCAAAGCGATCTTCAAGGTATTCATCGATCGCCGAGGATTCGCTCAATGCAAAACCGTCAATCTCCAGCACCGGCACGCGTCGGGTCAGGTCGTAACCCTGCCACTGCGGTTTCAGGTGTTCGCCACTGTCCAGATCAATGGTCTTCAGGGTGAAAGACAATCCTTTTTCCGCCAGAGCGACGTAAACGCTCATCACATAGGGTGAAAAATAACAGGCATCGGACCACAACGTTATCGCAGGCTGGTTCATAACTTCCTCATTGGCTGAACGGTTTTCACTCAACATATAATCTCTTTGGCTCGCTGTCACTTGATGAAAACGCACGATTTACAACAGGCACCTATACTGATTTTTATGGCATCACTTTTCACACTAACAGGAGTTGAGAATGATCGACCTTTACTATGCCCCTACCCCAAACGGCCATAAAATCACCCTTTTTCTGGAAGAAGCCGAACTGGAGTACCGGATCATTCGCGTGGATATCAGCAAAGGCGATCAGTTCAGGCCGGTCTTTCTGGCGATATCGCCCAACAATAAAATTCCGGCCATTATTGATAATCTGCCTGCCGACGGCGGCAGACCGTTAAGTCTGTTTGAATCCGGGGAGATTTTGCTCTATCTGGCGGAGAAATCCGGCAAGCTGCTGAGCGGTGAATTGCGTGAGCGTCACCACACCCTGCAATGGCTTTTCTGGCAGTCGAGCGGTCTCGGGCCGATGCTCGGGCAAAATCATCACTTTACCGCCTACGCCCCGCAGCCTATTCCTTATGCTATAGAACGTTATCAGGTTGAAACCCAGCGGTTATATGGCGTGCTAAATCGTCGGCTGGAGAAAACGCCGTGGCTTGGCGGCGATCATTACAGCATTGCCGACATCGCCTGCTGGCCATGGATCAACACCCATGAAAAACACCGAATTGACCTGGCGACATACCCTGCCGTGAATAACTGGTTTGAACGGATTCGGACCCGCCCTGCGACCGAGCGCGCCATGCAAATAATCCAGCAGATTTAGACCACTGCCCCGTTGGGTGCATGACGCGCTCTCATGTATTATGGGCAGCAAATACTGACACGGAGAAGACCTGCAATGTCACAGCATGACGCGATTATACGTATAAAAAATTTACGCTTACGGACGTTCATCGGTATCAAAGAGGAAGAGATTGCCAACCGGCAGGACATTGTCATCAATGTGGTTATTCACTACCCCGCAGACAAAGCGCGGGCCAGCGAAGATATCAATGACGCGCTGAACTATCGCACAATCACCAAAAACATTATCCAATACGTGGAGAACAACCGCTTCTCTTTGCTGGAAAAATTAACTCAGGATGTGCTCGACATCGCACGCGAACATCACTGGGTCACTTATGCTGAAGTCGAGATCGATAAACTTCACGCCCTGCGTTACGCCGACTCCGTTTCCATGACGTTAAGCTGGCGACGCCAGGCATAAACCTGGAGGTTGTATGAAGATTCTGCTGACCGGCGTTACGGGCCTGATTGGCCGTCATCTCATTCCCCGTCTGCACGCGCTGCATCATGAGATTACCGTGGTGACGCGCAGCCCGGAGAAAGCACGTCAGGTGCTGGGGGCAGGTGTCGACATCTGGAAAGGTCTGGCTGAGCAGCAGAATTTGGACGGCTTTGACGCCGTCATCAACCTCGCGGGTGAACCCATTGCCGACAAGCGCTGGACCGAAGAGCAGAAGCGGCGCTTGTGCAGCAGCCGCTGGACTATCACCGAGAAGCTGGTCGAGCTGATTCGCAACAGCCATACGCCGCCATCGGTGCTCATTTCAGGCTCTGCGACGGGCTATTACGGCGATCTCGGCGAAGTGGTGGTGACCGAAGAGGAGCCGCCGCATAATGAATTTACCCATAAACTCTGCGCCCAGTGGGAGCGTATCGCCTGCGCGGCGCAGAGCGATCGTACCCGCGTCTGCCTGCTGCGTACCGGCGTAGTACTTGCGCCGAAAGGCGGCATTCTGGGTAAAATGCTTCCTCCCTTCAAGCTGGGGCTCGGTGGGCCAATTGGCAACGGGCGTCAGTATCTGGCGTGGATCCATATAGACGATATGGTGAACGGCATTATCTGGCTGCTGGATAACGATCTGCGCGGGCCATTTAACATGGTTGCGCCCTATCCGGTGCGTAATGAACAGTTTGCCCACGCGCTGGGGCATGCCCTGCATCGTCCGGCGATTTTACGCGTACCTGCGACGGCGATCCGGCTGTTGATGGGCGAAGCCTCTGTGCTGGTATTAGGCGGACAGCGCGCGCTGCCAAAACGGCTGGAAGCGGCCGGGTTTGCGTTCCGCTGGTATGATTTAGAAGAAGCGCTGGGGGATGTGGTGCGCTGAATATGTTACAGTGATACGCCATGTTCCGATGAAATGGCGTAACAATGGCAACCATCACTACTCCCCGGCTTCACCTCACCCCTTTCGAACCCTCTGACTGGGCGTTCTTCCGCTCGCTGCGCGAAAACCGCGACATCATGCGCTATATGGCCGCTATTGCACCCGAAAAAGAGACCCGACGCGTGTTTGCCGCACGCCTGATGGCGGAGCATGTTTTCGTGATTCGTTTTCAGGATGACGATACGCCGCTGGGCGATATCGGCCTGCAAATCAGCCCTGAGAACCGTGAAGAGGCGGATATCGGCTACACGGTTGTGCCTGCCGCACAGGGAAAAGGCATCGCCAGCGAGGCGCTGCGCGCGGTATGTGACTATGCGTTTAGCCAGACCAGCGTAAAAGCGATTAACGCGTACGTGCTGGCGGACAACGGCGGGTCTGTGCGGGTACTGGAGAAAGCGGGGTTTGTGCGGACGCTGGTGCTGGAAAAGGCGTATGAGATTGACGGCGTACGGTATGACGACTGGGTGTATCGGCTGGAGTGTGGTGCGGTCTGATGCCCTCACCCCGGCCCTCTCCCACAGGGAGAGGGAGAACACGCGGTCGATTGGGCTGCACTGCTGTCTGATGCCCTCACCCCGACCCTCTCCCACAGGGAGAGGGAGAAGGGCAAAACCTACTTCAACGATCCCTTCAGGAACTGCTGCAAACGCGGGCTTTGCGGGTTCGCTAACACTTCATCCGGATGCCCCTGCTCTTCAATTTTCCCCTGATGCAGGAAAATAACGTGGTTGGAGACGTTACGGGCAAAGCCCATCTCGTGCGTCACCACCACCATCGTTTTGCCCTCTTCGGCCAGTTTCTGCATGATGCGCAGCACTTCGCCAACGAGTTCCGGGTCCAGCGCGGAGGTCGGTTCGTCGAACAGCAGCACTTCTGGCTCCATCGCCAGCGCGCGGGCGATGGAGACACGCTGCTGCTGACCGCCGGAGAGATGCACCGGGTACTTCATCTGCTGGCGCTCGTCGATACCCACTTTCGCAAGGTATTTCACCGCGCGTTCGCGGGCTTCCTGCTTGCTCAGCCCCAGTACCTGAACCGGCGCTTCCATCACGTTCTCCAGCACCGTCATGTGGCTCCAGAGGTTGAAGTGCTGGAACACCATCGTCAGGCGCGTACGCAACAGGCGCAACTGATGCTTATCTGCCACCTTCAGCTGGCCGTCTTTATCGCGCACCAGATTGATATTCTGTCCGCTCACCACGATCGAGCCTTCGCTCGGCTTTTCGAGGAAGTTTATGCAGCGCAGGAAGGTACTTTTACCCGAACCGGATGAGCCGATAATACTGATCACATCGCCTGCGTTAGCCTGCAGCGACACCCCTTTCAGCACTTCATGTTCGCCGTAGCGTTTGTGCAAATCAATAACGTTTAATTTGTTCTCAGCCATCATCTTTCTCAGTGCGTCGAAGGTTTTATATGCTGCAACCAGCGTTTTTCAGCCTTACGGAACAGGCTAATCAGAACATAAGAGATAATTAAATAGAGCACGGCCGCAATGCCAAACGCAGTAAACGGCTGATAGGTCGCGGAGTTAATATCGCGCGCAATTTTGAGCAAGTCCGGCACCGTCGCGGTAAAGGCTAGCGCGGTGGAGTGCAGCATCAGAATCACTTCGTTGCTGTACGCAGGCAGTGCAATGCGCAGCGCCGACGGCAGAATGATGCAGCGATAGAGCTTCACCGACGAAAAGCCGTACGCCCGCGCCGCTTCGATTTCACCGTAAGGGACAGAGCGGATCGCCCCCGCAAAGATCTCAGTGGTATAGGCGCAGGTATTGAGCGTCAACGCCAGCACCGTACAGTTCAGACCGCTGCGGAAGAACGCATTGAGCATCTCTGTGCCTTTCACGATCTCCAGCGTGTACATTCCCGAATAGAACACCAGCAGTTGCACGTACAGGGGCGTACCGCGAAACACATAGGTGAACAGCCAGATCGGGAACTGGATAAATTTGTTGTTCGACACGCGGCCAATGGCGAGAAACACCGCCAGAATACCGCCCATCACCACGGAAGAAATCAGCAGCCAGAGCGTAATCGCCACGCCGGTAAAGCGGTAGCCATCCGTCCACAGCAGGGATTTCCAGTATTCCTGAATAATCTCAATCACAGGTCAGCCCTCTTCACACCCACGGAGTAGCGACGCTCGAGCAGAAGCAGCACACCATTGGAGACCGTCGTAAACACCAGATAAATCACGCCACAGACTACCGCAAAGTAGAAGGGCTCCCAGGTACTCTTGCCCGCCAGCTGAGTCGCTTTAACGACGTCTTCCAGACCAAGCAGCGAGACCAGCGCTGTCGCTTTGAGGATAACCTGCCAGTTGTTTCCGATGCCCGGAAGCGCATAGCGCATCATGGCCGGGAACAGGATCCGGCGAAACGTTTGTGAGGAGGTAAAACCAAATGCGGTTGCCGCTTCAATGTGCCCTCTCGGGACGGCCATGTAAGCGCCACGGAAGGTTTCCGTGAAGTAAGCACCGTAGATAAAGCCGAGGGTAATAATACCGGCTACCATCGGGTCGATATCGATCTGTTCCATGCCGACGGCGTCGGTAATGCCGTTCAGCGCGATCTGCAGACCGTAAAAGATCAGCAGCATCGGCGCCAGATCGGGTACGCCGCGAATAAGCGTGGTATAGCCTTCGAATATGAGCGCCAGGGGTTTATTCGCCGACAGCTTTGCCCCTGCGCCCGCCAGACCTATCAGCACCGCCAGTACCACGGAGCTGATAGCCAGCTCAAGGGTGACAAGCGCGCCTTGTAAAATAACGCCAGAAAATCCGTACAGCATACCGCGTGCCCTGTCGGGTCGTGAGTGGTGGAACCGTGTCTTTTCCCCTCCCTGAGTGGGGGGGGCCGCGCGTTGTTGGAGGGGGGGATTAGCCGCCGTAAACATTAAAATCAAAGTACTTTTTCGCCAGCTTGTCATAGGTGCCATCAGCACGCATTTCGGCGAAGGCTTTGTTCAGCGCTTCACGCAGCTCGTTGTCTTCTTTGCGCAGGCCCATACCGGTGCCCACACCAAACAGCTTCACGTCCTTAATGGACGGGCCGCCAAATTTGTAATCTTTACCCACCGGCGTTTTCAGGAAGCCTTCGCTTGCCGCGACTTCATCCTGGAATGCCGCATCAATTCGGCCTGCCGTCAGGTCTGCGTAGATATTTTCCTGGCCCTGATAAGAGACGATTTCGATCCCCTTCGGCGCCCAGTGTTCGTTGCCGTAGGTTTCCTGCGTGGTGCCCTGCAGCACGCCGACGCGTTTGCCCTTCAGCGACTCAAGGGTAGGCTGAATGTCTGAAGACTTAGCCACCACCAGACGAGAATCCGCTGCGTAGAGTTTGTCGGTGAAGGCAATCTCCTGCTGGCGTTTTTCAGTGATGGAAAGAGAGGACATGATGACGTCGATTTTTTTCGCTTTCAGCGACGGGATCAGGGCATCCAGCGGGTTCTCAACGTAGGTACATTGCGCTTTAATACGTTTGCACAGCTCATTGGCCAGATCGATGTCAAAACCCACCAGTTCACCCTTCGCATTTTTCGATTCAAAGGGGGCATAGGTAGGGTCAGTACCAATACGAATTTTTTGCGGAACGGCTGCGAAAGCCGCGGTGGCGCTGGAAAAGGCCAGTACCAGAGAGAGTGACAACACGAGTTTTTTCATATCTATCCTCAACAAACTGTCTTCATACGGTTTTTTACGACGACGGGGTGCGGTTAATGTGCCATTAATCCACGCTGTCAGGCAAAGAATAATGCCTTTGGGGCGGGATTTTTTGCATTATAAATGCGTAAGTATGCACACGACGACCCAATATGGTGCACAAGCTGCACCATATCGGATCACCCACACCAGCGACGCACCAGGTCAGTGCATCACCGTTATGCGTCAGTCACCGTAGACGTTGAAGTCGAAGTATTTCTTCGCCAGTTTGTCATAGGTACCGTCTTTACGCAGCTCAGCGAAGGCTTTGTCAAAGGCGGCTTTCAGCTCGGTATCGTCCTTACGCAGGCCGATACCTGTGCCGTCACCAAAGTATTTTTTGTCTTTCACGGACGGGCCCGCAAAGGCGTACTCTTTACCGGCTGGCTGCTTCAGGAAGCCTTCGCTCGCGGCGACTTCATCCTGGAATGCGGCATCCAGACGGCCTGCTGCCAGGTCAGAGTAAATCAGATCCTGGTTCTGGTAAGCCACCACATCTACGCCCTTCTCACGCCAGTTGGCATTAGCAAAACCTTCCTGCGTCGATCCCTGAAGCACGCCGACATGCTTGCCTTTCAGCGAGTCGATGGTTGGTTGAATCGGGGAGCCTTTGGCGGCAATCAGACGAGAATCCGCAGCGTAGAGCTTGTCAGAGAAGGCGATCTCCTGCTGACGTTTTTCGGTGATGGAGAGAGAAGAGATAATGGCGTCGATTTTTTTGGCTTTCAGCGACGGGATCAATGCGTCAAAGTCGCTGCCCACCCATGTGCATTTCACCGCAATGCGTTTGCACATTTCATTTCCCAGATCGATATCAAACCCCACGAAATCGCCTTTCGCATCCCTGGAAGAGAATGGCGCGTAGGTTGCGTCTGTACCGATACGAACCGTCTGTGGCAGTGCTGCATAGCTACCTGCTGCTGCACTTAACCCCACGAGCAAAGACAGAGCCAGAACCGTCTTCTTCATACATTTACCCTCAAGTACCGTGATTTTATTATGTATTGTGTAGTGTGTTGTGTTGCAGGCTTCTCTTGCAGGTCTTATGCCACATTCCCGTCTGGTCAAAAATTCGACGTTAAATATGTTAATAAAACGTTGCGATATTGCCTTAGTGGTGAAAGATAGCAGGTCTGCCGAACGAACCGGAGAGGGAAGAAGGGAAAAAACGAATTAAATGTCGAGGATATGATCGCCGTTGCATAATTGCCCTGAAACAGGGCAACTTGTCTTTTCATGCACCTTGTTTGTGCACAAATTCAGGCCCCCTGCCAGCGGGTGAAGAGGTCTTCCGGCAGGTCAATATCAAACTGATCCAACACGCGGTTAACGGTCTGGTTGATGATGTCATCCAGCGTTTGCGGGCGATGGTAGAACGCGGGGACCGGTGGCATGATGACAGCCCCAAGTTCAGCCGCCTGCGTCATTAAGCGTAGATGCCCCAGATGCAGCGGTGTTTCCCGCACGCAGAGTACCAGAGGACGACGCTCTTTCAGCACCACATCCGCCGCACGCGTCACCAGGGTATCGGTATAGCTGTTCACAATGCCGGAGAGCGTTTTTATTGAACAGGGCAGGATAACCATACCCGCCGTTTTAAACGAGCCTGAAGAGATACTGGCCGCGATATCGCGGGCATCGTGGACGACATCCGCCAGCGCCTGAACATCACGCAGGGAAAGGTCGGTTTCAAGGGAGAGGGTCTGGCGCGCCGCCTGGCTCATCACCAGATGGGTTTCCACATCCGCTACGTCACGCAGCACCTGCAACAGACGTACGCCGTAAATCGCGCCACTGGCACCGCTGATCCCAATAATGAGTCGTTTCATGATTTTTGCCCTTACTGATTCAGGGCAGACTGTGCAGGATTTTGCGGGGAGTTGCAAGTGAGGGCGTCTGCCCTCACCTGCAGAAACATCAACCTTCGTTGTGCATCTCTAAGCTCTCAAGATCGTTCTGCAGCTGGACGGCTTTCGCATCGTCGTTACGCAGGGAATCCAGGTAGTCGAGATACTGCTGGTCAACGTCTTTAGTCACGTACACGCCGTTAAACACTGAGCATTCGAACTGCTGAATGTCCGGGTTCTCGGCACGCACCGCGTCGATCAGATCGTTCAGATCCTGGAAAATCAGGCCGTCAGCACCGATAATCTGGCGAATTTCGTCCACTTCACGACCGTGAGCGATCAGCTCCGTCGCGGTTGGCATGTCGATGCCGTACACGTTCGGGAAGCGAATTTCTGGCGCCGCAGACGCCAGGTACACTTTCTTCGCACCGGCTTCGCGTGCCATTTCGATAATCTGTTCAGACGTCGTACCGCGAACGATGGAATCATCCACCAGCAGTACATTCTTGTCGCGGAACTCGGCGCGGTTGGCGTTCAGCTTACGACGTACGGACTTACGGCGCAGATGCTGGCCCGGCATGATAAAGGTGCGGCCAACGTAGCGGTTCTTCACGAAGCCCTGGCGGTAAGGCTTATCCAGAATACGCGCGATTTCCAGCGCGATATCGCAGGAGGTTTCCGGGATAGGGATCACGACGTCGATATCGAGATCGTCCCACTCGCGGGCAATCTTCTCGCCGAGCTTCGTACCCATGTTCACGCGCGCGCTGTAGACGGAAATCTTGTCGATGAAGGAATCCGGACGGGCGAAGTAAACGTATTCGAACAGGCACGGGTTGCTGACCGGATTGTCAGCACACTGGCGGGTAAACAGCTGGCCCTTCTCAGTGATGTAGACCGCTTCACCGGGCGCAACGTCACGCAGGAATTCAAAGCCCAGCGTGTCCAGCGCCACGCTTTCAGAGGCGACCATATACTCCGTACGACCATCGCCGAGCTCACGTTTGCCAAGCACCAGAGGACGAATGCCGTTTGGATCGCGGAAGGCGACCATGCCGTGACCGATAATCATCGCCACGCAGGCATACGCGCCGCGGATCTGACGATTTGTTGCGGCAATGGCAGCAAAGATGTTGTCTGCTTCCAGCGGGTAGTGACGGAAGTTATCCAGCTCGCTGGCGAACACATTGAGCAGGATTTCAGAATCAGAGGTGGTGTTAATGTGGCGACGTTTCTCTTCGAACAGCTTTTTACGCAGCTCGTGCGCGTTGGTCAGGTTGCCGTTATGAGCAAGGGTGATGCCATACGGTGAGTTGACGTAGAAAGGCTGTGCCTCAGAGGCGCTGGAACTGCCAGCAGTAGGATAACGAACGTGACCGATCCCCATATTACCTTGCAGACGCTGCATATGGCGGGCTTCAAACACATCGTTTACCAGGCCATTCGCCTTGCGTAAACGGAAGCAGTTGTTTGCATCAATGGTGATGATACCCGCAGCATCCTGCCCACGGTGCTGAAGCACCGTTAACGCGTCATAAATCGACTGGTTTACCGGCATGAAACCGGCGATACCGACAATACCGCACATTCGTCTTTTCCTCGTTAAGCCACATCTCAGGGTTTATGCCCTGGGCAAAAAACTCGACGAGCTTTGCAGATAGTCAAAGAACCATCTGATGATGAAGCTGAACTCTGGAATGAGCTGCGATTTCTGCCAGTCTTCGCTTTTGGAGAACCCGGTGAAGGTATCCAGGAAGAACAGTATCGCGGCCACAATCAGCACGCCTCGCAACGCGCCGAAACAGATCCCGAGCACCCTGTCCGTTCCTGACAGACCGGTTTTCTCGACCAGCTGACCTATCACGTAATTGACGATAGCGCCAACAATCAGCGTCGCGATAAACAGCACCGCGATGGCGATTCCGTTTCGGACCAGTTCATCTTCAAAGCCCGTGAACCAGACAGACAGGTAAGTGTAGTAATGACTGGCAACAAAGAAAGCACAACCCCATGTCACCAGCGATAACGCTTCACGAACAAAGCCACGGATCAGGCTAACCAGACAGGAAAAACCAATCACCGCAATGATGGCGTAATCAATCCAGACCATATGTGTCCCACGATTTAACGCCCTGTCATCCAGTTCGGGGCGAATTCTAACAGAAAAAGAAAACGTTTGCGTAGGGATTTCCTTCCCGCGCGTAAATAAAAAAGGCGCTGAAAAAACGCTCAACGCCATGGGCCTTTTGACGCCTCTGTGGACGTCTGTTCCCCCTCACCCCAGCCCTCCCCCCGTTGGGGAGAGGGTTAAGGTGAGGGGCAAGATCGTGTCAGTTCGCGCTGTAGTTCATCACCACACCGCTCAGCCCGGAGATCTGCTTCAGCTCACCCAGTGACCCTTTCAGCTTGTCTTTCGACGCTTCAGGCCCCACCAGGATACGGGTAATTTTACCCTGCACCGGCGTGGAAGGTGAAGTGTAAACACGGTATCCCGCACCGCGCAGTTTACTCACCACCTCGTTGACTTTATCGGCGTTTTTCAATGCGCCAAGCTGAACAACGTAGGCTTTACCGGTCGGTGCCGCGTCTTGTTTCGCCGGTGGTGGGGTTTCTGACGTTGCAGCCAGCTGCTCTGTCGCTTTATCCCGCTGCGGCTTCGGCTGCGGTTTCTCGACAGGCTTCGGTTTCTCAACAGCCTTAGGCTGTTCCACCGGCACCGGATCGATTTCGATATTGTTATTCGCAGCCAGGCGAGAAGGATCGAGCGATGGTGCAGCAGCATCGCCTGCGCGCACCTCTTCTGCCGCACCCTCTGGCGGCTGAGCAGGTAGCGCCTGCGTCGCGGCGGGCAGCATGTCTGGCTCATCGCGATCGCCCGGTTTCGGCACCAGCGGAATGGCCGCAAATTCGTCCTGATAATGCTTTTTCTGCCCGTCGAGCAGTCCCGGAAGAATAATCACTCCGAGCGCGACCAGCACAATGGTTCCTGTTAAACGGTTCTGAAACTTACTCGCCACCGGTTCTCCCCGCGTCCATCACTTCCATGACATGTGCCACCGTGTGGAATGAACCACACACCAGCACGGTATCTTCTGGTTTAGCATCCGCCATCGCAGCATGCCAGGCCTGAGCCACGCTACTATAGATTGCGCCTGTGCCGAGATGTTCCATCAACTGCTCAGCCGTCGCGCCACGCGGCCCCTCCAGAGGAGCACAATACCAGCTATCGACCACACTCTCCATGCAGGCCGGCGTCCCGCCGATATCTTTATCATGAAGCATACCGATAACCGCCAACACGCGCCCGGTTTTTGGTAACGATTTGAGACGTCCTGCCAAATACGCCGCCGCGTGCGGGTTGTGGGCCACGTCCAGAATAAGACGCGGCGACTCGCTGACAATCTGGAAACGCCCCGGCAGGATCGCGTTCTGGATACCGTCGCGGATCGCCTGCTCGCTCACCGTCAATCCACTGGCACGCAGTGCCGCCAGTGCGGTGGCGGCGTTCGGCTGCGGTACCTGCGGCAGCGGCAGGTCGTCCAGCGCACCCTGCGCATCGCTAAAGCGCCAGCCGTTGTCCTGAACCTCATAGCGCCAGTCCACGTCGCGGCGCATTAAATGAGCGCCCTTCTCATTCGCCACGTCGGCGATGGTATGCGGCATGTCCGGCTCGCCGACTATGGCGGGCTTATTCGCCCGGAAGATACCGGCCTTTTCACGGCCTATGCTTTCACGGTCTGGCCCCAGCCAGTCGGTATGATCCAGCGCGATGCTGGTGACGACGGCGACATCCGCATCCACCATATTGGTGGCGTCAAGACGACCACCGAGCCCAACTTCCAGAATTACCACGTCAAGCTGCGCCTGTTTGAACAGCCACAGCGCTGAAAGCGTACCGTATTCAAAATAGGTTAATGAGATCTCACCGCGTGCAGCTTCAATTTCCGCGAATGACGCCGTATGGGCAGATTCCGGCAGTTCGCGGTTCTGCACGCGCACCCGCTCGGTGTAGCGCACCAGGTGTGGAGAGCTGTAAACACCTACCTTGTAACCCGCCGCCATCAGGACAGATTCCAGCGTGCGGCAGGTTGTGCCCTTCCCGTTGGTGCCCGCGACGGTGAACACGAACGGAGCCGGTTTGAGCACATCAAGACGCGCAGCGACCTGGCTTACGCGTTCAAGCCCCATATCGATGGTTTTACTGTGCAGGTTTTCCAGATAAGAAAGCCACGCGGCCAGGGGCGACGTGGCTTGGGGAATGCTTTTATTTTCCATAATGCCCGGTTGTCATTAACAGATTAGAAAGCAAAAGGGCAGCGCCAACCGGCCCTGCCCTTTTCAGTTATCAGGCCTCGGGTTCCTGATCCGGTACGATCACGCCTTCGCGTGGCTCATCCGGGTTCGGCGCGGGTAGATTCATCAGCTTCGCCAGGACGCTTGCCAGTTTCAGGCGCATTTCCGGGCGGCGAACGATCATGTCGATAGCGCCTTTCTCGATGAGGAACTCACTGCGCTGGAAGCCCGGCGGCAGTTTTTCACGTACGGTTTGTTCGATAACGCGAGGACCGGCAAAGCCAATCAGCGCTTTTGGCTCAGCGATGTTCAGATCGCCCAGCATCGCGAAGCTTGCAGAAACGCCGCCCATGGTTGGGTCGGTCAGTACAGAAATGTACGGCAGACCGCGCTCCTGCATTTTCGCCAGCGCTGCAGAGGTTTTCGCCATCTGCATCAGGGACATCAGCGCTTCCTGCATACGTGCACCACCTGAAGCGGAGAAGCAGATCAGCGGGCAGTTGTCTTCCAGCGCCTGCTCAACGGCACGCACGAAGCGCGCACCGACCACAGAGCCCATTGAGCCGCCCATAAAGGAGAACTCAAATGCGGCGGCAACAACCGGCATCTCATGCAGGGTGCCCTTCATGACGATCAGCGCGTCTTTCTCGCCGGTCTCTTTCTGTGCAGAGGCCAGACGATCTTTATATTTTTTGGAATCGCGGAACTTCAGCACGTCTTTTGGCTCAAGTTCGCTGCCCAGTTCTACCAGAGAACCTTCGTCCAGCAGGCTATGCAGGCGGTTGCGCGCCGACATACGCATGTGGTGGTCACATTTCGGACACACTTCAAGATTGCGTTCCAGTTCTGCACGATACAGAACCTGGCCGCAGCTATCACACTTCGTCCATACCCCTTCAGGAATGCTCGCTTTACGCGTTGGGGTAATGTTGCTTTTAATTCGTTCAATCCAGCTCATTGATAACCTTTCTGCCTGAACCTGGTCGTATGCCAGTTTTGCTATAAGAGGCGAATAATGCCATTTTTGCCTCCAACAGACCATGAATGTTGCACATTAAAACATAACAGCCCGAAACTTTGGATAAAAAAGTGGTCGAACCGCCAGCGTGCATTTACTTCGCTTGTTTAGCTGCCGCCCGTTTGTGACGGATGATTTCGATAACGCCCGGCAGTACGGAAAGCACAATAATCGCTACAATCAGCAACTTAAGGTTTTCCTGAACCACTGGCAGATCGCCAAACAGGTAGCCTGCGTAAGTAAAGAGCAGTACCCACAGCAGCGCACCGACAACGTTATACATC
Organism: Enterobacter mori LMG 25706; assembly: GCF_000211415.1. Classification (GTDB taxonomy): domain Bacteria; phylum Pseudomonadota; class Gammaproteobacteria; order Enterobacterales; family Enterobacteriaceae; genus Enterobacter; species Enterobacter mori. The sequence goes on along the minus strand of NZ_GL890778.1, from coordinate 41,532 downwards.
GCAAAATGACGATAGGACATATGCCCCATTCCTGCCACAAACGGTGCAAAGGTACGAACGATGGGGACAAAACGGGCAAGAATAATGGTTTTGCCGCCGTGACGCTCGTAGAAGGCATGCGTTTTATCTAAATAGCTGCGGCGGAAAATTTTGGAATCCGGATTACTGAATAACCGTTCTCCAAACACGCGCCCGATGGTGTAATTGACCGCATCTCCCACAATGGCGGCGATGATCATCAGCACAACCATTAGATGGACATTCAGGTCATTGGTCGGCAGAGCGGACAACGCACCGGCCACAAACAGCAGCGAATCTCCGGGCAGGAACGGCGTCACCACCAGACCGGTTTCACAGAACAAGATCAGGAACAGAATGGCATATACCCAGACGCCATACTGCGCGACCAGTTCCGCCAGGTGAACATCAATATGCAGAATGAAATCAATCAGAAAACGTATTACGTCCATATTGTCTAAGCCTTAATTGCACCTTTGTTTAGTCCGCTAAAAACAGCGGGCCCATTGGCGGTTTTGGCAGGTCAAACCGATCCGGATAATCCACCGAGACCAGATACAGCCCTTCCGCTTTCGCCGTTGCTGCCGCAAGCGTTCTGTCCTTCGCTGCCAGCAGTTCTGCAATCCAGCTCTCCGGCTGGTGTCCGGCACCCACTTCCATCAGGCTGCCAACAATATTCCGCACCATATGATGTACAAAGGCATTGGCTTTGATATCGACCACCACATACGCGCCATAACGACTGACGTTAATGTGCATGACGTTACGCCACGGCGTACGGGACTGACACTGCACCGCACGAAACGACGTAAAGTCATTTTCTCCAATCAGACACTGCGCCGCACGCTGCATACGTTCTGCATCAAGCGGCTCATAAAAATGCGTCACGCCCTGGCTTAACACTGCCGGACGCAGACGCTGGTTGTAGATGACGTAGCGGTAACGGCGCGCAGTGGCGCTGAAACGCGCATGAAAATCATCCGGCACAGCTTTCACCCAACGCACGGCAATGTCACCAGGTAAATTCGCATTTACACCCAGCGTCCAGGCAGCATCCTTGCGCACGGCGGTGGGTTCAAAGTGCACTACCTGCCCTGTGCCGTGAACACCGGCGTCGGTTCGGCCTGCGCATAAGACGTTAATCGGCTCATTCGCTACCTGAGAAAGCGCTTTCTCCAGCTTTTCCTGAACGCTGCGCACTTCGTTCTGACGCTGCCAGCCATAATATTTACTGCCATCGTACTCAATGCCGAGAGCAATTCTATGGACCGGCTTTTGTTCCACTTCTGACATCAGTACAGGTACTCCTGCACCAGCTTCTCGGCGATTTTAACTGCCATCAGCGCGCCGCCAAAGCGTACGTTATCGGCAACGGACCAGAACTGAACCTGCTCCGGCATGCCGTAATCGTTGCGCACGCAGCCAACGGAAAGATGCGCGCTACCGGTGGCATCGCCCACCTGGGTCGGGAATTCACTCTCTTCAGAAAGCACGATATCTTCACCGCGGCTAAACGCATCGCGCGCTTCTTCCGCCGCCAGCGGGCGCAGGGCTTCAAAGCCAACCATCTGCGCGTGGCCGTAGAAGACAGGCGACTGCACAACGTTGGCGGAGATCATCAGCCCTTCATCCTGCAGCACTTTGCGTACTTCATCGACGATTCGACGCTCTTCGCGCACGGAGCCTTCACGATCCGGCAGCAGTGGCAGCATGTTGAACGCCAGCTGGCGACCAAAGAAATCATCTTCATCAATCGGAATACCGTTCAGCAGCTTGGCACTCTGTCCGGCCAGCGCATCGACCGCTTTTTTACCGTTAGCGGAGGCCGACAGCAGACTGGTCACATTAATACGAGACAGGCCGCCGTCGTCGATCAGCGGTTTCAGCGCAGTCAACAGCTGGCTGGTCAGGCTGTTCGGTACCGCGATGACGTTGCGGTTGCGGTAGTCAGCCAGCACAAACGGGTTCACGTCCGGCACCACCAGCGGCACATCCGACTCCATTGAGAACAGGCCGCTCAGGTCGATCACCAGGCAGCCTGCGTTAGTCGCCTCTTCAACGTACGCAGCAGTCGCTTCAGCGCCCGCGGCGAAAAATGCCAGTTGCGCCTGCGTCCAGTCAAACGCTGCCGCGTCCTGGACCATGACGGATTTACCGTTAAAACGCAGATGCTCACCTGCGCTGTCGGTACGCGCCAGCGCATAGATGTCGCCCACCGGGAACTGACGCTCAGCAAGGGTTTCGAGCAGGGCTTCGCCCACGGCACCCGTGGCACCTAAAATGGCAATGTTCCAGCCTTCAGACATGGTGGTTTACTCCAGAAATAAAAAAGCGTCCCTGTCGGAGTATCCGACAGGGAGCATTAAGAAGACATTAACGTGCCGGGTGATGTACGGCGTTAAACCCGAGTTTATGCAGCAGCGTCGCCGCCGACGCATCGTCGCACATCACATACAGGGAAGACCATTCACGGCGCTCAACATAGTTTTTGCGCAGCTTATCAAACTCACCCGGCAAACCCGCTGATTTACGCAGCAGCGCGTCATCGCGGCGCACATCATACACCAAATGCACCAGCCTTTTCAGCGTTGCCTGATCGAGCGGGCCGTGCAGAGTGATGCGACCAAATTCTGGCGCGGGGAGTAAGGTATCCAGCGCTACCTGCTGCGGATGACCGATAAAGGCGCTGTATGCTTCAAACACCTGCGTCGTGCCGCGCGCTTTGCCTTCAAGCGTGTAGCCAGCGATATGCGCGGTGCCCACGTCCACCTTGTTGAGTAGCTCAACGTTGAGTTCCGGCTCGGGTTCCCAGACGTCCAGCACCACGCTGAGGTTTTGTCCTTCGTTCAGACATGTCAGAAGCGCGGCGTTGTCCACGACCGGGCCACGGCAGGCATTTATCAGAATAGTGCCAGCCTTCAGACGGCGGATCAGCGTTTCATCGGCCATATGAAGAGACTTATAGGGCCCCTCTTTAAACAGCGGCGTGTGGAAGGTGATCACATCACACTGTTCAACCAGCTCATCCAGCGAGCGGAAGTCGCCTTCATCGCCGTTATCTTTGCGCGGCGGGTCGCACAGCAGTGTGCGGATCCCTAATGCTTCAAAACGCTTTTGCAGGCGACCGCCCACGTTGCCCACGCCGACAATCCCCACGGTGCGGTCTTTCAGCGCAAAACCATCGCGCTCGGCCAGCATCAGCAGCGAGGAGAAAACGTATTCCACAACGGCAATGGCGTTACAGCCCGGCGCGGCGGAAAAACCGATCCCCGCCTGCTTGAGCCACTTGTCATCCACATGATCGGTCCCTGCCGTTGCGGTCCCGACAAATTTCACCGTTTTGCCGGAGAGCAACGTCTCATTTACTTTGGTCACCGAGCGCACCATCAGGGCATCGGCATCATCCAGTTCGTTCACCGGAATCGGGCGACCAGGGACAGCCTTAACATCGCCAAGGCGGCTAAACAGCTCGCGGGCGTAAGGCATATTTTCATCAACGAGGATTTTCACGTCTGAGTACCTGTTTGAGAGGAAGAAAACCTGCCAAGTGTGCCATAATCTCGCCGCCAGGCATATATGTCCGCCGGGTTAACGCTGAGTTTTGACTTTAAGGATTCCGACGATGCAGCCTATTTCAGGTACGCCGCCGCGCCCTCCGGGTGAAGGCCCCTTAACGCCGCCGAGTGTCGCAGGCGAACAGCCGCTCTCCACGCAACAGCGCACCGTGCTGGAGCGACTGATCACGCGCCTGATTGCGCTGACGTCGCAACAAAACGCGGAAGTCTGGGCCGGGGTGAAGCATGACCTGGGCGTGAAGAACGACGTACCGCTGCAGTCGCGTCACTTCCCTGCCGCCGAGCAGAACCTGAACCAGCGAATCAACGCTGCGCAACAAAATCATACCACTCGACAGATTGTGTCGCAGTTGACCGAGCTACTGGGCCAGGGGAACAATCGCCAGGCGGTCAGTGATTTTATTCGCCAACGGTATGGCCAGACTGCCCTGAGCCAGCTCACGCCCGATCAGCTCAAAACGGTGCTGACGCTGCTGCAAACCAATCAGCTGTCGATTCCACAGCCTCAGCTGCGCCCGGCGACCGAACGCCCGCTGCTGCCTGCTGAGCACAACACGCTTAATCAGATGGTGACCAAACTGGCCGCCGCCACCGGCGAGTCGACAAAGCTCATCTGGCAATCCATGCTGGAGCTGTCCGACGTGAAAAGCGGCGAGTTGATCCCGGCCAGACAATTTACGCATCTGGTCACCTGGCTGCAGGCGCGCCAGACGCTCAGCACGCAAACTACCCCGACCCTGCACACGGTTCAGGCAGCACTGAAGCAGCCGCTCGAACCGCACGAGTTTGAGGCTGTGCGGGATTATGCCCAGCAGACCTGGCAGGCCACGCCGCAAACGGTGCTGACCACCGCGCAGGTGCAGGATATATTGAATCAGATCTTTGTTCGTCGCGCCGAGCGCGAAGGCGGCATTCCTGAAGCACGGAACATTCAGCCGATTTACAGTCCGCTGTTTGCGCCCGTCGTGGAAACTTTCAAAACGCTGTCCGCCCGTCCGGGGCTGATGTTCATTGCGCTGCTGATTGCGCTGGCGATTTTCTGGCTGGTTGCTTAAAACTGCCGGGTGGCGGCTGCGCCTTACCCGGCCTACGGTTCGTACGGTTGTAGGCCCGGTAAGCGAAGCGCCACCGGGCACAAAACTACGATCTGCGAAACGCCACCAGCGTCACCACAATTCCCACCACCGCTGAAACGGCCCCGGCAAGAAATACGGACGGATAGCCAAAGGATGTCGCCAACAGCCCCGCCAGCGGCGCAGTAACCCCGTAGGAGATATCCTGAAACGCGGCATACCCACCGAGCGCCGTGCCGCGAACCTGCGGGGCCACGCGTTTCACCACCTCAACGCCCAGCGCCGGGAAGATCAGCGAGCAACCGCAGCCGGTCAGCGCCGCCCCCAGCAGCGCAACGTAGGCATTGGGTGCCTGCCAGAGCAGCAGCAGACCAATGGTCTCAATAACCAGCGAGGCCACCGCCACCTTCACGCCGCCTAAGCGATCCGGCATCCAGCCAAAAAACACGCGCATCAGTACGAACGCGCCGCCAAACGCGGTGAGCGTAAAGCCCGCCATTGCCCAGCCACGGCTCATAAAGTACAGGGAGACGAAGGTACCAATCACCGCGAAGCCAACGCCCTGTAGCGCCAGGCCGAGACCAGGCTGCCAGATTTGACCGACGACGCTCCACAGGGATGGGCGTTCGCCTTTATGGGCCGGGACTTTTCGCACCGAACCATTAAATGCCCACGCCAGCAGCGGCAGCACCATGGTGGTACCCGCCAGTACCGCAAAACCAAACTGGCTGTGGATCAGCAGACCCAGCGGAGCACCCGCTGCCAGGGCCCCGTAGATGGCCATCCCGTTCCAGGACATGACCTTTCCCGAACGCGCAGGGCCAACCAGCCCCATCCCCCAGGTCAGGGTCCCGGTCAGCAGCTGACTTTCACCGAATCCAAGGATTAAACGCCCCACCACCAGCAGCGCAAATTTATACACGGCGTCTACCGGCAGCAGCGCGGCCAGCAGCCGTGCGCCGCCCGCCAGACCGCAGGCAAACATGCCCTGCAAAGCTGACCGTTTTGCACCGTGCTGATCCGCCAGGCGTCCGGCATAGCCACGCGTTAACACCGTCGCTAAAAACTGAATACCCACGGCGATGCCAACCAGGGTATTGCCATAGCCTAACTCCTGGTGAACAAACAGCGGGATCACCGGCAGCGGCAGGCCGACGGTCATGTAGGTAAGAAATACCGCAAAAGCGATGCGGAACAGCGAGGTGTTCCCGGACGTGGCGTTTATATCTGATGTAGTGTCCGTCATGCATAACTCCGAATTCAGGCATAAAAAAAGGAGCCATCAGGCTCCCTTCTACTATACATTCAAACGCTTATGCTTTCAGCTTACGCATTACCAGCGTGGCGTTGGTACCGCCGAAACCGAAGCTGTTAGACATAACGGTCGTCAGCGTCGCATCCGTTGGTTTGGTTACGATGTTCAGACCAGCAGCCTGCTCATCCAGCTCTTCCACGTTGATGCTTGGCGCGATAAAGCCGTGTTCGAGCATCAGCAGAGAGTAGATCGCTTCCTGCACGCCAGCCGCACCCAGAGAGTGACCGGTCATGGCTTTGGTTGCAGAGATCGCCGGGCTCTTATCCGCAAAGACTTCGCGGATCGCACCCAGTTCTTTCACGTCGCCAACTGGAGTAGAGGTACCGTGGGAGTTCAGGTAGTCGATTGGGGTATCAACGCCGTGCATCGCCATCTTCATGCAGCGCACTGCGCCTTCGCCGGATGGAGCAACCATGTCAGCACCGTCGGACGTTGCGCCGTAACCCACGATCTCAGCGTAGATGTGAGCGCCGCGAGCCAGAGCATGTTCCAGCTCTTCAACCACAACCATACCGCCGCCGCCCGCGATAACGAAACCGTCGCGGTGTGCGTCATAGGTACGGGACGCTTTATCTGGCGTCTCGTTGTATTTGGTGGACAGTGCACCCATTGCGTCGAACTCACAGGCCATTTCCCAGCCCAGCTCTTCACCGCCGCCAGCAAACACGATGTCCTGTTTGCCCAGCTGGATTTGCTCAACCGCGTTACCGATACAGTGCGCGGAAGTCGCACAGGCGGAGCTGATGGAGTAGTTCACACCGTGAATTTTGAACGGTGTCGCCAGGCAGGCAGAAACCGCTGAACCCATGGCTTTGGTCACAACGTATGGACCTACCGCTTTCAGGCCGCGCGGGCTACGCATGGCGTCCGCACCGAATACCTGCGCTTTAGACGAACCGCCGGAACCGGCAATCAGACCCACACGCGGGTTGTTCTGATAAACGTCTTCGCTCAGGCCAGCGTCAGCGATCGCTTCCTGCATGGAAAGATAGGCGTAAATAGAGGCATCGTTCATGAAACGAACCACTTTACGGTCGATCAAACCGGTGGTGTCCAGTTTGACGTTACCCCATACGTGGCTACGCATTCCCGAATCTTTAAACTCTTCAGAGAAAGTGATCCCGGAGCGTCCTTCACGCAGAGATGCCAGGACTTCCTGCTGGTTATTACCGATGCTGGAAACGATGCCCAGGCCAGTAATCACTGCACGTTTCATTCAATACCTCTGTAAGTCGCACTATAGTAAGTTTCGAGTCGCACAATAGCGTACACTTGTACGCCGAACAAGTCCGATCAGACAATTTCTGAGGAAATTTGCACCGATGGGCTCACATCGTTAAGATCGTGCCACTGCCTGTCGGACGAGTAACTTACGTGAAACAAAACGCTATACAACCCGCCAACCTCGAATTCAACGCTGAGGGTACACCTGTTTCCCGAGATTTTGATGACGTCTATTTTTCTAATGATAACGGACTTGAAGAGACACGTTATGTTTTTCTCGACGGAAACCAGCTCGGCGCCCGATTCCCCGCGCATCCGCGTAGCCTGTTCGTGGTGGCGGAAAGCGGATTCGGTACCGGCCTCAATTTTCTGACCCTCTGGCAGGCGTTTGATCGGTTTCACGCTGCCCATCCCGAGGCTACGCTCCAAAGATTACATTTCGTCAGTTTTGAAAAATTCCCGCTCACTTTGCACGATTTACAGCTCGCACATCAGCACTGGCCCGAGCTGGCAACCTGGGCAGAGCAGCTTCAGGCGCAATGGCCACCGGCCGTGGGTGGGGGCCATCGTCTGATTCTGGACGGCGGACGCGTTACCCTGGATTTATGGCTGGGTGACATTAACGAACTTACCGATCAGCTCGACGATTCGATGAATCAGAAAGTGGATGCCTGGTTCCTGGACGGTTTTGCCCCTGCCAAAAACCCGGATATGTGGAGTCAGCATCTGTTTTGCGCAATGGCGCGTCTGGCCCGCCCGGGCGCAACGCTCGCCACCTTCACCTCTGCAGGTTTTGTCCGCCGCGGGCTGCAGGAAGCGGGCTTTACCATGCGTAAAACCAAGGGGTTTGGCCGCAAGCGCGACATGCTGGTCGGGACGATGGAACAGACGTTGAATGTCCCCGCTCAGGCACCGTGGTTTTCCCGTCGCGCCAGTGCAACACGCGAGGTAGCACTCATTGGCGGCGGCATTGCCAGCGCTCTGCTCTCGCTCGCGCTTCTCCACCGTGGCTGGCAGGTCACGCTCTACTGCGCTGATGAGGCACCGGCGACGGGTGCCTCAGGCAACCGTCAGGGCGCGCTTTATCCTCTGCTGAGCGCGCACGACCCGGCGCTGTTCCAGTTTTTCCCGGCGGCATTTACGTTTGCTCGTCGTCTGTACGATCTTCTGCCTGTTGATTTTGACCACGACTGGTGCGGCGTGACGCAGCTCGGCTGGGATGAGAAGAGCCAGCAAAAAATCGCGCAAATGCTGTCGCTGGGTCTGCCGGAGGCGATCGCCCGTGCGGTCACTGCGCAGCAAGTTGCTGAAACCACGGGCGTCGACACGAGCTGTGACGGTATACAGTATCCGCTCGGCGGCTGGCTGTGCCCGGCCGACCTGACGGCGGCGGTGATGACCCTGGCCCAGTCTCGCGGGCTGACGGTGCACTATGCCCACACCGTTGAATCGCTTAGCCGGACAGAACGCTGGAATCTGCGTTTTGCTGATGGCAAAGCGGCGCAGCACGCAAGCGTTGTGCTGGCAAACGGACATAACATCAGCCAGTTTATCCAGACAGAAACATTGCCGGTGTATCCGGTCGGCGGCCAGGTAAGCCATATCCCAACCGTGCCCGGACTGAGTAAATTACGTCAGGTGCTGTGCTATGACGGCTATCTGACGCCGCAAAATCCGTCTAACGGCCATCACTGCAGCGGGGCGAGCTATCATCGTGGCGAAACGGAAATGCGCTACAGCGGCGCGGACCAGCAGCAGAACCGCCAGCGTCTGGTTGACTGTTTCCCGGATGCGGCGTGGGCGAAAGAGGTTGACGTCAGCGAGGGTGAAGCCCGCTGCGGCGTACGCTGCGCCACGCGTGACCATCTGCCGATGGCGGGGAGCGTGCCGGACTATGAGGCAACGCTTGCGGCCTATCAGGATCTGGCTGATAACCGGGACATGGCGGTAAGCGCGCCGGTGTATCCGGAGCTGTTTATGCTCGGCGGGCTGGGTTCGAGGGGATTGTGCTCTGCGCCGCTGCTGGCAGAGGTGTTAGCCGCACAGATGAGCGATGAGCCGATTCCGCTGGACAGAATTACGCTTGCGGGACTCAACCCAAATCGACTGTGGGTACGGAAACTGCTGAAGGGGAAGAAGGTTAAGTAGGGTGCGGTCTGGTGCCCTCACCCCGTCCCTCTCCCACAGGGAGAGGGTGGTGAAACACTTACTTCGCTTTCGCCTGCTGGAACAGTTTGTCCCACATTCCCAGCACCAAAGACTGATCGCGCGGAGAGAGTTCTCCGGCCTGAATGGCTTTTTCCAGGCTGCGAGTCACTTCTTCGTGAACTGCGTCGGCAGAGTGATCGTCACCTGCCTCCAGCTCGGCTACGGCAAGCGTCAGGTGACCACGCAGATAACCGCTGGCGAACAGCTCATCATCACTGGCGTGTTCCACCATGTCATCAATTAACGCCAGAATGCGTGATTCAAATTCTGCGATCATCTTCTTTCCTCTGTTAAAGATCTTCCGGCCAAGGGAAGCATTCCGCCGTGATCTCCGGCGTGTGGTAATAATTCTGTAAAGCCTCGATCAGGCGCGCCGGACGTTCCGGGATGCCCTTCTCAAGATATTCCATCACCTGCTTATGAACGCGGCGCTGGAAGACGATACGATCCGGCTCGAAGTCGCCTTCCAGGTTGTCGCAGCTCACGTTGAACGGGAAGCCCGCCGCCACGCAGAACAGCCACTCCAGCGCCTGGGGTTTGACTTCAACATCTTCAAACTGGCCCTGAGTTGCGGCGTCACGCCCGTCCGGGCAATACCAGTAACCGAAGTCCACCAGCTCGCGACGTGCTTTCCCCGCGATGCACCAGTGCGAAATCTCGTGCAAACCGCTGGCGTAAAAGCCATGTGCGAAAACGATGCGGTTATACGGAACCTCTGCATCAGCAGGAAGATAGATCGGTTCGTCGTCGCCTTTAATCAGACGGGTATTAAAATCATCAGCAAAACAGCCGTCGAAAATCTCAATCAGCTGTTCGTAGTTATGCGTACTGTTCATTAGTGCATCCCCAACCAGGTGAGGATCTCCTGTCCATGGCTGTCATAAAGCAGTTTGGCGCTCATCACCGCCGAGACCACAACAATCATCGGGCGGATCAGCTTTTGCCCCTTGCTCAATACCAGACGCGAGCCCACGCGCGCGCCTAAAAATTGGCCCACCATCATTACAAAGCCGGTTGCCCAGATAACCTTGCCGCCAATGATAAACAGCAGCAGGCCGCCGACGTTTGAGGTCGCGTTGAGCACTTTGGCATGGGCGGTGGATTTGGCGAGGTTGAACCCGGCCAGCGTCACGAAGGCCAGCGCGTAAAATGAGCCTGCGCCCGGGCCGAAGAAACCGTCATAAAAACCCACACAGCCCCCGGCAACCAGCGCAAACGGCAGGCCGTGCAGGCGACGCGGGCGATCCTCTTCACCAAGCTTCGGCATCAGCAAAAAGTACAGGCCGATGCAAATAACCAGGATCGGCAGGATCTGACGCAAAATATCGGACTGCACGTGCTGAACCAGCAGCGCACCCGACGTCGAGCCAATAAAGGTCATCAGAATATTGAGCTTCTGATCGGCCAGGCTCACCACCTTTCGGCGGATAAAATAGAGCGACGCCGAGAGCGACCCACCGCAGGCCTGCAGCTTGTTAGTCGCCAGCGCCTGAGCCGGGCTCATGCCCGCCGCCAGCAGCGCCGGAACCGTCAGCAAACCGCCTCCACCCGCCAGCGCATCGATAAACCCGGCGAGCATCGCAACAAAAAAGAGCACCGCCAGCAGCAGCGGTGACACCATAAACAGATCGACGAAATTATCCATTAAAGTACATGCTCATCCAGTAGCGCCTGGCAGGAAGGCGGCAACGGAGGCGGTGTCTTCTTCTCAGGCTTAGAGGTTCCAGGCTTCGCCGGTTCAAACCAGCTTTGCAGTTCATAACCACAGCCATCGCCAGGCGGTGGAAGCGGCTGATCTTCACATTCCAGACTGTTCGCCGGGCAGCGCAGACGAACGTGCATATGTGCACGGTGCTGGAACCACGGACGCACTTTACGCAGCCAGTCGCGATCCGTTCCGGCATCCAGACAGAGCTGTTGCTTGATGGCCGGGTTAACGAAAATCCGCGTGACATCGTTATCTTCTGCCGCCAGCTTGATCATGCTGGAGACATCCTGCGTCCACAGGGACGGCACTACGCGCTTACCGTCGCTCGCGACCAAATCCAGCGCCTGCGGTTTCAGCAACTGCGAAGACGTCCAGCGCGTTTTCGGTAGCTGTAAGAAGATATCGACATCCAGTCCGGTCTGGTGGCTGGCGTGACCGCCGTTGAAGCGGCCCCCGGCAGGCATCCCCATATCGCCGATCAGCATCGTGCCCAGCCCCAGGTTATGCACCTGATTACCAAGGCGCTGTATAAACAGCACCAGATCCGGATGGCCGAAATAGCGGCGCTGATCGGTACGCATCACCTGATAGGTGTCCGACTGCAGCGGAAGTTCCTGCGCGCCCACGATGCAGCCGTTAGAGAAGGCACCGATGGACTGCGCACTCCCCGCCACCGGATGGGTGATTTTTTGCCACGGCGTGGCGGCCAGAGAGGCTCCACTGGCGAGCAGCGCCAGCAGAGCAATTGCGGTTTTTTTCATGTTTACCAGCGTGGAATGGTGGTCGTCACATCCGCATTCTGCGCGCGCTGGCGCAGGAAGTGATCCATCAACACGATCGCCAGCATCGCTTCTGCGATCGGTACCGCGCGGATCCCCACGCACGGATCGTGACGTCCTTTGGTGATCATCTCAACTTCTTCACCAGAGCGGTTAATCGTGTGGCCCGGCACGGTAATGCTGGAAGTCGGCTTCAGTGCGATGTTGGCAACAATTTGCTGCCCGCTGCTGATACCGCCCAGAATGCCGCCCGCATGGTTGCTCTGGAAGCCCGCTTTCGTGATTTCGTCGCGGTTCTGGCTTCCGCGAAGCTGAACCACGTCAAAACCGTCGCCAATCTCGACGCCCTTCACCGCGTTGATGCTCATCAGCGCGTGGGCGATGTCAGCGTCGAGACGGTCAAATACCGGCTCGCCCCAGCCAGCCGGAACGCCATCAGCCACCACGGTGACTTTTGCACCGATGGAGTCGCCCTCTTTTTTAAGGCCGCGCATCAGTTCGTCGAGCGCCTCCAGCTTGTCGGCATCCGCGCAAAAGAACGGGTTTTGCTCGACCTGATCCCAGTCTTTGATCGCCAGTGGAATGTCGCCCATCTGGGTCAGACAGCCGCGGATAACGATGCCAAATTTCTGCTGCAAGTATTTCTTGGCAATCGCCCCTGCCGCCACGCGCATCGCGGTTTCACGCGCGGAAGAGCGTCCGCCACCGCGATAGTCACGGAAGCCGTACTTTTGTTCGTAGGTGTAGTCGGCGTGGCCCGGACGGAAAACGTCTTTGATGGCGCCGTAGTCCTGGGAGCGCTGATCGGTATTTTCGATCAGCAGACCAATGCTGGTCCCGGTGGTGCGCCCTTCAAAGACGCCGGAAAGAATTTTGACCTGGTCCGGCTCGCGACGCTGCGTGGTGTAGCGAGAGGTGCCCGGACGTCGACGGTCGAGGTCGTGCTGTAAATCTGCTTCGGTCAGTTCGATGCCTGGCGGTACGCCGTCGACGATGCAACCGAGTGCCAACCCGTGCGACTCCCCAAAGGTGGTCACGCGGAATACCTGTCCAATACTGTTTCCTGCCATCACGGCTCCGATGTTGTTGTTTGTGTTTGAGCGTTGTGAAACGGGCCGAAGCCCGCTGGATTAATCTTTATAGATGCTGAAGTGTTCGCGCGCGTCGAGCAGCTGCGCTTTGGTCAGCATAAAGACGCCGTCACCGCCGTTGTCGAACTCGAGCCAGGTGAACGGCACATCCGGGTACTGCTCTATCAGATGTACCATGCTGTTGCCCACTTCACAAATCAGAACGCCGTCGTCGGTCAGGTAATCCGGCGCGCAGGCCAGAATGCGGCGGGTCAGCTTCAGGCCGTCAGAGCCTGATGCCAGGCCCAGCTCCGGCTCATGGCGATATTCGTTTGGCAGATCGGACATGTCTTCTGCATCGACGTATGGCGGATTGGTGACGATCAGATCGTACTGCAGCGTCGGCAGATCGCGGAACAGATCGGAGCGAATTGGCGTTACGTGATGGATCAGGCCGTGCTCTTCAATGTTGTGCTCGGTTACGGCCAGCGCGTCGGTGGAAATATCGACCGCGTCCACTTCCGCTTCCGGGAAGGCATAGGCACAGGCAATCGCAATGCAGCCGCTGCCGGTACACATATCCAGAATGTGCTGCGGCTGATGGTTAATCAGTCCGTCAAAGTGGTTGTTGATCAGCTCACCAATCGGCGAGCGCGGCACCAGCACGCGTTCATCAACATAGAACTCGTGGCCGCAGAACCAGGCTTTATTGGTCAGGTAGGCTACCGGGATACGCTCGTTCACGCGGCGGATCACGCGCTCAACGATGCGGTGCTTCTCGCTGGAGGTCAGGCGCGCGGTACGCATGTCTTCCGGAATATCCAGCGGCAGGTAGAGGGACGGCAGCACCAGCTGAACGGCCTCATCCCACGGGTTATCGGTACCGTGACCGTACCAGATGTTGGCGGCGCTGAAGCGGCTAACCGACCAGCGCAACATGTCCTGTATGGTATGCAGCTCGTTTACTGCTTCATCGACAAAAATTTTATCCACTCTTTCCTCCAGGGCATGCTCGCATAATTTTCGGCGGCTAGTTTGCCATGAAGACGGCGATAAATCAGCAATGACGCGTACCGCTTGAGGTTAAAAAATGCGTTTAGTCGGGTACACTATCGGAAATACGAGATGAGAATGCCAAATGAAAAAGAAAACATCGCTCAGCGAGGAGGATCAGACACTCTTCCGACAGCTGATGACCGGGACGCGTAAAATCACGCAGGGCACCATCGTTCATCGTCCTCAGCGCAAAAAAATCAGCGAAGTGCCGGTCAAGCGACTGCTCCAGGAGCAGGCCGATAACAGTCACTATTTTTCAGATGAATTTCAGCCGCTGCTCAACACGCAGGGGGCTGTGAAGTACGTACGTGAAGACGTCAGCCATTTTGAGCTGAAAAAGCTACGACGTGGGGACTATTCACCGGAGCTGTTTCTCGATCTGCACGGGTTAACCCAGATGCAGGCGAAACAGGAGCTGGGGGCGTTGATTGCGGCATGTCGTCGCGAACACGTTTTTTGCGCCTGCGTGATGCACGGTCACGGCAAACATATTCTCAAGCAACAGACGCCGCTGTGGCTGGCTCAGCATCCACACGTGATGGCGTTTCATCAGGCACCCAAAGAGTACGGCGGAGATGCCGCATTGCTGGTGTTGATTGAAGTCGAGGAATGGCAGCCGCCAGAGTTGCCCTGACAGGATGGCGGGAAGCACATTGCGCCCCGCCATTTCGCACGTCACGTCAGATAGCTTTTGCCATCTTCAGGTTGCACGGACTCATTTGCCAGTTAAAGACACCTTTGCCGGTTTCGTCCAGGGTGACGTTGGCAATGGCGGAGGTCGTGAACATCGGCGGCGTTTCGCCAGGGCACAGCTCAGATACCAGATAGCCGACCAGCGGCAGGGGGGAAATGACCAGTGCGGAAGCGACACCTTCATTGCACAGCGCCTGAAGATAGGCACTCACAAGACCCACATCGCCACACGGCGTGAGTTCAGGGAGAACATCCACACTGGAAGGCAGGTTCATACACTCCCCTACCACATCCAGCGTCTGTTCTGCACGCAGGAACGGACTCACCAGAACGCGTTCAATGTCCACTTTTTGACCTTTAAGCCAGGTAGCCATTTGACGGGATTCGTCGCAGCCACAGACTGTCAAAGGACGTACTGAGGCACTGGCGGCATCGAGTGCCGCGTCGCCGTGACGCATGATAAAAACTTGCATATTGCACCGCTTTTGTTAACCAGAATCACCGGCGTTGACTACCCGCGATTAAAGCTGGGAGGTAGAAAACCCGATGGCCGGGCATTGTGCCTGATCCATTCGGTGAATGAAACGCTGTTTTTTACCTCAATGGCGTAAGTATAGTCAATCTCTGTTTACAAATTCGCCAAAACAGGTCTCTTCACCGAAGGATTTACCCTTCTTTGACCTCAGCTTACGAGGACAGTTTCCCTTGCAGGCCAAAATGTCTGGCCCCGTTCCACCATCTGCAATAATTCGTCACAGGGTGTAAACCGTGGACCATATTGCGAAGCCAGACGTTGCAGAATTGCAACCACTTCACCCGCCCCGAGGGTGTCCATATACCGGAACGGGCCGCCAAGGAACGGCGGGAAACCAATACCAAATACGGCACCGATGTCACCATCGCGTGCGCTTCTGATCACCTGTTCGCCGAAACAGCGCGCCGCTTCGTTGAGCATCATCATCACACAACGCTCAGCACACTGCGCTGACGACAGTTTTCCCTGACCGGTAACAGAAATAAGCCCATAAACCGCAGGGTCGACCTGTTTCTTGCTTTTACGCCCTTTTGCCCCGTAAAGATAGAAACCGCGTTCATTTTTTCTGCCTTTGCGATCGTCCTTCAAAATTGCAGAAACAATGTTTGCAGGGGGGCTAAAACGGTCTCCGTAAGCAGCCTCCAGTACAGGTATAATTTTAGTGCCGGTATCTATTCCTACCTCATCCAAAAGTTGGATTGGGCCGACAGGGAAACCAAACTTCACCAGCGCCTCATCGACGTGCTCAATCTTCTCCCCTTCCGTCAGCAACCGCATTGCTTCATTAATGTAGGGAGCCAGAATACGATTGACGTAGAAGCCTGCTTTATCCGCCACGACAATCGGCGTTTTGCCCTGCTTTTTCGCGAGCTTGACCACCGTGGCAACGGTTTGCGGACTGGTGGTCGCGTGTGGAATAACCTCCACCAGCGGCATTTTTTCAACCGGGCTAAAGAAGTGCAGACCAATCACCTGCTCCGGTCGTGCGGCTTTCGCCGCGATGTCGCCAATCGGCAATGACGAGGTGTTTGAAGCAAAGATGGTATGCGGGGCGCAATGCTGTTCAACGTCTGCCACCATTTGCTGCTTGAGCGCCAGATCTTCAAAAACGGCTTCTATCACCAGATCGCGATGTGCAAAACCGCGGTAGTCCGTGGTGCCAGTGATCATCGAGAGTGTTTTATCGCGCTCGCTTGCTTTGATATGGCGGCGTTTAACCTTCTGATCAAGGTTCTGCCAGCTGTACTGAAGCGCGTGGTTGATTCCCTTAGGATTAATGTCTTTGATACGCACCGGCAATTTGCCTTTACTGGCAGTGACAAACGCAATTCCACCGCCCATCAGCCCGCCCCCCAGCACGCCAACGGCGCGCAGCGGCGCAGGCTCAGCTTCGCTTCCCGGATCTTTTTTGACGTCAATGCTGGCAAAGAAGATGCTGCGCAGCGCCTGAGACTGCGGCGTCATCGCCAGTTCACCAAAGGCTTTTGCCTCGGCGGCATAACCGCTGCTGCTACCCTGCGACAAGCCGGTTTCAATTACTTCAAGAATGCGCTTCGCCGCCGGGTAGTTGCCTTTGGTTTTTTGCTCGGTCTTTTTGCTTACCATGTTGAACAGGAGCGCGCGCCCCAGTGGCCCTGCCAGCACGCGCTCACGCACAGGAAGAGGACGTTTTGCCTGACGCCCTTTCAGGGCCAGCTCAACGGCGGCCTCCAGCAAAATCGAGTGGGGAACCACTTCATCGACCAGTCCCACTTTCAGCGCCTGACGGGCGCGCAGCTGCTTGCCGGTTAAGATCATCTCCAGCGCGGTACTCACCCCCACCAGACGCGGTAAACGCTGCGTTCCACCCGAGCCAGGTAACAGGCCTAACTGCACTTCCGGCAGGCCTAACACCGTTTTTGCATCATCGGTACAAATGCGGCTATGGCAGGCCAGCGCCAGCTCTAAACCGCCCCCCAGACAAGCGCCGTGAATGGCAGCAATCACCGGGAACGACAGGGCGTGGATCTCAGCCATCACCTGCTGCCCCTGACGCGCCAGCTCTTCGGCTTCCTGAGCGCTTTGCGCGCGGGCAATCATGTTGATATCTGCCCCGGCAATAAAGTTATCCGGCTTGGCCGAGATAAACACCAGACCGCGAATGGTTTTGTTTTCGCGGAGCTGCTTTAGCATCGCGCGCACCTGAACGCCAAATTCGGCCTTCAGGGTATTCATCTTTTCATCAGGCACATCAATAGTGATAACGGCCACGTTATCGAGGCGAACCGTCAGATTGAATGCAGATGGCATGTCCATTATTCAGCCTCCAGAACCATTGCTGCGCCAAGACCGCCTGCCGCGCAGGCGGTAACGAGACCAAACCCACCGCCGCGGCGACGAAGTTCATGTAACGTTTGGGTAATCATACGCGCGCCCGTTGCCGCAAACGGATGGCCATAGGCGATGGATCCGCCAAGCACGTTAAACTTACTCTGATCCACTTCGCCGGTCGCGTGGGCACGGCCCAGTACATCGCGCGCGAAGCGCTCGCTTGCCAGCAGCTGGATGTTTGCCAGAGTTTGTGCGGCAAAGGCTTCGTGCATATCGATCAGGGTTAAGTCAGCCAGCGTCAGCCCCGCACGCTCCAGCGCCAGCGGCGTGGACCAGGCTGGACCTAACAACATGTCCTGCCAGACATCAATCGCCGTAAACGCATAGCTTCGCAAATAACCCAGCGGGGTGATGCCAAGCTCCTTCGCACGGGATTCGGTCATCAGGATCACGGCCGCAGCACCGTCCGTCAGAGGTGTACTGTTGGCCGCCGTAACGGTGCCAGGTTTACGGTCAAACGCCGGGCGCAGTTTTGCGTAATCCGCCAGCGTCGAAGTGCCACGGATATTGTTATCTTCCACCAGAGGTTCGCGGAAAGGCGGGATGTAAGCCGTCATCACCTCGTCGACAAGTTTGCCTTCCGACCAGGCCTTCGCAGCGAGCTGGTGCGAACGATGCGCCAGGGCATCCTGCTGTTCGCGGGTGATGCCGTAGGTCTTCGCCATCTGCTCAGCGGTATCGCCCATGCGCAGACCGGTTGAATATTCAGCCACCGCGGGCGGAACAGGCATCAGATCGCGCAGGCGTAAACGCGAGAAGAGTTTAAGTTTCTGGCCAGTAGTGCGGGCCTTGTTAGCATCCACGAGGATACGTGCCAGCTTTTTGCTGACCCCAATCGGCAGCACTGAAGAGGAGTCCGCCCCGCCCGCGATACCCGCGCGAATAGTCCCCGCCATCAGGCTTTCGGCCACGTTAGCCACCGCCTGAAAGCTGGTCGCGCAGGCGCGACTGACGCTGTAGGCATCGGTGTGCACATTCATTCCCGTGCCGAGAACAATTTCACGTGCAATGTTGGGGGCTTCAGGCATCTGCACGACCTGGCCGAAGACCAGCTGTTCGATGACCTCAGGCGGAATTTCGCTGCGAGCCAGCATCTCGCCTACGACCATTTTTCCCAGATCGACGGCCGGTATACCATGAAAGGCGGTTGCCTGACGCGCAAACGGCGTGCGCAACCCGCTAACAATGGCAATGCGATCACCTTGTCGGGTGATAAGCGGTAATGCCTGACTCATAACATTCCCCTGTAAAAAACTTTACACAAATATAAAGTGGTCTGACCTGATAACAGTCTTAACCATTTTTTTACATTCAGCCAATCGGGGAAGCATAAAAATGCGAGCTAAAACACAGAGAAGAAAAAGAAAATGCCCCGAGGTAAAAGCAAAACGGTAACCCTGAGGTTACCGTTTTTGATGTTTGCGCCCTCTCCCGTGGGAGAGGGTTGGGGTGAGGGCACCAGACCGCTGGAATTAACGCAGCCCCAGCTGGAAAATCAGCGTTTCAGCTTCACACGCAAAAACAAAATCGATATCCAGCTTCACGCCACCTTCCACTTCGGTAAAGGTCGACTTGATTTCGCACGGATCGGATTCGACTTCACGCGCACGTTGACTCAGCGCGGCCAGGGTTTCTTCCGCTTCGGCACGGCTAGTGAATACACGGCTGTAAGACGCGGTGCAATCGGTGTTGTCCATGATGGTGCCAACATCCATACAGCAGCAAACCGGGGTTTCATCAGCACTGCATTTACTCATAGCTCAATTTCCTCTGTATTCGCGCAAAGCGCGAGATAAACACGATGCTGATATTTTGCGCCCCGCCGCTGGCTCTCTCCAGCCGTTAATGACGCAAAATCGGATAAGTGAGCAATATCACACTAAAAAATGATCTAAAACAAAATTCACCCTTTCGGGTGAGTCTCGCTGGTCACAATTTTGCCAACCAGATCTCGTTTCAAGAAACATGTTTGAAAATATTAATAAACAAACTTGCAACATATTAGCTGGTCAGACCTATACTCACGCCACTGGTCTGATTTGTATGTCATACCTCAGACCCTACACTTCGCGCTCCTGTTACGGTATGTAACAATTATTGAATAAAAATAACTCAATGAGGTTATGGTCATGAGCCAGAAAACCCTGTTCAAAAAGACTGCGCTGGCAGTCGCAGTGGCAATCGTCTCAACGTCCGCCTGGTCAGCGGGCTTCCAGTTAAACGAATTTTCTTCCTCTGGCCTTGGCCGTGCATATTCCGGGGAAGGCGCTATTGCTGATGACGCAGGTAACGCAAGTCGTAACCCTGCGCTTATCATGATGTTCGATCGCCCGACCTTCTCTGCTGGTGCGGTTTACATCGATCCTGATGTCAATATTTCCGGCAAATCGCCTTTCACCGGCGCGAGCCTGAAAGCGGATAACATCGCGCCGACAGCGTGGGTACCTAACCTGCACTTCGTTGCGCCGATTAATGAACAATTTGGTTGGGGTGCGTCAGTCACCTCTAACTATGGTCTGGCAACCGAGTTCAATAACAATTACCCGGCAGGCGAATATGGGGGCAAAACCGATTTAACTACCCTCAACCTGAACCTGAGCGGCGCGTATCGTCTCAATGACAACTGGAGCTTCGGCCTGGGCTTTGATGCCGTCTACGCTGATGCCAAAATTGAGCGCTATACCGGTGAACAAACTGCCGCTCTGCCGAAAAACAGCAACAAGATCGCCAGCCTGAAGGGCGATGAGTGGGGCTACGGCTGGAACGCGGGTATTCTGTATGAGCTGGACAAAAATAACCGCTGGGGTCTGACCTATCGCTCAGAAGTGAAAATTGATTTCGATGGCGATTACAAAAGCGGCATCCTGAGCCCTGTAAACGGCATGGTTCCGGGTGCAGGCACCACCATCCCGTGGGGCACGTCAAACCAGACCGTACCAGGTTCACTGTCACTGCATCTGCCAGAAATGTGGGAAGTCTCCGGTTACAACCGCGTCGCACCACAATGGGCTATTCACTATAGCCTGGCATACACCAGCTGGAGTCAGTTCGAAGAGTTGAAAGCGACCGGCACCAATGGTCAGACGCTGTTCTATAAGGACGAAAGTTTCCACGACGCATACCGTATTGCGCTGGGTACAACCTACTATATGGACGACAACTGGACGTTCCGTACCGGTATCGCGTTTGATGATAGCCCGGTTCCGGCTGATAAGCGCTCCATCTCCATCCCGGATCAGGACCGCTTCTGGCTGAGTGCTGGTGCAACCTATGCATTCAACGAGAATGCGTCAGTCGACGCTGGCGTTTCTTATATGCACGGTCAGAAAGTGACGTTCCAGGAAGGCCCTTACGAGTTCACCTCTGAAGGTAAAGCCTGGCTGTTCGGTACCAACTTCAACTACGCGTTCTAATCGCGCAGGGATCAAAAAAGGTGAGCATCGCTCACCTTTTTTATTTATTCCGAATCGATATCTTTTAGTTCATTCTCGATGGCTTTCGCGTTCGGATTATCTTCCGGCTTAAGCTTGCCGCCATTGGCGATGAAGTCATGGTTCTGGAAGTACGCCTCACGCACCATGATATACGGATCGGAAGACTGGCGCAGCAGACCGTCAGAGTCCAGCAGTTGCGCACGCGTTTCGATCCCTTCCACCGTCCACTTACCAATCGACAGCGGCCAGGTCAGCCATGACAGCACAGGATACAGCGTATCCACCATATCGCCGCCATCATCACGCACGGTGAAACTGCCATAGAACGGCAGATGCACATACGGACCATAACCTACGCCGTAATGCCCCAGCGTGCTGCCGAAACGGTGCGGCTGTTCACGCTGCAGTTTTGTGTTTGCCATGCCAGCGACATCAATGAAGCCGCCCATACCCAGCAGGGAGTTCAGGAAGAAGCGCGTAAAGTGCACCATCCCCTGATACGGGTCACCTTGCAGGAAATAGTTCACCATCACCGCAGGCTCTTCCAGGTTACTGGTGAAATTGCTTAATCCATTACGCGCAGGTTGTGGAACATAATCGCGCCATGCCACCGCTACCGGGCGGACCACATACGGATCCAGCACGTTATAGTTGAAGCTGTACATCGAGCGGTTAAATCCTTCAAGAGGATCGGAGCGTCCCGTTTGCTCCCCGGAGCTGGCGCAGCCCACAAGCATCGTCGCGCCCAGTGCAAGCGCCGACAGCCGAAGTTTCATAATTATCTCCCTGTTCAGTATGGCTATCGTTGATTGCCATCCGTAACGGAGCATCTGTCGCTCCGTATGAAAACGTGCAAGTGATTGTAACAGCACGTTTCCCGATGTCTATGAGCACAATTACGGGCAGTAACCAGCGTCACTCTGATCTCAGCATAGCCTGGCTTTAGGAATTCGTTTCGCTGGCAATTTTATAATGTCTTTGAAAGAGATGTATCACCTTTGTTGCCATTGCCACCAATTTAAGAGCATCCCCACAGGCATCACGATAAAAGCCGCTACGCTTTAAAGAAAGTTCATCCTCCAGGAGCGGTTATGAAAGAAGTGGGCGAAGAAAAAATTGGCAAGAACAATGAGGACGTAGAAATTGAGAGTGAGGAAAAAGAGCGTGGCGAGAAGATAGAAATTGACGAAGATCGCCTGCCCTCCCGTGCGATGGCGATCCACGAACATATACGCCAGGATGGTGAAAAGGAGATGGAACGCGATGCCATGGCCCTGTTCTGGTCGGCGATTGCTGCGGGTCTCTCGATGGGTGCGTCACTGCTGGCCAAAGGCATATTTCATGTCCAGCTGGAGGGCGTGCCGGGTGGCTTTTTACTGGAAAATCTTGGCTACACCTTCGGCTTTATCATCGTCATCATGGCGCGCCAGCAGCTCTTTACTGAAAACACCGTCACCGCCGTGCTGCCCGTGATGCAAAACCCTACCCTGGGCAATTTCGGCTTGCTGATGCGGCTCTGGAGCGTGGTATTGCTTGGGAATATCATTGGTACAGGCATCGCAGCCTGGGCCTTTGAGTATATGCCGATATTTGATGAGCCCACCCGGGATGCGTTTGTAAAAATTGGCATGGATGTGATGAAAAACACGCCCTTAGAGATGTTCTCGAATGCGATTATCTCCGGCTGGATCATCGCCACCATGGTGTGGATGTTCCCCTCGGCAGGCAGCGCAAAAATTGTGGTGATCATCCTGATGACCTGGCTGATTGCGCTCGCCGATACCACGCACATCGTGGTAGGTACCGTTGAAATTCTCTATCTGGTCTTTAATGGCACGCTACACTGGAGCGATTTCTTCTGGCCGTTCGCACTGCCGACGCTGGCGGGCAATATTTGCGGCGGGACCTTTATCTTCGCGCTGTTGAGCCACGCTCAAATCCGCAATGATATGTCAAACAAGCGTAAGGCCGAGCTCAAGGCGCAGGAAGATAATGAAAAATCGGCAAAAAAATCGACCTGAATGGTGACTCTTTGAGCAGTCAGGCGGCAATGCGCTTAACGCAAAGTGTAAATAACGCTATACTCGTGCCGCCTCGTCCCCTTAGTTAAATGGATATAACGAGCCCCTCCTAAGGGCTAGTTGCAGGTTCGATTCCTGCAGGGGACACTTTCGTTCTTCCTGACTTCATAAAATCACTGCATTTTCCACAACTCTACACAGTTCCGCCCGCGTCGTTTTGCACCATACAGCGCTTCATCCGCTGCCTGTATCAGACGTTCGTAGTCAGGATGCCCATTGAACATCGCCGCCCCGATTGAAAGGGAAAGAGAGATCGCCTCGCCGGTCGGGGAGCTAACCTTAATTTTTTCTACACGCTTGCGGATCCGTTCTGCGATACGCAGTGCGTCAGCTTCGGTGATTTCCGTCAGCACAATTAAAAACTCATCACCACCGTAGCGAAATACGTAGTCGCAGGTGCGAACATTGTCATAAAACGCACCCGCCACTTTTCGCAGGATTTCATCACCCGTATTGTGGCCCCAGGTATCATTGATTTGCTTGAATTTATCAACATCGATCAGTAGCGCCGACAGCGGCGTACCGGCGCGGGTGGCATGGGTGATTTCACGTTTAAAAATGGTCGGCAGGAAGCGACGGTTCAGCAGTCGGGTGAGCACGTCCATTCCCACCTCATGGCGGGAAACCTCATCAAACAGCTCACGCAGCAGGGTAACGATTTGCGAGAGGGTGTTACGCACCTGCCGCAAAAATTTGCCCTGCCGTGACCTGTCACGAAGCGCATCGTCAGCCTGGCGAACCTCATTAAACGCCTCGTCAAACTCCTGAATAAGACGGGAGATATGCCCTGCTTCGGCAATACCGCTGAAATAGTGACGTCCTTTATGGCTAAACCACAGCCCAAAATCTGATTGCCCGAGCGGTCGGCTGTTGCCTATGCTGGTATCTAACATCACCTTATAGAGCAGCGTCATTTCCCAGGTCAGCAGCGCAGCGGTCTGACGCTCCTTCTCTTCTTCCGCATTCTCCATCAGCGAGAAAATCCGGTAGTTTTCATCCTCTTTCGCCGCATTGTTCTCGCTGAAGACATACGCACGCGACATCACCTCCATCGCCAGATCGATACTGTTAATGGCGTAGTGATAAACGCTAAGCTTCACGTCAGAGGGATGGGGCGTGGCGTTAATGATGGGTAACAGCAATTTTTTCAGCACCCTGAAACCCATTTCGACCAGGTCGACAGAGATGCCGATACGGGCATGCACATCTGCAGCACGCTGCTGGGCGCGTATCTGCTCCTCAACCTGCCCAACCTGACAGGAGAGAACATCAACCAGCCACCGACGCAGCGCTTCCTGCAATTGTCTTTCCACCTGTTCAGTAGTCAAAAACTCAGCAACAATAGGATCGGCCAGAACAACACGATAGAACTCAGCAATCAGAACAGTGGCATGCTCGCTGGCAAGTTGGGCGGTAACTTGATGAATATGTGGCTCAGTTTCATTGATCAGTTGCACCCACTCATCTTTCACCGTTTGCAGATATGTATCCATCGTAACGCCCTCAAAAGAGTGACTTTCGCTCATTTATAACAATAGCAAAATCAAGCCTCTCGGTAATCGCCGCTTTTTTAATCAAAAACGAGTAATAGCACATAACCTATAAGGGTGCTACATTATGCCGCCCATCCAATGTCAGCTATGGCCAGGTAACGCCGTAAAGATCGGTAAAGCCTGCAACCATGACCTTGCACTACGGTCTAATAGGCACGTGGTATCGCTAAGCGCGTTACTTTTACCGGTTTTACAAAGGTTCCTCTAATTTGTCTGAATCCTCATTCAAACGCGCGTTCTTGCACCCGCGTTACTGGTTTACATGGTTTGGTCTTGGCGTGCTTTGGTTGCTGGTCCAGCTTCCTTACCCGGTGATCCGCATACTGGGCTCAAGACTCGGCAGCGCATCGCGCTATTTCCTTAAACGTCGCGAGTCTATCGCACGTAAAAATCTTGAACTTTGCTTCCCGCACTACAATGCGCAGCAGCGCGAAAAGCTGATCGCTGAAAACTTTAAATCTATCGGCATGGCATTGCTGGAAACCGGTATGGCCTGGTTCTGGCCTGATGAACGCGTGCGTAAATGGTTTGATGTAGAAGGTCTGGATAACCTGAAGCGTGCCCAGGCGCAGAATCGGGGCGTGATGGTCGTCGGGGTTCACTTTATGTCTCTCGAACTCGGTGGACGCGTGATGGGGCTTTGCCAGCCGATGATGGCAACCTACCGTCCGCACAACAGCGCGCTGATGGAGTGGGTTCAGACTCGCGGCCGTATGCGCTCAAACAAGGCGATGATCAGCCGTAACAATCTGCGCGGCATGGTCGGTGCACTGAAAAAAGGTGAGGCCGTCTGGTTTGCACCCGATCAGGATTATGGCCGTAAAGGCAGTAGCTTCGCGCCTTTCTTCGCCGTTAAAGACGTTGCCACGACCAATGGCACCTTTGTGATTTCACGCCTTTCTGGTGCCGCTATGCTGACCGTAACGATGGTCAGAAAAGCGGATAAATCGGGTTATCGCTTGCACATCTCCCCGGAAATGGCGAACTACCCGGAAAATGAGTGTGAAGCCGCGACCTTTATCAACAAGGTTATCGAGTTCGAGATCATGCGTGCACCTGAGCAGTATTTGTGGATGCACCGCCGCTTCAAAACCCGTCCGCTGGGCGAAGCCTCTCTCTATATCTAAGCCTTCCAGAAGGTTAGTTTCGCTAAGAAACTAACCTTTTCAATCACCTGTAATTACCCTGAGTAACCGTCTTTTTTCTGCGTCGCTCAACGGGAATTTATTGCGTACTGAAATCAAACTGTCGCCGTTCCACGACACTCGTAAGTATCGGAAAGTATTTAGAAAAATCCCACTTGTCACCCCCCATTTTTAGGCGTACATTAGCGCCGTCTGACAATGGGAAGCGCAGAATTCTGAGGTGGAGTCTGAGGCGTAGCGGGATAATTCCGATTTCCGTTTTAGCCCGATTTCAACTCTCTATAATCAGGTGGACTCTGTTTTTGAATGCGTACCACAAGATACGCGGAGTGATGAAACGTGAAATATTTCTTTATGGGCATTTCGGTGATTGTTTTAGTCTGGGCCGGAACCTTTGCCCTGATGATCTAGCAAAGAACATGCAGTCAAAAAAACAGGCGCTCAAGGCGCCTGTTTTTTTGTGTCGTCAGGTTTCGGGCAGTTCAGCCACATTTTTTGATGAGAGAAGCCCGTCAGCCCGGAACATGCTCTTAATCCCCCTGACCGCCTGACGAATGCGGTCGCTGTTTTCAATCAACGCAAACCGCACGTGAGTATCGCCATAATCGCCAAACCCGATGCCCGGCGAGACGCACACCTTCGCATCCTGCAGGAGCTTCTTGGCAAACTCCAGCGACCCCATTGCCGCATAGGGCTCAGGAATTTTAGCCCAGACGTACATGGACGCCTTCGGCATTTCCACCATCCAGCCCGCTTCATGCAGACCTTTCACCAGCACATCGCGACGCCGCTTATACTGGGCAGCAATATCCTGTACACACTGCTGATCGCCTTCAAGCGCAGCAATTGCAGCAACTTGTAGCGGCGTAAATGTGCCGTAGTCGTGGTAACTCTTAATACGCGCCAGCGCATTTACCAGCGTCTTATTACCCACCATAAAGCCAATGCGCCAACCCGCCATGTTGTAACTTTTCGGCAGCGTGAAGAACTCGACCGCCACATCGCGTGCGCCCGGCACCTGCATAATGGAAGGCGCCTTCCAACCGTCGTAGACAATATCCGCATAGGCGAGATCGTGAACCACCAGCACGTCGTAACGTTTTGCCAGGGCGACCACTTTCTCGAAGAATTCGAGCTCAACGCACTGGGCCGTTGGGTTCGACGGGAAACCGAGGATCATCATCTTTGGTTTCGGGTAGCTTTCACGAATCGCGCGTTCCAGTTCGTTAAAGAAGTCTACGCCTTCCACCAGCGGCACAGAGCGAACCTGCGCGCCAGCAATCACCGCACCGTAGATATGGATCGGATAGCTGGGGTTTGGCACCAGCACGGTATCACCGTGATCCAGCGTCGCCAGCATCAGGTGTGCCAGCCCTTCTTTCGAGCCAATGGTGACAATGGCTTCACTTTCAGGATCGATGTCCACCTGATAGCGATCCTGGTACCAGCGGGAAATGGCACGACGTAATCGAGGAATACCGCGAGACGTTGAGTAACCATGCGTATCCGGGCGCTGGGCAACTGTACAGAGTTTCTCAACAATATGTGGCGGCGTTGGGCCGTCAGGGTTGCCCATGCTGAAATCGATGATATCTTCGCCGCGCCGACGCGCAGCCATCTTCAGCTCAGCAGTGATATTGAAAACATAAGGGGGGAGACGATCGATACGCGTGAAACGGCGTTCAGGACTGAATTCAGCCATAGATTCCTCAGATTAACGTTAGCGCCCGGACCGTCCGAGCGACGCTGCCACCGATGTGGCGTGCTTAGAAAATAACCTGAAAAAAAACATGCTGTCGAGAGGGAAAGTAAAAAAAAGATATCGCGTTAAAACAGGAACCCTGCTGTCGCTAAAAGCGGAAGGCTGATGACGTAAAATGTTTTTTTAATACCTGTTATTTAACATGGTGTTATCATAACCATTACCTCGCTGCGCTTCGTTCAGAACAATTCAGCCGGACTGAAGAACTTTCCGAATAATCCCCTTTGTAAAATGTGGTTTTTCCTCATTTGATAAACCTGACGGATAGCTGGTCAATACGCGCCAGGTTTTTTATCATGGTTCTTTCCCGATTCTCCAGGTTCACTTGTGCACGAAATATTCGATATGCTGCTGGCGGTATTTGATCGCGCAGCGCTAATGCTGATTTGTCTGTTTTTCCTCATTCGCATTCGCCTGTTCCGCGAGCTTCTGCACAAGTCAGCGCACTCGCCAAAAGAACTGCTGGCCGTAACCGCCATCTTTTCAATGTTTGCCCTTTTCAGCACCTGGTCCGGAGTGCCTGTCGAAGGGTCGCTGGTCAACGTGCGCATTATCGCCGTGATGTCAGGTGGGATACTGTTTGGCCCCTGGGTTGGGGTGATCACCGGATTGATTGCCGGCACACACCGCTATTTGATTGATATCGGCGGCGTGACGGCTATTCCGTGCTTTATAACCAGCATTATCGCCGGGATCCTGTCCGGCTGGATTAACCGCAAATTCCCTAAAAAACAGCACTGGCGCGCCGGGATCATCGCGGGCATGGTGTGTGAAACCTTGACCATGATTTTGGTTGTGGTGTGGGCACCCACGACCGCTCTTGGGCTGGATATTGTTTCGAAAATCGGTATTCCGATGATCCTCGGCAGCGTGTGCATCGGCTTTATTGTCCTGCTGGTGCAGAGTGTCGAAGGGGAAAAAGAGGCCAGCGCCGCGCGTCAGGCCAAGCTGGCACTCGATATTGCCAACAAAACGCTGCCGCTGTTCCGCCACGTTAACGCTGAGTCTTTACGCCAGGTCTGCGATATCATCCGTCGCGATATTCACGCCGATGCCGTCGCCATCACCAATATCGACCACGTGCTGGCCTACGTGGGCGTCGGGGAGCACAACTATCGTGACAACGACGACACCATCAGCCCAACCACCCGACAGGCGATCAACTACGGTGAAATCAGCATTAAAAATAATGATGAAGCCCACAGGACGCCCGAAATACATTCCATGCTGGTGATCCCCTTATGGGAGAAAGGGGTCGTCACGGGCACGCTGAAGATTTACTACTGCCATGCGCACCAGATCACCTCCTCATTGCAGGAAATGGCGATTGGTCTGTCGCAAATCATCTCAACTCAGCTGGAAGTTTCGCGCGCGGAGCAGCTGCGCGAAATGGCAAATAAGGCAGAGCTACGCGCGCTGCAAAGTAAAATTAATCCTCATTTCCTGTTTAACGCGCTGAACGCCATCTCCTCCTCCATTCGCCTTAATCCGGACACCGCCCGCCAGCTGATTTTCAACCTGTCACGCTATCTGCGCTACAACATTGAATTGAAAGATGACGAGCAGATCGACATCAAAAAAGAGCTTTATCAAATCAAAGATTACATCGCGATCGAGCAGGCCCGCTTTGGCGATAAGCTCACCGTCATTTACGATATTGATGAGGAGGTCAACTGCGTGATCCCAAGCCTGCTGATCCAGCCGCTGGTGGAAAACGCCATTGTCCACGGAATTCAGCCGTGCAAAGGCAAAGGCGTCGTGACCATTAGCGTGACCGAGAGCGGGAATCGCGTGCGCATTGCGGTGCGCGATACCGGCCACGGTATCGACCCAAAGGTTATTGAACGCGTGGAATCCAACGAAATGCCGGGCAATAAGATTGGCCTTTTGAATGTCCACCACCGGGTCAAACTGCTGTACGGCGACGGGCTGCACATTCATCGCCTGGAGCCGGGCACAGAAATCGCGTTTTACGTGCCGAATGAACGCACCCCCGTTCATGCACCGATATCCCTGATGCCATAGGCCGGAGTTACAGATGAAAGTCATCATTGTGGAAGATGAGGTTCTGGCTCAACAGGAGCTGAGCTGGCTCATCAAAACGCACAGCCAGATGGAGATTGTAGGCACATTCGAAGATGGCCTGGACGTGCTGAAGTTCCTCCAGCACAACCGGGTCGATGCCATTTTTCTCGATATTAATATTCCGTCGCTGGATGGCGTGCTGCTGGCGCAAAATATTAATCAGTTTGCCCACAAGCCCTTTATTGTCTTTGTTACCGCGTGGAAAGAGCACGCCGTGGAGGCCTTCGAGCTGGAAGCGTTTGACTACATCCTCAAGCCTTATCAGGAGTCGCGTATTATCAGCATGCTGCAAAAGCTGGAAGCGGCATGGAAACAGCAAGCCGCGCCTGCGACCGCAAGCCCTGCTATCCGGGAGAATGACACCATTAACCTGGTGAAGGATGAAAGGATCATCGTCACGCCTATCGACGATATTTATTATGCCGAAGCACATGAAAAGATGACGTTTGTCTATACGCGACGTGAATCGTACGTGATGGCGATGAACATCACCGAGTTTTGCAGCAAGCTACCTGCGGCGCACTTCTTCCGCTGCCACCGTTCGTTTTGCGTCAATTTGAACAAGATCCGCGAGATCGAACCCTGGTTTAACAACACGTATATTTTGCGTCTGAAGGATCTCGACTTCCAGGTGCCGGTGAGCCGCAGCAAGGTAAAAGAGTTTCGCCAGCTGATGCACCTGTGAGCGTTCCCCTCTCCCGCTGGAGAGGGGAATGACCATCAGAGAATGTGTCCCAGAACCTGACGCAAATGCGCACCCGAGCCCAGCAGCCCAGGATTATCGTGCACAATCAGGTAAACAGGGATGTCCTGCACGTAGCTTCTGAAGCGCCCTTTATCTTCAAACCCGCCGCGGAAACCAGAGGCTTTAAAGAACTCGAGGAAGCGCGGCATGATACCGCCCGCAATATAGACGCCACCAAACGTGCCCAGCGTCAGCGCCAGGTTGCCGCCGAAGCGCCCCATAATCACGCAAAACAGGGACAAGGCACGACGGCAATCGATGCAGCTGTCCGCCAGGGCGCGCTCGGTCACGTCTTTAGGCTGCAGATTTTCAGGCAGACGACCATCAGATTTCACAATTGCACGGTACAAGTTGACCAGCCCGGGACCCGACAGCACGCGTTCGGCAGAAACGTGGCCGATCTCAGCACGTAACTCTTCGAGGATAATGCCCTCTTCTTCACTGTTCGGTGCGAAATCCACGTGACCGCCTTCGCCCGGCAGACTGACCCAGCGCTTATCGACGTGGACAAGGTGAGAGACACCCAGCCCGGTTCCCGCGCCGTAAACCGCAATCGGCTTGCCTTCGACCGGCGCCGTGCCGCCAAACTGGATCAGGTGTTCCGGCTTCAGCATCGGGATCGCCATCGACACCGCCGTGAAGTCATTGATGATTTCAAGATGCGCAAAGCCGAGGTTTTTTTTCATTTCGGCAATGGAGAAGGCCCAGGTGTGGTTGGTCATAGCCACCCAGTCACCGGTAATCGGGCACGCAATAGCGATACAGCCGTCTTCGACGCTGACCTTATGCTCTTCAAGATATACGCGAACCACGGCTTCCAGACTTGGATAATCCAGCCCTGAATAGGTTTTCGCCTGGGAAATGTGACCGCTATTTACATCGCAGAGTGCAAGGCGCGCGTTCGTGCCGCCCACATCACCTACCAAAGCATACTTTGTCATTCTTCTACTGCTCCGCTAAAGTCAGAATAAATCTTTGGAACACTGTAAATTCAAGGCGTGATAACAACAACGACCAGAAAGTGAATGCCCCAGGATTATCGATCTTCGTCACAGAATAACTTTACCGTTTCAGCACCTTTTGCACTATTGCCATAAAGCTGATTGTGCAAAGTAACGTTATACCGTTTTGTACAAGGAAATCATCATGCTCCACCCGCGAGCCAGAACCATGCTGTTATTAGCAATACCGGCGCTCGTTATTGGCGTTGCTTCAAGCCTGGTGCTCATCGTCGTGATGAAAGTCGCGTCGGTACTGCAAGCGATGTTATGGACCGCCCTGCCTGCCAATATTGGCTTCAGCCCGGATTCTCCTGTATGGATTATCGTCATGCTGACGCTCACCGGTATTGCGGTGGGTTTGGTGATTCGTTTCAGTCCGGACCATGCCGGGCCCGATCCCGCGCAGGAACCGTTGATCGGCGCGCCCGTCAGCCCGGCAGCGCTGCCGGGACTGATCGTTGCGCTGATCGTGGGTCTGGCGGGCGGCGTCAGCCTGGGGCCTGAACATCCGATCATGGCAGTAAATATCGCGCTGGCGGTTTTCCTGGGTTCGCGCATTTTACCGCGCGTCAACGCGCTGGACTGGACGATCCTGGCCTCTGCAGGCACCATCGGCGCGCTGTTCGGCACACCCGTCGCCGCCGCGCTGATCTTCTCCCAGACGCTGAGCGGTAATAATGACGTCCCGCTCTGGGACAAACTCTTTGCGCCGCTGATGGCCGCCGCTGCCGGTGCGTTGACCACCAGCCTGTTTTTCCATCCCCACTTCTCTCTCCCTCTCCCCCACTATGGCCAGATGCAGGTCGCGGACATTTTCAGCGGCGCAATTGTGGTCGCCATCGCCATTGCGCTGGGTATGGTCGCAGTATGGTGTCTTCCGCGCCTGCATCGGCTGATGCATAAGCTCAAACATCCGGTGCTGATTCTGGGCATCGGGGGGCTGCTTCTCGGCATTCTGGGCGCTATCGGCGGAAAAGTGACGCTGTTTAAAGGCCTGGACGAAATGCAGCAGCTGGCATTCAGTCAGGTGTTTAGCGTGTCGGATTATCTGCTGTTTGCGGTGATAAAGCTGGCGGCGCTGGTCGTGGCCGCCGCGTGCGGTTTTCGTGGCGGACGCATCTTCCCGGCAGTGTTTATTGGGGTAGCGTTAGGTCTGATGTTGCACGAGCATGTGGACGCCGTACCGGCTGCGATAACCGTTTCGTGCTCAATTCTCGGGCTGGTACTGGTAGTGACGCGGGATGCATGGCTGAGCCTTTTTATGGCCGCCGTGGTGGTGCCTGACTCTACCCTCTTCCCTCTGCTCTGTATCGTGATGTTGCCCGCCTGGCTCCTGCTGGCGGGCAAACCGATGATGATGGCCTGGCGAAACGATAAGTGATCAGGCGCTATTTCGCGCCTCCAGCGCTTTGGTTATCGCGCCCAACAGCGGGGGAATATCCGCTTTGGGCAGCATGACCTCAATGAGCGAAAGCCGCTCATGGTGCGCCACTTTTTCCAGCACGTCCGCCAGTTGATCGACTTCACTGACCCGCCAGCATTCGGCCTGAGGATCCAGGCTCAGTGCCTGCGGGATCTGCGTCCAGTTCCACAGGGCGATATCGTTGTACCGCTGTTCAGGTCCGTGTATGGCCCTCTCAACCGTGTACCCTTCATTGTTGAGCACCAGGATAATCGGGTGCTGCTTATCGCGCAGCATTGAGCCCATTTCCTGAATCGTCAGCTGTGCGGCACCATCCCCGGTCAGGACAATCACGCGCCGGTCCGGGCATGCCGTCTGCGCGCCAAAGGCCGCCGCCAGCGTGTAGCCAATCGACCCCCAGAGCGGCTGAACGATAAAATTAACGTCCGCAGGTAAGCGAAGATCGATCGCGCCAAACGCCGAGGTACCCTGATCGGCAAGAATAATGTCGCCGGGGCGAATGAAGGTTTGCAGCGTGCTCCAGAAGTTCTCCTGCGTGAGTGAAGCGCCCTCTGCAGGCCAGGAAAAACCACTGTGTGTCGAGGGTGCAGGGCTTTCACGCACATGTTGTTTGCATAACTCTGCCAGCGTCTCAATCGCCTGCAGCATGGGAATGCCCGTAAACCAGACGTCGCCCACGCGGGAAGCATGAGGCTGCACTTCGATGGTCTGAGCAGGAGTGAGCTGGTGAGTGAACCCGGCGGTCAGGGTATCGGTAAACCGCGTACCAATGCACAGCACTGTGTCAGCTCTTTCAATCGCCTCTTTGACCGGCTCCACGCTCGCTGAACCACTGTAAGTGCCGTAAAAACCCGCCTGACGCTCATCAAAAATCCCTTTCCCCATCAACATGGTGGCGTGTGCCATCGGCACCTCTTTCACCCATTTCTGCAGCGCAGGTTTTAGCCCATGGCGGAGCACCAGAAAATCGGCCAGCAGCGCGGTCCGTTTGCTCATGGCCAGGCGATTCCGGGCGGCATCACGAAACGCTTTGAGACAGGCATTATCCGCGTGAACAGGCTTAACGGTGAGAGCGCTTACAGGTGGTGTCGCGGCTTTTTTCGCCACATCCGCAGGCAACATCAAATAGCCAGGACGGCGTTCGCGCAGCATGGTGGTCAGCACGCGGTCAATTTCGTAGCAGGCATTTTGTTCGGTCAGGATCGCCTGCGCGACGGTGATAGGTTCGCTCATATGGTAAAAATGACGGAACTCACCGTCACCTAAGGTAGGGTGCAATAACTCGCCTTTTTGCTGCGCCGCCATTCCCGGCGCCCCCACAATATGCAACACGGGAACGTGTTCAGCAAAGCTACCCGCCACCCCGTTCATGGCGCTTAGCTCTCCGACGCCGAATGTGGTTAACAGCGCGGCAAAGCCCTTACATCGGGCATAGCCGTCTGCGGCATATGACGCGTTAAGCTCGTTGGCACAACCCACCCAACAGATATCCGGGCTGTCTATAACATGGTCGAGAAACTGCAGGTTATA
This sequence comes from Enterobacter mori LMG 25706, assembly GCF_000211415.1. Classification (GTDB taxonomy): domain Bacteria; phylum Pseudomonadota; class Gammaproteobacteria; order Enterobacterales; family Enterobacteriaceae; genus Enterobacter; species Enterobacter mori. Next base: position 7,149 of record NZ_GL890778.1, on the reverse strand, counting down.
GTCGCCCGGCACGCCAAACAGATGATCGGTTCCACAATCAGTCAGACGGTCCAGCAGGTAATCGGCGACGCAGTATGGGGTACGCATAAACAGGTATCCTTCTAATGTTGTTCTCACCTTGAGTATTAAATAAGCGTGATGGCTGTCCAGAAAAGGCAGTAAGAAGGAGTTGGAAAGAATGCTTTACAAAAAATGCTGCGCTATTCTCTCTTTTTTCGCGTTAGTGTAACCGTATACACACGTTTTACTTATCAGCGTCAGAGGTCACGATCATGCGTTATCAGCCGGATAAAAATCGTTATCAGACAATGCAGTATCGCCGCTGCGGAAAAAGCGGGTTGAAATTGCCCGCCATCTCGCTTGGGCTTTGGCATAACTTTGGCGATGCCACGCTCATCGAAAACAGCCGTCAACTTTTACAGCGCGCGTTCGATTTGGGGATTACGCATTTCGACCTTGCCAACAACTATGGTCCTCCTCCCGGTTCAGCCGAACGTAATTTCGGGCGCATTTTGCTGGAAGATTTTCTCCCCTGGCGCGATGAGTTAATTATCTCGACGAAAGCAGGATATACCATGTGGGACGGTCCCTACGGCGACTGGGGCTCGCGTAAATACCTGATATCGAGTCTGGATCAGAGCCTGAAACGCATGGGGCTGGAGTATGTCGACATCTTCTATCATCACCGCCCGGACCCGGAAACACCGCTTCAAGAAACAATGAAAGCGCTCGACCATCTGGTGCGACAGGGCAAGGCACTGTACGTCGGGTTATCCAACTACCCTGCGGAACTGGCGCGCCAGGCAATTGAAATCCTTCACGACCTCGGTACGCCTTGTCTTATCCACCAGCCGAAATATTCGATGTTTGAGCGTGCCCCTGAAGCGGGTTTACTGGATGTACTGCAGCAGACAGGGGTTGGGTGTATACCCTTCTCTCCTCTCGCGGGTGGTCAATTAACCAACCGTTATCTGAACGGCATTCCAGCGGACTCCCGTGCGGCCAGCGGCAGCAAGTTCCTGAACCCGGATCAGCTCACCGAAGAAAAGCTGGTAAAAGTGCGCAAGTTAAACGCCCTTGCCGAAAGCCGCGGTCAGAAGCTATCGCAGATGGCTCTGGCCTGGATTTTACGCCACGATACTGTGACTTCTGTACTGATTGGGGCCAGTAAAACCGCGCAAATTGATGACGCGGTGGGCATGCTGGACAATCGCCATTTCTCGGAAGATGAATTGACGCGGATCGAAGATATTCTGGCCTGAACAAATTAAAGCCGATTTTAGCAAAAAGTGCTCTTATCTATGAATTCGGAGTTGAGGCGATGAAACGAGGCTTTACCAACTCGTAATATTGCATTAACAGGCCCACAAGGCCCCGATCGTGAAGGAGAAGAGTATGTTCAGGTCACTGATTTTAGCAGCGGTATTAATGGCTTCTGCCCCGCTGGTCGCCAATGCTGGCGAGATCACCCTGTTGCCATCAGTAAAATTACAAATTGGCGATCGTGATGACTACGGCAGATACTGGGACGGTGGCTACTGGCGCGACCGTGATTACTGGAACCGTCATTATGAATGGCGTGGCGACCGCTGGCGCAAGCATGATAATGGTCGGCATCGCGGCTGGTATAAAAACAACGCCTATGAACGCGGCTACCGTGAAGGCTGGAACGATCGCGATGACCGTCGTGGCGGTTGGGGCGGACGCGGTGGTAAACAGGGTCACGGTGGTCACGGCCATCGTCACTAACGTAAAAAGGAGCCTTTTGGCTCCTTTTTTTTAAAGACCCAGCGCGGTTCCGACTAACAACCACAGATTCAGCGCCACCACCACGACCACAATCGCCCACCCGGTCCTTTTCACCAGCGTCGAGTTCACGAGTTCGCCCATCAGTGTTTTATCGCTGGTAAAAATCAGCAACGGCACCAGCGCAAGGGCAATACCAAAACTCAGCAGGACCTGGCTCATTACCAAAATGCGGGTAGGATCCAGCCCCATCAGAATTACAATAAACGACGGCAGCATGGTGACGGCGCGACGCACCCACAGCGGAATATGAAAACGCACGAATCCCTGCATCACCACTTGTCCCGCCAGCGTACCTACCACCGTTGAAGAGAGGCCAGCAGCCACCAGGCTCAGCCCAAATATCGTTGCTGCGGCATGGCTCAGTAACGGTTCCAGCGTCAGATAAGCCTGATCGAGATCGGCAATCCCCGTGTGACCATTAAAGTGGAAAGCGGCAGCGGCGGTCGCCATCATCGCCAGATTCACGAAACCGGCAATCGTCATGGCAAACGCGACATCCCATTTTGTCGCGGAATAGCGTTCCTTACGGGTGCCGCCGTGCAGATGTTGTGTCAGAGAGGAGTGCAGGTAAATCACATGCGGCATAATGGTCGCCCCGAGGACGCCAGCAGCCAGGAATACCGCTTCAGAGGTGGGCAGACTTGGGATCACCATCCCTTTACTCAGCTGCACCAGATTCGGCTGGGAGAAGATCAGCTCCACAATATAGGCTGCAGCAACAAACAGCAGCAGACCACCGATGACTTTTTCCAGCGGCTTCTGTCCTCGGCGCTGCAGCATCAGAATAAGGAAAGTCGCAATCCCGGTCAGCACTGCCCCCTGCAACAATGACACGCCGAGGATCAGTTTAAATCCAATCGCAGCCCCTATGAATTCAGCAAGGTCGGTTGCCATGGCGATAATTTCAGCCTGGACCCAGTACAGCCAAACCGCCGGACGCGGGTAGTGGTCGCGGATCTGCTCGGCCAGGTTTTTGCTCGTGGCAATGCCGAGCTTCGCTGAGAGCATCTGGATAAGCATGGCCATCAGGTTTGCCCAGACGACCACCCACAGCAATGTGTAGCCGAAGCTGGCTCCGGCCTGAATGTTGGTCGCAAAATTGCCCGGATCGATATAGCCAATGGCAGCAATGAACGCAGGTCCCATTAATGCGAACCGCAACTTGCGCGCTGCTCTGCCACTGCTACCCTCTACGCGACTGTTTGTCATTTCTGCCTCTGAAATATAGCCTTTGCTATGTTTAATGCTATCAAAATGAGAATGATTATCAAGATCATTTGTAAGGTTTGTAATGATTTCTCTGATAGCTTTTGACGATAGATGGGCAGGTGAGATGCGGACGCTCTAAATGAAACAGAGTTAGCGCACACTTTTGTGAAGCCTAGCACACAAACTTAACTTTTCACTCATTTACCTAACATAACAAAAATGTATTGTTGATCACTATTTTTGAGACTCGTCACAGGATGTAACTATAGTGTGTTCTTGATCTCGTTTTCTTTTCGCTTGTTACATAGAATGTGCACGAAAATTAAACCTGCCTCATATTTGGAGCAAATATGGACCGCGTCCTTCATTTTGTCCTGGCACTCGTTGTCGTTACTGCACTCGCATTGCTGGTCAGCACAGACCGCAAAAATATTCGTATTCGCTATGTTGTCCAACTGCTGGTCATTGAAGTATTACTTGCGTGGTTCTTCCTGAACTCCAACGTGGGCCTCGGCTTCGTGAAAGGCTTCTCCGAAATGTTCGAAAAACTGCTCGGGTTTGCTAACGAAGGGACTAACTTCGTCTTTGGCAGCATGAACGATCAAGGTCTGGCCTTCTTCTTCCTGAAGGTGCTGTGCCCTATCGTCTTCATCTCTGCACTGATTGGTATTCTGCAACACATCCGCGTTCTGCCGGTGGTTATCCGCGCGATTGGCTTCCTGCTGTCCAAGGTGAACGGCATGGGCAAACTGGAATCCTTTAACGCCGTGAGCTCACTGATCCTCGGTCAGTCTGAGAACTTCATCGCGTACAAAGATATTCTGGGCAAAATGTCGCGTAACCGCATGTACACCATGGCGGCAACCGCAATGTCTACCGTATCCATGTCTATCGTGGGCGCATACATGACCATGCTGGAGCCAAAATACGTGGTGGCGGCGCTGGTCCTGAACATGTTCAGCACCTTTATTGTGCTGTCGCTGATCAACCCTTACCGTGTTGATGCCAGCGAAGAGAACATCCAGATGTCAAACCTGCATGAAGGGCAGAGCTTCTTCGAAATGCTGGGTGAATACATTCTGGCAGGCTTCAAGGTCGCCATTATTGTTGCCGCTATGCTGATTGGTTTTATCGCGCTGATCGCCGCCCTGAACGCCCTGTTCGCAGCGGTGCTCGGTATCTCCTTCCAGGGCATCCTGGGCTACATCTTCTATCCAATCGCATGGGTGATGGGTGTTCCGGCTCATGAAGCACTGCAGGTTGGCAGCATCATGGCAACCAAACTGGTTTCTAACGAGTTCGTGGCAATGATGGATCTGCAGAAAATTGCCAGCACGCTCTCTCCACGTGCGGAAGGCATTCTGTCCGTGTTCCTGGTTTCCTTCGCAAACTTCTCTTCCATCGGTATTATCGCCGGTGCGATTAAAGGCCTGAATGAAGAGCAGGGTAACGTGGTTTCTCGCTTCGGTCTGAAGCTGGTGTACGGTTCTACGCTGGTGAGCGTACTGTCTGCCTCTATCGCAGCGCTGGTACTTTAACTCGCAGAGTGAAAAAAAACCGGGAGCATGAAAGCTCCCGGTTTTTTTATGCCCGTAATTCGGCAAGCGGTCTGGGTTTACCTAACAGGTAGCCCTGCAGATAATCGACACCAAGGTGCAGCAACATATCCCGCTGCGCCGGGGTTTCCACATATTCCGCAACCACGCAGAGCGATTTTGTTTTCGCCAGATTACATATCGACTGCACAATCATCGCATCCATGTTGTCGCTGCAAATATCTTTTACGAAACAACCATCAATCTTGATGATGTCGGCCTGCAGGCGCTTCAGACGCTCAAAGTTGGCATAGCCTGTTCCAAAGTCGTCAATAGCAATACGGAAGCCATGCTCCCTCAGCTGCTGGATATTGTTAATGCTACTGCCCGAATTGGAGAAAGCCTGTTCTTCGGTAATCTCGATGACCACAGCCTGGGGCGGGACGGTATAGCGAGCGAAGAGCGCGATAATCTCCTTGGCGACCTCTTTTTGCATCAAGGTCATCGGCATCAAATTGACGGAGAAACGGGTACCAGCATGCGTGGCGGGATTATCCCGCAGCCAGACCAGTAACTTCTCAACCACATTCAGATCAAAGCGATGGCTCAGGTTAAACTGGGCAATCAGCGGAATAAAGCGATCGGGGGTGATCATCTCTCCCTCGCTCTCCAGGCGCGAGAGGATTTCGTAATATCCTTTCCCCTCGGCATTCTGAATCGACTGGGCATACAGCTGGAGCCCGTCAGCATCAAGCGCACGTTTAATACGCCCTAACATCAGCACCCTGTCGGTGGTTTGCCCGGAGACGTCCTCAATGCTGTTCGTCAGAGCAAGCACATTATGCGCAGCACATGACTGCTCCGCCAACCAGCTAAGCTGCCCAAGCGTATGGTGCAGGTTCTCACCATCTTCAACCTCACCCCAGGACGCCCCAAACTCTACATCCAGCCCAGTGTTGTTCCAGTAAATCTTGCGGCTATTCAGTTGGTCGACCATATGTTGCAGGCGCTCTGACGTTCCCGGCCCCAGCAATACCAACACCAGCTCACTGCCGGGCAACTGGAAAAGCTGCTCATCTTTTTGCAGTAAGGGCTGGAGCGACGCGGTAATCATCCGCTTGCAGTGAACCCGCATCAGAATGCCGTAGTGGCGGCTAAGAAACTCCAGATTATCCATTCGCAGACAACACACCTTGGCGTCAGGGTGGATCAGGAGAAAGTCATCCAGCGCGCGAATGTTAGGCAAACCGGTCAACGGATCGGTTAACGCCCTGTCCTGCCAGCCCTTCTTCATCCATTCGCTTCGCCGGTAAATCCGCGACATATAAAGCAAACAGATGGCGAAAGAGATGAGTACAGACAGGATAAAGGAGAGCGAGTGACCCGACTCCACCCCGTTCAAAAAGTTGTCGTTGTAGGTCAGTAGCAGGAGTGCGGATGCCGCCCAGAGCAATGACATAAGCGCATAACTTAAACAGCTGATGCCCAACGTAAAAAGAATAAAAATAATGGGCACAAGATATCCTGCAATTATAGGTGACTCTAGCGGTGCACATAAAATTGCCATGAGGGCGATCAGAAGCGTTAGCCAGACAAATATAAACAATGATTTCTTGTGAAAAAACACCGGCTTCACGCTCCGCAGCCAGAAGGTTCTGGCGTAGCGAGGATTAATAATCATTCTTAATGGATAATAGAACATCATGGTGAAAATCAACGCCGCGCAGATCAGGCTTTGAATATCCACAACGCTGTAAATAAGGGTGCCTTCACCGAAGTAAGTGGAGATTGTTACCGGGAAATCGAATAAATAGCCTGCCAGATACATTGATATTTTGATACCTATCGGCACCATAAAACCCAGCCAGAAAATACGGATCCCGATGTATTTATTAGGCACGCTGTGGCGCCAGCGCCTGCCCAGCACAAGACGGATAATGCCACACACAGCGAAAACTGAAAAAGTCTGACAAAACAGCAGAACTGCATATTGTAGCGGTGCTAAATCAACAACAAATATATTAGTAATAGTAAAACCTAACAGAACGGGAATAATTGCCCGGCGGCCAAACAACAAAATAACGGCCAGCATAACGCTTAAGGGTAGCCATGCTAAATAGACGTCATGCCCGTTAACAATAGCGCGTGGGGAGATATAACGGGAAAATGGCACCGCAATCAGGCATAGCGCGAGGGCAATCATAAATATTTTTACGTTATTGTAAGTTTTTCTATTCATTCAGTCAGGGAATCTATTTTACCATCATATCATTGACCGGATGGATAATAGGTTTATTAATTGCTCGAATCAAGTTCAAGTCTATTTATAGACTCGTTTATTGATTTGAATTGAGGTGAGGTATAGAAAAAGCGTTTTATCGCAACAAAAGCAGTAAAAACATTTTACAAAGGCATAAAAAAACCCCCGTCTTTCGACGAGGGTTCAAATTTTGGTGGAGCTAAGCGGGATCGAACCGCTGACCTCTTGCATGCCATGCAAGCGCTCTCCCAGCTGAGCTATAGCCCCACATGTTACTTTACTTACCGCACTCTGTTGGGTTCAGAGTTTGGTGGAGCTAAGCGGGATCGAACCGCT
>NZ_GL890777.1:446090-512349 GCF_000211415.1 Enterobacter mori LMG 25706 | reverse complement strand
GTGCCGGTGTTATAAAGCATATTTTCTCCAGGCAATAAAAAACCCCGCCGAAGCGAGGTTGATTTGAATAGACAGTTAATTCAGACGTACATATCGGGCAAAACAGGAAGGCTGAGCGACGTAACCGTGTTATTACCCCAAATTGCATACTGCTCGCGCCCAAGGTATTTTCCGCCCTGAACTGAAGCGTTACCGTTCTGTATTTTTATTCCGAACATCCGATACACATACATGCCATTGACCATATGTACCATCAGACCAAACCTACCGAGCGGAACAAATCCGTTACCGATGCTCACGGCACTTGTCGAAGGGGTCCAGAGTTGGTTGAGATATACGAAAGGTCTTTTTGTGGTTGAAAACGTACAAGCCCCTGCATTATTAAAAATATTGAGGCCGGTACCAGGCTGCGGCGCTACGCCACTTGCGAAAATAACGATGTCTATTGTGCCGGTTGCGGGAGCGTCAGCGTTCGTGGAAGGTGGGCTGAAGAACCTGACGGTGTTGCCGTCGAAGTCAATCGTGTTACCGCTATTACAGCGCCCGAAAACGACATACTTCGACTTGTCGTATCCTGCTATCGTGGGAACCGCCCATCCTCCGGTCGGAACACTTACGGTACCCTTCCAGATACACTGCCCTGACTGCGTGGCATTGGTTATCGAGGTGAAGTCAGTACTGTCGCTGATGAGCAGGCCCACCCCGCTTCGCTGACCTGTCGGAAATATCTGCCAGACACTACCGGGAAAGGTATAGGTACTATCCCTTTCACTTATACCCAGCGCCTGCATTCTCGAATTTTGCGTAACCCTCCCACCAGAGATAGTGATGGAATTCATTTTATGCCACAGCCCTGAATCAACATAGGCAGTTGCATGCGGTATAAACAGCACCTGCGCTCCTGAAACATAACCAGCGATGTCCACATACTTTGCTTTCTGGTAGCCAGTGTCAAAACTGCCACCAAAAGACGGGCATCTCAGGCCCGCCGTTATCTCCATACGCTTTCCGCCGTCATTCAGGTCTATCAATAATCCTGTCGGCATTTTATGACCATGTCCCGAGTACGATCCGGCCACCTCCCGGTATATTGATGGTTACGCCATTACCATTGATAACCGTTGTGTTACCGGAGCCATTGAAAGAAAAATTACCGTTTGTGGCGTAAATCGAGCCGCGAACGGTCACGTTGTTGAACGTCGCGTAGCCTGACTTGTTGATGTGCCAGCCAACGTTACCCGTGCCGTCCCAGGTTGTGGACTGGATGTAGCTGCCGATTTTGGTGTTGTCGATAGTCCCTTCACCAATCACAGTATTTCGGATAAAGGTCTGCCCGTTCTGAATCACGAACGGAAGCGTAACGGTCGCTCCTGCCTGGTGCGTTACCGCGAAGCGGTCAGCCAGGAAGATAACCTGCGACTGCATCCCGGATGGCGTATTCTCCACGCCGATCCCCATCCCCGCCGCGTAATACTGGCCGTTGCTGGATAACCCGACCTTAATGCTGTACATCGCCTTCAGGTCGCCGTTGACGTTCGCAATGGCCTGCGCATTGGTGGTGATCGCAGAAGTGTGGCCATTAACGGTCGCCGTGATGCTGTTTACCTGCGTGGCCATAGCCTGCTGGTAATCCGAGAACGTCTGATTCAGGCTGTTGATGGATGCTTTGTTGCCGTTCACTTCCGTCTGCAGGCTCAGCAGCGAGCGCGCCGTTGCTTCCTTCTCGTTAACGATAACCTCGTCAATACGGTCCAACTGAGCGCTGTTACCAGCGACCGTTGCGGATAACGTTTTGCGTGTGGCCACCTGCGCCAGCCCGTTCTGGATAATGGCAATGGCTGAGTTCTTCACCCCACCCGTCTTGCCGTCCATAGACACGCTGATGCTGTCGATTCGCTGGCCCAGGGCGGCGGCATCTGTTGCGACCGTTTGCTCAAGCTGACTGAGTGAAGACGACACATCACCGACAGTGCTCGAAAGCTCATTAACGCTGGTCTGGACCTTCCCAATGTTCTGGGCGTTTTGGGCGATATCCTTCGCCTGCAGCTCCAGTTCGTCGTTGGCCTGTTTGATGTCATTAACCATGCCAGCAATTTTTTCATTGCTGTCGACGGCATTCTCAACCACATCCTTCAGTAGACCCGTTTCCTCCATCTCCTTGAGAATGGAATCGGTGATATCAGATACGTCCGTGCTCGACTGACCAAATACCCACTCTGTCCAGTCGCTCTGATTGCCCAGGCGATCAACGAGCCTTGCCCGGTACCAGAACGATTTCCCTGCCAGCAATCCCATTTGCTGGTAGGTCGATGAGGGATAAGGCACATCTGCCAGCGGTAACGGAGAATCGCCGTTCGCCGTGGCGCTGTAGTGGATTTCTGTCTTCTGCGTGTCCTGCGCCCCGGACGGAACCCCCCAGGAAATGCCGATCCCAAACACCAACGGCTGCGTGGCGAGGTTCACGGGCATAGGTGGTTTTCCGACCTTACCCGTAAGCTCCGTCTCAGCTGACGTTGCCCATAGGGATGCGATATCGAGCGCGTTAACCGCGCGGATTCGGACCACGTAGCGCCCGGAGTAAATTCCATCAACCTCAAAGCGCGTGTTGCCGGTGCGCGGAACGTTAATCCAGTCGCCGTTGTTCTGACGCCACTGCGCCTCATAGGCAACGGCATTCTTGACGGTATCCCACGTAACAACCATCGTGGTGATGCCTATCCCCTGTTCAACGCGGTAAACACTGGAGAGCGTGATATTTTCCGGCATTCCCTGACCGCGTGGCGGCACAACGCTGACGGGCCTGTCTTCAATCACCGCGCCGTCATCAACACGCGGGAACTTGTTCGGATTGTAAGGCAGGCCGTTAATGGTGACCGTGTTATCCGAATTAACCATAAGCCGCTTAACGCGGAACAGCTGAATGGCTAAATCAGGCTGGTCAAGCACCCACGCTGATTCAGCATTTGGGGTAACGCTGTACGCTGACTCAACGGTCACTGCGCGTCCGGAGACGCTTTTCACCTTCCTGCCTTCGGATTTGCCGGTGGGAAGGTTAACGATAAGCGTGTCCCCCGCTTTCGCAGTCGTAATACGGTCCAGCGTGACCTTCGTTCCGGAGGCTGCGGCTACGCGACCGCCGTTCTCGCGACCGGCCAACGGGGCGTTACTGATGCCGATTACCTTGCCTATACGCGGGATGCGTCCTTCCATCCCTGTTTTAAACTCCACGCCATTGTCATCGCGGTTGGTTTCAATAGCGTAAAGCCCGTGCCGCTGCGCTTCTGATTCCCGCGTACACCCGATACGGGACAGCTCTATGGTGTTAAAGCCAAACCGGTTAGAGACTTCCGGCACCCAGGCGCTGGCCTGATCGTCCTGATAGCCGTTGGCCGGATTGCTGTAGGTGACGATTGCTGACGAGTAGTTCGTCTTTTCCGATGTGCTGGAGAAGTTAAACGCGCCCACGATATTCGACTTGTTGAACACAAAATCGGGGTCCAGTTCGCGGGGCATATCGGCGTCAACGGACAGAAGATTGTTGGACCAGCTGATCATCCCCCGGAAGATGTTCGCCAAATCCATCAGCACGGTCCATGCATCGGTACGCTGGGAAATGTACAAATCGCAGAGGTACCGCGCCTCTTTCCCGCCTGCTCCGTCCGAAACCTGCGCATCGCAGTACTGTGCGATCTGGTACGGGGTCCATTTATCAACTAAATCAGCCGTGATCCGTTTTCCCAGCCCGTATCGCTTGTTCAGCACCAGATCGTAAAAAATCCAGGCGGGGTTGTTTGTCCATGCCCACTTAAAGGTTCCGTCCCAGACGCCGCTGTAGGTGCGGGAAACAGGATCGTAGTTCGCCGGTACGCGGACGATTATCCCCTTCATTTCCACGGTGACGTTTGGCGTTCTGCCGTCAAACAGCTTCGAATCAAACTGGATGAACAGCAGTGAAGTGTGCGGATAGCGCAGCTTGGCATCGACAATATCGGTCATTGATTCAATACGCGAAGTATCCGCATGCCGCCCATCATTGGTATTTTCCGTCAGGCGTCGGACGCGGATTTGCCAGCCGGATGTCGCTGCCGGCAGGTCAATTCGATAGCTCCGCTCATACCCGGCTGCGGCAATACCGTCCGCCTCATCCGTGCCGTATTCAACGTAGGAACCGCCATCGGTTGAAATATCGATAGCGAACGCTATCCGGTAGCCATCCTTCCCGCCGCTGTCGCGCAGTTTATAAACCCCGTTCGGAAATTTAAGCCGCAGGCGTACTGCAGAAAGCTGGGTGTTGTTAATGGATTTAACCCACGGCGTCCCGTATTTCAGTTCCGTTCCGACGCTGATTTCATTCTCTACTGCCGGGAAGCCAGCAATATAATCCTGATCCACCGTGCCGCTGCGCCACTCCCACGTCACGCCAGGAAAGTTTTCGTTGCCAGCATCATCAAGCAGTGGCGTGCCATCGAGATAAATATCTTTTCCGGTAAAGTCTCCTGCAGCTTCCCCCTCGGTCAGCGCCAGCAGAATTTTCATGTACGCTACGGAGGCGATCTCGGTACCGTGATTGCCGCCTTTATCACCGCCGCCACCGCCCCCTTTCGAACCCCTGATTACTGCCATATGCAAACTCCGGGCAAAAAAAATCCCGCCTGAGCGGGAGAATTAAACATGTTGCGAGATAAGCGTTATTGCTGTTCTTCTGCGTAGATGCCGCCGCTGATAAGAACACCGGCGACAAGACGCTTACCGTAGAGAAGATTGACGCCGTTCCCCGCTGCAGACTGGTTGATTGGGGAGCCAAACGAATAGCTTTTCCGGGTATCGCCGGAGTCCATCGTCATGCCCTGAGTGCCGCTGGGCGTGAGCATCTGGACAACGCCCCCAAGCATCATCGCCGCCCCCATTTTGTAGAGGAACGGCGAGGCCACTGCTGCTGGCGTAAAGCTCAGCGCAAAGCCAACCGCTACCAGCACAGCGCCGAAGATGGTCTGGAACCCCCCCGCCTTTTTACTGCCGATAATGACCGGCGCAATCCTGATAACGTCATGCACACCGCTCAGGCGCAGCTCTTCTGCAGTCACGTTGCGGGAGCCGTTAAACACGCTGTAGGTCACGCCGCGTCCTTCACTCGTATCGAGCCAGCGCTCAAAGCCGGGGAGCATGATACAGAGCGCCCTGATAGCCTCCCGCACAGAGGAAACTGAAAGGCGGTGCTCACGTCCAAATAAAGTGCCGAGCTTGCCATAGAGCCGCACAAGCACGATTTTCTCAACTGTGTTCATCGCCATTCTGGTACCTCAGTGTCAACATTGTTCTCTCGCGCCACATGCCGCCGTAGGGAACGACTTCGCTCAGTTTGCCGTACATGTGGTGCAGCATTTTCCCGTCGCCCAGATAGATGCCTGCATGATTGATTTCTTCTGCCTTGTACTGCATCAGGATCACATCCCCTACCTGCAGCTCGTCGGCGTGAGAATAAAATCCCGCTTCGGCATAGTGTTTTACGTAAAGGTTTTCGCCACGCGTCCACCAGTTGTCGTCACGGTGAAAATCAGGCAATTCGATGCCCCATTCCTGCTGATACCAGTCCCGGATGAGCCCGTAGCAATCCCAACTACCGTGTACAAAGGGCCGCTTGAGAATCGGTGGTGTATCTGCCGGTGTTGTCACCGTGTACTCACCGCCTGGCCACGACATGATCACCCAGGGCAATCCGGAGTCATGGCACGACTTCAGGTCGTCAGAGGAAGCGTGCGGCCCCGCATCCGGATGTGAATGAACGATGGCCAGCACCTCCCCCATATCCTCAGCATCGGCCCAGACCTGCGCAGATATCATGAAGTGCTCAGAGGGATTTTCGTGTGAATTACTGCAGGGGATGTACCGGCGCTGGCGCGTGGTGCGAATAATCAGGCCACAGCATTCATTGGGATAGGCTGCAGCAGCGTGTTTTTCAATGGCGCTAATAAGTCGCTGGCTGAGCATAATTAAATCCTCGTGATCGCAATTGCCGGAAAACCGCCAAACGGCAGCTGCTCATCTTCCCCCCAGCGCAGCTTGCAGCCTACGACCGTTCCGGAGCAGACATCATCTGCAGGGTTATCAACCGGGTTGCCGAGCTTGTCGAAATACTTCGTGCCGGTGTAACCGCAGTCCGCACCGCGATACTGGCCCTGCAGGCACCAGGCGCAACGGCTGGTCATTTGTCTGGCCGGAACCTTCTGCCCGGTCACGTCAACAGGCGAGCTGAGCTTGAACTGGACGTCCGTTTCGTTATCCGCAGTTTTGCTGTCGATGTAAAACACCTCCAGCTGCTCGGCAGTCGGATCGGCTTGTGAGTTCCCGTCCGGGAAATTACTGGCATCGAGGTAATGCGCATACGTTCGGTGGATGGTGACCTTTGCCTGCTTCATATCCTGAAAAAGGTGGCACAGCGCGGAGATCGAACCGTCCAGATTCCCAACGGATAATTTTGGCGACACAGGCGTTCCGTCACCGTTGGCTTCAATATCCTCAATCTGGCATGGCCAGAGATCGTATCTGATGCCCTGCCAGTAAATCGGCTTACCCGGGAGCTTCGATTCATCATCACCGGCAGCGAGAACTTCTTCTTCCGTGTACGCTACTGCGTGGTTGTGGAAATAGAGAACATCGGCACCGAAGGCGGTGCCGTCAACTTCGAACAGGGTGATCTGATTGCCGGGCTCGAGTTTTTGATCGTCAGCAGTAATGCTCATAGCTTCCTCACGTACAGGACACTACACCTATAAAAAACCCCGTAATCCGGGGTTTGATATGAATGGATAAATAATTAATTGGTTAGGTTTGCACTATTGGCTCGGCCCGATATGCCGTTGAGAAAGTGACTGATATAGTCATTCGTGCAAAATCAAGAGCCGTGACCTTCAGTTGCGATGCGCGGAAGAGTCCAAGTTCACCCAAAGGGTTGGTCCATTTGAATGCTTTGACTTCGCCATGCTCGCGCAAAAACTTCAGCACCGGCTTCATATCCTCATTCATACCGGTGAACGTTAATGGCCATAACTGCGTCTCCGGGTTAATACCCTCTCCGGTTACCGCCTCATAGCCATCGCCGTATTGTACGCTGCTGGTTCGGTACTTAAAGTCTCCCGCGGGGCCATTACGCGGAGACCAGGTAAACGTCTGCAATGCCATCAGGCCGTCCTCATTTTGGTGTCAATCATGCCTCCGTTGGCCAGTTCGCGATCAAGCGTTTCAATAACAAACTGCTTGAGTCGGGCTTTGGTCTCGCTGGTCAGAAGCTCCTGGCTTTTTGAGGAAGGTTCCTGGCTCGCGCCGCCCTGCTGAATGACCTGCAGCGGAATAGTTAAAGAAAAATGGACGTTGCCCAGGTCAGCAGAGGGCTGCAAATACGAATCTCGGGATGGTTTTGCCACACCGCCACCGACCAGCCCACCTTCGGCGTAGCCGTTGCCGTAAGTAAGCTGATTCAGGAAACTGAGCATGCCAGGCTTCTTGACCACAGATTGCGGAACCACCCATTCGCCACGGTGAACCACACCGGCGACGTCATGCTTGCCGCCGTCGCCGGTATAACCCCCATCAGCCCAACCGAACCAGCTGCTCACACCCAGCGCTGAAGCACCGGATTTGATAGCGTTCAGCATCAGCATCTTCGTGATAATCTTGCCAATATCGTCGATAACAGATACGGCCAGCGATTTGAACTCTCCCTTTCCCTTCGACGCAACATTCCAGAGGGCTGTCCCCATGCCATCCATCGCGTTTATGGCAATGTCGCGAACCTGGGTGAACTGGTTTTCAGCGTTAACTCGCCAGTCCGTCAGCCCTTTTTTCATCCCGTCAAACGATGACCCTTCTACCTGCTTTTTCCGCTCTGCACCGCTACGGACAATTTCCAGCTGCTTCTGCTCTTCATCCCTCAGCACCTCAGTTTGTTTTCGGTACAGTTCGGAACTGTGATCGGCAATCGTTTTATCCTGCTCTTCCCGGGGCTTTGCAAAACGCTCCCGGACCTGCTGCTGTGCTACCATCTGGTCATAGGCACCGGAGCTCATGGTCATCTGGGCGGCACTGTTAGCATATTCCTGCTGCAGTTGCAGCGTTGAGCGATAAAGCTCCTTGTTCTGCTCCTGAATCTGAAGGCCGAGTTTGCGCTGCTGGTTGGCTTTATCCAGGCTGGCGTTAATCTCAAGCTGGTGACGCAGCTCCGTTTCCTGCGACAGAACGCTGCGCTGGCCAGCGGTCAGGATACGCTTCTCCTTGAGGTCAGCGATTTCCTGGTTGAACTGCGCCAGTTTCTTTTCCGGCTGCGGCAGCGTCTCGGTCTGTTCGTTCTGGGACCGCAGCGCGGCCTCTTCCTGGCGAAGCTGATTCAGGCGCGTGGTCGCAGCATCGTCGCTGTACGCCTTCTCGCGGGATTTTTTCTGCTCGGCATACATTTTGTCGATGCCGCGCATTGCCTGCGTGTATTCGGCCGTTCCTTTGGTGAAACTGGCATTAACAAGCGCAACGGCATCGGCCCGCTCTTTTTCACGCGATGTCCCGGCTTTTAGCAGCCCTGAAAGCGTGTTTTCATCCTTAAGGCGCTTCGAGATTTCTTCACGCTGCTTTTTCTGTGCCTGATATTGCTTTTCCGCCTCTTCACGCTGCTTGATTGCCGGGTCAGGAGTGGTATCGAGATCAACACCTGCACCCGCAGCCATCGCCTGCGCGGTGGCTATGTGCGCGTCTCCCATCGTTTTGAACGCATCTGCGACAAAATCTTTCAGCGATTTCCACGCGCTTTTCAGCCCACCTACGTTCGATTCCTGCTCCTTGAGTTTGGTATCAAGGTCATTCATCGCCGCCTGCTGCAGCAGCGCCGTTGCTTCAGAGGTTTTCCCCTGGCGCTCGAGCGTGACTATCTGGTCTATCATGCTGCCGTTGAGCAAAATCCCCTGGTCGGTCAGCTTTTGAAGCGCCTGCAGCGGATCGCCTTTCAGGCTCGACAGCAGCGACACGAGATCGTCGGAGCTCTGCCCGATTTCCTCCATTCGCGTGCCGAGGCTGGCGACCTGCTCCAGCATATTGCCACCGAAACCCGCCGACACGGATGCCGTAACCGCCTTAACGGCGCGGTCTGAATCACCGAGGCTGGAGGTCAGGTTCTGGAGATACATCACCGACATAACGGACTGCTGGCCGGATTTCTGTAACGCCTGCGTATACCCTTTAATGACCGCTTCGCTGTTGGAGTAGGCCGAGTAAATCGCGGTCACCGCACCGGCGACGGCAATAACGGCCAGCCCGACAGGACCGCCGACCATCGCCATTGCGCCGCGCAGCAGGCCTGCGCTGGCTGCAGCAGCTCGCTGGCCAAGAGACAACTCCTGGCTGGCCACGGCGAGCTGGCGCGTTGAGGTGGCCAGCTGCTGCTTCCCGGCAGACTCGGCGATATCAGCTGCCAGCACCGTTTTCGTCGCTTCTGCAAGGCTACCCTTCGCCTTCGCTTCAGCAAGATTCGCCTCCTGAATGGTTCTGGCGTTTTTAACGTGCTCGGCCTCATAGCTGACGGCCAGCCCGTACTGCTTGTTCACCTCGGCCTGTTTGGCAAAATGCTCATCGAGTGCAAAGGCGCGCTCGCGGTCGGCACGGGCGGCTTCGATGGTTTTTACCGCGATGTTCTGCTTCTCGATAGCTTCAGCACGCAGCTGCCTGGCGTTCTCTATCGAGCCCTGAGCGGCGCTTATCTGCGCCTGAGTAAACTCAATCTGGGCCTGTCGCTGTGATTTCAGGCCCGTAATGCTGTTATCCAGCGCGGTGCTCATACCCTCGCTGAGGGCCGAAACCAGCGCCGTCGTGATAGAACTTCCGGCAACCGTGCTGCCAGCTGAAATGTTGGCCAGCAGACCGCGCATTTCATCCAGCCCGGTCAGGCGCTTGTCGACCGTTTTGCCAAGCTTGTTAAAGTCGGCGTCCAGCCCGGTAATCCCCTTTCCCAGCCCTTCAAACGACTGCCGGGTTTTCTGGTTGTCCGTCTGGACTTTCCTGTTAAATTGCTGGGCGCTGCTGTCCGCCGTTCGCATAGCATCAGCAAACTGTGATTTAAAGCTGGCGGAGTTGAGATGCAGCGCGACAGCCAATGACGCAACGTCAGCAGCCATGTCCTAATATCCTGAAGCAGTCAGCGAACTGCTGGTCGCTTTCAGATTGCGCAGCAGTCACCGGAGGAGAATGCACCGGCGCTGACGTTTCGGCCTCCGTTCTCAGGAGTTCGAAATAGGCCTGCCAGTGGGTCAGTATATTCGCCGGAAGTTCGGCTATTTTGCGGGGGTCCGGCTCGTCCCATCGGTCTGCCAGCATGAACAGCAGCCTGAGACGGGACGAGTCGGTTAGTTTTTTGTGGCTTCCTCCAGCGTGCCGTAAGAATGGCGCTGAACGAGTGTGACCGCGTCGAGAAGATCGGCGTTCGCGTGGGCGGCCATCAGCTGGTCTGCAGTGGGCAGTTCGCTGGCTTTTGGCTTGCTGCCGTCTTCATTGACCAGCGCTGCCAGAAACAGGTTGACCCCCATCGCGGACAACTCTCGCGACGGAAGCCTGGCCTGGCGTCCGGCTTCAACTTTGTCGTTATAGTCATCCAGCTCGGCGCTGGTCAGGCGGCGAAGATACACCTTCTGGCCAAGGAGCGTTTTTTCAACGGTGGTATTCAGTGGGTTGATAAGGGATTTGTAGTTCATGTTTTTTGTCCTGTTTCATCAGTAAAAAGCCCCGCGACCGGCGCGGGGAAATAGAAGGTTACTCGCCGCCACCGGCTGGCTGCTCAACGGACCATTTAACGCTGTTCTGCTTGCCGTAGACCTCAACCTGCAGCACTTTGCCTTTCGGCGTGTCAACGGCCTGCAGGCTCCAGCCAGCCAGCACCAGTTCGACTTCTGAAATACGCTTGTTGGGGAACTTCATGAAGAAGACCACCGTTTTTTTCGCATCGGCGTCGCTCAGCAGCGCTTCCTGCACGGTATCGGATGGATCGTCAATGAATACGAGCGTTTTATCTTCGCCCTCGCCCATGTCGGCCATGTATTTCGGCTCTGTGTCGATGAGGCGCGTCACTTCGAGGAAGGTGCCTTTTTTCCCCGTTGCCCCAATCCCCATCGCGCTCTGCAGAAGCGCGGCGGTGGTAATGGTTGCGCCCTTCTGACCGTAGCGAACCTCGGTACCCGCAGGGAGTACCGCGTACTCTGACGGGGATTTGATTTCTGGATCTGCCATTTACTCTCTCCTGATTGCTAACGCCCTTCGAGGCCCAGCCGGATTTCTGCGGCCAGCACTTTAAGGATTTTTTGAACGTTGTAGTCCATCGCCGGACGAATGAAGGGGGCGGCGACCTGTTTGACGGTACCGAACTCCTGCGCCAGCGCTTTCATGTGGTGAATTTTGCTGGGACCGACGCGCAGCGTAACGATAGTGTTATAGCGCGAGGTCTCTGCCACGTTGGTGCTGCGGATTTTGATGGAGTCGCGCATGTGCGGCCCGATGCTTTCCTCATCAAAACCGGCGTGCTGCCGCATATCCTGCTCAACGACCGCAAGCGCGGCGCGTCCGGCATCACGCAGAAGTTTCACCCCGACTTTTTTGTCGATGCTTTCCAGCAGCCGGTCAAACTCCTTCCCTGTGGGGAATTTAATGTCCATCTGCATGGCGTTTACTCCGGAACGGTGAAGATGAAGTCGCGAACCAGCCGGTACTGGATGCGGTTGTTGGGAAGCGTGGTTTTCCCCTGCTGTATGCCTCCGCGCTCAACGTACTGGACCGGATGACCTTCCAGCTGGCCATGAACAATTTCCTTCCATTCAGCCCAGAGCGCCCCGTCGAACTGAAGCAGCGACGTGTACCGGTCGACAACATAAAGCGAAAGCTGTATCCGTACCTCGGACAGCCCGGTCCGCCTCAGTCCGTCACCGACCTGCGGGTCGGAAATGCGCTGGAACGTCGCGCCTTCCTGCACCGCATCCGGAAGCAGCAGCGGGTACGTATCCAGCCCGGTAATCCGCTCCACAGCGGTTTTAATTGCTGACTCGATCATGGCGTGAATCCGCCTCTCCGGTGATGATTATCCGATCCGTCAGGCGCTCGACGTTGCGAACGGTATATACCCGGTCCGCTGTCGATACCTTCCAGTCCACGTCAACCTTGCGCGGGTACAGCGTGAAGAGGCACGTTTCGACGACCTGCTGCTGGTCCAGCGTCCGGACCTTCCGCCCGGGGACCAGCTCCTTTCTGGACCAGGCCTTTCCGGCGATCACCTCTCGGGCCGGAAGCGTCTCGCCGAGCTCACCGCGTTCTGTTTCCACGTAGCTGAGTGTTATCCGGCAGTTCAGCTCGCCGGGGCGCAGGGGGTCACTCATACGGTATGCTCCATTAGCGGGAACAGCAGGTACTCAACGCCCAAATCGGACGGCGAACCTTCTGCTGTGCCGGTGGGATTCAGATACCACTGCGAGACCATCATCTTCGCGGCCAGCTTGATATCTTCATCAATGATGTAACCCGTCTCGCCGTCAGGCAGTGCGTCAAGCTGTGCCTGATTCTCTACCAGCCTGCAGTAATAGCTGCGCTCGATGCTGCGCTGAGCCGCGCCAATCAGGCTGGTCAGCAGGCTGTCGTGCTCATCAAAATCCAGCTCGAGGCGCAGCTGGGTTTTGGCTTCAGCCAATGTCAGTATCATGCGCGTCATCGTCCTTATTCGGTTGAAGGGCGCGTTCTGCATCTTTTGCCCAGACGGCGATATTTCGGTCCACCATGTCCTGAGCGACGGAGCTGTAAAAGCAGGCCACATCGCCACGGCTGTAGCGGCTGAACGGGCCAAGGAACGTCACCGCAACGCGCCCGTTTTGTACCGCAGCGACTTTTCCAGTCAGTTTTGACATACGTTCCTCTGGGGTTTCGTCCTGTTTCGCATCACCACCTGAATCCGTATCGTCGCCGTCCGGACCGGGTTCGGTACCATCACCGTCACCACCGGCTTCGCCTGCAGAACCGGTGTTAACGTCTGGTGCAGGTGCTGAAGTATCAGCTGCAGCTGCAGTCGTTACCGCTGGCTCGCCGTTGGTGTCGGTGGCGGTATCGTCTTTCTGAGTGTTTTTGGTTTTAGGAGCCATGATGTTCACCTGTAAAAAAGCCCGCGCGGGGCGGGCTGTTAATCACGAATGTCGGAGTTTTACCAGGTAACGCCAGTACCCAGCGCCAGGCCTTCGATATGGCGGAAGCCGATATCGTGCTCCATGATGACGCGGATCAGGGACTGGTTACGCGCGAACGCGGAAACGGTGTTCCCGTCTGCATCGATGTAGGTCGCCTCGCGGGAGAAATCGACAACCATTGCGCCGTCTTCACCAATCAGGACATCGTTGAAGTCTGCAAAGTAAATCTCAGACTCCTTGCCGCCCGTGCCCAGGTTCGCCGGAATAGCCGAGGTGCGCTCAATCGGATAGCCTTTCAGCATACCCGCTGCCATTTCCGGATAAACCTTGTTGCCGTTCCCGTCGCGCAGGCCAAAGAGCTTCATGTAGGTGCGGTTGGACATACCCCAGCCGCACTTCAGCATGTTGCTGTTACCGTCCATCGCCATGAGGATCAGCGCATCAAGGTAGGTATCGATGGTCTGCAGGTTCACTTCGTCATCTGCAACCCACGCATGCGTGCGGCTACCCGCCGTGGCCACGGCGTTCATCCCTTTCGGGGTGTCGTTGGTGCCGTCGTCACGGAGAAACGCCTTATCTTCACGGGTGGAAATGCCGCTGATGATGTCGTCTAAAATCAGCTGCTCGACGTTGAAGCCACCGCGACCAATCAGCTGGTTGGAAATTGGCACCATGGTGATCAGCGTTTTGGCGTTCAGTTTGACGTCATCGAAAGTCGCACCGCTCGCCTTCACATCCTTGCCTTCACCGACATAGCTTGCCGTTGAGCCGCTGGCCAGTCGCGGGATCGCCAGGTTACCGTTCGGCAGCGGGATGCTTCGCGCCCCGAGCTTACGCACGATGGTGCGGTCGCGCAGGAGCTCAATCACCTCGTTCTGCATGTTCTGCGGAACGAGCGCGCCGCCGGAATTGGCAGCTGTGCTGATCGCCATCGACAGCCCCTGATCGTTCAGGTCTTCCGCAGCGAACGCGGCGGCCTGCTGCAGGTCGCCCTTACCTGCCGCGATGGCCATCACCATGCGGGTCATGCCTGCACCTTTATACTGTGGCGGTTCGGCTTTCACATGCACTGCCGGTGCGTTACGACCGTTCTGCGCAGCCTTCACCGGAACCGCCGTGGTGGCGGCGAGGCGTTCTGCCGCTTCCAGACGCTCAATGGACGCCGAAAGCTCATCAAACTGAGCCTGAAGGCCAGTGAATTGCTCCAGCTGCTCCGCGCTCAGCGTGCCACCGTCCATTTCAATCTGTGCCAGGGCCTGAACCTGAGTGTTAATACCCGCACGCTGGCGACGCAGTTCTTCGATTTTGTTCATCGTTTTTCTCTCTTTTACGCATAAAAAAAGCAGCCATCTGGCTGCTTACGGTGACGCTTCGCGTCGGGTTACATACGGGCCTGCTGATCCATGACAGCGGCACGTAACTGGATACTGGACTGCTGGGGCGAGGGTTTGTATTTGGCGGCAATCGCGTTGATGGCTGACTGAGGATCGGACATCTCATCTGCCAGCCCTGCCGCGACGGCGTTCTGCCCGAAATACAGTGCGGCCTGGGTACCGATAACGGCATCAATATCTATACCGCGATACTGCGCGACGGAGGACGTGAACGTCTGGTACGCGCCGTCGATCATCGCCTGTATCTGGGCCGTGGCCAGCTCCGTCAGCGGTTCATGCGGGGAGCCGTTGTTTTTGTTATCGCCGCGCGAGAACGTGGTAAATTTCAGCCCCACGCTCTCCTCCCATTTCGACGCTTCCATATGCTCAAGGATGACCCCGATGGAGCCCACGCCGCTGGTTTCGCTGACGATGATTTTGCTGCAGGCCGACGCGATAAAGTACGCCGCAGAGAACGCGCTGAAGTTCACGATGGCCGTAATGGGCTTCACGCTGCGCGACTGGAAAATGTAGTCAGCCAGCTCCTTACAGCCCGATACCGCGCCGCCGCCCGAGTTAATATCGAGCACGATTTCTTTGATGCCCGGGTCGTTCAGAAGGGAAGTCAGCTGGCCGCGAATACGCTCGTAGCTGTTCAGCTCCGTACACATATTCACGATCTGGCCACGCCGGGGGACCAGGATGCCGTGGACAGGAATAACGCCCACGCCGCCGCTTTGCTGAGGTTCATTCGTTTCCTGTGACTCATCCGGCCCCAGGGCCATTTCCAGCGGGGCCACATTCATGCCCTGCAGGCGGGGAACCAGGATCGACTTCACCGAGTCCATGATTTGCCGCGTGGCGTAGTGAGGCACCCCGAACACCTGGTCAGCCAGGTGCGGCAGGTTGATTAATTTCGACATTGTGTATACCTGTGAAAGCCTGATAATCAGGTTTTATGCAGTTCGCTGCAGGATTGCGCTGATTTCGCTTATCTGCGCAGGGGTGGCTTTATCCAGCCCGTGAACGGTGCTGGTATCGACCATGTTCAGCGGCGTCAGATACGTGTCGCCGCCCTCTACCGGGGCCATGTTCTCCATGCGCCGGATATCGTTTACCGACAGCCAGCCCCACTGGCGGCCCAGCGCGTAGGACTCGTAACGCGATTTCTGATCGCCGCGCAGCAGCGACGAGACGTTGAACTCGATGTAAAAGTCGCGACGCTCGCTTGGTAACAACAAATCGCGCATCATCGCCGCTTCATGGCGCTTCAGCCAGGCCAGCAGCGTGTACATCACGTACTGAAGACCCTGGTGCTCGATGTTGTTGTTGGTCGATTTGTCGAGAAGCTGAATCATGTGTGGCGGGATTTTGTAAAGCCGACACACCTCGTTTACCGTCCACTGGCGCGACTGCAGCAGCTGCGCTTTTTCGTTGTCCTGCGACAGCTGCTTATAGCTCATGCCCTCCTGCAGCAGCGCCACGCTGAAGGCGTTTCGCACGCCGGAATAACGGTCCGTCCATTTGGCCAGAAGCTTGTCAATTGACGCCTGGCTCTTGATGGCTCCCGCCTCTTTGGGGCGCTCAATCACGCCGGACATCGTGGTGCCACGGGCGAACACCTGCGCGGCGTGCTGCTCAACCGCCATGCCCAGCCCGAGAACGTCCGCGTTCGTCTGAATCGGCGAGGTGCCGATGTACCCGTCGAGCGAGAAATACTTGATGTGATGCATCATGCGCATCGGCACTGTTTCACCCAGCTCAGGCAGTTCGTAATACGGCATCCCGTCCGGCCCTTTCAGGACGATGACCTTTTTGGGGTTAATCGGTATCAGTTCAGCGATATCGCCGTTGCCGTGCCGGTCAATCAGGGAATAGCTGTTCCCCTCAAGCCCCAGCACGCCCTGCTGCTGTTCGTAATACTCAAAGCTGGTGTCCTTTCTGTTTGGCTGTGAATGGATCACATCGTACAGGGGATGATCCGTTGCCCTGCGCCGTCCGCCTTTTTCGTCGCGCTGATAAAGCTCGCAGGGCAGCTGGGCTATGGATTCGGCAAGGAGCGTTACGCAGGCGCGTATGGCCCCAATCCCCATTGCCGTTTCCGGCGTAACCAGCATGCCCGATGAGCTCTTGCTGGCGCTGACGCTCCCGAGAACCGTTGTCCAGTTGCTCCCTCCCGGACGCGACCTGCCCCGGAAGAACTGAGGAATGAACATCAGTTACCCCCTGGAGAATCATTCGCTGGCGCAGCGGCTCTGGCAGCAAAATAGGATGCCAGCAGGCAAAACACGCCTGCAGCAATAACGCCTGCAGGCGGGAACACCATCCACGCGCCAAACGAGATAAGCGCCGCGCCGAACAGGCCGATCATAAAGGTAATAATTGCCGTTAACATGCGACGTCTTCCTCATCATAAACGGATTGATTGCTGGCCCGACCGTTCAGCATTGCGCGGCCTATCGCCATAAACAGCGCTGTCGCGCCGTCGATTTTTGACTGCTTGTCGCCCTTCGTAGGCCGGACGATATCGTCGCTACCGGGAACATTTTTTCCGATAACGTTGCTGATACACCATGACAGGACCGGATTTCCGTCATGGTGGAAACGTCCGCCAGCGAGCGCCGCTTCCAGCTCCTTCATCGGCGGCGACATGTTGGTGTAATCCTGCCGGGTAGAGATGGGCTCAAACCCGTGGTCCTGCAGCTCGTGACTAAGGGCCGTGGCCCCGCTGGGGTCGATGGGGATTTCGCTGACGCGGACCTTATCAATTTCCTGAAGGTCGATAATGCTGGCCAGGATTTCGCGATAGTCCGCTTCTGCCCCGTCTGTCGCTTCAAGCGCCCCCATTTCGTCGAACTTCACATACCGATCTGCAGTTTTGGCAATTTTCGGGTCCGTACTCCGGACCGTGTCCTCCGGTACCCAGAATTTCGGCCTGATGCAGTAGTAGTGTTTCTTACCCTCAATTTCGCGGACGAAAACGCCAACACCCGCGTTAAGATCAAGACGCTGGGCGAGGTCCAGACCGAGGTAATAATCCTCGCCTGCAAAGTCCTCGTAGCGCAGGGATTTATCGGCGGCGGCATGCCATTGCGTCATGTTGTAGAACGCGGCTTTACCGGATACCCAGATATTCAGGCGCTTCGTTTTAAAGGCATTGACCTTGCGCGGAACCTGTTTAGCGACCTCCATCTCCGCCAGCAGATCGTCATAGGATATCGACACGTTGAGGTTAGGGTTCGCTTTAATGAAGTTGGTCGGGTCGGTCCAGTCGTCCCCTTCATCGAGCTCATAAATCAGGCCAAACAGACGGTCGTTAGGCACATGCCCGTTGAGCATCTCCTTGACCTGCTTATCCTTGTCGTAGCATGGCGATTCCAGCGACGTACCCGCCGTGGTGATGATAAGCGTCAGCGGTTGCGAACGTGCGCCCATGCCCAGCGTCATGGCTTCATACATGTGATCTGTATCGTGCTCATGATATTCATCAATGATCGCGCAGTGTGGGCTGTCACCGTCGCCAGGCTTCCCGGCGATGGGTGCAAACAGCGAACCGTCCGGACGGGTCAGGCTGTCAACCCAGACCGAAATATTGAATTTTGAACGGAGCGACGGAAGGCGATCTGCCATCTGCCTGGCTGGGGTGAAGACCTTTTTCGCCTGCGCCATCGTGGTGGCCCCGCAGTACACTTCCGCGCTGTTTTCACCATCAGCGCAGAACATGTACGTGCCTACGCCTGCCGCGAAAAACGATTTCCCGTTCTTCCTGGCCACCCGGATATACGCTTCGCGAAATCGGCGCTTTTTGGTCTTTTTCGTAACCCAGCCGAAAATTGAGCTAAATGCAAACGCCTGCCAGGGTTCCAGCTTCAGTTTTTGACCGGCTAAGTCACCGCTGGAGTGCGGTAATAGCTGAACGAAACGGCAGGCGCGTTCGGCCAGTTCGCGGTCGAATCGGTAGGGATAACCCTTATCGAGAGAAATTTTCAGATCATTAAAATGGCGCTGGCATGCCAGTTGGATGCTCTTGCAGGTGAGTATTTTCCCGTTCAGCACATCCCGCGCATACTGGTTCGCCATATTGACGCTCGGGTACGCGGCCATAATAAGTCCCTAAGAATTGGGAACATCGCCCCAATCAAAATTCGTCAAATTCATTGCCGGATTTACTTTCTTCGCCCGGCGCGCGTTTTCTGGCTCTGCTGTTGGGATCAAGTTTCAGAACTACGCTAAGACGGATAAGCTGTGAGATATACTTATCCCGCGCCTTTACTGCAGCTCCCATTTTCTGCCCACCGGCAGCAGTTTCATCCCCAATCCCATCAGCTTTTATTTCCTGGTTCGCGTCGTAAAGGAGTTGCACCGTATTGCAATATTCCATCAGCAGATAGCAGTCCTCCATTTCAAACGAACCACGGTTAATCAGGATTTTGCAGGTTCGTTTCCAGGCATCGATCGCCATCTCACCCAGCAGTTCATCTGGCGGTGAAACTGCACGAGTCAGAGAACTTACCTGCGTTCCGGTCTTCTTCGGCTTACGACCTCCCCCCGGCGATCTCACTCCGGTACTCATAGCGAAACACCTCAAAAATAATCAAAAAAAAAATTCTTATTTCTCACGCGCAAAAAACTACCGGGAGCGGCAGTCCTTAAAAGCGAAAGGGGTTGGGGATTTGATCCCCCCCTCCCCATGCGCTGACCGGCCGAGTTTCACCGGAGACGCTCCCTTGCAGTCTTGGCTCGATGGCATGGCCAACACAGCGCCTCCAGATTGAAATCATCGTCCGTTCCTCCGTGAGCCTTAGCGAGGATATGGTCGACGGTACTCGCTCGGGTTGCTATGCCAGCGCGTCGGCACGCCTGGCATATGTGTTTATCTCGCAGAAGGATACGTGCACGCCTGACCTCCCATGGACGCCCGTAACCGCGCTCCTGTCGGCTTTTACCGGTTTGATAGTTGCGCCATCCTTCACCGGCATGCTGGTGCCGATGTTCATCGCAGTAGCCGCTTGAGTCATTTGTCAGCGCGGCACAGCCTTTGTGCCTGCATGGCCTTTTGATACGTGGGGGCATACCTAACAACCAACCTTATGTTTAAGTTTGTTCATATGTATCGATTCCAGCGAGACTCGCTATATCCGCCAGAGGGGATAATTGATGAGAGGACCGCAGTAAGGGATAAGGCAAAGTCACAATACGAAAGGAAGCAAAGATTGCCGTCAGAACCTACTTTAATACTTTTTTCATGAATGCCACCCTGAAACCAGCAAGCAAAAACTACATTTATGCTTGCTGGTTTTCTTTTCTCAAACGATAATGACTTCATCAACATTTAAGGAGTCCATGATGGCTACTGAAGACGTATCCCCACAGGTTAAAGGTGGTAAAGCTCGCGCAGAAAAAATGTCTGCTGATGAAAGAAAAGAAGTTGCCCAGAATGCAGCAAACAAACGCTGGCAGAGGATAAAAACAAACCTACCTTCCGCTCAATTCGAAGGTGTTCTAAAGATCAATGACACTGAATTGGAGGTGGCGGTTCTCAACAATGGGAAGAGGATAATTTCTCAATCGTCAGTTTTCAAAGCTTTAGGGCGACCAAGTCGAGGCGTGAGAGCGACCCTTGATGGCGAGATCATACTGCCTGCATTCATGGATGCCGCCAATCTAATTCCATATATTAATCAAGATCTTATGGAGGTAATCAAACGCGAGCGTTTTTTAGATAACTCTGGTGCTGAGCTTGAAGGTTATGATGCGTCTATACTGCCGTTAGTATGTGATGTTTATTTAAAAGCCCGACAGGATGGCACTTTAAAAACAAACCAAATGGATACGGCTCAAAAAGCAGAAATCTTGGTCCGTTCACTTGCTAAAGTCGGGATCATTGCACTTGTCGATGAAGCTACAGGGTATCAAGAGATACGTCCCAAAGATGCCTTACAAGCTTATTTAGACAAAATAATTAGCAAGGAACTTTCTGCATGGGCTAAAAAATTCCCGGACGAGTTTTACGAAAATATTTATAAGTTGAAAAACTGGCCTTGGGCAGGCATGAGCAAGAACCGTTTTAGCGTAGTAGCCCATTATACGAGAGACCTCGTTTATGAACGTCTCGGCGACTCAATACTACAAGAGCTTGAGAAAAAGACACCAAAGCAATTGAATGGGCATCGAAAAAGCAAAATGCATCAATGGTTAACTGATGACGTTGGCAACCCAATGTTAGCGCAACATTTGCATTCATTAATCATGGTCCAGCGTTTAGCGATCGCTAATGGATATGGGTGGAATCGTTTTATTAAAATGGTCGATCAAGTAATGCCTCGTAAAGGTGGAACATTTGAATTGGAATTGAATGATACTTCGACTGATTAAGTTGCACTTAGTTTACGTTGAATCTATAAGTAGCCTTTGGCGTTAACTAAACATTACGTCTTCACAAAAGAGGCCGCCGCTTTTTCTCAACATCCCGAATTGCAGAAAAATTATTGTTGCCCTTCTCAATGACGGCCAGCAGAGGCTTAATCCATAAAACAGCCTGGCAGTACGTTACTGAGCTGGCGGCAGTGGCACGATCATCGGCTGCGTCAGGTCCGTTGGTATCGGCGTGCATGGCGCTGGCACGTAAACGGTGCGCGTATTCGAGCAGCCCACCAGCGATATCAGCAGGAACAGGCAGATCACAGGTCTTTTCACGGCGGAGAATCTCTCGGTATTCGATTACGGTTTCTTCGGTGCTGGTGTCGATCAGGGAGTTTAGCCTGTTGGCATGTTCTGCAACCTGATTGAATCGATTGAAGTTGAATGCCTGGGCGGCGATTACCTGCCCCTGTAAAGAGTTGTCACTTCGCAGAACTTCGTTATCGTTCTGAAGGTTACTGGCGTTTGAGCAACTCTTAACGAGAGCGACCGAAAGGCCAGCAATAACGACAACGCCGATAAGACCCAGATTAATTTTCATTGGTCCAGCCCCCAGCACGCCAGCGCGCTTTCTTGGTCCCGCCGTTCAACCTGACCATAGCAGCCATTCTTCTGGCCTTTAGTTAGACGGCAATCACGTCCACCGTCTTTAATCCACCAGCGAATTGCTTCGCATGCACCGATGCGGTCTCCTGCGTTAATGCGCTTATAAAATGTCGAGGGGAAACATTTACCGGGGCCAATGTTATATGGGCAGAAGGATGCGATACCCACCTTCTGCGGCTCTGTCAGAGACACTTTGATATTGCGATCAACCCAGGCTAATGCCTTATCGCGTTCAATAGCGTTAACTTTCCGGCATTGCTCATTTGTGGCCGTCATGCCTTTAACAACACGCCTGCCATCGATGACGGTCACGCCGTGACATAAAGACCAGACACCACCCGAATCAACTACGGCCACCAGCGCATTGCCTTCTTTCTCTCTGATAAACTGGTCGAAAATGAGTGGCGCAGATGCACCTGATGCGATTAGTGCCAGCACTGCTGCGCTGAGTTTCGATTTATTAGACATCATTTACCTCGCGCAGCTCTTCGACGGTCTGCTTTGATTTGGAAATAGAGGTTAGTGAGAAAGGTGAGCAAGCCGAACAGTAAACTACCGATCACACCTATAGCCGCCCACTGTTCGGGGGAGTAACCATCAAGAAGTCTTCTAAACCAGTAAATAGCACTTCCTCCCGATGCGCCGTAGGAAATGCCAGTAGTTATTTTGTCCATTCGATACATGCTCTCACCTCGCTACGTTGCGGGTGTCCTGTTGAGGTAATAAAAAGGGCCGCGATAGCGACCCAAGCTTTTATTCCCCTGCCAGCTGCCTTACCTCACTTACCGTCTGGTTGAAACGCTCCTCTTCCAGTTCTACGCCGATAGCATGGCGGCCCAGTTCAATGGCTGCTTTAACAGTGGATCCCGAGCCCATAAAGAAATCAGCTACCACATCGCCGGGCCTGCTGCTGGCGTTG
Organism: Enterobacter mori LMG 25706; assembly: GCF_000211415.1. Classification (GTDB taxonomy): domain Bacteria; phylum Pseudomonadota; class Gammaproteobacteria; order Enterobacterales; family Enterobacteriaceae; genus Enterobacter; species Enterobacter mori. The sequence goes on along the minus strand of NZ_GL890777.1, from coordinate 489,844 downwards.
ATGATTTGCCGCAACATATCAGCGGGTTTTTCGCACGGGTGTTTACCTGGATAGAACTGGACGGGTTTATGGGTCCAGACGTCGGTATAGGGCACGGCTACTGTCACAGAGAAATGCCGCCGAAGAGATTTGTACTCTTCCAGCAAATCAAGGTATTTGCGGTTCAACGAATGCCACGTGGCCACCAGCTGGTGATGCGGTGCTTTGAGTTCAGAGGCGCGGTGCTTCTCAATGGCGGTCTGAGTGAACAATTCCTGCAGCTTTTCATAATCCTGCTGGTTCGGTAGTTGCCACTGACAGGCCCCGAACCAGTGGGACGCCATATTTTTCTTTCCGGTGGCGTCAGCTATTTGCCTGGACGTGACACCCAGTTCAGCTCTTGCATCCCGAAAGTAGGTGATTAACGGGGCCATGACGTGCTGTTTGACCTCGTTGCTTTTCTCAGCATACCCGTCGCTTTTCGGCTTATATGGCCCCTGATAATGCTCAGCGAAAAGGATGCGTTCAGTTGCGGGGAAGTAAGAGCGCAGGCTTTCCTTATTGCATCCGTTCCAGCGCCCTGATGGCTTCGCCCAGATAATGTGGTTCATGACGTTGAAGCGTTCACGCATCATGATCTCAATGTCCGATGCAAGTCGGTGCCCAGAGAATAAATACAAGCTGCCGGCAGGCTTAAGGACTCGCCAGAATTGGGCAAGGCACATATCAAGCCAGCGAAGATAATCTGCGTCGCCGTTCCACTGGTTATCCCAGCCATTCGGCTTCACCTTGAAATATGGTGGGTCGGTAACAATGAGGTCTACTGAGTCATCTGGAAGATGAGCAAGATACTGAAGGCAATCGGTGTTTACCAATTGAGAACTGGATATTTTTACAGTGCTTTTCATAGATCAGTAAGCGGGTCTCTGGTAGGCTCAACATGCTTTAGCGCTAAAGCGGTGGGCCTTGGTTCGCTTGTGACCTTCTACATGAGCAAATGGCTGGCCAGGTGCTACAACACCCACCAGTCGCCCATTCCACAAAAAAAAGCCCCCATCACTGGAGGCGTTTGTAACAGCCGAATTGATAATCTGATAACCCCGCCATTGCCAGCTGCGTAAGTATGAGCTGGCATTTTTCACGGCTGAGGTGAGTATTCTGCGCAATTTCCCCAACTGTCGCTGGTGATGCGCTTAATTCGTTTAAGACCGCCTTTGCTTCAGCAGTCATATATGGCTGATTTTGCATGTCTTTTTCCTGTATGGAAGAGTGTGACATACAGATAACTCTGGTTGGTAAAGCCAGCAAGAAGTCTTTGCATCAGGCACAAAAAAACCCGCGCGAGGCGGGTTTTTCAAAAAGCACCAGCTATGGTTATGCTGCTTTGCGATGGCGCTGCTTACCCTGCTTTTCCTTTCCGGAAACAGTGGCGTCAGTGAACGCGTTAGGAGCAGCCTTCATCAGCACTTCAACAGCAGCACCCATACCTGCGAATGCTTTCATTGTGTCGAATTTTACTTGTGGCTTGGTCGCTTTTTGAGTTTTCATGATTACCTCTGAGACTCGTGTGCCTCTTCTTTCATAATAAAGGTAGCACCGTGGCTATCCTTTACCAATCGTTCTGGCCGATTGGTGTCATCAAAACGTCCGTCAAGATAGTTTGATGATTACGTTTACCTGAAAGGTAAATTTGGAAGGTAATCCTACAATGTGTAAAGGGATCCCGTCTACCCTAATTGTGCGAATTTGAGGAAAACAGCTTCGATTGTGGTTGTTTCACAGACCATAACATACCCGCTTCTATCCAGAACAAAGCCGAAAGAAGAATAGTAAGCAAGCAGTTCAGGAACAGGTTCAATGATACGAATTTCTTCACACTCGACCGCTTTACAGAACATGTATGCGCTCATCAGCGTAATCAGAACCATACGTCCGTTAAGTGGATGAGGTTCATCATCGCGAGTAAAACGTTCAATCATATGAATGTTGAATGTATGGCTTTCTGTGTCGAACACACACAAAGCGGCACCATCTGGTACACCTTGTACTGCACCATGTGCTACAAACTTAATACATAGCTCAAATTTGCTCGGATCGTTACCATGAGTAGCAAGCGCATAATCCCACTCTAACTGTCCAAAGCCACCGCAAAGAATTTTATAGTCATCATCGCTGATTGGGCCGACGGCTAAGGGAAGCTGAATATTATCCAAAATCAACTGGATATTATTTCTAACTGATTGGCCAATCTCTTCCAATGAAAGCATAGACACCTCAACAAGCGAAACGCGACGAATGCTTAGTTTACCCTATCCTACTTACGGAGGGTGCACCTGAGTTGTAAAAGATGTGTATACAGAACGACGATATGACAGGGGTATTGATGCAATGCACCTCGCGAATACCCCTGTCGTATCGCCGTAAAGCAAAAGCCCCGACTGGCGGGGCTCTCGTTATGTTCAAATTGTCGCTTATGTTCGCTGCCATCGCGGCGCAGCTCTGCCAAGCATGAATGAATTATCTAAATTCCTGGCTCGTTTTCAATGCTAAAATCGAAATTAAGCACAGAAAGCTAAAGAGCAATAATTCAATTCTACTCAGCCAGTAGTTTCCGCGTAGATAAAAAGACCTTAGCCCTGAAAATCTCCAGGCACCAGCGTACACGTTTTCTGGCCTCCCAATCCGTTAACCACGGTGCGATCGACTGTAACTCCCGCGTAATGTCTGAGATTTTTTTACGTGTGGTGTAATACTGCAGACCGACGATATAAACCGGGTCATTTACATCAAGCGCTTGCAGCACTGACTGCTCGACAAAATCAACGTCATCATCATGCATAGCTTCGTCAATAATGCTAGTGGCTGGTTGTGGCCACAAAATGGCGTGAGCGCGATTAAGCGCCTGCGGCCCTCTAAATCCTTCTGCTCGAGCTTGTTCCAGTGCAGCAGTAAAGCGAGACAGTGCCTTGTCCGACCATCGCCCGCCCTTAAGAACGTCCCAGCATGCATGAGAGCGAGGCAAGCGCGGTGCTGTTCCACCGCTTACCCCGTCACCCCATGTTGTCAGCAGAGACTTAATCCATGCGGATTGAATACTGGTCAGGAGCATACTCTTACCTAACCAACTTTTGCGCGGCGCAGAGGCCGCTTTACCCAGGGCTTCAATGTGATTACGGCGTTGACGTGGTGTCATCCTATTAGCTCCTTACGCCAGAACGCCGAGCGCGTAGGCCCGGTCCAGCACTCTAATTATCATTTCCAACTGCGAGCCATATTTGCGCTCGAATGCCAGGCGGTCGTTATGCAGTTCGGTATGATGTTTTCGGCAAAGTGGAATGGAGAAGATGTCATGCGCTTTTGTTGCCATGCCACCCTGCCCCCATCCGATTAAGTGATGCGGGTCGTCTGAATGCTGCTGGCAGCATTCGCAAGGCTGTGTTTTCACCCAGTTCAGATAGGCGGGACTTTCCCAGCGCAGACGCTTTGGGCGCCGCATGAAAGACTGAGGCGGCTCCGGATCCACCATCACGCCCACCAGCGGTTCTGCAAGAGCATCAGGCAGCTCAACCGCTGAAACTAAATCCCCAAGGATGCTGGTGGCCTGTAATGAAGGCGTAATATCGCTTTCGCGACCAATCTTGCTTTCTTGAGGTAAGCGAAGCGCTTCACGAACGCATGATTCTGGAAGCGCGTCCGTAACGCCCTTACGAACTGCCCACCAGCAGAGCTCTGCAAGTGAGATCTCCCGGCTTTTGTCCAGGCAGAGATAAATGCGGACAGAATCCAGAACAAAGGCAATTACGTTTATGTGTGCCAGTTCTGCCAGCGCCTCAGTATGTTGTTCCCGCAGCTGATTATCGCAATAACCACACAGTAAAATGGAACCCGGCTCATGGCGCATGATGGTTAGTTCGTGATAGTGGTAATCGCTATGAGCGTACTGGCAATTCCCACCACCGTACTTCAGCAACCAATAATCAAGCCCGCTTTTACCTCCAGCGGCAGTCAGAACCTTTTCATTCAAAAAGAAGCTTCGTAGCTGCTTATTATCAGCTAGTGGCTGCCGCGCATCCGAAACACTACCAGTCTGATAACCGGCCATACTTTCTGGCTGACGCTCGATCAGCACTCTTCCTGTGGTGAACAGCTCCATCAGATCTCTGCCCGGCTTCAACAGTACGACACCCAGTTCCCGTGCAAGAACTGGTTGAAGCAGCGCGCGCATCAGGTGATCTCCTTGATTATGATCTGACCCGTTTCCCCCCAGAGCTTTGTAATCCGCGCATCCCAGATATGAGCATCATCTTCATAAATTGCATCGGAAAGTGCTTTAACCAGGTTATCGAAGTCAGGTTTACTCTGGTGTGGCTTACCATCAAACTGCTGGCGTTTCTTCTTACTCCAGCTTTTTGGCATTGGAATGATGAAGGTAATGTGTGAATTAGATTCGGGCATAGTGACACCCAGGAGCCTGACATGGTCGCAGAAAGCCCGATAACGCATAACTTCCGGGCGCTTCTTCCACTTGTCTGCACGCGTCATGCGCGGCTTTCCCATAGGGAGGATGTTGTAGACTGTCACAATCACCCCCATGTCCGTGAACGCATACTTTGCTGCGTCTTAGGTGCGGATTTTTGCTGCGGTAATAATGCGCTGACTATCCAAAGACGAGGGTCAATATCGAGGCTTTTCTCGACGGGAACGCCTTTAGACGTATAGCGCGCCACCAGCTCATTTGCTTCTTCGGTTGTCAGCCCGGTGTGAGTGAACCAGCTTTTCTTCATGCCGCCTCCTGCAGGAGAGACATCAAAAGAAAAATGCTTGCCCTTTGTGGGGTCAGTACGGATTTATTCTGGTTTGGTGTTTGCGCCATGGTATCTCTCCAGTGGCGCAGCAGGTATAGGGTGTTCAGACCTATGACGAAAGTGTATCAGATTATTTTTTTGTGATCTTCTCCGCTAACCCAGCTATAGCCTCAACACCGTCAAACATGGAAGGGATATTGTTTTCATTGGTTTGAATTGGACTAAAAATTAACGAGTCAAAACTATCTAGAACCTTGTCTATACTTGCGTTGTTCTTTCTCCTATACTCAACATATTCATTAATAAACGCACAAAGACTTAATCTCAGTTCTATTTGTACTAATTGAGTGCGAATAGATTTAGCTTCAAGATATGAAAGTCTAAAGAAATAGATTAATGCCATTTCGATAGTAATAAATGGCAAAGCAAGGAATATAACTGTATAGTCCTTAGGGAATACCCCAGGGTAAGCCAAATGGAGTATCAATAACAAAACTGGCACTATAAAAATACAACCAAACAAATTCCTATAATTAATCACGACATCCCTAAGTTCAATTTCTTTTTTTTCCTTTATCCTGTTAAAACCAGAACTTAAACCAACAAAATTATACTCCGACTTGAGATCCCCCACTCTTTTCTCAAGTTCTATGACGTCATCCAAAGAGCCAAGTATTTTATTTACATCATGTTCCAGTGATTCCTTTCCTATTTTAATCTTATGAATAACCTCGCTATATGTGCTCTCAATTTTCTTTACAACTTCATCTTCACGCATATCTAAGTTATTTATAAATTCAGATTTACGCACAGCAAGTTGTTCATTAAATTCATTTCTTCCATTTTTCAAGTTATTTATGAGAACCTTAGCCTCATTGAAATTATCACTGGAAACAAGCCATTTAGTTAATGCTATTGGAAGTCTATCTCTAATGTATTTAAATTGACCAAGTGTTCCTTCTGATTTATCGAACCAGTTACTCAAGGTCGTAAGTACATCATCTGACACGACACCTCCAACACTAGAAGAACCTGTCCAAAATTGATATTCATACAAAACACGAAGTAAACAAGAAAGGAATCCAACCTTGTCTTTTCTATACATCACAGAATCAAATGCAATGTAATTTGAAATGTGTTCTTGGTTAAACTTAGTATTATCATCCAATGTATTTAAATTATTTTTAACCAATGAGTAGAAAAATCCCCACGCGTATTTTATTGTCACATCAAGAAATTTATCAGGGGAATTATTGAGATCTAAGGATGATATATCATTGCCATCATAAGACTCCAAATCTCTTTTAATTAATTCATCAAGAAAGTTGATTTCAGATAATACATTAGCATCAAGGTAAAGCCCCATATGTTCCTCTTCCAATAAGCAATATTAAAGAGTATGCACAATATCATTAAAATAGGTTAAAGAGAATGATAATGATAAATTGGCAGAGGAACTATCTGTATTTTAGGGTACACCATAAACGGTAATCTAACTGGATTTTATTGAATCACTCAGCACTCGATAACCTGCCCGCTTAAGCATCTGCGTAAAGAGTGTCGGCGTACCTACCACCTCATCTTCCTGTAACGGCATGAATGACACCTCATCGCCTCGTCGGTACATGAGTGCGCGCCCACTATCAGGAAATGTGTGCAGTCTGGCAACGATAACCCCATCGTGACATCTGATGACCGCATAACCTTTACTCGGAAATTCTTCTTTTCGTTTCACCAATCCCCCCTCCACACTGGAAAGTTATTGCATGCTGTCTCAATAAAACCACTCGTCAGCGCTCTCCCAGGTTTCCTGCAGGATTTCTTCAATACGCTTTTTGTCCGTCTTTTCTCCGCCAAAAATGTTTAACCCGTCAGAACTGGCCCGGCGAACGACCAGTTTGCAGTCGGTGTAACTCTGAGTGATTCGCTTCAGAAGCTCCTTCTCAAGTGCCGGGATAGCACCGTCGGGTAGCTTTTGGGTACGGTCGATGGTGACTTCGATTTTCATAAATTCCCTTTCGAAGATATACTGGATAAATAAACAGTATACCCATCTGAGATAATGGTCAATCCTTTAAGAGCACTTTTTGCGAAGGCTACTGCTATGTTTCTTAGAGTCTTTTTTACCATTGGCGAGAAAACGCCCGCACGCAGCGGGCTTAGGGATATATCAAATTTTTGAGGTTAGGAGGATTTCTTCACTCAATGTCCAGGCCAGTCAGGTCTTTTACTTTCTTCTTGGCAAAACCCATCGCCAGTGATTTTGATAGGCCCATTAGTGTGCTTATTCCTTCATCTTTAAAATTTGTTTTTATGGTTTGCCATACCTCTTTCTGACGCAAGTCAGCGATAAAATCATGCCCTCTTGCCGTCAGCCTGAGCGGAGTATCAAGCCAGTAATAGCTAACCCCTTCTCCCAAAGCTCTGGACATCTCGTGCCCAAACCCAGATTTCCCATCAGTCCTAACAATCAGCCCATTGTCATAAAGCAAACGCATATGGAAAATAAAATCCGAGTCGTCTTGGTGAAACCCTGATTCACCAAGATCACTTAGCATTGTGTCAGGGCCTTGAGTTTCCTCGAAAGCTATTAGTAAATCCTTGAGGTATTGATGGTTTATTTTCATAACTTTCTCCGTGACATGTCACAGTCTTTTATATCACCAATTTAGTTTCGTGCCATCCTCGAGTCTCCGGCAATTTTTGCGTTAGCTGCCGCTTCCCTTAACGCGCGTTTGTCGATGTTGCTATATAAATCGCTCATACTCGCGCGCTCCCGAAAATTTTGTGAATCATATAGCCTTGCCAGTTCTGGCGGCAAACTTCGGTGATACCGGACTTATTGCGAACCACCGGTAATGGCTTAATGCATGTTTCCCCGCCTGGCTGCATCATGTACACCGGGTGGTGTCGCTTACCGATATTATTCACTGCGCCAACAGAAACGAGATGCTCCAGCAGGCGACAGGCCTTTTTGCTATCGCAGCCCAGCAACTGGCGAACTTGACGCGGGGTGATCTCGCCGCCTTGCTGGATGGCGCGAATAATTGTCCAAAGGTTATCGCTGGCCATTCTCAAGCCCTCTCCGCCTGGCGCAGACAGTCTTTACGGCGCTTGGCAATACGGGCTACTTCAACAGCGCTCCCGGCTATACCAAACATGTCCGAATATACTGCAGCAGCTCTTCGCCAAAGCCCCCTCTCCTCAAGCTCCTTCGCTTTCTGCTCGGCAGCCTGCATCCTGACCGGATCGCTTTTTTCAACCATGCACGGGAGGATTACGTCTGGAATATCTGCGTGCGGTACCGCCCGGTATGTGTACTGAACGCTGTCACGTAAGCGAATAATCACGCCTTCGTCACTCAGCTCGCGCAGAAGTCTGCCCGCTGTCCCGCCAGCCATATCCAGCGCTTCGGATACATCGCCAACGGCGCAGTTCGGTTGGTAGCGCACAAACACCGCCACCTGCTCTTTTTGGGTTATTGTTTTGGTCATTGGTCAATACTCGATTTGATTACTTAACAACCCGTAAATGGGTCACGTTTTTGCGATAACTTCCCCAGGCAAAGTTCACCCAGATACCGTTATCCATGGTTAAGCGGTCCATTACCCGCTCACCAAGAGTCTTCGATAATTCATCAAAATTCAGGTTAGTTAGGACTCCCACTGGTTTCATCGCCGCCATACGACGATCAATAATTTGATTGAGTAGAACCCATTCGTTTCGCGTTTCTCTTTGGACGCCGACTTCATCAAGAACCAGTAAATCTACTTTGCAAAGGTCATCCAGCAGCGCGGACTCTGATTGCCCCTCGTCATAGCACTTACGAGCGCGCAACATCAGGTCAGGTACTGTAACTACCAGAACGGAGTGATCACGTTGCAACAGGTAATTACCGATTGCTGCAGCAAGATGATTTTTCCCCGTCCCGCAGCTCCCACTGAAAATGAAACTAGTGAAACCAGACCCGAAGTTATGGGCATAGCTCTTTGCCATGGTGAGAGCATGCTTTTGCCCGTCGTTGCTGACCTGATAATTCGAGAAAGTGCACCCCTTATGCAGATCGCATATCCCTGAACGCCCAAATATCTTCTCCGCTCGCGCCCGCTGATTTAGTTTTTCCAGCTCTACTGCACGCTTCCGGCCTTCTTCCTGCTGCCAGGCCATCAATTCCTGACTGCTGGTAAACTTCGGCTGGACACCTGCAGGCATGATATTACGGAGACGACCAAGCAAATCGTGCGTCGATTTCATAGTTAACCCCTGAACCCCGGTGGGACCTCAGTGTCTGGTTGTGAAATGCCAAAGCCTGCCTGACGGCGAGAAGATGCCCCAGAAGTTGAGGTTTTGGCTCGGGATGTTTTCAGGCTCGAGGCGAAAGTCTGTTCCCACTGCAGGTGGTGTTTTACCTTCCCTTCGCACTTCCAGTAATCGCGGAACTGCTGAAGTTCCACTGGGGTATAACCAGGGCGATCACCGAGATTAATTCCCCACTGTGCGGCTTGCCCGACAAAGTCATCACTCGGCATCCAGTCATCGGTAATCGGGAATTTGCCGATTGGTGGCAAAAATGATTCTTGCGCGCTTAACTCTCTCTCTTGTTTCTCTTTTAGATCTGTATCTGTATCTTTATTAGTTGGGTTGCCGTTGCTGTTCTGTTCAAACGGAGCATTAACACCCGTTGAACGCTCGTTACTGTTTTGTTGGGTGTTTGCTCCTTTTTTGGCCTTTCTGGCCTGGGCGGACGCTTTACCTGCGGCCGACTTTTGACTGATTGAATTTTTTACAGCCTCCAGATCCCGCTCAATTCTCTCCTGCACCCATTCGGTGCCAGTGTCGTTAAAAAACTCTTTCAACGATTGTTCAACGGCATCCCAACGGTCGTTGCTTAGTCGTGCTATTTTCGAGAGGCGGTTTTTGGGGATCGGGCGGCCTGTCTGCCAATAATTGAACATCAGCAGCAGGTATGCGCCATGCTCTTCTGTAGACAGATGCATGGTGTCCGCCAGGTAATCAGCAATGTAAAGTTGCATGTAAGGCAGAGCTGCCATGGTTACTCCCTTGTCCGGTTTCCCGGTACGTAATGGTTATTGCTCAAAACTCGATTAAAAAAATTGCGGCGCTACGGCGCTGATGCTCGCCAGTAGTGGTCCCGCCGCGTCAGCAGGTAACATGTTGAATAAAGCGATTGCCGCTTCACGAATTTCTTTTTCAAGCTTTTGAAGGGGGGCGCCTAGCAGCTTAGCCTGATGCGCCTCACTGCATTCTTTGATTGCACTCGCCACCAGCTCGGATTCCGTTCTGGCGTTACTAAGTCCATGCTTTCTGGCTATCTCAATAGGCATAGCTGCGAGGATTGCGCCCGACAGTTGCATAACGTAAGCAGTGTATTTCTCCGATCCCCCTTCATTTTTCAGATAGCGGAATAAATTCTGCTTATTGACCGCGATGCCGCGGCCCCCTTCCTTAGCCCACTGCTCTGCCACCAGCAGAGCGATTTTTTCCTGCGCCTGGCCGGGCAAAGTGGATTCCCACTCTCGAACTGCAACCTGTATTGAACGGTGCTTAAAGCTATCTCGCCGATGCGCCATAAATTGATTTTGAGTTTTCAGCGGTCCGGCCAGGCGTTGGTTATGATGTTGATATGTAGCTGACTGCATGATTAAGCCTCCTTCTGAGGTAAACCATCTTTTGGATTGGGATAAAGATCAGGGCGTAATTCATTAGGAGTAACTTGCCAATCGACAGCCTTACTCACTTTGAGCACCAGCTCTCCGGGAATTTTGTTTTTGAACCAGCCGTTTACAGTTTGGGCTCTCCTTTTCATCCGGCGTCCTAGTTCAGCCTGACTGCAAATCGATAAGAGCTTTTTTTGAATTGATGTCTTCATCATTTGTTCTCAGTAGTTAACGATGAGTGACAATAAAACAAATTAAATCGATATCGTCAAATTATTTCGATAGTAAGAGCTACAGAAAAAATCTGTATAATTGCTGATAACTAGATGAATTGGATGAAGAGATGAACTTCGGTAAGAGATTGCAAAAGGCGATAAAAGATCTCGAAATATCACAATCTGAGCTGGCGCGCAGACTGGGAGTCAAAGCTCAATCTGTTAATGGCTGGTGCAATTCTGACATTTTACCAAGATCTGAAATACTGAATCTTCTTCCCGCTGCGACTGGGTATCCACTCTCATGGTTCTTCATGGAAGATGGTGAGACCCTCGAAGAGCACGATCCCTGGGCACCAAAACCACAAGTTAAACCTTCAACAGAACTTGAAGAAAGACTTCTAGAAGCATTCGAACAATTGCCAACAGATGATGAAAAAGAACGAATTATCAAGATTATAGACCTCAGACTTGAAGAGCTCGATAATTTTGCAAAGACTTATCTGCAGAAACGTAATCTGATACCGCCTACCAAATAGCCTTTCTTTTAATTAACTCTCCTGCTCGGGTCATCAATGACCCAGGCGTTCTTTCGCACCATACTATCGATTCAAATTGACACATATCGATTGAATTGATAATAATATCTCTATCGCAACGTGTCATCGAGGCAGGACGCCCACGAAGTAGCTGCCGGCGGCATACGAAACACCGGATGAGATGGCAAGACAGTCGCGCAGCAGGTTTACCGTTCCGCCAGCCTGGCGTTAAAGGCACAAAGGAGTTGACCATGATCGATTTCGCACGCAAAAAAGCTGGCTGCCAAGCCGTTCGCTTAAATCTGTTTGAAGTTCTGGTTCGTAAGCTTTGCTACTTACTGGCCCAAAAAGGCAATCCAGAGCTAAAAGCATGAGCTCGTTCTTTGCCCTAATCGTTACCGTCTGTGCCCTCACCGGGGAATGCTCAGACATCATGCTCGGTGTATACAAAACCGAATCTGGCTGTGATGCAGCTGCCAAAGAGCAGCACATTAAAGGTGAGTGTTACCGATATAGACCGGCTGAAGACCACCAGCCTGCTTTCAAATTTTAATCGAGTTATGACCAATGGCTGTTACCAGCCCCTAAAAGCACAAAACCCGCGCAAGGCGGGTTAAGTACCCGGTCAGCCGACCAAAGCTTTCCGGAATCGAGTTTTGACCAATGACCACTACCCAAGGCGGCAATCACTAGCTGCGGGTATCTTACAACCAAAATTTAGGACCCGATATGGAATTCTTTCACTTAATCAAGGCAACGCAGAAATCCGGCAAAGAAGATGCCGTTATCTGGTTTACGGCTAAATCAGAAGCGCGAGCCAATTTGCAGCTGGATGTAGAGCTGGAAGATGCTGGCATTGAAACCGGCCGGGGCAAAGATTATAGCAAGCCTGTCCGTACAGATTTTCCGGTTTATGACGACCTGCCTGAAGAAAGCAAAGTTGATTACTCATGGTGCAAACGCTACGAACTGCGGGACGATGGACGCACCTGGCTGCCAAAGACTGGGGCTGAGTCAACTGGAGCCGTGGACAACACTGCAACACCGGAACCGACCGTTAAAGTTGAAAGTACCGTCGAGAATATTCCTCTTGAAAACCGCACTCCAGCGGTCCGTTTTGCCGTCCACATGACCAGCGACAAATACCAGTCACATATCACTAAAGAGCAGCAACTGGCTGCCAGCGAAATGTCACTGGATGAAGGCAACACCTATCTTCAGAACCTACTGCTGGCGAAGAACGACATCCCTGAGGTTGCCGAACTCAGCCTGAACGCTGAGTGGAAACTCGTTCAGGCGATTAAGCAGGTATTCGCGCCAGATGAAGCGCACGAAACTGAAAATATCGCTGCATTCATGGCTGACTGGGCTAAAGCAGATGCCAGCGATCGCAACCAATTAGTGGAAACCTGGCGCAGCGGCAAATTTATCCATCTGAAGTCTGAAAGCACCAGCGACACCGGCGTTTTAGCAGATCAGGGTCTTGAACCTGATAACGGTATCCAGATTGACGAGAATGATGACGAAACCACTCGTTATCCAGTCGTTTGCATGCCCTTCCGCAAGCAGCTACTCGCCCAGTTCACCTCCGACGAACTGCGCCACCACATTACACGCGATGAATACGAAGGTATCAGCGCGCTGGAGATGGACACTGACAGTAGCTATGTCCAGAACCTGCTGCTGGCGGCAGAAAACTGCGAACAGGTTAAGGGTTACGATACCAAAGACCTGTGGCGCTATACCGACGCCATTAGCAAAGTGTTCAGCCAGGAAAAGCGTCACGAACTCGCTTTGGTTCTCCGATTCACCAGAATCTGGACGGCGACTGATTACATTGACCGCGGCCTGCTGGTAAAAGAATGGGCCAAAGGCAATCGCATTGCAGAAATACAGCGTACTGAAAGCGGCACGAATGCTGGCGGAGGCAACAAGACCGACAGAAACCCTGACATTAAACATGATCTCGACACTCTCGATTTAGAGATTGCGCTGGCCACGTTACCGATGGATTTCAACATTTATGATATCCCTGGTGGTGTTTTCCGTCGGGCAAAAGAGATCGTTAGTAAAAAAGAAAGTCCATTCAAAGAATGGTCTAAAGCTCTTCGTGCAACTCCGGGAGTTTTGGATTACTCGCGTGCAGCTATCTTTGCACTTATCCGCAGCGCTCACCCAGAGCATTACCTGTATCCGGCACGTCTCAGCGGATTCATTAACGCGAACCTGACTGAAAGCGATCATTCTGCTCCATCAGACGAAACTCTTGCGGCTGCGCGCCATAATCCTGAGGTGAGCTGGACAAACGAGCTAGTGACTGATTCTGCTTTTGAAACTGGCGGCCAGAATGAAGGGACACAAGTCGACGGCGGCACGCAGCCGGTTCTCGAAAAAGTTGGTAGTTGTCTTTTTTCTATTGAAGGGCTGACCACCAGCAACGCTGTAATCGACCAACAAAATACCGCGGCGGAGTACGTTGATAATGTGCAGATGGAAGAAACTGGCAATGATGAAACCCCGGACGGTGCTGCGTTATCAGAAGGCACGGAAGAAACTATCTCAAGCGCAAGCGCTACTGAAACTTATAGCAGCACAACTGCCATAAATAATGATTCCGGTCATCATAATCATGCCGAGCCTGAAATGTTCTATACACACCTTATGATCGACATTGAAGCTTTTGGTAAAAAAGCTGATTCACCAGTCGTATCTATCGGGGCCGTGTTCTTTGATCCATCAACAGGTAATACCGGTTCGGAATTTTACAAAGTGATTAGCCTGGAATCTGCCATGGCCAGCGGCGGGGTTCCGGATGCATCTACCATAATCTTCTGGCTCAAAGCTTCACCTGAAGCTCGTTCAGAGTTAGTGATGGAAGATGCTATTCCGCTCGATGACGCCTTGCTACAGCTAAATGAGTTTATAGCTGAGAATGCGGCTAACGGTCCTGATTCTGTGCAGGTCTGGGGTAATGGTGCCACTTATGACAATGTCCTGCTTGAAGCATCTTATGACCGGACGGGGATCACCTGCCCGTGGAAGTTCTGGAACAACCGGGATGTAAGAACGATAGTAGAGCTTGGTAAGGCCGTAGGTTTCACACCTCGCTATGAGATCCCTTTCGTTGGCGATCGGCATAAGGCTATTTCAGATGCTCACCATCAGGTCAAATACGTATCTGCAATTTGGCAACGACTGACTTCAAACTGATTTTATCTTTTCATAAACGACATAACCTGCCCGTTATCATTGTGGGCAGGTCATCGAGAGTGATGACTATGAGTGAACAAAGTCTGATACCGCTGCGTGACTGGAAAGCTCGCAGGTTGCACTTCCCCATAACTATTCCATGCCTGGTGAAACATGGAAAGCTGGGATACATACAACCCAGACCAATAAAAATCGGTAATCGTTGGTGTATTGATGAACGTGCGATTTACATCGGGCCAGGTGCAACTGGAGTAGAGCCTGAAATTCACAGTGACGACGACGCAATATTGCAGGAGATACTGAACGATGTCGCCAAGGCCACGAAAAAATAACGTGTCAATTCCCGGGCTGTATGCCCGGTTCGATCGTCGAACTGCAAAAACCTACTACCAATACAAAAACCCATTAACAGGGAAGTTTCATGGGTTAGGAACAGACAAAGAAAAAGCTGAAAAAATTGCTGTTACAGCCAACCAGAGGATCGCTGCTGCGGAAGCTGAACACTACTTACGTCAAATTGATGAAACTCCAAAAGCAGCCGCGCAGCGCGGAATTAGCCTGAAAGCGTGGATAGAACGCTACCTGAAAATACAGAAACAGAGTCTTGATGCAGGTACCCTATCCAAAAAACGTTATTCAGAAAAAAAACGCATGGCTGAGTTACTTTCCCGTCGTCTGGGCTCGCGGCCAATGAAAAGCCTGGAGGTTAAAGATTTTGCCGTTTTACTCGATGAATATTTGGATGCAGGTCACGCCAGTAGTGCGCTCTGTAATCGCGTTGTATGGGTAGACATTTTTACCGAAGCACAACATGCCGGTGAAGTCCCACCTGGATGGAGTCCACCAGCTGCAACAAAAAAACCTTCGGTAAAGGTTACACGGGCGCGCCTCTCTTTGGACGAATGGAAAAAAATACTGGAACAGATACCGGAGGATCGGTACTCGCACAAAGCGATGTTGCTTGCTCTTGTTACGGGTCAGCGCCGGGAGGATATAGCGAACATGAAGTTTTCAGACATTAAGGACGGTTATCTGCACATCGAACAAAGCAAAACGGGTTCCCGTATTGCATTGCCGCTGAACCTCCGTTGTGAAGCCATTGGCTTATCGCTGGAAGATGTAATACGTAAATGCAGGGATAGGTTTGTCAGCCCCTATCTCCTGCACGGAAAAATGAACAATAAGGCGAAACCTGTGAATCTGATTTTGGTTTCAAAAGAATTTGCCACGGCACGTGATGCAGCCGGTATCGTACCGCCTGCAGGAAAAACACCCACAACGTTTCACGAACAGCGCTCATTGTCCGAACGACTTTACCGCGCCCAGGGGATCGATACAAAAATTTTGCTGGGGCATAAAACACAGTCAACCACTGACAGATACAACGATGATCGCGGGAAGGAATGGACCAAATTGGCAATTTAATTTTTCGCTGCGGCGCTCTTGGGGAGAGTATTAATTACTGATGGAGGTCATAAAAAAGGTAGGTATTTTGGAGAAAAGTTTTGGAGAGGTTTTGGAGAAAGGAAAAAAGTTATATATTCCAGGCCGTTAAAACAACATACACCTTCTGAGTTCAGAGGCTTACACATGTCATGGCAACATTTCAAACAGGCTTACCTGGTTAAGTTCTGGTCACCTGTACCGGCCGTTATCGCGGCAGGTATTCTCTGTACTTATTATTTTGGCATTACCGGCACCTTCTGGGCCGTTACCGGGGAATTTACCCGCTGGGGCGGACAGCTGCTGCAGCTGGCGGGCATCCACGCTGAAGAGTGGGGCTATTTTAAGCTCATCCACCTGGACGGTACTCCGCTCACCCGCATTGACGGGATGATGATCATCGGGATGTTCGGCGGCTGCTTCGCGGCGGCGCTGTGGGCTAACAACGTGAAGTTGCGCATGCCGAAAAGCCGTATCCGCATCCTGCAGGCGGTAGCCGGTGGGATTATCGCAGGGTTTGGCGCGCGTCTGGCGATGGGCTGTAATCTGGCGGCGTTTTTCACCGGGATCCCACAGTTTTCGCTGCACGCCTGGTTTTTTGCCGTGGCAACCGCAATTGGCTCTTACTTTGGCGCAAAATTCACGCTTCTGCCGTTTTTCCGCATTCCGGTAAAAATGACCAAAGTTAGGGCCGCATCGCCATTAACGCAAAAACACACTCAGGCCCGCCGCCGTTTTCGTCTGGGTATGCTGGTCTTCTTCGCCATGATCGCCTGGGCGCTGTGTACTGCGCTGAATCAGCCAAAACTGGGGCTGGCAATGTTGTTCGGTGTTGGCTTTGGTTTGCTGATTGAGCGCGCGCAAATCTGCTTTACCTCGGCGTTTCGCGACATGTGGATCACCGGACGCACCATGATGGCCAAAGCCATTATTGCCGGGATGGCCGTGAGCGCGATCGGCATCTTCAGCTATGTTCAGCTTGGCGTCGAGCCGAAAATCATGTGGGCTGGCCCTAACGCGGTCATCGGCGGGCTGTTGTTTGGCTTTGGCATTGTGCTGGCGGGCGGCTGTGAGACCGGCTGGATGTATCGTGCCGTCGAAGGTCAGGTGCATTACTGGTGGGTGGGACTCGGGAATGTGATTGGCTCCACCCTCCTGGCCTATTACTGGGATGACGTGTCACCCGTACTGGCGACGAACTGGGACAAGGTTAATCTGCTGAACACCTTTGGCCCGCTCGGTGGGCTCGTGGTGACCTATGCCCTGCTGCTGCTCGCCTTTTTACTGGTTATTGCACAGGAGAAACGCTTCTTCCGTCGTGCCACCGTCAAAACTGCAACGCAGGAGAATGCCGCATGAAAGAGATCGTGCCTGACTATCGCCTCGATATGGTGGGTGAACCTTGTCCTTACCCGGCTGTCGCCACGCTTGAGGCACTGCCGCAGCTTAAGAAAGGTGAAATTCTGGAAGTGGTGAGCGATTGCCCGCAGTCGATCAATAACATTCCGCTGGATGCCAAAAACCACGGCTATACCGTGCTGGATATTCAGCAGGATGGACCAACGATTCGTTATTTGATTCAGAAATAATCGATGATATGCGCCCTGAACAGGGCGCATTGAAGAGCACGCGTTAGAAACGATAGCCTGCTGAGAACATAAATACCCACGGATCCAGACGGGTATTGATGCTTTGCTGCTGGCCACCGGCTTTGAAACGAACGTCAGTATCAATGTCCATGTACCAGACTGAGGCGTTGATTAACCAGTCTCGGTTAATCAGATAATCAAGACCTACCTGCCCCGCCATACCCCATGAGTCTTTCAGGCTGAGATCGGTAAGCCCGGCTTCTTTGCCTGTATCGTTAAACTTCTCATCGAAGAAGGTCGTGTAGTTCACACCCGCGCCAATGTACGGGCGCACCTTGCTGCTGGCATCACCAAAGTACCACTGAGCCATCAACGTCGGCGGCAGATGGTGCACCGTGGCGATATCGCCGGTCGGCCCAAGGCCAACACGGTGACGGAACGGCGTTGCGGCCAAAAGCTCAACGCCGATGTTTTCTGTCGCCATATAGGTAAAGGTCAAACCTAACTGGGTGTTATTGCTGACGTTAAAGCCGCCCATTCCCAGTACGCTATCGGAACCTTCAGTTGGGCGAACCGTTGCCGAACCGGCTCGAATAAAAAATTCGCCTGCTTCATGCGCATACGCGCCACCAGAGAGACTGCTTAAGATAAGGGCTGCCACCGCTAATTTTTTCATATCCGCTCCATCGTTGTGGTTTTAAGTGCGGATGAGAATATACTCACAAAAGAGTATTAAGTGATCTATCACAGATCACATTAAAACCAGTAAGTTAACATTCATTGATCTGGGTTAATTTTTGATAATCAAACTTAACCCGCCAGGTGGGTTCTACATCAAATTTTAGTGATGAGCGAAAAATTACTGCCGCTTTACAAAGATATGCTTTTCCATACAAGCCTTGATGCTGCCACGGCACTCTTATCCGGTGTACAATTGCCGGCTAATTAACACCTGCAATACTCAAGGAGAGTGCATGTCTATCACGGCGAAGTCCGTCTACCGTGACACGGGAAATTTTTTCCGCAATCAGTTCATTACCTTTTTACTGATCGCGTTGCTATGCGCCTTTATCACGGTGGTGCTTGGTCATGCGTTCTCACCGAGTGAAGAACAGATTGCCAGCCTGAGCCAGGGCGACCATCTTGCCGATAGCGTGGGGTTATTTGAACTGGTGCAAAACATGACGCCGGAGCAACAGCAAATCCTGCTGCGGGCGTCCGCGGCATCAACATTTTCAGGTTTGATCGGTAATGCTGTTCTGGCGGGCGGCGTGCTGTTAATGATTCAGCTCGTTTCTGCGGGTCATCGCGTCAGTGCCCTACGCGCCATTGGCGCCAGCGCGCCAGTGCTCCCTAAGCTGTTCATCGTCATCTTTTTAACCACGCTGCTGGTACAAATGGGGATTATGCTGGTCGTGGTGCCGGGTGTGTTATTGGCTATCGTGCTCTCTTTCGCGCCGGTAATGATTGTGCAGGATAAGATGGGTATCTTTACTGCGATGCGCAGCAGCATCAGACTTGCGTGGGCGAACATGCGTCTGGTGGCACCGGCTGTGATCGGCTGGCTCCTTGCCAAAACGCTACTGTTATTATTTGCACCGAATTTTGCCGTGTTAACGCCGAACGTTGGCGCGGTCGTTGCTAATACGCTGAGCAACCTGATATCAGCAGTTCTGCTGGTCTACTTGTTCCGCCTGTATATGTTAATTCGTCAGTAATTGGGATCGTAGAATGAAGCAGTTTCTTGATTTTTTACCGCTGGTCGTCTTTTTTGCGTTTTACAAGCTGTACGACATTTATGCCGGAACGACAGCGCTGATTATTGCTACCGCTATCGTGCTGATATACAGCTGGGTGCGTTACCGCAAAGTTGAAAAAATGGCGCTGATCACCTTCATTATGGTGGCTGTATTTGGTGGCCTGACGTTGTTCTTCCACAATGATGAATTCATCAAATGGAAGGTCACGGTGATTTACGCGCTGTTTGCAGGTGCGTTGCTGATCAGCCAGTGGGTAATGAAAAAGCCGTTGATCCAGCGCATGCTGGGCAAAGAGCTTACGCTGCCGCAAGAGGTGTGGTCCCGTCTGAATGTCGCCTGGGCGGTGTTCTTTATTCTCTGTGGCCTCGCCAATATCTACATTGCTTTCTGGCTACCGCAGAACATCTGGGTCAACTTTAAGGTCTTCGGGCTGACCGCGTTGACGCTTATCTTCACGCTGTTGAGCGGTGTTTATATCTATCGACACATGCCTCAGGACGACAAGCACTGATCCTCACGCCCGGAACATGCGCGTTCCGGGCTATTTTCTCCCGCTAAAAATCATAGTAGCATCCCGCCTGAAGTCTTCAGTTACGAGTTTAAAACAATGACAACGAATGACGCCCCTCAGGGCGAACTGGTTTTACGCACACTGGCAATGCCCGCGGACACGAATGCCAATGGCGATATTTTCGGCGGCTGGCTAATGTCGCAGATGGATATGGGTGGGGCAATTTTAGCAAAAGAGATTGCGCACGGGCGGGTGGTGACTGTCCGGGTGGACGGCATGACCTTCCTGCGCCCGGTCGCGGTGGGGGATGTGGTGTGCTGTTACGCGCGCTGCGTGAAACGCGGCACCACGTCAATTTCCATCAACATTGAAGTATGGGTGAAAAAGGTCTCTTCCGAACCGATTGGACAGCGTTACAAAGCCACGGAAGCGCTGTTTATTTATGTGGCGGTCGATAACGCGGGTAAACCGCGTCAGCTCCCTCAAACCTGATTGTCAGACAAAAAAGCCTCCTTACGGAGGCTTTTTTCATTCCATCTGTGCCCCGCCGTTCAGGCGGAAAACAATATTCACGATCAATCCACTGCCCGGCTTACCGGCTTCATAGCGCCATTTACGCATCGCTGCCTTTACATCACGCTCAAACATATTTGAGGGCTGCGCAGAGAGGATTTGCACATTGTCAACGCGGCCATCTGAGGTCACGTCAAACTTCACCCGCACGCGCCCTTCAATACGGAGCGCCTGAGCACGCGCCGGATAGGTAGGCTGGTTGCGGCTGAGCGCCCTTGGTCCCGCAGGCGCTGTAACGGTCGGCTTCGTGGTCGTTGCGGTGTTGCTCATCACCGGACGCGAAGGCGCTGTATTCTCAACCGGCTGCGTTGGCCGCGTCTCGACCGGGCGTACTTCGCGTTTCGGACGCTCTTCGACTTTCTTCACCGGTTTTGGCTTCGGCTTAGGTTTCGGCTTAGGCTCCGGTTTGTGAATCACCACCGGCGCTTCCTTCGGAGGTTCCGGGACAGGCTCGGGTTCAGGTTCAGGTTCCACAACCGGCTGTGGCGGCGGAGGCGCAACCTGCGGCGGCTCAAGATCCGCTGGCGAAACCATGGTCACGGAAATTGGCTGCGCGGGCGCTGGCATTTCAATAACCTGATGAACCGAGGTATAGAGTAAACCCGCCACAACGGCACCGTGAATCACGACAGAAAGCAGCGTCGGCCAGGGAAAGCGGCGAGGTAAATCAAGGGTCATCGAAGGCATAATCATCAACGTTAAAAAACCGAACCCTGATTTTAAATGCAAATAGCAATCATATTCAATAAGACACTTTGTCTAAGCGCAATTAAAGCGCCAGAGCGGCGAAAAAAGGGGCATTTAGATCAGGGTTTTAACATTGTTTTTATCTTTACATTGCAGTCATTTGCCCTTTCACATAACGTAACTGGCACTTTTAATGGTTAAGGAGCTTCGCCGTGCTTTATGTGATTTACTCTGAAGATGTCGCTGAATCCCTGGAAAAACGCCAGTCTGTTCGCCCTGCCCACCGGGCACGCCTACAGCTGCTGCAGGATGAAGGCCGCTTATTGACCGCGGGGCCTATGCCTGCGGTAGACAGCAACGATCCTGGCGCCGCGGGTTTTTCTGGCTCTACGGTCATTGCCGAGTTTGAATCTCTGGAAGCGGCAACCGCCTGGGCTGACGCCGATCCGTATGTGGCTGCCGGTGTGTACGAAAAAGTCACGGTGCGCCCGTACAAAAAAGTCTTTTGATGCCTCAAGGCTCCGCAAGGAGCCTTTTTTATCGCACCGCTAAACCTGTTTGAACCGGGTGAACTGCTGCTCAATGATACGACTGCCCCACTGATCGCCCTCCCACTCTTTCGCTAGCGTAAAGCCAAAGGATTCGTACAGGTGTCGGGCAGCGGTCAATTTATTGAACGTCCAGAGATGCACGGCAGAAAAGCCCTCGCTGTCGCAAAACGTCATGGCCTCGCTCAACAGTTTTTTGCCAACCCCATGACCCCGGCAGCCATCGTCCAGAATAAACCAGCGCAGATGCGCCTCACCCGGCTCTAAATCCTCGCCGTCAATGGCGACAGATCCTACAATTCTGCCGTTCATCACAGCCAGCCAAACCTGGTTGCACGGCTTATCAAGTCGTCCGCTAAATTCAGCAAGCCCCGCAGCAACTTTGGCTTCGAAGAAGCTGCCAAAGTTATGCTCGCGTGCGTAATAGCTGCCGTGCATTTCCGCGATGCGGCCAATCATGCCGGGACGGTAGCCTGCGACAATCACCGGTGCCGTAGGCTGGTGCTCAGCGCCGCTCTCCCGGCAGGCCAGCAGCGCGTTGGCGTAGAGCGACAGTCCCTGAGAGATGGTTTCCTGCTGTATGGGATCCAGTGATTGTATCGCTGAAATAACCCGTTCACTCCCGTAGGCATTAATCTGCTCAACGGTCTTGCGCCCCTTTGCAGTCAGCCGGAGACTTTTGACCCTGGCATCTTGCGCAGACCCCCCCTCCTCCAGTTCGCCTGCAGAAATAAGGCGTGACAGCATCCGGCTGACGCTGGATTTTTCCAGACCCAACAACTGCACCAGTTGACCTGCGGTCATCTCCTTATGCAGCTCAATTTCCACGAGGGTGTGTACGGCCGAGGGCGAGTAATGCGTAGAGGCCAGCGTGGAGGCCATAAAGCCCAGCTCTCTGACCATCAGACGTGATGCAACGCGAATGTCGCTAACTACAGGGGGGTCGTTGTGCATGTGAGCTCTCCGTTATTTGGTTGTACTATACAACTAAATGACGGAGCATTGTCAACGATATTAAAAAGGCTCCCTCAGGAGCCTTTCTTCTGTCAATGTAGCGACGCTAATCTCGCCGCAAAGCCGACAAATAATAGTCCTATCAGCCCATTCCCCAGCTTCGCCAGTTTCTTTTTGGTTTTCAGGTAGCGGGTGACAAACGCGCCAGAGAAGATCAGGAAGCTCATGTACATAAAGCTAATCAACTCAAGCGTGGTGGCGAGGATCAGGAAAGAGGTTCCTGTGTTTTGCGCATTCACGTCAATAAACTGTACGAAGAATGACACGTAAAACAGAATCGCTTTCGGGTTCGTCAGGCTCAATACCAGAGAACGCTTCATGATGGCGCTGGCAGGCTCGGTTCCACTTTCGTGCCCATTAGTCTGTCGGGTAATGACCGGCCACAGCATTTTACCGCCGAGCCACAGAAGATAAAACGCCCCCAGATAGCGAACAATATTGAACAGCACAGGCGTGGTCTGGATTAAGGCCGCGACGCCTGCCCATGCCAGAAACATCAAAACCGCATCGCCGATAAACACACCAGTCGCGGCGAGATAGCCTTTTTTGACGCCGTGACCAATACCCGTTTTCAATACAAACAGCGTATTAGGACCCGGTACCAGCACAATGAAAAATGCGCCGACCACGTACGTCCAGAAATTCAGTACACCAAACTCCGCAAACACCTCTCCCTCCTTTTGCTGAAAAATAACGGGAATATCGCTGCAAAAACGATATTCCCGAAAACTGTCGCGTTATTGTACGCCGTTATAGCCGTCAAGATAAGTCGTGGCCAGTTCGTTGCCGTATAAAATGGCATCCTTCGGCTCCATTTCCGAGGTCCATTTGCTCTCACTATTCCCCGTGAAGGCGTGCTCCGTTTTGGCCTCTTCCTTCAACCGATCGCGAATAGCCTGTGCATACTGCTGAGCGTAAGACGGCAGTTGCCCCGCGGCGCGGTCAGCTTTCCCCTGCTTATACAGCTCACGAAACTGCGGCACATTGAGACGGTAATTTTGCGAAATACTGGAGGTATAATTTCCGCCCGTAAAATTGGATTGATGCGAGACGAAATAATAGGCATGTCTTTCAGGTGAGGGTTTATTGCTGTTGCAAGCGCTGAGGACAGCGATCCCCATAAGTACCGCGACCACTTTTCCATTCATCCTTTGTTCCTTTTAAATTCATGAGGTTAGGCAAGATGAGTATATCGCGGAATGAGGTCGGGAAGAGACTGCGAAAAATGATAGTCTTATAAAATCAGCGGGCACCTTGACGGTGCCCTCATGGTGCTCAGATATCCTGGACGGCGAACAGCAACGCGTTGCGGTGTCTGTTTAGTCCACATTTTCTGATAGCGTGGATACGCATATTGCGGCGGGATTGTGCTTCCAGCCAACGGGCCTTCCGACGACTCACCTGTCGCAACATACGCCAGCGCCCTACTTCTGTTCTACTGCGCTTCATATCGACAACTCTTTCACTCACAGAGTCGTCATTATAAGCTCAACCCCGTCGCAAACCAGCGCTTTTATCTGCCGTTTTTATTTGCCAGATGAATCCTGATGCGTACACTCATAACAATACGCTTTCAAAAGGATTTTTTACTTATGACAACCTTCTACACCGTGGTGAGTTGGCTGGTCATTCTGGGATACTGGCTGTTAATCGCGGGGGTGACGTTACGCATCCTGATGAAGCGCAGAGCCGTACCTTCTGCCATGGCCTGGCTTCTGATTATTTACATACTGCCGCTGGTGGGCATTATCGCGTATCTCTCTTTCGGTGAGCTCCATCTGGGTAAACGCCGCGCCGAGCGGGCCCGCGCGATGTGGCCCTCGACGGCGAAATGGCTCAGCGATCTTAAAGCCTGCAAACATATCTTTGCCGAAGAGAACAGCAGCGTCGCCTCTTCATTATTTAAGCTGTGCGAACGCCGCCAGGGCATCGCGGGCGTTAAGGGTAATCAGCTGCAATTAATGACTTCGTCCGACGATGTGATGCAGGCACTGATCCGCGATATTCAGCTGGCGCGTCATAACATCGAGATGGTTTTTTATATCTGGCAACCGGGGGGCATGGCGGATCAGGTTGCTGAATCACTGATGGCCGCCGCTCGTCGCGGTATTCACTGCCGCCTGATGCTGGATTCCGCTGGCAGCGTCGCGTTTTTCCGCAGCCCGTGGGCGGGAATGATGCGCAATGCCGGTATAGAAGTGGTTGAGGCGCTGAAGGTTAATCTGCTGCGTGTTTTCCTGCGGCGCATGGATCTTCGCCAGCACCGCAAAATGATTCTGATTGATAACTATATTGCCTACACCGGCAGTATGAACCTGGTCGACCCGCGCTTCTTCAAGCAGGATTCCGGTGTCGGTCAATGGATCGATCTGATGGCGCGAATGGAAGGCCCGGTCGCCACCTCGATGGGGATCGTCTACTCGTGCGACTGGGAAATAGAAACCGGTAAGCGTATTTTACCGCCGCCCCCGGACGGCAATATTATGCCGTTTGAAGAGGCCAGCGGACATACCATTCATACCATTGCCTCCGGGCCTGGTTTCCCGGAAGACCTCATCCACCAGGCATTACTCACGGCGACCTATTCTGCGCGTGAGTATCTGATTATGACGACGCCTTACTTCGTCCCCAGCGACGATCTGCTGCACGCTATTTGTACTGCTGCGCAGCGTGGTGTAGACGTCAGTATTATTATGCCGCGCAAAAACGATTCTCTGCTGGTCGGTTGGGCAAGCCGCGCATTCTTTAGCGAACTCCTTGCCGCAGGGGTGAGAATTTATCAGTTTGAAGGCGGACTGTTGCATACCAAGAGCGTGCTGGTAGACGGTGAGCTGAGCCTCGTGGGCACAGTTAACCTTGATATGCGCAGCCTGTGGCTAAACTTTGAAATCACTCTCGTGATTGACGATGCAGGATTTGGTGGCGATCTGGCGGCGGTCCAGGATGATTATATCTCCCGCTCGCGCCTGCTGGATGCCAGACTGTGGGTGAAACGCCCTCTCTGGCAGAGAATTGCTGAACGACTGTTTTACTTCTTTAGTCCGTTGCTGTAAAACGTGCCCAACGATGTTTAACAGGTAGTCATCATGGAAATGGATCTGAACAATCGCCTGACCGAAGACGAAACGCTTGAGCAGGCCTATGACATTTTTCTCGAACTGGCGGTTGATAACCTCGATCCCGCAGATGTGATTCTCTTTAATCTGCAGTTTGAAGAACGCGGCGGTGCCGAGCTGTTCGACCCTTCAGAAGACTGGGCTGAGCATGTTGATTTTGATCTCAATCCGGACTTCTTTGCAGAAGTGGTGATTGGGCTGGCCGATGAAGATGGCGGTGAAATTAACGACATTTTCGCTCGCGTTCTGCTGTGTCGCGAGAAAGACCACAAGCTGTGCCATATTCTCTGGCGCGAATAATAAAAAAGGCTGCGATGGCAGCCTTTTTTATTTAATCCGGTAATTCACTACCACAGCGGTTACAGAAACGCGCGCTGTGTTCATGCTCACCCTGATGGCAGTTCGAACATTTACGCTGCTGCTTGCGGTTCTGAAATGCACTGCTCATGTGGGTGGTAATCAGTCCCGTCGGGATCGCGATCACCGAATAGCCAATCAAAATCAGGACCGATGCCACAATACGCCCAAGCGGCGTATGCGGTGTGATATCGCCGTAGCCAACGGTTGTAACGGTCACAATGGCCCAGTAGACGGACGCGTTGAGCGTCGTAAAGCCGTATTTGGGCCCTTCTATTAAATACATCAGCGCGCCAAAAACAATCATGACGATGGCAATAAACGAGTAGAACAAAATAAGCTGATGCCGCGCACTGACGATCGCACTCCAGAACACGCGTAATGACGGCATAAAACGCAGTAATTTCAGAATACGTAATACCCGAATCACGCGCATCGCTCGCCAGGCGAAGACATAGCTCAGGCTGATCTCCGGCCAAAGCCACATAACATAGAGCGGCAGGATGGTGGCTAAATCGATAAATCCCCAGAAGCTGAAAACATATCTGGCCGGGTTGGGCCAGGCTATTACTCTGAGGAGATATTCGACGGTAAAGACCAGGGTAATCACCAGCTCAAGCCAGACAAAGATATGCCATTCGTCAAACGTCAGGTGGTATTGCGTCCCGGCACCCGATTCAATAAAGATGACAACCACGCTGAGCAGCGCAAATAAACCGCAGAGACCTTCGAAGCGTCGCCCGGATACCGTTTCAGGATCGAATAAAAAATGATAAAGCCGCCGACGGGCTGACGTGAATAAACGCGACACAGTAACCTCGCAAAAAATAAGGGCTGACGTCATGTCAGCCCTTGCGATTATAACGGGTCTACTTTAAGGCAGGAAACCGCATGTCGGAAACTGCCCTCCAGCACCGGTCGTGTTTTTGCACATTCCGGCCCGGCCATTGGACAGCGCGTGCGGAATACGCAGCCGGACGGCGGATTAATCGGCGAAGGCAGTTCCCCTTCCAGCAGCTGAATCGTTTTATTTTTTTCCAGATCCGGGTCGGGGATCGGCACTGCCGACATCAGCGCTTTGGTATAAGGATGCAGCGGGTTGTGGTACACCTCGTCATAGGTGCCCAGTTCCACCGCGTGCCCCAGATACATCACCAGTACACGGTCTGAAATGTGCTTCACCACGGCCAGATCGTGAGCGATGAAGATCAGCGAGAGCCCCATCTCACGCTGCAGCTTCTGCAGCAGGTTAACCACCTGTGCCTGAATGGACACGTCCAGCGCGGAGACCGGCTCATCACAGATGATCAGCTTCGGTTCCAGAATGAGTGCACGCGCAATGCCAATACGCTGACACTGGCCACCGGAGAATTCGTGCGGATAGCGGTTGATGAGGTTTGGCAGCAGGCCCACTTTCATCATCATCGCTTTCACACGATCGCGCACTTCCTGACGCGACATCTTCGGATGATAGGTGCGCAGCGGCTCGGCAATAATTTCGCCGATGGTCATACGCGGGTTCAGTGACGCCAGCGGATCCTGGAAAATCATCTGGATATCGCTGCGCACGTCGCGCCACTCGTCCGGTTTCATCCCCAGCAGGTCTTTGCCCAGCCAGGCCACTTTGCCGTCGGTGGCTTTCACCAGACCGATAATGGCACGGGCAAAAGTGGACTTCCCGCAGCCAGACTCACCCACCACGCCCAGCGTTTCGCCCTCGTACAGGCGAAGCGTTACGCCATCAACGGCTTTGAGGGTTTTAGGCGGCTGCCAGAACCACTGTTTGCCGTCTTTGATATCGAAATGGACTTTAAGATCGGCAATTTCGAGCAGCACATTTCTTTTTTCATCTAATGCGTTCATACCAGCTCCTCATGCGACTTAAAGCAGGCGCGCAGGCGGCCTGGTGCAAACTCTTCCAGCGGCGGAGCGCTATTACAAATCTCCATCGCATGCGGACAACGTGGCTGGAATGGACAACCTTTTGGCAAACGCAGCAGGTTTGGCGGGTTACCCGGGATCGTCAGCAGGGATTCACCTTCCGCATCCAGACGCGGTACCGCATTCAGCAGGCCGATAGAATACGGATGTGCAGGCTGATAGAAGACATCACGCGCCTGACCGTACTCCATGGTACGACCGGCATACATCACCAGCACTTTGTCGCAGATACCTGCAACCACGCCCAGGTCATGGGTGATCATGATAATTGCCGTGTTGAATTCCCGCTTAAGCTCGTTCAACAGGGTCATGATCTGTGCCTGAACGGTCACATCCAGCGCAGTGGTCGGCTCATCAGCAATCAGCAGTTTTGGCCGGCAAAGCAGCGCCATCGCAATCATCACGCGCTGACGCATACCGCCAGAGAATTCGTGCGGGAACATGCGCATGCGCTTGCGCGCTTCCGGCATTTTTACCGCATCCAGCATTTTTACCGACTCTTCAAAGGCTTCAGCTTTACCCATACCTTTGTGCAGCATCAGCACTTCCATCAGCTGTTCGCCGACGCGCATATACGGGTTTAAAGAGGTCATTGGGTCCTGGAAAATCATCGAAATCTGCTCAGCGCGAAGCTTATTCAGCTCGTGTTCCGGCAGGTTGAGGATTTCACGACCGTTGAATTTCGCAGAACCACCAATCACGCCGTTAGACGCCAGCAGACCCATCAGCGCAAATGCGGTTTGAGATTTACCGGAGCCAGACTCCCCCACGATCCCCAGCGTTTCACCGGCGCGCAGGTTAAAATTAAGGTCGTTTACGGCGGTGACATCACCATCCGGCGTTTTAAAGGTGACACGGAGATCGTTTACATCCAGCAGCATATTGCTCTGCTGTTGCGCCATTGGCGCAGTGGCCGTTTCAATAATCGTCATGACGGCGCTCCTTAACGGTCTTTCGGGTCGAGGGCATCACGCAGGCCATCGCCGATAAAGTTGAAACAAAACAGGGTGACAACCAGGAAGCCCGCAGGATACAGCAGCAACCACGGGGAAACTTCCATCGAGTTTGCACCGTCACTCAGCAACGCGCCCCAGCTGCTTAACGGCTCTTGCGTGCCCAGCCCCAGGAAACTCAGGAAAGATTCAAAGAGGATCATGCTCGGCACCAGCAGTGAGGCATACACCACCACCACGCCAAGAACATTCGGCACAATGTGGCGAACCACGATATTTCTGGTCGATACCCCACCCACCTGTGCCGCTTCGATAAACTCTTTGCGCTTAAGGCTCAGCGTTTGACCACGCACGATACGCGCCATATCGAGCCAGGACACCATCCCGATGGCCACGAAAATCAACAGGATGTTCTGACCAAAGAAGGTCACCAGCAGGATCACGAAGAACATGAACGGGAAGGAGTTGAGGATTTCCAGCAGACGCATCATAACGGAGTGCACTTTCCCGCCGAGATAACCGGAAAGCGATCCGTAGAGCGTGCCGAGGATCACCGCCACCAGCGCGGCAGCAATACCGACCATCAACGAAATGCGGCCGCCGATGGCCACGCGCACCAGCAGGTCACGACCGGACGAATCGGTACCGAAATAGTGCCCGGACTCCATATCTGGCGCGCTGGACATCATGCCCCAGTCCGTATCGAAATAGGTGAATTGCGACAGCATCGGTGCCAGCGTCACAAACAGGGCAATGATCACCAGTACGACCAGACTCGCGACGGCAGCACGGTTGTGCATAAAGCGACGACGCGCATCCTGCCAGAGGCTACGACCTTCGACTTCCAGTTTTTCACTGAAGTTTTCCAGCGCCTCGCTGTTTTTCTTACTCAACATCATGGCGTGCTCCAGTTAGTAACGGATTTTAGGGTCGATAACGGCATACAGCACATCGACAACGGCGTTAAACAGAATGGTCAGCGCACCAACCAAAATCGTCAGGCTCAGCACCAGCGAGTAGTCACGGTTAAGCGCACCGTTAACAAACAGCTGACCAATGCCCGGCAGGCCGTAGATGGTTTCGATAACCATTGACCCCGTAATGATGCCGACAAAAGCTGGCCCCAGGTAAGAAAGGACGGGCAACAGCGCAGGCTTCAGCGCATGCCGTAAGATAATCCGGCGCATCGGCAAGCCTTTCGCGCGCGCGGTACGGATAAAGTTGGAGTGCAGAACCTCAATCATCGACCCGCGCGTGATACGCGCGATACTGGCGATGTATGCCAACGATAATGCCACCATTGGCAGGATCATGAACTGCAGCGCCCCACCGTTCCACCCGCCGCCCGGCAGCCATTTCAGCGTGATGGCAAATATCATGACCAGCAACGGTGCGACAACGAAGCTTGGGATAACCACCCCGGTCATTGCGACCCCCATGACGGCATAATCCCATTTGGTATTTTGTTTTAAGGCGGCGATAACGCCCGCAGCAACCCCGAGAACGACGGCGAGCAGGAATGCTGCAGCACCCAATTTAGCCGATACCGGGAAGCTTGACGCCACCAGGTCGTTAACGGAGTAGTCTTTATATTTGAATGACGGCCCAAAATCCCCGTGTGCCAGCTGCTTCAGATAGTTGAAGTACTGGGTAGAGATAGGATCGTTCAGATGGTATTTCGCTTCAATGTTGGCCATGACTTCTGGCGGCAGCGTACGTTCACCGGTAAAAGGGCTTCCCGGTGCAAGACGCATCATGAAGAAGGAAATCGTGATGAGAATAAATAGCGTTGGAATCGCTTCAAGACAGCGACGTAGGATAAATTTCAACATTGCCCGTACCTTCTGGCGTGTGCCTATATTATGTGACGTTGGTTAGACACCGTGGGGCGAGTACCCTCGCCCCACTCATTGCCATTAATGCTTGATAATATAAAGATTCTTAACGGAGATATTATCCAACGGGTCTTTACCGGTATAACCCCCTACCCACGGTTTCACCAGACGGGCGTTCACGTAGTAGTAAACCGGTACAATTGCAGAGTCTTTATCGAGTTGTTCTTCTGATTTCGCGTACAGCTCTGCGCGTTGCGCATCGTCAGTCACTTTCAGCGTATCACCGATAATCTTATCGAAAGCCGGGCTCTTATAGTGTGCAGTGTTATTCGAACTGTCACTGAGCATCGTGTTCAGGAAGGATGTCGGTTCGTTGTAGTCCGCACACCAGCCAGCACGTGCCACGTCGAACGTCCCCTGATGACGGGTATCGAGGAAGGTTTTCCACTCCTGGTTTTCCAGTTTGACGTTCGCACCCAGGTTTTTCTTCCAGATAGACGCGACGGCAATAGCCAGTTTTTTATGCAGATCTGACGTGTTGTACAGCAGGTTAAACGTCAGAGGCTTATCAGCGGTATACCCTGCTTCAGCCAACAGTTTTTTGGCTTCTTCGTTACGTTTTTCCTGGGACCATTTGAACCACTCAGGTTCAACCAGTTTCATACCGTCGGTGTAAGGCGGGGTGTAGCTGTAAGCGGGCAGATCGCCCTGGTTTTTCACCTTGTTAACAATGATATCGCGATCCAGCGCCAGCTTCAGCGCGGTACGAACGCGCACGTCGGTGAACGGTGCTTTCTGGTTGTTAATTTCGTAGTAGTACGTGCACAGGTACGGATCGACGTGAACTTCTTTCGGGATCTCTTTTTTCAGTTTCTGGAACAGTTCAATCGGCATGTTGTTATAGGTCATGTCGATCTCGCCGCTGCGGTAGCGGTTAACGTCCGTCACTTCAGAAGAAATTGGCAGGTAAGTCACCTGATTGATCACGGTTTTCGCGTTGTCCCAGTACTGCGGGTTACGCTCCAGAACCATACGTTCGTTGACCACCCAGTCTTTCAGCTTATAGGCGCCGTTGGTCACGATATTGGCTGGCTGCGTCCATTTTTCACCAAATTTCTCCACGGCGGATTTTGGTACCGGGGAGACGGACGGGTGAACAAGCAGCTTATAGAAGTACGGAACAGGTTCGCTCAACGTCACTTCAAAGGTATTCGCATCAATGGCTTTTACGCCCAGATCGGTAACAGGTTTTTTGCCTGCGATAATGTCATCAATATTGGCGATGTGACCATACTGCAGATAGCTCGCATACGGAGAGGCGGTATTTGGATTCGCCAGGCGCTGCCAGCTATACACGAAATCTTCAGCGGTGACCGGAGTGCCGTCGGACCATTTAGCATCTTTACGCAGATGGAAGGTCCAGACTTTGAAATCTTTGTTTTCCCATTTCTCAGCCACGCCCGGAGCCGGGTGGCCGTCTACGTCAGTGACCAGCAGACCTTCGAACAGATCGCGGTTAACGTTCGACTCAGGAACCCCTTCAATTTTGTGCGGGTCCAGAGACTGAACTTCCGCACCGTTGTTACGCACCAGCGTCTGTTTTTCCGCCAGTTGTACCCCTGCAGGCACATCCGCAGCCATTGCGTTGCCCGCGATTAGCGCAGTTAAAATCCCCGCCGCTACCAGATTTTTTTTTGTGATGATGGTCATTGTGTTGGTACTCCACTCATTATAATTACTGGCCTTCGCCAGCTGTGTAATCCCCTGTTGGGGCCTGTACAGCGCAGGAGTTTTTTTATGCTGCTGCCAGGTTCTTTTTTCTACTTCTGCTATCACCGACTTTTTTATTACTGACCGCTCGTATGGCCGTCTTGCGTCGATTCTCAACACGCCGCCCCGTCTGCGACGTGTTATGGATTTCTGGGACGAAAACTATATGAAAATAATTCTCATCTACTTGTTTAATTCTGCAAAATATAAGGCCGGAAAGTATCAAATGGCGCAAACACCCGCCAATACATTTTGCAAATTTGTTAAGCAATTCTCTTTTACGAAGGATGCCGTTTCTCTGACAATCGTCTCACCGGACAGCACTTATCAAAAAATTGGTGGATATTCAATAAGATGTAAAAAACCTTTTCTGCGCGCACTTCAATGCGTCGCCCCAGGCAGATTTTGCACAAAAATTTAACAACTGGTTATTATTTAGCACATTCCTCTAGGGGAACATTGAAATTACTAATATCATTTCGGATATCACTCAGCAAGCCCCAGACTATCATGTGAGTAAAATAACAGAGCATTCGAAGGATTTATGTGCAGGCGGGTGGCCAGGAAAGAAATAACTCGTTGAAATACAAGAAAAGAGGATTATTAGTAGAATTTATTATGTCATGTTCACATTTCAACTTTATTTATATGATTTGCTGATAATGACGTAAAAAAACGGAGCCCCTGGCTCCGTCCTTTCATATGAAGTTTTAATGCAATAACCCTGGGAAAATGCTTTTAATGCCGGTAACGATAAACTCAATACCCAGCGCCATCAGCAGCAGACCCATGATACGGGTAATAACGTTGATGCCTGTTTGCCCTAACAGCCGCACCAGCCAGGGGGCCATGCGGAATACGCCCCAACAGCAGAGCGCGAAAAGCGCAATCGCCACGGAAAAACCGATCAGGTGCATCAGACTGTGATAGCGCGTCCCCCACACTATCGTCGAGCTAATGGCCCCCGGGCCCGCCATCAGCGGCAAGGCCAACGGAACGACACCGATACTTTCACGAACCGCTGTTTCTGATTTCTCCTGTTTGTTCTGTTTATCCTCACCCAGCTTACCGCTGATCATCGACATGGCGATGGTGACAACCAGAATTCCGCCCGCAATACGGAAGGAATCAATAGAGATACCGAACAACTGTAGAATGGCATCGCCCAGGTAAAGCGACGTCAGCAGAATAATGGCTACCGATAAGTTTGCCGTCAGGTTGGTTTTGTTTCTGGCAACGGCTGTCTGGTAGCTGGTCATACTGATGAAGACAGGGATAATCCCCACTGGGTTCACCAGTGCAAACAAACCAATAAAAAACTTAAAATATGTAGGGAAATCAAAGAGCGTTTGAATCACATTTAGCTCCGCTAATGAGCATGTTCAGGGACAGAAAATATGTCATGATAAAACCGCGCTGAAGATACGCTTTTTTGCAGCATTCTTCACCAGAAATCTGTGCCAAAACGTTATCATTTCATGATGTTAAACATTTGTAGAATCAATGATAGCGCCACTTCTAATAGTTACGTAATTATTTAACAGTGGAAAATTCTTGCCGAAATAGGCTGCTGAAAGGTATCAGCTTAGGGAAAAATTGATGCAGATCATGATTTCCGTACTCAGAAGTGAGTAATCTGATTACGCCGCCAGGGAGATCACCTATCAAAAAGGTATGATGCTAAGGTAAGGCTCTTTTAGTAAATTAGTGAGCTGGAACGAGAAGTAAGCCCTTGTTTTACTGTGTGTTACGCAAGTGGTATCGGCTCTGTCTATACTGTGTGACGTATCGAGCGCTGGTTTACTAAAAGAGTTTAAACATTATCAGGAGAGCATTATGGCTGTTACTAATATCGCTGAACTGAACGCACTCGTCGAGCGCGTTAAAAAAGCCCAGCGTGAATATGCCAATTTCACCCAAGAACAGGTTGATAAAATCTTCCGCGCGGCCGCACTGGCTGCTGCAGATGCTCGAATCCCTCTCGCTAAAATGGCCGTTGCCGAATCCGGTATGGGTATCGTTGAAGATAAAGTGATCAAAAACCACTTTGCTTCAGAGTATATCTACAACGCCTATAAAGATGAGAAAACCTGTGGCGTGCTGTCTGAAGACGACACCTTCGGTACCATCACTATTGCAGAACCTATCGGCATCATTTGCGGTATCGTTCCAACCACTAACCCAACGTCTACTGCTATCTTCAAATCACTGATCAGCCTGAAGACCCGTAACGCAATCATCTTCTCCCCGCACCCACGTGCAAAAGACGCGACCAACAAAGCAGCAGATATCGTTCTGCAGGCTGCAATTGCAGCTGGCGCACCAAAAGATTTGATTGGCTGGATTGATCAGCCGTCTGTTGAACTGTCCAATGCACTGATGCATCACCCGGACATTAACCTGATTCTGGCGACCGGTGGTCCTGGTATGGTTAAAGCTGCATACAGCTCCGGTAAACCAGCCATCGGCGTAGGCGCAGGTAACACCCCTGTTGTTATCGACGAAACGGCGGATATCAAACGTGCCGTTGCGTCTGTACTGATGTCAAAAACCTTCGACAACGGTGTTATTTGTGCGTCCGAGCAGTCTGTTGTGGTTGTTGATTCCGTGTACGATGCCGTGCGTGAACGTTTCGCGAGCCACGGCGGCTACCTGCTGCAGGGTAAAGAGCTGAAAGCCGTTCAGGACATCATCCTGAAAAATGGCGCACTGAATGCTGCTATCGTAGGTCAACCCGCATATAAAATTGCTGAGCTGGCAGGCTTCACCGTTCCGGCAACAACCAAGATCCTGATTGGTGAAGTGAAAGTTGTCGATGAAAGCGAACCGTTCGCTCACGAAAAACTGTCCCCTACTCTGGCAATGTACCGTGCCAAAGATTTCGATGACGCGGTAGAGAAAGCAGAGAAACTGGTTGCCATGGGCGGTATCGGTCACACCTCTTGCCTGTACACCGACCAGGATAACCAGCCAGAACGTGTTGCTCACTTCGGTCAGAAGATGAAAACTGCACGTATCCTGATCAACACCCCTGCTTCTCAGGGTGGTATCGGTGACCTGTATAACTTTAAACTCGCACCTTCCCTGACTCTGGGTTGTGGTTCCTGGGGTGGTAACTCCATCTCTGAAAACGTTGGTCCAAAACACCTGATCAACAAGAAAACCGTTGCTAAGCGAGCTGAAAACATGTTGTGGCACAAACTTCCGAAATCTATCTACTTCCGCCGTGGCTCTCTGCCAATCGCGCTGGATGAAGTGATTACTGATGGCCACAAACGTGCGCTCATCGTGACTGACCGTTTCCTGTTCAACAACGGCTACGCAGATCAGATCACCTCAGTACTGAAAGCCTCTGGTGTTGAAACTGAAGTCTTCTTTGAAGTTGAAGCTGACCCAACCCTGAGCGTTGTTCGTAAAGGTGCTGAACTGGCAAACTCCTTCAAACCAGATGTGATTATCGCACTGGGTGGCGGTTCCCCAATGGACGCCGCGAAAATCATGTGGGTCATGTACGAGCATCCGGAAACCCACTTCGAAGAGCTGGCGCTGCGCTTTATGGATATCCGTAAACGTATCTACAAGTTCCCGAAAATGGGTGTGAAAGCGAAAATGATCGCTGTCACCACCACTTCCGGTACCGGTTCAGAAGTGACGCCGTTTGCGGTTGTAACTGATGATGCAACAGGTCAGAAATACCCACTGGCGGACTACGCGCTGACCCCAGATATGGCTATCGTTGATGCCAACCTGGTGATGGATATGCCGAAATCACTGTGTGCCTTCGGTGGTCTGGATGCCGTGACTCACGCCCTGGAAGCCTATGTGTCTGTACTGGCGTCCGAATTCTCTGACGGTCAAGCTCTGCAAGCGCTGAAACTGCTGAAAGAGAACCTGCCAGCGTCTTACAACGAAGGGTCTAAAAACCCGGTAGCGCGTGAGCGTGTACACAGTGCTGCAACCATCGCTGGTATCGCGTTTGCGAACGCCTTCCTGGGTGTTTGTCACTCAATGGCACACAAACTGGGTTCTCAGTTCCACATTCCTCACGGTCTGGCGAACGCTCTGTTGATCAGCAACGTTATCCGTTATAACGCGAACGACAACCCAACCAAGCAGACTGCATTCAGCCAGTACGACCGTCCACAAGCACGTCGTCGTTACGCTGAAATCGCTGACCACCTGGGTCTGAGCGCACCGGGCGACCGCACTGCTGCTAAGATTGAGAAACTGCTGGCATGGCTGGACAGCATCAAAGCTGAGCTGGGTATTCCTAAATCTATCCGTGAAGCAGGCGTTCAGGAAGCTGACTTCCTCGCTCACGTAGATAAACTGTCTGAAGACGCATTTGATGACCAGTGTACTGGTGCTAACCCGCGCTACCCACTGATCTCCGAGCTGAAACAGATTCTGCTTGATACCTACTACGGTCGCGAGTTCAAAGAAAATGACACTGTCGCGGTGAAAGTTGAAGCGCCTGTTGTTAAAGCTGACAAAAAAGCGAAGAAAAGCGCTTAATTGACAGCCTAATAAAAAACCCGCCAATGGCGGGTTTTTTTATGTCTGCTGATCGGCAAAGAAATCTGCACTGCCCTATTTCCGGTTATCGCTCTGGATAGCCGTCAGTGAACCTACAACAAGTGCTTCTTTATAGTGCTTGCGACAGACCGATACATAGCGCTCGTTGCCCCCTATAACGACCTGCTCGCCATCCGCGTAGGGTTTACCCGATTGATCGAGACGAAGCACCATACTGGCTTTACGGCCGCAGAAACAGATAGTCTTCAGCTCAACGAGCTTATCCGACCATGCGAGCAAATACTGGCTGCCAGCAAATAACTCGCCGCGAAAATCGGTGCGTAGACCATAACAGAGTACGGGAATATCCAGTTCGTCAACGACTTCAGAAAGCGCATGAACCTGTTCACGCGTCAGGAACTGGCTTTCATCTACCAGAACACAATGGATGGGCTTAGCGGCGTGTTCAGTGCGGATATCATCCAGTAAATCCGTTTGCGGGTTATAGAGCCTTGCTGGTGACGAAAGTCCTATTCTTGAACTTACCTTCCCTGCACCAAAGCGATCGTCGATTTCAGCGGTGTATACAACGGTGCGCATCCCCCGCTCCTGATAATTGTATGAGGATTGCAGTAACGCCGTCGATTTCCCTGCATTCATTGCCGAATAGTAGAAATAAAGTTGTGCCATTGGCCGAAGAATCCTAATCAATGTGTAATATTCCCGATGAATCATTGTACCATATTTTGTCCCGTCATCAGCGATACACCGCACAGACTATGCCGCTGAACCCGTGATTAACCCTCGGTTCTTTTAGAAAATAATGCGTTAAAACATACATTAAACGCTTATCGGGCTGCCAATAAGCAACTTCTGCAGCCAAACATAACACTTCTTTTTATACTGGAATTTACGTTCATTAAAATTCACTATTTATTAACTATTTTTGTCTTACCCGCGCGTCCCTGAAGTAATACAAAAGGCTGATATTTATCCGCCGCAACTATAATTCCTGAGGGAAATGTCACAAAACCAAACATGCATGCCACTGGTTTTTGCCGTTTGACGTGAAATCATCAGACCAGACAAACGGTGAAATTTAAGTTAGCGTAATTAATAATAGCGCCGACGATTTCGTATTTTTTGAATTCCTTACATTCCCACCTATTGCACAACTCAATTTATCGCTCTATTATTAGGACAACAAACCACCCCCCATTATAAGTTTGAGATTACTACAATGAGCGAAGCACTTAAAATTCTGAACAACATCCGTACTCTTCGTGCGCAGGCAAGAGAATGTACCCTTGAAACGCTTGAAGAAATGCTGGAAAAATTAGAAGTTGTAGTTAATGAGCGTCGTGAAGAAGAAAGCGCAGCTGCTGCTGAAATCGAAGAACGCACTCGTAAACTGCAGCAATATCGCGAAATGCTGATTGCAGATGGTATCGATCCAAACGAATTGCTGAACAGCATGGCTGCGGCGAAAACCGGTACCAAAGCAAAACGCGCTGCTCGTCCGGCTAAATATAGCTACATTGATGAGAACGGCGAAGAGAAAACCTGGACCGGCCAGGGTCGTACTCCAGCTGTTATCAAGAAAGCAATGGATGAGCAGGGTAAACAACTGGATGACTTCCTGATCAAGGATTAATCCTAATCTAATTACAAAAATCCCGCTTAATGCGGGATTTTTTTTACGCGAAATTCCGCTGAGCAACCCTTTACACTCTGTCATATGTCGCCACAGACTATTTAATGTCTTTTACAATCCCTCTCCAGCAGCCACTGAGCCTCGTTATGGGCATAAAAAAACCGGTGGGCATCGCCACACCGGTCTTGTTCAACTGAGTATCAGACTATTTCTTAATACCCACGTTTTCTTTGAGCCAGGCTTTAAATTCTTCGCCCAGGGTATTGTGGCGAATACCATATTCAACGAATGCCTGCATATAACCGAGTTTATTACCGCAGTCATGGCTCTTACCTTTCATATGGTAAGCTTCTACGGTTTCTTTTTCGATCAGCATATCGATGCCATCGGTCAGCTGGATTTCATCACCCGCTCCCGGAGGCGTTTTCGCCAGCAGTGGCCAAATCTCAGCACTCAGCACGTAACGACCCACAACCGCCAGATTAGATGGCGCGACGTCCGCTTTCGGTTTCTCAACGACACCTACCATAGGAACGCTTTCGCCTGGCTCCAGATTAACGCCCTTGCAGTCCACAACACCATAGGCGGTAACGTCTTCTACAGGCTCAACCATGATCTGGCTGCTGCCTGTTTCGTCGAAGCGCTTGATCATCTCAGCCAGGTTATCCTGAGACAGATCTGATTCAAATTCGTCCAGAATAACGTCCGGCAGAATAACAGCAACCGGCTCATCACCCACAACCGGGTGTGCACACAGCACAGCATGACCCAGACCTTTCGCCAGCCCCTGACGAACCTGCATAATGGTGACGTGTGGAGGACAAATAGACTGAACTTCCGCTAACAGCTGGCGCTTAACGCGTTTTTCCAGCATCGCTTCAAGTTCAAAACTTGTATCAAAATGGTTTTCGATAGAGTTTTTAGATGAATGCGTAACCAGCACAATCTCAGTAATCCCTGCCGCGATACATTCATTTACGACGTACTGGATTAATGGCTTATCAACTAAAGGCAGCATCTCTTTAGGGATTGCCTTCGTTGCTGGTAACATCCTGGTCCCCAATCCCGCTACCGGGATGACGGCCTTTCTGACTTTCGAATTTAGGGCAGCCATTCAAATTCTCCTGAGCTGTTCAAGTTTTGAACTTTTATGCATTAAATAACGCGTTGAGTATATCAGCCTCAGCCTTTAGTACGGGTCTGAAAAGAACGCGTTGCCGATCAATTAGGATAAATACGCATGAATCTGGGAGCGATAGTAGCACCGCCAACTAAACACTGGAAAAGCAATCTCAAGAATAAAACTCAACTGCTTATTCCGTGGACAACATTAAGCGCAACCGCCCGCCAGCGCCCCAAATTTGGCACTGCCAGGAGGAACAGCGATGACTAATTTGATTGAGGTAAGCCGTCCCCAGTGTTCCCAGCGGTACGCCGTTACTCACCTGAATATGATGCTCCCCCGTATTCAGAGAAGCGTTTAAACCCGCAGAAACAAGAATCAGATTTTTCAGTCCGCTGTGATAATAACCGACGAGTAGCGGAAACTGCCCAGGCAAATTAGCCTGGCGGAAAAGCTGATTTACTTGTTTAAGCAAACGGCCTAATTCAGGAAGCCGCTGTCCCTGATGGGATAACTGCTCCTGCAATAATCCATTAAATAGCGCACGAAGTAACAATGCGGCTAAAACACCATTGTCTCCTGCCCGGGTCACGTCCAGACAATAAAAAGCGAGATCGGAATCGGATAACGGCGCAATATCGAGCACCAGACCATGCTGGTCTGCCGCCACGAGTTGTCGATAATTTATCCGGCAATGGGAAAGCGTTTGTTGTACCGGCGGCTGAAGCTCTTGTAACAATTTGGCAGCGGCAAGCGGATTACTGACCAACGCATCCCAGTCCTGAAACAGACGTTCTTCTTCTTCAACGCGGGAATTGAACATGTTGGGATAAAGGCAAGCGAGCACCGTCTCACGCAGACGGTTCAAATCCTTGACGGGCTTGAGCAGAATATCCTGTACCCCCAGACGTAGCGCTTTCGCGATATCCGCCATATTCTCCGTCGCAGAGATCACCAGCACAGGCATTTGGTTTCCTTCGTTGCGAAGATGCTCAACCAGTTTCAGGCCATTCATTCGCGGCATCGCGATGTCGCAGATCATCAAGTCCGGGGCAATAGACGTCATTTTCTCCAGCGCGTCGATGCCGTCCTCGGCAAGAGAAGTATCCGCACCCAGTGAGGATAACCACGAATCCAGCAAAGAGCGGAAAACGGGCTCGTCTTCAACGATTAAAATGTGTTTTCCGACCAATGGCTGCGTCATGGTTCCTCCCCTGGCTGACAGTTACTCAATAGTGGCATGCTATTGGTACTATCGCCTGTCAGATTTTGCTGAAGTAATCAAATAAAGGATGCTTAAAGTGCTGTTCGCACAAATGGCAACAATTCATCTATTTTCTTTTCGACGGCTAAGGAACCCGCTGAAATCGCGGCCTCAGCTCTATGGAAATCAAGGGTAGAGATTTGAGGACAATAAGGTTGAATCAGAATATCGGGAGGATCGCCCGCCATACGGTTTCGCTTCAGGCGATTCTCAAGTACCTGAATTGACGTGGTCATGATTTCCAGGGCGGTGGGTGCCGTTACTGCTCGGCGAGTTGCCAGGCGTCCAATTCTTCCGCGCAAACGCGCATGCCAGGCGAGCTTTTCACCTTCGGTATCATCACTTTGAAGATTAACGGGCATCAGGTCTTGCTGCATCAGGTGGGCATCATGTTGCAGGTCCACGGCAATCACAATATCCGCGCCCATGGCACGCGTCAGGGAAACAGGGACCGGGTTTACTACCCCGCCATCGGCCAGCCAGTAGCCGTTATGTGGCACAGGGG
The DNA here is from genome assembly GCF_000211415.1 of Enterobacter mori LMG 25706. Lineage (GTDB taxonomy): Bacteria > Pseudomonadota > Gammaproteobacteria > Enterobacterales > Enterobacteriaceae > Enterobacter > Enterobacter mori. Next base: position 448,260 of record NZ_GL890777.1, on the reverse strand, counting down.
CCATTAATCCCGGCATACTGCAGGACGCACGGACAGCAAGATGAAGATCGCCTTCGGTGAGCCACAGCTCACGTCCTGTACTGAGGTTCGTGGCCACCGCGCCAAACGGCAACTGACAGTGGGTAAAGTCATCAAGGGGCATAATCTGACGGAACTGATTAAACACGCGCTCGCCGCGCAGCAGGCCGCCACGCTGCCAGGAGAGATCCATCAGGCGCAGCACATCCCAGTAGCTGAAGGAACGTACCCAACTCTCAAGCTCCGGTAGCTTACCGCAGGCATATGCTGACCCGACCAGCGAACCAATCGAACAGCCTGCAACGATATCAACGTCAATACCCATCTGTTTCAAGGCGTTGATAACGCCAATATGCGACCAGCCTCGGGCTGCACCTGAGCCTAACGCCAGTCCAATTTTTACTTTTCTCATTAGCCCTGTTTTACTTCCCCTGGATCCCCAACATAGCGTCAACGCAACAGCTCAGTTAACATAGTGCTACCCTAAGCGTTAAACGCCCTTATTTTTTGTTCCAGGAAGAGAATCGTGTCTCAACTCTGCCCCTGTGGTAGCGCTCTGGAGTATAGCCTATGTTGCCAGCGATATCTTACTGGCGAGCAGGTTGCTCCAGACCCGTCACACCTGATGCGTTCGCGGTATACTGCTTTTGTGATCAAAGACGCAGATTATTTAGTCAAGACCTGGCACCCCACTTGCCATGCAGCTGATTTTCAGCAAGACATTGAAGCGGGCTTCGCCAATACCCACTGGCTCGGTCTCACGGTCTTTGATTCAGCCCCCGGTCGTGATGAGAACGAGGGTTACGTAAGTTTTGTTGCCCGTTTTACCGAACAGCACAAACCCGGTGCCATTATTGAACGTTCCCGTTTCTTAAAGGAAAGCGGGCAATGGTATTATATTGACGGAACGCGTCCTCAATTCGGTCGTAACGATCCCTGCCCTTGCGGTTCAGGTAAAAAATTTAAAAAGTGTTGCGGGCAGTAATGCCTGACAACCCAGACTTCGCAAATACACAAACAGGATTTCCCGGCGATGCAATCACTACAACGTAAAGTTCTGCGCACCATCTGTCCCGATCAAAAAGGACTGATCGCACGAATTACCAACATTTGTTACAAACATGAACTGAATATCGTGCAGAACAACGAGTTCGTTGACCACCGTACCGGTCGCTTCTTTATGCGTACCGAGCTCGAAGGTATTTTCAACGACACCACCCTCCTTGCCGATCTGGATAGTGCCCTGCCGGAAGGTTCCGTGCGTGAACTGACGCCTGCTGGCCGTCGTCGCATTGTGATCCTGGTGACCAAAGAGGCACACTGCCTGGGCGACCTGCTGATGAAAGCCAACTACGGCGGTCTTGATGTCGAAATTGCCGCTGTTATCGGCAACCACGAGACGCTGCGTACGCTGGTCGAGCGTTTTGATATTCCATTCGAACTGGTCAGCCACGAAGGACATACCCGTGAAGAGCACGACGATCTGATGGCGCAGGCAATTGAAGCGCATAATCCAGATTACGTGGTGCTGGCGAAATATATGCGCGTATTAACGCCATCCTTCGTATCTCGTTTCCCGAATAAGATCATCAACATTCACCACTCGTTCCTTCCCGCCTTTATTGGCGCGCGCCCGTACCACCAGGCGTACGAGCGCGGCGTGAAGATCATCGGTGCGACGGCCCACTATGTGAATGACAACCTGGATGAAGGTCCTATCATTATGCAGGACGTGATTCATGTGGATCACACCTATACCGCAGAAGACATGATGCGCGCTGGGCGCGACGTTGAGAAAAACGTCTTAAGCCGTGCGTTGTATCAGGTGCTTGCCCAACGCGTCTTCGTTTACGGCAACAGAACCATCATTCTTTAATCTTTCGGAAAATGAATTGATTAGCTTTGCACCTTTGCGGATAAAAAGCAGGCAAACAGCGTCATTTCCCTAAAGGAATGCTTTACAGGGGCGTCTCATTTGATATGATGCGCCCCGCTTCCAACAGGAAGCAGGCCAGTAAAAAGCATTACCCCGTGGTGGGGTTCCCGAGCGGCCAAAGGGAGCAGACTGTAAATCTGCCGTCATCGACTTCGAAGGTTCGAATCCTTCCCCCACCACCATCTCTCAGCATTACCTCAAAATTTGAATTACCCC
>NZ_GL890777.1:415460-446003 GCF_000211415.1 Enterobacter mori LMG 25706 | reverse complement strand
GAAGGTTCGAATCCTTCCCCCACCACCATCACTTTCAAATGACTCCAAATCTTCTGTTCGCACCAGGCATCATGCATTTCCGTGACGGGGAAGGATGAGAAGCTTCGATTAAGGTTCGATTCGAGCGTAGCGAGAAAGCGTTGCCGCAGGCAACGACCCGAAGGGCGAGGCGCAACGCGCCGAGTAATCCTTCCCCCACCACCATCATTTCCCGAATAATCCAAAAAAATCATTATAAAACTTAACCGCGTCCGCCTTGGTAGGCCGGGTAAGGCGCAGCCGCCACCCGGCGACAGAAACCTACATCGGCGGCAACCGTCGCTTCACCGGCGAGCTCTTCACAATCGACGTATTACACTGGGCATGCTCTGCCAGGCCGTCCAGCAATACATCCAGCTGTTCTATCGACCGTACCACCAGCCTGATCACAAAACAGTCCTCACCCGTGACTTTGTCACTCTCAATGCACTCCGGCATGGCCTGAATGTATTTATCCACCTTATGCAATAACCCCGGCAATGGGCGCACGCGCACCAGCGCCTGCAAGGTGTATCCCAGCGCCGCCAGGTTCACCCGCGCACCATAACCCTGAATCACACCGCGCTCTTCCAGCCTCTTCAAACGTTCTGCCGTGCTGGGTGACGTCAATCCCACACGACCACTCAGCACCTTCAGCGACGCACGCGCGTCCTCTACCAGACAAGCCAATATTTGCCGATCGATATCATCAAGCAGGTATTCCATCGTTTTCACCTAATTTTAAAAAGTCATTAACCTGTTTCACCTTATATCAGCCCTGTAAAACCCGACAGCGATTTTCGACAATAGGGTCATTAATCAGGAGGTGGATGATGCGTGATTTACAAAAAGGCGTCGGGCAGATGAGCCTGGCGATGTTAATTTCCGGCTCTATCGGCGCGTTTGTTTTACTCTCCGGTCTGCCGGTAACGGAAGTGGTGTTCTGGCGCTGCGTCATCGGCGCGGTTACGCTTTATGTATTCGTCCGGTTAAGTCGAAAGCCCTTCAGTCCCCTCACCCGCACCACGCTGCTGCTGGCCATTTTTGGCGGCGTAGCGCTCGTGGTGAACTGGCTGCTGCTGTTTGCAGCCTATGAGCGGATCTCGATTGGCCTGTCAACCGTGGTCTATAACACCCAGCCGTTTATGCTGGTGATGATGGGGATGCTTTTAGGTGAACGCGTCAGTCTGGTGAAGTGGGGCTGGTTGATCCTCGCCTTCGGCGGCGTGGTGATATTGCTTTCCAGCGAGCTCAGCGGCACGCATGGCAGTGAATGGCTCGCAGGTATCGGGCTGGCGCTGGGTGCAGCATTCTTTTACGCGCTGACTGCCATTATCGCCCGCAAACTGAAATCCATCGCACCGCAGCATATCGCCTTTATTCAGGTCCTGACAGGGGTGGTGATGCTTCTTCCGCTGGCGCATATGCCTTCCCTTTCGGGCGATTTCCCCTGGACGATACTGCTGACGCTGGGCATTGTCCACACCGGCATCATGTACCAGTTGCTGTATAGCGCCATTCAGAAACTCCCCACTCCAGTGACCGGCTCGCTGTCGTTTATCTATCCGGTGGTCGCCATTGTTGTTGATAACCTGGTGTTCGGACACTCGCTGAACCTCACGCAGCTTGCGGGCGGCGCGCTGATTTTGTTTGCCGCTGCGGGCAACAACCTGGGCTGGGGCGAAAAAAAACCCCGCGAATGCGGGGTGGGTATCAAAACGGCAAATTAGCGACGGGCGCGCACAATCTGATATTTGCGCGTCAGGTACTCAACCGGCGCGCTCCAGATGTGCACCAGGCGAGAGAACGGGAACAGCACAAACAGCGTCATCCCCAGCACCAGGTGCACGCGGAAGATAAAGGCCACGCCGTCCAGATGCTCAGATGCGCCGCCATGGAAGGTCACCACGGACTGCGCCCAGCCGACCAGCTTCATCATTTCGCTACCGTCCATATGCTGCGCTGAGAACGGAATCGTCAGCAGACCCAGCGCACACTGCACCATCAGCAGGGAGAGGATCAGGATGTCCGCAGCGGTCGTGGTGGCACGGACGCGCGGGCTGAACAGACGACGTTTCAGCAGCAGCAGACCGCCGACCAGACACATCACGCCGCTGGCACCGCCCGCAAACATCGCCATTTTCTGCTTCACTTCAATCGGCAGCCAGGCTTCGTACATCCAGTGCGGTGTCAGCATGCCCAGGAAGTGACCGGCAAAAATCCCCAGGATCCCGATATGGAACAGGTTAGAGGCGAGGTTCATCCCCTTGCGGTCCAGCATCTGGCTGGAGGCCGCCCGCCAGGTATACTGCCCATAGTCATAACGCAGCCAGCTTCCCACCAGGAACACGGTGCCCGCGATGTACGGGTAAATGTCAAAGAAGAACATATTCAGGAAGTGCATTATTGCCGTCCTCCGTTAGAGATATTCAAATATTGCGGAGCAACAGCCCCGGCAAAACGACGCTGGTGAGCGGAGATTTCAGACTCGCCGCAGTTCTGGTCAGCAAAGAACTTCACCTGCTCTTCTTCCCAGACCGCATCAAGCGCCTGCGGAGTGTCGTCGCGCGCTTCGTCCGCGATTTTTTCCGCTACTTTTTCGCTATCAACGGCGGCATTTGCCAGCTTCACCAGCAGGTCAAAGAGCACCGCATAAGCACTTTCGCGCTGCTGAAGACGCGCGCCAAGCAGCGCCAGGATCGGTGCGATGTCCTGTAAACCGCCCAGCGCCTCTTCTTTTGGCAGCTGCGCCAGATATTCCAGGTACAGCGGCAGGTGGTCTGGCAGTTCGCGGCTGTCGAGCTGCAGGCCGTGCTGCTCGTACTGGGCCATCAGGTCGACCATCGCCTGACCACGATCGCGGGATTCACCGTGGACGTGTTCAAACAGCAGCAGAGACGTCGCGCGCCCGCGGTCAAACAGCTGGCTGTAGTCCGCCTGCGCGTCCAGGAGATCGCGCGCTAACAGATCGCGGAGGAAAACGCCCAGCTTCTGGGCATCCGCTTTATCCAGGTTTTCAGATGACGCGAGTGCATCAAAGAGTTCCTGCTGATGCTGCGCAAGCGCAGCATCCGGGTACTCGAGCAGACGCGAAACAATGACGAGTTCAATCATTGGTGCGGCTCCGTTTTGCTGGTCACATCCATGGCGTCGATGCGGCGGCTGTTGAACAGGTTGAATTTGGTGTCTGAGCCGTGGCAACCGTCACCGAAGCTAAAGCCACATCCGTTTTTCTCCGGGAAGGCGTCGCGCACCTGCTCGCGGTGGCTGCTCGGTACGACGAAACGGTCTTCGTAGTTCGCAATCGCCAGATAGCGGTACATCTCCTGAGCCTGTGCTTCGGTCAGGCCAACCTCTTCCAGCGCACGGGTATCGGTAACGCCGTCAACGGTCTCAGCACGCTTGAAGTGACGCATCGCCAGCATACGCTTCAGCGCCAGCAGGACCGGCTGGGTATCCCCTGCGGTCAGCAGGTTCGCCAGGTACTGCACCGGAATACGCAGGCTTTCCACGTCCGGCAGAATGCCGTTGCCGCCCAGTTCACCCGCGTCGGCAGCAGACTGAATCGGCGACAGCGGCGGCACGTACCAGACCATCGGCAGCGTGCGGTATTCCGGGTGCAGCGGCAGCGCCAGCTTCCAGTCCATCGCCATTTTGTACACCGGAGACTGCTGCGCGGCGTCGATCACGCTCTGCGGCACGCCGTCCTTCAGCGCCTGCTCGATCACCTTCGGATCGTTCGGATCGAGGAACACGTCCAGCTGACGCTGGTACAGATCTTTCTCGTTCTCTGTGCTTGCTGCCGTTTCAATCGCGTCCGCGTCATACAGCAGCACGCCGAGGTAGCGAATACGGCCTACGCAGCTTTCTGAACAGACGGTCGGCATACCGGCTTCAATGCGCGGATAGCAGAAGATGCACTTCTCTGACTTGCCGCTCTTCCAGTTGAAGTAGATTTTTTTATACGGACAGCCGGTGATGCACATGCGCCAGCCGCGGCACTTGTCCTGGTCGATGAGTACGATGCCGTCTTCTTCACGCTTGTAGATGGCGCCGCTCGGGCAGGTCGCCACGCACGCCGGGTTGAGGCAGTGCTCGCACAGGCGCGGCAGGTACATCATGAAGGTGTTTTCGAACTGGCCGTACATCGCCTTCTGCATGTTCTCGAAGTTTTTGTCTTTCGACAGCTTCTCGAACTCACCACCCAGATCGTCTTCCCAGTTCGGGCCTTTCTCGATCTTGTTCATACGCTGACCCGTGATCAGCGAGCGAGGACGAGCAATAGGCTGATGTTTACCTTCCGCTGCGTTATGCAGGTTCTGGTAGTCGAAATCGAACGGCTCGTAGTAATCGTCGATGCCCGGCAGATGCGGGTTAGCGAAGATTTTTCCCAGCAGCATCGCGCGGTTGCCCATGCGCGGCTGGATTTTGCCGTTGATTTTGCGGATCCGGCCGCCCTTGTATTTTTCCTGATCTTCCCAGTTGGTCGGGAAGCCGGTGCCCGGCTTGGTTTCCACGTTGTTGAACCAGGCGTACTCGGTGCCTTCGCGGCTGGTCCAGACGTTTTTACAGGTGACTGAACAGGTATGACAGCCGATGCATTTATCCAGATTCAGCACCATGCCGACTTGTGAACGAATTTTCATTTTACGCTCTCCTGTACCTGGTCATTACCTTCGCCGTCTAACCAGTTAATATTCTTCATCTTACGTACCACCACGAACTCATCGCGGTTAGATCCTACGGTGCCGTAGTAGTTAAAGCCGTAGGCCAGCTGCGCATAGCCACCAATCATATGGGTCGGCTTCGGCGTAATACGGGTGACCGAGTTATGAATACCGCCGCGCTGCTCGGTGATTTCTGAGCCAGGAATGTTCACGATACGTTCCTGCGCGTGGTACATCATGGTCATCCCTGCTGGAACACGCTGGCTAACCACTGCACGAGCGGTCAATGAACCGTTGCTGTTGAAGACTTCGATCCAGTCGTTATCCACAATCCCCAGATCTTTGGCATCCGCTTCGCTCATCCAGACAATCGGACCGCCGCGTCCCAGCGTCAGCATCAGCAGGTTGTCGCTGTAGGTGGAGTGGATCCCCCACTTCTGGTGCGGCGTCAGGAAGTTCAGCGCTTTCTCCGGATTACCGTTGGACTTCTCGCCCATTACCGCTTTCACCGAACGGGTGTCGATTGGCGGACGGTAAACCAGCAGGCTTTCGCCGAAGTCACGCATCCACTGGTGATCCTGATACAGAGACTGACGACCGGTCAGGGTACGCCATGGGATCAGCTCGTGAACGTTGGTGTAACCCGCGTTATAAGAGACGTGTTCATCTTCCAGACCAGACCAGGTCGGGCTGGAGATAATTTTGCGCGGCTGGGCCTGAATATCGCGGAAGCGGATTTTCTCGTCTTCTTTGTTCAGGGCCAGATGCTTATGGTCGCGACCGGTGATTTTACTCAGTGCTTCCCAGGCTTTTACTGCGACCTGGCCGTTGGTTTCCGGTGCCAGGGTGAGGATCATCTCTGCGGCATCAATCGCCGTGTTAAGCCAAGGCTGGCCTTTGGCCGGGCCGTCTGATTTGGTGTAATTGAGCTTACGCAGCAGGTCCATTTCGCTCTGGGTGTTCCAGGCGATCCCTTTCCCGCCGTTGCCGATTTTCTCCATCAGCGGGCCGATAGAGGTAAAGCGTTCGTAGGTCGCCGGGTAGTCACGTTCAACCGGAATGATGTGCGGCGCCGTCACGCCAGGGATCAGATCGCACTCGCCTTTTTTCCAGTCCTTCACGTCCAGCGGCTGCGCCAGTTCGGCAGCGGAGTCGTGCTGAATGGGCAGCGTCACCACGTCGGTTTCTTTGCCCAGGTGCCCCACGCAGACTTCAGAGAATTTCTCGGCGATGCCTTTGTAGATTTCCCAGTCGCTTTTGGATTCCCACGCCGGGTCAACGGCAGCAGACAGCGGATGAATAAACGGATGCATATCCGAGGTATTCATGTCGTCTTTTTCATACCAGGTTGCCGTCGGCAGAACGATATCGGAGTACAGACAAGTGCTCGAAAGACGGAAATCCAGCGTCACCACCAGATCCAGCTTGCCGTCCAGGCCGTTGTCTTTCCATTCCACTTCTTCAGGCTTCACGCCGCCCTGCTTGCCGAGATCTTTGCCCTGAATACCGTGTTCCGTACCAAGCAGATACTTCAGCATGAACTCGTGACCTTTACCGGAAGAACCCAGCAGGTTTGAGCGCCAGATGAACAGGTTGCGCGGATGGTTTTTACCGTTTTCCGGCTGTTCCGCCGCAAAGCGAATCGAACCTTCCTTCAGCGACTTAACGGTGTAGTCCACCGGTGTCATGCCCGCTTTCTTCGCCGCTTCCGCGATGCGCAGCGGGTTGGTGCCAAGCTGAGGAGCCGACGGCAGCCAGCCCATACGTTCCGCACGCACGTTGAAGTCAATCAGGTGGCCGCTGTAGCGGGATTTATCCGCCATTGGCGACAGCAGTTCCTCTGCGGTAACCGTCTCGTAGCGCCACTGGCTGGAGTGGTTATAGAAGTAGGAAGTGCTGTTCATGTGGCGAGCCGGACGCTGCCAGTCGAGGGCAAACGCCAGCGGCTGCCAGCCGGTCTGCGGACGCAGTTTTTCCTGGCCGACGTAGTGCGCCCAGCCGCCGCCGCTCTGACCGACGCAGCCGCAGAAGATCAGCATGTTAATCAGGCCGCGATAGTTCATATCGAGGTGATACCAGTGGTTCAGACCGGCACCGACGATGATCATGGAGCGACCGTGGGTCTTGTCGGCGTTTTCCGCGAACTCACGCGCGATACGGGTGATCTGCGCGCGCGGCACGCCGGTGATCTGCTCCGCCCATGCCGGGGTGTACGCTTTCACGTCATCGTAGCTGCTTGCACAGTTTTCGTCGTTCAGACCGCGCTCAAGGCCGTAGTTCGCCATGGTGAGATCGTAAACAGTGGTGACGAGCGCCGTTGAACCATCGGCGAGCTGAAGACGCTTCACCGGCAGTTTGTGCATCAGAACGTTATTCAGTTCAACCTTGTTGAAATGCTCGGTGCCGTCGCCACCGAAGTACGGGAAGCCGACGTCAGCGATCTCATCCTGGCTGCCCAGCATGCTCAGGCGCAGTTCGGTCTCTTCGCCGGTGGTGCCGTTACGCTGCTCCAGGTTCCATTTGCCCTTTTCGCCCCAGCGGAAACCAATAGAGCCGTTTGGCGCAATCAGTTCGCCATTGCTGTTACAGGCAACGGTTTTCCACTGCGGGTTATTTTCCTGGCCAAGTGAATCCACCAGGTCAGCGGCGCGCAGCATACGACCGGCAGCGTAGTAGCCGTCGCGCTCTTCCAGCATCACCAGCATCGGCATGTCGGTGTAGCGACGCACATAGTCGGTGAAGTACTGGCTAGGCTTGTCCAGGTGGAACTCGCGCAGCATGACGTGGCCCATCGCCAGCGCCATCGCCGCATCGGTGCCCTGCTTAGGTGCCAGCCACAGGTCGCACAGCTTGGCGATTTCCGCATAGTCAGGGGTAATCGCAACGGTTTTGGTGCCTTTGTAACGCACTTCGGTAAAGAAGTGGGCATCCGGGGTACGGGTCTGAGGAACGTTAGAGCCCCAGGCCAGAATGTAGCTGGAGTTATACCAGTCGGCGGATTCCGGCACGTCGGTCTGCTCGCCCCAGGTCTGTGGGGACGCAGGCGGCAGGTCGCAGTACCAGTCATAGAAGCTCAGGCAGGTCCCGCCAATCAGGGAGAGATAGCGCGCGCCAGACGCGTAAGAGACCATCGACATCGCCGGGATTGGCGAGAAGCCCGCCACGCGGTCCGGGCCGTAGGTTTTGACGGTGTAGACGTTAGACGCCGCAATCAATTCGTTCACTTCTTTCCAGGAGGAACGGACAAAGCCACCGCGACCGCGAGCCTGCTTGAAGCTCTTCGCTTTGTCGGTGTCTTCAATGATGGATGCCCATGCATCAACCGGATCGCTGTGCTGGACTTTCGCTTCACGCCACATTTTCATCAGGCGCTTACGCATCAGAGGGTATTTCAGGCGGTTAGCGCTGTAGAGATACCAGGAGTAGCTTGCGCCACGCGGACAGCCGCGCGGTTCATGATTCGGCAGATCGGGACGGGTACGCGGGTAGTCGGTTTGCTGGACTTCCCAGGTCACCAGACCATTCTTGACGAAAATCTTCCAGCTGCACGAACCCGTGCAGTTGACGCCGTGGGTTGAACGGACCACTTTGTCATGCTGCCAGCGCTGGCGATAGCCGTCTTCCCAGTCGCGGTTGGTCTCCAGAAGCTGACCGTGCCCATCGGCAAACGTCTCGCCCTTCTGCTTGAAGTAGCGAAACCGGTCTAAAAATTTGCTCATCGGGTATCTCCTGTGTGGAGCCTGTGGCTCTCTAAATCGACATTGCTGATTTGCTGCGAAGGTAACGCTCTGAAAGCGGGGGAGAATTGATAACGATCAAGGCGGGCGGGGTCTCTGAAGGTGGGTATTACATCAAATACCACCAAAGCGGTATAAATATAAATCTCACATCACCATGATTAATATAGATATTTTATATTTATCGTACAAAAAGCAGGGCTAAATTTAACATCTCAGGTATTAAGGAGTAGACCCCACTGGAAAGCGATGGCGATCACAGTGTTACCCGCAGGCTGCCGGTCTAAAGGCCATCAGTATGTTGTAACTATTTTCAACACAAAAAAACGCGGCCCGAAGGCCGCGCAAACGGATAATCACACTTACTTATTTTTCTTGGTATTACGGCCATATACCAGCCACGTAATCACAACGCAGGCGATATAGAAGATGAGGAATACTTTCATGGCCCCTGCCGGAGAGCCGGTCAGGTCCAGTGAGATACCGAACGCTTTCGGGATGAAGAAGCCACCGATTGCGCCAATCGCAGAGATAAAGCCCAGCGCCGCAGCGGTGTCGGTCGCCGCTTCACGCATGGCCTGCTCTTCGGTGCCGCCCTGCGCTTTAACGCGATCCATGGTCAGCTTACGGAAGATGACGGAGATCATCTGGAACGTGGATGCACTTCCCAGCCCGGCCGTCAGGAACAGCACCATAAACACGCCGAAGAAGGCAATAAAGTTGCCGCCCTGCCCGTTGGCTGGCAGCGTCAGGAACAGCAGCGCGCAGAAAATTGCCATCACCATGAAGTTCACCAGCGTCACCCGCGTCCCGCCCAGACGGTCGGAGATCATCCCGCCAAGAGAACGTGCCAGCGCGCCGACAAATGGACCAAAGAAGGCAAATTGCAGGATCTGCACGTCCGGGAACTGGGTTTTCGACAGCATGGCGAAGCCCGCAGAGAACCCGATAAACGAGCCGAACGTTGCCAGATACAACAGCGCCATGACCCAAAGGTGACCGCGTTTCAGGACCGGTAACTGTTCGCTCAGGGACGCCTTCGACGCGGACAAATCGTTCATAAAGAACCAGGCCGCCAGCGTGAAGACCACCAGAAACGGTACCCAAATCCAGGCCGCATTCTGCAGGAACAGAGAAGAACCATCCGGCTGGGTCACACCGCCGCCGCCAAAGGCCGCAAAAATGGAAACCGAAATCGCCAGCGGGGCAATCAGCTGCAGCACGCTCACGCCCATGTTCCCCAGACCGCCGTTAATGCCCAGCGCACCACCCTGCTTCGCTTTCGGGAAGAAGAAGCTGATGTTCGCCATGCTGGAGGCAAAGTTCGCGCCCGCAAAACCGCACAGCAGAGAGATGATCACAAACACGCTAAACGGCGTGGAGGTATCCTGCACCGCAAAACCGAGCCACACGCACGGCACGATCATGATGCCGGTACTGAAAGCCGTCCAGCGGCGTCCGCCAAACACCGGCACCATAAACGCGTAAGGCACACGCAGCAACGCACCGGACAGGGACGGCAGCGCGGTCAACATAAACAGCTGATCGGTCGTGAACGTAAAGCCGACTTTTGGCAGGTTTACCGCCACCGCACTAAACAACATCCATACGCAAAACGCTAACAGCAGGCACGGAACGGAAATCCACAGATTACGACTTGCTACACGATGGCCGCGCTGTTGCCAGAACGCCGGATCCTCTGGTCGCCATTCTGTAATAACGGCACCATTTTCCCTGTCGGGAGCGGATGAGTGACTCATAGACACCTCTGATTCTCGAATGATGCTGCAAACATTAGGGTTTTAGGGCGGCGGTAAGTTGATATAAATCAAAGGAAAAGTGCGGGGTTTTGTGGCGAAAAAAAAGGCATTACTCTTAGTGAGTAGGAGTAAGGGGTAAAAAAGATGTGGTTTTTCACGGTGCTGAGCCATCCTGGCTACTCCCTCCCCCCAACCATTACTCCTCCGGCAATTTAGAGGTAATCCTTTATTGGTATGGGTATACTCCAGGGTATGCACCAGAATAGCGCCATTCCTGCAATCAGGTCACGTCAGGAGCCCGGCAACACCATGTTAAAAAGATGTCTATCCCCGCTGACGCTGGTTAACCAACTGGCGCTTATTGTCTTGCTGTCCACCGCGATCGGTGTCACCGGCATGGCGATTTCCGGCTGGCTGGTCCAGGGCGTACAGGGTAATGCGCATGCCATTAACGAGGCAGGCTCGCTACGCATGCAGAGTTATCGTCTGCTGGCCTCGGTGCCCTTAACGCAGGACGACCAGAAGCTGATCGACGATATGGAGCATACGGCTTTCAGCCCCGAGCTGGAAAGTGCCGCTATTCGCGCTGGTCAGAAATCCCAGCTTAAGGCCCTTCAGGGCTACTGGCACACGCAGCTGGAGCCAGGCTTAAAGCAGGCGAACAGCCCCGACGCCGTCGCGCGCGACGTTGCCGGTTTCGTCTCACGCATTGATACGCTGGTCTCTTCTTTCGATCAAACCACCGAATTACGCATTGACCGGGTGGTTATGATCCACCGGGTGATGGGGCTGTTTATGGGCCTGCTGCTGATTTTCACCATCGTCTGGCTGCGCGCAAGGCTGCTGAATCCCTGGAAACAGCTGCTGGCAATGGCACGCGCCGTAACGAACAGAGATTTTACCCAGCGCACGCATATTAGCGGGCGTAACGAGATGGCGATGCTCGGCCAGGCGCTCAACACCATGTCGGAAGAGCTGTCTGAAAGCTACGCGGTACTGGAACAGCGGGTTCAGGAAAAAACCGCCGGACTCGAACAGAAAAACGAAATTCTCTCTTTCCTGTGGCAGGCCAACCGCCGTTTGCACATGCAGGTACCGCTGTGCGAGCGCCTCTCGCCGGTGCTGAACGGCCTGCAAAACCTGACGCTGCTGCACGATCTGGAGCTGCGGGTCTACGACGTTGAAGACGAAGAAAATCATCAGGAATTTACCTGTCAGTCTGACATGTCCTGCGATGATAAAGGTTGTCACCTTTGCCCGCGGGGTGTACCACCGCTAACGACGACGGGCACCACGCTGAAGTGGCGTCTGACGGACAGCCACACCCAGTACGGCATTCTGCTGGCTACCCTGCCCGCCGGAAGGCATTTGAGCCACGACCAGCAGCAACTGGTGGATACCCTGGTGGAACAGCTCACGGCCACGCTGGCGCTGGACAGGCATCAGGAAAAACAGCAGCAGCTGATTGTGATGGAAGAGCGCGCCACCATCGCGCGGGAGCTGCATGACTCCATCGCCCAATCGCTCTCCTGCATGAAGATGCAGGTCAGTTGCCTGCAGATGCAGGACGCGGAGATGCCGGAAAGCAATAAACAGCTCCTGAGCCAGATCCGCAACGAGCTGAACACTTCGTGGGTTCAGCTTCGTGAACTGTTAACCACTTTCCGACTGCAGTTGACCGAGCCGGGCCTTCGCCCCGCGCTGGAGTCCAGCTGTCACGAATTTAGCGCCCGGCTGGGGTTCCCGGTGAAACTCGACTACCAGCTTCCGCCGCGTTTTGTCCCCTCCCATCAGGCGATTCATTTACTGCAGATCGCCCGCGAAGCCCTGAGCAACGTGCTCAAACACGCCAGCGCGACGGCGGTAACGGTAACCGTCAGCCAGCACAATAATCAGGTGAAGCTGACGATTCAGGACGACGGCTGCGGCGTGCCGGAAAAGGCCGAGAGAACCAACCACTATGGTTTAATTATCATGCGAGACCGCGCGCAAAGCCTGCGCGGTGATTGCCAGGTTCGCCGGAGAGACACGGGTGGCACGGAAGTGGTCGTCACCTTTATTCCCGAAAAACCGCTTACAACTGTCCAAGGAGAACACCATGACTAATCAGGAACCGGCATCCATCCTGTTGATCGACGACCATCCCATGCTGCGCACCGGGGTGAAACAGCTGGTCAGCATGGCGCCCGATATTACCGTCGTCGGCGAAGCCAGCAACGGCGAACAGGGTATTGAGCTTGCCGAAGCGCTCGATCCTGATTTGATCCTGCTCGATCTCAACATGCCGGGCATGAACGGTCTCGAGACGCTGGACAAACTGCGCGAAAAATCTCTGTCTGGCCGCGTGGTGGTGTTTAGCGTGTCAAATCATGAAGAAGACGTGGTGACGGCGCTGAAGCGCGGCGCGGACGGCTACCTGCTGAAAGATATGGAGCCGGAAGATCTGCTCAAGGCGCTGCAGCAGGCCGCTGCCGGAGAGATGGTGCTGAGCGAAGCCTTAACGCCGGTACTGGCCGCCAGCCTGCGGGCCAACCGCGCAACCTCAGACCGTGACGTGAGCCAGCTTACCCCGCGCGAACGCGATATTCTGAAGCTGATTGCCCAGGGCCTGCCGAACAAAATGATCGCCCGCCGTCTGGACATCACCGAAAGCACGGTAAAAGTGCACGTGAAGCACATGCTGAAGAAGATGAAGTTAAAGTCCCGCGTCGAAGGCGCCGTGTGGGTCCATCAGGAACGGATTTTTTAACTTACTCATCCGGCAGCAGCTTCCACCGTGGATCGTCGTTGGGCAATGCGACCAGCGGTTGAACCACCGTTAGCGCGATCTCATTGGAAGAGACGCGCTGCCCGTCTTTATCTTCCGCGATCACCGACAACCGCCACTGGTTAGTTGCACCCTCAGCGTTATCCCATGCGGGCATAATGACGCTCCAGCCGTCGCTGCTGGTACTGTCAGCCGGTGCGGTCAGGCTCAGCGCCTGCGTATCCCCCTGCCAGTGCAGCTGGCGAATACCATGCTTGCTGCGTATTTGCAGCTTCAGCATGACGGTTTCGCCCCCTTTCAGATCCCACGGCGGCGTTGCCAGATAGACCGACAGCGTTTTGCGCTGGCGGAACTCCATGACCGGCAGGTTCTCCCGCTCTGGCGAATCGTAGCGACTGCCGCGCAGCGAACGCGTCACAGCCACTTCGCTGGCGGACAGCTGTTTGACCAGGGGCACGCCAAACCGATAGTTGAGCTTAAGCCCGAGGTTATTCTGGCTGACGCCGCTCTCTCCCTGCTTATGGGCAGCCGTCAGGGTCACCAGCGGAACGGGGGTATAGTTGAGTCCCAGATTGACCGCCATCGGGTTGTGGTAGCCGGTTCCACTGCTAAACAGATCGACGTTATCGCCAAAGTACTGTTCAAAACTGACGCTGGTATTCAGATGATGGAACCACGGCAGCCAGGCTTTAGCAGTGATGTCATACCCGCGCGCCATGCGCTGCTCCTGCAGATCCGCGCTGTCGCGCCAGCTGGCGAACGGCTGATAGTAGTTCGCCGACAGGCGTAGATTCCGCCCCCACGCTTCTGCCCCCAGCCCGGCGCGCTGCAGGTTTTCCTCAAGCAGGTTATCGTAAAAGGTGTTATAGCCCAGCAGCCAGTCTCCGGCGACCCATCGCTGGCCAATCCCGGCATTGCTCACCAGACCGTCCGTCTGTTGCGTCAGGCCCAGCTGGCTCCAGCTCAGGTAACGATTGTTATCGTTCCAGGGAATAAACCAGCTTCCGCTGCTGCCATTGAAATTGCCCTCATCATCCACCAGCAGATTTACGCTGGCGTTACCCCAGGGGGAAAGCCAGGATTCAATCTGCTCGTTCACTTCCCCGCTCACCACATCCCGTACCTGACCCAATGCAAACTGCTTCGCCTGCTCGCCTGTCGTCAGGCCATTGTCGGTCATACTGGCTTCGCCAAAGGCCTTGGCCATTTCGGCCAGATGCTTCTCCCCTTCACCCGTTGGCGCCGCCATGCCGAGGTCGGGCAAACTATCCCCGTTATTATCAAAGGGGTTCTGTGCCTGATGCATAAAGGAATTCGGCGCACCGTGAACGGCTCCGGCCGTAAGAAGGGAGAGTAAAAACAGCAAATGAATGCGGGACGATACAGCCATCAACGTCGTAAATAAGGACCTGTGTTCATAAGGCAATTCTTTCTATGTTAACGCGATAAGCAGTGAAATGCAGGCTTAACGGAAATTCCAGGATTATCCTGAACATTATTGTCGCCCTTACACCGCTATCCAAACAGCGCTTTCAGCTCGGGCACGCACGAACCGCAGTTCGTTCCGCAGCGCAAACGTGCCCCCAGCACCGAAATGGAATCGCACCCTCCGGCAATTGCCTCGCGTATCGTGTTTTCCCTGACGCTGAAACAACTACAGATAATGCGCCCCGGATCCACCACCTCCCCCACGCCCTGCCCGTTCAGAAGCGCATGACGTGCAGCAGGCGTTAAGGGGGGCGACTGAAAAGCCGCTTCAATCACCGGGTGCGCCAGCTCCGGTCGCGCGGTTCCTTCCCAGAAGGCGAGCATCAGCTCGCCGTTATGCCAGGCCAGCACGCTGCTGCGCTCGCCGGTCTGCGCAACCTGCAGCTGCCAGCCCCTGCCGCTGGCGTAATCCATGACCCATGGCAGGAACGGTTTATCACCCGCCAGCGTCAGGCGAGTCGCTTTGCGCCACCAGAACACGAAGGACGGGAGTTCCGGTAAGTCACGCGCGTAAAACTCCCCCTGCCAGCCCGGCTGCCAGGGCAGGATCCTGACCGCGGTTTGTTTACTCTCTGGCTGGCCTGAAACCAGGTCAACGCGGCCTTCCACCAGGGCATTGACCTTCCCTTGACGGGAAAATTGCGCATTCCAGTGCATCGGGATAAACAGCTCTCCCGCCTTCTGAGCATCGTTAATATGGATCCGGGCAACCATCACCCCGCGCGGGGAGGCGATTCGCGCCAGCTGCCCCTCGCACACTCCATATCGCGCGGCGTCTGAACGGCAGATGTCAACCAACGGCTCGGCGATATGCTGCATTAATCGTGCGACATATCCCGTGCGGGTCATGGTATGCCACTGGTCGCGAATACGGCCGGTGTTGAGCATCAGCGGGTACAGGGTACTGATCCCCGCGGCGGGCAACGATGGGATAACCGGGACAATCCGTCTGTGGGGAAAATGACCAGTGCACCATTGATAAGGCTCCAGCGCATCCCATTCCTCGCGGCTTAACGTCGCCAGTTCACCCAGATTGAGCGCGCGCTCGCCGTTATTTTCAAACGCCGTTAGCGCCGCATGTTCACAAAAAATATCCCGCGGATGTTCCCAGGCAAAGTCTTCGCCATAGCCCAGCCTTTTCGCGACCTGGGCAATAATCCACCAGTCCGGCTTTGCCTCGCCCGGCGCAGGCAAAAACGCGCGCTGGCGCGAAATCCGCCGCTCTGAGTTGGTTACCGTACCGTTTTTCTCGCCCCAGCCCTGCGCCGGAAGACGAATATGGGCAAACCGGCTGGTGTCCGTCTCCTGCATTACTTCAGAAACGATCACCAGCGGACAGGCCGCCAGCGCCTGGCACACCGCGTGGCTGTCCGGAAGCGATACGGCGGGGTTGGTCCCCATAATCCACACCGCCTTCACCTCGCCGTGGGCGATAGCGTCAAACAGCTCCACCGCCATTAGGCCTGGCGTCTGCGCCAGCCGCTCGGTTCCCCAGAAACGCGCCACCCGCGAGAGATCGTCCGGCTCGAAGCTCATGTGCGCCGCCAACTGGTTCGCCAGCCCGCCCACTTCCCGCCCGCCCATCGCGTTAGGCTGTCCGGTCAGCGAAAATGGGCCGCAGCCCTGACGATTGAATTTGCCGCTGGCAAGATGGACGTTGATGATAGCGTTGCACTTGTCGCTGCCGCGGGTGGACTGGTTGATCCCCATGGTGTAGAGCGTGATAGCGCGAGGTGCCGTCATAAACCAGTCGTAAAAGGTGCCAATATCCTGCGGCGAAAGACCGCAAAATGCCGCCACGCGTTCAACAGGCCACTCATCCGCACCCTGAATCAGGTTCAGCAGGCCGACAAATAATCCGGCATCGCTCCCCGGCGCAAGCGCCAGATGCAGATCGGCGATATCGCAGGTGGCGGTGCTGCGCGGGTCAATCACCACCACCTTCATCTGCGGATTGCTGTGCTTTGCCTGCGCCAGCCGCTGATACAGCACCGGATGGGTCCATGCAGCGTTGGATCCCACCAGCACGACCAGATCGCTGTTTTCCACATCCTCATAACTGCACGGCACCACGTCTTCGCCGAAGGCGCGCTTGTAGCCGACCACCGCCGAAGACATGCAGAGCCGGGAGTTGGTATCAATGTTTGCCGCGCCGATAAATCCTTTCATCAGCTTGTTGGCAACATAATAGTCCTCGGTTAATAGCTGGCCGGAGGCGTAAAACGCCACGGCCTGCGGCCCCCATTTGTCGATGATCTCCTGGAGTCGCTCGCCTGCCGCCCCCAGCGCCTGCGACCAGCCCACCTCATCACCGTCAACAACGGGGCGCAGCAATCGCCCCTGTAACCCCGTGGGCTCCCCCAGGGCCGATCCCTTCACGCACAGGCGGCCAAAGTTTGCAGGATGGGTTTCGTCCCCCCGAACGCTTACCGCTCCACTTTCCACGCTGGCGACCACGCCGCAGCCCACCCCGCAGTAGGGGCACGTTGTCCGGGTTTCCGTCATGAGGCCTCCGCACGCATCACTATCGCGTCGTTCCCGACCCACACCTTGCCGTTTTCAATCTTCACCGGCCAGGCGCGTACCGCAGGTTCACCGTTATCCACCTGGCAGCCATCGCGCAGGCGAATACGCTGCTTGTAGAGCGGTGAAATCACCACCGGCTCGCCCGCCGCATCGCCGAGAATGCCGCGTGAAAGCACGTTCGCGCTGCTGCCCGGCTCCATATCGTCGAGGGCGTAGACTCGCTGTCCGAAACGGAACAGCGCGATCGGTTTGCGGCCAAGACGCGCGCCAATGCCCGCCTGCTCGGGAATATCGTCGATGCCGCAGATTTCCTGCCAGCGCTTGCTTTCATCCGACGGCGCGGCGTTCGCCGCGGTGCGGAACAGCGCCAGACGATTGGGATCGCTGAGCGTGGTGTGCCATTCGCACTGATACGTCTCTACCACCCGCGCCATCTCCTGCTCCAGCTCGTGGGCGATACCCAGGCTGTCGTTGACGATCACCTCGCGCAGATACTCGAGGCCGCCTTCCAGGTTGTCCATCCAGGTACTGGTGCGCTGCAGGCGATCCGCCGTGCGGATGTAGAACATCAGGAAACGGTCAACGGTGCGGATCAGCGTTTCATCGTCCAGATCGCTGGCAAAAAGGTCCGCATGGCGCGGCTTCATCCCGCCGTTGCCGCACAGATAGAGGTTCCAGCCCTTGTCGGTGGCAATCACCCCCACGTCTTTGCTCTGCGCCTCCGCGCACTCGCGGGTGCAGCCGGAGACCGCCATTTTGATCTTGTGCGGGGCGCGCAGCCCCTTGTACCGGTGTTCCAGTCTGACCGCGAGACGGGTGGAGTCCTGCACGCCGTAGCGGCACCAGGTCGAACCGACGCAGGATTTCACCGTGCGCAGGGATTTCCCGTAGGCGTGTCCGGTTTCAAACCCAGCTTCCACCAGCGCCTGCCAGATCTCCGGCAGCTGTTCCAGGGTGGCGCCAAACAGGTCGATACGCTGCCCGCCGGTAATTTTACTGTAAAGGTCATAGCGTTTCGCAATCTGGCCGATGGCGATCAGCCCGTCTGCCGTCACTTCCCCGGCGGGCATGCGCGGCACGATGGAATAAGTCCCGTCCTTCTGGATATTGGCGAAGTAGCGGTCGTTGGTATCCTGCAGCGGCAGATGTGCTGGTTTCAGCAGATACTCGTTCCAGCAGGAGGCAAGCACCGACCCCACCAGCGGCTTGCAGATCTCACATCCGTGCCCCTGCCCGTAGCGACTAATCAGCTGGTCAAAGGTGCGAATATGGTTAACGCGCACCAGGTGGTAAATCTCCTGGCGCGAGTACGGGAAGTGTTCGCAGATATCCTTTTTCACCTCCACGCCCTGCTCCGCCAACTGGAACTCCATCACCTGCTTCACCAGCGCGCTGCAGCCCCCGCAGCCGGTCGCCGCTTTGGTGCACTGCTTGATGGCGCCGATATCCGTTGCCCCCGCGCTCACCGCCTGGCAGATATCGCCTTTGCTGACGTTATGGCACGAACAGATTTGCGCGCTTTCCGGCAGCGCCGCCACGCCGAGCGCTTTTGGCGTGCTGCCCGTCAACGCGGGTAATATCAGCGTTTCCGGCTCTTTTGGCAGGGCTATCCCGTTGAGCATCATCTGCACCAGCGTGGCGTATTCGCTGGCGTCACCCACCAGCACGCCGCCGAGCAGCGTTTTGCCGTCGTGGCTGACCACGATTTTCTTGTAGATTTGCTGCGGACCGTGCGTCCACTGGTAGCTCAGCGCCCCCGGCGTGCGCCCGTGAGCGTCGCCGAACGAGGCCACGTCCACGCCGAGCAGCTTGAGTTTGGTGCTCATATCCGCCCCGGTGAAGGTTTTCTCCTCACCCGCCAGCGCGGCGGCGGCCACCCGCGCCATTTGATAACCGGGCGCGACCAGACCGAAGATTTTCCCCTCCCACAGGGCGCATTCGCCGATGGCCAGCACGTCCGGATCGGAGGTCCGGCAGCCGTCGTCAATGCAGATCCCGCCGCGTTCGCCGATAGCCAGCCCGCTACTGCGCGCCAGCGCGTCCTGCGGACGAATACCGGCAGAAAAGACCACCATGTCCGTTTCCAGCTGTTCGCCATCGGCAAAGCGCAGCACCAGTCCGCCGTCCGCGGTGGCGATCTCCGTCGTCGCTCTACTGGTGTGAACGCCAACGCCCAGCGCCTCGATTTTCCTGCGCAGCATCGCCGCGCCGTCGTTGTCGAGCTGCACCGCCATCAGATTGGGTGCAAACTCAACCACGTGGGTTTCCAGCCCGAGCTGCTTCAGGGCGTTCGCCGCCTCCAGCCCCAGCAGGCCGCCGCCAATCACCACGCCGCGACGCGAGCCCTTTGCATGTGCGGCAATATTATCGAGATCGTCGAGGGTGCGATAAACAAAGCAGCCCGGCAGATCGTTGCCCGGAACCGGTGGGACGAACGGATAAGAGCCTGTCGCCAGCACCAGCTTGTCCCAGTGGGTTTCATGCCCGCTGGCGGTACGCACCACGCGCGCGTCGCGGTCGATGGCGACAATCTGCTGCGACAGGCGCAGCTCAATGCCGCTGTCGGCAAAGAAATCCCCTTCCACCAGCGAGAGCGACTCTGCGCTGCGCCCGCCAAAATATTCCGACAGATGCACGCGGTCATAGGCGGCATAGCGCTCCTCGCCAAAGACAACGATCTGATACTGCTGATGCAAATTACGGTTAACGCAGTCTTCGAGGAAATGATGGCCGACCATACCGTGCCCAACCACCACCAGAGTAGGTTTTGTCATAGCGTTCTGTCCTGCAACCTGCGGTTGCGTAGTGAAACGATCGAACAGCCAGTCCGCGTGTGCGGGCGTAGCCGTTGCCAGTAAATCGGTAAATGTTGCCGCACTGCGGCAGTCGCCCATCAGCAGCACGCCTGCCAGCGCCCCCTGATGGATCAGTAAACGTCGATAGTGACGGGTCAGCGGATCCCATGCGCTCCAGACCACATCGCCCTCCTGCTCTGACGCGCGACCGAGGCTGAACAACTCCACGCCGGTCACCTTGAGGCGCACGCCGTTGTCGGTGAGGGTAAACGGCACAGTAACGTCCCCGGCCAGCCGCGCGGCGAGGATATCCGCCTGCACCATGCAGGGGGCGACCAGGCCAAACGTCTGGCCGTCAATTTCGCAGCACTCGCCAATGGCGTAGACGTTCGGTGCGGAGGTCTGCATCTGGTGATCCACCACGATGCCGCGCGCGCAGCGAATGCCGCTGGCGTGCGCCAGCGCAACGTTCGGCTGCACGCCGGTCGCCAACACCACGCGCGTGGCGGCGATGCTGTGCCCATTAAGCAGCATCACGCTATTGCCGTTAATTGCCGCGATGCCTGAGGAAAGCTCGCAGCGCACGCCCCGCGCCGCCAGCGCCTCTTCCAGCAGCATTCCCGCCTGCTGGTCCAGCTGTTGCTCCATTAGCCACGGACCACGATGAACAACAGTGACGTCATCACCTTTGCGTGCCAGCGCTGCTGCTGCCTCAACCCCGAGCACGCCGCCCCCCAGCACCACCGCCGGACCGGCGGTTGCCTGAATGGCCCGGGTATCCTCCAGAGTACGGAACGTGAATACGTGTGGCGCATTGCCGCCGGGGATGGGAGGAATAAAGGGCGTTGACCCGGTGGCGAACACCATCGCATCCCAGCCCAGCGTGCGGGCGGCGGTTTGCACTTCCCGCGTATCCACGTTCACGGCAATCGCCTTTTCGCCCCGCAGCACCGTCACGCCGCGCGCCTGGTACCACTCATCATCCTGAAGGCAGATGTCCGCCACCGCTTTTTCACCGCCCAGCACCGGCGAAAGCTGGATGCGGTTATAGGCATGCTCAGGCTCGTCACCGATGACGGTGATAGCGAAATGACCGGCAGCACGCCCGGTGAGCGAGGTAATCAGCCGCGTGGCCGCCATGCCATTTCCGATAATGACCAGTCGCATCAAAGCCCCCTCGCTACGCCGCTTTCGGCTGCTTTTCATAGAGGAAATGCAGGATCTGCTGGCGCATGTGGTGATAGCGGCTGTCGTCCGCCAGCTGCACCCGGTTGCGCGGGCGCGGCAGGTCAACGCGCAGGATTTCTCCCACGGTGGCCGCCGGGCCGTTGGTCATCATCAGCACGCGATCGGAGAGCAGCACCGCCTCGTCCACGTCGTGGGTAATGAGCACGATGGTGGTATTCAGCGCCTGCTGAATCTGCATCACCGAGTCCTGCAGATGGGCGCGCGTCAGCGCATCAAGCGCCCCGAAGGGTTCATCCATCAGCAGCACTTTCGGCTTCATCGCCAGCGGGCGGGCAATGCCGACGCGCTGCTTCATGCCGCCGGAGATCTCCCCCGGGCGCTTGTGCAGCGCGTGCCCCATCTGCACGCGATCAAGGTTGTGCTCAATCCACTCTTTGCGCTCGGCCTTGCTCATGGTGCGACGGAAGACCTGATCCACCGCCAGCGCCACGTTGTCGAAGCAGGTCAGCCACGGCAGCAGGGAGTGGTTCTGAAAGACCACGGCACGTTCCGGACCCGGCCCGGCAATTTCACGGTTGTCGCAAATCAGCCCCCCTTCCGTCGGCAGCGTGATCCCTGCGATAAGGTTCAGCAGCGTCGATTTGCCGCAGCCGGAATGGCCGATCAGACTGACGGTTTCGCCCTCGTGGATATCAAAAGAGACGTTTTGCAGTGCCAGAAACTCGCCGCTGGCGGTGGAAAAACGCTGGCTCACGGCCTGGACCTGAATTAATGGTTTCATGTTCGCTCCTTATTTTTCCTGCCAGCTAAAGCGACGGGCGATCAGCATCAGCCCCTGCTCCAGCAGCAGCCCGACCACGCCAATGATGACGATGGCGATGAGAATGTTTTCGACGTTGAGGTTGTTCCACTCGTTCCAGATCCAGAAGCCAATGCCCAGCCCGCCGGTCAGCATCTCGGCGGCGACGATCACCAGCCAGGCGATGCCGATCGAGAGGCGCACCCCGGTCAGCACCGCCGGCAGTACCGCCGGGAAGAGGATGCGGCGCATGATCGTCCACTCGGAGAGCTGCAGCACGCGGGCCACGTTGAGATAATCCTGCGGAATGCGGCGCACGCCCTCGGCGGTGTTGATCACCATCGGCCAGATGGAGCAGATAAAAATGGTCCAGCTCGATGCGGGCTCCGCTTTCTGGAACAGCAATAAACCAATAGGCAACCAGGCCAGCGGGCTTACCGGACGCAGAAGCGCAATCAGCGGGTTGAACATGCGCGAGAAAAAGGTGAAGCGGCCAATCAAAAAGCCCAGCGGAATACCGGCTAACGCCGCGAGACCAAACCCCACCGCCACGCGCTGTAAAGAGGCCAGCACGTTCCAGCCGATGCCCATATCGTTTGGCCCGTCGCGGTAGAACGGGTCGGCAAACAGGGTGATGGCCGAATCCAGGGTGCTCAGCGGTGTCGGGAAGCCTTTGCTGTTGATGGCCGCCAGCTGCCACAGCAGCACCAGCAATCCCAGGCCCAGCAACGCCGGAATGATGCGCTGGAGAAGGTCGTTAATCCGACGCGCAAATGCCGGGGTGCGACGGCGAACCTGCACGGGTGGCAGGGGGATGACTTCCCCACTCACGTGTGTCTCTTGTGATGTCGTCTTTTGCAGATGCTGCATAATCAGGCCCCTTTACGATGAATGGCGAAGCGGTTGGCGTATCCTTCCGGGTCGGTACCGTTCCAGACGGTGCCGTCCATCAATGTGCTGTTGCGTAGTGGTGATGCCGGTGCGGTAATGCCCCCCACCGCGGTGGCAGCATCCTGCCAGGTTGCGGTCTGGTTAATCCGTTGCGCGATGCCCAAGTAGTCAGGTGCAGCTTTAAGCAAACCCCAGCGGCGGAACTGGGTCAGGAACCACATGCCGTCAGAGAGATACGGGTAGCTGACGGCTCCCTCGTTGAAGAAGCGGATCGGGTGCGCGTCCTGCCAGCGCTGGCCCAGGCCGTTGTCGTATTCGCCCAGCATCCGTCCGGTGAGGTACTGCTCTTTGCAGTTGAGCCAGGCGCGGCGGGAGAGGATCCGCGCGGTCTCGCGTTTGTTTTCCGGGGAGGCGTCGATCCAGCGCGCGGCCTCCATCACGGCGCTCACGAGCGCCCGGGCGGTATGCGGGTTCCTCTCCACCCAGTCGCGGCGAGTGCCGAGGATTTTTTCAGGATGGTCGGCCCAGATGGACTGCGACGTGGCGGCGGTGAAGCCGATGCGGTCGTTAATCGCCCGCGCGTTCCACGGCTCGCCGACGCAAAAGCCCACCATGTTGCCAATGCGCATGTTCATCACCATCTGCGGCGGCGGCACCACCACGGTCCGGATATTGTCGAAGGGGTTAATGCCCGCACTGGCCAGCCAGTAGTAGAGCCACATGGCGTGCGTCCCGGTCGGGAAGGTGTGCGCGAAGGTGTAGGTACCAGGCGCCTGCTGCCCAATCAGCTTTTTCAGCCCGTCGAGATCGTGAACGCCCTTCTCCGCCAGATCGCTGGAGAGCGTGATGGCCTGACCGTTCTGGTTAAGGGTCATCAGGTTCGCCATCTGCTGTGGCTTGCCGGCGATGCCAAGTTCCAGCCCATACAGCAGGCCGTAGAGAATGTGCGCGGCATCCAGCTCGCCCGCCACCAGCTTGTCGCGCACCGCCGCCCAGCTCGCCTCTTTGGTGGGCACGATGGTAATGCCGTATTTTTTATCAAACCCTTTCAGCGCCGCGATAACCACCGGGGCACAGTCGGTCAGCGGGATAAACCCGATGCGCACCGTTTCCTGCTCCGGTTTATCCGAGCCTGCCGCCCACGCGGCCTGCATGACACCCGGTAACAGCATTGCGCCACTCGCCAGCATGCTGGCCTGCAAAAACCGCCGTCTCGACAAATCCGCCATGACCACTCCTGAAAAAAAGCCAAAAAAAAGCGCCCGCCGTGCCGGAGCACTGCTGGACGCCTTTATCCCGAAGACGCATGCACCGCCGTTGGCGCATCGTCGAAAATGGTTAAACAGATAATGCAAAGGGAATGCCAGGTTTTAAGGCCCTGCTTTCGGGGCGTTAACCTGATAGCTGTCGCGTTAGCGCACCTCAATCAGGCATTAAATGCCCACTGATTGTGCAACTACTCCTTTGGTGTTAGCTGCCACAGATTCTTCACTGTGAGCAGTGCGCGCGCGATATCGACCATGCGCTGGTTCTTGTCCATCGCCATTTTGCGCAGTGCCGTCCACGCCTGTTCCTCACTCATGCTTTGATGCGTCATCAGCACGCTTTTGGCTTTATCAATGGTCTTACGCTCCTCCAGCGTATCGCGGAGTGATGCCAGTTGGCGGGAGAGCTGGTCTATCTCTCGCGCCTGCTGGCGAACCAGCAGCAGCAAGGGTTTATCCGGGTAAAGCGCAAGAGGATCGTCATGCTCTTCGCCACTCATCGTGGCTTCACCGGACGCATGAATCGCGTCATCCACCGCCACCATCAGATCGGCAGTCACCATTTCTTCAAGCGTGCGCAGATGTTCAAGACGCGAGGTTTGCAGGGCAAACCAGTTTAGCGCGGTATTGCCATTGTCAGCGGCGGGCTGACGGGTGCAGGCGACGCGCCGGAGTTGCTCTGTTTCTCGATCGGGCTGGCAGTTGTGGGCAAAGGTGTTTTGCACCTCAGCGTGGCTGTGGGATAAAAAGATCTCAAAACAGGCCTGCTGCCCGTCAATCCTGTCTACCAGTCGCTGGCGGGTTTCATCAGTGAAAAAGCCCTGCGTGAAGCCTATCGCCCCGAGTGCCCGCTCTTGCCCCACCAGCTCTTTGCCCTGCATCAGGCTATAAAGGGCGACAAAACGGCCCGCGATTTGCGGATCGTCAATGCTGTCATTGAGTTGCGGTACGATACTGAGCAGATGGCGAAGCATCCGGCAGTAATGATCCATTGCCTGAGGTGCCGTTATGCTTTGGCTGTCTATCCCGTCACGCAGCAAAGGCAGTGTTTCCAGGCTGAGTAACGCACAGGCGATGCGCTCACAAACGCCGCTCCCCGTGACCGGGAATTGTGCTTTCAGCATGGCCTGCAGCGCAGTGAGGTTTTCATCCACCAGCCCGCGACTGGCTTTGCACTCGGGGGCATACAGCTTACCCTGAGAGCAGAGCCAGACGTTGGATGCCCCGCGCTCGCACTGGAGCATATGCACAAGGCGGCTGATGCCGTTAACCAGCACGCCCAACGCAGCCAGCCTGCCGAGCTGCTCCCGGCGAAGTAATGTCGCGCGCTGGAACCACTCGGTTGCCGCGGGTGAACTGCCCGCCATTAATGTCATGCTTACTCTCCCGGGTAGCGAATCTCCCGGAGAGTTAAGCAATATTCGTGCCTTTCAAACAACAGGAGTCAACATGCAGAAGATTGTGATCGTCGCCAACGGTGCGGCCTACGGCAGCGAATCCCTTTTCAACAGCCTGCGACTGGCGATAGCGCTGCGCGAGAAAGAGAGCGCACTTGAGCTGCGCCTTTTTTTGATGTCGGACGCCGTCACCGCAGGTCTCAAGGGACAAAAACCCGCCGAGGGCTACAACATCCAGCAGATGCTGGAGATCCTGACCGCGCAAAATGTGCCGGTCAAACTCTGTAAGACCTGCACCGACGGCCGCGGTATCACCGGACTGCCGCTGATTGATGGCGTCGAGATTGGGACGCTGGTTGAGCTGGCTGAGTGGACCCTGACCGCTGATAAAGTATTAACTTTTTAATAATAAACCCGTAAAAATATTATTTTCTTATGGACGCGGTTTCAGCATCAAGTTTACCTGCGCGGCTGCCGATAGGCATGGAAACAACACAGCAGGTATTTCACTTATGTTCAGATCCATTCGTGCCCGTATTATTGCCGCGACGACAGGTTGCCTGATCGTCGCCCTTCTTCTCAATACCGTCATTAATTTCCAGGTTACGCGCCAGGATAACCAGCAGTCGCAGCGGGATATTCTGACCAGCACCAGCGCCAGCCATAACATGGCGATTGCAGACTGGGTTAAAAGCAAAATGACGGTGATAGCCTCCGCGCAGACCGTTGCGCTGAATGACGATCCGGTTCCGGTATTCAAACAGCTTGCGCAGGCGGGTGGCTTCACCAACGTCTATGTCGGCTACGCCAGCAAAACGGCGAAGTTCTCCGACCCGGCGGGCGTCCCGGCAGATTATGACCCCACGATCCGCCCCTGGTATCAGCAGGTGGTGAGTACGGATGGCCCGGTCGTGACCGCCCCGTACGTGGACGCGGGGACCGGGAAACTGGTGGTGACCTTTGCGGTGCCGGTGAAGGAGAACGGTGCGCTAAAAGCGGTTGTGGCAGGCGACGTGGCGATGGACAGCGTGGTGGCTAACGTACGCGGTATTCACCCGACGCCTGCCAGCAGCGGGTTACTCCTTGATAGCGATGGCACGGTGATTGCTGCCAGCGATCCGGCGCTCACGCTCAAGCCATTCGCTGAAACCATCAAAGGGACCGATTTTGCGGCACTGAAAAGCGGTAGCCTGGTTGAGGGGACGTTCAACGGCAGCGAAAAAACCTTCGTGGCAACCGCCGTGCCGGGCACGCACTGGATGCTGGCCGTAGCGCTCGATAACAACGATGCTACCTCCGGCATGCGCTCGCTGCTGAAAGCCTCTGCGCTGTCGCTGGTGATCCTCGCCTTGCTGAGCGGCGCGATTGTTCATTTCCTGATAGCCCGCCTGTTGAAGCGTTTGTCCGATATTCGCGACGCCATGCATAACATCGCTAACGGCACCAATGACCTGTCGCAGCGCCTGCCGGACAGCGGTGATGACGAAGTGGCGCAAATTGCCCAGGCGTTCAACGCGTTTAGCGATAAGCTCTCGGTCGTGATGGTCCAGTTGCGCGACGCCAGCGCCTCGGTGAAAAATGCGGCGCAGGAAATCGCAGCCGGTAACCAGGATCTCTCCGGGCGCACTGAGCAAGCGGCATCAAGCCTTCGCGAAACCGCCAGCGCCGTCGAAGAGGTCACCGCCTCCGTCACCCAGTCAAATGAATCTGCGGCAGAAGCGAACGAGCAGGCAAGCAAAGCCTCTGCTGCAGCGTCGCGCGGGGGTGAAGTGGTTTCTCAGGCTATCACTACCATGCAGTCGATTGAGGTGGCCTCGGCGAAGATTGGCGATATCACCAGCGTCATCGACGGCATTGCCTTCCAGACCAACATTCTGGCGCTGAACGCCTCGGTCGAAGCGGCGCGCGCGGGCGAACAAGGCCGCGGCTTCGCGGTGGTGGCTGGAGAAGTGCGAAACCTCGCCAGCCGCAGCGCTCAGGCGGCGAAAGAGATCAAATCCCTTATCGATTCTACAACCGACAGCGTGGCAACGGGTTCGCGCTACGTGCATTTGGCCGGAGAAAGTATGGATGAGATCCGCTCCAGCATCGGTAGCGTCTCGGGGATTATGCGTGAAATCTCGATTGCCACCAGCGAGCAGATGAAAGGCATTCACGAGATCAACCACGCGGTAACGCATCTGGACAGAATGGTGCAGCAGAACGCCGAACTGGTGGTGCAGTCTGCCGCAGCGGCCAGCGCGCTGCAGAGTCAGGCGGGCGACCTTGCTGAAACCGCCGGCCATTTCCGCATTTAATTTTCTTCTGGCGCGGGTTAACCGGGTAAAACACGCGCCAGCTGAATGCTTTCAGGCATTTTGTCATTTTTGTTTAAACGTTATGCCATTTTTTGATCAAAATCATCATCCCTCCCCCTCCCCTTTGGTGTTATGCAATGAGTAAATTGTGAACAATATCACGCTCGGGATGGGCAAAATCGACGGGGTAAAAAATGGCACTGGTGAAGACAAGTTTGAAACTGTTTGGCGGGGATACGGTCGTGGTACGTTGCTCAGAACGCTGCCGCATTCATCTCATGAGTTCAAAAGCGCAGAAGCAATCGCAGGCGGATATTCTGACGGTGCAGGATGACAAGGCGTGGCTGACCGTGCCTTATACCGGCACCTGGGATGTCCTGATTGACAGCCACAGTCAGTCACTGGAGCATTCGGTCAGCTACGTTGCCGCATAAAACGAACGCCCGGTTTAGCCGGGCGTTTTTTCAGGCAAAACCCGGACGTAGCGGGTTATTAAGCAGGTTCCCTTCCAGCAGCGCTTTCACCTTCATGACCAGCTCATTCAAACATTCGTCCTGCATGCCCAGACGCGTCAGTTCCTGATCGAGTGAAAACAGATATTGCGCGTTGGTCCCCAGCGGCCCGCTGGCCGCGGCAATCAAGGGCGCGATCACCTGCGTACGGGTATCCGCTTCATATAGCGGGTGGCGCGGATCCATAATAAATACCAGCGCATTGACGGTGCGTCCGTCATCCAGTTCCAGCTTGCACCAGCTCGGCATATAGCAGCCAGTGATCATCTCGCGCTTCCAGAGCAGCGTCAGTTCGTCTTCCAGCGTGGCATCCGGCAGGCGGTAAGCGACACCCGTGGTGCGCCCGCCCTCTTTCAGTGCAAGCATGCGCCCCGGCTGGCACGCGCTGCCGCGTCCGGCCGTCAGGCGCAGACAAAACGCGCGGTGCCAGCCAGGCAAGGTTCCCGTTGCCGATTCGACAAATTCGAGAGCTGGGTTCCACATCAGGGAACCGTAGCCAAAAATCCATACCGGGCCATCATCCGGGCGGCAGGCAAGCGTGGCAGCAAGTGACGCCGCCCGTTGTTCAGCTGACCAGAGAAGCGATTCCTCAATAGCACCAAATGCCGTCTTACAATCTGCCTTCATTAAGAAATCACGCGTTAACACATTACACCTCCGCCACTGCATGCTTCCTTGCGACATCTGTAATTCGCCTTCCCGGCATTCTATGCTGGTCATTTTGCCAGCAGTTAAATAACGATAAGCAATTAGCGGACCAGTTGCAATACAACGGAAGTTGAACCGCCTGAAAAGTCAAAATGCAGGCAGCTTATTATTTTGCGGCTATTTCTTTTTGTGCCATTTATCATCGTCGCCTTTCTCGTATTCATGTTTTACGGCGGCCCAGGCTACCTTGTGCGCCGTCTCTTCACGGCTGGCATCATCCCGGCGCTCGTCCTTATCTTTGTATTGATCCCAGGCGCTGTTAAAGGCTTCTTTGTAGATATCCTGCGCGTGGGCAGGGAGGACGTGCTGCACGCTATCGGGTAACTCGCGTTTCGTTTTATATGGCATCGGAAACCTCTCTTTTTGCTAAAGAGATAAGTGTGGTTGAGGATGCCCGTGCCTGCCAGGTTGATTTCATTTATGCTTAATTAATGAATCTAATTTACTGTAATGCAATACTATTTTATTGATAACTTTGCTTTATGGCAGTAATAATAAATATTAACCTCAAACCGTAAAATTAAGTAAAACTTCAACGGTATTTATCAGATATCTGTTAGTTTAATGCCCTCAAAAATCTATCTATAATTACAAGCACCTGCATTGATGGAGAAGCACATGACAACAACACACGAGGCGGTTAAGACCCGCCACAAGGAGACGTCGCTCATTTTCCCGGTTCTGGCACTGGCTGTGCTGCTCTTCTGGGGAAGCAGTCAGTCACTGCCAGTGGTGGTTGGTATCAATATTCTTGCGCTGGTCGGCATCTTAACCAGCGCCTTTAGCGTAGTTCGTCACGCGGACGTATTAGCCCACCGTCTGGGTGAGCCGTACGGCTCGTTAATTCTCAGCCTTTCCGTTGTTATTCTCGAAGTCAGCCTGATTTCCGCGCTCATGGCCACCGGCGATGCCGCGCCGACGCTGATGCGCGACACGCTCTACTCGATCATTATGATTGTGACGGGCGGCCTGGTGGGCTTCTCTCTGCTGCTGGGCGGCCGCAAGTTCGCGACCCAGTATATGAACCTCTTCGGCATTAAACAGTATCTGATTGCCCTCTTCCCGCTGGCTATTATCGTGCTGGTGTTCCCGATGGCGCTGCCGGGTGCAAATTTCTCTACCGGTCAGGCGCTGCTGGTCGCACTCATTTCCGCCGCCATGTACGGCGTGTTCCTGTTGATTCAGACGAAAACGCACCAGAGCCTGTTTGTGTACGAGCATGAAGATGACGGCGACGATGATGACCCGCACCACGGCAAGCCGTCGGCCCACAGCAGCGCGTGGCATACGGTTTGGCTGATCGTGCATCTGATTGCGGTGATTGCCGTCACCAAGATGAACGCCAACCCGCTGGAAACGCTGTTAACCGAGCTGAACGCGCCGGTGGCGTTTACCGGCTTCCTGGTGGCGCTGCTGATTTTGTCCCCTGAAGGGCTGGGCGCGCTGAAAGCGGTGTTGAATAACCAGGTGCAGCGCGCGATGAACCTGTTCTTCGGGTCCGTACTGGCGACGATTTCACTTACCGTTCCGGTGGTAACGCTGATTGCCTTTATGACGGGCAACGAGCTGCAGTTTGCGCTGGGTGCGCCGGAGATGATTGTGATGGTGGCCTCGTTGCTGCTGTGCCAGATTTCATTCTCTACCGGACGAACCAACGTGCTAAACGGCGCGGCGCATATGGCGTTGTTTATTGCGTATTTGATGACGATTTTTGCGTGAGATTGATCC
>NZ_GL890777.1:390973-415381 GCF_000211415.1 Enterobacter mori LMG 25706 | reverse complement strand
AAAAAAACCCGCCGAAGCGGGTTTTTTTATTAGTTGCTGGTATCCAACTCGTCGAAGCTCTTCACCAGATCGTCAATCGCTTTAATCTGTTTCAGGAACGGCTCCAGCTTATCCAGCGGCAGTGCGGAAGGACCATCGCATTTCGCGTTAGCCGGATCCGGGTGCGCTTCAATGAACAGGCCTGCCAGTCCGGTCGCCATACCGGCACGCGCCAGCTCGGTAACCTGGGCACGACGACCACCAGAGGCTGCGCCAAACGGGTCGCGGCACTGCAGAGCGTGCGTCACGTCGAAAATCACCGGAGACTGGCCGGAGACGTTCTTCATCACGCTAAAGCCCAGCATATCCACTACCAGGTTGTCGTAACCGAAGTTTGCGCCACGGTCACACAGGATCACCTTGTCGTTGCCACCTTCAATGAACTTATCGACGATGTTACCCATCTGCCCAGGGCTCACGAACTGCGGTTTCTTCACGTTGATGACAGCACCGGTTTTCGCCATCGCCGCAACCAGGTCGGTCTGACGCGCCAGAAATGCCGGAAGCTGAATCACGTCTACCACGTCAGCCACAGGCTGCGCCTGAGAGGCTTCATGCACGTCGGTGATCACTTTCACGCCAAAGGTCTGCTTCAGCTCCTGGAAAATCTTCATCCCTTCTTCCAGGCCCGGGCCACGGTAAGAGTTGATGGAGGAGCGGTTGGCTTTATCAAAAGAGGCCTTAAACACGTACGGGATGCCCAGCTTCTGGGTCACGGTCACGTAGTGCTCGCAGATACGCATGGCGAGATCGCGGGATTCCAGCACGTTCATGCCGCCAAACAGCACGAACGGCAGGTCGGTTGCTACCTTGATATCACCAATGCTAACCACTTTTTGTTTCATAGGATCGCCTTATTCAGGTGTGAATCGGAATTAAGATTAATGCAGTGTAATTTGTTTGTGCGAGATCGCGTTGATCTGCGCACGAATCATTTCGCTAATCGGATCTTCCGGACATTGCTCGACGAAATAATTCAAATCGCTTAGCGCCACATGCTCGCAATCGAGCTGCGCATAAATCAGGCCGCGGTCGCGAATTTCGTACGGATCTTCCGGGTTGAACTGCAGCAGCACTTCGCTGGCACGCAGCGCAAGCTCCATTTGACGCTCTTCCATTAGCGCAGACTTCAGCGTATCCAGCAGCTTGCGGATCACTTCGGCGTTATCCGCCTCGTCGAGGTCTTCGTTGAAGAGCTCGGCCACCGGGCTGATATTGCCTTTCAGCCACACGTCCAGCGTGTGCTCATCCAGCGTGTCACCGTTGAAGGGATTAATGAGCCACATCTCGCCGTCCAGCCACTCCGCACGCAGTATCATCTGCGTCGGGAAAATGACCGGCACCAGCGGAATATCCAGACGATGGGCGACCCACAGCGAAATGGATCCCAGCGCGACGGCGCTGCCCTGACGATTCTTCAAGACCTGGTCCAGCCATAATGCGTCTGACAGGCGATATACGCCACGCGTGTCGCAGAAACCCCATTCGCCGTAGAAAAGCTCTAGCAGCTTCTCTAATTGCCAGTCCTGCGGACGCGCCTGACTGATCTCCTCCCGTGCCAGGCTGACCAGATTCTCCAGCTCCGCGTGGACGTACTGCGACGTAAAATCATCGCGAATCATTTCAGAAATCAGGATCATGCCTTCACACAGCGGCACTTTGTTAAATTCGAAATCGGCTAAGGACCTCATGACTTACCCCAGTAACGACTGCGCGTACAATGACGTCCAGACGCGATAAAACTCAAAACGATGTAGATGATAACGCCAAACCACTTTTCAGTCAGCCATGCGCCTTTATCAGTTAATGGCAGATAGCGGAGATTCATACCCACTGTCCCAGCGTCAGACGTTCATTGCCGCCGTAATCGCGGCAGGTTGCCACTTCGCGATAACCCGCATTAGTGAACAGCGCGCGCACCGCGTTCCCTTGCGTCCAGCCATGTTCCACCAGCAGCCAGCCACCGGGAAGCAAATGTTGTCGTGACGTTGTCACAATGTGATCAAGATCGGCTAAACCTTCATTGGCCGCAACCAGCGCAGTCAGTGGTTCGAAACGAACATCGCCCTGCGCAAGGTGCGGGTCATGTTCGTCGATATAAGGCGGGTTGCTGACAATCAGCGCAAATAAGCGATTCTCCAGCGCGGTAAACCAGCTACTCTGCAGTACCGTCACGTTGCCGAGGCCAAGACGTTCCACGTTACGCTGCGCCAGCGTCACCGCGTCTGGCATCACATCCACCGCCGTTACTGTGCAATCGGGCCGCTCAGTGGCGAGCGCGAGCGCAATAGCGCCTGTGCCAGTACCGAGATCGAGAATGCTACAGGCCGCTGTGGGTAAACGCGCCAACGCTTGCTCCACCAGACACTCGGTGTCTGGACGTGGGATCAGCGTTGCCGCCGAGACGTACAGCGGTAACGACCAGAACTCACGTTCGCCGACAAGGTGCGCCACCGGCTCGCCCGTCTTACGGCGGGCAAGCAGCGCGGCGAGCTGCGCTTCCTGCTCGGCGGTCAGCAGCGTCTCACCAAAAGCCAGCAGGTACGTGCGGGATTTACCCGTCACATGCTCAAGCAATATTTCGGCGTCGCGTTTCGGGCTTTCGCTTTCTGAAAGCTCACTGACCGCCTCACGTAACCAGCGCTGAAAATCCATTATTCCTGCTCGGACAGTGCCGCCAGCTGGTCGGCCTGGTATTCCTGCACGATAGGCTCAATCAGCATATCGAGCTTACCTTCCATTGCTTCATCCAGACGGTACAGCGTCAGGTTGATGCGGTGGTCGGTCACGCGGCCCTGCGGGAAGTTATAGGTACGGTTACGATCGCTGCGATCGCCGCTGCCCAGCAGGTTACGACGCGTAGACGCTTCCGCCTGCTGACGTTTCGCCACTTCGGCGGCGCGGATACGTGCACCCAGTACAGACAACGCTTTGGCTTTGTTTTTGTGCTGGGAACGTTCGTCCTGACACTCCACCACAATACCGGTTGGCAGGTGGGTAATACGGATCGCGGAGTCGGTGGTGTTAACGTGCTGACCGCCCGCCCCGGAGGAGCGGAACGTATCAATTCGCAGATCCGCCGGATTGATGTCCGGCAGTTCGGCTTCCGGCAGTTCCGGCATCACCGCAACCGTACAGGCTGAGGTGTGAATACGTCCCTGAGATTCTGTCGCAGGCACGCGCTGCACGCGGTGACCGCCGGATTCAAACTTAAGACGACCGTATACGCCGTCGCCGCTGATCTTGGCGATAACTTCTTTATAGCCACCATGTTCGCCTTCGTTGGCACTCATGATCTCTACGCGCCAGCGACGCGCTTCGGCGTAGCGGCTGTACATACGGAACAGGTCACCAGCAAACAGCGCGGCTTCGTCACCGCCGGTACCGGCGCGCACTTCCACAAACGCGTTACGCTCATCGTCCGGGTCTTTCGGCAGCAGAAGCACCTGGAGCTGTTGTTCCATCTCTTCAGAACGCGCTTTTGCGTCCTGCAGCTCTTCCTGCGCCATCTCGCGCATCTCAGGATCGTCGAGCATCATTTGCGCGGTTTCAATATCTTCCTGAACCTGTCGCCAGTCGGTAAAGCATTTAGACACATCACTCAACTGCGCATATTCCCGCGACAGCGCGCGAAAACGTTCCTGGTCTGCGATGGTCCCGGCATCGCCGAGCAGCGCCTGAACTTCCTCATGGCGCTCATGCAGAGCTTCCAGTTTAGCGACGATAGAAGGCTTCATAGGCGTAAGTGCACCTTGTAATAGAAAATGGGTGTAGGGCGCTATTCCAGCCCGAGGCTGTTGCGCAGAATAGTCAGGCGTTCATCATCCCCGTCACGGGCAGCCTGCTGAAGAGATTTGGTTGGTGCATGGATCAGGCGGTTGGTCAGTTTCCACGCCAGATCCTGCATGATTGCATTTGCGTCACCGCCCTGTTCCAGGGCCGCTAACGCTTTGGCTGTCAGGTCATCACGCACCTGTTCAGCCTGCCCGCGGTACTCGCGGATGGTCTCGCTGACGCTTTGCGCGCGCAGCCAGGCCATAAACTCGCTGGTTTCCTGCTCAACAATGGTTTCCGCCTGCACCGCTGCCGCTTTACGCTGGGCAAGGTTGTGCGAAATGATGCTTTGCAGGTCATCCACGCTGTAGAGATAGGCGTTCGCCAGTTTGCCCACTTCGGGTTCAACATCACGCGGGACGGCAATATCTACCAGCAGCATCGGCTGATTACGGCGGGATTTCAGCGCACGCTCCACCATCCCTTTACCGATAATCGGCAGCGGGCTGGCGGTAGAACTGATAATAATATCCGCCTCTTTCAGGCGTTCATCGATGTCGCTCAGCGCAACGACCTCTGCGCCCACTTCATCCGCGAGCACCTGCGCACGCTCGCGGGTGCGGTTGGCGATAATCATCTTTTTCACTTTATGCTCGCGCAGATGGCGCGCCACAAGTTCGATGGTTTCGCCCGCGCCCACCAGCAGCACGGTGACGGTCGACAGGGATTCAAAGATTTGACGAGCGAGGGTACAGGCCGCGAAAGCAACAGAAACCGCACTGGCACCAATGTCGGTTTCGGTTCGCACTCGCTTTGCCACGGAGAACGACTTCTGGAACATACGCTCCAGCTCGCTGGCCTTCAGATGCCCTTTTTGCGAATCCGCAAACGCCTTTTTCACCTGCCCAAGAATTTGCGGTTCGCCCAGCACCAGCGAATCCAGCCCGCTGGCCACGCGCATGAGATGGCTGACCGCATCGTTGTCCTGATGCCAGTACAGGCTATTGCGCAGTTCTTCTTCGTTGAGGTTGTGGTAGTCGCATAACCAGCGGATCAGCGCCTCGTGCAGGTTATCCTGCTCTTCCACGCTGAGATACAGCTCGGTACGGTTGCACGTCGAGAGCACCACGCCACCCTGCACCATCGGTTGTGCAAGCAGGCTATCCAGCGCCAGGTCGAGCGTATCCGGCGAAAACGTCACGCGTTCTCGCAGTGAAACCGGGGCTGTTTTGTGGTTGATGCCGAGTGCTAATAGGGTCATGTTGAGCGGGAGTAGTACCAGCGTTAATAAGGTTAGCAGAACGCATCATACAGGATGCGCGAGATCAATAAAAGGGACTGCCCCCTTTCGGAGTAATAGGTTACACAACGCTTTGAGATAATTTGAACGTAGACGGTAGCACTGTGGGACGCTAGCATTAACAGTTATAACTGCAACGTATCTCAAGGATTTGTCCTCATTATGACCCGACTGATTCGCCTGCTGCCGCTGGCGGCACTGGTTCTGACCGCATGTACCGTCACCCAACCAAAAGGCCCGGGCAAAAGCCCTGATTCACCGCAGTGGCGTCAGCACCAGCAGGACGTCCGTAATTTGAGCCAGTACCAGACCCGCGGCGCTTTCGCTTATCTCTCTGACGAGCAAAAGGTTTATGCACGTTTCTTCTGGCAGCAAACGGGTCAGGACAACTATCGCCTGCTGCTGTTAAATCCGCTGGGCAGCACCGAACTGGAGCTTATCGCCAAACCGGGCGAAGCGCAGATCACCGATAACAAAGGCCAGCACTACACCGCGACAGATGCCGAAGAGATGATTGGCAAGCTGACCGGGATGCCTATCCCGCTCAACAGCCTGCGCCAGTGGATCCTCGGTCTGCCGGGTGAGGCAACCGACTACCAGCTTGACGATCAATACCGTCTCAGCCAGGTGAACTACACTCAGAATGGCAAGACGTGGAAAGTGGTGTACAGCGCCTATGACAGCAAGAGTAAACCCTCGTTGCCGTCGAATATGGAGCTGACGCAAGGCAGCCAGCGCATTAAGCTGAAAATGGACAACTGGATCGTTAAATGATGACCCACTGGCCCTCTCCGGCAAAACTGAACCTGTTTTTATACATCACCGGCCAGCGTGCTGACGGTTACCACACCCTGCAGACGCTGTTTCAGTTTATTGATTATGGCGACACGATCGCCATTGAGCTGCGCCAGGATGGACAGATATGTCTGCTGACGCCCGTTGAAGGCGTGGCGCAGGAGGACAATCTGATCGTGCGCGCCGCGCGCCTTCTGATGAAAGCCGCAGCGGAATCAAGTCGTCTGCCCTCAGGAAGCGGTGCGGATATCCGTATCGAGAAGCGTCTGCCGATGGGCGGCGGGTTGGGCGGTGGCTCATCTAACGCCGCGACCGTACTGGTTGCACTGAATCATCTCTGGGGCTGCGGGCTATCAAAGGACGAACTGGCAGCCTTAGGCTTGACGCTGGGGGCTGATGTCCCTGTGTTTGTTCGCGGTCATGCGGCTTTTGCCGAGGGCGTAGGCGAGATCCTCACGCCAGTCGACCCGCCGGAAAAATGGTATCTGATTGCCCACCCTGGCGTGAGCATACCAACGCCGGTCATCTTTAAAGATCCTGACCTGAAAAGAAATACCCCGGAACGGTCAATAGAAACGTTATTAAATTGTGAATTCAGCAACGATTGCGAGGATATCGCAAGAAAACGTTTTCGCGAGGTTGATGCGGTGCTTTCCTGGCTGTTAGAATACGCGCCGTCGCGCCTTACGGGTACAGGGGCCTGTGTCTTTGCTGAATTTGACACCGAATCCGCCGCTCGTCAGGTGCTTGAGCAAGCGCCGGTTTGGCTGCATGGTTTTGTAGCACGCGGGATGAACACCTCCCCCCTACAGCAGACCTTACTGTCGCAGACTGAGTTTCGGTGACAACGTCACCCTGTTCCAGACGTTGCATCGCGCTCTTTAATACACCGCCTGGATAGCATTTGCCTGGCCCGCACAGTTTGCGGCGAACGCTATCCACCACTGGACGCATGCCTGAGGTTCTTCTCGTGCCTGATATGAAGCTTTTTGCTGGTAACGCCACCCCGGAACTAGCACAACGTATTGCCAACCGCCTGTACACTTCCCTCGGCGACGCCGCCGTAGGTCGCTTTAGCGACGGCGAAGTCAGCGTACAAATTAACGAAAATGTACGCGGTGGTGATATTTTCATCATCCAGTCCACCTGTGCTCCAACAAACGACAACCTGATGGAATTGGTTGTTATGGTCGACGCCCTGCGTCGCGCTTCAGCAGGCCGTATCACTGCTGTAATCCCTTACTTCGGCTATGCCCGTCAGGACCGTCGCGTCCGTTCTGCACGTGTGCCAATCACCGCTAAAGTTGTCGCTGACTTCCTGTCCAGCGTCGGTGTTGACCGCGTACTGACCGTTGACCTGCACGCAGAGCAGATCCAGGGCTTCTTCGACGTCCCGGTTGATAACGTATTCGGCAGCCCAATCCTGCTGGAAGACATGCTGCAGCTGAACCTGGACAACCCAATCGTGGTTTCTCCGGACATCGGCGGCGTGGTACGTGCCCGTGCTATCGCTAAGCTGCTGAACGATACCGACATGGCAATCATCGACAAACGCCGTCCGCGCGCTAACGTTTCTCAGGTGATGCACATCATCGGTGACGTTGCTGGCCGCGACTGCGTGCTGGTTGACGACATGATCGATACCGGCGGTACGCTGTGTAAAGCAGCTGAAGCGCTGAAAGAGCGTGGTGCCAAGCGCGTGTTCGCTTACGCGACCCACCCGATCTTCTCCGGTAACGCGGTAAACAACCTGCGCAACTCCGTCATTGACGAAGTGGTGGTATGCGATACCATCCCTCTGAGCGACGAGATCAAGGCACTGCCAAACGTGCGTACCCTGACCCTGTCCGGGATGCTGGCCGAAGCGATTCGTCGTATCAGCAACGAAGAATCCATCTCAGCAATGTTCGAACACTAATCGAACACGGCCGATAAACCCGCTGCGGCGGGTTTTTTTGTCTCTGGGTTTTATTTGTATGATTAATGCCTCCTTCACCTGCCATTCACATGACAGATGATGCGCATACGGATGATAGATAATTGTGAAAAACGTAACCTCCTCACATGTTCTGCCCTTTCGCGCCCTCATCGACGCCTGCTGGAAAGAGAAATACACTTCATCACGCTTTGTACGTGACCTGATTGCCGGGATCACCGTCGGCATTATCGCCATCCCGCTGGCGATGGCGCTGGCGATTGGCAGCGGCGTTGCGCCGCAGTACGGTCTGTACACCTCGGCCGTTGCCGGGATCGTCATCGCCCTTACGGGCGGCTCGCGCTTCAGCGTCTCCGGCCCGACCGCCGCCTTTGTGGTGATCCTCTACCCGGTTTCGCAGCAGTTTGGTCTGGCAGGCCTGCTGGTCGCCACCCTGATGTCCGGCGTCTTTTTGATTCTGTTTGGCCTGGCCCGCTTTGGCCGCCTGATCGAGTACATCCCCCTTTCCGTCACGCTGGGGTTCACCTCCGGGATCGGTATCACCATCGGAACCATGCAGATCAAGGATTTCCTCGGCCTGCAAATGGCTCACGTGCCTGAGCACTATTTACAGAAAGTGGGGGCGCTGTTTATGGCGCTGCCGACCGCCAACCTGGGCGACGCCGCGATTGGGATAGTGACGCTGGGTACGCTGATCGTCTGGCCTCGTCTGGGGATCCGTCTCCCGGGCCATCTGCCCGCCCTGCTGCTGGGCTGCGCGGTGATGGCTATCGTCAATATGTTCGGTGGTCATGTCGCGACCATCGGCTCGCAGTTCCACTATGTTCTGGCGGACGGTTCACAGGGTAGCGGCATTCCGCAGCTGTTGCCGCAGCTGGTGCTGCCTTGGGACATGCCCGGCTCCAGCTTTACCCTAAGCTGGGATTCCCTGCGAGCTTTGCTTCCCGCCGCATTTTCTATGGCGATGCTGGGGGCGATTGAGTCCCTGCTCTGCGCCGTCGTACTGGACGGTATGACCGGCACCAAACACAAAGCCAACAGCGAGCTGGTCGGTCAGGGATTAGGGAATATCATCGCGCCGTTCTTCGGCGGTATTACCGCAACGGCAGCCATCGCCCGTTCCGCTGCAAACGTGCGCGCGGGAGCAACCTCACCCGTTTCGGCGGTTATCCACTCCGTGCTGGTGATCCTCGCCCTGCTCATTCTAGCTCCGTGGCTCTCCTGGCTCCCGCTCTCTGCAATGGCGGCGCTGCTGCTGATGGTGGCGTGGAACATGAGTGAGGCGCATAAGGTGGTGAACCTGCTGCGTCGCGCGCCGAAGGACGACATCATCGTGATGCTAATCTGCATGTCGCTGACCGTGCTGTTCGATATGGTTATCGCCATCAGCGTCGGGATCGTGCTGGCTTCCCTGCTGTTTATGCGCCGCATCGCGCAGATGACGCGCCTTTCCCCGGTTAACGTGGAGGTGCCTGACGATGTGCTGGTGCTGCGCGTGATTGGCCCGCTGTTCTTCGCTGCGGCGGAAGGCCTGTTCAGCGATCTGGAGTCCCGCATCGTGGGCAAACGGATTGTCGTGCTGAAGTGGGATGCCGTACCGGTACTGGATGGAGGCGGCCTGGATGCCTTCCAGCGCTTTGTTGCACGCCTGCCGGAAGGCTGCGAGCTGCGGGTGAGTAACCTGGAATTCCAGCCCCTGCGCACCATGGCGCGCGCGGGCGTGCAGCCTATCCCTGGCCGCCTTGCCTTCTACCCTAACCGCGAAGCGGCGTTAGCGGATCTGTGAGTCACCTGATGCAGAGAAGTGCCTCTGCATCATCACCCCGATCGCCTGCTGGAGCCATGCAATCACGGCAGGCGTCATCCATGTTCCCTTCATCAGATGCGGCTCCTGCTGCATGGCAGTGCGAAACTTTTGCTGGGTCGCCGGGTTGGTGC
This sequence comes from Enterobacter mori LMG 25706, assembly GCF_000211415.1. Lineage (GTDB taxonomy): Bacteria > Pseudomonadota > Gammaproteobacteria > Enterobacterales > Enterobacteriaceae > Enterobacter > Enterobacter mori. The sequence continues at coordinate 405,599 of NZ_GL890777.1, read as the reverse complement.
TTGCGTAAGACTGGAACAATGCCAGCCAGTTTTCAGCCAGCTTTTGCGCCTCCTCCGTGGCGGGATCGATATTTTCCCGCTGCGCATGATGCAGTTTCGCCACCAGCGGCGGCCACTCCATCATGCGGTCAAAGTAGTGTGCCCGGGTAAAGGCCATCTCTTCTGCAGTGAGATACTTCTCCCATATGCTGAGCTTGGATTCCGCAAATGCGCGCGTGATGTAATCCGTCATCTCCGGCGTGATGCCGGTTTGCGCCTGCATCTGCGGTTCAACGCTGTGCATCTCGTTCAGCCTGGTGAGAAACTCCGGCTTGCCCGCCGTATCCTGCTCCAGGCGTTCCATCCAGCGCGTCGCCAGGTCCATGGCTCGCGCGTCCGTAATGGGTATATTTTGCTCCAGAAGCGTTTTGGCCTGTGCAACCAGATCTGACCAGATAGCCGCCAGCGCATCCTTCTGCACCGCAAACGGCAGCTGCTGTAACTCTTCTTTGCTAAACCAGCGATCGTACATATTCATTAACTCCAGAGTCTGTAGCCAGGATTCCAGATCCGGCGTCGCATCGTCGATAAGCCCGGTCCGCAGCTCCACCAGCCGGTCGCGCAGCGTATGTATGCTGCGCAGCTGTTTATCCAGCAGCGTAATTTGCGCATCGAGTAACTCGGTTAACGACAGCGACTCCTGTTCCAGGAAATCCCTGATTTCAGCAAGTTCCAGCCCCGCTTTTGCCAGCGCCTGGATCATGTGCAGACGCTGGACATCCGCCAGGTTGTAAAGCCGGTAACCTGCCGCGCTTCTGGCAGAAGGCAGCAACAACCCTGTTTGCTCATAGTGGTGCAATGTCCGCACGGTGATCCCGGCACGTTTCGCCAGCTCACCCACCTGAATCAACATAACTGCTCCTTTTCTTTGCCAGTGGCGCCACTCTGGAGCCTTACGTTACGTGAGGGTCAACCCATGATGCAAAAAAAAACGGCTCCCCAGGGAACCGTTTCGGTGTTCTTCATCGCAGCACTAGCTGTGCTTATGCTGAGCGCGACGACAGCGTTTGTCGTAGTGGCGCACCCACCAGTACTTGTCACACACTTCCTCATGGCCGCTCACGCGAGCCCCCGCCAGCCATAATACCGCACCGATGAAGATGCTCAATATCGCGCCATGCGCGAAGTATTGCGGGAGATCAAACTGTGGTAACTGGTTTAAAATTGAATAACCCACCCCGGCTACCATCACGAACAGCCCCAACCCCATTAGCACGTTACCGAGTATCGAAGCGTTTTTGCGTTTCATGTGTTACCTCCGGAACTTTGGGTTGTCAGGGGAAAAGCCCCTAATCCTTGTGTGTAAAGTATAGACAACGCCCCTTTTATGAGTTGCGTGAATGATCACAATTACAGATAACGCCCAAACAAAAGTTTACAAATAAGGCTTTGAACAGCTTGAAATTCTAATTGTTCAAACCGGAAATTATTCGCATTTCGTTATGATGGTCGCAGAATTTTGTCAAGCGGCGCGCCAGACAGTAAACTACGCGCCAGATCTGGAACCCATTAGGAATTGAATCGTGACGATTAAACTGATTGTCGGCCTCGCCAACCCGGGCGCAGAATATGCGGCCACTCGCCACAACGCCGGGGCATGGTACGTCGATCTGCTGGCCGAGCGGTTACGTGCTCCCCTGCGCGAAGAACCTAAATTCTTCGGCTATACCTCACGTATCAACCTTGTTGGCGCGGATGTTCGCTTACTGGTGCCCACCACCTTTATGAACCTGAGCGGTAAAGCCGTGGCGGCAATGGCAACCTTTTATCGCATCAATCCGGATGAAATTCTGGTGGCTCACGATGAGCTGGATCTCCCGCCTGGCGTAGCAAAATTCAAACTGGGCGGCGGGCACGGCGGCCACAACGGTCTTAAAGACATCATCAGCAAGCTGGGAAATAACCCGAATTTCCACCGTTTGCGCGTCGGAATCGGTCATCCGGGCGATAAAAACAAAGTTGTCGGTTTCGTACTCGGTAAGCCCCCGGTTTCTGAGCAGAAACTGATTGACGAAGCGGTAGACGAAGCGGCGCGCTGCACCGAAATCTGGCTGAAAGACGGGCTAACCAAAGCGACAAACCGCTTGCACGCTTTCAAAGCGCAATAATCCACCCGGTAAGGCATTTTTACCGCGCGTCATGCGGGTTACGTGTATAATAGGCGTAGTTATTTACTTTTCATCAGTCGGTTATCGTTAACGGATTGATTATCAAGATATTAAGGTGATTTAGAAATGGGATTCAAATGCGGTATCGTCGGTCTGCCAAACGTGGGCAAATCCACCCTGTTTAACGCGCTTACCAAAGCGGGTATCGAAGCGGCGAACTTCCCGTTCTGTACCATCGAACCTAATACCGGCGTTGTTCCAATGCCGGATCCGCGTCTGGACCAGCTCGCGGAAATCGTGAAGCCGCAGCGTATTCTGCCGACCACCATGGAGTTCGTGGACATCGCGGGCCTGGTAAAAGGCGCATCCAAAGGTGAAGGTCTGGGTAACCAGTTCCTGACCAACATCCGTGAAACCGAAGCGATCGGTCACGTTGTGCGCTGCTTCGAGAACGACAACATTATTCACGTAAACAACAAAGTGGATCCGGCTGACGACATCGACGTCATCAACACCGAGCTGGCGCTCTCTGACCTCGACACCTGCGAACGCGCTATTCACCGCGTGCAGAAGAAAGCCAAAGGCGGCGACAAGGACGCGAAAGCGGAACTGGCTGCGCTGGAAAAATGTCTGCCACAGCTGGAAAACGCCGGCATGCTGCGCGCACTGAAAAACCTGACTGAAGAAGACAAAGCGGCGATCAAATACCTGAGCTTCCTGACCCTGAAGCCAACCATGTACATCGCCAACGTCAATGAAGACGGTTTCGAGAACAACCCGTACCTCGACAAAGTGCGTGAAATCGCGGCGGCTGAAGGTTCTGTGGTTGTTGCCGTGTGCGCGGCCGTTGAATCCGATATCGCCGAGCTGGACGATGCCGACCGTGAAGAGTTCATGGCCGAGCTGGGTCTGGAAGAGCCGGGCCTGAACCGCGTGATCCGCGCAGGCTATGAGCTGCTGAACCTGCAGACCTACTTCACCGCTGGCGTGAAGGAAGTGCGTGCGTGGACCATCCCTGTGGGTGCAACTGCGCCTCAGGCGGCTGGTAAAATCCATACCGACTTCGAGAAAGGCTTTATTCGTGCGCAGACCATCGCGTTTGAAGACTTCATCACCTACAAGGGTGAGCAAGGCGCGAAAGAAGCAGGCAAGATGCGTGCGGAAGGGAAAGATTATATCGTTAAAGATGGCGACGTAATGAACTTCCTGTTCAACGTCTGAGTCGTCTTGAATAAAAAAAATCCACGCCAGGGCGTGGATTTTTTTATTCTTAGAAATTACCGGCTGAATTAGCTTAATATTATGATTTTTCCGCCCAATAACACGGTGCGGGACACTATGATATATCTATAAAAAAGTGTCCTCAGGTGCCCTATCGAACAAATCTCCTGCCATTTGGAGAATACGATCGTGCTGGACCAGCTTGTTTTTCCACTCCTGAGGAATGCCTGAATAACCATACAATGCACCAGCTATTTGTCCCGCTGTCGCGGCAACGCTATCAGCATCATCAGCAAGATTAGCGGCCAGTAGAATTGCATCTCGGAAATTATCCGTGTTCCATACGGACCACATAGCGGCCTCAAGCGTATCGATTACGTAACCACTTGAGCGGATTTGGTCACGGCTTTTATTTTTGTATTCACCTGCGTTGATAACCATTACACGCGCGCAGAGAGGAAAAACATGAGGTGAAAAAGTTTGTTCTTTTGAATAACCATTTATCAAATAATGCAGTATCAACCCCAGAAACTGGCATGCATTAATAGATTCCACCGCGCCATGGGTAGCGCGACTCTGAGCCTGAGATTCAAAATAAATGGCGCGCAACGATTTTCGACGAAAGATCGACACCGGTGCCTGACGAATCACTGCGGCATTACCTGCAGTATGTTTTTCTGTATTACCATACCAAGAAGGTCCAACGCGCATATACTGTTCTAGAGCAAAGCGTGTTGTATTTCCAATGTCGAAACAGCGTCCATTACTGCTATTTTCTCCTTTTAAATACCAGTTCAAAAGATACTGTCTCAGAACATCAGTATGCATTCTTTTTTCGGAAAGATAAGTTTCCGCCACACATAATGCCATTGAGGTATCATCTGTCCATTCCCCAGGATTTAACTGAAAAGGTCCACCGCCCAGCATATCATGTACATATTCACTGTCTCTTTTTTTAAACTCAAGGGTTGTTCCGACTGCATCTCCAACAGCCAAACCAACAAATGCTCCAAGCGCTTTATTGCGGGAAATCTCTACCGACGAAATTAACGGTAATGTTTCATCCCATGCATGAATGGAAGAAACAGATTCATCACTGTCACGTTTTACAGCCTTACGGACATTTACGGGCATATAGCAACGATAGCGATCGGCATAATGATTAATTATTGAATCTTCGACATGTAGGTCGATCATGGTATTTCCTTTAATTCTATGTTCGTAACTCCAAGTTTATCTGACCTGCTGATAACCTCAAACGTTGTATTGGGTTTAAAGAGTACTTCAGTTTCAGTAGCATTGAATTCTGACAAAAAGTCAATTTTCCTGCCCGAAACCCCTTCAATACGCATTTGAATCGGTCCGCTGAATCCCTGGTTAATATCAGTACTTACAAAGGCGGGGTCGATAACCGTTTTGCCTGGAGTATAGCCTTCCAAAATATTTGAAGGTAAGCTATTCATTCCTCGGAAAGTCTCACCGTTGTATACCGGAAGCTGATCCAGACCATCATTTATATGTTGAGTAAATGCTTCCATTTCTTTGGTCATGGGTTTCATACCTCGTAATGCAGGATTCACCATCTGGTACCCCGGATCCGTAGTATAACCATATAATGCACCTACTTGTTCATCACTCAGTAATGCAGACAAAGCAGGATCACGATTATCCGCGAGCTCCCTGCCGCGGCTAATCCAATTTTCAGCCCTTTGTTTCCCTACAGCTTCAGCTAAACTCATCTTAGGCATCGCCGGCGCGATTGCGGGTTCAGCAACAACACGCGGCATAGATTTCCCAGCCCGCCACGCATCAAACCGTGCCCCGCCCTTCATGCCAGCCCCGCCGCCGATAACAGAGCCGATCAGCATCCCCCAGTTCGGACCGTCGCTACCTGCGCCAAATAGCATCCCACCCGCGTAGCTACCAACAGTCCCGCCGCCCATTGCACCGAGGGTGCTCAGAAGTGCGATTGCCGGACTGGCCAGCACCGCTATCGCTCCGGCACCAACGGCGAGCATCGTCCAGTTTACCCATTCAGGAATTTCAGGACTTATTTCATCGGTCTGGACCTTGCTTCCACCGATAATAACATTACGCGATCCCTGGCTAATCTCAGCGCTGCATGTCAATTTGTCGCCAGTTCGCGAAGCGGGAAAATTGTTGATGTAAACTTTTATCGAACCTTCTGCAACCCGTTGCAAACTTCCACTGTGCTCGTCGCACTCCCCAGCAGAAAGATGAGCGCGGATAGCCTTTCGGCTGTTGATAAATACATTAGGCGAACCTTCTTTAAGCGTACCTGTGGCATGCCGTGGTGCCCATGACATGCTTCCCAGGACCTCACCCAAACCACCAGCAGCACACGCCCCAGCTGCGACAGCAGAAACGGCTACCAGAGCGGTCCCACCGGTTACAACAACGGCAGCTGCACCCAGAATTGCCCCACCTACGAGCCCAGCGATCATCCATCCTTTAGAAGCTGTATGAGCAATCTCGTCATCTACACGTGCGGCCAGACATTCGGACATGACTATTCAGCTCTCTGCGCCATCAGATACTTGCGGATCTGATCGGGTGAGTTAAGGTAGTCAGAACCTGAGACCTGGCGGCAAACAGAAAGCTGTGAAATTAAGTGGTGGGATTTTTCTGCAGAAAGGGTCCACAGCGCATAACGAAGAGGCTGACTGCCCGGGACAGGCGCAATACTTAGCGGTGCCCCCTGCTTTTCAAAAAGTAAATAGTGTCCCTCTTTCGCCCGCTGAAGCGAAAGATGCCCGTAAAGCTCCTGAATGTTTTTAAAGACACTGAGTATCTTACTCTCACTATCAAGTGCAAAAAATGGACCCTCTGAGTTGGCCGCAAGCATGTCTCTGGTTTCAGTCGGGGCTGGCTTATGGAACTTAATACTGCGGATAATTGACTGGTATTGATTGTGATAATAATCGCTAAACTCACCAGGGCAAGTACCAATGTAACACACCATTTTTCGCCCTGCGGGATGCTCGTCCAACAAAATAATGGTCTGCTTCTGAAAAATGGTCATACCATCATTTTTAAATTGATAAAAGAGCTCTGCAGCCGCGTGATTATCAACAATGGTCATATGTGAGGACGTCAGGTTAAAATCTGGCACGGTAGTTTCTAACTCGCGCACCAGACGCGTTGTCACATCATGCACACTCTCATCTTTTTTTACACTGGCACGCGAAACAACAAAGGTAAACTCACTGGCACCATTTTCGCTCAGGGTAAATAAATTCATAGTTCTGTCTTTATAGACATCTGGTAACGCCAGGGTAGCTTCCTGGAGAATATATTCAGCCATTCGAGTTACTCTTATTTGTTAGCATTAATAACAAAAAAACTATCCACTTCCTGCTGGATTTCACTCTGATGGGATGCCCCAGGAGGATCGATGGCATTGCTTCCATCATCAGGGTTTAAATGCAGTTCTCCGGAGAGCGTGTTTATTTGCGCATTCTGCTTAGCAGTAAAGTTGAAGTTATTGCCAATGATATTAACGCTTCCATCTTTCGATAATTCAATGGCGCTTTCACCGCACTCCAGCCTCAGCGTATTACCCGCTGAAAGAATATAGTCGTTAACCACTTTGTCACTGCGACTGTTACCCGTCAGGCAAACGACCTCCCCTTTAACGCCCGCTTTCTGATTTTTTACAACCCGTAAGGTTTCATCTTCTCCCACATATTGGGTTCGATTCTTTTCAGTCGAATGGGATTCATCATTTTTGACGTTGATATCCAGATTGCGTTCGGCCTGGAGCCACACCTGCTCGCCTCCGGCCTTATCCTCAAAGCGCAGGGCGTTCGCATTGTCGACAGAACCGTCTTTCGTGCGGCTCATAAAGCCCATCTGCGTCGCCGCTGCCGGCAGCGCCCACGGCGGCATGCTGGCTTCGTTATACACGCGTCCGGTGATAATCGGCCGGTCAGGATCGCCGTTGATAAAGTCCACCACCACCTCATCGCCCACGCGCGGAATTTGCACCCCGCCGTAGCCCTGGCCCGCCCACGCGCTCGACACGCGCACCCAGCAGGAGCTGGTGTCATCACCCTTCGCCAGACGGTCCCAGTGGAACTTCACCTTCACGCGACCGTATTTATCCGTCCAGATACTTTCCCCCTGCGGCCCGACCACTTTCGCGGTCTGCGGGCCGTAGGTGCGCGGCCACGCCGTGCTCTGTGCCGGGCGATAAGAGACCGACGCCGGGATGACTGTGAAATCAGTCCGGTGAATAGTTTCACCTTCGCCGCTGGCGTAGCGGTTCTCCTCGAAGTGGTATCCGGCCGCCGTCACCAGATACTGGCCGTTATCGCTGAAGAACGGCGCGTTAGTCAGCGTGAAGATGTGGCCCGGCGCAATGCCCGCCGCCGTGGCCGTGGCCTGAATCTGCTGATGCTCAACCTGCCAGCGCTCCTGGCGAATGCGGGCATAGAACTCCGCATGCCCGGTCTCGACAAAGCGTCCCGGCCAGTCGTACACGTCAATGCTGCCCGGTTTCGGCGATGCCGGGTTCTGCTGGGCCTGGAACAGCCATGCGTTCGGCTTGCGGAAGTCGTAGTCGTCGAGGCTGTAAATCCCCGGCGTCACGCTGTCTTCCAGCGCCCACTGGCCGATGCCCTCTTCATCCGTGCTGCCGCCGGACGGTGTCTGGTGATACGGAATCACCTCGTAGCCGCTGAACGGCTGGTGCTGGGTGGCGGCGTCGGTGAGCACCAGGGTGTGTTTGTCGGCCTCGTGGCTGAAGTGATAGGCAATCCCCTCCAGCTCCATCAGACGGCTGATGAAGTCCAGGCTCGATTCCTGATACTGCACGCAGTAGTCCCATACGCGGTAGCTGCCGGTGAGCTTGTCCTCCACGTTGACCTGATGCTCACTCAGCAGGGTTTTCACTATCTGCGGCACAGTCTGCCCCTGGAAGATACGCAGGTTGCGGTCGCGCTTCATCGGCCACAGGTCCGGCTCCACCGTCAGTTGGTACACCGCGTAGCGGGTGCCCGTCAGCTCAACGGCGCTCACCGCCACGCGCGTGACTTTGCCGTTAATATAGCGGGGGGTGAGCAGGTTCTGAGTCGGGATGGTCACCGTGACCGGCTGACCGAGCAATTTGCTGCGGTCGATGCGCGCGTCCGTGCCGAGCAGGGTCAGCGTCAGGGCAAACGACTCGGACATCGCCTCGCGGCCGGAAATTTTCCAGAAGAGCAGCCCCTCGACCGGGAGCTGAACGGTAATTCGGTTGAGCATAATCTGTATTCCGTAATGGTTTATGCTGAGAAGTTTTTAACAGTGGATGTTGTTTGAGAGGATATATTAAGTTTGTACAAACCATCATTTACGTATGGCGAGAACTTTTATGAATAGCTAAGTGCTATATAGCCAGAACATCCATGCGCCCCCAGAAAATAAAAACGTTCTGTTTAATTATCGTGGGGAGAGTTAGCCCTTACCTAACAGGCTCAGGTGGCCATTTACCACCTTTCTGGATGAGCTTCTCTTTAATTTCGTTTAATTTCTCGTAGTGTTCGCTGCCTTTTTCAAGCCCACTCAGTGCATCCGCAAGCGCGCTGCTCATTGACCAGCCATTTTTTGCCTTAATTGACGGATCCGCTCCACGATCGAGCAACAATAAAACATGATCGTATGACTGATTATCCAGCGCGTCGAATACCAGCGTTTTGCCTAATGAATTGGCTGTATTGACGTCAGCACCGTGATCGAGCATCGCTTCCAGCGTCTGTGTATTTTTCGCTTTAATCGACTGGAAGATTATCGGCTCGTGGAAAACCTTATCTTTCACATCGGGTGACAGGCCACCGTCCAGCATCGCGTTAATCCAGTCTGCACTGTCCCCTTTCAGAGCGAATTCTGCGGGGCTGCTTTTCCCTTGTGGGCGAGGCTGTAGCGGATCCGCACCGGCCTCAACAAGCAAAGTGATGACCTTCAAATGGGGAGATGTTTTTTTATCATTAATTGCGTTGCCAAGCGCCCAGAAAAGGAGCGTCATATCCTCCTTTCCGGGCTGGTTAAGGTTGCTATCGGGTGCAAGCGTCTTCACCACGTCGACATTGCCTTCTTCAATCGCTCTCGCCAGTTCAAGCTGCTGACCGCCGAAGTAATCCTGTGGATTGAGTTCCATATCCTGCTTACACCCCTGAATCATGATTAAAAAACATAACGCTACAAAAGCCATCAACCGTTTTTTCACAACCGACTCCCGATTATCGAAATATCTTCATCCTTTTGCTGCTCAATGCAATTTATCGCCTGATCAATACCATGCCGGTCGAGCGCACTTCCGGTCCCACCGGGAAGATCGTGGGCGATACCCGCAGCATTCGGGCTCAGAGCAGAAATTTCCTCTTTGAGAATTAAAGACGGGACATGCCCCTTCACCGTTTTCAGATCCTCCCAAAGATTAACTTCCTGAATCTTCGTCAGAAGTTCTCCGTTAACCCGATACGCCTGAATATTCTCCGTGCTACCCAGGATCTTACCGCCGTATTTTTCTACCGTCCCGGCGTTAAGCCCTGCGGCATTAAATGTCCATCCAGTTTTACCACTTCCCATTGAAGCGGCAGACGCGAGCCCGCCTCCCAGCGAGTGTCCGGCAATATCAATATTCTGACCTGACCTTGCCAGTTCCTTACCAATACTCACGGCTTTTTTATAATAATCAGATGCCATTCCCATGCCCTGGGAGAAGTTATTAGACCAGTCTGCACCGTTTTTAACGGGTGCCAGCTCCCCTTTGGTGAGCAACGAGGTAACATTATCAGACAGCGACGCAAAACCCGGCTCCCTCGATCCCCGGAATACCACCGTGGGATTCATATCACTCCCAAACACATCCGGTTTAGGCTGATAGACGCGAGCAAGAAAATTGGGAGAAGTGTCATCATCGAAGAGCATCGATTTATTCAGGCCAAACTTGCCCAGGAGCGCATCGTCATTACTAATATCCGTCCACCCCTCCGGCACGCCCGGCGTTGTTTCCAGCGGGTTTACGGTCTTATAAACATTTTCCGCAAGCTTTGCTTTCTCCACGGCAATATTATTCGCCGCTAACCGTTTAGCCGCGATCTGCGCATCCGGGTAGAGGCTGTTGCTGCCCTTCGCAATCAGGTCCTTACGGGCCTGCCAGCGTTCGGCTTTGGTCATATTCTGCAACTGAGAGGCATAGGTTTTACCGTCTTTGCCCGGCGTCGGCTGGTCAGGCACCTGCGCCGCTTTGGATTTCACCACCTGCGTTGGCAGCTCTGTTGGCGCAGGGCGGGAACCATAGGTGCGCACCATCGTTTCGTAACGATCGACGATAGTGCTTACCGGGTACCAGCCCAGCCCGGTAAGCGAGGCGGCCTGCAGCCGCCCCTGTGCATTGATGTAAAAGATTTCCGTTACCGATGACCAACTGCGAAAACTTTCGTCAATTGCAACGATTCTGCCCATATCAAGATCCTGCGCAATCAGCTTGCGCGTATCGCGCCCGGACTGATAGGGATTCGCACCGGTGATGGTTCGCAGCAAATCGTAGCGCGTGAACAGCGAGCGCAGCGAATTGTCGGGAACCGACATAATCCACTGCCCGGCGACGGACGGGCGGATGATTTTCGCAAAAAGCGCTGGCGAGACGTTCTCGCTGAAAAGATAAACAAACTTAATGTTATACATTCGTTCCGTCCTGTTCCCTGTCCCTGCCTGACTTACGGATTCACCAGCCAGGTACCCGGCTTAGCAATATCCAGCGTCTGGGTACGCGTTCTCCCGTTGCCCTGCAGTTCAATCTTCGCCTCACCGGCTGGCAGCTTGAGCGATGCATAACCGTTCGTTGCCGGACGCAGCGCTTTTGGCTCGCCGTTCACTTTCAGCGTTTCGCCGTCCTGGATACGGATATAGACCAGCGCAACAGGGCTCGCGGCAGGTGGTGGAGCCTGTTCCGCTGCCTGCTCGCTAACCTTCTCCGTTTCCGGCTTCACGTCTGGCGTGTTCGCGGCGGTTTCAGCTGGACGCGTCTCTGCCGGTGCCTGTGCAGCCTGCTCGGGCGCATCCTGACCGCCGCCGCTAAACAGCATGGCTCCGGCTACAATGCCCACCAGCACGCCAGCGGCAACCATGCCCGGGATCTTGTAGCGGCGCCAGTCAAGCGCCGAAGCCGGTTTCTCTTCCTCTACCGGAACCAGCATGGTGCCGGTTTTTTTGGCGGTCAGCACATCGTTGATACCGGCGACCGGCATCTCAATCAGCGCAGCGAACTCGTCGATAGACTGCGGACGGTCCTCCATGTGCAGCGCCAGCGCGCGGTCAATGGCCTGCAGCAGCGGGATGGAATAACCCTGCGGCATGATTTCCACCAGCGGTTTGCAGGTATCCTGGATAGAGCGCACCACGCTGACCGGCGGCGGCGATCCAACGATCAGAGTCCGCAGCACGGCACCAAGGGCGTAGATATCCGTCCACGGACCCTGCTCGCTTTCGTTGTCGTCGGTGTACTGCTCAATCGGCGCAAAGCCCGGGCGCAGCATGGTTTCCGTTTCGTCGGAAAGGTTACCAATCGTGCGGCGCGCGGAGCCGAAATCGAGCAGCACCGGCAGGCCGTTATCCTGGATCTGAATGTTATCCAGAGAGATATCGCGGTGCAGATAGCCTTCGTCGTGAATGGTTTTGATCGCACCAAACAGCATTGGCAGCGTGCGGCGGATCCACGCCTCGTTGATCAGCTCCGGCTTTTGTTCGCGCAGGCGTGAAAGCGTGGTGCCGCTGTAAAACAGCGTCCCCATGTAGGCCGTGTCGTTTTGCACCCAGAAGCGCAGGACGTGCAGCAGGTTCGGGTGGTTAAAGCGCGCCAGCAGACGGGCTTCCTGAATAAAGCTGTTCAGGCCGGCGGAAAATGCTTTGCCAAAGCGCTCGCTGCGCAGCACGAGGGTCATGTCATCACCGCGCACGGCGAGCGAGGAAGGCATAAATTCTTTGATAGCGATAGTGCGTTCGAGCTGGTGATCCCACGCGCGATAGACAATGCCAAAACCGCCGCCGCCGATCACCTCTTTGATTTCAAACTCGTTGAAGCGGTACCCGACCGGGAGCGCGTTTGGGACAGTCCGATTGTTATCATTATCCGTCATCTTTTACAGTTCTCTTGATGATTATTACGCGGCAAACTGACAGTGAAACTCGCCCTGCTCGCAGGTGACGTGCAGACGTCGGTACTGCTCGTCGCTACGGCTGGCGGTAAGTAAGATCTGGCTCATCTGAGGCAGTAAGGTGTTGGTCAGAATAGCATCCACCATGCGGCCACCGGACTCCACCTCGGTACAGCGCTGAACAATCTGTTCCACCACACTGTCGTCAAACTCAGAAATAATGCTGTGATTCTCTTCCAGACGGCGCTGAATGCGCTTAAGCTGCAGACGAACAATCAGCCCCAGCATCTCGTCGCTGAGCGGATAGTACGGCACCACCAGCAGACGGCCCAGCAGCGCCGGCGGGAACACCTCCAGCAGCGGCTGGCGCAGCGCGCCACTTAACGCGTCAGGCTCCGGCATCAGATCCGGATCGGCGCACATCGCGCTAATCAGGTCGGTACCGACATTAGACGTCAGAATAATGATGGTGTTACGGAAATCAATATGGCGCCCCTCGCCGTCTTCCATCCAGCCTTTATCAAAGACCTGGAAGAAGATCTCGTGGACGTCCGGGTGTGCTTTTTCAATTTCGTCCAGCAGCACCACGCTGTACGGGCGGCGGCGCACGGCCTCGGTTAATACACCGCCTTCACCATAGCCCACGTAGCCCGGAGGCGCACCTTTTAACGTTGAAACAGTGTGCGCTTCCTGGAATTCACTCATGTTGATGGTGATAACGTTCTGCTCGCCGCCGTACAGGGATTCCGCGAGCGCCAGCGCGGTTTCGGTTTTACCGACGCCGGACGGGCCGCACAGCATAAAAACGCCCACCGGTTTGTTGGGATCGTCGAGCTTCGCTCGCGAGGTTTTCACGCGGCGGGCAATGAGATCCAGACCGTGACGCTGTCCAATAACGCGCTGGTTCAGCGTATCAGCAAGGTTCAGCACCGCGTCGATCTCGTTTTTCACCATCCGGCCCAGCGGGATCCCGGTCCAGTCAGAGACCACCGCGGCCACCACGTTTTCATCCACAGCCGCAAACAGCAGCGGTTCATCTCCCTGTAAGGCGTTCAGCGCCTGCTGCTGTTCCGCAAGTTGGCTGCGCAGCTCGGCGCTATCTTCATCGCCCGCCGCGAACAGCGCCGCACGCAGACGAATAATCTCCTGGACCAGGCTGCGTTCTTCTTCCCAGCGCTGGGCCAGAGCTTCGCGTTTTGTTTCGTACGCGTCGCGTTCTGCGCGTAACGCCGTTACGCGCCCGGCGTCACCGGCACCGACGCGCGCTTCGCGCTCAGCAATCTCAATTTCCACGTCCAGCGCGGCCAGGTGGCGCAGGCAGTCTTCCAGCTGCGCGGGCGGCGCGCTCTGGCTGACCGCGACGCGGGCGCAGGCGGTGTCGAGCAGCGCAACGGCTTTGTCCGGCAGCTGACGCGCCGGGATGTAGCGATGCGACAGCTTGACCGCCGCGCTGACCGCTTCGTCGAGCAGCAGCACCTGGTGGTGCGTCTCCAGCGGCGACACGGTGCTGCGCAGCATCAGAATGGCTTTCGCTTCGTCCGGCTCATGCACCTGCACCGTCTGGAAACGACGGGTCAGCGCCGGGTCTTTTTCGATGTACTTTTTGTATTCCGCCCAGGTGGTGGCGCCGATGGTGCGCAGCTGACCGCGCGCCAGCGCTGGCTTCAGCAGGTTCGCTGCATCGCCGGTACCCTGCTGGCCGCCTGCGCCAATCAGGGTGTGGATCTCATCGATGAACAGAATAATCGGCGTTGCGCTGGACTGGACTTCATTAATGAGCGCCTGCAGACGGGCTTCAAACTCGCCTTTCATGCCTGCGCCAGCCTGCAGCATGCCGATATCCAGCAGCCACAGCTGGATATTTTGCAGCGGCTCCGGGACGTCGCCGTCGGCGATACGCAGCGCCAGCCCTTCCACCACCGCCGTTTTGCCGACCCCGGCTTCCCCGGTCAGCAGCGGGTTGTTCTGGCGGCGACGCATCAGGATATCCACCATCTGGCGGATCTCCTCGTCGCGCCCGACAACCGGGTCAATCTTCCCTTCGCGAGCGCGGGCGGTCAGGTCCTGGCCGTACTGGGCCAGCGTCCCCTGCGCAGCCGG
>NZ_GL890777.1:351194-390944 GCF_000211415.1 Enterobacter mori LMG 25706 | reverse complement strand
CCCCCACCCGCCGGTGCATCGACGGCGGCTGCGGCCTGCTGCGTCTCTTTGCTGTTGGCGCAGATAGCGTCGAACTGCTCAATCAGCACCTCGACGTTCAGACGCGTGAACTGTGACGAGATGCTTTTCAGCACGTTAGCCAGGTTCCAGGTTTTAAGCATGCCGATCAGCAAATGGCCGCCGCGAATACGGCTGACGCCAAACTTCAGCGAGCCGAAGACCCAGGCGCGCTCCACGGCGCTGTCGATATGTTCGGAGAGATCGGAAACGGAACTCGCCCCGCGCGGAAGGACATCCAGCGCCGCAACGATATCGCGCGTCAGCTGCTGTTCATCAAGGGCAAAGTGGCGGATGACCTGCTGCAGATCGCCATCCTGCTGCTGCATCAGCTGATGCAGCCAGTGCACCAGCTCAACATAGGGGTTGCCGCGCAGCTTGCAGAACGCAGTGGCGCTTTCCAGAGAGGTAAATAACAGCGTATCCAGTTTGCCGAAAAGCACGGCACGGCTAATTTCTGACATGTTAGTTTCCATTAACAATAATTCGGTATACGGAAGGATTACCGCTCTGCGCGATACACCAGATCGCCACGCGGGACAGGCTGCGGCTGACGGCCCAGCCAGGTGTTGTAGCCTAATCGCCCATTGCTGCCGAGCGTGGTGCCCTGCACCGCGTCTTCACGCAGGATCACCCGTGTTTCCCATTCAAACTCCACCCCGGCGTACTGACGCACCCAGTCGCGCAGCTCGGTGACCCACGCTTCTCCCGGCAGAAAGCGGTTGTACTCCTCCGCGCTCAGCGGGCCTATGTCGATGCGAAACTTATGCTGAACGTCGCGGACGGCGACGCCGAGAAAGGCGGACTCACCCATGCGCGGCATGCGGCGTCCTGCTCCCAGTTGCGCCTGCTCGCGCGTGGAAAGCGGCATCCACTGCGGCACGTTGCTGACCAGCTTGACCGGCGCTTTAAAATAGTTGCGCAGGATCTTCTCCAGCCCCTCCGGATCCCGCCCGTTACGGGTCAGGTGTCCGGCGTGGGTAAAGCGTGCATGCGAGCTTAGGCTGCCTTTGTTCATCTGCCCCGGCTGCCCCATGCCAATCAGCGACGCCAGGTAGCCCTCAAAGCGCTTGTTATCGGCGCGATCCAGAGAGACCGCCGGTTGCGCATCCGCCCAGGCGCGGTAAAACAGCAGCGCAAGGCGGTGGTGGAACAGATCGGCAAACGCGCTGAGGCTGGTGTCCTGATGATGATAAATACGCTCGCGGGCATATTCGGTCATGTGGACCGGCAGCGGGCCGTTCGGGCCAAACAGGCCGAAGCTGAGGATAGAGACCTCATGCAGCCCGCTTTCCTCCCGCTGACGTACCTGGGCCAGCGTCGACGGCGCAAAACTCATCGACGGCTGCTGGCCGATGCGCAGCGGCTCAAATTTCGGCAGCGGCGCGCGTCCCAGCGGGTAGCGCTCGCCGCCCTGGGCATCAATGCGCCTTAACAGCTGAAACAGATCGTAGCGCCAGGGCGTCTCGCGGACCCCGCTCCAGAACGTATCCGGCAGCCGGGTCAGGCGATGTACGCGCAGCGGTGCAGTGGCAGCATCACTCATATCAGCGCCCTTTTACCCATGCGCGGTGCCCAGTAGCCAATCTCGCCGCGCTGCTGACTCTTCAGGGTGAACTCCGTAAAGCTGTTGATGGACACCAGGCGGGCAAAGAGACGCTCCATTACGCTGCCGAAGAGCCACGGGCTGGCACCGGAAAAGGCTCTCTCATCCACCATCAGGGTAATGCCGATCCCGCGGGCGAAAACGACCGGGCCGGGTTCAGGCACGCGGCGGTGAACCGGCTCCAGCACGCAGTGGCGTACCCCCTCCACCTGACGCGCAACGGGCGTTTCTGCCAGGTTGGCGTAAAGCCCTAACAGCTGGCGCAGCGCGGCCGCGCCGTCTTCATTTTCGCTGTCCATCAGGCTGAGGTAGTTCATCTGCAGCTGGCTGATGAGCCGCCAGGTGCTGAACCCTTCGGCCAGCGCCGGACGCGGCGGCGTCGGGCCTTTACGCAGGGTGAGGGATTTCACCGGCATGGAGTCGGCCATAATGAACTGCCCGAGCTCCTGCTGCAGCATCAGCGGCAGGTCGCGGCTGGTGCAGAGCACCTCGGCAGAGATGTAGCGCAGGTTTTCCTGCCACGGCGCGTGCTGTTCATCCACCAGCGAAACAAAGACCTCCGAGCCAATATAGCCGGTACGGGTGCCGTAGCGCAGGGCGTGCTCGGAAAGCACGCGCTGTTCGCGACGCAGGGAAAAATAGGCTCCGTAGTTGCCCGCATCGCCGCTCCAGGTGCTCCAGAAAGGACGAAACGTCTGGTCGTCGCGCTGCCCGTCGGCGCTGCCGAAAATTTTATTCACGGCGTAAATTTCGTAGTCCAGCGGCCGGATGTTATCGACCACCAGATGGTATTCGTGCTGGCCTTCGTTCAGCTTCTGCCGGGCGGCCACCTTGGGGAAGAGGTTGATCACCGGCGTGCAGTGCAGCGCCAGATGGCTGGCGTCGACCACGCGCTCCAGCTGTTCATCCGACTTATCCAGCAGGATGAAAATATCAAAGGCTTTTTCGTTTTCGCAACGCTGAATCAGCTTGCTCAGACCGCTCAGGCTGATAAAGCGGAAACGGGCCGGGAAAGCAAAATACTCCTGCAGCAGACGGTAGCCGTCAAAGTTGCGCAGGTCGTCCGGGAGCAGCGCCTGGTCAGGCCCAAAGCCCTCCTGACGCAGCGCGTCCGACGACAGCAGCTGTCGCTGCGGATGCTGGCTGACCGTCTGACAGACGATCCCGGCGTGGTGCTCCATCACCAGCTCCAGCAGCTTCAGCGCTTCAATGTCCGGACCGCCGAGGAAGAATTCCAGACGGTCGAAATCCAGGTGCCCGAGGTTTTGCGGGCCGTCGCAGGCGATGCGGATCCGTAAGGCGCTGTTGATCCCCCGCTGGCTCAGCCCCAGCTGCGCGAGCGGCAGATCGGCGGGCACGCCGCCCAGCTCGACCCTGTCGATTTTCAGCGGTAGCAGGTTGACCTCGTGCGCCGTGGTATAGCTGCAGGTCACGCCGGTCTTCTTCAGCGCCAGGCTGTCCATCATGGTACCGCGCGGCACAATGAAGCCCTTGCTCAGGTCGCCCCGGCTGCTGTCGGGCTCAATCTCCGCGATCGCCATCGACGGCGTGGGCGCGAGATAGTTAGGCGCAATCATCTCCAGCAGACGC
Source organism: Enterobacter mori LMG 25706 (assembly GCF_000211415.1). Lineage (GTDB taxonomy): Bacteria > Pseudomonadota > Gammaproteobacteria > Enterobacterales > Enterobacteriaceae > Enterobacter > Enterobacter mori. The sequence goes on along the minus strand of NZ_GL890777.1, from coordinate 387,691 downwards.
TGGGAGAAGCGCGGAAACTCCGCGTCCATTTTCATCTGCACGCGGGAGGTCAGGAAGGCGAAGCCCTCCATCAGACGTTCGGTATACGGGTCCGCCACTTCGATGCCGCGCATGCCCAGCCGTCCGGCAACTTTAGGGTAGCGTTCGGCAAACTCGGCCCCCATTTCGCGCAGGTAGGCCAGCTCACGGTTGTAGTATTCGAGCAGTTTACTTTCCATGATTACCCCGCATCTTTCAGTTCAAAATGGCCGTTTTCCAGATCGACATCGGTACGAAACAGAAACTCCAGCGGGTACGGCACGCACCACAGACGCCCTTTGATCTCGATGGAGAGCACGTTGTGCAGATCCAGCGAAGAGGTATCCGACACGCAGCGGACCTGCAGCCCCTGCGGCAAAATGCGCGGTTCAAAATTGATGATGGCCTCGGTGAGCTTGCGCTGAATATCGTGCCATTCGATATCCGACATTCTTTTCCCGGCCAGCGGTGCGACGCCGAAGTTGACCACCGAGCGGTTCACGTGCGGCAAGGCGCTCAAATCGCCGGAGGCATCGTGGTTGATGGTGTTAAACAGCCACTGCAGATCGCGCAGCACATTGCGGCGCAGGGCGGCGTGGGTGATCAGATTGCTGTTGGCCGACTCGCGTTTTTTTTCCGGGTCGTTATCGGTGAGACGATCCAGCAGCGAGGGCTGCATTTTGTCGCGCGCCCCCACCTTCTCCTGCTTGCTGCGTGCCTGCCAGCCGCTGCGCAGCAGATCGCCTTCGCCAGCGGGATTACTCATCGGCTCCATCCGTCGCAAACGTCACGAGGTTCAGGGAAAGCAGCGGGTATTCGCTTTGTTCGCTCAGCCACGCCTTCTGGCCCCGTCCTTCGTACAGCGTACCGTCACCGTCACCGTCAAGCGGCAACCATTCAGTCGTACGCCCGAGCATGACGGCATCCGAAGCGTCTTCAGCAAACGGATAGCGCGCCGGGATCTGACACACCTGCTCCGTACCGTCGGTCAGGCGCACCAGCGCGTGACGCCAGACCAGATCGGTGACGCTGGCAGGCGCCTGAAAACGGATCTCAGCGATAGCGCTAAACGGCAGCCAGAAATAACGGCCGTTCACGATGGTTTCGCACACCGGGCCGAGGCGGGCATCGCCGTCCATCAGCCAGCCAAACGCCTGCGTCTCATCATTTTCGAGGGTGATCTGACCAGGGTTTGCCTGCGCCGTCTCAAGGGCGTCCAGACGCAGCGCACTGGCGCGTTCGCCCTCCTCGCTCAACGCCGCGGCCAGGGTTGTTAGCCACGGCCATTGGGTTTCAGGCATGGCCGGACGCGCCTGTCCTGCCATCACCTGCGCGCGCTGCAGCTCGCCCTGAATGGATTGCTCCAGCAGGGTAACGGTAGGCTTCGCCTGGGGCTTCAGCGCCACCCAGCTTTTCAGCTGAGTCAGGGCGCGGGTCCAGTTGCCGCTGAGGATCAGAAACTGCACAAACGCGGCGCGGAGATCGGCATCCGCCGGACGGACTTTGATATCGGCTTCCAGACGACGCAGCGCAGCGCTGAGCGGCTCACCCGCAAGGTGTTGATAGAGCGTATTCATCGCCACTCCTTAGTTTGCCGCGCGCCATGCGCCCACTGCCGGATCGCGCAGCTGAGGACGCAGGGTGTCAATCAGGACAATATTCAGCGAGGTACCCGGTGTCACCCACGCGCCCCAGGTCTGTTTGACTTCGGCAATGCGCGCCTGCAGTTTGGCGTCATCACTGGCGATCTCGCGTGAGATCTCTACCGCCACGGTGCCGTTGCTTTTCCAGCCGTTGAGGGCGTTGTCGTAGGGCAGGATCATCCAGCTTTGATCGCTGTTCTGCGTGCTGAACACCATGCGTTCTTTGTTGACGGAGGTGATCAGGGCGTTTTCAGGATCGGCGCTTTTGTTCAGGCCCATGACCGGGAAGCCGTGAATGTAGGTCACCGCCATCTCTTTCTGCTCGCCGTTGCGAGTCTGAGAGATAACGGTATGACCGCTCAGCCAGCTGCCGTTGCCGCAGCGGGTGGTGTCGGTGTCCGGGATGAACAGTGCCGGTGCGGAGGCTCCGCCTTCCCAGAACGTACGCAGATGGCAGCCGTCCTGAAGGGTAAACTCCTGCCACGGCGTGCGGTCAGCAGCCACGGTGCGGGCTTCAGCGTTCTGATCCGGCGGCAGCAGCGCGCCGCTCGCGGCCGTACTGGCCGGAGCCGCCTGTTGCTGTTTCACCACCAGCGCCCAATCCTGGGCTTTCCCTGCGGTACCCTCAGCCAGCGTGACGCCCGCTGGATCGTTAAGCGTCCAGCTGAGTTTATTCACTTTGCTGCACTGATGTTCCAGCAGTGAGCCAAGACGCGGCACAAAGTTTTCCAGCACGGAGACGTCTTTCTTGCCGTTTGCCACAATACGCAGCGCCACTTCAGGCTTACACCAGCTCTGCGGCGTGTTGTCTTTGATGTTGTCGATCCAGATATCCAGCTTCTGCGCAGGGGACTGCACGATGCGGAAATTCTCAGCCTGCGCGGTGGAGGTCACCGCCAGAAGTGCTAAACCCGATAGCCAAAGTTTCATATCGTTCCTTGTGTGTCTAATCAGTTCCGCAGGGAAGAAATTGCGCTGCGTCAGAGAGCGTATGCAGCAAAGTGGTGTCCTGAGGGGCGCCCATCCATACCGCCAGGGCCGTATAGTTGTCCTGAGCATTCCCCTCCTGCTCGCCATTCTTTTGAATGATTTGGTTCATTAAGGTCAGCCACTCCTGCGGCGTATTGACCATATGCAGCGACTGCTTCATTTGTTCTTCACTGACGCCGTGCCAGAACCCGTCGGTGCAGAGTAAAAAGGCATCGCCGTCTTCCACCTGCACCACGTCGCTGTAGCTCGCTTCCGGCCCACCGTTTTCAATCCCCAGCGCGAGGTACAGCAGGTTGCTGTTGAGATCGTCGGTCTGATGCCCCGCATCCTTCATCTGCTGAACCAGGCTGTGGTCGGTGGTGACATGCCACAGCCAGCCGCGGCGAAACAGATACAGGCGGCTGTCCCCGGCGTGCGCCCAGTAGGCCAGGCGGTAATCCCGGTCGATGAACAGGCTCACCAGCGTTGTGCCCATTCGACGGTAATCCTGAACCGCCTGCTGTTCGCTGAGAATGGTGCGGTTCGCCGTTTGCACATAGTCACGAATATGCTGCGCATTCAGGTGCTTGTCGCCATCAAAGCGGGAAATGATGCTGTTGCGGGCCAGCTCAGCGGCCACTTCACCGCCCGGCAAACCCGCGATGCCGTCACAGACGACAAAGCAGGCTGAACGTTCCCCTATGGTTTCTCCCGTCTGATCCTGGTTGCTGGCGCGCGTCCCCTGGCGGGAGAGAGAAGCCGTTGCGATATTCATTTGTCTTCCGATCCGCTCTGTGAGTCTTTGTACTGATTCACCTCCATGTCGTACGCATGAAGGAAGGCCTCGCCGAACAGGGTGTGGAAGTCATCCTCAATCTCGCCTGCCGTCTCGCCATAGCTACGAACAAAGTAGTCCCACAGGGCGGCTTTACGGCTGCCCGGCAGCGCCAGACGGGAGGTCATGCCGTTCTGCTTCGCCTGCTCTTCCAGCTGTTCCGGGTTAAAGGACTGCAGCATTGCGGCGATGATGGCGCGAATACCGGAGATCATGCCCAGCTGGTGCGCCTGCAAATCGATCAGCGCGTCGCGCACGGATTTTGTTGGCGGCATAAAACCCGGCATCGGCGTGCCGAACATCTGGATCAGGACGGTTTTACCGGTCGGCAGCAGCTTGAACGGGTTGTTGGCATCGTCCAGCACCATGGTCATATCAGCTTTCACGCCGCGCTTGAGGATGGAGCGCGAGGAAAGCAGCGCCACGGTGCCCTGAGAGAACATGCCGAGGATCTGCCCCAGCTGACGCATATTCTCACGGTCAAACTGCGGAACGGGCTGCATTTCGCTCAGGCCCATGCCTTCCAGCAGCGCCTCCAGCAGCTCGCCCTGCAACACGTCGCCTTTCTCGCCGCTGTTAGCCGTGGCGGTTGGGGAGGCAGCGTTATTGACCGGGTCGATGCGCAGGCGGCCCTTCGGTGCCTGAGCGCTACTGCGCGCAACGGCCTGCGGGGTCGGCATGGTGAAGCCTGCGTAATCCGGTCGCGCGGGCTCTTCTTCAACAGCACGCGGGGCTTCCTGCGGCTCAGGGGCAAACAGCGGAGAATCGGCGAGGACATCCTCTTCCTCAACCGGCGCAGGCGTTGGCTCCGGCCTGTCGTCGGCAATGTCATCCGGATGCGTCAACGGTGCACCGCCCATCAGCCCGAGAGGGTCATCATTACGCGCGGCGGGCGCGCTGGCCGTGCCGCCAAACAGGGCCAGTGGATCGAGCTCATCCGCCGCCTCTTCTTTAGGCTCGGCTGGCTTAGTTTCCACCGGCGGCACCAGCGTTGAGGGCGTAATGTCGTCAAAGATGCTCTCTTTTTTGAACAAGGCTTCATCGCTGAACAGCGTGTCCGGGTCAACGTTCTTACGCTCAAGCTTCGGATCGCTGTCGTTGAACATCGCCAGCGGATCCTCAGCGTTACGCTCCGGCGCAGCAGGCTGGGAGAACGGATCCTGTGATGCCGCAGGCTGAGGTTTTGTGCGGTTGCTTGAGATGCTGTCGGAGATGGAGAACTCCTGCATCAGACTATCCCAGATCTCGGTTGGCACGGCGGTCGGCTCGCCCTTCCCGCGCGGTGCGGCATTCGCCGGTTTCGGCTGCGACGCTGGTGCTGGCGCGGCTGGACGAACCTGCTGCTGCATGCTGGCCGCCATGCGGCTCACCGGCTGCGTGTCGTGAATAATTTCAGCCACTTCAATGCGGTAGTCATCAATACCCAGAACGTCTCCATCCTGCAGCTCGACCTGACGACCGCGTTCCAGTGGAATATCGTTCAATACCACGCGCGTAACGCTGCCACGGTTAGTAACGCGACATTCGCCATTGGCGTCAACGTGAACAATAGCCTGCAGACGCGAGATGGTGCGGTCATTGTCCGGCAATACCAAATTGTTATCCGTACCGCGCCCAATGGTGCCGCCCGGGGCGTAAAAATCACAGCTGCTCTGCGGCGGCTGATGACCGGGTTTCGTAGAAATAATCGTGAATCGCATGGCGTATTCCTGCTGGTATGATTAGCGCTCAAACGCTGCCGCTCTCGGGGCGAGAACGGCGGCGTTTGGGGGGTAACACATTCTATTCTGTCTGAGTGACCTTAAATTGGCCCGCTGCATTTTCTTCCAGAGTGAATCGCGCGGCATAACGCACAGAATCGTTTTTGCCTGACACTTTCAGTGTCACATCATATTCTCCGGTTTGCCACGTGATACCACGCCACTGGTTGCACTGTTGAATATTTAACGTCACCGCAGGGCTATAGGTTGACGGCGGCGATATCGTTTTCCATTCATTTCCCGCTCTTTTCATAATGGTGGGTGAATGGCTGATGACCGGCGCTTCTAACCCGGAATTTGCGGGGATAGCAAAGCAGGGTTCATTGTTTTTAAGCGTAACCGAAAGCGACTGATATTGTGCTGGATGAGACACACAGGCGCTCGCCATTAATGTGACCGCAAACACACCGAATAACTGTTTCATAACCATACCCGCCGATCCTTAGGGTTCTTGAAATACAAAGATAACACCTGTTGATATTTATCCTTGAGATCCGGCCCAATAATCCCTTCAAAACCGGCAATGTTTTGGAAATCACCCAAGCCGTAATTAATCAGAAAAAAATAATCGGAGATGACAGAAGCCTGCTGTTCCATACCAAAATCCGACAATTTTTTATCCGGGGGTAAGGAGTAATTGTAACTTGCTGCCCAACTGAATGCCCCTCGGGTACGAACATTCATTCCAATCTGATGCTGCAGAACATGCACCATCTCGTGAATAAACCAGTGTTTATATCGTGGAACTTCTGTCGAGAAGTCGTCCCGATAATGCGGCTCCCGAAAATAGAGTTCGCCATTAGGCGTCATCGCAACATTGTTTGACTGCATATTAAAGGGCAAATAGCTTTTATTATGCACTTTAACTTCTGAATATTTTATTGCGTCACCAAAAACCGAGCGTGCCAATGCTATTTCACCAATGGTGAGAGGACGGGCGCCTCCTTCCTGTAAACTTGCCATGCTATCTTCCTTCCCGGTAGATAATGGCCGGGGAAAACTCCCCGGCCACATATGCAATTACGCTTCTTTGTTCTCTTTGATGTTCCAGCCAGCGCTGCTTTCAGCACCTTTACCACCGGCAGTGGTCTGCTCCCAGTACTGCTGTTTCACTTTCGCAGCCTGGAATGCGTAGGTCACGCCAACGGTGTCGCCGTTGTCTGCACCGGTGTACTGAACAGAGGTCACCAGGACGTCTTCCAGGGTGATGCGGGTGTATTCAACCTGCTGGCCACCTGCTTTGCAGACGGACAGTTCAACTTTGGTCAGGTGCTTACCGCTTGCGCAGTGTTTCAGGACTGCTGTAGTGGATTTGTCGATCAGCGCGTTAACGTGCAGGTCGTTAAAGTTAACTTTACCGGCACCGCCGCCACCGCCAACGCTCATATTACCCGGCTGGGATGCACCCCAGGAGAAGGAGGTAATATCAGTCCAGCCGGTGTGGTTAGAATCTTTAGACTCGCCCGTAACACCCTCGACCTTCAGAAACATATCAATAGCCATAATATCTACTCTTCGTGAATGAACAATATTGCTTTCGAAAAAGCCCTTATATGGCAAACAGGAAAGCATGGGGCTGAATAAAACCGTCCATATTTTACCTCTGCCTCATATCAAATGACCCGTGTCATTTGACAGTCTTACATCCCCCCGGAATTAGCGGTAAGAATGTGAAGTCTTTTACTATTGCGGGTTATCCTGGAGCCACGTGCGGTCAGGATTTCCGATGATTAATTGCGGTACTAGTTTATTAAGTTCGTCACTGTGGTAAAGACGTAAACAATTTAACGTCACGCCTTTTACATCAGGCTTTCGCTCCGAGTGGAAACCGTTAATTTTGCTTTTATATTTTCCAATAATGGCGTTAACTTTGTCAGTACCGTTTTCAGCATCAAACGGTATCCATTCGATGAATGCACTCGCACTGCGGGCCGCGTCGACAGAGAACTGGCTACCCTTATCTGCTACCTGCGCAAGACAGCGCGCCAGGACAAGATCTTTGACCCCCTGCCGGTATGTTTGCTGCTGATAAAAATCTACGTGAGGGTTATCACCGCGAGCAGAAAAACATAAGCAAGTGAGCAAAATAAATGCTGTCTTTAGATACCTGAATGAAATTATTTTAATTCCCAAAACCAGATTTCCTGACAGTACGGAAAGCAATCGGAGTTACATATAAACGAATTATTACTCAGTGGCTCGATAAGGTCGATATGACCACCGCCATACCCATCAATTTTATTGAAGAAAACAACTCCTTTTCGACCCAACATTGCGCGCGCACCCGCCTCGCGATCGGTAAATATTTCTGCCTTGCCAAAAACATGCGATTTATAAAGTTGATCGGCAAGTAATTTTGCGCCAGGTTCGATTGTTTTTCCTTTATAGGGACCCGACTTTATGGGTAAACGACCTGTGAATTCAACATTACATTTTAACAATGCCAGACTCATTCTTACCGCACAGGTATTTTCGTATGCCGGTTGCTGCTTGATAATTGTTGAATAATCATAGCCAATTTCTGAGAAGACCTGTTCACCCGAGGCAAAACCCGCGCGCGTATGATTTGAAGAGTAATGCTGACGTTTTAGTTGTTCGTATAATGGTCTCATTTATCACTCTCCTTTTTGCACGGGCGTAATTCTTTCATTCCGTCAATGATGATTTTTGAAGCGCGTTCATCACCTTGCTGTTTCGATAAGTTCGCAAAACGAGAATAGAGAAACTCATGTAGAGTATTTGGCAAAAAAGGCCTGCCCTTGCACCATGCAGTGCCCTCAGACGCGTCGACTACGCCGAGAAGATACATATTTGCCTTGATGCGTTCACGTTCATTCGTTTTCGACAGCCAGGCTTTAGCGAAACGATCTGCACTCAAATTTAAATCGTATCCTGTTAACAACGTCGGATCGCGTTGGAAGTTTGATGTGTCATCCTGAGGCAATGCTTCAGCTTGAGGGTATTTATAATTTCCAGCGTCCGCGCTCGCCAGAGTAGAAACTGCCAGCAAACTGGTTGCGATCAAAAGTCTATGTTTCACCGTATATCCTTATTCACTGACAGAAATTAGCTAAGCTCTTTACGGTCAAATGGCCGGCTCCTTCGAGCCGGCAATCGTCATCACGCGTCTTTCGTCTTCAGCGACGGCAGTTTAGAAACCAGACGCAGGGAAACGGTCAGACCTTCCGGCTGGTAGTGTGGACGCAGGAAGAACTTCGCGGCGTAGTAGCCCGGGTTGTCTTCGATTTCCTGCACCTGCACTTCCGCAGCCGCCAGCGGCTTACGGGACTTGGTCTCCTGGGAGGAGTTGGCCGGGTCACCGTCCACGTAGTTCATTACCCAGTCGTTCAGCCAGCGCTCCATCTCTTCGCGCTCGCGGAAGGAGCCGATTTTGTCGCGCACGATGCACTTCAGGTAGTGCGCAAAGCGGCAGCAGGCGAACAGGTACGGCAGACGAGAGGCCAGACGCGCGTTGGCGGTGGCATCCGGGTCGTGGTATTCGGCCGGTTTTTGCAGCGACTGCGCACCGATGAAGGCAGCGAAGTCGGAGTTTTTGCGGTGAACCAGCGGCATAAAGCCGTTTTTCGCCAGCTCTGCTTCACGACGATCGCTGATGGCGATCTCGGTCGGGCACTTCATGTCCACGCCGCCGTCATCGCTCGGGAAGGTGTGGCACGGCAGGTTTTCCACCGCCCCGCCGGACTCCGCGCCGCGAATTGAGGTGCACCAGCCGTACTCTTTGAAAGAGCGGTTAATGTTGGCCGCCATCGCATAGGCGGCGTTCGCCCAGGAGTAGCTGTTGTGGTTCGCGCCGTCGGTCTGCTCTTCAAAGTCAAAGCTGTCGACCGGGTTGGTGCGAATGCCGTACGGCAGACGCGACAGGAAGCGCGGCATCACCAGACCCAGATAGCGGGCATCTTCGGATTCACGCAGTGAACGCCAGGCCGCGTATTCGGTGTTCTGGAAGATCTTGGTCAGGTCGCGCGGATTAGCTAGCTCCTGCCAGGATTCCATCTGCATCACGCCCGGTGCGGTACCGGTGATAAACGGACAGTGCGCCGCAGAGCCGATGCGCGCCATTTCACCCAGCAGCTCAACGTCCTGCGGGCTGTGGTCGAAGTAGTAGTCGCCCACGATGCAGCCAAACGGCTCGCCACCGAACTGACCGTACTCCTGCTCGTAGATCTTCTTGAAGATCGGGCTCTGGTCCCAGCCCACGCCCTTGTAGCGCTTCAGGGTGCGTCCCAGCTCCTGCTTGGAGATGCTCATAAAGCGGATCTTCAGCATCTCATCAGTTTCAGTGTTGTTCACCAGGTAGCTCAGGCCGCGCCAGGCGCTCTCCAGCTTCTGAAACTCGTCGTGGTGAATGATCTGGTTCACCTGCTGCGACAGCTGCTCGTCGATACCGGCAATCAGGTTCTGAATGGTGCGGTAGGTGTCGTTAGAGAAGGTGACGGTGTTTTCCAACGCCTGCTGCGCCAGGGTTTTAACCGCGCTTTCTACGGCGGAGCGCGCCTGATCGGTTTTCGGGCGGAACTCTTTGTTCAGCAGCGCGCTGAACTCATCCTGGCTGAACGCCTGACCCGCCTGCTGCTCGTGTTGTTGAGTCTGGTTGCTCATCGATTATTCCTCGCTACCTTTCGCGCTTTCGTCATTTTTCGGCAACTGGCTCAGTGATTTGAGCAGCGTCGGATCCTGCAGAATTTTTGCGATCAGCTCTTCTGCACCGTTTTTGCCGTCCATGTAGGTCAGCAGGTTAGAGAGCTGGGTACGCGCTTCCAGCAGCTTGTTCAGCGGCTCAACCTTGCGGGCCACCGCATCCGGCAGGAAGTCGTCCATGCTGTCGAAGGTCAGATCAACATTCAGTTTGCCTTCGCCCGTCAGGGTGTTATCCACGTTAAACGCCACGCGCGGCTTCAGCGCCTTCATGCGTTCATCAAAGTTATCGATGTCGATTTCAAGGAATTTACGCTCATCGACGGCAGGCAGGTTTTCTACCGGTTTACCGACCAGATCGGCCATGACGCCCATCACAAACGGCAGCTGAATTTTACGTTCTGCACCGTAGATCTCTACGTCGTACTCGATCTGGACGCGGGGAGCACGGTTACGTGCGATGAATTTCTGTCCACTGTTACTCATTGCCATGATGTTCTCCATCAAAGATGCGCGGTGAAGGTGAAACGACAGGCTCCATGCCTGTCGTCATAATGCCAGGACGCGTTATTCGCGGCGTCCAAAGATGTTTTCCAGTTGGTTAACGCCGTCTGGCGCCAGGTCGCGAATAATGTCCATAAAGTTAAGTTCAGACAGCCGCTGCACCCGCTCAATCATCAGCGGTGCGGGATGGCTCGGTTCGTACTGCGCAAAATACTGTTTCGCTTTTTCCAGCATCAGCTGGGCGTCGGCGCGGCTGGTGACCTGCACGCTGCGCCAGTCGGTGACCTGCTGAAGGGGCTGCGTTACCGCCGATTGCTGCTCAACCTGGGATTCAGCCTGCGCCTCACGGTTCGGCAGCAGCTTGCTAATGTCTGTCACCTGGCAGGCGCTGGCGACCAGCCCAACAGTTTTCAGCAGCTGTTCCATCTCCGGTACGCCACTTTCACCCAGATACCCGGTGAGCAGATCGCGAATGGCCAGCAGCCGTTCATTAATCACAATGACCGCTGCGGTGCCGGGCTGGTCGCCGCGCGCCAGCTCGTCAATCAGCCTTGGGCGGCCGCCGGGATAGTCAGGGCATTCCGTTTTAGTGCCGTCGAGCAGCGCCTGCGCGTCCCGAAGCGAAATTTCATCCCCGTTCGAGCGCAGCAGCGAAGCGTTGCGTACCGCGACGGTGAGGTCAGATTTATCGCTCAGCCCGGCGAGGGCGTTGATGCGGTAGAACGGATCGGTTTCGCCATACTCTTCCAGCAGCGGGTAGAGTTGCTCCCAGTAACGGGTCAGCGCTTCCTGCACCAGTAACAGCCCATCTGCATAGCCCGCGAGTCCACGGCGACGTGTCCAGGCATGGGTTAATGCCAGCAGGACGCGAAGATCTTTGGTGCGGGTCAGCAGGCTGGTAGCGAATTTTTCTACCGTGTTCCAGTCAGCGGGCTCTGCCGGAATAATGGTGTCGCCAAACTGTTGTTCCGCTTTCCCCTGACTTGCCTGATTCATGATCTGGAAATCGGCGTCGTACTCCAGGTTTTCGCCACAGGGTTTGTCGAGGCTTATCGGCGCGAGAAATTCTTCGATATTCATGAGATCCCTGCTTATTCAAACATAGGCGGATAAAGACCGTGACGACCCGGTCGGGCGCCGCCTGCCGGATCGAACAGCAGCGTAAAGAGCTGCCCGGTAAAGTTGCCGCTGTGGACGTGCGTGTAGAGCGGGTAACCGTCGCAGCGGTTCGTCCACCAGAAGCTGGTCTGACGCAGCGGGTCAAAACATTCTGCCGCCTGCGGCCAGCCCAGCGTACTTTGGCCGTCATCGTCATAGCCAATCACATCCAGAATGTCGGATCGCTTTTGTGGCTCAACGGGCTGCGGCGCCGGGATACTCATCAACATCTCGTCAAGCTGTGAGGCGGAAAAACCGTTGCGCACCGCGTGCAGGCCCAGACGACCAAGCTGTTGGTACCAGCTTTCGGCCTGGCCGAGCAGACGCGATGACCATTCGGCGGGACTAAAGCTCAGCTGAATGCAGACCGGGTAGTGGCGACCCACGCTGTCACGTCCCGGCAGCAGGCAGCCCATCTGGATCATCTGGCTGCCCAGCATGGGCGGAACGACAAAATTCCACACCGGGGCTTTCGTAAACTGGCGCTCACCGCTGCGCTGCTCTTCCTGTTGCCAGGCCAGCAGGCCGACCTGAAACCAGTGTGACCACTGGCGCTGAAGGGTGTCAGGAAAGCGACGCTGCAAAAAGTCACCGGCGCTGGGTAATTTGCCATACCAGCTGTAGCGGTTCATCGCAGGGGTATTCGTCATACGGCTGTCCTTGCGGTTATGGGCATGAGAAACGGGGAAGCTGGAACGGGTTGCGAATGCTGTTTGGCGCAAACTCCAGCGTGACCTGATGACCGTCGACGTTGAAGGTGGCCTGACGGCTCAGGCTACCCGCGCCAGGACTGGTCCGGGCTTTATCGAAAAAGCGGTTCAGCGCCCAGGATCCGTTAGTCACCAGAGATGCCGTACTGCCGTTTGCCAGACCGAGCTGCATACGCACCTGGTTGGTGCCGCCCGGACCCGGCCAGTTCATGATCTGCACCGCCTGAGGGCCGTGGCTGTAGCGCAACAGCTGGCCGTCAACGTCCAGCGTCAGGTTCAGAATGGTGTTATCCATCCGCACGGTGCGCACCGTGACCTTATAGGACGGCGTTGTCGCCCCGTTGGCAAAGAAGGCATCGCGGATTGACTGTGCCTGCTGGAACGGGCGCAGCAGCCCTTCGCTGCCCGGCAGGGTTTTACCGTCGATCCCCGGCATAAAGCGCCAGTTCGCCTGGGTGGTGTCGACTTTGTTGGTCAGGTTATCGCGGAAAAAGGTGTCCATCAGCCCGGTGCCGGGTGCAAACATGCGGGCGAGATCGTCAGGCGTCACTTCCGTGCTTGCGCTGCGCACCAGCGGGTAGCGACCGGCAATCGCCTGACGGCAGAAACCGCCCACTTCCACGTTAATGCGTTTACGCACGTTTTCCAGATCGCGTCGCTGGGTATCGCTGCTGGCACCCACGGCCATATTGCTGAACATGGTTTGCAGCCCGCCCGGCAGACGGCCCGCGCTGGCCTGCAGACGGCTAATTGCGTCGCCGCCCGGCGCAGGCATCCCGCTGTTGGCCGCATCCTGAACGGCGGTCAGGTAGCGATACAGCTCGTCCACCTGCTTGAGAAAATCGTCAAACACAATGGTCTTTCCGCCTTTCTCCAGCGGCTGTGCCAGCTCAATCATCGGCGCATAGTGGTCAGTCACCAGCTGCTCCGGTGCCTGTACCGCTACCGCACCCTGCGTTGGCGCCGCATCGTTGTTACTGAACAGCGCCTGCAGCGTACGGGTAGCACGGTTGCTCTGCGCTTCCGCTTTCCCGGCATCTTCTGGCGCAGGCGCATTGCGCGACAGCGTCAGCACCTGGCTCAGGTTCAGCACCAGACGGCGCAGCGGTGAGTTTGCCCCGGAGAGCAGGCGCGCAGTGTTGATACGCTGGGAGAGATCGGCACTGCTGTTGAGCTGAATGTCGGCGAGAAAGCGATCCCAGTTGGCGATAAAGTCACGCATGTAAAGCTGGCGCACCGCGTTATCGATCTGCTGTTTATCTTCCTGGGCCGTGGTGGCACCTAATACCCAGGCGTCATCTTCATGCAGGGCGGTCGTCACGCTGTCGATCTGGCCGTTAAAGCTTTTCCAGTAGCCGTCCGGGGTATACAGACCCGGCACGCCTTCGCTGACCGGCTTGCCGCTTTTGCGGGAAAAGACCAGTTCGCTCTGCGGGCCGCCGAGATCGGAAAGCGAGACCGGCTTGAGGTTTTCGTCATGCTCCAGCAGGCGCTTCAGACGACCGTATACGCGTGTCGAGAGCGGCTGCTGGTTGATGAGCGCCCTTTCCCGCGCGACCAGGGATTCATCCAGCGCATAGGGTGAAGCCTGAATTTTCGGTTCCAGCAGCTGGGTCAGATGCCATTCAAGCTGCTGAAGCTGCGCCTGAGTGACGTCCTGCGGCAGGTTGCGCTGCAGGTTGAGCATCACCCAGGAGTGCAGGAATTTGCCGTCATAGTGCTTCGGCTGATAGAGCATCTGATAGGCTTTTAACGCTTCGTAGCTGTATTCCACGTCGCTGCCGTTGTCGTTGCGCAGCCAGGTGGTGATGTGCATCGTCACGGCGGGGAGCAACATCTGATCCAGCGCTTTCTGATACAGAGACTGCGACGCATCGCTGACGTCATCCCCACGGTAAAGCCCCATGCGGCGGGAGACCGGCGGGTCGTTAACGTCAAAGGCGTCGCTCTTCGGCAGGTCCACCAGCCCGTTAAGCAGCGGCAGAAGCGCAAAGAGATCGCGCTGAGGTTGATTTTGCAGCGCCTTACTCTGTTGTTCCAGCACCGGCACTTTGGCATCAACCTCTTCCAGATACGCCTTGTTTTTGGCGTAACTGGTCAGCCACAGCCCGCCCAAAATCACCAGCAGGGCCAGCAGCGCCGCGTAACCAGACCAGATCACCGCCCGGTTGCGCAGCTCCCACCAGCGGTTTTCTCCGGCAATGCCCGCTTCCTGGAAAATGACGTTTTGCAGCAGATTCTTGATAAAGAAACTCTGGCCTTTCGCGCCCGGGATGGGGGCTTCTTTGCTGACGGAATCCCAGTTATCGCTTTCGGCCCCTTCCGGCAGAGAGAGCGCGCGGTTAAGCTCGCCCATCACGCGGTCAAACGGCATGCCTTCCTGGGTGCCGCTGGCAAAGTAGATGCCGCGCGGCGAGAATTCGGTTTCAAAGTTTGAACGGGCAAAGACCGTGCTCAGGTAATCCGCCAGCAGCGGGCGCAGCGCGGCGAACTCCTGCGGGAAGAGATAGGCCTCAGCACGGGTTTTACCGTCATGCTCCTTGAGCATGGTCTCCGGCAGACCGGCATCCAGGCGCTGCTGGAGCAGAGAAAATTCCTGCTGGAAGTTGCCCATCAGGTCGTAATCCGCGTGTTTGGTCTGCTCCCACGGCAGCGTAAAGCCCCAGATCTGGTCGCGCTGTGCTTTGTCATAATCGGCAAACCAGGCGCGGAAGCCCTTGAGCAGGTCAGCCTTGGTCACCATCACGTACACCGGGAAGCGGATGCCCAGCTGCTCATGCAGCTCGGAAAGACGCTGGCGCAGGTTCACCGCCTGCTGGCGGGACGCCGCGGCGGACTGCGTGAGCAGGTCGGAAATGCTGATGGTGATGATCACACCGTTGATCGGCTGGCGACGACGATATTTACGCAGCAGGTTGATGAACTCCAGCCATTCCCCCGCGTCCTGAACCTGTTCGCTCTCCTGCGTGGTGTAACGTCCGGCGGTATCCAGCAGGACAGCCTCGTTGGTGAACCACCAGTCGCAGTTGCGCGTGCCGCCGATGCCCCGCAGCGCGGTTTTACCGAAGCGATCTGCCAGCGGGAACTGCAGCCCGGAGTTGGCCAGCGCGGTGGTTTTCCCCGAGCCCGGCGCGCCGATGATAACGTACCACGGCAGCTGATAGAGATACTGCGTGCTGAAACGCTGCGTCCACTGCGCGCTGTGACCCGCCTTACTGAAGTGGGCTTTTTTCAGCATCTGCGCGGCTTCGTCGAAACGACCTGCAAGGATCTGCTCCTCGTTATTCAGGCGTTTCTGCGGATCGGCCGCCTCCGCTTTAGTGGTGTTCTCGTTGAGCTTGTCCATCAGCTTGCGGTTCAGCCAGGCGTTATACAGCCGAGGCAGAATGTGGCTCTGGGCCCAGATCAGATATACCACCGCGATACTGATAACGCGGTTCTGTTCAGATTCGAGCGGGCGGGTATCCACGATGGACAACAGCGGACCAATCATCCAGATCACCGCCGCGAGCGCCGTTACGCCGAGGAAGCTCCACAGAATGCGATTGGTCAGTATGGAAAGAAGAGTAGTCAGCATCCTTAGTTTCCTTGCGGCAATCCGTTCAGCTCAGCCTGCGTATTTTCAGGCGACACCAGCAGAGTAATTTCCACACGGCGGTTACGGGCGCGGTTTTCAGGCGTAGTGTTTGGTGCCACCGGGTTAATTTCGCCCCGCCCTTCCGCCTTCACGCGTTCAGGCTGCGGGAGGCTTCCCTGCAGCTGTTTTTGCACCGACCGGGCGCGTTCGAGAGAGAGTTCATAGTTGGAGGCAAAGCGCGCGCTGCGGATCGGCACGTTGTCGCTGTAGCCCACCACCAGAATTTTGCCGCTGACGTTATTCATCGCCTGCGCAATGCGGTTGATGACCGGCTCATAGCGGTCACGCACCACCGTCGAGGCCGAGGCGAACAGGCCGTCCCCTTTCAGGATCACCACGCTGCGATCCGCTTCATCCTTCACCGCCACCAGACCGGCATCGATTTCAGGCTTCAGGAAGCCGCGCAGGTTCAGTACCGCAGGCAGCTGGCGAGCGGGCTGCTGAATGGAGGTTTCCGGCAGCTGAGACTGATAAATCTTCGCCAGCACCGGGCTGGTGTTATCGCCCAGACGCCAGTTAAGCACGATATAAAACAGACAGGCGATAAACCCGACCAGCGCCACGCAGGCCCAGAGTGGGACCATCGGACGCCACAGCTTGCGCAGTACAGGACGATCTTCAGGGTGTACCGAGAGCGGCGGCGCGTAGCTGCCGCGCACGCTGCGGATCATCTGCCACAGTCGCTGTTTGATGGTTTCCAGCTGGGTGCGGCCATTATCCAGCACCCGATAGCGGCCCTCGAAACCGAGCAACAGGCAGTAGTTGATCATCTCCAGCAGCAGGATATGTTCACGCGGGTTTTGAGAAAGGCGCGCCAGCAGCTGGAAAAATTTTTCTCCGCCCCAGGTTTCGTTATGAAACGTGACCAGAAGGCCACTGCTGGACCAGACGCCGCTGCTGCCCCAGGGAGTGAGCGCGGCGGCTTCATCCAGCGCCGTACACAGACAGTAACGGGCGCCGACGATCACTTCATACGGCAACCCTGCCTGCTGGCATCGCACTTCGAAACGGCGAATTTCGTCGATCAGACGCTGGCGCAACGCCACCTGATCGTCATGAGAAACCGAATGACGGATTTGTGGAATGGCGTTGAGCAGCGGGTTGGCAGCCGCCACCAGCTGATTATTGCCACTGGCTCCGGTAAACACAGCATCACTGCCGGTATCCTGTCGTTCCTGCATATTTAGTGCTCGCTTTATTATTCTGTCGGGCTACGGATGGCCCAAAACTCCATATCGAGACCCGGAAACTCCCCTGCGAGATGCAGAGCGAACGCACCGGACTTATCCATCTCGTGCCACAGCTCACTGCCCTTCTCCAGCTCGAAATAGCTGTAGCCCGCGTGCCACGGGATTTGCGGCGGGGCGACCGGCATGGCGCGCAGCATAATGCCCGGCAGCTGCAGCTGAACCAGATCGCGGATTTTCGAGACCGGTGCCACCTTCATCTGGGCCGGGAAATGGGTTTGCAGGTGTTCGCCCGGCACGTTGGCTTTCACCGCCAGCACGAAGCCGAACTCGCGCACCATGCTGGTCTCCGGCACGGTAGCGATGTTAAGACCATGGGAACGCTCGTTGAGCGGCAGCTGGATGGCGTGATCTTCCATCACCAGCGAGAGCCCCTGACGCAGCATCAGCATCAGCTTGCTGAAGCAGACCGCCAGATCGTCATGGTCATACACCGGGAGCACGCTCTCCGCTGTGCGTTGAGAGGTCCAGGTGGCAAGTTCCGTCGCAAACGGCAGCCAGCTGCGCCACAGCGTTTCCGGGTGGATCAGCGGCAGGGTTTTTAAATGGGATATCTCACCGAGATGACGGTTAACCAGCGAAAGCAGCGTGAACTCAATTAGTTCGGAGGTATTAAAGCGGCCTGGCTGGCGCAGACGTCCGCCAATCTGCTGGCTGCGCTGGACCAGGAGCCCATGCAGATCGTTAATCATGCTGTAGATCTGCGGGCTGTTGTTGGCATTCAGCATCGGCGGAATGTAGCTGTTATCCAGCCGCACGTGGTTGTCGTTGCGTTTTTCGCTCACAAAGGCCACGCCGATAGCGGTCCACTCTGCCGTGAGATCTTTTTCCAGCATCAGGGTTAAACGCAGGCGGCCAAACTGTACCGTGGCATCGCCCACTGACATGGCATTATCGTCTTCGACGTCCTGTTCAAAAGCGAGGTAACGCGCCAGCGAGGCCTGCTCTTCACTGAAAATCACCTCTTCGCGTTCGCCGCGGCGAACCGGCAGCGCAAGCACCACCTTCTCATTGGTGAGATTGTCAGGGATCTTCAGCGGCACCGGGCCGTTGCGGCCGTTGCGCACCTGGAAAAACGTGCCGTCAGGCAGTAACCCGCTGCAGTAGCTCAGTGCAATGCAGCCCTGGCGGAGCATCGCGTCGTCCAGCTCAACGTCGAGAAAGCCCCACAGATACGATCGCTGCAGCGCACCCCATTCACGAATGTGGTTCAGCAGGTAACTTTCTGTCCGCTGAAAATGGTGTGGACGCAGGAACATGCCTTCGGTCCAGACGACCTTTTCTGCTTTCGTCATGATGATGTGTTTCCTGTTATGAAGCGCGTTACTGGCTGATGACCCGGATACCGTTCACGTCCAGGAAGACGTTGGCGATGAGTTCATCTGCGGACCATTTCCAGAACTGGTAGAAATGGTTTTCGCCGGGAACAGGCAATGGGATTGAGACGCGCCATTTTTTCCCGTCCAGCGTCTGATATTCCGCCATCACGCCGATATAGCGTGCCTCGGGCGAGCTTTGTCCACTCAGGGTTTTCGAAAGCTGGCCCGGCATCAGGAAGAACACATCGCTGTTAAGCAGATTCGCGCCAAGCGTGGCTGACGCGTTGTTCTGCAGGGAATAGAAGTCGCTGGACATGAAATCCGCATCGGATTTCAGCAGCAGCACTCTGACCTTTAATGGCGCAGAATCATTGATTTGGGGGTGAGCCTGAAACTGCAGATTGTAGCGGGAGGGGTCGCTGTGTGAAGACGACGTACAACCACTCAACAGGGTGAAAATCACCGCAAAAAATGCTAACCCGAGCTGATGAAACGTTTTTGTATTCATAAAAAATACGCTCTTGAAACCCGTTTAGTTCAGGATCCAGGTGCCGTTTGCGCTGTCTTTGCAGGCTTTGCTGTTGCCATCGACGTCAACACAGGTTGCTTTCTTACGCGCTTTTGGACGGATAGCCTGTTTACGCACGGTGGCTTCGTACTGGTCGGCCTTGATGACGGCGCGCATTGGGACGTAACCAATCAGCTGTTCGTTCCCTTCGTCGGCAAGCGCCATCCAGAAGTGTTCAACCTGACCCAGCACCACGTAGGTTTTGCCGGTCTCGAGCGTGCGGATCACTTTTCCGCCGTAGTCCGGACGGCTCATCAGGGATGCGGGGTACATGGCGCGATAAGGCTCATTCACCTGGGTGAACTCTGCCGGGGGCAGCACAACATGACGGTGAGTTAAGGTGACGCCGTTAACCTGACTGGTCACAATGGTATCGTCAGTGATCACAGGTTTCTGCGGCGCTTTACAGCCCGCCACCGCCATTACAAACAGAAGTGAAAACAGTACGCGCATTTTCATATGCTTTTCCGTAGCGATATTTCGATGATGGAGATAAGGAGATGAAGTTTGACTTAAGTGCTATTGTTAAAATAGTCAGGATATTTCCGGGGCGTTACTATTTTAAAGGCATAGCTACCGCACGAGCCCTTCAGAATAAGGCCCAGCGTCTTCCTGACATATTTTGACAAACGGTAAACAAGTTTACATGAGCTTCGCATCAATTCAATATTTACCGTTACGTAACTGTTGGTAAATGAAGCAGACGATAGATTATAGGATTAATCTTAATAAAAAATTATACATGGCCTACACCCCTTTATTTATTCACCTCAAATCCATGCAACAATTTGTTTTACATAACAAAAATACAAAAGAGAACCACTTTCATTAACGCAATGTCGCTATTATCGCCACTACCATAATTAGTAGAATTCGCGTATTGGTGATGTCAAAAGAACATATCGCCGATGAATTATTTGTTGCATTAACAGGGTATCTTTAATATTGCACGTACTTTACGCTCAGAATGGGCCTATTTCACTGATGCCGCCCGGCGTTAATTTCACGGCTCAAAATAACTTTATATTTCACGCTATGATAATTTCCCTTTAAGACATAAATTATATCTATTAATCATTAAGCCTGAGTTAACCTTTCTGCCATTATCGCCACCGAAAAATGCACGCGATTACCCGCCAGCTGCGAACATTGTCTATTTCTCCCGCTCAGGCGCTTCATTCGAAGTTTTACTGTTGCTACATCCTTGCCTGTTCACCGCCATCTATCTCACCTACCGGGTGATAGATAATATTTATTATTAAAATGATAAAAATTCGTTATAATTTCTTTAAATCTTTAAACATCACCCCATATAAATCACTGTAATAAAAAGAATTCAAGAAGCGGTAACTTTCTCTACCGCACGCACGCAGCCAAACGGTCGTCATTGCTTACGCTTATTGTCCTCTGCAGTGCTTTTATGGGTTCAGATGTTGTGTGACCGAACAAATCAGGAGTGGGTATGAACACGAAAAGACGCGCAGTTCCCGGTATCAGGCACTATGACGGTCCCGCCGGAGGCTGGGGCGCGTTAAAAGCGACGGCCATCGCGGTACGTACCCAAATGGATACTCTGGACGCTCCCGCGACGCTGCTGCGCACCAACCAGCCGGACGGTTTTGACTGCCCGGGCTGCGCGTGGCCTGATAAGGAACATAAATCGACGTTCCAGTTCTGCGAGAATGGCGCGAAGGCGGTGACCTGGGAAGCCACCAGCAAACGCGTCACCCCTGCGTTTCTGGCAGAAAACAGCGTCGCTTCGCTGCTGGCAAAATCGGACTTTGAGCTGGAAGGCTACGGTCGCCTGACGCATCCCCTGCGCTATGACCGGGCAAGCGATACCTTCCGCCCTGTCGACTGGGACGAGGCGTTTCAGCGTATCGGCGAAGTCTTGTGTGGGCTCGAACCGGACCAGGTCGAGTTCTACACCTCCGGGCGCGCCTCTAACGAAGCGGCATACCTGTTCCAGCTCTTTGCCCGCGAATACGGCACCAATAACTTTCCTGACTGCTCGAATATGTGCCACGAGGCCACCAGCGTCGGCTTGCCGCGATCTATCGGGATCGGGAAAGGTACCGTCTCACTGGACGACTTCGATAAGACCGAACTGGTGATCTCCATCGGCCATAACCCTGGCACCAACCATCCGCGAATGATGGGCACCCTTCATGAGCTGGCACGTCGCAACGTGCCGATTATCGTCTTTAACCCGCTGCGCGAGCGCGCCCTCGAACGTTTTGCGGACCCGCAGAGCGTGATTGAAATGGCGACCTACAGCTCCACGGATATCGCCTCGACCTATTTCCAGGTGAAAGCCGGGGGCGATGCAGCCGCGCTGAAAGGGATTGCTAAACACCTTCTGGAGATGGAGGCCGAACGCGGTGACGTGCTGGATCACGCCTTTATTGCCGAACACACTCAGGGCATTGAGGACTTCAGCGCCGATATCGCGCAAACCCGCTGGGACGACATTGAGCGCGAGTCAGGCCTGAGCCATGCGGCGCTTAAGAAGGTGGCCGAGGCCTATGCGAAATCAAATGCCACCATCATTACCTACGGGATGGGAATTACCCAGCACAATAAAGGCACGGCGAACGTCCGCCTGATCGCTGACGTGCTCCTGCTGCGCGGGAACATCGGTAAGCCCGGCGCGGGTATCTGCCCTCTGCGCGGCCACTCAAACGTGCAGGGAAACCGGACCGTCGGGATTAGCGAGAAACCCACACCGGCCTTCCTGAACCGTCTGAAGGACGTATTCGGCTTTGAGCCGCCGTCTCACCACGGACACGATGCGGTGCAGGCCACGCAGGCGATGATTGACGGCCGTGCGAAGGCACTTATCTGCCTCGGCGGCAATTTTGCGGTTGCGATGCCCGATCATGAACGGGGCTTTCCGGCGATGGGTAACCTGGATTTGAGCGTGCACGTTGGCACCAAGCTGAACCGTACCCATCTGCTGGTGGGCAAAGAGACCTTTATTTTCCCGTGTCTCGGCCGCACCGAGCTGGATATTCAGGCCACCGGCCGTCAGTCCATTACCGTTGAAGATTCCATGTCGATGGTGCACGCCTCGTCCGGCAAGCTGAAACCCGCCTCGCCGTTGTTGCGTTCGGAACCCGCCATCGTGGCGGGCCTGGCGAAAGCCACACTGCCGGATACCCGCGTGGACTGGCTGACGCTGGTTGAGGATTATGACCGTATCCGTGATCTGATTGAGCAGACCATTCCTGGGTTCGAGGACTATAACGCGCGGATCCGCGTTCCCGGGGGCTTCCGCATGCCGCTGCCGCCAACGCAGCGTATCTGGCCGACCGCGACGGGCAAAGCAATGTTCTCGGTGTTCGAGGGGGTTCATGAGAACGCCAGCGGTGAAGGCGAGCATGTGCTGCGTCTGATTACGCTGCGCAGCCACGATCAGTACAACACGACCATTTATGCCCTGGACGACCGCTACCGTGGGGTCTTTGGCCGCCGCGACGTGCTGTTTATGAACGAAGACGATATGGCACAGTCAGGGCTGGAACATGGCGACCGCGTGGATATCGAAACCGCCCTGCCCGGCAGCGTTCAGCGCCTGGAGGACATTACCGTGGTGGCGTACAGCATCGCCCCGGGTTCCGTCGGGGCCTATTACCCGGAGGCCAACGTGCTGGTGCCACTCGATTATCTCGACAAGGACAGCGGGACACCGTCTTATAAATCCGTTCCGGTTCGCATCACCCTGCGCTCAAAAGAGATCCGCATGCTGTAAGGCCGTTCGCGCAGAGAAAACGATGGATATTAAACAGTTAAAATACTTAATCGCACTCGACGAGACCCGGCACTTTGGTAAAGCGGCCTCGCAGTGCAACGTTACCCAGCCGACCCTCTCCATGCGCATCCGCAGCCTGGAAGAGGAGCTGGGGCTGGGGCTGATTGTACGCGGGCAGCGCTTTGAAGGGTTTACGCCGGAGGGTGAACGCATCCTCGCGTGGGCCCGCGCACTGCTGGCCGCGCACGACGGGCTGCAGGCGGAAGCCGCGCTGTGCAAAGGCCAGGTGGTGGGTGAATTACGGCTTGGGATGGTACCGCTGGCGAGCGTGGATCCGATGATCTTTATTCGCCTGCTGACGCAAAAATATCCGGAGCTGACCTACAGCCTCTATTCCATGTCCTCTGCGCAGATTGCCGACGGGGTCAGCCGCAATCAGCTTGAGCTGGGAATTTGCTATCTCAACAGCATCGACACCAGCCTGTTTGACATTATCCAACTGCCAAAAACGAAGATGGGCCTGCTGCACGACATTCGCCATTTCCAGCCCGGCCAGGCAACGCTGACCTGGCACGACCTGACGGAATTTCCGCTGGGGTTCCTGACCAAAGGGATGCACTACCGGGCGCATATGGAGGCCAGCTTTAACGCTGCAGGCCTGGATCCGACGGCCGTTTTCGAGAGTGACTCGACGTTCCAGATCATTCAGGCGGTTCAGAGCGGCGTGTGCTGTGCCGTGATGCCGCTGAACAACGGGCTGGAGGCACTGAACAACAATTTCAGGATTGTCCCCATCGCCGAAGCGAATATTGAGGCGCCTGTCGGCCTGATTATGCGCCGACAGAAACCCGTCTCCTCGCTGGCGCTACGCTGTTTTACCGATGCACGGGAAATTTATCACGCAGTCAATGAAGCGTAGGCCTGGCGCGTCACCACGCTAAAACCGCCGATGAGCACCGCGTCGCAAACACCCCGGTGTTCCGGCGCATTTACCAGCTCGCACAGCGCATCGCGAATAGCGTTAAGGGTTTCAGGCGAGGTGTTTTGCGAGGTGATCAGCGGCAGTCCTGGCGTGAGAGGGGTACGCTCAATGACCGCCAGCCCCGCAAGCCGTTCCGGCTCATGGCGCTGCAGCAGAGCCCAGGTTACGCAGTCGATGGCCGCAATATCCCCCACCCCGCCTTTTACATCAAGCAGCGACTGGCGATGGCTGCCGCTGAAAATCACCCGTGAAAAATAGTCATTGACCGTATCAGGTGCCACTCGTCTTCGCAGCGTGTTGTAGCCGGACTGGGAATCCGGCGCATTACACACCACCCGCCGCCCACGGAAATCGTCAACGCGCAGGTGTTTATCTTCTTCCCGCACCACCAGCAGGCTGCGGTAAGCGATCCCTTCGCAGCCCGGCGCCGCATAATGAAAACAGCCGACGACCTGCACGTCCGGCAACTGTGTGACCAGCGGATAACCGCAGGTCTGGCTCAGGATGAGTCCAGGCTGCTGCCAGTGCGTCAGTAAGTCCTCTTCCGGGATGCCCGGCACAAGATCGCCCACCGGCACACCGCGTGCCAGCAGCAAAGCGTGCACAGCTCGCCACAGCGCGTCGGTATCAGCCCGATTGACGGCATACATCGGAAACGCCAGCAGGTTACTCATGCTCTTCTCGCTTTATCCCCGGATGAACCGTGACATCCACGGCCTTATCCCAAAACTGTCGCAGCCACTGGCCGTATCCCTTGACCACAAAACCGTGATTCCGCTGCTGATACACCGCCCGGTTTTGCTGGTAGAGCGCCTTCAGACCATACCAGGGCACGCCTGGCAGATCGTGATGCACTGAATGGTAGTTGAGATTCAGGAACAACACCTGCCAGAAGATCCCGGCTTCGTTAATTACCGATCGCGCGAGAGGATCGTCTGCAGCGCGGTGCTCGAGGAAAGAGCGCACTTTGGTGAGCGCCAGCGCGGGATAGCTCACCGCCAGCACAAACCAGACCGGTGAAAAATCAATATGGCGCATCCAGACAAACAACCCCGCCAATAGCACGCCATGCATCAGCCACATCAACATCGCCCGCAGGTGCAGCTGACGAAACGCCGCCACGCCACTTCCCAGCGTCTGAACGATATCCAGCAGCGGAGCCAGTAACAGCCGCCCCAGAAAAGTATTACGCACATGAATAATGCGCTTCTGCCAGGGTGTAAAACGCGCCCAGGTCTGTTCGGTAAAATAGTAGGATTCCGGATCGTCCACCGGTACCGTGAGATGATCGTTGCGGTGATGGGCCAGATGCGAGTCGCGGTACAGGCCATAGGGATACCAGACCGCCAGCGGCAGCGTACCAAAAAGCTGA
Source organism: Enterobacter mori LMG 25706 (assembly GCF_000211415.1). Classification (GTDB taxonomy): domain Bacteria; phylum Pseudomonadota; class Gammaproteobacteria; order Enterobacterales; family Enterobacteriaceae; genus Enterobacter; species Enterobacter mori. Next base: position 362,562 of record NZ_GL890777.1, on the reverse strand, counting down.
TTTAACCGGGGAAAGCGTGTCGGATGGCCGTGGATCAGCTCATGCTGAAGCGACATATACCACGCGGTAAACCAGATCAGCAGCACCGGGGCAGGCAGTAAACCGAGCGTCTGCCAGTACGTCAGGGTGGTAAACCAGCCGGTATAGATAGCGATAATTAACAGCCAGGTGGGAAGCTCGCTTCGCCACAGAAACCGCGTGGCAAGCTGGTGAATATGTTCTCGCTGTTGCGGGTGTAAATAGTGACTCATTCCTTCCGATGCCGTTCCGCCTGTCATTCTGTGTCCTGACGATCCGTGAAAACGGCTGAAATAACAAAGAACTTAAATCGCTTTGCTTTGCCAGAAATGGCGTTTATGCGCTCTCTACCTGTTGACTTATTTTGTAATAAAGCTACTTTTCAGGACATGAAAAAGATCCTGATTATTGTTCCCGACGGCGGCATGCTGTTTGAAGCCGCCGGTATCGCCGACATTCTGATGCAGGCCAACCGACTGCACCCGGAAGGTCTGTCTCACCCGTGTTACAGAATCATCATCGCCACCACGCAGCCCCATCAGGTGATCCACGGTCAATCCGGATTAAACCTGCTGGCAGATTATCGTCTGCCTGAACTGGACCCGCGTGAACCACTCGATACCATCATCATTACCGGCCGCGGCATGAATGAACTGGAGAGCACCGCCGTGGTGGACTGGCTGCATCTCGCTGCGCCCCATGCGCGTCGTATTGCCTCCATCTGCGGCGGCGCGATGCTGCTTGCGCAGAGCGGTTTGCTTGACGGACGGCGGGCAACCACACACTGGCGTCTGCTGGAGACGATGCAAGCCGCTTATCCGGCCATCAGGGTGGAAGGCGGCCCGATCTACGTTCAGGATGGGCCCATCTGGACCTCCGGCGGGGTCAGTTCCGGCTTCGACCTGACGCTGGCGCTGGTTGAAGACGATTACGGTTTCTCTCTCGCCCGCGACGTAGCGCAGGATATGGTGATGTACCTACGCCGTCCGGGCGGGCAGCTGCAGTTTAGCCGTTATAATTTGCAGCAGTCCGGTACCCAGGGGCCGATTAGCGAACTGCAAAGGTGGGTCCTGCAAAGCCTGACCGCCGATCTCTGCGTTGAGCGCCTGGCGGAAAGAGCGGCGATGAGTCCCCGTAATTTCACCCGCGTATTCACGCGGGATGCAGGGGTCTCTCCGGCCCGCTACGTGATGGAAGCGCGTCTTGCCGCCGCCCGGCAGTTGCTTGAGCAAACCAGCGATCCGCTGGAGCTGATTGCTGAGCAAAGCGGGTTTGGCACCAGCATCAACCTGCGTCGTGTTTTCGAGAAACAGCTTCATCTCACCCCAACGGAATATCGCCAGCGCTTCCACTGCCGCAAGATGGCGTAATGTGATCTTTTTTTGTCATTTACGCCATTCAGCCTGACGCCTACAGTGACTCCAGACAACAGAGATAAGGAGTGCATCATGGTTAAGGTCGGTATTAACGGTTTCGGCCGTATCGGACGTAATTTCCTGCGCGCGGCGCTGGGTAACCCGGATCTTCAGATTGTGGCCATTAACGATCTGACGGACAGCCAGACCCTCGCCCATCTGCTCAAATATGATTCCCTTCTCGGCACGCTGCAGGCACCCGTTGAGGCGGCTGACGGCGGGTTACAGGTGGATGGACAGCGGATCGCCGTCTTCAGAGAACGCGATCCGGCAAACATCCCGTGGCGCGAGGTCGGGGTGGACGTGGTGATTGAAGCCACTGGTTTCTTCACCGAACGCGAAAAGGCGGCGGTACATATCACCCACGGTGGCGCTAAGCGCGTCATCATCTCTGCACCGGGCAAAAACGATGACCTGACGATTGTGATGGGTGTAAACCACGAGCTGTACGACCCGACCCTGCACGCTGTCGTGAGTAACGGGAGCTGCACCACTAACGGACTGGCTCCGGCAGCGCAGGTTCTGCATCAGCAGTTTGGTATTGAGCACGGCCTGATGAACACCACGCATGCTTATACCAACAGCCAGGCGCTGCACGACCAGCCGGAGAAAGATCTGCGCGGTGCACGTGCGGCGGCTCTGTCGATTGTGCCTTACTCCAGCGGCGCGGCGAAGGCGTTGGGCAAAGTGATCCCTTCTCTGGACGGTAAGCTGACCGGGTATTCTTTACGCGTCCCGGTTCCGGTGGTGTCAATTGTGGATTTGACGGTAGCGCTGAGCCGTAACGTGACCGCCGACGAGGTGAATGACGCGTTCCGTCAAGCCGCGGCTAGCGGACCACTGAAAGGGATCCTGGGCTACAGCGACGAACCGCTGGTGTCCAGCGATTACCAGGGTGACCCGCGCTCCTCGATTATCGACGGGCTTTCGACGCTGGTGATTGGCGGCAACATGGTCAAAATTCTGGCGTGGTATGACAACGAGTGGGGATTCTCAAACCGCCTGGTGGATCTGGCGGTGCTGATGGATAAGAAAGGGCTGTAAGCCTTAGCTTGATGCCGGGTGGCGCTTGCGCTTACCCGGCCTACACATTATGTAATTATTCGATATATCTCTTCACGCCTCTCAGAATTGCTAAATTAAGATAATCCTAAGTCTATTCAACTCTGCTAATTCATCACATCAATTATAAAAAAGCACCCATTAGCTTAGAAAATAGGTTAGTGGATATTCTTTATTTTACTTTTAAAAATGAGAGTGTGATCGCTGTCCCCAGGCGACAACATAGCCCATGATAAACTCTGTACACAACAGGGACAGGCTATGTATTACAGTAAATCGATTATCGAAAAAATAGGGTCCGATAAAGAACTTGCATTAAGGCTTGATCGCGCCGTAGCTGGGGTGAGGGACGGTGCTATTGAATATTTAAATAATCTTGGCGATGCTACAACACGATTGCTCTATTATACTTCTTGCTTTACGGATAATTACCAGGATGTATGTAAACGATTAGGTAATGAAGATTTAAGGTTCTTAGCAGGAGTAGCACAACTCGTTAAGCACAGAGATGTAATTTTTAGAATGATTAGGATTTATATTGAAACGATGCTTCAGAATAAATCCAATAGCCAAAGAAAAAGCATTCTTGAAGGACTCAAGCCCATTTACAACAAACTACTCAGTAAAGCAGGTATCTAAGAATGGCTTGATTTATGCCGTCACGTCATACATCTGTTATGGTAATAACATGAACGCGGCCGTACAAAGTGCATTTGTGAAAAAGATTGGTTGGAGCACCGGCGGTGTAATTAGCGTATTAAACCTTTACGCTATAGTCCAGCATGCGGCAGACAGTGCAAATACACTTAAAAAATTCCAACCGTTGTTTTACCATGCGCTGTATGTTGAAAAGCTGGAAATGATGTATTTTCTTATTGAACCCGTGATAATGAAGACCGGTTATCTTAACTTAAACACTGCATCCGATGGTGAAATTGCTGATGCGCTAAATAAAATGATGCAATAATGTGGGGATCTATAAATGAATTTTTGATGAAATTTTTAAAAAGTTTTTTAAAAGATATTATGGATGATTTTTTTTGGTATGGCACTGGAATATTCGCTGTCATTCTAGGTGCTGTCGCAGTGAGTTTTATAGAAGATGACGAAATTGCACTACGGATTGTTGGGATTATTGTATTAGTTGTTTACTTCATTGCATTTCGCTACAAAAACAAAGGGTAAATAAATGTCTACACCAGCACATATATGGCTTACAGATGAAAATAACGCCCCGATTACAGGGGAGTGTTTAATGCCTACAAGATTGGGCTCTACCGAACTAAAATCGTTTAACCACTCTGTGTGGATCCCCACCGATTCCAACACGGGAAAACTGACAGTGACACGACTCCATGTCCCCATTACCTTTGAAAAAGAAATAGATCGCATCACCCCCTATCTGTTTCGTGCCGTCTGTACAGGAAAAACACTCAAAACGGCATTAATCAAAATGTATAAAATTAATGACGCCGGGATCGAGCGTGAATACTTCAACATCATTCTGGAAAACGTCAAGATAACAGGGATCTCACCTTTATTGTACCCGCTAGGTATCGCGAGTGCTCATATGGAAGAAGTCGAACTCCGCTATGAATCGATTGAGTGGAAATATTGCGATGGGAACATCATGTTTAAAGACACCTGGAATGAAAGAGCGACTGCCTGGAATAATGGATAGCTATACATTCCCTCTCCCGCAGGAGAGGGAAAAAGATCACTCCGCCTTAACCTTCACGGCCATAAACACAATCACCATTGCCGTCACCAGCAGGAAACCGCTGCCCGCAAACACGCCGCTGGCACCGTTGAGGTCGAATACTGCCCCGCCACCCGCCGCGCCTGCGCTTATCGCCAGCTGAATAGAGGCCACCAGCAAACCGCCTGCACTTTCGGCTTCATCAGGGACGGTGGTTGCCAGCCAGGTTGACCAGCCCACCGGTACCAGGCCAAAAGCAAAGCCCCAAAGCGCAACCAGTAAACCGTCCAGCATCGCCAGATGACCAAACGCGACCATCATCAGCGCCAGTACCCCCATGGCGAACGGCACCAGCGCCAGCGTCAGGCGCAGATTTCGTGCCAGCAGATGTCCGGCAATGGAGGTGCCGACAAAGTTAGCGATACCAAAGCCAAGCAGGATCAGCGAAATCGTCTCTACGCTTGCCTGACCGACGGTCTCCAGGAACGGGCGCAGATAGGTAAAGAAAGCAAAATGGCCGCTGAAGATCAGAATGGTTGCCAGCATCCCGCCGATCATCCCCGGACGACGCAGCACCCGGAACAGGGTTCCCAGGCTGCCGCTGCTCTCCGGCTTCATCGACGGCAGGACCCAGACCTGCCACAGCAGAGCCGCCACGCTCGGCACTATGCAGAGAACAAAGACGTTACGCCAGCCAATCAGGCTGCCCAGATAACTTCCCAGCGGCGCCGCGACAACCGTTGCAATGGACACGCTGGAGAAAATCACCGCCAGCGCTTTCGGCACCTTATCGGCAGGTACCAGCCGCATCGCCGTCGCGGTCGACATCGCCCAGAATCCCCCGATAGCAACGCCCAGCAGCAAGCGCCCCATCAGCAAAACGTGCAGGGTTGGCGCAAAGGCCACCAGCAGGCTGGAGATGATTTGCAGCACCGAAAAGAACATCAACACCCAGCGGCGGTCGATACTTTTGGTGGCTGGCGTAATCAGCAAACCGGTGACCAGCGCCACCAGCGCCGTTGCCGTGACGGCCTGCCCGGCCATCCCTTCGGTTACGCCGAGACTGGCAGCCATTGGCGTGAGCAAACTGGCGGGCAGAAACTCCGCCGTGATCAAACCAAATACGCCCAGCCCCAGTGAATAGACCGCTCGCCAGGCGGGTTTTGCAGGCGCTACCGCCTCGCTCGCCGCGACACATGAACTCATCTGTTGATCTCCCGTTATCAAAATGTGACTAATATCGCAAAAGCATAGAGTGTTCCCCATGGACGATCTATGACATATAATCTTCACTTATTGATTATTCGTCCGGAGTTGTGCGATGACCGTTCAGTCACCCGATTTGATCAGCGAGCTTTTACGCGGCATGCGCCTTTCTGGGGTGAAATATCGGCGAATTGAAGCCAGCGCGCCATTTGGTGTGGCGTTCCATCAGGCGCCCGGTAAGGCGCAGTTTCATTTTGTCAGCCATGGCAGCGCGCTGCTGCGTATGGAGAGTGGCGCAACGTTCGAGCTGAGCGGTGGCGACGCGCTCTTCATCCCAAACGGCAATTCCCATGCCCTGCTCTCTGACGCGCAGGCTCCCCTTACCCCGGTGAATGCCTTCCCAAGCGAGCCTATCTGCAGTTCGGTCTGCGCGATTGCCTGTGAGCCCTGCCCGGACGGCGAGAACACGATTATCTTTAGCGGATGCATGGATTTTGAACTGGGCGGAATGCAGCCGCTGATCAAGGCCATGCCGGAAGTGATGATGGTGAGCAGGCTGATGTCCACCTGGCCCGAGATCCACCCGTTGCTGGCGGCCATGGAGCGAGAATCCATGACCCGTCAGGTGGGCTTTGCGGGGATCCTGGCGCGTCTGGCAGACGTTGTCGCGGCCTTAATCGTGCGGGGCTGGGTCGAAGCCGGATGCGGCAAAGCCACGGGCTGGGTGCAGGTGCTGCGCGATCCCCGCCTCAGCAGAGCGATATACGCCATGCACCAGCAGCCCGGCCTGAACTGGAGCGTGGCGGATCTGGCCAAAGAAGCGGGCACCTCCCGCTCCGTGTTTGCCGAACGCTTTCTTTCCGCGACCGGCACGACCCCAGCCAAATATCTCAGCGAACTGCGAATGCGGCTCGCTATTCAGTATATTCGTCATGAAAATCAGCCCATCGAAACGGTCGCCCTGCGTCTGGGGTATGGGTCGCTGGCGGCGTTTAGCCGTGCCTTTAAGCGCATTATCGGCCAGGCGCCGGGAACGCTGCGGGAAGCCAGCCAGACCCTTGACGAGGTCTGACCGGCGTCTGGCATCAGAAGTAATATTTGAAGCGCACGCGTCCGCCGTAACGATCGTCATTTCGGTCGTCGCCGTCATTCGGATGCGCTTCCACCCATGAGGCATACGCGCCCAGGTAAATATTGAAATTCTTCATCTTCATCACGTTTGGGAACAGGTATGAAGCATGAATGGTGTGAATATCATAGTCACCGGGATCGGTCACCCAGCAGTCGCCGTCGCAGTCAGCGTCGAAGTTTGCAGTGTTGAAATTGTCGATCTGGTTATGTGCATAGATATAGCCCAGTTCAACATTACGCCATAAGGCATTCACGCCCGCGGTGAAGTCTTTCTCATCGGTGGCATCCATGTAGGCGGTGTTCAGGTTCGCCACGATACCGTCATCCGGATCCGTTTTTTGCCCGTTCCAGGTCATGGTGAAGCCATATCCCGTACGGTCTGACTGGTCTATCCATTGTCCTGATGCGTCGCGGTAGCCATAGGCGTTGTTGACGAGGTTGCTCTCCATCGCGATGGCCGTCGAGAAGTTGCCATCCTGCCAGGCAATGACCGGACGGACGTAAGCAACGTTTTTATCGTTATCCAGATCTACGCCGTGATACTGCTGGTCAACAAACAGCGAGCTGCCATCTTCCAGCAGGGTGTTAACCTCAACATACCAGTTACCCAGGGTTTTACTCATGAGGAAGTTACCGCCGCTGTCGCTACGACCGCGCCCCTCTTTCATCATGTAGATGTAGCCGTAGCCATCGCTATACAGATCGTTGGCCGTGTTGCCGGAATATTCGACGAAGGTGTCCTGATTCAGCGGGAACATGTCATAAGCTTCAAAGCGACCGACTTTCACCTTCCAGTCGTTTTCCGTACCGAAGAAGAACACCGCATCATCCAGGTTCATTTTACCCGTCAGGTCAGCCAGCGGCTGCACCGAAAAGCCGGCGAAATTGGCGTTCTCCATCCGCTTATATCCATCGAATCCCAGCAGCAGGCGACCGTTAATATCCCAACGTTCATGGCTGCCGGGCGCCCAGTCTTTATTGGCTGACGTTTTCATGGAGGTTAAACTGCCGCTCTTGCTGGCCGCGTCCATATTAAATTCAACGTCGCCGTAGAACTTAATATCCCCGTAGCCGGATAACGACAGTTTGGGTGCCGTTTGCGCTGTGGAAGGCTCCGTGGATTCAACCACAACCGGATTCGCGGCCGCCACGGTTTGCTGCTGTTGCTTGAGATCCTGAATTTGCGCTTCCGCCTTTGCCGCCCGCGTTTCCGCCTTTTCGAGGCGCGCCTCCAGTTGCGCCAGTTTATCTTCCAGACGTTGGGTATCTTTTGCTGCCATTGCTCCGGTAGTACAAAACGCACTGACAATGAGTGCAAGGGTTTTTACTTTCATCGACTCCATCCTCGTGAGTTAATCATTATTTCCTGACGGACACAAAGAACCTCACCGATAATTCATATGAATTATCGGCTTACTACATCAACCATTAAGAATTAGCGAATTCGCCTTTATTTAAATCATTCACTACGCCATTCATGATGTTTTCGTTTAATTTATAAAACTTAATCGAGAACGCGGTGAGTAAATAAAACAGTGACGGGATCAGCGTGAACAGAAGAATGACGCCCTGAACGGCGGATTCCGATTGTACGGTACTGTTTGACTCGTAATTAAACCCGGCGAGAACCCAACCCAGAATGGCACCGCCGACCGCAACACCTAATTTAATCACAAATATATTGGCCGCAACATTCATACCTGTAATACGGCGCTGGGTTTTCCATTCACCATAATTATTTGCGTCGGTAATCATGGACCACTGCAGCGCGCCATTGCCGCCCTGGACAATCTGAATCAGGACATGGGCAATCAACGGAATGACCCAGAACTCCAGCGGCAGCCAGAAGCAGGCTACGCCTAACGCCGCATTCAGAATATTGATCCAGAATGAGAGTTTGACCTTGCAAAAACGGGTACCGAACGGCTGAGCCAGTACGGAGCCAAACATAGAGGCCAGCATCCCGCCCAGCATAAAGTACGAGATGACGTCAGCCCCTTTATTGAGCACGGTATTCACGTAATAGACCACCGCGCCGCCGCGGATCACCACCGCCACCAGCATCATGAAGTTATAGATAGAGAGAATGCGCCACTGATCGTTACGGAAGAGAATTTTAACGTCACGGGCGATGTTAAGATTCTCCTCTTTGATGGGCTGCACGCGCTCTTTTGTGGTGGCAAAACAGACGATGAACATCAGGCAGCCGATCGCGCCAAAGAGCGCCATCGCCACCTGTATGCCGGTCGCCCTGTCGCCCGGGAAGAGGTAGTCCGCCAGGGGTAAAATAAGGGCCGTTCCGAGCGCCCCGCCAATCGGCGTGATGGCAAAGCGCCAGGACTGCAAGGAGAGATTTTCACGCGGATCGGACGTTAGCGCAGCGCCCAGAGAGCAATATGGAATATTTATGGCGGTATACATCAGGGTCATAAATATATATGCCCCGACGGCATAATAAATTTTTCCGGTTTCGGTAAAATTCGGAATGGAATAGACCAGGACGCAGCTGACCGCAAAGGGAACGCATATCGCCAGCAGCCAGGGACGGAAGCGACCCCAGCGCGTCGACGTTGCATCGGCTATCGCCCCCATCACCGGGTCGGTAATCGCATCTAATAAACGCACCAGAAGAAACATGGTGCCCATTATGGCCGGCGGTAAGCCATAAATATCGGTATAGTAATACGCCAGAATGGCAACCGATGAGTCAAATACAATATGACTTGCTGCATCTCCCAGGCTATAGCCTATTTTCTCTTTGGCCGGTATTTTTTCCGCGACTGACATTGATTCACTCCTTATTGATGAAACCGGTTTCTGCTGTAGCGATAATGTCGCCTGAGAGCATCAATGCTATCTATTATGTTTTTTCACCAGGAGCTTATGTTTTTTGCTTTATGTGATCGTGGTAATTAAAACAGAAAATTCGCCGCGCAAATTCTGCGTCACGGGCCGCAATTAATTTCCCAGCACCGTTGAATATTCACAATATCAATATTTCACCACACCAGCAGGGCATTAAACACAACGGTAAATCGTCTTGATTTGTACAAAATGCGACGTTCGACACGCGAAGCGCGGAATATTCGTCTACTGTTTTCTGAAGATTGATGACAGCGTGACCGCTGCTCAGCGAAATAAGGAGAAGACCCTATGATAACACCTCAAAAGTTGCGCCCTCGCCTCTTACCTCTTGTTCTGGGCGGTGCGTTGCTCTCGCTTACCGCCGCGGCCAGCGCTGAAGAGATGGCATCTGGCCAAACGAACCCGCCCGATATTTTGCTCGGCCCCCTCTTCAGCGATGTGCAGAGTGCCAAACTGTTTCCCGATCAAAAAACCTTTGCCGATGCGGTCCCCAAAAGCGATCCGCTGACCATCCTCGCCGACTATCGCATGCAGCGTAAGCAGTCGGGCTTTGATTTACGCCATTTCGTTGACGTGAATTTCACGCTTCCGGGTGAAGGCGAAAAATACGTTCCCCCCGCCGGACAAAGCCTTCGCGAGCACATTGATGGGCTGTGGCCCGTGTTGACCCGCACAACGGACAAAGCCAGCAGTAAATGGGATTCACTCCTGCCCTTGCCGAAATCCTACGTCGTGCCCGGGGGACGTTTCCGCGAGGTGTATTACTGGGATAGCTATTTCACCATGCTGGGCCTGGCCGAAAGCGGCCACTGGGATAAAATCAGCGATATGGTGGACAACTTCGCCTATGAAATTGACACCTTCGGCCACATCCCTAACGGCAACCGCAGCTATTACCTGAGCCGTTCGCAGCCACCGTTCTTCTCCCTGATGGTCGAACTGCTGGCGACGCATGATAAAGATGCGTTGAAAAAATATCGTCCGCAGATGGAAAAAGAGTATGCCTACTGGATGGAGGGCGTCGATGGCCTGCAGCCGGGCCAGGCCAACAAACGCGTGGTGAAACTGGATGACGGGACAATCCTTAACCGCTACTGGGATGACCGCGATACCCCGCGTCCTGAATCCTGGCTCGATGATGTAAATACCGCTAAAAACAACCCTAACCGCCCGGCGACGGAAATTTACCGCGATCTGCGCTCGGCAGCCGCGTCAGGCTGGGACTTTAGCTCCCGTTGGATGGACGATCCGCAAAAGCTTGGCACCATCCGCACCACCAGCATTGTGCCAGTGGACCTGAACGCCCTGATGTTCAAGATGGAGACGCTGCTGGCACGGGCAAGCCAGGAGGATGGTGATACCGCTGGTGCGAGCAAATATGAAGCACTGGCCGCCTCGCGGCAAAAAGCTATTGAGAGCCATCTGTGGAATGAAAAAGAGGGCTGGTACGCGGATTATGATCTCAAGAGTAAAAAGGTGCGTAATCAGCTTACCGCCGCCGCCCTGTTCCCGCTTTACGTGAAGGCTGCGGCACAGGACCGCGCGGATAAAGTGGCTGCAGCTACCGCTTCACGCCTGCTGAAGCCGGGCGGCATTACGACCACCACTATCAACAGCGGCCAGCAGTGGGATGCGCCAAACGGCTGGGCACCGCTGCAGTGGGTCGCAGCGGAAGGATTGCAGAACTATGGCCAGGAAAAAGTGGCGATGGACGTGACCTGGCGCTTCCTGAAAAACGTTCAACACACCTACGACCGCGAGAAGAAGCTGGTGGAGAAGTATGATGTCTCGTCTACCGGCACCGGCGGGGGCGGCGGTGAATATCCGTTGCAGGATGGATTTGGCTGGAGCAACGGCGTGACGCTCAAGATGCTGGACCTGGTTTGTCCGAAAGAGAAACCCTGCGACAGCGTACCGGAGAATCAGCCTGCGGCAAATGATGACGCCGCGCCAGCGAAAAGCGCGGCGCAGT
>NZ_GL890777.1:344070-351156 GCF_000211415.1 Enterobacter mori LMG 25706 | reverse complement strand
TGCCGGGTGGCGGCTACGCCTTACCCGGCCCCCCTCAACCCAGCCCTCTCCCTTAAGGGAGAGGGAGTCATCCATGCAGCCATTATTTTGTGGGAAACCCTCAGCCCATCGGGAGAGGGGTTAAGCTCATCAGAAGCTGTAGCTCGCCCCTAGCTGGAACGTCCGGTCACGCCCAATCCAGCAGTTGGTTGCGTCGTAACAGGTCAGCGTCTCTTTATTGGTGATGTTCTGCGCGCTGGCTTTAACCGTCAGCCCTTCCAGCGACGGCAGGACTTCGCCCATGCGGTAAGAGGCCGCCAGATCGTACTGCGTGGTGCCGCCGAGTTTGCCCGCATCGTTATTCGGTGAAATTTCCATCGGCCCGGTATAGCGCGCGCCAGCCCCCAGCATCACCCCTTTCAGCGGCGTACTGTCGAAGGTGTAGTCGCCCCACAGGTTAAAGGCATTCTCCGGCACCTGTGTTGGACGCTTGCCCTGGTATTTATCATCTTCCGTATTGATCGCGTGGGTGTAAGCGTAGTTCGCAATCAGCGTCAGGTTATCCGTCGGACGGCTGACCGCCGACAGCTCAGCCCCTTTGGATTCCACTTCCCCGGTCTGACGGTAGTTGAGGAAGCCGGGATCGGAGGTGACGACATTTTTCTGGCGAATGTTAAACACCGATGCGGTAAAGGTGGTGGCGTAGTCCGCCAGCAGGTATTTCACCCCGCCCTCAACCTGCTTGCTGGTGGTTGGCTTGACGTCTTTTGCCGTGAGCGTCCCCTGCGGCGAAACCGGTGCAAAACCTTCCGAGTAGCTGATGAAAGGCGAAATCCCGTTGTCGAAGGCGTAAAGCGCCCCCAGACGTTTGGTAACCCGATCCTGAGAAACATACGCTTTGTCGCCGTTTTGCAGGTAATTCGTGGTCACGGAGCGGTAATCGTCATAGCGCAGGCTGCCCAGCAGATTTAGTCCGCCGAACTCCACCTGATCCTGCAGGTAATAGCCGTTCTGCTGATAGCTCAGACGGTTTTTCTGGGCGGTATACAACCCCAGCGCGCCTTCATCGATCTGCGCGTAGTCAGGATTACGCATATCAATACCCGGTGTTGAGGAGGCGTATCGGTAGTGGAAGTGCGAGTTCAGCTTCTGATAGTCAAACCCGGCCAGCAGATGATGTTTCCATTCCCCCAGCGCAACCGTTTTGGTGACCTGGTTGTCGATGTTGAAGCTCTGAAGGTCTTCATCCGTGGTGTAAGCAAAGCGATTGAGTTGATAGACCTCGCTCCCTGGCCCGGTTGAATAGACGCTGCGCTGGTGGGTATCTACGTCGAAGTAGCGCGCTTTCTGATGAAAGCCCCAGCCGCTATCAAACTCATGTTCAAAGCTGTAGCCCAGCATCCACTGGCGCTGTTTGAATCCGCTCCACTCGTCCCCGGCATAGTCCCGGCGATCGGCGTAGCTCGAGCGCAGATAGGCGAGCGGCAGCGGGTCGGACGGCGACAGGCTCGGCGTATTTTGCGCCAGTGCATCAATGGTGAGACGCGTTTTGCTGTCCGGCTGCCAGGTCACTGACGGTGCCACGAGGTAGTTTTCGTAGCGCGTGGTGTGCGGCTGGTCGTCATTTTCCGTCGCTTTCCCCAGCAGACGGTAGTTCCAGTCGCTGTCAGCGATTTGCCCGGTTGAATCGAGGTAGCCCTCTTTCAGGTTACGGGTGCCGGTGTTAAAACCCACCTCGGTACGGGAGGCTTTTTGCGGCTTCTTACTTTGAATATTCACCAGCCCACCCGGCGAGCCGCCACCGTACAGCACTGAAGAGGGACCTTTCAGAATATCAACGCTCTCAATCAGCAGCGGATCGATGCGCGCTTTGGTGTTACCGGTGACGTTATACGGCAGTTGCAGACCGTTATAGAATTCCTGGTCAACGGTAAACCCACGGATTTTGTATTCGCTCATGTACGAGGTACTGCCCCTCACCTCGGTCGAGACGCCCGGGGCATAGCGCAGGATTTCATTCACGGAGTTCGCATGACGCTTTTCTATCTCCTGCTCAGAAAGGGTATTGATCACCTGCGGCGTTTTACTTTCTGCCACCGCCGATTTGGTCGCACTGTTCGTCCATGAAGGAAGCGCGCTGCCCTGCTCTGCGCCCGTAACTACGATAGTCGATTCTTCGGCGAAAGCCTGTGCCTGCAATGCCAGCGCCACGGCTCCTGCCAACGCACATAACGCAAAACGTGAGGTATTCATAATTGTCGTCTTTGTTATAGATAATACTGGGAACGACAATTATTATCATTTCGATTAGCAAATCAATAAGCGGATAAAAAAAACGGCCCTCAGGTGAGAGCCGCTTGTGAACATGTTATGCCCGTCTGAGTAACCGGAATATGCCCAGTACAACGATCGCGCCGACCACCGCGACCAGGAAACTGTGAAGATCGAAACCGCTGATGCTGCCGCCAAAGCCAAACATCGTTGCCAGCCAGCCGCCGACAACCGCCCCGACCACACCGAGTACACAGGTCAGAATAAAGCCGCCACCATCATTTCCCGGCATGATCAATTTGGCGATAGCGCCGGCAATAAGACCAAAGATAATCCAGGCGATGATACCCATAGCGATGCCCTCTTGCAGGTTTAACGCATGCACGGAAAACCTTCCGCGCTGGTGACTTAAGTATAGGTCATCGCCCGAAAATCATTTTCATCTCACCGACTTAAATTACGGCGGCCAGTAAAAAAAATCACCGGTTTGTATTAAGTTTCATTTCAGATTGCCGATAACGCAGAGACAGTCTGTCAAATATCAAGGAGCAATCTGGCGTGAGTAATTACAGTGAGCAGTTCCTGAAACAAAATCCGCTGGCTGTATTAGGGGTATTACGCGACCTGCAAAAAGGTGAAGTGCCGCTACGCATGCGTTGGTCAAACAATCAGTTTATCAGCAAGATCCTCGACGTGTCGTCCGACCGTCTGATCGTCGACCTGGGCAGCCAGGAGCATGAGAACCGCGCCGCACAGCGGGCGGAAAAAATCGCGGTGATGGCTGAAACCCACGGCGCAAAGGTGGAATTTATTCTGCCGCGACTGGAGCTGAGCGAATATCTGGGGCTGCCTGCTTTTACCTCGCCGCTGCCTGATAACCTCTGGTTTGTCCAGCGTCGGGAATATTTCCGCATCAGCGCCCCGCTCCATCCCGCTTATTTTTGTCGGGCAAAAATGCCGGATAAAAAAGAGATCCGCTTCCGCCTGTTTGACCTGTCGTTAGGCGGCATGGGCGCGCTGATGGATACTCCAAAACCTGACGGGCTGGTTGAAGGCATGCGATTCACGCAGATTGAGCTGGATATGGGCGGCTGGGGACGGTTTTGTTTCGATGCGCAGCTGATTGCCATCAGCGAGCGTAAGGTGGTGGACAGCAAGAACGAGACCATTTCCACGCCCCGTCTGAGCTTTCGCTTTCTCAACGTGGGGCCGGGTGCAGAGCGCGAGCTTCAGCGCATCATCTTCTCTCTGGAGCGAGAGGCGCGGGAACGGGCGAATAAAGTCTTGTGAGGGGCGTCGGGCAGCGAGGCCGCCCGACAACGGCGTTACATGGCGTCCATTGCTTTCTGTACTTTCCAGATATACCGAGGTGCCTGCGGTGACGGGTGGTTCTTCACTACATGTTCAAAGAACTCGTCTTTGTCCATGTCGTTTATCTCTTCAATCGCCTCTTTACGGTCGGACGAGAAGGTTCTGAGCAGCGCACCGGCACCGTTCACGTAAGAGACCACCAGCGCGTACTGCATCACTTCAGGATCTTCAATACCCTTCAGCACGCCGTGTTCCAGAATGCTCAGGTAAGCTGTTCCCATCGAGATGTTGCGTTCCGGGTTTTTCAGCTCGCTGGTCGACGGCTGACCGCGCCAGCCCATATAGCGGTAGACCTCTTTGCCTGCCGTTGATGCTTTAAGCTGCATCAGCCCCACCGCGTTGGATTTACTGACGAGCGTGGGGTTGCCGCCGGATTCCACGGCAATGATCGCCGTAACCAGTCGCGGGCTCACGCCCCAGGCCTTCCCGGCTTGTTCGCTGATCGGCATCCACTGCATGGCCCGTTTCACCGGCACTTCCGGGTTCCAGGGCGGATTTTGATAATCATGTTTTGAACTACAGCCAGCAAGCAACACAATCAAAAAAGCAAACCATCTCAATTTCACGTCATCTATCCTTATAGCCGGTCATCGCAGTGCGCCGCCTCTTGAAGCAGGCGGCGTATAAGCGGCATGATATAGACAATTAGTTTCTCATTCAGCAAGGAATTGCCATGTCTCAGTTTCATCTCATCGCGCCGTCGGGTTACTGCATCAACCAGGACGCGGCACAGCGGGGCGTTCAGCGCTTACTGGAATCCGGCCATCGGGTAGAAAATCAGACTATTATCCCCCGCCGCCTGCAGCGTTTTGCCGGAACAGAGGCGCAGAGACTGAATGATATCAATAACCTGGTGAACCTGAAGGGCGCTGACCAGATTGTGCTTGCGGTGCGCGGCGGGTATGGCGCGAGCCGATTGCTGGAGAGTATCGACTGGCAAGGCCTGGCAAAACGCCAGCAGCAGGATCCTCTGCTGATTTGTGGACACAGCGATTTCACGGCGATCCAGCTCGGCCTGCTGGCGCTGCACAACGTCATTACCTTCAGCGGCCCGATGCTGGCCGGTAACTTCGGCGCGCCGGAGCTGGATGCGTTCACCCAGGAACATTTCTGGCGCGCGCTGCAAAATTCGACCTACAGCGTTGAGTGGCAGGGAAATGGGCCGCACTGGGAATGTGAAGGCCAGCTCTGGGGTGGAAACCTGGCGATGCTGGTGTCGCTGATTGGCACGCCGTGGCTGCCCCAGATTGAGGATGGCATCCTGGTGCTGGAAGATATCAACGAGCATCCGTTCCGCGTCGAGCGCATGCTGCTCCAGCTTTACCATGCGGGCATTCTCGGGCGACAGTCCGCCATCGTGCTCGGCAGCTTTAGCGGATCGGCACCGAATGACTATGATGCAGGCTACTCCCTTGAGACGATGGTTGATTTCATCCGTTCGCGGCTGGACATTCCGGTGATTACGGGGCTTGATTTTGGCCATGAGCAGCAGACCGTTACCCTGCCGCTGGGCGCTCGGGCGACGCTGACGCATAATAATTCAGGCAGTCGGCTCACTCTCAGCGGCCATCCGGTCTTAAAGGCATAAAAAAGCGCTTAAACCGCCTCAATAAAACGCTGTTCCTGTCGTTAATATGTTAGGGTTTTAATAACAGCGTTAACATTGAGGTGGGAGTACGACAACATTGGATGCCGCAGCAATAATCAGCCTTTTCATTCTGGGTTCTGTGCTTGTAACCAGCAGTATTTTATTGAGTTCATTTTCATCACGTCTCGGCATACCTATTCTTGTTATTTTCCTTGCCATCGGCATGTTGGCTGGCATTGATGGCATCGGCGGTATCCCATTCGATAATTACCCTTTCGCTTACATGGTGAGTAACCTCGCGCTGGCGGTGATCCTGCTGGACGGCGGGATGCGCACCCAGGCGAGCTCTTTCCGCGTCGCCTTAGGGCCTGCGCTGTCGCTCGCGACAGTCGGCGTGTTGATTACCTCCGGCCTCACCGGGATGATGGCCGCGTGGCTTTTCCATCTCAATCTCATGGAAGGTTTGCTGATCGGCGCGATTGTCGGTTCAACCGACGCCGCTGCGGTATTTTCCCTGCTTGGCGGTAAAGGGCTAAACGAGCGCGTCGGCTCAACGCTTGAGATTGAGTCCGGCAGTAACGATCCGATGGCGGTGTTTCTCACCATCACGCTGATTGAGATGATTCAGCAACACGAAACCGGATTAAGCTGGATGTTCGCCTGGCATATACTGCAGCAGTTTGGGCTGGGGATTGTTATCGGCCTGGCGGGGGGATACCTGTTACAGCAGATGATCAACCGCATCTCGCTGCCCGCGGGGCTTTACCCCCTGCTGGCGCTGAGCGGCGGAATTCTGATTTTTGCCGTCACCACCGCGCTTGACGGCAGCGGCATTCTCGCCGTCTACCTCTGCGGTTTCCTGATGGGCAACCGGCCAATCCGTAACCGCCATGCCATTTTGCAGAACTTCGACGGCCTGGCGTGGCTGGCGCAGATCGGCATGTTCCTGGTACTGGGCCTTCTGGTCACGCCATCCGACCTGCTGCCGATCGCCGTTCCGGCGCTGCTGCTTTCTGCGTGGATGATCTTCTTCGCCCGTCCGCTCTCGGTGTTCGCGGGTCTGCTGCCGTTTCGCGGCTTCAACCTGCGCGAACGGGTGTTCATCAGTTGGGTGGGCCTGCGCGGCGCGGTGCCGATTATCCTTGCGGTGTTCCCGATGATGGCCGGTCTGGACAACGCGCGGCTGTTCTTTAACGTGGCGTTCTTCGTGGTGCTGATCTCGCTGCTGTTCCAGGGGACGTCGCTCGGGTGGGCGGCGAAAAAGGCCAAAGTGGTGGTGCCGCCCGTTGGCTGGCCAGTCTCCCGCGTGGGGCTGGATATTCACCCGGAAAACCCGTGGGAGCAGTTTGTTTACCAGCTCAGCGCCGACAAATGGTGCGTGGGGGCCTCACTGCGCGATCTGCATATGCCCGCCGAAACGCGCATTGCCGCCTTGTTCCGCGATAATGCCCTTCTGCACCCTACCGGCAGCACCCGCCTGCGCGAAGGCGATATTCTGTGCGTCATTGGCCGCGAGCGCGACCTGCCCGCGCTGGGCAAACTGTTCAGCCAGTCGCCTCCTGTCGCGCTGGACCAGCGGTTCTTCGGCGATTTTATTCTCGAAGCCAGCGCTAAGTTTGCGGATGTGGCGCTGATTTACGGGCTGGATGAGGGGCTTGAGTACCGCGACAAGCAGCAAACGCTGGGCGATATCATTCAGCAACTACTGGGCGCCGCGCCCGTCGTGGGTGACCAGGTGGAATTTGCCGGGATGATCTGGACGGTCGCCGAGAAAGAGGATAACGCGGTGCGCAAAGTCGGCGTGAGACCGAGGGAAGAGGACGTGGAGTAGTGTTTTTTTGCCGGGTGGCGCTTACGCTTACCCGGCCTACGTTCGA
>NZ_GL890777.1:336519-344017 GCF_000211415.1 Enterobacter mori LMG 25706 | reverse complement strand
GCCGCCACCCGACACAAACATTCGTTACACCGTCACAACCGGCACTCTCGGTGCCAGCGCGCACATCAATTCATAGCCGACCGTGCCCGCAGCGGAAGCCACATCGTCGATTTTTACCTCATTACCCCACAGCTCGACCGGCGATCCGATGCCCGCCTGCGGACAGGGGGTTAAATCTATCGCCATCATATCCATTGAGATGGTGCCTACCGTGCCCGTGCGAACACCATCGACCCACACGGGCGTGCCGGTTGGCGCCAGACGCGGATAGCCGTCCGCATAGCCCCCCGCGACAATCCCGATGCGCTGCTCGCCCGCCGCACGGTAGCGGCTGCCATAGCCTACCGTGTCACCCGTCTTCAGCGTCTGCACGCCAATGATTTCACTGCGCAGGGTCATGACCGGCTTCAGGCCGCTGTTGGCGACGTCCTGCCACTGGCCCGAGGGAGATGCGCCGTACAGTACGATACCCGGACGCACCCAGTTATAGTGGGCTTCAGGGTGCCAAAGCGTCGCCGCCGAGTTCGACAGCGAACGTGGGCAATCCAGCCCTTCTGCCGCCTGCTCAATGCGGACCATGGCATCGGCGATACCGTCCGGCTTTTCAGCATCCGCAAAATGCGCCATCAACGTCATTTCACCCACATTTTTCAGGGCACGCAGCTGCTGCCAGACCGTATGGACCCGCTCAGGCTGGAAGCCCAGGCGGTTCATACCGCTGTTCACCTTGAGATAGATATCCAGCGGCGCGTGGAGCTTCGCATCCTGAATCGCCTTAATCTGCCAGTTGCTGTGAACGCTGGTGGTCAGACGGTATTTGTCCAGCAGCGGCAGATCGTCGGCGTGGAAAAAGCCTTCCAGCAGCAGGATGGGCCCTTTCCAGCCGCGCTCGCGCAGCAGAATCGCCTCTTCCAGATTGAGTAACGCAAAACCGTCAGTTGCGCTAAGGGCGCTCCAGATGCGGTCAATGCCGTGGCCGTAGGCATTTGCCTTGACTACCGACCAGACGCGTGTACCCGGCGCAGCACGGCGAACAATTTGCAGGTTATCCTTCAGGGCCTGCAAATCCAGCTGAGCCAGAATGGGACGGGACATGACGACTCCTTAGTTATGTGCGCCGTGCAGGTGCTGCGGACGCGATGGGGTAAACCCTGATTGATAACGTGCGGCACTTAAATCGTCAAACGGAATTGCTGGCGTGCGGCCAGATATCAGGTCGCTCAGCAGCTGACCCGAGCCGCAGGCCATCGTCCAGCCGAGCGTGCCGTGCCCGGTATTGGTCCACAGGTTTTTATACGGCGTGCGGCCGACAATCGGCGTGCCGTCCGGCGTCATGGGGCGCAGACCGGTCCAGAAGGTCGCCTGTTCGACAAAGCCTCCGCGCGGGAAGAGATCGCCCACCACCATTTCCAGCGTTTCACGACGCGGTTGCAGCAGTTCGGTGTTGAAGCCCACGATCTCCGCCATGCCGCCCACGCGAATGCGGTTGTCGAAGCGGGTGATCGCGATTTTGTAGGTTTCGTCCAGAATGGTCGACACGGGCGCGCCGCTCTCTTCTTTCACCGGAATGGTCAGCGAGTAGCCTTTCAGCGGGTAGACCGGAATATCGAGGATACCTTTCAGCATGGCGGTGGAGTACGAACCAAACGCCATCACGTAGGCATCGGCTTTGATCACCTCTTCGCCACACTTCACGCCGTAAATTTTTTCCCCTTCCGACAGCAGCTTGTCGACAGAGGTGTTAAAGCGGAATTTCACCCCTGCCTGCTCGCACATTTGCGCCAGACGTTGCGTAAAGAGCTGGCAGTCGCCGGTTTCGTCATTGGGCAGGCGCAGGCCGCCCGTCAGTTTATGCGCCACTTCCGCCAGCGCAGGCTCCACCTGCCCCAGCTGGCTGGCTTCCAGCAGCTGATAGGGTACGCCCGCATCTTCCAGCACGGCGATATCGCGGGTGGCGTTTTCGTACTGTTGCTCAGTGCGGAACAGCTGCAGCGTACCGCCCTGACGGCCTTCGTACTCAATGCCCGTCGAGGCGCGTAAGGCTTTCAGGCAATCACGGCTGTATTCCGCCAGACGCACCATGCGTCCTTTATTTTCCATGTAGTGGCGGGTGTCACAGTTGCGCAGCATCTGCCACATCCACTTCAGCTGGAACTGCGTGCCGTCGAGACTGATCGCCAGCGGCGCGTGACGCTGGAACATCCACTTAATCGCCTTTAACGGCACGCCGGGGGCTGCCCACGGCGCCGCATAACCCGGAGAGATTTGTCCGGCGTTCGCCGCACTGGTTTCAAGCGCCGGGCCAGATTCACGATCGATAACGGTAACCTCATGCCCCGCCTGACTTAAATACCAGGCGCTGGTTACGCCAACGACACCACTTCCCAGTATGACAACACGCATAGCCACTCCATTATGTGCAAAAGAACAATCTTCTAATTACAGATTGATAACCTAGTTGAAAATATTATTCAACATACGACTTTTTTGATGGTGACTTACCTCACACATCCCCCTGTATCAGGGGATAGTGCTAATTTGGGATCTCCTGCTGCGCGTTATTTTTAGCCAGCATAAAACTCTGCAAGACCCGCTTTTTTTGCCGTATCAAAAACGCGAAATCGCAAAGAAAAAATTTCTGCTTCAGCACGCTTTTTAACGCGTTGATCTATGCTTGAAAGGAGGCTCTCCAGACAGAGAGAGCTCCCAACAACGAGGGCGCGCTAATGGCTACTATTGATTCCATATCCAAGGACAACACACGTCTGAGCGATGGACCCGACTGGACCTTCGAGCTGCTTGATGTCTATCTGGCCGAGATTGACCGGGTAGCAAAACTGTATCGCCTGGATACCTATCCCCATCAAATTGAAGTCATTACGTCCGAACAGATGATGGATGCCTACTCCAGCGTCGGGATGCCGATCAACTATCCGCACTGGTCGTTTGGTAAGAAATTTATTGAAACGGAGCGGCTGTATAAACACGGTCAACAGGGACTGGCGTATGAGATCGTCATTAACTCCAATCCGTGTATTGCCTATCTGATGGAAGAGAACACCATTACCATGCAGGCGGTGGTGATGGCGCACGCCTGCTACGGGCACAACTCTTTCTTCAAGAACAACTATCTTTTCCGCAGCTGGACGGATGCCAGCTCGATTGTCGATTACCTGATTTTCGCCCGTAAATACATTACCGAATGCGAAGAGCGCTACGGTGTGGATGAAGTGGAAAAACTGCTCGATTCCTGCCACGCGCTGATGAACTACGGCGTTGACCGCTACAAGCGTCCGCAAAAAATCTCCTTACAGGAGGAGAAGGCCCGGCAGAAAAGCCGTGAGGAGTATCTGCAAAGCCAGGTGAATATGCTGTGGCGTACCCTGCCGAAGCGTGAGGAGGAGAAAACGGTCGCCGAAGCGCGTCGTTATCCGTCTGAGCCGCAGGAAAACCTGCTCTACTTTATGGAGAAGAACGCCCCGCTGCTGGAGCCGTGGCAGCGCGAGATCCTGCGCATTGTGCGTAAGGTGAGCCAGTATTTCTACCCGCAGAAACAGACGCAGGTGATGAACGAAGGCTGGGCGACCTTCTGGCACTACACCATCCTTAACCACCTGTATGACGAAGGGAAAGTCTCCGAACGCTTTATGATGGAGTTTCTGCACAGCCACACCAACGTGGTGTTCCAGCCTGCTTATAACAGCCCGTGGTACAGCGGCATCAACCCGTATGCCCTTGGCTTTGCAATGTTCCAGGACATCAAGCGCATCTGCCAGTCGCCGACGGAGGAAGACAAATACTGGTTCCCGGACATCGCCGGTTCTGACTGGCTGGAAACGCTGCATTTCGCGATGCGTGACTTTAAGGAGGAGAGCTTTATCAGCCAGTTTATGTCGCCGAAGATCATGCGAGATTTCCGTTTCTTCACCGTGCTGGATGATGACCGTAACAACTACCTGGAAATTTCGGCGATCCATAACGAAGAGGGATACCGCGAGATCCGCTCTCGCCTCTCTTCCCAGTACAACCTGAGCAACCTTGAGCCGAACATCCAGGTATGGAATGTGGATTTACGCGGTGACCGCTCCCTGACGCTGCGCTATATCCCGCACAACCGCGCGCCGCTGGATAAAGGGCGTAAAGAGGTGCTGAAGCACGTGCATCGGCTGTGGGGCTTTGACGTGTTGCTTGAACAGCAGAATGAAGACGGCAGCGTGGAGCTGCTGGAGCGGTGCCCGGCGCGGTTAAATACGCTGTAGTTTGCCGGGTGGCGGCTACGCCTTACCCGGCCTACGGTTCAGGGATTTGTAGGCCCGGTAAGCGAAGCGCCACCGGGCGAAAAAAAACCTCTCGTACGAGAGGTTTTTTCTTTTAGCGGGTCTGAATCGCTAAATCGCCCGGAAGCGTTTTCTGCATGCGGTGCCAGATTTCACCGGAATCATGCCCATAGCGACGCACCGTCTCATAAACCTGATCGTGCAGCCCTTCGGTACAGAGCTTGCTCAGCTTATGGTAGAAACCCAGCGCCAGGCTGCGGGCTTCAGGGTTAGCAAAGTAGTGGCGACCGATACGGGTATAGAGCCCTTTCATCCCGTTCAGGATCAGGCCGTAAATCGGGTTACCGGAGGCAAAGGCCAGTCCGCGGAAGACGTTATAGTCAAGCGTGGCGAAAGCGTCAGCGTGGTCTTCGACCTCGTTCGCGCTGGCCAGCACCGCAAGCGCATCTTCAGGATGCTGACGGAACGCGGTACGGATAAAGATAGTCGCGATGTTGGTACGCACGGAGAGCAGATTGTCGATCAGCTGCGGCACACTTTCGTGGTCGAGACGCGCCAGCGTTTCAAGAATGTTCAGCCCGGACGTTTCCCAGAAGTTGTTTACTTTCGTTGGCTTGCCGTGCTGAATCGTCAACCAGCCATCACGTGCCAGACGCTGCAGAACTTCACGCAGCGTAGTACGGGTGACGCCAATCAGTTCAGAGAGTTCGCGTTCAGCAGGTAGAATTGATCCCGCAGGGAAACGATTATTCCAGATGCTTTCAATGATGTACTCTTCCGCGAAACCCGCCGGGCTCTGCGCCTTAATGACCATAGTGAGATTTCCATTACACAGCTTTAGCAAATTGGACTCATCATACCAGAGGCTCGCAGAGGCAGATAGCGCAGCAAAGAGAGAAAAGAGGGATCGCCGTTTCATTTTTGTGAAATTTACAATTTGACCTAATGCCCCTCTACGCCCCCATTTTTGCGTATACTGATGTTTTGCCTTATTTGACGGGGAAGGACGTCTGTCGTGGAAATTTCATTTGGCCGCGCGCTGTGGCGCAACTTTTTAGGTCAGTCACCTGACTGGTACAAACTCATACTTCTGGTATTCCTGGTCGTTAACCCCATCCTGTTTTATGTCAATCCGTTTGTTGCCGGATGGCTGCTGGTGGCGGAATTTATCTTCACCCTGGCGATGGCGCTGAAATGCTATCCACTCCTTCCCGGCGGTCTGCTGGCATTTGAAGCGGTGGTGATTGGCATGACCAGCGCGGAGCATGTTAAACAGGAGCTGGCATCCAATCTTGAGGTGCTTCTGCTGCTGATGTTTATGGTGGCTGGCATCTACTTTATGAAGCAACTACTGCTGTTTATCTTTACCCGGCTGCTGCTGAGTATTCCCTCAAAAACGATCCTGTCGGTGGCATTTTGTCTCGCGGCAGCGTTTCTGTCGGCCTTCCTTGATGCCCTGACGGTGGTGGCCGTCGTGATTAGCGTGGCCGTCGGCTTTTACGGCATTTATCATCGCGTCGCGTCTTCTCGACCCGGTGAGGATTTGCAGGATGATAGCCATGTCGACGCGCATAACCGTGAGGTGCTGGAGCAGTTCCGCGCGTTCCTGCGTAGCCTGATGATGCATGCGGGTGTGGGTACAGCGCTGGGCGGCGTGATGACGATGGTGGGGGAACCGCAAAACCTGATCATCGCCAAAGCGGCGGGCTGGCATTTCGGCGAATTCTTCCTGCGCATGGCGCCAGTGAGCGTTCCGGTGCTCATCTGCGGCGTCGTCACCTGTATTCTTGTCGAGAAATTCAGCGTCTTTGGCTACGGCGCGAAGCTGCCTGAGACGGTGCGACAGGAGCTGCATACATTTGACGTGCAAAGTCGCCGTCAGCGCACGCGCCAGGATACGCTACGCCTGATCGCACAAGGCATCATTGGCGTCTGGCTTATTGCTGCGCTGGCTTTCCATCTTGCTGAGGTGGGGTTAATTGGCCTGTCGGTTATTATTCTCGCCACCACCTTTAGCGGCGTGACCGACGAGCACGCTATCGGCAAAGCCTTTACCGAAGCCTTGCCGTTTACCGCGCTGCTGGCGGTATTCTTTGCGGTAGTGGCGGTGATTATCGATCAGCACCTGTTTGCGCCGATTATTGCCTTTGTATTACAAGCCGCGCCCGACGCCCAGCTTTCGCTGTTTTACCTGTTTAACGGTTTGCTCTCCTCCATTTCCGATAACGTTTTTGTCGGCACGGTGTATATCAACGAAGCGAAAGCAGCCATGGAGCAAGGCGTTATCAGCGCTCAGCAGTTTGAACTGCTGGCGGTGGCGATCAACACCGGCACCAACCTGCCTTCCGTAGCGACACCTAACGGCCAGGCCGCATTCCTGTTCCTGCTGACCTCAGCGCTTGCGCCACTCATACGACTTTCTTATGGAAGAATGGTCTGGATGGCCCTGCCCTATACGCTGGTACTGACGATTGTGGGTTTGCTTTGCGTCAAAATTACCCTCATTCCTTATACGCACTGGCGGATACAAGCGGGTATACTTGCCGCGCATTAAGATGTGTAAATCGGGCAGTTCGCTGCCCGTTTGCCTTTTCGCATGATAAACATCCAATTACGTTTTATTTCGTCAGGTACAGGTGGCGCGGAAAACGAATTCGTTTACACTGCGCTTTCTAAGCATGCTCCAGGGAAATGATTATGTTGAGATTTTTAAACCAGTGCTCTCGCGGTCGCGGAGCGTGGTTGTTAATGGCCCTGACCGCCTTTGCGCTGGAAATGGTCGCGTTGTGGTTCCAGCATGTGATGGGGTTGAAGCCCTGCGTGCTGTGTATCTACGAACGTTGCGCATTGTTCGGCATTATGGGCGCGGGTCTGGTGGGCGCGATTGCCCCGAAATCACCGTTACGCTATGCCGGTATCGCTATCTGGCTGTACAGTGCCTGGAAGGGAATTGAACTCTCCAGGGAACACACCATGATGCAGCTGCATCCGTCACCGTTTATGACCTGTGATTTTGCCGCCCGTTTCCCGAGCTGGCTGCCGCTGGATAAGTGGCTGCCGCAGGTGTTTGTGGCGTCCGGCGACTGTTCTGTACGTCAGTGGGAATTCCTGACCCTGGAGATGCCGCAGTGGCTGGTGGGGATTTTTGTGGCCTACTTCGTTGTGGCCCTGCTGGTGCTGATTGCCCAGCCGTTTAAACCAAAGAAACGCGATCTATTTGG
>NZ_GL890777.1:261329-336421 GCF_000211415.1 Enterobacter mori LMG 25706 | reverse complement strand
GTTGGGGTGAGGGCATCAGGCCGCACAACCATAATAAAAAACCCGCCTCGGCGGGTTTTTTATTATCACCGATTAGGGTGATTCATGATGTGGTCTTCCCAGTCCCGCACTTCAGACTCTTTCACCGCAATATGACGCACGGAAATGCGTTCGCCGTGCATAGCCGCTTTAGAGCCGGTCAGCAGCGGATGCCATTTCGGCAGATCTTTTCCTTCCGCCAGCAGGCGATACGCACAGGTGTGCGGTAACCACTCAAAGGTCGGCAAATTTTCACGGGTTAATTTGATGCAGTCCGGCTCGTACTCGAAGCGGCGTTCGTAGTTGCGGCACTGGCAGGGTTTGATGTTCAGCTGCTTGCAGGCGACGTTGGTGAAATAGATCTCGTCGGAGTCCTCATCCATCAGCTTGTGCAGGCAGCACTGTCCGCAGCCGTCGCACAACGACTCCCACTCCGCGTCGGTCATTTCGTCGAGCGTTTTACTTTGCCAGAAAGGGATGTCGTTCATCAGGATGTCCACACGTCAAAAGAAAGCGCACCTTATAACGAGTCTGGCACGTTGATGCAAGTTTTGCCGCCCATTTCGGGCGGCAAGGTGTTTTTACAGCACGCGTGTTTTCAGCGACAGGCCGTTGAAACTGACCTCAAGCTCATCGCCACCGTTGAGCGGGCCGACGCCCTCTGGCGTACCGGTCAGGATCACATCACCCGGTTTCAGGGTGAAGAAGCGGCTCATGTAGGCAATCAGCGGGACGATCTTGTGGATCATGTCGGCCGTAGTGCCCTGCTGACGAACCTCGCCGTTCACCTTCAGACTGAGCGGGGTGTCCTGCGGGTCATCAGTAAACTCGCTCACCGGAACAAAACCCGAAATGGGGCAGGAATTATCAAAGCCTTTGGCTTTTTCCCACGGTTGCCCCGCTTTCTTCATCTTGCCCTGCACATCACGCAGGGTGAGATCCAGGGCGACACCGTAACCGGCAATCGCTTTCTGCACATGCTCTTCAGAAGCCTGGCGCAGCGTGGCGCCAATCAGCACTGCCAGCTCCACTTCGTGGTGGACAGAACCCAACCCTTGCGGTAACGCCAGCGGCTGGCGAATATCGCAGAGTGCGGTTTCGGGCTTAATAAACAGTACCGGCTCTTCTGGCGTCGCGCTGCCCATTTCCTGAATGTGTTTTGCGTAGTTGCTGCCCACGCAGACGACTTTGCTGACGGGATAATCCAGTAATGCACCTTGCCAGTTATGATGTTGATACATGGTCGACCCCTAAACGGTTGATGTGTTGTTCCCGGAAGCGTCCGGGTTTATTTGTTTCCGTTCACCTCAAGATGCTGTTTTAATAAATTCTCGGGTGGTGGCGGAAGCTGTAAATAATAGCCTTGCTCGGTTAATGCCAATTTCACTTTTTCCAGATCGGCATTCACCAGCGTCTTACGCCCGTCAAGCGGCAGCAGCATCGCCAGCTGAGGGCGGCCAAAGTTTTTCATTAATTCTTCAGGCACGCGCGAAAAATCGTCTTTCTTTTCGACATAAAGATAGGTCTGGTCACGGCTTGTACTTCTATAGATCACACAAAACATGTTTTTACTCTGAATTAATGGGTGGTTGCTTGCCTCAATATACTCCTGACTATAACATGCCTGATACTCTTCGGAATATCGCAGCGAGTTGTTGCGGTTAATAGCAAATTGAGTAAGGCCAGGATGTCAAACACGCCCATCGAGCTTAAAGGCAGTAGCTTCACCTTATCAGTGGTTCATTTGCATGATGCAAAACCCGAGGTTATTCGTCAGGCGTTAGAAGATAAAATCGCGCAGGCACCCGCCTTTCTGAAACATGCCCCCGTTGTCGTCAATGTGAGCGGTCTGGATGCCCCGGTTAACTGGAAACTTCTCCAGCAGGCGGTTTCATCCACCGGGCTGCGTATTGTCGGCATTAGCGGCTGTAAAGATGCTGAACTGAAAGCCGAGATTGACCGGGCTGGGCTACCGCTTTTGACCGAAGGCAAAGAAAAAGCCCCTCGTTCGGCCCCAGCGGCAGTACAGACGCCCCCTCCTCCGGTTCAAAACGTTACACCTGTCACAAAAACGCGATTGATTGATGTGCCGGTTCGTTCCGGTCAGCGAATTTATGCGCCAAACTGTGATCTAATTGTTACAAGCCACGTCAGTGCTGGCGCTGAACTGATTGCGGATGGCAATATTCACGTCTACGGTATGATGCGTGGGCGTGCGCTCGCGGGCGCAAGTGGCGATCGGGAAGCACAAATATTTTGTAGTCACCTGACGGCGGAACTGGTGTCCATCGCAGGTGAATATTGGCTGAGCGACAAGATCCCAGCCGAATTTTATGGCAAAGCGGCTCGTCTGCTGCTGGCAGACGACGCGTTGACCGTTCAACCGTTGAATTGATCCCTTTTTAACAAGGAATTTCTATGGCACGCATTATTGTTGTTACTTCGGGTAAAGGAGGCGTTGGCAAGACCACCTCCAGCGCGGCCATCGCTACTGGTTTGGCCCAGAAGGGAAAGAAAACCGTCGTTATCGATTTCGATATCGGCCTGCGTAACCTGGACCTGATCATGGGTTGTGAGCGTCGCGTCGTGTATGACTTCGTAAACGTCATCCAGGGCGATGCCACGCTTAACCAGGCGCTGATTAAAGACAAGCGCACCGAGAACCTCTACATTCTTCCGGCGTCTCAGACCCGTGACAAAGACGCGCTGACCCGCGAAGGCGGGGAGAAGGTGCTCGACGATCTGAAAAAGATGGAGTTCGACTTCGTCGTCTGTGACTCCCCTGCCGGTATCGAAACCGGTGCGCTGATGGCGCTCTATTTCGCGGATGAAGCCATTATCACCACGAACCCTGAAGTCTCGTCCGTGCGTGACTCAGACCGAATTCTCGGTATCCTCGCCTCTAAATCCCGCCGTGCGGAAAATGGTCAGGAACCGATCAAAGAGCACCTGCTGCTGACCCGTTACAACCCGGGCCGCGTGAACAAAGGTGACATGCTGAGCATGGAAGACGTGCTGGAGATCCTGCGCATCAAACTGGTTGGCGTTATCCCGGAAGATCAGTCCGTGTTACGCGCCTCTAACCAGGGTGAGCCAGTGATTCTGGATACGATGGCAGATGCAGGTAAAGCTTACGCCGATACCGTTGACCGTCTGCTGGGAGAAGAACGTCCTTTCCGCTTCATTGAAGAAGAGAAGAAAGGTTTCCTCAAACGCCTGTTCGGAGGATAAGTTATGGCATTACTGGACTTTTTTCTCTCGCGGAAAAAAAGCACCGCCAACATCGCAAAAGAACGTCTGCAAATTATTGTTGCGGAGCGTCGTCGTAGCGACGCCGAGCCTCACTACCTGCCGCAGCTGCGCAAGGACATCCTGGAAGTGATCTGTAAGTACGTGCAGATTGACCCGGAGATGGTCACCGTACAGCTGGAGCAAAAAGACGGGGATATTTCGATTCTGGAGCTGAACGTTACGCTCCCGGAAGCGGAAGAGTCGCGTCCGTAGGTTTGTGATTTCGTAGCCCCGGTAAGCGCAGCGCCACCGGGGGAATATGCCGGGTGTATCGCCCGGCATATTTTTATCGCGGGTAACCTTCCAGCAGCGTATTCAGGCGATCGGCCATCAATTCCCCGCGCCAGCCCGCCATCAGCTCCGGCAGCCCATTCTGCGGCTTCAGCTTCCAGTGCCAGTTCAGCAACTGATTAATCTGACGACGTGATGCCAGGAGCTCCGCGCTCAGCTTGCTTTCCGTTGCGACGTCCTGCACCAGCGCCTTGATATCTTTAAACGCTTTACGATAGCCCGGCATATCCATCAAATTCAGCAGCGGTTCCGGCAGGTCTTCATCCGCCGTTTGCTGTGCCAGCGCCACCAGCGCGAGCAGGGTTTTGCCGTGGAAACGAATCTCGCTACCCGAAAGCCCAATGCTGTCCAGTTCACCCATGCTGCCAGGCATGTAGCGCGCGACCGCCCACAGATGCTCTTCACGCACCACAAAGTTCACGGCCAGATCGCGCTCGCGCGCTTTGCGCAAACGCCAGTCCGCTAATAGCTGCAGGCACGCCAGCTGACGCGTGCGAAGCTGCCAGGCGTTTGTGATATCGCGCCAGGCCTCTTTCGGGTCAACCACTTCCTGACGACGCTGCTGGGTCATTCGGCACTCATCCAGCGCAGCAGACAGCCAGCCGGAGGCTTCTGCCTCCTTCATCAGCTGTCCGGCAATCGGCAGCAGGTAGAAGACGTCTGCCGCCGCATATTCCAGCTGACGCTCGGTCAGCGGGCGTGCCAGCCAGTCGGTACGGGATTCGCTTTTGTCCAGCGTCAGGCCGGTGTATTCCTCAACCATGGCAGCAAAGCCCCATGAGAGCGGACGCCCGCTGAACGCCGCGAGGATCTGCGTATCAATGAGCGGCTGCGGCATGATGCCAAAGGTATTCATAAACACTTCCAGATCTTCACTGCCCGCATGCAGGAATTTGGTCACGGCCGTATCCAGCAGCAGCTCGCGCATTGGTGCCCAGTCGGTAATACCGAGCGGGTCAATCAGCGAGACATGTTTGCCGTCGTACATCTGAATCAGGCCCAGCTGCGGATAATAGGTTCTCGTACGGACAAACTCGGTATCCAGGGCGATGGCGGGATAGTCGCGCGTCACTTCGCACAGCGAAGCCAGCTCGTCGTTGGTCGTGATCATCTGGTAATTCAAATCATTTTCTCTTTTGTTTGCGCCCATAAAAAACGCCGGCTTAACCGGCGTCTGGGCGATTAACGTGAAGCTCAGGCCTTATTGTCTACTTTGGCACGGGCTTCGTCACGTAATTCTCGTCGTAATATCTTCCCGACGTTGGATTTTGGCAGTTCATCGCGGAATTCCACCAGCTTCGGCACCTTGTAGCCCGTTAACTGACGACGGCAGAAGGTTATCAGCTCTTCCTCATTCAGCGAAGGCTCTTTCTTGACCACAAATATCTTCACCGCTTCACCGCTGCTGCCGGAAGGGACGCCCACAGCCGCCACTTCGAGCACGCCGCTGTGCTGCATGACCACATCTTCGATTTCGTTCGGATAGACGTTAAAGCCGGAGACCAGGATCATGTCTTTCTTACGATCGACAATGCGCAGGAAACCTTCGTCGTCCATCACGGCAATATCGCCGGTATGCAGCCAGCCGTCTTTGATGATCTCGTCCGTAGCATCCGGACGTTGCCAGTAGCCCAGCATCACCTGCGGCCCTCTTACGCACAGCTCGCCTGGCTCACCATGAGGCACTTCGTTATCCTCATCATCCACCAGCTTTGCTTCGGTCGACGGAACAGGCAAGCCAATGCTGCCGCTGTGGTAGTCAATGTCGTGCGGGTTCACGCTCACCAGCGGCGCGCACTCCGTCAGACCATAGCCTTCCAGCAGATACTGACCGGTCAGCTTCACCCAGCGCTCAGCGACCGCCTGCTGAACGGGCATCCCGCCGCCTGCGGAGAGGTGCAGCGTGGAGAAATCCAGCTGCTGGAACTCTTTATTATTGAGCAGCGCATTAAACAGAGTATTCACCCCCGTCATGGCGGTGAACGGATATTTCGCCAGCTCTTTCACCAGGCCCGGGATATCGCGCGGGTTGGTGATGAGGATGTTCTGACCACCCAGCTCAATAAACAGCAGGCAGTTCATGGTCAGCGCAAAGATGTGATACAGCGGAAGCGCGGTGATCACCACCTCTTTGCCCGGATGCAGCAAAGGCCCGTAAGTGGCGTTCACCTGTTCAAGGTTCGCCAGCATGTTCCGGTGCGTCAACATCGCGCCTTTCGCCACGCCGGTGGTGCCACCGGTGTACTGCAGGAAGGCGAGATCTTCTGATACCACTTCTGGCTTGACGTATTGCATACGGTAGCCCGCGTGCAGCGCACGGCGGAAGGAAATGGCGTCCGGCAGGTGATATTTTGGTACCAGCCGCTTCACGTATTTAACGACAAAGTTAACCAGCGTGCCTTTGGCCGTGGAAAGCTGATCGCCCATGCGCGTCAGAATGACGTGTTTTACCTGGGTTCTGTCGACCACTTTTTCCAGCGTGTGGGCAAAGTTCGAGACAATGACAATTGCGACCGCGCCGCTGTCGTTCAACTGATGCTCAAGTTCACGCGGGGTATATAGTGGGTTCACGTTGACGACAATCATCCCGGCTCGCAGGATGCCGAACAGCGCTACCGGGTATTGCAGCAGGTTTGGCATCATCAGCGCGACGCGGTCCCCTTTTTGCAGTCCCAGCCCTTCCTGTAAATAGGCCGCAAACGCCCGGCTACGCTCTTCCAGCTTACGGAAGGTCATCACTTCGCCCATGTTCACAAACGCAGGCTGGTCAGCGTAACGCCGCACCGAGTGTTCAAATAATTCAACCAGGGATTGATAACGGTCAGGATTGATCTCCGCAGGCACATCTGCGGGATACCGGTTAAGCCAAACCTTTTTCAATGCATCACCTCTGAAATGAGTATTCGTCGTCATCACAGCCCCGATAATAAACAGTTTGTTAACATTATATTAACTCAGCGTACCAGTTTATTAATTGTTCAGATTGCAGGTTGCGAAGCGCGTCACTCTTTTTTTTCATTTTATCCGTAAAAAAACAGAGACAGCGGCTGAGCCGCTGTCTCTTTCCTAATAATAACAGTTAGTTACTCAGTTACGATCGTTTGAACCTGCGCCGGGCCCGGGTTATACCAGCCCCAGCCGGGGTAACCATAACGGTAAGGATGAGGACCCCACATCCACGGATCGATCGGCTGTGGCGGCATGACGACCTGCTGGGCAATACGCCAGCGTTTGTAGCCCGTCACCTGCATAGTCATAAATTTATACGGCGTGCTGCCGATTTTGCCCTGCACCGAACCGGTAATCGGCCCAACAACGGTCACCAGTTGCCCACGGAAATCGACCGGGTCAAGGAAACCGCTGACGTCTGCATAAATGCGCCCGCGGGAGGCCTCCCCCAGAACGGGGCGAGCACCGCTGTCCAGCGGTACCGTCGCAATTTCCAGACGGGTTTTACCCTGCTGGTTAAAGACCTCGATCACCTTGCCGCCGAAGCGCGATTCCTGGCCAACATACAGCTCAGGTGCATTCATAACGCGCACCAGATCCTGCTGTGGCGTTGGGCTACTGCCCTTAATCGCATCAGGAACGGTTACGCAACCGCTCAGTGCTGTGGCAACAACGCCTGCCATTAAAAGGCGAACAACTTTAGTTTGAACCGCCATGATGCGACTCCTTTTTCTCAGTTCCTGTTACTGAGATTCACTCGCGGCCTGGAAGTTTCTTCCACGCAACGGTGTTTCGTAAATAAACCGGCTCAGCCTGTTCAACGGCAACGGTTTTTCCTTTCGCGAACAGCTGACAGGCAAGGGGAAGCATATCTTCGGCGGCAGGCAGAAGCATATTGCCGTCAACCAGCGTTACGCCGGTGTCGTTCCCCATTTCCGGCCATGCCGGCCAGCCCGTCCCTACCGTCGCCCACTCGCCTGAGAGCTGTTTCAGGCGTTCAGTGACGGCTTCAGGCGTCAGCACGGCTTCCGTCTCTTCACCGTGCCAGACGCCGTTTTCATCACGGGTATATTCAGCCCAGTAAACTTCGCCCATGCGGGCATCAATGGCCGCCAGCACGCGGGTTGCGCCAGTCATACGCCAGGCACCCTGCGCCATGGTGGCGAGGGTAGAGACGCCGATCATCGGCAGTTCAGCGCCCAGCGCCAGCCCCTGCGCAATGCCAATCCCGATACGTACGCCCGTAAAGCTGCCAGGGCCACGGCCAAAGGCCAGCGCGTCGAGGTCGGTTAAGGAGGTGTTGCCCTGGGTTAACATGGCTTTTACCAGGGGCAGAATACGTTGGGTGTGTTCCCGTGGGCACTCTTCGAAATGAGCAGAAACAGCACCGTCGTTCAACAGAGCGACAGAGCAAGCCTCTGTCGCGGTATCAATAGCCAGAATTCGCATCAGTCGTCGCGCTCTCGCAAGGGTCAGTCACAAAATGGCGCGCATCTTAGCACATTCCGGGGCGAATTACTCCGCCGTTGGGTTTGCCAGGAAACGCACCGCGCGTTTTATGTCCCGCGTCCGCGGCGCGGGCGGCAGGCTGGCGAGGAAGGTGGCGCCGTAAGGGCGCATCACCAGTCGGTTATCACAGATCACCAGCACGCCGCGATCGGTGACGTCGCGGATCAAACGCCCTACCCCTTGCTTGAGGGTAATCACCGCGTCCGGCAGCTGGACCTCGTCAAACGGATCGCCTCCGCGCAGACGGCAATCTTCCATCCGCGCCTTCAGCAGCGGATCGTCCGGGGAAGTAAACGGCAGTTTGTCGATGATGACCAGCGAGAGGGTATCGCCGCGCACGTCGACCCCTTCCCAGAAGCTGCTGGTCGCCACCAGCAGGGCATTACCGGCAGAAACAAACTGCTGTAATAGCTGGCCTTTGCTGGTTTCGCCCTGCAGCAGAACCGGCAGCGTCATGGTGGCGCGGAACTGCTCGGCGAGGTCGCGCATCATGGCGTGAGAGGTGCAGAGCATAAAGCAGCGGCCGTTGTTGGCCTCAATCATCGGTTTTAACATCGCCGCCAGATGGCGCGCCGCGCCCGGCTGGTTCGGCAGCGGCAGATTACGGGGAACGCAGAGCAGCGCCTGTTTTTCGTAATCGAACGGGCTGGGCAGGAGCAGCGATTCCGCCGCCTCAATGCCAAGACGTTCCGTGAAGTGATGCAGATCGTCATTCACCGACAGGGTTGCCGAGGTGAAGATCCAGCTTCCCGGTTTTTGCGCCATCACCTCTTTAAATTTATCCGCCACCGTCAGCGGCGTGAGCGCCAGCGTGAAATGCCGCGAGGTGCACTCATACCAGTAGCTGAAGCCCGGCTGGTTAATCTCTTTCAGCCGTTTGAGCCGCCCGCGATACAGTGTGGCGCGTTCAAACGCTGCATCTAACAGCGCGGAGCGTCCAAGCGAGAGTTTCGCCACGTCGTAGCAGAGTTCCAGGGCATCATCGAGCAGCAGCAGCGCGCGCTGGATATTTTTGTCCGCCAGCAGTTCGCGCAGGTTACCGCGATAGCCCGGCTCGCCAAGCTGTAAGCGGAAATCCTGCGCGCTCTGCGCCAGGCGGTCGGCGCACTTCTGCAGCTGCTGGGTATCTTTTAATTCGGTGCGATAGGCGATGGTGAAATCTTTCGCCAGGTCCTGAAGCTGGCGGCTCGAGAGCGACTGGCCGAAATACTGGCTGGCGATATCCGGGAGCTGGTGCGCTTCATCGAAGATCATCACGTCAGCCTCGGGGATCAGCTCGCCGAAACCGCTGTCTTTGACCACCATATCCGCGAGAAACAGGTGATGGTTTACCACCACGACGTCGGCGTCCATGGCAGTTTTGCGGGCTTTAACCACAAAGCAGTCTTTGTACAGCGGGCAGTCGCTGCCGAGGCAGTTATCGTTGGTGCTGGTCACCAGCGGCCAGGCAGGAGAGTCTTCCGGCACGCTCGCGCAGGTGCTGATGTCCCCCTCTTCGGTCTGGTTCGCCCATGACCGAAGGATAATGACGTCGCTCAGCGTCTGTACCGGCAGATCGCCACCCGCCAGCGCCTGCTGCTCGAGACGCTCAAGGCAAAGGTAGTTAGAACGCCCTTTCAGCAGAGCCAGACGCCCTTTGTATTTCAGCGCTTTCGCCACCGTGGGCAAATCGCGGCTGTAGAGCTGATCCTGCAACGCCTTCGATCCGGTGGAAATAATCACCTTCTTCTTCGCACGCAGCGCCGGAGCAAGGTAAGCATAGGTTTTACCCGTGCCGGTTCCGGCTTCGACCACCAGCGGCTGAGCCTTATCGATAGCGTGCGCAACGGCGTGCGCCATCTGACGCTGAGGTTCACGGGGTTTGAAGCCGGGGATAGCCTGCGCTAATTGACCTTCAGGGGAAAAATCGTCTGCCACGGTGCTCTCTCACTGTATTTTTGCACAGGGATTATGTCAGCCCATCCTTTCATGTGCCACCCCAAATAGTGACGACAGATGCACAATATGGCAGTCTTGCCGCCTGAATACGCAAAATAACGAGGAAACGTTTATGACGATTGTGCGCATTGATGCCGAAGCCCGCTGGTCTGATGTGGTGATCCATAACCAGACGCTCTACTACACCGGCGTACCGGCTAACCTTGACGCGGATGCGTTCGAGCAGACGGCGAACACCCTGGCGCAGATTGACGCGGTGCTGGAAAAACAGGGCAGCGACAAATCGCGCATTCTGGATGCGACGATTTTCCTGGCAAACAAGGACGATTTCGCGGCGATGAACAAAGCCTGGGATGCGTGGGTGGTGGCGGGTCACGCGCCTGTACGCTGCACCGTACAGGCCACGCTGATGAAACCGGAGTACAAGGTCGAGATTAAAATTATCGCGGCAGTTTAAGCCCGATTATTCTTCATCTTCATCCTCAAAACGCGCCACGATCCGCTCGCCGGTATGGGTGGCGCGCAGTTCTTCCGCCACCTGAGCAATCGCCTGTCCGCTGCTCATCCCCTGGGACATCAGTTCCTGGATACGTTCAACCGCTTTCTGCTGCTGTTCATGGCTCAGAGAAGGTAAACCTGCAAACATCGTCAACTCCTGCTAAATTATTCGCGCTAATTATTTCACGCTGCCCGGTAGTATGCCATACATGAACATGCGCTTCCCCACTGTTATTACCCTGCCCTGGCGTGCTGATGCCGCTGAGTTCTGGTTTGCTCGCCTGAGCCACCTTCCGTTTGCGATGCTGCTGCACTCCGGCCATGCGGATCACCCCTACAGCCGGTTTGATATTATCGTGGCCGACCCGGTCAAGACGCTGACAACCGATGACCTGCCGTTAACGGACGATCCGCTGTTGCAGCTTCAGCAAGCCATTAACGCGCTGGGCTTATCTGCCGCACCGAACCCGGACCTGCCTTTTCAGGGGGGCGCGCTGGGCCTGTTTGGTTACGAGCTGGGTCGCCGTTTCGAAACGCTGCCTGATCTTGCTCAGGATGATATTCCGCTGCCCGATATGGCGGTGGGACTTTACGACTGGGCATTAATTGTTGATCACCAGAAAAAAACGGTTTCCCTGCTAAGCCATCGTGACGTACAGGCGCGTCTGGTGTGGCTTGAGGGGCAACAGCCTGCACCTGCTGGGCCGTTCACGCTGACCTCCGACTGGCGTTCAAATATGAGCGCAGCGGAGTATGCCGAAAAATTCGCGCGCGTTCAGGCGTATCTGCACAGCGGTGACTGCTACCAGGTCAACCTCGCCCAACGTTTCCAGGCGACATACCGGGGAGATGAGTGGCAGGCATTTACCCGTCTTAATACCAGCAATAAGGCGCCCTTCAGCGCGTTTGTGCGTCTGGAACAGGGAGCGGTCCTCAGCCTGTCGCCCGAGCGTTTTATTCATCTGGCCGAGGGCACGATTCAAACCCGTCCGATTAAAGGCACTTTGCCGCGTCTTGCCGATCCCGAGGCCGACCGCAAGCAGGCGGAAAAACTCGCCGTCTCCCCGAAAGACCGCGCGGAAAACCTGATGATCGTCGACCTGATGCGTAACGATATTGGCCGGGTCGCGGTGCCGGGCAGCGTCCGCGGGCCCGAACTGTTCGTCGTCGAGCCTTTCCCGGCGGTACATCATCTTGTCAGCACCGTCACCGCACAGCTGCCCGCCTCGCGCACCGCCTGCGATCTGCTCCGCGCCGCGTTTCCGGGAGGCTCAATCACCGGCGCCCCCAAAGTGCGGGCGATGGAAATTATCGATGAACTGGAGCCGCACCGCCGCAACGCCTGGTGCGGCAGCATCGGCTATGTGAGCCTTTGCGGGACCATGGATACCAGTATCACTATCCGCACGCTAACCGCCTGCGACGGGAATCTGTACTGTTCCGCAGGAGGCGGCATTGTGGCCGACAGCCAGGTCGATGCGGAATATCAGGAAACCTTTGATAAAGTTAACCGTATCCTTCAACAGCTGGAGACCTGACGGGTGGAAAAAGAGAACCTGACGCTGGATGATTTTTTGTCGCGCTTTCAGCTTTTGCGACCTGCGGTGAACCGTGAAGCGCTGAATCAACGTCAGGCGGCGGTGCTGATCCCGGTGGTGCGGCGCGAACAGCCGGGCCTGCTGCTCACCCAGCGATCGCCGCATATGCGTAAACATGCCGGTCAGGTCGCCTTTCCGGGCGGCGCAGTGGATAGCACCGATGCGTCGCTGATTGCCGCCGCGCTGCGGGAAGCACAGGAAGAGGTCGCGATTCCACCAGAAGCCGTCGAGATCGTTGGCGTATTACCCCCTGTCGACAGCGTCACCGGTTTTCAGGTCACCCCGGTGGTCGGCATTATTCCCCCCGATCTTCAGTATCATGCCAGCGTCGATGAAGTCTCTGCGGTGTTTGAAATGCCGCTGGAGGAAGCCCTCCGACTGAGCCGTTATCACCCGCTGGATATTCAGCGTCGTGGACATGAGCATCGGGTGTGGTTGTCCTGGTATCAGCATTATTTTGTCTGGGGCATGACGGCGGGCATCATTCGTGAGCTGGCGTTGCGGATCGGCCTGAAACCTTGACTATACTTTACATTCCACCCTTTTCTGGCAGGTTTGCGATCGCTGTCGCGCTATTAGCAAAACCATCGTTAACCATTAGTTTAATTCATGTGAATAGTTAAGCCGAGGTTGGTGTTCCCTCTTACACTATGCGCAGTTATAACATCGTTACTGGAACCCCGGTAACCCTGTCAGGAGTGTAAAAGTGATTAGTATATTCGACATGTTCAAAGTGGGGATTGGTCCGTCTTCTTCCCACACTGTAGGGCCGATGAAGGCCGGTAAACAGTTCGTCGATGATCTGGTCGAAAAAGGATTACTGGAAAGCGTTACCCGTGTTGCCGTAGACGTCTACGGTTCGCTGTCATTAACGGGTAAAGGCCACCACACCGATATCGCCATTATTATGGGTCTGGCAGGTAATATGCCGGACACCGTTGATATTGATGCCATTCCGGCATTTATCCGCGACGTGGAAGCGCGCGGTCGCCTGCTGTTGGCTAACGGCCAGCACGAAGTGGATTTCCCGCAGGATGACGGCATGCGTTTTCGCAGCGACAACCTGCCGCTGCATGAAAACGGCATGACCATCCATGCGTGGAACGGCGAAAAAGAGATCTACAGCAAAACCTACTACTCCATCGGCGGCGGTTTTATCGTTGATGAAGAACATTTTGGCAAAGACAGCGTAGGCGACGTTAACGTGCCCTACCCGTTCAAATCTGCTACCGAGATGTTGGGCTACTGCAAAGAGACCGGCCTGTCGCTTTCCGGCATGGTGATGCAGAACGAACTGGCGCTGCACAGCAAGAAAGAGATTGAAGACTATTTTGCAAACGTCTGGCAAACCATGCGTGCCTGTATCGATCGCGGGATGAATACCGAAGGCGTATTGCCGGGTCCACTTCGCGTGCCGCGCCGTGCCTCCGCGCTGCGCCGTATGCTGGTGACGACGGACAAGTTCTCTAACGATCCGATGAACGTGGTTGACTGGGTGAACATGTTTGCCCTGGCGGTTAACGAAGAGAACGCCGCCGGTGGCCGCGTCGTGACGGCGCCGACCAACGGTGCATGCGGTATTGTGCCAGCGGTACTGGCCTACTATGACCACTTTATCGAACCGGTGACGGCGGATATCTACATCCGTTACTTCCTGGCGGCGGGTGCGATCGGTGCGCTGTACAAGATGAACGCCTCAATTTCTGGCGCGGAAGTGGGCTGTCAGGGTGAAGTGGGCGTAGCCTGCTCCATGGCGGCGGCTGGCCTCGCGGAACTGCTGGGTGCAAGCCCTGAGCAGGTGTGCGTGGCGGCTGAAATCGGCATGGAGCATAACCTGGGGCTGACCTGTGACCCGGTGGCAGGCCAGGTGCAGGTGCCTTGCATCGAGCGTAACGCCATTGCCTCGGTGAAAGCGATCAACGCCTCCCGTATGGCGATGCGTCGTACCAGTGAACCTCGCGTTTCACTGGATAAAGTGATCGAAACCATGTACGAAACCGGCAAGGACATGAACGCCAAATACCGTGAAACCTCACGAGGCGGTCTGGCCATTAAGGTTCAGTGCGACTAATACTTCCCTTCGCCCATCTGCAACGGATGGGCGAATTTTAACGTCACGCCTCGTCTCATTATGTAATCCCCACTACACTTTCTCTGTTGCGTCCGGCTTTTGGGGCTGGTGGCTTACAGAGCGACCGTTCATGCAAAAAGCACAAGCGATCATTAAAGATTATCGCCGAAAACGCGTTATCGTCTGTGTCACGGTTGCGCTCCTTACGCTCATCCTGACGTTGGGCATTCGGTTTATTTCGCAGCGTAACGTCAATCAGGAGCGCATCCAGAATTTTGCCGACCATACGGTACACTCCCTCGAAAAAGTGCTGCTTTCACTGGAAAATCGACGCGATGTACT
The DNA here is from genome assembly GCF_000211415.1 of Enterobacter mori LMG 25706. Taxonomy (GTDB): domain Bacteria; phylum Pseudomonadota; class Gammaproteobacteria; order Enterobacterales; family Enterobacteriaceae; genus Enterobacter; species Enterobacter mori. Next base: position 321,916 of record NZ_GL890777.1, on the reverse strand, counting down.
ACAGGCCCAGGTTGGACAGCCCTGCAGCCAGGCACAACTGGTATTACGCAAGCAGGCGGCCATTCTGCAGACCGTCCGCTCGATTGCCCTGATTAAAGATGGACTTCTCTACTGCTCGAGTATTTTCGGTTCACGCAGCGTGCCTGCAAGCACGTTCCTGCCGATTTTTCCCGCGCAAGAACCCCGGCTGGTATTGTCGACCGACCAGTGGTTGCTGAAGGGCAGCCCGATCCTCATTCAGTGGTATCCGGCCTCAGGTGACGGCGAGGACGGGGTGATGGAGGTTGTCAATATCGACCTTCTCACCAGAATGATCCTTGAACCGCAGCGACCACTGATTACCGGTGGGGGTTTATCTGTCGGTAATCATTACCTGCGCTACGGTCAGCAGGTTACGGATACCCTGACCTTTGATGATGGCGATGTGCTTCTGTCGCTGGCATCAACGCGCTACCCCTTCAGCATTACCGTGAGCGGGCCGGGTCCAGGCTCAATAGCACTCAAAAATCTGCCGACACAATTGCCGCTGGCACTAATGTTGAGCTTACTGCTGGGCTACATTGCCTGGCTTGCCACCGCGCGTCGAATGAGCTTTACATGGGAAATAAACATGGGGCTTGCGGCGCGGGAATTTGAGCTGTTTTGCCAACCTCTGGTCAATGCCCGCACCCAGGATTGCGTCGGCGTTGAGATCCTGCTGCGCTGGAATAACCCTCGTCAGGGGTGGATCTCGCCGGACGTATTTATTCCTCTGGCAGAAGAACACAACCTGATTATTCCGCTCACCCGCTATGTCATCACCGAAACGGTACGTCAGATAGGCTACTTCCCCGCCACGTCCGATTTTCATATCGGTATTAACGTGGCCGCCAGCCACTTCCGCCACGCCGCCCTGCTGCAGGATCTGAATCAATCGTGGTTCAGTGCAAACCCGGCCCAGCAGCTGGTGGTTGAGCTTACGGAGCGCGATGCCCTCAGGGACGTGGATTACCGCATAGTGCGCGAGCTGCATCGAAAAGGCGTTAAGCTTGCCATTGATGATTTTGGCACCGGCAACAGTTCGCTCTCCTGGCTCGAAAAGCTCCATCCTGACGTGCTGAAAATTGATAAATCCTTTACCACTGCCATCGGGACCGATGCCGTAAACTCAACGGTGACGGATATCATTATTGCGCTGGGCCAGCGGCTGAATATTGAACTGGTAGCGGAAGGGGTAGAAACCGAGGAACAGTCACGGTATTTGCGTCGCCACGGGGTGCATATTTTGCAGGGATATTTCTTTGCGCGGCCAATGCCGCTGCGGGAGTTTCCGAAATGGCTGGCGGGAAGTTCTCCCCCGCCAGCACATCACAATGGACACATCGTGCCCTTAATGCCGTTACGCTAAAAAAGTTTACTCTTCTTCGTCGTGTGCAGATTGCTCTTTAACAATACGCACCATATCAACGCGATAGTCGTTGGCTTCGACAATGGTGATATGCAACGGCGGCAGTTCAATCACATCGCCGATACGTGGGATCTGACCGTTAACCGAAATCACAAGCCCTGCCACGGTGGCAATGTCTTCTTCATCGTTAATGACATTTTCCAGCCCCAGCGTGTGCGAGAGCGCGTGCAGGTCAGTAGTACCTTTGACCAACCAACCTTCGCCGTCCGCAACGATTTCCGGCGTTTCGTCCGCATCCGGGAATTCCCCCGCAATCGCTTCCAGTACGTCCAGCGGCGTGACAAGACCCTGAACCACGCCAAATTCGTTGGTGACGATAACGAAGCTACCGCGTGCGCGACGCAGCACGCCCAGCAGGTTGATGGGATCCAGCGTTTCCGGAACGACAATCGCAGGCGACGAGGCCGCAATGGCTTCCACGTTGACGCCCTCTTCCAGCGCCACCAGCATCTCTTTGGCACGGACCACGCCGATGATTTCATCCAGTTCGCCACGGCACACCGGGAACAGACTGTGCGGTGAAGAGAGGAGCTGCTGACGAATCTCGTCAACGCTCAGGTTGGCATCCACCCAGCTGATTTCACCGCGCGGGGTCATTATCCCACGCAAGGAACGGGAGGCCAGGGAGAGCACACCGTTGATCATGTAGCGCTCTTCTTCAACAAACGCCCCTTCAGGGACCGGAACTGGGTTACGGCTCTCGCTATCAGACTGCACGCTCACCTGGCGACGACCGCCCATCAGGCGCAGAATCGCATCAGCGGTACGGGCGCGCAGCGGCTGGTTTGACTGCTGCTTAATGAAGTTGCGGCGCGCAATCTGGTTAAACAGCTCAATGATGATCGAGAAACCAATCGCGGCGTACAGGTAGCCTTTCGGAATATGGAAGCCAAAGCCTTCTGCCACCAGGCTGAGACCAATCATCAGCAGGAAGCTCAGACACAGCACGACAACCGTTGGGTGCTGGTTCACGAAACGCGTCAGCGGTTTCGACGCCAGCAGCATCACCGCCATCGCAATGACGACAGCCGCCATCATCACCGGCAGGTGGTTCACCATACCGACTGCGGTAATAACCGCATCCAGCGAGAAGACCGCGTCAAGCACGACAATTTGCAGTACCACGACCCAGAAGCTGGCATAGCCCTTACCATGACCATCATCATGCTGCCGGTTTTCAAGCCGTTCGTGTAGCTCTGTTGTCGCTTTAAAGAGCAGGAATATCCCCCCGATCAGCATGATCAAGTCACGACCGGAGAAGGTGTAATCCATCACGGAGAACAGTGGCTTGGTCAGCGTGACCATCCACGAGATGACGGACAGCAAGCCCAGTCGCATGATCAAGGCCAGCGACAGACCAATCAGACGTGCTTTATCACGCTGTTTTGGCGGCAGTTTGTCAGCAAGGATGGCGATGAACACCAGGTTATCAATACCGAGAACGATCTCCAGTACGACCAGCGTGAGCAATCCTACCCAGATTGACGGGTCCATTAAGAATTCCATGACAAGCTCCTGCTAAAGGAATGACAAAACGGTGCCCCACTCAATGTGGGCAAAACAGAGGCAAACAGAGACGAGTTCTGGCGAGGATCGCCGGCGAAAAAGGCGCGGAATGGCCTGGTAGATGACTGACGTCGGTGACGGTCCATATAGCGGGCTGTAGCCCTGTACTCCTGAACAATTAAACGGAGGCTAAACATATCAGAGATAACAGGTTTTACGCAAAGATTTACGTTCTTTTGCAAAAACGCAATAAGACTAAATTTGTGTTGAGAATTTTCTGCATTGCGAAAGCTAAATTACGGATCTTCATCACATAAATTATTTTTTCACTGTCTAAAATAATTCGCGGAAGTCTTAGTTAATTTAACTCTAACCCTTATCTGAATCGATTCGGTTCGCCAATACGATTCTCAGTACGTCTGCCCGACAGGCGTATTAATGATAATAAAAGGAGGTAGCAAGTGACCATTGCTATTGTCATAGGCACACATGGTTGGGCTGCTGAGCAGCTACTCAAGACGGCAGAGATGCTGTTGGGCGAGCAGGAAAACGTCGGCTGGATCGATTTCGTTCCCGGTGAAAACGCCGAGACGCTGATAGAGAAGTACAACGCTCAACTCGCGAAGCTGGATACCAGCAAAGGCGTGCTGTTTCTCGTCGATACGTGGGGCGGCAGCCCGTTTAATGCTGCCAGCCGCATTGTCGTCGATAAAGAGCACTATGAAGTTGTCGCCGGGGTGAATATCCCGATGCTGGTGGAAACCTTCATGGCGCGCGACGACAACCCGAGCTTCGATGAGCTTGTGGCCCTGGCGGTAGAAACCGGGCGTGAAGGCGTTAAGGCGCTGAAAGCACAACCGGTTGAAAAACCCGCCCCGGTTGCGGCGGCACCGAAAGCAGCCGCCCCAGCGAAACCGATGGGCCCGAACGATTATATGGTCATCGGCCTTGCGCGTATTGATGACCGCTTAATCCACGGCCAGGTGGCGACACGCTGGACCAAAGAGACCAACGTTCGCCGCATCATCGTCGTCAGTGACGAAGTGGCTGCGGATACCGTACGTAAAACCCTTCTGACTCAGGTTGCCCCTCCAGGCGTTACCGCGCACGTGGTGGATGTGGCCAAGATGATCCGCGTCTACAACAACCCGAAATATGCGGGCGAGCGCGTGATGCTTCTGTTCACTAACCCAACAGACGTCGAGCGCATTGTTGAAGGCGGCGTGAAAATCACCTCCGTTAACATTGGTGGTATGGCTTTCCGTCAGGGCAAAACGCAGGTCAACAACGCGATTTCGGTTGATGAAAAAGATATTGAGGCATTCAACAAGCTGAATGCACGCGGTATTGAGCTGGAAGCCCGTAAGGTTTCCACGGATCAGAAACTGAAAATGATGGATTTGATCGGCAAAGTTGGGAAATAAGCCCGCGCCGGTTTTTCACATAAAGCTTATGCAATAGGAGAAGTACAATGGAGATTACCACTCTTCAGATTGTGCTGGTGTTCGTCGTCGCATGTATTGCGGGTATGGAATCCGTACTTGATGAATTTCAGTTCCACCGTCCGCTGGTGGCCTGTACGTTGATTGGTGCCGTTCTCGGTGATATGAAAACCGGTATCATCATCGGTGGTACCCTGGAAATGATCGCCCTCGGCTGGATGAACATCGGTGCAGCGGTTGCGCCCGATGCCGCGCTGGCGTCGATTATCTCGACCGTTCTGGTTATTGCCGGTCATCAAAGTATTGGTGCCGGTATCGCCCTGGCGATCCCACTGGCTGCAGCAGGCCAGGTTCTGACCATCATCGTGCGTACCATCACCGTTGCCTTCCAGCACGCGGCGGATAAGGCGGCCGAAAACGGCAACCTGACGGCGCTATCCTGGATCCACGTGTCGTCCCTGTTCCTGCAGGCGATGCGTATTGCGATCCCGGCGGTTATCGTGGCGATTTCTGTCGGTACGAGTGAAGTCCAGAGCATGCTGAACGCCATTCCAGAAGTGGTCACCGGCGGTCTGAACATCGCAGGCGGCATGATCGTGGTGGTCGGTTACGCGATGGTCATCAACATGATGCGCGCAGGCTACCTGATGCCGTTCTTCTACCTCGGCTTCGTGACCGCCGCCTTCACCAACTTCAACCTGGTAGCTCTGGGTGTGATTGGTGCAGTGATGGCGATTCTCTACATCCAGCTCAGCCCGAAATATAACCGCGTCGCGGGTGCCCCAGCGCAGGCTGCTGGTAACAACGATCTCGATAACGAACTGGACTAGCAGGTGAGCGAAATGGTTGATATGACAAAAACTACCACTGAGAAAAAACTCACTCCGGGTGATATTCGTGGCGTGTTCATTCGTTCTAACCTGTTCCAGGGTTCATGGAACTTCGAACGTATGCAGGCGCTGGGCTTCTGCTTCTCCATGGTACCGGCAATCAAACGCCTGTATCCGGAAAACAACGAAGCACGTCGTCAGGCGATTAAGCGTCACCTGGAATTCTTCAACACCCATCCTTACGTTGCGGCCCCCGTACTGGGCGTAACGCTGGCGATGGAAGAGCAGCGTGCGAACGGCGCAGAGATTGACGATGGTGCCATCAACGGTATCAAAGTCGGCCTGATGGGCCCGCTGGCCGGTGTCGGTGACCCGATCTTCTGGGGCACCGTTCGTCCGGTCTTCGCGGCACTGGGTGCCGGTATCGCCATGAGCGGCAGCCTGCTTGGCCCACTGCTGTTCTTCATCCTCTTCAACGCAGTACGTCTGCTGACCCGTTACTACGGCGTGGCTTACGGCTACCGTAAAGGCGTGGATATCGTTAAGGACATGGGCGGCGGCTTCCTGCAGAAACTGACCGAGGGGGCGTCAATCCTCGGCCTGTTTGTGATGGGGGCACTGGTTAACAAGTGGACGCACGTAAACATCCCGCTGGTGGTATCGACCATCACCGGGCAGGATGGTCAGACGCGTGTGACTACCGTGCAGACGATTCTGGACCAGCTGATGCCGGGCCTGGTGCCGCTGCTGCTGACCTTCGCCTGTATGTGGCTGCTGCGTAAGAAAGTGAACCCGCTGTGGATCATCGTTGGCTTCTTCGTCATCGGTATCGCGGGCTACGCTGTCGGTCTGCTGGGCCTGTAAGTTTCAATGCTATACGCCGGGGGCTTGCCCCCGGTCTTTTTATCTGGAGGATGAATGACTGTCACGGACATCGTACTGGTTTTGTTTATTGTTGCCCTTATGGCTTACGCGATCTATGACGAGTTCATCATGCCCCGCCGCCACGGCGAGACGCTGCTTTCCCTTCCTCTTCTGCGACGAGGTCGCGTTGATGGATTCATCTTCGCGGGCCTGATCGTCATTCTGATCTACAAGAACGTGACCAGCAACGGTGCACTATTAACCACATGGTTATTATGTGCGCTGGCATTAATGGCGATTTACCTGTTCTGGATCCGCTCGCCAAAAATCATTTTTAAAAAACACGGATTCTTCTTCGCCAATGTCTGGATAGAATATAACCGCATTAAAGAGATGAATTTATCCGAAGATGGTGTATTGGTGATGCAATTAGAGCAGCGTCGTCTGCTGATTCGGGTCAAGAATATTGATGACCTTGAAAAGATCTCCAGATTACTCCTTAAAACTCAATAGCTTATTATTATAGCATCGGCTATAAAGTACGATATTTGCGTGCAGACAATATAGCCGTTGCTATATCCCCCCATCATCTTAACTTATATTTATTAACGATATTTTCACGCATAAATCTAAATGAAAATCGTTATCAGAAAAGCAGCTAAATTAAGCCTGCTTCGTTGTTGTTTTATATTCTCAAAATATGTTAAGGTTGCGCCCGTCGTTGGGGAGTAGCCGATTTCCTGTTCTCAGGAAATGTACGTGTCAACATACTCGTTGAAAAACGTGGCGCGTACGGATCGCTTTCAGCACATTTCAGGTGTGTTGCGATCAGGCGAGACCATAGATACATCAACTGCTGTTTACTGGGGGCAGTGATGTGTCATATGGATATCCCCGGTCTGGACGCTGTTATGAACATCTCCGCTACGATCCTCCTTGCTTTTGGCATGTCCATGGACGCATTTGCTGCTTCCATCGGAAAAGGCGCCACGCTCCACAAACCTAAATTCTCAGAAGCCCTGCGTACCGGCCTGATTTTTGGTGCTATCGAAACGCTAACGCCGCTTATTGGCTGGGGTCTGGGGATGCTCGCCAGCCAGTTCGTGCTGGAGTGGAACCACTGGATTGCATTCGTCCTGCTGGTGTTCCTGGGGGGGAGAATGGTCATCGAAGGTTTTCGCGGTAACAGCGATGAGGATGATGAGCCACAGCATCGCCACGGCTTCTGGCTGCTGGTCACCACGGCGATTGCCACCAGCCTCGATGCTATGGCGGTCGGTGTCGGTCTGGCATTCCTTCAGGTCAATATTATTGCAACTGCACTGGCCATCGGCTGCGCTACGTTGATTATGTCAACGCTGGGGATGATGGTGGGTCGGTTTATCGGCCCGCTGCTGGGCAAGCGAGCCGAAATTTTAGGCGGTATCGTGTTAATCGGTATTGGCGCTCAAATCCTCTGGGCGCATTTCGCCGGTTAAACCTCGCGCTGCCAGACGTGGATACTGAAATCAGTCTGGCAGCGAAAAACGGTCTGCTTTGATAACGTTTCCCATACCTCTGGTTTTGCCCGCCACGCGAACGGCGTCATCTGCAGCAACGCTACTGCCTCCTCCCCTTTGAGCTCCATTTCATACGCCACAGTGTGTTCCTGTTGCAGTATAAAACCCGGCAGCTGTTCAGAGTGAGGCGCGTGCAAACGCACTTCGTCGTAAATCAGCCCTTTCAATTCCATCAGGTGCCGTGGTCCTGGCGTGACGGTGATCACCCAGCCACCCGGTTTCACTACGCGCGCCAGTTCTTCCGCTTTGCAGGGCGCATAAATGCGGATAATGGCGTCCATGCTGGCGTCGTCAAACGGCAGCCTGTGGCTGGATGCCACGCAAAACGTTACGGCTGAATAGCGTTTTGCCGCCGCGCGAATCGCCACTTTTGCCACGTCCAGACCAAAAGTCTCTGCGCCTTTCTCGCGGGCAATCTCTGCAAACGTTGCCGTGTAGTAGCCTTCGCCACAGCCAATATCCAGCACAGCGGTAGCATTATCAGGCAGGCGATGCGCCAGCACCTGCGCAACGGTGTCCCGAAGAGTCTGGTAATGTCCTGCATCCAGAAACGCACGGCGCGCCTGCATCATCTCTGCACTGTCACCCGGGTCGCGGGAGCGCTTGTGCTGCACAGGAAGAAGATTCACGTACCCTTCCCTGGCTATATCAAACTGATGTCCCTGCGGACAGGTAAAGCTTTTCTCTGAGCGCAGCAGATGCGCATGGCAAAGGGGACAACTGAAGGACATGACAACTCCGGGGGCATAAACCAAAGGGCGAAGTGTACCGCTATTCGCCCGCGTTATAAACGCCAGGGTTAACGCATGACGATAAGGTGGTCAGAATCCGCCGGTAGACCATCCGGTCTCACATTCTCCAGACGCAGCACGTTGCCCATAATTTCGCTGAACACCGGCGCGGAGACGGCACCGCCGTAGTAGGCGCCGTTTTGAGGATCGTTGATGACCACCACCAGCGCAAAGCGCGGATCGCTGGCAGGCGCAACGCCAGCGGTATAGGCGACATATTTATCGACATATTTCCCGCTGTCATCAATCTTCTTCGCCGTCCCGGTTTTCACCGCCACGCGATAATCACGTACTGCGGCCTTAACACCGCCGCCACCCGGCAGCGCAACGCTTTCCATCATATGTGCGGCTTCATGCGCAATCGCCTCTGACATCACCCGGTGGCCCATAACGGGAGGGTCAATGCGGGTAATAGAGAGTGGACGCTCAAGACCAAAGCTACCGATAGTGGCGTAAACATGCGCCAGTTGAAGCGGCGTCACCATCAGGCCATAGCCGAATGCAAACGTCGCCCTGTCGAGCTGGCTCCAGAATTTACGCTGTGGTAATAGCCCCGCACTTTCCCCCGTTAAGCCAAGGCCAGTGTTTGTGCCGAAACCAAAGTTTCTGTAGGTATCAATAAGATGCTGGACCGGCATCGCAAGAGAGAGGCGTGACACGCCCGTATCGCTCGATTTTTGCAGAATGCCGGTCATCGTCAGTTCCGGGTAGTAACCCACATCGCGGATACGGTGCCCGTCAAGCATGTACGGGTGGGTGTCAATCACGCTGTCCGGCTGCACCAGCCCCTGCTGCAGCGCCGTCATCAGCACCAGCGGTTTGACGGTCGAACCCGGTTCGAAGGTATCGCTTATTGCACGATTACGGAAATCGTTTAACGTCGCCCCTTCGCGATTATTAGGGTTAAAATCCGGATAGCTTGCCATCGCAAGAATTTCGCCCGTCTGGATATTGATTAATACCGACGCCCCCGACTCGGCTTTATTCCACGCCACCGCATTATCGAGCGCATCTTCGGTGATAGTTTGCAGACGCTCATCAATACTCAGCTGAATGTTATGGGCAGGCACGGGTGCCACTTCCGTCAGATTTTCAACCACGTGCCCATAGCGGTCTTCCCTCACCTGTCGGACGCCAGGCTTGCCCATCAACTGAGTATTGAAACTCTTCTCAACACCTTCAATTCCTTGTCCATCGATATTGGTAAAGCCAATAAGATTGGCCGCCACATGTCCCGCAGGGTAAAAGCGGCGGGATTCATCGCGTAAATTAATGCCCGGCAGGTTGAGTTTGTCTATCCACTGCGCCTGTGAAGGATCGACCTGACGGGCCAGGTAAATAAACCGTCCCTGCGGATTGCTGTTTATTCGCGACGACAGCGTGCTCAGAGAGAGATGCAGCGCATTGGCCAGCGCCTGCCAGCGGTTGTCAAACCCTACGCCACCTTTTGCCAGTACCGTTTTAGGATCGGCCCATACCGCCCGGACAGGCACACTCACCGCCAACGGCCTTCCCTCGCGATCCACGATCATTCCGCGCGGAGCATCAATGGCGACCTCACGCAGCGAGCGCATGTCCTCCTGCTTAACCAGATTGTCAGGTTTAACGATTTGCAGCCAGGCCACCCGCCCCAGCAAAAAAGCCAGACTGCAAAAAATAGCAAAACAAAGCAGAGCAAAACGCGCCGGCGTAAAGTTTCCGGTGGTCATTATGGTTTTCTTTTTCGCCTGAGCCTCAGGGCTGTTGATCAACGCCCTGATTTAACGGGAAAAACCGATCTGAAGGAGAGGAAACAATGCTAATAACCTCGTAGCTTTGCAACAAGTTACTAACAAGAAGAGGAATGGTAATATTTTGAAAGATAACAGAATAAAAAAGCCCCGCGATACGCGAGGCTTTATATCTGAGATTGAAGCGCCAGGCACTTCAGTCAGCAGTGGTTCGATCAGATAGCAGTTACGTTAACTGCAGCTGGGCCTTTCTGGCCATCCTGAATTTCGAACTCAACGTTCTGGCCTTCAGCCAGAGTTTTGAAGCCATTACCCTGGATTGCAGAGAAGTGTACGAACACATCTTTGCTGCCGTCAGCAGGAGTAATGAAACCAAAACCTTTAGACTCGTTGAACCACTTAACTTGACCTTTAATCTTTGCCATTTGCAAAATTCCTTAGAGTGTTTTCTTAGCCCGCAGGCTTGACTGAGATAAAACTGAGACATTACTGCATGAGGCACTAATATAAGGTTCGGCAGAGAAGCGGTATTCAACGACAACGTGTTTACTCAGGACTTCTTTACTGAAAATGCCACACATAAACAGAACTGTACCTCGTTTGACCCAAAACGTGTTATCACACACAACGATTAATATGGCAAGCCATTTTTAAACGTGTCTCGATCCGCCGCACAAATTCAAACACTGCCCTGGTATGATCTGCACACTTATGCGCAACGATCATGGACAACGTGTGTTCTTTACACCGCCACTGCGCTATTACCGCAAGCGCTGTTATCTAAGACTTTTTTACCATAGACCATACATTTCTTGCCGTCCAGATACAGGGGCAACTTTCTTTAGAACCTTGATTGCGTTAGAACATTTTGTGAAAACTTATGCTCAAATCATTCCAACGCATCGATAACGGACAATGCATATTTGATGATAATAAACATACAGACACTGCATTAAAAACCACCAGTGAATAAAGAATTGGATGCACCAAAATAATGAAATTTTTATGACTCTGCCTCAAAACAAGGCAAGCAAAACGTTTCGATAAAAATAAAACAATCCTGAAGGGCTATAAATACAAAATATATGCAACTGTTACGCACATTGTTTAAAAGGATAAATATTCGCCAATTTTCAGTATCCTGAAGGAATTATTAACCGGTGCTACATTATTCAGCGCCTGAGTTAACGCATGGACGGGTTCATCAAGGGATTCATCTGCCAGTTCAAACACGCCCCAATGGATGGGAAAGGCCAGGGGTTGGCCGAGCTGCTGCCATAGCGCCACGGCAGATTGCGGGTTCATGTGATGGACCGCCATGAACCATTCTGGTGCATAGGCGCCAATCGGCAACGCGGCGGTGTCAATTTTGCCCAGACGTTCGGGTATCGTTAACAGCTCCGGCGAATAGCCCGTATCACCGCTGAACCAAAAGCGGTGCTTTCGTCCCTCAAAGACCCAACCACACCATAATGAACGATTCCGGTTCCAGGGGGTACGCATACTCCAGTGCTGCGCCGGAACGGCTGTCAGGGTGATTCCTTGCCAGGTTATGCTCTGCCACCAGTCGAGTTGTACGATGTGCCTGGCTCCGCGACGGCGAAACCAGTCTGCCAGACCTAAGGGAACAAACAGCATTACGTCTGGAAAACGTTTCAGGATACGGCGAATGGTTGCACCGTCGAGATGATCGTAGTGATTATGCGAGATAACCACTGCATCAAGCTGCACAAGTTGTTCAACAGACAGTGCAGGAGGTGTTTTGCGCACCGGTCCTGCAAAAGGAAGCGGAGAAGCGCGTCGCGAAAAGACCGGGTCGGTCAGAATGGTGTTGCCATCCATCTGCACCAGCAGACTAGCGTGTCCAAGCCACCAGACCCCGTCGCCTTGTGGCTGTTTCAGCTCAACAGGCTGCCACCACTGGCGTATGAAATCGTCATATCCCTGCGCAGGCGGTTTAGGTAAACCAGCCGCTTTCCGCGCCTTACGCCAGCGCTCTACATCGCCGGGCTGATGTCCTACAGGTGCAGTATTGCGAAAGCCATTCGGCGTATGATGGATCCGGGAGGGGTCATACCAGGGATTTTTCCAGACCACGGCCACCTCCCGCGAGCAACAGGTTATCGTTCGGCCACCAGACGGATAAAGTCGTCTTCGTCTTCTTTGTCTGCGACGACCGCTTCTTTAGGGGCTTCTTTCTCTTCTGGTTCGTTTGCTTCGCACAGACGGCGCAGCAGCGCATTTTGGCGCTTTTGCTGATCGAGCAGCGCTTCAAGCAACTCGATTTGCTCGTTCGTGCGCGAGCTGGCACGGTTGACGAAAAACCAAATGACCAGTCCAGCGACCAGAATAACCAACGAGACCATCAGGGATGCCAGATTTAGCAGCCCTGAATTCATTAACTCACCCATTTCACCACCTCAATAAAAACGCCCATTTTACCACTGGCGCGAAGGAAGGAAATGACCTTAGGAAAAAATGCGTCTTACCACGGAATAAACTTGTTGATTGCGCAAACGCCGCTAAAAAACTGTACATCCTGATCGCACATTCACGTTGATAGTCTGTGTCCACAGCACCACACATGCCACCAACACGATAACCAGAATTACCCAGCGTATTTTTTTCACTCCACTCTCCGTTTTATGACCCTAGGCAGCCAGGTTATCACGGCTATCTTAAACAGCGTCTAACTGTACCTCATCAAACTCTTTTCGGAATCGTGCACTTGTTTCACTGAGTAAACAGGTTAGGCTAAATGCATGACAACAACGATAAAGAGGCAATGATGCATTTAATCATTCGAACTATTATTGCACTGGCCGTTCTCTGGACTGGTCTTCTGTTAACCGGATATGGCGTGCTTGTGGGGAGCACCGAAAACGCCGCAGGTTTAGGTATCAAGTGTAAATATCTGACAGCCCAGGGCATGAGTACTGCGCAGTACATCCACTCGGACAGTGGGATCATCGGTTTGACCAACTGCCCCGTCCTGCGTAAATCGTCCGTAGTAATTGATAACGGCTAAATATCGCTGAACCGCATCCATGAAAAACGCCGCAAATGCGGCGTTTTTTTTATCCCTGCCGGGGTTAAAACGGATAATCGTTATAGCCCATCTGCTCAGAGATTTTACGCGCGGCAGTATGAAGAATAGCCACGTACTCATGCAGGCGTTCTTCGGAGAAGCGCAGCGTCGGGAAGGAGATACTCAGGCCAGCAATAACAACACCGAAGCGGTCGAACACAGGAACGCCAATGCAGCGCAGCCCTTCTTCCTGTTCTTCGTTATCTTCACCGTAACCCTGCTCACGCACTTTATCCAACACCGCTAATAGCTCATCGGTGGTGGTGATGGTACGCTCCGTGCTGCGTTTGTATTCCACGCCAGAGAGGATCTGCTCCACCTCTTCACGGTCGCGCCATGCCAGCAGTACTTTACCAATGGCGGTACTGTAGAGCGGGTTCCGGCGACCAATGCGCGAATACATGCGCAGGTTATACATGGAATCAATTTTATGGATGTAAACAATGCTGTCCTCATCCAGTGCGCCAAGGTGGACCGTTTCTTTTGTCAGACGAGAAAGTTCGCGCATCTGAATATCCGCACTGCGGATCAGATCAACGTTTTGCAGGGCACGGGCACCCAGTTCGAACAGTTTCAGCGTCAGCGAGTATTTTTCAGATTCGCCTTCCTGCGCAACATAGCCCAGTGACTTCATGGTTTGCAAAAAGCGATAAACGGTGCTTTTCGACATCATCACACGCTGCGACAACTCTGTAATACCAATTTCACGCTCTTCTCCGAGCGCCTGTAAGATGCCAAACACCTTCAGCACGGAAGAAACAGAATCTGGCTGCTTATCCAAATCTGCAATTGCCATTTATCACCTCATGGAGAGTGTTTTATAAAAATCAGAACCGGTTTTTATTATAAATTCCCGTCATGCTAGCTGCAATCAATCCTCGTTTACTTCGTTACAAATCTGCGACATAAAACGGAATTAACAGTGCTAAAATAGTTACCCTGAGAATAATTTCCTACCGAGCTATTCACCCAAAATGCAAAAAATCCTTTCCGATGGTCTGCCTTTGCCCCAGCGTTACGGCGCTATTGCGACGATTATCATCGGTATTTCCATGGCCGTTCTCGACGGTGCCATTGCTAACGTTGCCCTACCAACGATTGCCAGCGATCTGCAGGCTTCCCCCGCCAGTTCTATCTGGATCGTCAACGCTTATCAGATAGCCATTGTGGTTTCGCTGCTCTCATTCTCTTTGCTGGGCGACATGTTCGGCTATCGCCGGGTTTATCAGTGCGGGCTGGTGGTTTTTACCCTGACGTCACTTTTCTGCGCCCTTTCAGATACGCTGCATACCCTGACGATAGCCCGTATTGCCCAGGGTTTTGGCGGCGCGGCGCTGATGAGCGTCAACACCGCGCTGATCCGCTTAATCTACCCGCAGCGCCATTTAGGACGCGGTATGGGGATCAACTCATTTATTGTCGCGGTCTCTTCTGCCGCCGGACCGACTATTGCGGCGGCCATTCTTTCTGTCGCCTCCTGGCAATGGCTTTTCGCCATCAACGTGCCGCTCGGCATCGTCGCAATCGTCTTTGCCCTGCGCTATCTCCCTGGTAATGGCCCGAAAAGCACCATGCCCCGCTTTGATCTGCCCAGTGCGATAATGAATGCCCTGACCTTTGGCCTGCTCATCACGGCTCTGAGCGGGTTTGCCCAGGGTCAGTCGTTAGCGCTTACCGGCGCAGAACTTGCCGCTCTACTGGTTGTAGGTTTCTTCTTTGTGCGTCGCCAGCTTGCACTGCCGGTACCCTTGTTGCCGGTAGACCTGCTGCGTATTCCCCTTTTTTCACTGTCTATTTGCACCTCGATCTGCTCGTTCTGTGCCCAGATGCTGGCGCTGGTTTCCCTGCCCTTCTTCCTGCAGAGTGTGGTTGGTCGTTCTGAGGTTGAAACCGGGCTGCTGTTAACGCCATGGCCGCTGGCGACGATGGTGATGGCGCCGCTGGCCGGGTATTTGATCGAACGCGTGCATGCCGGACTGCTGGGTGCAATCGGGCTGGCGGTGATGGCAACCGGCTTGTTTGCCCTGGCTCTGCTTCCCTCATCGCCTTCGGATCTGGATATCATCTGGCGCATGATCCTGTGCGGTGCGGGTTTTGGTCTGTTCCAGTCGCCGAACAACCACACCATTATCACTTCCGCACCGCGCCATCGCAGCGGGGGAGCCAGCGGCATGCTCGGTACGGCGCGTCTGCTGGGTCAAAGTACCGGTGCTGCACTGGTTGCGCTGATGTTTAACCTTGCCGGGCAGAATGGTAACCACGTTGCGCTCTTGACCGCAGGCTTCCTTGCAACCCTCGCGGCCATAATCAGCGGACTTCGGGTCACCCAGCCCGGCGTGAAGGCATAAAAAAAGCCGGGCGGAGTACTCTCCAGCCCGGCTTTTTTCGGTGTCTTCGCGTTACTTCAGGTATTCGCCACTGCGCAGCGCTTCAATACGTTTATCGAGCGGCGGGTGAGACATAAACAGCTCACTGAGTGATTTCGATTTACCGTTAATGCAGAAGGCCATCATGCTGTTCGCTTCCTGCGGCTCGTAGCTGGTCTTCAGACGCTGCAGCGCAGCAATCATCTTCTCACGCCCTACCAGTTTTGCAGAGCCTGCATCCGCGTGGAATTCACGGTGACGTGAGAACCACATGGTAATGATGCTTGCCAGAATACCGAACACCAGCTCAAGTACCATCGAAACAGCGAAATAGATCAGCGGGTTTCCGTTGCTCTCTTCACCTTCGTCGCGGTTGCCCCCCATAAAGCCTGCCGCGATTTGCGCCAGGATACGAGAGATAAAGATCACGAAGGTGTTCACCACGCCCTGAATCAGGGTCATGGTAACCATATCACCGTTCGCGATATGGCTGATTTCGTGAGCGATAACCGCTTCGGCTTCGTCACGGCTCATGTTCTGCAGCAGACCGGTGCTGACGGCAACCAGAGACGCATCACGACGTGCCCCCGTTGCGAAGGCGTTAATGTCCGGTGCATGGTAAATTGCAACCTGAGGCATCGCGATGCCTGCCTGCTTTGACTGCTGAGCCACCGTGTTCATCAGCCACTGTTCCATATCGTTACGTGGCTGCTCGATAACTTCACCACCGACTGATTTCAGCGCCATCCACTTCGACATCAGCAGTGAGATGAATGAGCCACCAAAACCAAACAGCAGCGCCATAATCAACAGACCCTGAACGCTGCTCGACTGAATTCCTGTCAGGCTTAGCACCAGCCCGAATACCACCATAACCGCCAGGTTGGTGAGCAGGAAGAGCGCGATTCGCATCATAATTTTCTTTTAACCTCTGTTTAACAAAACGCACTATGCGATTACCCACATCGTATGGGTATTGTGGCTATTTTCAAGGATTCGAGGGGTGTAAGTCACCAGAAAGACACAACTTTACACAATTGAAGAGCAGCTTGACGAGAGGAAGCAGAACTAAAAAAAACAGGCACAATGTCTTGTGCCTGTTGAGGGATTATTTTGCAGGTGCCGGTTGCACTGCGGGTTTCTCTTTTTGCAGATTCGCCAGGTCGAGGGCGATATGCACCGTCTCGTCCAGATACGGATCCGGCTCCTGGTAATCTTTTGGCAGATCGTCCAGTTTTTTGAGCAGAGGCTTACCTTCACGTTTGAAGCGATCGTTGATACGCGCCAGACGCGTTGCGTCATCCTCATTGTTCTCTTTTTCACGCTGAGCGTAATTGAGAGAAACAATGTTCCGTTTCGCCTTCAGGGCATTGAAACGCGCAATGTCCTTCAGGATGTACTGGAATTCAGGATCTTTCACGATGCGTTCGTTATGGTCTTTCAACAACGCAGGACCAAACTGAGTCATGTCGCCAGATTTCACAAACGTCGCAGCATTGATGCTATCCCACGGCAACGCGTTATCTTCAAACTTCTCGCCCGTTTCGGTCTCTTCGGTGCCCGTTGGCATCATGATATCCGGCGTCACGCCTTTACGTTGCGTACTGCCACCGTTCACGCGGTAAAACTTTTGAATGGTGTACTGAACGGAGCCCAGCGCAGGCCATTCCGGGCGCAGCATCTGATCGTAAATACGGTTCAGAGAGCGGTACTGCTGAACGGTGCCTTTACCAAAGGTCGGCTCACCGACGATAAGCGCACGGCCATAGTCCTGCATTGCCGCGGCAAAGATCTCAGAAGCAGACGCACTGAAGCGATCGACTAACACCACCAGCGGGCCTTTGTAATAGACCACACCATCGGTATCGGCATCTTCACGCACTTTACCGTTGTTATCACGAACCTGAACAACCGGGCCAGACGGAATAAACAGACCCGACAGGGAAACCGCTTCGGTCAGCGCCCCACCGCCGTTGCTGCGCAGATCGATGATCACGCTGCTGACGTTCTGTTTTTCCAGCTTCTGCAGCTGCACTTTCACGTCGTCGGTCAGACCAACGTAGAAGCCAGGGATATCCAGAACACCGACTTTCTCTTTACCGACGGTTTTCACCGACATTTTGACGGCACGGTCTTCAAGACGAATGCGTTCGCGTGTCAGGGTGACGATACGGGTTTTCGTCCCTTTCCCTGCAGGCAGAATTTCCAGGCGAACTTTGCTACCTTTCGGCCCTTTGATCAGCGCAACCACATCGTCCAGACGCCAGCCGATCACATCGACCATGTTCTGTCCGGTTTGACCAACACCGACAATGCGATCGCCTACGCTAGTCGCTTTGCTTTTGGAGGCAGGGCCACCTGCCACCATGGAGTTGATCAGGGTGTAGTCATCGTCCATCTGCAACACTGCGCCAATACCTTCCAGAGACAGGCTCATTTCAGTATTAAACTGCTCGGTATTTCGCGGAGAGAGATAGTTGGTATGCGGGTCAATTTCGTGGGCGAACGCCGTCATTGCCAGTGAGAAAACATCCTCACTGTTGGTCTGCGCCAGGCGTCGGATGGCAAATTTGTAGCGACGGTTTAAGGTCTCACGAATTTCTTTCTCGTCTTTGCCGGTGAGCTTGAGGCTCAGTTCGTCATATTTAACTTTTCCGTCCCACAGCGCATTCAACTCGGCTTCGTCTTTCGGCCATGGCGCTTTGCTGCGATCCAGATTAAAGGTGTCGTTGCCGGTAAAGTCCATTGGACGTTCCAGCACTTTCAGCGCGTATTGATAACGTTCAAAACGACGCTTTTGCGATAAATTATACAGATCGTAGAACAGATCCAGCTTACCGGAGCGCAGTTCGTCACCCACGTCGGATTTACGTTTAGCGAACTGTTCGACGTCGCTGGCCAGCAATACGTTATGGCTGTAATCCAGCAAGTTCAGATAACGGTCGAAGATTTTGGCCGAAAAGGCCTGATCGAGATCGAACTGACGATAGTGCGAACGAGTAAAGCGCGACGTCACGCGCTCACTCACCGTCGCGTGCTGCGTCTCTTCCTTTAATACCGGAATTTGATCAACACGCGTAATATCGTCCACAGCGAAGGCGTGACCTGTTATAGCAAACAGGCCCGCCGGCGCGGTGAGCTTAAAAAAAGTGTTCATGCCAGGCTTGGCCTCCGTTTCAGAACAACAAGTGTTCTGCGCGTACTATCATTGACATACCAGAAGTCAGCTGTACACGAACGCCGTCTTTGGTGATTTCCAGTACGGTGGCGTCCATCGCATTGTTACCCGCTTTGACCTTCAGAGCCTGACCGACGCTCAGTGCGTTAATGTCAGAAACTGGGGTATGGCGCTGCTCTTCACGAGGCGCGCGTGGGGCTTTAGCTGCTGGCTTGTCTGCACGCGGTTTGCGATCGCTATTCTCATTGCGACGCGGTGCTGGACGCGGTTTACGCTCGCGACGAGGCGCATCTTCCTGACCATTTGCCGCAGCGGCTTCGCGTTTTTTCGCTTGCTGTTCGGCACGCTGTGCCTGAACGCGTGCTTTGGCTTCTTCCAGCTGCTTGCGCGCATGTTCAACGTGCTGCTCATCCAGTTCGCCGCAAGGGTTGCCGTCGAGATCAACACGGGTTGCACCCGGTTTGATACCGTACAGGTAACGCCAGCTAGACGTATAAAGACGTAAGGCAGAGCGAAGCTGCGTTTTGCTGAGATTCATCTCACCTTCAACGCGCGCGACCAGATCCTGAAAGATACCGACTTTCAGAGGACGAGCCTCACCTTCAGCGCTGAAGCACTGAGGAAAACGCTCGGCCAGAAATGCGATAACTTCTTTACTGCTATTCAACTTAGGTTGATTTTCCATGAAATTTCCTGATTACAACGGACGTTGCCAACTCGCGCAGGCATGAACAGGCGACATTATAATGACGCTATCAGTAATTGCTACGTTATCCGTTGATTATCCTGCGACGCTCGCAAAGAATTTTTGATAATCGGTTGCTGCCAGAACGTTTTCGAGATTCGCCGCCAGCTCGCGCAGGCCCTGCTCGTCTTCAGACGTAAAGCGACTGAAAGCCGTACTGTCGATGTCCAGAACGCCAATAATCTGATTTTTTACTACCAGCGGCAGTACGATTTCAGAATTACTTGCCGCATCACAGGCAATGTGGCCGTCGAAAGCGTGAACATCCTCCACGCGCTGAACCTGGTTGGTGGCCACCGCGGTACCGCATACGCCGCGTCCGACCGGAATACGCACACAGGCCAGTTTTCCCTGGAAAGGCCCCAGCACCAGTGTTTCACCTTCAAGAAGGTAAAAACCGGCCCAGTTAACCTCGGTCAACCGTTCAAACAATAATGCACTTGTATTTGCCAGAGTGGCTAAGAAGCTGGTTTCACCTGCCATCAATGCCTTAAAATCGCGGTTGAGATCCGCGTAGAATTCTGTTTTGCTCATTCTTCAATCACTTAGTTGTCTTACAAAATTACCGCATAGCCTATTAAAATAAGCATTAAATGCGCTCATGCTCAAGATCAATCAATTCATGAGTTAATATAACTTTCAACAATACACTTTTGTGCGCAGCTGATGGCCTTAAAAACAACCAAAATTACGCCGATAAAGAAGATCACTATCCATACGGTAAGTGAAGCCCTGCCTCGTGCACATTATCAGCGTTGCCCGCAGTGCGATACGCTTTTTATGTTGCCGAAGATGAAATCGCACCAAAGTGCGTTTTGTCCCTGCTGTGACGCCAAAATCCGCGACGGGCGGGACTGGTCGTTGACCCGTCTGGCAGCCATGGCCGTGACAATGCTCTTGCTTATGCCCTTTGCCTGGAGCGAGCCACTGCTGAAACTTTATCTGCTCGGCGTGCGTATTGATGCCAACGTGCTGCAAGGGATCTGGCAGATGACGCGCCAGGGCGATCCCCTGACCGCCGCAATGGTGCTGTTTTGTACCGTCGGTGCGCCACTGGTTCTGGTCGCCGCCATCGCCTATCTGTGGCTTGGTAACATCCTTGGGATGAATCTGCGCCCCGTATTGCTGATGCTCGATAAGCTGAAAGAGTGGGTCATGCTGGACATCTACCTGGTCGGGGTCGGTGTGGCGTCAATTAAAGTGCAGGACTACGCATTTTTGCAGCCCGGCGTTGGGCTGTTCGCTTTCATCTGCCTGGTGTTGCTCAGTATTCTGACGCTGATCCATCTGAACGTAGAGCAGCTTTGGGAGCGTTTTTATCCCCAGCGCCCGGCCTCGCGTCCGGATGAAAACCTGCGCGTCTGTTTAGGTTGTCACTACACCGGCTTGCCGGATACACGGGGACGCTGCCCGCGATGCCATATTCCGCTAAGGCTGAGGCGCAACAACAGCCTGCAAAAATGCTGGGCAGCGTTGATTGCTTCCATGGTATTCCTGATCCCGGCTAACATGCTGCCGATTTCAATCATTTACGTGAATGGCGCGCGCCAGGAAGACACCATCCTTTCAGGGATTATCTCCCTCGCCCACAGCAACGTGGGCGTGGCGGCCATTGTGTTTATCGCCAGTATCCTGGTGCCGTTCACCAAAGTGGTGGTGATGTTTACGTTACTTATCAGCATCCATTTTAAATGCGAACAGGGCCTGCGCACACGCATCCTGCTTCTGCGGTTTGTTACCTGGATTGGTCGCTGGTCGATGTTGGATCTGTTCGTGATTTCGTTGATGATGTCGCTCATCAATCGCGATCAGCTGCTTGCTTTTACAATGGGACCCGCAGCTTTTTATTTCGGCTCTGCGGTGATATTGACTATTCTTGCTGTGGAATGGCTGGATAGCCGCTTACTTTGGGATGCACATGAGTCAGGAAACGCCCGCTTCGCCGACTGAAGCGAGAATTAAAACAAAACGCCGCATTTCGCCATTCTGGTTGCTGCCCGTCATCGCCCTGATGATCGCGGGCTGGCGTGTCTGGACGAGCTATGAAGATCGCGGAAGTACTGTCACCATTGACTTCCAGACCGCCGACGGTATCGTCGCCGGGCGCACCCCTGTTCGCTTCCAGGGGGTGGAAGTCGGTACAGTCCAGGACATCACGCTGGGAAAAGGGCTGAACAAAATTCAGGTGCGAGTCAGTATCAAATCTGACATGCAGGATGCTCTGCGCAGCGAAACGCAGTTCTGGTTGGTGACGCCGAAAGCCTCTCTCGCCGGTGTGTCGGGGCTGGATGCCCTGGTTGGCGGTAACTATATCGGCATGATGCCGGGTAAAGGCGAGCCGCAGGATCACTTTGTAGCGCTCGATACGCAGCCGAAGTACCGACTCAATAACGGCGACCTGATGATCCACCTGCAGGCACCTGGCCTGGGTTCACTGAACAGCGGTTCGCTGGTTTACTTCCGCAAAATTCCGGTGGGTCGCGTTTACGATTACGCCATCAACCCGAACAAACAGGGTGTGACCATTGACGTGTTGATCGATCGCCGCTTCACTAACCTGGTGAAAAAAGGCAGCCGTTTCTGGAATGTGTCCGGCGTGGATGCGGACGTCAGCCTGAGCGGTGCAAAAGTGAAGCTGGAAAGCCTGGCGGCGCTGGTGAATGGCGCTATTGCCTTCGATTCCCCGGAAGGGTCCAGCCCTGCCAAAGCCGATGATACCTTTGGACTGTACGCCGATCTGGCCCACAGCCAGCGCGGTGTTATCGTGAAACTTGCCCTGCCCGACGCCAAAGGGCTGAAAGCCGGTTCGACTCCGCTAATGTATCAAGGGCTTGAGGTCGGACAGCTCACGAAAATGACGCTCAATCCCGGCGGTTCGGTAACCGGTGAGATGACCGTTGATCCGAGCGTGGTCGATCTCCTGCGAGAGAAAACGCGTATTGAGATGCGCAGTCCAAAACTGTCGCTGAGTGATGCCAGTATCAGCAGCCTGCTTACGGGCGCTACCTTTGAACTTATCCCCGGAGAGGGGCAGCCCAGCAACAGTTTTGTTATTGCCCCGGCGGACAAAGCGCTGCTGCAAAAACCCGGCGTTGTGACCGTCACGCTTAACGCCCCGGAAAGTTACGGCATTGAAGCCGGTCAGCCGCTGATCTTACATGGCGTGCAGGTGGGCCAGGTGCTGGAGCGCACCCTGTCGGGAAAAGGGGTCACCTTCTCGGCCGCTATCGATCCGCAGTACAGCGATTTGGTGCATGGTGACAGTAAGTTTGTAGTGAACAGCCGCGTCGATGTGAAGGTCGGTCTGGACGGCGTTGAGTTTCTCGGCGCCAGCGCCAGCGAATGGGTCAACGGCGGGATCCGCATTCTGCCGGGCAATAAAGGCCCCGTGCGGGAGAGTTATCCCCTGTATGCCAATCTGGACAAGGCGATAGAAAACAGTCTGAGCGATCTGCCGACCACCACGCTGACGCTTAGCGCCGAGACGCTGCCAGACGTGCAGGCCGGTTCGGTTGTGCTGTATCGCAAGTTTGAGGTCGGGGAAGTGATCACCGTACGTCCGCGCGCGGACGCCTTTGATATCGAACTGCATATCAAGCCGGAATACCGCAAGCTACTCACCGCAAATAGTGTGTTCTGGGCGGAAGGCGGTGCGAAGGTCCAGCTTAACGGCAGCGGATTAACCGTGCAGGCCTCTCCTCTTTCCCGCGCACTGCGCGGTGCGATTAGCTTCGATAATCTGCCCGGTGCGGGTGGCGATATGCGCAAGGGGGATAAGCGTATCCTCTTCCCGTCTGAGACCGCGGCGCGTGCCGTAGGCGGACAGATTACCCTCCATGCCTTCGATGCGGGGAAACTGGCTGAGGGAATGCCAATTCGCTATCTGGGCATTGATATCGGGCAGATCCAGAAGCTAACGCTGATCACATCGCGCAATGAAGTGCGGGCCACCGCCGTGCTCTATCCGGAGTATGTACAGACCTTCGCCCGTGCGGGCTCACGTTTCTCCGTGGTCACGCCGCAGATTTCTGCCGCAGGCGTTGAGCATCTCGACACAATTTTGCAGCCCTACATCAACGTTGAAGCCGGTCGAGGGAAAGCCCGTCGTGACTTTGAACTGCAGGAAGCGACGATTACCGACTCGCGCTACCTTGATGGCCTGAGCATTGTGGTCGAAGTCCCGGAAGCCGGTGGACTTTCCATCGGTACACCGGTGCTGTTCCGCGGTATTGAAGTCGGCACCGTGACGGGCCTGACGCTGGGTACCCTTTCGGACCGCGTGATGGTCGCGCTGCGCATTAGCGATCGTTACCAGCACCTGGTACGCAACAACTCCGTATTCTGGCTGGCCTCCGGATATTCACTGGACTTTGGCCTGACGGGCGGCGTGGTGAAAACCGGTACCTTTAACCAGTTCATACGCGGCGGTATCGCCTTCGCAACGCCACCGGGTACACCGCTGGCACCGAAAGCCCAGCCGGGTAAACACTTCCTGCTCCTTGAAAGTGAACCCAAAGAGTGGCGCGAATGGGGAACCGCCCTGCCGCGTTAATCTGAAAGGCTCCGGTGTCAACGCGCCGGAGCCTTTATGTTACACTGCGCGCCTGAATGTTTCCCTGTGGTGTGCCCGTGGCTCAAAACTCCGTATTTCTTCCTGAACAATTCCTGGCGCAGATGCGCGAGGCGCTTCCTTCTCATCTTTCCTTCGATGATTTTATCGCCGCGTGCCAGCGCCCGTTGCGTCGTAGCATCCGCATCAATACGCTCAAAAACAGCGTGGCCGATTTTCTGACGCTGGTGTCGCCGTATGGCTGGCAACTTACGCCGGTGCCATGGTGTGAAGAAGGTTTCTGGATCGAGCGCGACGACGAGGACGCTTTACCGCTGGGCAGCACCGCTGAACATCTGAGCGGACTGTTTTATATTCAGGAAGCGAGTTCGATGCTGCCGGTTGCCGCCCTGTTCGCTGAGGGTAACGCGCCCGAACGCGTGATGGATGTCGCCGCCGCACCCGGCTCAAAAACCACGCAGATTGCCGCACGCATGGGCAACCGCGGGGCAATTCTCGCCAACGAGTTTTCCGCCAGCCGCGTGAAGGTGCTCCACGCCAATATCAGCCGCTGCGGTATCCATAACGTGGCCCTGACGCATTTTGACGGTCGCGTATTCGGTGCCGCCTTACCGGAGGCATTCGATGCCATTCTGCTGGATGCTCCCTGCTCCGGCGAGGGCGTGGTGCGCAAAGATCCTGATGCACTCAAAAACTGGTCGGTGGAAAGCAACCTGGATATCGCTGCCACGCAGCGCGAGCTGATTGAGAGTGCGTTTCACGCGTTGCGTCCCGGCGGCACGCTGGTCTACTCAACGTGCACCTTAAACCGCGATGAGAACGAAGAGGTTTGTCTGTGGTTGAAAGCGCAATACCCCGATGCGGTCGAGTTCTTGCCCCTTAATGACTTATTCCCCACGGCACATGAGGCGGCCACGCCCGATGGTTTCCTCCACGTGTTCCCACAAATTTACGACTGTGAAGGGTTCTTTGTCGCACGTCTGCGTAAAACGCAGGCGGTGGCTCCCCTGCCAATACCAAAATTCAAAGTCGGCAATTTCCCGTTTGCGCCGCTTAAAGGTCGCGATGCCGCGCAGCTTGAAGCCGCCGCCAACAGGGTTGGGCTGGTCTGGGACGAGAGTTTGCACCTCTGGATACGTGATAAAGAGATATGGCTGTTCCCGGCACACATTGAGCCGCTTATCGGTAAAGTCCGCTTTTCCCGTATCGGTATCCGCCTGGCGGAAGTACACAACAAGGGGTACCGCTGGCAGCACGAGGCGGTTATTGCGCTGGCGGGTAGCGACAACACCTTTGAGTTAACGCATCAGGAAGCCGAAGAGTGGTATCGCGGCCGTGATGTTTACCCTGAAAGCGCCCCGTCCCAGGATGAGGTCATTGTCACCTATCAGGGGTTCCCGCTGGGGCTGGCGAAAAAGATCGGATCACGGCTGAAAAATAATTATCCGCGCGAGCTGGTTCGTGATGGTCGCTTGTTTACGGGTAACACTCGCACCGACTAAAAAAGCGCATTTTTTTACTGGCGATTTTGCTCTCCTTGTCTAGGCTAAAAAATGGATGCCCGTACTGGTCATACCAGATTTTTGCAACGAACCCGGAGAGCACTATGACGAAAACCAGCGTGCGTATTGGCGCTTTTGAAATCGACGACGCAGAATTGCGCGGCGAAGCACAAGGCGATCGAACGTTAAGTATTCCCTGCAAATCCGACCCGGATTTGTGCATGCAACTGGATGCCTGGGATGCCGACACCAGCGTCCCGGCTATCCTTGATGGAGAACACTCAGTCCTTTACCGCGAGCATTACGACCGTAACAACGATGCCTGGGTCTTGCGTCTTGCCTGACCTAAAGTGAACCCGCCCGAAGGCGGGTTATTTATTACTGCAGCTGAACCAGGGTAAGGAAGCCATCGAACACCGCACCGGTGTCGATATAGTGCAGATTGTTAAAGTCATAGCGTTTATCCAGTGGCGTATGACCGAACCAGAAATGGTCCGCCCCCTGGATCCCCTGCCCTTTACCCACCATAAACCCCATTAAACGGTCACGATCCCACAGCACACGCTGCAGGCTCACCGGTTTGTTCCAGACGTACGCCTCTGCCGGATAATCCGCGTGGGCAATAACATTCAGACCGTTTGCGCAGGTTATTTCAATAATATGCGGTAAGTCCCGACACGCGTTGAGTAGCCTCAGAGCGTTCCGTTTGTCTTCGAGCGCTGAAAACCATATGCCGCCATTTGACATCCAAAGCGCAAAATCATTATTTTCTATTGCATCCAGTGCCATTTGTTCATGATTGCCTCGCACCGCCCGAAACCATTTTTCGTCCATAAGCTGTAAACATTTCACGCAATCGGGGCCGCGATCGATAATATCGCCAACGGAAATCAAAAGATCCTCGTAAGGATTGAAATGTCGACGCTTCAGTGCGTCCATAAGCCATTGATAGCAGCCATGAATATCGCTAACAACCCAGACGTGACGCCAGCGGTCACCTTCTATTTTCTGATACATAATGCCTCCTTTAAAGAGTATAGCTGCAGCAGAAAATATCCTGTCCCGACATCGTTTTTTTCCAACCCAAACAAACCTTCAACCAAACGGAAATAAAGATCGTCGGGCTATTAATCCCTTATTCCCGCCCCTCTAAAATAGAGCGAAATAGAATGAGAGGTCTTAACGTGTCTAACATACACCTGCAAAACGATGTGCTGTATCCCTGTCGCACAAATATCATCTCCGAGTTGGTGAAAGGAAAACGCGTTCCGGGCCCAATCTGGCAGAAGCGCGACTACCGGCTGAAATTTCTTCTGCGCTCACTGTTATTCCGCGCTTCCACCCATCGCATGCTGGACGCGCTATCAGGACGCGATGATTTTGACAGGCTGCTGGCATCGCAAATCACGTTACCGAGTAAAACCCACCGCCAGTACCTGATGCGCGGCCTGCGTCCTGGCGATCGCGCCGACGCTGTTGTCAGTCACTATCACTGGATCGATAGCCTGAAGAACAGCGATCTTGGCCACGCCCTGACGAGCCCGCACGAGCAGTGCATTGTGCAATTTCAGGCAAAAAACGACGTGATCTATACCGTCAATGCTTCCTCCGCCGGCAAAGCCGAGCGTGAAGGCGAGAGTACGCTGTGGCTCCATGACAGCAATAACACCTTGCTCGCCAGCTTGACGTTTTGCGTCGCGCGCAGCCACGGTCGGCCAGTGCTGGTCATTGGCGGACTTCAGGGACCGCGCCGCAACGTATCGCGGGAGGCGATCAAGCAGGCCACCCGAGCCTGCCACGGCCTGTTCCCTAAGCGCGTCCTGATGGAAGTGATTTTCCAGCTGGCCGCACAGGCGAATATTCACGCCATTTTCGCCGTCAGCGATGAGGGACACGTGTTCCGCGCGTTGCGCTATCGCCTGAGCAAAGGTCGACATTTCCACGCCAGCTACGACGAATTCTGGGAAACGCTTAACGGCCGTAAACTTTCACCTTTCTGCTGGCAACTCCCCCTGCAGGTGGAACGTAAATCACTGGAAGAGATCGCCAGTAAAAAGCGGGCTGAATATCGTCGCCGCTTCGAGCTGCTGGATGATATCGCGGGATCGATGAGTTCTCGCTTCCAGACTACTGAGGGCTTTCGCCAACTATGCACAAGAATTTAACAAAACAGTCAAAAAGGGCTGGACTTTGGCCTGCCGTGTTGTGGTATGTTTGAACCAGGCTCACAGGAAATGTGCTCGCTGCAGAGGTCGATAGCAGGATTTTATCGTTTACTTTCATGCAGATAAAAAGAGACCGAATACGATTCCTGTATTCGGTCCAGGGAAATGGCTCTTGGGAGAGAGCCGTGCGCTAAAAGTTGGCATTAATGCAGGCTAAGTCGCCTTGCCTTTTAAGAATAGATGACGACGCCAGGTTTTCCAGTCCACAGCTAAAGTGGCCTGAAAAAAAGCGTCGGAGCATCATTAAACGTAAAAAACCGCAGTGCTTTCGCTAGCATCTGCGGTTTTTTATTGGAAACATTGGCGTTAGCAGAGTTTATCCGCGCGCTCGATAAACGGTGCCAGGCTCATCTTCTGGCCAGGTTTAGCGGGATCGTCAATCTGGATAATGCTAATCGGTTGTCCGTTACTCTTACCGCTGGCAACCTGCTGCTCTGCGGTATCGTTTAGCGGGTATTGCACCAGCGTGCTTGGGTTGATCGCGTACAGGGCGTGGCCAGGACGGCAGGTCAGCATCACCTCTTCACGATTGAAGGCCCATTTTTCCTTACCCACCTCAAAACGGCTGACGGTGATCACCTGCGGCGCTGCCAGCGCACTGCCAGTGCAGGCCAGCAGTAAAAGAGAAAGTAGTGTCTTTTTCATATGTCTTTAAACCTTGTCAAAAGGGTTCCCAGGTCGCAAACAGACTGACCGTGGCCAGTACCAACGCGCCCAGCACCACTTCTGCCTGTGTCATCCTGATAAAAAGGGTTTGCTCCCACCCGGCATCCGGACGAAAGCGTGGCACCAGAAAATACCGATTCGCCAGCGCAATTACCACCATCAACGCCACCAGCGCACATTTGAACAACAACATTTTTACGTAGCCCGCCTGCCAGGGCACATTGATGCCGGTAATAAACAGCGCGTTAATGATACCCGTGAATATCACGCCAGCCACGGCATAGTGCCCCACGCGGGAAAAACGCATCATGGTATAGACCGCCGTCGTCTGCCAGCGTCCGCTCGAGAGACGCATGCAAAACAGCAGCGGCAACAATCCGCCAAGCCAGGTTGCCGCGCAGAGGAGATGGATCGCATGATTAAGGCGGTGCAGTGCCCCCGGTGCCCCGTCGTCCATTGCCGCATGCCCGACGCCCGCCAGCAGGACAAATTGCCCCATCGCAAGCAGCAACAGTCGCGAACCTTTTTGGGGTGCCAGCCACGCAGCACCGGCGGTGATGATGGGCAGAATGATTTGCCACAGCCAGACGCCGCCAAACTGCGTCCCCAGCACGCTCCGCCAGATATCCGTACTCAGCACATCGGGCCAGCCGTTGCCCATCATTCCGCCCTGCACCGCAAACATCAGGAGTGCGGTCACCAGGCTGATTAACGCGGCCATTTTCTGCTGCGCCTGAAAGCGTCTCAGCATCAGACGTTGCAGTGACGACGGCGCAAACCAGACGCTGTAGAGTGCATTGCCAAAAATCAGCATCAACGCGCCGAAATGGATGAAGCGTAATGCCACGTAGACCAGCGCCAGCATATTACTTCACGCTAAAGTGATAGCTGCCTTTGGTTTTGTGGCCATCAACCGAGACCACATGCCAGTCCACCTGATAGGTGCCCGCCGCCAGCGGTTGTTCCAGTGGCACAACCAGCCGGGCGTTGTCTTTTTCATCCCGCTTAGCGGTACCGGTTTTCATCACCTGCTGTTGCGCGTCGGTCACCACAACGCCGCTAAATGCCGGTTCAATACCTTCGGAGAAGTTCAGCGTAAGGGTCTGCGGGGCCGCTACCTGAGTATTGGCCGCCGGGGATTGCTGTTTGAGATGCGCATGTGCCAGGACGGCGGGCGTCACTGCCGACGCGATCAATAAAGTGAGCGCGCGCACCGCGCGGGAAGAGGAGAAATCCATCACAATCATTCCTTTTTGTTATGCCTGTAAGGTAAAGAATAACGCTGTATAATAAACGAGTCGAGGATCATCCTCCCTTCGCTTGTCATCGTCATCCAATCGCGGTAACGTTGCCGCCGCATAAAAAGGAGAAGGTAATGAACATTAATCTGGCTGCCCTTCCTCAGGACGAGATGGACAAAGTCAATGTCGATCTCGCTGCCGCTGGCGTGGCATTCAAAGAACGCTACAACATGCCCATCGTGGCTGAAGTTGTCGAGCGTGAACAACCCGCGCACCTGCGCGACTGGTTTCGAGAACGCCTGATTGCGCATCGCCTGGCCTCGGTTAATCTCTCGCGACTGCCGTACGAACCTAAAGTTAAATAAGCTTAACGACGCATTACACTTCCTTACGCGGATTATGGCAGGATAAGAAAACCCTTATAAAATTAGGTGTATTCTTAAATCCCGGCGACTCAGTGTATAAGGAAGTCACGATGTCTCGATGGAATATTGCAGCAGCTCAATATGCCGCACAGCACCCCAGTGTGGATAGCCATGTAAAACACCACCTCCGTTTCATTGACGAAGCGGCGCGACAGCAGTGTCAGTTGCTGGTGTTTCCTGAACTCTCATTAACAGGCCCCGGCGAGGCTGACCTGCCCGCGCCGCCCGACGATCTGCAGCTTGCCCCACTCCTTCACGCCGCGCAGTCACACAATATAACGGTTATTGCAGGGCTGACGCTCGTTCATCAGGGCCAGCGTCAGAAAGGACTTGCCCTCTTCACGCCCCATCTCGATACTGTCCTTCGTTATCCTCAGGGAAGCGGGGCAAGCCTGATCCCGGGGGATAAACAGCTCACCATTATCGATACCCAGTCAGACACCCCTAACCTCGATCCGCAAGCCACGTTATTTACCAGCTGCCAGGCGGTGGGCGATAACCGCTGGCGGCAGTCCATCAGCACATTGCAGCGCTTCGCGCATAAGTATGCCATTGCGGTATTGATGGCCAACGCCCGCAGCGGCAGTGCATTATGGGATGAAAAAGGTCAGCTGATCGTTCGCGCCGACAAAGGCGAACTGCTCTTAACCGGATCTCTTGGCAGACAGGGTTGGCAAGGCGATATCATTCCTTTAGGCTAAGCGTTTTAGGGTCAGGAGCGATCAATGCTGCGCGTCATCGATACCGAAACCTGCGATCTGCAGGGCGGAATAGTAGAAGTGGCTTCAGTCGATGTGGTTGACGGAAAGATAGTCAACCCGATGAGCCACCTGGTGCGTCCCGACCGTCCGATAAGTCCGCAGGCGATGGCAATCCATCGCATTACGGAGTCGATGGTGGCGGACAAGCCATGGATTGAAGAGATCATACCGCATTATTACGGCAGCCCGTGGTATGTCGCACATAACGCCAGCTTTGATCGTCGCGTTCTTCCGGAAATGCCGGGCGAATGGATTTGCACCATGAAGCTGGCTCGTCGACTGTGGCCGGGGATTAAATACAGCAATATGGCGCTGTATAAATCCCGCAAGCTCAGCGTCAGGACGCCCGAGGGGCTGCACCATCACCGCGCCCTCTATGACTGCTATATCACCGCCGCGTTGCTGATTGATATTATGAATATCTCTGGCTGGACGCCGGATGATATGGCAACCATCACCGGACGCCCTGCGTTACTGACCACCTTTACCTTTGGGAAATATCGCGGCAAACCGGTGTCGGAAGTGGCGG
Source organism: Enterobacter mori LMG 25706 (assembly GCF_000211415.1). Classification (GTDB taxonomy): domain Bacteria; phylum Pseudomonadota; class Gammaproteobacteria; order Enterobacterales; family Enterobacteriaceae; genus Enterobacter; species Enterobacter mori. Next base: position 290,451 of record NZ_GL890777.1, on the reverse strand, counting down.
ATAAAGATCCGGGTTATCTGCGCTGGCTGTATAACAACCTCGACAGAATGAGCCCGGAGCTTCGCCTGACGCTGAAGCACTATCTGGGCGACGCCTAACGTTCTGCGCGGCCTGGCAGCGTATCCTGTGCCAGGCCAATCAGGAACGCGTACTCCAGCGCGACGCCTTCATAGGATTTAAATCGCCCTGATTTACCCCCGTGCCCGGAGTCCATGTCGGTACAGAGCAGCAGCAGATTATCGTCGGTTTTCAGTTCACGCAGTTTCGCCACCCACTTTGCAGGTTCCCAGTATTGCACCTGTGAATCATGCAGGCCGGTGGTGACCAGCAGATGCGGATACGCTTTCGCCTCCACGTTATCGTAGGGGCTGTACTCTTTCATGTAGCGATAATAGATTTCGTCCTGAGGATTCCCCCACTCTTCAAATTCTCCCGTGGTTAACGGGATGGACTCATCCAGCATGGTGGTCACCACATCGACAAACGGAACCTGCGCGATGATGCCCTTAAAGCGCTCAGGGCGCTGATTAATCACGGCCCCCATCAGCATGCCGCCCGCGCTTCCCCCCATCCCAAAGCAGAGCGTCGGGTCGCCATAGCCTTGTTCGATGAGGGCATCACAGACGTCGAGATAGTCGTTGAAGGTGTTTTTCTTCTTCAGGAATTTCCCCTCTTCATACCAGTGCTGGCCCAGTTCACCGCCACCGCGCACGTGGGCAATAGCATAGACAAAGCCGCGGTCGAGAAGGCTCAAACGGCTACCGCTGAAATCCGCATCCATACTGGAGCCGTAGGAGCCGTAGCCGTAAACCAGAAGAGGATTTTTGCCCTTGTTAAAATGCGCCTTGTGATACACTAGGGAGACTGGCACCTCAACGCCATCGCGGGCGGTCACCCACAGGTGTTCGCTGCGGTAGTTATCCGACTCAAATCCTTTTACTTCAGCCTGTTTAATCACCTGGCGCTGCCCGGTGTCCATATCCAGTTCAAATAGGGTGTCCGGCGTCGTCATTGAAGAGTAGCCATAACGCAGGCGCGACGATTCCGGTTCAGGGTTGAAGCCAATCCACGTGACATAGGCCGGATCGTCGAAGGCAATTCCCACAACCTCCCGCGTTTTCCTGTTGATTTGGCGGATACTGGTCAACCCCCGCTGACGTTCTTCCACCACCAGCCAGTCGGTAAAGAGCGTAAAGCCTTCCAGCATCACCTGCTCCCGCGCGGGGATCAGCACCTCCCACTTGCGCTCATCTCGCACTTTGGTTTTGTAGAGGCCGAAGTTTTTACCCTCGCGATTCGATCGCAGGTAAAAACTGTGCTGAAAATGGTCAAGATTGTACTCATGATCTTTTCGGCGCGGCAGGAAGCAGAGCGGCTGCGCATCAGGCAGTTCAGCATCCAGGAGCAGGACTTCCGAGGTGGTGGCGCTGGCCAGATAAATAATCACATAGTGACGCGATGAGGTTTTGTGCAGGCTGACGTAAAACGTCTCGTCTTTCTCTTCGTACACCATTTCATCATCGGCAGAATCCGTCCCTACGGTGTGCCGCCAGACCTGATAAGGCAGCAGCGTGGACGCATGCTTTTTGACGTAGTAGACCGTTTCAGAATCATTCGCCCAGACAAAATCCGGGGAGATATTCTCCAGCATTTCCGGATACCAGTTCCCCGACTCGAGATTGCGGAAGCGCAGTCCGTACTGTCGGCGAGAAAGATAGTCTTCTGCGAGCGCCATAATGGCGTTATCTGGCGACACCGACATACCGCCCAGCGTATAGAATTCACTGTGAGCGGCACGCTGGTTGGCGTCCAGCAGGATTTCCCATTCGTCCCATTCGGCACATAGCACCGACTGGCGCTGATAGATGGGGTATTCATTGCCGGGCTCATAGATATGACGGTAGCGATAACCGTTTTTGGTCCAGGGGGCAGACACATCGCGCTGGGGGATACGCTGCACCATTTCATTCAGCAGCTGATCCTGCAGCGCCTGCTGGCTGGACATGACCTTGCGGCCATAGTCGTTTTCCTGGTGCAGATAGTCGAGCACATCTGGCTGGGAACGCGAGTCATCCCGCAGCCAGTAATAATGGTCTATGCGCGTATCACCATGCGTGGTGATCGCATAAGGAGTACGTCGGGCTTTCGGTGGCATGTCATGATTCTTTTGAGTTTTACACCCTATAAGGTTGGCAAAACACGCGCATGATGCAAGCGAAACATGACCACATCAGATGATTACCCGGCCTGTAACGTCTGTTTTTGCTGCTGAATATCCTGCTCAATGCCCTCACGAACATCCTGAGGGATCTTCAGCGCATCGCCGAGCGCATTCAGGTAGCTGCGCTCCATAAAGTGATCGACATCGATAGCCGCGCAGCTCAGAAAATAGAGTTCCAGCGCCTCTTCTTCGTTCTTCACGCTTTGCGCCAGACGCTGGGGATCGAGAGGCTGTTCGATGGCCTGTGCAACCAGCGATCTCCCCTGCTCTTCCACACCGGCCTCACGCATTTGCTGCTCTATCGCCGCACGCTCTTTGCTATCAATATGTCCGTCGCTTTTGGCGGCAAACACCAGCGCCAGAATGAGCCGCTCTGTTCGGATATCCAGCGGGGAGACGTGCTCGCCGTAGTGCGGTTCACCCTGATGCGCGGTGCGCACTTTGTCCTTGTATTTGTTCCACAGGACGGTACCCGCGATGGCTCCGCCCCCCGCCAGGAGCGCGCCAGTGCCATATTTTGCCAGCAGCTTACGCGATGACTTATTGGCGACCAGCAGCCCCGCCAGTCCTCCCAGCGCGCCCGGTACCAGGAGCTTGCTGAGCCCCTGCGCGCCGGAGGATGTACCTTTCTGACCCAGCATGGATTGCAATTGATTTAACCAGCCTGACATGATTCCCCTCACTTAACCGTGCATATTGCTCACAGCCTAAGCGAGTGGGTGTCAGGAAATGTCTGCCTGCTCTAAAGAAGCGCAAATTGTTGTGCGATGAAAGACCCCGCGCGCAAGACAGACGCAAACGTTTTCGTTTATACTGCCCGCAACTTTTTCAGGGGGATTTTTATGACTCGTTTAGGAACCGCGCTGCGACCTGCGGCGACACGTGTGATGCTTTTAGGCTCGGGTGAACTGGGTAAAGAGGTCGCTATTGAATGCCAGCGTTTGGGCATTGAAGTCATTGCCGTAGACCGTTATGCCGACGCCCCCGCGATGCATGTTGCCCATCGTTCTTATGTCATTAACATGCTGGATGGCGATGCCCTTCGCGAGCTGATTACGCGCGAGAAACCCGATTTTGTCGGGCCGGAAATCGAAGCCATTGCCACCGACCACGCTCATTACTCTTGAGCAGGAAGGCCAGCGCGTGGTGCCCTGCGCCAACGCCGCGAAGCTCACCATGAACCGCGAGGGCATTCGCCGCCTGGCCGCAGAAGAGCTGGAGTTGCCCACGTCGAGCTACCGTTTTGCTGGTGATAAAGCCGCATTCCTGCAGGCCGTAGAGGAGATTGGCTACCCGTGCATCATTAAGCCCGTGATGAGCTCCTCCGGTAAAGGACAGAGCTTTATTCGTGACAGCAGCGCGCTGGATAACGCGTGGGATTATGCCCAGCAGGGCGGTCGTGCCGGAGCCGGTCGCGTGATCGTTGAGGGCGTCGTGAAGTTTGATTTCGAAATCACTCTGCTCACCGTTAGCGCCGTGGATGGCGTCCATTTCTGCGACCCGATTGGCCACCGTCAGGAAGACGGCGATTACCGTGAATCCTGGCAGCCGCAGCAGATGAGCGCTCTGGCGCTGGAGCGCGCGCAGGATATCGCCCGCAGGGCCGTCCTGGCGCTCGGCGGCTATGGTCTCTTCGGCGTAGAGCTGTTTGTTTGCGGCGACGAGGTGATTTTCAGCGAAGTCTCCCCTCGTCCGCATGATACCGGCATGGTGACGCTTATTTCGCAGGATCTCTCCGAGTTCGCCCTGCACGTGCGCGCTTTCCTCGGCCTGCCTGTTGGCGGCATTCGCCAGTACGGTCCTGCGGCATCGGCCGTAATCCTGCCCGAGTTGACCAGCCGGAACGTGACGTTTGATAACGTTGACGGAGCGGTAGGTGCAGGATTGCAGATCCGTTTGTTCGGTAAGCCGGAAATCGATGGAACCCGTCGTTTGGGCGTAGCGTTAGCCACCGGGGATAACGTGGACGACGCCGTGGCGAGAGCGAAAGCGGCCGCTGCGAACGTCAAGGTAGAGGGATAAAAAAACGGGCCAAAAGGCCCGTTTTTCATGCTGCGATTAACTTACTTTTTCGCACCTTCAACCGCTTCGCGAGCCAGTTTGGTGATGCGATCCCAGTCACCGGCTTCCAGCGCATCCGCTGGCACCAGCCATGAACCGCCGATACACAGTACGCTTTTCAGCGCCAGGTAGTCACGGTAGTTGGCAGGAGAGATACCGCCGGTCGGGCAGAAACGCACCTGAGAGAATGGACCCGCAATCGCCTGCAGCGCTTTGGTGCCGCCGTTGGCTTCAGCCGGGAAGAATTTAAACTCTTTCAGACCGTAATCCATGCCCAGCATCAGTTCAGACACGGTGCTGATACCCGGGATCAGAGGAATCGAACCTTCGGTTGCCGCTTTCAGCAGAGGCTCAGTCAGTCCCGGGCTGATAGCGAACTGAGCACCGGCTTCGGTCACTTCAGCCAGCTGCTGCGCATTCAGAACGGTACCCGCACCGATGATGGCATCCGGCACTTCTTTGGCAATAGCGCGGATAGCGTCCATCGCACACGCGGTGCGCAGGGTCACTTCCAGGACGCGAACGCCGCCCGCAACCAGCGCTTTCGCCATTGGGACAGCGTGCTCCAGTTTGTTCACCACGATGACCGGCACGACAGGGCCAGTGGTCAGGATTGCTTCTGCACTTGTTTTCCAGTTTTTCATCAGAGTTTTCTCTCGCCAGATCGTTAAAAACACGTCGTCTTAAAACGTAATACAGGTTGCGCCCTGCTCTGCGCCGGACAGCTTCTCGCGCAGCGCGCCAAACATTTCGCGTCCGGTACCCACGCGCGATGCGCTCAGGTCAGGAATATGAGGCTGACGTGCTGCCAGCTCTGCATCATCGACCAGCAGGGTTAACTCACCTGTCTGGCCGTTCACGCGGATCATGTCACCATCACGCACTTTCGCCAGCAAACCACCGTCGTAGGCTTCCGGGGTCACATGGATGGCAGAAGGCACTTTACCCGATGCGCCAGAGAGGCGTCCATCGGTCACCAGCGCGATTTTGAAACGGCGGTCCAATAATACACCAAGTGGTGGCATAAGTTTATGTAATTCTGGCATCCCGTTGGCTTTTGGCCCCTGATGACGCACTACCACCACGCAGTCTTTATCAAGCAGGCCCGCGTCAAAGGCAGGCAGCACGTCGTGCTGGCTTTCGAACACCACCGCAGGCGCTTCGATAATCTGGTTCTCTTCCGGGACGGCGGAGGTCTTCATGACTGCACGACCGAGGTTACCGCTCAGCACTTTGGTGCCACCGTGACGGGAGAACGGCTTTTCGAAGGTCGCGATTACCTGAGGATCGAGAGAGTCACTCGCTCCTTCGCGCCAGTCCAGCTCGCCGTTGTTCAGCCACGGCTCGAGGGTATAACGCTGCAGGCCAAAGCCCGCCACCGTGTTCACGTCTTCATGCAGCAGACCGCCTTTCAACAGCTCGCGCATCAGGACAGGAACGCCGCCCGCCGCCTGGAAGTGGTTGATGTCTGCCGGACCATTCGGGTACAGGCGCGCCATCAGCGGCACCACGGAGGAGATGTCAGAGAAGTCATCCCAGTTGATCAGAATGCCCGCCGCGCGCGCCATCGCGACCAGGTGCATGGTGTGGTTGGTTGAACCACCGGTTGCCAGCAGCGCAACAATCCCGTTGACGATGACTTTCTCATCAACCATTTTGCCCATCGGCATCCAGTCGTTGCCGTTCCCGGTCAGACGCGTCACCTGACGCGCCGCGGCTTCAGTCAGCGCCTTGCGCAGCGGCGCATCCGGCTGGATAAAGGACGAGCCAGGAAGCTGTATCCCCATGAACTCCACCACCATCTGGTTGGTGTTGGCTGTACCGTAGAAGGTACAGGTGCCCGGCGCATGGTAGGAGGCGGCTTCCGCTTCCAGCAGCGCCTGACGATCGGCTTTGCCTTCCGCGTAGAGCTGGCGGATACGCACTTTTTCTTTATTTGGCAGACCGCTCGCCATCGGGCCGGACGGCACGAAAATCGCGGGCAGATGACCAAATGACAGCGCCGCCATCACCAGGCCAGGGACGATCTTGTCGCATACGCCAAGGTAGAGCGCGCCATCGAACATATTGTGAGACAGGCCCACCGCCGCAGACATCGCAATCACTTCGCGGCTCAGCAGCGACAGCTCCATCCCGTCCTGTCCCTGCGTCACGCCGTCGCACATAGCGGGCACACCGCCTGCCACCTGACCCACGGCATTTACGCTGTGCAGCGCGTTACGAATGATAGTGGGATAGACTTCATACGGCTGGTGTGCGGAGAGCATATCGTTGTAGGAGGTGATGATGGCGATATTGTTACGCAGCATGCTTTTCAGCGAATCTTTATCACCCGGCTGGCAGGCGGCGAAACCATGCGCGAGGTTACCGCAGGCCAACTGCGAACGGTGGACGGTCTCACTCTTTGCTTGTTCAATACGGGCGAGGTAGGCGGAACGGGTCTCTTTCGAGCGTTCAATGATGCGTTGTGTTACGCGTAACAATGTCGGATTCATAAAAGCTCCTCTAATTTATTTGTCTGGGCTCGGGAGTTTACAAAGTCGCTGGCAGTTGTTAACAACGCTGAAACGCTTGCTGTCCGGAGCTCAAGGGCAAAATCGCTTCCGGCAGTGTAATAAAAAAAGCTCCGCGGGTGAATCCACGCGGAGCTTAAAAGTTTAAAAAATGTGCCACTAGCTGTGTTAGATCATGTTACCGGTAAAATAACACCTTTGGGCTAGAGGTGACCGTTACTCAAACTCGTTCCAGGAGCGACCGTCACGCGTGATCATCGCAACCGATGCGACCGGTCCCCATGTTCCTGCCTGATACGGTTTTGGCGCATCCTGATCGGCTGCCCGGGCTTCAGTAATGGAGTCGACCCATTTCCACGCCTCTTCCACTTCGTCGCGACGCACGAACAGCGCCTGGATACCGCGCATGGTTTCCAGCAGCAGACGCTCGTAAGCATCAGCCAGGTGCGTCTGGTTGAAGGTTTCGGAGTAGCTCAGATCCAGCTTGGTGGTCTGCAGGTTATGTTTGTGATCCAGACCCGGCACTTTGTTCAGGATCTGGATATCAACACCCTCGTCCGGGTGCAGACGGATGGTCAGTTTGTTCTGCGGCAGCTCCTGCCAGGACTCTTTAAACAGGTTCAGCTCTGGGTTTTTGAAGTAAACCACCACTTCGGAACATTTAGCAGGCAGACGTTTCCCGGTACGCAGGTAGAACGGGACCCCCGCCCAGCGCCAGTCGTCGATATCCACGCGGATCGCCACGAAGGTCTCGGTGTTGCTGGACTTGTTCGCGCCCTCTTCTTCCAGATAGCCAGGCACTTTTTTACCCTGAGCAAACCCGGCGGTGTACTGGCCGCGGACAGTCTTCTCACGCACGTTGGAGCGGTCGATGCGGCGCAGTGATTTCAGCACTTTCACTTTGGCGTCACGAATGCTGTCGGCCGTCAGGTCAGACGGTGGAGACATGGCAATCATGCACAGAATTTGCAGCAGGTGGTTCTGGATCATGTCGCGCATCTGACCGGCCTGGTCAAAGTAACCCCAGCGACCTTCAATCCCCACCTCTTCCGCCACGGTGATTTCCACGTGGTCGATGGTGCGGTTGTCCCAGTTATTTACAAACAGGGAGTTCGCAAAACGCAGCGCCAGCAGGTTCAGTACCGTCTCTTTTCCGAGATAGTGGTCGATACGGTAGACCTGGCACTCTTCAAAGAACTCGCCCACCTGGTCGTTGATTTCCCGCGACGTTGCCAGCGAGGTACCCAGCGGTTTTTCCATCACGACGCGTGCCGGTTTAGCGTTCAGCTTCGCTTCGCCCAGACCTTTGCAGATCGCGCCGAAGGTGCTTGGCGGCATCGCAAAATAGTTAATGGTGACGCGATTTTTTTGATCCAGCATCTCGCCCAGACGGGTAAAGGCGCTTACGTCGTTGACGTCCAGATTGCAGAAATCAAGGCGTCCGCTCAGCGTGTCCCACAAACTTTCATCAATTTTCTCTTTCATGAAAGTTTCGAGCGCTTCGCGCACCACTTTTGTATAAGCGTCCTTGTCCCAGTCGGCGCGCCCAACACCCAGGATACGGGTATCCGGATGAATTTGACCCGCTTTCTCCAGTTGATACAGGGAAGGCAGCAATTTTCGGCGTGCTAAATCGCCTTTCGCGCCGAAAATGACCAGGTCACATGCCTGGGCTGTTTGCGTTACCGCCATGTCATTCTCCTCAGTTAGATCACCTGGTGCTTCTGCCAGGTATCGTTGTAATTTTATTACAATGCACTGTACTGCTTTTACGTCATTCCTGAAACCATTAGCGCTTAACGTCGCGTGCGATACCGCGATTTTCCGCCCTTCAGACGTTAGCGATGGCGCAATGACGCAACAAACGTCGATTCTTTGCGCAACAGGGTCCCAGCAAAATCCGACATCGATCAAGTAATGAAAAAAAACAACAACATTTCTTGTCGACTGTTACCCTTTAGTAAAACACAGGGGTAATATCGGCTAAATCGAATCTCGATTTCATCTATTAATGAAATCGTTTCCACCCCCACGAGCGCCCTGTTAACAATGAACATGCTGGAAAAAATCCAGTTTCAACTGGAACACCTTAGCAAATCCGAGCGAAAAGTGGCCGAAGTTATTCTTGCCTCTCCCGCTCAGGCGATTCATTCAAGCATCGCCGCTCTGGCGCAGGAGTCGGGCGTCAGCGAACCGACGGTTAATCGATTCTGCCGCAGTCTGGAAACGCGCGGCTTTCCTGATTTTAAACTGCATCTTGCGCAAAGTCTGGCAAACGGCACCCCGTATGTTAATCGCAATGTGGATGAAGACGACAGCGTTGATGCATACACAGCGAAAATATTTGAATCCGCCATGGCGACGCTGGACCACGTACGTCAGTCGCTGGACATGGGCTCGGTCAATCGCGCGGTCGATTTACTGACGCAGGCCAAACGCATTGCCTTCTTCGGTCTTGGCTCGTCGGCTGCCGTGGCGCATGATGCCATGAACAAGTTCTTCCGCTTTAACGTACCGGTAATTTATACCGATGACATTGTGCTGCAACGCATGAGTTGTATGAATTGTAGCGAAGATGATGTCGTGGTACTGATCTCGCACACCGGGCGCACCAAGAGCCAGGTTGAGCTGGCTCAACTGGCACGTGAAAACGATGCCATGGTGATTGCCCTGACGACCGCAGGCACGCCGCTGGCGCGGGAAGCAACGCTCGCCATCACTCTGGACGTGCCGGAAGACACCGACATGTATATGCCTATGGTGTCACGTCTGGCGCAGCTAACGGTGATTGATGTGCTGGCGACCGGTTTTACCTTGCGCAGGGGTGCAAAATTCAGAGATAACTTGAAGCGTGTCAAGGAAGCGCTCAAGGAATCGCGTTTTGATAAAGAATTGCTTATAAAGAGCGATGTTCCCTAATAACTAAGATGTACGACTTACGGCATTCGGTCCCCTCTTTGCTGCCTTGCGGCAGATGAAGGCCGATTTAATGTTCACGCAACACCAAAGTTGTTTCAGTCAACGGAGTATTACATGTCCAGAAGGCTTCGCAGAACCAAGATCGTAACTACATTAGGCCCGGCTACCGATCGCGATAATAATCTTGAAAAGATTATCGCCGCGGGTGCCAACGTGGTGCGTATGAACTTCTCTCACGGTACGCCAGAAGACCATAAATTACGTGCCGATAAAGTGCGTGAAATCGCGGCTAAACTGGGCCGCCATGTTGCCATTCTCGGTGACCTTCAGGGTCCAAAAATCCGCGTATCGACCTTTAAAGAAGGCAAAGTCTTCCTCAATATCGGCGATAAATTCCTGCTGGATGCCAACCTGAGCAAAGGCGAAGGCGACAAAGAGAAAGTGGGTATCGACTATAAAGGTCTGCCTGCTGACGTTGTGCCTGGCGACATCCTGCTGCTCGATGATGGACGCGTACAGCTGAAAGTCCTCGAAGTTCAGGGCATGAAAGTGTTCACCGAAGTGACCGTCGGTGGCCCGCTCTCGAACAATAAAGGTATCAACAAACTCGGCGGCGGCCTGTCTGCAGAAGCGCTGACCGACAAAGACAAAGCGGATATCGTGACTGCGGCGCAAATTGGCGTTGATTATTTGGCCGTCTCCTTCCCGCGCTGCGGCGAAGACCTGAACTATGCCCGTCGTCTGGCGCGTGATGCAGGATGCGACGCGAAGATCGTTGCCAAAGTGGAGCGTGCTGAAGCCGTGTGCGATCAGGACGCGATGGACGACGTGATTCTGGCATCTGACGTGGTGATGGTTGCCCGTGGCGATCTGGGTGTAGAAATTGGCGACCCGGAACTGGTCGGCATCCAGAAAGCACTAATCCGTCGCGCGCGCCAGCTGAACCGCGCGGTGATCACCGCCACCCAGATGATGGAATCCATGATCACTAACCCAATGCCAACTCGTGCGGAAGTGATGGACGTGGCTAACGCCGTGCTGGACGGTACCGATGCGGTAATGCTGTCTGCGGAAACCGCTGCGGGCCAGTATCCGGCAGAAACCGTGGCCGCCATGGCGCGCGTGTGCCTGGGTGCAGAGAAGATCCCAAGCATTAACGTCTCTAAACACCGTCTGGACATTCAGTTCGACAACGTGGAAGAAGCGATTGCGATGTCTGCGATGTACGCAGCCAACCATCTGAAAGGGGTGACTGCCATCATCACCATGACCGAATCTGGCCGCACCGCACTGATGACTTCGCGTATCAGCTCCGGCCTGCCGATCTTCGCCATGTCCCGTCACGAACGTACGCTGAACCTGACGGCGCTGTACCGCGGCGTGACCCCGGTTCACTTCGACAGCACCAATGACGGCGTCGCTGCCGCGCACGATGCCGTGAACCTGCTGCGCGACAAAGGCTACCTGGTGTCCGGTGATATCGTCATCGTGACGCAGGGTGATGTGATGAGCACCATCGGCTCAACCAATACCACTCGCGTACTGACCGTAGAGTAAGATCCGCTCCCCTCTCCCCTAAGGGGAGAGGGATAGGGTAAGGGGAAGGTTTTTTATTTCCTCGGGAAAAGCTCTTTGCGCTTGTACGGCTCTGTTTCACCCGGCTTACGTGTCTTCAGCAGCTTCAGTATCCACGTGTACTGTTCGGCATGCGGCCCCACCAGAATTTCCACCTCTTCATTCATACGCCGCGCGATAGTGCGATCGTCTGCTGTCAGCAGGTCATCCATCGGCGGCCGCACCTCAATGGTCAGGCGATGCGTTTTACCATCATAGACCGGGAACAGCGGGATCACGCGAGCACGGCAAACCTTCATCAGGCGACCAATCGCAGGCAGCGTGGCTTTGTACGTTGCAAAGAAATCGACAAACTCGCTGTGCTCCGGGCCGTGGTCCTGATCCGGCAGATAGTATCCCCAGTAACCCTGACGAACAGACTGAATAAACGGCTTGATGCCATCGTTTCGCGCATGCAAACGTCCACCAAAGCGACGGCGCACTGTGTTCCAGACAAAATCATAGATCTTGTTACCCTGGTGATGGAACATCGCCGCCATTTTCTGGCCCTGAGATGCCATCAGCATCGCCGGAATATCAACGCCCCAACCGTGAGGCACGAGGAAAATAACCTTTTCGTCGTTGCGACGCATTTCGTCGATGATTTCCAGCCCTTTCCAGTCAACGCGGTCGACGATCTTCTCCGGCCCTTTCAGCGCCAGTTCGGCCATCATCGCCATTGCCTGCGGCGCGGTGGTGTACATCTCATCGATGATGGCTTCGCGCTCAGCCTCGCTTTTTTCAGGAAAACAGTAGTAAAGGTTGATCTGCGCGCGGCGGCGGGCGCTCTTGCCTAAACGCCCGGCCAGACGGCCAATTTTACCCAGAACGGGATCGCGCACCGAAGCAGGCAGCATCGCTATGCCAGCAAAGGCATAAACCCCAAGCCAGGCGCCCCAGTTGCGCGGATGGCGAAAAGATTTTTCAAACTCAGGAATGTATTCAATATTGTTTTTTTTGGTTTCCATGCTGGTTCCAGGGTCTGGTGACGCAAAAATATATTCAGATAGTGTAGCGAGGCAGTCGCTTGCGTACAAAAGAAAAAGCCGGCGCATAAAGACGCCGGCTTCATTAACAAACAGAGGGCTTAATCAAAGCGCAGCTGTGGCATCACCTCTTTGACCTGTGCCAGGTAATCGGTACGATCTTTACCCGTCAGACCTTCGGTACGCGGCAATTTCGCCGTCAGCGGATTCACGGCCTGCTGGTTGATCCACACTTCATAGTGGAGATGCGGACCGGTTGAACGTCCGGTGTTGCCCGAGAGGGCAATGCGGTCGCCACGCTTCACTTTCTGGCCAGGTTTAACCAGCAGCTTACGCAGGTGCATATAGCGCGTGGTGTAAGTACGACCGTGACGGATAGCCACGTAATACCCTGCCGCGCCGCTACGTTTTGCCATGACCACTTCGCCATCGCCAACCGACAGCACTGGCGTACCTTGTGGCATCGCGAAGTCTACACCACGGTGCGGCGCAACGCGTCCGGTGACAGGGTTAAGACGGCGCGGGTTGAAGTTTGAGGAGACACGGAACTGCTTAGCCGTTGGGAAGCGCAGGAAGCCCTTCGCAAGCCCCGTACCGCTGCGGTCGTAGAACTTACCGTCTTCGGCACGGATCGCGTAATAATCTTTGCCATCAGAGCGTAAACGAACGCCCACCAGCTGGCTCTGCTCGCGCTTGCCGTCCAGCATTTCGCGGGACATCAGCACGGAGAATTCGTCGCCTTTTTTCAGCTTGCGGAAATCCATCTGCCACTGCATAGCTTTGATCACCGAGCTGATTTCAGCGCTGGTCAGCCCGGCATCGCGCGCGCTGGAAACAAAGCTCGCCCCGACGGTACCGTTCATCACGCTGTTAACCCAGTCGCCCTGCTGCATTTCGCTGGTCATTTTGAAACCGTTTGCAGTGCGATCGTAGGTGCGGGTTTCGCGGCGGGACATCTCCCAGGTCAGACGTTGTAAATCGCCATCTGCAGTTAAGGTCCAGGAGAGCTGTTGACCAATTTTCAGATTACGGAGATCTTTGTCTGAGGCCGCGAGCTGGCTGATATTCCCCATGTCGATACCGTACTGGTTGAGCACGCTGCTCAGCGTATCACCGGTCGACACGACATATTCATGAATACCCGCCTCATTGGAGATTTTATCGTCCAGTTCATCCTGCGGGATAGCTTCATCTTCCTGAGCAGCCTGGTCGATAGGTTCACTGGCCTCAGGCAACAGTGAACGGATCTCACTTTTCTCAAGCTCGATGGTTTTAATGATAGGGGCAGAACTCGGGTGGTAAACATAGGGCCGCCAGACGGCGACCGCTAAGGTGAGAACTGTAAGCGACCCCAGCATAACGCGGTGGGGTCGAGGCAGATTGTTAAATGCCAGGGCGACAGAGCGGGCTATCTGTTGCACGTATTCACTTCCTCGTTAATCTCCTTTCAGGCAGCTCGCATACTGATTCCCCAGTTGGCTGAGGAACTGCGAATAGCTCGCTTTGCTCAACTGGATGTTCGTACCTAGCGGGTCAAGGGTTCCCATGCGCACGGATGTTCCCCTGGCCACGGCTTCTACGACCGCTGGCCTGAACTGTGGCTCAGCAAAAACGCACGTCGCTTTTTGCTCAACCAACTGTGTTCTGATCTCATGTAAACGCTGCGCACCAGGCTGAATTTCAGGGTTAACGGTAAAGTGCCCCAGTGGGGTCAGGCCGTAGTGTTTTTCGTAATAGCCATAGGCGTCATGAAAAACGAAATACCCTTTTCCTTTTAGCGGTGCGAGCTCGGTACCCACCTGCTTGTCGGTTGCAGCTAATTGAGCTTCAAACGCTTTCAGGTTGGCGTCGAGTTTGACTCGACTTTGCGGCATAAGTTCCACTAATTTGTCATGGATTGCAACCGCCGAGAGCCGCGCTATCTCTGGGGAGAGCCAGAGATGCATATTGTACTCGCCGTGATGGTGATGCTCGTCACCTTTTTCGTCGTGAGCATGATCGTGGTCGTGTTCGTCACCCTCGTCATCTGACCCTTTCATGAGCAGCGGCGTTACGCCAGAAAGTTCGGCAATAGTGACCTGTTTTGCATCGGGTACCTGTTTCGCCGACTTCTGCATGAACGCTTCCATTTCTGGTCCAATCCAGACAACTAAGTCCGCGTTTTGTAAGCGTTTTACATCAGACGGACGCAGAGCATAATCAGGCTCGGATGCACCATCCGGGAGCAGAACCTCGGTCTCAGTCACCCCATCAGCAATGGCGGCGGCAATAAATCCGAGCGGTTTAAGCGAAGCGACAACGGCGGCGTTAACATCTTGTGCTGTTGTCCCCCAAAGCGCAGCGGATAATGCTGCGAAAAGAAGCGTATTTTTATGTAACATAATGCGACTAATCATCGTAATGAATGCGTGGAATGTGATATTATAACATTCGTTGACTTCTGCAAGCTTAAATTGACATGACGACTTTGGTTTCTCTTGAAAATGTGTCGGTATCTTTCGGTCAGCGCCGCGTCCTTTCTGACGTGTCGCTGGAGCTAAAACCCGGCAAAATTCTGACGCTGCTTGGCCCTAATGGCGCAGGCAAATCTACGCTCGTGCGCGTGGTACTGGGTTTGGTAGCCCCCGATGAAGGTGTTATCAAACGTGAAGATAAACTGCGCATCGGCTATGTACCGCAAAAATTACACCTGGACGCCACGCTGCCGCTGACGGTCAGTCGCTTTCTGCGTCTACGCCCGGGTACCCGTAAGGCCGATATCCTCCCCGCACTGAAACGCGTGCAGGCAGGTCATCTTGTCGACGCCCCGTTACAAAAGCTTTCTGGCGGTGAAACCCAGCGCGTGTTGCTTGCCCGTGCACTGCTGAGCAGCCCGCAGCTGCTGGTGCTGGATGAACCCACCCAGGGCGTGGATGTGAACGGTCAGGTTGCGCTTTATGATTTGATCGACCAGCTTCGTCGTGAGCTTGATTGCGCAGTGTTGATGGTTTCTCACGATCTGCATCTGGTGATGGCGAAAACTGACGAAGTGCTGTGTCTGAATCATCACATCTGCTGCTCCGGCACGCCGGAAGTGGTCTCGATGCACCCGGAGTTCATCTCAATGTTCGGCCCGCGTGGTGCAGAACAGCTGGGAATTTACCGCCATCATCATAACCACCGCCATGATTTACAGGGACGAATTGTCCTGCGCCGGGGAAACGGACACTCATGATTGAACTGTTACTGCCCGGCTGGCTGGCCGGGATTATGCTTGCCTGCGCCGCGGGCCCGCTGGGCTCGTTTGTGGTGTGGCGCAGAATGTCCTATTTCGGCGATACGCTGGCCCATGCTTCTCTGTTAGGGGTTGCTTTTGGCCTGCTACTGGACGTGAATCCCTTCTACGCGGTGATTGTGGTGACGCTGCTGCTGGCGGCCGGTCTGGTCTGGCTGGAGAAACGCCCTCATCTTGCGATAGACACGTTGCTTGGCATTATGGCGCATAGCGCCCTCTCTCTCGGTCTGGTGGTCGTCAGTCTGATGTCGAATATCCGCGTTGACCTGATGGCATACCTGTTTGGCGACCTGCTGGCCGTGACGCCGGAAGACCTCATCTCTATCGCCATCGGCGTGGTGGTGGTGCTCGCTATTCTGCTCTGGCAGTGGCGTAATTTGCTGGCGATGACCGTCAGCCCGGACCTGGCGTTTGTCGACGGTGTGAAGCTGCAGCGCGTGAAGCTGCTGCTGATGCTGGTGACGGCATTAACCATCGGCGTGGCGATGAAGTTCGTCGGTGCGCTGATTATCACGTCACTGCTGATTATCCCTGCGGCAACCGCGCGTCGTTTCGCCCGTACGCCTGAGCAGATGGCCGGTGTGGCCGTCATTATCGGGATGATTGCGGTAACGGGAGGGCTAACCTTCTCGGCGTTCTATGACACGCCAGCGGGGCCGTCAGTGGTGCTGTGTGCGGCGGCATTATTTATCTTCAGTATGATGAAAAAAACCGCTAATTAACATCGAGGGCGCTGATGCCCTCACCCTGGCCCTCTCCCACCGGGAGAGGGAACAATGCATTACGGCATCGCCGGTGGCGTAATGCCGAAATGATTCCACGCCCGCACCGTTGCCATACGTCCACGCGGCGTACGCTGCAGGAAGCCCTGCTGGATCAGATACGGCTCCAGCACATCCTCAATCGTCTCTCGCTCTTCTCCGATTGCCGCCGCCAGGTTATCCAGCCCGACCGGGCCGCCAAAGAACTTATCCAGTACCGCCAGCAGTAGCTTACGGTCCATGTAATCGAAGCCTTCCGCATCGACGTTCAGCATATCCAGCGCCTGGGCGGCGATCTCTGCCGAAATCGTGCCATCATGCTTTACTTCGGCAAAGTCACGCACGCGGCGCAGCAGGCGGTTTGCGATACGCGGCGTACCGCGGGAACGCTTCGCCACTTCAAACGCGCCCTCTTCGCTCATCTCCAGACCCATATAGCGGGCGCTACGGCCAACAATATGCTGGAGATCGGGCACCTGGTAAAACTCCAGGCGCTGCACGATACCGAAACGGTCGCGCAGCGGAGAAGTTAACGACCCGGCGCGCGTCGTGGCGCCAATCAGGGTAAACGGTGGCAGATCGATTTTAATGGAGCGCGCGGCCGGACCTTCGCCGATCATGATATCCAGCTGGTAGTCTTCCATCGCCGGATAGAGCACTTCCTCCACCACCGGCGACAGGCGGTGGATTTCATCAATAAACAGCACGTCGTGCGGCTCAAGGTTGGTGAGCATTGCCGCCAGATCGCCCGCTTTCTCCAGCACCGGACCGGAGGTGGTGCGCAGATTCACGCCCATTTCATTGGCTACGATATTCGCCAGGGTCGTTTTCCCCAAACCCGGAGGGCCAAAAATCAGCAGGTGATCGAGCGCATCGCCGCGAAGTTTTGCCGCCTGGATGAAGATCTCCATCTGGGAACGAACCTGCGGCTGGCCGATATACTCATCAAGCAGTTTTGGGCGGATCGCGCGATCCACCACGTCATCTGCCTGAATTGTGCCTGCCGATACCAGGCGGTCTGCTTCAATCATCCTTTACCTCACAATGCAGCGCGCAGCGCTTCACGAATCAGGGTTTCACTGCTGGCATCCGGTTTGGCAATTTTACTCACCATACGGCTGGCCTCCTGAGGTTTATAGCCCAGCGCCACCAGCGCAGCAACCGCTTCCTGTTCCGCATCGTCATCCGACGCAGGCGCGCCCGGGGACGTCAGCACCAGGTCAGCCGCCGGGGTAAACAGATCGCCGTGCAGACCTTTAAATCGGTCTTTCATTTCGACAATCAGACGCTCGGCGGTTTTCTTGCCGATACCCGGCAGTTTAATCAACGCAGCAGGATCTTCGCGCTCAACGGCATTCACAAACTGTGGAGCGGACATGCCGGATAAAATCGCCAGCGCCAGCTTCGGCCCGACGCCGTTGGTTTTAATCAGCTCGCGGAACAGGGTGCGTTCCTGCTTGTTATTGAAGCCGTACAGCAGTTGGGCATCTTCACGCACCACGAACTGGGTAAAGACAATCGCCTCTTTGCCCGCGTCCGGCAGCTCGTAGAAGCAGGTCATCGGCATATGGACTTCATAGCCCACGCCACCCACTTCCAGCAGCACTAACGGGGGTTGTTTTTCAATAATGATGCCTCTGAGTCTGCCTATCACGTGACGCTCCTGCGTTCTGGAAAAATGTTGACTGGCGACATAATAAAAAAAGGCTGGATGTTTATCCAGCCTGATTTCTTATTATCGTAACCTGCCTCGTGCCAGATTAAGCCGCGACTCGCTCATCTGCATCGCGTTCTGGCTGACGTGACAGTGGGTAATCGCAATCGCCAGCGCATCGGCGGCGTCGGCCTGCGGGTTCGCGGGAAGCTTCAGCAAGGTACGCACCATATGCTGTACCTGGCTTTTCTCCGCGCTACCGATGCCCACCACCGTCTGCTTAACCTGTCTTGCCGCATATTCGAATACCGGCAAATCCTGGTTCACGGCAGCGACGATGGGAACGCCGCGCGCCTGACCGAGCTTTAGCGCCGAATCAGCGTTTTTCGCCATAAAGACCTGCTCAATGGCGAAATAGTCAGGCTGAAACTGGGTGATGATCTCCGACACGCCCGCATAAATGAGCTTCAGACGCGACGGCAAATCGTCGACTTTGGTGCGAATACAGCCACTGCCCAGGTAGGTTAGCTGGCGTCCAACCTGACGGATAACGCCATAACCGGTGACGCGTGAGCCTGGGTCAATCCCGAGAATAATCGACATCACGCGTCTCCTGTAACGGATTTATACGCTCTCATTAGAGAGTCGCTGCAACCTCATCAGAGATTTCACCGTTGTGATACACTTCCTGCACGTCGTCGCAGTCTTCGAGCATGTCGATAAGACGCAGCAGTTTTGGCGCAGTCTCTGCATCCATATCCGCTTTGGTGGACGGGATCATGGAGACTTCAGCGTTGTCCGCTTTCAGGCCAGCCGCTTCCAGCGCGTCGCGTACCGCACCCATCTCTTCCCACGCGGTG
Organism: Enterobacter mori LMG 25706; assembly: GCF_000211415.1. Taxonomy (GTDB): domain Bacteria; phylum Pseudomonadota; class Gammaproteobacteria; order Enterobacterales; family Enterobacteriaceae; genus Enterobacter; species Enterobacter mori. The sequence goes on along the minus strand of NZ_GL890777.1, from coordinate 271,588 downwards.
TAGACGTCGATAGCACCGTCGTCAAAGGTCACCACGTCTTCTGCACCGGCTTCCAGCGCCGCTTCCATGATCGCATCTTCGTCGCCTTTCTCGAAGGAGATGACGCCTTTTTTGCTGAACAGGTAAGCCACGGAACCGTCAGTGCCCAGGTTACCACCGGTTTTGGTGAACGCATGACGCACTTCCGCTACGGTACGGTTACGGTTGTCAGACAGACATTCAACCATTACCGCTGTACCGCCAGGACCGTAACCTTCATAAATGATGGTTTCCATGTTCGCGTCTTCATCACCGCCCACGCCACGTGCGATTGCGCGGTTCAGGGTGTCACGCGTCATGTTGTTCGACAGCGCTTTATCGATCGCTGCACGCAGACGTGGGTTAGAACCCGCATCGCCGCCGCCCAGACGCGCAGCAGTCACCAGCTCGCGAATGATTTTGGTAAAGATCTTACCGCGCTTGGCATCCTGTGCCGCTTTGCGGTGTTTGGTGTTGGCCCACTTACTATGACCTGCCATAAAAATATCCTCAAAGAGCGCGCCTTTTCAGGCAGCGTTAATTACAAATTCTTCAATCGCCTGCCGGTTGCTCCACGACTTGGTGAGTGCAGCGGCATCCGCCGCATTCACCCAGCGGTAGGTCAGGTGTTCAGTGAACACGATCTCCCGTTCGTGGGGAAGCGCAAGACAGAACCACGATTCCGTATTGCGTTCGATACCCGGCGCATAGCGATGACGTAAATGGCTAAAAATTTCAAACTCCACCGTGCGCTGACAGTCCTTCAGGGTCAGTTGCTCGCGAGCAACATCAATGGCGACCTCTTCCTTTACTTCACGCGCGGCGGCCTGCGGCGCGGTCTCCCCTTCTTCCAGACTGCCGGTAACCGACTGCCAAAAATCAGGATCGTCGCGCCGCTGCAACATCAGCACCCGCTTCGTGTCTTCTGCATAAATGACCACCAGGACAGAAACGGGAAGCTTATATGCCATATCAGTTTTTCTCTTCCTTCTTCACCACTTCAATGCCCAGTTCAGCCAGAGAGGCCGGGTTGGCAAAGCTTGGCGCTTCGGTCATCAGACACGCGGCAGCAGTGGTTTTAGGGAAGGCAATAACATCACGGATGTTATCGGTGCCGGTCAGCAGCATGGTCAGACGGTCAAGACCAAATGCCAGACCCGCGTGTGGAGGCGTGCCGTATTTCAGGGCGTCCAGCAGGAAGCCGAATTTCTCGCGCTGCTCTTGCTCGTTAATGCCGAGAATGCCAAACACGGTCTGCTGCATTTCGCCGCTGTGAATACGTACGGAACCGCCGCCCACTTCGTAGCCGTTGATAACCATATCGTAAGCGTTCGCGACCGCGTCTTCCGGTGCCGCTTTCAGCTCTGCCGCACTCATGTCTTTTGGCGAGGTGAACGGGTGGTGCATTGCGGTCAGACCGCCTTCACCGTCGTCTTCAAACATTGGGAAGTCGATAACCCACAGAGGCGCCCATTTGTTTTCGTCGGTCAGGCTCAGGTCTTTGCCGAGCTTCAGACGCAGCGCGCCCATCGCATCCGCCACGACTTTCTTATTGTCTGCGCCGAAGAAGATCATGTCACCGTCCTGTGCGCCTGTGCGCTCAAGGATCGCTTCCACGATGTCTGCGTTCAGGAATTTCGCTACCGGGCTGGTGATACCTTCCAGACCTTTTGCACGTTCGGTCACTTTAATATAGGCCAGACCTTTCGCACCGTAGATCTTAATGAAGTTACCGTAGTCGTCGATCTGCTTACGGCTCAGGGCCGCACCGCCCGGAACGCGCAGGGCCGCGACGCGACCTTTCGGATCGTTAGCCGGGCCAGCAAATACCGCAAACTCAACGGCTTTCACCAGGTCTGCCACGTCCACCAGCTCCATCGGGTTACGCAGGTCTGGTTTATCAGAACCGTAACGGCGCTCGGCTTCGGCGAAGGTCATGATTGGGAAGTCACCCAGCTCAACGCCTTTCACGTCGTTCCACAGGCCGCGCACCAGCGCTTCCATCACTTCACGCACCTGCTCGGCGGTCATGAAGGAAGTTTCGACGTCGATCTGTGTAAATTCTGGCTGGCGGTCAGCGCGCAGGTCTTCGTCGCGGAAGCATTTTACGATCTGATAGTAACGGTCGAAGCCGGACATCATCAGCAGCTGTTTGAACAGCTGAGGAGACTGTGGCAGCGCGTAGAATTTGCCTTTATGAACGCGGGACGGAACCAGATAATCGCGCGCGCCTTCCGGCGTGGCTTTGGTCAGCATCGGGGTTTCGATATCGAGGAAACCGTGGTCATCCATAAAACGACGCACCAGGCTGGTGATTTTCGCACGGGTTTTCAGGCGCTGAGCCATCTCCGGGCGACGCAGATCCAGGTAACGATACTTAAGACGCGCTTCTTCAGTGTTGACGTGGTTTGAGTCCAGCGGCAGCGCTTCAGCACGGTTGATGATAACGAGGTCAGACGCCAGGACTTCAATCGCACCGGTCGCCATGTCTGCGTTAACGTTTTTCTCGTCACGCGCACGCACGGTGCCGGTGACCTGAATGCAGAACTCATTACGCAGTTCAGAAGCCAGCTTCAACGCCTCTGCACGATCCGGATCGAAGAACACCTGAACGATACCTTCGCGGTCGCGCATATCGATGAAGATAAGGCTACCAAGATCACGACGACGGTTGACCCAACCACACAGGGTAACCTGCTGCCCGACGTGGGACTGACGCAGCTGCCCGCAATATTCTGTACGCATGAGATATCCCTTAATTAGCCGCAGGCTGATTGTCGCCTGTCTTGCAGGCCACGATGTCGCAGCTTTCTGTATGTCACAACTGGATGAAAAAAGGCGGCTATTATACTGGAAATTCCGCCGGACGATAAGAGAGAAGCGCGGCCTGACGCTCGTTTGCTGCACTCTTGTTGCGTATTCTCACAAAAATTAACAAAATTATCCGACCGATAACAGGTCATCACGTCGTAAGGTGTAGCCAAAGCTATTCATTTAACTGGAGTTACTATGTTGACACTTGATGCCACCAAAACTGCACTTGTGGTGATTGATTTACAGGAAGGGATCCTCCCCTTTGCCGGTGGCCCACATACCGCTGACGATGTGGTCAGCCGTGCGGCCCGTCTCGCGGAAAAATGCCGTGCCAGCGGTGCGCCTGTTATCATGGTGCGCGTCGGCTGGTCAGTGGATTTCGCCGAAGCGTTGAAACAGCCGGTTGACGCACAGGCTGCCGCGCACGCATTGCCGGACAACTGGTGGACATATCCTCTCTCGCTCGGCAAACGCGACAGCGATATCGAAGTCACCAAACGCCAGTGGGGCGCGTTCTACGGCACCGATCTGGAGCTGCAGCTGCGCCGTCGCGGGATCGACACCATTATCCTGTGCGGGATCTCCACCAACATCGGCGTGGAGTCAACGGCCCGCAACGCCTGGGAGCTGGGTTTTAATCTGGTGATCGCCGAAGATGCCTGCAGCGCGGCATCTGCGGAGCAGCATCAGGGCAGCATGACCCACATCTTCCCGCGCATCGGTCGCGTACGTAGCACAAGCGAGATTTTAAGCGCCTTATGATATACGTGGGCCTGCCCCAGTGGTCGCACCCGAGATGGGTGCGTCTGGGCATCACCAGCCTTGAAGAGTATGCCCGACACTTCAACTGTGTCGAGGGTAATACCACGCTGTACGCGCTCCCCAAAGCAGAGATTGTTGAGCGCTGGCGGGAACAAACCACGGACGCGTTTCGCTTCTGCTTTAAATTTCCGGCGACTATCTCCCACAACGCCGCGCTGCGTAACTGCGGTGACTTAACCGAAGAGTTCTTTACGCGCATGTCCCCGCTGGCCAACCGAATTGGCCAATACTGGCTCCAGCTTCCCGCAACCTTTGGCCCACGCGATTTGCCCGCGCTGTGGCAGTTTCTGGATGTTCTGCCCCGTGAATTCACCTATGGCGTAGAAGTCCGACACCAGGACTTCTTTGCGAAAGGTGAGGCCGAACGCACGCTCAATCGCGGTCTTCTTGAACGTTCCATTAACCGGGTGATCCTCGATAGCCGCCCGGTACACAGCGCAATTCCTCATAATGAGGCTATTGTGGATGCCCAGCGCAAGAAGCCAAAAGTTCCGGTGCACGCCATCGTGACCGCGCAAAATCCAATGGTCAGGTTCATCGGCAGCGATAACATGCAGCAAAATCAGGATATGTTCGCCGTCTGGCTGCAAACGTTAGCGAAATGGGAACAAACGACCACGCCCTATCTTTTCCTGCACACTCCCGACATTGCCCAGGCTCCCGAACTGGTCGATGCTCTCTGGCAGGCCTTGCAGGCCGCGGTACCGTCCGTCGGCAGCGCCCCTTCTATTCCACAACAATCTTCTCTTTTTTGAGGAAGGCACTTATCATAGAGAGGTGCCATCTGCCAAATAACAGGGAGTTTGTATGGTCAGCGCGCTGTATGCGGTGTTAGGTGCATTACTGCTGATTAAGTTTTCATTTGATGTTGTGCGCCTGAGAATGCAATACCGCGTCTCCTACGGTGACGGTGGTTTTTCCGAACTGCAGAGCGCCATTCGCATTCACGGTAACGCGGTTGAATACATTCCCGTCGCGCTGATCCTGCTGCTGTTTATGGAAATGAACGGGGCAGAAACCTGGATGGTGCACGTCTGCGGCCTGCTCCTGATTGCGGGTCGGTTAATGCATTATTACGGCTACCACCACCGCGTATTTCGCTGGCGTCGTTCCGGCATGAGCGCGACCTGGTGTTCGCTTGTGCTGATGGTGCTGGCTAACCTTTGGTATATGCCGTGGGAGTTGGTTTTCTCCTTCCGTTAGCGCACAATACGCCCCTTTATTTTTCCCGGATTTTTACGTTATGTCAGATCGCGACACGCTTTTTTCCGCGCCTATCGCCAGCCTGGGCGACTGGACCTTTGATGAACGGGTAGCCGAAGTCTTCCCGGATATGATCCAGCGCTCTGTTCCCGGTTACTCCAATATTATTTCTATGATCGGCATGCTGGCTGAACGTTTCGTTCAACCCGGCACGCAGGTCTATGATCTGGGCTGTTCGCTCGGCGCGGCAACGCTGTCGATCCGTCGTAACGTACGTCAGGATGACTGCAAAATCATTGCCGTCGATAACTCTCCGGCCATGGTCGAACGCTGTCGACGCCACATTGACGCCTATAAAGCGCCCACCCCTGTCGAGGTGGTGGAAGGCGATATTCGTGATATCGAGATCAAAAACGCGTCGATGGTGGTACTGAATTTTACCCTGCAGTTCCTGGTACCTGAAGACCGCCAGCTGCTGCTGGACAAAATTTATAAAGGTCTGAATCCCGGCGGCGCGCTGGTGCTCTCAGAGAAGTTTAGCTTTGAAGACGCTAACGTAGGCGAACTGCTGTTCAACATGCACCACGATTTCAAGCGTGCGAACGGCTACAGCGAGCTGGAGATCAGCCAGAAGCGCAGCATGCTCGAAAACGTGATGCTGACGGACTCCGTAGAAACCCACAAGGCGCGCCTGCGCAAAGCGGGATTTGAGCACAGTGAACTGTGGTTCCAGTGCTTTAACTTTGGCTCTCTGGTGGCGCTGAAAGCTGAGGATGCAGCATGATTGAGTTCGGCAACTTCTATCAGCTGATTGCAAAAAATCACCTCTCCCACTGGCTGGAAACCCTGCCTGCGCAAATCGCCACCTGGCAGCGCGATCAGCAGCATGGGCTGCTAAAGCAGTGGTCCAACGCGGTGGAGTTTCTGCCGGAACTGACGCCACACCGCCTGGATCTGCTGCACAGCGTGACGGCGGAAAGTAAAGAGCCGCTCCCTGCCGGGCAGATAAACCGCATCGAGACCCTGATGCGTAACCTGATGCCGTGGCGCAAAGGACCGTTCTCGCTGTACGGTGTGGACATTAATACCGAATGGCGCTCAGACTGGAAATGGGATCGCGTTCTGCCACATCTTTCAGACCTGAGCGGGCGTACCATTCTGGACGTGGGCTGCGGCAGCGGTTACCACATGTGGCGCATGATTGGCGCAGGTGCCCATCTGGCCGTCGGTATCGACCCGATGCAGCTGTTCCTGTGCCAGTTTGAAGCGGTGCGTAAACTGCTGGGCAACGACCAGCGCGCGCACCTGCTGCCGCTGGGCATTGAGCAGCTCCCTGCCCTGAAAGCCTTTGATACCGTCTTCTCCATGGGTGTGCTGTACCACCGTCGTTCACCGCTTGAACATCTCTGGCAACTGAAAGATCAGCTGGTCAGCGGCGGCGAACTGGTGCTGGAAACGCTGGTGATTGACGGTGATGAACATGCCGTTCTGGTGCCGGGCGATCGCTACGCGCAGATGCGTAACGTCTATTTCATCCCTTCCGCGCTGGCGCTGAAGAACTGGCTGGAAAAATGCGGGTTTGTGGATGTGCGGATTGCGGATGTCAGCGTGACCTCTCTCGAAGAACAGCGCCGCACCGACTGGATGATCACCGAATCGCTGGAGCAGTTCCTCGATCCGGCCGACCACAGCAAAACCATTGAAGGCTATCCTGCCCCGATGCGTGCAGTGTTGATTGCAACGAAGCCGTAGCCTTTTAGCCGGGTGGCGGCTGCGCCTTACCCGGCCTACTCGTAGCACGTTTTCTCCGAAATAGTTCAAGTTGCAGCAAGGCGGCAACGCAGCGAATCCCCTGGAGCTTACATCAGTAAGTGACCGGGGTGAGCGAGGCGGCCAACGCAGCTGCGGCTTGAAATATGAAGGAGAAAAAAAGGCCCCTGTGTAATTGGCAGGGGCCTGGTACAAGCAAGCATCATATTGGGCGACATGATGCGCGGTAAAAATCGGTACGTTGCTACACGTGATGACGTTCAATCAACGATTTCATTACCGCAACCGACTCTCCATCTACACCGTAGCGTGAGTACTCATCCGCTTCAGCATCCGTCGACATAGACAACCCTGTATTGCGATAACGCATGGGTGACGGTATCCATTGACCTGCCGAGCTGTGAAGCTCTTCTACCCCTGCGTCTAAAAACAGTTCCAGATTGCTGGCGCGTACTCCTGCGCCCGCCATGATTATTGGAACACCGGAATGTGCTTTTAGTTCCGTAATTAATTGCAGTCCTTTTTCAGCTGACGACTGCTGACCCGATGTCAGAATGCGCGCCACGCCAAGTTCTCCAAGTGTTTCAAAGGCCTGAAGCGGATCTTTACACATATCAAATGCACGATGAAAAGTGACGGCCAGCCCCTGCGCGGCGCTCATGACCTGACGCATGCGCGGTATATCAATATTGCCGTTTTCATCCAGCAGACCGGTTACCAGCCCCGGGAACCCCAGTTCCCGAACGAGCGCGATATCATCAAGCATGGCACTGAACTCGCCCGCCGTGTAACAAAAATCACCGCCGCGCGGACGAATAATCGGGTGAACGGGAATCGTGACGGCCTGACGGGCAGACTTCAACACCCCGCAGGAGGGCGTCAGCCCGCCCTCTTTCGGTGCCGCGCACAGTTCAATGCGATCCGCACCCTTCTCCTGCGCGGTCACGGCACACTCCACGCTGTAACAACAAATCTCCAGCAGCGCCATTTAATCCTCCTTAATTTCCACTCAACGAACCATCATGTCACGCCATCCCTTTTCGGTCCCGGCCTGAACTCACAACTCTTACGCTTCACTGGCAACGATCTGTTCGATCGTCCACGGATGAAACTTCACCGTGACCTGTCCGTCAGTAACGGCAAGCGTGGGATTGGGTAAACGCTCGCGCTCACCTTTTGGTGAACTCGTTTTCACATAGATACCCGGCTGGCTTAAGCCCGCGTCCGATAACAGCGCCAGCGCGCGCGCATTCAGCGTTTCAGGCTCGCCCGGCAATACAATTTCGATGTGCTCCCAGCCTTCATGCGGATAGCGTTTTTCGCCCGGCCACGGCAGTTCAACCACGGTGAACTGCCAGTGCGCGACACGCACTGGTTCATGCAGTTTAAACAGGCAGATTGGGCGACCGTTAATGATATTCTCAGAAAGCAGTTCACCGCACTGCTCGAAACCGCGACGCCAGCGCTCGGCTGTCGCATTCTGATGACAGCGCAGAGAGATGTGATCGGCCTCAAGCGGTGCGATATCCAGACCCAGGCGGGTGGCAAGTTCTGTGAACGCCTGAGTGAAGCGCGGTAAATCTGCGGAAATATCATGCAGTTCGTCAATGGTTTGCCAGTTCGCCATAGGTCAGTCTCTTATCATGTCGCAAAGCCGCTAATTTACTCTGTTCCCCTCTTTCGACCAACCGCAGAATAAGGGTTTTTACGACTGCATGATTATGCACACCTTCTTAGCCTGGATTCTTACTATCTTCAGCCCCCGCAATGCTGACGCCAGAGGGCATTTGCAGTATACTCCCGCCCTAAATTCTTTAACGGGCGCGGGTCGTTGTTCCCCCGCACCAAAAACGTAAGGTATCCAGGTGAATATTCAGGCTCTTCTCTCAGAAAAAGTCAGTCAGGCACTGATTGCCGCAGGTGCGCCTGCGGATTGCGAACCGCAGGTTCGTCAGTCAGCAAAAGTACAGTTTGGCGACTATCAGGCTAATGGCGTGATGGCAGTGGCTAAAAAACTGGGCATGCCGCCGCGACAGCTCGCTGAGCAGGTACTGACGCATCTGGATCTCACCGGGATTGCCAGTAAGACTGAAATCGCCGGTCCGGGCTTTATCAACATCTTCCTGGAGCCTGCGTTCCTGGCAAGCCACGTTGACGCGGCGCTGAAATCAGACCGTCTGGGCGTTTCCCAGCCGAAGGCGCAGACGATTGTGATCGACTACTCCGCGCCAAACGTGGCGAAAGAGATGCACGTCGGCCACCTGCGCTCCACCATTATCGGCGACGCCTCCGTGCGTACCAATGAATTCCTCGGCCATAAAGTGATCCGCGCGAACCACGTGGGCGACTGGGGAACCCAGTTCGGTATGCTGATTGCTTACCTGGAAAAACAGCAGCAGGAAAACGCAGGCGAGATGGCGCTGGCGGACCTGGAAGGGTTCTACCGTGAAGCCAAAAAACACTACGACGAAGACGAAGCCTTTGCCGAGCGCGCGCGCAGCTATGTAGTAAAACTGCAGGGCGGCGACACATACTTCCTCGAGATGTGGCGCAAGCTGGTTGACATCACCATGTCCCAGAACCAGCTGACCTATAACCGCCTGAACGTCACCCTGACCCGCGACGACGTGATGGGTGAAAGCCTCTACAACCCAATGCTGCCTGGCATTGTGGCAGACCTGAAAGCTAAAGGTCTGGCGGTAGAGAGCGAAGGTGCAACGGTGGTATTCCTTGATGAGTACAAAAACAAGGAAGGCGAACCGATGGGCGTCATCATCCAGAAAAAGGATGGCGGCTATCTCTACACCACCACCGATATCGCCTGTGCGAAATACCGTTACGAAACCCTGCATGCAGACCGCGTGCTGTATTACATCGACTCCCGCCAGCACCAGCACCTGATGCAGGCATGGACCATCGTGCGTAAAGCCGGTTACGTGCCGGATTCCGTACCGCTGGAACACCACATGTTCGGCATGATGCTGGGTAAAGACGGTAAGCCGTTCAAAACCCGCGCGGGCGGCACCGTTAAGCTCTCCGACCTGCTGGACGAAGCGCTGGAACGCGCCCGTCGCCTGGTCGCGGAGAAGAACCCGGACATGCCTGCCGACGAGCTGGAAAAACTGGCTAACGCTGTCGGTATCGGCGCGGTGAAATACGCGGATCTGTCCAAGAACCGTACCACCGACTATATCTTCGACTGGGATAACATGCTGGCATTCGAAGGCAACACTGCACCCTATATGCAGTATGCCTACACCCGCGTGCTCTCCGTATTCCGTAAAGCCAATATCGACGAAAGCGTGCTGGCGAACGCCACGGTGAATATTACCGAAGATCGTGAAGCGCAGCTGGCAGCGCGTCTGCTGCAGTTTGAAGAAACGCTGACGGTTGTGGCGCGTGACGGTACGCCGCACGTGATGTGTGCTTACCTGTACGACCTGGCGGGTCTGTTCTCCGGCTTCTACGAGCACTGCCCTATCCTGTCGGCAGAAAGCGAAGCGGTTCGCAACAGCCGCCTGAAGCTGGCGCAGCTGACGGCGAAGACCCTGAAGCTGGGTCTGGATACCCTGGGTATCGAAACCGTAGAACGTATGTAAAAACAAAACCCGGCGCAAGCCGGGTTTTGTTTT
>NZ_GL890777.1:195892-261319 GCF_000211415.1 Enterobacter mori LMG 25706 | reverse complement strand
TAAGCCCCGGTAAGCGCAGCGCCACCGGGGATATCGACAGGTTCAGAAGTATTTCCGCAAATACTCCGTCAGACACAGTATCGCCATCGCCTGCCCGTACGGCATCGACGTCAGCGGGATCTGGCGATAAAACTCAAGAGCGCTTCCCATCCCCGTACCGAACGACGTTTGCAGCAGTTCCCCTTCCGGCGAGATATTTTTCACGATACCGCGAATCGCTTTTTCTGCCACTTCGGCATACTCCGCGCCAACGTAGCGCTTGCGCACCGCCTTCAGGATGCCGTAAGCAAACCCGGCGGTAGCCGATGCTTCAAGATACGAATTCGGATCGTCGAGCAGCGTATGCCACAGCCCACTCTCGTCCTGACATTTCGCCAGCGCCGCAACTTGCGCGTTCAGCACCTGCACCAGATAGCGGCGCACGGCGTTGTTTTCCGGCAGATCCACCAGCTCGAGGAAGTCCGGGATCACGATAGTGAGCCAGCTGTTGCCGCGCGCCCAGCGGGCATTGGCGAAGTTATGGTTGCCGTCGTAGCTCCAGCCGTGGAACCACAGGCCGGTCTCCCGATCCATCAAGTTTTGCACGTGCAGCAGGAACTGATAGACCGCCTCTTCAACGTACTCCGGCTTATTGAGCAGCTTGCCGATTTTCGCCAGCGGCAGGACCGTCATCATCAGCGTATCGTCCCACATCTGCTGATGGTTCTCTTCCGCGAGGGTGATGTGCTGCATGCCACCGTGTTCGGTGCGCGGCATCTCATTCATCGCCCATTCCGCCCAGCTTTCCAGCCACGGCAGCCAGGCCGGGTTTTTCGTCTCTTCGTAGCGATAGGCCAGCGTCAGGAACGGCGACATGGTATTCACGTTTTTGGTGGTTGCGCCTTCCGCAAAACGGTCGGCAAACCAGCCGTCGATAATCTCGCGCATAACGTCGTCGCCGGTCTGGCAGTAGTACTGCCAGATCCCATACAGGCCGACGCCGTGCGTCCATTCCCATCCGGCCCAGCCTTTTGTGTCGATTACGCGCCCGTCGTCCAGCCGCAGCAAAAATTGCCCCGTTTTGTCGTGGATATTGACCAGGTTATGCGTCACCTTTTGAATCAGCGACTTCAGCTCGTCCCGGGCGATAAAGCGCTCGGGTTGACGCAGTAACGGGCTATGTTTGACAGGCCAAACTTTCATCATCTTAACCTCTGTTGTATGTCGAATTCAGTACCGCGCGATCCTTCAGCGAAGGTGCCGCCGGTTTATTACGATTCAGATAACCAATGTTGTTGTTGCCCCACAGTGACTCGTAAGGTATGCCGGCCAGCATTTCCACTGTCTCGCGGGCCTGTGGCGTAGCGGCTTGTGGCATCGCCCGGCCGGACTCGCGCATTTTGGCGGTCTCTTCGCGCAGCGTGCTGTGGGTCTGCAAATTGAGCTTGAAGCGCAGGGAAACGAGGAAGCCGCAGAACAGCACCAGAATGGTGCCCACGCTCAGGATCATCAGAATCGTGTGGCTCACTTCCGCAGGCTGCACTTTCTGACCGCTGACAAAGCCGGACATCTGCATCACGATGCCCACCAGCATCACCGCACCGGCCTGTGACGCCTTACGGGTCAGGGTCATGATGCCCGCGAAGATCCCCTCGCGGCGCTGGCCGGTGATCACTTCATCCACGTCGGCAATGTAGGTGTAGGTGTTCCACGGGACGTAGTTGATACCGCCGCGACCGAGGCCCGCCACCGCAGAGATCAGCAACAGCAGAGAGTAAACGTCGCTCAGACCCGCGTAGTAGAGCACGGCGTAAGAAATTGATGCCAGACCAAACAGCACCACCACCATGCGGTAAGACGGCGCAGGCCCGAAGCGAATGCACAGCGGGATCATCCCGATTACGGCCAGGAACTGGAAGATGGCCATCGTGCCCAGCAGGTTGGACGCCATAGAGGCTTCTTGCATCAGTACGAACACCACGTGGTAAGTGAACACCGCGTTAAAGACGTCCTGCGCGATGTATCCACCGAGGTACATACCCAGATGCTGGCGGAAAATCTTGATACGCAGCGTCGAGCTTAACTCCACGAACAGACGGTTCAGGCTCTGGCCCAGCGTCAGCTTCTTCTTCTCCTCTTCTGCACGCAGCGCCGCTTCAGACCACTCCTCACGCGGGCGCTCCCAGGTAAAGAACCAAACGAAGGTCAGCATCAGCGCGCAAAGCACGGAGAAAACCAGGCTTGCGTAGAAGAAGGAAACCGCGTTGTCTTTCCCGAAATGGGTCAGCAGGATCCCCGGCAGGAAGGAAGCCAGAATGGCGGACATCTGCGCCATAGAGATACGCGCCCCGGAGAACTTGGTTTTCTGTTTAAAGTCATCGGTCATTTCCGGTACCAGCGTTTCGTACGGCACCAGAATCATGGTGTAGACAATATCAAACACCAGATAGGTCAGCAGGTAGTACCAGAAGCTCATGTCCCCTACCCACATCAGCGAGTAGCTGAACACGCACGGAATCCCCAGCAGGATAAAGAACTTACGGCGACCAAAGCGCTTGCCGAGCCAGGTTGTACCAAAGTTATCGGTCAAAAAGCCCATCAGCGGGCTGACAACGGCATCCAGCACCCTTGCGGCGGCAAAGATGAACGTTGCTTCAATCGGTGTGAGTCCACAGAAGGTGGTATAAAAATACAAAAGCCAGGCCGCCGTCAGCGCAGTGGTACCCGCGCCGAGGAAATCACCTGACCCGTAAGCAAGATAATTTGCGAGTCCAATTTTACGTGTTTTCATTGCCGTCAACCCTAATCAGTTTTGGGAGACTCCCTGTAAGCAAACCTCGTCCGGGAGTTTTTACACGGCTACAGTAAAAGTATCGACTTGTTGATACCTTTCTGTTTCTGCCATCGCACAGAGGTGAATGGCAAAAATGCAAAGAGTGTCGTCACGCGTGTCACTGATTTATAAAACAGCGTTTCTATTGCATCAAAAGGTGAGGTCAATTTTGCGAGCCAGCCATCAGATTTGCCTGAAGGCTGGCGAAAAGGCAGGCAGTTAACGGTAGTTGACGATGACGGAATTGCGCTGAACCTTCAGCGCCGGGATCAGGCGACCGCCACCCGGCACCTCCCAGATAAAGCGTAAAGGCTCGACGGCGGGCACACCGTTGAACGCCTGGGTCGTTCCGCTTTCACCGTCTATTTCGGTACAGCGCGTCTGAGAGCAGAGACGCACCCGCAGCCCGGCGGGCGTCGGGCCAATCAGCGTATAGTTCCAGACCACCAGCGTCATGAGGCCAGAAGCCGGTTCCGGCGGCGACAGTGGACGCGAAGACATTGCCACCCCGCGATTGTTTAGCGTGACGCCCATGCTGCTGGCCTGCCACGTTCCCTCACCTGCGGCCTGCGCCGCCAGCGGGAAAAGGAGTACCCATAGCCACTTCCGCATTATTTTCCTCCAATGGTCGCCGTCATACGAATGTGGCGATTGTCCGACAGCTCCATATTCGACAGCACCACCAGCTGGTTCAGGCTACGACGCAGGAAGCGTGAAAGCAGCGGCCTCAGTGCATGATTCACCAGCAGAACCGGCGGCGCACCCAGCATCTCCTGACGCGCCAGCGCCTCCTGCGTCTGCGCCAGCAAGCGGTCGGCCAGACCCGGCTCAAGGCCACCACCACCCTGCAACGCCTGCAGCAGCAGACGCTCAAGCGGCGTATCGAGGCCAATCACCTGCACTTCTCCGGTGCCAGGGAACCACTGCTGGGTGATCGCACGGCCCAGCGCCACGCGTACCACCGCCGTCAGCTCGTGCGGATCGCTTTGCAGCGGCGCGTGCTCGGCCAGTGTTTCCAGGATGGTGCGCATATCGCGGATCGGCACCTTCTCATCAAGCAGGTTTTGCAGCACCTTGTGCAGCGTGGTCAACGTCAGCACGCCCGGAACCAGATCTTCCGTCAGCTTCGGCATCTCCTGCGTCACGCGGTCAAGCAGTTGCTGCGCTTCCTGACGCCCAAACAGCTCGGCGGAGAACTGCCCAATCAGGTGGTTGAGGTGGGTCGCCACCACGGTACTGGCTTCAACAACGGTATAGCCCTGAATCTGCGCCTGCTCTTTCAGGGCGCTCTCAATCCGGATAGCCGCCAGGCCAAAGGCCGGATCGATGGTTTGCTCGCCCGGCAGCGTGCCCGCGGCGGTGCCGGGGTTAATCGCCAGCCAGCGGCCCGGATAGGCATCACCACTGCCAATTTCGACACCTTTCATCAGAATGCGGTAGCGCGCGGGCGGCAGATCCATATTGTCGCGAATGTGAACAACCGGCGGCAGGAAGCCCATATCCTGGGCGAATTTTTTACGGATACTGCGAATACGCCCCAGCAGTTCGCCATCCTGCTGGAAGTCCACCATCGGGATCAGGCGATAGCCCACTTCCATCCCCAAAGAATCTTCCAGCTGTACGTCGTTCCAGGTGGCCTCCACGGCCTGGGTATTTTCCGGCATTTTCACCGGCGCCGGCTCTGCCGCCGGTTTCATTTCACGTCCGCGCATCCACCAGGCCAGGCCCAGCAGGCCCGCGGTGAACAGCAGGAACACCAGGTTTGGCATTCCCGGCACCATGCCGAGCAGGCCTAACACCGCCGCCGACAGCAGCATCACGCGGGGGTTGCTGAACAGCTGCCCCACCATCTGCTCACCCACGTCCTGATCGGTACTCACGCGGGTGACGATTACGCCTGCTGCGGTCGAGATAACCAGCGCCGGGATCTGGGCGACCAGACCGTCACCGATGGTCAGCAGCGTATAGCTTTCCGCCGCGTGGCCCATGTCCATCCCGTGCTGGAGGACGCCGACCAGCAGCCCCCCGACCACGTTGATGACCATGATCAGGATGCCCGCGATGGCATCGCCGCGCACAAACTTACTCGCACCGTCCATCGAGCCGTAGAAGTCCGCTTCCTGCGTCACCTCCGCACGGCGCTTTTTCGCTTCATCTTCTGCGATAAGCCCGGCGTTCAGGTCGGCGTCGATCGCCATCTGCTTGCCCGGCATCCCGTCCAGCACAAAGCGCGCGCCGACTTCCGCGATACGCCCCGCACCTTTGGTGATAACCATAAAGTTGATGATCACGAGGATGACAAACACCACGATACCGATGGCAAAGTTACCGCCCACGAGGAAGTGGCCAAACGCCTCAACCACTTTACCCGCCGCCGCCGCGCCGGTATGGCCTTCCATCAGAATGATACGGGTAGACGCCACGTTCAGCGCCAGTCGCAGGAGCGTGGTAAACAGCAGAATGGTCGGGAACGCCGCAAATTCCAGGGTACGCTGGGTGAACATTGCCACCAGCAGCACCATGATGGACAACGCAATGTTGAATGTGAAAAGCAGATCGAGAATGAACGCCGGGAGCGGCAGTACCATCATCGACAGAATTAGCAGGATGAGAATCGGCCCGGCAAGGATCTGCCATTGGGTCGATTTCAGGTTGCCGGGCAGGCGCAACATTGCCACCAGATTAGCCATCAGTGTCCTTCTCGTTCAAAAAATCCAGCGCGTCAGGCACCGGAAGGTTTTCAGGTTTCACAGGTCGTTGACCGCCAGCCAGACGCCAGCGTTTTAATTGCCATACCCAGGCCAGCACTTCCGCCACGGCGGCGTAGAGTTGTCCTGGGATCTGCTGCCCAATTTCCGCATGGCGGTATAAGGCACGCGCCAGCGGTGGCGCTTCAAGAATGGGGACGCGGTTCTCCGTCGCGATTTCACGGATACGCAGCGCGATAAGCCCAGCCCCCTTTGCCACCACTTTTGGCGCACTCATTTTGTTTTCGTCATACTGCAGCGCAACGGAATAGTGGGTCGGGTTGGTGACGATCACATCGGCTTTAGGCACGTCTTCCATCATGCGTCGACGAGCAGCCGCACGCTGCATCTGGCGGATACGCCCTTTCACGTGCGGGTCACCTTCCATCTGCTTATATTCGTCACGAATATCCTGACGCGACATGCGCAGCTTCTTGAAGTGGCTATAGAGCTGGAAGATGACGTCGAAGCCCACCATCGGGATGATGCTCAGCACCACCAGCAGCGAGCAAAGCCCGATGAGGTTCATGGCGTTGCGCATGGCGCTGAGCGGCGATTCGCTGATCAGGCGCATCATGTCAGGCCAGTTATGCCACAGATAAAACCCGGCAGCGCTGCCCATCAGGGTCGATTTGAGGATGGCTTTAACCAGCTCAGCCCCGGTCTGGGCCGAAAACATACGAGCTATACCGGGAAACGGGTTGAGTTTAGAAAACTTGGGCTGCAGTGATTTGCCACTGAACACCAGACCACCCAGCATGATCGGCGACACTATCGCCACCAGCACCACGCCGGTAATCAGCGGCAGTAAGGCGATCATTGCGCCTTTAATCAGAATAATGATTTGCCCCAGAATGAGATTGGGATCGTTGACCATGCTGTGGTCAAAACGTAACCCAGAAGAGAGCATCCCCGCCAGTTTACGGGCGAGCGACTCCCCACCCAGCCAGATAATGCAGACGCCTACGATAAGGATCAGCAGGGATGTCAGTTCTCGGGATCGGGGGATCTGCCCTTCCTCACGCGCTTTTTCAAGTCGGTGGGGTGTGGGGGCTTCCGTTTTGTCGTCGTTCTCTTCTGCCACAGTGCATGCTCAGCCCATTACGTCATGGGTATCATGCCAGCACAGAGAAAATCCAATGGCGGGAAAAGCCCGTTTATTCGGGCTCTTTTCGGAGATTCTTGATTTTGCCGCCTCGGGCCGCGTTAACAACCTGAGGCGGCAGACATGCTTAGAAGCCGAGGCTGTCCAGCAGGTCGTCCACCTGGTCCTGGCTTGCCACAACGCCCGCTTTGGTGGCGTCGAGCTGTGGGCCATTGAGCAGGCTTTCGTTCTCGCGTTTCGGACGAGCAGCCGGTTCCGGGATGTTCTCCAGCAGCACCATCAGCAGCTGACGTTCAATCTCCTGAATCACATCCATCATGCGCTTGATAACCTGACCGGTGAGGTCCTGGAAATCCTGCGCCATCATGATGTCCAGCAGCTGTGCGTTTGTGAAACTAGTGTGGCCCGGCACATCGCCCAGGAACTGGCGGGTATCGGTCACCAGCTCGCGCGCGTCAGCCAGCTCGATAGGGTTTTCAAACCACTCATCCCAGCGCTGGGTCAGCGCTTTCGCGCCCTTCTCCATCGCGTCCTGGTGCGGCTGTGACGCTTCAACGCTGTTCAGCGCACGTTCAGCGGCCTGCGCGGTCATCTGCACAACGTAGTCCAGACGGTCACGCGCATCAGGAATCGCTTCTGCTGCTTCGGCGATAGCCTGATCCAGTCCCAGTTCACGCAGACTATCGCGCAGCATGCGCGTCAGGCTACCAATGCGGGCGATAATGTCGCTCGGTGAATGTTCTTCAACGGGTTTCATAGCAGGTTGCAACATATCCATCACCTCACATGCCGAGTTTCTCGAAGATCTTGCCGAGCTTCTCTTCCAGGGTTGCTGCAGTGAATGGCTTCACCACATAGCCGCTTGCGCCCGCCTGGGCTGCTGCAATGATGTTCTCTTTTTTCGCTTCTGCGGTCACCATCAGCACCGGCAGTGACGCCATACCGGCATCGGCACGAATGGTTTTCAACAGTTCCAGACCATCCATGTTCGGCATGTTCCAGTCGGAAATCACAAAACCAAAGCCACCCGCCTGCAGTTTGTTCAGCGCATCAACGCCGTCTTCTGCTTCTTCAACGTTGTTGAAGCCCAGCTCTTTCAGCAGGTTACGCACGATGCGACGCATGGTGGAAAAGTCATCCACAACCAAAAATCTGAGCTCTTTGTCCGCCATAAAACTACACTCCTCTTTAAATACGTATTGCCTGTCCGGCACTGATTTTCGCCAGCATCTGCTGGCTTACCTGGCTAAGATCGACCACTTCGCTCACGCCACCCATATTGATGGCCTCGCGCGGCATGCCGAACACCACACAACTTGCTTCATTCTGCGCAATCGTCCAGGCGCCAGCCTGGTGCATCGCAAGCATTCCGGCGGCACCGTCGTTGCCCATCCCCGTCAGGATCACCCCCACGGCGTTGCGCCCCGCATGTTTCGCCACCGAATGAAACAGCACATCCACCGACGGACGGTGCCGGTTAACCGGCGGTCCGTCATGAATTTTGATTTGATAGTTCGCGCCGCTGCGCGACAGCTCCATATGCTTATCGCCCGGCGCGATGTACGCGTGTCCCGGAAGCACGCGCTCGCCGTCTTCCGCCTCTTTCACGCTGATCTGACACAGTTTGTTCAGGCGTTCAGCGAACGAGCGGGTAAATCCCGGCGGCATATGCTGCGTAATGAGAATACCCGGACTTGATAGCGGCAATGGCTGGAGTACATGACGAATTGCCTCTGTTCCTCCGGTTGACGCCCCAATCACCAGCAGTTTTTCCGAGCTGAGTAACGGACCGGCCTTCAGTGTTGCCGGTGCCGACATCGGTTTGTGCGCCGCAAGCTTCGCCCGGGACGCGGTGCGAATCTTCTCGGCAATCATCTCGCTGTAGGCCAGCATCCCTTCGCGGATGCCGAGCTGAGGCTTGGTGACAAAGTCCACCGCCCCCAGCTCGAGCGCGCGCAGGGTGATTTCCGAGCCTTTCCCGGTCAGGGAGGAGACCATCACCACCGGCATCGGGCGCAGGCGCATTAATTTTTCAAGGAAATCGATGCCATCCATGCGCGGCATTTCGACATCCAGCGTCAGTACGTCGGGGTTATATTTTTTAATTAAATCCCGCGCTACCAGAGGATCGGGGGCGGTCGCCACCATCTCCATATCGCTGTGGCTATTGATGATTTCAGTCATGATCTGGCGCATCAGCGCCGAATCATCGACAGACAATACCCTGATTTTACTCATGCTTTTTCCTTACTCAGCGCATATACCGTTTGCCCACGCAGGCTAAACTCACGCGCGAGGTTGCTGAAGTTTTCCGAGTGCCCGGCAAACAGTAAACCGTCAGGCTTGAGCAACGGAACAAAGCGACGCAAAATGTCCTGCTGCGTCGTTTTATCAAAATAGATCATAACGTTACGGCAAAAAATGGCGTCGAATGGACCCGGCACGTTGTACTGCTTATCCAGCAGGTTAACGGGCGCGAATTCGACGCAGTTCGCCAGCTCCTGGCGTACGCGTACCAGGCCTTCATGCGGGCCAGTGCCGCGCATGAAGTAACGCTGCAGCTGCTGAGGCGACAGCGTTTTCAGTTCGTCCTGGCGATAAACACCGTTACGCGCCTTCTCCAGCACCTCGGTGTCGATATCGCTGGCGTAGACTTTCCAGCGTCCGGGCGCCATGCCCAACGTGTCTGCAAGTGTGATCGCCAACGAGTACGGCTCTTCACCCGTCGAGGCAGCCGCACTCCAGACGCGATACTCGCCGCTACGTCGACGCGCGTGGTCCGCCAGCACCGGGAAGTGGTGAGCTTCACGGAAAAACGCCGGCAGGTTGGTGGTTAATGAGTTAATAAAAGCCTGCCATTCGGCGCTGTTCTGGTTCGCTTCAAGCATGCTCAAATAGCGACCAAAATCATCCAGTCCAAGCGTGCGCAAGCGCCGCACCAGCCGGTTGTAGACCATGTCTCGCTTATGATCCGCAAGCACGATCCCCGCACGCTGGTAGATTAACTGACATATCCGACGAAAATGCGCGTCGGACAGCGCGAGGCGCTGTGTCATCTGTAACAATAATGACGTTTGCCCTGAGGGCGTGGGTGATGTCATAGCGCCTTCTTAATCACATTCAGGATACAACTGGCACGGCCTGCGACCGCCCGACTTCTGTTACTGCTTCAACGTGCTCTTTGACATTAAACACCGCGACCAGCCCGGTGAGATGGTCAGCCTGGTTTGCCAGCTGATCGGTCGCGGCTGCCGCCTCTTCCACTAACGACGCGTTCTGCTGCGTGACCTGATCCATCTGGCTGACGGCCTGGGCCACCTGCTCGATCCCACGGCGCTGCTCATCCGACGCCGAGGCGATTTCACCCATGATGTCGTTAACCCGGGTGACGGAAGTGACAATCTCGGTCATGGTTTTCGCCGCCGTATCGACCAGGGCAGAACCCTGCTGCACACGGGAGACCGACTCTTCTATCAGCCCTTTAATCTCTTTCGCCGCGTTGGCGCTGCGGCTCGCCAGGTTGCGCACTTCGCCCGCAACGACCGCAAACCCGCGCCCCTGCTCGCCCGCACGCGCCGCTTCAACGGCGGCGTTGAGCGCCAGAATATTGGTCTGGAATGCGATACCGTCAATCACGCTGATGATGTCGCCAATTTTCTGCGAACTGGCGGCGATATCCTGCATGGTGCTGGCCACGTGAGAGGCCTGGTCGCCCCCTCGCTTCGCCGTCATCGCCGCCTGTTTTGACAGATCCGACGCCTGACGCGCGTTGTCGGCGTTCTGGCTTACCGTCGCGGTCAGCTGTTCCATACTGGCCGCCGTCTGCGCCAGCGAGGCCGCCTGCTGTTCGGTGCGGGATGAGAGATCGTTATTGCCAGCTGCAATCTCTGAGATCCCGGTGTGCATGGCATAACTGCCCTGCCGCACGTCGCTCACCGTTTCCCGCAGCGATCCCTGCATCGCCTTCAGGCTGGCAAAGATGGCCGAAATTTCGTTCTTCCCGTACACCGCCACCGGACGCGCAAGGTTGCCTTTTGCAATGCTGTCGAAGTGGCTGCTGATAATCGCCAGCGGTTGCACAATCATCTTGCGTGCCCAGAACAACGCGCCGCCGGTCAGCAACCCCGCCAGAATCACGACCACGGCAAAGATGACGCCCGACATGTGATAGCTGGTACGGCTCGCTTCACCGGCACGCTGAACAGACTGGTTAATATCCTGCTGCCACGCGTTAAAGCTGCCGTCAAACGCCGCCTGAGACGCCTGTACCGGCGCGGTCATGAAATCCGAAAGCTGGTTGTTTTCAAGCCAGGTCGCCTGGTGGTCCAGATCGCTGTACCACTGTTCAAAATTCTTTTTCATGGCCGCTTTCAGCGCTTTCTCTTTCTCGCTGTCGGTGGCCTGCGCCGTGAAGGCTTTAAACTGTGCGTCAGCCTGCTTCAGGCTGTCGCGCGCGGTCGCCATCAGCGCCTTGATGTCATCCGGCGGATAGCTCAACGCGGTCAAGGTTCCCGCCTTGTTCAGCGCAGTACTTGCCTGCAACAGCACGGCACGGGTTTGTGCCAGCGAGGAGCGCTGCTGATTACTCGTCTCGACTTCCTGCAAATTCTGATAACCATCGCGAAACGCCCAAAAAGACAACCCGTTACTGCCAACCTGCAACACACCGCAAAGGATCAGAATCAAAAACAGTGTGGTCGAGATACGAATACGATTTAACATCCACGCTCCCATCAAGCGGCAAGCAGCCGCGGTTTAATTGTCAGTCAAAATGTTTCCCAGTTTTCTTCTTGTCCGGTCGTCGTGGTACGCGTAGGTGTTGCTGCCGTTGCTGCGGCGGGTGCACGATACATCGTATGTGAATCGACCGTTTTTGCTGCGAGTGAAGCGAGACGAAACGCCGAGACGGCCATCTTCAGACGGCTCGCCTGGTCTTCCAGCGCAGCGGCCGCCGCAGCGGACTCCTGCACCAGCGCGGCGTTTTGTTGTGTCACGCGATCCATTTCCGATACCGCCAGGGCGACCTGGTCGATACCACGACTCTGTTCATCAGACGCAGAGGCGATTTCACCCATGATGTCCGTTACGCGGGTAACGGCATTCACGATGTCATTCATGGTCTCCCCTGCACTTTCTACCAGCACGGAGCCGGTATCCACGCGGGAGACGGAATCTTCAATCAGGGCTTTGATCTCTTTCGCCGCATTGGCGCTGCGGCTGGCGAGGTTACGCACTTCCCCAGCCACCACTGCAAAACCGCGGCCCTGCTCACCGGCACGCGCTGCCTCAACGGCGGCGTTCAGCGCCAGAATGTTGGTCTGGAAGGCAATGCCGTCGATGACGCTGATGATGTCGGCGATTTTCTTCGAGCTGTCGGCGATTTCGTGCATGGTTTTCACCACGCCATCCACCACGCGACCGCCGCGCTGCGCCGTCTCAGAGGCGCTTTCTGCCAGCTGAGACGCCTGACGGGCGTTATCGGCGTTCTGCTTCACGGTGGCCGTCAGTTCTTCCATGCTGGCTGCGGTCTCTTCCAGAGCAGACGCCTGCTGTTCCGTACGGGAAGAGAGGTCGTTATTCCCCATCGCAATTTCGCTGGTGCCGGTATAGATTGCCTCGGATCCGTTACGCACGTTGGTGACGGTCTCCACCAGCGAGCGCTGCATATGGTCAACGCTGTTTGCCAGTTCGGTGATCTCGTTGCGCCCGGACACGGTCAGCGTTTTGGTCAGATCGCCTGAGGCGATGTCGCGGATATGCGCAATCACGCGGCCCAGCGGGTTGAGAAGGATGTGACGAATGCCGTACCAGACGGCCACCAGCACGATGACCAGCGCCAGCGCCAGCACGGCCATCTGCCATTTAGCGAAACGGTAGTCGTTCTGGCTTTCAGTAAATGCGGAGTGGTACAAGTCGCTGCTGGCTTTGGCATATTCACCCAGCGCCGCACCGAGTGCGTTTTGCATCCCCTGCGTCGGCTGAGCGAAATAGGCATCCATGTTGCCGCTCTCCAGGAACTGGATAAGCTCCGTCAGCCCGGCAAAGTAGGCGTTGTATTTCTCATCAATATTGGCGCTCGCCTGCTCCATCGCAGGCTGCGGGGCAATCTTTTTGAAGGCGTCGTAATGTTTTGCCGCGTCGGCAAGCGTCGCACGCGCGTTTTTCAACAGGTCCGTTTTCGCGCTGCTCTGCTGATTGTTGGGATCCATCATCATGCGCGCGGACGAACGGCTCAGGTTGATACGCGTTTGCAGCATCAGATCCCACGTCGTGGTCAGTTCACTCTGCTGCAGCCGCAGATCGTTCGAGGCCACGAAGCTGTCCTGGTTCTGTTTTAACGACGAAAAAAAGAGGCTACCGGAAATAAGCTGAAGAAGTGCGAAAATGACCAGCACCATCATGAGCATTGTGACAACGCGGATACGGTTCAACATACAACACCTTCTCATAGATTTATTAACGGTGTTATCGGCACAGGCCACAGGAACTTTACATTTGCGAAAGGGAAAAGCGCGGGGTTAAAACGCCACGTCGACAATCAGCGTATCGGTGTAGGTTCCGGCGGGAGGCGTGGCCTGGCTGGTCAGGACTTTTGCGGTGTAGTTATAGGTACGCAGTAAACCGTCGGTGCTGACCTGCGACGATGTCGCGCTGGTCCAGCGCTCGCTGCCGCTGCTGCCCCAGCGGTTGGTCGTGGCTTCTTTATAAATGTCATAGCTCATGGTGTTGCTGCCGCTGACCATCCGACGGACATTATTGAGGGCGTTGGCACCATTATTAATGCCGATAGTGTAGGTGCTGCCTTTGGTGCAGGTGACGGCAATGGCCTGCGAGACGGTAGGGAAACTTTGTACCAGCGGTGCGCGGTTGAAGTTCACGTCCGGCGTGGTCATGGCGCTGCAGTCGTTGGTGACGGTCATGTTAAGCAGAATGGTGGTCGTTGCGGTTCCCGTCTGGGGGGACGTACAAAGGCTTCCAATACCTAAGGCACAGACGTTGTAGTTGATGCTGAAGGTCAACAGCACCTGATAAGGGCCTGCGGTAACGTTTTGTCCGGCGACGGTGCGGAAATAGAGCGGAATGTTGTACTGCTTTGACCCGAGCAATCCCAGCAATGTGTTGCCGCTCCAGGTATACGCTTTGCTTATCTGTACCTCGCTGCTGCTCGCGCACCCGGATAATCCGCACAGCCGGGTTGGGATCACGTCCGTAATAGCCGCATTATCCGTGCGCTTCATGGTGGCGCGGCTGTTACCCGAAACCGAGGCCGAGGTGAAGTTCAGCGTCACCGAGTCGCTGGTCAGAACGTTGAGTACGGCATCACACGCCACCACCAGCGTGCCGGTGGTTTCCACCTCCCCGTTTCCGCTGAGCGCGAACGAGGTGACGCTGCCAAACGATGCATTGACCGTACTGACGGTGCACGCCGCCCAGCCGCCGCCGGAAAACAGCAGCAGCATCCACAGCAGCAGGCGCGTCATGGCCCCTCCCGGCACACCAGTGGACCGTAGGTTTGCAGCTTGTGCTCCGGATTAGCTCCCACAGTCAGCGTGGCCTTGCAGCGTTTTCCGTCTGGTGCGATCACCTCGAGCGGATTCACATCGCTGAGATTTTCCAGCCAGGCGATGCCGTCATACCCCACCACCGCGTTGCTGCGCGAGACGCGTCGGACCTGGCTTCCCACGGGCAACGCCTGTCCGTGCGCATCATGCAGAATAACGCTGGCCACCCGCTCCTGCTCCATCGGGAAATCGACCAGATAGCCGCTGTGACGGCGAATGGCGATCCGGCGCTCCGTCTCTTTCAGGCGGGTATCCGCGGGCAGATTCAGGGTATCAATCCGGTAGCTTGCCGGGTAATACGCCGACACCCCGCTCACCAGCAGGTAACCGTTATTATTTGTTTTACCGACGGGCTGGTTTTCATAGCTGACGGGCACGTCCGGGTGGCCGTCGGTACTGATCACCACAAACGCATCGTTGATTTTGTTCGCTGCAAACAGCTCGCCGTCCATAAGCACAACGGATCCCATCGCCTCGCCCCACCAGGTCATGGTGTCCCTTTCGCCATAGCCGCCGCCCTGCAGCTCGATGTTGTTATTGCGCCAGCCCAGCGTTCCCTGTTGATAATCACTGGCTCTTGACTGGTTGGCCCAGGCCATATTCCAGCTGAACCCACCGTCAGAAGGCATAGCGTGGTTGTAGTTAATGCGCTGAGTACTGCCTGCGTCCGGGGTGTTCTCAACGGTGACGGCAGCGCTGTCGCGCTCCCCGAGCGGCACCTGAAGCGACAGCGCAACGGTCCAGTCTCCGCGCTGCTGATCCCGGCTGCCGGCGAGGTAAATACTGCTCGCGCCCCACAGGTTGCGGCTCCAGGAGAGATTAAGCAGCTCGGTTTTTTGACCGTCAAAACTCTCCACGCCGATCCAGGCCGCGCCGATGTTGCCGTACTGTCCCAGATTGAAGGTGAGAGAATACTGGTCCGTATTGCGGCTGAAGCTGGCGATGGGTTTATCGTTTTCGTCATAGACCGTCGGCTGGTCGTAAAGGGCGAGGTTGCCAAAGCCGCGGTCGCGACGCGTGTGCTGGGTGGCGAGGCTAAACTCGCTGGTGCTGTACTGGTAACCCCAGTTGATTTGCCCGCCCTCGTCACCGCGCATGCGACTTTGCGAGTAAGAGGTATTCACCACGCCAAACTGGCCGAGTTTTATCACCGTCCCCGCCCCGCCCAGCGCCAGCTCCTGCGCCCCTTCCGCGTGCCCCGCCAGCGTCAGCCAGTCCGTCATCCCGTAGCGATACGAGCCGCTGCCTGCTGCCGAACCGTAGTCAAAATTCTTGATACCGTAATTACGCCGCAGGCTGCCCAGGGTCACGGCACCGTCGCTCAGCCCTTGTTTAAGCAAGTCGCTGGTGACGTAGAACGGGAGCGTGGTGCTCACCTGTCGCCCCAGCGCATCCGTCGTGACCAGCACCGCATCCCCGGCACCGTTGATATGGGGCAGATTAGTCAGGGTGAAGGGGCCAGGCTGGAGCTGGGTTGAACCGGAACGATAGCCGTTGATAAAGAGATCGACCGAGGTGGGTACTGCGGCTTCCCCCGCGAACTCGGGCAGCGGCCATGTCACCAGATCGGGACGCAGGGAGAAATCCCGCCCGACGCTTACCCCACCCATCCGCACGCTGGAGCTCCAGCTCAGGGCATCGCTGATCACATCCCCGACGCTCCAGCTCATCGCGTCATCTTCATTCGTGAACAGCAGGGTCGTGTCATAGCGAACATACCCTTCCTGCTGGCCGTCGTTACCGGTGAAGTTTTCCCGGGCGTAGCCGGTGGAGGAAAAGGAGCCGTTCTCGTTGAAGTAGCGAAACTCATGCCAGAGCGACGCCTGGCCGCCGATATGTTCCGTGTGGTTGGTGTAGAGATCGTAATTCAGCAGCGCCCCGCGCCCGTAGTGCGGTTTGGCCTGCGCCGTTTGCGCGTTGAAAGGGGTCACGCGGGCCGTCACCCAGTCGCGGGGAACGGTCAGCAGCAGGCGCTGCGCGGCGCTGTCGTACGCCACCCGAACCTGATCAAGCGAGGAGAGATTCACCTCTCCGGCAGGAACATGCGCCGGGGGCAGCCCCGCGCGCAGCAGGTCGGCGCTGGAAATAAAGAAAGCGCCTTTACGCTGCGTCACCGGCACGACCAGACCAGTATCGTAGTGGTTGAGCACGAGGGCGAGCTGGAAGACCGCTTCATCATTTATCGCCTGTGCCTGAGGAGGTGGCGGCAAACTGTCGTCGCCGGGCTCGGCCAGGGTCGCGGAACTGACGCAAAGCAGTATCATCATCGCTGGCTTCAGTTTACGGGCGTCGACTGCCATTGTGCTTCCCTGGCATTAATCTGCGCGCTCATCCGCTCTGGCTGACGAACGCCAGCGGGTACTGGCCAGCTGCGGGTGCTGCCCGGAAGGACGTAACCCAGTAATCCCTCCGCTACCGTGCGTTTCTGCCCTCCCTGCTCCAGCGCCACCTGGCTCAGCCTGACATGAACATCACCCCGGTTTCGAACCTCCAGCACAGGCTGTCCACCCGCCTGCGTCACCCGCCAGCTCAGATTTTGGGTCTCAGCCAGCGCGTGGTGCGCGCCCTCTTTTATAGTCGGAACCCCCTGGCCATACACAAACAGAGGGATGGAGTAGCGCATCTGCAATTTGAGGCCGATGGCGGGTTCGGCTTTGGCATCTGGCTGGGGAATTTCATCCACGATGATGCGATAAGCCTGTTCGATACCTGCGGGAACTGAAGCCTGTTTGATAAGGCGAATGAGCTGCTTGCTGCCGGTACCAATCGTGACGATGGGCGGGCTGGCGACCACATCCTGCTGCGCAGTATAGCGCTCGTGTCCATCCTCCTGTTTCCAGCGCACGATGCGGACCTGCATCGTCGTGGCACTGTTTCCCTGGTTCTGGATCCACAGCTCCGTGGCGTTAGCGTCCGCAGCCAGCCACGGATCGATCGGCCACAGCAGGATAGGGGCGGCCGCCTGCACCTGCCCGGTCGCCACCGTCATGCTCAACGCACCCGCCAGACAAACAGGTCTGAAAAATGGCTTCATCAATACTCTCCCTTTATTACCATGACAAGGTCACGGTGAGCTGATCGGTATAGGTTCCTGCCGGGCTAAACCCGGTCAGTAGCGCCACGCCGAAAAGCGGCAGCGCGATGTTATTGCTGTTGGCATAGGTCACCGGTATCGCCTGGTTGACGCCAATTTCGCTGTTGGCGGCCAGCGAGCTGCTGCTGTAGAGCCGGTACGGCACCAGTTCTGTTCCACCTGACCGCTTCATCCGACGAACGGATGAATAATTTTGACCGCCGTTAATGCTCATGCTCAGCGCCACGCCCGGCGTACAGGCGATGGACAACGCCCCGTTTGGCACAAAGCTGGTGCTGACCGGCGCGCTCTCGACGCCGTTATGACTACCAAAGTCCAGCGTGCCGAAAAGCCCGCCGCTACCGGTAGCCACCGCGCATCCGGGTACAATCGTGGCGCTGACCTTAAAGGACTGAGACGTCACCGCATCCGCCGTCGGCATCATGAGCAATACAACCATCAGCGTGAAAAAAGGGTGCACGCGTCCCTCTGCGCGTTTGCGCAGACTTGTCAATGTTGCCTTCATGGCGGTAGAGGACTAGTAGGTGACGCTGACGTTAATCGTGTCGGTGTAGGTCCCCGGTACGACCGTCACGCTGTTGCCGCCGCCGGTAATACGCCCGTAGAGGGTGTAACTGTCTACCCCTCCGGCCGTAGAGGCGATCGGCAACGCGGCGTTATTGGCAATCACGGTATTAAACCCGCTGTCGCTGTACAGGCTGTAAGCCACGCCCTGTGCCGTATTGGAGGTGTTAACCAGATAGCGCGCAGGGGTGCCTGGCGTGCCGACAACGGTGCCGGGGGCGGTGGAGTTGGTGTTGCCGACGATCGCCACCGTATAGCTGGCGGTCGTGCACTGAATGGTGAAGGTGTTTCCGCCGCTGGCACCGGAGAGCTGCGTGGTCAGGGTAGAAAACGTGGCAGGATGGGTCCCGAAATCGAGCGTACCGAAGTTAATGCCACTTTGCGCGGGCGATCCGTTTATCAGACACCCGTTTGTCAGCGTCAGCGTCGCGCCGATGGTGCCGCTGCTGGTCACGGCCAAAGCCTGAGGGGCCATTGTCGCAGCCAGTAACGAGCCTGCGCAGATCAAAAGGCGTTTTCTTTTCATTTACCACTCTCCAGAAGACGTCGCCGTTCCCTTGCCACATTTTATTTTTGCTGTTCAAGATGTTAGCCCCGCTTAAGGTTCCTCTGAGAGGGGTTATTGAGAATTTAGTTTACGGATATCGCTTCGACCACCTTCGCCATTACACATAAGCCATATGTCTTATTGACTCCGTTTTTTTATAAATAACAGAGAGTTAAATTCTTTCAGGCGGCGATTTTGTTTTATCAGAAGAGAATATATCCATTAAAGTGTGATCTTAATCACAATATATCGTCAGCGCATTCACAACAAATTTAATAAAACTTAAAAAGGAGTTGTATCCCCCTACGCTTTGCGTCAATTTATGGGCCGAATAATTTCCCGTTTCGTAATAAAAAATTTATATGTATCGACGCGGGCTACATCTGAAGCGCATAGAGGGTCTTTTTTCGTGGCAAGTGCAAACAAACTCACACTCTTCATCGTGATATTCATGCTGGCGGGTATTCTTTCAGGGGCAGCAATTCATGAATATGCATCTGCGGATGCCATCAAAGCCTGGGCGGATAATATTACTCTTCTGACCGATATTTTCCTCCGTCTGATCAAAATGGTGATTGCGCCCCTGGTCTTCAGCACGCTGACCGTTGGCATTATGAAGCTGGGCGAAACCTCCACCATTGGCCGCGTAGGCGGCAAAGCGATGGTGTGGTTTATCAGCTCATCCGTGCTCTCTATTCTGGTGGGGCTGTTTATCGTCACCCTCGAGCATCCGGGAAGCGGTCTGAACCTGACGGTGCCGACAGAAGCTGTGGATACCGGCCTGGCCGTCAGCGGCATGACGCTGAAAGCCTTCCTGTCGCACACCATTCCGACCAGTATCGCAGGGGCGATGTCGAACAATGAGATCCTGCAGATTGTGGTGTTCTCAATGTTCTTCGGCATTGCTGGCGCATCGCTGGGGCAGAAATTCAACGCGCCGCTGGTGGCCGCGCTGGATGTGGTTTCCCATATCATGCTGAAGGTCACGGGTTACGTGATGTACGTTGCGCCGCTGGCCATTTTCGCGGCGATCTCCTCCGTCATCGCCACGCAGGGTCTGGGCATTCTGCTGAACTACGCCTCCTTTATCGGTGGCTACTATGTGGCGATCCTGCTGACCTGCATGGTGCTGCTGGCCGTGGGTTACATGGTACTGAAAAAAGAGGTGTTTCGCCTGGTCAGCATGCTGAAAGATCCGGTCCTGGTGGCCTTTACCACCAGCAGCTCTGAAGCCGCCTACCCTAAAACGCTGGAACAGCTAGAGCGTTTTGGCTGCTCGCGCAGTGTTGCCTCTTTCGTCCTGCCGATTGGTTACTCCTTTAACCTGGTGGGCTCGATGGTGTACTGCTCTTTCGCCTCGATGTTTATCGCCCAGGCATACAACATTCACCTGAGCTTCTCGGAAGTGACGGTTCTGATGCTGACTCTGATGCTGGCGTCAAAAGGCATTGCGGGCGTACCGCGCTCGTCGCTGGTGGTGCTGGCGGCAACGATCCCAAGCTTTAATATTCCGGTGGCCGGGATTCTGCTGCTGATGGGCATCGACCACTTCCTGGATATGGGCCGTTCGGCGATTAACGTGCTGGGGAATGGTATTGCGACGGCGATGCTGTCGCAGAATGAAGGTGCGCGGGAAGCGGAAGCAGATCTGGTGGAGCAGGAAGCGTAAGGATGTAAAAAAGGGTGAGGCCTGATGCCCTCACCCCAGCCCTCTCCCACAGGGAGAGGGAGCAAACACAAAAAACGGCAACCTGGGTTGCCGTTTTGCATTTACTTACGCTACATGACTCGCGGCGATATCCAGCAGCGCCATCTCGTCGCTGTTCAGCAGCTTCTCAATGTTCACCAGAATCAGCATACGCTCGCCGAGCGCGCCCAGGCCAGTGAGGTATTCGGTCGACAGCGTGACCGCAAATTCCGGCGCAGGACGGATTTGGTCAGAGGTCAGGGAGAGTACGTCCGATACGCCATCCACCACGATACCCACCACGCGCTGTCCCAGGTTGAGGACGATCACCACGGTGTTGTCGTTATACTCCACGTCGCCCTGGCTGAACTTCACACGCAGATCGACGATAGGCACGATCACGCCGCGCAGGTTGGTCACGCCTTTGATAAACGCAGGCGTGTTAGCGATGCGGGTAACCTGATCGTAACCACGAATTTCCTGCACTTTCAGGATATCGATGCCGTACTCCTCATCACCCAAAGTGAATACCAGGAATTCCTGCCCTGATGGCTCGCCCGCCAGCTTCGTTACATTACTCATACCGGTCATGTTTTTACCTTCTACTTAATCAGGCGGCTGTGTACGCCACACGTTGTTCACGATTTAATCCCTGAAGCGCCGACACATCGACGATCAGCGCCACGCTGCCATCGCCCAGAATGGTCGCAGCAGAAATCCCCGGCACTTTGCGGTAGTTGCTTTCGAGGTTCTTCACCACCACCTGGTGCTGACCAATCAACTGATCGACCAGCAGCGCGTAGCGGCGACCGGCACTTTGCAGGATGACCACGATGCCCTGCGTGGCTTCGGTTTTCGCGCCGTCCACTTCGAACACTTTCCACAGTTCAACCAGCGGGAGATACTCGCCGCGCACTTCCAGCACGCGCTCACCACCCGCCAGCGGATGCAGATCTTCCTCACGTGGCTGCAGGGATTCCATCACTGCGTTCAGCGGCAGAATGAAGACTTCGTCCGCCACTTTGACTGACATGCCGTCAAGGATCGCCAGCGTCAACGGCAGCAGGATGCGAATGGTGGTGCCGGAACCCTGTTTAGACTGGATCTCAACGTGGCCGCCCATCTCCTGGATGTTACGTTTCACCACGTCCATGCCCACGCCGCGCCCGGACACGTCGGTCACCTGCTCGGCGGTTGAGAAGCCCGGCGCGAAGATCAGCATGCCCACTTCTTCGTCGGTCATGTTTTCGTTAACCGCCATGCCCTGCGAAATCGCCTTCGCGAGAATACGCTCGCGGTTCAGGCCCGCGCCGTCATCGGTCACTTCGATGCAGATGTTCCCGCCCTGATGTTCCGCGGAAAGAATCAGGTTTCCGACAGGGGATTTCCCCGCCGCCACGCGGTTTTCCGGCAACTCAATGCCGTGGTCCAGGCTGTTACGCACCAGGTGCGTTAACGGGTCAATGATGCGTTCAATCAGGCTTTTGTCCAGCTCGGTGGAGCTGCCCATCAGCGTCAGTTCGATCTGCTTATTGAGCTTGCTGGCCAGGTCGCGCACCAGGCGCGGGAAGCGGCTGAAAACATATTCCATCGGCATCATACGGATGGACATCACCGATTCCTGCAGATCGCGGGCGTTACGTTGTAACTGACCCATGCTGGTGATGAGATCGCCGTGGGTTACCGGGTCCAGTTCGTTAGAACGTTGTGCCAGCATCGACTGGGTGATCACCAGCTCACCGACGAGGTTAATCAGCTGATCAACCTTCTCAACCGCCACGCGGATGCTGGTGGATTCGCTGGAGCGCGCGGCCGGTTTTTCACCGCGGGCAGGTGCAGCCGTATCTTTCGGCACGGCTTTTAATGCAGGCGTGGCCGGTACGACGGCAGGCGCAGCCGCTTGTGCGACCTCTTCCACTGCGACAGGGGCATCGACTGCTGCGGTTTCAGTTTCAAAGGCAATTTGGTCGGCTTCGATAACAAAGCACAGCACCGCCACAATATCGTCCTGACTGATACCGTCATCCAGCGTCGCGGCAAGGCTGTCTTTGCCTTTCACCACGTTGCTCAATGTCGCCAGGTTGCCCAGTTCTTCTTCGAGAAGGTTGACTTCGCTCTCTTTAAGACGGGATAACACCACGCGCAGTTTCGCCGGGCGGTCGGCAACGGGCGCCGCGTCCTGTGCGGCCATGGCATCAACAACGCTCAGCTTCGCCGCCGGTACGGCAGCGACCACGTCACCTTTTGCTTCCAGCGCCAGCTGGCGCAGCGCGTTGCAGATGTATTCAAAGCTGGCGGCATCAGGCTCTGCCGAACTTTTATAGGCGTCGAGCTGTTCCTGCATAATATCTTTGGTTTCCAAAAACAGGTTGATAATGTCGGTATTGAGCTGCATCTCACCGCGTCGTGCTTCATCCAGCAGGTT
Organism: Enterobacter mori LMG 25706; assembly: GCF_000211415.1. Taxonomy (GTDB): domain Bacteria; phylum Pseudomonadota; class Gammaproteobacteria; order Enterobacterales; family Enterobacteriaceae; genus Enterobacter; species Enterobacter mori. The sequence continues at coordinate 238,776 of NZ_GL890777.1, read as the reverse complement.
TTCCATTAAATGGGTCGTTTCCTGCAAAATGGTAAATCCAAAGGTCCCTGCACCACCTTTAATAGAATGCGCTGCACGGAAAATGGCATTGAGCTGCTCTGAATCCGGTGCTTCAGGCACCAGGTCCAGCAGGTGTTGCTCCATATCGGCCAACAGTTCATCGGCTTCATCAAAAAATGTCTGGTAAAAATCGCTAATATCCATGCTCACGCTATCACCTCGGATTGGCTGGTGGCGATGTTGGAACGGCAGCCGAAGGAACGGCCCCAGGCTGTTTTAAATCGTCCAGTGACTCATTCTGACTTTCGGCGTTTTCATGCAGGATGGCCTGCTCCGCCTGCTGGTTCAGCACTAAAAGACTGATACGACGGTTGATGGCGTCGTCCGGCCCGCGGTCGGTGACGCGCATGGTTGCTGCCATGCCGACCACGCGCAGAACCTTGCCATCATCAAGCCCACCCGCCACCAGCTCGCGACGCGAGGCGTTGGCACGATCGGCAGAAAGCTCCCAGTTGCTGTATCCCTTCTCACCGCTGGCGTACGGGAAATCATCCGTGTGGCCTGACAGGCTGATTCGGTTAGGAATGCCGTTCAGGACCGGGGCAATGGCGCGTAAAATATCGCGCATGTACGGCTCAACGTCCGCACTGCCGGTTTTAAACATTGGGCGGTTCTGGCTGTCGATAATCTGGATACGCAGACCTTCCTGCACCAGATCGATCTTCAGGTGCGGGCGCAGAGCGCGCAGTTTCGGGTCCGCCTCAATCAGCTGATCAAGATCGCCACGCAGTTTCTTCAGGCGCGCCTGTTCCATTCGTCTTTTCAGATCGTCGATGTTTGGCTCTTTTTTCACTTCACCCTTCTGCTGGGTGTAATCGTCGCCACCGCCAGGAATGGGGCTCTCGCTGTTCGAAATGCGCGGCCCACCGGTCACCGCCGTTGCCAGCGGCGTTCTGAAATATTCCGCAATCTGGATCAGCTCTTTCGGGCTGGAGATGGAGATCAGCCACATCACCAGAAAGAACGCCATCATGGCAGTCATAAAGTCGGCGTAAGCAATTTTCCACGAGCCGTGGGAACCGTGTCCGTGCCCCTTATGCTTGCGCTTTTTTACGATGACGATCGGATGGGACTGGTTTTTCATGCGTCCTCAGTTGTCGTCTGTTGGTTTGGGTTTTTCACCGCACGCACGTGTTCTTCAAGCTCGATAAACGACGGACGCTCGCTGGAGTACAGCGTTTTACGGCCAAATTCGACGGCGATCGGGGGTGCGTAACCGTTGAGGTTGGAGAGCAGCGTGATCTTCACGCACTGCATCATTTTGGTGGTTTCCGCGCTCTTTTGACGCAGAACGCTCGCCAGCGGGGAGATAAAACCGTACGCCAGCAAGATACCGAGGAAAGTCCCGACCATCGCGTGGGCAATCAGCGCACCTAACTCTGCCGCCGGACGATCCGCCGAGGCCAGCGCGTGAACCACCCCCATCACCGCCGCAACGATACCAAACGCCGGAAGCGAGTCGCCCACCAGCGCCAGGCTGTTGGCTGGCACTTCAGATTCGCTTTCGTGGGTTTCGATCTCTTCGTCCATCAGCGCTTCAATTTCGAAGGTGTTCATGTTGCCGCTGATGATCAGGCGCAGGTAATCGACGATAAAATCCAGCATCATCGCGTCAGCAAGGATACGCGGATAGCTGGCGAAGATTTCGCTCTCTTTCGGGTTTTCGATGTCACGCTCCAGCGAGAACATGCCCTGCTGACGTGACTTCGCCATCAGGCGATAGAGCAGCGCCAGCAGATCCATATACATGCTTTTGGTGTATTTCGAGCGACGGAACAGCAACGGAATCGCTTTCAGCGTGCCCTTGATCGATTTACCGTTGTTACCAACGATAAAAGCCCCTACCCCTGCACCGCCGATGATAATAAGTTCAGCCGGTTGATAGAGTGCTCCAAGGTGCCCGCCGGTCATCATATAACCGCCGAAAACTGTACCGAGAACTACCAGGTAACCTAATAAGATAAGCACGACATCATCCTTCCGCTAGTGACTAAGGCAGGACGTTCATTTCGACAGCGTTACCGGAATGGGGGGTAAAAAAAAGCAGCGGTAATTGCTTACCGCTGCTGGAATCTTGCCCACACGTTCGGGTTAAACAGCTTGTTCGATCTGTTCATCCAGCAGTTGTGGAATAATATCGGCAGCATCCCGGGAAAGTTTACGTCTTTTTACGGCGCGGGATGGAGGCTGGCATAAACTACAGGCGAAGCTGCCAGCAGGCTGATGAGCATGGGTAATAAAATTGCCATCGCAGCAGTTGCAGCGAGACAGTTCAAGCATTCCGCTTTCAACAAAACGCACCAGCGTCCATGCGCGGGTCAGTGCCAGCAGGGGTCCATCTTCCTGCTGAGGGCATTGTTCAAGGTAAAGTTTATACGCTTTGATCACGGCATCGACGCCGCTACACAAACCGGTTTTCAGAAGGTACTGCCAAGCGTTACAGAACATCGATGCATGGATATTCTGTTCCCAGGTCATAAACCAGTCCGTTGAGAACGGCAGCATTCCTTTAGGCGGTGGACTACCACGTAATTCTTTATACAGTTTGATGAGACGACCACGGCTCAGCTGAGTCTCGCTTTCCAGCATTTGTAAACGAGCACCCAGCGTAATCAGCTCCATTGCCAGCTGTATATCACGCGCTTCCTGAACAATGCTTTTCTCGCTCATTTTTATGCCCTTTTCTTACGGGCAACGTCATCAGGCTGGCTGATTTCGCTGAGCAATCGTGTGGAGAGAAGAATACCGGTATGGACCTGTTGAAGATCGTCAACGCGGGATTCCTGGGTCAGACGCGTGATAGTCTGCGGATTATCAAAGCGGAACTGGCAAACGAGTTGATTCGTTTCTGCCAGCTTGACCATTTGCGGGAGTGTTAATCCCCCCAACATGGTTGCCATCTCTTCGTTAATACCCAGACGAAACATCGCGGACGCTTTGTCCTGACTAATCAAACGCTGCGCGAGCAGTAAATATGACAAATTGATGTCATAGATATGTTTTAGCAACTCGGATGTATGCATTGTTCCCATCCCGAATAACCAACTATTATTTTTATGCGGAAAGACCGCACCCCGTGATGTCGCCGGGAAATCACCCGGTATAAAAAAGAAAAGGCTAAATGCATAGTTGAATTTAGGTTTGTATTCAGCAAAACGTACAACAGCTGAAACGCAGCTGCGCCTCATATCGTTTTATCATTTCTTACAAATAACTAAGATTTTTCCTAATTCGACGCAAACTCTACTCGTCAGTTTTGACACATACAATGCAGCCATCCTCAAATTTAAAAAAAATGTGATCTACGTCACACAATTTAAGTGAATATTCTCCATAAATCCATCAGTATGACTTGTAATTTGGTCAAAACTTAACCAAACGAGACTGTTTTATATTCTTGAAGAGCGAATACTCATGCATGCGTATGAACATATACGGCATAGCAATTGCTTTTTCTGCTTATATTGACTACGCCAATCATTCACATCGCGTACATCTGGCAGTCACACTTCCATTACTTAGTAAAAACATATAGTTATGAAAAAAGTGCATAAAATTTATTTCACTGCGTGATCATTCAAATTGTGTTTATAACAGGTTAAAACGATTTAACGCGACTGACTAAAAAAAGTGTGATTTACGTTAAGTTGTTAATTTTTTTCATTTAGACACACTTTGCAATTATTCTTCTTATAAGAATAATTAATGAATAATTATGATAAGCTTCACACTAATGCCCTATTCCCCCCTTGCGGAAGTCTTGAAATCGCGGTAAAGCTGAAGAAACCTTGTTGTTCAGACATCAAAGGAGTGCGTGATGAGTTACACCCATCTTCTTGTTTCTGTTGCGGTTTCGCCGGAAAGTCATCAACTCGTCGCCCGTGCCGTTTCTATCGCCAGACCCACCAATGCTCGCATCAGCCTGATCACACTGACAGCCGAACCCGAAATGTACAATCAACTGGCAGCCCCCATGCTGGAGGATATTCGTGAGGTTTTGCAGGAAGAAACACAGCAGTTTCTGCGAGAACTGGTCGAAAAGGCGCAATATCCGGTTCACCAGACCATTATTGCCACCGGGGAATTAAATGAACATATTCTTAGCTTGTGCCAAAAACAGAATATTGATTTGGTGATCTGCGGTAATCATAACCAAAGCTTTTTTTCGCGCGCGGCATGTTCGGCGAAATCGATTGTCGCCTCAAGCCAGGTGGATGTGTTGTTAGTCCCTCTCGGGGGCTCATAAAGCCCCCCGAGGAATATCACGCCAGTTTAGGGAATGTCGCGATCTTTTTTTGCAGCTGTCCCTCATGGCTCTGCGGTTCAATTTCACGCAGATCGTCTATAAAACGAGCCTGCCAGTGGTTAATGTCATTTTTACGGATGGTCTCCATCATCTCCGCATGACGAGATATACGCTCCGCCAGCGGCATGGTTAAGGCGCGGTGGAGGGCGTTCGCGACGTCATCGCGATCGTAAGGGTTAACGATAAGTGCTGAAGTAAGCTCATTCGCCGCACCGGCAAATTGAGACAGCACCAGTACCCCAGGGTCCGCAGGATCTTGTGCTGCGACATACTCCTTTGCCACCAGATTCATCCCGTCACGCAGGGGCGTCACCAGCCCGACGTCCGCATAGCGAAAGACCTTCATCAGGATCTTGCGCTCAAAGTGTTGATTCAAATAGAAAAGGGGTGTCCAGCCCAGCTGTCCGTAGCGGCCGTTGATGCGCCCTGCTTCGGTCTCCAGCTGGTGACGAATATCCTGATAAGCCTGCACCTCGCCGCGCGACGTCGGCGCTATCTGCGTATAGCGAATTTTACCGTGATGCTGCGGATATTTCTCCAGTAACGTCTCATACGCCAGGAAGCGCTCCGGTAAGCCTTTGGAGTAATCGAGGCGCTCTACTGAAAAGATATTCTTAACGTTTTTAAGCTCATTTTTCAGCTGTGCCAGTTTTGGCGGCAACGGGCCAGACGCTTGTTCGGCAATCTCTTCCGGCTCGATGCCGATAGGATAAACCTCCGTATGGAAGGTTTTCCCCCAGGCCGCGTGCGATTTTCCGCCATGCGTAACCAGCCGCGTTTTACCCGACACGCTGTCGAGGAAAGCCAGCCTGTCATTTTCAGTCTGGAAACCCAGGAGATCGTAATCGGACAGTGCTTCCAGGATCTCGTCGTGCTGCGGAAGCGCCGTGAAGATTTCCGGCGTCGGGAAGGGAATATGCAGGAAGAAGCCGATGCGGTTATTGACGCCGCGTCTTCTCAACTCTCTGGCAAAGGGCAGAAGATGATAATCGTGGATCCATAAAATATCGTCTTCTTTAATTAATGGCAGCAGTTTATCGGCCAGCAGAGCATTGACGCGCATATAGCCGTCATAAGACTCGCGCTGGAATTTGACCAGATCCAGGCGGTAGTGGAAGGCAGGCCACAGTACGGCATTAGAGAACTCGGAATAATATTCGTTATAGTCCTGTTCGTTCAGTGCGAAAGAGGCCCACGTAATGTTGCCGCGTGAGACTTTCTTAAGCGGCTTCTCTTCGTTACTGATTTCCCCACTCCAGCCAAACCAGAGTCCTCCGGCGGCTTTTAGGGCACCTAATACCCCCACCGCCAGGCCACCCGCGCTGGCTTTTTTATCATCCGGCGGTGCAATGCGATTAGAGACGACGATTAAGCGACCCATATAGATTTCTCCCGTTGTGTTGCGCTATTTGTTGTTGTTGCTGGTTAGCGACGTCAGATATCCACTGCCAGACGCTGGCGACGCTTTCCAGCCGCCATCCGGCACATGTTTCTCCAGGCCCGACTTTGACAGACATCCCGCCGGCCTTATTTACCACCATAAACCCGGCCTCATCGGTCAGGTCATCCCCCAAAAATACCGGCTTACGCCCCTGAAAAGGCGGCTCGGCCATAAACGCCGCAATAGCAGCGCCTTTGTTGATCCCTTCAGGTTTAATCTCAATGACGCACTTCCCCGGCTGTAACGCGAGCTCCGGGTGCGCATCGGCCACGCCGCGGGCGATGGCAAAGACTGCCGCTTCATGATGCGGTGCCTGACGATAGTGCAGAGCAAAGGCCATACCTTTGGCTTCCAGCTCGGTACCCGGCAGCGCCTCCAGAGCAGAAGAGAGATGAGCATGCAGCGACTGAATTAAGGCATCGGGGAGTGAGAGAATATGCTGTTGATCATGGATATCGCGGCGCTCCGCTCCGTGTACACCGGCCAGCGGAAAGTGATATGGACTGGCGAGCACGTCCAGCTCGGCCATTGAGCGCCCTGAAATCAATGCCAGTGCTCCCTCGTTCATCCTCGAGAGCTGCTGCAAATTCTCTAACACCGTATCCGGTACGACGACCTCATCAGGATGCGGCTTTATCCCGGCGAGTGTTCCGTCGGGGTCAAAAAAGAAAGCAAATTTTCCGGGCAGTACAGGCGGTGCGGTTAACAAGTCAGCCACCCTTTTCCTCCTTACAGTGAGTAAACAGCCATGTAAGTATAGACAGTGTGACGGTGCTCGCCATTTGACAACCGCCCCGTCAGTAAAACTGGCGGGGCGGTTAAGGGGTCAACTATGGTTATTAGTTGAGCAATAAAAAGCGCGGAAAGGCGTTAAACGGTACGCTTCGCTTTTTGCTTGTAACGGTCGAAAATCACGGCTGCGAGCAGGATCAGACCACGCACCACGTACTGCGAGAATGGCGAAATATTCAACAGGTTCATGGCGTTCTCCACCGTCCCCAAAATCAGGATACCGGCCACCACATATGAGATTTTTCCGATGCCGCCTTTCAGGGAAACGCCCCCTAAAACGCAGGCTGAGATGACGATCAGCTCATAACCAATGGAGGTCATCGGCTGGCCGCTGGTCATGCGCGACGCCAGAATGATCCCTGCTGCTGCGGAGACCAGCCCGGAGAGCACAAAGATAATGATCTTGGTGCGCACCACCGGAACCCCCGCCAGGCGCGCCGCCTCTTCATTCCCGCCAATCGCCAGCGTGTTACGGCCAAACGTGGTGCGGTTAAGCAGGAAGCCAAACAGGATCAGGCAGGCAACCGTCAGCCAGATTGGCGCGGGCAAACCCAGCCAGTTGGCATAGCCCAGGGTAAAGAAGCGCTCGTCTTCGATCCCCACGGCTTTCCCGTCGGAGATGATGTAGGCCAGACCGCGCACAATTTGCATGGTCGCAAGCGTCGTGATCAGGGCGTTAATCTTCAGGCGGGCAATCACAAACCCGTTCACCAGGCCGCTCAGCACACCGAGCATCAACCCTGCAAAGACGCCAATCCACAGGCTCTCGGTCATGTTGATGACGACTGCCGTGGTCACGCCTGCACAGGCAATTACCGAGGCCACCGACAGGTCAAAATCGCCCGACGCCAGGCAGAACAGCATGCCGCAGGCCACCATGCCGGACATGGAGATTGCCAGCCCCAGCCCCTTCATATTAATGAAGGTGGCAAAGTTCGGCACAAAAATCGCGCAGGCGAGGAACAGCGCGGCAAAGACCACCAGCATACCGTACTGGTCCCAGATGCGGCCAAAACTGAAAGCCGACTTCGGCGCTCCGGATGTAGTTACAGAGGACATCATTGACTCCTTACTCAGGCGACAGCCTGGCTAACTTTAGGCATGGCGAGACTCAACGCCTGTTGTTCATTCGCCTGTTCATGCAGCAACTCACCGGCAATTTCACCTTCACGCATCACAACGATACGGTCGGCAACGCCAAGTACCTCAGGCAGATCGCTGGAGGCGAACAGCACCGCCACGCCACGTTTTGCCAGTTCATAAATCACGTTATAGATTTCGTGTTTTGCCCCTACGTCGATACCGCGCGTCGGCTCATCCAGCAAAATGACCTTCATATCTTCTGACAGCCAGCGGCCCAGAATGGCTTTTTGCTGATTACCGCCGGAGAGATTCATGATCAGCTGTTCCGCACCCGGCGTTTTGATGTTCAGCGAGCGGATATGGTGGTCGGCGTTGCTCGCTTCCCAGCCGTCATTGATCAGGCACCCCGCGCGGATGTATTTGCGTCTTGCAGAGATATTGATGTTGTCGCGCACCGAGTGGACCGGAATGATCCCCTCCGCTTTGCGATCTTCCGGGCAGAGCATCATGCCCGCATTGATCGCGTGAGCGGGCTTCTGGATATCGATTTTTTGACCGTCAATCGAGACCTGCCCCTGTGTGATCCGCGTGCCGCCAAACAACCCTTTCATCAGCTCGCTGCGCCCTGCCCCGACAAGGCCAAACAGCCCGACGATTTCACCGCTGCGCACCGAAAGAGAAATCGGCGTGCGCACGCCGGGTGCTTTAACGTTATCCAGACGCAGGCGCTCCGGGCCGTACTCGCGAGGCTGCCAGTGGTAAATATCGCCCAACTCGCGTCCGACCATCGCCTGAACCAGCTGGTCATGGTTAACCTGTGCCATGTCCGTGAACGTCCGCACGTAGCGACCGTCCTTAAACACGGTGATGGCATCGCTTAGGGCAAAGATCTCCTCCATACGGTGCGAAACGTACAGAATGATGCGGCCTTCTTTGCGCAGCTCGCGGATCACGCGGAACAGATTTTCAATTTCACGGGCGGAGAGCGAACTGGTCGGTTCATCAAAGGCGATAATCTTGGCGTTACGCGCCAGCGCCTTGGCAATTTCAACCATCTGCCACTGGCCGATGGAGAGATATTTCAGGGGCGTTTGCGGATCAACATCCAGCCCAAGGTGTTTAAGCTGCAGCCCCGCTTCGTAATTGAGTAGCGAACGATTTACCACGCCGCTTTTGTGCGGAAGCTGACCTAAATAGATGTTCTCTGCCACGGTCATTTCAGGAATGAGGTGCAGTTCCTGATAGATGATGGCGACCCCGGCATTGAGAGCCGCCGTCGTATCGGCAAACGCCACCTCTTCGCCGCGTATCGCCAGCGTGCCGGTTGTGGGGGTGTAGTTACCGCTGAGAATTTTCAACAGCGTGGATTTTCCCGCGCCGTTCTCCCCCATCAGCGCGTGGACCTGACCGGCATGGCAGTCGAAGCTGATATCGGTCAGCGCGTTAACACCGGGGAAGGTTTTCCCGATGCCGCGAAAAGAGAGATAGGGATCAGACTGTTGCATAACGACTCCGTGATTCCTGTAGTGTGTACGTCTGGCCCCTCAGGTGAATGAGGGGCACAATCACAGCGTATTACTTACCGCCCAGTCCTTTTTTCGCCAGCTCCTCTTTGAAGTTGTCGCGGGTGATCAGCACCACGTCGGTCACTTCGGTGAATTTCGGCGGTTCAGCCCCTTTGGGCACCCAGTTGTAGAGCATTTCGCTGGATTTGTAGCCGTGAACATCCGGGCTTGGCAGCAGCGAGCCATAGAAGCCGGTCGCCTGCGCTTTGGACAGTTCGCTGACCGCATCCACGCCGTTGATGCCGATGCCGATAACGTCAGGCGCCTTGAAGCCCTGGCCTTCGGTTGCGCGCACGCCGCCCAGCACGGTGTTGTCGTTCATGCCGACCACCAGCCAGTGTTTGACTTCCGGATGCTGGACCAGCATAGAGTTAGCCGCGTCGAACGCGCCCGGGATGTCGTTAGATTTGGTTGGCACTTTGTAGATCTGCTTTTCCGGGAAACCGGCCGCTTTCAGGGCGTCCATGGAACCGGTAGTACGACGACGCGCCGTGTCCAGCTCGTCAGCGGTAATCGCCATCACGCCGGTTTCTTTTACATCCCAGCCGCGTTTTTGCATCTCTTTATAGAGTTCCTGGCCCTGACGTTCGCCGATTTTGGTCGCCGCCATCATCACCAGCGGGACGCTGTCCATCGGCTTACCCTTGGCGTTCACGAACTGGTCATCAACCGCAATGACCTTCATGTCATAGCCACGTGCTTTGGCGGCAATCGCTGAACCCAGTTTCGGATCAGGGGTACAGATAACAAACCCTTTCGCACCGCTGGCCGCCAGGCTGTCGATGGCGTTCAGGGTTTTTTCACCGTCCGGCACGGCGATTTTAATCACTTCAAAACCTAAATCTTTTCCGGCTTTATCGGCGAATTTCCACTCGGTCTGGAACCAGGGTTCTTCAGGTTGTTTAACCAAAAAACCGAGTTTTAAATTTTCAGCGATAGCGGATTGTGACATAACGGCAGCCAGGCCGATGGCCGCCAGCGCTTTAGTAAATTTGTGCATGGTAAACTCCAGCTTTAGCAATCTTTTCTGTAGGGAATATTTGCGTGCTTCTTATTTAATCGGACTTAAAACAAGACATTAGCGCTTACATCGTCATAAGCGTTAGTGCTGGTGATAGTTTTAGCGGGAAATTAATCATCCATAAGAGAGCGGCATCACACCGCAGAATTACAGTAATTGCGTACATAAATTCAGCGGAAAATGACATAAAAACGGCAGGAATTGTCAGACAATTAAAATGGGGTTAAGCAGAATAATCCATAAGATTAGCCAAGAAGTCCCTGACAGCCGGACGCCATCACGTCCGGCAGGGAGATTACCAGGCGTAATAGATGTGATCCGCGTGATCGCGGACAGGCGCTTCGTCACCCAACAGGCGAGCAGAAAGGGTCAGCGCAAAGTCAAACGCGTGGCCCAGACCTTTACCGCTGATCAGGTTTTTATCTTCGACGACCGATGCATCCACGTATTCACCGTCCATTACGGTTTTCCATAAATCTCCCGAGCAGACGTAACGGCGTCCTTTGAGTAACCCGTTACCGCCCAGCACGCGCGCTGCGGCAGAACAGAGGGGACAAATCAATTTTCCACTTTCATCATGTGTGGACACAAAACGGATGACCTCCCGGCTAGCGGCCAGATTGACGCTTCCCTGCGGCCCTCCGGGTAACACCACCGCATCGTAAAGCGTGTTCAGACGTTCGGATAACGTACAGTCTGCCACCATCGGGATGTTATGGTAGCTCATTACCGCCCGAGATTCTGCGCAAGCCAGGGTTTCCACCTCGATATTCAACCGACGCAGAATATCAATCGTAATAATTGCTTCTGCTTCCTCAAAACCAGGTGCCAGCAGCACCGCAACATTGGCCATGTTAACCTCAGTGAATGGAATACATTAAAACACTGTTTCATTTTCACAGAGTCATCAGGAACAATCCTGCACGGCGATCACATTACCGTCATTTTCGCAAAAATTGATTTAGCGCAACTTTACGCCCATAGAATATATTTTGAATTAATCATGCATATTTGTTCTATTCGCAGAATATTCTGTTACCAGACTATTTAACGCTGTGAATCCAGAGCAATAAATATATTAACAACCATTAAAATCAATAGCTTATTGATGTATTAATTTATATCTATCTGTTTGAGATTCTGTACTATATTAAAATTTGTAATCTATGGTAAATACGGACGGATTAAGAGTTTTCTTAATCCGGAGACAAGGGTATGCTTATTTATATCGAACACAGGATGTGAATATTCGGTCAACTTCCGTCAATGCAGAATTGCCTTCTGCCATGTGATTTTATGTACCTGCCGGGTCAGGTTTAGCTGCGGACATCACGTCCCACAGTCAATAAGGATATGAGTATGACTACCCAAACTATGATGCAAAAACTGAATGCCCAAATGAACCTGGAGTTCTACGCCTCCAATTTGCACCTGCATTTGAGCGCGTGGTGCTCCGAGAACAGTCTTAATGGTTCAGCCACGTTCTTTCGTACTCAGGCGCAAAGTAACGTTACGCATATGATGCGCGTCTTTAACTTTCTGAAAGCTGTAGGGGCGAACCCTATCGTAAAAGCCCTGGACACGATCGACGATAACTACTCTTCGCTGGAAGAATTGTTCCAGAAAACGCTTGAAGAGTATGAACAGCGCTGCAGCACACTCAGCAAACTGGCTGATGAAGCCAAAGCGCAGCACGACAGCATTACCCTGAAATTCCTGCGCGATATGGACAAAGAGCAGCAGCAGGACGGTACGCTGCTCAAAACGCTTGCGGACGAACTCCGCAATGCGAAGCATGCCGGTTTATGCCCGGAGCAAACTGACCGTCATCTGCTCGACATTGTCACCGTTCAGCGCCACTGAGCACGACTGACCTGCTCCTGACCGGGGCAGGTTCCTCCCACAACCTCCTGCTTTGTCTGAGATTTAACAAATCAGATCTTGCTCCCAATGAATAACCCTACATCGTGTAATGATTTATTTAATTACATAATGTTTGACGAGGGAGCATCATGATCACCATTGAGTTTATTGTTGTTATTGCCTGTCTGCTGGTCGGGACCCGCTTTGGCGGGATGGGACTGGGGCTAATCAGCGGTATTGGCCTGTTTATTCTGAGCTTCATTTTTGGGCTTCAACCTGGCAAACCGCCGGTTGACGTGATGCTGACCATTCTCGCGGTGATTGGCTGTGCGGCCACCCTGCAGACTGCCGGTGGTCTGAACGTGATGATGCAGTTCGCCGAGCGTCTGTTGCGCAAACATCCGCAGCACATCACGCTCCTCGCCCCCTTCACCACCTGGATGCTGACCTTTCTGTGCGGCACGGGACACGTGGTTTACACCATGTTCCCCATCATTGCCGATATTGCGCTGAAAAAAGGGATCCGCCCGGAACGCCCCATGGCGGTAGCCTCCGTGGCTTCGCAAATGGCCATCACCGCCTCGCCTGTATCGGTCGCGGTTGTGTCGCTGGTGTCGATTCTCGGCGCACAGCACGGGATTGGTCACGCGTGGGGGATCCTGGAGATCCTCGCCGTATCCGTACCTGCCTCGCTGTTTGGGGTGGCGATTGCAGCACTGTGGAGTTTACGTCGCGGCAAAGATTTAGCGGATGACGTAGAGTTTCAGGAAAAGCTGAAAGATCCGAAACAGCGGGAATTTATCTATGGCGGCACGGAAACGCTCATGAATCAGCGCTTCCCGAAACAGGCCTACTGGTCCACCTGGATCTTCTTCACCGGGATTGCCATCGTGGTTCTGCTCGGTGCCCTGCCTGAATTGCGCCCTGCTTTTGAGGTAAAAGGCAAAATGGCGGCGCTTTCGATGAACCTGGTCATCCAGATGATGATGCTGATTGCCGGTGCTGTCATGCTAATGGCCTGCAAGGTGAATGCCTCTGCCATCTCGAACGGTGCGGTGTTTAAAGCGGGAATGGTTGCGATCTTCTCGGTGTTTGGCGTGGCGTGGATGAGCGATACCTTTTTCCAGGCGCATCTGGATGAACTGAAAATGGCGCTGGAAGGGGTCGTGAAAAGCCACCCGTGGACCTATGCCATTGTACTGTTTCTGGTTTCTAAACTGGTGAACAGCCAGGCGGCGGCGTTAACTGCGGTTGCGCCGATGGGCTTAATGCTGGGCATCGATCCGAAAATGCTGATCGCCTTCTTCCCGGCCTCCTACGGCTACTTTGTCTTACCGACCTACCCCAGCGATCTGGCCTGCATCGGCTTTGACCGTTCAGGCACCACCCGCATCGGCAAATTTATCATCAACCACAGCTTCATCCTGCCGGGGCTGATCGGCGTGAGCTGCGCCTGTGCGGCGAGCTACCTGCTGGTCCAGACCTTCTTCTGACAGTATCTCGGGCGACTGACAGGGTCGCCCGTTTCACGGCTTAGTGAGACTCGCCCTGCGGGGTGAATCGTAGCTCGATCAGTGCGATGGCTTTCTGAATAGCGCGAAGCGTAACCGGATCGGCTGCCGCCGGATGGCTGGTAAAATCGATGTTTTTCAGCTGGGTCGACATTTTTTCACGCACTTCGACAGGCGCGATAACGTCAATCACATCAAGGATTTGCTTAATAACCAGTTGACAGGCAACGACGTCAGAGACCAGTTCCTGATCGGCGCTCAGGTTTTGTGACATGGGGTTTCTCCTTAGTTAAAGGCCGCCATAGTAGCAAACCGCGCGCCCTTTCATCTCTTTCTCGTCGCCCGCAGGCATAAAAAAACCTGCCGAAGCAGGTTTTTTTATCAGAACATCGCACCCGGTGGGACGTCTTTGAAAGTCGTGCAGTAGTTAGCCCACATGCTTTTCAGGATTTTGCGCAGTTTCATTTTGTTGCTCCAGTAACGTGTTATGCAGGTGTTATTGTCAATGCGCTTATAATATGACCACCATCACAAAAATCAATCATTTTGTGACTAACATCACACAAACAAATCCACCAGTGCTACAACAATGTTACGAAAAAAGCCGCAAAATCCACGGGTTACGCCCATATAAATTCCAGTAAATTTTTATAAAAAATTTTGATACGCCAGGAAAGTTATGGATGTCATCACATGCTGTTAGCCAACAATCCCCCGAACGAAGGCTTCGATCTCTTTATCCTGGCAGTTTTCAAAGAAACACTGCTGGAAGCGGTGACCGGATACGGCGGTTTTCACCAGTTCAGGATCGATTGCGCGCAGGGTATCAAGGTAATTTTCTTTTACCACCGCCGCTTTCACCTGATTCAGGATCCCCGCGTTACGCACCTGAGGCTCTTTACGCTCTGGCGGATACCCCTCGCCGTTACGGCCCGTGAAGGCTTTCTCAAAGATAAAGCGCACGTTCAATTCAGCGCCCCAGCCAAAGCCTTTGGCAAATGGCAGGGACAGCGCGTTACCGTTGTTGATCTGCGCAAACAGGAAGGCGTCAGCAGGATCGATGCAATAGCCGCAAATCACGCCCGGATGGATATTCAGCGACATCAGCGCCCCCTGGCCGGTACCGCAGCCGGTCACGACAAAATCCACGGCTCTGGAATTCAGCAGAATGCTCGCCATAATGCCCAGATGGATATAGGTAAGATGGTGGTCGTTCTCGTCGCTCATCCCGACGTTATACACCGGGAAGCCTTTTTCATCGGCAACGGCTTTTAGCTCATTAAGGATGATGGGATTTTTAGCTGCCTGGCTGTTTTCCATCATCAGCGCAATTTTCATCGTGTCTCTCCTGAATGTGTGGCGGACAAGCCCGCTGTGGATACCTTATCCCCTTAACCTTACTATCAAACAAACACTCTTTCAAATTAAGTGAAAATGCGTTTTAAAAAACGCAATTGCGCTCACAGTTTCGTGACCTGATGCGGTTCGTTGCGAAGAGAAAGGGTTGATCCTCGGGCTATTCGAGGCATTGACTGGAACAATTGAAGCTAAAATAGCGTATTTCCCTCTTCACGCAGAGTGAACCATGAAAAGAGTAATCATCGCCGGAACGATCCTGCTTCTCGCGGGATGCAACGTTAACCGTCAGGCGGAGGTCAGTCACCTTGACGCCCCCAACGGAGTTGTCCGCCTCGACTACGGCCAGGCCATGCTGCAAAACGCCCATTCCGATGCGTATGTGAATAACGGCACCGCAGTGAAAGCCTGTCAGGGCATGGGATATGCCACCGCCTCCGCCTATGGTCAGCCTGTCAAAACCTGTACCCTGATTAGCGGATCGCTGTGCCTGAACGAGAGCGTGACCATTCAGTATAAATGCATGGGCTACGCCGTGAATCCTAACGTCACGAATCCATGGTATTAATGTCGTCTGCCAGCAGAGCTGGCAGTCTTTTTAATTAAGAACACAAACAATTCTCATTAATAAATATAAAACGTGCCAATGCGTGTTATTCCCATTCGTATTTTTAAATAAACAAATATTTATTTTACGTTTTGCAAATAATTAAATAACAAATTATAGTGTCGCTCATTGTGAACCAGAAATAATAAATCGGAGCGCCACCATGCTGAAAACTGAAATGATCGACAAGCTCAATGCTCAAATGAACCTTGAGCTTTATTCATCCCTTCTTTACCAGCAGATGAGCGCCTGGTGCAGCTATCACAGCTTTGAAGGTGCCGCCGCGTTTCTGCGTCGTCACGCACAGGAAGAGATGACGCACATGCAGCGTCTCTTTGATTATCTGACGGATACGGGCAGCCTGCCGCGCATTGATACGGTCGCCTCTCCGGTTGCTGAATACGGTTCTCTTGATGAACTGTTCCGCGCCACTTACGAGCACGAACAGCTGATCACCCAGAAAATTAATGAACTGGTTCATGCTGCAATGACCAGCCAGGATTATCCGACCTTTAATTTCCTGCAATGGTACGTTGCTGAGCAACACGAAGAAGAAAAACTGTTTAAATCCGTGCTGGATAAATTGTCTCTGGCCGGTAAATCAGGTGAAGGTCTTTACTTTATTGATAAAGAACTGGCGACACTCGATACGCAAAATTAATTCCCACACGGTGCTGAACCCTCAGCACCGTTTTAATGCCCCCTCTACTTATTACCTCTCCCCTTCGCCTCACCGTTCAACAGATGTTTGCCCCTCGCCAAAGCGTAAACTTAAAATTACACGGGTTGTAACGGTGATTTGACGAGTTCACGCTTTTCCCTTACTCTGCGCCGCAGATTAGGTCGCGATTAAGAATCGTTGTAGAGGAAAGCGTGAAAAACAGAGCTCTGGGAAGTATTTTCATCGTCGCAGGAACGACGATTGGCGCAGGAATGCTGGCCATGCCGTTGGCGGCCGCAGGCGTCGGATTTGGCGTAACGTTATTGCTTCTCGCCACACTCTGGGCGTTGATGTGTTACACCGCTCTGCTGTTGCTGGAGGTTTATCAGCACGTCCCTGCCGACACGGGTTTAGGTTCGCTGGCTGCACGCTACCTGGGACGTTATGGCCAGTGGGTTACAGGCTTTAGCATGATGTTCCTGATGTACGCCCTGACGGCTGCCTACATTAGCGGAGCCGGAGAGCTGATCGCGTCCAGCGTCAATGATGGGTTTGGTACACACATTACGCCCGGCACAGGCGCGGTCTTCTTCGCGCGCATCGGCGGCGGCGTGGTATGTATTGGCACATCGCTTGTCGATCTGTTTAACCGCTTTCTGTTCAGCGCCAAGATTATTTTCCTGGTTGTGATGCTGGTTCTGCTTGCGCCGCACGTTCACAAGATTAACCTGCTGACGCTGCCGCTGGAAAAAGGGCTGGCGCTTTCCGCGATCCCGGTGATTTTCACCTCGTTGGGTGTTCACGGCAGCGTGCCGAGTATCGTCAGCTATATGAATGGCGATACCCGCAAGCTGCGCCGCATCTTTATCATCGGCAGCGCGATTCCGCTGGTCGCCTACATCTTCTGGCAGCTGGTCACGCTGGGCAGCATTGACTCCTCAACCTTTATCGGTTTAATGGCTGCGCATTCCGGCCTGAATGGTTTCCTGATGGCGCTGCGTGAGGTGGTGACCTCTCCACACGTCGAGCTGGCGGTACATTTGTTCGCTGACCTGGCGCTGGCGACGTCGTTTTTGGGCGTGGCGCTCGGCCTGTTTGATTATCTGGCCGATCTGTTCCAGCGCCGCAATACCGTTGCCGGACGCTTGCAAACGGGTGCAATTACCTTCCTGCCGCCACTGGCCTTTGCGCTGTTTTACCCGCGTGGCTTTGTAATGGCGCTGGGCTATGCGGGTGTGGCGTTATCCGTCCTCGCGCTGCTGTTGCCTTCCCTGCTGGCATGGAAGAGCCGTCAGCAGCATCCTCAGCAAGGTTATCGCGTGGCGGGAGGTAAACCGCTGCTGTGCATCGTGTTTGCCTGTGGCGTGGTGATTATTCTGGTGCAATTCCTCATAGCAGCGGGAATGCTGCCGGAAGTGGGGTAATAAAAAAGGGGCTACGATTAGCCCCTTTCTTTATTAATGCAAACAACAACTCTTGAACTTCTTCCCGCTGCCGCACGGACAAGGATCGTTACGCCCGACCTTCGTGCCGTTAATAATCGGTTTTTGGGTTTCCTGCTGTTGCGGGTTAGCAACCCAGTAGTTGTATAAACGCAGCGCCGCGGGCTGGATGCTCTCGATGCTGGCGGTATACTCCTCTTCGGTCAGTTCATCCAGCTTTTCGCTGCCCTCTTCCGTCCCGTGCAGAGCAATCACATCCAGATCGGCTTTCAGTTCGTCAGGCAGTGACGACCAGTCGGTCAGCGCCACGCCGCGCATGTAGCCATAGCACCACTCTTCAACCACGGTGTAGCTTTGTCCATCAACGTCGTTAAAACCAAACATGGGCTCGAACTGATCAGGATACTCGCTCAGGCGCTCAGCAATGTCGTTCATATGCTTAAAGCAGAGATCGATAAAACGGTTCATTTCACGATCGTTTTTCCAGCGCGGAATGTACTTCTCGCCGCCCCAGACCGCTACCAGCCAGGCATCGGGTTCAACCACCCTTGGGCCGGAAAGCACTGCGGTAAGCATGCCGTCCAGTTCGGATACGTCAATCACGGACGCATCGTCATGACCGTAAGACATTAACGTCTCTTCCAGCCACTCCATTTCGCTTTCATTTAATGGGCCTTCAGTCATTGCTGACACTCCTGATAAAAAAAGGAAAAGATCCTAACACATATCGTACGCCTTTCCTGGCTGAAGTTGAGGTCTTTATTGCTGCAAAAACGTGCAAATCGTGACCCTTGCACAACTTATGGGCTTTGTTGTTAACGAGATGTGATCTCCGCTGTAATTTCAATGCGTCCCGCAAGGCAGCGTAAATCGGCGCTCTATACTCAACTATGTCGCAACCCGGTCAATGGGTTAACCATTCTGGCAACGATTTTGCTTAATGTTCTGCGCGCAAACTGCGCATGGAAACCTCGCCGTATTAAGCAGGATGTGGCCTGGATTTTGTTCGTTTAGTGCATGTTGTTCTCGATCTTATATATAGATTGGCTGCGCCGTAGGGCGTTTGGGTTGACGCCGTGGTGCAAAAACCTCTTTGCTAAGGAACACAATAATGTCGCTGAAATTTATCAGAAGTCCCCTTTCTCTTGTGTTAGCCGGTTGTCTGGTGACGGCATTTTCCGCCCAGGCCGATATTGTGATTGGCGTGGCCGGGCCGTTTACAGGCCCAAATGCCACCTATGGCGATCAGTACTGGCATGGCGCAACGCAGGCCGCAGAAGACATTAACGCCGCGGGAGGGATCAACGGTGAGAAAATTAAGCTGGTTCAGGGAGATGATGCCTGCGAGCCTAAACAGGCTGTTGCCGTCGCTAACCGTTTAGTCGACCAGGACAAAGTCAATGCGGTTGTCG
This sequence comes from Enterobacter mori LMG 25706, assembly GCF_000211415.1. GTDB lineage: Bacteria > Pseudomonadota > Gammaproteobacteria > Enterobacterales > Enterobacteriaceae > Enterobacter > Enterobacter mori. The sequence goes on along the minus strand of NZ_GL890777.1, from coordinate 219,656 downwards.
GCCATTTCTGCTCCTCTTCCACCATGCCCGCCTCCGAGGTGTATAGCGATGCGGGCATTATTGCCATCACCCCCGGTTCGACTAACCCCCTCATTACCGAGCGCGGCATGAGCGATATGTTCCGCATGTGCGGCCGGGACGATCAGCAGGGGCAAGTCGCCAGCGACTTCATCATCGATAAGCTGAAGGCCAAACGCGTAGTGATCATTCACGATAAAGACACCTACGGTCAGGGGTTAGCAGACGCCACCAAAGCGGCGCTTGCCAAACGCGGCGTGAAGGATGTGATGTATGAAGGCTTATCACGTGGGGAAAAAGACTTTAACGCGCTGGTAACGAAAATTGGCGCGCAAAAACCGGACGTGGTGTTCTTCGGGGGCTGCCACCCTGAAGCGGGCCCGCTGGTGCGCCAGATGCGTGAACAGGGCGTACAGGCGAAATTCTTCTCAGGGGACTGTATCGTCAATGAAGAGATGGTCACCGCCGCGGGTGGCCCGCAGTACACCAACGGTATCTACATGACCTTTGGTAAAGATCCGCGACTGATCCCGGACGGTAAAGCGGTGATTGAGAAATTCCGCGCCAGTAAATTCGAACCAGAAGGCTATACCCTTTACTCCTATGCCTCCATCCAGGCCATTGCCGCCGCTTTCAAGTCCACCGGAGGCAAAGACTCCGCCAAAGCCAGCGAGTGGCTGAAAGCGAACGCCGTCGACACGGTGATGGGCAAAAAAGCCTGGGACAGCAAAGGCGATCTGAAAGTGTCTGACTACGTGGTTTATCAGTGGGACGACAAGGGAAAATATAAGGAAGTGCAGTAACGGGACGGAGTCACGCTCAACGTCGGCAGGTTCGCCTGCCGAGGCGGAATACACATCGGGCTGCACGCGTCGTGCGGCCTATAAAAAGAGCGCGCGATGATGAGTACATTCTTCCTGCAACAGTTAATCAACGGATTAACGCTGGGCTCCGTCTACGGCTTAATCGCCATCGGCTACACCATGGTGTACGGCATCATTGGCATGATCAACTTCGCCCATGGCGAAGTGTATATGATCTCGGCCTATCTCTGCGCCATCGGGCTGGCCCTGCTGTCATTCTTCGGTCTTGAGTCGTTTCCCCTGCTGATTCTGGGCACACTGGCGTTCACCATCGTGGTGACGGGCGTGTATGGCTGGACTATTGAACGCATCGCCTATAAACCCCTGCGAAACTCCACCCGACTGGCACCGCTGATCTCTGCCATCGGGATGTCGCTGATTTTGCAAAACTACGCCCAGCTGAGCCGGGGCCCCCGCCAGCAAGGCGTGCCAACCATGCTGGACGGCGTACTTCGTGTACATCTGGGAGAAGGTTTCGTCCAAATCACCTACACCAAAATCTTTATTCTGATCGCCTCGTTCGCGGGCATGCTGCTGCTCACGTGGATAATCAGCCATACCCGGCTGGGGCGGATGTGTCGTGCGGTGCAGCAGGATCGCAAAATGGCCTCCATTCTGGGGATCAATACCGACAGGATCATTTCGCTGGTCTTTGTGATCGGCGCGGCGATGGCCGGGCTGGCGGGGGTATTGATTACCATGAACTATGGCACCTTTGATTTCTACGTGGGCTTTGTCATCGGTATAAAAGCCTTTACGGCGGCGGTGCTGGGCGGCATCGGCTCTCTGCCGGGCGCCATGCTCGGCGGGTTGATTCTGGGAGTGGCGGAAGCGCAATTCTCCGGGATGGTGAACTCGGATTATAAAGACGTGTTCTCGTTTGGGCTGCTGGTATTGATCCTGATTTTCCGTCCTCAGGGTCTGCTGGGCCGCCCTGTCGTGGCGAAGGTGTGAGGGTGAAGACGATGACATCTGCCGGTTTCTCCCTTAAACGCTGCATTCTGGATTCCGTATTTTCCGGGCTAGTTGCCTTGATTATCTTTGGCCCTATCGCTGGCGTAGTTCTCGACGGTTACAGCTTTAACTTTGCCGGACAACGGCTGGCGTGGATGATTGCCATCGTCATGCTGGGCCGTTTTTTGCTGAGCATCTTCCTGCAGACCGCCCCCGGTGCGCGTTTCCAGGCGAGGTTTGAAGCGGACAGCGCAGGGGTGTATGTCCGCCCTCCCGGATACAAGAGCCGCATGCGTTGGATTATTCCGCTGGTTATTACGCTTGCGATCTGCTTTCCGTTTGTGGCGACCAAATACGTGCTAACCGTTGCCATTCTGGGGCTGATCTATGTTCTGCTCGGCCTCGGGCTGAATATTGTGGTCGGCCTTGCGGGGCTGTTGGATCTGGGGTATGTCGCCTTTTACGCGATTGGCGCGTATGGCCTCGCGCTGGGGTATCAGTATCTGGGGTTAGGGTTCTGGAGCATGCTGCCGCTGGCAGCGCTGATGGCCGCCGCCGCCGGTGCGCTGCTTGGCTTCCCGGTGCTTCGCATGCATGGGGATTATCTGGCAATCGTGACCCTCGGGTTTGGCGAGATTATCCGCCTGGTGCTCAATAACTGGCTGACCTTCACTGGCGGCCCAAATGGCGTTTCAGCCCCTGCCCCTACCTTTTTTGGTCTGGAGTTTGGCCGACGCGCCAAAGAAGGCGGCGTCCCCTTCCACGAGTTTTTCCAACTGACCTATAACCCAAACATGAAGTTTATCTTTATTTACGCCGTGCTGTTTTTGGTGGTGCTGATAGTGCTCTACATCAAGCACCGCCTGACGCGAATGCCGATTGGTCGGGCGTGGGAGGCATTACGAGAAGATGAAATTGCCTGCCGCTCAATGGGTCTTAACCACGTGCTGGTGAAGCTTTCTGCGTTTACGCTGGGCGCATCAACGGCCGGGATTGCGGGGGTTTTCTTCGCCACCTATCAGGGGTTCGTTAATCCCACCTCCTTTACCTTTTTTGAATCCGCACTGATTCTGGCCATCGTGGTGCTGGGCGGGATGGGTTCAACGCTGGGCGTTGTGCTGGCCGCCTTTGTCCTGACCGTCACGCCGGAACTGCTGCGCAGTTTTGCGGAGTATCGCGTCCTGCTGTTTGGCGTGTTGATGGTGGTCATGATGATCTGGCGTCCGCGCGGTTTGATCCGCATTAACCGCAGCGGCTATGCCGTGCGTAAGGGGGTCGCGCCATGAACGGAACCATATTACACGTTGAGCACCTGATGATGCACTTTGGCGGGATTAAAGCGTTAAATGACGTCAACCTTGATGTACAACGCGGGTCGATTACCGCCCTCATCGGGCCTAACGGCGCGGGGAAAACAACCGTGTTTAACTGCCTGACGGGCTTCTACAGGGCGTCCGGCGGAAATATCTTATTCAACACCCGCAGTAAAACCACCAATGTGATTCAGGTTCTCGGTCAAAAATTCCAGCCCGGTGACTGGATTAACCCAGCCCGGTTAGGGTCGCGTCTTTTCTACAAAATGTTCGGTGGAACACACCTGGTAAACCGTGCGGGCCTTGCGCGCACATTCCAGAATATCCGCCTGTTTCGCGAGATGTCGGTCGTCGAAAACCTGCTGGTTGCACAGCATATGCGTGTAAATCGCAATCTCCTTGCCGGTGTGCTCAACACCCCCGCCTGGCGTCGGGGGGGAAGTGATGCCCTCGATCGTGCATTTTACTGGCTGGAAGTGGTGGACCTGGTGGACTGCGCCAATCGCCTCGCGGGGGAAATGTCTTACGGTCAACAGCGACGCCTCGAAATCGCCCGGGCAATGTGTACGGGTCCGGAGATGATCTGCCTTGATGAACCTGCCGCAGGCCTGAACCCGGTGGAAACGCACAAGTTAAGTAGCATTATCCGTTTTCTGCGCGACCACCACGACATCACGGTATTACTGATTGAGCATGATATGGGGATGGTCATGGAGATTTCGGACGACATTATTGTGCTTGACCACGGAGATGTCATTGCGCGGGGGAAACCCGAGCAGATCCAGCACGATGAAAAAGTGATCGCCGCCTACCTGGGCACCGACGAAAGCGAGGTTAACCTGTGAACGAGACGATGCTGGAATTTCGGGAGGTGGACGTTTTCTACGGCGTGATCCAGGCGCTGAAACAGGTTTCCCTTGAGGTTAACAAAGGCGAAACCGTGGCGTTGATTGGCGCTAACGGTGCAGGAAAGTCGACATTATTGATGTCTATCTTTGGTCAACCCCGGGTCCGTAGTGGACAGATCCTGTTTTGCGGAGAGGATATCAGCCATAAATCCACCCACTACGTCGCGTCCGGCGGTATCGCCCAGGCGCCCGAAGGACGGCGTATCTTCCCGGATATGACGGTGGAAGAGAACCTGCTGATGGGCACCATCCCGATTGGAAACCAGTTTGCATCTGAAGATATGCAAAGCATGTTCGACCTTTTCCCCCGCCTCAAGGAGCGGCGTAAACAGCGTGCGATGACCATGTCCGGCGGAGAACAGCAGATGCTGGCGATTGCGCGGGCCTTAATGAGCCGCCCTAAGCTGCTGCTGCTGGATGAACCCAGCCTGGGATTGGCCCCTATCGTGGTGAAACAGATTTTCCAGACGCTGCGCGAGCTGGCACGCAACGGCATGACCATTTTTCTGGTTGAGCAGAATGCGCACCACGCGTGGAAGCTGTCTGATCGCGGGTATGTGATGGTTAACGGACAGATCCGGCTGAGCGGCAGCGGCGAGGAGCTGCTGGGGGATCCGGAGGTGAGGAAGGCGTATCTGGGTGGGGTTTCAGCGTAAATTGCAGGCACAAAAAAACCACCTTTCGGTGGTTTCACGACACTGCTTATTGCTTTGATTATTCTGCTTTTTCCCATGGTAGCCGGAGTGGGACTTGAACCCACACAGCGCGAACGCCGAGGGATTTTAAATCCCTTGTGTCTACCGATTCCACCATCCGGCCAGGGAAGAAAGTGGAGGCGCGTTCCGGAGTCGAACCGGACTAGACGGATTTGCAATCCGCTACATAACCGCTTTGCTAACGCGCCGTAAAACCTTTTCAAACCGACACCCGCTGTTGCGCATGTCTTTAATCTGGAGCGGGAAACGAGACTCGAACTCGCGACCCCGACCTTGGCAAGGTCGTGCTCTACCAACTGAGCTATTCCCGCATGTCATCAAGTTGTTTCTAACCACTTGATTTCATTATCGTCCGGCTAGCTGTGCCGCCGTTCGATGCGTTGCATTCTACTGATATGTCGTTTTGAGTCAACGTTATTTTTTGCATCCCCGGATCGTTTGCTGAAAATTACGTCGAAACGATCACTGTTCAAGCAAATCTCCGCGCGCCGCGTTCAAATACTGCAGCATTGACCACAGCGTCAGTACCGCGGCAACCCACAGCAGACCAATCCCCGCCCACTCAACCCAGGCGTTCGGACGCCACAGCATCCAGACCAGCGCCGCCATCTGCGCCGTTGTTTTGACCTTACCAATCCAGGATACCGCCACGCTGCTGCGTTTACCCAACTCCGCCATCCACTCCCGCAGCGCAGAGATGATAATTTCGCGGCCAATCATCGTTGCCGCGGGCAGCGTGACCCACCAGGTGTGGTAATGTTCAGCCACCAGCACCATCGCGATCGCCACCATGACTTTATCGGCCACTGGGTCGAGGAACGCGCCAAAGCGAGTGCTTTGATTCCAGCGGCGCGCCAGATAACCGTCGAACCAGTCGGTTACCGCAGCGACCAGGAAAATCAGTGCGCAGGCAAAAGGCGCCCAGACGACCGGCAGGTAAAACGCCAGTACAAAGAACGGGATAAGCACGACGCGAAAAAGAGTGAGCAACGTAGGGATATTAAATCGCATAATGACGGTAACTGTCTGTTGTCAGTAAAATTTAGCTCTATGTTGCTACAGAGCCCTCAATGTTTCAACGAGTAGTAGATCTTTTCTGCCAGCCCTTGCGAAATACCCGGCACTTTTGCAATTTCCTCCATGCTGGCATTGAGTAATCCTTGCAATCCGCCCATATACTTCAGCAGCATTTGACGACGTTTTGGTCCAACGCCTTCGATGGTCTCCAGCGTGCTGGTGTTTTTGACCTTCGCCCGTTTTTTACGGTGGCCACTGATCGCGTGATCGTGCGATTCATCGCGGATATGCTGGATCACATGCAGCGCGGGCGAATCCGGCGGCAGGCTAAAGCCCTCACCTTCCGGCTCAAAGAAAAGCGTTTCCAGACCCGCTTTACGATCCGCCCCTTTCGCCACGCCCAACAGCAGCGGATGGTTTTTATCCCACTCGACGTCGAGTGATTCAAACACCGCCTTCGCCTGCCCGAGCTGCCCTTTTCCGCCATCGATAAGGATCACGTCAGGGATCTTGCTCTCTTCGATGGCTTTACCATAGCGTCGACGCAGCACCTGGTTCATCGCGGCGTAATCATCCCCCGGCGTGATCCCGGTAATGTTATAGCGGCGATACTCCGCCCGCAGCGGACCGTTGGCATCAAACACTACGCAGGAGGCTACGGTCTGCTCCCCCATCGTATGGCTGATGTCAAAACACTCCATACGTTTCACTTCCGGCAGCTTCAGAAGCGTAGCAAGCGCGGTTAAACGCTGGCTAACCGTCGACTGCTGGGACAGTTTCGTCGTCAGCGCCGTCGCCGCGTTGGTGCGTGCCAGCTTCAAATAGCGTGCGCGGTCACCGCGCGGTTTCGTCTGGACATTCACCCGACGCCCGGCCAGTTCAGAGAGGGAATCCGCCAGCAGGGTTTTATCGTCGAGATTGAAATCAAGCAGGATCTCGGAGGGTAACGTGCGCATCTGGCTACCCTGAAGATAGAACTGTCCAACAAATGTCTCGACCACTTCACCCAGCTCCGTGCCGCCCGGTACTTTCGGGAAGTAGCTGCGGCTGCCGAGCACTTTACCCTGGCGAATGAACAGAACGTGAACGCAGGCCAGCCCGTTGTCAAATGCCACGCCTATCACGTCCAGATCGTCACCGGTATTGGAGACAAACTGCTTTTCGGTAACGCGGCGTACGGCCTGAATTTGGTCACGAATGCGCGCAGCCTCTTCAAACTCCAGCGCCGCGCTGGCTTTCTCCATTCGCGCGATAAGCTGGGTGAGAACCTGATCGTCTTTCCCCGCGAGGAACAGGCGAACATAGTCCACCTGCTGGGCATACTCTTCTTCGCTGACCAAACCCGCTACGCACGGCCCCAGACAGCGACCAATCTGGTACTGCAGGCACGGACGCGAGCGGTTACGGTAAACGCTGTTTTCACACTGGCGGATCGGGAAGATTTTTTGCAGCAGCGCCAGCGTTTCTCGCACGGCATAACCGTTCGGGAACGGGCCGAAATATTCACCCTTCGCATGCTTCGCGCCCCTGTGCATCGCCAGACGCGGATGGGTATCCCCGCTCAGGAAAATAAAGGGATAGGATTTATCATCACGCAGCAACACGTTGTAGCGGGGCTGATACAGTTTGATGTAGTTATGTTCAAGCAGCAGCGCTTCCGTCTCGGTGTGGGTGACGGTGACATCAATATTCTGAATGAGTGCGACCAGCGCTTCGGTTTTGCGGGAGGCAAGATTGCTGCGGAAATAGCTGGAAAGGCGTTTTTTGAGATCTTTCGCCTTACCCACATAGATAACCGTACCGCCAGCGTCATACATGCGATACACGCCTGGCTGGCTGGTGACGGTTTTTAGAAATGCTTTTGAATCGAACGCTTCATTCACTGACTTATTAACGACTCCGCATTACACAGACCATGACGAATGGCCAGGTGAGTCAGCTCGACATCACCGTGAATGTTCAGTTTACTGAACATCCGATAGCGGTAGCTGTTCACCGTTTTCGGGCTGAGATTCAGTTGTTCAGAGATCTCATTCACTTTCTGACCTTTGGTGATCATCAGCATAATCTGCAACTCTCGCTCAGACAAACTGGCAAACGGCGATTCCGTTTTTTCAGGTTCAATCTGGCTCAATGCCATCTGTTGTGCAATGTCTGAGGCAATGTAGCGCTGCCCGGCAAACACGGAGCGAATCGCATTCACAACTTCCTGTGGTGCGGCGCCTTTACTCAGATACCCGGCGGCCCCCGCCTGCATAACTTTCGCGGGCAGCGGGTTTTCGGTGTGTACGGTCAGCGTGATGGCTTTGGTATCAACAAAGGTACGGGCGATTTTACGTGTTGCTTCAAGCCCACCAATGCCGGGCATGTTCATATCCATCAACACCACGTCGGCCGAGTTTGAGCGACACCATTTCACGGCATCTTCACCACAGCAGGCCTCACCGGCAACTTTAATACCCTTTATATCTTCAAGAATGCGTCGTATCCCTGCGCGCACCAGTTCGTGGTCATCAACAAGAAGGACGTTGATCAAAGGAAATGTCTCCAGAATAGGGATAACGCTACTGACTACTTATTGCGTTTATATTAACGGTTTTCCTCGCAAGATTAAAACGTTAAAAAACGTGCTATACGATTACGCTCTCGTTTTTGGAAATTAGCCTGTACAGCAAGTGGAAAGAAAACCCATGCGGCATGGGCTTTTGCGTCTATTTTTAAGCATCTGTATTCAAAAAGTTACAAAAAACAGGCACGCTACATCGGCTTAAAAACAGTTCTAAACTTTTTGTAACAACAATTAACGACAAACGAACCGGCGATGACAATAAATTGTGAATATCGCAGAGGAGACATTACATGTGGGTATTGTTTACGTAAATAAACAAAATGCGGAAAAGTACGAAAAACAACCACTGCTTTTTTTGTCACGGCTTGTGGTATACTCCGCGGCCTTGACTTTCATCGTCGCGCTCGCGCGCTGTTTTATATTGAGGAAAATAAATGAGCTCACCTGATTTCGCCACTGCGGAAAATAACCAAGAACTGGCACAGGAAGTAAACTGTCTGAAAGCGCTGCTGACGCTCATGTTACAGGCAATGGGTCAGGCTGATGCGGGCCGTGTGATCCTGAAGATGGAAAAACAAATCGCGCAGATGGAAGACCAGGCTGAATCAGCCGTATTCGCCAACACCGTTAAGCAGATTAAACAAGCTTACCGTCAGTAAAAAAAACGGCTGGATGCGGTGCATTCAGCCGTTATCTCGTCTGTCACGCAGAACGTGTTGTCTCTTCAGATCAGTCCTGTCGCCGCCGCATAACAGGCAATCTGCGTCTTGTTTGGCGCGTTAAATTTCTTCTGCATATTCTTTTGATGGAAATTAACCGTATTCTCAGATATCGAAAGAATAATCGCTATTTCTGCGGACGTCTTTCCTTCCGCAGTCCACTTCAGAATTTCCCGCTCACGCTTGCTGAATTTCATTTCAGGCGGCATGACCATCTCATGTTCAAAACGCAACAGAGACGTTAAGGCCATTTGAACCAGCATTTGCAGGCGCAACTCTATTTCTTCGCCGCTTAACTTATCCGCCTGTGCGCTAGTACGTGATACAGACAGGAAACCGAGCGCGTGATTAGGCAGCATCAAACACTGTGTAATTCCCGTACGCAAACCGTGATCCCGCGCGCCGTCCCACAGTGCCTGAGCATCAGCGAATAATTCATCCGTCCAGGGTAAATGCCCCTGAATGAAATTCTCTGGTTTCAGCACCGGATCGATGGCGAAAAAATTCTCTGACTTATATTGCGCCATCCATTCCTGCGGATAACTGGTTTGGACCGAAATCCGGGGGCGCGTAAAGGGGACAGGATGACGAACGCAAAGTGAGAAATAATCAAATTCGAGTGCCTGCGTTTGTCGCTGAAGTTCTTGATATACCTCGTCGGCACAGGACATTTCCTGAAACCGGAGGAAGCAATCCCGTCGCCAGTTGAAAAAGTCTGAATCCCTCATACTTACCGAATGAAGCCTCTGATAAAGATAATCATTATTATGGTGAATATAACCTAACACATAAATCTTATTTATTTATACAAAATATCGTCCAACGCACCTGAATCTTTAGATTTAATACGGTTAATCTGAACACAGGTGGAATAAAAGAACTACGAACACGCGTTTGGAGGCGAATAATTTGCCCCAGAAGAAAAATCTGGAGCAAATTACGGCAAAAATGCTACTGCATGAGGAATTTTTCGAGGAACTGGCGGGTGCGGGGCTGTTGCGGGTTCGCAAACAAGCTTTTCGCTGGCCCTTGCTCAACAATGCGGCCCTGATCCATAAAAATAGCCCGGTCTGCAACATCACGCGCAAAGCTCATTTCGTGAGTCACAATCACCATTGTCCGTTTTTCCTGCGCCAGTTGGCGAATGGTGTTAAGCACCTCCCCTACCAGCTCGGGATCGAGCGCGGAGGTGGGCTCATCGAACAGGATCACATCCGGACGCATCGCCAGCGCGCGCGCAATGGCCACACGCTGCTGCTGTCCACCCGAAAGACGGCGCGGGTAGCTGGTTTCCTTACCTGCCAGCCCAACCTTCGCCAGCAGCTCCCGTGCGCGGGTGGTGGCCTCTTCTTTTGGCTCCCCCTTCACGATGACCGGCCCTTCAATAATATTTTCCAGCACCGTACGGTGCGGGAAAAGGTTGAAGTTCTGGAAAACAAAACCGACATGCTGACGTAGACGGCGAATTAAGCCTTTCTGCTGGCTAATGGATTTCCCGGTATCAATCGTAATATCCCCTACGCGGATCGTTCCGCCTTCAGGCTGTTCAAGGAGATTAATACTGCGCAGCAGCGTGGTTTTCCCCGAGCCACTCGGTCCGATGATCGCCACCACTTCGCCCTGCTCCACTTCCAGATCGATACCGTGGAGCACCGTTTGTCCGTGGAATTTTTTCACCAGGTTTTTAACGTCGATTGCACTCATTTCGGATCACGCTCCTGGCGGTTAAGCTGGTTTTCAAAATAGTTCTGCAGGGCGGAAAGCACCGTCGCCATCACCCAGTAAATCAGCGAGGCCGCCAGATACATCGTGAACACTTCCAGCGTCCGCGAGGTGATCAGCTGCGCCTGACGGAACAGCTCCGGCACCTGAATGGTGGCCGCCAGCGACGTATCTTTTACCAGGCTGATAAAGCTGTTGCTCAACGGCGGTAACGCTACGCGCGCGGCCTGGGGCAATATCGCCCGACGCAGGGTTTGCCACGGCGTCATCCCGATACTGGCTGCCGCTTCCCACTGCCCCTTATCAATGGAGGAGATGGCCGCTCGCAGGGTTTCGGAGGTGTAGGCAGCGGTATTTAACGACAGACCGATCATCGCCGCCGGGATGGGATCAAGCTCAATACCGAACTGCGGCAAACCGTAGTAAATCATAAAGAGCTGGGCGATAAGGGGCGTGCCGCGGAATACAGAGATGTAAAAACGCGCCAGCCAGCGTACCGGCAAGACGGGCGACATGCGCATTAACGCCAGCACAAACCCAAGCACCAGACCGAAGAACATCCCCCCGATACTGAGCTGAAGCGTAAACACCGCCCCCTTAAGCAGGAACGGCAGTGAATCAATAACCAGTTGAATACTTTCGTGCATTATTATTTTTCGACCTGATTTTTAGACATGAGGATGATAGGCAAACAGCGCAGGCGCCCCGCCAGTATGAACAAACAAAATCGGTCCTTCATCCTTAAAGCGCTTCTGTGCAATGCCGTCTATCAGCCCCGCCATCGCCTTACCGGTATAGACCGGATCGAGCAGAATGCCTTCGAGGCGTGCCAGCAATTTCACCGCTTCCATCCCCTCTTCATTTGGCGTGCCGTAGCCCGGCGCAAAATAGTCATCCCAGAGCAGAATGTCAGCCCTGGCTTTCAGCTCCAGTTGTTCTGCCACCGCCTGCTGTAAAGTAACCACTTTCGGCTTCTGATCCGCAACGCTGCGGGAGACCGTCACGCCAATCAGCTCGACATCCGGCAGCAGTTGCTCCAGCCCCACCGCCAGCCCGGCATGGGTTCCGGCGCTACCGGAGGCGACAACGACAGAAGAGAGATTCACCGCCCCCTCGCATTGCTGAGCAATTTCCAGCGCGCTTTCTACATAGCCCAATGCGCCCAGCGCGTTCGACCCGCCAACAGGAATAACATACGGACGAAAACCCTGCGCTTCCAGACGCGTGGCCAGTTCGTCGAGCTGCGCGGTCGGGTCGGTCAGGGCGTCAACCATCTCGACCTGCACGTTAAACAGATCCAGCAGGAGACGGTTACCGTTCGTGAGATAGTTTTCTGCGTGCGTTCCGATCGGGTTTTCCAGCAGCGCAACGCAGTGCAGGCCAAGTTTTGCCGCCACCGCCGCCGTCTGGCGCACGTGATTAGACTGAATCGCCCCTGCGGTGATCAGCGTGTCCGCCCCTTCGCGCAGCGCGTCTGCCGCCAGAAACTCCAGCTTGCGCAGCTTATTGCCGCCCATCGCCATCGGGGTCACGTCATCGCGCTTGATAAAAATGTCGCGCCCTAAATAATCAGAAAATCGGGGTAAATACTCCAGCGGCGTGGGTGCGCCGATAAACTCCAGGCGGGGAAAGCGCGTTAAATTCTGCAGTGACATGGTTCCTCCGGTAACGCTAATTCATATGATATTTTTCATTATGCACGCAGACGCGTAAGAAATAAAAAAGGCGCTTTTAAAAGCGCCTTTTTTTATGGGTCAAAGACTTATTTGGTGACGTCAGCGCCGAACCATTTCTCAGAAAGCGCTTTCAGGCTGCCGTCTTTCTGCATGTCAGCAATCGCGGAATCGATCGCTTTCACCAGGTCTTCGTTACCTTTACGGATGGCGATACCGGCTTCCTGACGAGAGAACGCATCACCCGCAACGGCCAGGGTATTGTTGGTTTTCTTCACCAGATCCAGCGCGGCCAGGCGGTCAACCAGAATGGCGTCGATACGGCCCACGCGCAGATCCTGGTATTTGGTCGGGTCATCATCATAGGTGCGAATATCCACACCCTGCACATTCTGGCGCAGCCACTCTTCGTAGTTGGTACCCAGACCGACGCCGACTTTCTTCCCTTTCAGGTCCGCTGCCGTTTTAATCCCGCCTTCGTTACCTTTCTTCACCAGCGCCTGAATACCGGACACGGTGTACGGCGTGGAGAAGTCATACTTCTTCTTACGCTCGTCAGAAATGGTCACCTGGTTGATCACCACATCAATACGTTTTGAATCCAGCGACGCCAGCATACCGTCCCATTTGGTCGGTTTCAGGGACGCTTTCACGCCAAGGTGTTTCGCCAGTTCTTCCGCAAATTCCACTTCGAAACCGGTCAGTTTACCGTCGTCGCCCTGGTAGCTGAACGGAGGATAGGTTCCTTCCAGCCCCACCAGCAGCGTGCCACGCTCTTTTACTTTATTCAGCAGGTTTTCCGCGGCGAACGTTTTCACGCTCATGCCCGCAACCAGCGCAACGGCCATAACACCCATCAGCGCCTGACGACCCAGAAGTGCAAATTTCATAAATACCCCGATATAGTGGAATTTTTACGTAGTGTAGAGAAATCACCTGCAACGTCAAAGGCGACTGCGCTACATCTTATTCTTTTTTAATATATATCAGAAGTTGTTCCGGCGTGGGCTTTCTGCTTTACGACACCCGGCATCTGTACCTTGTATTGAGCATACTTGCGCAGCGCAATCCGGTAGTTGTTGGTGCTGGTCGCAGGCAGCCACGGCTCCAGATTTTCATCCAGATAACCGGTTTTCAGCAGGTCGCGAGAAATATTGTTGACGGTCAGATGTTGCCCAAGGCGACGCAGGCGAACCACATATTCGCGAACGGTGCCGTGGCTCATCTCCGTTTGCTCAAACAGGAATTGCTTAAAGCCGATAATATCGAAGAAGTCGCTTTGCTCTTTGCAGTGGAGATCGCCACAGAAACGGCAAAGCGCCACCCACTCTTTTTGCTCTTCGAGCCAGGCGGCCTCATCCATTAACGTGTCGAGGCGGGATATCGCGATTTTGTTCACGATTTCGCCACGACGAACCAGCGTGATACGGTCGAGTAATTTATTACAGTGGGCGCAATGCGTCTGGCTGTGTTTAAAGTCTTTCAGGTAGCGGCTTAAAGGCCGTCTTTTAGATTGCTGCACCGTCATGATAACTCCTGGTTGTCAATACGTTGTGCGGCATTTCCGAGGTGAATCAATCACCTATAACTTACCCAGTTTCGTGCGTAAGCGCTTGATGGCCTGGCTGTGCAGCTGGCTAACCCGAGACTCCCCCACCTCCAGTACCGCGCCAATCTCCTTGAGATTGAGCTCTTCCTGGTAATAGAGGGTCAACACCAGCTGTTCGCGCTCTGGTAAAGCTTCAATCGCTTCCATCACGCGCTGGCGTAAATTCCCTTCCATTAAATGGTGTAACGGGTTTTCTTGCTGATGCTCATCCGTCACCAGCTCGATGCTATCGCCATGCTCTTCGCGCCACTCATCGTAAGAGAAGAGTTGGCTATTATTGGTATCGAGCAACATCTGACGGGACTCTTCAACAGCGATCCCAAGACGCTCAGCCACTTCGGTTTCCGTCGCGTTGCGTCCCAGTTCCTGTTCCAGCTGCCCCATCGCATGCGCCACTTCGCGCGCGTTGCGGCGAACACTGCGCGGCGCCCAGTCTCGGCTGCGCAGCTCGTCCAGCATCGCCCCACGAATACGCTGAACTGCGTAAGTCGTAAATGCCGTTCCTTGCAGAGCGTCGTATCGGTCAACTGCATTCAATAACCCGATACCGCCCGCCTGTAGCAGATCGTCCAGTTCCACGCTCGCCGGCAAACGCACCTGGAGGCGCAATGCTTCGTGACGCACCAGCGGAACATAACGCTGCCACAGCGAGTGTTTATCCAGTACACCATCAGCGGTATAGAGTGAATTCACGATAAACAGCCCTGCGTTAATTGAGTTATCGGCATGATTATCCGATTCTGCAGGGGTTTCAATTGGGTGAATAGTGGGTGAAATGAGGGGTTATTTGGGGGGTTATGCAAATAGCGCTAAATAAAAACCCCGCCGAAGCGGGGTTTACGCATTATCAGGCGATTAGCCCTGCAGCAGAGACAGAACCTGCTGAGGAACCTGGTTAGCTTTGGACAGCACGGAGTTACCGGCCTGCTGGATGATCTGCGCTTTAGACATATTTGACACTTCGGTCGCATAGTCAGCGTCCTGAATACGGGACTGCGCTTCAGACAGGTTGGTGGTGGTGTTGTTCAGGTTGGTTACAGCAGAACTCAGACGGTTCTGCACCGCACCCAGTGAAGAACGGAATTTATCAACAGACGCGATAGCTTTGTCCAGCAGAGCCAGTGGATCTGCAGTAGACACGCCTTTGAACTCGCCCGCAGCGTTCAGGGTAACAGTCTGTGCGTTGTTCAGGGTACCGCCCGCGCCGCCATCAGCGATAGCAGCAGCAGTCAGGGAGTAGTTTTTACCCTGAACTTCAGCGTAACCTGCAGCAGCGCCAGCAGCGTCTGCGCCAACTTTAACTGCAACACCAGTCAGAGTACCGGTACCACCGTTAGCATCGGTATAGGTGATGTCAGCGGTGTTCACTTTCACGCTGCCAGTTGCATCGTCAACAGACACAGCGTAGTTGTCAGAACCAGAAGAAACCACGTAGGTCGCAGTAGATGCACCAGCTGGAGTCTGCACGTTGTGCAGAGTCAGGCTCTTCGCGTCCACGCCCAGAGTAGTAGCAACCGCGCTCAGGTCAACATCTTTCAGAGCACCGCTCGCGCCAACCTGAGTGATAGAATCGCTCAGTTTCAGTGCGTTGTTAGAAACGGAGAAGCCGTTCAGACCCAGAGTAGAAGAGTCGATCTGCTGCAGGTCGATGGAGATGGTCTGGCCGTCGTTTGCACCAACCTGAATCGCCATAGAACCGTTTTTAGCCAGTACGTTCACGCCGTTGAACTGAGTCTGACCGGATACGCGGTCGATTTCAGACAGACGGGATTTGATTTCGTCCTGGATTGACGTCAGGTCAGAATCAGAGTTAGTACCGGTCGTTGCCTGAACGGTCAGTTCACGAACACGCTGCAGGTTGTTGTTGATTTCAGACAGCGCGCCTTCAGTGGTCTGTGCCAGAGAGATACCGTCGTTAGCGTTACGTGCAGCCTGAGTCAGACCTTTGATGTTAGACGTGAAGCGGTTAGCGATAGCCTGGCCCGCAGCATCATCTTTAGCGCTGTTGATACGCAGACCGGAAGACAGACGCTCAATAGAAGAAGACAGAGCAGACTGGTTCTTGTTGATGTTGTTCTGAGTGATCAGCGAGAGGCTGTTGGTATTAATGACTTGTGCCATGATTTCGATTCCTGTTGTTCATCAAATCTGTTTGGTTAGATTTGGGTTTCCACCCTTCGGCTTCATCGCCGTCAAAGGTGTTATCGTCTGGTCCAAAACAACCTTTAGATTTTTTTTCAGGATCTCGATAATTTTTTTAGCCACGGAAATACTCTTCTCTATTACCGTTATGCCCGCCATTAAAAAAAAGAAATTAACCGTAAACTTTCACGCATAAAGGCCGATAACCCCACTATTCGTTCTACGTGTCGATAGATTAAGGAATAAATATGGCAAGTATTTCATCATTGGGGATTGGTTCGGGTCTTAAGTTAGCAGACATTCTGGATAGTCTCACCACGGCCGAAAAAGCGCAGCTGACGCCGATTTCCAAACAGCAGACATCCTATACCGCCAAGCTTAGCGCTTACGGCACGTTGAAGAGTTCGCTGGAAGCGTTTCAGACCGCCAACACCGCGCTGAATAAAGCTGACCTGTTTACGGCCACCAGCACGGCGAGCAGTACCACGGCATTCAGCGCGACCACGACGGGCAGCGCCATTGCGGGTAAATACACCATTAGCGTCTCTCAGCTGGCGCAGGCGCAGACGCTGACCACTAAAAATACCCAGGCGGATACCAAAACTGCCATTGCCACCGCGGACAGCAAAATTACCTTTACCGCGGGCAACGGTAAAGATCCGGTGACGGTTGATATCAGCGCGGCAAACTCCTCGCTGACCGGCATTCGTGATGCCATCAACAAAGCGGATGCGGGCGTGACCGCCAGTATTATTAACGTCGGGAATGGCCAGTATCGTCTGTCTATTACCTCTACCGAAACCGGTGCAGATAACGCGGTCAGCATCAGCGTGAGCGGCGACAGCGCCCTGCAATCCTTTATGGGTTACAACGGCACCAGCACCGACGCCAGCAACGGCATGACGGAAAGCGTTACCGCGCAGAACGCCAAGCTGAAGGTCAACAACGTTGATATCGAAAACAGCAGCAACACCATCAGCGATGCGCTGGAAGATATCACCCTGAACCTGAATGACGTCACCACCGGTAACCAGACGCTGACGATCACCAAAGATACGTCGAAAGCCGAAACGGCAATGAAAGCCTGGGTGGATGCTTACAACACCCTGCAGGACAGCTTTGCAACCTTAACCAAATATACGGCGGTGGATGCAGGCACAGATGCACAGGATTCCAGCAACGGCGCCCTGCTGGGTGACAGCACGCTGCGTACGATCCAGACCCAGCTGAAAACCATGCTGAGCAATACCGTGGGCGGTACCACGTATAAAACGCTGTCGTCACTGGGCATTACCACTGACCCAAGCTCAGGAAAACTGGAGCTGGATAGCGATAAGATGAAAAAAGCGCTGACGGACAACCCGACTGCCGTTAAAGATCTGGTTGTGGGTGACGGTAAAACCACCGGCATCACCACCACGATGGCCACCCAACTGACTGACTGGCTCTCCAGCAAAGGGATTATCCAGGCGGCAAAAGATGGCGTCAGCAAAACGCTGAACAAGCTTACCGATCAGTACAACGCCGTGAGCGAGCGTATTGACGCGCGCGTGGCACAGTACAAAGCCCAGTTTACCCAGCTGGACGTACTGATGACTTCGCTGAACAACACCAGCAGCTACCTGACGCAGCAGTTTGAAAATACGTCCAGCAGCAAGTAGTAAACGCTAAACGAACCCGAGGGGGATAACATGTACGGCGCAAAAGGCACGCAAGCCTACGCAAAAATAGAGGTTGAAAGCGCGGTGATGAGCGCCAGCCAGCAGCAGCTGGTTATCATGCTATTTGATGGAGCCCTCAGCGCGCTGGTTCGCGCGCGTCTGTTCCTGCAAGACGGTAATATTCCGGCAAAGGGGTTAGCACTCTCGAAAGCCATCAACATTATTGAAAACGGGCTGAAGGTTGGCCTGGTGGACAATAACGGTGATGAGCTTACGCAAAACCTGATTGCCCTTTATGCCTATATGGTACGTCGCCTCCTGCACGCCAACGTGAATAACGACGCCAGCGCCATCGAAGAGGTGGAAACATTGCTGCGCAATATCGCTGACGGGTGGAAGGAGGTTGCGGGTACGCCACAACTGATGCAGGACGCCGTCTAATGAGTAATGCACCGCAACTCTATACCCTTTATCAGCAACTCCTTGAGCAGAGCCAGTTGATGTTGCGACTGGCTCGCCAGGGTTTATGGGATGATCTCATTACTTGTGAAACCGATTATGTCAATGCGGTGCACTCGCTGGCTCGTCTTACGCAGGAAGCGGAACCCTCTGCACAAATGCAGGAGCAACTTCGACCGACTCTGCGCGTGATCCTCGACAATGAAAGCCAGGTGAAAACATTGCTGCAGTCCAGAATGAATGAACTGGCGAAAATGGTGGGGCAATCCTCCATTCAGAAAACCGTTCTTTCCACCTACAGCAACCAGGGCGGTCATGTCCTGGTCCCGCAAAGTAGTAGCGATCTCAATTAGCCATGTAGCTGGCGAACGAACGTTTCCCGCTTCGTTCGCCAGGCATTTCTGCAAAACGTACTCCATACTTGAGTTTCGCGACCTCATGGAGACGGTGCATGCGCAATCCAACCTTACTGCAATGCTTTCACTGGTATTACCCCGCTGGCGGTGAATTGTGGCGAGAAGTTACGGCTTTAGCCCCCAACCTCAACGAAATCGGCATTAACATGGTGTGGCTACCTCCGGCGTACAAAGGCGCATCGGGGGGATACTCGGTGGGCTACGACTCTTACGATCTGTTTGACCTCGGCGAATTCGATCAAAAAGGCGGCGTCGCCACCAAATACGGCGATAAAGCACAGCTGCTGGAGGCCATCGACGCGCTCAAAAGCAACCAGATCGCCGTGCTGCTGGATGTGGTGGTCAACCACAAAATGGGGGCGGACGAGAAAGAGCCGATCCGCGTGCAGCGCGTCAATGAACAAGACCGTACGCAAATCGACGATGAAATCATCGAGTGTGAAGCCTGGACGCGCTACACCTTCCCTGCCCGCGCGGGGAAATATTCGCAGTTTATCTGGGATTACAAATGCTTCAGCGGCATCGACCACATTGAAAACCCCGATGAAGACAATATCTTCAAAATCGTCAACGACTACACCGGCGAAGGCTGGAACGATCAGGTCGACGACGAGATGGGCAATTTCGACTACCTGATGGGCGAGAACATCGATTTTCGCAATCATGCCGTGACCGAGGAGATCAAATACTGGGCGCGCTGGGTAATGGAGCAAACGCAGTGTGACGGTTTTCGTCTGGATGCCGTAAAACATATTCCGGCCTGGTTTTATAAGGAGTGGATTGAGCACGTGCAGGAGGTGGCGCCGCAGCCGCTGTTTGTTGTCGCGGAATACTGGTCGCACGAGGTGGATAAACTGCAGAACTACATTAATCAGGTCGAGGGCAAAACCATGCTGTTCGATGCGCCGCTGCAGATGAAGTTCCACGAGGCGTCGCGTCAGGGGCGCGACTACGACATGAGCCAGATCTTCACCGGCACGCTGGTGGAAGCCGATCCGTTCCATGCGGTCACGCTGGTTGCCAACCACGACACCCAACCCCTGCAGGCGCTGGAAGCCCCGGTGGAAGCCTGGTTTAAACCGCTCGCCTATGCGTTAATTCTGCTGCGCGAAAACGGCGTGCCGAGCGTGTTCTATCCGGACCTCTTCGGTGCCAGCTACGACGATACGGGCGGAGACGGTAACACGTACCATATTGATATGCCCGTGATTGAACAACTGCATGAGCTGATCCTCGCCCGCCAGCGTTTTGCCCACGGCATTCAGACGCTGTTTTTTGATCATCCTAACTGTATCGCGTTCAGCCGCAGCGGGACCGACGACGCGCCGGGTTGCGTGGTGGTCCTTTCCAATGGTGATGACGGGGAAAAAGTGATTTGTCTGGGCGAGAATTACGGCAATAAAACCTGGCGTGATTTTCTGGGCAATCGCGAGGAAACCGTGACCACAGCTGCGGATGGTGAAGGGACGTTCTTCTGTAACGGGGGAAGCGTCAGCGTGTGGGTCATAGAGGATGTGCTGTAGAAACGGGAAGCGTGCGGCCTGATGCCCTCACCCCGACCCTCTCCCACGGGGAGAGGGCGCAAGCACTAAAAACGGCAACAAGTTTGCCGTTTTGTTTTTACCGTTACGGTAGTTTACTCTCCAGCGGATTTTTGCTCAGGTAATTCGCACACTCAACCGTTGGACGATCCACTTTTTGCAGCTCCATACCATCATACTCAAGCGTTGCGCCATCACGCTCCAGCGGATAGATATCCAGCTTGCGGGTCACGTTATAGTAATCATCCGAACGCAGCATAATCTTGCCCGGCACCGCCACCACGCGCTGCCATTGACGGCAATCCAGCGTATCGCCCTCTTCCGTCACCACCAGCGTGGCAATCGCCTCCGGGCTCACCATCTTGCTTTGCGGCCCTTTTGACTGCCAGTACCCTGCCAGATGCGACGGCACAGGGTGCTTGATGACTTCCTGATAATTATCAACCTGAACACAGCCGGTTAACGCCAGAAGCGCACCCACAATTGCTATTTTTTTCATCATCTTTCCTGCGTGGGAAGAAAAAAATATTGTGGCATTAAAGCGGTATGGGTGCCAGCGTAAGATCGGCAGGTTTTATACCTGCATCGACATGACGTCCTGATAGGCCGATACCAGCTTATTTCGCACCTGGAGGCCCATCTGCAGAGACACCGACGCTTTTTGCAGATCGGCCATCACATCATTAAGCGCCACGCCCGGCTCACCGAGCGTAAATTTTTCCGCCTGCGTCCGGGCGGCGTTCTGCTTGTCGCTGATACGGTCAAGCGCAGCGTGCAGTTGCCCCGCAAAGCTGATGGTTGAAGGTTCGTCCATCACGTTCTGATTACGTGCCGTCATTGCCGTTGCCTGCAGCTGACTGATTACCCCTTCAATGCCCTGTATAGCCATGACTTTCCCCTGGATGGATTTTTACGGGGTCAAGACTAACAGCTTGTCAATCAGATAATGGCGGTAAATAGCGTTAAAAAACCAGGTTATTTGACGCATAGAAAATCACGAATCATCAAATAATGGCAGGGCCATCAATATGGAACTTTTGTCGTGTTTGCCGACCCGGGAGTCAGTTTTGTTTCTCTACACGAATAACGTAAACCACCAGGATTTAAGAGGTGCGCAATGAGTGCAACAGCATCGACAGCGCCACAGAATAAATCACTCGAGTGGATGAACCGCCTTCGCGCGAACCCTAAAATCCCGTTGATCGTGGCAGGCGCTGCCGCCATTGCGATCCTTGTTGCGATGGTCCTGTGGGCGAAAAGCCCTGATTACCGCACGCTTTACAGTAACCTCTCCGATCAGGATGGCGGTGCCATCGTCACCCAGCTTACCCAGATGAACATCCCTTATCGCTTTGCCGATAACGGCGGCGCGCTTGAAGTGCCAGCGGACAAGGTGCACGAGCTTCGCCTGCGCCTGGCGCAGCAGGGTCTGCCGAAAGGCGGCGCGGTCGGTTTCGAACTGCTGGATCAGGAAAAATTCGGTATCAGCCAGTTCAGCGAGCAGGTGAACTACCAGCGCGCGCTGGAAGGTGAACTGGCCCGTACCATTGAAACCTTAGGCCCGGTGAAGAGTGCGCGTGTGCACCTTGCCATGCCTAAGCCCTCTTTATTTGTTCGTGAACAGAAATCCCCTTCTGCCTCCGTAACCGTCAACCTTGAGCCTGGCCGCGCGCTGGACGAAGGGCAAATCAGCGCGGTCACGCATCTGGTCTCCAGCGCGGTTGCAGGCTTACCGCCGGGCAACGTGACGCTGGTGGATCAGGGCGGCCATCTGCTGACGCAAAACAACAGCGCCGGTCGCGATCTGAACGACGCGCAGCTGAAATACGCGGCCGATGTGGAAGGTCGTCTTCAGCGCCGTATCGAAGCGATCCTGGGCCCGGTCGTCGGTAACAGCAACGTGCATGCTCAGGTTACCGCGCAGATCGATTTTGCGAATAAAGAACAAACGGAAGAGCAATACAGCCCGAACGGCGATCCGTCTCAGGCGGTGATGCGTTCTCGTCAGATTAACTCGAACGAGCAGGTGGGCGGCCCCTACCCTGGCGGCGTGCCGGGCGCGCTGTCTAACCAGCCAGCTCCGGCTAACGCGGCACCGATTTCAACGCCTCCGGCCAACCAGCAGAATGCCCAGCAGACAACCTCAACGGCAACTAACGCAGGACCGCGTACCAGCAGCCGTAACGAAACCACGAACTACGAAGTGGACCGTACTATCCGCCACACCAAACTGAACGTGGGGGATATTCAGCGTCTGTCTGTTGCCGTGGTGGTGAACTACAAAACCCTACCGGACGGCAAGCCTCTGCCGCTGACGGCCGAGCAGATGAAGCAGATTGAAGATCTGACCCGTGAAGCGATGGGCTACTCCGAAAAACGTGGCGATACGCTGAACGTGGTGAACTCACCGTTCAACTCGGTTGATGAAAGCGGTGGCGAACTGCCGTTCTGGCAACAGCAGTCGTTTATCGATCAGCTGATGTCCGCAGGCCGCTGGTTACTGGTGCTGATTGTTGCCTGGCTGCTGTGGCGTAAGGGCGTGCGTCCTCAGCTCCAGCGCCGTGCTGAAGCCGAGAAAGCCGCGCTGGAACAGATGAATAATCGCCAGGAAGTGGAAGAAGCAGTTGAAGTGCGCCTCAGCAAAGACGAGCAGGTGCAGCAGCGCCGCGCTAACCAGCGCATGGGCGCTGAGGTCATGAGCCAGCGCATTCGCGAAATGTCAGACAACGATCCGCGCGTCGTCGCGCTGGTCATCCGCAGCTGGATGGGTAACGAACATGAGTAATACGCTTACAGGTACCGATAAAAGCGTCATCCTGCTGATGACCATTGGCGAAGACCGTGCGGCAGAGGTGTTCAAACACCTCTCGCAAAGAGAGGTGCAAATCCTCTCTGCGGCCATGGCCAACGTGCGGCAAATCTCCAACAAGCAGCTGACCGAAGTGCTGGCGGAATTTGAGCAGGAAGCCGAACAGTTTGCCGCGCTCAACGTCAACGCCAACGAATACCTGCGCTCCGTGCTGGTCAAGGCGCTGGGCGAAGAGCGTGCCGCCAGCCTGCTGGAAGATATTCTGGAAACCCGCGATGCCGCCAGCGGTATCGAAACGCTCAACTTTATGGAGCCGCAGAGCGCCGCCGATCTTATTCGCGACGAGCACCCGCAGATTATCGCGACCATTCTGGTTCACCTCAAACGGGGCCAGGCAGCCGATATTCTGGCGCTGTTCGAAGAGCGTCTGCGTCACGATGTTATGCTGCGTATCGCCACGTTTGGCGGTGTCCAGCCAGCCGCGCTGGCGGAGCTGACCGAAGTGTTGAACAACCTGCTCGACGGCCAGAACCTCAAGCGCAGCAAAATGGGCGGCGTGAGAACGGCGGCCGAGATCATCAACCTGATGAAAACGCAGCAGGAAGAAGCGGTCATCACCGCGGTGCGCGAGTTCGACGGCGAGCTGGCGCAGAAA
>NZ_GL890777.1:163603-195878 GCF_000211415.1 Enterobacter mori LMG 25706 | reverse complement strand
GAGATGTTCCTGTTCGAAAACCTGGTCGAAGTGGACGATCGCAGCATCCAGCGCCTGCTTCAGGAAGTGGACTCCGAATCGCTGCTTATCGCCCTCAAAGGTGCCGAGCAACCGCTGCGCGAGAAGTTCCTGCGCAACATGTCCCAGCGTGCAGCCGATATCCTGCGCGACGACCTGGCCAACCGTGGTCCGGTGCGTCTGTCTCAGGTGGAAAACGAACAGAAAGCGATCCTGCTTATCGTTCGTCGACTGGCCGAAACCGGCGAGATGGTGATTGGCAGCGGAGACGACACCTATGTCTAATGAGCTGCCGTGGACGCGCTGGACACCCGACGATCTGGCGCCTCCCCTCTCCGAGTTTATCCCCGCCGCACTCCCGTCCGATGAGGGCGATATCGATGCCGCGGTGCCCGAGCTGAGCGAAGAAGAGCAGCGTGCGCAGATGCTGGCGCAGATGCAAATGCAGGCGCACGAACAGGGCTTCAACGCCGGTCTGCACGAAGGACGGCAGAAAGGCCAGGAGCAGGGTTATCAGGAAGGGCTGGCAAAAGGGCTGGAGCAAGGCATCGAACAGGCGCGTCAGCAGCAGGCGCCCCTCAATGCCCGTATGCAGCAGCTGGTGAGCGAATTCCAACATACGCTGGACGCGCTTGACAGCGTGATTGCGTCGCGCCTGATGCAGATGGCGCTGGAAGCCGCGCGTCAGGTGATTGGCCAGACGCCAGCCGTCGATAACTCGGCGCTGATTAAACAGATTCAGGGTCTGCTCCAGCAGGAGCCGCTGTTCAGCGGCAAGCCGCAGCTGCGCGTGCACCCGGACGATCTCCAGCGCGTGGAAGAGAGTCTTGGCGCAACGCTCAGCCTGCACGGCTGGCGGCTGCGGGGCGATCCCTCGTTACACCACGGCGGGTGCAAAGTCTCTGCGGATGAGGGCGATCTGGATGCCAGCGTCGCCACCCGCTGGCAAGAACTGTGCCGCCTGGCAGCACCGGGAGTTGTCTGATGACCGCACGCCTTACCCGCTGGCTCAACACGCTTGATAACTTTGAAACGAAGATGGCACAACTGCCATCTGTTCGTCGTTATGGCCGTCTGACCCGCGCCACCGGCCTGGTGCTGGAAGCGACGGGCCTGCAGCTTCCGCTGGGTGCCACCTGCGTTATTGAGCGTCAGGACGGACTGGAAATGCGTGAGGTCGAAAGTGAGGTGGTCGGATTTAACGGCCAGCGCCTGTTCCTGATGCCGCTCGAAGAAGTTGAAGGCATTCTGCCCGGCGCGCGCGTCTATGCGAAAAACAGTTCAGGCGACGGTCTGCAAAGCGGCAAGCAGTTACCGCTTGGGCCAGCGCTCCTTGGGCGCGTGCTGGACGGCAGCGGTAAACCGCTCGACGGACTGCCCTCCCCGGACACCACAGAAACCGGCGCGCTGATCACCCAGCCCTTTAACCCCCTTCAGCGAACCCCTATCGAGCACGTGCTGGACACCGGCGTGCGCCCGATTAACGCCCTGCTGACCGTGGGACGTGGACAGCGTATGGGCCTGTTCGCCGGGTCCGGCGTGGGGAAATCCGTCCTGCTCGGCATGATGGCACGCTATACCCAGGCCGATGTGATCGTCGTGGGGCTGATTGGCGAGCGTGGGCGCGAAGTCAAAGACTTCATCGAAAACATTCTGGGTGCGGAAGGCCGCGCCCGCTCGGTGGTTATTGCCGCCCCGGCGGATGTATCCCCCTTGCTGCGTATGCAGGGTGCTGCCTACGCGACCCGTATCGCCGAAGATTTTCGCGACCGCGGCCAGCACGTCCTGCTGATCATGGACTCCCTGACCCGTTACGCGATGGCGCAGCGTGAAATCGCGCTCGCCATCGGTGAGCCTCCGGCCACCAAAGGGTATCCGCCTTCGGTATTTGCCAAGCTCCCGGCGCTGGTCGAACGCGCGGGGAACGGCATCAGCGGCGGCGGCTCGATCACCGCATTCTATACGGTACTGACCGAGGGCGATGACCAGCAGGATCCGATTGCCGACTCCGCGCGTGCGATCCTCGACGGTCACATTGTGCTGTCGCGACGTCTGGCCGAAGCGGGGCATTACCCGGCGATTGATATTGAAGCATCCATCAGCCGCGCAATGACGGCGCTGATAACCGAGAAGCACTACGCCCGCGTGCGTAACTTCAAACAACTGCTCTCCAGCTTCCAGCGCAACCGCGATCTGGTGAGCGTTGGGGCGTATGCCAAAGGCAGCGACCCGATGCTCGACAAAGCGATTGCGCTCTGGCCGCAGCTGGAGGCGTTTTTGCAACAAGGTATTTTTGAACGCGCCGACTGGGAAGACTCAATCCAGGCTCTGGATCTGATTTTCCCACAGGTGTAACACAGGTGGAGGGCGAAGGTCATGGCGCAAAACAGCGCGTTATCAACGCTAAAAGATCTGGCTGAAAAAGAAGTTGATGATGCCGCACTGCAGCTCGGCGCAATGCGACGCGGGTGCCAGCAGGCTGAAGAGCAGTTGAAGATGTTAATCGACTATCAGCATGAATATCGCACCAACCTGAATACCGATATGACGCAGGGCATTGGCAGCCAGCGTTGGATCAACTATCAGCAGTTTATCCAGACGCTGGAAAAGGCGATTGAGCAACACCGCCTGCAGCTTAACCAGTGGACCGAAAAAGTGGATACCGCGCTCAACTTCTGGCGCGAGAAAAAACAGCGGCTGCAGGCCTGGCAAACGCTACAGGACCGACAGGTCGCGGCGTCAACCCTGGCGGAAAACCGCCTGGATCAGAAAAAAATGGATGAGTTTGCCCAGCGCGCATCAATGAGGAAACCGGAATGATCACACTGCAACAACTGCTGATGACCGACAGCGACCTGTCAGGCGGCACGCAAACGGGGAAAGGCGCCGAGGGTGCGCAAGACTTTCTTTCTCTGCTGGCGGGCGCGTTGACCGATGCGCCTGGTCAGGGCAAAGATGCGCCGCTGACCCTGGCTGATTTGAAAGCCGCTGGCAGCAAGCTGTCCAGGGTAGCGCAACAGGACGCAGGCGAGACCACCCTGCAGGCGAAAATTGCCGACCTGCTCTCACGCCAGGAGACGCTGACCGCCGACGATGACGCGGCGAAGACCACTGCGCTGCAAACGCTGGTGTCCGGGCTGATGCCGACGACCCAAAGTGATGCGTTAAAGACACTGACGCACGCGTCCGCAAAAGATGACAGCAAAACTGACCTAAGCGAAGACGAACTCGCGGGGCTCAGCGCGCTGATGGCGATGTTGCCGCACCAGCAGAAGGCAACACCGGTAACGACGCAGGCAACCCACGTCGACGGCGTTACCGCTCAGACGTCCCTCACCTCCGCTCTTCCGCAAACGCTGAAAAACGCGCTGCCGGGCAAAGAGAATAACCCGCCTCAGGCGGCGTCTCAGCCTGTGGCACAAACGGCTGACGCAGCCCTTCCTGCCAGCGTACCCGTGACCCCTGCGGTCGCGGCGGCGGCTGAGAAACAGGACATCGCGAGCAGCGCGACGACAACCTCGCCCACCGCAACCCTGGCACCGATCCTCAGCAGCCACGCGACCTCACAGCCTGCTGCAACCGTTGCCACCGCGCCGGTATTGAGCCAGCCGCTCGGCACCAGCGAATGGCAGCAGACGCTGAGCCAGCACATCACGCTGTTCACGAAGCAAGGCCAGCAGACCGCTGAACTGCGTCTGCACCCGGAGGACCTGGGCCAGGTGCAAATCTCGCTTAAACTGGATGATAACCAGGCGCAGCTGCAGATGGTGTCTCCGCACAGCCACGTGCGCGCGGCGCTGGAGGCTGCTCTGCCGGTCTTACGCACCTCTCTGGCGGAAAGCGGCATTCAGCTTTCGCAGAGCAGCGTCAGCAGTGAGAGCTTCGCCGGACAGCAGCAATCCTCATCACAGCAGCAACAGCAGGCTTCCCGCTCGGGCCAGCACGGCGCGTTCAATGAAGAGAGTGATGAGTTATTGCCGACCCCTGCCGCCCTGCAATCCGCCGCGCGGGGAAATGGCGCAGTGGATATCTTCGCCTAAACGCCAGAGGTAGCGTGATTATTCCCGTCTTTTGCACGCTTTGAGATAAGGCGGACACGGGATAATCACCCTATTAAGCTGTACCGAGACAGGAAGCTCGTATCAGATGACTGACTCCGCTATCACCAAAAAAAGTAAGCGCTCCATCTGGATCCCGCTGCTGGTGTTGATCACGCTCGCCGCCTGCGCTACCGCGGGCTATAGTTACTGGCGTATGCAGCAGGAACCGACTGCCGCTGCTGCCAAAGCTGAAGCGCCACCGCCTCCGGCCCCCGTGTTCTTCCCGCTGGACACCTTCACCGTCAACCTGGGTGATGCGGATCGTGTGCTTTATGTTGGCATTACGCTGCGCCTGAAAGACGAAGCTACCCGTTCTCGTCTGAACGATTATCTTCCTGAAGTGCGTAGCCGTCTGCTGCTGCTGTTCTCTCGTCAGGACGCTTCGACGCTCGCTACCGATGACGGTAAGCAAAAACTGGTCGACGCCATCAAACAGACGCTGTCGACCCCGCTGGTAAACGGCCAACCGAAGCAGGAAGTCACTGACGTTCTGTATACAGCCTTCATTCTGCGGTAACGACATGGGCGACAGTATTCTTTCTCAGGCAGAAATCGATGCGCTGCTCAACGGCGACAGCGATAAGAGTGATGATCCGCAACCGGGACTGAGCGGCGACGACAATATTCGCCCCTATGACCCGAATACCCAGCGTCGCGTGGTACGTGAACGTCTGCAGGCGCTGGAGATCATCAACGAACGTTTTGCGCGTCAGTTCCGTATGGGGCTGTTTAACCTGCTGCGTCGTAGCCCGGATATCACCGTCGGCGCGATCCGCATTCAGCCGTATCATGAGTTTGCCCGCAACCTGCCGGTGCCAACCAACCTTAACCTGATCCATCTGAAGCCGCTGCGCGGCACCGGTCTGGTGGTGTTTTCGCCAAGCCTGGTGTTCATTGCGGTGGATAACCTGTTCGGCGGCGACGGGCGTTTCCCGACCAAAGTAGAAGGTCGTGAGTTCACCCACACCGAACAGCGCGTCATTAACCGCATGCTGAAGCTGGCGCTGGAGTCTTACAGCGACGCGTGGAAGGCGATTAACCCGCTGGAAGTGGAGTACGTCCGTTCTGAGATGCAGGTGAAGTTCACCAATATCACCACCTCGCCGAACGATATCGTCGTTAATACGCCGTTCCACGTTGAAATCGGCAACCTGACCGGTGAGTTCAACATCTGCCTGCCGTTCAGCATGATTGAACCGCTGCGCGAGCTGCTGGTGAACCCGCCGCTGGAGAACTCGCGCCACGAAGATCAGAACTGGCGTGAAAACCTGGTTCGCCAGGTTCAGCATTCGCAGCTGGAGCTGGTAGCGAGCTTTGCCGATATTCCGCTGCGGTTATCTCAGATCCTGAAATTACAACCCGGCGACGTTTTGCCGATAGAAAAACCCGACCGCATTATTGCCCATGTGGATGGTGTCCCCGTGCTGACCAGTCAGTACGGCACAATTAACGGCCAGTATGCGTTACGCGTTGAGCACTTGATCAACCCGATATTGAATTCGCTGAATGAGGAACAGCCCAAATGAGTGACATGAACAATCCGTCCGATGAGAACAGCGGAGCACTGGACGATCTGTGGGCTGACGCGTTAAACGAGCAAAAGACGACCCCGACGAAAAGCGCGGCGGACGCGGTATTCCAGCAGCTGGGCGGCGGCGACGTCAGCGGCACGCTGCAGGATATCGACCTGATCATGGATATCCCGGTTAAGCTGACGGTTGAGCTGGGCCGCACCCGCATGACCATTAAAGAGCTGCTGCGCCTGACGCAGGGTTCCGTGGTCGCCCTTGACGGCCTGGCCGGTGAACCGCTGGATATTCTGATCAACGGTTATCTGATTGCTCAGGGTGAAGTGGTGGTGGTTGCTGATAAGTACGGCGTGCGCATCACCGACATCATTACGCCATCCGAACGTATGCGTCGTCTGAGCCGTTAAGCATGAAAACCCAGGCAACAATGTCCCAACCCTCCGCGGTACCTGGTTCACCGCTGCTCCAGGTGAGCGGTGCCCTGTTCGGTATTATTGCCTTCATTCTTATTGCGGCCTGGCTGGCAAAGCGTTTTGGTCTGGCGGGTAAAACCGCCGGAACGCGCGGCCTGAAAGTCAGCGCCAGTACCACGCTGGGGCCACGCGAGCGCGTGGTCATCGTCGACGTGGAAGATGCGCGTCTGGTACTGGGGATCACCGCCTCAAACATCAATGTATTACATAAACTGCCGCCCGCCCCTGTCACGGGTGACGAGCGCGCAGAAGCCCCAGCGGATTTCCAGTCCGTTATGAAGAGTTTGCTTAAGCGTTCCGGGAGATCCTGATGCGCCGTTTGTTATCCCTTACGCTTGCGGGTGTTGGCCTGTTTGCTCCCGCGGTCTATGCGCAACTGCCCGGTCTGGTCTCGACCCCGCTTGCCGGAGGCGGTCAAAGCTGGTCGCTTTCGGTTCAGACGCTGGTGTTCATCACCTCGCTGACCTTTATTCCGGCCATTCTGCTGATGATGACCAGCTTTACCCGCATCATCATTGTTTTTGGCCTGCTTCGAAACGCCCTGGGAACACCTTCCGCTCCGCCCAACCAGGTGCTGCTGGGCCTGGCCCTGTTTTTGACTTTTTTCATTATGTCGCCGGTGATCGACAAGATTTACACCGACGCCTACCAGCCGTTTAGCGAAGATAAAATCTCGATGGAAGTTGCGCTGGAGAAAGGCGCGCAGCCGCTGCGTGAATTTATGATGCGCCAGACGCGTGAAGCAGATTTAGCGCTTTTTGCCCGCCTCTCCAACACTGGCGAGCTTCAGGGACCGGAAGCGGTGCCGATGCGCATTTTGCTGCCAGCCTATGTAACCAGCGAGCTAAAAACCGCGTTCCAGATTGGCTTCACTATTTTCATTCCGTTCCTGATTATCGACCTGGTGATCGCCAGCGTCCTGATGGCGCTCGGGATGATGATGGTACCGCCTGCGACCATCGCTCTGCCCTTTAAGATCATGCTCTTTGTGCTGGTCGATGGCTGGCAGCTGCTGGTCAGTTCGCTGGCGCAGAGTTTCTACAGTTGAGGAGCGCGCAATGACGCCAGAATCGGTCATGATGATGGGCACGGAAGCGATGAAAGTCGCGATTGCCGTTGCCGCCCCGCTGCTGCTTGTTGCCCTCGTGACCGGTCTGATCATCAGTATCCTGCAGGCCGCCACGCAGATTAACGAAATGACGCTGTCGTTTATCCCGAAAATCATTGCCGTGTTCGTGGCGATTATCGTCGCCGGGCCGTGGATGCTGAACCTGCTGCTGGACTATATGCGCAACCTGCTCACCAATCTGCCGTACATCATCGGCTGATATCACGATGCTGCACTTCACCAGCGATCAATACGTCCAGTGGCTGGGCGTCTACTTCTGGCCGATGCTGCGCATTATGGCGCTCATCTCAACCGCACCTATTCTCAGCGAGAAATCGATACCCAAGCGCATCAAAGTGGGGCTGGGGATCGTCATTACGATTATTGTCGCCCCGTCCCTGCCGCCGGTTGATATCCCTGTATTTTCCGCTAACGCCGTATGGGTGGCGCTTCAGCAGGTGATGATCGGCGTCGCCGTTGGGTTTACCATGCAGCTCGCCTTTGCGGCAGTGCGTACTGCGGGTGAGCTGATCGGCCTGCAAATGGGGTTATCCTTCGCCACCTTCGTCGACCCCGGCAGCCACCTCAACATGCCGGTGCTGGCGCGTATCATCGATCTGCTGGCGATGCTACTGTTCCTGTCGTTTAACGGCCACTTATGGCTCATCTCAATGCTGGTGGACACCTTCCACACGCTGCCGATTGGCGAAAATCCGGTTAACAGCAACGCGTTTCTGGCGCTGGTGCGTGCCGCCGGGCTGATTTTTCTCAACGGGCTGATGCTGGCGCTGCCGATTATCACCCTGCTGCTGACCGTTAACCTGGCATTAGGCCTGCTGAACAGAATGGCGCCGCAGCTTTCCGTGTTTGTCATTGGTTTTCCCGTGACGTTGACGGTCGGTCTTTTATTAATGTCATTGCTAATGCCACTTATCGCCCCCTTCTGTGAACATTTATTCAGCGAGATATTCAACCTGTTAGCGGATATTGTCAGCGAACTGCCTCGCAAATAATAGTCCTCACACTCCATATTGTCTTTCTGAGGATATTCCTAAAATAAAACGCGAAAAACATCTTCCAGGATATATCTGACGCGGTTTAAATGTTTCTAACCATCTCACAATACTTAATATTTACTTTACTTTAAGAAGATTCCTGGCAAATTATAAGTAACTTTACGGGATAGTGAGTTCGCCTGAAAGTCTTTGTCATGCTCACAGGTTTTATTTGGTTTTTCCATCCCGTATGGCTGTTTATGAGCTCTCAGGCAGATGGTGAATTATCGTTACGCATTGAGTGAGGGTATGCCATGTCAACGATCATTATGGATTTATGCAGCTACACCCGGCTAGGGTTAACCGGGTATCTGGCAAGCAGAGGGGTAAGAAAGAGAGACATCAACGATGCACACACCGTTGACGAACTCGAAGCCGCTTGTGAAGCACACAAGCCCGGCGTGGTGTTTATTAATGAGGACTGTTTCATTCACGATCCAGCCAACAGTCAGCACATTAAGCAAATCATTAATCAGCATCCTAAAACGTTGTTTATTGTTTTTATGGCGATCGCCAATATTCATTTCGACGAATACTTGTTGGTCCGTAAAAATTTATTGATCAGTTCTAAATCGATTAAACCCGAGTCGCTGGATGACATTTTGGGTGATTATTTGAATAAAGAAGTTAAGAATGTAGGAGCGGTTAACTTACCCACCCTATCATTAAGCAGAACTGAATCAAGTATGCTCAGAATGTGGATGGCTGGACAAGGGACAATTCAGATCTCGGACCAGATGAATATCAAGGCAAAAACGGTTTCGTCACACAAAGGAAATATTAAAAGGAAAATTAAAACGCATAATAAGCAAGTGATCTACCACGTCGTTCGCCTGACCGATAATGTCACAAACGGAATTTTCGTTAATATGCGCTGATCCGCGCAAGGCCTTCTGTACCCTACCTGCGATCTCTGGCCTGGCCAGAGATTTTTGCATTTAGAGCCGCATGGGCCGGGGACGGGAACGCCGCCCGACACCACGCTATTCTGCTGCTTCCACAAAAATACCATCCTCATGTCCCAGTTCGTTAAAGAACCAGATACCGAGCGGGTAGTCTTCCAGAGAAACCAGGTACATTACACCTTCGCTAAACTCTTCTATTGCCAGCACCACACCCGGGCGGCGCGGTCCACCGTCCGTTTTAACGGTTACCCGATCGTTGACCTTCATACATTCCTCCTGTGGTTTTGAGCCAGTGTAGAACAAAACGCATTAACTGGCACCGACCCCCGGCGCGAATGGTGTTTTTGTGTGCGGTCTATACTTATGGATGGACACGGTTGCATGAGGACCCCGTAATGAAGACCGATAAAGAGTACAGCGACACCATCAAGCGTGAGGTGGAGGTGGATGTCGATGCCCTGCTGGCCGCTATCAATGAGATCAGTGAGTCCGACGTTCGCCGCGCAGACGATGAGTCAGACAAAGTGATTGTGAACGGAAGGGACTATCACACTTACCGCGAGTTGGCCGAAGCCTTCGAGCTTGATATTCATGACGTCAGCGTGTCTGAAGCGAATCGGTAAGATGAAAAAAATCCCGGTCATGGGGATGGCCGGGATCAAACTTGCTTATGCAAGAAGCACTTGAAAATTCGTTACACCAGGAAATCTGATGTAGAAACAACACTATCCCCAACGGATTTGTCTGACAAGCATATATTCTCCTGGCGAATATAATATTTTATACATGTGAATTTTAGTTATGAGCAGCAACATGCGCCGCGTGTGGGTTACGCAGGAACGATTCCGTCAAACCGCTCTCCCGGCACGGTCATTTTTTAGGAATAATCTTAGATAAGCGCGCATCAGCCATCAGGAGCCGTTATGCCTTCGCTTCAGAATCCACTGCTGATTTTCACCGATCTGGATGGGACACTGCTGGATATTCATACCTATGATTGGCAGCCTGCCGCCGCATGGCTGGAGCGGCTACAGGATAAACAGGTCCCCGTTATCCTTTGCAGTAGCAAAACGGCGGCTGAGATGCTCGACATCCAGCAGGAGTTAGGCCTGGAAGGTCTGCCATTCATTGCGGAAAACGGGGCGGTCATTCAGCCTGATGTTCGCTGGGATCCCCCTGCCCGGCGCATCACGGGGATGTCGCACCCTACGATTCGTCACATCATCGAGCAGCTCAGACTGCAAACGCACGTTAAATTCACCACCTTTGATGATGTGAATGAAAGGGTAATCAGTGAATGGACGGGACTGACGCCTTCCCGTTCGCTGCTTGCGCGCAGGCATGAAGCGTCCCTGACGTTAATCTGGCGCGACAGCGATGCGCAAATGACGCGCTTTGAAGAGGCGCTGGAACCGCATGGCCTGCAGTTTGTACAGGGGGCGAGATTCTGGCACGTCCTGGACGCGCGCTGCGGCAAGGATGTGGCGGTAAAATGGGTGACTGAACAGTATTGTCTGCAGGAGCCTGTTGCGTGGACATCCCTTGGGCTGGGCGATGGTCCCAACGACGCCCCGCTGTTAGACAGCGTCGATTTTGCGGTGGTGGTTAAAGGCATTAACCGCCAGGGCATTACGCTGCAGAACGATAGCCCGGAACGGGTTTATCACACGCAGCGTCCCGGTCCCGCGGGCTGGCGCGAAGGGCTCGATCACTTCTTGGTGTGATCGCGCCAGACGACGCAGTTGCGTCCCCCCTGCTTTGCCTCATACAACCGCGCATCGGCAATGGACTGCAGCTGCTCAAAATTATAGTTACCCGTCTCCTGCGCGCTGCTGACGCCCAGTGAGGCACTGATGCGCAGAGTGACGCTCTTCTTAACCAGAATCTCTTTGCTGTCGATCCGTGCGCGGATCCGCTCAGCAACATTTGCCGCTTCCTCAAGCGTCAGGCCAGGGAGCACGACACAGAACTCCTCGCCACCCACACGGCCGCCCACCTCATTGGCGCGCAGCGCACTCGCAATCAATCCTCCGGCGTGCGACAACACTTTATCCCCAGCCTGATGCCCGAAGCGGTCATTGATCCCCTTGAAATGGTCCAGATCGATCTGGATAACAGAAAACGGCAGGGACTGCTGCTGGCATTGCTTCGCAAGGGCATTCGCCCGTTCAAACAGCGCCCCGCGATTATTCAGGCGGGTCAGCGGATCGTGCCAGGCCTGCCACTGAAGCGAGTGTTGAAGCGTATACATATTGCTGACCATGCGCCGGATCACGAGCCAGGAGATCAGCAGCATGGCGGTGAAGAGCGCCCAGAGTAGCGCCAGCACAATACTGATGCTGCCGAAGTCCCCGCGAACCCCTTCATGTAGCGTATGCACGCGCAGGACAACGCCTTCAAAATGATCGAGCCGTTCCCAACTGATAAAACGGCTACCCAGACGAATCCCCCCCTCCGTGTCGGACTCGATAGCGTGAGCTATCTGCGCCAGCTCGCTTGCATCGAAGTGGTTGACCGTGCTTTCGGGTGATTCTGAGGTCGCAATCATATTGAGGCGCGTGTCGTAAAGCTGGTATTCGCCTTCTGAATGGTTGTCCATGGCCTCCACCAGCAGCTGTTTCATCGTGTCAACGCTGATATCCATCGCCACCACGCCATACCAGAAATGGTCGTAATAGATCGGCACGCTGGCGGTAATAAGCCGCTTGTTCCCGATAGAAGACGACGGAGGCGAAATAAACCAGCGAACGGCACGTGCGCGGTTTTCACGCTCAGACTGCTGTGAAAACCAGGGCTGCGTGACCAGCTGATAATAGCGGGGAGAAATATCTCTCGGTTGTGCAGGCGTATCAGTCGCGATAAAGAACCCTGCGCGGGAAACATACAGCACCCGCTCCACGTTACTGCTGTGCGATGACGCCAGACGCAGGAGGTACCCGACTTCGAGGGCAGCAGAGAGTTCGTTTGCCAGGCGATCGTTATCACGGTTGAGCAGCGTGGTTTTTTCAACGAACGCATCGGACACCCCACTGATGGGTAACGTGCGATTTTCGTCCACCTCGATTTGCCAGTTTGTGGTGTTCCGCAGGGTATTAAAACGCGTCACCGCATTGTGCAGCACACCGAATGCCAGCGGTGTTTGCAGCGCATCGCGCATGCTGTGACGGAAGAAAAGCAGTTTATCGACGTTGTACTGCAACTGCCTGTCCAGGCCATTTGCGACCGTTTCCAGATGGTTACGCTGGCTGGAGATATAGGCATCTTCCAGTACCACCACTTCACGCCAGGTGAGGAGCGTGGAAAAGACCAGGACAATAATAAAACAGAGATTAACAATCAGGCCGGGATTGCTACGCTGATGCAGCCATTGCTGAAGAGATCGTTTTACAACATAGGTATCGCGCTGCACACACACTCCCTGAATGTCACATAAAAACGCCCGGCGAACCGGGCGTTAGAGTGATTAAGCCTTCTCGCGATGTTGCCGTCCGTCCCCCGGCTGAAGCTCGTCTTCACGAAACGCTTCCCGCTTGATGCCATAACCATCATGCCACCGGCACTCCACCATACCACTGGAATAACCTGTGACAATCATACGCGGACCACCGTTCTTTGGCTTAACTTCATCACTGACCAAAAAGACCATACCCGCCTCCTGTATCAGGGTGAAACTTTTTCAATTTAGACGAGGAATGGCCTTTTTGCATCCCTGTTCGGGTAGCAATTAGTGCGAGGCTCCACGCATTTTTTCGACTGCTTTTACGGCAGCGACCACGATAGCGCCAATGATAAAGCCCAGCACCAGATTCAACAGCGTCGGCAAAATAGCGGCGACAACCGCCCCCTGCGCCGAGGCAAAATGCTCAATCGCATGGTGCAGCGGCGCAATACCGTGCACGACAATCCCGCCGCCGACGAGGAACATGGCCAGCGTACCCACGACCGACAAACTTTTCATCAGCCAGGGGGCCAGCGTCAGCAGGCTTTTACCGATACCGCGTGCTACCGCGCTCGATTTCTCCTCCAGCCAGTAGCCGATATCATCCAGCTTGACGATAAGCCCCACCAGGCCGTAAACGCCCACGGTCACCAGAATCGCAATGCCGGAAAGCACCATAACCTGATTGACCAGCGGTGCTTCTGACACAATCCCCAGCGTAATCGCCACGATTTCGGCCGAGAGAATAAAGTCAGTGCGGACGGCCCCTTTCACCTTATCACGTTCGAACGCCAAAGGATCCTGAGCGGCCAGGGCTTCCAGCCGCTGCTGGCGCACCTCTGGCGTGTCGCTCTCCTTACGCGAGGCAAAAGAGTGCAGGACTTTCTCGACCCCCTCGAAGCACAAAAACGCGCCGCCAATCATCAGCAGTGGCGTGATGGCCCAGGGGATAAAGGCGCTGATCAACAACGCGAGCGGAACGAGGATCACCTTATTGATAAAGGACCCCTTCGCCACGCTCCATACCACCGGCAACTCCCGGTTAGCCTTTACGCCGGTGACCTGCTGCGCGTTCAGCGATAAATCATCCCCCAGTACACCGGCGGTCTTTTTGGCCGCCAGTTTTCCCATGACCGAAATGTCATCCAGCAAGGTGGCAATGTCGTCCAGTAATGTTAATAAGCTACTTCCTGCCAAAATCTCTATCCTTCTTTTTTTGCTAATTAAGTGAATAGTATGGAACAAAACCGGACACCCGGAAACAGGCACCTGACGTCAACAAAAAATTCACATCCAGACCACAATTAAAGCACTCGCCAGGCCGATAGTTTTGGCGTTTACTATGAGCGAACTTTTTATTTCGACGTGAGGGACTATGCGTTTCCGGCAACTATTACCGCTCATTGGAGCACTTTTTTCGCTGTATATCATCTGGGGATCCACCTATTTTGTCATTCGAATCGGTGTGGAAAGCTGGCCCCCGTTGATGATGGCAGGGATCCGCTTCTTCTCTGCGGGCGTATTGTTGATAACGTTTTTGCTGCTGCGCGGCCACAAGCTTCCCCCACTCCGCCCGCTGCTCAACGCGGCACTGATTGGCTTTCTGTTGCTGGCCGTTGGGAATGGTGCCGTGACCGTGGCGGAGCACCAGAATGTACCGTCCGGGATCGCCGCCGTGGTGGTCGCCACCGTCCCGCTGTTTACCCTCTGCTTTAGCCGCCTGTTCGGTATCCGCACCCGCAAGCTGGAATGGCTGGGGATCGGCATCGGGCTGGCGGGGATCATCCTGCTCAACAGCGGTGGCAATCTGAGCGGAAACCCATGGGGTGCGCTGCTGATCATGGTCGGCTCCATGAGCTGGGCGTTTGGCTCCGTCTACGGTTCGCGGATTGAACTGCCTTCCGGCATGATGGCAGGCGCGATTGAGATGCTTGCAGCGGGTATCGTACTGCTGATTGCCTCGACACTGATGGGTGAGAAGCTGACAACGATGCCGGACCTGTCTGGCTTCCTGGCCGTGGGGTATCTTGCGCTCTTTGGCTCCATTATTGCCATTAACGCCTATATGTTCCTGATCCGCAATGTCTCCCCGGCCGGCGCCGCCAGCTACGCCTACGTGAACCCGGTGGTCGCCGTCCTACTCGGTACCGGTTTTGCAGGAGAAGTGTTATCGACGGTTGAATGGCTGGCGCTGGGTGTGATTGTTTTTGCGGTGGTGCTGGTAACATTGGGCAAATATTTGCTGCCTGCGAAAGCGGTCGTCACGCCGGGCGAGGTGGAGAAACCTTAATCCCCTGCGTATCGATCTGCGCGGCCTCCGCGCCGCCGCAGATCCACTCTTCCAGCCGCTCTGTCAGGTCCAGATCGCTCAGTTTTAGCCTACCGCGCAGGGCGCACTCCCACACGACTAATACCCGCCAGCCCTGAGAAAGCAGCGTCGCAATATCGCGTTTATCCCGCTCTACATTCTTGCCTATCTTCTCCAGCCAGAAATCGGTTCGCGTGGCGGGAACCTTGAACAGGTAGCAGTTGTGATGGTGCCAGAAACAGCCGTGGGTAAAGATAATGCACTGATATGCGTCGAGGATGAAATCGGGACGCCCGGCGAGCGAGGCATCCTGAACGCGAAAATCAAAACCGGCCTGCGTCAGTAATTCCGCCAGCCGTTTTTCGATGGCGGTATCACGCGTGCCGATGGCACGCATGTTTTTACTGCGCGTCGCTTTATTGTGTACGTCCGTCATTGACGGTCTCGCTCTGACGCAGCGCCACAGCCTGTTTAATGCGTGAGGCCAGCAGTTTCGCCACCGCCGCAAACGCGGGCACGACCACCGAGTTACCAAACTGACGGTAAGCCTGGGTGTCTGACACCGGAATACGGAAACTGTAGCCCTGCGGCGACTCAAACCCCATCAGCCGCGCACACTCACGCGGGGTTAAGCGACGTGGGCGATGGCGCTGGTTCTGCGGATCGTCAAAGTCTATTTCGCCCAGCGCTTTATCCCAGCCTCTGTCGATGAGGATCTCTGCGCCATCTTTGTAATAACGCGCCGACAAGGTGCGGGTCACGCTGTCTGGATTCGTTGGGTTCACCATGCCAAAACCGAACCCATTGCCTTTGGCCTGGTGCTTTTTGGCATAGCGGTAGAGGTATTTCCACAGTACCGGCGTCAGGATAAATTTGGCGTCAACGGCGGGCTCCAGCAGATCGGCCACGCTCGGTCGGCGCGCCGGATACAGCGACGGGATATCCCGCAGGGTGAAATCGCCTTTCAGATTGAGGTCCCGGCGGAAACCTACAAGCACGATACGTTCGCGATGCTGCGGCAGGAAATATTTACCGTCGATGATTTTCGGATCATCTGCGCCCATGTCCTGCGCATCGGCCACGTCGTAGCCCAGTTCATCCAGCGTTTGCATAATGATGCGGAAGGTTTTCCCGCCATCATGGCTTTTTAAGTTTTTAACGTTTTCCAGCACAAATATGGCCGGTCGGCGGGCATCTATAATGCGGACCACGTCAAAAAACAGCGTGCCCTGCGTATCACAGGCAAACCCGTGGGCGCGCCCCAGGGCATTTTTTTTCGACACCCCGGCGAGCGAAAAAGGCTGGCACGGGAAGCCCGCCAGTAGTACGTCGTGCTCAGGCACGGTTTGCCGAATATGCTCTGCGGCCTCTTCGTCGCTGACGCCGCTTTTGTGGGTCAGGGTCACATCGCGGATGTCAGCGTTGAAATGGTGTTCATCAGGGTCGCAATACCAGTTGGCCTTATAGGTACGCACCGCGTGTTTATTCCACTCGCTGGTAAACACACACTGCCCGCCAATGGCTTCAAAACCGTGGCGGATGCCGCCAATACCGGCGAACAGATCGATAAAGCGGAACGCATAGTCTGGATGCGCGGCGGGAGGACGCGGCAGCAGATTTTGCAGGTAACGGAACTCGCCGTCGCTCATGCGGTGCCCTGCCCTGTCGCTTATCAGCAGTCTTTTGAGTATTGCCGGGCTCCAGTGACTCTCGCCATGGGCCACCAGCTGGTTGGCAAGGGTTTTAACATCATAGATATCCAGCAGCTGCCGCAGTAATGCCTGCACGGCTGCCGTTGATTTCTCAGCCTGCGCTGGCGCGGGCTCAATCACTGATCGTATTTCCTGCATTCTCTTAACCGGGCAATAAAGACTGGAGACAGATTACCACAGTTTACCGGCTCACACTCCGACGGAAGCGGCTCAATACCTGGCCATCCAGCCCCAGGCAGTCGCCCTGCAGTTCAGCGCTCAGTTTCGCCATAAACTGGATCAGAAAATCGGCGTTATGTCGGGCAAGCTCACGCCCCACTTCGGTTTGCATCGTCTCAGGCAGGCGCAGCAGCTTCGTCTGGAAGTGATCGAGGGCGAAGGCTTTGTCGTCTACATCACGGGAATCCGCAAACGGATCGCGCGCATCAAACAGTGCGACACCCAGTGCACCGGATACGGCAAAAACGCGCGCCAGACCAATAGCGCCTAAGGCTTCCAGCCGGTCGGCATCCTGGACTATTTTTGCCTCGGGACTTTGTGGCGCAATCCCGGCGCTGAAGCTGTGCGCTTCAATGGCGTGTTCAACCGCGGCATACCTCTCTGGCGGAAAATCCGGGAAATCGCGCTGCAAAATATCACGCGTTTTACGCGCCGCCAGCCGTGAGGACTGGCTGCGTTCGGGATGATTTTTCGGCAGGCTGACAATGTCGTGAAAGTAGCAGGCAGTCATTACCACCAGCGGGTCAGCGTGGTGATGAGGCATGATTTTCTGCGCCGTCATCCAGACGCGACGAAAGTGTGAAATATCATGCGCAGCGTCGTCGGTAGCGTGATGTTGATCAAGCCAGGATTCGAAGCGCTGTTGCCATTGAGTGAGTTCCATCTTTCTTTCCTGTTACCAAAATTGAGAGTGAATTATAACATAGCCAAATTAAATCAATTAAAAAATAGACACACGAAATACTTAATAATAATTACCCCATATATTTTCAATATATTAATTCACATGAAAAATAAAGAGATTAAAAGAAATATTTTGCAATATTTTTACTAATTTAATTACATTTATTTTTGAACCAAATTACCTGGCCATAGAATAGTATCAAACACGTAATTACGGAGGGTGATTACATATATTCATATAAATTATCTTTAAAGGGAATATATAATGAAAAGAAAAGTTCTGGCAATTCTTGTACCCGCATTATTAATGGCTGGCGCAGCAAATGCAGCTGAGATGTACAACAAAGACGGCAACAAAGTCGACCTGTACGGTAAAGTTGATGCGCGTCATACCTTCTCTGACAACGCTGGCGACGACGGCGATGAAACCTATGTGCAGGTGGGTTTCAAAGGTGAAACCCAGATTACCAACGACCTGACGGGTTATGGTCAGTGGGAATATAAAACCTACGCTAACGATACCGAAGGCGCTGGTGATAAATCATTTAACCGTCTGGCGTACGCTGGCCTGAAATATGCTGAATTCGGTTCATTTGATTACGGCCGTAATTACGGCGTCGTGTATGACGTCGAAGCCTGGACCGATATGCTGCCGGTATTCGGCGGTGGTTCCTACACCTGGACCGACAACTTTATGAATGGCCGTGCTAACGGTCTGGCAACCTACCGTAATTCAGGTTTCTTCGGCCTGGTTGACGGTCTGAATTTTGCGCTGCAGTATCAGGGCGCGAATGAAGGTTCAAACGCCAACGAAGATCAGGAAGGCACTAAGAACGGTCATGACAACGTACGTTTCCAGAACGGTGACGGTTTCGGCATGTCCACTTCCTATGATTTCGACTTTGGTCTGAGCCTGGGTGCCGCGTACTCTTCTTCTGACCGCACCAACGAGCAGGTTGCTTATGGCGCAGGCAGTTACAATCGCTTCAGCAAATATGCTGGCGGCGAACGTGCGGAAGCCTGGACCATCGGCGCGAAATACGATGCTAACGATGTTTACCTGGCGATGATGTATGCCGAAACCCGTAACATGACGCCTTACGGCAACGACGGCATCGCCAACAAAACTCAGAACTTTGAAGCCGTAGCACAGTATCAGTTCGACTTCGGCCTGCGTCCTTCCCTGGCATGGGTATACTCTAAGGGCGTCGATCTGGGTGGCAACGACTATCACCCAGG
This sequence comes from Enterobacter mori LMG 25706, assembly GCF_000211415.1. GTDB lineage: Bacteria > Pseudomonadota > Gammaproteobacteria > Enterobacterales > Enterobacteriaceae > Enterobacter > Enterobacter mori. Next base: position 177,089 of record NZ_GL890777.1, on the reverse strand, counting down.
CAATGGCTACGATTATGTCGACCAGGATCTGGTTAACTACATCGACCTGGGCATGACCTACACCTTCAACAAAAACTTCTCCGCTTATGTTGATTATAAAATCAACCTGCTGGACGAAGATGACGCGTTCTACAACGACAACGGCATCGCGACCGACGACATCGTTGGCGTAGGCATGACCTACCAGTTCTAATCCCCAGAAATACTCAAGCCCGCATTCGCGGGCTTTTTTTATGCAGTGGTGAAATGTTACGGCGCTTCCTGCAGCGCCACGCGAATAAACCCGTTATTCTGCGCCAGCAGTTCATGCGCCTTCCAGGCATCCAGCCCTGTCAGCACCATCAACACCGCCGTTTTGCAGTTGTGGTTACAGCTCTCAAGCGCGGCCTTCGCTTCAGTCCGGGTGCATCCGCCCGCTTCCATCACTATCGCGATTTGCCGTTCAGACCATTTGGTGCTGGTTGCCTCCAGATCCACGCGCAGGTTGCTGTAGACGCGCCCGGACCTCACCGCCAGCCCTGTGGTCACCATATTCAGGATCATTTTTTGCGCGATCCCTGCTTTGGCATTGGCGTATCCCGCTACCACGTCAGGCCCCAGCTCAGGCGCAATCACCATACTCGCTAACTGTGCCGCTTCGCTTTGCGCATCACCTGTCATCACCGCGACCGGTGAACCCAACGACCATGCATGTCGCATGGCCCCCCATACCCACGGCGTTTTTCCGCTGACGGTCACCGCCAGCATCATGTCGTGCTCGCCAAACTTAAGCGCCTGCAGGTCGGCAACGCCGCGCTCGTAGCTTGCCGCTTCACCGTCCGTCGTAATAGCGATAACGGGATGTTTACCCGGCGCATACTCATCAGCCGCCTGCCTTGCTATACGTCCTGAAGGCCCCGCGCCGACGAGCACCAGACGCCCGCCATGACTGAGCGTCGCCGCAGCGTTATCCACCACGCGCGCAATCGTTGTTAAGAAAGGGGTAATAGCAGAAGAGATTTGTGCATCATCCTGGTGAATGACGTTCAGCATATCCAGCGTGGACAATCTGTCGATATTCATCGTGCTGGCGTGCCGTCTTTCCTTGACCGAACCGGTAAGCATAATGCTCATAAACAGCCTCCTTATTATGAGTACCCCCACACTATAAAGTGTTTTATATGGGTCACATGAGAGGAGGGTCACGAAAAGAAGACCAAACACATGCTTTTACATGGCTTTAAGAAAAGCGCGTCATCAGCGATAATTACCTCTTTATAATCATCGCGGAGTGTTGATGAGCGATTTGCAGCCCTTCCCCCTGACGCGCAAGCGCCCTATGAAACTGAACACCCTGGTCACGTTGATGGTGTGCGCGATTATCGGTTCCGTGCTGCTGCTGGTCTTTGCGCTCTATTCTGTGCAAATCACCCGTGCGACCCGCGATGATGTCAAAGACACCGCGCTCGGCATTGCCCGCACCCTTGCGGACAGCCCTGAAGTCAAACGCGGCCTGATGCAGGCGCCCCAGGCGGATATTATTCAGCCCCTCGCCCAGGCGGTGACAAAACGTAACGATCTGCTGTTTACCGTGGTCACTGACATGCGCGGGATCCGCTACTCTCACCCGAACGAAGCGCTGCTGGGGCTGCATTTTATCGGTGACGATTTAACACCCGCGCTGGAAGGTAAAGAAAATGTCTCCGTCAACCGGGGCGCGCTCGCCGAAGCGCTGCGCGTTTTTACGCCCGTCTATGACGCGCAGCAAGAACAGATCGGCGTGGTGGTGGTCGGCATCTCCCTTAAAAAAGTTGAAGAGCAGATCACCCGCGGGCGGCTTAACGCCCTCTGGACCGTGTTATTCAGCATCTTAATGAGCTCGCTGGCGATCTGGGGCCTGGTCCGCGTGCTCAAACGCATCCTGTTTGGGCTGGAGCCGTACGAGATCTCCGCGCTGTTTGAACAACGTCAGGCGATGCTGCAGTCGCTCCGGGAAGGGGTTCTGGCGGTCGACATTCACGGCCGCGTGACGATGATTAACCACGCTGCCAGAGAGATTTTGCTTCTGCCGTCGGGCAAACAGACCGAAAACGCCAGCGAACCGCTGCTGGCAAGCCTGCGCGACGTGTCGAAAACCGGGGTGGCGCGTCAGGATCAGGAGATCAGCTGCAACGGACGGTTGTTGCTCTGTAATATGGTGCCCGTTAAAAGTCAGAATCGGGTGATCGGGGCGATCAGCACCTTCCGCGATAAAACGGAAATCAGCCAGCTGATGCAGCGCATCGATGGGATGGTCAACTACGTCGATGCCCTGCGCGCCCACACCCATGAATTTATGAATAAACTGCACGTGATCCTGGGTCTGCTGAATATTAAGCGCTATGACAAACTGGAGGAGTACATCCTCCAGACGGCGCATAATTACCAGACGGACATTGGCACCATCCAGAGCAAAGTCAAATCACCGGTTATCGCAGGCTTTTTGCTGGGTAAAATTCACCGTGCCAAAGAAGCGGGCATCACGCTCACGCTGGCAGATGAGTGCCAGATACCGGATACCGCCAATGAAGAGCAGGTTGCGGTGCTGGTCACCGTGCTCGGTAATTTAATTGAAAACGCACTGGACGCAATGGAAGGCCAGCCGGAAGGCGAAATCACTCTGCTGTTACACTATCAAAATGGCTGGCTCAGCTGTGAAGTCAGCGACGATGGCCCCGGTATCGATCCGGTTCAGCTGGAGGCTATTTTTACGAAGGGCTTCTCAACAAAAGGTGAAAACCGGGGCGTTGGGCTGTTCCTTGCACGTCAGCAAATCCAGAATCTGGGCGGCGATATTACCGTCGAATCTGAACCTGGCGTATTTACCCAATTTTTTGTTCACATCCCCTGGGATAGCGAGAGGAATATCGCGTGATAAATGTATTAATTGTCGATGATGACGCCATGGTAGCCGACCTCAACCGTCTGTACGTTAACCGTGTTGAAGGCTTTAGCTGCTGCGGCGTCGCCTCCACGCTCAACCAGGCCGAGGCCATTATCAATAACCCGAACCAGCCCGTCGATCTGGTGCTGCTGGATGTCTACATGCAGCAGGATAACGGGCTCGATCTCCTGCCGATCATCCGTGCGTCAGGCCGTCCGATTGATGTGATTATGATCTCGTCAGCGTCCGATGCGACCACTATCCAGACCTCCATGCATTACGGGGTTGTGGATTACCTGATCAAACCGTTCCAGTTCCCGCGTTTTGAAGAGGCGCTGAACGGCTGGAAGGCAAAGCACAGCCTGATGGGATCCCACCAGTATTATGAGCAGGCGGACGTGGACAGGCTGATCCACGGCGGGGCGCCGGAACTCGCCGACAGCAAGAAATTGCCGAAAGGGTTAACGCCGCAAACGCTGCGCACGATTTGCCAGTGGATCGACGCGCACCCGGAGATGGAGTTTTCCACCGATGACCTGGCGAACGCGGTCAATATTTCGCGGGTGTCTTGCCGTAAATATTTAATCTGGCTGGCGCAAATCAACATTCTGTTCACCAGCATTCACTACGGCGCGACCGGGCGTCCGGTGTATCGCTACCGGCTGCAGCCGGAGCAAACGGGGTTACTCAAACAGTATTGTCAGTAACGCGATAGTCGTTATCCATCAGCGTGAAGCGGAAGTGGTGCATCGAGGAGATCACCACTTCTTTTGTTTTGGTCACAAAAATCGCTTCGATATCAGGACGAGCGCGCAGCGCAGCGCAGCCCTTTTCAACGCCCATGCCGTACATCAGCGTGGTCCAGATATCGCCGTCGATGGAATCTTTCGACACGATGGTGACGCTGTCCAGCTCGTTGTCCAGCGGATACCCGGTACGCGGGTCGAGAATATGGTGATAGCGCCTGCCGTTTTGTTCGAAGTAGCGCTCGTATGTTCCCGAGGTCACGACGGATCGGTTCTCTACCGCCATCGCGCCAATCAGCGCATCACCGGCGAACGGTTTTTTCAACCCGACGCTCCAGCCCCCTTCCGGTGAGCCTAACGTCTGGATGTTTCCACCGAGGTTGATCAGCCCCAGCCCGGCGCCCTCTTTGTGCAGATAATCCCGCACCCTGTCGGCAATATAGCCTTTCGCAATGGCTCCCAGGTCGATCTCCATTCCCGCTTTCATCAGAAAGACGCTGCTCTTCGGTTCATTCAGCACCACATCCGCAGGATCGGTTATGCCCAGCAGTGCCGTAATTTCATCGGCAGGCGGAACGCTATCGCCCTGAAAGCCAATTTTCCAGCGTTTCACCAGCGGGCCGATGGCCAGGTTAAACGCGCTATCTTTAAGCACGCTTGCCGCTTTCGCGCAGCGAATCAGCTCAAACACCGGACGGCTGACGGCAACCGGATGCTGACCGGCCGCATGGTTGATATCCATCACCTGTGAATGCGCACGGTTAACGGTAAGCAGGTCTTCGTACTGTTTGATCAGGCGAAATACGCGGGACGCGAGGGCTTCGTCATGGGAAAAGAGTTTGAGGAGGATGGGCGATCCCATCAGGACGGCGGAATAACTGTAAACGCGATGGTCATCAGGCATAGCATGAGTCCTCAGATGTAGCCCCGGCAAGCACCGCGCCGCCGGGGAAAATGCCGGATAACGCTGCACGTATCCGGCATACAACACAGGGGTCTTACTGCTTTTTCGAACGCATGGCCGCCTGATGTCCTGCAAGCGTACCAAAAATAATGATATCTGCCACTGCGTTACCGCCGATACGGTTACCGCCGTGGATCCCGCCGACCACTTCACCGGCCGCAAACGCCCCTGGCAACACGTTGTGGTTGCTGTCCAGTACGCAGGTTTCGGTGTTGATGGTCACGCCGCCCATGGTGTGGTGCACGCCCGGCGCAATCTGAATGGCGTAGAACGGCCCTTCATTGATTGGCGCGCGCAGCGCGGTGGTACGGCCAAAATCATCATCGTGCTGTTTTTCAACGAAACCGTTGTAACGCTCCAGGGTTGCCAGGAAAGCGTGGTGATCCATGCCCAGCGCTTCAGCCAGGGCTTTTGGCGAGCTGGCGCTGGTCACGAAACCTTTCGCGATGTACTCATCCGCCGCTTTATTTTTCGTGCGGACATGCTCATCAAAGACAATGTAGGCATATTTCTCCGGCAGGGCGATGATTGACGCCGAGACTTTATCGCGGGTCGACATTTCGTTGTAGAAGCGCTCCCCTTTCTGGTTCACCAGAATCGCCCCACCACCGCGGATAGATTCTGAAATCAGGTACGACGTTTTCTGCTCAACGGTTGGGTGGATCTGAATTTCGCCCATATCCACGGTGCCTGCACCGATACGTTCCAGCAGCGCGATGCCGCCACCCGTTGCCCCTTTATGGTTGGTGGTGACGAATCCTTCCAGGTCCGGACGGTATTTGACCACCATCTGGCTGTTGGCGCTGAAGCCGCCCGTCGCCACGATCACGCTTTTGGTGGCTACGGTGAGCGTTTCGTTCTCTTCGGTAGTCAGGCGCACGCCGGTCACTTCACCGTTCTCGAAGATAATGTCGCTGACGGAGGTATCCAGCATAACGTCGATGTTGCGCTTGTTGACGTTACGCACCAGGCCGCTGATCAGGTAACCCCCGACCGCAGCGCCGTCTTTTGGACGGTGAGTACGGTCGATGCTCATCCCGCCGGTGGTGGTGATGTCGTTAAGCATAATGCCTCGCGTTGCCAGCCACTCGATGGCTTCTGGCGCATTTTCCACAAAGCGACGCAGCAGTTCCGGATTGTTCTTGTTACCGCCGCCTTTCAGGCTTTCCTGGTAGAACAGCTCTTTGCTGTCCTGAATGCCTTTCACGCGCTGGAAGCGGGTTTCAGCGGCGTTCATCCCGGCAGAGGCTTTGATGGTGTTCCCGCCGATGGTGGGCATTTTCTCGACGATCAGTACGCTTGCGCCTTCGTCGTGAGCCTGAATCGCTGCCGCCAGACCTGCGCCGCCGCTACCGATCACCACCACGTCCACACATTTGCTTTCGTTCGGATCAACGCCCTCTTCTGCCGCCAGCGCTTTGCTGGATTTCAGCATCGCTTTGGATACGGCTTTCTTCACCGCTTCGCTCTGGCTGGTTGCGCCGGTGATGGCATCCACGTGCGGAGTATTAGCGTCCAGAATGCGGGTACGGATCTCTTCAAAGCTGGTCACAAACTCAACGTCTTCACTCGGGCCAGACGCGAGCTCGATGTCTGCAATCCGGTCGGTTTCGAGGCTGACGTTAATCACCAGCTCGCTGGCGTCGTCCTGTACTTTCTCAGTGAAAGTGCCCGGTTTGAATTTAGATTCACCCATGCTCATGTCGCGGATCATCGCTTCCACCAGCGAGAAGCGCCACAGCGGTTCAGGGATGCTCAGCGCCTCGCGCTGGGTGCTGTCCATAAACAGCTCAAGGCTTTCGCCCGCTGCGATGCGGTCGGTCCAGTCAGGGTACGCAATGGTCGCACGACCAACGGCAATCAGATCGTAACCCTGGTCCAGCGCTTCATTGACGTCAGCGGCATTCACCACGCCGCCCACGCCCATGACCGGAACCTGCGCCAGCGTGTCAGAACGCATCGCGCAGTATTTTTCGATAAGCGGCGTTGGGTCCTGGGTGTCGACAATGGAAGGACGCAGGGTCGCGCCGACGGAGAAGTGCAGATAGTCCACGCCGCGCGCCGCCAGTTTTTCCAGCAGGTACATGGTGTCGTCAAAGCGAATGCCGGGGACTTCCATCTCTTCTGGCGAGAAGCGATAGCCAATAATGAACGCGTCGTCCGCGTACTGGCGCACCATTTTGTGGGTGATATCCAGAACCGCCAGCGGGAATTTCGCGCGGTTATCGCGGCTGCCGCCCCACTCGTCGTCGCGCTGGTTTGAATTCGGTGAGTAGAACTGCTGAATCAGATAGGTGTTTGCACCGTGGATCTCCACACCGTCGAAACCGGCCTGAATGGCGCGGCGCACGGCTTCACCAAACTTACCGATCATGCCTTCCACTTCTGCAGCGGTCAGGGCAACCGGCGTTGCGGCACCTTCACGCGGCGCGGCAACGGCGCTTGGGCCAACCGGCGTGCGGCCACCGATCAGTTTTGGGTCGACCATACGGCCGCCGTGGTAGATCTGCAGCAGGGCTTTAGAGCCTTTAGATTTAATCGCCTCCGCGATTTTCGCCAGCCCGGCGATCTTTTCATCGTTATCGATGCCGATTGCGCCCGGGAAGGCAAGGCCGAGATCGTCAACAAAACAGCACTCGACAATAATGGTCCCGATGCTGCCAGAACGCGCCCGATAGTACTCCACCAGCTCGCTGGTGACCGTGCCATCATAGTAGCCCGTGCAGGTTGTCATGGGTGCCATTAACAAACGGTTTTTCAGTTCAGTGCCATTCGGTAATGTGAAGGGGCTTAGAATACGTTCGTTAGTGCTCATAATAAAAACTCCAAACTTTAAAAATTAAGAATTCGTTATCGGACTCAGTTTTATTTCGCGTTTTTATGCCGATGTCATGATAGTAATATAATGATTTTTTTAGTTTCTAAAGCTATTACGTTAGTTAAAAAACTATTTAATCCCTTCAATAACATTAATAACACATTGGTGTTAGCAACAATAATTCACCCGTTCACAATAATTTAAAATTCGTTAAAATGGAAATGGTCTTACCATAGAGCCAGTAACAATACAAACCTTACAATATCAACAAGTTACCTTGAATCACATTTTTATCATGTTATCAAATTGATAAATCTAATCTTAAAAAAGCATAATACCCACATACGCCTGAGTGGTTATTAAAAAAAGAAGAAAAATAAGACGGCAATTCTGTTTTTTTGATCGCGATCAATAGTTATGGCATCCAAAGGCGCAATATATAAACATCATATTTTTTAATTTAACGCACACCGATATGCGTTAAACCATTATTTCAGAAACGACAAAAACGCACCTTAAATAACTAAATAAAGCAAAAGAAACTAAAGAAAGCGAATTTGTCATTTCAGTATAAAAAGCATTCTTAACAACTTAAGACGTGAAACTATGAATACAAAAACTGCTGTAACGCCTCCTGTGGCGAATCAGGCATCAAATGGACAAGCAAAACGACTGCTGATGATGGCGTTGCCCATCGTTGTCGCCGTACTGCTGCTGTTTGTTCCCGTTCCTGAAGGGTTGCCGCCTTACGCATGGCACTACTTCGCTATCTTTGTTGGCGTGATCGTGGGTTTGATCTTCGAACCGCTGCCGGGTGCGGTGATCGGTCTGACCGGTGTGGTCGCCATTGCCCTTTGCAGCCAGTGGGTACTCTTCAGCCCGGAACAGCTGGCTGACCCGAAATTCAAGCTGGCAGGTGCCTCCTTTAAGTGGGCGGTGAGCGGTTTTGGTAACTCAACCGTCTGGCTGATCTTCGGTGCCTTCATGTTTGCCGCAGGCTATGACAAAACCCGCTTCGGCCGCCGTCTGGCGCTGATTCTGGTGAAGTACCTGGGCCGTCGCAGCCTGACGCTCGGTTACGCTATCACCTTCGCGGACCTGCTGCTGGCACCGTTTACCCCGTCCAACACCGCGCGCAGCGGCGGGACTATCTACCCAATCATCGCTAACCTGCCGCCGCTGTATGGTTCAAAACCTAATGACCCAAGCGCACGTAAGATTGGTTCGTACCTGATGTGGGTGGCGATCACCGCGGCGTGTATCACCAGTTCGATGTTCCTTTCTGCTCTGGCTCCTAACCTGCTGGCGCTGGCGCTGGTGAAAAGCACTGTCGGGATCAACATCTCCTGGGGCACCTGGTTCATCGCCTTCCTGCCGCTGGGCGTGCTGCTGATTCTGACCATGCCGCTGCTGGCTTACTGGTTCTATCCACCTGAAGTAAAAGTGAACGACGAAGTACCGCTGTGGGCAACCCGTGAACTCGAAAAACTGGGCAAACTGTCCCGCAACGAAATCCTGCTGCTGGTGTTCGTATGCTGTGCTCTGCTGATGTGGATCTTCGCTGCCGCATGGATTGAACCGGCAATGGCTGCCCTGCTTATCGTCGGTCTGATGCTGTGGACCGGCGTACTGGAGTGGAACGATATCACCGGTAACAAAGCCGCATGGAACACCTTCGTCTGGTTCGCCACGCTGGTAGCGCTGGCAGATGGCCTCTCCTCCACCGGCTTTATTAGCTGGCTGGGTAAAGAAGGCGGTCTGTTAATGAGCGGTATCTCGCCGGGTGTGGCCACCATCGTCCTGCTGCTGGCGTTCTACCTGCTGCACTACCTGTTTGCCAGCACCACCGCGCACACTACCGCGCTGCTGCCAGCGATGCTGACCATCGCCTCCACCATCCCGGGCATGAATATGGAAGTGTTCGTTCTGCTGGTGGGGACCTCGCTGGGCGTGATGGGGATCATCACCCCGTACGGTACTGGCCCAAGCCCGATTTACTACGGTAGCGGCTACCTGCCAACCAAAGACTACTGGCGCCTCGGCACCATCTTCGGAGCCATCTTCCTGGCGGCCCTGCTGCTGATTGGTTATCCGTGGATGTCCATGATGTTCTGATTCCTGACCGCCGGACTTCTCCTCCGGCGGTTTTATTTTTGTGGAGCAATACGCTATGTCAAACAAACCGTTTATCTACCAAAACCCCTTCCCTCTCGCGCACGATGACACCGAATACTATCTGCTGACCAAAGAGCACGTTTCCGTTGCCGAGTTCGACGGTCAGGAAGTCCTGAAAGTGGAGCCTGAAGCCCTGACCCTGCTGGCGCAGCAGGCCTTCCACGATGCTGCGTTTATGCTGCGTCCTTCCCATCAGAAGCAGGTTGCCGCGATCCTGAACGACCCGGAGGCCAGCCAGAACGACAAATACGTTGCCCTGCAGTTCCTGCGTAACTCTGAAATTGCCGCAAAAGGCGTGCTGCCAACCTGTCAGGATACCGGCACCGCGATCATCATGGGCAAAAAAGGCCAGCGCGTCTGGACCGGCGGCGGCGATGAAGCGGCCCTGAGCCAGGGCGTGTACAACACCTACATTGAAGACAACCTGCGCTACTCCCAGAATGCGGCGCTGGATATGTATAAAGAGGTGAATACCGGCACCAACCTGCCCGCGCAGATTGACCTCTACAGCGTGGACGGCGACGAGTATAAATTCCTGTGCATGGCGAAAGGCGGCGGTTCTGCCAACAAAACCTATCTCTACCAGGAAACCAAAGCGCTGATCACTCCGGCGAAGCTGAAAAACTACCTGGTTGAGAAGATGCGCACCCTGGGCACCGCAGCCTGCCCGCCGTACCACATTGCCTTTGTTATCGGCGGAACCTCAGCGGAAGCCACGCTGAAAACCGTTAAGCTGGCTTCCACCCGCTACTACGATGCGCTGCCAACCGAAGGCAACGAACACGGTCAGGCGTTCCGTGATGTTCAGCTCGAACAGGAACTGCTTCAGGAAGCGCAGAACCTTGGTCTGGGCGCGCAGTTTGGCGGCAAATACTTTGCCCACGACATTCGCGTAATCCGCCTGCCGCGCCACGGTGCCTCCTGCCCAATCGGCATGGGCGTCTCCTGCTCCGCTGACCGTAATATCAAAGCGAAAATCAACCGCGACGGGATCTGGATTGAGAAGCTGGAACACAATCCGGGCCAGTATATTCCTGAGTCCCTGCGTCAACAGGGTGAAGGCGACGTGGTGAGCATCAATCTCGACAAGCCGATGAATGAGATCCTGGCGCAGCTTTCCGCGCACCCGGTCTCCACCCGCCTGTCGCTGAACGGCACCATCATCGTGGCGCGCGATATCGCCCACGCTAAGCTGAAAGAGCTGTTCGACAACGGGGAAGAACTGCCGCAGTACGTTAAAGATCACCCGATTTACTACGCAGGCCCGGCCAAAACGCCAGAAGGTTACGCGTCTGGCTCACTCGGCCCGACCACTGCGGGACGTATGGACTCCTATGTGGACTTACTGCAATCCCACGGCGCGAGCATGATCATGCTGGCGAAAGGTAACCGCAGCCAGCAGGTGACGGATGCCTGCCATAAACACGGCGGCTTCTACCTCGGCAGCATCGGCGGCCCTGCAGCGGTACTGGCGCAAAACAGCATCAAGAGCCTGGAGTGCGTGGCGTATCCGGAGCTGGGTATGGAAGCTATCTGGAAAATTGAAGTAGAGAACTTCCCAGCCTTTATCCTGGTAGATGACAAAGGCAACGATTTCTTCCAGCAGATCCAGAACAAGCAGTGCAAAGGCTGTTCACAGCGCTGAGTCTTTCCACAATGACGGCAGCAGCGACAGCGTTTCATTAATTAACCCACGCTTGTCGCTGCCCGGTTTCCAGATCGTCACCATCGTCTGACCGATCCCCTGGCTGCCCACTTCGGTGTGCAGCCTTTTTACGTTTTGCCATCGCGCCGCCTGAAGATGCGTCGGCAAAAATCCCCAGCCACACCCTTTCTCCAGCAGGCCGCGCAGCATCTCCAGCTCGTTGGTAAAAATCGTATGCCCGGAGATTTGCAGGCGACGCGCGACCGGTTCGTCAGACGCAGGGTGCATGACCACCTGCGGCACAAGGGAGAGGTCGAGGAGCGATACCGGCGACGCATTCTCCCTGAAAAGCACTTTCGAGGCGTAAAAATCCATATCAATGGCGCCGAGCGCCCGCCACTCCATCTCATTACCGACGCTGCGATTGCGCGCCTGGCAGATGCCCAGATCGGCCGCACCGCGCGCCAGCATCGCTTCCGCGTCGTCGCGCGAGGCGCAGGTCAAACTCAAACGCACGTTGCGGGTCGCCATTTTCGCCAGCAGCGCCTGCAAAAAAGCCCTTGGCGTGAACGGATCGTAGACGAGGGAAATGTCCTGCATCGCGCTGTCCGGCACCGCTCTGGCAAACGCCTCGAAGGCCCTCACCTGCCGCATCAGCAGATGGGCCTGACGCTGAAGCTGCTCCCCTTCCGGCGTTAATTGCAGGTGGCGCCCCTCGCGCACGAACAGCGCATAGCCCAGACCGTCTTCCAGAAAATCGATCAGATCGCGCAAGGTGGTGCGATCTTTTCCGAGCTTGCTGGCCGCCTTCATCAGGCTGCCGTGCTCAGCCACGGCGGTGAACGCCTCCAGCTGGGCAAACGAATACATCAATGTTGCCACACCTGACTCCCATTAATTTACGGGGGATTTTCCCCCATAACGCGTTTTTTATTATAGACCGCGGGTTCGTAAACTGAAGCCCTCCCTGACCAAACGAGATCAACATGAAAAACAAAACCTTAAAACTCACTCTGCTTGCCGGTCTGGTTTTCAGCAGCCTGTTCTCCCCCGCCGTCATAGCTGCCTGTCACGGCAGCGAACTGACGGCCTGCCCTGCCCCGTATGATGCAAAACTGCCGGATGCGCATGCTATGCTGACCTGGAGTCAGACTGACCGCGTCGTGGGCTTTCGTAATGACTACCGCAACTATGCGGGAGACGTGTTCCGCCACGGCAACGCTACGCCGCTGCTGGCGTCAGAAAAACCGCTCACCGATGCCCGCGACCGGGTTAACGGCAAGACCTGGAACCTTCAGGATTACCTGAAACGCCAGAACGTCAGCGGTATGCTGGTGCTGAAGAACGGCAGAGTGGCCTATAAATATCTGGGTGAAGGCAATACCGACTCCACGCTCTGGACCTCGCGTTCCGTGGGCAAATCGGTGGTCTCCGCGCTGGTGGGGGTGGCGCTCAAGGAGGGGAAAATCCATTCCCTGGACGATCTCATCACCCAATATGAACCGGATTTAAAAGGCACCGCCTGGGACGGCGTAACGCTGAAACAGCTCATCACCCATACCTCCGGCGTGGCGTGGAACGAAGACTACACCAACCCCAAATCAGACTTCGCGCAGCTTACCGAGTGTGAAGCGAAGCCGGGCACCTACGACTGCGTGCGAACGCTGGTGAAGGGGTTACACCGCGAGCATCCCGCGGGCGAAAACTGGTCCTACTCCTCGGGCGGCGCATGGCTGCTGGGGGATGTGCTTGAACGCGCCACCGGCATGACGCTCGCGGCGTATCTGGAGAAAAGCATCTGGCAGCCTTACGGTATGGCGAGCGACGGCGTATGGCATGCCTACCGTAAAGGGCAGCACGACGTCGGCGCCCACGGCTTTAACGCCACGCTGGAAGACTGGGGCCGCTTCGGTCAATTCATCCTTCATAACGGCACATTGCCGAACGGGAAGTCGATCCTGCCCGCAGGCTGGGTGAAGCAGTCCGCAGACTGGACGCAGGCAACGGGATCGGTGTCGAAGGCGCACCCGAAAGGGCTATACGGCTATCAGTGGTGGAATAACGAAGTGCCCGCCACGGCCACGGGGGTTAAGCCTGCGGTGCAGGATTCGCTGAAAGATTCACTCTGGGCGCTGGGGATCTTTGGCCAAATGATTATGGTGAATCAAAAGGAAAACCTGGTCATCGTCCAGTGGTCAACCTGGCCGCAGGCGGAACCGTCATTCAGCGCCCAGCC
>NZ_GL890777.1:140267-163467 GCF_000211415.1 Enterobacter mori LMG 25706 | reverse complement strand
CTACGCTTGCACGGGCTTACGGGTTTTGTAGGTCGGGTAAGTGTAGCGCCACCCGGCAAGAAGGCGGCTAAATTGTTGATAACGGGTTAGCCATCCATCTCGGCCAGGTCTGCCTGGCTTCTTTTCTGCGCGATGTCACAAAACAGCGATATCAGCCACTTAGTGGAATATGGTGAACGAAAAATCAATGAATTGTTAAGTTATTGTTGGAACTGTAAATCCTGGTCAACGCCTTGTCATTGATGCACAGCACGCATCAGTTCATGCGCGATTTGCGCTTATTAAATTCCCTTTATTGAGCCAGTTTTCAGAAACAGACGAGCATAACGTCACGATAAAACTGGAGACAATCATGATTTCCTCGACCCCACCTGCAACCGTTCGTGCAAGAGCGGGCGCGATACTTCGCGTCACCTCCGGCAACTTCCTTGAGCAATTCGACTTCTTCCTGTTCGGGTTCTATGCCACCTACATCGCGCACACCTTCTTCCCGGCGAGCAGTGAATTTGCCTCGCTGATGATGACCTTCGCCGTCTTTGGCGCAGGTTTTCTGATGCGCCCTGTCGGCGCCATCGTCCTCGGGGCTTATATCGACAAAGTTGGCCGCCGCAAAGGGCTGATCGTCACGCTGTCGATTATGGCGGCGGGAACCTTCCTGATCGTGCTGATCCCCTCCTATGAGAGCATCGGCCTGTGGGCACCGCTGCTGGTGCTAATGGGGCGCTTGCTGCAGGGCTTTTCCGCCGGGGCGGAGCTTGGCGGAGTGTCGGTCTATCTGGCGGAAATCGCCACCCCAGGCCGCAAGGGCTTTTATACCAGCTGGCAGTCCGGCAGCCAGCAGGTGGCGATTATGGTTGCGGCGGCAATGGGGTTTGCCCTGAACGCACTGATGGAAGAGAGCGCCATCCGCGAATGGGGCTGGCGCATTCCGTTCCTGTTTGGCTGCTTAATCGTGCCATTCATCTTTTTCCTGCGCCGTAAGCTTGAAGAGACGGAAGAGTTTCGCGCGCGCCGCCACACGCTGGCGATGCGTCAGGTCTTTACTACCCTGCTCGCGAACTGGCCGGTTGTGATTGCAGGCATGCTGATGGTGGCGATGACCACCACTGCGTTCTATCTGATCACCGTCTACGCGCCGACCTTCGGCAAAAAGGTGTTGATGCTGAGCGCCTCTGACAGCCTGCTGGTCACGCTGCTGGTGGCGATCTCTAACTTTATCTGGCTGCCGGTAGGCGGCGCGCTGTCGGACCGCTTCGGGCGCAAACCGGTACTTATTGCCATGACGCTTCTGGCGCTGGCGACCAGCTACCCGGCGCTAACGCTACTGGCGCAGGCCCCAAGCTTCTCCATGATGCTGAGCGTGCTGCTGTGGCTCTCTTTCCTGTACGGCCTGTATAACGGCGCGATGATCCCGGCACTGACGGAGATCATGCCGGTTGAGGTGCGAGTGGCCGGTTTCTCACTGGCGTACAGCCTGGCTACCGCCGTCTTTGGCGGGTTTACGCCGGTCATTTCAACGGCCCTGATTGAGTACACCGGCGATAAAGCCTCTCCGGGCTACTGGATGAGCTTCGCGGCAGTCTGTGCCATGCTGGCAACACTCTATCTCTACCGTCGCAGCGCGCTGCATCTGCAAACAGCCCGTTAATGCGGAGAGGATGATATGCACACATTTATACGTTCAGGACTGACCGGGCTGGTATTGCTGGCCACCAGCGCAGCGGCGCTGGCCCAGGAGGTGACCGTCATGATCTCGGGCGGTTTTAAAGCCGCCCTGGAAAAGCTCGCGCCAGAGTATGAAGCCAAAAGCGGCGACCGCATTGTGCTGATCCCGGGACCATCCATGGGAAAGACGCCTCAGGCGATCCCCAACCGGCTGGCGCGCGGTGAAAAAGCAGACGTGGTGATTATGGTCGGTGATGCGCTGGCGCATCTGGCGAAGGACAGGATGGTCAAAGACGGCTCGCGCGTTGAGCTGGCGGATTCGCCCGTCGGCGTGGTGGTCAAAGCCGGTTCGCCGGTGCCGGATATCGCCACCGAGACCACCCTGCGCCAGACCCTGCTGAAGGCGAACGCTATCGCCTACTCCGACAGCGCCAGCGGGCGGTATGTGCAAACTCAGCTTTTTAAAAAACTGGGGATTGAAGAGCAGGTTGCGGGAAAAGCGCACAAGGTTGAGCGGATCCCGGTCGCGTCGGAAGTGGCAAAAGGGAAGTACAGCATCGGGCTCCAGCAGGTGAGCGAGCTGCTGCCTGTTCCGGGGGTAACCTTTGTCGGCAAACTCCCGGATAATCTGCAATACATTACCCGTTTTGCCGGCGCAGTGACGGCCCAAGCGGATCACCCCTCAGAGGCGAAAGCGCTGCTGGATTACCTCGCATCAGCCAGCGCGCGGGAGACCATTACCGCTACCGGGATGATCCCCGTCACTACGCCGCGCGATAGCGCGCGGTAATCAGCGTTTCCAGCTCGGCGGCAATCCATGACTGAATGCGCCCGCTGCGCCGAATCAGCCCGACAGTGCGTTTGACTTCGGGCTCGGTCAGCGGGATCTGCGTCAGAATCGAATGTTCAGCGTGCGGCATTGACATCGCGGGGACGGCCGCAATGCCAATCCCCGCCTCCACCATCCCCAGCATCGTGGTGACGTGGCGCGTTTCACAGATCCCCGGACGCTCGGGCTTAATGTGGCCGAGCATCTGGTCGAGCAGGTTGCGGTTTCCGGAGGTGATATCCAGGCTGATGTAATCCTGCTGATAAAACGCCTGCCAGGTCAGATTTTTACGCCCCGCCAGCGGATGATCGCGACGGCACGCGGCGACGTAGACATCCTCCACCAGCGGAATGAACGTGATATCCGGCTGCAGGCTTCTCGCAAAACAGATCCCAAAATCCGCCTGCCCGCTGGCCACCGCCTCAATCACGTTGCCAGCGCTGCTGTCGATAAGCTTTATGCGCACCCGCGGATAGCGGCTGTGGAACTGGCGGATGACCTCGGGCATAAAATGACAGGCAGCCGAAGGCACAGTGGCGACGGTGATCAGCCCGGTGCGTTCCTCGCTCACCTTGTCGATATCGGCCAGCATCGACTCCACGTTTTCCAGAAGCACCCCACAGCGCTCGGCAAAGGTTTGCCCGAAGAGCGTCAGCATCACGCGCCGGGTGGTTCTGTCGAACAGTTTGGCCCCCACTGCCGCCTCCAGCTTTTCGATGCGGCGGCTTAAGGCAGACTGAGAAATGCAGATAGATTCTGCCGCAATACGAAAATTACCGTATTCCACCAGGGCTCTGAAGGCGTAAAGATCGTTGAGGTCGAAATTGACGGGCATACTTTCTGGCAATCCTTAGCGCTTTTTGGAAACGTGAGGATTCATAATAGCGAGTTATGAATCAGCGGCAACCTTCGCCGCTGATATGCGCCCGGAAAGTGCTATGCGCAACAGTGTTCATCTATGTATGATTCGGTCGCCGACTCTACCAACGCCATCTCCTCGCGGCTCAGCAGCTTCTCAATATTCACCAAAATAATCATTCGGCTGTCGAGTACCCCCAGCCCAAGCAGATAACGCCCGGAAAGTACCGAGGCCACGTCCGGGGTCGGCTTGATGTTATCCACGTCAATCGACAGCACGTCCGCCACGCCGTCAACCACGATGCCCACTACGCGGTCATTCAGATTGAGCACAATGACCACCGTTTTGTCGTCCTGCGACGGGTCAGGCAGTTCAAAGCGCACGCGCAGATCCACAATCGGCACGATCACGCCGCGCAGATTAGTCACGCCGGTAATAAAGTTTGGCGCGTTCGGAATGCGCGTCAGGCGGTCGCAGCCGCGGATCTCCTGCACTTTGAGAATATCAATGCCGTACTCTTCGTCGCCCAGGCGGAATACCAGGTACTCCTGTGCGGTAGCATCAGCGGCGGCGGGCTTACTGGCGGTTGTTAAAGTCATGCTATTACCCCCTCCCTCTGGGGTTGTGGGACGTTGAGCGTCGACAGCTCAACCACATCAAGGATCAGCGCCACGCTGCCATCCCCGAGGATGGTCGCTGCGGAGACGCCAGGAACTTTGCGGTAGTTATGTTCAAGATTCTTTACCACCACCTGCTGCTGGCCGATAAGCTGATCGACCCACAGGGCGTAGCGGCAGCCCGCGCTTTGCACGATAACCACAATACCGTCGTCGGCAGGCGCTTCGCCCGCCACCGAGAGGCGCTGGCGCAGCAGCACCAGCGGCAGATATTCGCCGCGCACCTGCAGCAGCCGCTCTTCGCCCACAAAGCGGCACAGCATCTCGTCGGTTGGCCGTAGCGATTCCATCACCGCGCCCAGCGGCAGAACGTAAATCTCGGCTCCCACCTGCACCAGCATGCCGTCGAGGATAGCCAGCGTCAGCGGCAGGATAATGCGGATAGTCGTTCCGGCACCCGGCGTCGAGAGCACGTCCACGTGGCCGCCCATCGCCAGAATATTGCGTCGAACCACGTCCATGCCCACGCCGCGCCCGGACACGTCCGTCACGCTCTCGGCGGTGGAAAAACCGGCGGCGAAGATCAGCATCCACACGTCGTCATCGCTCATGGTGTCGCTGATGGCCATCCCCTGCGAACGGGCTTTGGCGAGGATTTTCTCCCGGTTAAGGCCAGCCCCATCGTCGCTGACTTCAATCACTATATTGCCGCCGTGGTGCTCAGCGGAGAGCGTCAGGTTTCCGGTCACCGGTTTCCCTTTGGCAACGCGCGCCTCTTTCTCTTCAATACCGTGGTCGAGACTGTTACGCACCAGATGGGTAAGCGGATCGATAATGCGCTCGATGAGGCTTTTATCCAGCTCGGCGGACCCGCCTTTGAGCGTCAGTTCGACCTCTTTGTTGAGACGGGAGCCCAGGTCGTGTACCAGCCGCGGGAAGCGGCTAAAGACGTAATCCATCGGCATCATACGAATGGACATCACCGACTCCTGCAGCTCGCGAGTGTTGCGCTCCATCTGCGCCACGCAGCCGGACAGCAGATCGTAGCTGGCCGGATCGAGGGTTCTCGACAGCTGGGAGAGCATCGCCTGGGTGATGATGAGCTCGCCGACCTGGTTAATGATCTGGTCAACTTTGCTCACCGCCACGCGAATGCTGCCCGACTCCTGATTGGTCGCCCGCGAGGCTGGCGGCGCTTTTTTGGCGATGGTCTCGGGCGCGGCAGCCGGTTTCAACTCCGGTTCCGGCGCAGGTGCGGTCACGGGCTCTGCGCAGGTCACCTCAATTTGCTTACTGTCGAGAACAAAGCAGAGTACGGCGGTGATATCGTCCCCCGAGGCGGTGGTCAGCAGCGTGACCCTCATGCTGTCCGGCGCCGCCTCGACGTGCGTAATCTCGCCCATATTGATCAGCTCGTCGCGCAGCATCGTCTGCTCGCGCTCCCCGACGTTATGCAGGGTGACCACCAAAGAGGTCTCCGTCGCCTGCGCCGCGCTGACGGGCTGAGGAGCGATGGGCTCAGAGGTTGCCGCTGGCGGCGCGGGCTGTTGGCCCTCAAGGGCAATATCCCTCAGGGCTTCACAGATATAGCGATAACGGGCTTCATCAGGCTCCTGCGAAGACTGATAGGCTTCCAGCTGCGCTTGCATAATGTCCTTACATTCCAGAAAAAGGTTGATGATTGACCGACTGAGCGCCCTCTCCCCTGCCCGCGCCTGATCGAGGAGGTTTTCCAGCAGGTGGGTTGTCTCCTGTAATGCACTGAAGCCAAAGGTGGCCGCGCCCCCTTTCAGCGAGTGCGCCGCGCGGAAGATGGCGTTCAGCTGCTCCAGGTCCGGCGCCGCGACGTCAAGCTGCAGCAGCAGCTGTTCCATTTCGGCCAGCAGCTCTTCCGCCTCGGTAAAAAAGATTTGCGAAAAATCATTCATGTCCATCGGTATAACCCTGCACGTTTTGCAGATTGATATCGTTCAACACGCTGTCTGCGCGCTGGGACTGGGTATCCTCCAGGCGGATCTCCTGCTCTTTCGCGCGACTGAGGACCAGAATGCTGATGCGGCGGTTGACGGCGCTCTCAGGCGACGAGTTCTCAAGCGGCATCCGGCTGGCGGTACCGATCACGCGTAAAAAGCGTTCATCGTTAAGCCCGCCGCGAACCAGCACCCGGCGGGCGGCGTTGGCGCGTCCGGCGGAAAGCTCCCAGTTGCTGTAGCCGCCGTCGCCCCCGGCATACGGCAACGAGTCGGTATGCCCCGTCAGGCTCAGTGCGTTGGGCAACTCCTGAAGCAGCGGCACCAGCGCCTGCAAAATGCCGTTCATATAGGATTCCGGCAGTTCGCTGCCGACGCGGAACATCGGGCGGTCCTGCGAGTCGGTGATCTGGATCAGCAGGCCGTCGTTCGTGAGGTTCAGCAGAATGTTGGATTTGAAATTGTTCAGCCGCGGATCGGTTTCGATCATCCTCTGCAGCTTCTCTTTCGCCTGCTTCAGGCTTTCGAAGCGCTTGTGTTTATCAAGCGCGCTGATGTGCCCTTTGAACACTTCGCCCTGCCGCTTGAGGATGTCATCTCCACCACCGGGAATGACGCTGTCGCTCAGGCTGGTTTTATCGCCGTTCGCCATCGACGGCTTAAGCGGCATGCGGAAGTAATCTGCGATCAGCTCTCTTTCCATGTCGGTGGACTGGGAAAGCAGCCACATCACCAGAAAGAACGCCATCATCGCGGTCATAAAATCGGCATAGGCAATCTTCCACGTCCCGCCGTGGTGCGCGTGCTTTTTCTTTTTGCGCTTGCGTGAAATGATGACAGGCGTGACGTTCTTCATGCTGCATTGTCCGCCGATTTGGTTTTCAGCGTGGCGTTAGATTTGACTTCGCGCACGTGTTCTTCCAGCTCTTCAAACGACGGGCGTTCGCTGGTAAAGATGGTTTTACGCCCAAACTCCACCGCAATCTGCGGGGCATAGCCGTTCAGGCTGGAGAGCAGCGTCACCTTGATGCACTGAAGAATTTTGACCTGATCGGAACTCTTCTGACGCAGCAGCGTCGCCAGCGGCAAGACAAAACCATAGGCAATAAGGATACCGAGGAAGGTCCCCACCAGCGCGTGGCCAATCAGCATACCCAGCTCTGCCGCCGGGCGATCCGCCGAGCCCAGCGCATTCACCGCCCCCATTACCGCCGCCACAATACCGAAAGCCGGAAACGCATCGCCCACGGTATTCAGACTGTGGGCCGGCACTTCCAGCTCTTCTTCGCAGGTTTCAATCTCCTCATCCATCAGGGCTTCGATTTCATGAGAATTCATGCTGCCGCCAATCATCAGGCGGAAGTAGTCGAGGATAAAGTTGGCGAGCATTGGGTCGCTCATCAGGCGAGGATAGGCGCTAAAAATATCGCTGTTCTGCGGGTCTTCGATATCCTTTTCCAGCGACATCAGCCCGTGAACGCGGCTCTGCGACAGCAGCAGGAACATCAGCGCCATCAGGTCCATATAGACCGCTTTGTTATAGCGCTTGCCCACGAAGACTTTAACCAGCGCTTTTCCGGTGGCCTTCAGGGATTTGATATTGTTACCGACAATGAACGCCCCGACGCCAGCACCGCCGATAATCAGCAGCTCCAGCGGCTGAAACAGCGCCATCAGATTACCGCCGGACAGAATAAAGCCACCAAAAACGGTCAGTATGACAACAAGATAGCCAACAATAACTAACACACTCTCTCCTTTTACTTTTTTGACCGATGCCGGTTGTACCGGCATCAGGTAAACGCCATCTTGCGCACAGCTGTCCGTCAGGGATCACGCCGTCATGATTTCTGGCGAGATCGCGTTCCTCAACAATCCGGTGTTATGCACCTGGGATTTCTTCAGCGCACGCGACGGCGGGCTGCACAAGCTGCAGGTAAATGGGTTTTTAATAAATTCGGTGGTGACGACAAATCCCCCACCACACACGCTGCAGGCTTTACGCGAAATAATGCCGCAGTCGATAAAACGTAATAATGTCCAGGCACGCGTCAGCCCCAGTACCGGCTTCTCATCAGCGCAGGAGCTACACTGCTCCAGATAAAGGCGATAGGTCTTCATCAACATTTCAATCGAACGACCCTGCTCGGTCTTTTTTAAATACAGGTAAATGTTGTAGAACATAGAAGAGTGAATATTCTGTTCCCACGACATAAACCAGTCTTCTGAAAAAGGCAGCATGCCTTTCGGCGGTGGACAGCCGCGTAATTCTTTATATAAGCGCAGCAGGCGACGACGGCTCAGGGACGTTTCCGATTCCAGCACCTGCATTCTCGCCCCGAGTGAAATTAACCCCATGGCGATATTCACTTCTTCAATTTCCTGCAGCAGACTTTTTTCACCACACATGATTATGCCTCCTGCGCCGCGACATTTTCTTCTTCGCTTAAGGCATTAAGAAGATTGGTCGACAAAATAATGCCGGTGTGAATTTGCTGCAGTGCTTCAATACGTGAATCTTTCGTCAGATTCTCAATCACCACTTCATCATCAACGCGTAAGCGACAAATAAGCTGATTGGTGGTTGCCAGCTTCATTAATTGCGGCAGCGAAAGCTCTTTCAGGTTATCAATTGTTCCTTCAGATAATCCAAGGCGAAAACCGGCCGCAAATTTATCCTGACGGATCAGTTGCTGGGCCAGCAGAAGATAGGACAGGTTAATATCATGAATATTTTGCAGGTACTCGTCAAAATTGGACACAGGCGAAAGCTCCCAATGTTATTCAGCCCAAACGGGCATGTCAGTTAAGATAGATAGCGTTTCCAAACTGATGCAGAGAGTCTTTTGGTATTGATATTCACTAAGGTAAGCCATTCTTCCTCAGTAAATGCGTAATTACTCTATCAATGCCAAAGGAGGCTGCATCACAAAACTGGCAAAATCATAAACATTAAGCATTTCACGAACAAGCGACAGAAATTCCCCTAAATCCACAAATCAACGTTAAACCATTGATTTAAAAAGTTATAAAAGCATTGTTAAACGTTATTAAACCTTATCTTTAATGATTAAACCGGTTCTGGCAACCGTATTAACATTATAAATGTTAATCGCCCGCCATTATTTCATTGCCGATTCCATTCGACTGCGTAACCGCTTAACGGCGAGACTGTGCAGCTGGCTCACGCGCGTTTCCGTAATGCCCAGCACCAGCCCAATCTCTTTCATATTCAAATCCTGCAGATAATAGAGCTGCAGCAGAACCTGTTCTCTTTCAGGTATGAACTGAATATGTTCAGTGAGACGCTCCATCAAATTCTGCCTGACGGCGTCATTCAGCGGATTAAGCTGCTCGTTTTCGTCCTCATTCATTTCCCAGCTATCGGCATAATTTTCCTGCAGCTCATCAACCGAGTACATCTGGCTGGCATTATTATCTGCCAGCATCTGCTGAAATTCCGGCAGCGATACGCCCATGCGCTCGGCAATTTCTGCCTCGGTGGCTTCGCCGCCTTTTTCCTGCTCGACCTGCTGAATAATGGCAACAATTTCCCGCGTATGGGTACGAACCCGACGCGGAACCCAGTCATTTTCTCTCAGCTCATCTAATAAGGCCCATTTCACCCGCTGGGTGATCCATGCGCTCAGCGCCACCCCTTTTTTAGGGTCGAAGCTTTCTACCGCACTTAAAAAACCTATCGACCCTGCCTGAATTAAATCATCCAGCTCGACGCTGGCAGGAAGCCGCTTATGTAAACGCAATGCTTCCTGCCGCACCAGATAGTGATACTTAGACCAGACTACCGATTTATCTTCCAGCCCTTCGGCCGTATAAATACCATCCACGATTGCATTCCACCTGCTATTCTCTTTGAGAATTATCCGGTGAAATGGCGCATTCAAATAGTGCAATAAGCCTTTATAAAAATGCGCATTCTGTTACTTCGCGTTAATACAAACGTTATTAAAAAAAAGAGCAATATTAATGACGGTAATTAACAGGATTAAAAGGTTTCCCACTGGGCCAGCTCGGGCTCTTTCTGACGCAGTACTTTATGCGGCTCTGCGGCAACGTTCACCCGCGTACTCTCGTGATTCAGCCGGAACTGTGCCACCAGTTTCTCCAGCGCATCGGACTGGGCTTCGAGCTCACCGGCCGCCATGGCCGCCTCTTCCACCATCGCCGCATTCTGCTGGGTCACCAGGTCCATTTCGTTGACCGCCTGCGAAATCTGGTTGATACCCGCGCTCTGCTCGTCCGACGCCGAGGTGATTTCGCCCATAATCTGCGTCACCTGCGCCACGGAGGTGACAATCTCCTGCATCACGCTGCTGGCCTGGCCAACCTGACGTGAACCGATATCGATATTGCTGACGCTGGTGTTGATCAGCTGATTAATCTCTTTAGCCGCGTCGGCGCTGCGTTTTGCCAGGTTACGCACCTCTTCAGCCACCACCGCGAACCCGCGCCCCTGCTCCCCGGCACGCGCCGCCTCGACCGCCGCATTGAGCGCCAGGATATTCGTCTGGTTAGCGATGCTGTCAATCACGCCGTTGATGTCGGCAATCTGGCGCGAACTGGTGGTGATCTGCGCCATGATCTGCTCCAGGCTCTGCATCACTTCGCCACCGTTATGGGCATTGTTGCTCGCGCTTTCCGCCAGCTCGCGGGCTGCATGGGCGTTGTCGGCGTTCTGGCGCACGGTGGTTTTGATCTGCTCCATGCTGGCCGCGGTCTCCTGCAGCGCTGCCGCCTGCTCTTCCGTTCGGGAGGAGAGATCGTTATTGCCGTGGGCAATCTCCTGGGCGTTAGTGTGAATGCGCTGCACGCTGTCGCGGATCCCCAAAATAGTGCCGGTCAGGGAGGTACGCATGGTCTCCAGCTCGCGGAGCATATGCCCGATTTCATTCTGCTGGCCGCTGTCAATGTGCTGGCTGAGATCGCCCGCCGCCACGCGACGCAGCATCTCTACCGTGGTCTCCATACGACGCACCAGAGTATGGCGCAGCCAGAAGCGCACGGCGAACAGCAGCGCGATGGCCAGGATCAGCACGGTGATCCCGACGCCCATCATAATCTGGTAGCCGCGCTCGGATGCCTGAACGTAGCTCTCGCTCAGGCGGGCGCTGGCGTCCGTATACCCGTCGACCTTATTACGCAGCGCGGTGCGCAGCTCCATATCGTTTTCCAGCGAGCCGGTATAGCCCGCCGGGTTTTGCAGGTAACCCAGCGTCACATTGGCGACTTTATACACCTCGTTAAACGCGGCATTCACCTCAGCCGCCAGACGGCGCTCTTCCGGGGTATTAAAGGGTGATGCCATAAAGGCATCCATATTGCGGCGCGCAATCTTCACCACGTTCACGGTGTGTTTGGCGACGTTTTCAGAGACCGGGTTACCCAGTGCCGCCTGCAGCATCAGGCCGTTGGTATTGGCCATCACCGCGCTGATGTTATAGGCCGCATCGCGCATCTGGTCGTTATTTTCAGCGGCCACGACAAGACGTTTAAAATTACTGTTATTGGCGACGGCGTCATACACCGAATAAGCGGTTACGCCGAACAGCATCACCGCAAACAGGCCGATAATCAGGCTGATTGCGCTGTAAATTTTGAGTTTTGTTAACATAGATTTTCACCGGCCTTGCGCGGCCGGTGCCTGTGGGAGTCAATTAAAAGATTATCCAGCGGACATATTGAAGAGGTTCATCGACTGCATTTTTTTGTAGACGAACATCGACGCGTTGAAGGCCAGCTCCGACATCTGGGATTCAGAGACCAGCGATACCAGCTTGCTGGTGTCGGAGCCAATCGCGTTCTGCACTTTGACAATGGTGTCGTTGATCATCACGTTCCCGGAGAGATCCAGCGCATCAAGCTGCTGCAGGTTGGTACCCAGCTCGGCCTGGGCTTTACCCAGGCGGTTAATGCCTTCATCAACCGCTACCATGGCTGCGCTGAGCGCGGCATCCAGATTATCGTCATAATCATCATCCTCAGGATCCGCGGTTAAGGCTGCCACGGCGTCATTCAGCACCGTGAAAATGTCACCGAAAACGTCCTCACCCAGATGGCTGACCTGCATCCCGGTACCGTCTGCCACGGTTTGCCTGCGAACCTCATCACCACCGAGGTAATTGCCATCTTCATCAAACGCAGGGGTATCGGTTTTAAAACCGGAGAAAATATAGTTCCCGCTGGCGTCGCGATTATTGGCCAAATCCAGCAGATTGGCGCGGATGCCTTTGATCTCTTCCCCCAGCGCCTGACGATCCTCCGGTGAGTAAGAGCCCGTTTTCGCCGCAACAATTTTTTCCTTCAGGGTGGTGGTTAATAAATTCCCCACGCCGTTGAGAATGTTGTCCTGGTACTCCAGCGCACCGCGGACGCGGGAACGCACGTTGCTATACATCTCCAGCTTCGCCAGCGCGTCCTGCTGCTTCACCGCATCGGTGGCAGCTGCCGGATCGTCCGACGCTTTCAGCAGCGTCTTGCCCGCCGACATCCGCAGATAGACGTCGTTGCTCTGGCTCATGCGCTTCGTCATGGTCTCCGCGCTATTTTTATACATATACAGCGTACTTAATCGCATCATCGGTTCCTTATCGGATTGACAGCAGGGCGTCGAACATATCGGTCGCGGTTTTCAGCAGCTGCGCGTTGGCGTTGTAATACTGCTTAAACATATCGAGGTTGATGTACTCTTCGTCCATATTGACGCCGGAGAGGGCCTGTTTGGTGTCGTATTTGGTCTGGAGGTCGGTTTCGGCGCTGACCAGCGCGGATTTCACGCCGCGAGCATGGTCACCAATGGTACCCACCAGGCTGGCGTAGGCTTCGGTCAGCGTGTTGTTACCGATCAGCTTCTCATCCTGAATTTTCAGCATCTCTTCCAGGTTTTTGTTATCGCCAGGGCCACCGTCCCAATCCCCCGCTGCTGCAAAATCCTGCGCGCTGCCTATGCTGCGGGCCATCCCTTCTGCTGCACCCGCCATAGGGTTAAGGGTGAAGCTGTCGCCATCGGCATAGCCGCCCCCTGAAATATCGATCTCAATCCCTTCAAAGGTCAGCTTATCCCCAGCAATAGTCACTGGAACATCACGTCCATCTTCTCCCGTGACCGTCCATCCCCCTGCGCCATCGCTGGTGACGGTATAGTTTTCCGATTTCACATTTTTGTAGTCGGTGACTTTTATCCCCTCAAGCTTGCCGGTCCCTGTATTTTTCGCGTTGGCATAAGCTTTTATATCCGCCAGGGAGAACAGGTCTCCACCCGTAGCGCCGCCGGATGTAAAACCTTCCGCATGCTGCTCGTTCATGCGGTTCGCCATCGTAAAGGCGATCTGATCCAGCTCCTGGCGGGCAATGGTCAGGTCTTCATTACGGAACTTAAACAGCCCGCCCAGGCGGCCTTTGGTGATACTGCTTTCATCCAGTGGCGTGGCGTTCCCGTTCGCATCCACGTAGGAGACGATGGTTTTGTTCGGATCGGCATCCGACGGCGAGGTTTGCAATTTATAGGCGCGATCCCCGGAGACCAGCGGACGCCCGTCGGACAGAAGCACGTCAACCCGGCCCGTGGTTTTGTCTTCCGTCACGGTAATGCCGATATGCTCGCTCATCTTTTCCAGCAGCGCATCGCGCTGGTCGAGCAGATCGGCCGGCGGGGCGCCATTCCCCTGGACGCGCTCCAGCTGTTTATTGACCTCTGCCAGCTGCTCGGTGTAGCTGGTGATGTCTTTGGCGCTCTGCTCAATCTGCGTGTTGGTGCTCTTTTCCAGCGCGGTCAGGCGTTTGGCGCTGGCGTTGAAACGGTTCGCCAGCGTTCCGAGGGCGTTAAATACCGCCGCGCGCGCCGGACCACTCTCCGGCTCGCCGCTCAGCGTCGCCATCGCCTTGAACATATCGTTCAGCGAGACCGAGACGTTATCGGATTCGTCGGCCAGCATGTTGTCGATATCGGCCAGCTGTTCCATCCGCCCATTGAGAGAGGCGTAATGCGACAGCGAGCCGCGCATCTCATTATTGGCGAAGGCGTCATAGGCGCGCTCAACGCCGCCGGCGCGCGCGCCGGAGCCGAAAAAGCCCTGCCCGGTAGTCATACCGCCCAGTTCGCCAATGATCAGGCTGCGGCGGCTATAGGTGCCGGACATGCCGTTGGTCAGGTTATCGCCCGTCACGCGCAGTGCCGCCTGCGCAACGCTCAGGCCGCCTCTCGCCAGGTTAAATAAGTTATTCATAAGATCCGGATATTCCCTGTTTGCAGGCCCGGGTTCGCCTCCGGGCCAGAAAGTTCATGTCTCTGCTTATTTCATCGGTGATTAGAAAATTCTCTAAAACTTCTTTCTCAGAAAATGTTATCGATATCGTTTTTGTAGGCGTTCACGCCCTGCTGAATATCGCCTTTCACCTTCTGAATAATGGTGATGAGCTTTTTGGCGTAGGCCGGATCGGTCGCGTAGCCGCCCGCCTGCAGCGCCTTCGCCCCCTGCTCCGGCGAGGCGGACTGCGCCACGCCGCGATAGCGCGGATTTTTGGTCAGCAGCTTCGCGTAATCCGAGAGGGCGTGCTCATAGGAGTCGTAGACGCGGAAGGCCGCTTTCACCTTCTGCTTCACGCCGTTGATGTATTCGGTGGTGGTGATTTCGGTGGTTTTGCCGCGCCAATCTCCAGTAGCCTTGATGCCAAACAGGTTATGGCTCGGGCTGCCGTCGGCGGCCGGGATTTCCCGTTTCCCCCAGCCGGACTCCAGCGCCGCCTGGGCGAGGATCAGATGCGGATGCAGGCCACTTTGCTGCGCGGCTGCCTGGGCCGGACGCAGCAGGCGGGCAATAAACGGATGCGCCCCTTCAGAGGGTTGAGCAAAGGAGACCGGCGCGGGCAGGCGAAGCGGGCCGGTGGCTGGCGCTGATGCCAGCCCCGGACGCAGGAGATCGCGCCCCGGCGTGCTCACGACGGGCCCATCGCTCTCCCCGCCCAGCTGGCGGACGATAAGATCGGCAAAGCCGAGCTGACCACTCCCGGCAATATTTTGCGCGATCTGCTGATCGTGCATCGCGGTATACATCTCCGAAGACTGGCTGCTCAGCAGGTCGTCCTTAAAGGTGGCGTCGCGCATGCTCTTCATCATCATCTGCACGAAGATGCCTTCCATCTGCTTCGCCGCCGCCTTCAGCGCGCCGGGCGTTTGCCGCCCGGCCTCCCGCTTTAGCGTATCCAGCGAGCGGACGTCAAAGGCGGGCTGTTCGAGCTTGTCGAAGGCGTTCATCAGTTCACCTCCAGCTTCGCCCGCAGACAGCCGGCATTTTTCATCGCCTGCAGGACCGACATCAGCTCGTTCGGCGTGGCGCCGAGACCGTTCAACGCGCGGATCACCGCGTTCAGGTCGGTACTGCTGCGCACGTGCTGCAGCGAGCCGCCGCTGTCGCGCACCGAGATATCGGTCTGCGGCACCACCACCGTCTCCCCGCCGCCAAACGGCGTATCGGGCTGACTGATGATGTTGCTCTGCATCACCTCCACCGTCAGCGAGCCGTGCGCTACCGCGCAGGAATCGAGCGACACGTGACGGTTCATCACCACCGAGCCGGTACGCGAGTTCACGATCACCTTCGCGTCCTGGACGTTCACCCTCACGGGAATGTCCTGAATGTTGGCGAGGAAGCGCACGCGAGAAGGGCCGTCCGGCGGCGCGAAAAGGCGCACGGTGCGGGCATCTTCCGGCAACGCCGCCCCGCCGCTGTAGCGCTGGTTAATGGCGTCGCTGACCTGCTGCGCCAGCGAGAAATCGCTTTCGTTCAGCTGCAGGCGCACGATGTTCTGGGTGCTGAAATCGTTCGGCACCTCCCGCTCGACAGTCGCCCCGCCGCTGATGCGCCCGCCGTTAAGCTGGTTGACCTGCACGCGGCTGCCGCCCGACTGCGCCCCCGCGCCGGAAATTAAAATATTGCCCTGGGCGATGGCGTAGATCTGGTTATCCGCCCCTTTCAGGGGGGTCATCAGCAGCGTGCCGCCGCGCAGGCTTTTGGCGTTACCCACCGAGGAGACCACGATGTCCAGCTTGTCGCCCGGACGGGCAAACGGCGGCAGCTCGGCGGTCACCATCACCGCCGCGATATTTTTCAGCTGCATATTGGTGCCCGCCGGAACGGTGATCCCCAGCTGCGAGAGCATGTTGTTCAGGCTCTGGCCGGTGAACGGCGCCTGCATGGTCTGGTCGCCGGTACCGTCGAGGCCAACAATCAGGCCGTAGCCCATCAGGGAGTTAGAACGCACCCCCTGCACCGTCGCCAGATCGCGGATGCGTTCAGCGTGTACCCCTTTGGGTATCGCCAGCATCATGCCGTAGAGCAGGATGCTGAGAAAAAACAGGATAGATTCTTTTTTCATGGTCATATCAGAAAGGAGAAAGGTTCAGGAACAGGCGCTGCAGCCAGCCCATGTTCTGCGCTTCGTTGATGTAGCCGTTGCCGACGTACTCAATGCGGGCGTCCGCCACCTGGGTGGAGGGCACGGTATTGTTGCCGCTGATGAAGCGCGGGTTCACCACGCCGGAGAAGCGGATAAATTCGGTGCCCTGGTTGATGGCGATCTGCTTCTCACCCACCACGCCGAGGTTGCCGTTGGGCAGCAGCTCTTTGACGGTCACGGTGATGGTGCCGGTAAAGGTGTTGCGCGCCGCCGCGCCGCCTTTACCCGCGAAGTCATTCGTGCCCTGCGCTTTGAAGTCCGCTTTACCGTCACCCAACCAGCTACCGGCTCCCGTCGGTACGGCCAGCAGCTCCATTCCGGCCGATCCATTACGGTTGGCACTGGCGGAGGAACTTTTGCTGGCGCTCACGTTCTCCTGCAGCAGGATCGTCAGCGTATCGCCCACGTTACGCGGGCGGCGGTCTTCGAACATCGGCTGATAGCCGTAGTTCATCCCCTGCCCTGCCTGAAACAGTGAGCCGCCGGTCGCTGCCGGTGCCATCGGTAATGGTGCTGCCGTTGTCGGGCCTTCAACCAGAGGCTTTTGCATAATGTGCGCGCAGCCGCCGAGCAGCAGCGTGCTTGCCAGCAGCGCGGCCGCCGGAATGTGCATAGAAAGTATTTTCATGTCAGTGTCGATAAAATGTCTGGCCGCGCGAGCGGCCAGAGAGGATTACAGCTGGGAAAGGCGCTGCAGCATCTGATCGGATGCCGAGACCGCCTTACTGTTGATTTCGTAGGCGCGCTGCACCTGAATCATGGTCACCAGCTCTTCCGCCACGTTAACGTTGGAGATTTCCACGTAGCTCTGCTTCAGCGTGCCCGCGCTCTCCATGCCCGGGTTCAGCTCATTTGGCGCACCGGAAGACTGCGTCTCTTTGTAGAGGTTACCGCCGATGCTTTCGAGACCGGCATTGTTCACAAAGGTGGTCAGCGTCAGCTGGCCAATCTGCTGCTCTTCCGCCTGTCCCGGCACCTTCACGCTGACGATCCCGTCATTACCGATGGTCAGCTTCTGCGCGTCCTGCGGAATCACGATGCCTGGCTGAATGGGATAGCCTTCGGCATTCACCAGCTGCCCGTCCGGGCTTTTGCCAAAATGACCATCACGGGTGTAGGCCGTGCTGCCGTCCGGCATCTGCACCTGGAAGAAGCCTTCACCTTCGATGGCGACATCGTATTCATCCCCGGTTGGGTTCATATTCCCCTGGGTGTGAATACGCTGGGTGGAAACCGGACGCACGCCGGTCCCGAGCTGAAGGCCGCTCGGCAGGATGTTCGGCTCGGTCGACTGTGCGCCAGGCTGGCGCATGTTCTGATAGAGCAGATCCTGGAACACCGCGCGCTGACGCTTAAAGCCGTTGGTGTTGACGTTCGCCAGGTTGTTGGAGATGACGTCCATATTGAGCTGCTGTGCTTCCAGCCCGGTTTTTGCGATCCATAAAGAACGAATCATATTGTGACTCCTTGCGCGAGCTTAGCTCACGCTTAATAGCTGATTGGCCTTCTGGGCGTTCGCGTCGGCGGTGCGGATCACCTTCATGTTCATGTCGAAGCCGCGGGAGTTAGCGATCATCTGAGTCATCGCCTGCACCGGGCTGACGTTGCTGCCTTCGAGGGATTCTGGCGTCAGGCGCAGGGTTTCGTCCTGGGCCAGCGGGTTGCCGCCCGCGGTGCGGAACAGCCCGTCGTCACCGTGGACCATGCTGTTCGTGTCGGCATTGACCAGCTTGACGCGCCCCACCGGCACCAGCGCCGTTGGGTCATCGCCCATGCCGAGCGCCGAGACGGTGCCGTCGCTGCCGATAGTGACGTGAGACTGCGGCGGCACCTCCAGCGGCCCGCCGTCGCCCATCAGCGGACGACCGTTGACGCTGAGCGCCCCCTCCTGATCCACTTCGATAGCGCCGTTGCGGGTATAGCCTTCGCTGCCGTCGTCCAGCGCCACCGCCAGCCAGCCGTTTTGCGGCAGCGCCACGTCGAGGCTACGGCCGGTGTGGGTGATCGGCCCCATGGGGGTGTCATGAAACGGGGTTGACTCCGCCACCAGCGCGCGGGTGCGCAGGGATTCCCCTTCGATGGGCACCGAGCGAAACGCCGCCAGCTGGGAACGAAAACCGGCGGTGGAGCTGTTCGACAGATTGTTTGAGGTGACCGCCTGGCGGTTGAGCGCCGCGTTGGCGGCACTCATGGCGGTATAGATAGCGCGATCCATCGTTCAGCCTTAGCGCAGGTTAACCAGCGTCTGCAGAACTTCAGACTGGGTTTTAATGGTTTGCGAGTTGGACTGGTAGTTGCGCTGGTGGACGATCATGTTGACCATCTCGTCGCCCAGGTTAACGTTCGAGGATTCCAGCATCCCGCCTTCGATATCGCCGAAGCTGCCGGTACCAGAGGTGCCGAGGAACGGCTGGCCGGACTGCGCGGTTTCTGCCCACAGGTTGTTGCCCTGCTGCGCCAGACCGCCAACGTTAGCAAAGTCGGCCAGCACCACCTGCGCCACGGTCTGACGCTTGCCGTTGCTGTAGATAGCGATCACTTCACCGGTGTCGCTCACCTCATAGTTATTGAATTTACCGGGTGCCTGGCCGTCGATTTCGCCCAGCATCACCTGGGTATCGCTGGCGTTTTGGGTGAGTGCGTTCAGATCCAACGTCAGCGCCAGCGGCGCAGAGCCGTTGTATCCCACGCCATTGATGTCCAGCGTCACCGGATTTTTCAGCTTGCCGTAGTTATCAAACTCAAGCTTGCTCACGCTCCACTCGTCAGCCCCTGTACCGGGCGCGGTGGAATCCTGCGCGTGCACCTCCCATTCCCCTGCTTTAGTGTGCACATAGTAAAGTTTGATGGCATGTTTGTTACCGAGACTGTCGGTTGCAGTAACCTCACTCACATAGTTGTAGGTATCTTTATCATCTTTGTTAAAGGGAACTTTGGTAATGACGTCGGCATCTGATTTCAGGTTCCCCGTCAACGACCCATTCGTCGATGCTGCTGGCGGCATATCATCTTTCGGGATGCGAATCGGCCCGACCTGCGCGCCCGGGTTAATCACCCCGTCCGTTGCCTGATAACCTGTTAAAAACAGCTTATTTGTCTTGTTGACGATATAGCCGTTGGCGTCTTCCTCGAACTGACCATTACGCCCGTAGAACACGCTGCCCGCCTCGTCGACCATGCGGAAGAAACCCCGCCCCGAGATGCCCATGTCAAGCGCGGAGGCGCCGTTCATCAGGCCGCCATCGCCAAAGCTCTGACTAACGCCCGCGACCTGCACCCCCATCCCCGTCGACCCGGCAAAGATATCGGCGAAGGAGACGGAGCCGGCTTTAAACCCCACGGTCTGGGAGTTGGCGATGTTGTTACCCACCACGTCCAGCGCTTTTGCTGCGGCACTCAGGCCGCTAAGACCTTGTGAAAAACCCATAATTTAGTTCCAGAAGTAATGATTATTTTTGAATGACAAACACTTTGCTCATGAGGATCGGGTCGTGATTCAGCAGATGCAGAATTGGCCCGTTTGGATCCATCGTGACCCCTTGCACCTGCTCCTGAACCAGACCGATGACTTCCGGCTTATCGCCTTCAGGGTTCGAGGCTTCGAAGCTGATGGTGTATTCCCGGTCGGCCGGTGGCGCGCTCGGTTTGAACTCCTTCAGATCGTCGAGGCTGAAGGTGTTCATCCCCGACTTCACGTTCTTCAGCTCTGCGGTGTAGCCGTTCCCCTCGCTATCTTCCAGGTGAACGGTGACCGTCTCGGCGTCGCCCACCAGCGCGAAGTGGAAATCGTCCGCATTACTCGGCAGCTCCACGCCGACCTGCTGAATACCGATGACCGGCTCGCCAAAGGAGACCTTCGCCTCCCCTTCAATCAGCACGCTGCGGCCCACCCACGAGGAGGCGCTCATGCTGCCGAGCTGAACCATCATCGCCTGTACGCCCGCCACGGAGGTGTTGAGCTTCTCCACGCCGGCCGCCATGTTGAACTGCGCCAGCTGGGAGGTGAGCTGGTTGTTATCCATCGGGTTGGTGGGATCCTGGTTTTTCATCTGCGCCACCAGCAGGGTCATAAACTGGTTCGACAGATCCGCCGCGCTGTTGCCCGTGCCGGTACCGCCCGTTCCGCTATTGTTGTTAATCGAAGAGACCGCCATATGCGTCCTTACTGACCAAGAGTTAATGTTTTCAGCATCAGGCTTTTGGCGGAGTTTATGACCTCCACGTTGGCCTGGTAGCTGCGGGAGGCCGAAATGGTGTTCACCATCTCGTTCATCACGTTGACGTTGGGCATGCGCACGTAGCCCTGTTCGTCGGCCATCGGGTTGCCCGGCTCATACACCAGACGATCCGGCGCGCTGCTCTCGACCACGTCGCTCACCTGTACGCCACCGACCTCCTGACCAACCGCGTTGTCGACGCTAAAGACCACCTGACGCGCGCGATACGGCTGGCCGTCCGGACCCGCCACGCTGTCGGCGTTGGCCATATTGCTGGCGCTGACGTTAAGGCGTCGGGACTGTGCCGCCATCGCCGAGCCTGAAATATCAAATACGCTAAAGAGCGACATCGTTTATTACCCCTGACTGAGCACAGTCATCATTTTCTTAATATCCGCGCCCAGGAACGTCAGTCCTGACTGATATTTCACGGCGTTATCCGCAAAATTGACGCGTTCGCGATCCATATCCACGGTATTGCCGTCGGCGCTCGGCTGATCCGGCACGCGGTAGAGCAGCTGGCCGTCGTCAAACGGCAGCGCTTTACCTTCAATATGCTTATTTGACGTTAACGCCAGCGATACGGGGGATTTCGCCAGGGTGTTATTCTCCATGGCGTTTTTTAACTGCTGAGTAAAATCGATATCTCGCGCCTGATAGCCCGGCGTATCGGCATTCGCAATATTCGACGCCAGAATATCCTGACGGCGCGAAAGCAAACCTAACGCCTGCTGTTGAAAGCGAAAGGCGTCATCAAGTTTATTCATGACAACAGGACTCCTGTCTCGCGTTATTTAAACTGCGATAGTGTAGTCAGCGCGGGTGAAATATCACACTGCAAAGACCCGACAGAAATAAGCCTATTTAGGGAAATAGAGCGAAATAATAATTCGTTAACACAACGATAAATATAAATACCAACAGAAGTGTCATTATTTAGGGCAATAAAACCCCCGCCGCTGCGTATATAATTTCGCCACATTTATTATTTCATTAAGGCAGTAAGATGAAGGGTTCCTTATTCAGCACGGCGGTTGCCGGATTACTCTGCTCGGCAACCGCCGCGGCCAGCGTACCGTCTACCCCTACGGCAAAACAGCGTCTGATGATGAAGCTGGATGCCTTAATCAAACAGCCGGAGGACGGGCACGACATCGTGCGGACCGCGACCCTGCTCGCCACGCCCGCGCAGCTGGCAGCGGTGTGCGATAACCCGGAGCTGAGCCTGGTCGGACGCGACAGCCGCCTGACCGGCAAGCGCACCGTGCTGGCGCAGTGCGGCGCGCGTCGGCATTTCCTGCCGGTGCGCATCAGCGCCCAGGGCACCTGGTGGATCGCCAGCCAGAGCCTGCCCGGCGGGGCGATCGTGCAGCGCAGCGACATCGAGCCGGTGACCGGCATGCTGGATAACCAGCCCGGCGGTTTGATTTTTAACGCCGACGAGATTATCGGCCAGCGCCTGACGCGCGCCATCACCGCTGGGAAACCGCTGCTGGAAAATCAGCTGCGCCAGCAGTGGCGGCTGCGCGCCGGACAGACGGTTGACGTGGTGACCACCGGCGCGGGCTTTC
The DNA here is from genome assembly GCF_000211415.1 of Enterobacter mori LMG 25706. Lineage (GTDB taxonomy): Bacteria > Pseudomonadota > Gammaproteobacteria > Enterobacterales > Enterobacteriaceae > Enterobacter > Enterobacter mori. The sequence goes on along the minus strand of NZ_GL890777.1, from coordinate 141,266 downwards.
GTATTCGCAGCCAGGGCAAGGCGCTGAACAACGCGGCGGTGGATGACGTGCTTAAGGTCAAAACCGCGGGCGGGCGCACGGTGAGCGGGAAAGTGGATGCCGACGGGCAGGTGATGATTATTTCTCAATAATAAATTTTAGCTTTTCTGAGAATCACCGAAGAAAGAAGTATTGCGTACAGAAAATGATTCTGCGAGGACAGCCATGAGCATAAACAGCAACCAGACCACCGCGCCGATTGCGAAAATCGCCCCGACTCACGAGGTGCGTCACCGTGCCCAGCCTCAGGAAAATGACGCTGCGGCCACGCGCGCGGCGAAGAGCGATAAAACCGACGTCACCCTGAGCGCCCTGACGAAGAAGATCCAGACCGACGACAGCCGCGATGTGGATCGCGCGCGCGTCGCCGAACTGCGCGCCGCGCTGTCGGCCGGAACCCTGCGCATCGAGCCTGAGAAAATCGCTCAGGCCATGGTGCAGGACATGCTTTCGTTTTAACCGTTTACAGGCCCCCTATGGACAAGCTTTACCCGATACTTGCGCAGATGAAAACGTCTCTGGATGAGCTGGAGGCGATCATGATTGAAGAGGTGAACCAGCTTAACCGCAGCCAGATCAACCCGGTGTCGCTGCAGGTGCTGGCAGATAACAAAAACCAGCTGCTGACGACCCTGCAGTACTACGACGATATGCGCCGCGAGCAGGAAAAAACCTCCGGCACCGAAGCCCCCTACCCGGGGCTCGGCAAGCTGTTTGCCAGCTGGCAGCAGGTGCATGAGAAGGTGCGCAGCACCAAGGCCCTGAATCAGCAGGTGGAGTCGCTGCTGCAAAGCCACGTGAAGAAAAACCAGCATATCCAGAAAGCCATCGACCACGTTGGCCACGCCAGCACCCTGTACGGCCCGGCGGGAGAATCCAGCCAGCTGCCTTCAGGGCGCAAATACAACATCAGCATCTGATCGTTCCTGTCTGCGTTGTCCTCTTTTGCCCGCCTCTGGT
>NZ_GL890777.1:19537-140137 GCF_000211415.1 Enterobacter mori LMG 25706 | reverse complement strand
CCCCTCTCCCCTATGGGGAGAGGGTTAGGGCGAGGGGATTAAACGGCAGAATAGGCTTTTGCCACGCTGCTGGTTTTGCGCATGGCGGAGAGTTCGCTGCTGATGGTGGCCAGACGTCCCTGAATCGCACGCGTCAGAAGCGCATCGTTCTCCAGCATGGTGGACAGCCGGGCGCTGACCTGCGCTTTATTGTGCTGCGCCAGCTGGGTCAAATCGATGTCACACAACGTTCGCATCCCCATGCTATAGGCTGCGGACTCGTCAAAAAACGCATCCCATTCGCCGGCGTCGGCAAGCTGGCGCAGCGTCGCGTTGCTGACAAGCAGATTCTCAATCAGCTCAATTACGCTGTTATCCATGCTTCACCTGCTTGTGCTGTGGGGTGATGGCTTGCCAGGTTTCCGACATGCCCGTCATGAGCGCGATCAGGTGCGGCAGCTTGTCGCCGGATTTGTTGAGATTCGCCTCCAGCAGCGAGCGGGAAATATATTCGTACAGGCTCTCCAGCTCCTCAGCGATTTTCCCGCCCTTCTCGTGGTCAAGCCCGGCGCGCAGGCCGTTATCGATAATGTTAATGGCGCGGGAAATCATCTCCCCACGGCGGGCGATATTCCCCGACTGGAAGTAAATATCGGCGCGCTTCATGGCGTTAATCGCCCCGTCATACAGCAGGACTATTAACTGGTGCGGCGTCGCGCCGCTTATCTGGCTGTCGAGTGAGACAGCGGTATAGGCACTGTTGCCCGTTTTGGTGTACATCGTCAAATCCTGCCGGGCAGCGGCCTGCCCGGATTGCTCATTAAACTAACCCCGCCAGCGTCTGCTGCAGACGGGTGCTCATGCTGTTCATATCGCTCATTGCCTTATCGAGGCGCTGATACTCTTTTTCGCTGCGCAGCATGGCTTCATCGATACGTTTTTGCACCGCCGTGATCTGCTTGCCGATGCGCTTTTCCTGCTCGCGAAGGGACTCCAGCGTGGTTTCAATAACGCCGTCTTTTTTCTGAATCGCGTCCTTATCGCCCAGATAGGTGTTGAAAATACCCTCCATGCGATCTTTGATCCCCTCGCTTCCCCCTTTGCCAAGGAACAGCGCCTCGACCTCCTTCGGGTTATCCTTCAGGGCGGCATCGAGCTTTTTGCTGTCGATGGTCAGGGTGCCGAGCGTTCCGCTGCGATCCTCACCGGTTTTGCCGTCGAAGGTGACGGTGATCCCGAGACGGCCAAGGGAGGTGATCACATCCCCGGCATCACTGTACTCACCGCCCACGGTAGCCTTCAGCTGGCTGGTCAGACGGCGCAGGGAGCCGTCGCTGAACAGCGCGCCGTTGCCGGAGTCAGGCAGCGGAATTTCGCCCTCCCCGAGCTTGTCGCGATCGGGTGCCGTGTATTTTGTGGCGCTGGCCACGGTGCTGAGGTAGCTGTTGTAGTTCTTCACGAACTCCTCAATCAGCGATTTCACCTTTGAGGTGTCTTCGGTGATAGTGAGGGATTCGGTTTTGAAGGGGTGCGGAGCGGATGCATCAGCATCAGGGTCTTTCTCCGACACTTCGCGTAGCTCAAGGGTTACGCCGGTAATCAAATCTTTTACAGTATTAGAACTGCGTTCGACCTTGTCACCGTTGAGCCAGACAATGGCATTTTGGGGGGCAGTGACGTTACTAGCCCCCTCAAGCGCCGCTTTGACATCGGCATCCCCGTCTACCTTTATCGTCATTTCACCGTCTTTACCGGTTTTTTTCGAGGTCAGGACGAGCTTGTGCTCTCCTTCTTTAACCGTAACGACTTCAGCCGCAACGTCGCCATTCTGCGCATTGATTTTTTTGGCAATATCATCGAGGGACGTTTGGTCTTTATCAAGGTTCACCACCAGCGGTTTGTCACTGCCTTCCATCTCGATGGTGACGGTCGCAGCACTCTTACCGATATCCTTATCTCGTGAATCTCGCGTCACCCCGAGCTGATGCGCTTTCGCCAGCTGCTCCACGGCCATGGAGTAGCTGTTCGGAATAGCCCCTTGACCTGCCGTGGCCTTAAAGGTCTTGTTGTCGCTGACGCTGACGCCGTTAAAACCCTCATTTTCCAGCTTGCCAAGATTATCCTTCAGGGTGCTCAGCGCGCTGGAAATAGATCCCCACGCGGAGATTTGCCCGTTATAGGTACTCTGCTTTTGCAGATACGGGTTCAGCTTGACGGAACTGGCCGCACGCTCCTTTGCCAGCAGTTCTTCAAACGGCAGGCCCGAGCCCATGCCTAAAAAATTGGTTGATACCATAATAATGTTTCCTGTTGTAAAGGGATGACCTGTTACTTTTCTATCGGGAAATAAAGAAGGAAGTTTAATTTTTCATATATGCGTGAACAACGCGCAGGCGTATGGATAACAGAGATGCGCGTTTATTGGTTAATTGCTTTTTGTTATCCCGATAATTAACGTCAGAACTGTCATCATTTCCATCAATGACAAAAAAATCGAAAAAATAATTCAGTCATTTTAATTTCCCCCGATGAATTCAGTATGCGAAGCAATTAACGCATATCTCATATTCCGTTATTACTAAGAAGGATATAACAATGGCACAGGTCATTAATACCAACGCGCTGAGCCTGATGGCGCAGAACAACCTGAACAAATCCCAGACCTCTTTGGGGACCGCTATTCAGCGCCTCTCTTCCGGTATGCGTATCAACAGCGCCAAGGACGACGCGGCAGGCCTGGCGATTTCTAACCGCTTCACCGCCTCTATTCGCGGTATGACCCAGGCGGCGCGTAACGCCAACGACGGTATCTCCCTGGCGCAGACCACTGAAGGCGCGCTGGAAGAAGTGACCGAAAACATGCAGCGTATCCGCGAGCTGACCGTACAGGCGAAAAACGGCACTAACTCCGCCAGCGACCTGGACTCTATTAAGAAAGAGATCACTACCCGTCTGGAAGAGATCGGCCGCGTGGCGGAAACCACCAACTTCAACGGCGTGAAGGTCTTTGACGGTTCTAAAGAGAAAATCACCATTCAGATCGGCGATAAAGACGAAGACACCATTGATATCAAGCTGAGCAAGCTGGATATGGAAACGCTCGGTCTGGATAAATTTATGGATGATTTCGCGGATATCGGGATTACTCTGAATGGTGCGGGTATTACGGGTAGTCAGTATGATAAGGCAGCAACGAAAGCTGTTGCTGGCACAACGATGATTGAAGTTGGGCATGCAGATGGGGAATGGAAGTATGCCACGGGTGATGCGGCCATCCTGAAAGATACCATTGGTGCAGCAAATGCTACTGATGTTGAGGTCTACACCCTGGACGATAAGGTATTTGCTTACGACAAAACAGCGAAAAAAATGTTTGAGCTGGACGTCAGTCAAATGACATTCTCAAAAGACGGGGCAAATGCATGGACTAAACTCGATGCTGCACCGACAGCAGCCGCAAAAGAAATTACTGATCCAGCAGATGTAGATATGCTGCTGAATGGACCAACCGAGCTGAAAGATCCGAAAGCACTGGCGGTGGGAGAGACACTGAATAAAACAGGCGGCACTTTCACGCTGGCTGAGTCTCACCTTAACGCTGTTGCGGTAAGCATGTTCGGTGCCGGTGCTACTGCGACAGATTCGAAGCTCCAGATGTTCTCCGTGGATAACGGCGGTGCTACCGAATACTACGCTTACGGTAAAGATGCAGCTACAGGGGAAGTTAAAGTCAGTAAAATCGAGTTTGACGCTGCAGAAGCCGTTACTCAAACTCCTGCACGCCCTGCTGACATGGAATTCATCCGTGAAGCAGCGGGTGATGCGGTGGCCGATGGCCTGCTGGCCAAGCTGGATGAAGCCCTGACCACCGTTGCCGACTTCCGCGCCGACCTCGGTGCCGTTCAGAACCGCTTCAGCTCAATCATTGCGAACCTAAACACCAACATCATCAACACCACCGAAGCGCGCTCCCGTATTCAGGACGCTGACTTCTCGGTTGAAGTGTCCGCCATGAGCCGCGCGAACATCCTGCAGCAGGCAGGTGTCTCCGTACTGGCCCAGGCCAACCAGGTTCCGCAGAACGTGCTGTCCCTGCTGCGTTAATCTGCGTTACCACCTCAATCTTATTACGCGCGTATATCACGCGCGGTTTGCCCTCCCTGTCGGAGGGCTTTTTTGTTTGGTGCGCAACATCATTTTTGCCTGGCGGCGCTGCGCTTGCACAGGTCTACAAGGATCAACGCAAAGGTAGGCCGGGTAAGGCGAAGCCGCCACCCGGCTTTGTTTTTAAGACTGCAGATAAGGTTCCTTCACATAATCCGCCAGCAGATACACCATGTCGTGCAGCATTCCCGTCAGCGCGTCATTCACCCCCTGCGGCAGGGTATTCCCTAAAATCGCCTGCGCCAGTGCCTGCGCATAGTTAACCGGCATAACCGTCTCCTGCCAGCACGCCGGCATACAGGACGGTGAGGTTTCTCCGGCAATAAGTTGCTCAATCAATTGCGGTGGCAAATCGTCGTCACAAAGTCGTTCCAGTTCACCCAGAGCATGCAGCAGACGCCCGCAGAGCGCATTGCGCTCGCTCGCGTCATCGGCTTCAACCAGCGCGCTGGCTAAAGCCGCACAGAGATCGACCACGTCAAACAGGTTGGCAGAGGCCGGAAGCGGTAAGGTGATGAGCTGTTGAATGAAATTTTCGTGTAAAGAGAGAGGTGAAAGAACAGACATGTAATGCCTCCTCGGCGGTGAGAATCAGTGTGTTAAAAGCCTCCTTGTATTTTCAGGTTCTCACGCCCGGCTGCGGATGTTGCCGCAGCACGGGCACTTTACGGTGTGATGGAAACAAACAACAGAGCAAATGCTGAATTACAGAGGATTACTTGTGGGATTGCGAGGCGCCTTCCAGATTTGTGCCGGGTGGCGGCTTCGCCTTACCCGGTCGACAAAAACCCGAAAGTAGGCCGGGTAAGCGCAGCGCCACCCGGCTAGTTGCCCGTGCGCTGAAGCAGGATATTCGCCACCGTATAAACCTCTTCAATCAGCACGCTGTTATTCTGCGTCACCGACGCCGCGCCGTTCTGCGCCTGCATCATCGCGTCTTCAATCAGCGCTCTCAGCTCTTTTGACGAACGCGCGCAGCGGCTGGCCAGGCTGCGCGACTCCACGGCAAAAACGCTCTCTTCGTTGTGCAGCGAGTAGCTGTAGGCGCGGCTCGCCAGCTGAACCAGCGTGCCGCTGCTGTCGGCAATCTTCAGTGCGGCATCCTGGAGGGTGGTCATTGCCTGCACCACCCCCATGGCGCTGTCGCTCAGCGTCGCCAGCAGGTTCGCGTTGGCCTCCGGCACCCGCAGCAGATTCTCGTTTTCCTGGGCAATGGCGGTGGCCGCGCGGGCAATGGTGCTCACCTGCTCGCCCATCTCCTTCATCAGCGGCGGTAGAAAAGCGCCCTGCTCAGACTGCAGCTGAGAGGGCAGCTCGTCGTTGAGGCGAGAAAGATGCAGGTTCAGGCTGCGCAGCAGGGTCAGGGTGGAGACCAGCAGCAATGCCGCCAGCGGCCACGGCTTATGCAACAGAATGCCCGGACGCTCGCCCATTCGCCGGGTGGGAACGTCAAGGGCAAGCAGCCACGGTCTGTCGGGGATCGGCATGACCATCAGCGTGTGCTCGCCGCTGGCGCTGCGAAAATGGGTGTGACGCAAACCGCCATCCGACTGGGCCAGCAGCGCACGCAACGGCACCGCCATCGGCAGGTTGGTATCGTTGAGGGACTGCACCGTCGGCGCACCGGCGGCATCACCGATGATGCGCCCGGTATCGTCCACAATCCAGGCGCGACCGCCAAGACGTTCGCCCGTCTCTTTAACCAGAGAATTGAGAAATTGACGGCTGTTGCCCGTCTCGTCGGCGATATCCGTATCGCCCGACGCGCTTTTGTCCAGCGCGAAGCTTTTCAGGGTGACCACGCTTTCGGTCATTGAACGCTGCTGTGCTTCAACGCGATCGAGCTGCTCGCGCAGCTGGATCGCCAGGGCATCAACCTGCGAGCGCAAGCGTTGCCCTTCCGTGCGAATAAACCACGGCATAACGCCCGCCTGCACCAGAATCACCAGGGTAATGAAAATAACGACCAGTATGACAATAAAAACCATAACATCAGCGCCTGTTGTTTTAACGGCAGCACAATGCTGCCTCTACAGGGCTATTTTATTATGCGGGGGTCAGGAAATATGCTCTTCAAACCGTTGATAACCGCGCACTTCTGTTAACCCTCAACAAAAACAATTTTGCGGACCTTCTGCCAGCGTTTAACCAGCCAGCCGTCAAGGCTGCAGAGCGTGCCGCCCCAGCTCAGCGGGAACAGGCAGAGCACCACATACAGCGTCTCGGGCAGATAAAACAGCCAGCTCAGCCATGAAATCAGATTCAGCCCGCGCGGAATGGTGTAGATACCCATCGTGACCAGCGCCACGCTGCTGATGACCATCAGTACCAGCGCGCTAAAGCGGCTGAACAATCCCAGCGTCAACAGCAGCCCCATGCTGCATTCCAGGAACGCCACCACCACCGCCATAATGACCGGAAAAGGGATCCCCGCATCATGCATGGTATCCACCATCAGCAGCTGGTTCTCCGGGACGAATAATTTATTAAACCCGGCGGTAAAGAAAAAAACACCGATCACCAGACGACAGATAAATACGGGAAACATTGATGGCATATCGGACGTATGCATAAAACGCTTAAGAGAGAACATCGGTCATCCTTGTAAAGAAAATTAATACTGTGTAATAAATTCAATAACCTGCCTTTACTCAGTATAAATTCACAGATCTCGTTCGCAACTGCCGCCCCACCATTTCCGGCACAATTAATAACTTTATACAGATTAAAAATGATTAATCTAAAGTGATAACAGCGTCTCATTATCAACGCTACTGACGCCGCGCTTTCGCAGTAAGAAAGGTAACCAATTGGTTTTAATGTGATTAAAGCGCAATCATGAATAACGTTATTTTTGGTGTGGTTAAAACACCGCAATTAATAACCTTAAAGGTGTTAAGGCTGCTCTTACATAATGGTTGCAAAAAGATGACGTAAGACATAAAAAGCATGTCGCTCTGGCACCCGGCTAGCAATAACGTGCATTCATTACTATTAATTACATTAGCCAGAAGCGATACCCAATACACCAGAAGAATCAAATAACTATGCTAAACAATATCGCGATTGGATCGTTAGTGACGCTGGATTTGCAGAGCCGTACGCTTGCCCGAACGGATACGCAAGAGACCGTCACTCTTCCCCAAAGCGCATGTCTGTGCCTTGCCGCGCTGGCGGAGGCTCATGGGGAAGTGCTTTCCCAGGAACAGCTGATGGAGATCGGCTGGCGCAGCGCCGGAGTGGAAGTCACCGACAACAGCGTGCGGGTGATGATCACCAAGTTACGCCGCGCGTTCGCACAGCTAAACCTGCATGAAACCATCACGCTCATCGCCGTGACGCGCAGCGGCTATCGCCTGCTCGTGCGGGAGAGCGGCAGCGAAGTGCCGCCTGCAGCGCAGACGGAAGCCCTCCCGCCGCAGGATCTCCCCGTACAGGCCGACGCACCAGAGTCACTGTCGGTTGTTGCGCCCTCTCCGCCTCGCCCCCGCAGCACGCTCATGCAAAAGAGCTGCGTCACGCTCAGCGGCGTGCTCGTCGGGCTGGTGATTGCGCTCCTCCTGCGCGGCATTTTAGATTTTAGCCCGCAGCCGGTGCACTTTGTGCGCTGGAATGGCCCCGGCGTGCCGCCCGGTACCGAGGTGATGGTTCAGCAAGACAAACAGTCGCAGACCGCCCTGATTGAGTCCACGCTGCAAACCTATACCCGCCATGTTCTGGCGCGCCGTACTGACGAGAAGCCCGCAGCCGTACTGTATGTTACGACGGGCTCGGAAAAGATGAGTAAATTCCAGGGGCTTATTGCCTGCCAACAACCCTTTAAGGATTCAGGGAATGACTGCGAATCGTTCTATTTTCGCCATTATTAAATCGCCGATCGCGCTTCTGTTTCTCGGCGGAGTCATTATCGGGACCGGCGCCATGGCGCTGTATGGGTTTTATACCTCGCCCTATAAGGCGGTCTGTATCGCGCCGACCTCGTATTACATTATTGAGGACGACAACAACGCGACGCTGGCGCGCGGTATCTACCGTTCTTATCGTGACGGCCTGTTCAACGGGCATACCACCTATATCGGCAGCATCAGCCACTTTAAAGACGGCAAGCGCGACGGGCTTCCCAAAGCCGTAAACCGTGAAGTACGCTACGACGTTGATATGTCGGGGAAACGGCTCCATCTGACCGTCACCAGCCAGCACCGCAAGCTCGGCGGCCAGAGCTCGGATGAAGACGTGACCGACTATATCTTCCCGCAAATCAAACCAGGTGAGGTGGCGACCAGCACTATCTATCTGCTGGACGACAAAGTCCTGGCCTCCGGTACGGAGACCGTCGCCCGTATCGCCTGCATGAATTGAGGGTCAGACCAGCGCCTGAATCAAGCCATCAAGGGTGTCAAACCCGAGGGCCATCAGGCGCTCAAAGAACGGTGCCAGCGTTTCGGCAATCAGGAGCAGCGCCAGCATGCCGAAGGTCAGCGTCAGCGGGAAGCCGATCACAAAGATGGAGAGCTGCGGCGTCAGGCGGTTTAACAGCCCGAGAATAAAGTTAATGCACAGCAGGAGCGCGATGACCGGCAGACCCAGCAACAGTCCCTGACTGAAGATCATCCCGGCATGCGTCACCAGCCAGAGGTACCCGCCCGCATGCAGCGGTGTGCTGTTGACAGGCAGCGCCTGAAACGTCTCTGTCAGCAGGGCCAGCAGCCAGAGATGGCCGTTAAAGGCGAGGAACAGCAGGGTCACCAGCAGGGTGAGAAAGCGGGAAATCACCGGGCTGTTCCCGGCACCGGGGTCAAAGAAGGTGGCAAAGGATAACCCCATCTGCATACCGATGATTTCACCGGACATGCGCACGGCGGCAAACAGCAGCTGCAGCGTCAGCCCCATTGACGCGCCGATAATCACCTGTTTCGCCAGCACCCAGACCCCTTCCCAGGAGTAAAGGCCAATCTGCGCATCAGGCAGCGTGCCGCCAATCAGTATCGCAATCAGCAGCGCCAGGCCAGCGCGCAGCCGGGCGCTAATCGCTTTCTCGCCGAATATCGGCGCGACGTGCAGCAACGCGGCAATGCGCACCATGATGAAAAAAGTGTGGCTGACCAGCCCGTAGAGCTGGTCGAGAGGAAGTCCGAAGGCCATCAGCCAATCACAAAAGGAATGCTGGCGAACACCGCACGGGTGTATTCAATGAAGATTTTCATCATCCACGGCCCCAGCGCAACCGCTACGCCGACGATCATCAAAATCTTTGGAATAAAGGTCATGGTCATTTCGTTGACCTGCGTGGCGGCCTGCAAAATACTGATGATCAGACCGGTAACCAGCGCGGCCACCAGCAGCGGAGCTGAAATCATCAGTCCTACCTTGATCGCCTGCATACCCATCACCATAACGCTTTCAGGGGTCATCACGCTCTCCTAACTGTAAAAGCTCTGGGCCAGCGACCCGACCAGCAGCTGCCAGCCGTCGACCAGCACAAACAGCATCAGCTTAAACGGCAGCGCAATGGTAGTGGGCGGTACCATCATCATCCCCAGCGCCATCAGGATGCTGGCAACCACCAGATCGATAATCAGGAACGGGATAAAGATGGTAAAACCAATCTGGAAGGCAGTTTTTAGCTCGCTGGTGATAAACGCCGGTATCAGAATGCTGAGCGGCACCGCTTCCGGCGAGGCGATATCCGGGGTTTTGGCGATACGGGCAAACATCGCCAGATCGCTTTCGCGGGTCTGGTCGAGCATAAAGGCACGCAGCGGTTTAACCCCTTCCGTCAGGGCCACTTCCATGGTGATCTTGTTTTCCTGCAGCGGCTGCCAGGCTTTTTCATAGATCTGGCTGAACACCGGAGACATGACGAAAAAGGTCAAAAACAGCGAAAGCCCCACCAGCACCTGGTTAGGCGGCGCGGTGGGCGTGCCGAGGGCGTTACGCATCAGCCCCAGCACGATGATGATGCGGGTAAAGCCGGTCATCATCAGCAGCACGGCTGGAATAAAGGTAAAACCGCTCAGCAGCAGCAGGGTTTGCACCGGCAGCGTCCAGCCGCCCTCGCCCGTCGGCTGACCAAGGGTGATGTCACCGTTGGCCGCCAGCGCACCGGCGGTAGGCAGCATCAGGACGAGCGCCAGCAGCAGGCGGCGGTTCACTGCTCACCTCCCGAACGGTATTTCTGGCGCAGTTTTTCCAGCATCAGCGGGAAGGTCGCGGCAGGCGCAGAGGTTTGCGGAGCGTGCTCCGGGCGCGCCTGCGTCGCGAGGCAGGTGATCTGCGTGGCGGTCACGCCCAGCACCAGACGCTGATCGCCTACGTCGACCAGCACCAGGCGCTCGCGCGGCCCCAGCGACTGGGTCGCCACCAGAGTCATGTTGCCCTGAACATCGTTCAGCCGACGCGCCAGTCCGCTGCGGCGGGCAGCCCAGGCCATCACCACAATCAGCAGGATAATCAGGGCCAGCGCGCCGGAGACCGTCATCAGCACCGAGCCGGTCGCCGGGAGGGAGTCAGTGGCGTTCATTAGCGGCTCAGACGGTGCATACGTTCAGACGGCGTGATGATATCCGTGATGCGGATGCCGAACTTATCGGAAACCACCACCACTTCCCCCTGCGCTATCAGATAGCCGTTGATCAGGATATCCAGCGGTTCCCCCGCCAGCCCGTCCAGCGACACCACCGAGCCCTGGCTTAAGCGCAGCAGCTCTTTAATGGTCATCTTGGTACGCCCCAGCTCCACGGTCATTTTTACCGGGATATCGAGGATCAGGTTCATCTCGTCAGAGAATTGTGGTGCAGCCATGGTGTCGGTAATTCCCGCCGCGTGCTGTTCGGTCATTGCATCACCCCAGAGATTATCAATGGACTGATCGTCAGAACCCGATGAGGTGCTCATATCGCTCATGGGGAAATTACTCCTTGTTTAATGATAGTAATGAAGGCTGAATCATCTGCTCGACCTTCAGGGCATATTGATTGTTAACGGCACCATATTTGGCCGTGAAGACCGGTACACCACCCACGCTGGCTTCGATAAATTCCTGCTTATCCAGGGCGATAACATCGCCTTTTTTCATCTGCATAACGCTGGACAGTCGGGTGCCGATATCGGCGAAGCGTGCGGTAAGCTCCAGCTCCGTTTCCCGCATCTGGCTGGCCAACATGCCGCGCCACTGGGTGTCTTCCTGCCGGGAGTTGTCCATCGGCGGGTTACTCAGAAGCTCGCGCAGCGGTTCGATGGTGCTGAAGGGAATACAGATGTTGAACTCCCCACGGTGCGAGCCGATCTCCACCGAAAACGGCGTGGTGACCACCACGTCGTTAGGCGATGAGGTGATGTTGGTGAACTTCACCTGGATTTCCGAACGGATGTACTCCGTTTTGATTTTATAGATCGAACTCCAGGCAAATTCGTACGCCTCGCGCGCCATCGACAGCATGCGGTGGATCACGCGCTGCTCGGTGGGCGTAAATTCACGCCCGTCGGCCTTGGTCGGGAAACGACCGTCGCCGCCAAACAGGTTATCCACGGCCATAAACACCAGCCCTGGCGAAAAGGCCATCAGCGACGTGCCGCGCAGCGGGTTAAGGTGCAGCAGGTTCAGGTTTGTCGGCACCGGCAGGTTGCGGGCAAACTCGTGATACGGCTGGATCTTAATATTCCCCGCCGTAATATCCGGGCTACGGCGCAGCAGGTTGAACAGCCCCATACGGAACTGACGGGCAAAACGTTCGTTAATAATTTCCAGCGAATGCAGACGTTCACGAATAACCCGGCGTTGCGTATGCGGGTCGTAGGGTTTTATCCCTGCGTCTGGACGGCTGTTATTGAGATCGCTACTACTCTCAACATCGGCGTTCAGTAAACGGTCGATCTCATCCTGTGATAAAAAGCTGTCAGCCATAATTATTACCGCAGAATAAATTCGTTAATAAGGACGTCAGTGACGCGAATGGACTGGTTAAACGCCAGCGGTTTATCCAGCTCGCTCTGAATATTGGTAATCAGGCGGCGTTTTCCCTCGTCGGTGGCTAAATCTTCATAGGTCTGATGCGTGAGCAACATAAATAAGCGGCTGCGGTATTCCGGCAAATATTTTTCCAGTACGGCCAGTGATTTCTGCTCTGCCACCCGAATAGACAAGCCCAGGTACAATACCCGGTCGGATTCATTCGCCGTCGGCTTCAGGCTTACGGTAAAAGTGTTCATCGAGGCGTAAAGCGGCTCGACTTGCGCAGGCGCAGGCACTGTTTTCGCTTCTCCTTCCACGACCTCTTGTGCCGGTTTGGCGAATTTCATTTCCCAGAACAGGTAGCCGGAAACCCCGCACGCCGCAACGGCAGTCAAAAACATGAACGTCATCAGAAGCGAGCGAGACCCTCCGCCGCTGGCGACCTTTTTATTTTTATTACTCATTGAACGTACACCTGATAAATAAGAGAAGGCAGCGTACTACCCTCGTGTCAATATGGCGGACATTGTAGTCCATTTAATCATCCTGATAATCAGGCGATAAAATTTCATTCCTGAAGCTAATTCGCCACTTCAGGCAAAGGTATTAATTCCGTAAATATTTCCAGGCATAGTGGTTAATAATGTCGGAACACTATCACCTTCATCTGGCTGCGCGTCTCCCTCAGGCTGAGCCTGCTGCTCGCCAGACGTATTGCCGCGCTGTTCACCCGCCGCAGCGTGCTGTTGCCCCTCTGCGCTGACGTTCGCCTGACCGAGTTGAATGCCCGATTCCGCCATTGCGGCGCGCAGCTGCGGCATCGCCTGCTCCATCGCGTGGCGAATATGAGCATGTTCGCTGACGATATGGATCTGCGCCTGATCCTGCTGTACGCGCAGGGAGATCTGCAGTGAACCTAGCTCCTCAGGGTGTAAACGGATCTCAGCGCTGTGCAGGCCGTTGCGGCTAAAGATAGCGATATGGTGGCTTACCGACTGCTTCCACTCCGGCGTTTCCGGCGGGTGATTCACGGTAACCACCTGCTGCGGAGCATGGGCAACGCTGGTGCGTACGGTGGCAGGCAGCGCCACGGCACTGACCTGCGCGGTGGATGACATCTCTGCCGTGGCGACCGTTTCGCTCGCGATCGGCGCAGACTGCGCCGTCAGAGGCGTTGTCGTCACCGTTGGCGTTTTCTCTGTTACGCTGAGGGGTGCTAAGGTTTTACCGCCCTGCGCGTCAGGCTTCTCGCTTGCCGCAGGTTTGCCAGGCTCCGGTCTTGCCGCTGCCTCAGTGCCCGTCACGCTGCGGGTAACCAGCTGTTGAAGCTGCCACTGCGGGCTATCCTGGCCTTCACCGTCGCCTTCAATGACAACAGCGCCCGTCAACGCCTCAGCCAGCCCCGGAGCGGCCATCAACAACGTCTCGTTGCCCTCGTCATCGTCCCCGGCAACCACGTCCCTTAACTGCCCCGGCAGCATACCGGTTGGCAGCGCCGCCTCCGGCAGAGCCATCAACGCCTGCGGGTCAAGCCCGGTGAACAGCTGCACCAGCTTACCTTCCAGCGCCAGGCCGAAATTCTCGTCAGACAGTAATCCCGCCTTCGGTTTGCTCTGTGCTCCACCCAGTAGCAGGGTGGCAATATCAATATTCATAGCCTTTCTCTTTTCTGCCCGGCACGCTGGGCAAATTCATCCATCAGCTTTTGTTCATGTCGGCTCTGAACCAACGCCTGCGCCTTCGCCCGGCGTTCAATCAGCGTTTCAAACGCGTTCAGGCGCTGCTTGTTATGCACCCAGTTCTGTTTCACCTTGTCGACTGCCTTTTCACAGGCGTCGACATGGCCTTGCTGCTGCTTAACGACCTGCTTGAGAGATAAAATAAACGACTGGTGATTAACCAGATCCGCCACCGACATGCCGCTGCCCATCATTCCCTGACGCAGTGACTGCTGATACTCCTGCTCGTAGTGCTGCAGCTGTTCATGCTGGGTGACCGCCTGCTGAAGCTGCTGCTGCACGCCACCCAGCGCGCGGGTGGTCTCCGTCAGCGTCTCCTCTGCCATGTCACGCAGCAGGGTCATTGGGTTGTTTACCTTCATGGCTCCTCCGGGTTAGTCCCTGATATCCGGGAAGAGCCCGGAGAGGGTATGCACGGCGTCGTCATAACCGCTACGTTCGTGGATCGCCTGGTGGAGGAACGCTTCCAGTGACGGGTATTTGTCGATTGCCAGATCCAGCATCGCGTCGCTGCCTTTGACGTATGCACCCACGCTGACCAGATCGCGGTTGCGCTGATACGCAGAAAGTAGCTGTTTGAAACGCTGCACCTTGCGGAACGGGGCAGGCGGGATCAGCTCGGTCATGGCGCGGCTGATCGAGGCTTCGATATCGATGGCCGGATAGTGGCCCGCCTCGGCAAGACGACGCGACAGGACGATATGTCCGTCGAGGATTGCTCGCGCGGAGTCGGCAATCGGATCCTGCTGGTCATCGCCCTCCGTCAGAACGGTATAAAACGCGGTGATTGACCCGCCTCCCTTCACGCCGTTACCGGTCCGTTCCACCAGCGCAGGCAGGCGGGCAAAGACCGATGGCGGATAGCCTTTGGTCGCGGGCGGTTCGCCGATGGCCAGCGCCACCTCGCGCTGCGCCATGGCGTAACGCGTCAGGGAGTCCATGATCAGCAGCACGTTGAGGCCGCGATCGCGAAAATCTTCGGCGATGCGGGTGGCATAGACCGCCCCCTGCATACGCAAAATGGGCGAGACATCGGCCGGTGCGGCAACTACCACCGCGCGCGCCAGCCCCTGCTCGCCGAGGATATTTTCAATAAAATCTTTGACTTCACGGCCACGCTCGCCAATCAGCCCCACCACGATGACATCGGCGGTGGTGAAGCGCGCCATCATGCCGAGCAGCACGCTTTTGCCCACGCCGGATCCGGCAAACAGGCCCATACGCTGACCGCGTCCCACCGTCAACAGGCCGTTGATGGCGCGCACACCGACATCCAGTACGTTTTTAATCGGGTCACGATGGAGCGGGTTGAGGGTTGGCGTAAAGAGCCCCGCCGACGGATTCCCTGGCGCGGGACGACCATCCAGCGGTCGTCCCTGCGCATCCAGCACCCGGCCCAGCAGATGCGGGCCCACAGGCAACTGCTTCCCGGCATGACTGTCGTTTTGCAGAGCGTAAATACGCGCCCCCGGCAGAATGCCGTCGACGTGCTCCAGCGGCATCAGGAACAGCGTTTGGCCGTTAAAGCCCACCACTTCACACTCAACCGGGATAATGCCCTGCTCCGTCTGGCGCTCCACGATGCACAACGCGCCAATCGGCAGCTTCAGCCCAACCGCTTCCATCACCAGACCCGTGGCGCGCGTCAGCTTGCCGTACTGGCGAAAATCCGGCACCTGCGTCAGTCTCTCTTCCACCCGGTCGAGGACGGAAAGCCACTTTTTTAGCTGCGCGCTCATTGCGACAGTTCCTCGCGAGCCAGGTGACAGAGCGCCTGCCAGCGCGTTTCCATACTGGCGTCTACCTCTGCGTCAGGTGACACCACGCGGCAGCCGCCGGACGCCAGGTGCGCGTCCCGGTGCAGCTCCCGCCCCATCGCCGTGAGCGTGTCACCCAGCGCCTGCTCAACCGAGGTAAACGCGTCCGGATTCACGTACAGCTTAAAGGTGCCGTGGAGCAGCACATCCTGTTTCATCAGGCTACGGATCTGGCTCATCAGGGCCTGGTTATCCGCCATGCTGGCGCTGCCGTAGAGTTGCTGCACGGCGGTGAGCGCGAACTGCACCAGACGGCCAGGGATCAGGCTTTCGAGGTTCTCCAGCGCGAGCTTAAAGTGAGTGACCCACTGTTCCGCTTCACGCAGCACCGTCTGCTGATCCACGCGCGCCTGCTCCATACCTTTTGCAAAGCCCGCCTCACGGCCTTCTTTAAGGCCCACCTCATAGCCCTGCTTGCGTCCCTCTTCCTGTCCCTGCTGCTGTCCCTGTGCGAAGCCCTGCTGCTCCGCCTGTTTCCGCAGGCGTGCCAGCTCGGCTTTCAGTTGCGCCTCGGACTGGGCGTTATCCAGCGTCGGCAGCGGCGTTTCAAGGGGTTCTCCGAGCAGATTTTCAGGCTGCCAGCTGTGCCACTCCTGGGCATGGGTATCCTTAAACGTAGGCATCGTCGCTGCCTCCAATCAGGATCTCGCCGGATTCGGCCAGGCGACGGACCACGTTGAGGATCGTCTTCTGTTCCGCTTCGACCTGCGACAGACGAACCGGACCACGGGAGGCCAGGTCGTCGGTCATCAGCTCGGCCTGACGACGGGACATGTTGCGGAAGAACTTCATGCGCAGCGGCTCGTCGGCACCTTTCAGCGCGATGATCAGCGTCTCGCTCTCGATCTCCTGCAGCAGACGCTGGATGCTTCTGTCTTCCACTTCCACCAGGTTTTCGAACAGGAACATCTCGTCGATAATCTTCTGTGCCAGCTCACCGTCGAATTCGCGTACCGCCTCGATGGCCGCCTCTTCCTGGTGAGACTTCATCAGGTTGAGGATCTCGGCTGCCGGACGCACGCCGCCCATCTTGCTGCGCTTCAGGTTTTGACCGTGCAGCAGGTTGTTCAGCACTTCCGTCAGCTCCTGCAACGCGGCAGGCTGTACGCCGCCAAACGTGGCGATACGCAGCATGATGTCGTTACGCTCGCGGTCGTCAAATTTGCCCAGCACGTCCGCCGCCTGGTTACGCTTCAGGTGCACCAGGATGGTGGCGATGATCTGCGGATGCTCCTCGCGGATCAGATCGAATACCGACTGTGGCTCCATAAAGTTGAGCGTCTCGATGCCGTTGCCGCCCTGATGGGTATCCAGCAGGTCTTCCAGCAGCGACGAGGCACGCTCTTCGCCCAGCGCCTTCACCAGCACGCTGCGCAGATAATCGTTAGTGTTGAGGCTCAGCGCGGCATATTCGCTGGAGTCTTTCTTGAACTGTTCTAATACGCTTGCCATCTGGTCATGGGTAAAGCCCGCCATGTTGACCATTGAGCTACTGATCTGCTTTACCTCGTGGGCATTGAGGTGCTTGAACACCTCCGCCGCCAGGACATCTCCCAGCGTCAGCATGACAATGGCGCTTTTTTCTGAGGCATTCATTATTTAGGCTCCTTACTCATCCACTGGCGGATAACGAGGGCGATAACGCGCGGCTCCTGCTCTGCCAGCTCACGCAGCTGTTGACCATTGAGTTCGGTATCCACTCGCTGCTGGGCACGGTCGCGGTTGTTTTTCTCCGCGGCACGTTTTTTCGCCGCAATCTGTTCCTCCCGCGCCTCTTTCTCCATCTCCAGACGACGGATTGTGGTCTCCTGGTGGCGGATCCAGGCTGGCTGAACCAGCTTGCGCCACATCACCCAGGCGATAATCGCAATCACCAGGTAGCGCGCAATCGCCATCAGCAGGACGTAGAAACTTTCCTGTTTCCAGAACGGCGGTACCGGGGCTTCCACCACGCCGTTAAACGCGGAGTTGAGAATATTGACGCTGTCGCCGCGCGCGGCGTTGTAACCAATCGCCTCTTTGACCAGGGCGTTGATGCGGGTCAACTCCGCCTCACCGATCGGGCCGGGTTTACCCTCTTCCCCTTGCGGCAAATGGTTGATGACCACGGCCACCGAGAGACGCTGAATGCGTCCCGTATTGGATTTGGTGTGGGTTAGCGTGCGATCCACCTCAAAGTTGGTGGTCTCATCACTGCGGTTGTTATACGGCTGGGCTGGATCGCGGCTGGCGCTGTTACCGGTAGTTTTCTCTTTATTGTCATCCGCCGGGGTGTTGAGCGGTTGGGTCAGCGGTGCGGTGGCCGGTGCGGGCGGGGTATTGCTCAGCGCTCCCGGCACGCCGCCTGCACCGCGGCGGTTGCCCTGCTCGGAGAGGCTCGCCTGGCGGCTGCGGATCGCCATTTTTTCAGGCTCGCTGTTCGGCTGATACTGCTCCAGCGTCTGCTCCTGCTCGGTGAAGTCAATCTGCGCCGTGACCTGTGCGCGAATATTTTCGTCCCCCACCAGCGGAGCCAGAATGCGCTGAATACGCTGCTGGTAGTCGCTCTCAATGTCGTTGGTGTATTTCAGGTGCGCTGTTTGCAAACCGCGCACGCCGCTTTGGGTCAGCAGGTTGCCGCGCTGATCGACAATGGTGACGCTCTCGGCAGAAAGCCCGGTGACAGCGCTGGAGATCAGATGGGTGATGGCCACCACCTGGCTGTCGTCAAGGGTGCGGCCGTGCAGCAGGTTAACGGTGACTGACGCGGTCGGTTTTTTCTGCTCACGGACAAACATCGACGGTTTCGGCGTGGCCAGATGCACGCGCGCGCTCTGAATCGGCCCGAGATTTTCAATGGTGCGCGCCAGCTCGCCCTCCAGGGCACGCTGATAGTTCACCTGCTCGGTAAACTGGCTGACGCCGAACTTCTCCTGATCGAGGAGTTCAAAGCCTACCGAACCGCCTTTCGGCAGCCCCTGCTGCGCCAGCTTCATACGCACTTCATGTACCTGGAATCCCGGTACCATGATCACGCCGCCCGGCGTATCGATACGGTAAGGGACGTTGAGCTGAGACAGCTGCGCCACAATCGCGCCGCCCTCTTCATCGCTGATGTTGCTGAACAGCACCCGGTAATCCGGCTCCTTTGCCCAGAACATTAAGGCGATGATGACGGAAAGCGCCGCAGCGCCGCAAATTACCAGCAAAAGCTTTGGACTGCTGCGAAGTGAGGACAGTATTGCTTTAATTCGCTCTGCCGGGTTGTTGGTTAAATCATTTAGTGTGGCACTCATGCCGTATTCCTGTATGAAATAGCACGCATCAGCGATGCGCGTCAGCTCACGAAATTCGCGAGAGTGATGTCGACGATTTCAAAAATATAAGAATTTTTCAGGCGGGCATTATCGTCTGAAAGGCGTTTTTTTTAAGGATAAATAAGCTCAAAGTTCTGTCGGCTTATTGGATTTTCTGAGGTTTTTATTCGCGTGTTAAGCTGTCGGCGTTTAAAAGATGTGCAACAAACAGCAGTTTTTATCTCATTTACCAGGAATTGAACATGTCAGCAACATTAATGCATGGCGTACTCGATCAAATTCAGCGTCAGGCGCAGCAGGTCGGCGGGACGTCTACTCGCCTCGAATCCCCGCGCGGCGACACGCCCTCTTTTTCTGACGTTTTATTTAACAGCATTAACGAAATAAATAAAACCCAGGTCGAGGCAAAGAGCAAAACACAGCAGTGGATGTCCGGCAACAGCGATATTGCCCTGAATGATGTGATGCGCGCAATGCAGAAGTCTTCTATTTCATTCAGCTTTGGTATGCAGGCGCGAAATAAAATGATCGGCGCGTATCAGGAAATAATGAATACACCGGTTTAAGGTCTGCTCCTATTCTATGAGTGAAATTATCAGCACTTCTGCACGCTTATCCCTGAATACGCTTTCTCTGACCGACAGCGAATTACAGCGCGTCGGGAAATTAATTTATAAGCGAGCCGGAATTGTCGTCAACGCACAAAAGCGGGAGATGATTTTTAATCGTCTCTCCCGTCGCGTGCGTACGCTGGGTCTTGCCACGTTCAGCGAGTATATCGGCCTTCTTGAGTCGCACTCAGAACATCCGGAATGGCAGAACTTTATTAACGCGCTGACGACCAACCTGACCTCCTTTTTCCGCGAGGCGTATCACTTTCCGATCCTCGCGGAACATGCGCGCCAGCGCGCGTCGGGATATCGCGTCTGGTGTACCGCCGCGTCAACGGGGGAAGAGCCCTGCTCTATCGCGATGACGCTGCACGAGCTGTTGGGCGCGTCGGTGTCCGGGCCGCGCATCTGGGCATCGGATATCGACACGGAGGTGCTGGCAAAAGCGGAAGCGGGCGTTTACCGGCTGAGCGATCTGGACGCGCTGACGCTGGCGCAGAAGCGTCACTTCTTTCTGCGCGGCACGGGCGACAACAGCGAGTGGGTGAAAGCCAGACGGGAGCTGCTTTCCGCCATTCACTATCAGCAGCTTAATTTACTGGATGAGAAGTGGTCCGTACCCGGGCCGTTCGACGCCATTTTCTGTCGCAACGTGATGATTTATTTCGACGCGCCGACGCAGCAGCGCCTGTTGCAGCGCTTTGCGCGTCTGCTTAAGCCCGGCGGCCTGCTGTTTGTAGGTCACTCGGAACATTTTAACCACGCACATATTCCACTGCGCCTGCGCGGGCAGTCGGTGTATGAACTGACGGAGGCCACACGGTGAAGGCGATTCGTGTGCTGGCGGTCGATGATTCTGCCCTGATGCGTAACATGCTCAGTGCGGTAGTCAATCAGCAGCCTGATATGGAAATGGTCGGCACAGCGCCGGACGCGTTTATTGCCCGCGAGCTGATAAAACAGCTCAACCCGGACGTGCTGACGCTGGATATCGACATGCCAAGGATGGACGGGCTGGAGTTTCTCTCCCGCCTGATGCGCCTGCGCCCGATGCCGGTCATTATGATCTCCTCCCTGACCACCCGAGGCTCGAAAGCCACCATGGGCGCGCTGGAGCACGGCGCGGTTGATTTTCTGCCCAAGCCGGAACACCGCGGGGCAGAGAATATCGATACCTGGAGCCAGCTGGTGGTGGAGAAGATCCGCATCGCCGCTCGCGCAAAACTGGCACCACACAGTCCCCTCACCCGACCGGTTCTCGCCGGTATTCCCGTGCGTCAGCAGAGCATCATCGCCATTGGCTCTTCCACGGGCGGCACGGAGGCGCTGCGTCGGGTTTTAATGCCGCTGCCGGTCAGTACGCCGGGGATTGTCATCGCCCAGCATATGCCTGCCGGTTTCACCCACTCTTTCGCCCAGCGTCTCGACTCGCTGTGCCAGATTGTCGTGCGTGAAGCGCAGGATGGTGAACCGGTACGCCCGGGCTGCGCCCTGATAGCGCCGGGGGACAGCCACATGGAGATCCTCGGCCAGGACAACGGCTACCGGGTCAGGCTCAGCGATGCCCCGCCGGTGAATCGCCATCGCCCGTCGGTAGATGTGCTGTTTGACTCCGTGGCGCGGCAGGCCAGCAAGCACGCCAGCGCCGCCCTGCTGACCGGCATGGGCGCGGACGGCGCGCGCGGCCTGCTGCACTTGCGCCAGACCGGCGCCTTTACCCTCGCGCAGAGCGAAGCCACCTGCGTGGTCTTCGGTATGCCGCGTGAAGCCATTGCGCTGGGCGCGGCAAAGAAGGTCGTCGACCTTGACGATATCAGCCAGTGCTTACTGGACAGTTTCCACAGACATAAGTCACCCAATACCGACTCACGACGTTCAGGAGATACCCCATATGTCGGATAAAAATTTGCGTTTTCTGGTGGTGGACGATTTTGCCACCATGCGGCGCATCGTACGAAACCTGCTGCAGGATCTGGGCTACAAGCACATTGACGAGGCCGAAGACGGCCAGGACGCGCTCAACCGGCTGCGCGCCGACAAATTCGATTTTGTCGTCAGCGACTGGAACATGCCGAACGTTGACGGGCTGGAGCTGCTGAAAACCATCCGCAGCGATGCGGCGATGTCCAGACTGCCGGTGCGGATGGTGACCGCGGAAGCGAAGAAAGAGAACATCATCGCCGCTGCCCAGGCAGGAGCCAATGGCTACATCGTTAAGCCGTTCACCGCTGCCACGCTGGAAGAGAAGCTCGGCAAAATCTTTGAAAAACTCGGGTAACCCTTATGAACTCCCCGTTAAACATGCAGGCGGATAACGCCACAGAGATTTTTGTTCGCATCGGACAGCTGACCCGTCTGCTGCGCGACAGCATGGCCAACCTCGGTCTGGAACAGGCGATTATGGAAGTGGCGGATGCGTTTCCGAACACCCGTGACCGCCTGAACTACGTGGTCGGCAAAACCTCGCAGGCCGCCGATCGGGCGCTGACCAGCGTTGAGGTAGCGCGCCCCCTGCAGGAAGGGCTGAGCGATAACGCCACCGCGCTGAGCGCGCGCTGGGACGCCTGGTTTGAAAACCCGCAGCCGCTGGACGATGCCCGCGCGCTGGTGAAAGCCACCCGCACCTTTCTGCATGACGTGCCGGATGTCACCCAGCAGACTAACCGCCAGCTGACCGAAATCATGATGGCGCAAGACTTCCAGGATCTCACCGGCCAGGTGCTGCAAAGCCTGATGCACGTGATCGAGACCGTCGAGAAAGAGCTTATCAGCGTGCTGGTGGAAAACATGAACGAACGCGACGCCAGCGCCGCCACTGGCGACGCGCATCTGAAGAACGGCCCGCAGATCGATACCCGCGCCGAGGGCATCGTGGCCTCTCAGGAGCAGGTGGACGACCTGCTGGAGTCACTCGGCTTCTAATCCCGCCGGGCGAATGTCATGTCAGAACAAAACGACAGCGAAAAAACAGAAGACCCCACCCCCCACCGAAAGCAAAAAGCGCGTGAAGAGGGGCAGGTTCCCCGATCGCGCGAGCTGACGAGCCTCCTGATGCTGCTGGCAGGCTGGGGGCTGATCGTCGCCGCGGGCGGCTGGCTGGCAAAACAGCTGCAGCACCTGCTGCATAACGGCTTAACGTTTGACCGGCTGTTAGTCAGCGACCCGCAGCAGATGCTGCATCACGCTGCATCGCTGCTGGGGATCGCGTTTCTGGCGCTGCTGCCGTTCGTCGGCGGGCTGTTTCTTACCGCCGTCGCCACGCCGTCGCTGATTGGCGGACTGAATATGAGCGCCAAGGCCCTCAAATTTAACGTCAAAAAGCTCAACCCGGTCAGCGGCATCAAGCGCCTGTTTTCCGCGCAGATGGTGTCGGAAATGATAAAGAGCATTCTCAAGGTGACGCTGGCGGGCATCGGCGGCGGGCTGTTTTTGTGGTTCAACAAAGCGAAGTTCATCAGCCTGATGTATGAACCGCTGGGCAGAGCGCTGGGTGATATCAGCGCCCTGCTGCTGGGCTGCATGCTGGCCATCATTTTGTCGCTGATCCCGATGGTGGCGTTCGACGTGGTTTACCAGCTCTGGAGCAACTTTAAAAAGCTGCGCATGAGCCTGAAGGAAATCAAAGACGAATTCAAAAATCAGGAAGGCGACCCGCTGATCAAAAGCAAGATTCGCCAGCTGCAGCGGCAGATGGCGCAGCAGCGAATGATGACGGACGTTCCCACCGCAGATGTGGTGGTGAATAACCCAACCCACTTTTCGGTGGCCCTGAAGTACCAGGAAGGCGCCATGGGAGCACCGATGGTGGTCGCCAGCGGTAGCGGGCTGATTGCCCTGCGCATCCGCGAGCTGGCCGAAGAGAACCGGGTTCCCATGCTTGAGGCGCCGCCGCTGGCGCGCGCCCTGTATCGCCATTGCGACCCCGGCACGCCGGTTCCCGCCGAACTGTACAGCGCGGTGGCGGAAGTGCTGGCCTGGGTTTATGGCCTTAAGCGCTGGCGCAAGGGCTATGGCCTGCGTCCGCTGACACCTAAAGATCTTCCCGTTCCGGCGGGGATGGATTTTGCACAAGAGAGTAGAGAGTGATGGCCAATATCGCCACCAAATTACGATTACCCAACATGAAGGAAACCCAGTGGCAGGTGCTGGCCGGGCCGGTGCTGATCATGACCATCCTGGCGATGATGATCCTGCCGCTGCCGACCTTCGTGCTGGATCTGCTGTTTACCTTCAACATCGTGCTGTCGATCATGATCCTGCTGGTCGCCATGTTTACCCAGAACACGCTGGAATTTTCGGCGTTCCCGACGGTGCTGCTGTTCTCCACCCTGCTGCGTCTGGCGCTTAACGTCGCCTCCACGCGCGTGATCCTGATGAACGGGCACACCGGGTCGGAAGCGGCGGGACAGGGGGTTGAAGCCTTCGGCCACTTCCTGGTGGGCGGCAATTTCGCCATCGGTATTATCGTGTTCATCATCCTGATCATCATTAACGTCATGGTAATCACCAAGGGTGCGGGGCGTATTGCGGAAGTGGGCGCGCGTTTCGCCCTCGACGGGATGCCGGGCAAGCAGATGGCGATTGACGCCGATCTCAATGCCGGACTGATCGGCGAAGAGGAAGCCAAACGCCGCCGTAAAGAGGTGACGCAGGAGGCGGACTTCTACGGCTCAATGGACGGCGCGAGCAAGTTTGTGCGCGGCGATGCCATCGCCGGGCTGCTGATTATGGCGATCAACATTATTGGTGGCCTGGTCATCGGCGTGATGCAGCACGACATGTCTGCGGGCGTGGCCGGTGAAACCTACACGCTGCTGACCATCGGTGACGGTCTGGTAGCGCAGATCCCGGGCCTGGTGATCTCTACCGCCGCTGGCGTGGTGGTGACCCGCGTCGCCAACGATCAGGACGTGGGCGAGCAGATGGTGGGCCAGCTGTTCACCTCTCCGCGCGTGATTGTGCTGGCGGCGGGTGTCATTGGCCTGCTGGGGCTGATCCCCGGCATGCCGAACTTTGTCTTCCTGCTGTTTACCGCCACGCTATTGGGCGTTGCCTGGTGGCTGCGCGGCCGTGAAGGCGACGCGAACAAAGCCGGTGGCGCACAGGCAGAGACCGAGGCGGCGGACGCTGAGGTGGCGCAGGTGAACGAAGCCACCTGGTCTGATGTCCAGATGGAGGATACTCTGGGTCTGGAGGTGGGCTATCGCCTGATCCCGATGGTGGATCACGAGCAGCAGGGGCAGCTCTTGACCCGCGTGCGCGGTATTCGCAAGAAATTTGCCCAGCAGATGGGCTTCCTCCCGCCTGCCGTGCATATTCGCGACAACCTGGATCTGGCCCCGACGCACTACCGCATCCTGCTTAAAGGGGTCACGATTGGTTCCGGCGAGGTTCAGCCGGATCGCTGGATGGCGATCAACCCCGGCTGCGCGGAGGGCGACGTTCCCGGTTCACCGTGCACGGAGCCTACCTTTGGATTACCGGCCCTGTGGATTGACGAAGTCCACCGCGAGCTGGCGCAGACGCTGGGCTACACGGTGGTTGACCCGAGCTCGGTCGTGGCAACGCACCTCAACCATGTGATTACCACCCATACCGAGGAGCTGTTTGGCCGCCAGGAGGCGCAGCAGCTGCTCGATCAGCTAACCAAACACTCACCGAAGCTGGTAGAGGATTTGATCCCGGCGGTCATCAGCCTGACCACCCTGCATAAGGTGTTGCAGAACCTGCTTGCCGAGCGTGTGCCGATCCGCGATATGCGGACCATCATCGATACGCTGGCAGAGTTTGCCACCGCCCAGAGCGATGCCGACGAGCTGACCACCCGCGTGCGTGCACGTCTTTCCCGCGCCATTACCCAACAGTGGTTCCCGGGCGACGGGGATATTCAGCTGATTGGGCTGGGTTTGTCGCTGGAACAACTTCTGGTACAGGCAACCCAGAGCGGTAGCGCCATCGAACCTGGCATTGCGGAAAACCTGATGAAGCAGACCGAACAGGCGCTGCAGCATCAGGAGGGATTAGGCGCGCCGCCGGTGCTGCTGGTCAATCCGGCCCTGCGCCTGATGCTGTCCCGCTACCTGCGCCGCATTTTCCCGCAGATGGCAGTGCTGTCCAGCCAGGAGATCAATACCTCACGCAACGTGCGGATGACGTATCTGATTGGAGGCAAAGGATGATAAGAGCAGGGATCGCCCTGCTTCTGGTTTCGCCGCTGGCTATCGCGGCGGACGGGGCCTGGAGCAGCCAGAGCTTTGGCGGCACGCTGACCCGCGACCACCAAGTGTTGAAAAGCAAACCGGTGCAAAGCCCTTCTCCGCTGCCCGCAGGTGCAGTCGCATCCCGTGTGAACTGGAAAATTTCTTCCCATGGCCTTATCCCTGCCGGGTTTCGCATTCGCATGTGCAGCGCGGCACGGTGCCTGCCGCTGTCCGGTTTTTCCGGCGAGCAGCCTCTGCCTGCCGATATGCCAGCAGGCGGGCCTTTTCGTTTCGAGTATTATTCAGTGGCGGGCGGGGGTCTTGACGCCCCATTTACGGTGCTGAGTAACCAGGTTACGGTGAGTTACCGGAACCGGCGTTAAGCCCGTGCATGACCGGCGAATCGGTCATGCACGCGGTACAATCTGGAACAGGAATACACAGAGAGGAGCCCCTCTCTGTTTATTCATCGGTGAAAAGGCAATCATCTGAAATTATGCGGCCTGCATACTCTCTTTTTTGCGCTCGGCTTTAAACAGGACCACTCGCCCTTCAATGAGGATCTCAACATGACAGAAATAGCGGAAGAGTAGAGACACTAACGCTTCTGCGCTGTCGGTGCGGTTAGTAAAGATGCCTTTTTGATTATACATTCGCATCAGCTTTCGCCCGAACCTGTTATGACCCGCATCGTCCCCCTGAATGGTTGCGCCATATAAACATCCTTCTTTCGTTAACGCAGTACTGGCGTAGGCAATCACCCCTGCTTTATCGTGCATTTCGCCGCCTCCAGACTGGAAATATTCAAATCAAGCAGCGATATGTTGCAAATATCCGGCTTAAACGTCAGGTAATAACCAGTACCGCCCCCCACATCGAGGTGGTTATTTTCATGTTATTTCTGAAATGGGGAATAAGATGCCGCTCTGTGTCGCATTGCCAGGCGTAGCGGTTAGAAACCTGATGCACCCACCAGTAATAGAGTTTCAGTGAGAGTGGCGTATAAGCTTTTATTCCGTCACGTGTTCTTTTATTCATAGGCTCCCTGCGCGATCGGTGCAATAAAAAAGGCCACACTGGGTGGCCTTAGTCGTCAGAAGTAGAAGGTAAATTGCGCGATACCGCCAATCGTGCGGTCGCGACCGGCAATGGCGGTTAGGTCAAACTGCATTGCGTCACCCGCGGAAAGCCCGACACCGCCCGTCACAACCCGGCGGTCGTTGCCGCGCATATCAAGACGATAGCCCGCACGCAGCTGCACCCAGTCGGCCGTGCGCCATTCCGCGCCAAAGGCCGCGTACTGATTTTTGTCGATATACTGGAAGTTGCTGACCGGCGTTAGGTCAATATCGGCCCCCAGCGTTACAGGCCCGGTTTGCCAGGCGGTACCGGCAGTCACCTGCGGACGGATCACAAAGGCAGGCTGATAGCCGTTCACCTCTCGGGTTTTCACGCGGTTTTCAAACAGGTTTTGCGCGGAAAGTGCCACCATCCAGCCTGGCGTCGGCGAGGCAAAGATACCGGCGTCGATGTTGGCGCTCATGGTCTGGTGCTGCCAGTTGCCATCGCGCAGATCGGAGCTGTCATAGTTGTTAATGGCAACGTTGTAGTTCCACGTTTCAATACGCTGGATCTTCGGCGTGATCCCAACCCCGACAGGGATATCCCTCACGGTAAACGGATGGGCAATCGACACGCCGTATTCAGTGACCAGCGCCGCCATCCCTTCGGCGCGGGAGGTCAGGTTATCCAGATCCTCCTTCACCGGAATAATAGCGCCACTGGCAACCCCTTCGAGATACTTCAGGTCGCTCTGACTGACAAGCGCGCGGGCATTGCCCTTCGCCCAGCTGTTGACGGATAACGCAACAGGGAGTGAATCATCCGGCACGGCAAGCACCATTGCCAGTCCGACGTTCGCATAAGCGTTTTCCCCAGAAAGACCAGAAACAATATCACCCAGTTCGCCTGCCGCCTGTGCCTCATTGCCGGTACCAATTGCGCTTTCCAGCCTGTCCCAAGCTGATTTGACATCATCAAAACCATCAATCAGGTTTGCCGGATCGCTGGCTTGAGCCCCGAGGGTCGGGGCAATCAGGCTGATTTTATCCTGCGATCGCGACGTCGCCAGCAGTGCCGGATTCACCAGCGGCGCCACGCCAAAGTGTGCTGACGCCACGCCAGTGCCACCCATTGCGGTGCTGCGGGCATCAAAACCGTTATAAGAAGCAGAGGCAAAAGGTGCTGCCGCGCTAAACCCTGCAATTAACAGGCTGCGCATAATGATATTCTTTTTCATTTTATTTCCAGAGTCATATTTAGTGGCGCGTCGTGACGCACATTGCGTGTGGTATAAATTACTCTTTATTATGCTATCAGAAAGTTCAATCTGTTTATCTGGCGATAACCTTAAAGACCTTTAAGCTATTAACGACTTTAGTGAACAGAATAAATTATTTATCCCCCTACCACCCGAAATGCTTACAAATGTCATCGCTTATTAACGCTATAAATGTTTGCCTGTAAAAAACAGGCTGCCATAATAGATTCGCAACCATTATTTGTGGGAGAAAAGCCGTGCACTATTTTGCTATCGTGGTTTCATCAATATTAATGTGTGGATCTTCACTGGTAACGTCCGTAAACGCCGCAAGCCTTCCTGAGCTGGCAGAAGCATTAAATACACGGTTCGACGTGATGAAGGATGTGGCAGGCTATAAGGCGGCGAACCGCCTTCCCGTTGAGGATCTTCCGCGAGAAAAAAACGTGCTCCTGAAGGCACAGAGCGCTGCCCGCGACGCCATGCTGGATCCGCAGAGTATCGATGCGTTTGTCCAGACACAGATGGCCATCAGTAAAAATATCCAGTATCGCTATCTTGACCGCTGGCGTGTACAGCCTGAAAAAGCGTGGCAGCCTCGTCCCCTTGCCCAGGTAAGAGCACAAATACTCGAACTGGATAATACGATTCTGAATCTGATTAGCCGTCAAATCCTGACCGGTGGTGGATTTGGTGAAGAGCAGGACCGCATGCTGAGCCGGTTACTCAACGATAAACAGATCTCTGATCTGGAGAAGGCGCAGCTGATCGACGCGCTCGGGAAAATTAAACGTCGCTAATGGTATGCCTGAGCCCGTCATGTTTACGACGGGCTCAGGGTTTCATTACTTATTTTTCAAAGCACATTGTGCAACATCCGCTTTTAAGGTCTTAATTTCATTCTGCTATTCGCGTAAGGCCTCAATCAACGGGGCCACCAGCTTTTGATAATCAACCTGCTTTTTCCCATCTTCCGTTTTGACCAGTTCCGGGTAGACCGTTTCCACATTCTGCGCGATTAAGCCAACATCCTCGCTTTTGCTCTCTTTCCAGGTATAAGAGACCCCTTCCAGCTGGAGAATTTTGTCCAGAGAGCCTTTAAGAGGACGAATATCTTCTTTCAGATTTTCGTCACTGAAAGGGCAACATTTTGCGCCCAGGTCTGCCAGGGCAGAGGCGGAAAACACCAGAGGAATAGCAATAAATACGGCTTTCTTTAACAACATAAATGCTCCGTAAATGTATGAGACACTGGATAGTCAGGATTATGTATTTAAAAAAAAGAGTATCAGCCAGATATTTCGACACTAACGATTCAACGGTAACAATTATTTTTATTTCAAACCATACGCTCAACTTGACAATAATCGCTTATTATTGCTGGCAATTAGCGATATTAATCTGGCCGTTTATTTTCTGAACTCGGCTTCCGCTTCGAGTAGCTCGGCTCTGGCCTCTTCAAGCTTTGCGCGTTTTTTAGCAATCTTATCCGCACGCCCGGACGCATTTGCCTCCTGAAGTTCCTGTTCCCGCTCGCTTACCTTTTGCTGTTTTTTCTGCACGTCCGCCTCACGCTCTTTTTTGAGCGAGGCATCCGTACAGGTTGCGACCACTTCTGCGTGGGCTTTTTTTAAGCCCTCCAGGCGATAGCTATTTTCGTGTGTTTCCGCATAGCGCATTTGCTCCTCGATGCTTTGCCGTTTCGCCGCGCACCCCGTTAACGTTTCCTCCGCCAGGGCTGAAAAAGGAATGCTCATAGTTATCGCTGCTGCAAAAAGTATCTGCTTATTCATCTTTTGGTTCTCCACGTATACAACTCATCTGCTTTAGGGTTATTTCGGCGGACGGCGTATTTTCTGAAATTTTTATCGCTGGGAATGCCAAAAGGACAGGGCTGTGCGTCACTCGATCGTGTCTATGGGAGTTTTGTCACTGAAACAAAACGGCATAAGTGCTTGAATAGCACCGGAGAGAGGCTTTGCACCTGCGGCAAAAATTCCCCTGCTCAGTTTTATTGTTGCCTTCATGCCGGGTTCTTTGGCATGTTAACAGCACATCAACTTCCCATTTTGTTCAAGTGACGAGTTTGCGAGCAAAGCGATGATTAAGTGGCCCTGGAAAACGAAGGAGGCTGGCCGGGATATGGCGCTGCCGTGGGATGACGCGCTGGCGATCCCTGTTCTGGCTAATCTTAAGCCGGATGAACAATCGAAACTGGTTCAGATGGCGGATCGTTTTTTGCAGCAAAAACGCCTGGTTCCGTTGCAGGGGTTCGAGCTGGATCCGCTGAAAAATACCCGTATCGCCCTGCTTTTCTGTCTGCCGGTGCTGGAGCTCGGCATTGAGTGGCTGGATGGCTTCCACGAAGTGCTGATCTACCCGGCCCCCTTTATCGTCGATGACGAGTGGGAAGATGACATCGGGCTGGTGCACAACCAGCGCGTGGTGCAGTCCGGTCAGAGCTGGCAGCAAGGGCCGATCATCCTTAACTGGCTGGATATTCAGGACTCGTTTGATGCCTCAGGCTTCAACCTGATTATTCATGAAGTTGCGCACAAGCTGGATACCCGCAACGGCGATCGCGCCAGCGGTGTGCCGCTCATCCCGCTTCGTGAAGTTGCCGGATGGGAGCACGACCTGCATGCGGCGATGGAGAATATCCAGGATGAAATAGACCTGGTGGGAGAAAGCGCGGCCAGTATTGACGCCTATGCCGCAACCGATCCTGCCGAGTGTTTTGCGGTGCTGTCAGAGTATTTCTTTAGCGCACCGGAACTCTTTGCCCCGCGCTTCCCGGCGCTGTGGCAGCGTTTTTGCCAGTTTTACCAGCAAGATCCGTTGCAACGTCTGCGGCAAAACGAAGACCCTGCCGGTCATTCATCCCACCAGGTTCATTAAGCTTTTTCAGCAGGGGGACGCGCGGAGCAGCGTACCCCTATGCTCACCAGCAAAAACAGTAGCGCCATTCCCCATGCGGCAGCAATTAAAAACGACTCACCATAAAAACGGGTGACGACAGGCACCAGCATCGCACTCACCCCGTAACCTAACGTATGGCTGGTGGCGATAACTCCCGCCCCTTTCCCTGTCGTCAGCCTGTCGTTCAGCAGCAGTTGATAGCCCGGTGTGGCCATCGCCGCCCCGAGTGAAGTGATAACAATCCCCACGTAGAATAGCGTTAAACCCGCGACAGACATCAGCCCAAGTCCTGCCACCATTAACACCGCCGCGATGCAGAGCAGCGTCATCGGGCTGAAATGCTGCGGGCGAACCACCAAAAACTGGGCGGCGAGCGTGGCCAGTGCGGCCAGGCTCAGCAGCATCGCAACATGATGGCTGATTTGCACCGGGTCGCCCTGTAGCAACGGATGCAGATGCGGTGACAGGCCAAGCTGCATCAGGCTCACCAGCGCCGCCAGCAGCAGTGCCAGCCCCAGGAACGGCAGCATCGATACCTTCAGCCGCGTCGACTGGTGCGCCACCGGCGGCAGCGGCGGATCGGCGGCTTCGCGCAGCACCAGCAGCAGCGCGCTGAAGGGCGCTACTGCCATTAGCCAGAGCGGCGCCACCGGGTTAACGCTAAGCATCAGCGCCGCCAGCGGCGGCCCCAGCAGACGTCCGCAGCTGAGACCCGAGCTAATGGTCGCCAGCGCCGCCATTCTCTTCTCCAGACCCGCGCGCTGAATGGCCCACGTCTGCGCGGCGGGCACCAGCCCGGAGACCGTCAGGCCGTACAGCGTGCGCGAGAGAACAAGCCCCGCCAGCCCCCACAAAGCATTCAACACGCCGTTACTCATCGCCCAGACCACCAGCGCCATCACCAGGAAACTGGCCAGATAGCCACCGAGGGAGGCGATCATGACCACCTTGCAGCCGTGCCGCTCGCTCTGCCGTCCCCACCAGGGAGAGGCGGGTAAAAAGAGCATTGAGCCAAACATCAGTAGCCCCGCCCAGACGGAGAGTGAGAGTCCGGTCAGGCTGACCAACTGCGGCAGCATGACCAGCAAACCATTTTGCCCGATACCTAATAAACCTGCGCACAGCGCCAGGGGCCAGTTCGCTTTCGGGGTGACGTTGTCCATCAAAGTTTCAGAGGTTGGGTGCATAGATTTGTGAAGATAGTGTCAATAAATATGTGGAAATTATGAAGTTTATGAAAACAAATATTGCAAAAATAGTTGCGACTGTAAACAGAATGAATATCATAACGAGAATTATTATCAGTCATGGAATGAGGTACTTTTATGCGTGCTCTGCTCCGCTCCGCCGGTACAGACGTTGCGGCCCAGTGTTTTTTGAACGCGCTGCTGCGCGAAACGAAGGACTGGCGCTATCATCCCGCTACCGCTGCGGATGAGTTATCGCAGATTCATATCCCGCTTTCCCAGACCCAGGCTATTCGGGTTCCCGTACGCTATTTTTCGCCTACCCAGCATCACCAGTATCATTTTCCGGCAACGCTGATCCACGCCGACAGCGATAGCGGTGACGCCGTCACCTTTACGCAATTGGTTGATTTAATTCTTGAAAAATCCTCCGTAAAAGGTTCACTGGATAGCGAAACGCTGGCACGCTTTAAACAGCGCGTCCTTGAAAGCCATGCGCATACCTGGCAGGCGATCGATCTGCGCCACAGCTGGGCAACCTTGCGCGATAAACCGCTGACGTTTGCCGAGGCGGAACAGGCGCTGCTGGTCGGCCACGCGTTTCACCCTGCGCCAAAATCCCATGAGCCGTTCAGCGAAACCGAGGCGCGGCGCTATCTGCCTGATTTCGCCTCCCGCTTCGCGCTGCGCTGGTTTGCCGTTGAGAGCACGCTTATTGCCGGCGATAGCCTGAACGTCTCCCTGCGCGAACGTCTGCTGCGCTTCGCGGCACAGAGCGCACCTGAGCTGCTCGGCCACTTCACCGACACCCGCTGGCTGCTGCCGATGCATCCGTGGCAGGCCGACTATCTGCTGGAGCAGGCGTGGTGCCAGCGTCTGGCGGAAAAAGGTTCATTGCAGGACCTGGGCGAAGCGGGCGCGCAGTGGCTGCCCACCAGCTCGTCACGCTCGCTGTACAGCGAAACCAACAGCGACATGATTAAGTTCTCGCTCAGCGTGCGCCTGACCAACTCCGTGCGCACGCTGTCGGTGAAAGAAGTTAAGCGCGGGATGCGCCTGGCGCGCCTGGCGAAAACGGAACGCTGGCAAGACTTGCAGGCACGCTACCCGACCATGCGCGTGATGCAGGAAGACGGCTGGGCGGGGCTGCGTGACGAAAATGGCATCGTTCAGGAAGAGAGCCTGATGGCCCTGCGCGTCAATCTGCTGTTCGATACGCCAGACACCCAGACCAACGTGCTGGTGAGCCTGACCCAGGCCGCGCCGGACGGCGGTGATAGCCTGCTGGCCGCGGCGGTGCGCCGTCTGAGCCAGCGTCTGGAATTACCGCTCGACCGGGCCACCCGCTGCTGGCTCGACGCCTATTGCGACCGCGTGTTACTCCCGCTGTTCAGCGCCGAGGCGGACTACGGCCTTGTCCTGCTGGCACACCAGCAGAATATCCTCGTTGAAATGCAGCAGGATTTCCCCGTCGGGCTTATCTACCGCGACTGCCAGGGCAGTGCATGGACCGAAGGGGCCGATGCGTGGCTGAAAGAGGCGGGTGAAACGGAGGTGGAAAACCGCTTCGGCGACAGCCAGCTGCTGCGCTACTTCCCTTACTACCTGCTGCTGAACTCTACCCTTGCCGTCACCGCCGCCCTCGCCGCCGCCGGTTTTGACAGCGAGGAGAGCCTGATGTCCCGGGTGCGAGACGCGCTGGCCGAACTGCGCAAGACGGCAGCGCAGACCCGCTGCCTCGACTACGTGCTCGACAGCCCGACCTGGAACTGCAAAGGCAACTTCTTCTGCTACCTGCACGATCGCAATGAAAACACCATCGTCGATCCGGCGGTGATCTATTTCGACTTTAGCAACCCGTTTTACAAGGAGAAGGCGTGATGGCCATTGCGAATATCGTCCATTCCGGCTACGGCTTTCGCTGCACAGGCACGGAAAAAAACCTGCCGCTGACGCTGGGTCTTGACGGCAGCGCGGTGCTGGAGCGTCAGAATGTGATCCCGGATGGCTGGCTGGCTGAGGCGCTGGATCAGCTGTTTGTTGCCGCACCCACGCTGGCCGGTATCACCCTGCCCTGGGCAACCTGGCAGGATGAACCGCAGGCGCAGGCGCTGTTTCGTCTGGCAAGCGGGGATTATCTGGCGCGTGAAACCTTTTGGCAGCTGCCGCTGTGGCTAAAAGGCGAACAGCCGCAGTCCAGCGGCGGGATGCAGTTTGATGAGAGCCGTCAGCTGTACTTCCCGCTGCGTCCTCGCCGCCCGCAGGGCGAAGTGTACCGCCGTTACGATCCGCAAATTAAGCGCACCCTGAGCTTCCGCGTGGCCGACGTGACGCTGGACGGCGAGCGTTTTACCCAATGGATGAACAACCCGCGCGTGAACGCCTTCTGGGAGATGGCGGGCCAGCAGGCCGAGCAGGAAAGCTACCTGCGTCGCCAGCTTGACTCGACCTACTGCTACCCGGTTATCGGCTGCTTTGACGACCAGCCGTTCGGCTATTTTGAACTCTACTGGGCGGCGGAAGACCGCATTGGCCGTCACTATCGCTGGCAGCCGTTTGACCGCGGGCTGCACATGCTGGTGGGTGAAGAAAACTGGCGCGGCGCGCAGTACATCCGCAGTTGGCTGCGCGGCCTGAGCCACTATTTATATCTCGATGAGCCGCGCACCGCGCGCATTGTCGCCGAGCCGCGCTTCGACAATCAGCGCCTGTTCCGCCATCTGGCATCCGCCGGTTTTGACACGATGAAAGAGTTCGACTTCCCGCACAAGCGCTCGCGCCTCATCATGAGCCAGCGTCACCGCTTCTTCAGCGAGGTGGGCCTGTGAACGCGCTCTGGCAGAAAGTGAACCGCGAAATGGTGGCGAAGATCCTCGCCGAGCTGGAATACGAAGGCACCCTGCGCGCTGAGCAGGTTTCGTCGGGAGTCTGGCGCATCACCATGGGCAGAGAGTCCTGGCAGTTTCGCGCCGCGCGCGGGATCTGGGGCTGGCTGCACATCGATCCTGCCAGCCTGACCACCGCCAGCGGCGAAGCCGTCGAAGCGGAAAGCGCACTCCTGCAACTCGCAACAGTGCTGGAGATGAGCGACGCGCAAACGGCAGAGCACATGGAAGATCTCTACGCCACGCTGCGCGGCGATATGCAGCTGCTTCAGGCGCGTGAAGCGCTTGACGCGGACGCGCTGATCCACCTCGACCCGGACGAATTACAGTGTCTGATGAGCGGTCACCCGAAGTTTATTTTCAACAAAGGTCGCCGCGGCTGGGGGCTGGACGCGCTGCGTCAGTACGCGCCTGAGTATCGCGGACGTTTTCGTCTGCACTGGGTTGCCGTTCAGCGGGAGCATCTGGTCTGGAGCAGCGACGCCGATTGCGATATCAGCGCTCTGCTGGCCAGCGCCATGGACAACGGCGAGCGCGCCCGCTTTGACGCCCGCTGGCAGGCGCTAGGTCTGAACGATAGCTGGCTGCCGGTGCCGCTGCACCCGTGGCAGTGGCAGCAGAAGATCGCCATTCATTTCCTGGCGCAGCTGGCGCGCGGTGAAATGGTTGAGCTGGGCGAGTTTGGCGATGAGTATCTGGCGCAGCAGTCCCTGCGCACGCTCACCAACGCCAGCCGCCGCGCGCCGTATGACATCAAGCTGCCACTGACTATCTACAACACCTCCTGCTATCGCGGCATTCCGGGCAAATACATTGCCGCCGGGCCGCTGGCCTCGCGCTGGCTGCAGCAGCAGTTTGCCACCGACGCCACGCTTGCCCGCTCAGGCGCGCAGGTGCTTGGTGAACCCGCCGCCGGATATCTGTCGCATCCGGGCTATGCCGCGTTGCCGAAAGCGCCCTACCGCTATCAGGAGATGCTGGGGGTGATCTGGCGCGAAAACCCGTCCTGTTATTTAGAGGACAGTGAACAGGCGGTGCTGATGGCGGCGCTGATGGAAACCGACAACGCAGGGCGCCCGTTGATTGACGCGTGGATTAACCGTTCGGGGTTAAGCGCCGACGCGTGGCTGGAAAAGCTGTTTGAAGCAACGGTGATCCCGTTCTACCACCTGCTCTGCCGCTACGGCGTGGCGCTGATCGCCCACGGCCAGAACGTGACGCTGGTGATGAAGGACTACGTCCCGCAGCGCATCCTGCTGAAAGATTTCCAGGGCGATATGCGCCTGGTGGATGAGGATTTCCCGCAGGCGCAGAGCCTGCCGGAGCAGGTGAAGGCCGTCACGGCGCGCCTGAGCGCGGATTACATTATTCACGACCTGCAAACCGGCAACTTTGTGACGGTGCTGCGCTTTATCTCGCGCCTCACCCTGCAATGCGGCGTCAGCGAAACCCGTTTCTACCAGATTCTGGCACAGGTGTTACTTCGCTATATGGCCGCGCATCCGGAGCTTGCGGAGCGCTTCGCGACGTTCGACCTGTTTAAGCCGCAGATTATTCGCGTGATCCTCAACCCGGTCAAACTGACCTTCTCCGAACACGACGGCGGCAGCCGCATGCTGCCGAACTACGTTACCGATCTTGATAACCCTCTTTTTCTCGCCTCCCGGGAGTCAGCGCAATGAAAACCTATGATTTCATCGGCATTGGTATTGGCCCGTTTAACCTCAGCATCGCCGCTCTGGCGGAAGGGCTGGACGGTTTTAGCTCGCTGTTCCTTGAGCGTAAACCGCACTTCTCCTGGCACCCGGGGATGATGGTGCCGGACTGCCACATGCAGACCAGCTTTCTGAAGGATCTGGTCAGCGCCGTGGAGCCCACCAACCGCCACAGCTTCCTGAACTACCTGGTGCAGCGTAAAAAGTTCTACCGCTTTCTGACCACCGAGCAGCGCACCGTCTCCCGCGAGGAGTTTGCGGACTACCTGTGCTGGGCGGCGGAAAACCTCACCAACCTGTCATTCAGCCAGCAGGTGCAGCAGGTGAGCTTTGATGAGACAAGCGGCCTGTTTGAGGTGATGACACAGCGGGACCGCTTCCTGGCGCGCCACGTCTGCGTGGGGATTGGCAAACAGATCAACCTGCCTGACTGCGTCACGATGCAGGACGATACCTGCGTCCACGCCAGCGAGATGATGCTGCGCACGCCGGATCTCGCGGGCAAGCGCGTCACCGTGATCGGCGGTGGTCAGAGCGGTGCCGACCTGTTCCTGAACATCTTCCGCGGTGAATGGGGCCGGCCGCGGAGCCTGAACTGGGTATCGCGCCGCAACAACTACAACGCGCTGGATGAAGCTGCCTTTGCCAACGAATACTTCACGCCAGAATACGTGGACAGCTTCTCCACGCTCGGTGAAGAGGCGCGTCGCCAGATGCTGCACGAGCAGAAGATGACCTCTGACGGTATTACCACGGAATCGCTGCTGGCGATTTACCGCGCCATGTACCACCGCTTTGAAGTGCTGCGTGAAAAACCCTGGGCTCACCTCCTGCCATCCCGCTCGGTGACAGCCCTCACGCGCCAGGAAAATGGACACCGCCTGAGCATTCAGCATCATCTTGATGGCGGTCAGGAACAGCTGGAGAGCGACGTGGTGATTTTCGCCACCGGCTACCGCGCCGTGCAGCCTGCGTTCCTCGCGCCGCTGTCTCACCGCCTCCATCGGGATACGGATGAGGCCTTCTGCATTAACAACGATTTCACCCTTGAATGGGACGGCCCGCAGAGCAACCGCCTGTTTGCCGTAAACGCCGGGATGCACCGTCTCGGCATTGCCGAACCCCAGCTCAGCCTGATGGCCTGGCGCGCGGCGCGAATTCTGAATCGCGCGCACGATGACGAGCCGTTTGAACTGGCTACCACCCCTGGCGTTATCCACTGGCGAAGCACCGCCAGCCCGGAAAGTAGCCAGGTTTTTAAATCTTTAGCAAAAACGACCGAGTACTGACACACACATTCAGGATCAACATAACAATGAAACGTTCTCATCTTTGGGTTTTAAATCCTTGCTTGCTTGCAATGCTTTCTACCTCTGCGTGGGCGGAAGAACAAAAGGAAGAAGATATCGTGGTCTCTGCCAGCCGCGCACACCGCAGCGTGGCTGAAATGGCGCAGACCACCTGGGTCATTGAACGGGCTGAAATTGAGCAGCAGGTTCAGGGCGGAAAAGAGATTAAAGAAGTGCTGGCCCAGCTGATCCCAGGCATGGACGTCAGCAGCCAGGGGCGCACCAACTACGGCATGAACCTGCGCGGTCGTTCGATGATGGTGATGGTGGACGGCGTGCGTCTGAACTCGTCACGCAGCGACAGCCGCCAGCTCGACTCTATCGATCCGTTCAATATCGATCGTATCGAAGTGATCTCCGGTGCCACCTCGCTCTATGGCGGCGGCAGCACCGGCGGCCTGGTGAACATCGTCACCAAAAAGGGCCAGCCGGATACCGAAGTGGAGTTCCAGACCGGGACAAAGAGCGGGTTTAACAGCCACAACGATCACGATGAGAACGTGTCGGCAGCCGTCAGCGGCGGCAACGATAAGGCCTCCGGTCGTCTGTCGGTGTCGTATCAGCGCTACGGCGGCTGGTATGACGGCAACGGCGACGAGGTGATTATCGATAACACCCAGACCGGCCTGCAGTATTCCGACCGTATTGACGTGATGGGCACGGGTACCATCAACATTGACGATCATCAGCAGCTGCAGCTCACCACGCAGTACTACAAGAGCGAGTCCGACGGGAAGCATGGTCTGTTCCTCGGCGAAAACTTCTCGGCGGTGACGGGCGATGCAAAAGCCTACAACAAAGACAACCTCAACTCCGATCGTATCCCCGGTACCGAGCGCCACCTGATTAACCTGCAGTACTCGAATACCGATTTCTGGGGCCAGGACCTGGTCGCGCAGATTTACTATCGCGATGAGAGCCTGACCTACTACCCGTTCCCGACGCTGAGTAAAGGCGCGGTAACCAGCATTGGCGCATCCCAGCAGAAAACCGACTTTTACGGCGGCAAGCTGACGCTGAACAGCAAGCCGGTGGATGATTTGACCCTCACCTGGGGTGTCGATGCCGACCATGAAACCTTCGATGCCAACCAGCAGTTCTTCGATCTGAGTAAAGCGGCGGCAAGCGGCGGTATGGATCTGGAAAATGCCTATAACGTGGGCCGTTATCCGGGTTACAGCATTACCAACCTTGCCCCGTTCCTGCAGGCCAGCTATGACATTGATGCCATCACCCTGAGCGGCGGCGTGCGCTACCAGTACACTGAAAACAAGGTGGATGACTTTGTTGGTTACGCCCAGCAGCAGGCCATCGCTAACGGGAAAGCCACCTCCGCCGACGCGGTGCCGGGTGGGAAAACGGATTACAACAACTTCCTGTTTAACGCCGGGATACTCGGCCGCCTGACCGAACAGCAGCAGCTGTGGTTTAACTTCTCGCAAGGCTTCGAAATTCCGGACCTGGCGAAATACTATGGCTCTGGCACCTACCAGCTCGTCGACGGCCACTATCGCCTGCTAAACAGCGTGAACGTGAACGACTCGACTCTGGATGGGATCAAGGTTAATGCTTACGAGCTGGGCTGGCGTTTCACCGGCGACAATCTGCGCACGCAGGTCGCGGCATACTATTCGCTCTCGGATAAAACCATCACCATCAACAAGAGTGACATGACCATCAACCTCGAAGACGATAAACGTCGTATTTACGGGGTCGAAGGCCAGGTAGACTACTTCTTCACCGACAGCGACTGGAGTACCGGCGCGAACTTTAACGCCATTAAGTCTGAGACGCGTGAAAACGGAAAATGGGAGAAGCTGACGGTCGACAGCGCCAGCCCGTCGAAGGCCAGCGCATGGGTTAACTGGGCTCCGGGCGACTGGGCGCTGCGCGTGCAGAGCACGCAGACCTTTGACGTATCTGACGCCGACGGTAAGAAGATTGATGGCTATAACACCATTGATTTCCTGGGCAGCTACGCCCTGCCGGTGGGCAAGGTCAGCTTCAGCGTGGAAAACCTGCTGGACAAAGACTACACCACCGCCTGGGGCCAGCGCGCGCCGGGGCTGTATAGCCCAACCTACGGCGCACCGGGCCTGTATACCTATAAAGGCCGAGGACGTACCTTTGGTCTGAACTACTCCGTACTGTTCTGATCCTGCGCGCCGCCTGCGGGCGGCGCATATTGCTGTGTAATTTCAACGCGAATTTGCTATAAAATCAGCGATTTGCTGAAATTGTCGGCAAACGAACGAAAAGTTTACTTTCCCCCTTTGACAAGGTGAACGCAGGTCGATAATATTCGCCCCGTTCACACGATTCCTCTGTAGTTCAGTCGGTAGAACGGCGGACTGTTAATCCGTATGTCACTGGTTCGAGTCCAGTCAGAGGAGCCAAATTTGAAAAGCCTGCTTTTGAAGCAGGCTTTTTGCTTTTGATGTTCTCCTCCGCATCGGTAGAGTGTTGGGGCCAGGTTGAGGGCCCCCTCTCACGGCTTCATAACGATGCGGCCAAGCGGTTTCGCTGTCTCAGCGTATTCATGGGCCGCCGCGGCGTTAGCCAGGGGGAAGATGCGGTCAATGACAACCCTGATGCGCCCTTCTGCCACAGCCTGCAAGATGTCGTCCACACTTGCCCGAACGCCGGGCCTTTCAAAAAGGGGCCCCATGAATACCCCCATGA
Organism: Enterobacter mori LMG 25706; assembly: GCF_000211415.1. Taxonomy (GTDB): domain Bacteria; phylum Pseudomonadota; class Gammaproteobacteria; order Enterobacterales; family Enterobacteriaceae; genus Enterobacter; species Enterobacter mori. Next base: position 99,323 of record NZ_GL890777.1, on the reverse strand, counting down.
GTGTCTGGTTAGACTGCATTGGCGGCCACAAGTCGACAGTCAGACTGCCACCGCCCGCATTACCGACGAAGACGAGACGTCCTTGCGGAGCGAGTGCAGAAAGCGAAACAGGCAACGTCGTCCCTACCGGATCGATGACGAGGTCAACACCGGCGCCACGGGTGTACTCTCGGACACTGTCAACGATGTTGTCCTCTACACGATCCACGACATAATCGGCACCCAATTCAAGCAACCGACTTCTTCGCTGCGTTCCGCTTGCCACGGCGATAACCGTCGCGCCTGCTTGTGAGGCAAGCTGAACGGCCGCGAGCCCCACGCCCCCTGCTGCTGCCTGAATCAGGACCGTTTCTCCGTGCCGAAGCATGCCTCGTGTGAAAAGGCAATGATGCGCGGTTCCAAAAGAAATCGGTACCACCGCCGCGTCTGCTGCATCCACCCCATCCGGTATAAGCCAGGTTCGTTCCGCAGGCACAGCCCAACGTTCCGCATGCGATCCCTGCATGCTAAACGCAGTCACTCTGTCTCCAACCCTGCGATGACGGACTTTCGAACCGACGGCAACCACTGTGCCCGCGGCCGCGTAGCCGACGATCCACGAAGGAAGAGGCGGCGGAGTTGAACGCCGGTTGATCAGATCTCCCCCTTCAATCGAGATTGCCTCGACAGAAATCAGGACGTCATCAGGCCCTGCGACCGGATCCGGGACATCAATGTATTGCAGGACGTCGGGAGCGCCTTCCACGTCATAAACCGCTGCTTTCATTAATTTTCCTCTGTCATATCAAGACCCGTAGGAAGCCGTTAGATTTGATGGCAGGTGAGTACCGATTACGATCATAGAGCGCCTGCCGTCCGAAGGGGAAAACGGCTTCGCGTGTTGTCATGATTGTACCTTTGTAATGGGGCGAAATCTGTCCGGTGAACACAAAGACACTTTACAGGTGCCAGATCGGGCGGATAAACAAGCGACGTTGTCCATCATTCTTTATAAGCTGCTCAAGGGTTCTTCCCATCGTGCTATTCCCTCTCTAAAAACTATCCTTTCAACTGAGCGACGAGCCCGGCCAACGCAGCGCTACCGGGCAAGCCAGCAGCTAGATCTGGTAATCAATCGCCACTTCTTCCGGCTCCATTACCTGACGTTTAATCTCGTCCACCGACAGTCCGGCGTTGCACAGCTCGATAAAGCGCCAGACATAGTTGCGCTGCAGCTGTCCGCGCTTCAGCCCAAGCCAGACGGTATTGGCGTCAAACAGGTGACGCGTATCAAGACGCACGAGGTTCCCGTCTTCGCGTTCCCCGCTGGACTGTTCCGCCACCAGGCCTATACCCAGACCCAGCTCGACGTAAGTTTTGATCACATCGGAGTCCTGCGCGCTCAGCACCACGTCCGGCGTGAGCCCTTTGCGGTTGAAGGCTTCATCAATGCGCGAGCGTCCGGTAATGCCCTGGCGGTAAGTGATCAGCGGCCATTTCGCAATGTCTTCCAGCGTCAGGGGAGAGACCTGATTCAGGGGATGATCGACCGGGAGTAATAAACTGTGGTACCAGCGGAACCACGGGAAGGCCACCAGCAGCGGGTCGTTGCTCAGACGCTCGCTGGCGATGCCAATATCTGCCCCGCCGTTTTGCAGCAGCACTTCAATTTCCTGCGGCGTGCCCTGAATAAGCTCCAGACGGACATCCGGGAAAAGTTCGCGGAAGGCTTTAATCACCGGCGGCAGGCTGTAGCGCGCCTGCGTGTGGGTAGTGGCGATGGTGAGCACGCCCGAGGCGTCATTGGTGAAGAGATCCGCCAGACGACGCACGTTGCTGGCCTCGTTGAGGATCCGCTCAGCGATGGTCAGCAATGCCTTGCCCGGCTCCGTCATCCCAAGCAGACGCTTGCCGCGACGGATAAAAATCTCTATCCCCAGTTCCTCTTCCAGCTCGCGAATATGGCGGCTGACACCAGACTGGGATGTATAAAGCATGTTAGCGACTTCGGTCAGGTTGTAGTCCCGCCTGGCCGCCTCACGGATAATTTTAAGTTGCTGGAAATTCACAATTCACTCCGGCGCATCTGACATAGCTCTATTGTTAGAGTCAGCTGAGCTGCAGAACAAATAATAAAAACCAGCATCTTATGCTTTTATGGAATATCAACTCACGAGCTGGAGTTCACGGTTCTCAAGCGACGGCTTGCTGACCAGCGACATCAAAATCTCTTTTACCGCCTGCGCCTGCGGCGACAGCGATCCGCGTGCGGACATATTCAGCGACAGCGGCAGGCTCATTGAAGGCGTGGTGATGCGCGCCATCCAGCCGTTTGCCGCACTGCACAGCGAGCGGGCGGCGGACTCCGGCAGGACCGTTACTCCCATTCCGCTGGCAATTGCTGCGGTCAGCGTGGAAATAGAATCAATTTCGCCAATAATTTTGGCCGTCAGGCGGCGCAAGGAGAACGCTTCATCCACGCGCACGCGCACCGCGCTGTAATCGCGCGGCAGGAAGAGATTCATCTCGGCCACGGCGGTTAAATCAACGCTCTGACCCGGGCAGTCGCGGGTGCCGACCAGATAAAGATCTTCTTTCAGCAACGGCTGGCTGGTGATCCCGGCGACGGGAGAGCGATCGTAAAGGACGGCCATATCCAGCTGGCCGTTGAGCAGTTTGTCATTCAGAACGGAACCGCTGTTTTCGTGCAGGTAGACCAGCACTTCAGGCAGCTCAGCGCGAACGGCCTGCAGCAGTGGCATGGTGATAGACGATGCCGCGGTGCCTGGCGCTAAACCAATGGAAACGTGCCCGCTCAGGGTCTGGCCGACATTGTTCACCGCCAGCTGCGCCTGTTCACACTGACGCAGAATAGTGCGGGCATGGGTATACAAAATTTTGCCTGCTTCTGTTGGCGTTACGCCGCGCTTGGTGCGGATCAGTAATTGCTGGTCCATCTCGCCTTCCAGCGTAGCCACCTGCTGGCTCAGCGCAGGCTGCGCGATATGCAGCACTTCTGCCGCTTGAGTCAGGCTGCCGATATCGACGATTTTTACGAAGTATTTCAGTCGTCTTAAGTTCATTTTGCCCCCTGTTCAAAAAACTGTGCCGGAACCGGCTGTCGTTGTTGAACTGGTTTTGCAATATGAATGCCAGTTTTGCGAAGAGGTCTGATTTGTTGCTAAGCGGCTGAAAATAAGGAAAGCTAATCATGGATGGGGGTTTAATGACTGAAACAGCAGTTTATGATCTGCCCCATTAGAGGTATGTTTGCACCATGACGGTGCATTACGTTGGCAAAAGCGTCACTTTGCTGATTTTGTCAGCAAACGATCAAAAGGTGTTGATCCATCCTTTGACAAGGCGAACGCAGGTCGATAATATGCGCCCCGTTCACACGATTCCTCTGTAGTTCAGTCGGTAGAACGGCGGACTGTTAATCCGTATGTCACTGGTTCGAGTCCAGTCAGAGGAGCCAAATTTGGAAAGCCTGCTTTTAAAGCAGGCTTTTTGCTTTTCTGCGGCGGGTAAAATTGTCGGGTGGCGGCTTCGCCTTACCCGACCTACGGGACTGTAGGCCCGGTAAGCGCAGCGCCACCGGGCGAAACGAACTTAATCGCTGAGCTTCACCGGCATCCCCGACCGCCGTTCCAGTTCTGCTCCCGCCCCCTCGTTTATCAGCTGCGTCCGCTGTGCGCCTGAAATGGGCAGAGGCACTTTCCGTGTTGACTCAAATTCCGCGCGGTTACGTGATAATGACTCATGAACCTCAACCCAGCGGCTGCCGTCCGGCTCGGTGGTGGTTTTAACGGGCCTGTCGATAAGCTGCACGCGGGTTCCTACGGGAACATTATCGAAAAGGTATTTGATGTCGTTATTACGCAGACGAATGCAGCCCTGGCTCACCCGCAGCCCGATGCCGAAATTCGAGTTTGTGCCGTGAATGGCATAGAGCCTGCCGATATAAATCGCATACAGCCCCATCGGGTTATCCGGCCCGGCGGGCACGAACGCCGGCAGGGTTTTCCCCTCTGCCGCATAGGCGCGGCGCGTATTCGGCGTCGGAGACCAGGTTGGCCCCTCCTGCTTACGCTCAACGGCCGTCACCCAGTTACGCGGCGTTTCGCGTCCGGCCTGACCAATGCCGATGGGCAGCACTTCTACGGTGTTGCCGCCAGGCGGATAGTAGTAGAGGCGCATTTCCGCCGCATTTATGATGATCCCCTCGCGGACGGTGTCAGGCAAAATCAGCTGTTGAGGTATTACCAGACGGGTGCCGGATTTAGGCAAAAAAGGATCCACGCCCGGGTTTGCTTCCAGCAGGTTGCTCAGCCCCTGCCCGTACTGCGCGGCAAAGGCTTCCAAAGGCAGCGTGTTGCCTTCGGGAACGGTGATGATAATCGGGGTTCCCACCAGACGACTGCCTTCCGGCGGAAGTGGATAGGTTACGGCAAACGCACCGGGAACAGCGGCGCACAGCGTAAGGACGAACCAGATAAGTCGAATCATAGTTTCCTGTGCTCATAAAAAGAGAAAGCCCGGGCTCAGGCAGGCTTTCTCAGTTTACGCTATCACGCCTCGGTTTTGCGCCACCTGCGCGTCAGTACTTTTTCCGCCTCGACAATAAGGAACATCACAAAACCAATCAGCAGGGTGATGACCCAGTAGCGGAACGGCAGCGCCTCGGTGCCAAACAGCATCTGCATGAAGGGTGCGTAAATAATAAGAAGCTGTAGCGCCAGCAGTACGCCGCTCACGATCCAAATCCCTTTGTTCGCCAGCAGGCCTTTGCTCAGCGAGAAGCCGTCATTCACGCGACAGTTGAGCATGTAGAACCACTGCGCAGTGACCAGGGTTTGCAGCAGCACGGTGCGGATAAATTCCGCCGAATAGCCGCGCGGCTGTAGCCAGGCTTCCAGCACGAAGGCGCTGATGGCAATCATCAGACCGACAAACACCACGCGCCAGATGGCATAGCCGTCCATCACATGGAGATTCGCCTTGCGCGGTGGCCGGTTCATGATGTTTTTCTCACCCGCTTCAAACGCCAGGCCAAACGACAGCGTGGCCGACGTCGCCATGTTCATCCACAGGATCAGGACCGGCGTTAGCGGGATCAGGTTCCCCGCCAGCAGCGCGATGATGATCAGCAGAGCCTGCGCGATGTTGCTGGGGATGACGAACAGAATGGTCTTTTTCAGGTTATCGTAAACCCGACGTCCCTCGTGCACCGCGCGGGCAATAGTGGCAAAGTTGTCATCCGTTAACACCATGTCGGCGGCTTCCTTGGTGACTTCCGTCCCCTTAATCCCCATGGCGATACCCACATCCGCCCGCTTGAGCGCTGGGGCATCGTTTACGCCATCCCCGGTCATGCCCACGACTTCCTGTTTACTTTGCAGAGCCTGCACAAGGCGGAATTTATCCTCCGGGCTGGTTCGGGCGAAAATATCGTACTGCTGGGCGGCATCACTCAGCTGACGATCGTCCATCGCCTCCAGCTCACGTCCGGTGATAGCGCTTGCGGCGTTACCTATCCCCAACATTTGCCCAATGCTCATTGCCGTTTGCGGGTGGTCGCCGGTAATCATTTTCACGCGGATCCCGGCCTGCAGACAGTCGGCAATGGCGGTAATGGCCTCCGGACGCGGCGGATCCATCATTCCTGCAATACCCAGCAGGATCACGCCATCATGCAGGTCCGGGTGATCCAGCTCGCGTTGCCCCTCGTGGGCAGGTTTCCAGGCCGCCGCCACCATACGCAAGCCTTCCCGGGCATACTCTTCAATCTTCCCTTCCCAGTAAGGCTGATCGAACGGCTGCAGTCCGTCATTCGTCTGCTGGTACTGGCAGAGGCGGAACAGGACGTCTGGCGCGCCAGTGATTAAAATCACCTCTTCATCGCCCAGCCGGTACAGCGTGGACATGTATTTATACTGCGAATCAAACGGGATTTTACTGCGCATTTCGGTATCGAGCGGTGGGAGCGGAATTTTCGCCGCCAGCACCTTCAGCGCGCCCTCGGTTGGTCCCCCGGTGATTTTCCACAGCCCCTGCTCGTCTTTGATCAGCTGGCTGTCATTACAGAGGTCAATTGTGCGCAGGTAGCGTTCCAGCAGGGAACCCTGCGTCACGCTGACGGGCGTTGGGTCATCTACGGGGTGAATATTCCCCACCGGTTCGTAGCTGTCACCCTCCACGCGATAGGTCGTGTCAGCGGTAATCACCGCTTTGACTGTCATTTCATTCATCGTCAGGGTGCCGGTTTTATCCGAGCAGATGACCGTCATCGCCCCCAGCGTTTCCACCGTGGGCAGCTTGCGAATGATGGCCTTGCGACGCGCCATGGCCTGTACGCCAAGCGAAAGAATGATGGAAATGATGGCCGGCAGGCCTTCCGGCACGGCGGCAACGGCGAGGCTGATAAGCGACAGCACCAGTTCAGAAACCGGCATATCCCGGAACAGGAGACTAAAGACAAACAGCGCCACCATCATCACCAGGATAGTGATGAAGATAGTCTTACCGAGCTTATCCATCTGCACCATCAGCGGCGTGCGGTGCTTTTCAATGTCGGACATCATCTGATTGATGTGACCCAGCTCGGTCTCGCCCCCGGTTGCTACCACCACGCCTTTACCGCCGCCGGAGCTGACGGTGGTGCCTGAGTAGAGCAGATTATACCGGTCACCTAAAGGCAGTTCCCCGCTTAACGCATCGCTGTTTTTCTCAACAACGGTGGATTCACCGGTCAGGATGGCCTCCTCCACGCGCAGGTTGTGCGCTTCAATCACGCGCAGATCCGCAGGGATACGATCCCCGGCACGGATCACCACGATATCCCCCGGGACCAGCGCCGTGGTGGGGATCGTTTCATGATTCCCCTGCCGTACCACCACGGCTTCGCTGGAGAGCATATTGCGAATACTCTGCAACGATTTTTCAGCATTGCTCTCCTGGATATGGCCAATCAGCGCGTTAATGATGGCAACCCCAAGGATCACAAACATGTCTACCCAGTGGCCCATAAAGAGCTTAAGCAACGCGGCCACCAGCAGAACGTAAATCAAAACGTCGTTAAAATGCGCCAGGAAGCGCAGCCAGGCGGGTTTGCCCTTTTTTTGCGGTAACGCATTCTCACCGTGCTGCTGAAGTCGGGCTGATGCCTCAGTGCCGCTAAGGCCTTCCAGGGTGGAGTGGATATTCGACAGGGTTTCGTCAACGGTTTGTTGATAATACGGACGTTCAGGTTTTCCTGTTTCCATCGTTCCTTCCTCAGGTTCTATTCAGAAATCACCTTGCTTCTCTGTAATTAACGAATAACGAAAACAGGGACATGAGCGTAACGAACAATACTTGCCGCCTCTGATCCTAACAAATGGGTTTGAATATTGGGATTTCGCGAGCCTACAATAATCGCGCCGACAGCCAGTTCATCCGCCAGCTTTATAACCTCATCACGAACATTCCCGCTACGGACATGGAGATGAACACGCGCTTCTGGCAGATTCAATTTTTTGACCAGGTCAGACAGCTTTTCTTTCGAATTATTAATCATATATTCATCCATTTTGCGCGCATCTGAAATAAAACCACGCGTCAGTTCGGCTGAAAATTTGGGCATGACGTGCAGCAAATGAATGTCACCCGATGCGCTTTGCGCCAGAAACTGTGCATGCTGCAACGCTTTATCCGCCAGGCTTGTCTCGTAGACATCCACCGGAACGAGAATGTTTTTATACATATCGAGCATCCTTTTTATAACCAACACGAGAGTGAATGAAGCAAAAAAACGCATTAAATGCAGGGGGTTGCCCTTAATGCCAGTTACGGTAAAAAGAGATGAATAATATTAAACGTAGCACAGGAATATCAGGTTTAGCGCTTCCCCACTGATAATGGTTATTTAACATTTATGTTTTCGCCGACTATGCTCATAGTCAGCCACCGCTTCCGGCTCATGGAGGAATGTATGTATGGTTTAAGCCTGATCCGCCTGGGTATGTTTATTGCACTCGCCATTATCGCCAGTACGGCGATTGGTTTATTTACCTATATGGTTGTCACTGTTCTGGCAGAATAGTGTCACCCCCTGTCCAGGTTATGGAATAAATAAAACAGTTATTTATTAGGGGAATACAGTGAACCGCTACCTCTCTCTTTTACCGTTCGTTTTGTTAACGCTCACGGCGTGCGACCCTAAACCGAAGCAAGCCTCCCCCCTGCCCAGAATGGTAAAAGTGGCGGAGGTGACGGTTCCCGGCCACGCCCAGCAGCGCGTTTTCCCCGCCCGCATTGAATCGGGCGATGCCACAGACCTTTCCTTCAAGCGTGCAGGGCAAATTGAAGCGCTCGATGTACGCCAGGGTGCTGCCATCAAACAGGGGCAACAGCTTGCCAGACTGAACGGCCGTGAGGCCCAGCAGCGGGTTAACGACAGACAAACAGCGGCGACGCTGGCCCAGAGGCAGTTCGACCGCTTCCAGACGCTGGCAGGACGACAGGCCATTTCAAAAGCCGAGATGGACGTGCAGCGTGCGAACCGCGATTCGGCGAATGCGGCGCTGCAGATTGCCCGGGAAGAACTAAATCAGATGACGCTCGTTGCGCCCTTTAGCGGGACGGCAGCCAGCGTGCACGTGCGAAACCATCAGGTGGTGTCCGCCGGTCAGCCCATCGCGACGTTAACCCGTACCGATCTGCTGGACGTGGTGTTCAGCATCCCTGAAAACCTGTTTAAGACCTTTGATATTCGCAACGCGCAGTATCGCCCCGTGGTGAGAATTAACGCCCTTCCGGATCGGGAATTTACCGCCGTCTACAAAGAGCATTCGGGCAGCAGCGACAGCAATACCCTGACCTGGCAGGTGATACTGACCATGCCGCGACCCGATGATTTTCCCGCCGTCGGTGGCGTAAGCGGTACGGTGACCATCAATTTAACCAACCTCCCGGCCGGTGCGGGTGCTCAGGCGCTCGTCGTACCGGTTGAGGCAGTCTTTAACCCGGACAACAGCCCGCGCAATGAGCCGCACGTCTGGGTCGTAACGGGAGAAGGCGACACGCTCCATCTTGAAGACCGCAAGGTCAGCGTGGGGCAAGTGAGTACCGAAGGCGTGGTAATCACCAGCGGGCTTAAGGCGGGCGAGCGCGTGGTGGCCGCAGGCGTTGGGGAGCTCCACGCTAACCAGCCAGTGCGTATCTGGACGCGTGAACGGGGACTGTAATGGATATCTCTCGTCAATTTATTAATAACCCTGTTCGCGTCTGGCTAACGATTCTGCTGCTGGGCATCGGGGGGATTTTCGCCCTGTTGAATATCGGCAGGCTGGAAGATCCCGCCTTTACCATCAAAACCGCCGTGGTGGTCACCCACTACCCCGGCGCATCCGCTCAGCAGGTTGAAGAAGAGGTGACACTTCCGCTGGAGAATGCCCTGCAGCAGCTGCCTTATCTGGACAACGTGAGCTCCATCTCGTCAAACGGTCTGTCGCAAATCACTGTTAACATCGCTTCACGCTATCACTCGAACGAACTGCCGCAGATTTGGGATGAACTTCGCCGCCGCGTGGGCGATGCCTCGCGTCAGTTTCCGCCCGGCGTCATCACCCCCTTTGTGAATGACGATTTTGGCGATGTGTTCGGCTTCTTCTTCGCCATTTCCGGAGATGAATTCAGTAATCCTGAACTGGTGAGATATGCGGAGCAGCTGCGCCGGGAGTTGATTCTGATCCCCGGCGTCGCAAAGGTTGCCATCGGCGGGGCCATTAGCCAACAGGTCAACATCGATATCTCCCTGACCAAAATGGCCGCGCGCGGCATTACGCTGAACCAGCTTTCCGTCCTGCTCAGCAGACTTAACGTCGTTTCCAGCGCAGGAGAAATCACCTCCGGCACCGAATCCATTCGCCTGCACCCGACCGGTGAGTTCGAGAATCTTGATGAACTGGCGGATATCATCATCACGCCTTCCGGCACCGGGGCGGCGACGCGTCTGCGGGATATCGCCACGTTGTCGCGCGGGCTAAACGAATCGCCCGCCAGTCTCTACCATGCCAACGGCAAAAAAGCCGTCACCATGGGCGTCTCGTTTATTCCCGGCGTGAACGTAATCGACGTGGGCCACGCGCTGGAGGCGAAGCTAAACCAGATGTCGGCGGAAAAACCGGCAGGCATACAGATAGACCTGTTTTACGATCAGGCAGCCGAAGTGGGCCACTCTGTTAACGGTTTTATTATTAACTTCCTGATGGCGCTGGCGATTGTCATCGGCGTGCTGCTGATCTTTATGGGCGTACGCAGCGGGATCATCATTGCGTTTTCTCTCGCGCTCAACGTGCTCGGCACGCTGCTGATTATGTATCTGTGGGGCATTGAGCTGCAGCGCATCTCGCTCGGGGCGCTGATTATCGCCCTCAGCATGCTGGTGGATAACGCCATCGTGATTGTCGAAGGGGTGTTGATTGCCCGACAGCAGGGCTCGCCTCTGCTGGCCGCCGTGAACTACGTCATCCGCCGCTCCGCCCTGCCGCTGCTGGGGGCGACGGTGATTGCCATCCTGGCGTTTGCCCCTATCGGGCTGTCGCAGGATTCCACCGGGGAATACTGTAAATCCCTCTTCCAGGTGCTGCTGATTTCCCTGATGCTGAGCTGGTTTTCGGCGCTCACCCTCACCCCGGTGCTGATTAAGTGGTGGTTGTTTAAAAACGACAACACCCCCGAAAAAACCGATGAGTCAGATCCTTACGATAAACGACTCTACCGCGTCTACCAGCGCCTGCTTAACACGCTTCTGCACCATAAGGCACCGACGCTCATTGTGATGGCTGCGCTGCTGGCAGCGTCTGTCTGGGGTTTTGGCGCCGTACGGCAAAACTTTTTCCCGTCGTCTAATACGCCGATTTTCTTTGTCGACCTCTGGCTACCCTACGGCACCGATATTAAATGGACCGAGAAAATGACCGGCGATATCGAAAAAACCATTAACGGCCAGCCGGGCGTGGAAACCACCGTCTCGACCATTGGTCAGGGAAGTATGCGCTTTATTCTGACCTACAGCGGACAGCGGCAGTACAGTAACTATGCGCAGATCATGGTGCGCATGGACGACCAGCGCAACATCTCCGCCCTGACGCGCCACGCGGACGAGTACATCGCGCGAAACTATCCGCAGGTCAACGCCAGCACCAAACGCGTGATGTTTGGCCCCTCCGGCGACAGCTCCATTGAGGTACGCATTAAAGGTCCCGATCCTGACCGGCTGCGCCTGATTGCCAGCCAGGTGGACGACATCCTCACCCGCGACCCTGCCACGGGCAGCGTCAGGAACGACTGGCAAAACCGTAGCAAGGTGATCCGCCCACAGTACGTTGCCGCCCTGGGCCGCGAGCTTGGCGTAGATAAACAGGACGTCGACAACGCGCTGGAGATGAACTTCTCCGGCAGCCGGGCGGGGCTGTACCGGGAAGGCAGCGACCTGCTGCCCGTGGTGGTGCGCCCGCCTGAGAGCGAACGGCTGGACGCCAATCACCTGAACAACGTGCTGGTGTGGAGCCAGACGCGGCAGCAGTATATCCCGCTGAGTAACGTCGTCAGCCGCTTCTCGCTGGAGTGGGAGGATCCGCTCATCCTTCGACGCGACCGTTCGCGGGTGCTGACGGTTCAGACAGACCCGGACCCGCTAAGCCAGCAAACCTCCGGTGATATCCTCGCCCGCGTGAAGCCGCAGGTAGATGCCCTTCCCCTGCCACACGGCTACAGCATTGAGTGGGGAGGCGACGCGGAAAACTCCAGCGAAGCGCAGCAGGGGCTGTTCACTACGCTACCTCTCGGGTATCTGGTGATGTTTGTCATTACGGTGCTAATGTTCAGCTCGGTAAAAAATGCCGTCGCCATCTGGCTGACCGTACCGCTGGCGCTGATCGGCGTGACGCCGGGATTTTTAATTACCGGCATTCCCTTTGGCTTTATGGCGCTGATTGGACTGCTGAGCCTGAGCGGAATGCTCATCCGCAACGGCATCGTGCTGGTGGAAGAGATTGAGCAGCAGAAAACGCAAAAGGATCAGCACGAGGCGATCGTGTACGCCGCCACCTCGCGCCTGCGCCCCATCCTGCTCACTGCGTTTACGACAGTTCTTGGCCTGGCTCCGCTACTGCTGGACGTTTTCTTCCAGAGCATGGCCGTTGTGATTATGTTTGGACTGGGGTTTGCTACAATCCTGACGCTGCTGGTACTCCCGGTGATCTATGCGTGTTTCCATCGTAAGGACGAAGCCAAATAACAATGAATGCGACAGGGCTGAACATTATCAAGACGCTGGGCTGTATGACGGCGGTGACCTTCTTTACCATCTACAATACCTGGGATCATTATGATTATGACTATCACTGGATCCTGGGATTTTTAACTTTTATCTCGACCATCGCCACGCCGCTGTTTTTTGTGGTTTCGGGCTATCTCGACGGACAATCCCGGCACGGCACCCGCTGGCAGCTGGGTAAAATTAAAAGTCTGGTGATTGTTTTTCTCTTCTGGATAACGATCTACTACCTGTGGGAGCCCTATCAGCGCGGGTATTTAATCCAGCCCTGGTTCGTGTTCGCCTTTGTCGTGATTTACACCTTCCATCCGGCGGTGGAGTGGCTCAGCCAGCGGCGAGCGCTATTCTGCGGGGCGATTGCCGCCCTGCTGCTCTTTTCCTACGGATACGATCTGCTATCGGCGCTTTATCCTGAAACACACTTCCTTTCCCTGTCACCACAGTATCGGCTGTGGACATGGCTGCTGTTTTATCTGACGGGGCAGCTCTTCTGCGACCCGAAAATCGCCGAGTGGATAAGCCGCAAAAATGTCGTCAGGGCGGCGGTTGTCGCCATCCCGTTTATCTATCTCTTTACCTGGTTTTACGAGCGCCACTTCTTCTTCGCGCTGTTCAAGGCGGACAGAAACGCCTTTATTCTCACCGGCTCTCAAATTTACATTTTGATCATCGCGCTGGTGATTGCGGCGAACGGCGTGCGCTTTCGTCGCAACGCCGAATTCAAAGAGTCGGTTCTGGCCGCCATCAGCAAAACGATGACCGGCGTGTATATTGTGCACTACTCGGTATTTCACCTGCTGACGGCGCTGATACCGGTGACCTCACTCGGCATAAAGCTTTCGCTGATTGTGCTCACGTTCGTCACCTCTGTTCTCTTCTCCATGCTGGTATTGTCTAACGCCGTGGCAAAAAAAGTGATCACCCTTTAAAAGCCTAAGCGCAGCCAGGCAAAGAGCACGTTGCCGTTATTGTAGGTACCTGGAATATAGGTGAACTGGACGGTAACGCGCTTATACCCGGCCGAAAACAGCGGGAAGATGAACGGTAGCGGCACGTAGTTGGCAAAATCATCTCGCGCCGTGATGCCCGCTGCAGCACCGAGCCCCAGGCGGAAATCCTTCGCATTATCCAGATACCAGCCCTTCTCCCAGCCATAGCCCATCGCGGGCTGCCATTCGTTGTGGGAGTCCTTGAACATCATCGCAAAGAGCGCGCTCCAGTTGCCCTCTTCGTTATAGCGGGAAACGCCCAACCCGCCGCCCCACGGCATTTCATTGTAATTGTCCGTTTTTTCTTTGTCGTACATAAAGCGAGCGTGCCAGCTCAGGAACGGCAGGTACAAATCGTAACGTTGAGGCTCTTCCCAGGTCTGGGAGATATCATCCGTCAGCGTATTCCACCAGCCGCTAATTCGCTGTTCTCCATAGACTTTCTGCTCGGCATGAAGCGGTGCGGCGAATAAAAAAAGGACAATCCATATGGCCGAAAAGGTGCGTTGCATCGTTTTTCCCTCAGCTTAAGTCACGCAGCGGTTTCTATTACTGTAATCCATTCAGCACTAACCGGAGCCAAACAGACTGATTTATCTCGAGGCAGGGGAAGATGAAATTTATTTATTCAGCGCCTTCCGGAAAGATAAAAACGTTTTCTCAGGCGTTTTGTCGCGGTAGTCTCATAGGTTCCGTTTATATGACGGACGCAATGTGAGTGACCTTTTCTTATACCAATAATTAAAAATCAGTACAGACAGGACAACTATGGACTCCACCCTCATCTCCGAACGTCCCAACGAGGAGACACCTTCGCTCAACCGTGCCCGCCGCGCAGCCTTAGGCAGCTTCGCGGGTGCCGTCGTCGACTGGTATGATTTTCTGCTCTACGGCATCACTGCCGCCCTGGTGTTTAACCGCGAATTCTTTCCCCAGGTCAGCCCCGCGATGGGCACGCTCGCGGCGTTTGCCACCTTCGGCGTCGGCTTTCTGTTTCGCCCGCTGGGCGGGGTAATTTTCGGCCACTTTGGCGACCGCCTCGGCCGCAAGCGCATGCTGATGCTCACCGTCTGGATGATGGGGATCGCCACTGCGCTTATCGGTATTCTCCCCTCGTTTGCCTCCATCGGCTGGTGGGCGCCGGTACTGCTGGTCACCCTGCGCGCCATCCAGGGCTTCGCCGTAGGCGGTGAATGGGGCGGCGCGGCGCTGCTATCCGTCGAGAGCGCGCCGAAGCACAGGAAAGCCTTTTACAGCAGCGGCGTGCAGGTGGGTTATGGCGTCGGCCTGCTGCTCTCCACCGGGCTGGTCTCCTTAATCAGCCAGCTCACCACCGACGAGCAATTCCTGAGCTGGGGCTGGCGCATTCCGTTCATCTTCAGCATTGTGCTTGTCATCGCCGCGCTGTGGATCCGCAACGGGATGGAAGAGTCCGCGGAATTCGAACAGCAGCAGCGGGAAAAACCGGTCGCTAAAAAACGTCTGCCAGTGATGGAAGCGCTGGTTCAGCATCCTGGCGCTTTTCTGAAAATTATCGCCCTGCGCCTCTGTGAACTGCTGACGATGTATATCGTCACCGCGTTTGCGCTGAACTACTCGACGCAGAATCTCGGGCTTCCCCGCGAGCTGTTCCTCAATATCGGCCTGCTGGTCGGTGGGATAAGCTGCCTGACTATCCCCTGCTTCGCCTGGCTGGCGGACCGGTTTGGCCGCCGTCGCGTCTATATTACCGGGGCGCTGATTGGCACTCTCAGCGCCTGGCCGTTCTTTATGGCGCTGGAGGCACAGTCGATCTTCTGGATTGTCTTCTTCGCCATCATGCTCGCCAACATCGCTCACGACATGGTGGTGTGCGTGCAGCAGCCGATGTTCACCGAGCTGTTTGGCGCAAGCTACCGCTACAGCGGCGCGGGCGTGGGCTATCAGGTGGCAAGCGTGGTCGGTGGCGGGTTTACGCCGTTTATTGCCGCCGCGCTGGTGACTTTTTCTGGCGGAAACTGGCACAGCGTGGCGATTTATTTGCTGGCCGGTTGCCTGCTCTCTGCCGCCACGGCGCTGTTTATGAAAGAGCCGCGCCACACCTGATCTCACTTTTGTTTCACGGGCGTGTGACATACTATCGGGTAGAGTCACACACCTGTGGAACAAGGAGACAGAGATGAATAATAAGGGCTCCAGCCTGACCCCGGCTCAGGCGCTGGAAAAACTCGACGCGCTGTATGAACAGTCCGTCAACGCGCTGCGCAGCGCCATTAGTGAATACATCGAATCAGGGAAACTTCCCGATGAAAAGGCCAGAACTCAGGGCCTTTTTGTTTATCCGTCGCTCTCTGTTACCTGGGACGGCAGTGCCAGCAGTAATCCCAAAACCCGTGCCTACGCGCGCTTTACCCACTCCGGCTGTTACAGCACCACCGTCACCCGCCCTGCGCTGTTCCGCCCCTATCTTGAGGAACAGCTGACGCTGCTGTATCAGGATTACGGCGCGCACATTTCTGTGGAACCTTCGCTGCACGAAATCCCTTATCCGTACGTGATAGACGGCTCGGCGCTGACGCTGGATCGCTCCATGAGCGCGGGGCTGACGCGCCACTTCCCGACCACCGAGCTTTCCCAGATTGGCGATGAGACGGCTGACGGCATCTATCACCCGGCTGAATTTTCTCCCCTGTCGCACTTTGATGCTCGCCGCGTGGACTTCTCCCTGGCGCGCCTGCGTCACTACACCGGCACACCTGCGGAGCACTTCCAGCCGTTTGTGCTGTTCACCAACTACACCCGCTACGTGGATGAGTTTGTCCGCTGGGGCTGTAGCCAAATTCTCGATCCGGACAGCCCTTACATCGCCCTTTCCTGCGCGGGCGGGATCTGGATCACCGCGGAGACCGAAGCGCCCGAGCAGGCTATCTCCGACCTGGCGTGGAAAAAACACCAGATGCCCGCGTGGCACCTGATCACCGCCGACGGACAGGGCATTACGCTGATCAACATCGGCGTGGGCCCGTCAAACGCCAAAACCATCTGCGACCATCTGGCGGTCCTGCGTCCGGACGTATGGCTGATGATTGGCCACTGCGGTGGCCTGCGCGAAAGCCAGCTGATTGGCGATTACGTGCTGGCCCACGCCTATTTGCGTGATGACCACGTACTGGACGCGGTACTGCCGCCGGACATCCCGATCCCAAGCATCGCCGAAGTACAGCGCGCGCTCTATGACGCCACCAAAGAGGTCAGCGGTATGCCGGGTGAAGAGGTTAAGCAGCGCCTGCGTACCGGCACGGTAGTGACGACGGATGACCGCAACTGGGAGCTGCGCTACTCCGCTTCCGCGCTGCGTTTCAACCTGAGCCGCGCGGTGGCGATTGATATGGAGAGCGCCACCATTGCCGCGCAGGGATATCGCTTCCGCGTCCCTTACGGCACGCTGCTGTGCGTCTCCGATAAGCCGCTGCACGGCGAAATCAAACTGCCGGGCCAGGCCAACCGTTTTTACGAAGGGGCTATCTCTGAGCATCTGCAGATCGGTATTCGTGCGATTGATTTACTTCGCGCGGAGGGCGACAAGCTGCATTCACGCAAGCTGCGTACCTTCAACGAGCCGCCGTTCCGCTAATAACAAGGAAAAACCATGCAAACCACATCACCGCTCTCTGCCCTGCGCCACTGGCTTGAAGCCAGTCATCTCGACGGAATGATTGTTCCGCGTGCGGATGCCTGGCAGAGCGAATACTGCGCCCCGTACGACGAAAAGCTGGCCTGGCTGACGGGCTTTGACGGCTCGGCCGGTCTGGCTCTGGTGCTGAAAGACAAAGCGCTACTCTTCGTCGATGGACGTTATCAGGTTCAGGCCCGCGTTCAGGTCAATATGGACGAGATTGAGATCCACCATCTTCACAACGAACCGCTGGCTGAGTGGCTGGCGAAAAACGTGGAGGCAGGGACGCGCATTGGCTTTGACGCGATGCTGATGACAAATTCAGAGTTTGAGCAGCTGTCTGCCACGCCGTGCGAGCTGGTGCCTCTGGATGCCTCGCCGTTTGACACGCTGTGGACTGACCGCCCAGCGGCGCCAGCAGGGCTTATCCGCGAAATGCCCGTTGAGGTCAGCGGTGAAAGCAGCGCAGAAAAACGTCAGCATGTTGCCGCCGTGCTGGCAGAACACAATGCTGATTTCCTCGCCGTGACGCTGCCGGACAATATCGCCTGGCTGCTGAACGTGCGTGGATCAGATATCCCCTTTAGCCCGGTTCCTCTCTCCTTCGCCCTGCTCAGCCGTGATGGTAGCGTGGAGTGGTTTGTTGACGATGCGAAGCTCACCGCGTTGCCGGCTCCCGTGCGTGATGCTTTCACTCTCGCCCCGCAGAGGGCGTTTATTGAACGCTGCCAGCAGCAGGCTGCGGGCAAACGGGTGCTGGTCGATGCAGATTCTGCGCCTGTTGCATTGCGCTTTGCCATCGAGCCGCAGGGAGAGATCGTCTGGCAGACCAACCCCATCACCCTGATGAAAGCCACGAAAAACCCGATGGAGCTGGCAGGCTATCGCGAATGCCATCATCAGGACGGTGCCGCGTGGGTTAATTTTCTTGCCTGGCTGAGTCGGGAAGTTCCACGACGCGTGGCGGCAGGGAAACCGTTGACCGAACTGGAGGTACAGGCACAACAGCTGGCGTTCCGCAGGCAACAGCCCGGTTTTATTGAGCAGAGTTTTGCGACCATTTCCGCGTCGTCGAGCAATGCGGCAATGTGCCATTACCACTCAAGCGAAGCAAGTAACAAGTCCATCGGACATGACCATTTTTATCTGAATGACTCCGGTGGCCAGTACCACAACGGCACCACCGATGCCACGCGCACGCTGGCGTGGGGTAAAGTCGATCCGCAGCAGCGCCTACACTATACCGCCGTGCTGAGAGGCTTCCTGTCACTCATTACCCTGCAGTTCCCTTCAGGAACTCAGGGACATCAACTGGATGCCTTCGCCCGTCGTCCGCTGTGGGAGATGGGGCTGGATTACGATCACGGTACCGGGCACGGCGTGGGGCATCAGTTGCTGATCCATGAAAACCCACATCGCATCGCCAAAAAGGTCAACCCGTGGCCGCTGGTGGCGGGGAATATCATGACCATCGAACCGGGCTACTATCTGGGTGATAGCCACGGCATTCGCATTGAAAATCAGGTAGAGATTATGGAAAGCCGCCCGGGGTTCTGCAAATTTGCCTCGCTGACGCTGATCCCGATTGACCTAAGCCAGGTGGAATTGCATCTGTTGAGCGAGCAGGAAAAGCAGTGGCTGGATGAATATCATCAGCAGGTACGGGAGGCATTGTCACCGCTGGTGGATAGCGATGCGCGTCCGTGGCTAATTGAGGCGACGGCGCCGATTCGTATGAACGGATAGTGCATTGTGCGGGCTGGTGCCCTCACCCCAGCCCTCTCCCACGGGAGAGGGTGCACACACTAAAAACGGCAACTCGGTTGCCGTTTTGCATTTACCTTGCGCAGAAAAGCAAAAAGCCTGCTTTAAAAGCAGGCTTTTCAAATTTGGCTCCTCTGACTGGACTCGAACCAGTGACATACGGATTAACAGTCCGCCGTTCTACCGACTGAACTACAGAGGAATCGTGTGAACGGGGCGAATATTATCGATGCTCCCCGATGATGTCAAAGGCAGAATGCAGATTTCCGTTCGTTTGCCGATTTATTCTCCATTTCGCGCATTTGTCAGGCATTCTTCCGTGGATATTTCCATAACCAACGCCCACTTACCATGCGCCAGTAGAACAGTGCACCGCGTACGGCCCAGTCCAGGAACATACCCAGCCAGACCCCTACAACGCCCATTCCCAGCATAATCCCCAGCGTATAACCCGCCACCACGCGGCAACCCCACATCCCGAGCATGGATACCCACATGGCAAACCGGGCGTCGCGCGCGCCTTTTAAGCCAGCGGGCAACACCCAGGACGCGGCCCAGATCGGCATAAACGCGGCGTTGAGCCAAATCAGGATCTTAACCACCTCTTTAACATCGTTTTCGTGGGTGTAAAACGAGGCCATCAACCCGGCAAAAGGCGCGGTTCCCCAGGCTATCATTGTCAGCCCAATGGTCGATAGCCAAAAGACATGCCGGAGCTGACGCTCCGCCTGCCCTATCTGCCCTTTCCCGAGCCGTTTGCCGGTGATAATCGTGGAGGCGGAACCAAGGGCGTTGCCCGGCAGGTTAATCAGCGAGGCGATGGAGAAGGCGATAAAGTTACCGGCGATAACATCCGTTCCCATACCGGCCACAAACATCTGCGTGAGCAGCTTGCCGCCGTTGAACAGCACCGACTCAATGCTGGCCGGAATACCGATGCCCATCACTTCCCAGATAATGGCAAAGTTAAACGGCCTGAAATAGCTTTTCAGCGTGAGGCGCAGCGACGGGGTGATCCCCGTCATCAGCACGCCGATAATCGCTGCCGCGCCAATGTAACGTGAAATAGTCAGGCCAAGGCCAGCACCAACAAACCCCAGACCGTCCCAGGAAAAGACCCCATAAATCAGTACACTACTGATGATAATGTTCAGGATATTCATCCCGCCGTTGATCAGCAGCGGAATTTTGGTATTGCCCGCCCCGCGCAGCGCACCGCTACCAATCAGGGCAATAGCCGCCGCCGGATAGCTCAACACCGTCATTTCCAAGTATGTCAGCGCAAGGTCTTTTACCTCACTGGTCGCCTCACCCGCGACAATATCAATAATCTCTTTGCCGTAGTAATGGATAACCGCCGCCAGAACGATCGAAAAGATGGTCATGATCATCAGCGACTGGCGTGCCGCCTCGCGCGCGCGCTTCGGGTCAAGTTTCCCCAGACTAAAGGCAACGACGACCGTTGTACCCAGATCGATGGCGGCAAAGAAAGACATCACCACCATGTTAAAGCTGTCCGCCAGCCCTACCCCTGCCATCGCCTCTTTGCCCAACCAACTGACCAGGAACGTACTTAGCACGCCCATCAGCAGTACGCAGGTATTCTCCAGGAAAATAGGCACAGCAAGGGGGGTGATTTCACGCCAGAACAGAACACGATAACTTTTACGTTTTGCATACCAGGGCGTGCGCATGATCGCCTGGCGTAAGGGGGCAGTGACGTTCAAAATGGACCTTAGCGAGAAAAGTTGAAACTCCATTTCAAATGATGGGGGAGAAATGGCTATCCTGCAAAGTATTTCCATAAAAAAGATGTTTGGATTTACAACAAACTGACGACAGAATCAGCAGTCAGTCGATTTTCCCTAAGATCAGGTTTGACAAAACTTTTTTCGCCGCTAAGATAAGCCTCCACAACGATTCCTCTGTAGTTCAGTCGGTAGAACGGCGGACTGTTAATCCGTATGTCACTGGTTCGAGTCCAGTCAGAGGAGCCACATTTAGAAAAGCCTGCTTTCGAGCGGGCTTTTTGCTTTTCCGGTGAGGATAAATGGACGCACTGTTTGTTTACGGCACTCTACGCCCCGGTCACTCTAACGCGCATATTCTTGAAAACATTGGCGGTGAATGGCTCGCTGGCTTCGTATCCGGCACGTTTTACGAACGCGGCTGGGGCGCAGCAGCGGATTTCCCGGGGATTGTGCTCCACCCGGACGGGCCCCGCGTCGAAGGCTATTTGTTTATCTCTGATAACCTTGCCGCACACTGGCAAATGCTGGATGAGTTTGAAGACGGCTACGATCGGGTTGAGGTCATAGTGACCACCCTTGAGGGTAAACAGGTTAAGGCCTGGATTTATCAGCTACAGCCGCGCTCTGCGTAATAAAAAAGGCTCTCTGTCACCAGAGAGCCTTTTTCACAATTCGCAGCGATTACTCGCTTTTTGCTTCAGCGTTTTTGATTTCGCCCATCACTTTCAGCTTCTTGGAGATGTCGCGACGCTCTTTAGACAGCTCAGCATTTTTGATGATGTAGTCATCAACGCGGTCTTCGTAATCGCTCTTCATGCTGGCGATGATGCCCTGAATAGCTTCAACGCTCATGCCTGGCTTGATGTAGTCGCTCAGGTTGTCGAGCAGCAGAACACGTTTCTGGTTGTCACGGATCTTCTTCTCAACGTCCTGGATTTCACGCTGCAGTTTGTTTTTGCGGCGGAACAGGCGGACGAATTCCAGAACATCCTGGAACGAAGGCTTGGTAGTTTCCATTTTTACACCCCTGATAAGGTGAGAGTCGGATTCGTTAAGGCAACCGTTGTAACAGACAGCGGCTGCGAATGACAATGAGTATATCGTTTAAATCTATCATAACCCCAATTGCTGCTGAATCGAAGCAGCAGGCGTCACATACGCCTTTTATTTGCGCAGCGCCCGGCAAATAAGATGCGATAACAGCTCTAGCTGCCGCGCCAGCTCCATACTCAGCCAGACGTAGCCATGAATGGGCGTTTCCGCCACGTTATCGCTCTGGCGTTCATTGATTAGCTGCTTCAGCTCCGCGACGATCTCATTCAGTCGCTCGCTGTTGGCCAGTATCGGCTGCGGGTTGCCGTCATAGAGCGCATGGGCGATGGTCAGCAGCGTTTGCTGCGTCATCTGCTGGGTCTCTTTGAGGGTCTGCGCATTAAGCATCAGCAGATGGCTGGGACGCGAGGCCCAGTGCGCGTTGATCTGCAGCTCAAGCATGCAGACCAGATTGCGGCTTACCGTCTGGATGGCTTCGAAAATCGCTTTCTGAATATGGGTTTCTTTGCTGGCGGGCGTGATCAGGCCGCGCATTTTGACGACATCATTGAGGATCTTCTGCAGGTGTTTTTCCAGCCGTGGCCGTTCAACCAGATTCGGGGAAAAGCCGGCCTGATAGACACGGTTAAATGCCGTCACGTAATTCGCCATCTGGATGCGCCAGTGCAGAAAGGCGCGTTGCGGCCAGATCCCCGTAAACAGCATCGCCAGCAACGAGCCGAGCACCACATCCCCGCTTCGCCACAGCGCCGTAGTCATATCCCCGGCGGGCGCACCGACCACCACCGCGAGAGTAATCCCAATCAGCAATGCCTGATACGGTCTTTTGCCCAACGCCAGCCAGCCGCAGAGGAACATGGCGGCACCGCACCATGCCAGCATGACAGGAAAGGAGATCAGCTCCAGTTTCAGGGCGATTAGCCCAAGGGCGGAGCCTAAAACGGTCCCGCCAATTCGCTCAAGCGCGCGCGGAACAACGTTTCCCCAAAAGGAGATGGGCCCCATCACGACCACCAGCGTAATCAGCGGCCACGTCCCCTCAGGAACATCCAGCAAGCGAACCAGTACAAACGTCAACACGAACGCCAGCGCGATGCGACACCCATGCACCACGCGGTAGTGTTTGTACAACCGAATTTCAAACGGCGTTAATGATTTGTCGGGACGCACACCCGCTCTCCAGCTACACGGCAAATCACAATTGTACTGTGTTTTCAGCCGGGTGGATCGCCCCCGGCTAAAAATCCCACTTTTTACAGGGTTAACCCGCTTTATGCTCTACCGCGACGAACATCTCAATGTCCCAGTAGCCATCTGCATTACCATCATTAAGATAGCGTTCGAAGCAGGGTTTTGGAGCAATCTGGTACTTATTGTCCTGCAGGAGGGAATTAAAGAACTGATACCACGGGGTCGCAAAGTCGTAATTTTCAACACGTGCCGTCGCGACCGCATAATCCCCGGCCACAATTTCGGTCATCATCACCCCTTCACTGTTATCGGGAATGATAAAGTCGTCGGGTACCGTGACGGCAGTGTCACAGCGCAGTTTTTCTGCCGGGACCTCATCAGGATTATCGTAGTAAACCGCTACCCACTCCAGCGGCTGAATGTGACGCCCATCCACCCACATGACCAGTTGTTCAAAGCCCTGCTTAACGGTTTTTTCCCACGGCCCAACAAGGTGAAAACCTGCGATTTTACGTTTCTGTTGCTGCTTGATGCTGTAGTCCATACTGCCTCCATTTATTACTGTATATTTATACACTATAAAGCAGAATGAATATTATCGGCAAACGAGGAGTGTTTATTATGTGAGCAGACTCGCAACCCTGCCAGTCTGCTCAAAATGGTTAGATGGTGTGATGCAGATAATCACTCAGGCGGGAGAAAATACCGCCTTTATCAGCGCGTTCCAGCGTGACCAGCGGCCAGTGCGCCACCAGCTTATCGCGGTCGTACAGCTGAATTTCACCGACCCGCTGATGGGCGGCAATTGGGGCTTCCAGCGCTTTTGTATCCAGTACGTATTTAGCCTTAATGTTCGGTACTTCCGCTTTTGGCAAGGCCAGCCAGAAGTCCTGATCGGTTCCCAGGTTTACCTGTTCTTTATCACCGTACCAGATCCGCTCGGTCCCCACTTTTTTACCGCTGTGCAGGATCTGCACCGTATCAAAGTTCTGTTGTCCCCAGTGGAGGAGCTTGCGCGCCTGATCTTCACGCCCCTTCGGGCTGTCTGCGCCCATTACCACGGCGATCAAGCGACGCTGCCCGTCCACCGCGGAGGCAATCAGGTTAAAGCCCGCACCGGAGGTATGCCCCGTTTTCAGACCGTCCACATTCATGGTTTTATCCCACAGCAGGCCATTGCGGTTCTGCTGGGTGATCCCGTTCCAGGTCAGGCTCTTCTCGCTGTACATATGATAAAATTCTGGCTCACCGTGAATGATCGCGCGGGAGAGAACGGCCAGATCGTAAGCGGAGCTGTGCTGCCCAGGCGCATCCAGTCCGTGAACGGTTTCGAAATGGGTGTCGCGCAGGTTCAGCTTTTGCACATAGTCATTCATCATATTCACGAACTGCGGCTGGCCACCCGCGACGTGATCGGCCAGCGCCACGCAGGCATCGTTACCGGAGTCGACAATCAGGCCCCGGCTGAGATCGCGAACGGAAACGCGATCGCCCTCTTTCAGAAACATCAGAGACGATCCGTCAAATACCGGGTTACCTTTCGCCCACGCGTCGCGCCCAACCGTGACGATATCATCCGGGCTGATGCGATGGCTGTCGATAGCGCGGTCGACGACGTAGCCCGTCATCAGCTTGGTCAGGCTTGCCGGATTACGCTGTTGATGTTCGTTGCCCGCCGTTAATATCTGACCAGTAGTGTAATCCATCAGCACCCAGGACCCCGCCTGGATGGCAGGTGGCTGCGGGGAGAAATCCAGCGGATCGGCAGCCAGCGCAGATGTGATACTCGAAGCAAGTAAAGAAACAGCAATAAACAGACGGCGTTTCAACGGTATATCCTCAGGTCATTAAAAATCGATGACCTTTTTACGGGAGTTCTGCTGTCGTTACCTGCCTTAATTGCAAAAAAATGTGACAGAGAGCATATTTTTCTCTGACGCTGTCTCGCAAATTTCACGCATGACCGCGCTTTTTATTCGGACTGCTTAGCGCGATCGTTTACCATAGCGTCGTGAATTTTTTACAGGATGATATTACTGGTGTCTGATTCTGCCGCGCGCCCAACTTTTTTGTTCCACGATTACGAAACCTTTGGCACCCACCCGGCGCTGGACAGACCGGCGCAGTTTGCTGCCATCCGTACCGACGACGAATTCAACATCATTGGCGAGCCAGAGGTCTTTTACTGCAGGCCCGCGGATGATTATCTGCCGCAGCCGGGCGCGGTGATGGTTACGGGCATTACACCGCAGGAAGCACGGGAAAAAGGCGTGAGCGAAGCGGAGTTTGCCCGCCGCATCCACGATCTGTTTACCGTTCCCCATACCTGCGTGGTCGGTTACAACAACATCCGTTTCGATGATGAAGTGACGCGCAATATCTTCTACCGCAACTTCTACGACCCCTATGCCTGGAGCTGGCAGAACCGCAATTCGCGCTGGGATTTACTCGATATTATGCGCGCCTGTTATGCCCTGCGTCCTGAAGGCATTAACTGGCCGGAGAACGAGGATGGCCTACCGAGTTTCAGGCTTGAACACCTGACGCGCGCCAACGGCATCGAGCACAGCAATGCTCACGACGCGATGGCAGACGTCTATGCCACCATTGCCATGGCAAAGCTGGTGAAAACCGCCCAGCCGCGTCTGTTTGAGTATCTGTTGAGTCACCGCAGCAAACAGAAGCTGACTACGCTCATTGATGTACCGCAGATGAAGCCGCTGGTACACATCTCCGGGATGTTCGGTGCGTGGCGCGGCAATACCAGCTGGGTTGCGCCGCTGGCATGGCATCCCGACAATCGTAATGCCGTTATCATGGTGGATTTGGCGGGCGATATCTCCCCGCTGCTGGAACTGGACAGCGATACGCTGCGTGAACGGCTTTACACACCGAAAAACGAGCTCGGCGATCTACCTGCGGTACCGGTGAAGCTGGTTCACATCAATAAATGTCCGGTGCTGGCGCAGGCCAATACGCTGCGACCGGAAGATGCTGACAGGCTGGGTATTAATCGTCAGCACTGTCTGGATAACCTGAAGGTGCTGCGCGACAACCCGCAGGTACGGGAAAAAGTGGTCGCTATCTTTGCGGAAGCCGAGCCGTTTGTACCGTCTGAGAACGTCGACGCACAGCTTTATAACGGTTTCTTCAGCGATGCCGATCGCGCAGCGATGAATATCGTCCTGCAAACCGAGCCGCGTAATTTACCGGCACTGGATATTACCTTTGCAGATAAGCGCATTGAAAAGCTGATGTTCAATTACCGGGCGCGAAACTACCCGGGTACTCTGGACGAAGTGGAGCAGGAACGCTGGCTGCAGCATCGACGTAACGTGTTTACACCGGAATTTCTCAACAGCTATGCGCAAGAGCTGGAAATGCTTTACGGCCAGTATGAAGGGAATGCTGAGAAACAGGCGCTGTTGAAATCCCTGTTCCAGTATGCGCAAGAGATTGTTTGAGTGATGGGTACAAAAAAGCCGGAGACATTGTCTCCGGCTTTTTTTGCCCGCTGGCGCGGGTCTACGTGTTTTGTAGGTCGGGTAAGGCGTAGCCGCCACCCGACACACTATTACGCAACATCTTCGTACTGAGGTACCGGGTTGCGGAAGCTTTTGGTTACGCAAGCCAGATAGATCAGACCGATAGCACCCCAGATCAGACCCAGAACCATTGAGCTCTCTTCCAGGTTAATCCACAGCGCACCCACCGTCAGCGCGCCACACATTGGCAGCACCAGATAGTTGAAGTGGTCCTTCAGCGTTTTATTACGCTTCTCGCGGATCCAGAACTGAGAGATCACCGAGAGGTTAACAAAGGTAAACGCCACCAGCGCACCAAAGTTAATCAGCGCGGTTGCAGTCACCAGGTCAAACTTAATGGCCATCAGTGCAATTGCGCCAACCAGCAGTACGTTCCACGCCGGGGTACGCCATTTCGGATGAACGTAGCCGAAGAAACGGGTTGGGAACACACCGTCACGACCCATAACGTACATCAGGCGAGAAACACCTGCGTGTGCCGCCATACCGGATGCCAGTACGGTGACGCTGGAGAAGATAAGCACACCCCACTGGAAGGTTTTCCCTGCAACATACAGCATGATTTCAGGCTGTGATGCGTCCGGCTCTTTAAAGCGAGAGATGTCCGGGAAGTACAGCTGCAGGAAGTAGGAAGCACCGATAAAGATCATGCCGCCAATCAGCGCGGTCAGGAAAATTGCTCTTGGGATCACGCGCTCGGCGTCTTTGGTCTCTTCAGACAGAGAAGAGATACCGTCGAAGCCCAGGAACGAGAAGCACAGGATGGTCGCACCGGTGATCATCGGCACAACGTGCGCGCCTTCAGACCAGAACGGACGGGTGCTGGCCAGCGTACCTGCGCCTTCACCGTGGGACACGCCGTAAATGATCAACCCCACGATAACCGCAACGATACCCATCTGCAGAATAACAATCAGGGTGTTGAAGTTAGCCACGGTCTTGATGCTGCGCAGGTTAGAGATGGTCATAAAGGCCACCAGCGCCACCACGAAGATCCACGACGGTACGGAAGGTACCAGCGCTTCGAAGTAAATTTTTGCCAGCAGAATGTTGATCATCGGCATGAACAGGTAGTCCAGCAGAGATGACCAGCCCACCATAAAGCCAACCGCCGGGCTAATGGATTTCTGAGCATAGGTGTAGGCAGAGCCTGCAGACGGGAAACGGCGAACCAGTTTTCCGTAGCTCAGCGCTGTAAAGAGAATGGCGACCAGCGCAAAGGCGTACGCCGTTGCAACGTGACCGTCAGTAAGGCCTGATACGATACCGAATGTATCGAACAGCGTCATCGGTTGCATATAGGCAAGGCCCATCATAACAACCGGAATCAACGTAAGCGTTTTACGTAATTCCACGCGAGAGGTGTTTGGAGTTGCGTTATGCGACATAGTTATTCTCCTTTACGGTAATAACCGCCACGTAAGCGAAAAATTGCCCCATTTCTTTCTTCCTCAGCGACAACAACTGTCGGATTTTAGTAAATATCTATCCGGTACGAAGCCCGGCCTCTTGGTTTTTAGTTTCGTTTCGTACATGCAAAAAAAAATAACCGACGCCTTTTATATCGTCGATTATTCATTTGTTTGCAGCGGCGGCATTTTGCCCCACATCAGATACAAAAGGCAATAGTTTGCAACGCACCGGGCAATTTTCTTTTTTCTAACTGGCTGATTTCTCGACGCTGCCCTGAGAGTAAACTGCAGCGATAGCACTATTTGCTAAAATTTCGTCCCGCCACCATGCGCTGGGAAGCCCGGCAGTTTGTTCATTCCAGCCCACCCAAACCGATTCGTTGCTGCTTTGAGCAAGTACCTGTTTTTCAACAAGCGCACCGCTATCAATAAAGCGCTGCGCCAGATAGCGCGGCAAATAGCCGCACCCCAGACCGCTTATTTGCAACTCCAGCTTAGTTTTAAAATCAAACACGGTAATCGCCTCTTGCTCATCAAGCAGCTGCGAAGAGACGCCACATTCAGGCCGGGAGCTGTCACCCACCACAATGGCACGGTAGTTTTTAATAATACGGCGGTTAATGGGCTCCGGTTCATTCGCCAGCGGATGATGGGGCGCGACGGCAAAAATTTGCTCCAGTATACCCAGTCGCGCAAAGCCAAAATCGCTCAACTGGGGGGGCTCATGCAGTGCCCCAACGATGATATCCGCCCTGCCCCGCGTCAGGGCATCCCAGGAGCCGCCCAGCACACCATTAATGAATATTAACCGGGTCACGCTGTGGCGCTGATAGAACGCTTCGATCAGCGGCGTCAGGAGAGAAAAGGGAAAGGTATCATCCACGCCGATCACCAGTTCGTTTTCCCAGCCCTGATGAAGTTTGATGGCCTGTTTTTCCAGTTCGCGAACCGTATGGAGAACGTCACGCCCCTTTTCCAGCAGCATCTGTCCGGTTCGCGTAAAACGCGCGCGATGCCCGGAACGATCCAGCAGTTCAATGTTCAGATCGCTTTCAAGTTTATGCACGGTATAGCTGAGCGCCGAAGGCGTTTTATAAAGCTTCGCTGACGCCGCGGCGAAGCTTCCCTCTTTTTCCAGCGCATCCAGAATAATAAGAACATCCAGCAGCGGTTTCATCTTCGCCCCCTTACGGTGTGCGATCGTCTCCGCCGATGGCATTATTCCATGGGCATCACCAGCGGATCGGGATACTGATACTCAAATCCCAGTTCATGACAAATTCGATTGCCATCAACAATTTTGCCATTCCCTTCCCCTTTCGCATCGCCAAAGACTGGCGGAGCCAGACCCAATTGACGAGCCATCAGCGGATAGAAGGTACTTCTCGATGGATGAGAGGGTGCACATATATTATAGATGTGCCCACCCTTCGGAGCCTGTAATAGCAACTCAATTGCCCCAATAACATCCTCAAGATGGACGAGATTGACGCCATGTTGTCCATCCGGAGCCGATTTTCCGGCAAAGAACCGTCCAGGATGACGACCCGGCCCCACCAGCCCGGCCAGACGCAGGATATCTACCTGAGTGCCCGGCAGGTTATGCAGCCAGTCCTCCAGCTCTTTCAGCACCCGACCACTCGCGGTTACCGGTTGACGTTCACTGTTTTCCTTCACCGTTCCCTCAACGTCACCGTAGACTGAGGTGGAACTGGTGAAAATGATGCGCGGGATGTGATGCGCCAGCGCGCTGTCAACAATCTCCTGCATCGCCTGCAGATAAAAAGACTCTCCCGGCCCGCTGCGACGGGCGGGTAAGGTAATGACCAGCGCATCGACATCCATCAGCGCATCCAGATCGTCAGCATCACAAACCAGTTCGGGCTCAAGGCGCAGCTCAACGCCCTCGATGCCACACATGCGTGCGGCTTCTACCCCATCCGACGTGGTTTTGCTCCCGGTCACCTGCCAGCCTTTCGCGGCTAATGACATCGCCAGCGGCATTCCTAACCATCCTAAACCGACAATTGCGACCTTTTTCATGAAAACTCTCCGCTTACACATGCTTGTATTAAGGCTACGCCAGCCCGGCAGAACACACAATTCATAGCATCAATATGAAATGAATTAATGATCACAAAAAGCCCTTGCAATCTGCCGGGCAAGTGGTTTAGGTTAAAAGACATCAGATGCATAAGCATTCAACGAGAATTTATATGACACGCGTTCCATTTAAAAACCACCATCACCACCATCATCCTGACTAGTCTTTCAGGCGATGTGTGCTGGAAGACGTTTGGATCTTCCAGTGGTGCGCGAACGCAAGAGAAAGCCCCCGGAAGATCATCTTCCGGGGGCTTTTTTTTGGACCGCATTCAGACAGGTTAAAACAGGTTAACGAGGAATAAAGAATGTTAGATAACTCACGTTTACGCATAGCTATTCAAAAATCAGGCCGTTTGAGTGACGATTCACGCGAACTGCTGGCCCGCTGCGGGATTAAAATCAACCTGCACACCCAGCGCCTGATTGCCCTGGCTGAAAATATGCCTATCGATATTCTGCGCGTGCGTGATGACGATATTCCTGGCCTGGTGATGGATGGCGTCGTTGATCTCGGCATCATTGGCGAAAACGTGCTGGAAGAAGAGCTGCTGACCCGCCGCGCGCAGGGCGAAGACCCGCGTTACTTCACCCTGCGTCGTCTGGACTTCGGCGGCTGCCGCCTGTCGCTGGCTACGCCGGTCGATGAAGCGTGGGACGGCCCGGCTGCGCTGAACGGCAAGCGTATCGCCACCTCTTACCCTCACCTGTTAAAGCGTTACCTCGACCAGAAAGGCGTGCAGTTTAAATCCTGCCTGCTGAACGGCTCTGTTGAAGTGGCACCCCGTGCGGGTCTGGCTGACGCCATTTGTGACCTGGTCTCTACCGGCGCGACGCTGGAAGCGAACGGTCTGCGCGAAGTGGAGGTTATCTACCGCTCCAAAGCCTGCCTGATTCAGCGCGACGGCGACATGGCCGATGCCAAGCAGCAGCTCATCGACAAACTGCTGACCCGTATTCAGGGCGTGATTCAGGCGCGTGAATCCAAATACATCATGATGCACGCGCCGACCGAGCGCCTGGACGAAGTGATTGCCCTGCTCCCGGGTGCTGAGCGTCCAACCATTCTGCCGCTGGCAGGCGATCAGCAGCGCGTGGCGATGCACATGGTGAGCAGCGAAACCCTGTTCTGGGAAACCATGGAAAAGCTGAAGTCACTGGGCGCAAGCTCTATTCTGGTGCTGCCAATTGAGAAGATGATGGAGTAATGGCCATGAGCTTTAACACAATCATCGACTGGAATAACTGTAGCGACGCACAACAGCGCGAGCTGCTGATGCGTCCGGCGATTTCCGCGTCGGAAAGCATTACCCGTACCGTGGCCGAGATCCTCAACAACGTCAAAACCCGTGGCGACGATGCGCTGCGTGAATACAGCGCGAAGTTTGATAAAACCGAAGTTGGCGCGTTAAGGGTCACCGAAGAGGAAATCGCGGCAGCGGAAAGCCGTCTTGGTGACGAGATCAAACAGGCGATGGCCGTCGCGGTGAAAAACATTGATACCTTCCACACCGCGCAGAAATTACAGACCGTTGATGTGGAAACCCTGCCCGGCGTGCGCTGCCAGCAGGTGACGCGCCCGGTTGCATCGGTCGGCCTTTATATCCCTGGCGGCTCTGCCCCACTGTTTTCCACCGTACTCATGCTGGCTACCCCTGCGCGTATCGCCGGGTGTCAGAAAGTGGTGCTCTGCTCGCCACCGCCGATTGCCGACGAGATCCTTTACGCCGCGAAACTGTGCGGCGTGCAGGAGGTGTTTAACGTGGGCGGTGCGCAGGCCATTTCCGCGCTGGCCTTTGGCACAGAGTCCATCCCGAAGGTTGACAAGATTTTTGGCCCGGGCAATGCCTTTGTGACCGAAGCCAAGCGCCAGGTCAGCCAGCGTCTGGACGGCGCGGCAATTGACATGCCAGCCGGTCCGTCTGAAGTGCTGGTGATCGCAGACAGCGGCGCGACGCCGGATTTCGTGGCCTCCGACCTGTTATCTCAGGCGGAACACGGCCCGGACTCGCAGGTCATCCTGCTGACGCCGGATGCCGATATGGCGAAACGCGTAGGCGAAGCCGTTGAGCGCCAGCTTGCGGACCTGCCGCGTGCCGAAACCGCACGCCAGGCGTTGTCCGCCAGCCGCCTGATTGTGGCGCGCGATCTCGACCAGTGTATTGCCATCTCTAACCAGTACGGTCCCGAGCACCTGATCATTCAGACCCGCAACGCGCGCGATCTGGTCGACAGCATCACCAGCGCGGGCTCGGTGTTCCTCGGCGACTGGTCACCGGAGTCCGCGGGCGATTACGCCTCCGGCACCAACCACGTGCTGCCAACGTACGGCTATACCTCAACTTGCTCAAGCCTGGGCCTCGCGGATTTCCAGAAACGGATGACCGTGCAGGAACTCTCCCGCGAGGGGTTTGCATCACTGGCTTCCACCATTGAAACCCTGGCCGCCGCCGAGCGCCTGACCGCCCACAAAAATGCCGTGACGCTGCGCGTTGCCGCCCTGAAGGAGCAAGCATGAACATTGAAGAATTAGCCCGCGAAAATGTCCGTCGACTGACTCCGTATCAGTCTGCCCGTCGCCTGGGTGGTAACGGCGATGTCTGGCTGAACGCCAACGAATTTCCGACGGCGGTGCAGTTCGAGCTGTCGCAGCAAACGCTGAACCGCTATCCGGAGTGCCAGCCGAAAGCGGTTATCGAAAACTACGCCCAGTATGCGGGCGTGAAGCCGGAGCAGGTGCTGGTCAGCCGCGGCGCGGATGAAGGTATTGAACTGCTGATCCGCGCGTTCTGCGAGCCAGGTAAAGATGCGGTGATGTACTGTCAGCCTACTTACGGCATGTACAGCGTCAGCGCGGAAACCTTCGGCGTGGCGTGCCGCAACGTGCTGTCCCTGGAAGACTGGCAGCTCGATCTGCAGGGTATCGCCGACAACCTCGACGACGTGAAGGTGGTCTTCGTCTGCAGCCCAAATAACCCGACCGGCCAGATTATCAACCCGCAGGATATTCGTACCCTGCTGGAAATGACCCGCGGCAAGGCGCTGGTGGTGGCGGATGAAGCCTATATTGAATTCTGCCCGCAGGCGACGCTGGCAGGCTGGATTGAAGAGTACCCGCAACTGGTGGTGCTGCGTACGCTGTCGAAGGCTTTCGCCCTTGCGGGCCTGCGCTGCGGCTTTACGCTGGCCAACAAAGAGGTCATCGACCTGCTGCTGAAAGTCATTGCCCCTTACCCGCTCTCCACGCCGGTTGCCGACATTGCCGCACAGGCGCTGGCGCCGCAGGGTATTAACGCCATGCGTGAACGCGTGGCGCAAATTCTGGAAGAGCGTCAGTACCTGGTGACGGCCCTGAAAGCGATCCCCTGCGTAGAGCAGGTGTTTGACTCTGAAACCAACTACATTCTGGTGCGCTTTACTGCCTCAAGCTCCGTATTTAAATCTTTATGGGATCAAGGCATTATCTTACGAGACCAAAATAAACAACCATCCTTAAGCGGCTGCCTGCGTATTACCGTCGGCACCCGTGCAGAGAGCCAGCGCGTAATTGACGCCCTGAAAGCGGAGAAAGTATGAGTCAGAAGTATCTCTTTATCGATCGTGACGGCACCCTCATTTCGGAGCCACCTACCGATTTTCAGGTCGATCGTTTCGACAAGCTGGCTTTTGAACCCGACGTAATCCCGGTTCTGCTCAAACTGCAGAAGGCTGGCTTTAAGCTGGTGATGATCACCAATCAGGACGGGCTGGGTACGGACAGCTTCCCGCAGGCCGACTTCGACGGCCCGCACAACCTGATGATGCAGATCCTCACCTCGCAGGGCGTGGCGTTTGATGAAGTGCTGATTTGCCCTCACCTGCCAGCCGACGAGTGCGACTGCCGTAAACCGAAAGTGAAGCTGGTTGAGCGTTATCTGGCGGAAGAAGCGCTCGATAAAGCCAACAGCTATGTGATTGGCGATCGCGCCACCGACATCACTCTCGCCGAAAACATGGGCATCACGGGCCTGCGTTACAGCAGCAGCGATCTCAACTGGGCGAAAATTGGCGAACAGCTGACCAAACGCGACCGTTACTCACACGTTGAGCGCAACACCAAAGAGACGCAGATTGACGTGAAGGTCTGGCTGGACCGCGAAGGCGGCAGCAAGATCCACACCGGCGTCGGATTCTTTGACCACATGCTGGACCAGATTGCGACCCACGGCGGTTTCCGCATGGAAATTACGGTAAAAGGCGACCTTTACATTGACGATCACCACACCGTGGAAGACACCGGCCTGGCGCTGGGCGAAGCCCTGAAGCTGGCGCTCGGTGACAAACGCGGCATCAACCGTTTCGGCTTCGTCCTGCCGATGGACGAGTGCCTGGCACGCTGCGCCATGGACATCTCGGGTCGCCCGCACCTGGAATATAAAGCCGATTTCACCTACCAGCGCGTAGGCGATCTCAGCACCGAAATGGTGGAGCACTTCTTCCGTTCGCTCACTTACACTATGGGCCTGACGCTGCACCTGAAAACCAAAGGCAAGAACGATCACCACCGAGTGGAGAGCCTGTTCAAAGCCTTTGGTCGTACGCTGCGCCAGGCGATCCGCGTTGAAGGTGACGCCCTTCCCTCGTCGAAAGGAGTGTTGTAATGAACGTGGTGATTCTGGATACAGGATGCGCCAACCTGAACTCCGTGAAGTCGGCGATTGCCCGCCACGGCTACGAGCCGGTGGTGAGCCGTGACCCGGACGTGGTGCTGCGCGCCGACAAACTCTTTTTACCCGGCGTGGGCACCGCGCAGGCGGCGATGGATCAGATCCGCGAACGCGAGCTGGTCGATCTGATCAAAGCCTGTACCCAACCGGTGCTCGGCATTTGCCTGGGTATGCAGATCCTGGGCCGCCGCAGCGAAGAGAGCAACGGCGTCGACCTGCTGGGCATTATTGACGAAGACGTGCCGAAAATGAACGACCACGGTTTACCGCTGCCGCACATGGGCTGGAATCGCGTTTACGCCAAAGCGGGCGACCGGCTGTTTCGCGGCATCGAAGACGGCGCGTACTTTTACTTCGTCCACAGCTACGCCATGCCGGTGAACGCGAACACCATTGCCCAGTGCAACTACGGCGAGGCGTTTACCGCAGCAGTACAGAAAGATAATTTTTACGGTGTGCAGTTTCACCCGGAACGCTCTGGTGCCGCGGGCGCACAGCTGCTGAAAAACTTCCTGGAGATGTGATGATTATTCCCGCTTTAGATTTAATTGACGGCACGGTTGTTCGTCTCCACCAGGGCGATTACGGCCAGCAGCGCGACTACGGTAACGACCCGCTGCCGCGCCTGCAGGACTACGCGGCGCAGGGCGCTGAGGTGCTGCACCTGGTCGACCTGACCGGCGCGAAAGATCCGGCGAAACGCCAAATCCCTCTGCTCAAAAAACTGGTTGCTGGCGTGGATGTCCCCGTGCAGGTTGGCGGCGGCGTGCGTACGGAAGACGATGTTGCCGCCCTGCTGGACGCGGGCGTGGCGCGCGTGGTGGTCGGTTCTACCGCCGTGAAAGATCCTGATACGGTGAAGGGCTGGTTCCGCCGCTTCGGCGCCGATGCGCTGGTGCTGGCGCTGGACGTTCGCATTGATGAACAGGGTAACAAGCAGGTTGCCGTTAGCGGCTGGCAGGAAAACTCCGGCGTAACGCTGGAAGAGCTGGTCGATATTTATCTTCCTGTCGGCCTGAAGCACGTGCTGTGCACGGATATCTCACGCGATGGCACGCTGGCCGGCTCTAACGTTTCGCTGTACGAAGAGGTCTGCGCGCGTTATCCGCAGGTGGCGTTCCGGTCTTCTGGCGGTATCGGTGATATTGGCGACGTGGCCGCGCTGCGCGGTACCGGTGTGCAGGGTGTGATTGTGGGACGGGCCTTACTGGAAGGCAAATTTACGGTGACGGAGGCGATTCAATGCTGGCAAAACGGATAATCCCTTGCCTGGACGTACGTGACGGCCAGGTGGTGAAAGGCGTGCAGTTCCGCAACCACGAGATCATTGGCGACATCGTTCCGCTGGCGAAACGCTATGCCGATGAAGGTGCCGATGAGCTGGTATTTTATGACATCACCGCCTCCAGCGATGGACGCGTGGTCGACAAAAGCTGGGTCGCACGCGTGGCAGAAGTGATCGACATCCCGTTCTGCGTGGCGGGCGGAATCAAATCCGCTGACGACGCGGCCAAAATTCTCTCGTTTGGCGCGGATAAAATTTCTATCAACTCCCCTGCGCTGGCCGATCCGGAACTCATCACCCGCCTGGCCGATCGCTTTGGCGTGCAGTGTATTGTGGTCGGTATCGACACCTGGTTTGACGATACCACCGGCAAGTACCACGTTAACCAGTACACGGGCGACGAAAGCCGCACCCGCGTTACCCAATGGGAGACGCTGGACTGGGTGCAGGAAGTGCAGAAGCGCGGCGCGGGCGAGATTGTCCTGAACATGATGAACCAGGACGGCGTGCGTAACGGCTATGACCTGGAGCAGTTGAAAAAAGTGCGTGCCGTGTGCCATGTGCCGCTGATCGCCTCCGGCGGCGCGGGCACCATGTCGCACTTCCTGGAAGCCTTCCGCGCTGCGAACGTGGACGGCGCGCTGGCCGCGTCCGTGTTCCACAAACAAATTATCAATATTGGTGAGTTAAAAACGTACCTGGCCGACCAGGGCGTGGAGATTAGGGTATGTTAACAGAGCAACAACAGGCGCAGCTGGACTGGGAAAAGACTGACGGATTATTGCCGGTAGTTGTACAGCATGCTGTTTCAGGAGAAGTGCTGATGCTGGGGTATATGAACCAGGACGCGCTGGCAAAAACGCTCGACAGCGGTAAGGTGACCTTTTTCTCGCGCACCAAACAACGCCTGTGGGCCAAAGGCGAAACCTCGGGTCATTTCCTGAACGTGGTCAGCATTACCCCTGACTGCGATAACGATACCTTGCTGGTGCTGGCAAACCCGATTGGGCCGACGTGCCACAAAGGGACCAGCAGTTGCTTTGGTGAGGCGAGCCACCAGTGGCTGTTCCTTTACCAGCTTGAGCAGCTTCTGGCTGAACGTAAAACGGCTGACCCTGAAAGTTCGTATACCGCGAAGCTGTACGCCAGCGGAACCAAGCGCATAGCGCAGAAAGTGGGCGAAGAAGGCGTCGAAACGGCGCTGGCGGCGACGGTGCATGACCGGGACGAGCTGACTAACGAGGCATCGGATTTGATGTACCACCTGCTGGTGCTGCTGCAGGATCAGGAGCTGGATTTAACGGCGGTGATTGAGAACTTACGTAAGCGCCATAAATAAAAAAAGACCGGGGAAACCCGGTCTTTTTTTGTCTGCGAATCAGGCTTTTGGCTTGTAGTTACGCAGCGCGTTGCGGCCCAGTACTACACCAGAACCGATAATCCCGCCCAGCAGTACGGCAAGAATCAGGGTGATGGCTTTTTTCGGGCTATCGCGAGTAACAGGCAGATTCGGCTTCATCACGTAGCGATAGACATGGATAGTTTCGGGGTTCACGTTCAGGTTCTGGATATCGAGTAAATTCTGTTTGGTCTGATAGTATGTGCCTGAGAAGACAAGAGGACGCGATGCTTCGTTGTCTAACATTGATTTTAAGGCTTCGCTTCCTAACAGGAACATGGTTTCTTGCGTCACATCCTGCGTTTGTTGGATCTGCGGGGTGGTGATTTTTGTCGCTTCCGCGTTTTTAAGCGCTTCCGCAATCTGTTTGATACGAAGATCTTTTTGCTCCTGAGACACCTTCTCCTGGTTTTCCAGAGAATCATTCAGGGTTGTGATCTGTTGTTTGAGGTTATCCCTGAGGTCGAGCGTCAGCTCTTTTGCAGTTTGCTCATCAACCTGCTGGATATACTGAGCGAGTTGTTTTTGCGCGGCTTCTGCGGATTCGCTCGTATAGGAGACAGTTAACGGCAGAGATTGCCCCTTAACCGTCGGCTCAATGGTCAATTTCTCTGGGGCAGCCTGATTTTCAAGTGCCTGAGATAAGGCAGAAAAGGAAGAGTTAAAACGACCAATAGCGCGGGTCTGAATATCAAGCATTGAAGGTGCGGCACCGCCATAGAGGATGTTCAGCGCGTTAGAATATGTTGCAATTTGTGCAGCGTCAGGCTGGGCAATGATCGCTGAAGAGGTCCATTTCTCTTTAGCTACGGTTAAATAACCTGCGGCAAGCACAATAAATACAACGATAAAAGCACCGACAATCCACTTCCCACGCCACAGCTGTAGCACTAAATCAAGTAAATCAATTTGCTCCGGGTCGTTACTGCGCGGGACCAGGTTATTGTTGTTTTGCGTCATACAATCCCTAACAGATCAAAAAGGGCAAAAGAAATCATGTTCCCATAGTGTATCTGTTGCTGGCAATTTTTCTATAGGAATACGATGAGTTATATCGGAAAGATGGGTTATGTAACTTATGAGCAACGGGTTATCATAGACATAATCTGATGCGCTGAGCATCAACAGGAACGAAGCGTTAACGAGGAAAGATATGAAATTTTTGGTTACTGGCGCAGCAGGTTTTATCGGTTCGCATGTTAGCAAGCGGCTTCTGGAGGCAGGTCATCACGTCATTGGGATTGATAATCTGAATGACTACTACGACGTTAATCTCAAGCTGGCGCGTCTTGATCTGCTCACATCCGAGAATTTCTCCTTCCAAAAGCTGGATTTAGCCGATCGTGAAGGCATGGCCGCACTCTTCGCCAATGAGAAATTTGACCGTGTGATCCATCTGGCCGCGCAGGCAGGCGTTCGCTACTCGCTGGAAAACCCGCACGCCTATGCAGATGCTAACCTGGTTGGCCATCTCAACGTGCTGGAAGGCTGCCGCCATAACAAGGTTCAGCACCTCCTGTATGCCTCTTCCAGCTCCGTTTACGGCCTGAACCGTAAGATGCCGTTCTCAACTGACGACTCAGTGGATCACCCGGTTTCACTGTATGCAGCGACCAAAAAAGCCAACGAGCTGATGTCGCACACTTACTCGCATCTCTACAACCTGCCGACAACCGGGCTTCGCTTCTTTACGGTGTACGGTCCTTGGGGACGCCCGGACATGGCGCTGTTCAAGTTCACCAAAGCGATGATTGAAGGCAAGAGTATTGACGTCTACAACTACGGCAAGATGAAGCGTGACTTCACCTACATCGATGATATCGCTGAAGCGATCATCCGTCTGCAGGATGTGATCCCTCAGGCCGATGCGAACTGGACCGTCGAGGCCGGTTCGCCAGCGACCAGCTCCGCACCGTATCGCGTCTACAACATCGGCAACAGCTCGCCTGTCGAGCTGATGGATTACATTACCGCGCTGGAAGACGCGTTAGGTAAAGTGGCAGAGAAAAACATGATGCCCATCCAGCCCGGTGACGTGCTGGAAACCAGCGCCGATACGAAGGCGTTATATGACGTGATTGGTTTTAAACCGCAGACCTCGGTAAAAGACGGAGTGAAGAACTTTGTCGACTGGTACCGTAATTTCTATAAGGTTTAATACAAAAAACCCGGCGCATGAGCCGGGTTTTTTGTGTGCGGTAGACGGGAGATTAGTCGCTACCAAACAGATCGCGGGTGTAAACCTTATCCGCCACGTCTGCCAGCTCTTCCGCCATACGATTCGAGATAATCACATCCGCTTCTTTCTTGAAAACGTCCAGATCGCGAACTACGCGAGAATGGAAGAACTCGTCTTCCTGCATCGCTGGTTCATAGATAATGACCTGCACGCCTTTCGCCTTAATACGCTTCATGATCCCCTGAATAGAAGAAGCGCGGAAGTTATCAGAGCCGCTCTTCATGATCAGACGATAGACGCCCACCACTTTCGGCTGACGCGCAAGGATCGAATCAGAGATGAAGTCTTTACGCGTGCGGTTGGCATCGACAATGGCAGAAATCAGGTTGTTTGGCACCGCCTGATAGTTTGCCAACAACTGCTTGGTATCTTTGGGCAGACAGGAGCCGCCGTAACCAAACGACGGGTTGTTGTAATGGTTACCGATACGGGGGTCGAGGCACGCGCCTTCGATGATCTGGCGGGTGTTCAGGCCCAGACTCTCTGCATAGCTGTCCAGCTCGTTGAAGTAGGCCACGCGCATTGCCAGATAGGTATTGGCAAAGAGCTTGATCGCCTCAGCTTCGGTGGAGTCAGTGAACAGTACCGGAATATCCTTCTTGATTGCGCCTTCCTGCAGCAGTGCGGCGAAGCGCTCCGCACGCTCAGAACGCTCACCGATCACGATTCGGGATGGGTGCAGGTTATCGTATAACGCCCTGCCCTCGCGCAGAAACTCAGGCGAGAAGAAGACATTATCAATACCCAACTCTTCTTTAATCGATTTGGTGAAGCCTACCGGAATGGTCGATTTGATGATCATCACCGCATTTGGGTTGATTGCGATAACATCTTTGATCACCGCTTCTACGGTTGATGTGTTGAAGTAGTTGGTTTTAGGGTCGTAATCCGTTGGTGTAGCGATGATGACGAAATCTGCGTCGCGGTAGGCATCTTCTTTGTCCGTTGTGGCACGGAAATTTAACGGTTTGTTTGACAGATAGTCCTGGATTTCTTTATCGATAATCGGAGACTTCTTCTGATTAAGCATATCCACTTTGGCCTGAATGATATCAAGCGCAACCACCTCATGGTGTTGTGCGATAAGAATACCGTTTGAGAGACCAACATAACCGGTTCCGGAGATTGTTATTTTCATTTACTTGACTTCTTCAGTATGAGTTTCTGGTGACATTCAAAATCCCACCACAATAGTTAACTGGTGGTTTTTTATCGCTAATGCCATTTCGCTGTCAAGGTTCATGTCCTGTCTGGGCAGTGGATAAATTCATAAGCACAGGCCGTCAACACGACGGATAAACTGCCTTCTCACCAGCCTCAATGCTGCTTTCAACGATTACACATGCCCAAAAATGATCAATGATGGCAAGATTCAAATCAGACTAATCCCTTGGTCAGATTTAATAGATATTGCCCGTAACCCGTTTTCTTGAGTGGCTCCGCTAAAAGCCGAAGTTGATCCGAATCGATAAAGCCTCTGCGGAATGCTATCTCTTCCGGGCAAGACACCTTGAGACCCTGACGCTCTTCGATGGTGGCAATAAAATTACTTGCCTCAATCATGCTTTGGTGGGTTCCCGTATCCAGCCATGCATAACCGCGTCTCATCAGCGCCACAGATAACCGCCCCTGCTGCATATAGAGGCGGTTGATGTCGGTGATTTCCAGCTCGCCACGATCGGATGGACGTAAACTTTTGGCCATCTCTATGACATCGTTATCGTAAAAATAGAGACCCGTAATCGCGTAGTTACTTTTGGGGTGTTGAGGTTTCTCCTCAAGGCCAATCGCTGTACCGTCTTTGTCA
Source organism: Enterobacter mori LMG 25706 (assembly GCF_000211415.1). Lineage (GTDB taxonomy): Bacteria > Pseudomonadota > Gammaproteobacteria > Enterobacterales > Enterobacteriaceae > Enterobacter > Enterobacter mori. The sequence continues at coordinate 58,123 of NZ_GL890777.1, read as the reverse complement.
AACTCAACAACGCCATACCGCTCTGGGTCGCTTACATGATAAGCGAACACGGTCGCGCCCTCTTCCTGTCCAGCCGCACCTTCAAGCAGTTTCGGAAGATCATGCCCATAAAAAATGTTGTCCCCCAGGACCAGCGCACAATTGTCCTCACCGATAAACTCTTCGCCAAGAATAAAAGCCTGCGCCAGACCGTCTGGGCTTGGTTGTACTTTGTATTGTAGGTTAAGTCCCCACTGACTCCCATCGCCAAGCAGTTGTTCAAAACGCGGCGTATCTTGTGGAGTACTGATAATCAGAATGTCTCTAATGCCCGCGAGCATCAGTGTGGAAAGCGGGTAGTAGATCATTGGCTTATCATAAATCGGCAGCAGCTGCTTACTCACCGCCATCGTCACCGGGTAAAGACGCGTGCCAGATCCGCCAGCGAGGATGATGCCTTTACGCTTCGTCATGACTTACGCTCCCCATAATTCTGCTCAATCCATGCCTTATAGGCACCACTTTTAACATTAGAGACCCATTCAGCGTTGTTCAAATACCACTCAATCGTTTTGCGAATCCCACTTTCAAACGTTTCCTCTGGCTTCCAGCCTAACTCTGTTCCGATTTTATGAGCATCTATCGCGTAACGGCGATCGTGGCCGGGGCGGTCAGCCACATAGGTTATCTGTTCCCGGTAGGATTTTTCCTTAGGGACAATTTCATCCAGCAGATCGCAAATCGCATGTACAACGTCGATATTTTTCTTCTCATTATGCCCACCGATATTGTACGTTTCGCCGGGCTGACCAGTGGTCAGGACGGTATAGAGGGCTCGCGCGTGATCTTCCACATACAGCCAATCACGGATTTGATCTCCCTTGCCGTAAATGGGTAAGGCTTTGTTTTCAAGTGCATTCAATATGACAAGCGGGATAAGTTTTTCCGGAAAATGGAAAGGGCCGTAGTTATTTGAACAGTTTGTCACTATCCCTGGCAGGCCGTAGGTGCGGATCCACGCGCGAACCAGGTGATCGCTGGATGCTTTTGAGGCTGAATAAGGGCTACTTGGCGCGTATGACGTTTTCTCTGTAAAGAGCGGCAACGGATTTCCGTCCTGATGCTCATCAGGATGGGGTAAATCGCCATATACTTCATCTGTTGAAATGTGGTGAAAACGAAATGCGGATTTTGCCGACTCATCCAATGAGGACCAGTAAGCGCGACTGATGTCCAACAGGACATAGGTACCCACAATATTGGTTTCAATAAATGCAGCAGGACCGGTAATAGAACGATCAACGTGGCTCTCCGCTGCCAAATGCATGACGGCATCAGGCTGATGCATGGCGAAAATCCGCTCCATTGCCTCTTTGTCGCATATATCAGCATGCTCAAAGACATAGCGTTCGCTATCGCTTACCTCACGCAAGGATTCCAGATTACCGGCATAGGTCAATTTATCAACGTTAACAACGCTATCCCGAGTATTGCTGATGATATGTCGGATAACTGCAGAACCGATAAAACCGGCACCGCCAGTAACAAGAATTTTCACGCAATCTAGTCCGTTTATAAAGTAAGTGGATTGGGTGTGATAAAAAAGCCCGGTATCTCTACCGGGCTTGATGATATGGCAAAACTAAATCAGATTAATCCAGCCATTCGGTGTGGAAAACACCTTCTTTATCCGTACGTTTATACGTATGCGCACCAAAGTAATCACGCTGTGCCTGAATCAGGTTCGCTGGCAGTACGGCGGCACGGTAGCTGTCATAGTACGCCACCGCAGCGGAGAAGGTCGGCACCGGAATACCGTTCTGCACGGCGTAAGCAACCACGTCACGCAGCGCCTGCTGGTATTCGTCCGCGATTTTCTTGAAGTACGGTGCCAGCAGCAGATTCGCGATGCCGGCATTTTCAGCGTAGGCATCTGTGATTTTCTGCAGGAACTGGGCGCGAATTATGCAGCCAGCACGGAAGATCTTCGCGATTTCGCCGTAGTTCAGATCCCAGTTGTTTTCGTCTGAAGCGGCACGCAGCTGAGAGAAACCTTGTGCATAAGAGACGATTTTACCCAGATACAGAGCACGACGAACTTTCTCAACGAATTCAGCTTTATCACCAGCCGGCTTGGCCTGCGGACCAGACAGCACTTTAGATGCCGCAACGCGCTGCTCTTTCAAAGAGGAGATGTAGCGAGCAAATACGGATTCAGTGATCAGAGACAGAGGCTCGCCCAGATCCAGCGAGCTCTGGCTAGTCCATTTACCGGTGCCTTTGTTCGCTGCTTCATCCAGAATCACATCAACCAGGTATTTCCCCTCTTCATCTTTCTTGGTGAAGATATCTTTGGTGATGTCGATCAGGTAGCTGTTCAGTTCGCCTTTATTCCACTCGGTGAAGGTCTCAGCCAGCTCTTCATTAGAAAGGTTCAGGCCGCCTTTCAGCAGGGAGTACGCTTCTGCAATAAGCTGCATGTCGCCGTATTCGATACCGTTGTGAACCATCTTAACGTAGTGGCCAGCACCATCAGCACCGATGTAGGTCACGCACGGCTCGCCGTCCTCAGCAACAGCTGCAATTTTAGTCAGGATTGGTGCGACCAGCTCATACGCTTCTTTCTGACCGCCAGGCATGATAGATGGGCCTTTCAAGGCACCCTCTTCACCACCGGACACACCGGTACCGATGAAGTTGAAGCCTTCAGCTGACAATTCACGGTTACGACGAATAGTGTCATGGTAGAAAGTATTGCCGCCATCAATAATGATGTCGCCTTTATCCAAATACGGTTTCAGTGAATCGATAGCAGCATCGGTACCCGCGCCCGCTTTCACCATTAACAGGATACGACGTGGCGTTTCGAGAGACTCAACAAACTCTTTAACCGTATAGAAAGGAACCAGTTTCTTACCTGGGTTCTCGGCAATCACTTCTTCGGTTTTTTCACGGGAGCGGTTGAAAACGGAGACGGTATAACCACGGCTTTCGATATTGAGCGCCAGGTTGCGCCCCATCACTGCCATACCGACAACGCCGATCTGTTGCTTGGACATTACATACTCCTGTCAGGTGTGGTCGCCGCGACTGTGCGCGGCTTGAAATGTGGCTTAGATGTTAACTCAGGATGAGCCTGAGTAGATAGCGGAAGATGCGATTCAGAGGGGCGTTAGATGAACGCCTTGGCAAAGGAAGGATCAAAAGGTCCCTCTTTCACTTCCATCATTAGTGCTCTCGGAGATAGACATTCAACACTGTGTATATCACCCGGAGAAAACTCGACTACGTTTATTGCCGTATTCTCTCCGGCGACAAACTGATTAATTATTTCGCCATCTTTGCCATACAAGCAAACCTGCACTTGCCCTTGGATAACGATAAACATTTCCCATTGATGAGGGAGTTCGTGGAAATGCGGGTCGACATAACTGCCCTGAACCAGAGCAATGAGCAACCTCTGCACTTTATCCTGGTGTGAGTTATGCATTAGAAGATGAGCGCGCAAGCGTGCAGAATGCCTGGCTTGTTCGTATAAGGCTTCAAGCTGATGAGTATCAATTAGTCGCATTAAACGCCTCTAACCTCATTTCTATAGTCTGGGCCGCAGACTCGACTGAGAACTGTTCTTTCAACAATACATTCGCACCTAAGCCGAATTGGCGACGCGCGGAAACATCTTTAAGCATTAGCAGTGCGGACTCATGCAGTTTGTCATCCTCACCATTAATATGAATTAATCCGGCATTATTTTGATTAACGACATCAAGCAAATCATTACCAGCATTCACACTGCCCAATATAGGTAAGGACTGAACCATATATCCTAGCAATTTTCCTGGAAAATTGTGAGATGAATGTCTGGCGGAAAGTGAAAAAAGGCCAACATCCATTTCCGACAGGATAAATTTAAATTCATCCTGATTGACAGATGCCATGTACGTGAAGTTAGGCAATGCCCACTCGGCAGCTAAAGAATTGATTAATTCAACTTCATCTCCCTGCCCAATAAATAAAAAGTGGGCTTGCGGATGCACAGCCATTTTTCGGGCAAGACGCATCAGATTCCCCATATCCTGCGCATGACCGATATTCCCTCCATAGAAGAAAATAACTTTATCTTCAAGGCCAAGACGCTGACGCAATGATATATAACCCTGTGGTGGTACCGACGGCGTAAGAGAAGCCCAGTTACGCAAAACCTCACAAGGATAACCTTTATTGGTCATCCGAAAGACGTCAAGATTCTTATCTGACATCAGCCCAATACGGTTTGCCTGACGATAAGACGTTCTTTCGAAAAGACGGAAATAGCGTTCGATGAGAGAACCGGCTTTTAACATGCCAGCGTCTATCACCCATTGCGGGAACATATCCCTCAAAATCAGGTAAGCCGGACACTGGCAACGGAATTTAATTTTCTTAACTAAGTGCCCCCAGAAAATGGATGGCGAATAATAAACTACCCCATCGAAAGTTTCTTTTTTTATCTGGCCTTTAATGGCGTTCCAGGCCCGATAGGAAAGAAGCGTTTCATTAATGGCACGTTGAATTTTACTCACATCCTTGAGAGGCCCGCTTTTGAAACGCCATGTTTTGACCCCCTGGAAGGTGTCAAAAGACACATCTTCCTGGAGACGGGTGTCAGGTGTAATTACAGTAACATCATGCCCACGGAGAATAAATTCCTGAGCCAACTCATGAAACATTTTTGCACCAACTCGCGTACTATTGGGCAGGTAATCATCTATGATTAAAGCAAGTTTCATCAGTATTCTTTCCAGACGACTCGCTTGACATAATCTGTATAAGAGTGAACGATTCTGACGACTTTATCCGACACATTAGGCATGCTGTAGTCACTGACTTGTCGTAAAAGACGGTCTTCTCCACGAGGCTGTGTTGCCAGAATATCCAGTGCCTGTAAAACACGTTCACACTCCAGACCCACCATCATGACAGAGGCTTCTTCAAAGCCCTCTGGACGCTCATGTGCTTCCCGAATATTTACCGCTGGGAAATTCATAATGGAGGATTCTTCAGTGATCGTACCGCTGTCAGACAGCACAGCACGAGAGTTTTTCTGCAGATGATTGTAATCATGGAAACCTAAAGGTTTCAGCAGATTAATATTTGGGTGGAATTCAATCCCTTGCTCGTTAATACGATTACGTGTCCGCGGATGAGTGGATACAATAACCGGCAAATCATATTTTTCAGCAATAGTATTGAGAATGGTTGCAAGCTTGACGAGTTGTTTGGGAGAATCAACATTCTCTTCACGATGCGCGCTAACGACAAAGAATTCGCCCGGACGCAGGTTCAGTCGCGAGAGGACATCCGAATTATCGATTTGAGGCATGTAATGCGTAAGTACCTCAAACATTGGGCTACCGGTTTTAATAATTCGAGCTGCTGGGAGGCCTTCAGCCAGAAGATATTCACGTGCGATATCACTATAGGTCATATTGATGTCAGCGGTATGGTCGACGATGCGTCGATTGGTCTCTTCCGGGACGCGCTGATCGAAACAACGGTTGCCGGCTTCCATATGGAAGATAGGCACTTTACGACGCTTGGCCGGGATAGCAGAAATACAAGAGTTAGTATCACCTAGCACCAACATTGCTTCAGGCTTTTCGGATTCGAGTACCTCATCCACTTTGATGATAACCTGACCGATAGTTTCTGCAGCATTTTTCCCGGCAGCATTTAAAAAGTAATCGGGTTTTCGTACACCAAGGTCATTAAAGAACACTTCGTTGAGCTCATAATCATAGTTTTGACCAGTATGGACAAGAATATGTTCGCAGTGTTCATCAAGCTTAGCAAGAACGCGTGACAGACGGATAATCTCAGGACGCGTGCCAACAACAGACATAATTTTTAATTTTTTCATTACAGAGGTCTCGCAATAGTATCAGGCTCATCACGATTGAAAATTTCGTTTGCCCAGAGCATAACTATCAATTCATCATTTCCAATATTTGTAACGTCATGCGTCCAGCCGGGAACTGTTTCAACGATTTTGAAATTATCTGAGGTAACATTCAGTTCATATCGCTCGCCGGTAATCACATGTTCAAACTTGAAGCATGCCTGGCCGCGAATGACCAGAAACTTTTCATTTTTTGTGTGATGATAATGACCACCACGTGTAATGCCGGGATGTGCGGTGAAAAATGAAAACTGCCCCGCTGAAGGGGTTTTTAACATCTCGCAAAAGACCCCTCGGGCGTCCTCGTAAGAGGGAACTGAGTACGCAAACATATCGGCAGGTAGATAACTTAACCACGTCGAATAAAGCGCGCGGGTGAACCCTGTACCTACAGCCTCGGTGACAAGAGTGGAACGACTTTCTTTGAAGCGATAAAGTAAATCCGCCACCTCACCTACTGTCGTCGAATATACTGGCTCGACAGTTTTGTACCCGCTTTTAACCTTTTCAGACAAGAGCTTTATAGCATCAGTACAAACATCATCAATATATACAAGATTTACAGGCGCGGAAGAATCGTTGATCGTAATATTGATGTTATTGGCAATATTATGACAGAAGGTTGCCACGAACGAATTGTAATTAGGCTTGCACCATTTACCAAAAACATTCGGGTAACGATAAATAAAGTATGCTGCACCGCTTTCAGCTGCATAGCGTTCAATCTGTTTTTCAGCTGCAGCTTTACTTTGACCATAAGCATTATCCAGTTCAGCCTGAATGGAAGAACTGATCATAATAGGTATGCTTTTATGCTTGGCTAAAAGAGTATCCACAATCTGTTGAGTCAGATTGCTATTCCCCTCGGCAAACTCTTCGACGTTTTTAGGTCGATTGATACCCGCGAGATGATAGACAAATTCAGCTTCTTGTAGGCCATTTTCCAGCTCAGCCGCACTTGAACCACGGTCAATCTTAACAAGGTCACTGTACCCTGCTTCCTGAAGGCGTAAGCACAGGTTACGTCCGATAAAGCCATCAGCTCCAGTAATCAGGATTTTCATGTCAGGCGTCCAGATCGTAATGTTCACCCGCGCGCAATGCGCGAATAAATGGTAATTTCAGAAGAAGTGTTTTCATCCCTTCAACATCCAGTCTCTGCGTATTGTGCGAGTTATAATCCTCAACAACAGAGATACGGCTATCACCTTGTTCAACATATTTTCCATAGTTAAGATCGCGCAGGTCAGGTGGAACACGGTAATAATCACCCATGTCGATGGCGGCAATCATCTCTTCACGGCTGAGCAGCGCTTCATAAAGTTTCTCACCATGCCGCGTACCGATAACATTGACGGGATGTTGCTCAACGTAAAGAAGCTCTTTCAGAGCAATAGCTAATGTTTCAATCGTTGCGGCTGGTGCTTTTTGAACAAAAATATCACCATTATTGCCATGCTCAAACGCATATAGGACCAAATCAACAGCATCTTCAAGCGTCATCATGAAACGGGTCATATTTGGGTCAGTGATCGTCAGCGCCTTACCCGCTTTGATCAGATCAACGAACAAGGGAATGACTGAACCACGGGAAGCCATCACGTTGCCGTAACGAGTACCGCAAATCACAGTTTTGTCGCTATTAACATTACGTGATTTTGCGACCATCACTTTTTCCATCATTGCTTTCGAAATACCCATAGCATTGATAGGATAAACAGCTTTATCAGTGCTTAAGCAAACGACACGTTTAACTTCGTTGGCAATCGCAGCTTCAAGAACATTTTCAGTTCCGAGGACGTTAGTCTTAACTGCCTCCATCGGATGGAACTCGCATGATGGCGCTTGTTTAAGTGCTGCGGCGTGGTAGATGAAGTCAGCGCCACGACTGGCATTGAGAATACTGCGATAATCCCTCACATCCCCTATATAAAATTTAAGTTTCTCACTATTATATTTCTTGCGCATATCGTCTTGCTTTTTTTCATCGCGCGAGAAAACTCGAATTTCTTTAATATCGGTATTAAGAAATCGTTTTAATACCGCATTGCCAAATGAACCTGTACCACCAGTAATCAAAAGCACTTTATCTGAAAACATTTAACACCTCTTATGAAATCTTATAACTTGTCAATACTGTGCATATACATTAAGGCCCTTTCCCTCGCCGTTGGTAGCTGGCAAAAAAGCTGATCGGCCTTTTCTTGTTTTATCGCTCTATCCTTCACATTCTCCATCCCGGAAATGATCTTATCGCAGATATCATTAACACAATAGGGATCGAAGTAGAATGCGCTATCATGGCATACTGTATGCGCAAACGATAAATCTGATGTAAAGATAGTTTTTTTGAAATACATAGCCTCTACATAACTGGCACTAAAGCATTCCAGTAACGTAGGTAAAAATAGAGCATCACAAAAATGATATAACGCCGGGCATTGATTAACTTTGATTGGGCCGACGTTAATTATACGATGCTGGTATTGCTGTGGGATATTTTCCATTGGAGTACGCAGCGTAACTACGAACTTATAATTACTAGGCAATCTGTCGAGTAACATAGGAATAACATTTAAATTTTTGTGCGGATAATCATGTGATATTGTCAAAAGGTAAACATCACCGTCCTCCTTTACCGGTAAAGAGCTAATGACGCTATTATCATATAATTTAGCGTTTTGAAGAATCGCATTTATAGTATTTGAAACAGTGACGACATGACTCTGCGGAAAATGATAACGCTCAATAATTTTATCTTTAGCATCGTCGGTTTCAACAAAGATAAGGTCTGCATTTTTTTTAAAGAAATAAGGCTGTAACCACATTAATAAAATTTTCTTTGCTTTTTCAGCAAAAGTCAATTTAGAAAACACTCGGCGTGTATCATAAATCAACCATGGCAAAGCAAAGCCTACGGCATGTTTAACGCCTTTGGGGTTCCAGTAACTGGGGCCAAAAATAGTGAACACCTTGCTGATGTTATTTTCAGCTACTATTTTATCTAAGGTTCTTCTTGATTTAAAGTTAAAAATATTTGATGGTGTCTTGTCAATGATTAGACAATTTATCAATGCTGCTTCCGAAAGTTGTCTTGCAACTAAGGGGGAAACCGCTGCAATAAACTGTCGCTTAGAATTAGTTAATTCCTCTAATACAGAAACTGCGACCTGAACACCACCACCTACATACAGGTTCGATGCATTAATCAGCAAACTCATCAATATGTCCTTTTACTGAAATAGCTTAGATATCTTCCTGCCATAAATACTCATTAATTATTATTGAAATGATTAGGGATAGGTTTAGCTTCTATCCTCTTAACTTCGACTTTAGGAATAAGCAGTAAAAGGAAAAGTACAATGCCGTAAGGGATAATTAACACAAACTCTCCAAAAAAATAATTACCGAACAACATAAAAATAATAGCCTTCATAAAGCATGCCTGTAAAAGACAATACTTAACATTGCAAGCCGTTTTGTTATAAATCACCTGAAGCAAAAGACCAATTACAAATGAATAAATTATCACCCCAGCCAATCCTAGGTCGTTATAAAAATAGTAGATAAAGGTTTTGGCATTGAAAAAACTAACTTCATAATCCGAGAAACCTATTGAGTTATTATCATAATAAGAACCAAAGAATGGTTTGAGTAAAAACTTAAGCCCTCCCCATATATAAGTCGGTTCGAAAGATGAATTAACCAGCAAATTCAGATTCTGGAAGTTCATTGCCACATAGGTGTAAATTTGACTGAAGAGCGAATTCGCCACTCCCTCGCCAAATTGAGTTGATGCACGGCTTGTTTCAGAAATTCGCATTGCACCAATATATAAGAGTAGCGCCATCGGCAGCATTACCATCATTAATTGCTTGAATCCTAAGGTAATTTTACGTGGAATTAAAAGAATATAAATAGCACCCATCATAAATACTAAAAACTCGCCTCTGGAAACTTTATAAATTAACGCAGCAACAATTGTGAAAATGGCAAAGAAAATAAGTAGAATCCTTCGTCCGCGTCTTAGTCGATATGAGTATTTGAGTTCGAAAAGAGCAGTCAGAGCGATGTACGGCATAGATACATCGATAAAATTTAATAACGGAGGCGCATTAGGAACCAATGATTTCAAATCACTACCGGCACCGGAGAGGAGCGGAGGGTGAGTTAGCATCGTACCAAATCGCATTAAAAATGTAATTATAGATAAAAGGACGATAAAGTTAAATACTACGCGATAGATAAGATTAAAATCGAACCGCTGATAACTAAAAATAGCTTTATCTATTCTCTTTGAGAATAAAAAAGGAAGCGTAAAGAATAAGCCAGCAAGAAAAATAGCCGCTAGCGTCTCAAAACTTAACTCTGACTGCAACTGAGGATCATAAAGAACATCTATTGTGGAAAGAGATGCAGAAAAAAACCAAAAGATGATCCCAATACCTATGGGATGAATTATATCTTTTGTTTTAAATACTATTAGTGAATAAATGGTTAGGGCTAGTACGAAGAAAGCAATTGAGATCATATTAAATTCTACCGAGAATTTATTTTTTATGATGCGCACCAATTTTTACACGCAAAATAAAAAAAACATAGCCAAGCAATACTAACCATCCTGTTGCCAGCTTCGCATACAAATAATCATGAAGCTCAAATTTCACATGAGTGAACACAGGAATACAATAATACGCAATTAAAATAAGACAGACCGCAGCACTAACAGCTACCATTTGCTTACGAAGATCTAATCCATTCATCACATGATAGTAAATTGCTGTAAATGCAAAGGGAATTACAGCAAGAGTGGCTAAATGTAATTCAGGAATAAGATATCCATATTTTGTGAAGTTTTCAATGAAAAACTTCATTACTACATTCGCAATTATCACACCCAACAGAGTAACAGAAAACATAATAAGACATTCTTTAATGAATAAACATCTTCCAGTCTGACTACACTGTTTAATAACTTTGACGAAAAGCAACTCAGCACAAGTTGAAGGTATAATCATAAGCGCGCTGAAAGCAAATATGATAACACTAAAATTGCCCAACTGATCACGACCACCTGTGCCATCAATAAAAAATCTATCCATAACAAGGTATAGGAAAGTGAAAATTGCGTTTAAAAATAACAAAAGAGAAGGTTTAAATAAGAATTTCAATCTATTAAACAATAATTTCAGGATAAGATACTTTTTTAAATTCCTTTCAATCCGATATAATCTTATTATAGCTAATCCATAACATCCTAAACTTGTGTAAAGATAAATTTCAAAACTATGTGTAATTATATATATAATAAGCGGAAGAAGAACTGGCAGAAATTGTGAATATATCACAAGCCATAACATTTCATCGATCCGATTAGTTGCTCGATAATAAGCTTTAACAATATTGCTAATCGAAATGAATAATCCACAAAGAGTAAGAATAAGCACAGTAATATTGGAATGGTTGAAAATTAATGCAACTATTAGAACAGTTAATGCCCCTATAATATTCGTTAGCAATACTGTTGTAACTAATAATTTTTTTTCCCTATTTTTGCTTAACGGAATAAAGCGGTCTAAAGAAAAACGAGAGCCAAGGTGTGAGTAATCGACGAACTGCTGCCATGTTCTTGCAAGTGCAAGATCTCCAAGCTGGGCAGTTGGAAGATATTTCATCATGACCAGGCTAAGAAATATATTAATAAATTGAATGGCATAATTTACGAGTATATATAACAAGCCCTTTTTAAACATGATTTTTCACCACATCCTTAATAATCTCCTGATAGAATTCATCACGTATTGGGATTTCACTTTCGATATTAGCAATGATTTCTTTGTATTTATCAAGATAGACGTCACTATAATTTTCATGTGGCATGATGTGCTGTTTAGGCAGAATTGCAGAATGTCTCCTGCTTAAAGAAACCATATAAAGCAATACCATGGCTCGTTGTCGAGTTTCGTCACTAAGATTTGTCAGATCCGAAACCGAGTCTAAAATATCATAATATAATTCCACAGATTCAGGTTCAAGTGTAATACCGAACCCAGCATAATATCCTTTTCCAGCAGTTACAGCGGGAATACCTAGACATGAAAATTCCAGACCAGCAGTCCCTTTCGCCGTCACGATAATATCGGCAAAATCTGCAATAGAATTGGTATTCAAGTCGACCGGCATCATATGGATATGATCCAATTTATTAGCTTCAATCAAACTCTCAACACCTCCTTTTTCATTCCACATATAAGAACTGGGATGTGCTTTTACAAAACAATTGATATTAGTATTTTTATTAAGTCGAATTAATGTTTTCTCAAGGAAATCATAATAGTCATTGAATAGTAGCCCCTCTCCAACATGTGGAGAATCTGAAAATGCATGGGACATAACAACAACATTTTTCTTTTCAGTATCAATGCTTGGGTAGATCGCTTTCAATTGTTCTATGCTATATTTCTTTTTATTTTTAAATGCATTTTTTACATCTATTTGATCGACATTGCCTTCAAGGCGATCATGAAAGTATTTATGCGCCTTGTTGACGTATTCGCTTGATTTAAGATTCAGTAAAAACCCTTCATAATCTGGCTTAAGAAAGTGTTCTTTAACATTAATTTGAGAACCGTAACACTTATAAGCATAAATATCCTTGAGGAATATAACCCCAGCATTATGATGTCTTATCTGACGTGGTAGCATGCCAAATTCAGCATACACATTGTGGCTTGTCACAAGGTATTTTGGGTTGTATTTAGCCAACATTAGTTCATTATTATGAAATGTCAAAAAAGATCTAAAAATCAATCTCAGATGCTTAAATTGTATTTTTTTTACCGTGTATTCGTTTGGTCGAAATCGAATTAAAGTATCGTAGATAAGATCCCCAATATCCACACCTCGGTAGTTCAAATTGATTAATGCCTCTCCAGACCTGGCCCCTAACATTATTTTCGAAGTAGCAACTATAGCTGGGATAAAGACTTTCGGATGAAAGAACCCACGCCACCAGCAATAGAAATGATTAATATTAAAGGATTGATATATGTGACTTACATTACTCCCTGCAATATTAAAGCCGCGAACAAAAACGACTGGTTCGGAGCCTGTTTCTTGCTGTATGGCCTTTGCTATCCTTGCTTTATCCATGATACTGGCCGGGCAGGCAATAATGCCCTCAACCAGACAAAATGATTTATTATCGGTATCAGTCTGGGTTTTTAATGGCTCTGCCTTCCATAATTTACTGTTCAACTCCACAAACTTATTTTCAATAACATCTGGCTGATAGGGCATAAGATAGCGAAGAATCGTTTTTATTTTAGAAAACATTAAATTTAACCACCCCTGTACTTTCTATATATAGAACAGAATTAAAAGCAGATGAAGTAAACAGACTCACTATTTAGTATAAACATGAATATTGTTAGAGTGAAAAGCCATCATCAACTATAATATTTTGACCTGTGACATATCTTGATTGTTCTGAAAGAAGAAAAACAATTGATCCTGTCATTTCAGTTACATCCAGCATCCCCGCTCCGTGAGTATTCTTTCTATATGCTTCACAAAATGCTGCTGGCTGGTTGTCAAAAATCCCACCAGGACTAACAGAGTTAATTCTGAATCCACTATCATTAACATAGGTAACTATATATTTATTCAAATGCAATAATGCTGATTTTATCGCAGCATATTCTACCGGCATTGTCATTTGTGTATTATCGTAAATACCAAACTTAGGGGCAATAACACCATATATTGAAGATATATTGACCATAGACAGCGGGGATTTTAGACGCAAGAATAATTTTGCGGCTTGCTGACTAATTAAAAATGAACTGCCCAAATGCAAAGATAAGTTTTCGTTGAAACTAGCAAGACTAACATCAAATAATTTGCTACCATACGATTTATTTCTTGGATAGGTAGCATTGACAATTCCGTCAATATTTACGAGGCTGTTAAAAAAGTCCATGACAGACTGTTCATTAGTCACATCTACTTCAGCATAAGTGATATCGGCATCAGAAGAGGTTACTACGCCCTGGGCCTGTAATTTGCTCTTAATATGATTGATATCAAGATCAACAGCAATGACCTTAGCTCCATTTTCAATACATGCTTTCGTTAAACAAGCTCCTAAAAGCCCACCAGCACCCAAAACAATAATCTTTTTATTTTCTAGTAACATTTTTAGTGGATCTCTTTTTTCTTTTCAGAATTGTTTCAGCCATATAAAAATCATAAATATCATCTATATCTACAGCTCTTTCTTTGGGTACTTCTATCGAAGTAACCGTCCCAGAGAATAACCCAACATTATTGAGGATGAATTCTGGTGTTGAAACATAAACTACTGTAGTGATATCAAACACATCGGGACAATCCTGACGTCTACTGACATCACCCTCAGGGCTTATCACCAGTTGGTTCATGCCTTCTCGGTTAATCTTAACCATATTAAAATAGGGACTGCGTGATGCTGGTGTTACGGCAATACAGATATCAGCCTTCGTTTGAACACGTTTTGCAATGGCGCATTCTACATCCTGCACTTCACGCAGGGGACTTGTCGCAGGAAGACTGATGAATTGATCAAATTCTCCATAATGCTCTGTTACCCAGCCAATTGCGTGTCGCCATGCAAACCATTCCGGACTTTTGTCTCCAGACAGATCATCAGGCCTGTCAATGACAACGACGTCTTTTAATTCTAATGCTTTTTCTTTTATCTCAGCATCATCTGTTGAAACGAATACCTTATCGATTGATGGAGACTGTTGAGCAATATCGAGTGCATAATGTAACAGTGGTTTACCTAATAACTCTTTAACATTTTTACCAGGAAGTCCTTTAGAACCACCACGAGCGAATATAAATGCATAATTTTTCATTCTATTCTGCCGTTCCTTTAATATTATTAATCAATGCTAACGTTTTAATTGCATCTGTCAAAGTGATGCATTGATTATCACGTCCATGCATATAATTTTCAAAGTCCTTTAGCATATCCAAATACATTTTATTTTTATCATATTGAGGCTCATTATATACTAGGCACTCATCTGATTTGTTAATTATTTTGACTTGATTGTTAATCAGATCCCATTCAATACGGCCATTCGTGCCTAACAAATTACACTTTCTAAATGCTTTTCTTTGCAGGAAATCAAGGTGAATATTGATAATCACGTTATCTTTTGAGATGGTAACAATATCAGCAATTTCTTCGGCATCAATATCTAATACACCACAATTACGAACTGAAGCATGAATAACATCTAACTCACCGAAAAGCCAACGCGTGTAATCGAATTCATGGCTTAACTCGAGGAGTGCTCCCCCCCCCAGGGCTTTACTCGCTGAGACGCTGTCTTTATAGTTTTTTCTCGCGCGCCAGTCTGGCAGATACTGTCCTATCTCAACAAATGCATTGAAAATCGTGCCCGCTTTTTTCTCTTCTAATACCTTTTTTACTGAAAGTGCAGAGGGTAGATATCGCAAACAATATCCAACAGCAACGACGGTGTTAAAACGAGTTGCAGCATCCAGCAATGCTTCTGCGTCAGGGAGCGAGACTGTAACGGGTTTTTCAATTAAAACAGGTACGCCTGCTTTGATAAAGGGTATGGCGTGCTCAGCATGCAGGGTTGCGGGTGATGCAATGATTGCCATATCTACAGCGTTTAAGAGTTCAGGTAAAGTATTTACAACCTGATCGCAATTATCTATTCCATCCTGAACTTTACGGCCAGAAGCAGACATCGCATAAACTTTAATGCCTGGATAAAGTGTTTTAAGATTACGACGATGCCTGTCTGCAATATTACCTAATCCTATGACTGCTGCTGCTTTCATCAATCTAAACCTAAGGTAAAGTAATCAACCTGAGCTTTTTTGAAATCATCCATTCGTCCGATATCCAGCCAGTACTCATGTATTGGGAACATAAGAATGTTTTTGTTATTAGCCATATGCTGTTCAAGTAGAGTTGGCATATCAACACGATGATTTTTCGGAACGGCTTTAAAAATGTTTGGTGAAACGACATAAATACCTGCATTGACAAAAAATCTTTGTACAGGTTTCTCTTCCATCGATACGATTTTATTACCTTCTCCTTTGATAACACCATAAGGAATTTGGTAGTCGTATTCTCGTACACACATTGTTGCATCCGCTTTGCTTTCAATGTGAAATTTGATCAAACGCTCATAATCGACATTGGTCAAGACGTCCCCATTAATCATAATTAAAGGATGATCATTAGATAAATCCTCAGGCAGCAAACCTAAAGCACCACCTGTACCTAAAGGGTTTTCCTCATAGACATAATTAATTTTGGAATCAAAACGTTCACCATCGCCAAAATGTTCTTTGATGGTTTCAGGCATATAGTGCGTAGAAATATAGAAATTATTGAAGCCTGCCTTAACAAAACTACGAATAACAGTTTCTAATATTGGCTTCCCGCCTATACACAGCATAGGTTTTGGGCAGGTATCAGTTAAAGGTTTTAACCTTGTTCCAAAACCACCGGCCATAATAAAGACAGGGTTTGGATATTTTTTCTTGTCATTTACTGACTGGATAGTTTCCAGACCAACAACTTTCCCATCATCAAGAATGGGTATAGACAAAATTCCTTTTGCTTTCATCATTGAATTTAATTCAGCAGAAGAAACGTTACTTGCCGCTGTAACAGGCTGAGTATTCATTACCAACTCAGCTTTTGCTGAAAGAACCAGATTATTCAGTAGTCCTCTTCTGATGTCACCATCAGTGATAACGCCTAACAGGTAGTTATTATCATCAATAACTAATGCGACGCGTAGAGCCTCACGGTTAATAATTTCTAGAGCTTCACGCAGTGTACTGTCCGGTCGGATCAGCACATTTTTCCAATGCTGCATCATGAATTACCTTTTGTAAGACATTATTTGATTACCGATCTTGCCGGATAACAAACTTGTCCATTTTCTAATGACTGTACCAATAGGGCACCTGCACCCACTATAGAGTTACTTCCTAGTTTCATTCCTGGAACTATTGTGGAACCCGCTCCAACAAATACTGATTCACCGGTGTTTACTTGACCACATAGCACCGCTCCAGGACCAATAAAACAGTAATCACCTAAATGACAATCGTGCTCAATAACTGCTCGGGTATTAATGATTGAATGACAACCTATAGTAGTCCCTGCGTTTACTATCGCTCCGGAAAGAATCTGCACGCCATCAGTGAGGATGGCGTGTGTTGATATTAATGCATCTGGCGCAATAATGCTTGCAAACCGGTATCCATGAGAAACATAGAATTCTGAGACATTCTTTCTGAGTGATGATCGCGGAATCAAACCAATGCCGTTAGCTAATTCGATGTCTTCACTTGAGTAATGGAAGATATCGTCATCTGAGTGTAGTATTTTCAATCCTGAAAAAATCGACCGTTCTGAAACGTCCTGTGGGCTCACGACGGCAATAACATCACGCTTATTTGAATGCAGAATATCAAGAAGTACACTGGCATGCCCACCACCGCCTATTAGAACGACAGGTTTGTTATTCAATAATCAAGTCTCCCGGTAAATACTCTTTTGTCGATAATTTCTCCAGCATATCCCAGTAGCTATAAGGCGACATACCGTTTCCAGGTCTTTTGATCGTAATATTCGATGATGTGAAAGGTTCTCCCGCACTGATCTTCTTTGCGGCTACCAGACTTTTTCTTGCAACCGACTTGTTTTTTATTTCTGAAACAGTTGGTTTTTTAACTTTGTTTCCTAACGCAACTTCAATCTGCCGGATAGCTTTCACCATTGCTGCCAACTCGTCAGGCTCCAGTGAGGCTTTATGATCAGGACCTTCCATGTTTTTGTCTAAGGTGAAATGTTTCTCAACGATCACCGCACCTCGTGCAACTGCTGCGATAGGAATAGTTATACCTTCACTGTGATCGGAATAACCAGCAGGCAGGTCGAACGCTTCTCTTAAGGAATCCATTGCCCTAAGGTTAATCTCGTTCATTGGCGCAGGATATTCAGTTGTGCAGTGAAGGATAGTTACCTTTTCTTTCAGAGCCTTCTGTCCTTCGAGGCTTGCATATGCACTTTCAAAGGCGGTGGTACAAGGTACAACACCCTCTGAACAGGTATACCCAAAAGCGATCACGCCCAATGCAGCTTCTATTTCAGAAAGGGTGGCCATACCCGTTGATACGATAATGTCACAACCAGTCCTGGCATGCTCAAGCACCAGAGGGGCATTGGTGAGTTCACCAGAAGGTAATTTTAAGCGTTTGATCCCCAGTTCATTGACCAAAAAATTCAGGCTTTCTGAGTCAAAGGCCGTAGAGAGAAATTCTATTCCCAATTCGTTACAATGCTTAATCAATGCATGATGCGTTTCCCAGGACAACTCAAGGCGGCTCAACATGTCTAGCTGCGATTCCTGCCGTTGAGTATTCGCAACCTGATAATCGGCCTGCTTCGCCTGTTCAGTCACAAGGTTCTTCGCTTTAAATGTCTGGAATTTAACAATATCAGCCCCGGCCTTGTAAGCAGCATCAACAAGTTCAAAAGCCAGTTTTTCGTTGCCGTTGTGATTAACACCGGCTTCAGCAATGATAAGCGTCATAGAGTTTCACTTAATATCGTAAAAGGTCTTACCGGGAACAAAATGCATGGACTTTATCATTTCAATGATTTTTGAACTTGCATTCCCCTGGCCATATGGATTCACAATGTCTTCATCGCGATTTTTGTAACTGCGCGACACTGCAACATGTAAAGCTTGGGTTATCGATTCTGTCGTCGCAGTACAATTCAACACACTAAGGGCAGCCAGTCGACCTTTTGGCCTGTCACCGATGTTTACAGTAGGAACGTCAAATGCAGGAACTTCAATAATGCCGCTGGAGGAGTTACCCACCACAGCAGCAGCGTGCTTCACGGCACTTAGATAACGCACCTGACCCAGCGAGGGAATCGCAAGCACACGCTCAGGTTGTTTAGTCGCGTAGGCTTCAAGCAATGGAATGATCTTTCTCCCACCGTCATCCGCATTGGGATAGGTCAAGATGATCTGATGGTCTGGGAACTCATCAAGTGCAGCTAATAACGCATTAAAACTCGCTTCTGCTGGTTCTTTACCCAGCGTAACAGGGTGATATGTCACCAACAAGAATGGCTTTTTAAGCGGAAATTTCAGTGACAGGCCTAATTCATCTACGGACATAAAATGCCCACGTTTAAGATGATCCAGCCCTATTGCACCAACGTTAACAACACGCGATGGATGTTCACCAAGCTGTATAACGCGATTCCGGTACACCTCTGTTGAGGTCCCATGTAAATAGCTTAGTTTTGTTATCGCATGTCGGATCGCATCATCATAAGCACCTTCAGTAATTTCGCCACCATGCAGGTGCACGATGGGAATGCGAAGGATCATGGCCGTTTGTGCTGCGGCAAGCGCTTCAAAACGATCCCCGAGTATGACCAAAACATCAGGTTTTAATCTGTTCAAAGCATCAGCAAAACCCAACACCCCAAGTCCCATACTTTTCGCAGTACCTACTGGTGTATCTGAAGAAAGTAGAATTTCGATCTTTTCATCAATCAAAAATCCATCTTTCTCGATCTGCTGCCAGGTATTTCCAAACTCGGGTGAGAGATGCATACCACTCACGAGTAGCTGAAGCTCCAGCTCGTTGTCCTCCTGGATATCTTTCAATAGCCAGTAGAGTAAGCCATATTCAGCACGCGTACCTGTGAATACCGCTACTTTGCGTTTTGCTGATCCCATTTCTGTCATTCCATCGGAGAGCTAGGTATATTGATCAAACGAGCTTCGATCTGTTCAGAATTTTTGAGGTCATCACGCATTGCCTTTTCAAACATTGGCAAGCGATGCATTAGTTTCCAGATTGGGCGGACCATAACTTTAGCGTCGTTCATTTCTGCCAGCATGGCATCACGCGCATCCAGGTTTTCGCAAATGACAGCATTCAACCAATAATTAGATTGTGCATAGTCTGGCTCTTTAACAAAATTAAATTCTGAACCTGCAAAGAACGCTTCATAACGCTTTGCCAAATCGCGCTTCTGTTTCAGGAAAGAATCCAGGCGTTCCATCTGCCCACAGCCAAGCGCTGCGTTAAGATTCGGCATGCGATAGTTGAAACCCGGTTCATCGTGATAAAACTCATAAGGATGCGGCACCTTAGCAGTTGTTGTGACATGCTTTGCACGAACGCCCGCTTCTGGTGAACGACAGAACACCATTCCGCCGCCACCAGTGGTAATAATTTTATTGCCATTGAAACTTAGCGCACCATACTCACCGAGCGTACCGGTATGTTTGCCCTTGTAGAATGATCCCAGACTTTCTGCAGCATCCTCAACAAGAACAAGGTGCCACTTCTGACATACCGCAATAAGCTCATCAAGCTCAACCGGATGACCGAAGGTATGCATAGGCACTACAGCTCGCACAACCTGCCGCGTTTTGCGGTGTACGCAGCCTTGTTCTGTCAGTTCAGTGTTTTCAGATAACCAGTCCTCAAGCGCGACAGGACACAGGCCTAAGCTTATTGGGGAAACATCGGTAAATACCGGTTCCGCGCCAAGATGATAAAGAGCATTGCAGGTTGCGACAAAAGTTAATGCCTGGGTGATGACAAGATCGCCCCGCTTAACACCCGCAAGATAGAGCGCTGCACTCAGAGCGGCCGTTCCGTTAACCGTTGCAACAGCTCGTGCCGTTCCGGTATATGACTCCATCTTTCGCTCGAAATCATCGACGTATTTGCCGACGCTTGATACAAATGTACTGTCCAGTGTATCCAAGACATAATTTTTTTCGTTGCCATTGAATATTGGCGCATGCAAAGGAATAAATTCATCCGTCTTGTATACGTCGCGAACAAATTCGATAATTGATTTGATATTCATTCGGGGATGCCTTGCTTACATTTTGCTATCGAGATATTTGCCTGTTTCTTTATGACCAAAGTCAGGGATCATTTCAAAGAACAGCTTAACTATATCGTCTTTATTCCATTCCAAAGATTTTTTCATCTCTTCAATTCGTTTTTCAAAATGGGACAGTAGAGCTGGGTCATATAACGGTTCATTTTTAATGATGCCCAGGTTGGTAAAACGTTCCATATCGAGCATCTCATTTTCGGTGAAAAATTCCTCAAAATCTTTCTCACCGGTTGTATCGCTTGAAGTAAACAAGCATGGCCACTTTCCTTCGGCTGGTAACGTCTTCGCCAGCTCGCGAGCCTCATCTTCATTTTCACAAAGGTGAGGTTCGTAGCCACGTTGCTTAAGGTAAAGGACGGCAATATCGGCAAAAGAGATGAGATGCAGTGCTTCGCTCAGTTTAGGGAAGAAAATATCACGATTATCACCAAAAATACATGACATCAGACAGAGCTCACCGGACTCCTGAGGAGTAACAAAGTAACGTTTGATATCATTGGGTGCCACTAGCGGCTGCTGCTTCTGAAGGCGTTGATTAAACCCATGCAGAAGAGAGCCATCAGAAAAGGCAACGTTCGCGAAACGTGCGGTTGAAATGGCGATTTGCTCGCTTTTACGCATCAGGAACATCTCCATAATACGCTTTGAAGCACCCATCATATTGACCGGGTTCGCGGCCTTATCGGTCGATACGCAGAAGAATTTTTTAACTCCCGCAGCAATAGACTGTTCAATGGTTTTATCAGTGTTGAGGATATTGACCTCAATCATACGCATCAGGGTAAAGGGATCTTTCTCACTCCGAACATGTTTAAGTGCAGATAAATTCAGCACGTAGTCATATTTACCATCAGCTTTGATGAACGCATCATACTCTACAGAACCGATATCAAGCGCAAAGGTCTGAAAATCACCTTCAATATAGCCAAACGAACTGCGGATATCACGAACCAATTCAACCATATTGTTTTCGCTTATATCAACTACGTGTAGTTTTTTTGGGTTACGCTTAAATATTTCTTTAGTAACAGCCTGACCAATAGACCCCGCTCCACCTAGCACCAAAAAACGAGATTCGGAAACAATTCGCTTTAATTCTATTTCATTTCCTGAGACATCTTCACTGAACAATGCTTTATTACGCCCAATGAGTTGGAGAATATTATCCATTTTTAATCCAGTTGGTTGCGAGTTATTACAATAAAAACCGCTTGAGTAAGATTTAACTGACTCAAGTCGCCTCAATAGATCTCATGATATTTTTACGCACAAACAGGGATTTCACGAAAGCCTTCGTTTACAATTAGGCACGCTACCGCCCCTGGCTTAACAGCTACCAGTGCACTGAGTGAGATTGGAAACTTCCATTTTTGTTGTCTGCCACTGGACTATCGCCGGCACTGGACAACTCGAAAAACTGGCGTTAATTGTCGTCCTAAATGGACTCGGAAACAAGCACAAATCGTTACAAATCAGTCCACATTTGAATCAGATAACTCCATGTTATCACTAGAATTAATAACAAAAAACGGCAGTTACCATTTTGGTTATGTTTACACACACCAAATGATAACTGCCGCTTTTTCAAACAGACAGAGACAAATCAGTCGTTAGCCAGCAACTTCTCAATGCGGCTTCTGAACTTCGCTCCTTCCTTCAGGTTACGCAGGCCGTAGTTCACAAACGCCTGCATATACCCCATTTTCTTACCGCAGTCGTAGCTGTCGCCGGTCATCAGCATGGCATCTACGGACTGTTTTTTCGCCAGTTCAGCGATCGCATCGGTCAACTGGATACGGTCCCAGGCGCCTGGCTCCGTTTTTTCCAGCTCGGCCCAGATATCCGCGTTCAGAACATAGCGGCCAACGGCCATCAGGTCGGAGTCCAGCGTCTGAGGCTGATCCGGCTTTTCGATGAACTCAACAATGCGGCTCACCTGCCCTTCCGTCTCCAGCGCTTCTTTCGTCTGAATGACAGAGTACTCAGAGAGATCGCCATCCATGCGCTTCGCCAGCACCTGGCTGCGGCCCGTCTCGTTGAAACGCGCCACCATTGCCGCCAGGTTGTAACGCAGCGGGTCCGCAGATGCGGTATCAATAATGATATCCGGCAGAACGACGATGAACGGGTTATCACCCACGACCGGACGCGCGCACAGAATCGAGTGGCCCAGACCCAGCGGCTGCGCCTGGCGCACGTTCATGATAGTCACGCCAGGCGGGCAGATAGATTGAACTTCTGCCAACAGCTGACGCTTAACGCGCTGCTCAAGCAACGCTTCGAGTTCGTAAGAGGTGTCGAAGTGGTTTTCAACCGCATTCTTCGAGGAGTGCGTGACCAGAACGATTTCTTTGATCCCTGCAGCAACAATCTCGTCGACGATGTACTGAATCATCGGCTTGTCGACGATCGGCAGCATCTCTTTGGGAATTGCCTTGGTGGCTGGCAGCATATGCATGCCCAGACCCGCTACCGGAATGACTGCTTTCAAATTAATCATTATATCTTCCACCTTAAAATGGTTGACGAATTATAGCTTTTAAACCTGTTTTCGCCAGTACGTTTTGCTGTAATTCTGGATTCATGTTACGCCCAGGCACCACAAATTACAGTAGTTGTAATCTGAATAGATCACATTATCCAACCAGGAATCGTCGCAAAAATTACCCGCGGGTGATTATCTACTCGGCAGCGCAAAATTCAGCCGTTCCGTATTCACAACATGCTGGTCAACCCGGTCAATATCCACCGAGCTTTGCCCCTTTTCATTGACGGCCTTAATGTTTGCCAGCGACAGCAGCGTTTCGTCTTTGGCCATAAACTTGCCCCGCACGTCCTTACGCAAATCGAATTTGATTTTTAGCGCCGGTCCCACGGCCGCTTCCTGCATCACGTTGATGTTACGCAAGAAAAGATGCTGAGGCTTGTTGTGCAGCTCAAGCGTCGCGCGCTGCATGTCAACGTTAGTGATGGCGACAAACGAGGTCGCGTTGCCGGATGAAATTTGTATTCCGCGCAGCTTATAGGCAAGTTGCCGATTATCCAGGCGAATATCGTTGAGCTTAAAATTCTGCGGTATCGACAGGTAGTTGCCTTTAATTACGCCGTAACCGATTAACATTCCAGCACTATTGACCATGTCGACATTATCAATAACGAAATTATCACAGCCGTAAATCGCTACCGTGGCGTTATCTATTCCCGCTTTTTTGCTGAAGTCGGGGGTAATGTTTTTAGCCTTAATATTGCGAATAACAAAGTGCTTACCGTTTTCGACATGAACTAACTGACGACAGTTGCTGCCCGTTATATTGGCCACCACGAAGTTCTTCACGGTCTGCTTTTCAGGGTAGTCATTGTCGTAGGTACTTCCCGCAAGCCCGATGCCAATCCCCCAGTTGATTTTGCCGTTGGTGCAGTTGATGTTGTCGATCACATGGTCAGAGATCAGAATGTTACGGTCGTTGATCGCCACATTCCACTCAATCGCGTCACCCTGCAGGTGGCTAAATCGACTGTTGGTAATGCGCGCACCGTCCACCTGATTATGGAAGCCCTGTCGCAAAATGGCGTAGTTGGCCTGGCTCACGTTGATATTATCGATGAGAAGGTTGCGCATCACCCTCGGCTTTTTGCCGCCGATGTAGATCTGCGTGACGGGGCCAAAGCCGCTCATCGCCAGACCTTTGATGACGCAATCGGAGCCGCGGACATCCAACGTGATGTTGTGCGTGCGCCCATCTCCCTCACCAATGACTTTACTGCCTTCCTGAAGCACAAAGCGCCCGCGCCCGTTGCCTTTGAGCCCACCCCGTATCAGGAGCGTTTTACCGTCGGGGATAAAAATCCCGGTATTGATGTTATCGCAGACGAGATCGGCGGGTACCACAACGGTGTCGGCCTCGGAGAACGCCTGCTTAAAAGCGGCGATCCAGTCGCTGTTGTTGTACTGTTCCACAGAGACCGTCCTCCCGGTGGCTGCCCGCGCGGCGCGCGGCGACAGCAACGGCATTGCCGCCAGGACGGATAAGGAAGAGACAAAATGGCGTCGGGTAATCTTTTTCAGCATACAACCTCGGCGTTACAGCGTTTGCAGCAGGCTCGCTAACTGGCGATTAATCACCTGCTGGTTAAATTCTGTTTCGACTTTTTGTCGGGCATTTTGCAGCACCGGTACCAGCTCTTGCTGGTCGATGTCGCTGAAGGCCGCTAAGCGATCGGCCAGGGCGAAAGCATTATTTTCAGGCACCAGCCAGCCGGAATACTCCGATCTGATCAGTTCCGGGATCCCGCTGTGCAGCGTAGATACAACAGGAATCCCCACGGCCATGGCCTCCATCAGCGCGACCGGAATACCTTCCATATCACCGTCCGCACCGGTCACGGAGGGCAGCAGGAAAACATCCGCCTCGTCGAGCATCGCCTTCACCTCATGGCTTGGCTTGAAGCCCGGCATCTCCACGCAGCCTTCCAGCTGGTACTGTTCGATCAGCGTGCGCAGTCGGCGCTCCCAGGGGCCGATACCTAAAATGCGATAGTGGAAATCCACCCCACGCGCTTTTAGCTGACGACAGGCTTCAATCGCGACGTGCAGCCCTTTCTTCTCGGTTAAACGCGCGACCGAGATAATCTGCAGCGGTTTCCCCGGCACCTTCACCGGGCGCTGGGTGAAGCGCTCCATATCGACGCCCATCCGCGAAACGGTAATTTTTTCGCTCGGGCAGCCCATCTTTTTCAGCCGACCGGCCCACAGTTCGCTGATGGGCAGCATCATGTCACCGCGGCGGAAAAGCTGCTGATACTCCGGGGTATAGTGGTTCAGCACTTCCCGGCTGGAGATATCGATACCGTGGAAAATGGTCGCGATTTTGCCGTCAATTACCCCCAGCTCGCGGAGCTTCGCGGCGGTCACGCCCGCCGGGCCGAAGTGGGCGATAAACACATCCGCACGATACGGCTGCGCCGTTTGCCCGCAAATGGCGGAGAGGATCAGATTGCGGGATTCCGCCCCGTAGCGTGACACGTTCAGCGCTCGCCACGTCGAGGGACGGTGCAGCCCGCGCAGCGTCTGGCTGGCGCGGTAGCGCAGTTTGTTCAGCCGCCCACCTGGCTCATCCTGCAGCCAGCGGGTTTTGGCTTCCAGCCCATACTGGGTGTACGCCGCATGGGTGTTTTGCGTATCCCCCTTTTGCAGGGCGATAATCTCCACGTCATATCCCATATCGATAAACGCGGTGATTTGGTTCAGTACAAAGGTCTCAGACGACAGCGGAAATTTCAGTAAGAAGAAACCAACCTTCATTTCTCCTCCCCGACGCGGTCGAGCACCGATTTCACCATGCCGATCCCTTTTTCGCGCTCGGCTTTCACCGCCACGGCCAGGCGTTCGTTAATCGCAGGCAGCTGTCCCAGCGTGTCGCCGACCATAGCACCCAGCGAACCGTCGAGAAGATGACGAATATCGACCGCCATTTCCGGCATGCCAAGCTGCTGCATAATGCCCGCTGATTTGTGCTCGTAGTTAATGGCAATCGCTGGCGTGCCGAAGTTCATGGAGATAATGGCCGAGTGCAGGCGCGTGCCAACGGTGAGGTCGCAGGCGGAGAGCAGTTTGCCCATCTCCAGGTCGTTCAGCTCGTCCATCACCACGTGGTAGCGCGAAGGATCGTTCACCAGGTGACTCAGGTTAAGTGCCACCATGCGGTCATCTTTGTTGTAGCTGTCGATACCGGTACAGGTGGAGAGCGCCAGCACCTGGTATCCGCTGTCCAGCACGCGGTTCACCACGTCGGCGAAGGCTTTCTCATACGCCGCCTGCGTGGTGCCAAGACGTTTATCAAATGGCGCGAGCTCGCGCAGGGTGATGGCGACGGTTTTCTGTTTCGCCGCTACGTCGAGCCAGTGCTGTACCGCGTAGCTCGGCTGGAAATTGTCGACCTGGTGATCCACCAGCCAGGCGGTGTCCACGCCGTGCTCAACTTTTGACGTGTCGATCTCGCTACGCTTCATCAGGTCCAGGCTCACGGACTCGCGCAGGATCAGCGCGTCGCAATGACCAAACACGTAGTTCGCCAGCTGGTTAAACTGCGGATCCTGGAATGGCCCGACGCTGTGGCCGATCATAAACAGCGGCTTTTTCGCCATAAAGGTGCAGAGCGCATGCTCAAACTGCGGCACACCGTAAAGATCGACGAAGAACGAACCGCCGACCTGAATAATGGCGTCATAGCCGGAGAGCAGACGGACAAAATCCGTAAAGCCCTGGGCAATGGCGATATTGCGCAGCTTGCCGGTATCGGTCACGCGGGAAAGCAGCACCTGATGCTGGTAGCGACGGCGCAGGACTTTCTTCACGCGCCCCATCACGCCCGCGGCGTTGTTGTGCTGTTTCATCTGGCTGTAGAGCGGGTCGCCCATGACCGGGCGGTTCAGTAACCAGGATGAGCTGACCGGATAACGGCTCATCACATCCACTTCTGTCTCGGGCTCAAGGGTGTTAATTGCATCCAATAAACCGCGCAGGATGGCGCTGTCGCCACGGTTGCCGCAGGTATGGTTGCCAAGAATAAGTAATTTCATAATGGCCTCTTAAAATTAGCCTGCGCGAAGCAGCGTTTTCATTTTTTCGTTACGGCAAAACTGGCGCTTCATCTCAACCACCAGCGCGTTGCGCGACAGCACAATCATCACGCCGAACGCCAGCGCACCCGCGGCGACCTGCACCGCCAGCAGCGCCGCCAGCGGCAGATGACCGCTGAGCACCACGCCCAGGCCATAGCTGACCGCAAGCGTCGGTAAGGAGAGATAAAACGGCAGCCACAGGCTCAGGATGTACTGACGGTAGCTGGAGCCCAGCACTGGCTTGATCATCACGAAGTAGCTCAGCACGGTGTTGATAATTTGTACCAGCAGGAACCCGAGCGTAACGCCGATAGCGCCCGCCATGTGTCCACCCACGATGATTGCCGGAATAAACAGGAAGGTTTTAAACACGTTGAACTTAAAGCTGATATCCACGCGCGCTTTTGCCATCAGCAGGGAACCAATCGGATTTCCCACGGATCGCAGTAGCCCTACCACACACAGCAGCTGCAGGATCGGGATGATGCCGTTCCACTTCTCACCAAACACCAGCGGCACGAAGTTGCTGGAGACCACCATCAGCCCCAGCAGCACCGGGAAGTTAATAATCCCCACTACGGAAAGCAGCTTGTAGAAGTTAACGCGCAGCTTTTCGGTGTCGTCCTGAATCTTGGCAAACGCCGGGAACAGCACGCGGGTGATAATCGGGTTCAGCTTCATCGGCGGTACGACCGCGACGTTGTAGGCCAGGTTGTAGCCCCCCGCCACGCTCGCGCCCAGAATGCGCGCCAGCACCAGCGTCGAGAGGTTGGTATTAACGTAGTTGATAATGCTGTCCGCCGTCAGCCACGCGCCAAAGCGCAGGTTGGACGAGACGGAAGCGAGAGAGAAATGCAGCCCCGGACGGTAAATCTTGCGGCCAAAGTAGCCGAACAGCAGCGTACGCACGGCAGAGTTAACCAGGTAACCGAGGATGGCGGTCATCGCCAGCGGCCAGAAATGGGCGCTCACCACGGTGAAGGTAAAGCCCGCCAGCACGGCACTTGTTTCAATCATGCCGATCTTGTTGAACTCCAGCTCTTTTTGCATCAGCGCGCGGAACTGCTGCCCGTGTGGGATCACCACAAAAGCAAACGACAGCGTACGCATCAGCGGAGCCAGATCCGGGTTGTGCAGCACGCGGGCGATGGTGTCGCTCAGCAGGAACACCAGTACGAACACGAAGATCCCCAGCCCAACGTTAAGCCAGTAGAGCGTGGTCAGCTCCAGATGACTGATCTCTTTGCGCTGGATAATCGAGTTGGCGATCCCGAAGTCAGACAGCGTATCGGCCAGCGCGATAATCACCAGCGAGACGGTCAGCAGACCGAACTGGTGGTTATCGATGATGCGCGCCAGCACCGTCATCTGCACCAGCCCAAGGCCGATGATGACGATGGTGGCCATGGCCGACCACTTGGCGCCGCTGATGGTTTTTTCACGTAAGCTCATCTTAGTACGCCGCTTTGTTCACGAAACCTTTGAAGATAGTCAGAAAAACAATCTTGATATCGAACCAGAGGCTCCACTCACGGATGTACTCCAGATCGAACTCAATACGTTTTTCCATTTTTTCCAGCGTGTCGGTCTCGCCGCGCCAGCCGTTGATCTGCGCCCAGCCGGTGATGCCTGGCTTCACCTTATGGCGCAGCATGTAGCCTTCAATCAGTGAACGGTACTGCTCGTTATGGGCTACCGCGTGAGGACGCGGGCCAACAATCGACATGCCGCCGGTGAAGACGTTAATGAACTGCGGCAGCTCGTCCAGCGAGGTCCGGCGCAGGAAGTTCCCCACGCGGGTCACGCGCGGATCGTTCTGCGTCGCCTGGGTCACCACCTTGTCGTTTTCCATCACCTTCATAGAGCGGAATTTCCACGCCATGATCGGCTTGCCGTCCATGCCGTAGCGCGTCTGGCGGAAGATAATCGGCCCGGGTGAACTGATTTTCACCGCCAGCGCGATGCAGCACAGTACAGGCGAAATCAGCAGCAGGATCAGCGAAGAGAGAACAATATCTTCCACGCGCTTGAGCACGCGGTTAATACCGGACAGCGGCGTATCGTACAGCGGCACTACCGGCACGCCGTTCACTTCTTCAATGCGAGAATGGAGGATGTTGAAGGTAAAGACATCCGGGATCAGGATCACCGAACAGGTGGTATCCGCCAGCTCGCGCATCAGTTTCTTAATGCGGGATTCGTCTTTCATCTGCATGGCGATATAGACGTTGTGGATCTTCCCTGCTTTCGCGTCGTCGATAAGCTGCTCGTAGTTGCCAGCCCACTCAGACGGGACGCCGCCCGGCTTCGCGTCGTGGTAGATCCCCACTACTTCAAAACCTAACCAAGGCTCTTTGCGGAAGCTGTCGAGCAGCACCTGGCCGACGGGCAAATCCCCTGCTACGGCCACATAGCGTCTGTTGTAACCCCGATTGCGCAGCCAGCCCGCACCGAAGCGGATCAGCGAACGGCACACCACCATGCCCACGCTGGTCAACAGGTACCAGCAGAGATAGGTCACGAGGCGGTTATCAAAATCATGGCTGAATGCCACCAGCCCGGCGCTGAAAATCAGGCTTAAGGTCCAGTTTTGCAGCAACAACATCAGCTCGGTGGTGATTTTCACCCCACGCCACGAGCGGGAAAAATCGGTCATCCCGCCGATCATCTGAAACACGACCAGCGCAATCAATGCCATCAGCAGATGCATATATAAGAACGGTTGCCCGCTAATCCGACACACCGCCCACAATCCGCCGACCATGATGGTGATATCAGAAAAACGCTGCACCATAGAGATTAACGATGCATTCGTTCTCGCTCGTTCGCGTTTTTTTAGATTCGTCATCGTTGTTCCTGTATTCGGTTCCCCCTCCCACCGGGAGGGGCAAATATTACTGATTCAACAGCGCCAGAATGTCCTTCGTTCGTGCTTCCATCAGCGCCGTGTCGGCACGGGATTCCACGTTCAGGCGCACCACCGGCTCGGTATTGGACGAGCGCAGGTTGAAGCGCCACTGCGGGAACGCCATGCTGATGCCGTCGGTACGGTCAATTTCCAGCGCGTGAATGGCAAAGTGCTGTTCCACGCGGGCAATCGCGTCGGCAGGCTGCGCCAGCTTGCTGTTGATCTCACCGCTCGCCGGGAAAGCCGCCATGCGATCACGCACCAGCTCGCCCAGGGTCTGCCCTTTCAGGCACAGCAGCTCGGTCACCAGCAGCCACGGGATCATCCCGCTGTCGCAGTAGGCAAAATCACGGAAGTAGTGGTGAGCGCTCATCTCGCCGCCGTAAATGGCGTCTTCTTCACGCATGCGCTCTTTGATAAAGGCGTGCCCAGTTTTGGACATCACCGGCGTACCGCCCGCCGCGGACACCACATCGACGGTGTTCCAGGAGAGGCGCGGATCGTGAATGATCTTCGCCCCAGGGTTTTTCTCGAGGAAGGCTTCCGCCAGCAGGCCGACGATGTAGTAGCCCTCGATGAACTGCCCTTTTTCGTCGAACAGGAAGCAGCGGTCGAAGTCACCGTCAAAGGCGATCCCCATATCGGCACCGTGCTCAATCACCGCGTTACGGGTGTCGTCGCGGCACTCCGGCAGCAGCGGGTTAGGAATACCGTTCGGGAAGTTGCCGTCCGGGGTGTTATGCACTTTGATGAAGGTGACCGGCACGTTCAGCGCCTTAAAGCGGGCTTCCAGGGCATCCACCACCGGACCGGCCGCGCCGTTACCGGAGTTGATGACCAGCTTCAGCGGCTTCAGGTTTGCCACGTTGATGTAGCCCAGCAGGTGGTCGATGTACTCTTTTTGCAAATTGATCTGCTTGTAGCTGCCGCGCTTCGCGTCGTTCACCGGCGGGAAGTCGTTGGCTTCGGCCAGACGCTGCACGTCGCGCAGGCCGGTATCGCCACTGATCGGACGCGCGCCCTTGCGCACCAGCTTCATGCCGTTGTAGTCCATCGGGTTGTGGCTGGCGGTCACTTCAATACCGCCGTCCACGCCCAGGTGGAAGGTGGCAAAATAGATCTCTTCTGTACCGGAAAGGCCGATATCCAGCACGTCCACGCCCGCATCCTGCAGCCCTTTCGCCAGAGCCAGCTTCAGGGACTCGCTGGTCAGGCGCACGTCGCCGCCCAGCACGATAGTTTGTGGCTTTAAATATTCGCCGTATGCGCGGCCAATGCGCCACGCAATATCTTCATTCAGCTCTTCGCCCAGCTTGCCGCGAATATCGTAGGCTTTAAAACAGGTTAACTTTTCCATGATGACCCCTTTTTCAGGCAACAGTTGGCCCTGACCAATTAATGGCCAAATTCTTTTTTTTCATTCGTAGGCCCGGTTAGCGCAGCGCCACCGGGCAGGAAGCAGAGGCGCTACACCCGTCCGTAACGATCCTGGAAGCGAACGATATCGTCCTCCTCCAGATACGAACCGGAGCGCACTTCAATTAAGTCGAGCGGAATTTTCCCCGGGTTCTCCAGACAGTGCGTGGCCCCCAGCGGAATGTAGATGGATTCGTTTTCGCCCAGCAGTTTGATTTCGCCGTCGATGGTGACTTTTGCGGTTCCCGCCACCACCACCCAGTGCTCGGCGCGATGGTGGTGCATCTGTACGGACAGCCCTTCACCCGGCTTCACGGTAATACGCTTCACCTGATAGCGGTCGCCGGAGTCGATGGAGTCATACTTGCCCCACGGACGGTAGACTTCGCGGTGAATGTGGGGCTCGTGACGACCATCGGGCTTGATTTGTTCAACCACTTTTTTAACGTCCTGCACGGCGTTACGGTCGGCAATCAGCACCGCATCTTTGGTCTGCACGACCACCAGATCCTTCACCCCAACCGTGGTGACCAGGCCGGATTCGGCATAAACATAGCTGTTTTCCGTTTTGTGGCTAATCACATCACCGTGATGGACGTTACCCTCCGGGGTATGCGCGCTGATCTCCCACAGGGATGACCAGGACCCCACATCGCTCCAGCCCGCGTCCATCGGAACCACGACGGCATCCGCCGTGCGCTCCATGACCGCATAGTCAATGGACTCCTCCGGGCAGGCGAGGAAAGATTGCTCATCCACTCGAATAAAGTCGAGGTCAGGATCGACCACCGCCATCGCTTTCGCGCAGGCGCTCAGGATGTCCGGACGGTATTTTTCCAGCTCTTCCAGGTAGCGTCCGGCGCGGAACAGGAACATGCCGCTGTTCCAGTAATATTCCCCGCTGGCCACGTAGGCCTGCGCGGTTTCCAGATTCGGTTTCTCGACGAACTGCGCCACGTCAAACGCCACGCTGTCGCCTTCGCCCGGTGTTACGCTGCCGCGACGGATGTAGCCATAGCCGGTTTCCGGCAGGTCCGGCACGATGCCGAAGGTCACCAGCTTGCCGCTTTCCGCGTAAGGAATGGCCGCACGGACCGCGTCGCGAAACGCCTCTTCCTGCTGAATGACGTGGTCAGCCGCCAGTACCAGCATCAGCGGGTCGCAGTTCGGGCTGCTGCGTTTTGCCGCCAGCGCCGCCAGGGCGATCGCAGGGGCAGTGTTACGACCGGCAGGCTCCAGAATGATGTTTTCTGTGAGTTTGTTCAGCTGGCGCAGCTGCTCGGCAACGATAAAACGGTGCTGTTCGTTACAAATAACGACCGGACTTTCACACTCCACGCCGTGCAGACGGTTGACCGTCGTTTGCAGCATGGTGAGGTCCCCTTTCAGGCAGAGGAACTGTTTTGGATAGAGCACGCGGGACAGCGGCCACAACCGGCTACCAGAGCCACCTGCCATCACAACCGGATACAACGTGGTTTGACTCATGATTTATCCCCGTATATCTGCAATAAATTGGCTCAGCACGTTCTCTTTTTCGAGCGTGCGTTCGGCATATTCACGTGCCACCGTGTTCTCTTTTGGCATGGCGAGTGCCTGCTCAATACCGGCTACCAGCGCGGGAACGGATTCTGGCTCCACGCAAACGGCAATGCCGGGATAGCTGTTACACAGCTGGCCTAATTCTGTTTCGGCTTCTGCCGTAATCACCGCGTTGCCGCCCACCGCCAGAATGTTGGTCAGCTTGGACGGCAGCACCGCATCCGCCGCGCCGCGCTTTTGCACGACCAGATGGCAGTCGCCCATCTTCAGCAGGGCAGGTAGCGCCTCGTAAGACTGGAGCGGGAAAAATTTCACGTTGGTCAGGCCGCGTTCGAGGGCCATTTTTTCCAGCCGCGCTTTTCCACCGCCCTGCCCGACAATCACAAACGTCCACGGATGTTCGCTAAGCTGCTGCGCCGCTTCAATGACGCTCTCCAGCCCCTGCTTTTCGCCGATGTTGCCCGAGTAAAGAATGATTTTTTGGTCTTCAGGCAATCCGAGCTGCGCGCGGAGCGCATGAGCGTCTTGCTCTGTCACATCGCGGAAACGCGCCACTTCGGACCAGTTCGGGAAGAAAATGACTCTCTCCGCCGGGACGCCCTTTTCCTGCGCCTTGTTCATCATCGAGCGCGAGATGGTCGAGACGTAATCCACGTTGTGCAGCCCGCTGCGCTCAAAGGCGCTGGCGAGCTTCGCCACCTTGCCGCCCTTGCCCTTGCCCGCCATTCCCAGGCCGAGCATGGCGTCCACTTCATAATCCTGAATGTGCAGCAGGGTGCGCGCGCCGGAAAGTTTGCCCAGCAGGCGCATGCCTGGCGTGCAAAACAGCGTCGGCACCACACCGATAATGCGATCCGGCTTCCAGCGACGCTGCGCCATCAGCGGGAAAAAACTGCTCAGGGCAAAGCTGCCCAGATGAATTAAACGTTTCAGCGTCGAAGGCTGTTTTGGCACGTAGAGCGGGCAGCGCCACACGGTCGCTGCGCCCTCTTCGCGGCGGTAGCGCCAGCTTGAGTAGCGCTCGCCCACCTTCCACTCCGGGTAGTACGGCGGCGCGGTAATGACCCGCACGTCATGTCCCTGGCTCGCCATCCACTCGACCATCTCGCCGGTGTATTTCCCGATGCCGGTTAATTCCGGCGAATAGTTAATGCCATACACAAGGATCTTCATAAACCCGGCACCTCGGCCTGACGTTCTGCGAGGAAGTACGCTCGACTGTTATCGTGAACGTTATCGCTCGCCAGCAGCGCCTCTCGCGTCTGCCAGCGGTAGTCGTCATGCTGAGAATCAGGCAGATGCAGAACTGCCTCATTCACCTTCAGGCGGAACCCCAGCACGATGTAGTGCGTGGAGAACCCGGTGCCTGAAAAGTTATCGTCATAGAAGTGCTGCCAGACCCCGTAAAACTGGCCAGCCGCCATCGGCAACTGCAGGCCCAGCTCCGCCAGAGTGAGACGCTCAAACGCATCGGTGAGCGTCTCATCCTTCTGCACGCGCCCGCCGGGCACGAACCAAAAGCCCTGTGCAGGACGATTGGTTCGTTTCCCCAGCAAGAACTCGCCGCGTTCGTTCTCCACGATCAAATCGATTGAGATCAGCGGAGTAGAACGCACTACCGTGGCAAAATCTTCCTGACTTAAAAACATCATTACCCCCGGAAGCGGTGCTGGTTTTCCAGGAACCACTGGTAGGTGCTGGCCAGCCCCTGCTCCAGTGACACCTCGTGATACCAGCCCAGCTGATGCAGGCGGGTCACGTCCAGCAGTTTGCGCGGCGTGCCGTCCGGCTTGGTGGCGTCAAACACCACGCGGCCTTTGTAGCCCACCACCTGCGCGATAGTCTGCGCCAGCTCGCGGATGGTGCAGTCAACGCCGGTACCGACGTTGATGTGCGACAGCATTGGCTCGGTGTTCTCCTGCCACACCTCGCGATCCAGCTCCATTACGTGAATACTGGCCGCCGCCATGTCGTCCACGTGCAGGAACTCACGCATTGGCGTACCGCGCCCCCACACCACCACGTCCGGCGCGTTCTCGGCGGTCGCCTCGTGGAAGCGGCGCAGCAGCGCCGGGATCACGTGCGAATTGCTCGGGTGGAAGTTGTCGTGCGGTCCGTACAGGTTGGTCGGCATCACCGAGCGATAGTCACGGTTGTACTGACGGTTGTAGGACTCACACAGCTTGATCCCGGCAATTTTGGCAATCGCGTACGGCTCGTTGGTCGCTTCCAGCGTGCCCTGCAGCAGCTCGCTTTCGGCGATCGGCTGCTTCGCCATTTTCGGGTAAATACAGGATGAACCGAGGAACAGCAGCTTATTCACGTTGTGCAGGTGCGCCGCGTGAATGATGTTGCTCTCGATCATCATGTTCTCGTAGATGAAATCTGCCGGGTAGGTGTTGTTGGCAACAATGCCGCCCACTTTCGCCGCCGCCAGATACACCTGGTCAATACGTTCGTTGGCAAAGAAATCCTGCACCGCTTTGCTGTCGAGCAGATTCAGCTCGTCGCGCGTGCGGACAATCACCTCTGCGTCACCGCGCTGTTCCAGCTGGCGAACAATCGCGGAACCCACCATTCCGCGATGACCGGCGACAAAAATACGTTGTTTTGTCATTCTCAGGACTCCAGCGCGATGGCAACCTCGTAGCCATGAGACTTGAGCAGGGAGTGTTTTTTCGCTGCTTCAAGATCTTTGGCCACCATCTCGGAAACCATCTCCTGCAGAGTGGTCTCTGGTTTCCAGCCCAGGGTTTCATGCGCTTTGGTTGGGTCGCCCAGCAGGGTTTCCACTTCAGCAGGGCGGAAGTAGCGTGGGTCAACCTGAACGATAACGTCGCCCGGCTTCACGCCCGGTGCGTCGTGACCCGTCACGGAAACCACAATGCCCTTCTCTTCCACGCCGGTACCTTCGAAGCGCAGTTTGATGCCCAGCTGCGCGGCAGCCATTTCAACGAACTGACGCACGGAATACTGCACGCCTGTCGCGATCACGAAGTCTTCTGGTTTGTCCTGCTGCAGCATCATCCACTGCATTTTCACGTAGTCTTTCGCATGGCCCCAGTCACGCAGGGAGTCCATGTTGCCGAGGTGCAGGCAAGATTCCAGACCCTGAGCGATGTTGGCAATCGCGCGGGTGATTTTACGGGTCACGAAGGTTTCGCCGCGACGCGGGGATTCGTGGTTGAACAGAATGCCGTTACAGGCGTACATGCCGTAGGATTCACGGTAGTTTACGGTGATCCAGTAGGCGTACAGCTTAGCGACCGCATACGGAGAGCGCGGGTAGAACGGCGTGGTCTCTTTCTGTGGAATTTCCTGCACCAGGCCGTACAGCTCGGAGGTGGACGCCTGGTAGAAACGGGTTTTCTTCTCGAGGCCCAGGAAGCGAATGGCTTCCAGCAGACGCAGGGTACCCATGGCGTCAACGTCGGCGGTGTATTCCGGGGATTCGAAGGAGACCGCAACGTGGCTCATCGCGCCCAGGTTGTACACTTCATCCGGCTGCACTTCCTGCAGGATGCGGGTCAGGTTTGAGGAATCGGTCAGATCGCCGTAATGCAGATGGAATTTCGGGTTCGCGGAGTGAGGATCCTGGTAGATATGGTCAACACGCTCGGTGTTGAACGAAGAGGCACGACGTTTAATACCGTGTACTTCATACCCTTTTTCCAGCAGCAGTTCTGCCAGGTAAGAACCATCTTGTCCGGTAACGCCGGTGATGAGAGCGACTTTAGACATGTTTATATTCCTCTGTACTTATCAAAGTTTTTCAGTTTCAACGCGTTCGCGTATCACCACTGCGGGGTTGCCACGGCAAATTGTATTTGCCGGTAGCGATTTAAAAACGCTGCTGCGGGCACCGACTACCGTGCCATCGCCAACAGAAACACCAGGTGCAACAAAGACATCTGTTGCCAGCCAGCATTTTTCACCAATCACAATTGGCGAAGCGGTAATATCAAAATGCTGACTCATAAAATCATGGCTGCCGGTGCACAAATAACACTTCTGCGACACCACCGAATTTGCGCCAATCGTAATCTCGCCCAGGGTATATAACACCGCGTCATCCCCTACCCAGGCGTAATCCCCAAGCGTTAATTTCCAGGGATAGGTAATTTTCACCGAGGGGCGAATCACTACGTTTTTTCCGATTTTTGCGCCAAAGAGACGCAATAAAAAGGCTCGCCAGCGATACAGTATTTGCGGAGACCAGGCAAATAATGTCGCCTGAACCGCCCACCACAACTGCACCTTAATACCGTTCCCGCCCCGAAAGCCTTTCGGCACGGAGAATCCGTTAAGTTCCTGCATTAGGCTTCCTTATATTTCAGGCTTTGTTATATAAGGCTTTCGCTTTACCTGTCGTTTTCAGGCGTAAAAAATAAGACAATTCCGCCCAGAACCCCGGCACGCGTAATATTTTACGCTGCACGTTTTTTGCATCCTGGCACAATTCCAGATTATTTGAAGTTGACACACCGCCCATGGAAAATTCAGATACCAGCCCTTTAATTCGACGGAATGGATAACCTGATTTGTACAAGCTGGCAGTCAGTGCATAATCTGAAGACACTTTATACTGCAAATCGTAAGGCTGTTTTTTCAGGCCCTCGACCGGGAAGAAAATGGCCTGATGGCTTGCCGGCAGGCTGTGGTAGATATACCAGCCCGGCTTGGCGCTGCGCAGCACTTTATTTCCGTCACCAAAATCGAGCAGGGCATCGCCGATATACAAGGCATCCTCTTTCTGGCGGGCGAGCTGACGGGCAAACAGGGCCACGTCGTCATGGAACACATCGCCAGAATTCAGGAAGATGGCGTAACGCCCCTGCGCCATCGCGATGCCTTTATTCATCGCGTCGTAAATGCCTTTATCTTTCTCGCTGATGTAACGTAAGTTGAACTCACCGTTGAGTTTTTCCAGAAACTCAGCCGTACCGTCGTTCGAACCGCCATCAACCACGATCCACTCAAAGGTGAGGCTCGGATCGCGCGCCGGGTTGCGCAGCGAGCGCCAGGTTTTTACCACCCCTTCGTAGTTACGAAAGGCGACAGTAATGACGCTTAGAAACATAAATCACCTCATTTCGTCATGCCCGTCATACTTCAAGTTGCCTGTGCGTTGGCTTCCTCGCTCACCCCAGTCACGTACTAAAGTACGCTCCTGAGGATTCGCTA
>NZ_GL890777.1:360-19527 GCF_000211415.1 Enterobacter mori LMG 25706 | reverse complement strand
CCGCCTTCATGCAACTCGAATTATTTAGGGCTTACGCGCGTAATATTGAGCGCTTTGCGCAAAATAAACGGACAGACAATCAAAAAAGCATATTCCGGGCTAAATATTGACCCCGTAAAGAACAACGACACTGGCGTAAAAAGATAAAGCTGTACGCGAAAGTTTTGGTTATCACCAAACGCGTTAATCATCATTTTAAAAACTTTAAACAGATACCAGATCGTCAACAGTACGGCGAACCACGAAAAATAAATAATTAACAGATACAGGCCATTGTCTATGGTTTTACCGACATCCGCACCGTTAAAGATTCCGAATGATGCAACATATTCGTAAAGTGAGCCGAATCTTACTACCCCATCTATATGGGTTAAGGAATAACCCACCATCACCAGTGGCCCGATGATGCGATAATAGGACGAAGACCCTTCCGTTCCCAAATCTCCCAGACGTTCTGAGATGTACGGGAAGGCAAATATCACGCCAACCATAAATACCGTCAGGGAGATAATCGCCAGCGGCAGTTTTTTCTTAATCGCATCTTTGTTCAGGTACTGGAATGCCCACTCCAGGAGGTAAAACAGGATAAATGTCATTACCCCTGAGAACGATCCAGACAGAACAATTCCTGCAAGAATCATAGCATCGGTTTTGGGGGTTTTGATACCAAACTGTTTGATGCTGAGCCAAATTGAGATTAACGCCAGAGCGAAAAACGCCGGTTCAAAATAGAGCGCAGTAGTACGCTTACCACCAAACTTAATGAAGTTCAGTACATAGCTGTTACTGTATATGAGATATTTCGAAATTATCTCCATCAGGCTGCTGCCGCCGGTCAAAATAATTTGCGCCATTTCCATCGCGGCAAGCATAACAATGACCCCAACGACAATATAAAAGAACCTAAGGATTTTCTTATAATTGTGCGGGGAAATAGTTTTAAAGCGAATACGCCACACCATGCCAATAATGATAACGATATAAACAAACAGCATGGTTGAGGTGACGTATTTGCTGGCATCCAGCGACTGACCAAAGATGTAGTTAAACCCGGTCAGACCCACCCCGAGCCCTAACGCTATCATCAGCTTCTTGAGACTGATTTTCTCAACGTAGAGTAAAAGCAGAACGGGCAAGAAGGTGACGATGGTAATCGGGAAGCTCTCTCCCAGCTGGGCAATCTTGACGTTGACCAGCAGGTAGATCAGCGGCAGCAGCAGATAACTACAGATTCTGATAGAACGAGACATACTCCTCCAGCATCTGTTGTCCACTGTAGGCCTTGCGGCTGCGGTTGCGGAACGATTCCAGGTCAGTGCCAAAAACGGCCTGCGCAATCGCGGCCTTCGGCATTTGCACCAGCGGCAGCACCTCCTGCTCCGCGAAGGTTTTTCCGCCGGATTTCTCCAGCACTTCGCGCGCGGCGTCGCTGTGGGTGGCAATGACAGGCACGCCAATAGAGAGCGCTTCGCAGAGGATCAGCGGATAGTTGTCCACGCGGGAGCTGAACACCAGCGCATCCATACCGTTCAGGGCGCTCATCAGCTTGCGCTTGTCGGTTTCAAATCCGTGGTTCACCACGTTCGCCCCTTCAAACGGGGAAAACTTGCCGAAGGTGTGCAGTTCAACCTTGTCGCCGAGCGCCATGATGTCGCGCACCAGCTGCTGGTTGGTTTTGCCGTCATAGCGCAGGTCATGCGCAACAATGGCAATTTTCGGTTTGCCTGGCGTTTCGGCTACGGGCGTCAGTTCCGCCAGGATCTCTTCCGTTGCCACGTCGATGCCGTTGTTGATGATCTTGCAGCGCCCTGCCCCGTACAGGCTGTTGAAGGCATCCGCCACGTGCTGGCTTGGTGAAATAAAGGTGCAGCCGAGCGAAAGCATGTCGCGGAACAACTGACGCTTGCCCTCAACAAGCTGATGCGCGCGATCCACCTTCACCGGCGGGTAATTGCTCAGCGTCGGGCATTTCTGGCAGTTATCTTTCCAGCCTTCGCAGCCGTCGGTAAAGGCGCAGCGTCCGGTCACGCTCCAGTGATCGTGCAGCGTCCAGACGAATCGGGTGTCCGGCTTGTGTGCTTTCACCTTCTCACAAAACGCCACCACCTCTTCCAGATTCAGCCAGTAGCTGTGCAAAACGTGAAAATGCAGCACAACCGGACCGGTCGTGCGCGTCACGGTGCGGTAAAGGTTGTTAAGGTTGCCAAACAGATCGCGGTTAAACAGGCGGAACAGCGCAATGTTGGCAATGGAGGTCAGACGCGGGGTCTGCTTCAGCACCTGAGGATAGTTATCATGGCTAACGCTTTTCTTGCCGCCTTTACCGTAGCCGGAAACAAAACGCGACTGTAATCCTTTTTGCAGCGCGCGCTGGTGCAGATCCAGCGCCACGCCTGCCGCTCCGCCTTCTGCGAGGCGTACGTTAAATTGCAGAATGTTCATTTAATCACCTTCACGCGGGCTTTCTCTCCCACCACCAGCGCGTTATCCGGAATGCTGTCCAGCACCACGCTACCTGCGCCAATCGTGACGTTGTTGCCGATCGTGATGTCACCGATGATCACCACGTTGGCGCCCAGTTCGACGTTATTGCCAATCACCGGACAGGCCAGGCTTTCTGGCCCACGGTTGCCGATGGTGACCGCGGGGCGAATAGTGAAATCATCCCCCGCCACGACGAACTTATTGATCACCACGGCATACCCATGGTGGATGGTGAAGCGTCGGCCAATGGTGGCAGCCGCCTGAATTTCATAGCCCAAAAAAGCATTCAGTAATGATGCGATACAGCACCAGCACGGGTGCCGCCCAGATATTGTTTAACACGTTTTTCTTACGCCACACCGAGCAAAAGTGCGCGATGCGGTACGCCAGAACCATGCAGCACGGGCGCAGGCTCCAGCTGTTAGCGCGGCAATCTTCCAGAAACATTATTTCCCCCGAAGCCCGTCGGGCAGACGCTTGCCGTTACGCACGGAAAGCAGCGTCAGCAGCGTGCGCCAGTTCATGCGCTTGTTGCGGATCTGATACAGGGTAAAGAGCTGATACTTCCGGCTGGCAC
Organism: Enterobacter mori LMG 25706; assembly: GCF_000211415.1. Lineage (GTDB taxonomy): Bacteria > Pseudomonadota > Gammaproteobacteria > Enterobacterales > Enterobacteriaceae > Enterobacter > Enterobacter mori. The sequence goes on along the minus strand of NZ_GL890777.1, from coordinate 16,466 downwards.
GGTCAAACTTGTTCTTGTGCTTGCGGTAGAAGTGGAAGTAGCCCGAGAATTTCTTCGGTGACGAGGTGATTTGCATCTCCCCATGGTTGATGTGCAGGATCTGCGTGGCCTCTTCCACCTTCCACGGCTCGCCGTACTCCACCACCATCCGCAGGAAGATGTCGTAATCCTGCGCGGCCTTCAGTTCGGTATCGAACAGGCACTCTTTGAAGCGCCATGCCCAGGTGAAGACCTGATTACCGATAATGTTGCGCTTGTAGAACAGGCGGCGGGAGTATGGTGATTTCGGGTACAGCGGCAGGCTGGCCGGCTGCGAGTACACTTCCCCCTGGCAAACGTAGTCGTTGGCATACAGGAACGCGTGCGTCCCCAGCTGCGCTTTGTGAGAGAGGAAGATGGACAGACGGTTTGGCGTCCATTCGTCATCGTCGTCAATCCCGGTCAGATACTGCCCTTTCGCCTGCATAATCGCCTGATTACGCACCGCACAAGCGCCGGAGTTAATGGCGTTATGCGTATAGACCACCCGCGGGTCGTTGAGGTCAGTCACAAACTTTTGCAGCTGTTCATACGAGGAAGAGCAGTCATCGACGATGATCAGCTCCCAGTTATCGTAATCCTGTCGCAGGACGGATTTGATTGCGCGGATCGCCAGCTGCTGACGATTCCATGTCGGCATATAGATTGAAACTAAAGGGCGTTGTGTGGTCATGGTCTTCCCCTTATCCCTCACCCCGCCCCTCTCCCGGAGGGAGAGGGAGAAAAGCTGCGCTCCCTCAGAGGAGAGGGTTAGGGTGAGGGGGATTTTTATTTACTGTCAGATTTATATTCGTACTCGTAATACCCGTAATCCTGGTATCCGGTCGCGCGGCGGAAGATGGAGTTCAGGATCACCCCTTTCACCTCAATGCCGTTCTGCTCGAAGCGGCTCAGGCTGGTCTCGACTTCCTTCAGCGTGTTCACCGCGTAGCGCGCCACCATCAGCGTGGTGCCTGCATGACGGCCCACCACGGCGGCATCGGTCACGGCCAGAATTGGTGGGGTATCGATCAGCACCAGGTCGTAATGCTTACTCGCCCACTCCACCAGCTCGGTGAAGCGTTCGGTCATCAGCAGCTCGGACGGGTTCGGCGGCACCGGACCACGCGGGATCAGGTCAAATTTCGGGATAGAGGTTGGCTTCGCGCTCTCGCTAATCTCCCCTTTGCCGAGCAGAATTTCCGACAGGCCGTTAACGTTGTTGGTGCCCAGCAGCTCATGGGTGTAGCCCTTACGCATATCGCAGTCGATCAGCAGCACGCGCTTGTTGGTCTGGCTTACCACCGCCGCCAGGTTGGCACAGACGAAGGTTTTACCGATTGACGGGCTAACGCCGGTCATCATCAGGACGTTGTTTTTCGCCTGCATCATGGCGAAGTGAAGGCTGGTACGCAGGCTGCGCACTGCTTCAATCGCCAGGTCAGTCGGGTTACCCACGGCCAGCAGCTGGCTCTGTTTGTAACGCTTAACCCCTTTGATGGTTTTGACGCTGTCACGCGACTTTTGCCATTCGGAAAGCGGGATGCTGGCGTACACGTTGATGCCGTGCTCTTCCAGCACCTGCGGACTTTCGATACCGCGGTTGAACAGCGAGCGCAGCAGCACACCCACGATGGAGAGCATCAGACCGAGAATAATGCTGCCGAGAATAATCAGCGCTTTCTTCGGCTTCAGCACACCGGGCTGGGTGATGGCAGGGTCGACGATACGCACATCACCCACCGTACTGGCTTCGGTGATCTTCAGCTCCTGCTGTTTGTTCAGCAATTGCAGATAGACCTGCTGACCGGATTCCACATCGCGGGTCAGACGCACAATTTCCTGCTGCGTCTTCGGCATGGCGGTCACGCGGTTGTTCAGCTTGGCCTTCTCTTCTTCCAGCGTCTGGCGTTTTTCCAGCAGCGTGCGGTAGGCCGGGTGGCGTTTGGTGTAGAGCTTGGAGATTTCCGCCTCTTTGAAAGTCAGTTCATTGAGCTGCGCATCAATGTTCACCATCGAATCAAGAACGGATTTCGCTTCCAGCGGCAGGTCAACGGAGTCTTTGTCCTGACGATAGGCATTCAGCTTGTTCTCTGCGGCATCCAGACGGGAGCGCACTTCCGGCAGCTGTTTGGCGAGGAAGGCCAGGCTTTTTGCGGCTTCCGCAGATTTACGCTCGACGTTCTGCTCAAGGTAGTTGCGGGTAATGCTGTTCAGGAGATCGCGGATTTTGTCCTTATCTTCACCGGTGAAGGTCATGCTCAGGACGCCGGTGTCCTTCCCATTTTCGGTGACGGTGAGGTTGTTTTGCAGGTTATTGATCATCCCCAGCGTGGAGAATTTGGTGACGGTAAACTCACCGCCTTCCTGCGCGTGGATTGCACTCACCATCATGCTGACGCCGTCTTTGGTCAACATCTGTCCCACTTCACCGCGCGCGCTAAGGCCCGCATCGCTGGTCAGCTGGTACTGCTTCGGACCCAGCACCGTCAGGGTAAAGGTCTGATCGCCCGCCCCTTTTGGCAGCACGAAGTCCGTCACTTTGACAGTGTCATTGCTGCGCCCCATCAGGCGATCCCAGCCCGCCCCGAATATCGGGAAGGTGTTTTTGGTGACGGAGATATCAAGCCCGAGGTCGTGCACCGTTTTGCCCAGTACCAGACGCGACTGGATCAGCTGAATTTCAGCGTCAGACGCGGGCGGTTTGTTCGCCAGCGCAGAGCCGATATCCTGTACCAGCGAGTTACCGGTGTTCTGTTCAATTTGCACCAGCGCGTCAGCGCTATAGATAGGCGTCGCGAACAGCGTATAAACGATCGCCGCCACGGCAAACACGGCGGTGATCCCTATCACCCACCACTTCGCTTCAACAACGGTGCCGACCAGGCGACCAATATCGATTTCATCACTGCCCGAAGTCGGGGCGGCAGAAGGTTTTGTTTTTTCTGTCATTGTTATCCCTGCTGAGCTTTCAGTGCCTGCGCCCACTGACGGGCAGACTGGTCAAGTAAGGTATATACCGCCTCAAATGCCTCACGGCTCTTGCGATACGGATCGGGGATTTCACGCTCGCCATCCCAGTGACCAAACAGCATCACCTTGCCGCGCATCTCCGGTGCGATCTCGCACAGCGCGTGAATGTGGCGTCTTTCCATCGTGAGGATCAGGTCATATTCCCGGCACATCCGGCCTGAGACCTGACGGGCAACATGCCCGTCAAGGGAGAGGTTATGAGCCTGCGCAACGCTCGTCGCACGCTCGTCGGCCCCTTTGCCAACCAGCGCGCCAAGCCCTGCTGACTCCACCGTTAACGCTGGCTCGTACTGCTTCAGCAGCCGCTCAGCCGTGGGGGAACGGCAAATGTTCCCCACGCATACCACCAGAATTTTGTTAAACATCGCGGATTACCAGGTGGGAATGTCGCGCGCCGTATCCGTCATGTAGCGAACGCCACTGATGGTTGGCAGCAACTGGTTGATCAGGCGGTTCCAGCGAGCAACCGGCGCGGTGGTAACGTAGACCACATCGTATGGCTGGAGGCGGAACTCCGTTGCCATCACCAGCGACGTCGCGTCAGACATATCCAGCTGGTAGATGTTGGCAATCTTGCCTTTCGTGCCCTCGCCTTTCAGCGGACGGATAACGAAGATACCGCTGGCGTTCGACGAGGTCAGGTCGATACCTTCCGCGTTGCCCAGCGCTTCGGTCAAGGTCATACCGCTGAAGTCCATCTTGAGGGTGCTCTGTTTCTTCACTTCACCCATCACGAACACTTTCAGATCGTCGTTGCGTGGCACATACAGAATGTCACCCGGATAGAGCAATCGGTTCTGCGTCAGGTCGGCATGTTGCATCAGCGCCTGCAGTGAAATGCGCTGCTCTTTGCCTTCATGGGTCAGGACAACGTGGCGCCAGTCGGCGCCGTCGGTTAAGCCGCCTGCGGCGTTGATGGCATCCAGAACCGTCAGCGGGACGTTAGTGATGGCCTGCTGGCCGGATTTGTTCACCTGGCCGGAGATATAGGCTTTCTGCGAGCGGAAGGCGGCGATATTAACGTCCACCTGCGGGTCAGCGATGTACTGCGCTAAGCGGCCGGTAATATCACTACGGATCTCGGCCAGCGTCTTGCCAACCACATGCACTTTGCCTATGTACGGATAGAACATCGTGCCATCAGACTGAACCCAGTTACCGGTGTCGCTTGAGCTGCGGTACTGGCCCGCTGGGGTCGTCAGTTCCGGGTGGTCCCATACGGTCACGTTGATTACGTCACCCGGTCCTACGCGGTACTGGTAAGAGGCAATTTCCTGGTCCAGCGACATATTCGGCTGGGCAACATTGGGACGCGGACGTAATTGTTCCACCAGACGTGGGGTCAATGGATAAACATTCACCATTTTGTCGAGGTCAAAATCGGCGTCCTGCTGTTTGATCACATCCTTGCCCATAGTTGACATATTGCTGCCGGGAAAGACCGTGCAACCACTCATCAAGGTCACAGACACCAATAATGGCATCAATTTCATTTTGGATTTCATCATTGATTATTTATCACTTTGGCAGAGTAATTATCCTGTGCAATTTAAATAAGCGCGGGTCGTTTTGGCATTCAGAATGCAGTTAAGCAATTAGAAATATAACTGGCATCAGTCCTAAAAAAAGCTTATTCATCCATTGGCTATTGACAGAATAATCGAGGCTGATTCACACGCTTTCAGGCACGCTACCGCCCTTGGCTTTCAGTTACCAATCCACTGACTAAACAATGTGTTATGGATAGACACCCTCTTAAACAAGGTCTTATGGAAATATTTCAGCCACGTTAAATAGCCCGTTGGCAATGAATTGCCACACCATAAGAACGAAACAAAAATAGCAACAAAGAAATTTAACATTTGATGCTGGGAGAATTGTTGCAGCTAACCTAATAGCAGGCAAGGAGACAACCCTCCTAATATCTGTTTTTAAGATTAATATTAAGAGCAAAGTTTTGAGGTTTTAGGATTTTCTTTATATTGACAAAATATGCATTAAAACCATTTATTGCGATATATCCTAAATGTGACCCAGTGTAATTAAATCTTCTCCATTACCTTATTTACACGTCTCATTTTTTCATTCGTTTTATCCCCTCTTCTATTAAGAGAAATCTCAGCCTGGCATTGCAATTTCGGTCAGCTTTATCCATGATCGAAGTGTGACATTGCTCATGTAACTGAAGGTATTGCTATTACTATGGAATGGATTGCCGATCCATCAATCTGGGCCGGGCTGGTAACGCTGGTCGTCATCGAATTAGTGCTCGGTATTGATAATCTGGTCTTTATCGCCATCCTCGCCGAAAAGCTGCCCCCTGCGCAGCGCGACCGTGCGCGCGTTACGGGTTTGCTGCTGGCGATGGTGATGCGTCTGCTGCTGCTGGCCTCAATCTCCTGGCTGGTTACCCTCACCACACCGCTGTTTACGCTCTACGGCCTGAGCTTCAGCGCGCGTGACCTGATCATGCTCTTTGGCGGGTTGTTCCTTCTTTTCAAAGCCACGGTTGAGCTCAATGAGCGGCTTGAAGGCAAAGACAGCGATAGCCCCACGCAGCGGCGCGGGGCGAAATTCTGGCCGGTGGTGGCACAGATTGTGGTGCTCGACGCAGTTTTCTCCCTGGACTCCGTCATCACCGCTGTGGGCATGGTCGATCACCTCGCGGTGATGATGGCCGCCGTGATCATCGCCATCACGCTGATGGTAATGGCAAGTAAAGCGCTCACGCGGTTTGTGAACAGCCACCCGACCATCGTGATCCTGTGTCTGAGCTTCCTGCTGATGATTGGTTTCAGCCTGGTCGCCGACGGATTTGGTTTCCACATTCCTAAAGGCTATCTGTACGCGGCGATTGGCTTCTCGGTCATGATCGAATCGTTAAATCAGCTGGCAATCTTTAACCGTCGCCGCTTTCTCTCTGCAAATCAGACGCTGCGCCAGCGCACCGCCGATACGGTAATGCGCCTGCTGAGTGGGCGAAAAGAGGATGCCGAGCTGGATGCCGAATCCTCTGCGATGCTGGCCGATCACAGCGACGGGCAGATCTTCGATCCGCAGGAACGACGGATGATTGAGCGGGTGCTCAACCTGAACCAGCGCTCCGTCAGCAGCATCATGACCTCGCGTCACGATATCGAGCATATCGATTTGACGGCGCCGGAAGAGCAAATCCGCGCCTTGCTGGATAAAAGCCAGCACACCCGGGTCGTGGTGACGGGCGGTGAAGAGGAAGAAGAGCTGCTGGGCGTGGTGCACGTCATTGACCTGCTGCAGCAGCAGCTCCACGGCGAGCCGCTTAATCTGCGCGTGCTGGTACGCCAGCCGCTGGTGTTCCCGGAAGGACTGCCGTTGCTCTCTGCGCTTGAGCAGTTCCGTAACGCGCGGACCCACTTCGCGTTTGTCGTTGATGAGTTTGGTTCTGTGGAAGGGCTGGTGACGCTCAGCGACGTTATGGAAACCATCGCCGGTAATCTGCCAAATGAGGTGGATGAAATCGATGCGCGCCATGACATTCAGAAAAATGCAGACGGTACGTGGACGGCCAACGGTCATATGCCGCTGGAAGACCTGGTGCAGTTTGTGCCGTTGCCGCTGGATGAGAAGCGTGAGTATCACACCATTGCGGGTCTGCTGATGGAGTATTTACAGCGTATCCCGCAGCCGGGGGAAGAGGTTCAGGTAGGCGACTATCTGCTGAAAACGCTGCAAATTGAAAACCATCGCGTGCAGAAAGTGCAGCTCATTCCACTGCGGGATGAGGAAGAAATGGATTTTGAGGTGTAAAAAAGCCGGGTGGCGCTTCGCTTACCCGGCCTACGGTGTCTGGCTTTTGTAGGCCGGGTAAGGCGTAGCCGCCACCCGGCACCACTGACATCAAAGCTTATCTAACAGCTTCTTCACGTCCTTGCCGGTTTGGGAATCTTTATTGCGGTCCGCCCAGCTATTCAGCCGACGTTTTGCTTCGTCCTGCAGATGCTTACGCAAGATCTGATCGACCTGCAGGCTGTAATTCAGCGCCTGCCATTTACCGTAAACGTTCAGCGGGATCGGCGTCTCTTTCAGGAAATCGATAAGCTCGCCTTCGCCTTCCCATCCGGAAAGCACACGAACGTTAAACCGCGTATCCGCCGTCTCTTTCACTAAATCCAGCTTGCCCTCCCCCGTCAACGAAAGCAGAGAAGATGTTCCCTGCATCTCGTCCAGGGACAGCTTTCCGTTATCCAGAGTCAGCTCACTGGTAAAGTTATCGAGACGCGTTGCGCTATCGTAGTTTTCTTGCGCTTTGACATTGCTGCTGCGTTCTACCGCCTGTTGCACCAGTTGCTGGAAGTTGAGGCCTTCCATGCGGGTGTCTTTCAGCTCAACGTGCGCCTGACCCTGCCAGTCGCGGCGAAATGCCTCCGCGTCAATCTTCGTGCCGGAGAAATCCCCCGCCAGCGTCAGCTGCCCCGTGAGGTCAATCGGATAATTGAAGGCTTTGAGGATCGCCCCGATCTCAATGTTTTCAAGGCGTGGCTGGAATTCGGCGCTGGCCACGTCTTTGCGCACGTCCAGCGTGCCCGGCAGCGACATGTTCCCCGCGCCCATCTTGCCGCTGAGTTCAGAGATCACCAGCAGGCCATTATGGTTGAACATCTGGCTACTGACGTCAGTGAAATCAATACCGCGCCAGCGTACGCTGTTGGCTTTCAGCAGTATGTCGGCGGTAAATCCGCGCAGACCGTTGTAATTGGGCTGATCGAGATTTGAGGAGATCACCGGACGCGGTTTCGCGGCCTGGCTTTGCCCTGTCTGCGCGACATTGCCGTCAGCCGCAGCGTTCGGCTGCGGTGGCAGCAGGTTTTCCAGGTTCAGCTTGTCGAACTGCAGGTCAAAAACCCATTTCGGTTTTTCAGCAAGCGAGACGCTCGCCTGCCCTTTCAGGGTACTGTCGTTGGCCTGCAGGTTGAGCGCGTTTAGCTCCAGCTGCTTGTTTTCTTCATGCCAGACGGCCTGCAGCGTACCCTGACCGGTAATCCCTGCTGTCGGCAGGTCTGCACCCGTCAGCTGCCAGTTAAGCTGCTGGACATCCGCCGTCAGACGATGGGGATAGTCCGACGCGTTCACGTTAGCGTTCATGGAGAGGTTCAAATCGCGCTGATCGCGGTTGACCCGCCCGGAGAACTCCACGGTGGCGATATGGTTGGCGTCCTGCTCCATCTTGAGGTTGATGTTGCGCACGGTGACCTGCTCGTCACCTTCATGCTGGAAGACCAGCACGCTGTCGGCCACTTTCAGGTTACCTATATCGAACGACCAGCCGGTATCAGACGGCTCATCCGGCAAGGTATTTTCCCGTGGCGCGACGGGGGCATCCGCGTTACGCACAGCCTCAGTTTGGGGAGTCAGCTGGATCACCGCCCCTTTCAGCATCACCTGGTCAACCTGAAGCTGATGCGAGAAGAGCGGGATCAAAGCCACATCAAGGCGCATATTGTCTGCCGACACCAGCGGCTGAGACGCCCCTGGCGCGGTTAACGACATACGACCCGAGAGAATGCTGAGTTGCGGCCAGACGTGCCAGCGCAGCGGCCCGTCCAGCTTCAGTTCATGCCCGCTGCGTGCTTCGACCTGCCGCACCATATAAGCACGGAAATCATTGGGGTTAACCAGCAGCACCAACGCAGAAAGGCCAGCCACCAGTACCACCAGCAAAATCATCAGCGTTGTCAGAACTCTTCTCATGGCATCCTCAGTGAACGAACAATCAGTCTTTATCAATACGACTGGCAACCGCACCCTGCTGGTCGCGATATTTCGCGTCCTGACGGCGGTTGTAAGGACGATCTGCCGGGCCGGTCAGCGGCTCAAAGCTCAACGCGCCAATCATCATGCCCGGGCGCAGCGCCAGAGGCAATTTACCGGCGTTGAAGAACTCCAGCACGATGCGGCCAGACCAGCCGGGATCGATACGATGAGCGGTAACGTGAACCATCAGGCCCAGGCGTGCCAGCGAAGAGCGGCCATCCAGCCAGCCCACCAGATCGGCAGGCAGCGTCACCGACTCAAAGGTCACTGCCAGCGCCAGCTCACCGGGATGCAGATAAAACGCCTCGCCCTCATCAAGGACGATTTCGTCACTCATCACGCGATCGAGCGCGGCGCTGACTTCATCTTTCGGCCCGCTGAGATCGATAAACGGCGCCGTGTGGCCGCTGAAGGTGCGGAATTTATTCCCCAGGCGCACGTCAACGGTGACACCGTTAATGCGCTCTACCGGCGGACGCGGGGTGATAGACAGGCGGCCTTCATCCAGCCAGGCTTCTATATCGCGGTCACAAAGACGCATGGCACTTTCTCCTTTCGTGCATCGTGCCCCGCAACCGTAGGGTCGCAGGGCAAAACCAGGTTATCTCTGAACGGTACACAATTCGCGCGGCTTATTCAAAAAACTGGCTGATTTTCGCTTTTAAGATATCAATAGCAATACGGTTTTTACCGCCACGAGGCACGATAATATCGGCGTATTGCTTAGATGGCTCGATAAATTGCAGGAACATTGGACGCACGGTTTTCTGGTATTGCGCCATGACGGAGTCCATGGAACGACCGCGTTCGTTAACGTCGCGCTTGATGCGGCGCATCAGACAGATATCCAGCGGCGTATCGACGAAAATGGAGAAATTCATCGACTCACGCAGACGCGCATCCGTCAGCAGCAGGATGCCTTCAAGGATAATGACTTTTTTCGGTTCAATGTGAACCGTTTCCTGCGTGCGGGTGTGCTCTACGTAGCTGTAGACCGGCAGTTCAATGGCCGTACCGTTTTTAAGCGACTGAAGATGCTGGAACAACAAGCTGTGATCCATCGCACTGGGGTGGTCGTAGTTGGTTTTGACGCGCTCTTCCATCGAAAGATGGGATTGGTCTTTGTAATAGCTGTCTTCGGGAATGACGCCGATGTGCTCATCACCGACTTGTTCACGCAATTCGCGATAAAGCGTACTGGCAATTAGACTCTTACCTGAAGCCGATGCGCCGGCGATGCCTATGATGACGCACTGATGAGACTTATCAGTCATAAATTTAGCGACCTGATTAACCTGGATGTTAAGGAAGGACGACGCCGGAGCGTCAAACGCGGCAATTATAGGGATTTCGCGGGCGTGATACCAGTCGAAAGCGCAGGTTATGCGAGACTGCCTGAAAAGTCTCTTTTTACGCCCTGAGTGAAATTTTAATGCCTGCTTTTTCGGCGTTCACCCGGAATTTTTCCCGGAGTAACTATTTAATAAGTCTATGATGTCAAAATCTGAGCAGTCAGCATATGATTTGTAAATTGTTTGTACTAGCATAAACGAAATTAATCCTTTCACGCGCCCGGACCTCGCTCCTGACGGCATGGCGTCCCTGGATAGAGCGGTAATGAATAAACAATACCAACGGGTTTTGGTTACCACCCCACATCCTTTATTACGACTTGTCTGCCTGGGCCTGGTCACCTTCATTTTTACCCTATTTTCACTCGAGCTGACCCGCTTTGGTACGCTGCTGGCACCGCTGTGGTTCCCGACGTCCATCATGATGGTGGCCTTTTATCGCCACGCCGGGAAAATGTGGCCGGGCATTGCGTTGGCCTGTTCGTTCGGCAATATTCTGGCCTCGTGGATGCTGTTCTCATGGGGATCCCTCAACCTCGTCTATACCTTTGTGAATATTATCGAGGCGTGCGTTGGAGCGTTACTGTTACGCAAACTGCTCCCCTGGTACAACCCGCTGCAGAACCTGAACGACTGGATCCGCCTGGCCGTGGGCAGTGCGTTGATCCCGCCTCTTGTGGGCGGGGTACTGGTTTATTTACTGGTACCGAACACTGAACCCCTGCGTAATTTCCTCATCTGGGTGTTGTCGGAATCCATTGGCGCGCTGGCGCTGGTGCCACTAGGACTGCTGTTTAAACCACACTACCTGCTGCGTCACCGTAACCCGAAACTGCTACTGGAAACGCTGGTGACGACGGTGATAACGCTGGTGCTCTGTTGGGCGGCGATCACCTGGCTCCCGTGGCCTTTCACCTGCGTCATCGTTCTGCTGATGTGGAGCGCCGTTCGCCTGCCGCGGATGGAAGCCTACCTGGTATTTTTAGCCACTATCATGATGGTCTCCCTGATGATGGCAAGAAATCCGGCGTCGATAACGCCGCAGAATGTTATCGTTGCGTTCAACGCCCCCTGGCTCCCCTTCCTGATGATGCTGCTGCCCGCCAACGTCATGACGATGGTGATGTACGCGTTTCGCGCCGAACGCAAGCACATCACCGAAAGCGAAGAGCGTTTTCGTAATGCGATGGAGTATTCCGCCATCGGTATGGCGCTGGTGGGGATCGAAGGCCAGTGGCTGCAGGCCAACAAAGCGTTATGCAATTTCCTTGGCTATAGTCAGACGGAGCTTCAGTCCCTCACCTTCCAGCAGTTGACCTGGCCTGAGGATTTGAACACCGACCTGGAGCAACTTGAGCAACTGGTAAGCGGCGAAATTAATACCTACACGCTGGAGAAACGCTATTACACCCGTAACGGCGAGGTTGTCTGGGCGCTGCTCGCCGTCTCCGTTGTCCGTCATGCTGACGGCACGCCGCTCTATTTCATCGCCCAGATTGAAGATATTAACGACCTGAAACAAACCGAGTGGGTCAACAAACGCCTGATGGAGCGCATTACGCTCGCCAACGAAGCGGGCGGGATTGGCATCTGGGAGTGGGATCTGGAGCCGGATATTATTAGCTGGGACAAGCGGATGTTCGAGCTTTACGAAATCCCGCCGCACATCAAACCGACCTGGCAGCTCTGGCATGACGCCATGGTGCCAGAAGACCGGGAGCATGCTGAAAAAGTGCTGCGCGATTCATTAATCGCAAGGCTGCCGTTTAAGCTGGAATTTCGCATTCGGGTGAAGGACGGCATTCGCCACATTCGTTCGCTGGCCAATCGGGTGCTGAACAAGCAGGGCGAGGTGGAACGCCTGCTCGGCATCAATATGGATATGACCGAGGTGAAGCAGCTTAACGAAGCGCTGTTCCAGGAAAAGGAGCGTCTGCATATTACGCTCGACTCCATCGGCGAAGCGGTGATCTGTACCGACATCGACATGAACGTCACCTTTATGAACCCGGTCGCCGAGAAGATGAGCGGCTGGCCGCAAACCGAGGCCATCGGGCAACCGATCCTGCGCGTGCTGCACATTACCTTTGGCGAAAATGGACCGTTGATGGAGAACATCCACAGCGGCGATATGTCACGGTCCGATATCGAACAGGACGTGGTGCTCAACTGCCGCAACGGCGGGAGCTTCGACATTCACTACAGCATCACTCCATTAAGTACTCTGGACGGGCACAATATTGGCTCCGTACTGGTGATTCAGGACGTGACCGAGTCGCGCAAAATGCTGCGCCAGCTGAGCTATAGCGCCTCCCATGATGCGCTAACCCGGCTCGCAAACCGCGTCAGTTTCGAGAACCATCTCAAACGCCTGCTGCAAACGGTGCAGGAGACGCACCAGCGTCATGCGCTGGTGTTTATCGATCTCGATCGCTTCAAAGCCGTTAACGATACGGCAGGTCATGCCGCGGGCGACGCCCTTCTGCGGGAACTCTCCTCCCTCATGCTGACCATGCTGCGCTCCAGCGATGTTCTGGCGCGACTGGGCGGGGATGAGTTTGGTCTCCTGCTGCCGGACTGCAATCTCGAAAGCGCACGCTATATCGCGGGACGGCTGATTAACACCATCAATAACTATCACTTCACGTGGGGAGGACGGCTGCACCGGATCGGCGCCAGCGCGGGTATCACGCTGATTGATGAGAGTAACCATCAGGCGGCGGAAGTGATGTCTCAGGCAGATATCGCCTGCTATGCCTCGAAAAACAGCGGTCGCGGCGTGGTCACGCTCTACGAGCCACAGCAGGAGCGGATCCACAGCAACCGCAGCATGATGTCACTGGACGAGCAGTGGCATATGATCAAAGACAATCATCTGATGATGATCGCCCGCAGCGTCGCCTCCCCGCGCATTCCGGAAAGCGCCAGCTTCTGGCTGCTGTCGCTCCGCCTGTGGACCAGCCAGGGGGAAATGCAGGAAGAGCATGCCTTCCGCTCAGGTCTGGCGGAGCCTGAACTGCTGCACGCCCTCGGGAGGCGGATCTTCAACGAGTTCTTCCGTACCTTTGCCTCACCCGTTGCCGCAAAAGGCATGGGCGTTGCCCTGCCGCTCTCGGAAGCCGGATTAGCCAGCGTCACGCTAGTGGATGAACTGCTCGATTTGCTTGAGAAAAGCCCGCTGCCCGGCCGTCTGCTGCATCTGGTTATCCCGGTTGACGTGGTGCGCAACCCGGATGAAAACGCGCAGCGTAATTTGCAAAAACTCCGCCATTCGGGCTGCCGCGTGGTGTTAAGCCACGTGGGACGCGATATGAATGACGTTAACCACCTGAGCCCCAACATGGCTGATTATCTGATGTTGGATACCGACGTGGTTAACAACGTTCACGGCAATTTGATGGACGAAATGATGGTGACCATTATCCAGGGGCACGCTCAGCGTCTGGGGATGAATACTCTGGCGGGGCCCTGTCATCAGCCGATCGTCATGGATACGCTTTCAGGCATTGGTATCGACTTCATTTACGGCGATACCATCGCTGAAGCGCAGCCGCTGGAGCTACTGCTGAATACCAGTTACTTCGCTATCAATTAAGGGTGACCAGCCGTCGGTATACCAGATGTGTAACAGCGCATAGGAGCGCCACGGCTGCCAGCGTTCGGCATAGCGACGGATTTGCGCGGGCGTCATGCCAGCGAAGCGTTGCTTAATCAGATAATCATCCGGCAGAAAGACATCTTTCGCCTGCCAGCCGCGCAGGGCCAGATAGTTTGCCGTCCAGCGACCAATTCCCGGCCGCTGCTGTAGCGCCTTCATTCCGGCCTCAATATCCGCGGGCGGAGAAAGCGGAAACGTCCCGTCGAGCGCCGACTGTGCCAGATGAATCAACGACTCCGCCCGCTTTACCGGCATGCCTAAGGCTTTCAGCGCCATCGGATCCGCTGCCGCCAGCGCGTCCGGCGTGGGGAAACAGAGATAGCCCGGACAATCCGCCACCGGTTCGCCGCACAGCGCCACCACGCGCGACGTCAGTTTCGCCGCCATCGCCACGCTCACCAGCTGTCCAAGAATGGCCCGAACGCCCTGTTCGTAGGCATCCATTGCCCCTGGCAAACGCAAGCCCGGCCGCGCGGCACCGAGCTCGCCCAGCGTATCCGCGATGAGCTGTGGATTACAGGCGAGATCGAACAGGCGTGCTATACGTTCAAGGCAGGTCTGCGCAACCGGGATAAGTCCCGGACTGAGCGTCACGACCAGCGTATGGGCCGCGGTATCTGGCGTCACGCGAAAGACACCCCGATGGCCATCGCAGGCGAAACTGCGCTCGTAGTAGTTGCCCGTGACGGTTTCAATGCCCGTGACCGCACGCGCGCCAAGAAAGCTAAACATCCACTGCCAGTCGTAAGGGGGTTGCCAGGTCAGGGTGTACATCATCTCTCCTTTTGGGTTCTCCACAGCATAAACGGAAAGGTCCTGTTTCGCCTTGCTTTCATATTCCTGTTGTCGCCATGAAGACATTTCGTTAAAGTCTCGCCCCTTCTCACTGGCATGGGGATTTATCGTGTTTATTGGATTCGACTACGGTACGGCAAACTGCTCGGTTGCGATTATGCAAAACGGACAGCCGCAGCTGCTGAAAATGGAGAAAGAGAGCACGCTGCTGCCGTCAATGCTCTGCGCGCCAACGCGCGAAGCGGTCAGCGAATGGCTGTTCCGCCATCACCAGGTTCCCGCTACCGCAGCGGAAACCCAGGCGCTGCTGCGCCGTGCGGTCAGCTTTAACCGTGAAGAAGATATCGACGTTACGCCGTCCAGCGTGCAGTTCGGCCTCTCCTCGCTCGGTCACTATATTGAAGATCCGGAAGAGGTTTACTTCGTCAAATCACCGAAATCCTTCCTGGGTGCCAGCGGCCTGAAGCCGCAGCAGGTGGCGATGTTTGAAGATCTGGTGTGCGCTATGATGCTGCACATCCGTCATCAGGCGCAGACCCAGGTGCCGGATGCCATCACCCAGGCGGTGATTGGTCGCCCGATTAACTTCCAGGGGCTGGGCGGCGACGAGGCCAACCAGCAGGCGCAGGGGATCCTTGAGCGTGCGGCGCACCGCGCGGGCTTCCGCGACGTGGTGTTCCAGTACGAGCCCGTTGCCGCCGGGCTGGATTTTGAAGCCACGCTGACGGAAGAAAAACGCGTATTAGTCGTGGATATCGGCGGGGGTACCACGGACTGCTCGCTGCTGCTGATGGGGCCAGAGTGGCATAACCGTCGCGATCGTGAAAACAGCCTGCTGGGGCACAGCGGCTGCCGCGTAGGCGGTAACGATCTGGATATCGCGCTGGCATTCAAGAGCCTGATGCCGCTGTTCGGCATGGGCGGTCAAACGGAAAAAGGCATCGCCCTGCCGATCCTGCCGTGGTGGAACGCGATTGCCATTAACGACGTGCCTGCGCAAAGTGATTTTTACAGCACCGCGAACGGCCGCTTCCTGAACGACCTGGTGCGCGACGCGCAGGACGCCGACAAGGTCGCGCTGCTGTATAAAGTGTGGCGTCAGCGCCTGAGCTACCGCGTGGTACGTACTGCGGAAGATAGTAAAATTGCGCTTTCCGACCGCGCAGAACATGCGGTCTCGCTGCCGTTTATCAGTGACGATCTGGCTACGGCGATTTCGCAGGACGGGCTGGAAACCGCACTTGCTCAGCCGCTTCAGCGCATTCTGGAACAGGTGCAGCTGGCGCTGGAGAACGGCAAAGGGAAGCCGGACGTGATTTATCTGACCGGGGGTAGCGCAAGGTCGCCGCTGATTAAGAAAGCGCTGGCGGAACAGCTGCCGGGCATTCCGATTGCAGGCGGCGATGACTTTGGCTCCGTTACCGCCGGTCTGGCGCGCTGGGCACAGGTGATGTTTAGGT
>NZ_GL890777.1:0-290 GCF_000211415.1 Enterobacter mori LMG 25706 | reverse complement strand
CCCTCTCCCACAGGGAGAGGGTGCAAACACCAAAAACGGCAACGGATGTTGCCGTTTTGTGTTTACCTCCATTCAGACCATTCCTGACAGTCTTCCATATTTCCTCCATTTTTCCGCTGTGTTAGCTGACTAAACTAGTATCATTCCCCGAAGTGTTTCAGGATGAGAACGTATAACGATGAAAGGCAGTAACAAATCCCGCTGGGCAATCGCCGCTGGCATCATTGTGGTGGTCCTTGCCGCCGCCTGGTACTGGCACAGCCAATCCGCTAACGCCCCGGCACCCGCCG
>NZ_GL890776.1:817872-819801 GCF_000211415.1 Enterobacter mori LMG 25706 | reverse complement strand
TCGGTTTAGGAAGTAGCGCCACGATGGACGTCGGAACGGTTTCAGGTAACGTCATGCAGGTAGGCGCGTTCGGATTACCATCAGGTGATGCTAGAGCCTTTAAAACAGATATGGCGGTTGCACCTGACGGGACGAATTTCAACAACCTCACTGAACCAGGCACTTACCGTTTGCTTTTAGATATGGCGAAATCAACCTCAGGACCTATCACCAGTTGGTATGGATATGTTCAAAATTATGTTCGAATTGCTGACGCGGCCTTAACGCAGTTTTGCTTGCCTTATGCCAGCAAAACCGATGCGGGAAGATTTTTTTTCAGGGGCTACAACACTGATGCATGGTGTCCATGGAAGGAGATCATGACTTCAGCTGTGTCTGACAGAACTATGAAAAACATCGGTGATGACCTCGAGCTGGAAGAGGCGCTGCAAAATATTTGCAGGATGGAGTTTAAGCACTTTACTTTTAAGGACGATGAAACCCAGACCCCACGTCGTGGCGTTATCTCTCAGCAGATTGAAACTATCGACCCTGAGTACGTCAAAGAAATTGGTGGGCTGCTGCACCTCGACCAGACCCCCATGTTGCTCGATGCGCTGGCATCAATCAAAGCCCTGGCAAACCGTGTCAGAGTTTTAGAGGAAGACGCTAAAAATCCTGCGCCTGGTTCATCCGCTGGTTAAACAAAGAATCGCCGGGCATATCCAGGCGAACATCGATCCAGCTGTTCGTCGGGACATCCATCGGCTCTCCTTTCGCTTTGATGATCTCTCCGTCATCGCCCAGCGTGTATTTGCGCTTAAAGAGGCGGATTGTCAGCTCGCCGTTGTCGGTTTGCTCAGCTTCAACCACACCCAATTCTCCCATGCCGCCAGGGTCCATTGGCGGAAGGAGTTTCCATCCTTCAGACGCCAGGCCTGCTGAACCATTAAGCGCATAAACGCCGATATCGAGGCGAGAAAGGGGTACTCGGTCCGCCTCAGCATTCGCTGTGCCGCACCCGCACCAGACAAAACCATCCTTCGTTATATCAGCGCGCTGACATGTATCCTGGCTCGCTACGATCCTGGCAACTGGTGAGGCAGCTTTAATGCTGCCATCAGATGCAACTGTAGTGTTTGCAGTCGTGTATACCTTTTTCCACAGATACTGGCCACCAGGCTGATGAGTCGTCTGAATAAATGCCTGACCATCTGTAGTCCAGACGAACCAGGATAAGGATGGTGAGCCATCAAATTGGAGCTGAAGGCCAACACCCGAACCACCAGGATTATTTATTGTAGATCCTGTATATCTTCCAAACCCCAACAAACTGGTATCAGAAAAATTATCAATATGTCTTGGGTTTCCCAACCCAAGAGAGCCTACCGTAGGCAATGTTGAGGAACCAGAACCCGGAGAAATTTTATCGCTGGTGATTCCCCTTGTTGCCGCATCTCCTAAACCGAGGTTTGTGCGAGCGTCTTCTGCCTTTGTTGCCCCGGTACCGCCGTCAGCAACAGCCAGCGCGCCGTTACTACCTTTCTGCGCCAGTTTGCCGATGCCGGGGATAGTCACGGGGGTGCCGTTTATGGTTACCGTGATGCTCTGGTTTGCTGAGGTAGTCGCGAACGTCTCCCACGCGCCAATATTCTCGTCGTACTCTTTGATGAGCTGTGACATGGCCTGCGCCAGGCCGTCGACAGAGATATTGTCTGATATCAGAATGCCGTACTTCTGGCCGCTCAGCGCCGGGGAAGCGGCAGGCGTAACCGTCATTGACGTGGCACTGTTCACGGATGAAATCTGGAAAAGCTGCACCGGGTTAGACATCACGATAATCGTCTGGCCAGCGCGAACCTGGCTGGCAGGAGCCGTCCAGTTCGTGCCGGTGCCGGTTGCTGTGTTTCCGTTAATGGCGATGGTGCCGGTGTTATAAAGCATATTTTC
>NZ_GL890776.1:657793-817857 GCF_000211415.1 Enterobacter mori LMG 25706 | reverse complement strand
GCTTCTTAGGGCATTGAATGAGGGGGATACGCTGGTGGTCTGGAAGCTGGATCGCCTTGGGCGCAGCATGCGAAATCTGGTGCTGCTGGTGGACGAACTCCGGCAGCGCGGTATCCACTTTAAGAGCCTCACAGACAGTATCGATACATCAAGCCCGATGGGGCGCTTCATCTTTCATATCATGTCAGCCCTGGCGGAAATGGAGAGGGAATTGATTGTAGAGCGCACCCGGGCAGGTCTGGCTGCAGCTCGTGAGAAAGGGCGAATCGGCGGCAGGCGTCCGAAACTTACCGAGGAGCAATGGGCGCAGGCAGGACGACTGATAGCGAACGGCGTAGACAGGAAGCAGGTAGCGATAATTTATGATGTGGCAGTATGTACCCTGTATAAAAAATTCCCTGCCGCAGCTTTTATCAATGACTTACCCACGATTGAGAATTTATAGGCAATATCGGGATTGACCATTTTAATCTTCAAAATACACTGTATATAAACACAGTATTTTGTGAGGTAATCATGGCACGAACTGCAGACATAAATGCAGCTTTTATTGCTGCAATAGAACTGAACCCAAAAGGCTACCGCTGCCTGAGAACAGACAGCTTCATACAGAAGTTGCGTGGCGTTAACTGGCACTTTACCCGTGCTGATGCAAATTCGTGGATAGAGCGCAACCAGCCAGACTTCGCTGATAAGACGGCCGATGGAAGCGACAATCGCTACTGGATCTTGCGTAACATGGGGAGGGTTTTCTGATGGGCTTTCCTTCACCGGCAACAGACTACGTTGAACAGCGTTTATCTCCGGCGAGTACGTGCACCACGAACGAAAGCCGCATAATCGAAACTACGTCAGGGTTTGGGGTGATCGAACCGGTCAGCCAACTGGTGCAAAGACAGGCTCTGCTGATCCTCAGCGATGGCAGGACTCAGTTCACAAAGCTTACGAACAAAGCGTTAATCATGGATGATGGGGAAGCAACCAAAGGGGAAGCAGCCGAAAAGGTCGAGGTTATAGGGCGGGAAATGTACTTCATCAGCAGGTCAGAAACAGATGACATTCCGCTGTAAGAAGAGTTGCGCACCAATATAACATTTTTCCTAAGCTGCTTGGTAAGAAAGAAAAGTTTTCTTGACTAGAATTTAGATGGCAATTTATTGATTTTTAAGAGTATTCCCCTTTGAATTTCAATATACCCTCCCTTCTTAAGTTCAGCCAGAACTCGCATAATACCGCTGCGTGAAAGGTATGTTTTTCCCCTAATATAATGCTCTGCAGTGATATTATTTCTGATCTCAGGGGGTTGATTGATCAATTCTTGGAGTTGTACACAAACCATATCATACGAAGAAGGCAAAGAAAGCTTTTCGCCTGAACGAACAAGTTTACTGGCAACTTCGAACATATGCTTTGTCACATGTTCCCATAGGTTGTGAGTGCAAATAACCTCTCGAGCGGTCTCCACTTTAAGGACGCCTATTTTACAGGGGACCAACGTTCTTATGTAACCGTCAAATTCAAGAACATCCATGTTAACAATACCTATAAGGCCGGGGTCATGTAAGGTTCCTAACATTAGACCATCACTTATGCGATGTACTGAGACCTGCCCTTTGAGGACTACATAGCATAAGCGTACTGCGCTAACCTGCAAGCTTAAACGTCGACGAGGAGGTATATGAAGAATCTCTGCACATGAACTGAGTTTATCGATCAGTTGTTGTTCAATGTCTGACTGACTTAAAATCAGGGAAGAAGAAACATTGTTAACCATACATAACCTGTCCAATCCGTAAACATTTTAAACAGTATAGTTCATCCTATGATTTTAACACCCGGCGCAATTGGTATTACTAATACTTCAAAGGTAATTTGTTGATGGATATCAATACCCCGCGCCTAAGCTCAATGTACCCAGCGTCACGCAAATCTGCCAGGATACGCATAATTCCGCTCCGTGAAAGATAGGTACGGCCTTTGATATAATTAGCAGCTGTCATGCTGCTCCGGATCTGTTCAGGCTCAAACATCAATTCCTGTAACTGAAATCGAATAATCTCATAGGAGGACATCTGAGAGATTATCGCACAATGCTCATATACTCTGGAAGAAGTGTAAACTAACAGCTTATACATGCTTTTCCAAAGTTCATAACGTTCTAAGAGCAGATTGAATCTCTCCAGCGTTAGCCTGCTTATCAGTGCATCTTCTGTGACACGAATATATAAATTTTCTGACTGGGAAAATTGATTGCTGACGCCAAGGATGAATGTCGCATTTTCTGAATTTAGTATCATTCCATCTCCCCTCCGGTTAAGTGTAACGCTTCCCTGATGCAGCAAATAACATGTACGCTTGGTTCCAGTATAGAAACGAAGAATTTCTCCTCTGGATGATTTACAAGGCGTTGCAAAAGGTGATATGTGTTCGATTAATTTATTGATTTCACATTCAGGTTTGACTGCATGCGTACCATCTATCCACGGAGCTGAGGTTGCAGGGATTTTTGAATTCATTATCTAAACTCCAAAAATTATTTTTTTTAACTCGATTTCAATTATCTCTTCTTACAGGAAAAATTAAACGGTTGTTTGGTGTCAAAATGGACTCGTTATTTAACAATGATGAAACACGATCGTTTTTTTGGAATTAATGCGGCGTTCCGGTATGTTAAATTTATGTTTAAAAACTAATCCAATAATAGCTCGTAAAAAAATTGCGATTGCATTAAAAGTTTTATAAATTTCGTTTCAGCAAATGAGGGCGTGAAAGCAAAGTTATCAATTAAACATCTTTTCTTTCCACTCAATGCACACTGGAAATGAAATCTCGGGCATAACAAAACAAATGGAAAATACCCATTCGGATGGTGATGTCTGTATTTCAATAAATTATAGGATCACTAGGAAATTTAATTCATGAAAAAGAATATTATCGCTGCTGCTATCGTTGCTACCGCTGCACTGTCTATGTCTAACGCATTCGCTGCTGCTGGCACTGTGAACTTCAACGGTGAAATTCTGGACGCAGCGTGCACCGTTGACGTTGGTTCTCAGAACCAGACCGTTGAGCTGGGCAAATACAACAAGTCTGAATTCGCTGCTGCTGGCGACGTTACTGCTGCCACTAAGTTCGACATCGTGCTGAAAGACTGCCCGGCTACCGTGACTTCTGCATCTGTACGTTTCGACGGTACACCTGATGCTACTGATTCTACTCTGCTGGCTATCGACAGCTCTGTTGCTGGCGCTGCTACTGGTGTTGGTATCAACCTGATGACCGCTGACAAAGCACAGCTGCCGCTGCACGGTTCTAACGGCTACAGCTACGCGCTCTCTTCAACTGCAGACAACACTCTGGATTTCTACGCTCAGTATAAATCTACCGTTGATTCTGTAACTGCGGGTCCGGCTAACTCTGTAGCTAACTTCTCCGTAGTCTACAACTAATTTTCCTGCCGGAAAAAACCATTGGGGCCAGCCTGTCGGCCCCTTTTTTATCGAGGTATAAAATGCACTTTCTGAGTAAAACTTTAATTGCCTGTGCGATTCTTTCTGCTGGCGTTTCAGCAGCCAATGCCGGAGTGGTCATTGGTGGAACGCGTGTAATTTATGATGGCAATAAAAAGGAATCCTCTATTAGCGTCAACAATCCCGACTCGACGCCGTATTTAATTCAGTCGTGGGTAGAAACGCCAAATGGGGGTGCTGAGAAAGCACCTTTTATTATTACGCCGCCATTATATCGGCTGGACAAAGATCAGCAAAACGTCGAGCGCATCGTATTAGCCGGTTCGGTTGCCCAGGATAAAGAGTCGCTTTACTGGCTGAATATTAAAGCCATCCCTGCGGCACCACGTAAAGACAATACTCTGCAAATTGCGGTTAAAACCCGCATCAAATTGAGATACCGCCCGGCGGCGCTGAAAGGTGTTATTCCGGAAGAGTTGGCGGACAAATTAACCTGGCAGCGCAGCGGCAACCAAATCCAGGTGACCAACCCGACTAACGTGGTGATGAACTTCAACGAAATTAACGTCAATGGCAAAAAACTGGAAGACGTCACATACGTATTGCCGGGGTCAACAGCGCGTTTCGATCTGCCGAAAGGCATCAGCGGCGGGGCGGTGACCTTCAAAATTATCAACGACTACGGCGGAACCGGAAACATACATAACGCCACGTTGTAATGCGCGCTGGGGTAAAGGACACCTGTTTCGTACGGATGGAGTAAGTTGTGATGAGAAAAAATAAGCAGGAACGACTATTCAAACCTGCACGCCTGGCATTTTTAATCGCGTTTGCCCTTGGCGCGACCACTGAGGTCGCCCATGCCCGCGATTATTTTAACCCGGAGCTGATCGAGCTGGATAACCCGGGGATGAAAGGTGCCGACCTGTCGGCATTTGAATCCGGGTCGCAGCTGCCTGGCACCTATCGCGTCGATATTGTTCTCGGGGATCAGGTTGTCGATACCCGTGAGGTTAAATTTGACGCCGTAAAAGATGCGAACGGTGAGGAGTCGCTGCAACCCTGCCTGAGCGTCGCTCAGCTGAAAAGCTGGGGCGTGAAGACTGAACTGTTCCCGGAGCTGGCGTCCGGTGGTGAGTGCGCGAAGTTAGACGCCATCCCGCAGGCTTCGGCTGAGTTCCTGTTCAGCGCCCAGCGTCTGGTGATCAGTATTCCGCAGGCGGCGTTATCTCCGCAGGCGCGCGGCTACGTGCCGCCGGAGATGTGGGACGAAGGGATCACCGCCGCGATGCTCAACTACAGCCTCAGTGGCTCTAACAACCGGGCGCGTAACGGCAACGACAGCGACACCAACAGCCAGTACGCCAACCTGCGTCCGGGGATCAACATTGGCCCGTGGCGACTGCGTAACTACACCACCTGGACGCGCGACAGCAACGGCAAAGACAAGTGGGATACGGTCTACACCTACGGTCAGCGGGCGATCATTCCGCTGAAGGCGCAGCTCACCGCCGGTGACAGCTCCTCCCCAGCGGATGTGTTCGATAGTATCCCGTTCCGTGGGGCACAACTGGCCTCGGACGACGACATGATGCCGGACTCTCTGAAAGGCTACGCCCCGGTAGTGCGCGGCATTGCGCGAACTAACGCGCAGGTGATTATTCGCCAGAACGGGTATCAGATTTACCAGAGCTACGTGGCGCCGGGTGCGTTTGAAATAACAGATATGTACCCGACTGGTGGCGCGGGCGACCTCGACGTTACCGTCAAAGAGAGCGACGGCAGCGAGCAGCACTTTACCGTGGCCTTTGCGTCACTTCCTGTATTGCAGCGTGAAGGGCGCTTTAAGTATGCAGTGACGGGGGGTCAGTACCGTTCGTATAACAGCGACGTGGATAAAACCCCGTTCAGCCAGCTGACCGGAATCTACGGTCTGCCATATGGCCTGACGATGTACGGCGGTTTTCAGGAGTCGAGCAAGTATCAGTCCCTGGCGGCGGGTATCGGTAAAAACATGGGCGATCTGGGTGCGTTCTCCACCGACGTAACGCAGTCGTGGGGTACCCCGAAAGATATGCCGAAGAGCCAGGGCCAGTCGTGGCGTATTCGCTACAGCAAGAACTTTGTTGAAACGGGGACCAACTTCGCCATCGCCGGGTATCGCTACTCCACCAGCGGCTATTACGGCATGCAGGAAGTGCTGGACTCTTACGGCGACAGCAGCGCATTGCAGGATCGTCGTCGCAACCGCGCTGAGCTGACCATGAGCCAAAACATCGGCCAGAACTTCGGCTCGCTGATGCTCAGTGCGGTGCGGGAGGATTACTGGAATAGCGGTAAGACCATGGAGTCGTATAGCACTGGGTATAACAACTCATGGAACAGCGTGAGCTATGGCATTACGTACACCTACAGCAAAAACGGCAGTACCGACAGCTACGGTCACACGACCAGCTATGACAAAGATCAGCAGATTGCGCTGACCGTCAGCGTGCCGCTGGAGAAATTCCTTCCGCGCACCTGGGCCAACTACAGCATGAACCATAGTAAGAACAACGGCACCACCCACAGCGTAGGGCTGAACGGCACGGCGCTGGAGAACAACGCCCTGAGCTGGAATGTGCAGCAGGGTTATGGCACCGATAACGTGGGTTATACCGGCAACGCTAACGCTGACTACAAAGGCACCTACGGCGAAGTCACCGCAGGTTATGGCTACGACAAAGACAGCGATCGTCTGAACTACGGCCTGCAGGGCGGGATCATTGCCCATGCCGATGGCGTGACCTTCTCGCAGCCGCTGGGTGAAACCAATGTGCTGGTGAAAGCGCCGGGTGCGAAAGGGGTGAGTATTCAGAACCAGAGCGGAGCGAAAACGGATTGGCGCGGCTATACCGCTGTCAGCAACCTGACGCCGTACCGTAAGAACGACGTAGCGCTAATGACCGATACCCTGCCGGATGATGTGGAACTGGAGTTAACCAACAAGACGGTGATTCCAACGCGTGGCGCGGTGGTGCGGGCGGATTATGTGGCGAACGTGGGGATAAGGGTATTGATGACGCTTAACCACAGCAGCGGACAGCCGGTGCCGTTTGGCGCGATTGCGACGGTGAAAGGGCAGGGCGCGAACAGCTTTATTGTTGGGGATAAAGGACAGGTTTATTTAACTGGGTTGAACCCGAGCGGGACATTGCTGGTGAAGTGGGGTAATGATACTTCGGAGCAATGTAATGCAAATTATTCCCTGTCAGAAAAAAACTTAACTTCCGGTGTTCTAGTTATTAGTGCGCGTTGTAATTGAGGGCGAAAATGATGATTCAAAATATCATTGTGTTGAAATTTATAAGATACATGGTTGTCGCTTTGGTGGGATTGATAAGTTATGGTGTAAATGCAGCTTGTTATACTAACCAAGGTGGTGCAACACCAATAACAACCACAATAAATGCTACAAACATTGTAGTTCAACGTGATGCGACTGTAGGAGCTATTATTGGGACAATTAATGTCCCTACAACTGGTAGCGTTTTCCTTAGCTGCGATTCTAATAACAGCCCGTATTATTATGAAATGACTTTATTTACAACGGCATCATCCATTGCAGGGTATTATAATACTAACATTCCTGGGGTGGGGATAAAAATGGGTTCATTTTCCTCCCCGGCTAAGATGTTGCTTTTTGGATTGGGAGCAATGAGTGATACAACCCAACGAACGATACAGTTTATTAAAACTGGAAATATAAATTCAGGTATTTTGAGTTCAGGGCGATTCGCCATCGTTAAAGCAAGTGATAATGCAACGGTGGCTTACACTTATAATATAATTGGTGCCAATAGTACGCAAGTTGCATGTTCAATTAGAACTCCTAATTTAACATTTCCTATTGGTAATATTTTGGCATCATATTTTGGGAGTTCAGTTGGGACTATTCCTTCCGGAGCACAGAATACCCAGTATTTAAGTCTTGACTGCGACGCTGGAGCCAATATTAACGTATCGCTACAAGGCACCGAAAACCCTGACGTAAGTACTTCCAGCGTATTAGCTTTAACCGGACAGGGAAATGCAGATGTAGCGAAGGGTGTCGGTGTGCAGTTGTTATATAACGGTACGCCGTTAGTATTAAATAACCGTATTATGCTGAAGCAATCGGCAGGAGGACAAGAAACTTTCCCAATTACCGCTCGCTATTATCAGACTAAAACTAGTGTTTCAACGGGTAAGGCTAACGCATCAGCGACCTTGGATTTAACGTACCAATAATAGATAAAGGAATTAGAAAAAATGGCGAAACTTTCAATTATCGCGACAAGCACCCTGGGTCTGATGGTAGCAAGTCTTAATGCTTATGCAGGTGATCCAGTCACCCTGAATATTACCGGGAACGTGATTGCTTCTCCGTGTCAGGTAAGTAGCGACAGCATTACCAAAGCGGTTGATCTTGGACAGACTATCCAGGCTTCCTCTCTGCAAACAGCGGGGGCTGCGACCAGCTGGGTTAACTTTGATATTAATCTCAGTAGCTGCCCGGCTGGCACAACAAACGCGATTATGACCATGCACGGCACCGCTGATCTTAGCAATCCTGGTGATATGTACAGTAATACCGGTTCTGCTATGAATCTGGCCGTGCAGTTGCAAAGTCAGGCAGGGGATGCGCTCGGTGATACCAAAACGCTTTCCGGGGCAGTTGCAAGTAATGCAGTCACCTACAAGTTACGCGCACGTGCTTATACCCAAAACGGTGGCGTAATGCCGGGCAGCATTAACTCTGTCGTCACCGCTACGTTTGAATATCAATAGTTTAAAGGCGCGCCAGGAAACTGGAGCGCTGTGGAGAATTCCCATGCACAAATGTAAATGGCTCGGTGGCGCATTCATGCTGATGTTGCCCTTGTTATCATTTGCTGACGCATCGCTAACCCTGAGCGGCAACGTGGTTGCCAGCCCGTGCACCATCGACACCGACACGGTCAACAAAACCGTGGTACTCGGTTCTCTGCAGCGAATCGATCTACGCACCGCAGGGGAAGGCGGCGAGTGGCAGGATTTCGATCTGCTGCTGACGAACTGCCCAGCGGGCACCAGTAACGTGACGGCACTGCTGAGCGGTACGGTGGACAGTCAAGACGCCACGGCGTGGAAAAACAGCGGTACCAGCGGCAATATGGCGCTGCGTATCGCCAGCCGTGACCATGCCACCGCCTATGCGCCTGGAAGTTCCCTGCAGCAAAGCGTCAATATCAGTAGCCGCTCGGTCTCCTTCCCGCTGTCGGCCCGGATGTTTACTCCGCAGGGTAGTGCGACGCCTGGTACGTTCCAGTCAGTGATGAACGTCGATTTTACCTGGCAGTAATCCACTCCTTGGTGGGAATTTTTTATAAAGGTTCACTATGTATCGTTTACCATTTGAACATGCGGTGCGTGGAATACGTTTTCAGCCCATTTTTTCTGTGGCAGAAAAAATGATTAAGGCGTGGGAAGTGTTGAGCTTATTGCAACCCAACATGGATCCTGAACGTTATTTTTCCTCGCAATCTGATAATGCTTGCCTGGATATATTATGCTGGCAGTTGCAGATTATCTATAAAATGAGAAACAGGAAACGGTACTATTTAAACGTTCCCGCCAGGTTATTGTGTTCGTCTCAGGTTATTGAACGACTCCTCCCGTGGTTGCGGGAGGGAATTGTCCTTGAGGTGCAAGATCCGCACGGCTTTATTTCCCTGTCTTATTCCGACCGGCAGGCCTTTTATGCATATACCAGGATGATTAAATCCATGGGGGCAGAAATTTGGCTGGATGATATTTTTCCGGAGCAGGTAGATAATTTAGGCGGTGAACTGGCGCGGTTCGACGGGGTGAAAATTGACAGAAGCATCCTGCAGGATCCGTCTGCTTTAATTCCGCTTATTAACCGTTGCGTCCGTAACGTTAACGCCGTGCTGGTGGAAGGAGTGGAAAACAGCCAGCATTTCCAAATCGCGAAAGGGGGCGGAAGCCATTTCCTGCAGGGGTTTATGTGGCCGGAAGAAAGGTTTTTTATCAGCTATACACTAGGTTGAAGATGGTAAAAGTTTTGATAAAAGAGACCGATCTCATGTTTCTCCAGGGCATGGAATATTATCTGAGTGATTTTTTCTGGCGGCGATTCCGGCTAAAAGCCGAATTTATTACTGACTATAACTCAGAGAATATTGCTGTCGCCGATGTGATTGTGCTTTCCATGTGCAATGGCGAACGTTACACCTGCTTCCCGGAGTTACGCGCCCGGCGTAAGGGTATTATTATTGGCCTAGTCGATGAGAGGGATTATCGTCGTTCGCCCTTATGCTTTGAAGATATTCTCTATCTCACGCGACGGGAATCTCTTGAGGAGATAACGCATCAACTCTATATTGCCTGGCAACAATGGATAGTGAGCGATGTATTTCCACAATACACATCCTGTCTGAACTGTAAACATTACACATTATCTCTCAAGCAGCGAGATATTCTGGATAAATATTATAAGGGAAATTCAATAGAACATATCGCCAGAATGATGAACATCAGCTACAAAACGGTGACGACACATAAATACAGTATGATGCACAAGTTCGGTCTGAAAAATGATTGTGAGTTGTTCAGATTGTTAGGAAGATTGAAGGAAAGAAGCATAACCCAAAAATTCCTGTGAACTCCCCCGCAAAAGCGCACATTTCCTGCCGTCGCCCTCCCTCCGCCCGCAGGTTTGCGGGCATCGTACTTCTACGACACACTCAGACGTGGGATTCACCATGCGCAACGTAATCCTGACCTTTCTTGATAACCACACCGATTTTTTCGCCCTGAAAAATCTGATTGAGTCCTTTACCACCAAATACCTTTCCGGTTGTTAGTGAGAATATGTAAACCACATAGAGCATCCAACCCTTCATTATTTATTTAGGTTGTCATAACCATTACGATGCATATAACAGAGCTACGCTGATACTGATTTAATATACAGTGTTTTTCGCAACAGCCATTATACTATTAAGAAATTTTTGGGGAATTCTTAGTGGATTTTTAGACAAATCAACCTGCAGGCCGGATGACACCTGGTGTGAGATGAAATCTGTTGCGGGGCATGGATGGGGCAAAACCACCTTATAAAGCTCGTTTAAGTTCGTCAATCTTGCTTTTCCCAATATCAATAAGCCCTCGATTTATGCACTCCTTGACGATATTTATCGATTTAAAATTTTGCGGTCATATTAGAGTGATGGTATATCTCTCATGAACTTCTGAGTCGCCGACCGTTGCATGTAAGAACGGGCGGCGGCATTAATACTATGACCTGCGATCTCGCGCTCGACGAGCTATGGCAATCATTTCCTGAATCTGCCCCAGGGTGAATTTCTCAGCCTCATCGCATGGCATCACCACATAGCCTGAGCGGATCACATGTTCCAGACAAGAATCTGGACTCATAATTGCTTCGCCAGGCATAAGAGGGTGGCATGCCACGGGCAGGCCGTTTTCGAAATAGGTGATAACAGCGTAATTACCATGGCGTGAAGCTGCTGGGTTTCTGTTAAGCAACTCGGCTTCCATCGCGTTAAACTTGGCGATGTATGCCTCCTTAAGTCTGGCTGCTTTCTTTCCGGTGAAACCCATTACCAAAAACATAAAGCCATCTTTGGTTACTTCGTAACTTTCAGCATCCTTTTCCATGAAACCTGCCTGAACTTTTATGACGACGGTCGAAAAGTTGGCTGTCGCGAATTCTGGTGAACAATCAAGGGATCTTATCTTTTCCAATACGTGCTTATGCTGTTTGTCGAAGTAATCGGCGATAGCCTGGGAAGTGGTAACTAAGCGGGAATTGCTAAAAAATACTTTTGGGGATTCAGTGGAAACGGCGATCTCTGCATTCATGATGATACTCCTAAGAAACGAAGTTATCACCACTGCTGACGCCAATCAGCGAGGTGGTGAACTGTGCAGGGTTGGCGTAACCGGTCATCATGAAACCCGGCGCGGATTTCTCCGCCCCCACACAGCCCACCATAATGCGAATGTGGCCGTGCTTAACGCATAAAAAAACCGCTAACGCGGCCATGCGTCATGATGTGATCCGGGACGCCAATCCCGGCACCAGATTTTGCTGGTGCAGGGCGAGTATGAGAAAAAATGATTTTTATGTCAACGTCGGTAAAAAATCTTTCTCCAAAACTTAGATGTAAGTGCATGAAAATGCTTGCGTTCGCACAACGTAAAATACATTAAAAAATACGCTAAAAATCTTAGTTATCTTTTTGAATTAAATGAGGAATTTGTATTTTTCGTTTTTCTTTGAACTCAGAAGGTATAAACAGAAAGAAACCGAATCATACGCTTACGGCAGGGTTTGAAAAGTTATTCGCACCGAGAATATCGACGCGATCAATTTTGACGTAACTCGACAGGGGTAAAAGGGGAACCGTCTGGCAGTCGCGCCAGACGGGGAGTGCATCATGCTTTGCGCGTTGCCGCTTTCATCTCGGTCACGAAGGTTTTGAGCTCGGCCAGCATCTGCTCTGGCTTATCCACGTTTTTCTCGATGATTTTTACGATGGCGGAACCGGAAATCGCCCCGGCGGCCTTCGCATCGATTGCTGCAGCAACCTGATCCGGGGATGAAATACCAAAGCCCTGCAGCGGAGGCGCGGCGTGGTATTCAGCCAGCTTCTCCACCAGATGATGCAGAGGCAACGCCGCTTTATTCTCGGCACCGGTCACGCCCGCGCGGGAGAGCAGGTAGGTATACCCGCGTCCGTAAGAAGCAATCTGGCGCAGCAGTTCGTCGTCTGCGTTCGGCGGGCAGATGAAAATCGGCTCAACGTTATGGCGCATCGCCGCCTGGCGGAATGGAGCAGACTCCTCAACCGGCACGTCTGCTACCAGCACGGAGTCGACGCCCACGCGTGCGCACTCGGCATAGAACTCATCAATACCGCGGTTAAAGACAAGGTTGGCGTACATCAGCAGGCCGATCGGAATGGTCGGGTGCTTCTGGCGAATCGCTGCCAGCATCTCGAAACACTGGGTTGGTGTCACGCCGGAGGCAAAAGCGCGCAGCGTCGCGTTCTGGATGGTCGGGCCATCCGCCAGCGGGTCAGAGAACGGAATACCCAGCTCCAGCGCGTCGGCACCGGCTTCAATCAGGGTGTCGATAATCTTCAGCGACTGTTCCGGGCCCGGGTCGCCCAGGGTGACGAAGGGAACGAACGCGCCTTCCTGGCGGGACTTCAGCTCTGCAAATACGTTATCGTAGCGTTCCATCAGATTTCCCCTCGTGCTTTCAGAATATCGTGAACGGTGAAGATGTCTTTGTCACCGCGACCGGAAAGGTTCACTACCAGCAGCTGTTCTTTTTCCGGGTTCTCTTTAATCATTTTCAGCGCATGCGCCAGGGCATGTGAAGACTCCAGCGCCGGGATGATCCCTTCGCTGCGGCACAATGTTTTAAAGGCTTCCAGCGCTTCGTCATCGGTAATGGAGACATAGTCCGCGCGGCCTGTGCTGTTCAGATACGCATGCTGTGGGCCAACGGACGGGAAGTCGAGGCCGGCAGAAATAGAGTAAGACTCTTCAATCTGGCCCTCATCGGTTTGCATCATCGGGGATTTCATCCCGAAGTAGATCCCTACGCGACCATGCTTCAGCGGCGCGCCGTGCTCACCGGATTCAATCCCGTGACCGGCAGGTTCGACGCCAATCAGACCGACGCTGGTGTCGTCAATGAAATCAGCAAACATGCCGATGGCGTTAGACCCGCCGCCAACGCAGGCGATCACCGCATCCGGCAGGCGACCCTCTTTCTCGAGGATTTGTGCTTTGGTCTCTTCACCGATCATACGCTGGAATTCGCGTACGATAGTCGGGAACGGGTGCGGACCTGCGGCTGTGCCGAGCATGTAGTGCGCGGTGTCGTAGCTGCCAGACCAGTCGCGCAGCGCTTCGTTACAGGCATCTTTCAGCGTGGCGGAACCGCTGTGTACCGGGATCACTTCTGCCCCCATCAGGCGCATACGGAAGACGTTCGGAGACTGACGCTCAACATCTTTCGCCCCCATATAGATTCGGCATTTCAGGCCGAGCAGGGCGCTGGCAAGCGCAGAGGCCACGCCGTGCTGACCTGCGCCGGTTTCAGCGATGATTTCGGTTTTACCCATACGCTTCGCGAGCAGCGCCTGGCCCAGCACCTGGTTAGTTTTATGCGCACCGCCGTGCAGCAGGTCTTCACGCTTCAGATAAAGCGTGGTTTTGGTGCCTTCCGTCAGGTTACGGCATTTGGTCAGCGCGGTCGGACGACCGGCGTAATTCTTCAGCAGGTCGGTAAATTCCGCCTGAAACGCCGGATCCTTCTGCGCGCTGACAAAGGCTTCTTCCAGCTGGCGCAGCGCGGGCATCAGGATTTGCGGGACGTACATCCCGCCGAACTCACCAAAATACGGATTTAGTAATGTCGTCATCTTCTCTTCCTTAATATGCACGCAGAGTTTTAAAAACCGAGGCCAGTTTGTTGGCATCTTTAATACCCGGTTGGGACTCTACGCCTGAATTGAAATCGAGGCCTGCGCAGCCGGTTTTCGCGGCTTCTACGCAGTTATCCGGGCTTAATCCGCCCGCCAGCAGGACGTTGTCCAGCTTTTCGCCGCTCAGCAGTGACCAGTCAAAACGCTGGCCGGTGCCGCCCTGGCCGTTATCGAGCACGTATTTATCCACATGGTTCAGGTTACGTGCGGGCAGGGTCTCGCCGACGCTTTGCGCTTTCCAAATCTGAACCTGAGGCGCCAGCGCGGCGCGCAGGGCATCGATATACGCCTGATCTTCGCCGCCGTGAAGCTGCACCGCGCTCAGGGATAACGCCTCGGCTTTTGCCGCAACGTCTTCAATATCTGCATTGCGGAAAACGCCCACGTAGCTGAGCGGAGCCGCCGCAATGATCTTACGCGCCTGCTCTTCGCTGACCGCGCGAGGGGACGAATCGACAAAGATCAGCCCGCCATAAATTGCCCCGGCTTCGTACGCGGCCTGGGCATCCTGTTCGCGGGTTAAGCCGCAGACTTTGTTTTCACCCAGCAGCACTCGGCGTACCGCTGCGTTGAGATCGTCATGCTCCATCATGGCGGAGCCAATCAGGAAACCGTTGGCGAAGTGGCTCAGCTCGCGCACCTGGGCGTAGCTGTTAATGCCTGATTCGCTGATAACCGTGACGCCAGATCCGAGACGCGGTGCCAGCTGGCGCGTGCGGTTCAGGTCAATGGACAGGTCGCGCAGATCGCGGTTGTTAATGCCGACCACTTTGGCTTCCAGCGCAATGGCGCGCTCAAGCTCTTCTTCATTGCTCACTTCGGTCAGCACGCCCATGTTCAGGCTGTGCGCGACGGCGGAGAGCTGGCGATACTGCTCGTCGTCGAGCACCGAGAGCATCAACAGGCAGGCATCGGCCTGGTAGAAACGCGCCAGCCAGATCTGATACGGATCGATAATAAAGTCTTTGCACAGGATCGGCTGCGGCGCGATGCCGCTGACGATCGGCAGAAAATCGAAGCTGCCCTGGAAATATTTTTCATCCGTCAGCACGGAGATGGCGGACGCATGATGCTTATAAATACCGGCAATACGCGCCGGGTCAAAATCGTCACGAATAACGCCTTTCGACGGGGACGCTTTTTTGCACTCAAGAATAAACGCGGTGCGCGCACCCTGCAGGGCATCATAGAAACGTCGTTGGCTTGGTACGACGTCATTCTGGAAGCTGGCAAGCGGCTGCTGTTGCTTGCGGGCTTCTACCCAGATGGCCTTATCGGCAACGATTTTCGCTAAAACGGTTTGCATTCTTTACCCTCTTGCCGCAAGTGCGGTAACGCGATCGTAAGCTGCACCGGAGCGCAGTACGTCCAGAACTTTTTGAACGTTGGCCTTCAGGTCTTCCTCACCGTGCAAACGCATCAGCATAGCGACGTTGGCAGCCACGGCGGCCTCGTGGGCAACCTCTCCTTTACCTTGTAATAAGCGCGTGAGAATGTCACGGTTTTCTTCCGGCGTACCGCCTGCCAGCGCTTCCTGGCGATACGGCGCTAAGCCGAGGTCAGCAGCCTCAAGCTGGTAACTCATAATTTCACCGTTGTTCAGTTCGGCAACCAGCGTCGGTGCATGCAGCGATACTTCATCCATACCGCCGCTGTGTACCACGGCGGCACGTTTGTAGCCCAGCACGCGCAGTGTCTCAGCAATCGGCAGAACCAGTTCCGGGCTATAAACGCCAATCAGCGCCAGCGGTGGATGGGCCGGGTTGATCAGCGGGCCGAGCACGTTAAACAGCGTGCGAGTTTTAAGCTGCTGTCGCACTGGCATCGCGTGGCGGAAACCGGTGTGATACTTCGGTGCAAACAGGAAGCAGACGCCCAGGTCATCCAGCGCTTCACGAGAACGCTCTGCTTTCATATCCAGGTTAATGCCAAACGCGGCGAGCAGATCGGAAGAGCCTGACCGGCTGGAGACACTGCGATTACCGTGCTTCGCCACTTTCAGCCCACACGCCGCGGCGACAAAGGCGCTGGCTGTAGAGATGTTGATGCTGTTGCTGCCGTCACCGCCGGTCCCAACGATATCGGCAAACTGATAGTCCGGGCGCGGGAACGGGGCGGCATTTTCCAGCAGGGCCGTGGCGGCACCGGCGATCTCCTGCGGGCTTTCGCCGCGCACTTTCATGCTCACCAGCGCAGCCGCCAGCTGTTCAGGCTTCAGCTCGCCGCGAACCACGGCGGAGAAGAGCTGGTGGCTCTCCTGCTGGCTCAGGGTCTGCGCCTGATACAGTTTTTCCAGAATCGGCTGCAGGGTGTTGGTCTGCTCCAGCTTCTGTAACGCCCAGTCGAGCGTCTGTTCCAGCAGGCGCGCGCCGTTGGAGGTCAGGATCGATTCCGGGTGGAACTGCATACCGCAGACGCGATCCGCATCATGACGCACCGCCATCACCATGCCTTCAAACGAGGCATTAATGGTCAGCCCCGCAGGAATATTGCTGCCCACCAGCGAGTGGTAGCGCGCAACCGGGAGCGGATTCGGCAGCCCGGCAAACATTGCCTGGCCGTCATGTTCAATACTGGAGGCTTTGCCGTGCAGGATCTCACCCGCCTGGCCAACGTAGCCGCCGTAGGCTTCAACAATCGCCTGATGTCCCAGACAGATGCCGACGATCGGCAGCTTGCCGCGCATACGGGTCAGCAGCTCCGGCATACAGCCCGCTTCGCTCGGTGCGCCAGGCCCCGGGGAGAGCATCAGCACCGGGTTTTGCATGGTTGCCAGACGGTCAATCAGGGTCTGCGCCGGTACGTGGTTGCGGTAGATAACGACGTTGTGACCATTAGCACGCAGCTGATCTGCCAGGTTATAGGTAAAAGAGTCGATATTATCGAGCAGCAGAATGTCAGCCATCAGAAAATCTCCTGTGCGTGGTGTGCAGTCGCAATGGCGCGAAGGACCGCACGCGCTTTACTGCGCGTTTCGTCAGCTTCAGACTGCGGAACAGAATCAAGAACAATCCCGGCACCCGCCTGGACGGTGGCAATACCGTCTTCAACATAAGCGGAGCGGATAACAATGCAGGTGTCGAGGTCACCGTGAGCCGTGAAGTAGCCCACCGCGCCGCCGTAGCTGCCGCGTCGGCGTCCTTCGGCGGCGGCAATCAACTGCATGGCGCGCACTTTCGGCGCACCGCTCAGGGTGCCCATGTTCATGCAGGCGCGGTAGGCGTGCAGAACGTCAAGGTCGTGGCGCAACTCACCAACCACGCGGGAGACCAGGTGCATCACGAATGAATAGCGGTCAACTTTGGTCAGATCCGCCACGTAGCGGCTGCCAGGGGTACAAATGCGAGCCAGATCGTTTCGCGCCAGGTCAACCAGCATCAGGTGCTCTGACAACTCTTTATGGTCAGTCCGCATTTCGAGTTCGATACGGCTGTCCAAATCGCGATCCAGCGAGCCGTCGGCGCGGCGTCCACGTGGACGAGTACCGGCAATCGGGTAGATCTCAATCTGACGGCTGGTGGCGTCGTACTTCAGCGAGCTTTCCGGGGATGCGCCGAACAGCGTGAAATCATTGTCCTGCATGAAGAACATGTACGGGCTTGGATTGCTCTTTTTCAGCACGTCGTAGGCTGCGAGCGGCGACGGACAGGGCAGTGAGAAGCGGCGTGAAGGCACCACCTGGAAAATTTCCCCGGCGCGAATCGCTTTTTGCATCTGGCGAACCACGGCGCCGTACTGATCGTCGGTCTGGTTAACGTCGCACGTCATTTTCTCCACCCGCTGCACAGGCAGCGCCGGTGGCTCTTCCGTCATCTGCTGCTGAAGCTGAGCGATGCGGTGCTCAAGACGATTTTTCTCAGCGGTCGATGGAGTGAACAGGCTAGCCTGAATGCGGGTGTACTTTTTCTGATGGTCGATCACCAGCAGGGTTTCAGCCAGATAGAAGCAGTAATCCGGGCAGCGGTTACCCTGTTCCGTTTCCGGCAAATCTTCGAAACCGGCAACCAGGTCGTAAGCAAACAGCCCGCCAAAGAACATCGCTTCCCGTTCCTCTGCCGGCACGGTGACAAGATTCTGCAGCAGGCGGAAGGCATCGAAAACGGAAAGAGAGCAGAGCCGCGCGTCTTCGTCCAGCAGCTGGCTGACCGCCGGGAAATGCAGAATGCGCATGTCCGGATGGCGCTCGTTTTCTATGCCAGAAGGCAGTGCGGCGTCCAGCAGTGGCAGCAGCGATGCACCATTCTCTGATAACGCCTTGATAGTGACAGTGTCACCTAAAGCGGTAATGCGCAGCGCACTGTCGACCAGCAGCAGGCTTTTGAGATCGTCTTTACTGTCGATATCCGCAGATTCCAGCAGTAGGGTAGCCGGACGCGCTCCGCAAACCTGATGAAACAGTGCGGTGGGGTTGTGACGATAGGCCGCCTCGCAGGTCAGCAGTTCGAGGTGTGGTTTGGCTGTTTGCATTATATTGTTCTCATTTTCTGTTCAAAAAAAAGCCCGCTGGGTAGCGGGCTGGGTATCTGTTTGCATTTCGCAGACGCGTGACACTGCCCGAAGATCAGGAAGTGCGCCACCAACCGTGCAAAGTGAAATGTGCTGTCATTTTCAGATACCTTTCTCGTGTGAACTTGCGTACTAGTTAACTAGTTCGATGGCTGGTTGTCAACCCTTGATTTCAGAATTTCGCGTTAAGTCGGTATCATGGTGTTTTCGGATGTCTCCAACCTGTTATGGGAAGTGCTTTGAGCGATACCACCTACGCCATTATTTATGATTTACACAGCCATACTCAGGCCTCTGATGGCCTTCTGACGCCCGAAGCCCTGGTTCATCGTGCCGTTGAAATGCGTGTCGGCACGCTGGCGATAACCGATCACGATACGACAGATGCCATTCCGGTGGCGCGCGCTGAGATCGCCCGCAGCGGGCTGGCGCTGAACCTGATCGCCGGCGTTGAGATCTCGACCGTCTGGGAAAACCATGAAATTCATATTGTTGGCCTCAACATTGATATAGACCATCCGGCAATGTGTGCGTTTTTGCAAGAACAAAAAACACGCCGCAACCAGCGTGCAGAGATGATTGGCGAACGTCTGGAGAAGGCCCACATTCCTGGCGCACTCGAAGGGGCGCAAAAGCTGGCGAACGGTGGGGCCGTGACGCGCGGTCATTTCGCCCGTTTTCTGGTTGAGGCAGGTAAAGCGACGACCATGGCGGACGTCTTTAAACGGTATCTGGCGCGCGGGAAAACCGGATACGTTCCGCCACAGTGGTGTACAATAAAACAAGCTATTGATGTGATTCATCATTCTGGCGGTAAGGCTGTGCTGGCCCATCCGGGACGGTATAATCTTTCTGCTAAATGGCTGAAAAGACTGTTGGCACACTTTGCCGAATGCGGTGGCGAGGCAATGGAAGTTGCCCAGTGTCAGCAGGCACCCAATGAGCGTGCACAGCTTGCCACCTATGCTCGTCAGTTCGGCCTGCTTGGGTCACAGGGTTCTGATTTCCATCAGCCCTGTGCCTGGATCGAACTGGGGCGCAAGCTCTGGTTGCCTGCCGGCGGTGAGCCGGTCTGGCAGCTCTGGGGACAGCCGCAGCAAATTGAAGAGAGGGAAGTATGAGTCAGTTTTTCTATATCCATCCTGATAACCCGCAGCCACGTCTGATTAACCAGGCCGTGGAGATCGTCCGCAAAGGCGGCGTCATTGTCTACCCGACCGATTCAGGCTACGCGCTGGGCTGCAAAATTGAAGATAAAGGGGCGATGGAGCGTATTTGCCGTATTCGCCAGTTGCCGGACGGTCATAATTTTACCCTCATGTGCCGCGATCTCTCTGAGCTGTCGACCTACGCGTATGTTGATAACGTGGCGTTTCGCCTGATTAAGAACAACACGCCGGGTAACTACACCTTCATTCTGAAGGGCACGAAGGAAGTACCGCGTCGTCTGCTGCAGGAAAAACGCAAAACCATCGGCATGCGCGTGCCATCGAATCCGATTGCGCAGGCGCTGCTGGAAACCCTCGGCGAACCGATGCTCTCCACCTCGCTGAGGCTGCCGGGAAGTGAGTTTACCGAGTCCGACCCGGAAGAGATCAAAGATCGTCTGGAGAAGGTGGTTGAGCTGATTATTCACGGTGGCTATCTTGGCCAGCAGCCGACCACCGTGGTCGACTTAACCGAAGATGCGCCGGAAGTGATTCGTGAAGGCGTGGGTGATGTTAAGCCTTTCTTGTAAAGGTGTAAGCAGATATACTACGCGGCCATCAAAGCAGGGCCCGACCCTCTTTTGACCTGATTCGACGCCTGTGAAGGCGACACCTGAGGAAGCTCAATGAGCGAGAAGTTACAGAAAGTGCTGGCGCGTGCTGGCCACGGTTCGCGCCGTGAAATCGAAGCCATTATTGAAGCGGGTCGCGTGAGTGTGGACGGTAAAATCGCCACGCTGGGTGACCGCGTAGAAATTGTCCCGGGGCTGAAGATCCGCATCGACGGTCATCTTATCTCCGTGAAAGAGTCCGCCGAACAGATCTGCCGCGTGCTGGCTTACTACAAGCCGGAAGGCGAGCTGTGTACCCGCAACGACCCGGAAGGTCGCCCGACGGTGTTCGACCGTCTGCCTAAGCTGCGTGGCGCTCGCTGGATCGCCGTAGGCCGTCTGGACGTGAACACCTGCGGCCTGCTGCTGTTTACCACCGATGGTGAACTGGCAAACCGTCTGATGCACCCAAGCCGCGAAGTGGAACGGGAATACGCGGTGCGCGTCTTCGGCCAGGTTGACGAAAATAAACTGCGCGACTTGTCGCGTGGCGTTCAACTGGAAGACGGCCCTGCGGCGTTCAAAACCATCAAGTTTACCGGTGGGGAAGGCATTAACCAGTGGTACAACGTGACCCTGACCGAAGGCCGTAACCGCGAGGTGCGTCGTCTCTGGGAAGCGGTAGGCGTCCAGGTGAGCCGTCTGATCCGTGTCCGTTACGGTGACATTCTGCTGCCTAAAGGACTGCCACGCGGTGGGTATACCGAACTGGATCTGACTCAAACCAACTACCTGCGCGAGCTGGTCGGTCTGACCCCGGAAACCACCTCTAAAGTGGCGGTTGAAAAAGATCGTCGTCGCATGAAGGCGAATCAGATCCGCCGTGCTGTGAAGCGTCACAGCCAGGTCAGCAGCAATCGTCGCTCTGGCAGCCGGAATAACAACGGTTAATCTAAAAGCCCGGTGAACGCACCGGGCTTTTTTCTTTAGTAATCAATCCCAATTTGCGCTTTGATACCTGCATCAAACGCATGCTTGACCGGACGCAGTTCGCTGACGGTATCTGCCAGCTCAATAATATCCCGATGACACCCGCGTCCCGTGATGATAACCGTCTGGTGCGCAGGGCGGTTCTTCAGTGCATCCAGCAGGGCGTTCAGCGGCAGATAGTCGTAGGCGACCATGTAGGTTATCTCATCCAGCAGAACCATATTCAGCGAGGGATCAGCCAGCATTCGCGTTGCATGCTCCCAGACGGCGAGGCATGCGGCTGTATCGGTTTCCCGGTTCTGCGTGTCCCAGGTAAATCCGGTGGCCATCACCTGAAATTCAACGCCGTGAGTCTCAAGTAAATTGCGCTCGCCATTGGGCCATTCGCCTTTGATAAACTGGATCACGCCCACTTTCTGCCCGTGTCCGACGGCACGCGTCGCCGTGCCAAACGCGGCGGTGGTTTTCCCTTTACCGTTGCCGGTAAATACGATGAGGATCCCACGCTCGTCCTGGGCTGCGGCAACGCGTGCATCAACCTGTTCTTTCAGACGCTGCTGGCGCTGCTGATGGCGTTCATCACTCATTGCGAAATCCCCGGTTTGCGGTTGGGTTGGGCATCAAAAGTCATCCCGGTTTTACGGCGACTGTCATCACCCATCAGCCAGAGATAGAGCGGCATAATGTCTGCCGGCGTTTTCAGCTTTTGCGGATCTTCCGTCGGGAAAGCGCTGGCGCGCATTTTTGTCCGCGTTCCGCCAGGGTTAATGCAGTTTACGCGCAGATGACGGTTTTGATACTCCTCCGCCAGCACCTGCATCATGCCTTCGGTCGCAAATTTCGAGACGGCATAAGCCCCCCAGTTGGCGCGTCCCTCACGGCCTACGCTGGAAGAGGTGAAGACCAGCGAACCAGACTCAGAATTGAGCAATAAAGGAAGCAAAGCCTGGGTGAGGAAAAAGGTTCCATTAATGTTTACCTGCATTACCTGCTGCCAAATCTCAGGATCTTGTTCATCCATTGGGCGTACTTCGCCCAATAAGCCTGCGTTGTGCAACACGCCGTCCAGACGGGGATAATGAGTGCTGATACGCTGGGCAAGTTCCTGACAGCTAGTGGGCGTGCAGGTAAGTAAATCGAGGGTGTACCAGGACGCAGCGATGCCGCCAGCAGATTCAATCTCCTGAGCGACTCTCCTGAGTTTTTCTTCATTAC
Organism: Enterobacter mori LMG 25706; assembly: GCF_000211415.1. Classification (GTDB taxonomy): domain Bacteria; phylum Pseudomonadota; class Gammaproteobacteria; order Enterobacterales; family Enterobacteriaceae; genus Enterobacter; species Enterobacter mori. Next base: position 795,367 of record NZ_GL890776.1, on the reverse strand, counting down.
GACCCGTCAGGATGACGCTGGCACCATATTCAGCGTACGTCAGGGCGGCTTCACGACCAATGCCGTCGCTGGCACCAGTGACAAGTATGATCCGGTTCTGGAGCAGATTTTTTTGCGGTTGATAATGCACGGTGACTCCTCTGGCGCACTGGAGCTTGATGGCGCCTTCTTTTATGACTTTTCGGCTTTATGCCCGAATTAGCCTAATAATTCAATCAGTCTACAGGACGGATTACTGTAAAATTAACAATTTGCAAATATTTAAACTCCAGACCGGGGATTCCTGAAGGCGGCTCGCAGAGGTAATGTCACGAGCGAGACGCATGGGCAGGGCTGTTGTACACTGCCGTGAAAGATTCGTGGTTAAATCAAGGTGGAACGCGTGGAATTACTTTCTCAATATGGGTTGTTTTTGGCCAAAATCGCGACGGTGGTGATTGCCATTGCGGTGGTTGCCGTTCTGATCGTCAACCTGACGCAGCGCAAGCGTCAGCGTGGGGAGTTACGCATCACTCGCCTGAGCGAGCAGTATAAAGAAATGCAGGAAGAGATGTCTCTGGCGCTGCTTGATAGCCATCAACAGAAACTCTGGCTTAAAGCGCAGAGGAAAAAGCATAAACAGGAAGCCAAAGCGGCTAAGGCAAAAGCGAAGCTTGCCGCGCCGCAGGATGAGGCAAAACCTCGCGTCTATGTGCTCGATTTTAAAGGCAGCATGGATGCGCATGAAGTCTCCTCCCTGCGCGAAGAAGTGACGGCAGTATTAGCGGTAGCGAAACCACAGGATCAGGTGGTGGTCCGTCTTGAGAGTCCTGGCGGGGTGGTCCACGGTTACGGACTGGCGGCTTCGCAGCTGCAGCGCCTGCGTGAAAAACAGATCCCGCTGACCGTAGCCGTGGACAAAGTGGCCGCAAGCGGGGGATATATGATGGCCTGCGTGGCGGACAAAATTGTCGCGGCGCCGTTCTCTATCATTGGCTCAATTGGCGTGGTCGCGCAGATCCCGAACTTTAACCGCTTCCTGAAAAATAAAGAGATTGATATCGAACTTCACACCGCGGGGCAGTATAAACGTACCCTGACGCTGCTGGGAGAGAACACGGAAGAAGGGCGTCAAAAATTCCGCGAAGACCTGAACGAAACCCACCACTTGTTTAAAGATTTTGTGCACCGTATGCGCCCCTCGCTTGATATCGAACATGTCGCAACCGGTGAACACTGGTATGGCACGCAGGCCCAGGATAAAGGGCTGGTGGACGAGGTGGGGACCAGTGACGATCTGCTCCTGAACCTGATGGAAGGGCGCGAACTGGTTGGCGTGCGCTTCACACAGCGTAAGCGTCTGCTGGACCGCTTTACCAATAGTGCCGCAGAAAGTGCAGATCGCTTGCTGCTACGCTGGCTACAGCGCGGTCAAAAACCGCTGCTGTAAACAAAAACGCGAGGCAGTTGCCTCGCGTTTTGCATTAATCGATCAGGTGATATTTCTCTGAGAGCGTATGCGCCAGGTATTTAAACATGTTGAATACCGCGGTGCTTTTCGGGGTGGGTAAACCCTGTTCATCAAGGAAATATTCACCGCTGAAAACAAGCACGCCGTTACGCTGTTCCACGCCAGTGGCCTCAATGCCCGCCAGGGTGTCTTCATGATCGCGAATGAGTTTATTTGCTTCAATAAGCAGAGACGCTCGGTCAATAGGTTGGGTCGTACTGTGCATAATCCACTCCTTAAACAATGACAGTAGTTTACGCCCGGGGCGCGTTGGGGGCAAATTTTCCCTGTAATCTGAGAGGGTAAGGTGAAGGGGTCTGGCTGGCATGATTTGCTTTTGCATGCTAATAAAGTTGCGTAACGAATTTTATCAGGTACAGTGTGCGCTTTCGTCATTCTGGCAACAGAATTGCTTGACATTCGACCGGGAATTCGTCACGAATTATATTAAGTGCGAGAAAAATACCCGATAAGTCAATAACCTGGATGTTATCTTTCTGACGTCCGGTAAGACAAAGGGGTTGATATCCCCTGGCGCAGTCGCAATATCAATGGCTCGTCGTCAGCGGAAGGGAAATCAACGTGCGGCGTATTCCTGGAAGAATTAAATTAGGTAAAGGTGAATATGGGTAAAGCTCTCGTCATCGTTGAGTCCCCGGCAAAAGCCAAAACGATCAATAAGTATCTGGGTAATGACTACGTGGTTAAGTCCAGCGTCGGTCATATCCGCGATTTGCCGACCAGTGGCTCAGCCAGCAAAAAGAGCGCAGACTCTACCTCCACCAAAGGGGCTAAAAAGCCTAAAAAGGATGAACGTAGCGCGCTTGTCAACCGCATGGGTGTTAACCCATGGCATAACTGGGATGCACAATATGAAGTGCTGCCAGGTAAAGAAAAAGTCGTTAACGAGCTGAAGCAGCTTGCTGAAAAAGCAGACCACATCTATCTCGCAACCGACCTTGACCGCGAAGGGGAAGCCATTGCCTGGCACCTGCGGGAAGTGATCGGGGGTGACGACAAACGCTACAGCCGTGTAGTGTTTAACGAAATTACTAAGAATGCGATTCGTCAGGCGTTTGAGAAGCCGGGCGAACTGAACATTGACCGTGTAAACGCGCAGCAGGCACGTCGCTTTATGGACCGTGTCGTGGGCTACATGGTTTCGCCACTGCTGTGGAAAAAGGTTGCGCGTGGTCTGTCCGCCGGTCGTGTGCAGTCCGTAGCCGTACGTCTTGTCGTCGAGCGCGAACGCGAAATTAAAGCCTTCGTCCCGGAAGAGTTCTGGGAAGTTGACGCCAATGTGACTACGCCGGGCGGTGACGCTCTGCCGCTGCAGGTCAGTCATCACAACGACAAACCTTTCCGTCCTGAGAACCGTGACCAGACTATGGCTGCGGTGGCGCTGCTGGAAAAAGCACGTTATCAGGTGCTGGATCGCGAAGATAAACCGACCAGCAGCAAGCCTGGTGCGCCGTTTATCACCTCAACGCTGCAGCAGGCGGCGAGCACGCGTCTGGGTTACGGCGTGAAGAAAACCATGATGATGGCGCAGCGCTTGTATGAAGCGGGTTACATCACTTACATGCGTACTGACTCCACCAACCTGAGCCAGGACGCTGTTAATATGGTCCGCGGCTATATCAGTGACAATTTCGGCATAAAATACCTGCCGGAAAGTGCGAATCAGTACGCCAGCAAAGAGAATTCCCAGGAAGCGCACGAAGCAATTCGTCCTTCTGACGTCTCCGTCCTCGCGGAATCGTTAAAAGATATGGAAGCGGATGCGCAGAAGCTGTATCAGCTGATCTGGCGCCAGTTTGTCGCCTGTCAGATGACGCCTGCGAAATACGACTCCACAACGCTGACCGTCGGCGCGGGTGATTTCCGCCTGAAGGCGCGCGGTCGTATTCTGCGCTTCGATGGCTGGACCAAAGTGATGCCTGCGCTGCGTAAAGGCGATGAAGACAGAACGCTGCCTGCGGTTAATAAAGGTGACGAGTTGTCGCTTGTCGATCTGGTTCCGGCGCAGCACTTCACCAAGCCGCCTGCACGCTTCAGTGAGGCCTCGCTGGTTAAAGAGCTGGAAAAACGCGGGATCGGTCGTCCGTCGACCTATGCGTCGATCATTTCGACCATTCAGGATCGTGGCTACGTCCGTGTTGAAAACCGTCGCTTCTACGCTGAAAAAATGGGTGAGATTGTCACCGACCGTCTGGAAGCCAACTTCCGCGAGTTGATGAACTACGACTTCACCGCGCAGATGGAAGACAGCCTCGATGAGGTTGCCAGCCACAAGGCGGAGTGGAAGAAGGTTCTCGACAGCTTCTTCAGCGACTTTACCGACCAGCTTGAGAAAGCCGAGAAAGACCCTGAAGAGGGCGGCATGCTGCCTAACCAGATGGTCCTGACCAGCATTGACTGTCCAACCTGTGGCCGCAAGATGGGTATCCGTACCGCAACCACGGGTGTGTTCCTGGGCTGCTCCGGTTACGCGCTGTCGCCGAAAGAGCGCTGCAAAACCACTATCAACCTGGTACCTGAGAGCGAAGTGCTCAACGTGCTGGAAGGTGACGATGCAGAAACCAACGCCCTGCGCGCCAAGCGTCGCTGTCAGAAATGCGGCACAGCGATGGACAGCTACCTGATCGATCCTAAACGTAAACTGCACGTCTGCGGTAATAACCCGACCTGCGACGGATATGAGATCGAAGAAGGTGAGTTCCGCATTAAGGGCTATGACGGCCCGATCGTTGAGTGCGAGAAGTGCGGTTCTGAAATGCACCTGAAAATGGGGCGCTTCGGTAAGTACATGGCGTGCACTAACGACGACTGTAAAAACACGCGTAAAATTCTGCGTAACGGTGAAGTGGCTCCTCCGAAGGAAGATCCGGTTCCGCTACCAGAGCTGCCGTGTGAGAAGTCAGATGCTTACTTTGTGCTGCGTGACGGTGCTGCCGGCGTGTTCCTGGCGGCCAACACCTTCCCGAAATCACGTGAAACGCGTGCGCCGCTGGTGGAAGAGCTGTATCGCTTCCGCGATCGCCTGCCGGAAAAACTGCGCTATCTGGCCGACGCGCCACAGCAGGATCCAGAAGGCAACAAGACCGTAGTGCGTTTTAGCCGTAAAACGAAGCAGCAGTACGTGGCTGCGGAGAAAGAGGGTAAAGCGACCGGCTGGTCGGCGTTCTTTGTTGACGGCAAGTGGGTTGAAGGCAAGAAATAATCTTCACTTACCGTAACTTACCTGTGAAAGGGCCGGATTTCCGGCCCTTTTTTATTACGTTGTTATTATTTTTTGTTACGTACTATACAGTCAGGCTATAAATGATATAGTGGTTATAGTTAACCCTTTTCTTATTATCAAATCGTCTTAAGCGATTGACCCGCGTGCGCTAAATCGGATGGTCTGGCATGAAATTACAGCAGCTTCGTTATATTGTTGAGGTGGTGAATCACAACCTTAATGTCTCTTCTACCGCTGAGGGGCTTTATACCTCGCAGCCAGGCATCAGCAAACAGGTTCGCATGCTGGAGGATGAGTTAGGCATCCAGATTTTCGCCCGTAGCGGTAAGCACCTCACACAGGTGACGCCAGCCGGGCAGGAAATTATTCGGATTGCGCGGGAAGTGCTTTCCAAAGTCGATGCGATTAAATCTGTGGCGGGGGAGCATACCTGGCCAGACAAAGGCTCGCTCTACATCGCAACCACCCACACGCAGGCGCGTTATGCGCTGCCAGGCGTCATTAAAGGCTTTATCGAGCGTTATCCCCGCGTCTCTTTGCATATGCACCAGGGCTCTCCGACGCAAATTGCTGAAGCGGTCTCCAAGGGCAATGCGGACTTTGCCATCGCGACGGAAGCTCTTCATCTTTATGACGATCTGGTGATGTTGCCGTGCTACCACTGGAACCGCTCCATTGTCGTGACGCCCGACCACCCGCTGGCGGGGAAAGGTTCGGTGACGATCGAAGAGCTGGCGCAATATCCGCTCGTGACATACACGTTCGGCTTTACCGGGCGTTCTGAGCTTGATACGGCATTCAACCGCGCGGGCTTAACGCCGCGAATCGTCTTTACCGCAACCGACGCCGATGTGATTAAAACCTATGTACGTCTGGGACTGGGGGTAGGGGTGATTGCCAGTATGGCGGTTGACCCGGTTTCCGACCCGGATCTGGTACGCCTTGATGCGCATGATGTCTTCAGCCATAGCACGACCAAGATTGGCTTCCGCCGCAGTACTTTCCTGCGCAGCTATATGTATGATTTTATTCAACGCTTCGCCCCGCATTTAACCCGCGACGTGGTTGATACCGCCGTTGCTTTGCGCTCAAACGAAGATATCGAAGAGATGTTTAAAGACATCAAACTTCCTGCCAAATAATCACTCCCGGTATCTTTCCCCTGCGGAGAGATACCGAAATAACCTCTCAAACCTAAATCAGAATTATCATCATCTGCACTTTAGTGCCATATAATGTCAGTATCCATTAAGACTGTGTGGTTTTAATGTCGCGAATTGGCGACAAAAGTAGAAAGTATTTTACGCCTTCGCAAATATTTCTTTTCAATTATTTATTTCTGGTCAAAAGATTGAATATTCGCGGGAAGAGATACGTAAATTCACTGGCTTTTCGGCTAAAGTTTCTTTAGGATTTATCTCATCAGATGATTAATTGTACCAATTGTTTGGTCCTAAAATGATAAGCGATGTCGATTGTATGAGGTTAGCAATGCCTTCAGGAAGTGAAGAACCGCAAAGGGATCCTGCGCTCAAGCGTAAAGCCTGGCTGGCGGTCTTTCTCGTCTCTACCCTGTTTTGGGTGGTGGTTGCTCTCCTGGCCTGGAGATATTGGGGTTGAATATGGCAGTGACGGTACGTTCTGAAACGCTAAAACCAATGTGTCAACACCGTGACAACGGGCACAAAGCTCGCAAAGCACCTGCGACTACCGTACCTGCGTCCTGGAAGCTGACAGCACAGCAGCAAGCATTTATTGATGTGTTCGCGGAAGACGAACCCAAAAAACAATAATTTAGTTTTTTTGCGTAATGATGCAAATAGTCTGAATAAAGACTCTGTGCTTTTGTACTCTTTAATAAATACACATCAGCAATATAGACCTGAGGGCTGACCTCGGAATCTTTAATAATTAAAGCCTGGTGCCCCTATGATGAATAACATGACAACTCTCAAATACTGGTCATGGATCGGCGTTTTTTCCGTGTCGATTCTCTTCTGGTGTCAGCTTATCTGGCTGGCTATCCACTAAATGCTAAAACCTCGCTGCGGCGGGGTTTTTTGTTTTTATGCTTCACCAGAACCTTCCTGGATTTATCAATTTGGGTTGTTATCAAAACGTTACGACATCTTTGTGTTATCTTTAATTACGGCCCTGATGATTGTCAGGGTTTCCCTGTGATTAAGGAGGAGCTTATGTCGTTAACCCTACGCGAAGCCAGTAAGGATACGTTGCAGGCAGAAAATAAAACCTGGCATTACTATAGCTTGCCGCTGGCAGCCAACACGCTTGGAGACATTTCGCGGTTACCCAAGTCGTTGAAAGTTTTACTGGAAAACCTCCTGCGCTGGCAGGATGAAGATTCTGTCACCGCCGAGGACATTCACGCTCTGGCAGGATGGCTCAAGGATGCCCATGCTGACAGAGAAATAGCCTATCGCCCGGCAAGGGTCCTGATGCAGGATTTCACCGGCGTACCTGCCGTCGTTGATTTAGCCGCCATGCGTGAAGCGGTAAAACGTCTGGGTGGCGATACGGCAAAAGTGAATCCACTTTCCCCCGTCGATCTGGTTATTGACCACTCGGTGACCGTTGACCATTTTGGCGATGATGATGCGTTTGGTGAGAACGTGCGTCTGGAGATGGAGCGTAATCATGAACGCTATGTTTTCCTGAAGTGGGGACAGCAGGCTTTCAGCCGCTTCAGCGTTGTTCCACCGGGCACCGGCATCTGTCACCAGGTGAATCTCGAATATCTTGGCAAAGCCGTCTGGAGCGAATTACAGGATAAGGAATGGGTCGCTTACCCGGATACGCTGGTTGGTACGGATTCCCATACCACCATGATCAACGGCCTGGGCGTTTTGGGCTGGGGTGTCGGCGGCATCGAAGCGGAAGCGGCGATGCTTGGGCAACCTGTCTCCATGCTCATTCCTGATGTCGTCGGTTTCAAACTAACAGGTAAGCTCTCAGAAGGGATTACCGCCACGGACCTGGTGTTGACGGTTACCCAGATGCTGCGTAAGCATGGCGTGGTTGGCAAGTTTGTTGAATTCTACGGCGACGGACTTGATTCATTGCCGCTGGCGGATCGCGCCACTATCGCCAATATGGCGCCGGAATATGGCGCAACCTGCGGCTTTTTCCCAATCGATAATGTCACGCTGGAATATATGCGTCTGAGTGGTCGCAGCGAAGAACAGGTGGCGCTGGTCGAGGCCTACACCAAAGCGCAGGGCATGTGGCGCAATCCCGGGGATGAACCGGTCTTTACCAGCACGCTGGCGCTGGATATGGGCGCGGTTGAAGCGAGTCTGGCGGGGCCAAAACGGCCTCAGGATCGCGTTGCCCTGAACGATGTGCCAAAGGCGTTTGCGGCCAGCAATGAGCTGGAAGTGAATACGGCACAAAAGGATCACCGTCCGGTCGACTATGTCATGAACGGGCATCAGTATCAGCTCCCTGATGGTGCTGTGGTCATCGCCGCAATTACATCCTGCACCAATACCTCCAACCCAAGCGTACTGATGGCCGCCGGGCTGCTGGCGAAAAAAGCGGTGGAGCTGGGCCTCAAGCCTCAGCCATGGGTGAAAGCCTCTCTCGCGCCGGGCTCCAAAGTGGTTTCCGATTATCTTGCGCAGGCCAGGTTGACCCCGTATCTGGATGAACTGGGTTTTAACCTGGTTGGCTATGGCTGTACCACCTGTATCGGTAACTCCGGTCCGCTACCGGAACCGATTGAAGTGGCTATCAAGCAGGGCGATTTGACCGTTGGCGCAGTGCTTTCGGGCAACCGAAACTTTGAAGGTCGTATTCATCCGCTGGTCAAAACCAACTGGCTGGCGTCACCGCCGCTGGTCGTGGCTTACGCGCTGGCCGGGAATATGAACATCAACCTGGTTACCGATCCGATTGGTCACGATCGCAGGAACGAGCCGGTCTATCTGAAAGATATCTGGCCGTCGTCGCGAGAAATTGCCCGTGCGGTAGAAAAAGTGTCGACCGAAATGTTCCGCAAAGAGTATGCGGAGGTGTTTGAAGGCACGCCGGAATGGAAAGCCATCAACATCGTCGGCTCGGATACCTATGACTGGCAGGATGATTCAACCTATATCCGCCTGTCGCCATTCTTCGATGAAATGCTGGCTGAGCCTGCGCCGCTTCAGGATATCCACGGCGCGCGCATTCTCGCGATGCTGGGGGATTCTGTCACCACGGACCATATCTCACCGGCGGGAAGCATCAAAGCCGATAGCCCGGCTGGACGCTATCTGCAAAGCCGGGGTGTAGAACGCCGTGATTTTAACTCCTATGGTTCTCGCCGGGGCAACCATGAAGTGATGATGCGCGGGACGTTTGCCAACATTCGTATCCGTAATGAAATGGTGCCGGGTGTGGAAGGCGGCATGACGCGTCATCTGCCGGGAACGGAGGTCGTTTCCATTTATGATGCGGCCGTCAAATACCAGCAGGAAGGCACGCCGCTGGCGGTCATTGCCGGGAAGGAGTACGGATCTGGCTCAAGCCGCGACTGGGCAGCAAAAGGGCCGCGCCTGCTCGGGGTTCGGGTGGTCATCGCCGAATCGTTCGAACGTATTCACCGCTCGAATCTGATCGGGATGGGGATCCTGCCACTCGAATTTCCACAGGGCGTCACCCGTAAAACGCTGGGCCTGACCGGGGAGGAGCAGATTGACATTAGCGGTCTGCAAAATCTGCAGCCGGGTAAAACGGTTCCCGTGAAGTTAACGCGGGCAGATGGGAAGATTGAGGTGCTGGAATGCCGTTGCCGCATCGATACGGCAACAGAGCTGACCTATTACCAGAACGACGGCATTTTGCACTATGTGATCCGTAAGATGCTGGATTGAAAGAAAACGCCCGGCTTTACGGCCGGGCTTTCAGGATTACTCGCTGAGCAGATGGCCCATTTTCGCGGCTTTGGTGTCGAGGTAGTGCGCGTTTTTCGGGTTACGTCCTACAATCAGCGGCACGCGTTCGACGATGTTGATCCCCGCCTCGGTCAGAATTTCGACCTTTTTAGGGTTATTGGTCAACAGACGCACTTCATCCACGCCCAGCAGCTTGAACATATCTGCACACAGGGTGAAATCGCGTTCGTCAGCGGCAAAGCCCAGCTGGTGGTTGGCTTCTACCGTGTCGTAACCCTGGTCCTGTAGCGCATAAGCGCGGATTTTATTCAGCAGACCAATATTACGCCCCTCCTGACGGTGATACAGCAGCACGCCACGGCCTTCTTCCGCAATGTGCGAGAGGGCGGCTTCGAGCTGGAAACCGCAGTCACAGCGCAAGCTGAACAGCGCATCGCCGGTCAAACACTCTGAATGTACGCGGGACAGCACCGGCGTCTGCCCTGCAATGTCGCCATAGACCAGCGCGACGTGATCTTGTCCGGTTGCCAGTTCTTCAAAACCCACCATCAGGAAATCGCCCCATGGGGTTGGCAGTTTGGCTTCTGCCACACGTTTAAGCTGCATGTGATTCTCCAGAATCGGCTGACACGTTTCGTGCCGTCTGCCTGTTTGGCTTTCTCTATCTGTTCATTTTGCCACAAGCTCCTCAAGTTCGCCTAATCACCACCATGCTATACGCGCGTTAAACGCACGATCCGACATATCCACCACATCGATGAATTTCAGTTATGATTGTGGTGCTTAGCATAAAAGGAGAAGACATGCTTTCAATCGCCAGACGAACGGCAGCGGGTGCGGCCGTACTACTTGTGATGCCTTTGGTTGTATGGTGCTCCGGCTGGATGTGGCAGCCGGGCCAAAACGCCATGTGGCTGAAAACGTTATACTGGATCACGGAAACGGTGACACAGCCGTGGGGGATCATCACGCATGTTCTTCTCTGCGCCTGGTTCCTGTGGTGCCTGCGTTTTCGTCTTCGCGCAGCGCTGGTGTTATTTGCTATCCTCGGCGGGGCCATTCTGGTGGGGCAGGGCGTAAAATCCTGGGTTAAAGATCGTGTACAGGAGCCGCGTCCTTTCGTCATCTGGATGGAAAAAACGCACCATGTGCCAGTAGATGAGTTCTACACTTTAAAACGTAAAGATCGCGGTGCGCTGGTAAAAGAGCAGCTTGCAGAACAAGAGGATATTCCGGCATTTTTGCGTAAACACTGGCAAAAAGAGACCGGTTTCGCGTTTCCTTCCGGGCACACGATGTTTGCCGCAAGCTGGGCGTTACTCGGCGTCGGGTTATTGTGGCCGCGGCGCCGGACGGTCACTATTGCGATTCTGTTAGTCTGGGCAACCGGCGTGATGGGGAGCCGTTTACTGCTGGGGATGCACTGGCCGCGTGATTTAGTCGTGGCCACGCTGATTTCCTGGCTGCTGGTAACGTTAGCCACCTGGCTTGCCGAACGATTCTGTGGGCCGCTGACGCCGCCACCGGAAGAGAAGGAAGAAATCGCCGAGCGCGAGCAAAGCGGTGTCTGAAGGTTGATTTTCCGTATTTTGCCCATAAATCCATGACGGGCGCGCAACTTTTTCCGTTTCGCCCCCGTCACTAAAATGGTAGTTTATAAGGCTGATTGCGGTGAGTTGAACAGACTTTATTCGCTTGAACCACATAACGGGAAGTCATGTGAAATATTTACTCATTTTCTTACTGGTGTTGGCGATTTTTGTTATTTCCGTCACCTTAGGTGCGCAAAACGATCAGCAGGTGACCTTTAACTATCTGCTTGCACAGGGCGAGTACCGGGTATCGAGCCTGCTCGCGGTCCTTTTCGCCGCCGGTTTTATCATCGGCTGGCTGGTGTGTGGTCTCTTCTGGCTTAAAGTTCGTGTTTCGCTTGTGCGCGCTGAACGTAAAATCAAACGCCTTGAACATCAAATTGCGCCCGCGACTGACATTCCGGAGAGTTCTGGTGTGCCGGTAGCCAAGGAATAATCGAATATGCTGGAGTTGTTGTTTCTGCTTTTGCCTGTAGCCGCAGCCTATGGCTGGTATATGGGCCGCAGAAGTGCGCAACAAACAAAACAGGATGAGGCCAACCGACTCTCCCGCGACTATGTAGCGGGGGTGAACTTCCTCCTGAGCAATCAACAGGATAAAGCGGTTGATCTGTTCCTTGATATGTTGAAAGAGGATACGGGCACCGTAGAAGCGCATCTCACCCTGGGCAACCTGTTCCGCTCGCGCGGTGAGGTTGATCGCGCTATTCGTATTCACCAGACGCTGATGGAAAGCGCGTCGTTAACCTACGATCAACGCTTGCTGGCCGTTCAACAGCTGGGACGTGATTACATGGCGGCGGGGCTGTACGACCGTGCCGAAGATATGTTCACCCAATTGGTTGATGAGACCGACTTCCGTATCAGTGCGCTCCAGCAGTTACTGCAGATTTACCAGGCGACCAGCGAATGGCAAAAAGCCATAGATACAGCCGAACGTCTGGTGAAGCTTGGCAAAGATAAGCAACGCGTAGAAATTGCTCACTTCTATTGCGAACTGGCGCTTCAGCAAATGGGCAACGACGACATGGATAAAGCCATGGCACTGCTGAAGAAAGGCGCCGCTGCGGATCGCAACAGCGCACGAATCTCCATCATGATGGGGCGCGTCTTTATGGCGAATGGCGACTACGCCAAAGCCGTTGAAAGCCTGTTGCGGGTTATCGACCAGGATAAAGAGTTGGTCAGTGAAACGCTGGAAATGCTGCAAACCTGCTATCAACAGCTCGACAAGCAGGATGAGTGGGTAGCATTCCTGCGTCGTTGCGTGGAAGAAAATACTGGCGCCACCGCTGAACTGATGCTCTCAGACGTTGTTGAGCAGTATGAGGGAAGCGACACCGCGCAGGTTTATATTACGCGTCAGCTGCAGCGTCATCCGACCATGCGGGTGTTCCATAAGCTGATGGATTACCACCTGAACGACGCAGAAGAAGGGCGTGCCAAAGAGAGCCTGAGGGTGCTGCGCGATATGGTCGGCGAGCAGGTACGCAGTAAGCCGCGCTACCGCTGCCAGAAGTGCGGTTTTACTGCCTATACGCTGTACTGGCACTGTCCTTCGTGCCGCGCCTGGTCAACCATCAAGCCGATTCGTGGTCTTGACGGGCAGTAATTTTTTAAAACGCCTCATTTTAGTTACAACATACTGTTGGGTTTTTGTCACTGAGTCAGCACCGTGCAATTTTTCGGTCAGGCAGGAAAGGAAATCGATTCTGTCAATGTCCACCGCTGGCAGGTAGAATGCTGGCCGTTTATCTGTTCCGCGCCGCTGCGCGCCCATAGACGAAAAGGGCTGGTCATGACGTCTGTTACTTCCTCCGCTTCCCGCGTAATTACTGATTCTCCTGTTGTTGTTGCGCTTGATTATAATAACCGCGACACCGCGCTGGCCTTTGTTGATGGTATCGATCCGCGAGATTGCCGTCTGAAAGTTGGCAAAGAGATGTTTACGCTGTTTGGTCCGCAAATTGTCCGCGGTCTTCAGCAGCGTGGGTTTGACGTTTTCCTGGACCTGAAATTCCATGATATTCCCAACACCACTGCGCATGCCGTCGCTGCAGCAGCCGAGCTTGGTGTGTGGATGGTCAACGTCCATGCATCGGGTGGGGCGCGTATGATGACCGCCGCGCGCGAGGCGCTGGTGCCCTTCGGCAAAGATGCACCGCTCCTGATTGCGGTCACCGTGCTGACCAGCATGGATGAATCTGACCTGCGCGATCTTGGCGTGACGTTGTCACCTGCTGAGCAAGCTGAACGTCTGGCTCGTCTGACGCAAAACTGTGGTCTCGATGGGGTAGTCTGTTCAGCCCAGGAGGCGGTGCGCTTCAAATCCGAACTGGGCCAACAATTTAAGCTTATCACGCCGGGTATTCGTCCCGCGGGCAGTGAGGTTGGCGATCAGCGCCGCATTATGACGCCAGAGCAAGCGTTGGCTGCAGGTGTAGATTATATGGTGATCGGCCGTCCCGTTACGCAATCTGCGGATCCGGCGCAGACGCTAAAAGCGATCAACGCGTCATTGAAAAAGGGTGCCTGATGAGCGATTCCAACAGCCGCCTGGTCTACTCCACCGGCACCGGGCGTATCGATGAGCCAAAAGAGAAAGCTGAACGTCCTAAAGGTGATGGCATCGTGCGCATCCAGCGTCAGACCAGTGGTCGCAAGGGCAAGGGAGTGTGCCTGATTACCGGTATCGATCTGGATGATGCGGAGCTGGCTAAACTGGCCGCAGAATTAAAAAAGAAATGCGGCTGCGGCGGTGCCGTGAAAGATGGCGTGATCGAAATTCAGGGCGACAAACGCGATTTAATTAAAACGCTGCTCGAAGCCAAAGGAATGAAAGTTAAACTGGCGGGTGGCTAAATTAAAAGAGCCACGGCGTTAACCGTGGCTCTTTATACGTGTGTAAGTCAGACCTGAAAAATACTGAATATATTATTAGACCGGTGAGAGCCGTTATGGTGATTATTTGCCCACCTGGTGACCGATAATGCCGCCGACAGCAGCACCACCTAATGTACCCAGCGTACTACCATCCGTTAATACCGCACCACCAAGAGCACCGGCACCCGCACCAATCGCGGTGTTACGGTCACGTTTAGACCAGTTAGAGCAGGCGCTCAGGGACATAGCTACTGTAATTGCCAGAACAGCGGCAGCGATTTTTTTGCTGGTAAAGGTCATAATACTTTCTCCTGAATTATCGATTCACGGAAAGAAGTGCACTTTAAGTATAGACAATAGTCATACTTAAATTCTGTTTTCCATGAAAGCTAGTCGCGCAGGTGTTACGTAATCACGCAAGTGATAGTCACTTCCTGTTATATCGCTAATAATAATTTTACCTCTTTAGCCCAGGTTAAACAGGTAAAAACTCTTAAAGCAGGCTTCGGAATCATCTCAGAGAGAGGGAGAGATTTGCGCCCGTTATTCAGGCGCAGAGGAGAGTCAGGCAGGTTTTCTCACAATATCGACGGTCAGGCCGTCATGCTCAAGCTGCTGGCGATGTTCATCACTCAGTCGTTCATCGGTGATCACGCGGCTAAATCGGTTTATCGGGCCCATCATATAAGGATGTACGGAACCGAATTTAGAACTGTCGGTAAGGACAATTGCTTCACACTCTTTTTCCAGCACGGCATTTACTACGTCAGAACGCATCATATCCCGGCCGGTGAACCCGGTGTCAGGTTGCCAGCCATCAATACCAATGAACGCTTTGCTGAAATGAACCTGCTGGACATACTGGCGAGTGAGTGGTCCCACCATGCTTTCACTTTTCTTCTGGTAAATACCGCCCAGCAGAATGACCTCACAGCGCGTCTCTTTCAGCAGATGCGCAATATAGCTGCTGACGGTAATAATGGTTACGTCTTTTTGATCGGCCAGTGTGCGTGCCAGAAGGGCATTACTGCTGCCATTCTCAATAAAGACCGTTTCACCATTGTTCACTAAGGACGCAGCAAATTCTGCCAGTTCTCGTTTGAGGGCATAATTGTTCATCATGCGGGTTTCAACGTCTTCACTGTCCAGTGGGACGGCATAACCATGCGCGCGACGCAGGTAGCTCTGTTTTTCCAGAAGGTTAAGATCCTGACGGATTGTGACTTCAGAAACGCCGGTCGTTTTAGCGAGATCGACCACGCTTACGCGCCCCTGATCGATGACCATCTGCAAAATGATTTGTTGTCGGGAATTCATAGCATCCATTTAAAAAGCAAAACGAGGTCGGAAACGGTGGAGTCAAACTTCCCACGGGGCTTTTGGCTGGGCGCTTTCTGGCGCAGAATCGGAATCTTTGTGAGCCAGTAACTCTGATTTAAGGATCTCAAGATTACGGATCGCAGAGTGATAATCACCTGCAACCAGGATATCCAGCACCGTATCAATACGTCGTGCCACAGCCAGTGCATCAATGTCAGACATAATCTCACCCCAGGAGCGAAAAGTTAATATTTTCAATGATGCAGAAAATGGGAACAAAAGAGAAGGGAAAAAATGCAATAACTAAAGTACATAAATGAAAGTGATAATTTTATTCCCTCTCATGCTGCAGGGTTAATGAGTGGATTAGTCTAAAACTGCGCGCAAGGCGCTTTTTTTTAAGAGGAATTAGACTATGACCGTTATCAATCAAGCAACCTGCACACTGTTTACCGATACTGAACGTTTCACTCAGCTAGCGGGCTATTATGAGGCGGAGCGTCGCACTGTCTGGATGATGTTGCGGTCGCAACCGCGCCCTTGCTTCAACCACGCATTAATAGAGGAGATCATGAATCTTTCCTGGCTGGTTCGCCAGTCCGGTTTTGCGGTCGATTTTTGGGTTACCGGATCGCTGGTACCCGATATGTATAACGCCGGTGGGGACTTGCAGTTCTTCGTAGACTGTATTCAAAACGGGCGCCGGGAAGCATTACGTGCATATGCGCGTGCCTGTGTTGATTGCGTACACGCCGCATCACGGGGTTTTGATACCGGGGCAATTACGCTGGCGATGGTCGAAGGGAGCGCCTTAGGAGGCGGCTTCGAGGCTGCGCTGGCGCACCATTTTCTCCTGGCTCAGCGCGATACCCGGTTAGGGTTCCCGGAGATCGCCTTTAATCTTTTCCCCGGGATGGGGGGCTATTCGCTCGTTGCACGCCGCTCAGGCATGAAGCTGGCAGAGGAGCTCATCTACAAAGGGGAATCCCATACGGCTGAGTGGTACGAACAGCACGGACTGGTGGATGTGCTGTTTGAACCGGGACAAAGCTATGTCACCGTCCGAACATTTATCGACACGCTGCAGCCTAAACTGAACGGTGTAAGGGCAATGCTGCGCGCGCGCACCCGCGTTTTGCAGCTGCCACGCAGTGAACTGATGGATATTACAGAAGACTGGGTCGATGCCGCGTTTTGCCTTGAACCGAAAGATATCGCTTATATGGAACGTCTGGTTATGCTGCAAAACCGCCATCAGGCGGCGGGGTTGCGCCAGGCCAGTTAACGCATCTTTCGTGACTGATAGCGCTTTAGCCATCGCTCGAAAACGGCAGCGGGCATCGGCTTAGCAAACAGAAAACCTTGCCGTTCGTTGACGCCGTTCTTAGTCAGAAAGGCGTCTTCTTTTGCGCTCTCCACGCCTTCCGCAATGACCTGCAGATTCAGTGCCTGAGCGACGGCCACAATCGCACGGACCAACGACTGCGAAATGGATTGTTTATGGATATCCCGCACAAACGACTGATCGAGCTTGATGGCATCGATAGGAAAACGCGCCAGCTGTGACAGGGATGAATAGCCTGTACCGAAATCGTCCAGATGAATTTGCGCTCCAAGCTGGCTGAACTGCTGGATGACCGAAAGGGCCAGCTCTTCGTTTTCGATAAGACAGCTCTCGGTCAGTTCAACATCGATAGGGCAATATTCAAAATTCAGATCCTTCAGCGCCTGTTTCAGGTCACTGAATATGGTCTGGTCTGCCAGTTGACGCGCTGATACGTTGACCGCCACCCGCAGGTTAATGCCTTTATCGCGCCATTTAGCCACCTGACGCACCACGTCCAGCATAACCCAGCGACCGAGCGGCACAATCAATCCGGACTCCTCAGCGTAAGAGATAAATTCCAGCGGAGGAATAAGTCCGCGCTCTGGCGATTGCCAGCGCACCAGCGCTTCCAGGCTTCTGACTTCACCGCGCCAGGTCATTTTCGGCTGATAGTGGATCAAGAGCTGGTCGTTATCCAGCGCTTTGCGCAGGTTGGTATCCAGCCAAAGATATTCGAACACGCGCTGGTTCATCTCTGGAGAGAAAACGCAGAACTTGCCTCGCCCGTTCTCTTTCGCGGTATACATCGCGGTATCCGCGTTGCGAATGACGCTCTCGCGGTCGTTGCCATGCTGCGGGGCAAGGGCGACGCCCAGAGAGCAGCCGGTATAAATTTCAATTAAGCCGATGCGGAAGGGTTGCCGTAACCGGCTCAAAATACGCGATGCCATGGCTTCCAGTGAGCCTTGCGAAGTATCGGTTGCCATCACAATAAACTCATCACCGCCGAGTCTCGCCAGCACCTGACCTTCATCCAGACAACTCAGAATGGCAAGGGCGACGGCCTGCAATAATTGGTCGCCAAACATGTGCCCATAGGCATCGTTAACCTTTTTAAAATTATCCAGGTCGAGATAGACCACGCCGACCTGAGTGTCTCCCCGGGTGGCGATGGCATCGGAAATCAGCTCGTGGATCGCGTTTCGGTTTGGCAGTCCGGTGATGGTATCCGTATTAGCCAGCACGCGCAGGCGTTCCTGAGCACGCCGCTCCTCCGTGATATCGGTACCGGAACAGATAAGATAAATTTCATTTTTACCGCTGCCGCTGTGAACAAATTTGTTTCTGAACAGAAACAATCGCTGCCCTTTGCGGGTCTTGACCCAGCGTTCAACTTCGTAGGAACTGCCGTTACGAAAAAAACCGGCGATATTACGTCTTGAAGCAGCGGCTTCGCTGCGGGTCATAAACAGTTTGAAGACGTTTTGCCCGATCACCTCGTGCTCTTTCAGCCCGGTGTACTCTTCACTCAGGCGGTTAAAGCGCTGGATATTGCCGTTCTGGTCCAGGATAACGATAACTGAATTGGCTTCTGAGACAACCTGTTCGGCAAAAGAGAGACCCTGCGCCAGATCGCGCGCAACGGAAGGGGTATCGTGCCAGGCAGAGGCTGTACCGGCCCACTCGTTTCGGGTAATTTTGCGCCCGACCAGATGGACAGGAACATCTTCACCGTACAAAGAGAGGGTCATCGAGATACTGGAAGTGATAACGGTTAACTGGCGGATGAGCGCGGCCTGTTCATCATTCAGCGCGATCACTTGCGTCACATCGGCATTTTCACTGGTGGAGAGATGCAGAGCATTGCTGTCAGCGGTCAGTCGCCACCAGGGGCTGTGGGTTCCCATGTAACGAAACAGCAAATTCTGCTCCAAATCGTCCATCCTGTTTTCTCCCGCAGCTACTCATTAGCGCACAAATCATTCATTTGTTGTCGACTTTTCCGTTGTGATACAGCGGCAAAACCGAAGTGAACTTATTGTTTTTTCCCTGATTTCTTATAATAAAACGAGTCAGGTTAAAAAGGATACTCAGCAGATAAAAATTCACGTAACCGAATATCAAGGGATTCTTTTAATGTAGATAATTATGGCGATTTTGGGCGGGAGGAGACTGAAAATAGTCAGTGATTTTGTGGTTTGTGATGAGAGAAGAATTTGTCGACCCACCCATGAAGGAAAGGGTCGACAATTTAACAGCTTATAAGGCGACCGGGCGCGCAATAATGCTGCGCGTTTCCATGCGAACTTCAGCGATATTCACATCAATCACCTCAGTGACTTTGTAAACCGTTTCGCCTTTGATTTGCACGGTTCCGTTTTCCTGGCTACACACCAGTTCGTCGCGTACAGCATGGAGGAATGGCGCAGGAATGAAAGCAACGGCACCGTTGTCCACCAGACGTACGCGCATACCGCCGCGGCTGATATCAATGATTTCTGCCGGGAAGCGGGCATCCGTTCCAGCTTTATCATTCAGGAAGCGCGCGTACAGCCAGTCACCGACATCGCGTTCAGCCATACGGTTCAGGCGGCGGCGCTCGGCCATTTGCACGGTGGAATCATCCTGAGGACGTGCGACCGATTCCCCTTTGATAATCGCTTTCAGCAGGCGATGGTTTACCATGTCGCCGTACTTACGAATCGGAGAGGTCCAGGTAGCATAGGCTTCAAGCCCCAGACCGAAATGCGGGCCCGGTTCGATGCTGATTTCGGCAAAGGACTGGAAGCGGCGAATACGGCTGTCGAGGAAACCGGATGGTTGCGCATCGAGTTCGCGACGAAGTTTGCAGAAGCCTTGCAGCGTCAGCACTTCTTCAGGATCGACATGCACGTCATGCGTTTTCAGCAGGGCAGCCAGCGCCTCAGTGTTAGCCGGATCGAATCCGGTATGCACGTTATAGATGCCGAAGCCTAACTTGTCGCGCAATACGCGGGCGGCACAAATGTTGGCCGAAATCATGGCTTCTTCAACAATACGGTTAGCGATACGGCGTGGTTCAGCAACGATATCCAGCACTTCGCCTTTTTCACCCAACACGAAACGGTAGTCCGGACGATCCTTAAAGACCAGCGCATGGGTTTTACGCCATTCACTGCGGTTCAGACACACGCGATGCAACAGTCGAATTTGCGCGGCAATGGCGTCGTTTTCAGGTTGCCAGGTGCCGGTGTTTTCCAGCCAGTCGGACACGTCGTCATAGGCCAGCTTGGCTTTGGACTCGATGGTCGCAGCAAAAAATTCGATATCGTCTTCAATCGTGCCGTCGGCGGCGATAGTCATGCGGCAGGCGAGTACCGGGCGCACTTCATTCGGGCGCAGCGAGCAGAGATCGTCAGAGAGTTCACGCGGCAGCATCGGGATATTGAAGCCCGGCAGGTAGTTGGTGAACGAACGCACTTTTGCCATATCGTCCAGTTTACTGCCTTCGACAATCCAGGCGGTAGGATCGGCAATCGCGACGGTGAGGGGCGCTTTGCCATCCGCAGTCTCTTCTGCAAACAGCGCATCGTCCATGTCTTCGGTGCTGGCACTGTCGATGGTGACAAAGTCCAGACTGGTCAGGTCACGGCGTGACAGACCTTCGTCCTGCATTTCTGTCGCGACGCCGTCTGGCGCCTCTTTTTCAAGATTGTGACGCGCCAGCGTTACCCACCACGGGACGAAGTGGTCGTCGCCGAAGGTGATAAATTGCGTCAGCTCAGCATAGAAACCACGGTCGCCTTTGAGAGGGTGGCGGCGCATTTCAGCAACGGCCCAGTCACCCTCTTTAAAATCATGCTCAACGCCACGTGCAGCACGGCACTGAATAGCATCTTTCAGGAGGGGATGGTCCGGCACGATGGAAAGACGGTCATCTTTTCTGTGTACCTTGCCCACGAAGCGAGTCAGGAAGGGTTCAATCAGTTCTTCTGGCTCGGCGGACTCGCGTTCCTTTTCCGTATGAATAACCGCTGTGACACGATCGCCGTGCATCACTTTTTTCATCTGCGGAGGCGGGATGAAATAGCTCTTTTGCCCGTCAACTTCAAGGAAGCCAAAGCCCTTTTCCGTGGCTTTTACGACCCCTTCTGCACGCGGCGTCTGGGAATGCAGTTGCTGTTTAAGCTGCGCTAGCAGCGGGTTGTCCTGAAACATAATGTTCTATTTTCGTAGCCATTGAGCGGCTGACAGTTTTACGCGAATCTTACTGCTTCAGCAAGCGCTCTTTGGGTAAAAAATACGGTTATTCCGCTTTGCCAAGCGCCACTCGCAGGCGGTCGAGCCAGCCAGTAAATGCACTTTGAGTAAGCAGATTGATGGCGCGGATATCAGGGATCCCAGCATCAATCAGCGGCGTGAATTGTGCCGCGCTAAAACGATCCGGTGAACGGGTCAGTAGCTCTACTGCCGCAGTAAGCGCCCCGTGCGTTTGTGGCTCGCTTTGACGGTGATTGATCAGAATCTCGCCCGTCAGGTTGAGTAGCGCAGGCTCGTGGCTCAGCACCGGCGTGAGCGCCTGAAGTTCTGGCTCTGCTTGCCAGCGTGAAAGCGACTCAAGCTGGAATGGGGTCGCGTAGCGCAGTTCGACGACGGGCAGTACAGGGGTCCAGACACGAATAGTCACCGGTAAGGAATGCGGCGGAATATGGTGTCCGGGCAACCAGCGTACAGGATGCCCCAGCAACGCCTGAAACACCGCCACAACACGCGCCTGAAAGCCAATAAAGCCGATAATCTGGTTGATCAGCACAATGTCATAGGTTGTCAGGCCCACTTCATCGAGCTGTAGCTGCGCTTTGTGGTCAATGACGTCTGGTGAGCTGGCAAGTTGGCGGGCATATTGCGTGATTTGTGCCAGGCGGCGATTGCTTTCGCGTGAGGAGTCAGGACCAGGGAGGGGGGCGAGCAGGGCAGCGTAGTGGTTACAAAGTCGCTGAACACCACACGCCTGAGCGACCGTCAACGCCGTGCTGAGTCTGTCGTACGCACTGAGTGTGTGCAGTCGGTTAACCTCAATATTGAGCGGGAACAGAAGGTGGCACAAGGCCCTGGCGGGAGCGAGCCAGCCATGGCAGGCGGTGACAATCTTTTCAGGGAGTTCTAAATCGAGCAAAAAACGATCGTCGACGTTAGCGGCTTCGGGCACCAAAGGCAGGACATCCGTTTGCGAGTGGTTGGACTGGGTTTCATGATACCAGTGGCCTTTGCCGGAAAAGCGGCGTTGTTCCATGGGCGTTCCTTGATCTCAAAATGGCGATCAATATCCTGGCGTAAGGCGGATGAGGGGAAAAATATTGTTAGGTGATAACAAATAACAGAAGGGAATAACGAAGAGCGCTGCAGGGGGAGAGAAACTCTCTTCCCGGACGGGAAGAGAGTCACGCGCTTATTTGATTTCCAGCTCGTTCATGGCAGCGATGTTGAAACCGCCGTCAACGTGAACCACTTCGCCGGAGATACCCGCAGAAAGGTCAGAGCACAGGAAAGCTGCAGAGTTACCCACATCTTCAATGGTCACAGTACGACGAATCGGGGTAACCGCTTCGCAGTGTGCCAGCATTTTACGGAAATCTTTAATACCGGAAGCGGCCAGGGTGCGGATAGGACCTGCAGAGATGGCGTTAACGCGCACGCCTTCAGGACCCATTGCATTCGCCATGTAGCGAACGTTGGCTTCCAGAGAGGCTTTAGCCAGACCCATCACGTTGTAGTTAGGGATAGCACGCTCTGCGCCCAGGTAGGACAGGGTCAGCAGGGCTGCGCCCGGGTTCAACATCGCGCGGCAGGATTTTGCCATCGCAACGAAGCTGTAGGAGCTGATGTCGTGAGCGATTTTGAAGCCATCACGGGTAACCGCGTTCACGTAGTCGCCGTCCAGCTGATCGCCAGGCGCGAAACCGATGGAGTGAACGAAACCGTCGAATTTCTCCCACGTTTTAGCCAGTTCAGCAAACATGCCATCGATGCTTTCGTCTTGTGCAACGTCACATTCCAGAACAATGCTGGAACCCAGCTGCGCGGCAAACTCTTCAACACGGCCTTTCAGCTTGTCGTTCTGGTAGGTGAACGCCAGCTCAGCGCCTTCGCGATGCATTGCCTGTGCGATGCCGTATGCGATGGACAGTTTGCTGGCAACGCCAGTCACCAGAATGCGCTTACCGGAAAGAAAACCCATAGCTTTAATCCTTATATTCATTGCTAATTTTGCCTTGTAATTCATAGCGTTACAGGCAGTATTTCAAAATCATTCGAAATTAGCTCGAAATTATAGCCCACTCACAGCCCCTTGTGTCACGATATTTCTCGCACTTCTCCGAAGACGCCTGCCCCGAAGAATGCACCGCGGACTCGCGGGGGCTCAAAATTTCAGCATTCGTCCAGTATATCACCCGGCAACAGCTTCGCCTCATCCAACCAGAGAGGAAGGGTGATCCCACCAGGGTATTCACGCTTTCCTGATGTTGTCGACGAAACGCGCAATGACGATAAAGAAAACGGGTACGAAGAAGATCGCGAGAAGCGTACCGCTGATCATGCCTCCAAATACGCCGGTACCGATGGCATGCTGCGTACTGTCGCTCGCCCCCCTGGCCAGCATCAAGGGAACAACCCCTAAAGTAAAGGCTAACGAGGTCATCAGAATAGGGCGCAGGCGCTGGCTGGCGGCATGAATGGTTGCCGCCAGCAGGGGCTGCCCCTGGCGATGGAGTTGCCTGGCAAATTCAACAATTAAAATGGCGTTCTTGGCTGACAGGCCGATAAGCGTAATCAGGCCGACCTTGAAGAAAACGTCATTCGTCATGCCGGCAACAGACACAGCTATCACCGCGCCGATAAGACCCAGCGGAACGACCAGCATGACCGCAAAAGGAATAGACCAGCTCTCATACAGGGCGGCGAGTACCATAAATACGACCAGGATCGACAGGACGATAAGGCCCGGAAGCTGAGACTCCGATTTTCGCTCCTGTAATGAACTTCCGGCCCACTCGCCCGCCATGCCCTGAGGTAAATCTCTGGACAAACTCTCCATAATTTTCATTGCGGTGCCGCTGGACTCTCCCGAAGCCGCATTTCCGGTAATGCGAATAGCAGAATATCCCTGGTAACGCGTCAACTGCTGCGGCGCAACGTTCCAGGAAAGCGTGGCAAACGTAGATACCGGTACCATCTGCCCCAACCGGTTTTTCACTGATAGTGTCAGTATCTGTTCAGGTTGCATTCGGTAGGGCGCATCGGCCTGAATAATCACCTGCTGAACGCGGCCGTTATTCGTATAGTCATTGACGTAATTTGAGCCTTGGGTGACGGAGAGCGTCTGGTTGATTTCATCAAATGAGACGCCCATCGCTTCCGCCTTTTCTCTGTCAACCTGGAGCGCGAGGCTTGTTCCTTCCGGCAGACCGTCTATGTAGACGTCACTCAGTTCAGGGCGCTGATTAGCGTGCAGGACCAGCGCGTCGGCAGCACGCTTTAACGTCTCGTAGCCCAGTCCTGCTCTGTCCTGCACGTACCAGGTGAACCCCGAAGAGGTGCCCATATCCGAAATGGCCGGCGGGAGCAGGCTCATCGTGACGGCATCCGAGACGTTCGCCATGCTGGCCTGTATATGGTCGGCTTCTTCCTGAGCCGTCGAACCCTGCCGATTTTTCCAGTCCTTCAGCGTGGTGAAGGCCATAGCCGAATTCGGTCCCGAACCTGAAAACCCAAACCCCAGGATCATTATGTTGCTTTCAATATCCGGCCGGGCCGCAATTTTCTCTTCAAACTTTTTAACCACGTTGAGGGTGCGCTGCATCGTGGCATCAGAAGGCAGCTGGATTGAGGACATAAAGTAGCCTTGATCTTCGTCCGGCAGAAAGGACGACGGTAACGTAGATATTCCTAAAAACAGCGCAGCGCAAAGCGCAACGTACAGCAACAGCATACGTCCGCTTCGCTTCAGAACGGCACCCAGCCCGGCTTCGTAACAGACCGTGAGCGAACGGAAGCGTGCGTTAAACCCTGCCGCGAACCCTCCACCTCCGCTCTTTCCTGCCCTATGCGGCTTGAGTAACGTTGCGCACAGGGCAGGTGTCAGTGTCAGGGCAAGAAACGCGGACAGCAGTATGGAGACCGCCATGGAAATACAAAATTGTCGGTAGATAATCCCGACGGAACCTTCAGCAAACCCCATGGGGATAAAGACGGCGGTTAGCACCAGCGTGATGCCTATAATCGCCGGGGTGATTTCCTGCATGGCTTGCCGCGTGGCGTCACGCGGGGACAGGCTTTTTTCCTCCATCAGTCGTTCAACGCTTTCTACGACCACAATGGCATCATCAACAATAATCCCTATCGCCAGCACCATGCCGAACATCGTCAGAATATTGATGGAGTAGCCGCTCAACAGCATCACCGTGAAGGTGCCAAGAAGTGCGACGGGAGCAACGATCGCCGGGATAAGCGTACAGCGTATCTTGTGCAGAAACAGCAGCATAACCAGGAAGACGAGGATCATCGCTTCCACAAATGTCTGAACAACTTTCATGATAGAAAGTTTTACAAACGGCGCGGTATCGAAGGGGATCGTAAACGCCATTCCGTCGGGTAACACCCGGGAAAGCTCGTCGATGCGCGCCCGTACGCCTGAAGCCGTACTCATTGCATTCGCGCCAGGCGACAGCTGGATTGCCGCCGCCGTTGCGGGCACGCCATTTTCGCGGATACCAAAGGCGTAGCTTTGCAGGCCAGATTCAATCCGCGCAATGTCGGACAGTTTCAGGCGGGCGCCGGATGCGTCAGATTTCAGGGTGATATTCCTGAACGCCTCGACCGAAGAGAGCTGTCCCTTTACGGTGATGGGATACGTTACACCTTGTCCTTCAGATGCTGGCTCATCTCCCGTTTTACCGGGCGAAACCAGGGCATTTTGCTGGCCAACAGCGGTAAGAACATCACTTACCGAAAGCCCATAGCTGTGGAGCTTCGTTGGATCCAACCATATGCGCAGCGCTTTTTCGCCGCCAAATAGCTGAACTTTCCCTACGCCGGGCACGCGACGAAGCTCGTCACTGACGTTTCTGGCAAAGTAGTCGCTTAAATCGGCTTCCTCAAATTGACCTGTCGCGGACTTCAGCCCCACCATCATTAAGAATCCAGAATTAGCGGCCTCTACGTTAATGCCGTTTTGTCTTACCGCCTGAGGTAAACGAGGCTCAACGATCTTAATCTGATTCTGCAGGTCCATCTGCGCCAGCTTGATGTCCGTGCCTGGTTTAAAGGTGACGGTAATTGATGCTGAACCGGTTGTGTCACTGGATGATTCGAAATAGAGCAAGTTATCGACTCCAGAGATTTCGCGTTCTATTAACGACACCACCGACGTATTCATGATATCGGGGCTGGCCCCCGGGTAACTGACGGAAATAATGATTCCCGGTGGTGCCACCGCCGGATACTGCGAAATCGGTAAACGGGGAATAGAAAGAAGTCCCGCCAGAACGATAAAAAGCGCCACTACCCAGGCAAAAACGGGGCGTTCAATAAAAAAATGAGGCATTAAATTAACGTCCAGTTACGTGAATTTCATCATCAGTGGAAACGCGTTTACCGATGTCCCTGAGTTGCGAAAACTTCTCAAGAAGCTGCGGTGCGTCATCGAGACTCGTCGCGAACATCCACATGTAGGTCATCACGGAATAGATATGTCCGGCGGTGATGCCGGTTGAGCGCGTCATCCAGACGATAGTCAGCGTAAAAAGTGCGGCAACAAGTACGCCAACCCACAAATAACCCCACGCCTCGCGGTCAGATAATGCGATACGTAAACGCGCAAGCGTGGAGTAATGTCGGTGAAGGGTGGCCGTACCCGCCTGATGAACATAATCCACTTCTTTTTCCAGCCGATTATTCAGGCGCATGAAAAGCCATTCATTTTTACGGGCATATCCGGAAACAAATCCCAGGAGGATAAGTACAATCGCAAAGCACATGACGCCGGCCCAAAATTCAAGAAACAGCAACATGATTGCAGCACCAAAAAGTGAACTCAGCGATGTAATAAGCAGGGGAAGGTGCATTTCAAAGAAATCCACATATTCGCGCGAGAGCGTTACCCTGGCGGCGATTGCCGAATGGTTTAGCTGATATTTGCGCTGTGCCAGGACGACGGATACCGCGAGTCCGGCATAAATGCGTGCAAACGTGCGGGTGTCTACGCTCCGTCTGGCCGCGCCGATGAACCACATACAAAGTACCATCAGGCCATACAGCGCGGCGTTAAGCGTCTCACCTGCGAGGATGGCATTTATCGTGATACCTGCCAGAACGGGATAAAGTAAAAAAGTGACGTTTTCGGCCACCACCAGCAAGAAAGTGACAACCAATTTTTTTCGGTGCCGTATCGCGAGTTTTTTAAGCGAGTGCATCACACCGACAGATTCCGAAGAACGGAGATTATTATTACGATTCATCATTATGGGTAAGTCGTGTCAGACTTTTTCAGTGTATTATTTTTGTGAAAAAAATGAGGTAGAGAGACTACCGCGTGCCTGTTTAGAGGATATGGGTGGTTTGTGGAGGACGTGTGGAGCTCAGATTCAAATCATTCTCATAATGAGGTACAGCGGTGTTCCGCCAAAAAAAATGATCAAATAACACTCGTAATAAAAAATCAGATCTTCGATGTCGGGCATCACGTTTAACAGCACGGTGAACGTAATAATGAGATAAACAAAAATCACCATTAACCAGAAGGCGATGACAAGTAGTTCAGTCAGCGCGCCAGCTTTATTTTGGATTGTCAAAGAGACAACCGACAATGCGATGCAGCCATACATGATGGGGGAAGAGGGTAGTGTCGAGGCGACTTTTTCGTCCAGTCTGTGTATCAGCACTAGCCAAATATATAATAATCCCCAGGACAGCATCAGGAACAGGGAATATATGCCGATTTTTTTAGGGTGAAAATATTTAGAGAGTTCCATGTTCATTATCTCAGCCAACTTCAGAATGTCTTTAAGGGACAGGATTAATTAGTTACGATCGATGAAAAGACGGCATATGCCTGCACAGCTATTTTGAACAGGCATTGTCGAGTCTTTATTGCCTGAATGTGTATGCTGTGTGGAGAAATAACAGGGAATTTAAATCCACCCCGGAAAATTTTGTGACCACGGCACTTTTTCCCGAAGACTGTGTCTTATTGTGCTAAAGATGTCTGATAGCGTGCTCAAAGGGATTTCACCCACGGAGATAAAATGTACAAAAATACACTGATCCTTGTCGTTGAAGATGAAGATGAAATCGCCGATATACTCATGAGCTACTTAGAACGCTCGGGAATGAAAACGCTTAGGGCCAGCCAGGGCGAGCAGGCAATAACGCTTAATCGCCTCCATAAACCGGATCTCATCTTGCTGGACATTCATCTGCCCCTATGTGACGGCTGGAGCGTACTTACCACGCTTCGTCAGGAAAGTTCTGTCCCCGTTATTATGGTTTCTGCTCTTGATCAGGATGTCGATAAACTCATGGGGCTGAGACTGGGCGCGGATGATTACGTGATCAAACCCTTCAATCCTTCAGAAGTTGTCGCACGGGTTGAGGCGGTGCTGCGCAGGACGAAACCCACGCTACAGCATGCGGGTTCCCTGCCGCTCAGAACGCCATTTATTACGGTCTATCCGGATGACTTCTACGTGGAAGTCACCGTGGGCGAAGAGGTTATCTCCCCGGTATTAACGACGACCGAATTTAAATTACTTACCTGGCTGGTGAGATATCCGCGAAGGGTCTGCTCGCGCGAAGAGTTACTCAACGCGTGTCTGCCGGAAGGTGATACTCTCGACAGAACGGTTGACAGCCATATGAGCAAGTGGCGTAAAAAACTGGAGCTTGCTGGCCTTTACGGTGTTCCCGAGAGCATCAGAGGTATGGGCTATCGGCTTGGGGAAAAGAAATGAACAAAGAGTCTGTCCTGAGCCGTCAGATCTTAACGTATATGCTGTTGCTGACGTTTACGATAATTGCCATCGCCATACTGGGCTCCTGGTTTTTTTACTCCTTTATTCTGGATCATCTCCCGGGTGGCGCTGCTGCGGGCGATGACGAGCAGATGACGATGTGGGACTGGGTATGGATTGGGACCGTGACAACGGTTAGTCTGATTATTGCACTCTTTTTCACGGTCAAACTTTCATCGCGAATACTCACCCCGCTTAACGCAGTAGCGTCCAGCCTGAAAAAGATTTCTCAGGGCGATTTGGACGCCCGGGCATTTTGTACCAGTTCCCGGCTTGGTGAGATCAATCACCTTGTGACGGATTTCAATGAAATGGCGGAAAAATTACAGACGCTGGATATTCAGAGGAAATCCTGGAATGCCGCTATTGCACACGAGCTGAGAACCCCGGTCACGATCTTACGCGGACGGCTTCAGGGGTTGGTTGACGGTGTTTTTACCCCGGAGCCGGTTCTGTTTAATAATCTTCTCAAGCAGACGGAAGGGTTAACCCGTCTGATTGAAGATCTCCGGGTTATCAGTTCGGGTGGCGGGGCGGGATACACCTTATATCAGTCCAGAACGGATCTAAAAGGGACAATACAGGATGCACTCGATACATTCATGCCCGAGTTCAACCGTAAGGCATTTACCGTCAATACTGAACTGAGAGATCAGCAATGCGTATTCGATCCATTACGCATCAATCAGTGTCTGACCGTTTTATTTGACAATGCCTTACACTATTCAACCTCGCGCAAACTCATCGTGAAAAATGGCGTTTCTGATAAAGGCAATTATATCCTTATTCAGGACGGGGGACCGGGCATCCCCAGGGAGTTTCATGATTTTTTATTTCAGCCCTTTCAGCGCGATAATGGCACCAGACATTTGAACCCGGAAGGCTGTGGTTTGGGCCTGTCGGTGGTAAAAGCCATCATGCTGGCTCATGATGGCGATGTTACCTATACCTTATCGACGCAAAACCATTCGATATTTAAACTCACCTGGCCCGACTCGTGAGATTCAGCGGCAGGTCAAATGTTCCTGCCCGCGATAAATGCCATATTTTTCCTAACTTAGCATCCCATTCCTGCGGGGTAATCGTCAGTTTACCGCGTCTTGGGCTTAAGGTTATTTCACTGAAATAGATTTCATCTTTCTTTAGCATAAGGTCAACGCGGCAGTAGTCAATTCCAGCCGCCAGCTCCTGGGATGCCAACAATGCCTGTCGGAACAAGACCGGTTCGCCTGGATCTGCTGAAGTATTCGGATATTCCATCTGAAAGGGTTGTAAGTTCCAGTGCCTGTCATAAACGTTGATAAAACCTTTGCCGTTATCATCCGTAAAATCCGCTTCAATATAGTGGGCAACGCCATGAAAGCAATGGATCCTGAGCATTTCGGGCGTTATATCCCTGTCAGCATCATCGAAGAGATCGATGAGTGGCTCACAAAGTATACTCGGCGCAATGTTTTTGTATTGCCATTCGCGCGTGGTGTAATACAAATTTTTCTTTAGCGCGAGACTCAGTTTTATACACGCTGCCCTATAGTTAAATTGCGCTTTGTTTGTACATATTATTGTGCTGCCACTGTCATGGTTGCACTTAAGGACGAACTTGTCAGGGAGTGCTGAAAAATCAATCTGAGACGCCCGGGAATAAACGCCAATTAGGGGCACCGTTTTCACTCGTTTTGTTCTGGAGGATACGTATGCCCGAACGGCGAGTTTATCGGCGAGCATTGTGTAGAGGTTATTATGATCATAGACCAGACGATGACATATTTTTTCACTCAACGTAGTGGGTGATTGAATGTCTGGGATTCTTCCTGAGGCTTTTTTAAGCCTGGTAGTATGGAAATGCAGGTCTGTGATTAAAAAAGAGCGGCATTTTCTTATTAGATATTCAGTGTATTTGAGAACGTAAGTGGCGTTATTCATTTCTTCTCCTCCGTAATTTCTGGATATTCTGGAGGGGAACTATTGATTTATTTTGTGTGAAATATGGAGCGGGGGTGGAGACGAAAATGCAAAGGATTAAATAGCGTATATAAACTATTTAATCCTTAATTCAGCTGAGTAATTTAGTTCAGTGCTGCGTCAGGAGCGTCTATCTCGTGCTTATCGATCTTTTCTCCACGCATCGGCGGTCAATGCTTCACCGAAATGCCCGGCGATGAGCCGTTTTGTCAAATCGTGCAGCGGGGAGGCCAGCACATCAGCCGTACTTCCTCGTTCGACAACTTCACCCTGGTGCATCACCATGACCTGGTCGCTGATGTGTTTCATCATGCCAAGATGCTGGGTCACGTAGATATAAGAGATACCCTGTTTTTCCTGTAATTCCAGCATCAGGTTAATTAACTGCGAACGCATCGACATATCCAGCGAGGCAAGGGCTTCATCGGCAATAATCACCTTAGGACGCAGAATCAACGCGCGTGCCAGCCCCAGACGTTGTTTCTGACCCGGTGCAAGCATGTGCGGGTAGTAGCTTACAGGATGGGGAAGCAGTCCGACTAAACGCAGCGTTTCGACGATGCGTTTACGTCGGGCTTCAGGCTCCAGGTCGGTATTCAACCGCAGCGGGAAATCCAGGATCTGCGAAATTCGCTGGCGCGGATTGAGGGAAGTAGACGGATCCTGAAAGATCATGCGGATGCGCTGGCTGCGGAAAGAGTAGTCACCAAATTTTAGCGGGTGATCGTCAATCAGCACTTCGCCATCGGTTGGCTCAACCATGCCCGCCAGCATTTTCGCCAGCGTGGATTTTCCGGAACCGTTCTCGCCAATGATCGCCAGCGTCTGTTTCTCGCGCAGCGTGAAGCTCAACGGCTTTACCGCCTCTACGGTCTGGCGGTGAAAGAGCCCTGTGCGGTAGCGAAATGTCTTACTCAGGTTACGAACTTCCAGTAAGGTTTCGACCATTTCACTCTCTCTCCATGTTCAGCGGGAAATGACAGGCGTAAAGGTGGCTTTTCGCCCCTGTGAGACGCGGCGTCTCAATGCATTTACGCTGAGCGTAGGGACAACGTGGCCCCAGACGGCAGCCAGTAGGCAACGACTCCAGCAGGGGAATGGCACCCGGCAAAGTATTCAGACGGCTTTTATGCGGCATCGCGCTACCGAAATCCGGTATCGCGCGGATCAGTGCCTGGGTGTATGGATGATGCGGTGTATTTACCAGATCTTCACTGACGGCAGTTTCGACCGTCTGACCGCAATACATCACGTCAATTTTATCCGCCCATTTGCTCAGCATCTGCAGGTCATGGCTGATCAGCAAAATGGTGGTGTTATTGTTCTGATTAAGACGCGTCAGCAGGCGGAAAATTTGCGCCTGCGTGGTGGGCTCCATCGCGTTTGTGGGTTCATCAGCAATCAGCAGGCGTGGCTGGTTTGCCAGCGCGATGGCAATCATCACCTTTTTGACATTCGCCGTCGGTCAGTTCGTAAGGGAAGCTACGCATCGCGTCTTTGTGATCTTTAATCCCGACACGGTGCAGTAGCTCAATGGCACGGCGCTTGCGCCAGCCAAAACGCTGCCACCAGCGTCCTTTATAGGTCCAGCCGGGGATGTTCTGCATCAGCTGTTTACCCACGCGCTCGGATGGGTCAAGACAGGATTGCGGCTCCTGGAAAATCATCGACACGTTATGACCCACCAGCTTGCGGCGTTCCCGAGGGGAGAGGCGCAGCAGGTCGATATCATCAAAGCGCATGCGGTCAGCGGTGACGCGCCAGTTGTCCTTCGCCACGCCGCAGATGGCTTTGGCGATCAAGCTCTTACCGGAGCCAGATTCTCCAACCAGCCCGCGGATTTCGCCTTCAGCAAGCGTGATGCTGATGCGGTCCACTGCCTTCACCCAGCCTTCACCGGTCTTGAATTCGATTGTCAGGTTGCGGATATCAAGTAACGGCATTATTCCACCCCCGCATTAATCGCACGGCGAATGCCGTCGCCCAGCAGGTTAACCAGCAGTACGCTCACCATAATGGCTGCCCCTGGCAGCATGACCGTCCACGGTGCGACATAGATAAGCTCCAGGGCATCACCGAGCATTGCACCCCATTCAGGGGAGGGCAGTTGCGCCCCCAGATCGAGGAAACCCAGCGCGGCGATGTCCAGGATAGCCATCGACAGGGCGCGGGTGATCTCTGTGACCAGTCCGGCAGCAAGGTTTGGCAATACGGCAAACCACAAAATATTAAACGTGGTCGCGCCGTCCAGACGGGCCGCGACAACGTACTCTTTTTCCAGCTCGTCATGCACCAGGCTGTATACCGAGCGAACCAGACGCGGCAGGATCGCCAGCCAGACGGCAAACATCGCGTGTGACAGATGTGGCCCAGCGAACGCCACGACGATAATGGCAAGCAGCAAAGATGGAATAGAGAGCAGGGTATCCAGAATGTGGTTCAGCACCGCCGAACGCAGGCCGTGAGTAGAGCCTGCAAAAATGCCCAGTGCCAGGCCGCAGATCGTGGCCGCCAGCGTAACCACAAACGCACCGCCCACCGTCGGGGCCGCGCCGCTCAGAAGGCGGCTTAACACGTCACGTCCAAGATCGTCAGTCCCGAGGAAGAAGGAGACTTCACCATAGCGGGACCACGAAGGCGGCAAAAGTTGATAGCCAAGGAACTGCTGATCGATGCCATAGGGTGCAAACCACGAACCCAACACGCACAGCAAGGCCAGGCCAGCGCAGCCGTAAAGGCCGATCATAGCCGTGGTGTCACCATAGAATTTACGCCACACGGTACGTAGCGCACCGGGCGTGCGCTTTTCACTGTATACGCTATCGTAAGGCATACCATTCCTTATGCTTCAGAGGGTTGGCCATGGCACCCAAAATATCGGAAAGAACGTTCACAATAATCACCAGTGAGCCAATCACCATCACACCGGCGGAGATCGCTGCGTAATCCTGCTGGCGAATGGCGTTGATCATCCAGCGCCCCAGGCCCGGCCAGCTAAAGACCATCTCCGTGATCATCGCCAGCGTGAGCATGGTAGAGAATTGTAATCCCAGGCGGGGAATAACCGGCGGCAGCGCATTGTGCAGCACATGGCGACGCAGAATAGTCAGACGCGACAGCCCGCGCGTGGCGGCCGCTTTGACGTAGTTTTGATCGAACACCTCAATGGTGCTGATGCGCATCAGGCGGATCACTTCGGTGGTAGGCGCAACGGCTAAAGTCAGAACCGGCAGCACCATATGACGCAGCGCACTCATGATCATCTCATCGCGCCAGACCGAATCCGAAAGCCATGCATCGATGATGGCAAACCCGCTCACCGTTTTAACCGTATAAAGCAGATCGAATCGCCCGGAAACCGGCAGCCAGCCCAGCGTCAGAGAGAAGAAGAGGGTGAGCAACAGCGCCAGCCAAAATACCGGGATTGAAAAGCCGAGCAGCGCAATGGCGCTGATAAATTTATCCTGCCATTTATTGCGATAAATGCCCGCCAGCATCCCCACGGGAATGCCCACCATCAAAGCAAAGCCAAAAGCCAGGATGCACAGTTCCATGGTCGCCGGGAAAACCTCTTTCAACTGTTCTGAGATCAGCTGTCCGTTAATGCTGGAAACCCCGAAGTCCCAGTGCAGTACGCCGTTAAACCAGAACAGCCACGCATCCCACAGTGACGACCCCTGAAGCGGGGCGTGGGGCGTGAAATAGCTCAGGCTAAAGCCCACGAAGGTCAAAAAGAACAGCGTAACCAACAGCAACAGCAGACGGCGCAAGGTAAATATGATCATGGTTTCTTCACCTCTTGCTCTTTTTCACGAGTGACCCCTGCGAAGGAGGCGTTGCCAAACGGACTCAGTACCAGCCCTTTAATATCGTACCGATAGGCCTGCAAGCGCAGGGATGAGGCCAGCGGGAGCACCGGGAGTTCCCGAGCCAAAATATTCTGAGCTTCGTCGTAGGCTTCTATCCGCGACGCAAGCTGTTGTGAGGCGAGCGCTTTTTGTAACACGGCATCAAATTCCCGATGACACCAGTGCGCGTAGTTGGTCTGCGAGTTAATCGCGGCGCAGCTGAGCAACGGGCGGAAGAAGCTGTCCGGGTCGTTACTGTCGGTAGGCCAGCCCGCCAGCGTCAAATCATGGTTCATATCCATCAGGCGAGCCTCCTGGAAACGACCTTCGACAGGGACGATGATCACTTTAACGCCCACCTGCGCCATATCGGCCTGCAACAGTTCCGCTGTTTTCAGCGGGCTTGGGTTCCACGCCTGTGAACTGGTCGGCACCCAGAGTTGCAGCGTCAGGTTTTCCGCTCCCAGAGCCTTGAGCTGTTCGCGCGCTTTCGCCGGATTGTATTCCGTAATTTTAGCTTCGCCGTCGTAGGCCCAGGAGGCTCTCGGTAAAATAGAAGCCGCCGTTTCTGCGGTACCGTAGTAAATCGACTGCATCAGACGCTGGTTATTGATTGCTAACGCCAGCGCGTGGCGAACGGCAGGATTGTTCAGCGGCGGTTTGTCGGTGTTGAACGCCAGATAGGCAATGTTCATCCCCGGACGCAATGTCAGGCGCAGACGCGGATCGTCACGCAGAATGGTCAGCTGGCTGGCTGCTGGCCAGGCAAGCACATCGCACTCACCGGTTAACAGCTTCGAAAGACGTCCTGTACCGCCAGAGCCCAGATCGACAACCACCTGGGGCATCAGCGGCGTGCCGCGCCAGAAATGTTCGTGACGCTGCAGGCGAATAAACTGTCCGGCACGATACTCTGCCAGCTGGAACGGGCCAGTGCCGACAGGCTGGCGGTCGAGCAGTTCCTGGCGATCTTTTTTCGTCAACGTAGCCGCGTATTCTGCCGACATCACTGACGCATAGTGCGTTGCCAGATGCCAGAGGAAAGAGGCATCCGGGCGAACCAGCCGGAACTCCACCGTCCGGTTATCCAGCTTGCGCACGCTTTTGACGGTATCGGCAAACTGCAGACTGTCGAAATAGGGGAAGTTTTCGCCGTTAACGTTATGCCACGGATGGTGACGGTCAAAGATGCGCTGGAAGGTAAACACCACGTCATCCGCGTTCAGTTTGCGAGTTGGGGTAAACCATGGCGTGCGCTGGAAGTCGACATCATCGCGGAGATGGAAACGGTAGGTTGCGCCGTTATCCAGCACTTCCCAGCTCTCAGCAAGCTCTGGCACCAGGCGGTAGGTATACGGATCAACATCAAGCAGACGATCGTACAGCTGTGCGGCCAGCGTATCGACAATCAGGCCGCTACCCGCTTTTTGCGGGTTAAAGGTATCAACTTGCCCGCTGACGCAATAGACAAATCCGCTATCGCGAATATCAGGGAGCGCAGATCGCTCAGGCGCAGCAACAGCCAGGTTGCTGAACAGACCGAGTGCCAACAAGGACGATAAAACCAGACGCATAATTTTTAAGGTTTTTAGGTTCGATCTGCAAAGTGTATCGCACTTACACCTGCTTCGTAAAAATGTCTGCAGATAAGTGCTGATAATGTCAGCGCATTTGATGCTTTTTGAGCAATGCCCTTAATTGATGGTAGGTCAGACCCAGCAAATCAGCCGCCTGTTTCTGGTTATATTTCGCCTGCTGGAGGCTCTGTTCCAGTAACTGCTGTTCCTGTTTATGCTGAAATTGACGCAAATCAAGCGGCAGAGACGGCGCGTCAGTGTTATCGACAGGCACAACAGCGGGCCGAGCGTTGCGCTTAAACGGGTCGAGAATAATGTTGTCCAGTTCGGTTTCGCTACTGCCGTGGCGATAAACCGAACGCTCTACCACGTTTTTCAGTTCACGAATATTCCCCGGCCACGGGTAGCCGAGCAGGGTTTCTGTGGCGTAATCGCTGAAGCCGGGGAAAAGAGGCAGACCCAGCTCACGGCACATCTGGATGGCAAACTGCTCTGCCAGCAGCATGATGTCGCTGCGCCTTTCACGCAGCGGCGGCAGTTGTACGACGTCAAACGCCAGCCTGTCGAGCAGGTCTGCGCGAAATGTATCTTCCGCCACCATTTCCGGCAGATTGGCGTTGGTCGCGCAGACCAGACGCACGTTAACCTGCAGCGGCTGGCTTCCGCCGACGCGCTCCAGCTCGCCATATTCAATGACGCGCAGCAGCTTTTCCTGAACCAGCATTGGGGCTGTCGCCAGTTCATCGAGGAACAGTGTGCCGCCATCTGCACGCTCGAACCGTCCGGGATGGCGTTTTTGTGCACCGGTAAACGCACCCGCTTCATGACCAAACAGTTCAGTGTCGAGCAGATTCTCATTCAACGCCGCGCAGTTTAGTGAAATAAATGGCCCATCCCAGCGCCCGGATAAATAGTGGAGACGGTTGGCTATCAGTTCCTTACCCGTACCGCGCTCGCCGATAATGAGTACCGGTTTATTGAGAGGCGCCAGGCGCGAAACCTGTTCAAGAACTTCAAGAAAACTGTTCGCTTCACCCAGTAAGTTGTCTTTGTATCCGGTCATGATGAAATTAACCACTCCTTAGTGATATTCACCAGGTGAGGATAGTGCCATAATGTGCAAATATCAATCACATCTAATAATATCAATGAGATAAAAAGTTGGCATGGGATTTGTATTATCTCTGTAGCAGGGCATCGCCCGATAACAGAAATATGAGGATTTGATTATGGGTATTTTTTCTCGTTTTGCCGACATCGTGAACGCCAATATCAACTCACTGCTTGAGAAAGCGGAAGATCCACAGAAGCTGGTGCGTCTGATGATTCAGGAAATGGAAGACACGCTGGTTGAAGTGCGTTCCACCTCCGCTCGTGCGCTGGCTGAGAAAAAGCAGCTCACGCGTCGCATTGAGCAGGCGACCACCCAGCTCAACGAATGGCAGGAAAAAGCCGAACTGGCGTTACGTAAAGATAAAGAAGACCTCGCTCGTGCCGCGCTAATTGAAAAACAGAAGTTGTCAGATGTTGTAACCGCGCTCGAACACGAAGTGACGCTGGTTGATGACACGCTCTCTCGTATGAAGAAAGAGATCGGCGAGCTTGAGAATAAACTCAGCGAAACCCGCGCTCGTCAACAGGCGCTGACGCTTCGCCACCAGGCGGCAAGCTCTTCCCGTGACGTTCGCCGTCAGCTGGATAGCGGTAAGCTGGACGAAGCGATGGCCCGTTTCGAATCTTTCGAACGCCGTATCGACCACATGGAAGCGGAAGCGGAAAGTCACAGTATCGGTAAGCAGAAAACGCTGGATCAGCAGTTTGCCGATTTGAAAGCCGACGACGAAATCAGCGAGCAGCTGGCGGCGTTGAAAGCCAAAATGAAGCAAGACAACCAGTAATAATTCGTGCGGCACCTGAGCGTGCCGCATCATAAAACAAGGAGTACACATGAGCGCGCTTTTTCTGGCAATTCCCCTGACCATCTTCGTGCTGTTCGTTCTGCCGATTTGGTTATGGCTGCACTACAGTAACCGTTCTTCGCGTGGAGAGCTTTCTCAGAGTGAGCAACAACGCCTTGTGCAGCTTACCGATCAGGCGAATAAGATGCGCGATCGCATTCAGGCGCTGGAAGCTATCCTGGATGCAGAACATCCGAACTGGAGGGAGCGTTAATGTCTGGACTGAACCTGAACAAAAAATTGTGGCGCATCCCGCAGCAGGGCATGGTACGCGGCGTTTGTGCTGGATTGGCCCATTATCTCGATGTACCGGTGAAACTGGTGCGTGTGGTGACGGTATTGTCGATTTTCTTTGGTCTGGCTTTTATTACTCTGGTGGCCTATATCGTTCTGTCGTTTGTGCTCGATCCCATGCCTGACGGTGAACTGGCGGCGGAAGGCGCCCCGACCAGCAGCGATCTGCTCAACGCCGTTGATGATCAACTGGCTGAAGGGGAAAAGCGGCTGCGGGAAATGGAACGCTATATCACCTCTGATACCTTTACGCTGAGAAGCCGTTTTCATCAGCTTTAAGAGAGAACATTAATGAAACAAAACTGGCAACAGGCCGGTCAGAAGGTAAAACCCGGCCTGAAAATCGCAGGTAAACTGGTCCTGCTGACAGCGTTGCGTTACGGTCCGGCCGGTGTGGCGGGCTGGGCGATAAAATCTGTTGCCCGTAAACCGGTCAGAATGCTGCTTGCCGTGGCGCTGGAACCGATGCTGCAGAAACTGGCAAAACGCGTTTCTCGTCGATACTTTTCCTGACCCTTCCCGATTACGTTAGCCCTTTCTCACCCGAGAGAAGGGCTAGCGGCGTTTCTGCCTTCCTCTCCGTCTTTTTATTGTTTCTTTGCTGTAGCTCACATTACTGCCTCTGCGCTGCTTTGTCAGGGCGATTTTATGCTTCCTGGTCCGTTGACAGATATTTTCCATGGGAGTAGATTGCGATCCGTGGGACCGCTACCATGGAAAACAAAGTGAACGCAAAAATTAATAAACTCATTGATCTTATTTACGGGGAAACTTTTACTGATACACACCGCAAGGTGTTATTGGAAAAAATCGGTAATGCCGCTTCTCTTATTACGGAAAAACGTAAATCCGGCTGGGATGAAAAAGATCTCGTCCTCATTACCTATGCCGATCAGTTTTCGGCAACAGGGGAGAAAGCGCTGCCGGTGTTTACCCGTTTTTATAATAAGTGGCTTTCTCATTCCTTTTCTCATGTCCATCTTTTACCTTTTTATCCGTGGTCCTCTGACGATGGTTTCTCTGTTATCGATTATCATGAAGTGGCACCAGAAACCGGAACCTGGAGTGATATTGCTGAATTAAAACAGTCCACCAGCCTGATGTTTGATTACGTGTGCAATCATATGTCGGCAAAAAGCCAATGGTTTGCAAACTATCTTCAGCAAACGCCTGGCTATGAAGATTTCTTTATCTCTGTCGATCCGGAAACAGACTTATCCGCCGTGACGCGCCCGCGAGCGTTACCGCTTCTGACGCCTTTTACGCTCCATGACGGCAGCGTCCGCCACCTGTGGACCACCTTTAGCGAAGACCAGATCGATCTGAACTTTGCTTCGCCGGACGTGTTAATTGCGATGGTGGATGTACTGCTTCATTACCTGATGGAAGGGGCGAATTACATCCGTCTCGATGCCGTGGGTTTTATGTGGAAAATCCCCGGAACACACTGCATCCATCTGGAACAAACCCACCAGCTCATCCAGCTCTTTCGCGCGATTACCGAGGCTGTGGCACCGGGAACGGTCATCATCACCGAAACAAACGTACCGCATAAAGACAACATCTCTTATTTCGGCAACGGCGAAAATGAAGCGCAGATGGTGTATCAGTTCTCTTTACCGCCGCTGGTGTTGCATGCCATCCATCGTCAGGATGTCCGCACCCTGAGCCAGTGGGCCTCATCGCTGGAACTCCCTTCCACGAAAACCACCTGGTTCAATTTTTTAGCTTCGCATGATGGTATCGGTCTGAATCCGTTACGCGGGATTTTACCTGAATCCGACATCCTTTCGCTGGTGGAAAAACTTCAGCAGGAAGGGGCTCTGGTCAACTGGAAAAATAACCCTGATGGCACCCGAAGTCCTTATGAAATTAATGTTACCTATCTGGACGCATTAAGCCCAAAAAATGCACCTGATAACGAACGTATTGCACGCTTTATTCTGGCGCATGCGGTCTTATTGAGTTTTCCTGGCGTACCTGCCATTTATATTCAGAGTGCGCTGGGCTCACGTAATGATTATGAAGGCGTTGAGCGACTAGGATATAATCGCGCAATTAACCGCAAAAAATACATTGTCAGTGAGATTGATTCAGAACTCTCAAACAAAACAGGCATCCGCCATAAAATATTTAAACAGCTAAGCGAATTGATTGCGATTCGCAGAGCGGAGCAGATATTTCATCCAGACAGTCACGCACTTTTCGAAACAACCGGTGAACATATTCTTAAAATTATTCGCGTGACCGAAAAGAGTGAGCGAATAACGGCATTATTTAACTTTAGCCAACATATTCAGACCGTGAATTCTGAAGGGATATCCGGTACGGAGCTGATTGCGAAACAGAATATTAGCGGTACGACTCTGACCCTTAATCCATGGCAGGTGATGTGGATTAAAGAAAACTAAAAAGGACCTCAAAAATGAAGATGACTAAAATTGTGCTGCTGTCAGCACTGGTTTCGTGCGCCCTGATATCAGGATGTAAGGACGACAAGCCATCGAACGTCACCATTGAATTTATGCATTCGTCGGTGGAGCAGGAACGTCAGGCCGTCATTACGAAACTGATTGAGAAATTCGAGAAGGAAAACCCAACCATCACGGTGAAACAGGTACCGGTGGAAGAGGATGCCTACAACACCAAGGTCATCACTCTGGCCCGTACCGGCGCATTGCCGGAAGTGATCGAAGTCAGCCATGACTACGCAAAGGTGATGGACAAAGAGCAGTTGCTGGATCGGGACGCGATCGGTGAAGCGATTAAAGCCGTAGGGGAAGACACCTTCTACGACGGCATTCTTCGCGTGGTTCGTACTGAAGACGGCACGGCGTGGACCGGCGTTCCTGTCAGTGCCTGGCTGTCCGGCGTCTGGTACCACAAAGACATCCTGGCGGCTGCGGGCATTGAAGAGCCGCATAACTGGGAGCAGTTGCTGCAAGCCAGTCAGAAACTCAACGATCCGGGCAAGAAACACTACGGCATTGCGTTGCCAACGGCAGAAAGTGTGATGACGGAACAGGCATTCTCCCAGTTCGCCCTTTCGGGTGGCGCAAACGTCTTTGATGCGAAAGGTGACGTGGAGATTGATACGCCAGAGATGACGAAAGCGCTGGCCTTTTATAAAGCGCTGGCGGCAACCACCATGCCTGGATCAAACGATGTCATGGAGATCAAAGACGCCTTTATGAACGGCTCCGCGCCGATGGCCGTTTACTCCACCTACATCCTTCCGGCGGTCTTCAAAGACGGCAATCCCGCGAACCTGGGCTTTGTGGTCCCTACTGAAAAATCCTCTGCGGTCTACGGCATGATCACATCACTGACGATCACCACAGGTCAAACCGAAGAGGAAACCAAAGCGGCAGAGAAATTTGTCGCCTGGATGGAGCAGGCTCAGAACGCAACAGACTGGGTCATGATGTCGCCTGGTGCAGCGTTGCCCGTGAACAAACGGGTTGTGGGCACTGAAACCTGGAAAAACAACGATGTGATTAAAGCGTTTGGGCAACTGCCTTACGAGCTGATCGCCCAGTTCCCGAACGTGCAGGTGTTTGGTGCCGTGGGTGACAAAAACTTCACCCGCATGGGCGATGTCACGGGTTCCGGCATTATCAGTTCTATGGTGCATAACGTCACGGTAGGTCAACAAGATCTCAGTGCAACGTTAAGCAACAGCCAGAAGCGACTGACTGACTTGATTTCACAACGATAGGAGCGCTTTGCGAAGGGAATTATGAAGACGTTGTTTTCGGGTCGTTCAGATATGCCTTTCGCCATGCTGCTGTTGGCCCCCAGCCTGATTTTGCTGGGGGGCCTTGTGGCCTGGCCGATGATTTCCAACATTGAAATCAGTTTCTTACGCTTGCCGCTCAACCCGCGCATCGATGCCGTGTTTGTTGGGGTGGATAGCTACATCCGCATTCTGAGCGATGCTGCGTTCTGGCACTCGCTGTGGATGACGTTCTGGTACACCGCGCTGGTCGTTATGGGCAGTACGGGCCTTGGGCTGGCCGTCGCAATCTTCTTTAACCGTGAATTTCGCCTGCGCAAAACGGCCCGTTCACTGGTGATTTTATCCTACGTTACGCCGTCAATTTCGCTGGTGTTTGCCTGGAAGTACATGTTCAACAACGGCTACGGCATTGTGAACTATCTGGGCGTTGACCTGCTGCATCTGTATGACCAGGCACCGCTGTGGTTTGACAACCCCGGCAGCAGTTTTGTGCTGGTGGTGCTGTTTGCCATCTGGCGCTATTTCCCCTATGCGTTCATCTCGTTTCTGGCCATTTTGCAGACCATTGATAAGTCGTTATATGAAGCGGCTGAAATGGATGGCGCGAATGCCTGGCAGCGTTTTCGCATTGTCACGTTGCCCGCGATCATGCCGGTTCTGGCAACGGTGGTTACGCTGCGAACCATCTGGATGTTCTACATGTTTGCGGATGTCTATCTGCTGACAACGAAGGTCGATATTTTGGGCGTCTATCTCTATAAAACGGCCTTTGCCTTCAACGATCTGGGTAAAGCCGCCGCTATCTCCGTGGTCCTGTTCGTGATCATCTTCGCCGTCATTCTGCTGACCAGAAAAAGGGTAAACCTCAATGGCAACAAATAAACGCGTGCTGGGCCGTATCGGTTTTTATCTGGGGCTGGCGATGTTCCTCATCATCACGCTGTTCCCGTTCTTCGTGATGCTGATGACGTCGTTTAAAAGCGCCAAAGAGGCGATCTCGCTGCATCCGACGATTCTGCCGCAGGAGTGGACGTTACAGCATTACGTCGACATCTTTAACCCACTGATTTTCCCGTTTGTGGATTACTTTCGCAACAGCATGGTGGTGTCGCTGACTTCATCAGTGATTGCGGTGTTTCTCGGTACATTAGGTGCCTACGCCTTGTCCAAACTGCGTTTTAAAGGACGCACGACGATCAATGCGAGTTTTTACACCGTCTACATGTTCTCCGGGATTTTATTGGTGGTGCCGCTGTTCAAAATCATCACTGCACTCGGGATCTACGATACCGCACTGGCGCTGATTATCACCATGGTGACCCAGACGCTGCCGACGGCGGTATTCATGCTGCGCAGTTACTTCGACACCATTCCGGATGAGATAGAAGAAGCCGCGATGATGGACGGCCTTAACCGGCTGCAAATCATCTTCCGCATCACCGTGCCGCTGGCGATTTCCGGTCTGGTGTCGGTGTTTGTCTACTGCTTCATGGTGGCGTGGAACGACTATCTGTTTGCCTCCATTTTCCTGTCCAGCGCCAGCAATTTCACCCTGCCGGTAGGGCTGAACACGCTCTTTAGCACACCAGATTACATCTGGGGTCGCATGATGGCGGCATCGCTGGTGACGGCACTGCCTGTGGTCATCATGTACGCGCTGTCTGAACGTTTTATTAAAAGTGGTTTGACCGCCGGTGGCGTGAAGGGCTGAGGCGGCCAATTTTAACAAGGAGTAAGTCATGAAAAAGTTAGTTGCGACAGCGCCTCGTGTGGCGGCGTTGGTGGAATATGAAGATCGTCCTGTTGCCGTTCACGAAGTGAAGATCCGCGCGCGCTTTGGTGCCCCGAAGCACGGTACAGAAGTGGTGGATTTCCGCGCGGCAAGCCCATTTATCGATGAAGAGTTCAACGCCGAGTGGCAGATGTTCACGCCACGTGAAGAGGGCGCGGCCCGCGGTATTGAGTTCGGCAAATTCC
This sequence comes from Enterobacter mori LMG 25706, assembly GCF_000211415.1. Taxonomy (GTDB): domain Bacteria; phylum Pseudomonadota; class Gammaproteobacteria; order Enterobacterales; family Enterobacteriaceae; genus Enterobacter; species Enterobacter mori. Next base: position 751,218 of record NZ_GL890776.1, on the reverse strand, counting down.
AGCTGGGGAACATGATTGTCGGCGACATTATCGAATGCGGGGCTGACGTGACGGAATACCAGATCGGCGACAGCGTCTGCTGCTACGGTCCATTGCAGGAAACGGTCATCGTTAACGCAGTTAACAACTACAAGCTGCGCAAAATGCCGCAGGGTTCGTCCTGGAAAAATGCCGTTTGCTACGATCCGGCGCAATTCGCCATGAGCGGTGTGCGTGATGCCAATGTCCGTGTAGGTGATTTTGTGGTTGTTGTCGGGCTGGGGGCGATTGGTCAGATCGCGATTCAGCTGGCGAAGAAAGCTGGCGCGTCAGTGGTCATCGGTGTTGATCCTATTGAACATCGCTGTGAGATTGCTCGCCGTCATGGCGCGGACCACTGCCTGAACCCAATCGGTACCGATGTCGGTCTTGAAATTAAAAAACTGACCGATAAGCAGGGGGCGGATGTCATCATCGAAACCAGTGGTTTTGCCGATGCGCTGCAATCTGCTCTGCGCGGTCTCGCTTACGGCGGAACGATCTCCTACGTGGCGTTCGCCAAACCCTTTGCAGCAGGATTCAACCTTGGTCGTGAAGCGCATTTCAATAATGCGAAAATTGTCTTCTCCCGTGCCTGCAGTGAACCCAATCCGGATTTCCCGCGCTGGAGCCGCAAGCGTATTGAAGAAACCTGCTGGGAATTGCTGATGAACGGTTATCTCAATTGCGAGGATCTGATCGACCCGGTTGTCACCTTCATCACTAGCCCCGAGAGCTATATGAAATATGTCGATCGGCACCCTGAACTGAGCATCAAAATGGGCGTCACTTTTTAAGCTAAGGAGAGCAAGCAATGAAGATCGCAACACAAAATCAGGCCTTTTTCCCGACCAACATCATGGAAAAATTCGAGTACATCAAAGCGATGGGTTTTGATGGCTACGAAATTGATGGCCGACTGCTTGTAGATAATCTCGATGAGGTGAAAGCGGCTATTAACGCGACTGGCCTGCCGGTGACGACGGCCTGCGGTGGATACGACGGCTGGATCGGTGACTTTATCGAGGAACGCCGTCTTAACGGTTTACAGCAGATTGAACGTATTCTGGAAGCGCTGGCTGAGGTGGGCGGGAAGGGTATTATCGTCCCTGCAGCCTGGGGGATGTTTACCTTCCGTCTGCCGCCGATGACCTCTCCACGCAGCCTGGACGGTGACCGCAAAGCAGTCAGCGCCTCCCTGCGCTGGCTGGATGAAGTGGCCGCACGCACCGGGACGACGGTATACCTGGAGCCGCTGAACCGCTATCAGGACCATATGATCAACACCCTGGCGGATGCGCGTCGTTACATCGAAGAGAATGCGCTCAAACACGTGCAGATCATCGGTGATTTCTATCATATGAACATCGAAGAAGACTCGCTTGCGGATGCGCTGCACCAGAACCGCGATCTGCTGGGGCATGTGCACATTGCGGATAACCACCGCTACCAGCCGGGCAGCGGCAGCCTCGATTTTGCTAGCCTGTTCGATCGGCTGCGTGCTGACGATTATCAGGGCTACGTGGTCTATGAGTGCCGCGTTCGCGCTGACAATCCTGCGCAGGCTTATCTGGATTCGCTCACCTATTTGCGTGAGTGCTAAGGATGACATGCGTGATGAGTGCTTCAACATCTTCGCCTCTGCGCGTAGCCATCATTGGCGCCGGACAGGTCGCGGACAAAGTTCATGCCTCGTATTACGCCACGCGCAGTGATGTTCAGATGGTGGCTGTCATGGACAGCCGCCCTGAACAGGCACAGGCGTTTGCGGAACGTCATGGGATCCCGTCTTCATGGCAGGATACGCGAACCATGCTGGAGACGGTCAGGCCGGATGTGGTGAGCGTTTGTTCGCCTAACCGGTTTCACTTTGAACATGTTATGGCGGCGCTCGACGCCGGATGCCATGTCATGTGCGAAAAGCCGCCCGCCATGACGGCACAGCAGGCCGAACAGATGCGTACCGCTGCCCGTAAGGCGGGAAAAGTGCTGGCGTATGATTTTCACCACCGGTTTGCACGCGATACGCAATTGCTGCGTGAGTCGGTGTTGAATGGCGTCCTGGGCGAGATCTACTTCACGACGGCGCAGGCGCTGCGTCGATGCGGCGTGCCGGGCTGGGGCGTCTTTACGAACAAATCGTTGCAGGGCGGCGGACCGTTGATCGACATCGGCATTCATATGCTGGATGCCGCCATGTATATACTGGGGTTCCCGGCAGTAAAACGGGTCACGGCGCACAGCTTCCAGCGACTGGGAAACAGGAAAAACAGTGGCCAGTTTGGCGAGTGGGATCCGGCGCAGTTTACCGTCGAAGATGCGCTGTTCGGCACAATTGAATTCTGCAACGGCGGCATCCTGCGTCTGGATACCTCGTTTGCCCTGAATATTCGCGAGCAGTCGATCATGAATGTCTCATTCTGCGGTGAAAAGGCCGGGGCAACGCTGTTCCCGGCACACATTTACACTGACGAGGCCGGGGTATTACGGAGCCTCACGCAGCGCGAAGAGGCTGACGACCAACGCCATTTGCGCAGTATGGACGCCTTTGTTCGTCATGTGCAGGGAGAGCCGGTCATGATTGCTGATGCGGAGCAGGGGCTGGTTATCCAGCAGCTTGTTGCCGCGCTTTATGAATCAGCAGAAACAGGGGAAAGCGTGACGTTATGCTGAACGTGTCTGTATTAACCGACCCGGGCTTTTGTCCACACAGCCTGAACAAATTCGCTTCTGTTATGGCCTGCGGCAATGGCTATATGGGCATTCGCGCTGCGCATGAGGAAGACTATACCCAGCAAACCAGAGGAATGTATCTGGCGGGGCTGTATCATCGCGCAGGTCGGAACGAGACCAATGAACTGATCAACCTGCCGGATATTACAGGCATCGAGGTTGAACTGGACGGTGTGAATTTTACCCTCCTGTCAGGGGATATCCTGAGCTGGCAGCGCGAGCTGGATTTTGCCAACGGCGAACTGCGTCGCACGGTTCTCTGGCGCGCGCCCGATGGGAATCGCTATCGTCTGGATAGCCGTCGCTTTGTGTCACTCGATCAACTACCTTTGGCGGCAATGCAACTGTCGATCACGCCGCTGGATGCTGCATCCCAGGTGGTGTTGAAAACAGGTATTGATGCGACCCAAACCAACAGCGGCAGACAGCATCTGGATGAAGTTTCTGTCAGAGTCTTTGACCAGCATTACCTGCAGGGTGTCTATGAAACCCAGGATCGCGCTGCAGAGGTGGTAATCTCTACAAGCTGCCGTCTGTCGTCGGACAGCAGCGATAGCTGCTTTAGCGCGAAAAATCGTCGCGTAATGGCACATCATTCGCTGACGCTTCCTGCCGGTGACACTGTCACACTTGAAAAACTGGTGTGGATCACTCACCGCAAGGACAAAACGCTCTCGCAGGAAACTTATGCGCGCAATGCGCTGGCCGATCTCAAAGTGTGTGCGGCAAAAGGTTACGCATCGCTGCTGGAGAACTCCGCGCGTGCCTGGGAGAACGTCTGGCGTGACGCGCGGGTTGACGTGACATCAACGGACAAACAGGATCAGATGGCGCTTGATTATGCTGTCTGGCATCTGACAACCATGACGCCAGCGCATGACGAGCGAAGCAGTATCGCCGCCAAAGGCTTGACCGGGGAAGGGTACAAAGGTCACATCTTCTGGGATACCGAAATTTTCCTCCTGCCTTTCCATCTGTTCTCCCGTCCACAGATTGCCCGCAACCTGCTGCGCTATCGCTGGCTTAACCTCTCCGGCGCACGCGAAAAGGCGCGTCGTCACGGTTGGCCTGGCGCATTGTTCCCGTGGGAAAGCGCCGCGAGCGGTCAGGAAGAGACGCCGGAATTTGCGGCAATCAACATTCGTACGGGCACACGTCAGAAAGTGGCCTCTGCACTGGCCGAACACCACATTGTGGCGGATATCGCGTGGGCCGTTGTCGCTTACTGGCAGGCGACACGGGATGACGCTTTTATGCGCAATGAAGGTTTGACGTTACTGACGGAGACGGCGACGTTCTGGATGGGACGTGCTGTCGAAGCCAACGGTCGTCTGGAAATCCATGATGTGATCGGGCCGGATGAATACACCGAACACGTTAACAACAACGCTTACACCAACTATCTGGCCTGGCATAACGTCGCCTGTGCCCGCCAGTTTATGTCGATGTTTGGTCGTGACGATGCCGTTTTCCTGGCAAATGCCACCCGTTTTCTGACGCGTTTATGGCTCCCGGAGGCGAATGCCGAAGGTGTCCTTCCTCAGGATGATACCTTCATGACGAAACCGGCTATCGATCTGAGTCGCTATAAAGCAAAAGCGGGTAAACAAACTATTCTGCTTGATTACTCTCGCGCTGAAGTGAATGAGATGCAGATCCTCAAACAGGCCGATGTGGTGATGCTCAACTACCTGCTGCCGGAAAGGTTTACACCGCAACAGTGTGCTGCCAACCTGGCTTTCTACGAGCCACGCACCATCCATGACTCGTCGCTGAGCAAGGCCATTCACGGGGTCGTGACTGCGCGTTGCGGCGACACTGAAGGGGCATATGTTTTATGGCGTGACGGTGTCGCCATCGACCTGGGTGACGACCCGCACAGCAGCGATGACGGTATTCACGCCGCCGCGACCGGTGCCATCTGGTCGGGCGTTATTCAGGGTTTTGCCGGGGTGCAGATTGTGGAAGGGGAACTTCATCTCGCGCCGAAATTGCCTGCCCACTGGCGAAAACTGAGCTTCCCGCTGCGGTGGCGAAACGCGCAAATGCGTTTCTCTTTTGAACATGATGCGTTGACCGTTGAATCCTCTGCACCTGTCGCGTTAACGCTATGGGGTAAAACCCTTAACGTCTCGGGGCTGCAGGTCTTTGCACGGACGGATTTTCTTACGCCAATGAATGGGACCGCTACCACGGAGGGGCGCTATGACGCTTAATGCAGTTGTATTTGATCTGGATGGCGTGATCACCGATACCGCTCATCTGCATTTTCTGGCCTGGCGTAGCGTGGCACAGGAGATTGGTATCACCATCGACGAGGTGTTCAACGAGCAGCTAAAGGGAATTAGCCGCATGGATTCCCTGCAGCGGATCCTGCGGCAAGGTGGAAAAGAGGGGGCGTTTGACGACAAGCAATGCCTCGCGCTTGCCGGGAAGAAAAACGATCTCTATGTCCAGTCCCTGGCGTCGTTGACGCAAGATTCGCTGCTTCCGGGTATCCGCGAAGTGCTGGCGGATATTCGCGCGGCGAAAATCAAAATTGGGCTGGCCTCCGTTTCCCTCAACGCCCCCGGCATATTACAGGCGTTGGGCATTCATAAGGCTTTTGATTTTTGTGCAGATGCTTCTCGTATTACCTGCTCAAAACCTGACCCGGAGATCTTCCTCGCTGCCTGCGCAGGGCTGAATGTCCGTCCTGAAGAGACCATCGGTATCGAAGATGCGGCGGCGGGTGTTGAAGCGATCAATGCGGCAGGGATGTTGTCGGTTGGGATTGGACCTGGCCTGAACCATGCGGGATTACAACTTCATTCAACGCGGGAACTGACCTGGAAATGCCTGACGGATTTCTGGGCGTCCCGGACGGCATTGATAAGGAATTAATAATGGCTCAACTGTCTCTGAAACACATTCAGAAAATCTACGATAACCAGGGCCACGTGGTGAAGGATTTCAACCTCGAAATTGAGGACAAGGAGTTCATCGTCTTCGTCGGGCCATCTGGCTGCGGTAAATCGACGACGCTGCGCATGATCGCCGGACTGGAAGAAATCAGCGCCGGTGAACTGGTGATAGACGGCGTCTGCATGAACGATGTCCCCGCCAAGTCTCGCGACATCGCGATGGTTTTCCAGAACTATGCGCTTTATCCACATATGACGGTCTACGACAACATGGCGTTTGGCCTGAAGATGCAGAAAATCCCGCCTGCGGTTATCGAAGAGCGCGTTAACTGGGCGGCTCAAATTCTGGGATTGCGTGAGTATCTCAAGCGTAAACCTGGCGCGTTGTCCGGCGGCCAGCGGCAGCGTGTGGCATTAGGCAGGGCGATAGTGCGCGAAGCCGGTGTCTTCCTGATGGATGAACCGCTTTCTAACCTCGACGCCAAGCTTCGCGTGCAGATGCGAGCTGAAATCAGCAAGCTGCACCAGAAACTCAATACCACGATGATTTACGTGACCCACGATCAGACGGAAGCGATGACGATGGCCACACGCATCGTGATTTTGAAGGACGGCTTTATTCAGCAGGTGGGGGCACCGAAGCAGGTGTATAACGAGCCCGCGAATATGTTTGTCGCCGGGTTCATTGGTTCACCCGCCATGAACTTCATTCGCGGGGCGTTAGACGACCGTTATTTTGTGACGGAAACGCTGCGTCTGGAAATCCCGGAAGAGAAGCTTGCGGCACTGAACGCCGCGGGCTATCAGCGTAAAGCCGTGGTGTTTGGGATCCGACCGGAAGATATTCTGACGCTTCAGCGCCAGGGGGAAGACATTGCCGCGAAAGTAAGTGTAGCCGAGCTGACGGGGGCGGAGTTTATGCTTTATGCCACCGTCGGTGGGCATGAACTGGTTGTTCGGGCGGGTGCGGCCAATGACTACGTTGCCGGAGACACTATCGGCATCCAGTTTGATATGAATAAGTGCCATTTCTTCGACGCGGATACCGAAGCGGCTATTAGATAAGAAAGGTGTTTGCCGGAAATGCAAATTTCCGGTTTTTTTGTTTGTTAATTATAAAGGAATATTTTAATGAGTACTCTACTACGAAGTGCTGCGCTCGTGCTGTGCGCAGGGGTTAGCTGCGCGCAAGCCGAAGAAACAACAAAGCACTGGACGTTTAATATCGGTGCAATGTATGAAATTGAAAACGTCGAAGGTCAGGGCGACGATAAAGATGGTCTGTATGAACCCTCCGTCTGGTTTAACGCCACCTGGGATGCGTGGACAATTTCGATGGCGATGTATCAGGAAGGGCCGGTTGATTACAGCAGTATGACACGCGGAACCTATTTCGACCGGCCTGAATTAGAATTGCGCTATCGCTTTATTGGAACGGATGATTTCACACTCGGCCTGACGGGTGGTTTCCGTAATTATGGATATCACTTCAAAGATGAAAAGGGGGCGAAAGACGGCAGCGCTAATATGCAGCGCTATAAAATTCAGCCTGACTGGGATATTAAATTAACCGACGACTGGCGTTTTGGCGGCTGGTTTGCCATGTATCAGTTTGCCAATGACCTGGAAAAAACAGGATATTCTGACAGCCGTGTCGAAACCGAAACGGGCTTTACCTGGACCATCAACGAAACCTTTGCGGCGAAAGTGAATTACTATTTAGAGCGCGGTTTCAATATGGACAGTTCACGTGATAACGGCGAGTTTTTGACGCAGGAAATTCGTGCGTATCTGCCCATTTCATTAGGCCAGACGACGCTTACGCCTTATACCCGCCTTGGGCTTGATCGCTGGTCGAACTGGGACTGGCAGGACGATCCTGAGCGTGAAGGACACGATTTCAACCGACTCGGTCTCCTCTACGCTTACGATTTCAACAATGGTTTATCCATGACGCTGGAATACGCCTATGAGTGGGAAAACCATGATGAAGGTGAAAGCGACCGCTTCCACTATGCGGGCGTTGGCGTGAATTACGCATTTTGATCGACACAATACCAGGGGCTAACCGCCCCTGGTATTACCGTAGGGAGGCTGCAAGTGAAAAATGGGTATCAACGAGTACCTTTTGTGGCGCAGGATGACCGGCGATACGCTTAAACAGCAGATCGCAACTCTCTTCGCCCAGCTTGCGGGTAGGAATATCAAAGCCTCCAGGTGCAGGCGTGAGAATGAGTGACAGCATCGGATCGCTGTATCCCGCAACCACAACCTGCTCTGGGATCATCAGGTTTAACTCATCCGCCGCGCGATAAAGACCAAGTAACTTCATGCTGTCAGTCGCAAATACTGCGTTAGGTGGCGTGGTCGAGGACAATAATTGAATAGCCGCAGTAAGCGCGCTCTCATGTGTATACCCGCCATCGATTATCCAGTCTGGATTAATAGCAATGTTATTCTTTTCCAGACTGGCTTTATAGCCTGAAAGACGATCGATAGAAACATGATAATCAAGCGGCGCATGCAGACAGGCAATTTTATGCCGTCCGTTTTTAATAAAATTATCTGTTAGCGTGGCGCTGTCATGAAAATTATCCGTGTCGACGGAGTAAATATTCGTAAAATCGCCTTCCACTTTACCGATGACAACTACCGGTACGCCATACGCATCCAGGGTAGTAAAAAAAGATTCATCGGCCGGTGAACTCAGCATAATGATCCCTTTAATCATTTTCTGCTTTATTTTGTTCACACATTTTAGCAGGTCGTCTTCACTGCTTTTAGAGGTCTGCAAAATAACGTCAAAACCTTCTTCTTCAGCTTTTGCCGTAATGGTATGAAGTACATCAGAGAAGAAAGGGTTACCGGCAGTCGTTTTGGTTGAACGCGTTGAAATTACCATAATGGCGTCGAAGCCAGAAGACGTCAGGGCGCGGGCAAGTTTGTTGGGTTGATAATTTAATTCGTCAATCGCCTTCAACACTTTGTCACGCGCTTCAGGAGAAATATTCGTTTGTTTATTCAGAACGCGCGACACGGTTGATTTTGAAACGCCAGCAACCCGGGCGATATCATAGATAGTGGGTGACATACACCTCTCACTCCAGACAAACAGCAATGCCGTTCATCTTACTGGAGAGAAAACGGCAATAGCAATAAATAAGAATTGATAATCAACGATCTGCCCCCATTTATTGTATTCTGAAGCCATGCATTTCAGGTTTCCACGCAATGAAGGACGGCGATGAAGCGACTTAAAAACGAACTCAACTCTCTGGTGAACCGCGGTGTTGATCGCCATCTGCGTCTGGCAGTGACGGGACTCAGCCGCAGCGGCAAAACGGCGTTCATCACGGCGATGGTGAACCAACTGCTGAATCTGCACGCCGGTGCACGGCTGCCGCTGCTAAGCTCTGTGCGCGAAGAGCGTTTGCTGGGCGTTAAGCGCGTGCCTCAGCGCGACTTCGGCATTCCTCGTTTTACCTATGATGAAGGGTTGGCACAGCTTTATGGCGACCCGCCGACATGGCCGACGCCGACGCGCGGCGTGAGTGAAATTCGCCTTGCGCTCCGTTTTCGCTCCAATGAATCCCTCATGCGCCACTTCAAGGATACGTCGACGCTCTATCTGGAAATTGTGGATTACCCTGGTGAGTGGCTGCTTGATTTGCCAATGCTGGCCCAGGATTATCTGACGTGGTCCCGCCAGATGACGGGATTATTGCAGGGGCAACGTGCCGGGTGGTCGGCAAAATGGCGGCAGCTGGGCGAGGGGTTAGATCCCCTGGCCCCTGCGGATGAAAACCGGCTGGCAACGATTGCCGAGGCCTGGACGGCGTATTTGCATCAGTGCAAACAGGAAGGGCTGCATTTCATCCAGCCTGGCCGTTTTGTTCTGCCGGGAGACTTAGCGGGGGCACCCGCACTGCAGTTCTTCCCCTGGCCGGATGTGGATGCATACGGGGAATCAAAGCTGGCGCAAGCGGACAAGCACACCAACGCCGGGATGCTGCGCGAGCGCTACAATTATTACTGCGAAAAAGTGGTTAAAGGTTTCTACAAAAATCATTTTTTACGTTTCGACCGCCAGATCGTGCTGGTGGACTGCCTCCAGCCGCTCAACAGCGGACCGCAGGCGTTTAACGATATGCGCCTTGCGCTGACGCAACTGATGCAAAGTTTTCATTATGGACAGCGCACGCTGTTCCGCCGTCTGTTCTCGCCGGTGATCGATAAACTGCTCTTTGCCGCCACCAAGGCCGACCACGTGACGGTCGATCAGCATGCCAATTTGGTCTCGCTGCTGCAGCAGCTGGTGCAGGATGCCTGGCAGAACGCTGCGTTTGAAGGGATCGGCATGGACTGCCTTGGGCTGGCCTCGGTTCAGGCGACACAGAGCGGGTTGATAGACGTTAATGGCGAAAAGATCCCTGCACTGCGGGGCAACCGTCTCAGCGACGGCGAACCGTTGACCGTCTATCCGGGGGAGGTACCGGCTCGTCTGCCGGGGCAGGCATTTTGGCAAAATCAGGGCTTCCAGTTCGAAGCCTTCCGGCCACAAACCATGGGCGTCGATCGGCCGTTACCGCACATTCGTCTGGATGCGGCTCTGGAATTTTTGATTGGAGATAAATTGCGATGACGGAACCGTTAAAACCGCGCATTGACTTTACCGGGACGCTTGAGAAAGAGCATCAGGAGGCGTTTAAAACGGCGCAAACCTTTAACGGCGCGCAGGCTGATAACTTTGCTCCAGTGCTGACTGAAGAGCCCAGCGTCGAGGACGGTCCGGCTGAAGCGGTGGTTGAAGCGGCCTTACGCCCGAAACGTAGCCTGTGGCGGAAGATGGTCACTGCCGGGCTGGCGTTATTTAGCGTAAGCGTGGTGGGTCAGGGCGTTCAGTGGACGATCAACGCCTGGCAAACCCAGGACTGGGTGGCGCTGGGGGGATGTGCTGCGGGTGCGCTGATTGTGGGGGCGGGTGTCGGGTCGGTTGCTACCGAGTGGCGGCGTCTGTGGCGTTTACGACAGCGCGCGCACGAGCGAGATATCGCCCGGGATCTGCTTCACAGCCACGGCACGGGGAAGGGCCGAGACTTTTGTGAGAAACTGGCCGCACAGGCGGGTATAGACAAGTCGCACCCGGCGCTTCAGCGCTGGTATGCCGCCATTCATGAGACTCAGAACGATCGTGAAGTGGTGACGCTTTATTCCCACCTGGTGCAGCCGGTGCTGGATGCGCAGGCACGACGTGAAATCAGCCGTTCGGCGGCGGAGTCCACGCTGATGATTGCCGTCAGTCCTCTGGCGCTGGTGGATATGGCATTTATCGCCTGGCGTAACCTGCGTTTGATTAACCGTATTGCAAATCTGTACGGCATCGAACTGGGCTATTACAGCCGTCTGCGCCTGTTCAAGCTGGTGCTGCTGAATATCGCGTTTGCCGGTGCCAGCGAGCTGGTTCGTGAAGTGGGGATGGACTGGATGTCACAAGATCTGGCGGCGCGTCTGTCCGCACGTGCTGCTCAGGGGATTGGTGCCGGTCTGCTGACTGCCCGTTTAGGTATCAAAGCGATGGAAGTGTGCCGTCCGCTGCCATGGATCGATGGTGACAAACCTCGTCTGGGCGATTTCCGTCGTGAGCTCATTGGGCAACTGAAAGAAACGCTCAATAAAAAACCGACCCCGTAAAGGCCTTGCTTACTATTCGTGCTGGCTGTCAATATTTGTTGACAGCCACCTTCCAGAATACCGTGATCTGACATATCATTTTAGCGTTAATGGCTAAGAACGGTGAATTTCCCATGCGTCTGGAAGTCTTTTGTGAGGACCGTCTCGGTCTGACCCGCGAGTTACTCGATCTTCTTGTTTTACGTAGCATTGATTTACGTGGCATTGAGATCGATCCTGTCGGGCGAATTTACCTCAATTTTGCCGAAATTGAATTCAACACCTTCAGTAGCCTGATGGGGGAAATCCGCCGTATCGCTGGCGTTACGGATGTCCGTACCATCCCCTGGATGCCGTCAGAGCGTGAGCACCTGGCGCTGAGCGCGCTGCTGGAAGCCATGCCTGAACCTTTCTTGTCCCTCGACTTGAAAAGTAAAGTTGAGCGCGTGAATCTGGCCAGCTGCCAGCTTTTTGCGCAGAGTCAGGAGAAACTCAGCAATCATCACGCTACGCAGCTGATCCCCGGCTTTAACTTCCAGCGCTGGCTGGACAGTAACCCGCAAAACACCCACAGCGAACATGTCGTCATTAACGGGCAAAATTTCCTGATGGAGATCACGCCTGTCTACCTGAAAGGGGAAAACGACAGTCGTGTCCTCACGGGGGCCGTGATCATGCTGCGTTCCACCGTCCGTATGGGACGTCAACTGCAGAACATTTCCAGCCAGGATGTCGGCGCATTCAGCCAGATTATTGCCGTCAGCCCAAAAATGCGCCATGTAGTCGATCAGGCACGTAAGCTCGCCAGTTTGACTGCACCCTTGCTGATAACAGGCGATACGGGAACCGGGAAAGATTTACTCGCGCATGCCGTACATATGGCCAGCCCGCGGGCGGCAAAACCTTACCTGGCACTGAACTGCGCGTCGATCCCTGAAGATGCCGTTGAAAGTGAACTGTTTGGCCACGCGCCGGAAGGGAAAAAAGGATTCTTCGAACAGGCCAACGGCGGTTCGGTCCTGCTGGACGAAATCGGCGAGATGTCTGCTCGGATGCAGGCTAAGCTGCTGCGCTTCCTGAACGACGGTACCTTCCGTCGCGTGGGTGAGGACCATGAAGTCCACGTCGACGTTCGCGTCATTTGCGCCACCCAGAAAAACCTGGTGGAGCTGGTGCAAAAGGGGGTGTTCAGGGAAGATCTCTATTATCGTCTGAACGTGCTGACACTTAACATCCCGCCGCTGCGCGATTGTCCGCAAGACATCATCCCGCTGACGGAACTGTTTGTGGCCCGCTTTGCAGATGAGCAGGGGGTGCCGCGTCCGAAGCTTTCTGCCGATCTGGGCACGGTGCTGACGCGCTACGGCTGGCCGGGCAATATTCGTCAGTTGAAGAACGCCGTGTATCGCGCGTTGACTCAACTGGAAGGATATGAGCTGCGGCCTCAGGATATCCTGTTGCCGGATTACGATGCCGGGACGGTGTCGGTAGGTGAAGAGGCGATGGAAGGCTCGCTCGACGATATCACCAGTCGTTTTGAGCGCTCTGTGCTGACGCAGCTGTATCGCAGCTATCCAAGCACACGCAAGCTGGCCAAGCGGCTTGGGGTGTCACATACCGCGATTGCGAATAAGCTGCGTGAGTATGGGCTGAACCATAAGAAAGGCGACGAATAAAAAGCAAAAGCCTCCGGATGGAGGCTTTTGAATGTCACTTATTCCTTCGCGATTGGGTTGGCAACGAGGTCTGGTTTTGTCTCACCCTGAATCGCCGCGATCCTGTTCTCCACCTCTTTCACCTGATCCTGGTTATGAAGGAGGGTATAGGTGAGATCGAACTGCGTACTTGCGCCAGGTTCCAGCTGCTTAACGCGTTTCTGCTCGCGTTCAATCGTGACCGGGTAGGCGTAGCTGGTACCGGGTTCAATACCCGTGACATAGCCTTGCTTCAACGTGTCGGTATTCTTCCACAACGTCAGAACCGGCAACTGGCGAGTATCAAACTGAATTGATGCCCCTTTATCACCCGCTTTGTTGACCACCGCAGCAAGCGTCTGGCGATCTTTGTCAGCCAGCGGCGTGATATTAAAGACCATCTCATCAAACCCTTTTGTCGGACCGGCATAGGTTTGCCAGCCGTTCAGACCCGCTTTGGCGTAATCGTTAAATGGACTCACGCTGGCGGCCGGAGCCAGGAAGCGAGCGCCTTCTTCAAGGATCGGCGTGCCAAAGTTGCTGTGGTAGATGATTTGATAGTCGTGCGGGTAGTCAGCATGGTTGGTCAGAACATCATGCAGGCTGAACTGGTTGCTTCCGGGAACATAACGCAGTTCGGTCATCGTTTGCAGATCGGCTTTTTTGAAGGTGCTCTCTTTAATCAGACCGCGAATGCGGATTTCATGCGGTGCAGCATCAGCGACCTCGACTTCAACCTGAGATACCGGCGTATTCCCCGCCTTACCGTGCAGCGTGTAAATCTGCCCGTCCGCTGTTACCGGGTGGCCTGTCCACTCATAGCCGCAGCGAACCATCATTTCGTTGAAACCTTCCAGCCAGCCGAGTCCATTTCGACTTTCCAGATTGATAAATGCCGGGTTAACGACCTCTTTAACCGGAGAGTCCCAGCCCAGTTTTGACCCAAAACCCTCAACGCGCAGTAAATTCATACCACGGGTTGGACTCAACGTTATTGTGAGGCCATTTTTACTGCTAATAACAATGATTTTACTGCCTTCCTGCTTACCGCCGCGGAGAACTTTTTGTTCAATGCTGAAGTTCGGCCCTTTAGCGTTCAGCTCATCACTCGAAATTCGCCAGTTTCCTTTTTCCACACCGCTTTCAGCGCTTGTCAGCACCCATGTTTTTGCCGAGACATGACCTGAAAACAGTACTGCAACCACCGTCAACGCCAGTTTAATTTTCATATTTATCCCTTTTTGCTGAAACGATTATTTGAATACGTCAGCAAATCTAATGTTTAGAGGGGAGGGGAAATGTGATGGGGTTCACTGGTGAGAAAATAACGGTTTTTTAACCTGAAAAATGAGATTTATTTCTCCTGTTTGTTTATCTACTAAACAATATTTACATGAAAAGTGTGAGGTAAAAGTATTTATGCCTTAACGATTCAGTTCATCGGGCAATAAAAAACCCCGCCGACGCGAGGTTTCAGGACAATGCTAAGCTTTATAGAATGCTAAGCAATCATTATGCTTTCAGGGCGTCCAGCGCAGCAGTGTAATCCGGCTCGGTGGTGATTTCGTTTACCAGTTCACTGAAAACAACGTTGTCGTTTTCGTCGATGACCAGAACTGCACGTGCCGCCAGGCCTTTCAGGGCGCCTTCAGAAATGCCAACGCCGTATTTCTCCAGGAAATCAGGGCTGCGCAGGGTAGAAAGGGTGATGACGTTGCTCAGACCTTCAGCGCCGCAGAAGCGAGACTGGGCAAACGGCAGGTCAGCGGAAATGCACAGCACGACGGTGTTGTCCATTTCTGTTGCCAGTTGGTTGAGTTTACGCACGGATGCGGCACAAACGCCGGTATCGATGCTTGGGAAAATGTTCAGGACTTTGCGCTTGCCAGCAAACTGGCTCAACGTGACGTCAGACAGATCTTTAGCCACCAGCGTAAAAGCCTGCGCCTTGTTACCCACCTGCGGAATGGCACCTGCAACAGTGACCGGGTTGCCCTGGAAATGAACGAGTTGTGACATAGATATCTTCCTGTTTACATATAGTTAACGTCGGGGCTAGTGTATGCCATCCGCGGATAACACGGCAAACCAATTTTTATGCCTTACCGGGCTACAAGGAGTCAGTGATGAGAAGCGTAAAGGTCTATGAAGAAGCCTGGCCATTGCATACCCCGTTTGTGATCTCCCGCGGCAGTCGCAGTGAAGCCTGCGTCGTGGTGGTCGAAATAGAGGAGGACGGCATTAAGGGGGTCGGTGAATGCACACCTTATCCTCGCTACGGCGAGAGCCTTGCTTCGGTGATGGCCCAGATCATGACCCTGGTTCCCGATCTTCAAACGGGCCTTACCCGCGAATCGTTGCAACAGCGACTGCCCGCCGGTGCAGCGCGCAACGCGATTGACTGCGCGCTGTGGAGCCTGGAGGCCGCGCAGCGGCAGACAACCTTGTCCTCGCACCTGGGGATTACGTTGCCGGGGGCGGTTGTGACCGCGCAGACGGTCGTTATTGGTGAACCAGAACAGATGGCGGCCAGCGCAAAAGCGCTCTACGACTCCGGTGCGACGTTATTAAAGATTAAGCTCGACGATCGATTAATCAGTGAACGGATGGTTGCCATTCGTGCGGCAGTGCCGCAGGCAACGCTGATTGTGGATGCGAATGAATCCTGGCATAGCGAGGGACTGGCCGCACGCTGTCAGCTGCTGGCCGATCTTGACGTTGCCATGCTCGAACAGCCTTTACCGGCGCATGAGGATGCCGCCCTGGCGAATTTCATTCATCCACTTCCTGTCTGTGCAGATGAAAGTTGTCACACCCGTGACAGCCTGGACAGCCTTAAAGGCCGCTATGAGATGGTTAATATTAAGCTCGACAAAACGGGCGGATTAACCGAAGCGCTTGCGCTGGCAAAAGCGGCGCAGGAGCAGGGATTTACCCTCATGCTGGGATGCATGTTGTGCACATCCCGGGCGATTGGCGCGGCGCTGCCGCTGGCAAATCAAGTGCGTTTTGCCGATCTCGATGGCCCGACATGGCTGGCGGTTGACGTCTCACCCGCGCTGAATTTCACCACGGGCGTGCTTCATCTCTGAGGTTCCCACCGCAGAAGTTCTGTCATCGCCTTGAGATACTTTTCGCTGGCTTCATCAGACGAGATAGGCGGGAATTCTGCGGTGATACAATGCAGTCCCAGGTCAGCGCACCAGCTGCCGAACGAGCCTGGTGTTTCGTAACCCACGCTGGTCACAAGCGGAAGGGCAAATGCCTCAGCCAGCCACTGACCTAGCGCCGTATGGCGCGGATCTTCGATACAGGCCAGCGGATCGTGGAACGAGACAACCCAGGCCGGGTGGATCTTATGAATGAGCTGGCATAACGCCTGCGTCTCCGGCTCCGAGCCGGGGGTGTCTCCCGTCAGCAGGACCACATCGCGCTCTTCGGCGGAGCTGTTCCAGCGATACACCGTCTCACCGGCGCGCCAGTTTGCTGCCGGAAAATTGCGGTTTAAGTCAATCCCCCTCGCATTGGCACGCAACCCAAGCTGACAGCCATCCGGATTGACGGTCAAAATCACGTGATGACGCCGCAGTTCGGGAGTCAGTGTCCTCAGCGCGCACGACAGCGTGACAATGGATGAATGCTCATCGCCGTGCGTACCGGCAATGATCAGACCGCTGTTACGATCGGCCTCCGGGGCAGGAAACCAGATCAAAGATGCACCAAAAAAAGAACGGCCATATTGCTCAGCGCCAGGCGGAAAAGCACCACGTTGCGCTCTTGGTCGGGTGATTGTCATACGAAATCCTGATAAAAATGTCTCTATTGGCAGTGTTGTGCAAAACTTGCTGTTTATCAAATAGTTTCCGTGTTAGCGGAAAATTGCCAGATATCAACTTTCCGGATGAAGGTATTTGCTTTTCTCATTTGGGAAACAAATAATTACGCATCTGCTGGTTATCTGAATTCAATCAAGGGGATCTTATGAAGCATCCTGTTTCGCGTCTCTGTACTGCACTCTGGCTGTGCGGACTTTCTTCACTTTCGTACGCTGCTAATGTGCCGCAGGGCACTGTTCTGGCGCAAAAACAGGAACTGGTGAGACACATTAAAGACGAACCGGCTTCGCTCGATCCGGCTAAGGCCGTAGGTTTGCCTGAAATTCAGGTGATCCGTGACCTTTATGAAGGTCTGGTGAATCAGAATGAAAAAGGGGAACTGACCCCCGGCGTGGCAACGCGCTGGCAGAGCAACGATAACCGTGTCTGGACCTTCACGCTGCGAGACAACGCCCGATGGTCTGACGGCACGCCCGTGACGGCGCAGGATTTTGTCTACAGCTGGCAGCGTCTGGTTGACCCAAAAACCACCTCACCGTTTGCGTGGTTTGCGGCGCTGGCGGGTATAAACAACGCGCAGGCGATTATCGATGGTAAAGCCGCGCCTGATACGCTTGGCGTTACGGCCGTCGATGCCAAAACGTTGCGCGTACAGTTGGATAAGCCGCTGCCCTGGTTCAGCAACCTGACGGCTAACTTTGCGTTTTATCCAGTCCAGAAAGCCAATGTTGAGAGTGGTAAAGAGTGGACGCGTCCGGGCAGCCTTGTGGGGAACGGTGCGTATGTGCTGAAAGATCGTGTGGTCAACGAGAAGCTGGTGGTGGAGCCGAATGCACACTACTGGGATAACGCCAAAACGGTTCTGAAAAAAGTCACTTTTGTGCCTATTAACCAGGAGTCTTCAGCCACAAAACGTTATCTGGCTGGCGATATTGATATCACCGAGTCGTTCCCAAAAAATATGTATCAGAAGCTGCTGAAGGATATTCCGGGGCAGGTGTATACGCCGCCGCAGCTGGGCACCTATTACTATGCGTTCAACACGCAGAAAGGCCCAACGGCTGATGCCCGCGTGCGCCTGGCACTGAGCATGACAATCGACAGGCGTATTATGGCGGAAAAAGTACTGGGTACAGGTGAAAAACCAGCCTGGCACTTCACTCCTGACGTCACGGCAGGTTTTACGCCGGAGACATCGCCTTTTGAGCAGATGTCGCAGCAGGAGTTAAACGCACAAGCAAGGACGCTTTTGCAGGCGGCAGGCTACGGTCCGCAGCGTCCGCTGAAGCTAACTCTGCTGTACAACACATCAGAAAACCACCAGAAAATTGCCATCGCCGTGGCATCAATGTGGAAGAAGAACCTGGGTGTGGATGTCAAATTGCAAAACCAGGAGTGGAAAACCTACATTGACAGCCGCAACACCGGTAATTTTGATGTGATCCGCGCGTCGTGGGTAGGGGATTACAACGAGCCCTCCACGTTCCTTTCGCTGCTGACCTCAACCCACAGCGGCAATATTTCCCGTTTCAAGGACCCGGCTTACGACAAGATTATCAACCAGGCGACGCTTGAAACCACCGAGAAAGCGCGTAACGAAGATTACAACATGGCGGAAAAAATCCTGACCGAGAAAGCCCCGATAGCCCCGATTTATCAGTATACCAATGGACGTTTGATCAAGCCGTGGGTGAAAGGTTATCCGATTAATAACCCCGAAGACGTAGCCTATAGCCGGACGATGTATATCGAAAAGCACTGATCATTGCCTGTTAGCCTAAGGCTACTACCGCTAAACCTGAGCTGGCGCGCTTACAGCGCCAGTCTCTTTATTTGACCCTCTCCCGCCGCAACGACATCCGACGAATGGTACCCAGCAATTAAGCCTGGGGAATCTTATTATGACGTTTTTATATTGACAATCGCGCCACAAATGGAATAAACCTTTCGTTGACTCTTACGAGCTATTACTATCAGGTATCTGAGGTACGATTACTATTTGGAAAGGTCTTCGTTTGAATAATACATTCACATCGCGAATGATAAATATATTTTTATTACGTTCTCGGAATTATTTCTTGTCCAGTATTGGACTTTTTTATTGCTGATACTTTTAAGAAAAATATCGTGCTGTTATTTGCGGATTCAGAAATCCCTCAAGCGTGAGGGTATCTGCCGCTGTATTCATTCATTGATTTATATCAATAATATGCGTGTTCTTTGATATAAAGAGGATGTTTTCATCGCGAGTGGATTTTAATTTCACCCTTCTGTAATTAAAAAGTTAATGCTGTGTTTTGTTTTTGTTTAAATGGCGTTATGTGCTAATTGTTAATGGATTAAAATTCTTAATAAAAGTCTTATGTCAGATCTATGATCTGTTTAGTTGATCTTGAATGGTTTTTTGTTCTACTATGGATTTGTAAAGAAACGTCGTTATTTTCAACAAACATTCCTTAAGGAAAGGGACCGCTATGGCCGATACGTTCCAGAACGAGGTGCCGAAGGCACGCATAAATTTAAAGTTGGCTCTGCACACTGGTGGCGCACAGAAGAAAGTCGAACTGCCGCTGAAACTCCTCACCGTCGGTGATTTCAGTAATGGCAAAGAAAGTCGTCCATTATCTGAAAGAGAAAAAATCAACGTCAATAAAAATAACTTTAATAGCGTACTTTCGGAATTTAACCCGGAAGTAAACCTTAGTGTGCAGAATACGCTGGCAGGGGATGGTTCGGAAGAGAACGTGAAGCTGAGTTTCTCCGATATTAAAGATTTCGAACCGGAACAGGTGGCCCGTCAGATCCCTCAACTCCGTGCCATGCTGGCGATGCGTAATTTATTACGCGATCTGAAATCTAATCTCCTTGATAACGCTACTTTCAGAAAAGAACTCGAGAAAATTCTTAAAGACCCGGCGCTGTCTCAGGAATTACGCGACGAAATGAGTGCACTGGCCCCGAAATAAGCGGCGTGCGTTATTTAATGGATTAACCGGGAATATGCTGATGTCTGTAAATTCTGAAACCGCCTCCGCGCAGGGGCAGACCACCGTACTGGAAAAAGAGAGCGTTTACGCCTCCCTGTTTGAAAAAATTCATCTGACCCCGGCATCCAGCCTGGGTGATATTAACGACTTCCTCGACGATGCCGCTTTGTCTGACGCTCCGGCAGGTGAGCGCCTGACGGCCGCGATGCAGGTGTTTATGGACTGCATCCGCAAGTCCGGACAACAGGTGGAAAAGCTCGACAAGACGCTGATTGACCACCACATCGCTGAGCTGGATTTCCAGATCAGTCGCCAGTTGGACGCAGTAATGCACCATCAAGAGTTCCAGAAGGTGGAATCACTGTGGCGCGGCCTGAAGCAGCTGGTGGACAGCACTGACTACCGCCAGAACGTGAAGACTGAAATTCTGAACGTCTCGAAAGACGATCTGCGTCAGGACTTCGAAGATGCGCCGGAACTGATCCAGAGCGGACTCTACTGGCACACTTATACCGCCGAATATGACACCCCTGGCGGAGAGCCAATTGGCTCGGTGATCTCCTCCTATGAGTTCGATGCCAGTCCGCAGGACGTGGCACTGCTGCGCAACATCTCTAAAGTGTCTGCTGCTGCACATATGCCGTTTATCGGTGCCGTCGGTCCGAAATTCTTCCTGAAAGACTCCATGGAAGAAGTTGCAGCGATTAAAGATATCGGCAACTACTTCGATCGCGCTGAGTATATTAAGTGGAAATCCTTCCGTGACACCGACGACTCACGCTATATCGGCCTGGTGATGCCGCGCGTGCTGGGGCGTCTGCCGTACGGTCCGGACACCGTGCCGGTGCGTAGCTTCAACTATGTCGAGCAGGTGAAGGGCCCGGATCACGATAAGTATTTGTGGACCAGCGCGTCATTCTCCTTCGCCTCGAACATGGTGAAGAGCTTCATCAATAATGGCTGGTGCGTGCAGATCCGTGGCCCGCAGGCCGGTGGCGCGGTGAAAGATCTGCCGATCCACCTGTATGACCTTGGCACCGGTAACCAGGTGAAAATCCCGTCGGAGGTGATGATCCCGGAAACGCGCGAGTTTGAATTCGCCAACCTGGGCTTTATCCCGCTGTCGTACTACAAAAACCGCGATTATGCCTGCTTCTTCTCGGCTAACTCTGCCCAGAAACCGGCGTTGTACGATACCGCGGATGCCACCGCCAACAGCCGCATCAACGCGCGTCTGCCATACATCTTCCTGCTGTCGCGCATTGCGCATTACCTGAAGCTTATTCAGCGCGAAAACATCGGTACCACCAAGGATCGCCGTCTGCTGGAGCTTGAACTCAACACCTGGGTGCGTGGGCTGGTGACTGAAATGACCGATCCGGGCGACGAGCTGCAGGCCTCACACCCGCTGCGCGATGCGAAAGTGGTGGTGGAAGATATCGAGGACAACCCGGGCTTCTTCCGCGTGAAGCTGTTCGCGGTGCCACACTTCCAGGTGGAAGGCATGGACGTGAACCTGTCGCTGGTGAGCCAGATGCCGAAAGCGAAAGCGTAAGGCGGGGAGAAATCAGGGATGAAAATTTACCGCCCGCTTTGGGAGGATGGGGCCGCTCTGGCCCCGCAACAGTTCCAGCAGCAGGCCCGATGGAGTGAGCACGTAGCCAGTATGGTCGCCCGGATGGGTATTTCTCATCCATGGGGCGTGATTGCGGCGGAATTTGATGATGCTGCACTGGCGCTCTCGCGCCTGAATGCCACGCGTCTGGTGGTGCGATTTCAGGACGGTACTCTTGTTGATACGAACCTGGCAGACAATCTTCCTCCGGTTTGCGATGTGTCTATTGCAGCCAGCAGTGAGGCTGTTGACGTGGTTGTCGCGCTGCCGTTGATGAGCGCCAGTGGTGGCAATCTCGATAACGGGCAGGACAGTGAACGCCCGCGTCGCTGGAAAGCCGAACGTGTGGTGGTGCAGGAGCTTGCGGGCCATGAAAGTGGAGAACTCGCCATTCTGCGTCATGCTCTGACCTTGCGTCTGTCCAGTCAGGAAAATACGGCTTACCTGACCTGTCCGGTAGCCCGTCTGGTGCGTAATGCACAGGGACAGTGGAGCAGAGACCCGGATTTCATTCCGCCGATGCTTTCCATTTCTGCAAGCCCGTTGCTGACCGTAGAACTGGGTGACCTGCTGATCCGCCTGCAGGTTCGTCGCCGTCGCCTGATGGCCATGCGACGCGAAAGCAATGAGAGGATGGCCGACTTTGCTGTCGCGGATGTCTCCCTGTTCTGGCTTCTCAATGCCCTGAACAGTGCCGAGCCGGTGCTGGCGGAACTACTGCAGACACCGGATCGTCACCCGGAACTGCTGTACCGCGAACTGACCCGTCTGGCTGGCAGCCTGCTGACCTTCTCACTGGAGCATGACGTCAGTGACATTCCTGCCTATCTGCACGATGAACCGGAACGGGTATTCCCGCCGTTGCTGACGCTGCTCGATAAACTGCTGGAAGCCAGCCTGCCGTCGCGGGTCGTGAGTATCCACCTGGAGCATCAGGACCAGATCTGGAAAGGTGCCCTGCACGATGCGCGCCTGCGCGAAGGGGCGGACTTCTACCTCTCCGTACGCTCATCCATGCCGAACCATGAGCTTCAGACGAAATTCCCGCAGCTGTGTAAAGCGGGCAGCTTTGATGATGTTTCGGATGTGGTGAATGTGGCACTGAGCGGGATGCTTATCAAACCTCTGACGCATGTTCCAGCTGCTATCCCGTTACGTCTTGAGAACCAGTATTTCTCGCTGGATCTGAGTACTGAGGCGGCACGTACGATGCTTGAAATGGGTAGTTGCACCTTCTATACCCCGCGCTCACTGGGGGATGTGAAACTTGAACTCTTTGCGGTGCTGCGCACATGAAAAAATCTGAACTCATTCAGACAGAACGTATCTTCTACCCGGGCTGGCTTATGGTCAGCCAGCTGCGGGGCGGTCAGGAAGTCCGTGACGGAGAAGGGCTCTATCGTCGGGCCCGTCGTCTGGTGCAGGATGCGAAGGTTGCACTCACGGAGGCAGGTTACAGCAACATCAGCCGTGACCATATGGTGTATGCCCTGTGTGCACTGCTTGATGAGAGCGTGATGAACCGGGGAACCACCGATGATGGCTACCTGGCCTGGCATCGTGATCCGCTGCAGGCGCATTTCTTTGGCACCCTCAATGGCGGTGAGGAGTTATGGGAACGGATCCGCAATCTGTTGAAAGAAACCGCCCCTGATTCCTCCGTCCTGACCTGCATGTACCGGACCCTGCAACTGGGGTTCGTTGGTCAGTATCGTGCCCAGGATGATGAGCGACGGGAAGATGTTGTTCTCGCACTCGCTGAACGGGTTCCGGCTTTCACACTGGCACAGGACGCCCCCATTATTGCCCGCGCATCAAGCTTGCGCAGCGGCCGCCGCTGGTACTGGCTGACCTGGGCTGTGGCTGCTGTCGCTCTGGCGGCACTCTGGTTCTTCCTCTCGTCCTCGCTTACCGAGCTGGTAAGCCAGACTGTCAGGCCGGGGTAAGCGATGCGGGATGTGTACCGAAGTCTGTTAACTGCCTTGGGTGCCGTACTGGCGCTGTGGCTCATCCTCGGATTCTGGCCACTGTCAACGGTGAGCCGTGTGGCACTCACCCTGCTTGTTGCTCTGGTGTCCGGGGTGATGTTCTGGCGTCAGCGCCGGGCTTCTCAGGCGCGGGCGAGCGCACTACGCGAGATTGCGGATGAAAACCTACCGCCGGAAGATTTTCAGGGGGCGGTGATCCTTGTTTCTGGCGACAACACTCCTCTGTTTGTGTCCGGAGCCCGTTTCCGGGAAACCCGGCAGGGCTGGTATCTGTGGGTGAAGGATGCGGAACAGCTGCCACTCTTTGCGCAGCACCTGAGCCTTGCTCGCCCGGCCCTGGTATCGCAAATCTCGGTCATGCTGGCGGTGGTACCCGAGCTGCACACATCCGATGATGATTTTACCCAGTCCCTGCGGGGATGGCAGCGGGCTGTCGTCCAGTGCCGTGCGGCATTCGGCATGATCCCTCCGCTGTGGACCGTGACTTGGGTATCTCCACCTGCGGCCTGTGCGGAGGCTGAGCCCGTCTGGTTTAGCACGGTAAGCCAGCGGATCGGTATTCAGGTGTATCAGCCTGGTCAGGGCAATGTGTCACTGACTGAGTGGATCCGAGAGACCGGTGCAGACGGGCGTCTTTCGCGTCTGAGTCAGGGTCTGTGGCTGGACGGTCTGCTTGCCTGGCAGAACAGCGCGGTCAATGAGCTGCTGTCGGTAAGGAGGGGTGAATTACCGGCGATGAAACCCTGCGTGCAGGGCATGTGCATGGTTCCGGTGAGCGGTACCAAGTGCAATCTCTGGCAACAGCACATCACCGCTGTGACCGCGCTGCCACCGGATGTCGTCCTGACTACAGAGCCACTGCCACTGCCTGAACAGCTGCTGCCAGGGTTACCGCGACGACGTGGTGTGAGTCGCCGGATGCTGTTCTGGCGTTACGCAGGATTACTGGGCGGGATTTTTCTCGCGCTGGCGATGGTGGCGTCATGGGTGAACAACCAGCGTCTTATCCGTAATGTTGGCGATCATCTTGCGTTATACCACCATCTCACCGGCACGCCGGTTGCACCGAAACTGCGGGCGCAACAGCGCCTGAGAGCCGATGGCGCATTGTTGGACGACTGGCAGCGCCGCGGGGAGCCACTGCGTTATCGTCTGGGACTGTATCAGGGGTTGCGTCTGGTTCCGCCCGTTGAGGCCGCCGTCAGCGACTGGGCACCTCCGTCACCACCTCCTCCGGTCATTAAGAAAATTATTCGGGGTCCGAAAACCATTCGCCTCGACAGCATGTCGCTGTTCGACTCGGGCAAGTACGACCTCAAGTCAGGCTCCTCCAGAATGCTGGTGAACTCCCTGGTAGGCGCTAAGGCGAAACCAGGCTGGCTGATTGTGGTGGCGGGCCATACCGACAGTACGGGGGATGACAAATCCAACCAGGTGCTGTCGCTTAAGCGCGCGGAGTCCGTGCGCAACTGGATGCGTGACACCGGCGACGTGCCCGAAAGCTGTTTTGCGGTACAGGGCTATGGCGAAAGCCGCCCTGTCGCAACCAATGACACCCCGGAAGGCCGTGCGCTTAACCGCCGTGTCGAAATCAGTCTGGTACCGCAGGCGAATGCCTGTCAGATACCCGGCAAAACCTCAGCGTCATCGCAGGATGATGGCGCTTCACTACACAATGGAGAGTAATTTCATGGCAATTCCTGTTTATCTTTGGCTGAAAGACGACGGCGGCGCGGACATCAAAGGATCTGTTGACGTTCAGGACCGTGAAGGCAGCATCGAAGTGGTGGCGCAGGAGCATAACCTGTACATCCCGACCGATAACAACACCGGCAAGCTGACCGGTACCCGTATCCACACGCCGTTCCTATTCACCAAGGAAATCGATTCGTCCAGCCCGTACCTGTACAAAGCCGTGACCACCGGTCAGACCCTGAAGTCTGCGGAATTCAAATGGTACAAAATCAACGACGCGGGCCAGGAAGTTGAGTACTTCAACACCAAACTCGAGAACGTAAAAGTGGTGAAAGTGAATCCTGAAATGTACGACATCAAGGAGGCTTCCAAAGAGAAGCACAACCATCTTGAGCGCGTAGAACTGCGTTACGAAAAAATCACCTGGACCTACAAAGACGGCAACATCATTCATTCCGACTCATGGAATGAACGCGCCACCGCGTAATCCTGATGCGGGCAGGGTTTTCCTGTCCGCAGTTTTTTGCTGAGTGCCTGTCTCAAACGGGCGTTGAGCAAAGAAACCCACAATCTGCCAGCCCGACCTCATGCGCTTTGGTCCCCTTCACGGGAAACAGCGATGGGCGGTAGCGTGTCCAGGAACCGATATAGAGAGAAAGTCATGGAAAATCCAGCCATCCTGCTGCGACGTCTGAACCCTTACTGTGCCCGTGCGATGGAAGGGGCAGCCTCGCTCTGCCAGACCCGCGCGCATGCGGAAATTTTGCCGGAGCACTGGCTTCTGAAGCTGCTGGAGCAAGGGGAAGGTGACCTGACGGTGCTGGCGCGTCGCTACGAGTGGGATATGGATGCGCTATGGCAGGATTTGCTCGGCTGGCTGGATAATCAACCGCGTTCGGTACGCAGTCGCCCGCAGTTGTCCGCTGATATCCAGATACTGATGCAGGAAGCCTGGCTGATTGCCTCCCTTAACGGCGAAGAGCACATCCGCAGTGTCCATCTGCTGATGGTGCTGGTTGGTAAGCCTAAACTGGCGCGCTGCGACGGTATGTGGCCTTTGATTACGCTCGGCCAGAGCCAGCTTGATCGTCTTCGCGGGCTTCTGGACGCGCAGTCTGATGAGCGTCCAGATGTACAGCAAGAAGCAGAACTGGCACAAAATCACGGTGGTGAAGTGGAATTTGTCGGACGTCCGATCGGCGCAGAGATAAAAGACGGTGAACGGAACCCGGCGCTACAGAATGCACTGGATAAATTTACCCTCGACGTCACCGCCAGAGCGAAAGTGGGCAAAATCGACCCGGTGTTTGGCCGTGACACCGAAATTCGCCAGATGGTGGACATTCTCTCCCGTCGCCGGAAAAACAATCCGATCCTGGTCGGCGAACCTGGCGTCGGCAAAACGGCGCTGGTCGAAGGCCTGGCGCTGCGTATCGCCGGGGGCAACGTACCGGAATCGCTCAAGCAAGTGGTGCTGCGCACCCTCGACCTCGGCCTGTTGCAGGCGGGAGCGGGCGTGAAAGGCGAGTTCGAACAGCGCCTGAAAAACGTGATTGACGCGGTGCAGCAGTCACCGGTGCCGATATTGTTGTTTATCGATGAAGCCCACACCATTATTGGTGCCGGTAATCAGGCGGGCGGTGCCGATGCAGCAAATCTGCTGAAACCGGCGCTGGCCCGCGGTGAACTGCGTACCATCGCCGCGACAACCTGGTCCGAGTACAAACAATATTTTGAGCGCGATGCTGCTCTGGAGCGCCGCTTCCAGATGGTCAAAGTGGACGAGCCGGATGATAATACGGCGTGTCTGATGCTGCGTGGTCTGAAATCCCGCTACGCTGAGCACCACAATGTGCATATTACTGACGATGCGGTTCGCGCTGCAGTCACGCTCTCTCGTCGTTACCTGACTGGCCGCCAGTTGCCTGATAAGGCGGTTGACTTGCTCGACACCGCCGCTGCGCGTGTGCGTATGAGCCTCGACATAGTGCCGGAACAGCTGACCCGCATCCGCTCGGATATCACTTCGCTGGAAATGGAAAAGCAGGCGCTGCTGGAAGATATTGCTGTCGGCAATCAGAACCATGGTGAACGCCTGACCGTCATTGAGCAGGAAGAGAACGACCTTATCGTTGCACTCGACGAGCTTGAAACTCAGGACGGGCAGGAGCTGAAACTCACCGGACAACTGGTGGGAAGCCGCCAGGATATCTCCCGTCAGAGTGAGACACTTGAGTTACAGCAGGCGCTTAATGGCATTCAGCACAGCAACCCGCTGCTTTGTGTGGATGTGGACGTACGCACCGTCGCCAACGTGATTGCCGACTGGACCGGCGTACCGCTGTCCTCCCTGATGAAAGACGAGCAAACCGAACTGCTGACCCTGGAAAACGAAATCGGCAAGCGTGTGGTTGGGCAGGACGTGGCGCTGACCGCCATCGCCCGGCGCCTGCGGGCAGCCAAAACCGGGCTGACGTCAGAAAACGGTCCGCAGGGCGTGTTCCTGCTGATCGGCCCGAGTGGCGTCGGGAAAACCGAAACCGCGCTGGCGCTGGCGGGCGTGCTGTACGGCGGTGAAAAATCGCTGATTACCATCAACCTGTCCGAGTACCAGGAGCCGCACACCGTTTCCCAGTTAAAAGGTTCGCCTCCGGGTTACGTGGGTTACGGTCAGGGTGGCATCCTCACCGAAGCCGTGCGCAAGCGCCCGTACAGCGTGGTACTGCTCGATGAAGTGGAAAAGGCGCACCGCGACGTCATGAACCTGTTCTATCAGGTCTTCGACCGCGGCTTTATGCGCGACGGCGAAGGGCGCGAAATCGACTTCCGCAATACTGTCATCCTGATGACCTCCAATCTCGGCAGCGACCATCTGATGCAACTGCTGGATGAACAGCCGGACGCCACCGAAGGCGACCTGCACGAGCTGCTGCGTCCGATCCTGCGTGACCATTTCCAGCCGGCTCTGCTGGCCCGCTTCCAGACCGTGATTTATCGCCCACTGGCGGAAGCGGCCATGCGTACCATCGTTGAGATGAAGCTGTCACAGGTCAGCAGGCGCCTGAACCGTCACTACGGCCTGACCACGCACATTGATGAGAACCTGTATGACGCGCTGACCGTCGCCTGTCTGCTGCCTGACACCGGGGCGCGCAACGTCGACAGCCTGCTCAATCAGCAGATACTGCCGGTACTGAGCCAGCAACTGTTAAGTCATATGGCGGCGGGGCAGAAGCCGCAGCACTTGGCGTTAGGCTGGAGTGATGAAGAGGGGGTTGGGCTGGAGTTTAAACATGACTGAAGAAACTCAGGATCCGTTCAGAATTAAAGAAGGTGGTGTCAGGCTACTTACGACGGGTGAGATACAGCTGGCACACTCTGTTTTTTTATCCACTATTGATTATTCGAAAGTATGGATCCACAGGGAAAGTTACCTCCCTTTCAATTTACAGGATAAGAATACGGCGATGACGCCGGACGGGGAGATCTATTTTCGTGAGCAATATAGCGATGATTTTTCCCAGGTAACTGACGATCTTCAACATATGTTCATCCATGAAATGAGTCATGTCTGGCAACGAGCACAAGGAATGAACGTTATTGGCAGAGGGCTGGTTAGCTGGATGGTAAGCTATCATTACACCCTCGATGGTCGTCTTTTAAGCGAATATGCTATGGAGCAGCAGGCGCAGATTATTGCGGATAATTTCATTCTGGAGACACATGGTTATAAGCATTGGATTATCTTACGAAGGTCGAATAATGTCACTCTTGATGGTGATATTTCAGAAGAAGTCATTCGGGAATGCTATAAAATGGCATTAAGAGGTTTTCCATGGTGATTAAAGAATATAGAAGATTATTTTTGTGTTCTGTAACTTTAATATGTGCCTTCCTGTTAGCTGGGTGTCCAGGCCAGGGAGATAGATTTCGGTTTGATGAAACGACTCAAGTTAAGTTGATTGATGATAATATTTGTTTTTCCATTGACAATGCGCAAGGTTATCGGCTCGTCATTATAGCGATAAACCCAAGGAATACGCCTCCGAAGAAACAAGAGTTTTTTGATAAGCCCTCACTTTTAATTCAAAATAATGAATTGTGTGTTCCTTCGTCATTTTATCATTTTAAAGATAACACTAAATACATTGTTGAATTTGTACTTCATCCAACGCTTGATAATAAAGGGGCTAGAAGTTTTGTCGTTGGTGTCGGTATTAATGACAATCAAGTGTATAATTTTCCTTTGACGGATCGCGAGTTCGCAAGGCCTTATGGCTCAATTCAAGTTTCCGAATAGTGTCTCAATGTAAAATTGCAAAAATTTTAATCTTTATTACTTTGGCTATGATGGAAATGCTGTTTTTTTCGGATGCTTTTATTTATACGTTTGTTAAGCATTTTATTCACATTAGTGGTGATGGGAAATATACGATAGATAATTTTGAAATGACCGTTTTGCTGAAGAAAATCCTCGCCTGCGCCCTCGGGCTGGAATCGTAATCACCCTTTTTCGTACTCGCTGAGTAACCCGATTAAACCTGCAATGTGCTTGTCGGCAATAGCGTCATGGACAGCAGGTTATTCCATGGAGTCAATATCATGAGTCTGACCGATACGCTGAAGAACACCCTATCTGCTCTTACGGAGGGCGGGTTGAACCGCTACCGTCTCGACATTCCATCCTGTACGGCTTCACTGGATGTTGAGACTTTTACCGGTAAAGAGTTCATGAGCGAGCTTTACCACTACACCATCTTGTTCACCAGCAGCGATCAGAATATTAGTTCGGCACAACTGTTGACCAAACCTGCCACGCTGACCATGGGGACCGGGCCATTGATGGGGCTAACCGGGCAGAAAGTGGTGCATGGCGTGGTGACGCATTTTAAGCGTATCAGTGGTTCACGCGACCAGGCAACATACCAGATTATTATTGAGCCGTTCCTTTCCCTGTTGCGCAAGCAGTTCCGTACCCACCGCTTTTTCGTTAATAAGTCGGTACCGGAAGTTGTCACCGAAGTATTGCAGGAGCATGGCCTGAAAGGCTGGGAGTATGAATTTACCCTCAAAGCTGGCTATCCAAAGCGCGAGCAGATCAACCAGTACAAGGAAAGTGACCTCGCGTTCATTGAGCGTCTGCTGGCCGAAGTGGGGATTTTCTACTTCTTCACTCTGCAACCGGACACGCAAACCGAAGTGGTACACTTCGCGGACAAGCAGAGTGCATGGATCTTCGGTAAAACGCTGCCTCTGAACAGCCCGTCAGGGATGAATGACAATAAAGCCGATTCAGTGTGGGGCGTAAACGTCCGGCAAAACGTCGTTGAGCGTTCTGTCACCGCCAGTGATTACAATCACCGTGAAGCCCAGAATGTACTGACCTCTGCACCTGCGGACATGACCCGTGGTGATGGTGACGGTGTGACCTACGGCGAGGTTTATCACTACCTGCCGCGTCATCTTGAACGTGGCGATAAAATCACACCTTCCGCAGAAACCGGCAACTTCTGGGCCCGCCTCGAGCATGAGCGTTTTCTGTCCGGACAAACGACGGTCAGCGGATGCAGTAATGATGCCCTGCTTTCTCCGGCTCAGGTGCTGACCATCAGTGAAGTGGCGATCCCGCCGACTTTACCCTCCGAAACGGACAACGGCATTATCATTACCCGCACGGGTTATACTGCCAGCCGTAAGAATGCCCTGTTAGTGACGTGGGAAGGGATGCCTTATTACGAAAACCGTTGCTGGCGTCCGGCTCCTAAAAAACGCCCGGTGGTCAGCGGCACTCTGATGGCGCGCGTCACCAGCGCCAAAGATAACGATATCTACGCCTGGCAGGATGCCTCGGGCATGTACCGGGTGAAGTTTGATGCCGATCGCGATGACAAACGTCAGGGTATGGAAAGTATGCCGGTTCGTTTTGCCAAACCTTACGGTGGCGACAAGTACGGCTTCCACTTCCCCCTGATACGGGGCACTGAAGTCGCCATTGCGTTCCATGAAGGCGATCCGGATCGTCCGTATATAGCACACGCGATGCACGACTCCCGTCACGTTGACCATGTGAGTGAAGCTAACAGCACGCGAAACGTTATCAGAACAGCTGGGCTGAACAAGCTGCGGATGGAGGACAAGCGCGGTGAAGAGCACGTTAAGCTCAGTACTGAGTACGGGGGTAAGACCCAACTTAATTTAGGGCACAATGTAGACGCTTCCAGGAAACTTCGCGGCGAAGGTGCTGAGCTTCGTACTGACAGACACGTTTCCATTCGCGGTGGGGCAGGGGTGTTTATCACAGCAGATAAACAGCCGTTTGCTGGGGACAAGATGCTCTCTATGAAAGAGGCTATTACCCAGCTTGAAAATGCTCTGACGATAGCAAAAAGTTTGTCATCAGCTGCTGAAGGGGCTGACGCCCTACCAGCAGATACTGCAAGTCAGCAGACGCTTAACACAGCTCTCAAAGAGCTTGCTAAACCAGGGATCATATTGAATGCGCCTGAAGGTGTGAGTATCACCAGTCCTCAGGCAGTGTGTGTAGCTTCTGGTACCGCCAGCGTAGGAATTATGTCCCAGCAGAATACTGATATCAGTGCTCTGAAGCGCTTTACGGTGGCTGCGGGCGAGGCCGTGAGTATTCTGGCCCGAAAAGCTGGGATGAAGCTCTTTGCTGCCAAAGGAAAAGTGGAAATCCAGGCGCAGGATGATGTGCTGGAGGCCATTGCGAAGAAAGACGTAACGGTGACAAGTGTGGAAGGCAAAGTGGTCATCACGGGTGCAACAGAGCTGGTTGTTAACTGTGACGGTGCATTTATGAAACTGGCAGGTGGAAATATGGAGCTTGGGGCTCCAGGCAATATTTTACTGAAATGTGCCAATATCCAGAAAATAGGAAGTGCGGATTATGACGCACCTAAACCGGAACTTCCCCAAGGATATAGCGAGAACTTTGTTGCACAGGATAAGGAGTCCGGCGATATCCTGGCAAACACGCGATATCGGATCACCACTGCTGATGGCTCTGTTTATGAAGGGCGCACTGACAGTGAAGGTAAGACGGCTGAAATATTCGGTGCGGCAAAAAGCAAAATCAATATTGAACTGCTCGGTGGCTAATTCAGGGAGTTAGAAAATGACTAAAGGTACACAGCAAAGTAGCCTGGATAACGTGAGTAAAAACACTGTCGTCAACGGAGAGCATGGCCCTCAGATATATTTTCACCCAGGCAGTGCAACGTTACTTTGCGTTGATGCAAAAGATAACCGCTTACTCATACAGGAACAGCTGAAAATGACAGCGTTGCTGGAAAACCAGAAGAAAGCGCAGATTGCTCTGGATGAACTCAATTATGAGATGCTGACTCAGGCAGGTAAAAAACCACAACGTGCTTATGACAGTAAGCTACAGAGTACATACCAACAACTCAATGACGCTAACGAAAAATTAAAGGCAGAGCTCAAAGCCCTTACCGCAAGTGTTCCTGAGGGAGAGCTGCTCGATGAGAACTCCACAGGTTCAGCTATCGGACTTATGGAGTTGATCCCCCTTCAGAAGACTGCCGGATTTAAGAGTACTTACGTTCGCTCTGATAAAATTCGCGGCCACTGGCGGAAGTACAAACTCAGCGATGTAGATAAGGAAAGTGGTGAAGCCAGCTTCATTAAATATGAAGATAAAGAAGTGACTGGCATCGATGCGGATGGTAATGAGATAAAAAAAACAGTCAGGTCAGGGAAAATAGATATCGAAGAGCTCAGGAAACAATTAAAAAAAGCATCCTTCAGTCTTAAATTTGAAGATGAACTGTTAGAAGACAGTAATGTTGTTCTGACGGACTGGGCGAAAAAAATGAATAAAGGGCTTACCTGGCCCAATGAAAATGATAAACCAGATGATGAGTCAGCTTACCATCAGTATGTCGACATCAGTGCACAGGCTCAACTGATGCGCTATAGCCAGGGAGCGGGGCTATCTTCAGAATTTAACCCTTTAGAAGGGAAAGCCTCCGCGAAGATGGAAGGTCATGCCAGTTTTGCTCTGGGAGAGGCGAAGGCATCCGCTGAACTTTTTATTCCTGATCGACTTGGTATCGCATTGTTGTTTCCTGCCAGAGCATCTTCGGGCGCAGTAGGTGGAGTCTGTAACATGGGGGCCATTCGCTACACCATTAATGCGGTGTTATCCGGCAATGCCGGAGCAAGCCTGGGGATTGAGCTGGGTGTAGAAGCTGATTTTAGTGGAGAAATGGCAAAGGGCTATGGGATTAAGGGTAGCCCGGCACGGCTGACCCCACCGCCGCCTCCAGGCCAGCGACAAATTAATCTCACTATCCCACAGCCTGATGTCCAGGCTGGCGGAGAAATTGGCGCTTTTGCCGGCGTTCAGGCAGGTGGCAATGTCAGCGGTGCTATTGAATGGTTTGACCCACATCCGGATGATGACAGTAATGTTAAGCATGAAGAGAATAAGCCAATTGTTGCCAAAGAGAAGAAATTCACAGCAATAGCCACCTTATCTTTGGGGGTAACCGCTCAGGCCGGGGCCGGAGGAACTGCTGTTTTCTACGTAACGTATATTAACAGTCGGTTCAGAATTTATTGTAAGGCTGCATTGTGCTGGGGAGTTGGAGCTAAAGGTTCATTAGGTTTTGAAGTGGATGGGAATTCATTTGCGGCATTTATGAAGGGTTTTATGTATATGCTTAGGAATGTGGATTATCAGAAACTTGAGGACATGATGCCTCGTGATTCATTTCGAGCTTTGTGCGCAATCCCAATAATTTTAGCAGCCGAAAAAATTCAAATTGGCGTTGATATGTTCAATAGCATTAAAGGTGAAGCTCAAGAGGTTTTGATTCAACTTGATAACGCGCTGGACAATGAAGAAAAAAGGGTTGCACTGATGAATCGTATTATAGCCAATCCGGATCAGTTAAAATATACCCCGCCAGAGACGAAAGGTACAATTATTGCTCAATTAATAGATGTGACAGCATTGGATGTTATTGACCCTCGAAACCAAAAGCGAAACACCAAAAAATGGGGGGTAATGCAGAAGAGGAAAATGGCAGTAATGTATTGTTTTAAATGGGTGCAGAGTAAAGCTGACTATAATAATGTGATGCAACATATGACTACTAGCCCTGCGGCAGAAAAAGGGGACGTATATACTAATGATAAGGTACTATTAAAATTTATGGGGCTTACTGAGTTTGGAGTATTAGATGAATACTCATCTCAATACGAAAGAAATCTTGGTCTTCTTTATGACAGGCTTCCTGATACTGTAGAACCCGATGAACCCTTCAAACATATCCCAGATGAGCAGATTGAAGAGTATACTGCTTTGATTTATCAACAGCATTCTTCAAATACAGCAATGGCATAAGGCGAATGTAAATGAAAAATAGCTGCGTGAATGTGGCATACATTATTTTTGTTTTAACTATGACTGGTTGTGATGATGCATCGCTAAAACAAAGTTCAGACACTGCCAATAAATTTGTGGAAAAATCTGTGTCAAATATGATCCCGGTTAAAGGCGGCGATTTTTTAATGGGAGACTTTGGTCCATTAGTTGGAGAGAAATTACCTTTTAGTATTCAGCAAGATGATAAAGTATTGCATAAAGTTGTATTAAGTGATTTTTTAATCTCAAAATACAAAGTGACTAATGATGATTATAATGAATACTTGAGCTTGACTGGCATTAAAAAGTCGCCATTGTTTATTCTGGCTAAAAAACATCCTTCATTACAAGGGGGGGGTTATTCAGCGTATGTCACTTGGGAAAAAGCCAAAGATTATTGTCAATGGCTTGGGGAACGCTCAGGTAAGAAAATAGATTTGCCAACGGAAGCTCAATGGGAATATGCCGCTCGATCAGAAGGAAAATACATGCCCTTTGCAACCGACAATGGAAAGATTGAGCGTGGGAGAAATTATCCAACATATGATGAGTTAGATAAATATACTGATGGGCTGGGGCTTCCAATTTATCCAATTGGCAAATACTCGCCAAACCCACTGGGTCTGTATGATATGGGATTAAGTGGAAAAGAGTGGACAAATGACTGGTATGCATCAGATTATTATTCTCATTCGCAATTGAAAGACCCGCAAGGGCCAACTAAAGGAATAAAAAAAGTGCAGCGGGGAGCTGTTGGTGGAGATGATCAGTATGCGTTAACGATTTTCAGACAATCTTCCCCATCTAATACGAAACCAGAAGATGAAGATTATGACTATGACATTGGTGTTTTTCGCTGCGTGATCAATAAATGATTATCCATATTTTCAGGTTTATTAGATTTAGATCTAATGATGCTTATATGAATCGAATATCGAAGCTGTGTAAAGGGCTAATTCAAACAGTTAGAAAATGACTAAAGGTACACGGCAAAGTAGCCTGGATAACGTGAGTAAAAACACTGTCGTCAACGGAGAGCATGGCCCTCAGATATATTTTCACCCAGGCAGTGCAACGTTACTTTGCGTTGATGCAAAAGATAACCGCTTACTCATACAGGAACAGCTGAAAATGACAGCGTTGCTGGAAAACCAGAAGAAAGCGCAGATTGCTCTGGATGAACTCAATTATGAGATGCTGACTCAGGCAGGTAAAAAACCACAACGTGCTTATGACAGTAAGCTACAGAGAAATACCAACAACTCAAAGTGACGATAACGAAAAATTAAAGGAACAAACCTATAAAACGCTGACTGCAAAGATTCCCGAGGGGGAACTGCTTGATGAGAACTACAAGGGCTCCGCGATAGGCCTTATGGAGTTGATTCCTCTCCAGAAGACTACCGGGTTTAAGAGTACTTATGTCCGCTCCGACAAAATTCGCAGCCACTGGCGGAAGTACAAGCTCAGCGAGGTAGATAAGGAAAGCGGTGAGGCCAGCTTCATTGAATATAAAGATAAAGAAATTACTGGTGTCGATGCTAATGGGAATGAAACGAAAAAAACAGTTCGTTCGGGAAAGATTGATGACGAAGAGTTAATAAAACAATTAAAAGAAGCGTCAGTCAGCCTTAAGTTTGAAGATGAACTATTAGAAGACAGTAATGTTGTACTTACTGACTGGGCAAAAAAAATGAATAAAGGGCTTACCTGGCCCAAAGAAAATGATAAGCCCGACGATGAGTCAACTTATCATCAGTACGTCGACATCAGCGCACAGGCACAGCTGATGCGCTATAGCCAGGGGGCCGGGCTGTCTGCTGAATTTAACCCTTTAGAAAAGAAAGCCTCCGCGAAGATGGAAGGCCACTCAAGTTTTGCACTGGGTGAGGCGAAAGCATCGACTGAACTATTTATTCCCGATCGACTTGGTATTGCATTGTTGTTTCCTGCCAAAGCATCTGCGGGGTTAGTGGGTGATGTCTGTAACATGGGTGCTATCCGCTACACGATAAATGCGGTGTTATCCGGTAATGTCGGGGCAAGCCTGGGGATTGAGCTGGGTGTGGAAGCTGATTTTAATGGAGAAATGGCAAAGGGCTATGGGATTAAGGGAAGCCCTGCGAAACTTGCACCTCCGCCACCTCCAGGTCAGAGGAAGATTAATTTAACCATTCCACTGCCGGATGTCCAGGCTGGTGGAGAAATTGGCGCTTTTGCTGGCGTTCAGGCGGGTGGCAACGTTAGTGGTGCTATTGAATGGTTTGATCCGCATCCTGAAAAAGACAGTAATGTTAAGCATGAAGAGAATGAGCCAATTGTTACCAAAGAGAAGAAGTTCACTGCGATTGCCACTTTATCCCTGGGTGTAACTGCTCAGGCTGGTGCCGGAGGAACTGCTGTTTTCTACGTAATGTATTTTAACAGTCGCTTCAGAATATATTGTAAGGCGGCTCTATGCTGGGGTATTGGTGCAAAAGGATCTTTAGGATTTGAAGTTGATGGCAATTCGTTTGCTGCCTTTATGAAAGGTTTTATGTATATGCTTAGGAACGTGGATTATCAGAAACTTGAGGACATGATGTCGTTAGGTACTTTTCAGTCACTATGTGCGATACCAATAATATTAGCTGCGGAGAAGATTCAAATTGGAACTGAGATGTTTAATCGCATTAAGGACGACATTGATGGAGTTTTAGGGCAGTTCAACCAAGCTCTAGATAGTGAAGATAAGCGGGTAGCACTAATGAAAAGCATTATTGCTAACCCAGATCAGTTGAAATACGCACCACCAGAAACAAAAGGAGCCATAATTTTCCAGTTAATGGATGTTAACGCATTGGATGTAATAGATCAAAGAAATCAAAAGAAGAGTGCCAGTAAATGGGGTGTGATGCAGCTAAGAAAAACCGCAGTGATGCTCTGCTTCAAGTGGGTGCAGAGTAAAGCGGATTATAATAATGTGATGCAGCATATGACGGCGAACCCTGCAGCAGGAAAAGGAAATATCAAGTCTAATGAGCAAGCGTTGTTAAAATTTTTAGGAATGACGGAGTTTGGATTTATGGGGCGTTACTCGACACAGTACGAACAAAGTCTCCATACTCTCTATGAAAGGCTTCCTAGCACAGTTGATCCAGATGAACCCTTTAAACCAATTCCTCACGACGAAATGAAACAATATATTGCATTGATTAATGAACACCACAATGTTAATACTCAAATGGCATAAGGCAGGTCGTAATGAAAAATAGAAATGTAGAAAGAATATTATTACTCCTTGTTTTTACAATTGTTGCTTGTGACGGTTCATCAAAAAAGACAGAGTTAGCCAATAAGCTTGTTGATAAATCAATTGCAAACATGGTGAGTGTTAAAGCTGGTGATTTTCTGATGGGAGACTTTGGAACGCTGGTTGGGGATAAATTACCTTTTAGTATTCAACAGGATGATAAAGTATTGCATAAGGTCGCTCTTAGCAGTTTTATGATCTCGAAATATAAAGTCACAAATGCAGACTATAATACTTATCTTGATGTGACTGGTAAAACCCCACCTCCTGTTAACATTCTTGCCAAGGGTTCTCCGTCGCTTCTGAGTGACAGCTATTCTGTTAGGGTCACTTGGCAGCAAGCAAAGGATTATTGCCTATGGTTAGGGGAGCAGTCAGGAAAAAAAATCGATTTGCCGACAGAAGCTCAATGGGAGTATGCCGCGCGATCAGAAGGTAAGTACTTACCCTTTGCAACTGATAATGGAGAAATAGATCGAGGGAGAAATTATCCTACAGATGATGATCTTAGTAAATACACTGGTGGGTTAGGCCTTCCGATTTACCCAATTGGTAAGTACCCACCAAATCCCTTGGGCCTTTATGATATGGGCTTAAGTGGAAAGGAATGGACTAATGACTGGTATGCTTCAGATTACTACTCGCATTCTCCGATTAAAGACCCTAAGGGGCCAAATAAAGGAATGAAAAAAGTGCTGCGTGGAGCTGTTGGAGGGAGTGATCAATATGCGTTAACCATTTTCAGACAGTCTTTATCACCTAATACGAAACCAGAAGATGAAGATTATGTCTATGATGTTGGTGTTTTCCGCTGTGTGATCAATAAATAATCACTTTTCCAGTGCACAGACCTAATTTCAAAACGGACTCCGTTTTCAATTATGATAAAGATGGAATTCTGTCTACTTATGTTTTTCGGTGTGTCGTTAACGACTAGATTAAAATGTACTTACGTATGCAATTAACTTTCCCTAAAGTTCTTGTTGTTTTTTGTTCATTGCTTTTTTCATTAAATTCTCTTGCGAGTAACCAGTATTTTCTTGTTAGAGATATTAAGAACCTCAATCTGTACTTATGGAATGGTCCAGATGTTAAAGATCGAATGCTAATTGGATACAATTTATCCGGCGGCATGGATTTCAATGCGACTACCGGGGTTATCTGTGGTGGGGTAGGTGGAGCAAGTCCTTATCTATGGGCCGCTGACGTTAAGTTCGGGGTTAAGAGAATACAGTTTCGACCGAGAGATGTGTACTCCAACGTTGCACCCATGAATAATGTTATCATTTCTTCAAGTGATGGCCATTGTATATTTACTGACGGGAATGGTGTTTATTCTTACAGCATTGACGCTCCTGTATCCAGAATCATGTTTTCCGGGGCAGCAAGCAATGCCTCAGATAAAGCTCACCGAGTTTTCTTTGACGATAAACATAATGTAACTATTGCTCTTTTTGATAAGCACTTTTCTCTTTTATCAAAGAGCTCGAAGGGTAATAAGCTGACAGTGGTCCATTTTCCAAAAAACATAAATTATTCACTTAAATCACTTGGCGATTTTGCCTCTCTTTCTGAAAACGGAGACACTTTATACACAACTGCATCTGTTGAAGATAATGATGGGTATGGGTTCTCTGCGATATTGTCAATTAATCTGCAGAGTGGAGATGTTAATAATGTATTATTGCCTTATTTGGATGGGGTTAAGTATAAAGTAAAACAATTTTATATTGTTGATGGTGGGCAAGAAATTGCAATGCTTCTTGAGGGAAAAGCAAAGCCTGCATGGTATGTTTATACAGCAAATGCTGCATCAGAAAATAATACTGACAGCAGTCGTGATAACTACAAATTACTTTTTAATAAATACGACGCAGGGTTAGAAGGTGTACAATATCCTGCCGGTGATGACTACTTTTATTCAGTGACAATAGATAAGGGGGATTTAATAAAGATAGATCTTTCTGGTGATTTTCATATCACCTCCTTCGAGGTTAAAGGTGAAATGAATCGTGCGGTTACTGTGTCGCACGGTGACGCGTCTTATCCGTTTGTAGAACCGAAACTATCCAACCCAAAGAAAGGTAGTGCTGTGAAAGTGTTGAGTGATTTTATGGTTTGTAAGGATGTGAATAACTCTCCTGACGAAAAGAACTGCGGCTCGGTTAGAACTGGCATTGATGCTGTTGTGCAGGAAATAAGAACTATTGAATCTCAGTAATTTGTGAAGATATCGCCAGAGAAAGACCCTAATCTGGTTTTCTGGACGGTTGCTGAGAATGTACAGCCAGTCAATTAAATATTTATTTATATAGCAAAAGGAAGATTGTCATGTCCAAAGGTTTCGTGTTGATCGGTGATAAAACTACACATGGTGGTCAGGTTGTATCTGCATCATCCACCATGATAGTTAATGGTAAAAAAGTTGCTCTGATCGGAGATAAAGTTAGCTGTCCGATTATTGGTCATGGAATCAACTCTATTATTGAAGGTTCCCCTGAATGGTCCTCAGACGGTAAAGCGATTGCTTTGGATGGTTGCCGCTGTGAATGTGGTTGTCAGCTGATATCCAGCGCACCGGATTGTGTAATAGGATAATTAATGAGCTGGGAGCGTCAGAAATCAACGGTATCCGGAAAGCCTGAAGAACCTTCCTATGTTCTGTGGCTTATGTTGGGGGTTATCGCGCTTGTAGGGTGTGTGATGCTGTTCGTCCTGCATGCTAACAAGCTCGCAGGTTTTTTACAGGAATTCAATCTTTGGATCATAACTGCCAGTCCCATAGTTATCTGGTTTTTCTTTCTTTGTCTGCGGGGGTGGCTCTTTAATAGTGCGTTTGATAAGCATGAGTTCGAGGCTAATGAGGCTGAATACGCCCAGCAGCAATGGACTGAATGGGCCGGGCGCAACATTGCTGTGCTTCATAGCGATGTCATTTTTCCGGATGCTCTGACGCCATCTCGTTTTTTGCAGGCACCTGCCGGACAAATGCAACGAACAACATTGACGCGGC
This sequence comes from Enterobacter mori LMG 25706, assembly GCF_000211415.1. GTDB lineage: Bacteria > Pseudomonadota > Gammaproteobacteria > Enterobacterales > Enterobacteriaceae > Enterobacter > Enterobacter mori. Next base: position 710,362 of record NZ_GL890776.1, on the reverse strand, counting down.
GTTTACATTACCAAACTGCCGAAAGTTGCTTTTCACAACTACTTGAATGTGTCAGTGATGCCTTGGTTAAGGTTCCATCGGATTTACCTCTCAGCGTCACTTTGCTGACCGACTCGCCGGGAGATCTCCTGACACTTCAGGGCGAATTTGCAAAGATCTGGCAGAACTCAGTTCCTTTGCTTCCTATTCCTGTTTTGAATATACAGACCGCAAAGATCTTTATCTGGCTTGATGAGCGGCTTAAATCACCGACTTTGGATGTGGATCTTATTCTGGTGCATCAGACTCAGGGGAAAGGGCATTATAGCGACATTCTGGCCTCTTTGTTGCTGACATCAGATGATGTTGCCGCTAAATATCATTTTGCACATGACGCCAGCCTGCTACGGCCAATGTTGTTAGATATGGGTAATATCGATAAATCACTGGATACGTTTTTCTCAACGCAGACTCAGGCTTGTGTTACAGAAAATGTCGTCGGCGATCAGGTTGCTTGGGGCGATTTATTTCCTGACTTGCTTGAAGCGGCAACTAAATACGCAGGACACTGGAACCCCGAACAGCTCCATTGGCTGGAAAAATATGCCGGGCTCAGCGGCCCCTTTTCTCCATGGATAATGGCAGCAGTCGCCAGCGATATTGTGAACATACAAAAAGCAGACTGTCTGATGCTTTCTACAGATGGTGAGCAGAAATTTATTAATACAGTGCAAACAGGGAACCGAAACGATGACCACGGGTGATTCAGCATGGCGCGGAGGCTGGGGAAGACTGGGCTTCTCTGCGCTTTTATCAGGCGGAATTGCCTGGGGTATCTGGCACTTTGACGATCAAATGGGGCTGCATACTCCGTTACTTAAAGGGCTGGTCATTGCCGGTGCCCTCTTTTTATTGATGCTGTTGCGCCATGGCAAAACAATTACACTTGCCATCAAACAGGGCTGGCATCGCTTTCAGTCAAAACGCAAAAATGTTCTGCCCGTTGATGAGGGACGTGTTGAGCAGACTGCCCCCCGTAACGTCACCGTCGACACCATCCGTGACGCCATGCGTAACCTCTACGGTCGTAGCTGGGGCCGTAAAACACGCATTCTGCTGGTCACTGGCACTGTCGCTGAGGTTGAGCAACTGACCCCTGGCCTGACAGGCCAGCTCTGGCAGGAAGACCGCGGCACACTGTTGCTGTGGGGCGGTGATCTCAATACGCCAGCAGACAGTGCCTGGCTTACAGCACTGCGCAAACTGCGCCGCCGTCCGGTAGATGGGCTGGTGTGGGTTACTTCAGCGTTTGACCAGCTCTCAGCACCAGGGCTGGAACAGCCGTTGCCGGTACCGTCTGGAAGCACCATGGATTCCCTGTCTCACGCCATCAGCGCACGTATGGAAACGCTTGGCTGGAAGCTTCCGCTGTATGTCTGGTCCCTGCATCCGCGCGCCGGTAAGCCGGAAGGACGTATTACGCAGGCGACCGGCTGCCTGCTGCCTGCCGGTTGCCGTACCGAAGGGCTGGCAGAGCAACTCACCGCCCTGACGCCGGATTTGACTTCACAGGGTCTTCAGCAGACCTGCGGTGAAGTGAAACATAACTTCCTGCTGACGCTGGCCGACCAGCTCATTCGTGAGCCGGAAAGCGTGACCGCACCGCTGTCGGTGATGCTCAATCCGTACCGCCCGCTTCCACTGGCCGGCGTGGTGTTCAGTCAGCCTTCAGCCGGTGCCGAACGTGCTGTGCCGCACCACTGGGGCATGGATAAACGCTGGGGTGTCCTGCCTGAGTCTGTCAGGACACTCCCTGCCGGACTGCGTCCGTGCAAGCCCGGCATTCCCTGGCGCAAAGTGTTTGCGTCGGTTGTCGCCCTGTCGATGGTGGGCTGGGCTGCGTGGATGGGGCTTGCGTATGTTACCAACCGCAGTCAGATTGACGGTGCGAATACCCAGGCCGCACTTGCCGCCCGACAGAATCAGCCCCTGGAGCAGCGCCTGCACGCGCTGTCTGAACTGCAAAAAACGCTGGCCCGTCTGCAGTACCGCTCTGAGCACGGTGTGCCGTGGTTTGAGCAGGCCGGGCTGAGCCAGAATGATGCCCTGCTGGCCGCACTCTGGCCGCGTTACCAGGACATCGCATTGCCCCTGTTGCGTGATGCCGCCGCTGACCATCTGCAGACACAACTGAATGCCTTTAATGCGCTGCCCCCTGGCAGCCCGCTGCGAGAGCAGATGGCCAGAACCACTTATGACCAGCTCAAACTCTGGCTGATGCTGGCCCGCCCGGAGCATATGGATGCATCCTGGTTCAGTTCTGCGTTGATGAATGACTGGCCGATGCGTGATGGTGTGAAGGACGGTGTCTGGCAGAGGATAGCTCCATCGCTGCTGTCGTTTTATGGCGCGCAACTGGTTACGCACCCGGAGTGGAAGCTGCGTGCCGATGAGAGCATGGTCAGCCAGGCGCGCGCACTGCTGGTTCGCCTGATGGGGGTACGTAACAGCGAATCGACCCTCTACCAGAAGATGCTCTCTCAGGTGGCGCATCTGTATGTCGATATGCGCCTCGAAGACATGACCGGCGATACCGATGCATCGCGTCTGTTCAGCACCACCGAAATTGTGCCGGGTGTGTTTACCCGTCAGGCCTGGGAGCAGGCCGTACAGCCCGCCATTGAGAGAGTGGTGAAAGCGCGCCGGGATGAGCTCGACTGGGTACTCACTGACAGCAAGCGTCAGGTGAATGAACAGGATGAAACCTCGCCTGAAGCGCTGAAAAATCGCCTGACGGAGCGCTACTTCGCCGATTTTGGCGGAGCCTGGCTTGAGTTCCTCAACAGCCTGCACTGGAACCAGGCCGTCACGCTGTCAGACTCCATTGACCAGTTGACCCTGATGGCCGACGTACGGCAGTCACCACTGGTGGCGCTGATGAACACCCTGAATGTGCAGGGACGTACCGGGCAGACCGGCGAAGCCATTTCTGACTCCCTGGTGAAATCAGCGAAAAATCTGCTGGGCGGTGACAGCCAGGATGGCATTGACCAGAGTGCAGGTGTCCACGGCCCGATGGATGCGACCTTTGGCCCGGTGCTGGCGCTCATGGGCAAGAACCGCACCGGGGCGCAGGAACAAAGCCTGCAGTCATTCCTTACCCGTGTGACACAGGTACGCCTGCGTCTGCAGCAGGTGACCAATGCTGCTGACCCGCAGGCGATGACCCAGACTATTGCCCAGACGGTTTTCCAGGGCAAAGCTGTTGACCTGACGGAGACCCGTGACTACGGCAGTCTGATTGCCGCCGGTCTGGGGCAGGAGTGGAGCGGTTTTGGGCGCACGGTGTTTGTGAACCCGATGGAGCAGGCCTGGCAACAGGTACTGACACCGGCGGCCGACAGCCTTAATGTCCAGTGGCAACAGGCGGTCGTGGCTGAATGGAACAGTGCCTTCGGCGGACGCTATCCGTTTAACAACGCCAGCAGTGATGTCTCCCTGCCGCTGCTCGCCAAATATCTCAATGCCGATTCCGGGCGTATCGCCCAGTTTCTGCAGACTCGTCTTAAAGGCGTGCTGCATAAGGAGGGTAACCACTGGGTGCCGGACAGCATCAACTCGCAGGGGCTGGCGTTTAATCCGGACTTCCTCAATGCCATCAACACCCTGAGCCATATCTCAGATGTGGCCTTCACTGAAGGCAGTGCCGGGATGAACTTCGAACTGCGTCCGGGCACCGCTGATGGTGTGATGCAGACGGACATGGTTATCGACAGCCAGAAGCTACTTTATGTGAACCAACTGCCGGCATGGAGGCGCTTCACCTGGCCTGCGGATACCGAAGCACCCGGTGCAAACCTGAGCTGGATAAGCACGCAGGCAGGAACCCGTCAGTACGCCGATATCCCTGGCGCCTGGGGCTGGATACGCCTGCTCGATAAAGCTGTGGTAAGTGCTTATCCGGGCGTTGACAGCAGTTACAGTCTGAGCTGGAAAGCACAGGACGGACGCACGCTCAATTACACCCTGCGTACCGAGGCGGGCGAGGGGCCACTGGCGCTGCTGAAATTGCGTAATTTCCGTCTGCCGGAAACCATCTTCATCACCTCCGGTGCAACATCATCAGACCAGGTTGCCAGTGCAGGCAATGATACAGAGGACGTATATTGATGAGCACGCTCAATGCCTTACTCAGCGCCTGCCAGACTGAGCAGGAGCCACTGCTTGCGGCAACCCGTGAGCGCGTGGCGCAGTGGGACAACTGGCTGCAGCCGCTGTCCGTTTCATCGCCCGCTGGCGAAGACCCGGCCTATGACGATGATTTCCAGCAGATACGCGAGGAAATTAATAAGCTCTCAGGTGCAAACACAGAGCTTATTTGCCGGCATGCAGAAAAAATTTTAACCACCACAGCCAAAGATATTCGCGTGGCGACCTGGTACTGCTGGGCGAAGCTGCACCGCGAAGGCGATCAGGGGCTGGCTGAAGGGCTTGAACTGCTGGGCGGTTTACTGGAGCGCTTTGGTACACAACTGCACCCGCAGCGTGACCGCAGTCGCAAGGTGGCACTCGAATGGTTGGCGGGCTCGCGTATGACGGACTCGCTCTCCCTGTACCCGGAAGTGGTCAGGATCGATGCGATGCGCACCACCGGGGCGCTGCTGCTGATAGCGGAGCTTACCGAAAATGAACCGGATGAAACCCGCCCGGAACTTAACGCTCTGTACGGTGCGCTGGAAAACCGTTTGCAGAAAGCGGGGGGCGTGGATGCGGTTGTGCCTCAGAACGCCAGTACCAGCGAAATGCCTTCGACGGTCAGTCACAGCGATGCCCCGGCCATCGGGCGTATCACCTCTGGGCAGGATTTGCTGGCACAGGCCCGTACACTCACCGAATACCTGCGGGAAAAACCGGACGGCTGGCTGTCCGCACACCATCTGATGAAAAGCCTGCGTCACGATACCCTGCGGGCCATTCCGGCTCCGGATGCGCAGGGCCGCACCCGCATCGAACCACCAAGAGCGGACCAGCGTGCGCTGCTCAAACGGCTGTACCTACAGCAGAATTGGACAGAAATGCTGGAAACTGCAGACAGTACGTTTTCTCGCGGTGCCAATCACCTGTGGCTGGATTTGCAGTGGTATATCCACCAGGCCCTGACTAAATCCGGCAAGAATACGCTGGCCGACATTATTGCCGCTGACCTGAAAGGGCTGCTGACCCGTTTGTCCGGGCTGGAAATACTGACCTTCAGTGACGGCACGCCATTTGCTGACGAAGTGACGCAAAACTGGATCCGGCAGAGTGTGCTGGAAACCACGGGCGGGTGGGGCGGTGACACACCATCGGCATCGGGAACTGCCGGTAACGATGACATTCTGGCGCTGGAACAAGAAGCCGTGACGCTGGCCGACAGTGAAGGCCCGGATGCCGCGCTGGGCTGGTTACAGACCCGGCCGGGTATGACCACCGACCGTCAGAAGTGGCTCTTGCGTCTGCTGATGGGACGCATTGCCGAGCAGTACGGTAAAAACGACCTGGCGGTGCACCTGTTTGCCGAACTGGGTGAGCGTGCCAGAGAAGTGACCCTCCGCAACTGGGAACCTGAACTGTTGTTCGAAGTACAGGCCCGTCATCTGAAACTCCTGCGCCTGAAAGCCGGTCGCAGTGAGGCTGACAAAGTACGGCTAACCCCATTGATGGACAAATTGCTGGCCGGGTTGATCGCTATAGACCCCGCCCGGGCCGCTGTTCTTTGCGGCTGATAATGAGTCATATCTTCAGGATTGAAATCAGAATCAAGGGAAATTAAAAAATGAAACGTCTTAGAATACTTACTTGTTTAGGTGTGATGTTCTTGCTTTCAGGTTGTACAGCACTCCTGTGGGGAGGGAATAAGGTCGCCGAGCCAAAAACAGAGAGGCATATTCAGATTCAGGATAATGTAACCGGTGTTTTTCAGTATAAAAACCTTGCTGTTTCTGCTGTTCAGGGAAGCAAAAAAACGCCTGTTAAAGTTCCTTCTGAAGGTATTGCCTTTGTCGGTCAAAAAAATATATACATTCTGACCCAGGGGGCTGATGAACTTCTGTCCCTTAATAAACTTGCAACCCAAATTCCTCTGATATCAGGTCGGGAAGAGAATACCCTTAAGTTTCGGATAAACAAACCGTCAGGCAGCGACAGTGTGCTTCAGTTCAGTGATGCACTACCTGTCGACGTCAATAAATCCTCCAGTATGCTTTCAACAGAAGAGTTAAATACTGTTCAGCATGCAGGTTTCCGGATCAACGGTGTCCGGTATGTCCGGGACGTACATATCACGGGAGTGATTATTCCCAGAGCGAGCCTTAATTATACTTTTGATAAAATTGAATCTTTGGGTAGAACGTACAGCCTTCAGTTTTATTCGCTGGAGTCTGGAACCGATTTTCACCCCGTAAATCTGGCGACCAATATTGTCGTTACCCCGTTAGCACTCACTGCTGATATTGTTTTTTTCCCGATATCATTAAGTCTGCTTCAACTCATTAATGGCCCTTCACCATTCGGACATTAATCAAACAGGTGTTTTATGGAAGATTTAACCCTGCGCTATTTTGATGCGGAAATGCGCTACCTTCGTGAAGCGGCCAAAGAATTTGCCCAGACCCACCCGGACCGCGCCGCGATGCTGGATCTGGATAAGGCCGGCACACCTGACCCGTATGTCGAACGCCTGTTTGAAGGTTTTGCTTTTTCGATGGGGCGACTGCGTGAGAAGATTGACGACGACCTGCCGGAACTGACCGAAGGGCTGGTCAGCATGCTCTGGCCACACTACCTGCGGACCATTCCGTCACTCTCGGTGGTGGCGTTCACGCCAGCGCTTCAGGCCGTGAAGATGGCGGAAGTGATGCCTGCGGGTCTGGAAGTGTATTCCCGCCCGGTGGGACCGAAAAACACGGTCTGTCGTTATCGTACTACCTGCGATGTGATGCTCAACCCGCTGAACATCTCAGGGGTGACTATGACCACTGAGCCGGACGGGCGCTCGTTACTGCGGATGCGTTTTGCCTGCAGCACCCAGGCGGACTGGTCCCATGCTGACCTCAGTCATCTGAGTCTCTATCTCGGTGCTGATGCACCTGTCAGCAGTCAGCTGCACCTGATGCTGACGAAGCGCCAGGCTGCCCTGTATATGCGACTACCCGGGCAGACTGACCGTATCCGGCTTGACGGGTACTTCTCGCCGGGGGGATTTGCGGAGGAAGACGGGCTGTGGCCGAAGGGCGATACCGCTTTCAGTGGTTACCAGCTGCTGCTGGAGTACTTCACCTTCCGCGACAAGTTTATGTTTGTTCACCTCAACGGGCTGGACGGTATTACGCCGCCTGTCGGAGCTGAGTACTTCGACATCGAAGTCGTGTTCAACACACCATGGCCATCAGACCTGCCGGTCACTGATGACGCGGTTCGTCTGCACTGCGTGCCGGTCATTAACTTGTTTACGCTGGAGGCTGACCCGCTCACCATTACCGGACTGGAAAGTGAATACCTGCTGCGGCCTAAGCGACTGCAGGACGGGCATACCGAGATTTATTCAGTGGATTCGGTGACCGGCTCAAACCGGACGAATGACGCAGAGTACGTGCCGTTCAGCAGTTTCCGCCATAAGGGCGGGATGATGCGCCGCAATGCGCCACCGTGTTACTACCACACCCGTGTGAAGCGTGGCGTGACCGGGCTGCATGACACCTGGCTGATTCTGGGTGGCTACCAGTGGGAAGATGACCGCCTGTTTGAGCGTGAAGCCGTCTCGCTGCAAATCACCGGCACCAACGGTCAGCTACCCCGCCGTGCGCTACAGAGCACGCTGCTTGACCGCTGTGAGCAGGTGGTCAGTACACCGCTCCTGGTGCGCAACCTGTGTAAGCCCACGCTGCCGGTCTACCCGCCAGCCGAAGACCGTTTTCACTGGCGGGTGCTGAGCCACCTGGGCTCCGGGTTCCTGAACATAATGAGTACCGCCGAAGTGCTGCGCGGGACCCTGGCGCTCTATAACTGGCAGGAGGATGAACTGAACACCCGACGTCTGGAGGCGATTCAGAATGTGGCGCATCACCGTCTTCAGCGTTTTGAGCAGGGCTTCCTGCTGCGCGGGCTGGATATCGAAGTGACACTCGACAGTAACGGATTTACGGGGGAGGGCGATATTCATCTGTTCGGCGAAATGCTCAACCGTTTCTTCGCGCTCTATGCCGACATGAACCAGTTCAACCAGCTTACCCTCATCGTTCAGCCAGAAGGAAAATGCATCCGGTGGAAAGAGAATCACAGTCCGCGCCTGCCAGGCTGATGGAGCGTCTGGGCGACCGACTGCCATATATCAACTTTTACCGCTTCTGCCAGTTGTTGGAACAGAGCCAGCCGGATAAACCGGTTACGGGAAGCACCTGGCAGGTACGTCATGAACCGGTACGTTTTCGGCCACACCCTGGAATGGGCTTCCCGGCTTCAGAAATCAAATCATTCGAAGCTGCGGAGCACCCGCATCTTCCGCCGACAGTACGTACCACCTTTATGGGGCTCTATGGCGTGGAGTCTCCGCTGCCGACGCACTATATCGATGACATCACCCAGCGCCGGGAAGGGTACGAAGCCACCGCGGATTTTCTCGATATCTTCAACCATCGGCTTATTACCCAGTACTACCGCATCTGGCGTAAATACTCGTACCCGGCGAGCTTCGAAGAGGGCGGCAAGGACAATATATCGCAGTATCTGCTGGGACTGGTGGGGCTCGGGATTGACGGCTGCACGGACAGTATCTCGGCCCCTGCTTCGCGTTTTCTGGCGCTGCTGCCGGTGATGTTGCTGCCTGGGCGCACTTCTGAAGGCATGGACTCTCTGGTGCGTCTGCTGGCACCCAACACACAGGCGAAAATCTGGCACCACGATAAACGCCGGGTTCCGCTGAAGAAGCCGCTGACGATGAGCGTCAGCCAGCCTGTCACCCTGACAAACCGTCCGGTGATGGGCAGCTACGCCACTGACGTGAACAGCCAGGTGCTGATGCGCCTCACCACCACCGACCCGGCAGAAGTGCAGGGCTGGTTGCCGGGCGGGGAGCTTCACACGGATTTAATGGCGCTGCTGCATGTCTGGCTCGGCTCGCGCCTCGATGTTCGTCTGCAGCTGTGTGTCGATCGCAGCCTGCTGCCGGACGCGACGATGAGCACGAAACCCAAAACAGGTGCTGTGCAGCTGGGGCGCACTGCCGTAATGCGGCCGCTGAATAGTGCGAATACCTTCACGCACCCCAAAATCATAACCATCAATCTTGGCCGCTATGAGCGGGTACAGGAAAATATTCACCGTAGGGAGACCGATGAAGATGGCGAGTACCGCTGGTAAATTTCCTCTGGCTGCGCTGGTCGCAGGTATCACACTGATACTGGTGGGCTGCGGGCTGACGCAAAAAGTGACAGACGGCACCGTGGCCGTCACCAAATCAATCTTTTATAAACAGGTGAAAACCCTGCACCTCGACATTCGCGCCCGCGAGGCGGTGAACCACAACGCCGGTGGGGTGGCATTGTCCACTGTGGTGCGTATTTACCAGTTGAAGGACCGCAAGACCTTTGACAGTACAGACTATCCGTCACTGTTTAAGGCTGACAGTCAGGCCATTAAATCAGATCTGGTGGCTGAGAAAGATATCCGCCTGCAGCCGGGGGGAACGGTGATGGTCGATATGCCAATGGAGAAAGATGCGCAGTATGTGGCGGTGGCTGGGATGTTTATTTCGCCGGACCAGGCAAACAACACCTGGCGCGTGGTGCTCAGTCGTGATGACCTTGATCCAGATAAGGCACGCGTCATCGAAGCGGGCAATAACTGGTTGACCCTGCTGGCGGTGAATGATGAATGAGTTATCCCATCCTTCACTGTATGAAATACTCTATGGCAACTTTACGGGCGACCACGATCTGCATCAGGTTAGTGAGAAGAATCAGGTCATCCTTTCGGTACTTGATAACATGCAGCGTGTCCTAAACTGTCGCGCCGGTACGCTGGCACATCTGCCTGATTACGGGCTGCCCGATATGACGAAAATCCTGCAGGGCATGCCGGGCACGGCCCATGAGCTTATGGGCACATTGTCTGCTGTCCTGCTCAAGTATGAGCCACGCCTGAAAAAGATAGACGTTGTACTGCTGGAGCAGAACGTCCCCGGCGAGCTGCGCTATGCCATTGACGCCGAACTCAAAGGCATCGGCCTGGTACGGTACGGCACCGAGTTTATCCCCGAAGGGCGCGTGCTCATTCGCCACCTCAAACAGCAGCAGTATCTGGATGCCCGCTCCGCAATCTAGTTTTTATTTTGGCTGAAACCAACATGACAATATACCCTGAACGTCACCTTAAAACCGGCGGTGACTCGCGCACGCTTGCCGATTATGTTTCCCTGCGCGATGAAATGAGCAAGCTGACGCATCCGGCACGTCCGGATGTAAACTGGCCGCACGCGGAAACGCTCTGCCTATCGCTGTTTGAGCACAACGGGGTGGAACTGCAAACCACTGCTTGGTATACGCTTGCGCGCACGCATTTGTCCGGTTTGTACGGCATGAATGAAGGACTGGCGATTCTGGATGCGCTTCTCTCACGTCAGTGGGGGAACATGTGGCCTCAGCCGGTGCATGCCCGGATGGAAATTCTCAGTTCCCTCAGTAAGCGGTTACAGCAGGTGATACGTACCCTGACGCTGAGCTATGCCGACCTTAACCAACTGTACCAGGCAGAGGCTTATTTGAATGCGCTGGGTGACGTGTTACAGCGTTTGGAATTAAAGCATACCAGCCAGCTTGATGACCTGCGCATACTGATCCATAACGCAGCGGTCCGGCTGGAAAACAGTGAAAACGCTGGCGTGAGTCTCTCGGGTGAGGCCGTGTCCCTTGTGCAGGCAGATCGAGTGAAGCGGGTGTACGTTATTGAACCTGACCCTCAGCCGCATGTGCAAATGAAGACGGAATCTCCAGCGCCCGTAAAACCCTGGAAGCCGTTTATTGCCGGAATGCTGAGCATGCTGGTACTGTCCGGCACGACGGTCCTGGGATGGCAGATAATACATAAGCCTGACCCAGCGCAGATGCAGTTTGCGGCAACGCTTGCCCCGTTACCCTCAGTGCTTTCGGATGAACAAATCCGGTTTTTCCGTAAATCCTCTCCTTCGCCTGATACGGGCATCAGGCAGACACAGCAGCAGCTCACGCGGCTTGTGCAGTTAAAACCGGACTGGGCCATTAGTTATGGTGATGAACTGCTGAAGCAGGCGCTGACGCTGTGGCCAGAACAGGCGAAACCGCTGGTGCAGCAGTGGCAGCAACAGATCACGCTCGCGGCTCTTGCTGAGGACAATCTTAATGGTTGGCATCAGGGAATGACGCAGCTAGAGCAGCTGGCGAAGCGGCTGAATGCCCTTGATGAACAGAAGGGGAAGTACATGACGGTCAGCGAGCTGAAATCGGCCGTGTTTGCCATGTCGCAGTCGTTCAACAGCGCTGTGCCGGTCGAGGAGCAGCTGCGTCAGCTATCCGTGTTACCGCAAAATCAGTCCTGGCCTGCAGCGCTGCATAGCCAGACGGAACAGCATCTTCAACAGCTGATTACACGCTATGCAATGCTGAAACAAAAAACGGAGGAATGAGCCGATTATCGGTAAAGAAAGTGAGGGGGCGGTTGAGAAAAAAAGAAAATGGCCGGTCGGCGTATATCACGCTGAATCTGGCTCAACAGTGTACGAAATGTTAACAGGGACGGCAACGTGTCAGCCGGAGACCGATTTTTCAAAAGAGTGCAGCAGAAAAATGACAGTATCCCGCCCGATCACGAATCAGCGGAGGGTGAAATCAGGGCATTCCGTCAGCGGATGGATGCGCTGGCACAGCAGATTCGTGTGTGGTTTGAGGGAAGTGGAATTGAGGTCATTGTGTCGACAAAGCATATTCATGACCTCAGTACTCTTGGTTACAGCCTTAACAGCGGCATATGCCGGTATGACATCACCACCATCCGGCTGGTAAACGGAGATCGCAGCGTGAGTATTATGCCGGAGCAACTCTGTCGTAGCGCGGAGAGGGGTTGTGTGACAATGCGGGTTGATGCGCCCGGCATCAACCAGGTGTTTTACCTGAGCATGGCACCGGAGGAAGGCTGGTTTATCCGGCGTGAACAGCAGGGCGTAAAAGAGAATGCCATTATGACGGAAAATCATTTTTTCCTGGCAGTGGACTGTCTGGCCTGAATATCTCAGCCGGATACCCGGCACATTGAGCACTATAATGTAAAACCTCACTGGCGCAAGGCGTTAAACGAGACTTACGGCGCTTCAATGGTGGGATAAAGGCTATTTTCAAAATAGGCGACCAGCACCCAAATCTCACCACTAAAAATAAACCACAAACCCAATATAATAAGGCAGAGAATAATTAAGGTGAGGAGTATTTCTGTTTTTCCCATCTAATCGATTACCCACCTGAAGTCTGTTTCAGCCCTGGCTGGGATTCTAACGGGGCTTTCTTCACAACTCCAGCTTCATGCGGCCAGCACTTTGTTGCGACCGTCATTCTTGGCGCGGTAGAGCGCATCATCGACACGTTTGAAGAGGTCATCAATGCTTTCGCCCTGGTTGTGGCGTGCAACGCCGATGCTGACGGTGAAGCGGGGCAATCCAGGAATCGTAATGTGTGCTACTGCGGCACGAATGGTTTCCGCTATCTGCATCGCGGTTTCAAGTGATGTTCGCGGCAGCAGGAGCACGAACTCCTCGCCACCCCAGCGGAAAACGTAGTCATCGGGACGGCTGCAGGCTTCCAGCATGCGCGAAAGCGAAATGAGTACCTCGTCACCCTTAAGATGCCCGAAGAGGTCATTGATGTTTTTGAAATGGTCAGTATCTACCAGCATCAGGCTAAACTGCTGCTGTGCCGGGAGGTGAGAAAGCGTGGTTTGCTCTGTGATGTTGTAAAACTGTCGGCGATTAAGCAGGCCGGTCATTGAATCTCGCAGGGCTGCATGTTCCAGCTCCTGCTCGAGCCGCTTTTGTTCAGTGATATCGTGAATAATGCACAACATCAGCTTATCGCCGTAGATCTCAATGGGTCCGGCGTAGGTCTGTACGTGTCGGGTCGAACCATCCGCCAGTCGGTGGACAAAATTTAGCGGTTTATGTCCTCCGGGCAGGCTGGCGATCTCCGTCATAACAGGCAAGATGTCGCGCCCAAGCGTGTTGATTTCCCAGGTATGTTTACGGCACATTTCCTCATGGGTGTAGCCATAAAAATTAAGCGCAGCCAGGTTGGCGTCAACAATGTGACCATCACGCGCCGTATCGATTAACAACATTGGTGCGCTGTTAGTAAGAAAAAAGCGCGCGTAGAATCCCTGTTTTTTTCGCTGATAGGTTGCTGAACGGCTGGCTTTAAGCCCGGAAGGCGCCTGCTGCGAAAGCCCCTCAAACACAATCACATCACCATAAGGTGCCAGATGCGTCAGCGTCAGACGACAGCTCAGCGTACTCTCATGATTGTCTCGCCAGACGGTGAGTATTTCGACGATATCCAGTTCGCTTTTAAGTTCGGGAACATACATTGAGAGAGCGGTTTGCGCATTAGCGGAATAGATCCCTGTGCGCATCTCGGTCAACGTTTTATCACCCATAAGTTTAGTCGCCGCAGTATTGGCAAATAGAATGTTTTCTGCGACGGGTGAAATCAGCCACACCGGGTTTTTAATAACATTCAGCGCATCGAAGCAATATTGCGACATAGGGAATTCCTGTACATCGGCACGGTATACCTGACGATCACGCCGGAATTGACTCGCGTGGGCTCCTTTGAAACATACCTTACTTAATCACATCAGGCGTGGTTTTTTTGTGAAATAAAAGGGGATTCCGCCTGAATTTTACCGATTGGTATAATCTGTCTTTCAGATGTTTTTTGCAGAAGCAGCCACGGAACCTGTTCTGCAGGTAAAGGGCGGGAGTACAGGAACCCCTGGAGATAATCACAACCCAGACTCGCCAGCATTGTCCTCTGCGCTTCGGTTTCAATTCCTTCTGCAACGACATTCATCTCCAGAGTCCGGGCGATGGTAATTATCGTTTCTACAAGCTTTCTGCTTTTCTCATTTTCAAGCATTGAACTGACGAAGCTTTTATCGATTTTCAGCTCTTTCGCCGGTAAGACGCTGAGCATGAGAAGATTCGAATAACCCGTACCAAAATCATCTATCGAAACGGTAATCCCTGCCTGGTTGAACGCGGTGAGCAATTCAATGCTGCGATCGAGGTTATTTAGCGCCGTGCTTTCCGTCACTTCAAGGATCAACCGGGAGGGGGCCAGGTTATATTTTTGCAGCATGGACGAGATAACCTGAAAGATATCCTGCTGTTCAAATTGCATCGGCGACAGGTTGAATGACAATGTCCATTGGCTGAACCCCTGTTCAGTCCAGAAACTCAGCTGTTTACAGGCCGCTTCAATCACCCAGTTACCAACGGGAATGATCAACCCGGTTTGTTCCAGCGACGGTAAAAAGAGACTGGGCAGTAAAACACCTTGTTCCGGGTGACGCCAGCGTAGCAGTGCCTCAAACCCGTGAATGGTGTTCTCTTCTGCAAGCCAGGTTGGCTGATACCACATTTCAAACTGATCGCGTTCCAGCGCCAGGGATAACTCCTGCAAAAAGGCAGGTTCAGCCGGAACCGTCGTCGACATCTCTGCGCGATAAATGGCCCAGCCGTTACGACCTTGCTTTTTCACGTTATGCATCGCCGCATCGGCCTTAAGCTTTAGCTCATGCAGGGTTTCACCGTGTTGAGGATAGAGGCTTACTCCTGCGCTGAGCGTGATGGTTAACGTATGCCCGCAAAGGGAAAGTGGACGGCGGATATCGTTCAGCGGGGGGGAAAGCAGCGCGTTCAGCTTGTCGTCATCGCATTCCGGGACCAGCAAAATGAAAGCATCACCACCCAGGCGTGCCAGCGTCATTTCGCGTGTTAACCGTGCAGTCACGCGATGAGCCACGTTTATCAGCAGTTCATCGCCAACGTGATGACCCCAGATATCATTAATCCGTTTGAAATGGTCAATATCGAAAAATATCACCGCAAACGGCTTTTTGCTCAGCAGTGCGCTGTGCAGGCAGTCCTGCATCCGCACGTCCATCTGGTGACGATTGGCAAGTCCGGTAAGCACATCAAAACGTGCCTGCAACTCCAGTGGTCGGTTGAGTTGGCGCAAATTATCCGTCAGCCGGTTAGTCCGCCAGTGTGAATCCATCAGCGAGATAATCAACATCACACCGAGCAAACATAATGTGGTAACGGATACCCAAATTGATAATCCCAGTTCACTGATACCGCCCGGTAATGTGTTTTCCATTTCGGGGAAATGCGCGGCGTTCATTCCGGTGTAATGCATGGCGCAAATGGCTGCAGCCATCACTAGCGCAGCCGCAAGGCGGTTGATGTACACGCCTTTACGCTTTTCCCGTAAATGGAAGGCTAACCACAGTGCCGCGCCGGATGCGATGACGGCAATCAGCACCGATAAGAGGACAATGCGTCGATCCCAGATAATGCTGCCCTTCAGCATTAATGCGGCCATGCCGACATAGTGCATGGAAACGACACCCGCGCTGAGGATCAGCGTGGCGAGGATCAGTCGATAAGGGGAGAGCGATTTCCCGGGAACGACGATATTAATGGCAAGCGTAGAAGCAACGACGGCAATACCCAGCGAGCCGACGGTGAGCCAGAGGTGGTAGCTCATGATCATCGGCATTTTCATCGACAGCATGCCGATGAAATGCATGGACCAGATCCCGATACCTAAGGTCACGCCACCGGCCATACGCCAGAATAGTGCTGCCTTACGGGGGGCAAGTGGGATTTTACCCGCGCAGTCTAAAGCCACAAATGAGGCGATAAACGCCACCAAATAAGAAATGGCTATTAAAACAGGGTCCCACGATACGTTGAGCATTATGTCATCCCACGCCAAAAGTTACGGAGTTATCAATTAATAAAGAATATAAAATATATTAAGCAAATTACTCTTTTAAGTGCGACTAAACAGTATCCCGTTTTTAATGCAATGCCTCTTAAATACGTATGAATATCTATCGCGTGGCGTAAGAACAGAGTATCGCGTCCGGGTGGCATAAACCAGAGCGGCAGCATGTCGAGCATTGCATTTCCTCTAAAACCCGCTTTTATACTCTCTTAAGTGAAATCACGCTAATCAAACTGCGAAACAACAAACTCGCGCAGATCGTGAGGACAAAGTTATCGTGCAATGCTATAAATTTTAATGCCGATAAAAATATAAAGCCCCAGGAAAAAAGTATGCTAAGAAATATTAGTGTCAGAACTTTTATTGTCTATTTCCTTTTGTGTCTCTTTTTGGTTAATAACGGAGTGATTGCATTGTTTGCTAATGGCGTGTCACTTTTTATTGCCGTGAATACTACACAACTCATCGCTCTGATTTTACTTTGGGCGTACATGACAAAATATCTTGTGACGCCGATCAATACTGTGAAGAAAAGTATTGAAGAAGTGACGTCGGGCAATCTTGGCGTCTCTATCCCTGAATTTGGCAACAACTGCGCAGGGCGTTTGATTCCAGGGATTAATAGCTTGTCCAGTAACATCGCAACGCTGGTCAGCGAGATCAGATCCTCTTCACAAACGGCCATGACGCTTGCGGAGCAACTCTCGTCCCGCAGTGCAGAGCTGTCGGTAAAGACCGAACAGCAGTCAGCGTCATTGATCCAGACGGCGGCCAGCATGGAACAAATGGCTGCGAGTACCCGAAACAATGCAGACAATACCCGTTTAGCCAGTGAGCAAGCGAATGCCGCGACGTTACAGGCACAAAAAGGCGGACAATTAATGGGGCAGGTTGCTAACAACATGCAGTCGATAACCGAATGTGCCCTGCAAATGACGGAAATTATTTCCCTTATCGATGGTATCGCTTTCCAGACCAATATTCTGGCGCTTAACGCGGCGGTAGAGGCTGCACGCGCGGGCGATCATGGCAAAGGATTTTCCGTGGTAGCGGGTGAAGTCCGTAATCTCGCACACCGAAGCGCAGAAGCGGCGAAAAACATCAAGTCGCTGATTGACGTGACCAGCAATAACGTGACGCAGGGCGTTAACGTTGTCTCGCAAGCGGAGAGAAATATGCAGGATATCGTGGCGGGGTCGAACAACGTCAGCCGGTTAATGGACGATATTTCTGCCTCCACGTCAGAACAGGAAAAGGGAATTTCGCAGATAACGCAGGCGCTGTCTGAACTGGAACGCGTGACGCAGAGCAATGTCGCCATGGTGGAGGAACTCAACGGATCCTCCGATGTGCTGCGTAACCAGGTGATTGAACTGCAAACCCGCACGCGTAATTTCCGGCTTGACCAGCGACATCTCGCGGATGAGCCCTCACCGCGGCGTCAACGTTCCCCGATCCCCTCTCTCTGATAAAAAGCCTGGCTTGCCAGGCTTTTTCTTTGATGCGAAAAGTACAATTCCTGAGCGCATTCAGCGCGATGCTGAACATATCTATTGCTTAAGCCTGGACGAAAGCTAGACTGACACCGTAAAGATGAAAAGCGGGAGGCGCTGTGGAGAGCATTAAAGGGTCCGAAATTAACGTGCCTGACGCAGTTTTTGCGTGGGTGTTCGATGGCCGTGGTGGTGCGAGGCCGCTGGAAAACAGCGATGATATTGATAGTGAACATCCCTGCTGGCTGCATTTGAACTACACCCATCCAGACAGTGCCCAGTGGCTGGCATCGACGCCGCTCTTACCCAATAACGTGCGTGATGCGCTCGCAGGAGAGAGTCTCAGGCCACGCGTCAGCAGAATGGGCGAGGGGACATTAATTACGCTGCGCTGCATTAACGGCAGCACGGATGAACGTCCCGACCAACTGGTTGCCATGCGCCTCTATATGGATGAGCGGATGATTGTCTCCACCCGGCAGCGTAAGGTGCTGGCGCTGGATGACGTGGTTAACGATCTGAAAGAAGGCACGGGCCCGACGGATTGCGGCAGCTGGCTGGTGGACGTCTGCGATGCCCTGACCGATCATGCCAGCGAGTTTATCGAAGAGCTGCACGATAAGATTATCGATCTGGAGGACAATCTGCTCGATCAGCAGATCCCCCCACGCGGTTTTCTGGCGCTTTTGCGCAAACAGCTGATCGTCATGCGTCGCTACATGACGCCACAGCGCGATGTGTACGCGCGACTGGCCAGCGAGCGGCTGAGCTGGATGAACGATGACCAGCGTAGAAGAATGCAGGACATTGCTGACAGGCTCGGACGAGGACTGGACGAGATCGACTCCTGTATTGCCCGAACGGCGGTGATGGCAGACGAAATTGCCCAGGTGATGCAGGAATCACTCTCGAGACGAACTTATACGATGTCGCTCATGGCGATGGTCTTTTTGCCTAGCACTTTTCTGACGGGGCTGTTTGGCGTCAATCTTGGCGGAATACCCGGCGGAGAATACCACTATGGCTTTACGGCCTTTTGCGTCATGTTAGTGGTTTTGATTGGCGGTGTTGCATGGTGGTTGCATCGCAGTAAATGGTTGTAAATTTACACTTTTTCGATCAGTAGATTGCTTCAAAACGACATTTTAATTGAGCGAAGTCAATAAACATCGACCCCGCAAGGTGCAATATTACTTCCGCAGGTGAATGCAACGTCAAGCGATGGGCGTTGCGCTCCATATTGTCTTACTTCCTTTTTTTGAATTACTGCATAGCACAATTGATTCGTACGACGCCGACTTAATAGTCGGCTTTTTTTTGCCTGCCGTTCCCCAGCGACTACCCTAAAAGGGTCAACAAAAAAACCTGGAGGAAGAGATGAGCATGCTACTCGCGCTGCAATTCATGAATACACGCCAGTCCGATCCGGTACCTACCGACCCAACGCCGATGCCCGATCCCATCCCGCGTCCTCAGCCAATGCCGGACCCGCCGCCAGATGAAGAACCGATTAAAATGTCGCATCCAACCCTGATATCTGCGAGGATACGCGCCATCTGACTGCAAAGATGACCACGAGAGAATACTGTGACCGCTTTTTCTACCCTGAACGTTCTGCCTGCTACCCAACTCGATAACCTTAACGAGTTGGGATACCTCACTATGACCCCTGTACAGGCGGCTGCGCTGCCGGCCATCCTGGAAGGCCGTGACGTACGCGTGCAGGCAAAAACCGGCAGTGGGAAAACGGCTGCATTTGGTCTCGGGCTGTTGCAGCATATTGATGCGGCGTTATTCCAGACGCAGTCGCTGATTCTGTGTCCTACCCGCGAGCTGGCGGACCAGGTCGCCGGAGAGTTGCGCCGTCTGGCACGTTTTCTGCCGAACACCAAAATATTAACCCTCTGTGGCGGGCAGCCTTTCGGCGCACAGCGTGATTCGCTGCAGCATGCGCCGCACATTATTGTTGCCACGCCGGGACGCCTGCTCGATCACCTGCAAAAGGGGACGGTTTCGCTTGATGCCCTTCAGACGCTGGTGATGGATGAAGCCGATCGTATGCTCGACATGGGCTTTAGTGATGCTATTGATGAGGTGATCCGCTTTGCGCCGCAGGATCGTCAGACGCTGTTGTTCTCCGCGACCTGGCCTGAAGCCATCGCGGCAATCAGTGGTCGTGTGCAGAAGAATCCGTTGACCATTGAAATTGATAGCGTTGATGCTCTACCCGCCATCGAACAGCAGTTCTTTGAAACGTCGCAGCACGGCAAAATCTCGCTGCTGCAAAAGCTGCTGAGCCAGCATCAGCCTGCTTCCTGCGTGGTGTTTTGCAATACTAAAAAGGATTGTCAGTCGGTCTGCGATGCCCTGAACGCCGCTGGTCAAAGCGCACTGTCGCTGCATGGGGATTTGGAGCGGCGCGACCGCGATCAGACGCTGGTGCGTTTTGCTAATGGCAGTGCGCGCGTTTTGGTCGCGACCGATGTTGCCGCCCGCGGTCTGGACATTAAATCGCTCGAGCTGGTGGTTAACTTTGAACTGGCCTGGGATCCTGAGGTACACGTCCATCGTATTGGTCGTACCGCGCGCGCGGGCAACAGCGGTCTCGCCATCAGCTTCTGCGCGCCGGAAGAGGCGCAGCGCGCCAATATCCTTTCTGAAATGCTGCAGATTAAACTGAACTGGGTGAATGCCCCGGGCAATATCAGCATTGTCCCGCTGGAGGCTGAAATGGCGACGCTGTGCATCGACGGCGGCAAAAAAGCCAAAATGCGTCCGGGTGATGTGTTAGGGGCGCTGACCGGAGATATCGGCCTGGACGGGGCGGATATCGGAAAGATTGCGGTTCATCCGGCGCACGTTTACGTGGCGGTTCGCCAGTCGGTGGCGCATAAAGCCTGGAAGCAGCTGCAAAACGGTAAAATTAAAGGCAAAGCCTGCCGCGTTCGTCTGCTGAAGTAATGAAAAAAGCGTCTCAGATATCTCTCTGAGACGCTTCGTTTTATTTCACTTCCAGCACATTCAGACGCAGTTCTTCTAACTGACTGTCATCTTCTTCCGGCTGCCAGCCCGCAGGCTGCATTGGGATCTCTTCCCGGTCAAACGCCAGATCGCCACCGTTAACCACTTCTGATTCGTGGTTTATGCCTTTGAAGTCGAATAACTCTACATCCGCGAGATGGGAAGGGACGACGTTCTGCATCGCGCTGAACATGGTTTCGATCCGACCCGGATAACGTTTGTCCCAGTCGCGCAGCATGTCACCAATCACCTGACGCTGCAGGTTCGGCTGCGAGCCGCAGAGATTACATGGAATGATCGGGAAACCTTTAGCCTGAGAAAAACGCTCAATGTCTTTTTCACGGCAGTAGGCGAGGGGGCGGATCACAATGTGTTTGCCGTCATCGCTCATTAGCTTAGGTGGCATGCCTTTCATCTTGCCGCCGTAGAACATGTTCAGGAACAGCGTTTGCAGGATATCGTCGCGGTGATGTCCGAGCGCAATTTTGGTCGCGCCCAGCTCCGTCGCGGTACGGTAGAGGATCCCGCGGCGTAAGCGAGAGCACAGCGAGCAGGTCGTTTTCCCTTCCGGGATCTTCTCTTTAACAATGCCATAGGTGTTTTCTTCGACGATTTTGTACTCAACACCCAGATTTTCAAGATACTCTGGCAGAATGTGCTCAGGGAACCCCGGCTGTTTCTGATCGAGGTTGACCGCCACCAGGGAAAAATTCACCGGTGCGCTTTGCTGAAGATTACGCAAGATCTCCAGCATGGTGTAGCTGTCTTTACCCCCTGACAGGCAAACCATGATGCGGTCGCCTTCTTCAATCATGTTGAAGTCCGCAATGGCTTCGCCCACGTTACGGCGCAAACGCTTTTGCAGCTTGTTCAGGTTGTATTGTTCTTTTTTGTTAACTTCTTGATTTTGTTGCATTTATTTGTTACTCGAATCTTAAGTCGGACACCGGTAGGGTATAACGATGACGATTACCCTTTGCGCAATTTTGTGCCTCGTCTGACGGGTAAAAAAGACGGGTTAGTGCCTGCAGTAAAAAACCAGCATGCGAAAGTGTGCCGTGTATGGTACGGATTGTTGCGACGAATGCCAGCATGTTTTACGGAATAATAGCATCAACCTGATACATTCACGTTATCGCGTATAATGCGGCATCTGAATACGCTCAACATTCCCGTGGTCACTGCTATGACGCTCAATCGTTTTTGTTATCTGCTTCTGTTTTCCGCTGCGACTGGCAGCCTTTTTACTTCGAATCCTGTTGTCATGTGGTTCGTGCTCATCAATGTGCTGACGATGGCGATATATGGCGCGGATAAAATGGCGGGGCGAAAGGGCATGCGCAGAGTCCCGGAAGCCACTTTGCTGGCGTTTGGGGTGACAGGCGGTTGGCCTGGTGCCATTCTGGGTCAACAACTTTTTCGCCATAAAACGCAAAAGCAGCCTTTTAAAACCTACTTTATGCTAAGTGTCATCCTGAGCATCGTAGCGATGGCGGCGCTTTATCACTTCTCTGCGTTATGAGCATCGGTTGGCGTAACAAACACTCTTTCTACTGTATTCCTGCTACGCTTTTCTGTTGGACACGGGAGCGCGATCATGAAGAACAAAGAAGAACAAACGGGATTGGTTGGGCTGGCGATTGGGGCCGCCGTTATTGGGCTGGTTTCAGCGCAGAAGCCAATCAATCGTGAAAGTATCGTTGATGAACTGGTCAGACTCGGCAGACAGAAGGGCGATGGCGTTGAAGACGAGGTGTTCGTCAAAGCCGCTGAGCTGGTCAGAAAAGGCTTATAGCGATGTTTTGAGCCCGCAGAAAGCTGCGGGCTCGTAGGATCAGAACTGGTAAACCAGGCCTAATGCAACAACATCGTCAGTGCTGATGCCGTTATTTTTGTAGAAGCTGTCGTCTTCGTCCAGCAGGTTGATTTTATAATCAACATAGGTGGACATGTTTTTGTTGAAATAGTAGGTGGCACCTACGTCAGCATATTTAACCAGGTCCTGATCGCCCTGACCGTTGCCCAGATCTTTACCTTTGGACTGCAGGTAAGAAATCGCCGGACGCAGACCAAAGTCGAACTGATATTGCGCGGTGACTTCAAAGTTCTGAGTTTTGTTAGCCACATTACCTTCGTTATCACCATATGGTGTCATATTGCGGGTTTCGGAATACATTGCCGCCAGGTAGATATTGTTGGCATCGTATTTCAGGCCAGCAGTCCATGCATCTGCTTTATCGCCACCCGCGGTTGTACGTGTAACCTGATCGTTGGTACGGGCAGAAGAGGCGGAAGCCGCGCCTGCACTGAATCCCATGCCGAAATCATAAGTGGTAGAGATACCGAAACCGTCGCCGTTCTCATGACGCGTATCACGACCGTTGTTGGTCCCTTCCTGATTGTTATTACCGGATTCGTTTTTGCCCTGGTATTGCAGCGCAAAGTTCAGACCCTGCACCAGACCGTAAAAGTCGGTATTACGGTAGGTTGCCACGCCGTTTGCACGGCCTGTCATAAAGTTATCGGCGTAGGTGTATGAGTCGCCACCGAATTCTGGCAGCATATCTGTCCAGCCTTCCACGTCGTACAGCACACCGTAGTTACGGCCATAATCAAATGAACCGTAATCACCCACTTTAACACCCGCGAAAGCCAGACGCGTCCAGGACTGGTTATCAGAACCTTCGGTGTTGTTAGCCTGAACGTTGTATTCCCACTGCGCGTAGCCAGTCATCAGGTTGTTGATTTGGGTTTCGCCTTTGAAGCCCAGACGCATATAGGTTTGATCGCCATCTTTGGACGCATCGTCAGAGAAGTAGTGGAGACCATCTACTTTTCCGTACAGATCTAATTTGTTGCCGTCTTTATTATAAATTTCTGCTGCATGTGCTGCGCCTGCCATTAACAGCGCAGGAATCATGAGGGCCAGTACTTTTCTTTGCATAGTGATATTCCTTTGCAATCATTTTTATTTAATTACCAGATGAACTTTCCACACAGGAAAGATGTCTCATGCTAAATCACTCCCAATGAGGAGTCGTAATTATATTTGTTACGTTTTAAGTAAATTCTCAACTAAATAATACTGTTGAAATCTTGATAGATTTCATGAATGTATTAACCGGGAATATACAAAACTAAAATTATTAATTGCGCGAGAGAAAAGGTAAGATCGCCGTTGTTATATGCCTTTAAGATTTCTTCATCCATAATTGATGTGAATATTATTTAGTTATCTAAATAGTTTTCTGTGATTATCTGGATTAGCCCGGTGTGAATACATCGGGCATTTTTTATGACAAAAAAATGCCCGGACGAGCCGGGCAGGTAGAGTTATTCGCTGGTCGATTTATCCGCTTTCCCGGCCATCTGTGCCAGGAAGTCATAGCGTTTTTGCAGATCCGCGGCGGCATCTTTCCAGAGCTGTTCTGCCACTTCAGGCTGTTGCGCGTTGAGGCGGCGGAAGCGTTGCTCCTGCATAAGCGTCTCTGCAAGGGCATCAGATGGCGGACGTGAATCCAGCGCCAGCGGCAGTTTGCCTTCATCCGCACGGCGTGGGTCGAACCGGTACAGCGGCCAGAAGCCGGTTGCTGTGAGCTGACGCATCTGATCGTGACTGAGAGCCAGATCGTAGCCGTGCTCCTCGCAAGGGCTATAGGCAATGATCAGCGATGGGCCAGGGTAGGCTTCCGCTTCCTGAATCGCTTTCACGGTCTGATTAAGCTGTGCACCCAGTGAAATCTGCGCGACATAAACGTGGCCGTACATCATCATGCTGACGCCGAGATCTTTACGCGCTTTGCGTTTACCGTGCTCACCAAATTTGGTGACAGCGCCTAACGGTGTCGCTTTAGACGCCTGACCGCCCGTGTTGGAATAACACTGCGTATCCAGCACCAGAATATTAACGTTTTCAGTCAGACTCAGAACATGGTCAAGCCCGCCGAAGCCAATGTCGTAGGCCCAGCCGTCGCCGCCGATCAGCCAGATAGATTTTTCAACCAGCGCATCAGCATCCGTCAACAATTGTTCCGCACCCTCAACGCCCTGCAGCGCGTTGCGCAGTTCAGCCACCTGCTCGCGCCGCACGTCCGGCGTGGCTTCCGAGTGAAGTGCCTCATTCAGTTCTGCAGGGATTTTATCGGCAAACTGCTCCAGCAAACGCATCACGCGCGCGCGGTGCTGGTCGACGGTCAGACGGAAGCCAAGACCAAACTCGGCGTTATCTTCAAACAGCGAGTTTGCCCATGCCGGGCCGCGACCGTTAGCGTCGGTAGTGTATGGCGTGGAAGGGAGGTTACCACCGTAAATAGACGAACAGCCGGTGGCGTTAGCGATCAGCATTCTGTCGCCGTAAAGCTGCGTAAGCAGTTTGATATACGGTGTTTCTCCGCAGCCAGAGCAGGCACCCGAGTATTCGAACAGCGGAGTAATCAGCTGTGAGGTGCGAATATCAATACGTTCCAGCTTGCTGCGATCGATTTCCGGCAGGTTCAGGAAGAAGTCATAATTCACTTTCTCCTCTTCAACATGTTCCAGGCGCGACATCATATTAATGGCTTTAATGTCCGGGTTTTGACGATCCTTCGCCGGGCACACTTCGACGCACAGGTTACAGCCGGTACAGTCTTCAGGGGCGACCTGCAGAACGTATTTCTGTCCGCGCATGTCGCGGGATTTCACATCCAGCGAGTGCAGGCTGGCCGGTGCGGTTTCCATCTCTTCAGGAGAAACCACCTTGGCACGGATGGCCGAGTGAGGGCAGGCCGCCACGCAGTGGTTGCACTGCGTACACAGCTCTTCTTTCCAGATCGGGATCGCTTCGGCGATGTTGCGTTTTTCCCAACGGGTGGTGCCCATTGGCCAGGTACCGTCTGGCGGCAGCGCCGAGACTGGCAGGGCGTCGCCCAGACCGGCCAGCATCGCCGCCGTTACGGTTTTCACGAAATCCGGCGCCGCGTCGGACACCACCGGAGGACGGTTCGGGCTGGCTGCATTCACCTGCTGCAGCGGTACCTCAAACAGCGATTCGCGCGCCAGCGCCAGCGCCTGCCAGTTGCGCTCGACGAGCTCCTGGCCTTTACTGCTGTAGCTTTTGGCTATCGCACCCTGCAGCTCCATCAGCGCACTGTCGCCCGGCAGGATGTTGGTCAGATGGAAGAAGGCCATCTGCATCACGGTGTTGATACGTGCCGCCAGGCCACATTCGCGGGCAATTTTGGCGGCGTTAATCACAAAGAGGCGGGCTTTTTTCTGGTTTAGCACCGCCTGCACTTCTTGCGGCAACCGCGCCCAGACTTCATCAACGCTGTACGGAGTGTTAATCAGGAAAATACCGCCAGGTTTCAGGCGCTCCGCCATCTGGTATTTGTCGATAAACTGCAGCTGGTGGCAGCCTACAAAATCTGCCTGAGAAATAAGGTAAGCCGAGCGAATAGGGTGTTCGCTGACGCGCAGGTGGGAAACGGTCAGCCCGCCCGCTTTTTTGGAGTCATAGACGAAATAGCCCTGGGCATACCACGGCGTCGAATTGCCGATGATTTTGATGTTGTTTTTGGTTGCTGAGACGCTACCGTCGCTGCCCAGACCATAGAACAGCGCCTCGAGTTTGGCGGTCGAGGGCAGGGAGTTTTCCGGCAATGACAGGGACAGATTAGTCACATCATCATAAATGCCGACCGTAAAGCGCGGTTTTGGCTTCGCTGCATTCAGCTCGTTAAAGACTGCCAGCACGCAGTCCGGGCCAAACTCTTTGGATGACAAGCCATAGCGCCCGCCAATAACGCGCGGCAGCATTTCGCGTTCGCCGCTATTAAACGCTTCCGCCAGGGCCGTCATCACGTCCAGATAGAGCGGTTCCGCGTGTGCACCCGGTTCTTTGGTACGGTCAAGAACGGCAACGGATCGCGCGCTTTCCGGAAGCGCTGAGAGCAAATGTTTAGCTGAGAACGGACGATAAAGCCGCACTTTCAGCACGCCGACCTTTTCGCCGCGCGTCAGCAGTTCATCCACCACTTCTTCACAGGTGCCGATGGCTGAGCCCATCAGCACGTTCACGCGTTCCGCCTGCGGATGGCCATAATACTCGAACGGTTTGTACTCCCGTCCGGTGGCGGTGGCGAACGCATTCATCGCCTGTTCAACATGGTCGTAAACCGTGTCGTACCACGGGTTGGTCGCTTCGCGAGACTGGAAATAGGTATCCGGGTTTGCAGAAGTTCCGCGAATCACAGGATGTTCCGGATTGAGGGCGCGAGCACGGTGCGCATCGATCTCAGCCTGTGGCAGAAGATTGAGGATCGTATCGTCAGCCAGCGGAACGATTTTGTTGATTTCGTGAGATGTGCGGAACCCATCAAAGAAATGAATAAACGGCACGCGGCTTTTCAGCGTCGCGATATGCGAAATCAGCGCGAAGTCCTGGGCCTCCTGGACGCTGCTGGCGCACAGCATGGCGCAGCCCGTTTGACGGACCGCCATCACGTCTGAGTGATCGCCAAAGATGGAGAGGGCGTGAGTCGCGACCGTACGTGCGGCAACATGCAGCACAAATGGCGTCAACTGTCCCGCTAATTTGTATAACGTCGGGATCATCAGCAGCAATCCCTGAGAGGAGGTAAACGACGTGGACAAGGCGCCTGTCTGAAGCGCACCGTGCACCGCGGCAATCGCGCCTGCTTCGGACTGCATTTCAACCACGCGTGGGACATCCCCCCAGACGTTTTTTACCCCGTTTCCGGCCCAGGCATCCGCCTGTTCAGCCATCGTGGAACTTGGCGTAATCGGGTAGATGGCGATAACTTCGCTGGCACGGAACGCAACTGACGCGACTGCACCATTACCGTCAATAGTTTGCATAAGACGACACCCTTACATTGCGCAAAAAGAGGGGCCTGTATAACGGCAACAAGCCCTGATAATTATTCTTTTATTTTAGCAAAGCTCAGGTTTTGCGATTTTCGCTTTTGTGTCCTCGATATTCCCGGCATCAATGAGTAGATCAAACTTTTGCCGAAAAAATTGCGAGAAATTGTTTCCGGAGCGCATAAATACGCACATCCACTCTCGACGATGCGGCGCCGGGTGCCTATTATGCATAGGTTTGTCATTATTCATGGGGGAGAGAACATGCGTTCAGCGTTTTGGGTAGGGTGTGCCGCATTATTGTTGTCGGCATGTAGTAGTGAACCTGTTCAGCAGGCAACGGCGGCGCACGTTACGCCAGGTATGAGAGCCGCGATGTCAAGCTCCGGCCAGGCCAACTGCGCGATGATTGGGGGTTCGTTATCGGTTGCTCGCCAGCTCGATGGGTCTGCGATTGGTATGTGCGCGTTGCCAAATGGCAAGCGCTGCAGTGAACAGTCGCTTGCCGTGGGATCTTGCGGTAACTACTGATTACTCAACGCGTTTAAACATCAGCGTTTTTTCGGCTGTCGCCAGCGTTAACTGGTCTTCAGTCAGGTCGACCTGTGCGCCCTTGCGCAGCATGTCGCCGATGGCCTGATCCAGTTCGTTAAGCTGTGGGTCAGTGCACAGTTTCCGGGTCATCGCCAGCGTTTTGACGGTGAGCGCGCCTTCGGACAATTTCCCCTGTCCGTTATAGCTGTTACACATCACGCCTGAGACAGTGATGTTTTTAATCAGGCTGATATCTGACAGTGCGCTAAAGCTTATTTCAGGCTGCGTTGCCGTTTTGGTGATGGCTTTACCATCGACGTTTTCCAGCACAAAACGGTGGTTTTGAAGCTGCTCCGGCTGAACGGACGCTTTACCCGGGTTAACGCAGCCCGCCAGGGCCAGGCTCAGAAAAGTTACTGCAACGAGCTTTTTCATTTTTCTTCTCTAAATATCAATGCTGTGAATCTATTCCAAGTGTAACCATACGCCCGCGCGAGTTAATGGGGTTTATCTGAAAGTGCGAGAAGAGGCCGGGCAACAGCGCGGTGCCCGGCACAGGGTGTTAGTGAGATTTAAATCCCGCCGCCGCCATCAGCATGCGGAAGAACATACTTACGGCGGCCAGCGCCAGGACGCTACCGCCCCAGATGATGACCAGCCACATCAGACGTTTCCAGACAGGTTGTTGCATCAATGATAACCCTCCCCATGCTGTACTTTTCCGCGAAATACGTAATAACTCCAGAAGGTGTAGACCAGAATGATGGGAATGATCAACAGTGCGCCCACTAACATAAAGCCCTGACTCTGCGGGGGTGCAGCGGCCTGCCATATGGTAATAGACGGCGGGATGATGTGGGGCCAGATGCTGATCCCAAGACCGCTGAATCCGAGGAAAATCAACCCCAGCGTCAGCACAAACGGCAGATTATGGCTATCAGGATCCTTCAGGCTTCGCCACTGCCAAAGGCTCAGGATCGCCACCAGCACCGGGACGGGCAGCAGATAAAACAGATTCGGCAGCGTAAACCAGCGCGCGGCGATAGCCGGTTGCGCCAAAGGCGTCCAGATACTGATTGCCGCAATGAATACCAGAAGGACGATTAACAGCGTTTTTGAAACCTCACGCATCCGCTGTTGCAGGGCATTTTCGCTTTTCATCACCAGCCATGTGGAGCCTAACAGGGCATAGGCTATGACCAGACCTGCGCCACAGAACAGGTTAAAGGCAGTGAACCAGTCAAAGGGTCCCCCGCTGTACGTGCGTCCGGTAACGGAGAAACCGTTAATCACAGCGCCGACCGTCACGCCCTGGGTGAACGTTGCCAGAATCGAGCCACCAATAAAGGCTTTATCCCAGAACGGACGGTGTGCCGGTGTGGCTTTGAAGCGAAACTCAAACGCCACGCCCCGAAAAATAAGTCCGATCAGCATTAATGTCAGCGGAATGGTCAGCGCGTCGATGATGACCGCGTAAGCCAACGGGAAGGCACCAAACAAGGCCGCGCCGCCAAGCACCAGCCAGGTTTCGTTCCCGTCCCACACCGGCGCAACACTGTTGACCATCACATCGCGATCGTCGCCGTTCTGCGTCGCGGGGAACAGGATGCCAATTCCCAGATCAAATCCATCCATCACGATGTACATTAACGTGGCGAATACGATGATCACAAACCAGATAAGGGAGAGATCGATTCCCATTATGGCTTCTCCTTACGTTCAGTGATAACGGCGGAAAGGGGACGAGCGGGTCGACCATCAGCTTCAGTGGCAAATGACTCATGAGGCTGAGGACCTTTTTTGATCAGGCGTACCATATAGCTATAACCCACGCCAAACACCGAGGTATAAACCACGAAGAAGGCCAGCAGGCTGACGCTCATATGCAGATCGCCGTGCGCGGAAACCGCATCTTTCGTGCGCTGCAGTCCATAGACCACCCACGGCTGGCGGCCCACTTCCGTGGTAACCCATCCGGCAAGGATGGCAATCAATCCGGATGGCCCCATAAGCAGGGCAAACCACAGGAAGGGACGAGAGGTATACAGCCGTTTTTTGTAGCGCAGCCAGACCGCAGCCACTCCCAGCAGCAGCATCAACATGCCCAGGCCTGCCATAATGCGGAACGACCAGAAGACGATGGTGGCGTTAGGCCGGTCTTCTTTCGGAAACTCCTTGAGCGCAGGAACCTGTTTTTCCAGACTGTGGGTCAGGATCAGGCTGCCCAGCGCCGGGATCTCCAGCCCAAAGCGGGTGCGCTCCTGCTCCATGTCCGGCCAGCCGAACAGCAGCAGCGGCGTCGGTTCACCCGGCGGGTTTTCCCAGTGGCCTTCAATGGCGGCAATTTTGGCGGGCTGGTACTTTAAGGTGTTCAGCCCGTGCATATCACCCACCATCGCCTGTATGGGGGCCACAATCAGGGTCATCCAGAGTGCCATAGAGAACATGGCGCGAATGGCAGGCGTCCTGTTACCGCGCAGCAGGTGCCAGGCGGCAGAAGCACCAACAAACAGCGCGCTACTGAGGAAGGCGGCTATCGACATATGCAGCAGGCGGTACGGGAAAGAGGGGTTAAATACCACGGCAAACCAGTCTACCGGTACGACCTGACCGTTGACGATCTCATAGCCTTGCGGGGTCTGCATCCAGCTGTTGGAGGAGAGGATCCAGAAGGTCGATATAATCGTCCCCAGCGCCACCATACAGGTTGCAAAGAAGTGCAGACCCGGACCGACTTTGTTCCAGCCAAACAGCATCACGCCAAGGAAACCGGCCTCAAGGAAGAAAGCGGTGAGCACTTCATAGGTCAGCAGTGGGCCGGTAATACTGCCCGCAAACTGTGAAAATCCACTCCAGTTAGTGCCAAACTGGTAGGCCATGACCAGCCCGGAGACCACACCCATACCAAAGTTAACGGCGAAGATCTTCGACCAGAAATGGTACAGCGAGCGCCAGACGGGATTTTTTGTTTTGAGCCACAGCCCTTCGAGTACAGCAAGATAGCTTGCCAGGCCGATGGTGATTGCCGGGAAAATAATGTGAAAGGATACGGTAAAGGCAAACTGTATCCGCGCAAGGTGAAAAGCATCTAAACTAAACATGCACAGCCTCAATGTCAAACGGTGTGCTGTTATGGTATAGGGGGGCAAAGTCGACTATCAGAGGCAGAAAAGTAAAATTTATTCATAACAGTTCGAAAACTGTCGTCATTTAACTCATCTGATATAGGTTGGTAATTAAGAATAAGAAAATTCTTTTTATGAATTTTACGCATTAAACCGCTTGCGTTGTCGTCTGCGTCGTGCGTTAATGGTCTTCTGGTTTTGAGTCCAAATAAATATCTGACGTAGTTTTATAAAGCAGTTCTCATCACGTTGTGCCTCTCCGCAGCCTCTCTTGGGTCTTTATCTACTTTCCGATTAGTTTTGTTTAAAACCATTATTGCCTGATCGGCTCATGAGTAATTTACGTTTTTACGTTTACAGGAGAATCCTATGACTTCTTATATCCATTTTCGCTGCCCATGCTGTCATGGCTCGCAGTACCGTACTTCAGTTTTTGATGTGTCTGAGAAAAATCCTCACGGCGCGAAATGCATTTTTTGCAAATCGTCGATGGTTACGCTCGATCACCTGGCCGCAGCACGTTCTGCCCAGAGCCATATCACTGAGTACCGCAAGTAATTAACAACGCTTTCCATAACAGTTAGCAAAATCTTCTCTTTTTCTCCTGCTGATATACACTGTCGGCAATAAGGAGAATCTGATGAAAAAATACCAGCGTCTGGCGCAACAAATTATCTCGCAGATTGAGCTTGGCGTATGGCTGCCGGGCGATAAGCTGCCTTCACTGCGAGAGCAGGTGGCGAGCAGTGGCATGAGTTTCATGACCGTGGGCCACGCGTATCAGATGCTGGAAAGCCAGGGGCGCATTGTCGCCAGACCGCAATCGGGCTATTATGTTGCCTCGCGCCCGACTGCGCAACAGCCTGCTCCTCCGGCTCAGGTGATGCGCGATGAAGTGGTCGACATCAACACCTATATCTTCGATGTACTGCAGGCCAGCCGCGATCCCTCCGTCGTGCCGTTTGCTTCCGCATTTCCCGATCCGCGCCTCTTTCCGCTTCAGCAGCTTAACCGCTCGCTGGCGAACGTCAGTAAAACCGCCACCGCGATGAGCGTGATTGAAAACCTGCCGCCGGGTAACGTCGATCTACGCCACGCCATTGCCCGCCGCTACGCGCAGCAGGGGATGAACATCTCTCCTGAAGAGATTGTCATTACCGCAGGCGCGCTTGAGGCGCTGAATCTAAGCCTTCAGGCAGTCACCGAACCCGGTGACTGGGTAATCGTTGAAAATCCCTGTTTTTATGGTGCTCTCCAGGCGCTTGAACGTCTGAAGCTGAAGGCCCTGTCGATAGCGACCGACGTGCGCGAGGGGATCGACCTGAATGCCCTTGAACAGGCCCTGAATGATTATCCGGTAAAAGCCTGCTGGCTAATGACCAACAGTCAAAACCCGCTTGGCTTCACGCTGAGTGCGGAGAAAAAGGCGCTGCTGGTGGCGCTGCTAACGAAGCATAACGTCACCCTGATTGAGGACGACGTCTACAGCGAGCTCTATTTTGGCCGTGAAAAACCGCTTCCGGCCAAGGCCTGGGACAGGCAGGACATGACGCTGCACTGCTCCTCATTTTCAAAATGTCTGGTGGCCGGTTTTCGCATCGGATGGGTAGCGGCGGGAAAGCATGCGCGCCGCATTCAGCAGCTGCAGCTCATGAGCACCTTATCAACCAGCTCACCCATGCAGCTGGCGCTGGTGGATTATCTGGCGACCAAACGATATGACGCCCATCTTCGCCGCCTGCGACGCACGCTGGCCGAGCGCAAACAGCAGGGGTGGCAGTCGCTTTTGCGCCATATGCCTGCTGGCGTCAAAATCCATCACAACGACAGCGGCTATTTTTTATGGCTGGAGCTTCCGGCACAGCTGGATGCCGGGCTGCTGAGCGAGAAAGCGTTAGTCCACCACATCAGCATTGCGCCAGGTAAGATGTTTTCAACCTCAGACAGCTGGACGCCGTTTTTCCGGTTTAATACCTCCTGGGCGTGGGGAGAACGGGAAGAACAGGCTGTTATTCAGTTGGGAAAATTAATTAGCGAGATGCTGGAATAAATCGCGTAGTCGGCTTTTAAATAATCCTTCCTTATCTTTATGACGGCGCTGCGAATATCTCTCAGCGCCGCATCATAGGAAATCTGCATACTCCCTTCCTCTGCTAACTCCTTGTCTATAATCCAGTTAACGGGGAATGCGCCCTCGGTCACACCTTGATGAAATTTCCTTTAGCCGAAAGGTGCGGCGCATTTGCGCGGTCTACGTTTAATTAAGGAGATATTTTTACGGCAAGGCTGCCGCTAAATTTCATTGCGACTGGAGTATATCTAATGAGCAAAAATTTTGCCCGCAGCAGCCTGTATGCGCTTGGCATGACAATCATGACCGCGCAAGCCGCCGAACCGCCGAAGGCCATCGGTAACGGGGAAGGACGACTGGATATTATTGCCTGGCCGGGGTACATCGAACGCGGTCAGACGGATAAAAATTATGACTGGGTGACCCAGTTTGAAAAAGAGACCGGGTGTGCCGTCAACGTCAAAACGGCGGCCACATCCGATGAGATGGTCAGCCTGATGGCGAAAGGGGGATATGACCTGGTCACGGCCTCCGGTGACGCCTCGCTGCGCCTGATCATGGGGAAACGCGTTCAGCCGATTAACCCCGATCTGATCCCCAACTGGAAAACCCTCGACGCACGGATTGTGAAAGGGGAATGGTTTAACGTTGACGGCAAAGTCTACGGCACGCCGTATCAGTGGGGGCCAAACCTGCTGATGTACAACACCAAAACTTTCCCGACGCCGCCGGACAGCTGGAGCGTGGTATTCACCAAACAGAATTTGCCTGACGGTAAAACCAACCAGGGACGCGTGCAGGCGTACGACGGCCCGATTTATATCGCCGATGCCGCGCTGTTCGTCAAAGCCACTCAGCCGCAGTTAGGTATTAAAGACCCGTACCAGCTCACCGAAGAGCAGTACGCCGCTGTGCTCAAGGTGCTGCGCGATCAGCACGCGCTTATCCACCGCTACTGGCATGACACCACCGTTCAGATGAGCGACTTTAAAAATGAAGGCGTGGTGGCCTCCAGCGCCTGGCCATATCAGGCGAATGCCCTCAAGGCAGAGAACCAGCCCGTTGCCACCGTCTTCCCGAAAGAAGGGGTGACCGGCTGGGCGGACACCACCATGCTGCACGCGCAGGCAAAACACCCAATGTGCGCCTACAAATGGATGAACTGGTCGCTGACGCCAAAAGTGCAGGGCGATCTGGCGGCCTGGTTTGGCTCGCTGCCGGTGGTCGCGGAAGGCTGTAAAGCCAGCACGCTGCTCGGTGATAAAGGCTGCGAAACAAACGGTTATAACGAGTTCGAAAAAATCATGTTCTGGAAAACGCCGATTGCGGAAGGGGGGAAATTTGTCCCTTACAGCCGCTGGACGCAGGATTACATTGCCATCATGGGCGGTCGTTGAACGTCCGGGAGCAGAACATGACGTACGCAGTAGAGTTTAATGACGTTTCCCGTCTGTACGGCGACGTACGAGCGGTGGATGGGGTGACTATTGGCATTCGTGACGGGGAGTTTTTCTCCATGCTGGGGCCTTCGGGCTCCGGCAAAACGACCTGCCTGCGCCTGATTGCCGGTTTTGAACAGCTGAGCGGCGGCGCGATAAAAATCTTCGGTAAAGAAGCCAGCGAATTGCCTCCCTGGGAGCGCGACGTCAACACCGTATTTCAGGATTGCGCGCTGTTTCCGCACATGTCGATCCTCGACAACGTAGCGTACGGGCTGATGGTTAAAGGTATCGACAAGAAAAAACGCTACGCGCTGGCCGGTCAGGCGCTGGAGAAGGTCGGCCTGAGTTTTGCCGTCGCGCGTAAGCCTTCACAGCTCTCCGGCGGCCAGCGTCAGCGCGTGGCGATTGCCCGCGCGCTGGTGAACGAACCCCGCGTGCTGCTGCTGGACGAACCGCTAGGCGCGCTCGACCTTAAACTGCGCGAACAAATGCAGTTCGAGCTGAAAAAGCTTCAGCAGGAGCTGGGCATTACCTTTATTTTCGTCACCCACGATCAGGGAGAAGCCCTGTCCATGTCGGATCGGGTGGCCGTCTTCAACAACGGGCGTATCGAGCAGGTTGAGACCCCGCGCGAACTTTACATGCGTCCTCGCACGCCGTTTGTCGCCAGTTTTGTTGGCACCTCTAACGTTTTTGATACCGCATTGGCCCGTCAGGTCTGTGGGATGGAGGGGATGTATTCGCTGCGCCCGGAACATATTCGTCTCAATGAGGGCGGTGACGTTCAGGTGCAGGGCGTGGTACAGGCGGTACAGTATCAGGGCGCGGCCACGCGCTTCGAGCTGCGTCTGGCTGACGGTGCGAAACTGCTCGTCAGCCAGGCAAACCTTACCGGAGGCGCGCTCCCGGCAGGGATTGCGCCCGGACAGCAGGTGCTGGCCTCGTGGTCACGCGAGGCCATGGTGTTGCTTCATGAGGAGAGGTGAAATGGACATGAGCGTTTCACCCACGCCCGCGCCGCACGGTAGGTTAGGCCGTATTACCGCCTTGTTCTGGCGCAAACCGTCGCTTGGCCTGTTCCTGCTCCTTCTCGCGCCGCTGATGTGGTTTGGCATCGTCTATTTGGGTTCGCTTCTGACGCTGCTGTGGCAGGGTTTCTATACGTTCGACGACTTCACCATGTCGGTGACGCCCGATCTCACCTTTGCGAACATTCAGGCACTTTTCAACCCGGCGAACTACGACATCATCTTGCGCACGCTGGTGATGGCTCTTGCGGTCACTGTCGCCAGCGCGATCCTCGCGTTTCCGATGGCGTGGTATATGGCGCGTTATACCCGCGGTAAGTGGAAAGCCTTTTTCTACATCGCGGTGATGCTACCCATGTGGGCGAGTTATATCGTTAAGGCTTACGCCTGGACGCTGCTGCTGGCGAAAGATGGGGTGGCACAGTGGTTTCTCAGCCATTTGGGGCTTGAGCCGCTCCTGATTTCTCTGCTTACGCTACCGGCGATTGGCGGTAACACATTGTCGACATCAGGGCTGGGCCGCTTTCTGGTCTTCGTCTATATCTGGCTGCCGTTTATGATCCTACCCGTGCAGGCGGCGCTGGAGAGGTTGCCCGCTTCTCTGCTACAGGCGTCTGCCGATCTGGGCGCGCGGCCGCGCCAAACCTTCCGCTACGTGGTTCTGCCGCTGGCTATTCCGGGGATTGCGGCAGGATCAATATTTACCTTCTCGCTGACGCTCGGGGATTTTATCGTGCCGCAGTTGGTGGGGCCGCCGGGATATTTCATCGGAAACATGGTCTACGCCCAGCAGGGGGCCATTGGGAATATGCCCATGGCTGCCGCATTCACGCTGGTTCCGATTGTGCTGATCTCGCTTTATCTGGCGTTCGTGAAACGCCTGGGAGCATTCGATGCACTCTGATCGCGCACCGTTGTTCCTGAAAGTGGCCGCGTGGGGCGGGGTTATCTTCCTCCACTTCCCGCTGCTGATTATCGCGATCTATGCGTTCAATACCGAGGACGCGGCTTTCAGCTTCCCGCCGCAGGGGCTAACGCTCAAGTGGTTCAGCGTGGCGGCAGGGCGTGGGGATATTCTTGAATCAGTGACGTTGTCACTTAAAATCGCCAGCTTATCAACCGGTATTTCACTCGTGCTTGGCACGCTTGCTGCAGCGGCACTGTGGCGCAGCGAGTTCTTTGGTAAAAACGCGATCTCTCTGCTGCTGCTGTTGCCGATTGCCCTGCCGGGGATTATCACCGGCCTGGCGCTGCTGACGGCATTCAAAACCATCAACCTTGAGCCGGGATTTTTCACCATCGTTGTAGGACACGCCACTTTCTGCGTGGTGGTGGTTTTCAACAACGTGATTGCCCGGTTCCGGCGCACGTCCTGGAGTCTGGTGGAAGCGTCGATGGATTTGGGTGCAGACGGCTGGCAAACCTTTCGCTATGTGGTGCTGCCTAACCTTGGCTCGGCGCTGCTGGCCGGAGGGATGCTGGCGTTTGCGCTGTCGTTTGACGAAATTATCGTGACGACATTTACGGCGGGACACGAGCGCACGTTACCGCTGTGGTTGCTCAACCAGCTCGGTCGTCCGCGTGACGTACCGGTCACCAACGTTGTTGCACTGCTGGTGATGCTGGTCACAACCATCCCCATTCTGGGAGCCTGGTGGCTAACCCGCGACGGCGAAAACGGTGCCGAAAGCGGGAAATAACATTGATTTCAACAGGACAATGCTATGCAAAAACTACTGCTGATTAATGGTGAACTGGTGGCCGGTGAAGGGGAAACGCAGCCGGTCTATAACCCTGCCACCGGCGACGTACTGCTGGATATTGCTGAAGCGTCAGCGGCGCAGGTCGATGCGGCCGTTCAGGCTGCGGATCGCGCGTTCGGGGAATGGGGGCAAACGACGCCTAAAACCCGCGCCGAGTGTTTGTTGAAGCTGGCTGATGCCATTGAAGCGCATGCTGAAGCGTTCGCCCGGCTCGAATCCCTTAATTGTGGAAAGCCTCTGTACTGCGCTCTGGGGGACGAAATCCCGGCGGTGGTCGACGTGTTTCGCTTCTTTGCGGGCGCGGCTCGCTGCCTGAATGGACTGGCCGCCGGCGAGTATCTTGAAGGGCATACGTCAATGATCCGCCGCGACCCGATCGGCGTCGTCGCGTCCATTGCGCCGTGGAACTACCCGCTGATGATGGCTGCCTGGAAGCTGGCCCCCGCGCTGGCGGCAGGCAACTGCGTGGTGATCAAACCTTCTGAAATTACCCCGTTGACGGCCTTAAAGTTGGCCGAGCTGGCCAGAGACATCTTCCC
Source organism: Enterobacter mori LMG 25706 (assembly GCF_000211415.1). Classification (GTDB taxonomy): domain Bacteria; phylum Pseudomonadota; class Gammaproteobacteria; order Enterobacterales; family Enterobacteriaceae; genus Enterobacter; species Enterobacter mori. The sequence continues at coordinate 672,436 of NZ_GL890776.1, read as the reverse complement.
GGCAGGCGTACTTAACGTTCTCTTTGGTCGCGGTAAAACCGTCGGCGACCCGCTCACCGGGCATGAAAAAGTCCGCATGGTCTCACTCACCGGGTCGATTGCCACGGGCGAGCATATTATCAGCCACACGGCTTCCTCAATTAAGCGCACCCATATGGAGCTGGGCGGCAAAGCACCGGTGATTGTTTTTGACGATGCCGATCTGGACGCCGTGGTGGAAGGCGTGCGCACGTTCGGTTTCTACAACGCCGGACAAGACTGCACCGCTGCCTGCCGTATCTATGCCCAGAAGGGCATTTACGCCGCGCTGGTTGAGAAGTTGGGGGCCGCCGTCGCCAGCCTGAAAATGGGGGCGCCGGAGGACGAGTCGACAGAACTTGGCCCACTCAGTTCTGCCGCACACCTGTCACGCGTGTGCAACGCGGTTGACGAGGCAAAAGCGCTGAGCCATATCCGTGTGGTGACCGGCGGGAGTAAACACGAGGGGGCGGGCTACTACTTCCAGCCAACCCTGTTGGCTGGGGCGAAACAAGAAGATGCAATTGTTCAACGCGAGGTGTTTGGTCCGGTCGTCAGCGTGACGGAATTCGACGACGAAGCGCAGGTACTTGCCTGGGCCAACGATTCGCAATATGGTCTGGCATCATCAGTCTGGACCAAAGACGTGGGCCGCGCCCATCGCCTGAGTGCGCGCCTGCAGTACGGCTGCACCTGGGTGAATACCCATTTTATGCTGGTGAGCGAAATGCCGCACGGGGGGATGAAATTATCCGGCTACGGCAAAGATATGTCGGTCTACGGGCTTGAGGATTATACGGTTGTCCGGCATGTGATGATAAAACACTAAAAACCCTGCCCGGCGGCCAGTATCGCCGGGCATTTTATTTACCAGCCACATACCTCGTGCTCGTTTTCCGTATCGTAAGCGCGGACGGTATTCACCAAATCTTTCACCACGTCTGCGGCGACGTCGGGGATGAGCAACTCCATTGGTGCGTCAGTTTCATAATCCACCGAGACGCCGTTGCTGTTGTTGGTCACGGTCACGGTGTACGTTGCTTTACTCACGACATTACTCCTTATTTGTATTAACAACTTTCCCGATACCTGCGCCCTGAAGCGTAACGTCAGGATCGGCAAAAAAGTCGATATTGAAATAGGTATCGTCGGTCAATAACTCAATGCGATGCCATTTTTCCGGCGGTGAGATGCCAAACGATCCCGCCTCGATCACCTGTTCCAAATCCGGTTCTGTTGCATCTGCATCCGGGAAGCCAAAATAGCGCACCGCGCCCTGCATCACGGACAAACGGCCGTAGACGCTGGCTTTAGTATTATGATGAGTGAAAAGGGCTTTTGGTGCTGAGTCTTTATCCCAGAATGGCGTGGAGCGGGTATGAACAAAATTCTCAGGAATACGTAGCATAATGATTTCCTCTTAAGTGAAAGCCACTTAAAGCGACCTCAGTGCCTCGGGTTCGACGAAAAAGTCGATGTTGAACAGCGTGTCATCGGACATAACTTCGATGTGATGCCATTTCTCCGGCGGAAAAACACCGAAGTGCCCGGCCTTGATAATCAATGTGCTGTCAGGCTCGGGCGTCAGTTCATCGGCGTAGCCTAAGTAGCGTACGGCGCCTTGCATAACGGAAAGGCGCGGATAAACGCCCGGACGGGTACCCGTGTCGAGATGACGCTGAAAGATCCCGGCAGGGGCGGTGTCTCGATTCCAGAAAGGGGTGGAACGGGTATGAATACAACTCTGCGGAATGCGTAGCATTTGGCCTCCCATGAATGTCTGCCTTTATTAGACGCCTTTCAAAAACAGAGGATTTGTCAAAAAGTGCATTTAATATGCGTGTTATAGGTAAGGAGTATTGCCTGCTCTCCCTGTTTGTTACGCAAGATACTCAATTGTTATTATCCATAAATTTTAAGTGGTTATTCTGTAACGAAAAAACTTGATCTGTATCAACATATGACGCATATTGCGTGCGGTTATTTTTTCGGCTCTGGTATACAGAATGACGTTGTATCAAAAGATGTTGGTTTTTTACGCAATCATGGCTTCTATCTGCGCATTAATTACTTGGTTCCTCTCCAAAGACCGCAAACGTATCCGCCTGCTCAGCGCTTTTCTGGTGGGCTCGACGTGGCCAATGAGCTTTCCCGTTGCGCTGTTGATCTCGCTTTTCTGAAGCACGCTTCCATTTTTAAAAGATGAATATGGCATTCCAGATGCGATAACTGTATAAATACACAGTGCATCGTGAAAGGAGTGCTTATGAACAGTTTTTACTCGCAGCAGGCCGGTTGCACCGTGCGCTGGCATGACTTGCCCGGCACCGACGATCCCGTGGTGTTCATTCACGGGCTGGGCTGCGCCTCTTCCTATGAATATCCCCGTGTCGTTCATGACCCGCTTTTTGGCGCGCGCAGAGCGATTCTCATCGATTTGCCCGGCAGCGGCTACAGCGATAAGCCTGAGCACTACAGCTATAAAACTACCGAGCAGGCGTACGTTGTGGCGGAATTGATTGATCACCTTAAACTGGATGCCTTCTGGTTATACGGCCACAGCATGGGCGGCAGCATTGCTATCGAAACGGCGGGGCTGCTGGCAACGCGCGTGAAGGGACTGATGGTCTCAGAACCCAATTTTCATGCGGGTGGGGGAATGTGCAGCCGGTCAATTGCCGCACAAACCGAGCAACAGTTTCTGACGCAGGGTTATGACGTGATGCTGAGCGCGGAAACGACGGCGTGGGCGGGTTGCCTGAAAAGCAATGCGCCTTATGCCGTCTGGCGAGGCGCGTCGAGTCTCGTGCACGGTGTTGAACCTGACTGGGCAACACAATTCCTGTCGCTTGCCTGTCCGGTTACGTTGATTTTCGGCGAGCAGTCGCTGCCTGATGGCGACGTGGAGAATCTGAAGCAGAAGGGCGTTGAGGTGAAAATCATCCCTGCGGCGGGGCACTCAATGTCGTGGGAAAATCCATCTGCGCTGGCGCAGACGCGAGCCGGTTGTATGACGGAGTGATGAGCGCGGCGCGACGCTTGCGCGGGCCTACTACGGTGAAGAATGTAGGCCAGGTAAGCGCAGCGCCACGCCACCCGGCAAGAAAGGCGGCTACATTGTTAATCAGCGTTCAGCGCAATAATGCCTGTAAGGCCTGACGCGCGCCAGGCTGGACATCATGCGGATGCTGGTAATCAATGTTCTCTATCGCGCGGCTATAAAGCGCAACCAGCCAGTCGTACACATATGCTGTTGCGGCATGTATGGGTTGCTCGCCCAGACGCGCGAGACGCGGGGTGGCACTGCTCACGATGGGTGTAACAAAGATTGCCTTGCCTTTACGGATGCGGCTTGCAGGACGCCCAGTAACCGGCATTTTGTCGTAACCCAGCCAGCCAATGAAATTGCCCATCACCGCATGCAGTTGCGCGGCGCTACTTTTATCCGTCTCAACGATCCGCTGCAGTTGCTGAGGTAAATCCAGACGATAACTGGCGACGATGAGTACATCGGCAACCTGCTGTAAAACCGCCGGTTCAAGGCCTAACCGGGCGGCGGCGGCATCGTTGCGACTCCATTGACGCAGATGGTTAATCCACACCTTGTGCGCGAGGCGTGCTTTATCTTTGGTCTGAACGGTACCGGTGCTTTCCTGCGTATTTTCCGCGAACAGGTCAATAACGTCGGTGAACAACCCGTTGACCTGCTCCTCGCGCGGCTGCTGTACTGCCAGCAGCGTTTCAAAGGCTTTGAGCGGCGGTAAAAGCCCTTCAAGCAGTTCACCGTGTCGTGCGGCGCTGCTTGGCAGCATTCTCACCATATTTTCGGCCTGAGAACGTCTTTCCCCTGCATCCTGAGTGACCGGGGCAAGATAAGGTTGCATGAGTGCCGCCTGATCCTGCTGTAAAAGCGTTTTTAGCTTATGGAGCCGCTTGTGACGCTGAGACGGCAGCGTGGCCTGAGAAAGCCACTCAATCATGCGCTGCATGCTGTGGCTGTCCAGCGCCTGCAGCGTACCCCAGCGCAGACCCGGCTGGCCCAGCAGGTGCTGGACGGCTTCATCCAGATTCTGTTTCGTCGTAAAACGCGCGTCGTGCGGCGTAATTGCCCACACGAGACCCGGGAGAGCGGATTCTTCCGCAGGCTGCGTCTCTTTGACCCAGTTCTGAAGGGTTCGCGCAGCTTTAGCCGTCTGCTGATGATGTGCGGTGGCGTTACAGATGACCAGTACATCGGGCTGTAGCTGCTGACGATAATGTTCCAGCAGCCACAGGCATTTGGCCTGCGTCATCAACGATGCTCCGTCGTCAGACAGCGCAGGAATATCAATAATATCTACATTATCAATGACGCATCCCTCTACCGGCAGCACCAGCTCACGGGTAAGGAAGGCGAGGATATCAACTGGAATGCTGATGGCATTTAGCACGTCACCGTCGCTGATCGGGTGCAGCAGCGCTTCCTGCGCCTCCGGCGCGGTTAACGCCCCGTGAGTCAGGAAACCTTCACTCGGCAGACCAAAATTATCCACCAGCAGGCTAAGGGGGGCCGCAAGCAGCGTGGCATGGCTGGTTTGATGCAGAACGTGGGCGAGCTTAAGCCACTGTTGGGTTAACTCCTGTTGTTCTCCCCACAGCAGTGACCAGACGCTGGCGCGCGTGCTGAGATCGAGCGAAGGGATCAGCAGTGCGAACTGGTGCCACAGGGCATCGTCCATATGCTGTTTCCCGCCGGGAACGGTGCTCTGCCAGAAACGGGCGATTGCACCCACTTCCTGTGCGGTGATCCCCGGAACGCCCTGCGGTTGACGCAAGGCGCGCCACTTCTCCAGCCGCGTTTCAATCACGGATTTATCCACCGGGCGGATCTGCGGGTGCAGGGTGATGCGCGCAATAAACAGCTGGGCCAGTTCGGCTTCGGTCACCAGTCGCAGACGCAGCGGAAACGCCTCATCGGCAATATCCCGCTGTTCGCGGGTGAAGCGAATGGCCATATTCGTTGCCGCATGGCCGGGATTGATATGCGAAAAATAGTCGAACGTGCGCTGGCCGGGTGACACGTTCAGACGACCATTACCGCTGCCGCACAATGACGTGAGTAAATGCGATTTCGCCGCCTGGGAATGGCCGTACAGCCCGATGCTGCTCTGGCTCAGGAGGGCACGGTCAATGGCCTGCTCACGCGCCTGGGCGGACGTGACCCGTGACAGCAGGGCATCAGCATCGTTATCCAGCATGGGAGCGTGCAGGCGCGTGTCGTTAATCCACCCGATTAAGGCCTGAGTGGTGGCAGTCGTCACAGTCATTTCAGGTATACGCTCCCGCTGTCAATCCAGTAGTGGCTGCCGCTGTGTCGGCGATCGGCCAGGGTATTCAGTTTAAAGGTCAGTGCGTCCGGGGGAACCGGCGTGCCGTCCTGTAGCCAGGCGTCGCTGAGCTCGAAGGACTCCGGCCCTTCGTGCTTGCTGCCGCCGCGCAGCTTCAGGCGAACGTTAAGCACGCCGTCGCCTGCAATGGCTTTTGCCAGTTCAGCAGAGTTAATGCTCAGGGTATACAGCGGCGTCGCTGGCCAGCGGGCGTTTGCAAGCTGACGGAAGCCGAGCGTGACGTTCCCGCGTAGCGGGAAATGGAGACGGGCATCCAGCTTCGCGCCCGGCTTATCGAGATCGATATCCTGGTACCAGACGTTCTCTTCGCGCAGGGTATTTATGGTGTTATCCAGCACGCCCAGATAACGAACCGTCGAGTATGCGCCAATGTCGGCTGCCTTAAAGTTGAAACGCGGCAGGCGAAGATCCAGCGCCAGGCTGCACAGCATCGCACCGACGGCGGCAGTAGATTTAGGATTGCCGATACGCCCCTGCTGGCTGAATGGATACCATTCATGCACCTGATACTTATCCAGCCAGACGATGCGGTTGACCGGCACCGGCTGCAGGTGGCGGATGAGCGCCTGGACACCCGGCAGGCAGCCCGGGCGGCCCGTGATCAGCAAAATATCGCAGCTGTAATGGGAAATGGCCTCGCACACCGCATGAAGGGGAGACGCCAGCGTGAACTGTCCGGCCAGCATGGCATCCTGCATCTCGCGGAAATTAACGTGCAGCGGAACGGCAAAGAGATCGAACGCTTCTGACCCCGCGGGCAGCGCATGGTCGATCGCCTGCTGCAGATAGTTCAGGACGTTGCGCGTCGGTTTTTGCGCAAGGAGATCGCCGAAGGTGGCATGCAGTCCGGCCAGCGGATCGTCAATGTCGCTGGATTCCCACGCGGCGAGGATCGCATGTCCAATCGGCATAAACAGCTGAAGCGCCGTTTGCTGGCGCAGCACGGCCTGCGTGTCAATGCGTCCGGAATCGCCAAACAGCGACGCCATCAGCAGGGAAGCGTCCGCAATCCCGGACTTCTGCAGCTGGGTTTGCAGCGCAGGCAGCACATAGCGCTGGATCACGTCCAGCAGCGTGTCGTCTCCGGCGACCTTAAACCCTTCGCGGAACAGCAGCTGCGGGGTAATTTTGACGTTGTTACCGGAACCGTCGTCTAACTGATAGTGCGTAATCGCCATATCCGTCGTACCGCCGCCAATATCAATGGAGGCCACGCGCAGTGAACGCCCGGGTTGAATGCCCGGTTCAGGCTCTCGATCCGGACGGGCGAGGGAAGCGAAGAACGCTTCTGTCTGGCCGCCGAAATGGGAGATGGCTTCGTTATACAGCCAGACCAGCTGGCCGCAGCTGGCTTCGTCCCATTCCATCTGAATTTCAGGTACCGGCACCACGCTTTTTTCCTGCTGTTTGCGGCTGGCAAAATCTTCATCCTGCGGGTGCCAGCCCATCGCTTTCCAGACGATAGCAATGGCTTCAAACATGCGACGACGGAAAATCTCACGCTCCTGTTTCGGCATGGCCGAGGGCAGGGTAAGAATGAGCGTGCGCAGCTGACGCGGAGACGCCGGGAAGCCCAGGCGCAAGCGCGTGGCGACGCTGTTGATCTGCCCCAGCGCCTGTGCCAGCAGCTCACAGAGCATATGGGTCATTAACGTGCTGCGGCTGTACTGCGGGGAAAATACCGGCAGACGTTCATCCTGAGGCAGGGTGAAGAGCGGCTCACCGTCATCGTTCATCAGGTTCATCAGCGGGAAGGCGGTCGCCAGCGGTTCACGCTGGGTTTTGCTGTTCATCTGGCTGAAGCGCCAGTCCTGAACCACCGGGGTTTCGTCCCACAGGTAGCGACGCGGGCTGGAGATACCGCTGTTACCTTCGGTACCCAGGCGCTGCATCGCCAGTTTGCGCGCTTCGTCTCCCACGCGCACGATTGACGGCCAGACGAAGGCATCTTCACGGCCGCTTTCCACGGAGAAGTGCTGCTTGCCGAAACGCGCTTCGGAGAACTCCAGGCGGCTGGTGAAGAGCGGCTCATTCAGGAACTGCGGTTCGCTTAGCGAGCGGACCTGCAGCTCGGCGGTCTGGCGTAGCCCATCGTTCGCATCGCCATGATCTTCAATAATGACGCCGCAGGTGTGGGTGTTGCCCACGTCGAGGATCAGGTCGACCGGAATGGCAGGGGTGCTGAGCGTGTGGGTGACAAATTTCACTTCAGGCACGGTCAACTGCTCGCCGAGCATCGACAGGAGATTGAGCCAGTGTGCCTGATATTCAAAGCTGCGCATTGCCTGGTACAACTCGCGCTCAGAGCGTTTTTCAACGCCGTCCGCAAACTGGGTAAAGGCTTCGCGCAGCCAGCCGTCAATCCAGGTCTGATCGAGGAAGTTTTCCACTTCCTCATCGCGCCAGGCGAGGGCGAAACGGGTGCCGTTCAGAATGTCGTTTTCGACAGGCGACAGCGCGGAAGTGGCGTGTTCTGCAATCTGGCTGTCGAGCGCGAGGGTCACGCGATGCGTATTGCCTGCCGCATCCGGGGTATCCAGTTTACGCACCTGCACGCGAGCCCAGTTGTCCGGGCCATCAACGAAGGTGCGCGGAGGATTAAAGCGCAGGAACGGTAGCGGGAGCCAGACACCGTCCAGTACCGTCAGAGACTGATGCAGTGGAATGGTGCTTTCCGGCTTCACCACCTCCGGCTGACTGCCGCCGCTTGCCGGGAGCGTGTAACGGCCGTTCACCAGGTCGAAATCAAGGCGCAGCAGCGGGCCATTTGCCGTTTTACGCACGAAACGACCATTGCTGGCGGTGTCCTGCGGGGTCAGGCCAAAATCAAGGAACTGTACGCCGCTGTTAGCAATGAGCGTGACGCTCTGTTTATAGTCGCAAAGAGTTACCAGCATAGGATCACGCACCTGCTTTCTTGAACGTCAGTGGAACGACGGTGTTGGCATCATAACGTGCGCTACATTCCGCCACATCGCTGGTGCCTGCTTTGCAGGCGACTTCAGGCATGGGATAGCGTGAGCCGTCCGTGCAGCGGGCGTTGCCGCGCGTTTTAATCAGTAACTCACCGTTGCTGTGCAGCCCGGAGAACACCTCGACGCGGCAAACGATGTTGTCGCCGTGAACCACGCGTGCGGTGCCTTTATTATTCTGTATTTGGTAGCGCAGTGACGGCGGCTTGCCGGTGACCGGATCTTTCACGTCGAGAAGGGCGCGCCAGGTTCCGTTCAGGAACCGTGTCGAGCCTGCTTTGACCTGATTTGCCTCCATCACCATGGCATCTTTCGGGATCGCGGCAATCACGACAGGCTCTGGTTTTGCGACGGGCGCTTGTACCTTCGGCTCCAGCACTTCGGCCTGGTGCAGAGGCAGGTTCATGGCAAGCTGTTCCACCGGCTTAATGGGTTTTGGCGCAATGGCAACAGGTGCTGCCGGTACGGCGACAGGTTCAGCAGAGGGTGCCTGTTTTGGCCAGAGTAATGGGGTCGCTATTGCCGCAACAATCACCGCTGCGACGGGCAATGACCACAGGGGGATGCGGCGCTTTTTCGGCACAATTTCGGGGACCGGTTCTTCTGCTACAGTCGGCACAATCACGCGAGGCGGTTCTGGTTCGTACAGCGCGTCCTCGGTGATGCGCACGCTGGTCGCGGGCGTCACGAGCGGCTCATCGGCTTGTTCAAAGGTAATCACCGGCGTGGGCTCGGGCTCTGGCTCGGGATCGTCAATGACAACGGGCGCAGGTTCCGGGATCAGCGATTCCCTCAGGCAATCAAGCACGTCGTCACGGGCGTTTTCGTTAAGGTTCACGAAGCCCCAGAAGCAGATCACCGGTTTGCCATCGACCAGATAGAGGAAGTTTTCGCCGGGGAACTGGAAGGTTTTTGACAGCAGGGAACCAAACAGCTGTTGCGCGGTTTTCGGTGACTGCAGACACTTTTTACTCAGCGATTCTACGCTGGCCAGGGTGTTTTCCAGGTAGCGCAGGGCGCGGTAACGTTCATCTTCCTCTGCGGCTTTCCAGCTGGATACCGTTCCGTCAACGGGGGAGTACCAGTCAACGCGATCGCCGCCATCGTTCACCTGAGGAATGGCCAGGCAGTCGACAATAGCCTGCTGTTTGCGCAGCCGAAGCGCTTCACGGATTTGCAACGCTGATTCAAAAACGGCCTGTCCGCCGCCGCCAACGGCCTGAAAATCATCCAGATTACCGCTGCGTAAAAGTGTTTTTGCCACGATTTGATCCCATAGACTTCTTCACACCGTTACTTTAACGAAACCGGGACGCAAACAAACGGCTGAGGAGACGCCAAAAGGGCCGATTTCTTACGGCATTGATCGCGACGGTTGTGCTTGACGAATAATGGCACTTAAGGCAAATCGCCTTTTTTCTTGACTGGAAAAGCAGCAATAAACTCTGCTTTAGAATAACCTGATAGTGTTTCGTTATTTGTCAGGTCAAAACAGCTGTGCTGTTATTACTGTTCACAATAATAAAACTGAAAGGGTTATAACCATGTCTACAGGGAAAACACTGCTTGCTCTCGCGTTGAGCACGCTTTTACCGGCAGGGGCCGCATGGGCGGCAAACACCGATACCATTATTTACTGCTCCGAGGCTTCACCCGAGTCGTTTAACCCGCAAATCGCCAGTTCGGGCCCGTCTTTTGTCGCCAGTTCTCAGGTACTGTATAACCGTCTGATCAATTTTGACCCAGTGAAAAACACCCCGGTTCCGTCGCTGGCGGAGTCATGGACCATTTCTCCGGACGGCAAGACCTATACGTTCACCCTGCGCAAAGGGGTGAAGTTTAACAGTAATAAATTCTTCAAGCCGACCCGTGACTTTAACGCGGATGACGTAATTTTTTCGGTCTTGCGTCAGAAAGACCCTAAGCATCCGTATCACAACGTCTCGCAGGGCAATTACGAATACTTTAACGACGTGGGGCTGGATAAGCTGATTCAGGACGTGAAAAAGGTCGATGATTACCACGTCCAGTTTACGCTTAGCGAACCGAACGCCGCGTTTCTGGCCGACTGGGGGATGGATTTTGCCTCTATCCTGTCCGCCGAATATGCCGATACGATGCTGAAAAAGGGCACGCCTGAGAACGTCGATACGTGGCCAATCGGCACCGGGCCTTACGTACTTCAGCAGTATAAGGTGGACTCGCTTATCCGCTACGTCGCAAACCCGAACTACTGGGACGGCGCGGTCCCGACCAAGCACCTGATTTTCTCTATCACGCCAAACGTAGAAACCCGTCTGGCGAAACTGCAGACCAACGAATGCCAGATTATCCCGGCTCCGTCGCCTGTTCAGTTTGACGTCATTAAGAAAAACAAAGACCTGACGCTGCATTCAATCGACGCGCTTAACGTCGGCTATCTGGCGTTCAACACCGAGAAAAAACCGTTCGATAACGTGCTGGTGCGTCAGGCGCTGAACTATGCGACCGACAAAAAGGCGATCGTGAACGCGGTGTTTATGGGTTCGGGTACGGTGGCAAAATCGCCGATCCCGCCAAATATGCTGGGCTTCAACAAAGATTTGAAGGATTACAGCTACGATCCAGAAAAAGCGAAAGCATTACTGAAACAGGCCGGACTGGAGAAGGGCGCAGAAGTGACCCTGTGGTCAATGCCGGTTCAGCGTCCGTATAACCCGAACTCGCGACGTATCGCTGAGATGATTCAGGCCGACTGGGCGAAAGTGGGCGTGAAGGCGAAAATTGTCTCTTACGAGTGGGGCGAGTATCTCTCCGGCATGCGTAAGGGCGAGCACGACTCCGCGCTGTTTGGCTGGATGTCCGACAACGGCGACCCGGATAACTTCGCCGACGTGCTGCTGGGCTGTGACAGCATCAAAACCGGATCCAACGCCGCACGCTGGTGCGACAAGGGTTATGACGCTCTGGTGAATAAAGCGAAGCTGACCAGCAATCCGGCCGAACGTGCGAAACTCTACGGCCAGGCGCAGGAGATTTTCTACCAGCAGGCGCCGTGGATTGCCCTCGCGAACGGCAAAACCTTCTTCGCGACCCGAAGCAACGTGACGGGTTACAGCGTGAGCCTGATGGGCAGCGATTTCTCCAAAGCGAAGCTGAATTGACAATGTTGCCCGGTGGCGCTGCGCTTACCGGGCCTACAGATCTAAATCAGGCCGGGTAAGGCGTAGCCGCCACCCGGCAATAACAAGGAGTGACAATGTCACATTTAAACGACGTAACAGCCCGTGTGGATGCCGCCATCAAAGAGAGCGTGATTACCCACATGAACGAATTGCTGATTGAATTAAGCGATGATGCAGAGCTGAGCCGGGAAGACCGCTATACCCAGCAGCAGCGCCTGCGCACCGCGATTTCACACCACGGTAAGCAGCACAAAGAAGAGATGGATGCGCGTGAGGAACAGCTAACTAAAGGCGGCACCATACTGTAACGATCAAAACTGGCGGCGGGCCACCAGCCAGGCCCCCACCACCAGCATCACCGCGCCGCACACCGGGCCGATCAGCGCGCGCAGCGGAATGCCGTGGCTTCTCAGCACGTCCAGCACCAGCCCGCCAATCAGCTGGCTTGCCACCAGCACCGCAATGGTGGTTGCCGCCCCCACATTCTGGTACCCGCTAATGCTGGCAAAAACAAAAAACGAGCCCAGCAGGCCCGGGATCAACGTCCACCAGCGAACCGTTGACGCCAGTTCATGAAAGCCGGTGAACCCCTGCTTAATCAACAAAATGCTGACAAACAGCACAATGCCAACCAGCGAGTTCAACAGCATGGCGATGAGAATGGTGGACGAGCTTTGAGTGATGCGCACCATCAACGTGTTCTGCACCACCAGCCCAATACCCGCGGCAACCAGGAACGCCAGCGTGAGCGATTGATTCATGGGAGTGCATCCGGTTCGCTGCGCTCGTCAAGCTGCAGCTGCATGAAGGTTAAATCCAGCCAGCGACCAAACTTGGTCCCCACCTGCGGCATCTGTCCCGTGGTGACAAACCCCAGCGTCTCATGAAGATGAATGGAGGTATGGTTTTGCGCTTCGATCCCCGCCACCATGACGTGTTTGCCAATTTTTCGCGCTTCAATAATCAACGCCTTCATCAACAACCGCCCGATGCCTTTACCCTGGTGGTCCGGGTGGACGTAGACGGAGTGCTCAACGGTGTGGCGAAAACCGTCGAACGCCCGCCAGTCGCCGAAGGAGGCATATCCCGTTACTACGCCATCGTCTTCGCTGACCAGCACGGGATAACCCACCAGCGTGCGCGCTTCAAACCACGCGATTCGGTTATCGGTATCCACCGTTTTATCGTTCCAGATGGCGGCCGTATGCAGGACCGCGTGGTTGTATATTTCACCGATGGCGGCGCAATCTTCTTTACTGGCATGACGAACGATCATGATTAACCCTCAGGCTGAACTGTTCACTATAGTGGTACGCTTATGTCACTATAGTACACAAAAGTGCCGTCTTACGGCTACGGTATATACCCTATTTTTTTGTTATAAAAACTGCCATTGAAATACTGTTCATACACTATAGTATGACGTGATGAATACTATGACAGACAATATGAATCAACGGATTAGCGCGCGTATTCGTATCGAACGTGAGTCGCGAGGCTGGTCCCTGAGCGAGCTGGCCGAACGGGCAGGCGTATCGCGCGCGATGATCCATAAGATAGAGCGTGGGGACAGTAGCCCTACGGCGACGCTGCTCGCCCGGTTATCGGGTGCCTTTGGCATCAGCATGTCCACGTTAATCGCGCGGGCGGAAATGCAGGAGGGCAAACTCCTGCGCCTGGCGAATCAACCGGTCTGGCGCGATCCGCAAACGCATTACGTGCGGCGTCATGTGTCGCCGCGCACCGATTTGCCTATCGATCTCGTGCAGGTGGAACTTCCCCCCGGCAGCGATGTGCCGATGCCCGCATCGTCTTACGCGCTGGCACGTCAGCTGATCTGGCTGCAGTCTGGCGAGCTGGTGTTTCAGGAAGGGGATACCCGGCATGAAATGAAGGCCGGAGATTGTCTCGAACTGGGGCCGCCCAATGACTGTCGGTTTATTAATGAGACCGATGAAACCTGCATTTATCTGGTTGTCCGCCTCAATCAGTCTGGCTCGTAATGTCAAAGCATCATGCCAGATAAGGGACTAGTCTCAAGAGACATTTGCACGAGAAAGGAGTGATTTATGAGTCAATCTTCCACGCGAAACCGTCGCTGGCTTTTGGCCTCGCGCCCACACGGCGCGCCAGTGGCGAAGAACTTCCGTTTAGAAGAACAGCCGCTGCCCGCTCTGACAGAGGGACAAGTGCTATTACGCACGGTGTGGCTCTCGCTGGACCCGTATATGCGCGGCCGCATGAGCGATGCGCCTTCCTATTCGCCGCCCGTTGAGATTGGCGCGGTAATGGTGGGCGGTACGGTAAGCCGGGTTGAGCAGTCGAACCACCCGGATTTCAAACCGGGTGAATGGGTGCTGGGCTATAGCGGCTGGCAGGAGTATGAACTCTCGGACGGCAGCGGCCTGGTCAAGCTGGGAGAAAACCCTTCGCACCCATCATGGGCGCTTGGCGTGCTCGGGATGCCGGGCTTTACCGCCTATATGGGCCTGCTGGATATCGGTCAGCCAAAAGCCGGTGAAACGCTGGTGGTGGCTGCGGCGACCGGGCCGGTTGGGGCAACGGTCGGGCAAATTGGCAAGATTAAAGGCTGCCGGGTTATCGGTGTCGCGGGTGGTGCTGAAAAATGCCGCCATGCTGTCGAGGTATTGGGATTCGACCAGTGCCTGGATCATCATGCTGCGGATTTTGACGCGCAGCTGGCAGCAGCCTGCCCGCAGGGAATAGATGTTTATTATGAAAACGTTGGCGGGAAAGTCTTTGATGCCGTACTGCCGCTACTGAATACCGCCGCGCGCGTGCCGGTATGTGGGCTGGTCAGCGGCTACAACGCAACCGGTCTGCCGGACGGCCCGGATCGTTTGCCGCTGTTGATGGCAACCCTGCTGAAGAAACGCATTCGCATGCAGGGCTTTATCATCGGCCAGGACTACGGACATCGTATTAAAGAGTTCCAGGACGAGATGGGGCGTTGGGTACAGGAAGGTAAAATCCATTATCGCGAACAGGTTACTGACGGACTCGAAAACGCACCCGAGGCGTTGATTGGGCTGCTTGAAGGCAAAAACTTCGGCAAAGTCGTGATTCGCGTCGCGGCGGACA
>NZ_GL890776.1:637359-657759 GCF_000211415.1 Enterobacter mori LMG 25706 | reverse complement strand
CGGCGAAAAAAAAAAAAAAAAAAATAGGGGGGAAACCCCGCCATATTTATTTGTGAAGATACGATATATTGTCTTTAATTATATCGGCACCGCGCCAGCGTCATCAGCATAGAAGGCCAGAGCGCGATAAAAACAGAGTGAATGTATTTTTTTTTGCGTTTATACGCACTTCCCACCACCAGGCATGACGATACAGGATATATCGAACCAGCGTCGTTATAAAAAGCGACGCTTAAAAATAGCGTTAAGTATTAGCTACAGGAATTGAACATGCTTGATTTGGATCATTTAGAAAAAGCGCAAAGAGTCAGTCTAACCATGCAAGTTGAGATCAGTTTAAAAGGGGCGTTAATTACAGGCTCACTTAAACCGGGTGCTCGACTGATTACGAAAGAGATCGCCGATAAATTAGGCACCAGTATCACCCCGGTTCGCGAGGCGCTTTTACGTCTGGTATCGGCGGGGGCGCTGCACGCCACGCCTGCGCAGGCCTTCCTGGTGCCTGAGGTAACGTTAGATCGCTATAACGAAATAAACGCCATCAGAAAACAGCTGGAGCCAATGGCGGTAGCGGCTGCCTGTCAGCACATGACGGAGAGCAAGCTGGAAACGCTGCACAAGCTGTCTGAGGCCTTTCATGACGCCATGTCTAACGGCAACGTCCAGCAGGCGTTATACGCAAACCGTGTTTTCCGCTTTACGCTGTATCAGTACGCGGAGATGCCGACGCTCAATGCGCTCATCGAGCAGCTGTGGGTACGCATTGGTCCCTGTATTAACTATCTCCACCGGGAGCTGAATGATATCAGGGCGTCAACCTATCATTACGCAGATTTACTTTCTGCCCTGGAAAGAAGGGATGTTGAAGGGAGTAAGAAAGCAATAGATAAGCTGATTGATGAAGCAAACGATCTGCTACAGCGACAATATTTCAACTGAGAGATTATTTTAGCGCGCGACTATTTACCGCATCCATTTATTTTTTTGATGAATAACTCCTGCTGGCATTTAGCCAACAGGAGTTAAAATATAAAAAAGAGAAGAGGGCCGTCGCGTATCCTTACTCGAAGCGATAAGAGACCGACAGTCCTACGCCGTAGTTGCGGCCCGGAGCAGGTTCGTAATAACGCCCGTTGGACTCGTTGACAATCACCGAGCCCGCGTACTCTTTATCGAACAGGTTATCGACGCGGCCAAAGAGATCCATTCCCCAGTTGCCGTAATTGAATTTATACCCGGTATTGAGTCCGACAACCGTATAAGACGGCGCTTTGGCCGTGTTTTCGTCGTCGGCCATAATGTCGCTCATGTAGCGCACGTCTGTCCCTGCATACCAGCCTTCTTCTGGCTGCCAGCCAAACGATGCGAAGCCCATGTTGCGGGCAATACCCGGCATACGGTTGCCGTTGCAGTTATCATCCCCGCATACGTTGGTACGGTAGGTGGCATCAAGGTAGGTCCACGCCATTTTCAGCTTCCAGTTTTCCGCAAACTGCTGGTCGAGGGAAACTTCCACACCCTGACGGCGGGTTTTACCGGCGTTTTTATAGCTGGTTCGGCCTCCGGAGCTGGAATCCACCACAATCTCGTCATCCGTATCGGTGCGGAACAGCGCTGCCGTCAGCAGGCCATTGCCGATACGGGTTTTGCTGCCCACTTCATAGGTGTTGTTGGTGGACGGCTTCAGGCCAATGTTCAGCCCACCCTGGTTATCAGGACGATAGGAGAGTTCATTGATGGTCGGTGTTTCAAATCCACGTCCTGCGGCGGCATAGAGATTCCACGCGTCGGTCACGGCGTATTTCACCGAGCCCGCCGGGAGCCATTTATGGTAGCTCGCCTCGCCGCTGTCATCGCCGTTGGCGGACGTAACGTAGTGGTCGTTAGAATCAAACCAGACGGAGCTGTAACGTACACCCGCATCGACAGAGAGTTTTTGCGTTAACTGCCAGCTGGTTTGCAGGTAAGGGTCAAGGTTCCACATCAGGTTACGTTCGTCACGACGCTTATCGCCTTTTACACCGTAATCCGGTACGCCGTTGTTCATGACAAAGTTCTCGTACCCGCGACGATCTTCACTCAGATTTTCGTAGTTCAGCCCGGTAGTAAAGGTGACAGGAACCAGCAGCTCGCTCCGGTGCGTCCAGCGGGTATCGACGCCCTGATAGTGACGCTGCATATCAATCACGCCGCCGGAATGGGTTGGTCTCAACTGTGGCTGATACGGGATGGATTGATACTGCGTCATTTCACGCTCACCGGCGTACATCATCACGCTGAGATCGTCCTGCTCGCTCAGCTGACGGTCATAGCGCAGCCCGGCCTGGGTCTGCTTGATGGTTTTGCGGGTGTTGTACTGGTCGCCGCGCGGTGACTGACGCGGGTTGTCACGCCATTCCTGATAGTCAAGACCGCCCGGATCGTTGGCTTTCATGTCCACGCTGTTGAAAATCAGCGTCAGCTTGCTTACGTCATCAATACGCACGCCCAGCTTCGCGTTGGCGAGGTTCTTACGCGCGCCGCTGTGGTCGCGATAGCCATGGGTGGTGAAGCGGGTGGTCGAAACGGTGTAATCCACATCGCCCGCATGCGTACCGTCGCCCATCGCGCCGGTGGCTTTCATGCCGTAGCGCCAGGTGCCGTAACTGCCGTAATAGCTGCTGGCCTCAATGGTCGGCGGCTGCTGGCCGGTCTGCGTATTAATGTTAATGACGCCACCAGAGGCGTTGCCGTAAAGGGCAGAGAAGGGGCCGCGCAGCACTTCCACGCTATCCATGCTGGTGAGATCGATGTTCGAGGTCTGGCCCTGTCCGTCCGGCATGGTGGCGGGAATACCGTCCACGTACATCCGAATACCGCGCACGCCGAAGGTAGAGCGGGAGCCAAAGCCACGCATTGAAATCTGCAGATCCTGCGCATAGTTCTGGCGGTTCTGAATTTGCAGCCCCGGCACGCTACCGAGAGATTCAGACAAGTTAATCCGTGGCGCTGCCTGACGCATATCGTCGCCATTGACCACGCTGACCGCGGCGGGCGTATCCAGTTCAGAGACGGTCTGCGGCGTGGCGCTGACGATCATGGTCTGCTCGTCCGCGCCTATCGCCTCAAGGGGCGCCAGGATAACAGGAACCAGCAGCAGCGGGAGAGTTGCCTTACGGGCGGTGATGATTTTCATGAAGTAAACCAGTTAAGGTGAAGAAACGAACCAAATGGAACATGTGCATACATGTTAAATCTTTTGTAAATGTTTTGAAAACTATAACCGCACATTGCGTTAATGAAAGGAGGGAAGGGAAGAAAAACTCCACATTTATAGAATTAATGATTACTATTCTCATTATCATAAAGGCGGCGCGATGACGCTGCCGGTTGGAAGCGATGTCAGCAGTACACTTATTCTTCAAAAAAGGAATTGTTATGTCTTTACGTCATCTGTGCTCGCCGCGCCTGCGCGGTTCTCTGCTGTTAGGCTCATTATTATTCGCCGGTACGTTCCAGGTTCATGCTGCAGAAGAGATGCTGCGTAAAGCGGTCGGCAAAGGGGCTTATGAGATGGCGTTGAGCCAGCAGGAGAACGCGCTGTGGGTGGCGACATCACAAAGCCGTAAGACCGATAAAGGCGGCGTCGTTTATCGCCTTGACCCGGTCACGCTGGACGTGACGCAAGCGATCCATAGCGATCTCAAACCGTTCGGGGCAACCTTCAATAACGCCACCCAGACGCTGTGGTTGGGTAACACCATCAACGGTGCGGTGACGGCCATTGATGCCAAAACGGGGGACGTGAAAGGGCGTCTGGTACTCGACGATCGTAAACGCAGCGAGACGGTCAAACCGTTGCAGCCGCGCCAGCTGGTGGCGGACGACGCGAGCAACACCGTTTACATCACCGGGGTAGGCAAAGAGAGCGTGATTTGGGTCGTGGACGGCGCAACCCTGAAGCTGAAGGACACCATCGCTAATACCGGTACCTATAGCACCGGCCTGGCGCTGGATGCGCAGGCGAAACGTCTCTACACCACGAATGCGGACGGCGAACTGCTGACGATTGACACGGCCACCCACAAAATCATCAGCCGTAAAAAAGTGCAGGACGACGGTAAAGAGCATTTCTACCTTAACCTGAGCCTGGACACCGCCGGCCAGCGCGCGTTCCTGACCGATTCAAAACAGCCGGAAGTGCTGGTGGTGAGCCTGAAAGACGGCAGCGTAACGGAGAAGATCGCCGCGCCTGAATCACTGGCCGTCCTGTTTAACCCAACGCGCAATGAAGTCTACGTGACGCACCGCGAAGCGGGCAAGGTGAGCGTGATTGACGCGAAAACCTACAAGGTGACCAAAACGTTCGATACGCCGGTTTATCCGAATAGCCTGGCACTCTCTGCCGATGGTAAAACGCTGTATGTGACGGTGAAACAGAAGTCGACCCGTCAGCAGGAAGCAACCCAGCCTGACGATGTGATTCGTATTGCACTCTGATGGGGGAATTGCCCGGTGGCGCTGCGCTTACCGGGCCTACAAATTCTTGATATGTAGGCCGGGTGAGGCGAAGCCGCCACCCGGCTTTTTTATTAACGCGAGGTTTCTTCCACCAGCGGTGCGTCGTGCTTTTCATCGTCGTGATGAACCGGCGCGGTGCTGTGGATCTCGTGAACGCGCTTACGCACGCCGAACCAGCCAGCAATCAGCAGAACCGCCAGCAGTGGGATCGTCGCGATGGTGTAAGTACCGTTCGGGTAGTCAAACGCCATCAGCACCAGCACGCTGAACAGGAACAGCAGGGTGAGCCAGGAGGTCACCGGTGCGCCCGGCATCTTGAAGCTCACATCAGCCGCTTTGCCTTCTTTGATCGCTTTGCGCAGACGCATCTGGCAGACCACAATAAAGGCCCAGGAGGCGATAATGCCCAGCGCGGCCACGTTCAGAACGATCTCAAATACGCGGGACGGCACCAGATAGTTCAGGAACACGCCAAAGACGTAAACCACCAGCGTCGCCAGAATCCCCGCATAAGGAACCTGCTGCTTGCTCATCTTCGACATGAACTTCGGCGCTGAACCGCCCATCGACATGGAGCGCAGAATACGGCCAGTGGAATACAGGCCAGAGTTCAGGCTGGAGAGCGCCGCGGTCAGTACCACGATGTTCATGATGCTACCCACATAAGGGACGCCCAGCTTAGAGAAGAAGGTCACGAACGGACTCTGACCTGCCTGATAGGCGTTCCAAGGCAGCAGCAGAACCAGCAGCACCACGGAGCCGACGTAGAACAGGCCGATACGCCAGATCACGCTGTTGATGGCTTTTGGCACCATCGTCTGCGGGTCTTTACATTCACCCGCCGCGGTACCGACGAGCTCAATGGAAGCAAAAGCAAACACTACGCCCTGAACCAGCACCAGCGCAGGCAGCAGGCCGTGGGGGAAGAAGCCGCCGTTATCGGTTATCAGGTGGAAGCCGGTGGCATTGCCGTCCAGCGGTTTACCGCTGCCGAGGAACACCGTACCGACCACCAGGAACACCACGATGGCCAGCACTTTTACCAGCGCAAACCAGAACTCCATCTCGGCGAACCACTTCACGCCGATCATGTTCATGGTGCCGACAATCGCCAGCGCGCCGAGCGCAAACACCCACTGCGGCACATCGCCAAACGCGCCCCAGTAGTGCATGTACAGCGCAACGGCGGTGATGTCGACAATACCGGTCATCGCCCAGTTGACGAAGTACATCCAGCCTGCCACATAGGCGGCTTTTTCACCGAGGAACTCGCGAGCGTAGGAGACAAAACTGCCGCTGGACGGGCGGTGCAGTACCAGTTCGCCCAGGGCACGAAGGATGAAGAACGAGAAGATCCCGCACACCAGATAGACCAGTGCAAGTGCAGGGCCCGCCATTTGCAGACGTGCGCCAGCACCTAAAAACAGACCTGTACCGATAGCGCCGCCGATGGCGATCATTTGAACCTGACGGTTGCCCATCGCTTTGTGGTAGCCCTCTTCGTGGGAGTTCAACCAGCGACGTTTCGCAGCGTGATGATCGGCTGCGCTTTTATTGCTTGTTTTCATTGAGTTACCTGTTTGCCTGTCTGAACCATTATCGTGATAGTCCTGCCTGGCAGAACGCAATACAAACGATTGCTTCTGCGCAAACACATGCTGCCTTTCCAGTCATTCTGTGTATGGATAAGGCGAAACATGGCGTGGCATCCTACCCGCAATTGATAAGCGACGCAAAATATAACCGTGCCGAAAGTGATGCACGTCGAAGGAAATCGTGTGGTCAGAGCAGACGGGGATCACAACGCGCTGAAACGTGGCGAGTTTTTAGACAAAACGCGCGTTGAAGCGGTGCTTTAATCATCAGGTTTGCTTAATAATTACCTGTAGGTATCGCTGACGGCTGACGCAGGGCATCCAGCAGCAGCTTGAAAGCGTGCGCATGCTGGCGACGACTGGGATAATAAAGGTGATATCCTTCAAAGGTCGGACACCAGGCATCGAGGACCTGAACTAACCGTCTTTCTGAGACGGCCTTACTGATCGACGTTTCCGGCACGTAGGCCAAACCGAGACCGTTCTCGGCGGCATCGATACGCTGCGGCAGGCTGTTCAACGTAAGCTGTCCTTCAACTCGTACGCTAAAACCGCGCCCGTCGCGTTCAAATTCCCAGGCATATAATCCCCCAAGAGTGGGCAGGCGCATATTGATGCAGCGGTGCGTCGCGAGCTGCTCCGGTGTTTCCGGCACGCCAAAGCGCTCCAGATAATCTTCGGACGCGACGACGGCCATGCGCATGTCCGGCGCGATCCTCACCGCCACCATATCTTTCGCCACCTGTTCACCCAGGCGCACGCCCGCGTCGAAACGCCCATCAACAATATCGGTCAGGCCGTTATCCACCGTCACTTCAACGTTAATATCCGGGTATTGCGCCATAAAGGGTTTCAACACCGGCCAAAGTACGCTCTCCGTGGCATGTTCACCCGCGGTAATACGGATATTCCCCGCAGGCCTGTCGCGCGTATCGCGCAGCGCCGTTAGCTCCTGTTCGATCTCCATCAGGTGGGGACGTAAGCGGATAAAAAGCTGCTCGCCGGCCTCGGTAGGAGCCACGCTACGGGTGGTTCGGGTTAACAGGCGAACGCCGAGTCGGGCTTCAAGATTGCGCATCGCATGGCTCAGTGCCGACTGCGAGACGCCCAGCTGTGCCGCGGCTCGTGTAAAGCTGCGCTCGCGGGTGACGACCATAAACGAGAGCAGATCGTTGAAATTGTCTTTTAACATGGCGGCTAGCCCTCATTTATGAATTCAGTTCATGTTTACGTTCTGATTATGCACTCTAATGCTGCGGATGGCTTTGCGCTACTGTTAACGCAACAGTCAACGAGGAGTACATGATGAAAATTATCCGCAACGGTTCATTACCGTCAGTTAAGGGGCCAGACGCCTGGTTCACCGGCACCGTACGCATTGATGCGCCGTTCCAGGCGACAGAACCGGCAAAAGTAGGCGGGGCCACGGTGACCTTCGAGCCGGGCGCGCGTACCGCCTGGCACACTCATCCGCTTGGGCAAACGCTGATTGTCACCCAGGGGCGCGGCTGGCTGCAGGAGTGGGGCAAAGAGGCGGAGCCGCTTAACCAGGGCGACATCGCGTGGATCCCGCCGGGCGTAAAGCACTGGCACGGCGCGTGTGCGCAAACGGCGATGACTCATATTGCCATCGCCGAAGCGGTAAACGGCAGTCCGGTTGAGTGGCTGGAGAAAGTGAGTGACGTGCAGTACCCGAATGATTAGCTATTGAGCGTTTCGGTGACAAAAAGAAAGGGATATGATGCGATCCTTTTTTTCAGCATAGTCAGGCGGAACGGTGAAAATCAATATTATCGGCACCAGCGGGAGCGGCAAAAGCACGCTTGCCCGGCGCATCGCAACGGAATTGTCACTCCCGTACATTGAGATGGACAGGCTGTACTGGCGTCCTGACTGGCAGGGAACGCCCGACGAGGTGCTGCTGAAAACGCTGGCGGAGACGCTTGCCGCCACGCCCGGCTGGGTGCTCGACGGTAACTACAACCGCACCCGTCCAGTGAAGTGGCGCGAGGTAGATCTGGTGGTGTGGGTGGACTGCGGGTTCCTCCGCACGCTCTGGCAGGCGGTGACGCGTGCGTTTAAACGTGCATGGCACCAGCAGGAACTGTGGCCCGGCACCGGAAACCGTGAAAGCTTCCGCCGCTCGTTTTTTAGTCGGGAGTCCATCATCATATGGACCGTCAAAACCTGGCGCAGTAATCGCGAACGCTACGAAGCTGATATGCAAAATCCGCAATATGCCCACATTCGCTTTGTCCGCATCACCCGTCGGCAGCAGGCGGAGGCGCTGATTTCATCGCTTAAATCACACCGTTAGCAGGGTTTACATATCTGATTTCCGGCAAACTAAATGTAAATTAATTGTTTCTCAGAGGTTAATCGCGCCTTTAATAATGACGACATGTTAAGTCAAACGAGAACGCAACATGTCATGGCGAATCAGCATTCTGGATAAAAGCCCCGTCGCAGAACACGAAACCGCCGCCGATGCGCTGGCACGTACCTTAACACTGGCACAGCAGGCGGAAACGCTGGGTTATCACCGCTTCTGGATTGCCGAACACCACAACACCCCTCAGCTCGCCAGCCCCTCGCCGGAACTGCTGATTGCCTGGATCCTCGGGCAAACAACGCGTATTCGCGTGGGGTCGGGCGGCGTCATGCTTCAGCACTACAGCCCCTATAAAGTCGCAGAAAACTTTAATCTTCTGGCCGCGCTGGCACCGGGCCGCGTGGATCTGGGCGTCGGGAAAGCCCCCGGCGGTCTCCCGCTCTCTACCCGCGCACTGCAGCTCGGTTTACATCCGCAGGAAAAAGGCAGCTTTGCTGAACAGCTGACGCAGCTGGACGGCTGGATCCGCCCTGAAAATCAGTCGGCGGAGGAGGCCGTTCGCGCCACGCCGCTGCCGCCGGTGCCTGCGCAGGGGTTCCTGCTGGGAGCCAGTACCGAAAGCGCGCTGCTCGCCGCATCACTTGACTGGCACTTTGTTTTTGCCGCTCATCTGAACGGCGATCCGGAACTGCTGCGAGAGGTGGTGTCAACCTGGCGTCAGAACAGCACCCGCGATGTGATTGTTGCAGTGCAGGCCATTGTGGCGGAGTCGCAGGAGCAGGCCGACGCGCTGGCGCAGAAGGTCGAAGTATGGGGCGTTGAGCTGGCAAACGGCCAGCGCGTGACCGTCGCCAGCGAAGAACAGGCCTACGCCTTTGCGCGTCAGGCAGGCAGCGAGCCGGTGCGTATTGCACGTCGGGCGCAGTCCCTGCTGGCAGGCACTGCTGACTCGGTGCTTGAACAGCTGAACGCCCTGCATGAGCAGTGGGGCATTGACGAATTTATCATCGACACGCCGGTCGCGGAGGGGGCAACACGCGTCGCGTCGCTCCGTCTGCTTGCCGAAGCGCGTCTCAACAAGGAGGTCACCGTATGAGTTTTGGCGAACAACTGATTGCCTGGCGTCGTGAACTGCACCAGAACCCAGAGCTCTCCGGACAGGAGGTCGAAACGACTGCACGCCTGCGCCAGTGGCTGACGAATGCTGGCATTACGCCGCTGCCGTATGACCTGACAACCGGGCTTGTGGCGGAAATCGGGACGGGTAATAAGCTGATTGCGCTGCGCGCAGACATTGATGCGCTGCCGATAGAGGAGCGCAGCGGCGTGCCATTTAGCTCGCAGCGTGCGGGGGTGATGCATGCCTGCGGACACGACATCCACACCAGCGTGATCCTCGGCGCGGCGCTGAAGCTGAAAGAGCGTGAAGCGTCGCTCGACGGGCGGGTGCGGATCCTGTTCCAGCCTGCGGAAGAAAACTTTGGCGGTGCAAAAAGCATGGTGCGGGCCGGTGCCCTGCGTGACGTGAGCGCCATCTTCGGTATGCATAACGAGCCGGGGCTGCCGGTAGGCGAGTTTGCCACTCGCGGCGGGCCGTTTTATGCCAACGTTGACCGCTTTGTGATCCGCATTACCGGCAAGGGCGCGCACGCCGCACGTCCACACGAAGGCAACGATGCCATTGTGCTGGCGAGCCAGCTGGTGACGGCGCTGCAAAGCGTTGCCAGCCGCAACGTCAATACGCTGGATTCGGTGGTGTTGAGCGTAACGCGCATTGCCGGAGGCAACACCTGGAACGTCCTGCCGGAAAGCGTGGAGCTGGAAGGCACGCTGCGCACCCATCGCACGGAAGTGCAGCAAAACGTGAAGGCCCGCGTCGGGGAAATCGCCGCCGGGTTTGCCAGCGCCTTCAGTGCGCAGATCGACATCACCTGGTATGCCGGACCGACCGCGCTGGTGAACGACGAACGTTGGGCAGATTTCGCCACCTCTGTTGCCAGAGAGTCAGGGTACGAAACCCAGCACGCGGAACTGCACATGGGCGGGGAGGATTTTGCGGTCTATCTGCAGTCTATTCCTGGCGCGTTTGTCAGCATTGGCAGCAACAGCCCGTTCGGTTTACACCACCCGTCCTTTAATCCGGATGAGGCCCTCATTGAACCCGCTGCCCGCTATTTTGCACAGCTTGCGGAAAAAGCCCTGCAACACGTTTAATTTATTTGAGGTGAATATGTCTGCACATCGTCAACTGCGGCTGGGGACCATTTTGCATGGTGCATCCGGAAATATGTCAGCCTGGCGTCATCCTGCGGCAATCGCGGATGCCAGCATCAATTTTGATTTTGTTAAAGAGACGGCGCTAAAAGCGGAGGCGGGCAAACTCGATTTCTTATTCGTGGCCGACGGTCTCTATATTAACGAAAAATCGATCCCGCATTTTTTAAATCGCTTTGAACCGCTAACGGTATTATCCGCGCTGGCGAGTATTACCTCACGCCTTGGCCTGGTGGGAACCTTATCCACCTCCTACAGCGAGCCTTTTACCGTGGCACGTCAGTTTGCCAGCCTCGATCACCTGAGTAATGGACGCGCGGGCTGGAACGTGGTGACCTCGCCGCTGGAAGGCTCAGCGAAGAATTTTTCCCGTGAAAAGCACCCCGAGCATGCGCTGCGCTATCGCATTGCGGACGAGTATCTCGACGTCGTAAAAGGGCTGTGGGATTCCTGGGAGGGCGACGCCTTTGTGCGCAATAAAGAGAGTGGCCAATTCTTTGATTCGGCAAAATTGCATACCCTGGATCA
Organism: Enterobacter mori LMG 25706; assembly: GCF_000211415.1. Lineage (GTDB taxonomy): Bacteria > Pseudomonadota > Gammaproteobacteria > Enterobacterales > Enterobacteriaceae > Enterobacter > Enterobacter mori. The sequence continues at coordinate 646,530 of NZ_GL890776.1, read as the reverse complement.
CCACGGTGATTTCTTCCAGGTCGCCGGTCCGCTGAATATTGGTCGAACGCCACAAGGGCGACCGATTGTCTTTCAGGCGGGCGCGTCGGACGACGGGAAAAAACTGGCGGCGAAACATGCCGACGCCATTTTTACGCATCATGAAACCCTCGACGAAGCGAAAGCTTTTTATCGTGACGTGAAGCAGCAGCTGGAAATTAACGGACGCCGCGCGTCTGATTTGCATATATTCCAGGGCGTCAGCGTCATTGTGGGTAAAGACGCCGATGACGTGGAAAACCAGTATCAAACCACGGCGGCGCTGGTGTCGATTAACGATGCCCTCAACTACCTCGGGCGTTATTTTGAGCATCACGATTTCAGCCAGTATCCGCTCGACGAGCCGTTCCCGGATATCGGCGACTTAGGCAAAAACAGCTTCCGCAGCACCACCGATGAAATTAAGCGTAATGCCGCAGAGCGTAACTTAACCCTGCGTCAGGTGGCCCTTGAAGCTGCATCACCGCGCCCGCGCTTTTCCGGCACGCCGGAAGAGGTGGCTGACGGTCTGCAGGCCTGGTTCGAAGGCCATGCGGCGGACGGATTCATCATTCAGGGCGGTACGCCGGACACCTTCCCGCGCTTTATTGACCAGGTGGTGCCCGTTTTACAGGCGCGCGGACTGTTTCGGACCGACTATCCCGGCACCACGCTGCGCGACAGTCTTGGCTTAGACGAACCTAAAAACCAATTCACACAACAATAAAAGAGAATCCCGCTATGCAGAAAACATCCCTTATTCTGGCGCTTGCGCTGGCTTTTACCCCTGCCGTCTGGGCAGAGAATGTGAAGATTAACGGCACCGGCGTGAGCATCGAGGCCAATAAAACGCCGGTTAATACCGCCAAAAACAACGATGCGGTGGCACAGCTGCCGAAAGATTACCGCTTCGCCGTGCCGGGGAAATTTACCGTTGCGGTGGCGGGCCTCAATCAACCGCCGCTGACGGTGTTTTCCGATGACAACAAAACGCTGCTGGGGAGTGAAGTGGACGTCGCCCGTCTGGTCGCTGACAGCCTGGGACTGGAGCTGAACGTGGTGCCGACCTCCTGGGAAGACTGGCCGCTGGGCGTGGCCTCCGGGAAATACGATGCGGCCATCAGCAATATCACCGTGACCAAAGAGCGCAAAGAGAAATTTGATTTTGCCACCTACCGAAAAGATTCCCTTGGGTTCTACGTGAAATCAACCAGCCCGATCGCGTCGCTTGAGAAGGCGGAGGACATCGCCGGGCTGCGGATTATCGTTGGCTCCGGCACCAACCAGGAGGCCATCCTGCTGGCATGGAATGCCGAAAACCTGAAGAAGGGACTTAAACCCTTTACCCCGATCTACACCAAAGACGATGCGGCACAAACGCTGGCGCTGCAGTCCGGACGCGCGGATGCCTACTTTGGTCCGAACGTGATTGGCGCCTGGAAAGCGGCGTTAAACGGGAAAACCAAACTGGTGGGTAGCGTCGACGGCGGCTGGCCAAAGGCGGCGCACATTGCGGTGACGTTGAAAAAAGGCAGCGGGCTGGTTGAGCCGGTGCAAACCGCGCTGAACGGCGTCATCAAAAACGGCGATTACGACAAAGTGCTGAACCGCTGGGGGGAAGGGGTTGAGCGCATTCCTCAGTCCGAAGTGAACCCTGCTGGCCTGGGCGATTAAGGAGGCTGCATGAGCGAACAATTTCGTGACGTTTCGCCAGAAGATGCCGAACTCCAGCCCATCATTGAGGGGCTGTTCGGAGAATACGCCGCCCGTTATGGGGACTACTTCTCTAAAGACGCGGAAGTAGAACTCACCGAGTGGTATTTAGCGCCGCAGGGGCTGTTTATCGTACTGGAGCGAGACGGAAAGATTATCGCCACCGGCGCGTACAAACCTTTCGACGAACGCACCGCGGAAATCAAACGCATCTGGACGGACAAAACCCTGCGTCAGCAGGGGCTTGCCGGACGCGTGGTGCAGGAGCTTGAGCGCCGGGCGGTACTGGCAGGATATAGCCAAATCTACCTGACAACCGGTTTTCGCCAGCCGGAGGCGGTCAGGCTCTATCTCAGCCAGGGCTACCAGGCGCAGTTCGATCTGAACCGAGATCCGGAAGAGTACAGCCAGCCGCCGTTTGACGGTCGGCTGCGCTTCACTAAAACGCTGGTACGCGAAGCGTTCAGTAAAACCGCATGAGGAACGACGATGAGCAACGTTGAAACCATTAAGGTGGTCCCGGCGCGATATCCGCTGCGGGCCGTCGGCGCCGCGGTGGCGCTGTTTGTCCTGGCCGTCGTGATTCAGTCGGTGGCCTTTAACCCGCGCTGGGAGTGGGCGGTATTCGCCCGCTGGTTCTTTGACCCGGTGATCCTCGAAGGCGTAGGGCAGACCCTGCTGCTGACCCTGATCGGCACCGCGCTGAGCGTGGTGTTGGGCGGTCTGCTGGCGCTGGCGAGACTGTCCTCGTCATGGCTGCTGAACAGCCTGGCGTGGGGCTATATCTGGCTGTTTCGGTCGCTGCCGCTGATTGTGGTGCTGATCATTCTCTACAACTTCTCCTATCTCTACGACACGCTCTCTCTGGGCGTGCCGTTCACCGGTATTACATGGGGCAGCTTCGACACCATCAACGTGCTGGGGCAGTTCTCTACCGCCGTGGTGGGGCTGACGCTGGTGCAGAGCGCCTATACCGCCGAAATCATTCGCGGGGGCTTCCTTGGGGTCGATCACGGTCAGTATGAAGCGGCCGCCGCGCTGGGTCTCCCGGCCTGGCGTCGTACGGTGCGGATCATTCTGCCTCAGGCGCTGCGCACCATCTTGCCGTCGGGATTCAATGAAATCATCAGTCTCGCCAAAGGTACGGCGATGGTGTACGTCCTGGCGATGCCGGAACTGTTCTATACCATTCAGATGATCTACAACCGCACGCAGGAGGTGATCCCGCTGCTGATGGTCGGTGCTGCCTGGTATCTGGTCATTACCACCGTCTTGTCCGCCATTCAGTATGTTGTTGAGCGCGCTCTGGCACGCAGCGAACGCCGCTCCGCCGTCAATCAGAACCGCGCCACTCGCCGCGTCCGTTCCGTTACCTCCACGCCAGCACAGGAGCCCGTTCATGCAAGCCTCTCCTGAAGGACATATTTCGATTACCGGCGTCAGCAAGTTTTTTGGCCGCCATAAGGCGCTCGACAACGTTTCGCTTGAGATCCCGCCCGGGTCCGTGACGGTCATCCTTGGGCCGTCCGGCTCTGGCAAATCAACCCTGTTGCGCACCATTAACCACCTGGAGCGCGTTGACGAAGGGTTTATCCAGATCGACGGGGATTACATCGGCTATCGCCGTCAGGGCGACAAGCTTTACGAGCTGAAGGAGAAGGAGATCCTCAAACAGCGCGTCAACGTAGGTTACGTGTTCCAGAACTTTAATCTCTTTCCGCATCTGACGGTGCTGGAAAACCTGATTGAAGCGCCCATCGCGCACAAAAAGCTCAGCAAAAAAGAGGCGCTGGAAAGGGCGTACAGCCTGCTGGACGTGGTTGGGCTGCGGGATAAAGCCGATGCCTGGTCGCGCCATCTTTCCGGCGGACAGCAGCAGCGTATCGCCATTGCCCGGGCGCTGGCGCTGCGCCCTCGCGTGATGCTGTTTGATGAGCCCACCTCGGCGCTCGACCCTGAACTGGTTGGCGAAGTGCTGGACGTGATTAAAAAGCTCGCCCGATCCGGCACCACGCTGGTGGTCGTCACCCACGAGATTGGCTTTGCCCGTGAAGTCGCGGATCAGGTGGTGTTTATGGTTGACGGGAAAATTGTTGAGCAGGGCAGTAGCGACGAGGTGTTGAACCGTCCGTCGCATGCGCGAACGCGCCAGTTTCTGTCTAAAGTGCTGTAAGGAGCGCAGATGAAATATGGACTTCTGGCGGGGCTGGTCTTCACGACGGTGAGCCACGCCAGCATTGATGTGAAAGCCAACGAGCAGCCGCTGCCGATAACGCTTGATCCGCAGGCGGTGGCGAAGATCCCCGCGAACTACGCATTCGTTGAACCGGGTACGCTGACGGTGGCCATTTCAGCCCTCAATTCGCCACCGCTGGCGCTGCTGGCAAGCGATAACCGCACGCGCATCGGCAGCGACCCGGATATCGCTCGCCTGCTGGCGGGCAGTCTTGGGCTAAAGCTGAAGCTGGTGCCGACGGCGTGGGAAGACTGGCCGCTGGGGATCAGTTCCGGGCGCTACGACGTGGCGCTGGTGAACATTGCGGTGACCGAACAGCGCAAAGAGAAGTTTGATTTCGCCACCTACCGCGTCGATTCGCTGGCGTTTTCGGTGAAATCCACCAGCGAGATTCAGTCAATCAAAAGCGCGGAAGATCTGGCAGGGAAAAAGGTGATTGTCGGCTCGGGTACCAATCAGGAGCGCATACTGCTGGGCTGGAACGAAGAGAACAAAAAGGCGGGGCGGACGCCTGCGCTGCCGGTCTATCTCCAGGACGATGCCTCCGGCAATCTCTATATTCAGTCCGGCAGGGCAGACGTGTTCTTCGGGCCTCAGTCAGTCTCGGCCTACAAAGCGGCGCTCACCGGAAAAACGCGCGTCGTGGGATTAGGGCCGAAGAAGGCGTTTGTAGCCACCACCACGAAAAAGGGCAATGAGCTGGTGTACGCGCTGCAGGCCGCGCTGGACGGTGCGATCAAGCGGGGAGAGTACCAGAAGGTGCTGGCGCGCTGGGGTGAACAGGGCGAAGCGGTGGCGCAGTCGGAGGTCAACCCGCCTGGGATAACCTATTAATGGTGCTCTACACTTAGGGTTTTCATTCCTGAGGGGGCAACATGATTAAACTCTATGGCGTACCCGGCTGGGGCTCGGCAATCAGTGAAGTGATGCTAACCCTGGCTGATATCCCTTATCAATTTATCAACGTGGACGGGTTTGACCAGCCCGGCCCGCAGCGTGAGCTGCTGCAAAAACTCAACCCGCTGTGCCAGGTCCCGACGCTGGCGCTGGAAAATGGGTCCATCATGACGGAAACCGCGCCCATTGCCCTGATGGTGCTCGACCGTTGCCCGGATCTTGCCCCGCCCGTCGGCCAGGCCGAGCGCCAGCAGTTTCAGCGTTTGCTCATCTGGTTTGTGGCGAACGTCTATCCCACCTTTACCTATGCCGATTATCCGGAACGCTGGGTGCCCGACGCGCCGGAGCAGCTGAAGAAAAACTGCATTGAGTACCGGAAATCACTCTATCTGTGGTTCGATAGCCAACTTACCGCCTCACCTTTTGCGCTGGGGAAGCGGCTGACACTGCTCGATGTCTATATTGCGGTCGCGCGCACCTGGGGGCCACGGCACGAATGGTTTGCGGCCAACACGCCAAAGATCACCGCGATCGCAGATTCGGTGTGTGCGCTGCCGGAACTGCACAAGGTGTTAAAGGCAAACGAGATTATCTGATAACGTGGAACGCTCACCCACAACAGGAAGCCTGCAAATGCCACACGTAGATATCAAATGTTTTCCCCGCGATCTGAACGATGAACAAAAAAACGCTCTGGCGGCGGATATCGCCGAGGTGATTACGCGCCATCTGAACAGCAAAGACCGCTCCATTTCGGTGGCGCTGAATGAAGTTCAGGAAGCCGACTGGAAAGCGCAGGTCTGGGATACCGAGATCGGACCGAAGCTGGACGAGCTGATCAAGAAGCCTGGGTATTCGATGTAAGGTTTGCCGGGCAGGCGCGAACGCTACCCGGCGTTGAAACTACAGCGCCGACCTGCGGTACGGCGCATAGTCCGCCTGCCACCAGGTTTTTTCGATTTGCGCCAGCAAGGTCTCGTCATCCATTGCCGCCGCAACGCCTTGCTCAATCGCTGCCCGGGCGACCGCAAACGCGATATTGCGCGACACGGTATCAATGCAGTCGACGGGAGGGAGTAATCCACCTTTTTCAGTGGTGACCAGCGGCGATTGCGCCGCCAGGCTGCGGCTCGCCACCATCAACATCTCTTCGGTAACCCGCCGCGCGTTGCTGGCCAATATCCCCAGCCCCAGACCGGGGAAAATGTAGGCATTGTTACACTGGGCAATGTCGTACTGTTCGTTCTGCCAGAATACCGGCAAGAAGGGGCTACCCGTCGCAACCAGAGCGCTACCCTGCGTCCATTCGATCAGATCCTGAGGTTGCGCCTCTGCGCGTGATGTTGGATTAGAGAGGGGCATAATAATAGGGCGCGGGCAGTGGCGGTGCATCTCTTTAACTATCGCTTCGCTGAACAGCCCCGGCTGACCGGATACGCCAATCATCACGGTTGGATGGGCATTTCTGACCACCTCCATCAGCGAAATATTGCACGATTCCACCTGCCAGTCGCGAATGGCTTCCCGCGCCGTAAGCAGGTTTTTCTGGAAATCGAGCAGGTTGGTCATATCGTCGGTCAGTAAGCCAAAACGATCGACCATAAAGATCCGGCTGCGGGCCTCGGCCTCGGTTAGCCCGTCGCCGACCATCAGCGCCACGATTTTTTCGGCTATACCGCATCCGGCAGAGCCGCTGCCGAGGAAGACCACGCGCTGATCGCGGATGCGGGTTCCGGCTGCATGGGCGGCTGCAATCAGCGTGCCGGCCGTGACGGCAGCGGTTCCCTGAATATCGTCATTGAAGCAGCACAGCTGGTCGCGGTAACGCTGGAGTAACCTGGTCGCATTTTTTTGCGCAAAATCTTCGAACTGCAGTAAAACAGTTGGCCAGCGGGCTTTGACGGTACTGATAAACATATCCATAAATTCAGCGTATTGCTCGTCGCTGATGCGTGGATGACGCCAGCCCATATACAGCGGGTCGTCCAGATGTTGCTGATTATTGGTGCCGACATCCAGCATAATCGGCAACGTTGAGGCCGGATGAATACCACCGCACGCGGTATACAATGACAATTTACCAATCGGAATACCCATTCCGCCGATCCCCTGGTCGCCAAGGCCCAAAATACGCTCTCCGTCAGTTACCACGATCACGCGAATATCATTACGCGAGAAACTTTGCAGCATTTCATCGATGCGATGGCGATTCGGCCATGAAATAAAAAGCCCGCGCGCCCGACGATTGATGGTAGAGAAATGTTCGCAGGCTTCACCGACCGTTGGGGTATATATGATCGGCAGCGTCTCCTTCATATGTTTCCGCAACAGATTGTAAAACAGGGTCTCATTGGTGTCCTGAATATTACGCAGATAAACGTGGCGGGAAATATCACTTTTGAAATGACAGAATTGTACCCATGCGCGTTCGGTCTGCTCTTCAATGGTTTCAACATTATGCGGTAATAAGCCGTGCAGATTAAAATTATCACGTTCCTCTTTAATGAACGCGAGGCCTTTATTCAGTAATGGGTTTTCCAGCAGTACTGCGCCGTTATAAGGCGTATACAGCACTTCTTTGCGAGACATGGTTGACTCCTGAAATAGTTAAAACGGATTAAATAAGATTTGCGAAGCAGGTCTGTTCTTAAGCGCGTTTATGTTTTTATTTAGCGCTAATCTAGCGGTTAAACATCAGGGCGGTGGTGATAAGGGTCACACTCTGTCTGGTTTTATTAATTTCAAAATACCGGGCGATGAATAACTTTACTTACAAAAAGATGAATTAACTTTATAAAATGAAACCATTGCGGTCTTCACATTTCTGGCTGAATGCCCATGCTAATTTCACGCTGAACCATTTTATCAATGGCGATTTAAAATTATTAAATATAAAGAATATTTTTGAACACGGGAGTTATCGGTTTTTACTCCTGTTTTTATATCCGAACCTACTAATCAGGTGATTATATGAAAGATAATCCTGTATCGACTTCTCCGGTCTCCTCGCGTTTTACGTTAGGGCTGAGTAATGCCGAAGTGGGCGCCGTCCCACTGATGTTGTTTGTGGGCATTGCGACCATCGTGGCGACGTCCGCATGGGCGGGGCTGCTGCCGAAAAATATGATCGGTGGACTGGCGGTGATCATGACGCTCGGTTTCGCCTTTGCCAAAATCGGTCGTCAGATCCCGCTGTTGAAGGACATCGGTGGCCCGGCCATTCTCTGCCTGATGGTGCCATCCATCCTGGTCTATTTTGGCGTGTTCGAAAAACAGACGCTGGATACCGTACACCTGCTGATGAAAGAGGCGAATCTGCTCTATTTCGTCATTGCCTGTCTGGTGGTGGGAAGCATTCTGGGGATGAACCGGGTGCTGCTTATCCAGGGGATGATCCGCATGTTTGTACCGCTGGTTGTCGGGACGCTAATGGCGGTAATGAGCGGGTTAATCGTCGGCTCGCTGTTTGGCTATACGCCTTACCACACCTTTTTCTTCATCATCGTGCCGATTATTGGCGGTGGGATTGGTGAGGGCATTTTGCCACTGTCGCTGGCGTATTCGGCCATACTCGGACAAGCGCCTGACGTTTACGTCGCACAGCTGGCACCTGCCGCCGTCGTCGGTAATATCTTCGCCATCATCTGTGCGGGTACGCTAGCGCGTCTGGGAACGAAACGTCCTGCACTTTCGGGAAACGGCATGCTAACCCGCAGCAAGGACGATCAGAATCTGTTTGCGGGGACGCAAAGCGTTCAGCAGACGGATTTCCACCTGATGGGGGGCGGGCTGCTAATGGTGTGCGCATTTTTCATCGTCGGTGGCCTGTTTGAAAAACTGGTGCACATTCCTGGTCCGGTGCTGATGATCCTCATCGCCGTGCTGTGTAAGTATTTCAGGGTGATCCCCGGTTCCATGGAACAGGGGGCGCACAGTTGCTATAAGTTTGTCTCGGCAGCGCTGGTCTGGCCGCTAATGATTGGTCTGGGCATGCTGTACGTGCCGCTGGAGAGCGTGGTGGCGGTCTTCTCGGTGGGCTACGTTGTGGTGTGCGGATCGATCGTGATTGCGATGGCGCTGAGCGGCTATTTTGTTGCATCGCGTCTGAATATGTATCCCGTGGAAGCGGCTATCGTTACCTGCTGCCACAGCGGGCTGGGTGGGACAGGGGACGTGGCGATTTTATCCGCCTCTAACCGCATGTCGTTGATGCCGTTCGCGCAGATCGCTACCCGTATCGGCGGCGCATCGACGGTGATTTTCGCCACGCTGCTGATGGGCTGGATAATGGCGCACTGATTCGAAAT
>NZ_GL890776.1:625885-637306 GCF_000211415.1 Enterobacter mori LMG 25706 | reverse complement strand
AATGCCGTTGCGGTTCAGCCCTTTATAAAAGTCGCCGCGCTGGATAGAATTACCCCATCCACAGCGACCGGATACACCACTATGACCACCCGAGTCGATTACCAGATTGAAAAATATCTCCTTACCGAAGCCGCCGAGCCGGAACGCCTGACGCGCCAGTGGGCAGAGGTGCTGGAAGAGTGTCGTGAGCAAAAATCCGGTGCTGAGGAGCGCTTGCGCCTCGCGCTGCTAAATGTGGATTATGTGACCAGCTTCGAGCTTCCCTTCAGGCTTCTCCTCACCCGTGCGCCACAGCTGATAGACGGCGTCAGAAACGAGCTGCAGCTTAGTCAGAAAAATGTTCTGTTTAACGGCAAGCGCTTTGGCTGCGTCTATAGCCTTAAAAAGGATCTCAACGGAATACCTGACGAGTTTACCTATCAGTTGAAAACGCGGATCCAGCGCAGTGACGCGACAGGATGCAATGAAGTCCCTTACCGGCAAATCGCCCTGCAGGTGAAAGCGCCCCGCGAACGACTCAAGCTGGCGCTGGAAAACGGGCTGTCCGTGACGGCGCTCGACGGGCTTTTCTGGTTTGGTATTCAGCGCATCGCGGCGGATGTTCAGAGGTTAAGGAGAATGGGCGTGCGCATTGTGACGTCGGAAACCGAGGTCTTTGATACGCTTACAAAGACCAGCCGGCGGGTTCCTGTTTATAGCCTTGCTCGCCCGGAATGAGTATCAGCCGCTGACCAGTCGACCGCATCAAACAAGACGGAAAATTGCGGCCAGTTTTTTTACAGCGTCTTCTATTTCCCTCTCCGTATAGGCAGCAAACCCCATCAAAAAACCGGTGGAGCCGGGGGGACCTGCATATAAACCGGTAAGCCCTAATATATCAACGCCCGCATGGCGAGCGGCGGCGGCAATCTCTTTCTCAGATATACCGTGCTTCAGGAGACAAGGCATCTGCATTCCACCCGCTGGCGTTATGCACGCAACATAATCAGAAAGATACTCTTCCATCAGGCTAGCCAGTTTGTCGCGACGAGCAACATAAACGCTCCGCATCTTGCGAATGTAGGCACCAAAATGCCCACCTTCCAAAAATTTAGCCAGCGTCAATTGGTTTATTGAGGCTGTATGGCCATCCATTAATGTCCTGGCCATGGTAAGGGGCTCTGTCAACTCTGAGGGAACGATCATGTAAGCAATACGTAACCCAGGGAACAGGGCCTTGGTGAACGTGCCGATATAAATTGTCCGATGGTAAGCATCCAGCCCCTGAAGACAGGCCATAGGCTTTCCTTCGTAGTGAAACTCACTGTCATAGTCATCCTCAATGATCCAGGCCGAGTGACGATTTGCCCAGTCAATGACAGCCAGCCGTCGGTCAAGAGAGAGCGTCACCCCGGTAGGATACTGATGGGAAGGCGTAAGGTAGATAGCTTTGGCTGGTTCGGCCAGAGAATTAAGACCGTCAACTGAGATGCCTTTTTCATCAAGAGATACCGGAATACGGTGCAATCCTGCGGCGTTGAACGCTTTGTGTGCCCCCTGATAGGAGGGATCTTCAATGACAATGCCATCCCCGGTGTCCATCAGCACGTGGGAACAGAGCGCTAGCGCCTGCTGAGAACTTGTCAGAATGATGACCTGTTCTGCACTCGCCCGTGTCCCGCGCTCAAGATTGACATATTCCACGATTGCTCGCCGCAGGCGCTCCATACCCTGCGGAGGGCTTTGCGCTAATATCTGGTGCTGATATTCCTTCAGGACCTGCCGTTGAAGACGTTCCCAGGTTGGAATGGGAAACATGCGGGTTTCAGGAATACCGGGTGCCAGCGGACGGGGTGAGGAAAATTCGCGGATCCCGCCGCTTTCATAGATGACTTTTCCACGGGCACTGAGTTTTGCTTTTCGTGTTTCAGCGGTTGGCTGGCGCAGTCGAGAGCGAGGTTTTAAAAACCGCGCGCTGGAAGAGACAAAGCTTCCTCGGCCTGTTTGCCGCTCAATAAAACCTTCCGCATGCAGGCTGGAATAGGCTGCTTCAATCGTATCCCGGGAAACACTCAGTGAGATAGCCAGCGCACGTGAAGCAGGAAGGGCCTTACCGTTAGATAAGATCCCTTCCAGTATCAGTGTCCGTATCGCTCTCTGGATTCTTTCGTGAAGCGGTAGCGAACCGTTTGCAGGATCGATGATCCATGCTTTAACCGTTTCAAGCTGCGCGTGCTTAAACATTACGTTGTCCACTTTTCCTCTGTGTCTCTTGATTCTAAAGCAATATTGCGGACAGCAGGATGAAGAATTGGTCTGCATTTATGGCAAAAATTGGCGGGGAAAAACGTGCCATTCAGCAAATACACTCTTCCTGAAACAAATAACGGATAAGGAAAGAGGCAATATGAACAATACGAGCGTGACGGTTGAGGCAGTTAAAGAACGTGATTTTGAAAGCTGGATGCCACTGTGGGGTAAATACCAGGAATTTTATAATGTCGACCTCTCAGGGGCCGTCACTCAACGAACCTGGCAACGATTTTTCAGCCCCGTAGAACCGCTATTCTGCGTGGTGGCGCGATGTGATGGAGACGTAGTGGGTTTTGCGCATTATCTTTTTCACCGTTCGACCTGGGCTGAGAGCGATTACTGCTACCTCGAAGATTTATATGTCTGTGAGACCATCAGAGGCAAACACGTTGGCAAACAATTAATAGAATATGTTCAGAAAGAAGCAAGGAAACATCATGCCGCCCATCTTTACTGGCATACGCATGAAGCCAATTATCGCGGGCAACGATTGTACGACTGGATTGCGAAAAAAAGCGGGATGATTGAGTATCGTATGCACGTGAGATAAATCCCTTAGCTGACATGATGCCCCTTAAATCTATACGGGGCATTTTTCAGGGGAAACCCCACATGTTCTTATGATTTCGCCTGTAAAAGTATCTCCATCAGCCCCGGAAAGCGGGCGTCAAGATCCTCTCTTCGCAATGAAATCATATTTTCCCGCCCCTGCGGGCGCTGCCAGATAACGCCGCTGTCGCGCAGTACGCGCCAGTGGTGTGTCATTGTCGATTTCACCACATCTTCCGGACGAAGGGCATTACAGCTGAGTTCACTGCCGTCGGCCAGCCTGCGAATTATCGAGAGGCGGAGCGGGTTGCCGAGGGCGAACAGCACGTTTTCCAGGAGTATTTGTTCAGGTTCGGGGTGGTTTGGGATCATGGTTTTCCTGCGTGAAATGTCAGATTGAGCTATATCAACAATAGGTCAATCGTTAAAAAATAGTTCGATAATACTCGTACAATAGGACTATTATAGCAAACGAACGAATATACGACCATCCCGGTCGTCACAATACAGTCTTGAAGACTTAAGGAAATATCATGCCCCGACCCATCCCCCTCGAACGTTATCGCAACATCGGTATCTCCGCGCATATCGATGCCGGTAAAACAACCACCACTGAGCGCATCCTGTTTTATACCGGGATGAGCCACAAGCTGGGTGAAGTACACGATGGCGCGGCAACCACCGACTGGATGGCTCAGGAGCAAGAGCGCGGTATCACCATTACCTCCGCGGCGGTCAGCTGCTTCTGGCCGGGTATGGACCGGGGGTTTGAGCCGCACCGGATCAACATCATCGACACTCCGGGGCACGTGGATTTCACCATAGAGGTGGAACGTTCCATGCGCGTACTCGATGGTGCCGTGATGGTGTATGACTCCGTGGGCGGCGTACAGCCGCAGTCGGAAACCGTCTGGCGTCAGGCTAACAAATACAAGGTTCCACGCATTGCGTTCGTCAACAAAATGGACCGTCCGGGTGCCGATTTCTTCCGCGTCGTGCGGATGATGCAGGAACGCCTGAAGGCCAATCCGGTGCCGATTGTGATCCCGGTTGGCGCAGAAGAACATTTCACCGGCGTGGTGGATCTCATTAAGATGCGCACCATTCTGTGGGACGATGCCACTCAGGGCATGGCGTTTAACTATGCGCCGGTACCTGACGATCTGCTCGGTACCGCGCAAGAGTGGCGCGAAAAAATGGTCTCTGCGGCGGCGGAAGCAAGCGATGAACTGATGGATAAGTACCTGGAAACGGGCAATCTTGATGAAGCTGAAATCATTAAAGGGCTACGTATTCGCACCATTGCCGGGGAAATCCAACCGATGCTGTGCGGCAGCGCCTTCAAAAACAAAGGTGTGCAGCGCATGCTGGATGCCGTGATCGAACTGATGCCGTCGCCGCTGGACGTCCCCGCCATTGATGGCGTGGATGAAAAAGGGCAGCACGCGGAACGTCATCCGAGTGATGACGAACCGTTCTCGGCGCTGGCATTCAAGCTGATGAGCGACCCGTACGTCGGGCAGTTGACGTTTATCCGCGTCTACTCCGGCGTGCTGCGCAAAGGCGACGCGGTGTATAACCCGGTAAAAGGGAAGAAAGAACGTATCGGGCGTATCGTGCTGATGCATGCGAACGATCGCCACGAGGTGGACGAACTGCGCGCGGGCGATATCGCGGCCTGCGTGGGTCTGAAAGATGTCACGACCGGTGACACGCTGACCGACCCTAATGCGGTTATTACGCTTGAACGTATGGAGTTCCCGGACCCGGTAATTTCTCTGGCGATCGAGCCGAAAACCAAGGCCGACCAGGAGAAAATGGGTATCGCGCTGCAGCGTCTGGCGGCGGAAGATCCGTCTTTCCGTCTCCACACCGACGAGGAGTCTGGCCAGACGATTATCTCCGGGATGGGCGAGCTTCATCTGGAAATCATCGTCGACCGCATGAAGCGTGAGTTTGGCGTGGAGGCAAATATTGGTCGTCCACAGGTAACCTACCGTGAAACCCTGCGTAAAGCGGTGAAGGACATCGAAGGCAAATTTGTCCGTCAGTCCGGCGGTAAAGGGCAGTACGGCCATGTGGTGCTCAGCCTTGAACCGTTAGAGCCGGGCAGCGGCTTTAAATTTGAAGATGCCACCAAGGGAGGCGTGGTGCCGCGCGAGTATATTCCTTCCGTTGAGAAAGGACTGCGTGAGGCCATGAACTCTGGGGTGCTGGCGGGATATCCGGTTGTGGATGTGAAAGCCACCCTGACGTTTGGTTCGTATCACGACGTCGACTCCTCGGAGATGGCCTTCCGCATGGCGGCGATCCTGGGCTTCAAAGAGGGCGCGCGTAAAGCGGATCCGGTTATCCTGGAGCCCGTGATGCACGTGGAGGTGGAAACGCCGGAAGAGTACGCCGGTAATATTATGGGTGATCTCTCTTCCCGTCGCGGCATGGTGCAGGGGATGGCAGAGCAGTACGGCAGCCAGATTATTCGTGCTGACGTGCCGCTGGCAGAGATGTTTGGTTACGCCACCACCTTGCGTTCTATGTCACAGGGACGCGCGACGTACACGATGGAGTTCCATCATTTTGCGGAAGCTCCGCGGAATGTTGCGGAAGAGATTATTTCGCGGCGTTCTAAGTAGTTAATTAATTGCACATGGTAGTCGTTAGGCTACCATGTGTTTTTATTAGTACGACTGGGAGCTTATGCCTGTTGCTTAATTAGCGTCGCCGATCGAACTTTCCATTTTCCTTGTTCTTCAACGAGACAATCCGCAACAACATGATCTTGCTTCTTACCAAACGCGATATAGACGTTTGTGCAAACGGCGTCAAAATCAGAATGTAAGACGGTTATCTGATTCCAGTCATCATCCCAGTCCTGTGCTTTGATAAACATATCCGCGTCGGGCATATCTTTTTCATTACTGTCGCCTGAATACAATTCTTTAACTGCTGCAATTGTCCCAGAGGCAACGTAATCATTCATAACGTCTGGATTGAGTACGGGCGGTTTGTTCTGTTCTAACTGCGCGATATACCATTGATTGAATTTAAGCGCTGCCTGGCCCGGTGTATAAATGTTTTCTGCGACCGCGAGCGGAGAAAGGGTGAAAAGTAATAAGTAGAGTGGTTTCATTAATCATGCCTGAACAGTTCGTAATGAGGTTGTATGTTGCGGTAAGCCTGTCCTGGATACAGGGTGCGTTGTACAAAATCGCTGATCCACTGCTGACCATCGTATATGCAAACGTGCCCGCTATCGTGACCCACTATATTTTGGATAACGGCTACGTCACCGGCATGAGGTTGATCGTATACCAGGCGGAATCCAGCGTTGACCAAGGTACGGCCCATATCTTTCGCCAGACGCGTATTGGGGATTTTTAATCTTCCCCCGTTCTGATCGCTTCGGTGACGTAGCGAGCACAATAACCGGTGCTCTTCGGTTGGGCGTGTGATTTGGCATACGAGATTGCGCCATCTTTATTCCATGACATTGATATTTCCTTAACGCGTGAGTGCTAATGCAGCAACTCCGGAAATATCCTCAGTTTCACAACGCAATAGTAAACATAAAATGCCATAGAAATTTTATATAATTCAGACGCATATGTTTAAAAAATCAATCCAACGCCTTCACAATCTTCCCACTCGCCACAAACGTCCCGGCACCAAGATGATGCAGGGTGTTCAGCTTATCCCCGTCAAACTGCCAGCGGCCAGCGACAAACGCGCGTTCGTCTGCTGCTGCTGAAACCACTTCACCAAACAGGGTGTCATATTTTTCTGCCGCAGAAGTTACAGGTAATAACCGGCACTCCATCCACGCCAGACATTTCTCTTCAATAACCGGCAGGCCAAGTTCAGGACCGTTCACGACCGGGATCCCATAGCAGTTGAATTTGTCTTCATCGCGTCCGCTGACGCTACCGACCGCGTATGTCCAGTTGGCCGCTGCCACGCCGGGTATGACGATGCCAAATTTCCCGCTGCGCTCAATCAGCTCACGTGACCAGGTACTTTTATCCACGACGATCGCGATGCGCGGCGGTTCAAACTCAACGGGCATTGACCATGCGGCGGCCATCACGTTGCGTCTGTCGAGGCTTTCATCCCGACTGGTGATAAGCACAGTCGGACCGTGGTTCAGCAGACGGCTGGCATGACGTAATTCAACAGGGCGAAAGTGATTCATAGAGGCTCCTTATTTACTTTGATGAGTATGACGAAAAAGCACGTAAATCAAAGTGGACGCATAAAATTAGTTTATAAACAAAACATCGCAATCAAAGGAAACTGATGAATGTCCCCATTTCTGACCGCCTATTTCGCTCGCATCGGCTGGACGCAACCAACCGCTGTTGATATCGACATGCTGCGCGCGCTGCATTTACACCACAACGGCGCGATCCCGTTTGAAAATATTGATGTCGTTCTGCCGCGAGAGATCCACCTTGAGGATCAGAATCTGGTCGACAAGCTGGTCTCCGCGCGCCGCGGAGGCTATTGCTTTGAGCAAAACGGCCTGTTCGAACGCGTATTGCGCGAAGTTGGCTTTACGGTACGCAGCGTGCTGGGGCGCGTCGTTCTGGCAAATCCGCCGCAAATGCCGCCGCGCACGCATCGCCTGCTGCTGGTGGAGCTTAACGGTGAGCGCTGGATTGCCGACGTAGGGTTTGGCGGCCAGACGCTGACGGCGCCGATTCGTTTGCTTGCCAATGAAGAACAAGAGACGCCGCACGGGCTGTATCGTCTGCTGAGTGAGGGTAACGACTGGGTACTGCAGTTCCGCCACCACGAGCACTGGCAGTCGATGTATCAGTTTGACCTGACGACGCAGTATTTCAGTGATTACGTTATGGGGAATTTCTGGTCGGCGCACTGGCCGCAGTCGCATTTCCGTCACCATCTGCTGATGTGTCGTCATCTGCCGGATGGCGGCAAGCTGACGCTAACCAACTTCAACTTTACCCACTGGCAAAATGGCCATGTGGAGGAGCAGATCCATTTGCCGGACGCTGAAGCGCTTTACCGACTGATGCAGGAACGCTTTGGACTGGGCGTTGACGATGCAAAACACGGATTTTCACTGGCTGAGCTCACGGCCGTGATGGCGGGTTTTGAAACGCAGGGAAAATAACTCACTTCATTATCGGCCGCGAAACTCGCGTCGATAGCGGGAAGGTGAGGTATTGAGCAGATTGTGAAAGTGACGGCGTAAAGAGGTCGTCGAGGGAAAACCGACGCGCTCGGCAATGTCATCCACAGGCTGGTCGGTTTTTTCGAGATAGCGCTGTGCGACGATGATGCGCTGGTTGAGTAGCCAGCGCGAAAAACTTTCCCCCGTGGTTTGCTGGAACCGCCGGGTAAAACTGCGTCGGCTCATGCAGGCTTTCTCCGCCACGCAGTCCAGCGTGAGTGCGAGCTGGAGATTCTCCGTCGCCCAAGCCAGCGCATCGGTGAAATAATCCCCGCGACGCGTATTCTGAACCGGCAGCTCGACATACTGTCATCTCTCTGAATTTTTCCGCACTTCATAAAACCAGTCACGTTTCAGGTCCATAGAGTTTGTGGCATTCCGTGGTGGAATTTTCTTCTGCAAAACGGCATGCTTCAGTCTTAATCGCCCGGTGGCGGCTACGCCTTACCGGGCCTACAGCCCACGCGGCGGCATTACTCGAAGGCATGTTGATATGGAAATCGTATTACGAAATAAATTCAGTTCATTGGGAATGTTTTTGGGGGGAATTGCACTCATTCTCTCAATCGTTCAGTTTTCATTCGGACCGTTTTCTCCAAAGCCGGCAGCGCTTGAGGTTATTGTTGCTGAGAAAGTTTCGGCTGTAAAACAAGGGGTAATTGCGGGGTTAAAGGGAGAGCGTCCTGCTGCCCGAACAGAAAAAACGACGGTTGATATCGACAGCATTATTCTTAACGCCGGGATTATACTCGCTGTTGTGGCACTGGGACTTTCGTTCATCGGAGGAATGTGCAAGGAGAGCCGTTGGGGTATCTCTGGGGCACTTCTATTCTCAGGGCTAACGCTGACCTTTCATGCTGTGCTGCTTGCGTTCGGGCTGATCGTCGCAGTGTTGTTGCTGTTATTTATTCTCTCTCTGGTAACCGGAGGTTCCGTAGGCTGATTATAGCCCGGTGGCGGCTACGCTTTACCGGGCCAGGAGGAACCTGAACGTAGGTCGGGTAAGGCGTAGCCGCCACCCGACAAAATCAACGACGCGATCTCACCACCTGATACCGACGGGTAAAATACTCAAACGGCGCGCTCCACACGTGCACCAGACGGGGGAACGGGAAGATCAGGAAGATCGTCATCCCGAGCACCAGATGAACGCGGAAGATCGGCGCCACGCCGCTCAGCATTTCTGATGAGCCTCCCTTAAACGTCACGATCCCCTGCGCCCAGCCGACCAGCTTCATCATCTCACTCCCGTCAGGATATTGTGCGGAGAAGGGGATGGTGGTCAGGCCCAGGATGCACTGGATCAGCAAAATACTCATGATGATGATATCCGGCGTGGTGGACGTGGCGCGCACGCGCTGATTGAACAGGCGGCGGTAAAGCAGCATAGAACCGCCAATCAGCGTCAATACGCCACAAACCCCACCCGCCATCATGGCCAACTGCTGTTTAACCGCGACGGGTAAAAACCAGGCGTACATCCAGTGCGGGGTTAACATGCCGAACAGGTGTCCGAAGAAAATCCCCAGGATCCCGATATGAAACAGGTTCGAGCCCCAGTTCATGCCGCGTTTGCTGAGCATCTGGCTCGACGAGGCGCGCCAGGTGTACTGCCCGTAGTCGTAGCGCAACCAGCTGCCGAGGAAAAAGACGGTGGCGCAGATGTAGGGGTAAATGTCATAGAAAAACACGTTCAGGTAGTGTGTCATTTTGGGCCTCCGGCGCTGACGTCCACGTACTGCGGCGCGACGTCCTGGCTAAAGCGTCGTTGATATTGCTGCATCGGCGAGCTGTCGCACGATGTGGCGTTGTCTTCGATAAACTTGACCTGTTCCTCTTCCCAGACGGCGTCCAGCGCCTGGCGGGAATCATCCCGTTTTTCACTGGACACCTGTGTCGCCACGCTGTCGCTGGAAAGCCGCGTACCCGCCAGCGCCAGCAGGGCGTCAAATAGCTGGTAATGCGCCACGCCGCGCTGCTTCAGACGTCCCCCAATCAGCGCCAGGATCGGCGCGACGTTTTGTAATCCTTCGCGAGCTTCATCGTCGGTGACGATGCTGAGGTATTCCAGGTAGAGCGGCAGGTAATCCGGCAGCTCACGACAGTCGAGCTGCAGCCCGGCTTTCTCGTACTGGCTCATCAGGTCGACCATCGCCTGACCGCGATCGCGGGACTCAGCGTGAACGTGCTCGAACAGCAGCAGCGACGTTGCGCGACCGCGCTCAAAAACCTCGCACCACTCGGCCTGTTTATCCAGCAGCGGGGCGTTCAGATGCTGCCGGGTAAACGGCAGCAGCGTGGGCGCGTCCTGCTCAATCAACGAAAACGCTTCATCACGGCTATCCCATAGGGTTTCATCGGGATATTCGATCAGCAGCGCGATGATTTTGAGGATTTGCATTATTCTCCCTCCCCGTGTTCGCGCACCTCGGTGATGTTAATCGCGTCAATGCGGCTGCTGTTGAAGAGGTTGAATTTGGTGTCGGAGCCGTGGCAGCCGTCGCCAAAGGTGAAGCCGCAGCCGTTTTTCTCCGGGAAGGCGTCGCGCGCCATTTCACGGTGGCTGGTCGGGATCACGAAGCGATCTTCGTAATTGGCAATGGCCAGATAACGATACATCTCTTCAACCTGCGCTTCGGTCAGGCCCACTTCTTCAATGGCGCGGGTATCGGTCACGCCTTCCACGGTCTGGGAACGTTTGTAATGGCGCATCGCCATCATGCGCTTCAGGGCGCGCAGCACCGGGCCGGTATCGCCCGCGCTGAGCATGTTCGCCAGATACTGCACCGGAATGCGCAGGCTTTCAACGGCAGGCAGGACACCGTCGCTCTGCGGCAGGCCGCCCGCATCAGCGTAGGACTGAATCGGTGACAGCGGCGGCACGTACCAGACCATCGGCAGGGTGCGGTACTCCGGATGTAGCGGCAGGGCCAGCTTCCAGTCCATCGCCATTTTATAGACCGGCGAGCGCTGGGCGGCGTCAATCACGTTCTGCGGGATACCCTGTTTCAGTGCTTCTTCAATCACGGCCGGGTCGTTTGGATTCAGGAACACGTCGCACTGGCGCTCGTACAGATCGGTTTCATGCTCGGTGCTGGCCGCCTCTTCAATGCGGTCCGCGTCATACAGCAGCACGCCGAGATAGCGGATGCGCCCGACGCAGGTTTCCGAGCAGACGGTCGGCTGGCCGGATTCAATGCGCGGATAGCAGAAGATGCATTTTTCTGATTTGCCGCTTTTCCAGTTGAAGTAGATTTTCTTGTACGGACAGCCGCTGATGCACAGACGCCAGCCGCGGCATTTATCCTGGTCGATCAGCACAATGCCGTCCTCTTCACGCTTGTAAATCGCGCCGCTCGGGCAGGTGGCGGCACAACTGGGGTTCA
>NZ_GL890776.1:606333-625872 GCF_000211415.1 Enterobacter mori LMG 25706 | reverse complement strand
CAGGCAGGTACATCATGAAGGTGTTTTCAAACTGGCCGTACATCTCTTTCTGGATCTTCTGGAAGTTGCGGTCGCGGGCGCGTTTTTCGAACTCGCCGCCCAGCAGCTCTTCCCAGTTGGGCCCCCAGACGATTTTGTCCATCCGCTTGCCGTCAATCAGCGAGCGCGGACGGGCGGTAGGGAGGTGATCGCCCTCCGGGGCGCGGTGCAGATCCTGATAGTCAAAGGTGAAGGGCTCGTAATAATCGTCAATCTGCGGCAGGACGGGGTTAGCGAAAATTTTCGACAGCACACCCATTTTGCCGCCGAGGCGCGGCGTTAGCTTGCCGGTAATGCCGCGGATCCAGCCGCCTTGCCACTCATCCTGATCTTCCCAGTTTTTCGGGTAGCCGATCCCCGGTTTGGTTTCGACGTTGTTAAACCACGCATACTCCATGCCTTCACGCCCGGTCCAGACGTTCTTACAGGTGACCGAGCAGGTGTGGCAGCCAATGCATTTATCGAGGTTCAGAACCATGCCAACCTGTGAGCGTATGTTCATTTTTTCGCCTCCTGTACCTGATCCCGACCTTCGCCATCCAGCCAGTTAATGTTTTTCATTTTGCGGATCATGATGAACTCGTCGCGGTTGGAGCCGACGGTGCCGTAATAGTTGAAGCTGTACGCCAGCTGCGCGTAACCGCCGATCATGTGCGTCGGTTTAGGGCAAACGCGGGTCACCGAGTTGTGGATCCCGCCGCGCCGTCCGGTCACCTCTGAACCCGGAATGTTCAGGATGCGCTCCTGGGCGTGGTACATCATGGTCATGCCCGGCGGCACGCGCTGGCTGACCACCGCGCGGGCGGTGAGGGCGCCGTTGGCGTTGAAGGCTTCGATCCAGTCGTTGTCCTCAATGCCCAGCTCGCGGGCGTCGGTTTCGCTGATCCAGACAATCGGCCCGCCGCGCGACAGGGTTTGCATCAGCAGGTTTTCGCTGTAGGTGGAGTGGATGCCCCATTTCTGGTGCGGCGTCAGGAAGTTCAGCGCTTTTTCCGGGAAGCCGTTTGGCGGGATCTCGCGCATATGGGTAACGCTTCGGGTATCAATCGGCGGACGGTAGGCCACCAGACTCTCTCCGAAGGCGCGCATCCACGCGTGGTCCTGATAAAGCTGCTGACGACCGGAAAGGGTACGCCACGGGATCAGCTCGTGCACATTGGTGTAGCCCGCATTGTAGGAGACATGCTCGCTCTCAAGTCCGGACCAGGTCGGGCTGGAGATGATTTTGCGCGGCTGCGCCTGGATATCGCGGAAGCGGATCTTCTCGTCTTCTTTGTTCAGCGCCAGATGGGTGTGATCGCGCCCGGTCAGTTCGCCGAGCGCTTCCCAGGCTTTCACCGCCACCTGACCGTTGGTTTCCGGTGCCAGAGCGAGGATCACCTCGGAGGCGTCAATAGCGGTTTCAATGCGCGGCCGGCCTTTCGCAGGGCCCTCGAGCTTGACGTAGTTCAGCTTGCCGAGGAAATCGACCTCGTTCTGCGTGTTCCATGAAATGCCTTTTCCGCCGTTGCCGAGCTTATCCATCAGCGGACCGAGAGAGGTGAAGCGTTCGTAGGTTTCCGGGTAGTTACGCTCGACGACCGCAATGTTCGGCGCGGTTTTGCCGGTGATCAGATCGCATTCGCCTTTGCGCCAGTCCTGAATATCAAATGGCTGGGAGAGCTCCGCCGGAGAGTCGTGCTGCAGCGGCTGCAGCACCACGTCGGTTTCGGTGCCCAGATGCCCGACGCAGACCTCGGAGAAGACTTTTGCGATGCCTTTATAGATTTCCCAGTCGCTGCGGGACTCCCACGCCGGGTCGACGGCGGCGGAGAGCGGATGAATAAACGGATGCATATCCGAAGTATTCATGTCGTCTTTTTCATACCAGGTGGCGGTGGGTAGAACGATGTCCGAGAACAGACAGGTGCTGGACATGCGGAAGTCAAGCGTGACCAGCAGGTCGAGCTTGCCCTCGATGGCGGCGGTCTGCCACTCCACCTCTTCAGGCTTCACGTCATCGGTAGAGCCGAGATCCTCGCCCTGAATGCCGCTCTCGGTGCCGAGCAGGTATTTCAGCATGTACTCGTGGCCTTTCCCGGACGAGCCGAGCAGGTTAGAGCGCCAGACGAACAGGTTGCGGGGATGGTTCTTACCGTTGTCGGGCTGCTCGCAGGCGAAACGCACGTCACCGGATTTGAGCCCCTGTACGGTGTACTCCTGCGGCGTCATGCCCGCCGCCTCCGCGCGGGCTTTAATGTGCAGCGGGTTAGGGTTGAGCTGCGGGGCCGACGGCAGCCAGCCCATACGCTCCGCGCGGACATTGAAGTCGATCAAGTGGCCAGTGAATTTCGAGGCGTCCGCCAGCGGGGAGAGTAACTCCTGCGCGGTCAGCTTCTCGTAGCGCCACTGGCTGGCGTGGTTGTAAAAGAAGGAAGTGCTGTTCATCTGGCGCGGCGGACGGTTCCAGTCCAGCGCGAAGGCCAGCGGCAGCCAGCCGGTTTGTGGGCGCAGCTTCTCCTGGCCGACATAGTGTGACCAGCCGCCGCCGCTCTGCCCGACGCAGCCGCAGAAGACCAGCATGTTGATCATCCCGCGGTAGTTCATGTCCATGTGGTACCAGTGGTTCACCCCGGCACCCAGAATGATCATCGAACGACCGTGCGTTTTGTGCGCCGTATCGGCAAACTCGCGGGCGATTTTTTCTATCAGATAAGCAGGCACGCCGGTAATCTGCTCGCCCCAGGCCGGGGTGTAGGCTTTGATTTCACCGTAGTGTGCTGCTGCGTTGTTGTCTTCCAGACCGCGATCGAGACCGTAGTTAGCCAGCACCAGATCGTAAACGCTGACCACCCGTTTCTCGCTGCCGTCGGCGAGCGTCAGGGTTTTGCTCGGCACGCGGCGCGTCAGCACTGGCTCCTGCTTCACGCTGCGGAAATGTGGATTTTCGTTGCCGCCAAAGTAGGGGAAGGCGACGTCGGCAACGCTGTCGTGGGTAACGAGCAAAGAAAGCGTCAGTTCGGTTTCGTGGCCCGCAGCCTGCGGCTCCAGATTCCATTTGCCTTTTTCTCCCCAGCGGAAACCAATCGATCCGTTTGGCACCACCAGGTTCCCGGCAATGTCAAAGGCGACGGTCTTCCATTCAGGGTTATTGGCTTCACCCAGCCCGTCGACAAGGTCCGAGGCGCGCAGCATTCGTCCCGGTACCTCGCGACCGTCTTCCGGCTCGTCGAGCAGCACCAGCATCGGCATGTCGGTATAGCGGCGACAATAGTTGAGGAAGTAGTCGCTGGGGTTATCGAGGTGAAACTCTTTGAGGATCACGTGGCCCATCGCCATCGCGAGGGCGCTGTCGGTGCCCTGTTTGGGGGCCAGCCACTGGTCGCTCAGCTTCGCGACCTCCGAGAAGTCCGGCGTGATGGCGACGGTTTTGGTGCCTTTGTAGCGCACCTCGGTGAAGAAGTGGGCGTCCGGGGTACGGGTCTGCGGCACGTTCGAGCCCCAGGCAATGATATAGCTGGAGTTGTACCAGTCGGCGGACTCCGGCACGTCGGTCTGTTCGCCCCAGGTCATCGGCGAAGCCGGAGGCAGGTCGCAGTACCAGTCATAGAAGCTCAGGCAGGTGCCGCCCAGCAGGGAAAGATAGCGCGTGCCGGCGGCGTAGGAGACCATTGACATTGCCGGGATAGGGGAGAAACCCGCCACGCGGTCCGGGCCATAATTTTTGATGGTCCAGACGTTGGCGGCGGCGATCAGCTGGTTCAGCTCTTTCCAGTTCGAGCGGATAAATCCGCCGTGTCCGCGCGCCTGCCGGTAGCTCTGCGCTTTTTGCGGATCGCTCTGGATGGCGTCCCAGGCCAGCACCGGATCGGTATGCTGCGCCAGCGCCTCGCGCCAGAGCTCAATTAACGTGCGGCGCACCAGCGGGTATTTGAGACGGTTGGCGCTGTAGAGATACCAGGAGTAGCTCGCCCCACGCGGACAGCCGCGCGGCTCGTGGTTGGGCAGGTCAGGGCGGGTGCGCGGATAGTCGGTCTGCTGGGTTTCCCAGGTCACCAGGCCGTTTTTGACGTAAATCTTCCAGCTGCAGGAGCCGGTACAGTTTACGCCATGGGTGGAGCGCACAATCTTGTCGAACTGCCAGCGCTGACGGTAGCTGTCCTCCCAGTCGCGGTTGGTGTGGTATACCTGCCCGTGCCCGTTGGCGAAGCTGTCCCCCTTTGTTTTGAAATAACGAAAGCGATCCAACAGTTTGCTCATGACATTTCTCCTGCTTCGGACGTGTAGTTATTCTTTTTTTGCGGATTTGCGGCCATACACCAGCCAGGTAACAAGCACGCAGACAATGTAAAACACGAGGAACACCTTCATGGCGCCGACCGGCGATCCGGTCATCGCCAGCGAGGTGCCAAAGGCTTTGGGAATGAAGAACCCGCCAACGGCGCCGATAGCGGAGATAAAGCCCAGCGCGGCGGCGGTCTCCGTCACCGCTTCGTGCTGCGCCTGCTCGTCCGTGCCGCCCTGCTTTTTGACGCGGTCGAGAGTGATTTGGCGGAAAATAATCGCGATCATCTGGAAGGTGGATCCGCTGCCCAGCCCGGCGGTGAGGAACAGTCCCATAAAGACCAGATAGAACGCGACAAAGCTGCCGGAGCCAGAGCCGGGCAGCGTCAGGAAGATCAGGGCGCTAAAGACGGCCATAAAGACGAAGTTAATCAGCGTGACCCGCACGCCGCCCAGTTTGTCAGAGATCATCCCGCCTGCTGAACGGGCCAGCGCACCGATAAGTGGACCAAAGAAGGCGAGGTGCAGGATGTTGACATCTGGAAACTGAGTTTTTGACAGCATGGCAAAACCCGCCGAGAAGCCGATAAACGAGCCGAAGGTCGCCAGATAGAGCAGGCTCAGCAGCCAGAGGTGAAAGCGCTTCAGCACCGGGAGCTGGCTGGCAATAGAAGCCTTAGAGCTGGCTATATCGTTCATGCCAAAAAAAGCCGCAAGGGTTGCCAGCAGCAGCAGCGGCGCCCAGATCCATGCTGCATTGGCCAGCCATATCGTCGAGCCATCTTCCTGCGGCACGCCGTGCACGCCGAGGAAAGTGAACATCGGCAGAAATATCACCAACGGTGCGACCAGCTGCATCACGCTGACGCCCAGGTTGCCGAGCCCGCCGTTAATGCCGAGCGCGCTACCCTGTTTTGCCTTGGGGAAGAAGAAGCTGATGTTGCCCATGCTGGAGGCAAAGTTGGCACCTGCAAAGCCGCAGAGCAGGGCAATCACGATAAAGACCCAGTAAGGCGTCGCGGTGGTCTGAATGGCAATTCCCAGCCAGACGCAGGGAATAATCAGGATGACGGTACTCAATACCGTCCAGTATCGTCCGCCAAATATGGGTACCATAAACGAATAGGGGACGCGCAATATCGCGCCGGAGAGAGAAGGTAATGCCGTTAGCATAAAAAGTTGATCGGTGGTGAAATTAAATCCGACTTTATTGAGATTGACCGCGATTGCGCTAAACAGCATCCATACGCAAAAGGCCAGCAGTAAACATGCCACCGAGATCCACAGATTTCTTTGCGCGATATGTTTGCCTTTATTCTCCCAAAATTGCGCGTTTTCAGGTTTCCAGTTACTTAAAAGATGCGGGTTACTCTTTTCACTTTGTGGTGACATATCGCCCTCTTGCTTGCCATAATGGAGAGAAAAACGAAGTGAAAACAAAAAGATAAATGAGAGTGGGGACTCGAGTTTATTGGATGTTTTGGGATACATCTGAAAGGATAGATAAAAAAGCGAACCCCTGAGATTAGAATGGGATTAAGGGGTCGCTTAATGTGTTACTAATTGTAAAATGCACGAGAATTAATACTCCGGAAGGGGTATTAAAACAATTCCAGCGTAATGAGTTTATCGAGATGCTTATTAAAGGCCGCGTCGTCCATCTCCGGCATATTTAATATGTAAATGCCGTCCAGCCCGCACACCAGCCCTATCAAACGCCAGGCAATATTTTCTGCACGGTCAGTCAGCGTAAATTCGCTGGCGTCCGCCCCGGCACGAATAATGGCAACGGTCTCCTGGTGCCACATCTCCATTGTCAGTACGTAAGCGCCTTTTATTTCGGTATCCCGAATGGACAGAATTTGGGCTTCACGCCACAGACGAATGTAGGGTTCAAACCTGCCGTCATCGCTGCCGAGCATGGCATGCAGCCGCTCGCGCCAGCTGGCGTTTTCGTCCAACGCGTCGGCATCCAGCAGCTCGCGGATCAGGCGGACAAAGGCCAGCGACTTTAGCTCTCCACCGGAGGTGAAGTGGTGGTGAACCTGTCCTGTCGCCACGCTGGCTTCAGCGGCAATACGGCGCACCGTCATGGCCGCCATTCCTTCGGCGAGGGCCACGCGCATGGCGGCCTGCAGGATGGCTTCACGCCGCTCGTCCTTGCTCAGATAACGCATGTTTTTCTCACTCTCAATGGGGGCGAAACGAGTGTAACAAAAAGCTGGACATACGTTCAACTTTACGTAGGATCGCATCCTGGACATGTGTCCATGTTTTAAAAGAAAAGGAAATTTATGTTTCGTCAGTGGTTAGCGTTAGTGATTATCGTGCTGGTGTATATCCCGGTGGCGATCGACGCGACGGTGCTGCACGTGGCGGCGCCGACATTGAGCATGACGCTGGGCGCCAGCGGCAATGAATTACTGTGGATCATCGACATTTACTCGCTGGTGATGGCGGGAATGGTACTGCCGATGGGGGCGCTGGGTGACCGCATTGGTTTTAAACGATTGCTCATGATTGGCAGCACGCTGTTTGGCCTGTCGTCGCTGGCGGCAGCGTTTGCGCCTTCTGCGGGCTGGCTGATTGCGGCGCGCGCCTCGCTGGCAATAGGCGCAGCGATGATAATTCCGGCCACGCTTGCAGGGATCCGCACGCTGTTTGTCGACGCGAAGGATCGCAACATCGCGCTCGGCGTCTGGGCGGCCGTGGGATCCGGCGGGGCGGCGTTTGGTCCGCTGATTGGCGGTATGTTGCTGGAACACTTCTACTGGGGTTCAGTGTTTTTGATCAACGTGCCAATCGTGCTTATTGTTGTCACGCTTGCGGCGCGTTTTGTTCCCCGGCAGCAGGGGCGGCCTGAGCAGCCGTTGAACATTAGCCATGCGATCATGCTGATCGTGGCGATTTTACTGTTGGTCTACAGCGCTAAAACCGCGTTGAAAGGCGTGCTGTCGCCGTGGCTGGTGGCCTGTACGCTGCTGACTGGCGCGGTAATGCTGTTTATTTTCGTGCGCATTCAGCTCCGCGCCCGCGTGCCGATGATCGACATGCGCCTGTTTTGCCACCGCATCATTTTAAGCGGCGTGGTGATGGCGATGACGGCGATGATCGCGCTGGTGGGGTTTGAACTGCTGATGGCGCAGGAGCTGCAGTTTGTACATGGCTTCACGCCGTTTGAGGCGGGCATGTTTATGCTGCCGCTGATGGTGGCCAGCGGGTTTAGCGGCCCGATAGCGGGTGTACTGGTGGGGCGTCTCGGTCTGCGTCTTGTGGCGGCAGGGGGGATGGGGCTGAGCGCGGTCAGTTTTATCGGCCTGTCGATGCTGGATTTCAGCACTCAGCAGCTGCTGGCGTCTGCCCTGATGGTTCTGCTCGGCTTTAGCGCGGCCAGCGCGCTGCTGGCCTCGACCTCTGCGATTATGGCCGCTGCGCCAAAAGAGAAAGCGGCTGCTGCAGGGGCGATTGAAACTATGTCCTACGAGCTGGGCGCGGGGTTGGGGATCGCCATTTTCGGCCTGCTGTTAACCCGCAGTTTCTCAGCGTCGATTGAGCTGCCGCAGGGGCTGAACCCGTCGCTTGCAGATAAAGCCTCGTCATCTATCGGTGAAGCGGTGAAGGTGGCGCAGGATCTGGCACCGTCACTGGCGGAGTCGGTGATTGAGGCGGCGAAAACGGCGTTTATCACCTCCCACAGCGTAGCGCTCGGCAGCGCGGGAGCGATGCTGCTGATGCTGGCGACAGGGATTTGGTTTAGCCTGGCGAAGGTGCCGAAGCCGTAAAAGCCGCCCGGTTTGTCCCCTCTCCCCGTGGGCTGAGGAATCCCCAGTAGTTTTTTAACCGGAAGCGATGAATGTTGTTTCAGGATAATTAATGACTTACAGCGACGACCTGGTCCGGCTGTAAATCGCTGAGGCGTTTGCCTTCCGGCCGGGGCGAGGCGCAGGGATGCGCCGAGAGGGCGGGCTTTACATGGACGTTGCCTCCGCCCGTCCCCGACAAGCCGGAAGGAATAAGCCGAGGGCACCGCGAAGCGGCGATTTACCGCCGGGAGCCCGGGTCGCCAGGGTGGTGGCGACTGAGCCACCCTGGCACGTTCACCGGTCATGTCGTTACAGAGTAGCAAGGAACATAAAGTGAACGGAATATCCAGCAGAGCCGTATGTTCCCCCTCACCCCAGCCCTCTCCCTCAAGGGAGAGGGAGCCGTCCTTAGACCTGTGGGAGAGGGTACGGTAATGGCTTAGATTTCCTGCGCGGCGGCCAACACGCTGTGCAACAGCACGTTGGCCCCTTTCTCTGACCACTCCGGCAGGATCCTTTCCGCTTCGTTATGGCTGATGCCTTTCTCACAGGGGATAAAGATCATGCTGGCCGGGGCGATTTTGCTGACATAACAGGTGTCATGCCCGGCACCCGAAACCATCGGTTTAGACGAGTAGCCCAGCGCCGCCACGGCGCGTTCCGTGCGGGCCAGACACGCCGCGTTAAACGCAATCGGCGCGTAGTCAAAAATGCGCTCGACGTTAGCCGTCACGCCACGGGCGGCCAGGCTTTCCGCAGCCTGATGCAGCGCCACCTCCATCGCTTCCAGCGCATCCTGCTCCGGATGGCGGAACTCCACGCTACACACGACGCGAGACGGCACCACGTTTCGCGAGTTCGGTATGATCTCCGCCATGCCGATCGTTGCGCGACCGTCCGGCGCATGCCGATAACCAATCTCTTCCACCTTCAGCGCCAGCTCGGCAAACGCGGTTAACGCATCGCGTCGGCTGTGCATGGGCGTGGTGCCCGCATGCGCGGCGAAACCCTCCAGCGCGAGGGTAAACCAGCGCTGGCCCATGGCCGCACGCACCAGACCGATATCGATGGATTCATCTTCCAGAATCGGTCCCTGCTCAATGTGCAGTTCATAGCAGGCGTGGACCGGAAAAGCGCGGGCCGGGATTTCGCCGCGATAACCGATCGTCTCAAGCGCCTCGCGTACCGTTACTCGCTTGCTGTCCATCCGGGCGTAGGCAAAATCTTCCGAAAGCTGGCCTGCCCAAACGCCTGATGCGAGCATCGCCGGGGCAAAGCGCGCGCCTTCCTCGTTGGTCCAGTTCACCAGCACAATGTCGCGCTCGGTTTGTACGTTGTTATCGTTCAGCGTCCGCAGCAGCTCAAGCCCGGCCAGCACGCCGTAGATACCATCGTAGTTGCCGCCGAGGGGTTGCGAATCGACGTGCGAGCCGGTCATCACCGGCGCAAGCGCTGGGTTTGTACCCGCGCGGCGAATAAACATATTGCCCATGCTGTCGACGTCGCAGGTGAGGCCCGCCTCCAGCGCCCAGTCGCGCAGCAGGTTACGCGCGATGCGATCCTCCTCGCTCAGGGCCAGACGGGTAACGCCACCGGCGGGAGTGCCGCCGATCTGCGCCATCATCTCCAGCGTTGTCCACAGACGCTCAGCGTTGACCCGAATCATGCCGTGTCCTTTTTACTGCGGTAGCGGAAGTCACAGCACGAGCCGCCCTGCATGATGGTGGTGGTGCGCGTCAGCTCCACGTCCGGCGCGTAGCCCACAATAAATTTCTCATCGCGCGCGCAGGAAAGCAGGTGACCGATTTCACCCAGCCCCATCTCGTGGTACATCTCGGCGTAGCGGCAGCGGGTCACGTTGTAGTTGTACTGCTGCTCGTCGGCGTCGATCACCTTAACCTCAAGGGCATTATCTTTCTCCCACAGATACTGCAGGGCGATAAAGCTCTTTACGTCCGCGCCGTCGGGCTCTTTGCTGGCAAACGCTTTGCCTGCGTCAATCGCGGCCTGCTCAATGGCCTCGCCAATGACCGCCTGCGCGCGGGTTTTTCCTATCTCCCGCACCAGGATTTCATAGATTGGCTTAATAATTTCTGCTTCAATTTTGCGGCGGGCGAGAATGCCCAGCTCATTATTATCACTCATCACATTGCCTCACTGCGGTTACTTGTCTTTCGCGCCGCCCAGCACGGTCTGCGGCTGCCACTTGCCGTCACCGACTTTGTAGACCGTGAACGACGGTGATTTCAGGTTGCCTTCTTTATCAAAGGCGATCTGTCCGGTCACGCCCGAATAGCTGATGGCGCGCAGGGCAGGCAGATACTCGGTCGGATCGACGGAGTCGGCTTTTTCCATGGCCGCAACCAGCACGCGGGTGGCGTCATAGGCGAACGGGGCGTGCAGTTCAATATGCGTGTGGTAGCGCGCCTGGTAGGCCTGCTCAAACGCCTTACCGCCCGGCATTTTCTCAACCGGCAGTCCCGGTTCGAGGGCGACAACGCCTTCGCCTTCCTTCTGCGCCAGCTGGAGGAACGTCTGGCTGACGAAGCCGCCTGCGCCCATCAGCGTGGCGTTCATGCCCAGCTGTTTGATACGGCGCGCCAGCGGTGCAGCCTGGCTGTCGACGCCGCCAAAGAAGATCAGATCGGCGTTTTTGCTGCGAATGGCGGTCAGCACGGCGCTGAAGTCCACGGTTTTATCATCGACGTACTGACGGTCGATAATCTTCACGCCCTGGGCTTCCAGCGATTTGATAAATTCGTCCGCCAGACCCTGACCAAAGGCGGTACGGTCGTCGATCACCGCAATGCGTTTGGCTTTCAGCGTATTGACCGCGTACTGACCGGCAAACTGTCCGCCGTCATCGTCATGGCCCATTACGCGGAAGCTGGTGTCGAAGCCCTGTTTGGTATAGGCGTGCCCGGTCGCTACCGGGGCCACCTGTGCGATGCCCGCATCGTGATAAACGCGCGCGGCAGGAATGCTGGTGCCGGTATTCCAGTGGCCAACTACGCCCGCCACGCCGCTGTCCACCAGACGTTGCGCCACGGCAACGGCGGTGCGCGGGTCAGACTGATCGTCTTCGGACTGCAGTTTGAAGGTCACCGCTTTGCCGCCGATGGTCGGGTGCTGCTTGTTGATGTCGTCAATGGCCAGCTGCGCACCGTTTTCCAGATCTTTACCGATACGGGCAGACGGGCCGGTGAGTGGGCCCGCCAGGCCGATGGTCACGGTTTCGCTGCCAGCGGCCCACGCGGCCGTCGAGGCAAAACCGCTGAGGAGAATAGCGGCGCTGAGCGCACTGATTTTTACTGTTTTCATTATATTTCCCTGATGTTGGCTGGTGTGGTTAAACGGGCATTTCGCCCAGGTAAATCTGTGCAATCTGGTCGTCATTGAGCAGCGCTTTTGACTCGCCATGATGGACAATGCTGCCGCTGTCCATCACCCACGCGCTGTCGGTCACTTCAAGCGCGAGCCTGGCGTTTTGCTCGATCAGAAGGAGGGCGACGCCGCGTTCGCGCAGGCCGCCGATAACGGCAAAAATGTTCTCCACCATCTTCGGGGCCAGGCCCATCGACGGTTCGTCGAGGATCAGCAGGCGCGGGCGGCTGAGCAGGGCGCGGTTAAGCGCCAGCAGCTGTTGCTCACCGCCGGAAAGCAGGCCAGCGAGCTGATGCTGCCGCTCCCCCAGGCGCGGGAAACGCTCGAAAATGTCATTCATCTCTTGCCTGATGGTGACAGTGTCACGCCTGAGCCAGGCACCCATCTGCAGGTTTTCCAGTACCGTCATGCGGGCGAAGATCCCACGTCCTTCCGGGACCATGACTAACCCATCCCGGAGCAAGGATTCGGGCCTGCGCTTACGTACCGTTTTACCGTTGAATTCAATACTGCCGCTAAAGTTTTCCAGCGCGGTGATGGCGCGCACGGTGGAGCTTTTTCCCGCGCCGTTCGCGCCGATCAGCGTAGCCTGTTCGCCCTCGCGCAGGGTAAAAGAGACATCGCGTACGGCCTGAATACCGCCGTAATGCACGTCCAGACGTTCAACCTTCAGTAATTCAGACATGGGCGTTGCCTCCAAGCCAGGCGGCAATCACTGACGGGTCGCGACGCACGCTCTCTGGCGTGCCGCTGGCGAGCGTTTTGCCGTAATCAAGCACCGTCAGGCGATCGCAGATGCCCATCACCAGCTTGACGTCGTGTTCGATCATCAGCAGGGTTCTGCCGTCGTCACGAATACGCGACAGCAGTTCACCGAGCGCCACTTTTTCCGCCGCGTTCATCCCGGCGGCGGGTTCGTCCAGCGCCAGCAGGAGCGGATCCGTTGCCAGCGCCCGGGCAATTTCGAGACGTCGCTGATGCCCGTAGGCCAGGTCGCAGGCACGATAGTGGGCAAACTTTGCAATGCCGGTGTATTCCAGCCAATGCCACGCCTGCTCGCGCGTTTCGGCTTCTTCTTTACGGGCGCGCCGGTTGCGGCTCAGCGCCGCCCATAAACCGTTGCGGGTGCGCACGTGGCGACCCACCATGACGTTTTCCAGTACCGACATCTCGTTAAACAGCCTGACGTTCTGAAACGTGCGGGCGATCCCGGCGGCGGTGACTTTTTCAATCTGTTTCGGGTAATAGGGCTTATCGGCAATGGTGAACTCACCGCTGTCCGCCGGATACAGCCCGGTAATCAGGTTGAAGCAGGTGGTTTTGCCCGCACCGTTAGGGCCAATCAGGCCGTAGATTTCGCCTTTGTTCACGGTGAGCGAAACGTCATCCACGGCGGTCAGCCCGCCGAAGCGCTTGGACATATTGCGTACAGTTAACAGGCTCATGCTTTCACCTCCTTGTGGCGCACCGGCCAGATGCCTGAAGGACGAACCAGCATCACCAGCACCAGCGCCAGACCGTAGAACAGCTGGCGTAAAATTTCCGGGTCGACCAGCACCGTGCCAAACAGCGCCTGCTGAACGGGCGCGGCCTGGCTGCGCAGCAGCTCCGGCAGGGCCGTCAGGAGCACCGCGCCGAGGATCACGCCGGGTATATGCCCCATACCGCCAAGTACTACCATCGCCAGCACGGCAATGGATTCCTGCAAGGTAAACGACTCCGGTGAGACAAAGCCCTGAAACGCGCCGAACAGGGCACCCGCCACGCCGCCAAACGAGGCGCCCATAGCAAAGGCCAGTAGCTTGTAGTTGCGCACGTTGATGCCCATCGCGCGGGCCACGTCTTCATCTTCACGAATGGCGTGCCAGGCGCGACCAATGCGCGAATGCTGCAGGCGCAGGCAGGCAAACACAATCGCCACAATCACCAGCATCAGCAGGTAGTACCACAGCCACAGGGCGGGCACTTTGAAGCCAAACCAGTGATATACGCCGCTGAACTTCAGGCCGAACAGGTTCAGGGTATCGACGCCGGTAATGCCCTTTGCGCCGTTGGTGATGTTCACCGGACGGTCGAGGTTACGCATCAGGATGCGGATGATTTCGCCAAAGCCGAGGGTCACTATCGCCAGGTAATCCCCGCGCAGCTTCAGCGTGGGTGCGCCAAGCAGAATGCCGCACACCGCGGCGACCAGAGCCGCTATGGGAATAATCAGCAGCCAGGAGGTGTGCAGCCCCTCCGGGAACCAGACGGTGAGGATCGGGAATACCTCTGACAGGTGCGGGGAGGCAAGCAGGGCGGCCAGATAGGCACCGACCGCGTAAAAAGCGATAAAGCCCATGTCCAGCAGGCCCGTGTAGCCGACCACAATGTTAAGCCCCAGCGCCAGCATGATGTAAAGCAGGGCAAAGTCGATAACCCGCACCCAGTAGTTGCCGCCAATCTGGCTGGCGACCACGGGCGCAATCAGCAGCGCGAGGCGGAACAGCGTCATGCCGGACCAGAACTTGCGCGTCGCCGTTGGCGTTTGGAGTTGTACGGTTGTCATAGTGTTCCTTACGCTCTGTTTGCCACGCGTTCGCCGAGCAGGCCTGCCGGACGGAAGACCAGCACCAGAATCAGCACGATGAAGGCAAAGACATCCTGATAATTGCTGCCGAACACGCCGTGGGTCAGTTCACCCAGGTAGCCCGCGCCGAGTGCTTCAATGATGCCAAGCAGGATCCCGCCAATCATTGCGCCGCGAATATTGCCGATCCCGCCCAGCACGGCGGCGGTGAACGCTTTAATCCCTGGCAGAAAGCCCATGGAGAAGCTGGCGTTACCATAGTTGCTCGCCATCATCACGCCTGCCAGTGCGGCAAAGATGCCGCCGATGGCAAACGTGAGGGTAATTATCGCGTTCGGGTTCACGCCCATCAGCATGGCGACGCGCGGATTTTCCGCCACGGCGCGCATGCCGCGCCCCAGGCGGCTGTATTCGACCAACAGCCAGAGACCGATCATGACGGTCAGCGCCAGCGCCACGGTCACGATGCCGGTGACGGTAACAATCGCAGGGGGATGGGCTTCGCTGCCGGACGTGACGGCGATCGGGTCCATCGGCAGGATCTGCGGGAACATCAGCGGATTTCGCGTCCAGATAATCATCGCCACGGTTTGCAGCAGCACTGAGACGCCAATCCCGGAGATCAGCGGTGCCAGACGCGGGGCGTTGCGCAGGCGTCGGTAGGCAAAGCGTTCCACAGCCATCGCCAGCAGAGCACAGACCGCCATGGCAACCAGCAGCGCAAAGCCCAACTGCAGCAGTAGCGGCAGATGTGGGAAGGTGTTGTTCAGAACGTTAATGGCGGAAAGCGTGGTTAGCGCGCCGACCATCAGAATATCGCCGTGGGCGAAGTTAATAATGCGCAAGATGCCATACACCATGGTATAGCCCAGCGCGATCAGCGCGTAGATGCTTCCCAGCATCACGCCGTTGATCAGTTGTTGTATCAGTGTATCCAACGTGCGTACCCGACAAGTGGCTCTTTCAGCGGCTACCATCCAATAAATGAATAAAATTGTAAAATACACATATATTATTTCTTATGATAAACCGGTATTGTTTTATCTTTATGATTTACATGAATATATTAAAACCCTTCAGCAGGGTGAAAAGCCTAAAGAAATCAATAAATGAATAAAACAGAACAGTCGACCGCCGTGTCAGCCTATGCCGAAAGCCGTCTGGCAAACGATCCGCCGCTTCGGGCCGTGCGGGCATTTGAAGCCATTGCCAGACTGGGAAGCGTAACCCTGGCCGCGCAGGAGCTGGATATCTCCCCCTCCGCCGTGAGCCATCAGCTTAAGGTGCTGGAGGCCTATCTGCAGATGCCACTCACGGAGCGACAGGGGCGAAGGCTGATCCTGAGCCAGCAGGGGCGGGATTACTACCGCTCGATTCGCGCCGCGTTCAACGTGCTTCGGCAGGCGACGGAGCACCTGGTGGAACAGGCGCAAACGCGTCAGGTGACCATCAGCCTGATCCCGCTGTTTGGTATGGGGTGGTTTATTCCACGTCTGCCGACCTTTATGCGCGCCAACCCGCAGACGGAGATCAACGTTGTCTACGCCAACCACCGTAACTACCTGAGCGACGCATCCGATATGTCGATTCGCTTTGGTAACGGCCAGTGGGCTGGCTATCAGAGCGAAAAACTGATCTCCGGCCAGATGGTGCCGGTGTGCAGCCGCGCGTTTTTGCGTATTCACGGCCATATCGGTACGCCCGAACAGCTGCTGCAAATGCCGCTGCTGCATGACGAGGAGCGCTCGACCTGGCCGCAATGGTTCATGCAGCAGGGGGTGAAGCGTCCCGTGCGCCGCAGTGGACCGATGTTTGAGGATGGCTTACTGACGCTGGCTGGCGTACAGGCCGGGCTAGGATGTGCCCTGATGCGCGAGCCGCTCATTGCTCCGTATCTTGAGAGCGGGGAATTGGTAAAGGTCTTTGATTTGCCGATCGACGACGGGCGGGATTACTACCTCTGCGTACGCACTGACTCGGACATGACCGAAGACGGGAAACTGCTGCAAAACTGGCTACGCCGGGCGGCGGGCAGTGAACAGAGCCTGGAATAAAAAAGGCCAGCGACAATGGCTGGCCTTTTCGTACTGACACATCTTAGAACTGGTAGGTCAGACCCACAGCCACGATGTTGTCGGTAGACACTTTGGCATCTTTGGTGAACGTGTTGTCGTCCAGCAGGTTGATTTTGTAATCAACGTAGGTAGACATGTTTTTGTTGAAGTAGTAGCTCGCGCCAACATCAATGTATTCAACCAGATCCTGATCGCCATAAGAACCGATGTCCTTACCTTTGGATTTCAGGTAAGCGATGGATGGACGCAGGCCGAAGTCGAACTGGTACTGTGCAACCACTTCGAAGTTCTGCGCTTTGTTCGCCACGTGACCGTTACCGAACGCGGTCATGTTACGGGTTTCAGAGTAGGTGGTTGCCAGGTAGATGTTGTTCGCATCGTACTTCAGGCCCGCTGCCCAGACTTCTGCGTTTTCGCCACCGGCGTTCAGATCGCTTGCTGCGCGAACCTGACGGTCAGTACGGTCGGATTTCGCATAGGCTGCGCCCGCAGCGAAGCCGTCGAACTCATAGCTGGAAGACAGACCCCAGCCGTCACCGTTGGATTCGGTGATATCGTCACGGTCGTTTTTACCCTGGTACTGTGCCGCAAAGTTCAGGCCGTCAACCAGACCGAAGAAGTCGGTGTTACGGTAGGTTGCAACGCCAGTGGTACGGCCAGTCATAAAGCCGTCGGTCTGGGTCCAGGTATCGCCACCAAATTCTGGCAGAACGTCAGTCCACGCGCCGATGTCGTAAGCAACACCGTAGTTACGACCATAGTCGAAAGAGCCGAATTCGTTGAATTTCAGACCGGCAAATGCCAGACGGGTTTTGTTACCGTCAGAGCCCTGTGCTTCAGAGCGGTTGCCCTTGAACTCATATTCCCACTGACCGTAACCGGCCAGCTGGTCGTTGATCTGCGTTTCGCCTTTAAAACCCAGACGAACGTAAGTTTTGTCGCCGTCGTTGTCAGCGTCATCAGAGAAATAGTGCAGACCTGTTACTTTGCCGTACAGATCCAGTTTGTTACCGTCTTTGTTAAAAACTTCAGCTGCGTTTACAACGCCTGCTGCCAGCATAGAAGTGACTGCCACTGCAACTAATTTAAGTTTCATCTTAAACATTCCTTATAATTTTCTTAGGTATTTCCTGAGCCAATTTGAACGATTTCTAAACGAGGCGGTTCGTCAATGGCAGACTATTTTTAAAAATCTTGTAGCCTGCTTTCAATAATAAGTTTCAAAATATTAAAGATAATTTCAATTAGTGTGATCCTGATCGGAATAATTGCCGTGAAACCCGCGAATTTGATTAATATTCACACATAAAATGACTATTTACGCGCCATGAATATTGCGCAGTAAATAGTTTATATATGTTGTAGTACAGGAGGGGAATATTCGTGATTAACGATCTTTTAAGTGTGAAGTGGTAATTTTAAGTTCAATAAAAACAGTTACATGAAGGCTTTATTGCATCGAATTTATAAAGGGGTGTCTGACATATCCAGAAATGTATTATTGCATTCTGTGCTATATAGTTCGTTAATATACGCAGCGAACTAATCACATTGCGTTGTCAGTTTATGTCAATATGAGAAGAGGTGAGGTTACGCCAGAGCCTAATATAAACAGAATTTAAACCGGTCACTCTAATTCTGATAAATATTCTGAGCAGGCTCACATTTTAAATTAATGTTAATTATGTTGCCGGGATGAAAATATTCCCGGCGCGGGGGAATCATTTGCGTGTCGCATACCAGCAAAGGAGCGAACCGGCGCAGACCATCAGCGCACCTTGCCAGAAAGAGAACGACAGCGGGGAACTTAACAGCACGGCCGCCAGGGCGGCGGATAATACCGGGGTGAAATAGGAGACCGCCGCCAGGACGGTGACGTTGCCGTGGAGAATGCCAATATTCCATGCGGCATAGCCAAACCCCAGCGCGATGCCGCACATGACGAGCTTCACCACCACCGGGATGCTGAACACCATCTCCGGCTGATCGCTGAGCGCATATTTCACCCACAGACTCAGCGCCGTTAGCAAAACGAAAAGGGTGATCCCGTTTTGTCCTCTGGCAAATTTGGCGGTGACGGTGCAGTAGGCCGCCCAGATAAAGGCACCGGCAAATGCCAGAGCATAACTCAGCGGGCTGGAGACGATATTGCGGATGATTTCATCAACGTGTAACCCCTGTTCACCGCCTAATACCCAGCAGACGCCGAGCAATGAGATCGCGAGCCCGGGGATCACCCACACGTTTGATTTCTGCCCGTTGAACACAATCGCAAATACAATCGTCAGGCTTGGCCAGAGATAATTGACCATGCCTACTTCTATAGCCTGAGATCGCGTGGCGGCATAGCCTAACGACAGCGCCAGGCATATTTCGTAGCTGACAAATAAAACGCTGCCAGCAATAAGATACCGGGGCGAAAACCGTCTGATATCAGGAAATCCTACTGTTACCAGACACAGTAATCCGCTGAGGGTGTATATCATCGCCGCGCCGCCTACCGGCCCCAGCCCTTCGCTCACGCTGCGAATAAGGCCGACCATGGTGCTCCATAACAGTATCGCCGCCAGCCCAATAAGCGTTGCTCTTTTTCTGTCCATGTCGTTGCCATTGCAATAAAAATCAGAGGGAAAATGTAGCGCATTCATCCTGACGCTGTCGCGAATTATTCTCTTAAGCCGTTAATCAAAAAGGGGTATTTGACCGTACCGAAGGTGACTATTTAGGGGGTGAAGGGAGATGACCTTGATTTGACGCAAAAAAAACAGGGGCATTGCTGTTAGTTTGCGCCACGAAGTCTTATCAGATAACGAGGACAACAATGGACGTCAGCCGCAGACAATTTTTCAAAATCTGCGCGGGCGGTATGGCCGGAACAACAGCCGCGATGCTGGGATTTGCTCCCAAAATGGCGCTGGCTCAGGCACGCAACTATAAGCTGCTGCGCGCGAAAGAGATCCGTAACACCTGCACATACTGCTCCGTAGGTTGTGGGCTTTTAATGTATAGCCTGGGCGATGGCGCGAAGAACGCCAGAGAAGCGATTTATCATATTGAAGGGGATCCGGATCATCCGGTGAGCCGGGGCGCACTTTGCCCGAAAGGGGCGGGGCTGCTGGACTACGTTCACAGTGAAAACCGCCTGCGCTACCCGGAATACCGCGCGCCGGGTTCCGACAAGTGGCAGCGAATATCCTGGGATGAGGCCTTCTCCCGAATCGCCAAATTAATGAAAGCCGACCGCGATGCCAACTTTATTGAAAAGAACGAGCAGGGCGTAACGGTTAACCGCTGGCTTTCCACCGGGATGCTGTGCGCATCTGCGGCGAGTAATGAAACCGGCATGCTGACGCAAAAATTTGTGCGTTCTCTCGGCATGCTGGCGGTAGACAACCAGGCGCGCGTT
>NZ_GL890776.1:536810-606315 GCF_000211415.1 Enterobacter mori LMG 25706 | reverse complement strand
GTGCGATGACCAACCACTGGGTTGATATCAAAAACGCTAACGTCGTGGTGGTGATGGGCGGTAACGCCGCTGAAGCACACCCTGTGGGTTTCCGCTGGGCGATGGAAGCAAAAAACAACAACGATGCGACGCTGATCGTCGTCGATCCGCGCTTTACGCGTACGGCATCGGTGGCCGATATCTATGCGCCGATCCGCTCCGGTACGGACATCACGTTCCTGTCCGGCGTGCTGTTGTACCTGATCGAAAATAACAAAATTAACGCGGAATACGTTAAGCACTACACCAACGCGAACCTGCTGGTGCGGGATGATTTTGCCTTTGATGACGGGCTGTTTAGCGGCTATGACGCCGAAAAACGCCAGTACGATAAATCGTCCTGGAACTATCAGTTCGATGAAAACGGCTACGCGATGCGTGATGAAACGCTAACGCACCCGCGCTGCGTGTGGAATCTGCTGAAAGAGCATGTATCCCGCTATACGCCTGACGTGGTGGAAAACATCTGCGGCACGCCAAAAGCTGATTTCCTGAAGGTGTGCGAAGTGCTGGCCTCAACCAGCGCCGCCGACAGAACCACCACGTTCCTGTACGCGCTGGGCTGGACGCAGCATACCGTTGGCGCGCAGAACATCCGCACCATGGCGATGATCCAGCTC
This sequence comes from Enterobacter mori LMG 25706, assembly GCF_000211415.1. Classification (GTDB taxonomy): domain Bacteria; phylum Pseudomonadota; class Gammaproteobacteria; order Enterobacterales; family Enterobacteriaceae; genus Enterobacter; species Enterobacter mori. The sequence continues at coordinate 605,656 of NZ_GL890776.1, read as the reverse complement.
CTGCTCGGCAACATGGGTATGGCCGGTGGCGGCGTGAACGCGCTGCGCGGTCACTCCAACATCCAGGGCCTGACCGACCTCGGCCTGCTGTCGACCAGCCTGCCAGGCTACCTGACGCTACCGTCTGAGAAGCAGGCCGATCTGCAGACCTATCTGGCGGCGAATACGCCTAAGGCGACGCTGCCGGATCAGGTGAACTACTGGAGCAATTATCCGAAGTTCTACGTCAGCCTGATGAAATCCTTCTACGGTGACGCGGCGCAGAAGGAGAACGACTGGGGCTTTGAGTGGCTGCCTAAGTGGGACCAGGCCTACGACGTCATCAAGTATTTCAACATGATGGATAAGGGCAACGTCACGGGCTATATCTGCCAGGGCTTCAACCCGGTGGCCTCCTTCCCGGACAAAAACAAAGTTGTTCGCAGCCTGAGCAAGCTGAAGTACATGGTGGTTATCGATCCGCTGGTGACCGAGACTTCCACCTTCTGGCAGAACCACGGGGAATCAAACGATGTCGATCCGGCGTCGATTCAGACCGAAGTGTTCCGCCTGCCGTCTACCTGCTTTGCAGAAGAGGATGGTTCTATTGCCAACTCCGGCCGCTGGCTGCAGTGGCACTGGAAAGGTCAGGATGCGCCCGGCGAAGCGCGTAATGACGGTGAGATCCTCGCCGGGATTTACCATCGCCTGCGCGAAATGTACCGCACTGAAGGTGGCAAAGGCGCGGAGCCACTGCTGAAGATGGGCTGGGACTACAAGCAGCCTGACCATCCTGAGTCAGAGGAAGTCGCCAAAGAGAACAACGGCGTGGCGCTGGCGGATCTCTATGACGCGAGCGGCAACCTGGTGGCGAAGAAAGGTCAACTGCTGAACAGCTTCGCACTGCTGCGCGATGACGGCACGACCGCGTCGTCCTGCTGGATCTACACCGGCAGCTGGACAGAGCAGGGTAACCAGATGGCCAACCGCGATAACGCCGACCCGTCGGGCCTCGGCAATACGCTGGGCTGGGCATGGGCGTGGCCGCTGAACCGTCGCGTGCTGTACAACCGCGCGTCTGCGGACGTAAACGGCAAGCCGTGGGATCCGAAACGTATGCTGATTCAGTGGAACGGCGCGAAGTGGGCGGGGAACGATATCCCGGACTACAACACCGCCGCGCCGGGCAGCAACACCGGGCCGTTTATCATGCAGCCGGAAGGACTGGGACGCCTGTTTGCCCTCGACAAGCTGGCGGAAGGGCCTTTCCCGGAACACTACGAGCCGATGGAAACGCCGCTGGGGACTAACCCGCTGCACCCGAACGTGATCTCCAGCCCGGTGGTGCGTATTTACGAAGAGGACGTGCTGCGCCTGGGCAAAAAGGACAAATTCCCATACGTCGGAACGACCTACCGCCTGACCGAGCATTTTCACACCTGGACCAAGCACGCGCGGCTTAACGCTATCGCGCAGCCGGAACAGTTTGTGGAAATCAGCGAAACGCTGGCGAAAGCGAAAGGCATTGCCAACGGCGATCGCGTCACGGTCAGCAGCAAGCGCGGCTTTATTCGCGCCGTTGCCGTGGTCACTCGCCGCCTGCAGTCGCTGAACGTGCACGGTCAGCAGGTTGAAACCGTGGGTATTCCGCTGCACTGGGGCTTTGAGGGCGTGGCGCAGAAAGGCTACATCGCCAACACCCTGACGCCTAACGTCGGCGATTCCAACTCGCAAACGCCGGAGTACAAGGCGTTTCTGGTCAACATCGAGAAAGCGTAAGGAGCGATTCAATGGCGATGGAAACACAAGACATTATCAAACGCTCCGCGACCAACCCGATAACGCCCGCACCTCGCGCGCGGGATTATAAGGCAGAGGTCGCCAAGCTTATCGATGTCTCCTCCTGCGTGGGCTGTAAAGCCTGCCAGGTGGCCTGTTCGGAGTGGAACGATATCCGCGATGAGGTCGGGCACTGCGTTGGCGTCTACGACAATCCGGCGGATCTGAGCGCCAAATCATGGACGGTGATGCGTTTTAGCGAAACCGACCAGAACGGCAGGCTGGAATGGCTGATCCGCAAAGACGGCTGTATGCACTGCGAAGATCCGGGCTGCCTGAAGGCGTGCCCGTCTGCCGGTGCAATTATTCAGTACGCCAACGGGATCGTCGACTTCCAGCAGGACAACTGCATCGGCTGCGGGTATTGCATTGCGGGCTGTCCGTTTAATATCCCGCGCCTCAATAAAGAGGATAACCGGGTATACAAATGCACCCTGTGCGTGGACCGCGTCAGCGTCGGGCAGGAGCCTGCCTGCGTCAAGACCTGTCCCACCGGCGCTATCCACTTCGGCACCAAGAAAGAGATGCTGGACGTGGCGCAGGAGCGGGTGGACAAGTTGAAAGCGCGCGGGTACGAGAATGCAGGCATTTATAACCCGCAGGGCGTGGGCGGTACGCACGTGATGTATGTGCTGCACCATAACGACCAGCCGGAGCTGTACCACAATCTGCCGAAAGATCCGGCGATCGATACCTCGATCAACCTGTGGAAAGGGGCTCTCAAACCGCTCTCGGCGGCGGGCTTTATCGCCACTTTTGCCGGGCTGATTTATCACTACATTGGGATCGGGCCAAACAAAGAGGTGGATGACGACGAGGAGGAGGAACACCATGAGTAAGTCGAAAATGATTGTGCGCACGAAGTTTATCGACCGCGCCTGTCACTGGACGGTGGTGATCTGCTTCTTCCTGGTGGCGGTATCCGGGATCTCGTTTTTCTTCCCGACACTGCAGTGGCTGACCGAAACCTTCGGTACGCCGCAGATGGGGCGAATTCTGCACCCATTCTTCGGCGTGCTGATTTTCGTGGTGCTGATGTTTATGTTCGTGCGTTTTGTTCATCACAACATCCCGGACAAGCAGGACATCCCATGGGTGAAAGGGATTGTTGAAGTCCTGAAAGGCAACGAGCATAAAGTCGCAAAGGTGGGCAAATACAACGCCGGGCAGAAAATGATGTTCTGGACCATCATGAGCATGATTTTTGTGCTGCTGGTGACCGGGGTGATTATCTGGCGTCCTTATTTTGCGCAGTATTTCCCGATTCAGGTGATTCGCTATGCGCTGCTCATCCACGCCACGTCGGCCATCATTCTGATCCATGCCATCCTGATCCATATGTATATGGCGTTCTGGGTGAAAGGATCGATTAAAGGGATGATTGAAGGGAAGGTGAGCCGCCGCTGGGCGCAGAAGCACCACCCGCGCTGGTATCGTGATGTGGAAAGTCTGGAAGCGAAAAAAGAGAGTACGGAAGGGATGAAGTAAGACCTGCGCCGTCGGCTTTGCCCGGCGGCGCTGCGCTTGCGCAGACAGCTCAACTGCCTGACCGGCTGGCCTCATGTGTTAGTCAATAAACGATCAATTGCCGCTATAACATCATGACGTGCGTTGCGTAAATTACAAACAAAGTCTTTAGGGTTAATTTTGTCGTTGTTAAGGTTTGTTATCATTGGTGAATAAATAAGAAACGTTTCAAAATCGATATTAATGCGGGGAGCCAGATGGCTCTGCCATAACGGTAACTTATTATTCTTCGCAAGCGGTACAATTACGCGCGTGGCAAGATCGTCATAACAATCATCCTGAATGAGCATATAGTAGGGAAGCTTTTCACGGGTTGCCGTAGATGTATTACGGTAAACATTGAATTGTCTCAGCATTAAAGCACCCTAAAAAACTCATCATCAGTAATGGTTCCCTGTTTTTCTACAAACTCATTCATTGACCGAATAAATGAACGATCTGCTTCTGATGGCTGTCGCGGGGCAACGAGGTCTGGCGGGGTGTGGCGCGACGGGGCTGTTGGTTTTATGCGTCGGGAGTGGGCGTGGTTTGCTGTGTGTTTCATCGGTATCTCCTTTGTTGGTGCGGTCATTATCAACCGCAGCCAACAAAAAACAATACCGTTTAACCTGGTAATCTCCATTCTGCGAGCCGTCTTCCAGTAATATCAGAACCGCTCCTCCACATACCTGAACGGGTATTTCGTGGGTTTTACCTTGCCAATTTTACGCTTCGGCAAGTCGACCTTTTCGACGTGAATGTCTTTATATGGGATCTGTTTAAGCAGGTGCGAAATAATATTTAGCCGCACGCGCTTTTTATCTTCTGAACGCGCCACAAACCACGGTGCCCAGGCGGTGTCGGTGGCTTTAAACATCGCGTCGCGGGCAACTGTGTATTCATCCCAAAGGTTGAAAGATTTAATGTCCATCGGGGACAGCTTCCAGAGCTTACGACCATCGTTAATGCGATCGCGCAGACGGCGCTCCTGCTCTTTGGGTGTGACTTCCAGCCAGTATTTCAGCAGGATAATTCCGGCATCCACCATCGCTTTTTCCATGACCGGCGTGCCGTCCAAAAATTTCTCCACCTGCTCCTCGGTACAGAACCCCATCACGCGCTCGACGCCCGCGCGGTTATACCAGCTGCGGTCAAAGATGACGATTTCACCGGCAGAGGGCAGATGCGGCACGTAACGCTGGAAGTAGAGCTGGCTTTTCTCTTTATCGGTGGGGGCGGGCAACGCGACAACGCGGAAGACGCGCGGGCTGACGCGCTCGGTGATTGCTTTGATGGTGCCGCCTTTACCGGCACCGTCGCGTCCTTCAAACACAATACAGACCTTTAATCCTTTGGCGACGACCCACTGCTGGAGTTTAACCAGTTCCACGTGAAGGCGACGAAGCTCTTGTTCATACTCTTTGGTCTTCAGCGCGGGTTTAACCTCCCTGTCTACGCTGGCTTTGGTCACGGTCACTGCTTTCGTTTTATTCTGTTTTGCGTTTCCCATGATAATCCTCATCTCCGAATCGGGTGATGTGCCTGGAAGGAACTAACACTTTGAAGTGTAATGCTGGCCGGCAACCTTCGCGGGAATTTTTGACATACGTGTCTGATAAGCGTGTTTCCCTTCATCAGATAACGGGTTAGAATGGTGTGAAGGACTGTATAAATAAACAGGGTGGTGCCATGGCATTGATTTTTGAAGGCGAAAAAATAGGTCGTAACCGTTTTACCGGCGAGAAAATTGAGAATGCAATCTTTCGTAACTGCGACTTTTCCGGTACGGATTTAACCAGCTCGGAGTTTATCGGCTGTCAGTTCTATGACCGGGAAAGCCAGCAGGGCGGTAACTTTAATCGGGCGCAACTTAAAGATGCTATTTTCAAAAGCTGCGATTTATCGATGGCGGATTTCAGGCATTCAAATGCATTAGGCATCGAAATCCGTGAATGCAGGGCGCAAGGGGCCGATTTCCGCGGGGCCAGTTTTATGAACATGATCACCACCCGTACCTGGTTTTGCTGTGCTTACATCACAAAAAGCAACCTGAGCTATGCCAATTTTTCGAAGGTGGTTCTGGAAAAATGCGAACTGTGGGAAAACCGCTGGAACGGCGCGCAGATACTTGGCGCTACCTTTAGCGGCTCGGATCTGTCTGGGGGCGAGTTCTCATCCTTTGACTGGCGAGCGGCCAATTTTACCCACTGCGATCTGACCAATTCAGAACTGGGTGATCTGGACGTGCGGGGTATTGATTTGCAGGGCGTCAAACTGGACAGCTATCAGGTTTCCCAGTTGATGGAGCGACTTGGCATCGTTGTTTTAGGCTAACGGTATTCACAGCCTCACCTGAATGAATGGATTAACCTGTCAGCCAACTGATTTGAACTGGCTCACCATACCAGATTGTTTGATAATGCTCGTCGCGAATAGTTAACCCGTGGTCGTGGTATGAAAAAAACAATTTTTTCGTTGGCGCTTGGTACGTTTGGTCTTGGAATGGCCGAATTCGGCGTGATGGGCGTGTTGACGGAACTGGCGAAGGACACCGGGATTTCGATTCCCTCTGCCGGGAACATGATCTCCTTTTACGCCTTCGGCGTGGTGATAGGCGCACCGATAGTGGCGCTGTTTTCCAGCCGGTTCTCTCTGAAATCAACATTATTGTTCCTGGTGGCGATGTGCGTCATCGGGAATGCCATATTCAGCCTTTCACATTCTTACGTCGGGCTGGCGACAGGCCGCTTAATTTCCGGATTCCCTCACGGCGCGATTTTCGGCGTAGGGGCGATAATCCTCTCCAAAATTGCGCCGCCGGGAAAAGTCACGGTCGCGGTGGCCGGTATGATCGCCGGAATGACCGTTGCCAATCTTGTCGGCGTACCGCTCGGGACATGGCTTGGGCATGAGTACAGCTGGCGCTATACCTTTTTCCTGATTGCTGCCTTTGATGTGCTGGTGATCCTCTCCGTGTTGCTGTGGGTGCCCACTCTGCACGATAAATCAGAGATCACATTGACCGCGCAGTTCCACTTTCTGAAGAAACCGGAGCCCTGGCTGATTTTCGCCGCCACCATGTTTGGCAACGCTGGCGTGTTCGCCTGGTTCAGCTTCGTTAAGCCGTTTATGGTCAATGTATCGGGTTTCTCCGAAGGCATGATGACCGTCATAATGATGCTGATGGGGCTCGGCATGGTGTTGGGCAATCTGCTGAGCGGAAAACTCTCCGGGCGGTTTAGCCCGTTGCGCATTGCTGCCACCACCGACATGGTCATTGTCGCCTCACTGTTGCTGCTTTTCGCCTTTGGCGAACTGAAAACGGCCTCGCTGTTGATGGGCTTTGTCTGCTGTGCAGGCCTGTTTGCACTTTCCGCACCGCTGCAAATTCTTCTGCTGCAGAATGCGAAAGGGGGTGAAATGCTCGGGGCGGCGGGCGGACAGATGGCCTTTAATCTGGGTAGCGCTGTAGGGGCATACTTTGGTGGGATGATGATTACGCGCGGCTTTAGCTGGAGCTATGTCACGCTACCGGCGGCGTTGTTGTCCTTCGCTGCGATGACCTCGCTGTTGATGTATGGCCATCTCTGCGCCAAAAAGCGTCAGGCCAACGCGCGGGCGCTGGCCTGATTTTTTTAGGGAAGCCAGGGCTCGCCCAGGGTCAACATCAGACGGTTGGCCCAGGCAAAGAACGCGGCGGATTGCAGCAGATCGAGCTGTTCAAGCGTATCCAGTCTCTGTTTTTCCAGCTCAGCCAGATGGCCCGGCGTGGCGGCCGGTGGCGTGACCGACAGCGCCGCCGCATAGTTGATTTCAGCCTGCCAGCGCGCAGACTGCCCCTCGCTCAGGGCGCGTCCCGGCCTGACGGCCAGAAGGGTTTCCACCGCGCCGTCGTCCTTTGACAGCTGGCTCGCTTTGCGCGCATGGACAGATGCGCAGTAAATGCAGCCGTTGATTTTACTGGCTACCGTCGCGGCCAGTTCGCGTTCAGCGCGCGGTAATCCTCCCGGCGTGTAAAAAATCCCTTTATCCGTTAACGTGCGCTGTTCCAGAACCGGCAGGTTGCGCCCCAGCAGGCGGAAATAGTCAGATTCCGTATGGCCAAATTTTGCGAGAATGGTCACTTCATCATCATTAAATTCTGCCAGAGGTTTAGCGGCAATCCATGGCTCCCAGCCCAGCTCTTGCTGGGTGAACGCAACGGGGGCCGCTTTACCCGTGGCAGTGGCTGCGTTGGTGTGCCATGCCCCCGCAACGACGGGCGTATCGCTGGCCGCAATGGGTTTATCATTCAGTAAACGCAGACCGGCAATGAGTCGGCTCTGGAAACTGACGAAGGCGATCAACTGAGCAAGGGCGACAATGCCGTCTTTGCTCCATCCCGCCTTTACAAGCGCCTGTAACGCACCGGGTGTGGCGTCGACAGGTGAGAAGGTGAGCAGACGGGGAAAGTTCAGCGCAGCGGTCAGGCGCCCGGAGGTCGGATCGGCCAGCCCAAATCCGGCATAGTGCGCCGCCAGCGCCTCTGAGTTGTGCCATTTTGCGACCTTCGCCGCCACGGCAAAGCGTTCATCCAGCGCAAATGCTGCATCCTGCTGGCTGAATAAAATCTCATAACTGCCCTGAGCGTGGCGTGTGGCGGCGTCCCGCGTGGCCCGCGCCTCTGCCAGCGGCGAACCGGGCACGATTTCCGCCAGTTCGGCGAGAATATCCTGACTTAAAGCCATACGTGTCTCCTCAAACAATGTGGGGGGCGATGTGTTCTGCAATCAATTCAATCGATCGTAGGGTGTCCCGGTGCGAAGGTTCTACCGAATGCACCTGGAATGAGATATCCGTGGCGCGCGCCAGGATGCCGTCCGCTTTAAGCGAGTTCAGTACCGTTTCCGGCGACCCGATATGTGCATCGAACTGTCTGCGATAATCCGTGACGGTGTCACCTGTTACCCTGTGTCCCGCCGCGCGATGCTGCTGCGCCTGTCGGGTTAGGCCCGGCGTGGCCACCTTCAGCGCATAGTCATCGCTGTCGGCGACGAACGCCGTACGTGAGGCCAGGATCCGTGGCGCGATACCGGCGGGTAGCGCGTCAAGATAGGCGTCAACAATCGGGTTTTGGATTTGGTCGAGCGTTAAATCTAACTGTTCAGCGGGGCGAGGCTGGGTACGAGACAGCATCAGCCCATGACCGGCCCGCGCGGCGCGCACGGCACCGTCGACGGAGAACGTGGCAATCCAGATACGGTCGGCCAGCTGTGGCGCAGGCGGGTAAAGGTGGTTATCCGGATGGGTCAGTGAATCCCCGCGCCACGCGCTTTGGATCGCGTGCAAATGGTCAGCGAAGACCGCGCCGCGTTCTTCAAACGTCAGGCCAAAGGGCAGAAAAGAGGTCGGCGTGCCGCCGGAACCAAAACCGACTTCAAGACGTCCATTGGCGAGTAAATCGAGCACGGCGGCATCTTCTGCGACGCGGAGCGGGTTTTCCATCGGCAGGGTAATGATGGCCGTACCCAGGCGGATGGTTTCGGTATGTGCGGCAACGTGTGCCAAAAACAGCAGCGGCGACGGCAGCCCGCCTTCGTTTTCATGAAAGTGATGCTGCGCAATCCAGGCGCTGTCAAAACCGTGGCGTTCGGCGTGGCGGATCTGTTCGGTTGCCAGTCGATATCGCTCCTTTGGCGTGGCGTCGTCAAGCAGGCGAGTGAAAAAGCCCAGGCGTTTTCGCGTCATGCGAACTCCTCCGTAGCGGGTGAAAAATGGGGAATAGCGTCGATCAGTTCGCGGGTATAGTCGTTCTGCGGGGCGTTGAACAACGTCTCAACGGCGCCATGCTCGATGACTTTACCGCCCTGCAGCACGGTGACGGTGTGGGCTATGCGGCGAACCGTTGCCAGATCGTGTGTGATAAAGAGATAGGTCAGCCCAAGCTGTTGCTGCAGCTGCTGGAGAAGCGCCAGAATTTGCGCCTGCACGGTAACGTCCAGCGCGGAAGTAGCTTCATCCAGAACGATAAGGGTCGGCTCCAGGATCAGCGCCCGGGCAATGGCCACGCGCTGGCGCTGGCCACCGGAGAGTTCCCGCGCCGTACGCCCCAGCACGTCAAGCGGCAGAGCCACCCGCTGCGCAACCGTCTCCACGCGGGTCCTACGCTCCGCTTTATTGAGACGGGCGAAATTTTTCAACGGCTCTTCAATAATCTCAAACAGCGACTGATGCGGATCGAGCGAGGCAAACGGGTTCTGGTAGACGAACTGGATCTTCTGACGCAGCTGTCGACGCGCCTCCCGGCTGAGCGTAGTGGCATCAATATCATCGATAATCACCCGCCCGCTGTCCGCCTGCTCAAACCCGAGCAAAATGCGGGCAAGGGTGGTTTTTCCCGATCCCGATTCGCCGACTAACGCGTGCGTGCTGCCGCGCGTGACGTCAAAACTGACGTCGTCCAGCGCCTGCAGCTGATGCCCTTTACCCAACGAGAACTGCTTGCTGATGGACAGCGCGCGAATGGCAGGCGAGGCCAGCGGACGTCCCGAGACCGGCGCGATAGTCAGGCGCTGCCCCTGTAAATCGCTTAACAGCTGGCGGGTATAGGCATGCTGCGGGGCGCGGGCGATATCAACGGTCGCGCCGTGCTCCTGCACTTCACCGTGGCGGAACACCAGCAGCCTGTCGGCGCGCTGTGCGGCCAGCGCCAGGTCATGTGTTACAAACAGTACGGCGGTACCGGACTCCCGGCGAAGGGCGTCCAGCAGATCCAGAATGCGCTTTTGCACCGTCACATCCAGCGCGCTGGTCGGCTCGTCGGCAACGATCACGTCCGGTCGCAGGGCAATGGCGATGGCAATCAACACGCGCTGTTTCATACCGCCGGAGAGCTGATGAGGATACTGTTTCATGCGCTGTTCGGGGTGGCTCAACCCCACTTTAGTCAGCAGGGCGAGCACCTGTTCATGACGCTGGGCGTGGGTCACTTTTTGGTGTAGTTCAATTATTTCACCCACCTGCGCACCGATGGTTTTCACCGGGTTGAGGGAATTACCCGGATCCTGCGGGACGAGGCTAATCCGCGCACCACGAAGGGTATCGAGACGTTTAGCTGACCACTGGCTTATCTCCTCGCCGTTGAGGATGATTTTGCCCGCATCACGCCGGGCGTTGTCAGCCAGCAACCCCATGATCGCCTGTGCAGTGCTCGTTTTACCGGATCCTGACTCGCCCACAAACGCCAGCATTTCCCCCCGTTTGAGGGTAAAGCTGACGTTATGCACCACCTCTTGCCACTGGCGAGCGGTGCGGTAGCTAATCGTCAAATTTTCCACTGAGAGAACGGTCATGAGCGACCTCCGCTAAACTGCTGGCTGATACGGTTGGTGGCCAGCACCACGGCGATGACCACCACGCCGGGGAAGGTGGTTAACCACCAGGCGGTTGAGAGATAGTTACGGCCTTCGGCAATCAGTAAACCCCATTCCGGAATGGGGGGCGGAGTGCCATAACCGAGGAAGCTCAGCGTGGACAGCGCCAGGATAGCCTGACCAAACTGCAGCGTGGCGAAGGCGAGGACGGCGGTTAACGAGTTGGGCAGAATGTGTCGCCACAGCACGGCGAAGAACGTTCCGCCGCTGCCGTACGCCGCTTCGACGTAATCCGTGTGACGGATGCGCACGACTTCACCGCGCGCCAGGCGGGCAAAGCTGGCAATCGAGGCGACGCCCACGGCGATGGCGGCGTTGACGGTGCCAAAACCGAGCAGGATGATCACGGTCAGGGAAAGCAGCAGGGACGGAATTGACAGCAATACGTCAACAAAACGCATCAGCAGAGATTCGACGCGCCCGGCGAACGCCCCGGCTACCACGCCCAGCCCGGTGCCGACCAGCAGCCCCATGGTGACGGCGGCCAGCGCGGCGCTCAGCGAATGCGACGAGCCGTAAACAATGCGGGCGTACACGTCGCGGCCAAGCTGATCGGTACCCAGCCAGTGATCGGCCTGCGGAGCCAGACGCTGCGCCCCGGCAATCCCTTCAATCGGGCTGTAGTGGGTAAACAGACCCGGCGCAACGGCGGCGAGCGCGGCGGCGATAATGACCGCCCAGGCCAGCCAGAGTCCCGGCTGCCACTGCAGCCCTTGCCACGTCGGGACGCGTTTGCGCGCGGCGGCAGCGTAATCGACCAGACTCATGAGGCACCTCCGGTAACAGTTTGCAGGCGTGGATCGAAGAGCGGCATCAGCAGATCCACCATCAGGTTAATCAGCACAAAACCGAGCGCAGAAATCATCACCACGGCCTGAAGCACGGCGATATCCTGGTTATTCACCGCCTGCTGGGTCAGCTGTCCCAGCCCGCTGCGGCCGAAAACCGTTTCGGTGATCAACGCCCCGGCAATCAGTTCGCCCAGCAGCAACCCGGCAATGTTCAGGACCGGCAGCAGGGCGTTACCGGTGACGTGACGCCACAGGACGGCGGTTTCGCTCAGCCCTTTGGCCCGGGCGACGGCGACAAACGGCTGCGCCGCCACCTGGTCGAGAGTGCGCATCAGAATCTGCGCCAGCGGGGCGGAGATCGGGATGGCGACGGTGACGATCGGCAGGATCAGCCCCTGCAGCGGCGTCGGGTTAATCACCGGGATCAGCCGCAGCTGAAAAGAAAAGAGCTGGATGAGAGCAATCCCCAGCCAGAACGTTGGTAATGAGATAAACAGGACCGGCAGAGACTGAAGGGTATTACTCAGCCAGCGCAGACCCGGCAGGCGGGAGGCAAAGGCCAGCGTAAACGCCAGCAGGACCGCGAGCACAAACGCGGGCAGAGCGAGGCTCAGGGTGTCCGGCAGGTTGCTGGCAATCAGCTCGCTAACCGGTACGCCAGCCTGCAAGGAGTAGCCGAAATCACCGTGCAGCATAGCCAGCAGCGTATGAAAATATTGCTGCCAGAGCGGGCTGTCCGCGCCGTACGCCACGCGCATTTCCTCGATTTGTGCAGGGCTTAGTCCCAGATCCGGGTTCTGAAATTTGATCAGCACCGCGTCACCCGGCAGTACCTGGAGCAACACGAACGAAAGGGTAAAGGCAGCCCACAATACCAGCAGGCCGTGCCCAAGACGTTGAAGAAGTGCGTGGCGCATCGTCAGCTCCTCAGTGTTTCTCAATCCACGCGCCGTAGAACGACGGGCGGCCAACCGCTTCAAAATTCACACCTTTTAACCACGGCGCACCGGCAAAGACCTGCGGCTCCTCGAAAATCGGAATGACGTAGGCGTTGTCCAGAAGATAGCGCTGGGCGTCTCCCGTCAGCTGCAGGCGTTTTTGTGGATTGACCTCAGCCGAAATGTTCACCAGCAGTTCATTCAGCTTGTCGTCACGGAAGTTTTTGACCTTGTCGCTGGAGCCGCCTTTTTGCAGCAGCGCGTCGCGGTTAGCGGGGTAGAACATGCTTTTCACCACGTCCGGATCGGCGCGGCCCACTTCGGAGACGGTCAGCGGGGTTTTCAGCGGGTCAAGGTTATCCAGCGTGCGGCTGCCTGCGTCACCGGCTTTGACGCTCAGCGCCACGCCCACCTGTCGCCACTGCTGGGCAACCAGCTGCAGCACCTCTTTGTTTTGCGGCTGCGGCAGGGATTCATATACCGTCAATGCCAGACGTTGACCGTCTTTTGCGCGGATCCCGTCGCTTCCCGCTTTCCAGCCCGCCTCGTCCAGCAGCCGGTTGGCTTTAGCCGGGTCAAAGGTCAATTTATCGCTGAGATCGACAAAGCCAGCGGCGGAATCGGCAATCACCGACTTCGCCTGTGGGTAGTTAGGCGAAAAGAGGGTCTCGACCACCTGTTTGGCATTGGTGGCATGCAGCAGTGCCTGGCGCACGCGGATATCGGAGACCAGTGGGTTATCCGGGCGGAAGCTGATGCTGTCGTTTACCCCGCGCGTAGGCGCTGCATAGATTTTATAGCCCTGATCGGTCGCCTGCTTTTCGTCATACGCCTGCACCTGGCGAATAAAGTCGGCCTGACCCGCCAGCAGAGCGCCGACGCGCACGCTGTCCTCCTGGGTGACGATAAACTTGATGCCGTCGAGATTCGCTGGCCCCTGTTGCGCCAGGTTTTTCGGTCCCCACTGGTAGTCTTTGCGGGCTTCCAGCGTCACTTCGCGCCCGAGCTTTTCGTCTTTAACCACAAACGGCCCAGAGCCAACGATGTGGCGGGCATCACCCAGCTCTTCGAAGTTGCGCTTCAGCGTGCTGAGCGAGACCAAACCTGAGCCAATGGTGGCAGTGCCCTGCAGAAACCCCGGCGATGGTTTTTTGAAGTAGAACTTCACGGTCAGCGGGTCGATGACTTCGCTACGATCGTAGTTATTGATCACTTCTGACACCGGCAGGCGCTGCGCCTTATTGCCTAAACCGTAGGTATCAAAATTTTTCGCTACGGCGCTGGCGTCCAGCGGCGTGCCGTCGGAGAAGGTGATGCCGGGCCGAAGCTTAAAGGTGTATTCGGTTTTATCGGCGTTGGTGGTCCAGCTTTCTGCCACCCAGGGTTCCACCTGCAGCGTTTTCGGGTTCTGCCACGTCAGCTTGTCGGTGATTTGGTTCAGGATGCCGCCGTTCGGGTAGAAGCCGCCGGCGGGCGGGTAGAGGTTAGTGTGCGCCTGTTGCTCCAGATAGATCAGCGTGCCGCCTTTGACGGGCGCTTCTGCTGCCCAGGCTGTTGTTGTCGCCAGAATCAGCGCCGTCAGCAGTGGCAGACGAAATGGGGTTTGCATGGTGAATTCCTTTGTTATCTTCTTGTTAGCGTCGGATTCATCATCGGGCGCTGGGGAAAACAAGGGAACAAAGGAATTAAGATAAGGATTGCCGGAAACTGAAAATAAAAACGCCCCGTTAGCGGGGCGATGGCAATGAGGCTAAACGAATTTCGCCAGCGGATCGGCGGCGGCAAATGCGACCGTTTTGTCTGCTGCTGGCGGATAAATCAGCTCGTTCGTGATGGCGATTTTGATCTTCTTCGCCTCCTCGCGGACGGATTTGACAGCCTGTTCCCAGCCCTCGGTATAGACCGCGCCCCACGCGCCTAAATCCAGGCAGGTAACATAATTCACCTGACGATAAGGATATGGCGCGATGTTTAGCAGGCTGGCTGCCGCGTTGTGTCCGGCAAATTTTCCAAGCTGGATCGCGTGCTGACAGGTCATCAGCGCAGTGTTGCCCGCATCGTCTGTTTTGGCGTGAGCCATGTCGCCCGTTGCATAAATGTCTGGATGGGCTGGAACCTGCAACGACTCGGTAACGATAAGTCGCCCCTGGTTGTCACGTTCGCCGTCAATCTGCTGGCTGAGGGAGTTGGCCTCGACACCTGCCGTCCAGACCACGGTGGAGGCGGCAATACGTTCACCATTTTTTAGGGTAACGCCGTTTGCGTCGATGGCTTCCACTTCACTGTTAAGACGCCATTCAACGCCCAGCTCGCGGCTTGCGTCTTCAATGGTTTTACGCAAGGCTTCGCTATAACGTCCACCGATAACTGCACCGCGTTCAACTACGATTATTTTAATCCTGGTATCTTCACCTAATCGAGAACGAAGCCGGGCAGGGAGTTCGGTCGCCAGCTCAATGCCGGTGAAGCCGCCGCCGCAGACCACAACGGTGTTACGTTCTGAGGAGTCAGGGCGCGCAGTCAGTGAATCCAGGTGCTGCTCAAATCTCAGCGCCGATTCCAGTTGGTCGATATCAAAGGCGTATTCGGCAAGCCCGGCAATGGAAAGCCGTTTGGTCTGGCTACCCGTTGCCAGCACTAAACGTTCGTAAGTCACCGAGGATGTTATCCCCTGATTATCCCGCCATGTTACCCTTTTTGCATCAGTATCAATATGTTCCGCACGCCCGGTAATGAATTCAATATCCAGCTCAGCGAACAGTTCGGTCAATGGCGCGACCAGCGTTGATACCTTTTCTTCATAGAAGCGTGGGCGAACGCGCAGCTCAGGAACAGGTGCCAGCACGGCAATCTTAAGATTATCTTTTCCTTCCAGCGCCGACAGGCGAGCGGCACTGACCGCCGCCCACATACCGGAAAAGCCGCTGCCCACAATTAGAATTTGCTTTTTCATACTCGATCCTTTTGATCGCCAGGCTGTGTACCTGACATAACTGCCACTATACTTGTCGGAGTTAACTGCGACAACTTCTTTCTGAGTTAAAAATCGTTATAATGGCCTGAACAGCAAACTGGGGTTAACCATGGCGTTTTACAGTTCCGGTGTGGAATACGGCATTCACAGCCTGATGTGCATGGTGGATGCGAAGGGCAATGAGCGGGAGATGAGCGTCAGGGAGATGGCTGCTCTTCAGGGCGTGCCGTACGATTATCTCGGTAAAATATTCACCCGCTTGTCGCGTGCCGGTCTGGTCATCAGTACGGAAGGCAAGGGTGGGGGCTTTCAGCTAGCGCGCCCGGCGGAGCTGATCACCGTGCTGGACGTAACGCACGCCATCGACGGCGAGAAAAATATGTTTGAGTGTAGGGAGATACGCCAGCGGCTGGTCGTGTTTGATGAAACGCCGCCTGCCTGGGTATGTGACGGTCCGTGCGGGGTACGTTCGGTGATGGACAGCGCGCAGCAGCGAATGGAAGAGGAGTTAGCGCGACATACCATCCTCGATCTGGCGCGCAAAATGTATCGAAAAGCACCGGACACGTTCCAGATTGAGGTTCAGGAGTGGATTTCGGACCGGCGTTCGTCGTAACAGTAGGCCGGGTAGGGCGAAGCCGCTACCCGGCGATACCTGCTTATGAACGTAAATCTATAACCATACGGCCGCGGATCTGGCCCTGTTCCATCTCTTTAAAGATGGCGTTGATATCCTCAAGCGGACGCATCGTCACTTTCGGCACAACCTTACCCTCAGCGGCGAACTGGAAGGCTTCCTGCAGATCCTGACGGGTGCCGACAAGCGAACCGACCACCTGAATGCCGTCCAGCACCAGGCGCGGAATGTCGAGGCTCATCGCTTCCGGCGGCAGGCCAACCGCGACCACGCGGCCACCGGCACGTACGGCATCAACGGCTGAGTTGAATGCGGCTTTTGCGACGGCAGTAACGACTGCGGCATGTGCGCCGCCCGTTTTTTCTTGCACAATTTTCGCGGCATCTTCGCTGCGGGAGTTGATGGTCAAATCTGCACCCATGCTGGCCGCCAGCTTCAGCTGTTCGTCGTTAACGTCAAGGGCGATGACTTTGGCGTTAAAGACGTTTTTGGCGTACTGCAGCGCGAGGTTGCCCAGCCCACCCAGACCATAAATTGCAATCCACTGGCCCGGTTTGATTCCAGACACTTTCACCGCTTTGTAGGTGGTCACGCCGGCGCAGGTGATGCTGCTGGCCGCTGCAGAATCCAGACCGTCCGGCACTTTGACGGCGTAGTCAGCGGTGACGATGCACTCTTCCGCCATGCCGCCGTCAACGGAGTAACCGGCGTTTTTCACGTCGCGGCACAGGGTTTCGTTGCCGGTATTACAATATTCGCAGTGGCCGCAGCCTTCGAAAAACCACGCCACGCTGGCACGATCGCCAACTTTCAGTGATTTCACGCCGGGGCCGATTTCCTTCACGATGCCAATCCCTTCATGGCCCAGGATCACCCCGGTTTTATCGCCGAAATCGCCGTTCTTCACGTGGAGGTCGGTATGGCATACGCCACAGCACTCCATCTTCAGCAGGGCTTCCCCGTGCTTTAGCGGGCGTAAGGTTTTTTCGGTAACGTTGACCTGGTGGTCCTGTGTGACAACAGCAGCCTTCATGTGTATCTCCTTGTTCATGATAAGAATCTGCATAGCAGGTGTAATACCCCTTAAGGATTAATACATTAGCCTGGTAATGCAAGGCTGCCGCAACATAATGTCATCATTTGATTCGATTTCAGATTAAGAATACGGCGATCCTCTAATAATTAAGGGGGGGAAATGCTGGCCCGGCGAGGTGCTCGCCGGGCGCAGACTCACAGCTGTGCTTCTATCTCCTCAATCTCTTTACGCCATTGCGCCTGCAGCTGCGGCTTTTGATGCTTCGGCTTGCGCGCCAGATCGTCTTCCAGCAGCGTTTCCAGCGCGACCAGCCGTTCGAGCAGATCGTCATACGGCGAGGGTTGAACTGTCTCAGCGGCGATGACAGGCGCGGTGGGTGTCACCAGACCCGCGCTTTCACGCATCCGCTCAAACACCGCTTCGGCATCGTGCCATTCGCTCAGCGTTCCCTCTTCAATCAGCCAGAAACGGTTGCAGCTTTGGCTGATTAACTGGCGGTCATGGCTGACCAGCAGCACGCCGCCTTCGAACTGCTGAAGGGTTTGTGCCAGCGCGGCTTTGCCTTCCATATCAAGGTGGTTGGTCGGCTCATCCAGCATCAGCAGGCTATAGCGGGCAAGCGTCAGGCCAACGAACAGCAGGCGAGAGCGCTCGCCGCCGCTGAGCGTGCTGACGGTTTGTCCGTGACGCGCCCACGGGAAACCCGCGCTTATCAGCGCCATTTTGCGGTTCTGCGGATCCGGTGCGAACGGCTCCAGTGCGTCAAGCAGCGTGGCAGAGTCCGACAGTTGATTAAGCGTTTGGTCGTAATAGCCTGGCGACACGCGCGGATGGATTTTCAGCCCGCTTCCTGCGGGCTCATCGGCAAATTGTTGCCAGATAAGCCTCATCAGCGACGATTTGCCGCAGCCGTTACGACCGACAATCGCCACGCGATCGCCGCTCTTCAGCCGTGCCATTTCGATGTTAAACAGTGCCGGAAGCCCGGGCGCAGGCGGGACGTCGAGGTTTTCCAGTTCCAGTAGACGGTCTGCCCGCAGCGCGTCGCCGCGCAGGGTTAACGTCCACTGACTGCCCGCCGTAAGCGCCGTCTGGCTCTCCCTGAGCCGTTCGACCTGTTTTTCCATCTGTTTGGCTTTGCGGGCAAGGTCTTCGTTGTCGTAGACCTTTCCCCAGGTTGCCAGCCGCCTGGCGCTGGCGGTGACGCGGTCGATCTCCTTTTGCTCCGCTTTGTGGCGCTGCGCGTCGCTTTCATCTTTTGCTTCAAGCGCCTTGCGTGCCGCCGTGCAGGGAAGGGCAAAGTAGTGCAGCATCTTATCGCGCAGGATCCAGCTGCCGTTGGTGACGGCATCCAGCAGCTGTCTGTCGTGCGAGACCAGCACGAAGCTCCCGGGCCAGTTCTGCAGGAATTGTTCCAGCCACAGCAGGGTCGGTAAATCGAGGTGGTTGCTCGGTTCGTCCAGCAAGAGCAGATCCGGATCGTGGATCAACGCTCGCGCCAGCAGCAGACGCGTATGCTGCCCGCCGCTCAACGTGGCGGATTGCAGCATCATATCCTGCGGCGTAAAGCCCATGCTTGCCAGCAGCGTTTCGGCTTTCCAGCGCAGGCTGTCGCGCTCAGCAAATGCCAGCTGTGCGAGTACGGCATCCAGCATGGTCAGCGGGAAAATGGCGTCCGGGAGAGGTTGCTCAACGCGCGCCATCAGGCAGTGCCCGGCCAGCGCTACCGTTCCGGCAGCAGGGGAATCTGTGCCGTCCAGCACCTTCAGCAGCGTACTTTTGCCGCAGCCGTTGTCGCCCAGCAGGCCAATGCGGTCGCCTTTTTTCAGCGTAAAGGAGAGTGAGTCGAAGAGCGTGCCAAACGCCGTATCAACGCGTAAAGATTGTGCAGTGAGTAAAGTGCTCATTGTTGCTTACCCAAGAGTTACAGGCATGTTTATGCCTCGTCAAACATCGCTGACGATAACTCAGTAAGCCCGAGAGAAGGGATTTCAGGGGTTGGTGTCTTCGCTCAAGCAGAAGTTATCGCAGCACGATACCGATAACGCTTGAGCTGGTGCGATCACCAAATGTATGTGAAACATTGAAAATTTCACGATACAGCATAATTGGCCTCCTTATATGTTCAGTGGGTTAATGGATGAAGGGAGTGTAGCGGGGGAAACGGGGTTTGGCTAGTGGGTATTCGATGGTGCGGTCTGTTGCCCTCACCCTAACCCTCTCCCAGAGGGAGAGGGAACGGTTGAAGCGCAGAATTAAATCGACGTACGGCGATAGCTGCGGTATTCAGGCTTCCAGAAGTTGTCGTCGATGGCCTGCTGCAGCGCGTCGGCAGAGGTTTTCACCGCCACGCCCTGCTGCTGCGCCATTTTACCTACCGCGAATGCGATAGCGCGTGACACCTTGTGAATGTCTTTCAGCTCTGGCAGCACCAGACCTTCGCCATCATTGACCAGCGGAGAGTGGCCCGCCAGGGTTTCGCTTGCCGACATCAGCATTTCGTCGGTAATGCGGGATGCGCCGGAGGCGATCACGCCCAGACCAATGCCCGGGAAGATGTAGGAGTTGTTGCACTGGGCAATCGGATAGGTTTTATCCTTCCACACCACCGGATCGAACGGACTGCCGGTCGCGACCAGCGCATTACCTTCTGTCCAGGCGATGATGTCCTGCGGCGTCGCTTCCACGCGCGAGGTCGGGTTAGACAGCGGCATCACGATAGGGCGCTCGCAGTGCTTGTGCATCTCGCGGATGATCTCTTCGGTAAAGAGACCGGTTTGTCCGGAAACGCCGATCAGAATATCCGGCTTCACGTTGCGCACCACGTCCAGCAGGGAAAGGACTTCGTTGTCGGTATCCCAGTTTTTCAGATTTTCGCGCTTCTGCACCAGCTTGGTCTGGAACGGCAGCAGGTTCGGCATACCGTCGGTCAGCAGGCCGAAACGGTCAACCATAAAGACGCGGGAGCGGGCCAGCTCTTCGCTTAACCCTTCACGCTGCGTCTGGGCGATAATCTGCTCGGCAATACCACAGCCCGCAGAGCCTGCGCCAAGGAAGACAATTTTCTGGTAGCTCAGCTGGCTACCGGCTGCGCGGCTGGCAGCGATCAGCGTGCCTACGGTCACCGAAGCGGTGCCCTGGATATCGTCGTTGAACGAGCAGATCTCATCCCGATAACGGTTCAGCAGCGGCATCGCGTTCTTCTGCGCAAAGTCTTCGAACTGCAAGAGTACGTCCGGCCAACGCTGTTTCACGGCCTGGATGAAGTCGTCGACAAACTGATAGTACTCATCGTCGGTAATACGTGGATGACGCCAGCCCATGTAAAGCGGATCGTTCAACAGCTGCTGGTTATTGGTACCGACATCCAACACCACCGGCAGGGTATACGCCGGGCTGATGCCACCGCAGGCGGTATACAAGGAGAGCTTGCCGATTGGGATCCCCATCCCGCCAATGCCCTGGTCACCAAGACCCAGAATACGTTCGCCGTCGGTCACAACGATGACTTTAATATTGTGGTTTGGCACGTTCTGCAGAATATCGTCCATGTTGTGACGGTTCTGATAAGAGATAAATACCCCACGGGAACGACGATAGATCTCAGAGAAACGTTCACAGGCGGCACCCACCGTCGGGGTGTAGATCACCGGCATCATCTCTTCGATATGGTTTTGTACCAGGCGATAGAAAAGGGTTTCGTTGGTGTCCTGGATGTTGCGCAGGTAGATGTGTTTGTCGATTTCCGTCTTGAAGCCCTGATACTGGATCCAGGCGCGCTCTGCCTGTTCTTCAATGGTTTCAACCACTTCAGGCAAGAGGCCAAGCAGGTTAAAGCTGCCGCGCTCTTCCATGCTGAAGGCGCTGCCTTTGTTAAGCAGGGGAAATTCGAGTAAAACGGGTCCGGCGTATGGGATGTATAAGGAACGATGTTTTTTCAGTTTGTTGTCCATGTCACTCACTCTTTTTATGAAGATCCGTCCCTGACACTGCTGTTTGTCATCTTTCTGGCCTGTGCTACGGGGTGCGGTCGGGCGGTATTATAAAGGAGCTAAATATTAATTACCGCAACACATAAACAAAAACACCATCGGGATTACCGATGGTGTCGTAAATATCTTACTGGAACTTACTTGCCTGCGTGGCGTTTTCTGCCCGTGACGTGGGTGACCTGCGTTTCACTGTCGCCCTCAATCACCACTTTACGTTGGTTTGAAAGCTTGTAGTTCAGTCCCAGAATATGGCGTGCCTGACGGTTCGATTTCATGTTAACTCCTCAATCCTGTTGATAGTTTTAAGGACAAGCTTGCTTACGCAAACGAAATGTAACCCCTTAGGTTGCAGATCCAGCTTAGCAGGTTTTTACAAAGGTGCGTTTCGCCCGCTAACAACATAGTTAATGGTCTGCTGGTAGATGTCACTGAGGATGTCATTGTCTGTGGATTCCACCCACTTGGTCAGTTCCATCAAAATGTCATCTTCAGTCACAGCACCGTGCTCGGCGTGAAGACCCTGCGCAATGGCGTTAACGAGTTCCGGTTGTGCTGCTGTAGTATTTGCCGGGTAATAAGTAAACATGCTGCCTCCGTGTCGTTGTCTGTTTAATGTTACGGCGTGCAAAAATATAATTCACATTCAGAATGGCAAATATTTCCGGCGCTGTGTGTAAGATTCATCTTAGAATTAAAAAAGTCATAAGTGCATGCTTTTATGTGCTTTTAAAAAGGAGGGGGAATCAATGGGAGAGTGGTAGATATTTGCGGGTTGCTCCTGCTATCACGGAAATATAGCAGGAGCAGAGTTTAACTTACCACTTCATTTCGCCAGTATTCACCTTAGCGCTTAACTCAAGAGAGCTGACTTCGGCCAGGTCCGGCTGCTGTTTTTTCATCGCGGCAATCACGCCAGCAGAATCCTTATGCTTGGCCAATGCCTGTTCAAACTGCTGCAGATACGTGCGGGTAAAGTCGATAGCGCCGGTTCCGGCTGGCGGCGTACCGAGGTAGTGGCCCGGGATCACGCGCTCTGGCTTGTGCGCGGCCATATTATCCAGGGTTTCCTGCCACTGCTGACGGCGAGCCGACGTTTGGGTATCCGCTGTCCAGACGTGAATGCCCCAGGAGACGCCGGTGCCGCCGAGGATAGTCTTCGCTGACGGGATCCACACATAGGCCGCGTAGCTGTCTGGCTCCTCAATATCAATCTTTTCTCCGTCAACCATAAACGTGGTGGACGCGAGCACCTGAGGGACAACCAGTTCCGTTGGCGCGCCATCTTTCATCTGCGGACCCCAGAAGGCGAGTTTGGCGTCTTTGGTGGCTTTGATATGGTCAACCACATGCTGCGTGGCCACCACTTTAGCATTCGGGAAGGCTTTCACCAGCGGCTGAAGGCCAAAATAGAAATCCGGATCGCCGGAGGTGATCACAATCTTGTTCAGTGTTTTCCCGCTTTTGCGGATTTTTTCTACCAGCGCTTCGCCATCTTTCACGCTGAACTGCGCGTCAGACAGCACCGCCTGTTTCGGGCCGGAGACCAGCATGGAGGAGACCGCAAAAATGCCTTTTTCCTGCGGGTTATAGGTATCAATGGTCAACGGCGCGGCAAACACAGCCGGAGTAAAAAGGGTGGAAAGCAGGGCAAGGTGAGTGAATTTCATGCTGTTGTCTCTGTTGTTCAGGAATATCGCTATTGTACGGATATTCGCATTTGCCAGAATTCCTGAAACAAGACATGCTTTGTTTCATAAATCGAGCAAATGGAGTGTTGTATGGATCGCGTTATTGCTGCTCAGGTCTATAACCGAATATGCGAGCTGGGGAGCCTGAGCGCGGCAGCCCGCGCGCTGGGTATTTCTCGCCCAATGGTCAGCCGCTATCTGGAACAGATGGAAAAGTGGGCGGGAACGCGGCTGGTAAACCGCTCGACGCGCAAGCTGACGCTGACGGCGGCAGGGGAAAAGGTGCTGCAAAAAACGCGCACGCTTTCGCAGCTGTCGCAGGAAATTGAAGATCAGTCGGCAAAAGATTTGCCTTCAGGCACGCTGCGGGTGGCCTGCGCGCATTTTACCGCTATGCACATTATCGCGCCGGTGCTGCCCGATCTGCTGTCCCGGTTTCCGCAGCTGCGCGTTGAGCTGGACGTTAACAACCATCCGGTGAGCCTTGTCGGAGAACGGATTGACGTGGCGATTCGCATCACGGATAACCCGGAGCCGGGAATGATTGCCCGCAGGCTGGGTGAGTGCCGCTCCGTACTCTGTGCATCGCCGCAGTATCTCGCTACCCACGGCACGCCAGTACATGCGGATGACTTAGCGCAGCACAACTGTCTGCACTACAGCTTTTTCGCTGGCCAGTCGTGGCACTTCCTGACGCCGGAAGGGGAAAACGTCAGCGTCGCCGTAAGCGGCAACCTCAGCGCCAGCATCTCATCGTTGTTGATGGATGCGGCAGAGAAGCACTGCGGCATTGCGATGCTGCCAGAGCAGGAAGCACAGGCCGCGATTGAACAGGGTACGCTGGTCCCGTTGCTGAGCGGGCTGAAACCCAAAACCTTAGCCATCCACGGTATTTATCAGTCCCGGGAATATCAGCCCGCAGCACTGCGCGTCTTTCTGGACGAAATTGCTCGCTATCTGTCAAACGACGCGCGGCAGGGCTGATGGCTATTTCGCATTCAGCCAGGGGGATGACGTGCTCCAGAAGATGATATCAGCGCCGAGATAATTCTCTGCAAACTGCACAAACTCATTTTTAGTGAACGGTTTACCGGTCGCCGGGTTGCGGTAGGTCAGGGTTGGCTCCTGAACGGCCATGGCGACGAGGGCCAGTTTACCTTTGTACTGATTGAAGAACGGGTAAGCGTTCTTCATGTGCGCCTTGCGGTTGGGAACGATATCCGGGCCGCCGAGGCCAATGTTATTGGCGCTGGCAAAGGCAAACAGGCGTCCCATGTAATTGCGATCGTTATTCCACTCGCACGGCCAGAAGTTGACATACTGCACGACATGGGATTGGCTGAATGCCTTTCGCGCATAGGCCAGGTTTTCCATTTCTCCGGCAAAATAGCTATCACATGAAAATCCCTTTGGTGGTTTTTTCTCGTCAAGATCTATCGCCGTTTCGGGGAGATTCACGCCATACACCCGGCCATCAAATTGCTTAGCAATGGCCGCCAGTAACGCCTGATACCGCAGACGCACGGCGGGATCCCACTGTTGAGCTACCCAGCCCGAGCCAACCGGTTTACCTTCCCCTGGGTTATCAAACTGCGGCGCAATGCCGCCGCCATATTGCTTATCCTTCATCAGATAGTCAGGAACATAGCGGGCATCTTTTTCGAAAAAACGATCCTGAATTTGAATAAAGAGTTTTTTATTGGCGGCCTTGAGGCGCGCCAGATCCTGTTCAATCTGCGAGAAGTCATAGCTGTCCTTCTCTTTTTCCAGCGCGCGCCAGCTGTAGACGATCTGCACACCGCCGATGTCGCTTCGCGCAATAAGAGGGAACGCCGCGTCGAGATCGCCTGAACTGGTATAAATAAAGTTTTCCGGCGTCTTTGCCAGCAGAGACAGCGACATAGCCAGCGTCGTTACCGCGAGGACGGTCCTGATTTTTAGTGTCATATGTTTATCCTTGTTGTCGTTAGGGCAAAGGTAAGTTACGGAATTGTCTGGGTTCAGGAGAGTGCCAGAGGCATAGTCTATACTTAACCCTTTGTAAGCCAAAAGGAGAGCAAGAATGACGATTCATAAGCACGGTTCGGCACACTGGTCTGGTGACATCAAATCAGGAAAAGGGACGGTTTCAACGGAAAGTGGCGTCCTGAATCAACAACCTTACGGCTTTAACACCCGTTTTGAAGGCGCTAAGGGCACTAACCCGGAAGAGTTGATTGGCGCAGCGCACGCCGCCTGTTTCTCAATGGCGCTGTCGCTGATGATTGGTGAAGCGGGCTTCACCGCGGATTCCATTGACACCACGGCAGATGTCTCACTGGACAAGGCCGACGGTGGATTTGCGATCACAAAAATTGCGCTAACTAGTAAGGTCACCGTACCGGGTATTGACCCGCAGAAATTCGACGGCATCATCCAGAAGGCCAAAGCTGGATGCCCGGTATCGCAGGTATTAAAAGCGGAAATCACGCTGGACTATAAGCTCAACTAAGTCTAAAGCCGGGCGCCCGCCCGGCTAGCCCTTCAACGCTGTCGGGAACACGTCACCCAGCCACGTAATAAATGCCCGCAGGCGATGCGTCAGATGCCGGTTCTGCGGATAAACCACATGAAAAGGATAATCCGTAGGACGCCATTCATGAAGGATTTCAACTAACGCTCCGGTTCTCAAAGAGGAACGGGCCGCGTAGCCAAACGTCTGAATAATTCCCAGCCCCGCGACCGCCGCCGCCAGGTGCGCATTGCTTTCGTTTACCCCAAGATAGTGCGGCACGCTGATTTCCAGCGCCTCGCCGTTTTCTCTGAAGCGAAAAGGAAACGCCCGTCCGGTTACGGGTGAGAGATAGCTCACCAGCTTGTGTCCATTGCGCAGCTCTTGCGGGTACGCGGGAATGCCGTGACGCTTCAAATAGTCGGGTGACGCACAGGTCACCCTTTCCGCCTCCCCGATGCGGCGGGCGATCAGCGTTGAATCATCAAGCGGGCCACCGCGGATCACGCAGTCCACATTGCCGCCTATCAAATCTACCGGGCGGTCAGCCACGCCCAGATCGATGCGAATATCCGGATACCGCTGCATAAAGTCCGGCAGCAGGGGGATCAGCACGTCACGCGCGGTGGAGCCGCCGACGTCAATACGCAAATGCCCTTTGGGCGTACAGCAGGAGGCGCGAAACGAGGTGTCGATATCCTCAATATCAATCAGCACCCGCATGGCTTTTTCATAGTATTCCGTCCCCTCCAGCGTCGTCACGACGCGGCGGGTCGTCCGGTGCAGCAGCCTCGTTTCCAGATGCGTTTCCAGCGATTTAACCAGCTTGCTCAGCGTGGCGATCGGCATGTTCAGAGAATCTGCCGCACGCGTGAAGCTGCCGGATTCGACGACTCGCGTAAACGCCCGCATCGCCAGTAATTGATCCATGCGATCCCCCGGATTATTTCTCTGTGTGAATAGTCATTTTCATTTTTGCCCATTTTTCACCAATAACGCCAGCGCTAAAGTGTGTTCAACCCAACCCCCTCATTAAAGGTGAATACAATGAACACAACGCTCGCAGGAAAAATCGCACTGGTCACCGGCGGCAGCACAGGTATTGGTCTGGCAACCGCGCAGGAGCTGGCGGCACAGGGTGCTAAGGTCTATATTACCGGTCGCCGCCAAGCTGAGCTGGATGCCGCTGTCACCAGCATCGGTGCCGCTGCCGTGGGTATCCGTGCAGACGTCTCTTCGCTTGCCGATCTCGACCGGATCTACGCCCAAATTGCACAAGAAGCAGGTCACCTGGATATCCTGTTTGCTAACGCAGGCGGCGGGGACATGCTGCCGCTCGGGGCCATCACCGAAGAGCAGTTTGACCGGATCTTCGGCACTAACGTGCGGGGCGTACTGTTTACGGTACAAAAAGCGCTGCCGCTGTTGGTCACCGGCTCATCCATCATCCTTACGGGGTCGACCGTATCGGTGAAAGGGACCGCCAACTTCAGCGTGTACAGCGCCAGTAAGGCCGCCGTGCGTAACTTTGCCCGCTCCTGGGCACTGGATTTACAGGGGCGGGGCATTCGCGTCAACGTCGTCAGCCCTGGTCCGGTCAAAACCCCAGGACTGGGTGACCTGGTGCCAGAATCCCAGCGCCAGGGGCTTTACGACGCGCTGGCCGCTCAGGTTCCGCTGGGCCGCCTAGGGGCACCGGGAGAGGTCGGTAAAGCTGTGGCGTTTCTGGCCTCCGACGCGGCCAGCTTTATTAATGCCGTCGAGCTGTTTGTCGACGGCGGAATGGCGCAAATCTAACCCGCATTTCGCCAGCAGCGCACGTTTCGGCCCTCAAGCGAGGGCTGTAACGGTTGAGGACGTTCACACCCCTGCGTTGCCATCGGGCAGCGGTCGCGAAAATAACACCCTTCAGGCAGATGGCGGTTACCCGGAAGGTCCGTTTTACGCAGCGCCAGCGCTTCATCCAGCGGCACGCCGGTTTTCGGGACGGAGTCCAGCAGCAGCCGGGTATACGGGTGCTGAGGATCCCCCAGAACCTGCGCGGCGCTTCCCAGCTCAACGATTTGCCCCAGATACATCACCGCCACGCGGTCGCTCATGTGCCGGACCACCGAGACGTTATGCGAGATCAGCACATAGGTGAGATTGCGCTGCTGCTGTAGCTTGATCAGCAGATTGAGGATCTGCGCCTGCACGGAGATGTCCAGCGCGCTGGTGGGTTCATCCAGCACGATGACGTCAGGATCGGAGGAGAGCGCGCGGGCGATGGCGATGCGCTGGCGCTGGCCGCCCGAAAACGCGTGGGGAAGCCTGCCGAGGTATTCCGGACGAATCCCGACCTGCAGCGCCAGATCCTCAGCAAGCTGGCGACGTTCACGTACGCTGCTGCGTTTTTGCACCCACACCGGCTCAGTGATAATCCGCCAGACCGGCAAGCGCGGATCGAGCGACGAGAGCGGATCTTGAAACACCATCTGCATATCGCCAGCATGGTGTGTCCGCTGGCAGACGCCGGTACTGGGTTTGAGCATCCCCATCAGCAGCTGCGCCAGCGTGCTTTTGCCGCAGCCGGACTCTCCGACAATGCCCAGCGTTTCGCCCCGATGGAGCTGGAGATCCAGCCCGTTGAGGGCGTGAACCTGCTCGGTAACGCGCCCAAGCCAGTTTTTGCGCGCGGTAAAGTTCACGTGCACGCTGTTCAGTTCCAGCAGAATGTCAGACATGGTGTGCCCCCTGTTGCGGGTACCAGCATGCCGCCTGTTGGCCTTCAGCGCCGTGTGGCATCAGGCGGGGCGTTTCGCCGCATTTCGCGCCAGCGGCAAAGCAGCGCTCGCGAAATGCACACCCGCGCGGAAGCTGGCTGAGGTTGGGTACCGTGCCGGGAATGGCGGGTAGAACGTCGCGAGGTTGGCCGTTTTCCGGTGCGCACTGCAGCAGGCCGATGGAATAGGGATGAACGGGATGATGAATTAACGTCTGCGTGGCACCGCTCTCTATCACGCTCCCTGCATACATCACGTACATCCGGTCAGAAAGCTGCGATACCACCGCCATATCGTGGCTGATAAACAGCACCGAGGTACCGCTGGCGCGCGCTTTATGCTTCAGTAACCGCAGCACCTGCAGCTGGACGGTCACATCCAGCGCGGTGGTGGGCTCATCCGCAACGATAAGCTCAGGCTCGCAGGAGAAGGCAAGGGCAATCATCACCCGCTGACGCATGCCGCCGGAAAGCTCAAACGGATAACGCTCCATCACTCTGGCCGCGTCGGGAATTTGCATCTCCTCCAGCAGGCTGATGGCTTTTTGCTGCGCCTCCCGCCGGGAAAGCGGCTGATGCTGGCGGATCACTTCCACCATCTGTTTGCCGATGCG
The DNA here is from genome assembly GCF_000211415.1 of Enterobacter mori LMG 25706. GTDB lineage: Bacteria > Pseudomonadota > Gammaproteobacteria > Enterobacterales > Enterobacteriaceae > Enterobacter > Enterobacter mori. The sequence continues at coordinate 576,998 of NZ_GL890776.1, read as the reverse complement.
CCGGGTGGGATTGAGCGCCGTCATCGGCTCCTGAAAAATCATCGCCACCTTCGCGCCGCGCCACTGGCGAAGCTGTTTTTCCGTGGCGTTCAGCACGTCTTCACCCAGCAGAGTGACCTTTCCGTGATGAACACGGTAGCTGCCTTCCGGCAGCAGACGCATCGCCAGCATCGCCGTCACCGATTTGCCCGAGCCGGACTCGCCCACCACGCCGACGATTTCCCCGCGTTTGATCTCCAGCGAAACGTGGTTAAGCGCATGAACGTCTCCGCGAAAAATCGGGAAGCTCAGGTGTACATCTTCTATCGCTAAAACGGCATCACTCATCACTGCTTTCCTCCCGATTTCGGATCCAGCAGGTCGCGGATCCCATCGCCAAACAGGTTAAAACCGACAGCGGTGATCAGAATCGCCGCCCCCGGAAAGGCGCAGTACCACCACTGGTCAAGCACGTAGTTGCGGCCAACGGCGACCATCGCACCCCATTCGGCGGTGGGCTGCTGCGCGCCTAAACCAATGAAGCCCAGCGTGGCGGCCATCAGGATCGCGCTGCCGATATCCAGTGAGGCCTGCACAATCAGTGGCGGCAGGGCGTTGCGCAGGATGTGCCAGCTGATCAAGTGCCATCGCGAAGCGCCAAAGGTACGTGCGGCCTGCACGTAGGTAAACTGGCGCACAACCAGCGTTTGCCCGCGCGCGAGGCGGACATAAAACGGAATGCGCACAATCGCAATCGCCAGCATGGCGTTAAACAGGCTCGGGCCGAGCGCGGCGGCCAGCGCCATCGTCAGCACCAGCGAAGGGATGGAGAGCATAATGTCCATAATCCGCATGATAATGGCGTCACCGCGCCCGCCCAGCACGCCGGACAGACAGCCGAGCAGCGAGCCAATACCGCCCGCGATCGCCACCACGGCTAACCCTGCGGTAATGGACTGCTGGCTGCCAATCAGCACCCGACTGAACAGATCGCGGCCCACTTCATCGGTGCCAAACCAGTGTTGCGCAGACGGTGCCTGCAGGCGGGCGGTCAGGTCGAGCGCGTTCGGGTCGTGCGGTACGATCCACGGTGATGTCACCATCAGCGCCAGCATCAGCAGCATTATTACGCCGCCAATCAGCGTGAGCGGACTTTGGCGCAGCATCCAGAACAGCTTTGCCCAGTTGATGCGCTGCTTTGCGGGTTTTACGGGGGCGGACGTTTCCTGAGTTAGCATCATTCGGCACCTCCGCGCCCGATTCGTGGGTCAATCCACAGATAGAGCAGATCCACTACCAGATTGACGAAGACATATGCCAGCGACACCACCACCGCGAAGCCCATGACTGCCGGGAAATCCAGCGCCTGTATAGAGGTCACCACCCAGGCACCCATTCCCGGCCAGGCAAAGACGGTTTCGGTCAGCACCGCACCGTAAAGCAGATCGCCCAGCGCCAGCCCGAGCACCGTAATCGACGGGATCATCGCATTGGGCAGAGCATAGCGCAGGACGATGTACCAGCCCGGCAGGCCGCTGGCGCGGGCGGTGCGGATATAATCCTCGCTAAGCTGCTCCAGCATCGCCGAGCGAACCTGTCGCGCTACAATTCCCAGGTGAACAAACGCCAGGGTGAGCGAGGGGAGAATCAGGTGCTGCAGCGCGTTGAAAAACACCTCGCCGTTGCCTTCCAGCAGCGCATCCAGCAGATAAAACCCGGTCACGTGCGTGGGCGGATCGAGCCAGTCATCCAGCCTGCCGCCGCCCGGGAGAATTTGCAGTTGTCCGTAGAACAGCACAATCACCCCCAGCCCCAGCCAAAACGCGGGTGTGGAGATGCCGGTCATCGCCATCAGCCGCACCAGGTGGTCCAGCCAGCGGTTACGGTAGACCGCGGATAAAATCCCCAGCGGCACGCCAATCACCAGCGCCATCAGCAGGGAGCAAAAGGCCAGTTCCAGCGTGGCGGGAAAAAAGGCCTTCAAATCTTCCGCCACCGGCCGCCCCGTGCGGATGGAGGTGCCTAAATCACCGTGCGCCAGCGCGTCCACGTAGCGACCAAACTGGACCCAGAGCGGCTGGGCCAGCCCCAGCTGCTGGCGGATGCTCTGGACCATTTCGTCGCTGGCGCGGTCACCGGCCAGCAGGCGGGCCGGATCCCCGGGGATCATGTGTGAAATAACAAAGGTGATAATACAGACACCGGCCACCACCAGGAGTAACCCCCAGCAGCGCTGGCGCAGAATGCTCCAGAACGTCATACATTTTCCCCCGGCGAGAGCCGCTACTTGCTCATGGTGGCGATGTTGAACACCTGCTCGAGCATCGGATTAAAGGTGAAGCCTTTGACCTCTTTGTTCATCGCCAGCTGGTAGTTTTTCTGGAACAGATAAACGTAGGCCGCCTCGTCAATCACCACTTTTTGCGCCTGCTGGTAGTCCTTGGTGCGCTCGGCCTGGTCAGTGGTTTTCAGCGCCGCCTGAAGCAGGGCATCGACCTCTTTGTTCTCATAGAACGAGCGGTTGCCCGGCAGCCCTTTTTTGTCCAATTCGAACCAGTAGTTCATGAACATATACGGGTCGGCAAAGTCCGGGCTCCAGTTGCCGATGGCGATGTCGTAATCGCCTTTGCCCACGCGGTCGCGCATGGTGGCGTTGGCCAGTTTCTCCAGCTTGACGTTAATCCCGAGCTTGCCGAGGCTCGCCTGAGTGGAGAGGGCGATCGGCTCCCAGTTCGGATCGTTGTCGGAATAGAGGAACGTCAGGCTGGCGGGTTTATCCTTCACTTTTTCCAGCGCCGCTTTGGCTTTGGCCTCGTCAAAGCTGTACTGCATGGCGGTGGCGTCATAACCCCACATGCCGTCCGGGATCGGCCCGCGCATCTGCTTGCCGTTGCCGCTCAGAATACCTTTCACCATCCCTTGATAGTCCGTCGCCCAGGAGACTGCCCGGCGTAAATCAGCCTGGTTCATCGGCGCTTTGCTGTTGTTCAGATAGAGATAGGTCACACGCAGGGACGGGTATTCCGCGACGGTCACTTTGCCTTCCTGCTTGAGGGCGGAAAGCTGATCCACCGGCAGAGAGTCGGCGATGTCCAGATCGCCACGGGAAAGCTGCAGGCGGCGCGATGCGCTCTCGCCAATGATCTTCACCGACACGCGCTTAAAGTGCGGCTTGTCGCCCGGCCAGTGTGGGTTCGGTACCAGCACCAGCTGCTGGCCTTTCTGCCAGCTTTTCAGCATAAACGGGCCAGATCCCGCCGTGTTCTGCGCCAGAAAACCGCGTGCATCATCGGCGGAATTGGCTTTCAGTGCCGCCGGGTTAATGATGGAGGCCCCGTCGTTCGCCAGCGTATAGAGGAACGGGGCAAACGGCTGGCTGAGGGTAAATTTCACCGTGTGCTCATCAACCGCATCAATCTTGAGATCTTTCGGGAAGGCTTCCGACGGGCCCTGAGCGATTTTCAGCAGACGTTCGAAGGATAGCTTGACCGCCTCGGCGGTGACCGGCGTACCGTCGGAGAATCTGGCGTTGTCCGTCAGGGTAAATGTCCACTCTTTCTGGTCGTCGGACGCTTTCCAGCCCGTCGACAGATCGCCTTCCACTTCGGTCGTGCCCGGCTTGTATTTCACCAGACGTTGATAGGACGGGTAGGTGACCGTCCAGTCGTTGTTATCAATTGTCACCGCCGGGTCGAGGGTTTGCGGATCGGCCGCCTTGCCAATCACCAGCATATCTTTGGGGACGGCTGCCAGTGCAGCGGTAGAAGTTAACGCCAGCGTAGCGGCGATCAGGGTGGTCAGAAGCGTTTTTTTCATGGCCGGGCTCCAGTATTAACGTGCAGCGTGTGTGGTCGAAAAACAGGGAAATTGGTCGTCTAACAGCGGGTAGCCTGCGGCGTTTGGCAGCTCGAAATGCCACCATTCGCTGCTGATGCCCACGAATCCGCCGCCAAACATAATGGCGTTGAGCAGCAGGCGGTTGCGCTGTGCCTGCGGCGGTACGGAAGGGTGATACGGATGCGAGCGGTCGTGCATTTCGTCAAACCCGGCGCCCATATCCAGCACGTGACCCCGTTCATCCATCAAGGTGACGTCGATGGCGGTCCCCCGGCTGTGGTTCGAGCCAATGGCCACATCAACCACGTATTCCGGGTTTGGGCAGGCATCCCACAGCTGCGCCTGGGCCTCCTGCGGACGGTAGGCGTCGTAGACCACCAGTTTCAGTCCGGCCAGGGTAGCAATGCCGATCGATTTCGCTAACGCGGTAGCCGCATCGGTATGCAGCAAGCATCGCGCTTCCTGATAAATCGGCCTGCCGGTGATGTTGTCATCGGTGGCGTATTTAAGATCGATATGCAGCGCGGGAAACGTCTTCGCCACATCAACCAGTTGATACTCGTCGGACATTGATCCACTCCTTTAGCGTTCGAATTGACCAAACTCTTGTTGTAGCTGTCGGTTTACCGCGAGGCGTTCCGGCAGCGCTTCACCCAGTGCTTCCACCACTCCCGAGAGCAGCAGGTTGAACAGGCAACTGACGGGGGCAAGCGAATCCCAGAAGTGTCCGGTATCGGTTTTCACCTGCAGTAAATCGATAGGGTAATCCCGCGCCCACGGACACCAGATATCGGTAATGAGCGCCATCGGAATGCCTTTTTCACTCGCGACGCGACAGTACTGACGGGCGATAGCGGAGTAAGCGCGGGTATCGGTCAGCACCACGTAGGGGTTGGCAAATCCGGAGTTCAGGGACTCCACCCAACTGCCGGATAACCCTTCTGAGTAGCTCACGCGCGGGCGCAGATATTCCAGATGGCTGAAGAACGCATTAGCGATCCCGCGCGTCGACTGAATACCCAGCACAAATACCGCGTCTGCACGGGCAAGCTGATGGACCACCTGCCTGAAGGCCTCGCTTTGCGCCAGCTGGTACACCTGCGTAATCGCGTCGATTTCCAGGGAAAGCGAGTGCTGAACGCGGTCCGACAGCGGTTGCTGCTGCTGCCACGAGTCAAGACGCTCGTTCATACCCCAGGGCTGATAAGGGTCGCGCAGGCTTTTTTTGGCATCGTCAAGATTGCGGTATCCCAGCTTGCGCAGGAAGCGCCCGACGGTGATCCCGCTGGTCCCGGTAATCAGCGCTACGCTTTCTGCCGTTTCAAAGGGGATCTGTGCGGCGTGCGCCAGCATCCAGCTTGCCACCCGCTTTTCGCTTGGCGTGAGCTGACTGAAGGTCGCTTCGATACGGCTCAGCACTTCAGGTTGTGTCGTCATACCGCCTCGCTGTTAACTGGCTGTCAATTGCCGAATTTTTGTTACCTGATTAACAATGCAGGACGCGTGCCATGTTCACGGAGGGGGGTAAACCCGCTATGCAGCAAAGTTAATGCAATATTTGTTTAACCAATGATCAACATTTGTGCAGCGTAGTTCACTTTTGGTGCATTGGTCGAAGCGGAGGAGAATGATTTTGGTGAATACGTCAGTGCCTTCACATTTTTGTTAAGATTGAAGGACACTGAGCTGGAAAGGAAAATCGGCATGGCGAATTGGCCCTGGCGTGTCAGCGTGCGGCTGATTGCGTTCGCAAAGAAAAGTATCCTGGTGTTGGGGATTATCCTGTTTGTACTGCTTGCCGTGCGGGTTTATCTCTCGCAGCAGGGGCCGGAACTGCACCGCTGGCATACCTGGCGCGCGGATGAAATGTCCGTCCAGGAAATGGACAAGGCAAATTTCACCCAGTACCTGACCCGCGAAAACGCCATTTTCAGCGCGCTGGAAAACGAGGTGACGGCGAAAACGGAAGCAGAAGAGCAGACCCCTCTTAACCGCTACAACCGCCAAAGCCTGGTATGGCCCGGACAGTTTTCACCCGATGCCAACCGTTCATTTGTGCTGATGCCAAAAGGCAAACCACGCGGAGCGGTGGTGCTGCTTCACGGACTGACGGATTCGCCTTACAGCGTAAAACACCTTGCGGTTAACTATCAGCAGCACGGTTTTGTCGCCGTTGTTCCGCGCCTGCCCGGTCATGGCACTGCGCCTGGTGCGTTAACGGATGTCGACTGGGAGATGTGGATGGCGGCGACGCGGCTTGCCGTACGTGAAGCGACGCGTCTGGCGGGTGACGCGGTGCCGCTGCATCTGGTGGGGTATTCCAACGGCGGGGCACTGGCTATGAAATATGCCCTTGATGCGCTCGACGCCCCGACGTTGCGTAAACCTCAGCAGCTGGTACTGCTGTCGCCCATGATTGGCGTCACGGCGTTCGCCCGTTTTGCCGGATTCGCCGGGCTCCCCGCGATGTTACCGGCATTCGCCAAAGCCGCGTGGCTCAACATTGCTCCAGAATATAACCCTTACAAATATAATTCGTTTCCGGTGAACGCGGCGCGACAGTCGTGGTTACTGACGCAGGCGTTGCAGCAGCAGCTTAGTCATGATGCACAGAGCCACCGCCTCGACCAGCTCGCGCCGGTGATAGCGTTTCAGTCCATCATGGACTCTACGGTCAGTACCCGGGCGGTGGTGACGGAGCTGTTTGACCAGCTTCCGGCAAACGGCAGTGAACTGGTGGTGTTTGATATCAACCAGGCGGCGAGCTTCCGTCCGTTGTTTAAACCCTCTTCATGGACAGCGCTTGCCGATCTCCTGCCTGCGGCAAAAAGGCGTTACAGTGTCACGGTGGTGACCAATCGCAGGGCAGACAGTGATGACACGGTTGCTAAGATTACGCCTGCGGAGAGTACGCGTGAAACGGTCGTCCCGCTCTCCACTTCGTATCCGCAAGAGGTCTATTCGCTCTCGCATGTGGCCATCCCGTTCCCTCCTGAAGATGATCTGTATGGCCGTCATCCGGAGGTCAAAAACCGCTATGGCATCAGCCTGGGAACCATTGCGCTGTGGGGCGAGACATCGGTTCTTAGCGTTGGGAAGGATGCGCTCATGCGAGTCACGTCGAATCCGTTTTATGACTATATGCAGGAGCGGATTAACCGGCGCATCGACGGAAATTAATTGGTTTGATGAATAGATTAGGCCGCAAGGGGGAAGTATGTTAAACAGTAACGTCCAGACGTTTACCTCATATTCGGACCCCGATTCTGTGCTTACTACTCTCATTTATCGAAGCCAGTTGAATTTATCCTGCAGCTCTGCAGAGCTCAGCGCGCTGGTTGAAAAGGCCAGGATCCGTAATACGGGGGAGAACATCACCGGTATTCTTCTCTCGAATGGAAGCGAAATCCTGCAACTTCTCGAAGGGAAAGAAGAGAGCGTGGTGAAGCTCTTCCATAAGATCCGCGCAGATGAACGGCATGCTGGCGTGGTCGAGCTTATGCGGGATTACGGTCCGCGCCGACGTTTCGGCAACGTCGGCATGCTGCTGTTCGATCTGCAGGTTCAGTCGCAGAAAGAGGTTCTGGAATCGGTTCTACATTACAGTAAGCTCGAGAGTTATCTGACATCTGACGATCGGGTGTTTAAATTTATCCAGTCGTTTATTACCGGCGATAAATCGACATCGTCTGGCTCGCATTTCGAACCGGAGAAATGGACGCTTTCCCGCGAGAGCACGGATTTTGGTGACGCCTTAGGGCTGTTCGCGGATCAACCCTGCCAGTTTGCCCTTCAGCCGATTGTCGAGCCCTCGGAAGGCAAAATTAGCTCTTTTGAAGCGCTGATCCGCGGAAATGACGGCGGAAGCCCGGAGCATTTCTTCAATACTCTCGACCCGGAAAAGATTTACGAGGTCGATCTGCAAACCAAAGCGTATGCCTTCGCGCTGGCCGAAAAACTGGGGATCGGGAGTCACAAACTTGCAGTTAACCTGCTGCCAATGTCGCTGGTGAATGTGCCTGGCGCAGTTGAGTTTCTGGTCGAACAGATCGGCAGGGACGGTTTACAGCCTGAACAGGTGATCATCGAAGTGACCGAAAACGAGATGATTTCTGGTTTCAATAAGTTTAACAGCGCCATTAAACAGCTGCGTGCAGAAGGGATTGGTCTGGCCATTGACGATTTTGGTTCTGGCTATGCCGGGCTTTCTCTGCTGACCCGATTCCAGCCGGATAAAATTAAAATCGACCGGGAGATTGTCAGCAATATTCACCTGAGCGGCCCGAAGCAGGCGATTGTGCGCTCAATCATTAGCTGCTGTACCGACCTTGAAATTACCCTGGTGGCCGAAGGCATCGAGAAGCTCGAAGAGTGGTTCTGGCTGGAGTCTGCCGGAATACGCCGTTTTCAGGGCTTTTTGTTTGCTCGCCCACAGCTGAACGGCGTGTCTGATATTAACTGGCCGCATATGACGCGTTGATCACGCATTCCATACATTTCCTCCTCGACTATTTCCCCCTCATGCCAGGCTGTGCTTAAATAGCTAAAACGGTTTAACATTGTTTAGCAAAGAGGGTGACATGAAAAAGATCTGGGTTCTTGGTGATGCCGTAGTGGATCTCCTGCCAGATGGGGAAGGCAGGTTATTGCAATGCCCCGGCGGCGCACCGGCAAACGTGGCGGTTGGTGTGGCGCGGCTGGGGGGAAACAGCGCGTTTATCGGCAGAGTGGGCGACGATCCTTTTGGCCGCTTTATGTATCAGATATTAGCTGATGAGAAGGTTGAGGTGCAGCAGATGCGCCTTGACCCGGCGCATCGTACCTCTACGGTGGTTGTCGATCTGGATGACCAGGGCGAACGCTCGTTTACCTTCATGGTGCGCCCGAGCGCCGATTTGTTTCTGGAACCCGCCGATCTGCCGTCCTTCAGCGCCGGTGAGTGGCTGCACGTCTGCTCCATCGCCTTAAGCGCAGAACCGAGCCGCTCAGCGGCGTTTCAGGCGATGGCCTCCATCAGAGAAGCGGGCGGTTACGTCAGTTTCGACCCCAATATTCGTCCGGATCTCTGGGCTGATGAGAACGAACTTCGCCGCTGCCTCGAACTGGCTTTGCAGCACGCAGACGTGGTCAAACTCTCCGTTGAGGAGCTGACGTTTTTAACCCACGACGCTCAGGTAAAAACCGGGCTGGAGTCACTCATGCGCCGCTGTCCGGCCCGTCTGGTGCTGGTCACGCTGGGCAAAGAGGGCGTTATCGCCTGGCATGATGGCGCCGTGAAACACTATCCGGGAACCTCCGTGGAGTGTGTTGATACGACCGGAGCAGGTGATGCCTTCGTGGCCGGTCTTCTCTACGGACTGGCCGCCGGTCAGGAACTTGTCCCGGTCATCGGACTCGCGCAGCGCTGCGGCGCGTTAGCCACGACGGCGAAAGGGGCAATGACCGCGCTGCCTTACCATCACGAACTGTAATTCCCCCCCATGGCCGCCCGTCGGCGGCCTGAATTGTTGCCTCGATCACACAAACTAAATCGGTTTAGCAAAAAACATTGCCGATCCAAATTTCACAGGTTTAGTATCAGCAACCTAAACCGGTTTAGCAATTTAGCACTTTTAATAAATTCTTTTAGGGATGCGACAAAATGTATAAAAAACGCAGACTTGCCGTGATGATAGGCATGCTGGCCGGCAGTACCTCTGTTTTTGCCCAAACGGATATGACAAGCATCGAAGCGCGCCTTGCCGCGATGGAGCAGCGCCTCCAGGCTGCGGAAACCCGCGCACAGGTTGCCGAGAAACGTGCCACGGCGGCGGAGCAAAAAACGCAGCAGCTGGTGGCGGCACAGCAGCAGGCGCAAACCACCACTAAGGAGGTGGCGCAACGTACCACGGTGCTGGAGAAAAAAGCCGACCAGAGCAGCGGGTTTGAGTTCCACGGCTACGCCCGTTCGGGCCTGCTGATGAACGACGCGGCCTCCAGCAGTAAAAGTGGTCCATACCTGACGCCAGCCGGGGAAACCGGTGGTGCGGTAGGGCGTCTGGGTAACGAAGCAGACACCTACGTTGAGCTGAACGTGGAGCACAAACAGACGCTCGACAGCGGGGCGACCACCCGCTTCAAGGCAATGCTTGCCGACGGTCAGAAGACCTATAACGACTGGTCCGCCGATACCAGCGATCTCAATATTCGTCAGGCCTTTGCCGAACTGGGAAATCTGCCAGATTTTACCGGCGCGCTAAAGGGCAGCACCTTCTGGGCGGGTAAACGATTCGATCGCGATAACTTTGACATTCACTGGCTGGACTCCGACGTGGTGTTTCTCGCCGGAACCGGCGGCGGCGTGTATGACGTGAAGTGGAACGAGAACCTGCGCAGCAACTTCTCGATTTATGGCCGCAACTTTGGCAGCGAAGAGGAGATCGACAATAACGTTCAGAACTACATCCTCAGCATGAACCACTTCGCCGGTCCGCTCCAGGTCATGGTCAGCGGCTTACGCGCGAAGGATAATGACGACCGTAAAGACAGCAGCGGCGATCTGATTAAAACCGATGCGGCGAACAACGGCGTGCACGCCCTGGTCGGCCTGCATAACGAGAGTTTCTACGGGCTGCGTGAAGGTTCCGCCAAAACGGCGCTGCTCTACGGTCACGGTCTGGGCGCCGAGGTCAAAAGCATCGGTTCGGATGGCGCGTTGCTGTCGGAAGCCGATACCTTGCGCTTTGCAAGTTACGGTGTCACGCCGCTCGGTGGTGGCTGGCATATCGCGCCTGCCGTGCTGGCGCAGAGCAGCAAGGACCGCTACGTGAAAGGCGACAGCTATGAGTGGGTCACCCTGAATACGCGCCTGATCAAAGAGGTCACGCAGAATTTCGCCCTCGCGTTCGAGGGTAGCTATCAGTACATGGACTTAAACCCGGAAGGCTACAAGGATCGCAATGCGGTTAACGGCAGCTTCTACAAGCTGACCTTCGCCCCGACGTTAAAAGCGGGCAAGATTGGCGATTTCTTCAGCCGTCCGGAGCTGCGCCTGTTTGCCACCTGGATGGACTGGAGCAGCAAACTGGATAATTACGCCAGCGATGATGCCTTTGGCAGCAGCGGCTTCAACGCTGGCGGGGGATGGAACTTTGGGGTTCAGATGGAAACCTGGTTTTAACCCATCACGCTCCCGCCTGGCGGGAGCGTTTCGCACATCATAAAAAAGAAGTCAGGCAGAGGTATCTATGGATTTTAATCAAATCGCCCGCGAGCTTATTCCGCTGCTCGGTGGCAAGGAAAACATCGCCAGCGCCGCCCACTGCGCAACGCGTCTTCGTCTGGTGCTGGTCGATGACGCGCTTGCCGATCAGCAGGCTATCGGCAAGGTTGAGGGTGTAAAAGGCTGTTTTCGTAACGCCGGGCAGATGCAGGTAATTTTTGGCACGGGCGTGGTCAACAAGGTTTACGCGGCGTTTATTCAGGCGGCGGGTATCAGTGAATCCAGCAAGTCGGAAGCGGCGGATATTGCAGCGCGCAAGCTCAACCCGTTCCAGCGCATCGCGCGTCTGCTCTCCAATATTTTTGTGCCGATTATTCCGGCGATTGTGGCCTCGGGTCTGCTGATGGGGCTGCTCGGGATGGTGAAAACCTACGGCTGGGTTAACGCGGACAACGCGCTCTACATCATGCTGGACATGTGCAGCTCGGCGGCGTTTATCATCCTGCCTATCCTGATTGGCTTCACCGCCGCACGCGAATTTGGCGGCAACCCCTATCTGGGGGCCACGCTGGGCGGGATCCTGACGCACCCGGCGCTGACCAACGCCTGGGGCGTGGCGTCCGGCTTCCACACCATGAACTTCTTCGGGCTTGAGATCGCCATGATTGGCTATCAGGGCACGGTGTTCCCGGTTCTGCTGGCCGTCTGGTTTATGAGCATCGTCGAGAAAAATCTGCGCCGCGCGATCCCGGACGCGCTGGATCTGATTTTGACGCCGTTCCTGACCGTGGTGATCTCCGGCTTTATTGCGCTGTTGATTATCGGCCCGGCAGGGCGCGCGCTGGGCGACGGCATCTCCTTTATCCTGAGTACGCTCATTGAACACGCGGGCTGGCTAGCCGGGCTGCTGTTTGGTGGGCTTTATTCGGTGATTGTGATCACTGGTATTCACCACAGCTTCCACGCCATCGAGGCAGGGCTGCTGGGTAACCCGTCGATTGGTGTTAACTTCCTGCTGCCAATCTGGGCCATGGCGAACGTGGCGCAGGGCGGTGCCTGTCTGGCGGTGTGGTTCAAGACAAAAGATGCCAAAATCAAAGCCATTACCTTACCCTCGGCGTTTTCTGCGATGCTGGGCATCACCGAAGCGGCCATTTTTGGTATCAACCTTCGCTTTGTAAAACCGTTTATCGCCGCGCTGATTGGCGGCGCGGTGGGCGGCGCCTGGGTGGTGTCGGTCCATGTCTATATGACCGCCGTTGGCCTGACCGCTATTCCGGGAATGGCCATCGTGCAGGCCAGCTCGCTGCTCAACTATATTATCGGCATGGTGATTGCGTTCGGCGTGGCGTTTACCGTCTCGCTGCTGCTGAAATATAAAACGGACTCTGAATAATGACTTTCGCTTCCCGCTGGCCTGCGATATTGCAGGCCGTCATGAAGGGCCAGCCGCGCGCGCTGGCCGACAGCCATTACCCCGCGTGGCACGCCGTGCCCGTGACGGGGCTGATGAACGATCCCAACGGTTTTATCTGGTTCGCCGGGCGCTACCACCTGTTTTATCAGTGGAATCCCCTGGATTGCGATCATCGCTACAAATGCTGGGGACACTGGAGTTCAGCGGATCTGGTGCACTGGCAGCATGAGCCGCTGGCGCTGATGCCGGATGAAGAATATGACCGCAACGGCTGCTACTCCGGCAGCGCCGTGGACAATGGCGGCGAACTGACGCTGTGCTACACCGGCAACGTGAAGTTTGACGACGGCAGCCGCACCGCCTGGCAGTGCCTGGCCGTCGAACAACCGGACGGAAGCTTTAAAAAACGGGGCCCGGTGCTGCCGCTGCCGGACGGTTATACCGGACACGTCCGCGACCCGAAGGTGTGGCAACACGACGGGGAGTGGTACATGGTGCTGGGCGCACAAGACGTGCAAAAGCACGGCAAAGTGCTGCTGTTCACATCCAGTGATTTACAGCGCTGGCAGCCTTGCGGCGAGATTGCCGGTCACGGCGTCAACGGCCTGTCGGACGCAGGGTATATGTGGGAGTGTCCGGACCTGTTCGGGCTCGACGGGACGCACGTGTTGATCTGCTGTCCGCAGGGGCTGGCGCGCGAGCCGCATCGCTACCTCAATACCTATCCGGCGACCTGGATGAGTGGGGCGTTTGACTATCAGCGCGCGACGTTTGATCACGGCGAGTTACATGAACTGGACGCCGGGTTCGAGTTCTACGCCCCGCAAACCACGCTGGCGGAAGACGGACGGCGTATCCTCATTGGCTGGATGGGCGTGCCGGACGGGGAAGAGATGCTCCAGCCGACGCGAGCCCATGGCTGGATCCACCAGATGACCTGCCCGCGTGAACTGCGGTATCGCGACGGCAGGCTGTGGCAAACGCCTGTTCGTGAACTGGAAACGCTGCGCGAGACCGAATGTCAGTGGCAGGGTGCTGCCCACGGTGCGCCCGTTCTGGATGGGACGAGTCTTGAGTTTGAGCTGGAAACGGCGTGTGTGAATGTGGATTTTGCCGGCGCGATGCGCCTTCGCTGGGATGAGAAGGGGCTGCGTCTTGAACGTGCCAGCCTGAAAAATGGCGAAACCTTGACCCGGTACTGGCTGGGTGACGTTAACCATTTACGCGTGCTGTGCGACCGTTCCAGCGTTGAGATTTTCATCAATCATGGCGAAGGGGTGATGAGCAGCCGCTATTTTCCTGCTCATCCGGCTCAGGTGTGCTTCGAAGGTGCGTCCGACATCACATTACGCTACTGGTCGCTGCGCCGCTGCATGATAGAATAGGGGTTTTGGCAGCCGGATCTAAGTCGTTGTGAGAAAAACAAAACGCGTCACAATTAAAGACATCGCGGAGCTGGCGGGGGTTTCAAAAGCCACCGCCAGCCTGGTACTGAACGGACGCAGCAAAGAGCTTCGGGTGGCGGAAGAGACCCGCGATCGCGTTCTGGCAATTGCCAAAGAGCATCACTATCAGCCGAGCATTCACGCCCGTTCGCTGCGTGATAACCGCAGCCACACCATTGGTCTGGTGGTCCCGGAGATCACCAACTACGGTTTTGCCGTCTTTTCTCACGAACTGGAAACACTGTGCCGCGAGGCGGGTGTTCAGCTGCTGATTTCCTGTAGCGATGAGAATCCGGGGCAGGAGACCGTGGTGGTCAATAACATGGTGGCGCGCCAGGTAGACGGTCTGATTGTGGCCTCCAGCATGCTGAATGATGCGGACTACCAGAAACTGAGCGAGCAGCTGCCCGTTGTCCTCTTTGACCGCCATATGAACGATAGCTCTCTGCCGTTGGTCATTACCGATTCGATTACCCCCACGGCGGAACTGGTGGCTGAGATCGCCCGCCAGCATCCTGATGAGTTTTATTTCCTCGGCGGGCAGCCACGGCTTTCCCCGACGCGGGACCGTCTGGAAGGCTTTAAGCAAGGTTTACGCGAGGCCAACGTCGAACTACGTCCGGAGTGGATCATTCACGGCAACTATCACCCGAGCTCCGGCTACGAGATGTTCGCTGAGCTTTGCGCGCGCTTAGGCCGTCCGCCTAAAGCCCTCTTTACCGCCGCCTGTGGCCTGCTGGAAGGGGTATTGCGCTATATGGGGCAACATAACCTGTTGCAAAGTGATATCAGGTTAGCCAGTTTTGACGACCATTATTTGTATGATTCGCTGACGATACCGGTTGATACCATTCGCCAGGACAACCGCCAGCTGGCGTGGCACTGCTTTGATCTGATTGGGAAATTGATCGACGGTGAGGCACCGCAACCTGTGCAGCGGAAGCTGGATGCCACCCTTCAGCGGCGCTATAAGTCAGCGGTATAGCCCCGGCCAATACATCAATAACTTTAATTAATTTAAGTTTTGGAACAGCCGATAACCATAAGGAATAATTTTCCTTGAGGTATTGGTTTATGTCGTTGAAGAAGTCGTCCCTGATTGTCCTGTTCTCACTGCTTTTCTTCTTTGTTGTCAGCACTGCTACCAGCGTTGGCCTCATCATTAAAAGTAATAATTCCCTGGATAACGTGAACAAAGAGATCCAGGTTGTGCTCTCCATTATTGACCCTATCAACCATAGCCGTACGCTGCGCGTCAGGGTGATGGAGTACGTGAAGATGGTGGAAGCGGGCAATACTGCCGATGAGGCTGCCAAGCTTTCTGCGGTGAAAGAGGCGCTGACCAAAGCGGACCACGCCTTTGCGGCCTTTATGGCTTCGCCGCGTCTGACGGATGAAGCCCCGCAGGTGGCTGCCTATCAGGATGCCTGGCAAAACTACCGCAACCAGGGGCTGGCTCCGCTGATCGAGGCCGCCGAGGTGCACGACGTGGCCAAATTTAACGCGCTGATCCCGGAAGTCTCCCGCCTCGACCGTCAGTACGAGATCGTTCTCGACCAGGTCCTTTCCATTCATCAGAAATATGCCAAAAGTCTTAACGAGGATGCGAGCAGCAACTTTGTTTCTGGTCTGGTGATTATTGCCGTTATCGCCTGCCTGTTTGTGCTGGTGATTATCGCCGTCAGCCTGCTGATGAAGCGATTTGTCTTCGCGCCGGTTAACCTGGCCCGTGAACACTGCAGCCAGATTGCGGCGGGCAAGCTGGACATACCGGTGCCCGTGAAGGGCAGCGCCGGGAATGAAATCGATCACCTGATGGGGTCGATGGAACAGATGCGTCAGGCGCTGCTCGCCACTATCGCCCAGGTGCGCGACGCGAGCCATACCGTCACGCACGCGGCGCAAGAGATCGCCTCCGGAAATATCGACCTGGCTTCACGCACCGAACAACAGGCATCTGCACTGACACAGACCGCAGCCAGTATGGAAGAGCTGAGCGCGACGGTGGCGAATAATACCGATAATGTATTCCAGGCCGGGAAGCTGGTGCAGGATGCGGTGAAAAATGCCCACACCGGCGAAGCGGTGACCCGCGAAGTGATCGAAACGATGAACACCATTGCGGCGAACTCGAAGCGCATCGAGGATATTACCAGCGTTATTAACAGCATCGCCTTCCAGACCAATATTCTGGCGCTCAACGCGGCAGTTGAAGCCGCGCGCGCGGGCACGCAAGGCCGCGGCTTTGCGGTTGTTGCCAGCGAAGTGCGAACACTCGCGCAGAAAAGCGCGGTGGCGGCGAAGGACATTGAAAGTCTTATCGCGCAGTCTGTTTCCAGCGTGAAAAACGGTGCGCAGTTGGTTAACCGCTCGGGAGACGTTATTGATTCGATTATTTCTTCGGTAAATAAAGTGAATACGCTGATGGAACAGATTTCCGTTGCTTCGGAAGAGCAGAGCCGAGGGATTGGGCAGGTCGGACAGGCGGTGACCGAGATGGATGGCGTGACCCAGCAGAATGCGGCGCTGGTACAGCAGTCTGCCGCAGCGGCGGCCTCGCTGGAAGAGCAGGCGCAGCAGCTTTCACGGAGTATTTCGAGTTTTAGATTGCCGGTGCAGGCGTAAGCCTTTGACATGTGCCGGGTGGCGCTGACGCTTACCCGGCCTACGAAACCTGTAGGCTCGCGCAAGCGTCAGCGCCGGCGGGCAATAACCGCGAATGTGCGGCCAGAGTAATTATTTCATTTTCCCCAGCAATATTTCCCGTCCTCATCCGTCTACCTCATCACAAGCCATAATCAGTTACTGTAAACGAGGTAAACACCATGAGAGATTTTGAACTGCACGGCAGAGGTCACGGACGCGGGTTTGGTCGCCACCGTATGGGCAAGGGTTTAGTCATCGGCGCGGTGATTTTCATCGTGCTCGGCCTGCTGGTGATGACCCTGTGGAACGCATTACTTCCCGCCATCCTCGGCGTGAAGGCCATCGGCTTCTGGCAAGCGCTGGGCATTCTGCTGCTGAGCCGCATTCTGTTCGGTGGGTTGGGCTTCAGGCCAGGCATGTTCGGCGCACACCGCCGGATGCACGAGCGCTGGATGAACATGACGCCCGAACAGCGTGAAGCTTTTATTCAGCAGCGCCGCGCTGGGTTTGGACGCCACGGCCATTGTGGCTGGCGCGACCATCGTGATGAAAAGCGCGATGACACTGCGGCGAAAACACCGGAAGCAGAGTGAACGATATGAAAGCTGGTGAGGCAGGTGAATCATTACTGGTTTCGGCGCTTAATGCCTGCCGCGCCCGCCTGAAGGCATTCATTCGCGGGCGAACGGCGGTTCGCGATGATGCCGACGATATCCTGCAGAAAGTGACGTACCAGCTGATGAAAGTGGAGCAGCCGGTGGAGAACGTCGCCGCCTGGCTGTTTCGCGCGGCACGCAATGAGATGACCGACCGGGCGCGGAAAAAGCGCGAGGTTTCGCTCGCTGGCTACTTTACCGCTGACGACGACGAGGATTTCCCTGAAGAGGAGTTAGCCGAAACGTTATTCGGCGTGCCTCAAACGCCGGAGGAGGAGTATCTTAAATCGCTGCTGTGGGAAGAACTCGAGCAAGCCCTGTCGGAACTGCCGCCGTCGCAGCGGGAGGTATTCGAAAAAACGGAATTTCAGGGGTACAGCATGAAAGCGCTGGCGGATGAAACGGGCGACACGGTGCAGGCGTTGTTATCCCGCAAGCACAAGGCCGTGCGATTCCTGCGTAGTCGCCTGCAGGATATCTATGAAGCGTTGACAGGGGAATGAAGTTCGACCACTCTGAAAAACAATATGTTAGAGGGATCGTTATGCTTCAACTGCCTGCAAAGAAAAAAGTGCTGTTACTTGCTGCTCTCATGGTTTCTGGGGGGCTCAAAGCGGAAGAGACGCTGCCTGATGCCGTGAAGAACTTCAGTGAGCAGCAGGATATCAAGATCCTCAAGAAGATTGACGCCCCGGGCGGCGCACCTGCCTGGCTGGGACAATACCAGGACATGGGCGTCACCCTTTTCTTAACCCCTGACGGAAAACACGTGGTTTCGGGGTATCTGTATGATGATAAGGGAAAAAATCTCAGTGAGGCCTATTTCCAGAAAGAGATCTACGCGCCGATGGGGCGTGAAATGTGGAAAAAGCTCAATGCCGCGCATCCGCTGAAAGAGGGGGCTGACGCTGCGCCGCGTAAAGTCTTCGTCTTTGCCGATCCGTTCTGCCCGTACTGCAAACAGTTCTGGTCCGAAGCGCAGCCGTGGGTGAAGGCGGGCAAGGTTCAGCTGAACACGCTGCTGGTTGCGTTTCTCAACCCCAACAGCGGGCGTAACGCCTCAGCCATTCTGAATGCGAAAGATCCAGTCTCGGCCTGGAAAGAGTACGAGCTTTCGGGGGGGGGGAAATTGCCTAAACCAGACGCTGCGGCGACGCGTGAAACCGTCGAGATCCTGCAGAAGCATCAGGCATTAATGGACAGTCTGGGGGGGAATGCCACTCCGGCGATTTATTATCTGAATGAAGAAAACGAACTTCAGCAGGTAATGGGACTGCCGAACGAGAAACAGCTGGTAGAGATGTTCGGGCCGAAACCCTGATCGGCGCGGGCAGAAACGGCGTGTTCCTGCCCGCGTTTATCCTCTCAGCTACCCCAGCGCCCACGGAGATAGCTTACCGCGTCCTGTGTTTGCGGCTGGTTGAGATAGTCTTCGCGGAACAGGATGGTGCCATTCACGTTGGGCAGTGAATCGTTCAAATCGAGCTGTTTCTTCAGCTCAGGCACGCCGCCGTTAACCGTCCAGTCGGGCTCATTTTTAGAGGGTGCCCCCACTTTGTAAAACGCGATGCCGATGTAAAGGCGGGTATGGGTCGGTTTCACCACGTCAGCCCACCATTTGGTCAGAACATCATAGCGCGCGGCGTCACGGGCGAAGGGCCAGTAGATCTGCGGCGCGATATAATCCAGCAACCCCTGTTGAACCCATTTACGGGTGTCGGCGTAGGATTCATCATACGCGGCAGCACCGCGCGTGTCAGAGCCTGCCGGATCAAAGGAGCGGTTGCGCCAGACGCCCGCCGGGCTCACACCAAACTCAACGTTGGGTTTTGCCTGTTTAATTGCACGGGAGACCTGCACGATCAATTCTTGCGTATTGTGACGTCGCCAGTCTGCTTTTGAGGCAAATCCCTCGCCATATCGCCTGTAGGTATAGGCATCATTCAGGGTCGACCCGGGCGTTTCTGTGTAGAAATAGTCGTCGAATTGCACGCCGTCTATCGCATATTGCCTCACTACTTCTGTTACAACCTGGGTTATCCAGTCACGCACCTCCGGAATGCCTGGATCGAGGACGAAACGATCGCCTGAGGTACGGATCCATTCCGGGTGCTGTACGTAAATGCTGGAAGGGTGCAGTGACGTTGTCCGGTTTAACGCGGCAATGGTTGAGGGTTTGGTGTTCGTGGATACGCGGTATGGATTGAACCAGGCGTGGACTTTCATGCCGCGCTTGTGGGCCTCATCCAGCATAAACTGGAGCGGATCGTAGCCCGGATATTCTCCAATGGTTCCCGTCAGGGTATCCGACCAGGGCAGGATTTTAGATGACCACAGCGCCGTGCTATCCGGCTTCACCTGAAAAAATACGGTGTTGATCCCGAGGCTTTTCAGCTTATCGAGTTTGTCCGTCAGCGCCTGCTTCTGCATCGCGATACGCTGGTCAGCGCTGCGGCCATTCACGGATGCCAACGGCGGCCAGTCGAGACGAGAGACGGTCGCCAGCCAGATCCCGCGCATCGGCGCGTTTGCCTGCTGCGTCGGTTTGCTCACGGTCGGGAGAGGGGTAACCAGTGATTTGGGTGGTGTTGAGGAGCAACTCACAAGTAAAAGCGCGCAGGCAGCCAGCGCACCAATCCGTTTTACGTGTCGCGTCATTTGCGTTTTAGCTCTTGATAATCCGACTGTTAGCCCAGGGATTAAAGGCGGGCTCCGCCTGTTCTGTGCTTACCTCATCGTTGAGGGAATCCAGATACAGGGCTTCGACTTCTGCGCGCGCCCACGGGGTACGGCGCAGAAATTTCAGGCTCGATTTAACGCTGGGATCTTTTCTGAAACAGTTAATTTTGATTCGGTCGCCCAACTCGCTCCAGCCATATTTCGCCACCAGGGCGTTGACCATCATCTCCAGCGTTACGCCATGTAAAGGATCGTTAGAAATGTGTGCAGTCATAGGCGTCCGGATATCTCAATGTTTATGGGAGAAGGGTTTCCGGTGAAAGGGTACAAGAAAGCAGGGGAAGCGGCAATTTAAGCGTGAGGTTCTTCACCCCTGAGGGGTGAAGAAAAAGCGTTTATTTTTTATCTTTAAACAGCTCCGGCGCCCACGGACGCGGATCCACCTCCATAAAGGGCGCGCGCTCGAAGCGATCCTTCAGCGCCCACGGCACCGTGCAGTCGAAGATTGTCTTGCAGGAAATGCCGTTTCCGCGAATTGAGTTGCTGTAGTCCGGCGACTGCGACGGATCCAGCTGGTGGCCGCGGATCCCCGGTATATTCGTGATGCTCACATCTCCCTGCATGCGGGTGGTCATCGCCCACAGAATGTCGTCGCTGTCGAAAATATCCACGTCTTCGTCGACAAGAATAATGTTTTTCAGCTCCGAATAGGTGGCTAAGGCAATGAGCGCCGCCTGGCCCTGTCGTCCTTCGTCTGATGGCTGGCGTTTTTTCACCTGCAATATCCCGAGGAACTTACCGCCGCCCGCGGTATGCGCATAGACGTTTTGCAGGAAGCCCGGGATCGCCTCCTCAACGGCATTACGGATGCTGGCCTCCGTTGGCAAACCGGCCAGCGTGGTATGTTCTTCTCCGGGTCCCACCAGCGTTTGCAGGATTGCGTGATGACGCATGGTCACCGCTTTCACTTTGATCACAGGCAGGGAGGGGTTCGCCTCACCGCAGTAGCCTGGGAACTCCGGCATCGCGTGGCCGGTATTGGTGTGCTGATCTTCCCTTACGCGCACGCCTGGAAGCAGTTCGCCTTCGATGATGATTTCTGCCCGCGCAATGGCTTTCTCTTTCACCGCCACGCCCTGCACCAGTTCGACCGGCTGCTGGCGCAGCGCCCCGGCGACGCCCAGCTCGTTGTAGCCAAACGGCGTGGTGGGGGCCTCAAAGCACGCGCCGATATAGATGGCGGGATCGAGCCCCATGTTGATCGTCACCGGCAGCGGTTTTCCGGCATCTTCCGCCTTTTTACGGAAGACTTCGATATGCCGACCGGCGGCGAGGAACATGGAAAGCTCGTCGCGCTCCTGGACACAGAGACGGTGGATGGTGACATCCGTGACCGAGCTATCTTCAGGATCGCTTGCCAGCACCAGTCCCAGACAGAAGAATGGTCCCGCATCGATTGGCGTGTTTGTCGGTGCCGGAAGCAGTTTGCGCAGGTCGAAATCAGGGTCGTCTGCGTAGAAGACCTGCTCCTGACAGGGCGCCTGCGAGGCCGGGACGACAACGGGTGCCACGGGCTTTTTCACCGCCTGCCCGACGTGTTTTGCCAGTTCAGAAGGCTCGCAGCCCAGAAGGAGCGCCGCGCGATCGCGGCTGGCGTGCATGCCCACCAGAATGCGGGAACCCGGATAGCCCTTCACGCTGTTGAACATCATGGCCGGGCCCGTACGGGTCGGACGTTTTACCGTACCGCCCGCGCCGATATGACGATAGACCCCCGCCAGTTCCGCGTTGGGATCGACCGGATAATCGGTTTCAAGAAACTGCCCTTCGTGGCGCTGAAGCAGGGCGATGGCGCTGCGGAGATCGTTGATCGGGTTTTCCATATTTTCCTCCCTCGTTTGAATACCTCCATTCTTATGGCAATGACCAATAGCATCAATTGCATCATTACTGCTAAATTGATAAGTAAACTCATATCAAAAAGGAGGCGTCCCGTGCAGTTTCGTCAGATGCGCCATTTCATCGTTGTTGCCGAAGAGCTCCACATGCACCGGGCCGCCGAGCGTCTGAACATGGCGCAACCGGCGCTGAGTCAGCAGATAAAGGCGCTGGAGGATCGTTTAGGCGTCACGCTCTTTAGCCGGGCGAACCGCCGCTTGACCCTGACTCCCGCTGGTGAAGCGTTTCTGGTGAAAGCCAGACTCGCCATCTCCCTGACCGAGCAGGCGGTTCTGGACGCCAGGCAAACGGCAAGGGGCGAGCTGGGGGTGTTAAACCTTGGGTGCGTGTCGAGCGCGATGTTCGACGGCAGGCTGCCCGCCGCGCTGCGCCAGATGCATACGCGCTGGCCGGACATCACCATGTCGCTGGTGACGGGAAATGTGCAAACGCTCTACGCGGCCGTGCAGAGCAATCAGCTGGATGTGGCCATCATACGGGCTCCCTTGCCCACGCTGCCTGACGATCTGCAGAGCCGACCGTTCACCGCCGAGAAAACGGTGCTGGCGCTGTATCGTCAGCATCCGCTGGCGGGCTCATCCGCGCTGACGCTCGCCTCCGTTAAAGATGAAAAGTGGATCTCCCTGCGCGACCCGGAGGGAATGGGGCTGGAACAATACTTTTACGACGCCTGCAGCGGAGCGGGTTTTCAGCCGAACGTGGTACAAAACGCGACCGACGTGCCCACCGTGATAAGCCTGGTCTCGGCGGGGTTTGGGCTGGCGCTGCTGCCCGCCTCGGCAAAGGCGGTGAGCGTCGAGAACGTTGTTTACGTGGACATCCTCGACCGGCTCCGGGAGAGCGAGCTGACGCTGGTTTGCCACCGGATTATTCGCTCAGAGGTGCTTAAAAAGTTTCTGGTTACCCTCGATCACACCTGACGTCCGGCGGCCAGCAGCAGCTGCCCGCGCAGCCAGGTATTCGCCGGATCATGGCTGTTTTTCGGGTGCCAGTACATGTTGATGGTAATCGGCTGGAGCGGCAGCGGCGGCGCGAAGAGATCCAGCGTGCTGGCAAACAGTTTGAGCATCCGCTCCGGCAGGGTGCACACCAGGTCGGTACCGGTCACAAGCGCAGGCGCCACGGCGTAGCTCTGTGTCGACATGGCGACGTGCCGCTGGTAGCCCAGCCCTGCGAGGGTTTGATCGACAAAGCCGGTGAACGGATCCCCCGCCGAAGACACTACCAGATGAGAAAGGGCGCAGTAGCTTTCCAGATCTAACGGTCCTGTCCCGCGCGGATGGCCTTTGCGCTGCGCGGTGGCAAACGCGTCGTCGATGAGTTTGCGTCTTACCCAGCCGTCATGGGCGCCCGCGCTCACGCCAATGTAGATATCCACATCGCCATTTTCAAGCTGCTGCGGCAGTTCAGCCATCACAGGCAGGGCGAAGCGCAGGCGAACGCCGGGGGCAGCGGTGCCTACCTGGTTAAGCAGCCCGGTGCCCAGCATCAGCGCCGGGTTTTCATGCAGCGCGATAACAAAGGTCCGGCTGCTGGTTTGCGCCTCGAACGCGGTGGGGGCAAACATCGCGCTGATGCCGCGCAGCACGCTCTCCACCTGCGGCCTGAGGGCTTCCGCTCTCGGCGTGGGTAACACCCCGCGTCCATGCGGGGAGGGAATAAACAGCGGTTCGCCAAAGAGCGAACGCAGGCGCGCGAGACGGGCGGACATCGCCGGCTGGCTGATGCCCAGCCGCGCGGCCGCATGGGTGATGTTCCTGTCCTGAAGCAGGGCGTCCAGGGTCAGGAGCAGGTCTATGTCCATCTCAGATACCCGCGTCATCTTATTTCGCGCCGCTGGCGTCCCGGTTGGTATAGGTTACCGGTACCCAGGCATAGCCGCCGTTTTCGCCTTTGGTCACATAGCCGATACCCGGGAAAGGCAGATGGGGTGCGGCCACAAGATCTTTATTTTTCACAAAGTCCGCAAACGCGTGTTGGCGCACGCCTGCCGCTTTGTCCTGATCTTCATCGTAAGTGATGGTCACGTCAGGCTGCGGGAACTGGACCGCCGCGGCGTGAATAATGTCGCCCACAAAGGTGATCTTCTCGCCTTTGCTTTCCAGGGTATAAAACGCCGAACCCGGCGTATGGCCTGGATGAACCGTGCCGGTAATACCCGGCAGAAGTTCAGAGGTGCCGCTAAACGGCACGACCTTGCCGGCGTCCAGATAGGGCTTTAAGGTCTTCTGCGCGACGGTAAAGTAGTTCTTGCCGTAGCCGGTTTTTTTCTGGTTGTCGTCGTTAAAGAAAAAGTCGATGTCCGGTTTGCCCACGAAAACGCGCGCGTTGCTGAACACCGCCTTGCCGTCTTTCACCAGGCCGCCAGAATGGTCGGAGTGGGCGTGAGTCAGCAGGACTTCAGTAATATCCTGCGGCTTAATTCCCTGCGTGGCGAGGCTCTCAATCAGACGTCCGCCGTTGCCGGGGCCGAAGAGCTGGCCTGAGCCGGTATCCACCAGAATTTTATGTCCGGGCATCGCAATCAGGAAGGCGTTGATGGATACCTCAGCCGGGTTGGTCTGGAAATTTTTCGCCAGCAGCGCATCAATGTTTTGCGGTGTTGTCCGGCGCAGCAGTTTGTGCAGATCCTGCGCGACGCTCCCGTCGGTAAACGAGGTGACAAGCACATCGCCGACCTGAACGCTGTATCCGCCTGCCGGTTGTTTGACGACGTGCTGAGGTGTCTGTGCCGACGCCTGCAGCGCAGGGTAGAAAAGCAATGAACTGGAAATCAGCGTGGACAGAGCAAGTTTTTTCACGGTAAGCATACAAGTCTCCTTTGAAAGCGCTCATCTTACTTCTCCGTAAAATTATAAGAACCTGCCTAATAATGATAGGACCTATAAACGGGATGGATAGGTCCAGCGGACAAAGGCGGCTAACGTTTCGCAACGCTTATGGAAAAATGAGAGCGTGAACCGGAATTCATGTAACGAAACAACATGTGAACTGGCTTACATTTTAGACCTTTATCACACTTTATAGTGACGTCACTGTTTAGAGGGTGCGTTTCAACACTATGGCTTCCATTAAAGATGTCGCAAAAAAAGCTGGCGTATCAACAGCTACCGTCTCGCGGGTGCTGAACAATCATCCCAGCGTGGTGCCCGAAACGCGTCGGGCGGTACATGATGCGATGGATTACCTGTGTTATGTACCCCATAAAAGCGCGATTCAACTGAGCGGTAAATGCTCAGGCCTGAGTGCCGTCGTGCTGCCGAATCTGGTCAACCCACATTTCTGCGAACTGCTGGCAACGTTTGAGGAAGAGGCGCGATACATTGGCAAAACGGTGATCGTTAAAACGCACCAGAACCAGCCGCAGCAGGATAAACAGATCGTTCATACCCTGATCGGGATGGGAATTGACAGCCTGCTGTGGGTTCCGACGGAAGCGGAAGCTGAGCTTGCACAGTGGCTTACCGCAACACACATTCCGGTGGCCGTGGTGACGCAGGTTTCCCGTTTTTTTAACTCGGTGTCAATCGATCAGAGCAAAGGCGCGGAAAAGATTGCGGAACATTTTATCCAGACCGGACATACCGCATTAGGTTTTATTGCTCAGGAGGGCGTAGACAATCGAAAAGTATCCGCCTGGAGTAAAAAAATCGCCAGTCACGGAATAGCACTTAATCCACTGAACCAGTTCTGGATAGCAAAAGGTGAGGGTGAAAAAATATCGGGCCATATCAGTATTCTTGACGACATTATAGAAAAGCTAGCCAGTCGAAAAACGGTATGCACGGGCCTGATGATCTATAACGACGTCGCTGCCAGCTATATTATTGACGGACTGAATGCTAAGGGTTTATGCATTCCACAGGACATTGCCATCGTCAGTTTCGATAATACGATGCTGGCGCAGACCAGGAAAATGACCAGCATCGCACAGCCGATAAGTGAAATTGCGCATCTGGCATTCCAGATGGTTAATAATAATAAACAGGAAAGCATCGAAATGGTCGAAATCGACTCTCGCCTGATTATCCGTGAGAGCAGCATCAGCCTTAATATCACTACGCTTTAAGTATTTATTAATCAAATGCAACTGAAGTTGGGTAATATTTCCCTGGCTTCACAGGGTAAACCTTGCTTTGTATTCATTATCACTGTTTAAGGATATATATGACGGCCGCAGATAAACACAGCGCTTATGAAAAATTGAGTCTGAAAGAAAAAATCGGCTACGGTATGGGCGATGCTGGGTCATGTATGATCTGGAGCGTGCTGGCGCTATATTTGACCTGGTTTTATACCGACGTGTACGGCCTTGATGCCGGTATTGTTGGGACTCTTTTTCTGGTCATCCGTATTTTCGACGCCTTCAGCGACCCCGTCATGGGCGCAATTTGCGATCGTACCCGAACCCGCTGGGGTAAGTTCCGGCCGTGGCTGCTGTGGATGGCCGTACCGTTTGGTCTGGGCGCAGTGTTGATGTTCACAACGCCAGACCTGAGCATGAACGGGAAAATTATTTATGCATGGGTTACCTATCTGGTTATGTCTTTAATTTATACAGCAATTAATATCCCGTACTGTTCGGTTGCTGGCGTTATTACGCTTAATCAGAAAGAGCGTCTGGGCTGTCTCTCATGGCGTTTCTTCCTGAATGGTCTCGCCACGCTGATTGTGTCCTCCTCCATTTTGCCGTTAACCGACTGGCTGGGAGACGGTAATCGGGCATCTGGCTTTCAATTGACCATGATGATTATGGGGGGAGCCGCCACATTAATGTTCTTGTTCTGCTTCTCCAGTATAAAAGAGCGCGTGGTCTCGATTAAAACCAATGACTCCTTAAGAAAGGATCTTAACGACATTATTAAAAATGACCAATGGCTGCTGATGATCACCATTACCTTCCTGAACGTTTTTCCAGCATTCATTCGGGGGGCGGTAACCATCTATTATGCTACCTATGTGATGCAAGCCTCCGTCGGGTTTATCACCTTCTTTATGGCTCTCGGCGTGGCCTGCAATATGCTGGGCAGCGTCATTGCTAAACCGCTGACCGATCGTTTTGATAAAGTTAAGCTCTTTCGCATCATTAATATTATTCTCGGCATACTTTCCTTTGCCCTGTGGTTTGTCGACCCACATTCACTGACGCTGCTGCTGACGCTGTTTATCGTCATTAATATTCTGCACCTGATTCAGTCCGGGCCGATTTTGTGGGCAATGATGTCCGATGTTGACGATTACGGTGACTGGAAGTTTGGTAAACGGCTGACGGGTATTTCTTTTGCCGGAAATCTCTTCATGCTGAAAATGGGTCTGGCTGTCGCCGGTGCTATTGTCGCGTGGATACTGTCCTGGACGGGTTATGTTGCGAATCAGGCGCAGCAAAATCCGCAGACCCTCCAGGGAATTATTATGATGTTTTCGCTATTGCCGATGGTGAGCTATTTCTTTAGCGCGTGGATAGTGCGCTATTTCAAACTCAACCAAACGTTCCTTGAGAAAATTAAAGTCGATCTCGCTAAACGTGAATTAGAAGCTAACTCTACTTACGCGTAGTTATAAGCCTGCTTAATATTAATAGACCAGAAGGATTTTATACATGTCGAGTAATAATTTTTACGATGTCACTGAGTGGACCACGGGTAATCCGTATAATGACATTGGTGAAGTGATTAATAGCATTATCGCAGATATTAAGAGCCGGCAAACAAACGCCGATGTGAATGAAGGGGGGAAACCCGGTGCGGTGATTTATATCCCACCCGGCGATTATCATCTTTTGACGCAGGTTGTCATTGATATAAGTTATTTAAAAATCATGGGTTCCGGGCATGGTTTTACCTCTTCCAGTATCCGCTTTAATACGCCAGTAAGCGACTGGCCAAACTGGCATGAATTATGGCCGGGCGGCAGCCGTATTCTGGTGGATATGTCACCTCAAGAGGGAGGCGAAGAATCAGCCGGAGCCGCATTCTATGTCGCACGCAGCGGTGACCCGCGAATAAGCTCGGTCGAATTTGCTGACTTCTGCATTGATGGTTTGCACTTTGATGACGACGGTTCTGGAAGCAATGACCCGGAGAACAGCTACCTTAACGGTAAGACCGGCATTTACATTGCCAGCGCGCAAGACTCCTTTCGCATCAGCGGCATGGGGCTGGTCTACCTTGAGCACGGCGTGACGATTTACAATGCCGATGCCCTGGCTATCCATAACAACTTCATCGCGGAATGTGGTAACTGCATTGAGCTACGTGGATCCGGTCAGGCTTCAAAAATCACCGATAATATGATTGGCGCAGGCTACAGAGGTTACTCTGTTTACGCTGAAGACTTCGGCGGCCTTTTAATTACCGCCAACAATATATTCCCGCGCGGAAAAAGCAGCGTGCATTTCTCCGGGGTGGTTCGCTCCTCAATAAGCAGTAACCGATTCCATTCCTTTTACCCAGGCATGCTGGTCATTGAAGAAGGCAGCGCTGAAAACCTGGTATCGTCAAACCATTTCTTCCGCGAGCGTGAACCCTGGGGGCCGATGCAGGGCTACAATAACGGGTTAGATGATTTATATGGCCTGCTGTATATCAGTGGTGATAATAATTCCGTCATTGCCAACCATATTTCCGAGACTATTGATACGCAATATATAACCCCGCCCGATGCTACTCCGGTCATTATTCGGGTGGTGTCCGGTAAAGGAAATTATATTTCTGATAATCATATTGTTGCCACAACCGAAACCACTGTTGAAGCGGCAGCGGCAGATGCCAGCGCGTGTTTCGCTACGCAGGTGAATGCGTTACTGGCGACTGAGGGTCTTGAAGCGCTGACAGTAACAACCGTCCAGATTGAAGCGGCATCGGTACAAAATACTGTGCTGGATTCAGGCACTGACGCTCAGGTAGTGATGGATAAAACCGCGAATGCCTTCAGAGCGACACCCACGCCTATGTGCAAGATATTGATGAATATTTAGCATCCCAGAGGATGTGAGTATCGCCCGGCGGCGCTACGCTTGCACGGGCCTACATTCTGGACGTAGGCCGGGTAAGCGCAGCGCCACCCGGCAAAATTCATGGTTTCCAGCTGTCCAGCGTGGCTTTCGACCAGGATCCATAAGCGGCATTAGGTAGCACAATCCAGTCGTTACCGAAGTGTTCCGCGCTGGCTTCAACCAGCTCACGCTGCTGCTCACTCGGCTTTTTGTTTTTAAACTGCACGGCGAAATCCGGCAGGCTGTCGCCAAACAGCATCACGATCTGCTGCTTTTTGAGGATGCTCTGGCGACGCTCTTCCTTGCTGACCGTATCCAGAAGCACGCTTTCATCGGATACCTGTGGAAGCCCCAGGGCTTTTAACGTCCTGAGCGTATCGGCTTTATTTTCCTGCATGCGGTCCGAGACATAATAGATACGGACATTGCTTTGATTCACATGGTCAAGAAACGCCTTCGCGCCAGGAATTAAGCCGGGTTTTCCCTGTTTCTCCCAGTCGCTCCAGGTGTCCCATTTTGTATAGTCGTGACACTGCTCCGTGTCGCGTACCAGCAGAGGGGTGTTATCCAGTACTGTTTCATCCAGATCCATTACCACGGCGTAATTTTCAGGCGTTTTAAGGTCTTTTACCTTTTCGTTGAAACGCTCGGTGGCAAACCGATACGTCTGCAGCTGAAGAGCCATAATCTCTGCCGATTTCTGCTGATAGCGCAGCGCCATTTCGTACGCTTTGGGTTCACACAGGTCGCGCTCAGCGGCCGTCGCCGCTGCCGTTGCACTCAAAACAGGTAATGCCAGCAGTAATGCCTTAGCCATTGAATTCACACTTCTTTCCTCAATACCTTGGTTAAAATCCCGAAAGCGTAATGAAATCTAATGACAGAAATATGAAGGCTGCGTTGCTAGACCAGCATGTAATACCAGAACAGGGCGACTTCGTCTTTTTCCGGTAAGGCGTTGTAGAGAAAACGATCGTATCCGCCCAGGGTAAACCCGTAGTGACGGTAAAACAGACAGGCAGAGACGTTCACATTTTGTGTTTCAAGCCGTAATCCCGGCGCGTTTACGCTGCGGGCCCAGACGTGGGCGGCGGCCATCAATTTTTGCGCAGCGCCGGTTCTGCGTTTTGTGCGCTCAACGGCGATATAATCCACTGAGATAAACTTATTCCAGCCGATTGATGCAGTAATAAATCCGGCTATTTCACCGTCATCCGTTTCGGCGATAAGAAATATGGCGTCCGGGTTAACGCAGTGGTTCTCAAGGGTTTGGATGTCGAGCTCGTAGGTTTTAATCCAGGGCTCGGTGACGGCTTCAATATGCAAATCACAGTGGATAAAGGGCTCTCGCGCAATATGGCTAATGGTGAAAGAAAAGTCACAGCATTCAAGACTTACGAGGTCAGTATTTAATCCTTTTCGAATCTGCATAGTATTCCCTGTGGTGAGTTATTTCATAAAGAATAGACGAAGCGGTTAAATCCGCTGAGCTAACACACTTTTCATCCTGAACTAAGCTTGTACTTCGTTTCGCGTAAAATGCGGTCATTCGAGGACAAGGAATGGAATTCAGAACATGTCAAAGGCACTGGGGTGCTGAGTATATTTCCGATGACGTTGTCCGCTTTCGCGTCTGGGCTGAAGGACAAAAAAATCTCACGCTACGGCTTAATGATAACGACATTCCGATGGTTGCCAGGGGCAATGGCTGGTTCCAGGCTGACGTTCCAGGCATCAGGCATGGTGCAGAGTATCAGTTTGTTTTACAGGACGGCATGACCGTTCCTGACCCTGCATCACGCGCTCAGAAAGGGGACGTCAACGGACCGTCGGTTGTTATCGATCATCGCCGGTTTGCGCACGTTAACCGTGACTGGAAGGGGCGTCAGTGGGAAGAGACGGTCATTTACGAACTGCACATGGGGACCTTTACCCCGGAGGGAACCTTCCGGGCTGCTATCGACAAGCTGCCGTATCTGGCAGAGCTCGGAATTACCCAGCTTGAAGTGATGCCCGTCTCTCAGTTTGGCGGATCCCGCGGGTGGGGCTATGACGGCGTGCTGCTTTACGCTCCGCACGCCGCCTACGGTACGCCGGAGGATTTTCACGCGTTTATCGACGCCGCGCACGGGCTGGGGCTTTCGGTGGTTCTGGATATTGTGCTCAACCACTTCGGCCCGGAAGGGAATTATCTGCCCTTGCTGTCGCCCGCGTTTTTCGATGCGGATCGGATGACGCCGTGGGGCAACGGCATCGCTTACGAGCGCGAGCCGGTGAGGCAGTACATCACCGATGCACCGCTTTACTGGCTGACGGAATATCGTCTGGATGGCCTACGGTTTGATGCCATCGACCAGATCAAAGACACCTCGGATATGCATATTCTTGAGGAGATAGCCGAAAAGATCCGAGAAGCGATCCCGCACCGTCACGTTCACCTGACTACGGAAGACAGCCGCAACGTGATTTTCCTGCATCCGCGAGATGAACAGGGAAATACGCCACTGTTCACCGCCGAGTGGAATGATGACTTCCACAATGCCGCCCACGTGTTTGCCACCGGCGAGACGCACGCCTACTACCAGGATTTTGCCTTTGAGCCGGAGAAAAAGTTCGCTCGGGCGCTGGCGGAAGGCTTTGTCTACCAGGGCGAGGTTTCTCTACAAACCGGTCAATCGCGCGGCGTGGAGTGCCACACCCAGCCGCCACCGTTCTTCGTCGATTTTATTCAAAACCACGATCAGACCGGGAATCGCGCCCAGGGGGAGCGGCTCATCACGCTGGCGGGCGCGGAGAAGACTCGCGTGCTGCTGGCAACGCTGCTTCTTTCACCCCATATCCCGCTGCTGTTTATGGGCGAGGAGTTCGGTGAAACCCATCCGTTTCTGTTCTTCACCGATTTCCATGGCGAGCTGGCAAAAGCCGTGCGGGAAGGGCGTGCGAAGGAGTTTACTGGCCATGCCGGGCACGATGAAACCGTCCCCGATCCTAACGATCTGAACACGTTTGTTCGCTCAACGCTCGACTGGGATAAGCTGTCACAGGAGGAGGGAAAATCATGGCTGCGCTTTACCCGAAGCCTGCTTACGCTGCGACATCGTCATATCGTCCCGCTGCTGCGCCAGGGCGGAACCGTTGAGGGCAAGATCCTGCACACGGCGCACGGCAGGGTCGCGGTGAGCTGGCAGTTCCCGCAGGGGACGCTGTCGCTGGCGCTGAATATTGGCAAAAAACCTGCCCCAATGCCCGAACTGGCCGGAGAAACCCTCTTTAGCTGGCCGGAGACGGGAGACGTTTTGCCGCCAAACAGTATTGTTGTTCGCTTTGCTGATGGAGAAGCCGCGTTATGATCCCTTCCGCCACGTACCGCATACAGTTTCGCAATGGCATGACGTTTGACCGGGTGGTTGACCTGATCCCGTATTTCCGCGATCTCGGCATTAGCCATCTCTATGCGTCACCTGTTTTTACCGCGACAACGGACTCCACCCACGGCTATGACGTCACCGATCCCAACGAAATTGACCCCGCGATAGGCGGGCGAGACGGTTTTAACCGCATGGCCGCGGCGCTCAGGCAGGCTGGCATGGGGCTGATACTGGATATTGTCCCTAACCATATGTCGACCTCGCTGGAAAACCGCTGGTGGCGAGACGTGATTGAGCACGGCAAACAGAGCCGCTACGCGCGTTATTTCGATATCGACTGGTCGCGACCGCTGACGCTGCCGTTTCTTGGCGATACCTTTGAAGCCGAACTGGAGAAGGGTGCCATTAGGCTTCATCGTGACAGTGTCACGAATAAGGCCGCACTGGTCTATTACGACACGGCCTATCCGCTTAACCCGGGTACCTGGGACGAGAACAAAAGCATCGCCGAACTGCACGAGGCACAGAGCTGGCGGCTGATGTCATGGCGCGAAGCGCCGAAGCAGCTTTCGTGGCGACGCTTCTTTGAGATAACCGGGCTGGTCGGCGTTCGGGTTGAAGACGAACAGGTTTTTCACGATACGCACCGCCTGATCCTCGAGCTGGTTCACGACGGGACCGTTGACGGCCTGCGCATTGACCATATTGACGGGCTTGCGGATCCGCTGGGGTATCTGCAGCGCCTGCGCCAGGCCACCGGGCCAGACTGTTACATCACGGTGGAAAAAATCCTCGCGAAAGGAGAACAACTCCCGGCCGAGTGGCCCGTGTCCGGCACGACGGGGTATGAGTTCATCGCGTCGCTGGCGGAGGTGTTGGTGGATGACACTAGCATGGAGCGTCTGGAGAAAGTCCATAACGAGACGCTGGGCGTTACGGTCGATCGGCAAAACGCGCTGCGGGATGCCAAAGGGCTGATGACCGACCGCAACTTCGAAGGGGAATTCACCACACTCCTCAACCTCGCCCGCGATTTGGCTCAGCACAATGGGGTTGAGATACAGACGGATGATATACACCATGCGTTACGCGAACTGCTTATCGCCTTTCCTGTTTACCGCACCTACGGGACCGCGGAGGGGTTAACGCCTTCTGACGTTACGCTGTTGAGCCGCGTTGTCGCCAGTGTGAACGCTTCAGAACCCGCGCTAAGCCTGATTGTGCGGATTCTGACAGGCGATCTGCCGGAGCGTGACCGCGATGCGGCCACCCTGTTCAGGACCCGTTTCCAGCAGTTGACCGGGCCGCTGATGGCGAAGTCCGTGGAAGACACGCTGTTCTTCCGCCACAACCTGGAGCTTGCGCTTAATGAAGTGGGGGCCGACCCGACGCCGCGCGCCTTCTCGCTGTCGCGTTTCCATCAGGAGATGCGCATCCGGCTTGCCCGTCAACCCGACGCGCTGCTGGGCACCTCGACGCACGACACCAAGCGCGGGGAGGATGCCCGGGCGCGCCTGTACACGCTGACCGAAGCGCCCGAGCAGTGGGGCGAAAATCTGGCCCGCTGGCGGCAGATGAACCAGACGCACGTGCGTTTCCTTAACGACGGCACCGCGCCGAACGCCGCTGATACCTGGATGATTTATCAGGCGCTGGCTGGCGTCTGGCCTGCCACGCTCTCACCTGACGACCGGGACGGGCTGCAAACCCTTGAAACGCGTTTCCTCGGTTTTGTTGAAAAAGCGCTGCGCGAGGCCAAGCAGCGAACCGACTGGATCGACAGTAACGAGAGCTACGAAAACGTGGTGATGGACTATGTTCGTCATCTGCTGTCGCCCGACAACACGCTGTTCCTGCATGATTTCAGTGAAACCTTACAGCCGTTTGTTCGCGCAGGCCTGATGAATAGCCTGAGTCAGACGGTGATTAAACTTACCGCGCCCGGCGTACCGGACATCTATCAGGGCAGCGAAGCGCTCAACTTTAGCCTGGTTGACCCGGATAACCGACGCGAACCGGACTTCGCCGCGCTGGTGCAAAACCTCAGTACGGCGAACCTCAGGGTATTTAACGACGAACAGTGCTGGCGGGACGGGCGCGTGAAGCAGTATGTCACTGCCACGCTGCTGCGGCTGCGTCCGCACTACCCGGCGCTGTTCCGCTACGGCGACTGGCTGCCGCTTAAAGTGACCGGTGAACGCGAGGAGCATCTGATTGTGTATGCGCGCGTGAAGGACGACGAGGCGCTGATTGTTGCTGTGCCGCGCCTGGTTTTCACTGTCACCGGGAACGAAAAACTGTGGGTCAATACCTCGGTAGCCATACCCGAAGAGCTGGTCGGGAAGCGCTATCGCGATGTGTTCAGCGGTGAAAGCCGCGTTCTGCAAGAGACGCTGGATCTAACGTCAGAAAAGGGATGTGTATTGGTTCTGCTTACCTGCGAATAATCGTGGAGAACGAAAATGGCAAAGGATAACAGGTTTG
This sequence comes from Enterobacter mori LMG 25706, assembly GCF_000211415.1. GTDB lineage: Bacteria > Pseudomonadota > Gammaproteobacteria > Enterobacterales > Enterobacteriaceae > Enterobacter > Enterobacter mori. Next base: position 542,333 of record NZ_GL890776.1, on the reverse strand, counting down.
AAATTCGGGCCGGTCACGGCCAGCAGTTGGGCGCAAACTACGACGGAAAAGGCGTGAACTTTGCGCTCTTCTCCGCGCACGCAGAGCGGGTGGAGCTCTGTCTGTTTGACCCGTCCGGGAAAACGGAAATTGCCCGGCTGGAGCTCCCGGAATATACCCATGAAGTCTGGCACGGCTACGTGCCCGATCTTAAGCCCGGCGCGCTGTACGGCTAGCGCGTCTATGGTCCTTATGACCCGGGAAACGGCCACCGCTTCAACCCGCATAAGCTGCTTATCGACCCGTACGCGCGTGAACTGGTGGGCGATATCGACTGGAACGACGCCCATTTTGGCTATGAGCTTGGGCATGACGAACTGGATCTCAGTTTTGATACCCGCGACAGCGCGCCGTTCACGCCCAAATGCAAAGTTATCGATCCGGACGCCTTCGACTGGCAGGACAACAACCGGCCGGAGGTGCCCTGGCCGCATACCGTTGTCTACGAGAGCCACGTGAAAGGCTTTACCCAGATGAACCCAGCCATTCCGCCCGAACTGCGCGGGACGTTTGAGGGGATGGGACACAAAGCCTCGGTCGATTACATCAAGAGTCTTGGCATCACCTCGGTTGAGCTGCTCCCGGTTCACTGGTTCCCGGACGACCAGCATCTGCTTGACCGCGGGCTGAAAAACTTCTGGGGATATAACACGCTGGGCTTTTTCGCTCCGGCGTCGCGCTACTACGGCCCGGCGGGGATCCAGGGTTTCCGCGACATGGTACGCGCGTATCATGATGCGGGCATCGAGGTCATTCTGGACGTGGTGTATAACCACACGGCAGAAGGCAACGAGCTTGGGCCAACGCTCTCGTTTAAGGGCATTGATAACTACAGCTATTACCGCACGCTGCCGGACCAGCACCGGTATTACATTAACGACACCGGGACGGGAAACACTGTCAACACCTCGCACCCGCGCGTGTTACAGATGGTGATGGATTCCCTGCGCTACTGGGCGGAATCGATGCATATTGACGGTTTTCGCTTTGACTTAGGGACCATCCTTGGCCGCGAGCCGGAAGGGTTTGATCCACGTGGCGGTTTTTTTGACGCGGTCACCCAGGATCCGGTGCTCTCTAAGCTTAAGCTTATCGGCGAACCCTGGGATATCGGTCCCGGCGGCTATCAGGTCGGCGGTTTCCCGCCGGGCTGGGGCGAGTGGAACGACAAATACCGCGACACCGTCCGCGAATACTGGAAGGGCGATAACGTCTCAACCGATTTTGCCGCGCGTCTGCTGGGCTCCGGCGATCTCTACGATCTGCGCGGTCGCCGTCCGTGGGCCAGCGTTAACTTCATCACCGCTCACGACGGCTTTACCCTGAACGATCTGGTGTCGTACAACGAGAAGCACAACGCCGACAACGGAGAAGATAATAACGACGGGCATAACGATAATCGCTCGTACAACTATGGCGAAGAGGGGCCGACGGAGAACCCGGATATTATTGTCACGCGCGAGCGGCAGAAGCGTAATTTCCTGACCACGCTGCTGTTCTCCCACGGCACGCCGATGCTGCTGGCGGGCGACGAGTTTGGCCGCACGCAGAAGGGCAATAACAACGGCTACTGCCAGGACAGCGAGATCTCGTGGATAGACTGGAAAGGGCTATCCGAAAACGACGAAGCGCTGCGCGACTTTACCCGCCGTCTTATTGCCCTGCGCGCTTCACAGCCGTTACTGCGCCGAGAAAGCTGGCGCGACGGGCTGGAGATCCGCTGGTTTAATGCCGGAGGCGGGCCGCAGCAGGAGGAACAGTGGGATGAGGGCTCGACGCTCGGGGTCTCCATCAGCAGGCCGGATCTCAAGCAGGAGGACGGCATCTGGCACGATGTGCTTATGTTGTTTAACCCGTTTGAAGGCCCGGTTCCGTTCCAGATCCCGCAGTTTGGGGAAGGTGGATGGGTGCTTGAACTGTCTACGGCTGAAGATACTGCCACCGGAACGGTTATCACCCAGGACGTAGATTACGAACTGGCCGGACGCAGTATCTCGCTTTTCAGACGTCCTTAACTCACAGCGATGCCGCCGCCCGCGCGGCGGTATCATACAGAGAGGAGATCGTGCGCAGCAGCTGCGCGGTTTCCCCGATAGACGTTCCTGAAATACCGCTTTCTCCATGAATGTTAATCAGGCAGGCTTCCCGCACGTCGCGGTACTTCATGCATAAGGCTTTGCCTTCCTCCGTGGTTGAGAAAAAGAGCTCCTTGCCCGCTTTCTCACTCGTCACATAGCCCGCTTTCACCAGTTTCTTTAGCGCATAGGTCACCACGTGCGTGTCCTCCACGTTCAGGACAAAGCAGATATCGGCCAATTTTTTCTTGCGGTTGCGATGATTCACATGATGCAACAGCGACACGTCAAACGCCCCCATATCCGGCTCACCGGCAGCCGTCATGCAGCGCACCATCCATTTGTTAAACGCGTTGCTGGTCATGATCAGCGCGTATTCCAGCTCCGATAGCTCCGCACAGCGTTCCGACACCAGGTGGCGAGAGGAGACGATGCGGCCATCCGTAATATCGTCGTGGTTTGAGGCAACACTCTTTTTTGAGGTCATAACGTTCCTTAGCCAGAAATGTAAACTCATCGATAAAATAAGAACATTTTATTGATAAATTGTTTACATGTTTTTGAGGTTCAGATATAGCTTTTTAGCGCAGGTTTTGCGAAGCCTGCCAACAAAACACAACATCGCTCGCCGCAAATTAAAAAAATAGCCGTCGGCGCGCAACGCTCACTTTGGATAGGGTAAACGTTTATGGACGGTACTACGCTGTTGCCGCTGATCGGGATACCGATCGTGGTTATTGGTTTTGCACTGCGCTTCAACCCGCTGCTGGTGGTCGTGGTGGCGGGGCTGGCGACGGGTCTGCTGGTCGGGATGGATTTCGGGATGCTGCTGGAGACCTTCGGTGAAAAGTTCGTGAATAGCCGATCGCTGGCCACCTTCATCCTGATCCTGCCGGTGATTGGTCTGCTGGAATACTACGGGCTAAAAGAGCGCGCCCAGGCCTGGGTGGCGAAGATCGCCAGCGCCACCTCGGCGCGTATTCTGATGCTCTACTTTGTGGCGCGTGAAGGGACCGCGGCGCTGGGTCTGATGTCTCTTGGCGGCCATGCCCAGACGGTGCGTCCGCTGCTGGCCCCGATGGCCGAAGGGGCGGCGCTGAACGAATATGGCGAACTGCCGCAGCATATCCGCGACAAAATCAAAGCCCATGCCGCCGCGTGCGACAATATCGCGGTCTTTTTTGGCGAAGATATCTTTATCGCCTTCGGTGCGGTTCTGCTGATTGACGCCTTCCTGAAAGAGAACGGGATCCAGGGGATCGAACCGCTGCATATCGGCCTGTGGGCTATTCCCACCGCCATTGCGGCATTAATTATTCATATGACGCGCCTGCTGCGCCTGGATGCCAGCATTCGTCGCGACGTCATGGCCTGGCGTGCAGAGCAGGGTAAACAGGAGGTGGCGCAATGATGACGCTTATCACCATTAACCGCGTGTACTACCTCATCGGCTTTGTCGTGATGCTGCTGGTCGTGATGACCCTGCGCGATCGCGCCAATCCGAAGCGTTTTACCACTGCGCTGTTCTGGTTTTTATTCGGCGGGATCTTCCTGTTTGGCGATCTGATGGTACAGGAGCTGGGGAAATCGCTGGCGTACCGGATCATTGGCGGCGGCGTCATCGCTATCGCGCTGCTGGCGGGCTTTGGTCTGGTCGGGAAAGGGCACTATAAAATGGCCTCCGACGAGGAGCGCATTGCCTCATCGAACCGGCTCAAAAACTGGCTGTTCCTGCCCGCGCTGATGATCCCGGTGGTGACGGTTACCGGGACGCTGTTCCTGAAGGGCGTGTCGATTGGTGGCGTTTATCTTCTCGACCAGAAACAGCTTACCCTGGCGGCGCTGTGCGTGGCCTGCGTCGCGGCGATCCTCACCGGATGGTGGCTAACGAAGGGTACCCCGCTGCACGCTATCCGCCAGTCTCGTCGTCTTGTCGACACCATCGGCTGGGCGGTGATCCTGCCGCAGATGCTGGCGATGCTCGGCGGCGTGTTCGTGGCGGCCAATACCGGCGATTCGGTGCAGAAGGTGGTCAGTCTGTTCGTGAACCCGGATAGCCGCTTCATGCTGGTGGTGATTTACTGCGTGGGTATGGCGTTGTTTACCATGATCATGGGTAACGCCTTTGCCGCTTTCCCGGTATTAAGTGCCGGTATCGCCTTACCGTTCCTGATTAACGTGCATCACGGCAACCCGGCACCGCTGCTGGCGATTGGCATGTACGCGGGCTACTGCGGCACGCTGATGACGCCGATGGCCGCGAACTTCAATATCGTTCCCGCCGCGCTGCTGGAACTCAAAGACAAATATCAGGTGATCAAGATCCAGATCCCGACCGCGTTAACCCTGCTGGTGGTGAACGTGTTCTTAATGTATTTCCTCGTGTTTCGCTAAGGAGCTGATATGGAATTAACGCAACATCAGGCAGACGCGTTTGCCCGCATGCCTTTGACCTATTTGCGCCAGGAATACCCGAACCACATCATGCACCTGCTGAATGATGATGGCGATGTTCTGCCGCCTCGCGAGCTGCACCCCATATTCTACGGCTGTTTTGACTGGCACTCGGCGGTGCATGGCTACTGGCTGCTGCTGCGCTGCGTGCGCCTCTATCCTGAGCTACCGTGTCGGAATGACATCATCGCGCTTATCGACGAGCATCTGACCGACGAGAACGTGGCGAAAGAGCTGGCCTATTTCACCGCGCCGTTCCGCGCGTCGTTCGAACGTCCGTATGGCTACGGCTGGCTGCTGGCACTGGCTCAGGAGCTGAAGCAGTCGTCGCTGCCGCAGGCCGCAGTCTGGTACCAGACGCTTGAGCCGTTAACCCTGGATATTCGTAACCGGCTGGTGGATTATCTCAGCAAGCTTACCTATCCGATCCGCGTCGGAACGCACTACAACACGGCGTTTGCCCTCGCGCTGGGGCTGGATTACGCCCGTGCCGTGCAGGATAGCGGGCTGGAGCAGTCAATTCTGACGGCGGCTGAGCGGTTTTATCTCGCGGATACGCGCTATCCTGCGCACTACGAACCGGGCGGCGATGAGTATATTTCCGGCGCGCTGACCGAGGCGCTGCTGATGAGCAAGGTAACGGATAACTTCCCGGCATGGTTCGATAAATTCCTCCCTGACGTAGAGACTATTGTGGCATTGATGAACCCGGCGGAGGTGAGCGACCGTACCGACCCGAAAATTGCCCATCTGGACGGGTTAAACCTCAGCCGCGCCTGGTGTATGAAGCACATCGCAAAGGCGCTGCCGGAGAACCATCCGGGACAGCAGGCGCTGCGTGATGCCGTGGCGAAACACCTGACGGCAAGCGTCGAGCACGTGGTGGGCAGCCACTACAGCGGCGGGCACTGGCTGGCGAGCTTTGCGCTGCTGGCGCTGGAGTAAATAAACGCGT
>NZ_GL890776.1:478222-536796 GCF_000211415.1 Enterobacter mori LMG 25706 | reverse complement strand
GGCGCTGCGCTTACCCGGCCTACATTGTGCAAGCGTAGCGCCGCAGGGCGAATCAGGCTGATGCCCGAACGGCGGCGCGCAGTCGGCTCAGGCTAAACAACACCGACCCGGCCGAGGCTACCACCGCAGTCCACAGCGCATAATGAACGGCCTGGTCCGAGCCCGTCGTCGCAGCCAGCCAAACGCCTACCACGGCCGCCCCCAGACACTGCCCGAAGGTCCTGACGATGGACAATACCCCGGACGCATAGCTGGCATTCTCGCGCGCCACGTTAGCGAGCATCTCCCGATTATTGGGGCTCTGGAAGCAGCCAAACCCAATACCGCACACCAGACTGCGCAGGCAGATATCCCATGTTGGAGGGCTTGCGGGTAACGTCGCCAGCAGGATCAACCCAACGGCAAAAATCATCAGCCCGATGGTGGAAATCAGCGGCGCCGAAATCGTATCTGCCCAACGGCCCGCGTGAGGGGCAATCAACACGATCCCAATCGGCCAGGGCGTGAACAGAAGGGCCGATTCCAGCGGGCTGTAGCCATACACGCTCTGAAACAGAAACGGCAGCGCGATAAAGGTGATGCCCTGGCTTACAAACGACGCAAGTGAGATGAGTGCGGCGAGCGTAAAGCGGCCGTTGCGGAAGATAACGGGGGGCAGTAGGGGACTATGGACGCGGCGAATATGCCAGATGAAGGCGGTGGCGCTGAGCAGGGCAATACCCGCCCAGAACGCCGCCTCATGGCTGACGTGCTGGAAACTGTTCGCTGTCATGATCATCGAACCTAACAGCATCGCCGAGAGCACCGCACCTGCGGTGTCGAAGGGCGTTTTACTGGAAGCAGAACCGCGCGGTAACGCCTTCCAGGCCAGCAGCAGTGCGACACTTCCCGGAACCATGTTAATTGCAAACAGCCATTCCCAGCGCAGCGCCTCCAGGATCGTGCCGCCCAGCACCGGCGCTAGGGCCGTGCTGGCGGCAATCAGCAGGGCGTGTAGCCCCAGAACGCGGCCAAGCAGTCGTCCAGGGAAAACGGATCGCAGTATCGCCGGGGCAATACTCAACGTGGCCGCCCCCCCTATGCCTTGCAAAACGCGCATCCCGATCAGCATGTCGGGCGTCGTCGCCAGCGCGCAGCCGAGGGAGGTAAGCGTGAACGTCGCAAGACCCGCCAGAAACACCGGGCGATAGCCCATGCGCGCTGCCAGTGCCGCGAAGATAGCCAGCGTCATCGCCGCCGACAGCAGGTAACCGTTGGCAAACCATACTGCGACATTCGCAGAGACCTGCATCGCGCTCGCCATGGGCGGCAGCGCTACGTTAATCATGGTGCCATCAAAGACGCCCATCAGCGTGGGGGTCATCAGCGCGACCATGACCCGGGCGCGTTCATGTCCCGGTAATCCCTCATCGCCGGGCTGGTTTGAAAACAGCGTCATGATATTTACTCCAGAAAAGAATAGTAATGACGAAACTATAATCATGGGGTATACAAGGCGGAAGACGCAGCCTGTGCACTCATTCGTTGCGTATAACGCCTTATATGAGGAGATAACGTGACCGATCCTGATTTCAATTTGCTGGTTGCCCTCGACGTTTTGCTGGCTGAAGCCAGCGTAGCGGCTGCGGCGCGGCGTCTAAACCTGAGCACCTCCGCCATGAGCCGAACGCTGAGCAGGCTGCGTGAAGTGACCGGCGATCCGATTCTGGTTCGGGCCGGACGTCACATGGTGCTGACGCCCTGGGCAGAAGCCACCCGGGACCGGGCCAGAAACGCCGTGCACGAGGCGAGGGCGGTGCTCCAGCCCTCCACCGAGACGCTTAACGTCCAAACTCTGGCACGGCTTTTCACCATTCGGGCAAATGATGGCTTCGTGGTGGCCTTTGGTCCTGCCCTGATTGCCGCCGTTGCCGCGGCTGCACCTGAGGTCTGTATACGCTTCGCACCGAAGCCTGAAAAAACGTCGCGGTACCTGCGTGAGGGGCTGGTTGACCTGGAAATTGGCGTACAGAGCAACATGGGACCGGAGATACGTTTGCAGCGGTTATTTCAGGACCGGTTTGTGGGTGCGGTACGCAAAGGACATCCGCTGGCCGCGCTGTCGGCAATCAGCATCAACGATTATGTGTCATGGGGCCATGTGGTCGCCTCGCCCGACGGTTCGTTACACGGCTTTGTCGATGACGTTCTGGCGGAACAGAGTATGAAACGTAAAGTGGCCAGCGTGGTGCCGGGCTTCCCGACGGCGTTATCCGTGGCGCTGGCGTCCGATCTCATTGCGATGGTTCCCGCACTGTATCTGCGCAATCAAACCATGACGGAAAATTTGCACGTCTTCGAACTGCCGTTTAAAGCCCGGACCATTACGGTTTCCCAGATGTGGCACCCGCGAATGGAGCAGGATCCGGGGCACCGCTGGTTGAGAGAGAAAGTGCGCGAAGTCTGCCAGGTTGCGCAGTGAGCCTTAGCGCGTTATCGCCTTTGGCACAGACAAGATAAACCGCGTTGAGCGAGCGTCAGATTCCACACGCACTTTTCCATGATGGGCAACCACAATGGATTTGACGATGGCAAGTCCGATCCCGCTGCCTTCGCCTTTACGTTGCCTGGACGGATCCACCCGATAGAAGCGGTCAAACAGTCTCGGCAAATGCGCTTCCGGGATGGGCGTGCCGGGGTTTTCAATCATCAGAACAAAATAGCTATCTTGTTCTGTGAGTGAAACGGTCACAGCCTGTCCTTCCGGCGTATAGCGCAGGGCATTGGATAACAGGTTATTGATTGCTCGCCTGAACATCTGGGGATCGCCTTCAACCAGGCAGGGCATCCCGTTGAATTTCAGCGTGATGTTGCGCTCTTCCGCCCAGGCTTCGAAGAAATCGAAAACTTTCATCACCTCTGCACGTAAATCAAACATGACCCGGTCAGGGATCAGCTGGTTATTATCTGCCTGCGCGAGAAACAGCATGTCGCTGACCATGCGGGTCATCCGGGTGTACTCTTCAAGGCTGGAATAGAGCACGTCTTCAAGCTCTTTCTGGGTCCGGTTCTGGCTTAGCGCAATCTCGCTCTGCGTCATCAGGTTGGTGATGGGGGTTCTGATTTCGTGCGCGATATCGGCAGAAAAATTGGCCTGACGGGTAAAGACATCCTCAATTTTTTCAATCATATGGTTGAAGGAGATCACCAGCTGTTCCAGCTCAACAGGCACACGGGACGGCTCCAGCCGCACATCCAGATTTTCAGAGGTGATATTTTTGATAGCGGTGCTGACGTTACGCAGGGGCAGGTGTCCCTGGCGAACCGCGATGCGGATGACAAGAATAATCAGCACGCTGATAACAGCAGCAATCGCGAGCAGATTCTTTTTCAGCGCATCGAGGTAGTGAAGATGAAAATTGATGGAAAGCCCGATAAGCATGACGTAGTTCTGCGTTTTTCCCTGAAATGCAGCCGTTCCAGAAGAGGCGATAATTCGGTAGGTTTCCATTTTCATTTCGGGGCCGGAATGCGCGGGCATGGACGGATCTTCTACCGTCCAGAGAAACACATCCTGCGCGCGGCGGTGTGTGCCAAAATCCGCCGTATTTACCGCAGGCCGTAATGCCGCGCCTTGCGCTGAACTGAACAGTTCATTCCCCTGAGGATCCAGAAGCAGCACGGCGACGTTGCGGTAACTGGCAATCGACTCTTTGATTTTACTGACCTTTCGTTCATCGGGATCGGCCGGTGACTGCAGTATGCGGTGCATTGCGGTGCTGATTTGCTGCAGATCGCTAACATCCTGTTCGGCAAAATGCTTTTCAACCGAATGCAGCATAAACCAGGTAAAAGCGAAAAAAGCGAGGATCGTAGAGAGGCTGATAAAAAACGTCAGCCTCAGGGCAAGAGAGAATGGACGCCTGGCGGGCTTATTGTGCATCCGGCGCCTCCAGCATATAGCCGACGCCGCGGACGGTCTGGATCAGTTTCGGCTCATAATCATTATCTATTTTGGCGCGCAGGCGCTTAACCGCGACGTCGATGGCGTTGGTGTCGCTGTCAAAGTTCATGTCCCACACCTGCGAAGCAATCAGGGAGCGGGGCAGGACTTCGCCCTGATGCCGGATGAAAAACTCCAGCAGGCTGAACTCTTTGCTGGTTAACAGAATACGGTTTCCGGCGCGGGTGACCTTCCGGGAGATGAGATCGATCGTCAGGTCCGCCACGTTGAACTGGCTCTCGGCTATCGCCGTATTACCGCGCCTTAGCAGCGTTCTCACCCGAGCGAGAAGCTCAGCAAAGGCGAAAGGTTTTACCAGGTAATCATCTGCGCCCAGCTCAAGCCCCTTAACCCGGTGTTCAATCGTGCCGAGGGCCGTCAGTAACAGTATCGGCATCCCTTTCCCGGCAGAACGCAGCATGCGGACGATATCCCAGCCGTTCACATCAGGCAGCATGATATCCAGAATCAGCAGATCATACCCGGCGGTCATGGCGAGATGATATCCGTTCAGGCCATTGTCAGCGTAGTCCACCACAAATCCCGCCTCCGTCAGCCCCTTGCTGAGGTATTCGCCTGTTTTAATCTCGTCTTCAACGATCAGTATTTTCATCTTGCTCCCCTGACTGGCTGCTAGCGACATTCTATTGCGCCGAAGGCCGTAATCAACGGCTTACGCTAAAAATGACAACATTGTCATTATCCTGTCACCGGGCAAACAGGATGTTTTCGTTAGAGTAACCCTGGTAACACTCTGGACTTCATTGGAATCATTTACCAGGTCTGCCTGGACGAGAAGCGTTATGTTCACCTTAAAACGACTTAGCATCAGCACAATTTTCCTCCTTGCAGGCTGCGTCTCCCTGGCACCTGAATACCAGCGCCCCGCGGCACCGGTCCCGCAGCAGTTTTCACTGTCTCGCAACGGTCTGATGCCCGCAGCGCAGAATTATCAGCACAGCGGGTGGCGCAACTTTTTTGCCGATCCGCAGGTGACAAGGCTGATCGCCGAGGCCCTGAGCAACAATCGCGATTTGCGCATGGCGGCCCTGAAGGTGGAAGAGGCCCGGGCGCAGTTTAACGTCACGGATGCAGACCGCTATCCGCAGTTGAATGCGTCGTCAGGTATTACTTACAGCGGCGGGCTGAAAAGTGACAAGCCGACATCACAAGAGTATGACGCGGGCCTTGAGCTTAGCTACGAACTCGATTTTTTCGGCAAGCTCAGGAACATGAGCGAGGCAGACAGACAAAACTTTTTTGCCAGCGAAGAAGCCCGCCGGGCGGTACATATTCTGCTTGTCTCCAGCGTGTCGCAGAGTTATTTCAGCCAGCAGCTGGCCTACAAACAACTGCGTATTGCGCGCGAGACGCTGAAAAATTATCAACAGTCTTATGCTTTTGTAGAGCAGCAGTTGGTGACGGGCAGCACGAACGTCCTCGCGCTGGAGCAGGCTCGCGGGCAAAGCGAAAGTACCCGCGCGGAGATTGCCAAAAGAGAGGGCGAGCTGGCGCAGGCCAATAATGCCCTGCAGCTTGTACTGGGCACGTATCGCGCGCTCCCGGCAGAAAACGGTGCGAGCGATAGCGCTCTGACACCCGTAAAGCTGCCGCCCAATCTGTCATCAGACATTCTGCTTCAGCGCCCGGATATCATGGAGGCGGAGTATCAGCTGAAAGCGGCTGATGCCAATATTGGCGCTGCGCGAGCCGCTTTTTTCCCTTCCATTTCGCTGACAAGTGGACTTTCAACAAGCAGTACGGCGCTATCCAGCCTGTTCACACCGGCGAGCGGGATGTGGAATTTCATTCCTAAAATCGACATTCCTATTTTCAATGCCGGAAGGAATAACGCCAACCTGAAGTTGGCTGAAATACGCCAGCAGCAGTCGGTTGTAAATTACGAACAAAAAATTCAGGCTGCATTTAAAGATGTTGCTGATGCGCTCGCCCTGCGTGACAGCATTAACAATCAAATTGATGCGCAGCAGCGTTATCTGGATTCACTGCAAATTACCCTTCAGCGCGCCAGAGGATTATATGCCAGCGGCGCGGTGAGCTATATCGAAGTGCTTGATGCTGAACGCTCTCTTTTCGCCACACAGCAAACCCTACTCGACCTGATCAATTCCAGACAGGTGAATGAAATTAATCTCTACACCGCACTGGGTGGCGGCTGGGTTGAATAACTTATTTATCATTTAACAGGACAATGAATATGCGTAATTCCATTAAAGCCGTTGTATTTGGTGCTCTCTCTGTGATGTTTTCTGCTGGCCTTCAGGCTGAAGTTCATCAGCATGGTGAAATGGCTGCTGCCAGCGACGCCGCTTCAGAGCAGGTAATCGAAGGAACCGGCATTGTGAAGGACATTGATCTCACCAATAAGAAAATCACCATTTCTCATGATGCTATCCCGGCGGTGGGTTGGCCCGCGATGACCATGCGCTTCACCTTTACCCAGGCTGACGAGAGTATTACGGCGTTAAAAGTGGGTAGCCAGGTTAATTTTTCGTTTGTGCAGCAGGGCAATATCTCTTTACTGAAGAGCATTAAATAGCGAGAAATAGCATGGCGTCTTTTAAAATAAAATATGCTGCAATGATTATTTCCAGCCTCATCGCAGGCGGGCTGATTTCAGTGACGGCCTGGCAGGCAATGCATTCAGTGGATAAAACAGAAAAGACAGTACCCGAGCGAAAGGTACTTTTCTGGTATGACCCGATGAAACCAGACGTTAAATTTGATAAACCCGGTAAATCGCCTTTTATGGATATGGACCTGGTGCCGAAATATGCGGATGAAGGCGACGAGAAAAGCAGCGCCGGTATTCGTATTGATCCGACACAGGTTCAGAATCTGGGATTAAAAACGCAAAAAGTCACGCGAGGGAAGCTGAATTATTCCCAGACCATCCCGGCCAACGTCAGCTATAACGACTATCAGTTTGTCATTGTGCAGGCACGCGCTGAAGGTTTCGTTGAGAAGGTGTACCCGCTGACAACGGGCGACCATGTGAAGAAAGGTACACCGCTGATTGATATCACGATCCCGGACTGGGTCGAAGCGCAGAGTGAGTTTTTGCTGTTATCCGGCACCGGCGGAACGCCTACCCAGATTAAAGGGGTGCTTGAGCGGCTGCGGCTGGCAGGCATGCCAGACGACGATATACAAAGGCTGCGCGCAAGCCAAACGATTCAGACCCGATTTACCATTAAAGCCCCCATCGACGGGGTGATCACCGCGTTTGACCTGCGCACCGGAATGAATATTTCAAAAGATAAAGTGGTGGCACAGATTCAGGGGATGGACCCCGTCTGGATCAGCGCAGCCATCCCTGAGTCCATCGCGTATCTCCTGAAAGACACGTCGCAGTTTGCCGTTTCCGTACCGGCTTATCCGGACACATCTTTCCCCGTTGAAAAATGGAACCTTCTGCCGAGCGTGGACCCGGCCACTCGCACGCTGCAGGTGCGCCTGCAGGTTTCCAATAAAGATGAACGTCTGAAACCGGGTATGAACGCTTATCTGAAACTGAATACCCAAAGCCAGGACATGCTGCTGATCCCGTCTCAGGCCATTATCGATACCGGCAAGGAACAGCGCGTGATTACGGTCGATGCGGAGGGGCGTTTTGTGCCGAAACCGATCCACGTGCTGCACGAATCTCAGCAACAGTCCGGTATTGGTTCTGGCCTGAATGAAGGGGAGTCGGTGGTGGTCAGCGGTCTGTTCCTGATTGACTCTGAGGCCAATATTACCGGTGCGCTGGAGCGCATGCGGCATCCTGAAAAACATGACGACGCGCATGCTGGTCACTAAGGAGACGACGATGATTGAATGGATTATCCGGCGGTCAGTTGCCAATCGTTTTCTGGTGATGATGGGGGCGCTGTTTCTCAGCGTCTGGGGAACCTGGACCATCATCAACACGCCGGTCGATGCCTTGCCCGATCTGTCTGATGTTCAGGTTATTATTAAAACCAGTTATCCCGGCCAGGCTCCGCAGATTGTTGAAAACCAGGTGACGTATCCGCTCACCACCACCATGCTGTCGGTGCCGGGCGCAAAGACCGTGCGCGGGTTTTCCCAGTTTGGTGATTCCTACGTGTATGTCATTTTTGAAGATGGGACAGATCTCTACTGGGCCAGGTCACGCGTGCTGGAGTATCTGAATCAGGTGCAGGGTAAACTGCCCGCCGGGGTGAGCGCTGAAATCGGGCCTGATGCCACGGGCGTGGGCTGGATATTTGAGTATGCGCTGGTCGATCGCAGTGGAAAACACGATCTCGCGGAACTGCGATCTCTTCAGGACTGGTTCCTCAAGTTTGAACTGAAAACCATTCCGAACGTGGCCGAGGTGGCGTCGGTCGGCGGCGTGGTGAAGCAGTATCAGATTCAGGTTGATCCGTTAAAACTGGCCCAGTACGGCGTAACCCTCCCTGAGGTTAAGCAGGCCCTGGAATCGTCCAACCAGGAAGCAGGGGGCTCATCCATTGAAATCGCGGAAGCGGAGTATATGGTTCGCGCCAGCGGTTATCTCCAGACTCTTGATGACTTCAATAATATCGTCCTGAAAACCGGGGAGAACGGGGTACCCATTTATCTGCGTGATGTTGCTCGCGTGCAGACGGGGCCGGAAATGCGCCGCGGTATTGCCGAGCTGAACGGGCAGGGTGAAGTGGCAGGTGGCGTGGTGATCCTGCGCTCGGGCAAAAACGCGCGCGAGGTCATCACTGCGGTAAAAGACAGGCTGGAAACGCTGAAGGCCAGCCTGCCGGAAGGCGTTGAGATTGTCACGACCTACGATCGCAGCCAGCTAATCGACCGGGCCATTGATAACCTGAGCGGCAAGCTGCTCGAAGAGTTTATCGTGGTGGCCATCGTCTGCGCGCTGTTCCTCTGGCACGTCCGCTCTGCGCTGGTCGCCATCATTTCTCTGCCGCTCGGCCTGTGCATTGCCTTTATCGTCATGCACTTCCAGGGGCTGAACGCCAATATTATGTCGCTGGGTGGGATCGCCATCGCCGTCGGCGCAATGGTGGATGCCGCCATTGTGATGATTGAAAATGCGCATAAACGGCTCGAGGAGTGGGATCATCAGCATCCCGGAGAGCAAATTGATAACGCCACCCGCTGGCAGGTGATCACCAACGCCTCCGTGGAGGTTGGCCCCGCGCTGTTTATCAGCCTGCTGATCATCACCTTATCTTTCATTCCGATTTTTACCCTTGAAGGGCAGGAAGGGCGGCTGTTTGGTCCGCTGGCCTTCACGAAAACGTACGCCATGGCGGGGGCGGCCGCGCTGGCTATCATCGTCATTCCGATTCTGATGGGGTTCTGGATCCGGGGAAAAATCCCCGCTGAGAACAGTAACCCGCTGAACCGGCTGCTGATCGGAGCCTATCATCCGCTGCTGCTTAAGGTGCTTTGCTGGCCAAAAACCACCCTGCTGGTTGCGGCGTTATCCATCTTCACGGTTATCTGGCCTTTAAGTCAGGTGGGCGGTGAGTTTCTGCCGAAGATCAATGAGGGCGATCTGCTGTATATGCCGTCGACCCTGCCGGGCGTCTCTCCGGCAGAAGCGGCGGCGCTATTACAGACCACGGACAAGTTAATCAAAACCGTCCCGGAAGTGGCTTCCGTGTTTGGTAAGACGGGTAAGGCTGAAACCGCAACAGATTCCGCGCCGCTTGAAATGGTTGAAACGACCATTCAGCTCAAGCCGGAAGACCAGTGGCGGCCGGGCATGACGATTGACAAGATTATCGATGAACTGGACCAGACGGTTCGTTTGCCGGGGCTTGCCAATCTCTGGGTGCCGCCCATCCGTAACCGCATTGATATGCTCTCAACCGGGATCAAAAGTCCGATAGGGATCAAGGTGTCGGGTACCGTTTTGTCGGATATCGACGCAACGGCGCAGAACATTGAGGCGGTAGCCAAAACCGTGCCGGGCGTGGTCTCAGCACTGGCTGAACGTCTGGAAGGTGGGCGCTACGTTGATGTGGATATCAACCGTGAAAAAGCCTCCCGCTACGGCATGACGGTGGGCGATGTGCAACTCTTCGTCTCCTCCGCCATCGGCGGTGCGACGGTAGGGGAAACGGTTGAAGGCGTGGCCCGGTATCCGATCAATATCCGCTATCCGCAGGATTACCGGAACAGCCCGCAGGCGCTGAAGGAGATGCCGATCCTTACGCCGATGAAGCAGCAAATCACCCTTGGCGATGTGGCAGAGATTAACGTCGTTTCCGGTCCAACCATGTTGAAAACGGAAAATGCCCGTCCCGCCAGCTGGATTTACATTGATGCGCGGGGCAGGGACATGGTGTCGGTGGTAAACGACATTAAGACAGCCATCAGCCAGAAGGTCAAACTGAGGCCGGGAACCAGCGTGTCATTCTCAGGACAGTTTGAGCTACTCGAGCATGCCAATAAAAAACTGAAGCTGATGGTGCCGATGACGGTGATGATCATTTTCATTCTGTTATATCTGGCCTTCCGCCGCGTGGACGAAGCCTTGCTGATTCTGATGAGCCTGCCGTTCGCACTGGTTGGGGGGATTTGGTTCCTGTACTGGCTGGGCTTCCATATGTCTGTCGCAACCGGAACCGGGTTTATCGCGCTGGCTGGCGTCGCGGCTGAGTTTGGGGTAGTCATGCTGATGTATCTGCGTCAGGCCATTGAAGCGCACCCGGAGTTGTCTCGTCGTGAAACGTTCACCGAGCAAGGGCTTGATGACGCCCTTTATCATGGCGCCGTGCTGCGCGTGCGGCCGAAGGCGATGACCGTTGCGGTGATCGTTGCCGGTCTGCTGCCGATTCTGTGGGGTACCGGTGCCGGGTCAGAGGTCATGAGCCGGATAGCGGCACCGATGATTGGCGGGATGATTACGGCGCCGCTGCTATCGCTGTTTATTATACCTGCGGCGTACAAGCTAATCTGGTTGCGCAGGCATAAAAAACCATAAAAAAACCCGCCGGCAGCGGCGGGCTTTTTACAGGATGACTGCTTAGCGCGTCTGGCTGATAAGCTTGCGCCAGGCTCGGTTATGCAGAGTAAACAGCAGCATCTTATAGAAAGCGGTAGAGAGGATGCAGCTGCCGCTCAGCCCCAGCATGACAATACTCACCAGCGCCGCGGTCAGGCTGACGCCCGGAGCAGCGCTACCGCTCAGCGCGGCCAGCAGGTAGGCTGCGGTTAATATCAGGCTTATCACCGCCAGCGTAAGATGTAACCGCACGGCGCGCATGCTGCCTTTGCCAATCATAAACATCGTCACGCCGTTAATGCCGGCGAACAGCAGGGCGACCAGCACAACCCACACGAATACGCGTTCGGCCGGCTGGCCGAGTGCGGCGAGTACGCCATACCCCAGCCACAGCTGCGGAATGGCGAAACTGACAATCACCCCGAGCGTACTGACCGCCGCGGGAATACCCATGGTATGCAGTCCCACAGGCTTACCCATTTCGTCGGCCAGCTGCGTCTTCAACTGCTGCAGCTGCGTCGGGGCGGCATGGTTTATGCTGGCGGCAGCCTCGTTACAGCGTTGCAGGCGACGGGTTAAAACTTTAAACATTTGAATACTCAGCGTTTAGTTAGGTAAAAATGACTGCAGCACACCTACCACATAGCGTCCTGACTGGACGGTATTTTGTGGGTTGCGGATAGTCCCAGTGAGTGAACTCCCCACAAAGGCTGATGCGTTATTGACCGCACTCATCAGCTCGCGCTGCAGTGATTTTTGTAACGATTCGCTGGGGAAACGTTTCGGATAAACACCTGCGCGGATCGCGGCCTTTACCCCGGCACTGGAAATGCCTGGATTCTGCGCTTTGATGATCTCTTCCGTGATGCGCTTACGCTCGGCACGGCTCAGGCTCTGGAACCAGGCGGTAACTTTACTCGAAGATGCCGCTTTCATCAGCTTGTACGTTTCTAAAGTACCTCTTAGCGCGGTTCCTGCCGCAGCAAGCGAAATGACATCCAGAACTGTCGTGGTGGCGACGTACCAGTCCTGGCTGTCGAGCCAGGCAACATCGGAGCCATGGTCGTTATGGATAGCCAGCAGGCGGCCCGCGCCAATCATGCATTGTGCTCCGGTTGCCAGCGTACCGGACAGGCTGATCGCCGCAATCACACCGGACCCGCCAGCGGTAAAAGGCACTGCCGCACCGGCACCAAACGCCATGACAAGCGTAACAATCATTGCGCCACAGGCGAAACCGGTCGAGGTGATTTCCGTCGCAAGTGACGGAGTGGTTAGCGTTGCTACAACAGCTTTTTCTGCACTGGTTTCTTTAGCATCAGGAATTTTACTGATTACCACATGGCTGACGGTGCTCTGATTCACATCAGCAATGCGTCGAGAGGGACGTACCAGCCAGCGTTGCTTGCCATCATCAAAAATGATGCCGACATTGTAAAAATTTCGCGTGCAGTCGAGCTGCGCGGCCAGCTTTTTAAAATCGATATCAGCACCAGCCTGTAGGCCAAGGCTGCGCGAGAGATCATAAGAGGGAAGGGTGCTGTCAGGCGACTGCTGACCGGGTAAGTTCATCGAGGAAGCTCCTTCATTCCGTGAGGACTATTAATTAGCAGGGTAATTTATTGAAGAAATTTATGTTTCGAACAGGGATAGGTTGATAATAGCAGTGATAACTCGGTGATCAAATGATATTGCTCGAGTAAAATGTAAACGATACAAAGGAGTATTAAAGGTTATCGGCAGACTTTCTCAGCCCAGTAATATCCCTCTTGGGTGATTCGCCGAACATCCGCGTATATTCCCGGCTGAAATGGGATAAGCTTTCGTAACCGACAGCATAGGCCGCTGTGGTGACATCGTAATGCTCATTCAGCATGAGTCGGCTGGCTTCATTGAGGCGCAGCCATTTCTGATACTGGAGTGGACTCATTCCCGCAAGCTGCCTGAAATGTCGGTGGAAAGAGGGCGTGCTCATCTGAACCCGACTCGCCAGCTCCTCGATGCGTAAAGGCGAAGCAATATGGGTCTTTAACCAATCGATAGCTTTACCGATACGGTAGCCATGGCCGTCTACTGCTGCAATCTGTCTGAGATGATCGGACCGATCGCTCATCAAAAGCCGGTAATGTATCTCTCTTTGAATCAGCGGGCTGAGAACAGGAATGGCTTCAGGCTCGTCAAGCAATGAAAGCAGGCGGCAGAAAGGCTCCAGCAAAACATCTGTCATGGTTCCTATACCGACACCTGTTCCCGCATCGCGTTTTTTCACTGGCGGCAGGCCTCCCTGCGTAATTAATTCCATCAGCACGCGTTGGTCAAGTTTATAGGCTATGCCGACGCATGGCCGAGTTGCTGATGCGCTTAACACTTCCGAACTGGCGGGTAAGTCGAGAGAGGTGATCAGGAATTTTTTTGCATTATAGGTATAAGGTTCGCCTCCAACCCACATTATCTTCTCGCCGTCAGCCACCAGAACGATACTCGGTGGCACCATGCAGCTCACCGGAGGAGCAGGTTCGTTTCGCCGGAATAATTCCAGTCCTTCGACAGCGGTGGGAAAATCACCGGTATCGGGCGTGCGCTGAGCAATATTCCGCGAGAGTTCGTCGAGTCGTTTCTCAACCGACTTGTTTGAAATCATCTGTAACGCCTCACATTTGTTGCGTCTATGCACCCCCGTCAACTTACCTGTTATGAATACTGAAATATACGGTTTGGCCTCAGGTTAATAGGATCGGGCAAATAATGCAGAGTATTTTAATAACGTATTTCTTTAATGATATTCAAAATAGCAACAACGCAACCCGTATCGAATTCGGTTCCTGGAAATTTAATGTAAGGTTTTGATATCATGACGCTAAATTCTTCAACTCGTTTTTTTAATGGTGCACTCCTTGCCGGTGCGATGGCTCTGATTTCAACAGAATCTGCGGTTGCCCAGCCTGCACCAGGCACAGCAGACTCTTCGGCGCGTCTGGTTCAGACGTGGGATAAAACCTTCCCAAGAAGCGACAAAGTGGATCATCAAAAGGTAACGTTTAAAAACCGTTACGGCATTACGCTTGCCGCTGATGTGTATCTTCCTAAAGATCGCGGGAACAAGAAGCTTGCTGCGCTTGTGATTTCCGGGCCATTTGGCGCGGTAAAAGAGCAGGCTTCAGGTCTCTATGCTCAGACCTTAGCCGAGCGCGGATTCGTGACGCTGGCATTTGATCCGTCTTATACCGGTGAAAGCAGTGGGGAACCTCGCAATATTGCGTCACCTGATATCAATACCGAAGACTTTATGGCCGCAGTCGATTTTATTGGACTGCAACCCTATGTGGATCGTGAACGTATCGGTGTCATCGGCATCTGCGGCATGGGAGGGATTGCCCTGAATGCTGTTGCCGTGGATAAACGCGTAAAAGCGGTCGTTGCCAGCACCATGTATGATATGAGCCGCGTGATGTCGAAAGGTTACAATGACAGCGTAACGCCGGAGCAGCGCGAGCAGGCGCTGGAGAAGATGAGCCTCCAGCGCTGGGAAGATGCGGCAAACGGCAAACCTGCATACCAGCCAGCCTATAATAAACTGAAGGGCGGTGAAGCACAGTTCCTCGTGGACTATGCGGACTATTACATGACCAAACGCGGCTATCATCCACGAGCCGTCAACTCTGGTAACTCATGGTCCGTGACAACACCGATGGCCTTCATGAATTTCCCGCTCATGACGTATATTAAGGAAATTTCTCCGCGTCCGATCCTGTTCATCCATGGCGAAAAAGCGCATTCGCTTTACTTCTCCAAAACGGCTTATGAAGCGGCAAATCAGCCCAAAGAGCTTCTGATTGTTAAAGATGCCACTCACGTTGATTTATATGATCGTATGGATAAGATCCCGTTCGATAACATCACGGCATTCTTCAACAAATATCTCAATAAACGATAACTCCATCAGTTGACAGGTGCAGTGGCCAAATGGCCATTGCACTGAGGTGTGAGGGAAGGTAACGGTGAAGGGGGTTAATTGGGCGGTGGTTCTGGCGTCCATAATGCATTTAACTTATGTTGTAAGAGAATTTAGTTCATAAACCAAAATTTAGCTATCCACATGATTTCAATGTATATTCACTATATATAGTTGAGTCTACCTCCAGATAACCTCATGAACTAGTAGGAAATGGGCGTCTAATGTGCATTTCTCGGCAACTTACTTAGTTACAGTATTTCCCAAATTAATCGTATAACCCGGCAAATCAAGATTTAGGTTGTATCTGATTGTCTTCTTGAATAATTTATGAATCTTAGTAACATTTAGATACACCAAAATCTAATCAGAACAGCTCTCTGAGGGCGGTAGCATTCTCAGGGTTGATTGGATTTGAATGAGGCCTTCGTCCCTGACCCGATATCCTGATCCATTCAGAAAAAGAATTCCGACATACGAGACAATCTCTTTTGTCATGCGGGGTTGCATTGACCAGCCGATAACTTTTCGGGAGAACAGGTCAACCACCAGGGCCAGATACATCCAGCCTTCGTGGGTTCGGATGTAGGTTATGTCTGTCACACTTACCGCTTAATGAATTTGATAAAGTGCAATAAAATTCAAGCTATTGATTTTAAGAACAACACGAACGTTTCAGTTTAGTGGTTGCTGCGCGCTGCAGATCCAGCCGCCTACATCAACTTTAGGAAGGTAATAAGTATGGGTAAGGCTATCGATATCTTGCTTTACGTGGCTCTAAGCGAGGAGTTTGATGTCGTTATAGATATGCTAGGATCAGATTTTAAATCCCAAGAGCAGGTAGGTGTTGCACTGACAGGTTTCTTCGGCAATATCGACTCGCCTGTTCTTAACAGAAGCTTCGAAGTTGCTGTGTTCCCGGCAGGAAAAATGGGCAATACCCGATCCGCTAGTCTTACTTCAGCACTTATCGAGAAGCTGAATCCGGCCAACATCGTGGTGCTAGGCATAGCAGGATCACTGGTAAACGACATGGAACCTGGCGATGTATTTATACCGGACACTGTGAATGAGTACATGGCAAATTCAGCGACCCATGGGGAAGGTAAAAACTGGAGTTTTACTACCTCAGGTAACCAATTTCAAAGCTCTTTGAGACTACTCAATAGGTTTCAATTTTTCGCACACACCAGTGGCGACTATTACAAACGTTGGCAGCAAGACACTCAGATTGCCAAGGCTGAACTCATTTCAGAAGAGGTACAGCTTGCCCTTGCTAGCAATGAACTGATCCTACGAGGTAGCTGTAAGCTCTTTGCCGGTGATGACCGTAAGTTGGCCAGCGGCCCAGCAGTAGGTAAAGGCAAGGGTTTTGTGGATTGGATCATCCGTGAACATGATCGTAAGGTTGCGGCCCTCGAAATGGAGTCGGCAGGTGTATACGATGCCGCGACTGTTCGCACAACGGCTCCACGAACCGTGGCCATCCGCGGCATTTCTGACTACGCGGACGCTCGAAAAGAAAAAATTGAAGACACAGCTAAAGGTAAGTTTCGAAATTTGTCCGCTAGAAACGCTGTTTCGTTTTTTATTCACACTGTCCAAGCTGGGATGTTCGGAGCTGAGGAAGAATTGGCGCAGGTCGCATTATCGCCATCGCCACATGTGCAGCTTGATTCTCGGGTGAAATCTGTATTCGTCATAGGTGGTCACACCGGTGAGACCGCAGATGTTGATGCTGAACTCCCACGTTTGAACAAGGCGTCGTTGACCCTTGGGCATGTTCTCGCGAAAGCGGGAGCACAGCTACTTATATGCAGCCCATTTACTGATTCGGTCGACTACTACGCAGCAATGGGCTATGCGGACTCTAAGTGTGGTGGATTAATCCAGTTCCATAGTCCCAGTCATCCAACAGTTGAGGAAAAGCGATGCCTTCTACGCAAAACGCTTGGACGACCTGGCCTCGTAATCCAGGATTGGAACTACCCTGGTCCAGAGGGCAATGAGGAAGACGCATGGTTCCAGTCCTGGTTTTTGGCCCAGATTCAGGCGCTGGAGAAAGCTGATGTGGTTGTTGCTCTGGGAGGGAAGGTTTCGCAAACGGCTAGTACACTTTTGCATCTTGCTGAGGCCAGGGGCCTTCCGATCATTCCGTTTGCATTCCTCGGTGGAGTGGCGAAGCGCTCATACGAGCGCCGAGATTGGTCGAGACTTAATCCAGGTTTTGACCCAAGCGTTTTGTGCGACGTCGATGGTGTTGAACATACGATTGAGATAGCTAATCGACTCATGTTAGATCGAATGCAGCCGAGCCGTCTCTTAGAGAGACCGAAAATGGTTTTTGTTAGTTTTGCTCATCAGGACGCCAAAATGGCCAATGCACTACGGGCCGTACTAGTAAAAGAGGGTATTGAGGTCCTAGTTGGTGACGATGAGATCAGGTCAGATCAGATGATCACAGCAACCATTGAGCAAGCGGTTCTTCGCAGCGATGTTTGTGCAGTTCTTTGGAGCCGTCAGTATGCCCAGAGCCCATGGTGTTATGACGAAATGAGTCTGGCAATAAATCAGCAGGAATATGGCAAGATTAAGGTATGGCTTTTCAATCTAGATGACTCTCCGATTGTCCCAGCTCAGGCGCGCAAGCTGCCCACTATCTCTGTTAGGAATGTTCAGGCAATGCACAATTGCGTGCATGAGCTTTTGGGCAAGTAGTAGTTTGTCCCTGTCGACCTGTCGCAATGAGGCTCAGCGTCCTGCGGCTGATAGGTTAGGTATTTGTAAATAGCTTATCGTCTCTAACGTAACGGTACTTCAATTGCCAAAAGCATTAAAAAATAGGTATATAATGATTTTTCCATTTGATAATAAAAGTAATATTTCTGCCGTTCTAAGAACATTAAAGAACTCTACACGAAATAAAGTTAGGGCGATTGCATCTGGAAGTGATACAGACTCTATAGATTTGATGAATAATCTAAGAGAAAAATGTAATGTCACTGAGTTGTACCAAGCAGAAAATGCAGTCAAGGCGTTGTCAATAGGTCGCAAGTTACTTCCAGATTTATTTCCTAAAGAGCCTCAGTTCAAAGATGACTTCATAAGGCTAGATGATTTAGGTTTGGAAAAAAATCTTTCGTATATAGATAACGCAATAAAGTTAAATAAAAGAAAAGTTGAAAAATTCCTTGAGGATTTATTTGAGATAAACGAAAGTATATATCAAAATGATCTTTTTTTAGCAGAAAAACTAATAAGCAAAGCTATAGAAAATCATGGTCATAGTCATCTTTTATTAAGGAAAGCAATATTTGTTATATCCAGTGATGAGATGTCTAAATTTGATAGCCTTTCAAGGATTATTACATCATATGGAGTAAGAAGTAACGTAGTAAACACTTTGCTTTATTGTTTTAAAGAAGAACAAGACTATTTAAGCGTTAAAAAATCTGTAATGTCTACGAAAGACCGAGGAGTTTTCAATCAATTTACAAGAGATTTACTACGGATTGGATTTCATCCACATGCCAAAAACACTGCAGACCTGATTCAATTGACGCAAAGTTGTTTACAGTCAAGTTTAGTGGATGCCATCATTATTACGAAAGTGAATAGTAATCTTTTTGATAAATCTAAATACATCAATATCGATTGGGTTTTTAAATTAATTAACAATAACTCAAAGCCTATTCAGGAAATTGTAAATCTAACAGAGCAATATGAAGACCCAGAAGGAGTTTTTTTCCAACGTAGTTGTGCTTGGCTAGAGAATGATGAAGTTGTTGAGTATAGATTGCTTATTGACCACTTTAATGACTCTCCTGAATCTCCATACTTTGAAATGAATGATGAATTAGTATTGAGAATAATCAAAAATGTAAGAATTGAAGGTATTGAAGAAATTCTTACCAGTGAGAACTTGTTGGAGTTTGGTGGGAGCAAGTTGTCCGTAAATAAGTCGTCAATTTCAAATTCAGCGCTCCTAAATTTAATGATTCATATAAATGAAGGCATGATAATTACCACTGAAGATGTATTACTCCGATTAATGGAGAACACTCGAGATTTAGCACGAACAATAAATATCAGTTTTATCAAAAATTTTATACTGTCTTCACCAGGCGTGCTATCCGAGATTGTGTTGTTATTGTTGATTTACAAGAGAAGCAAAAATGAAGCTGACCATTATAAATTACGTAGAAAGCTACAAAACTATATAATTAAGTATAATGAATCAAACTTAGTTAATTTTATAGATAGTGTCGCTGAAAAGTCTCGGGCTGTTGCTGAATTCACATATGAGGTATGTACGGAAGATTTTATATCTAAGCTTAGTCATGTCATAGGTACGACAGAGAAAATTACAGAAACTAGAGCTAGTCTTCATGATTGGATGGGGGATCTAACTGGTGATACTAACTATAAGGTGAGAGCAAAAAACCTAAGAATAGATCACAAGATTAACCTCGTCAAAGGTGAACTAGACGACAATCGAATATATGTAGATACTTCTAAGTTTTTGGAGTGGATGCAAGATGAAATAGCGCAAGACCTAACGACAGTGCTTTCGTTTTCACTGCATGATAAGGAAGTGATTAATACAAATGAACCACAAATTATTCAAATAATTTCCAAGTGTTATTCAGAGTTTTGCTCTAATAACCTATTTGGTATAGCATCTTATTTAGGAAGAAGACTTCGACATGGTACTTTTAAAGGCCATTTGTATCATAGCGTAGTTAATGATATTGAGCAAACTTATGATGACATTATTGATGATCCTTTAATATTCCCTTTATGGGGAGCTTTTAAAGAAAATTACAAGAATGAAGTGGACTCTATTGTTAAAAATAAACTTCATATAAAGAATGGCAGTACATTTGAAGGATTTCTTTCTCCAGAAATCACAGGGCATAACAAAATAGAAGTTCTGAACGGCTGCATTAACAATATCTATTCTGATTTCGATAAAAGTGAAAGCTCATACAACGCTATTTTATTAATTAATGAGTATTGTTGGAGGCTGGCTGAGATTGATATGAGATCTGTTCATGGCTTTTTGAAAAGTAGAAAAAATTATCTTGTAGATTTAGATTTGTTGAATGAAATTAAGAGAAAAGCGCTACAAACAAAAATGGACGAATCGAGGGTGTCTAGTTTTTATAGGGAAGTTCAGCGCCTAGTAAATGACAAATTGACTGATATGTATAGTTGGTTCAAAAAACCTCAAAGTATATCACCTAAAGCATCATTGAACCTGTTATATAAAGTAGTGGTAACTGAAGTTAAGCAGAGCTTTCCAAATTTTCAACCAGACACAAGTTTTGATGAAGAACACGACATCGAATTAATAGGAGGTGCTTATCATGTACTCTATGATGCTCTCTACGTCATTGTTTTCAATGCTGCAAAACATGGTAAAAATGCAGGTAGTGTTTACAGAAATTTCACAATTGAGCGTGATGAATTAAGTGCACTTGTCCGCGTGAAATTTGATTCAGAAATCTGTGATTCTTCAAGTGAATTTACTATTAATCAATTACTTAAAGTCGATTTAGATGATGCTGAGATTGATACAGCCCAAACTGTCGAAAACTTGAGTGGCATCAAAAAACTTTACCACCTAGACAAGTATGACGAGAACTTTGAAATAATTACCATAGAATGTGTTAAACGAAAAGTTTGCATCGATATGATTTACAGGTTGGGCCATCTATGAAAAATATATTGATTATCGAAGACGATAGTTTCAAGGCTGACAGCTTAGTCCAATTTTTGATTGGCTACTATTCGGATCCAGAAATCAAGATAGCTGGAAGCTTAGCTGAAGCTATTAACATTGTGAATAGTGACATTTTTAATCTGATTTTAGTGGATATGGCGCTGCCCAGTCATCCTTCCGTTATTGGCGGCGGTTCTCCAACATCTCTTCTAACAGGAGGGATTGATGTGCTGCTCGAACTAAATTATTTAGAGAGGAATGACCCATGTATTGTCGTAACTCAATACCCTGATATAGATATCTCAGGTAAGTTTTACGATTTAACTCAAGCTAAAATTGAATTCAAGACGCAGTTAGGGTGTAATGTCATGGCTTGTATTGAGTACAAAGAGGAAGAATCGTCTTGGCAAGAACATTTGAAAAGCATATTGGATAATTTATGAAAGTTTTAGTTGTAGAAGATAATCCGCAGAAGTTATCGGAAATCAAGGGCGTCTTAAATGGAATTGGGTTTGAAATAAACATTAAAGAATGCGATTCTATTTTTAAATTCAACACAGAAATAACCAAGGAAAAATTTGATTTAGTAGTTGCTGATTTGGTTCTGCCTATATTTGGTAAGGATGAGGAAGAGCCTCAAGATGTTACTTCGAAAATTATAGAGCTAATTAGAGATTATGAGTCTAAAAACTATAAGACACCAGTTATTGCAATCACTCAATTTTCAGACTCAGCTGAAAGTAATTTTTCAAACCTCAATAAATATGACATCAATGTAATAACTTATGAGCAGGGGTCTGACGAATGGAAATCGGCTTTTTTTAGGAAGATCGAGTTATGCATCCCAAAGACTACTTATGATTTTATTATTGTTTGTGCTTTAGAGAAAGAAGCAGCTGCTTATATCGAGGCCGGTTACGCAAAGCCCAAGACTTCAATCAAGTATGGACTTTCTTGTCAGGATATGATGATTGAAGGACGTAAAGGCCTTATAATTGTCCCTCCACGAATGGGATTGGTTAATACATCTATCGTTAGTGCGCGAGCTATTGATTTATTCGAACCCAAAATTATCTGCATGAGTGGTATTTGTGCTGGTATAGAGGGGAATGCCAACATTTACGACATAGTCATTCCTTCGCAGTGCGATCAGCATGATGCAGGTAAATGGACAAGTAAAGGTTTTGTACCAGAAAGTTATTCAATTCCACTGATTCACGATACCGAAATCGCTATCAATAGAATTGTAAGAGAAGATGGGTTTGTTGATGCAGTCGCGCAAGGTGTGCATCTTTCAGAATCTGAAATGGTTGATGGGTCATCAACTTTAGATGTGAAAATATATACCGCAACAACATCTAGTGGTAGTAGTGTAATTGCTGACGAGAAGATGTTGGACTACATTACTTCACAACATAGAAAAAAGACTGCCTTTGAAATGGAATCTTACGCACTTTATGAAGCTGCACGACGCTCTCCATTAAAACCAAACTACTTCAGTGCTAAGTCTGTCGTAGATAACGGTAATACTAATAAGGGAGATGAGTATCATAGAGTAGCTGCTTTGATATCTGCTAAGGCTGTTTATGGGTTAATAAAAGAACTTATTTAAAGTTTTGAATTGTTCTATTGGTTAGGATTATCGCTTAAATTTCTATTAGCTAGAAACTGTAGAACAAACAACAAACAAGTACTATAAATTGAGGTAATGTATGTCTAATTTAAACAATTTAGGCACAGAATCAGCGGCGAGTTACGCTTTAGGTCAAGCAAAGCATTTTCAATCGAAAGCAGATCACAACAAAGCTGAAAGTATTTGGTGCTTTCGTGGAGTAATGATTTGTTCGTTACTTGCTCCTTTATTCGTCAGTCTCGGGGAAGGCGTGTGGTTGTCAAAGGTTATTCCATCAGTACTATCGGCGATAGCCGCATTTTCTACCGCATGGCTTCAGCTAAGAAAACCTCAAAATCTTTGGTCAGTTTACAGAACAGCACAGAGAAAAATCGAAACTACTCTAATTCATTACAAATACAAAACAGGGGATTATGAGGAAACCAGCGATGTAGGTGCTGATAAGTTACTTATATCAAAAGTGATTAGTTTTGCTACAGAAGCCCATCATATGTGGACTAAAGCTCTACCCGATACTAACTCACTAAAGGAGTCCATACATATTGAGGCCAAAGACAAGTAGTGTAAGCAAACCTAGTTTACTTCACTCACTTTTGAGCGTTCCGTTTATTCAGCCAACAGCCGGTATTCTTTCGGCGTCAGGTTCTTAAGGGAACCATAGGGACGCTCGCTGTTGTACTCATTCTGCGAGTGTTCCGTAATTTCCCGTACTTCATTCAGCGTTCTGAACATCTGTCATCCCTATTGACACTTTTCGCTGATGCCCGCCATGCTCAAGAAGATAAATTTTATGAAAAGCATGGCAAGCATAGTGATACAGAATCGTTCCGACAGTTCCACGCAGAGTATATGTGTGCATTTCCTGCCGGAGATATGGATGCGGCGAGAAAATGGGAAGAGCAGGCGCAGCAACTGCAAAATTTGCTGACTTCTCAGTTCCTTGGTGCCGCAACAGCACATTCCTTACGGCTGGTTGGGCCAGCGGGTATCGGCAAAACCCACGCGATTGTCAGCGCAGCATTGCGTCGACTGGAACATCAGGCTTTACCTCGACGATCACCAGATTATTAATGGTTCGCTCATTCGGTATGATGTGTTTGTCCCCCAGAAATTGGGGCTCCAGAGTGATTTTATTATTTCGCCATGCAATATGAAGTGGGTTACGAATATCTGGATGATAAAAACTACATGGGGGTAAACGGCAAAGGGAAGGGGGGCTGACCAAGGTGACCATTGCGCCAACGCTCACCTTCGATTCTGGATTCTGGAGCCGTCCACAGCTGCGCTTCTTTGCCACGTATGCCAAATGGGATAAAGGCGTCTCTGATGCGATGGACAGAAATTACGACTGGAGCACCGGTACGCTTAGTCCTGGGGGATACTCCCGCAGCGGGGATACCGATACGCTGAATTCATGAACTTAAGAACAAATCCATAACATTTAACATAATATACATTATGCGCACTAAAATGGATTAAGGCAAAATCCAGCATTTCATGGTCCTCCTTGTCCTTCGTCAACGAACGTGCTCAAACCCACATTACCAGGCATCCAATCCACCATAATCACGCTCCGCTTCTATACTCCATATTTCACCGCTACTTACTGGGGGCTCAAATGTTTGACCATGTTAAATTCGGCGTAAGTGATTATGAAAAAAGTAAAACCTTCTTCCTCGAGGCCCTGCAGCCGCTTGGCGTAAACATTATCGATGAAGGCACTCCAGACTACGGCGTAGAAATGAGTTCCGGTGATGTTTCACTTTGCCTGTATCAGACACATGATAAGCCAGCACCATTGCATATCGCCTTTGTAGCCACAACGCGTCAGCAAGTTGATGACTTTTACAATGCCGCGCTTCGTACGGGCGCGCAAGATAATGGCGCGCCGGGATTACGCTCCTACGGCAAAAATTATTATGCCGCGTTTGTCATTGCGCCCGATGGTCATAATATCGAGGCGGTTTGTCATGCACCTGAAAGCGACTTATTGGACTGATACTACCGCTACTTCGGTGATCAGTATGCATGATTCCACTTGATCTTGCATGGTAATGCCTGTTATGTTTAATCTCACTGCAAAACAGCAATTATCGTGCAATAACATGCATAATCACTCACAGAGGTAGATATGACTCAACAGCTGATTTTAATCGCCGGACCCTATCGTAGCGGCACGGATGGTATTCAGGAACGTATCGATGCCAATCTGGCAAGATTAGAAAACGCAGCGCTTGCGGTGTACGAACGTGGGCACATCCCGGTCATTGGTGAATGGCTCGCCCTGCCGCTGGCGAAGGCCGCAGGGTCAACCTCGTTGCATGATGAAATCAGTGAAGCGATGCTGTATCCCGTTGCCCATCGCCTCATTGGTAAATGCGACGCGATTTATCGCATCGAAGGTGCATCAAAAGGCGCAGATATGGATATTGAGGTCGCGCGCAAGCGTGGTCTTCAGGTCTACACCAGCTTAGAGAGCATTCCTCAGGCCTGACGGAATCCCCATCAGCGTTCGTAGCTATCATTTATGTCCTGCGTGAGTTCATTCGCGGTGACCAGGACATTATTGAAGCGCAACCCCTCAACACCCGATATTTTCCCAAACTCGGTGGCATCGACGGAAATATTGTCGAGCGTTAACCCGCATACAGGACGGTCCGGATAGCCTTCGATAAAAAACGCACGAGAGAATAAGTTGCTGTCTGAACGGCGCGCAGTGATATTGCTAAGCGTCGGGTGGCTCACTTCCGTCAAACCCGCCTCTCCTTCTACCCCGTCAGCCAGTTTGCGCCAGTGCTCAGGCTTATCCTGCAGGTTGCCGCTATCACCGTAGCTGTATTGCGGGAACCAGTTCAGTTGGATAAGTACGGGGAAACGCACATTCTGAAGCAGCAAATTCCGCACCGTGATATGGCGGATAAACCCGCCGCGATTGCGGGCTGACTTAATGCGAAACCCAACCCCCGTGCCGTTGAAACGGTTGTTTTCGATCAGTACGTGCTCGATCCCACCAGAGGTTTCACTGCCCAGGGTGATGCCTGATCCCTTGTTCAACACGCATTCCCGAATAACAATGGCCCTGGCCGTACGGGCTTTTGGCGCAGCCTCGCGCCCGCGGCCCGCCTTAATGCAGATATTGTCGTCATTGCAGGAAACCGTACAGCGCTCAATTCGAACCTGTTCGCAAGAATCAATGTCAATTCCATCGGTGCTTGGCCCCGCTGAATTAATGATACTCAGGTTCTCGACTGCCACATCGCGGGAATAACAAAGGTGAACATTCCAGAAACCGGACTCGCAGCTGGTGAAATCCTTGAGCAGGATATTCTTACTTTCATACACCAGAACATTGCGTGGCCGCTGGCAATCATAGTCCACCACCCAGCGTAAACCGTTGGCGCTGTAGTCCCCAACCATGCCGCCGTGTTCATCATCTCCCCAGAATCGCTGCCACCAGATCCGCCCTTGCCCGTCGAGGGTACCCGTTCCGGTGAGGCTTACGTTCTGCGCGTTAATCACATTGATTATTCCTGCTGGCCACCGCATATCAATGCCGGCAACCCGAGTGTCGATTAAGGGGTAATCTTCCAGGTGCTGGCTGCCTAAAAGCACCGAACCTTGCACCAGATGCAGCGTGATATCACTTTTAAGAAAAATGGCGCCGGTAAGATAACGGCCTGCAGGGATCACCACGCTGTCGCCAGGCTTTGCTTTCGCAATAGCCTGCTGGATAGCCGTCGTTGATATACGTTCAGCACTCGGATCTGCCCCGAACGTTAAAATTGAAATGTCTGCCATGGAATCCCTTATACTGTTGAAAATCAGCAGTATAAGAACTCGCTTAATCAATAACCTTTACCGCAAGGACAGCCTGACCAAAAAGCTGGCAGAAAAACGGTTATTCATGTGTCCGATCAGCGGTTTTAACGATCGTCACGCCCTTCTCTGTTATCGCATTTATCCAGGCCTGATCCGTGCCTTCTTCCACAACCATCGTATTCGCCAGCGACACATCGCCGATCGCAAATGACGAGGCGGTATTAATCTTTTCAGGTGAAGCCAGCACAATGGTGTCCGCGGCTCTGCCGGAAAATGCACGTTTGATGCATGCCTCCTCGAAATCGCCGGTCGTCAGCCCTGCCTCCGGGTGAATGCCCGTTACCCCCATAAAGAGCAGATCCGCATGTATGTTCCCAATGCCTTCGATAGCTGCCGCACCTACGGTGACAATCGAGTGCTTGTACAGACGTCCGCCGATCAGGATAACGTCAATCAAAGGGTGCTCGACCAGACCCAGCGCAATACTCGGGCTATGCGTGACGACGGTAATCTGCAGGTCTCGGGGCAAAAACGTGATTAACTCAGCGGTGGTCGTGCCACCGTCGATAATCACCACTTGTCCTGCCGAAATGAGCTGAGCGCCCTTTCGGGCAACGTTTTTCTTCGCATCCATTTTCACGGTTTTACGCTCGGCAAAGGGTACTACCGCCGACGATGCCGGCAGCGCACCGCCGTGCACGCGCTGCAAACGCCCTTCTGCCGCCAGCTCGCGGAGATCGCGCCGGATGGTGTCTTCAGATACTGAAAAATGGACACTGAGTGCTGTCGACTGTACCTGACCTTCCGCTTCGAGTTTTTCCAGAATCAATTGTTTTCGCTGACTGGTGAGCATCGGACTTTCCTGATATTGCATGTTTTATCTTGAGGGCGCACGATAGTGCTGTTTATGATCTTAACTCTACGTAAGGAGAGCCGAACGTGCAATCAAAACGCGCAGATATCCGCATTATCGAGAGCGAAACCCTATCTGATAACTGGTACATACTGAAAAAATTTACCTTTGATAAACGACGCCGCGACGGCGAGTGGCAGCGCCAAAGCCGAGAAGTGTACGACCGGGGCAACGGAGCCACCATACTGCTCTACAATCGAGACAAAAAAACAATCATCCTCACCCGCCAGTTCCGCTTTCCGGTCTTTATCAACGGTCATGAAGGCGATCTGATAGAGGCCGCTGCCGGGCTGCTCGACAATATGGATCCTGAAAGCCGTATCAAAGCGGAAGCCGAGGAAGAGACCGGGTTTGCGGTGTCGCGCGTAGAGAAAATTTTCGAAGCCTATATGAGCCCTGGCTCGGTAACGGAAAAACTCTATTTCTACCTGGCGGAATATCACCCTCAGGATCAAACCGGCAAAGGTGGCGGAATCAAATCAGAGGGGGAAGATATCGACGTGCTTGAAGTGACGCTGGACGAGGCGCTCCGCGGCATCGAGACCGGCCAAATTGTAGACGGCAAAACCATCATGCTGATTTACCACGTCGCCCTGAAAGGGATCCTATAAACATCGCGTTGTCAGATACCTGCCGCTGTGCGGGTATTTGTCTGTGCTATTCTTCCTTAATCCCGTGAAATGGAGCTGCGAACATGGCCGACTGGAATCCTTCTCTCTACCTGCAATACAGCGCGGAACGCACACGCCCTGCCGCCGAGCTTCTGGCGCGTGTTCCTTTGGATGCGGTGTCCACCGTCGTTGATTTGGGGTGTGGTCCGGGCAACAGTACCGCATTGCTGAAGCAGCGCTGGCCGTCGGCACACATAACAGGGGTGGATAACTCTCCCGCCATGCTGGAAGAAGCGCGCAGCGCGCTGCCTGAATGCCACTTTGTAGAGGCAGACATTCGCCAGTTCACACCACACCAGCCGCTCGATGTGATTTACGCCAACGCCTCTTTGCAGTGGATCCCGGACCATTACGATCTGCTGCCGCACCTGATTTCGCTGCTTCGTCTGAATGGCGTGCTGGCGATTCAAATGCCCGACAACTGGCTTGAACCTACGCATGTTTCAATGCGCGAAGTGGCTTACGAACAAGGCTATCCCGACCGTGGCCGTGAGCCGCTGCCCGGCGTGCATGCCTACTATGATATTTTGACGGAGGCTGGATGCGAGGTGGATATCTGGCGGACAACCTATTTCCACAAGATGAGCTCGCACCAGGCTATTATTGACTGGGTCAGCGCCACGGGATTGCGTCCGTGGCTGCAGGATCTTAACGAAAGCGAGCGAAAAGCCTACCTGAAGCGCTATCAGGCGTTGCTGGAAGAGCAGTATCCGCTCCAGGAGAATGGGCAGATACTGCTGGCGTTTCCACGGCTTTTCATCGTCGCTCAGCGTCAACCCTGAGGTGGCGTCCAGGAGCGGGCTTCTTTCAGAAGCTGTTGAATGACCTGCTCCTGTTTGTCGTAGTTACCCTCGCCGAATGAGGTATAGCGTAGCTGTCCTTTGGCATCAAAGAAGTAATGCGCGGGCCAGTAATGGTTTCCAAATCTATTCCAGATTTGATACTGATTATCCGCCACCACCCGGTACGGGAGCTGCCATTTATTGACCGCATTTTTTACGGACGAAAGCGGTTTTTCCCATGGATATTCTGGCGTGTGAACGCCAATCACCACGAGTCCCTGAGACTGGTATTTGTTGGCCCAGTCCCGGACGTGGGGAAGCGTATGCTGGCAGTTAATGCAGTCCCAGGTCCAGAAATCGATCAGAACCACCTTCCCTCGTAGTGACTCAGACGTGACAGGGTCACCATTTAGCCATCCGGTGCCGCCGCTTAATGACGGTAATTCACTGCTCGGTGCGCTGTCCACCACCGGCTGCAATTTCACGGTTGAGGTCGACGGTTTTGCCAGGTTTAACAGTGAGTTTTCGAGCCGATCGGCGATGCCATTTGCCCCTTTTAAGGCCGACGTCATCCCCGTGACGTTAAATGCCACCGCGGCCAACATCACTGCACCTGCCGCCTGACGCAGTCGTCCCATGAGCGCCGATTTCGCCCTTAACGGCTGAATCAACTTACGGCCTCCGGCAACAAGCAATCCCAGCATCAGCGCGCATCCGCTTCCGTAGGCGATGAGCAGCGTTCCGGTGGTAAGGGGCGAGTGACCCGCGATATTGAGGCTGAAGATCGCGCCAAGAATGGGGCCCGCGCAGGGAGACCAGAGCAGCCCGACCGCGAGCCCGGCCAGAAATGCGGCAGACACTCCACGCGTTTGTCCGCTTCGGGTATTCAGCGCATTGCCGACATGGACCGCGGGTGTGGCAATACGCTGAGCAAACTGCGGGAAAATCAGCGCAAGGGCTGCGGTGGCCAAAATCATGAGTGCGATCCAGCGCCCTACCAGCGTGGCTTGCACGATCCACTCGCTGGCAGCCGTAACGGCCAGGGCCACCAGGGTGAACATCACAACCATGCCCGCGAGAAGCGCCGCGACGTGTCGCCGCTGCCCCTGAAAGCCAGCAAACAGCAGCGGAATAACGGGGAGCGTACAGGGGCTCAGCAGGCTAATCATCCCGCCTAAAAAAGGGATAATCAGAAACATAACGACCTCACATAACAGATTGACTGCGTAGCTGCAGTGAGGTTATTTCAACGTACTGATGTGTTCAGATGATGTGCAAATCTGCGCGATTTGTCTGCCACCGTATCCGTACGGAACGCAGATACAAAACCGTACAATCAACGGCGCGGCAGCGCGACGGAAACCTCCAGTCCCCCTTCGGTGCGATTCGCCAGGTGAAGTTTCCCGTCCAGCTGCGCGGTGAGCTGCGCCGCGATGGCAAGGCCAAGCCCGGTTCCTCCCGTATCGCGATTACGGGATGTTTCAATACGATAAAAAGGCTGTAATACCGCATCAAGTTCGGCATCAGGAATTCCCGGCCCGCCGTCTTTGATATGAATAACAACCTGTTCTGCCTGAGGCTCAATTTCAATCTCGGCGTAATCACCGAATTTAAGCGCATTGTCCAACAAATTGGTCATTACCCGCCGCAGCGCCTGGGGGCGAGTGACGATGGGCAGCCTTTCGTCGCTTGCCTGAAACTGCACGTTCTTACCGACATCCTGATAATCACTGGCAAGGGTATTTATCCAGGCGTTTAACTCCATCTTCACCGTGGCTTCTTCAAGAATTTCTGATGACCGGGCATAGGCAATACCCTCCCGAACCAAACGCGACATGTTGTCGAGGTCGTTAAGCAGCTTGTCACGCAGTACAGGTTGTTCGGCCATTTCAACGCGCAGCTTCATACGGGTTATCGGGGTCTGCAAATCGTGTGAAATGGACGCCAGGATCTGCCCGCGCTCGCGGAGGTAAGCCTGAATGCGGGACTGCATGGCGTTAAAGGCATGCGCGGCGCGCTGCACTTCGATCGGCCCCTGCTCGGACATGGCGGCATGTGACGACGGGTCCAGGGAGTCGACCGCGCGAGTAAACTGCGAGAATGGCCGCACCACCTGACGCACGGCAACCCACGAACAGGTGGCCAAAAGCAGCAGTTGTAAAATCAGCACCACGGGTAGCCAACTGGCGACCGGCGGCATGCGGGGGATGAGATCAATCGTAAGCGGCGCACCATCGCTTAAGGTGATATGCGCCTGAATGTGCGACACCGGCCCGGCAACGGCCGTAAAATAAAGGGGGTAGTCTGCAGAAAGCGTCTCTTTGAGGGTGCGCACAGCATCTTGCGACCGCTTGTCCTGCGGGGCCGCACCCGGTTCGCCCGGCCCAAGAATATAGCGGTAATTTCCCCGGTCAAGCCGCGCCAGCCATGCCGGACGTTCATTCGCCGGAAGACGGTCAAGAATGGCGACACTGGTAGCAACATCATATTCCAGGTTACCCAACATCACCGTGCGGGCGCTGCGCATGCGCTCCACCATAACCAGCGTCAGGCTGAGCGCATTAGCCAGTAGCAGCCCAACCAGCACAATAATCAGCAGCCGGGTCAGCAGCGAGCGCGGCCAGAGGCTCATTCATTAACCTCCTTAATGGTCACCGGCATGGTGAAAACGTAGCCTTCACTACGAACGGTTTTAATGTAGGCCGGCGTTCGCGCATCTTCATTCAGACGCTGGCGGACTCGGCTCACCAACAGATCGATCGAACGTTCAAACAGTTCGGCATCTCGCCCCTGAGTCAGGTTCAGCAGCTGGTCGCGCGTCAAAACACGTTGGGGATGGTCAAGGAAAACGCGCAGCAGGCGATATTCCGCACCGCTAAGTGCCACGATCGTGCCTTCCGGGTCGATAAGATGACGAGCAACGGTGTCGAGCTGCCAGTCGCCAAACTCAACCAACCGCCCTGCTTCGGTGACCTGCATATTGGGCGGCATCGTGCGAAAACGACGCATAATGGCTTTGATGCGTGCCAGAAGCTCGCGGGCAACAAAGGGTTTAACCACGTAATCGTCGGCGCCCATTTCCAGCCCCAGGATCCGGTCCGTCTCCTCGTTGCGGGCCGTCAGCATCAGTATCGGCAAATCTTTATGCTTGCTGCTGCGCAGCTGTCGACACAGCGTCAGACCGTCTTCGCCCGGCATCATCACATCCAGCACAACCAGGTCGACGTGCTGTTTATTAAGCGCCGCATGCATCTCTTTACCGTTCGCCGCGCCGGAGGCGTGATAGCCGGATTTAATGAGATAAGCGACAATCAGTTCACGAATATCCCTGTCGTCATCGACGACAAGGATATGATCAATATGCTCCACCGCAAGCTCCAGAATGAAGGGTAACGGATTGAAAATAGCACATTTTAAAGCGCGTCAGCGTCGACGACCGCTTTAACGAAATCCTGCGGATCTTCCTGGGGAGGATTGTGCCCGACGGTGGCACCAAAGGTTCGGTGCTCATATTTTCCGGTAAATTTGCTGGCATAGGCCGCGGGTGCAGGATGCGGCGCGCCGTTATTACCGCCCTCAATGGTGATCGTAGGCACGGTGATGTTCGGCAGCATTGCCAGCTTCTGCTCGTAGCGGTCGTATTTATGCTCCCCTTTCTCCAGGCCTAAACGCCAGCGGTAATTGCTGAGCGTTACGGCAACGTGGTCTGGGTTATCAAGCGATTTGGCGCTGGCGTTAAAGGTGGCCTCGCTAAATTTCCAGTCCGGTGATGCCTGGGTCCAGATCAGACGCGCGAAATCATGGGTATTTTTAGCATAGCCTTCCGCGCCGCGCTCGGTTGCGAAGTAGAACTGATACCACCACTGAACCTCGGCTTTCGGCGGCAAGGGCTGTTTGCCTAAGGCCTGGCTACCAATCAGATAACCGCTCACTGAGACCAGCGATTTAACGCGCTCTGGCCATAACGCGGCGACGATATCCGCCGTGCGGGCCCCCCAGTCGTAACCCGCGAAAACGGCCTGCTTAATGTTCAGCGCGTCCATCAGGTTAACAACGTCTTTCGCCATGGCGGAAGGCTGACCGTTACGCGGTGTTTTATCCGAGATAAACCGCGTGGTGCCGTATCCGCGCAGTGAAGGCACGATAACACGATAGCCTTTTGCCGCGAGTGCGGGCGCCACTTCCGCATAGCTATGAATATCGTAGGGCCAGCCGTGTAACAAAATCACCGGCTGACCGGTTTTCGGTCCGATGTCGACATAGCCGACGTTGAGATCGCCAGCGTTAATCTGCTGAGGGTGATCAAATGCCGAGGCGAAATCGTTGCCCGTGGCTTCCGCATGGCAGGACATGACGGTGCCAAGAGAAACGGTCAATGCAAGAGTCGAGTAAGCGAGTTTGCTAAACATGTTGATATCTCCGGTTGTGTACATTTCACGGAGATATAACAACATGTCACTGTATAGCGGATATGTGCGAAAGCGGGTTTATTGCAAGCCTGTGTATGTATCCGGGACGCTGATACAGTGTGATACAAACACAGGCGATTTGACGTTAAAGGGGTATGCGGTATCGGACGTAATCGTCAGCCTCACCATATTTATCATAGAGTTTACGCGCCGGGTTGCTCTCCCGGGTGACCCAATAAAGTTTTGACCACCCTTCGCGCTGGCCTTCCGCAATCAAGGCATCTATCAGCGCCTTTCCTGCTCCCGCCCCGCGCTCTGCAGCATTCACAAAGAGATCTTCCAGGTAGCAGATGGGGGCTGTCGACCAGGTGCCTTCATGCAGAATACACATCGCGAAACCGATAACCTGTTCATCCTTCTCTACGACCCGGCAAAATAGGGGTGAGTTATCTGAGAGCGCCCTTTCCCAGGTCGACGCGGTAACGGATTCATCGAGGTAGCAATCATAAAAATGGGTATAGCCATCCCACAGCGGTCGCCACTGGGAATAGTCATCTGCGCGCAACGATCTTACCGTGACAGCCATGTGTTCCT
Source organism: Enterobacter mori LMG 25706 (assembly GCF_000211415.1). Taxonomy (GTDB): domain Bacteria; phylum Pseudomonadota; class Gammaproteobacteria; order Enterobacterales; family Enterobacteriaceae; genus Enterobacter; species Enterobacter mori. Next base: position 503,322 of record NZ_GL890776.1, on the reverse strand, counting down.
CACATTACAACGTGATTGCCATTTCAAAACAGCGTAAATCAGCACCCGCCATACGTGAGTGATGATGCTTTTCGCCCAGCGTGACAAAACCGAGCTTATGATAAAACGACCGGGCGTTTGGCGTCGAATCGAGCAGCAAGCGCGTAATTCCACGGCTGCGGGCTTCGTTGATCAGTGCCTCGACGATCCGTGTCGCCATTCCTTTACCTGATGCTGAAGGTAAGGTGAATATCGCCTCCAGGCTATGCGTATCAAGATCGAGATAACCCGTCGCCGCGATGTCACCCTTTTCATCCTCCACCACATAAAAGGGGTAATCTATGACCATTTTTCGATAGTGTTCGGGCATAAGGTCGGGCGTCCAGCGCGCAATCACATCCGCGTCGTAACTGGTTTTACAGCCGTGACGAATCGCCTGATTGCGAATATCCCAGAGTATTTCGGCTTCCTGCGGTTTAGCTTTTCGTAACGTCATACCTCCCCTTAACGGCTTTTTAACCGGATTTCACGTGCCAGTCTGGCAAGACGCTGAGTGCGACAATAGAGGGTAAACAGCACAAAACCTCTGCTATTCATCACCACCCGGCAAAGTAACAGGGTGAAGCATGCGATGACAATTGGCCAAAGGCTTCCGCCATGAGAAAACAGGAGATGTAGCGCCTGAACGAGGGTCATGACCAGTAGGATGATGAACAATGCCATAACGCCCAGCAAACCTGACGTCACACCTCGGGCAAGAAGCACGCTACTAACAATGAGCGTGACAAGGATTATCAATGACGGTACGAAAAAACTCAGTGCATGATGTAAAGGCGACAACCCCTGCAACGTGTGGAGAAAAGGCAGAAGATTTAACGCAAATGCCACTAAAAACAGAGGTAACAGCGCCGCTATCGGGTAAGGATTTTGACGCGGAAGCTCGTCGAGAGGACGAGAAAAATACCGTTCCAGCTCGGGAGTGGAATGATTCAAAAGACGGGTATCACGACGAGCAATAGATTCCTCAATCTCTTTGCCATGCTGCAGGAGATCCATGAATACACGTCCGGTTAAAAAACTCAGAAATCTCATCAGAATACCGCCAGCGAAAAGCACAACTCATCAGAATGTGATAATGATGAAAATACCAGAACGCAAACAAAAGCATAACGCTTAAATATGGAGATCCGCAGATGACGATACCGACGCTTGCGACAGAACGCCTGCTGCTGAAACCGCTGGTTGCTGAAGATGCCGTCCAGATTCAACAACTGTATCCGCGCTGGGAAATCGTACGCTATATGGTTTCTTCGGTGCCCTGGCCCTACCCGGAAAACGGTGCGGAAAGCTATGTCAACAACGTGGCGCTGCCGGATATGGAAAAAGGGATTGCCTGGTTCTGGAGTATCCGCCGTCGTGAAGCGCCGGATCGGCTCATGGGAATTATCTGCCTCTACGACGTCGAGGATAACAACCGAGGGTTCTGGCTGGCGCCGGAGTTTCAGGGGAAAGGGTTTATGCGCGAAGCCAGCATTGCCGCGACGGATTATTGGTTTAACACGCTCAACAAACCCGTTCTACGCGCCCCGAAGGCTGCCGCCAATAGCCGCTCCCGACGTATTTCAGACAGCAGCGGCATGCGGTTAATCAGAACGGAAAAGAAAGCCTACGTCAGCGGAATGCTGGATTCCGAGTTATGGGAGATCACCCGTGACGAGTGGAATGCCCGTCAGGTCAGCTGATAGTGTTTATCCGGGAACAACCTTTCCGGAATGTTCTCTTCATCGTTCATCTGCAGCAGATCGCGTTCCATCATGTTGCAGATGGCGTCCAGCGGCAGATCGTTATCTTCGGTGCCAAACGGATCTTCGAGCTCTTCCGCCAGCGTATCCAGGGAGATAAAGGTATAGGAAATCAACGCGGAGACGAACGGCGTCATGTAGTGCAGATCCACAACCAGTGCAAACGGCAGCATGATGCAGAACAGATACACCGTGCGGTGCAAAATCAGGGTGTACGCAAACGGCACCGGTGTTGTCGCAATGCGCTCGCAGCCGGACAGGACAATCGACATATCGTTCAGACGGTTATTCAGACTGTGGAACAGGATATCTGACAGCTGCCCGTTACGACGCCGTACGGCAAGCCACTCCCCCATGATCAGTAGAATACGGTTCGCCGGAGAGTTGGCGTCCATCACTTTACGTAAATCCTCTGCCGCCAGATAAGGTGAAAGCTGTTCTGCGTTTGTTTCCCGGCGCAGCGTCATGCGTAAACAGTTGGCAAAGGCAATTTGCAGGCGCACAAACTCACCCAGATGTTTATCGTCGGGTAAGGTGTTTTTTACCTCGCGAAACAGCGAGCGCGCCGCTATCATCAGTTGCCCCCAGAGCTGGCGAGCCTCAACGTAGCGCGAATAACAGGCGTTGTTTCTGAAACCGAGAAAGATCGCGATCGCCACGCCAAGAATGCTAAACGGTGCGACGGTAAATTTGATGCCAAGCGAGGTATACCACGGCAGCATCAGGATGACGGCGATGGAAAGCAGGAAGTTGAGCAACAAGCGGGTGTAGATTTTCGGCAGAACCGAACCGTGCCAGACAAATATCAGTTGTAGCCAGTGCTGTTTAGGACGAACAATCATAGTCAGTGTCAGAAAGGAAAAGAGCGAGGCTATTAAACGTGATCCCCCTCACGGTTGCAAGCATGTTAATGGAACATTGCATTTTCTCCACTGATTAGCCTAAACCGCACGGAGTTGAAGCCGTTTTTAAAAACGGAGTAAATAGTATGTTGTAACTAAATAAGATCGTAAACATACCCGACCGAAGCCGGGTAACCGTGTTAGCAAAGTGGTTTTACCGCTTCACGCATCCCCTGATGAAGGATGGCATCAAGATCTAACGTAACTTGTTCTACCAATCCCTTCACCTGCGTCAAATCCTGCTCCCAGTGATTGCTTTCACTCAGCACCGCTTCCACCAGTGAACGGGTATAGATCTGCTTATCGTGGTGCTGTGCCCAGAGTTGCTGATAGCGGGTCAACCAGTGCGCATCATCCTGTACCGGATAGCGTTCGCCATGACGTTCACCCCGGTAAAACGCAATCAACGCGGCCAGCGCAAACGTCAGACGCGCGGGTAATTGACCCGTCGCCTCCTGCCCCGCCAGCAGCTGCGGCAGGATACGCGTGCGGTATTTGGTCATCCCGTTCAGGGCAATCGACAGCAGCTGATGCTTGATGTAAGGATTACGGAAACGGCCCGTCACCGCACTGGCGAACGACTCCAGCTCTTCGCGCGGCAAATCCAACACAGGAATAATTTCCTCGTAAATCGCTTTTTCGACGAACGCACAAATCTCAGCATCGTTCATCGCTTCACCAACCGTATCCAGACCAGCCTGGAAGGCTACCGGTACCAGCGCGGTGTGCGACCCGTTCAGGATAGCCACTTTGCGCTCTTTGTACGGCTTAATGTCATCAACGATGAGCACGTTCAGCGGGAATTTATCCAGACGCAGCTCGGCGGCAAGTGATTTTGGCCCCTGAATCACGAACAGATAGAAATGTTCAGCGGTATCGATAAATCCATCGTGATAGCCAAGCTGAGCTTCCAGCGATGCCACTTCATCACGCGGATAACCGGTAACGATACGGTCAACCAGCGTAGAGCAGAAGCTATTGGCGTCATTCAGCCACTGGACAAACGCCTGCGGCAACGCCCACTCCCGCGCATAGCGCAGCACCAGTTCGCGGAGTGCTTCACCGTTGTAGTCAATAAGCTCGCACGGAATGATAATCCAGCCTTTGTCCGCTGCGCCGTTAAAGTGGCTAAAGCGCTCAAACAGCAGTCGCGTCAGTTTCGCCGGATAGCTTACCGCCGGGGCATCGTCGAATTTGTCAGCGGCGTGATAGCTGATACCGGCTTCCGTGGTGTTCGAAAAGACAAAACGCATATCGGGGTTGTGGGCCAGCGTCAAAAACTCATCATATTGATCGTAGACGCTGATTTCACGGTTAACGGAGCGGATAAGACGCGCATCGCTTACCGCCTCGCCCTTCTCATTCAGACCCCGAATGATGGTGGTGTACAAACCATCCTGGGTGCTGAGCGATGGCGGGAAATCGCTCTGGATCGGGCGAACAATCACCACACCGGCATTAAGATCGGTATGCTCGTTTAACAGGTCGATTTGCCAGTCAACGAACGCACGTAAGAAGTTACCTTCGCCAAACTGAATGATACGTTCAGGGTAGAGAGCACCGGGGAAATCACGTCGGTTGAGTGTGTTCACATTGGGGTCCTTTTCGATTAGTCATACAGCCTGATAATATTGGTGTAATAACTTATCAAACCTTTCAGACCAGAACCCCTGTTTGGATCAACTCATCAGGCAATTGTGAAAAATAATCATAAGAATTTATAGAAAATGGATGTTGCGGTCATCTCGCCATCAGGCATCAAGGCATAGCGCGGGATCTCTCCCACTTTTTGCCAGCCCGCCCGCTGGTAAAAGCTCTCCGCGCCGCTACCGGTGGAGGTATCCAGTACCAGAACCGATAGCCCTTTTTCGCGCGCCATCACCTCAAGGGTCTCCATCAGCGCCATTGCCGCCCCTTTACGGCGGGCCTTTTCGTGAACCAGCAGTTTTGCGACATCCGCGCGGTGCGGCTGATTTTCCGGCTGATCGGTGATGAGCTGTACCGTTCCAATAATGCCGTCCTGCTCATCAACGCACGCCAGTACGGTACGCTCATGACGGCCAACGCTTTCAGCAATCCCGCGCCAGAACGTGCGCGCTTTGTCGTGACTAAAAGGCAGCATAAAGCTGACGGATGCGCCGCCGTTAACACAGTTTTCGAGGATATCGGCCAGCGCATCGATGTGGGACAGAATGTCGTCCCGGGAGAGGGTTTTAATATGCAGTGGAGAGTTCATGTTTTGTCCTTTTAATGAATCTCTCCAGATTGCTATTAACATTTCCGTAACGCAATAACCTAATACATAGGATTTCGTTATCTCTCAGTATGCCTCTGCTGTTTCATGGAATACATTTTCCGATCGGCATTTTTAAGCCACTGCTGAATATCGTTGCTGTTATGGTCGAACTCACTCAAGCCCCAGGAGAAATGCAGCGACCAGGGGTGCAGTTGACGCGCGTTATAGCTCTCTACCTGTTCGATCAAATACTGCATGGCGATCCAGGCGCCCTGCTCATCCGTATCGGCAAACAGCACCGCGAATTCGTCACCCCCAAAGCGAACCAGCAGATCGGCCTCGCGGAAAGAGGCCTTCATGAGGGAAGCCATCGCTTGCAATGCCTTGTCGCCCTCCTCGTGGCCATAACGATCGTTGATCTCTTTAAAACGATCGAGATCCAGCCATCCCAGGGTTAGCGGCTCCGCCCGACGTCTGGCGACAGAGAGGGTGAAACGAACAAACTGGTTAAAGCCGCGGCGATTGTATAAACCGGTGAGTTCGTCGGTGGTTGCCGCGCTGACTGCGGCAAATTCATCTTCCGCCAGCGCGCCCAGGTCCCCGAGTACGGCGAGATCCGCCGCGGAAAATTCACGTGGCGCGAAATCGATTAGGCACAGAGACCCAACGCTCGCCCCGTCACGCAAGCGCAGCGGAAAACCCGCGTAGAAGCGAACCCTTGGGTCCCCTGCCACCAGCGGATTATCGGCAAAACGGTCGTCCTGAAGCATATCACTCACCACCAGCGGCGCTTCGCTGAGGATCGTGTGACCACAAAAAGAGAGATTGCGCGGAACGGTGTCAGGTGCCTGTCCGTCGGCGGATTTCACAATAAGTGAATGTTCATCAATGAGATTGACCATCGCCAGCGGCACCTGGAAAAAACGTTTAGCCAGACGCGTCAGCCGGTCAAATGCCACGGAATTGTCGATTTCAAGAAGGCCAGACTCGCGCAGCGAGTTCAGGCGTTCTGTTTCATTAGCGGGGGTTACAGGTGCTTTCATAACGTCTCCTGACGCTTTGCGTTATTAAAAGCGTAGCTTAAACAGAGACATTGTCAGTGTGCGAATATTCTGTTCTTGCCTTCACGCTTGGCATGGTAAAGGGCACTATCGGCGGCCTGCAGCCAGTCGGCCACGCTGCTTGTGTCTCGCGTTGCGCAGGCGATACCGATACTGAGGGTGCAATGCACGGCCTCTTGCGCCACATCCTTCATTACTGCCGCCGCGTCCATAATGCGGGTAGCCACAATCTGGGCCTCATCCACGCTGGTATCCGGGAGCAAAATGACAAATTCATCGCCCCCCAGACGCGCTGGGGTATCTGTCGGGCGCGTGGCCAGATGCAGGATCTTCGATACCGTTGCCAGCATCGCGTCGCCCACCTTATGGCCAAAGCGGTCATTTACCTCTTTAAAGTTGTCGATATCAATAAACATCAAAGTAGATTCACGGCACGTCTGACGAAGTTTATTCAGTTCATGATCGATGCGTTTTTCCAGCAGACGACGGTTGGCGATATCCAGCAGCGGATCCATCATGGCGATCCGCTCCAGCTCGCGGCTTTTTATCCGTAAACGCTGCGCAATACTGTCAGTCAGCATGCTCATGGCCAGCATGTAGATGGCGATCAGCGGTAAGGTGGCAAACATTGTCCGCTGGGAAACAAACCCGTCTACCTCCATCCCCTGCGTCAGCCAGGTCACCAGGAATACGCCCAGCATCAGAGCGGCGGCCTTTTTCAGCAGCGTAATACCGCCTGCAGAAAGCCTGTCTGAAAGCAAAATGGTCGCAATCACGACTGACGTAAGCGGATTAACCGCGATCATCGCGATCCAAAAGCCCCCTGCACCTGCATCCAGCACCAGGTGCTGGTGCTCGGTCGCCAGGGGCGTCGGTGAACGACGCGCCCGCAGCCAGGCCACCGTTGGCCAAATAAAGGCATTCGCCCCTAGCAGGATCATCAGCCAGACCGAGCGATGGTGTTCAATCAATACGGACAGAACAGGAATAAAACAGAGAAATGTGCCAAGTAAACGCATGAGATACATACGTTTGACAAACCGACGACCAGGTAAGCGAGGCTTGGGACTAAGTTTGTCAGTGGCATTCATACTAAGATTTTTCCGATATGTTTCTTGCGGTATCTTATTGAGCTTAAAAATACCTAGCAAGCAATTTATCTTTTAATCATATATATCAAGGCCGCTTTCTCCCTGCATGGGGATGAACAACAGGATAATTCTACGTCTGCGTCATGCATTCATTTGTATGACCAGCCAGTGATGGATCACGGTGACGATATAGTGCTGCTGCTGCGCCGTAAGCTCGACATCCTGCGGAATGCTGTGCCATTTTGCCAGGCAGCCACGACAGCACGTGGCAGTGGCGTGCTGAGCAATAAACACCGGATGTCCACGCATTGGCGTTTGCTTACCGTCATTCGCGGGATGAGCCGGGGCAAGGCGCTGAACAACAAAATCCGCCGCATGGCGATCGATGGTCTCAGCCCCTTTTTCCCAACAGTATTGCCGCTCTTTCGGCCCCAGTCGAAAGCGCGACCGAAACGTCGAACGCGACAGGCGCGCAAATAACGGATCCAGGTTCGACATCAGTAAACCGAGCGCCCCAGCCGTTGGGTCAATCGTTCCAGTACCGCCACACCTGCCAGTGAATTTCCCGTTTCATCGAGTTCCGGACTCCAGACGGCAATCGCCATCTCGTGGGGAACGATGGCCACAACCCCGCCGCCCACGCCGGATTTTGCCGGTAAGCCGACACGCCAGGCGAACTCACCGGCATTCTGGTACATCCCGCTGGTTGCCATCAGGGCGTTCACCTGACGGGCCTGCATCGGCGATACCACCTCCTGATCGAGATGCGGTGCATGCCCCTGATGCGCAAGGAACAGGAACGTTTGCGCCAGTTCAACACAGTTCATTTCAAGCGCACAGTAATGGAAGTAGTTTTGCAGAACCGTCGCCACATCGTTGTGGAAATTGCCAAAGGATTTCATCAGCCAGGCTATCGCCGCATTGCGCGCCGAGTGCTCAAACTCCGAGCGCGCGACCACCGGATCGTAGGCAATGCTCTGCACGCCAGAAAGCTGGCGCACGATTTCGAGCATTCGCTGACGAGGCGCGCTGAGGCGGCTTTGCAGCATATCGCACACCACCAGCGCCCCGGCATTGATAAAAGGATTACGCGGTTTACCCTGTTCCATTTCAAGCTGCAGCAGCGAGTTAAACGGCTGGCCGGAGGGATCTTTCCCCACACGTTGCCAGAGCTCGTCTTCTTCATACTGACGCATTGCCGCCACCAGGCTCAGCACCTTTGAGATGGACTGAATCGAGAATCGCTCGGTCGCATCACCGGCCTGGAAACGCTGTCCGTCTACCGTGCATATGGCGATACCCAGCTTATTACCGCTGACCGAGGCCAGCGCCGGAATATAGTCGGCAACCTTCCCCTTTCCGATTAACGGTCGGACCTGCGCCAGAATTTCGTCCAGCATCTCATTATGGATAACCGCAGCCACACTTTGCTCCTTGCCCTCAGGCTAAAACGGGCTGCGAGTATAACAGAGGCTGATATATTGCGTCAGGCAGGAAGACGAAAACGCGAGACGGCTTCCAGCAAATTATCGGACTCCTGATGCAAACGCGCAGAGGCATCCGACGCGTCAGACACCAGCGCATCCGTCTGCCGCGATACCTGATTCAGGGCGTGAAGCTGGCGAGTCATCTGATGAATACTCTCCCCCTGGCTCAGCGTGGCGTCTGAGATGTCATTCAGCAGGCTGCTTAAATTCGCCACCAGCCCGATAACCTGCTGCAGGTTATCTTCCAGCCGGTTAACCGCTTTTGAGCCATCATGAATCCCCTGCAAAGAGTGATTGATCAGCGCCTGAATGGTCTGCGTAGAATGACTGCTTTTGCGGGCCAGCAGCCCCACCTCGCGGGCGACCACGGCGAAACCGCGTCCCTGATTGCCCGCATGTGCCGCTTCAATGGCCGCGTTCAGGGCAAGAATATTGGTCTGGAACGCCACGCTGTCGATCATCGCTACGATCCCGCGCATCTCAGAGGATCGGTCAACGATCGCCTGCATGGAGGCATTCACCGTTGACATCATCTGGTCGCCGCCTGCCGCAGCCTGACGCGCCTCATCTGCGCGGGCGCTGGCCAGTTTCGCATAGCCGGTATTGCCTTCAACATGCGTTTCCAGCGCGGCGATATTCGCCGTGACATCCTCAAGCTCTTTCGCCTGACGTACAGACTGCTGATACAGCTTCTGATTCCCCTGCGCCAGGGAGCCAATGTTCTCGACCATCGAGGTCGTGGCGTGGCTGACCTGCGATACCAGCTGCAGTAGCCCATGCTGCAGGGTATTAACACTGCCGCTGAGCTGACCCATCTCCCGGTTGAAGCAGGCTACACCTGGCGGTGTACCGGACAGATCCCCCGCAGATAGCTGGTTGATATGTGCAATCAACCGACGCAGCGGCGTAATAACCCACTTCGCCATCCCGAACCACACCAGAATGGCAATCACCAGCAGAACGACGGGCGCAAACAGGAATAGCGTTTGCAGGCCTGAAAGCTGCGACACCAGCGTCTGCCGCCCTTGCAGGGCCTGTTTCTCGCTCAGCTGCTGGTAACGCGCATAGTTATCATTAAAGTCGGTCTGAAACGCCTGGGCGGGAACAGCAAAAAAGGCATCAATGGCGTTCGTTTTAATCAGCCCTTCCGCCTGCTCTTTAATGGCACCGTAGAAAAGCTGGTAGCTGTTCACCAGCGCCTCGTCTTTCGCCGGATGGAGTGCCAGCCACGCCGTCCATGCCTGATGAGAGTCGTCCAGCGCCTTTTGCGCCTCGTCCATCAGACTGTGCCAGCTCCCTTCCGAGCCGGTCTCCTTATCCTGCATAAACCAGACGCCGGAGCGGTTAAGCAAATCGCTTGCGGCCAGCAGGGAAACGCGCGCCTGATCCAGCTTGCCCTGCTGCTGATACGCCAGCTGGTTATGCTGTTCGTTGCGCTGGGCCTCTTTCAGAGAGGCGGTGAGCAGAAGCGTGGAGGAGAGTTGCAGTGTGGAGAAAAGCCCAATAATACAAAAAATGCCGGCCAGCAGACCAAATTGACGGGGGATGACGCGCTGCGCAATACGGCGAAAAATTTGCGTTAGGTTCATAATTTTCTTCTGTAACAATACGTTAGACGCGAGCGAGTCTACGAAACGAAAATGACAGAACCATTGCAGATACATGACAACGGCCCTCGTAATGAGGGCCGTAATCACAGATGGGCGATAAATTACACGCGATCCTTCCAGACCGTCTGCACGTTACAGAACTCATGCAAACCGAAATGTGAAAGCTCACGACCGAAGCCGCTCTTCTTCACGCCGCCAAAAGCCACGCGGGCATCGCTGGCGCTGTAGCCATTGATAAACACCCCGCCGCACTCCAGCTCGCGAGAGAATGTCTCCGCCAGCGCGTCGTTTGCGGTAAAGACCGTGGCAGACAGACCAAAGTCACTGTCGTTAGCCAGCGCTAAAGCATGCTCCGCATCCCTGGCGATCGTAATCGCCGCCACCGGGCCAAACAGCTCCTGGCGGAACGCGGTCATGTTCGGGTTGACGTTGCCGAGCACGGTTGGCGCATAGTAGTTACCCTCACCAGCCAGTTTCTCTCCGCCCAGCAGAAGGGTCGCCCCTTCTGCCAGGGTGGCCTGCACCTGCTGATCCAGTTCATCACGCAGATCGAAGCGCGCCATCGGGCCAAGATAGTTCTCTTCCGTCTCCGGCGAGCCCATCTTCAGCGCCGCAACCGCGTCGACAAAGCGTTGGGTAAAGGCATCAGCCACCCCCTGTTCCACGATAAAACGCTTCGCCGCCGCGCAAACCTGTCCGGTATTTTGATAACGCCCCGCCACTGCGGCTTTCACCGCCAGATCCAGATCGGCATCGTTCAGGACGATAAAGGGGTCGGAACCGCCCAGCTCCAGCACGCATTTTTTAAGCGCCGCGCCCGCCTGAGCGCCAATTGCCGCCCCGGCACGCACGCTGCCAGTGACGGTAATCGCAGCGATACGGCGGTCGTTAATGGCCTGGCTGACGCCGTCGTTGGTGGCGTTTACCCAGCCAAATACGCCCTGAGGAAAACCGGCATCGGCAAAAATCTGCGCAATCAGATCCGCGGAGCCGAGCACGTTCGGGGCGTGCTTCAGCAGGTAGCTGTTCCCCGCCAGCAGAATGGGAACCGCGCCGCGCAGCACCTGCCAGAGCGGGAAGTTCCACGGCATTACCGCCAGAATCGGTCCCAGCGGACGGTACTCGATGACAGCGTTGTGATCCTCGACCAGCGTGGGTTCAGCATTCAGCATTGCCGGGCCATGTTCGGCATACCAGTCGCACAGGCTGGCAGATTTAGCCACCTCGCCGCGCGCCTGCAGAATGGGTTTACCCATTTCGCGGGACATCATCCGCGCCATCTCTTCACCCCGGTTACGCAAAGCCGCGCCCAGATCGCGCAGCTTCTGCGCGCGATGGGAAACGCTTTCGCGACGCCACTGGCGAAAGCCCGTATCGGCCTGGGAAATGGCGCGTTCTACATCGTCGGCTGTCGCCCAGGGATACGTGGCCAGGGTTTCGCCCGTCGCCGGGTTAACAGAGCGTGCATGAGTAGCAGATGAAAGGGTCATGATGTTCTCCTCGCAATAACAGTTGATTCATTGTGGCCCACTCTGCTATTTCTTAAAAATGAATAATACTGACCACCTTATTCACGAATCGAGAACGCTATGGACTTAACTCAGCTTGAAATGTTTAACGCCGTCGCGCTAACCGGCAGCATCACCCAGGCGGCGCAGAAGGTGCATCGCGTGCCGTCGAACCTGACCACCCGCATCCGCCAGCTTGAAGCGGATCTCGGCGTGGAGCTGTTTATCCGCGAGAACCAGCGTTTGCGCTTATCGCCAGCCGGGCATAATTTTCTGCGCTACAGCAGGCAGATCCTGGCGCTGGTAGACGAGGCGCGGATGGTCGTGGCCGGGGACGAACCGCAGGGGCTGTTTGCCCTCGGCGCGCTGGAGAGCACCGCCGCCGTGCGCATCCCGGAGAGCCTGGCGCAGTTTAACCAGCGCTATCCGCGCATTCAGTTTGCACTGTCCACCGGGCCATCCGGGACGATGATTGATGGGGTACTGGAAGGTACCCTGAGCGCCGCATTTGTCGACGGGCCGCTATCCCATCCGGAGCTGGAAGGGATGCCGGTTTATCGGGAAGAGATGATGCTGGTGACGCCCGCCGGGCATGCTGAAGTCTCAAAAGCCACCCAGGTCAGCGGCAGCGATGTTTACGCTTTTCGCGCGAACTGCTCCTATCGCCGACATCTGGAAAGCTGGTTTCACGCCGACAGAGCTACGCCGGGGCGTATTCATGAGATGGAGTCGTATCACGGCATGCTCGCCTGCGTGATTGCCGGGGCCGGCATCGCATTAATGCCCCGATCCATGCTGGAGAGCATGCCGGGGCACCATCAGGTTGCAGCGTGGCCGCTGGTGGAAAACTGGCGCTGGCTCACCACCTGGCTGGTGTGGCGACGCGGGGCAATGACCCGTCAGCTTGAAGCCTTTATAGCGCTGCTAAACGAACGTCAACCACCAGCGCCTTCTCCATAAACAGGCTCAGCGGGTCTTCGACGTACGGGGCAAACGCCGGACGCAGTTCGTATCCGCACTGCTGATACAGGCGGATAGCGGCATGCTGTTTGATCCCCGTCTCAAGCCGGACGGTATGGCATTCCCGGCTCAGGGCTTCATCTTCAAGGGCGGCCAGCAGCTTTTCCCCAAGATGTTGTCCCCGATGCGTCGGGTCGATATACACCCGCTTCATCTCTCCCGTCCCGTCACCGTTCAGCACCACGGCGCCACACCCTACGGCATTGAGCTGTTGGTCGCGAATAATCATTAAAATGAGCGACGCGTCCGGCAGATTAGCCAAATCGAGCAGGTGGTTGCTTTCGGCGGGGTAAAGTTCGCTCTGATAGCGGTCAAGGGCCGCGATCAGATTAAGGATGTCGGGATGACGGGCAGACTCAGAGGTGATGGAATACATGGCAGGCTCCTTGCTATTTTTCTTTTAACATAGCGCAGACCTGCCAGGGGGCTACATAGTATTAACTTATGTCATGAGGCCAGCGTCAGTTGGACATCAAGCGCCCTCAGCTCGGCCTGTGTCGTCTCATCCAGCCTGCTGTCCGTGACGATATCCGTCAGAGTATGCAGATGTGCCACGTTAAACAGTGACCAGGCGCCGTACTTTGAACTGTCTGCCAGCAGTACGCGGCGCTTAGCGTTGGCGATCAAATCGCGTTTTAATGCCGCCTTCTCTTCCGTTGGCGAGGTGATCCCTCGGGTCATATCCCAGCCGTTACAGCTGACGAAAGCCACGTCCGGCCATACGTTTTGCAGCAAGCGACGCCCGTGTTCACCGATGCACGACTGGCTCGAATCGTCGATACGTCCACCAATAATCGTCACTTCGATTTGCCTAAATTCCGAGAGAAACAGCGCAATATGCAGGTCGCTGGTAATGACGCGCAGCGGCAGGGGCGTCAGTTGACGCGCGAGTTCAATCATCGTGGTGCCCGCATCCAGCACGACGGCATCTCCCGCCTTAACAAAGCTGGCCGCCACACTGGCAATAGCATGTTTCTCCGCCAGACTCCTCTGCATTTTTTCGTGCGTCGTGGGCTGGGAAGGAATAAACCGGTTAAGGGTAACGCCGCCGTGGGTACGGCTAATGACGCCCTCCTGGTCGAGCTTAATCAGGTCGCGGCGGATGGTCGCCGGTGAGGCATCCGTGATTGCCACCAGCTGATCCACCGTCACCAGATTATGCCCTTTCAGGTAATCCATTATCTGCTCTAACCGGTTATATCCCTTCATATCATTCCCGTGTAATTTGCATAGCCAACTGTATAGACACCGTCATGCTCTCAGACTTCGCTTTGCCGGTCCACGCAATATCGAACGCGGTGCCGTGGTCTGCAGAGGTACGGATAAACGGCAACCCGGCGGTGATATTCACCCCGTCATAGAAGCCGAGTAATTTTAACGGAATATGCCCCTGATCGTGATACATCGCAACGACCATGTCATACATTCCTTCGTGGCATTGCATAAATACCGGATCCGGCGGACAGGGTCCTGTGACGTTTAGCCCCTGCGCTTTCATCGCCTCGACGGCGGGGCCGACAATCTTGATCTCTTCATCACCAAACAGGCCGTTCTCACCCGCATGCGGGTTCACACCTGCAACTGCAATGCGCGGATGATCGATTCCCACACGCTTCAGGAAGGTATCGGCAATACCGATCACGGTTTTTACCCGATCCTGACTGAGCGTATCAAGGAATTTGCGCAGCGCGATGTGGGTGGTGATGTGAATCACCTTGAGTTGATCGGTATACAACACCATGGCGTAATCTCTGCTGTCGGTCAGATGTGCCAGCAGTTCCGTGTGGCCCGGATAGTGATGTCCGGCCAGATGCAGAGCCTCTTTATTGAGTGGCGCCGTTGCAATTGCCTTTACCTCACCCGCCATCGCCAGTTCGGTGGCTCGCTTCACACAGCGATAAGCCAGATCCCCGGCCTGAGCCTGAACAACCCCCGGCTTTAACCCATCAGGATCCGCCAGCGGTTCGTCCAGCACGTTAATCACACCTGGCGCGAACTGCGCATCGCTGACTTTCTCAATCACACGCATATCGGCTTGCGCGGTGATCCCTTGCTTAAGCACCCGCTGTAGCGTACGGGCGCAGCCCACCACGACAACAGGTGAACCCGATAACTCGCCGTCAGTAAGGGATTTGATGATAATTTCCGGGCCAATACCCGCCGGGTCACCCATGGTTACAGCAATAATATTAGTCACTCATTCTCTCCTCGATAAAATGCAAAACCTCACGCAGCGTCTCTTCCTTTCCGAAGCCCCCTGCTTTGGTCATCACCGGCCGATGCCAGGCACAACCCATAAATCTGCCGTAAGGTACGCAATGTGCAATACGTCCCGTAATCTCAAAACCTTGTGCCTCAAGCGCGCTGGCAACGGCCATCGCCACATCGCCACCTGAAACGTACAGCGCATCCGGTGCCTGCTTTTCCAGCACTTCGCGGGTCAGCGTTCCCAGATAAGTACAAATCTTTTCACCCAGCGCCGCGCGGGTCATTCGATGTTGGCTGCAAATATCCTCAACGCGATGTCGGGACTCCCGATCCGAACAGGTCTGCACAATGCAGTGATGACCCGCCTGAAGCGCCTGAATTATTCGGATGAATGCGTCTGCCGTTGTGCCGTTAAGCATGTCGTTAACATCAATGAACACCCGCGACACGCCAGGTGCGTTAAGCGCAAACGCAATCTGACGCTGCGCGATTTCACTCATCGAGCCAACGACGGCCAGCAGCTGTTTGCGCCGGACCGGCGCAAGATGGCGCGCCAGCGCATCGCACAACCCGGCCGATCCCACCAGCAGCGGCGTCTGCTCGCAGGTCAGCGCGGCGGCAATAACGGCATCCAGCTCACCCTCCGTCTCTGCATCCACAATCAGCACGCCATCCCCTTGCGCCAGCGCAGTTTCCAGGTCGTGTACGGTCACGGATTTGCCCGCCAGTCCGAAGAAGAGATCAACAATGTCAGCAGAAGGCACCGGCGTTTTCGGGTCGCTGGCAAATTCGGTTTCATTTACCGGGATACCGTTAACCAGACACTGGCCGTGCCGCGTAATGCGCCCGGCTGCGGGATACGCTGGCGCAATGACGATCTGCCGTTTACCGCTCAGTGCCTGAAGGGCTGCGGTTTCAGCGCCCACGTTCCCGCGCAGCGTGGAATCAACCTTTTTAATCAGCCACCGCGCGTTCACGACATCCACCCCGAGCCGCGCAATTTTTTCAGCCGCCTCTGATGCCCCCAGCGCCCGTGATTCGGTATTGATAACCAGCGCATCAGTGGGTTCAGTAGAAACTGTCTGGAACGCCACGCAGACCTTTTTCCCGCGAAGCGCCAGGCTGACGCCCGCATCGTTTGCGCCGGTAAAGTCATCTGCGACGACCACCACCTCTCTGTATAGATTGTTTTTTTTCATCCCCACTCCGGGTCCGTTCATCCTGTTAATGATTATATTCAATCATGACTGATTATATGTGAGCAAGATCAAGTTAATCAGTTTGCGAATAAATTATAAATTTAGCCACACGATGACCATAACTGATCTCATTTGAGCGAAATCAATCATGACCACCTGGACAGGAGAAGAATGTGGTAACCATCAACAGCACAATTATCAGCGGCGCTGGCGCTATTCCCGCCATCAGACCGCTGCTTCACGGTAAAGCGCACATTTTACTGGTCACAGACGGCAATATTTCACGTCTGGAGGCAGCAAAGCAGATCCGGACCCTTCTTGAAGAGGACAATCGCAGCATCACGATTATTGATAACGTGCCGCCGGAACCTTCGCACCACGATGTCAGCCAGGTGCTCGGCGGGTTAACGTCTTGCAAGTTCGATTTGATC
The DNA here is from genome assembly GCF_000211415.1 of Enterobacter mori LMG 25706. Classification (GTDB taxonomy): domain Bacteria; phylum Pseudomonadota; class Gammaproteobacteria; order Enterobacterales; family Enterobacteriaceae; genus Enterobacter; species Enterobacter mori. Next base: position 486,788 of record NZ_GL890776.1, on the reverse strand, counting down.
GTGGGGATCGGGGGCGGCAGCGTGCTGGACGTCGCAAAGTTACTCTCCGTACTGTGTCATCCTCAGTCCCCGGGGCTGGATACCCTGCTAGCCGGGACAAAACCCGCAGCGCGGATTTCCTCCTTGCTGATCCCCGCTACGGCCGGTACTGGCTCCGAAGCCACGCCAAACGCAATTCTGGCGATACCGGAACAGAATACGAAAGTGGGGATCATCTCCCCCGTGCTGCTGCCGGATTACGTTGCGCTCCTGCCTGAACTCACTACCAGCATGCCCGCGCACATCGCCTCGTCGACGGGTATTGATGCGTTGTGCCACCTGATTGAGTGTTTCACGTCAACGGTTGCCAACCCGGTCAGCGATAACGCCGCGCTGACGGGACTGTCTAAGCTGCTGAACAACATTGAAACAGCCTGCGCCGAACCGGGTAATCTGCTGGCGAAGCTGGAGATGCTGTGGGCGTCTTACTACGGCGGGGTTGCCATTGCGCATGCAGGCACGCACCTGGTTCACGCCCTTTCCTATCCTCTCGGGGGGAAATATCACCTGCCGCACGGCGTGGCTAACGCCATTCTGCTGGCACCGTGCATGCGCGTAGTGCGCCCCCATGCGGTGACAAAGTTTGCTCAGGTCTGGGATCTCGTGCCCGGCGCGGATACCACCCTGTCGGACGAGGACAAATCCCACGCGCTGGTGACGTACTTTGCGGCGCTGGTTCGCCGTCTCAACCTGCCGGATAACCTTGAGACGCTGGGCGTACCGCGAGAAGACATTGCTTCCCTCAGTGAGGCCGCGCTTAACGTTAAACGCTTAATGAATAATGCCCCCTGTCAGCCAGACCGTGACGAGGTGCAGGCAATCTATCGGACACTGTTTCCCCAACATTAATATCGAAGGAGTGAGAAATGCGTAACACCATAAAGGGCGTACTGACGGCTATCGTCACCCCCTTTGACGCGGACGGCGACCGGAACTTACCGGGACTCACACGGCAGATCGCGCGTCAGCTGGATGCCGGTAATGGCATCTTTTGCTGTGGGACCAACGGCGAGTTTTTCGTGCTAAGCGAAGAAGAAAAAATTGCCGTCACCCGGCACTGCGTTGAAACCGTGGCGGGACGCGCGCCCGTTGTGGCCCATGCAGGAGAAATATCTACCCATCAGACCATCCGTCTTGGCAAACAGATCGCCTCACTGGGTGTGGATGCCGTATCGGTCATTACCCCTTACTTTGTTCCCCTAAAGCAAGACGAGCTAATCACGCACTATACGGCTATTGCCGATGCGCTGAGCGTGCCGATTTATCTCTACAACATTCCAGCGAGAACCGGTAACACCATTGAGCCAGACACCGCTCGCGCGCTGGCGGAGCATCCCAATATTATCGGTATTAAAGACAGTGCCGGTAGTTACGAGAGCCTGAGCGGATTCCTCAATGCGGTGAAAGACATTGACGGATTCGACGTGCTGAACGGCCCCGATTCGCTGATCCATCAGGGCGTTGTCGATGGCTGCTCCGCCTGTATTTCCGGACTGGCGAACGTGGCACCGGCGGCCATTAACGCCATCTGGTCACGCTTTAATGCTGGTGACATCGACGGTTCCCGCCGGGCTCAGGAAAGCGTCACCCAGCTTCGCACGGAGTTATACAGCGTCGCGTTTTCCCCCGCTGCAGTCAAAAAAGCGCTGCAGATTATGGGAGAAGACGTTGGAGAAAGCCGATACGCCGTGGCGTTTAACGCGCAACAGCTGCAACAGATACGCCAGATAGTGACAGCGTCACTGAATTAACCGGCGTCAGTTTCGTCAATAAGAATACCGGGTGCCTGAGGTGCCCAGGATTCACTCGCCCTGAAGAGAGGCAAAGATGAATAATTTTACCGCTGAAGATACCCTAATCATTGTCGGCATAGTGATTGTCTACATTCTGTTCACGACCTGGCTAACCTTCCGGATCCGCAGTAAAAACTCCGGTGATTTCATGGAAGGCTCCCGCGCAATGCCAGCATTTATTGTCGGGATCCTGCTCATGTCTGAATATATCGGCGCAAAATCCACTATCGGCACGGCGCAGGCCGCGTTTGAAGACGGGTTTGCGGCCTCCTGGTCCGTCATCGGTGCGGCGATTGGCTTTCCGCTGTTTGGTCTGTTGCTCGTCAAGCGCATCTATAACACCGGGAAAATCACCATCTCCGGGGCCATTGCCGAAAAGTACGGTAACAGCACCAAAAATATTATCTCCATCATCATGATCTACGCCCTTCTGCTGGTTAACGTAGGGAACTACGTCAGCGGTGCGGCGGCCATCTCCACCGTATTGAAGGTCAATTTGCCCGTTGCGGCGTTTATTACCGCTATCGTCAGCACCTTCTATTTCGCCTTTGGCGGCATGAAGGGTGTGGCGTGGGTGACGGTGCTGCACAGTGCGCTGAAATACTTCGGCATTCTGGTCATCATGGGCTTTGCGCTGTCTAAGACGGGCGGCTTCGCGCCAATGGTTGAAAACATGCCGGACTTCTACTGGACCTGGGATGGCAATATCGGCGCGTCGACCATTTTCGCATGGCTCATCGGCACCATTGGTTCCATCTTCTGTACCCAGTTTGTGATTCAGGCCATCTCCTCCACCAAAGACGTGAAATCGGCCAAACGTTCAACCTGGGTCGCGTTCTTCTTCTGTCTGCCGATTGCGCTGGCCATCGCGGTAATCGGCGTGGCGGCTAAATACCTGCACCCGGAGATTAACAGCCTGTATGCGATGCCGATTTTCCTGCAGGACATGAACCCGTGGCTGGCCGGTCTGGTCACCACCTCTCTGGTGGCGTCTATTTTCGTCAGCGTCAGTACCGTTGCGCTGGCTATCGCCTCCCTGGTGGTTAAAGACTTTTACGTGCCGATGCGCAACCCGACGCCTGAGCAGGAATTTAAGGCCACCCGCTGGATCTCCCTGCTGATTGGCTTCCTGCCGCTGATTTTTGTTCTGCTGGTGCCTGAAGTCCTGAAGCTCTCGTTCTTTACCCGCGCCATTCGCCTGTCGATTTCCGTGGTGGCCGTTATCGCCTTTTACGCCCCGTTCTTCCGCAGCACCCGTGGGGCTAACGCTGGCCTAATTGGTGCCTGCGTCGTCACGTCGGTCTGGTATCTGCTTGGCGATCCGTTTGGTATCAACAATATGTATATCGCTCTGCTGACCCCAGCCGTCATCATGGTGATAGAGCGGCTCATTCCGGGAAAAGCGAATGCAAAAGCGCCCACCCCTGCAGAAAATAATGGAGTTTGATATGTCTGTAACCGTAACCCGCGACGGGATTGTTCGTCCGCACCCGCAGGACATTCACATGGAGACAGCCATGCTGCCTTCCTCTTGCCCACAAAACCATGCCGCAAACCTGCTGCCGTTGCCGGATGGCGCGCTGATGTGCGTCTGGTTCGGGGGGACGCAGGAAGGGATTGCGGATATCTCCGTATGGGGTTCACGCCTGACACAGGGCAGCCAGCAGTGGAGCGATGCGGTTAAACTCTCGGACGACGCGACGCGCTCTGAGCAAAACCCGGTCCTCTTCCTTGCCCCGGACAACGTGCTGTGGCTGCTGTGGACCGCCCAGATTTCCGGCAATCAGGACACGGCGATTGTGCGCTATCGCCAGTCACTGGATTTGGGCCAAACCTGGGGCGAGATTGATACTCTTCTCGATAAACCGGGCACCTTTATCCGCCAGCCGATAGTGGTACTGGAAAACGGCAACTGGCTGCTACCGGTGTTTTACTGCCGTACACGGCCGGGGGAGAAATGGGTAGGTAACGACGATATCAGCGCGGTGAAAATCTCGGAGGATCGCGGAAAAACCTGGCGTGATGTTGTGGTGCCCGAAAGCCTGGGCTGCGTGCATATGAATATTACCCCGCTTCACAACGGCACCCTGGTGGCGCTGTTCCGCAGCCGCTGGGGGGACAATATTTATTACAGCCAGTCAACGGACGGCGGCGAAAGCTGGTCCGTACCGGAGACGACGGCGCTACCCAATAACAACTCCTCCATTCAGGTAACGACGCTTTCGAGCGGTGAACTGGCGCTGGTGTTCAATCACATGAGCGCCGCCGGTGCGCTTGAGCGCCGGGCGTCTCTCTACGATGAAATTGATGATGGTGATGACCGTAAAGAGCCGGTCGTCACCCGCGGTCGTGCTGCCTTCTGGGGTGCGCCGCGTGCGCCGATGACCGTCGCCATTTCGCCGGACGGCGGGAAAAGCTGGCCGTGGCAGCGTAACCTGGACGAGGGGGATGGTTACTGTATGACCAACAACTCCATGAAAAAACTCAATCGCGAATTTTCCTATCCCAGCATCAAACAGGGATCGGAAGGCAATATTCATATCGCTTACACCTACTTCCGTCAGGCCATCAAATACGTGCGGGTGACGCCAGAATGGGTCAAGGGGCTAATATGATTATTGGGCATCTCAACGCCCTGCCACTGGCAGGGCTACCGTCGGCGTTATACGCCCTGCTTTCCCGCCCGGAGTGCACGCTCCCGGCTCTTATGGCGCGCGCGGATGGTCGCTGGCAACCGGAGAATAGCGAATGGTTTTGCCATATCGGGCCTGCCAGGACGCAGCCGCGTATCGAGCGGCACACGGAGTACCATCACCAGTGGGCAGATATTCAGGTTCTGTTAGCAGGCGAAGAATATATTCACGCCGGAGCACTTCCCATCGGGCGGCCGGGTGATGAAGAGCGCAAGCCAGATCTGTTTATTGCCTCCACCGCTGAACACAGCGTCGCTATCCGTCTCGGCGCGGGTGATTTTGCCGTCTTTTACCCTGGTGAGCCCCATCAGGCGCTGTGTGCTGCCGTGTCGCCCATGACCGTGCGCAAAGCGGTATTCAAAATTCCCCGCACGATGCTGGAGGTATGAGATGCGCCATGCTGTCGTTACCGGAGCCAGCTCGGGCATTGGTGAGGCGATCGTTAAACGTCTGCTGGCTGAAGGCTGGCAGGTGACCGGACTGAGCCGACGCCCCGTCACGCTGGAAACGCCCAGCTTCACCAGTCTGAGCCTTGATATCAGCAAGCCTGATGCGCTGATGGCCGTATTGCAGCCCCTCCCTCCGCCTCACGCGGTGATCCATGCTGCCGGAATGATGGCTGCCGCGCCTCTGGGGCTGCTGGAGTCTGCTACCGGTGACGCGCTCTGGCGGTTGCACGTGCAGGCGTGTGAAGTACTGTTTAACCACTTCGCACCCCGCATGGCGTCCGGAGGACGGTTGGTGGCGATAGGCAGCAGAACGTCACGCGGCGCAGCCGGACGTTCCCAGTATGTTGCCACCAAAGCGGCAATGGTTGGGATGATCAGAAGCTGGGCCGCCGAACTGGCCCCACGAGGGATTACCGCGAACGTGGTCGCTCCCGGAGCCACCCAAACGCCAATGCTCAGTTCGCCGGGGCGGGAAACCTCCCCGCCGAAATGTCCGCCGTTAGGGAGGCTTATCAGGCCAGAAGAGGTCGCCGGGTTGGTCAACTTCCTGTTGAGCGAAGAGGCCGCCGCCATTACCGGGCAAGAGATTGCGATCTGCGGCGGCGCATCGCTCAGCTAGCGCAAAAAGATCCGTCCTTTCAGATACAGCGTCGCCTGCCCGCCAATCATCACGCGGTCGCCCTTTAACTCGCAGCGCAGATCCCCGCCACGGGCTGATACCTGGCGGGCATTCAGTGACGTTTTACCCAGTTTTTCGCTCCAGTACGGAATCAACATGCTGTGCGCCGATCCCGTCACCGGATCTTCCGGCACGCCTTCGCCCGGACAGAAGAAGCGGCTGACAAAGTCATACGAGTCCCCCGGTGCCGTGACGCAGACCATTTTATCCAGCGGGATCATTGCCGCGATATCCGGCGTTAAGGCTTCCACCTGCTGCTGGCTTTCCAGCACTACCATGTAATCGCGCCCTGCGCGGATCTCTTGTGCACCGCTGATGCCCAGCGCGCTAAAGAGTAACGCGGGCGGATTGTCGACAACCTCCGTCGACCATGCCGGGAAATTGAGCGTCAGCCAGTCTCCGTTGCGCTTCACCGTCAGGTCGCCAACAAAACGCGTCGAGAAGGTGATTTCGGTATGCGGGTAGTCGAGATATTCAAAAATGACGTGGGACGCCGCCAGCGTCGCATGTCCGCAGAGGTTAATTTCATCAAGCGTGGTAAACCAGCGCAGCTCAAAGCCGTTATCCGTACGCACGAAGAAGGCCGTTTCCGACTGGTTATGCTGCTTCGCCATGTTGAGCAGCGTCTCATCCGGAAGCCACTCTTCCAGCGGGCAAACCGCCGCCGCATTGCCACCGAACGCCCTGTCGCTGAAGGCATCTACCAGATAAAAATCAATTTCCTGCATGGTCTCTTCCTCTTTTTTTCTAGCGCAGAAATACTGTGCCTTTCAAATATAATGATGCCTGGCCGCTCATCATCACGCGCGAGCCTTTCAGTTCGCAGCGCACATCACCGCCACGGGCCGAAACCTGGCGCGCAAACAGCGTCGTTTTTCCCAGCGTTTCACTCCAGTAAGGAATGAGCATCGTATGCGCAGAGCCGGTGACAGGATCTTCAGGTACGGCAACCCCTGGTGAGAAGAAGCGGCTGACGAAATCGTACTCACCCTCCCCACGCGCGGTGACGGCAACCTTGTGTTCACCTGGCGTCATCGCGGAATAGTTTGGCGTCACGGCTTCCACCTGCTCACGATTTTCCAGCACCACCACCCAGGCGCGTCCCTTTCGGGCCTCAACGTAGCGGTTGATCCCCAGCGCGGCGAGCATCTCTGGCGGCGGGGTCAATTCCTGCGTCGGACTGGCCGGGAAATCGAGCGTTATCCAGTCACCTTCCCGGCTGACCGTCAGGCGGCCCGAGGCGGTCTCAAAGTGAATGCGCGAATCCGGGTAGTCCAGCTCGTTAAACAGCACATACGCAGTGGCAAGCGTCGCGTGTCCGCAGAGATTGACCTCGGTTAAGGTGGTAAACCAGCGCAGCTCAATCCCGCCTTTACTGCACACGAAGAACGCGGTTTCGGACTGGTTATGCTGCTGCGCCATGCTGAGTAACGTCTCATCCGGTAGCCATGCCTTAAGCGGGCAAACCGCCGCCGGATTGCCACCAAATGAGGTATCACTAAACGCATCTACCAGATAAAAATCAATCTCCTGCATCGACTTACCGCCTGTTATCGTTATGTTGTTCTTTATCTTCACGGAAAACCTCGCCCGCCGCTACCGCTGTGGCACGGTAAATTTTGTGATTTAGGTCACATTATGGTTGAGTTTTCGCCGTTTAAAGCTTTAAGATCGTCTCCTCATCGTTAATCAATCCCAGACATCTTTATGACAACAAACACGGTTTCCCGCAGGGTCGCGTGGCTACGTGTGGTCACGCTCGCCATCGCTGCGTTTATTTTCAATACCACTGAATTTGTTCCGGTTGGGCTGCTGTCTGACATAGCCGACAGCTTCCAGATGGAGACGGCGCAGGTGGGCATTATGTTGACCATCTACGCCTGGGTGGTGGCGCTGATGTCGCTGCCGTTTATGCTGCTGACCAGCCAGATGGAGCGGCGAAAGCTGCTGATTGGCCTGTTTGTGGTCTTCATCGCCAGCCATGTGCTGTCATTCATGGCGTGGAATTTTACGGTGCTGGTCATTAGCCGCATCGGTATTGCCTTTGCCCATGCGGTGTTCTGGTCGATTACCGCGTCGCTCGCTATTCGCCTGGCACCAGCGGGGAAACGCGCGCAGGCGCTGAGCCTGATTGCCACCGGTACCGCGCTGGCGATGGTGCTCGGCCTGCCGATTGGCCGCATTGTCGGGCAATACTTCGGCTGGCGTACCACCTTCTTTGCCATCGGCATGGGGGCGCTGATCACGCTAGTCTGCCTCATCAAGCTACTGCCAACATGGCCGAGCGAACATTCCGGCTCGCTAAAAAGCCTGCCGCTGTTGATGCGTCGCCCGGCGCTGATGAGCATTTATTTGCTTACGGTGATTGTGGTAACCGCCCATTACACGGCCTACAGCTACATTGAGCCGTTTGTGCAGGTTGTGGCGGGCTTTAGCGCCAATTTCGCCACGATTCTGCTGCTGATTCTGGGCGGCGCGGGCATTATCGGCAGTATTTTGTTTGGTAAGCTCGGCAACCAGCATGCGTCTACGCTGGTGAGCAGCGCCATTGGCCTGCTGCTGGCGTGCCTGCTGTTGTTGATGCCTGCCGCGGGCAGCGAAAGCCATCTGGCGATCCTCAGCCTGTTCTGGGGCGTAGCAATCATGATTATCGGTCTGGGCATGCAGGTGAAAGTGCTGGCGCTGGCACCGGATGCCACGGACGTCGCGATGTCGCTCTTCTCGGGAATTTTCAATCTGGGGATTGGGGCGGGCGCGCTGCTGGGAAATCAGATTAGCCTGCACGTGTCGATGTCGGCGATTGGCTATCTGGGGGCGATCCCTGCGCTGGTGGCGCTTATCTGGTCGCTGCTGATCTTCCGTAAATGGCCGGTGGCGCTGGAGGAACAGGGCCAGCACGGGTGAGGTTTGTTT
>NZ_GL890776.1:450853-478144 GCF_000211415.1 Enterobacter mori LMG 25706 | reverse complement strand
CGGGTAAGGCGAAGCCGCCACCCGGCAATGACCTCAGTGGTAGGTCTTAATAATTTCCAGCACGCCGTTAATAATAAACTGTACGCCCATACACACCAGCAGGAAGCCCATCAGACGGGAAATCGCTTCAATCCCGCCCTTTCCTACCCAGCGCATAATCGCACCGGAACTGCGCAGGGATGCCCACACGATAATACCGATAAGCGCGAAAATCAGCGGTGGCGCAACCGTCAGCACCCAGTCCGGGAAGGTGGAGCTATCACGCACCGTTGAGGCGGAGCTGATGATCATCGCAATCGTTCCCGGCCCCGCCGTACTCGGCATCGCTAACGGGACAAAAGCAATATTCGCGCTGGGCTCTGTTTCCAGCTCTTCGGATTTGCTGGCCGCTTCCGGTGATTCATGCGCTTTTTGCGCGGGGAACAGCATACGGAACCCGATAAAGGCCACAATCAGCCCCCCGGCGATACGCAGGCCGGGAATCGAAATCCCAAAGGTGTTCATCACCAGCTGTCCGGCGTAATAAGCCACCATCATGATGGCAAACACATAGACAGAGGCCATCATCGACTGATGATTGCGCTCTGCGCTGTTCATGTTCCCTGCCAGCCCCAGAAACAGCGCCACCGTCGTTAACGGGTTCGCCAGCGGCAGCAACACCACCAGCCCCAGGCCAATTGCTTTAATCAAATCCAACATAGTACGTCGTTGTCCTTATCCATATTCATCCCCGCAATTATAGGGTGAAAGTGTGACATTCAGCCATGACCACAACGTAACCATTATTTTCTCACTGCAATGATAACCCTGCGTTATGTATATGATTTGAAAGTACTCAAAAAAAGTTCATGAAACGTTTTAGCAATTCGTGGCATCCGTCGATTCATTCAGTTGACTTATACTTGCCTGAGCAATAATATCTGCCGTGACTAAACTACTTGCCAGGGCAACCATTGTGAAAAGCACCAGCGATCTCTTTAACGACATCATTCCACTGGGCCGTCTTATTCACATGGTTAACCAGAAAAAAGATCGCCTGCTCAATGACTATCTGTCACCGCTGGATATCACCGCAACACAGTTCAAAGTGCTGTGTTCCATTCGCTGCGAAGTTTGTATCACGCCGGTTGAGCTGAAAAAGGTGCTCTCTGTCGATCTGGGTGCGTTAACCCGCATGCTGGATCGTCTCGTCTGCAAAGGATGGATAGAACGAAGCCCTAACCCGAATGACAAACGCGGCGTGCTGATCAAACTGACCAGCGACGGCGCGGCCATGTGTGAGCAATGTCATCAACTCGTAGGACAAACACTGCATCAGGAACTAACAAAAAACTTAACGGCAGATGAAGTGGCAACGCTTGAGCTTTTGCTTAAGAAAATACTGCCGTAAACAGAAAAAGAGGTATGACGATGTCCAGACGCAATACTGACGCTATCACCATTCATAGCATTTTGGACTGGATCGAGGACAACCTGGAATCGCCGCTCTCCCTTGAAAAAGTGTCAGAGCGTTCAGGTTACTCAAAATGGCACCTGCAACGGATGTTCAAAAAAGAGACCGGTCATTCATTAGGTCAATATATTCGCAGCCGCAAGCTGACGGAGATTGCCCAAAAACTGAAAGAAAGCAATGAGCCGATCCTTTATCTGGCGGAGCGTTACGGATTTGAATCGCAACAAACCCTGACGCGCACGTTTAAGAACTACTTTGATGTGCCGCCTCATAAGTATCGTATCACCAGCATGCCGGGTGAATCCCGATATCTCTATCCGTTAAAACACTGTAGTTAAACAACGCCTGTAAAGACGTACCGAGGAAATCATGAAAGTTACCGTCTCCGCCGCCCTCGCCTTGCTGGTGCTGTTTTCCAGCCAGACCTTCGCGGAGCAAACGCCCAGTGCAACGCAGCAAAATAATCGTGACACGATGATTTTGCCGTCAGCACATGACCAGTCACCTTTTGATTTCAACCATATGGGGGCTGGTAGCGACAAATCCGACGAATTAGGCGTGCCGTATTACAATCAGCACGGCTTCTGATTCGTTTTGCCCCGCCTCTGCGGGGCTTTTTTGTGCCCTAATTCCGTACTCGCGTCGCCCGACGCACGCGCAAACCAAACACGTTGATGTAGAGTCCACCCATGATCAGCACCGCGCCAAAGAGCTGCAGCGCGCTGAGTTTTTCATCCAGCAGCAACGCCGCGCTGGCCAGCCCCACCACGGGTACCAGCAGAGACAGTGGCGCCACCCGCCAGGTTTCGTAGCGACCCAGCAGCGAACCCCAAATGCCATAGCCGATAATTGTGGCGACGAACGCCAGATAAATCAGCGACAGGATAGTCGTGAGATCGATCTCGACCAGGCTTTTCAGCATCAGATCCGGGCCGTCCAGAATAAACGATGCCGCCAGAAACGGGATAACAGGGATCAGCGCACTCCACACCACCAGAGACATCACCGCCGGGCGCGCCTCATGCTGCATAATCAGCTTGTTGAAGATGTTTCCGCAGGCCCAGCTAAGCCCCGCCGCCAGCGTGAGCATAAAGCCCAGCAGGGCCACATGCTGACCGTTCAGGCTGGCTTCAATCAGCACCAGCACGCCAAACACCGCCAGCGTGATCCCCGCCAGCTGTTTACCCTGTAAACGCTCACCAAACACAAACGCGCCGAGAATAATGGTAAAGAACGCCTGCGCCTGCAGAACCAGCGAGGCCAGACCGGCGGGCATGCCGAACTTAATGGCGCAGAAAAGAAACGCAAATTGACCAAAACTGATGGTCAGGCCGTAGCCCAGCAGCAATTTCAGGGGGATTTTTGGACGCGCCACGAAAAATAGCGCCGGGAACGCTACCAGCATAAAACGTAAACCGGCCAGCATCAGCGGAGGCATATTGTGTAACCCCAGCTTGATGACCACAAAATTAAGCCCCCACACTACGACCACCAGCAACGCCAGCAGCCCGTCTTTACGCGTCATACCCTGCCCCTGAATTATTAATAATTTGTTAACACTTCAAGGTAACAGAAAAAATAGCACCACGAGAAGATCATTAATTCTGGCAGTCAGGCGAAGCATTTAGGGATAAATTAGGCGCTATACAAGCCCCTTATGTCGTGATACTCCTTTTATAACACAACAAAAAAAGCATAAGCATTTGTCGGGCAGGAATATGAAACCATCTCTCAGGCGCTCTACCGCAGCGCTGCTGGCATCGTCATTGTTATTAACAATCGGTCGAGGGGCAACGCTGCCGTTTATGACCATTTATCTCACGCGCGCGTATAGCATGAGCGTCGAGAATATCGGTTATGCGCTGACCATTGCGCTGACCATTGGCGTCGTGTTCAGCTTAGGGTTTGGCATTCTGGCCGATAAGTTTGATAAAAAGCGCTATATGCTAATCGCCATTGTGGCGTTTATTGCGGGCTTTGTGGCCATTCCATTGGTTAATAACGTCACGCTGGTGGTGCTGTTTTTTGCGCTGATCAACTGCGCCTACTCGGTTTTTTCAACGGTACTCAAAGCCTGGTTTGCCGATGTGCTGACCTCAAGCGAAAAAGCCCGCGTCTTCTCCCTGAACTACAGCTTCCTGAACATCGGCTGGACGATCGGCCCACCGCTTGGGACCCTGCTGGTGATGTACAGCCTGCAGCTCCCGTTCTGGCTGGCGGCCTTTTGCGCCGCACTGCCGCTCGGCTTTATCCATTTCTTTGTACAGAAAAGCGTGGCGTTAGATGCCGCTGAAGAAAAGGCGCCATGGCAGCCGTCGGTATTGCTGAAGGACCGCGCCCTGTTCTGGTATACGCTGTCTGGTCTGCTCGCCTCTTACGTCGGGGGATCGTTTGCGACCTGCATTTCGCAGTATGTGCTTGCCGCGCACGCGGACGGTGATTTCGCCGAAAAGGTGGTGGCCGTGGTGCTCCCCGTCAACGCCGCCGTGGTGGTGACGCTGCAATACGCCCTCGGGCGTAAAATTTCAGCCAGCAACATTCGCCCGCTGATGACCGTTGCCACCCTGTTTTTCATTGTGGGTCTGGGCGGGTTTATGCTCTCCGGTGAAAACCTGGTTTACTGGGGCATCGCTGCCGCGATCTTTACCCTCGGGGAGATTATCTATGCTCCGGGGGAATATATGCTGATCGACAACATCGCCCCGCCGGGAATGAAGGCGAGCTATTTCTCCGCCCAGGCGCTGGGCTGGCTGGGCGCGGCGGCGAACCCGATGATCACTGGGCTCATCCTGACCCATCTGCCGCACTGGTCATTGTTTGTGATTATGATGGCCGCCATCGTCATTGCCTGGCTGATGATTTTGCGTGGGATGAGCGTGAAAGCGTGGTGCGAATCGCCCAAAGTCGCGTAACCATGTAGGCCGGGTAAGGCGTAGCCGCCACCCGGCTCAAGCAAAATCTAGTGGTGCAACATCTCTTCAACCACCTGTTCTTTGTACATCTCGTTCGGGTAGTACGTCGGCCAGTTATCCATCTCTTTCAGCAGCGCCTCGTGGGAGGTATTGCCCATGAAAAGATGGAAGTGTGAAGAGGCTTTCGGTCCAATGATATGGTCGCTGAACTGAACAAACTTCGGTGCCTTGCTGCTGGCATCCTTACACTCAAACAGATAGCGAACGCCTTTTTTCCCCGAGGCGTAGGTCAGGATTTTGTAGCCGCTGTAGTCGTAGTGACAGCGGCTTACCGTTTCCCCCTGGTGGAATTCCATCACGTTATTTTCGATGCCGATAGATCCCACGTCCGTTGCGTAGCCCGTCCGGTAATAGGCTTTCACCGCCTCAACGGATTTGTGGTCCTTCTCCGCTTTCTTCTTAAATACCGGATCGAGCGAACCGTCCAACAGGAACGGATAGACGGATTGCCAGGTACCGTCCCAGTCAGACAACTTTCTGTCCTTCACGTCTTTATCCTCAAACACGCCGTTCGCCGCCTTCTGTTCCGCCTCGGTCATCTGGTGACCGTGCGAATGGGCAAACAGCTGGCCGCTGACCAGCAGCGCCCCCAGAGTCATGGCAATTTTTCCAATATGTGCAGCCAAAACAAAACCCTCATTCCGTTTTATAAGAATAAGGATGTTATATTATAACATTTCAGATCGCAACCAGACCGCGAACGCCCTCCTGCTCCATATTTTCACCACGACCCTGCTGAATAATGGTGCCGCGCGACATCAGCAGATAGCTGTCGGCCAGCTCGGCGGCAAAGTCATAAAACTGTTCGACCAGCAGAATCGCCATATCGCCGCGATCCGCCAGCGAGCGGATCACCTGCCCAATCTCTTTAATAACCGATGGCTGAATGCCTTCCGTCGGTTCATCGAGGATTAGAAGCTGCGGACGGCTTGCCAGCGCGCGTCCTATCGCCAGCTGCTGCTGTTGTCCCCCGGAGAGATCGCCCCCGCGGCGGTGTTTCATCTCTTTTAACACCGGAAACAACTGCCAGATCTCATCCGGCACCTGCTTCGCGTCGCGGGCGGAAAAGCGTGACAGCCCCAGCAGCAGATTCTCTTCAACGGTTAAGCGCGGGAAAATCTCGCGCCCCTGCGGGACATACGCCACGCCAGCATGCACCCGCTGGTGCGGCTTGCTGTGGGTGATTTTCTTGCCCTGCCAGACGATGTCACCGCTTTTCGCCGGGATCAGCCCCATCAGACACTTCAGCAGCGTGGTTTTACCGACGCCGTTGCGCCCCAAAAGACAGGTGACCTCGCCGCGAAGAGCCTGAAAGCTCACGCCGCGCAGAATATGGCTGCCGCCGTAGTATTGATTCAGTTCGTTAACCTGTAGCATTACGGCTCCTTAGCGTCCCAGATAGACTTCAATCACCTGCTCGTTGGCCTGTACCTCACGAAGCGAGCCTTCCGCCAGCACGCGCCCCTGATGCAGCACCGTCACCCGATCGGCGATGGTTTCCACAAACCCCATGTCATGTTCCACCACCATCAGAGAGTGCTTGCCCGCCAGCGTTCTGAACAATTCTGCGGTGTATTCGGTTTCCGCGTCCGTCATTCCAGCGGCGGGCTCGTCCAGCAGCAGCAGATGCGGATCCTGCACCAGCAGCATACCGATCTCCAGAAACTGTTTTTGCCCGTGAGAAAGCAGCCCGGCGCGGCGGTCGCGCTCGCTGCTGAGCCGCAGAAGCACCAGCATTTCATCAATGCGATCGACCTGTTCGCCGTTTAGCTTTGCCCGCAGACTCGCCCAGACGGATTTGTCGGTTTTCATTGCGATTTCGAGGTTTTCCCACACCGTAAGCGCTTCAAAGACCGTGGGTTTCTGGAATTTACGCCCGATCCCCTGTCGGGCAATAGCGGCGGGATCGAGCAGGGTCAGATCGACAGACTGGTCATAGCGCGCTTTGCCGCTTTGAGGCCGCGTTTTGCCCGTGATAACGTCCATTAACGTCGTTTTGCCCGCGCCGTTAGGCCCAATTACGCAGCGCAGTTCGCCCACGCCAATATTGAGCGTGAGATCCGTCAACGCCTGAAACCCGTCAAAATTGACGTTGATGGCCTCAAGCTGCAACACGGGATCGGTCTGTTCCCGGTAGCGGTCACCGGGCAGCTGCCGGGTGAATAATCCATCAGATGGCTGCATTATTTCTCCCCCTTACGCAACAGGCCGTAGACGCCGCGCGGCAAGAACAGCGTGACGGCGATAAAAATCAGCCCCAAAAACAGCTGCCAGTATTCCGGCATCGCGACGGTGAAGAAGCTCTTGGCGCCGTTCACCAGCGCTGCGCCAATCACCGGACCGACCAGCGTGCCGCGCCCGCCCAGCGCCACCCAGATAGCGGCTTCAATCGAGTTGGTCGGCGACATTTCGCCAGGGTTGATAATGCCCACCTGCGGAACGTACAGCGCCCCCGCCAGACCGCACAGCACCGCGGACAGCGTCCACACCAGCAGCTTGAACCCGCGCGGATCGTAACCGCAGAACGTCAGGCGGTTTTCCGCGTCACGCACCGCCGTGAGGATGCGGCCAAACTTGCTTTTCGCCAGCGCAAATCCTGTGCCTAATGCCAGAATCAGTAGCAACACGGTCGCCAGAAACAGCGCGATACGCGTGGCGGTCTCCGTCACCGGAAATCCGAGCAGGGTCGTAAAACCGGTAAAGCCGTTATTACCGCCAAAACCGGTCTCGTTACGAAAGAACAGCAGCATGCCCGCGTAGGTCAGCGCCTGGGTCATGATGGAAAAATAGACCCCCTTGATTTTTGAGCGGAAGGCAAACCAGCCAAACACCAGCGCCAGCAATCCCGGAACCATCACAATCAGGACCAGCGCCCAGGCAAAGTGCTGGGTGCCCCACCAGAACCACGGCAGCTCGCTCCAGGAGAGAAAGGACATGAACGCAGGCAGACCGTCACCCGCCGCCTGGCGCATCAGGTACATCCCCATCGCATAGCCGCCAAGGGCAAAGAAAATGCCGTGTCCCAGCGAGAGCATGCCCGCGTATCCCCATACCAGATCGAGCGCAACGGCCACGATGGCATAGCAGAGGATCTTGCCAATCAGCGTCAGCATCCAGGTCGATAGCGCCAGGGGATGCGTGGCGGGCAGCAGCGCGAAAAACGGTAAGATCAGCAGACACGCCACCAGCAGGCTGCCCGCAATCTGAGTCGTGCGCGGCGCTTTACGCGCCATCGTTAAGGTAAGTGGCTGGCTCATCAGTCAGTAACCCTCCCTTTTAAGGCAAAGAGTCCCTGAGGGCGTTTCTGAATAAACAGAACGATCGCCACCAGAATCAGGATCTTGCCGAGTACCGCACCCATCTGCGGTTCGAGAATTTTGTTGAAAATCCCCAGGCCAAACGCCGCTGCCACGCTACCGGCCAGCTGGCCGACGCCGCCCAGCACCACTACCAGGAACGAGTCGATAATGTAGCCCTGGCCCAGCTCCGGCCCCACGTTCCCCAACTGGGAAAGCGCCACGCCGCCCAGACCGGCAATGCCGGACCCCAGCCCAAACGCCAGCATGTCGACACGCCCGGTAGGCACCCCGCAGCAGGCAGCCATGCTGCGGTTTTGGGTCACCGCGCGGACGTTCAGGCCAAGACGGGTTTTGTTCAGAATCAGCCAGGTGAAGAACAGCACCAGCAGCACAAAGCCCAGCACCACAATGCGGTTCCACGGCAGCGTCAGGTTGGCGAACACCTGCACGCCTCCGGAAAGCCAGAACGGGTTTGCCACCTCCAGGTTTTGTGCCCCGAACGTCATGCGTACCAGCTGGATAAGCATCAGGCTGATCCCCCATGTCGCCAGCAGCGTTTCCAGTGGACGTCCGTAAAGATGGCGGATCACCGTGCGCTCGAGAATCATTCCGATGCCCGCCGTCAGGCAAAAGGCCACGGGCAGCGCAATAACCGGATAAAGCGCCAGCCACTGGGGCATAAATTGCGCCATCACCTGCTGCACCATCCAGGTGGCATACGCCCCTAACATCAACATTTCACCATGCGCCATGTTGATGACGCCAAGCAGTCCGTAGGTGATCGCCAACCCCAGCGCAGCCAGCAGCAGGACAGAGCCCAGAGAAAGCCCCATAAATGCTTGCCCGAGCAAGTCGCCCCACATCAGACGGTGCTGTATGTGGCTCAGGCTCTCGGCAGCGGCCGCACGCACCTTCGCATCCGGCTCCGTCTGCGGTTGGGTAAACGGCGTGATTTTTGCCTGCACGTCCGGGTCGTCGGATTGACCCAGTAGTTCAATGGCCTGAAGACGGGTCTCCGCCAGTGGACTGGCAAGCTGGAGGTTCGCCAGCGCCAGCAGCAGCGACTGCCGCGTCACATCATCCGTTTCGAGACTGACCCTTTTTTGCAGAAAACCGAGCATATCTGGCTGGATATCCCGCTGGAGCTGCCGGGCTGCGCCTCGCCTTTCTGTGACGCTGTCACTTATCAGTTGATGTGTCGCCAGGGCAGTCGCCGCCAGCACACGGAGTCGGTTGGTCAGGCGTACGGCTTTGGTAGCGCCTTCTGCCGCCGTTGCCGCCCCGAGCGGCACCATCTCGCCGCCGTGCCTGGCAAAGGCATGTTTCTGGCCGTCGATAAACAGGCTTTCAGCTTGCAGCGCCTGAAGCAGCGGCATCCTTGCCGCATCCGGTGAAGCCGCCCACGCGGTCAGCAATGCTGCTTGCTGCGTGCGGTTAGCAGCAACAAAGTTATCGGCATCCGATGCCTGCGCCATCCCTGGCAGCAGTCCGGTAAGCCATACAAGAGCGATGAACATGCGCATGGCGTTCATGACGTT
This sequence comes from Enterobacter mori LMG 25706, assembly GCF_000211415.1. GTDB lineage: Bacteria > Pseudomonadota > Gammaproteobacteria > Enterobacterales > Enterobacteriaceae > Enterobacter > Enterobacter mori. The sequence goes on along the minus strand of NZ_GL890776.1, from coordinate 468,882 downwards.
TCTCCCTGCGGTAATGGCTTAATTACTGGCGGTTTTCATCGGCTGGTCAGGCTTTTTGTCATTTCCGGCGATGAACGGGCTCCACGGCTGGGCACGCACCGGCGCGTCGGTTTGCCAGACCACGTTAAACTGGCCGTTACCCTCGATTTCCCCAATCATGACCGGCTTATGCAGGTGGTGGTTGGTGGCATCGGTGGTGAGCGTAAACCCAGACGGCGCTTTAAAGGACTGACCTGCCATCGCGGCACGCACTTTATCCACGTCGGTGGTGCCTGCTTTTTCGACGGCCTGCGCCCACATGTGAATGCCCACATAGGTAGCTTCCATCGGATCGTTGGTTACGACGGTATCGGCATTCGGCAGCTTGTGCGCTTTGGCGTAGGCTTTGTAATCCGCCACGAAGGTCTGGTTGGTTGGGTTATCCACGGATTCGAAGTAGTTCCACGCCGCCAGGTTCCCCACCAGCGGTTTGGTGTCGATCCCACGCAGCTCCTCTTCGCCGACAGAGAACGCCACCACCGGAACATCGGTAGCCTTCAGGCCCTGGTTAGCCAGCTCTTTATAGAATGGAACGTTGGAATCGCCGTTGAGGGTCGACACCACCGCCGTTTTACCGCCTGCGGAGAATTTCTTAATGTTGGCTACGATGGTCTGGTAATCGCTGTGGCCAAACGGGGTGTAAACCTCTTCAATGTCTTTATCCTCTACGCCTTTTGAATGCAGGAAGGCGCGAAGGATCTTGTTGGTGGTGCGCGGATACACGTAGTCCGTGCCCAGCAGGAAGAAGCGCTTCGCCGCGCCGCCGTCTTCGCTCATCAGGTACTCCACCGCCGGGATCGCCTGCTGGTTCGGCGCGGCGCCGGTATAGAAGACGTTCGGCGACATCTCTTCGCCTTCGTACTGAACCGGGTAGAACAGCAGGCCGTTCAGCTCCTCAAACACCGGCAGCACGGATTTGCGCGACACCGACGTCCAGCAGCCGAACACCACCGCCACCTTATCCTGGCTAATGAGCTGACGGGCTTTCTCGGCAAACAGCGGCCAGTTCGACGCCGGGTCAACCACCACCGGCTCCAGTTTCTTGCCCAGCACGCCGCCTTTGGCGTTGATCTCATCAATCGTCATCAGGGCAACGTCTTTCAGAGGCGTCTCGGAGATCGCCATCGTGCCGGACAGCGAGTGCATAATTCCCACTTTGATGGTATCGGCAGCCTGCACGCCAAAACTCATTCCCATCGCGACCACAGAGGCCGACAGTACAAAAGCTTTTAACAAGGTACGACGGTGCATATTTTCACTCCTGAAAAGAAAGCTGTGCGAAAACGTCCGATACCGCAGGGACGCAGATAAACAAGGTGTCAGCTTCAGGAGAGCAAAAAGGATGCCAGAATGGAGAAAGCGGAATGGCGGGAGATGAGGCGCGGGTTGTAAAGAGAACGACTCAGAATGAATCAGCGCTGCACTTTTATAATGCAGCGCTGGAGGAGGCTTACCAGACTTCGCTGGCGATCTGCGTCACCAGACGCACTTTGTCCCACTGCTGGGATTCGCTCAGGCTGTTGCCCTCTTCTGTCGAGGCAAAGCCGCACTGCGGGCTAAGGCAGATTTGCTCCTTCGCCACGTATTTCGCCGCTTCTTCCAGACGCGCCTTCACCCCTTCCGGGTTTTCCAGCTCGCCGTTCTTGGTGGTGATAAGGCCCAGTACCACCTGCTGCTTGCCCGGACGCACGAAACGTAATGGCGCAAAGTCGCCGCTTCGGTCGTTGTCGTATTCGAGGAAGAACGCGTCAACGTTGACCGTCCCGAAAAGCACCTCGGCCACTGGCTCATAGCCGCCTTCGGAAATCCAGGTCGAACGGAAGTTACCGCGACAGACATGCAGCCCGATGGTCAGATCGTCAGGCTTGCCTTCGAGCGCTTTGTTCAGCACGCGGGCATAGATCCGTGCCAGTTCATCGGCATCATCGCCGCGCTCGCGGATCTGGCGTCGCTGGTCGTCCGAGCAGAGATAGGCCCAGACGGTATCGTCCAGCTGAAGATAACGACAGCCTGCGTCGTAAAACGCGCGGATGGCATCGCGCCAGGTGGTCGCCAGATCGTCAAAATACTCAGCCAGATCGGGGTACACCGTGGCGTCGATATCTTTACGTCCCCCGCGGAAATGCAGCACGCTCGGGCTTGGAATGGTCATCTTCGGCTGCGCGTTCCCGCTAATGCTTTTCAGGTAGCGGAAATCATCAAGCATCGGGTGCTCGCCAAAGCCCAGCTTGCCCGTCACGCGAACGCCGTGGGCTTTCGTCTGCACGCCGTTGAACTGAATGCCCTGCTGTGAATCGTAACGCTCCACGCCCTGCAGGCCGTCGAAGAAATCAAAATGCCACCAGGCGCGGCGAAACTCACCGTCAGTGACGACGTGTAGCCCGCAGGCGCACTGCTGCTCGACAACATGGCGGATGGCCTCATCTTCTACCGCACGAAGCTGCCCGGCATCAATCTCACCGTTGGCAAATTTCTGGCGAGCCTGCTTGATGGCATCAGGGCGTAAAAAACTGCCAACTACATCGGCGCGGTACGGGGCGTGTTGTCGCTGCATGGAAATCTCCTCTGTCTGTCGGCAATGGTTGCCAACAGTGATAATTCATCATTTGAATCTTTAGACTTCTGGATGTCTAAATGTCCAAAAAAGATGTCATATCTGCCGCATTCCGGCAAACGAGAAAATTTCACCTGTGTTGAAAAAAATTCATCTTCACAGCGAAACAGGCGATCCCTCATGAGCAAACGTGAACCCTTCGTCTTCCCACCCGGTAATCCCCCCGAGCATGATCTTTACCGGCAGCCCAAGGCGTGCGAGCTTAAGCGCAGCCCTGGCTGCGCCGTTACAGTGAGGCCCGGCGCAGTAAACGACAAACAGCGTGCCTGCAGGCCATTGCGTCATGCGCTCTGCGGATATCTGGCTCCAGGGCAAATGCAGCGCGCCGGGGACGTGGCGACGGGCAAACTGCTCTGCTTTACCCACCACGTGCAGCAAAACAAAGTCCTGTTCATTGTTTGTAATGGCATGATGCACGTCAGCACAATCGGTCTCGACGCTCAGCCGACGCAGAAAATGGGCAACGGCTTCCTGCGGTTCTGCTGCCGGGATTTCAGTAACATAGCTCATGATCCTTCCTCATCTTGGGTGTTTGTGTTAACACTACTCTATCCATAAATTCAGCCAGTGAATGCGTCCGCGTATGCCAGAAAACAGCAAAAAGATGACAAACTTAAGACAGGTTTCTCCCGCCAGAGTGGTCGTTCTGGCCTATGACGGTTTGTGTACCTTTGAGTTTGGTGTGGCCGTGGAAATCTTCGGTCTGCCACGCCCGGAAATGGGCGAGAGCTGGTATCGGTTTGCGGTTGCAGGCGTGGATGAAGGCGAGTTACGGGCAACGGGGGGCATCCGTATTTTGGCCGATGGCGATCTGAGCCTGCTTGAGTGTGCAGATTTAATCCTCGTGCCGGGCTGGCGCGGTATTGATGCCGCCGTACCGGACGCGCTTTGTGATGCCTTACGCCGGGCCAGCGCGCGTGGGTGCCAGCTGTTGTCCATCTGTTCAGGGGTCTTTGTACTTGCCGCAACCGGGCTGCTCAATGGGCGCAAAGCCACCACGCACTGGCGCTACATTGAGGCGCTTAAAACCCGTTATCCTGCCATCGACGTGGTTGAAGATGTCCTGTATCAGGACGAAGGCGATATTCTGACCTCTGCGGGCAGCGCTGCGGGAATCGATTTGTGCCTGCACGTGGTGCGTCGGGATTACGGAATGGAAGCGGCAAACCGCGTGGCGCGGCGTCTGGTCATTCCGCCGCATCGGGACGGTTCGCAAACCCAACAGTTGAGCCGTCCAGTTGCCCAGCTACGGGAAAGCCAGCGTCTGGGCCAGCTGTTTGATTTCCTGCATCAGCATCTGGCTCTGGCACACACCGTGGACTCCCTGGCGCGTCGGGTTGGCATGAGTCAGCGCACCTTTCTGCGGCGCTTTCAGGACGCCACCGGGACCACGCCCACGCGCTGGCTGTTGAATGAACGCCTGCTGCGCGCCAAAGATTACCTTGAAAACAGTAAATTAAGCATCGACAGCATCGCTGAACAGACCGGATTTGGCCAGGCCGCTACCCTGAGGCACCATTTCCGGCAGCATTACGCCCTTTCCCCTGCACGGTACCGTAAACAGTTCGCCCGCGCGGGCTGAATACGGGCAAAAAAAAACCGCCATTAGCTGGCGGTAAATGCTTGCATGGATAGATTTGTATTTTGGTATCTACGTTCCCGACATTCCATGCCGGGGTGCGGATCCCGTACAACCTAACACCATCAGACTCAACGAAGGGTAAACAGACCGCTTATCCTGCCTGGGTGTTTATTTGCAGGTAACGCATCAGTCCCTGCTCCGCGCTCTGTTTAGCGTCATCATTAATCGCTTCAAGATAAAAAGAGCGTGATACGCCATAGGGCGCCTTTTCGGAAGGATATACGGCAAACTGGAATGACTTCCCTTTTGCCTGATTGGTGCAATCTAATTCCCAGCGCTGCTCGCTCTTTTGGCTGCTAATACACGCCACACGGCCGTAATCGCTGGTTAAATAGGAGCCCACACGGGATTCGGCCGACTGGATATATTCCGGGGCGCCAGTACGGGTATAGCCTATCCCTGCAACTGCACCAACAGAAACCACCACGAGCGCAATAGGTAATATTTTTTTCATTTAATCAGACTCATTCCTTAGCCAGAGGAATACCATTATATAGGATTATTCTACTTTTTGGTGAGTCGGAGACATATCAAATTTGGCAGGGGTAATGTAATTCAGCATATTCCTAAAATAGGCATGGATAACCTCTTATTGGTTACGGGATATTACCAGATCGCCACCTCACTACAGTTATTGACAAACCCTTTTCGCTACTTTGACTTTGTGAATAATAACACCACGAAATTATTGCCATGATAGCCACGACAGAATCTGCTGCGGTGAAATAATGTTAAGAAAAGGCTTATCGATAATATTACTGACGTGCGCATTATGCTCCGGTCAACTGATGGCCGGGCACAAAGGACATGAATTTCTGTATGTGAAGAGTGTGGAGCATCAGCTTCGGCATGAAGCCGACAGCGATGAGCTGCGTACCGCAGCGGAGGAGTCAGCGGAAGGCTTGCGCGAGCACCACCAGTGGCAGAAATCGCGCAAACCAGACACCCATTTTCGCTAGTTAGCTGCCTTTACGCTTAGGCAGGGTCTTCATCAGTTCATCAGGGCTGACTGACGCCACGACGCTGCCGGGCTGCGGCATCTTAAAAATGTGATTTTTCATTTTACCGATGACGTGCATTTCACACGGGCGGCAGTCGAACTTAAGGGTCAATACCTCGTCGCCGTTCACCAGCTGCATTGGCGTTGCTTTCCAGCTCTTGATATTCCCCTTCGCCTGTTTCGGGCAGAGGTTAAACGCAAAGCGCAGACAATGTTTAGTGATCATCACCGGCACGTCGCCCTTCTCTTCATGCGCTTCATAGGCCGCGTCGATCAGCTGCACGCCGTGGCGGTGATAAAATTCACGCGCTTTGTGGTTGTAGACGTTCGCCAGGAAGGACAAGTGCGTATCCGGATAGACCGGCGCGGGCACCGCTTCGGCTTTACGGCTACCGCGCGGGTAGTTCGCCAGACGTGCTTCATCCAGCATGTCGGCCGTTTCACGGCGGAACTGGTTGAGCAGACTGTTGGGGACAAACAGCGCGTCCGGGAGATTCACGTCGATGTTACGGGCGTAATAAATCGTCTGCCCCAGTTTCGCCACCCCGTCCTTCAGGCTATTCAGCGCTTTTTCCGCGTTGTTTGCCACCTCGAACAGGCCATCGAGCGTATGCGTCACGCTGATGCCGTCTTCGCAGGTCATGGTCAGGATCAGCTGTTCTTCCCAGCCGCCGAGCTCAATATCTACCGCAATGCGACGCTCGCTGGAGGTTTTCAGTAGCGCCTGCTGCCAGTTATGATCAAGGTTACGGTTCAGTGCCGCGTTCGGGCGCGCTTTGTAGAGATCCGCTGGCATCTCGTTTGGCCAGACGCGATAGCGATTTTCGCCGGTTTTTTCTACGGTATTGGCGCGGAAGCCCACGACTTCACGCTTGATCATCACGTTCAGGCCGTCACCGTTCGCCAGCGGCTCCGTCACTTCTACGTCCAGATGATCTTTCGCCACTTTCAGCACCTCGCCAACCGGTAAACCGATAAACTTCGGTGAGTCGAACGCGCCGATATCCCCTTTACGGGCATTAACAAAGTAGTCGGTGCTACCGCGATGGAAGGTTTTATCCGTCGACGGAACAAAGAAATGCTCTGTACGCCCGGCGGAAGCCCGCGCCAGGTCGCCGCGATCGTCGATGATGGCGTCAAGCATCTGGCGATAGTGCGCGGTGATATTCTTCACGTAGCTCATGTCTTTATAGCGCCCTTCAATCTTGAAGGAGCGCACCCCCGCGTCAATCAGCGCGCCAAGGTTAGCGGTCTGATCGTTATCCTTCATGGACAGCAGGTGTTTTTCGAAGGCCACCACGCGCCCCTGATCGTCTTTCAGGGTGTACGGCAAACGGCAGGCCTGCGAGCAATCGCCGCGGTTGGCGCTGCGGCCGGTCTGCGCGTGAGAAATATTGCACTGGCCGGAATAAGCGACGCACAGCGCACCGTGAATAAAGAACTCGATGGTCGCGTCCGTGGCCTGGTGAATATCGCGGATTTGGTTCAGGTTCAGCTCGCGCGCCAGCACGATCTGCGAGAACCCGACGTCAGAGAGGAATTTCGCTTTTTCTACCGTGCGGATGTCGCACTGGGTACTGGCATGCAGTTCAATGGGCGGAATATCCAGCTCAAGAACGCCCATATCCTGAACAATCAGGGCATCCACGCCGGTCTGGTAGAGATCGGTAATCAGACGCTGCGCAGGCTCCAGTTCATCATCATGAAGGATCGTGTTCAGGGTCACGAACACTTTCGCCCCAAAACGGTGGGCGAACGGCACCAGCTCGGCAATATCACTCAGGCTGTTGCTGGCGTTATGGCGGGCACCGAAGCCAGGGCCACCAATGTAGACGGCATCGGCACCGTGAAGGATCGCTTCACGGGCAATGGCGGCGTCACGGGCCGGGCTTAAAAGTTCAAGATGATGGGATTGCAGGCGCATACTTCGTCGTTATCCGTTATGGTCAAAATGGCGGCTATTGTAGTCAGAAGTATGCGTCAGCGAAACAGTTTTGCGTAGCCTCAGCGGGGATAATGAATAAGGGAGTGAAAATGCACCGTCCGGGTGCTGCTGTTGCGGTAGGCGTGCGGTTTATCCCCCGCAAAACGTACCCCGGCGTCAGCGTGGATCGTGCGCCACTCGCCGTCGATGTTCATCTCCAGTTCGCCGCTGATCACCACCACATGTTCAATGACGCCCGCTTCATGCGGCGTGGATTCGCTCAGCGCACCGGGCGCGAGGGTAATCGAAAAATGGTCAAACCTCAGCGTCTCATCCCACGGGAATAACGGTTTCACAACCATCGCCTGCTGCTGGGGATCAAACACGGCCTGCCCGTCCGCCTCTGGTGCGATGAAGGCAGAAAAGGGTACGTTCAGCCCGGTGGCGATTTTCCACAGCGTCGACACCGTCGGGCTGGATTCATTGCGCTCAATTTGGCCCAGCATGGCCTTTGACACGCCCGTCTCTTCTGCCAGCTTCGACAGGCTCCAGCCGCGCGCCTGGCGCTCGTTTTTCAGGGTATGAGCAAGATGTTGTGTAATTTCCATGGTCCCTCCAGATACCCACACAGCATACCACTTGTACGCTATAACGCACAGTGTTACCTTATGCCGGACGCTATAACGCACAACGGAGTATTTTATGCGCCTTTCAACTCATCTCTTTCCTGCCGTCCTTGCCGGGTTTGTTGCTGTACTGGTGGGGTATGCCAGCTCGGCAGCCATCATCTGGCAGGCCGCAGCGGCGGCGGGCGCAAATGCGCATCAGATTGCGGGCTGGATGACCGCGCTGGGCATTGGGATGGGTGTCAGCACCCTTGCGTTATCCTGGTGGTACAAAGCCCCGGTACTCACCGCCTGGTCAACGCCCGGCGCGGCGCTGTTAGCCACCAGCCTCAACGGCGTGACGCTTGCCGAAACCATTGGCATTTTTATCTTTGCCAACGCGCTCATTTTACTGTGCGGCGTGACCGGCCTATTTGCCCGCCTGATGAAGCTCATCCCGCATTCCCTTGCTGCCGCGATGCTGGCAGGCGTGCTGCTGCGGTTTGGCCTGCAGGCGTTCAGCAATCTCGACGGGCATTTTCTGTTGTGCGGGAGCATGCTTGCGGCCTGGCTGATGGCCAAAGCCTTTGCGCCCCGGTACGCCATTGTCGCCACACTGCTGGTGGGTAGCGCAGTAGCATGGGCAGGAGGTGACGTTGTCACAAGCGATATCGCTCTTTCTGTCGTTATGCCGCAATTTATCGCACCGGCGTTTACCTTCACCAGCCTGCTGAGCATCGGCGTGCCCTTCTTCCTGGTCACCATGGCCTCGCAAAACGCGCCGGGGTTCGCCACGATGAAAGCGTCGGGCTATCCGCTGGCGGTCTCACCGCTGATTATCGTGACGGGCGGGCTGGCGCTGCTGTTATCTCCCTTCGGCGTGTTCTCCATCTGCATCGCCGCCATTACCGCCGCCATTTGCCAGAGCCCTGATGCCCATCCGGATGCGGGTAAACGCTGGCTTGCCGCCGCGGCTGCGGGCGCGTTTTATCTCCTGGCGGGTATTTTTGGCGGATCGATCGCGGGATTAATGGCCGCATTACCGCTCAGTTGGATCCAGACGCTTGCCGGTCTGGCGCTGCTCGGCACCATCAGCGGGAGTTTGTATCAGGCATTGAATCACGAGGCGGAACGCGACGCGGCGATTGTCACCTTTCTGATGACCGCCAGCGGGGCAACAATTCTGGGGATTGGCTCTGCCTTCTGGGGGCTGGTGCTGGGTGGCCTCTGTTATGCCGTGTTTTCACGCCGTCGCCGCGCGTAGCTGCGACGGGGTTATCCCCATGATGCTGCGAAAACGGTTGCTGAAGTGGCTGGCGGAGTTAAATCCGCAGGCGAGTGCGATATCCGTAAGCGGTGTATTGGTATGCTGCACCAGCGCTTTGGCTCTCTCCATACGGCGCTGCATAACGTACTGATGCGGAGCCAGCCCCATCGACTGACGAAACATCCTGGCAAAGTGATACTCGCTCAGCGCAGCCTGATCGGCCAGATCGGCCAGCGTCAGCGGCTGGGAGAGATGCTCTTCAATAAATGCCAGCACGTTTCGCAGCACAAACGGCGACAGCCCGCCGGTGACGACCGGCAGCTTCCACTGCACGCTGGCGTAATTCTGGAGCAGATGCGTCAGTAAAAGCGTAGAGGCGGTACTGAGGGCGAGCTGATTCGCTTTTTGCTGCCAGTCGCAGCCAAGCAAAAACTGGCGATAAAGCGCGGTGATTTTCGGATCGCTGCCGAAGATTTTCTCATCCAGCGTCAGCGACAGCGGGCGTTTATCCCAGATTTTTTCGCCAACATCGCGCAGGTGTTCATCGGTACAGTACAGATGAACAAATGACAGGTCATCGCGGATATCCCACGTCGATTCGCTCTCTTTCGGCATCAGGCAGAAACGGTCCGGACCGCCGCCATTCTTCCAGCCGCCCGGCGTTTTTTGGTAGCTTTCGTAACCATCGGCCACGTACAGGCTGAGGGTGTGGTGATTGCTTTTTACGGTGATCGTATCGTGCTTGTTGTACCACGCCGCCAGTTGAATACCGGAATTGAGCGCGACCGTTTCCCGGAGCACTGCATTCTGTTGGCGTAGCGTTTCAAAGGTATCGTAAGCGTGAGACATAGCCGTGAACGGATGGTTGATCAGACCCTCAGTCTAAGAAGTGTTGTCGCGCGATGCCAGCCTTCGCGCAACAAAAAAGCGCAAGAATTTGCAAGTCCAGCGCAAGAGGATGAAAGCAGCCCAGCGCCAGACGGGTCAGACTGTGCTTTTCGCGGTATGAGAAGAGAGAAACAATGAACGCATTGCTCTATGGACTGGTGGTCGTGATATGGGGAACGACCTGGATTGCAATTTTTCTGCAGCAGGGACCGGTCGCGGCCCCGGTGTCGATTTTCTGGCGCTTTGCCGTGGCCACCGCCACGATAATGATCGTCTTACTTGCCCTTCGCCGTTTGCGCAAGATGGCCCTGCGGGATCACCTCTTTTGTCTGCTGCAGGGATGCTGCGTTTTCTGCTTCAATTTCTGGTGCTTTTACGCTGCCGCCGCACACATCAATACCGGCCTGGAGTCGGTGATTTTCTCCATGGCGGTGCTGTATAACGCCATTAACAGCTTTAGTTTCTTCGGACAGCGCCCACCCGCTCGCTTCTGGACGGCCGCCGTGCTGGGCCTGGGGGGGATCATCACCCTCTTCTGGGACGATCTGCTGGGAAGCGGCTGGAGCGCCTCTTTACTGACGGGCATTGGCCTGTCGGCGCTGGGCACCTACGGATTCTCACTGGGTAATATGATCAGCATGCGCCACCAGCGTAACGGTCTGGAGACCATGACCACCAACGCCTGGGCGATGCTCTACGGTACGCTGGTGATGGGCGGTATTGCGCTCGTCAGAGGGGACAATTTTATGCCGGAATGGACGGTAAGCTACATCGGTGCGCTGCTCTATCTGGCCCTGTTTGGCTCGGTAATTGCCTTTGGTGCCTACTTTACGCTGGTCGGACGCATCGGTCCGGGTAAAGCCGCCTACAGCACCCTGCTGTTCCCGCTGGTTGCGCTCTCTATTTCGACGATCTACGAAGGATACGTGTGGCACGTGAATGGGATTGTTGGGCTATTGCTGATTTTGGGCGGAAATATGGTGATGTTTACGAAGCCAGAAACCTGGTACAGACGACTGAGAACGGCATAAAAAAGGCCTGCATCGCTGCAGGCCCTGATTCATTATTTCGCTGTTTTGTGCACATCAAACATGGTGGCATCTGTCGCCATGTCATCCACGACTTGCTTCAGCGTTGCGAAGCCCATTGGCGTATTTTCGTTTGCCAGTTCTTTCCCTTCGCCTTTACGCACCACTTTCATAACGGTTTTGTTCGTTGCCGCATCAATCAATTCACCTTCGAAGAACAGGTGCGTATCCATGGTGCGGTGACCGGTTGCCATCTGCGTACCCGCTACGACCAGCGCGACAGGCACCACTTCATAGAACTGCAGGCCTTCTTTTTGCGAACTCACGCCGGTGATGGCCCCGCGGAAGATCAGGCTGTGTTTGCCCGGCGTCGACACAACAGGTTTACGCTGACCAATTGCCGTTTTCATTTTGGTATTGGTATAGGCCAGAAGCTCATCAAGCGTTTTTTGACCAATCTGAGTCGTCGGTTTTGGCGCCGGATAATAGGTTATCGGCGTCCAGAGAATACTGTCGTAATTGGCTTCGTTATATGAAGGATCAACCCAACGCAGCGTTGGTTTGCCCGTCGCGGACGTCGTTTGCTGCAAGCCTGAATAATCTTTTAAAAAGCCTGAATATTGTTCGGGAGCGGCAACTTTCGATGCACAGCCCGCCAACGCCAACAGACCAGAAAGCACTGCAACTTTAAAAAAAGTGTGAGTACGCATGATGGTATTCCATGTTATCTGCAAGTATGCACTTGAAGTTATAGCAAAAGATGGGGGGATTTGTTGTGGCAAAAAATGATGCAGACAGCACAAATTGCGAAAAGACTGCCCGAACGCGGTCCGGGCAGGACAATATTACGGCTTAATATCCACCTGCCAGAACAGATGCTTACCAAACGGGTCTATTTCGTAGCCAGTCACTTCCTTACGCACCGGTTCAAATATAGTTGAGTGTGCAATCATGACGGCTGGCATCTGGTCATGCATTATCTGCTGCGCCTCTTTGTACAAGGCAATGCGTTTATTCTGATCGGTTATCGATTTTGCCTCGGCAATAATCTTATCAAAGGGTTTGTAGCACCATTTGGCCGAATTCGAACCGCCGTTGGCGGACGTACAGGTAAAGAGCGGGCCAAAGAAGTTATCCGGGTCGCCCGTGGCTGTTGTCCAGCCCATCAGCGCAGCCTGATGTTCGCCCCCTTTCACACGCTTGAGGTATTCCCCCCACTCATAGGTGACAATTTTGGCCTGCACGCCAACCTTCGCCCAGTCGGCCTGAATCATCTCTGCCATGCGTTTCGCATTCGGATTGTAGGGACGCTGCACCGGCATCGCCCACAAGTCGATGCTGACACCGTTAGCAAAACCGGCCTCTTTCAGCAGCGCTTTCGCCTTTTCGGGATCGTAATCGTAATCCTTAAGCTCGCTGTCTGCGCTCCAGACGCCCGGCGGCAGCAGGTTTTTCGCCGCAGTGCCCGTACCGTGGAATACCGCGTCAATAATGGCGGGTTTATTGATCGCCATCGCCAGCGCCTGACGGACTTTCACATTATCCAGCGGCGGCTTTTGCGTATTGAATGCCAGAAAACCGGTATTCAGCCCCGCCTTGCTCATCAACGTGATGTCTTTGTTCGCCTTCATGCGCGGCAGATCGGCCGGGTTCGGGAACGGCATCACCTGACACTCATTTTTTTCGATTTTCGCAAAACGCACGGACGCATCCGGCGTGATGGTGAACACCAGTCGGTCCAGCTTCGATTTACCCTGCCAGTATTCCGGGAACGCCGTGAATAAAATGCGGGAGTCTTTCTGATACTGCGCCAGCCTGAACGGCCCGGTCCCGACAGGATCCATGTCGACCTTCTCCGGCGTACCGGCTTTGAGCATTGCATCGGCATATTCCGCCGAAAGAATCGAAGCAAAATACCACGCCAGATCGGCCACAAACGGCGCTTCCGGGTGAGCCAGCGTAAAGCGCACGGTATGGTCATCCACCTTGTCTATCGCGGTAATCAGGCTGCCAAACTCCAGGCTTTCGAAGTTGGAATAGCTGCCGTTGGAGACGTTATGGTACGGATGATTGACATCCTGCTGACGCATAAACGAGAAAATCACGTCGTCGGCGTTAAAATCCCGCGTCGGCTTGAACGCTTTATTGCTCTGGAATTTCACCCCTTTTCGCAGATGGAAGGTGTAGACCTTGCCGTCCTCGCTCACCTCCCAGCGCTCCGCCAGGCTCGGCACCAGCTCCGTTGTGCCCGGCTTAAAATCGACCAGTCGGTTATATACCGGCACGGCGCTGGCATCCACGCTGGTTCCCGAGGTGTATAACTGAGGATTGAAGTTTTCCGGCGATCCTTCGGAACAATACACCAGCGTTTTCGCCGCCACGGTGGAACTGACCGTCAGCGCAGCAAACGCGAGCGTTAACATTGTGAGTTTGCTTTTCATCATTTATTCCTGTCTTTTTAATTCGACGGCTAATTAATTCTTTTGCCATTCCATAAATAACATTAAAGTGATGTGGCAAACACCTGAAAAATAAATAAGGAATAAATCACTATGGGCTCGCCGCTTTCCAGACAATTAACGCATCGTTTTTTCCGCTATCTCGCTATCACCAGCCAGAGCGATCCCAAAGTCAAAACCCTGCCCTCAACGCCGGGCCAGCATGACATGGCGCGGGAGCTGGCGCAGGAGCTGGCACAGCTGGGGTTAGACGATATTGTGATTGATGAATTCGCCACGGTAACAGCAGTAAAAAAAGGCAACGTGCCCGGTGCACCGCGCATCGGCTTTATTACGCATATTGATACCGTAGACGTGGGCTTATCACCGGATATTCATCCGCAAATATTGACCTTTCATGGTGATGATCTCTGTCTGAATAAAGAGAAAGACATCTGGCTGCGGGTAAAAGAGCATCCTGAAATTCTGGCGTACCCTGGTGAAGAGATTATTTTCAGCGACGGAACCAGCGTATTAGGCGCAGATAATAAATCTGCGGTGACGGTGGTGATGACGGTGTTGGAAAACCTGACGGCGGAACATCAGCATGGCGATATCGTCGTGGCGTTTGTGCCTGACGAAGAGATCGGCCTCAACGGCGCCAAGGCGCTGGACCTTAAGCGCTTCGACGTCGATTTTGCCTGGACCATCGACTGCTGCGAGCTGGGTGAAATTGTTTACGAGAACTTTAACGCAGCCGCCGCTGAGATCCGCTTTACCGGCGTGACGGCGCACCCGATGTCCGCCAAATGCGTGCTGGTGAATCCCCTGCTGATGGCGACTGACTACATTAACCATTTTGACCGCCAGCAAACGCCGGAGTGCACCGAGGGGCGTGAAGGCTATATCTGGTTTAACGGCATTCAGGCCGGTCAGAACGAGGCCGTTCTTAAAGCCAATATCCGGGACTTCGATAAGGACAACTTTGCCGCCCGCAAGCAGCAGATTGCCGACGTAGCCGCACGGATTGCCGCCCAACATCCAACGGCCAGGGGGGACTATCGCATTGAAGACACCTGCAGCAATATCAGCAGTGCGATTGGCGAAGACAGGCGCGCCATCGATCTGATGTTTGAGGCGATGGAATCACTGGGCATCACGCCAAAACCCACGCCGATGCGCGGCGGTACCGACGGCGCAGCGCTCTCTGCTAAAGGGCTGCTCACCCCGAACTTCTTCACCGGCGCGCATAACTTCCACTCGAGGTTCGAGTTTTTACCGCTGTCGTCGTTCGAGGCGTCGTACAACACTGCCCTGCAGATCTGCCTGCTGGCCGCCCGTTAAGCGGGCTTGCGCGCCAGCATAGTGGCAAAGCGCAGCTTGATGCGGTTGCCGTTTTCGTCGGTGCGGTGCAGTTCGCCCACCTCTTCGTTGTATTTGAGCAACTCCCAGCCTTCATAGTAGTTGCTCAGCTCACCGGCTTTAAACGCAAACGGGAAGCCAACGGTGCACGGGTAGTCTGCCGTATCCATGGCGGCAACGATCAGGTTGTAGCCGCCGGGCTTCGTGCAGCGCTGCATATTGGCGATAAGACCAGGGATGGTGTTCGCTTCCAGGAACATCAGCACTACGGTGGAGAGGATAAAATCATACTCACCGTCGAAGCTCAGGTTGTTAAGATCTTTGATCGCAGTCTGCAGCGTCGTAATCCCTTCTGCCGCTTTGATGCGCTCGATGTTATCAATACTCATCGGGTTTTTATCCCAGGCGGTCACCTCAAAGCCGTTGGCGGCCAGGTAAAGGCTATTGCGGCCATTTCCGCAGCCCAGATCCAGCGTTTTACCCGGTTTAACGATCTCCGCGCTGTACAGCACCTCAGAGTGGGTACGGGTTAAACCATATTTCTCTGTGAAGTAATTTTCATCGACAGCCATTATTTTTCCTCAGATTGCATAAGCAGTGCTTTATCAGTGCGCACCAGAAGTTTGCCCTGTATCAGCAGGATAAATGTACGAACCAATAGCATCCCAATGATGAGATTGGTAAAGATAAACAGCGGCACGGCAATGGCATGGAAGAATCCAGACGAACTGCCGTGCCCAAGATGCAGTCCCGTAGTAGCCAGAGCCGACACGCCAAACGAAAAACTCCAGAAGGAGGCGTTAAACGGCTGAGACAAATACCACGGCAGCAGGCGCAGCATAAACAGCAACTGCAACAGGCCGTAGCCGAACAGCATTTTGGCGAAGGTATCGGCTTCCCCATCGTTGACGCTAAACCAGGCGCTACACGCCACCAACGCGGGCGCCAGCTGAATGCCTAAAGAGGTACGCTGCGCGGAGGGAAGCTCTCCGGCGCTGCGAAGACGCTGGAGGATCACCGGCTCCAGGCTGAGCCAGGAAAAGACGCCTGCGCCAAGGAATACAAGCCCTGCGTCGTTGAATCCCAGAGCTCCGCACGCCATTGCGCTGATAAAATTATTCGCCACCGTTGGCAGATATAATCCCGGCGTGGTGGCCTCCTGCGGGTGCGTCCCCCGCCATAGCCCGGCGCTTTGCCAGGCAGCATAGGCAAGCTGCACCACCACGCCCACACCGAACAGCACCAGCGATACCGGGCGGAACCAGGGTACAAAGCCAATGGCAACCAGCATGGTGGTGGCCGGAAAAAGGCTGACGAAGCTGCTCATCACCGGGTGGCGCATCTCTGCCAGCACGCTGCACGGGAAACGGATCGCACGAGTGATAAACGCCGCTGTCAGTAAAAACCAGCATGTAACCGCGAGAGCAACCAGAATCTCACCCGGCCAGCGCGTCACCGGCCACAGAGTGCTGGCGTATCGCCAGGCGAAGCCCATGCCGATGATGCCCAGCACCATGCCAAAATACCCCGCGGGAAGGTTAAGCACCTGTTGGGATTTGTTAAAGTTATTCATTAATTTGATTTTTTAAAATGTATTTTAAATGCCATTTTAAGAGGTTTCCGCTGCGGATGCCAGCACAACGGAAAGCCGAAAGTTTGCTACGTTTAGTGGAGACGCTCACCAGGGATAACATGATGAACAAATACCGCCTTAGCGACGAGACCCGCCTCTGGCAGTGGAAAAACGGCGAGACAACCCACTCAGCCACGCTGCGGCAGATTATCGCCACGGCGGATTTTAATGACGTGACGGCCGGTACAAAAGGCGGCTGGATTGACGATGAGAGTGCCCTCGCGCAGGACGGTGACTGCTGGATCTACGACGAGAACAGCGTGGTATTTGGGGGCGGGACAATATCGGATAACGCCCGTCTTACCCAGCCTTGCGTCGTGAGCCACCGTGCCTGCGTCGGCGGTAACAGCTGGCTGGATAATGCACAGGTGAGCCATGAGGCAAAAATAAGTGACAACGTCACTATTCAGCAATCCACCGTACGGGGCGAATGCCATATTTACGGTGATGCACGCGTGATCCACAACAGCATGGTGATTGCCGCGAAAGGCTTAACGCCCGACCAGGAACAGATCCTCAAAATTTATGACCGGGCCACGGTGAGCGAGTCGCGCATTGTGCATCAGGCGCAAATCTACGGCGACGCGCTGGTCAGCTATGCCTTTATCGAGCATCGAGCCGAAGTCTTCGACAGGGCCATCCTGGAGGGTAACGATCTCAACAACGTCTGGGTCTGTGACTGCGCCAAAGTGTACGGCAACGCGCGTCTTATTGCGGGCTTTGATGACGACGCTATCCCCACCGTGCGCTACAGCTCGCAGGTTGCAGAAAACGCCGTTATCGAAGGTAACTGCGTCATCAAGCATCACGTGCTGATCGGTGGAGAGGCGTGGCTGCGCGGTGGGCCGGTTCTGATTGACGATAAAGTCGTTATTCAGGGGCGCGCGCGCATCAGTGGCGACGTGTTTATCGAACATCGGGTGGAGATTACCGACGATGCGGTGATTGAAGCCTTTATGGGCGAGAACATTCACCTGCGTGGGGAAAAGGCGATCAACGGCGATACGCGCATTACCCGCACGCCACTGCTTGGCGCGCTATAGCGGGAACAGTCTCGCGTAGGTATTTACATCATCATAACGGCCGTTCAGGTATTCGGCCTCCCGCAGACACCCTTCGAGCATAAAACCGTTGCGCAGCGCAACAGCATTGCTGCTGTGGTTATCCACCCGACACTTAATCACAAAGCGACGAACGGTCCCGAGTTCAACATAATGGCGCATAAACGCCTGCAGCGACCGGGAGAGGATGCCCTTTCCCTGATGCGCTTCATCCAGCCAGTAGCCGATATAGCCCGTTTTGTTCACGGGTTCAATGGCGTTGAACGACAGCACACCTGCCAGCGCATCGTCATGAAAAATTAAAAACATTTTGGCGTAGCCGCGCTGGTGCAGCATTTGGTTGCTCTGCACGTTGCGGCGGGTATCCTCTTCGCTGCCCACGTGCTGCGCCCAGTCAAAGGCGGTTTGCAGGAAGTTTTTGTTTTTGATGACGAGGTTGTGCAGGTCGGTGGTGTAACGCTCTTCGACGGATCGCAGTTCGATTTGCTGTGAAACGGGGATGATTTCTGAAGACATGGTGCCTCTCAA
>NZ_GL890776.1:406511-450751 GCF_000211415.1 Enterobacter mori LMG 25706 | reverse complement strand
CCCGGCACAACCCCACAAACGTTAACGCATTATCCGGTCGTCAACGTAGTTACGCTTATCCGGCGCCGGCGGGAAATACTGATACAGCCAGGTTTCACTGATGGCATCGCCCTGACAGCGCAGGAACAGACGCATATCCACTGGCTCGGTTGAATCCGAGGTTGGATACCAGTCAAACAGAATACGATACCCGTCAAACGGCTCAACGTAGAGGATCTCAACCTGCTTCGCTTCACCGCTGGAGAGCGTGATCACCGGCTCGATACCTTTTGGCGCAGCGGCCTTCAGGTCGCCACCGACGAAATCAATGGCAAAGCGACGCGCCCACACTTTCGGGTAATTTTCGCCCGGTGCCCAGCCTTCCGGGAAGCCCCCCATACCGGTACGGGTGGCGAAAACGTTCGCCAGCGGAGAACGCACCGGCGGCTGCGCGCTCCAGTAAAGGCGGTATTTGAACTCCAGCTCGTCCCCCGCTTCCACCGGCTTCTCCGGCTGCCAGAAGCAGACCACGTTATCCAGCGTTTCGCCCGTCGTTGGGATCTCCATCAGCCCTACCGCGCCATTACCCCAGTCGTTACGCGGTTCAACCCACAGGCTTGGACGTTTGTTATACCAGCCCATCACATCCTGATAGTGAGAGAAATCGCGGTCAAGCTGCAGCAGGCCAAAGCCCTTAGGGTTCTTATCCATGTAGGCATTGAACTGCAGCTTCTGCGGGTTATTCAGCGGACGACAGATCCACTCCCCGTTGCCGCGCCACATCGCCAGACGGTCGGAGTCGTGGATTTGCGGGTGAATGGTGTCGCACATGCGGCGCTCGTTATTGCCGCAGCTAAACATGCTGGTCATCGGCGCGATGCCCAACTGCTTGATGTCTTTACGCGCATAGAGATGGTTTTCCACCTCCATAATCACCTGGCTCTTCTCGCAGTGGATCACGAACTTATAAGCACCGGTGATGCTTGGGCTATCCAGCAGCGTGTAGACGGTAAAAGTGGTATCGCCAGGCTTAACGGTTTCAAACCAGAAGGAGGTGAAATCCGGGAACTCTTCCGGCGTGTCGGTGAAGGTATCCACCGCCAGACCGCGGGCGGAAAGGCCGTACTGATACGTGTCATCCACCGCGCGGAAGTAGCTCGCACCGAGGAACGAGACGATATCGCGACGCGCAAGCTCGGGGGCTTTAAAGGCGCGGAAGCCCGCAAAACCGAGATCGCTCTGGCCTTCAAGCTGTTTCGTATCAACACCCGTGTCGCCGTAGCTGAACAGTTCAGGGCGGAAGTGGATCTCACGCGCCTGAGAGGTTGTCTGATCCAGCGAGAACATACGCACGCGGCGGCGGAAACCCATCCCCATATGGAAGAACTGCACGTCCAGCTGACGGCCTTCGATGTTATTCCACAGAGACTGTTTTTCGTCGTAGCGGATGGCGTTATACGCCTGCGGCGTCATGGTTGCCAGCGTCTCCGGCAGCGGACGCGGCGCGCCACCCCACGGGGTTTTCGCCAGGTCATGCGCCATGGATTGCAGTACGGAGAAGTCAAAACGACGGCTCTGGCCGTCTGCAATGTCAGAGTCAGCCGCGTAGGCCGCTTTGGAAAACAGGGAAGCAAGGCCAGATGTGCCGCTCAGGGCAGCCATTGCAAGCGAGCCTTTTAGAAAACGTCTGCGATTCATGCCTGGAAAAACGTCCTTATGGTCGTGTGAATGTGTTTCGCGCGCGGCGAAATGACGGCAAGAAAGAACGCACAGCCTAAACAAAAATGGTTAAGAATCCAATTGTTGGCCGGTGATTATATGAACAAAGTGAGAAATATTTTCTGTCGACCAGAACGGCCTGAAAGTGGTGTAAATAAGCGTAAATACAGGTGAATAAAAAAACCCCGGCTGGACATCAGCAACCGGGGCTAACGAGGCGGTTATTTTACGCTGACATCGATACCCGGGAAGTACTTATCAGCGAGTTTAGCGATCGTGCCGTCGGCACGAACTTTATCTATCGCGGCATCAAGCTGCTTTTTGGTGGCCTCGTCACCCTTACGCAACCCAAAACCGATCCCACTGCCGAGGATGGTGTCGTCCGACACCGGTTTGCCGATAAAGCCAAACCCTTTACCCTGCGGCTTGCTGAGGAAACCTGCCTGCCCGGCCGCGGACATCACCAGCGAGGCGTCGATACGGCCATTCAGCAGATCGCCCCACGCCATATTCTGATCTTTATAAGACACCACGGTGACACCGTGTTTTTCCCAGTGCTCTTTGGCATAGGTTTCCTGAATGGACCCCTGCAGTACGCCAATGGTTTTCCCCTTCAGCCCTTCAGCCGTCGTGTCTACTGCCGTACCGGCTTTGCCGACCAGCTGCGACGGAATGCGGTAAATCGGCTGGGTAAAATCAATGCTTTTGCGGCGCTGCTCGGTGATGTTCATCGCCGAGTTAATGGCATCGAATTTTTTCGCCACCAGGCCCGGGATCAACGCATCAAATGAGGTTTCAACCCAGCTGCACTTAAGCGCTGCCGCTTTGCAGATAGCGTTGCCCAGTTCAACGTCGAACCCTTCCAGTTCACCAGACGCATTGCGGCTTTCAAACGGCGGATATTCCGCCTCAAGGCCGTAACGTAACTCGGTGGCAGCGAAGGAAGAGAACGTACACAGCAATCCCATGCCGACTATTAACGCGCGTAATTTCATCTCACACTCCTCAGCGTGGTTTAACCCGACACAGGGCTTGGGCACCTGCCCGTAACGTCGCCTCATCTTTCGCAAAAGAGAGACGAATCAATTTATTATCCGTGCCGTCTGCGTAAAACGCCGACAGCGGAATGGTGGCCACGCCACACTCAACGATCAGCCGTTTGACCATCTCGCTGTCACGCTCGTCGCTGAAATGGCTGTAATCCGCCAGCAGGAAGAACGATCCGGCACTTGGCAGCAGTCGGAACGGTGATTCCGCCAGCAAACTTTGCAGCAGGTCGCGCTTGCGTTGATAGAACGCAGAGAGCGACAGCCAGGTTTGCGGATCGACCATGTGTTCAGCAAACGCGTGCTGCATTGGCGTATCGGCAGAAAACATTAAAAATTGATGGACTTTACAAATTTCGTCCATCAGCACCGCCGGGGCAACACAGTAACCCACTCGCCAGCCGGTGACGTGATAGGTTTTTCCGAACGATGAGATAATCACGCTGCGCTCCGCCAGCTGCGGATGCGTCGCCATGCCGTGGTGCGGCTCGCCGTCAAAAACAACGTGCTCGTACACTTCGTCAGACAAAATAATGATGTCGGTATTACGGGTCACCGCCACCAGCTGTTGCAGATCGTTCGCTGAGAAGACCTGACCACTCGGATTATGCGGCGTGTTGATGATGATCATACGCGTGCGCGGCGTAATCGCGGCGCGAACTTCGTCCCAGTTAACGGCAAAATCCGGAACGGTCAGCTTAATGGCAACGGGTGTCGCCCCCTGCAACCGGACTATCGGCGCGTAGCTGTCAAATGACGGTTCGAAGTAAATCACCTCATCGCCAGGATGGACCAGCCCGCTGATGGCCGAGTAGAGCCCTTCACTGGCGCTGGCAGTTACGAGCACTTCACTGCCGGGGTCATACCGGGTGCCGTAAAGCGTGGCAATCTTTTCCGCAATGCGTTCTTTCAGGGAGGTCAGGCCCGTCATTGCCGCGTACTGGTTATGCCCCGCCTCCATGGCGCGAGTGACACCTGCGATAAGCTTTGGGTCGCAGGAAAAATTGGGCGCGCCCTGAGAAAGGTTGATGGCGTTATGCTGTGCAGAAAGCTGCCCGATAACGGTAAAAATCGTGGTCCCCACGTCAGGCAATTTTGAACGGGTTTGCACCGGTGTCTGTAAAGTCATCCTCTGTCCCTTCTCATTGTTGTTGCATAACTATTCAAACAATAACTCTGCTGTCGGGACAATCGAATTGTTGTCATAATAGCCATGAGAAAAACGCATAGCTGAGGTGTAGTATGTCGCGCCGTTCATTCCCGCTTAATGCCATCGACGCTTTTTTAATCACCGCGCGTCATCTGAACCTTACCCATGCGGCGCAGGAGCTTTGCCTGACGCAGGGTGCCGTGAGCCGCAAAATTGCCTCACTCGAAGCGTGGTTTGGCTTTCCCCTGTTCGAACGCCATGCGCGCGGGCTGCGGCTCTCCCCCCAGGGCAGCGCCCTGCTTCCTGAAATGCAATCGGCCTTTACGCAGTTATTGAACGTTGCGGATCGGGCGCGGGCGCACCAGACCGTCATTCGCCTGAAAGCGCCGACCTGCGCCATGCGCTGGCTAATTCCCCGGCTGCTGGACGTGGAGCGCGAACAGCCGGATCTGCAAATTGCGTTGACCACCACGACCGATCACAACGTCAATTTCAAAACCGAATCTTACGATGCCGCCATTGTTTTCGGCACCCACATGAGCGCGGGCGATTTGCTGTTTGAAGAAGCGCTGACGCCAGTGCTTAGCCCACTCCGGGCCGGCGCAACGCTGGGCGCCTTGACTTTTCTTCATCCGACAAGAGATAAAACCGACTGGTCATTGTGGCTGGCGAAACAGGAAAGCCCGGCGTTTGTTATGCACAAAAATCAACACTTCGACACCATGGATCTCGCTATTACTGCTGCCATTCAGGGACTCGGCGTCGCCATTGCTGACGAAACGCTGGTGGCGGAAGATGTTCGCGCAGGAAGGCTGTTGCGGCCTTATGAGACAAGCATAAAAACCGGCGCGAGCTACCGGCTGGTGCTGCGCGAAACGCCAGGCGAAGAAAATGGTCTGGCGGCGTTTCGCGCCTGTTTGCTTAATCGAGGCTGACGTGGTGCTTCATTACCCGTTTGAAGAGACTCATGCGGGCGCGCATAAAGCGGTTTTCAAGCCTGAAACCTGCATGTTTATTCACTCCAATACGCAACAATACGTCGCGCCCTTTGCGACAGGCGGGCCAGTGCACCGGTCCGGATAAGCCGTCCTGCGCCCCGGCCTCACGCGCGAAGCTCACCCAGTAATCCGCGACCTGGGCAGCAAACTGCAGATCGCGTTCGTTCACGTACTGACGAGAAGGTTCCACCTGACCCAGGGTATCGAACACGTAAGGCACTTCATTGCCGTGCCAGGCACCGTTGATATAGGTGCCATGTTCCGCTTCCGCGACATAATCAAACCAGTAGGGCCAGCACAGTCCGCCCACACGCTGCTGAGCCTGCATCGCCACATAGCCCATCGTGGTAAAGGCCATATCACGGCACACCTGTCTGCCCAGCTCTTCATCCCCCTTCACGCCCGGATAGAGCAGCTTAATCAGCCCCAGGCCAAAGCGTCGTTCCTGGCGAAGCTTCTGAATTTGCTCGGCAAGATCCACGCCAAACACCGCCATCACGCTGGCTTCATCGCTGTTCGAACCCATCATTAGCGGAACGGGATGCTGTCGCGCGGCAAAGAACACATCCAGCATCGCTTCCGGCAAGACGCAATCCCCAACGACGGGCGCAGGCGCAACGTTCAGCGGTGACGTGAGCGGCCAGAAGGCCTCAGGCGGCAGCGCGCGCAGCTGCTCGGCGGTGGCGTTCTCCAGCCCAAGATGAGTTGCTATCGCTTCCCCTTTTTGCAGGGCTTTCTCGCGCGGCGTATCCGGTAAGGTGTACCCGCTTTGCACGATCGCTTTATGGAACAATCCTTCCGCCAGCGGCGATGCCATCAGCGACAACACGCTGCGCGCGCCCGCAGATTCACCAAACAGCGTCACGCAGTTCGGATCCCCGCCAAATGCGGCAATGTTATCCCGCACCCACTCCAGCGCGGCGATCTGGTCAAGTAACGCAAAGTTATGCACCACGCGGCTTTCTTCACCTTCCAGCGCCGGATGCGCGAAAAAGCCGAGATGACCCAGACGGTAGTTGATCGTCACAACCACCACGCCGCGTGATGCCAGCGCTTTACCGTTGTAGGGCGGCAGGCTACCCGCGCCAATCGTGAACCCGCCGCCGTGCAGCCAGACCATGACCGGAAGCAGCCCGGCGCGATCGACGGGAGACCAGACGTTAAGATAGAGACAATCTTCCGAGAACTGGCCGGGATCGCCGCCGCCCAGCTCTTTGCAGTACTCAATGCTTTGCCAGCTTGAGGGCGAAAACGTCGTTGCCTGCCGTTCGCCCTCCCAGCTTTCCGGCGGACGCGGAGAGCGCCAGCGCCAGTCGCCCACGGGCGGTGCTGCGTAGGGGATCCCACACCACGCATGGATATTGTTGTCTGTAAAACCAGTCAGTGCGCCCTGGCGCGTTTCAACCACAGGGGCGGAGGGATTTTGCATAACCACCTTCTTTTTCCATCACACCCCTGCAGAGTAACGATTTCAGAGCAAACCGCAACGCTGTTTGCTGCGCGCTTCCGCCTCCTGATAGAGCGTGAATTCGTCATATACCGTACAGCCCAGCGCCGCTTCAAAGGCCTCGCGGCTGGCATTTCCCTGACTGCGCGCCTGCGTTTCATTTCCGAGGTTGGACTGGAAAATACCCGCCGCGCTAACCGGCAGAAAATCTTCATACGTTATAGGTTGAGCAACCACCCAGCCGCGTTCGATCAGCGGCTGCGGATCGTCTCCCGGTCGAAACGCGTGGCGATGCGCTTCACCCGCTGGCGTCAGGCGATAGCGGAAATAGGCCAGCTCCTGACGGCGCAGGAACATTTCACTGTCCGGAAATGCGCTAAACACCTCGCGCAGATGCAGCTGGTGCGTAAGGTTATCTTTACCGGTACCGGCCTGGTTTAACAGACTGTCGTACAGCTCGCGACCTTTCGGCGTCAGCGCAACGCCACGCTGTTCAATTTCACCGAAGCGTGCGGTATGCGTTCCCTTATGTTCCCCGGCGAAAAGAACCGGTTCTTCCAGCGCCTTAAAGCTGGTCTGACGCAGCAGGATCGGCACCTCACGGCGCGGCGGTCCTTCAATCAGGATTTTGGGCTCAATGCCGTACTTCGGCATCAGCTCCTGCACCCGGTCGATATCCAGCGTGCGTGGGGTCAGATGGTTAATGTGGCAACCGGGGAAGCACACCACGTCGGCAATCAGCTTATGTTCTTTGCTCAGCGCCAGATAGGTTTCCTGGTCGACCGTTGCGTGGCTATGCCAGCGGAATGTTTCCAGCGCTTCCTGAACAAACTCGCGCGCCTGCGTTTCAGTGAATGCGCCTTCTGACTCATGCAGCGCGATCAGTTCCAGGCAACGCGGCGTGAAAATGTTCCGCTGGGCGAGGATCCCGGCGGCACGTTCGCGCAGCTCAACATTTTCAATCAGCTCCAGGCGCAGCAGCGAGGTAAAAATACGAAACGGATTACGACACAGCGCCGCATCGTCCACCGGGCGGAACGCCGTGGAATGGACAGGCACCGCCGCCTGTGAGAGATCGTAATAGCTGACCGGATACATCCCCATAATGGCGAACATGCGGCGCAAGGTGGACAGTTCCCGCGCGGTGCCGACGCGAATTGCGCCGTGACGTTCGACATTCAGGCGCGCGAGTTCATCCGCGTTCGCCAGCTGTTCATGTAAGAGTGGATTATTTTCAAGAACCGCCAGGTTAACGTCCGCCACCAGTTCCAGCAAGGTGCCGTACTGCGGAACTTCCTGCTGGTACATCGCCGACATAGCCTGCGAAAAGTGTTCCCGAATATCATCAGCCGTGATGGTGTTCGCCATGATGTCATGCCTCCAGTGAATATTACCTGGAGTGTAGAGAAGCCCGTTCCTTCCGGCGGGAAGAATTTACGAATTGTGATCCAGGCAGACGAGTGGTCAAAGCCTGTGCATGACCAAAAACAGGTTGTAACTCAAACAGATCAAATGTTAAAAATATTTTGCTATCAAGTTATCAAAATCAAACAACTTAACTTGTCACCCGCATCTCTCTGTTTTTAACATCGCCTATGGAAAAAAATGGTCTGTTCAGTCAGCGCATACGCTTGCGCCATTTGCATACATTTGTGGCCGTCGCTCAACAGGGAACGCTGGGGCGAGCGGCTGAAACCCTTAACCTGAGTCAACCTGCACTTTCAAAAACCCTGAACGAGCTGGAACAGCTTACCGGAACGCGGCTCTTTGATCGCGGTCGTCTGGGCGCACAGCTCACGATCGTGGGTGAGCAATTTCTGACGCACGCGGTAAAAGTGCTGGATGCCCTCAACACCGCAGGCCAGGCGTTGAACCGGAAAGAGGAACCTGCCAGCGATATCGTGCGCGTGGGCGCGCTTCCTACCGCGGCGCTGGGCATTTTGCCCGCGGTGATTGGTCAGTTTCACAAGCTGCAAAAGCACGCCACGATTCAGGTCGCCACCATGAATAACACGATGCTGCTTGCCGGGCTGAAAGCGGGCGAGCTGGATCTGGGTATTGGCAGAATGTCCGATCCGGAACTGATGAGCGGCCTCAATTACGAGCTCTTGTTCCTGGAATCACTCAAGCTGGTTGTCCGTCCCGATCACCCGCTGTTGCAGGACACCGTGACCCTGAGCCGCGTCATGGAGTGGCCGGTTGTTGTGTCACCAAAAGGTACGGTTCCGCGTCAGAATGCCGAAACGCTACTCGAAATGCAGGGGTGCACGCTCCCGTCGGGCTGCATTGAAACCCTGTCAGCCTCTCTTTCGCGCCAGCTTACCGTGGACTATGACTACGTCTGGTTCGTCCCCTCAGGTGCTGTCAAAGACGATTTACGCCGTGGCACCCTGACCGCACTCCCGGTGACCTCGCCGGGAGCCGGGGAACCTATTGGGATCCTGACCCGTGTTGATGCCCCGCTCTCATCAGGCGCACAAGCGCTGTTAAGCGCGATCCGCAAGTCCATGCCAGCCTGATGTCCCTGCCCTGACCCGCCGTCCGGGCGGGTTTACCTTCTCCTGGGCAAATAATGCGAAATCATTCATTAACAATTGCGTAAAACAATTTAACAGTTTTATCATAGCCGCGAATTCACCAAATGGTTCGCACACGAATTTATACGAGTGAATTTCACGCTATTCAAACGGTAAAAACATCATAACGCCCGTCCTGCATGACCCAATTGGTACAGATGCGCACAGCACACCAGACGGGCGGGCGTGTTTAAGGAGATAGACATGGCATTTGGCAGCGCGCCACGCGGGTTACCTCGTATCCTGCAGTGGCTCCTTGTCGGACTGATGATGCTCATCGGTCTGGCAGTCGGCGGGCTGGGCTTGAAGCTCGCTACAGTGGGCGGAAGCCTGTACTTCCTGATCATGGGGGCGGTGATGGTAATTGCTGCCATCCTGATATTCACTAACCGCACCAGCGGCATGGTGCTGTATGGTATCGCGTTTATCGCCTCGTTATTCTGGGCGGTAAGCGATGCAGGCTGGGATTTTTGGCCGCTCTTCTCCCGCCTCTTCACCTTCGCCGTGCTGGCGTTCCTGTGTGCGATTGTGTGGCCCTTCCTGCGCGCCGCGAATACCCGTGAGCCGGTTAACAAAGCGCCCGCTTTTGGCATTGCCGCCGTGCTGGCCGTGGTCATGCTGGTCAGCCTGGGCTGGATGTTTAAGCCGCAGACGCTGGTTGCCGCGAATGAATCGGTGCCGGTAAAACCTGTCGCCGAAGGCGAGCAGCAGAAAAACTGGGCGCACTGGGGGAACACGACCCACGGCGATCGCTTTGCCGCGCTGGACCAGATTAACAAGCAAAACGTCAGCGATCTGAAAGTCGCCTGGGTTGCGCACACCGGGGATATCCCGCAGAGCAACGGCTCGGGCGCGGAAGATCAGAACACCCCGTTACAGATTGGCGACACGCTGTATGTCTGTACGCCGTACAGCAAAGTGCTGGCGCTGGACGTAGATTCCGGTAAAGAAAAATGGCGTTACGATTCTAAAGCTACGGCCCCTAACTGGCAGCGCTGCCGCGGTCTGGGCTATTTTGAAGATAGCTCAAGCGTGACAGCCTCTCAGACGGAGACACAGCCTGCTGCATGCCCTCGCCGTCTGTTCCTGCCGACTACCGATGCCCGCCTGATTGCCATCAATGCGGATAACGGCAAGGTCTGCGAAGACTTCGGCGACCACGGCACCGTGGATCTGAGCGTCGGGATGGGCGAGATCAAGCCCGGGTATTATCAGCAGACCTCCACGCCGCTGGTGGCCGGGAATGTCGTTGTCGTCGGCGGTCGCGTCGCGGATAACTTCTCCACCGGCGAACCGCCGGGCGTAGTGCGCGCATACGACGTTCACACCGGCAAGCTGGCCTGGGCGTGGGATCCGGGTAATCCGAACCTCACCGGCCTGCCGCCGGAAGGCCAGACCTACACGCGCGGCACGCCGAACGTCTGGTCAGCCATGTCTTATGATGCAAAACTCAATCTGATTTATCTGCCAACCGGCAACGCCACCCCAGACTTCTGGGCGGGTGAACGTACGGCGCTCGACGACAAATACAGCTCCTCCATCGTGGCCGTCGATGCAACGACCGGTCAGGTGCGCTGGCATTTCCAGACCACCCACCACGATCTGTGGGACTTTGACCTGCCTTCCCAGCCGCTGCTGTACGATCTCCCTGACGGTAAAGGCGGCACCACGCCGGTGCTGGTGCAGACCAGCAAGCAGGGCATGATTTTCATGCTTAACCGCGAAACCGGTAAGCCGGTGGCGAAGGTAGAAGAACGTCCCGTTCCGGCGGGTAACGTTGAGGGGGAACGCTACTCTCCAACCCAGCCGTATTCCGTGGGCATGCCGATGATTGGCAACCAGACGCTGACTGAATCCGACATGTGGGGGGCGACGCCTGTTGACCTGCTGCTGTGCCGTATTCAGTTTAAAGAGATGCGTCATCAGGGCGTCTTCACCCCGCCGGGTCTGGACCGTTCCCTGCAGTTCCCTGGCTCCCTCGGCGGAATGAACTGGGGCAGCGTATCAGTTGACCCGAACAATGGCCTGATGTTCGTCAACGATATGCGTCTGGGTCTGGCGAACTATATGGTTCCTCGCGCGAATGTTGCGAAAAATGCCAGCGGCATTGAGATGGGGATTGTCCCCATGGACGGCACGCCGTTCGGCGCGATGCGTGAGCGCTTCCTGTCGCCGCTGGGTATTCCGTGCCAGAAACCGCCGTTTGGCACCATGTCAGCGGTCGATCTGAAATCCGGCAAGCTGGTGTGGCAGGTTCCTGTCGGCACCGTGGAAGATACCGGTCCGCTGGGTATTCGTATGCATATGCCAATCCCGATCGGCATGCCAACCCTTGGTGCATCGCTCTCCACGCAGTCTGGCCTGCTGTTCTTCGCCGGTACTCAGGATTTCTACCTGCGCGCGTTTGATACCGCCACCGGGAAAGAGATCTGGAAAGACCGTCTGCCGGTAGGCAGCCAGTCCGGGCCGATGACCTACGTTTCACCGAAAACCGGTAAACAGTACATCATCATTAATGCAGGCGGAGCACGTCAGTCGCCGGATCGCGGTGATTACGTTATCGCGTATGCGTTACCCGATAAGAAGTGACAGATGAAAAAAGGGACCGAAAGGTCCCTTTTGTTTGCCCGGTGTCGCTGCGCTTACGCGGGCCTACTGACACGTTTTTTGTAGGTCGGGTAAGCGCAGCGCCACCCGACAAACCCGCAACTCAGAACGTCTCCCAGTTATCCCCGGAAACCGTAGCCGCTGGGCGCAATGGCACACCCTTCGCCACTGGCGCAGACGCTACCACACGCCCCGCCGTTGCCCCGTTCAGCCGAAATGCCCCTACTGCCTCTGTCAGACGCGCACCCTGTTCTTCCAGCGATGCCGCGGCCGCTGAGGCTTCTTCCACCAGCGAGGCGTTTTGCTGGGTGACTTTATCCATTTCAGAAATGGCCTGGCTCACCTGGACAATGCCACGGCTCTGCTCGTCGGACGCGGCAGCAATTTCCAGCATGATATCGGTGACGCGCTTCACCGCCTCGACGATTTCATTCATGGTGTTCCCCGCCGCGACCACTTCACCCGACCCCTGGTCAATCAGGGTCACCGACTCGTTGATCAGGCTTTCAATCTCTTTCGCGGCGTTGGCGCTACGGCTTGCCAGCGTGCGCACTTCACTCGCCACCACCGCAAAGCCTCGTCCCTGTTCGCCTGCACGCGCCGCTTCAACGGCAGCGTTCAGCGCCAGAATGTTGGTCTGGAAGGCAATGCTGTTAATCACGGCGGTAATTTCTGAAATTTTCTTCGAACTGGTCGAGATATTGCCCATCGTTTTCACCACGCCGGACACCATCTGGCCGCCGCGACTGGCTTTGCCGGAAGCATCTTCCGCCAGTTTGCTGGCATGATGGGCGTTATCGGCGTTCTGTTTCACCGTTGCGGTCAACTGCTCCATGCTGGCGGCGGTCTGCTCAATCGCGGCTGCCTGCTGTTCGGTACGAGAAGAGAGGTCGGTATTCCCCGCAGAGATCTCGCTGGTGCCGCGATAAATCTCTTCAGCCCCCTGGCGCACGGTACCTACGGTGGTCACCAGCGAATGCTGCATGGTTTGCAGATCCCGCGTCAGGCGACCGATTTCGCTCCGGCTTGTCGGATCGTCCGGCATGGTTAAATCACCTTTCGCAATATTCTCAATGCGGGTGGCAGCACGCTGAAGCGGGTTAATCACCGTCCGGCGCAGCACCACAAAGGTCATGGCCGTTAACACCAGCGCCAGCGCAAACGCGCCGACCATAAACATCAGCCCTAGCTGTGTACGGGTGTGGGCCTGAGCGGTTAGCGCGCTGGCACGATCGGTACGGATTTTGATGGCCTTCAGCAGGACGGCGTTGTAGGCGTCATCCAGCGGACGCGCGGTTTCGTTTTCATGATTGATGATCGCTTCAAACATGCCGTTTTTGGCAAATTTGACCATCGGCTGCAGCCCCGCAATATAGGCGTCATAGCGTGCTTTCAGCTCAGCATCCAGCGCTTCGTCCGCAGAGGTGCGCACGGCGCGATTCATATAGGCGGTAAAGCTTGACTGCGATTGCTTGATGCGCGTTTCCGCCTCGCTGATGTTTTGCTTCATCGCCTCCATTTCCGCGATACGGCTGGCCGCACCGGCATGGATCATATTGATTCGCGCGGTACGTAAATGGTTGGAGCTGTTCGAAAGCCCCATACGCACCTGAATTTCTGCTGTGACATCCTGCTGATCGGTATCAGCCTGCAACAGGAAATACCCCGCCAGACCTGCGCTCAAGGCAAACAGAAGAATTATGCCACCGAGAATGGAGGAAAACAGCGGAACCAGCCTGATGTGATGCAAGAAGCCCAGCTTGCGCTGCGCCTGCATCGAAGTTGTGTTGTCCATGACCGTCGACTCTCTTATAGGTAAGATGCGTAAAAATATGCGTGTTATACCCTAAATAATTCGAGTTGCATGACAAAACGGCTAGCCGTTTTGAACAGCGCTTGCGCTGGCCCCGAAGGGGCGAGGCCACAGGCCGAGTCACGCGGCAAGGGAGTGAATCCCCGGGAGCTTACATAAGTAAGTGACTGGGGTGAACGAGTGCGGCCAACGCACAGGCAACTTGAAGTATGACGGGTATAGATAGTCATCGGCACGGCAGGGATTTAGATTACGGCTAAAAACGCCGCACTGGTCACACTTTAGAGAAGATTATTAAAGAAACGCCAGCGGCGAAAAACCGCTGGCAGAAGAGTTACTTGTCGCCGAAATGAATGACGGTACGAATGGATTTACCTTCATGCATCAGATCGAAAGCTTCGTTGATCTGCTCCAGCGGCAAACGGTGCGTAATGAACGGATCCAGCTGAATTTTGCCGACCATCGCATCTTCAACCATTCCCGGCAGCTGGGTACGCCCTTTCACGCCGCCAAACGCCGAACCGCGCCATACGCGACCGGTCACCAGCTGGAATGGACGCGTTTTGATCTCCTGACCCGCACCTGCCACGCCGATGATGATGCTTTCGCCCCAGCCTTTGTGGCAGCACTCCAGCGCGGAACGCATGACGTTCACGTTGCCAATACACTCGAAGCTAAAATCAACGCCGCCGTCGGTGAGCTCAACAATCACGTCCTGCACCGGCTTTTCGTGATCTTTCGGGTTCACGAAATCGGTCGCGCCCATTTCACCCGCCAGTTTGAATTTCTCCGGGTTGGTGTCGACAGCAATGATACGGCCTGCTTTCGCCTGCACCGCGCCCTGGATCACCGCCAGACCAATCCCACCGAGACCGAACACCGCAACGGTATCGCCTTCTTTCACTTTCGCCGTATTGTGTACCGCACCGATACCGGTGGTCACGCCGCAGCCCAGCAGGCAGACTTTATCCAGCGGCGCCTGCGGGTTGACCTTCGCCAGTGAAATTTCCGCACAGACGGTGTACTCGCTAAACGTGCTGGTGCCCATGTAGTGATAAATCGGCTCGCCGTTGTAGGAGAAACGGGTAGTACCGTCCGGCATCAGGCCTTTGCCCTGGGTGGCGCGAACGGCCTGACAGAGGTTGGTTTTGCCAGATTTACAGAACTTACACTCGCCGCATTCTGCGGTGTAGAGAGGAATAACATGATCGCCCGGCTTCAGGCTGGTCACGCCCTCACCTACTTCAACCACGATACCGCCACCTTCGTGGCCAAGTACCGCCGGGAAAACGCCTTCCGGATCGTCACCGGACAGCGTAAACGCATCGGTATGGCACACGCCGGTATGGGTGATTTTGATCAGCACTTCGCCTTTTTTTGGCGGTGCAACGTCGATTTCAACGATTTTTAACGGCTGGCCAGGACCAAATGCGACGGCTGCGCGTGATTTCATAATGACTTCCCTTATGTGATGTCTGTGGGTTTATTTTAGATAAGAGCGCAGCAAATGGCCGACTTCCGCCATCCGAACTGCCCGCTGATCCGGGGTTGTCTCCCCCGTCACCAGCTCATCTTTGAGGTGAATTTCGACCATTTCGCCCATCAGGCCATTGGCAGCGCCGCGCACGGCGGCGATTTGCTGCAATATGGCAAGGCAGGGATCGCCCGATTCCAGCGCACGTTCCAGGGCATCAACCTGGCCCCGAATGCGACGGACGCGCGTGAGAATGCGTTTTTTATCTTCGGGTGAATGCGGCATACGCCCTCCGTTAAGATACTATAGGGGGGTATGGTACCTTTTAAAGCAACCAACTGTAAACATTATATTTTATATGGTTATCATGCATTTAGTCGTTATACCCAAAAGACACTAACGGACATAACCGGACTTTTTTGTGCCCCTTTTTTGCCCCCAAGTGCAATTTTGCCCCCAAATTTGCCCCCAAAATCCGCGCTTTTGTCTAATTCCTTCCAGTTTCGCATTAGGCCTCTTTACGCATCTCAAGCTGATCAGCATAATCACCACGAATCCGTTTGTAAGACTTAACCAGCGCGCGCTACTTTTTCTCTCTACCCTATACTTTCAGTCTGACATCCGACTGGAGGTTTCTATGTGTGGACGTTTTGCACAAGCCCAAACCCGTGAAGAATATCTCGCTTATTTGGCCGATGAAGGTGATCGCGACATTGCTTATGACCCGGAGCCGATTGGACGCTACAACGTTGCGCCCGGCACAAAAGTCCTGCTGTTGAGCGAACGCGACGAGCAGCTGCATCTCGATCCGGCGCTCTGGGGTTATGCGCCAAGATGGTGGGATAAGACGCCACTGATTAAGGCTCGTGTCGAAACCGCGGCCATCAGCAGAATGTTTAAGCCCCTCTGGCAATGTGGCCGGGCGATCTGCTTCGCCGATGGATGGTACGAATGGAAGAAGGAAGGCGACAAGAAACAACCCTACTTCATCCATCGGGCCGATGGCCAGCCCATATTCATGGCGGCGATCGGCAGCACGCCTTTCGAGCGTGGAGACGAAGCTGAAGGTTTTCTCATCGTGACCGCTGTCGCCAACAATGGTTTGGTAGATATCCACGACCGTCGCCCATTGGTTCTATCGCCGGAAGCTGCAAGGGGATGGATGCAGCAGGATGTTGGAGGGAAAGAGGCTGATAAAATAGCTGTCGATGGTGCCGTTACAGAAGATATTTTCATCTGGCATGCAGTAACGCGCGCTGTAGGTAATACTAAAAATGAAGGTCCGGAGTTAATCGAGATCGCTCACTGAGAATGAATGTAGGCCTCGCGTGGATTATGATACATGAGCGAACCTAAGCAAAATATACTTTTAGACTAGGTGGCACTAGTATGCTTCAGTAGTTAATGAATTTAAAAACGTAAAGCAAATAGGTAATATGAATGTCTACGTGGGTCGGAATTGAAGTGAATGGTTTTGAGATTGAGAGCTATAGAAATCACCATGATACATGGTTTTTTCGCAACAACGATCGTGTCAGAAACATTCCTCCTCATTACAGAGGTGAGTTTAGTCAAGATGTCTTTATTGGTTATCAAGCTTCCGCAGCAACTATCCTAAGACGTATGGTATTAGCGGGCTATGACATGCAAGCTTGCACATTACATTTTGGCGAATATCTAGATAAGGCCATATCATCGGCTCAGGAAATTATTTACCTATTACAAGATTCATTAGATAACAATGATGCTATAGGTAAGTGCAATGAGCGTTATACCCAAAAAATAGCGGTCTATCAGAATTTTATTGATGCAATTCAAAACTCAACATTGGAAGAATGGATTGAACTCTTTCCAAAGGCTGTTAGGATAATGACTGACGAAAGACGTTTATATAATCCCTTTAATGATGTACATTGGTACAATAGCAGCGACATCCCCTTGCTTTGCGCTATGCTTAGCAATGTACCTTTATATTCAGAGTATTCGGTTACCGGATCGTTAAATTTCCCATGCAATGACCCAAACATATTTACTTTTGCTTTTCTTTCATCTTGTCAGAACGATGCAATTTGTGAACTTAACATAGCAGAATTGATTTGGTCAGGATCAGAGGAAGATTTCGGTGACTTAGAAGAAATTCAAAAAGGTACAACCGTTCCGTTTCGGAACTTCCTTCAGTCTGTCAACGAATTTCAGCAACTCTCAAATCAGAAGATCAAGTTCTTCAGCGAATGTGCTTTTCCAGTATCATCACCGCATTAGAAGCTTATATCGGCGACATTATGAAACGAGAAGTTTTAAATAATGAAACATTAAAACGTCGTTTTGTTGAAAAATCAGGGGTTTTTACTGAACAAAAAATGAAGGTTGAAGCAATTTATAATTTTCTTGATGGGCTCGATAAGCGAATCACCGAAGAACTCGACAATACTTCATTCCATAATATTCAGACCACTCGTAAGATGTTACGAGAGGTACTGCTTATTGAAATCCCCAACAATCTGGTGTCAGAACTTAATCGCGCAGTAATTAAGCGGCATGACATCGTGCATCGTAACGGTAGATCTCCGAATGGGCAATCGATTAATGTTACCAGAGAGAATGTCATGGAGTTAATAAATCTCGTAGTACAATGCATTGAAAATATTGATCAGCAAGTATTGGATGCCCTTACTAAAGACAATGACGAAAACGAATAATCTGATAGATTAAATCATTTTATTTACCTTCAAAAATCCTGAATGTAAGAAGCCAACTATTCATTGATATGAACAGTTGCAGCTTATATTAATGGTGTTAGGGTATTTAATACGACAACCATCAAATTGATTAATCGAAGTAAAGTTATATTTTTAACTCTCGCTTTAGCAAACCGTATATTAATAGTAGTGTAAATTATCTAACCCTGAGAAGATCTGCATACCTAGTAGTGTACCTTGGCGAAAGCATTTCACGCTTCATCTGCCACTGCTGCTGAATGCCCTGCCCAGCGAAATATAACGTTCCTTTAACCTCCCAGCGCCCGATCCATTTCCTCAAGCGTCATCGTTGGGGTTGATTTTGATTTTTTCTGCTGCTCTGCGAGCGTTTCAAGATTGAGCTGAAAGCGGATTTTGCTGATACGTAACGCAGTAAGCGCGTATACCAGGCAGTCCAGCGCTTCATTGCGGCGACCCTGGTTGCTCCAGCGATACACGACGCGGCCGTTAATCAGTTTCGGGATCAGGACTTCGCTGACGAGCTGCTTCTCTTCCACCTCTCCGAAAATTTCATCATTTGCAGGGAAGTGAATCGCACCAGGTGTGCCGTTTTTGGGGTCAGGAATAAGCGGGAACCGCATATACAGCAGGTCTTTTGCGGTATCAGTACCGACAAGCGACAAAAAGACTTTGTTTGCGTTTTTTGAACGCGGCATATCGACGACCGGACGCCCATACGTGCTCGCCCCTTTGATGGGTATTACCCAAAGCGGCCCGAGCCTGATTGATCGGTTATAAACGACCTGGGGATCAATGCCACCGGTATCCCATGCCCACCGGCTTACGCCGATTTTCGTTCCGTCGCTGCGCTGATACTGCTTATGTATAACCCCGTCGACCCTCTGCAGGGTTTCTTCTTCATCGTAGCGACCGAACACAATGGTTTTATCAATGAGCCAGCATTCTTCCTCTGCTCCCCATCCCCACACATAGCACTCATAGCGGCCAGATTTTTGCGAGTCGATACCGCCTGTGATGAAAACAACCCCATCCGGGACTTCATGCGCATAGACTTCGCGGCGCTGCAGAAGAATGTCATGCTCCAGCTGCTCGCTTGCGACTTCATTCCAGAGTTCGCCGAGTACCGTGTTGTAAAACGCTTTCTCTTTGAGTGGGTCACCCTTCGCCTTAAGCCACGTATCAACAATTTCGCCCCACCCGTCGAGATTGAGCGAATAAAGTGCGTTAACAACGATTGCAGCGTGCTGCGGGGCGCGTACTGGCTCCCCGTCATGATCAAAAAAGTGAATGCCGTCCCGCGTCCAGGTGCAGTCTTCCGCCATCCAGCGACCGGCCAGTTCCATTTTTTTCAGATCGCTGTAATGAAAATGTCTGGGGCAATGGCAGCACTGGTAATACGCCGAGCGCCCTTTCGCTTCACGCGTCAGCTGGCTGTCATCCCATTTGAGACCGTACTCGATGCCCTCAAAACCGAATTTAAGCTCCTGCTCACCGCCGCAATGGGGGCAAGGGAGATAAAACCGGAAGACCAGATCCGCGCCATCTTCAAGCATCTCAATCTGGCTTTTGCCGGTCACGGTCGGAGTCGAGCCGAAAATCGCCTTCGGGTATGACGCGCCTTTAATACGTACCGGGGCCAGTTCAATCGGCGACCCTTCGCCCTTGCCTTTCTTCGAGACTTCAAGCGGCCAGCCGTCGACCTCATCACCGGCGACGACCTGCTTGGTCAGGCGGCGGAAATTTCCGGGTGAGCTGGCGCCACGAAAATCGAGAATGGCGCCCGACATCTCCTTTCGGCTGATATTGTTGCGCTCGTTGCTGCTGTCCCAATCCGGGAAAATTTTTTGTATGACCGGCATCTCGCAGATAGCGGGGTCAATTTCGTCAGCAACAAACCCGTCTGATTCATCATCGATAGGCTGGTATGTCACAGAGCTGCGCTTTTTATGCTCTGCAAAATACAGCAGTGCGGCGACCAGGACTTTGGTATAGCCCAGGCGCGCTGACTTCCGGACCGACACGATTTTAATCGCATCGTTTGTCATCATATTCAGCATCGCAAGCTGAACGGGTTGTGTCTTCCAGCGACCGGCGATATGGCTTGAACCTTCTGGCAAATAGAAATATTTATCCGCCCACTCAACCCCCGTCATCGGTATCGTCACGCGTAAGGGACTCAACCCGTTCAATATCGCGTTCGATATCGCTGACATCGTAATCGCTGAAGTCGACTCGTATGTCTGAAAGTTCATTGAGTGCTATCGCCAGCTCCTGTTTAAGTAGATCGGTTGCCTCTTGCGGCATATCGAGCCAGACCTTTTTCAATCGTGGAGGCCAGGATTCGACGCGAGTGCGTAGTTCGACGGCGATGCGTGATACTGCGACGCTGATTAATTCAATCGGAGCGTAACGTTTTGCGAGTATCCGACGCTTCACACGCTGCGTCAGTATTCGTTCCTGCCGCTCCTCGTTTCTGAGCCATTGCTCGCGTTTTTTTCCAGCGAATTGTCGTCCGCTTCCGGTTCATCTCCACCTGATGAATCTTTCCGGTTACCCCGGAGGTAGTGAATATAAAAGTGACGCCATGCATCCAAATCCCAGTCGCCCCTTCCTTGTGGCACGGGCGCGCCGGGCAGTTTTGACAGATCGCGCAGGCGACGATCTGACAGCAGCAAATGCGCCGCGACCTCTGCTTGCGTAGCCATGAAAACTCCCAACCGGAACCGGAAATGCCAAAAATGAAAAATTACCCAAAACGAGAGACTTTTTGCGCGTCTGCAGACCCTCGGTGTTTCGGGTTCTGGAAAGGACCCGCTGCCTGGGGGCAAGTGGGCCTCGGTTCTATCCTCGGCACCCTATGGGTATGAATGACTGTCGCCAGTTCCCGCTGGCGGCGGTCGCCCACCTTCCAATAATCACTAATCAGCGTCAATTCTGATTGCTAATTACTGGCATTTTCTGCCTAAGAGTTTTGAATCCTTTCCTTTAGCCTGAGTTTCTTAACTCTCACCAGCAAGGAAATAAAATGTCTCAATCCAACATTGATAAATTCGACGAAATTACAGGGCGGATATTTGCCAACTTATATGAAACATTTCCGCAACCAATTACCATTAATTTTGAAGAGTATACGACCTCTCTTGCCACTTCGAACGACCCGGTAGATGGAGTCATTCATAATTACTTTGAGCGCCAATTCGTCTCAGATTCAGTTGTGTGGCTCAGAGATTCAGGTTACATAACCTCAGTTTCTAATGATGAATACTCTATTCATGGCACTATATTGACTGCTAAAGGGCTTGAATGCCTCAAAAAGGTTCCCGCTAGTCTGGATCCTCGCCCCTCCTTCGGAAGCCAATTAGTTGAAGCCGTCAGGGGTGGAAGCTTAGATGCTGTAAAAACCCTTTCAAGCACTGTGATAACTGCTGGCGCTGCTTTAACGGCTCAACACCTTGGCTTTCGTTGAGGTCATAACAATCAGAAAATTTGGAATCTAAGCCGGTAAAAATCCGGCTTTTTATCTAAATACAAAATTTTCATTTAAAATTAACAGACATGACTTCTCCAATAATTTCCGGTCAATTCCCCCTGTTAGATAATGCTGGTGATTAGTAGCAATATACCCCCAACATTTATGCACAACTTCGTTATCTTCAAGCAACCCCTCACAAGAAACGTATGCACTACTACACTTCAATAAACGTTCTGTACACAATTTGATTCTTTCATCATATCTATGTCTATCTTCTGGAATATTTAATTTTTCAGGAAGAGTTACAAGAATATCTGAGTATTCATGAATTGTGTTCTTGAAATGAAGCTTAGCTTTTAATTTGTCTTGTCTACTCCATTGCAATAGCGCAAGCGCTGCTACCACAGCAGTAACCGCCGTGAATATGGCCGATATCGCAGCCCAGATTGTAGCCCATGGCCAGGCATAAATTGTTTGCCACATGAAAACCTCCTTAAGATGAGGAGGCTATCTTACCGCAACCCATTTTTTCAGGCACTCGGTGAATGCCTGCTGTAATGGTCAACAGTCGTCATCAGGCCGGTACACAGCTCGGCACGTAGCCATGCATGCACTTTGCATTTCGGTTTTTGCAATGCTCAGCCAGCGGCCATCGTTTTCCCCATCATCCAGAAAAACGATTCGGGCGATGAACTGTCGGCTGATTGCGCGGGCACGGTTCACCGCATGTTTCCCGCGGTACCCCTCTTCTCTCGCCTGGCTCAGCGCCGTGGTGAAGCGTTCAAGTGCGGCATCAGACCAGCGTTGGTTTTTACTGAAACGCCAGCATGCCTGTGCTCGGGGTTTTCGTGGCGCAGTGCTGCCGCGCATGCCTTCTGCCCACACTGTCAGAAGAGACTTTATCCAGGCAGACTGAATTCCCGTCAGCGGCGTGAAACGGCCCAGGTAACTTTTGCGTGGTGCAGCTGCTGCAGCTTCGAGTGCAGACTGATGAGAACGGCGCTGTTTCGGTGTGTTCATTCCGGCACTCCTAATTCTGCATTGACCTGCGCCAGCAGCTCCGCCTCGGTACCGTATTTCTGTTCCCAGGTCTTCCGCCCAGCATGGACGGCAACGCCGTGACCACCTTGTCTATGGTGAATAGCGCAAAGAGGGATTACGTGATAATTGTCGGCACGAACGGCTAAGCCAGTGCCTTTACCTCTTCTTTTCCTGTGTAGTAGTAGCCTGTTGCTTTAGCTTCTCTAACAGTTTTTGTGTTTAGTCTCTACATTCCCTTCTGGACCCAGGCAAACGCGTATCTGCAGTTCGTAACTCCTTGCTAAAGCCACGTAACCCTCTGATTACAACATTCCCATCCTTATCGGTGGTACGAATAGATTCGGGGAGAACATTCCTGAATTCACCCTTCATTTCAAATTCAAATGATACCCGGTCTGACTTATAGACCCATTGTTTGGAACCAAAGGCGAGAAAACTGTATATTTTTCCATCAATCTTGATGTAGTGTGCATGCCGCGCCTTTGTGTTACCGCCCCTACTTGGCGGTCTACTTTTTTCTTTTAAAACGATGAAATAATCATCAATTTTTGCATCTTTAATTTCATTACTCATTATGGGCACCTTTTTATGAGATACTTCTCATATTAGTCAACAATATCCATATCACCAAGGCGCTCAATACTATAACAAAGGTCAAAGAAAACCCGCCGAAGCGGGTATTCATATTTTAAACTGAAGGGTCATTGATAGGTGTTGGTGACAATTCGTTTACAAAATGAGCAACATCGTTAGGATCCTGCGGATCTTCGCTTGCGATAAGATAAATCTTTAAGTGACCCTCTTTCTCGATGGAATACTCTCTCACCCGAAATCCAAAGTAGTAACCTGAACCGGGATTGGCGATCGTTATCTCCTGCCTTCCCTCTTCAATTTTCATCAAACGTGTACCACCATTACCTTCGACAAGAATACAATCATGCATAGAATTCTCCAGCTTGAGTAAGTGATTCGCACACAAAATTATAACAAATACCCGCTTACGCGGGTTTGACGATCAGCCGCGACCACAAGAGGAATAAAGGCCATATTAAAAAAGCGATAAGCTATGCCCAGGGTCTATAGGTGGTGGAGTGAAAGTGACGTCGCGAATTTGTTCCCCGAGCAGAAGAAACTTATCCAAGGACAGCGGAGGTATGGAAGCAAAACCTGCGCGCCCCTTCCTTCTTGCAACGTCTCTCGCGTCCATAAGAATGCGACCTAACACGTTCATTCCGTAAAAGTTGCCTTCAGAGTCTTTACTTGCCCCCCAAAACTGGTCTTTTTCAGAATGTTCCACGATGTCATAGTCTCCAGTACTATCCAAAAGTGCGAAGAATGTTTCCCAGTTCTGACAAAGCTTAACGCACACGCACCACTTCATTATCGAGACACGATTCCTTTCCCAACCTGAACGTGTTTTGGATTCGAAGGATCGAGCAGTCTGTTTAGCCTCGTAGGGGTTTCCCTGAGTTATGATAACCTTTTGAATATCCGGAAAATCTGGATACCGACATGCTTGATAAAGGATTTCACTTGATTGAATCGGGATGTCATTGACCATAAGAGGGTACCCCTTGGCCATGTTAGAAAGCCCGCCCCATTTTTCATTGGTTTTTCTGAAAGGTACCGTTTTCTGTTGTGGGTAAAGTCGATAGCTCATAGTCGTTGATTATATACTTCACGTTTCATCAAAGGATACCAGCAATCAACAGCAAAAGTACCAGTAACTTCGTAGGATCCCCACCAAAATGCTAAGGGGGTGTTGTTAGGGCAGTTTCTGAAAGTGAAAGTTGTCCCCCCAAATCCAACCCCTTTAAATGTCGAAAATCCAAGGGGCTTGAGCGCATCTTGCGGATTTTTACTGTGCGAAAGGATGTCAAATCCTGTTGCAGTCAAAATCTGCTCAAATCTGTTTCGTCTCTTTTCATCCGGAAAATTATCATTTTTTATATATCCTTCACGGTATATTCCAGTATAGAGAGATGAGTCCTTAACCCAACCCGGAATGTTAACGTTATCCGAAATAGGCCAAAAAACACCTGAGCTAGAGCTATAGAATTTTCTGTTTTCGACACTCCTAAATTCACCGGGGCCAGTATATATTTTAATATTAAGTCGACCGAAAGCGTTTTCCAATCTATATTTTATATTCCATTCTGCGAATGTGTGCGTCCCAAAGAAATATATATAAATCTCAATATTCTGTAATTGATAACGAGTAATCAACCAAGTTAAGTCTTGTATTGCCTTCGTCCCAGAGAATGAAACATCATCGATATAGACAAACTTACCAAAACTTCTTACCCATCGGTCTAAAGAACTTCTAGTAACAACATTTAAACACTCTGTAGACTCTGCACAGAGTTCGGTAACCAGTTCATGCTGGCTACTCCCCTGATCTTGAATATCTAAAAATGCTGCGTTTAAAAAGAATTCAGCGTTAGCTTCATCCTCTACAAGCTCAGTAATGACATTTTGATATCTTATTTCTGCAAAATACCCAAGTCCCAACATTCGCTCCGTCTCTTCAAGCACAAATCTTCGTTCAGAAGGCCGGAATTGATCAAGCCATCGAGACACATGATTATTGTCCATACCTCCTTTTGGCGTATAACGATAATCAGATAGGATTGAAGATATGCTCGACAAAAGATCATCATCAGATATATCAGTGCAGTTCATAAATCACCCCCTTCAAAGCACCCACGGAGTTAAAAATGCTGTAAAAAAACGGACTCAAATAACTTTAATATAAATCCACACTTTTAGTCGATTCTTATTTTTCCAAAATCATAATCAATAACAACTATAGATGAAAATAATCCTTTCAGAATTGTTATCTGCTCATCCACATTAAGAAGTTTCGTTGAACTTTTTCCTTCTACTATACATATGCGTTTATTAGCTCGTTCTGATTTTGCCTTAATATCATTCATCATAATTCTGTATGCTTCTTCTGCATTGGCACTTTGACACCCCAATCTGTGGAGTACCATTTGAGGTGTTCCTGCAGATACATCCGCTATTGAAGAGACACTAGCATCGAAACTACCATCGATTAACTTACCAATACATCCATGAGCCAAGTGATGCTCAGTTAAGTGAAAGGAAAAGCACTGTTCTACTGCAAAATTTTGCTTAAGATTCATTTCATGCCGCTTTTTAAAAGGATTTTCATAAGAATGCCTCATACAGAATAATAATCAACACTTAAGATCACAATTTGTAGGTCAAAATTTAAGGACGAGAAAATATATCTACAACTCTTGCTGGACTAAATGCTACAGAAGGTGATCCACACTGATTTCCCCACACATCAAATCCGTGGGATGACCTCCTGGCAAACAGCTCAATGCGTGGAACATAGCCCTGCAGCCGTACCAGCATTTCCCGCACACAATCCGGTTTACGAGAATGCTCGTGTCGCGGCGCTGTGAACTGCTGGATAATCGAAGCGTCCTGCCGTGGCGGTCGCCTGCCCTTTACGGCGAACAGGCAATCTTCGCTGTTCGCCCGGGTCAGATGCCCCATCCCCATCGCCGTTTTGTCTGTCTGCCTGAGCAAAAATCCAACTTAATTGGATAGATAACCTATTGATTGTAAAATTCAAGTTTAGCCTTCTTGGATATATCACCCGATGCTTCTGTGGTTTTCTTGGAGGCAACAGTGTTTTATAGCGAATATATTCTATAGGTCATGCCAAAGGTTATATCCGTCGCGTCTCATAAGTGGATACCAGCAGTCTAATGCAGCATGACCTGTTGGTTCATAAGCTCCCCACCAAAAAGCCAAGGGTACATTATTAGGGCAATTTCGATAAGTAAAAGTTGTTCCACCAAAACCCATACCGTCAAAAGTAGAGAAACCTAAAGGTTTAAGTACTTCACTAGGTGTTTTTCTGTTGAGAAGAATATCAAAGCCCACCTTGGTTAGTATAGATTCGAATCGATCCCTGGAAGCTTGATTCCTAAAACTATCAGTAGTGAAATAACCTTCCCTATATATTCCTTTATAAACATCCAACTCATCGAACACCTCCGGTATATCCACACTTTCAATCTTGGGCCAGAAAACCCCAGATTTGGCAGACTGACTCTTTCGGTTTTCAACTTTTCGTAAACCACCATTCTGCACGTATATTGTAATATTTCTGCCATTAAAA
Source organism: Enterobacter mori LMG 25706 (assembly GCF_000211415.1). Classification (GTDB taxonomy): domain Bacteria; phylum Pseudomonadota; class Gammaproteobacteria; order Enterobacterales; family Enterobacteriaceae; genus Enterobacter; species Enterobacter mori. The sequence continues at coordinate 424,547 of NZ_GL890776.1, read as the reverse complement.
ACTTCGTCTAATCGTCTTTTAATATTATAATCAGATAGCGTATGGGAAGAGAATAGATACACATTTATTTTGATATTTCTTAAATCAAAACTCATTACAAAATCGGTTATCGATTTAATAGCCTTTTCACCAGAGAAAGACGTATCATCGATGTAAACAAATCTCTTAAACTTACTCACCTCATCCTCTGTAGAGGAATTAGTAACGATACTGAACTTCACATTCACCATTTCATAAAGAGAATTGAGTAATTCCTTCTGACTATTACCATTTTTTTGAATATCTAAAAAACCTGCATATCTAAAAAATTTAGTATTCTTCTCGCTCCTAGCCATAGCTTTTAAAAGGCCTTTATAAAGGTCTTCAGAGAGATAACCCGCTCTGAGTAAATAAAGGGTTTCATCTAATATAAAGCGTCTATCATCAACTGAGAATTGCTTGATCCACTTACTAACATGTTCGGAACTCATTCCTTCAGCAGGTGGGTATCTATAATCGCTCAACTTTTCTACGATTTTATCGATTACATTTTCATCAGTTAAAATATATGGGGACATAAAAATTCCTTTTTACGACAAAGGCCTGAATAAATAAGAATCCTCTTATTTATTCAGGAAAATGCTGTGGATTCAACTTATATTTTTTTCAATATAGCGATAGCGATCACAATTGTTGCTACTGCATTGAATAATGCGGGGGCACTACCTTATAAACCCGCGAACGTTATGAGATGCTCACCTGCAGTGCTTTCCTATGATACGTGTAAATTCGATAACCCCCCCGGGTTTGCATACCTACTGCCAAGCCCGATATCTTCTCCATGACCGAGGTATTGCCTCGAACCGATTACCCTTTGGATGTAAATGACTGGCGTTGGATATTTACGCGTAAGGAGCCGTCGCGACACAGCAGATAATCACACCATAATTGAGCTTCTAAACAATGGTTCCTTTTCTTGAGCATCTTATGCAAGTAGTTTTATCTTTTGGATAAACCTCTCCAAATCAGATTTATCAGTCTCTTAAGGAAATCTTTCAGCATCAAATCCCTAATCAAAAGATGAAAGTGGCTAAGTCGCATGCGACCCGCTACTTGACGTGTATTGTTTTCAATCAAATACACCTGACCAGTGGTTTTTTGTTGGAGTTACGCCGTCGGGCGTCACACGGGTTCTCTGGATACCATTTCCGCCACGGTGTGGGCAATGTTTCGCGACTGGCTACCCACCAGCGGCGAAGCGCTGCGCGATGCCCCGGTATTTTTCCACTACCTCAACTTTATTCACGAGGTGCCAGAACATACGCTGCAAACGGACATCTACCTGCCGTTAACGTGACTATCCCTTATTACCGACATTTCTACCGGGTGGCACTTCGCTTACCCGGTCTACGGTCCCCTGCCAGCCTGCGCCAGCATTTGCAACTCTTCCTTAAGCCATCGGGTCGCGCCCCGCTGGCCGCTGCGTTTATGCGAATAAATTTTCACTTCAAACGTGCGTATCGAAAACGGTAAAGGAAAAATCCTCAGGTCAGCTGCCGCAGCCAGCTTCTCAGCGGCAAAACGGGGGATCGCCATCAGCAGGTCGCTTTCCGCAACGATAAAGGGCGCGCTGAGCATCGACGGCGTTTTGATCGCAATTTGTCGGGTATAGCCCAGTTGTTCGAGCCGCACGTCCAGAACGCCCTGCTTCTCATTCCATGGCGTCACCACCAGGTGTCGTGCTGCGAGATAATCCTCCAGCGTCAGATGCGTCCGCCGCGCGTTGCTGATGACCACATACTCATCTTCAAACCAGTCGATCTCTTCCAGTTCCGGGTGCCGGATATCATCCTGAGTGCTGAACCCCAGCGCAAGATCCACTTCGCCCGCCAGCAGTTCCGTCAGCGCCGGGCTGTGCGGCAGATAGCGTAATTCGAAACGCAAACCCGGGGCAGCAAGCTGCAGTTTGTGCATCAGCACGGGGAAAATGCACAGCGCGGTAAAGTCCGTAATCCCAATTTCCAGGCTTTCGGTACTGCTGGCCGGGTCAAATTCCGGCTGCGGGGTCAGCTCATGATTCAGGAACGACAATGCGGAAGCAATTGAAGGCGCAAGCTGAGTGGCATACACGCTGGGGGACATGCGATGCCCTTCCCGAAAAAAAAGCGGGTCATTAAGGGTAATGCGCAAACGCGACAGCGCATGGCTCAGCGCAGAAGTACTCATCGCCAGCTCATCAGCGGCCCGCCGAACGGAGCGGTGGCGGTAAATCGCGTCGAAAACGGGCAGCAGGTTTAAATCAAGGCGTCTCAGTGCCGGATGCATAATATTCATCATTTGTTGATTTCATTGCACTTAATTCTTCGGACAATACTCCGTATGCTTAACGCCATCAATCGAAATACAGGCTAAAAAAACAGGAAAAACGATGAGCATAACCATTCGTCAGGCCCGTCCCGAAGATGCGGCGGCAATTTACGCCATGATCTACGAGCTCGCGGTGTATGAAAAAGCGCCGGAAGAAGTCGTGACCACACCAGAGGAGATCCGGGAAACGCTCTTTGGTACCGGCAGTCAAACCGAAGCGTTGATCGCGGAATGTGAGGGTAAGATCGCCGGCTATGCCGTGTTCTTCACCAGCTATTCGACCTGGCTAGGACGCAACGGTATTTACATGGAAGACCTGTACGTTTCCCCGGATTATCGTGGAAAAGGCGCGGGAAGAGCGTTGCTGAAACATATCGCGCAGCTCGCGGTAAAACGGCAGTGCGGCCGCCTTGAATGGAGCGTGCTGGACTGGAACCAGCCCGCCATTGATTTTTACCTGAGCATAGGCGCGCTGCCGCAGTCTGAATGGGTTCGCTATCGTCTTGATGGCGAAGCGCTGCTGAGTTTTGCCGAATAACAGCGTCTCTCTGTGCGAGTCTCACGCACAGAGATATATCCGAAAACAGCCCTGCCAGGGGCCGAAATAAACCTTTCGTCTCTCACTTCGGCAAAGAGCGGCTATCCTTTAATTACTCACTAAAGGAGGTAAACATGTCTGATATCAATGCCGATAAAAACACCCAGTTCGCTGAAGACAAAGCCAAAAATAAGCTTGATGAACTGGCAGGTTCAGCGCAGCAGCAGTTTGGTGAATTCGTAGATTCACCAAAGCATCAGGTCAAAGGTGCGGCGAGAAAATATGCCGCCCAGGCCAGCGATGCCGTTTCTGACGTAACGGAAGCGGTTAAGAATAATCCCCTGACTGGGCTCATTGCCGCCGGTGCTGTGGGTATTGTTCTCGGTCTGTTGCTGGGACGCAAATAATAAAGGCCCTCCGGGGCTTTATTTTCTAGCTAAACATTCTTACCATCCTGTCTAATTCTTCCTCTTTCACAGCCCGTGACAAATAATAACCCTGGAAGCTTTTCACTCCCAGTTCAACTAATTTTTCAAACTTCTCTTCACTGTCAACGCCCTCTGCGATGCAATCCGTTCCGGTCATGTCGCTATAAATTTGTATCGCTTTAATAAGATGGTAGTCATTATCATTTGCCACAAAATGTTCGACGATATCCCGGTCTAGTTTCAGCCCGTCAAAATGCACCTGCCTGACGGGGAACAGGGTGTGATGGTTGGAGAAGCAGTCGTCCAAAAATAATCTACACCCCGTGTTCCGCAGGAGACGCATGGTTTCAGGGATCCTGCTGTCCTTCATCACATCAATGCTTTCCGCGAATTCAAACACCAGCTTTTCCGCCCACTGCGGTTTGAGCAGCATGCCGGTGGCCTTCCTGGCCATATCCGGCAAGGCATTCCCGGAGGCCAGACGAGGTGGAATATTTACGGAAAAATAAAACCTCCCATTATATTTATTAATTCCACAAACGGCAGCATGGATGACCAGCGCCGTAATCTTTAACCATATTTCATGATGTGAGATATCATTAAGAAAGCTGGCGGGCTTAACAATTTTACCGTTTTTATTCCAGCGAATAAGTATCTCAAAGCCTACCCCTTTTTTATCACGATCGGTAATGATCTGATACGCTGGAAATATTTCTCTTTTCAACAGTGCGTTATAGATATCGACTTCTTTATCGGTGAATCCTTCATTTTTATTGGGCAGGACGTCACGGTTTTCCGCTCTGAAATTGTGCGGATCGTTTAGCCATTGTCTAATCACATGTAATTTATTCACCCCTTCCTTACGGTGAGTATAAATAGTTTTATTAGACAACCCCGCCCTTTCACACTGCTCTTTTACGGACATCCCTCGGTAGAAACGTAATAAAACATCAATCTCTCTTTTTGTTAAACCTTTTATTTTCGCCTGGTTGGCGGATGCCATATATTGACTGCGTAATAAACGCGAACGTTCCTTAAGCTTTTCGCCGCGAATATTGAGACTGGATGCCAAATCAGCAACACTGGATATACGAATCAATGACAATTGCTGGCTATTATTTAAAAGACTTCTCAGCGTACAATAGAGCCAACCATCGGGGATGTCACCATACAGGGTTACGCGTCGAATAACGGGCAGCGCGTTCAGCACTGATGCCAGCCGCTTCAGGCTGGCAAGAAGTTCCACAACGCCCTTCCCAAGAAATACTGAAACGCTAGCATGCTGATTTTTAACGATATCTTCAAGATCTCGTTGGCGCACCTCATCTTCCTCAAAGTGAATAAGTGAGGCATTTACCCCATACTGTTTGAGCAGCAGACAATATCCCTGAAATGTGAAACAACAGGTTGAGATGACAAAATTTTGCTCATCGCAAGCAGCATTTCTGAGAGACGTTTTTTGAGTCATAACCTGCTCCTGGGCACGAAAGCGCCAATCTCATTTTTTATAAATGCAAAAAGCTGAATACACCTGGTTTGAATAATGATTTTACAGCACGCCGAGTGGTTAAGATATCGTTATCGACGCCATTGACCGGAACATCTTTGCGTTAATCACCCGCCCATTATCATGACTGCAAATATATCTTTCTTTTCAAATAACGACCGCAAACAACATTTTCTCAGGTATAATGAATATTCCGAAAAAGAAGGCTTAACACTTCATCTATCGGTTCATTAAACACGAGAAAAACGCTATGGATAATCACATCTCATCCAGGGCCTTGCTACATCGAAGGGATGTTATAAAGAACAACCCGCGATTCGGTGAGGCAATATTAGAGCACTACACAATTAATGATACCATCTACAAAAAACAACCTTTGTTCTACAAGACAATGCTGCAGGAATCACGGTTTAACATTATTCTCTCCATGTGTTGTTTTATTTTTGGAAATCAGGCCGAGTCCGTTTCAGAGATTAAAGAGTTATGTTCACGCTATAAAATAGCCAGCCCCAACAGCGTCATTGCGATCATTACGATACTTCGAACCACCGGGCGCATCAGGACCTGGCGCTGTACGGAAGACAGGCGAAAAACAAGAATTGCCCCAACCGAAAAAGGATTGAATGAACTTAAACGCTATATGTCCGGCGCATTTATACCCGTCAGCATTCTGTACCCTGCGTTTAATATTGACGTCAATTTGCTGGATAATGATATTTTAAGGAATAACTTTTTCCGCCGCGCGGCGGAATACCTCTTTCGGGGATTAACGTTCAGGAAGGTTTTACCGGAAGTGGGGTTATTTATCGATAAAGACGGAGGCCGAATGATTATGCTATATCTTTATCTGCAGGCGGTAAAAAACAAATCAGCACACGGTGCAATTATTGATTATTCTGCCAGCTCGCTCGCTAAGGAATTTTTTGTTTCACGCATTCACGTCAACCGAATTATCAAAACGGCGCAAGAGGCGGGCTATCTTAAAGATAGGGGTAATGGAAGGATGTCGATTTACCCAGCCTTTATCGAACTGGTGGAAAACTATGCCGGTTTGTATTTCGCGTATGTCACGCATTACATCAACGTGGTTCCGAAAGAACGACGCCACCTCAACAACGTGACGTCAACGATATAATTCAGATGGCGTTCGGGATCCCGAACGCCACTATCTTATCTTTCGCGCAGCGCCTCTTTTGCCTTGTTCAGCGGCTTCAACAGATAATCCAGAATGGTTTTGCTGCCAGTTTTAATATCAACGGTAGCAATCATGCCCGGAAAGACCGGAAATTCCTGACCTTGCTTATTGGTCAGATGGTTGCTGTCGGTACGAATATAGACGCGATAGTAGTAAACATCCCTTTTCACCTCATCCTGCAGGGTGTCCGGGGAAATCATGGTCACTTCCCCTTCCAGTCCGCCGTAAATGGAATAGTCATAGGCCGTAATTTTCACCAGCGCTTTCTGGCCAGGATGAATAAACGCCACATCTCGCGGCGAGATTTTCGCTTCGACCACCATCTGATCGTCCAGCGGGACCAGGCTCATCAGCTTGCCGTTCGGCGGGATAACGCCTCCCACGGTGGTGACGTCAATATCCTTCACGATCCCGCGAACCGGGGCATTGAAGGTCAGCCGGGTCAGGGAGTCCTCACGCCCTTTCATCACCGAACGCTGGGCTTCAATCTCCGCGTTGGCTTTCGCCAGCTCTTCGCGGGCGCGAACGTAATACTGGTTTTTCATCTCGGTGATTTTATTCTCAAGCTCATTTTTTTGACGCTCAAGACGTAACACCTCAACCTTGCTGGCCGCCCCCTGGGTCACCAGCGGACGGGTTAAGGACAGCTCGCGCTGCACCAGTTCGGCCCCCTGACGTAAACCGGCCAGCCCTTTTTCGAGGCTCTCACGACGGGACTGATAGAGCGCCGTTTCCTGTTTAACCAGCTCAACGTCGTCATCCAGCTCTTCCGGGAACGCAAGTTCCGTATCGTTCACCTCGGCCTTCAGGCGCGCTGCCGTTGCCAGCGCCGCATTCAGGCGAGACTCGCTCTCCAGCACGCTGGACTCGGTTTTTGTCCGGTCAAGCTGCGCGAGCTGCTGGCCGCGTTCAACAATATCGCCCTCGCGAACCATCAGGCTGTGGATAATCCCCCCTTCCAGGGACTGGATCACCTGCTCGTGGGAGGACGGGATCACCTTACCGCTGCCGGTTGTCACCTCATCCAGCTTGAACAGGCTCGCCCAGGCGATAAAGACCGCCAGCAGGGCGAACAGCGACCATGCTACCAGTGACGAGCGCGGCAGGCGCGGCTCTTTCAGACGGCTGTTAAAGCGAGAGAAATCATTCATGCCACGCCCTCCGTTTTCATGGTGACGGTACGCTGTACGGCTTTCTGCGGTGCCATACCGTGCTGGTGCAGGATCGCATCGCGCGGACCGTCCATCACCACCTTGCCGTTTTCCAGCACGATGATGCGGTCGACCAAATCCAGAATCGGCAGGCGATGCGTCGCTACCACCAGCGTCCGGCGTTTACCCAGCCATTTGTGGAGATGCTGTATAAACTGCTTCTCGCTCATTTCGTCCAGCCAGGCGGTTGGTTCGTCCAGCAGCAGGATATTGGGTGAGACGATCAGCGCGCGCGCCAGCAATAGCGCCTGACGCTGTCCACCGGAGAGGCCCGTTCCGCCCTCGTTGATGATGGTGTTCAGCCCCATTTTCTGCTTACGCACAAACTCCAGCGCACCGCTGTTGACCAGCGCCTGATGAATCTCGTCGTCGGTGGCCAGCGGGTTGCCCATCAGAATGTTGTCCCGCACGGAGCCAAAGAACAGTCGGGCCTGCTGGCTAAGCAACTGCATGTCGCGACGCACATCGGCCGGATCCAGATGATTGAGGGCAATATCGTCGAGCAGGATGCTCCCCTGCTGCGGCTCCTGCATGCCCGCCAGAAGCTGTAACAGCGTGCTTTTACCGGAGCCATTACGCCCAAGCACCGCCACGCGCTCCCCGGCGCGGATCTGCAGCTTGCTGATATTGAGCACGGTGAGTTTCTCTTCCTCGTCGTAATAAAACCCGACGTCCTCAAGGCTATAGTCGCCGCGCAGGTGGGCTTTGTGCACCTTCTTGCCGTGCTGCGGATCGTCAATCGGGCGCTGCATCAGGTCGTCCAGCCCCTTGCGCGCCACCTTTGCCGACTGCCAGCGCGAGAGCACGCCTGAGATCTGCGACAGCGGCGCGATAGTACGCGACGCCAGAATCGAGGTCCCTACCAGCGCACCGGTGGTCATGTCGCCGCTGATGACCAGGTAACAGCCGACCAGCAGTACCACCGCATAGACGATTGACTGTACCTCCTGCGTCCACGTGAGCAGCAGGCCCGTCAGCCAGCGCTGCTTCATGCCGACGCTGGCGGCGACGTCGTTGGTGTTATTCCACTGGTTCTGGAAACGCTGTTCGGCGCGCATCAGCTTGATGTCTTCAAGGCCCTGCACCGCTTCCACCAGCGTGGCGTTACGAATGGCGGATTCACGCATCCCTTCGCTGGAGAGTTTCCCCAGCGGGCGCTGAACCAGCAGGCCGGGAATGAGCAGCAGCGGCACGGCGAGCAGGACCACCAGCACCAGCGGGCCGCCAATCATCCACAGAATGAAAACGAACAGCAGGAAGAACGGCAGATCGGAAATGGCCGCAATGGTGGTCGAGGTGATGAGCTCGCGCACCGACTCCAGCTCGCGGATCTGCGCGATAAACGATCCGGTTGATTTGGATCGCGCGCCGTTTTTAATCCGCAGCGCGTGGGCAAACACGCGTTCAGAGATACGCAGGTCGGCGCGTTTCCCCACCACGTCAGAAATATGCACGCGCAGCATGCGCATGATGAATTCGAACAGAATGGCAATCATCACGCCGCCAAACAGCACCCACAGCGTGGCTTCCGACTGCGACGGAACCACCCTGTCGTAGACCTGCATGGAGAAGACCATACCGGAAAGCGCCAGCACATTAGCGACCAGCGCCACCAGCATGATGTCGCTGTAGCGTCGCCAGTCTTTCAGCGCCAATTGCCAGAACCAGTTTTTCTCATAGGGTTTGATGTAGTCATCCACGCGAGCATCCGGCGTGGATTCGAGCGGGCGCAATACCATCAGCCCCTTTAACCGCGTCCCGAGTTCGTCACGCGTCAGCGTCGTCTCCAGCCCCGCGTCGCCGCTGAACTGCAGGCTGACGTTGCCTTCTCTGTCCATGCGGTTAATGACCGCGATTTGTCCACCGGTGAACTCCGCCAGCAGCGGCAAACGCCACGGGTCGAGGGATACCGCTTCAGCCGCCACCACACGCATCCCCAGCCCAAGCTGGCGCGCCATCTCCTCCAGCACCAGCTGGCGCGGAGACTGGCTTTCATGGTTAATCGTGACCCGAACGTGCTCCGCCGAAAAGTCCAGCCGATAGTGCTTCGCGATGGTGAGCATGCCCTGCAGCCAGGGTTCGTACTGTGGATGTGTCTTCATAATGCTACGTCCTGTTCAGGGCGATAATTTCGCACTGAAATGATACCTTCACGGGATGATTAAGAATCGAACACTTCCTAAACGAGCCCGCAAAATAATCTTGTGAAATATAGGGTTATGGCTATTCATGTAAAGAAACGCAAAAAGCCGCGAGGATCGCTCCCCGCGGCGTTGTTTTACGCAATTAACAGCTGATGGTTCGCCAGCAGCGTCGCCAGATCCGTCTGTACGCCGTTCAGCGTCACCAGGGCGGTTGGCGAGAACTGGCCGCCCGTCCCGTCCAGGTCCACCTGGATCTCGGTGTTGCTGCCGTTCTGCACCACGCGGATGTAATCGCTGATATTGCCCGCGCTGCTGTCTAGCGTGGCCACGCCGTTCACGTAGCTCGCCGAACCGGGGCCGGTATAGCCGCTGCCGGAGAGCAGATCGCGCAGGTCGATACGATCCGTGTCCGCCGTCCCTTCCCAGGTGCCGACCGTAAAGCCGTTCACCACGTCGTGACCGTTACCGCCCGTCGCATCCGTCGCGTTGATCAGCTTGTAGAGCAACGTATCGTGACCGCCGCTGCCGATGTTGAAGGTGTCGTTCCCGCCGCGGCCTTCGAACTGGTTATCACCGCTGTTGCCGGTAATGACGTCGTCGAAGTTCGAGCCGTTAATTCCCTCAATGTTGAGCAGTCGTGACGTCCCGAACCCGGTGTCCTGCGCGGTAGAGAGGCGCAGGTCAACGGTCACGCCGGAGGTCGCATTGCGGTAATCCGCCACGTCCATCCCGCCGGTGTTGCTCCAGGTGTCGTAGTCGGAATGGGTATTCCAGCCGCCGGAGCCGTTATAGGTATAGGTGCCGTCCTCTGCGATAAAGGTGTCGTTATACCCGGTACCGGTAAGGGTCCCGCTGTGGCCGCCGGTGGCTGCTTCGGCCGTCAGAACGTAGCCCTCTTTGCCGTTACCCGCTTCCAGACCGCTCCAGGTGACGTTATCCGACACGCCGTTGGTGATCTTCAGAATCTCGGCCGAATAGGTTTCATTCGGATCCAGCCCGTAGAAGCTCACCAGCGCAGAGGTATCGTTCGAGCCAATACCGGACTGGGCGTTGATGATCTGCGACGCCACCAGTACGCCCGCGGCGTTGTACAGATTGACCGTGTTGCCGTAGTAGGCGTTGATGCCCTCGCTGTCGACAATGTGCAGGTGCATCGCGGTGCCGTCAGCAATGGTTTTGCTGTTCTGCACCAGCACCACCTTGCCGTTCTGCTGCGATACCAGCAGATCCTGCGCGCCGTCCCAGTTGTAGTCCACCGCCGCCACGCCGGTGACGTTCGCCAGGCCCGAAGCCAGCTGGCTTGAGGTCCAGGTAGAGCCGTAACCGTTGTTGGTGAACAAGGTCGCCGTCTGCGAGCCGCCGTAGGTGCTGAGCTTGATGATGTCCATCTGCCCGTCACCGTTCCAGTCCACCGCCACCGACAGATACCCTGCCGTGGCGTTAGAGGCTTCCACCGCGCTCTTGGTGGCAGAAAGCGTCCCGGTACCGTCGTTGTAGTAGATCACCCCGCCGTTGTTGTTGTAGCTGCTGCCCAGGTACAGATCCATGTAGCCGTCGCCGTTGAAGTCTGCCCACGTCATGGAGGCTGCCGTGGTGGTATTCGAGGCATTGGCCACAAACACGTTCGTCAGGTTCTGACCGATAGAGAGCGTGCCGTTGCCGTTGTTGTTGATCACGGTTAATGAGTACGCGCCGCTACGGTTGGTGTGCTGGACAATGTCTACCGTGCCGTCGTTGTTCAGGTCGACGCCGGAAATTTCGCGCCCGGAATCGAACTGACCGTAGAAACCGCCTTCGCCACCGGTGCCATCCGGCGACAGAACGCCGTTGTTGTTCACCAGGTAGGTCAGTGAGTCCATGCCGGCATCGCCGTACGCCAGATCCAGATAGCCATCCCCGGTTTTATCGTAGGCAATGACGCCGCCGTACCAGATGGTGGTCCCCATCGCCAGCTGGCTGGCGTTATAGGTGCTGCCATCATAGGTCCACATCACCTGCGTAGAGCCAGCGTAGGTATTTTCCGTCGCGAAGATATCCTGCGTGCCGTTACGGTCGAAGTCAGCGGCGGTCTGGCTCACCACGTAGTAGCCGCGGGTGTTGGTCAGCGTATTTCCGGCATAGGTCGAGTTATCGCTGCTGGAGTAAGACTGGCCGTTAGCAATGATATTCCACAGACCGCTGCTGTTCATGCCGAGGGTCATGGGGGAGTTGTTGCTGTTCCCTGCCGTGGTCGCCCAGTCGGTATTCACCGAGGTGGTGTCAATCACCAGGCTGCCTGTCGCCGTACCGGTGGTATTGCCGTTACCCGCACTGCTCTTCACCTGCGCCGTCACGCTGTAGCTCGACACGCTCAGCGCATCACCGTCCGGGATCTGCAGATACCAGGTGTTGTGATCCGGGTCGACCACCACCGCGCCGCCGGTCTGGGAGGTGTAGGTTTTACCGTTCACCGTCACCACCAGGTATTCACCGTTCACCAGGTCAGCGGAGACGGTACCGCTGACAATCGGCGTGATGTCCGACGTGGTCTGCGCGGTAATCGCCGCCGTGGTGGTCGGGATGCTGGTATCAACGTTCAGCACAAAGCCGTCGGATTCCGTGTAGTTACCGGCTTTGTCGGTGACGCGCAGGATGTAAGTGTGGTTGCCGTCGCTCAGGCCATTGTCCTGGAAGGACCAGCTCGCGCTGCCGTTCATGGTCACCTGACCGAGCAGGACGCCGTCACGATAGAGCTGCACAATTTCACCGTCTTCCGGGGCGCGGTTAAGCGTACCGTTGATCAGCGGCGAGTTATCGTCCGTTGCCACCGTACTGCCAAAGGTCCCCTGACGCTCGCCTTCACCGTCGGTATAGCTCACTACCGTGCCTACGGTGGTTGGCGGCGTGGTGTCCACTGTCACCACCTGAGAGGCGGTGGAGCCGACGTTGCCCGCCTGGGCGATAATCCGCACCTGGTAGGTGTAGTCTCCGTCAGGCAGATCGCGAGTATCGGTGTAGCTCCAGCGCTGGTTGGTGACCGTGGTATCGAGCCAGGTATTGCCGCCGTCCAGGCTGATCTGTACGCGCTCGTCGCTTGCCAGCGCGCTGCCCAGCGAACCGTTGATGGTCAGCGTGGTGTCCATGGTGATGAAATCACTGCCGGACTGGCCGGTATCGTCGCTGATGCTGTCGATGGTGACGCCGTACTGCGGCGACTGGGTATCCACCGTCACCGCCTGCGCGGTGGTGGCCCCGACGTTCCCCGCCTGGTCAACGACCCGCACCTGATAGTTATGGCTGCCGTCGGTCAGGGTACGCGTGTCGCTGTAGCTCCACTGCGTACCGCTTACGGTGGCGTAAACCCAGGTGCTGCCGCCGTCCATGCTCACCTGTACGAATTCACCCGCGCCGAGTTCTGCGCCGAGCGTTCCGTGCAGTGTGTACGAGGTCGAACTGGTCAGGAAGTCGTTATTGTCGAAGCCGGTATCCACGGTGATGTTATCCACGGTCACCGTAATCGCCGCATCCGGGGCGACCGTATCGACGGTCACCTGCTGATGGGCGCTGGCGCCTACGTTACCGGCGGCATCCACCACGCGAACGTAGTAGTCATAGGTCTGGTTACCCAGCGTGCGGCCGTCCACGTAGTACCAGCTGTTGCCGGTGACGATGACGTTCTGCCAGGTCACGCCGCCGTCGATGCTGATCTGCGCGTATTCCCCGTCGGCCAGCGTTGCGCCGAGCGAGCCGTGCAGCGTCAGCGAGGTATCATTGGTGATAAAGTCGCTGCTGCTCAGGCCGGTATCGTCACTGATGCTGTCGATGGCGATCGTTTTGCTGGCGTCAGGTGCAACCGTATCAATGGTCGCCACCTGGCTGGCGGTGGCGCTGATATTGCCCGCGTCGTCAATCACGCGCAGCTGGTAGTTGTAATCCCCGTCGTCCAGCGTGCGGCCATCAACATACGTCCAGCTCAGGCCGCTGACGCTGACGTCGATCCAGGTCACGCCACCGTCGAGGCTGATCTGCGCGTGGTCGCCGCTGCCGAGCGCCGCGCCGAGCGTCCCTTCCAGGCTGATCTGGTTGTCGCTGGTGATAAAGTCACTGCCGGACAGGCCAGTATCCTGGGTGATGGAATCAACCGTAATCGTCGTTGCTGCAGGCATGGTCAGGTCAATCACCACATCCTGGCTGTCCGTCGCCCCCACGTTGCCCGCGTTATCGATCACGCGCACCTGGTACTGGTAGGTACCGTCCGTCAGGGTGCGGCCATCGGTGTAGCGCCAGGTGGTGCCGGTCACGGTCAGGTCAATCCAGGTGGTGCCGCCGTCGAGGCTGATCTGCGCCTTCTCGTTATTGCCGAGCTGGGCGGTCAGCGAGCCGTTGACGACCACCTGGCCGTCGTTGGTGATGAAATCCGTCGCGCTCAGGCCGGTGTCGTTTTGCAGTGAGTCAATGCTGATCCCCATCGACGGCGCGGTGAGATCCACGGTGATGGTGTGGTTATCGCTGGCGCTGTTGCCGATGGTGTTGCTCACCTGCGCGTTAATCACGTACGAACCGCCGTCCGCCAGCGCGGTCACGTCCGCGCTGCCCAGGGTGTAGCTCCAGGTGCCGTCATTCTGCACGGTCGCCGTATAGGTTTTACCGTTCAGCGTAATGGTCACCGTCTGGCCCGCCGGGGCGTCGGTGGTGCCGCTGACAGTCAGCGGCGTGCCGTGCTCGGCGGCGTTGACGATATCGTCCTGTGCAAAGGTGTTAATGGTGATGGTTGGGACATCGCCGTTCAGCGTCACGTCGTGCGTTGCGCTCCCCGGGTTGCCCGCCTTATCGCTCACCGTAGCCGTAATGGTGTAATCCCCGTCGCTCAGGCCGAGGAAATCACGGCCCGGCACGAAGACCGACCAGGATCCGTCCGCCCCGACGGTCGCCTGATAGCTGTGCCCGCTGAAGGAAACGGTCACCGTCTGGCCCTGTTCTGCCGTGGTGGTGCCGCGGATGGTCTGACCCGCCAGCTGCTCCGCGTTGTTGACGATATCGTCATCCGCCACGGTGCTGATGGTCACGGTTGGCGCGACGGTATCTACCGTTAAGGTATGCGTGGTTTGACCGTTATTACCCGCCTTGTCGTTCACCGACGCGGTGACCGTCAGCGCGCCTTCGCTCAGGCTGGCAAGATCGGCGGCCGGAACGTCCAGCGTCCAGGTACCGTCGTTTGCCACGGTGGCCGTGTAGGTTTTGCCGCCCAGCGTCACGGTCACCGTCTGGCCCGCTTCCGCGCTGGAAGAGCCGTGTACGGTGAGCGGCTGCTGCGCTTCCGCCGCGTTCAGAACGTCGTCGCCGGACAGCGTGGCGATGCTTACCACCGGCGAGGTGGTATCCACGCTGATGCCGTGCGTCGCCAACGCGCTGTTGCCCGCGCTATCCTGCGCCGACACGGACACCTGATAGCTCGCGCCATCGGCCAGGGCGCCCACGTCTGCGGCCGGAACGGTGGTCGTCCAGCTGCCGTCGCTCTGGATGGTGGCCGTATAGCTCTTGCCGTTCAGCGTCACGGTAACCTGCGTGCCGCTGGCGAACTGGGCGCTGGAGCCGTTAATCACCAGGGACGAACCGGCTTCAGCGGCGTTGATGACGTCGTCACCGCTAACGGTGTTCACCGTCAGCGCCACGGAGGCGGTGTTCACCACCACATCGTGGGTCTGGGTGCTGCTGTTGCCCGCGCTGTCGGTAATGGTCGCGCTAATGGTCACGGTGCCGTCGGTCAGCGCGGAAATCACGCTGGCCGGAACGCCCACGCTCCACTTACCGCTGGCGTCAACGGTGGTGGTGTACTGGTTTGAACCGATGGTGATGACCAGCTTATCGCCGACACTCGCGCCGGTTGCCGTGCCGCTCACGATCTGCGCCTGCCCGTGCTCCACGCTGTTAATGACGTCATCGCCCGCCACGACGTTAAAGCTGACGGTCGGCGGCGTGGTATCAAGCGTAATCGCTTTGCCCGCGCTGCCCGGGTTGCCCGCGGCGTCGCTCACGCTGACCTGCAAGGTGTAGCCGTTATCCGCCAGTGCGGAGAGGTCAGTGCCCGGCACGTTGACGCTCCAGATACCGCCCTGCTGCACCTGCGCGGTATAGCTCTTACCGCCCAGCGTCACGGGGACGATCTGCCCGACTTCCGCCGTGGTGGTACCGGAAATGGCCACGCCCGCAGCGGCTTCGCTGCCGTTAATCACGTTATCGTCAGCGACCGTATCAATGCTCACGCCTGGCGCGGTCGCATCCACGCTGTATTCGCGGCCCGCCGAGGCGCTGTTGCCGTGCGCGTTGGTGACGCTCACCTGCACGCTGGCATCGCCGTCCTTCAGACCCGCAAGGTCTGCAGACGGTACGGTAGCCGTCCAGTTACCGTCAGCGTCCACTTTCGAGGTGTACGTCTTGCCGCCGAACGTGATGGTAACGGTCTGGTTTTCCTCCACGTTCCAGGTGCTGCCGGACAGCACCAGATCCGCGCCTTTCTCCGCCGCGTTAATCACGTCGTCGGTAGCAATCGCATCGATGCTGACGGCAACGGCAGACAGATCGACGGTGACATCGTGGCTGATGGTCACCGGGTTGCCCGCCGCGCTCTGGCCTGCAACGGTCACGGTGACCGTACCCGCAGCCAGGGCCCCGACGTCTGCCGCCGGGATCGCCGCGCTCCACGTGCCGTCTGCCAGCACGGAGGCCGCATAGGTTTTGCCATTAACGGTCACGGTGAGAGTGGTGCCTGCCGCCAGCCCGTCGCTGGATCCGGTGACAATCAGGTTCTGTCCATGCTCGATGCTGTTAATCACATCGTCGCCCGCCACGGTATCAATGCGCAGACCCGGCAGGTTAGCGTCGATAGCGATCTCGCGCTCGCCCGCGCCGGTGTTGCCGTGACCGTTGGTGACGGTCGCCGATACGGTCAACTCGCCATTGCCCAGCGCGGTGAGGATGGATTCCGGCACGTTAATGGACCAGGTCAGATCGCTCTGCACCGTTGCGGTGTACGTGTTACCGCCAATGGTGACGGTGACGGTATTCCCCGCTTCCGCATTCGCCACTTTGCCGCTGATGGTCTGGCCCGCGGCCACTTCCGCCGCGTTGATGACGTTATCGCCCGCCACGGTATTGATGGTGACGGTCGGCAGCGCGGTATCCACCAGCAGGTTCGCGGTGTTATTCACGCTGTTGCCCACGCCGTTGGTCGCGGCGGCGCTCAGGGTATAGTTCGCTTCGCCCAGACCCGCCAGATCCGCTGCCGGAACGGTCAGGCTCCAGGTGCCGTCCGCCGCCGTCGTGGCCGCGTAGTTTTTACCGTTGAGGGTCACGGTCACCACGGTGCCTTCCGCCAGGTTGGCGCTGGTGCCGCTGACGCTCAGATCCTGAGCTTTCTCGACCGCGTTCAGCACGTTGTCATCGCTAATGGCGTTGAAGGCTACCGATGGCAGACCGGTATCGACGGTCACGTTATGGCTGCCGGTACCGGTATTGCCCGCCGCGTCGGTGACTGACGCAGTGACGGTTACGGTGCCGTCGCTGAGGCCGGAGATGACGCTGGCCGGTACGCCCACGCTCCAGTTACCCGCCGCGTCCAGCACGGTGGTGTAAGTCTGGCCGCCAATCGTAACGGTGACCTTATCGCCCGCTGCCGCGCCGGTGGCGGTGCCGCTGATGATTTGCGCCTGAGCGTGCTCAGTGATGTTAATCACGTCATCGCCCGCTACGGTGTTGATGGTTACCGCAGGAACGGTCACGTCCACCGTCAGGTTGTGATCGGCCGATGCCGGGTTGCCCGCCTTGTCGCTGACGCTCGCCGTCACGGTCACGCTGCCGTCGCCGAGTGCCGCCAGATCCGCCGCCGGAACGCTCAGCGTCCAGTTGCCGTCCGCGCCTGCGGTTGTGGTGTAATCTTTGCCGTTCAGCGTTACGGTCACCGTCTGGCCCGCTTCGGCAGTGGTGGTACCGGACACAGTCAGATCGGACTGCGCTTCAGTGGCGTTAAGAATGTCGTCGGTCGCCAGGGTGTTGATGGTTACGGACGGCGCGGTCGCATCCACGCTGTACTCGCGGCCTGCCGAGGCGCTGTTGCCGTTCACGTTGGTGACGCTCACCTGCACGCTGGCGTCGCCGTCCTTCAGGCCAGCCAGATCCGCTGACGGCACGGTCCAGGTCCAGTTGCCACTGTCGTCTACTGTCGCGGTATAGATTTTGCCATTCAGGCTGATGGTCACGGTTTGGCCGGCTTCCACGTTGGTGGTCGCACCGGACAGCACCAGATCCGCGCCCTTCTCCGCCGCGTTAATCACGTCGTCGGTGGCGATGGCATTGATGCTGATGGCAACGGTCGCCAGATCCACCGTCACATCGTGGCTGATGGTAATCGGGTTACCCGCTGAACTGTCGCCGGTAACGCTGATTTTGACGGTGCCTTCCGGCCACGCGCTCACGTCGGTGGACGGGATCGCCGCGCTCCAGGTGCCGTCCGCCAGCACCGTCGCCGCATAGTCTTTACCGTTGACGGTGACGGTCAGCGTCGTGCCCGGCGCCAGCCCGTCGCTGGAGCCGGTGACGATCAGATTCTGATTGTGCTCGATGCTGTTGACGACATTGTCGCCCGCCACGGTATCCACGCGCAGGCCCGGCAGGTTAGCGTCGATAGCGATA
>NZ_GL890776.1:405789-406501 GCF_000211415.1 Enterobacter mori LMG 25706 | reverse complement strand
GCGCTCGCCGGTTCCGGTGTTGCCGTGGCCATTGGTGACGGTCGCCGTCACGCTCAGGCTGCCGTTGCCCGGCGCGGTCAGCACGTCAGACGGCACGTTCACGGACCAGGTCAGATCGTTCTGCACCGTTGCGGTGTAGCTGTTGCCGCCAATGGTGACGGTGACGGTATTGCCCGCTTCGGCATTCGCCACGGTGCCGCTCAGGGGCTGACCTGCCGCCACTTCCGCCGCGTTGATGACGTTGTCGCCCGCCACGGTGTTAATGGTGACGGTCGGCAGCGCGGTGTCCACCAGCAGGTTCGCGGTATTGCTCACGGTGTTGCCCACGCCGTTGGTGGCGGTCGCGTTCAGGGTGTAGTTGGCCTGACCGAGACCGGCCAGATCCGCTGCCGGAACCGTCAGGCTCCAGGTACCGTCTGCCGCGGTCGTGGCCGCGTAGTTTTTGCCGTTCAGGGTTACGGTCACCACGGTTCCTTCCGCGAGGTTGGCGCTGGTGCCGCTGACGCTCAGATCCTGACCCTTTTCAACCGCGTTCAGGGCGTTGTCATCGCTGATGGCGTTGAAGTTGACCGATGGCAAGCCGGTGTCGACGGTCACGTCATGGCTGCCGGTGCCGGTATTGCCCGCCGCGTCGGTGACTGATGCCGTGACGGTCACGGTGCCGTCGCTGAGGCCGGAAATCACGCTCGCCGGTACCCCCACGCTCCAGTTG
>NZ_GL890776.1:403483-405725 GCF_000211415.1 Enterobacter mori LMG 25706 | reverse complement strand
CTTATCGCCCGCTGCCGCGCCGGTGGCGGTACCGCTGATGATGTGCGCCTGGCCGTGTTCTGCGATGTTAATGACATCATCGCCCGCCACGGTGTTGATGGTCACCGCAGGCGCGGTGATATCTACCGCCAGGTTGTGATCCACGGACGCCGGGTTACCCGCTTTATCGCTAACCGACGCGGTGACGGTCACGCTGCCGTCGGTTAATCCAGCCAGATCCGCCGCCGGAACGTTCAGCGTCCAGCTGCCGTCTGCGCTGACGGTTGTGGTGTAGTCTTTGCCGTTCAGCGATACGGTCACTGTCTGGCCCGCTTCGGCGGTGCTGGTACCGGAAACTGCCAGATCGCTCTTCGCTTCGGCGGCATTCAGAATGTCGTCGGTCGCCAGGGTATTGATGGTCACGGACGGTGCGGTCGCATCCACGCTGTACTCGCGGCCTGCCGAGGCGCTGTTGCCGTTCACGTTGGTGACGCTCACCTGCACGCTGGCATCGCCGTCCTTCAGGCCCGCCAGATCGGCCGCTGGCACCGTGGCGGTCCATTTACCGTCGGCATCGACCGTGGCGGTGTAATTCTTGCCGCCGAAGGTGATGGTGACGGTTTGATTTTCTTCCACGTTCGAAGTGGTGCCGGAGAGCACCAGATCCGCGCCCTTCTCGGCGGCGTTAATCACGTCATCGGTGGCAACGGCGTCGATGCTGATGGCAACGCTCGCCAGATCCACCGTCACATCGTGGCTGATGGAAACCGGGTTACCGGCGCTGCTCTGGCCCGCAACGGTTACTGAAACCGTGCCCGCACTCAGTGCGCCAACGTCCGCCGCCGGGATCGCGGTGCTCCAGGTACCGTCTGCCAGCACGGTCGCCGGATAGGTTTTGCCGTTTACGGTCACGGTCAGCGCCGCGCCCGCCGCCAGCCCGTCGCTGGAGCCGGTGATAATCAGGTTCTGCCCGTGTTCGATGCTGTTGATCACGTCGTCGCCCGCCACGGTATCCACGCGAAGGCCCGGCAGGTTGGCATCGATAACAATTTCACGCTCGCCCGTGCCGCTATTGCCCACGCCGTTGGTGACGCTGGCTGACACGGTCAAATCGCCGTTGCCCAGCGCGGTCAGAACGGATTCCGGCACGTTCACGGACCAGGTGAGATCGCTCTGCACCGTTGCGGTGTAGCTGTTACCGCCAATGGTCACGGTCACGGTGTTGCCCGCTTCGGCATTCACCACCTTACCGCTGATGGTCTGCCCGGCTGCCAGCTCCGCCGCGTTAATGATGTCGTCACCTGCAATGGTGTTGATAATCACGCCCGGCAGAACGGATTCCACGTTCACGGTGTGCGACGTGCTGGTGCTATTGCCGACGCTGTCCGTTGCCGATGCGGTAACGGTGTACAACGCTTCACCCAACGCGCCGACCTGATCCGCCGGAACGGTGGTGGTCCATTTCCCGTTGCTGTCGACCATCGCGCTGTACGCTTTGCCGTTCAGCATCACGGTCACCACCGCGCCTGTCGCCAGGCCGGAAGCCGTACCGGAGATCGTCAGATCCTGGGTTTTCTCGGTGTTGTTGATCACATCGTCACCGGAAACGGTGTCAATGGTCAGCACCGGCGCGGTCAGGTTCACCTCCACGCCGTGCGTGGCGCTGTTGCTGTTGCCCGCTTTATCGGTCAGCGCCGCAGTAATGGTGTAATCCCCGGCGGCCAGCGCGGTGACGTCCGCCGCAGGCACGCCCACGCTCCAGTTGCCGGAGGCATCCAGGGTGGCGGTGTAGGATTTGCCGTTGAGGGTTACGGTGACCACGTCGCCCGCCGCCGCGCCGGTTACGGCGCCCGTAACAATCAGAGCCTGCGCATGCTCGACGCTGTTGATCACGTCGTCGTCGGAAACGATGTTAATGGTCAGCTGCGGGACGGTGGTATCGACCAGCACGTCGCGATCCGCAGAGGCCGGGTTGCCCGCCTTATCAGACACGGCGGCGCTGATGGTGTAGTTGCCGTCGGTAATACCGCTCAGATCCGCGGACGGCACGGTCACGCTCCAGCTGCCGTTCGCCTGTACGGTGGTGGTGTAGTCCACGCCGTTCAGCGTTACGGTGACGGTCTGGCCCGCTTCGGCGTTGGTCACGCCGTTAACGACCAGATCCTGCTGCGCTTCGGCCGCATTGATGATGTTGTTGTCGCTGACAATTTCAATAGATACCGTCGGCGCGGTGGCGTCCACGCTGTACTCGCGGCCTGCCGAC
>NZ_GL890776.1:380879-403473 GCF_000211415.1 Enterobacter mori LMG 25706 | reverse complement strand
CCTGCACGCTGGCATCGCCGTCCTTCAGGCTGCCCAAATCGGCAGACGGTACGGTCGCCGTCCAGTTGCCGCTGGCATCGACCGTCGCGGTGTACGACTTGCCGCCGAAAGTGATGGTAACGGTCTGGTTTTCTTCCACATTGGTGGTCGAGCCGGACAGCACCAGGTCCGCGCCTTTCTCAGCCGCGTTGATTACGTCGTCCGAGGCAACCGGGTTAATACTGATAGCAACGGTCGCCAGATCCACCTTCACGTCGTGGCTGATGGAAACCGGATTGCCCGCCGCGCTCTGGCCTTCCACGGTCACGGTGACCGTGCCCGCATTCAGCGCGCTGACGTCTGCCGCCGGAATGGCCGCCGTCCATGTACCGTCCGCCAGCACGGTTGCGGCGTAGGTTTTGCCGTTAACGGTGACCGTCAACGCAGAGCCGCTCGCCAGCCCGTCGCTGGAACCGGTAATAATCAGGTTTTGCGCGTGCTCAATGCTGTTGATCACATCGTCGCCCGCCACGGTATCGACGCGCAGGCCCGGCAGGTTGGCATCAATAACGATTTCGCGCTCGCCGGTTCCGGTGTTGCCGTGGCCGTTGGTGACGCTGGCTGACACCGTCAGTTCGCCGTTACCGATGGCGGTTAAGATCGTGGACGGCACGTTGACCGACCAGCTCAGATCGTCCTGAACCGTCGCGGTATAGGTATTGCCGCCGACTGAAATAGTGACAGTGTCACCGCTCGCCGCACCGCTCACTTTGCCGCTCAGGATCTGCCCGGCAGCCACTTCCGCGGCGTTAATGACATCGTCCGTGGCGACAGGGTTGATGGTGACCTGCGGCAGCGCGCTGTCGACCAGCACGCTGTGGTCGGTGCTCGCGCTATTGCCTGCGATGTCGGTTACGCTCGCCGTCACTACATAGCTCGCTTCGCCCAGTGCAGAGACGTTTGCCGCCGGAACGGTGACGCTCCAGCTGCCGCTGGCGTCGGTGGGGGCCGTATAGCTGATACCGTTCAGGGTCACCGTAATGGTGGTTCCTTCCGGCTGGTTGCTGGTACCGGACACCAGCAGATCCTGGCCTTTCTCGGTCGCGTTGATCACGTCGTCAACCGCCAGGGTATTGATGGCGATCGTCGGCGCGGTCAGGGAGACGTCAAATTCATGCGTGGCGGTGCTGCTATTGCCGGCTTTATCGGTGAGGGTCGCAGAGATCGTCTGCTCGCCGTTTGCCAGCGCGCCCACGTCCGTCGCCGGAACGCCCACGCTCCAGCTGCCGGACGCATCCAGCATGGCGGTGTAGTCTTTGCCGTTCAGGTTCAGGGTAATCACGTCGCCCGCCTGCGCACCCGTCACCTTG
The DNA here is from genome assembly GCF_000211415.1 of Enterobacter mori LMG 25706. Classification (GTDB taxonomy): domain Bacteria; phylum Pseudomonadota; class Gammaproteobacteria; order Enterobacterales; family Enterobacteriaceae; genus Enterobacter; species Enterobacter mori. The sequence goes on along the minus strand of NZ_GL890776.1, from coordinate 402,124 downwards.
CCGGAGACGATCAGCGCCTGGCCGTGCTCGGCAATATTCACGACGTCGTCGCCCGCAACGATGTTGAATGAAATCTGCGGTACGGTGGTGTCGACCAGCACCGAGGAGCCCGCGCTGGCCGGGTTGCCTGCCTTATCGGACACGGTCGCCGTTACCGCTGCGCTGCCGTCGGTGATGCCTGCCATATCCGCCGCCGGAACGTCGAGCGTCCAGCTGCCGTCCGCCTGCACCTGCGCGGTGTACTGATTGCCGTTGAAGGTCACGGTGACCGTCTGGCCTGCTTCGGCAGTAGAGGTGCCGCTCAGGGTCAGATCCTGCGCCGCCTCTGCCGCGTTCAGCATATTGTCATTGCTGATGGTGTTGATGGTCACCGTCGGCGCGGTGGTATCGACGCTGAATTCCTGCGCCGAAGACGCCGCGTTGCCGTTCACGTTGGTGACGCTGACCTGCACGCTGGCGTCGCCGTCTTTCAGGCCGCGCAAATCAGCTGACGGTACGGTCCAGGTCCAGTCGCCGTTGGTATCCACCGTCGTGGTATAGGTTTTACCCGCGAAGGTGATGGTCACGGTCTGACCCGCTTCAACGTTGGACGTGGTGCCGGAAAGCACCAGGTCCTGGCCTTTTTCCGCCGCGTTGAGCACGTTATCGTCGGTCACGCTGCTGATGGTGATGGCGACAGGCGCGAGATCGACGTCCACGACGGTCCCGATAGCCACCGGGTTGCCGGAGGCATCCTGCGCGCTTGCCTTGATATCCAGCGAACCGTCCGCCCACTGGGACACATCGGCCGCCGATACCGCCGCCTGCCAGGTGCCGTCCGCCAGTACCGTTGCCGAATAGGCTTTGCCGTTGATGGTCACGGTCACGGTGCTGCCCGCCGCCAGATCGGTGCTGGTACCAGACACAATCAGGTTCTGCGCGTGTTCAATCACGTTTATCACGTCGTCACCTGCGACGGTATCAATCCGCAGTCCCGGGAGCTGGGCGTCGATGTTGAAGTCGAGAGAAGAGGAGCCGGTATTGCCGTGCGCGTTGGTCACGCTGGCGGATACGGTGAGATCGCCGTTGCCGAGCGCGGTTAACTGGCTCTCGCTTAACGGCAGGCTCCAGGTCAGATCGTCCTGCACGGTAGCGGTGTAGGTCTGGCCGCCAAGGATAATAGTGACAGTGTCACCTGACACCGCGTTCGTCACCTTACCGGTCAGGGTTTGCCCTGCCGCCACTTCCGCTGCGTTAACGATATTGTCGCCCGCCAGGGTGTCGATCGTCACCACCGGCAGCGAGGTGTCTACCAGCACATCGTGTGAGGTTGAGGCGCTGTTGCCGACGTTATCCGTGACGCTCGCCGTCACGGTGTAATGGGCTTCTCCCAGCGCGCTAACGGCCGAGGCCGGTACGGTCACGCTCCAGTTACCGCTGGCGTCAGTAGTGGCGGTGTAATTGATGCCGTTCAGGTTAACGGTGACGCGTGTTCCTTCCGGCTGATTGCTGGTGCCGGAGAGCAGCAGATCTTCGCCCTTCTCGGTCGCGTTAATCACGTCGTCCGCCGCCAGCGTGCTGATGGCGATAACAGGCGTCACGGTATTCACCACCACATCCAGTGAATTGCTTCCGGTATTGCCGGATCGGTCGGTCACGGAGACGTCGATGGTCCAGGTGCCGTCCGTCAGCCCCTGCACGACAGACGCGGGCAGGCCAAGGCTCCAGTTCCCCGCCGCATCCACCACCGTGGTGTAATCGACGCTGTTAATGGTGACGGTCACCCGATCGCCCGCTGCCGCACCGGTGACGGAGCCGCTCAGGATCTGCGCCTGTGAATGGGCGAGCTGGTTAACGGTATTGGTGTCGGTGACAAAGTCGTTAATGGTCACCTGCGGTACGGTGGCGTCCACCAGTCCCACGCGATCGGCGCTGCTGCTGTTGCCCGCCACGTCGCTCACGGTTGCGGTCACGGTAACGATGCCATCCGTCAGGGCACCCACGTCAGCCGCAGGCACGCTCAGCTGCCACGTACCGTCCGCCTGAACCGTGGTCTGATACGTTTTGCCGTTCAGCGTCACGGTGACCGTCTGGCCCGCTTCCGCAGTGCTGGTACCGCTTAAGGCTAAATCCTGCTGCGCTTCAGCCGCATTGATGATGTTGTCGTCGGTCAGGTTATCGAGCGTAATGGCCGGTGGCTGCGTATCCACCGTGACCACGCGCGCGGCGTCCGCGCTGTTGCCGCTGACGTTAGTGACGCTGACGCTCACCTGCGCGCGCCCGTCGATCAGGGTTTCCATGGCGCTGGCCGGAACACTCAGGCTCCAGGAACCGTCCTGCTGCACCTGCGCGGTAAAGGTCTGGTCGGCGAATTTCACCACCACGGTCTGCCCCGCTTCCACGCCCTGCGTCTGGCCGGAAAGAGTTAAGTCCGCGCCTTTTTCCGCCGCGTTCAGCAGGTCGTCGCCGGAGACGGTATCAATGGTGACCGCCACGGCGTTCAGATCGAGTTCAATCGGGTGTTCAGCCGCAACGGTATTGCCCCAGGCATCTACCGCGCTGACGCTAACCGTCATGCCGCCCGCCGTCCAGGCCTGCAGGTCCGCCGCCGGAACGCCGATCTGCCAGTTGCCGCTGGCGTTAACCGCGGTGACGTACTCAACGTTGTTAATGGTGACGACAATCTGCGTCCCCGAAGCCAGATGGGTGCTGGAGCCGGTGACACTCAGATCCTGCTGCTGTTCAATGGCGTTGATCACGTCATCGCCGGAAATGGTGTTGACGCGCAGGCCCGGCAGCTCGGCGTTGATGTTGATATCACGCTCGCCGGTACCGGTGTTGCCGTGCGCGTTGGTGACGGAGGCGCTGAAGGTTAAATCGCCATCACCGAACGCCTGAAGATCCGCTGACGGGATTTTCACGCTCCAGGTCAGATCGCTGCCCACCGTCGCGGTGTAGCTCTTGCCGCCTACGGTGACAGAGACGGTATCGCCCGCCGCCGCGCCGCTAACGCGTCCGCTGAGGGTTTGATCGACGCCCGCTTCGGCGTTATTGACCAGGTTGTCGCCCGCAAACGTATTGATAATGACCTGCGGCAGCACGGTGTCCACCAGCAGATTCGCCTCGGCAGAGCCGCTGTTACCCACGCTGTCGGTGCCGCTGACGCTCACGGTATAAAGGGTGTTCGCCAGATTCAGCACGTCAGAAACCGGCACCTGAACCGTCCAGATACCGTTTTCAACCGTGGCCTGATAGTTAACGTTGTTTAACGTGACGGTGATGGCGCTGCCGTTCGGCAGGTTGCTGGTGCCGCTCAGGCTCAGGGGCTGCATGGCCTCCTGCGCGTTCAGAACGTTATTCTGGCTGATGGCGTCAATTGTGAATTCCGGCGGGTTGCCGCTCAGCATCACGCCGTGCGTCGCGCTGCCGGTGTTGCCCGCGGCATCAGTGACAGAGACAGAAATCGTGTGGCTGCCCTCACCGAGCGCGCCGATGACGGAGGCAGGCACACCGACGCTCCAGCTGCCGTCGGCAAGCACCACACCGGTGAAGGTCTGTCCGCCAACGGTCACGGTCACCACGTCGCCTGCCGCCGCGCCGCTTGCCTTCCCGGAAACGATCTGCGCCTGGCCCTGCTCGCTGGTGTTCAGAATGTCGTCACCTGCGACGGTGTTGATCGTCACAACGGGAGCGGCGGTATCAACCGTAAAATCGGCGGTGGTAGAAGAACCGTTACCCGCTTTGTCGCTGACGTTGACCGTGAGGGTGTGCCCGCCGTTAGCCATCGCCTGTACTTCACCGGCAGGAAGCGTGACGGACCAGGTGCCGTCACTGCCCACGGTCGCCGTGTGATTTTTACCGTTCAGCGTGACCGTCACAATCTGGCCCGCTTCCGCATCGGTTTTACCGCTGATCGTCAGCGGCTGATTATGTTCAGCGGCGTTAATGATATTGTCCTGCGCGATTGCATTCACGGAAAGCACAGGCGCAGCGGTATCGACGCCAATCGTCTGACTGCCGCTCACGATATTACCCGCCGCGTCTTTGCCGCTCACATTGACCGTCCAGGTGCCGTCGCCCAGCGCCTGCGCGTCTGCGGCAGGCACCTTCACGCTCCACGCGCCGTTTGCCCCGACTTCTGCGGTATAGGTTTTTCCGTTCAGCGTGACGGTCAGCGACGTTCCCTGCGCCAGGTTTTTGCTGGCCCCGGAAAGCGTGAAGCCCGCGGACTGTTCGCTGGCGTTGATCACGTTATCGCCCGCCGTGGTGGCGAGCGTCACGGCGGCCTCGGCCGTTGAGACGGTTACGGTGATGCTGCCCGCAGAGGTGGTTTTGCTGCCGTCGATCTGTACGACCGACCAGGTGTGCTCCCCGTCGGTCTGTGTCGGGAGTTTTACCGTCCAGGTGCCGTCCTTCGCGACCATGGCGCTGGCGATGGTGCTGCCGCCGCTGTCTTTAATCTGAATGGTCGCGCCCGGCTGCCCGGTACCGCTGAAGGTTGGGGTGTTGTCGTCCGTGATCTCTTTTGCACTCAGCACGCCCTGCTTGTCACCCGCGTTATCCGTCAGCAAAAAGGTCGGCGTGGCGCTCTCAACCTCTTTGGTATTATCAATCAGTTTCGTTTTTGTTTCGCCGTCACCGCCGTGAGCCAGCAGCGCCCCAATGGCACCGCCGCCTAACGCCGCGCCCGCAATCCAGCCCCACGGTGCATCGCTTAATACGCTTTCCTGCTCCAGGAAAGGCTCAATGCTGCTAATGGGTGCGGCCTGCGCGGTTAATTCCGTCGCGGCCATGCCTGACGCTTCCCCGGCATCGGCAAAAGAAATATGAGTCAGTTCCTGATTATCGTTGAACACCAGCTCTGACTGATTATGCGTTTCTGGATCTTCGACAAAATAGTTATTGCAGCGGATCACGCTGCCATCTTTCATATAAATCAGGAGGTCTTTCCCCTGGCGGACATAACGCACCACATCCTGAGCAGAACCCTGGATTTCAATCACGCTCGGCGATGAAATGGATACCGACAGATTTCCTTCGCCGGTTAATTTCGTTTTCTCCGCCGTTTTGCGAATGATGACATCAACAACTTTTACGTTACTCATATTCTTCTCCTTGCAGGTGTACGGATTCCTGTGGATATGTCCACCAGACGGATGTAGCTATCCCTGGGAAAAAACACCCATTATTGTCAGACTTATTTCGCGCAGAAAGGCGCGTCTTTTATTAACTCAAATCGGGTAATTTTGCGGCAGCGTTTTTCTCTATTCCGATAAGCGGCATCAAATTATCCACCGCAGAAGCGTAGTTAATCGCCGAACTCCAGCCGTCATATTCAGCCATTATTTTTGCGGAGGTGGCGGCCCAGACATCCTGTTCAACGCTGAGCAAATCGTTAATGCTCCGCTTGCTCAGGGTATATTCATTTTTATAGACATCGCGGGCGCGCAGGGCATTTTCCAACTGCTGTTTTCCGGCCTCCATTCTTCCCCGGGCGCCGGTCCAGTCAGCCTGCGCGACGGAGGCTTTTTGCAGGACATCAAAACGTGCCTGGTCGACCTGAGAGGAGGCCATAGCACGCGCCCCTTCAGCCTGACGCACGCGTGCGGAAACCGCGCCGCCCTGATAAAGCGGTGCGTCTATATTGAGCTGGATTTGGTCGTCCCAGTAAGAACGGTTGTCCGACTCATAGCGCGTACGTCCTCCCTTCAGGCTCAGGGTTGGCCAGTGCTGCGATTTTGCTGTTTCAACACCATACTGGGCCGAGCGTTCCATGTTCTGCGCGGCCAACACCGTCGGTATCAACGAATAATCAATGCGGTTGAGGGAATCCGGCTCAACGGCAAGGTTCGCAGGGACAGGCGAATAGGTCTCAGCCTGCAGACCTGTGAGCACAGCGAGCCTTGCGCGGGCGCTGTTTAAGGCGGCGTTATACTGCGCCACGGTCGCCTGCATACCGGCAATGCGCGTGCGGGTCTGGAGTTCATCGGAGGTGGAACTCACGCCTGCATCCGCACGCAATTTCGCCAACTGCTCAACGTTTTTGAGCGCCTGGACGTTGTCTTTGGCAGCCTGTAAGAGATCGGAATAGCGTTTAACCTCCACGTAGCCGAGCGCCGTCTTTTCCGCCACGTCAGAGAGCGTGCTCATCAGCTGGTAGCGGTAGCTATCGCGCTGGGCTGAGGACTGGCTGATGCTGTTATTCGTCTTACCGAAATCGTACAACAGCTGCGTCAGGCTCACCCCCCAGGCCGCAGAATTCTTCAGCGATCCGCTTGAGTCGGTGGTCTGGCTATGCCCCGTACTGCCGTTCAGCGATATTTGCGGCATCCAGCCGCTGCGCGCCTCATCTATTTGTGCCTGACCAATACCTAATTGTGCGGCCTGCTGGCTAATAGACGGATCGCGATCGATAGCAAATAAAATGCTTTCTTTTAAGGTTATCGCCGCCACCGGGGCCATCTGCGTTTGGCCACTATTGGCGTACGCCATATTCATTGCGAGCGTAATTAATACGATTGTCGGTGTAAATTTGAGTGAAACTTTCTTTGGCAATACCGTCATTTTTATCTCCCTGACTCTGAGTGATACTTAAGCAATTACCCAAAAAGAGGTATAGATAATTAGACAAATATCTTCTTTAACTTCCTCACTGAATTTCGGGCAAAACTCCCCCGCATCCATTTCCATTGGAGATGAGATTGTTTCTTCTTATTTCGTATAAGAATTTACTTATTTTTTTACTGGTTTGGAGCATAACAAAATGCGTTATAGGCAACTACACCCTCAATGTTAATGTGGTGTTACAAATAAGAAAAAACATGCAGGTTCTGGACAAAATGCGAAAAGTGGCCTTTCAAATGAAACATAAAAACCCACTGTTATTTAAAGAAAATTCCTAATTTCGTTTGTGTACATTTTTGCGTTAATTTCCTTATGACTCAGACACAAAGATTTTCAAAGAAGTGTCAATTTAGGTAATCAGCCCAGCTCGCTCAGTATTAAAATCCACATAATAAGAAATCACCAAAGTAAAAAACTAATTAATTCAATATAAACGTAATTTAATGCCAATTAATGGTTATGTATTGGTTATATCCCCCAAACAGTCAAATAAAACATAACGATAACATCGTGGTCACTATTCCAAACGCCTTGATGATATTCGCTTAATAAAATTTCAATAGTTACGCATCTAAACTATCAGGTTTTCTTCCTGTTTTCGGCCAAACGTTCTCTTCCCTCCGCTCAGAAATGCTGTATTATGCGATTTATTGCGACATTTTGCAGGATTATCCCGTCATGCATAAAACTGCCCGTCAGAAGTACGTGCTCGATCTCATCATCGAGCAAGGCCAGGCCAGCATTACCGAGCTTGCTGAGAAACTGCAGGTTTCCGCAGATACCATTCGTCGCGACCTGACCGACCTGGAAAAACAGGGTCTGGCACAAAAGAACCACGGCGGTGCGATTGCGCTCGATCTCTCAGGCATGAATCGCCAGGGCAGAAATACCTTACTGCCTGAAACAAAACAGCGGCTAGGTAAAGCGGTGGCGCAGCGCGTGCCGACCGGTTCCACGCTGTTTCTCGATGCCGGAAGCACGGTGATGGCCGTCGCCACTTTCCTTCAGGGCCCCCTGAAAGTGATCACCACCTCACTGGATATCGCCCAACATTTCAGTGACCGGGACGATATCGAGCTGATCCTGCTCGGCGGACAGTGGGACCAAAAGCAGCGCCTGTTCGCCGGAAGCGCCACCCTGTCCCTGCTGTCCCGCTATCGCGCGGATATCGCCATTCTCGGGGCGTGTGCTATCCACGCGCAGCTTGGCTTAAGCGCGAGCAAAGAAGCGGATGCGGACGTTAAGCGGGCCATGCTCGCGGCAAGCCATGAGCACTGGATCGTCGCGGACCATATGAAATTAAACCACTGTGAACCCTGGCTGGTCGCCGGGGTAAGCGAAATTCATCAACTGTTTATAGACAGGCCCTGGGCTGAGCTTGGGGATACCGGCGCATTGCAGGTCACGGTTTGCGCGGAATAACGTGGAGAAGGTCATGAATAAAGCTAAGACAATTAATATTGCGCTGATCGGGTACGGATTTGTGGGTAAGACGTTCCACGCCCCGCTGATCCAGTCCATCGAAGGGTTAACGCTTGCGGTCGTCTCTTCCCGTGATGAAGAGAAAGTGAAACGCGATCTGCCGAACGTACTGGTGGTCGCTACCCCGGAAGAAGCCATTCAACACCCGGATGTCGATCTGGTGGTGATTGCCTCCCCTAATGCCACCCACGCGCCGCTGGCAGCGCTTGCCCTCAACGCTGGCAAGCACGTGGTGGTGGATAAGCCATTCACTCTCGACATGCAGGAAGCCCGCGAGCTCATTGCCCTGGCGGATGAGAAACAGAGTCTGCTCTCCGTCTTCCACAACCGCCGCTGGGACAGTGATTTCATCGGCATTAAGCAGGTGATTGAGGAAGGCCGCCTCGGCAAGGTGAAACTGTTTGAGTCACACATTGACCGCTTCCGCCCGGAAGTGCGCGTGCGCTGGAGAGAGCAAAACGTTCCGGGCAGCGGCCTGTGGTTTGACCTTGGACCGCATCTGATCGACCAGACGCTGCAGCTTTTCGGGCTGCCACAGTCGGTTCAGGGCAATATCGCCACCCTGCGCGACGGCGCTGAAATTAACGACTGGGCGCACGTGGTCCTGAATTACCCTGAACATAAGGTGATTCTGCACGCCAGCATGCTGGTGGCTGGCGGTACGTCACGCTTTACCGTTCACGGCGATAAAGCCAGCGTGGTGAAGGCACGTATCGATCAGCAGGAAGCACAGCTTCTGGCGGGTGTTATTCCGGGCAGCGAAAGCTGGGGCGAAGACAGCGACGATATGGTGCTGTTTGATGCCGCCGGAGACGCGACACGCCTGAAAACGCCGAAAGGCGATCAGCGTCAGTATTACATTAACGTGCGTGATGCGCTGACGGGCACAATCGGGAACCCGGTTCATCCGGTTGAAGCACTGGCGGTGATGGCGGTGCTGGAAGCGGCGGTGAGGTCATCTGAAACAGGGTCAACCCAGACGCTGGAATTGACAGCTGAAGAGCGGTCTCTGCTGCGTTAAAAACAAGCCGGGTGGCGCTGCGCTTACCCGGCCTACGATACAGCGCTGTTTGTAGGCCCGTGCAAGCGTAGCGCCGCCGGGCAATAATCTGGCTACAGGCGTTTTTTAGGCATCATGCGCAGCAGCGTATTATCTTTCCAGAAATAGTGATGCATCAGCGCCGCTGCCGCGTGCAGGCCAATCACGAAATACCCCAGGTTGGCCAGCGTGACGTGCCACGCCTTCAGCGCGTCTACCAGGTCAAAATTCCCTTCCGCCGCATGCGGCATCGTCATGCCAAAGGCGAACCAGTCATTCCCGCGGTTGTACATCATCACGATACCGATCAGCGGCAACGCAATGAACAGCAGGTAAACGATCAGATGCCCCAGATGCGACATGCCGGTGATCATCGGTTTCGGCTTAGGCTGAATGGGCGGCGCCGGGTATTTAAGACGAATAAGCAGGCGCGCCACCATCAGCACGAGAATGGAGATCCCACAGGAGACGTGAATCATGTTAATCAGTGGGCGATCGGTACGCGGAAAAAAGCCCCTGAATTCCATGGCGCAGTAAGCCACGATAACTAACAGAAACACCAGCCAGTGAATACCGATTTGCAGGCCTGTATATTTAGTGCGCATGTGATTTCCTGATGAATGACAAATACAGCGCCAACATAATCCGCTTTCCTTAAAAATTCATTAAGTTTTCTGTATGGATTTTCAAATACTTCCCCGCGCATGAAGCATCTTCAATTGCCGCCCTGCCCGTCATGGTCTAAGCCTGGATGAGTTCAAACTGTCGCATCGACACGTTTACAGGAGAACACCATGAGTAAAATTGGCATTAACGGATTTGGACGCATCGGACGCCTTGTACTTCGTCGCCTTCTTGAAACCCAGGACAGCAACACCGTCGTCGCCATCAACGACCTCACCTCGCCCAAAGTGCTGGCCTATCTGCTGAGGCATGACTCAAACTACGGTGGCTTCCCATGGAGCGTGGATTTCACCGAAGACGCGCTGATTGTGGATGGAAAAACGATCGCGGTTTACGCCGAAAAAGAGGCCAAACATATTCCGTGGAAAACCGCAGGCGTGGATATCGTCGTGGAATGCACCGGTTTTTATACCTCTGAAGAGAAATCCAGAGCGCATCTGGACGCGGGTGCCAAAAAGGTGCTGATTTCCGCGCCTGCGGGTGAGATGAAAACCATTGTGTTTAACGTGAACGACGACACCATTGACGCCAGTGATACCATCATCTCCGTCGCCTCCTGCACCACCAACTGCCTCGCCCCGCTGGCAAAAGCCCTGCACGACGCCTTTGAAATAAAAGTCGGTACCATGACCACCATTCACGCCTATACCGGTACGCAAGCGCTGGTGGATGGCCCACGGGGGAAAGATCTTCGTGCCTCGCGCGCGGCGGCAGAGAACATCATTCCCCACACTACGGGTGCCGCAAAAGCCATTGGTCTGGTGATCCCGGCACTCAGCGGCAAGCTGAAGGGCCACGCCCAGCGCGTGCCGGTGAAAACGGGTTCGGTGACCGAGCTGGTGGCGATTCTGGGCAAGAAAGTGACCGTTGAGGAGATCAATGCCGCGTTGAAAAAAGCGACCCAGGGCAATAAATCCTTCGGCTATACCGACGAAGAGATTGTGTCGTCGGATGTGATCGGCTCGCACTATGGTTCGGTGTTTGACGCCACGCAGACTGAAGTTACCGAAGCCGGGGATGTACAGCTGGTGAAAGCCGTAGCCTGGTATGACAACGAGTACGGTTTCGTGACGCAGCTGGTGCGTACCCTCGATAAATACGCAAAACTGTAATCGCCATGACGGATGGTGATGCCATCCGTCAAAATGCATACCCTGCGCTATTCTTATTAATCAACGTTTTTTGAGAATAAAATTATTCACTGAGCTTCTGAATTATTTGTTAATCATCATTAGAACTTCTAAAATCAACTTTTAAATATAGTTGCTTTAACTTTATAAACCACCCCAATAATATAATCACAGGACAGGCAATCACGCCCGTCACGATAAAAACCTCTCTTTATATTGTTAAGGAACAACAATGAAAAAAGTAATTTTGGCTTCGTTAATTGCACTGGCCAGCGCTTCCGCTTTCGCAGAACCTACCGCTGTATTAAAAGTACACGGAACACTGACCAACTCAGCCTGCTCGCCTTCTATCGGTAATGGAGGGGTTGTCGATTACGGTTATATTCGTCTTGGCGAATTATCCGCCACCTCGAATAACAAACTGGGTCAGAAACAGGTTCCGGTGACCATTACCTGTTCAGCGCCAACCAAAGTGGGTTTTACCATTCTTGATAACCGCGGCGACAGCAATGCGCAGCTGCCGGTTGATATTGGTGGTAACTTGAACCAGTCGGTGAAGTATTATACCTACGGCGTGGGCACCACGACCGAAGGCGTAAAAATTGGTAACTACGGTATGTGGATGACAGACGTTATGGCGGATGGCAATGCTGTAGATTCTGTTGCCAACAACCACGACTGGTCTGCAACCACCTGGAAAAAAACCGGCATTCCACGTAGCGATGCGTTCTCCACCGTCTCCTTCGCTCAAACGGGAACAGTGGATCCGATTGCCATTACCGCGGCTAACTTTAACTTTGTCACCAACCTGACGATTCGAGATACGTCTACGCTGGCAATTACCGACGATACCCCTCTCGACGGTCAGGCCACCATGACGCTGGTTTACCTGTAAATACATCCCTTGCTTATACCGGTTCAGCTATCGCCTGAACCGGTACTTTTACCTCAATTATATTCACACAACAAATAAAGGGGGCTTCTTTTATTTGTCACTTGAGCACGTCTTTATTTTTTCTACAAAACACATTCAATTTTAATAAATATACGAAAAACGTAATAATAAATATTATTTCCGCCAGCTGGGTATGGATACCTTCGCGGCGTTCATTTACCCGCCCACCTGAATTACATTCACACAAAGGAAAATCAAGGATGAAAAAAATCATTCTGGCTACGGCCATCGCCCTTAGCACCACTTCAGCGTTTGCAGCAGACACTGCTGTTATGAAAGTGGCAGGAACATTAACCAACTCAGCCTGCACGGCCGAGCTGGGTAACGGCGGCATTGTTGATTACGGTTATATTCGCCTTGGCGAATTATCCGATACATCAAACAATAAACTCGGTCAAAAACAGATCCCGGTTACAATTAACTGCACCGCACCAACCAAAGTTGGTTTCACCATCATGGATAACCGCGGCGATAGCAATGCCCAGCTTCCGGTTGATATCGGTGGCAATATGAACCAGACGGCTAAATATTACACCTATGGTGTCGGCATGACGAACGACGGGAAAAAAATTGGTAACTACGGCATGTGGATGACGGATACCACCGTCGACGGCAAGTCGGTTGACAGTGTTGCGAACAACCACGACTGGTCTTCAACCACCTGGAAAAAAACCGGTATTCCACGTAGCGATGCGTACCAGACCGTCGCCTTTGCTGAAACCGGCACCACCACCCCAATGGCCATCACCACGGCTAGCTTTAACTTCGTGACTAACCTGGTGATTTGGGATACTTCCACCCTGGCCATTACCGACGATACCGCGCTGGACGGCCAGAACACCATGACGCTGGTTTATCTGTAATCGTTTACGCTTTATGCATACCGGGCCAGCGGTTAACGCTGGCCCGGTATTTTTTATACCTGTAAATAGACTACCTGGGTCTGAAGATATTCATTCAGACCATGCTTACCGTCTGCTCCACCGATCCCTGACTTGCGCCAGCCGGCATGGAAGCCCTGCATGGCTTCAAAGTTTTCGCGGTTGATATAGGTTTCGCCGAATTTCAGTCCCTTGATGGCCTTCATCGCCACGTTAAGATCCTGGGTATAGATCGAGGAGGTCAACCCGTAGTCGCTGTCGTTGGCCATCTTCAGCGCCTCTTCCAGCGTGTCAAACGCCACGACGGGCAGAACCGGACCGAAGGTCTCCTCGTGCATAATAGTCATCTCCTGGCGTACATCCAGCAACAGCGTTGGAGGATAAAAATAGCCTTTCCCCTGGGCTGCTTTTCCCCCGAGGACCACTTTTGCCCCTTCCTGTACCGCTTGCGCCACCTTCTGCTCCACGCGCTCAAGCGCGGCGGCGTTAATCAACGGCCCCATCGCAATATCAGTGCGTTCTGCGGGATTACCAAACTGCACGGCCTTCATCGCCTCGCCCAGACGGTTGACGAAACGGTCGTAAATGCCTTTTTGCACGTAGACGCGTTCCGCGCAGTTGCAGACCTGCCCGGTGTTGATCACGCGGGAATCCACTATCGCTTTCACCGCCAGTTCCAAATCCGCATCGTCCATCACGATAGCGGGCGCTTTACCCCCCAGCTCCAGCGCCACTTTGGTGATGTTTCTCGCCGCGGCGGCCATGATCTTTTCACCCGCCCCGACGCTGCCGGTCATGCTGACCATCGCCACCTTCGGGTTGCCCGCCAGCTCCTGGCCCACGGTTTCACCGCGTCCCAGCACCAGGTTGAAGACCCCTTTAGGCAGACCGATCGCATCAACGATTTTGGCGAACGCGATGGCGTTGTTTGGCGTGAACTCGCTCGGTTTTATCACGATGGTATTGCCGGTAATCAGCGCTGGCGCGAGCTTGCGGGCAATCAGGAAGAACGGAAAGTTCCACGGCAAGATCCCGGTGGTCACGCCCAGGGCGCGTTTAAAGACCAGGATATTCTCCCCCGGACGGTCGCTCTGGACAATTTCGCCTTCGTAGCGGCGCGCCCATTCGGCCATATAGTCGATGTAGTCTGCGGTAAAGTTCACTTCAACTTCTGCCAGCTGCTGGATTTTGCCGCCTTCTTCCACAATCAGCGCGCTGATTTCACTGACGCGCTCGCGGATACCCGCAGAGATTTTGCGCAGCCAGCCGGCGCGTTCGATGGCGGGTAAAGCTTCCCAGTCAGGCTGGGCACGCTCAGCGGCGTCGATGGCTTTGCGCGCATCTTCAGCACGACCATCGGGAATACGGGAAATGACCTCTTCTGTGGCCGGGTTGATCACATCAATCCAGGCATCACCCTGCCAGGCAACAAACTGTCCATCAATATACATAGGATGTTGTACGGGTACCGTCATGACCTGCTCCTGTAATTACACTGTTTTTGACAAGTAAATGCATTGTTAAAAACTATAATTCCAGGGACGATTTCCTATCCTATGAGGCTGTTTTTGTGAGATATCTCAAAAAAGAAACGGGTCAGCCAATCTCTACAATCACAAACCGGCAACATTAAATGCCCGTTTGCGTAAAGCCTGGCGCAAACGGGCAGAGAGCTACAGCAGAGAACGGCTGACCAGCGCGTCGGTGAGGATGGCGTCATTACGCAGAAGGGTCCACGCATTCTCCACCTCGTCAGGAATGTCCACGTGCACAATGAAGTCACGCCCCGCCGGGCCGTAGCCGTTAATGTCGTCCCGCAGGCGCGGCAGTTCCCCCAGCACCAGCGACAGATAGCGTTCCACCGGCCAGAGCCCTTCGCTGGCGCCGCTAAATGCCAGGCCGTCTTCACTGTTTTGCAGCACCGGCGTCACGCCGGGATGGCTAATCCACTCCGGCGAAACGGCCTCGTCCCGGCAAACGCGAGCAAAGGTCGCCATCGTGCGGCGCTGCATGGTCGGGTCCTGTACCACGAGGACGCGCCCGGCGTTCAGACCCTTTTGCTTCATCATATGCCAGCTAAACCGGGCGTTCTCACCGCAGTTCGTTGACTGATCGTCTATCAGGATTTTGTCTGCCGGAATATTCCAGAACTCACGTGCGATATCGGCGAGGATTGCCGCCTCCGCCCGTCCGGTGGTGGGAAGGGTGTTATAACGCGGATGTTTCGCCACCGCGGCATACAGGAAGGTGGTTGAGTGCCCGATACCGCCGCTGATCAGCAGGGGGATGGCCTGTTCGGCCGCGATCTTACAGGCGGCATCGATTGTAGGGATGACCGCATTCCCTGCCAGGATCACGGCATCAACAGGCTGACTGCGGCGATCGTCCTGCGCAAGCCACGAGCCGACGGTGTTGACGGCATTAAGCGTCGAGCCGGGTAGAGAAGGAAAAAGTGCCAGTGTCATCGTTACCTCCTTACAGCGTTTACGTTCAGAGTACTGCACGCGTCACGGCTGAACAGGGGATCACTCCTAAAGCCAAAACGCCTGTCACTCTGCATTTTCTGGTATTTTTTTGAAATAACCAGAAACATCCAAAAACAATTGGGTTGCACCTGCATGTTATGCTTTTGATTATCCGGCATACAAAACATCATGCCAGTCAAACCGCATGTCAAAGCACCAGTCGCTGCTAATTTCACCGTGATCTGACCAGTATAGCCCGCCCCTTGCTTGCCAAACGCCCTATCCAACCCTAAGTTGCTTAACAATTTCATAACCTTTTCATTACTGCGGGTTGCACCTGAAGCGCGCCAGGTGACACCGCGTTCATCCTCTCTGTGGCGGAGCTTCAGATCATGACACAACATGAAAGTACAACGACGGTTTTACGCAAAAACAAAAAGGTTTTAATTGCCAGCCTCACCGGCAGCTCCATTGAATGGTTTGACTATTTTCTCTATGGCACCGCCGCCGCGCTGGTGTTTAACAAAATTTTCTTCCCGATGGTCGACCCGGTTATCGGGCTGATCCTCTCTTATCTCTCGTTCTCGCTGACCTTTTTTATCCGCCCCATTGGCGGTGTTCTCTTCGCCCACATCGGGGATCGTATCGGGCGCAAAAAAACGCTGGTGCTGACGCTGTCATTAATGGGAGGTGCAACCGTCACGATCGGCCTGCTCCCCACCTACGACATGATTGGCATGTGGGCACCCGCCCTGCTGATCCTGATGCGCATCATTCAGGGCATGGGCATTGGCGGTGAATGGGGCGGCGCGCTGCTGCTGGCCTACGAATATGCTCCTGAAAAACGCAAAGGCTTTTTCGGCAGCATTCCGCAGGCGGGCGTCACCATCGGCATGCTGATGGCGACCTTTATTGTCTCGCTGATGACACTGTTCAGTGAGGAAGATTTCCTCTCCTGGGGATGGCGCATCCCGTTCCTGCTCAGCTCAATTCTGGTCTTGATCGGGCTGTGGATCCGTAAGGACATCGACGAGACGCCTGATTTCCAGAAAGTAAAACAATCGGGCCAGGTGGCGAAAGCGCCCCTGCGCGATACCCTGAAACACCACTGGCGTGAAGTGTTAATTGCCGCCGGTCTGAAGGTGGTAGAAACCGCGCCGTTCTACATCTTCTCGACGTTTGTGGTGAGCTATGCCACCACCACGCTGACGTACCAAAAATCTCAGGCGCTGGAAGCCGTGACCCTGGGCGCGCTGGTTGCCACCATTATGATCCCGTTGATGGGTCTGCTCTCCGATAAAATAGGTCGTCAGCGCATGTATGCGGTCAGCGTCTTCGTGCTCGGCTTGTTTATCGTCCCGTGGTTTATGCTGCTCAATACCGGCACGACCTGGGGCATTGTCCTCGCCACCGTCATCGCGTTTGGCGTGCTCTGGGCGCCGGTAACGGCAGTACTCGGCACTCTGTGCTCTGAAATTTTCAGTGCCAACGTGCGCTACACCGGCATCACCCTCGGGTATCAGCTGGGGGCCGCGCTGGCAGGCGGAACCGCCCCGCTGATCGCCACCGGTCTGCTGGCGAAATACGACGGCGACTGGGTGCCGGTAGCCTGGTATCTGGCGGTGACGGTCGTTATCTCGCTGATCGCCATTTTCTGCGCCAGCCGGGTCAAACCAACACCCGCCGTCCAGGCGCAACCTGACCACATCTGAATGTCCAGCGGCCCTCCCGGGCCGCTCTTTTTGTTCAAGCGTCCCCTCAACATTTGATTAACATGCGATAATCATATTCACTTGAATTATGATTTGCGTCAGACGTAGAATCATTAGCCCTCTAATCATTACATTTTTTCTAAGGTAAACAACGTTATGCGCCTGCCCGAACGCGATCCTTATGCTCCTCGCGAGTGGCAGCCACATGAGAAGCCCGCCCTGCTGGGTTCCCCCTCCACCCCGGAACACCCTACGCCAAAGCGGATCGCTTACGGCGTTGTCGGCCTGCTGGTCTGTCTGACCGGGGCGCTGGGTAACGCGGTCGTCACCGCCAATCTGCAAAACCTTCAGGGTACGTTTGGCGCCTGGTCAACTGAAATCGCCTGGCTGCCCGCCGTGTACGTGATGACCAACGTTTCCATCAACCTGCTGCTGGTGAAATTCCGTCAGCAGTACGGTCTGCGCGCCTTTACGGAAGGTTTTCTGGTGCTGTATGTGCTGGTGACCTTTTTCCACCTGTTCGTTAACGATCTCAGCTCCGCGCTGATGGTGCGTGCCGCCCACGGCATGGTCGCTGCGGCGCTGAGCTCACTCGGTATTTACTACCAGATCCAGGCGTGGCCCGCGAAGCATCGCCTGAAAGCGCTGACGATTGGCATTACCGGCTCGTCACTGGCAATCCCGCTGGCGCGCCTGTTTTCTACGGAACTGTTGCAGCTTGACGAGTGGCGCGGGCTTTACTTCTTCGAACTGGGTCTGGCCCTGATCTCGCTTGCCTGCGTGATGGCGCTGAAGCTGCCGCCGGGTGACAGGCGAAAAGTGTTCGAGAAAAAAGATTTCATCACCTTCTTTTTGCTGGCGCCCGGCGTGGCGCTGCTGTGCGCAGTTCTGTCCCTGGGCCGTCTGGACTGGTGGTTCGAAGCCCCCTGGATCGGCTGGTCGCTGGCGCTCTCGCTGGTGCTGATTGTCTCCGCCATTGTGTTCGAACATAACCGCAGCAACCCGCTGCTGAACACCCGCTGGCTTTCGAGCGGCAGCATCGTCCGTTTAGGGCTGATCATGCTACTGATCCGCATCGTGCTGGCCGAGCAAAACACCGGGGTCATCGGCTGGCTGCAGTACGTGGGGTTACAGAACGAGCAGATGACCCACCTGGCGTGGTCCATTTTCGCCGGGATTGTCTGCGGGATCGTCACCAGTTGCCTTACCATCAAGCCGACAAAACTGGCGTGGCCAATCATCACCTCTCTGGCGCTGATGATTATCGCCTCGCTGCTGGACAGCCAGTCCAACAGCCTGACCCGGCCGGATCAGCTGATGTTAAGCCAGTTCCTGCTCGGCTTCGGCAGCGCCTTCTTCCTGGCGCCCGCGATGCTGGCAGCCATCGGTGGGGTCATCGCCGACCCGCGCAATCTGGTCAGCTTCTCGGTGATGTTTGGCATGAGCCAGAACATTGGCGGCCTGCTGGGTTCCGCTATTCTCGGCACCTTTCAGACCTGGCGCGAGAAGTACCACTCCAGCCTGCTGGCCGACCAGCTCACCACGCTGAACCCGCTGGTGAATGAACGCATTCAGGCTTACACCCAGATGTACCAGAGCCTGATCGGCGACAGCGCGCTTTTGGGGACGCAGGCGATAACGCAGCTGCAAACGGTCACCGCGCTGGAGGCGAATATTCTGGCTTACAACGATACTTACCTGCTGACGGCCAGCATCGCTGCCGCCACCCTGGTCTGGATTTTATGGCGCCTATTGCGCCTGCGCATCACTGCCCGTATGGCGCTGAAGAACGCCACCGGCAACAAATAATTGAACTATTTCTGGAGAGTTTATGAGTCAGCAGGATGCCGCCAAAGCGCAGGCCAACACCCGCAAAAATGTGCGCATTGTTTCCGTATTCACCGCAGCCGCCATCGGTATTGTCGGCGTGCTGGTGATCCTGTACGCGTGGCAGCTGCCGCCGTTCACCCGCCACGCACAGTTTACCGACAACGCCTACGTGCGCGGCCAGACGACGTTTATCAGCCCCCAGGTGAATGGCTATATCACCGAGGTGAACGTTCAGGACTTTGTGCAGGTTAAAAAAGGCGAGGTGCTGTTTCAGATCGACGATCGTATTTATCGACAGCGCGTTCATCAGGCCAAGGCGCAGCTGGCGATGAAAATTGCCGCCCTGAACAACAACCTGCAGCAGCGTAAAAGTGCCGAAGCGACGATCGCCAAAAACGACGCGGCGCTGAAAAATGCCCGCGCCCAGAGCCTGAAAACGCAGGCAGATTTAAAGCGCGTGAAAGATCTGACGGCAGACGGTTCCCTTTCCATTCGCGAGCGCGATGCGGCGCTCGCCAGCGCGGCTCAGGGCAGCGCTGATATCGACCAGGCCAAAGCGACGCTTGAGATGTCTCGTCAGGATCTGCAGACGGTCATCGTCAACCGTGGTGCGCTGGAGGCGGATGTTGAAAACGCGAAAGCAGCGCTGGAGCTGGCGCAAATTGATCTGCAAAACACCCGCATTATCGCCCCGCGCGACGGTCAGCTCGGCCAGATTGCCGTACGTCTGGGCGCTTATGTCACCGCCGGGACGCATCTCACCACGCTGGTTCCGCCGCAGCACTGGGTGATCGCCAATATCAAAGAGACGCAGCTGGCGGAGCTACGCGTCGGACAGCCGGTAAAATTCACCGTCGATGCCCTGAACGACAAAGCGTATCAGGGCCGCGTGGAGAGTATCTCACCGGCGACGGGTGTGGAGTTCAGCGCCATCACGCCGGATAACGCCACGGGTAATTTTGTTAAAATCGCGCAGCGTATTCCGGTGCGCATTGAAGTGCTCGGTAAACCGGAAGAGTACAAGCTGCTGCGCCCCGGCATGTCGGTGCAGGTGACGATTGATACGCGGGAGGCGAAGCAATGATCCTTCGCCCACTAGCCAGCCTGGTCGTGGCGGTGATGCTGGCCGGATGCCAGTCGGTTGACGTTGAACCTGCAACATCGTCACTAGAGATCCCCGCCCAGTGGCGCGCCGATTCCGGCCCTGCCAGCCTGGCGGAACAGCTCTGGTGGCGAAATTTCCACGACAACAACCTGAACCGCTACGTGGACCAGGCGCTGAAAAACAACAGCGATGTCCTGATTGCCCGCGAGCGGATTAATGAGTATCAGGCGCGAGTTTATGCTGCGGACGGCAGCCTGTTCCCGTCCCTTGATGCGGGCGTAACGGGCACGCGCGCCCGCTCACAGTCTGCCGCGACCGGGCTGCCGGTCTACGGGACGTTGTACAAAGGGAGTCTGACCGCCAGCTACGACGTTGATATCTGGGGCGTCAACCGCAGCACCGCCAATGCCGCCGAGGCGTCGCTGGAGGCGCAAAAAGCCGCTGCCGTCGCCGCAGATTTAACCGTTGCGTCGTCGGTAGCTGCCGGGTATGTCACCCTTCTCTCGCTTGATGAACAGCTGCGCGTCACCGAGTCCACCCTCAAGTCGCGCGAAGAGGCGTTCAATCTCGCTAAACGCCAGTTTGAGACGGGCTACAGCTCGCGTCTGGAGCTCATGCAGTCCGACTCAGAACTGCGCTCTACACGGGCGCAGGTTCCACTCTTGCAGCATCAAATTACGCAACAGGAAAACGCGCTAAGCCTGCTGCTCGGGAGCAATCCAGGCGATGTGGCCCGCAGTGAAAACTTCGACTTACTGACGCCGCTGAAGCTGCCGTCACAGCTACCATCCACGCTGTTAAATCGCCGCCCGGACATCGTTCAGGCTGAACGTCAGCTGGTGGCGGCAGACGCGACGCTTGCCGCGTCACGCGCCAGCCTGCTGCCGTCGATCAACCTGACCGCAACCGGATCGGTCCAGGATCGCACCCTGTCAGGCTTACTGGATAACCCACTCCAGCTGTGGAGCGTTGGCGGCAGTATTCTTGCGCCGCTGCTGAACCGTCAGGCGCTGAATGCGCAGGTGGATATTTCCCAGTCCCAGCGTAATCAGGCGCTATACAGCTACGAAAAAACCGTGCGTAACGCGTTTGCTGAGGTGAATGACAGCCTTGATGCCATTACGCGCTATCAGGAACAGCTGACGGAGCTGCTTGCCCAGCAGGATGTGGCGCAGGAGACGCTGCGCATTGCGCAGAATCGCTATCGCAACGGTTATTCATCTTATCTGGACGTGCTGGACGCGCAGCGTACATTGTTCTCAGTGCAGACCAGCGTGGTACAGGTGAAAAATAACCTGCTGCTGGCGCAAATTGATTTATATAAAGCGCTGGGTGGCGGCTGGGTCAGTGCCTGAAAAC
>NZ_GL890776.1:317743-380813 GCF_000211415.1 Enterobacter mori LMG 25706 | reverse complement strand
GTAGGTCGGGTAAGGCGGAGCCGCCGCCCGGCAATCCCTCTTAAGGAGTCAATCTATGCAACAACAGTGGTCTGCAGTAGATAATTTCATGATTTCTTCGCTTATTCCTGAAGATGATGTACTGAGTCAGGTACTGGAAAACAACAAACGCGCCGGGCTACCCGAACACGACGTAGCGGCCAATCAGGGGCAATTGCTGGCGCTGTTCGTACGCATGACGCAGGCAAGACGCATTCTTGAGATCGGTACGCTGGGTGCCTATAGCTCAATCTGGATGGCGCGCGCCCTGCTGCCGGATGGGAAGCTGATTACGCTCGAGGCTGACCCGACGCATGCCGATGTTGCCCGCCAGAATATTCACCTCGCGGGACTAACCGATCGTATTCAATTAATTGAAGGCCCGGCGCTGAACTCGCTGGAGAATTTCGGTGACGTTCCACCGTTCGACCTGATCTTTATTGATGCCGATAAGCCCAACAATCCCGGCTATCTGGAGTGGGCGCTGCACTATTCCCGCCCCGGCACGGTAATCATTGGCGATAACGTGGTGCGCGACGGCGAGGTCATTAACGGGCAAAGCGACGACGTGCGCGTGCTGGGTGTGCGCCGTTTCATCGAGATGATTGGGGATAACCCGCGTTTAACCGCCACCGCGCTGCAAACGGTGGGGGTTAAGGGATGGGATGGGTTTACGCTGGCAATAGTGAACGGGTGAAAAAATGTGCAGGCTGAGGGCTCCCCACGAAATAATGCCTGCAAGGACGACCCCCTCTCCCTTGAGGGAGAGGGCTGGGGTGAGGGGGAACATACGGCTGTGGTGGTCATTCCGTTCACTTTATGTTCCTTGCTACTCTGTAACGACATGACCGGTGAACGTGCCAGGGTGGCTCAATCGCCACCACCCTGGCTACCCGGGCTCCCGGCGGTAAATCGCCGCTTCGCGGTTCCCTCAGCTTATTCCTTCAGGCTATCGGGTCGGGCATGAGCCTGCATCCCTCCACGCCCTCTCGGCGCATCCCTGCGCCTCGCCCCGGCCTTACGGAAACGCTTCGGCGATTTACAGCCGGACCAGAACGTCGCTATAAGTCATTAATTTTGCTGAAGAAACGTTCATCGCTTCAGGAAAAAAATGACTGGGCTCCCTCAACCCACAGGGAGAGGGAGAAAACCGGGCAAGTGTTTTAAGCGGAAATCTGCTCCATCGCCTGCAAAATACGCTTATCCGAAATCGGATACGGCGTACCGAGCTGCTGGGCAAAGAAGCTGACGCGCAGTTCCTCGATCATCCAGCGGATCGCCTGCACGTCTTCATCGTCCCGGCGCGCGGGCGGCAGTTTGTTGAGCCACTGCTGCCACGCCTGCTGCACGCTTTCCACTTTCAGCATCTGCGCGCGATCGCGGTGTGGATCGATAGCCATTTTCTCCAGACGTTTTTCAATCGCCTGCAGATAGCGCAGCGTATCGCCGAGACGGTTGAAGCCGTTGCCGGTAACAAAGCCGCGATAGACCAGCCCCGCCATCTGCGCCTTCACGTCCGACAGCCCCAGCGCCATGGTCATATCCACGCGCCCTTTCAGGCGTTTGTTGATGTTGAACACGGCGGTGAGGATCTGCTCAACCTGTTTGGCAATCTCTACCACGGTGTCGTTCAGCTCGGCGCGCACCTTTTCATGAAGCTGAGCAAAGGCTTCTTCCGTCCAGACCGGACCGCCCGCCTCGTGGATCAGCTTGTCCACGCCGCAGGAGATGCAGTCGTCAATCAGATCCAGCACCTTGCCGTACGGGTTAAAGTACAGCCCCAGTTTGGCTTTGTTCGGCAGCTTCTCGTGCAGATACTTGATCGGCGACGGGATGTTGAGCAGCAGCAGGCGACGCAGCCCACGCCACATCATCTGCTGCTGTTCCAGCGGGTTATCAAAGAGCTTGATCGCCACGCTGTCGCGCTCGTCCACCAGCGCAGGCCAGGCTTTGACCTTGTAGTTACCGCGCTTCTGCTCGTAGCTTTCCGGAAGCTGGCCAAAGCTCCAGATGTGCAGCCCGCTCTGCTCAATGCCGTCGTCCGCCACCGCAGAGAGCGTTTCCTGAACTTTGCCCTTCAGAGCATCCTTCAGCTCGGTTAGCGAACGGCCTTCCTGCAGCTTTCTGTTTTTGTCGTCCACCACGCGGAAGCTGATTTTCAGGTGATCGGGCACCTGATCCCAGTTCCAGTCATCGCGGTCGATGGTGGTGCCGGTCATGCGGCGGAACTCGCGCTCGAGCGCGTCCAGCAGCGGCGTTTCCAGCGGCGTGACGCGGCCTAAAAACGCTTCCGCGTAGTTGGGCGCGGGCACAAAGTTACGGCGCACCGGCTTAGGCAAGGATTTGATCAGCGCAATCACCAGCTCACGACGCAGGCCAGGAATTTGCCACTCAAACCCGCTCTCATCCACCTGGTTCAGCAGCGGCAGCGGAATGTGGACGGTCACGCCGGCCGCGTCCGTGCCCGGTTCAAACTGATAGGTCAGCCGCAGCTTGAGGTTGCCCTGATGCCAGAAGTTCGGGTAGTCGAGTTTGCTGACCGATTCCGCCCCCTCTTTAATCAGCATGCTCTTTTCGAAGTTGAGCAGGTCCGGCGTCTCTTTACTGGCCTTTTTCCACCAGCTGTCGAAGTGGCGGGCGGAGATAACATCGTGGCTGATGCGCTGGTCGTAAAACTCAAACAGCGCCTCGTCGTCCACAAGAATGTCGCGGCGGCGGGATTTATGCTCAAGCTCTTCCACTTCGGCGCGCAGCTTCAGGTTTTCGCGGAAGAATGCGTGGCGGGTCTGCCAGTCGCCCTCCACCAGCGCGTGGCGGATAAACAGCTCGCGGCTGAGCGCCGGATCGATCTGGCTGTAGTTCACCTTCCGCGCGGCAACCACCGGCAGGCCATAGACGGTCACTTTCTCGGTCGCCATTACCGCGCCCTGCGCGCGCTCCCAGTGAGGTTCACTGTACGAGCGTTTCAGCAGGTGCTGCGCCACCGGCTCGACCCATTCCGGATCGATACGCGCGGCAATGCGCCCCCACAGGCGGCTGGTTTCTACCAGCTCGGCAACCATGGTCCACTTCGGCGGTTTCTTGAACAAGCCGGAGCCAGGGAAGATGGAGAAGCGCGCGTTGCGCGCGCCGGTAAATTCCTGCTTGTCCGCATCTTTCATGCCGATATGCGACAACAGGCCGGTCAGCAGCGCGATATGAATCTCGCGGTACTCCGCAGGCTCGCTGTTAACCGGAATGCCCAGCTCTTTCACCACCTGGCGCAGCTGGGTGTAGATGTCCTGCCACTCGCGCACGCGCAGGTAGTTGAGGAAATCCACGCGGCACTGGCGGCGGAACTGGTTCGAGGAGAGCGCTTTCTGCTGCTCGCCGAGATAGTTCCACAGGTTTACGAAGGCGAGGAAATCGGACTCTTTGTCGTGGAAGCGACGGTGCTTTTCGTCAGACGCCTGCTGCTTGTCCATCGGACGCTCGCGCGGATCCTGAATAGAGAGCGCCGAGGTGATGATCATCGCCTCGCGCACGCAGCCGTGCTTTTGCGCTTCCAGCACCATACGGGCCAGACGCGGATCGACCGGCAGCTGACTGAGCTGACGGCCCAGCGGCGTCAGCTTATAGGCCGTCACCTGTTCGTCGGTGGTAATCGCGCCCAGCTCTTCCAGCAGACGTACGCCGTCCTGAATGTTGCGTTTGTCCGGCGCTTCGACGAACGGGAACGCCGCGATGTCGCCCAGCCCCAGCGCGGTCATCTGCAGGATAACGGACGCCAGGTTGGTACGCAGAATTTCCGGGTCGGTAAATTCCGGGCGCGACAGGAAATCGTCTTCGGAATAGAGACGAATACAGATCCCTTCCGACACGCGGCCGCAGCGGCCTTTACGCTGGTTGGCGGATGCCTGAGAGACCGGCTCAATCGGCAGACGCTGGACCTTGGTGCGGTAGCTGTAGCGGCTGATGCGCGCCGTGCCCGGATCAATCACGTATTTGATGCCCGGCACGGTCAGCGAGGTTTCCGCCACGTTGGTCGCCAGAACGATGCGGCGTCCGCCGTGCGGCTGGAACACGCGGTTCTGCTCGCTGTTTGACAGGCGCGCGTAAAGCGGCAGGATCTCCGTGTGGCGCAGGTCGCGCTTGCTAAGCGCATCTGCGGTATCGCGGATTTCGCGCTCGCCGCTCATGAAGATCAGGATGTCGCCAGCGCTTTCGTTACCCAGCTCGTCAACGGCATCAAAAATGGCCTGCAGCTGGTCGCGTTCGGTATCATCCGCCTCTTCCACAATTGGGCGATAGCGCACCTCTACCGGATAGGTGCGGCCCGAGACTTCAATAATCGGCGCGTTGTTGAAATGCTTCGAGAAGCGCTCCGGGTCGATGGTCGCGGAGGTGATGATGATTTTCAGATCCGGGCGACGCGGCAGCAGCTCCTTCAGATAGCCGAGCAGGAAGTCAATGTTCAGGCTGCGTTCGTGCGCCTCATCGATGATGATGGTGTCGTACTGCATCAGCAGGCGATCCTGCTGGATTTCCGCCAGCAGAATACCGTCGGTCATCAGCTTGACCATGGTGTTATCACTTACGTGGTCGCTGAATCGCACCTTATAACCGATGCAGCCGCCCGGCTCCGTTTGCAGCTCTTCAGCAATACGGTTTGCCACGGTACGCGCCGCCAGACGACGCGGCTGGGTGTGGCCAATTAGCCCTTTTAGCCCTCGCCCAAGCTCCATACAGATTTTCGGCAGCTGGGTGGTTTTACCCGAACCGGTTTCCCCCGCGACAATGACCACCTGGTGGTCGCGGACGGCCTCAAGGATGTCCTGTTTTTTCTGACTGACGGGCAGGTTTTCCGGGTAGGTGATCGCCGGGCGTGCGGCTTCGCGCAGCGCAACTTTCCCTGCCGCCTGTTCAATCTCTTTCGCCATCTCCTGGTAAATGGCCTGTTGTGCATCAGGATTTTTAACCTTCTTCACCCCGTGCAGACGGCGGGCAAAGCGCTGTTTATCGCGCAGCATCAGGGAATCAAGCTGTTGCAGGAGCATCGGGAAGGTTAATTTTTGTTGTTCTGTCATAGCGTTAAAGGGCAGTACACGCCCTGATAAACTCTCTTTTTAATGATTGCTATAGAGTACCACATTGACGCCTTTCGCGCCTTATTCAAAAAATTCGAACATAGACTTCGATATATTGCGCTATCTCTGTGGCAGGATTGTGAATAGAGTGTCAACAAGCAACGGGGCAACCCCCTTCAATCAAATGCAACAACAGGAATCACCCATGAGCAAAGTATTAGTTTTGAAATCCAGTATTCTGGCAGGGTACTCTCAGTCTGGTCAGCTGTCTGATTACTTCGTTGAACAGTGGCGTGAACAGCATTCTGCTGACGAAATCACCGTGCGTGACCTGGCTGCAAACCCGATTCCTGTGCTGGACGGCGAGCTGGTTGGCGCGCTGCGTCCTAGCGATGCACCACTGACTCCGCGTCAGCAGGAAGCCCTGGCGCTGTCTGATGAACTGATTGCAGAACTGCAGGCGCATGACGTTATCGTCATCAACGCCCCAATGTACAACTTCAACATCCCTACCCAGCTGAAGAACTACTTCGACCTGGTAGCGCGTGCTGGTGTGACCTTCCGTTACACCGAAAACGGCCCTGAAGGTCTGGTGAAAGGCAAGCGTGCGGTTGTACTGACCAGCCGTGGCGGTATTCACAAAGATACCCCAACCGATCTGGTTGCGCCGTACCTGACCCTCTTCCTGGGCTTCATCGGCATCACCGACGTGAACTTCGTGTTCGCTGAAGGTATCGCCTACGGTCCTGAAGTGGCGACCAAAGCGCAGACCGATGCGAAAGCAGCCATCGACGGCTTCGTCGCAGCCTAAGAATTCCCCCTCTCACCGCCAGGTGGGAGGGTTTTTCTTTTCCCCCGCTTTTCGTTATCATCCGCTCCCACTCTTCAGCCGGGCGGCCTGATGTCTGTAATCGTCGATAACTTTATTGCCCCACCTTGTCTCGATGAGATTGACATTCTCTGGCAGGACGAGCACCTGCTGCTAATCAATAAACCTTCCGGCCTGCTTAGCCTGTCGGGCAAAAACCCGCAAAACCTGGATTCCGTTCATTACCGTCTGGTGCAAAACTTCCCGGGCTGCACGCTGGTGCATCGCCTTGATTTTGGCACGTCCGGGATAATGGTGATTGCGCGTAATAAAGCGATTAACGCCGCGCTTTGTCATCAGTTCAGCCAGCGCGCCGTAAAGAAGGTGTATAGCGCCCTGCTGTGCGGGCATGTTGAATATGACGAAGGGGTGATTGACGCGCCTATTGCCAAAGACCCGGCGCTGTTTCCGCTGATGTCGATTTGCGCCGTCACGGGCAAACCGGCGCGCTCCCGCTACCGGGTCATCGAACGTTTTTATCAGACGACGGGGTTACCGTTGACGCGGGTTGCGCTCACGCCAGAGACGGGACGAACCCATCAGCTGCGCATTCACTGCCAGCAGCTGGGTCACCCTATTTTGGGCTGCGATTTATATGGCGGCCTTGAATGGCCGGGCGCCGAAACGACGCCGCGGCTGATGCTGCACGCCAGCGGGCTGAATTTTGTGCATCCGGTGAGCGGCGAGACGATTAACGCCCGACACGCTGCTCCGTTTTAGACAGGGTTTACCACATCAAATCGTCAGGGATTTTGAAGTCCGCGTACGGATCGTCTTCATCCTGCTCTTCCTGGCTCAGCGCGCTGTTCAACACAATGCTGTCGGCATCGCGTTGGGCAATTTTGTCGGCCACCACCGCCGGGATAATCGCGTATTCACAGTCGCCGCTTGCGTTAATGACCAGGCGGGCAATCGCCAGACGGCCGTTGATCAGCTGAGCCTGGGTTTGCTTGTCGACCTCGATTTTTTTGATCAGATTGCCGTCGGTGAAGTTGAAGGTGATGTTGCCCCTTGAAACGGTGATGCGGTTCATCTCAATCAGCTGCTTCACCTGGGCTTTAAACTCTTTCGCCAGCACGGCCTGCTTTTGCTGCTCGCTCAGCAGCTTGTCGCGCTCAAGCTGCGCTTTCTTGTTCTCTTCGACCGCTTCACGGGCCTCACGCGCCTGAACGCGTGATTTCTTTGCCGTGCGCTGCACTTTCGCCACTTTCTTGCTGCTGACTAAGCCCGCTTTCAGCATCTGCTCTTGTAAGGTGAGTTTTGTCATGATTGTTTCTAAACCGGTTGGATATTTTGGGCAGTATAACGTGAAGTGCGCCGTTCATGAAGTTCGCTCATGTTGCAGTGAAATTAAGTCACTTCCCCTCTGCCACTGGCTCAGGCATAAATTATGCATTGATAACTTCCTAGCAACATGAACTTAGGATGCATAACCACAATGAGTAAAGCTTTTACATTTAGCCTTAAGCGCAGTTGCTTTGATGAAAATTACAACCCGTCAGAAAATACGCGTACCACGACCAACTTTGCTAACCTGGCGCGCGGTGAAAAACGTCAGGAAAACCTGCGCAATACGCTGGTGATGATCAACAACCGCTTCAACGCCTTAGCGCGCTGGGATAACCCTAAAGCCGATCGTTATGCGGTTAAGCTTGAAATTATTTCCGCTTGATATGAACATCGATGGAGAAAATAGCTTCCCGGCCATAGAAATATTGCAGACGTTCATTGTCGACAAGCAAACCCATGAGCGCATCGAAGGCATTGTCGGGAATAACTTCTCTTCTTACGTGCGTGACTATGACTTCAGCGTATTGCTGCTCGACCATAATAAAGATCGCTCAACGTTCAGCATCCCGGAGAACTTTGGTGAATTGCACGGCAACATCTTCAAGCACTTCACCCACTCTGCTGAATACAGAGAAAACTTCAAAAAACCGCCGGTGATCTGCCTGAGTGTCTCCAGCAAAGATACCTACCATCGTACGGGCAACACGCACCCTGTATTGGGGATTGAGTACCAGCCGGACGGTACATCCCTGACTGAACAATACTTTGGCAAGATGGGCCTGAAGGTGCGTTATTTCATGCCTGAGAACAGCGCTGCGCCTTTTGCCTTTTATTATTCCGGTGATTTGCTGGCGGATTATACGAATCTTGAACTGATTGGAACGATCAGCACCATGGAAACATTCCAGAAAATTTACCGTCCTGAAATTTATAATGCGAACTCGACCGCCGGACAGTGCTATCAGCCGGATCTGAATCAGCAGGATCATTCATTAACGAAAATTGTTTATGACCGTGAAGAGCGCAGCCAGTTAGCGATTCAACAGGGCAAATTTACGGAAGAACAGTTTATTAAGCCTTACAAACAACGTCTTGAGCAGTGGTCTCATAACTTCACGCTTTAATTAACCGATAATAAAGGTCTTCTATTATGAAAACATTGCTCCCGACATCAACGGCTGGCAGCTTACCTAAACCAACCTGGCTAGCACAACCTGAAACGCTGTGGTCCCCGTGGAAACTTCAGGATGATGAATTACTGGCGGGTAAGCAGGATGCGCTGCGTTTATCCCTTGACGAGCAGCTACGCGCGGACATTGATATCGTCAGCGACGGCGAGCAGACCCGTCAGCACTTTGTTACCACCTTTATTGAGCACCTGAGCGGCGTCGATTTTGAGAACCGCCAGACGGTGCGCATTCGCAACCGCTACGACGCGAGCGTGCCGACCGTGGTTTCAGCCGTTGCGCGTCAAAAGCCGGTATTCGTGGACGATGCGAAATACCTGCGCCAGCTGACGGACAAGCCGATCAAATGGGCGCTGCCGGGCCCGATGACCATGATTGACACGCTTTACGACGCCCACTACAAAAGCCGCGAAAAGCTGGCCTGGGAATTTGCCAAAATTCTTAACCAGGAAGCGCGCGAGCTGGAAGCCGCAGGCGTCGATATCATCCAGTTTGATGAACCTGCCTTTAACGTCTTTTTCGACGAGGTCAACGATTGGGGTATCGCCGCGCTGGAACGCGCCGTTGAAGGGCTGAAGTGCGAAACCGCGGTACACATCTGCTACGGATATGGCATCAAGGCCAATACCGACTGGAAAAAGACGCTCGGCTCCGAGTGGCGCCAGTACGAAGAGGCTTTCCCTAAGCTGCAGACCTCAAACATCGACATCATTTCGCTGGAGTGCCACAACTCGCGCGTGCCGATGGATCTACTGGAGCTGATCCGCGGCAAAAAAGTGATGGTGGGCGCGATTGACGTGGCGACGAACCATATCGAAACGCCGGAGGAAGTCGCCGATACGCTGCGTAAAGCGCTGCAGTTTGTCGATGCCGACAAGCTTTATCCGTCCACCAACTGCGGAATGGCTCCCCTTTCCCGTCAGGTTGCTAACGGCAAGCTCAGGGCGCTGAGCGCGGGCGCAGAGATCGTTCGCCGTGAGATTTTGGCAAAATAATCCCGCCCTTCCCGGGAGAGGCTCACTCTCCCGGGTATCGCATTATTCACTCACGCCTTGCAACCACTCACCAACGCTTTCTACCGATTGCTGCGCAGGCGCACGCGAGACCGGCTGACCCTGCCTGAGCACCAGCAACGTGGGCAGACCGCGCACGCCAAGCTGGCTTGCCAGTTCCGTGTTCAGATCGGCGTCCAGATAGCGGGTATCAAACCGCGCCGTCAGCGGAATCAGCTTCTCGTTCTCCAGCAGCTGCCAGAGCCTGCGGCAGTGCACGCAGCGCTCCGCCCCGACAAACAGCAGTATCGGGCCATCGCTTTCCAGCTCGCTCGACGCGCTCACCGTTTTAAACGCGCCTTCTGCCACGCGGAACAGTTTTGGACTGCGGCGAAGGGTGTCGTTATCCGTCGCGACGCACAGCGCATCGGCGCTTTTACTGTAGGGCTTCACGCCTGCGACCCGCACCACGCTTTGCGCCGGGCCAGCCGCCGCCGCGCCAGGCTGGCGTAAGGTCCGAACATCCACCGGGACTATTGGCGTTTCCAGCGGCTGAGGAAGCTGTGGGATCCAGGCATAAGGAATGCGGTACGCGCGGTAAACCATGTTGTTGTTGAGCGTCTTGCCCCAGAACGGCGACACGTACTCCCAGACGATTTCATGATTGCGGGTCACTTCAAAAATGCGCCCGTTGGAGCCTTCATTAATCAGGGTATTGCCGTTTTCGAGGCGCTGCATATTGCTGATGTACGGGCTATAAAAACGGTATGAATCGGTTGGCTGGGGCAGATCCGCTTCATACGGCGAGTAGCGCCACTCGATATCCAGCGTCACAGGGTTAATTTCGAGGATCCGCGAATAGTCACGCCAGGCGTTTTTCACCCCGTCCGCCGAGGCCGGGTTCGGCGCGCCGTATCCGGCCCAGCCCCCGTTATCGAAAATAAGGATATTGCCTGCGCCGGGCAGCCCCTGCGGGATCATGTGCGCGTGGTGCTGGCCGATGATCCAGCCGATGTGTTTTAGCGCTGGCGTGCTGTAATCCGGGCCAAGCTGCCAGACGATGTTGCCGCTCTGCTTATCGATGATGGCGATGATGTTGGACTCGCGGGCGTCCCAGATGATGTTGTCAGGGTGGAAGCGGCTGTCTCCGGCGTCATACCATTTATTCGGCCCCAGCGTGGACATCGAGTTGATATGCATCCAGTCGCCCATTCCGCCGCCGCTGGCGCGCATGTTGGGGTTATTGTAAAGCGCGGTGCGCGCCGCATCGTCGAAGCCCAGCTCCTCAAAATGATCGCTGCAGCGCCATTCCCAAACCACGTTTCCCTGCCAGTCGACCTCAATAATGGTGTCGTCCAGCAGAACCTTGTCCGATATCGCCTCGTTGACCAGGTTGGTGTGGGCGAGAATCAGGGTATTCCCCCCTTCGACCTGCGGCTCCAGCCCCGGCGCGTAGTAGCCAACCGGATTGCCCGCGCGCTGATAGTCGTGGTGCGCCCGCGCCATCCAGCGGGTTTCATTGCCGGGGTCGCTCACGTTCTCATAGCGATCGAAGGACCATGTCACATTGCCTTCCCAGTCCACCTGGATCAGGTCGAGCATATCCTGCATGCCGTAGCGCGGGTCGCGCTCGCCGCTGTGTCCGAGGATCGCCCCGCCGGGCAGAATTTTGTTGGGAAAGCCGTGAAGCTCAGGCCATTCGCGGACCACGGTGCCGTTCATGTCGACCAGCACCGCGCCATGCTCGGTGGCCTGGAAAAGGGTATAGCCGCTCCACGCGCGCGCAGGATCGTAAAGCGTCGCGCCGGTGGGGAAAACGGAAGGATGTCCCATGTATTGCTCCTTAGTGAAGGTCATCAGGCAGAGGTAATAAGAGTGCGAATATGGCGGCAGGCGTCGGCAAACGCGGCGTCGTCACGCTGTCGCGGGTGCGGCAGCGTAAGGCTCACCACTTCGCGTATGCGGCCGGGACGTGGGGAAAGCACCACGACACGGTCGGCCAGGGCGACCGCCTCTTCGACGTCATGGGTCACCAGCAGCGTGGTGGTTCCCTCGCTTCTGTGAATCTGCAAAAGCGCCTGCTGCAGGGTGTGCCGCGTCAGGGCGTCGAGCGCGCCGAACGGCTCGTCCGGCATCAGAATTTGTGGGCGGGCAACCAGGCCGCGAGCAATGGCGACGCGCTGGGCCATCCCGCCGGAAAGCTGCGCGGGTAGCGCGCCCTCGAACTCGGTGAGCTGCACCCGCGCCAGCATCTCCCGCGCGCGCTGGCATTTGGCGGCACGGCTCAGTTTTTCATCCGCCAGCCCCAGCATGACGTTGTCGATCACACTCAGCCAGGGGAACAGCCGGGGTTCCTGGAACACGATGCCGCGCTCTTTGCCCACGCCGGTGACCCGCTCGCCGCTGATGCGGATTTCCCCCTGCGTCGCCTCTTCAAGGCCGACCAGCATGCGCAGAAGCGTCGACTTACCGCAGCCGCTGCTGCCCACCAGCACCACCAGTTCACCGGCAGCGATGTCGAGACTAAAATTTTGCAGCGCCGTGACCTGCTGCCAGGTTTTACGCACATGTTGAAATGAGACCAGAGTTTGAGCGGTCATGATGGCTCCTGTTGGCGCCAGCGGGTGGCGCGAAGTTCCAGTAAACGTCCGGCTTTATCCAGCGCTGCGCCGGTGAGACCGACCAGCACCATGCCGCAGAGAATGGTGGGCATATCCAGCAGTTGCTGGGCGTTAATCATCAGGCTGCCGATCCCGGCGCCCGAGGACATGAAGTATTCCGCGCCAATGTTGCCAAGCCAGGCGTAGATCATCGCCAGCCGCAGCCCGGCGAAAATACCGGGCGCCGCGCCGGGAAGGATCAGCATCCGCAGGCGCGTCAGGCCGCCTAAACGCAGCACGCGCGCCACTTCGTCCAGCTGCGGGTTACGCTGCAGCACGGCCTGAAGGGTGCTAAAGAACATCGGAAAGAACGAGGCCAGGGCGATAAAGACGATTTTACCGACGTTATCGTTGCCCACCCACGCGGTCAGCAGCGGTAGCCACGCAAAAAGGGCAATATGGCGCAGCACGTTGAGCGATGGCGTCACGATCTGCCCGGCGCGAGGCCGCAGCGCCAGCAGTAATCCGCAGAGCAGGCCACCGGCAATACCCGCCGCCCCGCCCGCAAAGGCGCGCCCGAGGCTTGCCAGCATCGCCGTCGCCAGCTCCCCGCTTGCCGCGCCCTGCATAAAGCGCCCGGCGACCGCCAGCGGCGAAGAGAACAGCGCCCCGTCAATCCATCCCCATCGGCTAGCCAGCTGCCACAGCGCCAGCAGCAGGATCGGCAGCTGCAGCGCCTGCCAGCTGGCCTGCGGTTTCCAGGCAAGACGCCCGACGGCGGGCTGGGGCCAGAACACCAGTCGGGAAAAGGCCCGATTCGCCGCCCACTCCATCAGCATGCCGCTGAAGCCCACCACCGCAATGGTGACGAAAACGATATCCAGCTGAAAAAGCTGACGCCCCCAGACCATCAGGTAGCCAATGCCCTCCGACGAGGCGAGCAGTTCAACAACGATCAGCGACACCCATGCCTGAGAGAGCGCCAGCCGCAGGCCGGTGAACCAGCCCGGCAGGCTCGCGGGGATCACCAGCCAGCGAAGACGCTGCCAGCGGGAAAAATTCATCACCCTGGCGGCCTCGCTCAGGGTATGGGGCACGCTGGTTACCGCCTGCTGCGTGTTGATCGTCATCGGCACGATGGTGGTTTTGATGATAACCGCCAGCTTCAGGCCGTTATCGATCCCGAACAGCACCATAAACAGCGGGATCCACCCCAGGGTCGGGATTTGCGCCAGCGCGTAAAACAGCGGCTCCACGCGACGCGCCACACCGGGAACTAGGCCGAACAGCGCGCCTAACAGCGTGCCGGCGAACGCGCCTGCCAGCAGGCCCAGCAGCAGATGCCGCAGGCTAAATGCCCACTGGGAGAGAAGGTCTCCGGCCAGGAGCGAGAGCGCCGTGTCGGCGACCACCGAAGGCGCGGGTAAAATTTGTTCCGGCATCCAGTGGCGCTCTACGGCGATGGACCACAGCAGCAGCAGTAGCGCGGGCAATATCCACGGCCAGCCGTTAAGTCGTACTTTCTGCCTTCCGGATGAGCCCGTTTTTAAAATTATCTGCGACATAGTGCTTCACGTTTAAACCCGTCATGCCGCTATAAAACCTCGCCCCGTTCCACTTCGTCATTGCGTTACGCGAATAATCCCGATGCAACAAATGCATTTCAGCCTGCCGGACTCGCTGGCGCTGATTTAGCTCATTTTCACCTGTTCTTTGCTAATAAAAGCATTTAACAGCGGGCCGGGCGGCTCATTAGGGTGAGAAAAAAACCTCGGAGTAACTTGTTATGATGAAAGCATTTATTAGTCGCGCTCTGCTGCCACTGGTGGCCGCCTTCGCCCTGATGGGGAACGCCAGCGCCGAAGCGCTGCACGCCATTCGCATCGGCGTGCCGGATCAAAGTGCGGGCAGTAAGCCCTTTATTGAAGGCCCGGTCGGCATGGCGTACATCCGCCACCAGCTTGAGGCCGTGTTCAAACCTCAGGGCGTAGAAATCCAGTGGCAGTTCTTTAAGGGCGCGGGTCCGGCGGTGAATGAAGCGCTGGCTAACCAACAGCTCGATTTTGGCTAGCTTGGCGATCTGGCAGCCATCATCGGCAAAGCGAACGGCCTTCCCACGCGCCTGCTGCTGGGCAGCCGCGGGTCGGAGTCTTACCTGGCGGTCACCCACGCCTCGGGCATTAAAACCCTGGCGGATTTAAAGGGTAAACGGGTCGCGGTCTATCGCGGTACGGCGGACCAGCTGGCGTTCGACCGCGCCCTGCAAACCGCCGGGCTCACAGAAAGAAACCTGCAGGTCATTAATCTCGACTGGAATGCCGGAAAAGCGGCGCTGGCGGCGGGCCGCGTGGATGCCGTCTGGGGCGGCGTGTCTCTACTGGCGTTGCGGGGCGATAAGATCGACGTGGTGGTAAAGAGCGGCGATTCCGGTCGTCAGAACACCACGCAGTCGGGGTTCCTGGGGACACAAACCTTTATTGACGCCTGGCCGCAGGCGACGCAGCAGATTATCGACGTGCTGGTGAAGAACGCGGCAGAAATCAGCGATCCGAACAACCGTGAAGCCTGGTCGGCAGAAATGGCACAGCAAAGCCAAATCCCCAGGGCGCTGTTCCTGAAGGAACTGCAGCCGCAGGATCTTAACTTCACCACCTCACCGCGCATCGATCCTTTCCTGACCGACAGCTTTACCAACAGCGTTGAACAGGCGTATTCGGGCCGCCTGATCCGCAGCGCCTTTAGTGCCAAAGAGTGGGTTGACGGCTCCTTCGTCGAGCAGGCCCTCAAGGCGCAAAAGCTGGAAAGCCACTGGCCGCAGTACTCGCCTGAGGGGCAGCCGCTTTAACTCCCCTCCTCCTGCGCCAGCAGCTGAATCTGATGTTGGCGGTCGGCATGGAGGATCGTCTCAATCATCTTTTCCACCAGCGGCGGCTGGGTAGCATGGACCGGAGAAATAATGGCAAACCGGGTCTGCATCAGCCGCCACTCTTCCGGCAGGTCGCTTATCTCCAGCTTCACCAGCCGGTGGCTGTGCTGGCACAGCGCAAAGCCATCCTCGCTGGCGAAGCTTATCGCGTGGGTATAGGCGAGCGTTGAGAGCAGCGCATAGACGTGATCGCACTGGATCGCGGGGGTAAAATCCTGCTGCTGGCTGAGGGTAGCCAGCACCTTGCGTACGCCCGGCGGTAAATAGGGGGCCGCAAAGGGGTAACGCAACAGCGCCTGCACGGATACGGTGCCCTGCTGCGCCAGCGGGTGGTCGGCATGGCAGATAAAGAAGCAGCGCTGCGGGCTGAGCGGCTGCACCCGCAGCTGGGGATCCAGCTCCGCCTGCCAGCTATCGGCCACGACAAACGGATAATGCTGTGTGGTCAGCGCCTGATGCAGCGTAAACCAGTTATCGATCTGAAAGCGTACCTTCGCCTGCGGCATGCTGCGATGAAACGCTCCCACCGCGGCGGGGATCAGGCGGGCAGCCGGGGCCGGACCGCAGCCGAACGTCACTTCGCCGGTCTGCGCCTCCTCCGCTTCGCGCATCTGGCTGCTAAGCTCAACGTTCAGCTCCTGAAACCGTCGGGCGTAGGGCAGCAGCGTTTGGCCATGCAGCGTCAGGGTGGCCAGCTTGCTTTGCCGGTCAAATAAGGGATGTCCGACGCTCTGCTCCAGCGCCTGAATGCTGCGGCTAAAAGCCGACTGCGAGAGGCACACCGCCTCTGCCGCGCGATTAAAACTGCCGTATTCAACCAGCGCGACGAAGTTGCGCAGTTGGCGAAAATCAAGATGCATAGGCCCGGATTATCCTTTTACGTTTT
The DNA here is from genome assembly GCF_000211415.1 of Enterobacter mori LMG 25706. Lineage (GTDB taxonomy): Bacteria > Pseudomonadota > Gammaproteobacteria > Enterobacterales > Enterobacteriaceae > Enterobacter > Enterobacter mori. The sequence goes on along the minus strand of NZ_GL890776.1, from coordinate 364,980 downwards.
CTCTACAGTACGGGATAGCAGCCAGGTCGCGCAATCTCGGGTTCATCTTTGCCAGTACGGCGGCGTGCGGAACCGCTCTACGTAATAATCAATCACCGCCCTGACGTTAAGGGGCGGATGACGCGCGTTCGGGTAGATCGCCGCAATGGTTTGCGGCTCGGTGTTGATCGAACATTCATGATCCTGCAGAAGTGACACCAGCTCGCCGCTGTTTAGCCTTTCGCTCACCAGCCAGTCGGGGAACAGCACGATCCCCATTCCGCCCAGCGCGGCAATCAGCAGCGTTTCAGCGTTGTTGGAGGTCATCAGCGGCGCAACGGGATAGTGAATCCACGCCGCATTTGGACGGCGAATGAGCCAGCGGTTAGGCCCGGATGATCCGCGATAGACAAGGCAGCTGTGATGCGCAAAATCCTCCGGCTTCTCAGGCACGCCGTGCTTTTGCAAATAGGACGGCGATGCCGCCAGATGATACAGCTGCTGCCCGAGCACCCGCGCGTGAAATGAAGAGTCCGTCAGCGTGCCGATGCGGAACAACACGTCGGCGGCGTCCCGGTGAGGATCGATAAAATCGTCGGTGAGGGTCAAATCAAGATTGAGCCGGGGGTAGCGCGCCGACAGCCCCGCCAGGCCAGGGGCTACGTGCCGCTGTCCAAAAAATACCGGGCAGTTGATGCGAATGAGCCCAGTTGGCTCGATGGATCGCTCATCCAGCTCCCGGCGCGCCTCGTCAAGACTTCCTGCCATCGCCCGGGCGTAGCGGATAAAGAGATGCCCGCTTTCCGTCGGGATCACGGCCCGCGTATTGCGATAAAAAAGCTGCTGGCCGAGCGCGTCCTCAAGCTGGTGGATCACGCGTGAAACCTGCGAGGCGGAGATCCCTTCCCGCCGCGCAACCACGGAGAAATTCTGCGATTCATAAACCGCGATAAAGATCAGCAGCGCGCGAATGCTGATGTTTCCGGCATCGATCATTAGTGCATTTCCTGCAATGGTGTTTCCTGCATTATGGCATTTTTCTCACTGCTGATACCCCGTATTCTTCGTCGCCTGGACAACAAGAGAGTGAGCTATGCAACTTATTTTAATTTTCCTGGTGATTGCTGGCGGGATGGGGCTGTCCGTAGAGGCGGGACTGCTGGGACCGCTAGGCGGCGAAGTGGGTGATTTGTGGGCCACGTTCAGCATCTTCGGCGTGGGTGCCGCGCTGACGTTTCTGCTGATGCTGTTTTTCAGCCCGCGCAACAGCCCGTCATTTTTTACACAGCCGTCCTGGCAACTGCTTGGCGGAGTGCTCGGCCCCGTGTACGTGGTCATTCTGACCGTTGCAACACCCGCTATCGGCATCGCGATGACCATGATTGGTATTCTGGCCGGTCAGGTGTTTAAGAGCCTGATCATCGATCACTTTGGTCTGCTGGGTACGCCACACAGGAAGATAAACGCGAAACGCATCGTGGCGCTGGTTTTTATTATTGCCGCACTGGTTCTGGTGGCTCAGGGGTAAACGTATGACACTGATGATGATTTTACTGGCCGTCTGCGGCGGCGCGACGCTGAGCATTCAGGCCGCGATCAACGGGCAGCTCGGCGGCAGCGTGGGCGTATTTAAAAGCGCGTTTCTGACGTTTTCCGTCGGCGCGCTGGTGACCGCCCTGCTCATTTTCTTCTTTGAGCCTAAGCAGGCGGTCACGCTGCTGGACGTGCCAAAATGGCAGCTCCTCGGCGCGATGTTTGGCGTGCCCTATATCGTGATAATGGTGCTCGCCGTACAGCGGATCGGCACCGCCGTCGCCACGGTAGCGGTGATCTTCGGCCAGCTCACCATGAGTATGCTGATTGATAACTTTGGCTGGCTGGGCAATCCCGCCATTCCGTTTTCGCTGAGCCGCCTGGGCGCGGTAGTTTGCCTGGGGATTGCCCTGTACTTCATCTACTCCAGCAGCAAAACCGGCAGCATCCGCGACTAAACCGAGGCCTTACGGGTAAAGAACAGCGTCACCGTGGCGACGGTGACGCCAAATTTCTTCATCTCGGTTTTATTGAACAGATGGGTCTCATCCTGCAGGTACATCCAGTCGTCGAAATGCAGCAGCCAGGTTTTGCCGTTGGCCTTTACGTTCATGCTGTAATGCCAGTTAAAGGCGTTGCCTGCGGCCTGCCCCGAGGCAACCCCTTCAATATCCCCCGCCGTTCCCTCGTAGCGATCGTTCCCCACGCGGCGGATGTGCCAGACGCGCTGCTGTTTTTCACCATCGTCGTAAACAAAGTGTTCGTTGAGCGTCAGCGTATCGCCAATCACATCCCCGGCGATCTCAACGTGGAAACGGCGGATCTGCTTGCCGCTGCGATCCTGCACCATGCCCCACGCTTCGGTTTTGCCCTGGAAGTAATGGAAGATATCAAGCCGTGGCTGCTGCTGGCGATACTCGGTCACCTCCGTGCTGCAGCCTGCCAGCAGCATCGTGAGCGCCAGCGCCAGGGTCAGGAAATGTTTCATTTTTGGCCTCCGATTAACTGCTGACGCAGTTCAGGGTATTGCGTGCGGGGATCGAGCCATATGGCCAGAAAGCGCGTACTGAACGCCGCTGGCTGCGCTGGCCCCAATGGAGTGAAACCTGTCTGCGCGTCAGGCGCGCGGTACCAGAACTGTCCCTGCTGATTTTTAAGCACAAACGCCAACTGCGCGCCTGCCTTGACGTCTGGCCAGAGCGATTCCAGCCTGCGAAGCCATGCTTCGCTCAGCGGCTCCTGCTGCAAAATTCCCTGCGCCTGCCACTGATCGCGCGTCGCTTCAACCAGATCCTTACGGTCGATGTCGCGCGCATAGGTAATGACCAGCGCCTGATCCCTGTTTTCGCCGGTGTAGCGTCCATCGGGCGTCAGCAGTTGCGAGGTGTAGACGGTGAAGGGCCCCCAGGTGAGCGTGGCGCTGCCTACTTTGCGCCAGCTTAGCCAGTCAGCGGCGTTCGCGACCGGTACGGTAAGGGTCAGACAGATTAACATCAGCAGGGTTTTCATTGTTGTCTCCCCATCAGCAGGTGGAAAAACAGCATTAATACCAGCCAGCCCGGTACCATCCAGCTGACGACGATAAAACCAGGTTCCAGGAACGTAATTGCCCCCAGCCGCTCGCCGATAAGGTAGGCCACGGGCCCGCCGACGGTCGCCAGCAGCGTTAAGATCCAGCCCGGCAAGGTAGTGGTGCACGTCAGTCGGGTCCAGACGGTGGCGAACATCAGCCACAGCGCCACCATCCACAGGGGCATCAGCGAGTCGCCTGTGAAGGCAATAAGCCCCGTCACCGCCCAGAGGGCGTCCAGCACGCTGCCTGCGGCCGCCAGCAAAATGGCGTAAATACGGTGTGCAGGCGACAGCATCAGGCAGGCAAGGATCGCCAGCGCGAGCCAGACGACCAGCCCCCGCTCGCGAAACAGCACCACCAGCGTCCAGTAGAGATCGAACGCAATCGCCATAAGGAACACCTGCACGTAACGTCTCATACGCGTTCCGCTGTCAGCTGCGCCACGCTGATGGTGCGGGCGTTAAACCCGGCTTCGCAGTAGCCGAAGTAGTAGAGCCACATCCGGCGGAAACGTTCGTCAAAGCCGAGCGTTTCAATCTCCTGCCAGGCGTGGACAAAGCGCTGCCGCCAGTGAGCCAGCGTGCGGGCGTAGTCCGGCCCCATGTCGAAGAGGTTGCGCACCACAAAATCGGTGTGGCGCGTCATCAATTCGTTCATGGCGGTGACGCTCGGCAAAAAGCCGCCGGGGAAAATGTAGCGCTGAATAAAGTCGACGCTTTTGCTGTAGTCGCGGTAGCGCTGGTCCTGAATGGTGATGGCCTGAATCGCCATCCGTCCCCCCGGGCGCAGCCGCGCCTGGCAGGTACGGAAGAACGTGGGCAGATAGCGTTGCCCGACGGCTTCAATCATCTCTATCGACACCAGCTTGTCGTACTGCCCGGTAAGGTCGCGATAGTCGCAGAGCAGCACCTCAACGCGATCCTGCAACCCGGCGCGGGCGATGCGCTCGGTCGCCCAAATATATTGCTCCTGCGACAGCGTGGTGGTGGTGACCCGACAGCCGTAGTGACGGGCCGCGTATTCCGCCATCGCTCCCCAGCCGGTGCCAATTTCCAGCAGGTGGTCACCCGGGTTTAGCGCCAGCTGGTCGCACAGACGCGCCATTTTAGCCTGCTGAGCTGCAGTAAGATCCTGCTCGTCAGCGGTAAACAGCGCGCTGGAATAGAGCAGCTCCTTATCCAGAAAGTGGGCATAAAAGGTGTTGCCCAGATCGTAATGGGCGGCAATATTTTCGCGCGCCTGCGCGCGGGAGTTACGCCGCGTCCAGTGGCGCAGCCGCTCCAGCGGCCTGCCGAGCAGGCGGAAACCATTCTCCAGACGGCCAAGCACCTTGCCGTTGAGCGCCAGCAGCTCCAGAAGCGGCGTCAGGTGCGTGGTCTCCCATTCGCCGTCCATCCAGGCCTCTGCCGCCGCGAGGCTGCCGCCCGTTAAGATGCGCCAGTAAAGCCCTGGCGTGAGGATCTGCACGTCGGCATGCAGCGCGGCTGATGTCTCACCAAAATGAAAGGTCTGCGCCCCTTCACGTAGCGTCAGCGAGCCGCCGCGAATGCCGCTTAACAGCCGAAAAAGCAGCCAGCGCGCGATGCGGACGTTGCGCGGGATATCGGGTTCAAGCGCAAAGACGGGATCGGTCATGAGCGTTCACTCCTGCTGACGGGATGGTTATACAGCGGCACGCGCTTGAGCCACAGCCGCAGCGCCTGCCAGTAAATGGCGAAAACGGTTTTCAGGGTCATCAGCGGGATACGCAGCAGCAGCGAACGCAGCGCCGGGCGGGTCAGCGGCTCCCGACGCAGCGCCAGCGTAGCGTCAAAGACCTTCGCTTCCTGATGATTTTCAATGTGCATATGCAGCGTATTGTCCGGGTTGTTGAAGCGCCAGTGGTAGACCATGTCCATCGGGTTGAAGGGCGAAACGTGAAACGCTTTCTCCGTGGGCCGGGAATTCTGCCCGTCTACCGCGTAGTAGTGCCGCTCGTTCCACGGCGTGTTGCGCACTTCGGCGAGCACCCAGCGAAGCGCATTGTGCTGGTCATAGCAGTAGTAAAAATTGACCGGATTAAAATGGAACCCGAAATAGCGCAGCTGCGTCAGGAGCATGACTCGCCCCTGCGGACGTTCCCCGGTCAGGCTCTCCAGCCTGCTCAGCACGTTCTCTTTGAGCGGCGTGCCCAGCGGATAGTCCGCGTCGTGGAACGAGGCGGCGGCCACGCGGTTACGGCGTACGCCCACCGAGGGCAATGTTTCCAGCTCATCGAGATCCAGCCAGGCCATAAAAACGCTGTAGCTGAATGTGTGGGTTTTCGGCTGGAGGCGTCGGTGGCGCAATACGCCGTGGTAGAGGCAGCTGTTCATCTCAGTTCCCCTCCCCGGCCGCTATCGCATTGACCACGTCCAGCGCGCTGCGCACCCCGTCCTCATGAAAACCGTTGTACCAGTACGCCCCGCAGAACCAGCTCCGGTGATGACCGTTAATCTCTCCGCGACGCGCCTGCGCGCGCCAGCTTTCAGGGTTGAACAGCGGGTGTTCATAGATAAAGCGCTTCAGAACGAAACGCTCATCAACCGGCGTTTCAGGATTCAGAGTGACGCAGAACAGCGGACTCCCCTCGGGCAGCCCCTGCAAAATGTTCATGTTGTAAGTGACGCAGGCGCTGGCCTGGTCACGTTCACTCAGGCGATAGTTCCAGCTCGCCCACGCGCGCTCGCGCACCGGCAGCCAGCGTCTGTCGCTGTGTAACACCACCTCGTTGCGCTGCCAGCCGATATCGCCCAGCACGTCACGTTCTGCAGGCGTCGGCTCGTCCAGCATCGCCAGCGCCTGCCCGGAATGGCAGGCAAAAATCACCTGATCGAAGGTATAAATGCCGTTTTCAAGCTGAAGCGTGACCCCGTGCTCGTGGCGGCTCACCCGCTGCACCGGCGAATTGAGATGCAAGTTCAGACGGTCGCCCAGCTTGTCGAGCATGGCGCGGATGTACTCCCGCGAGCCGCCGGGGACAACGTACCACTGCGGGCGATGGGTAATATCCAGCAGGCCGTGATGCTCAAAGAAGCGCAGGAACAGCGGCAGCGGAAAGCGCCTCATCTCCTGCAGCGATGAGGACCAGATCGCGGCCCCCATCGGCAGAATGTAGTGGCGTGCAAAAAACGGGGTGAAACCGTGCTGTTCAAGAAACATCTCAAGCGTGGCGTTCGGGTCCACCTCCCCGTCCAGCGCCTGTTTTGCCAGACGATTGAAGCGGACGATCTCCCCAAGCAGCCGCCAGAATGACGGATTCACCAGGTTTCGGCGTTGGGCAAACAGCGACGTCAGCGTGTGTCCGTTATACTCCAGCCCCGTCGCCGGGTTGCGCACAGAAAAGCTCATCTGCGTTTTTTGTCCGCTGATGCCTAGCTCGCTAAGCAGGCCCATGAAGCGCGGATAAGTGCGGTCGTTATAGACGATAAACCCGGTGTCGATGGCCCAGGTCCCCTGCGACGTGGAGACGTCTACCGTCGCAGTGTGTCCGCCCGGCGTTGCACCCGCTTCAAACAGGGTGACCTGATGATGGCCCGCCAGACGCCAGGCGCAGGTTAGCCCGGCAATACCGCTGCCGATAATCGCGATCTTCATGAGCGCACCATCCTGCGCAGCAGCGCGTTCTGGATCAGGGTCGGAAGCCATGAGAGCAGCCGCAGGATCAGGCCGAAACCGGAAGGAAACGCGATATGGCTTTTATTCTTCGCCAGCCCGGCGCGTATTGCATTCACGGCCTCGTCAACGGTCACTCTGCCCGGCATGGCAAAATCATTTTTTTGGGTCAGCGGCGTATCCACAAACCCCGGAGAAACCACGGTTACACCAATCCCTTTCGGCTCCCAGTCCAGACGCAGCGTGTCGGCGAACCAGGTGAGCGCGGCTTTGGACGCTCCGTAGGCTTCGGCTCGCGGAAAATGAAGCCAGTGCGCCATCGAACTGACCAATACCACGCGATGACCTGCAGCCAACTGCGGCTGAAGCGCGGCGAGGCAGTTCACCGGGCCGAGGAAATTGGTCTTCATCACCCGCTCCACCAGCGCGGCATCCACCACGCCACGATCGAGGTATTCACACGTCCCGGCGCAGAGGATCGCCAGTTCGGCATTACAGTCCTTCAATGCCTGGCAACTGGCGTCCTTGTCTGTCATGTCGAAGCGGCGCACCGTGATGTTCGGACTGTGCAGCTGGAGGGCGTCCAGACGCGACGCATCGCGCCCGCAGGCAATAACCTGGTAGCCGTCAGCGGCAAAGGATTTCGCCAGCCCGGCCCCAATGCCCGAGCTGGCGCCGGTAATGAGCACCGTTTTCATGATTTTACCCTCCGCTTCACGCCGCGTACCGCCCAGCCCAGCAGAGGAAGGTGTTCGTAGATCATCTCCCCCGCGTCGTAGTAATCGCGCTGACGCGTGATGAGATCGTTTTCCGTGTCCACTACTGAACACCCCGGCAGGTCAAGAGGCTCTCCCCCGGCAATACGCGGGTGCGACCAGTGCATTGTCCAGGTGACGACAAACCGGCGTTCGCTCAGAAGGGGGGCATCAATGGTAAAACGGCAGTTTTCGACATTCGCCAGCAAATGGGTGAAATAGCGCTGGAGCGCAAAAAGCCCGTTGTGTTCGCCAAACGGATCGACAAGCGTGGCATCCGGGTGATAAAGCCCCACCAGCGCCGACGGCGGCTGAGCGTCCAGCGTGGCGTAGTAATCAACAAACCGACTGACAACGGGCGGCAACGTGCTCATGGGTCACATCCTGGCTGTAAATAACGTGGCGTAATCGCATAATTAAAACTTACACAATCATCGTTATTTGTCCAAGTTTGTGTTGATCTATTTTTTATTTCTATTTTATATCAATAAGTTAAAACCATGAGAAAGAATGGGTTTTGTAGGCCAAATAAGGCGTAGCCGCCACCCGGCTTTAACTTTCAGGATATCCTTAAGGCAAACTCGCCGCCCTTCTTCCAGGCTTATCCTTTTTATTCATAAGGATGCCTGACATGAAACGCTTCTTTCTCTCCCTTTTCTCCAGCCCTGAGTCATTGCTCCAGGTAATGAGCCAGCAGGAAATCATTGAAGCCGTAGAAGATGGCGATCGCATCATTATCGACCAGGACGGGAACGCCTCGGTGAACTACAGAAGCAATGAGGTACGGCAGGATTTTCTGCGTCACGTCGACGCGCTGAAGAGGGCCTGATATGGGAACGGCAATCTTTATGGTGCTGATGGTGTGCGGGTACTGGTATACCAGCCGCGACCTGTCCACCCGCTTCAAAATCAAGCGTTCCTTTGGCTGGGACGTCTATTTTCTCGTGGCGCTTTATGGCTGTATTTTTGTTCTTCAGGGCGTGATTGCCACCGGTTTGCTCTGGCTACTCCTGCTCTCCCTTTCCGCCGCCAACAACGCTTTTCACTTTGCCTCACCGAAATATACCGACTGGCAAATCGACTTTATGAACTGGAGCTTTTTAGGCATCCAGGCGCCGGTCGTCGTGATGCTGGCGTTTGCCATCCTGTTTTGCCTCTACCGCTCTAACTGGGCAGGCAGTGCCAGGCTGGACGGTGAAAGCCGGAAAAAGCTCTACAAACGTCTGGCGCAGTCGAGCGGTATTGAACAGGTGCTGTATCAATGCATGGAGGAAGGAGAACTGGCGCAGGTGTCGCTTCGGTCGGGGCGGATTTACGTCGGCATGATCCACACCGCCACGCTGGAGTACGAAAAAACGGCCAATATCGTGCTGATCCCGATGCTGAGCGGGTACAGAGATGCAAAGACGATGAATCTGCGCATCGAGAATAACTACAGCAGGTGGTATGCGGAGCATGACATTACGCTCGACTCTGAACCCCGCAGCGCCATGTCATTCCGGAAGGTAATTTTACTCAATCAGATTGAGAGCATCTCGCTGTTCGATCCCGCAAGTGCCAGCGCGCTTGAGATGGCGCAGGCAGAAGAGAAGCCGGTGTGAACGCGTTCCGTGCTGGCAGAGATCGACACGATTAGCCATCCGAGGTTGACCGGGCACAGGATTTACAGCTCGGCGTAAGCCTCGCGTTTTTCTGCCCATTTCAGCATGGCATCGAGCGCCGGGCATAATGCCTGCCCCCATTCGGTGAGTCGATATTCTACTTTCGGCGGCACCTGAGGGTAGACCATCCGCGAAACAATTCCGTCGGATTCCAGTTGCCGCAGCTGCTGCGCCAGCATTTTCTGGGAAATACCGGGGATCAGTTTTTCGAAATCAGAGTAGCGCTGCACTTTTCCGTCGAACAGATGAAAAAGAATAATCAATTTCCAGCGACCTTCCAGCAGCCGTAATACCTGTTCCACGCCGCTTGCGGCAGATTCCGGGCTATATAACTTACTCATAATTCAGTCACTCACTTTTTCGTGCGTACTTGTCAATTTCTCAGTCTATGTTGAATATACCCGTACTGTAAATAACGGGAGTTAAAGGTCATGTCATTAGATATTCATTTCACAGGTAAGCGCGTGCTTGTTACCGCTGGAACAAAAGGGCTTGGAAAAGCAGTGGTCGGACTTTTAAAACAGCTCGGTGCAACGGTATTAACCACGGCGCGCCACGCGCCTGAGGTAAATATCGCCGATACATTCGTAGCCGCTGACCTGACGACAGTTGCAGGATGTGCCTCCGTCGCATCGGCGGTGCAGGAACAGATGGGCGGTGTCGACGTGATTGTCCATGTCGCAGGTGGTTCAACCGCACCCGGTGGCGGTTTCGCTGCGCTTGGTGAAGCCGAGTGGCAGCAGGAGCTAAGTCTTAACCTGTTGCCCGCCGTACGCTTAGATCGCGCCCTGCTCCCCGGAATGGTTGCGCAGGGAAACGGGGTGATTATTCACGTGACGTCTATTCAGCGCGAACTGCCGTTACCGGAATCAACCACGGGCTACGCGGCGGCTAAAGCAGCCCTCTCGACCTACAGCAAGAGCCTGTCAAAGGAAGTCTCGCCGAAGGGTGTTCGGGTCGTGCGCGTTGCACCCGGCTGGATCGAAACCGAAGCCGCGGTTGCACTGGCGGAGAGGCTGGCAGAGCAGGCAGGAACAGACTACGAAGGTGGCAAACAGATCATTATGAAGGCGTTAGGTGGAATACCACTCGGACGCCCTGCCAAACCGATTGAGGTGGCTAACCTCATCGTCTTCCTCGCGTCATCTCATGCTTCAAGTATCACAGGGACAGAATACGTGATTGATGGCGGCACCATTCCGACAGTATAACGCGGGTGCGTGATCGGCTCGGTACGAGAGCTGATTAAGCGCAGGGAAATATCACTGACCGGTCAGTTTCTCTAAGCCCGTTGTTAACGCTTTAACCACCCTTTCTGGATCCATACCCATTTGCGCATGAATAATAGCGCCGTCAATGAGCATCATCATGTCATTGACGGTCTCTTCATCATTTATACCGGTGAGCGTGACGATTGTTTTCTTTGTCTCTGATTTATGGTCCCGGCATATCTCTTTTATTTCACTTTCAATATCTTCCGATTTAGCCTCTGCGCTGGCATTAATAAACGCGCAGCCGTGGAATTCGGGTGAAATAAACCACTCGTAAAGCGTTGCAGATACTGCATCAGAAGGTATTTCGCCTTCGTCAAAATGTCGACGCAGCGTAGTCTCAAACCAGCTAATCCATATTTCATGCCGATAGTGTAAATAGGCGAGAATAAGTAAACTTTTACTCGGAAAATGACGATAAAAAGTCACCTTGGTCACTTTTGACGCTTTAATTAGCGTATCCACCCCCGTCGCCCTGAAGCCTGTGGAATAAAACAGATCGTGCGCCGTGAGTAATATCTTATCTCTGACGCTAATTTTAGTATCGTTGCCTGCGGGTTCTGTTTTCATTTTTTTAGTAGCCTCAAAACGAAGGTTGACAGCGTTATTTTACAGGCATAGATTACCGCAAGTAGACAGACCTGTCTACATAATATAACCCAGAGGTAATCGCAATGAACACACGTCCTCCTTTACCGCCCTTCACCCGTGAAAGCGCTATCGAAAAAGTCAGACTGGCGGAAGATGGCTGGAACAGTCGCGACCCGGCTAAAGTCGCGCTTGCCTATACGCTCGATACCCAATGGCGCAACCGCGCAGAATTCGCGACCAACCGTGAAGAAGCCCAGGCGTTTCTGGCGCGGAAATGGAAAAAAGAGCTGGAGTATCGTCTGATTAAAGAGCTTTGGGCATTTACGGATAACCGAATCGCGGTGCGCTATGCCTATGAATGGCATGATGATTCCGGAAACTGGTTCCGTTCATACGGCAATGAAAACTGGGAGTTTGAGCCGGACGGGTTAATGAAGCGCCGTTTTGCCTGCGTAAACGATATGCCGATAAAAGAATCAGAGCGACTGTTCCACTGGCCGCTGGGAAGACGTCCGGACGATCACCCCTCTCTGAGCGATCTGGGTTTATAGCTTTATTAAGAGATAGCGCACATTTCAGGCGTGGCCTCAGGACTACCCTGTGAGCGGTTTTCAGGAGGTAGAAAATATGAAAAAGCTTCTGATCTGTTGTTTGTTTGGTAATACCGCAAACTCGCTCGCCAAAAAGATGCAGTCTCTGGCAGAACGCGAAGGCTATCCGCTGATGATTAGCGCTGTAGGGCTGGATAACTTCGCCAGTGTCGCTCCCGCTTTCGATGGTTTCCTCATCGCGCCGCACATTCAGTACAAACTCGATGAGATAAAAGAAACGGTGGGTAATACGCGTTCGATCGCCATTATTGAGAGTTTACCCTATGCGTCTCTGGACGCGAGTAAGGTGTTAAATTTCGTGAAGGAACAGATGCCTGAACTGGCTGCCTGATATATAAGGCCGCATTTTTTGCGGCCTCCTCTCATCCGCCGATTAAAACGCATCGACACAAGGCTGGCACTGTCATATAGATGCCATTGCGCGCGAAAAACAGTGATACACTTACCCCATCTGATTTATCGTCCCGTCTGAAGGGTTCATGACGAAAACGCATGTAACCAAATCACGAAATGGTCACTCGTTGTCATTCGAAGCCTGTCACGCTAAGCTTAAAAAATGACTAAAAATTTGAACGTCCCAGTTACACGTGGTCCACTTGACCACTCCGTCCGAGAGCAGATCGTCGAAGCGGCATTTGAGCACTTCGGTCACTACGGCTATGAAAAAACCACCGTGGCAGAGCTTGCTAAATCCATCGGTTTTTCAAAGGCCTACATTTATAAATTTTTTGACTCCAAACAGGCTATCGGCGAGGTGATCTGTGCTAACCGCCTGGAGCTGATCATGACCGCAGTGTATTCAGCACTCGCCGATGCGCCCTCCGCCAGCGAGAAAATACGTCGTCTCTTCAGGGCGCTCACCGAGGCAGGAAGCGAACTGTTTTTCCACGATCGTAAGCTTTACGACATCGCTGCCGTGGCCGCGCGGGAAAAATGGCCTTCAGCAGAAAGGTATTCAGAACACCTGTTAAAACTGATTGAGAGCATTATTGTCGAAGGCAGGCAGGCCGGGGAGTTCGAAAGGAAAACCCCGCTCGATGAGGCTACACTCGCGATATATCTGGTGATGTGCCCTTTCATTAACCCCATTCAACTGCAATACAATCTCGAAACCGCCCCCACCGCAGCGATCCTTCTCCCCTCACTGATTTTAAGAAGTCTGGCTCCCTGATTTGTGACCATTGACATTATTGGTCACTAGTCAGAGAATGCGGAAACTGTCCTGTTATTTTAATAAGGGTTTCCCATGCTCAGGCTTACTTCAGCCCGTTGTCTCGTTTCTCTCCTGCCGCTGGCCCTCGTGGCCTGCGGCGATAACGCGGCGAGTGACGATCCGCGCACGCACCCACCGCTCGTCAGATCCGCGTCCGTTGAACGCGCGAACGCGACGTCTCGCGCGTTTACCGGCGTGGTGGTTGCCAGAACGCAAAGCGATCTCGGTTTCAGGGTTCAGGGCAAAATCCTTGAGCGACTTGTTGATACAGGCCAGAGCGTAAAAAAAGGCCAGCCTTTAATGCGCCTCGATCCCGTTGACCTGACGTTACAGGCGCAGGCTCAGCAACGGACGGTGGATGCCGCCCAGGCGCGTGCAAGAAAAGCGATCGCTGACGAAGCGCGCTATCGGGGCCTTGTGGCTACGGGCGCTGTGTCTGCCTCCGAGTACGACCAAATTAAAGCGGCGGCCGATACCGCCAGAGCGGAGCTTAGTGCCGCCAGGGCGCAGGCCAGCGTAGCGCAAAACGCGACAGGCTATGCCGTACTGTTGGCCGATTCAGACGGCGTGGTGATGGAGACCTTCGCTGAGCCAGGTCAGGTCGTGAGCGCCGGACAAGCGGTGATCCGCCTGGCCCGCGCGGGACAACGTGAGGCGCTGGTGCAACTTCCTGAAACCCTGCGTCCCGTCGTCGGTAGCGAAGCGCAGGCGACTCGCTATGGCAACGAACAACAGCCCGTAACCGCAACGCTTCGTCTGCTTTCCGATTCCGCCGATGCCACCACCCGCACCTATGAGGCGCGCTATGTTCTGGCAGGCGCGCTGGCAGACGCGCCGCTGGGTGCGACTGTCACGCTGAACATAGGGAACAGTAAAGAGAAAAACCAGGTCATGCAGGTTCCCCTTGCGTCGCTCTACGATGCGGGCAAAGGGCCTGGCGTCTGGCGGATCTCGACTCAACCCGCCAAAGTGACCTGGCAACCCGTCAGAGTGCTTAGCGTGAGTGATGATTCCGCACAGGTAACAGGAGGTGTCAGGCCTGGAGAAAAAATTGTCGCGTTAGGGGTGCATCTTCTGCATGAAGGCGAAGTGGTCCGCCTAGCTCAACAGCGCACGGAGAGTCAGCCATGAGCGAAGGACGCTTTAACCTGTCAGCGCTTGCCGTACGCGAGCGCTCGGTCACGCTGTTTTTGATTATTCTGGTGACGATTGCCGGTATTCTCTCGTTTTTTGGGCTCGGGCGTGCAGAAGATCCGCCTTTCACGGTGAAGCAAATGACCGCAATCGCCGTGTGGCCCGGCGCGACCGCACAAGAGATCCAGGATCAGGTGGCCGAACCGCTGGAAAAACGCCTGCAGGAGCTCAAATGGTATGACCGTACGGAAACCTATACCCGCCCCGGCATGGCCTTTATCACGCTGTCATTACAGGACAATACGCCACCTTCTGAGGTGCAGGAAGAGTTCTATCAGGCCAGAAAAAAGCTTGGGGATGAGAGCCGAAATCTCCCTGCAGGCGTAACGGGACCGATGATCAATGACGAGTTCGCCGATGTGACATTTGCTCTCTTTGCGCTCAAAGCAAAAGGAGAGCCGCAGCGTTTGCTCGTGCGCGATGCCGAAACCATGCGCCAGCAGCTCCTGCACGTCCCCGGCGTGAAGAAAGTCAATATCATCGGGGAGCAGGCTGAGCGGATTTATATCTCCTTCTCTCACGAGCGTCTCGCGACGCTGGGCCTGTCGCCTCAGGATATTTTCAATGCGCTGAACAATCAGAACGTATTGACGGCTGCGGGTTCAATTGAGACGCGGGGCGCGCAGATCTTTATCCGCCTCGATGGGGCCTTCGATACCCTGCGAAAAATTCGCGATACGCCGTTTATTGCGCAGGGCAAAACGCTCAAGCTCTCCGACGTCGCCACGGTGGAACGTGGTTATGAAGACCCGCCTGTTCTGCAAATTCGTAACCAGCATGAACCGGCTCTGCTGCTGGGTATTGTGATGCGTGAAGGCTGGAACGGCCTGGCGCTGGGGAAAGCGCTGGATGCCGAAACGACGAGAATCAATGACGGTCTGCCTCTGGGGATGACCCTGACGAAAGTCACCGATCAGTCCGTGAACATCAGCTCGTCGGTAGATGAGTTCATGATCAAATTCTTCGTCGCCCTGCTGGTTGTAATGGTGGTCTGTTTTGTCAGCATGGGCTGGCGCGTGGGCGTGGTCGTCGCGGCGGCGGTTCCTCTGACACTGGCCGTGGTCTTTGTGGTAATGGAAGCCAGCGGCATTAACTTTGACCGCATCACGCTGGGCTCCCTCATTCTTGCCCTGGGCTTGCTGGTTGATGATGCCATCATCGCCATCGAAATGATGGTGGTAAAAATGGAGGAAGGCTACGACAGAATCAAAGCCTCCGCCTACGCCTGGAGCCATACCGCGGCCCCGATGCTCGCCGGTACGCTGGTAACGGCCATTGGCTTTATGCCGAATGGTTTCGCCCAATCAACGGCGGGGGAATACACCAGCAATATGTTCTGGATTGTCGGCCTGGCGCTGATTGCGTCGTGGGTCGTCGCCGTGGTTTTCACCCCCTATCTCGGCGTGAAAATGCTGCCGGATCTGCCCAAAGTGGAAGGAGGCCATGCCGCCATCTATGGCACGCCTCGCTATAACCGTTTTCGCCATCTCTTAACCCGCGTCATCGCCAGAAAATGGATTGTGGCGGGGGCGGTTGTCGCCATTTTTATCCTGGCGATCCTGGGCATGGGGCTGGTGAAAAAACAATTTTTCCCGACGTCGGATCGCCCCGAAGTGCTGGTTGAAGTGCAGATGCCCTACGGCACGTCAATCGAGCAGACCAGCGCCGCCGCAGCGAAAATAGAAGACTGGTTGAAGAAACAGCCAGAAGCCAACATCGTCACATCGTACATTGGTCAGGGTTCACCGCGCTTTTATCTAGCCATGGCACCTGAGTTACCCGATCCGTCATTTGCGAAGATAGTGGTGTTGACGGATAGCCCGGCATCACGTGAGGCACTCAAGCTCCGACTACGTAAAGCGGTTGCCGAAGGCCTTGCGTCCGAAGCGCGCGTGCGCGTCACGCAGCTGGTGTTTGGTCCCTACTCTCCCTTCCCGGTCGCCTGGCGAGTCACGGGACCCGATGTCGATACGCTACGCGGCATCGCTGACAAAGGGAAAGGCGTGCTCGAGGCAAGCCCGATGATGCGGACCGTCAACACGGACTGGGGAACGCGCGTACCCACACTGCATTTCACGCTCGATCAGGACCGTCTGCAGGCCACTGGCTTAACCTCGAATGCCGTTGCTCAGCAGCTGCAGTTCCTGTTGTCCGGTGTTCCTATCACGTCTGTACGAGAGGACATTCGCGCCGTTCAGGTGATTGGCCGCGCCGCAGGTGACATTCGCCTGGATCCGGCAAAAATAGCGGGCTTTACCCTGGTCGGCAATGCGGGTCAGCGCATCCCTCTGTCACAAATTGGCGATGTTGAGGTGAGAATGGAAGATCCGCTGCTGCGTCGTCGCGATCGAACGCCGACCATCACCGTCCGGGGTGATATCGACGAATCACTTCAGCCACCGGACGTGTCTACAGCCATCATGAAACAGCTCCAGCCGATCGTGGATTCGCTGCCGCCAGGATACCGTATTGAAATGGCCGGATCGATTGAGGAATCAGGCAAAGCCACCCGGGCAATGTTGCCGTTGTTCCCCATTATGATTGCCCTGACGCTACTGATCATCATTCTGCAGGTGCGTTCCATGTCGGCGATGGTCATGGTCTTTCTTACCGCGCCGCTGGGGCTTATCGGCGTAGTGCCAACCTTGCTGCTGTTCAATCAGCCGTTTGGCATCAACGGCCTCGTCGGATTGATCGCCCTTTCGGGCATTCTGATGCGCAATACGCTGATTCTTATTGGTCAAATCGATCATAACCAGAAAGAGGGGCTCGATCCGTTCCATGCGGTTGTCGAAGCGACAGTACAGCGTGCCAGACCGGTCTTACTGACGGCGTTGGCCGCCGTTCTGGCCTTTATTCCCCTGACGCATTCCGTATTCTGGGGAACGCTCGCCTGGACGCTGATCGGCGGAACGTTAGGGGGAACCATCATTACGCTGGTCTTCCTGCCCGCGATGTATGCGATCTGGTTCAGGATCCGTCCTGCGACACAAAGCGTTCAGCCTCTGGCAGAAAGCGTGTAAACTACTATCAGTAGATAAACGATACGAGGGACATCATGGTTGTTAAGCGCTTAAGAAAAGAGGATCGCCGGGTGCAGTTGCTGGAGGTTGCTCGCGGCATTGTTCGCCAGCAAGGCACCGAGGCGCTCACCCTGGGCTGTCTTGCCGAGCGGGCTAACGTGACAAAGCCTATTCCCTACGACCACTTTGGCGATCGTGAAGGCTTGCTGATGGCACTGTACCAGGATTATAGCGATAGTCAGCTAGCAAAATTCCGCGAAACGCTGGCGGTCGACAGCAAAACGCTGGAGAAGACGATCCGCTTTTTCAGCGCTGCCTATATCGACTGCGCCATTACCGCCGGCCCGGAAACGGGTCCGATAGCCGCTGCGCTGTGCGGCTCCCGCGCGTTGCAGACGTTCCGCGAGGCGTGCGTTGCCGAATGTGCCGACTGTCTTCGCACGGCGCTTTCTCCGTTTATCGTGCTAAAAGGCGTTCAGGGTGAAGCGGTACTGACAGCCATCATCGGTGCCGCGGACGCGCTCAGTACTGCCGCGGGTAACGGGATACTCGCTCGCAACGTCGCAGAAGATATGCTCAGCGGCGCCATGTCTGGCGTTCTGGATACCTACGCCAACAGCACAAAATGATCGTTGCTGTCGGATTGACACCTAACTTACCAATAGTAATATATATATCAATTCACTCCCCTGCTGAGGTTGCTATGTCTGTTACACATGTCATCAATAATGCACTGATCGTGACGGCTCACCCTGTTGAACATTCATTATCCCATTCGCTGGCGGATCGCATTGCCGCGACGTTACGCGAGCAAGGGACGCAGGTAGAAATTGCGGATCTTCATGCTGAAGGCTTTAATCCGACCATGTCACGCCCCGACCTTGATTTGTATCACGGCGATCCCACTGCGCTTCCCGAGGATATTTTGCGCGAGCAGCAGCGCGTTGAACGCGCAGATATGCTGGTATTTGTCTTCCCGGTGTACTGGTGGTCAGTCCCCGCACTGTTAAAAGGCTGGTTCGATCGGGTGTTGACCCTGAACTGGGCGTATAAAGTGGCCGACGATGGCCGGATTGTGGGCAATTTACGCGATGTTCCCGTCCGCCTGATTGCCACCGGCGGCAGCGATCTCACCGGGTTCGACAAACATGGCTATTCGACGGCGATTCAGACGCAGATAATAGAAGGTGTATTTGGCTTCTGCGGGTTGAAGAACGTGAAGCTCGATATCCTTTACCAGGCAGACACGGCAACACCTGCCCAGGTGGAGGATTTCCTGCAAGGGCTCGAGAGCCTGAGATAATTCTGGCTATCTCGTCAGCAAAGGCGTGCCCCGCAGGCTACGCGCCTTTGCTGACAGCTTCCTGCCGCTGCATCAGACCCCTACCCAAGTTGGTGGATTGAAGAAATGCGTTAAGCAACACTATAACTAACGTGATCGTTCCGCATATAGCGGACTGAATAAACAAAGGTCATTCCATGTATCTGTCAGTTAAGCCAACAACCACTCTCACCACCACCGAGACCTTCGGCGGCGTGAGCGTATCTGTAGCGAACTACTGACTAACAGAACCTCAATCCCCGCCGGCCTGGACGGGGAAATCGCTCTCCGTTCACCGCCCTCTGAATGGAGAAAGAAAATGATGTCATCTGACAATGCTCTCTTAATTATCGACATGCAGCAAGGCCTCTTCCGGGGCCCGGTTTCCCCATGGTCCGCGGACGCCGTGCTGGCAAATATCCGTTTGTTAATCGCCAACGCGCGGCAAGCAGAGGTGCCCGTCTTTTTTGCCCGACATATCGGGCCAGACGACTCTCCCTTCTCAGAGAAAGGCCCATTAACACAACTGATACCCGAGCTGGACGTGAAGAAGCAGGATGTTGTTTTCACAAAGCGCTATCCCAGCTGTTTTCGGAATACCGAATTGCAGCATGAACTTAATCAGAGGGGCATCAAGCAGCTGGTCATTGCCGGGATGAAAACAGAATTTTGTGTCGATACCACCTGCCGGGCTGCGCCGGATCTTGGCTTCAGGACGGTATTGATTTCAGATGCACATACCACAATGGACAATGAACATTTATTCGCCAGTGACATTATTCGTCATCACAACAGCACGCTGGCCGGTCCGTTCGTGGCGCTGTCGACTGCCAGCGACTGGCATTTTAATACGACCGGTTGAGTTGGCGGGATCTTGTCTATCTTGTCCGGCGCGATGGCCAGGCTCTGCACCCGGTCACTCAGCTCAGGATGTCAATTGCGATGCGCACGTAAGCGAAAAGAATTGGCATCCTGATCGCTTTGTTGATGCAGGTCACTGAAAGTGATTTGTTGCATGTACATCTATGTTAATGGGGCCTGCGGACGGCAACCCAATTGCCGCAAGACGTTGTAGTATCCCGAAACGCCGATGAGCTATGGCGTTTGAGAAACAAAACGCTGCATGGGTTTCGTATGCTGTGTTACAGCGTGCTCAAAGCAGTGAGATGGACTCATCCAGCCAGTCGGGGAGATGTTCTCTGTACCAGCCCAGGTAGAGATTAAAATCAGTGTTTTTCCTTTCGTGCAGAAGTAACACGACTTCAGTGACAATCCATGCTTTAGCGAGAGCAATTTCTCTGGCTAACCTGCCTGCGACCGAATGTGTGGCAAAAAAACAGTAGCGCTCGGCAAGCTGGAAAATACCTTGTCTTGAGCCCATCCCCTTTACCAGCGGAGCAAGGTCAATAGCCGGACTACCTGTACCGAACCTTTCCCAGTCGAAAAGTATCGCATCACCGTTTTCTCTTCTGCCCCAGTTACCCGCATTGGTATCACCTGAAATTAAACATTCCTGACTAAACAAAACGCTGCCCGCTTGCTGAAAACATCGTATCTGCCGCTCAGCGCGGATGGGTAATTCCAGAAGAGACAAAGATTTTTCTAGCGCTGACACAGTCCAGGTGTGGGTGTGATAAATCCATGCGGGGTCGGCAGGATAATCATGCAGGCGTGAAAGTCGTCTCAATATCTCGTCCCCTGCAATCTCATCCTGGGAAATTTTATGAGGAACGTATTCGAGCATCAGGCTGCGTCGGTGTGAGTCGGCGTGCAACAGCCGTGGGGATTCAACAACGCCACTTAGTGGTTCCGCCGCACGGATATAAAAGCCATATTCAACATCGCTAACAGGGCATTTTTCTATTACCTGATTGCCATGGCGATCCGCAATCAAGCAGACTTTTGCTGCGCCCATTCTGGATAAGTTTTCACCAGGCATACCATCCTCATGCCACTCGTTTGGTCTCAGGCAGTAAGTATAGTGTGATGTACCAACATTCGATGATGAGTAAAACTCACATTGATTGCCACTATTTATCGTTTTTCAAAAGTGACGGCCCTGAAATACCATCCTCTCATCCCTGGGATAGAAAAAAATAAATAATACCAAGTATGTATGGAGCACCTATGACACTCGATGTTTTATTTCATTTAATGGAAATTCTTTCACCAGAAAAAAACACCGTGGATGAAAACATACCTGCGCTAATAACGTTACTTTCGTCAGAAAACCATCGAACCGATGCGCTTTCCCCTTTTATCCATAGACTGCATCTCCTGTCTTTCGCCCAAAGCAATCCGGGTAACGCCGAGGAGCTGCTCACTGCCCATTTGCCAAAAGAAGATGGAACGCTTCCCCTGCTTGACTTCGCCGAGTGGCCCCAGGTGCGGTACGCCACGTCAGGCGAAGCGCAGACGCCTGCATCAGAAGCGTACTTTTATAAAATGACCGCGGCTGCCAATGTATTACGCGCTGCGCTGATAGATGCAGAGCGCGCAAAGGGTACGCCTGCGCTTTATATTCTGGATAAATTACTCAACCTGAATAGCGCCCTGCCGGAAAGATATAAGAAGATGGCAAATATCCCCTACGCATAAACGCATTAACTATGCGGGATATCCCGTCAGGAATATCCTGCTTAATTTAAGAAAGCCGTTTTTCATCGTACTCAAGACAGACGATATCCAGAGAAGGCACTACCGGCGAGTTCAGGTTTAGCCAGGCCAGCAGACGTTCAATACTCTGTCTTCTGAGCGAATTTTTCGGCCAGACGAGGTAGTAGCCATCCCCTGTTGCAATCGCCTCCCTGAAGGGCAGCGCGAGCAGGCCGCTTTTCAGCGCTTCCAGCGTGAGCCGGAGATCGGCCATCGCCACGCCGTGTCCGTGCATGGCGGCGAGACTTCCCTGCTCAAGGGTATCAAACACAATCCCGCCGCTCATGTCGAGACCGGGAAATAGCCCCGTTCTTTTCAGCCAGCGTCGCCAGTCCCGTCTGTCCGGAGAGGGGTGAATAAGGTCGCAGTGCGGTAGCTGTTGCCGGGCAGTTTCAAGCAAAGACGGGGTACAAACCGGAATGAGCCATTCGCTGAAGAGCAGCCTGCTTTCTGTTGACTCGCCGAAATAGCCATTACCGAGGAGGATCGCGCAATCGTAGGGCTCACGGCTGAAGTCAACGGTGTCGAAGTCCATCCAGACGCTGGCAATTTCTACTTTCGGTTTCGCATGGTTTTCACGAAACGATTTCAGGACGTTAAGAAGCCATCTCATTGTCAGGGTGCTGGGAGCCTTGAGGCGCAGAAGGTGATTTTCACTTCTGAACGCGCGGCAGGCCCACTCGATGTTAGAGAAGCTTTCGCTAAGCTGTCCGGCCAGAATACGCCCGGCCTCACTGACTTCGACTCTCGGCCCTTGCCGTTTAAACAGCTCGCAGTCGAACCACATTTCAAGCGTCCGGACATGCCTGCTGACCGCGCCCGGCGTGATATTCAGTGCCTCAGCCGCTTTGCTGAAGGAGTTCAGCCGCGCGGCAACTTCAAAGGCGCGCAAGGCATACAGTGGTGGTAAAGACATACGTTCCCTTTCTGTGAGGTTTGGCTATGCAGTTTTTGTATTATCGGCACTCTGTGACTTGTCACCCAGACCCTCGGGCGGAAACGTCAGCAGCAGCTCCCTGAGCAGGGACTCAAGCTGCGCGCGCTGCGCGTCAGATAAGCTGCTCAGCAGCGCATTTTGCGTTTGTGTATGCACGATCAGCGCCTCCTCAATAAGCTCTTGCCCGTGCGGTGTCAGGCTTACGAGGGTGCTGCGCTTATCGTCCGGATCGGCAATACGCCTGATAAGCCCTTGCTGTTCGAGATGGCTGAGCCGGTTCGTCATCGCCCCTGACGTGATCAACAGCGATTTATACAGCTGCGTAGGCGAAAGGCAGTACGGCTCTCCGGCGCGACGCAGCGTGGCGAGCACGTCAAACTCGCCCTCGCGAAAACCAAACGGGGACATGGCCTGCGCCCGTTCTTTACCCAGATGCTTCATTAGCCTGAGCATGCGGCCAAAAATTTTCATCGACGAGGCGTCCAGCTCCGGCATGGCACGGCTCCACTGGTCGACAACGAAGTCTACATGATCTTTCATTTTCACCCCTGATGGCGTGGGTATTTATCCTGTTGTGCGGTACATCTTACGCAAAAATATATTTTATCTTAACGTTAAGATAAATGCTCGCGGCAATTTGCCCGAGCCATTCACAACTGAAAAGGATTCCCTGTTGAAACGCACGTCGCCATTACTCTTCGCCGTTATCGCTTTTATCGTCGGGCTGAACCTGCGCCCTATTCTGGCTTCTGTCGGACCGTTGTTTTCCGTACTTCAGTGCGAAGCGGGGCTAACTGCTACGCAATTCAGCCTGCTGACTACCCTGCCTGTCGCGATGATGGGGCTGGCCGCTTTATGTGGGCCCTGGCTTTTAGCCAGGATCGGCGCCGTTCGGGGAATTATGTTCGGGCTCCTCATCCTGCTTGTGGCCTGTTTATTGCGCGGTTTTAGCGCCTCACCAGCGAGTCTTATGGGCACCGCGTTACTGGGCGGGGCCAGCATAGGCACGATCCAGGTGTTAATGCCTGCTCTAATTAAAAAGGAATATACGCAAACGGCCAGCACAGTGATGTCGCTATTCAGCACGGGCATTATGGCCGGTGCGGCAGTCGCCGCCGCCAGCGCCGAGCCGCTGTTTTCATGGCTCACGCTGAAGCCCACACTGGCCATGGCCGGGCTGTTAGCGCTGCTGGCGCTGATACTGTGGTTGACTCTGGTTAAGCATCCTCAAGGGGAAAAAACAGCACACGAAACCGTTACGCTCTCGTCCTCTCGCACAGGGCTACTGTTGCTCTTTTTCGGCGTGGGAACAGGAGCCTATACGCTGGTATTGGCCTGGTTGCCTCCGCTCTATATTCAGGCGGGATGGTCCGCACGCAGCAGCGGCTACATGCTGGCCTGGCTGACGTTAACCGAGGTTGTCGCTGGGTTTGCCGTCTCCGCGCTGATCGGTAAATTCCCCGACCGCCGCGTTCCACTGATTACGGTGTTGTTGCTGCTGCTGGCGGGATTACTGTGTCTGGTCTTTGCGCCGGGTACAACGCCGGTGTTATCCACGTTGCTGCTGGGTACCGGGATCGGTGCCCTCTTCCCGCTGTCGCTCATCGTCACCTTCGATCACGCCTGCACGCCCGCGCAGGCCGGGAAGCTATTGTCTAAAGTGCAGGGAGGTGGATATATGATTGCCGCGCTAATGCCATTAATTGCGGGGATCGTTAGCGACAGCTCTGTTTCACTGACCAGCGCATGGCTGATCATGAGTGCGGGTGTTATCCTGCTGATCGTCATCGCGCTGAAGTTTAAACCCGTCGTGAAAGCGCAGGTGTGGTGAATGCGGTACCCGTTTTGAGAGCCATACTATAAATTCTGGAGTTTCAACCCATTAAGGAGTGGATATGCCGCAGACGTTACCGGGAATTGATGTCTTATTTATCGCCGGCTTCGGGCCTGTTTCGCAGAGCAGCGACGCCAGCACCGCGTTTTATGTGCAGACGCTCGGTTTGCCGCTGAAGCTGATGGAAGGAAATGCCGACTATCTGCTCACTGAAGAGAGCCAGTTGCCAGGCGCGAAGCATTTTGCCGTCTGGCCGCTCTCACAGGCGGCAACCTCCTGTTTTGGCGAAGCGCAGTGGCCCTCTGAATACCCCATACCGCAGGGATGGATTGAATACGAGGTGCAGGACCTGGATTCGGCTACCCGCATTCTGAGTGAAAAAGGCTATCGCCTGCTGGTGGCCAACCGCGTCGAACCGTGGGGACAGACCGTTACTCGCCTGCTCAGCCCGGAGGGCCTGCTGACAGGACTCACGATCACGCCGTGGCTGCGTGGGTAAACGGAATTTATTGTGGCGCCGGTTACAGTGAATCAAGTTACTGCTATTTTGCACCGAGCCAGTAATGATTTAAATATTAGCGGCCGCCTCCTTCAGGCGGCCCAAAGTTAAATATCGCGCCTTACGTCAAATTATAAAAAAATTACCAAAACTGGCAGTTGATTCTTATTTGTATGACTTTTAATATTCCCCTGCAACTCATCGATTAATTTGTTTTAGGGAAATAAAAATGACAAGAAATATTGTTGCGGGAATGATGATGGCGGCGTTTTCAGGGGCAGTATATGCAGGCACCTCACAAGTCACACCGGATTTTTCACCGGAAAGTTTAACGGTTTCAGCCTCTGCCGGGATGCTGAGCGGAAAATCTCACGAAATGGTTTATGACGAAGTCACCGGAAGAAAAATTAGCCAACTGGACTGGAAAATAAAAAATGTTGCCATTCTGAAAGGCGATATCTCCTGGGATGCATACTCATTTTTGACACTGAACGCCCGCGGCTGGACGTCCATGGCTTCAGGCTCAGGTCATATGGATGACTATGACTGGATGAATGCAAAACAATCCTCCTGGACAGATCATTCAAGCCATCCTTCGACGAATGTTAACTATGCCAATGAATACGATCTTAACGTAAAAGGCTGGATCTTCCAGGGCGATAACTATAAAGCAGGCGTCACCGCAGGTTATCAGGAAACCCGCTTCAGCTGGACGGCGACCGGGGGTTCTTACAATTACGACAATGGTGCTTATCAGGGTAATTTCCCGGCAGGCGAACGCGGTATTGGTTATAGCCAGCGCTTCTCTATGCCGTATATTGGCCTAGCAGGACAGTACCGTTTTAATGACTTTGAATTTAATGCCCTGTTTAAATTCAGTGACTGGGTTCGCGCGCATGATAACGACGAGCACTATATGCGCGATCTGACCTTCCGCGAGAAGACTTCTGATTCCCGTTATTATGGCGCATCCGTTGATGCCGGATATTACGTGACGCCGCATGCCAAAGTTTTTGCTGAATTTACTTATAGCAGTTACGAAGAAGGTAAAGGCGGTACGCAGATTATTGATACCAATACTGGCGAATCCGGGTCTATTGGCGGGGGTGCAGCAGGGATTTCTAACCACAACTATACCATTACAGCGGGTCTGCAATATCGCTTCTAATCCAGACGTTAAAACAGACCAGGCCCCTCACGGGGCCTGGGATTGATGACAAACACCGCCATCAACATTTTAACCGTCTTTGTTGCCGGGTGGCGCTGCGCTTACCCGGCCTACATTTCGCAACGTAGGCCCGTGCAAGCGTAGCGCCGCCGGGCGAAACGCACGTTGTCAGCGGTCTGAGTTCCCTTATAGGGCTTTTTCGGTTTCGGGTAGATCGATGATAACCAGTGTGCCAAAGCTGCCGATTTCCACAGTATGAGGAACACCAGCTTTGGCTATATAAAGCTCGCCCGAGCTTACAGAGATTTTTTTTCCGTTAACACTCAGTTCCAGACGCCCGTCAATAACCAGTAACCCCTCGTCATACTCATGCACCTCTTCAGTGACCGAGCGCTCATCCATTCGCAGAATTTTGAGATTTGTTTCCCCAACGCGGCCTAATACGTAAGAGCGCCAGGCCTCATTTAATGCAGTTGCTTCAGTCTTAAGGTCATAAAGCGACATACGGTCGTTCCCTTTGATATTCGTATGGAGCATTTATGCCATATAAATTCTCTTTCGCTATACAACAAATCGGGGAAAACAAGTCGAAAAACAGACTAAAGAAAGGCCCTCTGGCCCGCGCCAATCAAAGACGCTTAGCTTTCCAGCGCCGCAAGGATCGCAGCGTCCATTTTCTCGGGCGTAGTCATCGGTGCAAAGCGCTTGAGTGGTTTACCGTCGCGTCCGATCAAAAACTTAGTAAAGTTCCATTTGATGCGACCGCCCAGCACGCCGGGCAGTTCGTTTTTCAAATAACGAAACAGCGGGTGCGCTGCAGTTCCATTTACCTCTACTTTCTCAAACATCGGGAAACTGACGCCGTAGTTGATGTAACAGGTTTTTGAAATATCATCGGCACCACCGGGTTCCTGCTTACCGAACTGGTTGCAGGGGAAGCCAAGCACCACCAGCCCTTGAGTCGCGTATTTCTTGTATAGCGCTTCAAGCCCGGCGTACTGAGGCGTGAAGCCGCACTGGCTTGCCGTATTCACGACCAAAACCACTTTACCCGCGTAGTCGGCCATAGAGATTGGTTGGCCATCCAGGCTGGTCGCTGTAAGTTGGTAAAAACGAGTCATACTGGCATCCTCAAAACAGAACCTGTTCTAATTCGACGATTGTTTCTAACGTTGGCCTGTTAATGATTATGATCCCTCAGAAAAACAGTGAGTACATCCTTTGGCGGGGTAATTCCCGTTTCTGAAAGCATCCAGCCCACTGCACCACGATGATATGAGCCATGAAATAAGACATGATTAAGCATATCCATCGCTTTCATCTCTCCGTATCCGCCATCGACAAAACGAAATTTTATCGTTTCCTGAAAATCAGCGGCACTCATTGCGCCGGCGTGTTGTATATACCAGTCAGCGCATTCAGACATCTTTAAAAGAAGTTCGTCTGAAGATGGAGTTTCTGGCGTATTTAACGCTGTGTACTGGTGTTTTTGACCGGTAATATTTGCTCTGAAAATCATATCCACAACATATATATGGTTCATAAGCCTGAGCATCAGATGGTGCTTCTTAGCATTCTCCAGGATATCGACCTTCTGCATTGCCCGTAGTGTTTCTGCATCTGCCCAGCGTTTGAACTTAAATAACGTGACAATCGTGTCTGCGTTCATTTATCCCTCCAGATTAATTCAAAATTATCATATCAGTTCAGGCCTGATATTCCAGAACTTCACGGGATGGGGCCTGACGCGTTCCTTGATAATAATTATGAGTTGCGACGTCAGGTTGATTGAGAAACAACCACCCTGGTTGCGCTAGGTCTGGGTGCTCTGCTGGCGGTTTCAGAACTGGCTTACACGGTGCTGAAAGTTTGTGGTGCCGCCTACTTAAGCTGGCTGGGCTGGCAGCTGCTGATAAGCCCCCGGTCGTCCTTCAGTCACAGCGATAGCAATGCCGCTTCCCGGGGAAACTGGTTTATCAGAGGGATGCTTGGGAATGTGCTTAATCCCAAAATGGATATTTTCTATGTCTCTTTACGTCCGCTTCTGCCGCGAAGCGGACCTTCCACCCTACACCGCCGACTTCGGCCGTAAATTCTCGTCAAATGTCAGCCGTTTCCGCTCAGGCTCAACCTCACGCAGCGGCTCCACCTGATGCATCGTCAGCTTGCAGCGTTCCACCAGCACCTGATACTCCCGCGTGCCCTGCTGCTTCCAGGCGAGCTCCTGCTCGCTCAGTTCACGAATCGCTTTGGCCGGGCTGCCGATAATCAAATGGTTGGCGGGCATCTCCGCTTTCGCCTTCACGAACGCCGCCGCGCCGACGATGCTGTTTTCACCGATGACGGCCCCGTCCATCACTACCGCGTTCATGCCCACCAGCGCATTGCGGCGGATAATGCAGCCGTGCAAAATGGCGCTGTGGCCGATATGCCCATTCTCTTCCACCACCGTGTCCTGTTCCGGGAAGCCGTGCATCACGCAGTTATCCTGAATGTTCGCCCCGTCTTTCACTACGATGCGACCAAAGTCGCCGCGCAGGCTGGCGTTTGGGCCGACATAAACGCCTTTGCCCAGAATCACGTCGCCAATCAGCACTGCCGTTGGGTGAACGTAGCTCTCGTCAGGTACCACTGGCGTCAGACCATCAATTTGATAAACAGGCATACCCTCTCCTTACGCAGTATTCAGACCACCAAAACGTTGATAGTAAAGCGTGCCGGGCACGGGCAGTTCCCCAACCGAGGTTTCGCCTTTTTCGCTGACAAACGCCAGCGCCCCCGGCGCGACGCGCTGGTAGATATTGATGCAGAGCTGTCGGGCGCTTTGTCCCGCCCAGTGCGCGGGCAGTAACTCTTCCGGCAACAGCGGGTCTTTCAGCACCACACGACGATAAAAGTGAATCAGCAGCAATTGGATCTGGAAGCAGCGTTCCGGCGTCAGCTCCTCCGGCGCGGCCTCTTTCAGCAGCGGCAGCAGCGGGCGGAATGAATCGATGAACGTCTCGTACATCGCGTTTTGCTCGGTCAACTGCCAGCACTCTTCCACTCGCGAACGCAGCGCTGCGCGGGAGAGCGCCAGCGGCGAGTGGGCTTCAAAGAAAATGACGTTTTCCGCCACCCCAGCATCGTGAAGCAGGGACTGCACGTCCGCCAGATGCTGTGACGGCGAGGCCATCAGGCTCGGTGCCAGCGTGCCAAACCCCTGCCAGATCAGCTGTTTTTTGACGTCGGCAAGGGTGGTTTTATCCAGCCCTTCTGAGAGCAGCAATAACCATTTGCCGTCCCAGGCGGGCAGTTCCGCGCGGTAGATCTTATTCTCCGCGCGACGCGTCAGACGCAGCCCTTTATCGCTCAGGCGGTAAAAGCTGCGACGCCCGATGCGGGAAACGTCCAGCCAACCCTCTTTGTTGAGGCGAAACAGCGCGGTGCGCACGAAGCGCTCGCCAAACCCCATGCCTTCCAGCAGAGCGGCAAGGCTGCCGAGCCAAATCTCACCGCCGCGATGGGAAAGCGCGTCACCGTATAACGAAGAAATAAGCGAAGTCCCGCTGACGGGAACGGAGCTAACCGCGTGCTGGATAAAGGCGTCGAGTTTATTCATGTGATTCATTCTGTTGTAATTTTTGTCCTGGATGAATCATAGCATAGGAATCAGGGATCGACCCTCACCCTAACCCTCTCCCAAAGGGAGAGGGAACGCAATACACCCTCTCCCTTTGGGAGAGGGCTGGGGTGAGGGAAATTCAACCGTTGGCAGCCACTTTACGCAAATCAAACACCCGGCAGGCTTTCCCCTCCGAGCGCGGAATGCTGCCGCAGTTCACGATCGTCACGTCGGCGGAAATCCCCAC
Organism: Enterobacter mori LMG 25706; assembly: GCF_000211415.1. GTDB lineage: Bacteria > Pseudomonadota > Gammaproteobacteria > Enterobacterales > Enterobacteriaceae > Enterobacter > Enterobacter mori. The sequence goes on along the minus strand of NZ_GL890776.1, from coordinate 335,678 downwards.
CATCGACTTAATGCGGTGGCGAAGCTGGTGGCACACCTGGCAACGCTGCTCGTGCGTCAGGATTAAGCTGCTCTCTTTTAGCTCGACCTTCACCGAAAGTGAATCAAGATGCCCGCGGCGGTTCACCTCCAGCTGGTAGTGCGGTGAAAGGTGTTCGAACTTCACGATCTCCTCTTCCAGCTGTGACGGGAAGACGTTGACGCCGCGGATGATCAGCATATCGTCACTGCGCCCGCTGATCCGGTCCATACGACGCATGCTGCGCGCAGTTGCCGGCAGCAGACGCGTCAGGTCGCGGGTGCGGTAGCGGATCACCGGCAGCGCCTCTTTGGTCAGCGTGGTGAACAGCAGTTCGCCCTGCTGACCGTCATCCAGCGGCGTGCCGTCGTTCGGGTTGACGATCTCCGGGTAGAAGTGATCTTCCCAGATGGTTGGGCCGTCGACGGTTTCGATACACTCCATCGCCACGCCCGGTCCCATCACTTCGGAAAGGCCATAAATATCCAGCGCGGTAATGCCTAAGCGTTTTTCAATCTCGCGGCGCATGGCCTGCGTCCACGGCTCGGCACCGAAGACGCCCACGCGCAGGGAACAGCCGCTGGCATCGCCGCCCATCTGGCGCTCCAGCTCTTCAATCAGGTTGAGGCAGTAGGATGGCGTCACCATGATCATGTCCGGCTGGAAATCACGGATCAGCTGCGCCTGTTTCTCCGTCTGGCCGCCGGACATCGGGATCACCGTCGCCCCTAAACGCTCGGCGCCGTAGTGCGCCCCCAGCCCACCGGTAAACAGGCCATAGCCATACGCCACGTGAATTTTGTCCTTCGCACTGCCGCCCGCGGCGCGCAGGGAGCGGGCCACCAGGTTGGCCCAGTTGTCGATGTCATTTTGCGTATAGCCAACGACGGTCGGTTTGCCGGTGGTGCCGGATGAGGCGTGAATACGCACCACCTGCTCCATCGGCACGGCAAAGGTATCGAACGGATAGTTATCCCGCAGGTCCTGCTTGGTGGTGCACGGGAATTTGCGGATATCCGCCAGTTCGTTGAAATCGTCAGGGTGAACGCCCGCGGCGTCAAACTTGCGTTTGTACATCGGCACGTTGTTGTAGGCGTGATGCAGCGTCCATTTCAGACGCGCGGTCTGCAGCGCCTGTAGCTCGTCAAGGGAAGCCGTTTCAATCGGATCAAGCTTTGTTGTATTTGTCATTGTAGGGTACTCACATTGTTTTTATGCTCAAACACGCTCAAGGATCATGGCAATGCCCTGACCCACACCGATGCACATCGTACACAGCGCGTAGCGCCCGCCGCGTCGGTGCAGTTCATTGCTCGCGGCCAGCGCCAGTCTGGCACCGCTCATTCCCAGCGGGTGGCCCAGCGCAATCGCGCCACCGTTCGGGTTGACGTGCGCGGCATCATCCGGCAGGCCCAGCTGACGCAGCACGCCCAGCGCCTGCGAGGCGAACGCTTCGTTAAGCTCAATCACGTCCATATCGTTAATACTGAGTCCGGCGCGCTCCAGCACCTTGCGGGTGGCAGGTATCGGGCCGAGTCCCATCAGACGTGGCTCCACGCCCGCGGTCGCCATCGCCACGATCCGCGTGCGCGGGACTAACCCCTGCGCCAGCGCCATCTTCTCGCTGGCGACAATCAGCGCCGCCGCGCCGTCATTGACGCCAGAGGCATTTCCCGCCGTGACCACCCCATTCTTACGAAACGGCGTTTTCAGCCCGGCGAGCTGCTCGAGCGTGGTGTCCGCGCGCGGATGTTCATCCACGCTGAACTCTGTGACCGCCCCTTTTTTGCCCGGTACCCGCACCGGCACAATCTCCTGCGCCAGAATACCGTTCTGCTGCGCCTGCGCGGTACGCTGCTGGCTGCGCAGCGCGAACGCGTCCTGTTCGGCACGATTGATATTTAACAATTCAGCTACATTCTCTGCCGTTTCCGGCATACTGTCAGTTCCAAATTGCTGATGCATGAGCGGATTCACAAATCGCCAGCCAATGGTGGTATCAAAGACGTCCGCCTGACGCTGAAACGCGGCGGTGGCTTTGCCCATCACAAAGGGTGCGCGGGACATCGACTCCACGCCGCCCGCGATCAGCAGGTCGCCGTCGCCTGCCTTAATGGCGCGCGCGGCAAAACCAATCGCGTCCAGCCCGGAGCCGCACAGGCGGTTAATGGTGGTTCCGGAGACCGTCTGCGGCAGCCCGGCCAGTAGCGCCGACATGCGCGCCACGTTGCGGTTATCTTCCCCCGCCTGGTTGGCGCAGCCGAAGATCACATCATCGATCCGCTCGAGGTCGAGCTGGGGATAGCGGGCCAGCAGCGCGCGCAGCGGCACGGCACCGAGATCGTCGGTTCGGACTGCGGCAAGCGTGCCGCCGTAGCGCCCCACAGGGGTTCGAACACCATCACAAATAAATGCGTCACGCATTTGTCTCTCCTGTCACGCTGCCGCCGATGCGGTGAGATTTTCCGCGAAAAAGGGCGACGATTTTCTGTTGTTGGTTCTGGATTTCAATGTCATACACGCCGGTCAGCTTGCCCTGATGCATCACGCGCGCGGTGGCGGTGAGCGTGTCCCCGGCAAAGCCCGGACGCAGAAAATCAATCGAACAACCTGAGGCCACCGCTGCCAGCCCCTGGCTGTTGCAGGCGTAGGCAAAGGCGGTATCTGCCAGCGAAAAAAGCTGTCCACCGTGGCAGGTTTTATGGCCGTTAAGCATCTGCGGCGTGATGATCATGGTCACCACCGCGTAGCCTTCATCCATCTCGACAATGTCCATCCCCATCGCCTGCGCGCAGGCGTCCCGTTCGTACATCGCGCGGGCGTTATGCCAGGCGTTAAGACTCATAGCTACTCTCCAGAAGCGCGCGCTGGCGCAGCAGTGAACAGGGGCGATAGCGCTCTTCGCCGTAATGACGCTGCAGGTTCTCCAGCAGCGTCAGCAGGCGCTGCCAGCCCAGACGCTCGCCCCAGGCGATCGGCCCGCTCGGGTAGTTCACGCCCAGGCGCATGGCGGTATCGATGTCCTTCTCGCTGGCGACCCCTTTTTGCATGGCATCCAGCGCTTCGTTGGCAATCATCGCCACCGTGCGCCAGACCAGCAGGCCGGGATAATCGGCAATTTGCACCACCCGGTTACCCTGCTGTTGCAGGTAGCGGATGGCTTTTTGCGTCGCGGTATGCGGGTTGCTTGCCGCCGCGGCTATCACCGCCACATCACGTTCAATGCGGTCGACCACCACCACCGGGCCGTTGAGCCGCAGCGCCAGCGCCTGAGCGGTTTCCCCCTGCGTTTCAATCAGATACACATCATCAATTTCGGTGACACCGTCACGTCTTTTTTCAACGCGCATCGGGCTGTAGCTGTCATTTACCGCCTTGACCCACTGCACGTCGGGTTTGCCACTCTGCCAGTCGTAAACGCCCTTTCCGCTCTTTTTGCCCAGTCTTCCGGCCAGCACCAGCTCCTGCTGCACCAGTGAGGGCAGAAAACGACGCTCCTGCCAGAAGGCGTTAAATACCGAGCAGGTCACCGCAAAGTTAACGTCCTGACCAATCATGTCGGTCAGCTCCAGCGGCCCCATCGGGAAACCACCGCCTTCGCGCAGGGCAGCATCAATCACCTCCGGTGGGGCGACCTGCTCTTCCAGCGCGCGCCAGGCTTCGGAATAGAACGGACGCGCGACGCGGTTGACGATGAACCCCGGCGTTGACTGGCAGCGAACGGGCTGTTTGCCCCAGTTCAGCGCCAGCTCGCACAGCGCGTCGGCCACTTCCGGAGAGGTCGCCAGCCCGCTGACCACCTCCACCAGCTTCATCACCGGTGCCGGGTTAAAGAAATGCAGCCCTGCGACGCGCTCCGGATGGTGGATGTCCGCCGCAATCGCCGTGACGGAGATAGAGGAAGTGTTACTGGTCAACAGCGTCTGCGGCGGACAGACTTCCGCCAGTTTCGCAAACAGCGTTTTTTTGACGTCAAGGCGTTCGGAGGCCGCCTCAATAACCAAATCTGCCGATGCCAGCGCATCGATATCCGTCACCGGAACCAGTCGGGCGAGGATCTGTCCGCTCGCGTCCGCAGAAAGCTTTCCGCGCGTTACCCGGGACGCGAGGCGTTGACGAATGCCGTCAATCGCGCGGGAAATGGCGTCGGCAGAAATGTCGTAAATCAGAACCTGATGACCGTGGCTTGCCGCCACTTCGGCAATGCCTGCGCCCATCGTGCCGCTGCCAATCACGGCGACAGTCCGTATGTTCAGCATCTTATTTCCCCGTAAAGTTCGGCGAGCGCTTCGCCAGGAAGGCGCTGACGCCCTCGCGGTAATCGTCGCTGCGCCCGGCCAGGCGCTGATAGTCGCGCTCCAGATCGAGCTGGGCGTCGAGGGTGTTGGTTTCTGCGGCATTGATCGCCTGCTTGATCAGCCCCAGCCCGAAGGTGGGCTGAGACGCAAAATGCAGCGCCATCTGCTGCGCCGTGGTGGAGAGCTGGTCGTCATCCACCACCTGCCAGATCATCCCCCACGCCTGCGCCTGTTCGGCGCTGAGTTTGTCGCCGAGCAGCGCCAGCCCCATGGCGCGTGCGCGTCCGGCCACGCGCGGCAGCAGCCAGGTGCCGCCGCAGTCCGGCACCAGGCCGAGCTTGCTGAAGGCCATCACAAAGTTGGCGGAACGAGCGGCAATGACCATGTCGCAGCCGAGCGCCAGCGTAGCCCCCGCGCCAGCCGCCACGCCGTTAACGGCACAAATGACCGGCTTCGGCAGCTTTGCCAGGCGGCGCACCAGCGGGTTATAGAAGGTTTCAACGGACATCCCCAGATCCGGCGCCGGGCCGTTGGGGTCGACGTTACGGTCGTTCAGATCCTGACCGGCACAAAAGCCGCGTCCCGCCCCGGTGATCAGCAGACAGCGGATGGTGTCATCACGCTCGGCCTGTTTCAGGCACTCGGCAAGCTGCTGGTGCATCACGTCGTTAAAACTGTTCAGACGCTCCGGACGGTTCAGCGTAATGGTCATTACGCCCTGCTCAACATGACTGAGAATACATTCCACAATTAGCGTCCTTTAAAGTCGGGGGTGCGTTTTTGTAAGAAGGCGTCGATGCCTTCCCGGCGATCTTCGGTGGCAGAAAGCAGCGCAAACAGCTGACGCTCCTGCGCCAGCCCGGCCTGCAGCGGCACTTCCTGAGACTGACGCAGCGCCTGTTTCGCCGCCTGCAGGGCCAGCGGAGAGTGGCGCGCCATCAGCGCTGCCTGCTTCAGGGCATACTCCAGCGTAAGGGATGCTGGAAACACATCGCTCACCAGCCCCGCACTCAGCGCCTGCTGCGCGGAGATACTCTCTCCGGTCAGCACCATTTTGCTGGCAAGCGATTTACCGACGCTGCGAATCAGACGCTGGGTGCCGCCCGCGCCGGGCATAATGCCCAGCGTGATTTCCGGCAGGCCAAAACGGGCGTTATCGCCAGCAATCACCACGTCGCACAGCAGCGCCAGCTCGCAGCCCGCGCCCAGCGCGAAGCCGTTCACGGCGGCGATCAGCGGTTTAGGAAAAACGTTGATTCGCGCCCACAGCTGCGGACGGATATCGTTCAGGGTGGCAGGCAGGTCTTTCTCCGCCATTTCGTTGAGATCGGCCCCGGCGGCAAAGCAGCGCTCGCTGCCGTAAATCACGCAGACGGAAATCTCGATGTCAGAAGCCGCGGCCTCAAGCTGCTCAGCAAGCTGCGTCAACAGCGCATTGTTGAGGGCGTTGCGCGCCGCCGGACGGTTGAGCGTCAGCTGCAGTACGCGGCCATGACGGGTAACAATCAATTCGCTCATGCCATCCCCTTCGCGTCGAAGTCGACAATCACGTCGGCGGTTAACGGCATCGACTGACAGCTCAGCACATACCCGGCGGCCAGCTCGTCCGGCTCCAGGCTGTAGTTGGTCGCCATATCCACCTTCCCGCGCAGCACTCTGCATTTACAGGTGGCACATACGCCGCCCTTGCAGGCATACGGGAGATCCGCTCCCTGACGCAGGGCGGCATCAAGAATGCTTTCATCCTCCGCCGTCAGGGTGATTTCACGGTCGCGTCCGTCCTGGCGCACGGTCACTTTCTGCCCTTCCGCCTGGACGTGCACCGCGCGTTTAGCGGTGGTTCCCGGGGTGTTAAAGCGCTCAAGGTGAATCGCTTTGTCCGGCATCCCCAGCGCTTTCAACGCAGTTTCGGCGTCGTCCATCATCGACGACGGGCCGCAGATAAACGCCTCGTCGTACTGGCGGAAGTTGATCAGGGTTTTCGCCAGCGCCTGCAGCTTTTCACCGTCGATGCGGCCGTAGAGCAGGTCGCTGTCCAGCCGCTCCTGGCTGAAGATGGAGACCAGCTGCAGCCGCTGCGGGTATTTGTCCTTCAGGTCCGCCAGCGCCTGGCGGAACATCATGCTCTGGCTGCTGCGGTTGCCGTAGATCAGGGTGAAATGGCTGTTCGGTTCGGTCGCAAGCGTTGCAGAGATAATCGCCAACATCGGGGTGATCCCGGAGCCTGCTGCAATCGCCAGGTAGTGGCCTTCGCGTTCGGCCCGCGGCTGGTAGCCAAACTGCCCCTGAGGAACCATCACCTCCAGCGCCATACCCGCTTTGATCTCATCCCGGGCATAGCGGGAAAAACGCCCGCCGTCGATGGCTTTGACCGCCACGCTGATCTCACCCGGGGCGGTACTCCGGCAGATGGAGTAGCAGCGGCGCAGCTCGTCCCCGTCAAGCTTCGTTTTTAACGTCAGGTGCTGGCCGGGGCGGAAACGGTAGGCGTCCTGCAGCGCCTGCGGCACCGCGAACGTGATGGTCACCGCGTCGCGGGTTTCGGGTTCCACTTTTGCCACTGTTAATGAATGAAACGTTGTCATGGCAGCCTCAAATGCATTTGAAATAGTCGAAGGGCTCACGGCAGGTGTTGCAGCGGTAGAGCGCTTTGCAGGCCGTCGAACCAAATTCACTGATAAGCGAGGTGTCGGTGCTGGCGCAGCGCGGGCAGCTCACCTCCAAAGGTGCGTGCACGTGACAGCTATGCCCCACGGGCGGACTGATGCCGTACGCCCGCAGGCGCTCACGCGCGTCGGCGGTCATCCAGTCGGTGGTCCAGGCGGGTTCAAGCTGGAGCACAATGTGCACCGGGGTAAAGCCGTGCGCGGTCATCGCGTCGCGGATCGCCCCCAGCAGGTGTTCCGTTGCCGGACAGCCCGAGTAAGTGGGCGTGAAGCCGATAACCCAGCCTTCCCCCTGCGCCTTCACGCTGCGCACCATGCCTAAATCGGTGATGGTTAACGCCGGCACTTCCGGGTCCGGGATCTGGCTTAACAGCGACCAGATCTGAGGAATTTGCGCAGGCGCGATGTCGACGAGGCGTTGCATAGCGTTCTCCTTTACCACTGCTGGCCGGGGTACGCGCGCTGGAGATACTGCATTTCCGCCAGCATCGGGCCCAGATGTTCGGTGTGCAGCCCCTGCTTGCCCCCGGTGCGGTACGCCATCTCTTCGGGCACCTGCAGGCAGGCTTCATTCAGACCGGCAAAGACTTCGCTTTCCCATGGCTGACGCAGGCCGCGCGGGTCAACCGCCACGGCGGCGTCAATCAATTCCAGCTCAACGTCATCCGCCTCAAACAGCTCGGCCGTAAAACGCCACAGGCTGTCGATGGCCTGCTGCATTTTTTGCGCGGACGTTTCGGTCCCGTCGCCCAGACGCACCAGCCAGCCGCGGCTGAAACGCAGGTGGTAGCGCGCCTCTTTGATGGCTTTGGCGGCAATGGCGGCAAGCTGACCGTCGCGGCTTTGGGTTAGCCGTTCGTACAGCGCCACGTTCCAGGCATCCATCAGGTACTGGCGGGCAAGGGTGTCGGCGAAGCTGCCGTTCGGCTGCTCCACCAGCAGCACGTTGCGAAACTGGCGCTCGTCGCGACCAAACGCGAGGGTGTCTTCATCGCCCTGGCCTTCCAGCTCTGCGGCATAGGCCAGGAAATTGCGCGCCTGGCCCAGCAGATCGAGACCGATATTGGCGAGCGCGAGGTCTATTTCCAGCTCCGGCGCGTGGCCGCACCAGGCGCCCAGACGCTGGGAGAGCACCAGACCGTTGTCGCCCAGACGCAGGGCATAGGCAGTCACTGAATTCATTCTTTGCCTCACATGTGCTCGATGCCGTCAGGGATGGTGTAAAACGTCGGGTGGCGGTAAACCTTGCTTTCCGCCGGGTCGAAGAACTCGCCGCTCTCTTCGGGCTGAGAGGCAACAATCTCGCTCGCCTTCACCACCCAGATAGAGCACCCTTCGCTGCGGCGGGTGTAGGCATCGCGCGCATTTTCCAGCGCCATGCGGTCGTCGGCGGCATGCAGGCTGCCCACGTGACGGTGGGACAACCCTTGTTTGCTGCGTACGAATACTTCGTACAGCGGCCAGTAGACATTGCTCATGGTTATTTCCTCTTATGCGGCCTGACGGGCGCGCTGTTTTTCGGTGTGCGCCAGCGCGGCTTCCCGCACCCACGCCCCGTCTTCCCAGGCATTTCGTTTCGCGGCCAGGCGTTCGTGGTTGCAGATGCCGCGCCCGTTAATGACCTCTTCAAACTCCTGCCAGTCGATCTCGCCGAAGCGGTAATGACCGCTCTCGTCATCAAAGTGCAGGTCGGGATCGGGCACCGTCATGCCCAGCATCTCAACCTGCGGCACCGTGTTGTCGACAAAGCGCTGGCGCAGCTCGTCATTGCCGAAGCGCTTGATTTTCCACGCCAGGCTGCGGGCGCTGTTCGGCGAGTTGTCGTCGTTTGGCCCGAACATCATCAGCGCCGGCCACCAGAAGCGGTTGATGGCGTCCTGCAGCATCTGGCGCTGGGCCTCGCTCCCCTGCGCCAGCGCCATGCAGGCTTCAAAGCCCTGACGCTGGTGGAAGCTCTCTTCTTTACAGATTTTCACCATCGCCCGGGCATACGGACCGTATGAGGTGCGGCACAGCGCCACCTGGTTGACGATGGCGGCACCGTCCACCAGCCAACCGATCACGCCGATGTCGGCCCAGCTCAGGGTCGGATAGTTGAAGATGGAGGAGTATTTCATCTTGCCGTCGAGCATCTTCTGGTAGATGTCTTCCCGCGCGCAGCCCAGCGTTTCCGCCGCGCTGTAGAGGTAGAGCCCGTGCCCGGCTTCGTCCTGCACTTTCGCCAGCAGGATCGCTTTCCGGCGCAGCGTCGGCGCGCGGGTGATCCAGTTCCCTTCGGGCGGCATGCCGACAATTTCGGAGGGCGCATGCTGACCAATCTGGCGGATCAACGTCTTACGGTAGGCGTCAGGCATCCAGTCCTGAGGCTCAATCGCCGTCTCCTGCGCTATGCGCTGCTCAAACCGTTGTTCTTGCGTCACGTCATCACCTTTATGATTCGTTAGTTTGCAAATTAAAGCGTAATGTTGAATCACTTTGTTTTTTAAAAGTTACACAAAGGTTAAATATAACCCCAAGAATTGTTTCCCGGTTTTGTGATGCCGCTCGCAAGGCTTTTACTGACAGCCTTGCGCCAGGCGGCTTTTAGCGATGCGATTCATCCAGCCAGATCACAACGTTAACAATTCATTAAAAACACAGCTTGATTTTTATGATTCACGATCAAACTATTAATAGTGAAATCACGAAACATTTGGAGATAAGCGATGCAGCAGTTAGCCAGCTTCGTGTCCGGTACCTGGCAGTCTGGTCGGGGCCGCGAACGCACTATTCATCACGCCATCAGTGGCGAAGCGCTTTGGAGCGTGACCAGCGAAGGGCTGGATATGGCGCACGCCCGTCGCTATGCGATTGAGCGCGGCGGTGAAGCGCTTCACGAGATGACCTTTATCGAACGGGCCGCCATGCTGAAGGCGGTGGCAAAGCACCTGCTTGGCGAGAAAGAGACGTTCTATGCCCTGTCAGCCCAGACGGGGGCGACGAAGGCGGACAGCTGGGTCGATATTGAAGGGGGGATCGGCACCCTCTTCACCTACGCAAGCCTGGGCAGCCGCGAGCTGCCGGACGACACGCTGTGGCCGGAAGATGAGTTAATCCCGCTGTCGAAAGAAGGCGGCTTTGCGGCACGCCACGTCCTGACCTCGAAATCCGGCGTGGCGGTGCACATCAACGCTTTTAACTTCCCCTGCTGGGGGATGCTGGAAAAGCTGGCGCCGACCTGGCTTGCCGGGATGCCCGCCATTATCAAACCCGCTACCGCTACCGCACAGGTAACGCAGGCGATGGTGAAATCCATCGTGGGGAGCGGACTGGTGCCGGACGGCGCCATCAGCCTGATCTGCGGCGGCGCGGGTGACCTGCTGAACCAGCTCGACAGCCAGGACGTAGTGACCTTTACCGGCTCCGCCAGCACCGGGCAAAGCCTGCGCGTGCACCCGAATATTGTGGCGAATTCCATTCCGTTCACCATGGAGGCGGACTCCCTGAACTGCTGCGTGCTGGGGGAAGACGTCACGCCGGAACAGCCGGAATTTGCCCTGTTCATCCGGGAAGTGGTGCGCGAGATGACCGCCAAGGCCGGGCAGAAATGTACCGCTATCCGCCGGATTATCGTCCCGCAAAACCAGATTGACGCCGTGAGCCAGGCGCTGATTGCGCGTCTGGAAAAGGTGGTGGTGGGCGACCCTGCGCAGGAAGGGGTGAAGATGGGCGCGCTGGTCAACGCCGAACAGCGTGCGGACGTGCAGGAGAAAGTGGAGCAGCTGATCGTAGCAGGCTGCCAGATACGTCTGGGCGGCAATGCGGATTTGCAGGCCGCGGGGGCGTTCTTCCCACCGACCCTGCTGTTCTGCCCGCAGCCGGATGAAACCCCTGCCGTCCATGCGACGGAAGCCTTCGGCCCGGTTGCGACGCTGATACCGTATCGCAACGCACACCACGCGATGCAGCTTGCCCGCGCGGGCGGCGGCAGCCTGGCGGGTACGCTGGTCACCGCAGACCTGGACATTGCACGCCAGTTTATTGCCGGTGCGGCGCGCGCCCACGGCCGTATTCAGATCCTTAACGAGGAATCATCAAAAGAGTCTACCGGCCACGGATCCCCGCTGCCACAGCTGGTGCACGGCGGCCCGGGCCGCGCGGGCGGTGGCGAAGAGCTGGGCGGCCTGCGTGCGGTGAAGCACTACCTGCAGCGCACCGCGATTCAGGGCAGCCCGTCGATGCTGGCCGCCATTGGCAAACAGTGGGTGCGTGGCGCAACGGTGCAGGAAGATCGCGTGCATCCGTTCCGCAAATACTTTGAAGAGCTACAGCCGGGCGACAGTCTGCTGACGCCGCGCCGCACCCTCACGGAAGCAGACATTGTGAACTTTGCCTGCCTGAGCGGCGACCACTTCTACGCCCATATGGATAAGATCGGTGCGGCAGAGTCGATCTTTGGCGAGCGCGTGGTGCACGGCTACTTCCTGATTTCCGCCGCGGCGGGACTGTTTGTCGACGCGGGCGTCGGGCCGGTGATTGCCAACTACGGTATGGAAAACCTGCGCTTTATCGAGCCGGTTAAGCCGGGCGACACCATTCAGGTGCGTCTGACCTGCAAACGCAAAACGCTGAAAAAACAGCGTACCGCGGAGGAAAAACCAACCGGCGTGGTGGAATGGTCCGTTGAGATTTTCAACCAGCACCAGCAGGCCGTGGCGCTCTACTCCATTCTGACGCTGGTGGCGCGCCAGCGGGGCGATTTCAGCTAAGTTTCCCCCTCACCCTGACCCTCTCCCCAATGGGAGAGGAATCCCAGTAATTTTTTAACCGAAAGCGATATATGTTGCTTCAGGAAAATTAATGGTTTACAGCGATGCCCTGGTCCGGCTGTAAATCGCCGAGGCGTTTCCGTAAGGCCGGGGCGAGGCGCAGGGATGCGCCGAGAGGGCGTGGCCTGCAGGGATGCAGGCTCATGCCCGACCCGATAGCCTGAAGGAATAAGCTGAGGGCACCGCGAAGCGGCGATTTACCGCCGGGAGCCCGGGTAGCCAGGGTGGTGGCGATTGAGCCACCCTGGCACGTTCACAGACCATGCCGTTACAGAGTAGCAAGGAACATAAAGTGAACGGAATGACCACCAGAGCCGTATGTACCCCCTCACCCCAGCCCTCTCCCTCAAGGGAGAGGGGGGGCGTCTGTGCTGACATCATTTGTGGGGAGAGGAAATGGCCCGGCATGTGATGTATCCCCGCTCTTTTTTTAACCTGGCAAGACCAACAAATAACCTGGCAGATGCAGGCAAACGCTTTTCTCATGGGCCTGTCAGGATAAGGCTGTCACAACACAATAAACACAACAAGATGAGGTCTACGATGGGAAGCAATTCTTCTTTTTCTGCCCGTAGAACGGCGCTGGCCATGGCCGTTGCGCTGTGTTGCGCCTGGCAATCCCCTGTTTTCGCCCACGGCAGCGAGGCGCATATGGTCCCAATGGACAAAACGCTGCAGGACTTTGGCGCGGACGTTCAGTGGGATGATTACGCACAGATGTTCACCATTGCGAAAGACGGTGCCTTTGTGAAGGTCAAACCGGGCGCAAAAACCGCCATCGTCAACGGTAAAACCCTCAAGCTTGAGGTGCCGGTGGTGATGAAAGGCAACAAAGCCTTTATCTCTGAGACCTTCATCAACGATGTTTTCCAGTCTGGCCTCGATCAGACCTTCCAGGTTGAAAAACGCCCTCACCCGTTAAACGCGTTAACGGCGGACGAAATTAGGCAAGCCGTTGAGATTGTGAAAACCTCGGCGGATTGTAAACCCAATACCCGCTTTACCCAGATCGCCCTTGCAGAGCCGGAGAAAGCCAAAGTGTGGGACTTTGTGCTCAACGGCACGGCAGTCGATGCCCCTCGCCAGGCGAAGATCGTCATGCTCGATGGCAAGCACGTTATCGAAAGCGTGGTGGGCCTGAAGGATAAAAAAATTCTGCGCTGGGAACCGGTAAAAGACGCGCACGGCATGGTGCTGCTGGATGACTTCGCCACGGTACAGCAGATCATCAACGAGAGCACCGAGTTTGCCGAAGTGCTGAAAAAGCGCGGCATCACCGATACGAAGAAAGTGATTACCACCCCGCTGACCGTCGGCTATTTCGACGGCAAGGACGGTCTGAAGCAGGAAGATCGCCTGCTGAAGGTGGTGAGCTATCTGGACGTGGGCGACGGCAACTACTGGGCGCACCCGATTGAGAACCTGGTCGCGGTTGTTGATCTTGAACAGAAGAAAATTCAGAAGATCGAAGAAGGCCCGGTCATCCCGGTTCCGCTCACCCCGCGCCCGTATGACGGCCGCGACCGGGTAGAAACGGTGAAAAAACCCCTGGAGATCGTCGAGCCGGAAGGCAAGAACTACACCATCACCGGCGATATGGTGCACTGGCAGAACTGGGATTTCCACCTGAGCCTGGACTCCCGCGTGGGCCCGATGATTTCAACCGTTACGTATAACGACAACGGCAAAAAACGCCAGGTGATGTATCAGGGTTCGCTCGGCGGCATGATCGTCCCTTACGGCGATCCGGACGTGGGCTGGTACTTTAAAGCCTATCTCGACTCCGGCGACTACGGTATGGGCACCCTGACCTCACCGCTGGTGCGCGGTAAAGACGTGCCGTCTAACGGCGTGATGCTCAATGAAACCATCCCGGATTATACCGGTGCGCCGATGGAGATCCCGCGCGCGATTGCGATTTTCGAACGCTACGCGGGGCCGGAATATAAGCATCAGGAGATGGGCCAACCGAACGTCAGCACCGAACGTCGTGAACTGGTGGTACGCTGGGTAAGTACCGTGGGCAACTACGATTACATCTTCGACTGGGTGTTCCATGAAAATGGCACCATTGGTATTGACGCCGGTGCAACGGGTATCGAGGCGGTAAAAGGCGTTCAGGCGAAAACCATGCATGATGCCACCGCCAAAGACGACACAAAATACGGCACGCTGATCGACCATAACATCGTCGGCACCACCCACCAGCACATCTACAACTTCCGCCTGGATATGGATGTGGACGGCATCAACAACAAGCTGGTGGCGATGGACCCGGAAGTGAAGCCGAATACCGCCGGTGGCCCGCGCACCAGCACCATGCAGGTGAATCAGTACGACATTGACACCGAACAGCAGGCCGCGCAGAAGTTCGACCCGGGCACCATTCGGCTGCTGAGCAACACAAGTAAAGAGAATCGCATGGGCAACCCGGTTTCGTATCAGATTATCCCTTACGCGGGCGGTACGCACCCGGTGGCAAGCGGTGCGAAATTTGCCCCGGACGAGTGGATCTACCATCGCCTGAGCTTTATGGACAAACAGCTGTGGGTGACGCGCTACCATCCGGATGAACTTTACCCGGAAGGCAAATTCCCGAACCGCTCCATCCACGATACGGGGCTGGGGCAGTACAGCAAGGATAACGAGTCGCTCAACGACCAGGATGACGTGGTCTGGATGACCACCGGGACTACCCACGTCGCCCGCGCGGAAGAGTGGCCGATCATGCCGACGGAATGGGTGCATACCCTACTTAAACCGTGGAACTTCTTCGACGAGACGCCAACGCTCGGAAAGAAAAAAGACGAACAGAAAGAAATAACGTACCGGGCGCAATGCCCGGTTTTTCATCCATTTACTTGCTGAATACATCTCCCCGATTATAGTTATTTCTACCTCCTTTTTTTCATTTCATTTTTTGAATCACTTTCTGCCAGGACGCGAACTTTCCACAAGCGACGTAATACATCATTGAGAGGTTTTAGGATGAAATTCAATTTGATCGTCAGGAGTCTAGCTCTGGCTGGACTTTTTATTTCCGTCAGTTCCGCGTATGCCGCAGAAGCGCCGAAAGATGCCACGGCCGCCACGCAACAAGCCAATAACGCCCTGTTTAATCAGCTTCCCTTCTCCGACAATACCGATTTCACGGACGCCCATAAAGGCTTTATTGCGCCTCTTCCTCAGGACATTATCAAAGGGGAACAAGGAAATGTTATCTGGGATCCACAGCAATATTCGTTTATTAAAGAAGGCGATAAAGCACCAGACTCCGTTAATCCCAGCTTATGGCGTCAATCTCAGCTGATTAATATTAGCGGCCTGTTTGAAGTGACCGATGGCGTATATCAGATACGAAATCTTGACCTGTCAAATATGACCATCATTGAAGGGAAAGAAGGTATTACCGTGGTTGACCCGCTGGTGTCGGCAGAAACGGCGAAGGTCGGGATGGATCTCTATTTTAAAAATCGCGGCAAAAAACCGGTCGTCGCCATTATTTATACCCACAGCCACGTTGACCACTATGGCGGCGTGCGCGGCGTGGTGGATGAAGCCGACGTGAAGTCCGGCAAAGTGAAAATCTACGCGCCTGCCGGGTTTATGGAAGCGGCCGTTGCTGAGAACATCATGGCGGGTAACGTAATGAGCCGCCGCGCTAGCTATATGTATGGCAACCTGCTGAAGCCAGATGCCAAAGGTCAGGTGGGCGCGGGCCTGGGCACGACCACCTCCGCCGGAACGGTGACGCTGATTGCCCCGACCAACATCATCGAAAAAGATGGGCAGAAAGAGGTCATCGACGGCCTGACATACGATTTTATGCTCGCGCCGGGCTCCGAAGCGCCATCCGAGATGCTCTGGTATATCGAAGAGAAGAAACTGATTGAATCCGCTGAGGACGTGACCCATACCCTGCACAACACCTACTCGCTGCGCGGGGCCAAAATCCGCGAGCCGCTGCCGTGGTCGAAATACATCAACCAGGCGATTGTACGCTGGGGTGACAAAGCCGAAATCATCATGGCACAACACCACTGGCCGACCTGGGGTAATGAAAACGTGGTTAAGCTGCTGAAAAGCCAGCGTGACCTCTATCGTTACATCAACGACCAGACGCTGCGTATGGCGAATGAAGGGCTGACGCGCGACGAGATCGCCGCTAACTTCAAGCTCCCGGATTCACTGGCGCATACCTGGGCTAACCGCGGCTATTACGGCTCGGTGAGCCATGACGTAAAAGCCACCTATGTGCTGTATCTGGGCTGGTTTGACGGCAACCCGGCGACGCTGGATGAACTGCCGCCAGAAGAAGGCGCGAAGAAATTCGTGGAGTATATGGGCGGCGCGGATGCCATCCTGAGCAAAGCGAAAACCGACTTCGACCAGGGTAACTACCGCTGGGTGGCGCAGGTAGTGAGCAAAGTGGTCTTTGCCGATCCGAACAACCAGGCGGCGCGCAACCTGGAAGCGGATGCGCTGGAACAGCTTGGCTATCAGGCTGAATCCGGCCCGTGGCGTAACTTCTATCTGACCGGCGCGCAGGAATTGCGTAACGGTGTGGTGAAAGGTCCAACGCCGAATACCGCCAGCCCGGATACGGTGCGGGCGATGACGCCGGAGATGTTCTTTGACTACCTTGCCGTTCACATCAACGGACAAAAAGCAGGTGACGCCAAATCAGTGTTTAACATTGATCTTGGCAGCGATGGCGGGAAATACAAACTCGAGCTGGAAAACGGCGTGCTGAACCACACGGCAAACGCGGAGGCGAAGGACGCAGACGCTACTCTCACCCTTAACCGCGACACGCTGAACAAAATTATCCTCAAAGAGGTGACGCTCAAACAGGCCGAACAGAGCGGCGACGTGAAACTCACCGGTGACGGCGCTAAACTGGATTCAATGCTTGGATATATGGATAAATTTGATTTCTGGTTTAACATTGTGACACCGTAACGGTCACGCAAAAGGGCGGCTCGTCCGCCCTTTCCTGCTTCACGTGTTCGCCAGAAAGGGTAAAAAGCGTTAATGGAAAAAAGAAAAAAACCGACACTTGAACGGGCAACCTGGCCAACGCGCCATGCCATGGTCATGCATGGACTGGCGATGAACCTGCCATGGCTGGCCTTCGTCAATATCAGCTTCGCGGTGATGATTCTGCTGCGACACGTTCTGCTTAAGGCCGGCGATCCCCTTTATCCCCACTCACCGCAGCTGACGAAAATAGTCGATGCCTCCATGCTGGGCATAACCCTCCTCTCAGCTGCGCTGATCCTCATGGCCTGGCGGCGCATCGCCGGTATCAGTGTGGTGTTGTTTATTTGTAGTGCCATCTGGTCGGTCTCCTGTTTCTGGTTTATCACCCATCTGCTGCTCCCGCACGTCTGGCCGCTGTGCGTCATTTTATTACTCTCCGGCTTAACGGCGCTCTATTTTTACCCTAAAGGGTTGCTCGCCTTTGTGCTGCCGCTCTGGATCACCCTGCCGATAGCAAGCTGGGTACGAAACGATGGCCTCAACCTTCACTTCATTATTATCTGGACCGTCTTTACGCTGATCCTGATCTGCGGGCGTTTCATCCTGTTGAGCTGGTTTGACGAGGCCTGGCGACGTAACCAGCAAAACCAGCTGCTGATCTCCAGACTGGATGCGCTGGCGCATAAGGATCCATTAACCAAAACTGCTAATCGCCGGAAAATGGAAGTGGTGCTGGAAAACGCGGTAGAGCAGAAAAAAACCTTCTCGGTGATTATGCTGGATATCGATTACTTCAAGCTCTACAACGATACTTATGGCCATCAGGCGGGTGACGAATGCCTCACACGCGTGGCTGAGGTGCTAAAGAAATCGGTGCGAACCCCTGACGATGTGGTGTCACGCTATGGTGGCGAGGAGTTTGTGGTGATCCTGTTTAACTGCCCGGCAAACATCGCGGAAAAGGTTGCCCTGCGTATTCAGGACGGCCTGTGTACGGAAGCCATACCGCACGGCGCCTCTACGGTCAGCGACCATGTAACCGTAAGCATGGGGATTGCGAGCATGGCGGAGGGGCTGGCCGGCACCGAGATCATCGCTCGTGCCGATGCCGCGCTGTACCGGGCAAAAGAGGCCGGGCGGGATCGGTGGTCGCTTTAAATAG
>NZ_GL890776.1:315110-317649 GCF_000211415.1 Enterobacter mori LMG 25706 | reverse complement strand
CCCGGCTTGTTTTTTAATAGCGCACGCACACCGACTTGGTTTCACACCAGCCGTCCAGCCAGTCCGGGCCAAAGTCACGTCCGGTACCGGACTGTTTCATGCCGCCGAATGGCAGGTTGGCGTCGATCAGCGTATGGCTGTTCACCCAC
This sequence comes from Enterobacter mori LMG 25706, assembly GCF_000211415.1. GTDB lineage: Bacteria > Pseudomonadota > Gammaproteobacteria > Enterobacterales > Enterobacteriaceae > Enterobacter > Enterobacter mori. The sequence goes on along the minus strand of NZ_GL890776.1, from coordinate 317,500 downwards.
ACGGTGCCCGCCTGCAGCCTGTCAGTATATTCCAGCGCCTTGCTGATATTCTGCGTCCAGACGCTGGCCGTCAGGCCATATTCGGTGTCGTTGGCCAGTTGCAGCGCCTCTTCTGCATCGGATACGCGCACCAGATTGACCACCGGGCCAAACACCTCTTCGCGGGTTAGCCGCAGCGCGGCATCCGGGTTCACCACCAGCGTCGGCGATACGTAATACCCTTTGCCATCCGGGCCGCGGTTGCCGGTGATCAGCTCTGCGTTGCGTGCTGTCGCCTCATCCAGGAAGGTCTGCACCTTGTCGCAGTGCGCACGCGACACCAGCGGGTTAATAAATGCCTCAGGCGACATGCCCGGGCCGACGCTCAGGGATTTCACCGCTTGCTCAAACCCGCTCACCAGCGTGTCGAACAGCGGCGCTTCAATGTAGATACGCGAGCTTGCCGCGCAGACCTGCCCCTGATTCAGGAAGCTGCCGGTCATCAGGCCTTCGATCACCCACGCCGGGTCCGCATCTTTCAACACGATTGCCGGGTTTTTGCCGCCCAGCTCCAGGGTAACGCCCGTCAACGTATCCGCCGCCGCGCGCGCAATCTGTTTTCCCGTCGCGGTCGAGCCGGTGAAACTCACTTTCGCAATATGCGGATGCGAGGTTAACGCGGCGCCACATACCGCACCGCTCCCGGTCACCACGTTGAACACGCCATCCGGAATACCCGCCTCACTCGCTAACTCCGCAACGCGCAGCAAGGTGAGCGGCGTGGTCTCTGAAGGTTTAATCACGATGGAACAGCCCGCCGCCAGCGCAGGCATCACTTTCCACATGCCAATCATCAGCGGGAAGTTCCACGGCACAATCCCGGCCACGACGCCAACCGGCTCTTTGCGCGTCCACGCCTGATAGCGCGCGCCCTGAGGCAATGGAATGGAGAGATCGAGGGTTTTCCCTGCAATCTTGGTGGTCAGCCCGGCGGTGTAGCGCATCCAGTTCAGGGTACAGCCCACCTCGAAGGCGCGGGAAATGTTGATCGACTTCCCCTGCTCCAGCGTTTCCAGCTGCGCCAGCTCCTCGCTGTGCTGTTCGACCAGATCGGCAAAACGCAGCAAGATGCGTTCACGCTCTGCCGGAAGTTTTCCTGCCCAGCTGCGGGCGACAAAGGCCCGCCAGCCGGACATCACCGCACGATCCACATCATCGACGCTGGCATCCGCGGTTGAGGCAATCACCTCTCCCGTCGCCGGGTTGTAGACGTTCAGGCGCTTTTCGCTATCGGACGCAACCTGACGCCCTTCAATCCACAAGCCGTGGTGGCGATCCATAAAACGCTGGACCTCGGGCAGGACGGCTACCTGTGATTCAGACATAGGGTACTCCTTCGTTATTCTTCGTAGGGTGTTAATGCAGTCTACGAGGCGTTTCGCATTCCCGCTTTTGTCTGTGTGACATTCGCTTTGCCACCTGTGACAGGCTCCGCAAAACATGATAATTACCGCTTATAACGCTGTTACCAGTGAGTGTTCTTTCCTATAGTCAGCCTCATGGCTCTGACAAATTGCAACACAAATGCAACAATGCAAAAACATTGACGGTGCGGCGAGATAAACGATGGCATGTGCGAGCGAACAGGAAAAGTATCAGCAGTGGCTGGCGCAAATTAACCAGGTTTGCGGACGGTTTGACGCTCGCCCGTTAGAGGGCACATTCATTGGCGAACTGGAAACCAGCTACGCAAGAAGCCTGAAGCTCAGCACCGTGACCGCAGGCAACGTCAACCTGTTCCGTACCCGCCGGGAAATAAAAAACAGTAACGATGCCTGGTTCTACGCCGTGTTTCAGCTTGAAGGCGGTGCAGAGATTGAACAGGATGAACGACGTTCCATTCTCAATACCGGCGACATAACGCTCATCGACGCGTCGCGCCCCTGCTCCATCTCCTGGCAAGATAAATCCCGCCAGATTTCACTCCTCGTGCCGCGTCAAATCATTGAGCAGCAGTGTCGTTTTCAGGAGGTGAGCTGCGCGCTGACGCTTTCACGTAGCCTGCCGACCGTACAGCTGAGCCATCGCCTGTTGCAGGAGAGTATGGGAAATGCGGAGCTGAGCGACAGAGAGAGCGAAGCGGCGCTGGAGGCGATGGTCTGCCTGCTCCGTCCGGCCTTTCAGCAACGTGACATCGTCCAGCCGCGAAAGGAACGCCAGTTCCAGCACGTCCTCTCGCTGATTGACGATCATATTCAGTCTGATGCCCTGCGACCGGAGTGGATTGCTACAGAGAGCGGGATGTCGGTACGTAGCCTGTACCGCATGTTTGCCGATAAGGGGCTGGTCGTGGCGCAGTACATCAAAAACCGCCGCCTGGACCTTTGCGCACAGGTGTTGCGCTCCGCCAG
>NZ_GL890776.1:310765-315071 GCF_000211415.1 Enterobacter mori LMG 25706 | reverse complement strand
GGCTGGGGGGGATCGGCTACAGCTGGGGCTTTGCCGATCACAGCCATTTTTCGACGGCGTTTAAGCAGCGTTTTGGCGTGTCTCCGGGAGAGTATCGCAAGCGCTTCCGCTGATCACTTCTTCAGCCATTTACCGTTTATACCCTTCACATATTCCCCCGGCTGCGCGCGGGCAACCAGCTTTTGCCCCGCCATTTTTGCCACTTCATCTACAGGTAAGTTATTGCTGTCGGCCAGCTTCTGATAGCTTTCCGTGCGCGCCGCGTTAATGCGGCTAACCAGCGCCAGCGTTTCGGCATCGTGTGCGATCGGCGCGATATAGCCGCTCAGGGTCTCCCCCACACGCCCCTGCTCACGGGCGTCATTCAGGGTAAGCGTTGCCGCCTGCACGTGCATTCCCAGCGCCAGTAAAATGAGAGCTAACGTTCGTTTCATGGCGTCCTCAGAACAGATCGCTGCGCGATTTCAGCAGGGTTTCAACATCTTTATCGACCTTAATATGGATCTCGTGTTCGATTTTGACGTTCATGTTGATAGTAATCGGCTCCTTTGGCGCAGCGACTTCAATGCGCGGCGTACAGCCTGTCATCAGCGCGGCAACGGCAACGGTGAGCACACCAGCCATCTTTTTCATTGTTGTTCCTCACTTTCCTTGCCCGTCGAACTGCGGAGACCCGGTATCGCCGCATGTTGCTCAAACCATGTTTGCAGGTTGTCCCCAAAGCGCAGGCTGCGCCAGAGGGTAAATACGTTCTCTTCGTGGGTGTAATTCAGGTTCACGAAGCTGCTTTTGCCATCAACGCGGCTGGTGCCTTTAATGGTCGCCTGCAGCGTTAATACACCCAGATTATCTACATTGAGTTTTGTCCACGATTGGGAAATTTCCATATAGCGTAACCAGTTAATCGCCGCCCCCGCGACCATATTGTCTTTCACAATGGCATCAGCTGTGTCTTTGTCGAGACGCAGCGTCATCGGCCCCGGATTGGTCAGCCAGCCATCTTTGATGATCCATTTTTCATTGTCCAGCCAGAACGGTAGCGCGCCGCTGACCGGCCCGGACATCGCAAACTGTTTCGGATTGACGGCGCTTACCAACTCGCTGGACGAGATATTGTCCACGCGCAGCAGTGCCGGATCGTGCTGCGGCATCCTCAACTGCTGCATGGTGATTTTCCCGCCCAGTACCTCAACCTTGACGTTGGTGAGCAACAGCGGGTTCTCCTCGCTCCAGGGGTAGTCCCCCTGCAAATCCGCCGTGATATTCCTCGCCGTGACCAGGTTTTGCACCTCGCCAATACGCAATGTGACCGGCCCTCGCGTACCCAGCGACCATGTGCCTTCGCTGAAACGGAACGGCAGGACAAAGTCGATACCGTTAATCTGGTTATCCGGCATCCAGACGCTGCCGGATTTCAGCACCCCGTGTCCGCCCGCCTCAAAGCCCTGACCGGCCGCAGCCGAGAAAGCAACCTGGGCATACAGTTCGCCATCGTGCAGCGTCATTTTCCAGTCTGGTGGGATCAGCGGCTGGAACACGGTGAGCGACTGTTTCGGCCACCAGGCCTGACCACGAAGGCGTTCGCCGTCCCAGCGTCCATTGACCTGTACCGGACCAATTTTGTCGGCGTGGAGGTCGCCCTTAAACTGAAAGAGTGTCGGATCGGTGCCATCAACGCTGAAGCTCAGTACCGAAGGCGGCAGTACGCTTCCGCCGGAGAACGTCGTTTGTCCGGCATTCAGCGCCAGAGCGCCGCTAAAGGAGGGTTTGGCCGGATCGCGGTTCCAGCGAACGGGGGTATCCAGTACCAGGCGCGGCTCGCCTACCGTCATGGTGCCGTACTGGAGCTTGTCGAATCCGGTCGAGAGTTCGGTTAACTCAATAAGCGCGTCGCGCCACTCGCCTTTACCGGCGACATCCCAGCGCGCGTGCATGGGCGTAAAGCTCCCTTTTCCCCAGTAGCGCCACTGCCACAGGCCATTATCAGGTAAAAAGTCGTTAGCCTGACCGTCCAGGTGCAGTTCAAAATCGCCCGTTTCATTTTCGTGCGCGCGCAGAATGGCCTGAAGTCGGCCATCTACGCCTTTTTGCGTGAGCTTCACGCCCGCCAGCGGCCAGCGGATTTCATCAATATCCAGCGAATCGATAATGCGACCGCGCGAACGCAGCAGCGCGCCGGGTTCAAAGGAAAGCTGCGGATCGTTGAGGCTTCCGGTCAGTTTGGCCGGGAGTTTGGCGTAGAGAATGAGATCGTTTTGTTTCGCCTCGCCGCTCAAATACAGCGGCATATCGCTGTTTTCCATGCTAAGCGAACCCGGGCCGATATTCAGCACCGCATTACCTTTGCCCGCATCGCCCTGCGTGAGCACATTCAGTCGCCCGGAAACGGTGGCTTTTTCCAGCCCCTGCTGCCAGTTATCAATACGCAGGCCAACCCGGCCGCTCAGCGGCAGGCCGGGCAGCGCCCAGTTCCAGCGTCCGTCGCTGATATTCAGCTGTTCGGCTGTAATTTGCCACGGCAGGTCGAGCAGCGGATCGGGATTGTCCCGTGCCATCACCACCAGTTGCCCCTGATTGTCTTCCCAGTCCAGATCGGCATCGACCAGAGAGGTCAACTGTGGCACGTTAAAGGTGGCAACGGCGTGCCCTTTCACCGGCACACCGTCCGGCACCAGCGGCAGGGTAAATTTCCCGACCAGTTTGACAGGCTGCGGCTGGTCTGGAAGGCGAATATCGAACTGACTGACAGAGAGAGTTTGTCCGCGTAGCTGGCCTTTAATGCTGACCTGTTCGCCTTTATAGGTAATTTCCTGACTGGCTGGAGTGAGTGACGCATGAAGTTCGCCCTCCCACTGCTGCCAGGGGGCAAGAGAAAGACGATGCACCGTCAGCCAGGTATTCGGTAACACCGCCTGCCACTGGGCCAACGTTTTGGGTGCCACCGTCGACGGCGCAGATTGAGGGAGTTTGCTGAGGCAGACGGAGTTAAGCTCAAGGGTGCCTACATCAAGCTTCCAGCGGCTTGGGTGTGACAACGTCACGTTATCGATACGCGCAATTTCACACTCATCCACCAGATAACGAAGATCGGGGATCACCAGCGCGTGACGGGTGAGTTTTGGGCTTTCCTCGAAAGCGATACGCGTTCCGACGGGGAGCCAGATCCCGGCGAGCGTTGGCACCCACTGGGCGAGCGTCATCAGCAGCGTCAGCGGCACCAAAATCAACAGCAGTAAAAGCGCAATCGCGGCTTTGTATTTACCCTTCATGGGCAGTTAATATCCTGATTTAGCGAAAGAATTAAGCCGACATTCCCGATCATTGTCGCATGTTTAGCCAGTCAGTTGAAGTGAATGCCTTTTTTAAGGATAGATGCTCTAGAATAATTGATAGAACTTATTGAATTCAATAATATTTTAGAAATTGTAAGATTATTTTAATCATGCTAACGTGAATGCAAAATCACTGGAGAAAGTCTTATGAAACTCGCGGTATATAGCACAAAGCAGTACGACAAAAAGTATCTGCAACATGTTAACGAGGCTTACGGGTTTGAGCTTGAATTTTTCGACTTTCTGCTGTCCGAAAAAACCGCCAAAACGGCGCACGGCTGTGAAGGCGTCTGCATTTTTGTGAACGATGATGGCAGTCGTCCGGTGCTGGAAGAGCTGAAAAAGCATGGGGTGAAGTATATCGCCCTGCGCTGTGCAGGCTTCAATAACGTGGACCTCGACGCGGCGAAGGAGCTGGGTCTGAGGGTGGTACGCGTTCCGGCATACTCCCCTGAAGCGGTCGCGGAACATGCCATCGGCATGATGATGTCCCTGAACCGACGTATTCACCGCGCTTATCAGCGCACCCGTGATGCCAACTTCTCGCTGGAAGGCCTGACGGGCTTTACCATGTACGGTAAAACCGCTGGCGTTATCGGCACCGGCAAAATTGGCGTGGCTGCCCTGAGGATCCTGAAAGGCTTTGGTATGCGCCTGCTGGCGTTTGATCCGTACCCAAGCGCAGCCGCGCTGGATCTGGGCGTGGAGTATGTTGATCTGCCGACGCTGTTCTCCCAGTCTGACGTGATCTCCCTGCACTGCCCGCTGACGCCGGAAAACTACCACCTGCTTAACCAGGCGGCGTTTGACCAGATGAAAGATGGCGTGATGATCATCAACACCAGCCGCGGCGGACTGGTTGACTCTCAGGCTGCTATCGAAGCGCTGAAGACCCAGAAAATTGGCGCGCTGGGCATGGACGTGTATGAGAACGAACGTGACCTGTTCTTTGAAGACAAGTCCAACGACGTGAT
>NZ_GL890776.1:199905-310523 GCF_000211415.1 Enterobacter mori LMG 25706 | reverse complement strand
CCACCCGGCGCAGGTATTTCCCAGGTCCGGTGAGCACATCGCCACCAGAGCAGGACGGCAACAAGGGCAATCGCGCTCAGTACACTGAATGCCGTCGCAAACGAGTAATGACCGGCGATCGTCCCGGTTAACGCCGGGCTCATGGATGCCCCAACCCCCTGCATCAGCATCACCACACTCTGCCCGGCATTGACGTGCCCGCTCCCGCGCAAAAGTACCACAATAAACGACGGTACCACGACGCCCAGGATCCCGGCAGCCAGACCGTCGAGGATTTGTACCGGGATCATCATCAAAGGCGCGTCCGTAGACGCCGCCAGCGCAGCGCGCACCGGCATGACCAGCAGTGCCAGCATAATTAAGCGCCAATAACCGTAGCGTTCAACCCGGCCTGCGACCCAAAGTGCGACGGGGATCATCACGGCCTGAGAGATGATGACGGTACCTGCGGCATACAAACCGGGGTTGATCGGGGCGGGTGCCGCAGCAACCCTCATGCTCAGCATCGGCAGAAGCGCAGCGTTCGCAAGGTGGAACAGCAGTAGCGTCAGTCCGGTCACAAATAGCGCGCGGTTTTTAATCAGCACCGCAAAGCCGGGCACTGGCAGGTTCGCTGAAGATGAGAGTCCACGCGCCGCATCGTTGTCGATGTCTTCGTTGCGGATGGCAAGCATCGCGCAGAGCGTGAGCAGCGTCGTACAGGTCATCAGCAGGAAAATCCCCCCGACGCCCCAGTACCAGGCAATTCCGCCTGCAATCAGTGCGGTCATGAAATTGCCCGCGTGATTAAACGCCTCGTTTTTGCCCATCTGCGCGCTGAACCCGCCCTGACCGGTCAGGCCTAGCGTAATCCCGGCAATCAGCGGCCCCACAAACGCCGCGCAGATGCCGGTGATCATTTGCGAAGCGGCGACAACGCCAGTTTGCTGGCTAAACCAGATCAGCAACGTGCTCAGGGTGATCAAGATGCAGACCAGTGCCAGCACAGAGCGTTTGTTTCGGGAGGTATCGGTAATAAAACCAGCCGGAAGCGTGGCCAGTAATCCAGCCAGCCCACCGGCCGTCATCAGGATGCCGATACCATCGGGGGTCCAGTGGCGTTCAGTCAGAAAGATGCCGAGAAAGGGACCGAGGCCATCACGGACATCGGCAATGAAAAAACTTGTCAGGCATAACGCCCGCAGCGAACGAACAGACATACTTCCTGCCTTTGCATGTTATCGCCTGTAGTGAACAGAATGCAGTATACGGGATAGCGTTGAAAATCAGATGACGGCTCAAAAAAACGTTTTTCCTGAACTTAAACGATTCATAAAGAACGCTGCTTTTTCGCTTTACTCACTATAAAGCGTGATTATACTGGCAAGAAATTTTACAGGAGCCCTTCGTTGGAAAGTCATTTTATAGTGAATACGAAGGTAAGCTAACGCGATATTTTCGCTGCTTACCCTCACGGTGGGCAGCAATCCCCTTTCAGCGATTGCATCCCGACACAATACGTACCGCTTAATTTGTGGGTAATCGCAATGTTCATGTTTAATAACACCCTCTTCCCGCCACCTTCGTCCTGACAGACATAGCGTTTAACGGTGTCACTGTGCTTTACGCCGCACTGATGCTTCTTATTTGAAATATGTTAACAGGCGACAAGCTTATGTTCCCTTATATCTCTCATCTGCTCGCAGCGATGCTGCTGGGCGCGATTATTGGCGCGGAAAGACAATGGCGTCAGCGAATGGCCGGGCTTAGAACCAATGCTCTGGTTGCCACCGGCGCTGCGGTGTTTATTTTGAGTTCCGTATCCACCTCGCCCGATAGCCCAGGACGCATCGCGGCGCAGATTGTTTCCGGAATAGGATTTCTTGGGGCTGGCGTGATCATGCGTGAAGGAATGAATATTCGTGGGTTAAATACCGCCGCAACGCTGTGGTGCTCTGCCGGTATAGGCGTATTATGCGGATTAGGCCAGTTCTGGAACGCCGCCATGGCCAGCTTAATTATTCTGTGCGCCAACATATTGCTTCGCGAAGCCGCTCAGCGCATTAATCAGCTTCCTGCGGTTCATGAGGGTGAGAAATGCTACATCCTGAAAATCACCTGCAGTGACGAACATGGTGACGTCGTACGGCAGCGCGTGGTAAATATGGCAAAAGAGTTGACGTTAGGCCTGAAAGCGATTTCTTCAGCTACGACGGAAATAACAGGAACCACGGAAATACGGGCCGAAGTCATGACTCGAGAGGAATATCGAAAAGTACTCGATCTGATTATGGGCAACATTGGTGGGAATAAAATTATCGCTTCTGTAAGCTGCCAGGCTATATAAAAAAACCGGGCATCGCGCCCGGTTCTATATTCAGCAAAATTCACGCTACTCGTTTAACCCGCGATTTTCCAGCATTGGCTCAATCTTCGGATCGTGCCCACGCCAGTTCCGGTAAAGTTCAGCTAAATCAGTACTATTGCCGCGCGACAAAATCGCCTCGCGGAATTTCTGCCCGTTTTCACGCGTCAGGCCGCCCTGCTCGACAAACCACTGGTAGCCATCGTCCGCCAGCATCTGCGTCCACAGGTAGGCGTAATACCCTGCCGCGTAGCCCCCGCCAAAAATATGGGCAAAATAGCTGCTGCGATAGCGCGGTGGCACGGCAGGCAGATCCAGCCCCTCTTTTTTCAACGCTGCCGCTTCAAAATCTTCTACGCTCGAAACGGCTTCACCGATGCCGTGCCAGTTCATATCCAGCAGCGCGGCCCCCAGCAGTTCCGTCATGTCATAGCCCTTGTTGAAATGCGTCGCGTTGAGCATGCTTTCCCGCAGCGCGTCCGGCATCGGTTCGCCGGTTTCGTAATGGCGGGCGTAGTGGGTAAATACCTGCGGATGGCTGGCCCAGTGCTCGTTGATTTGCGACGGGAATTCAACGAAGTCACGCGGGGTATTGGTACCGGACAGCGTGGCGAAACGCTGGCTGGCAAACAGTCCGTGCAGCGTATGGCCAAACTCGTGGAAGAGGGTTATCACGTCGTCCCAGGAAAGAAGCGCAACGCCGCCGTTAGCCGGCTTTTGGTAGTTACAGACGTTGTAGATCACCGGACGGGCAGCAAACTCGAAAGATTGCTCGACGAAATTCCCCATCCACGCCCCGCCCTGCTTGGAATCGCGCGCAAAGAAGTCGCCGTAAAACAACGCCATACCTTCACCCGTGTGGTCGAAAATCTCCCATACGCGGACGTCCGGATGATAAACCGGAATATCGAAGCGCTCGAAGAAGCGGATGCCAAACAGCTGGCTTGCCGCCCAAAATACGCCATCCTGCAGCACGGTGTTGAGCGCGAAATAGGGCCGGATTTGCGACTCATCGAGGGCATATTTTGCCTGGCGCACGCGCTCGGCATAAAATGCCCAGTCCCAGGCCTGCACGTCAAAGCCACTCTGCTCGTCGTCAATCACGTTCTGAATATCGGCCTGCTCGCGTTCCGCGCGGGCACGGGCGGCCGGCACTATGCCGCGCATAAAGGCCAGCGCGGCATCGGGCGTTTTCGCCATCTGGTCGGCAGTGCTCCAGCTGGCGTAATCGTCAAATCCGAGCAGCCGGGCCTGCCGCGCGCGCAGCGCCGTCAGACGGAGGATCAGCTCGCGAGTGTCGTTTTCATCCCCTTTCTGGGTACGCGTCCAGCCTGCGTTGAACAGGTTTTCGCGCGTCTGACGATTACGCAGCGCCGATAGCGCTGGCTGCTGGGTGGTGTTCAGGAGCGGGATCAGCCAGCGATCGTTTAGCCCCTTCTCCGCAGCGGCCTGCGCGGCAGTGGCAATCTCGTCTGCGCTAAGCCCCTCAAGCTGATGCGCGTAATCCACTACCAGCCCACCCGCCTTATTGGCAGCCAGCAGGCGCTGATTAAACTGGCTGGTCAGGGAGGCCACCTCGGTATTCAGCGCCTTCAGCTCGGCTTTTTCCGTCTCATTCAGACGCGCACCGGCCAGAATAAACCGCTGGAATGTCTCCTCGACCAGCCGACGAGATTCAGCGTCCAGCGCAGCACGATCCTGCCAGACGCTCTCCACGCGGGCGAAAAGGGTGTCATTCAGCCAGATATCGTTCGCCAGCGCGGCAAGTTCGGTAGAGAACTGCTCCTCCAGCTCCTGCAGGTACGCATTGGTGTGCGCGGAGGCCATGGCAAAAAATACGCTGTTTACGCGGGAAAGCATGGCGCCGCTTTTCTCCAGCGCCAGCACGGTGTTGGTGAAGTCTGGCGCAGCGGCCTGAGCGACAATGGCAGCAATGTCCGCCCGCTTCTGGCGAAGCGCTTCATCGAAGGCCGGGCGATAGTGGCTATCGTTAATCTCATCAAAACGCGGCGCCTGATAAGGCAACAGGCTAATGTCAAAAAAAGGGTTATTGGCCGACATCTTTCACTCCTGAGAACGGTATATCTCCCCAGAGTAGGACAGGCAGCCCTGGCCTGCAATGGCGTCATACAAATGTTGCCTTAACGGCGCGCCTGAGAGCGTGCTATGTTAATACAACACAAAAAGCGTTGAGGAACAGTGAGATGATTATTTTAGTTACCGGGGCGACAGCGGGTTTTGGTGAAAGCATCACGCGTCGCTTCGTCGCCAACGGACACAAGGTGATTGCGACCGGTCGCCGTCAGGAGCGCCTGCAGGAGCTGAAAGAGGCGTTAGGTGACAGCATCCTGACCGCGCAGCTGGACGTGCGTAACCGCGCGGCTATTGAAGAGATGATTGCTAATCTGCCAGCAGAATGGCGCGCCATCGACGTGCTGGTTAACAATGCCGGTCTGGCGCTGGGCATGGAGCCCGCCCACAAAGCCAGCGTTGAAGACTGGGAAAACATGATCGACACCAACAACAAAGGGTTGGTGTATATGACCCGCGCCGTGCTGCCGGGTATGGTCGAGCGCAACCGCGGTCACATCATCAACATCGGCTCGACTGCCGGGAGCTGGCCTTACGCGGGCGGCAACGTCTATGGCGCAACGAAAGCGTTTGTGCGCCAGTTCAGCCTTAACCTGCGCACCGACCTGCACGGCACCGCCATTCGCGTCACCGATATCGAACCAGGCCTGGTGGGTGGGACCGAGTTCTCGAACGTGCGTTTTAAAGGCGATGACGCGAAAGCGGACAAAACCTACGAAAACGCCAATGCCCTGACGCCAGAAGACATCACTGAAACAGTCTGGTGGGTGGCGACGCTGCCAAAACACGTCAACATCAACACCGTTGAGATGATGCCAGTCAGCCAGAGCTTTGCCGGACTTAGCGTCCATAGAGGCTAATTAGGCCCTTCCCGGCCTGCGGGCCGGGTATGTGATGGCAGGCAAAAGAATGGTAGTATGTTCAGGTTAACTCTCTGAGAAATCGCAACCCATGGCCGCTGAATCACAACTCAATCCTACCCAGCCCGTTAACCAGCAAATCTATCGTATTTTACGACGCGATATCGTCCACTGCCTGATCCCGCCGGGAACGCCGCTCTCTGAAAAAGAGGTCTCGGTGCGTTTTGACGTGTCCCGTCAACCGGTGCGCGAGGCGTTTATCAAACTTGCTGAAAATGGCCTGATTCAGATCCGCCCCCAGCGCGGCAGCTATGTAAATAAGATTTCCCTTTCGCAAGTCCGTAATGGCTGTTTCGTCCGCCAGGCCATTGAATGCGCAGTGGCACGTCGCGCCGCAACGCTTATCGATGACAACCAGTGTTACCTGCTGGAGCAAAACCTGCATCAGCAGCGGATTGCGATTGACCGTGAGCAGCTCAACGACTTCTTCCAGCTTGATGACGAATTCCACCAGAAACTGGCGCAAATTGCGGATTGTCAGCTAGCGTGGGATACCATCGAAAACATCAAAGCCACCATCGACCGCGTGCGCTACATGAGCCTTGACCATGTTTCCCCGCCGGAAATGTTGCTCCGCCAACACCATGATATTTTCAGCGCGCTGGAAAAACGCGACGCGGACGGCGTGGAAAACGCGATGACGCTGCATCTGCAGGAAATTAGCGAATCGGTCCAGCTAATCCGTCAGGAAAATAGCGAGTGGTTTAGCGAAGAGTAATATTCGCCGCCACCTTTCGGGTGCGGCGATGTGATTAGCGAACGACTAATACCGGAATCGTGGCGTAGCGCAGAATAGATTCCGCGTTTGACCCCAGCAGATGGGTGGTGATACTCGGATTTTTCGATCCGATGACAATAACGTCATACTCCCCTTCTTTGCTGAGCTTGATAATTTCATCACGCACGTTGCCAAAGCATACTTTGCAGTGAATATCATTCGGCGAAATATCGAAGAGTCGTTTTAACGCCGTCATTTTTTTCTCAGACTCCGCGGTCATATACTCTTCAAACTTCTTTATGTCCGCGTTGAACCCGCGCAGCAGCGAGCGGCTGCTGTTAGGCAGAATGTTGACCAGGGTAATCGACGCGCCTTCAGCTTTTGCCAGATTGGCCGCGTGGCGTACCGCTTTATCGCTCAAGTCCATTTCAAACACGTCTACAGGCATCAATATTTTCTTGTACATAAGCCTGACTCCTTATTCCGATGAGAGGATTATTTCCTGACTCAAGAGTGCCATTGGCAATATAAACAAACCCTCAACGCTTGCAGGGTGAAATTATCCATTAAGGAAAATAATTGTCGGCTTTGTAAATTACCGTCCGGAACCGTCAGCGGGCTGCACTGAGGATAAAAAAAGTGTGACCTTGATCAAAAACAAATAATTTAGGCGGCGAGAGGCGTATTAATAATGCCCGTGAACGGCAGAAGGTAAAATAGCGCCGTAGCGAAGAGTAAGAGAGGAGAAAATACCATGATGACATACGACCGTAACCGTAACGCCATAACCACCGGCAGCCGGGTCATGATTAGCGGCACCGGCCGCACCGGCGTGATTAAAGCGATTCACAGCGAGGGGCTGGACGCCGCGCAGGTGCGCCGCAGCAAAACGGTTGAAGTGGAAGGAAGTGAAGGTAGGTACGAACCGATCGAACTGATTCGTCTGGGAATGCACTAAGCGTGCAGATTCATGCCGCCGCCAGCGGCGGCATGAAATAAATTACGGTTGTACCGCGTACTGCGCCACTGTGGCTTTCGCGCCTTTATCCAGCAGCGTCTGATAGGCCTCCATCACCGCATTCACAAACACGGCATCCTGCGGCAGTTCGTTTCCAAAAATGGCTTCAATGCCCAGCAGCGCCTTAACGCGACTTTGCCCCTCTGCGCTTCCCTTTACTGCCGCCTGAATCACCGCCAGCTGCGGGTCGCTCACCTCAATGGCATTACCCTGCTCGTCCACACCGCCGACGTAACGCATCCAGCCGGCCACGCCCAGCGCCAGCAGCGGGAAAGGCTTCTGGTGCACCCGGTGCCAGCGCACAGAGTCCAGCATACGCTGCGGCAGCTTCTGGCTGCCGTCCATCGCGATCTGCCAGGTGCGGTGACGCAGTGCCGGGTTGCTGTAGCGCGCAATCAGCAGGTCAGCATAATGGCCTAAATCAACGCCTTTCACTTTCAGCGTGGGAGCCTGCTCTTTTAGCATCAGCGCGTGCGCGGCTACACGGTAGTTTTCATCTTCCATGCAGTCGTTGATGTGCTGATACCCCGCCAGATAGCCGAGATAGGCCAGGAACGAGTGGCTGCCGTTGAGCATACGCAGCTTCATCTCTTCGAACGGGATGACATCTGCAACCAGCTCGGCACCTGCTTTTTCCCACTGCGGACGGCCAGCAACAAAGTTGTCTTCGATAACCCACTGGCGGAACGGCTCACATGCCACGCCCGCCGGATCGCGTACGCCGGTCAACTGCTCGATTTTATCCAACGTATCGGCGGTGACTGCAGGCACAATGCGATCCACCATCGTTGACGGGAAGGTGACGTTGGCTTCTATCCAGTCCGCCAGTTCGCCGTCTACGGCGCGCGCGTAGGCGCAAGTTACGTTACGCATGACGTGACCATTCTCCGGCATGTTGTCGCAGGACATTACGCTGAAAGCAGGCAGACCCGCCGCTTTACGACGCGCCAGCGCTTCAACCACGACGCCAGGGGCAGATTTCGGCTGAAGCGGGTTTTCCAGGTCGGCGGCGATTAACGGATGATCGAGCATCAGTTGTCCGGTCGCGGGGGAGTGGCAGTAGCCTTTCTCGGTGATGGTCAGGGAGACAATGGCGACCTGAGGTTCACACATCGCCGCCAGCACGGTTTCCAGCCCATCAACCTGCGCGTGCAATGCTCTTTTGACCACGCCGACGACGCGCGTAGTCCATGCATCGGCAGACATCTCCGCGACGGTGTAGAGGCTATCCTGCGCATTGAGATCGGCAATTTGCTGTTCGCCACCAATCAGATTCACTTCGCAGTATCCCCAGTCGCTGCCGTGTTCAGCCGCAAGAATATCGGTATAAACTGCCTGATGCGCACGATGAAATGCGCCAAACCCTAAATGAACAATGCGCGCTTTGAGGCTGCCGCGATCGTACTGAGGCAGCGTCGCTTTCGCCTGTAATAACCGGTTTTCCATGATTGAGACTCGTTAATTAATGAAAGCTGCGATCCGCTGCCGCTCTCCTTCCGAAGCGGCAGCGCCTGCTGACTACACCAACTAGAATGGCAGTTGGGGTAAAAAATAACTGCCATCAACCATACTGATACTTCAATTTCAGATATTGATTTATATTAACTTTTGTCCATGTGGTGTGACATGATCGAAAAGTTATGTGACAAGTTACTCAGGATATAAACCATTAACGTCGTGACGAGAGTGCGCCATAGCCAACTGATTCGCGCCGGGGCGTTTCCGCCGCATCTTCTGCCGCGCTCAAGTCACGGTCACGCACTTCCGGCATCAGGATTGCCGAGACCAGCCCAATCACGGAATAGGCAACCAGCATGGCGACAATCGGCCACCAGGATCCGGTCATGTTGCAGAAGATCCCCGCCAGTACCGGACCAAAGCCCACCGCCGCCAGCCCGCCCGCCTCTTTGGAGATAGCCATGCGGGTAAAGCGATTACGTGAGCCAAACATCTCTGCCATGGTGATGTTTTCCAGCGCAAACAGCCCCAGTACCGAAATGTTATGAATGACGATAATGGAAAGCATGATTGTCCCCGGCGCGTAGCTCTTATCGACGATAATCGACAGCATGGGGTAAGCCAAAAGAATGGCGGAGGTGTTAACGATGATGTACGGCAGCCGACGCCCTACCTTGTCAGACAGCCAGCCCAGTAGAGGAATGGTGATGAACCCGAGGACAGAGCTAATCATCAGTGCATCGGTGGGAATTGCCTTATCGAACAGCAGCGTCTGTACCAGATAGCCTGCCAGGAACGTCTGAATCAGACCCGAGTTACCCGCCTGTCCGAAGCGCAGCCCGGTTGCCAGCCAGAAGGATTTGCTTTTGAACATCGCACCCAGGGCGTTTTCCTGGGCAGCCACCGGCGAGACAGTTTCTGCGTCGTTCACTTTCTCAAAGACCGGGCTCTCTTTCAGGTTCATTCGCAGCCAAATGGCAAAGATCATCACCACGACGCTGGCGAGGAAGGGTACGCGCCAGCCCCAGGCGACAAGTTCTTCACGGTCGAGGGCAAAGAACATAACAGCCCAGATGGCCGTTGCGCTCAGCGTCCCGCAGTTGGTCCCCATCGCCACCAGCGAGGAGATAATGCCGCGTTTCCCCTTCGGGGCGTATTCCGCGAGCATCGTGCCAGCGCCAGATATCTCCGCGCCAGCGCCCAGCCCCTGAATAATGCGCAGCGTCACCAGCAGGACCGGCGCGAAAATCCCAATCTGTGCGTAGGTCGGCAGCACGCCAATCAGCGTGGTGCAGATCCCCATCATGGTGATGGTAATGAACAGCACCTTTTTACGGCCAATGCTGTCACCCATTCTGCCGAAGATGAAAGCCCCGACGATACGCGCGATATAGCCCGCGCCGTAGGTCCCCATCGCCAGAATCAGCGCCATCGCGGCAGACTGTTCCGGGAAGAAGATTTCGTGGAATACCAGGGCGGCACCCAGCGAATAAAGCTGGAAATCCATAAACTCCAGCGCGGTGCCGAGCCAGCCGGAAACGGCGGCTTTCACCAGATCGGAGGTGGTTCGTTGAGGTTGTGCTTGCGTCATAATGGCTATCTCTAAAAGGTAAGAGGCGTACTACATAGAGCCTGTCTGCGCAGGCTCTTAACCGCGTGTTTTATTACTGACCGAACGTGAGCAAGACTTTGCAGCACTGCCGCTGGTCTTTTTCAAACAGTTCGATGGCGTCTGTTACGTGGTGATAGTCAAAGGTATGGGTGATCAGTTTTTCCGGGTCGATCAGCCCCTTTTCCAGCCAGTCAATCACGACCGGGAATTTGTTGGCGTTGAGGCGCGAAGAGAAGATCGCCAGTTCTTTGCCGGTGATGCCCTGCTGCACAATCTGGCTCGGCTCGCTGGAGAAGCCCATCAGCACGATGCGCGCCGCCGGGGAGGCCAGGGTAATGGCTTCCTGTAAAATCGATGGATGACAGGCGGCATCAATGATTAACGTCGGTTTGATGCCCCTTTCTTCCAGTACGGCCTGCAGCGACTGCTCGCCGTTGTTAAAGACCCAGTCCGCACCACTGCGCTGAGCCATTGCCAGCCGCTCATCAATGCGGTCGACGACGATAACCTGCTTCACCTTATAAACGCCCTTCAGCGCCTGCACGGTGACCAGCCCCATCGGGCCCGCGCCATAAATCAGCGCAACATCCTGTTCGATGGGTTTCGCCTGCCCCGTCACGTTGGCGGCAATGGTGAAGGGTTCAACCATGACGGCGTGTTTATCCGGGATCGCATCCGGGATGGGCCAGGCATTTTTAGCGGGCACTGCCGCATATTCGCTGAAGCCGCCGTCGCGGTGGACGCCCAGTACCACCAGTGAGGTGCAGACGTTCGGTTTCCCGACGGAACACGGGTAGCAGTGTCCGCAGCTGATCACCGGATCAACCGAGACGCGCTGACCCAGTCGCGCGCTGTCGATGCCCTCGCCCACGGCGTCAATCACGCCGAAGAACTCGTGGCCGATCACGCGCGGATATTTCGCAAACGGATTATGTCCACGGTAGATATGGCTGTCTGAACCGCAAATCCCTGCCAGCATGATTTTGACGCGGACTTCCCCTGCGCCTGGCTCCGGGCGTGGACGCTCTTCAATCACCAGCTGGTTCGGCTGTTGAATCACTACGCTTTTCATCGTTCGTTCCTCGGTTACCAGTTCCACAGCGTGCCGTCTTCAAGACGGGCCACCGGCAGATAGGCCGGGTCATAGGGGTATTTCGCGGCCAGTTTTTCATCAAACTCAATGCCCAGCCCCGGTTTGTCGCCCGGATGCATGTAGCCATTATCAAAGCGCCAGCTGTGGGGGAAGACCTCCAGCATCTGTTCGGAGTAGCCCATGTATTCCTGCACGCCGAAATTCGGCACCCACAGGTCGAAATGCAGCGCGGCGGCGTGACAGATTGGCGACAGATCGGACGGTCCGTGCGAGCCGGTGCGCACCTGGTAGAGCGAGGCGAAGTCCGCAATGCGGCGCATCCCGGTGATCCCGCCCGCGTGAGTGATGGTGGTGCGGATATAGTCGATAAGCTGCTCTTCAATCAGCTGCTTGCAGTCCCAGATGCTGTTGAACACCTCACCCACCGCAATTGGCGTGACGGTATGCTGGCGGATCAGGCGGAAGCATTCCTGATTTTCCGCAGGCGTTGGGGCTTCCATCCAGAACATGCGAAACTCTTCAATGCTCTTGCCGAAGCGCGCCGCTTCGATTGGCGTCAGGCGATGGTGCATGTCGTGCAGGAGATGTTCGTTGAAACCGAATTGACTGCGCACCGCGTCGAACAGCTTTGGTGTGAAATCGAGGTATTTCTCAGTGGACCAGAGCTGCTCTTCTGGCCAGTCGCCTTTGGTGGCAGGTTCGTAGGCAAGGCCTTTCCCTTTGGACATGCCGTAAGTGGTTTTCATGCCCGGCACGCCGCACTGCACGCGGATCGCCTTAAAGCCCATCTCTTTATGACGGGCGTAATCTTCCAGCACGTCGTTAATGGTGTGCCCGGTGGTGTGGCAGTAGACCATTACCCCTTCACGGGATGCGCCGCCCAGCAGCTGATAGAGCGGCATGTTGGCCGCTTTCGCTTTGATATCCCAGAGCGCCATATCAACGGCGGAGATGGCCGACATGGTGACCGGGCCGCGACGCCAGTAAGCCCCTTTATAGAAAAACTGCCAGATATCTTCGATGCGGTGGGCATCACGGCCAATCAGCTGAGGACACAGGTGATCTTTCAAATAGGACGCTACAGAGAGTTCGCGTCCGTTCAGGGTGGCGTCGCCAAGACCCACGATCCCCTCATCAGTGGTGATTTTGAGGGTGACAAAGTTACGCCCTGGGCAGGTGACAAAGACTTCAGCCCCGACAATCTTCATAATCCATTTCCTTACATCGCATGTTGTGATGCAGGAAATTTACGCAATTACGCAACTACCATACAAGTATATTGATCATAATATCAGCGAGAGATCACAAAATCAGGGCGCTCAGGTGCGCCCCCATCCCGCCACGATGATCAGCATCCCGCAGAGCGCAACCAGGGCACCGGCCCAGTCATAGACGCTGAGTTTGACCCCATCCACGACGCGTAGCCACAGCAGCGCAGTACAGACATAGACACCGCCGTACGCGGCGTAGACACGTCCACTTGCGGCCGGATGCAGTGTTAACAGCCAGACGAACAGCGCCAGCGCAACAGCCGCCGGGATGAGCAGCAACACGGATGCCCCCTTCTTCAGCCAAAGCCAGGGCAAAAAGCAGCCGATGATTTCGCAGAGCGCGGTGGCAAAAAAAAGCAGCGTGGTTTTGAACATAATTCTCTTCTGGTGAGGATTGATTTAACCATCTTACCCGATGATAACCGCGGGTATGACGCTATCTCGCTTTGGTGTAGAATCTGAACAGGGTAACGTGATTATCTGCCCCCATTAAAAAGGAAACGCTATGACTACATTAAGCAAACGCCTTTGTCTGACCGCCGCGCTGGCGCTGTCAACGCTCGCTTGCACCGCGACGGCGACAGCCGAAACCAGCAAGCTGATTATTGAATCCGGCGATAGCGCACAAAGCCGTCAGAACGCGGCGATGGACAAAGAACAATGGAATGACACTCGCAGCCTTCGTCAGAAGGTCAACACGCGTGCCGAGAAAGAGTGGGACAAAGAAGATGTCGCTTTCGACGCGCGCGATAAGTGCCAGCAAAGTTCCAACGTCAACGCCTACTGGGAGCCAAACACCTTGCGCTGCCTGGATCGCCGCACTGGCCGCACGGTTGCACCCTGATGCCTGCACTGTATGACATTAAGCTTCGCCCGCTGGAGCGTGAAGATCTCCGTTTCGTCCACCAGCGCGACAACAATGCCAGCGTGATGCGCTACTGGTTCGAAGAGCCTTACGAGGCCTTCGTCGAGCTGTCGGATCTTTACGATAAGCACATTCACGATCAGAGCGAACGCCGTTTTGTGGTGGAGTGTGAAGGTGAAAAAGCCGGTCTGGTCGAGCTGGTGGAGATCAATCACGTTCACCGCCGGGCGGAGTTTCAGATCATCATTTCGCCTGAGCACCAGGGGAAAGGTCTTGCCTCACGGGCGGCAAAGCTGGCGATGGATTACGGATTCAACGTCCTGAACCTCTACAAGCTTTATCTCATCGTGGATAAAGAGAACGAGAAAGCGATCCATATCTACCGCAAGCTGGGCTTTATGGTGGAAGGTGAACTGATTCACGAGTTCTTTATCAATGGCGAATACCGCAACACCATCCGCATGTGCATCTTCCAGCACCAGCACCTGGCCGGACACAAGCCGTCAGGCGCCAGCCTGCTGAAACCTACCGCGCAATGAGAGTGACGCTCCCCCATTGAGCTCTCTTTCTTGCCGGGTGGCGCTGCGCTTACCCGGCCTACATGGTGCAAGAATATCAATATGTTGCACGCTTCATTGTAGGCCCGTTCAAGCGTAGCGCCGCCGGGCGAAACGCACAAAATGCACTTTACTCTCAGTAATATTCAATCGTGTTTTTAATGGTGTACTTGCGCTCAACGGCGGGCTTAACGCTGTCATCGGTGATCGTCAGATCGCAACTCACCGGGTTATTATGTCTATCGTAGTCGCAGCTCTGCTTCACATTCCCGAGCGGCTTGTCATTCAACAAACTCACGGCCGAGAAGTCCATTCTTTTGCGCAGATCCTTCGACGGTGTCGACTGTACGGATAAGTGCTGGTCCCCGGAGACGGTGGTTTTGCCCAGCGGATAGCCATCCGCATCGTAGCGGTACTTCACTTCCATCTCCTTGCCGTGCGCCGCGACGACGAATCCATTATCGTCGGTCTCCCACGTCACCCCGGCTGAGGGTAATTCCGCCAACTGACATTTCCCCTGCAGCTTCACCTTCTGCTGTTGGGTTTCGGCATCCAGGTAGTAATTTGCATCCAGCACCAGCGCCACGCCGGTGTTGTTCTCAAGATCGTGCAGTTCCAGCGTATCAAAGCACCCTTCTGTCGACAGGGTACCGGTCACGCGCTTGGACACTTCCCCCTTGTCGTTAAACAGGGTCTGGGTAAAATCTTTCACCGGACCGCGCAGCGGGTCGAAATCGAATTCATTAGAAAAGCTCGCCATCTCAGGCGTATACGACGGCGGCGCGGAGTTGTTGTCGCACCCCACCAGTGTTGCTGCCAGTAGCGTTATCGCTGCGTATTTCTTCACATTTATTACCGTTTCAGAGAGATTATTCCCAATCATATTAGCAAATACAGATGTTTACACGAACCCTGCTAAAATTAATCTCTACACAGAGAAAGGAGCTACAGATGAAACGGTTACCCTGGATTACCTCCCTGCTGTTAATGAGTGCTTCAACCGCCGTGCTGGCGGCACCGGATTCCTGCGAGCGCGTGAAAAGCGACATTCAGCAGAAGATTGTCAACAACGGCGTGCCTGAGTCTGGCTTTACGCTGAACATCGTGCCAAACGATCAGGCAGATCAGCCGGATGCGCAGGTGGTTGGGCATTGCGCCAACGACACCTTTAAAATTTTATACACCCGTACAGGAAGTGGCGCTGCCTCTGGGAGCCAGGACAATGCACCGAGTGAACCTCAGTAACTTCCCGCTCAATGTCCATTGATTTGATAAGGATTAACATTTAGTACCTCAAAATAAGTAACACTCACCCCATCATTAGCCCGGTTGTAATCACGGGTAAAAATAATACGTAATCTCAATGTTGGGGTGAGCCATGTCTGAGGTCGATCATCACGGCGGTATTAGCCGCCGAACGCTTGTTAAATCTACAGCAATGGGTTCACTGGCGCTTGCCGCGGGTGGACTCACATTACCGTTTGGTTTGAAAACTGCCGCTGCTGAAGTGCAAAACGCCGTCCAGCCTGCGGAAGATAAAGTGGTATGGGGAGCTTGTTCGGTCAACTGTGGTAGCCGCTGCGCACTGCGCCTGCACGTTCGCGACGATGAGGTCTACTGGGTCGAAACGGACAACACTGGCGAGGATATTTACGGTAACCATCAGGTGCGAGCCTGCCTGCGCGGACGTTCTATTCGCCGTCGTATCAATCACCCCGATCGTCTGAACTACCCGATGAAACGCGTGGGCAAACGCGGCGAAGGCAAGTTTGAGCGCATCACATGGGACGAAGCGCTGAACGCCATCACTGCCAGCCTGAAAGACGTGGTCGACAAATACGGCAACGAAGCGGTTTACATTAACTACTCCTCCGGCATTGTCGGCGGCAATATCACCCGCTCCTCCCCTTACGCTTCGCTGGTGGCGCGCCTGATGAACTGCTACGGCGGTTTCCTGAGCGACTACGGCGCCTACAGCACGGCACAAATCGCCTGCGCGATGCCTTACACCTACGGCAGCAACGACGGGAACAGCACCTCTGACATTGAAAACACCAAACTGGTGGTGATGTTCGGCAATAATCCGGCGGAAACGCGCATGAGCGGCGGCGGGATTACCTATTATCTGGAGCAGGCGCGCGAGCGCTCCAACGCGCGCATGATCGTCATCGACCCGCGCTACACCGACACCGCCGCCGGACGTGAAGACGAGTGGATCCCTATTCGTCCGGGTACCGATGCCGCCCTGGTTGCGGGCATCGCATGGGTATTGATCGACGAAAACCTGGTGGACCAGCCGTTCCTGGATAAATACTGCGTCGGCTATGACGAAAAAACGCTGCCGGAAGGGGCTCCCGCTAACGGTCACTACAAAGCCTATATTCTCGGCCAGGGGGATGACCACACGGCGAAAACCCCTGAGTGGGCTTCCCGTATTACCGGCATTCCAGCGGATCGCATCGTCAAGCTTGCCCGCGAAATCGGCTCCGCAAAACCGGCGTATATCTGTCAGGGCTGGGGACCACAGCGCCAGGCGAACGGCGAGCTGACGTCCCGCGCCATCGCGATGCTGCCAATCCTTACCGGAAATGTGGGGATTAACGGCGGTAACAGCGGCGCGCGTGAGTCGACCTACACCATCACCATCGAACGTATGCCGCTCCCCGAAAACCCGGTCAAAACGCAAATCTCCTGCTTCAGCTGGACGGACGCCATCGCCCGCGGGCCGGAGATGACCGCCCTGCGCGACGGCGTGCGCGGTAAGGATAAACTGGACGTGCCGATCAAGTTCATCTGGAACTACGCGGGCAACACCATTATTAACCAGCACTCTGATATCAATAAAACTCACGAGATCCTGCAGGACGAAAGCAAGTGCGAAATGATTGTCGTCATCGACAACTTCATGACCTCGTCAGCGAAGTACGCCGATATCGTGTTGCCGGACCTGATGACCGTCGAGCAGGAAGACATTATTCCTAACGATTATGCCGGCAACATGGGCTACCTGATTTTCCTCCAGCCCGTGACCGCGCCGAAGTTTGAGCGTAAGCCTATCTACTGGATCATGAGCGAAGTGGCAAAACGCCTCGGGCCGGACATCCATCAGAAATTCACCGAAGGACGCACGCAGGAACAGTGGCTGCAGTTCCTGTATGCCAAAATGCTTGAGAAAGACCCTAAGCTTCCGTCCTATGACGCGCTGAAAAAAATGGGCATTTATAAGCGCAACGATCCGAACGGACACTTTGTGGCCTATAAAAAATTCCGCGAGAACCCGGAGGCCAATCCGCTGAAAACGCCATCGGGCAAGATTGAAATCTACTCCAGCAGGCTGGCGGACATTGCCGCCACCTGGGAACTGGAAAAGGATGAGACCATCAGCCCCCTTCCCGTCTACGCATCGACCTTTGACGGATGGGATGCCCCTGAGCGCGCGCAGTTCCCGCTGCAGTTGTTTGGCTTCCACTTCAAAGCCCGTACCCACTCGAGCTACGGCAACGTCGACGTGCTGAAAGCGGCCTGCCGCCAGGAGGTCTGGCTTAATCCTGTCGATGCCGAAAAACGCGGCATCAAGAACGGCGATACGGTGCGCGTCTTTAATCGTCGCGGCGAGGTGCGAATTGAAGCGAAAGTGACGCCACGCATCATGCCCGGCGTGAGCGCCATGGGCCAGGGAGCGTGGCACGATGCCAATATGAGTGGCGATCGTATCGACCACGGTTCGTGCATCAACACGCTGACCACGCACCGCCCGTCACCGTTGGCAAAAGGCAACCCGCAGCACACCAATCTGGTGCAGATCGAGAAGGTGTAGAGGGTGAAACGCGAGACCGTGGTTTATTCTATGGTCAGTATTATCGGTTAACACAGTCGCGCGGACATCTTCCGCGCGAGAAAGGGAGGTTGTAATGGGAGATGTCTCACCACGTGAATCGTTCGCGTTTAGTGCCCGGGTATTGGGCGCACTGTTTTATTTTTCTCCCGACAGCGAGCAGGCTGCGCCGCTGGTGCGGGTGCTTACCGCTGGCGAATGGGTTCAGGACTGGCCCCTGCCTCCCGAATTGCTGCAGCCCGTTGCCGATACCTTTGCCTCCTCTTCCGATGAGACGCTGACGGATGCGTGGCAACGGCTGTTTATTGGCCCTTATGCCCTGCCCGCACCGCCGTGGGGTTCCGTCTGGCTTGACCGCGAATCCGTGCTGTTTGGCGACTCGACGCTCTCGCTGCGCCAGTGGATGCGTGAGAATAATATCGCTTTTGAGATGCAGCAAAATGAACCGGAAGACCATTTCGGCACCTTGCTGCTGCTGGCTGCGTGGCTCGCCGAGAATGGCCGCGAAGCGGAGTGCGATCAGCTTCTGGCGTGGCACCTGCTGCCGTGGAGCACCCGCTTCCTGTCGGTGTTTGTCGACAACGCCGGGCATCCGTTTTATACCGCGCTGGGTCAGCTCGCGCAGCTGACGCTCGCAGACTGGCGTTCTGCGTTACTTATTCCGGTTGCGGAAAAGACGCTGTATCGCTAAGGAAGTGGCTTGCTCGCGGGTGGCGAGCAAGCCTTCTTTTTAGCCCATACGACCGAAACTATCTTTTTGCAACGATCCGCATTTCCACCAGGGCATTTTCCGGAATGAACTCTGATACACCGATGGCGGACCATGCCGGGTATGGCGCCTTGACATACTCATCCTTCACTTTAGAAAAAACAGCGATATGTTTCTTGAGATCAATATGAAAAGTGGTCATCTCAAGAATGTTTTCATAGCCTAAGCCAGCAGCGTTCAAATACACACCCAGCTTATAAAAGGCATCATGAAACTGTTCTTCCGGCTCCTTGCTTATGGGTTTGTCCCTGCGCGCTGCGGTCACTCCTGAGAGATAGACTGTGCCATCGGCTTCGATGACGGGGGAAAAGTGCCAGTCATCGAAGTAATGCTGGAATGCGTCAGGAACTATCGATTTTTTCATGATGATGTCTCTTTTAACACGTTGATTTATGCTCAGGAAAACGTCCCCACGAAGCATACCTGATAAGCCGGACGCTGAGTCCTGCGCCTAAGGCAAGGCATACCGCCATTGTCAGAAGGGAGACGATAAAGGCATGCGTGATAGTGGCTTCACTTTTTCCAGCGTCTAACATGCTGTAAAAAATGCCGCCGATGATGGCAACGCTCAGCGCGGTGCTAATTTGCAGAGTCGAGCTGGTCACGCCGGCGATCGTGCCTGAGAACGCGGGCGCCACGCGGCCTGTCACCATGCGCACCAGCGTCGGCATTGCCAGCCCTTGTCCAAGACCGGTAACAAAAAGCAGTGCCGCGAGCGGCAACATGGCTGGCGGGCGCCCTGTCAGCGTGTGGGCAACCAGCCACGCAAGGCCTGCCAGCCCCACCGTCTCGCAGCCCATCCCGATGGCGCTTAAGTAATTTCCGACAAACCGCCTCAGATACGGCGTCAGCAACGGTCCGATCAGAAAGCCGATGCCAAAGGGCAGAAAAATCAGTCCCGCCGTCAGGGCGTTTATATGCAACGCATCCTGGAGATAAACAGAAAATAACAGAAAGAAGGCACCAATCGAATAAAACAGCAAAACGACTGTGAGCCCCCGCCCCAGCCCTGGCGCGCGCAGCACGGAAGGATCGAGCAGCGGTGAACCACCGCTCTGGCTAAGATGCCGCTCATAACGCCACAGCAGCCTGGCCAGCAGAGGCACAGCAAGAAATGACAGCCACGTCCACCAGGGCCATCCCGCCTCCCGGCCTTCAATTAACGGCACAATCAGCGCACTCAGCGTGACGGTTGCCAGCAGCATACCGACGGGATCCAGACGCTGTGCAGATTGCGCGCGCGTCTCTTTTAGCAGCGGCAGTCCAAAGAGAATGACCAGCATCGCCACCGGCAGGTTAACCAGAAAAATAACCCGCCATCCCAGATGAAACAGATCCGCTGAAAGCAGGGCTCCGCCCAATACCTGCCCGATAACGGAAGCCAGACCAAACACCGCGCCATAGATACTCAGCGCGAGCGGTTTTTCCGCCTCCGGAAAAATAGCCTGAACGGAAGCCAGCGCCTGGGGAGCCATAATCGCGGCCGTAGCGCCCTGTAATATGCGTCCGGTTATCAGAACCCACGGCGACCAGGCTAAACCGCACAACAGCGATGCCGCAGCAAAACCGATGAGCCCCAGAAAAAACATCTTCCCGCGACCGTAAATATCCCCCAACCGTCCGCCGGTGATTAATGTTACCGAGTAAACGGCAGCATAGGACGAAATGACGAGCTGTTCAGCAGAGGACGTGGCGCTCAGCTCACCCTGAATTGCAGGCAGTGCCACATTGACAATAAAAAAATCGAGCGGAGGCAAAAATGCGCCAACCAGCAGGATAATAAACATTGCCCAGCGACGGGGCTCGGCTTGCGTGAGGGTATGTGTCGACATAGAACACTCCATAGATAACGGTTCCGTGCCCCGTTAAGAGACATTATTGTGGATTGTGGGCGGCCGCCGCATGGCTTAGCTCAACGCATGCCGCCAGAGGCCAGAATCACCTCGCCGGTTACCCAGGCCGCATCGTCTGAGGCGAGAAATGAAACAATTGGGGCCACATCCTGCACCTGGCCGATGCGGCCAAGCGGTGTCTGGCTTTCATTCCATGTCTGGAAATCCGAGTTCATCGCGCCCGCGCTATGACTCCCTTCCGTTTCGATAAGGCCGGGATTGACCGCGTTGACGCGAATGCCGCGCGGGCCGAGTTCGCGTGAGAGTACGCCGGTAATGGCGTCAATCGCGCCCTTGGTGCCGCTGTAGATGGCGCTCTCAGGAATAAAGACGGGGGTGACGAATGAGCTGATATTGATGATGCTGCTGCCTTTTGTCAGATGCGGCGCAGCCGCCCCAGCCACCAGCAACGGGCCCAGCACGTTGATATCAAACTGCCTGCGAAACAGCGTTTCGGTGCTCTCTTCAATCCTCGCGAAGGCATAAACGCCTGCATTGTTCACCACAATGTCCAGCCGCCCGTAATGGCTTACAGCCGCGTTGATCAGCGCCTCAACCTCGGTCTGGCAGGTGATGTCCGCCGCAACCGCCGTGGCCTTTCCACCCGCGGCTTCGATATCGGCAACGACCTTATCCGCATCGCTTCTGCTTGAGGCGTAATTAACAATGACCTTCGCGCCGTCAGCCGCCAGCTGACGAGCAATACCTGCTCCGATACCTTTGGAGCCACCGGTGACGATGGCAACTTTGTCTTTTAATTTGTTCATGTCTTCAGCTTCCTGATTTGCCGCCCGTGGCGGTGTGGTTGAGAAGGTCATATTGATATCGACAAAGTTGTTTTAGAACTGCCACTTTTGTATATTCAATGTTCATTTTTGTACGGTGAGAGACTGGCATGGAATGGGGTGATGTCCGGGTATTTCTTGCAGTTATGCGTAAGCGCTCTTTCGGCGAAGCGGCCCGAAGCCTTGGCGTGAGCCATCCTACGGTGGGTCGCCGGATAAAGGCGCTTGAGGATGAGGCTCAGCAAGCCCTCTTTCGCCGGACCAAGGAGGGCCTGGTCCTGACCGACGCGGGCGACAGGGTTCTGAAGCTGGCAGAAGCGGTAGAAAACTCCGCGCTGGCGATGGAACGACGCCTGGCAGGAAATCACGACCGTCTTGAAGGCCTCTTACGGATATCGTCAGCAGAGTGGTTTGCGAACTATGTTCTGGCGCCTGTCCTGAGCGAGCTGACGCGTCGTCATCCGGCGATTGTCCCTGAACTTATCGCGAGCTACCGCTTACTCAATCTGTCGCGACGTGATGCCGACATTGCGTTTCGCATCGTGCCCTTTACCGAACCCGATATTGTCCAGCGCCGCCTGATGCGCATTCCCTATGCGCTTTACGGGACGCCAGACATCGCCGATATCGCCCGACACGACCCGGCCGCAGTGGGGCTGATTCTGATGAATACGGCCCAATCCCACTTTTCTGACGTGGCCTGGCTGCTGGACAGGTTCCCACATTCCCCGCGCGTCTTCACCAGCACCAGCCGGGCCGTGCAGGCGCAGATGTGCAGTCGGGGGATGGGCATCGCCGTATTACCGCGTCCACTGGGTGATGCCATCACCGGGTTGCAGGCCATTAGCATGCCGGAGCCACCGCCGTCCAAAGATATCTGGGTAGGGTGTCACTCCGATCTCCGGCATATGGATCGCCTGCGGGTCATGATGGATATCGCCGATACGATGCTTGCCGATCCCGCCACGGCGACAGCATGAGCCTAGGGTTTACGGTGGCCAGTCATACTGCTGAAGACACCGTCACGCAGTACGAAAGCGTGAAGCAGCGCAGCGGCAAGGTGAAGCATTATCATCGCGAATAACGCCAGGGCAACCCAGGTATGAAGCGGCCGCAGTATCGCATACCGATCATTATTGATGTCCATGATCGGCGGCAGAACGATGCCGTTACCTAGCGTGACGGGATACCCTGCTGCTGAGAGCATTGCCCAACCTATCAGCGGCTGGGCCACCATCATCAGATAGAGCATCCAATGCGAGAGATGGGCCATACCGCGCTGCCAGGCCGGAATGGACGCTGGCAACGGGGGCTTGGCCGTCGTGAATCGCAGCCATAATCGCCCGATGACCAGAAGCAATATCATCACCCCGAGAGGCTTGTGGATCGACACCAGCAAGCTGTGCGCGGAGGAGACGGTCGAGACCATCGCAACACCGATAAACAACATCATGAGAGTGGCTGCGGCCATCAGCCAGTGCAGGACGCGCAGAGCCGGATGAAAATAGACGGCCTGTTTCATAACGTCTCTCCCTTCTGTTGCGCCTGTTCATGGGTGCGCAGGTTATAGGATTTGGCATACGCCGATGAGCGTGCGTTAAGTATCGGGTCAGCGGACGGTGCCATACCGTCGGGTAAAATCAACGGGTCATAGTTGATGTCATTACAGGGGCCCTGCTGTTGAGGGATAGCCTTGTTTAAGACTAACGTTCCGGCATTAATCGTTTTCCTGTCGGCTGGCCATGCCCTGGTGGCGTCGTCGCCTTTATCACCTGCCTGAGCAAGCGTGAACACTAAATCCCATTTCAGCGCGCCCTGCTCCAGACGATGCTGAAGATCCTGTTGCAGGAAATCGCTGTTCTGTTTATCGGCATCGCTTATGGGAGTAAACCCGGCATGTGGCACCATGCTCCAGCGTACCAATTGTTCATGGCCCGCCTTATCAATCAGGCGAAAAGCATTCAGGCTGTTAAAGCGATCGCTGGCCCAGCTTGAGGAGGGTATGTATTGCTTTGCCCACACAAAAAACGGTTTTATTTCCGGATGGTTCATGACAAAGGAACGTAATTTTTCCGGGTTCGGTTTTCCGGTTGCGGCATCCGGCAGAGTGGCCGTCTGGAGTTCATAAAAACTCTCAACGGAACTGACGGGGAAAAATGGCATGGCGTTCATACCGGTGCGCCACTGCTCACCATTCGACTGCTGAAAGGAGAGCGCCATACTCCGAACGGGCACGACATAATCCGGTGCAGCCGGATCCCCGCCCGCAATGGCAAAACGTCCTGTGACAGCGGTTTCACCTTTGCTGAACAGGGAGGAACGTGAAAGCACACTGGCATTCCCGTTCGAGATAAACGAGCCCAGCACACACATGCCTTTAGCATGATTACGGCGATAGCCTTTATGTACTCCACCCGACTGCTGTAATACATCAACGAGCTTATCCGACGTCAGACGTTGAGGCGTCAGCCAACCGCCAGTCCACAGGAATAATAAAAAAAGGATCAGGGGAATAATTGCGACCAGCGCCAGACGTACAACCGTTTGTCTGTTTAAATGTACTTTACTGTTCATATTGTTAACTCATTCTGCTCACGATATGTCAAAACGAAACGTGCAGGGGGTGATGACGCGTCGTGCCTGAAATCAGCATGACCGTTTCGCTTCTCTTTTTTTTCGGAATGTTAACGTCAGGGCTGACAGGCAAAAATAGACGGCACCAAACGCAGCATACCCCGCGATATTTGCTACTGACGGTGGCTCAGGCGTCCGGGCCTGATAGATAAAAAACGCGCCTGCAAGTGCAGACTGTGCGCCACTTAATATCATGCTCCATTGCGCACCATAATGTTTCCAGCGCTGTGTTGCCGCGCCCAGCTGCAGCAGACCGGATAATATCGCCCAGCAGCCGAATACCCGAATGACATCATTTATATTGCTTTTAAGAGCCAACACGACGGCCAGCGTTGTTATAACGCTAACGATAATATTAACGGTCTGCATCCGGTTGCGGCCAAATCCCCCGCTTTTTCTTGCATCAATATAATTCGCCATTGCATCCCATGCGGGGTAAAGAATGAGCAAAATCGATGCGCCAACAGGCGAAGACAGGCCAGCGGTGAACACGGCAATAACCCATAAAACGGAGAAAGCCGTCCGGATAAAATAATACTGTTGTAGCCAGTTCTGCTGATTCCCGTGGTGGATAGTGTCGGACATATAGACCTCTTAACCTGGCATATTTAACAAACGAAGCAGCGTAGCATGCCTCACCCGACAACAAACCTACTAGTAGGTAGATAAAAGATCAATATGTTTTACGCTAACCGTTACAAAAGGATCGTCAAGGCGCGGGAAAGTGAAAGACGTGTTGAAAACAGGCACAGCCCGGTCAATAACCGGGCGTCCTTCAGGCTGCGGTGAGAACCTTATCGATCAGTGGATAGGCAATCTGCTCAAAGACGTGCGGATTATTAAACGCCCGGGCTGCCAGCATGGCACCATGCATGCCCGCCATGAGAGCCCTGGCTTCGACTTCGGCACTTTCGCTGAGAGTGAAAACGCCTTGCGCTTCGCCAGCACTCAGTACTGCGGTCAGCCAGTCAGAGAGATCGTTAAAATGGCCGGTCACTTCTGCGGCAATATCTGCAGGTAAGGTCGGAAGTTCAACGGCCAGCATCACACAGATACAAAATGGTGAAGCCCCCTCTTTAATACAGGCCGACCAGAAATCAGCATAGCCTTTCACTTTGATCAGAGGATCGTTGGTTTGGCGATCCATCGCTTCCATGCCACTCCGTGCTTCTGCACGGTATTCCTGCACTACAGCTTTGACTAAATCTTCTTTGCCCGGAAAATGATGGTGGATACTGGCTTTGCGGATACCCACGCGCTCCGCAAGATCGGCATAGCTAAAGCTTTTGTACCCACCCGTTGTGAGCAGCTGCCTCGTATTTGCCATAATTTCGCGCGCTTTCGGCGAACGTTCGATCATTTCACGCTCCAGTGTTCAATCCAGTGAAAAAATGTGCTGTCTGTGACAGGCGCGTCCCGCCGGGACAACCTACTGAGCGGCAACAAGAATGTCAAATAGCCGGGCCCGCAAAGGGCCAACGGGAAAAAGCCGCCTGATATCATTGACACCACCCCATCCTACTACTAGGATGGTTTCACTTCAAAACATATCCCTGTAGTGGAGAGTGTATGGCAGTTATCCCATTTCCGGACAGGCACAGCCCAGCGGCCCCAGTGCGTAACATTCGCGAATTATCCAACGTCATTCACGCGAATGAAGATCGCGGCCGCACGGCGTGCGTAGAGAACAATGATGCCGTTCACCGTTTCGCATTAAGCGTTGCCGCGAAGCTATTAAGCGATCGGGAGCTTAATCAGGCTGCGCCTTTTATGATAGACAGAATTGTCAGGCTGCTAATGACTGAATCCAAAAACAGTTAAGAGTAGCCATTCCGGATCGGTGAGATATCGTTTCTCTTGATATCTCTGTGCATCGTTTGCCTTCTTAATGTTCAGGAATGCGGGCGATAACCTTTATCTCAAAATCAAATCCTGCAAGCCAGTTAACCCCCACGGCTGTCCAGTTCGGATACGGGGGCTTCGGGAAAATGCTGCTTTTCACCTGCATAATGGCTGGAAATTGATTCTCCGGATCGGTATGAAAGGTGGTCACATCGATAAGATCGTCAAACGTGCATCCCGCGGCGGCAAGCGTAGCCTTGAGATTCTCGAAAGCACGCTCTACCTGCGTAGTAAAGTCGGGCTCGGGTGTACCGTCCTCCCGGCTACCCACCTGTCCGGAAACAAACAGTAAATCACCAGAGCGGATCGCTGCGGAATAACCATGCTGTTCATAGAGTGCGTGGCGATTTGCAGGGAAAACAGGTTTCGGTTGGTTCATAACATATCCTTTCTTTGGATGTGCAACAGCGGATGCGTGGCATCCATAAATGAATTAAGATACGCGGCGTATGTCAACTTAATCACACATACGCCGCGTATGTCAAACATCCTGCGCGGCGTACAGGATAAGGAGCCCGTATGGCAGCCAAACGCCGCGCCGAAACGATGGAAGAAACCCGCACAAAGTTGATTGCGGCTGCACGAAAAGCCTTCGCTGAAAAAGGATTTGCGGCAGCTTCGATGGATGATTTGACCGCCAGCGTCGGCCTGACGCGTGGCGCCCTCTACCATAATTTTGGGGATAAAAAAGGGTTACTTGCCGCGGTGGTGACCCAGATTGATTCTGAAATGGCGCAAGGCGCCAAACATGCAGCGGCGCAATCCGGTGATGACCAGCAAAAGCTTCTGGCCGAAGGGATAGCTTATATCAAGATGGCGCTGGATGAAGAAGTCCGGCGTATCGTTCTGCTTGATGGCCCAGCTTTTCTTGGGGATCCGACAAAATGGCCAAGTCAGAATACCTGCCTCGACGCCACTCGCGAAAGCCTTTCAGACCTGATTGAACGTGGCGTCATCAAACCGGTAGACGTTGATGCCACCGCCTGGTTATTAAATGGTGCCGCACTGAATGCCGCCCAGTGGGTGGCCGCGAGTGACGATCCGAAGCAGGCATTGCCCAAAGCGATTGAGGTTTTCACCCTGTTGGTCAGTGGCGTGTTGCAGCAGTGACCGCACTGCCCCACCCGGTTATCTCGTGCTGAGAGCAAGCTTAGCCGCGAAGGAAAAGCAAGAAGTGAATCGGTAGCAGATATTTTCTTTATCCGAAGGAGCGGATGTTATCGGATTACTTTCCAGGGCAACGGATTGCTGGCATTTTTGTTGGACAATTGTTACCGATCTGCCGAATCTATCCGCTTTGTGCCAGAAGCGGACATCGATTAATGCAATCGTTGTTCAAATACTGTAATAATTCTCAAATCTGATTTAAGGTTTATCTATACAGAACTTCCCAAATATTAGAAATACTCAGGGTGTATATAAAAAGGTATAATTTTAGCTCAACCATCAATGGATAAATTATGTTAATTATATTTAATGGTTTACCTGGTAGCGGTAAAAGTACAGTTGCAAAATTGTTATCCCAAAAAATTAATGGTGTGTATCTACGGGTTGATACGGTTGAGCAGGCGATTCGTTCAGCATCTGAACAGAACAAAAAAATTGGCCCTGAGGGTTATTTTGTTCTTTATGAGTTGGCGCGTGAAAATCTACAGTTAGGCGCTACTGTTGTCACCGATTCGGTTAATGATATCAATCTGATACGTAATAATTTCCGCGATATAGCGATATCGTTAAATGTTCCGTTCTTAGAAGTTGAAATACTCTGTTCAGATATGACACAGCATCGTTATCGTGTGGAGAACAGAATCTCAGATATCCCGGGGTTAACCCTCCCTGACTGGGAACAAGTACAACGCCGTAACTATGAACCATGGGAACGAGAGCATTTGCAATTAGATACAGCAATTTTATCAGCACCAGAATGTGTCGATGTAATTCTCAGAAGAATATCGTCCGTTTGAAAAGGATAATGGCAAAATTAAGTAGACGACGGTTGAACACTAGCGTCTGCTGTTCGCTCTTAGCCGACGTTCATATTTAAGCGTAGCTCAATACAGCAAACGGTCTAGGGAGCTAGCGCAACATTAATCTTACTGCGCCCAGGCTGATTTTTCCTGCAATTTTCAAGCCTGTCCCCCTTAAAATTGGGGGAGTGTGAGCCAACAAGCCCCCCTCTCTGATTTTCGTGCCATAATGCCCCGATTCATCGGTGCGTATCGATACTTTTGGAAAATCAGAAACGGACTTAGACATGACCAAAATCTTGATGCTGGTAGCAATGGTAGCAACCATTGCTGGTTGCACTCCATTAACCCCAAAAGATTGCCAGAAGAAAAGCGCTCTTGATTCGTGCTCTTACAAACGTTCAGGAAAAGTAACCGATAAAGACATTTATGGCGAACAAGCATCAGGTATAAAAAAAGCACTCGATGCAGCACTGACCAAACCCCGAGCCTGGAGTGGGAAAAGATGTAATGTGCATCTGGATTTCAATATGGACGGCACCTTGCAGAATTTCATCATAAAGAGTGGAGATAAGGATTACTGCCGTGCTTTAGCTGAAGCCTCCAGGCAAGCAAAATTCCCATCATTTACTAACCAGCATGTTTACGACGACATGAGTTCTGCCCGGTGGGAAATGCACGGACAACCATGAAAAATATCTACTTTGACTGTCGGCTTCGTGCCTGAAGCGGACATTGATATGAATGGAAATTGATGAACGTCAATCCGTTTACTCTGTTCTACAGGATCTCAACCACTTCAAACTCTTCTGCGATCAACTCCATATCTTCAGAAAAATGACCTTCGCGGCTGAAAAATCTCTGATGCTCTTTCTGCCAGTATTCAAGGCTTAAATCCCCTTCACCTTCTTTGCGGGCGAACGCCTCAGTCACATCAGAAAAGCGCACAAGCCGCAATGAAACCAGTCTGATCACACAGACCGGAACATTCTGGCCATCAAGAATAATGTTATAACTCCCAATCTTCAGGGCAGAATCCTCCTGCTGGAAAGAGGCAAAAGATCCGCAAGAGGCCGTTTTGATCCCTTTTTTGATCAGGTCCGCAAGCTCGCTGGCGAGTTCCGGGCTGTCACCCATTTGCCAGGCATCTGCGCCTGGATACTTCATTTTTATTACCTCAACCTCAACCATTGAAATCCCTTCTTTATCGTCGTTGAAAATAAAAGTTATACATTTTATAGCATGAGCTGTCCCGACATTATCTGTGAGGCCTTTATTTAGATAGCGTGGTCCGCTTACCGCTCAATACGGGCTGTCTGCCCGCTCAGGATGTCATCCCATTCCTGACAAATAGAGGAAAGGGAGAAAAGAGTCGGCAAATTTTGAAAAGCCGGGGACGAGTTAACACAGTGTATCTTTTACATACTACGTGAGTAATGCTGTGCCATTATTTTAGGGACCACGCCCCCCGGCAGACAAGGAGCCTGACGTTGAAATTCTTAAGATGGTTCAAACGCATTGTCTTATCCCTTGTTTTGTTGGTCATTGGCGCGATGGGCCTGCGTCTTTATGACATTCAGCGCGGACCGGATCTGCAACTCTGGCATACCTATGTTCCTCATGAAATGGATGCTGACGAAATAGACAAAGCAGACTGGAACCATTACCTGAAGGTTGAGGATTCTCTTTTCACAGAAGTGAAACTCAATGTCACGGACAAGCTGGATGCTCAACAGCAGACGGAACTCAATCGCTATTATTCCGGCAGTCCCATTTATCCTGACAGATTCCAGACTAACTGGAATCGCTCTTACATTATGTTCCCTGATGCCAAACCCAAAGGTGTCGTGGTGATGTTGCATGGTTTAACCGATACCCCGTACAGTCTGCGACATATTGCAGAGAATTATCGTCAGCATGGATTTATTGCTATTGGTATCCGATTACCGGCACATGGTACGGTGCCTGCAGCCTTGACGAAGGTGACATGGCAGGACTGGCTGGCCGCGACGCGCCTTGCAGTCAGAGAAGCTAAAAAGTTAGCGGGTAATGATGTACCGCTACATATTGTCGGATTTTCCAATGGCGGAGCTCTTGCAATGAAATACACGCTGGACGCTCTTAATGATCCCCTTCTGGCAAAACCTCAGCGCGTTATCCTGATTTCACCGATGATTGGCGTTACGCGTTTCGCGCGTTTTTCAGGTGTTGCGGGCTGGCCATCATTTCTGCCCGCGTTTGCGAAAGCAGCATGGTTAACCATCATGCCAGAGTTCAATCCGTTTAAATTTAATTCATTCCCGACGAATGCCGCCCGGCAGTCTTTCCTGCTAAGCCGTGCGCTGCAAACCCAAATTGCAGCTGATTCACGAAACAAAAAACGAGACAAGTTACCGCCGATAATGACATTTCAGTCGGCAATGGACTCCACCGTCAGTGCCCGAGCGGTCATTACAGCGTTATATAATCGTTTGCCGGTTAACCACAGCGAAGTGGTTTTATTCGATTTGAACCATGCCGTCAGGTTTAATGCGCTATTGCGGAGATCTTCTTACACCGCGCTGTCGAGATTACTCCCTTCTCCCCCACGTCGATACGACACTACGATAATCACGAATGTCACCGCGGGCAGCACAGAGATGGAAATCCGCACGATTCCAGCGGGTAAAACAGAACAGATCGTTGAAAAAATGGGGCTGCGCTATTTACCGGACGTTTACTCACTCTCTCATGTCGCCCTGCCTTTCCCTATGACAGACTCCCTGTATGGCCGTTATCCTGAACCACAGAATCAATACGGTATTAGCCTGGGGACCTTTGCCGCGCGTGGAGAACGCGCGGTACTGATCGTCGGACTTGATTCTCTTATGCGCCAGTCTTCAAACCCCTTCTACCCTTATATCATTGAGCGTATCAATGAAGGCATAGATACCCGAGTCCCGGGGAATAATTAGCGAGGTGACACCGTCGTTAGCCCGCCCGCGGATGATATGGCCACCCGTTGTCCAGCGGAGAAGCGGGTCGGCCCCTGGCGTTGCACTACCATAAGCATGCGTCCGTCATCCAGACGAATCTCAAGCTCTACGCCCTGGACAAGATTCATGCGCCCTTGTACGCCCTGCCCAGCCATTCCCCCGGCGACAGCCCCAGCTGCCGTCGTCAGTCTGCGACCTGAGCCTCCGCCTACCGTACTCCCGGCCAGACCTCCGAGAACACCACCGGCCACCGCCCCCATGGCATTATTTTCATCACCCGCCTGAATTTGCACGGCACGAACATGAACTAGCGTGCCGTAATATACCTGCTGTACCCGACCTGCAGTGGAGGCTGAATGAACATCGCCGGAAAGATTGCTTGTGTTGGTACAACCGACAATACCTAAGGCAATAATGAGCACGCAGTGTCTGAATAACATTTTGCTTCTCCATCCAATTTAACGGTTTAGTGGTCTTTCGCGTCACGAATAACTGGACTTTTGTTATCCAGCGCCCCCGACAAGCCCCTGATGGATACGGCAGTCCTGGGTATTGCTGTTGTGCGCATACCACTCATACTTCCAGCCTTTGTCATAGGTGTATACCCAATGCGTTGGGACAAACTCAGACAGATCTTCTGATCCAGCTTTGTATAATTCCTCAGTCATTTATACGTTCTTCTGTGTGCAGATATTTAACAGTAGCCTCGATAGTTTAACCTGACCAGGTTTCACAATACCGTCACCCGCTCCCTTCTTAAGGGAAGGAATTTTGTTTCGCGTATCCATCTTCGGTACAAAGCGTACTTCGCGCGCCAGCAAAGTTGAGGTCACTATAGATTCAGACGGCATGGCTTCCGTGACGATCCTCAGAAAGGTAGCCGGTTCCAGAACCATCGCTTTCGTGATGCCAAACGGAAATTTCCCCGAATTTTCGAACGTTTTGTTGCAGATGCTGCGAGGGCGAGGGTTGAGCAAGTCAGAATAGAATGTCCGCTTTGTGCCAGGAGCGGACATTACATATGCCACTTAAATATATACACATACCACCATCAATGGGTTTATAAATAAAGAAAATTACTCTATTGCCGATAACAGTTATAATTAAAATCTAGACTTGGATGATAAATAAATGTCGACATTGAACACTGAAAATAAAATCAAGATAACTGAATTAATAATGGTTTTTATTGCAACTCTCCCAATGGGAATCGCAAATATTTGGATAACAAAAAGTCAAAACGATGAAAGACTTGCTTTCGAGAGACAAAACGCGGAAAGTATTCTCTCTATACAAAATAAAGAGTTATTCATAAAGAGTGCAGAGCAAGGTTTGAACTCACAGAAACTTGATATTGATTTTTTAAGAACAAGCTATGAAGAATGCCAGAAAGATGGAGAGCTATCGATTGGGAAAATAAAATCTTATGCTGATGCTTACTATTCTTCATCAGAAAAGAAAAATATCATGATTGCAAAGGTTCAAACAAACTGCTTATCAAAAAACAATAATCAATCAGTAGATAGCCAAGATAAACCGACTTACAGCATTGAGTATTACAAGAGTCTTGGGTTCAACTATTTGCACAATAAAAAATTTCTGGAGGCAGCAGAGTCATTCTCCCAGGCAACTCAAATGACACCCGTAGATGCTTCTTTGTGGAATCAAAAAGCTTATGCACAATTTAGAGCAGGGAATTATACTGATGCAATGAATAGTATTTCCATTGCGCTTAGGATTGGCAGTGATAATGATAAAATTAGAAAATATATGGCTATTAACGCGGCTAAAATATTATGTGCAAAAGGGGATGTAAATGATGGGAGAAATTACATGCAACAATCAATAAATGCCATACCGGATTTATTGCCAATGGTTAAAAAAGATTTAGAACTGGGAAGTATTTGTAAAATTGATCTCAGTAAATAAAAATGTCCTTATTGCTTAAAAATAAAGCATTTTTTTCTTATTTGTGAAAGTGGACGTAAGTTAAGTCCGCTTTTCGCTCACAGCGGACCTATCCCCCCGTCCGCCATCTTCCCGCAA
The DNA here is from genome assembly GCF_000211415.1 of Enterobacter mori LMG 25706. Classification (GTDB taxonomy): domain Bacteria; phylum Pseudomonadota; class Gammaproteobacteria; order Enterobacterales; family Enterobacteriaceae; genus Enterobacter; species Enterobacter mori. Next base: position 277,771 of record NZ_GL890776.1, on the reverse strand, counting down.
AACCTTACCCGACTAACGAACAGACGAGCTCTAAATACATCCGTGAAGGATCAATTGACCCTCTTCAGCGCAGTGAATTTTGATAGCCGATGATTATTCCTGGCATCAAACACTGCCGCCCCATCATCTTTCCGGGGCGGCTCGAATTCGTCGCTATTGCACGCTCATCTCCATAAGTTACCAACCATCAAAAACTGTACGTCACCTTCAAACTCCCCGTGGGCGATGTTTTACGTTGAACAATTGGGCTATCGGCCGCATCTCCCGTCAGCTGCGTCGCGCCCGCTGCGGCAAGCACGCTCCAGCGCGAGGTGAGCCTGTGTGTCCAGTCAAGATTCAGCGAATACGCATAAATTCCGGCACCGGCGTCATGTCGGGCAAACCCCGATGCGGCCGACTGGGCGGCGCTGACGCCATAGTACGTTTGCATATACTTGTCGGATCCCCAACTGCTGGTCAGCGCCAGCGTCACCTCATTTTTTGGTGATATATAGAGCGGGCTGATAATGCCGAAATGCACCGCCTCGCCGTTGTCCCTTTCAGAAACCGGAACCTCAGCCTGCAGCTGCAGATGAAGCCAGTCGGTCACCTTATACCCCAGCCCAGGCACAACGATGGCCGAGCCTTTGATGTCGCCCATACCCCGCAGGTAGTCGCTGCCGGAGCTGATCGAATCGCTGCTTACGTCTTTATCTTTACGGCCTGTTCGATAGCTCACAGCTGCGCTGTAATCCAGGTTGCCGATGTTGTTGCCGTAACCGACGCCCCGCGTGGTGCTGATAAAGAAGCCGTTTGCCATGGCGTAATCCACCACCTGCGCCGCACCGACGCGGCTTTTATCCGAACCCGAGTAGCGTGGCGCGACGTCCACGCCGCCCCCCAGGGTTAAAACGTTGCCCTCGCTCTGCTCTGCCGCCAGTACTGGCGTGGTCAGTAACGCCAGAACGATGCCCGGCACGATGTTTTTCAGGCTGCGGCCCGAGAGCAAGTGTGGGGACGTATGACGCAGTTCGATGTTTCTCATTAAAGAAGTCCTTCTGGATTCAAATGGTGACGGTGCAAGCGGTTAAACGCCAGAACGCCCATTTTGAATACTGACCCTAAGGTTCTTATGAGCCGAAAATGAAGAAACACTGAAGCGCGCGCGGGTGCTGTAAACCGGATAGATTTCCTGATACCGTTTTTTCTTAAGATGTTCTTCATTCACGATTGATACAGTTACCAGTGTGAAAATTCTACTCATCGAAGACGACCTGGATCTGGGCAATGGCGTACGTATCGCCCTTGCCGATCAAGGATTTGACGTTATATGGGTTCGCCGTAAAGAGGATGCGCTGCATCAGCTTGACGTCTGCGTGCCAGAACTTATTTTGCTCGACCTGGGGCTGCCCGACGGCGACGGCATGAGCCTCATGACGCGCTTACGCCAGCAGCTTAAGGGGATCCCGGTCATCATCCTGACGGCGCGAGGCACGCTGCAGGATCGCCTGTCCGGGCTGGATGCAGGTGCAGACGACTATCTCGTTAAACCTTTTGTTCTCGCCGAACTGCTGGCGCGGGTAAGAGCCCTTGCGCGGCGCAGTTACGGTTTCGAGAATGAGGCGATAGAGATTCGAGGCTTATCTCTTCATGTACCGACGCGTCGTGTGACGGTGAGCGCACGCCACATAGACCTGACGGCGAGTGAATATGCGCTGCTTGAAACGCTGATGCTGCGTGCGGACCGCGTGATTACGCGACGGTTTCTGGAAGAACGGATATTCGGCAACAAAGAGAACCTCAGTAATGCGCTCGACGTGCATATGGGAAATTTGCGAAGAAAAATCGGCGACGGCTATGTGCGAACGGTGCGTGGCGTCGGGTATGTTATTGATACCGTTGCTGTTCAGAAGGTGACGACTTAATGCGAAACCTGTGGTATCACCTGAGGCGCCCGACGCTGGTACGCCGAATTATCATCGCCCAGTTGCTGCTGCTTACCCTGCTGTGGTGTCTATTTTTAACCTTCATTCTGTGGGAGGACCTGCGCAGCCCTCCCATCCTCACGGGCAGTAATACCTATGAAACGCTTTTTACGCTGGTCGAGCGAATGGACGATCACCCGCAGGATCGTACCGCCGTGCTGGCAGCCTTCAGCAAAGCGTTACGAGAGGGCTATGGCGGCGGTGAAGATCCCGCCCTGTCGATCAACTTCATCGTGCGCAGAAATAACGCGGTTATTTTTTCATCGCCTGATGCACCAACGGGGGTAACTAACACCCGGTTTGGGGAAATGCAGCGTGTTAAGAGCGACGGTCGTACCTGGACCAGCCGAACCCTTAAATCCGCTCATTCCGATGTGGAGGTCACCCTATTCACCCCGGCCGGTGGCTGGAACTTCTTTATCTACCTCAACTCGCGCGGTTACTACGTCATGCCGCTGCTGGTCTGTTTCCCTTTTCTTCTGTTCCCCGCGTGGCTGTCAATCCGCATTGCCATGCGCCCCTGGAACAAGGTGGTCAATGAAATTGCATTGCGCTCGCCAGACGATCTCTCCCCCTTAAAAGCCGTACCAAAACACAGAGAGCTTCGCCAGATGGTGGACGCGATTAACGACTTTCTTGCCAGGGTACGAGAAAGCGCGGAAAGGGAGCGGGTTTTTATTGCCGATGCGGCTCACGAACTGCGAACGCCGCTGGCGGCGATGCGAATCAACGTGGAAGCGTTGCAATCGTATGTACTCAGCGAGAGCCAACAGGAATTGCTTGCGGGGATTGTTCGCAGCAACAGTCGTGCTGCGCGTCTCGTCAATCAGTTGCTGCTGATGATGCACAGTGAAGCACGCCTTGATACGGAGCTGGAGCCCGTGCCGCTAACGACGCTCATTCAAGAGCGAATGGCCGAACTGGAACCGCTGGCGTCTGCGCGCAGGATTGAGCTGGAATTTTTCGCCGAGGATGAAATCTGGATCTCAGGCGTAAGGGAGCGCCTGGTGTCGCTCATTGATAATGTCATTGAGAACGCCGTGAAGTACAGTCCTGAAGGCGGGCGGATTCAGGTCGATGTCTGCACATTCGATGGCTCCGCGCGGCTACGCGTTTCCGATGCGGGGCCCGGTATTCCGGTTGAATTGCGCGAGCGGGTGTTTGACCGATTTTTCCGCGATCCCAGTCAACTGCAAAGCGGGAGCGGACTGGGGCTTGCCATCGTTAAAGCGGTGGCGCAGCAGCACAACAGCAGCGTAAACCTGAGTACTTCCGCAGAAGCTGGCCTGATGGTGACGGTTGACTTCCCGAACCGCACGTATAGCTAAACAGGAACAGGGGGTTCGATCGCAAATGCCGCAGATTGCTTCAAAAAAATTACCGTATTTGTTATATTGTTGTTTATTGCTTATTCACCTCTGCGGTGCCAAAAAGAACAAGATTCACCGCAACCCAGGATACAAAAATGTTAGATTACCGCTTCCCGACAGCTTTGCAGATGGTTCTCAGCGTAGCAATGGCGGAGCAATTGGGTGAACGTTCGACGAGTGCGATTCTGGCCTACGGTCTGGAAGCAAACCCGAGCTTCATCCGCAAACTGATGGTTCCTCTCACGCGTGACGGTATTATCGTCTCCACGCTTGGCCGTAACGGCTCTATTCATCTTGGACGCCCGGCGGAAGAGATCACCCTGCGCGATATCTACCTTTCCGTCATCGAAGATAAAAAGCTGTGGGCATCACGTCCTGACGTACCGGCCCGCTGCGTAGTCAGCGCTAACGCCTGCTGGTACTTCAAGTCTATCTCCGAAGAAGCGGAGCAGGCTTCGTTACAGGTACTGGCGCGCCACACCGTGGCAAGCGCGCTGGAAGAAGTGAAAAAAGCCGATACCAGCGGCTGCGATCCGGTGCCTGAACTTATCGCCAAGTATAAAGAAGCCCTTTAACTTTCCTTAATGCAAAAAAACCGCCTTGCTATGAAGGCGGTTTTTTATTATCTGCAACATCCCTACGCGGGCAGAACATCCCTTTCCGCTTTTTTGCCGCGCGTCACGAACTTACGCAGCGTCACGTAAAACACCGGCGTCAGGAACAGACCAAACAGCGTCACCCCCAGCATCCCGGAGAAGACTGTGATCCCGGTAACGCCGCGCACTTCTGCGCCCGCGCCGTGGCCGAGGATCAGCGGAATGGTCCCGGCAATAAAGGCGATGGAGGTCATCACAATCGGGCGTAAACGCAGGCGGCACGCCTCCAGCGCGGCTTCCATAATGCCTTTGCCCTGAATTTCCAGCTCGCGGGCAAACTCCACGATAAGAATCGCGTTTTTACACGCCAGCCCCATCAGCACCACCAGCCCTACCTGCACGAACACGTTGTTATCGCCACCGGTCAGCCAGACGCCAAACAGCGCGGAGAGCAGGGTCATTGGCACGATGAGGATCACCGCCAGCGGCAGCGTCCAGCTTTCATACAGCGCCGCCAGCACCAGGAACGCCAGCAGCACCGCGACAGGGAAGACGATCAGCGCCGTATTGCCCTGCGTTGCCTGCTGGAAGCTCAGGTCCGTCCATTCAATGTTCATCCCGTTCGGCAGGATCTGCTTCGACATTCCGTCCAGCTGCGCCATCGCCTGCGAGGACGAAAGTACGCGCGGGTCGGCATCGCCAATCAGATCCGCCGCCGGATAGCCATTGTAACGAATCACCGGGTCCGGGCCGTAGGTGGTCGTGATATTCACCATACTGCCAATCGGCACCATTTCACCCTGGCTATTGCGGGTGCGCAGATTCGCAATGTCTTCCACGCTGTCGCGGAACTGCCCGTCGGCCTGCGCCATCACGCGCCAGGTACGCCCGAACTGGTTGAAGTCATTCACGTACGACGAGCCCAGATAGGTTTGCAGCGTACCGAAAAGATCGGTCAGCGACACGCCCTGCGCTTTCGCCTTGTCACGGTCAACCTGCACGTCCAGCTGCGGTACGTTAGCCTGGTAGGTCGAGATCGGGAAATGCATCCCCGGCGTCTGCATAATCGCACCGGACATGGTGTTTACCGCGCTTTGCAGCGCGCCATAACCCAGACCACCGCGATCCTGAATGTACAGGGAATACCCCGACCCCTGACCCAGCCCTAAAATCGGCGGCGGCAGGATGGAGAAGCCAAAGCCCTGCTGGATTTGCGCGATTTTCGCGTTGATCTCCGCGTTAATTTCCGCCGCAGTATGTTTACGCTGGTCGAACGGCTTCAGGCCGAAAAAGACCGTCCCCGTATTCGGCGTGTTGGTGAACTGCAGCGCGTTCAGCCCCGGGAACGCAACCGCGTAGTCCACGCCTTCGGTATTCATCCCGATTTCGCTCATTTTGCGGATCACCGCATCGGTGCGCGCCAGCGATGAACCTTCCGGCATCTTCACGCCGCCAATCAGGTACAGTTTATCCTGCGTCGGAATAAACCCGCCGGGAACCGCTTTAAACATGACGCCTGCGGCACAGAGCAGCAGCAGATACACCACAAATACCGCCCCGCGTCGGCCAAGCGTTTTGCCCACCAGCCCCTGATAGCCGTTCGAGCTGCGGTGGAAAAAGCGGTTAAACGGACGGAAAATCCAGCCGAACAGACGATCGATAAGCCGGGTCGGGAAATCTTTCGGCGCGCCGTGCGGTTTTAACAGCAGTGCCGCCAGCGCCGGAGAGAGCGTCAGCGAGTTAATGGCGGAGATGACCGTGGAAATCGCGATCGTCACCGCAAACTGCTTGTAGAACTGCCCGGTAACGCCCGAGAGGAACGCCATCGGCACAAACACCGCGCACAGCACCAGCGCAATCGCGATAATCGGCCCGGACACTTCCCGCATCGCCTGATGCGCCGCCGCAAGCGGAGCAAGCCCCTCTTCAATGTTTCGCTCGACGTTTTCCACCACCACGATGGCGTCGTCCACCACGATACCAATGGCCAGCACCAGCCCGAACAAACTCAGGGTATTCAGCGAGAAGCCCAGCAGGTAGAGAATGCTGAAGGTCCCCACCACCGAAACCGGTACCGCGATCAGCGGTATGATCGACGCGCGCCAGGTTTGCAGGAACAGGATCACCACCAGCACCACCAGCACCACCGCTTCCAGCAGCGTTTGCACCACTGCGCGGATGGAGTCGCGCACGAAAACGGTCGGATCGTAAGGTGCCGCCCACTTCATATCTTCCGGGAAGCGGGTCGACAATTCGTCCATTTTCGCGCGCACCGCGTTAGACAGATCGATGGCGTTCGCCCCTGGAGACTGGAAGATACCAATTCCGACCGCGTCTTTGTTGTTCAACTGAGAACGTAGCGCATAGCTGCCGGAGCCCATTTCGATGCGCGCCACGTCGCGCAGGCGAACGACCGTACCGTCCTGCGTCGTTTTCAGGACAATATTGCCGAACTCGTCTTCGGTATGCAGACGGCCCTGGGCGTTAATGGAGATCAGGAAATCGCTCTCTTTCGGCAGCGGCTCGGCACCAAGCTGCCCGGCGGATACCTGCACGTTCTGCTCCTGCATCGCCGTGACCACATCCGAAGCGGTCAGCCCGCGGGCCGCCACCTTGTTGGGATCCAGCCAGACGCGCATCGCGTATTCACCCGAGCCGAAAATCTGGATCTGACCAACGCCGGGCAGGCGTGCCAGTTCGTCCTTCACCTTCAGCGTGGCGTAGTTACGCATATACAGGGAGTCGTACTTACCGTTGGGCGAAAACAGATGCACCACCAGCGTCAGCGTCGGGGATTGTTTCTGGATGGTAATGCCCAAACGCCGCACGTCTTCCGGCAGACGCGCTTCGGCCTGCGCGACGCGGTTTTGCACCTGAACCTGCGCCTGATCCGGGTCAGTCCCCGGACGGAAGGTGACGGTGGTGACCAGCACGCCGTCGGAACCCGCGACGGACTTCATATACATCATGTTCTCAACGCCGTTGATTGCTTCTTCCAGCGGCGTCGCCACCGTCTCGGCAATCACTTTCGGGTTGGCGCCCGGGTACTCCGCGCGCACCTGCACGCTTGGCGGCACGACGTCAGGATATTCGCTCACCGGCAGCAGCGGGATGGCGATTAACCCTGTGATAAAAATCAGAATCGACAGCACCGCGGCAAAAATCGGCCTGTCGATGAAAAAACGGGAAAAGTCCATGGGTTGGATTCTCAGGTCAAGGGATCAGTTGAGGGCGCTGGTGGCTGTCATGGCAACGGTTTTGGCGTTAACCGGCATACCCGGCATAAACACTTTTTGTAAACCCTCGACGATAACTTTATCGCCAGGGTTCAGCCCCTGCTGCACGATGCGTAGCCCGTCTGCCAGACGTCCCGGTGTGATATCGCGACGCTGTGCTTTGCCCTCTTTATCAACCACGTAAACATACTTGCGATCCTGATCGGTCAGCACCGCTTTGTCGTCGACAAGCGTGGCTTTGAATTCCGCGCTGCCCGGCAGGCGTACGCGGGCAAAGAGTCCCGGTGTGAACTGACGCTGCGCGTTGTCCAGCAGCGCGCGCATGCGGATGGTGCCGGTACTCGGCGTTAGCTGATTATCCAGAAAATCCACTTTGCCCTGATGGGGATACCCCTCCTCGCCCGTCAGGCCAATCTCAACCGGTAGCGCCGTGTGATTGCTGGACGCCCCCTGCCCGCTGCGGGCCAGATTTTGATAATGAAGGTAGGTCGACTCATCCACGTCAAAGTAGACGTAAACCGTCTTCTGCGAGACCAGCGTGGTGAGGACGCTGGCAGTGTCGCCCGCGGTGACCAGATTCCCGCTGGTGATCAACGCCCGGCTGGCGCGGCCGTCGATAGGCGCGGTCACTTTGGTGAAGTCCAGGTTGAGCTGAGCCGCGTCAACTGCCGCCTGCGCGGCGCGGATGTCGGCCTGCGCCTGAACGGCGGCCGAGCGACGCTGCTCCCACTCTTCCCGTGAGACCAGGTGAGTGTTGATCAGCTTATCGGTACGGTTAGCCTCACTTTGTGCCAGGCTGGCCTGCGTTTTGGCTCTCGCCAGGTTCGCCTGCGCCTGTTCCAGCGCGGCGCGATAGGTTCGGTCATCAATGGTGAACAGCACCTCGCCCTTCTTCACTTCCTGGCCGTCGGTGTAATTCACTTTATCAATGTAGCCGGACACGCGCGGACGTAGCTGAACGCTCTCCACCGCTTCGATCCGGCCGTTAAAGCTATCCCACTGGCTGATGGATTTCACGACCACGTTAGCGGCACTGACAGCGGGTGCTTGTGGCGCAGCGTTTTGCGCGACGCTGTTATCACACCCGACGAGCAGCACGGAGGCGAACATCGCCCCCAGCGCACTCAGATGAAAGTTACCCCAGGTTTTTTGCAGGCTCATTATTTTTATTCCGGTAATTGTAGCCGCCGGGCAAGACGCAGCGGGAGGCGCTGCGCCACTTCCTTTGTCCGGTGGCTGGCTTAAGGCCATTTGTGTCGTTCATCGCCACAAAACTGTAACAGTTGCGAATACACTATTCCCGGCGATTGTAGGAAGGCGCTTAATTAAGTGCAAGAATAATTGTTGCACTTTATGTGCTATTTGAGTCGATGTTAAAACACCCGTTTCGGTCAGGCATTTAAATGCAACAATAAAACTTGCAATTAATACAAAAACGCGCCACCTTTAAATGCAACAGATAAAGATACTTTTCTCTATGCAGCGTGGGGGTAACAACATGAACACTGGCGCATTTATGCATGATTTACTCGACTGGATCGACAACAACCTGGATAGCCGTCTGGATATTGAGTCAGTCGCCCGGCGCTCTGGCTACTCAAAATGGCATCTCCAGCGCCTGTTCAAAGAACATACGGGCTATCCCCTCGCCGGGTATATTCGCGCGCAAAAGCTGCAAAAATCGGTTGAGCGCTTAACCCACAGCGACGAGCCGATTTTGAACGTGGCGATCGCGCTGGGCTTTGACTCCCAGCAGTCCTTCAACCGCAGCTTTAAGCGTCAGTATGGTCAGGCACCTGGGGCATGGCGGCGGAGCATGGGTGGCCCGGAAACACAGCAACTGCGCCAGTAATGCATATTTTGCTGCAACTTCGATCTGTAGCTGTTATACTGTATATAATTACAGTATAACGAGGTGCACGATGGCTGTTGAAACAAAATTTGTTGTCGTAAGAAAAGGTGAAGAGAAAATGACTTTTGCCAGTAAGAAAGAAGCTGACGCTCACGACAAGCTGCTCGATATGGCAGACGCGTTCACCGACTGGCTGTTGCAAAGCGGAATGCAGATGGATGAAACGCAGGCTGAGAATCTTGGCCTGTATCTCGCCGAGCAGAAAGAGACCGTGCAGCATATTCTGCGTACCAGCAAACTTCCCGATCTCACTGCCCCAGCTACAACGGATAAAACTGAATCCGATGCGGCTGACACGAAAAAGATCAGGGCTGTAAAAGCGGCCTGATTCTCAGAATGCGTCATCAACGATCCTGTAGCCGCAAGCAGCCATCTGCTTGCGGCTTTTTTTTAGCCCGAACATGAAAAGAGTAAAGGAGATGACGTGCGGCAAGGAATGAAGGAAAAAATCATCCGGATCTGTGATTCAAAAATTGCCTCGAAGGGAAGCCATGTTGGGCTTTCGTTTTATGCTTTTTTTGCTAATAAAAATGACGATCCTGAACTGCTAATGGAAGTGGCGCACTGGTGGATTATGGAGATGAAACTGGACCATTTTGAAAAGGCTGAAAAGATCAGAAACCTTGTCTTAGCCCTTTAACACGCTAAAACGAGATGGCCGGTAACAATGCGGGATTGCATTGCTCTGACCGTCGCATAAATCTTCACAGACCAGTCTGCCAATCGTCGCTGCGCACGTAAGCCTGCTTCTTATCGCGCGTTGTGCAGCATCCGCTGTTTCTTTGATGTTGGCGCTAACAGGGTAATTGTTATTCCTGGTGCGGTCCGCTTTGTGCCAGGAGCGGACCTGGAGAACAACAGTCTTTGTTGAGCAACGGGGAGGTGGTCAGCATTTCTGCTCATCACTTTCGCAGACCAAACCTTATAAGATCATGAGGGAATAAAGGCTTAATCATTATCTTATCGTTAAAAATAAATAGCTTAGGTGACAGGGCGATTACATCGTAGATATTATCTACAATGAGTTGTAGATGGGTTCTGAACACGGGCACATTCGCATCATCCGCTACGACAAATACAGTTTCATTGCCTAAGTCGCTCACTTTAAACATCTCATGACTAGGTTCATAATCGCTAAAGTCCATTTCCGACCATTTGAGATCACCGCTATGCCATGGATATTGATGAAAAATATCCATTACCGCACTCAAATCATCCCCTTCCATAACATTAAAATCTGTCTTGAGCAGGTCCTTACATTCCTCAAACAATGTCATGTCAACTCCCTGTAGGCTTTATGGCTGTATATTTTTATCATATCCTCCCTGGAGGATTGTTTAAAGGAATTAGGAACGTCCGCTGATCGCTCTTAGCAGACCTAACGTTACCTCCCCCACTCCTTCCCCCCAACGTTCCCAGCCATAAAACCTGGTAGCTATACAAACGCGCCAGGCTGTTACGTTAATACCTGTTTACCCCATAACAAGGAATCGCGCATGACCACACATCCCCTACGCCAGATAATCGAATCCTGTGACCACGCCATCACCACCAAAAACTATAACGCCCTGATGGAGTACTACGCCGACGACGCGGCTCTGGTGGTCAAGCCCGGCATGACCGTGAAAGGCAAAGACAATATCCGCAGAGCGTTTATTGCCATCTCGGATTATTTCCAGGACCAATTGATTGTGGAACAAGGGGAGATGCAGGTAATCGAAGGTGGCGGCAATGCCCTCGTTATCATGGAAACCGTACTGCGTTTTCCTGATGGTCAGGATGGGATAACAGAAATGTCGCGTCGCGCGACCTATGTTTTTCGGCAGGAAAGCGACGGTCGCTGGCTTTGTACTATCGACAACTCCTACGGTACGTCGCTTCTGGATACCGGGAACTGATCGCATTAATTACATGGTTTCAAAGGGGCGCTGCCGCCCCTGCCCGTCAGCGTCCTTAATGCGCAGTAATGCGCGGCTCTTTCACAAACTCAGCCAGCAGCCACACCATATCGTGCAGCAGGCCTGTCAGCTCTTTCGCTACGTCAGCGGGCAGTGTTCCACCCATAACCGCCTGTGTCAGCGCCAGAACATAGTCCACCTGAGTCAGGGTGTCCTGCCAGCAATCCGGCACACAGGAGTTCATTTTCTCACCCATGATCAACTGTTCTATCAGATGGGGAGGAAGATCGACATCGCAGAGTTTACGCAGCCTGCGCAGGGCCTGAAGAAGACGCTCACACAGCGCAGTACGGCTCGTGGCATCATCGGTTTCGACCAGCACGCTCACCAGCGCGGCGCAGTTGTCGGCGACGTCAAATAGATCGGCATCAGCCGGAAGCGGTCGGGAGATAAGTTGCAGAATGGCGTTTTCGTCAGATGGAAGGTAAGTCAGGGTTGGGATAGTAGCCATACAAGGCATCCTTCTATATGGAGTTTATATAACCACCCTTTGAGTTCCTACGCTCGGGGGGTAGCGCTGACAGAGGTAGGAATACCGCCCATATAGAAAAACGGCCAGCCTTACGGCTGCTCCGTCAGCGCCACCGCTATTGTAACGAGATCGGCACTGCTGCGACATACGTAATGTCGCTATATGGTTGACGGGTTCCTACGCCCGATTGCGGATGTGCCGCAACGCAGGCACTTTACGACCGCGACCCGTTGAGGAAAAGATATAACGCTGAATTTCATAAGGTTACTTTGCGGTTTGCGAGGCGCCTTCCAGAATGACAACGCTGCCCTAAATTTTAAGCGTATCAATCACCGCTCCAGGCGCAGGCGACACGCTACGGTGCGGATATTGGGTTCTCGCCAGGCCGCGGCAGCTAATAGGGTATTCAGGATATTATCAGCCGTTCAGCCATCCGGGTGTTTAAATGGTTAAAATAAAATAATATTTACATTGCGGTAATAAATATTCTATGTCTTAATAGCGTCATCGGTTTGGAAAACAGACCTTATGAAAGCAGTTTTAGTAAAGCAGTCCTCAGTTCAGGTGTTATCCTTAGATATCCCTTCTTCATGAGCCTTCTCCTAAGTGCCAAATGAGTAACTCTCTCAATACAGGCCATCATCGCCGCACTATGTGGCTCATAAATTAAGGAATTATCTATGTCTAATAAAATGACTGGTTTAGTAAAATGGTTCAACGCAGATAAAGGTTTTGGCTTTATCACTCCTGACGACGGCAGCAAAGATGTATTCGTGCATTTCTCTGCAATCCAGGGCGATAACTTCAAAACTCTGGATGAAGGTCAGAAAGTATCCTTCACCATTGAAAATGGCGCTAAAGGCCCTGCGGCCGGTAATGTCACTGCACTGTAACAGGTGCTCATTATCAGTGGCGCTTACGATAGCGATGAAGGCGTTGGCCTGAGCAGTTATGTGCTACTGATAATAAAATGAACCCGCCCCGAGCGGGTTTTTTATTTATACTTCCTGACGTCTTCATCTCTTCAAATATTGTTAAATAATAAGTAATCATCATTTTAATCGTGTATTGTTTTTGTCCCCTTATAGCAGGAGCTCCCTATGTCAGTACGTAAAAAAACACAAACTCATCGTAATTATTTAGTGAAATGCACATGTCCAGGCTGTGCAAAAGATTCAGAACACAGCTTTAGCCGCGTTCAGAAAGGCTCTCAACTTGTCTGTCCGTCTTGCAATACCCTCTTTAAATCTTCCAAATGAATGAAGGCGTGTTCCTGCCATTCTCTTTATCCCTGAAATAAAGCTATATTTTCAGCGTATCGATCACAGCCCTCAGGGCAGGCGACACGTTGCGGTGCGGATAATAGAGATACAACCCGTCCATGCGCAGGCTATAGCGCTGCAACACCCGGATCAGCGTTCCGCGCTCCAGATCGTCAGCCACCAGCTCCACCGGAACATAGGCCAGCCCAAGCCCAAGCCGGGCGGCTTCGGCTTCCATGTAGCTGTCAGACAGCGCCCATTGCCCCTCTGGTCGATGGGTGATTTTTTTCCCGTCCTGCACCAGTTCCCACTGATAGTCACTACCGTCGGCAAACTGATAGGCAATGCAGGGATGATCCACTAAATCGGCTGGCGTCTGCGGAAAACCGTAGCGTCTGAAGTGTTCCGGGGCAGCCACTGCGGCCATTTCCATATCAGGCGTGATACGCACTGCAATCATTCCCTGCCCCACTTCCGGCCCCAGTCTGACACCCGCATCGAACCGCTCGGCGATAATGTCGACGAAGCGGCTTTCATTCATCAGTTCCAGCCTGATGTCTGGGTAACGCTGTTTAAAAATGGCGAGCTTTGGCAGCAGACATTTATCGATAGCATGCTGGCTGGCATTAATACGCACCGTGCCGGACGGCGTCTGACGATAGTGTGCCAGGGTCGCCAGACCCGTATCGAGCGTATCGAATGCAGACTCGGCGGTCTGATAAAGCTGTTCCCCGGCATGGGTGAGCGAGAGCTTGCGCGTGGTGCGGACCAGAAGTTGAACGCCCAATCGCTCTTCCAGCTCGCGAATCGAGCGGCTGATACCGGATTGCGCCAGCCCAAGCCGAAGCGCGGCCGCCGTGAAGCTCCCCTCCCGTACCACCTGCATGAACAGGTACAGCTCATTATAGTTTTCCCGTTTTGCCATCATGCCTACCGATTTATAACAATATGATATGAATCCTAGCAGCTTTCGCCCTCTAATCAGCACTATTTCTGCTAACTATAATGACCGCAACACAACAACCCAGGGTTCATTTCCATGAAAACATTTACCCAAAAACTGTCCGTTGCGATGCTGCTATGTGCATCATTAAGTGGGGTGACAACAATGAGTTATGCAGAAACCACCAACCCAAACGCACCTGTTTCGATGGTGACCACATGGGACAAAACCTTTTCCGAAAGTGACAAAGTCGATCACCGTAAGGTGTCTTTCCAGAACCGATACGGGATCACCCTGGTGGGCGATCTGTATCTTCCCAAAAACCGCGGCGACCGCAAGCTGGCGGCGATTGCGGTCAGCGGGCCGTTTGGTGCAGTCAAAGAGCAGTCCAGCGGCCTGTATGCGCAGACCCTGGCGGAAAATGGGTTTGTGACCCTGGCATTCGATCCGTCCTATACGGGCGAAAGCGGTGGCCAGCCGCGCAACGTTGCGTCTCCGGATATCAATACCGAAGACTTTAGCGCGGCGGTGGATTTCCTGGGGTTGCAGAAAGAGGTTGATCGTAACCGCATTGGTATTCTCGGCATCTGCGGCTGGGGCGGTATGGCGCTGAATGCGGCCTCCATGGACACCCGCGTGAAAGCGGTCGCCACCAGCGTGATGTATGACATGAGCCGGGCGATGGGCCACGGCGTGGGCTACGGGAAAGATCGCTATTCAACGTCTGACCGCCGTGCCGTTCTGCAGTATCTGAACGCACAGCGCTGGAAAGATGCTGAGAACGGGACCTTCGCGCACGGCGGTCATGACATTTATGTCGATGAAAACGGCAAGGTGACGGCAGCTGAACGTATTCTGCCAGAGGCGTTGCCAGCAGACCCGCATCCGGTACTGAAGGAGTTCTATGACTACTACCGCATGCCGCGCGGCTTCCACGCGCGTTCCGTCAACTCCACCGGCGCATGGACCGCGACCACGCCATTATCCTTTATGAATATGCCGCTGCTGAGCTACGCCGGGGAAATTACTATCCCGACGCTTATCGTAACCGGTGAAAAGGCACACTCCCGCTACTTTGCAGAAGATGCGTTTAAAGCGGTCGGCAGCAAGCAGAAGGAACTGGTGATTGTTCCGGGCGCAAACCATGTCGACCTCTACGACAACGTTGCCGGGAAGATCCCTTTCGCGCAGTTTGAACAGTTCTTCAAAACCAGCCTGAAATAAACCTCTCCGCCGCCCGTGTTGAGCGGGCGGTGCTTCGTGAAAGATGACTATGTCCACTCTGAACCCTACCACCTTACAGAATGAGGAACGTGCGCACTGGGGCGGTATTTTTGCCATGACCCTGTGCGTATTTGTCCTGATTGCCTCGGAATTTATGCCCGTCAGCCTGCTCACGCCCCTTGCCAGAGATTTGGGCGTTACAGAAGGGCTCGCTGGCCAGGGGATCGCGATTTCCGGCGCGCTGGCGGTTCTGACCAGTCTCTTCCTTTCCCGGCTTGCCGGGAATATGAACCGCAAACACCTTCTGCTGGGCATGACGATCCTGATGGCGCTCTCGGGGATGATTATCGCTTTCGCCCCAAACTATCTGGTTTACATGACAGGCCGCGCGCTGATCGGTATCGCAATAGGTGGGTTCTGGTCCATGTCTGCCGCAACGGCCATTCGCCTTGTTCCGCAGCATCAGGTATCGCGCGCGCTGGCGATATTCAACGGAGGGAACGCGCTGGCGACAGTGGTGGCAGCCCCACTGGGGAGCTATCTCGGCGCCACCATTGGCTGGCGCGGTGCCTTCCTGTGCCTGGTTCCTGTAGCGATAGTCGCCTTCATCTGGCAGTGTTTTAGCCTGCCGGGTATGAAAGGGAATCAGTACGATGCCTCGCGTGGAAGCGTTTTTCGTTTGTTCCGTCAGCGAGCGGTCTCTGTGGGTCTGCTGGCCTGCGGCCTGTTCTTTATGGGACAGTTTGCGCTGTTTACCTACGTGCGGCCGTTTCTTGAAACCGTCACGCAGGTCAGTCCCTCTGGCTTATCGCTGATTTTACTCACCATCGGCGTCGCGGGTTTTGTTGGCACACTGCTCGTTGCCATGGTTCTGAACGCGGCGTTTTACCCGACGTTAATCGCCATTCCCCTGCTGATGGCCGTCATTGCAGGCGTGTTGATACTGACCGGTCACAGCCTGTGGATCGTTGCCCTGCTGTTAAGCTTCTGGGGGATGCTGGCGACGGCGGCTCCCACGGGATGGTGGACATGGATTGCGCGAACGCTGCCGCAAGATGCCGAAGCCGGTGGCGGGTTAATGGTCGCAGTGATCCAGCTCGCCATTGCGCTCGGTTCAACGGCGGGCGGTATGGTGTTCGATCATAGCGGCTGGCAGAGCACGTTTGCATTGAGCGGAATATTGCTTCTGGGCGCGGTTGTGTTGACGCTTCTGCTTTTGCGCCTTCACAAATCACTCGCCGGATGATTTGTTGACGCTTTTCTTCACCGCTGGTGTATTGTTTTTAAACGATTCATCACTTTGAAGAGAAGCGGCGACATGATTAACATCCTCGGCAAAACCACCTCTATCAATGTTCGTAAAGTGCTCTGGACCTGCGAGGAAGCAGGCCTCGAGTATCAGCAGGAAGACTACGGCAGCGGTTTTGCCTCAACGGAAACGGATGCCTTCCGCGCGCTGAACCCCAACGCCATGGTGCCGGTACTGATTGACGGTGATTTCGTGCTGTGGGAGTCCAACGCCATCTGCCGTTATCTGGTGCGCAAGGCCGGACGTCACGCGCTGCTGCCCGCAGAGCCGCAGGCCTGCGCCAACGTTGAGCGCTGGATGGACTGGCAGGCAACCGAATTCAATAACGCCTGGCGCTATGTCTTCCCGGCGCTGGGGCGTAAAAACCCGGACTTTAACGACCCTCGGCGTATTGCTGCGGGAATAAAAGAGTGGAACCACTGCATCACCATTCTGGAAAACCAGCTGCAGCGCACCGGAGCCTTTGCAGCGGGCGAGGCGTTTACCCTTGCGGACGTGGTGCTTGGGCTGTCGGTGAATCGCTGGAAGATGACGCCGTTTGATAAGCCCGACGTGCCCGCGATTGAGGCCTGGTTTGAACGTCTCAATCAGCGCCCGGCGTTTTTGCGTCACGGCAATAACGGCATGATGTAAAGTGTTTACGACCCCATGTTGAGCAAGGATATTTTATTTAATTACTAAACCCTTAAACGTATCAGAGGGAATAATAATTAAGCCATATCCTGGACAGCCCGTTGCACCGCTTTGCTAGCCTGACTATTCAGGCAACGCTCAACCTGGAGGTATTCTTGCTGATTAGACTCAAGAAAGAACGAACGCATAAGGAGGATCGCCGGCTTGCTCTCTGGTTGGCGACCTCGGCAGGTTTGCTGAATGCCATCGCCCTCGGCGCATTTGGTTTTTTCCCCTCACACATGACCGGCAACACCTCACAATTATCCAGCGAAGTCTCTTCCACCGATCTGAGCGATATTATTTTTTTCGGCTCGATTATTCTCTCCTTTGTCGCAGGCGCAATCATTGCGCGCACGATCGTGATATGGGGCATTATCCATAACGTCCGGCTGGTTTTTTGCCAGATCCTTTTTGTCGAAGGGATATTGCTGACCGGCGTCTCCTTCTACGAAATGTTTTTTCATACCCTCACGAGCAACAGAGAAATTATTCTTTTTCTGTGCGGCCTGATGGGCATTCATAATTCCACTTCCACGCAGCTGTCCAGCGGACGGGTGAGATCGACGCATATTACCGGGACGCTGACAGACGCGGGAATATCCCTGGCCTCCGTACTGGTGGCAATGCTCCGCAGGGATTACTCCAAAGATACGGCGGCACAAAAAAGCCAGCTGAAAACCCACTTAACCACCCTTTTCTCGTTTATCACGGGCGGTATCGCAGGACTGCTGCTGTTCAGGTGGATCGGGTTTAACGCCATGCTGGCGCTCGGGTTGATGCTCGCCGTGGTCGCTATCGTTTCAATTATCACCGTCTCGACGCGGGTTCGACGGGTTCGGGCTTCTCAATGCAGATGATGATCGATATTCGGTGTAAGCGCTTTCTTAAATGTGACGGTGTCACTTTTAAAAAAGCGCTTTAGGACTATTCTGCCTGCACCACTATCAGCCCTTACGCCATAAGGCTTAACCCGAGGTTGTCACTGTTTTCATAGGGTTACTGATTTTACCCCTTCGCTGGAACCCTTCCCAAACGCTTGCTATAGGTGAAATACCCCTGCCGAAACATGGCATAACAACAGGCAACCGGTGGTTGCTATAACGCATGCGCACAGGGAGACACACCGCAATGCACCCATTACTCAAACGTTCGCTGCTGTTTGTCGGCGCCATTATCGTGGTTCTCGCCCTCCTCGTCTGGGGCATTGGGCTGGAGACGATCAGGGCGCGCCAGGTTGACCTGGTCTATCTCGGGAAACAGCACATGATTCTGGTTTTCTCGTCGATGTTCTTTGCCCTGCTGGTCGGTATTCCGAGCGGGATCCTGCTGAGCCGCCCTGCGGCGCGAGGTATCGCCGAATACGTCATGCAAATCTTCAACGTCGGCAACACGCTGCCGCCGCTGGCCGTTCTGGCGCTGGCGATGGTGGTGATTGGCATTGGCGATACGCCCGCCATCATCGCACTTTTCCTCGCCTCGCTGCTGCCGATAGTGCGTAACACCTACGCCGGGCTGTGCTCGGTCCCGCCGTCGCTGCTGGAAGCGGCAAACGGCATCGGAATGACCAAATTGCAGCGTCTGCGTCAGGTTGAGCTGCCAGCCGCCTGGCCGGTCATGCTCTCGGGGATCCGCATTGCCACCGCCATCAACGTCGGGACCGCGCCGCTGGCGTTCCTGATTGGTGCCAGCAGCTACGGCGAGCTGATTTTCCCCGGTATTTACTTAAACGATTTCCCGACCCTGATCCTCGGCGCGGCGGCCACCGCCCTGTTCGCCCTGATCCTCGATACCCTGCTGGCGGCGCTGGGTCGCGCGATGAGTCCCCATCTCGCTCGATAACAATAACAAGGAGCTTTTATGAGACTGTTTTCCAGCCTGACGGCGCTGTGTGCCGCGGCGCTGTTCACCAGCCAGGCGATGGCGGCCCCGCTGATTCTGGCGACCAAGAGCTTTACCGAGCAGCACATTCTCTCGGCAATGACCGTGCAGTACCTGCAAAAGAGAGGTTTTCAGGTACAGCCGCAAACCAACATTGCTACGGTGATCTCCCGCAACGCGATGATCAACAAGCAGATTGACATGACCTGGGAGTACACCGGCACGTCGCTGATCATCTTTAACCACATCAACAAGCGCATGTCGCCGCAGGAGTCTTACGAGACGGTAAAACGCCTGGACGCGAAGCACGGTCTGGTCTGGCTCAAGCCTGCCGACATGAACAACACTTATGCCTTTGCCATGCAGCGCAAGCGCGCCGAGGCGGAACATATCAACACCATGTCGGAGATGGTGGCGAAGATTGAGCAGATCCGTAAAACCAACCCGGACAAAAACTGGCTGCTGGGGTTAGACCTGGAGTTTGCCGGACGCAGCGACGGCATGAAGCCGCTTCAGGCGGCCTACAACATGGAGTTGGATCGCCCACAGATCCGCCAGATGGACCCGGGCCTGGTATACAACGCCGTACGCGACGGGTTTATCGATGCCGGACTGATTTACACCACCGACGGGCGCGTGAAAGGCTTCGACCTCAAGGTGCTGGAAGACGATAAAGGCTTCTTCCCGAGCTACGCGGTGACGCCGGTGGTGCGTAAAGACACACTGGAGGCCAACCCCGGTCTGGAAGAGGCGCTCAACACCCTCTCGGCCCAGCTCAACAACGACGCTATCACCGAACTGAATAAGAAGGTGGATATCGACCATCAGTCACCGCAGCAGGTCGCCCGAGATTTCCTGCGTAGCAAACAGCTGCTGTAGGAGGCGCTATGGAGACGATTCACTACATTCTGGACAACTGGGATTACCTCTTAACCCTGACGCTGCAGCATCTGTGGCTGGTGGCGCTGGCCGTAGGTTTAGCCATCATCATCGGCGTACCGCTGGGCATTCTGATTGTCCGCCACAAGTGGCTGGCAACGCCGGTGCTGGGGATAGCCACCATCGTGCTGACCATTCCGTCCATCGCCCTGTTTGGGCTGATGATCCCTCTGTTTTCGCTGATCGGTCAGGGTATCGGTGCCCTGCCTGCAATCACCGCTGTTTTTCTCTACTCATTACTGCCGATTGTGCGTAACACCCATACGGCGCTCGACAGCCTGCCGCCTGGCCTGCGCGAAGCCGGGCGCGGCATCGGCATGACCTTCTGGCAGCGCCTGCGCTGGGTTGAGATCCCGATGGCGCTGCCGGTGATTTTCGGCGGGATCCGCACCGCTGTGGTGATGAACATTGGCGTGATGGCGATTGCCGCCGTGATCGGCGCGGGCGGTCTGGGGCTGCTGCTGCTCAATGGCATCGGCGGAAGCGATATTCGCATGTTGATTGCGGGCGCGCTGATGATTTGTCTTTTAGCGATTGTGCTCGACTGGCTGCTGCACCGTCTGCAGGTGGTTCTGACTCCAAAGGGGATTCGATAATGATAAAACTGGAAAACCTCACCAAACAATTTTCACAGAAGCACGGCCAGACCTTTAAGGCCGTTGATAACGTCAACCTGAACGTGCCCGAAGGGGAAATGTGCGTCCTGCTCGGCCCTTCCGGCTGTGGGAAAACCACCACGCTGAAGATGATTAACCGCCTTATTACCCCGAGCAGCGGGACAATCCTGATCAACGGTGAAGACACCAGCGGGATGGACACCGTCACCCTGCGCCGCAACATTGGCTACGTGATCCAGCAGATTGGCCTGTTTCCGAACATGACCATCGAAGAGAACATCACCGTCGTGCCGCGCATGCTGGGCTGGGATAAAGCGCGCTGCAAAACCCGCGCCGAAGAGCTGATGGATATGGTGGCGATGGATCCGCATAAGTTCCTCAACCGCTACCCGCGCGAGATGTCCGGCGGCCAGCAGCAGCGTATCGGCGTGATCCGCGCCCTGGCGGCTGATCCTCCGGTGCTGCTGATGGATGAACCCTTCGGCGCGGTGGACCCGATCAACCGCGAGGTGATCCAGAACCAGTTCCTGGAGATGCAGCGCAAGCTGAAAAAAACCGTCATGCTGGTGAGCCACGATATCGACGAAGCCCTGAAGCTCGGTGACCGCATTGCGGTGTTCCGTCAGGGGAAAATCGTGCAGTGCGCCAGCCCGGATGAACTGCTGGCGAAACCGGCGAATGAGTTTGTCGGCTCGTTTGTCGGTCAGGACCGTACGCTGAAGCGTCTGCTGCTGGTATCCGCAGGAGACGTGACCGACCAGCAGCCGACCATTACGGTGCGGGGTTCTACCCCGCTTCCCGAAGCCTTTTCAACCATGGATGATAATGACATTCGCGCGATTACCGTGGTCGATGAGCACGGCAAACCGCTGGGCTTTGTGAAGCGTCGCGAAGCGCGTAACGCCAGCGGTACCTGCGCCGACATCCTGCATCCGTTCCGCATGACCGGCAAAGCGGAAGACAACCTGCGCGTGGTGCTTTCACGTCTGTATGAGAGCAATACCAGCTGGATGCCGATTGTGGATGAGGACGGGCGCTACAACGGCGAGATTTCTCAGGACTATATTGCCGAGTACCTGAGTTCAGGGCGTACGCGCCGGGCGCTAAATATTCATAGTGAGAGTTAATCTTTCAGGCCGGGCATCGCCCGGCTTTTTCGCGCGGATACCTTTTGCTAACCCCACGTTTTCCCGCCACAATATTATATCTTTCCCGTTGACTCGCGACCCATGCAACGTCTTCACGCCTACCCCGACATTCCCGCGATGTTTCGCCGACTCCTGATTGCCATCGTCACCGGCGTGTTGGCCGCGCTGGCCGTTGCGGTATTCCGCCACAGCATGTATCTGCTGGAGTGGCTGTTTTTAAGCAACGACAGCGGCAGCCTGGTGAACGCCGCCGCCGCATTATCGCCCTGGCGACGGGTGCTGACGCCCGCGCTGGGCGGTCTGGCTGCTGGACTGCTGCTCTGGGGATGGCAACGGTTTACCGCGCAGCGGCCTCACGCGCCAACCGATTATATGGAAGCGCTGGAAACCGAAGACGGACAGTTTGATTACGGTGCCAGCCTGGTGAAATCACTCGCTTCTTTGCTGGTGGTCGCCAGCGGCAGCGCCATCGGGCGTGAAGGGGCGATGATCCTGCTTGCCGCCCTCGCGGCTTCCCTGTTCGCCCGGCGCTTTACCCCTAAATCAGAATGGAAATTGTGGATTGCCTGCGGGGCCGCCGCCGGGATGGCCAGCGCCTACCACGCCCCCTTAGCCGGAAGCCTGTTCATCGCTGAGATCCTGTTTGGCACGCTGATGCTGGCCTCGCTCGGCCCGGTGGTGATTGCTGCGGTGGTCGCGCTGCTTACGACTCGCCTGCTCAGCCCCGGCGCAAACACCCTTTATCAGGTCCACCTCAACGAAAGTCTCACCGCGGTAAATTATTCCCTGATTGTCGGCATGGGACTGCTGGCCGGGCTGTGCGGTCCGCTGCTGATGTGGCTGATGGCCTACAGCCACGCTCTGTTTCTGCGCCTTAAGCTTTCGCCGCCGTGGCAGCTGGCGCTGGGCGGGCTGATCGTCGGGCTGCTGTCGCTGCTGACGCCGAAGGTGTGGGGGAATGGCTACAGTGTGGTTCAGGCTTTTCTTCTCGCCCCGCCGTTGCTGTCGGTGATTGCAGGCGTGTTTATCTGTAAATTGCTGGCGGTACTGGCAAGCAGCGGCTCGGGCGCGCCCGGCGGGGTGTTCACACCGACGTTATTTGTCGGCATGGCGACAGGAATGCTGTTTGCGCAGCTATTTGCGCTGTGGTTTCCTGGTGCTGAGACGGCAATTTTGCTGGGGCTGGCAGGTATGGCAACGCTGCTGGCTGCCACGTCGCATGCGCCAATTATGTCGGCACTGATGGTCTGTGAAATGACCGGGCAGTATTCTTTACTGCCCGGCTTGCTGGTCGCGTGCGTCGTCGCGTCGGTACTGTCGAGGACGTTACGCCACGACTCTGTCTACGGACCCCATACTGCTGAAAGCAGAGAGGTCGATGTACTGCGCTAATTCGCGCTGCTCGGCGCGCGGCAGGTAGGGCAATTCACCCACTAAAGGCCCGGGGAGTTTTTTGCTCAGCACCTCGATGATTTCAGCGTAGTGCGCAAGCCCCGGGTTAATACGGTTAGCCACCCAGCCCACCAGCGGCAGACCGTCATTGGCAATGGCCTGTGCCGTCAGGAGGGCATGGTTGATGCACCCTTCCTGAATGCCGACCACCATCACCACGGGCAGTTGTTCCTGCACCACCCACTCGGAAAGCGGGCGTAAATCATTCATCAGGCTGCGCCAGCCGCCGGTGCCTTCAACCACAACGTGGTCCACTTTCTCGCTCAGGCTCGCCAGACCGTCGGAAAGCAGGCTGTAGTTGATCAGGCCGCTGTGCGCCACGCTGCTCTCATCCTCGCTTAGCGCGATAGGATTTACCGCGTGATAAGGTAATTCAATGGACGAAACGCTTTGCAGCACCAGGGCGTCTTTATTACGCAATCCGTCTGGCGTCTCTTTACTGCCTTTTGCGACCGGTTTGTACCCTGCCACGCGTTTACCGCTGGCTGCCAGAGACTGCAGCAATGCGCGGGATACGACGGTCTTGCCGACAGAGGTATCAGTACCAGTAACAAAGAAACGCTTAAGCATGACTCATTCCACCTCTTGGGTATGCTTCGAAAATATAAACCAGGTAAATAATTCAGTGGGGGAAGTCTACGGGATGCGTGCGCTACCCGGCTTGAGATAGCGCAATATTTCTTACATCTATGGAAAAGAGTTAACCCTGCAACAAACGGATCAGTAAAGAGCCGTTATACATCGCATCTTTCACCAGCGCGGCACCGGCCATGGTTCCCTGGTTCGAAAATTGGGTGCTTTCGACCGCGATGTTTTTACTGTACGCAGGAAGCGCCTGCTGGTTGATGCAGGCAGAAATCGCCGGAAAGAGAATCTCCGCCGCCTGGCTGAGCGGTGAACCAATCAGAATTTTTTGTGGGTTAAACAGATTGACCATAATGGCGAGAATGCGGCCCACGTTGTTACCGACGCCCGTGATGATATCTTTCGCCAGTAAATCCCCCTGTCGGGCTGCAGCGCAGAGAGAATCCACGGTAAGCGGCTGGCCGTGAAGCGAGGAGCTCATCGACTGGCTGAGCCTCACCTGCGCCAGCTCCAGCACGCTTTCGACGCTGGCAATGGTCTCCAGGCAGCCGTGGTTCCCGCAGTAGCAGCGTTTACCGTACGGGTCGACCTGCGTGTGACCGATTTCCACCAGGCTGCTGCTTCCGGCGTGCAGCAGGCGACCGTCGGTAATCACCCCCGCCCCCACGTTGTGATCAATCACCACCTGAATAACGTCGCGCGCGCCGCGAGATGCGCCAAACAGCGCCTCCGCCATGGTCCAGGCGCTGATATCATGCTGAATGTAGACGGGCACGCCGGTATGGTTTTTCAGCACCTCACCCAGCGGCATCTCTTTGACATTGTCATAAAACGGCATGCGGTGCACGATGCCATTCTCGGTATCAATGATACCCGGCATGGTGATAGGAATCGCCGTTAACCGTTCAAGCCGCTGCTGATGGCGGATAAAGAAGTGATCGATATGGGTCAGGATGGCGTCAAGAAGCGGTTGTTCCGCATCGAGCGGGAGCTCCAGCCGGTCTTCCACCACCAGCTTGCTGCTGAGATCGCGCAGCGCAAGGAAGATTTCCCCCCGGCTGATGCGCAATGACAGGTAGTGCCATGCTTCCGTTTCTACCACCAGCCCGACAGCAGGACGTCCACGGCTGCCCGGCTCCTGTATTTCCGTCTCCTGGACCAGGTGAGCTTCCAGCATTTCGCGAACTATCTTGGTGATACTGGCGGGTGCCAGTTGTGCCAGGCGCGAAAGATCGATACGCGAAACCGGACCGAGCTGATCAATCAGGCGATACACTGCGCCTGCATTGGTCTGCTTAATCTGATCAATATGCCCTGGCTGGCTATCAGCAACCACCTCGTACTCCCTTATTTTCGAGCTTCGAAATAAACTGTTGGCTATGGTGAAGCACTTCACCAGGCGTCGTCAAATATTTACTTAGCCATGTGATTTACCGCACATTTTTACCCCAGTTTCCCTATAAATATCGCCCTGCCGAGGCTGTAATGAGCTGCTTTTTAAACCGCTGCGCCGCCTGACTCTGTTCGCGATGTTTTGACCAGACCAGCCACATCTCGGAAACCGCCTCTTTTTCGGCAATCGCCACCCAGCGCATTTCCTGCAATTGTACCCGCTTAAAGGACGCCGGGAGAATAGAAACCCCAAGTCCGGCGGCAACCAGACCAATAATGGTCATGGCCTCCCCCACTTCCTGAGTAATAACCGGGGCGAGATCGTGGCGACGCATCAGGCCCAAAATATCGTCATACAGACCGGTGCCGACCTGAGGGTCAAAAAAGACAAAGGGCTCTTTTGCCAGCTCTGCCAGCGTCACGGAAGCTTGCGACGCCAGAGGGTGATCCTGCGGGATCATCGCCATCAGGGGTTCGCGCAGGATAACCTGCCACGCCAGCGTATCCGGTAGTGCGGTATTACGCATCAGCCCCAGGTCGAGCGCCCCCTCGTTGAGCGGCGAAATTTGCTCGCGGGTGTTTATTTCGCGGGTCTGAATATGCACGTCCGGGAAATGGCGGCGGAACGATGAGAGGGTTTCAGAGACGGCGCTGATGAAGGGCGCCGACGAGGTAAAGCCGATCCGCAGTTCGCCGGTCTCCCCCAGATACAGCCGCTCCGCCCTGGCAGCGGCGTCATCCACCATGCTCAGAATTTGCCTGCTGTCGGCCAGGAACTGCTTGCCCGCGGCGGTCAGGCTCACGCTACGGTTCGTACGCGCCAGCAGACGCGCCCCAACCTGCTGTTCGAGGATCTGAATTTGCTGGCTGAGCGGTGGCTGAGAGATGTTCAGCCTCGCCGCCGCGCGGCCAAAATGCAGCTCCTCTGCTACCGCCACGAAGTAGCGTAAATGACGCAGTTCGATATTCATATTTTTAAAGTATCATTTGAGATTATTAATATATTAGACAGAATATTTACATTTTCCTACTCTGATCTTGTGGTCATACCCGTCACCAGAAATCACGGGGATGTTTAAGCAAGGAACATGTGTGAGTCGTACAACTACCATTGATATCACTCCGGCAAATGATATTGATGATTTACCTGCAGCATCTCAGCCGGTGCAGTTTATTAAACGTGGTACCCCTCAGTTTATGCGCGTCACGCTGGCGCTTTTCTCAGCAGGTCTCGCAACCTTTGCCCTGCTCTATTGCGTGCAGCCGATCCTGCCTGTGTTGTCCCACGAGTTTGGCGTGTCGCCTGCCAGCAGCAGTATTTCGCTTTCTCTCTCCACCGGGATGCTGGCGGTCGGTCTGCTGTTCACCGGGCCGCTCTCAGATGCGATTGGCCGAAAGCAGGTCATGGTCACCGCTCTGATGCTGGCCTCCGTCTGTACGCTGCTTTCAACAATGATGACCAGCTGGCACGGTATCCTGATAATGCGTGCGCTGATCGGGTTATCGCTGAGCGGCGTCGCTGCGGTCGGGATGACCTACCTCAGCGAGGAGATCCACCCGAGCTTTGTCGCCTTCTCTATGGGGCTGTACATCAGCGGGAACTCCATCGGCGGGATGAGCGGACGCCTGCTGAGCGGGGTGTTTACGGATTTCTTTAACTGGCGCATTGCGCTGGCGGTGATTGGTTGCTTTGCGCTCGCCTCTGCGCTGATGTTCTGGAAAATCCTGCCGGAATCACGTCACTTCCGCCCGGCGTCCCTGCGCCCCAAAACGCTGTTTATCAACTTCCGCCTGCACTGGCGTGATAAAGGGCTGCCGCGCCTGTTCCTGATGGGTTTTCTGCTGATGGGTTCGTTTGTCACGCTGTTTAACTACATTGGCTATCGCCTGATGCTTTCTCCGTGGCATCTCAGCCAGGCGGTGGTCGGCCTACTTTCCGTGGCATACCTCACCGGTACCTGGAGTTCGCCAAAAGCCGGAGCGATGACCGCACGCTACGGTCGTGGCCCGGTGATGTTGTTCTTCACGGCGGTGATGCTGGTCGGCCTTCTGCTGACGCTCTTCTCCTCTCTGTGGCTGATTTTTGCCGGAATGCTGCTCTTCTCTGCAGGCTTTTTCGCCGCCCACTCGGTCGCCAGCAGCTGGATTGGCCCGCGTGCCCGTCGCGCAAAGGGCCAGGCGTCGTCGCTGTATCTGTTTAGCTATTACCTGGGATCAAGCATTGCCGGGACGCTCGGCGGCGTGTTCTGGCACAACTACGGCTGGAACGGCGTGGGCGGGTTTATCGCGCTGATGCTGTGCGCGGCGCTACTGGTGGGGGCAAGTTTGCATAAACGTCTGCATTAACATTCTGCGTCCTTCGTGTTTAAATCGAGCCGATGCTAATTTTTGTCATCGGCTGATTCAGACACGAGGACTTCATGAAAAACAATAACTACCAGCAACTCACCCGCACCTTCCAGCGTCTCTCCCGCTTCTCCCACCTATCCTCCATCGCCAGCTGGGACATGTTCACCATGATGCCGCCGGGCGGCAGCACCGCGCGCGGTGAAGCGCTGGCGGAGATGAGCGTCCTGCAACACCAGATCCTGACCGATAAAAAAGTGGGTGATTGGCTGGCTGCCGCGGCAAGCGAAGACCTGAATGATGTCGAACAGGCCAACCTGCGTGAAATGACGCGCCATTATCAACAAGCAACATTGCTGCCAGAATCGCTGGTGGAAGCCAAGTCGCTGGCAGGCAGCAAATGCGAGCACGCGTGGCGTACTCAGCGCCCCGCCAACGACTGGCAGGGGTTTTCCGCCAACCTGAAAGAGGTGGTGAAACTGAGCCGCGAAGAGGCCCGCCTGCGCGCCGACGCCAAAGGGGGTTCGCCCTACGACGCGCTGCTCGATATTTTTGAACCAGACATGACGAGCGCGCGTCTGGACGTGCTGTTCGGCGACATGAAATCCTGGCTGCCGGACCTCCTGGCAAACGTCGTGGAAAAACAGGCTCAGCGGTCATTCGTTCCGCCGCAGGGCCCTTTCCCGACCGCGACGCAGCGTGAGCTGGGTCTGGAAGCCATGAAGATGCTCGGCTTCGATTTTAACGGCGGTCGTCTGGACGTCAGTGCGCACCCGTTCTGCGGCGGCGTGCCGGAAGACGTGCGTATCACCACGCGCTACGACGAGGACGAGCTGCTAAGCGCGCTGTTTGGCGTGATCCACGAAACCGGACATGCGCGTTACGAACAAAACCTGCCGCGCGCCTGGGCCGGACAGCCCGTGGCGCTGGCGCGCTCAACGGCAATCCACGAATCTCAGAGCCTGTTCTTTGAGATGCAGCTCGGGCGTAGCGAGGCCTTCCTGAAGCATCTGCTCCCTGCCGTTCACGCCCGCTTTGGCAGTCAGGCTGCGTTCAGCGAAGAGAACTTTATCGCCTGGAACCAGCGCGTGAAGCCGGGCTATATC
Source organism: Enterobacter mori LMG 25706 (assembly GCF_000211415.1). Lineage (GTDB taxonomy): Bacteria > Pseudomonadota > Gammaproteobacteria > Enterobacterales > Enterobacteriaceae > Enterobacter > Enterobacter mori. The sequence goes on along the minus strand of NZ_GL890776.1, from coordinate 249,387 downwards.
CGCGTTGATGCGGACGAAGTGAGCTACCCGGCGCACGTGGTGCTGCGCTATGAAATTGAACGCGCGTTGATCAACGGCGACATTGAGGTGGACGACATTCCGGCGCTGTGGGATGAGAAAATGCAGGCCTGGCTTGGGCTATCGACCAAAGATAACTATCGTAACGGCTGTATGCAGGATATCCACTGGACCGACGGCGGCTTTGGGTATTTCCCGTCGTACACGCTGGGTGCGATGTACGCTGCGCAGCTCTTCCACGCCGCGAAAACGGCGCTTCCGGGTCTGCAAGCGTCTATTGCTGACGGCGATTTCTCAGCGCTGTTCGACTGGCTGCGCCAGAACGTCTGGCAGCACGGCAGCCGGTTTAGCACCTCTCAACTGATTACCCAGGCGACGGGGGAAGATCTGAATATCCGCTACTTCCGCGAACATCTGACCTCGCGCTATTTGTGATCGACATCGCCGGGGGAACCCGGCATTGTACAAACGGTTACACGCCGATACCAATCACTCACGGAAACCCCGAGTTTACAGGGATATAGTTCTTTCAACGGCCCCGCAGTGGGGTTAAATGAAAAACCAAATTCGAGGGTATGAAAATGAAAAAAGTATTAGCTCTGGTTGTTGCCGCTGCTATGGGTCTGTCTTCTGCTGCATTTGCTGCTGAAACTACCGCGACCGCAACACCTGCTGCGGCTCCAGCTGCAACCACCACCGCTGCGCCAGCCAAAGCGGTTCACCATAAGAAACATCACAAAGCAGCAAAACCTGCTGCAGAGCAGAAAGCCCAGGCCGCTAAAAAGCACCACAAAAAAGCGACCAAACCTGCTGTAGAGCAGAAAGCGCAGGCTGCTAAAAAGCATCACAAAAAAGCAGTAAAACACGAAGCTGCTAAACCAGCTGCACAGCCAGCTGCGTAAGAGTACAAGCTAAACCGCGCCCTTCGGGGCACGTTGGTAAACCGGCGCTGAACCGACCAGTTCCGCGCCGTTTTTTTATCCGGAGGGCGTATGCTGCGGCGCTATCGGTTTGAGCTCATTCTTATCTTGCTTATTTTATGCGCGCTCATCGCAAGCCAGTTTTATCTTTCCTGATTGTAGCACGCTGATTTTACTCCCACTTTCGCGCTGTCCCGTCTATAGTATTTTCATAGGGTTCACTTTTAATAATCATAATTACCCCACCAGAGTGTGATATGCGTAAATCTGTTGTGTTGTTACTGGGAACGTTTGGTCTTTTTTCAGGATTCTTACATGCGGACGATGGTGATGAAGACGCTATCAGCGCCAAAGAGGTCAAGACCCTTTTTTTTGGTCATGATGACCGCACGCGGGTTACCGATCCGACGCAAGCCCCCTGGGATGCCATAGGACAACTGGAAACGGCCAGCGGTAACTTATGTACCGCAACATTAATCACGCCTCAACTGGCACTGACGGCCGGTCATTGCCTTCTCATGCCGCCAGCCGGTAAACCGGATAAAGCTATCGCCCTGCGCTTTGTGTCGCAAAAAGGGGTCTGGCGCTATGAGATCCACGGCATTGAAGGACGGGTTGATCCCTCTCTGGGTAAACGCTTAAAACCGGATGGTGAGGGCTGGATTGTGCCCCCTGCCGCCGCATCCTGGGATTTTGGGCTGATTGTTCTGCGTTATCCGCCATCGGGTATCACACCCCTGCCCTTATTCGACGGTGACAAAGCCGCGCTGACGGCGGCACTGAAAGCCGTCGACCGAAAAGTGACGCAATCCGGCTACCCGGTCGATCATCTTGATTCTCTCTACACACATACAGACTGCACGGTCACTGGCTGGGCGCAAAACAGCGTGCTCTCGCATCAGTGCGATACGCTACCGGGTGACAGCGGGTCACCGCTGATGTTGAAAACCGAGAATGGCTGGCAGTTGATTGGTGTTCAAAGCTCTGCCCCATCCGCCAAAGACAGATGGCGCGCCGATAACCGTGCCCTGTCGGTTACCGGTTTTCGCGACAAGCTGGAAGCGCTCGCGCAGCAATAAAAAAGGCAGCGAATATCGCTGCCTGAATAGGATGTCGAAACTGACATCAGGCGAGTTTTATCATAATCATGCCTGCGAGCAGCAGAACCAGGCCGATCCAGCCTTTGTGATTCAAACGCTGACCGAACAGGATCCAGCCTGCTGCCAGGGTGGCGGCGATACCGAAGCCACCCCACAGCGCATAGGCCACAGAAAGGTCGATCCCTTTTACCGCCTGCGACAGGGCGCTAAATGCCCCCAGCACGGCGGCAATGGACATCAAGCCATAAAACTTACGGCGAAAACCGTCAGAGAATTTTAAAAAGACGTTAGCCACGATTTCCAGCACGATGGCCAGCGCCAGCCAGGCCGCGTGGATCCATTCAAACTGCTGCATGAGCCTGCTCCTTCTGCTGTTTCGTCGGTTTACGTGTACCCGATTTAATCAGCACGATCCCTACCACCAGCGTGGTTAATCCGGCAATTTTCATTGTCGACAAGGTTTCGTCAAATATCATGACACTGAACAGCGTGATCAATAAAATACCGATACCTTCCCACAGGGCATACGCGACACCCAGCGCGATTTTTTTTACCGCAAATGAGAGGAAAATATAGGAAAGGGTAATCATCACCAGCATTAAAATAAAACCGGTATTACCATCACTCACGCTTGCCCATTTCATCGACAGGGTGCCGGTAATTTCAGCGATAATAGCCAGGGCTAATAAAATCCAGTAAAACATGTTCTTCTCCTGCTTGAGAATATAATCCATCGTGGCTCGCGTTGGACAGCAAACCAAAAAATATTAAATGAGATCAGACAGCTAAGCGCAGGGCGCCAGCTCAGGCAGAAGACGTGACTACAGCGCGTTGCGCCAGTGTTGCTCACCAGACAGAAGGCAGAAGGAAGTGGAGAATACAGCGGTGTTTGTTGAAAAATACGTCCTGAACAAATTGTCCATAAAATTACAATTATCCGCGTTGTTGCTTCTCGTCTTTGCGGATGAAAATTGTCCTCGATAGTTGAACACGCTAGATTTGTACCATAAGCCAGGGTTTTACTCAAAGTCTTTTCATTTCTTTACCCATTCCGTTTGATTTTGGTTAGTTTTTTTACTCGGATAATGCATCTATTATAAATAAAACATTATTCAGGAACTTCCATGGCTAAACCCATCATTACCCTGAACGGGCTGAAGATTGTCATTATGCTGGGCATGCTGGTAATCATATTGACCGGCGTTCGTTTTGCAGCCGACATCATTGTGCCATTTATTCTGGCGCTTTTTATTGCGGTGATCCTGAATCCGCTGGTACAGCGCCTGGTGCGGCTACGCGTTCCCCGCGTGCTGGCGATCACGCTGCTCATCAGCATTATCATCGTTGTCATGGTGCTACTGGTGGCCTATCTCGGGACATCGTTGAACGAGCTGGCGCGTACGCTACCAAAATACCGTTCTTCGCTGGCGATCCCGCTCCTGCAACTCGAGCCCTGGCTGCAGCGGGCAGGTATTGAGGTCTCGGTTGAGGAACTGCTGAAGTATATCGATCCGAATGCCGCCATGACCCTCGTTACCAGCCTGCTGGCGCAGCTCTCTAACGCTATGACATCCATTTTCCTGCTGTTTTTGACGGTCGTGTTTATGCTGCTGGAAGTGCCACAACTGCCCGCAAAGCTGCAGCAAATCATGGTTCGTCCGGTAGAAGGTATGGGGGCGATTCAGCGCGCGCTGGACAGCGTTTCACGCTATCTGGTGCTGAAAACCGCCATCAGCCTGGTGACTGGCCTGGTGGTCTGGGGGATGCTCGTCGCGCTGGGTGTCCGCTTTGCTTTCGTCTGGGGATTGCTGGCCTTTGCCCTCAACTACATTCCTAACATTGGTTCCGTGCTGGCGGCGATCCCCCCTATTCTTCAGGCGCTGGTGTTCAGTGGGCTTTATGATGCGCTGGTTCTGTTAGCGGGTTATCTGGCGATCAACCTGGTGTTCGGGAACATTCTTGAACCACGCATGATGGGCCGCGGGCTGGGGCTTTCCACGCTGGTGGTGTTCCTGTCCCTGATATTCTGGGGCTGGCTGCTGGGTCCCGTGGGTATGCTGCTTTCTGTTCCACTGACGATCATCGTGAAGATTGGGCTGGAGCAAACGGCGGGCGGGCAAAGCATCGCCGTGCTGCTAAGCGATATGGATCATCGCTAGCCCCTCCATCGGCCTGCAACAAACTCTGGATCGCCGAATCGGCGATCCAGAGTGCCCGGGACATCATCTCCAGCCCATTTCCGGTGCGACATGCTTCAGAATGGACTCAATAACATGTGCGTTATAGTCCACGCCCAGCTGGTTCGGCACGGTCAGCAAGAGCGTATCCGCCTCGGCGATGGCCTCGTCCTTTTTCAACTGTTCGATCAGCGCGTCAGGCTCTGCGGCATAGCTGCGACCAAAAATAGCGCGCGTTTTTTCATCAAGATAACCGACACTGTCGCTCTCATTGCGGCTTGAACCGAAATACATCCGATCGCGGTCATCCATCAGGGCAAAAATGCTGCGGCTGACCGACACGCGTGGCTGACGGGTATGCCCCGCGTCGGCCCAGGCCTGCCGATACGCGCGGATCTGTTTTGCCTGCTGAATATGAAACGGCTCGCCGGTTTCATCGTCTTTCAGCGTGGAGCTTTGCAAATTCATTCCGAGTGTGGCGGCCCATACCGCGGTCGCATTCGACCCCGCGCCCCACCAGATACGGTCCCGCAAGCCTTCGGAATGCGGCTCCAGACGCAATAACCCTGGCGGGTTCGGGAACATCGGCTGTGGATTCGGTTTTGCAAATCCTTCTCCGCGCAGCACCTCGAGCAGCACCTCGGTATGACGGCGCGCCATATCCGATTCATCTTCCCCTTCCTGCGGGACATAGCCAAAATGACGCCAGCCATCAATGACCTGCTCCGGGGAACCGCGGCTGATGCCAAGCTGTAAACGACCGCCGGAAATGAGATCCGCAGCCCCCGCGTCCTCCGCCATATACATCGGGTTCTCATAGCGCATGTCGATCACGCCCGTACCGATTTCAATACGTTTGGTTTTTGCGCCTATCGCCGCCAGTAAGGGGAACGGTGAGCTCAGCTGGCGGGCAAAGTGGTGTACGCGGAAATAGGCACCGTCTGCGCCCAACTCTTCGGCCGCCACGGCCAAATCAATGGACTGTAGCAGCGTGTCTGCCGCCGAGCGCGTACCGGACTGCGGCGACGGCGTCCAGTGACCAAAGGATAAAAACCCGATCTTTTTCATGACTCTGTGTCCTGATAATGCTTTGCGTTGTACCTACTTTACGCATTACCGGGTGAGAATAAATGGCGTTTATTTAACGGAGTGATTCAAATAAATTGATTGAATTTTTTTCAGGTCCGTCAGGTAAAAAACGGCTGGTTATCGGTTTGATTTATCGTTACTACTCTATGTCAGGACTTTTACACCGGACAGAAAATGAAAAGACGCTATGTTGTTGCGGATGTTTTTACTGACACCCCGTTTCTGGGTAACCCTGTCGCCGTCGTACTCGATGCGGAGGGTATGAGCAAAGCACAAATGCAGCAGGTCGCCGTTGAATTTGGCTACAGCGAAACCACGTTCGTTCTGCCGCCAGACAATCCCTCCAATACGGCACGCGTGCGAATCTTTACGCCCTCGCGCGAGATCCCCTTCGCCGGGCACCCGAATGTTGGAACTGCGTACGTGCTGGCACATCACGCAGCGATGAATCATCAGCGCCAGCCTGATACGCTGCACTTCGAGGAAATAGCCGGTCTGGTGCCCGTGCGCCTGCTACGTGACAACGATACCGTGACCGGCGCAGAACTCCTGGTGCCAGAGGTACTCTCCTTGCGCTCTGAAGTTAGCCCGGAAAGCGTGGCTGCCTGCTTATCCCTGAACGCAGAAGATATCCGTACCGAGGTACATATGCCTGTTGTCGCGTCGGTAGGTCTGCCCTTCCTGATAGCCGAGCTGGCTTCTCGCGAGGCACTTCGTCGGTGCGTGCCGAATTTACAGGGTTTTCGCGCGACGTTACCGCTGGATGGCGCGGTCTCCCTCTATGCCTATACCCAGGATACGGATCCCGATGAACCTCACGATGTCCAGGCCCGCATGTTTACTCCCCGCATGACAGAAGATCCTGCAACAGGCAGCGCGACGGCCGCTGCAACGGCGCTACTGGCGTTGCAGCGCAATAAAACGACGCTTAACCTTAACGTCAGTCAGGGCGTTGATATGGGGCGAGCAAGCGTGCTGTTCGCGGGATACGATGCCTCGTCAGGAAAGGCTGTGGTTCGCGTAGGGGGAAAATGTGTGATTACGCTTGAAGGCACATTTTCGCTCTAACACAGCAATGGCGTTTACCTTTACGGCACCCGATGGGATATATTGAGACACTATTTTTATCACAGGTAAAACCGGCAATGGCTTTGATCCCCAAAAACTACGCGCGGCTGGAAAGCGGTTATCGCGAAAAAGCATTAAAAATCTATCCATGGGTGTGTGGACGCTGCTCGCGGGAGTTTGTCTATTCCAACCTGCGAGAACTGACGGTTCACCATATCGATCACGACCATACCAACAACCCGGAAGATGGCAGCAACTGGGAGCTGTTGTGCCTGTTTTGCCATGACCATGAGCACTCAAAATACACCGAAGCGGATCAGTACGGTACTACCGTCGTGGCCGGTGAAGACGCGCAAAAAGACGTGGGCGTCGCCACGTTTAACCCGTTTGCCGATTTAAAAGCGATGATGAACAAGAAGAAGTAACAACGCCAGGAATGGCGTTTTTTCGCGGGTTACTACTTCTTCAAGTTTTGCTCACTCCGATGTTCTTAGAGAGGTTCACGTATAGACATACACATAGTAGGTTATGACGTATATCCCCGCGATCACTACTACTGCCGTACTGAAAAATGGCCAATCCCATAAGCGCATACCGTCACCTCGACGTTAAAATGTCCAGGTGATTGCGGCGGTTGCAGACCCCTCATTTCGCCGCATCACAATCGGGCTTTCATTCGCATGGTCGCCAAGCCAGGTATAGTCCGCACTCAGGACCGTTCCCCAGTGGGCATCGAACTGATGGCTCCAGGTCAGACTGGTGTCGACGCCATAAAATCCACCCGGCGCTGAATAGCGGTGATATCCGGTGCGGCGGCTCTGCTGCTCGCTGACCCCATACCATGTATTCAGATAACGGCTGTCGCCAAACAGGGCCGCAGACTGAAAGGCGACCGTGTCCTGGTTATTTTGTACAGGGATTAGCGTAACGGAGGCCTGATAGCTTCCTCCCTGGCTGTCCGTTAACGGCAGCGTCGCTTTGCCTTCCACACTCAGCCAGGGCGCGGCCTGCCAGCCCACGGCAAGGCCGGTATTCAGGGTGGCATCAATGTTCCCCATCCCTTTCAGATTGTTTGCGCCCTCACGCCAGTCAGAATTTTTATCAGCCCTTCCGAAGTCGTAGCCCAGCGTGTGTTCGAAATACCAACCGCTGTCGTTTTGCAGGTCATATCCCAGCCCTTTTTGCGCATCAATAAAGAAAGCGCCTTTGCGCCCTTGCAGCACAGGAACCACCTGCCACACCTGCTTGTCTGAGCCTGAGTAACGCGGGGCATACTGTCCCCCCAGCCCGACGGTTAAGGAATCGGACGCAGAGCCATCATCCGCCTGCGCGCCGGATGCCACGACCATCAGAAGCGGGACGGACATATACAGGACTTTTTTTATCGCTATCATACTGCTCTCCATACAGACGCTGGCGTCTCCTGGTACAGGAGCGGCCACACAATGTTGGCGCAGTATGATTTGGCTGAATCAATGAATCGTCGGGATAGTGTTAAGAAATGGTCAAGGTGAACGGATGTTGTCCAGAAGAGTGCTGATTATTGAAGATGACGCCGATGCGGCTGGCGTGCTCGAAGCCTATTTACGGCGTGAAAATTACGACGTGACCATTACCAGAGACGGTCTTTCCGGGCTGGATATGGCCCAGCGGTGGAAACCCGACCTCATCCTGCTGGATGTGATGCTGCCGGGGCTCAACGGCACCGAGGTGCTGGCGGGCCTGCGTCGTAAAAGCGACGTGCCGGTGATCATGGTTACGGCCATGGGGGATACCCCCGATCGCATTGGCGCCCTGCGCTACGGTGCCGATGATTACGTTGTTAAACCTTATCATCCGGGCGAAGTGGTGGCGCGGGTGCAGGCGGGGCTGCGGCGCAGCAGTAAAAAAGAGACAGAGGAAAAGATCCTTCGCTGGCAAACGCTGGAGGTGGATGTCGCCGCCATTGTGGCGAGCGTGGATAACGGCGACGACACGCCTGTGATGCTCGATCTTACGCCAACGGAATTCTCGCTTCTGGCAACGCTGCTGCGTTCTCCTGCGCACCCGTTCTCCCGCCAGTATTTACTGGAACACTGTTTGCCGGAAAGCGAGGCGCTGGAGCGCGTGGTGGACACGCATATTTATAACCTGCGTAAAAAACTCGAAGCGGTGGGTATTTCCGGCGTGCTGATCAACGTTCGCGGCGTAGGTTACAGGTTCAGACAACCATGATAAAAAACCGGCACTCCTCTCTGTGGCGCTGGATTTGCGCGCGTATCCTGGCGCTAGCCATCGGCAGCGTGATCGTCATTGCCACCTGCATGTGGCTACGTTATGCGGTACAGAACTACTGGATAATGGGCAGGATGCCGCCGGCGGTCCGACAGGAGTTTCTTACGCTTAGCCAGAACCCGCAGGCCAATCCGGCCCGCTTCCACACGATTGTGGACACCTGGTGGGGTCTGAGCTATTCCACGCCGTCTATCGCCTCAGCCGACTGGGTCACGGTGGCGCTGCTGGTGCTGGTGATGATCCCGTTTATTGTGGTGATGGGGCTAAAACACGCCCGGCCGCTGGCGCTGCAGTTCAGCCGCCTTCGCGATGCGGCAAAGTATGTCGCCGAAGGGCAGTTTGGCCGTCAGGCGGAACTTATCAAAGATGCCCCGGCGGAAATGGTCAGCTTTGCGACCGACTTTAACTCCATGACGGGGCAACTCGCTCGCTATGAAAAAGAGCTCCGCGCCTCACACGTGGCGATGGCGCACGAGCTACGCTCGCCCCTGACGGCCGCCATCGGGCGTCTGCAGGGCATGTTAGACGGCGTGTTTGATGCCAGCCCCGCGCAGCTGGAAATGGTGATGAAGCAGCTCCAGCACCTCAGCCGTCTCACCGATGAGCTCCACCTTCTCTCGTTGGCCGACGCGGGTAATCTCGTGCTGGAGGACCAGCCGTTCTGTCTGGATGAGCTGATTCAGGAGCGGGCCGCCTGGATCATGCCCCAGGCTGATGCGCATCATTTCCGGATAACGCTTCGTAACCCGCGTAGCTGCCCCTTCAGAGGCGATGCGTTCCGTCTGGGACAGGTCGTGACCATCCTCATGGAAAATGCACTACGTTACGGGCGCGATGGCGGCCATCTTGAGGTGGCGCTGCACGACGCCAGCGGGCATTACACCCTTGAATTTACCGATGACGGGCCGGGCGTATCGCCCCAGTTCTTGCCGGAAATGTTTAAACGCTTCAGCCGCGAGGAGCAGTCCCGCGCGCGGCATTCCGGCGGTAGCGGCCTCGGTTTGTCCATCGCCCGGGCGATTTGTCAGGCGCATGGCGGAGAAATTAGCGCGTCATTACCGGAAACCGGCGGCCTCTCCGTGCGCATTTTGTTGCCCTGGCATCCATCCGAGAATGAAAATATCCACTCTTGATAAAGCCTTGACACAACATCGAATCTTTCTCGACGTAGCGCGCATTTAATAACGCCATTACCTTTATGGAGCGGCGTTATGTCAGACGAATTATTTCTCTCCCTCCGCCACTGCCTGCATCATTTGTACGGCGTGGCGCGCACCCTTTCCTGGCTGTATTTTCTTCCCCTGGCGCTGCTTGCGCTGGCGATTTTTCCGCTGACCGGCTGCGGTGATAAACACGAAAACAAGCCCGACCCTGTGCGAGCGGTACGCTACGTCGTCGTCGGGGCCGCCCAAACTCTTCCCGCGCTGGAAAGAACCGGTGAGATCCATGCCCACGATGAAACGACCCTGAGCTTTCGTACCGGGGGCCGGATACTGACGCGCAGCGTTGATATTGGCGACCGGGTCACTGCCGGACAGCTGCTGGCCACGCTTGACAACACGACCGGGCAAAACCAGCTCGACAGCGCAGCGGCCGACTATGAAGGCGCTAAAGCCTCAGCGCAGGTCGCCGCGCTTAACGTCAGTCGAATGCAAAAGCTCATGCCAACGGGTGCGATAGCCCGCGCGCAGCTCGACAGCGCCCGTGCGGACTGGCTTGTCGCCAGCGCGCGCTTAAAAAGCAGCGAGGCCGCGTGGCGAAATGCCCGCGAAAGCCTCGGCTGGACGCGCCTGATCGCGCCACAAGCGGGCGTAATCACGGCCGTGAACGCCTCTGCGGGGCAGGTTGTCAGCGATGGACAGTCCGTGCTGACGCTGGCGACCGGAGAAGGTCGCGACGTGGCGTTTGATATTGCCACCCCCGATGCGATCCCGCCTCTGGATAAGGCGGTTTTACAGGTTTCCCTCCTCAGCGCCCCGTCGGTACAGGCGTCCGCCGCGCTGCGGGATATCACCCCGCAGGCCGATCCCCAGACCCGCACCTGGCGCGTCAGAGCCACCCTGCATAACCCGCCAGAGGCCATGGCGCTGGGTGCCAGCGTTACCGTCACGTTTCCATCGTCAGCCCCGCACGGGTACACCCTTCCCGCCTCGGCGCTGAGCCGTGCAGGCGACAAACCGGCCGTTTTTGTGATTACCCCGCAGTCGCGGGCGCAGCTGCGCGCGGTGGTGCCCGCGAGCTATACGGCCACCTCCGTCATGATTGCCTCCGGCCTTGAGCCGGGCGATCGGGTGATCACGGCGGGCGTGAGCACATTGCGGTCCGGCGAGCCGGTGATGGCTGGAGAGGTTCAGCCATGAACACAGGACCGGAAGCCAAATTTAACCTCTCCGCCTGGGCGCTGAAGAACCCGCAGATGGTCAGCTTTTTCATGCTGCTGGTGATTGCGATGGGCGTGTTCTGCTATGAGAAGCTGCCGCGTAACGAAGATCCGGCTTTCACCATTAAAACGGCCGTCGTCTCCGCGCAGTGGCCGGGGGCATCCGTGGCGGATACCACCCGCCTGCTGACCGATACGCTTGAAAAAAAGCTGCAGGAAACGCCCTGGCTGGATTATCTCGAAAGTGAAACCCGCGCTGGACGCACCGTTATCCATGTCAACCTCCGTGACGATACGCCCCCGCAAAGCGTGCCGGACATCTGGTATCAGGTTCGCAAAAAAATGCAGGACATCGCGCCGTCCCTGCCTGAAGGAGTGCAGGGCCCTGCCGTGGACGACGAGTTTGATGACACGTTCGGCACAATTTATGCCTTTATTCCCGAAGGTTTCACCCTGCGGGAGGTACGGGATCGCGCAGAGACAATACGTCGCGAGCTTATGTCCCTGCCGGATATGGGCAAAACCACCCTGCTGGGCGAACAGCAGGAGCAGTGGGTTCTCGCCTTTTCTCCGGCACGCCTGGCCGGGATGGGGCTCGATATTCAGGCCGTCGCCGACGCCCTCAGGGCGCAGAACGCGGTTGTTCCGGCTGGCGTTATGCGTACCGGGCGGGAGAACATGGCGATAAAGGTCAGCGGGGCGCTCACGACCGAAGAGAGCTTACGTGCCGTCACGCTGCACGTTAACAATCGCTATATTCCGTTGACCGACATTGCCACCGTCACCCGGGAAATCGCCGAGCCTCCGGCACCGGCCTACCGGGTGAACGGCAAACCGGCTATCGGGCTGGCGGTGTCGATGGCACCAACGGGCAACATGCTGCGTTTCGGTGCTGCGCTGAACGCCAGAATGGCGGCCCTCAGCGCCGGGCTTCCGCACGGCATAGAGATGGTAAAAGTCGCCGATCAGTCGGCGGTGGTCAGTGACGCGGTAAGCGGGTTTATCCGGGTGCTTATCGAAGCCGTTATTATCGTGCTGGCGGTTTCATTTGTTTCACTGGGTTTACGGGCCGGACTGGTGGTGGCGACGGCCATCCCGCTGGTGCTCGCCATGACGTTTGCCGGCATGATGCTCGCCGGTATTGGCCTTCAGCGTATCTCGCTCGGAGCGCTGATCATTGCCCTGGGGCTGCTGGTGGATGACGCCATGATCGCCGTCGAAACGATGGTCTCCCGGCTGGAAGCGGGTGATTCCCGTCGGCATGCGGCCACCCATGCATTCAAAACGACGGCCTTCCCGATGCTCACCGGTACTCTGGTGATGATTGCCGGTTTTATTCCCGTTGGTTTCGCGGCCTCCAGCGCCGGTGAATACTGTTTTTCCCTGTTTGCGGTGGTGCTCATTGCCCTGCTCTGTTCCTGGGCTGTCGCGACCCTGTTTTCACCGCTGATGGGCACGTGGCTACTGCCGGAAAAAGTCAGACATCACGCGACGGGACCCGGAAGGATCGCGCGCGGGTACGGACGGCTTTTACGCCTGGCACTGCGTCACCGAGTCGCTACCCTGCTGTTCGCCCTTTCCGCGCTGGGGCTGTCCGTGTACGGCACGACGTTTATGCAGGGCGAGTTTTTCCCCGCTTCGGACAGGCCTGAGTTGCTAGTCAGCCTGACGCTTCCGGCCAACGCGTCGCAGCCGGAAACGTTAAGAGAGGTGGAAAAGCTGGAAAAGGCGCTGGTCGGCAACGGCAACATCAATCGCTATTCGACGTACATTGGGTCGGGCGCCATCCGTTTTTACCTGCCGATGGACGTGCTGCTGGAAAATGAAAATATCGCCCAGATGGTCGTGGTGGCTAAAGATCTTGAGGCGCGGGATCGTCTGCATGCGCAGCTCAACAGGATCCTGGCGACGCAGTTTAGCGACATCATCACGCGCGTGTCGCCCCTTGAGCTGGGGCCGCCCGTCGGCTGGCCAATCAAATACCGGGTGAGCGGGCCTTATTATCTGCAGGTTCGGGCGTTTGCGAACCGTCTCACGGACGCGATTGGACAGTCTCCGTTCTCACGTGACGTGAACCAGACGGCCGGAGAGCCGGAGAGGGTCATTACCCTTAAGGTGAATCAGACGGCGGCCAGGGCGGCGGGAATATCGTCAGAAAGCCTCGCACGCACGCTGAACACCGTCTGGTCTGGCAGCGTGATCACGTCCATCAGGGATAACGACCGCCTTGTCGACGTGGTGCTCCGGGCCACGGACAATGCACGTCACAGCACCGCTACCCTCTCCTCGCTCACGATTCAGGGGAATGACGGTAAAAAAATTCCGCTCAGCGCCGTCGCGACGCCGGTCTGGGGCGTGGACGATCCGGTCATCTGGCGCCGCCAGCGCGTGCCCTTTATCACGGTGCAAACGGATCTTGCCCCGGGGCTAAAGGCTGAAGCGGTATCCACGGCGCTGCGTCCGGCGGTCGATAAGCTGCGCGCGAGCCTGCCCGCAGGTTACAGCATTGAAGAAGGCGGCGCGGTTGCCGAATCGGATAAGGGGAACAGCTCCGTCTTTACCGTTCTTCCGGTAACGCTGGTCATCATGCTGTTGCTGCTGATGCTTCAGCTACGGCGATATTCCCGTATGCTGCTGGCACTCCTGATGGCCCCGTTTGGTTTACCGGGGATCGTGCTGGCTATGCTCCCCGGCGGAACGCCGATGGGGTTTGTCGCGCTGCTGGGCGTTATCGCCCTGGCGGGGATGATCGTGCGTAACGCGGTGATATTGATTAGTGAGGTTGACAGCAATCTTGCTCAGGGGATGGCAAACGATGCCGCAATTATGGCGGCGGCGGAACGCCGGGCCAGGCCCATCTGTCTGACCGCCTGTGCCGCCATTCTGGGCATGATCCCCATTTCTCATCAGGTCTTCTGGGGGCCAATGGCCTATGCCATCATCGGCGGGCTGCTGGTTGCGACGCTGGTGACGCTGACCGTGTTACCCGCGTCGTTTAGCCTGCTGTTACAGAGGGGGGCTCAGCGCAAAGCCGCAGCCGACGGGCCGGGCTGAGTCCCCATCTTTCTCCGATTACGCGGCGGTCAGCGCAAAACGGTCTTTCAGGACATGGCGGATTTCCTCCGCCGCCAGCTGCCGCGTTTCAGTGCCGTTCGCGGTGATGGTTTTCAGCATATCGCCCAGTAAAATCTGGCGTCCCTCCGGGCTGTGCTGCACCACCACCCGCTTCTGCACAAAGATCGCCTCCGGGTGCGTGGAGTTAAGGTAGTTGGCCGGGACGAAATCAATCCATTCCTGAGGTGTGAGATCAAAGCCGTATTGATTAGCCCATTCCCCCTCCACCTTCGCCTGAAGCAGGTACTCGCCCTCCGCGCTGCGGCTCAGTCGGAACGTGTCGAAATCCTGCGTGATTTCCACATCAAGCGTGTCCAGCGCCATCGGCGCGCGAATGCCGTAGCTGCCGAACCCGAGGTCGCAAAGCCACTGTCGGCTCTCCACCTCAGCGATGAGCGCCATATGGGTTTTCGGCCGCCGCGCGGGGTAGAACATCGGGCGCGCCGCCACAAAACGGTAAGGTATCCCTAACGCCTCCAGCGCCATGGCAAAAAGCCCGTTCACCTCATAGCAGTAGCCGCCGCGCCCCTGCGTTAGCACCTTATCGGCAATGTCGTCTGGCACCAGAGAGACAACTTTGCCCGCCTGTACATCCAGATTTTCAAACGGGACTGAAAAGAGCTGATGACGCATAAGAGCATGCAGAGTGACCGTATCGGCACCCGCCGGTCCGGTATAGTTTATGCGTTTGAAATAGGTGGAAATGTTGAAGTTTTCGCTGTGCATAATGCCTCCTTGTCCTGAACATGTCGGACACTATAGATGGCGCACATCATTGGCTGTATAGTCAGTTTTATCGAAAATTAGCCTGAACAGATACCCATGTCTGCCCCGTCCCAGTCGTCCCCACACTATCGTCGAATTGCCGAGATGCTGCGCCTCACGCTGACGTCTGGCGCGCTGCGCGCCGGTGACAGGATGATCTCCGCGCGTAAACTGGCCGAACGCGAGCACGTTAGCCTTCCGACGGCGCTGGAGGCCCTTCGCTGCCTGGAGGCTGAAGGGCTGATCGTTGCGCGTCCGCGTTCAGGTTATTACATCCGCCAGACCAGCCTCCCTCCGCGCGTGGAGACTTCCCGTTTCCCGCCAGGTCCGGTGCCTGTCACCCTGTCGGCCGTGGCCCGGTCGCTGTTCAGCAGTGCAGAAGCCCGTCTGGTTCCGCTGGGCGCCGCCCTGCCCGATCCCGCGTGGCTGCCAGGAGATGCGCTACAGCGGGCGTTGCACTCTGCGAGTCGTCGTCTGGACGCGCATGGGCAGAGCTATAGCCTGCCTCCGGGAAGGGTTGATTTGCGCACCAGGATTGCCGCGCGTTCTGCGCAATGGGGAGCCCGTTTCGGCGCAGACGATCTCATTATTACCGCAGGCGCAACGCAGGCGCTGCGTCTGGCCCTTCGGGCCGTGTGTCAGCCGGGTGATGTCGTGGCGATTGAGCAGCCCGCTTATTTTGGCACGCTCCTGCTGCTGGAGGATTTAGGCCTGAAGGCTTTAGCGATCCCCACCGATCCTGTGGAAGGCCTGCTGCTGGAACCGCTGGCGGACGCCATTCGCTGCCACCGGCCCGCTGCCGTTCTGGCCTCGCCCACCGTGCAAAACCCGCTGGGTGCCAGCATGCCCGTCGCGCGCAAGCAGGAACTGGTTGCCCTGCTTGAAGAGGCAGAAATTCCTTTAATTGAGGACGATGTTTACGGTGACCTGGTCGGTGACGGGCAGCGACCTCCGGCCTGTAAGGCATTCGACCAGAGCGGGAATGTGATTTACTGCAGCTCGCTGTCTAAAACGCTTGCGCCGGGCTGGCGAATCGGCTGGATTGCGCCAGGACGCTACCATTTGCAGGTTTTACAGGCTCGCATGGCCGGAGACTGGGCGGGCGCCCCGCTGCTGGAAGCCGCGGCGAGCGAGATGCTCGCAAGCGGCGACTACGATCGCCACCTGCGGCGGCTAAAGCGCCGGGTTGCAGAGGGTGTTTTAGCCGTCGTCGCACGAGTCGAAGCCAGGTTCCCACCGGGTACGCGCGTTAGCGTACCCGCAGCCGGTTTCCTGCTGTGGGTAGAGTTGCCTCAGCAGGTCAACGCGCTGGAGGTGCATCGTCGCGCGCTGGCGCTGGGCATTGGCGTCAGCCCTGGCCCCCTGTTTTCCCCTGGCGCAGAGTTAACGCACTTTCTGCGGCTGAACTGCGCAAACGAACCCTCGCCCCGCCTGCTGAACGCCGTGGAACAGATTGGCGCGCTGTGTCATGAACTGGCTGCTTTTACACCAGACTCTCCAGCCACTCGGTAAAGACCCGCACCTTGCGGGAGAGGTGCCGGTGCGGGTAGAGAAGCGACAGTTTGCGGTCCGGAGAGCGATGCTCTGGTAGAACTTCAACCAGAAGACCGCGGTCAATGTAAGGCTGGAGAAAGAGATTCATCCCCTGCATTAACCCCAGCCCGGCCAGACCTGCTGCGATGTAGGCTTCGGAATTATCCACGACAAGCTTACCGGGCAGAGTAATCTCCGCGATCCCTTCTGGCGTCGTAAACGTCCACGGATGGATTTGTCTGCTGTTGTTATTCACCCAGTTGATGGCCTGATGTTGGTGTAAATCATCCAGCGTTTCTGGCGTGCCGTGTTGTGCCAGCCAGGCCGGACTGGCACAGGTCGTAATTTTGATGTTCCCCACTTTTCGCGCGATATAGTCACCGTCGTCCAGTTCGCCCACCCGCAGCACGCAGTCCAGGCCCTCCCGCAGCATATCCCGGCGGCGATCGGAGCTGCTCAAAATGATGTCGATTTCAGGATGCTGCCGATAAAAATCAGGCAGGTTCGGTATCACCCGCAGCGCTGCAAAAGCGATGGGCATATCCACACGCAGCTGGCCGTGTATTGCCCGGCCAGCACCAAACGACTCCAGCAATTCGTCCGCCTGCGCCAGCAGGGGTTTACTCCGGCGATAAAACGCATCGCCATCCGGCGTCAGGCTAATCCGACGCGTTGTTCGCTGCAGCAAACGCGTGCCGCTGTGCTGCTCCAGAAGCTGTAACGCTTTAGTGACCGCCGGGCGATGGATCTGCAGATTTTCCGCAGCCCTGGACAAGCTCCCCGACTCAACAATTTCAATAAAAATTCGAATAGATTCAAAGAGGTTTATGTTCATAAGGGACGATCTTGCCGCGAGCAGGATAAAATTATTGTTATAAATTTTATAACAGTGATGAATCTTTTTGGCTATTTTTCCTAACAATTCCACGTTCTACACTCTCCTCCATTCAAACGAGAGGGAGAGTCCGCTATGAAAAATAACCGTATCTGTCAGATCCTGGGGATCGAAAAGCCTGTTATTCAGGGGCCATTATCCTGGCTCACGGATGCCCGTTTAGTTGCCGCAGTCAGCAATGCTGGCGGGCTTGGCGTGCTGGGACCCAATGCCGGTTTAACCGCGGATACCGCAGTTTCCACGCCGGAAGAGACCGCCGAAAAAATGCGCGAGGAGATTCGTAAAACCAAACGGCTGACCGAGAAACCCTTTGGCGTGAACCTGATCCCCACGGCCGTTAATGACGTCTGGACAGGGCCGATCCTTCAGGTGGTGAAAGAAGAAGGCGTCAGGGTTGTGGTGTATACGGGCTATGGGGAAGGCAGCATTATTCCTGCGCTGTTGAGCGAGTTAAAAGAGGCGGGTATCGCCATTATCTACCGCGACATCAATCCAACGCCGGAGAACACCCGCCTCGCAGAAGAAATGGGGGCAGACATTATCGTGGCTACCGGTTTTGATGAGGGCGGTACCTTACCCGCAACGGCGCTTGGCACCTTTTCCATCGTGCCGCTGATTGCCGATGCCGTGAAGCACGTCCCGGTGATGGCCGCGGGCGGCATTACCGATAATCGCACCGCCAGAGCGGCGCATGCATTGGGTGCGGAAGGCGTGTTTGCCGGTTCGGTCTTTATCAGCACGGAAGAAAGCCGCGTGCCGCAGAGCGTCAAAGAGAAAATTGTTGCCGCCAACGGCCTCGATTTGCTGCTTTTCCGCACCGTGCCCCATTACTACCGCTCTCTTCCCGGCAAGCTGGCGGAAAAACTGGCGTCGATGGATAAAGCAGGCGCAAGCAACGAAGAGCTGGGCAAGGCGATGGGTGGATTACGGGGCCTGCGTCTTGGCATGCTCGAAGGCAACACCGATGAAGGCTATATCGCGCTCGGCACGGGAATTGGGAACATCCGCAGCGTGAAAAGCGTGGCCGAGATCGTCAATGCGTTAACGGTTGAGTAAGCCCTTAACTCTGATGCTATGGACGCTGCACAAGAGCGGCGTCCGTACACCGTCTGCGGTTGTTTTTCACAAATTGAGGATTGCGCGTTCTTTAACGACAGCGTCAGGATTGGCAGTTTTCACCGCAGCCAGAAAAGCCGTGAAGTTATGATTCCAGAGGGTGAGATTGTTATAAAACTGCACTTGCTTTTCATTAGCACCGTCACGGTAAATAACAATCCAGGCCCGTCTGCTATTTATCTCGGTATTCCCCGGCCCGATTTTAATGATATCAGCCAGCGCAATCTTACGGGTGGCGTTGTTTTTAACTTCATATAAAAACTGGTCATCATAAAACCAGGTTTTACCTGCATTCCCGCCAAATAGTGAGGGGTTGGCAGATATCTTTTTCATCCCGTTACGATCTGAAATGATCCGTTTTGCCTGGCGAATGCGTCTTACAAAAAAGCTTAACAGAATGAAAAACGCAATGAGGGGTAGCGCGACTGATAGTATTTTTAAACTCTCGTGCATTCCTCTGCCCCGCTATACCTTTTTATTAACGCGTGAGTATAACGCGCCGATCGTTTATGACAATAACCCTTACGGTCAGGGAATAATCCGCGCGGCTCTCAGTTGCGCGAACAGGCGGAAAAACATCTCATCGGTCGCCTGCATTTGCGTAAAGCCCGCCCTGCGCAGCTTGCTCCCGTCCCCAAACATGTCGTAATTCCAGCTAAAGACAAAATCGGCAAACTGCCCGTTGCTCAGTTGCAAAATATCCGCTTCCACCAGCCGCTCTCCGGCAAGCTCGCGCCATACGCCGCGATAATCATTAAACAGCTGATGAAATGACAATCTCACCGGCGGCGCAGAGTCCAGTTCAAACCAGCGTGCGATACGCGGCCACAGCTCGCTCCAGCGCCAGATATCGCCATTGTTCACGTTGAACGCCTGATTCTGTGCCACGGGTGACGTGGCGGCCCACAGCGTTGCCTCGGCCAGCAGCCCGGCGTCGGTATGATCAACGATGCTGTGCCAGGTCTGTTCCGAACCGGGAAAACGCAGCGGTAAATCCAGCGCCTTGCACAGGGAGGCGTAGAGGGCGATGCTCAGCGCAAGGTTCATGGCATTACCCGGTACCGCACTCCCCACCACGCCCGGCCTGATGGCATTCCAGTGCCAGCGTTTTCCCCGCTGAAACTGGCTGAGCCACGTGAGCTGCGCGGCGTTAAATTCGGCACCCGGTACGCCGGGATCGCTTTCCCGCGCCGGGGTTTTAAACGGCCCAAGATGCGCACCATAGACTTTGTACCCCTGCATCAGGCTTACCGTCTGTAGCGGTGCCGTTTTTTCGAGGGTATTGACCAGATTACGCAGCATGGTGACGTTCGGCTCAACCATGTCTGTCCAGTTCGCCGCGTTCGCCCAGGCGCTGTAAAAAATGTGGGTGACACCGTTCAGGGCTTGCAGCGCCCGTGCAGTGTCCTGCGCATCCAGTAAATCGACGTTCACCAGGGGGATGCCGTCAGGATGAGACTCGGCATGGCGGCTAAGGCCGATCACCTTCCACTGATGGTGCAGAAGCGTGTTGATCAGCTGTCTGCCGACAATGCCGCTGGCCCCCGCGACCAGGGCGACGTTGTGTTGCTGCATCTTATTCATGGTGTTTCTCCGGAATGGGTGACAGACGCAGTGTGATATATTATTTTTTCTGGAGATATCCCCTGAAACAGATGGCACTTATAAGCAGAATCATTAAATGAATAACAAGCTCAATGCCATTTCTACCTTTCTGCGCGTCGCTGAAGCGGGCTCGTTTTCTGCAGCCGCCCGTCAGACAGGTATTAAGCAGTCCGCCGTCAGTCAACAGATCGCGGCGCTTGAGGAATCGCTGGGTGTGGTATTGCTACACCGTACAACGCGTACGATGAAGTTGACCGAACAGGGTGAACGTTACCGGCGAGATATGCAGCTTGTGCTGGACGCCATGGGGGAAGCGGAGAGGCGTTTACATCCTGTCGATCATAGCGTTCAGGGACGCGTCCATGTTCAGTTACCGAGCGGCCTGGGGCAGATCATTTTGCCGCATCTGCTGGGGCTGCAGCGCCTGCATCCCGAACTGCAGCTGATGATTTCCCTGGATGACCGCCTTGCCGATATGGTGACGGAAGGCGTGGATGTTGCGATACGGCTGAGCAGTGAGCCTCCGCAGGCGCACGCGGCTCGCGTGCTGGCGCGGATTGAAGCCGCGCTGTTTGCCGTTCCCGGCTTTCAGGCGGTACACGCCGTCAGCGAGCTGGCGACGCTGCCACACGTACGGTTCAGCGGTATTCCGCTGGATGCTCCCCTGCGTCTGATTTGTGGCGAGGAAACGGTCGAGATAAACGTGAATACCGTTTTCCGTGCCAATACCAGCGACGCGCTGCTACAGGCGCTGGCATCCGGCATTGGCATCGGCGGCCTGCAGCGACCACTCGCGGCCCGCGCGCTGCAGGCGGGCACGCTGGTACCGATACTGCCCGACTGGCGGTTACCCGATCGCTTCCTCTATGCCGTTTATCCCGACGCCCGCTTTATTCCGCAGCGCGTCAGAAAGGTCGTCAGCGTGATTGAGCAGTTACTGCCTGAAATAATAAAGAAAAATTAATTGTTCCCGCCGTAAACCACGTGCATTTTTTAACCGCAAGGAATAGAGTGTTTTTACCGTATCTCCTCTTTCTGGAGCACTTATGCCGGATTACTGTTTTTTCAAAAAAGGCCCAAACCTCATTGCGATCGAGAGCGCAAACACCGATGCGGCCGCTCAGCTCACCGCTCAGGGGTTTGAAAAACAGTTTGAGAAGATCGGCGCCATGGATGAAAAAGAGGCGCTGACCCGCCTTGCTGATATCCGTAAAAATGATGACATCGATCGCCATAACTTCCTGGCCGGAGCGGGCCAAATGCCGTGGATCGGCGTGCTGACGGCTGCGGCAACCTGGTTGACGCAAAAGAAATAACGCAACGCTCCTCTACTTCGCCACCGGCAAATCGGCGTACCGCGTCGTATAGGCCGGTGACAGCATCTCGCGCTTCATCGCCCAGGATTTCTCAATCCCCTGCCCGGCGAACCATATCTTCCCTTTGCCGGAATGATTTACGCTGTCGATCATCTCCATCAGCGCTGCGCTGTTGGCGCGCAGTCGATTATCGTCAAACAAATTAAGCTGGGCGACGCCGCTGCTGAAAAAGTCCGCCAGCATGACTCCGGCTTTCATATAGCGATAGCCGTCGAGCCATATACGCCCCAGCGCCTCCGTGGCGGCGCGGATGATATCGCGCGAGTCATTGGTGGGCGTCATCAGGGTGACAGAAGCCTGATTGCCGTAATAAATTTCGTTGTCAGCGTGCGGGCTGGTGCGCACAAACACACTGATAAAACGACAGTATTGATGCTCGCCGCGCAGTTTTTCCGCTGCGCGTTCCGCGTAGGCGCAAATGGCCTGGTGCATCTCTTCGTATTGCGTAATACGGTGTCCAAATGAACGGCTACAGATAATTTGCTGCTTAGTGGGGGTGAACTCTTCCAGATCAAGGCACGGCTCGCCGCGAAGCTCGCGCGCCGTACGTTCCATTACCACGTTAAAATGTTTGCGAATGACCCAGGATGACGCTTCCGCCAGCTCCAGCGCCGTGGTAATGCCCATCGCGTTCAGTTTTTTCGTAATGCGCCGTCCTACTCCCCACACCTCCTCTACCGGAACCTTTTCCAGCAGTTTACGCTGCCGCTCGCGGCCTGAGAGATCGACCACGCCGCCCGTGCTGGCCCAGCGTTTCGCCGCATAGTTGGCCAGCTTCGCCAGCGTTTTTGTCGGAGCAATACCGACGCCAACGGTTAAGCCCGTATTTTTAAAGACCTGCGTGCGCATCTGGTGACCGAACGTTTCCAGCGACAGGCAGTGGCTGACACCCGAAACATTCACAAATGCTTCATCAATGGAGTAGATCTCAATGGCCGGAGCGAGATCGGTCAGCGTCTGCATGACCCGACTGCTGAGATCGGCATACAGCGCATAGTTCGAGCTAAAGACGTAAACCCGCGACGGGTAGCGCTTTTCTTTGAATTTAAAATACGGCTCACCCATTTTTATGCCGAACTGCTTTGCCTCTCGCGACAGTGAAATAATGCAGCCGTCGTTATTGGACACCACCACGATGGGCTTCCCTTCCAGATCGGGGCGGAACACCCGCTCGCAGGAAGCATAGAAGCTATTTACATCAACCAGCGCGAACATGTTTATGCGTTTTGAGCGTGTGGGTGACGACGCCGAAGATCTGCAGCTCCTCTTCGGACTGAAAGGCGATCGGCTGATAGCGGACATTATGTGGCAATAGCCTCAGAACCGGGCGGGTCTGTAGCTCTTTCACCGTAAACTCACCGGCGACCGATGCCACGACGATATCCCCATGTTCGGCATTTAACGAACGATCCACCACCAGCAGATCGCCATCGCTAATTCCCGCCCCAATCATGGAGTCTCCGCTCACCTTGATAAAATAGGTCGCACTGGGGTGTCTCACTGCCAGCCGGTTAAGATCGAGACGATCCTCCACGTAATCCTGCGCCGGGCTCGGGAAACCACAGGCGACGCGTTCTAAAAATAAAGGTAATTCAATGACTTGTTTTGGGTGATAAGAAAAGAGAGTGTCCATAATGCCTTTCTCGCCAGATACTGTATATAAATACAGTATTACGGATTATGGACAAGGATCAAGATGATTTCCGGAGGCGAACCCAAACGCGTTGAAGTTTGAGCGGATTTAATTTAGCCATAGCCTGTACAAGTCACTCCACCATGACCTTCACCTTGGGTTTAGACAGCAAAATATGGATAAGCCCGGTAAAGGCGACCGGTCTAAAAAAGTAGTATCCCTGCTGATATACGATATTATTCCGGTTGAGATAGTCTAACTGCGCTTTCGTCTCAACGCCTTCCGCCACAATGCTGATGGAGAGCTTACGCGCTAAATCCAATACGCAATCGAGGATCCGGGTGGAGTCCTCGTGTTCATTGACTCTGCTGACGAAGCTGTGGTCAATCTTGATGTAATCGATATGCAGATCGTGTAGATAAGAGAGCCCGGAATAGCCGGTGCCAAAGTCATCCAGGGCAATGGCAAAACCATTTTCATGGAGCACGTTCAGGGTCTGCACGAGGCGTTCATCAATATCCAGCGGCTCTCGCTCTGTCACCTCAATCACATGGTTTAAATCCTTTCTGACGAAGCTATTTTTATATTTCAGGCATTCGTCCACGAAGCCTGGCATCGCGATATGGGAAGCGCTGAAGTTAATCCCGATATGAAAACCTTCCGGAAGTTTACTGGAGATGGCATTCATTTGCGTCACCACCTGCGCCATCAGGCTTTGTGTAAGGGAAACAATCAGCCCCGATTTTTCAGCAATCGGAATGAATGCTCCCGGTGAAATATATCCCGCTTTGGGGTGCTTCCATCTTGCCAGCACTTCCACGCCCCGCAGCGTGCCCGCCCTGCCGTTAACCACGGGCTGGTAAAACGGAATGATTTCTCTCTTCGCAATCGCACTGCGAAGTGATTCTTCAGGAAGCGTGTGTTTGTTCAGGTACTTATACAGAACATAAGCCGCGATACCGGCAACCAGCAGTACGAAAAGGAGTATGCCGCCCCCCTGATGAAGCAGCCTTTGCGGGCTGAAAAAAGGCGCAGGGTTGTATCGGATGCTATAGGCGTATTGTTCAGAGTAAACCTGTCTGGCCTGACGTTCGCCGGGAGACGTGACGTGCAGTTCGCCAGAGGCGTCAATTGCGCTCCCGCCCACCGCTAATGAATAATTCACGTGCTTTAACGGCGTGCTTAACGCATCCCGGATATGGCGATCGCTGATCGTCACAATAATACGGTTTTCTGCAAACCGGGTCTGAAAGAGCAAAACCGGCTGCCCGTTTACCGTATCGCTTGCCGGAACAAGAAATAAGGGAGTATCGGGTAATGTATTAATATGCCGCAATAAACACGCGATTTCCCGGCAGAGAGGAACACCAGGGCTGCCCCTGCCTGATGATGACGATGGTTCTGAGATGTGGCTGAAGCGCTGCCTCCGTACCCAGTTGATACTGGCCTTCTGCATCGCACCCCTTGACGATAATTTCCGTCGCCGTTCGGGCGGCAACGCGCGCCTCGTTAAGAATGTCATTAATATCGCTTACAGCGTATCGGGCTCCCGACTGACTGTCGGCCCGTGCTGAATACCAGAGTTGAATATTGAGGATAAAAATACCCGCAATAAAAATGGCTACTGCTGCTGCGACAGGCACAAAAGCGTTACGCATCAACGTATCTACCCTACAGGGTTATGATTATAAATAGCATGGTCGACAATAATAAAAATAACCATGTTATCTTTAAATTAATGACTTATTGATGACTTAACTAGAGAGCTCAACTAAATCAATCACTATAAAAACACTAATGATTGACTTTAAATTTAGACTAATGCATATTTTACAGCACGAATTAACAAGACTTTTTGGAGGACGTTTTCTATGCCAGCCCGTGATTATCCCGACAAACGCGTTGCTCGCGGTTTAGCAAAGGAGGCCGATCTCAGGATGTTGAGCGCCCGCATCGATCCCGACCTGATGGAGTACATCAGAACCACCGCCTATGAAACCCGCAAAAGTAAGCAAGAGATTGTGGCGGAAGCGTTAGCGCTTCACCGGCAGAATAACCCGATGACGCCTGCGGCAGACTAGGCCAGGGCTTCATCTGGCAGGCGGTATTCTGTTTTCGCTTAATCCACCAGTGAATTCAGCGTGTCCAGCGCGTCCGGCGGTAACACCAGATCCCCGGCGGCAAGGTTTTGCTGGAGATGCGCCACGGAGGACGTTCCGGGGATCAGCAGGATGTGCGGAGAACGTTGCAACAGCCACGCCAGCGCAACCTGCATTGCCGTTGCTCCCAGCGCATCCGCAACCGTCTGCAGCCCGGAAGATTGCAGCGGCGTGAAACCGCCCAGCGGGAAGAATGGCACCCAGGCAATCCCCTGCTGCGCAAGCGTATCCACCAGCGAATCATCACCGCGATTCACAATGTTGTACATGTTCTGCACGCACACCACGGGCACCATTTTCTGCGCCTCGGCGACCTGAGAGGCCGTGACGTTGCTCAATCCAATATGGCGAACCAGCCCCTGCTGCTGTAGCTCAGCCAGCGTGGACAACGGTTCAGCGATCGATCCTTCCGCAGGACCGTGGGCGCTAAACATAATCCGCAGATTGACCACATCCAGTACGTCCAGCTGCAGGTTGCGCAGATTATCATGCACCGCCTGAGTCAATTCCTGCGCGGAAAAGGCCGGGAGCCAGGCACCTTTGTCGTCGCGGCGGGCGCCGATTTTGGTCACGATGGTCAGATCGTCCCGATAAGGATGAAGCGCCTCGCGGATCAGCTGGTTAGTCACGTGCGGGCCGTAAAAATCGCTGGTATCGATATGATTCACACCCGCGGCCACCGCTTCGCGGAGCACCTCCAGCGCGGCCTGCTTATCCTTCGGTGGGCCAAACACGCCCGGCCCGGCAAGCTGCATCGCGCCATAGCCCAGTCGTTTAACCGTTCGCGTGCCGAGCGCGTACGTTCCGCTTTTATCAATGCTGCTCATGTTGACCTTCCTCATAAAAATGATCCGGGTTTACAACAGGTTCCCGATCGGAGCCCTAAGTTAAGCACGAGTTAAATTAAAGTTTAAATTCTATACGACGATAGTAGTGATGTACCTCTGCATCTCTCTAACGGACGACCGCTATGCTGAAAAATCTGCACGTAATTACCGGTATTATCTTTGCCCTCACCATATTCTGTCTGCTGCAAGTTGTCACGGGAGGGTTGTTCTACTCTGCCGTCAGCAACGATCGCCATAACTTCCAGAACTCCGGGGTGCTCAATGCCCAGCAGGAGAGCCTGAGCGACAGCGTCAATACGCTGATAAAAACGCGCGTTACCGTCACCCGCGTGGCGATCCGTTACCTGAAAAACCAGCGCGATCCTGCGTCCCTCGCGGCGATCAACAAACTGTTAGGCACCGCCAATGACTCTCTGGCGAAAGCCGAAGCCTATAACAAAGAGTGGCAGAAA
Source organism: Enterobacter mori LMG 25706 (assembly GCF_000211415.1). Lineage (GTDB taxonomy): Bacteria > Pseudomonadota > Gammaproteobacteria > Enterobacterales > Enterobacteriaceae > Enterobacter > Enterobacter mori. The sequence continues at coordinate 222,865 of NZ_GL890776.1, read as the reverse complement.
ATGCCGCAGGTTAATGGCCAAAACGCGGCGTTAACCGAAGAGATGCAGAAATCCTGGAATCAAATGCACGAGGTGATGCGTCTGTCGATTGAGTATCTGCGCGCCGACAACTATCAGGCTTACGGTGATCTGGATGCCCAGCAGGCACAGGACGGGATGGAAGCGGTCTATAACCGCTGGCGTGCCGAAAACAACACCCTGCTTAAAGCGGCGACACAAGAAAACCAGAGCAGCTTTACGCAGATGCAGTGGACGCTGGCAGGGATTTTCCTGGCCGTGATCGCCGTACTGGTCGTGATCTGGCAGGGTTTACAACACCTGCTGCTGAAACCGCTCAAAACCATCATGAACCACATCCGCACCATCGCGGGCGGCGATCTGACGCAAAACGTCGATATCTCTGGCCGCAATGAGATGGGACAGCTGGCGGCAGGCCTGCATGAGATGCAGCAGTCGCTGGTTAACACGGTCAGTGCCGTACGCGGGAGCACGGATTCGATCTATACCGGCGCGGGTGAGATTGCCGCCGGGAGCAACGACCTCTCGGCCCGTACCGAACAGCAAGCTGCCTCGCTGGAAGAGACGGCCGCCAGTATGGAAGAGCTGACAGCAACTGTTAAACAGAACTCCGATAACGCGCGTCAGGCTACACTGCTGGCGAAAAATGCCTCAGAAACAGCCGCACGCGGCGGTCACGTCGTGGATAATGTGGTTCGCACGATGACCGAAATTGCCGACAGTTCGCAGCAAATTGCGCACATCACCGGCGTGATTGACAGCATCGCCTTCCAGACGAACATTCTGGCACTTAACGCGGCGGTGGAAGCCGCTCGCGCCGGGGAACAAGGTCGTGGCTTTGCGGTTGTCGCCGGTGAAGTCCGTACGCTGGCGAGCCGCAGCGCCCAGGCGGCGAAGGAGATCAAAGGACTGATTGAGAATTCCGTCAGCCGGGTCAACACCGGCTCTGAACAGGTGAGCGAGGCTGGTGCAACGATGAAAGAAATCGTCGCCGCAGTCACCCGCGTCACCGATATTATGGGCGAGATTTCGTCAGCCTCTGACGAGCAGAGCCGTGGTATTGAGCAGGTGAGCCTGGCCGTATCGCAGATGGACAGCGTGACGCAGCAAAACGCCGCGCTGGTGCAGGAATCCGCCACGGCCGCAGCGGCCCTGGAAGACCAGTCCGAGCAATTGCGTCAGGCCGTGGCCGCATTTCGCCTGAACGTGCAGGAAAGTGCCGCGCCGCGCGCCAAAAATGTGAAAACGCCGCAGCTGTTGCGCCCGGCAACGGCCAGCGCGTCGGGCGACAATCACTGGGAAACGTTCTAAGCCGTACCGCTAGCGGCTGCGCTTGGCGTGCCGCTCCCAGTTTTCCTGTTTCGCTTCGTCGGATTTTCGCAGCGAAACATAGCAAGCCCCGCTGCCGCCATGGTGCGGCAGCGCGACACAAAATGCCTGCACTTCCTCGAACTCCGTCAACCAACGCGCCAGATAGCTGCGCACCACATTAGGGTGTGACTTCAGCTCACTCCCTTTGCCGTGCACGATAATCAGATTGCGCAGCCCGTCACGACTCGCCTGCCGGATAAAAGAATACAGCATCTGGCGGCAGCGTTCAGCGGGCTGACGTAAGAGGGTTAAGCTGGCCTGACGGGAATATTTGCCGGAACGCAGCTTATCAATAACGCCCTGCTGAACCCCTTCGCGCTGGAACATCAGCGGCTCTTCGAGCGGCAGCAATTCCAGAAAACCCAGGGTCAGAAAGTTGTCGAGCTGTTCGGTATCAATGTCCTGGCGAGCCCGTGAATTACGGCTTTGCTGCCAGTGGATATCCGTGCAGCGTTTCAGGGGCTGAACATCTTCCATGGCGTCAAGAAAAAGGGATTTGTCGTCAGGGTTCATGGAAATCCTCCGGCTACATCTGGGCTTGTACTATACCTGCACCAGACAGGCGCCTCAATCACCCCTGCAGAATGCGGGGTGAGATACATATTATCCTGATGAATATATATAGCCATTATTAAAAACATTTAAATCAGACTTAACTAAAACTTCAGTAAAGTTAAAATAAGTGATTTGTGTTAAATTTTTATAAAATCAATCACTCGCCTGCCTTTCATTTTTCGGAAAAGATGTTATACCTAAATATACCTGTCTCATGGATATAATACTCAGGACTGGCGAAAGGATGTGCTGCTGTGTGTACTATAGGGTCTGTCTGATGTCGGGCAGATCCTGTTTTTTTATAATATGTATTTCACGCAACAACTATTTTTCTCGCTTCCCTTCTGAATTGCGTAATTAATGATTCGGCAAGGGGCGTCTGGCGTGAATCACGGCGCTGAATTAAATAATAGGTTGCTTTAGGAAGCGACTCAACGACCGGCAGCATGACCAGACGGTGCGCCAGAAGCGGGTCACAGCCTAGCTCCTGCGGCAATATGCTTAAAAAATCACTTTGCGCGACAAGGCTAATGCAGGAAGAAAAGGTTTCACAGACGACACCTATTCGCGGTATTTGCGAGCGGTGGCTAAATACCTCTTCCAATTGCTTATAATAGCTTCCCCGCGGCGTCGGCATTGTCCAGTTATAATGCAAAAGTTCATTAATAGAGGTTGCCCCCGTTGCCGGATGCCCTTCCCGACAAAATACTGCAAACGGTTTTTCAAAGAGCTTTTCAAACGTAAATTCATGGTCGTAAGGCCCCTGATAATAGGTATTAATGGTGAAATCCAGCTCACCCTGGCGTAATTCATTGATCATCGACACCAGTTGCCCTTCCATAATTCGCACCTTGACCTGCGGATGTTGCGCATGAAAACGGGTGATGACAGCGGGCATCAGGCTTCGTGAAACGCTGGCCCCCATTCCGATGTTGATCTGCCCGGCCAGTTCGCCCTGCCGCTGACGGATATCATCCTGCGCCGCACGCAGCTCTTCCAGAATCAACCTGGCACGCTGGTAAAAGCCCTCACCGCATTCGGTCAACGCGACGCCCTTACTCCTGCGCACGAAAAGCTGCGCCGCCATGCCCTCCTCCAGCTCTTTGATGGATTTGGTCAGCGCCGGTTGCGAAAGATTCAGCGTCCTGCTGGCACCGCGAATGCTGCCCTGACGCGCGACTTCAACAAACGCCCGGATTTGATGAAATTTAATCTGGAATGTCATAGCCCGACCGATAACCGTTGTTTATCAGAGTAAAGAAACTGTCATCTACTTTAATGGAAAGGGATGTGCGAGGGTAATTCCTGAACGGTTAAAACTGTGAAAAATCGGTTAGTGATAAGTAAAAACTATCACAGCGTGAAGCAGTTCACATATTTTAATGATGACAGGAACAGATATGGACACACTGGCGCAGTACATCCAGACATTATCCCCGCAGCTGAGCGCATGGCGTCGCGATTTTCACCATTTCGCGGAATCTGGCTGGGTAGAGTTTCGTACCGCCGCGAAAGTCGCGGAAATCCTTAACTCGCTGGGTTACGAACTGGCGATGGGTCGTGACGTGGTCGATGCCGAAAGCCGGATGGGGTTGCCCGATGCCGCTACCCTGGCGCATGAGTTTGACCGCGCGCGGGCGCAAGGCGCGACTGAGAAATGGCTGGCGCCGTTTGAAGGCGGGTTTACCGGTATTGTGGCGACCCTCAATACCGGGCGTCCTGGTCCAACCCTGGCGTTTCGCGTCGACATGGATGCCCTTGATTTAAGCGAAGCGCTGGATGAAAGCCATCGCCCGTTCCGCGACGGGGTTGCCTCCTGCAGCGCGGGGATGATGCACGCCTGCGCGCACGACGGCCATACCACTATTGGTCTGGGGCTGGCTCAGGTGCTTAAGCAGAATGAAGCGCAGCTCAGCGGCACCCTCAAGCTGATCTTCCAGCCTGCCGAAGAAGGCACGCGCGGCGCGCGCGCCATGGTTGCCGCCGGGGCGCTGGACGACGTGGACTATTTCACCGCCATCCATATTGGTACCGGCGTCGCTGCGGGAACGGTGATCTGCGGCAGCGATAACTTTATGGCCACCACCAAGTTCGACGTGAACTTTACCGGCGTGGCCGCACACGCGGGCGGTAAACCGGAGGACGGACGTAACGCCCTGCTCGCCGCCGCGCAGGCCTCCCTCGCCCTGCACAGCATCGCCCCGCACAGCGAAGGGGCCTCCCGGGTGAACGTCGGCGTGATGCAGGCGGGCAGCGGACGCAACGTGGTGCCCGCCAATGCCCTGATCAAGGTTGAAACGCGCGGCGAAACCGAAGCCATTAACCAGTATGTCTTTGAACGCGCGCAGGCGGTCATTACCGGCGCAGCGGCGCTCTACGGCGTGCGCGCCGAGATGCGCCTGATGGGTGCCGCGACCTCCAGCGCACCGACACCGGCGTGGGTGGATTATCTGCGCGAACAGGCGAGCCAGGTTTCCGGGGTTGTTCACGCCATCGATAAGGTGAATGCGCCAGCAGGCTCCGAAGACGCCACGCTAATGATGGCCCGCGTGCAGGAGAACGGCGGCATGGCGTCCTATATGGTGTTTGGCACCGATTTGAGCGCCGGACATCACAACGAAAAATTCGACTTCGATGAGCAGGTCATGGCCATCGCCATTGAAACGCTGGCGCGAACTGCGCTCAATTTCCCGTGGACGCGAGGTGTGTAATGCAGGAGAACTACGCTTTTATTGCCGATGCGATCGACACGCGATGTCGGACGTTAACCGATATTGCCGACGCGATCTGGGATCGCCCTGAAACCCGCTTTGAAGAGTTCTGGTCCGCCGAACGGCTCGCCAGCGAGCTGGAGGCCGAGGGCTTCACGCTGACGCGCGAGGCTGGCGGTATTCCCAACGCGTTTATCGCCAGCTTCGGCAGCGGGAAACCGGTTATCGCCCTGCTGGGCGAATACGACGCGCTGGCCGGGTTAAGCCAGCAGGCGCACTGCGCGACGGCGCAATCCACCACGCCGGGGGCCAACGGCCACGGCTGCGGGCATAACCTCCTGGGCACCGCGGCGCTGGCAGGCGCGGTGGCGGTGAAAAGCTGGCTGGAGGAGCACGGCGGCAGCGGAACGGTGCGTTTTTATGGCTGTCCCGGCGAGGAAGGCGGTTCCGGGAAAACCTTTATGGTGCGCGAAGGTCTGTTTGATGATGTTGATGCCGCCGTCACCTGGCATCCGGAAGCCTTCGCCGGGATGTTCAACGTCAGCACGCTGGCGAATATTCAGGCCGCCTGGCGTTTTCACGGCGTGGCGGCGCACGCGGCCAACTCCCCCCATCTGGGACGCAGCGCGCTGGACGCCGTGACGCTGATGACCACCGGCACCAACTTCCTCAACGAACACATCATTGAAAAAGCGCGCGTCCATTATGCCATTACCGATACCGGCGGGATTTCACCCAACGTGGTGCAGGCGCAGGCGGAGGTGCTGTACCTGATCCGCGCCCCGGAGATGGCCGATGCGCAGCAAATCTACGAACGCATCGAGAAAATCGCCCAGGGCGCGGCGATGATGACCGAAACTACCGTCGAGTGTCGCTTTGATAAAGCCTGCTCAAGCTATCTGCCAAACCGCACGCTCGAGGCGGCGATGTATCGCGCCCTGCAGCACTACGGCACGCCGCTCTGGACGGAGGAAGAACGCGCCTTCGCCCGCGAGATCCGCGCCACGCTGACGCCCAACGATCTGCAGAACAGCCTGAAAAATATTGCCGCAACGGGTGGCGACGCGGGGAAAGCCTTTGCCCGTCGTCATCAGGAGACGCTGCTGGTGGATGAAGTCGCCCCCTATGCCATCACCGACAACGTGCTGGCGGGTTCAACCGACGTGGGCGATGTCAGCTGGAAAATGCCAGTCGCCCAGTGCTTCAGCCCCTGCTTTACCGTCGGCACGCCGCTGCACACCTGGCAACTGGTGGCGCAGGGGCGTACCTCCATTGCCCACAAAGGCATGCTGCTGGCCGGAAAAGTGATGGGTGCGACCGCGCTCAATCTGCTGCAGGACGCAGCGCTGCTGAAAAAATGCCGTGAAGAGTTCGAACAACAATTACAAGAAAAACCGTACGTGTGTCCGATCCCTCAGGGCGTGACACCGTCACCTTTAAAATAAAAAAACACAACACAACAACACTCCCGAGGAACGCCCATGAGTATGTCATCCATACCTTCGCCTTCCCCATCCGGTAAGCTCTATGGCTGGGTTGAGAGGATCGGCAATAAAGTGCCGCACCCTTTCCTGCTTTTTATCTATCTGATTGTGATTTTGATGGTCGCCACCGCCGTACTCTCCGCCTTTGACGTGAGCGTGCGCAGTCCGGCTGACGGCAGCCTGGTGGCGGTGAAAAACCTGCTCAGCGTTGACGGGCTGCACTGGTTTTTACCCAACGTGATTAAGAACTTCAGCGGTTTCGCCCCGCTGGGCGCCATTCTGGCCCTGGTGCTGGGCGCCGGGCTGGCGGAACGCGTGGGCTTGCTGCCCGCGTTAATGGTGAAGATGGCTTCCCACGTCAGCGCACGCTACGCGAGCTATATGGTGCTGTTTATCGCCTTCTTCAGCCATATCTCCTCCGACGCCGCGCTGGTGATCATGCCGCCGATGGGGGCGCTGATTTTCCTCGCCGTCGGGCGTCATCCCGTTGCGGGCCTGCTGTCGGCGATTGCGGGCGTGGGCTGCGGATTTACCGCTAACCTGCTGATCGTCACCACCGACGTGCTGCTCTCTAGCATCAGCACGGAGGCGGCGAAAACCATCGATGCGGCAATGCACGTCAGCGTGATCGACAACTGGTACTTTATGGCCAGCTCGGTGATTGTCCTGACGATTGTTGGCGGGCTGATTACCGATAAGATCATCGAGCCGCGGCTGGGTAAATGGGAAGGCCGTAGCGATGAAAAACTGGAAACCCTGAGCAAAGAGCAGCGCTTCGGCCTACGCGTAGCTGGCCTGGTCTCGCTGGCCTTTATCGCGCTGGTGGCGCTGATGGTGGTGCCGGAAAACGGCATATTGCGCGATCCGGTTAAACATACCGTCCTGCCGTCGCCGTTTATTCAGGGCATCGTGCCGCTGATTATCCTCTTCTTCTTTGTCGTCTCGCTCGCCTACGGTATCGCCACCGGCAAAATCCGCCGTCAGGGCGATCTGCCGCAGCTAATGATCGAGCCGATGAAGGAGATGGCGGGTTTTATTGTGATGGTATTCCCGCTGGCGCAGTTCGTGGCGATGTTTAACTGGAGCAACATGGGCAAGTTCATGGCCGTGGGCCTGACCGACGCGCTGGAGGCGGCCGGGTTAAGCGGCGTACCGGCGTTTGTCGGCCTGGCGCTGCTTTCATCGCTGCTGTGCATGTTTATCGCCAGCGGCTCCGCCATCTGGTCGATTCTGGCGCCGATCTTCGTGCCGATGTTTATGATGCTGGGCTTCCACCCGGCTTTTGCGCAGATCCTGTTCCGTATCGCAGACTCCTCGGTCATTCCCCTGGCGCCGGTTTCGCCGTTTGTTCCGCTGTTTTTAGGCTTCCTGCAGCGTTATAAACCAGAGGCCAAACTGGGTACCTACTATTCGCTCGTCTTGCCTTATCCGCTTATCTTTTTAGGGGTATGGCTGGTGATGTTGGTGGCGTGGTATCTTGTCGGCCTGCCGATTGGACCGGGAATATACCCGAGGCTGAACTAAAGGAATGAGGATGCTGAGATTACTCGAAGATAAGATTGCGACGCCGCTTGGGCCGCTGTGGGTTATCGCCGATGAGGCGTTCAATCTGCGCGCCGTCGAATGGGAAGAGCACAGCGACCGCATGGAAGAACTGCTGAACATTCATTATCGCGCTGAGGGTTTTGAGCGTTTCAGCGCCACCAATCCGGGTGGGCTGAGCGATAAGCTTGCGGCGTACTTCGAGGGCGATCTCAGCATCATTGATACTCTGCCAACCGCCACGGCAGGCACGCCTTTTCAGCGCGACGTATGGCAGGCCCTGCGGTCGATTCCGTGCGGGCAGGTCATGCATTATGGTCAGCTCGCAGAGCAGTTAGGCCGTGCGGGCGCGGCGCGCGCAGTGGGGGCCGCAAACGGCTCCAACCCGGTCAGCATCGTGGTGCCCTGCCACCGCGTGATTGGCCGCAACGGCACCATGACGGGCTATGCCGGTGGCGTGCAGCGAAAAGAGTGGCTACTGCGCCATGAAGGGTATCTTTTGCTGTAGAAACCAGGCTTTTAGTGCTTAATTTTCTTCCGGTTAGGGTAAAAATCCATAAGCAATTTGTGGAATTTCAAGAAGATGGCGACACAATGTCGCCACTTGTCCTTATTGAGGGTTTGCCAGGCTTACGTACTTACCAAAAAGATGTTAAAATTGACCAATATCAATTAAGGCTTGAGCAAACCTATGATCCCGGAAAAGCGAATTATACGACGCATTCAGTCTGGCGGTTGTGCTATCCATTGCCAGGATTGCAGCATCAGCCAGCTCTGTATCCCGTTTACCCTGAATGAGCATGAACTCGATCAGCTTGATAATATCATCGAGCGTAAAAAGCCTATTCAGAAAGGGCAGACGCTGTTTAAAGCGGGAGACGAACTGAAATCGCTCTATGCTATCCGTTCTGGCACCATCAAGAGCTACACCATCACCGAACAGGGTGATGAGCAGATCACCGGCTTCCATCTGGCGGGCGACCTGGTGGGCTTTGATGCTATCGGCACGGGTCATCACCCGAGCTTTGCTCAGGCGCTTGAAACCTCAATGGTTTGCGAAATTCCGTTTGAAACCCTGGACGATCTGTCCGGTAAGATGCCTAACCTGCGTCAGCAGATGATGCGTCTGATGAGCGGTGAGATCAAAGGCGATCAGGACATGATCCTGCTGCTTTCCAAAAAGAATGCAGAAGAGCGCCTGGCCGCGTTTATCTACAACCTCTCCCGCCGTTTCGCGGAACGTGGTTTCTCCCCGCGTGAATTCCGTCTGACGATGACGCGTGGCGATATCGGTAACTACCTGGGCCTGACCGTTGAGACCATCAGCCGTCTGCTGGGACGTTTCCAGAAAAGCGGCATGCTGGCGGTTAAAGGTAAGTACATCACCATCGAAAATGGTGAAGCGCTGGCGGTTCTCGCCGGGCACGCCCGCAACGTCGCATAACATCCCCGAATGATTCATGCCAGTTTCGTACATTTTCGTGATGACGGAACTGGCATTTTACATTGTCCTTTTCAACCGCTCCCACTCCCCGGTCTGCGCCTGGCACGTTCCCGTTGAGGTTATGATTTGAGAGAAAGTTTATTTTTCGTTTCAGTCGTTATTGCCTCAATCACCTTCATATTCATCTGGATCATGCTTGTCGGCCCGATGAAGGGAGAGGAAAAGACCTATGTACAGGATTCAACGACCTTTGCGATAGCGGTGATGGTGCTGCTGTTGATTGCATTTATCGCCGTGACGGTGACCGTTCTGCTTCTTTGATAAATTTGCATGATTTATTGATCTGACAAAACCTCCCCCCTGTTTCATTCAAGATATATAGGTTACTCTTTTAATTACAGACTGTGGTGACAGTAGTAAGGAGACCTGTATGGCCAAGTATCAAAACATGCTGGTAGCTATCGATCCGAATCAGGACGATCAGCCAGCATTACGACGTGCTGTGTATTTACATCAACGGATTGGTGGCAAAATCAAAGCGTTTTTGCCGATCTATGACTTCTCGTATGAGATGACCACCCTTCTGTCCCCTGACGAGCGCACCGCGATGCGTCAGGGCGTGATCGGCCAGCGTACCGCGTGGATCCGTGAACAGGCGAAATATTACCTGGAAGCGGGTGTTCCTATTGATATCAAAGTGGTCTGGCATAACCGACCTTTCGAAGCCATTATCCAGGAAGTTGTCGCCGGTGGGCACGACCTGCTGCTGAAAATGGCGCACCAGCATGACAAGCTGGAATCCGTGATCTTCACCCCTACCGACTGGCATCTGCTGCGTAAATGTCCTTGTCCGGTCTGGATGGTAAAAGACCAGCCGTGGCCTGAGGGCGGAAAAGCCGTCGTGGCAGTAAACCTCGCGAGCGAAGAGGATTACCACAATTCGCTAAACGAGAAGCTGGTGAAGGAAACCATCCAGCTTGCCGAACAGGTCAATCACACCGAAGTGCATCTTGTGGGCGCGTATCCGGTCACGCCGATTAACATTGCCATTGAGCTGCCTGAATTTGACCCGAGCGTCTATAACGACGCGATCCGCGGACAGCACCTGCTGGCGATGAAAGCGCTGCGCCAAAAATTCAGCATTGATGAGAAAATGACGCACGTTGAAAAAGGTCTGCCTGAAGAGGTGATCCCGGATTTAGCGGAACATCTTCAGGCGGGGATTGTGGTACTGGGAACCATCGGGCGCACCGGTATTTCAGCCGCGTTCCTCGGCAATACCGCCGAACAGGTGATCGACCATCTGCGCTGCGACCTGCTGGTCATTAAGCCGGATGAGTTCCAGACACCGGTTGAGTTGGATGACCCGGAAGACGATTGACCCCTAACGCCCGGCGGCGCAAGCTTGCCGGGCCTACAAAACCGTAGGCCGGGTAAGCGTGAGCGCCACCCGGCAATAAAAAAACCGCCGGATTCGGCGGTTTTTTCGTTTCAGCGCAACTTACAGCGCTTTCAGAATCGCATCCACGCTGGCTTTAGCGTCGCCAAACAGCATGTGAGTGTTCTCTTTGAAGAACAGCGGGTTCTGAACGCCTGCATAGCCGGTATTCATGGAGCGCTTAAACACAATCACGTTCTGTGCTTTCCACACTTCCAGAACCGGCATACCGGCGATTGGGCTACGCGGATCGTCCTGCGCCGCCGGGTTAACGGTGTCGTTAGCGCCGATGACCAGCACGGTGTCGGTGTCGGCGAAATCATCGTTGATCTCGTCCATTTCCAGCACGATGTCGTAAGGCACTTTCGCCTCCGCCAATAGCACGTTCATGTGGCCTGGCAGACGACCTGCCACCGGGTGGATACCAAAGCGAACCTTGATACCGCGCGCGCGCAGCTTCTCGGTGATTTCCGCAACCGGATACTGCGCCTGCGCCACCGCCATGCCGTAGCCCGGGGTGATGATCACGGAATGCGAGTTTTTCAGCATATCCGCAGTGTCTTCCGCGCTGATTTCACGGTGCTCACCCACTTCCTCATCGGAACCGGTCGAAGAGCCGTCAGAACCAAAGCCACCGGCAATCACGCTGATGAACGAACGGTTCATCGCCTTACACATGATGTAAGACAGGATCGCACCCGAAGAACCCACCAGCGCACCGGTGACGATCAGCAGGTCGTTGCTCAGCATAAAGCCTGCCGCCGCTGCCGCCCAACCGGAGTAGGAGTTCAGCATCGAGACAACCACTGGCATATCCGCACCACCGATGGACGCCACCAGGTGCCAGCCGAACGCCAGCGCAATGATGGTCATCACCAGCAACGCCAGCACCTGCAGGCCTACGCTTTCGGTACGCACGAAGACCACCAGCAGCACAAATGAGACCACCAGCGCCGCCAGGTTCAGCTTGTGACGGTTTGGCAGCATCAGCGGCTTAGAGGAAATTTTCCCGCGCAGCTTGCCGAACGCCACAATCGAACCGGTGAAGGTCACCGCACCGATAAAGATACCGAGGAACACTTCCGTCAGGTGAATGTTCACCAGAATCGGTTCCAGGCCCGGTTCGTGATACAGATAGCTGTTGAAGCCCACCAGCACCGCCGCCAGACCCACGAAGCTGTGCAGAATCGCAACCAGCTCCGGCATCTCGGTCATTTCAACGCGTTTTGCCAGGCGAATACCAATTGCGCCACCGATGATCATCGCCACCAGGATCCACGCAACGTTGCCGGTGTCCGGCCCGAAGATGGTGGCAATCAGCGCAATTGCCATCCCGGCAATACCAAAGTTATTCCCCTGCTGAGACGTTTCGTGTTTGGAAAGTCCCGCCAGACTGAAAATAAACAGGATTGCAGCAACAATGTATGCGGCTGTCACTAATCCTCCAGACATATGCTACCCCTTAGCCTTTACGAAACATTTTCAGCATGCGCTGAGTCACGGTGAAACCACCGAAAATATTGATACTGGCGATCAGCACCGCGACAAAGCTCAGGAAGCTGATCCAGCCGCCGTGACCAATCTGCAGCAACGCTCCGACCACGATAATCCCGGAGATGGCGTTGGTCACCGACATCAGCGGCGTATGCAGCGCATGGGAGACGTTCCACACCACGTAGTAGCCCACGACGCAGGAGAGCGCGAAGACGGTGAAGTGACCAAGGAACTCTTTTGGTGCGACGTCAGCCAGCCAGCCGAAGAGAATAATCACCAGCGCCATGATCGCGTATTTGCGCCACGGGGAAGCCGGTTTAGCGGGTTCTTTTGGCTCTGGCGCGGCTTTTGGTGCCGCCTGAGGCTGCGCGGAAACCTGAATAGGCGGAGCAGGCCAGGTGATTTCACCTTCACGGACAACGGTGACGCCACGGACAACCACGTCGTCAAAATCAACGGTGATGTTGCCATCTTTCTCTTTGCAGAGCAGCTTCAGCAGGTTGACGAGGTTAGTGCCGTACAGCTGTGAAGACTGGGTTGGCAGACGCCCCGGCAGATCGGTATACCCAATGACCTTCACACCGTTAGCGGTCGTGGTCACCTGATTTGGCACGGTATATTCGCAGTTACCACCGTTCTGCGCGGCCAGATCGACAATCACGCTGCCCGGCTGCATGGAATCGACCATCTCGCGGGTGATCAGCTTCGGTGCCGGTTTGCCCGGAATCAGCGCCGTGGTGACGATGATGTCGACCTCTTTCGCCTGCGCGGCGAAGAGTTCCATTTCGGCTTTGATAAAGGCTTCGGACATTACCTTCGCGTAACCATCACCGCTGCCAGCTTCTTCCTTGAAGTCCAGCTCAAGGAACTCGGCGCCCATACTCTGGACCTGCTCCTTCACTTCCGGACGGGTATCAAAAGCACGGACGATAGCGCCCAGGCTATTTGCCGCTCCAATCGCAGCAAGACCGGCCACGCCCGCACCAATCACCATCACTTTCGCTGGCGGTACTTTACCCGCCGCGGTGATCTGACCGGTAAAGAAACGACCAAACTCGTGAGCCGCTTCAACGATAGCGCGGTAGCCCGCGATGTTCGCCATGGAGCTCAGCGCATCCAGAGACTGGGCGCGCGAAATGCGCGGCACCGAGTCCATCGCCATCACGGTGACGCCACGGGCTGCCAGCTTCTCCATCAGCTCTGGATTTTGTGCAGGCCAGACGAAGCTCACCAGCGTCGTGCCCGCGTTCAGCAGCGCAATCTCGTTCTCTTCCGGTGCGTTGACCTTCAGAATGATCGGCGATTGCCAGACCTCTGCCCCTTCGACCACTTCCGCACCGGCCTGGATAAAGGCCTCGTCATCGAAACTGGCCAGTTTGCCCGCGCCGCTTTCAACCGCGACGGTAAAACCCAGTTTGAGCAGTTGCTCCACCGTTTTCGGTGTTGCCGCTACACGGGTTTCATTGGCTAACCGTTCTTTTGGTACCCCAATACGCATAGTTTTCCCTTCCATCGGTTTTTGATGATGGTTTGTCGATAATTGCCCGCGGTCGGTCGCAGATTTCGCCATCCACATAACGACGAAAAATGATCCACCCCGGAAAATAAAACAGTAACAAACTTTCTATAACCTACTGAAAATAACGCCCGTGATCTACCGTCCAAAAACACTATTTCTTACTTTATCTGTGAAAAATAAGCGATCGGCATCGCTGACAGAGATATTTACCTTAAATTCATCGCTGAGACCGATAAAACGCGCAAGCGAAGCGGCAAAAACATGATATAGCGCCATAACAGAACAACTTATTAACATTAAATTAACTTGTAAAAGTCATAAGCTTTATCAGTTTTACTTGTCAAACGTCTGTTTTTTCAACATATCACTAAATGTTATCGAATTGGGTCATGCGCTGAGCACAGGCTGTGAAAAATGGCGCAGACAGCGACGGGATTTAAATGCCATAATCGGGACCGTCTCAAATTAACAACAATACCAGTACATGGTTTGCGCAAGGCGAAGGATTATTTTTATGAAGCTTAAGAACACACTCCTGGCGTCCGCACTTCTTTCCGCGACCGCCCTGTCTGCGAATGCCGCGACAGAGTTAACGCCGGAGCAAGCGGCAGCGTTAAAACCTTTTGACCAGACGGTCATTGTGGGTCGCTACAACTCCATTGGCGACGGCGTTGCCGCCGCGTCAAAAGCCGCTGATAAAAAAGGCGCGGCTTCGTTTTATGTGCTCGATCAGTCCGATCAGGGCAACAGCGGCAACCAGCGCGTCACCATTGCGCTGTACAAAGAAAATGCGCCTAAAGCGGATGAACAGAAAAACCGCGTGATTAACGGCATCGTTGAGCTGCCAAAAGATCAGGCGATTGCGCTTGAGCCGTATGACACCGTTACCGTTCAGGGCTTCTACCGCAGCCAGCCTGAAGTGAACGATGCCATCACCAAAGCCGCGAAGCAGAAAGGAGCTTACTCTTTCTATATCGTGCGTCAGGTGGATGCTAACCAGGGCGGCAACCAGCGTATTACCGCGTTCATCTATAAAGAAGATGCGAAAAAACGCGTTCTGCAAAGCCCGGACGCTATCCCTGCTGATTCCGATGCGGGACGTGCGGCGTTAGCAAAAGGCGGTGAAGAAGCGAAGAAAGTTGAGATTCCGGGCGTCGCGACCTCAGCAGCGCCAAGCGCTGAAGTGGGCCGTTTCTTTGAAACGCAAACCACCAAAGGTGGACGCTATTCCGTCACTCTGCCGGATGGAACCAAAATTGAAGAGCTGAACAACGCCACTGCCGCGCAGATGGTACCGTTCGACAGCATCAAGTTTACCGGCAACTACGGCAACGGAACGGAAGTCTCTTATCAGGTCGCGAAGCGCGCGGCGAAGAAAGGCGCGAAGTACTACCACATCACCCGCCAGTGGCAGGAACGTGGTAACAACATGACCATCAGCGCCGATCTGTATAAGTAACAAAACGGTTGATCTGAGGCGGCGTAATGCCGCCTTTTTTGTTACTTTTTTTCTAATTTCGGCCACACATCATTGCATGCTTTCCTGACACTCCGTAAAATCCCGCGCCTTAGTGTGATCCACCATTTTTATGCGCCCGTGCGAAATAATTATTCTGGATTTGGACCTTTCATAACAGGAAGCCAATGGAAAAGAAACTTGGCCTGAGTGCATTAACTGCACTCGTTTTAAGCTCAATGCTGGGTGCGGGTGTATTCAGTTTGCCGCAGAACATGGCGGCAGTCGCAAGCCCTGCCGCGTTAATTATTGGCTGGGCGATCACCGGCGTCGGGATCCTGCTGCTGGCATTTGCCATGCTGCTGCTCACCCGCATTCGCCCCGATCTGGATGGCGGCATTTTCACCTATGCCCGCGAAGGCTTCGGGGAGCTGATTGGCTTCTGTTCCGCATGGGGCTACTGGCTTTGTGCGGTGATCGCGAACGTCTCCTACCTGGTGATTGTCTTCTCGGCGCTCAGTTTCTTTACCGATACCCCTGAGCTCCGCCTGTTTGGTGACGGCAATACCTGGCAATCCATTGTCGGGGCATCTGTACTGCTGTGGGTGGTGCACTGGCTGGTATTACGCGGTGTCCAGACGGCGGCCAGCATCAACCTGGTCGCGACGCTGGCTAAACTGGTCCCGCTTGGCCTGTTTGTCGTGCTGGCATTTATTGCGTTTCGTCTTGACGTCTTTAAGCTCGACTTCACCGGTATCGCGCTGGGCGTGCCCGTCTGGGAGCAGGTCAAAAATACCATGCTGATCACCCTGTGGGTGTTCATCGGCGTTGAGGGTGCCGTCGTGGTTTCGGCCCGGGCGCGTAATAAGCGCGATGTCGGCCGCGCCGCGCTGTTGGCCGTGCTGGCGGCGCTGGGGGTCTATCTGCTGGTGACGCTGCTGTCGCTGGGCGTGGTGGCGCGCCCTGAACTGGCAGAAATGCGTAATCCGTCGATGGCTGGGCTGATGGTGAAAATGCTCGGCCCGTGGGGAGATGTGGTGATTGCTGCGGGGCTTATCGTTTCCGTGTGTGGCGCTTACCTGAGCTGGACCATCATGGCGGCAGAAGTACCGTTCCTGGCCGCCACGCACAAGGCGTTTCCTCGCCTGTTTGCCCGCCAGAATAAAAACAATGCGCCGTCGGCCTCACTCTGGCTCACCAACATCAGCGTACAGGTCTGTCTGGTGCTGATCTGGCTCACAGGTTCGGACTATAACACCCTGCTGACCATCGCCTCTGAAATGATTCTGGTACCCTATTTCTTAGTGGGTGCGTATTTGTTAAAAATCGCGACGCGCCCGGCGCATTACATTGTCGGTGTCGGCGCCTGTATTTACGGTCTGTGGTTGTTGTATGCTTCCGGGCCTATGCATCTGCTGCTGTCGGTGGTGTTGTATGCGCCGGGTCTGCTGGTGTTTATCTATGCACGTCGCACGCATCAGCTGGAGAACGCCCTCAAGCGCCGTGAAATGGCCGCGATCGGGTTGTTACTGATTGCTGCCGTACCGGCCACGTGGATGTTAATGGGATAGCATCGCCTTTCCCATTGTTGAACTGAAAAGGAGAATACGATGGGAAATGCACAGCAACGCCCAATATTGATCACCGGTGGAGGCCGCCGTATCGGCCTCGCCCTTGCCCATCACTTTCTCAACCTTCGCCATCCGGTTATCGTCAGCTACCGCAGTGAATACCCTTCGATTGAGGGATTGCGTAAAGCCGGCGCGATCTGTATTCAGGCCGATTTTTCAACCGATGAGGGTATTCTTGCTTTCGCGGAGAAGGTGAAATCTACCACCAGCGGGCTGCGCGCCATTATTCATAACGCCAGCGCATGGCAGGCCGAAACGCCTGCGACACCGCTGAGCGAAACGCTCTCCTGCATGCTGCAAATCCACGTCAATGCGCCCTATTTGCTGAACCATGCATTGCAAGACCTACTGCGCGGGCACGGGCATGCCGCGGGTGACATTATTCATTTCACCGATTATGTGGTGGAGCGCGGCAGCGACAAGCACATCGCCTATGCGGCCAGCAAGGCCGCGCTGGATAACATGACGCGCTCGTTTGCCCGCAAGCTGGCCCCCGAGGTCAAAGTGAACGCCATCGCCCCGGCGATGATATTGTTTAACGAACACGATGATGCCGAGTATCGCCAGCAGGCGCTGAATAAATCACTGATGAAAATCGCCCCGGGCGAGAAAGAGGTGATCGACCTTATCGATTACCTGCTCACCAGCTGCTACGTTACGGGCAGAACCTTCTCCGTGGACGGAGGACGCCCGCTTCGCTAGTGAAAGCGGCTCCAGAAGAAGATCAAGACCCAGGCGCTGAGGCTCCAGCAGACCACTGCCCCGCCCAGCGCCAGCGGAATCCGCATAAAACCGGTGAAGTACCACAGCGACAGCAGGTAGAGAAAATACGGGATGATGGACCACATTCCGAACACAATGGTGGCCCGCAGCGCTTCAATGCCACGCTCGGACGCAACGATGTAGTGCGCAATGAGCGCAAAGGTCGGAAAAAGCGGAATCAACCCGGCAATGTAGTAATTCTTCGTTTTCGCCAGCACCCCAATCAACAGCACCACCAGCGCACCCAGCGCGGCTTTAATCAGCAGCCCCATCATTTTTTCCATAACAATCAAGAAACAATATGAGGCAGAATAACGGAACTGGCCTTAATTTTGAAAGATTAATGGAAGGTTAAGGTTGTGCGGTGTATGTTGGCTTTTTTCGCGATAACAGACGCAGTATGAATAAGATTGTTTATGTAGAAGATGAACCCGAAGTGGGACAATTGATCGCCGCTTATCTGGGTAAACACGATATGGACGTCATCGTTGAGCCTCGCGGCGATCGCGCTGAAGAGGTTGTGCTACGCGAAAACCCGGATCTGGTGCTGCTGGACATCATGCTGCCCGGTAAAGATGGCATGACGCTCTGCCGTGACCTGCGCGCCCGGTGGGAGGGCCCTATCGTGCTGTTGACCTCTCTGGACAGCGACATGAACCATATTCTGTCGCTGGAGATGGGCGCTAACGACTACATTCTCAAAACCACGCCGCCAGCTGTTCTGCTGGCCCGGCTGAGACTTCATTTGCGCCAGCGCGCCAGCAGCGAACGCGAAACGCCCGCGCCGTCTCTGACGCCGCACAAAGCGATGCGCTTCGGTACGCTGTCTATTGATCCCATTAACCGCCAGGTGCTGCTCTCAGGGGAGCTTATCGCTCTCTCCACCGCAGACTTTGACCTGCTGTGGGAGCTGGCAACGCATGCTGGACAGATCATGGACCGCGATGCCCTGCTGAAAAACCTGCGCGGCGTCAGCTATGACGGAATGGACCGCAGCGTGGACGTCGCGATTTCGCGTCTGCGTAAAAAACTGCAGGATAATGCCACCGAGCCATACCGCATTAAAACCGTGCGTAATAAAGGTTATCTGTTCGCCCCGCACGCCTGGGAAACGTGATTCCGTTATCCGGTTAGCATAACATGCGCGAAATGAAGGCATTACACAGCGATGCCCTCGCCTTCGCGCTTTTATTTATCCGTTTGCGCAACAATTAACTTGCTAAGCGCGCGAACTATCCCATAATTAAATTTCCACCCATCCTTTCTACAGCCAGTACCGCCCCGTCTATATACAGACTCTTTTTCACCGTGAAGCTCTCACGCTACCTCTCCCATAAAATCTTGAAATGAGGATTTAAGCCCATGAAATATGTATAGCTACAATCAGGTAGAAGCCATCAAAACCAATCTTGAATGGATTGTTAATCAGGCTGCGCTTAGCCATTCCTCCCCCTCACGCGCCGATCAAAAAGCGCTCTTTGACCTCCTTGAGCTCATCCAGTCTTACGAAATACTTCTGGATTTAATTAACGAATTTGGGACTGCCGTGATTGATATGCATATTGCGGAAGGCCTGGCCGTAACGGAAACACTCATCGCCAAGGTAAAAAAAAGTGCGCGTGCGATGTAATGCGCTCTGCCCGACAGAGATGACGCTTTCCACACGCTAAAGAGACATGAAAACACCGTGGGTTTTTTCATGTATATTCTGCATGTATTGTTTTTTCGGTGAGATTCAATGAAAAAGCTGTTTGTGCAGTTTTATCTTTTGCTGTTTGTCTGCTTCCTGGTGATGACCATGCTGGTCGGGCTGGTCTATAAATTCACCGCCGAACGTGCGGGCAGGCAGTCGCTGGACGATCTGATGAAAAGCTCGCTCTATCTGATGCGTAGCGAGCTGCGCGAAATTCCCCCGCACGACTGGGCGAAAACCCTTAAAGAGCTGGATTTAAATCTGTCATTCGATCTGCGCATCGAGCCATTGAAAGATTTCGAGTTAGATGCCCCCACCCTGCAACGTTTGCGTGACGGGGACATTGTGGCGCTGGATGAAAAGTACACCTTTATCCAGCGTATTCCTCGCAGCCATTACGTACTGGCCGTCGGGCCGGTGCCTTATCTGTATTATCTGCATCAGATGCGCCTGTTGGACCTCGCCCTGCTGGCGTTTATTGCCATTTCACTGGCTTTTCCGGTGTTTATCTGGATGCGCCCACACTGGCAGGACATGCTGAAACTGGAATCTGCCGCGCAGCGTTTTGGTGAGGGTCATCTTACCGAGCGGATTCATTTCGACAGCGGTTCCAGTTTCGATCGCCTCGGCATTGCGTTTAACCAGATGGCCGATAACATTAACGCCTTGATTGCCAGCAAGAAACAGCTGATCGACGGAATTGCTCACGAGTTGCGTACCCCGCTGGTTCGCCTGCGCTATCGGCTGGAGATGAGTGAGAACCTGACCGAGGCGGAGAACCAGGCGCTGAATCGCGACATTGGCCAGCTTGAAGCGCTGATTGAGGAGCTGCTGACCTACGCGCGCCTCGACCGTCCGCAAAACGAGCTTAACCTCAGCACGCTGGATCTGCCCGTCTGGTTACAGGCGCATATTGATGATGTGCAGAGCGTTAATCCCCAACGCACGCTTTTAACGGCGGGGACGCCGGGGGATTACGGCGCGCTGGATATGCGCCTGATGGAGCGCGTGCTGGATAACCTGATGAATAACGCCATGCGCTACAGCGAGAGTACACTGCGGATTGGCCTGGATTTGCAGGGCAATCAGGCGAGCCTGACCGTAGAGGATGACGGGCCGGGAATTTCCCCGGAAGCACGAGAAACCGTTTTTGAACCCTTTGTCCGCCTCGACCCCAGCCGCGATCGCGCCACCGGAGGCTGTGGCCTTGGGCTGGCGATCGTCTACTCTATCGCCCAGGCGATGGGCGGCACGGTACATTGTGAGGAGAGCAAACTTGGCGGCGCGCGCTTCTGCTTTAGCTGGCCGGTATACCATAACATCGCCCTTCCCATTCCTGCCTGACCTAAACCGCACGCTGGCCTGACCCGGCGTGCTGTGCTATATGATAAGTATGTTGTAACTAATGAGTGTGTTTATGGCGACCTACGATCTCATCGAAAGGCTGAAAAGTACCTTTCGCGAAATAGAACACGAGCTACTTACCCTGACAGAACGCTTGCAAACCTGCCGCCTGCTGGCCGCGCGCGTCTTTACTCTGCCTGATGTAGCCAAAGGGGCGGAACACGACCCGCTGAATACCATCGAAGTTGAACAGCACATCGGCAGCGCCGCATTTGAGCTGGCGATGAAGCACTATCGCCATCTTTTTATCCAGCAGCAGTCAGAACATCGCAGCAGCAAGGCGGCCGTGCGTCTGCCTGGCGTGATCTGCCTGCAAACCGATGCGACAATGCGTGAAACGCTGGAAGGCCAGACTACCCATATCAACACCCTGAAAGCGGCATTTGAAAAGATCGTCACCGAAGAGTCGGGCCTCGCCCCTGCCGCCCGGTTTGAGTGGGTGCACCGTCAGCTTCCGGGGCTGATTACCCTGAATGCCTATCGCACGCTGACGGTACTGCGTCACCCCGCCACGCTGCGCTTCGGCTGGGCGAATAAGCACATCATTAAAAACTTCACCCGGGATGAGATTCTGGCGCAGCTTGAGAAAAGCCTGAAAGCACCGCGTACGGTTGCCCCATGGTCTCGCGAGCAGTGGATTGAGCGTCTGGAGCAGGAGTATCACAGCATCGCCTCGCTACCGGCGGACACGCGCCTCAAGATAAAACGCCCGGTGAAGGTGCAGCCTATTGCCCGCGTCTGGTATTCCGGGCAGCAAAAGCAGGTGCAGTATGCCTGCCCAACGCCGCTGATTGCGCTCTTTGATGCCGATCAGGGGGCCATGGTGCCGGATATTGGTGAGCTTTTGAATTACGATGCGGACAATGTCCAGCACCGTTACAGACCTCAGGCGCAGCCGCTACAGCTGATTATTCCACGGCTGCACCTGTATGTGGCGGGATGATTATTTCAGACTGCCGACCATCGCCTCCGGGCGAACCCAGGCGTCAAACTCAGCCTCCGTCAGATAGCCCAGCGCCAGGGCGGAGGCTTTCAGCGTCAGCCCCTCTTTATGCGCTTTTTTAGCGATCTCGGCGGCTTTGTCGTAGCCAATATGGGTATTTAGCGCCGTCACCAGCATCAGGGATTCATTGAGCAGCTGGCTGATACGCTCGCGATTCGGCTCAATCCCTACCGCACAATGCTCGTTAAAGCTCTCCATCCCGTCCGCCAGCAGACGAATCGATTGCAGAACGTTGTGGATCACCATCGGGCGATAGACGTTCAGCTCGAAGTTGCCGGACGCGCCGCCCAGGTTGACGGCCACGTCGTTGCCCAACACCTGACAACAGAGCATGGTCATGGCTTCGCACTGGGTCGGGTTGACTTTACCCGGCATGATGGAGCTGCCCGGCTCGTTTTCCGGGATGCTGATTTCACCGATGCCGCAGCGTGGACCCGAGGCCAGCCAGCGCACGTCGTTGGCGATTTTCATTAATGATGCCGCCAGCCCTTTCAGCGCGCCGTGGGTATGGACCAGTGCGTCACAGGTCGCCAGCGCTTCGAACTTATTGGGCGCCGTGACGAACGGCTGTCCGGTGATGCTTGCCAGCTCTTCAGCCACGCGCACCGCATATTCCGGATGAGTATTTAACCCGGTACCCACCGCCGTACCGCCGAGCGCCAGCTCCGCCAGATGCGGCAGGCTATGGTCGATGTGCTTCAGGTTATGTTCCAGCATCGCCACCCAGCCGGAAATCTCCTGCCCGAGCGTCAGGGGCGTGGCGTCCTGCAGGTGCGTACGGCCGATTTTAACGATGTCGCGGAAGGCCTGCGCTTTCTCGTTGAGCGTGGTTTTGAGCACGTTGAGCTGCGGGATAAGCTGCTCGCGGATAGCAATCACCGCCGCCACGTGCATTGCCGTCGGAAAGACGTCGTTAGAACTCTGGCTTTTGTTGACGTCATCGTTCGGGTGAACCTTACGCTCCATGCCGCGCACGCCGCCCAGCAGTTCACTCGCCCGGTTCGCCAGCACTTCGTTCATGTTCATATTGCTCTGGGTGCCGGAACCGGTCTGCCAGATGGCGAGGGGGAATTCGTCGGGATGCTTGCCCGCAAGCACTTCATCGGCAGCGTCGATGATGGCCGTCGCTTTATCGGCAGCCAGCAGGCCTAAATCCTGATTCACTTTGGCGGCGGCGCGTTTGGTCAGCGCCAGTGCCTGAATCAACGAGACGGGCATTTTTTCAGTCGAGATTCGGAAATGCTCCAGCGAACGCTGGGTTTGCGCGCCCCATAGCTTGTCGGCGGGGACGTCGATGGCGCCCATCGAGTCTTTCTCATGGCGTACCGTGGTCATTACTTTCTCCTTGATAACAAAAGAGGGATTGCTCACATGCTTAAGGGATAAGTATTGATGACTTCTGAGAAACGTTATGGCGCTTTGTGCGCTCTTTTTG
>NZ_GL890776.1:175161-199895 GCF_000211415.1 Enterobacter mori LMG 25706 | reverse complement strand
GTGGGCCGGGTAAGCGTCAGCGCCACCCGGTATTTTCTTCAGACTACTTCACACACGCCGAACACTGAGAAGACTGGATCTGTTTGAAGAAGTCGTTACCTTTGTCATCCACCAGGATAAACGCCGGGAAATCTTCCACTTCAATTTTCCAGATCGCTTCCATACCCAGTTCCGGGTATTCCACGCACTCCAGGCTCTTGATGCTGCCCTGCGCCAGCACCGCTGCCGGGCCGCCGATGCTGCCCAGGTAGAAGCCGCCATGCTTGTGGCAAGCGTCCGTCACCTGCTGGCTACGGTTACCTTTCGCCAACATGATCATGCTGCCGCCGTTGGCCTGAAGCTGGTCAACGTACGAATCCATACGGCCTGCCGTAGTCGGACCTAACGAGCCGGACGCGTAGCCTTCAGGCGTTTTCGCCGGGCCTGCGTAGTAGATTGGGTGATCTTTAATGTACTGCGGCAGCCCTTCGCCGTTGTCCAGACGCTCTTTCAGCTTCGCGTGCGCAATGTCGCGGCCCACGATAATCGTGCCGTTCAGGGAGAGACGGGTCGAGACCGGATATTGAGAAAGCTGCGCCAGAATCTCTTTCATCGGACGGTTCAGGTCCACGCGAACCGCTTCCCCCTCGCCCGCTTTACGCAGTTCTTCCGGGATGTATTTGCCTGGGTTGTTCTCCAGCTTCTCGATCCAGATGCCGTCGCGGTTGATCTTCGCCTTGATGTTACGATCCGCCGAGCAGGACACGCCCATGCCCACCGGGCAGGATGCGCCGTGGCGCGGCAAACGGATCACGCGAATGTCGTGCGCGAAGTATTTGCCGCCAAACTGTGCGCCCAGCCCCAGGTTCTGCGCTTCGGTCAGCAGTTCCTGCTCAAGCTGCACGTCGCGGAACGCCTGGCCGTGTTCGTTCCCTTCTGTCGGCAGGCCGTCGTAGTATTTGGTCGACGCCAGCTTGACGGTTTTCAGCGTGCTTTCCGCCGAGGTACCGCCGATCACGAAGGCGATATGGTACGGCGGACACGCTGCGGTACCGAGGGTACGCATTTTCTCAACCAGGTAGTTTTTCAGCTTGCCCGGGGTGAGCAGCGCTTTGGTTTCCTGGTAGAGGTAGGTTTTGTTAGCCGAACCGCCGCCCTTGGCGATGCAGAGGAATTTGTATTCGTCGCCATCGACGCTGTAGAGGTCAATCTGAGCAGGCAGGTTGGTACCGGTGTTGACCTCTTTGTACATATCCAGCGCCGCGTTTTGCGAGTAGCGCAGGTTATCTTCGATATAGGTGTTGTAGACGCCATGCGCCAGCGCCGCTTCGTCACCGCCGCCGGTCCAGACGCGCTGGCCTTTTTTGCCGGTGATAATTGCGGTACCCGTATCCTGGCAGGTCGGCAGAATGCCCTTCGCCGCGATATCCGAGTTACGCAGGAACTGCAGCGCCACGTACTTATCGTTCTCGCTGGCCTGCGGATCGCTCAGGATATCGGCAACCTGCTGCTGATGCGCCGGGCGGAGCATGAACGAAGCGTCGTGGAAGGCCTGCTGTGCCATCAGCGTCAGCGCCTGCGGGTCAACTTTGAGGATCTCCTGTCCCTCAAACTCAGAGACAGAAACGTAATCGCGGGTTAACAGGTAATACTCGGTCTGATCCTTACTGAGGGGAAAAGGATCCTGATAATGAAAGGGTTTGTTCGACATTGTTCTCTCACTTACTGCTTCGGTCTGATTGTTCAGGGCAGATGTTCCGCTGCCCGGCTTAAAAGCGAGTCAGCTTATCCTACACAATTTTTTAACAAAAACTGAGACTAGTACGACTTTTTACATCCGCAGGTTACTTCCACGCGGTTTATTGCTTTAATACCCGGAGTTAATTCCACATTTGAATCAGGGCTTGATAATGCAAAAACTCATCAACTCAGTGCAAAACTACGCCTGGGGAAGTAAAACTGCGTTAACGGATCTCTACGGTATCGCCAACCCGGACAACCTGCCGATGGCAGAGCTGTGGATGGGCGCGCACCCGAAGAGCAGCTCAAAAATTGAAGACGCCAGCGGCCAGGTGCGCAGCCTGCGCGACGTGATTGATGCTGATAAAGCCGCACTGCTGGGCGACAAGGTTGCCACGCGTTTTGGCGAGCTGCCGTTCCTGTTTAAGGTACTGTGCGCCGACCAGCCGCTCTCCATTCAGGTTCACCCGAACAAGAAAGCCTCTGAAATCGGCTTTGCGAAAGAGAACGCGGCGGGTATTCCATTAGACGCGGCTGAACGTAACTACAAAGATCCAAATCACAAGCCGGAGCTGGTTTTTGCACTCACCCCATTCCTGGCGATGAACGCGTTCCGCGAGTTTTCGGAGATCGTTTCTCTTCTGCAACCTGTGGCGGGTGCTAACAAGGCTATCGCCCACTTCCTGGAAAACCCGGACGCGGACGCGCTGAGCCAGCTGTTCGCCAGCCTGCTGAATATGCAGGGCGAAGAGAAATCTCATGCGCTGGCGGTGCTGAAAGCAGCGCTGAACAGCCAGCAAGGTGAGCCGTGGGAGACCATCCGTCTGATTTCCGAATTCTACCCGGACGACAGCGGCCTGTTCTCTCCCCTGCTGCTGAACGTGGTGAAGCTGAACCCGGGCGAAGCGATGTTCCTGTTTGCCGAAACCCCGCACGCCTACCTGCAGGGCGTAGCGCTGGAAGTGATGGCCAACTCGGATAACGTGCTGCGCGCGGGCCTGACGCCAAAATACATCGATATCCCTGAGCTGGTCGCCAACGTGAAGTTCGTGGCGAAGCCTGCCGACGAACTGCTGACTCAGCCGGTGAAAAACGGCGCAGAGCTGGACTTCCCGATCCCGGTTGAGGATTTCGCGTTTTCTCTGCACGACCTCAGCCAGGCCGAAACCGCCATCGCACAGCAGAGCGCGGCGATCCTGTTCTGCGTGGAGGGCGAAGCGACGCTGCAGAAAGGCCAACAGCGTCTGGTGCTCAAGCCGGGCGAGTCGGCTTTTGTTGCAGCGAACGAGTCGCCGGTTAGCGTGAGCGGCACCGGTCGTCTGGCGCGCGTTTTTAATAAGCTATAAGCACTTACTGAATTTTTTAACAACTCTTGCTAAGCTAGTTTAAGGTTTTATATCTCCGGGCGGTTTTTACCGCCTGGTTTCATTTTAGGGATAGTCGCAATGAAAAAATCGGTCGTAGCGGTTGGAGTGATTGTAGCGTTAGGCGTGGTCTGGACGGGTGCCTCCTGGTTTACCGGGAAACAGCTGGAAGGTCGTCTGGCTGAGATGGTCGCGCAGGCTAACGGAGAGATTAAGCGCAGCGCGCCGGAGGCTGGCGTTGAGCTTAGCTATCAGAACTATCAGCGCGGCGTGTTTACCAGCCATATGCAGATGGTGGTGAAACCTGTAGCAGGAAACGCGAACGCCTGGCTGAAGCCAGGCCAGAGCGTGGTGCTGGATGAAGTGGTCAGCCACGGTCCGTTCCCGCTGGCGCAGTTAAAATCGTTTAATCTGATCCCATCAATGGCGTCCGTTCACACGGTGCTGGTGAATAACGACGTCACCAGGCCACTGTTTGATCTGGCAAAAAATACCTCGCCTTTCGAAATCAATACTCGCATCAGCTATGCCGGTGACACGAGTTCCGATATTGCGCTGAAAGCGCTGAACTACGAGAAAGAGAACGAGAAGGTCGCCTTCAGCGGGGGTAACTTCAAACTGGACGCTGACCGCGACGGAAACGTGTTCTCTCTGACCGGTGAAGCAGAAAGCGGCGTGGTGAACGCAGTTAACGAATATAACCAAAAGGTTCAGCTCAGCTTCAACAACCTGAAAGCCGACGGCAACAGCCGTATGACCGATTTTAAAGAGCGTATTGGCGATCAGAAGCTCTCTCTCGATAAGATAGCAATCGCGGTTGAAGGTAAAGAGATGGCCGTGCTGGAAGGCATGGACGTGAACGGCAAATCCGACATCTCCAAAGACGGCAAGAATATCAATACGCAGCTGGATTACGCCCTGAAGAGCCTGAAGGTGCAGAATCAGGATCTGGGGACCGGAAAATTAACGCTGAAGATCGGCAATATCGACGGCCAGGCGTGGCACGAATTTAGCCAAAAATACAGCAAAGAGAGCCAGGCGCTGCTGACCGATGCCGCGCTGCAGCAGAATCCGGAAGTGTACCAGCAGCAGGCGATGGCGGTGCTGTTCAACAACCTGCCCATCCTGCTGAAAGGCGAGCCGGTGATCACCGTCGCACCGCTGAGCTGGAAAAACAGCAAAGGCGAAACCAACTTCAACCTGTCGCTGTTCCTGAAAGATCCGGCAGCTGCAACGGGTGAACCGCAGACGCTGGCGCAGGAAGTGGATCGAAGCGTGAAGTCGCTCGAGAGCAAGCTGACCATCCCAATGGACATGGCGACCGAGTTTATGACCCAGATTGCGAAGCTGGAAGGTTACGGCGATGAAGACGCTGGCAAACTGGCGAACCAGCAGGTGAAAGGTCTGGCGGCGATGGGCCAGATGTTCCGCATCACGAAAGTGGAAGACAACACGATTTCCACCAGCCTGCAGTATGCCAACGGCCAGGTAACCCTGAACGGCGATAAAATGCCGCTGGAAGATTTTGTCGGCATGTTTGGTATGCCCGCTCTGGGGATGCCGGAACCGGCTGAACCTGCAGCGCCAGCCGAACCGGCGGCACCGCAGCAGTAAACAGCAAAACCCCTCGCATGAGGGGTTTTTTATTGCCTGTTAAAATTTCCATCCCGCCAGGAAATCCATCAGCAGTGCGTTCACTTTCTCTGGCTGCTCCTCCTGCGGCAGATGACCGCACTCATCAATACCGTATGCCCGCAGGTTATCCGCCATTTCGGCCCAGACGCTTTGCATATCGAAGAGCTTGCCAACCGCGTGAAAATCATTGCCCCACAGCGACATTACCGGGCAGGTAATTTTCACGTCAGCGTCTGCCAGATCCTGCGCCACATCCTCTGCGTTTGCGCGATAGTCAGCCATTGCGCCTCGCACGGCACCCGGCGCCTGATACGCGCGTACATAGGTGTCAAACGCCTCGCCGCTGATGGTTGACGGGTCGTAGGTCCAGTCCGAGAAAAAGTGGCGCAGCCATACGTTTTCTCGACCCGCAATCAGGGCTTCCGGCAGGTCGGGCACAAGATGAAACAGGAAGAACCAGTATGCACGCGCAATCGAAGCAGTCAGATCGCGGGCCACAATACGCGTTGGCACGTTGTCCATTACCACCAGGCGGTCGATTAACTCGGGATAATCTTTCGCAAAGCGGGTCGCAACCCGCGCCCCGCGATCGTGCCCAACCAGCACCACCTTCTCCAGACCCAGCACTCGCATCAGTTCCCGGATGTCACGCGCCATGTTCCGTTTATCATAACCGGAGGCCGGTTTATCCGTTTCCCCATATCCGCGTAGATCAGGCGCAATCACGCGATAGTGGCGGGATAAAACCGGTATCTGGTGGCGCCAGGCATAGTTTGTTTCTGGAAAACCGTGCAGAAGAATAACCGGCGCGCCTTCACCCTCTTCGACCACAAACTGACGGATGCCGTTTACCGTTACGGTGTAACTTTTCATGCGGTTAACCTCACTTTATTTCAGCAGAGGCACATGGGCCGCACGTTGATAAGGACCATAATTTACGGGTGTCCAGCGGTAGCCCTGCGGCCGGGCGGTGATATGCCCAATACCCGGGAAAGGCAGATGCGCCGCGGCCATCCACTCGCCGTCTTTCGCCAGCGCGTTAAATTCCTGCGCGCGGGATGAGACGGCTTTTTTCGAATCGACATCGAAACGAATAGACACTTCAGGATGCGGGAACTGGACAGCAGGAGCATGAATCAGGTCCCCAATGAAGTTAATGGCCGTTCCCTGTGAAGCAAACCGATAAACGGTGCTGCCGGGCGTATGGCCAATGGCATAGGCTGTCTGGACTTCAGGAATAGGCGAAGCGGGCGGAATAAAGGTTTTAAGATGTCCGGTGGCTTTATACGCAGCCAATGCATTCCTGGCGATAGCGAAATAGGCTTTCGCATTCGCAGGCGCGCTCGCCTCTTTAGCCGGATCGAGCCAGTATTCGGCCTCCCCCTGCGGCACATAGACGGTGGCATTGGGGAACAACGCCTTACCGTCCGCATCGCTCAGGCCACACACATGGTCAAGATGAAGGTGGGTCAGGAAAATCGTATCGACCTGCTCAGGCCGATAACCTGATGCGTTCATATTGCCGATGAGCTGGCCGGCGGTTTCCGCCATGCAGTGGCCACCCCCGCTGTCAATCATGACCAGGTGTTTACCGGTATTCACCAGAAAGGCGTTGAAGGCGGTAGGCATGCGCTCGGCATCGATTTTTTGTTGTGCCAGCAGTTTACTAACCGCGTCGGGTGAAAGGCCTTGTAACAGCGTGGGCGAAAGATCGTTATAGCCGTCGAACAGCGCCGTCACCTCGTACTCCCCTACGGCAAGGCGATAATAGCCGGGGACCTGCTGCTTCACCTGCGCGGGGGCATCTGCCCACGTCACGCTCGCAAACATCAGGCCGCTGAACGCCAGAACCGTTTTCAACTTTTTCATCTTCACTCCAAATTCATGTTTATCAGGATGTGAAGAGACTATGGCAGCGTAACGACAAATAATGTAGATGTGTAATTTGATAAGGCAGCATAACGAAAAGCGAGATAATGAGACTGGAAGATATTGAAGTTTTTGTTGAAGCCGTCAGGGCGGGTAGCCTCGCCGGCGCCGCACGACGGCTCTCCATGAGCGCCATGGCCGCGTCGCGTGCCCTGACGCATCTCGAAGCGGAGCTGGGGGTTCGGCTGGTACACCGCACCACGCGTTCGCTCTCGCCCACCAGCGACGGGGATATTTTTCTCCCTCACGCGCTGGCGCTCCTGGAAGATAAAAGCAACGCGCTTGCCGACCTGTTTCCCGACGGGACCCACCTTTCCGGACGCCTGCGCATTACCGCCTCAGCGGGGTTTGGCCGGAAGATCGTGGCTCCTATGCTGACCCGGTTCATGCAGCAGCATCCCGCCCTGCAGGTCGATTTACTCGGCGCCGACGAACAGGTTGATATTGTCGGCAAAGGCATAGACGTGGCGTTACGCATTGCGCCGCTGCGCGATAACCGACTGGTTGCCCATCGCCTTTGCCATAACCCTCGCGATCTCTGCGCCAGCGCGGAGTATCTGGCAACAAACGGTTATCCAAAATCGTTTAACGATCTGGCGGCACACAGCTGTCTGACCACGTCAGACACGGTCCACTGGTCTTTCGAACAGGGCGAACTACGCTACAAGCAGAAGGTGTCGGGCCGATTCTCCGCGAACTCTGTCGAGGCCATTTTCGAAGCCTGTCTCGGTGGGATGGGGATCGCTAATTTATCTCGCTGGTACGTAGAACCGGCGTTCAGAGAGGGGAAACTCGTGCGCATCGTCCTCGAAGATGCCCAGCCGGAATCGCTGGCCGTGTGGGCGGTTTACCCGACCTCCCGCCTGATCCCGGCAAAAGTACGAAAGTTTGTGGAAGCCCTTGAGGCCGAGCTGCTGCTCAACCCGCTTACGCAACAGACCTGAGGTTATTTCGCCGTCACTAGCCGGGCCGCCACAATCTGGTGCCCGGCCTGGACATCCGTATTTTCGATGCGCTGCATGATCCTGTCCGCCAGCGTGTAGCCCATTTCGCGCGCGGGGGTAGTCGCCCAGACGATGGGCAGATCGTCGAGCGCGTTTTCGCCTACATCGGCAAATGCACCCAGCGCTACCTGATGGCCGAAGAAGGTTTCAACGCCCCCTTCACCGCTCTGACGTCCGGCGCGGATCAGACCAAACCACGCTCCCATCGCAATCACGTCGTTGTAGCAAATCACGGCGCTAATGGTCGGGCTGGCGCGCAGCAGCGAACCAATCGCTTCCGCCGCCATCTTCTGGCTGGAACCACATTCCACCACCCACTCACTGTGGAACGGCAGCCCGTATTTGATCAGCGTCGAACAGTAGCCGCCCACCCGCTCGGCGCGCGTGAGCGATGAGCTTTTCCCGCCGAGCCACGCAATACGCTGGTGTCCACGACGAATAAGATGCTCGGTCAGCATTTGTGCAGCCTGCATGTTATCCGGACGCAGCGTATCGGCTTCGTCGAGATAGCTGGCGCGGGAAGCAAAGACCAGCGGTACGCCCTTCTCTGCGGCGCGCTCACACAGCTCGCTGCCCACACCCGACGCCCCCGCCACGATCACGCCATCAACCCCCTGCGTCAACAGCATATCCAGCCGGGACAGCAGCTGCTCGGCGTCGCGACCACCGTGCAGCAAAAACACCATCCGTCCCTGTGCCTCTAGCGCTTCCGTTAATCCGGCTGTGAGCTCCGCATAAAACGGCGAGGTTAAGTCGCGAACGATCAAACCAATCACCCCACTTTGCCCACCGCGAAGCGCGGACGCCTGGCGGTTACGCACAAAGCCCAGTTGCTCAACCGCCTCGTTGACCCGCTGTCCGGTGGCGGGGGAGATACGCCCCTTCCCGCTTAAAACCAGCGACACCGTGCTGACGGAAACGCCAGCCGCGAGGGCAACATCATTGATGGTGATCTTTTTCGCTACAGCCATGGGTTGGCGTGACTCCCTGATAATGAGATCGGTAAAACGTTTTATCTATACGTTATCTTTATACTACCAGTAAAAGCCTGAGAATGTGATTTAGCGCGCACTAAAGTTTGATAAAACGTTTTATCTTCTCGCTGCATTGAAGCAGGTAAACTATTTTTAACCACCAAGGAGTCGTTTTATGACGGCGAAAGCAGCACAAAAAATATCGCTGTGGGAGTTTTTCCAGCAACTGGGTAAAACCTTTATGCTGCCCGTGGCACTCCTCTCATTCTGCGGGATCATGCTGGGGATCGGCAGCTCCCTGAGCAGCCATGACGTCATCACGCTGATCCCGTTCCTCGGCAACCCGGTGCTGCAGGCGATCTTCATCTGGATGAGCAAAGTCGGCTCCTTTGCGTTTAGCTTCCTGCCCGTCATGTTCTGCATCGCCATCCCGCTGGGCCTGGCGCGCGAGAATAAAGGCGTAGCCGCCTTTGCGGGCTTCGTGGGCTACGCGGTGATGAACCTTGCGGTTAACTTCTGGCTGACCGCAAAAGGCATTCTGCCTACCACCGACGCTGCCGTACTGAAAGCCAATAATATTCAGAGCGTGATCGGTATCCAGTCCATCGACACCGGGATCCTCGGTGCGGTGATCGCGGGTGTGATTATCTGGATGCTGCACGAGCGCTTCCACAATATCCGCCTGCCGGATGCCCTGGCCTTCTTCGGCGGTACCCGCTTTGTGCCGATTATCACCCTCGTGGTCATGGGTCTGTTTGGTCTGATCATTCCGCTGATCTGGCCTGTCTTCGCGATGGGTATCACCGGTATTGGTCGCATCATTAACGGCGCGGGTGATTTCGGTCCGATGATCTTCGGTACCGGTGAACGTCTGCTGCTGCCGTTCGGTCTGCAGCACATTCTGGTGGCCCTGATTCGCTTCACCGAAGCGGGCGGGACGATGGAGGTGTGCGGTCACGACGTGAGCGGCGCGCTGACGATCTTCCAGGCACAGCTGAGTTGCCCGACCACCCACGGCTTCTCTGAGAGCGCAACCCGTTTCCTGTCTCAGGGCAAAATGCCTGCCTTCCTGGGCGGCCTGCCGGGCGCGGCGCTGGCGATGTACCACTGTGCTCGTCCGGAAAACCGTCATAAGATTAAAGGCCTGCTGATTTCCGGTGTGATCGCCTGCGTCGTTGGCGGCACAACCGAGCCAATCGAATTCCTGTTCCTGTTCGTCGCGCCGGTGCTGTATCTCATTCACGCCGTGCTGACCGGTCTGGGCTTCACCGTGATGGCGGTACTGGGCGTCACCATCGGTAACACCGACGGCAACGTGATTGACTTCGTGGTGTTCGGGATCCTGCACGGCTTGTCCACCAAGTGGTATCTGGTGCCGGTCGTGGCGGCAATCTGGTTTGCGGTGTACTACGGCATCTTCCGCTTCGCCATCACCCGCTTTAACCTGAAAACACCGGGCCGTGATGCTGAAACAGCGACCAGCGTTGAACAAGCGGTTGCAGGGACGGTAGGAAAATCGGGTTACAACACCCCGGCCATTCTGGCAGCGCTGGGCGGTGCGGATAACATCACCTCGCTGGATAACTGCATTACCCGCCTGCGTCTGTCGGTGGCGGATATGTCGAAAGTGGATACCAATGGGCTGAAAGCTAATCGCGCCATCGGTGTGGTACAGTTAAATCAGCATAATTTGCAGGTGGTTATCGGCCCGCAGGTGCAGTCGGTAAAAGATGAACTGGCAACCCTGATGCGAACAGTAGAAGCCTGATGCCTCAGCCCCCTCTCATGAGGGGGTTTTACGTTAAGGATGAGAGTTATGTTTGATTTCTCGACCGTCGTGGATCGTCACGGCACCTGGTGCACCCAGTGGGATTACGTTGCCGACCGCTTTGGCGCGGCCGATCTGCTGCCCTTCACTATCTCGGATATGGATTTCGCCACTGCGCCCTGCATTACCGACGCGCTCCATCAGCGCATCGATCACGGCGTGTTTGGCTACAGCCGCTGGAAAAACGATGAGTTTCTGGCTGCCGTCGCGCACTGGTTCCAGCAACGCTTTAACAGCCGTATCGAAACCGAATCCGTCGTTTATGGCCCTTCCGTCATCTACATGGTGTCAGAGCTGATCCGTCTCTGGTCGCAGCCCGGCGACGGCGTGGTGGTTCATACTCCCGCGTACGATGCGTTTTATTACGCCATCGAAGGCAACGCGCGCCACGTCGTGCCGGTTGCGATGGTGAAACAGGCGAGCGGCTGGATGGGTGATATGGCCGCGCTGGAAACGGCCCTGGCCAAACCAGAAAACAAAATTTTGCTGCTCTGCAGCCCGCAAAATCCAACCGGTAAGGTCTGGACGCGGGATGAGCTGACGCAGATGGCGGAACTGTGCGCACGCTATGACGTGGCGACGATCAGCGATGAAATTCATATGGACATGGTGTGGGGAAAACATCATCACACACCGTGGAATGAGGTAGCACGCGGCAAATGGGCGCTCCTCACCTCTGGCTCGAAAAGCTTTAATATTCCGGCGCTGACCGGAGCTTACGGCCTGATCGGCGATGAAGCGAGTCGCATGGGTTACCTCCGCGCGCTTAAAGGCCGCGACGGACTCTCTTCCCCTTCCGTGCTGGCGCTGACGGCGCATATCGCCGCCTATCAGCAGGGAGCGCCATGGCTGGATGCCTTGCGGAGTTATCTGGAAGAGAATCTTTTGTTTATCGCGCAGGAATTAAACCGCGCTTTTCCGAAACTGAACTGGCAGCCGCCGGAAGCAACCTATCTAGCCTGGATTGACCTGCGCCCGCTGAACATTGACGACAAGGCGCTGCAAAAAGTGCTGATAGAGCAGGAAAAAGTGGCGATCATGCCGGGATATACTTACGGAGAAGAGGGTAATGGCTTCGTACGCCTGAACGCAGGCTGCCCGCGCAGCAAACTGGAACAAGGGGTGCAACGCCTCGTCGCCGGAATCGCTACCCTGTTGTAATACCATTGCGCAACGGAATATTCCCTTGCGCAAATAGCTTTTTACCCCGTTTTGTTTTTATAATATGGCGCACTTTAACCAGCAAAGAGTGCGACCATGATTGATACACGCCTGCCTTTAACTGATATTCATCGTCACCTTGACGGTAACATTCGTGCCCAAACCATCCTCGATCTTGGCCGCCAGTTCAATTTAACGCTTCCAGCACAAACGCTTGAAACCCTGATCCCACATGTTCAGGTCACCTCGAATGAGCCGGATCTGGTCAGCTTCCTGAGCAAACTCGACTGGGGCGTAAAGATGCTGGCCTCGCTGGATGCCTGCCGCCGCGTGGCGTTCGAGAACATTGAAGACGCCGCCCGTAATGGCCTGCATTACGTCGAACTGCGCTTCTCGCCGGGCTATATGGCAATGACCCACAACCTGCCCGTCGCGGGCGTGGTGGAAGCGGTGATTGAGGGCGTTCGCGAAGGGTGTAAAGCTTTCGACGTTCAGGCACGTCTGATTGGTATCATGAGCCGCACCTTCGGTGAAGCGGCTTGCCTTCAGGAGCTGGAAGCATTGCTGGCACATCGTGACCAGATCACCGCTGTCGACCTCGCCGGGGATGAACTAGGCTTCCCGGGTAGCCTGTTCCTCTCTCATTTCAATCGCGCGCGTGACGCGGGCTGGCACATTACCGTTCATGCGGGTGAAGCAGCAGGCCCGGAAAGCATCTGGCAGGCCATTCGCGAGCTGGGCGCAGAGCGTATCGGCCACGGGGTGAAAGCCGTCGAAGATCGTGCCCTGATGGATTTCCTGGCGGAGCAGCGCATCGGTATCGAATCCTGCCTGACCTCCAACATTCAGACCAGCACCGTGGCAACGCTGGATAAACATCCGCTGAAAACCTTCCTGGAACACGGCGTGCTGGCCTCGCTAAACACCGACGATCCGGCGGTTCAGGGTGTGGATATTATTCACGAATACAACATCGCCGCACCGCAGGCGGGCCTGAGCCGCGAGCAGATCCGCCAGGCGCAGATTAACGGGCTGGAAATTGCGTTCCTGACGCCTGAAGAGAAGCAGGCGCTTAAAGATAAAGTGGCTCGCGGTTGAGCATTTGCCGGGCGGCGCTGCGCTTACCCGGCCAACAAAAACATTGAGAACTTATGCCAGACAGAGCGTGGCGCGATGTTTGGCAGATTCGATGCCCAGCTCAATCAACTCCATGATCTGAATCGCCTGGCTGGCCGGAACCGGATTCTCTCCCGTCCCGTTGAGCGCATCACGGATAGCCGCGTAATAAGCCGGATAGTTTCCTGGAATGGTCAGCAGCGTTTCCTGAACCAACTCTTCACCTTCCGCGCGCGTCAGCACGCCATCACGCATGTCGTAGCCCCAGTCCTCTTGCGGCAAACGCTCACCGTTTTTCAGGCGGTCCTCCTGCGGATCTAAACCAAACTTCACGTAGCTACCACGCGTACCATGAAGAATATAACGCGCCGATTCCGCGGCG
The DNA here is from genome assembly GCF_000211415.1 of Enterobacter mori LMG 25706. Lineage (GTDB taxonomy): Bacteria > Pseudomonadota > Gammaproteobacteria > Enterobacterales > Enterobacteriaceae > Enterobacter > Enterobacter mori. The sequence continues at coordinate 186,783 of NZ_GL890776.1, read as the reverse complement.
GCGAGCATCGTCCCGTGCAGTACGACACGACGCTGCGGATAGCTCAAAACGGCATGGAAGTAATCTGTCGTCTGCGCGCCAGGCCGAAGCTGTGCTAAATCAACCGTCATACTCACCGGCAGACCAAACAGATTTACGGCCTGATCGAGTAAATGCGGCGCTAAGTCATACCAGATACCGCTTCCGGGGCCCGCCTGTTCACGCCAGCGGTTACGCACCTGCGGACGAAAGCGGTCAAAATGAGATTCAAAATAGCCTATTTCACCGAGAGTGCCTTCACTAAGCAGGGCTTTCACCGTCAGAAAATCACTGTCCCAGCGACGGTTATGAAAAACGGACAACAGCCTGCCAAGACTTCTTGCCAGCGAATCCAGCTCGCGCGCCTGTGGCAGCGTCACGGTAAAGGGCTTATCGATCACAACATGTTTACCCGCTTCCAGCGCCGCTTTAGCTAACGGAAGGTGCGTGTCGTTTGGGGTAGGAATGACGATGACATCAATATTCGGATCGTTGAAAAGATGTTTAGGCTCAGAAACAACCGGAACGGTTGGCCAGTCGCCATGTACTTTTGCGGCATCACTGCTCGAAACCGCCCCCAGAGACATTCCCGGCGTCCCGCTAATCAGAGGCGCATGAAAGGTTTTACTCGCGTAACCATAACCAATCAGCCCGACACGGATATTTTCACTCATCGTAGTGCCCTCCTGTCATTATCTTATTTCACACTGGCTTTGCGGGTATTACTACACATTAATAATGTGTCATATGACTTAAAATAGCACCTTGCACCAGATGTTTTTGTTACAAGGATGTAACTCACTAAGATTGATTAAGGGTATCGTTCCCAAACCGCTTGCCGAGGTCAGTGCTGCACGGTAACATTTGCAATCTGTATTTATGGATAAATTACAAACACGAGTCATGTCATCAATAATTAATCGAATCATTGAATTAGCGGGATGGATTGTCCTTGGGGTTTCGGTCATTTTGCTTGGCGTTGCCAGCCACATCGATAACTACCAACCGCCGGAGCCTGTCACCGTCGCACAACCGAAGTAACGCCCTTGTGACACATTCTGTCAGTTGCATATTGCCAGCCGTGTTGAACAGGGTTAACCTTCTCTTCCAGGCATCGTCTGATGCCTGAATCTTTCAGCAAAGAAAACTCCTAATTTCGTCACATTACCTGAGTGGGCTGTTTTACGTCTTTATTTATCCGTTTATTATTCGAACGAATTACCGACACGGGTATTACTCACTTTTATATGGAAACTTATTAACATGACAGTTCAGGACTATTTATTAAAATTTCGCAAGATCAATTCCCTTGAGAGCCTGGAAAAACTGTTTGACCATCTAAACTACACGCTGTCGGATAATCACGAAATTATCAATATGTATCGCGCCGCTGACCACCGCCGGGCTGAACTGGTCTCCGGTGGCCGTTTGTTCAACGTCGGGGAAGTGCCGAAGTCCGTATGGCGCTACGTTTTATAAGAAAGTAGCCATCCGCGCGAAATGTTATATACTCTCCGCCCTGCAAATTTCTGTATACCCTTTCGCGCAGACTATGGGAGAGAGCATGACCGTATCGCCTGGAGAAAGAATTGGAGGCTGGTTAATCGCCCCGCTGGCATGGCTGCTGGTTGCATTATTAAGCGCATCGCTTGCGCTGTTACTCTATACCACCGCGCTGATCACACCTCATGCCATTCAGACCCTGATGTCGCAAAGTGTGCTTAATATTGCGTTGTGGTTTGCCTCGTTCGTCTTCGCCATCGGGATGTGGTACTACACGCTCTGGTTGACCATTGCGTTCTTTAAGCGCCGCAAAAGTGTGCCAAAACATTATATTATCTGGCTGCTGATTTCCGTGCTGCTGGCGGTGAAAGCCTTTGCTTTTTCTCCGGTTTCTGACGCGCTAGCGGTTCGCCAGCTGTTATTCCCGTTACTGGCTGCTGCGCTGCTGGTCCCTTACTTCAAGCGTTCGACGCGGGTGAAGAAAACCTTCGTGAACCCGTAATAACCTTACTGTTAACCTGTTGTCGCCTGTCGTGCTTTGTCCGATAATAGGCGGCTTTTTTATTTCAGGCTGAATAATGACCGATTACTTACTGCTCTTTGTCGGCACTGTGCTGGTTAACAACTTCGTTCTGGTGAAGTTTCTTGGCCTGTGTCCTTTTATGGGGGTTTCCAAAAAACTGGAGACCGCGATGGGCATGGGGCTGGCGACAACTTTCGTCATGACGCTGGCGTCCATCTGCGCATGGTTGATTGATACCTGGATCCTGATCCCGCTGGACATGATCTATTTGCGCACCTTGTCCTTTATTCTGGTCATTGCGGTCGTCGTGCAATTTACCGAAATGGTGGTGCGCAAAACCAGCCCGGCGCTCTATCGCCTGCTGGGTATCTTCCTGCCGCTGATCACCACCAACTGCGCCGTACTTGGGGTGGCGTTGCTGAACATCAACCTCGGGCATAACTTCATGCAATCGGCGCTGTACGGCTTTTCTGCCGCCGTCGGTTTCTCACTGGTCATGGTTCTGTTTGCCTCTATTCGTGAACGTCTGGCTGCAGCGGATATTCCCGCGCCCTTCCGCGGAAACGCCATTGCACTGGTGACGGCAGGTTTAATGTCTCTGGCCTTTATGGGCTTTAGTGGTCTGGTGAAGTTGTAATGAGTGCTATCTGGATTGCCATCGCCTCCATCAGCGTACTGGGGTTGGTGTTTGGCCTGATTCTGGGTTACGCCTCCCGCCGTTTCGCGGTTGAGGACGATCCCGTTGTCGAAAAAATTGACGAGCTGCTGCCGCAAAGCCAGTGCGGGCAATGTGGCTACCCCGGCTGTCGGCCTTATGCCGAAGCGGTTGGCGTGCAGGGTGAAAAAATCAACCGCTGTGCGCCCGGTGGCGAAGCGGTGATGCTCAAAATTGCCGCCCTGCTTAACGTTGACCCGCAGCCTGTCGACGGCGATGCCGAGGGGCAGGAACCGGTTCGCGCCCTCGCGGTGATCGACGAAGCGAACTGCATCGGCTGCACCAAATGTATTCAGGCCTGCCCTGTTGATGCCATTGTGGGCGCAACCCGCGCCATGCACACCGTTGTGGCCGATCTGTGCACCGGCTGTAACCTTTGCGTGGCCCCCTGCCCAACGCAGTGCATAGAACTGCGCCCGGTTGAAACGACTACCGAAAGCTGGAAATGGGATCTTCAGACCATTCCGGTTCGCAATATTCCTGTGGAACAACATGCTTAAGTTATTTTCTGCTTTCAGAAAAGAGAAGATTTGGGACTTCGACGGCGGTATCCATCCCCCGGAGATGAAAACCCAGTCAAACGGCACGCCGCTGCGACAAATTCCGCTGGCGACGCGTTACGTCATGCCGCTCAAACAGCATATCGGCGCGGAAGGCGAACTCTGCGTTAAAGAAGGCGATACCGTTCTTCGCGGCCAGCCGCTGACCTTTGGTCGGGGACGAATGCTGCCAGTACACGCCCCCACCTCCGGTAAAGTGGTGTCGATCGCCCCACATACCGTCGCGCACCCTTCAGCGCTGTCTGAACTGAGCGTGATTATTGAAGCCGACGGCGAAGACCGCTGGATCGACCGTGACGGCTGGAGCGATTACCGTTCCCGCAGCCGCGAAGAGCTGATTGAACGCGTTCATCAGTTCGGCGTGGCCGGTCTTGGCGGCGCAGGTTTCCCGACGGGTACCAAACTGCGCGGCGGTGGCGACAAAATTAACACGCTAATCATCAACGCTGCGGAATGCGAACCTTATATCACCGCCGATGACCGTCTGATGCAGGACTGTGCCGCCCAGGTAGTGGAAGGTATTCGCATTCTCTCCCATATTCTGCAGCCACGAGAAGTGCTGATCGGCATTGAAGACAATAAGCCGCAGGCCATTTCCATGCTGCGGGCCGTGCTGGCGGGTTGCCATGATATTAGCCTGCGCGTAATCCCGACCAAATACCCGTCTGGCGGCGCAAAGCAGCTGACCCAGATCCTCACCGGTAAACAAGTACCGCACGGTGGCCGCTCCTCTGACATCGGCGTGCTGATGCAAAACGTCGGTACGGCGTATGCGGTAAAACGTGCGGTGATTGACGGCGAGCCGCTAACCGAGCGCGTGGTGACGTTGACCGGTGAGTCGGTGTCCCGTCCAGGCAACGTCTGGGCGCGTCTGGGTACGCCGGTGCGTCATCTGCTGGAGCAGGCCGAGTTTTGCCCTGGTAGCGACCAGATGGTGATCATGGGCGGCCCGCTGATGGGCTTTACCCTGCCGTGGCTGGATGTCCCGGTCGTCAAAATTACTAACTGTCTGCTCGCCCCCTCTCCGACCGAGATGGGTGAAGAACAGGAAGAAAAAGGCTGCATCCGCTGCAGCGCCTGTGCTGATGCCTGCCCGGCGGATCTGCTCCCGCAGCAGCTGTACTGGTACAGCAAAGGCCAACTGCACGACAAAGCGCAGGCCCACAATCTTGCCGACTGCATTGAATGCGGTGCCTGCGCCTGGGTCTGCCCAAGCAATATTCCGCTGGTGCAATACTTCCGTCAGGAGAAGGCTGAGATTTATGCCATCTCAATGGAAGAGAAGCGCGCAGCCGAAGCCAAAGCGCGCTTTGAAGCCCGCCAGGCGCGTCTCGAACGCGAGAAAATCGCCCGCCAGGAGCGCCATAAACAGGCTGCCGTTCAGCCTGGTGAGAAAGATCAGGACGCCATCAACGCTGCACTGGCGCGCGTGCGTGAGAAAAAAGCCACTGCAACGCAAACCCTGGTGATCCCGGCAGGCGAAAAACCGGATAACAGCGAAGCGATTGCGGCACGCGAAGCGCGCAAGGCCCAGGCTCGCGCCCGTCAGGCAGAGAAAGCAGAAACTGCCCAGCCGGAAACGGGCGTCGATCCGCGTAAAGCGGCGGTTGAAGCGGCAATTGCCCGTGCCAAAGCCCGTAAAGCGGGTCAGAAGGACGTGGTTGTTGAGAAAGACGCTGAGGATCCGCGTAAAGTTGCCGTCGAAGCGGCCATTGCACGCGCGAAAGCGCGCAAAGCAGCGCAGCAGGCGCAAACTGCGGAGCCCGAAGTGCCGGTAGATCCACGCAAAGCCGCTGTCGAAGCCGCTATCGCTCGGGCCAAAGCGCGCAAAGCCGCCCTGCAGGAAGAGCAGCCGCAGGCCGCAAACGACGATCCACGCAAAGCCGCCGTCGCCGCCGCGATTGCGCGCGTTCAGGCGAAGAAAGCCGCACAACAAGCAGTTAACGAGGATTAAATGGTTTTCAGAATCGCAAGTTCCCCTTACACCCATAACCAGCGCCAGACATCGCGCATCATGATGCTGGTCTGCCTGGCGGCGTTGCCAGGCATTGCCGTTCAGTTCTGGTTTTTCGGCTGGGGTACCCTTTTCCAGTTGGTCCTTGGCTGCGCCAGTGCGTTAGCGGCGGAAGCGCTCGTATTGAAGCTGCGAAAAATGGCGGTCTCCCGCATTCTCGCTGACGACTCCGCGTTACTGACCGGCCTGCTGCTGGCGATCAGTATTCCGCCGTTTGCCCCGTGGTGGATGGTGGTGCTGGGTACCGTGTTTGCGGTGATTATCGCCAAACAGCTGTACGGCGGGCTCGGGCATAACCCGTTTAACCCGGCAATGATCGGCTATGTTGTTCTGCTGATCTCCTTCCCGGTGCAGATGACCAGTTGGTTGCCACCCCATGAAATTGCCGCCACGGTGCCTGGCTTTATGGATGCCCTGCACGTTATCTTCACCGGCCATACGGCCCTCGGCGCGGATATGAACGCGCTGCGTATGGGCGTGGACGGTATCAGCCAGGCAACACCTCTCGATACCTTTAAAACGTCCCTGCACGCCGGGCACAGCGTTGAGCAGATCATGAAATCCGCCATCTACAGCGGCGTGCTGGCCGGTGCAGGCTGGCAGTGGGTCAACCTGGCGTATCTGCTGGGCGGCCTGTTCCTGCTGCAACAAAAAGCGATCCGCTGGCATATTCCCGTCAGCTTCCTCGTGACGCTGGCGGTTTGCGCTACGCTGGGCTGGGTCTTCTCTCCTGAGTCACTGGCCAGCCCGCAGATGCATCTGCTCTCCGGCGCGACTATGCTGGGTGCATTCTTTATTCTTACCGACCCGGTTACGGCGTCAACCACCAATCGTGGCCGTTTGATCTTCGGCGCGCTGGCGGGTCTGCTGGTGTGGCTGATTCGCAGCTTTGGCGGTTATCCGGATGGGGTAGCGTTCGCCGTCCTGCTCGCCAACATTACCGTTCCGCTCATCGACTACTACACGCGTCCGCGCGTGTACGGTCATCGCTAAGGGTTTCGCCATGTTAAAGACCATGCAAAAACACGGCGTCACGCTGGCTATTTTCGCTGCGGTACTGACCGGCCTGACGGCGCTGGTGAACGAGCTGACCAAATCGACGATTGATGAGCAGGCGGCAAAGCAGCAAAAAGCGCTGTTTGATCAGGTGATCCCGTCTGACTTCTACGATAATGACCTGCAGAAAAGCTGCTTTGTTATAGAAGCGCCGCAGCTTGGGAAAGGCCCGCACCGCGTCTTTATCGCCCGCAAAGGGGATCGGCCTGTGGGTGCAGTCATGGAAACCACGGCCCCCGACGGTTATTCCGGAGCCATTCAACTGCTCGTCGGCAGCGATTTTTCCGGTACCGTACTGGGTACCCGTGTGACGGAGCATCACGAGACGCCGGGCCTTGGCGATAAAATTGAAACACGCTTAAGCGACTGGATTTTGCACTTTGCCGGTAAAGTGATCCACGGCGAAAATGACGCAGCGTTTGCGGTGAAGAAAGATGGCGGTGAGTTCGACCAGTTCACGGGTGCGACCATAACGCCGCGCGCCGTGGTTAACGCTGTAAAACGCGCCGGGCTGTATGCTGAAACGCTGCCTGCGCAGATTAACAATCTTCCGGCCTGTGAGGAGTAGCCATGAGCCAGGTTAAAGAGGTTATTGTTCAGGGGCTGTGGAAGAACAACTCCGCGCTGGTGCAGCTTCTGGGGATGTGTCCACTGCTGGCCGTCACCTCTACTGCAACCAACGCACTCGGTCTGGGGCTGGCGACCACGCTGGTGCTGACACTGACTAACCTGTCCATTTCCGCACTGCGCCGCTGGACGCCTTCGGAGATCCGTATTCCGATTTACGTCATGATCATCGCGTCGGTGGTGAGTATCGTTCAGATGCTGATTAACGCTTACGCGTTTGGCCTGTATCAGTCGCTTGGGATCTTCATTCCGCTGATCGTGACCAACTGTATTGTGGTCGGGCGTGCCGAGGCGTTTGCCGTAAAGAACAGCCCGGCGATGTCGGCGCTTGACGGTTTCGCTATCGGTATGGGGGCGACAGGTGCCATGTTTGTCCTCGGCTCGCTTCGTGAGATCCTCGGCAACGGTACGCTGTTCGACGGTGCAGATGCGCTGCTGGGCGGCTGGGCAAAAGCGTTGCGTATTGAAGTGTTCCACACCGATACGCCATTCCTGCTGGCCATGCTGCCGCCGGGTGCTTTCATTGGCCTTGGCATGATGCTGGCAATAAAATACCTGATTGATGAAAAACGTAAGCGCCGCGCGGCTGAGCGTAGCGTTCTGGAAGGGACACCCGAGAAGGCTTCATGAATAAAGAAAAGCGCATTGCGATCCTGACCCGTCTGCGGGACGAGAACCCGCACCCAACGACGGAGCTGAATTTTACCTCCCCGTTTGAGCTGCTGATCGCCGTGTTGCTCTCTGCGCAGGCTACCGATGTCAGCGTCAATAAAGCCACCGCCCTGCTCTATCCGGTGGCCAATACGCCGAAGGCGATGCTTGAGTTAGGCGTCGAAGGCGTGAAGTCGTATATCAAAACCATCGGCCTGTTTAACAGCAAGGCCGAGAACGTGATCAAAACCTGCCGGATTTTGCTGGAACAGCACGGAGGCGAAGTGCCAGAGGATCGTGCCGCGCTGGAGGCACTGCCCGGCGTCGGACGCAAAACGGCGAACGTGGTGCTGAATACGGCCTTCGGCTGGCCGACTATCGCCGTCGATACGCACATTTTCCGCGTCTCTAACCGCACCAACTTTGCACCTGGCAAAAACGTTGAACAGGTTGAGGAGAAGTTATTAAAAGTCGTTCCGGCGGAATTTAAGGTCGACTGTCATCACTGGCTGATTTTGCATGGCCGCTATACCTGCATCGCACGCAAGCCTCGCTGCGGCTCCTGCATCATCGAAGATCTTTGCGAATATAAAGAAAAAGTCTATCCCTGATCGCTTTAGCCTTTTTCACTCCCGAATCAAAACCCTATAAAAGGAAGGTCCTCTGCATACCTTCCTTTTGACCGTAATTTGTCCGCTTTTGCGCTATCCCACCTTATGGATTGTTCGGCCATTTAACACTGAAACAGGTTAATAGTTTTTTCATCACCAAAAATTTCTATACATCTGTGATCAAGATCACTCTGATAACGTCATGTTGGATTTTTGTTGTCAAACACCTCGCAAAACCTTTGCCCGACAAGAATTAACCGTTCATATACCGCATATAAGACCAGTCATTTTTCAGATTATGGGCTATATCACTACCTTAAAGGCCAAATAGCAGAACATATTGCCATATCGGGCCGGAAGGGGGTTAGGGGTAGTGAAAAAAACCAACAAAACGCAACGGATGAAATTTAACGCTGAATAACATTTGTGTGACCCGTGGATTATACCACCTCAGTTATATGTAACAGAGTATTTCAAACATATTGCCAGATGGGTCAGGATAGTGAACATTACCCGCCGTTTCCCCTCCCAATATAACTATAAAGCGGATGGACTACGGTCATCACGCTATGAACACCCCCGTTAATATGGGATGTAAAAAAAGAGGTATATGTGTCTACTGCAAACAATAAACCAACAAATGAAAGCGTGAGTCTCAACGCTTTCAAACAGCCGAAAGCGTTCTATCTCATCTTCTCAATCGAGTTATGGGAGCGTTTTGGTTATTACGGCCTGCAAGGGATCATGGCGGTTTACCTGGTTAAACAACTGGGTATGTCCGAAGCGGATTCCATCACGCTGTTCTCCTCCTTCAGTGCTCTGGTGTACGGTCTGGTTGCTATCGGCGGCTGGCTGGGTGACAAAGTCCTCGGCACCAAACGCGTCATTATGCTGGGCGCCATTGTCCTGGCGATTGGCTATGGTCTGGTTGCATGGTCTGGACACGATGCGGCTGTGGTCTATATGGGTATGGCAACGATTGCCGTCGGTAACGGTCTGTTCAAAGCGAACCCGTCCTCCCTGCTCTCTACCTGCTACAACAAAGATGACCCACGTTTGGACGGTGCATTTACCATGTACTACATGTCCATCAACATTGGCTCATTCTTCTCCATGCTGGCAACACCATGGCTGGCAGCGAAATTCGGCTGGAGCGTGGCCTTTGCGCTGAGCTTCGTGGGTATGCTGATCACCGTTGTGAACTTCCTGTTCTGCCGCAGCTGGGTTAAAGACTACGGTTCTAAGCCAGACTTCGAACCGGTTCACATGGGTAAACTGCTGGCCACCATCGCGGGCGTTGTCGTTCTCGCTGCGATTGCCACCTGGCTGCTGCACAACCAGGGCGTTGCACGTGCGGTTCTGGGCGTGGTTGCGCTGGGTATCGTCTGCATCTTTGCGAAAGAAGCCTTCGCCATGCAGGGCGCTGCACGTCGTAAGATGATTGTCGCGTTCATCCTGATGCTGGAAGCGATTATCTTCTTCGTGCTGTACAGCCAGATGCCAACTTCCCTGAACTTCTTCGCTATCCGTAACGTTGAACATTCAATCCTCGGTATCGCGTTCGAACCTGAGCAGTTCCAGGCTCTGAACCCGTTCTGGATCATGATTGGTTCCCCGATTCTGGCCGCTATCTATAACAAGATGGGCGACCGCCTGCCAATGCCGCACAAGTTCGCCGTGGGCATGGTGCTGTGCTCTTGCGCCTTCCTTGTGCTGCCGCTGGGAACGAAATTTGCGTCCGACGCGGGTATCGTCTCCGTTAACTGGCTGATCCTGAGCTACGCCCTGCAGTCTATCGGTGAGCTGATGATCTCCGGTCTGGGCCTGGCGATGGTTGCACAGCTGGTGCCACAGCGTCTGATGGGCTTCATCATGGGTAGCTGGTTCCTGACCACTGCGGGTGCGGCAATCATTGCAGGTAAGATTGCTAACCTGATGGCGGTTCCGGAAAACGTGACTGACCCACTGCTTTCCCTGAACGTATACGGCACCGTGTTCATGCAGATTGGTATTGCCACGGCGGTTATCGCTGTGCTGATGCTGCTGACCGCGCCTAAGCTGAATCGCATGACTCAGGACGACGACAAAACGTCTAAAGCGACCGAAACCGCTACCGCGTAATGTCATCGGGAAACGACTGAATGGAAAGAAGCCGCTAAAGCATTAGCGGCTTTTTTTTTATCCGAACGCGCACTAACATAGCTGATACCTCAGCAAAAAGGAGTTACCGATGAAACTGTTCTACAAACCGGGCGCCTGCTCTCTTGCTTCCCATATTACTCTTCGCGAGAGCGGCAAAGATTTCACGCTGGATGGCGTTGACCTGATGAAAAAGCGCCTCGAAAACGGCGATGATTTTTTCGCGATCAACCCGAAAGGACAAGTTCCGGCTTTGCTGCTGGATGACGGTACACTTCTGACCGAAGGCGTGGCGATTATGCAGTACCTGGCCGACAACGTGCCGGATCGTCAGTTGCTGGCACCAACAGGCAGTATCTCTCGCTATAAAACCCTTGAGTGGCTTAACTACATCGCGACCGAGCTGCACAAAGGCTTTACGCCGCTGTTCCGCCCGGACACGCCGGAAGAGTACAAACCGACCGTACGTGCGTTACTTGAGAAAAAGATGCAGTACGTTAATGAATCACTGAAAGACGATCAGTGGATCTGCGGTGCGCGTTTCACCATTGCTGATGCGTATCTGTTTACCGTTCTGCGCTGGGCGCGCGCGGTGAAGCTGAACCTGGAAGGGTTAGATCATATTGCGTCGTATATGGAACGCGTAGCGGCACGCCCTGCGGTTGCAGCGGCGCTGAAGGCAGAAGGGTTGAATTAATCCGAGTGCTCTGTATTGCCGGGTGGCGCTGCGCTTACCCGGCCTACACTATCCCTGCTCTTACAATTGGGTTGCGCTGAAATAATGCTCGGGCTTCGCGATACGATCCTGCGCTGCCACCACCTGCAGCTCATATTCCTGCATGTTTTTCGTCGCCATCATAATTTCATAAACTGCTGCGGTCACATGCTCAAGTGCATCCCGCAGAGCCGTCCCCTGGAGCAACTTCACCAGCAGCAGGCCGCTGGTCACATCGCCCACCCCTACCGGCTGACGCGTACCAAAATCCACCAGCGGACGGCTGATGTGCCATGCCTCGTCTTTCGTCACCAGCAGCATCTCAAAACGGTCCTGGCTTAACCCTGCGCGCGCAAGATGCTTCACCAGGACAATCTCAGGCCCCTGAGCAATTAGCTCGCGAGAAGCGCTTACAGCCTCTTCTACGCTGTTGACCGGATGCTCGCAGAGGATTTCAAGCTCGATCAGATTTGGCGCAATAATATCGCTG
>NZ_GL890776.1:119974-175115 GCF_000211415.1 Enterobacter mori LMG 25706 | reverse complement strand
GTGAAACTCCGCCACGCCGGGTGCGACAATACAGCCCTTTTCAGGGTGGCCCATGACCGGATCGCAAAAATACTTTGCCGCAGGATTCGCCGCTTTCACCTGGCGAACGATCCCCAGGATATGTTCCCCCTGCTCTGCTGAACCGAGATAGCCGCTCAGCACCGCGTCACAGCGCTTAAGCTGGTCGATTTCGGCAATACCCTGCACAACCTCCGTCAAGTGCGATGGCGGCATCACGCAGCCGGTCCATTTGCCGTATTGCGTGTGGTTTGAAAACTGTACGGTATTGAGGGGCCAGACGTTGGCACCGAGGCGGCGCATCGGGAATTCCGCTGCGCTGTTGCCAGCATGCCCAAAAACAACGTGGGACTGGATGGCGAGGATGTTCTTCATTTTTTCTTACCAAACCCTGTAAAAACAAAAGGGGCGTGGTTTCCCACGCCCCTGTGTACTTTTAATTACTTCCAGCAGACCAGACAGTAATTTTTCTTACCGCGACGCAGCAGCGTGTAACGTCCGTACAGACGATCGCCGTCAACGAAGGTGTATTCCGGATCAGCCTGCTTCTCACCGTTAATGGTGATGGCGTTAGACGCGATGGTTTTACGCGCCTGACCGCGAGACGGCTGCAGCTCAGAATCCACCAGCGCCTGCATCAGGTCAGCCCCTTTCTCCATCTCAACCATTGGCACGCCGTCCTGCGCCAGCTGTTCGAAGTCCGCTTCGCTCAGATCGCTCAGGGTACCGTTGAACAGGCTTGCGGTAATGCGTTTTGCCGCGGCCAGACCGTCTTCACCGTGGACCAGTTTGGTCACTTCATCCGCCAGCACGTACTGAGCACGTGGCGCTTTACCGCTGTTCTTGTCTTCTTCTTCCAGCGCATTGATTTCTTCAATGTCCATAAAGGTGAAAAACTTCAGGAAGCGATAAACATCGGCATCCGCCGTGTTGATCCAGAACTGGTAGAATTTGTACGGGCTGGTTTTCTTCGGATCGAGCCATACCGCGCCGCCTTCGGTCTTACCGAATTTGGTGCCGTCGGCTTTGGTGATCAGCGGAACGGTCAGACCAAAGACCTGGTTCTGATGCAGGCGACGAGTCAGATCGATACCGGAGGTAATGTTACCCCACTGGTCAGAACCGCCAATCTGCAGGGAAACGCCGTGCAGTTTGTTCAGGCAGGCAAAGTCATAGCCCTGCAGCAGGTTGTAGGAGAACTCGGTGAAGGAGATGCCCTGGTCGTCACGGTTCAGACGCTGCTTCACGGCTTCTTTGTTAATCATCTGGTTAACGGAGAAGTGTTTGCCGATATCACGCAGGAAGGTCAGCACGTTCATGCCACCAAACCAGTCGTAGTTGTTAGCAGCAATTGCGGAGTTGTCGCCACAGTTGAAGTCGAGGAACGGTGCCACCTGTTTGCGGATTTTATCCACCCACTCCTGCACAGTGTCTTCTGTGTTCAGTTTACGCTCAGCGGCTTTGAAGCTTGGGTCACCAATCAGACCGGTCGCGCCGCCCACCAGGGCAACAGGCTTATGGCCCGCCATCTGGAAGCGTTTCAGGCATAACAATGGAACAAGATGCCCCAAATGCAAGCTGTCAGCGGTGGGATCGAAGCCGCAATAGAGCGCGATCGGGCCTTGCGCCAGTCGCTCTGCTAACGCTTCCTCGTCCGTCACCTGGGCCACGAGGCCCCGCTCTTGCAATTGTTTAATCAAGTTACTGCTTGCCATCAAATTCTCCATGTATAAACGACTGCACCTTTGCCGGTACACGACTTTTCGCCTGATGCGAAAGGACCATAGAATAAAGCGCAAGCGCGGTGTGCGCTAGCGCTTAAATCAACAAATTTCGGGGATTACGGTGCCAGTCTGTCGATTTTCCAGCCGCCGTTGTCGCGCTGGTATAAAAAGCGGTCGTGCAGGCGGTGTTCGCCCCCCTGCCAGAATTCCATCTGCTCAATGGGGATGCGGAAACCGCCCCAGAAGCTTGGCAGCGGCACTTCACCCTGCTGGAACTTCTGTTTGAGTTCGAGGAATTTGCTTTCCAGCACGCCGCGGGCAGAGATACGGCTGGACTGTTTTGAAACCCAGGCGCCAATCTGGCTGTCGCGCGGGCGGCTGTGGAAATACTTCACCACTTCCAGCGTCGAAAGACGTTCCGCTTTGCCTGTCACCATCACCTGACGCTCCAGCATGTGCCACGGAAACAGCAGGCTGATGCGAGGATTGTTTTCCAGGTGGTGCGCTTTGCGGCTGCCCAGGTTGGTATAGAACACCAGCCCTTTCTCGTCATAATGCTTGAGCAATACGATGCGCTGATACGGTTGACCGTTTTCATCAACCGTCGCGACAACCATGGCGGTGGGGTCGGCCAGTTTCGCTTCGCAGGCCTGTTTCAGCCAGCGTTCGAAAAGCACAAGGGGTTCAGCGGGAAGATCCTGGCGACGCAGGCCGCCTTTGGTGTATTCACGGCGCAGATGCGCAATTTGCTGCAGTTCGTCGTTATCTGACATGGCGTTAGCTGACATTGAGAGTGGGAGGCGCTATTGTGCGCCGCCCCTGTAAAAATCTCAACGCTTCGGATTTTCGAGCTGGCAATTGTTCAGCACAATGCGGTCACGTTTGTAGACCGTTGCGCTGTCACCTTTCGACCAGAACACGTAAATCCCGTCCGTATAACGCGCCCCGGAAGCCGACATCCCCTGTTTCAGGGTCAGCAGTTTGTTGTCGTAGACAAAACTGGCTTCCTGACGCGGATTATTCAGCTTAACGGTCAGCGGCTTTTCATCGCAGCGATACGCCAGCGTATCGGTCTGCATGCGCTCAAGGAGCTGGTTATAGACGCTGCATCCTGACAGCAATAAAGGCGCGGCAATAAGAAGAAGTTTTTTCATGGGCGTATTCCGAAGACTTTCCTGGTCCTGGAGGACATCGCTGCCCTCCTGTTTCGTTCCATTCTAACGACGACACGCCACGATGAATTTCAGTTAACTCTGATTATGACGCGGATTTGCCGGGAAAATCGCTCCGAGGACGCTCGCCTCCCGCGCGCCGGTGACAGAAGGTAAATTACCGGGCAAACCGGCAACGGTACGCCAGGCAAGCCAGGCGAAAGCCAGCGCTTCCATATCATCACCGCTGATCCCGGCTTCATCCGTTGTGGTGACTTCAGTACCCGGCAGTAGCGCCGCCAGACGCGCCATCACCAGCGGATTCCGGCTCCCTCCGCCACACACCAGCAGGCGTTCGCACCCTCCGCTGAGGAGAACCTGTTCGGATATCGACACTGCGGTCAATTCGGTGAGCGTGGCCTGAACATCCTGTGGTGCCAGCGCAGGGAACTGCGCCAGCTGGCGTTCAAGCCAGCCGTAGTTGAAATACTCGCGCCCCGTACTCTTCGGCGCAGGCAGCGCAAACCAGGGATCGCTTAGCATGGACTGCAGCAGCGGAAGAATGACTTTGCCTTCGCTGGCCCACTCCGCGTCTTCATCATAGGGCTTTCCGCACTGACGCCAGATCCAGGCATCCATTAACATATTGCCCGGCCCCGTATCGTACCCGCGCACGGGCTGACCGGGGATCAGCATCGACAGGTTTGCAATCCCGCCGATATTAAGCACCATACGGCGCTCAACCGGATGTGCCAGCAACGCGTGATGGAACGCTGGTACCAGCGGCGCACCCTGCCCGCCCAGCGCAATATCGCGGCGACGAAAATCCCCCACCACGGTGACACCTGTTTTTGCCACAATCTGATTATTATCACCGATTTGCAACGTGTGCGGCGCGTCGCCAGTGGGTTCATGCCAGACGGTCTGACCGTGACAACCAATGGCGACCACATCCTGCGGGTGCAGATTCTCTTTGCGCATCAGGGCTAAAACAGCCTCTGCAAACAGCGCCCCCAGCCGCACATCGAGCTGTCCCAGCTGCGAAAGCGTCAGTTGTTGACCCTGGCAAATGCTCAAAATGTCTTCTTTGAGCGAAACGGGGATAGGCCAGGTCAGACTCGCCTGCTGCGCCACCATGTTTTCATCAATGGCGGCCAGAACGACATCGACACCGTCAAGACTGGTTCCAGACATCACACCGATATAGCGACCCGATTTCATGCGCTTTCCTTACGTTGAGTGGGCTAAGGATATCCACTCCACCATAAACAGCGGTGCTTTGCTATGCGGAGATAATATTTTTTAACAATGTCAGACAGGCGGCACGCGGGAAGTCCGTTTATCTTCCGTTAAGCCAAATTCAAGTACAATTTTCTGATAGTTAGTGCAAAGATATGAAGTATGGCCCGTAATGCCATATAATTTAGCCATAATGGATGCCCGAACCGGGCGTTTTGGGGGAACAGGAGATTCAAATGATTTTACGTGTACTGGGCGTTTCGCTGATTGGTTTAACACTCGCTGGTTGTGTGAATGACAGTTCACTTTCTGGCGACGTCTATAGCGCTTCTGAAGCTAAACAAGTTCAGAACGTGACTTACGGTACCATTGTTAATGCGCGTCCTGTTCAAATTCAGGGCGGCGATGAAAACAATGTAATGGGTGCTATCGGCGGTGCGGTTCTGGGCGGCTTCCTCGGTAACACCGTAGGCGGTGGTACGGGCCGTTCGCTGGCGACAGCAGCAGGTGCCGTTGCCGGTGGTGTCGCAGGCCAGGGCGTTCAGGGTGCAATGAACAAAACCCAGGGCGTGGAGCTGGAAATCCGCAAAGATGACGGTAGCACCATTATGGTCGTTCAGAAACAAGGCAACACCCGTTTCTCCGCTGGCCAGCGTGTTGTTCTGGCGAGCAATGGTCGTCAGGTGACGGTTTCCCCGCGTTAATCTGATAACGGATGTGGCTCTCGGGCCACATCCATTTACAAAATACATCATTTGAATGAATATATTTACAATATATATTTATTGCATTTATTATTAATGTTATCTGATATTGTTTCTGCGCAAAGTATTTATTGAATTAATAGATTAGACTCATCGCACTTACCTCTTTTAATTCATTATAACTTTGTTAAAAATTATATGCTTGCGATGAGTCGTTTTGTAAAAGGTCGTTATATCTCGTTCTGTCTCGGTTGCATTGTTGTCATCGGGATATTACAAACGTTATTTATCAAACTGGTGGAATGGATACCCTCCTTTTCACCGTTTCTGTTCCCGACGCTCACCATTTTCCTGCTGGTATTTCACCTCTTTATTGCCTGTTTTATGGCAATGAAATACTGGTGTGACAGGAAACGGTTGTATCTGGTAGCGATCGCCTTCGCCTTTGCCGGTTCGGCATTGTTGATGATTGGCACGCTGTCGAGTTTCCCGGCCTGGCTGGATCTCTATCAATTCAATGTCGTCAACTATAACGATGCGATGATTTACTACATGTTCCGCCATCTGTTAATGGCGATACTGATCATCGTCTCGGCATTACTCTACACCACGCGGAGTCGGCCACTGTCACGGCTGGCGCATGTGTCAATTATTAGCGGGTTATTTGTCTTTACCTTTTGTGCCGTGTTTCTGGCCTGGCTCTATTCAAGTCATTCAGATTTGTTATCAATTGACCTGGTGGATAATGAAACCCGCCAGTTTATGGTTCTCTGGAGCCAGTGCATCAATATTTCATTAATTGTGCTGTGGATAGTGACATTAGCAACGCTGATGTTTATTACGCGCGTACGCAACCTATTCTGGGTCGGGGGGAATTTCCTCTGCGTCTGTTATGTGGTCACGCTGTCAATGCTGTTAGTGGGTGGGCATGCCGAAGATATCTCCTGGTATCGCGCCCGTTTATTTGAGACTGTCGCGACGCTGCTTATTATTTTTGTCCTGCTTTACGACGTTTTCAATGTGTATCGTGAATCACATTTAAAATATCAGCAGTCTTATCAGAACGCGATTCGCGATCCGCTGACGCGTCTTTATAACCGCAGTTATTTTTATGATTCATTAAATCAGGCGCTGGCTATCGCCAAAGCCAACCGTCCGGTTTCGGTGATTGTCAGCGATCTCGATCGCTTCAAACGTATTAACGACAACTACGGGCACTTGCAGGGCGACAAGGTGCTGCAGTTTGTCTCTAACCTGCTGATGGATTCCGTGCGACCGCAAGATATCGCGGCACGTATCGGCGGCGAGGAGTTTGTCCTGATGCTGGAAAATACCTCTTCAGAAGAGGCACGCCAGGTCGCTGAACGCATCCGTATAAAGTTAAGCAATTTTGATAAAGCCAGCAGTGAGGGGCAGCTGCCCGAGCCGATTACGATCAGTATGGGCGTCTTCACGGCAACATCGCCGGACATAACCGCCGAGAAGTGCGTGGAAAGTGCGGATAAGGCGATGTACGAGGCCAAAGAGACTGGCCGAAACCGCGTGGTGATTTTCCAGTAAAAAGAGAAAGGCCTTGCTCATGCAAGGCCTTTTTTTACTTCTCAGTCGCGTGACTGCAACTCATGAATGTTTTGCTCAAGGCGTCCAATGAGGCTGATGAGCATTTCCAGTTCTTCAGGTGATACCCCGGACAGGATTTCACCTCGCGTTTTACTGATAACGGCTTCCATCTCAGTAATGATAGGCGCCGCTTTTTCCGTCAGTTTAATCCGCTTCGCGCGACGATCGCTGGCACAGGTTTGCCGGGAGATGAGTCCTTTCTCTTCCAGCTGATCGAGCGTGCGCACCAGTGACGGTTGCTCAATACCGATCGCTTTTGCCAGTTGAATTTGGGACTGCTCGGGCGGTAGCTGATGAATGTTATGCAGCGTGACCCAATGCGTCTGTGTCAATTCCAGAGGTTTCAGGCGATGGTCAATCAGAGCACGCCAGACGCGTACCAACCTTGCCAGATCAGAACCTAATGGCGATTCCAATTTCATCTCCTTATAATTAGCTTGCTAAGTTATTATACTGATTTTAGAATAGTGTGCAGTATTTATATTGCCAAAACAAATGCATTACTGCATTCAACATTAATAAAAGTATGATTTACACTGAATACAGATGTTACTTCATTGTAAGACAGGCCATCGTGGCACTCAGTTCACTGCAAAGGACCACTGCTCGTGACGTTCTCGTTAAACTCCACGGGGTTACCCCTCCAGGACCTGATCTTTGGTGCATCAGTCTATTTTCCTCCCCTGTTTAAAGCCGTACTGGTGGGCTTTGCTATCTGGCTTGTCGCACACCGGCTCCTGCGAGACTGGATGTATTCCGGCGAGATCTGGCACCCAATGCTGATGGATCTCTCCCTGTTTGCCCTCTCCGTATGCCTGGGCCTTGCTGTGTTGACCGTGTGGTGAATATGTCTCTGAAAACGCTGAAATACTTTTCCACTCTTCTTGTTCTGGCGCTGGCGCTGGTTGCCGGTTGGTGGATGTGGAACTACTACATGCAGTCCCCCTGGACACGCGACGGTAAAATTCGCGCAGAGCAGGTCAGCATCACACCGCAGGTGTCAGGAAGCATCACGACGCTTCTTGTTAAGGATAACCAGTTCGTCAAAAAGGGAGACGTTTTATTCCGTATTGATGATACGCCCTTTCATATCGCCATCCTCAACGCCCAGGCACAGCTAGCGAAAGCGCAGTCCGATCTCGCGAAAGCCAATAACGAAGCGACCCGCCGTCGGCATTTGTCGCAAAACTATATCTCTGCCGAAGATTTAGACACTGCCAACATAAACGTTAAGGCTATGCAAGCCAGCGTTAACGTGGCGGAAGCAACGCTCAAGCAGGCGCAGTGGGCGTTAACGCAAACGGTGGTGGAAGCACCGGTCGATGGCTGGGTGACTAACCTCTCTGCCCGCGTGGGGAACTATGCCACTACCGGTCAACCTGTTTTTGCCTTAGTCGACAGCCACTCTTTTTATGTCGTGGGCTATTTTGAAGAGACCAAGCTTCGGCATATTCAGGAAGGTGCGCCTGCGACCATCACCCTCTACAGCGGTTCGAACAGGTTACAGGGTCACGTTTCCAGCATTGGACGCGCCATTTACGATCAAAGCGTTGAGACGGATTCCGGCTTGGTACCCGATATTAAACCTAACGTTCCGTGGGTTCGTCTGGCACAGCGCGTTCCGGTTCGCGTAGAGTTTGATAACCTGCCCCAGAATCTCACGCTGGTTTCAGGCACGACCTGTACTGTTTCTATCGGAACGCGCAGATGAACCTGCGGGTGCTCTCCTGGCAAAACCTTCCGTGGGTAAAAGCATCGCGTCCTCAGTGGCGTTACGCGCTGCGAAACGGCATTGCCATGTGCCTTGCGCTGACCGTCGCCTATTACCTGAATCTGGATGAACCCTATTGGGCGATGACCTCTGCGGCGGTGGTAAGCTTCCCGACCGTCGGTGGGGTCATCAGCAAAAGTCTGGGGCGCGTGGCCGGAAGCCTGCTGGGAGCCACCGCGGCGTTAATCATTGCGGGGCATACGCTAAACGATCCGTGGCTCTTTTTACTGAGCATGGCGGCCTGGCTGGGGTTTTGTACCTGGGCCTGCGCCCATTTTACCAATAACGTTGCCTACGCATTCCAGCGGGCGGGTTATACCGCCGCCATTATTGCCTTTCCCGTAGTGAATGTACTCGACACCACCGAGCTATGGGACATTGCCCAGGCGCGCGTCTGTGAAGTGATTGTCGGCATTCTTAGCGGTGGGTTTATGATGATGATCCTGCCCAGTACCTCCGACGGTACAGCGCTTATCACCGCCCTGAAGACCATGCATGCCCGCCTACTGGAGCATGCAAGCCTTCTCTGGCAGCCAGATACCAACGATGAAAGCCGTCTGGCCCACGAAAAGGTCATCGGGCAGATCCTGACCATGAATCTTCTGCGCATTCAGGCCTTCTGGAGCCACTATCGCTTTCGTCGGCAGAACAAACTCCTCAACTATTTGCTGCATCAGCAGTTGCGGATGACCAGCGCTATCTCCAGCCTGCGTCGAATGCTGCTCAACTGGCCCGCGCCGCCTGCCAACACGCGCGCCGTCATTGATACCTTGCTCGCTGCCCTCGCCCGCCCGGATACGGACATCTACACCGTGGCAAGGATCATCGCCCCGCTCGCTCCCGTCGATGAATACGATTACCGTCACCGCGCGTTCTGGCAGCGCCTGAACTATTTTTGTCGGCTGTATCTGCGAAGCAGTCGCTGGATCAACGCGGTCGAAAATGCCACTCCAATAACGGAATTCACCGTCCCCAGCAGCCCGGCGCTGGCGCGCCACACCGGCTATATGGAAGCGCTGTGGAGCGGTTTTCGCACCTTTTGCGCCCTTACCCTCGTTGGCGCGTGGAGCATCACCACGCAGTGGGAATCCGGCTCTGCGGCCTTGACGCTTGCCGCCATCAGCTGCGTGCTCTATTCCGTTGCCGCGTCACCGTTTAACTCGCTTACGCTGCTGTTACGCACGTTGCTGTTGCTGTCGCTGTTCAGTTTTGTGGTGAAGTTTGGATTGATGGTTCAGATAAGCGACCTGTGGCAGTTCCTGCTGTTCCTGTTCCCGCTGTTAACCACCATGCAGCTGCTGAAGCTGCAAATGCCCAGGCTGGCCGGTCTTTGGGGGCAACTGATTGTCTTTATGGGGTCGTTTATCTCAGTGACGAATCCACCGGTGTATGATTACGCCGACTTTCTCAATGACAATCTGGCGAAGATCCTCGGCGTGGGTCTGGCGTGGCTGGCGTTCGCCGTACTGCGGCCAGGTTCTGATGCGCGTAAAAGCCGTAGACATATCCGTGAACTAAGACGGGGTTTTGTCGACCAGCTTAGCCGTAAACCGCATCTGCGTGAAAGCGGGTATGAATCGCTGGTTTATCACCATGTCAGCCAGCTCAATAATAGCCAGGACTCTCTTTCTCGCCGCTGGCTGTTACGCTGGGGCGTGGTACTGCTGAACTGTTCACACGTCGTCTGGCAGCTTCGTGCGTGGGAAACGCGTTCCGACCCGCTGTCGCAGGTGCGCGATGTCTGCCTCTCCCTGCTACGCGATGTAATGAGCGAGCGCGGCGTCCAGCAGCGGCCGCTGGAAACCACGCTGGCTGAACTGCAACGGATCTGCGATACCCTTGCGCGGCATCATCTGCCCGCGGCTCGTGATTTGGCCTCGATAATCTGGCGCCTGCACTGCTCGCTGTCGCAGCTGGAACAGGCACCTCCACCGGGAACGATTGGGGATCAGATCACACCACAGGCATAGCGTGCTCCGCCACCCCCGAGGGGTTTAGGCTGATCGGACATGTTATCGCCACCGACATGGATCATCAGCGCTTTCCCTTTCACCTCATCCAGCTTTTTCAGACGAGGCGCCACCACCGGATCCGTCGCTTTACCGTCATTGTTCACCACCAGCACAGGCAAATCGCCTAAATGCCCCATTCCCTCCGGGCCTTCATGCTTGCCGGAATGCTGCGGATCGAGGTGACCCCCTGCTGCTTCCGCCGCCGACGGTTTGCCTTCTTTTAAAGCGGGCTGACAGCTGCCTTTAGCATGGACATGGAAACCATGTTCACCGGGAGGAAGTGCTTTGAGGTTGGGGGCGAACTCCAGCCCTTTATCGGTCTCCGTGATCTTCACCGTACCGATGGACTGACCTACCCCCTGTGAGGTGACGAGATTCATTTCTACTTCGTCGCTGGCTGCCTGCGCCCCTGCGCAAACAACCAGCGTGACCAATGCCAGAGCAAAACGCTTCATATGACCTCCGCTGGTTATTTTTTGCCCCTTAAGTGTATACCAGAGGCAAAGATTTCACCGGAAAGTCACCTTATGGCGGTTTATGGCACGTCGTAACCCAGCGCGGCCTTGCGGATGCGGAACCACTGCTGACGGCTCATCTGCAGCTCTTCGGCCGCCAACGCGGACCGCACACGCTCAATTTTACCCGAACCGATAATCGGCAGTGGTTTAGACGGCAGACGCAGGATCCACGCATAGACCACCTGCTCAATGCTTTCGGCATTCAGTTCGCGGGCAACGGTTTCCAGTTCGTCACGCAGGGGCTGGAATTCATCGTCATTGAACAAACGACCGCCGCCCAGGCACGACCACGCCATAGGACGGATGCGCAGCTGCTGCAGCTGATCGAGCGTACCATCCAGCAACAGCGGCTGGTGTACTGGAGAAATCTCGACCTGATTAGTGGCCAGGGTAAACGGCAGACGCGATTGCAGGAGCGCAAACTGCGCCGGGGTGAAGTTAGACACGCCAAAGTGTCGGACTTTGCCATTCTGGTGCAGATTCAAAAACGCTTCCGCCACCTCATCGGCATCCATCAACGGGTCCGGACGATGGATCAGCAGCAGATCGATATGATCGGTTGCCAGATTCACCAGAGATTGCTCGGCACTCTTAATAATGTGTGCGCTGTCGGTAATATAGTGGCCGAGCGCGTTTTCAGGTTTCGCGGTGGTGGCGATCCCGCACTTGGTGACGATCTCCATCCGCTGACGCAGGGCAGGCACCAGCTTTAGCGCCTCACCGAAGGCGGATTCACACT
The DNA here is from genome assembly GCF_000211415.1 of Enterobacter mori LMG 25706. Lineage (GTDB taxonomy): Bacteria > Pseudomonadota > Gammaproteobacteria > Enterobacterales > Enterobacteriaceae > Enterobacter > Enterobacter mori. The sequence goes on along the minus strand of NZ_GL890776.1, from coordinate 163,619 downwards.
GATAGCCGCCATAGATGTCGGCATGATCGACGGTGGTGATGCCTAAGTCGAGATGCTCTTCAATGAAGCTTGCCAGCTGAAGCGGGGACATATTCCAGTCCATCAAACGCCAGTAGCCCATGACAAAACGGGAGAATTCCGGGCCCTGCGGGGCAAGGGTAATACGCTGAACCATAACATTTTCCTCAAGAACGTGATGTCATGAGTATACGCAATTACCGTGTTAAAACAGTGAAGGTTGCTGGGGTTCTTCGGTTTCCCCCGCTTTGTTTGCGCGAATTTTGCGCAGCAGACGCTGTCGGCAGAGGCGAAGCACGTCCTGCTTTTGTGTATCGCTAAAGTTTTGCCAGTTAAACCGCTCGTCACGGGTACGCATACACCCACGGCAATAGCCGCGTTCATCAACCTGACAAATCCCCCGGCACGGGCTCTGGATGGGGAAAAATTCCAGTTGCTCTGCCACACTCACCTCCACAAACCGACCATCACTTACAGTGAAGACGTTATGCGCCTACTGTGCAAGAGATTTACCACCGTTTTGTGGCATTAAGGTTTCACTAATCTTCCCTCTCTATACTCGCCGCATCACTATAAAGAATGGTTTGCTTATGATGTGGTTTGCAAAAAAGTTACACTGTAACGATATAAAATTCACTCTGGGTTGTGCGCTTTTCTTCACTGCGCTAAATGCACTTTTTATTCAGCGCAGCTGGGCCATTATCGCCCCTGCACATCTGCACGATATCCTCTTCGCCGCTTCCGTACCGCTGGTGCTGTTTTGCGGCTGGGTGGTTGTCTTTAGCCTGCTTAATATTCCCTTTATTCGTAAGCCGCTGCTGATTGTCCTGACCATGGGATGTGCTGCCGCGACCTACTTTATGTACACCTACGGCGCGGTTATCGATCAGAACATGATTGTGAACGTGTTTGAAACCAATTCCCAGGAAGCCACGGCACTGCTCACGCCGCAGATGATCCTGTGGATTGCCGTTGCCGGTATTGTCCCTTCCGTCATACTCGCCCTGACGCGGATCCGTACCGGGAAATGGTGGTATGCCCTCCTGATGCGCTTTGCAGCAATGCTGGGGGCACTTCTGGTCATTATTCTGGTGGCAGCCGTCTTTTATAAAGATTACGCCTCGCTGTTTCGGAATAATAAAAGCATTGTCAAAATGGTCACGCCGGCGAACTACGTCAGCGCCGTCGTGAAATACAGCAAAATGCGCTGGTTTGCGGGCGACCAAACGCTGGTACGCATCGGTGAAGATGCCCATAAAGGCCCACTGATTGCCGGGCAGCAGAAAAAAACCGTGTTGGTTCTGGTCGTCGGTGAAGCCTCACGCGCGGCAAACTACTCTCTCAACGGTTACGGGCGCGAAACTAACCCGGAACTGAAAAAGCAAGACGTCATTAACTTCCCGCAGGCCTCATCCTGTGGTACCGAAACCGCCGTTTCTGTCCCTTGTATGTTTTCCGGCATGACCCGGAAAAAATACGATGCCGACCTCGCGCGTCACCAGGAAGGTCTGCTCGACGTGCTTAACCATGCAGGTGTCAATCTGCTGTGGCGCGATAACGACGGCGGCTGTAAAGGTGCCTGCGACCGTGTGCCGCATACAGATATGACGCAGTGGAAGCTGGATCAATTCTGCAAAGACAAAAGCTGCATTGATGATGTGAATCTCTATCGTCTGGATAATGTTCTGGACGGCCTGCAGCAAGACACGGTATTGGTTATCCATCTGATGGGTAGTCACGGTCCGGCGTATAGCAAACGCTATCCGGACAGTTTCCGAAAATTTACGCCAACCTGTGATACCAACGAAATTCAGGACTGCGATCATCAGGCGCTGATGAATACCTATGACAACACCATCCTCTATACCGACAGTGTGGTCAGTAAAACGATTGACGCCTTAAAAGCCCGTCAGGCCAACATGAACACGGCGCTGATATATCTTTCCGATCACGGTGAATCACTGGGTGAAAGCGGGATTTATCTGCACGGTACGCCGTACATGCTGGCGCCAGAGCAGCAAACGCATATTCCCTTTATGTTCTGGCTCTCCCCTGACTACGCGAAAAATTATGGCGTCAACGAGCAGTGTTTGCGTGACCATGCAGCAAAAGATGCGGTATCGCAGGACAATTTGTTCGCCACCGTACTGGGTATGATGGACGTGAAATCAACGGTTTATCAGCAACAGATGGATATTTTGTCGCCATGTCGTCACTGAGCGGGCTTGCATTAGACCGAACGGTCTATTAGAGTGCACCCATGAGCAGACACACTGAACACGATACACGCGAACATTTACTGGCAACCGGCGAGCGTCTTTGCATGCACCGCGGGTTTACCGGTATGGGGTTGAGTGAGTTACTGAAAACCGCTGAGGTGCCGAAGGGGTCGTTTTATCACTACTTCCGCTCCAAAGAAGCCTTCGGCGTGGCCATGCTGGAGCGGCACTACGCCAGCTATCATCAGCGCCTTGCCACCCACTTCGCCAGCGGTGCAGGTAACTACCGGGATCGTGTTCTGAACTACTATCAGGAAACGCTGACGCAGTTCTGTCAGCAGGGCATCATCAGCGGTTGCCTGACGGTAAAACTCTCTGCGGAAGTGTGCGATCTCTCTGAAGATATGCGCGCGGCGATGGATAAAGGTGCCAGCGGGGTTATCGCCCTGCTCGCGCAGGCGCTGACGAAGGGCCGTGATGAAAACACGCTCTCGTTCCCCGGTGACCCGCTAACACAGGCTCAGGTTTTATACTCCCTCTGGTTAGGAGCCAACCTGCAGGCCAAGATTTCTCGCAGTGCCGTGCCGCTCGAAAGCGCGCTGGCACATGTAAAAAGCAGTATTACTGCGCCTGGCGCTTAGCAGGCGTTTTTATTTACATTATTACTAGTCGACTGGTCTACTCAGGAGTCGTTATGTCCGCTGAAAAGTTATTTACCCCACTGAAAGTGGGTGCCGTTACCGCGCCAAACCGTGTGTTTATGGCCCCGCTGACCCGTCTTCGCAGCATCGAGCCGGGTGATATCCCAACGCCTCTGATGGGTGAATATTACCGTCAGCGCGCAAGCTCAGGCCTTATCATCTCAGAAGCCACGCAGATTTCAGCCCAGGCGAAAGGCTATGCCGGTGCGCCCGGTCTGCACAGCCCGGAACAGATTGCCGCGTGGAAGAAAATTACCGCAGGCGTACACGCAGAAGATGGCCGCATTGCGGTTCAGCTGTGGCACACCGGCCGTATCTCGCACAGCAGCATCCAGCCTGGCGGTCAGGCTCCGGTGTCCGCTTCTGCCCTGAGCGCAAATACCCGAACGTCCCTGCGCGATGAAAACGGCAATGCGATTCGCGTCGATACCTCCATGCCGCGCGCGCTGGAGCTGAACGAGATCCCTGGCATCGTGAACGATTTCCGTCAGGCCGTGGCGAACGCCCGTGAAGCCGGTTTCGACCTGGTTGAGCTGCACTCTGCACACGGTTACCTGCTGCACCAGTTCCTGTCACCGTCTTCTAACCACCGCACGGACCAGTACGGCGGCAGCGTCGAAAACCGCGCGCGCCTGGTCCTGGAAGTGGTGGATGCGGTTTGTAAAGAGTGGAGCGCAGACCGTATTGGTATTCGCGTCTCCCCAATAGGTTCTTTCCAGAACGTCGACAACGGTCCGAACGAAGAAGCGGACGCGCTGTATCTGATTGAAGAGCTGGCGAAACGCGGTATTGCTTATCTGCACATGTCCGAGCCGGACTGGGCAGGCGGCCAGCCTTATACAGAAGCATTCCGCCAGAAAGTGCGCGAGCGCTTCCACGGTGTGATCATCGGTGCGGGTGCGTATACCCCAGAAAAAGCGGAAGATCTGATCGGCAAAGGCCTTATTGACGCAGTCGCGTTTGGCCGTGACTTTATTGCGAACCCGGATCTGGTTGCCCGTCTGCAGAAGAAAGCGGAGCTGAACCCACAGCGCCCTGAAAGCTTCTACGGCGGCGGCGCGGAAGGCTATACCGACTACCCTTCGCTGTAATCCCCCATTGTGCATTGATAGCGGCGACATTTCGCCGCTATACTAAAACATCGTTTCTGTTCAAAAAGTTACTCCATTCTATTGGTTAATGAGGAAATTATGCGCCTACTTCACACCATGCTGCGCGTTGGCGACCTGCAACGTTCCATCAATTTCTACACTAACGTTCTGGGCATGACGCTGCTGCGCACCAGCGAAAACCCTGAATACAAATACTCGCTGGCATTCGTGGGTTACGGCCCGGAAACCGATGAAGCCGTCATTGAGCTGACCTATAACTGGGGCGTGGACAGCTATGAGCTGGGCACCGCATACGGTCATATCGCGCTGGAAGTGGACAACGCAGCGGAAGCCTGCGAGCGTATCCGCAGCAACGGCGGCAACGTTACGCGTGAAGCGGGCCCGGTAAAAGGCGGCACCACCGTGATTGCGTTTGTTGAAGATCCCGACGGTTATAAAATCGAACTGATCGAAGCCAAAGACGCTGGCCGCGGTCTGGGCAACTGATCCCGCAGGGCGCACTTTGCGCCCGTAGTTTTACTGCATCCCCTCTCAAAATTTGCCATAATGCGCACTGCTTTTTTCCCCTTGTAAGAGACCCTGATGTCCGATAACGCTCAATTTACCGGTCTGTGCGACCGTTTTCGTGGTTTTTATCCCGTTGTCATTGATGTAGAAACAGCCGGATTTAACGCTAAAACCGATGCGCTGCTTGAAATTGCCGCCATCACGCTGAAGATGGATGAACAGGGCTGGCTTACACCGGACACCACGCTGCATTTCCATGTTGAACCTTTCGAAGGGGCAAACCTGCAGCCAGAGGCGCTGGCCTTTAACGGTATTGATCCGAAAAACCCGTTACGTGGCGCGGTCAGCGAATATGACGCGCTGCACGCCATTTTTAAAATGGTGCGCAAAGGCATGAAAGAGAATGACTGTAGCCGCGCCATTATGGTGGCCCACAACGCGACGTTCGACCACAGCTTTACGATGGCCGCCGCAGAGCGCGCCTCGCTGAAACGCAACCCGTTCCATCCGTTTGTGACCTTTGACACCGCAGCGCTAAGCGGTCTGGCGCTGGGGCAAACGGTCTTGTCTAAAGCCTGCATCACGGCAGGGATTGAGTTTGACGGCACCCAGGCGCACTCGGCCCTCTACGATACAGAGCGTACGGCAGAACTATTCTGTGAAATTGTGAACCGCTGGAAACGTCTGGGCGGCTGGCCTCTGCCGATGGATGATGAGGCCGATCGCCAATTGTAGGCCGGGAAAGCGCAGCGCCGCCCGGCAAAAAAAAAGCGACCACACTAAGCGGGTCGCTTTTTTATTAACGCAGAAACTTACTCTGCGTCTGGTTCTTCCGTTTTGTACTTCGCCGCCGTCTCTTTGATCAGCTGCTGCAGTTCGCCACGCTGATACATTTCAATCAGGATGTCGCAACCGCCCACCAGCTCACCGTCAACCCACAGCTGTGGGAAAGTCGGCCAGTTTGCGTATTTTGGCAGCTCAGCGCGGATGTCCGGGTTCTGCAGGATATCAACGTAAGCAAAACGCTCACCACAGGCAGATAACGCCTGAACCGCTTGCGCGGAGAAACCGCAGCTTGGCAGCTTCGGAGAACCTTTCATGTACAGGAGAATCGGGTTTTCAGCGATTTGTTGCTGAATTTTTTCAATAGTGGTGCTCATGTCTTGCTTCCTTTAACTTCTGTTACGGCATTAGTCTGACATTGTAGCGGTTCAGACAGACATCGGAAAATAACATTTTTGTCACGTTTTACTATTTTAACGGCTAACGCTAAAAGATGCATCGCAAATGACGTTTATCCCTGTTTGCAGTACAGTTTTGCTTAGGGAGTGAACAATAGTGCGACAGAACGATGAATTTTTTTGCACTTGCTAACGAAACATGATTTTAGAATGAAAAATGCTATTAACTTCTCGGGTTTTTATGGATTAGAATCGACAGGCTTTGTAAATCATACGCGGGTATTATTGATGGCCTGCATCAATCAGGGGACTGCCCAGTGGCGCGGATAAATAAAATCTCGATCACGCTCTGTGCTTTACTGTTTACATCACTCACTTTCACGCCAGCGGCGAACGCCTCTGAACAGGCGCGGCATTCTGCTGTACAAAAATCGCATCTGGTTAAGTCCACAGAACGTAAGAAAAAAACCACCAGCAAGACCGTAAAGAAAAAAACACCCACACAGACCAAAAAGACCGCCTCCAGTAAGACGAAAACATCCCCAATCCACACCGCACATTCTAGCCGACGTAAAGCCTCGCAAACGGCCGCCAACCTCGTGACAGAAAAATGCACTACCCGTAAAGGTCACAAAGCGAAGTGCACGAAAGTCACGAAATTAGCCGAAGTGCATAAAGTCCGTATGCAGAAAGCGCAAAAAACGGCGATGAATAAATTAATGGGGCAAATAGGTAAACCGTATCACTGGGGTGGCACTTCTCCACGAACGGGTTTCGATTGCAGTGGCCTGGTGTATTACGCATATAAAGACCTGGTGAAGTTCCGTATTCCGCGTACCGCCAATGAAATGTACCACCTGCGCGACGCCGCACCGGTCAATCGTGGTGATCTGGAGAACGGTGACCTGGTGTTCTTCCGTACCCAGGGTCGCGGCACGGCTGACCATGTCGGGGTCTATGTCGGCAACGGAAAATTCATTCAGTCACCGCGTAGCGGCCAGGACATCCAGATTACCTCACTCAGTGAAGACTACTGGGTTCGTCATTACGTTGGCGCGCGCCGTGTGATGACGCCAGAAACCATTCGCTAACCCCTGCCCTGTCGCTCGCGTGGCAGGGTAAGTTCCTCTTTTGCATACTCTTTCAATTTGCTATCCTTTCCCTGTTGTCTGTAGGGTTATTGACAACGTACAAATAAAATAAGGAGAGAAGCAATGTCGTTCGAATTACCTGCACTACCGTATGCAAAAGACGCCCTGGCACCACACATTTCTGCGGAAACGCTGGAGTACCATTACGGCAAACATCATCAAACCTATGTCACCAATCTGAACAACCTCATTAAAGGTACCGATTTCGAAGGCAAAACGCTGGAAGAGATCGTCCGTAGCTCAGAGGGTGGCGTGTTTAACAACGCGGCTCAGGTGTGGAACCGCGCCTTCTACTGGCACTGCCTGGCGCCAAATGCCGGTGGTGAACCTGACGGTGAGCTGGCGAGCGCCATTAACGCCGCTTTTGGCAGCTTCGCGGACTTCAAAGCGAAGTTTACCGATGCGGCCATCAAAAACTTCGGTTCCGGCTGGACGTGGCTGGTCAAAGAAGCGGATGGCAAGCTGGCTATCGTTTCCACCTCTAATGCGGGTACCCCGCTGACCACCAGCGCTAAACCGCTGATGACCGTGGACGTATGGGAACACGCTTACTACATTGATTGCCGTAACGCGCGTCCTAACTATCTGGAGCACTTCTGGGCACTGGCTAACTGGGACTTTGTGGCGAAGAACTTCGCCGCGTAAGAGACACGCAGAAGGGTTCGCCCTTCTGCGTTTTTGTTTATTCCGCCGCGCAGGCAGCTTCTGGCTGTTTACGACCGGACATCAGCACTAACAGCAGGCCGAGTGCGGCAATAATTGCCCCCATCACCGGCACAAAACTGTATCCCAGCCCACCGGAAATCACCGCCCCGCCCGCTGCAGCCCCCAGCGCATTACCCAGGTTAAACGCACCGATATTCACGGAAGAAGAGAGACCTGGCGCTTCATGGGCGACACGCATCACCCGCATCTGAAGCGGTGGTACCACGGCAAAGGTGGCAGCACCCCACACGACCATTGCGATCGCAGCACCCCATTCGTTGCGTGCCAGCCACGGGATCGCAATCATGATGACAATCAGCAGGGTTAAAAAGCCTTTCAGCGTACCGCTCACGGAGCGATCGGCCAGTTTCCCGCCCAGATAGTTACCGATAGAGAAGCCCACGCCTATCAGCACCAGCATCGCGGTAATAAAGATCGGCGTCGCGTGGGTAATATCGTGCAACACCGGTGAAATATAGGTGTAGAGGGTAAACATCGCACCGGCCCCCAGCACCGTGGTCAGCAGCGCGGAAAGCACCTGAGGACGCATCAGCACCGACAGCTCTTTGCGCACGTCAGGACGTTCCCCGGCGCTCCCCTTCGGTAAGGAGAAGAACAGCGCCACCATCGCCACCACGCCCAGACCTGCAGTCGCCAGGAAAGACATTCGCCAGCCAATGACTTCACCCAGCCAGGTGGCCGCAGGCACACCGCCTATGTTGGCGATCGTCAGCCCCATAAACATGGTCGCCACCGCGCTGGCCTGCTTGTGCTTCGGAACCACGCTTGCCGCAACAACCGAGCCCAGACCGAAAAATGCGCCATGGTTCAGGCTGGTCAGAATACGCGACAGCATCAGAGTGGTGTAATCCGGCGCAATCGCGGAGAGCACGTTGCCCAGCGTAAAGATCGCCATCAAAAATATCAGCGCATTGCGACGCGCGCGGTGCGACAGCAGCAGCGTCATCAGCGGGGCCCCGACCATCACGCCGATGGCATAGGCGCTGATTAACATCCCGGCCGCAGGAATAGAGACGTCTACACCGCGTGCGATAACAGGCAGTAACCCCATCGGGGAGAATTCAGTGGTGCCAATCCCAAAAGCGCCAATCGCCAGGGCCAGCAGAGGAAAATTGATTTTCATGAGTCAACTCCGGATGCCGTGTCATCACGCGACACAGAACTAAGAAGTCAAAAGCATGACATCAATCACAAAATTTGAGAAGTTAACATTTTGGCAAAAGATTTTTGCCGGAGAGGTAACAATAGGAAGAAAATGAGGAGGGAGAAGACTCTCCCCCCGCGTAAATCAGTGCAGCGCAGCCGTCAAACCACCGGCAACAATCAATGCCAGCACGATAAAGGTGGTCACCAGCGAAAACTTCAGATCGGAACTCATCAATTTTTCTCCTTTTAATCACCCCACGAAAAGTGAGCTTGCTCATTTTTACACAGTTTACGTCAAAAATCTTCCTGGATTTAAACTGATATCCACTTTAGCTCTTCCCCTTTTCATCAAGATAGGACAAAATTCCACGCTAAATTTATTAGCGTACCGGCCATTGACCCCCTCCTGACGTCCTGTGTCGTTTTCCCGGCGTGTCGCAACTCAAGATTGCGTAATAAGGGTGAGAGAAGGCAAACGTTTACCTTCAAGTTTTTCAGGAGTTTAGGATATGGTCTGGAGTGACATTGAATGGCAACAATAAAAGACGTAGCAAAACGCGCAAACGTTTCCACTACAACCGTATCACATGTAATTAACAAAACCCGCTTCGTCGCGGAAGAGACGCGCAACGCCGTCTGGGCGGCGATCAAGGAGTTACATTACTCCCCAAGTGCGGTTGCGCGCAGCCTGAAGGTGAATCACACCAAGTCGATTGGCTTGCTGGCGACCAGCAGTGAAGCGGCCTATTTTGCCGAAATCATCGAAGCCGTTGAGAAAAACTGCTTCCAGAAAGGCTATACGCTGATTCTGGGCAACGCGTGGAACAGCATTGAGAAGCAGCGCGCCTACCTGTCGATGATGGCGCAAAAGCGCGTCGATGGCCTGCTGGTAATGTGTTCCGAGTACCCAGAGTCCGTACTTTCCATGCTGGAAGAGTACCGCCACATCCCGATGGTGGTGATGGACTGGGGCGAAGCGCGCGCGGACTTCACCGATTCCGTTATCGATAATGCCTTTGAAGGCGGCTATATGGCCGGTCGTTATCTGATCGAACGCGGTCACCGCGAGATTGGCGTGATCCCGGGTCCGCTGGAGCGCAACACCGGTGCGGGCCGTCTGGCCGGGTTTATGAAGGCAATGGAAGAGGCGCTCATCACCGTGCCGGAAAACTGGATCGTTCAAGGCGACTTTGAGCCGGAATCCGGTTACCGCGCAATGCAGCAGATTGTCTCCCAACCGCATCGCCCGACGGCTGTTTTCTGTGGCGGCGATATTATGGCGATGGGCGCACTCTGCGCCGCCGACGAGCTGGGCCTGCGGGTGCCGCAGGATATTTCCGTAATCGGGTATGACAACGTGCGTAATGCGCGCTTCTTCACCCCGGCGCTGACCACCATTCACCAGCCAAAAGACTCGCTGGGCGAAACGGCTTTCAACATGCTGATGGACAGGATCGTCAACAAGCGTGAAGAATCCCAGTCGATTGAAGTTCACCCGCGCCTCATCGAGCGCCGCTCCGTGGCGGACGGTCCTTTCCGCGACTATCGCCGTTAATCGCTTACGGAGCCAGTTATGCTGGCTCCCGTAGCCACTCCCGATTCAACGTTTCACTGTCTCCCAGATAATCCAGAAGCCAGGCCATCGCAGGCGATACGTCGTTTTGCTGCCAGGTCAGACAGCAGGCCGCATCCGGGAACGGATTTTCCAGCGTCAGCGCTGTCCACTCTCCGGTATCGATGCGCGGACGCGCGAAGTGAACGGGCACCATCGCCACGCACAGCCCCGCAGAAAGACAGGTTGCCGACGATTCCCAGTCAGGGGCCACCACGCGGCGCTGGTTGTCCAGGAGCCAGGTGATGCGCTTGGGCAGCGAGCGCGAGGTATCTTCCAGCACCAGCGACGGCCAGTTGCGCAGCGTGTCATCGCTGAGCGGGCCTTCCATTGCCGCCAGCGGATGTTCGCGGGCGACAACGCAGGTCCAGCTCAGCATCCCCATGTCGCGAAACGCATAGCGTCCCCCAACGGGGATCGCCTGCGTAGCACCAATCGCCATCTCCACCCTGCCATCCGCCAGCGCATCCCAGACGCCGTTGAATACCTCCTGGGAGACCCGCAGTTCGACATCAGAAAAATGACGATAGAAATCCACGATCATTTGCCGGGTCCGTTCCGGCTTAACGATATTATCCACCGCAATGGAGAGATGGCCTCGCCAGCCGTTAGCGATCTGCTGACACTGCTCGCGGGTGATCTGCATTTTTTTGATGACAGAACGCCCTTCCTTCAAAAACCACGCGCCTGCAGGCGTTAATTCCACGTCGCGATGACGCCGCTCGAACAGCGGAACCGCCAGCCACTCTTCCAGCTGACGCACGGTGTAACTGATCGCCGAGGGTACGCGGTGTAACTCCTGCGCGGCACCGGTGAAACTGCCGTTACGGGCAACAGCATCCACAACTTCAAGAGAATAATCTGACCACATGTTCTGCCTGCAAAAAATTTGAATGCACTCAGCAAATATTAGCGTTTCACAAGCCGCTTTGCACTCCCTACACTCTGCGCCAACGTACACCTGCCTCCTCAGGAGAATAAAACAATGCAACCCAGGAAAGGATTTTTAGTCTGGCTCGGCGGCTTAAGCGTGCTGGGCTTTTTAGCGACCGACATGTATCTGCCCGCATTTGCCGCGATGCAGGAAGATTTGCAAACCCCCGCAGCCGCTATCAGCGCCAGCCTGAGCCTGTTCCTCGCCGGTTTTGCCTTCGCACAACTCCTCTGGGGGCCACTCTCCGACCGCTTTGGTCGTAAACCCGTGCTGCTGCTGGGTCTGGCTATTTTTGCCGTGGGCTGCCTGGGCATGCTGTGGGTACGCGATGCTACCTGGCTGCTGGTACTGCGATTCATTCAGGCCGTTGGCGTCTGTGCTGCAGCGGTCACCTGGCAGGCGCTGGTGACCGATTATTATCCTGCATCCCGCACTAACCGAATTTTCGCCACCATTATGCCGCTGGTCGGTCTCTCGCCTGCCCTTGCACCGTTGCTCGGAAGCTGGATCCTGGCCCATTTCGACTGGCAGGCGATCTTCGCCACGCTCTTTGCCATCACGCTGATACTGATGCTGCCTGCGTTTTTCCTCAAGCCTGCGCATAAAAAAGAGACGCATCCTGACGCGAAGCCGATTACCTTTGCCTCGCTGCTGCGTTCAAAAGCGTATCGTGGCAACGTCCTGATTTACGCGGCCTGTTCCGCCAGTTTCTTCGCGTGGCTGACTGGCTCGCCGTTCATTCTGCACGATATGGGATACAGCCCGGCGGCAATCGGCCTGAGTTATGTTCCACAGACCATCGCTTTCCTGGTCGGCGGCTACGGCTGTCGTGCAGCGCTGCAGAAGTGGGAAGGCCAGCAGATGCTGCCCTGGCTACTGGTGCTGTTCGCGTTAAGCGTTTTCGGCACATGGGCCGTCGGGTTTATTCCGGGTACGGGCCTGACCGAAATTTTGATTCCGTTCTGCGTCATGGCGGTCGCTAACGGTGCTATTTACCCAATCGTGGTAGCGCAGGCGTTACGTCCGTTCCCACAGGCGACGGGACGCGCCGCCGCGCTGCAGAACACGTTACAGCTGGGTCTGTGCTTCCTGGCGAGTCTGGTGGTCTCTGCGTTGATTGCCACGCCGCTCCTGACCACCACCAGTGTGATGCTGGTGACCGTTGCGCTGGCTGCCCTTGGCTACCGTATGCAGTCTTCCGCTCAGCGCGAGCAGAATGCGCGGCAGAAAGTGGAAACGTCGCACGCATAATCGCACCAGAAATTATGTTAAGACACAGTGATTAGGTTGCTAAGAATTTTCTATTGAATCACCAAATTTTGAGGCCTATACTAAATTTGGTTCGATTAAATACGATAAATATTAAGTGTTAACGGGAGCCGGAGTGCTCCCGTTTTACCATGGAAGGCTTTTCGGCAAGGGTTATCTCCCTTCCTCTGTTCTACGTCGGATATTAGCCTCGCGGGCATTTACCGTGAGATTTCTCACAAACCCAAAAAAGCGTCTACGCTGTTTTAAGGTTCTGATCACAGCAAGGTGATGGAGAAGCTATGAGTTCATCGTGTATAGAAGAAGTCAGCGTTCCGGACGATAACTGGTCCCGGATCGTCAGTGAACTGTTGGGGCGTGCGGGCATCACGATTAATGGGTCTTCCCCCGCCGATCCGCAGGTCAAACATCCCGATTTTTTTAAACGCGTCTTGCAGGAGGGATCGTTAGGCCTGGGCGAAAGCTATATGGACGGCTGGTGGGAGTGTGAACGGCTGGACATGTTTTTCTCCAGCGTATTGCGCGCCGGTCTTGAAAATCAGCTCCCTCGCCACTTCAAAGACACGCTGCGTATCGCCTCCGCTCGACTGTTCAATCTGCAAAGTAAAAAGCGGGCATGGATCGTCGGTAAAGAGCACTACGATCTCGGTAATGACCTGTTCAGTCGTATGCTCGATCCCTTAATGCAATATTCCTGCGGCTATTGGAAAAAGGCCACAACGCTTGAAGAGGCGCAGCAAGATAAACTGCGTCTAATCTGCGAGAAGCTGCAGTTAAAACCGGGTATGCGCGTGCTGGATATCGGCTGCGGCTGGGGCGGTCTGGCGTATTTCATGGCGAAGCATTACGGTGCCAGCGTTGTGGGTGTGACGATTTCAGCTGAGCAACAAAAAATGGCTCAGACACGTTGCCAGGAGCTGGATGTCGATATTCGGCTTCAGGACTACCGCGACCTGAACGAACAGTTCGACCGCATCGTTTCCGTTGGCATGTTCGAGCACGTGGGTCCGAAAAACTACAGAACCTATTTTGACGTTGCCGACCGAAACCTGAAGCCTGACGGCATTTTCCTGCTCCATACCATTGGTTCTAAACGCACCGACAATAACGTGGACCCGTGGATCAATAAATACATCTTTCCGAATGGCTGTTTACCGTCCGTGCGCCAGATTGCTAACGCCAGCGAGCCCCACTTCATTGTGGAAGACTGGCATAACTTCGGCGCGGATTACGACACCACATTGATGGCATGGCACTCCCGTTTTCAGGAAGCCTGGCCTGAGATTGCAGACAACTATTCCGAACGGTTCAAACGCATGTTTAGCTATTACCTGAATGCCTGTGCGGGTGCGTTCCGTGCGCGGGATATTCAGCTCTGGCAGGTTGTTTTCAGTCGCGGCATTGAACACGGATTACGTGTCGCCCGCTAAAAAAATAACCCCGGATATCCGGGGTTATTTTTTATTCTTCCTCAACGGCTTTTATTATCGCCGCCTCTTTTGCCGCCAGGACGCGTTCAACGGTATCCACAACCGCCTGGGTTTGCGGATCGATTTCGATATTCACGCGATGCCCCAGTTTTTTTGCGCCCAGCGTTGTGCGCTGCAGCGTTTCGGGAATTAAATGCACGCAAAAGCGCGTCGGCGTCACTTCTCCGACCGTCAGACTAATCCCATCAATACCAATAAATCCTTTATACAGGATGTATTTCATTAATGCGGGATCCTGAACTTTAAACCAGATTTGACGGTTATTTTCCGAGGTCACAATTTTTGCGACCTCGGCGGTGGTCATGATGTGGCCCGACATCAGATGGCCGCCGATCTCGTCGCTGAACTTCGCCGCGCGCTCAACGTTGACGGTATCCCCAACCACCAGTTCACCCAGGTTGGTGATACGCAGCGTCTCTTTCATTAAATCAAAGCTAATCTGGTTACCGTTAATTTCGGTCACCGTCAGGCAGCAGCCGTTATGTGCAATCGAGGCGCCGGTCTCTATGCCGTCGAGCATATATTCCGGCAGCTCAACCACGTGAGTTCGGAAATTGGGTTTTTCATCAATGGACACCACTTTGGCGGTGCCCTGCACAATACCAGTAAACATGCTTACAACTCCTGTTTTTTCCGGACGGTGGTGACACCGTTTAATCCCATCACAATAACAGTTGGAAAAACAGGTTGCCAGTGGAGCGCATTTTCTGGCGATTTTTTCACTAGATAAATAGTTAAAGCCCGCTACAATAGCTGGCACCCCCCTGCATTTTCTTCTTGCTGCCAGTTACGGCGGCTTTTTTAGTCTCTCAAATAACTACAAAATAAAGGTGTTCACGTGCAGAAGTACATGAATGAAGCGCGCCAGTTATTGGCACTGGCTATACCAGTGATCATCGCGCAAGTGGCCCAAACCGCAATGGGATTTGTGGATACGGTAATGGCAGGTGGCTACAGCGCCACCGATATGGCTGCCGTGGCAATCGGCACATCTATCTGGCTACCGGCCATCCTGTTTGGTCACGGTTTACTGCTCGCGCTCACGCCAGTTATTGCACAGCTGAACGGCTCGGGCCGCCGCGAGCGCATTGCCCACCAGGTTCGCCAGGGTTTTTGGCTGGCAGGGTTTGTCTCCGTGCTGATTATGGTGGTGCTCTGGAACGCCGGGCATATCATCCGCGCGATGCATAACATCGACCCGGCGCTGGCGGATAAAGCCGTGGGCTATCTGCGCGCGCTGCTCTGGGGCGCGCCTGGCTACCTCTTTTTCCAGGTCGCGCGTAACCAGTGTGAAGGTCTGGCAAAAACCAAGCCCGGTATGGTGATGGGCTTTATCGGTCTGCTGGTCAATATCCCGGTGAATTACATCTTTATTTACGGCCACTTCGGCATGCCGGAACTGGGCGGCGTCGGGTGCGGCGTGGCGACGGCAGCCGTTTACTGGGTGATGTTCTTCTCGATGATCACCTTTGTAAAACGCGCCCGTTCCATGCGCGATATTCGCAACGAGAAAAGATTTAGCACGCCGGACTGGAACATCATGACGCGCCTGGTGCAGTTAGGGCTGCCTATCGCGCTGGCGCTGTTCTTCGAAGTGACCCTGTTTGCCGTGGTCGCCCTGCTGGTCTCCCCGCTGGGCATTATTGATGTCGCGGGCCACCAGATTGCGCTGAACTTCAGTTCCCTGATGTTCGTCCTGCCGATGTCGCTGGCCGCGGCGGTGACGATTCGCGTAGGGTTCCGTCTGGGCCAGGGGTCAACGCTAGATGCGCAAACGGCCGCCCGGACCGGGCTGGGCGTCGGCGTCTGCATGGCCGTCTGTACGGCGCTCTTTACCGTTGCATTACGCGAGCAGATTGCGCTGCTCTACAACGACAATCCGGAAGTCGTCACGCTGGCGTCGCACCTGATGCTGCTGGCCGCGATTTACCAGATCTCTGACTCCATCCAGGTGATTGGCAGCGGCGTGCTGCGCGGATATAAAGATACGCGCTCAATTTTCTTTATTACCTTTATCGCCTATTGGGTGTTGGGACTGCCGACAGGCTACATCCTGGCGCTTACCGACCTGGTGGTGGATCGCATGGGTCCGGCAGGGTTCTGGATGGGCTTTATCATCGGTCTGACCTCTGCGGCCATCATGATGATGCTGCGTATGCGTTTTCTGCAACGCCAGCCTTCTACGGTCATTTTGCAACGCGCCGCACGTTAAACAGGCAGTAGCCGCCAGCTGGCGGCTACTTTCTCTTCACTTTGCGCGGTAATGAAGCAATCGCGTGAATTCAGAGAGAAAAATGCGTTTTCCCTCTTGCCTCAACGATGCTGTGCCGCTAATATTCGTCCCCGTTGTCACCGACAACACGTTGCGTTCATAGCTCAGTTGGTTAGAGCACCACCTTGACATGGTGGGGGTCGTTGGTTCGAGTCCAATTGAACGCACCATTCTGCGTCCGCAGTTGGTTAGAGCACCACCTTGACATGGTGGGGGTCGGTGGTTCGAGTCCACTCGGACGCACCATTTCAGTCCTGAAATGGTGCAAATCCTCTCTTTATGTTCTGAATTATCTCAATCTCCTGATTTCTTAATTATTCTCCTGCTACGCTTTTCTCATGACAAAAAAAGCAGGAAGAACGCCGATGAAGAAAATCGCGATTATTGGCTCCGGCCCAACAGGGATTTACACCTTTTACGCACTGCTTAAAAATCCGCAGCCGCTTTCGGTCTCCGTCTTTGAACAAGCTGAGGAAGCTGGCGTGGGTATGCCCTATAACGACGACGAAAACTCTCGTCTGATGCTGGCGAACATTGCAAGCATTGAAATCCCGCCCATTTTTATGACCTATCTCGACTGGCTTAAGGGCCAGAGCGAAGCCCATCTGGCGCGCTTTAAGGTTGATAAAGCCCGTTTGCATGACCGACAGTTCCTGCCCCGACTCCTGCTGGGTGAGTATTTCCGCGACAGCTTTCTCACGGTTGTAAAAGAGGCTAAAAAATTAGGATTCAAGGTCGAGATCCACGAATCCTCGGAAGTCACAGATATCGAGGTCAACTCAAACGCCATCACGCTTTCAGTTAACGGTGATGCGCTCGCCGATCGGTATGACCTTGCGGTTATCGCCACCGGTCACGTCTGGCCAGACGAAGATGAAGCCACGCGCACGTTCTTCCCAAGCCCGTGGTCAGGACTCATGGACGCCGAAATCCGCCCCTGCAAGGTGGGCATTATGGGAACGTCTTTGAGCGGCCTGGACGCGGCCATGGCGGTGGTGATGCAGCATGGTCAGTTTGTGGACGACGCGTTCATTCTGGATAAAGGAAGCGAGGCGCTAAAAATTGTCCTGATGTCCCGGACCGGCATTTTACCAGAGGCCGATTTTTACTGCCCGATCCCTTACGAGCCGCTGTCGGTACTGACCGAATTCGTGGTTCAAACCGAGATTGCTAAAGGAGCAGACGGCTTGCTGGACCGCATCTTCGCCCTGATGGTTAAAGAGCTTGAACTTGCCGACCCGGCGTGGTGCGAGGCCATATCGCTGAGGCAACGGGACGCAGACAGCCTTCGCGAGGCGTGGTTTGAAGAGCGTAAACAGCACGGTCCCTTTACCTGGGCAGAAGAGAATCTTAAAGAGGTCGAGCGAAACAAACGTGAACGGCGCACCGTAGCCTGGCGCTATACCATACTTCGCCTGCACGAGATCGTTGCAGAAATCGTACCCGCCCTGAACGAAAAGGACAGAGCGCGGTTCAAAGCCGGGCTGGAGCGCGTGTTTATTGATAACTATGCCGCCATCCCCCCTCAGTCTATTCGCAGGCTGCTTGCCTTGCGCGAGGCGGGGATCATAAGCGTAGTGGCATTGGGTGAGGATTACACTCTGGATATCGGTAGTGCTGAAACGGTCATTACCACCAAAGAGCACCGCTACCGCTTCGACGTCTTTATTGATGCGCGCGGGCAGAAACCCCTCAAGACAGAAGATTTACCCTTCCCGTCCTTGCGTAAACTGCTACAAACGACAGGCGACGACATACCCGATGTTGGTGAAGATTACACACTGCTGGCACCCGATACGCTTCGCGGACGTATTGCCTTTGGTGCGATACCGTGGCTGATGCACGACCACCCCTTTGTCCAGGGGCTCGCAGAGTGCGCAGAGATTGGGGAAGCAATGGCAAAAGCGGCAAATAAACCTGCGTCGGTTACGCGCAAAAAGTTACCTTTTATGGATAACTGACAGGGCCTCCCTGCCCTGAACGGTCTGATTACTCGAAGAAAACCTCCGGGTTTTCAGACAGAGAGATAAAGGTTTTCGTCGCTTTATCCAGCGCGCGAATGTCACCGCTTTCAATGTCGTACACCCAGCCGTGCAGACGGATGGAATTATTACGCAGGCCCACCGCGACGGACGGGTGGGTCTTAATGTTGCTCAGCTGCGCAAACACGTTCTCCTGCACCATCGCATTCACTTTATCGATTGGCTGGTCCCAGGATTTCTTCTCCACCACGGCTTTAGCCGCATCAGAGTAGCGCAGCCAGTGGGAGACCGCAGGCATCGGCTCCAGGTTTGCATTGTCGGCAATCGCTTTCATCGCACCACAGTTAGAGTGGCCACAGATCACGATATCGGTCACGCCCAGCGCGACAACCGCGTATTCGATAGTGGCGGAGACGCCGCCTGGCTCTGGCCCGAACGGCGGCACAATATTGCCAGCATTACGAATGACAAAGAGTTGTCCTGGCTCTTGTTGCGTGACCAGTTCTGGCACCAGTCGGCTGTCGGAGCAGGAGATGAACAGCGCTTTGGGATTCTGGCTGGACGCTAAACTGCGGAAGAGCTCTTTACGTTGCGGGAAAATCTCTTTTTGAAAGCTGAGAAAACCTTCAATGATATGTTGCATAGCAATTTCTCTTTTATCTGTTGTAGTTTAGGTATGATCGCGATCACACTCGTAAAGTTTACCCACCGTGCTTTACTTCAGACAAGCAATATATTTTTGGCCCGACCGCTGCACAATATCGTCCGCGAAAGCCTGGATGTTCTGCCCCTCGAACGCGCCATACAGACGTTCAAATTTTCTGCCTTCAAGGCGATGGGTGACGGACGCTACGGTGTGGGCGGGTAGCGGAAGCATATTCGGATAGCTCCACATAAACGAAACGGCGTCTTTCCCCGGCGTGACCTGCAGAATATCCCCCGCCAGCAAAACCCCTTCGCCCTCCTGCCAGTGCAGCACCGTTCCGCCCGCAAAGTGGCCGCCGAGACGCAGCAACGTCACGGAGGGGGCAATCTCCGGCGTTTCGCCGTGCCAGAAGTGAATGGCCGGACTGTCGCGCATGACCCACTCCCGATCGCTCGCATGAAGATACACCGGCGCGTCGAACGTCTCCGCCCAGTCCTGCATGGTGGTGTAATAGTGAGGGTGTGAAATGGCGATGGCACTGATACCCCCGAGGGCGGCGATCAGCGTTCGGGTTGCCGGGTCGAGGTTGGCGATGCAATCCCACAGAATATTGCCGTGTGGGGTGCGCAGCAGCAGTGCCCGTTGATTGATGGCAAAGGCGGGCACCGTTTTGATGCTAAAGAGCTGCGGTTCAAGCTGCTGCCATTTGTTGGTATGCGTGGCAGTGACGGTTTCAAGTTCGGTCCACGCCTGCCCGGTAACTGGAACATACTGGCGTTCATCCTCGCAGACAGGGCATCTGTCGGGTTGATACGCATACGAGGTCCCGCAGGCTTTACAGAGTATAATCATGTGCTTTCCTCAGTGACAACGCACTGAGTATGGCAGGGATTATCCTTATGTGCTGCGAGGTACATTCCTGGTTTTTTTTGCCCTATACTGTGCCAGTATCAAAAACTGAACATAGCAGGTGCCACATGGAAATTGATCTCGATAACCTGGTCTTTAACGGACTGGATGAAGCAGAAGAGCGTAACGCCGAACGTCTGGACGACGCAGACAAAAAAGCGCAGGCGATGGTTGCCGATGATGACTGCGGCGACGCCTGCAAGATCTGATTGCAAAGCACCGGTAAAGCCGGTGCTTTTTTTGATGTTACTTCTTCAGCCCGTCAATGGCAGCCTGAGCACAGGCCTCATCCAGATGACCGCCCGGCGCCCCGCCGATACCAATCGCCCCGATCACCTCATCGCCCTCTTTAACGGGTAAGCCACCCGCCAGCAGCAGGAAGCCTGGGATATCACGCATATTCTGCGCACCCGCGTTGTTCTGCGCCGCTTCCATCACTTTGCCTGAGGCATTTTTCGAGCTGAGCGCCGTGAAGGCTTTCATTTCACTGGCTTTGACCGTATGTGGGCCCGCATTATCGGTGCGCTGTACCGCTTTCACCACACCCGCACGGTCAACCACGGTCACCGAAACCTGATAGTTCTTCGCCAGACACGCCTGAACGGCAGAGTTTGCCAGCGCATTGGCCTGTGCCAGGGAGAGATTCTTCTGGCTCACGGAATCTGCCTGCGCAGTCAGACTTACGCTACCCGAGACCAGCGCTGCCGCCATCATTAACTTTTTCATTGCATAACCTCGAATAGAATAACTGAAGACCATTCGAGGATATCGGGTCAGGCAACGACGCGTAATTCGGTTGATTACGCACGCATCCTGGTAATTATACGGATTGCAATTTATCGTACTCGCGGCTTGCCTGAACCAGGCTCGTGACGCCCAGCTTGGCAAACGCAGCTGCACGATGCGCTTCCACCGTGCGCGGCGACAGGTCAAGTCGCGCCGCCACCTCTTTATTGCTGAGCCCTTCCATCAACACCGCCAATACCTCATGTTCCCGCGCGGTGAGTTGTTCAAAGCGCGCTTTTATTCGTGAGAGCGCCTGCCAGTCGGCGAACCGTCGCTGGCTCTCCTCGCACGCCAGCCCCACGGATTCGATAAGCTTGTCCGCATCCAGCGGCTTGGTGAAAAACTCAAAGACGCCGTTACGGAACGCCCGGCGGCAGGCGTCGACGCTGCCGTGCCCGGTCATGATAATTACCGGCAGCAGAGGCCACGGCCACTCGCCCTCTTCCAGCCACGTCAGCCCCCCTTTTCCCGGCATGCGCATATCCAGTAGCAGGCAGCCGACGAGCGTTGAGTCCTTAACATGGGCCGTGGTAAACGCGTCGATACTCCCGAATGTCTTCACTTCCCAGCCCATGCCTGAAAGTAAAAATGCCATCGACTCTCTGATGGATTCATCGTCATCGATCAGCCAGATTATATTATCCATGCGTCGTCTCCTTTCCATTAGCCAGTTGCAGGACGATTCGCGCCCCTCCCTCCGGCGAATTCCCCAGCGTAATCGATCCGTTCATGCGCGTCATCAGTGACTCCGTTAAGGTCATCCCCAGGCCAATTCCCTCTTCTCTACCACTGTAAAACGGCATAAAGGCATTCTGTAGCGCCTCCGGGCTAAAACCGGGGCCGCCATCCGTCACGATTACCTGAATGCCATTTGCGCCTTTCCGGCTTTCGATCCGCACCCAACCCTGCGCGTTCGCCTGTTGAGCCTGAATCGCATTGCTGAGCAGATTGTGCAGGACCTGCTCAAGCCAGAGTCTGTCAGCCAGAACCGTCGTTGCCTCCGGTGTAAACGCATGGGTAACGATGATATGTTCAGCGCGTCTCTCGTGCTCCAGTAAATTCACAACCTGCTGCCAGCATTGCGCCAGGTCGGTTTCGCGCAGCGTCACTTTCTCCTGCACCACGTGTTCACGAAAACGGGTTAACAGGGCGCTGATACGCTGTGTTTGCACCAGCGCTGCTGCCAGTGCCTGGGACACCGCCTGTGGATTGTCCAGCTTTTGCTGTCGCTGCGCGCCCTGGATCCAGGTCTGCACGGCCGTGAGCGGCTGGTTGATCTCATGGACAATACCCGCAGTGATCTCCCCCAGCGTGTTGAGTCGGGCATGCTGGTAATACAAGGCGCGCTGCTCTGCGTCTCGTCTTGCCTTGCGCTGCCAGAGCGCCACGCTGCCCACCGCAATGACCACACCCCATCCAGTAAAGACTACCAGGAAGATAAACCACTGAATACCGAGCCAGTCTGGCTGAGCATCGGCTGAAAGCACGAAGGGTTGCGTTACCTGTGGGAAGGAGCGTGCCCAGTGCCAGAAGGCATCTGAAGGGTGTGGTTCGCTTCGCTTCGAATAATAGACGTCGAGGCGCTCAAAGGCATGATGCGTATTGAGTAGTGGGGCAAGATCAACCCGTACACGGATTTGCCGCCAGGGATTGTAGAGCCAGTATTGTCGATCGCTGGCGGGCTCAACGCGGGCGGCGTCCAGCGCGCGTCCGGTTGTTTTCTCCAGCGCAAGAAGATGGGGGAATTTTTTATTCAGTGCCGTGATATCTTCATCACCGCTCAGTAGCGGCAATACAGACTCGTTCTGGGTAAGGACGGCGCTAATCTCAGAAAAGAGCGCCGAATACTCCCGATCGCGCTCCCAGTACTGTCGGCGGATTTGTTCGGCATAGAGCAGGATACCGCTGACAAAGCAGACGGCGATCCAGACAATGATGGCGCGCGTGAACAGTGTGTTTTTCATTCCGTTAACTGGCAGGTGTTACATCCTGTCACATTAACAGTTAACGATTGTCATAACAAAAAAGCGCACAGCTCATTCCAGTACATTTCGCGCGTCCGGCGCAATTCAGCGTGACGTTTTATCATAGAACCACTCCGGATCGATGTTGGCAACGTCCACGCCATACAGGCTGGCGACAGGCAGTATCGACTCAAGAACCCGTTGCGCGCTGTTCTCCGCATTGACCTGCGGGGTCGGAAAAAGCCGCCGTAACGTGCTTATCCATTTTTTCATTGTCTTTACCCCTCTTCGCTTTGCCTGACCTAAGTTAAACACTCAACTTCAGCGCGAGGGAAATACCAATATCGTCTGTTCATGTGCAGTATCTGCAAATAGCGTCCCCTTTCATTTACCTGTTCATAACACCCTGTTCACTAATGCTTTTTTGCTTATAGCAAAGAACGATTTCTTATTTGGCGATAGCTTTCGCTTATGGGAGCGTAAAGGGACAAAACAAAAAACGACGGGATGACGTATGACTATGGCAGCAAAAACGAAAGGGTTTAACAAACGGACACTGGTTCTGGGATTACTGGCAGCCGGGAGCCTGCTTTCAGCGCAGGTACAGGCCGATCAGCTGGCGGATATTAAGGCCGCAGGGGTGGTGAAAGTCGCCACCTTTGACGCCAATCCGCCGTTTGGCTCTATTGATGCAAAGACGCACGACATCGTGGGTTACGACGTAGACTTCGCCAAAGCGCTGGCAAAATCACTCGGCGTGAAGCTTGAACTGGTTGCCACCAATCCGGCGAACCGAATTCCGTTGCTTCAGTCCGGTAAAGCAGATCTGATCGTGGCGGATATCACCATCACCCCGGAACGCGCACAGGTGATTGATTTCTCCACCCCCTATTTCGTGACCGGCCAACAGTTCCTGGTCCCCGCCAAATCACCCGATAAGCTGGATGAATACAGCCGGGCACGCATTGGTGCGGTGAAAGGGACAACGGGCGAGCAGGCGCTGCACCAGCGTTTCCCGCAGTCTCGCGTGCTCTCTTATGATGACATTCCTCTGGCGCTGACGGCGCTGCGCAACGGCAACGTGCAGGCCATCACCCAGGACAGCACTATTCTTGCAGGCCTGCTGGCACAGGCCCCGGATAAGGCGAACTTTAAAATCCTGCCCGACCTGCTCAGCAAGGAAGAGATTGGCGTTGGGGTGAAAAAAGGTGAAACCGCGCTGCTGAAGGCCGTTAACGATGAGCTGGTTAATCTCGAAAAGAACGGTCAGGCGGCAAAAATCTACGATGTCTGGTTTGGCCCAAACACGCCCGCTCCACAGCCTCGCGCCTTTAAAATAGAAGCCCAGTAATATGCTCTCAGGTTTATTTTCACACTCCGCGGCCGGTGCCGCGGATTTTTCACATCTGGAACACGCCAGCGTCGAGTTTCGTGACGTCGTAAAACGTTACGGCGACCATGAGGTATTAAAAGGCATTAACCTCAGCATTTCTCCGGGTGAAGTGGTGGCGATCCTCGGTCCATCCGGTTCAGGGAAATCGACGTTGATCCGTCTTATCAACCAGCTTGAAACCCTCAGTGACGGCGACATTCTGATTGATAACAAACCCACCGCCCGGCTTGCCACTGCGGCACTGCGCCAGTTACGCAGCCGCGTCGGTTTTGTGTTCCAGCAATTTAACCTTTACGCCCACCTCACCGCCAGCCAGAACATCACTCTGGCGCTGGAGCACGTTCACGGCTGGAAGCCGCAGCCCGCCCAGGAGCGCGCGCTGGCGCTGCTGGAAAAGGTCGGGATGCTGGAAAAAGCCCATCATTTTCCCGCACAGCTCTCCGGCGGCCAGCAGCAGCGCGTGGCGATTGCTCGCGCGCTGGCCTCGTCGCCGCAAATCATTCTCTTTGATGAACCGACGTCAGCCCTCGATCCCGAGATGATTGGCGAAGTGTTATATGTGATGAAAGCCCTCGCCCACAGCGGGATCACCATGATTGTGGTGACGCACGAGATGCAGTTTGCCCGGGAGATTGCTGACCGGATCGTCTTTATCGACGGCGGACACATTCTCGAAACCGCCCCGCCTGCGCAATTTTTCAGTCAACCGTCGCATCCACGCGCCCAACGGTTCCTGCAAAAAGTGCTCGACCCGCTTCACCAGGAGCCGCTGTAATGGCCGCGCTCGACTGGCAGGGAGTGCTGACCGGGCAACCTCTGCAGTGGATAGTATCCGGTTTTATCACCACGCTGTGGGTCACGCTCGCGGGCGTGGTACTTGCCACCCTGCTTGCGTTGTTTTTTCTGCTGCTTCGCCTCTCCGCAGGACGGTTCGGTCATGCCGTCGTCAGCGGCTGGGTGTCGCTGTTTCGCAACACGCCGCTGCTGGTGCAGCTCCTGTTCTGGTACTTCGCCGCCTGGAACGGGCTGCCGCTCGGGTTTCGGGACGTCGTGAATGCCAATCACGCCTGGTCGATTTTGCCCGGTGACGTCTGGTGGTTCACGCCTGAATTTTTATGTTCTGCCTGGGGGCTGGGCGTGTTCACCTCGGCCTTTTTAATTGAGGAGATTGAGTCCGGGCTGCGTTCCATCCCCAATGGACAGCGGGAGGCGGCGCTGGCGCAGGGGTTTTCTGCGTGGCGGTTATTTCGCTACATTCTGCTGCCGCAAGGACTGGCGAATGCCTGGCAGCCTGTCATCGGTCAGTATCTCAACCTGATGAAGCTCTCCTCACTCGCCAGCGGCATTGGCTTTGCCGAACTCACCTATCAGGTGCGGCAGATTGAAAGCTTTAACGCGCACGCGCTGGAGGCCTTTACCGTGGGAACCGCACTGTATCTGCTTACCGGCGTGCTAATGGGTATGCTACTGACGCGACTCGGCCCCCGCGCAGGGAGGACTCAGCATGATTGCCGGATTTAACGTGATTGTTGATAACCTGGATTATCTGCTGTGGGGACGTGCTGCTGCGGGTGAACCCGGCGGCGTGTTGCTCTCGCTGCTGATGGCCGCGGGCGCCGCCATACTTGCTCTGCCCTGCGGAATTGCGCTGGCGTGCGCCGCGTGGCGCTATCCCGGGCTTGTGCGTAAGGCGCTGTTCCTGTGGGCAGAGTTGATACGCGGCATTCCGCTCATCTTTGTGATTTTCTGGATGTGGTATCTGCTGCCCCTGATGACCGGCGGCGATCTGCCCGGCGCTCTTACCGTGACGCTGGCGCTGGCCTGGTTCACGGCGGCATCGGTCATGCATTCGGTACTCGCCGGACTAAACGCGTTGCCCGCCGGGCAATATGAAGCGGCACTGACTCAGGGATTCAGCACGCGGCAAACCTTGTGGCGCGTGCTGCTCCCGCAGGTGATGCGCAATATTCTGCCGTCTCTGGTGGGGATATTTATCAGCCTGCTGAAGGATACGTCGTTGGCGTTTATTGTGAACGTACCTGAACTGACCACCGTGGCGGGCCAGGTGAACAACCGGGTGCAAATCTACCCGGCGGCCATTTTTATCTTTACGGGGGTGGTTTACTACCTGCTGTGCTGCTCGCTTGAGCAACTCGCGAAGCGCTGGCGCATTACCCGGCCAGCGCTTTAACCACCGTTTCCATCGCTTCGGTTGTCAATTCACTGCGTTTGACGCGCTGGTTCGCCAGCGCGGTTCGCAGCACGCCGGCAATCACGATATGCTTTGGCTCCTGCCCTAAATCACGCATCTCAAGCACGACCTTCCCGACCACCCGGCACATCTCCTGGTAAAGCGCTTCATCTTTGGTCACGTTACCCATCGTCATCACTCCATTGCCTTTTAAACGTTGAGCTTAAATGATTCTCCTGCCGGATACAAAAAAGAAGCCCGACGAGAGACTCGCCGGGCTTCATCTGTAAAATCAGCTAATTAGTTGTTTACGGGAATGACCGCGCCTTTGTATTTGGTGCGGATCCAGTCCTGAATCTCTTTGGAGTGCAGGACGTTCACCAGCGCGACGATGTCTTTTTTCTTCTCATCACCGCGGTGTACGGTAATGATGTTGGCGTACGGGTTATTTTCACCACTCTCTACCGCAATCGGATCGTGAACCGGGTCCAGACCTGCATCAATCGCGTAGTTGGCGTTGATCACCACCGCAGCGCCTTCGTCGTTGTTGTACATCTGCGGCAGCAGAGACGCTTCGACGTTAGGTGTGAACTGCAGTTTTTTCGGGTTTTCGACGATATCGCTGATGCGCGCGGTCACTTTATCAATGCCCGGCTTCAGCTTGATCACGCCCTCTTTCTCGAAGATAGAGAGAATGCGACCCTCTTCGGAAACCGCGTCACGCATAATGATCTTACCGCCTTCCGGCAGGTCTTTCAGCGACTTGTATTTTTTAGAGTAGATGCCGATTGGCTCAATGTGGATCGCGCCTGCGCTGACAAAATCGTAGTCCTTATCGCCCGCATGATCTTTCAGCACGCTATTCAGGTAAGGAATGTGCTGGAAATAGTTCGCATCGATGTCACGTCCCGCCAGCGCGGTGTTAGGCAGAATATAGTCCTGGAACGGTTTAATCTCCAGGTCGATACCCTGCTTCGCCAGAATCGGCTTAGCCTGCTCCAGAATTTCGGCGTGCGGCGTGTTGGACGCGCCTACGGTCAGCGTGTCAGCCCAGGAGGCGAAGCTCAGGGCGCTCAGGGTTGCTGCGGCGATCAGTGTCAGTGTCTTTTTCATGATGATGGTTCCTGTGTGTTATTCGTGTTTATCTTTTATCTAACAGTGAAGTAATGATGTCGCCGCAGAACTGGATAATGAAAACGATGATTAAAATGGTCACCGTTGCCACCAGCGTGACGTCACCATGGTTGCGCTGGAATCCTTCCAGATAAGCCAGATTTCCCAAACCGCCGGCACCAATCACCCCCGCCATTGCGCTGTAGCTCACCAGCGCAATCAGCGTCACCGTAATACCTGAAACCAGTGCAGGTGATGATTCCGGCAGTAAAACCCGAAACACTAACGTGCTCAGTCGTGCGCCCATCGAGCGCGTTGCTTCTATAACGCCTTTATCCACTTCACGCAGGGCGATTTCCACCAGGCGTGCGTAGAACGGTGCTGCGCCCACAATCAGCGCCGGGAGTGCCGCGTTGGCGCCAAGGATGGTCCCCACGATGGTTTTCGTGAACGGGATCAGCAATACAATCAGGATGATGAACGGAATGGAGCGGAAAACGTTCACCACAATCGAAATCACACTGTAGACCGTGCGGTTATGGAACAGCCCGCCGCGCGCGGTTAAAAACAGCGCCAGACCGAGCACGAGCCCCAGAACAAAGGTCGCCACGCCGGAGAGCGCGGTCATGTACAGCGTCTCCTGGGTTGCTGCCCACAGCTGGTCCCACTTCAGATGCGGAAAGAGATCCTCAGCCATGTTTAATCACCTCGCCTTCAATATCGCTGTGCTGCAGGTCGGCGAGGATATTGTTCAGTTGTTCATCAGATGCCACTACGTGCACCCAGAGTTGCCCGAAAACACCGTGGGCGGTTTGCGTCATTTTTCCGTGCAGGATGTTAAACGGCAGGCCATAGCGCAGCGTTAATTCACCGACGACAGGCTTATGCGTGCTATGTCCGGTAAAGGTCAGCTTGATAACCGTGCCTTCCAGTTCATTTGCCAGCTCAGCGTTGAAGGTCTCTTCCTCGGCGTACTGGCTCACCTGACGAACAAACTGTTGCGTGATGGGCTGTTGCGGATGGGTAAAGACGCTCAGGACGTCGCCCTCTTCCACCACCTTGCCATTCTCCATCACCGCCACGCGGTCGCAGATTTTGCGCACCACGTGCATCTCGTGAGTGATCAGCACGATGGTGAGTTTGAAACGACGGTTAATATCCAGCAGCAGATCGAGGATCTGATCGGTGGTCTGTGGGTCAAGAGCCGACGTGGCTTCGTCACAGAGCAGCACGTCCGGGTTATTGGCCAGCGCGCGCGCAATGCCCACGCGCTGTTTTTGCCCGCCGCTCAGCTGGGACGGGTACGCATTCTCACGCCCTTTCAGGCCGACCAAATCCACCAGCTCAGCAACGCGCGCCTTGATATTGGCTTTTGGCACGCCCGCGATTTGCATCGAGAAGGCGATGTTATCGTTAACCGTTCGCGACCAGAGCAGGTTGAAATGCTGGAACACCATGCTGATCTTCAGTCGCGCCTGTCGTAAGGCTTCGCCCTTAGCGGCAGAAATATTCTGCCCGTTGATGGTTACGCTGCCGGTACTGGGCTTTTCCAGACCGTTCAGCAGGCGGATAAGCGTACTTTTCCCGGCGCCGCTGTAACCGATAATCCCGTAAATCTGTCCCTGCGCTATCGTCAAATTGACATTATCAACGGCTGTCAATGCCACCTTTCCGTTGTCAAAAACCTTCGAAATATTGCTCAGTACAATCATTCTTATTCGTTATCCGTTCCGCTCATGGCGGTTTAGCAGTATGGATGTCCAAATGAGTGTAAACAGGCGTTATCAGGTTTTAAATGAACAAAAAAGAATTTGTTATAACTTTCGGAAATAAACCGTGAATTTAACGGCTGGAAAGCATTTAGATCATTTTCAGCAATGATTATCTGCCATACGCATATTCGATGGCTGACCCGCTGAAAAAATGGTCATTTTTGCAGCATTTTATCCCGATATAGCCATCCTCACATCCAGACAACTTTACGTCTTGCTGTCCTTACATCCGAAAACATGCTGAATATTCCTTTCTGTTCTAAAAGGCAGTGAAACGTTCTTTATTGAGAAATTTTCATGGTCCTATCATCCGGTCATGACCTCGTTAAAGGAAAAAGACCATGACGATTTATCACTCCGTCACCGAACTGATTGGCCACACGCCGCTTATCCAGCTGCACAAACTGGATACCGGTCCCTGCTCCTTGTTCCTGAAGCTGGAAAACCAAAATCCCGGCGGCTCGATTAAAGACCGCGTTGCGCTGTCGATGATCAACGAAGCGGAGCGCACCGGCCAACTGCAGCCGGGTGGCACGATTATAGAAGCGACGGCGGGCAATACCGGCCTCGGCCTGGCCCTGATCGCTGCGCAGAAAGGCTACTCGCTGATTCTGGTAGTACCCGACAAAATGAGCCGCGAAAAGATTTTCCACCTGCGCGCGCTGGGGGCTCAGGTGGTGTTGACCCGCTCCGATGTGAATAAGGGGCATCCGGCCTATTACCAGGATTACGCCCAGCGTCTGGCCAACGAATTGCCCGGCGCGTTTTACATCGACCAGTTCAATAATGAGGCCAACCCGCTTGCGCACCGCACCACGACGGCGCCGGAACTGTTTGAACAGCTTGATGGGCGGATCGATGCCATTGTTGTCGGCGTGGGCTCTGGCGGCACGCTGGGGGGATTGCAGGCGTGGTTTGCGGAACATTCCCCCGATACGGAGTTTGTCCTGGCAGACCCGGCCGGATCGGTTCTGGCCGACCAGGTGGAAACCGGACGCTATCACGATGCAGGCTCATGGCTGGTTGAAGGGATTGGCGAAGACTTTATTCCGCCGCTGGCCCACATCGAAGGGGTGAATCGCGCCTGGCGCATCACCGACCGGGAAGCCTTCACCACCGCACGCGATCTGCTGAAAACGGAAGGCATTCTGGCGGGCTCCTCCAGCGGCACGCTGCTGGCGGCGGCGCTGAAATATTGTCAGGCGCAGACCACGCCGAAACGGGTGGTCACCTTCGCCTGCGACAGCGGCAATAAATACCTCTCGAAGATGTTCAACGATGACTGGATGCGTCAGCAAGGGCTCATCACGCGTCCTCAGGCTGGCGATCTCTCCGACTATATTGCCCTGCGTCACGATGAAGGTGCCACCGTCACCGCCGCCCCGGACGACACGCTTTCAACCGTACTGGCGCGCATGCGTTTGTATGACATCTCCCAGCTTCCGGTGCTGGAGAACGGCAAGGTGGTGGGCATCATCGACGAGTGGGATCTGCTGCGGCATATCGGCGGCGATGGCGATCGCTTCGCCCTTCCGGTGACGGCAGCCATGACGCGTCAGGTGGAGTTCCTTGATAAACACGCCCCTGAGAGCGCCCTGAACGCTATTTTCGACCGTGGCCTGGTGGCCGTTATTAATGACAACGACCGCTTTTTGGGTCTGATCACGCGCAGCGACGTCCTGACCGCCTGGCGCAACCGTCTACAACAATAAAGGAATAAGAGATGAAAAACCTGGCAACCCTGAGCGTTCACAGCGGCGAGTTCAACGACCAGCACGGCGCCGTCATGCCGCCGATTTACGCTACCTCGACGTTTGCGCAACCGTCACCCGGTGAGCATACCGGCTATGAGTATTCCCGCAGTGGCAACCCCACCCGCCACGCGCTGGAAACCGCCATCGCCGAACTGGAAGGCGGCTCGCGCGGCTACGCGTTTGCCTCCGGTCTGGCGGCCATCTCCACGGTGCTCGAACTGCTGGATAAAGACAGCCATATTGTCGCCATTGATGACGTTTACGGCGGGACGTATCGCTTGATTGAAAACGTGCGCAAGCGCAGCACTGGTCTGCAGGTCAGCTGGGTTAAACCGGACGACCTGGCCGGGCTTGAGGCCGCCATTCGTCCGGAAACCCGCATGGTGTGGGTTGAAACGCCAACCAACCCGCTGCTGAAGCTGGCGGATCTGGCGGCCATTGCGCAAATTGCTCGTCGTCATAACGTCATCAGCGTGGCGGATAACACCTTCGCGTCGCCGGTGATCCACCGTCCGCTGGAATCAGGTTTCGATATCGTGGTGCACTCCGCCACCAAATACCTGAACGGCCACTCAGACGTGGTGGCCGGGCTGGCAATTGTCGGGGACAACAAGGAACTGGCGGATAAGCTGGGTTATCTGCAAAACGCGGTGGGCGGCGTACTGGATCCGTTCAGCAGCTTCCTGACCCTGCGCGGTATTCGCACCCTTGCGCTGCGCGTCGAAAAGCACAGCACCAACGCGCTGGCGATTGCGCAATGGCTCGATCAGCATCCTCTGGTGGAAAACGTTTTCTATCCCGGTCTGGAATCGCATCCACAATATCAGCTTGCCCGCACGCAGATGGCGCTGCCAGGCGGGATGATTTCCGTCGTGGTGAAAGGCGATGCGCAACGCGCCACCGAGGTGATCCGCAACCTGAAGTTGTTCACCCTCGCGGAAAGCCTGGGCGGCGTGGAGAGTCTGGTGAGCCAGCCCTACAGCATGACCCACGCGTCAATTCCGCTGGAACAACGCCTGGCCAACGGTATTGTGCCGCAGTTGATCCGCCTGTCAGTCGGAATTGAAGATCCAAAAGACCTGATTGCCGACCTCAGCCAGGCGCTGCAAAAATAAGCAAAACGCGGCAGGTCAGGCACCTGCCGCCATAAGTTGTCATTATGCCTTAACGCATTGATAACAAACTTATGTGAATCTGCACAGATTATTTTTGAAACGCTGTTTCCATTTTCCTTTTATCTTAAAATCAGCGTATAATGCGCGCCAAATCCCTGGTGAATGGTTTCAGCGCTTGGAATACAAAAAACAATGTACAACTTCTCCTCTCCTTCGTTGGGCTGACACTCAGGCACACTTTCTTATGCACGCTCATTTGATGTCTCCTATCCTTAGTGCGTGTCATATACTCTTTTGCAACACAGGTTTGACTCCGCGGCGGTGCGCCCCCGGAGCGAGATTTCCATATCCTTCCCAACTTAAAGACTAAGACTGTCATGAAAAAGACGAAAATTGTTTGTACTATCGGCCCGAAAACCGAATCTGAAGAGATGCTGAGCAAAATGCTGGATGCCGGCATGAACGTGATGCGTCTGAACTTCTCCCACGGCGACTATGCAGAGCATGGCCAGCGTATCCAGAACTTGCGCAACGTGATGAGCAAGACCGGCAAAAAAGCCGCTATTCTGCTGGATACCAAAGGTCCGGAAATCCGTACCATTAAACTGGAAGGCGGTAACGACGTTTCTCTGAAAGCGGGCCAGACCTTCACCTTCACCACCGACAAATCCGTTGTCGGTAACAGCGAAATCGTTGCAGTGACCTACGAAGGCTTCACCAGCGATCTGTCCGTCGGCAACACCGTGCTGGTGGATGATGGCCTGATCGGTATGGAAGTTACCGCAATCGAAGGTAACAAGGTTATCTGTAAAGTGCTGAACAACGGCGACCTGGGCGAAAACAAAGGCGTTAACCTGCCGGGCGTTTCTATCGCGCTGCCAGCACTGGCTGAAAAAGACAAACAGGACCTTATCTTTGGTTGCGAGCAAGGTGTTGATTTCGTTGCTGCATCCTTCATCCGTAAGCGTTCTGACGTGGTTGAGATCCGTGAGCACCTGAAAGCGCACGGCGGCGAGAAGATCCAGATCATCTCCAAAATCGAAAACCAGGAAGGCCTGAACAACTTCGACGAAATCCTCGAAGCGTCTGACGGCATCATGGTTGCACGTGGCGACCTGGGTGTTGAGATCCCGGTTGAAGAAGTGATCTTCGCGCAGAAGATGATGATCGAGAAATGCGTTCGCGCGCGTAAAGTGGTTATCACTGCAACGCAGATGCTGGACTCCATGATCAAAAACCCACGCCCTACCCGCGCTGAAGCAGGCGACGTGGCGAACGCCATCCTCGACGGTACCGATGCAGTGATGCTGTCCGGTGAGTCAGCGAAGGGTAAATACCCGCTGGAAGCGGTCGGCATCATGGCGACCATCTGCGAGCGTACTGACCGCGTGATGACCAGCCGTCTGGACTTCAACAACGACAGCCGCAAACTGCGCATCACCGAAGCTGTGTGCCGCGGTGCAGTTGAAACCGCTGAGAAACTGGACGCACCGCTGATCGTGGTAGCGACCCAGGGCGGTAAATCTGCTCGTGCAGTGCGTAAATACTTCCCGGATGCCACCATCCTGGCCCTGACCACCAATGAAACCACCGCGCGTCAGCTGGTGCTGAGCAAAGGCGTGGTTGCCCATCTGGTGAAAGAGATCGCGTCTACCGATGATTTCTACATTCAGGGTAAAGCGATGGCGCTGGAAAGCGGTCTGGCACAGAAAGGCGACGTTGTGGTGATGGTTTCTGGTGCCCTGGTTCCAGCAGGTACCACTAACACTGCATCTGTTCACGTACTGTAATAATTTCTGAACGAATAATTTTTTGATAGAAAGCGTCCTTCGAGGCGCTTTTTTTATTCCTGTCATTAGCCCTATCTATTCAAAAAGCAAATCGGGTTTTTCTATTTAATTGCGATTTATCTAAGATGAATCCGATGAAAAATGCCTTTTTTAACATGGCTTTTTCGACAAAAAGGCCAAATTCGTTGCTTCTTTGAGCGAACGATCAAAAATAGGCGTATTCCCATCAAAAAAATATTCTCAACCCAAAAAACTTTGTGTAATACTTGTAACGCTACATGGAGATTAACTCAATCTAGAGGGTATTAATAATGAATCGTACTAAACTGGTACTGGGCGCGGTAATCCTGGGTTCTACTCTGCTGGCAGGTTGCTCCAGCAACGCTAAAATCGATCAGCTGTCTTCTGACGTTCAGACTCTGAACGCTAAAGTTGACCAGCTGAGCAACGACGTGAACGCAATCCGTTCCGACGTTCAGGCTGCTAAAGACGACGCAGCTCGCGCTAACCAGCGTCTGGACAACCAGGCTACTAAATACCGTAAGTAATAGTACCTGTTAATAAAATGGCGCACATTGTGCGCCATTTTTTTTGCCTTCGTCAAACCCCTACTGCGTCACCCTCTCCCCTTCCTCTTCGGCTACCGCAGCTGACACCCGACTGTTCTGCACCGACAACACGCTGTTGCTGGCTGATGGGCCATTACCGGCAGACACTGCTACCGGGATCCCCGCACGACGTGACAGGGCTTTATCGATAAGCGCTTTATCACTCCCCGATTGAGACACGAAGGTCGTGAAATCTTCGGAGTGGCTAATGGGCGCTACCTGTGGGTTTTCCCCCTCAACCTGCGCCAGCGGGCGATGTACTTCGATGTAGCGTTTCCCGTCCGGCTCGACGGCAAACTTCACCGGCTCATTGATAATCTGGACCCGTGTGCCAACACGCACCTGCCCAAACAGCGCTTTGATATCCGGCGCGTTCATCCGCATACAGCCTGAACTGACCCGTAAACCGACGCTGTCCGGCGCGCTGGTGCCGTGGATAAGATATTCACCGTTCCCAACGCCTAAACGCAGCGCAAAGCGTCCTAACGGGTTATTTGGCCCTGCTGGCACGACCGGCGGCAATTTAATTCCTTGCGCCAGAGAGCGCGCCCTGATGCCCGCTGTCGGTGTCCAGGTTGGATTAGGGATTTTCTGACTCACGCGGGTGGTCGTCACCGGCGTTTCCAGTCCCAGCTGCCCGATACCGAGCGGGAAGACCTGAACAATATTCTCCCCCGGCGGGAAATAGTAAAGCCGAAGCTCAGCCAGGTTGACCACGATCCCTTCCCGCGGGGTATCCGGCAGCAGCATTTGAGAAGGAATGGTGATCACCGTCCCCGGCGCGGGATTCACCGGTGCAATGGTATTATTGGTTTCAAGAATAAGCTGCGCAGCCGTATTAAACCGGCGGGCAATGGCCTGCAGTTTATTGTCGCCTTCCTGAATCGTGTAGGTTTGATTTTGCCCAATCAGACGGCTGCCTGCGGGCGGCAACGGATAATCCACCGCCCGGGCCGAATTAAGCACACCGAGCGAACCAAGGAGTAATAGAGTTATTAGAGACGCGCGCTTCATGCTGAGATTCCTTATTCACTGACAGAACGCCAGAAAGCTGAAAAACCAGCGAGGCGGGAACCACCTCGCGAAACAGAATGAATGCTGTTCTCTAAGTCTAGCTAAGGATTGCAGCTTTGGCGCGAATGCCGCGGATCATCGCTTCCAGTCCCTGGGATCGGGACGGGGTGAGATGTTGGGTGAGCGCCATTTTTTCGAACCAGGGACGAACATCAAAAGCGACAATGTCCTGCGCCGACATCTGGTGATAGAGAATAAAGACGACGGCAATAAGCCCTTTCACAATCGCAGCGTCGCTGTCGCCATGTAATTTGATAGTGCCATCGGCAGATTGTTTCATCACAATCCACACCTGGCTCTGGCAACCCTGAATAATATTATCCGGGTTATGCGCCTCTTCGCTGAGCGGCGCTAAACGCTGCCCCAACTCAATAATATAGAGATATTTCTCTTCCCAGTTAGCGCAACGCCCGAAGTTGCGCAGCAATTTATCTTTATCCGGCAGTTCTGCCATCTTTCGCCTCTCCGTTAGCCCAGCAACTGGTGAATGCGCTTAAGCCCCGCCACCAGCCTGTCGACCTCTTCCGTTGTGTTGTACATCACCAGCGACGCGCGACACATTGCCGGCACCTGGTAAAACGCCATCAGGGGCATGGCGCAGTGGTGCCCGGTACGGACCGCTACGCCGTAGTTATCGAGGAAACTGCCCACGTCATAGGCGTGGTGTTTCCCGAGATTAAACGCGATCACCCCTTGCCGGTCGGCAGGTCCGTAGAGGGTAAGATCCGGTACGCTGGCAAGCTGGGCAAGCGCATAGTGCATCAGCAGCTGTTCATATTCCTGAATGGCATCAAGGCCAATCGCAGAAACGTAGGAGACCGCCGCCCCCAGCCCGATAATGCCCCCGGTGTTGGGCGTGCCCGCCTCAAAACGCCACGGCGCGCGGGCGTAGGTAGTCCCTTCTGAGAGGCTAACGGTGGCGATCATCGACCCGCCCCCTTCCCACGGCGGCATCGCCTGCAGGATGTCTTCTTTCACATACAGCACGCCAATCCCGGTCGGGCCGTAGAGCTTGTGTCCCGAGAAGACATAGAAATCGCAGTCCAGCGCCTGGACATCAACCGCGTGGTGCATCACCGCCTGCGCGCCGTCAATCAGTACCTTCGCCCCTGCCTGATGGGCCTTTGCGATAATCTCCGCCACCGGGTTCTCAGTCCCCAGAACGTTAGAGACCTGGGTGACCGCCACCAGCCGCGTGTGCTCATCCAGCAACGCGTCAAGCTGCTCAAGCTGAAGCGTCCCGTCGGCATTCAACGGGATCACCCGCAGCTGCGCGCCAACGCGCTCACAGAGCATTTGCCACGGCACGATATTGGCGTGGTGCTCCATTTGCGTGATGACGATGTTATCGCCCGCATGCACCTGCGCGTTGCCCCAGCTGTTGGCGACCAGGTTGATCCCTTCGGTGGTGCCGCGCACGAAGACCAGCTCTTCAGGCGATTGCGCATTGAGGAAGGCGGCAATCTGCGTGCGCACGTTTTCCATACGCTGGGTCGCCTCGGCGCTCAGGGTATGAATACCGCGATGCACGGCGGCGTAGCCGTGACGATAGAATTCGGCTTCTGCATCCACCACCTGATTCGGTTTCTGCGCGCTGGCCGCGCTGTCCAGATAGGCCAACGGTAGACCGTTCACTTCACGGGTCAGAACGGGAAAATCTGCCCGTACTTTCTCGACGGGAAAACTCATGCTTCGCCTCCAGGCAGACGCTGACCTATACGGGCCAGCACCTGCTGTTTTAACGCGCCATCGTGCAGCGCTTCCGTCAGCTCGGCGGCAAACGCGTAGATGATCATCTTCTGCGCCGCCTGCCGATCGATACCGCGGGAGCGCAGGTAGAACATCTGCTCATCGTCAATCCGCCCGACCGTCGCACCGTGGCTGCATTTCACGTCATCGGCGTAGATCTCCAGCTGCGGTTTGGTGTCCACTTCCGCCAGACGCCCCAGCAGCAGGTTGTTGTTGGTCATCTGTCCGTCGGTTTTAATGGCGTGCTGGGCCACGTTAATCAGGCCGTTAAACACCGCGCGCCCTTTGTCGCTGACGATCGTTTTATGCAGCTGACGGCTGTTGCAATAGCCTTTGTTGTGCTCAAGCCAGGTGCGCGTGTCGCACACTTCAGATTTGACCGGCATCGCCAGGCTGTTAATGCGTAGCGTGGTATTTTCACCGTTAAGCTGGGTGCTGGTATTGTGGCGCAGCACCGCGCTGCCGAGCAGGAAGCTATGGCTGTAGGCCGCGGCATCTTGCCCAAGTAAAATGTCGTTATGGGCAAAGTGGTGGCTCTGCGGGTTCTCAAATGCCAGCTTGATGTGGTGAAGCTGGGCATTGGCCGCCACATTCATCGTCAGACGCGAGCCGGTAAAGTGGCGCGTCTCGTTGAGGCTGACGTAATGTTCAATCACCGTGGCCTCTGCCCCCTCCGCCAGTTCAAGATGGTGGCGATAGTGCGCAGTGTTGATTTCGTCACCGTCCAGCCCCTGAGTGATGTGCATCAGCAGCAGCGGCTTCGCCGGACGCTGGTTACGTTTTACGCTGATATGCGTCACAGACTGCGCCAGACTTTCGGTGAGATGCAGAAAGACCTCCGGCTGTACCGGTGCGGCCAGACTCTGATGAACGTCATTCACGGCGATTTCGAAGCCGCTGTGTCGCGTCTCGTCACTGAGTTCCGGGTGAAACACGCCGTCGACAAAGACCAGACGCAACGCATCCACAGGTAACGCCAGCCCGTCTCGCTGGGCCGGAGTGACGTCCGCCGAGCGCGTGACAAACTCGCCGTTCAGCAGGCCATCAAGCGGTGTGTATTTCCAGTTTTCGTGCTTACGGGTCGGCAGACCCAGACGCAGCATCTGCTGAAGGTGCTGCTGGGCCTGTTCAGAACGCGATTGCCCCTGCGTTTCAAACAGCCGGTGCCACTGCTGGAGTGCATTACTGCTGTTCGGTAAGCCAGCCATAACCCTGCTCCTCCAGTTGTTTAACCAGCGTGAAATCGCCGGATTTCACAATGCGCCCCTGGTAAAGGACGTGGACGTAGTCTGGTTTGATGTAGTCAAGAATGCGCTGGTAGTGGGTGACGATAATAAACGAGCGCTTGCCGTCACGCAGCGAGTTCACCCCGTCTGCGACAATCTTCAGGGCGTCGATGTCCAGGCCTGAATCGGTCTCATCAAGAATGCACAGCTCGGGCTCGAGCACCGCCATCTGCAGAATGTCGTTACGCTTTTTCTCACCGCCGGAGAAGCCGACGTTGACCGAACGGGTCAGCAGGTCTTCCGGCATTTTCAGCAGCTTGATCTTCTCTTCCATCAGATCCTGGAAGTCGAAGCGATCCAGCGCGTCGAGACCGCGATATTTGCGCACCGCGTTCAGCGCCGTCTGCAGGAAGAACTGATTGCTGACGCCCGGAATTTCTACCGGGTACTGGAAGGCCATAAAGATGCCCTCCCCAGCCCGCTCTTCCGGCGACATCTCCAGCAGATCTTTGCCGTTAAACTCGACGGAGCCATGGGTGACTTCGTAATCTTCGCGTCCTGCCAGCGTCGCGGAAAGCGTACTTTTCCCGGAGCCGTTCGGCCCCATGATGGCGTGAACTTCACCCGGCTTGACGTCAAAATTGAGGCCACGCAGGATCTCTTTCTCTTCCACGCTAACCTGTAAATCTTTAATGCTTAACATGTGCTTTCCTTAACCGACGCTGTGTTCAAGACTAATGGCGAGGAGTTTTTGTGCTTCAACGGCGAATTCCAGCGGCAGTTCAGAGAACACGTCCTTACAGAAGCCGTTCACAATCATTGAAATGGCATCTTCTTCACTGATCCCGCGCTGCAGGCAGTAGAAGAGCTGGTCTTCCCCGATGCGCGACGTGGTCGCTTCGTGCTCAAGCTGGGCCGTGTTATTACGGCACTCGACGTACGGGAAGGTATGCGCGCCGCAGTCAGCGCCAATCAGCATCGAGTCACACTGGGTAAAGTTACGCGCGTTGGTGGCCGTCGGCATGATTTTCACCAGCCCGCGATAGCTGTTCTGGCTGTGCCCGGCGGAGATCCCTTTCGAGATAATGGTGGATTTGGTGTTTTTACCAATGTGGATCATCTTGGTGCCGGTATCGGCCTGCTGATGGCCGCTGGTCAGCGCCACCGAGTAAAACTCACCGATGGAGTTATCCCCGCGCAGGATGCAGCTCGGGTATTTCCAGGTAATGGCCGAGCCGGTTTCCGACTGGGTCCAGGACATCTTGCTGTTTTCGCCTTCGCACAGCGCGCGCTTGGTAACGAAGTTCAAAATGCCGCCGGTGTTGCCGTCGCCCGGGAACCAGTTTTGCACCGTGGAGTATTTCACCTCAGCATCTTTGTGAATGATGACCTCCACCACCGCCGCGTGCAACTGATAGCTGTCGCGTACCGGCGCGGAACAGCCTTCGATATAGCTGACGTAGCTGCCTTCATCGGCCACCAGAATGGTACGTTCAAACTGGCCGGTTTTTTCCGCGTTGATACGGAAATAAGTCGACAGCTCCATCGGGCAACGTACGCCTTTTGGTACGTAAATAAAGGTACCGTCGGAGGCCACCGCCGCGTTGAGCGCCGCGAAGAAATTATCGTTAGAGGGCACCACTGTCCCAATGTACTTTTTCACCAGTTCCGGGTGGTCGTGAATCGCTTCGCCGAAAGAGCAGAAAATGATCCCCTGCTCTGCCAGCTTCTCGCGGTAGGTGGTCGCCACCGAGACGGAGTCGAAAATGGCGTCCACCGCCACCTCTCTCCCTTCGCGAACGGGCACGCCAAGCTGATTAAAGGCTTCTTCAACTTCTTTGCTCAGGAAGCTGTTTTCTGCGCCGGTTTGCTGTACCGCACCCGGCTGCGAGGCGCAGGTGTCGTCACAGCTGCCGCAGGAGGGCGCGGAGTAGTAGCTGTAATCCTGATAGTTCAGCTTGTCGTAGTGCGCTTTCAGCCAGTGCGGCTCTTCCATTTCCAGCCAGGCGCGGAAGGCGCTCAGACGAAATTCGAGCATCCACTCGGGCTCGTTACGTTTGGCCGAAATCGCCCGCACGACATCTTCGTTGATGCCTTTCGCCAGCTCATCGGTCTGCAGCTGCGTGAAGAACCCTTCTTTATAATTCAGGTGTCCGCCGCTCCAGGTGTTCACATCACTCGTTGCTTCAGTATTACGAGACATAGTACCGCCTATACCCCAAAGCTTTCGCCGCAGCCGCATTCGTTCTGGGCTTTCGGGTTATGAAATTTGAATAACTGGTTTAAGCCTTCGCGGACGTAGTCCACTTCGGTGCCGTCGATAAAGGGCATCGCCTGCAGCGCCACGAACAGTTTCGCGCCATCGGTTTCGAAGACCAGGTCATCTTTCTCGGGTTCGGTGACGGTATCAAGCACGTAACCAAAACCTGCGCATCCGGTCTGTTTGACGCCTAAACGCACGCCGAGGATCTCGGGCTTTTTCGCCACCAGCTCGTGAATGTGTGCCGCCGCCGCTGGCGTGAGCGTTAAACCACGCCAGGCAAAATCGGCCGGATTAAAGGTTTCTGAATGCAGTTCCATAGGTCCACCTCGTCTGAATAGCCATCAGGGCATAACACCATGTTAGTGATAACGATTATCACTTCAACCCCCTGTCAGTAGGGGCATCTGGGTAAACCGCCCTTTTTGGTTACTTTTATTAAGCATAGACCCTGTGGAAGGATGCAGGCAGGATGGATTTAATTGTTCAATACATTGATAAATAATGTATTTCGCCGCGGCATTTGTGGCGGACAGGAGAAAAGTAAAATATGCATCGGAAATGCCTATTTTTAAGATAGCTTTTGCTCAGGAAGTGATAAAAACAAAAAAAGGCCCTCAAGGCCTCTTACGATCGGTGATGAAATGAAACAGCAAATCCCTGTTCACGCCAGTGATCGAGCTGTTCCTGCTGGCGAGGTGTGGGGGATTTCCCCGTCCAGACGAAGATTTTTTGCCCCGGGAACAGTTCAGGACGTGGTGAATCGATGGGTTCAGCCAGCACGTCAATATGCCAGCCCTTTTGTGCCAAACGCGCGGCTTCAAGCCAAAGATGCGTTCGGTCGTCGCATTCCCAGCCGATCAGGAGAGCATCTTTACCGGC
Source organism: Enterobacter mori LMG 25706 (assembly GCF_000211415.1). Lineage (GTDB taxonomy): Bacteria > Pseudomonadota > Gammaproteobacteria > Enterobacterales > Enterobacteriaceae > Enterobacter > Enterobacter mori. The sequence continues at coordinate 122,067 of NZ_GL890776.1, read as the reverse complement.
TTTCTTGCGGGATTCCGCGAGGCTTGCGACCGCGAATTCGATCAGTACGCCGTCAAAAAGACTCGCCATGTGACGCACGGTGTTTTGGTCCTGGTTCATTCGCTGTCGGACCGGAGAAATAATGTTATCGATCAGCGCATCCATCGCATGATCGCGGCGGAACTCGCCGATTTTGGCGCGCAGTTTACCTGGGCTGGCGTAACGCAGAACCGTCATCATCTCTTCCTGGAAAGAGATCCAGTTGCCCTGCGTCAGCTCTTCTTTGTTTTCCAGTAACGCTTTGACTTTTCCGACCGAGACGCCGGTTTTCATCAGGCGCTTGATCTCTTCGATACGCAGGATATCCTCATCGTCAAACTGACGATGGCCCCCTTCGCTGCGTTGCGGCTTCAACAAACCATAACGGCGTTGCCAGGCACGCAGCGTAACGGGGTTGATACCGCATCGTTCGGCGACTTCGCCGATACTGTAATAGGCCATTAACTCCCTCACGCTCAACACTTCCATACCTAACCGCACCAACCTTATCAGATTGTACAACGCATTTGTATAACCAACTCCTCGTTCTGAGACAAGTGAAAGGGGTCAAATCCTTTCACTCGTTTATCTATTGTTGTCTAAATTTATCTCTTCGTACAGTTAACTCTCGAGTGTCATGTACAGGTTTTTAGAAATCGTTCTTTTTCTCAGGCCAGGCAACAGCCGGGATCCCGCCCAGACGCGGGCTGGCGAACAGATGCCCCTGAAACTGCGAAATCCCGGCGGATTCCAGCCACATCCACTCCTCAGCCAGCTCTACCCCCACCGCGCAGAACTGGATTTCCAGGGACGCGCAGCATTTGATGATGGCTTGTACAATCGCCTGGCGCGGGCCGCTTTTGTGCACGTTGGCAATCAAATCCCGATTAATCTTAATTCTGTCCGGCTGGAACTGCGCCAGCAGCTGCAGCCCGGCAAACCCTGCGCCAAAGTGATCGATCGTCACACTGATTCCCGCGCTCTTTAACTGCCTGACTGAGTGTGTAAATTCGTCAAAGCGGGAGATCGCTTCACTCTCTGTGAACTCGACAACGATCTGTTCCGGCACAAAACCATTCGCCTCAATGACCGTAAGCAGGAAATCAACCGCGTTAGGCACGTTAACCAGCGTCATCGGCAGCAGATTGAGGGACAGCGTTTGGGTGTGCAACCCCAGCGCGCTGGCCATCGACAGTGCCACCTGCTTGCTTTTCAGATCGGCCTCATAAAGCGCGTCTCGCGCCAGAGTCTGAAAATAGGCCGCAGGTGAATCTCCTTCGGGCGTACGAATCAGCGCTTCCCAGGAAACAATCTGCTGCATAAAGGGATCGACAATAGGTTGAAACGCAAAGCTGCAATCTGCACCTTTTGCCACAACCTCTGACTGCGCGGATAAGGGCGTCTCTTCAGGAAGAAAATCCCAGCTGTTCGCTGGAGGCAGTTCAAAGTAGTTGGCTTTTTCTGTGGCCTCAACGAAGGTCCGGAAAAACTGCAGGGCACGGTCGTTATACGTCAACCGGTACTTCGTCGTCCCTTTATCAAGCACCTGCTGGAGCACCTCGTCTGTATCAAATTGACGCAAATCGAAAAGCTCCATGCCCACATTGCCAAAGCGTCTGAAGGGACCGTGATCGCACATGAGTTCCACCACATTATGATGTCGCGGGTCACGGCAGATATGCTGATAGATGGCCGTCACATTATCGACTGGCCCTTCAAGTAACTGGAAAAAATGTGTGCCGTTAAACAGCAAGATCCCCGTGACATCGGAGTGCCGATTTTTACGATTTGCAGCAGCTACCATTTCTTCCAGCGCTTTCACCGGAACGCCCTCGCAGATATGACTGCGGTAAATGATGGTTGTTAGCATGCTATTCCTGGGGGTTTATAGGTTCGGCCACGAAAAGATCGTGGATAGAGTGTTGTTATAGCACATTCATTACTTAACAAATAATTTATACGTCAATGATTTAGCGCATTTACAAAGCCTTATTTTGCCGTTGTACAACTCTCTGCTCACAATCGAGATTGTACAATATATTCTGCAACGATAACGTCAAACTACACCACCACAA
>NZ_GL890776.1:80431-119908 GCF_000211415.1 Enterobacter mori LMG 25706 | reverse complement strand
ACTGATATTTATAAAAATTATAAAATATATCAAGAAAAATTTAAAAATCTGTACATTTTGAATGTACAGATTTGAAAAATATGTATACCTTAATTGTAACGTTACTGATTACGGATATTTACAGGAGCGAAACATGAACCAGAACGGTTATGTCGCAGATTCAGCAGCAGCAATCGCGCAGTACTTCGAGAAAGCCGCGCTACCTACTCAGCAGGAGACGCTGGGTCAGGTGGTTGTTGAAATTCTTAGCGACGGGCGACATCTCAATCGCAAATCGCTCTGTACCAAACTTTTAAGTCGCCTCGAAAGGGCTGAAGGCCCGGAAGAGGAACAGCATTATCACATGCTGCTTGGACTGCTTTTCGAACGGTAACGTGATGAACAGTAGTGACGCAGATCGCCTGATCGACCAGCTAATCGGTGAAGCCGTTCTTTCTCTTCTGAGAGAGCGTGGCCCCGTGACAACCGAAGGTCTCATCCAGCGTCTGCGCAGTATGAAAGCACATGAAAAGGATCCCCAGCGGCGGGAGACACTTGCGAGGGTGATTGCCGAAATCGGTTCAAATGACCTCGCCTTTAAACGTCGCAGAACCGCACACGGACGACCAAAAAGAGAGGGATCTCTCAGAGAGAGTCGAGACAATGTAGTGCCGTTATTGGGTAATGGAAAACCGTCCGATCCAAAGAAGATACATTGACTGCAACCATACAGCTACGGTGAGAACAAATGAGACAAAATATTCAGCTTCAACCCGAATTTCACTCTGCTTTTCTAGACAGTGCGTTATCGGAATACTTCCGTCATGCAGGCGAACGTTTTGCTGAAGAGTCCGCTGTTTTTTCTACTGCAGTACGCTGTGTCCTTGCCTCTGAAGGACATCTGACCAATAAGGCCATTATCCTCTGGCTGATCCAGACGCTGGAAGCAACTGACGATGTCGTTCAGGCGGATGTGATCCGCAAGACGCTGGAAATCGTCGTCGGTTACACCATGGACGATCTTTGACCCCCTCCTCACAAAAAAGCGAGCGTGTCATCGTCAATTCTGACGAACAGCCTGACGATGACACGTCCTCCTTCCATAACATCCTGTAAATCAAGCACAAGCAATGTGGCATGGATCCTGCTTAAGCCCAATAAGGGACTGGGCTTTCCAGTTAAACATTGCTTCATTTCTTAACAGGTCTGTTATTGATGAAAAAAATCGCCAGCGTCTGCCCGTACTGCGGTGCAGGCTGCAAACTTAACCTCGTCGTTGAAAATAACCGTATTATCCGAGCCGAAGCAGCAGACGGCATCACCAATCAGGGCACGCTTTGCCTGAAAGGATTCTACGGCTGGGATTTCCTTAACGACACCCGCCTGCTCACCCCCCGCCTGACGCAGCCCATGCTCCGCTACCACAAAGGAGAGGCGTTCACCCCCGTCACCTGGGAAGAGGCCATTCGCTATACCGCCCACAGGCTCAAGAGCATCAAAGAACAGTTCGGTCCACGGTCAATCATGACCACCGGCTCCTCGCGAGGAACGGGTAATGAGACCAACTATGTCATGCAGAAATTCGCCCGTGCCGTGCTTAATACCAACAACGTCGATTGCTGTGCGCGCGTCTGCCATGGCCCTTCGGTTGCCGGTTTGCAGGAGACGCTCGGTAACGGCGCCATGAGTAACTCGATCAACGACATTGAAAACTCAAAATGCCTGCTGGTGTTCGGCTATAACTGCGCAGACTCTCACCCTATCGTCGCCCGGCGCGTGCTGAAAGCGCGTGAGAATGGCGCAAAAATCATCGTCTGCGATCCGCGTCGCATTGAAACGGCACGCATTGCCGATCAGCATCTTCAGCTGAAAAACGGCAGCAACATGGCACTGGTGAATGCCTTTGGCTATGTACTGCTGGAAGAGGAACTGTACGATAAAAACTACGTCGCACGTTTTACGGAAGGGCTGGAGGCGTACCGACAGATCGTCAAAGATTACGCGCCAGAGCGCGTGGAGCATCTGACCGGCATCCCCGCACGCGATGTGCGTCAGGCAATGCGCACGTTCGCGGCGGCACCGTCAGCGACGGTAATGTGGGGGATGGGTGTTACCCAGTTTGGTCAGGCGGTTGATGTGGTGAAAGGCCTTTCCAGCCTGGCGCTGCTGACAGGCAACCTGGGCCGTCCGGCGGTCGGCGTTGGCCCGGTGCGCGGGCAAAACAACGTTCAAGGCGCGTGTGACATGGGCGTTCTGCCCAATATGTTCCCCGGCTATCAGGAGGTAACGGACCCGGCGGTCAGACAGAAATTTGCCGATGTGTGGAAAGTAGACGTCAACAGAATGGACGATCGCATCGGGACGCGCATCACCGAGGTGCCGCATCTTGCGCTGGAAGGTAAGGTCAAAGCGTATTACATCATGGGGGAAGATCCGCTTCAGACAGAAGCCGATCTCGGCCTGGTCCGTCGCGGTTTCGACGCGCTCGATTTTGTGGTGGTTCAGGACATCTTTATGACCAAAACGGCGGAAGTGGCGGACGTGCTGTTACCGGCGACCTCATGGGGTGAACACGGCGGCGTCTTTACCTGCGCCGATCGCGGCTTCCAGCGTTTCGGGAAAGCCATTGAGGCCAGCGGCAACGTGAAGCGCGACTGGGAGATCATCAGCCTGCTGGCGACGGAGATGGGCTACCCGATGCATTACGACGACAACCAGCAGATCTGGGACGAAATGCGCGAGCTGTGCCCGCTGTTCTACGGCGTGACCTACGCAAAAATGGGCGAGATGGGCCATGTTCAGTGGCCGTGCCCGACGCTCGATCACCCCGGTACGCCCTACCTGTACAAGGACAATCAGTTCGACACCCCAACGGGCAAAGGGCAACTTTTCGCCGCCGCCTGGCGCGCGCCAGCGGAAACCCCGGATGAGGATTACCCGCTGGTGCTGTGCACCGTACGCGAGGTGGGCCACTACTCCTGCCGCTCCATGACCGGAAACTGCGCGGCGCTGCAAAGCCTGGCCGACGAGCCTGGACGCGTCCAGATGAACCCCGCCGATGCCTATAAACTGGGAATTGCAGACGGCCAACTGGTCTGGGTACGTTCACGCCGGGGTAAAGTGATAACCCGCGCCAGCATCAGCGAACGCATCAACGCCGGAGCCGTCTACATGACCTATCAGTGGTGGATTGGCGCCTGCAACGAGCTGACCCAGGATAACCTCGACCCTGTCTCCAAAACGCCGGAAACGAAGTATTGTGCGGTGCAGCTGGAGGCGATTGAGGATCAGCGCTGGGCCGAGGACTTTGCGGCGTCGGCCTACCAGTCCATGAAGTCGCGGTTAATCAGTGCGGTAAATGTGTGAGGAAATGAGGCTCGCACCGCGAGCCTCTTACCACGGTTCGTTTAACCAATCAGCAGCAGACAGGATAAATCATCCCCGCCGTTAATTTTATCAATCGCAAAATCGAGTCGTGCATCCATGCTCTGGTTATGCATCGTCTTTTCCGAAAAGCCTGCGATGGTTTTCATGACGACCTGCTGGTCGATCGTTTCCTGCATCGATTTCACACTAATGAAGACTTTCAGATAGTAGAATTCCAGAACCATGCGATAAAACTGACGCAAAATAGTGTCGTTGCTGTTGCCCGGAAAATAGCTGCTATACAGTTTATATAACAAGTAATTACGTAAGACGTGCGGTTCGGACAAGCAGCTGTTCTCGCATAATCCGCGCCACTGTAGATTGAGGCCAGCAAATTTTTTATCCAGCTCCACCGTATCATGATGATTAGCGAAATCCAGATAGTCAGCAATGGCTTTATGCCCTTTCAGGATGGTCTCTTCTCTCGCGGAAAAACGTGCAACATTCGTCCCCATAACGGACAAGGCAAGATACTTCATCGCATTTGATTGACCAATATTATTGGCCTGTAAGAGAGAATGGCCATTTTTCAATTCAGCCATCAGCATTTCATAATAATCTTCAACCTGCTCAAATTTGTTATGCAAGTCGAAATTTACGTGCTGCAGGCATAAAATAAACTGCGCCAGCGCCATCAGGTTCTCTTCAACGTTAAGAGATGGAGACTGGATTAAGTTCCAGGCAAAAAGATGGATAACCTGAGTCACGTCAGTCATAGACTGACGACGTCCGATGAGGTTAGTTTTGTAGACTGCCCGCAGCGTTTCCTGCTCCTGAAGCAGCATCGCATCCGCGTCGAAGAGCACTAACCGAACCACTTCAGGACAGGAGAGCGTCATCGTGTGCCGGGTTTCATCTTCGTAGCGGGTTGAACCTCGCGGATAGGTGCTACAGGTGTGGGACAGCGCGCTTTCCCCTAATTCACGGTGAATCAGGCAGAGTTTATTTTCGTCGATAAAGGGACAGTCTCCCTTCTCATCCAGCTTCACTCTCGAATAGTTATTTTTCCCTTTGCGCAGTGGAATGAGGTTCGCTTTCGCAAGGCGAGAAATGTCCGAATGCGTTGAGGAAATGTATTTTCCATGTGTTTTCTTATCAATGGAAATTGTCCAACCACGGCAACAGGACATCAGGCACTCAGGCCCGACGCACTGGAATTTACTCACAAAAATCGGCTTGATGGTCTTATGAATTTGCATACGAATGGGTCATTATTTAAAACCCATGAAAATAACATTGCCTCAGGCGAAATCGATAGCGCCATAACTCAACAGAACAGTGGGTTATTCAGACCATTAGCCGTTACGCATAATTATTTTCCAGGTAATCGCGAAGCAGGTTTGGTCGACTCTTTTTCTCCATTAACCTTCTGAGCAGAACGATCAACTCGTAATCACTTCGCAGGTTAAACTTCTGCATCATCATATATTTATGGGTAAAGACCGTTTTATCACTCATCTTTAATATGTTGGCGGTCTGCACAACCGAGTGCCCCTGATAGAAATTCACCATAATTCGAATCTGTTGCGGTGACAGGACTTTATGTTGGCATTCGAAACAGGATTTTTTATTCCAGGTGTATCCCGGTAATTGCGTCCTGAACAAGGCGATGAACAATGCGCCGCTTATACGATCAAGCGAAGCACGGCGAGAGAGGAAAATGATGTCCTGAAAACAGGAGGGCAACGCGGAAAAACGGTGCTCATCATCCACCAGACCTATCACAATCCCTTTTTCCCGGACCTGCAATTCAGGAAAACAGGTCAGCGTTTCACCCTGACAGAGCGAAAGGACAATAATATCGGCCTGAATGACGTTGTCCTCGGTCAGGCCTGCGTTAAAATGGATGGGTCGATGAAAATTATGCTCAAAGAAATCCTCGAAAAAATACTGCAGCCCAGCCTGAAAGAATAAATCCGTTTCCTGAATCAGGATATTCAACATAGCTCCCCCACGTCTCATGATAAATGCGCTTTCCGGCATTCAGTTGTATTGCATCGTCATCACAACAACCGCGCTGATGCTTCCCGGCGTCGCGCCACCGGCCTGGGATATCACCGATGCCTGCATGGGCATGCTGGCCGTTCGGTCTGCTGCAATATTTTGCGTCATGCTGGAGCCCGTTCCTTTGAGCATGCCGGTCCCCGCCTCACGCATGGCAACCGCCACGTTCGTTGCCGAGCCGCTGTTCATGTAGTAGTCCGCCCCGGCAACCGGATCGGGGTTTCCGGTGAAGGAGACCGTCACGCTGCGCGTCCCCGCGGGACACTGCGTAAACTGCAGATTAAATGTCACCGGGTCGGAGGATGAACCCGGCGTCACCATGTTTGTCGCCTGAATATTGCCGGGATTAATATCCAGCTGCGTATTCCCGCCATTAAATATGCAGGGCGAGGCCACAATATTTCCCGTCACGTCAAGACTCACGTTATCGGCGGAAAAGGCCTTCCAGCTCAGCAAGGCGAGAAGGAGCAGTTTCTTGTGTGAGAGTTTCATCATTTACCTGCTACTGGTAGGTCAAATTAAGCGTGGCAGAGGCATTGGCCGCGCCGGATTCGACAGACGTTAACGTCTGGTAATATCGCGCCGTTAACGGCAGCGTCTCTTGTCCACCCGAAGATTGTTTTAATAGCAGGCGGCTATTCAACACCAGCGGCGTGCCGTTATATAAAAGTTGCACGCCCACGCCTTTTGCCGTACCGGTCATACCCTGTCCCGTTAGCGCCATTACGCTGGTATTGCTGCTGTCCGGGTTCTGAATTCCGCCAAGCGAAACGCTAATATTGGTTCCGGGGGTGCAGGTTAACCCAAGGTTTTGCGTATTCTGCGCGCCCGTGGGCGTGGTTCCGATCGCCGTGCCAAACGCTGAGGCCGAGATATCGCCAATGGGGAACGTCAGCTGAGGCGTGGTAATACTGCATACAAGCGCATTGATCGTCCCGCTGGTGAGCTGGGTCGTCAGGCCGTCGCGGTAGACGCCGTCGCTCCCCTGAAGCGTCACTACGCCTATGACCCCCGGCGTTAAGGCGCCAGACGAAACCGGACCGGTGACCACAAGTTCAATTTGGCCGCCGTACCAGTCAACATAAGAGGTCTGCGCATTATAAGAAAACGTATTGGCCGGATTTTCAAAGTTGTTATTCGAAGAAAAACGAATCCCAATTCCGCTGATATTGGTGTTGTAAACATGGTTGCCGTAGCTGCTCAACGTGGCGTTGTTATAGCGCATGCTAAATCCGAGCATTAATGGATTACTGCATCCGGTAAGATAGGATCCCGTATAGGTGGCCGCGCCGGAAAATACCACCGTCCCGACAGGCGCATCGCGCTGGACATTTATCGTGCCCACCGACAGCGTGGAAATTTGCGGTATTATTGTCGTGCAGGTCCCTGCACGCACGCTGTTATTCCAGCCCGTGAGTAAACAGAGCAGTAAAATAGCCTGAATGAATTTCATGTTAATGCTCCTGGCGACACGTGGCACTCACGTCCGTTATTCCACTGTAGGTAGATTGTTTCGGCAGATTGAAATCAGCACGGCATTGTTGACTGTCCTGGTTTCCCCAGGTCGCAACTAACGTCCCCTGCTCGCTCATGCCGGTCAAATACACCTGGCCGCGATCGCCCACGATGAAACTGCTGTTACGCTCACCCGCGAGGGTGACCACGGCGCCAAACGGGACGGGGCGGTTGTTGTCTGTCAGGGTCATCAGCACCCGACGTCCGACTCTGGAAAGGTAGTCCGCTCTCACCACCGCCCCGCGCGTCGGGGTGACCGTACGGGTATTGATCTCCAGCTCAACATCGTCAGGCATATTTTCCGGATCGAGGATGAGATCGTTTTTTCGGTACACGGACAAATTACTGACCACCGTATAACCGCGATAATCCGTACGTACTCCGGACTGATTTCGGATATCGACACCTCGCGCACCGGGCGCTTTTATCAGGGCATTCGTCTCACCCAGCGGCTGAGAAAACGTGACGCCATCGGCGTGTGCGAGTATGCCCCCCTGCAGCCCGTAATTCAGACGCTCGCTGTTTTTGTCGTAGCCATAGCCCGCCGTCAGTTCGCCGTAAGTGCCTTTGTAATCACCGTTCATGTTGCCGGTGTAACCCACGCCGTTCGTGCCGTAACCCTGCTGCACGTTCCAGCTGAGCGCGGTGTTCTCGAGCGCAACGCCGTTCATGCCGATATTGTGCGTGGTGCCGTTATTCTTGCTGGCGCTCATGGCATAGTTGGCCCACGTCCGCGGCAGGAATTTATCCAGCGGCACGCTGACGTTGAATGCCAGCTGCTGGTCATGGTCATAGGTTTTCCCACTCCCGCTGCCGTATGACGCAGCGCTGGCATTTTTACTGTATGTCCAGGTCACCCCGTAGCTGATGTTATGCCAGTCGTTGTTGTATCCGACACTCCAGGAAGCCATCGACTTACCGGTGTTCCAGTAATCTTCCCGCGCCGCGCTAAGGGTTAGAGACCCAAGGTCGACGCCCAGCGTCTGGCTCATCGTCAGCTCTGCGCGGTTACGCCGCCTCTCCTGAAGCGCGCTGCTGTCTCCGTAAGAATCCAGCACCTCCTGCATCCCGTAATAACCGCGGGTTGAATAGCGGTATCCCGCGATGGAAACGTTCGTCCCGGTATTCACGAAATTCTTGCTATACCTCGCGCGTAAGGACTGACCGTTGGTTTTGGCTGTGTTATCCGGCGTTGACCAGCCCTGCGTGACGTCTGCTGAGAGCGCGCCGAAATCGCCCATGTTCTTACCCACCCCCATCGCCAGCGAACGATATCTGCTTGAGCCCTGCACTCCGCCATAGAGGGTGATCCCGTGCTTCAGGCCATAAATGCCGGTAAGTTGCCCGAAAGGCGTGTTGTCCACGCTGTGGTTATAGGATCGATATTGCCCCCCGGTGAGGGCATATTTCAGACGGCCTTCACGCTGCAGTACCGGCAACGACGCATACGGCAGTATGAAATGTTGCTCGCTGCCATCGGCTTCTTTGATCGTCACGTCCAGATCGCCAGCCCCTCCGGTCGGATACATATCCGTAATCTCGAATGCACCGGGTGCTACGTAGCTTTGGTAGATCTGATAACCATTCTGCCGCACCACAACCTGCGCATTGGTGCGCGCGATACCCCGCACGACTGGGGCATACCCCTTCAGGGAATCTGGCAGCATGTCGTCATCAGATGCCAGCTGAGCACCACGAAACGGCATACTGTCAAACACGTCAGCTGGTGCAGAACTGTCTCCAAGCGTCAGCTGTGCTTTCAGGGGGATCACGGCACGCTGCGCATAGGTATAGACGGTGTCCCACTTGTCCTGACCGGAACCGTCCCGTGACCACGTGGAGTAATTGCGCAGACGCCACGGACCGATATTGATCCCCGGACGCAGGTTGGCATATCGGCTGTTGCTACTGTTGCCTTCACCGTGGCTCGCCCGGGTGTTCGCGCCGCTCAGGCTGTAATTGAGCATGGCCGCCGCGATCCCCTCATCCCACATCTCTGGCGACACATAGCCTCGCGCGGGCAGATCGATCGCCGCCTGTGGAATGCTGATCAGAAGGCGCTGAGCGCCAAACTGAAAATCGGTACTGGCTTGCGGAATGGCCTGAAGATCCGCGCAGGCACTTTTTCCCGAAGCAAGCTGAGGAAATAGCGCGGTTTTCACTCCCCACTGTTTTAACTGGTCGATACTCAGGCAAGGCTGCAATATCTCATTACCGTTGTCGCTTTTCACTGCGGCAAAGGCGATATCGCGGGTCTCCATTAACTGGTCGTCAAGAATGATGTCAACATGGTACGTTCCCGGTGCCTGAGAGCCTGTTTCAAAAGCCGACAGGTCTGCTTTGCCCATTCCAGGATTATCCAGCTCAACCAGTTCCGTATTAAACGTTTCACTGGCATAAAGTGCCGGTGATGAACCGGCAAGTGCGCAGGCGATAAATATCGCCAGACGAGCAGGCCGTATCCTATGCGTTGAGGTTGTCATTGCAGGAAACCTAATGAATGCACGAGCATCAGAAACTGGCTTGATGTGCGGTGCCAGGACTGCCATAGTCATTAATGACTTTAAATGTGAGAGAATGACCACTCACCCCTGCAGGTAATAAAAACCGGGCTGATGCGCCGGGTAAAACATAGGTCACATCATCAAGTTTTCGCCCGCCCAGGGTAATCTCATTGAAATTGATCACGTAGGGCGTGGGATTATTCACCTGAATCGCATTCCCGGATTGTTGCCACGTTAATTTATTCGCTTGTTCTTCCGGAGTTGACGCACGCAGACCTTCAGGCCGATAAATTAATTTAATCCGCGTCTTTACCGCAATTTGCAGGGCGTTCATCTGTTTTGAGGCTGAGGGAATCGCTTTAATATTCAACCAAAATAAACTTTCCTGCTCCTGAGGCAGGGAACTCGTCATTACAATGCGCTCAAGGTTTTTTTGTCCACCGTCCAGGCGATACAGCGGCGGCGTAATAATAAACGGCGCTTTACCCGACACCCCATCCTGCATATCTATCCAGGACTGGATTAAATAAGGAGTATTGTCAGGGTTAGTAATATTGATTGTAGCTTCTTTCTTCGCACCCTCGAAAATAACGCGCGTACCACCAATAATAACCCCGGCATTGGCCGTCATTAATGCCAACGGTAACAGCGCCACCGCCAGCCCTGTTGTTCTGATAAAATGCATGGGAAAAAACCTCTTAAAACAAAGGGGCCGGGTTGGGGCCCCTACTGATTGCTGCAAAAACTCAGTTGTAAACCACGGAGAAGTTCGCGACCGAGTTTGCCGGACCGGCAGTGACTGACGCGGCGGTCGAAATATACTGCGCATAGAAGTTCAGCGTATTATCTGCGGTGCTGCTCAGTGCATAGGAATAGCTGTTGCTGCCATGCAGAGGCAGATCGGCCTTATCGGCGCTCATCAGGTTGATTGCCACCCCTGTTGCCGCCCCTGCCACCGAGGAGTCAATTGCCAGCAGGCTGGCGTTGCTTAAATCAGGCGTACCGTCAAAGCGCACTTTCGCGTTAGTCACCGTGACCGGACAGTTTTTCAATACAATACTGAATTGTGTGGCAGCGGTTCTGGCTCCCGTTGTCGGGAATTCAGTTTTATAATAATCGCCTAATACGACGACCTGGTTCTGAGAAGCCACATCAACGTCGCAGGCGGAATCCAGAATATTACCGTTAAAATTAACGGTACCCGCTGCAGCAAAAGCCTGCGTCATCGGCAGTGCAGAACTCACTGCCAGCATTGCCATCATCATTTTCTTTTTCATCATATCCTACCCTGTATCACTTTATTTATTACTGAAATCCGGGCAAACGTTCCCCACAAGCTTCAATCAACCTGAGCGTTGCCTTTTATTTTTGTCAGGAACCCGATAAATGACTCACAAATAGAAGTCTGAGCATTCCTGTCGACGAGTCAAAATTTAACCAACTCTTATTCCGCACACAATTCTTTTGAGGTCTAGCTGTAGACTGACATTTAACAATCGCGAAACATCTCCTTTTAGATAAACCTTAGACAGATTATTCAGGGTCTACTTTTAGACTCTTAATACAAATCCTTTAAATTCATAAGATTAGATTTTACACATCCACAAGTCTATTATTAGACCTGCTTCGATCATTCCCTGAAATGCTGTTTTTTAAGATAATTCTTTATGCCGATCAAAAAATGATCGCATGAGTGAATGAGGCAGCTGATGAATACCAGAATGGCTACAGAATATAGTAAAGACAATTCCACCGTGCTCCACCTAAAACCCTATAAGCACATTGAAAAAATTATCGATACCCTACTTCCTTCAGCAGAAAGAAAAATACTGTCCAGAGGGGAAGTGGTTCACTATTACAAGAGCGATATTCGCCAGTGTTTTTTACTGATCCAGGGGAGCGTGGCATTACACCGCCGTGGAGATGGTATTGTCTTAAATTCTGAATCAGCGCCCTTTATTCTGGGTGTAAGCAGCCAGTTCTCCTCTGAGCATCTTTATGTCAGGGCGCTGGAAACCTCCGAAGTCGCGGCTGTGTCGCTGGAGCGTTTTAATTGCATCGTTGCGCAGCAAAATCTGTGGGAGCATTTTTCTAACCTGCTGATCTATACCGCCTCACGCGTCTATGAACACTGTGCCCAGATATCGCAAATGTCGGCTTACGACATCATCCGCTTTCAGCTTGTTGAACTGATGCAGGAGCCTGAGGCGATAAGGCTCAACACGACCGCCGCGGCTTATATCAAAAGCCGGACCTATCTTTCCCGTAGCGGTATTATGCGTATTCTGGCGGAGTTACGAACGGGTAAATACATCACTATGGCGCGCGGAGTGCTGATGGATATCCATCACTTGCCCCGAAAGTACTGACCTCACATTTATATCTGGAGAAGGTGGAGGATAAGAGCGACACTATAATCAGTCCGATCTTTTTTCAGGTTTCAGACAATGTCTTCAGCACAACAACATCGCGGCTCTCCCTACGCCCGGGAACTGATCTCTTATTTAGAGCCGTACTGCACCGCGCGCAGAACAGGCCGTGGTGAGCAATTCGATCTTCAGGTCAACGGCAAGGGGATCTGTTATTTAATTCTGGAGGGGACAATTGCCGTCTACCGCAGAAGCGATGACATGATGCTCTCCACCGCCCGCAGCCCTGCTCTGTTTGGTCTCGCGAATCTGACGGACATTTATTTCAATGATTACATCAAAACCGTGAGCCCATGCCTGATTGGCATTCTCCCTACCGAGAAGGTCAGTGAAATTATTAAAGAGAAAGCGTTATGGGGCCTGCTTTCTAACCAGCTGATGTTTGTCTATAGCCGACTGTATAACAACGTAATGCCACAAGGCGCACCGACGGCGTATGAGATGATTCGCCAGCAGCTTCTTAAGCTGATGGAGGAAGATGAGGCTTATCGGCTCGGCGTGACGGCAGAAAGGTATATCAGGGAAAAAACGCAGCTCTCGCGCAGTGGCGTTATGCGCATTCTGGCCGATCTAAAAACAGGCGGATTTATTGAAATCGATGAAGGCAGGCTGATAAAAATCAATAAGCTTCCCGCCAAATACTGAATTCCAGACACAAAAAAGGCCGCATACGCGGCCTTTTCATTCGCACTCAATGGACGTGAACGCCCAACCGCCAGGCAAAATAGATCTCTTCTTTCAGCTCGTTTGAAGAGAGCGCCAGCAAATCTGCAAATTCCAGCTCAAGTTGTTTCAGTTTTTTCAGGTACTGCGCCGGAGACAGGTTGCTCTTATCGCGACGTAAATATTCAATTGCCAGTTGGGTTGGGGTTATTTCAGTATCCATGATGTCCTCGCTTATGTACAAATCCTGGCCAGTATATCACAACGCGCTGGCTAGTTTTTGACCATGGGCAAAAACATCAGGAAACTTTACACAACTGCCGTCGTCAGTCTTGAGGAGCAGCACAGGCGTTCCTGCTCATCGAGAATATCGATCTGCCACACCTGATGACGGCTCCCGGCATGAAGCGCGCGGCAAATACCGCGCACGCGCCCACTGCGAACAGAGCGGATATGGTTAGCGTTCACCTCCAGCCCGACAACTTTCTGCTCCCCTTCGGTACAGAGATAGCCCGCAACCGAACCCAGCGTTTCGGCCAGCACAACGGACGCACCGCCGTGCAGCAAACCGAACGGCTGATGCGTGCGGCTATCGACGGGCATCGTCGCTGCCAGCTCATGCTCGCCAATGCGGGTAAACTGGATGTCCAGCAGCCCCACCATGTTTCCCTCGCCCATGGCGTTTAACGCCTGCAGCGTCACCGCACGTTTCCAGATCATCCGATAATCTCCAGCAAAGCCTGTAATGGATGGCGAACGCCGTTACCCTCAACGCGTTTCACCTGGCTGCGACACGAATACCCCGTGGCCAGACAGCGGTTACGCGGTAGACGCTGCATCGCCTGTTGCCACGATAATTCATAGATCCCAAGCGAATTGGCGTGGTTTTTCGCTTCGTGCCCGTAGGTACCTGCCATACCGCAGCAGCCCACGCTGACGTTTTCCAGCTTCGCGCCAAAACGGGCAAAAATAGCGGCCCACTGGGCAGGTGCACCCGGCAGTGCCGTGACTTCAGTACAGTGGCCAAAGAGATACCATGGCTCACCGCTGGCCTCTCGTGCGGCAGTTTGCTGTAGCGCTAAAGGCAGCCACTCGTGTACCAGCATGACGTGGAAATCACCGCGTTTTTCGCCCAGCGTCTGCTTGTACTCATCGCGGTAGCACAGTACCAGCGCCGGATCGACGCCGACCATGGGTATACCAAGCTGCGCCACGCGATTCAGGAAGTCAGACGTTTTCTGCGCCGTCTTCGCAAAACGGGTCAGGAAGCCCTTAATGTGCTGCGCCTTGCCATTCGGGGAGAACGGCAGCACAACCGGCTGGTAGCCCACTTTTTCCGCCAGACGGATAAAATCGGCCACCACCTGTGCATCGTAATAACTGGTAAACGGATCCTGCACCACCAGCACCACGTTGGCTTTTTGCGCATCACTCAGGGCTTCAAGCTGCTCCAGCGTCATGTTTGCCGAGCGGTGTCCCACCAGCTGGCGTTGCAGCGACGGTGTCGAGAGCAGCGGCAGATCCACCATGCCGATATGTTTTTCGGAAAGCTTGCGC
This sequence comes from Enterobacter mori LMG 25706, assembly GCF_000211415.1. GTDB lineage: Bacteria > Pseudomonadota > Gammaproteobacteria > Enterobacterales > Enterobacteriaceae > Enterobacter > Enterobacter mori. The sequence continues at coordinate 105,831 of NZ_GL890776.1, read as the reverse complement.
ACCAGCGGCTGATTGATAAAGAAGTTAAAGGTCTTCGGCGCACGCGCCATCAGCGGGGCGTAGCTTTCCACCGTCGCCACCAGATGGTCGCGCATCGGTCGCAGATAGCGCGTGTGATACAGCTGCAGGAAGCGCGAGCGGAACTCTGGCACGTCGATTTTGATCGGACACTGCGTCGAACAGGCCTTGCAGGCCAGGCAGCCGGACATGGCCTCTTTCACTTCATGCGAGAAGTCGTATTCGCCTTTATTCGCATGCCAGCTGTTGCGGGTGCGTTCGATAAGGGAACGCAGGCTGGCGCGTTTTTCCGGCAGTTCCTGCTCGAGCTTGAGCGGGTCGACGCCGCGGTCCGCCAGCAGTCGCAGCCACTCGCGCACCAGCGTCGCACGCCCTTTTGGCGAGTGGATACGGTTGCTGGTGATTTTCATCGACGGACACATCGGGCTCTTCACATCGAAGTTAAAGCACAGGCCGTTGCCGTTGCACTCCATCGCGCCACGCCAGGAAGAGCGCACCGCAATCGGGATTTGTCGGTCATAGGTGCCGCGCTTGACCGCATCCACCTGCAGCATTGGCGCGTCAACGCCCTCCGGCGGGCAAATCTTACCGGGATTGAGGCGGTTATCCGGGTCGAAGGCCGCTTTGACCTTACGCAGTTCACCGAAGAGCTGCTCCCCGAAGAACGCAGGGCTGTACTCCGCGCGGAACCCTTTGCCGTGCTCACCCCACAGCAGGCCACCATATTTGGCGGTTAAGGCCACCACGTCGTCGGAGATCTCCTTCATCAGGATCTCCTGCTGCGGGTCGCACATATCCAGCGCCGGACGCACGTGCAGCACGCCCGCGTCCACGTGGCCAAACATGCCGTAGCTCAGGCCGTGGCTGTCCAGCAGCGCGCGGAATTCAACGATGTAATCCGCCAGATGTTCCGGCGGCACGCAGGTATCCTCGGCAAACGGGATCGGCTTCGCGGCCCCTTTCGCATTCCCGAGTAGCCCCACCGCTTTTTTACGCATCGCGTAGATACGCTCAATGCCGGAGAGATCGTTGCACAGCTGCCAGCCGATCACGCCGCCTTCACCACGTGCAATCAGTTCGTCCAGCCGCTGGCACAGCGTGCTAACCTGACGTTCGATCAGTTCGGCGTCATCGCCAGCGAACTCAACGATGTTCAGACCGAGCATCTCTTTGTCGGGTACATCGGTAATCAGCTCACTGACCGAATGCCAGACGATATCTTCCCTTGCCAGGTTCAACACTTTTGAGTCAACGGTTTCCACCGACAACGCCCGCGCATCCACCATAAACGGCGCATTGCGCAGGGCAGAATCGAAGGAGTTGTATTTAACGTTCACCAGGCGACGCACCTTCGGCAGCCGGGTGATATCCAGACGCGCTTCGGTAATAAACGCCAGCGTACCTTCCGAACCGGTCAGCACGCGGGTTAAATCGAACTGGGTCAGGTCGTCGTTAAAGACGTGACGCAGATCGTAACCCGTCAGGAAGCGGTTCAGTTTCGGGAATTTGTCGAGGATCAGCTGACGGTTATCGCGACAGCGCTCCAGCACGGTGCGATAAATCCGCCCGCTCGCCGTGCTCTCTTTACCCAGCGTCTCGGCCAGCTCGACCGGCATTGGCTGGGTATCGAGGATGTCGCCCCCCAGAAGCACCGCGCGCACGCCCAGCACGTGATCGGAAGTTTTACCGTAGACCAGAGAGCCCTGACCGGATGCGTCGGTATTGATCATCCCGCCAATGGTCGCCCGGTTGCTGGTCGACAGTTCCGGCGCAAAAAAGTAGCCGTACGGTTTTAAGAATTGATTAAGCTGATCTTTGATAACCCCCGCTTCCACGCGCACCCATCCCTCTTCAGGGTTGATTTCAATGATGCGGTTCATATAGCGGGACATATCGATGATGATGCCCTGGTTCAGCGCCTGCCCGTTGGTGCCGGTACCGCCGCCACGGGGTGTGAAAACCAGGGAGGTGAAGCGCTCCTGCGAGGCCAGACGGGCAATCAGCGCCACATCCGCTGTAGAGCGTGGAAAAACGACGGCATCGGGGAGAAGCTGGTAGATACTGTTATCGGTCGCCATTGTCAGCCTGTCGGCATAATTCGTGGCGGTATCACCTGTAAAACCCTGTTGCTCCAGTGCTTGCAAAAAATTAAGCACCAGCTGAACGACGCCAGGTGCCTGAGAAATCTGTGGGATCATCACTGTCGACCCTAATTAGAGTTGTTGTGGAAATCGTTTGCGTTGTATCACAACTTTTTATCACATTTTTTTCTTATGCGCTCAGCAGAATTACGGGCAAAATCCGCCTGTCAAAAATCGCTGATATCACTAATGATTAGAGAAAGGCGGTTCACGTTCTCGCCAGCCATGCTGGTGTTCATTTAAGGAAAGTTACGTTTATGGTTAATCTTCGTCAGCCCAGGGATGTTGCGCAAATTTTGCTGTCGGTGCTGTTTTTAGCCCTGATGATTATTGCGTGTCTGTGGATTGTTCAACCCTTCGTGCTTGGCTTTGCGTGGGCCGCTACCGTTGTCGTCGCCACCTGGCCTCTGCTATTACGGCTGCAGAAACTGCTGTTTGGCCGCCGTGGCCTGGCGGTGCTGGTCATGACGCTGCTGCTGTTCATGCTGTTTATTATTCCGATTGCCCTGCTGGTAAATAGTCTTGTCGACTCCAGTGGCCCGGTTATCCGTGCCGCCACCAGCGGGGATCTGACGTTGCCGGATCTCGCGTGGCTTAACAGCATTCCACTGGTCGGTGCAAAACTCTATAGCGGCTGGCACAGCCTGCTGGAGATGGGCGGCAGCGCGCTGATCGCGAAAGTGCGGCCGTATATTGGCACCACCACCACCTGGTTTGTCGGTCAGGCGGCGCATATTGGTCGCTTTATGATGCACTGCGCGCTGATGCTGGTCTTTAGCGCGCTCCTGTACTGGCGCGGTGAGCAGGTTGCCCTTGGGGTGCGTCATTTTGCCACCCGACTGGCGGGTAAACGCGGCGATGCCGCCGTGCTGCTGGCTGCGCAAGCCGTCCGTGCCGTTGCGCTGGGCGTGGTGGTGACCGCGCTGGTGCAGGCGGTGCTGGGCGGTATCGGTCTGGCCATTTCCGGCGTGCCGTACGCTACCGTCTTCACCGTTGTCATGCTGATGACCTGTCTTGCGCAACTGGGACCGTTGCTGGTGCTGGTGCCTTCCATCATTTGGCTCTACTGGACGGGCGATACCACCTGGGGCACTGTGCTTCTGGTCTGGAGCTGCGTAGTCGGCACCATGGATAACGTCATTCGCCCGATACTGATCCGCATGGGTGCTGATTTACCGTTGATTCTGATCCTGTCAGGCGTTATCGGCGGGTTAATCGCGTTTGGGATGATCGGCCTCTTTATCGGCCCGGTGCTGCTCGCAGTGACATGGCGTCTCTTCTCGGCCTGGGTGCATGAAGTTCCCCCTCCGGGTACCGACCCGGACGTGATTTTGAGCGAACTGGAAGAGCTGGAAGAGAAGAACACGCATTAAGTTTTTTTGCCGGGTGACGCTAGCGCTTACCCGGCCTACGTTCCCCCTCATAATACTTTAACGCTGCTAAAGTATTTATTCATTGCTCACTGGTCAGACCCGCCATTTCAGCAGCAAGTCCGCTGCTAACCTCAAGAAATCTTTACGTCTCTTTAACTATTGAGACGAATCTGATCGACGCTAAAAGCCGACATGCCTACTATTAGGACACGGTTATAAATCAACACCTTGATTTATAAGCATGGAAATCCCCTGAGTGAAACAACGAATTGCTGTGTGTAGTCTTTGCCCATCTCCCACGATGGGCTTTTTTTTTATCCTGACTACACGCGCCTAACCTGACAGGTACTAAGCATCCGCCACTCAGCAGGCAATACCCGCGTTTCCCCTGTCACATTGACCATCACCGCCTCGCGAATATTCCCCGACGATGCGCCAACCTGCAGTTCAAACTCACCCGGCTCAACGATGCGTTTCCCGTCGCGACGGGTAAAGTTGAACATCTCAACCGGTAGCGTAAAGGTGAGCGTGGCGGTTTCGCCCGGCGAGAGCGTGACGCGCTGGAAGGCCTTCAGCTCCTGAAGCGGCCGCACCTGCGTGGCGACCTTATCCCTGACGTAAACCTGTACCACCTCGCTGCCGCTGCGCTCACCGGTATTGGTGATATCCACATTCAGCGTCACCTCGCCGTCGACCGGCACGCTGGATGCCGCCACTTTTGCCGGTCCCCAGCTAAACTGCGTCCAGCCGAGGCCGAAGCCAAACGGGTAACGCGAACCGAAATGGAACGCAAACGGCGTGCCGCCGCTTTTGAGCTTGTGATTGTAGTAATACGGCATTGCTCCGGCGCTTTTCGGCACGCTCACCACCAGACGCCCCTGCGGCTCCGCCCGCCCCGTCAGCACGTCCGCAATCGCCCAGCCCCCTTCCTGCCCGGGCGCCCAGGCCATCATCAGCGCCGCGACCTTATCTTCGAGGCCCTGAAGGTTGTACGGACGCCCGCCGGTCATCACTACGATCACCGGTTTACCGGTGGCGACCAGCGCTTCCAGCAGCTGTTGCTGCACGCCAGGCAGATTCAATGAGTCAGTATCTGAGCCTTCACCCACGGTGCCGCTCTGGAACAGCCCGGCCAGATCGCCAACGCAGGCCACCACCACGTCACTTTGTTGCGCGGCGTCTACCGCCTCGGGGATCAGTGCGGTGCTCAGTGAAACCGGCGACTGCTGCATCGGCTTACCACCACTGTCGCCGGGGAAGACCGGCGCGCCCGCCATCCGTTTTTCAATGATGTGGCACCCTTTGGCATAGCGCACGTTCGATGCACCCAGATAGTGTTCCAGCGCCGCGCGCGGGGTCGTCACCTGCGACGTCTCTTCCACCATGTCGCTGATGATCAGGTGTACCGGGAAGCTGTAACCGCTGAGTAACGCCAGCGGATCGTCTGCCGTCGGGCCGACCAGCGCAACGCGAGGCTTTCCGCCGAGGGGCAGAATGCCATTGTTTTCCAGAAGCGTGATCGACGTTGTCGCGACATCACGCGCCACCTGCCGGGTCGTCTCATTTTGCAGATCGCTGCCCTGCTCATCGGCATAGGGACGTTCAAACAGGCCAAGGCGGAATTTTTCCGTCAGCGTACGCGCCACGATCTCGTCCACCTTCGCCATCGAAATCAGCCCACGCTCTACCGCTTCCGCCAGATGGCGCGCGCAGTCATCTTTCGGCAGCTCAACGTCCAGCCCGGCGTTGAACGCCAGCGCAGCAGATTCGGCCGCGTCGTGGGAAATCCCGTGGTGCTGGTGCAACAGGCTGACGCCGCCGTAGTCCGCCACAATAATCCCATCGAATCCCCACTGTTCACGCAGGACGGTGGTAAGCAGGAAGCTGTCGCTGTGACCCGGCTGATTATCAATGTCATGGTAGGCGGGCATGACCGAACCGGCGTTTGCCAGCTTCACCGCCATTTCAAACGGCAGCAGGAAGGTATCATTCAGCTCGCTAAACCCGAGGTGCACCGGCGCGTGGTTGCGCGCCCCTTCGCTAAACGAGTGGCCAACGTAATGTTTCAGGGTCGCCAGCAGGTCGCGTTTATCGCCCTGTAACCCCTTCACGTAGGCGGTCGCCATCACCCCCACCAGCCAGGGATCTTCGCCGAAGGTTTCTTCGGTACGCCCCCAGCGCACGTCGCGGGACACGTCCAGCACCGGCGCCAGCCCCTGCTGACAGCCAACCGAGCGCGCCTCTTTGCCAATCTGCTCCGCCGCCCGCTGCACCAGCTCTGGGTCCCAGGTCGACCCATAGTTCAGCGAGGACGGGAACAGTGTTGCGTCTTTGCACAGCAGTCCCACCAGACACTCTTCGTGGAACAGCGCCGGAATACCGAGACGCGTCTCTTCCATCATCATGCGCTGGAGTCGGTTGGCCGCGCGCACGCCCGTTTTCGCATCAACAATATGCGTACCGAGCGGACGCGTGATCTGCCCCACACCCAGCTTCAGCCGTTCGCTGAGCGAGGCCTGCTCGCTCACGCCTGCGAACTCATCGCTGAGATCGCTCCGTTCGCGGTGATTGCCGTTTTCATCGAGGATCAGCCAGTACGCGTGCATCTGGGCAAACTTCTCTTCCGGGGTCATGCGCGCCAGTAAATCGGCGACGCGCTCGTGTACCGGACGTCCTGCGTCCTTATAGATAGCCGTCATGTTTTACTCCTGTATTGCAGAATGGGTTGCCGGGCTGAGCTGCCTCGCGTCGGGACGCACATCACGCTTGCCCGCAAGTTCACGGGCAATGGAATCCACCAGCCGACTGTTGAGTTTGTAAATGGAAAGAAGCGCCACCATGCAGAGGAACAGCACGCAAGGAATGAGCGTAAAGAGCGCGTTGATGGTAGAGAGCACGTGCGGCGCTTGCGTCACCTGGCCCGGGGCGTAATCCACCATGCCAAGCACCCAACCGACCACGGCCCCGCCCAGCGCCAGCCCAAACTTGATGGCAAACAGCGCGGTAGAGAAGACCAGACCGTCCAGACGACGACCGCTGCGATGCTCTTCGTAATCCACCACGTCGGAGAACATGGTCCACTGGAGCGGCGTGGTCAGGTTTTGAATAAAGCTAAAAACGATGTTGAGGCCGAATATCAGCCAGACCTGCGAAGGCGGAATGAAGAAAATCAGCGCCCCGAAAATCACGAACGTCATAATGGTCCACTGATAGGCGCGAACGCGATCAAATTTTCCGAGCAGGCGTTCAGATAATAATGCCCCGCTTAATGAGGCCACCATGCCTGAAACAATAAAGGCAAAGACCAGTTCCGGGCGCAGCAGCACATAATTGACGTAATACATGGTGGCAGAGCCACGCGTCACGACAGCCGTTAACAGCAGAATATTAAACACGAACACAATTCGCCACTGGCTGTTTTTGGTCAGCAGTTTTAAATCCGTCAGCATGGAGCCGGAGGTATCATTTCGTGGTGAATAACGTTCGCGGGTCATCAGGAAGCAGCAGAAGAATAAAACAATACCCAGCAGCCCCATCAGGCTCATGGCATAGAAATAGCCTTTCTGTACGTTACCTTGCCCCAGCTGTGACACCAGCGGCAGGGCAATCACCGTCACGATCAGCCCGCCGATAAAGGACAACCCAAAGCGCCAGGATTGCAGAGAGTGGCGTTCGCGGGGATCCAGCGTCAGCGCCCCCGGCATGGCGCAGTAAGGCACGTTAATCGCCGAGTAGATAAGGCTCAGAATGGCGTAAGTCACGCACGCATAGACGATTTTCCCGGTCGGCCCGACGTCCGGTACATAGAAGGTAATCAGACAGCTGACGCCAAATGGAATAGCAAACCACAGCAGCCAGGGGCGAAAACGACCGTGGCGCGTTTGCGTGCGGTCGACGAGCGCACCAATGCAGGGATCGATAAATGCATCGACCACGCGCACCGCTAAAAACATGGTGCCCATAATCGCGGCGGGCAAGCCAAAAACGTCCGTATAAAAATAGGCGAGAAATAATGTCGCCGTTTGCCAGACCAGCGCGCTGGCCATATCACCTAAGCCATAACCTATTTTATCTTTCGTACGTAATACAGAGGAGATTGTCATTGTTATTTGCCTTTTTATCAGGTTAAAACGTATTTCAACCAGTTGCGCATCATCTGAAGGGAAGTGCGCAGTAAGGCTCAAGTATTAGCAACGCTTTGCGCGCTAACAATTGTCTAAATTAACAGACAAATTATGATATTTGGTTTTTTGTTTTATTTGTGATGGGGAGCATATTCGGATGGAAATAAAAAAAGGCGAGGAGATATCTCCTCGCCTTTTTCCGTTTTTACGCGGTTACTTATTCAGTTCCGCCAGGCTCAGCCAGGTTTGCACCACGGTATCCGGGTTCAGGGAGAGGCTATCAATCCCCTCTTCCATCAGCCAGGCGGCAAAGTCTTCATGGTCGGACGGACCCTGACCGCAGATCCCGACGTATTTCCCCTGCTTCTTCGCCGCGCGGATGGACATCGAGAGCAGCGCTTTCACCGCCTCGTTACGCTCGTCGAACAGCTCAGAGACCACGCCAGAGTCGCGGTCCAGACCGAGCGCCAGCTGCGTCATGTCGTTCGAGCCGATAGAGAAGCCGTCGAAGTGCTCGAGGAACTGCTCGGCCAGCAGGGCGTTGGACGGGATTTCGCACATCATGATGATCTTCAGCCCGTTCTCGCCGCGCTTCAGCCCCTGACGCGCCAGCTCGTCCACCACCGCTTTCGCCTGGTCCACGGTACGCACGAACGGGATCATGATCTCCACGTTGGTCAGCCCCATGTCGTTGCGCACGCGTTTCACCGCGTCACACTCCAGCGCGAAACAGTCGCGGAAGCTGTCGGACACGTAGCGTCCGGCCCCGCGGAAGCCCAGCATCGGGTTCTCTTCTTCCGGCTCGTAGCGTTCGCCACCCACCAGGTTGGCGTATTCGTTAGACTTAAAGTCTGACAGACGCACAATCACGCGTTTCGGGTAGAACGCCGCGCCCAGCGTCGCGATCCCTTCGGTCAGACGGCCGACGTAGAACTCTCTTGGTGAGTCGTAGCCTTTCATCATCTCGCGGATTTCGTTCTGCAGCTTCGGCTCCTGGTCGTCAAACTCCAGCAGCGCGCGCGGGTGAACGCCGATCATACGGTTGATGATGAATTCCAGACGCGCCAGGCCCACGCCTTCGTTTGGCAGGCAGGCGAAGTCAAACGCGCGGTCCGGGTTACCGACGTTCATCATGATCTTCAGCGGCAGGTCCGGCATGGTATCCACGCTGGAGCTCTTCACGCTGAAGTCGAGGATGTCGGCGTACACGTAGCCGGTATCGCCTTCGGCACAGGAGACGGTCACGTTCTGCCCGTCCTTCATCCGCTCGGTGGCGTCACCGCAGCCGACAACCGCAGGAATACCCAGCTCGCGGGCAATGATCGCCGCGTGACAGGTACGACCGCCGCGGTTGGTGACAATGGCCGCCGCTTTCTTCATGATCGGTTCCCAGTCCGGGTCGGTCATGTCGGTCACCAGCACGTCGCCTGGCTCAATGCGGTTCATCTCGCTGATGTCGTGGATCACTTTCACCGGACCCGCACCGATACGGTGACCGATGGCGCGGCCTTCCGCCACGATTTTGCCCTGCGCGTGCAGCGTATAACGCTCCATCACCTGACCACGAGAGCGGACGGTTTCCGGACGCGCCTGCACGATAAACAGCTTGCCGGTGTTACCGTCTTTCGCCCATTCGATATCCATCGGACGACCGTAGTGTTTTTCGATCTGCACCGCCTGCTTCGCCAGCTCTTCCACTTCGGCGTCGGTCAGGGAGAAACGGTCGCGCTGCTCCTGCGGCACATCTTCAATCTTAACCTGCTTGCCATGCTCCTGGGTTGGGGCATAGATCATGCGAATTTTTTTCGAGCCCATGGTGCGGCGCACCACTGCCGGACGGTTAGCCGCCAGCGTAGGCTTGTGGACGTAGAATTCGTCAGGGTTTACCGCGCCCTGCACCACCATCTCACCCAGGCCCCACGCGGAGGTGATAAACACCACCTGGTCGAAGCCGGATTCAGTATCGATGGAGAACATCACGCCGGAAGAACCTACGTCCGAGCGCACCATGCGCTGCACGCCGGCGGAAAGCGCGACGCCGCGATGGTCGTAGCCCTGGTGCACGCGATAGGAGATGGCGCGGTCATTAAACAGGGAAGCAAACACGTGCTTCACCGCCACCAGCACCGCATCGTAACCCTGAACGTTCAGGAAGGTTTCCTGCTGTCCGGCGAACGAGGCATCGGGCATATCTTCTGCGGTTGCAGAAGAACGCACGGCAAAGGAGGCCTGCGCATCGTCAGCAGAGAGCTGGTTGTACGCGTCATGAATGGCTTTTTCCAGTTCCGGCTGGAAAGGTGTGTCGATGATCCACTGGCGGATTTGTGACCCGGCTTTGGCAAGCTCGGTGACGTCATCAATATCCGTTTTATCCAGCAGGTCGTAAATGCGCTGGTTAACACCGCTCTGGTCTAAAAACAGGTTAAAGGCATCGGCGGTGGTGGCAAACCCGTTTGGTACGGAAACACCCATACCGGACAGATTTGTAATCATTTCACCCAGGGAGGCATTTTTGCCCCCAACTCTGTCTACATCATTCATGCCGAGTTGGTTATACCAAAGCACCAGCGGTGACGAGCCATTGTTGGACATCGAAACAATCCTTTTGTGATATTTGATCGGAGTAAGAAACACCTGACTACGTATTTATACTGGCATATTTACTTCCGCTAAAAAAACGGTGAATCGTGTAAGCAATTTAAATTTTCAACTTTTCGGATACTTTCCCATCACTCGCTAAACCGATGATTCCTATATATTCAGCCAAAAACCACAAAAATAAAGTCGCTATTTGAAAAATGAAATCCACTTTTCAGGAAAATCAAAAACACCGTTTCATTTTAAATTCAGATAAGTTCTTTGCTGTGCAATTAACTTTTTTAATTTATGCTTTCAGACAATTAGGTTAGATATTCAGGGTGAGTAAAATGGATAGTGCTGTCGATCGCCACGTTTTTTATATTTCTGATGGTACGGCGATCACCGCCGAGGTGCTGGGGCACGCGGTGATGTCGCAGTTTCCCGTTTCGATTAACAGCATCACGCTGCCCTTTGTGGAAAATGAGAGCCGCGCCAAAGCGGTGAAAGACCAGATTGACGCCATCTTCCAGCAAACTGGCGTGCGCCCGCTGGTGTTCTATTCGATTGTTATCCCGGAAATTCGCAGCATCATTCTGCAAAGTGAAGGTTTCTGTCAGGACATCGTGCAGGCGCTGGTGGCACCGCTGCAAAGCGAGCTCAAGCTCGACCCCACGCCTATCGCCCACCGTACACACGGGCTGAACCCCGGAAACCTGACCAAGTACGATGCGCGTATCGCCGCCATTGACTACACCCTCGCCCACGACGACGGGATCTCGCTGCGTAATCTTGACCAGGCGCAGGTGATCCTGCTGGGCGTGTCGCGCTGCGGCAAAACCCGGACCAGCCTCTATCTGGCCATGCAGTTTGGCATTCGCGCTGCAAACTACCCGTTTATTGCCGACGATATGGACAACCTGGTGCTGCCCGCCGCCCTTAAGCCGCTGCAGCACAAGCTGTTCGGCCTGACCATTAACCCGGAGCGCCTCGCCGCCATCCGCGAAGAGCGCCGCGAGAACAGCCGCTACGCCTCCATGCGCCAGTGCCGGATGGAAGTTTCCGAGGTTGAAGCGCTGTACCGCAAAAACCAGATCCCGTGGCTGAACAGCACCAACTATTCCGTAGAAGAAATTGCTACCAAAATCCTCGACATCATGGGGCTGAATCGCCGCATGTACTAATATGCTAGTACATTAATCCAGTTTCAGTTATCATAATGGGCATCATCGGGGCGAATTTGCCCCGAACTTGAAATCAGCAGGGATTGGTTTAAGGTGATGCCCATCACTTCCCGGTAGTCTGCCGATGAAGCACAAAAATTCTGAGACATTCCATGAACAAAACCGACGAACTCCGCACTGCGCGCATTGATAGCCTGGTGACTCCGGCTGAACTGGCCCAGCGGCACCCCGTTTCCGCAGGCGTTGCGGAACATGTAACGGCGTCCCGCCGCCGCATTGAAAAAATCCTGAACGGCGAAGACAAGCGCCTTCTGGTGGTGATTGGCCCCTGCTCCATTCACGACCTGGATGCCGCGATGGACTACGCAAAACGTCTTCAGGGGATGCGTGAGAAGTATAAGCATCGCCTTGAGATCGTCATGCGCACCTACTTTGAAAAACCGCGCACCGTGGTGGGCTGGAAGGGACTGATTTCCGATCCTGACCTCAACGGCAGCTATCGCGTGAACCACGGTATTGAGCTGGCGCGGAAGCTGCTTTTACAGGTCAACGAGCTGGGCGTTCCGACGGCGACCGAGTTTCTCGATATGGTGACCGGGCAGTTTATCGCCGATCTGATCAGCTGGGGCGCAATTGGCGCACGGACCACCGAAAGTCAGATCCACCGTGAGATGGCCTCTGCTCTCTCCTGTCCGGTCGGCTTTAAAAACGGGACCGATGGCAACACGCGAATTGCGGTCGACGCGATCCGCGCCTCGCGTGCCAGCCATATGTTCCTGTCGCCGGATAAGAGCGGTCACATGACCATCTACCAGACCAGCGGTAATCCGTACGGGCATATCATTATGCGCGGCGGCAAAAAACCGAATTATCATGCGCAAGATATCGCAGCAGCCTGCGAAACGCTGGCCGAATTCGACCTGCCGGAACACCTGGTGGTGGATTTCAGCCACGGCAACTGCCAGAAGCAGCACCGTCGCCAGCTGGATGTCTGCGATGAGATCTGCCAGCAGATCCGCAGCGGTTCCACCGCCGTGGCAGGCATTATGGCGGAAAGCTTCCTCAAAGAAGGCACGCAGAAAATCGTTACCGGGCAGCAGATGGTTTACGGCCAGTCGATCACCGACCCGTGCCTGAGCTGGGAAGACAGCGAGCTGCTGCTGGAGAAGCTGGCAGCTGCGGTTGATTCTCGCTTCTGATGTTATTGTCGGGTGGCGCTGCGCTTACCCGACCTACGATCCGTGCCCTCTCCCTGTGGGAGAGGGCATCAGACCGCACCTCACCCCCCAAATTTGATCCCGTCACACAATTTTCACAAAAACGCTTGCCGTGAATTTGCAGTTTATTGATAATGATTATCATTGTTACATTGATTGTTATTTATAAACATTATGTCACGTACGGATAACAGCGCGGCAACGCCAATAAAAACACACACAGCGCCTTCCCCCACCTCCACTGATCGCCGTATCGACAGCAAAACCCTGCTCGGTGATGAGGGGCGGGTCATTATCGAGCATGACGGCCAGCACTATCTTCTGCGCCAGACCCATGCCGGAAAACTGATCCTGACTAAATAAACAACACGATAATTTCGCCAGCCACCCAGGTTATCCCCAGGCAGCCAGCGCTTTTCAATTCTTATGGAGAGTTGCTATGCCACACCTGCATTCCACGTCTTTACGTCCGTCACTTCTGGCGCTGGCGATTGTCAGCACCCTGCCGGGGGCTGCGTTTGCTGCCACAGACGACATCACCGTAACCGCCACCGGCAACGCCCGCAGCGCCTTTGAGGCGCCGATGATGGTTAGCGTCATTGACGCCACCGCCCCGGAAAACCAGACCGCCAGCTCTGCCGCCGACCTGCTGCGCAAGGTACCCGGCCTGACGCTGGACGGCACCGGCCGCACGAATGGTCAGGACGTCAACCTGCGCGGTTACGACCGTCGCGGCGTGCTGGTCCTGGTCGACGGCGTACGTCAGGGAACCGATACCGGCCACCTCAACAGCACCTTCCTCGACCCGGCGCTGATCAAACGTATTGAAGTGGTGCGCGGTCCTTCCGCTCTGCTGTACGGCAGCGGCGCATTGGGTGGCGTGATTTCCTATGACACCGCCGACGCCAACGATCTGCTCGAGCCGGGCAAGAACAGCGGCTACCGCGTGTTTGGTACGGGCGCGACGGGCGATCACAGCATCGGAATGGGTGCCAGCGCCTACGGCCGTACCGAGACGCTGGACGGTCTGGTGGCATGGTCGAGCCGGGATCGCGGTGATATTCGCCAGAGTGACGGTGCAACGGCGCCTAACGACGAATCCATTAATAACATGCTGGCAAAAGGGAGCTGGAAAATCGACCCGGCTCAAACCCTGAGCGGCTCCCTGCGCTACTACAACAACGACGCGCAGGAGCCGAAAAACCCGCAAACCACCGACGCGTCCGACAGCAGCAACCCCATGACCGACCGCTCCACCATCCAGCGTGATGCGCAGCTTGGCTACCACCTTGCCCCGGAAGGTAACGACTGGCTGAACGCCGATGCAAAAGTCTACTGGTCCGAAGCGCGCATTAACGCCCAGAACGTCGACGGCACCGGCGAGTTCCGCAAGCAGACCACCAAAGGCGGTAAAGTGGAAAACCGCACCCGTCTGTTCAGCGACTCCTTCGCGTCTCATCTCCTGACCTACGGTGGCGAATACTATCGTCAGGAGCAACGCCCGGGCGGTGCGACAACCGGCTTCCCGAATGCCAAAATCGATTTCAGCTCCGGCTGGCTGCAGGATGAGATCACCCTGCGCGATCTGCCCGTGACCCTGCTGGGCGGTACGCGCTACGACAATTATCGCGGCAGCAGCGAGGGTTACGACGATGTGGATGCCGATAAGTGGTCATCCCGTGCCGGGTTAACCATCAGCCCAACCGACTGGCTGATGCTGTTCGGCTCTTATGCGCAGGCCTTCCGCGCGCCGACCATGGGCGAGATGTATAACGATGCGAAACATTTCTCCATCGGCAGCTTCTACACCAACTACTGGGTACCCAACCCGAACCTGCGCCCGGAAACCAACAAAACCCAGGAGTTCGGTTTTGGTCTGCGCTTTGACGATCTGATGCTTGCCAACGATGCGCTGGAGTTTAAGGCCAGCTATTTCGATACCAAAGCCAAAGACTACATCTCTACCACCGTCGATTTTGCCGCGGCGACCACCATGTCCTATAACGTCCCCGACGCCAAAATCTGGGGATGGGACGTAATGGCGAAATACTCCGCCGACCTGTTCAACCTCGACGTGGCCTACAACCGCACGCGCGGCAAAGACACCAACACCGGCGAGTATATCTCCAGCATTAACCCGGACACCGTCACCAGCAAGCTGGATATCCCGGTGGCGCAAAGCGGGTTTTCCGTCGGCTGGATCGGTACTTTTGTCGATCGCTCAACGCATATCAGCAGCAGCTACAGTAAACAGCCGGGCTATGCGGTCAATGATTTCTACGTCAGCTATAAAGGTCAGGAACAGCTCAAAGGCGTGACCACCACGCTGGTGCTAGGCAACGCCTTCGACAAAGCGTACTGGTCACCGCAGGGGATCCCGCAGGACGGTCGTAACGGTAAGATTTTCGTGAGTTATCAGTGGTAACGCATATTGAGAAGGAAGAGACAATGAATCACTACACACGCTGGCTTGAGTTAAAAGAAGACAATCCGGGTAAATACGCGCGCGACATCGCAGGGTTAATGAACATCAGCGAAGCGGAGCTGACCTTTGCCCGCGTAGGTCATGACGCCTGGCGACTGCACGGTGAAATCCGCGAGATTTTAGGCGCGCTGGAAGCCGTGGGCGAAACCCGGTGTATCTGCCGCAACGAATACGCCGTGCACGAGCAGGTCGGGAGCTTTACCAACCAGCACCTGAACGGCCACGCCGGGCTGGTGCTGAACCCGCGCGCGCTGGATCTGCGCCTGTTCCTCAACCAGTGGGCGAGCGTGTTTCACATCAGCGAAACCACCGCACGCGGTGAGCGTCAGAGCATTCAGTTTTTCGATCGTCAGGGCGATGCCCTGCTGAAGGTGTATACCACGGACAATACCGACGTCTCTGCCTGGGGCGACGTGTTGACCCGTTTTATCTTTGCCGATAACCCGCCGCTTGAGCTGAAGGCCGCCGATGCCCCGGCTCACGCTGAGAATGCGGATGGCGCGCGTGTGGACAAAGAGTGGCGCGCCATGACCGACGTTCATCAGTTCTTCAGCCTGTTGAAGCGCCATAACCTCAGCCGTCAGCAGGCGTTTCGTCTGGTGGGCGACGACCTCGCCTGCAAAGTTGAGAACAGCGCGCTGGGGCAGTTGCTGGAAACGGCACGTCAGGACGGTAACGAAATCATGGTCTTCGTAGGCAACCGCGGCTGCGTGCAGATCTTCACCGGCGCGGTGGAAAAAGTCGTACCGATGAAAGGCTGGCTGAATATCTTTAACCCCGCCTTTACGCTGCATCTGCTGGAAGACGCCGTCGCGGAGAGCTGGGTAACGCGCAAGCCGACCGCAGATGGCCACGTCACCAGCCTGGAACTGTTTGCCGCCGACGGTACGCAAATCGCCCAGCTGTATGGCCAGCGTACCGAAGGCGAGCCGGAGCAGAGCCAGTGGCGCAGCCAGATTGACGCCCTGACGCCAAAAGGGATGGCCGCATGAAAAGCTGGTTTGCCCTGCTGAGCGCCCTGCCTCTGGTGGCGTTTGCCGCCACGCAGGAGAAAATTGTCACCCTCGGCGGCGACGTCACGGAGATCGTTTATGCCCTTGGCGCAGAGTCTTCTCTGGTCGCGCGCGACAGCACCAGCCAATGGCCGCAGGCGGCGAACGACCTGCCAGACGTGGGTTATCTGCGCCAGCTTAATGCGGAGGGAATTTTGTCCATGCGTCCCACGCTGGTGCTGGCGAGCGCTCAGGCTCAGCCCTCTCTGGCACTGAAGCAGGTTGAGCAAAGCCGCGTCAGGGTGGTCACCGTTCCCGCCAGTAACGCCCTGAGCGTGATTGACGAGAAAGTCCGGACGATCGCCGAAGCAACGCACCAGCAGGCGCAGGGAGAAATCCTGCGCAAAACGCTGCGTGCGGAGCTGGCCGCACTGCCTGGGTCGTCGCTGAACAAGCGGGTGCTGTTTATTCTTAACCACGGCGGGATGACCGCCATGGCTGCCGGGCAGCAGACCGGCGCGGATGCCGCCATCCGTGCGGCAGGTTTACAGAACGCTATGCAGGGATTTTCCCGCTATCAGCCGCTGTCGCAGGAGGGCGTGATTGCCAGCCAGCCCGACCTGGTGGTGATTTCGCAGGACGGTGTGCGGGCGCTGGGCGGTGAAGAAAATCTGTGGACGCTGCCGGGTCTGGCGCAAACGCCAGCCGGGCGGAACAGACAGATGCTGGCGATTGATGACATGGCGCTGCTGGGCTTTAGCGTGCGAACGCCGAAAGCGATCCAGCAGCTGCGCGCCAAAGCGGAGCAACTCCCCTGATGTCCCGACGGGTTACGGTTTCACTGTGGCTGCTGGCTGCCCTGCTCTCCCTTTTGACGTTCACGGCCACCGGCTTTGGTGCGTTGCGCCTGCCGGTCAGCCTGCTGTGGAACGGCAGCGACGAGGCGCTGCGTCAAATCTGGCTGACGATCCGCCTGCCTCGCGTGCTGCTGGCGCTGGTCATCGGCGGGTCGCTGGCGTTGGCGGGGTGTGTGATGCAAGGACTGTTTCGCAATCCCCTGGCGGATCCGGGTTTGCTCGGCATCAGCAGCGGCGCGGCGCTGGCGGTCGCGCTGTGGGTCGTTCTTCCGCTCTCGTTACCTGCCCTGGTGATGCTCTACGCCCCGATGCTGGCAGCCTTTCTCGGCGCGCTGGCAGCGACCGTTGCGATCTTCCTGCTCAGCCAACAGCGTAACAGCTCCCTGTCACGTCTGTTACTGGTTGGCATTGCAATAAATGCCCTGTGCGGCGCGGCGGTCGGCGTCCTCTCCTGGGTGAGTAACGATGCGCAGCTTCGCCAGCTTTCGCTCTGGGGAATGGGCAGCCTCGGTCAGGCACAGTGGTCGACACTGCTGGCCGTTACCTCGCTGATGGTGCCCACCGTTCTGGTTATCTGGCGGCTGGCGAACGCGCTCAACGTGCTGCAACTCGGTGATGAGGAAGCGCACTACCTGGGTGTGGATGTCGCCGTCGTACAGCGGATCCTGCTGCTGTGCAGCGCCCTGCTGGTTGCTGCCGCAGTGGCGGTCAGCGGCGTGATCGGCTTTGTGGGGCTGGTGGTACCGCATCTGATGCGTATGTGGCTGGGCGCTGATCACCGGGCCGCGATCCCCGGCTCGGTCCTCGCCGGAGCTTCGCTGCTGTTGGTTGCGGATACGGCCGCGCGAACGCTGGTCGCGCCAGCAGAAATGCCGGTTGGTTTACTGACCAGCCTTCTTGGCGCCCCCTGGTTTCTCTGGCTTATTTTCCATCGTGGAGGGCAACATGGCTGACCGCTATTGCGCTGAAAATATTGTTTTTCAGGCGGGACGACGCACGATAATCAACGACATTTCGCTGTCATTGTCGCAGGGTGAACTGATCGCGTTAATTGGCCCGAACGGTGCCGGGAAATCGACGTTATTACGGCTGTTAACGGGTTATCTCAAGCCTGCCAGCGGGCACTGTCTTCTGGCGGGGAAACCCCTCAGCGCATGGCGTCCGGACGCGCTTTCCCGCCAGCGGGCGGTAATGCGACAAAACACGCAACTGGGATTTGACTGGCCGGTGGAGGCCGTTGTCGGCATGGGCCGCGCCCCGTGGACGCGCACGCCTGAAGCGGCAGTGATTCAGGAAATCATGCGGATCACCGAATGTTTACCGCTTGCCGGAAGGCAATTTGCGGCGCTTTCCGGTGGCGAACAGCAGCGTGTCCAGCTTGCGCGCGCGCTGGCCCAGCTCTGGTGCGACGGTGCTCCGCGCGGCTGGCTGTTCCTGGATGAACCCACCTCCGCGCTGGATCTCTACCATCAGCAGTATCTGCTGCGGCTGTTAAGATCGCTGACCCGTCAAAAGGATCTGCACGTCTGCGTGGTGCTGCACGATCTCAATCTGGCGGCGCTGTGGGCAGACAGGATCCTGTTGTTGCATAACGGCAGGCTGGTCGCCGGAGGCACACCGGAGGCCGTCCTGCAGGCCGATGCGCTGGCCCACTGGTATGGCGCACAGCTGCACGTGGGTCAACATCCGGCTCACGCCGCGCCGCAGGTATTTCTCGCCCCCTAGCTTGAGCAGCTCACTTCCAGCCGCTTACCCCACTCAGGCGGGCGGCTGACGTAGTCATCGTCCCGGTCGGCAAACGGCGTGCGCAACGCCACATGCAGGCGGTGTAGCTCGTCGTACTGTCCCTGCTCTGCCTGCTCAATCGCCCGCTGCGCCAGCCAGTTGCGCAACACCATTGCGGGGTTCGCGGCCTTCATCTTCTCCTGGCGGGTTGCATCATCCACCTGCTCCTGCTGAAGCCGCGAGCGGTAGAGCGTGAACCAGTCGTCAAACGCCTGCCTGTCGATAAACTCGTCACGCAGCGGTGACGCCGCGCTGTTCTGCTCCGTCTGGCTCAGCATCCGGAAGGTGCGGGTGTAGTCACTCCCTTCCCGCGCCATCAGCGCAAACAAGGTGTTCAGTAATTCGTTATCGCCCTTCTCCTGGGTCAGCAGGCCCAGCTTGTTGCGCATCAGCGCACCATACTCCCGCAGCAGAACCTCCTGATAGCCGTCGAGCGCATCGTTCAGGGCATCGACGTCAATAAAAGGCGACAGGCTTTGCGCAAGGCGTTGTAGATTCCACAACCCTACAGCAGGCTGATTATCAAAACTGTAGCGTCCCTGATAGTCCGAATGGTTACAGATGTAACCCGGCTGGTAATCATCAAGGAAGCCATACGGACCGTAATCGAAGGTGAGTCCCAGAAGGGACATGTTATCGGTATTCATGACCCCGTGTGCAAACCCGACGGTCTGCCAACGTGCAATCATTGAGGCGGTACGGGAGACGATATCGCGGAACCAGAGAACATACTTTTCCGCTTCGCCCTGCAACTGTGGCCAGTGGCGGCGAATGGCATAGTCTGCAAGCTGTCGGACTTTTTCCGGCTCGCGGCGATAGTAAAAGTGTTCAAAATGACCAAAGCGCAGATGGCTTTCAGCGATGCGGACCAGCATTGCCCCCTGCTCCATCGTCTCACGCGCAACCGGCGTGTCGCTGGTAACAATGGACAGCGCGCGCGTGGTAGGGATCCCCAGCGCATGCATGGCTTCCGACGCCAGGCTTTCGCGGATCGTTGAGCGCAGCACCGCGCGCCCGTCGCCCATTCGCGAATAGGGGGTAAGACCCGCACCTTTCAGATGCCAGTCAACCGTCTCCCCGTTGGGAAGCTGTTGTTCACCGAGCAGGATCCCCCGGCCGTCACCCAGTTGCCCCGCCCAGACGCCAAACTGGTGGCCGCTGTAGACCTGAGCCAGTGGCTGCATGCCCGCCAAAAGCGTTTCGCCACCCCAGACGCCAGCCCCTTCTGCAGGCTGGAACAGGTCAGGCGGGATCGCCAGTTCGTCAGCCAGCGGCGCGTTATGCCAGATAAGACGGGAATGGTGTAACGGTGTAGGTTTGAGTGCGGTATAAAAGCCAGGCAACTCGTCATGCCAGTGTGCAGTAAAAGACAGGGTCATAGGTCCTCCTGCTTTTAGTGTAGAGGGTTTAGCGGGTCTTAAACACGGGCGAAGAGAAGGGTTATCATTGAACGAGCGTTGTCACCTGCTCTGCCGGTACGGCAGGCCAGAGACTTCCCTGCATCGCGCCAAAATTAAACGTCAGCACGCGCTGCAACAGGCTGTGATCGTCAATCCCGGATACCATAACCGACTGGCAGTGTGGGGTGATTTGCCAGAGAATAGCGCGCATAAAGGGCTCAAAAGAAAGCGCTGCAGCCCGCTGCTGGATAAAACCCTTGTCCAGTATTACGCGCTTAAACAAACCGTCATAAACCGCTTTGAGAGATGCTGCACCTGCGCCAAAGTTTGTCAGCACTAAAGGAAAATGGATTGCCATTCTCGCCAGGTTCAGATCATCTTTTCCATTATTTAAACCTGGATAGTTCTCATTAACAGTAAACTCAAGAAAAGGATAGCGCTCAAGTAATGGAACAGCATTTCCATTCGTTAATAAAAACTCAACTATTACAGGTGTAATATTGATCCATGCAATTAACTGGTGCTGAATAAAGAACAGTTTACAGGTGTCGAGCAATTGCAGTTTCTCTTGAAACAGCGCTAACTCTTCTGCAGGTGAAAGACGCGGGATAACCAGTTCAGTAGGGATCCTCACTTCCGTGTCAACGCCAGCAAAGTTAACCACAAGCTCTAAACCTTTAAGCTCCCCGGCGCTATTACGCGCAGGCTGCAGCAAAAGTTCAGACTTGTAGGCATTATCTAGCGTAATAATCATTGCACTCGCCCCGCATTAAAGATGAGAGAGGACATCCTGGAGCAATTGACGACACAATTCCACTGTCTTGATTTTAATAAGATTAATTTCATCAGTTCCGTAATATTTTTCAGATTTATCCCTGAATCTAAATTAATCTTATCCTGGTTGCTGTGTAATAGCCAGTTTTAGATAAAACAGATACATCTGGACATAACTAATTCTTCGTAAATTTAACTTTAATCATCTTATATGATTAAAAGCGGCATAGTTTAATAGTTACCCTGCCGCCAGCGTTAAGCCGTCAAGGTGCGACTAAATACGCCGCGCCTGCCAGAAATTTTTACGCCAGTAGACATTATCGAGCGAAGAGCGCATCACCCCACGGCTGGTCGAAGCATGAATAAACTGGTTATCCGTATCGTAAATGCCAACATGGAGACCGCTTTCACCCGAACCGGTTTTGAAAAAGACCAGGTCGCCAGGCAGTAACTCATCTTTGTTGATTTCCGTGCCTATTTCAGCTTGCTTGCGCGTTTCACGCGGAAGCTGCAAATCAAACTTATCGCGAAAGGTCATTAGCACAAAACCAGAACAGTCCACGCCGCCGCGACTCATACCGCCGTAGCGATAAGGCGTGCCGCGCCAGTTGCTTAACTGGTCGTTCAGGCTGGCAATCACGGTGATTGAATCCGAGAGCCGGGCGTTAGGGGGTGGCGCACGATGGCTACTGCATCCCGCAAGAAAGAGCGCTGCCACAAAGAGAAACCAGAATCGCATGTCCAGACGAATCCTCTGTTTTTTTATTCTTTTTGTAATTTAGCGTGCAAGTAGGCTACCAGGCAAGAAACGGTTACTCTTGCGCGGTAGAAATCAGCATCTTATGCCCTTCTATGTCCAGCCTGCGAAACGACATATTGTAGGCGCGGGCAAGATTTGGAGGCGTAAGAACCTGGTCACGCGCGCCGCTGGCAATCATTTTGCCTCGCGACAGCAGCCAGACCCTGTGGGCATGACGCAGCGTGTGGTTAAGATCGTGACTGCTCATGACGACGGCTATCCCCTGACGGGACAACCCGCTTAGCAGGGTATCCAGCGCCGCCTGCTGGGCGACATCCAGACCGCTCATCGGCTCGTCCAGAAGCAGCAAGCGTCCGTGCGGATTTCCTGCCGGATGGATCTGCAGGATAACCGCGGCCAGACGCACGCGCTGCCACTCCCCACCGGAGAGCTGGCTGGCGTGACGGGTGAGTTTATCGTCTAACCCTAACCCCATCGCGACATCCGAGAGCAGCGTGGCGCTGTTTTTATCATGCAGATGCAGCATCAGATAGTGCCAGACCGGCATCGCAAACGGTGGCACCTGCTGCTGAACTAAATAGCTACGCCGATGTGCCAGCGATACCGGTGACCAGTCGGCAAGGGCGTGCCCCTGCAGCACGATCTCGCCCGGACCAGAGTTCAAGCCCGCCATGCGTGCCAGCAGCGTGCTTTTACCGGCCCCATTTGGCCCAACAAGATGCAGGATTTCTCCGGCATTGATAGCACCGGTTACCGGCTCCAGACGTCCCTTATCGGCGACGTCCGTGAGCTGCATCAGCAACGTCATTATTTCGCCAGCGCCAGCTTGATAGATTCCATGACGATCGGATCTTCAGGCGTCATATCCGGTGAGAAACGCTGGACAACCTGGCCGTCGCGACCAATCAGGAATTTTTCAAAATTCCACAGGATATCGTCAGGATAGAGCGGCGCGCGCCCTTTGCTTGCCATACGTTCATAGAAACCGCTGCCCTCTGGCGCCACGGCGGTCGGCGCTGCGGCCACCAGCTTCGCGTAGAGCGGGTGGCGGTCTTCACCGTTGACGTCGATCTTGCTGAATAGCGGGAACGTCACGCCATAGGTGGTGCTGCAGAAGGTTTTAATCTCCTCTTCGCTGCCCGGCTCCTGGCCCAGGAATTGGTTGCACGGGAAGCCCAGTACGGTGAAACCGTCTTTCCCCCAGGCTTTCTGAATGTTCTCCAGCTGTTCGTACTGCGGCGTCAGGCCACATTTAGATGCCACGTTGACGATGAGCAACACGTTGCCCTTGTAGCCTTCCAGCGTGGTTTTCTCGCCGTCAATGGTGGTCACTTCGGTATTCAGAATATCAGTCTGCATAGCATTCCCTCAGGTTGTCTTACGGGTAGTGATTTAACGTCCAGCTTTTAAGAGTAGCCAGATAAATACCGGCGCGCCCAGCGTAGCGGTCACTACACCAATCGGCAGTTCGGCTGCGCTCAGGGCGAGTCGGGCGATGATGTCAGCCACCAGCAGCGTTGCCGCCCCGGCAACCGCCGAGGCCGGAAGTAAAGTCCGATGGTCGGTAATACCGCACAGACGCAACATATGTGGGATAACCAGCCCGATAAAGCCAATCGCCCCCGCCAGCGCCACGCTCACCCCCACCATCCAGCCAATGGCAATCACCAGCGCATTGCGCCAGAAGCTAATCGGCATGCCGAGCTGGCGAGCCGACGTTTCGCCGAGCGCGAGAATATTCAGCGGCTGTGCCTGAAAAGAGGTCCACAGTATGACCGGGATCAACAGCGCCATCAGCCAGCCCTGCCGCCAGTCGACGCCGCCGAATCCGCCCATCATCCAGTACATTAGCTGGCGCAAATCGAACGACGTTGAAAAATAGACCGCCCAGGTCATTAACGCGCTGCAGATGATCCCCAGCGCCACCCCGGCAAGCAGCAGCCGACTGGTCGACAGATGCCGTCTGGCAAAACGCAGAAGAATGATGGTTATCAGCAAGGCGCCGAGAATAGCGCTAAAGCTAATGCTCCACGCTGAGAGTGCCCCGCCCCCCAGCATGACAGCCGCAATCAGCCCCACGCCAGCCCCATTCGACACGCCAAGCAGCCCGGGCTCCGCCAGCGGATTTTCAAACAGCGCCTGCATGATGGTGCCGCACAGCGCCAGCGCGGCCCCCACCAGGATCACCGCCAGCGTGCGCGGCAGGCGTATTTGCCAGACAAAAAGCTGGCCATCCGGACCCAACCAGCTTTCCGGCCCCAGCCACCTGTCGCCCGCGCACAGGCTAACGACAGCGGCCACAATGAGCAGCAGCGCAAGCAGAAGCAGGCGACGTCGATCGGAACGGTGCTGGCGATGGGCAAAATCAAGCATAGGTATGGTTTTAGTCACGTGAGATGTAATTGATTTTACGGTGGGTTTGCAGAAGAGCGCAAAGAAAAAAGGCCGCAATAGCGGCCTTTTTAGTTAGTTCATATTACTCTGCTTTAGGCGTTGCGTTTTCGACACGGCTTTTTAACTTCTGGCCGGGTCTGAAGGTCACCACGCGGCGGGCTGTAATGGGAATATCTTCCCCCGTCTTCGGGTTGCGACCCGGACGTTGGTTTTTGTCTCGCAAATCAAAATTGCCAAAACCGGAGAGTTTTACCTGCTCACCATTTTCCAGAGCACGACGGATCTCTTCGAAAAACAGCTCTACCAGCTCTTTGGCATCCCGTTTGCTAAGCCCAAGCTTATCAAACAGATATTCTGACATTTCAGCTTTTGTAAGCGCCATAGGTTCAATCCCTCAATGATGCCTGGAATCGCTCTTTTAATGCCTCTACACATCTGGCAACGGTAGCGGCAATCTCCTCTTCTTCGAGTGTACGGCTGGTATCCTGAAGGATAAGGCTAATAGCGAGGCTCTTGAAACCTTCTGCTACGCCCTTGCCGCGGTACACGTCAAATAAGTTTACGCCAACTACCTGATTTACGCCAACTTTCTTACATTCGGCCAAAATATCTGCTGCGGGCACGTTTTCAGCGACGACAACCGCGATATCACGGCGGTTCGCCGGGAAGCGTGATACGTCCTGCGCCTGAGGAATGACGCGGTCTGCAACCGGGTTCCACTCCAGCTCGAACACGATGGTACGGCCATTCAGGTCCAGCTTACGCTCCAGTTCCGGATGAACAACTCCAATGAAACCAACGCGTTTACCGTCCAAATAAATCGCCGCGCTCTGGCCCGGATGCAGGGCTGGATTCGCTTCTGCACGGAATTCAATTTCAGATAATTTACCGGTCAGATCGAGAATGGCTTCCAGATCGCCCTTCATATCGTAGAAATCAACCGTACCTTTTGCCAGATCCCAGTGCTCTTCATAGCGATTACCGCTGATAGCCCCCGCCAGCATGAGATCCTGACGGATGCCTAAATTCGCCTGAGTATCCGGTACAAAGCGCAATCCACTTTCGAAAATTCGCACGCGGTTTTGCTGACGATTCTGGTTATACACGATAGTGCCGAGCAGGCCGGTCCACAGGGACAGACGCATCGCGGACATCTCGCTGGAGATCGGGCTTGGCAGGATCAGCGCCTCCTGGCCCGGGTGTATCAGCTGCTGCAGCTTAGGATCAACAAAGCTGTAAGTGATCACTTCCTGATAGCCTTTGTCGTTGAGCATGGTTTTCACACGCTTCAGGGACAGGTCGGCTTCACGGTGGGTGCC
>NZ_GL890776.1:55609-80408 GCF_000211415.1 Enterobacter mori LMG 25706 | reverse complement strand
CGGGGGGGGTGCCCACCCCCAGCCCCGCCTGTACCGGCTCGTCAGGGATGTTGTTGTAGCCGTAAACGCGGGCCACTTCTTCCACCAGATCTTCTTCAATTTCCATGTCGAAACGCCATGATGGCGCAACGGCTTTCCACTCGTCCAGGCCTTCGGTCACTTCACAGCCCAGACGGGTCAGAATGTCGGTAACCTGTGCATCGGCAACGTGGTGGCCAATCAGGCGATCCAGCTTGCTGCGGCGCAGGGTAATGGTGGCACGCTTAGGCAGCGTCGCTTCGTTGGTCACGTCGATAACCGGACCCGCTTCGCCGCCGCAGATGTCGATCAGCAGGCGAGTCGCACGTTCCATCGCTTTGTACTGCAGAGCCGGGTCAACGCCGCGCTCGTAGCGGTGAGAGGCATCGGTATGCAGACCGTGGCGGCGTGCGCGGCCGGTAATTGAGAGTGGGCTGAAGAACGCGCATTCCAGCAGAACGTTTTGCGTTTCATCGTTCACGCCAGAGTGTTCACCCCCGAAGATACCGCCCATTGCCAGCGCTTTGCTGTGGTCAGCAATCACCAGCGTATCGGCGTTCAGTTTGGCTTCGCTGCCGTCCAGCAGAACCAGGGTTTCGCCCTCTTTCGCCATGCGCACAACGATGCCGCCGTCGATACGATCTTTATCGAACGCGTGCATCGGCTGGCCCAGCTCCAGCAGAACGTAGTTGGTTACGTCAACAACCGCATCGATTGAGCGGATACCGCAGCGACGCAGCTTCTCTTTCATCCACAGCGGCGTTGGCGCCTTAACGTTAATGCCTTTCACCACGCGGCCCAGATAGCGCGGGCAAGCATCCGCAGCCTCAACCTGGATTGGCAGCACGTCACTGATGGTCGCTTCAACCGAAGCAATCTCCGGCGCGTTCAGTTCGGTCTGGTTCAGCACGGCAACGTCACGCGCCACGCCGATGATACCTAAGCAGTCGGCACGGTTTGGCGTGACGCTGATTTCAATGGTGTTGTCGTCAAGCTTCAGGTATTCACGGATATCGGTGCCGATTGGCGCATCCAGCGGCAGCTCAATGATGCCGTTGTGGTCGTCGGAAATACCCAGCTCGGAGAAGGAGCACAGCATGCCTTCAGACGGCTCGCCGCGCAGCTTAGCCGCTTTAATTTTGAAATCGCCCGGCAACACTGCACCGACGGTTGCCACGGCCACTTTCAGCCCCTGACGGCAGTTTGGCGCGCCGCAGACGATATCCAGCAGACGGTCACCGCCCACGTTCACTTTCGTCACGCGCAGTTTGTCGGCGTTAGGGTGCTGTCCGCACTCGACCACTTCACCCACCACCACGCCGGTAAAAGCACCCGAGACAGGATCGACGCCATCAACTTCCAGACCCGCCATGGTGATCTGGTTAGAAAGTGCTTCGCTGTCGAGCGTCGTGTTCACCCATTCGCGTAACCACAGTTCACTGAATTTCATTGTTCTGTCCTGCCCTTATTTAAACTGTTTGAGGAAACGCAGATCGTTTTCGAAGAATGCACGTAAGTCGGTCACGCCGTAGCGCAGCATGGTCAGACGCTCCATGCCCATACCGAAGGCAAAGCCGGAGTACACTTCCGGATCGATACCCACGTTACGCAGCACGTTTGGATGCACCATACCGCAGCCCAGCACTTCCAGCCATTTGCCGTTTTTACCCATCACGTCAACTTCCGCAGACGGTTCGGTGAACGGGAAGTAGGACGGACGGAAACGAACCTGCAGATCTTCCTCAAAGAAGTTGTTCAGGAAATCGTGCAGCGTACCCTTCAGGTTGGTGAAGCTGATGTTTTTATCAACAATCAGACCTTCCATCTGGTGGAACATTGGGGTGTGGGTCTGATCGTAGTCGTTACGATAGACGCGGCCCGGCGCGATAATACGGATTGGCGGCTCCTGATCCTTCATGGTACGGATCTGTACGCCGGAGGTCTGAGTACGCAGCAGACGCGTAGCGTCGAACCAGAAAGTGTCGTGGTCAGCACGTGCCGGATGATGGCCAGGAATGTTCAGGGCATCGAAGTTGTGATAATCATCTTCGATTTCCGGGCCAGTCGCCACGGTAAAGCCGAGCTCACCGAAGAAACTTTCAATGCGATCGATGGTACGGGTTACCGGGTGCAGACCACCGTTTTCAATACGGCGACCGGGCAGAGAAACGTCGATGGTTTCCGCCGCCAGACGCGCATTCAGCACCGCGCTTTCGAGTTCAGCTTTACGCGCGTTCAGCGCCTGCTGTACCTGCTCCTTGGCTTCGTTAATCACCGCACCCGCTGCCGGGCGTTCTTCCGGCGGCAGCTCACGCAGGGTAGTCATTTGAAGGGTTAAATGCCCTTTCTTGCCCAGATATTCGACGCGGACATTGTCTAACGCGGCAACATCTGAGGCCTGGTTAATGGCGGCCGTTGCACTGGCAACCAGCTCTGCGAGATGTGACATGGTTTTCCTCATTATGTCGGTGCAGACACCGATTTGGTGGACTTATTCTCTCGAATTTAGACACAAAAAAAGCCTCCATCAGGAGGCTTATCTGGCGCTGTTTTTCGTTTCATCTTTCACGCGCTAGCCTCCTGAATTCAGGTGCTAAAGTAAAAGAAGAAGCGGAAAATAGCAGCATTCATGCTTGCGTTACCTTGTGTGGTAAAAACCGTGAAGACCTTATTGAAAAGCCTGAACGGGTAAAAGTCAATGTTCTGATGATGTTAAAACAAAAGAGGGAGCAAAGCTCCCTCTCTCAACTGGCTTATGCCAGTGCTGCTTTCGCTTTTTCGACCAGAGCGGTGAACGCTACTTTGTCGAATACTGCGATGTCAGCCAGGATCTTACGGTCGATTTCAACAGAGGCTTTTTTCAGGCCGTTGATGAATTTGCTGTAAGAAATACCGTTCTGACGTGCTGCTGCGTTGATACGCGCAATCCACAGTTGACGGAACTGACGCTTACGCTGACGACGGTCACGGTAAGCGTACTGACCTGCTTTGATAACAGCCTGGAAGGCAACGCGGTATACGCGTGAACGCGCACCGTAGTAGCCTTTAGCTTGTTTCAAAATTTTCTTGTGACGTGCACGTGCAATTACACCACGTTTTACGCGAGCCATGTGTGCTCTCCTGTATCTATATTCTTAGTAAAAAAATTAAACGTTAACGGCTTATGCGTACGGCAGGCACGCGATAACCAGACCCAGATCGCCTTTAGAAACAAGGCCTTTTGGACGCAGGTGACGTTTACGCTTAGTAGATTTTTTGGTCAGAATATGACGCAGGTTTGCGTGCTTACGCTTAAATCCACCACCACCGGTTTTTTTGAAGCGCTTAGCAGCACCGCGTACGGTCTTAATTTTTGGCATCTTAATAACTTCCACTTCGCATTGTTAAATAAACGAAACATAGGCGAACAAAACCTATGAAACCCGAAGGCTCCACAGATTTTGCTGCTTGAAGGCCTTACTGTTTCTTCTTAGGAGCGAGCACCATGATCATCTGGCGGCCTTCGATCTTCGTAGGGAAGGATTCGACTACTGCCAGTTCACTCAGATCTTCACGGACGCGGTTAAGCACTTCCATACCGATCTGTTGGTGGGCCATCTCACGACCGCGGAAACGCAGTGTGATCTTGGCCTTATCGCCATCTTCCAGAAAGCGAATCAGGCTGCGGAGTTTTACCTGATAATCGCCATCGTCGGTACCAGGACGGAATTTGATTTCCTTAACCTGGATAACTTTTTGCTTCTTCTTCTGTTCCTTAGAAGACTTACTCTTTTCATAAAGGAACTTGCCGTAGTCCATGATACGACAAACTGGCGGTTCGGCGTTAGGGCTGATTTCAACTAAATCTACTCCAGCTTCTTCAGCTTTTTCGATCGCTTCTCTCAGACTCACAATCCCCAGTGGTTCACCTTCAAGATCTGTTAAGCGAACTTCCTGGGCGCGAATCTCGCCATTGATACGATTCGGACGTGCCGTTTGAACTCGTTTTCCGCCTTTAATACCTTATTCCTCCAGTTGTTGAAGACTGCGGCTGCGAATCTCTTGTTGCAGCTTCTCAATCACTTCACTTACGTCCAGGCTCCCCAGGTCTTTACCACGGCGGGTGCGAACGGCAACTTTGCCTGCTTCCACCTCTTTATCACCACAGACCAACATATACGGGACACGACGTAAAGTGTGCTCGCGGATTTTAAAGCCAATCTTCTCATTTCTCAAGTCTGCTTTTACGCGAATGCCCGCATTTTGTAGTTTCTGCGTCAATTCTTTAACGTAATCCGCCTGAGAATCGGTAATGTTCATCACCACGACCTGCACTGGCGCAAGCCAGGTTGGGAAGAAGCCCGCGAACTCTTCGGTCAGGATGCCGATGAAGCGCTCCAGAGAACCGAGAATTGCACGGTGAATCATTACCGGTACCTGACGCTCGTTGTCTTCGCCAACATAAGAGGCGCTTAAACGCTGCGGCAGGGAGAAGTCCAGCTGTACAGTACCGCACTGCCATGCGCGATCGAGGCAGTCATACAGGGTAAATTCAATTTTCGGACCGTAGAATGCGCCCTCGCCCAGCTGGTATTCGAACGGAATGCCGTTCTCTTCCAGCGCCACGGCGAGATCCGCTTCTGCGCGATCCCATGTCTCATCACTACCGATACGTTTTTCCGGACGCGTTGAGAGTTTGACCACGATCTTCTCGAAGCCAAAGGTGCTGTACATATCGTAGACCATACGAATACAGGCGTTAACTTCGTCACGGACCTGATCTTCAGTACAGAAGATATGCGCATCATCCTGAGTAAAGCCACGAACGCGCATCAGACCGTGCAGCGCACCTGATGGCTCGTTACGGTGGCAGCTACCGAACTCCGCCATACGCAGCGGCAGGTCGCGGTAGGATTTCAGACCCTGGTTGAAGATCTGAACGTGACCCGGACAGTTCATTGGCTTGATGCAGTACTCACGGTTCTCAGACGAGGTGGTGAACATCGCATCTTTGTAGTTGTCCCAGTGGCCGGTTTTTTCCCACAGCACACGGTCCATCATGAACGGGCCTTTCACTTCCTGGTACTGGTACTCTTTCAGCTTGGAGCGAACGAAGGTTTCCAGTTCACGGAAGATAGTCCAGCCGTCGTTATGCCAGAACACCATACCCGGCGCTTCTTCCTGCATATGATACAGGTCAAGCTGCTTACCGATTTTACGGTGGTCACGCTTCGCAGCCTCTTCCAGGCGCTGCAGGTACGCGCTCAGGGCTTTCTTATCTGCCCATGCGGTACCATAAATACGCTGCAACATCTTGTTGTTGCTGTCGCCACGCCAGTAGGCGCCTGCGATCTTCATCAGCTTGAAGTGATGACAGAAGCGCATGTTCGGCACGTGCGGTCCACGGCACATGTCGACGTATTCTTCGTGATGGTACAAGCCAGGCTTGTCATCATGCGAAATGTTTTCGTCAAGAATAGAGACTTTATAGTTCTCGCCGCGCTTCACGAAGGTTTCACGCGCTTCGTGCCAGCTGACTTTCTTCTTGATGACGTCATAGTTGGTTTCGGCGAGCTCGTGCATACGTTTTTCGAGCGCGTCGATATCTTCCTGGGTCAGGGTATGATCGAGGTCAACGTCATAGTAGAAGCCGTTGTCGATAACCGGGCCGATCGCCATTTTGGTGTTTGGCCACAGCTGTTTAATCGCATGACCTAACAGGTGCGCGCAGGAGTGACGAATGATCTCAAGACCTTCTTCGTCTTTCGCGGTGATGATAGACAGCTTCGCATCGCTCTCGATCAGATCGGACGCATCAACTAGCTCACCATTTACACGGCCAGCGATGGTCGCTTTCGCGAGTCCAGGGCCGATATCCAGGGCAACATCCATTGGGCTAACAGCGTGGTCGTAATGGCGTTGGCTGCCATCAGGAAGAGTAATTACAGGCATTTTATATCCTTATTTGCAGTGATGCCCCACACATAAGAGCATATACAAAGAAAATAATCATTATTTAACAATAGATTGCGAAACCATCTGACCAACAATCGTCAAATTGGCTCGTCATCATGCTCCCGCCGATTTCAGACAAATGCGGATTTACGGCAAGCCCCCTAATGGTAACACTAATGAAAGGGCGAATGCACCCTCTGCGACCAGTTTGAACCTTCACTCATCGGTATGAGTGAACGAACTTTCGCGAACCATGGCTCGCAATTCAAAAGTGCTGAGCTATTCTTGAACAGGTCCTTACACACCCAAGGGGCATCACATGAATGTGTCCAGTAGAACCGTTGTGATATTGAATATCCTTTCCGCTGCCGGTTTAGTGTTGATTCTTGCCGACAGATTCCATTGGTTCTGACATGAATCAATGCCGTTGCATAATCCTTTGTCCCGAATAATGCGCTTTTTACCGCATTTTTTTGGTAGACTGGAACAATAAACTGACAAGGAAGAGGTTATGCCAACAAAACGCTTTGCCGCGAAGCACTGGAAAATGGTGGTCGTATTAATTGCAATCTGCGGTGCAATGTTGTTATTGCGCTGGGCTGCAATGATATGGGGTTAGTGTTAACGCATTGCAAGTAAAAGTAATAAGACATCAAACCCTGAAAACTCTTTGAATATCTTTACAGCATTGCTGTGATGAAAACCGGTACATCACAATCCGGTTTTTTACAGTGAGGTTTAAAACCGAAACACGTATCAGGACCACTCACCGGCAACCAGTGTATGCACGTCAAACGCATCATTCATTGACTGACCGGTAGACTGTGACGCCGGGGCGATGTTTGAACCCGCTTCAACATCAGAGGCGGTGCTAATACCCGTGCGATCAGCAGCGAATACGCCAAAAGAGAGTGCTGAAAGCACCATTGCTGCTGCAGCAGTTTTGATTTTTTTCATCATGATTCTTCTCATACTTAATTAGAGCATAAAGACCTAAGGCTGAATTTTGCCTGTAGTGACAGTGTAGATCTGGATCACACTTTTGCATAGTCAGTTTATTTATCAATTCGTGTCAAATAATCTGAATATTCGGGGAGTGGTGTAATTATGAAGAAAGTATGGAGATATTTTCGGACCAATTATTTTAAAACGCCGTTTAATATAAATCAGCACAATTTCTAAAAATTAAAAAAGGGCCGAAATAATGTCGGCCCATTTAGATTACATTTTATAACCCAAAGAAATTGTCGTCCTGCGGTCGGTATGATCAGGCGCAGTTTCAGGCGGTGCTGAGTTCCAGGTCACGTTGTACGCTACCTTTAACCCAAAGTGTTCATTGATGGCCACATTCAGCGCCGTCTCGGAGTTCAGCGTCGTATCATCAGCACCGAATACCGAAACACCCTGCGTGAATTTGGTGTTGTCGGTCATCTGCCAGGCGTAAGTACCCGACGCATAGCCCAGCGGTTGGGTTTTGGTATCACCGTCGGTGTATTCGTCATAACGTACGCCTGGACCGAATTCAAAACGCAGGCTGTGTACTGGTCCGTTCAGGAACTGGCGACCATAACCTGCAGTGAAGACATCACGCTGCCGGTAGCCGTTATAGCGGTCGGTTAGCCAGCTTGCCTGACCGAACAGGTAATCATAATCGGTCATATTGTAACGACTACGCCCGCCTACGGCGTATTTCTCTGACGATCGCTCGTCATTCGCTGAGGTGTTGCTGGCATTCCCCCACAGTGACCAGGCGGTGGTGTTGCCATACCACGTCAGGGTGCTGTCTGCGGTCAGGGAAGAGCTTTTCGTGTTGCCGGATTGCGCCAGATACCCTGCGTTCAGGTTACCTTCAAAAGGTTTTTGCGCTGTGGAGGGATCGTCCATGACAGTAAAAACGGTATCATCGGCGATTGCATTCATTGACGCAAACACGCCACCCACCAGCATCATTGCAGCGGGTACTGTCTTCAAAAGCTTCATTTTATTAAGGAGTCCATACAACAAAAAAAGAGACCATCACGGTCTCGGAAACTTTCTTGAGGATCAATGACAAGGCGTCCAGAGAAAGGTAACAAATTATAAAAAGCCGCAAATAACATAGCAATGTTTTCTTATTTCATTTTTTGAATAAGAACGATCTCAAAACGACTTTTATTTTATAAAAACAACCCCGTACTTTTGTCAGCATTCATATTTAAAATCATACTGTTATTTACGTTGCCTTCCTGTCGATTGATGCCAGGCTTAAAGGAACCCATGCAAAAAGGAGGTTATGATGGTTCCTGTCTACACGCTGACACTCTCCCCTTCTCTCGATTCCGCTACCTTAACCGCACAGATTTACCCGGAAGGTAAACTACGCTGTAGCGCCCCGGTGTTTGAGCCCGGTGGTGGCGGTATCAACGTCGCACGCGCAATTACCCACCTTGGAGGCAAAGCGACGGCGATTTTTCCTGCCGGTGGTGCCACTGGTGAACATCTGGTGTCTCTGCTGGCAGATGAACAGGTTGCCGTGCAAACCGTCGAGGCCAGCGACTGGACGCGTCAGAACCTGCACGTTCACGTTGAGTCCAGCGGCGAGCAGTACCGTTTTGTTATGCCGGGGGCAAAATTGAGTGATGATGAGTTTCGTCAGCTTGAGGAGAAGGTCCTGACAATTGAAAGGGGCGCTTTGCTGGTGATCAGCGGCAGCCTGCCGCCGGGCGTGAGCACAGAGAAACTCACAGCATTAATTCGGGCAGCCCAGCAACGGGGCATCCGGTGCATTGTCGACAGTTCCGGCGAGGCGTTAAAAGCCGCTCTGGAGCCAGGCAACCTTGAGCTGGTTAAACCCAATCAGAAAGAGCTCAGCGCGCTGGTGAATCGTGAACTCACCCAGCCGGATGACGTCCGTAATGCCGCGCAAGAACTGATACGCAGCGGCAAGGCATTGCGCGTGGTGGTTTCTCTTGGCCCTCAGGGTGCGCTGGCCGTGGATGGAACGGGCTATGTGCAGGTTGTGCCACCCCCCATGAAAAGCCAGAGCACCGTTGGCGCAGGCGACAGTATGGTGGGGGCGATGACGCTGAAACTGGCGCAGGGGGCGTCGCTGCTGGAGATGACGCGCTACGGCGTTGCAGCAGGTAGCGCTGCAACCATCAATCAGGGCACGCGGCTTTGTTCGCTGCCTGACACCGAGAAAATTGTTGATTATCTGTCCCAAAATTAACCGTCCCCTCTCTCTTCCGGGGAGAGGGTAAAGACGAGCTATAGTCGCCAAAAACGTACTATCGACTATGCTAAGAAAACTTTCATGATAACAATGAGGTGAACTATGAGCAGTGGTGACATCACCCGCTACGTCATTACCGTCAACATTCATGAAGCGTTACTGACCGAGCTCAATGAACTCAACAACGCTTTTACACGGGCAAATTTTCTGCTCACCCTCACGGACGACGAGGGCAATATTCATGATTTAGGCACGCTGACATTTGGCCTGATAAGCGCCCTCAGCGACGAGGAAGTTCACGCCCTGGCAAGCAGCCTGGCCGAGAGTGTGACTGACAAGGACGCGGATATTGAGGTAGATACCTGGGAAAGCTGGCGAAAAAAAGAACAATAAGTGCGTTGTATGAATTTAAACCGCTCAGGTGTGCGTTAGTTCGTATTTTTTAACAGCCGTTTTGCGCTAACTTTATGATCTGGCAGACAACATGGGAGAGATATCATGTGGCAGGCTATCAGTCATCTTTTAAGCGAGCAATTAGGTGAAGGTGAAATTGAACTGCGTAATGAACTGCCTGGCGGTGAAATCCACGCCGCGTGGCATTTACGCTACGCGGGGCGCGACCTTTTCGTTAAATGCGATGAACGTGAACTTCTCCCAATCTTCACTGCCGAAGCCGATCAGTTGGATCTGCTGTCGCGCAGCAAAACGGTCACCGTCCCGCACGTCTGGGCCGTGGGCAGTGACCGTGACTACAGTTTTCTGGTCATGGAATATCTCCCCGCTCGCCCACTGGATGCCCATAACGCGTTTATTCTTGGACAGCAGCTAGCACGATTGCACCAGTGGAGCGATCAACCCCAGTTTGGACTCGATTTCGACAACGACCTATCCACCACACCACAGCCGAACGCCTGGCAACGCCGCTGGTCGATCTTCTTTGCAGAGCAACGTATTGGCTGGCAGTTGGAACTGGCGGCAGAGAAAGGTCTGGAATTTGGCAACATTGATGCCATTGTCGAACACGTGCAGCAGCGTCTTGCCGCGCATCAGCCTCAGGCTTCACTCTTGCACGGGGATTTGTGGTCAGATAACTGTGCGCTGGGTCCGAACGGCCCTTATATCTTCGACCCTGCCTGTTACTGGGGTGACAGAGAGTGCGACCTCGCCATGCTGCCACTGCATCCTGAACAGCTGCCGCAGATTTATGACGGATACCAGTCGGTCTCGCCGTTACCGCCTGACTTCCTCGACCGCCAGCCGGTGTATCAACTTTATACCCTGTTGAATCGGGCAATTCTGTTTGGCGGTCAACATCTGGTGAATGCGCAGCGTGCACTGGAGCGGGTACTGGCGGCGTAGCGGGCGGTCATGCACCACCCGCTGTGGCTCTAGATAAAACCGAGCAGAGAGAAAAAGAAATAACCGGCCACGATGATGACTACCGGTAATACATAGAGCGGGAAAATCTGCAGGAAAATCGTGTGACGCGGAACAACAATGCGGGATTCGATTTGCTCGCGGCTCATTCCGTCCGGCCCTTTCGCCTGCTCAAGAATGAGCTGGTCTTCCACACCTTCGCGTAAAAAACGCGTCTGGCGACTCATGCGCGCGCCTGATGCCTGCAATGCCATCGCGATAAAAATCAGCGCGTAAATCACCCAAAAGCCAACATTCGCCTGTTGATGAAAATTCGGTGTCGGTGAGTTAAACCAGAAAAAGTTTAAGAACGGGGTGTTAAAACGCATCATTTCAATCATCACATGCGCGAAATCCAGCATTACCGCATTGATACCCGGCTGCTTTTCACTGTGATCGTACATAAATTTGAGTACGGAAATCAGCGTGGAAATTACAGCCGGAATAAAAATGGCCCAACCGGCAATACGTTTTAAGACAGCGATGCGTCCAGCTTGTTGATACGTCATTCGTTCCCCTTCAAAAAGACGCGTTATTTTTGCCTAAGTCTACCTGCTGCCCATCATTTTCGCCCGTTCTTTAAAAGCATTATGCTAAATTGCAGATTGTGCTTAGCACGTATCGTCTGTCGAACACCTGAGATAAGGAGACGTTGTGATGTCGACACCGCGCCAAATACTTGCCGCCATTTTTGACATGGACGGATTGCTGATTGACTCCGAACCGCTGTGGGATCGGGCTGAACTGGATGTGATGGCGAGCCTCGGCGTCGATATCAGCCGCCGGAACGAGCTTCCCGATACGCTGGGACTTCGCATTGATATGGTTGTAGACCTCTGGTATGCCCACCAGCCATGGATTGGCCCCGGTCGTGACGACGTCACCGCGCGTATTATTAACCGCGCCATTACGCTGGTTGAAGAGCAGAAGCCCCTGCTTCCGGGCGTGCGTGATGCGATCGCCCTGTGCAAGGCGCAAGGATTGAAGGTCGGGCTGGCCTCCGCTTCGCCGCTGCATATGCTGGAAAAAGTGCTGTCCCTGTTCGAACTGCGCGACAGCTTCGACGCGCTGGCCTCAGCCGAGAAACTGCCCTACAGCAAGCCGCACCCTCAGGTCTATATGGACTGCGCCGCAAAACTGGGTCTGGATCCGCTCACCTGCGTGGCGCTGGAAGATTCCGTTAACGGCATGGTGGCCTCCAAAGCCGCACGCATGCGCTCTATCGTTGTGCCTGCCGAAGAAGGCCGCCACGATCCCCGCTTTGCCCTGGCGGATGTGAAACTGGCCTCGCTGGAAGACCTTACGGTTGCCCATCTGCGCGGCGAGTGACCTTCTCTTTCAGGCAGCCCTTCGCTGCCTGAAAGTAAAAATAAAACATCGTTTCATTTAATTGCATTTCCTGCTTTCACCTCCTATTCTTACCTTCAGAATGACAATAACCTTACTTCTGAGGCGCGTATGATACTGGAGTCCTTCACTCTTTCAGGAAAAGTGGCCATCGTCACGGGATGCGATACCGGGCTGGGACAGGGCATGGCCGTGGCGCTCGCACAAGCCGGATGCGATATTGTTGGCGTGAACCGTAAAGTTCCCGACGAAACGGCCGCGCGCATCACCGCTCTCGGGCGTCGATTTATGGCGATTCGGGCCGATCTCGGTCAACAAGAAAGCATTCAGCGCGTAGTGGATAGCGCTGTCGCCGAGATGGGACGCGTCGATATTCTGGTGAATAACGCCGGGACCATACGTCGGGAGGATGCCCTGGCATTCAGTGAAAAAGACTGGGACGATGTTGTTAACCTGAATCTCAAATCGGTTTTTTTCCTCTCTCAGGCGGTGGCCAAACAGTTTATCCAGCAGGGTCAGGGTGGGAAAATCATCAATATTGCCTCGATGCTTTCATTCCAGGGGGGGATCCGCGTGCCTTCTTACACCGCGTCTAAAAGCGGTGTTCTGGGTATCACGCGCCTGCTCGCCAACGAATGGGCTACGCATGGCATCAACGTGAACGCCATTGCGCCGGGTTATATGGCGACCAATAACACGCAGCAGTTGCGCGATGATGAACAGCGTAGCCAGGCGATCCTGGAGCGTATCCCGGCCGGGCGCTGGGGATTGCCGGAGGATTTGCAAGGTCCGGTTGTTTTCCTTGCCTCTGCTGCATCGGATTATGTCAACGGTCACACCCTGGCCGTAGACGGTGGCTGGCTGGCGCGCTGACGCCGCTTTGTGACAAAGAGTTACACCGTCACCTCTTCCGCGCACTGTATAAAAACCCTATACTGTATGAATTGACAGTTTGTTGGGTTTTATCATGACGGCGGAAGGCCACCTGCTTTTTTCAATTGCATGCGCAGTGTTTGCCAAAAACGCTGAACTGACCCCTGTGCTGGCACAGGGTGACTGGTGGCATATCGTCCCTTCCGCCGTATTAACCTGTCTCCTGCCGGACATCGATCACCCCAAGTCGTTTCTTGGACAACGGTTGAAGTGGATCGCCAAACCCATTGCCAGAGCGTTTGGCCATCGTGGGTTTACCCACAGCCTGCTGGCCGTGTTTGCCCTGCTTACCCTGTTCTATTTAAAAGTGCCTGAAAGCTGGATAGTGCCGGCAGATGCCATACAGGGGATGGTGCTCGGCTATTTAAGCCATATTCTTGCCGATATGCTGACGCCTGCCGGTGTCCCCCTCCTGTGGCCCTGCCGGTGGCGTTTCCGTTTTCCCATTCTCGCCCCGCAAAAAGGCAATCAGCTGGAGCGCGTTTTGTGCATGGCACTCTTCGCGTACGCCGTCTGGATGCCGCAGACGTTGCCCGAAAATGGTGCAGTTCGCTGGTCATCGCAGATGATCAATTCGCTGCAATTTCAGTTCAATCGTTTCATTCATCACCAGATTGAACAGTAAACAAACAAAATAATCACGTTTGTCATAAACCATTCCATTTGGATATAAGCGCTGCATCACACTTCTGCTAACCTTGCGCCATCAGGATCGGTAAAAACCGGCCGTATAATAAATCAGGAGAACGGGGATGAATTTTCCACTCATCGCGAACATTATTGTGTTCGTTGTATTGCTATTGCTTCTCGCGCAGGCGCGCCACAAACAGTGGAGCCTGGCGAAAAAAGTGCTGGTCGGTTTGGTCATGGGTGTGGCCTTTGGTCTGGCATTACACGCTGTTTACGGCTCCGATAACCCGGTACTGAAAGATTCCATTCAATGGTTCAACATTGTCGGTAACGGTTACGTGCAGCTGCTGCAAATGATTGTGATGCCGCTGGTGTTCGCGTCTATTCTGAGCGCAGTTGCTCGTCTGCATAATGCGACTCAGCTGGGGAAAATCAGCTTCCTGACTATCGGTACGCTGCTGTTCACCACGCTGATTGCCGCGCTGGTGGGCGTGCTGGTGACCAACCTGTTTGGCCTGACCGCTGAAGGTCTGGTCCAGGGTACGGCTGAAACCGCGCGTCTGACGGCGATTCAAACCAACTATGTTGGCAAAGTGGCCGACCTGACGGTTCCGCAGATGGTGCTCTCCTTTATTCCTAAAAACCCGTTTGCTGACCTGACCGGCGCAAGCCCAACCTCCATCATCAGCGTGGTGATCTTCGCCGCGTTCCTGGGTGTGGCTGCGTTGAAGCTGCTGAAAGACGATGCGCCAAAAGGTGAACGCGTGCTGACCGCTATCGATACCCTGCAGAGCTGGGTAATGAAGCTGGTCCGTCTGGTCATGCAGCTGACGCCTTACGGTGTGCTGGCACTGATGACCAAAGTGGTTGCGGGATCAAACCTGCAGGACATCATCAAGCTGGGCAGCTTTGTCGTCGCCTCTTACCTGGGTCTGGGCATCATGTTTGTGGTGCACGGCATCCTGCTGGGCGTGAACGGCGTCAGCCCGCTGAAATACTTCCGTAAAGTGTGGCCAGTGCTGACCTTCGCGTTTACCAGCCGTTCCAGTGCAGCGTCTATTCCGCTGAATGTGGAAGCGCAAACGCGTCGCCTGGGCGTTCCTGAGTCCATCGCCAGCTTCTCTGCTTCCTTTGGTGCCACCATTGGACAGAACGGCTGTGCAGGTCTGTACCCGGCAATGCTGGCCGTAATGGTCGCGCCGACTGTGGGTATCAACCCGCTGGATCCGGTGTGGATTGCCACCCTGGTGGGCATTGTGACCATCAGCTCCGCAGGCGTTGCGGGTGTCGGTGGTGGTGCAACCTTCGCCGCACTGATTGTGCTGCCTGCGCTGGGTCTGCCTGTGACGCTGGTTGCGCTGCTGATCTCCGTTGAACCGCTGATCGACATGGGACGTACCGCGCTGAACGTGAGTGGCTCCATGACCGCCGGTACGCTAACTAGCCAGTGGCTGAAGCAGACCGACAAAGCGATTCTGGACAGTGAAGACGACGCCGAACTGGCGCACCGTTAATCACTGTTGAAATAAAAAAACCGCCTGATGGCGGTTTTTTTATGGCTGTTATTCTTCAACCTCTTCATCCTGGCGGATCTGCATCGCCCACCGTTGCGCTGACTCCGGCACCGTAAACGTGGGAGAGCGGCGGAAATGTTCGCCGATCAGCACAAAGGCCACGTATTTACCCCGTAACTGCCAGACGTCGCGAAAACCATCCACTTTCAGGGCATGGTCAGGCGGCGCGGGCTCAACGCGGGGCACATAGCTAATAACCTGGCGGTTTTGTTGACGAAGAGGTTTCATAAGCGACGGGTTCACTAAAGCAAATTCTTGAAGCAGGAAAATTCTATGATAGCCGATCCGACTACCTTCCGTCGCGCTCCGAGTGGGTGAGATGGCTCCTTTCGTTAATGACGGCATGTGAAAACTCTTAGTTGGCGAGCCATCTCACGACATTGTTCTATCCTTAATAGGGTTTTTAGCAATGGATAAAGGAGAAACGTGCAATGTCGAACAAAGATAAAACACATCAATCACCGATTCATGGCACTGAAGAATCGCAACCGGGTATGGACTCTCTCGCTCCAGCTGACGGCTCTCACCGCCCCTCACCGGGCCCTTCCGCCCCTGGCGAGCAGCCTACCGCACCGGGAAGCATGAAATCGCCGGATACGGGGAACGAGAAGCTGAAATCGCTTGAGCCACACCGTAAAGGTAGCGAAGGTTTTGCGCTCACGACCAATCAGGGCGTGCGTATTGCTGACGATCAGAACTCCCTTCGCGCAGGCACACGTGGGCCAACCCTGCTGGAAGATTTCATCCTGCGGGAAAAGATTACCCATTTTGACCACGAGCGCATACCGGAACGCATCGTTCACGCGCGCGGCTCGGCTGCGCACGGATACTTCCAGCCCTATAAAAGTCTGAAAGACATTACCAAAGCGGATTTCCTCTCCGACCCGGATAAAATCACCCCGGTGTTTGTGCGCTTTTCTACCGTGCAGGGTGGCGCTGGCTCGGCCGACACGGTGCGCGATATCCGCGGTTTTGCCACCAAATTTTATACCGAAGAAGGTATTTTCGACCTGGTCGGCAACAATACCCCGGTGTTTTTCATTCAGGATGCGCATAAATTTCCTGACTTTGTCCATGCGGTAAAACCGGAGCCCCACTGGGCCATACCGCAGGGACAAAGTGCGCACGACACCTTCTGGGACTACGTCTCGCTACAGCCAGAAACATTGCACAACGTGATGTGGGCAATGTCAGACCGCGGCATTCCGCGCAGCTATCGCACCATGGAAGGGTTTGGCATCCACACCTTCCGCCTGATTAACGCGGAAGGCAAAGCCACTTTCGTGCGCTTCCACTGGAAACCTGTGGCGGGTAAAGCGTCGCTGGTGTGGGATGAAGCGCAGAAGCTGACTGGCCGCGATCCTGATTTCCACCGCCGCGAGCTGTGGGAATCCATTGAAGCCGGAGACTTCCCGGAATACGAACTGGGGTTACAGTTGATTCCGGAAGAGGACGAGTTCAAATTTGATTTCGACCTGCTTGATCCGACTAAACTCATTCCTGAGGAACTGGTGCCGGTTCAGCTGGTAGGGAAAATGGTGCTCAACCGTAATCCGGATAATTTCTTTGCCGAGAATGAACAGGCCGCCTTCCACCCGGGCCATATTGTCCCCGGTCTGGATTTCACCAACGACCCGCTGTTACAGGGTCGTCTGTTCTCCTACACCGACACGCAGATTAGCCGTCTCGGCGGACCGAACTTCCACGAAATCCCCATTAACCGCCCTACCTGCCCGTATCACAATTTCCAGCGCGACGGGATGCATCGCCAGGATATCGACACCAACCCGGCGAACTACGAACCGAACTCGATCAACGATAACTGGCCGCGTGAAACACCACCGGGCCCGAAACGTGGCGGGTTTGAGTCGTATCAGGAACGCGTCGAGGGGACCAAAATTCGCGAACGCAGCCCATCCTTCGGTGAGTATTACGCCCATCCTCGCCTGTTCTGGAACAGCCAGACCCCGATTGAGCAGCAGCATATCATCGGCGGCTTCAGCTTTGAGCTGAGCAAAGTGGTGCGCACCTACATCCGCGAGCGCGTGGTTGATCAGCTGGCGCGAATCGATATCCAGCTGGCGCAGAGCGTCGCCGATAACCTTGGTATTACCCTGACCGATGAGCAACGTAACGCAGCTCCACCGAAAGACGTTAACGGGCTGAAAAAGGATCCGTCTCTGAGCCTGTACGCCGTACCGGGCGGTTCGATTAAGGGCCGCGTGGTCGCCATCCTTTTGAACGATAAAACTCGCGCCAGCGACGTGCTGGGGATTATGCAGGCGCTGAAAAGCCAGGGCGTGCATGCGAAACTGCTTTATTCCCGTATGGGCGAAGTGACCGCCGATGATGGCTCCGTGCTGCCGGTGGCGGCGACCTTTGCCGGGGCGCCTTCGCTGACCGTTGATGCGGTGATTGTGCCGTGTGGAGATATTGACAGCCTGCTGACCAACGGTGACGCCGTGTATTATCTGCTGGAAGCCTATAAGCATCTGAAACCGATCGCCCTGGCAGGCGATGCGCGACAGTTTAAGGCGAAGCTGAAGGTGGCCGATCAGGGTGAGGACGGCATTGTCGAGGGCGATAACGTTGACGCTGCCTTTATGACGAAGCTGTTTGATTTACTCGCCGCGCACCGCGTCTGGTCGCGCAGCAGTAAGATCGATCACATTCCGGCGTAAACAATACCCTCACCCCGGCCCTCTCCCTGAAAGGGAGAGGGAGAAATGCTGACCTGTGCTGGCATGACAAACCGCACCGCCCAGTGCCCTCGCCCCTTTGGGGAGAGGGTTAGGGTGAGGGGGATTTCTCACAAATCTCTGAACGTCCCCAACCGATACCCTCGCTCGGCAATCGCATACTTCAGCGACGCCGACGTCAGCACATCCAGTTCCACCAGACGCGGCCAGCAGTAGGCACTTTTCCGCACGGTATTATCGACAAATGCCGGGTGCGCCATCACCTCTACGGACTTTTCACCGCGAGCGGCGGACTCATCCAGCACCTTCAGGAACAGCGCTTCGTCGATCTCGTCGCCGTAAAATGCACTGCTGAATCCATCTGTTGATTTCACAGCGCAGTCCGGCACGCCGGGCACCTCACGATCCACGCGGATCGCGACGCCTTTACGCTGTGCAAACTCCGCGACAATCGGGAAAATCGCCGGGATCATGTGCACGTGGTGATGGCTATCGATGTGCGTCGGCTCCCTGCCAAACACATCAACAAAGCGGTTAAACTGGCAATCCAGTTCACGGGTAATCTCTTCGAGCGGCAGAGCGCCCTGCTCTGCCATTTCCCAAATCCATTTCCCTAACTGCCCGTCACGCGTCAGACCCGGCATCGGTGAAAGCGGCATACCCAGCGTCAGAACAAAATGCATGCCCACACCCAGCCCGGGAACGTCCCGACTTAGCTGAGCCGCATGTTCAACCGCCTCGCCGTTAATCAACGCCGTGGTTGAACTCACCACACCCCGACGACAGGCTTCAATGAT
The DNA here is from genome assembly GCF_000211415.1 of Enterobacter mori LMG 25706. GTDB lineage: Bacteria > Pseudomonadota > Gammaproteobacteria > Enterobacterales > Enterobacteriaceae > Enterobacter > Enterobacter mori. The sequence continues at coordinate 61,849 of NZ_GL890776.1, read as the reverse complement.
GCCGTAGTTCTGCCCTTTCGACAGGCCAAAATCATCGGCGTTTACGATCAGCAGGTTTTCCATCGTACATCCTCTTAACGGTGGGTGAACTTCAGTTTCTCAACCGTTGCAGCAAAGTTTGGCAGCCATTTTTCATGCGCCAGGATCATCTCACTCGCCAGCTGCTCCGCATCACGGTCGGAATGCACCAGCGGACTGAGGTTCAGGGCCAGAAGCACATCATTCAGTTCACCGCTCAACGCCGCATTGCTTGCTGCCACCTCAAAGCCTTTGATGGTGTGGATCAGGCCCATCACTTTGTCATCAAAGTGAGTAATACGCGGGTGCGGTTTCGCGCCATAGCGACCCAGAATGCAGGTCATCTCAACGGCCCAGTCAGCCGGGATATTATCAATGTGGCCATGATGCGGCACGTTGACGTAGTGCTCAGCCTGCTTGTCGTTGTAAATGGCGTTAATCACTTCGCAGGCCGCATCGGAATAGTATGCCCCGCCGCGCTGCTCCAGCTCTTTCGGCTTAACATTAAGATTTGGATCTTTATACAAATCAAACAGCTGCTTCTCAACTTTTTGTACCACCTGGGCACGCGCGCCGCCTTTATAGTACTCGCCCATTTCGATAGCCAGCATCTCTTTCTGCTTGAAATAGTAGAGCAGGTACGAGCACGGCAGCAGGTTCAGGGAGCGGATCAGCCCTTCACTGAATGGCAGATCGAAAATGTTCTTCACGGATGCGGCGGTCAGTCGACCTGAAGCAACACCGTCGAGCAGTTCGGCAAAGCGCGACGTGCCGTTAACGATCACGTCTTTGATAAACACCATGTGGTTCAGGCCGAACAGATCGATGGAGAGCTCGTCGTTGTCGGTCAGCGCCAGCACGTCGCGGATAAACATCTTCATGCCAATCGGGATATTACAGACGCCGATAAAGCGTTTGAAACCGGTGTGGCGATAGACTGCCTCAGTCACCATTCCCGCCGGGTTGGTGAAGTTAATCACCCACGCATTCGGGCAAATCTCTTCCACGTCTTTGATGATGTCGAAAATCACCGGTATGGTACGCAGACCTTTAAACAGACCGCCCGCACCGTTGGTTTCCTGTCCCAGATAGCCGTGGCTCAGCGGAATACGCTCATCCAGCTCGCGTGCTTTCAGCTGGCCGACGCGCAGCTGGGTGGTGACGAAATCAGCATCTTTCAGCGCCAGACGGCGATCCAGCGTTTTATGTACGGTCAATGGCACACCGGCTTTCTCAACCATACGTTTACACAGGTCGAAAATAATATTCAGCTTTTCCTGACCTTCTTCTACATCCACCAGCCATAATTCGCTGACCGGTAATTCATGATAACGTTTCAGGAAACCTTCCAGTAATTCCGGGGTATAGCTGCTGCCGCCACCAATGGTTACGACTTTTAATTTCTGTTGCATAATATCTCCCTTAGCGTATCAGGTTAACCGCCTGCAAGGTATAGCGTTCTCTTCCCGCTATTTGGGCAAGCAATTACGTCAATATTCGTGGCGAATTAAATCGCCGGGTATTAATTAATTACCGTCAGATTTTTGCGGTAACTGTTTGGTGTGAACGAAGTAAACTTCTTAAACGTTTTAATAAACAGACTGGGGCTACTGTAACCTGACTCATAAGCAATATCGGTGACAGAGTAATTGGTAATTTCCAGCTGTTTCTTGGCAAAGTTAATGCGGATTTCATTAATGATTTGCACAGGCGTTTTACGATAATAACGCTGCGTCGCGCGGGTTAAATACTCCTGCGACTTGCCCGACAACGAAACCATATTTTCCAGCGCGTTGTCGCTGAATTGCCCTTTGTCGTGCATGAGCTCAACGGTGCTGCGAAGCCACTGTGGGATATCATCAATGACCTGCTGTTCTTCGCGATGATGGCGAAGGCGGTTCATCACATAAAACGTCACGGTTTCAATAAACTCGTCGAACTCATTGTCGCGGAAGTTGAGTGAGGCAATAACCGTTTCGATCCAGGTCATGAACTCGTTTTTGACGCGATAGACTTGTGACGCCACGAAGCAGAACGGTACCAGCGGCAGATAATGTTTCTCAAAGAAGCGTCGGCTGACGCCCACATTCAGAATGCGTGTAGCACCAAACTCGTAAAAGCTCTGATGATAGGACCCCATCGGCAGGAAGACAAAATCTCCGCGCTCCAGCAACACGCGCTTACCGTTGATCTCCTGGTAGTAGCGGCCGGTCAGAACAATCGTGAACTCGTAGTAGTCATGCTGGTGCAGACCACTGGCGCTCTCCGTCTTGTTGTAAATAGCCACGTGAAAATTCTTGCCATTAAACAGCTGCTGCTCAAGTGCGGTTTTAATTTCCATCGTGCTGACCTCCTGCTGCCTGACCTGACTTACTGCATCTTCTCGTGAAGCTCGATTAACTCTGCCACCAGCTCGCGCGCCAGCATAGAGGTCATCAGATGATCCTGAGCATGTACCAGCACCAGGCTCACCTTCATTTTCCCTTCGCCCTGGTCGCCTTCGATGAGCTTCGTCTGCACCAGATGCGCTTCATTCAGTGCAAGACGGGACTGGTCCATCATGGTTTTTGCTGCAGCGAAATCACCCTGCTTGGCCTGCTTCAGCGCGGCATATGCCAGGCTGCGTGCCTGCCCAGAGTTGATGATAAGCCCCATCACCACTTCTTCCAGATCGTTCTCTACGGTTTCGTCTGCGACAATACTATCCAAATCTAACATCGTTAAGCTCCTTTTAGCTGGCGCGGGTTGCCCCGCACCGTGCAATTTTAGAATTTCAGTGCGAGGGCGATATCCTCTTCGCTCTCTTCTTCATCGATAACGGTTGCCGCTTTGTTCGCTATTGCCACGAATGGCATGTAAAGCAGGGTTGCAATCCCGAGGTTGAATATCGCCAGCAGGAAGGCCGCGACGCTACCGTTGGTGTTAAAGAACGCGCCCAGACCGGCTGGCATGGTCCACGGTGCAATGTTGGTCACCGGTGGGATAATGCCCAGGTAGTACGCGGTCAGGGTGATTGCCGCCAGCAGCGGTTGCACCAGGATGAATGGAATGAACATCACTGGGTTCATGATGATTGGCAGACCAAACAGAATCGGTTCGTTAATCTGGAAGATGCCTGACGGCAGCGCCAGCTTCGCAACCTGACGATGATCGGCACGACGAGAGACAATAAAGACCGCGATGATCAGACCTAACGTCGCCCCGGTACCCCCCAGGAAGATATAGGAGTCAAGCATCGGCTTCGCCCACACATGGAAGGTTTTACCGGCTGCCAGCGCCGCATCAACGGAGCCGTACTGCTGATAAAGCGCAACGTTTTCCAGTGCCCAAGGGGTCATGATACCGCTGTCCAGCGCCGCCAGTGCCAGTGAACCATGCACGCCGAAGAACCACAGCAGGGAGGTAAAGATGACATACGCCCAACCCACCACTCCACCCATTGACGCCAGCGGCGTAGAGATAGAGTCCATAATGATCTGGTGGAAGTTTGTGCCCCAGTGAGAGAGCGCCCAGGCGATAATCCCCATAATGGAGAGAATAATGAAGCCTGGAATCAACGCGGAAAATGAACGAGATACCGATGCCGGAACGCTATCCGGCAGACGGATAACCCAGTTGCGGCGAATAATAAACGTGAACATTTCCGCAACGACCAGACCGATAACAATACCCGAAATAATATTAGCGCCACCCAGCCAGTTAGCACCGACAGCATAAGCCTCGCCGACGCTGTATGGGGTAACCGTCATAAATGCTGCGACAGAGAGTAAACCTGCGGCCAGAGGATCCACTTTACGCTCTTCAGCCAGCGCCATCCCGATAAAGAAAGGCGCCATCAGCGACATAATACCCAACGTGCCGTTGTATACGTTGCCGCCGATGGCTTTAAGACCATTAAGGGTTTCAATAGTGGAAGCGTCTAACCGAATTCCTAATGAATAAAAGAAGGAACCTTCACCAAAGCTCAGAAAAACGTTGTTAATTAAAACGAACATTGCCCCGGCCAGCGTCAACGGCATTAATTTAATAAAGCCGTTTTTGATGGCATTAACGTGAGGCTGCTTTCCTATTTTAACAGCAAAAGGAAGGAGTACCTTTTCAAGTGAAGCGATGACTTTACTCATAGGAAAATACCCTTAAATGCCGTAACGCATGTTACGGCGTATTGTGTGAAATAACTCTTTGACGGGAAAAATAAATAATTAATTAGCAGCTTTTTTAATGGCTGCAACAGCAGCTTTTAATACACCTAAACCATCAATCTTACCGTACAGCCCCGAGTCGATGACTTCGACCGGTTTATGAGGCAGCAAACGCTGAATTTCTGGCAACATATAAGCGATTTGCGGCCCCAGTAAAATAACATCTGCTGTCTGGCCCTTTTCGCCCGCCAGCGTCTCTGGAAACGCCTCGATCACCACAGGAACTTCATACTTTTCGGCCTGCGCACGCATCTTGGAAACCAGAAGTGAGGTTGACATGCCCGCAGAACAGAACAGATAGATATGTTTCTTTTCCATAATAACTTCCCTCTTGTGTGCCCCCCGCCGTCGCGCTATCACTCGACTTGCTATCCCGGCTGACGGGTAGGTTGCTTACTGTTGTTTGTCGTTGAAACGAGTATACGCAATGGTACAAGGAGGGGATAATTCTGGATAGGGTCAAATTGTCTCTCATTGACCTGGCTTGTTGACTCTCTTCACATTTCGGGCAAATAATTCGCGCAAAGAAATAAGATTTACGTATGCATAAAAAAACCGGCCACCTGGCCGGTTAGTTAACATCCTCAGGCAAGCGCGGTTACTGCGCCTTAGGGGCCTGTGGATCGGTGTCGTATTCTGCACAGGTCTGATAGCCGGAGTTAATCACATGACCGGTATCATCCAGCGCGACAAAGTAGGTCTCTGCCTTACCATCACGTTGACCCAGTATGTAGGTCTGACAGGTTCCCTTAGCATGAATCATGGTGACTTCAGAAGAAGGTTTACCTGCAATTGCAGCAACCTGCGAACGCGTCATCCCTTTTTTGACGTCTTTTACAACTGGCTGGGTAAACTGATCTTTGGTGCGATCGTAAGCCGTACACCCTGCCAGCATAGTCAGTACCGCCGCTGCGCTTAAAATTCCTGCTACGTTCTTGTTCATATTCCGTCCTCTTGTTTATCAGCGTGTTAACTAAGCATGGGATAAAAAATACTATTGTTCAACTTTGCGAGTTACGCCACACGAATTTCGGAAAATTCTAATAAAACAACGATAAGCTGCTAAAGCGGCGCAATTTAGCGCACTCGAAACTGTGATCCTTGTCGTTTTCCGCCCAAAGGGTTAGTTTTAACAGATAACATTTTTCTGTCTCGTTCTGCATAGGGAGGGCGTAATGGCTCTGCAACAACAGATTATCCAGGCGCTGGGCGCGAAACCTGCAGTAGATGCAAATGAAGAGATCCGCCGAAGCGTTGATTTTTTGAAGTCCTACCTAAAAACTAACGCTTTCCTGAAGTCACTGGTGCTGGGCATCAGCGGCGGCCAGGACTCTACGCTGACCGGCAAACTGTGCCAGATGGCCATTTCAGAGCTGCGTGAAGAAACGGGTGATAATGCGCTGCAGTTTATCGCCGTGCGCCTTCCTTATGGTGTGCAGGCCGACGAACAAGATTGCCAGGACGCGATTACCTTCATTCAGCCCGACCGTGTTCTGACCGTGAACATTAAAGGTTCCGTGCTGGCGAGCGAGCAGGCGCTGCGCGAAGCCGGTATCGAGCTGAGCGATTTCGTACGCGGCAACGAAAAAGCGCGTGAGCGTATGAAAGCGCAGTACAGCATTGCGGGCATGACCAAAGGTGTTGTTGTCGGCACCGATCACGCAGCGGAAGCGGTCACCGGTTTCTTTACCAAATACGGCGACGGCGGCACCGACATTAATCCGATCTTCCGCCTCAACAAGCGTCAGGGTAAACAGCTTCTCGCCGCACTTGGCTGCCCGGAGCATTTATACAAGAAGGCGCCAGCCGCCGATCTGGAAGACGATCGCCCTTCCCTGCCGGATGAAGCCGCACTGGGCGTGACCTATGACAATATTGACGACTATCTGGAAGGCAAACAGCTGGATGAAGGTACCGCGAAGATTATCGAAGGCTGGTATCTGAAAACCGAGCACAAGCGTCACACGCCGATTACGGTGTTTGACGATTTCTGGAAGAAATAAAAGCAAAACGGTAACCT
>NZ_GL890776.1:0-55560 GCF_000211415.1 Enterobacter mori LMG 25706 | reverse complement strand
TGGGAGAGGGTCGGGGTGAGGGCATCAGGCTGCACGTCCTGGTTGGGGTGAGGGCATCAGGCCACCCGGCTCTTTTTTAACCACAACACACCTGCTACACTGTATACCTGAACAGTATATGGAGCAGTATGTGAGCAGGCGTCAATCTGCCCCGCGTCTTGAGTTTGAAGCGGCGGCTATTTATGAATATCCCGAACATCTTCGCCCCTGGCTTGAAGCGTTGCCAAAACAGCCGGGTGTGTACATCTTTCACGGCGAAAGCGACACCCTTCCGCTCTATATCGGTAAAAGCGTGAATATTCGCAGCCGGGTATTATCCCATCTGCGCACGCCGGACGAAGCCGCGATGCTCCGCCAGTCGAGACGCATCACCTGGTTTCCGACTGCGGGTGAAATGGGCGCGCTATTGCTGGAAGCCCGATTGATAAAAGAGCAGCAGCCGCTGTTCAATAAGCGACTTCGGCGCAATCGCCAGCTCTGTTCCTTGCAGATCAGCAACGGCAAACCACATGTTGTGTACGCCCGTGAGGTTGATTTTTCTCATGAGCCGAACCTCTATGGCCTGTTCGCCAATAAACGCGCGGCACTGCAGGCTTTGCAGGCGCTCGCCGACGATTTACAGCTTTGCTACAGCCTTTTAGGATTAGAAGGCACCACGCGCGGTCGCGCCTGTTTCCGCTCGGCGCTGAAACGCTGCGCGGGTGCCTGTTGTGGGAAAGAGAGCGTCGAGGAACATAATGCCCGACTGCTCGCCGGGCTGGGGGCCATCAGCGTCAAATGCTGGCCATGGGAGGGTGCCGTTGCCCTGAAGGAAGTGGGTGAATTGATGACGCAATATCACATCGTCCACAACTGGCTTTGGCTGGGCGCCGTTGATACGTTGCAAGACGCCGCAACCCTGCTGCGTACCCCCGCCGGATTCGACCACGACGGCTACAAAATACTCTGTAAACCCGTGCTAACCGGCAAGTACGAAATCATTTCGCTTAATGACCTGGCAGCCACGTAATTTCACTGAACAACAGCGTTCCTGTCGATTCCAGCAGCCGGAGGGTATGCGTGCCCTCCTCCCAGCTGGCCCCCTGATCCGCCGTCAGCAATTTTTCGCCAAGCTGCCATGCCCCGCTTAACACAAATACCACGCCACCGCGGGAGCCATAGGTGGTGAAGGTCCGATCCGCGACACGAACCTTCGCCTGGCAGCAATCCCGCCGGGTCATAATATTAAAATCCATCGACATCTGCCCATCCGTTAGCAGTGCTTTCACCGGCAGATCGCCGGCAAAACTGTAGGGCTGGTGATGTTTCAGGGTATGGAAAAATGCCTGACCGGCATCCAGCGTGACCTCTCCCCCTTCCAGCAGGGTGATCACCCGATCGACGCCGGGAAACGACGAGAACTCGCCATTGCTGGCAATAGAGGCAATGCTGGCGCGCCAGTAAAAATCACGCGTCGCGGGAGGAAAACAACATATTTCGCGTGTTTCGCCAGCGCCATTACGCCAGAGACTGACCGGCATCTTACGGATATCAAAGAACTCCATCACCACTCCTGAGGGGCGCAACCTGCGCCAGGGCAACGACATTGCTGTCATTGCTGTCTTGTTTATTATCGTTGGAAATCTACAGACGTATTATCGGCAGCAGAGTGGGCAAACCTTAGTAAATCTCTGACGCGACTACAGGAGAATACCGCGCTGGCGGCGGCAGGCAAGAGGTGGGCAGAAAGAAAAAACCGCCGGTCCTGTCCACAGCGTTTTTGCTTATGTGAACAGGATCCCGGCGGTCTTAAGAGGGTGAACCGATTATTCGGTTGGTGCTGGCATTTTACCTTCTGGCGCCGGACGTTCTGTCAGACGCTTCTCAAAATTGGCATTAAACTGTTTTTTCTGTTCCGGGGTCAGAATGTTGTAGATCTTATTCTGGGTTTCCATGTGGGCAAGCATGCGGGCTTTATGCTGCTCGGCCATTTTGTCGATCTGCGCTTCCGCTTTCGCTTTATCGAAGCTGTCGCTGGCAATGATGTCATGCATCGCGCGGCGCTCTTCCAGCGGAGGACGTTTCATCTGGTCACGCTGGCTTTTCATGATGTCGCGAACCTGCTGTTTCTGCGCGTCGGTCAGATTCAGGTCTTTAAACATCATCATCTCATGGTGCATACCCGGCTTGCCTTTATGATGCATCATCATTTTGCCTTCAGTTGGCGCGGCGGTCGTGGTGGCGGTATCTGCGGCGAACGCCATGCTGGTAGCGCCCAGAGCCAGGGTAGAGGCAACAAACAGTGCAGTTAACTTACGCATAATGTATTTCCTTACTTTCAGTTATTCTTCGGCGCTATGCCGTGTTGACGATATTCACTTTACGGGGTTTATCGTCAATTAGTCAGAGCAACGGTAAAACAATGAAAGTGTAAAAAACAATTTTTCGCCAAATGTGGAGGAATTAAGGATAAAACATGGAGAGGTGAAACATAAATATTCAATATACTGATTTTAAAGAGATTATGTAGAAGTATAACGAAGTGGCGTTTATTAATAAAGCAATTACCCAGGAATATTCTGCAAAAGAGATATAACCGCCTTCATTGCTAAGAAAATAATTTCCCCTCTTACTTCAAGAGGGGAAATTATCAGGCTAATTTTTCCAGCATCAGTCCGGCTCGCAGACCAAACGCCACCGACGGATTGGGGAATAAAACATACTCTGTGGCTCTCTGCACCTCGTATCGCTCGTCACCGTCTTCTGCCAGGAGTGCCCCTTGACGGAACGGCGTGAAGTTCAGCGTGTGGGCCGCCATATGGAGAAGGAAGGCATCGCTGCGACGGGTGATCTGCTGCACGACCCGATAACGCACGACGGGCTCGTGCGCATGTTCCGGGGCGGTGCCGCCGAGCAGCGCCCGAAGCGCAGAGTGCGTCGGAGCAAAGCGCGTCAGATCGTTCTCCCCGAAAGGCAGCGCTTTTCCCAGCTCCAGCGTGCAGGCCGGCGCGGCGAAGTTTTCACACGTAAAATGGGTGAACGTGCCGCCCGGCGGCTGATGGAAGACCAGGGCTTCCAGCCCCGCATCCCCCAGCCAGCTCAGAAAGGTTTCATCCCAGGGCTGACTGCGCTGCGGCAGTACCCCAAAACGCACATGATAAGAGGCACGGATAGCCGTATGCAGGTCGAGGTGCCAGCGCGTTCCCCCCGCGGTGACAAAAAACGTCGTCACTACGCTCTCCAGCCACTGCGCGCGCGCCGTTTCATCGCTTTGGGGGAACTGCGACCAGCGGCCCCCAAACATCCGGTTGATATCACTCACCAGGTAACGTTTGTTTTGCGCCAGCGCTGGCGGATTGCCAAACACCACCAGCACGCGACACGCGAGCGTAATCTCTCCACGGTACAACGCGCGCAGCAGCAGGTCGACAATCTCAACGGGTGCAGTTTCGTTGCCGTGAATACCGCTCGACAGCAGAAGCGATATGTCGCTTTGCGCAAACGGCGTCAGTTCAAGTACACCCCGTCCCAGCCAGCGCCAGTGGAATGAGGGGCCATCGCCCTCAGTCTGTTCGGGCGTTTCGTCTGCCAGCGTCAGCGCCAGTAAATTTTCCATATCAGCCCCTTAGCGCTGGAACGGATAAACCGATCCCAGCTGCAGGATTGTCGATAACGCATCCAGCGCCTCGCGCCCTTCACGCAGAAGCTGCGGGTCAACCAGATCGGCCTGGGTCAAGCGATCCCGATAGTAACGATCGACCCAGTCGTTCAGCCGCGCAAAGAGCGTATCGTTCATCATCACCGCCGGGTTTACCGCCTGCATTTCGTCCTGAGTTAACACCACGCGCAGACGTAAACAGGCTGGCCCGCCGCCGTTGGCCATGCTTTCACGCAGATCAAAGACGCGCAGTTCATCAATCGGGTTATCCGCGTTCACCAGTTCGCTCAAATAACGCCACACGCCCTGATGATTACGGGACTCCTGCGGCAGCACCAGCATCATGCTGCCATCGTCACGGCTCAGCAGTTGGCTGTTGAAGAGGTAGGTTTCTACCGCATCCTGCACGCTCACCGCCTGTGTGGGCACCTGAATCGGCGTAAAACCGGGTACATGCTCATGCAGCGTGGCGAGCAGCCTCTCCTGATGCGCAAACGCCTGTTCATGGCAGAACAACACTTGACGGTTGGAGACAGCAATCACGTCATTATGGAATACGCCCTGGTCGATCACCTGCGGATTTTGCTGGGCAAAGATCGCCTGTGACGGATTGACCTGGTTCAGCCGGGCAACCGCCTGGCTCGCCGCCAGCGTCTGGCGTGCAGGATAGCGCGTGGGCGCGTTGTGACCGCCCTCTTCCCGCCCGTAGATAAACAGCTGCACGGCAGGATCGCCATAATCACCGCCCAGCCGGTTGTGGTTGGCTGCCCCTTCGTCGCCAAACATCGCCACCTGCGGCAGGGCCTGATGCACCTCGAAACGGGCGTCATTCTGGAATATGGCGCGCAGCACGCGCTCGGTGGTTTCCGCTTCGGTGGCGCGGTGGAATTTGTTATTCAGGTTCGCCACGGTCAGATGGACTTTGCCATCCAGCGTGTCGGCTGACGGCGCGACGGTCGCCGCGTTTGCCACCCACATTGACGACGCGGAACTCGCGGCAGAGAGCAGGTGCGGCGTTTGCGTCCCCGCTTTTTCTACCACCTGCTCATCAGTACCGCTAAAGCCGAGCTGGCGAAGGACAGCCACGTTCGGGCGCTCCTGCGGCGGGATGACCGCCTGCGGGAAACCGGCATCCGCCAGCGCCTTCATTTTTAGCAGCCCCTGCTTCGCCGCCAGCTTCGGGTTGGAGACCTGAAAACGGTGCTTCGTCGAGGCTTCATTCCCGAATGAGAGACCGGCATAGTGGTGCGTCAGCCCCACCAGCCCGTCAAAGTTAACCTCACGCGCTTTCATGGCGATCCCCTCCGGTAAAATCCAGCCCCGGATTGAGCGTCTCCGGCAGCGTCAGCGCTGGAGTTTCCAGACTCGCCATCGGCCACGCGCAGTAATCGGCGGCATACCACGCGCTGGCGCGATGGTTGCCCGACGCGCCCACGCCGCCGAACGGGGCGGTACTTGCCGCCCCGGTCAGCGGTTTGTTCCAGTTCACAATCCCGGCGCGCGCTTCAAGCAGCAGCTGATCAAACTTCTCGCGATGCGGTGAAATCAGCCCGCTTGACAGGCCGTAGCGGGTGTTATTCGCCATCGCAATGGCCGCATCAAAATCGTCATAGCGCCAGACACACAGCAGCGGGCCAAAGACCTCTTCATCCGGCACGTTGCTCGCGCCGCTCATCTCAATAATGCCCGGCGTCAGCAGCGAGGTACCAGGCTGAACCTGCTTCGGCTCCAGCAGGGTTTTCGCGCCGCGCGCGACGTGGTCCTGCCAGGCTTTCAGCACGTTCAGCGCGGCCTGTTCGGAAATAAGCCCGCCAATAAATGGCTGCGGGTCGGCATCCCACGCGGCAGGCACCAGACGCGCGCTCACCTCTACCAGACGCTTCAGGAAGGCATCCCCCTGCGCGCCACGCTTGACCAACAGGCGGCGGGCACAGGTACAGCGCTGTCCGGCGGTAATGAAGGCGGACTGAATCGTCAGGTGCACCGCGGCGTCGATATCATCAGGATCTTCGACAATCAGCGGGTTGTTGCCGCCCATTTCCAGTGCCAGAATTTTCTCCGGCTGCCCTGCCAGCTGGCGGTGCAGCTGATAGCCCGTTCCGGCGCTGCCGGTAAACAGCAGGCCGTCGATATCGCTCAGCGCACTCAGCGCCTGACCGGTTTCGCGCCCGCCCTGCACCAGGTTCAGCACGCCCGGCGGCAGACCGGCCTGTTCCCACAGCTTCACCACCGCCTCGCCTGTTAATGGCGTGAGCTCGCTCGGTTTGAAAATAACGGTATTGCCCGCCAGCAGCGCGGGCACAATGTGGCCGTTCGGCAGATGCCCCGGGAGGGTGTACGGGCCAAATACCGCCAGCACGCCATGTGGCCGGTGGCGCAGCGTGGCCGCGCCGTCCGGCATCTCGGTATGCTGTTCGCCGGTGCGGGTGTGGTACGCCTTGATCGAAATGGCGATTTTGTTGATCATCGCCGTCACTTCGGTGGTCGCTTCCCAGCGCGGTTTACTGGTTTCGGACGCAATGATGCGCGTCAGTTCGGCCTTATTCGCCTCCAGCAGCCCGGCAAATTTTTCCACAATCGCCTGGCGCACGGAGAAGGGCTGTTTTGCCCATGCCGGAAACGCGCGGCGAGCAGCCTGGCCCGCCTGTTCTACCTGCCCGGCACTGGCATCATTTCCTTTCCAGAGCACCGCCTGGCCGACCGGATTGGTTTTTACCCGCAGGTCGCCTTCACCCGTTACCCAGTCACCGTTAATCCATAAAGTCATGCTGTTTTCTCCTCAGGGCAGAGACGCACCAGGCGAACCGAGTCGCCCGCGTTACATTTCAATGCATCCAGCTGCGCCGCCGTCAGTACCAGACGCTCACATTTAGGGTCAGTACGTACCAGCATGGCGCGGAAATTATTGTAGTTTTCGTTGGAGACCAGACAGGCTGGCCATTCGCCCGGCGCGGGTTGTCCTTCGGAGACCGTCACCAGACGGCTTTTACGAATGGCGCGCACGCGGTCAATGTCACACTCAAGCGTTGGGCCGCCGTCGAAGATGTCGACATAGTTGCGGTAGCGGAACCCCTCTTTCTCGAGCACCGCGCGGGCGGGCGCGGTCTGCGGATGCACTTCGCCGATCACTGCCTGCGCTTCCGGGGTGAGGAAATGGGTATAGATAGGATGTTTCGGCATCAGTTCGGCAATAAAGGCTTTCTGGCCCGTGCCGCAGAGATAGTCTGCCCGGCTGAACTCCATCGAGAAGAAGCGCTCGCCCAGGCTCTCCCAGAACGGCGAGTAGCCTGTCTCATCAATCACGCCGCGCATCTCGGCAACCACTTTTTCGTTAAAGCGATCGCGAAAGGCGGCCATAAACATAAAGCGCGATTTGGAGAGCAGATAGCCGTTGCCCTCTTTGCGCCACGCCGGATCGAGGAACAGCGTGCACAGCTCGCTGGCACCCGTGTGGTCATTACAGAGAAACAGCGTGGGCAGCGCGTTATAGACGTTCAGCTCTTTCGAGGCGTGAACCATGGTACCGACGCGGTAGTTGTACCACGGATCGTTAAGCCCGACGGCCACTTCAATGGCGCAGATCCCGGCCACGGTGCCCGTGTCGGTCTCTTCCAGCACGAACACATAGCCCTGTTCGCTTTTTGGCAACGTCCCCTGCCAGGTGTGCAGGGCGCGCTCAATGCGCGCCGACAGCGTTTTTTCATCGGCGGGAAGCGAGGTCAGCCCGCCTCCCGTCTTACCGGCAAGCTGCATAAGCCCGGCGAGATCGCCGCGCTCAACGGGACGGATGACCATCATGATGACACCCCGGATTTCACCTGTTCACAGGCCAGCGCAAAACGGTCTAAGCCGGTTCTCACCTCTTCTTCGCTGACGATCAGCGCAGGGGCAAACCGCACCACGTTGGCACCGGCTATCAGCACCATCACGCCCACTTTTGCCGCTTCCTGTGAAATAAGTTTAGCTTTTCCGGCAAACTCCGGCGTGAGTTCACAGCCGATTAACAACCCCAGACCGCGAATTTCTTTAAACAGCCCCATTTTGCTGTTGATGGCATTCAGGCGCTCAACAAACCAGTCGTGACGCTGCTTAACGCCTTTCAGCACCTCAGGGGTATTAATGATGTCGAGCACCTGCCCGGCGACGGCGGTAGCCAGCGGGTTACCGCCGTAGGTGGTGCCATGGGTGCCAACGGTCATCACGCTGGCAAATTTATCGGTGGTCAGCATAGCCCCAATCGGGAAGCCGCCGCCCAGCGCTTTGGCGGTTGAGAGCACGTCCGGGGTAACGCCATAGTGCATATAGGCATACAGCTCACCGGTGCGGCCCACGCCGGTCTGCACTTCGTCGAAAATCAGCACCGCATTGTGACGATCGCACAGCTCGCGCAGCCCCTGCAGGAAGGCTTTTTGCGCCGGAAGTACGCCACCCTCGCCCTGCATCGGCTCGACGATCACCGCACAGGTTGTGTCGTCAATCAGCTCGCTGGCGGACTGCAGATCGTTATAGATGGCGTGACGGATATCCGGTGGCAGCGGCGCAAAGTCCTGAGAGTAAGAAGGCTGACCGCCTGCGCTGACGGTAAACAGCGTGCGGCCGTGGAAGGCATTTTTAAACGCCACAATCCCGCTCTTGTGCGTGCCAAACTTGTCGTGGGCATATTTACGCGCCAGCTTCAGCGCCGCTTCGTTGGCTTCCGCCCCCGAGTTACAGAAAAACACTTTTTCGGCAAAGGTCGCGTCGATCAGTTTTTTTGCCAGGCGCAGCGCAGGCTCGTTGGTAAAGCCGTTACCGGTATGCCAGAACTTCGCCGCCTGGTCGTTCAGCGCCTGACGCAGCGCCGGGTGCGCATGGCCCAGCGCATTCACCGCAATCCCCCCCGCAAAGTCGATGTACTCTTTGCCCTGCTGATCCCACAGGCGCGAGCCTTCCCCACGTACCGGAATAAAAGCCGCCGGAGCGTAAACCGGCATCATCCATTCATCGAAATTTTCACGCGTAATTGACAGAGACATAGCGACCTCATCCGGTAAATAAAAAGTTATTTGAATGTTAAATAATTGGGTATTTGCACTGTGAATGTAGATTGCACGCTTCGTGCCAGCCAGCGATAAAAATGCATAAACGGGATAGCAAGACAGAATATCAACAGGTTACGATATGGAGTTATTCACTGTTAATGCATAAAAAGTGAATATTTTTACGACAAGCGGCGCTTTGCCGCATGAAAATCAGAAAGAGTATGCACAGGCCAAATATAATTCTGGAATTGTGATCGCTCGCGAAATTTATTGACCATTTACGCTCTGTTTGGGGGCAAGGTGCGTCAGAATGGTGCAAAAATTGCACCGTTGGCATTATCTGTCGCAGTAATTGGGCGAAGCGGATAACAGACGACACAATTTCTGCTACCATCCATGCACTATTCACCTTGCACTGGCAGCGACTATGAAATTTGTCTCTTTTAATATCAACGGCCTGCGCGCCCGCCCTCATCAGCTTGAAGCCATTGTTGAGCAACATCAGCCAGATGTGATCGGCCTGCAGGAGACCAAGGTTCACGACGACATGTTCCCCCTCGAAGAGGTGGCGAAACTCGGTTACAACGTCTTTTATCATGGGCAGAAAGGCCATTACGGCGTTGCGCTGTTGACCAAAGAGACGCCCGTTTCTGAGCGCCGTGGTTTTCCCGGCGATGACGAAGAAGCACAGCGCCGCATCATCATGGCGGAGCTGCCTTCCCCGCTGGGGAACATCACCGTGATCAATGGTTACTTTCCCCAGGGCGAAAGCCGCGACCATCCGACCAAATTCCCGGCCAAAGCCAAGTTTTATCAGGATCTGCAGGACTATCTGACCACCGAACTGAACAAAGACAACCCGGTGCTGATTATGGGTGATGTGAACATCAGCCCGACCGACCTGGATATTGGCATTGGTGAAGACAGCCGCAAACGCTGGCTGCGTACCGGCAAATGTTCCTTCCTGCCGGAAGAGCGCGAGTGGATGCAGCGCCTGCTGGACTGGGGCCTGGTGGATACCTTCCGTACCGCCAACCCGGAGACGCAGGATCGCTTCTCGTGGTTTGACTATCGCTCAAAAGGCTTTGATGACAACCGCGGCCTGCGCATCGACCTGCTGCTGGCCAGCTCCCCGCTGGCAGAACGCTGCATCGAAACCGGTATTGACTACGATATCCGTAGCATGGAAAAACCGTCTGACCACGCGCCGGTGTGGGCGAAATTCAAGCTGTAACCCTGTGTGAACATTCAAAAAACACTTTTCCTGTGCGCCCTTCTGGGCGCCTTTGCGCTGGCGTTCATCCTCCTGCCACCGGGTACGCTATCCCTCGACGTGATAAAAACGCACCAGCAGGCGTTGCTCACGCAGGTCGAACATGCCCCCCTGCGAAGTGCGCTCACCTATTTTGTTATCTATGTCGTGGTAAGCGCCCTGTCGATCCCTGGCGCAGCCATCCTGACGCTGCTGGGTGGTGCACTTTTCAGCTTGTGGGAAGGCGTACTGCTGGTGTCGTTTGCATCCACACTCGGCGCCACGCTGGCGATGCTCGCCAGCCGTTATCTGCTTCGCGACGGGGTGCAACGGCGTTTTACGCTACAGATGAAAACGGTCAATGCCGGGATGGCGCGTGACGGCGCGGGGTACCTTTTTGCCCTTCGCCTGATGCCGCTGTTTCCGTTTTTCCTGGTGAATTTGCTGATGGGGCTGACCCGCATCACGGTGCGTCGCTACTGGTGGGTAAGTCAGGCCGCCATGCTGCCTGCAACGGTTGTCTTTCTCAACGCCGGGCGCGAGCTAGGAAGAGTGACATCACTGCGCGATATTTTGTCGCCGGGTGTGCTGTTCGCCTTTACACTACTGGGGTTATTCCCGCTGGCCACCCGCTGGCTCTTTTCCCGTTACACCTCTTCGTTCAAAAAGTGAGGCATTATGCGCTGTGTGCGTTTTTGCGCGTTTCTGACAAGCCTGCTGTTGGCGACGCCAGCCTTTTCTGCAGACAGCTGGCAATCCCTTCAACAACAGGCAAAAGGCCAGACCGTCTGGTTTAATGCCTGGGGTGGCGATCCGGCGGTAAACCGCTACCTGGACTGGGTTAGCGGCGAAATGAAAACGCACTACGCGATTGACCTCAGAATTGTTCGTCTGGCGGATGCCGCCGATGCGGTAAAACGCATCCAGACGGAACATGCCGCAGGGCGAAACCACAACGGCTCGGTCGATTTACTCTGGGTTAACGGAGAAAATTTCCGCACCCTAAAAGAGGCGGGTTTGCTCCAAACCGAATGGGCGCAACAGCTGCCGAACTGGCGATACGTTGATACGCGTAAACCGGTTACGGAGGATTTTGCCATACCAACCGAGGGAGCAGAATCGCCGTGGGGCGGCGCGCAGCTGACCTTTATCGCCCGTAAAGCAAGCATGCCTGCGCCGCCAGATACCCCTCAGGCATTGCTGGCCTGGGCGCAGCAGCATCCGGGCAATGTCACTTATCCGCGCCCGCCTGACTTTACCGGCACGGCGTTCCTGGAACAGCTGCTTCTGACGCTCACCACGCAGCCTGACGCGCTAAAAAAAGCGCCGGATGATACCTTCCAGCAGGTTACCGCGCCGCTGTGGCGCTACCTCGACACGCTGCATCCTCTACTGTGGCGTAAAGGGCAAGATTTTCCGCCCTCGCCCGCGCGCATGGATGCCCTGCTCGCCAGCGGCAACCTGACTCTGTCGATGACCTTTAACCCAGCGCATGCCCGGCAAAAGGTCGCCAGCGGTGAACTGCCTGCCGACAGCTACAGCTTCGGGTTTAAGAACGGCACAATCGGTAACGTCCATTTTGTCGCCATTCCGGCGAATGCCAGCGCCAGTGCGGGGGCAAAAGTGGTGGCAAACTTCCTGCTTTCACCGCAGGCGCAGATCCGCAAAGCCGACCCGGCCGTGTGGGGTGACCCGAGCGTGCTGGACGCGGGAACGCTACCCGCCGATGAGGCGAAGCGGCTTCGCAGCCACACGCCAGAAGCGTTACCGGCAGTTCTTCCTGAACCGCACGCCGCCTGGGTTAACGCGCTGGAGCAGGAATGGCTTCGCCGTTACGGCACCCGCTAAGCGCGGCGATCTGGCTGGTAATGGCGGTGATTTATCTCCCGCTGCTTCCTGCCGTCGCTATGCTGTTTACCCCGGCGCTGTCGCTCGATAGCTGGCAGGCACTGGCCGACGATCCCCAGTTGCCGCAGGCGTTTGCCGCCACGCTGGTCTCGACGCTGTTGGCAACGCTGGGTTCGCTGGTGATTGCCCTGGGGTTCATCACGCTGCTGTGGCCCGGCGAACGCTGGCATCGCTTGTGCACGCAGTTACCCTGGATGCTGGCGGTGCCCCACGTCGCTTTCGCGACCAGCGCGTTACTCCTGTTTGCCGAGGGAGGGCTGTTTTATCAGGTCTGCACTTTCTGCTCACGGCAACTCGATCGTTATGGCATCGGGCTGGGGCTGACGCTCGCGGTCAAAGGGAGCGCGTTTGTCCTGTGGGCACTCTATGCCGCGCTACCTGAAGCGCAGTTGGCGCAGAAGAATGTGGTTTTGCGTACCCTCGGTTACGGACGCCTTCAGCGCCTGTGCTGGCTGGTCCTGCCGACCATTGCCCCCGCGCTGGGGGCCGTGATGCTGGCCGTTCTGGCCTGGTCGCTGTCTGTGGTGGATGTTGCCATTATTCTGGGGCCAGGTAATCCCCCCACGCTGGCGGTGCTGGCCTGGCAGTGGCTCAGCCAGGGCGATGCGCAGCAGCAGGCGCAGGGAACGCTCGTTTGCCTTCTCTTACTCCTGACTCTGGCGCTGCTGGCCGGCGTGGGATTCGGCATCTGGAGAGCCTGGCGACGCACCTTGCCGAACCTTTCCGGCGTCAGGCGCCGCGCGTCCCTGCCGGTACCGAAAAAGTCGCTCGCCTGGTGGCTACCGGGATGTGGGATCCTCTGTGCCATCGTGCTGCTCGGTTTAGCGCGTCCCGAAGCGGCCGCGCTGTCCCCGTTAACCACCAGCCTTACGCTGGGGATGCTCTCTGGCGTGCTGGCGCTTGGGCTGAGTTTTCTCTGGCTCGAATGGGGGCCCAAAAGACGCGCGCTGTGGATCTGGCTGCCGCTCGCGTTGCCCGCTCTACCTCTTGTCTCCGGTCAATATGCCGTTGCGCTCACGCTGGGCATCGACGGGCAGTTCGCTGCCGTGCTCTGGGGGCACCTGCTGTGGGTGCTGCCCTGGACGCTGCTGGTGCTGCAACCTGCCTGGCAAAAGCTGGATCCCCGACTGTTCCTCTCCGCCAGAACGCGTGGCTGGGGACGGATGAAAATATTCTGGATGCTAAAATGCCCCCTGCTGGTACGCCCGGCGTTACTGGCTTTTGCCACCGGGTTTTCGGTGAGCATGGCGCAATACATGCCCACACTGTGGCTGGGTGCCGGGCGTTTTGCCACGCTGACCACTGAAACCGTGGCGCTCAGCAGCGGAGGAAGTCTTCCAGTCCTGGCTACCCGCGCGCTGGGATTACTGTTAGTGACGGGCATCGTTTTTGGCACCGCCGCCCTCTTATCCAGACTGGCAGGCCGCTACCGTCGAGGATTACGATAATGTTAAAGGTGCAAAATCTCACCATTGAACCGCTTTTCCGGCAGGTCAATTTTTGTGTACCGCGCGGGGAGATAATGACCCTGATGGGGCCGTCCGGAAGCGGGAAATCGACACTTTTCTCCTGGATGGTGGGGGCGTTATCTTCTGATTTTAAGGCGCAGGGAGAACTGTGGCTTGAAGAACGCCGCTGTGACACCTTGCCCGTGGAAACGCGTGGTTTAGGGATCCTCTTTCAGGACGCCCTGCTGTTTGACCACTTCAGCGTCGGGCAAAACCTGATGCTCGCCCTGCCTTCCCGCATTAAAGGCGAGGCGCGTCGAGAACGCGTTGAGCAGGCGCTACGTTCTGCCGGGCTGGAAAATTACTCTGCCAGCGACCCTGCTACGCTTTCCGGCGGAGAACGCGCCCGGGTCAGCCTGCTGCGCGCCCTGCTTGCGGAGCCGCAGGCATTATTGCTGGATGAACCTTTCAGCCGCCTCGATAAAGCGTTACGAACGACGTTTCGAACCTGGGTGTTTGACGCCGTTCGTGCGCGTAATATTCCAGCGGTGCTGGTCACCCATGATGAGGAAGACATTCCGCCCGGTGGCAAGGTGATCGAGATTTCTCGCTGGCAATAATGTGCTAACGCAATGTTTTCAGATCCGGGAGAGACGACAATGCCCCCCTCTTTTACTGACGTCAGGTTATTCGATGAAACGTGTTTCTCAACTGACCGCGCTGGCCCTGCTCTGCGGCCTCGCCTCACTCTCCGCCGTGGCGGCTGATATGTCCTCTTCGCTTACGCTGGCCGAACTGCAGGCACAACAGGGCAAAGCCATCGACACCCGCCCCAGCGCGTTTTACAACGGCTGGCCGCAAACGCTCAGCGGCCCCTCCGGGCATGAACCCGCCGCGCTCAACCTGGCGGCCTCCTGGCTTAGTGCCATGAGCGACGAGCAGATTAGCGCGTGGATAAAGCAGCATCAGCTTACCCCCTCCACGCCCATTGCCCTTTACGGTCGCGATGCCGAAAACCAGGCCGTTAAAGCCCGCCTGGAGAAGGCCGGATACGCGCATGTGTCGCTTCTCAGCGATGCCCTGCAAACGCCCGACCGCCTGCAGCGCCTGCCGCACTTTGAACAACTTGTCTACCCGCAGTGGATCCACCAGCTGCAACAAGGCAAACCGGTCACCGCCGCCCCGGCTGGCGACTGGAAAGTGATTGAAGCCGCCTGGGGCGCACCGAAGTTTTACCTGCTGAACCATATCCCCGGCGCGGGTTACATCGACACTAACGAGGGGGAAAGCGAGCCGCTGTGGAATAAGGTTTCTGACGACGCGCTGCAAGCGATGCTGGCGAAGCACGGGATCCGTCACGATACCACCGTCATTCTGTATGGCCGTGACGTTTACGCCGCCGCGCGCGTGGCGCAAATCATGCTGTATGCGGGCGTGAAGGATGTTCGCATTCTCGACGGCGGCTGGAAAGCATGGTCAGAGGCCAACCTGCCGGTTGAGCGCGGTATGCCCGCAAACGTGAAGCCCGCCCCGGATTTCGGTGCACCGATCCCCGGCCAGCCGCAGCTGATGGTGGATATGGAACAGGCGCGCGGCATGCTGCATCGTCAGGATGCCTCGCTGGTCAGCATTCGTTCGTGGCCGGAGTTTATCGGTGACACCAGCGGCTACAGCTACATCAAGCCCAAAGGTGAAATTGCCGGGGCGCGCTGGGGTCACGCGGGCAGCGACGCGACCCACATGGAAGATTTCCATAACCCGGATGGCACCATGCGCAGCGCCGATGATATAGCCGCTATGTGGAAGACCTGGCACATCCAGCCTGAGCAGCACGTCGCGTTTTACTGCGGCACCGGCTGGCGGGCGTCAGAAAGCTTTATGTACGCCCGCGCGATGGGCTGGAAGAACGTCGCCGTCTATGACGGCGGCTGGTACGAATGGAGCAGTCATCCGCAAAATCCGGTCTCTACCGGCAAACGCGGGCCTGAGAGTACCCTCTAAGCGTTGAGTGACTTCAGCGTCACATAGCCGCTCCAGATGCGCGTTGTGGTGGTCAGCCAGCACAACGCGCCGAATATCCACGCAAACAGCGTAAAGTGCGCCGGAAACAGGCAGCACAGTACGAACAGCGCGATGGTTTCCGTCCCTTCCGTTAGCCCACCGATGTAATAAAACGACTTGTGCGCATAGCCGGGGTTGTCGATATCGTGTTTCGCCGCCAGCGCCGCAAACGCCAGAAAACTGCTGCCGGTGCCGATAAACGCGAACAACAGCCAGGCGGCGGCCAGCGCATTCTCGGCGGGCGCAGCCAGGGCAAAGCCAAACGGGACCAGCGCGTAAAACAGAAAATCGAGCGCGATATCCAGAAACCCTCCCGCATCGGTTAATCCCCTGCGGCGCGCCAGCGCACCGTCCAGACCATCCAGCAGGCGGTTGAATACGATGGCGACCAGCGCAGCAAAATACCAGCCGAGCGCCAGAAACGGCAGCGCCAGCACGCCGACGGCAAATCCCGTTAACGTCAGGCCATCAGGGGTAATAAAGGATTTATCCAGCACGGCCACGAGCTGGTTAAGGAGAGGTTTCAGGCGAGGATGCAGGTGTTTATCAAGCATGGGGTTTCTCTTTAAAGGTAGCGCACAGCCCCTGAGCAGGAATGTCGAGCGCGGCATTGAAACGTGCCGAGAGGTTTTGAAACGCAATCAACGCCGTCATTTCGGTAATCGCGTCGTCTGTAAAGTGGCGCTTCAACTGCGCTTTGACCACGTCATCCACCTGAGGCGGCGTGGCGCTGACGGCTTCGGCATACGCCAGCGCAGCGCACTCCTCGTCGCTGAATACATCGCTTTCACGCCAGTGGCTCACCGCCTGAACTTTATCCAGCGCGCCCGCCCGCTCGGCAAGCCG
The DNA here is from genome assembly GCF_000211415.1 of Enterobacter mori LMG 25706. GTDB lineage: Bacteria > Pseudomonadota > Gammaproteobacteria > Enterobacterales > Enterobacteriaceae > Enterobacter > Enterobacter mori. The sequence goes on along the minus strand of NZ_GL890776.1, from coordinate 39,387 downwards.
CAGGCTGTTGGCATCAATACAAAATGCGCAGTGACACAGCTGCGACACGCGTGTCATCAGCAGTGAACGCAGCACCGGGGAAAGAGGTGCCTTGCGGCGCTCCAGATAACCGACGAACAGCGCCACCAGCCAGAACAGACGCGGCATCCGTCCCCACCAGCGAGTGGGATTAAGCACCGCGCCAAAATTTTTTTTCTGCATGGCGGCAATCGGCTTAAGGCTGGCGGGAAGGGATTCGATGGGGGCAACCCAGGTGGTGGTCTTTTTCACCTGATTCTCCTGATAGCTGGACTCTGAGAAAGAGCACGATAATATGTCTTTTTTTGCTAACAATTATTGACGACCATGCTGAAAACACTCGATGTCGTTGCCGCCATCATCGAAAAAGACGACAACATTTTACTGGCGCAGCTCCCTGCCCACGCCGACCAGCCGGGAATGTGGGAATTTGCAGGCGGGAAAGTCGAAGCCGGTGAAACCCAGCCCGAGGCGCTGATCCGCGAACTGCGTGAAGAGTTGGGTATTGAGGCTCAGCCTGCGCACTACGTGGCAAGCCACCAGCGCGAAGTGTCGCAGCGATTAATCAACCTGCACGCCTGGCATGTTCCCGTCTTCAGTGGAGAGCTCACGGCGCACTACCACAGCGCGCTGGTGTGGTGTACACCGGAAGAGGCGTTCGCCTACGACTTAGCCCCGGCGGATATTCCGCTGCTGGAGGCCTTTATTATTTTACGCGACGCCAGACCAGCGGATTCGTGCTAATGGTGCGTTCATCACGCTGGCACTGCAGTAAAACACCGTCCGCTTTAACCACCGCCCCTTCAGAATAGTTTTGATCCTGATAGATGCAGCACTGATTGCACGGCTGCGCGCGCTGGCCGCTGGAGCTAAAAACCTCTGGCGGCACGTTCACTTCCACATCCGGGCGAATGCGGTCAGCCTGAGCGCCAGCGGTAAACATCAAACATAACGCGGTCATCACGTAACGGTTCATCGACTTGTCTTCCTGTATGTGTCCTGATATTGACTATAACGGTAAACCTGAGCAGAACCTTTAATTTATCTCGCCATCGCTTTTGGTTATGACCCGCCCTCTCTCATGAATTTCCCTTTCGGCACACATTTCTGCTTGCCTCACAAAGCGGTACGGGTGGTATAGTCAAAAAAACAACACAAATCGCATAAGCAACACACATAAATTACTATAAGAGGTTCTTATATCTATGGATCAGACACGCACTCTGGAAAGTTTCCTTGCCCATGTTCAGCAGCGCGACCCGCACCAAAGCGAGTTCGCGCAGGCCGTTCGTGAAGTAATGACCACGCTGTGGCCCTTCCTTGAACAAAATCCGCGCTACCGTCAGATGTCTCTGCTTGAACGCCTTGTCGAGCCAGAACGCGTGATCCAGTTCCGCGTGACATGGGTTGACGATCGCAATCAGGTGCAAGTCAATCGTGCGTGGCGCGTACAGTTTAACTCCGCCATTGGCCCGTTTAAGGGCGGCATGCGCTTCCACCCGTCCGTAAACCTGTCGATTCTGAAGTTCCTCGGCTTCGAGCAGACCTTTAAAAACGCCCTCACCACGCTTCCGATGGGCGGCGGGAAAGGCGGCAGCGATTTCGATCCGAAAGGCAAAAGCGAAGGCGAAGTGATGCGCTTCTGCCAGGCGCTAATGACCGAACTGTATCGTCATCTTGGTCCTGACACCGACGTTCCTGCCGGTGATATCGGCGTCGGTGGACGTGAAGTGGGCTTTATGGCCGGGATGATGAAAAAACTCTCTAATAACAGCGCCTGCGTCTTTACCGGCAAGGGGCTGTCGTTTGGCGGGAGTCTGATCCGCCCGGAAGCGACCGGATACGGCCTGGTTTACTTCACCGAAGCCATGCTCAAGCGTCACGGCTTAGGTTTTGAAGGGATGCGCGTCGCGGTGTCCGGCTCCGGTAACGTGGCGCAGTACGCTATTGAGAAAGCGATGCAGTTTGGCGCTCGCGTGGTAACCGCCTCTGACTCCAGCGGCACGGTGGTGGATGAAGCGGGCTTCACAGCAGAGAAACTGGCGCGCCTGTGTGAAATCAAAGCCAGCCGCGACGGTCGCGTGGCGGATTATGCCCGAGAGTTTGGCCTGACCTACCTGGAAGGGAAACAGCCGTGGGGCGTGCGGGTGGATATCGCCCTGCCGTGCGCAACGCAGAACGAGTTGGATGTTGAAGCCGCGCGTACATTGATTAGCAACGGCGTGAAAGCCGTAGCTGAAGGGGCGAATATGCCGACCACCATCGACGCGACGGACCTGTTCCTGGAAGCGGGCGTGCTGTTTGCGCCGGGCGAGGCCGCTAACGCGGGCGGCGTGGCGACCTCCGGCCTCGAGATGGCGCAAAACGCCGCGCGCCTCGGCTGGAAGGCGGAGAAAGTGGATGCGCGCCTGCACCACATCATGCTGGATATTCACCATGCCTGCGTGGAGTACGGCGGTGAAGCATCGCAAACCAACTACGTGCGCGGGGCGAATATTGCCGGGTTCGTGAAGGTGGCGGATGCGATGATTGGGCAGGGCGTGATTTAAGCTTTCGCTGCATTCTCGCCCTTGTAGGCCCGGTAAGCGTTAGCGCCACCGGGCTTTTTTAAGGCCGCAGAGCTGCTTTTCGCCGGGTGTCGGCTGCGCCTTACCCGGCCTACGGTTTAAGAGGCTGCCGCGCTCTTTTTCTTTTTAAACGTTTTCTTCGCGCCACCACCGGGTGCAACCATCCCTCTGAACGTTTTCACCGGCGTGCTGCGCGCCTGATCGATCAGTTGGTAAAGCGTCCCGACCAGCGGCTGCATAAAGTCCTGATAGCGGCACTGCTTCTCGCTGATCTGCGTCAGCACCGACTCCCAGTGCGCGGTCATGTCCGGCCTCGCGGCCAGCTCTGGCAAGGAGTGAATCAGTGCCCGGCCCGGCTCTGTCGAATGGATATAGCGCCCTTTTTTCTCGAGAAAACCACGCTTAAACAGCAGCTCGATAATCCCCGCGCGGGTTGCTTCCGTACCCAAACCGTCGGTGGCGCGGAGGATCTTCTTCAGATCTTTATCCTGCACAAAACGGGCGATCCCGGTCATGGCGGAAAGCAGCGTCGCGTCGGTGAAATGGCGCGGCGGCTGGGTCTGACGCTCAACCACTTCGCCCTTCTCGCACAGCAGCTCGTCATCTTTAGCGACCACCGGCAGCGGCGTGCCGTCATTCTCCTCGTCGCGCTCTTTGTTACCGAGCAGCGTGCGCCAGCCCGCTTCCGCAAGGAAACGCGCTTTGGCGACAAACTTGCCTTTGGCAATCTCAAGCTCAATGACGCATTTACGGAACACCGCGTCCGGGCAGAACTGCATCAGGTACTGACGAGCGACCAGGTTGTACACCTTCGCTTCGTTCTCGGTCAGATTGACGCTGCTGGCACGCGCCGTCGGGATAATCGCGTGGTGGGCATCCACCTTTTTATCATCCCAGCAGCGGTTATGGGTGTCCGGGTTGACCGCCGGCTGCGGGAGCAGATCCGGCGCATGCACGCCGATGGCGTTCATCACCGAGTGGCGTCCGGCAAAGTGTTCTTCCGGCAGATAGCGGCTGTCCGAACGCGGATAGGTGATGAGCTTATGGGTTTCGTAGAGCTTTTGGCAGATATCCAGTACGTTCTGCGCGCTCAGGCCAAACTTTTTGGCCGCCTCAATCTGAAGTGCAGAGAGCGAAAATGGCAGCGGCGCGGGTTCTGATTCCCGTTTATCGTTATAGCTGGTGACGATAGCGGGCTGCCCGGTAATGCGGTTAACCACGTGATCCGCCAGCGGACGATGGAGCAGACGCCCCTCTTCATCCTGGTATGACTCGCAGGCGTCGCTCGGCTGCCAGACGGCGGTAAAGCGCTCGTCTTTTGGGGTGACGATATGCGCTTTCACTTCAAAGAAATCTTTGGCGACGAAGTTTTCAATCTCTTCATCACGGCGAACCACCAGCCCCAGCACCGGCGTCTGCACGCGGCCCACGGAGAGCACGCCCTGATAGCCCGCGTTGCGCCCGAGGATGGTGTAGGCGCGAGTCATATTGATACCGTACAGCCAGTCGGCGCGGGCGCGGGCTAAAGCCGAGACGCACAGTGGAATAAACTCGCTGTTGGCGCGCAGGCGCGAGATTGCCCGCTCGACGGCCTGCGGGTTGAGGTCGTTAATTAAACAGCGCTGCACCTGCTGGCGCTTTTCCGGCGCCAGCTCCAGGTAGTCCAGCACTTCATCGACCAGGAGCTGCCCTTCCCTGTCCGGGTCACCCGCATGCACGATTTCAGCCGCTTCATGCAGGAAGCGCTTGATCACGTTGAGCTGTTTGGTGACCGAAGGCCGGGGCTGCAGGCGCCATTTTTCCGGCACGATGGGCAGATCGTTCAGGTTCCAGCGGGCATAGCGGCTGTCGTAGACATCCGGCTGCGCCTGCTCAAGCAGGTGACCAATACACCAGGTGACCACCTGCCCGTTACCGCATTCGATGAAGCCGTCGCCTTTGCGATGCGGTTTAGGCAGCACATCGGCAATGGCGCGGGCCAGGCTCGGCTTTTCGGCAATAAACAACCGCATCGAATTAACGGATCTCAATCATCGGTCGGCCGCCGCGCGCGGTCACCAGCTCGCCGATCGCCGTCAGGGTGATGCCAAACTCAGCGGCGGTCGCCTGAACGTCGGCTTCGGATCCCGGCGTAACCGCCAGCAGCAGGCCGCCGGAGGTTTGCGGATCGCACAGCAGGTTGCGCCACGCTTCAGGCATCTCGCCCATCAGGTGACCGTAGCTGGCGAAGTTGCGCTGGGTACCGCCCGGCACCGCGCCCTGAGCAATATACTCTTCCACGCCCGGCAGCTTCGGCACGTCCTGATACCAGACCTGCGCCTGAACGCCAGCGCCCTGGCAGACTTCACTCAGGTGCCCCAGCAGACCAAAACCGGTCACGTCGGTCATCGCCTTCACGCCGTCGATGTTGGCGAAAGCCGCACCCGCGAGGTTCATCTGGCACATCACTTCCGTTGCCAGACCCACGTGCTCGGGCTTCAGCAGGGATTTTTTCTCGGCGGTGGTGAGTACGCCAATGCCCAGCGGCTTGGGGAGGAACAGCTTGCAGCCCGCCTGCGCGGTGCTGTTGCGCTTCACACGCTCGGTCGGTACCACGCCCGTAACGGCCAGGCCGAAGATCGGCTCCGGCGCATCGATAGAGTGACCACCGGCCAGGGCAATCCCCGCCTGCTGACAGGCAAAGCGCCCGCCCTCAATCACATCACGGGCAATCTCAGGTGGAATGGTGTTAATCGGCCAGCCCAGAATGGCAATCGCCATGATCGGCTTACCGCCCATCGCGAAGATATCGCTGATGGCGTTGGGCGCCGCAATGCGCCCGAAATCGAACGGGTTGTCGACAATCGGCATAAAGAAATCAGTGGTGCTGATAATGCTGGTGCCGTTACCTAAGTCATAAACCGCTGCATCGTCACGCGTTTCGTTACCGACAAGCAGGTTCGGGTCGACAAACTTCGCCTGTTCGCTGTGCAGGATGGTCTCCAGCACTTTCGGGGAAATTTTACAACCGCAACCGGCTCCGTGGCTGTATTGCGTTAAACGAATGGTTTGCTCGCTCATGGACGTCTCCTGTCATCTCAATCGCGCTATGGTAGCGCTCATTCCATAAAGAGGTAAGTATGACTGTCTGAATTCTGCGGCGGATGCTCAGAATCCAGACAGTTTAGCGCGGGTTATCAGAAACGGCTGACGAAAGGCGTGGTGTCCGGCACGCTGATGGTGCTGGAGGCTTTAAGCTGCGGGGTGCCAAGATAGAGGAAGCCGACAATTTTATCGTGCTCGCCACAGGCAAAGCCATCACGCACGACCGAACTCTCGGTCAGCGGCCCGGTGCGCCAGATGCCATTGAAGCCCTGCGCGACGGCGGCCATTTGCATCGCCATCACCGCGCAGCCTGCGGACATTTCCTGCTCCCAGACCGGCACCTTATGGTCGGCCTGACATTTCGCCACGACAGCGATGATCATCGGCGCGCGGAAAGGCGCACTGCGGGCTTTATCAATCCCTTTCTCATCCTGACCAGCAGCAACCGCGCCTTTTTCCAGTAACGCACTGAAGCGGTCGCGGCCTTCGGCTTCAATCACAAAGAAGTGCCAGGGCTGGAGCGTGCCATGATCCGGCGCGCGCAGGCCCGCACGCAGAATGTTTTCCAGCTGCTCGCCCGCTGGAGCAGGCTCGGCCAGACGCGACGCGCTACGGCGGTTAACAAGCAGTTCAAGTGCATCCATTGGTTAACTCCTTTCTTGAAATTTACTCACAAAATTAACACGGCGGCAGATTTTGTTACAGCGTGTCAGGCGATTCCTGCTGACAAGTGGCGGTTGGGTCATTACGATAGCCCAACATTACCGTCACGTGGCGACGGAAACAGTCATTTTCTGGTTAGGGAGAATACATGCGAACCCTTTGGCGAATCTTTGCCGGTTTCTTTAAATGGACGTGGCGACTGCTCAACTTCGTCCGCAACCTGGTGATGAACATCTTTTTCATCTTCCTGGTGCTGGTTTGCGTAGGCGTCTGGATGCACATCAGCAACGCCAACCAGGCCCAACATTCGACCCGTGGGGCGCTGTTACTCGACATCACCGGCGTCATCGTTGATAAACCCTCTACCAGCAACCGTCTGGGCGTGATTGGCCGCCAGTTGTTTGGCGCAACATCCGACCGTCTGCAGGAAAACTCCCTGTTCGATATCGTCGATACCATTCGTCAGGCCAAAGACGACCGCAACATCACCGGGATCGTGCTGGATCTGAAAGATTTTGCCGGAGGCGATCAGCCTTCCATGCAGTACATCGGTAAAGCGCTGCGCGAGTTCCGCGACAGCGGCAAACCGGTGATTGCCGTGGGCGACAGCTACAGCCAGGGGCAATATTATCTGGCGAGCTTTGCCAATAAAATCTGGCTCTCGCCGCAGGGTACGGTCGACCTTCATGGTTTTGCCACCAACGGGCTGTATTACAAGTCGCTGCTCGACAAGCTGAAAGTCACCACCCACGTCTTCCGCGTCGGTACCTATAAGTCTGCGGTTGAGCCGTTTATCCGCGACGATATGTCCCCTGCTGCCCGTGAAGCGGACAGCCGCTGGATTGGCGAACTGTGGCAGAACTATCTCGGCACCATTGCCGCCAACCGTCAGATTACCGCTGAACAGGTCTTCCCTGGCGCGCGCGGCATGCTGGACGGGCTGCGTAAGGTTGACGGCGATACCGCGAAATATGCGCTCGACAACAAGCTGGTTGACGCGCTGGGCTCCAGTGCGGATGTCGAAAAAGCGCTGACCAAACAGTTTGGCTGGAGCAAAGAGGATAAAAACTTCAGCGCCATCAGCATGTATGACTACGCAGCAAAAAAACCGGATGAGACCGGCGACAGCGTTGCCGTGGTATTTGCTAACGGCGCTATCATGGACGGACAGGAGACCCCGGGGAACGTTGGCGGGGACACCACCGCATCGCAAATCCGCGATGCGCGCCTTGATCCGAAAGTGAAAGCGATTGTTCTGCGCGTAAACAGCCCTGGCGGCAGCGTGAGTGCTTCAGAGGTGATCCGCGCCGAACTGGCCGCGGCTCGCGCCGCTGGCAAACCGGTGGTGGTATCAATGGGCGGAATGGCCGCATCGGGCGGGTATTGGATCTCGACGCCAGCGAACTACATTGTCGCCAACCCAAGCACATTGACCGGCTCTATCGGCATCTTCGGGGTGATCAACACTGTGGAAAACAGTCTGGACTATCTGGGCGTGCATACCGATGGCGTTTCTACTTCTCCGCTGGCGGATGTGTCGGTGACGAAATCTCTGCCGCCTGAAGTCTCTGAGATGATGCAGCTCAGCATTGAAAACGGGTACAAGCGCTTTATCACGCTGGTTGCCGACTCGCGTAAAAAGACGCCAGACCAGATTGACCAGATTGCGCAGGGCCACGTCTGGACCGGGCAGGACGCGAAGAACAACGGTCTGGTCGACAGTCTGGGTGACTTTGACGACGCCGTTAAGAAAGCGGCCGAACTGGCGAAGCTCAAGCAGTGGCACGTTGAGTATTATCAGGACGAGCCGTCGTTCTTCGATATGGTGATGGACAGCATGTCCGTTTCCGTTCGCGCCATGCTGCCGGAGGCGCTGCAGGCTTACCTGCCTGCGCCTGTTGCCACGGCGGCGAAAGCGATGAAGGCGGAAAGCGATAAGCTCGCGGCCTTTAATGATCCACAAAGTCGTTACGCGTTTTGCCTGACCTGCGCGAACGTCCGTTAAAAACCGTCCCCTCTTCCCACGAAGAGGGGATTTTTTCTTTTGAAGAACAAGAACTCACACCCATGCAGAAGAAATCGATTTATGTAGCCTACACTGGCGGTACCATCGGGATGCAGCGCTCTGAAAACGGCTATATTCCTGTCTCCGGCCACCTGCAGCGTCAGCTTGCACTGATGCCTGAATTCCACCGCCCGGAAATGCCTGACTTTACCATCCACGAATACGAGCCGCTGATGGACTCCTCCGACATGACGCCGGAAGACTGGCAGCACATCGCGGATGATATTAAAGCCCATTACGACCAGTACGACGGCTTTGTGATCCTGCACGGCACCGACACCATGGCGTTTACCGCTTCCGCGCTCTCCTTCATGCTGGAGAATCTGGGCAAGCCGGTTATCGTCACTGGCTCGCAAATCCCGCTGGCGGAGCTGCGCTCGGACGGGCAGATCAACCTGCTTAATTCACTGTACGTTGCGGCGAATTATCCGATTAACGAAGTGTCTCTGTTCTTCAATAACCGTTTGTATCGCGGGAACCGCACTACCAAAGCGCACGCAGACGGCTTTGACGCTTTCGCCTCACCTAACCTGCAGCCGCTGCTGGAAGCGGGTATTCATATCCGTCGTCTGGGCACGCCGCCTGCGCCGAACACCGCCGGTGAGCTGATTGTGCACCCGATTACCCCACAACCGATTGGCGTGGTGACGATTTACCCTGGGATCTCTGCGGACGTGGTACGTAACTTCCTGCGTCAGCCAGTGAAAGCGCTGATTTTGCGCTCTTACGGCGTCGGCAACGCCCCGCAGAACGGCGAATTCCTGAAAGAGCTTCAGGAAGCCAGCGAGCGCGGGATCGTGGTGGTGAACCTGACCCAGTGTATGTCCGGCAAGGTGAACATGGGCGGCTACGCTACCGGCAACGCGCTCGCACATGCCGGAGTCATCAGCGGCTTCGATATGACCGTTGAGGCAACGCTGACTAAACTTCACTATTTACTGAGCCAGGATCTGGACATCCAGTCCATTCGTAGCGCGATGATGCAAAACCTGCGCGGCGAGCTGACCCCGGACGAATAAGGAGGCCACATGAAGCAACGCGCCCTGTTACTGGTCGATTTGCAAAATGATTTCTGCGCGGGCGGCGCGCTGGCCGTCGCGGAAGGTGACAGCACCGTTGATGTGGCGAATACGCTGATTGACTGGTGCAAAGCCCGCGGTGAGGCGGTTGTCGCAAGCCAGGACTGGCACCCGGCGAACCACGGCAGTTTTGCCAGCCAGCACGACGTTGCGCCCTTCACCCAGGGTGAACTCGACGGGCTGGCGCAAACCTTCTGGCCGGATCACTGTGTACAGCAGACGGAAGGCGCGGAGCTGCATCCCCTCCTGAATCATAAGGCCATCGACGCGGTGTTCCATAAAGGGGAAAACCCGACTATCGACAGCTATAGCGCGTTTTTTGATAACGGGCATCGCCAGAAAACGGCGCTGGACGCATGGTTACGTCACCACGAAATCACGGAGTTGATTGTGCTGGGCCTGGCGACGGATTAGTGCGTGAAGTTTACCGTGCTGGACGCGCTCCAGTTGGGGTATACCGTCAGCGTCATCACCGACGGCTGCCGCGGGGTGAACATTAACCCGCAGGACAGCGCCCAGGCGTTTATGGATATGGCCGCCGAAGGCGCAACGCTGTATACGCTGGAAGACTGGCTGGAAACGCAGGCGTAAGCCTTTTTAGCCGGGTGGCGGCGTTGCCTTACCCGGCCGACTTCTCTGGTTTTGTAGGCCGGGTAAGCGCAGCGCCACCCGGCAACCCCCTCTCCATCTCCCATAAAGTGAACTCCCTCGCATCCTCAGCGAAGCGGCAATGCTATTCTCATCAGGTTATTTTTCCGCCACGCTTTTTCTGTGGCGTGGTTTTTTTTGATAAGTCAAAGAGGAACTTGTATGAAACGTTTGCCCTTGCTGGCAGCATTACCCTTGCTTTGCGCGTCAGTTGCCTCCGCCAGTACCCTGATGTCCGTGGGCTACTTTAACGGGGGTGGCGATATCAATACACTGGACGTCCGCCAGATCACTCACCTGAACTACTCGTTTGGTCTTGTTTACAACAGTGAGAAAGACGAAACCAACGCCGCCCTAAAAGATCCGGCAAAGCTGCATCAGATCTGGCTATCGCCAAAAGTCGCCTCCGACCTGGCACTGATCCCAACCCTGCGTAAACAAAACCCGAACCTCAAAGTGCTGCTTTCTGTTGGCGGCTGGGGGGCGCGTGGCTTCTCTGGCGCAGCGGCAACTAAAGAGACGCGCGCGGTGTTCATCCGCTCCGCGCAGGAGATCGTCGGTAAATACGGCCTGGACGGGATCGATCTCGACTGGGAGTATCCGGTCAATGGCGCGTGGGGGCTGGTTGCCAGCACGCCTGCCGACCGGGATAACTTCACCGCCCTGCTGAAAGAGATGCGTGAGGCGTTCGGGCAGGAAAAACTGGTCACCATCGCGGTAGGCGCGAATGCGGAAAGTCCGAAAAGCTGGGTGGATGTCAAAGCCATCGCCCCGCTGCTCGATTATATCAACCTGATGACCTACGACATGGCGTACGGGACGCAGTATTTCAACGCGAACCTTTACGACTCCAGCGCCTGGCCGACGGTTGCCGCGGCCGATAAATACAGCGTCGATTTTGTGGTGAACAATTATCTGGCCGCCGGGCTGAAGCCACAGCAGATGAACCTCGGGATCGGTTTCTATGGCCGCGTGCCGAAACGCGCCGTCGAGCCGGGGATCGACTGGACGAAACCGGATGCGCAAAAAAATCCGGTGACCCAGCCCTACTTCGGACCTCAGGAGATCGGGTTGTTCACGTCACTCGGTTATGACCTGACCAAAGATACCTACGTGAAGTACAACGATATCGTGAAGAAGCTATTGAACGATCCGCAGAAGCGCTTTACCGAGCACTGGGATGACCAGGCGAAGGTGCCATGGCTGTCGGTGAATACTGCCGACGGGAAGGCGCTGTTTGCAATTTCCTATGAGAACCCACGTTCTGTGGCGATCAAAGCGGACTACATCAAAGAGAAAGGTCTGGCAGGGGCGATGTTCTGGGAGTACGGCGCGGACGACAACAATCAGTTAGCGAAGCAGTTGGCGGAGTCGCTCGGGATCCCGCATAAGTAGTAAGACATCAAGCCCTCTCCCCGTGAGAGAGGGTTCGGTGAGGGCATCAACCCGCACCGTTATTGCATTTTCATGGTCGCAATCGGCTTCGGCGTGATGCCGAAGTCTTCTTTCAGCTCGCGCTTGCTTTTCATCACCATCTGGCCTTTGGTATCGATAGTCATGTGCTGCGCGTCAGTGTTGTTGCGCGCCTGCCATAACATCACCAGCTGCAGACTGTTCTCTTTTTGCTCCGGGGTGAGCGCCACACCATCTGGCCATTTTCCCAGTTCAACGGCCGTCACCAGACGCTGATAAACCTCCGGTGTCATACCGCTAATCATGTCATCAATATTCATGATGTCTCCCTTTTAAAGGAATAATTTGCTGAATCGATTTTTCAACCTTTAGTGTGATCGCCATTTTCGTCATCAGTGAAGCTTAACGAGGCTGAATTCACGCAAAAACGCTCACCCGTTGGCTGAGGCCCATCAGGGAAGACATGCCCGAGGTGCGCATCACAGTTTCCGCAACGAATCTCAGTGCGTACCATGCCGTGCGAGGAGTCCGTCAGATAGCGGATCGCGTCATCGCTCACCGGCTCGTAAAAGCTTGGCCAGCCACAGCCTGAATCATATTTTGTTTGCGAATTAAACAGCGGCGCATCGCACACCAGACAGTGGTAGACGCCGTCTCGTTTGTTGTGCAGTAAACGCCCGGTGAATGGCGGTTCCGTTCCGTGGTTCTGCGTCACGTAAAACTGCATTTCTGTGAGGTTTTTTTTCAAATCGTCGGGGTTACGTTGGTTCGACATATGCTTACATCTCGCTGTAGAAACAGACATCTTCTGACCCGAATTCTAACAAAACATTAACACCCTTGCGTGCACTTTTGTTCTAAACTTATGTGTCGCGAAAAGGCGGTCAGGCAATTGTGATCTGTTTCACATTTTTATCCTGCGAGGCCTTTAAAATTCCGGCCGCAGCCCCCATGTGGTTGCTAGCTCAAAGGGAAAGTGAGGCGAGTCAGTCGCACAAACGTTAGTCACAGGATTGATTTGTCGCAATGATTGACACGATTCCGCTTGACGCTGCGTAAGGTTTTTGTAATTTTACAGGCAACCTTTTATTCACTAACAAATAGCTGGTGGAATATATGACTATCAAAGTAGGTATCAACGGTTTTGGCCGTATCGGCCGTATTGTTTTCCGTGCTGCTCAGAAACGTTCTGACATCGAAATCGTTGGTATCAACGATCTCCTGGACGCTGAATACATGGCGTACATGCTGAAGTACGACTCAACTCACGGTCGTTTCGACGGCACCGTTGAAGTGAAAGACGGCCACCTGGTTGTTAACGGTAAAACCATCCGCGTTACTGCTGAGAAAGACCCAGCTAACCTGAAATGGAACGAAATTGGTGTTGACGTTGTAGCTGAAGCTACCGGTATCTTCCTGACCGACGAAACCGCACGTAAACACATCACCGCTGGTGCGAAGAAAGTTGTTCTGACGGGTCCTTCCAAAGACAACACCCCAATGTTCGTTCGTGGTGCTAACTTCGAAAAATACGCTGGCCAGGACATCGTTTCCAACGCATCCTGCACCACCAACTGCCTGGCTCCACTGGCTAAAGTTATCAACGACAACTTCGGTATCGTTGAAGGCCTGATGACCACCGTTCACGCAACTACCGCTACTCAGAAAACTGTTGATGGCCCGTCTCACAAAGACTGGCGCGGCGGCCGTGGCGCAGCTCAGAACATCATCCCATCTTCTACCGGTGCTGCTAAAGCTGTAGGCGTTGTACTGCCAGAGCTGAACGGCAAACTGACGGGTATGGCGTTCCGCGTTCCAACTCCTAACGTGTCCGTTGTTGACCTGACCGTTCGTCTGGAAAAAGCTGCTTCTTATGAAGAAATTAAGAAAGCAATCAAAGCTGCTTCCGAAGGCGCAATGAAAGGCGTTCTGGGCTACACCGAAGACGACGTTGTATCTACCGATTTCAACGGCGAAGTGTGCACTTCCGTGTTCGATGCTAAAGCAGGTATCGCACTGAACGACAACTTCGTTAAACTGGTTTCCTGGTACGACAACGAAACCGGCTACTCTAACAAAGTACTGGACCTGATCGCTCACATCTCCAAATAAGTTGAGATGAGTGTTTGATCCAAAAGGCGACTTCGGTCGCCTTTTTTATTGTTTTAAGACAGAGGATTGCTTAATGATTAATAAAATTTTTGCACTTCCGGTAGTCGAACAACTTACCCCTGTGCTCTCCCGCCGTCAGATCGACGGTGCTGATATTATCGTTGTAGACCATCCGCGCGTAAAAGCATCCGTGGCGCTGAACGGCGCTCACCTGCTCTCCTGGAAACCGGAAGGAGAAGTGGAAGGCTTATGGCTGAGCGATGCGACCTCATTCAAAAAAGGAGCAGCTATCCGTGGCGGCGTGCCGATCTGCTGGCCGTGGTTTGGCCCTTCCGCACAACCGGGTTTGCCGTCTCACGGTTTTGCCCGTAATCAACAGTGGACGCTGAAAGCACACAACGAAGATGATAACGGCGCGGTGCTGACCTTTGAACTGCAGGCAAACGATGAAACTAGCGCCCTGTGGCCGCACGATTTCACCCTTTATGCCCGCTTCAAGCTGGCGAAAACCTGCGAAATTGAGCTGGAAGCCCATGGCGAGTTTGAAACCACGTCAGCCCTGCACACCTATTTCAACGTGGGTGATATTAGCGCGGTAAAAGTGAGCGGTCTTGGTGATACCTTTATCGACAAGGTGGATAACGCGAAGGAAGGCAAGCTGAGCGACGGGGTGCAAACGTTCCCTGACCGTACCGACCGCGTTTACCTGCATCCGGAAGCATGCAGCGTGATCCATGACGGTGCCCTGAATCGCGGTATTGAAGTGGTTCATCGCCATCACAGCGACGTAGTCGGCTGGAACCCAGGCCCGGCGCTTTCTGTCAGCATGGCGGACGTAACGGATGACGGTTATAAAACCTTTGTTTGCGTAGAAACCGCCTGCGTGAGCACGCCGCAAAAAGCAAGCGAAGAAAAGCCCTCTCGTTTAGGACAGACAATTAAGATTGTGAAGCGTTAACACTGTTCTGTTGCACCAAAATAAAACAAACGGGGCGCATAGCGCCCCGTTTTGATGCACAGAATGCACGCTAATGATGCACACTCAGAACTTGTAGGTCACACCCACAGAGAAGAGGCCTGACCAGGATTTGTCGACCATCGGGCTATCTTTGATTTCATCACTCAGGCGGGAGTAACGGCCAGTACCGTAAACGTTCCAGTCACCCAGGAAGTTATAGCTCGCGGTCAGCTCCAGGTACGGATCCCAGCCATCATCCGCGCTGTAGCTTTTCAAACCGCTACGGCGAGATTCAGCTTTAGAGACGCCGTAATAGTAGTCGTTGTAGTTCTCGCTGCTGTACTGCACACCAATGCCCGGCGTCAGCGTCAGCGCGCCGTTGGTGTAGCGATAAAGCCACGCCAGATCCCAGATAAAGCCGTTGCTGTTGTCGAGCGTATCCGCCGCCAGCGCAGTACGCAGGAAGCCGTACTGGGTATTATGTACGTAAGAAAGACCCGCCATCAGCGAGCTTCTGCGCTTGTCCAGTTGGCGAAGCGCGTTGCTGTCGCTGTCGCCTGGCTTGAAGTGCGTCGGGTCGTAATACGCCATGATCGACAGCTTGTCAGCCGTATCGTTCCACAGATAGTAGCCGCCGCCCAGGCCACGGAACCAGAAGTTATCGCCTTCATAGGTGACAACGGGAACGGGATACACGTCGCGGTCATACTGTTTGTACGGGCTGTTAATGACACCCGCGCCCGCGCCAACAGTCCACTGACTTTCTGCCTGTGCGGTGTTCACTGCGGTAGCGGCAAGGATGCCCAATGCCAGAAGTTTGAGTTTGGTCACAATCCATTCTTTCCTGTAGTCAAATAATCAGCGGGTGAAGTGTAACCGCCATTCCCGTTCATCCCAAAATTTTTTGCTGACTAATGAGTCTGATTAACCCGTTATTTTTTACTTTTCAGATGACAGGCTGCTTTCATTTATGTGAACCCTGAATGAAAAACGCGGCTTCGCCTTATTACGCACGTGGGAATTTTTGGATGAGTTATTGATATGTCATTGAAATTAGATTTTCTCAGCATGCAAGTTTTGCAAATGCCATCTACGCTTTAATTTAAGAAGAGATTTTGCTGCACACCCCCGCACTTCTTAGCGTCTGACCTGGCACACAGGTTGCTGCTCTGGCAGTGAGGTGCGAGAAATTCTCTTCCGGGAGCCTCCACTACTCATACGAACGGCTCTTATCCTGTGCTAAAAAACGAAAGGACGGCATGCCATGAATATATTCGATCACTATCGCCAGCGCTACGAAGCTGCCAAGGACGAAGAGTTCACACTGCAGGAGTTTCTTACCATTTGTCGGCAAGATCGCAGTGCCTATGCCAATGCGGCAGAACGGCTATTGATGGCTATTGGTGAGCCTAACATGGTTGATACTGCCCTGGAGCCACGGCTTTCCCGTCTCTTTTCGAATCGGGTCGTCGCCCGATATCCGGCGTTTGAAGAGTTCTATGGCATGGAAGATGCCATCGAGCAGATCGTCTCCTACCTGAAGCATGCTGCTCAGGGTCTGGAAGAGAAGAAGCAGATCCTCTATTTACTGGGTCCTGTGGGTGGCGGTAAATCGTCGCTTGCCGAGCGCCTTAAAGCGCTGATGCAACGCGTGCCGATTTACGTGCTGAGTGCCAACGGGGAACGCAGCCCGGTCAATGACCATCCGCTGTGCCTGTTTAATCCGCAGGAAGATGCGCAGATCCTTGATAAAGAGTTTGGCATCCCGCACCGCTATCTCGGCACGATTATGTCACCGTGGGCGGCAAAACGCCTGCACGAGTTTGGTGGCGATATTACCAAATTCCGCGTCGTCAAAGTCTGGCCGTCAATTCTGGAACAGATTGCCATCGCCAAAACGGAACCCGGCGACGAGAACAACCAGGATATTTCGGCCCTGGTCGGTAAAGTCGATATCCGTAAGCTGGAACATCACGCGCAAAACGACCCGGATGCCTATGGCTACTCCGGCGCCCTGTGCCGTGCAAACCAGGGGATTATGGAGTTCGTCGAGATGTTTAAAGCACCGATTAAAGTGCTGCATCCGCTGCTGACTGCCACCCAGGAAGGGAACTACAACGGGACGGAAGGTATTTCCGCCCTGCCGTTTAACGGCATCATTCTGGCGCACTCCAACGAATCTGAGTGGGTCACCTTCCGTAATAACAAAAACAATGAGGCGTTCCTCGACCGTGTTTACATTGTCAAAGTGCCTTATTGCCTGCGGATCTCGGAAGAGATCAAAATTTACGAGAAACTGCTTAACCACAGTGAGCTGGTGCACGCACCTTGCGCACCGGGAACGCTGGAAACGCTGTCTCGCTTCTCCATTCTGTCGCGCCTGAAAGAGCCAGAAAACTCCAGCATCTACTCGAAAATGCGCGTCTATGATGGTGAAAGCCTGAAGGACACCGACCCGAAAGCGAAGTCCTATCAGGAGTACCGCGATTACGCTGGCGTCGACGAGGGGATGAACGGTCTGTCCACGCGTTTCGCGTTTAAGATCCTCTCCCGTGTCTTTAACTTTGACCATGCGGAAGTGGCGGCCAACCCAGTGCATCTGTTCTACGTCCTGGAGCAGCAAATCGAGCGCGAGCAGTTCCCGCAGGAGCACGCTGAACGCTACCTTGAGTTCCTGAAAGGCTACCTGATCCCGAAATACGCCGAGTTCATTGGCAAAGAGATCCAGACCGCCTACCTGGAATCCTATTCAGAATACGGGCAGAACATTTTCGACCGTTATGTCACCTATGCTGACTTCTGGATCCAGGATCAGGAGTACCGCGACCCGGATACCGGCCAGCTGTTTGACCGTGAATCCCTGAACGCGGAACTGGAAAAAATTGAGAAGCCTGCCGGTATCAGCAACCCGAAAGACTTCCGTAATGAGATTGTCAACTTCGTCCTGCGCGCCAGAGCGCATAACAACGGGCGTAACCCGAACTGGACCAGCTACGAAAAACTGCGCACGGTCATTGAGAAAAAAATGTTCTCCAATACCGAAGAGCTGTTGCCGGTTATCTCGTTTAACGCCAAAACCTCAACCGACGAGCAGAAAAAGCACGACGATTTTGTCGACCGTATGATGGAGAAAGGCTATACCCGCAAACAGGTCCGCCTGCTCTGCGAATGGTACCTGCGCGTGCGCAAATCGTCTTAAAACAAGTGCCCGGTAGCGTTTACGCATACCGGGCCTACAAAATGCAAGTTGGCAAATGCAGTACGGGGGGTATATGACCTGGTTTATTGACCGGCGTCTTAACGGCAAAAACAAGAGCACGGTGAACCGCCAGCGCTTCTTGCGTCGTTATAAAGCGCAAATTAAACAGTCGATCTCCGAGGCCATCAACAAACGCTCGGTGACTGACGTAGACAGCGGCGAGTCTGTCTCCATCCCCACTGATGACATCAGCGAACCGATGTTTCATCAGGGGCGAGGCGGTCTGCGCCATCGCGTCCACCCAGGTAACGATCACTTTGTTCAGAATGACCGAATCGAGCGTCCACAAGGCGGTGGCGGCGGTTCTGGAAGCGGTCAGGGACAAGCCAGCCAGGACGGTGAAGGTCAGGATGAATTTGTCTTCCAGATCTCGAAAGATGAATATCTCGACCTGCTGTTTGAGGATTTGGCGCTGCCTAATCTGAAAAAGAACCAGCACCGCCAGCTTAACGAATACAAAACCCATCGCGCGGGTTATACCGCAAACGGCGTGCCCGCCAATATCAGCGTCGTGCGTTCGCTGCAGAACTCACTGGCGCGACGGACGGCGATGACAGCAGGTAAACGACGTGAACTGCGCGAGCTGGAAACCAGCCTGAAGGTCGTGGAAAACACGGAACCGGCGCAACTGCTGGAAGAGGAGCGCCTGCGCAAAGAGATTGCCGAGCTACGGGCAAAAATCGACCGCGTGCCGTTTATTGATACTTTTGACCTGCGTTACAAGAACTACGAAAAACGTCCAGAGCCATCCAGCCAGGCGGTGATGTTCTGTCTGATGGACGTTTCCGGTTCAATGGACCAGGCCACCAAAGATATGGCGAAGCGTTTTTATATTCTGCTCTACCTGTTCCTGAGCAGAACCTATAAGAACGTGGAGGTGGTCTATATCCGCCACCACACTCAGGCGAAAGAGGTGGATGAACACGAGTTCTTCTACTCACAAGAGACCGGTGGGACCATTGTATCGAGCGCCCTGAAGCTGATGGATGAAGTGGTGAAAGAGCGTTATGACCCGGCGCAGTGGAACATCTATGCCGCGCAGGCGTCGGATGGCGATAACTGGGCAGACGACTCGCCGCTGTGTCATGAAATTCTGGCGAAGAAAATTCTGCCCGTCGTGCGTTACTACAGCTATATCGAAATCACCCGCCGCGCGCACCAGACTCTGTGGCGGGAGTATGAACATTTGCAGTCGATGTTCGATAACTTTGCCATGCAGCATATCCGCGATCAGGATGATATCTATCCGGTATTCCGGGAGCTGTTCCACAAGCAGTCTGCCACCAGCAATGCATAACCCAGCAGCCAGCGAATCCGCTGGCTGTTTTCTTTCGACCCCGTTCATCCCGTGATAATGTAGCAAGCTATAAATGGGTTTATTACCGGGAAAATCGTTATGTCTGAAGATGTTATTGGGACGGCAACTCACCAGCAACTGATTACCTTACTTACCGGGCAGGGCGCGCGGTTTCGGGTGATGGAGCATGAGGCAGTGGGGAAATGTGAAGCGGTAAGTGAAATTCGCGGGACCGATCTGAGACAAGGCGCAAAAGCGCTGGTGTGCAAAGTGAAAGGCAACGGCGTAAAAAAACACGTTCTGGCGATTCTGGCCGCCGACCTGCAGGCCGACCTGAGCAAGCTTGCCAGCCATTTTGGCGGGCTTAAGGCCTCGCTCGCCAGCCCGGCGGAAGTCGATACCCTGACCGCCTGCGTTTTCGGCGCTATCCCGCCCTTTAGCTTCCATCCTGACCTGGCGCTGGTGGCCGACCCGCTGCTGTTCGAGCGCTTCGACGAGATCGCGTTTAACGCTGGCCTGCTGGAGAAATCCGTCATTATGGATACCCAGGATTACCTGCGCATCGCCCGTCCTGAGCTGGTGACCTTCCATAAAGCGTAACCGCTAAGGCTGACGCCCCCGTCAGCCTTTTCTTTCCAGAAACAGTACGGAGGCGACGAGAATCACGGCAATAGCGAAAAACGATGAGGAGATAATCAGCGTTTCAACAAACATGTGATCGTTCATGATGGCGACCCCTTTTGCGATATCTGCCTCCGTTTTAATCCGCGTAAATGACAAGGTTATGACAACAACAAAATCTTTTTAAAACTGTCCTGCATCGCGTTTGCGCGTACAGTAAGCAGGTTAATTATTTTGGCAAGGATTCCCTATGTTTGACCCTACTCTGCTCATTCTCCTGGCACTCGCCGCGCTCGGCTTTGTCAGCCATAACACCACGGTCGCCATCTCGATTCTGGTGCTAATTATTGTGCGCGTGACCCCGCTCAATACCTTTTTCCCGTGGATAGAAAAACAAGGCCTCACCATCGGGATTATCATTTTGACCATTGGCGTGATGGCTCCGATCGCCAGCGGCACGCTTCCCGCCTCGACACTGCTGCATTCGTTCATGAACTGGAAATCGCTGGTGGCGATCGCGGTGGGTGTTTTTGTCTCGTGGCTGGGTGGACGCGGCGTGACGCTGATGAGCAGCCAGCCCTCGCTGGTGGCGGGCCTGCTGGTAGGCACCGTGCTCGGCGTAGCGCTGTTCCGCGGCGTGCCGGTGGGGCCGCTGATTGCCGCCGGGCTGGTTTCGCTGTTTATTGGGAAGTCGTAGTCAGGCTGGCAATATAGCGAGCAGGCGTCTGCCCCAACCCTTTCTTGAACATGGTAATAAAGGCGGTGGTAGAGTCATACCCCAGTGACTGTGCCACCTGCTGCACGGAGTTCCCGCCAATCAACAACTGCAAGGCGACAATCAACTGCAGCTGGTGTCGCCAGCGCCTGAAGCTTAACCCCGTCTCTTTTACGACCAGCCGCGCCAGGTTGCGCTCGCTCATGGCAAAGTGGCTCGCCCATTGCGCCAGCGTTTGCCAGGCGGCAGGCTCTTCTGCCATCTTCTCGCTCATCAGCCGAATTTTAGGATGGGGTGACACGGGCAACTGCAGATGCTCCTGACGCTGGAGCGGTAACTCGTCAAACAGGACATCCACAAGGCGCGAGGTGGCCGCAAGGCGCAGCTCTTCACGCGATTTATCCGCCAGCGACAAAATAAGTTCCCGCACCAGCGGGGAGATTTTCAGGGTGCAACAGCGATCGGGCAAACTGACGGCGCCGGGTTCAATAAATAAGAAACACAGCTGTGCGCCTGGCGTGGCCTTATTGCTGTGCGGCATCTCCCCCGGAACCCATACCGCATACTGCGGCGGCACCATCAGCATGGCGTTTTCCACATCGCAGGTGATCGCGCCCCCCAGCGCCAGAATCAGCTGACCTTTACGGTGATGATGCAGCGAAATATGCTGTTCTTCAGCCACCACGCGGATGCGAAACGCCACCGCAGCGTCGTGCTGGCTATCCGGATCGTAGCCATCCAACCCAAGACCGATCATAAAGTTGTCCGATATTAGCGATAAACTGTCATTTTAGCTTGATTTCAACCAGGCTGAAAATCGGTATTGTGTGCGCTCGCTTGAACGTATGAGAACATAATGACTACAGCTATTCGAACGTCAGGAAAACACGGCGCGCTGCTGATTGCAGGCATCCTGATGATTGCCACCACGCTTCGCGTCACCTTTACCGGGGCGGCGCCGCTGCTTGACACCATCCGTCAGGACTACGGCTTAACCACCGCGCAAACGGGTTTGCTCACCACGCTGCCTCTGCTGGCATTCGCGTTAATCTCTCCCCTCGCCGCAGGTGTCGCCCGCCGTATCGGCATGGAGCGCAGCCTGTTTCTCGCCCTGCTGCTAATTTGCGCCGGAATTGGCGTGCGTTCCCTGCCTTCGGCCTCTCTGCTGTTTATCGGTACGGCGGTCATCGGCTGTGGTATCGCACTGGGCAATGTGCTGTTACCGGGGTTAATCAAGCGCGACTTCCCGGGACAGGTGGCTAAGCTCACCGGGGCGTATTCCCTGACAATGGGGGCGTCTGCTGCGTTAGGCTCTGCGCTGATTGTTCCCCTGGCGCTGGGTGATGCGGGCTGGCACGGCGCGCTGCTGATGCTGATGATCTTCCCGCTGGTCGCCCTGCTGCTGTGGCTGCCGCAGTGGCGTCAGACCCCTGCCGCCACCGTGACCGGCGCAGGTGCGTTGCACAATCGCGCCATCTGGCGCTCTGCCCTTGCCTGGCAGGTGACTCTGTTTCTGGGAATCAACTCGCTGATTTACTACGTGATCATCGGCTGGCTGCCGGCGATATTACTCAGTCACGGCTACAGTGAAACACAGGCAGGTTCGATGCACGGCCTGCTACAGCTGGCCACCGCCGTGCCGGGTCTTGCTATCCCACTGCTCCTCCATCGCCTGAAGGATCAGCGCGGGATCGCCGGCATCGTGGCACTGATGTGCGCGGTGAGCGCGGCGGGGTTCTGGTTTGCGCCTGACATGGCGGTAATATGGACGCTGGTGTTTGGCTTTGGCTCGGGTGCGACCATGATCCTCGGCCTGACCTTCATCGGCCTGCGCGCCAGCTCTGCGCACCAGGCGGCGGCGTTATCCGGTATGGCGCAGTCGATTGGTTATCTGCTGGCCGCCTGCGGGCCACCGCTGATGGGGAAAATTCACGACACAGCCGGGGACTGGCGCATTCCACTGATGGCCTGCGCGCTGGCCGCCGCGGTGATGGCGGTTTGCGGCGTGCTTGCCGGGCGTGACCGGGAGATCACACCCCGCTAATGACAAGGGCAGACCCGATAGTCTGCCCTTGTTTTATCCGCGCGCCGCGCGCAGCATCGCCTGCACCAGCACCACCGGACGCCCTTCAAGCGCTGCACGTTCATGCTGGAATAAGGTGATCACAAAGAACGGATGCGTAACCAGTTCGGCTGCGCGAATGTCGCCCTGCTCGTCCCAGCCCGTCACGCGCATATCACCGCTCTCCAGCTCCTGCGCAAATTCTGGCGACACGCCATAGTTGCAGTGATAACCCTCTACAATTTCCGGCTTTCCATAGGCTTTCGCGATGAGCGTATTGTTGCGCAGTTCAATGGCATCGGTTTTTTCCACCAGCGAGCAGGTCAGCGGCGCAATCACCATCGTCCCTTCGGTATCCGTTTCGGCGTGAGCAGCATCGCTCCAGCCCAGCACATTGCGCGCGTACTCAATCAATGCATGCTGGAATCCACCGCAGGTCCCGAGGAAGGGAATACTGTTTTCACGGGCGTAGCGTGCGGCGATGAAGGCCGCCTCGGTGTTCTTATAGGGACTTGCAGGCACCAGCCAGATGGCATCATAGCCTACCAGGTCTTCCGGACTGGTCAGCTCCGTTGTTGCAAGCCAGTCATAATCGGCGGTGAGATCCAGTACAGCAGCGGCATCGTCAATTGCCAGTGGGATCGCCTGATGCGCAACCACATTAGCGTTATAATCGCCAACAAGGGCAATGCGCAGCGTCGTTTTAACCGGGAGGTGTTCCATGAGGGAGTCCTTATGCCAAAGAATTATCAGATAACATAAGGAACCTCAGACTACCGATCTTCTGCAATTATCACAATACCTTAAATTGGGAGGGATGAAATATGATTCAGTGCAAGCGCCTGTACGATCGGGCCAGTCAGGACGACGGTTATCGGGTTCTGGTGGACAGGTTGTGGCCACGCGGGGTGAAAAAAACAGACCTCGCGTATGATGAATGGTGTAAAACGCTCGCGCCTTCAAATGAATTGCGCAAAGCATTTCATAGCGAAACGATTGATTTCACCGCCTTCAGTAAGGCGTATCGGGAAGAACTGGCTCAGCATAAGGACGAAGGCCAGCGCCTGGCAGCTCTGGCAAACAGGCAGACCTTAACCCTGCTCTATGGCGCTAAAGACGAGGCGCAAAATCATGCCCTGGTTTTGGCTGACTGGCTGCGCCATCTGTAATCAACCGATCGGCAGTTCATCACAGGTCTGCGATGTTTCGTCCGGCGTCAGCGGCAGCAGATGTTCCGGGCGGACAAACGCAAAGCCATGCTGATTATCAAACGCATAGACATCTCCCGTCACCAGCCACAGCGCACGGTCCGCCGTTGCAGGCAGCTGCGTCATCACGCCGTTTACTGGATTAACAAAACGCTGACCTGGCTGGCAAAGACCAAACAGCTCCACTGATTTTCCAACGTTGCGGCGGCCAGCTGGCGTACGCGCGCCAATGATTATCGCCAGGCTACCCGGCTTTAACTGAAACATACTTCTCTCGCGGTCAATATCGCCAGAAACTGGCTAAGAATAATCCTAAAGAGAAGTGTATCGCAGACAGTATCCCGCTGTCACCTGGCAGGTTGCGGATGATCCCGACGATAGAGATCCCACTCATCAATCACTTCACCGCCAGGCAGTTTGCACTCGGTACGCACACCCTGCGGACTTTGCACCGGGATCTGTTCGCCACCTTTCTCCAGGCAGAACACGGAGGCCGGGTTCGCCATCCCTACCGCATGCGGCGGCATAGGGGCGTCAGGTTGAGTAGCTTTTGTTGTGCATGCTGCGAGCGGTAACGCCAGTGCCAGTAACAGATATTTCATCATCGCGATCCTTAAAGCGTCCTGAAAACGTCAGGGTAACGGGTCAGGCGGGTTTTCTCCATGATTTCTCCATCGTTACTGCACTTTTGCCCCTTACAGTGCAGCGTGTTCTCGATATGACCAGAGAACATCATTCCGTAATCAAGATGTCTTTGCCCCGGTCTCTGTACCGGGGCCTTTTTGTCTCCTGAATCGCCCCGGAGAATGTATAAAATTTGTTATATTCATGTTTTACTATGTCGAAATTGGAAAATTTCAGCATAACATGCAGTTGCAGACGTCTTCTGTATGGGAGTCAACCCACGTCATGTCGGATATCATCCTTGCCCGTGTTTCTGAAACACTCGCCACCGAGCAATCCTTAGAAAGTCTTGTACGCCAGCTGCTGGAGATGCTGGAAATTGTGACCGAAATGGAATCCACCTACCTGACAAAGGTGGATATCAACGCACGGTTGCAGCACATTCTTTATGCCCGCAACAGTAAGCAGATGCAGATCCCTGAAGGGCTGAGCGTTCCGTGGGGGGATACCCTGTGCAAGCGTGCGATAGATAGCGATACTCTGTTCAGCAACGACGTGCCGGGTCGCTGGCCTGATTGCGAAGCCGCAAAAGCGCTTGGGATTACAACCTACATGAGTATCCCTATTCACCTGGCTGATGGTTCGATTTACGGGACCCTGTGCGCGACCAGCACGGAGAAGAAGCAGCTTAGCGAGCGCGGTGAACACGTGCTGAAGCTGTTTGCCGGTTTAATTGCACAGTACATTCAGAAAGAGTCCCTGGTGGCCCAGCTTCGCGAAGCCAATGCAGCACTCATCGCCCACTCTTATACCGATGCCCTCACGGGGTTGCCCAACCGTCGGGCGATTTTCGAGAATCTCACCACCCTGTTTTCCTTAGCTAAACACCTTAAACGCAACGCCATTATTGCGTTTATCGATCTGGATGATTTCAAACTGATTAACGATCGCTTCGGGCATGAGACGGGCGATCGATTCCTGATCGAAGTGGGCAAACGACTCACTGACGAACAGACCGAGGACGAGATCGTCGGAAGATTAGGCGGCGATGAGTTTCTGGTAGCCTGTCTGAGTCAAAGCACAGAGGAAGCCGAAAGGACGCAAATTAATCTGCTGAAAACCCGACTTAGCGCCCGCATTGCGGGTGAATACTGGTTCGGTCAGGTTCATATTGTGTATCCGGGTGCGAGTCTGGGTATCGTCGAAGTCGATCCCACCAGCACCGATGCGGACAGCGCGTTACAGGCGGCAGATATGGCGATGTATCAAGACAAAAAAGGAAAAAGCAAAACACGCTTTCTCACGATGGATTAACGCCGTACACTCTACGGCGTTACGTAAAACGATAAAGGTGATGGCATGCGAATAGGGATCCTCTTCCCGGTTGTTATTTTTATAACGGCGGTGATTTTTTTAGCCTGGTTTTTCATTGGCGGTTACGCTGCGCCGGGGGCATAAATGAGAAAAACAACCATCATTATGTTGATCGTGGCAATCGTGGCTGTCGCAGGTTCACAGTTCGGCTGGTGGTAAACCTCCAATGTAAAAAGGCCGCCATCTGGCAGCCTTTTTCAGCAAATAACAGATTTAGCTTTTGATTTTTCTGTAGATAAACAGAACCACCAGGGCGCCAATTACCGCGACGGCAAAGCTGCCAAAATTGAAGCCATCTACTTTGCCAAACCCGAACAGGGTACTGATCCAGCCGCCAACGACTGCACCCACGATCCCCAGTATGACGGTTACGAAGAACCCACCACCATCTTTGCCCGGCATAATCCACTTCGCCAGGATCCCCGCAATCAGCCCAAAGATAATCCAGGATAAAATTCCCATAGCTTTCCTCTCTGTATGGTTTTTGTCATTAAATCAACGACACAGAAAAGGATGGCACAGGATTTAAGAAAGGAAATTTGTGATAAGCATCACAGGGTTTGATTGAGTAAAATCTGAGCTATAAAAAATGCCGTTCCACATGAAGTGTGGGGTTGCATCTTTTGTTGAGAAAGATTATCTTTCTCAATACTGAATAGTTGAGTGAAACACTCAGGTATTCAGTACGACATTGCTCACATTGCTTCCAGTATTTCTTGCTCACTCTTGAGTGGGCTTTTTTTGCCTGCAAGACAGACACGTCATACCGCAATAAAGGCGTGCTGGTTTCGTCCGGCCCGTTTTGCCTGATAGAGCGCGCGATCGGCAGCAATAATAATGTTCTGCTGGCTACCTGCAATCTCCACGGCACGCGCGGTTGAGACTCCTACGCTTACCGTTACCCGCCCAAAGGGGCTGAAATCGTGTTCAATATTCAGGGAGCAGACATTGCGAATAATCGATTTGCCAAGGCGACACGCCTCCTCGATATCGGTGTCAGGCAAGATGAGCGCAAATTCCTCACCGCCGTATCTCGCCACAATTTGGTTGTTCCGGGTAAGGCTTTTCCTGAGACACTCTCCCAGAAGGCTAAGACAGCGATCCCCTTCCGGGTGCCCGTAGTTGTCATTATATTTTTTGAAGAAATCCGCATCCACGATCAGCACCGAAATCGGGGAATTGTCAGCCGCACAGCGCGCAATTTCAGACAGGATCTTTTCATCAAATGCGCGGCGATTGAAAAGCCCGGTCAATGCATCTTCAGAGGCAATGATCTGAAGCTCTTTGTTAACCCGGTTTTTTCTGGATAAGTCTACATACAAAAAGTAGGAAGCCACGATGAGCACGGCGGTTAAAATAAGAATAACGACGGCGAGCTGAATGGCCTGCTTGCGCCAGGGAGACAGCGCCTCCTCCTTGCTGACCGCCACGGTCGTCACCAAACCATAGCGTTTATTTTTCTCAAACGCGTAGATGCGTTCAATTTTATCAAACCGCGAGACGGAACTGGCTATCCCGGCGTTCTGTACCTTGAGATACTCTTTAAAGAGGGGTGAGTCAGAAACAATCGCGCCAATATAGTTATTTTTAAAAGGGTGCCGAACCAGTAATACACCTGTTTGCGTCGTTAAACCGATAACCCCAGAATGACCAATGTTAATTTGTCCATATAGCGCAAGAAAGTTTTCGATACCCAGCGTAACCACGACAACCCCGTTAAAGGCCCCCGAGTGCGTTTCCAGGCGTCGACTGATGGTAATCACCCATTTACCGTTTGTTCTGCTCACCACAGGTTGACCAATAAAAATCTGCGAATTTTTATTTTCTTTGTGATAGACGAAAAATGGCCTGTCTGCCCCTTTACGGGAACCGGAAAACCCCTCGTGCAATGCCGTGAAGATATCCCCTTTCGCATCGTAGACGACGACATTATTTATCTGAGAAAGTAAATCATCCTGATTTGTTATTATCCGCTGAATATTCACAGCCTGCTGCGGTGTCATGCCATAAATTTCAATCATGTCAGAGACAGTGGTAATCAACATTTCACTTTGGCGCATAATCCCCTCAGTGTACACATCAAGGGTATGGCTCAGGTTGGCAACGCTGGTATTAATTTGTTGAATTGATTGCTGTCTGGACGTGGCGATCTGAACGACAAGCGACAGCGAAATAATCAGTGAGACGATGATGACGGTAATGGTTGTTGTGTTAAACGCGTTTTTCACATGCACGAGCTAATCCACCTTATCACGCCTGATATCCCTGGCTGACAACTCTTGTCACTGTAGCAAAGGTCAGTATAAGAGGAAAATAAATTGTACTTAAGCCATGCAAATGAAACCACCAGTATTGGTTGGTTGCGTAATTTGTCTCAACCTGATTTCTGCGAGCACGTTTTTGAAGGGGAAGAAAGTGAAACAAAATATAGCTTATTGCCAAACGTTATCCTGATTCACTCAATCGGATAGAGTATAACTCAAATTACTGAAGGGCGGTGAGCTGGGATGTCTACACGTTGACCCGACGCCCTATGCCATCAACGTGTTACTCGTTGCCCCACTGATTCAGGAAATTCGCAACGTCATCAACACGCATCGTGCGGATCCCTGCTGTGCTGGCCATCTCTTGCTGGGCTTCCTCGCTGATCTCTTCATTATTCGTCAAGCGGGTGATCAACAATTGGAAATAGTGTGCCAGCTGATCTCGCTCCGCTTCGCTCACCATTTCAGCGGCTTCCGTCGAGTACTCATCCACGATGTCATGAAATTTAAGTGGGATATCGTTGTTCATACCTGTCTCACGCCTGACAATTAAAGGGCAATATCACGATTATATCTGACGACGCTCTTCGACAAAAGCCCAGGGAAGGCTCAGTTAGTTGATTGATTGCTTCAACAGGCGATTAAAGCCCTTTCGACCCGTTTTAGCCATCCACAGATACATTTCTCGCTTAAGAATGAAGATAGCTATTGCAGCAGTAACAGCGACAAGCATAATACCGCAGTGGGATGTAGTTACGGGTTGAGCTTGATAGACAGACATATTCATGCCATGCATCTTTTTTGCTGCTCAGCTACAGAGTTCGACTCGTGACCACAATAAGGCTTTTAATAATAGGTTTTTTATGAAGATTTTTATTGTAAATCTTAAACAGTCCGTAGAAAGAAGGCAGAAAATTGAGGCCCAGCTTGTTGCTCTGGGGCTTTCTGCTGAGTTTGTAGAGGCCGTAGATGGCAGAGAGTTGTCAGAGAAAGAGAGGCAAAGTGTCACCGCTCAAGTAAATTACGCTTTTCTTCCCGGTGAGATCGGCTGTGCACTAAGCCATCAGCAAATCTACAAAAAAATAATTGATGAAAATATCAATAATGCTCTGATCCTGGAAGATGACGTTGTTTTGACCGAAGATTTTCAAAAGGTACTCCAAAACATCACCGTTCCTTCAGAGCGTCCTTCGGTTATCTTGCTAAGCCGCACAAACAAGTATTTTAAAAAACCATTAAAAGCTATTTCTGGCAATTATTCTTTACATAAAACCTTACTTGCCACGACGGCACATAGTTATATCATAAACAGTGAAGCCGCAAGATCGTTACTAAAAGGACTTTACCCTGTCTGGATTGTGTCTGATAAATGGGGGCTGTTTGAAGATATGTCATTGGTTGAGGTATATTCTGTTGTACCTCACCCTGTGCATCTTTCTGATGAAGCCAAGAACTCTACGATTAATGTTCCCCAGGATGCGCACGAAATCCATATAAAAAAGAAGAAAATATGGAATGAGCTCATGGCAGGCAGAACCTTTAAGACTAAAATCAAGCACAAATTCAGAAGAGCGAT
Source organism: Enterobacter mori LMG 25706 (assembly GCF_000211415.1). Classification (GTDB taxonomy): domain Bacteria; phylum Pseudomonadota; class Gammaproteobacteria; order Enterobacterales; family Enterobacteriaceae; genus Enterobacter; species Enterobacter mori. The sequence continues at coordinate 9,780 of NZ_GL890776.1, read as the reverse complement.
ACTTCCCCTTTTCAGTAAAGTAATTAATCAAGGGAAAGGCTAAATTTTCAGGTTGAGTTGACTCGGTTTAATATTTTCAACAACAAGCGTGATTATAACACTTATCGGGTTAAAAAAACGGGAGCCCTTAGGCTCCCGTTGATATTTAATCCAGCGAGTAGATTACATATTCGCGATAATAGCGTCGCCAAACTCTGAACATTTCAGCAGCTTAGCGCCTTCCATCAGACGTTCGAAATCGTAAGTGACGGTTTTCGCGTTAATCGCGCCTTCCATACCTTTAACGATCAGGTCTGCGGCTTCGAACCATTCCATATGACGCAGCATCATCTCTGCGGACAGAATGATAGAGCCTGGGTTCACTTTGTCCTGGCCTGCGTATTTAGGCGCAGTACCGTGGGTCGCTTCAAACAGGGCGCACTCGTCGCCGATGTTCGCGCCAGGGGCGATACCGATACCACCAACCTGCGCTGCCAGGGCGTCAGAGATGTAGTCACCGTTCAGGTTCATACAGGCGATTACGTCGTATTCAGCAGGACGCAGCAGGATCTGCTGCAGGAACGCATCGGCGATCACATCTTTAATGATGATCTCTTTGCCGGTGTTCGGGTTCTTGATCTTCTGCCACGGGCCGCCGTCGATCAACTCACCGCCGAACTCTTCGGTCGCCAACTGGTAGCCCCAGTCTTTGAACGCGCCTTCGGTGAACTTCATGATGTTGCCTTTGTGAACCAGGGTCACAGAGTCACGGTCGTTGGTGATCGCGTATTCGATGGCCGCACGCACCAGACGCTTGGTCCCTTCTTCGGAGCACGGCTTAATGCCGATACCGCAATGCTCAGGGAAGCGAATTTTCTTCACGCCCATCTCTTCGCGCAGGAATTTAATCACTTTTTCTGCGTCAGCAGAGTCCGCTTTCCATTCGATACCCGCGTAGATGTCTTCTGAGTTTTCGCGGAAGATAACCATGTCGGTCAGTTCAGGGTGCTTAACCGGGCTTGGGGTGCCCTGATAGTAACGAACCGGACGCAGACACACGTACAGGTCCAACTCCTGACGCAGTGCCACGTTCAGGGAGCGGATACCGCCGCCAACTGGCGTCGTCAGAGGGCCTTTAATTGCAACGCGGTAGTCGCGGATCAGGTCCAGCGTTTCTGCTGGCAGCCAGACGTCCTGGCCATAAACTTGAGTCGATTTCTCACCGGTGTAAATTTCCATCCAGGAAATTTTACGCTCGCCTTTGTAGGCTTTCTCAACAGCGGCATCAACCACTTTCAGCATTGCCGGGGTAACGTCTACACCGATACCGTCGCCTTCAATGAACGGGATAATCGGATTGTGGGGAACGTTAATCTTGCCGTTTTGCAGGGTGATCTTTTTACCTTCCGCCGGAACAACTACTTTGCTTTCCATTAACCTCTCCTTCGAGCGCTTCTGGTTGTTACTGATCTTATGTTAATAAATTGTAATGAGCCCTTCGATAGTACCTGAATGTCCGACGCCATGAAAGGTCTTCGTTATTAGGCTATAATGCGGCAATTGATAACGCCTGAAAATACCATGAAGAAAACTTCTTTTACAAAACACCGGGTTGAGCGATTCAGCTCGCGACAAGCCACCAGAAGACCGCAAGAAACCCAGCCGACGCGGGTGATTCTGTTCAATAAACCCTACGATGTTTTGCCGCAGTTCACCGACGAGGCCGGGCGCAGCACGCTGAAGGACTACATCCCCGTGCAGGGCGTCTACGCCGCCGGACGACTGGACCGCGACAGCGAAGGGCTACTGGTCTTAACCAACGACGGCGCCTTGCAGGCGAAGCTCACGCAACCGGGTAAACGTACCGGGAAAATTTACTTTGTGCAGGTTGAAGGCGAACCGGATGACGCGACGCTGGCGACGTTGCGCAGCGGCGTGACGTTAAATGACGGTCCCACCCTGCCCGCGGGTATTGAGCGCGTGAATGAGCCGGAATGGCTATGGCCGCGCAACCCGCCGATTCGTGAACGTAAATCCATTCCGACAAGCTGGCTTAAAATCACCCTTTACGAAGGCCGCAACCGTCAGGTTCGTCGGATGACGGCACACGTTGGCTTCCCTACCCTGCGTCTGATTCGCTACGCCATGGGCAGCTACACGCTGGATTCACTGGCGAACGGCGAATGGCGGGACGCTGTCCCTTAAGGAGAAACGATGTTCAAACCGCATGTTACGGTCGCCTGTGTGGTTCACGCCCAGGGCAAATTCCTTGTTGTTGAAGAGAGCATCAACGGCAAAGCGCTGTGGAACCGGCCTGCCGGGCATCTTGAAGCCAATGAAACCCTACTCCAGGCAGCGAAGCGCGAGCTGTGGGAAGAGACCGGCATTCACGCTGAGCCTCAGCATTTCATCCGCATGCACCAGTGGATCGCGCCCGATAGCACCCCCTTCCTGCGTTTTTTATTCACCGTTGAGCTTAGCGAAACGTGCGCCACTGAACCGCACGATGACGATATCGATCGCTGCTTGTGGGTGACCGCCGACGAGATCCTGAACGCGCCAAACCTGCGCTCGCCGCTGGTTGCGGAAAGCATCCGCTGCTGGCAGTCTGCGGTTCGCCTGCCGCTGGATGTCATCGGAGAATTTAACTGGCCGTTTACAGAGGGTGTCAACGGTGGGGGGGCGTGATAGAATACGCCGCCTTGAAGTTCAATGTCGTGAGTATTCCATGTCAGATAATAGCCAGAAAAAAGTGATCGTCGGCATGTCCGGCGGTGTCGATTCCTCCGTTTCCGCCTACCTGTTACAGCAACAGGGCTATAAGGTGGAGGGCCTGTTCATGAAGAACTGGGAGGAAGATGATGGTGAGGAATATTGCACTGCCGCTGCGGATCTCGCCGATGCGCAGGCCGTGTGCGACAAGCTTGGCATTGAACTGCACACCGTAAACTTTGCGGCGGAATACTGGGACAACGTCTTTGAACTGTTCCTGGAAGAGTATAAAGCGGGCCGCACGCCGAACCCCGATATTCTCTGCAACAAAGAGATCAAATTCAAAGCCTTCCTGGAATTCGCCGCAGAAGATTTGGGCGCAGACTACATTGCGACCGGTCACTACGTGCGTCGCGCAGATGTGAATGGCAAAAGCCAGCTCCTGCGCGGTCTGGACGGCAATAAAGATCAGAGCTACTTCCTTTACACGCTGAGCCACGAACAGATTGCCCAAAGCCTGTTCCCGGTCGGCGAGCTGGAAAAGCCGGAAGTGCGTAAAATCGCCGAAGAGCTGGACCTGATCACCGCCAGGAAAAAAGACTCCACCGGCATCTGCTTCATCGGCGAGCGCAAATTCCGCGATTTCCTGGGACGTTACCTGCCTGCACAGCCGGGTAAAATTGTCACCGTCGACGGTGAAGAGATTGGCCAGCATCAGGGTCTGATGTACCACACGCTCGGCCAGCGTAAAGGTCTGGGTATCGGCGGGACCAAAGAAGGTAGTGAAGATCCGTGGTACGTCGTCGACAAAGATGTTGAAAACAATATTCTGGTTGTCGCCCAGGGCCACGATCATCCGCGTCTTATGTCCGTTGGGCTTATCGCGCAGCAGCTGCACTGGGTCGATCGCGAGCCGCTGAAAGGCACGCTCCGCTGCACGGTGAAAACACGCTACCGTCAGACCGACATTCCCTGCACCATTACCGCGCTTGATGACGATCGCATTGACGTGCGTTTCGACGAGCCGGTCGCAGCCGTCACCCCGGGTCAGTCCGCTGTCTTCTACAGCGGTGAGATCTGCCTGGGCGGCGGGATCATTGAACAGCGCATGCCGCTGCCTGCTGTTTAATACGATTGCACACATAAAGGAGACCGTGTGGCGAAGAACTACTATGACATCACCCTGGCGCTGGCGGGAATTTGCCAGTCAGCCCGTCTGGTGCAACAGCTGGCGCATCAGGGTCACTGCGACGCCGATGCCCTGCACGTTTCACTTAACAGCGTTATCGATCTCAACCCGGGCTCTACGCTGGGTGTTTTCGGCGGCAGTGAAGCCAATCTTCGTCTCGGTCTTGAAACCCTGCTCGGCGTGCTCAATGCCAGCAACCGTCAGGGGTTAAACGCGGAATTAACCCGATACACGTTAAGCCTGATGGTACTGGAACGTAAGCTGAACGCCGCAAAAGGCGCAATGAATACGCTGGGCGATCGCATTGCCGGGCTGCAGCGTCAGCTCGATCATTTTGACCTGCAGTCGGAAACGCTGTTGAGCGCGATGGCGGGGATTTATGTCGACGTCATCAGCCCGCTAGGCCCGCGCATTCAGGTCACCGGCTCTCCTGCGGTACTGCAAAGCCCACAGGTTCAGGCGAAGGTTCGCGCCTCGCTGCTGGCAGGCATCCGCGCCGCCGTGCTGTGGCATCAGGTCGGCGGCGGCCGCCTGCAGTTAATGTTTTCTCGTAATCGCCTGACCACTCAGGCAAAACAAATTCTTGCTCATTGTTAACCTCCCGGAGTTGCGAATTATGGAATTATCCTCGCTGACCGCCGTATCCCCTGTCGATGGACGCTACGGCGATAAAGTCAGCGCGCTGCGCGGGATCTTCAGCGAATATGGTTTGCTGAAGTTCCGTGTTCAGGTTGAAGTGCGCTGGCTGCAGAAGCTGGCCGCCCAGGCAGCAATCAAGGAAGTTCCTGCTTTTGACGAAAAGGCAAACGATTACCTTGATAAAATCGTTGCTGACTTCAATGAAGAAGATGCTGCGCGCATTAAGACCATTGAACGCACCACCAACCACGATGTGAAGGCGGTTGAGTATTTCCTGAAAGAGAAAGTGGAAAGCGTTCCTGCCCTGCACGCCGTGTCTGAATTCATTCACTTTGCCTGTACCTCTGAAGACATCAATAACCTGTCTCACGCGCTGATGCTCTCCACCGCGCGCAAAGAAGTCGTGCTGCCATACTGGCGTAAAATCATCGACGCGGTGAAAGCGCTATCTGTGGAATATCGCGACATTCCGCTGCTTTCCCGTACCCACGGCCAGCCAGCTACCCCATCTACCATGGGTAAAGAGATGGCGAACGGGGCATACCGTGTGGAGCGTCAGTATCGTCAGCTGGAACAGGTTGAGATCCTCGGCAAAATCAACGGTGCCGTTGGCAACTATAACGCCCACATCGCCGCCTATCCGGAAGTGGACTGGCACCAGTTCAGCGAAGAGTTCGTGACCTCTCTGGGCATTCAGTGGAACCCATACACCACCCAGATCGAGCCGCATGACTACATCGCGGAACTGTTTGACTGCATCGCCCGCTTCAACACCATCCTGATCGACTTCGATCGTGACGTGTGGGGCTATATCGCGCTGAACCACTTCAAACAGAAAACCATCGCCGGTGAAATCGGTTCGTCCACCATGCCGCACAAAGTGAACCCGATTGACTTCGAAAACTCCGAAGGCAACCTGGGCCTGGCGAACGCCATGCTGCAGCATATGGCGAGCAAACTGCCGGTTTCCCGCTGGCAGCGTGACCTGACTGACTCCACCGTACTGCGTAACCTCGGCGTAGGCATTGGCTACTCGCTGATCGCCTATCAGTCCACCCTGAAAGGCGTGAGCAAACTGGAAGTGAACCGCGATCGTCTGCTGGACGAACTGGATCACAACTGGGAAGTGCTGGCGGAGCCAATCCAGACCGTGATGCGCCGCTACGGCATTGAAAAACCGTACGAGAAGTTGAAAGAGCTGACCCGCGGCAAACGCGTGGACGCTGAAGGCATGAAGCAGTTTATCGACGGTCTGGAACTGCCGGAGGACGAGAAAACGCGTCTCAAGGCGATGACCCCGGCGAACTATATTGGTCGCGCCGTCACTATGGTTGACGAGCTTAAGTAACCCCTTCTCCCCCTTTTCGCCCGAAAAGGGGGATGCTTTTCCCCGGTTTAGTCAATGTTTATCACCACAACAACATAATCAGCGTTAGACTATTTGGTAGAAATCAGAATCACTATTAAATCAGTAAGTAACTAATAAATCAGCGACTTATAAAAAGCTCTGTGTGGACTTTATCGGACAATATAGGCCGTTTTAACGCCCCAAATCATGCCCCCGCTTCAATTTTGCCCCCAATTATGCCCCCACAATTTACACTTTTGCGTATCACCTTCCAGTTTCACAACGTATCGCTTTACGCATCTCTTACTCATCAGCATAATCGCCTCGAATCCGTTAGTAAGACTTAACCAGTGCGCTACTTTTTCTCCCAGCCCTATACATTCAGTCTACTGACTGGAAGTTTCTGTGTGGACGTTTCGCACAAGCAGAAAGCCGTGAAGAGTATCTGGCTTATCTAGCCGATGAAGGCGATCGCGTCATCGTATATGACCCAGAGCCGATTGGCAGTTACAACTTCTCACCAGAGACTAAAGTTTTCCTGCTGAGCGAACGTGACGAGCAGTTGCACTTTGATCCTGTTTTCTGGGGGGGAGCTCGCTGGTTAAACGTGGTCATTAAGCAGAAGGCTTTCATCTAGTCACATCTGCGGCTGATAAAGATCTTGATGATATGTTGTGCTAACTTGTGAAGCGGATCGTGATTTGGTGCGGCAGAATATGGCCGGGAAAGAAGCAAAGGAGATAGTTTACAAACTTTTAGCTTAAGAGATAATTTCTTGTGGCATCCGGTATAATTTTGTAGGAAACGCGAAAATTAACGGTTGATAATTAACCAAAGCGATAATGGTATGCTACCAAAAGTGAAGCTACATTTGTTGCAGAATCCATATAATGAGCAAAACGAATGAACCATGCCCATTCTAATAACAGCAAAGTCAAGATAATTTTGCATTAACCACAAAATCCTACTTAGTACGAACACACGCTGTAACTTCAAACCATGGTCATTATGTACTCTATGTAATGATTGCAATTTGATGAATCTTATACATAATATGCTTGGGATGTTCATAGGGGCAGGAGTATGGGTTTCCATATATCACAATCGATTACGGATGCGGCAACCATTTTAACCATCATAAGTTTTTTCATGACATTATGGGTTATCAGGACTACTAATTTCTTGAAAAAAAAATTCAAAAACAAAGGCAGGCTCCCTGAAATTAAGACTGAAATCTCTCAAACTACTAACAAAATATTTAGCATATTAACAAGCCGTGAACTTGACAATAACTGGATTGAGTTTAACCGAAGGTTTTCTATGGAGGTTAAGACTTGCTATCCAGTAATTGATAATTTGCTGAGTAAAGTTGAAAGCGACCAAAAAAATGCGGTTATAAACATTTTAGATTTGATTGCTCCAAAAACTCGCTTCTTCGGAAGACGAAAAGTAATAAAAATTAGCAATAAAGATAAAGCGTGGGATATATACCAAGATTTATCTTCATTAACAGTACATTTAGATCAAATAATGAAAGACATGAGGTGGGACTAATGTTTAAGGACAATGATTTAAATAAACTTTATGTCAAATTAAGCAGGGAGACATCGGAAGATAAACTTGTATGGAAAGTTGTACTTTCAAAAGCTATTTTCGCGCTTACTGAGGCGAACGAGGATCGTATCGGCGCGGTTTATACTTGTGATTATAAAGGGAAAAAGCTTGTTATCTATCTGAGGAAATATAAACATTTCTTTGATGATGTGGAGTGGGCATGGACCGAAGAACCCCAACTTGCGATAGTCACTGATAATTATGAAGTTCTCTGGAAAAGCAGGTATTGCGATTCCACATTAATAAATTTATATGAGATTGTTTCACGGCAAGGCTCGGGTTTCAATGATTTAATTGATGACCTAATTCCATAAATAAAATTGCTCTATTATCGAATTTCTTAGCGAGGGTTTTTACTAAGGCTCTCGTTTCTTTTTTAATAAGCAATCACAATAGAACAGTTTCAATAACTTTACTTAATGACCGCATCTCTATATGAAGAGATTTGAGCCGTTTTGAAGTAAAGTTTTTTATAAAAGAGTACAAACAGCCACATCATAGATGATCGCCATCTGTTTTCTGTCTACGTCATTCGCAATAAGTCGGCACGCATACGCCTATTTCTTCTGGCCAGTCTCATGAAAAATATGACTATATAAATCTCAATACAGGCAACAATGACTTTTTAATAGTTCCAATTTATTCCCTGACATAATTTCGCCTCCGAACTTAACCTTATTTATACTTTTTTCTCTTTTTTTTATGACCCACTTTACAGTTGACGTTCGAATGAACATGGCAACCCTATCCAAAATTGAAAGAATCAAAATGAATTGTCATTGTTTGTAGGAGATCTGACTCGAAGTTAATTTTCTCATAATCTCAAGCACTAATATAATCACTAAATATCTAGCCAAATTCGTCCATAGCTTAGAAATAGACTATGGAAAAGATGTGACTTTCAATTAAAAAGAACGAAAATCTAGTTTTGAATAAATTCAACAATCTGGCTCACTTTAACAATTAGAGCCAGATATTAAGAAAAAGTATAAAAGAGCCTTAAATCACTTATCTATAAAAGCTTATTGAAATCAATATCATAGCCTGCGGCCTTCATTTCTTTTGCTATGTCAACTTGCCAATCACTATCATTTATATAAACAACTCCACTAATATCATTAGGGAGTTCAATTGCCCCCTCCACCAATGGAGTTACGTTTTCGCGTCCAATCTTACCTATTAAAAAACCATGTTCAAATATAACATTCTGCCTAGCCCTGTAATTTAAATCGCCGCTTTCAGCTACACTCTTTACATTTCCCATGTCGTCTGGTGTATATAAAACAATTCCGAAACCAACATCGTTTGAGTATTTTTCAATCTTTTCAATTATCGTCATACTCCTACTAGCCTGCTCATGAAGAATGATCGCATCAAAGCCAAGCTTCTCAATAAAACGCGCGGTACGTTGTTTGGCCTCGCCATCATGCCCATGCACTATAAAAACTTTATTCTTAGGTTTTTCACTTTGACTTATTTCGACTTCATATTTTTTGTCATCTTTTATTTCACGAATATCGTACTCATCATTCTCTACATCCAAAATCAATGAGTCAATGTAAGCATCCATTGTTTCCCCATCTTCTCGCCAAAATCGCTGAGCATCACTTTCACCATACCTTACTGAATATGCATAATGTGTTAGCTTTGCATTTAAAACCTTTGTTTCACCAGGTAGAGTTTCGTCTAAAAATTGAGAGAATTTTCTACGCCATGCATTAAATCTTTCATTGCCAAATTCACGTCCACGAGACTGAAATGCCTGTAACACTTCGCCAAGCAATCTTTTTTTGAAAAGATTGAGACCATCGATAACTTCTTGCTTGTTCATTTTTCCTCACTTTTCTTAAAATTTATATTACTCAAACCATTTACAGTTAGAGTGATACCTAGAATAAATCATTATCAACATTATGTTAATCGAATGCTTCTAATTTCAAAAGTAGAAATTTCAATTACTTACACCACAAATAATGATAGTTACCAGCGGAAGATAATTCGCATACTTCGACCGAGTCGATCCAGCCTCCAAACCACCAGCGTATCCCCCTCATTCAGTGCCTTGAGAAGTTTTTTGAGTGCTGGCCGGTTTGCCACTGTTCCGCTCATTTTTTCTTCGAAAATCTGGTCACATCCTGCGCGTTCGAGGGCGTGGCGCTGAAGATCCGTATTTTGGTCATTTGTTGACACCCTTACATGGCCAATTTGCATATTTTTCACCCAATAAATTCTGCAAAAAAATCAGGTGAAGTTATCGGCCAGGACGACCCATGGCAATCTATAAAACGTCGGTTTAGGA
>NZ_GL890775.1:940189-982804 GCF_000211415.1 Enterobacter mori LMG 25706 | reverse complement strand
AAACCGAGGTTTGTGCGAGCGTCTTCTGCCTTTGTTGCCCCGGTACCGCCGTCAGCGATTGCAAGCGCACCATTGCTCCCTTTCTGCGCCAGTTTACCGATGCCAGGGATCGTTACAGGGGTGCCATTGATAGTAACTGTGATGCTCTGATTTGCTGAGGTGGTGGCGAACGTCTCCCACGCGCCAATGTTCTCGTCGTACTCTTTGATGAGCTGCGACATGCCCTGTGCCAGCCCATCAACCGAGATAATGTCCGACACAAGAATTCCATACTTCTGGCCGCTCAGCGCCGGGGAAGCAGCTGGCGTAACCGTCATTGACGTGGCGCTGTTCACGGATGAAATCTGGAACAGCTGCACCGGGTTAGACATCACAATAATCGTCTGGCCAGCTCGAACCTGGCTGGCGGGTGCCGTCCAGTTCGTGCCGATGCCGGTTGCGGTATTTCCGTTAATGGTGATTGTGCCGGTGTTATAAAGCATATTTTCTCCAGGCAATAAAAAACCCCGCCGGAGCGAGGTTTATTTTGAAACAGAATGAGTTATTGGCAGGTGGTGCTGATGAACGTGTTGGCACTAACCCAGGTCCAGTTAAAGGGATAACCGGCGCGGTACTGGGTCTGATTGTTTTGTTTACGCACTCCGTAAATCTGGACACTGTTTTCCTGTCCGCCGATGAGGGCTGTACCAGAACACACAGGTTGCTGTTTCTCAATAACGCCAGCGCAACCGGAGAGCAAAACCGCCACCGCCAGGCAAAGAATCATGTTTTTCATAGTGGTTATATCCCAGGGCATTCACAAGGTTACACAATAACAATATGAATCAATGGGATATAATTGATTTGGTAGATCAATTATTAGAAATTGATCGTTGAAAACGATCAATCATAGTTGGCGCAATTAATGGCCATGATGACGTTTCTCATGTTTGAGTACGCGACGTTTTGCAGCCCTCCGGAGGGGGTTGTCTGAGGTCTGGCAAATATCCGCGTATTGCTTCCCTCGAGTTTTGCCATGCTCTTGTAAATTGCAGCGTAGGGCTGCGGCTGGCCACCGGCTGATATAACCCCGGTAATCAGGCCGAGCATGACAGGCATGCAGGCCCACTTCCCCGCCCGGGTTGTGTTGATGTTGTAGCCTGAGCTGGCATCCACTCCGGCAGTGCCTATGGTAACGACATCACCGAGCGTGCGCGTCTCGTGGGTTAAAATCAGAGTCCCCGATGCATCCCACACGGCCATCCCGTAATCTGGCTTTGTCTGAGGGAAAATTGTGAAAAAATAAACGTACGCTGTGCCGGTTGCATTAGGTCTGAGAAAATCAATCGTGATGGTGTTTCCGCTTACCGTCTGAGTGATTTCCACCTCAACCGTGCAATGAACGAAGGCCACAACGGGCTGACCTGAGGGAAAGGTGTGCGTCACCTTTGTATTGAAACCCGATGTTCCCTGCAGTGCCGCTGTCTTTCGCGCCTGTAATGCAATTGGCGAGCTGTTCGCGGTAACCCATACCTCACCGCTCGTCGTCGTCAGTAAACCGCCGTACTGCGCCATTCATGCCCTCTCGATCTGGAAAATGAGAAAAGCTGCAACAGCGGGTTCAGTCCCTGCTGAGTAATCGGTATCCCCCACTGAGGAAACTGTTGCAGTACCGCCGGAGATGGTGATCTTCCTTCTTCCAGTTCCCCACTTATCATCGTTCATGACCTGAAAGTAGGTCAGTTTGCAACCCGGAGGAAGGGCAACGGAATAAGAGCCTGTTTTCTGGTTAACGGCCAGTTGCAGATAGCCGCAAACGCTGACTGGCTTAATTCCATAGTTGTTAACCTTGCCTGATGCGTCCCATGTTTGAACACCGTATTCCGCCATCATATCTCCTGAAAAAAAGAGGCCCGCAAGAGGCCTCCCGTCACCATGTACCAGTGATTCTCCCAATCTGCACCCTCAACACATTGTTGGAGTCCCGTACACTGATTGTCTGGTTGGTCTGTTTCATGGCCCCCTCGCCAGCTGTCGAACCGTAGTTCTCAAACGTACCGGTCTTATCCAGCCTCCACCCGACTGAGCCAGCCACATAGTTATTCGACTGGATATAGTTGCCGATTTTGGCGTTCTCAATGGTGCCGTCCTGAATGAAGCTGGCCCGGATGAATGTCTGCCCGTTCTGGATCACGAACGGAAGAGCCACGCTGTTTCCGGCAGCCGTGGTGACGGCGAAGCGGTCTGCCAGGAAGATAACCTGCGACTGCATGCCGGAAGGCGTATTCTCCACGCCGATACCCATCCCCGCGGCGTAATACTGCCCGTTGCTGGAGACGCCAACCTTGATGTTGTACATCGCGCTGAGGTCGCCATTAACGTTGGCTATCGCCTGAGCGTTAGTGGTGATGGCTGAGGTATGCCCGTTCACCCCATAGCCTGCTGGTAATCCGAGAACGTCTGATTCAGGCTGTTGATGGATGCTTTGTTGCCGTTCACTTCCGTCTGCAGGCTCAGCAGCGAGCGCGCCGTTGCTTCCTTCTCGTTAACGATAACCTCGTCAATAAGGTCCAGCTGAGCGCTGTTACCGGCGACCGTTGCGGATAACCTTTTGCGTGTGGCCACCTGCGCCAGCCCGTTCTGGATAATGGCAATGGCTGAGTTCTTCACCCCGCCCGTCATGCCGTCCACAGACACGCTGATGCTGTCGATTCGCTGGCCCAGGGCGGCGGCATCTGTTGCTACCGTTTGCTCAAGCTGACTGAGTGAAGACGAAACATCCCCGACCGTGCTGGAAAGTTCATTAACGCTGGTCTGAACCTTCCCGACGTTCTGGGCGTTTTGGGCGATATCCTTCGCCTGCAGCTCCAGTTCGTCGTTGGCCTGTTTGATGTCATTAACCATGCCAGCAATTTTTTCGTTGCTGTCCACCGCGTTCTCGATCAGGTCTTTGAACGTTTCCGACTCTTTCATATCCTCCAGAATGTCATTGGTTATTTCGCTGACATCTATCGAGGACGTGCCCATGATCCAGTCGGTCCAGTCCCCGGCGTTACCGATACGGTCAATCAGGCGCGCGCGGTACCACTGGCGAACGCCGGCAGGCATGGGGCCATGCTGATAATCTGCAGCCGGGTACGGCACCAGGACCAGCAGTTCAGGATTGGCGTAGTCGGCAGTTGTGGCGCGCTGAATCTCTGTATAGGCCGTGTCGCCTGAGCCATCCGGAAATTTCCAGGTCAGGTCGATATGCCAGACCACATCTTTGGTCGCCAGGAAGTTGAGCGGAGTACCCGGTTTTCCCGTTTTACCGGAGAGATAAGTTGTTTCACCGTATCCCCATGGTGACGACGTATCCTGCGCATTCAGCGCCCGTACGCGCACGTCATAGCTGCCCGAATAAATGCCCTGAACCGAGAAACCCTGCGCGCTGGTAACCGGAACGTTTATCCAGTCCCCGTTGTCCTTACGCCACTGGGCAACATACCGAATTGCGTCCTCTACCTTATCCCATGACACGTCCAGGCTTGCTACAGTCAGCCCCTGAGACACATGATCGCTCTCAGTCACCACGATATTCTTCGGAGCAGACAGGACGCTTATCGGCGTGACGGTGATCGGGGGAGACTCGACCCGAACGCCGTCATCGATGTAACGATATTTGTTTGGATCGTGCTGAACGGCCGTAATAGTGAAACCGCCTGTGCTGTCGTCGTTAGCCGCGATTGAGGTGACCCTGAAGTACTGTATTGCGAGGTTATCACTGTCTATCGCCCAGACAGCGCCCGCCACAGGAACCTGACTGAATGCCGTAGCCACCGTCACCGTTTTTTTATCGGCGCTCACCGCGCTGATTGTCCGCGTCTGGGCTTTTCCGTCGGGAAGGTTAACCACCAGCCGGTCTTTCGCCGCGTAGTCTACTTCTCGATCGAGGGTAATCTGGCGGCCGTTGACCGCGCTTATGCGGCCCCCGTTCTCCTTACCGGAACGGAAAGGATCGGCGACACCGATAATTTCAGCGGGCAAAGGGATATAACCGTCCAGCCCCACGCCAAACGATACGGTCCCGTCTTTGGCATTGGAGAGCAATACCCAGCGACCGCGTCGGTGCGCTTCACTTTGCGAGGTGCAGCCGATTGCGGTCAGGGACGTCTGCCGGATGTCGTAACGTTCTACAAGCGCCGAATCATAGACCCCCTCAACGGTATCGCTGTAATGGTTCTGCGGATCGGACCAGGACACCAGGCAGGAGCTGTAGCGATTTTTGTATGAGCCGCCCGCATAAGTAAACAGCCCATCGATAACGTTTGAGACGTTATAAACCCAGTCAACATCGTCCTGAGGGACGTCTGCCTGGACATAAATCTGATCGTTGCCCCAGAACGTTATTCCACGAAATACCGCGGCGAGATCGTTAAGTACCTGCCAGGCGTCCTCCTGGCTCTGAATGAAAACGTTGCAGGTGAAACGCGGTTCGGTGCCACCGGCCCCGTCGGAAACCATTTCGTCACAGTACCGGGCGATTGAATACAGCGCCCACTTATCCACCATAGACGCATCCACGCGCGTGCCCATGCCGTAAATTTCATCCAGAACCAGATCGTAAAATATCCAGGCGGGGTTATTGGACCAGGCCATTTTGAACCCGCCGGACCATGAGCCAGAATAGTTACGGGTTATCGGATCATAATTATCCGGAACCTTAATCAGCTTGCCTTTTATCTTACAGGTCACTTTCGGCGCGCTGCCGTTGAACTGGCTACTGTCCACTTCGACATACAGGAGCGCTGTTAAAGGATAACGAAGCTTGCTGTCGATGACTTCCGCATACGAAAACACCTTGAAGGCGTTAACCAGTTTCGAATTTGATCCGCTGGCATCAGCCGTAATACGCCTGACCCTGACAGACCAGCCGGACGTGGATTTTGGCAGATCGATACGGTGGTCACGCTGATATTCCGTCGTGGTCTTTCCGTCAAACTTGCCGTTTACCACCGTTTTCCAGGCGCCGCCGTCCGTTGATAAATCGATCGCATACTCGGTGACCGTGCCCACCATATCGCCGTTATCTTTATAGAGATACTGGACCGGAAGGCTGAGCTTGATGCGGATGGCATCCAGGGAAAGGTTGGTAAACTGGCGCGTCCAGGGCGCGGTGGTGGTGACAGTTGTGCCCACGGCCAGCTCGTTGTCGACCTGAGGCATCCCGGCAATATAGGTCTGGTCCTGTGTGCCCTTGCGGAACTCCCATTTCACGCCGCTGAAGTTGTATTCCCCGCTGTCGTTTGCCAGCGGCGTATCGTTGAGAAAAATGTTCTGAGCGGTCAGGTCGCCCTGTATTTCCCCCTCAGAAACGGCAATGAGCATTTTTAATTTTGCGACCGACAGCAGATCGTCAGGCTGCTCAACCGGAGTATGTGAATTGCCACCTCCCCCTTTGGCACCCTGCAGGATGGTTTCTTGTTTAAGAAGCTGCATTTTTTCACCCATAAAAAAAGGTGCCGAAGCACCTTTAAGTTAGTGGCCGCTGGCCTACTGCTGATCGCTCGAGTACATACCGGCGCTGACTATCGCTCCCCCTGCCTCAGTCAGACCGTAGGCCAGGGGGACAGGATGCCCCATAGCGACGGTATTGACCGGCGCCCCGAAGGCGTAGTTAGGCGTGTTGTCCGTGCTGGAGGATTTACCCGCACCGAAGGATGGCTGGGGCGTGAGCATCTGGACAACGCCCCCCAGCATCATTGACACCCCGACGCCGGTCAAAATTGACGTGACGCTGATGGCTGTTGCACTCATCGCAGCCCCCCAGGCTGCCATACTCGCACCGGCGGTAAAGAATGCAGCGACCAGCGCAACGGCACCGACAACTATCTGCAGGACGCCCGAACTTTTGGCCCCCTCATAAACGGGCACGATCCGGTTACACGCTTCCACCGCGGGTCATATCAAACTCTTCCAGCCCGATATTGTTGTCACCGTTAAAAAAGGCGAAACGGATCCCCTTCATATGAGCTTCCGACATATATTTTTTGAATCCGGGAACCTGTGAACACATGGCCCTGAGCATTTCGCGCAGATCGGCAACATCAAACTGAACGCGTTTACCGAATTTTTTAGCCATTTTCCCTTCGAGAATAAGCGTCTTAACCATGCATTCTGTCCTTATGCCTGACCACCCGGACCGTTCTGTCGCGATAATATTTTCCATAAGGCGTTCGCGAAGAAAGGTGCCCGAAAAGATGATGGAGAATGATGTTGTCACCCACATATACCGCGGCGTGATTAGTCACCGATGCCTGCACGCTCATCATGATGACGTCCCCGGGCTGCATTGCACCGGCGGCAATCTCAACAAATCCCTCACGCTCCCAGTTGTCGTCGTAGAGCCGTTCCTTGCCGCTCTCCCACCATTCGTAAGGTACTGAATAGTTCCCGAGAACAATGCCGTATTCGCGCAGATAAAATTCACGGATAAGCGACCAGCAGTCGGCGTAACCCAGTACCCACTGCCGCCCGGCATAATCCCGGTCTTCACGCGGGGAAATCGTACAAAAATCCCCGTCCGGCCAGGACATGATCCCCCACTCAATCCCCGACCAGTCGCACTGGATCCGGTCCAGCTCCGAGGGCACCAGCCGGACCACATCCGGATGGGAATGAATGATCATGATGATCTCACCGCGCGCGCGGGCAGCGAGCTGATCTTCCGGGGAGAGCGTGAATGTCTCCTCAGGCTTATCTGCAATGTTGCGGCAGGGAATAAAGATTTGCTGCTGGCCTGACTGAACAATCAGACCGCAAGCTTCTTTGGGGTATTCAGCAGCGACGTGCTGACGGATAGCATCCAGCAATTTTTCACGCATCTTTATTTCCCCTGCAGATTAGCGGCCGGAAAACCACCGAAAGGCAGCGGCGCGTCCGGGCCGTGACGATCCTGACAATCCTGCCGGCGGCCACCACAAACGTCTTTCGACGGGTGATCGGTCGGCGTACCGTCTTTGATAAAGTATTTCGTGCCGTTGTAATCGCATCCGGTCCCGCTTCGGTACCAGCCCCGCATACACCAGGTGCAGACGGGCGTAATCTGCCGTGTCGGCAGCTGCAGGCTCTGAATATCGAAAGGAGAACACAGCTCGAAATCAACCTGTACCCGCGTCTCTGCGGTTTTAGCATTGACGTAAAAGAGCTGTACGCGCTCATCGGCCGGGCTGGCACCCGGATTACCGTTTTTCCAGTTGGCGGCATCGAGATACTTCGAAAGCGTGGTATGGATTTTGACCTTAGCCCTGACCATATCGTCATATTCAAGACACAGCGCGGTGACATAGTTTCCGACGTTCCCGACGGACAGCGTAGGCGTTGGCTGGGAACCTGTACTCGACAACTCCATCCCCTTCAGTTCGTAGGGATGGGGATCGTACTGGTTTCCCTGCCAGATAATGGCGGGCAGATTTTCTGCGGCGAAGGCTGCCCACCCCTCTTCCTGAATATTGTGTGCATGAAAACGCAGCACCTGATCCATACCGAATTCAGTGCCGTCGATCTCAATCAGCTGAATAACGCTGCCGGGCTCAAGCTGTTGGATGTCTGCCGTAAAACTCATACTCCCCCCATAAAAAAAGCCGCCCGGAGGCAGCTTTCAGTTTTTGTCGAGAAAATCAGGGCGCGAACGCCTGTTCAAAAGTGAAGGCCACAGTGGCTTTTTTCCCGGTAGGGAAAGAAACGCTGAACGAATCGGCCTTCATTCTGAACAGCTTTTTTTCACCCCATGGCGTGGTCCACCAGAACGATTTAGTAACGTGAGACATCAGAAAAGCGCGCAGCGCAGCCGCCTCCTGTCTGGTGCCCGTCCAGTCCAGGTTCCACGTTTCCTGTTTGTCGTTGATCCCCATCCCCGCTATCTGTTTGTAGCCATCCCCGAACTGGGCCTGCAGCGTTCGGGCTGTTTCAGTGCCCTGCGCTGTTTTTCGCGTGCGCCAGGTAAACGTGTCCGTCACTGTGTCCTCCTCGAATAAAGCACGCCGCCCGCGGACATTTCTTTTTTCAGTCGTTCGGTGATTGTCTGCTGAACAATCGCCTGCAGCTGTTTCGCCGTCCCCGTGGCGTTCGCCTGATTTATGCTTCCGTCACTCCCCTGCTGGCTGATGCTGACTGGGGCATAAACACTGATCCCGCCCATACCAGCACCGGCTGCGCTCCCGCCGCCGACCAGACCACCCGAGGCATACCCGCGCATCAGGCGATAGAGATTAGCCACGCCGATGCGGCTGGTTGATTCTTTGGTGAAGACGAATTCCCCGCGGTGAACGATACCGGCTGGCTCGTACTTGCCGCCGTGCCCGGTAAAACCGCCCACGTCAAAACCCTGTGGCCGGTATGACGGGACCGCGAATGACTGACCTGCAGAGGAGGTTTTCGCCCCGCCGCTAACCCAGCCCATTGCGCTCTGGATGGTGTAAGCCACCAGCAGCTGGTTGATAACGGACACTATCATTTTAAGGATCGAGCTGGTGAAGTCCCTGAAGCTCGCCTTACCGGTTGTCGTCAGGCTGGTAAGCTGGCCCGCCAGCCCGCTGAACGTAGCCTGCGAAATCTGCTGAACAGAGCTGAAAACGTTTGTCGCTGAATCCTGATATTCGGCCCAGCCCTGTTTCGCACCGGCCAGCCAGTTTGCGCGCAGGGCATCTTCAGCCTCAAACGTCTCCCTTTGCTCTTCCAGAACCTTTTGCTGCGCCTGAGGGTTGTACGAATAGCTTTCGCTGAGACGCTGCAGCGTAGTTTGTCGCCCGGCTTCCCGGGTGGATAACCCCTCAGACTGAGCCTGCAGGCCCGCCCTGGCGGCTTTTTGCTGCTGCTCAAACTTCACGGCCTGATCGGCCAGCTGGTTGAGCTTTTGCTGGCTGGCAACCTTATCGCCCAGGTCGGCAAGCTGCCGCTTGTACTCGAGCGTTTCTTCCTTGTGCGCCAGCAGGGATTTTTCCTGCGCCGTAAGCTGACGACGCCCCGCGGCCTCCTGCAGAACGGTGAACTGATTTTCAGTCTGCCAGAGATCCTGATGCTGTTTGCTGATGACGTCGTTCACGCTGGTATGCTGCTCAAGCGTTTTAAGCTGGGCCTGAAGGGTGAGAAGTTCGGCCTGCGCCTTTTCCTCGGCTTTATCCCCGGCGGGCGTTGAGTAGCTTTTGCCTTTCGGCGTTTTTGGATCCTTCCACTGCTTTCCAATCCCGGCGCGGGCAGCGGCAATATCCTTTTCAGTCCACAGCGTGGCGACACCGTCTTTCGCATCCTGGCGGTTTTTCTCAATAAGCTGACTGAGCTTTTTCTCTGCTGAAGCCCGCTTTTCTGCCGCCGTCGCGCCGGACTCCACCAGCTGGTTAAACTGCTGCTGGCTGCGGATTGCCTGAGCCTGCTGGTCCGTCCGCATTTTTTCCCGCGCGGCTGCCAGCCCTTCCTGGGCGTATTGCTGATCGGCAAGTTCGTAAGCCTGCTTTTTCAGCTCCACCTGCTGGCGCGCGTTTCTGAGCCTTTCCGCATCCGCTTTCTGCAGAACGTTGTTACCGGCATAATCCGGGTCGACCTTAAGATTGCTGGACAGCGCGCGGTACTCTTTCTCTGCTGCCTGCCATTCAGCAAAAGAGTCCTGGCGCTTCATCGCGGAGTCAGGATTACGCCCTATGCCAAGCATCGCATCCCATGCGCCTGAGGCGGCATTCTTCACCCAGTTCCAGGCTTTTTCGAGGGAGCCAAGATTATCCTCGACCGCCCCGGCGCGCTGAATGACCGCGTCGGAATATGCCCGCATGGCCAGCTCGGCAGCTTTCTGCGAATCCCCAAGCGCCTGAGCAGAAGCTATCTGTTCATACTGGGTGGCCGTCAGAAAGTGAAGGGAATCGTTGAGCGTAGCGACCGCGTTAACCGGATCATCCTTCAGGCGTTTAAACTGATTTATGGTTTCGTCAACGGCCTGCCCGGTAGCCTGCTGCAGCCTGGGGGCAACATTGCTGACCATGCTGACGTCATTCCCGCTGAACGCGCCGCTTCCAACGACCTGTGCCAGCACGCCTGCAGCGGCATGCTGAGTGATGCCATTACCGGCCAGCGAGCGAGCCAGCGCCTGAAGCTGCCCTGACGTTTTCCCCGCGTAGTTCCCGGTCAGGATCAGCTGCCTGTTAAATTCCTCAGACTCTTTGCTGCCGTCATACCAGGCCTTACCCAGCCCGAATGCCGCCGCGGCAATCCCACCAACCAAGCCGGCGATCCCCAGGCCGCGCAGCGACAGCAGCTGGTCTATCCATCCTGCCCGGTTCGCCAGCGTGATCCCGGAGCCGCGCAGTGCACCGAAGTTACCGCGCATGACCTCGCCGATAAGTACCCCCAGCTCCTGCCGGGCAGCAGCACTTTGAAGCCCCAGACCGTGCGTGGCCACTTTGGCAGCTTCAAGTTTGCGGATATAGACCTCAGCCGCATCGCTGGCACCGACCTGCGCCGCCTTCATGCGCAGCAGCTCGGTACCGGAGAGCTTTTGCTCTGCAACCTGTTGCTTCAGCTGGCTGAGGAATCGCGTGCGCGCTGCGGCCGATTTTTCCTCCACGATCTGCAGTTCTTTTTGCCGGGCCGTGGTGCGGGAAATAAGGGCGAGATAATCCTGCGGGGTTATGTTGCCCTGTGCCCTCGCTGCGCGAAAGCGCGCCTGCACGTTCGCAAGCGACTGTGTCTCACCATTGAGCTGGCGAACGCCGTCAATCTGGCGGAAAAATGATGCCGCCAGTTCATCCTGCCGACGGGCAAGCGCTGCGGCCTGCCCGTCATTCTCACGCATGCGCTGATTAAGCTCGGTCACGCGGCGGTGAGTTTCATCAACGGACTTTGAAACGTTCTGCCAGTCTTTGGTCAGCCCTTCCGTTGCGGCCGACTGGCGGGATTTCATATCTGCGGCAGCCGCCGCGCCAGCGTCGCCCACGGTTTTAAACGCAGCCGCCTGCCGCTCGGAAGCGCGCTGCATTCGCGTCTGGACTTTTTCAGAGTCCTCAGCCATCCCGGTTAGCTGGCCCTTTATGCGGGCAACCTGCTCACTAAACGTGGCGCTGTCGACGTCAAGGTTGATGACCAGATCGCTAATCTGCTGGGCCATATCGGATACCTCCTGTTATCCCCTCAGCTGCGGCCATCAGCGCATCATCATCCGGCTCGTCATCGCTGATGACGATACCGGAAGGAGAAAGCAGGCTGAAATGTGCGGGGGTAAGTTCCGGGTCGCGGAAGAAAAGAGTGGAGATGGAATAAAGCAGCTCTGAGAAATGCGCATCGAGCTGCGCGTCCTGAAAATAATGCTCCCGGTAGAACTGGTGCCAGTCGCCCAGCTCACTGGAAGTCATTCCAGCCAGCATGGCGCGCCAGTCGGGTCGCCCGAACTCGCGCGCCAGATTCAGGACAAACTTCAGCTCGCTGGCAAGGGCTTTTCCGCCGTAACGGGTTCAGCGCTTTCGGCCTCCGCTGAGGCATCCGGATCGGCAGCGTTGTCATCCTCAACCGGAACGAGCATGCCGGAGAGCAGCTTTATTTCCATTTCTGCTTTACCGATCGCCTCTGGCGGCCAGCCGCTAAGCACCTGCTGATAAAGCGTTTCCACATCCGTGCCAGCCGGATCGTTATGCCACAAAGACATCGCGATCAAACGCGCACCGCAGCGAATATTTGAGCCTATCAGCCTGGCCGTCATTTCCTGATCGCTGATGCCGTCGCTGTCAGCGCTGACGGCCTTTTCCTCTGCGGCCATAAACGTGATGTACTCAATACGCTGCAGCGCCGACAGCTCGAAGATGGTCAGGGATTCTGTTTGCCAGGTGAACTTCTCTTTTTTCAGAAACATGCGTCCTTCCTTACGCTGCAGTTACGGTGACTTTGCAGACCGCAACGAAATTACCGTCGCTGGTCATAACAATAACGTCAGCGGTGCCTGCCGCCACGCCGGTGACGGTGATCGCGTTGCCGCTAACGGTGACCGTTGCTTTTGCCCCGTCGGAGGTTGCCACGCGGAACGAGGTATCTGAGGCACTGGCAGGGTTAACCGTCACATTGAGCGTTGTGGTTGCGCCGACGGCCACGCTTGCCGTGGCTTTATCGAGCGTAACGCCGGTCACGGGGATATTCGGGGTCCCGCTTTCTTCTGCAAGTTCCGGCTTGCCGGTATTGGTGATTTTCGCTGTACGGGTAATGACCTCTTTTGCCGGAATGGCTTTACCCAGGCTGCTGCACCAGCCGCGGAAAACGTCGACGGTACCGTTCGGGTATTTGATTTTGTAATAACGTACTGAGCCATCAATAAACCATGCGACAAGGTCTTTTTGCCCTTCTTCGCCCGGCTTCCAGGCGAGGGTGAACGAGGTATCGCCAGCAGATTTTGCCCCCTGGGCCGTCGCGTTCCAGTCGGCATCCTCGTCGTCGAGGTAAGTGTCGTCATACGATTCGGCGGTCATTTCGCCCGGCGTCAGCTCTTTAATTTTCGCCAGGCGGTTCCAGTCGATATCCGAGAGTGGGTTAGCGAAAGCGTTGCCCGTTCCGGTGTAAAGCCAGAGGGTGGTACCGGCACCTTTCACGGGGGCCAGCGGGTTTGGAGTAGGCATAAGTACCTCTTAAATTGAATAGGTGATTAAGTACGTGAAATCGACTGAACCCCAGGTGGCCATTTCATCATCCCGCTGATAGTCATAACCCTGCGGGGTGAACGTCTCGACCAGTTCGGTCAGACCCGGGATGAAGGCCATTGCCGGATACACTTTCTCTTCCATCCAGGAATCAAGCGCGCTGTCGGGGCTGGAGGCTTTAAGAAATACCTCGATGTGAACAACCGCCTGCCACGAATCTTCGTCAAGCGAATCGCCGGTGTACTCCGCGTCAGAAAGGTATACAGCCACGGCAGGGAGATCCTGCTCTTCAAGAAAAACAGGGCGCCCGTCAAACCAGGTGACCGTGTCGGTGATCTCGGCTTTCAGTTTTGCCAGAATGGCTGCACGAATTGCGCTGTGTCTGTTCATCGCTTCAGGTGGATCCTCAGTTGGTTTTTCAGGGCTGCGGAAAGTTCTTTGGGCATATCGCTTTCAATAATGCGCTTTGAAATAGCGGTGAAGGCCACGGTGAGCGGTGTCTCAAGAGGAACTTTGACCACATCAATCGGATAACGGGCCTGGCCTACGCGCCGCATGACCTGCCAGCGCCCGTTCGAGAGCTGTTGGATAAAAGCGTTACGAAAGGTATAGGGCCCGATTTTAAGGACGCTGCCCGCTCCGTTTCTGGCCCCTTTTTTACGCGAGAGCCGGACGCGCGCCGTGCCGAGCTTTATCGCAGGAAGATTACCGCGGTTGATTTTTATCGACGCGACCGGGCGATCGTGACGGGCCTTGCGCAGACGGGAACGCTGGCGGACCAGACGAACCGGAAGCCCCTTTTTCCGGTTATCATCAACTGTTGCTTCTTTCGCTACAGCTTTGCTCCCCTGGCTTATCGTTCTGCTGGCCACCCGGTTTAGTGCTTTTGCGGTTGCCTCAGGAACGATTAACCGGCTGAGGCTGTTCAGGTTCTGAATAGCCCTTTCCAGTCCTTTCACAGACATAGAGCCTCCTCATTCGAGATGGATGCGGGGTTTTCCGTTGAACATGTCATAGCGGGTAACGGTCAGGTTCTTACCGTCGTAATCGACGCTGTCGTTTCGGCGTGGCTGGTAAAGCTCAGAGAAAACCACCAGCGAAGTACCTGTTCCCGACAATGGTCCCATTTCCTCGAGTTGATCGGCTGGAACAACGTCATAGCTGCTGCCATTGATGATCGCTGTCTTTCCCATCTTTTTTATGGTGGCCGCGTCCATGCGCGCCGCCATCCGGTCAAAGGGGTTAGGCATTGATCTTAACTTCAACAACGGTGGTGTTTGCCCCTGCATCTTCCCAGGCGATGCCCGCGGCAACGGCGTCCGTTTCTTCGATCGTGATTTTGCCGTCCTTCAGATACACCTGCGCCCCGGCAGTAACCGCATCTGCGGATACTTTTGGCAGAAGGAAAACACCCTCAGTAAAACCGTCCCCGGTATCGCCAGCCGGGATATCGGTAATTGCCACCGCGATAAGTTTTCCAACAACAACCGGGTCGCCGCTGTGAACATCGGTTGCACCGCCGTTTACCAGAGGGATCGTTTTCCCGTCCTGCGCATAGTTCTTAGCCATAACTTCTCCATTCAGCCCCTTGCGGGGCTGGTTTCAGGTATAAAAAAAGCCCTTACGGGCGTCTGTTTGTCAGGACTGTTTTTTACTGACCAGAGGATTTGGTCATGCCGCGATAGTCCAGCGGCGCCACACCAGCATCAATACGCACTTTCGTGGCGATACCATCAGTGGTGAAGCCTTCCTGCTGATCGATGTATGGCGTGTCGACGCCGTTGAGATAAGCGACCTCGATGGTGTCGGTGCCCTTCGCGGCAGCCAGATACCAGGCTTTCGCATCAGCTTCATCCAGGCGTGGTTCGGCAATGACTTCTGCAAAGTTCTGGATAGGGTTAACGATCCCGGCATTGATGTCTGCACCTTTAACACTGGCCGACTTGATGGTCTGATTTGCCAGAGTTTCCAGGGCGACGGGCACCAGCATGTAGGCCGGACGGATATTCAGGGTTCGCTCCCCCTCCTTCTGCAGACGCATCAGCTTGCGCGATTCGTCCAGGCTGGCCACAGAAATTGCGCCCGAGCTCAGGTTCTTGTGATCGGCATGGAACAGCGCCTTTCCGTCTGAGAGTTTCGGGTTTTTGGTCAGAATGGCGTAAACCAGATCGCCAATCGTTGCTTTCGCCGCGCGCCCCATCTTCATCGGTACGTCGGTAAGCTGGTTCAGATCGTCGTTGATGATCGCCTGGCGGGTTACTGAGAAGATTTCACCATACGTGGCAAGCGCGATGGTTTCGCCTTTGTCACTGGTAGTGATGTACTTGTACTCAGCCCCTTCGCGAACCTGTCGCAGAGAAGGGAAACCACCCATGCCGACACGATGCGCCGTTTTGAAGTCCGACAGCTGGCCTTTTTTGGTCCACTGTTCGAAGGTTTCCTGCGCCTCGTCCCAGCCCTGAATCAGCGCTTGGTTCGCAACATCAAGCAGAATGTTGCCAAAGTCCGAGGTGCTGTGGGTCAGCGCCAGGGCAACCATCTGCATCGGGTTGTAGCTGGCCACGCCGATACCTTTTTCAGTCAGGGCCATACGCGCATACTCGCGCAGCGTCATACCGTTATAAACGTTATCCCGCTCCTGACCTTCGAACCCGGCACGCGCCATCAGTGCCTGGCGAATACCATCCGCGACGAAGTTACCATTGCCCGCATGAATATGCGGCTGGGTGGTTTTATTGGACGGCGTGGCCGTTTTACCGAGTTCTGCCAGCAGCAAATCTTTCGCCTTATCGACGGAACAATCAGGGTCGGCCACACACTGATTCTGCAGTTCCATGTGCTTATTGCCGAACATGGCAAAGAGATCGCCGATAGCGTTAACACGGGCTTTCTGCTCAGCCAACACCTGCGCGCGGATCACATTTTCATCCGGTGCCGGGTCTGTTTTTGCCTGCGGTGCCTGAGGCTGGGTAATAACCGGGTCACGCTGGGTAGTGTTGCGCGGCGGGGTGATCATGTTGCGAATGCTTTTTGGCATTTTTTCAAATTCCTCAATACGTTTTGAATGAATACAGGCCATAGCCTGAAGGGATGGTGTCACCTGGTCGGCAAAACCCAGTTCAAGGCACTCGCTGCCGTTCATCCAGGTTTCGTCCTCCAGCATTGCCGCAATTTCTTCGGTGGATTTTCCGGTTTTCTGCGCATAAGCCGGGATAAGAACGGATTCAACCTTGTCGAGAAGATCCGCATAGTCGCGCATATCGCTCGCGTCACCACCAGCAAACCCCCAGGGCTTATGGATCATCATCATCGTGTTTTCAGGCATGATGACCGGATTGCCTACCATCGCAATCACCGAGGCCATGGAGGCCGCGAGACCGTCGATATGCACGGTAATCGCCGCGCCGTGGTGCTTCAGCGCGTTATAAATAGCAATACCGTCGAAGACATCACCACCGGGCGAGTTGATATAAAGGTTGATGTGGGTGACGTCCCCAAGTGCCCGGAGATCATTGACGAACTGTTTCGCCGTTACGCCCCAGTACCCGATTTCGTCATAGATAAAAATGTCGGCCTCGCTGTTATTGCTGGCCTGCATGCGGAACCACGAATTACTTTTTGCGCTGGCTTTCGGACGGTGGCGCGCCCGGTTCTTTGGCTTCGGCACTGGTGCCTCCTTTATCATTGGCGGGGTCGGTGTCAAACACCAGGCCCTGTTCACGGTTCTCGTCAACCTCCGCTTTACGGCGTGACTTAACATCATCCGGGTTGCGACCGCTGGCACGTATCCAGTCGGATTCAGTAGCAGCACCGCCGCGGATCTGCGTTTTCCAGGCATTCGCTTCTTTAACGGGATCAATCCACGGCATAACGGGCCCCGAATAAACCGCGTTATAAAGCGAGTCCATATCGATGCCTCTCGGCAGCTTGATTTCTCCGGCAGCAATAGCCATCTTCAGCCAGGCCCGGTACATGGGCCGGGTCACTGAACCGATGAACCAGTCCTGAAGAATCAGATATCCGTCGGTTGACTCGACAAGCTCCTGCCGCTGGGCACTGTACGTTCCGTTGTAGTTTCTGGATGTGCTGGAAAAGCTGAGGCGACTGCCGGCGGACACGGCACGCAGCTGTCCGTTACGAAACGACTCGAGGTTAGGGTTCGGGCGATCGGATTTAATCATCCCGATTTCTTCCCCGGCCTGCAGCTCGTCATAGAGCATACCGGGCTGAATCATCAGCTCGCGGTCATCGCTGCTGGAATCAGACTCGAAGCTCTGTCCGTCGCCTTTTTTGATATACATGCCGAGTGCGGCAGCAATTCTGGCAGCGGTAAGCTCCGAGTCCTCGTACTCTTTCAGCGCGCTCAGACGCATCAGAACACCTGACAATAGAGACGTTCCGCGGGTCTGGTGCAGGCGTCGTGTAAATTTGAGATGAAGCATGTTTTCTGCATCTATCTCTTTGGTATCGAACTGACGCCCGGATACTGGCAGGCTTTTATAGACCTGATATTTTTTCGGGCGCCCCCAGTTATCGACAAAAACGCCCTGATTGAGCTGGGTGGCGGCATCGCTGTTCATCGGCACGAAGTCCGGCTCCAGCGCTTCCAGCCAGAACGGCACGCCAGCAACCGGCTGAAGACCATTTCCGGTACCGCGAACCAGCTGAGCAAATACCTCACCGTCCCGGAGCCACGTTCGCAGCATCAGCCGCTCCAGCATGGGGCGGGTAAACTGGGTTGTAACATCGGGTCTTACGGACCATTCGCCCCACTTTCTGCGGATATCAGTGGCCAGCTTTTTAGCTATCTTCCCGTTAGTCAGCATCGGATGCGGTTCAACTATGATGCCCTTCGCACCCACCACCCTTTCTTCCAGCTTGTCGAAAACGCCAATCACCAGATCGTGGTTGTTGTCCAGCCAGCGCGCCTGCTGCCTCAGTGAAACCGCCCCCATCTGGCTGAGCTGATCGGCTGAACGATTTTCCTTCTGGGCTTTGTGGGTACGCGTTTGCTTTACCGCCTCATACGCCTTAATAACTGCGCGGGCACGCAGGCGTGAGGCTTTCCAGCCTGGTGAAAACAGGCCTATCGCATCATCTAAAAAACTCATCCAAACCTCGCCAGCCTGTAGCCGGGTCGCCCGCGGTGTTTGTTATTGAGCGTAGCCAGTCGTCGCTCCCATTCCTGACGGCCTTTTCTGATTTCCGACAGGTTTTCGAGCGTCATCTGCTGCCCGTTGAAAGTGATTGATTTCCCCTCCAGAACAGACAACTCGGCTGCAGCGTAGCGGTCGATCATGTTTTGAATATCTGCTGGGTTCACACCCAACCTCCTGGCGAAGACCACGGATTAGCCTGCTCGGTTACGGGCTTCTCACGTTTTGGTTTTGATTTAGATTTCGGCGCAGGCGGCGGGGATGGCATTTCGCCAGTTTCCGTCTGCGTGTCCTCGATCCACGTTTCCCGCCGTGCCCACTCAGGAGCTGACGGCCATTTGATTTTTTCGTAACCACTAAGGATGGCGAGCGCGTCGGCATAAACGAGCAGGTCAAATGCTTCGTTTGCGCCCCGGCCGGGCTTACTCCATTTCCCTTCATTCGAGCGTTCCTCATACGTCAGTTCGTCATAGAACCAGCTGCCCAGCCAGGCGGGGAAATGCACATAGCCAGGGCCGGGTGAATCTCGCCACAGCGCATTATTCACCCGGTCTTTAAGGGCATCGGTCTGGAGAAGATAAAGAGGCACATCACCCGTCGCCTGTGCGCGGCGCGTTGATCTGCCCGTGTTGTCGGGAAACGTTCGCTGGATAAGTTTGCTGCGCCTGACGCTGTCCCCCTTGAAGAGATAGATACGCTTACCCAGCCCCTCACGGCGACATCTGCGCCAGAATTTGTAGGCATTATCCGTCACGCCATCTTCACCCCCTGAGTCCACGGCCATCGACATCAGCCGCATGCCCTTTGACGGGTCAGCTGCGAGTGGCCACGTTTTATCAAAGACGTCGGTGAGTAAAAGATCCCAGTCCTCCGGATAGCTCGCCGGATCCACCTGAATGCTTTCCCCGTTGCCGTCGCAGCGCAGCGAATGCCGGATGTTGTAACGGTCAACTATCCAGCGCTCACCCATACTTCCATAACCCGTAATCTGCACAACAAAGCGCCGGTTGCGCCCGGCCTGCACGTCCACGGTCGCAGTGAGGAACTGCACGCCATCGGGTACCGAACGTTTTGGGACTTCTTCGGCACGCTGCTCGAGCAATTCACTTTTACGCTGCTCCATGCTGGCCCGCGGCAAATAGGGCCTGCCGAAATCGGTGTTGATCACCGTCTTCAGGGTTTCTTCGCTGCGCGTGGATTCATATTCCTGCTCGGCGGTCAGGAACTTATAAATAAGCTGCGCCCAGGTCTGGTAAGCAGCTGCCGGACCTTCCATCCAGAAGGAGGCAATACGGGAACGACGGCCATCACCGCTAACCAGGCCTTTCCTGTCGATGGTTTGCCCGTCCCGGAGCCAGACACATTTCATGTTAAGCGCACGCTTCATGTCCGGTGTGATCCTGCCTTTACAGGCCGGGCACTGTAGAAAAGCCGCTTCGCTGGCAAGCACAGGATCGCTGCTGTCGCGGTACCCGGTCATATTGTCCATTTCCGGCTGGAAATATTCGCCGCAATGGGGGCATGGCCAGTAAAGACGACGGCGGTCACCACGGTTATAGAGCGATAAAATTCCGGTGGTCGGAGGGGCTTCATGGGGCGTGGAACGCCGCCATTTTGTGTCTCTGATATCCCTCCCGGGCGAGCTTTCAACCAGCGTCATCCCGGAGGACATGAATGTCGTGGTACGCTTCGATGCCAGTGAAAAAGCATCCCCCTCCCCGTCGATATCTTCCGGAAAGCGGTCATAATCCGTCAGCGCCACACTCTTATAGTCCGAGGACGACATGATATTGACGGATGGCCAGCCAAGCTTCAGATAGTTACCGGCGCGGAATGTACGGTCGTAGACGTTGTTATCGTTACGTCTTGGGCTTAGCCGGGTTTTAACTTCAGGGCTACAGCGAAAAGTACGGTCCAGGCGTTTTTTGGAATGCTCGCGAGCTTTTTCCTCAGATACCTGAATCACAAGCATATCTGCCGGATCGCAGACAATGTTATAAACAATCCAGCCGTCAATGAGCCCGATGGTTTTACCCGTTCGCGCCGGGCCCACAAACACCACCGCATCGTATTCACGCGATGCAAGGCAGTTCATCGGCTCAATCACATAGGGTGCCAGATCCGGATCCCATGGAACTGAGTTTCCCGCCCCCATTGGCACGCGCATATAAGTACTGACCGCATCGGCCACCGGCATACGACGCGGGGCTCGTAAAATACCGGAGACATCGCGGCGGATGTCCCTGGCGGATGCCCGCTTTGCCATCAGTCCTCCTCAGGCTCTTCCTCGTCTTTTTCAGCGTCCTGCACCCTCTCCGCCATCTGGTCGCGCAGATCATCAATAACGCTTTGCACACGAACTACCGCAGCAGGCGTTAAAGCACAGTCGCGCTCGAGCACATCCGGGAGGGTTTCAAGTACCATGACGACGGCTTTCGCCATCAATGAGAATTCTCGCGCCACTTCATCTGCGGGTATTAACTGCCCCGTATCCTGTTCGAACTTCAGCCTCTCATTCTCTGCTTTCCAGTGGGACAGCCTGTCAGAGGGGGGCATATCATCGATGTTGGCCGAAACGGTAGGGATCATCAGTTCGGTCAGAATGTCGGTCACCAGATAGAGCTTTAACTTGCTGTTGCTGCCTGGAGCAGGTTCAACATTTTTCAGTCTCGCGGCAACCGTCTGACGGTGTACGCCGGTTATCCCTGCCAGCTGGTTGATATTGAGTTTTAAAGTGGCAATTTCCTGGTCCATGATGGTGAACACTTTTTGAACGATTCGACATCTTGCGAAAATGGCCTCTAATTAAATCAAAGACCTGCGCACATGATGATGATGACCCTAGATCCGAAAAACTAGCCGTTTCCCGCGAGCCAGCCGCCCCGTGGTCGGGTCCCCCGCTTGGAGGACCCTCCAAAACAAAGCACTTCTCAAAGCTACGAGTTCCTGATATCGATTATCATTAAAAGTAATTTTAATTTGATAAACCGGTAGGGTTGATATTGTCTTTGATCTGACTCTACTGAGGATGAAGACAAAAAAAGCCACCTGAACTAATAGTGGCTTTTAATTGTTAACTTAAATTTAGCTTTAACTAAATTTAATTTTAGATATTTGATTAGAAACTTCCGTATCTAACGATGTTCTATCATCTCTTTCCTTTCTTTGCTTCTCAGCAAGTTCATGAACTTCTTGATCATAATGATTGTTAGCAATTTCAATAAGTTCAATGAGCTCCTTTGATACAAATTCCAAGTTCTTATCGCCATGAATTTGTGCATAAGCTTCAACAAAATTGGTATCAACAGGGTTTACAGGGGCCTTGCTGAAGTTTCTTCCCCTGTAAGAATTTACAGCATCAGAAAACTTGTTACGCCATTTCTCATCAGGATACCCATCTAAAACGAATTTAAATACTCCCCCTTCATTAGTGTAATTTGAATTAGTTTGATCGATGCTTGTGATTTTGAAACCCATATAACCTCCTTTTATAAGTTGAGCATGAATATCATCTTTGATGATTAACCTTACATATCAGTAACATATGCACTTAAAAATGACGCCGAAAATAACGTTAGTCAGCACATCAATTCTTGCTACGCCGTCTGAGAACTAATCGGCCGTCACCTGCCTCGATTTCCTCATAATCTTTAAAGACAGGAACAAGGAGTGCTATGCCAATGGATGCAGCAGCAATAATCGTAGCAATCTCAAATCCTGTATATGCAGCTACCGGGAGTAGTCCCATGGTAGACAAACCACCGGTAAAAGGTGTTGCGGCTAATACAGCAGCAATCGCAGCAAGTGTAACCCCACTTGCCTTTGCCACTGTTTTTCCTTTGCGAACCTTGTTAGCAAGCTCGCCTTCTATTCGAATGGTTTCAGCTTTACTTTTCTGTGCGCGTTCAAGTTCATCTTTGGTACGTACTATCACTTGATTCATTCTAATCCCTCTTATAGCAGAATCATAACCTTAGGATTAATCTGAATCAGCAAAAATTGCAAGATAGTTTGATCGCCTTGCAACCGAGTTGCATAAGGGATTTGCAAGGATTTTACCTCTTGGGTTGCGCATTTTTTTGCAGCTTGTTCGTACGTTCTGAACACTATCTGTTGCGGCCTACATGTGCTTCCTCTCTAAAATGTAACAGTTTTCTCGGCATCACCACCGTTAACAAAAGCTTTGCCCAAGTTCACAGCCGAAGGAGTTTCTTAGATTTGCGCGTACGATGCGCTCCAAAGGATTTTTTTGTAAAATTTAATCCACTTCAAAATTTCAGCGCATGAACCATTGATATCAAAGAATAAAAAATAGGAACGTAGTATTTTGATACCGCTCATAACATATTAAAGAGAAACTAAAATGCCTGAAATTGTTGACCCAACAGACTCATTGATAAGTTTTCAGCATGCACTGTCAAATGGTCTAATCAGACTTTCTCCATGTGTAGTTCACACCGATATGAAAGTGCTTTTAGACGATGCTAATGGTACCCCCAGGATTACTTACGCCTTTGTTCAAGGAGAGACTGTTAAAGGTGTTGCCGTATATGTTCCGGTCGACCCAGTAGAAGGTAAGCCATGTTTTGGCGTCGGTTATGCTGTAGCTGATAGATTTAAAATGCAGGGCGTCGGCACAACGCTCTTCACCTCAAGCATCGAAGAAATGCGCTATGGATTTAGAAACTCGTTTAGTGAATTCTATGTAGAGGCTATCGTCGGAGTTGATAATCAGGCATCTAACAAACTAGCTTCGAAAGTTTTATCTGTTACGCCTGACTCAGGGAAGGATTCCCACTCTGGCAAGCCTATCAATCAGTACATGAAGCTTTTCAGTACCACCAAGTAATATTCTTCAGGCGCTTATTATTGCGCCTTTTTAAACATGCAGTTCATCTGCCAAGCTTTGTTATGCGCCAGGATGTCTTTCTTCGTCTGGCGCTCCTGAACATTGATAACGTGAACAGATAGATAACTTGTTACCTAACAGCAATCTACCTACCTAAGTAAAATCTTAATTCTTTACGCTTACGCTTGTTGATCTCTGGATCCATGCCAGGATATCCAAGACTCTGATGCGGAGAATGCCGACTCCAGGGAAACATCGATAATAAGAGCATGTGAAACTGAGACTCCGGTAGCCCCCCTTGTGGGGGCTTTTTTTTCGGATTGATGCGCTTCGCTTGTTAAATATTGAGTCTTTTCTAGAATTTAAAGGTGCTTTGCTATGTCAGGTAAAGCCGTCGTTCAGGAATACCCGTGTGCTCAAGGACGAGCCATCCCTAGTTTTTCCTTTCCAGCTCTATCTGCCTAATGCCTGCGAAGTTATTGTTGCCCTTCTCAATCACTGCCAGCAGCGGCTTAATCCAGAGCACGGCCTGGCAGTATGTTATTGAGCCGGCGGCAGCGGAACGATCATCGGCTGCGTCAGGTCTGCTGGTATCGGTGTGCATGGCGCTGGCACGTAAACGGTGCGCGTATTCGAGCAGCCCACCAGCGATATCAGCAGGAACAGGCAGATCACAGGTCTTTTCACGGCGGAGAATCTCTCGGTATTCGATTACGGTTTCTTCGGTGCTGGTGTCAATTAGGGAGTTGAGCCTATTGGCATGTTCTGCAACCTGATTGAATCGATTGAAGTTGAATGCCTGGGTAGCGATAACCTGCCCCTGCAGAGAATTGTCACTTCGCAGAACGTCGTTATCGCTCTGAAGGATACTAGCGTCTGAGCAGCTCTTAACGAGAGCGACTGACATGCCAGCTATAACGACAACGCCGATAAGATCCAGATTAATTTTCATTGGTCCAGCCCCCAGCACACCAGCGCACTTTCCTGATCACGCCGCTCAACCTGCCCATAACAGCCATTCTTCTGGCCTTTAGTCAGGCGGCAATCGCGGCCACCATCCTTAATCCACCAACGGATAGCCTGACAAGCCCCTTTTCGGTCACCGTCGTTGATGCGCTTGTAGAATGTCGAGGGGAAACATTTACCGGGGCCGATATTGTAGGGGCAGAACGAAGCAATACCTGCTTTCTGCGGTTCGGTCAGCCGCACCTTAATATTGCGATCAACCCACGCAAGCGCTTTATCCCGTTCGATGGCGTTTACCTGGTCGCATTTCGCCTGTGTCAGCTTCATTCCCTGCACCACCTGTTTACCATCAACCATCGTGGCACCGCGGCAAATCGTCCAGATCCCGCCGCCATCTTTGTATGCAGTGAGCCTGTTCCCTTCTTTCTCATCCAAGAACTGATCGAGGATGGTCGGTGCGGATGCGCCAGCAAGCACTAACCCCAGAACGGCTGCGCTCAACTTTGCCCGGCTCCCCATTACTCACCTTCCTTTTGTAATGCCTCGACAACTACGCTTGCCGCAGCCGGACGTTCATGAAGAGGTTTATCACCGACCCCTTTCAGGTAGTCATTGACCATTTTCGTTCGCTTCTCGTCTTCTCTGCGCCTGCGGTTTGCATCCACCCGCCCGTTAACGTAGGAGGCAAGCGAGATAAGCAAACCGGCTGCGCCAAAGAACATGAACACCAGATCCTGAGTGGTAAATCCAATGGCAGACGCCAGAGCTGCTACCCACGCGAAGAACTGCGTGAAGATGTTCCCTGAATCATTCATTTTCATCGTCTCTCACCTCGCTGTGTGCGGGTGCTGTGTGAAGGAAATAAAAAAGCCGCAGTTAAATGCGGCTCTATAAGAGGGGATTATTTTTGCGGAATAGCTTGTTTTTAAGTTTCAAAAACCATTTTGGTGGCTTGGATTTCGGTCTCCAGATCTCTTTAGCAATTTCTCTCGCTCGTTCGTCGCTTATCTCTTCTTTTTTGCTAAAGCGCTTGTAACTTCGATACTCAAAGACACGGTTTATCAGGTACGCGATAAATGGAAAAACGATCTTGAAAATAGTTGCAAAGAAGATCAGCGCCGTCATCGCAGCAAAATGATCATGTATACGAACCGGCAATGACTGAAGGTAATCTATCATCCTGCGCCCTGAAGTAAACACGGCGATATGACAGGGGTACTGGTGCAATGCACCTTCGCGAATACCCCTGTCGTATCGCCGGATAACAAAAAACCCCGGCAGGCGGGGTTTAAAGTTTTTTCAAATTGTAGCTTTACATCGCTGCCATCGTGGCGCAGCTCTGCCAAGCATGAATGAATTATCTACTTTTCTGACGCGTTTTCAACTCTAAACTGAAAAAAATCACTTTCGTGGTTTCGTGAGATCAAATAATCCGCCGAAGCGGGCTTTACTGTCACACTAAATAATCATGCTCTGCCACGATATCATTTCGATAATCAGACAAGATACGCAGAGCAAAGGCTGTGTTATCTAACTCAGCCTCGCCCATAGCGGCAAGCACCGTCAGCTTCACCAGTTCGAACGAGGCGTTCAGCTCGACTCCATTCATCAGTAAAAACACGCTGGTTGCCTGGAATGCCGTGCGCTTATTCGCATCATTAAAAGCATGTGCTTTAGCTATTGCAATGAGATACATCGCTGCAAATGCAAAGATGTCATCACAGCCTTCATACTCGGCAAGTGTCTGGACACGAAATAGTGCTCCATGCAGTTTTCCTTCATCTGCCGGGCCACTATTAGGTAAGGTCGAAGTTTGAATCTCAACAACCTGATCAGGCGTTAAAAAAGCAATGTCATCCATTATTTGTCTTCCAAGGCCTTGATGATTTTTGCGTGTTTTGTTTGTGTAAGCTTCAGGGCTTCGCTGAATGATATTTTAGTATTGTCTGCTTTTACCTTTGTGATAATTTCTCCATTTGGTGCCTTTTTAACATAGTAAGCCTGACCATGAGCGTCTCTAACCACTTCAATAATTGTGTTTGAAGGATTAGACCTCGCGGTATAAGGTCTTGTTGTAATTGGGCTGTAACTAAGTTCGGAACTAGTGGAGCCTTTCAATACAGTGTCAGGTCTTCCCCGCTGAGTAACAACTACGGTTTCGCCGTTCCTGATTGCATCAAGAATATCGGACAGCTCTGCTCTCATCTGGGTATAACTAACTTTGCGCATACGCACCTCATCTCTTGTACATGTACAGCTTAGCATACTGATTCGAGCCTGTAATCAGATCAACCATCCAGCGCTTTCTTTGCTGACAGATAGACTTTTGCCCTGAATATCTGTAGACACCAAGTTACCCGCTCTCTCGCCGCTCGTTCCGTCAGCCATGGTGCTAAGCTCTGCAGTTCTCTGGTGATGTCAGAGATTTTTTTCCTGGTGGTGTAATAGTGACGGCCAACCAAATAAACCGGATCCATCAAATCGAAAGCCTGAAGCACCACATCCTCAATAAATTTCGCGTCATCGCTGCACATCGCTGCGTCAATTACACTCACCGGCGGCTCGGGCCAGAGTATCGAGCGCGCGCGCCTCATTGCCTGCTCACCACGGAATCCCTCTTCTCTCGCCTGGTTCAACGCCGCCGTAAATCGCTCAAGCGCTTTATCAGACCAGTTTTTTCCACTGAGCACATTCCAGCACGAATGGCCGCACGGTTTGGCCGGAGCCGTTCCACCGCGCACAGACTCCCCCCACACTGTTAGCAGCGATTTAATCCACCCGGACTGGATATCAGTCAGGAGAACACTTTTCCCGAGCCAGCTCTTGCGTGGCGCCATTGAGGTTTTTCCCAGTCCTTCAAGATAATGGCGTTTCTGGCGTGGCGTCATTTCATATCCTCGATAATTATCATTCCGGTTTCGCCCCATACTTTTGTTGTCCGGGCGTCCCAAATTTGGGAATCATCCTCAAACAAGGCGTCCAACAGAGATTTTTTTAAGTTGTCCAGATCGGGTTTTTGCTGATGAGGTTGACCGTCCATTGCTGCGCGCTTCTTCTTGCTCCAGCTCTGCGGCATCGGCAAAACGAAAGTGATATGGGCGTCGCTCTCCGGTACCTGGATTCCATGCAGCCTGGCTTCATCGCAGAACATGCGATAGCGCATCACCGGTGGCCGCTGTTTCCATTTATCACGGCGAGTCATGCGTGGTTTTCCGACTGGGGTGATGATGTATTTAGGCATAGAACACTCCCAGCTCTAACTGGACCTGCTCCAGCAGCTGCAACTCGGTACCGAAGTTTCTCTCCCATTGCTTGCGGCCAGCATGAATCGCCGCACCATAACCGCCGTTGCGATGGTGCATATGGCATAGAGGAATTGATTTCCGATGGTCAGCGCGCTGGCTTATGCCCTGACCGGTTCGGATATGGTGAATTTCCGCAGGCGTTTCGCCCAGGTTCTGATTTCTGCACACGATGCAGCCCAGTGCGGCCACACGCGAAAGATGAAGGTTATCTGCTTTCTTCATGCTGGACCACCAGCGCAAGCAGAAACACCGCACATAGACGGGCGGTGAGAGTTGTTTAGGGTAATGCTCTGCGCCATTTTGATTCCTCAGGTTGGCGCAGTAATCAGTGGGTGTTCAGCCCGTTTGATTATTATAAATCAACACTTACGGCTTGAGAACCTTAAGTGCTTCTGGCAGGGAGTTAAGGTTGATTATTCGCTCATCATCACTGAGGATCCGCGCGGAAATTCGATTACCCTCCCGGCGTATCAGCGTGCGTAAAGCATTATTGGTGACGAGGTAGTCAGTTATTTCGCCATCGGACAGATTTAAAACAAGCAATCCGTCTTTGGTTAAACCCGCGGCAAATTCATTTAATTTCATGGGCACATCCCTAAAATGGTTTCCCCTTCCGGGGGCGGTCCTTTATCTCCCTGCGCGCTGACCTCATTAACAGTTCCGCTTAGCCTGATGTCTAATAGGTTGGATAAATCAATAAAGCTCAATTGAGCTAAACAACCGAACGATAGTGACTTCTCTTGCGTGAGGGAATTACCGAAGGGCTAAATGATTGGTAGTTCGTCGTTGTTGATTTCTTTAATCAAAAAGATAGCCACTCCTGCCACCCGCACATCGTCCAGCGCGTCACCTTCTATCACATCACCATCTGGGGTAATTAATGACTCGCCCTGTACTTTCGCAAACTGCATGCCACCGCAGAACGAGAACGCAACAGTATCACCCGACTGGGGGGGACGGGTTATATCTACGACAACAAATCCCGGTGAGATTTCGATTGCGCGGTATTTGCCATCTAAGCGACAAAGACTGGCAAGCGTCATAGGAGTTTCTGTGTTAGCGAGCACTGGAGATGTATACGACATGATGCCTCCTGAACAATTAACTGTATATTCATACAGTACACCGCAACGTCAGAATGATCAACGCAATAAGAGCACGAAACGTTACAGGATGACGGGGATAGATGTGAAGAACCCGCCGAAGCGGGTTAAGTTTTCGTGTTCTGCTCAGCATTTTCCATGTACTGCGGATCGCTAGCTAACGGGAGTTGAACCATCTTTCACGGGATTAGAGCATCCTGGCTTAAAGGCTAGGACCTCGTAATCATAG
The DNA here is from genome assembly GCF_000211415.1 of Enterobacter mori LMG 25706. Lineage (GTDB taxonomy): Bacteria > Pseudomonadota > Gammaproteobacteria > Enterobacterales > Enterobacteriaceae > Enterobacter > Enterobacter mori. The sequence continues at coordinate 954,573 of NZ_GL890775.1, read as the reverse complement.
TAAACCGCTTGCGCTCAGACCCCGTCGTCTACTCCCGTACAAATCAGTTATAAATTTGGCTGATTTATCAATTTCTGGAAATAGAGTTCTCTCATTTATACCTAAAAGATTCAGCTCATCTCTAATATGGGCTTTGTCGGCTTCATCGATCCAAATTCTGTCCTGTCGGAGACGTTCAGCAACTCTAGACGCATCAACATTCACCCCCCAAAGCATAAACGCTCCAGCCTGTGCAATTATTCGCTTGTTAGACATTTTCGGTTTGACATAAATAGGGCGTAACAAATCATCAGGATTTACAACATTTCTAAAATGTGCCTTTTCCATTCCAATGTGAAAAACTAAGGTATCGACGACAGGTTGCTTATTAAATTCAATGACAGATGACGCCGTCATGGCACAAGAGGCTAATTCCTCTTTTTGTTTCTTTGTGAGATTGGCAATATTTGCCATACAACTCACTCTATCGCTATCATAATAACGCTGCCGGTCTTTAGGCACTAAAAATGCTTGAACTGCACCATGATAATCCTCACTACGTTTGCTCATTTCTGTAGCAAACCAAAGAGCCACCAGAGGGTTTGTTGTTACATCCAAAAGTCTAGTGGGTAAACCAAAATGCTGCATTCTAACCAACCGGTCAAACATAGTCTTATCAGATTCAAATTCACTTGGATGCAATGAAACAATATCCCTAACGGCATAGTTTTCGCTACTATGAATATCATTATCATCACGAAAAAGTTTTGGAATGGAATACCATCCATAGTGACTCTGGCCTCTGAAGGCCGTTGGGGGATGGCCATCAAGTCGCCAATTAACAACATGGCGAACAAAATCAGATACTGATGTGATCTGAATTGAAGGTCGCGGTCTTTTTTTGTTTAGTTTCGATCTACTATCTATCATTATATGTCCCCAAATTTACTTCTAATACGTAGTCGGGTTTAGTTCATCCCCCGCTTAGCAGGTTCTTTCTGACACATCAACATCTATATTAACCTAGCCCTACTAGTCTTTCGATTTGTATGCAATACTCCACTTCGGAATACCCCCCTTGATGATTAGGGGGGGTACATTATTGCTTCCAATATTTTTGGACCCTGATATTTGCTGGAACACATATATTTTCATAAATAGGGCCACTAACAGTCATGACAATATAAATACCATCAAGACCATCAATGTTAAGCGAGAGCCTATCTCCGGCCCTAACCTCACGCTCTAGTTCAATATCCTCTACACGTCCAGTATCATCAAAAGTCACTGAATACATCATCTCAAATTTCCCTCTAATCTCATGAAGTGTGGCATGAAAATACCATGAAGAAGCGGTTATGAGCTAATCCTATGGCGTCTAGTAAGTGAGTTATTCAGCAATATGCCAGTTGGCTACAGCCTAGTTCGTGAACGAGAGATCAGTCTCGAGGTGTTCTTCTACCGTGATTTCTGCGTTCTCACGACAGAACGTTTTCCAACCCTTCCGGCATGTTTTCCAGCCACGATTCCAGCCGAGAGATTTTGTCTCAGTCGACGAGCCCTCGGTGTCTTTTACACATTTGTGAAGTAATAAATTGCTCACTTTGCCTCCACTAACTCTTTCCATTTTTCTTGAAGCAACTGCCGGGCCGCTGCCTCACCATCAGGCGGGAACGAAAATCCCGCCCGAATGCCGGGACAACCGTTCGAACAGCGAACCTCTGCCGAACCCCAGTTCATCCCCCGGCTGCGAACCCTCAGAGAAGGAGCCATTCCGCATTCAGGGCATTTCGGCAAATCAGTCATTCCCCAGCCCCTCCAGCAGATGCTTATGATGGCGCAGCTCGCGAACAGCCCTCTGCACACGCTGCAGGCGTGCCAGCTTCGCTTTCGTGCGGCGGATTTCAGTTGAGATATAACGCGGTGACGGAATAATCAGATCATCCGGACGACTGGCGAAAGTTGGGATTTCCCCAATAATTTGTTCCAGGGTTGTGCTGTCTGGCGCTGATGATAACTTGACGTCCGGTACTGAAGGCTCCTGCTGTTCTGGCTGAACTTCCGGTTCATCCGCCAGGCTCCAGGTGATATTTTTCCCGTCCACATGGCGCAGGACCAGACCGTCCTTGCACATCGCACCCAGCGAGGCATTCAGAGCTCGCGAACCTTTACCCAGTTTTTCTGCAACCTGGTTGGCACTCATAGCCCCCTGCCCCTGCATAGCTGACAATACCCTCTCCACCAGCTGCGATGGCTGCTTTGGTCTGATACGCTTCGGCTTCTGCTCTTTCGCGGTACCAACCGACCAGGCTCCATCGAAGAAATTGCACAACCCCTCTTCCTTGTGCTCGCGCAGCATTTTCAGGGCCTCTACGGGTTCAATATCCAGGCGTGCTGCTACTTCGTGATAGGTTGCTTTACCCATGGCTTTCAATGCGTCGACTACAGATTTCATAATTTTCTCCTCAAAATTTACTTAACAGGTCTCAGGTGGCTAACGTTTCCGCGATAGCTCTCCCAGTCAAAGTTCACCCAAATGCCGTTATCCATGCGCAGGCGATCAACAACCCTTTCGCCCAGGGTCTCTATCAGCTCGTCGTAATTCAGGTTGGTCAGCACGCCAACCGGGCGCATAGCGGCCAGCCGGCGATCGATAATCTGGTTCAACAAAACTTTCTCGCCGCGGCTGTCGCGCTGAATGCCGACTTCGTCGAGCACCAGCAGATCAACTTTGCAGAGGTCATCCAGCAGCGCGGCTTCAGAATGTCCTTCGTCATAGCAGGCCCGGGCGCGCAGGGTCAGATCAGGCACCGTCACAATCAGAACCGTTCGCCCCTGTTTCAGCAGATAATTTCCAATGGCTGCTGACAGGTGGTTTTTGCCAGTGCCCGGCTTTCCGGTGAAAACGAAACTCGCAAAGCCGGTGCCAAAATTTTGCGCATAGCTCTTTGCCATACTCAGGGCATGGCGCTGGCCATCGCCGTTCACCGTGTAATTCGCGAAGCTGCAGCTGCGGTGCAGGTTCTGGATCCCGGATCTACCGAAAATTTTCTCAGCACGTGCCTGCTGGTTGAGTTTGTCCACCTCAGCGGCACGTTTTAGACCTTCCTCGCGCTGCCAGACCATCAGCTCAGCGGCGCTCTTGAATTTGGGTTCTACGCCCGGCGGAATGACGCGGCGAAGGCGATCGAGAATGGAACCTGCGTTTTGCATGCTTACCCCCTGAATCCTGGCGGAACGGTGCTGTCAGGACGGGAGATCCGATTGATATCCCGGCCACCAGCCTGATTCTGAGCCGCCCCTGGCGATGGCAGCCGTAGAATTAAGTCATCCCATTTTTCGCGCAGTTTTGACGGTGACATCACGTTCCGGCACCAGAACGGATCACGCTGTACACGCGAAAACATTTCGCATATTTGCTTATGTGTTCTGCCATCAAGGGCACACATCAGACGGATTTCGTTGGACCATGCAGCCCAGTTAGGCTCTTTGGGGCGCACCAGTTCCCCGTCTGTCTCAGCGGCTTTTTCATACAGTTTGACGATGCGGTTCCACATCCACTGGGCGCAGGTCAGATCTTCCTTGCTTCCCCACTGCCGTTTTCCTGCATGTGCAACCACGGCCTCTGGATGACGATTTAAAACACGCCTCTTTGGTCAGCTGTTCGTCCGACAGCGAAGCGTCCGGACAAGTATTATTTTCTGGTTCTTTGACTGGTTCAGAAGAGTGACTGATTCTGGGTGAATCTCCTTCACTACCCCCTGGTGAATGTGGTGCACCATCTGGTGAATCTCCTGCACCAGCCCCTAGTGAATTTGCTTCACCACCCTGGTGAATCCCCTGCACTACCCTTGCACTGGTATTTGCACCGCTCAGGGGTAGTCGGTAGAAATTACTGCCGTTACCTTTTGGGCCCGTTCTGGTCTCTTTTCGCATCAGTCCAGACTCGCAAAGCGCGGCAACATGATTCATGACGGAACGACGGCTGATCTCACACTGATCAGCGATATGCTGATAGCTCGGCCAGCATTCGCCCTGATCACTTGCGTTATCGGCCAGCTTAAGCAGGACCAGCTTACGAAGGGGGTTTCCTACCTTGACCTTCATCGCCTGAACCATCAGTTCCATGCTCATAGAACACCTCAATACAACTGAACTAGGCTACGTTTGAACAAGTCGAAACCAGCTTCACTTTGACGCCGACCAGCTGCGCCAGCGCGTCGATAGCTTCCAGAGTCTCGCGGCGGATTACCGGTTGCGGTTTGCCAGTGAAGACGGCATTGGTGGCTTCGATACACTCTTTGTTAACCCTGGCCGCCCGGTAGTGCATGCAGTCCTTCTGCGCCAGTTCGTTATCAATGGCGGTACGGATGGCATAGCTCAGCGCTTCTGCCTGTTTCAGGTAGTTAGGCGTATCGTTGCGGAAAGCACGTTGAATAATCTGCTTGTTGTTGTGCAAACGGCGCGCGTATTCGTCCGGATCCGATACGTCATCAAGTGACTGAAGCAGATCGCCAAAGTGATGCGGGGTTATCAGCTGCGTGACCGTCTTCCAGCCCTTTTCCTGCGCCCAAGACTCCAGCTCGCATGCCAGCTTTTTGATTTCCATCAGTCAGACTCCTTAGGGGCATTGAGGTTAAGCTTGTGCTCATACAAAACTGAGTCGTACTTCAATGCACCACCCGTTAATTTTTCCAGTCGAGCGGCGCGTCGTTCAGGTACTAACTCCCCCCACTCACTCACAGAGGATCGAGCGATGTTGAGAGCCCTCGCCACGTTGGCTTTTTTCCCAAAGTGTTTGATTACATCTTCGGTTTTCATTTTGTCCTCCTTGGTAAGTTTTCCTAACTTTATATGTTAAGGAAACAAGAGTCAATGCGCGTTAGGATTTCCGAACTATGAAAACGATCGGTCAGCGTATAAAAGAGCGGCGCTCTGCTTTGAAATATACCCAGCGCAGCCTAGGCAAACAGGCTGGGGTTGCTCATGTCACAATCTCTCAGTGGGAACGTGATGAAACCTCTCCAAGGGGCGATAATCTCTTCAAGTTAGCTGCGGCTCTTGGCGTTGAACCTGGCTGGATCATTAAAGGCGATGACGGATACGAACCAGCCCCAGCAGAATCGTATCGGATGCTTTCACCGCAACAGATTCAGCTTCTGGAACTGTTTGAAAAACTCCCCAACGCTGAGAAAGAACAACACATCATCAATTTGCGGGACAAGGTCAAAGACTACGATGAAACGTTCAACGACCTGATAAAAACCAAAAGCAAAGAAGAAATCCTGCAGATCCTCAAAAACCTCGATATCAAATAATTTTTCTTCACGCCAGGCCGCTTCAATAGCGGCCTTTTTGTGTTTTTCACGATCCTGCTGTTAGGTTTTGCGAAATTCACCCTTGACGTTTTGTTAGGTTTAAATAACAATCTGCGTTATCAAAACTTAACAGCAGTAATCAGTAAACGTTCCGCCTACCCGGCGATAAGGGTGATTAGCCAAGCAAAGCAGCAAACAGGGGTTCGAGATGGAAAAAGCATACGAAGAGTATTTCAACAGTCTGGCGGAGGGTGAAGAAGCACTGAGCTTTTCCGAGTTCGTCCAGGCAGTTTCTTGAATGTGGCGTAAGCCAAAGGCTTGAAGGCGGTTTTCTCAGGTTGCGCGCTAAAGCATAGCGGGGAGAACCTGGAGCGGAGAGCAAACCCCGCGTTGCAGGACTTGAAATACCTTCACAGACCAATAAGCCGACTGGCAGCGAAACTGCCCTTTACATCTGCCCTGGCGAGGTGGCGCCGCCAGACCAGGGCAGATGAATCGTCCACAACATGGAGGCGCATTCCACTCTTTCACTAATGGGGATTGGTTTGTTAGCTGGCGGAGTGTGCTTCCAGTTGTGGGCAATCGAAATTGTGGATGGCTGTTAATAACCTTATAGGGGATTCATTATGACAGACTTTAATCGTCAACCATCACGGCAACAGGCAGTCCGCCTTAACTGGTTTGAAATAAAACTTCGAAAACTTTGTTATTTGCTTGCTCAAAAAGGCAACCCTGAATTCTGAAGGTTAATAGCGTCGATAAAACACAATAACCTGACTGTCATTTAATTATACACGATTCAAAAACCATGCCTTAAACGGCAGGAATTCTCTCAACCTAAAACAAGGTGTCTGAAATGAAATTAGAAGTAACAACCATTGAAATGGGTCTTGCAATAGTAAACAAAGAAATTGCGACATTTAATATTAACGGGATTATTTCTGGCGTGGTTCATCTACCATCCTCTGGCCCTGTAACCGTAGTACTTGATGGTGGCTATGTGCTGGGCGAGTTTCATTGTCCAGTATGCGCTGTTAAGCACATTAGCTTGCTGTCTGTGAACTTCACAGAAGCACAGAACGCCTGCGGCATGTCCTATTACGATTACAAACGCCAACTACTTAACTGATATGGATGACATCATTTGTCATTGCGCCGTTTGCTGCCGCGAATATAAAAAATCGGAAATGCACAAAAGGAAAACAGACAGATACCCCTTCAAGCGCACGATTTATTTATGTGAGCAATGCAATGAAAAAAGAGAAAGGCGTAACGCGTTAAAAAAGGTTAAGCGTGTTATTCGTAAACCATATCGCTAAACATCACACACCAAAAAATTAATAGAGGTAATTATGTCTGTTGAATTAAAAGTTTTCGGCGGTGCTTATTTTCCAAAAGATAAAGCCTTGAAAAAACACCCGGACTTAAAGCCGCTTGCTACAGCAGTAAATTCGGCCACAAAAGCCATTGCTGAAGCTGTTATTTTCGGCAAGCTGGCGGCTGAACATCCTGAACATATAGATGATTATTTTAAGGTGAAAATTTGGGAGCACCACGAAGACCTTCCATGTCCTGAGCTTGATGTGTTTAGCGCTGATTTCTTTGGTGAGCACGTTGTCTGGAATAACAATCGAGGTGAACCAGCTGCTGCGCCACAACCAGAAATCGATAATAACGAAACCGTGCACGCGGCGGGTATGAAGATTGTACGCAACCTTGACCAGGACTCCCGCGCGGCATGCCTCGCCCTCTTCGGCGCAGTGGAGGAGATCACCGATTCGCAATTCGGTCAGGTAGTCGATTTAAATAACGACGACGATGGCAGCTTCCAACGAGAACTGGCCCAGGCTTTTGTGAAGGAACCTCGCGTGTTTGCCCTGAGCGGTGAGCGGCAGGAAGAACTACTGGCGTGGATTCGCAAAACTATGAAGGTCTCAACTCAGTGGCCTGATATCAAAAAAGGTATCACTAAATGGATCGACACTCCGGCAGCAAAGCGTGAGCCTGTTGCTACCGACATCAAACCGGACACAGAAGCCAGCCTGGGCGGTAATACCCCTACCGATCGCAGTCCTGATCTGGTGCATAATCTCGCAACTCTCCGCCTGGAAACCGCACTGGGCATTCTCTCGGCCGCGATGGATTTTGATATTTATGCCATTCCATCCGAAATTATCCGCCGCGCCAAAGAGATGGAAAGCGAGGGAAGAGATCCGCGCTTTTCTGCCTGGTGGAATAAATTACGCGGCACTCCGGGCATCCTGGACTTCTCCCGCGCCTCCATTATCGCGCTGATTAAAACCGCTCCGGAAGACCTTTACCTCAAGCCGGTCGATCTGCGTGCATATATTAACCGCAATCTGGTTGAATCGAATCATGCGAAACCGGATCAGAAAACAATCGATATCGCATGCGGCAATATCAAGCTGGAGACTGAAAATGATGAAACCAAACCGTCTGTACCGGGCGAAACTCTTCCACCAGCAGTTTGCCCTGGCAAAGCTGCGCAACTCGACAAAGAACTCAGCGAGACATTCGCTCCGAACACGACTCCTGAAAAGCAAGCCGGCGGTCAGCCGCGTGTTGAGAACCTGGGTGGAGGAGTCTTCTCAGTCGATGCTCTGATAAATACCCCCTCCTCAAATGAAGTCGAAAAACAGGAAGTGCCTCCAGCTCAAGACGTTCGCGAAGCACCAGACGAACGCGAATTTTCGATTTTGCACGCACTAAATGATCTGATTTCTGGCCGCACCAATATCATGGGGAAAGAAGAGGCTGAGGGCGTGGTGGCATTCACAGGTCACCTCGTTTCCGATGTTATCCCGCTACTGATGGAAGATATCACCACCACTGAATATTGCCTGTCTCCTGTGTTTACCAACGAGGAGATCCACGATGTGGCAACAACCATGCTGGATAGCTGGTCCGACGATATTAGCGTTCGTCAGAAAATAGCTCTTGATGCGATCGTGGAATACCGCCGCCCCGAACCACCAAAATCGGTATTGCTCGATACACCAGCTGTAACAGCAAAACCTCAAAAGGCAGCTGATCCTGACCGTGAGAAACCAGATCTATCGGCGGCATCCTCATACCTGCAACAGCTAACGATCGCCGCACTGCAGGGCTTATGTTCCAACCCGGCTTATTGCAATCAGTATGAGGAATTACCGGCTATGGCCGCCGGACTTGCCCGTAGCGTTATCAACCATCAGGAAGGCTCCTGTGCGTCTGATTAACCGTAGCAAGGGAGACAGTATCGGCGGTCCAGCATGCGCCGCCGCGCTCAAATGCCATTTTGAGAAATATGGCGCGCATGGTCGCAGCGACAAGCAGACTTTTTACACCATCAAGTTCCAAGGGAGAAAAATTACGGTTGAGGTTGTTAACCGCCCCCGTAGTTACGTGGCCACGGCAATGACAGGTGCCAGGCATCTCCGGTGCCTCCCTGGCCTTGGTCGGTGATTTTTGACAATCAATATACTATCTGCCGCTGCGATATCGTGGCGGCGTCATGGAGTTAAGCATGGCGCAAATCATTTTTGATGAAGAGTGGATGGTGGCGGGAAAGCTAACTGAAAAAACGGGGCTGGATGACAGGCAAATAAAAGCTTATCGCCTCGGATGCTGGATTGAAGGGGTTCATTTTAAGCGAGTACCCGCGGTACCCGGCGGAGAAAGCAAACGCGCTTTGGTCTGGTACAACTTCCCGCTGATTAATAGATTTATTCAGGAAGCATGATGAACTTTCCAACCGGCGTTGAACTTCATAACGGAAAAATAAGGATCACGTTTACCTATCGCGGCATTCGCTGCCGCGAAGTTCTCCGTGGCTGGGTGGTTAACAGCAGCAACATCAAGAAGGCTGGAAACCTTCGCGCCGTCATCGTGAGTGAGATACAGTTCGGCCAGTTCGACTACGCGGCGCGCTTCCCTGAATCGAAGGCTCTTAAAAAATTCTCATCAACTAAGCGGATCACGACGTTTAAAGAGCTGAGCGATTTTTTCATTGATACAAAAGCGCTGGAGGTGTCAGGGGCAACACTGCACTCTCTCACATCTGCAGTTAATACCCTGAAGCGTGTTGTGGGAGAAAATACTCCCCTTGCTGATATTCAGCACGCCGACATCCTGAATTACCGTAAAGAGCTGCTGACCGGCAGCGTATTAAACCCATCAATGCCTAATCTGGTTAAAAAGGGACGCGCGCCCTCAACAGTCAATAAACAGATGGCGGTTTTATCAGAAATGCTGAAGCTTGCGAATCGAAGTCAGTTTATATTACACGCTCCTTATGAGGGCGTGTCCAGGCTCAAGCTATCTAAGGCAGACCCCGATCCGCTTCTACTTCATGAGTACCAGGCACTGATTGCCGCCCTTCCCCGAAAACTGGCTTTGATCATCATTGTAGCCGTCCATACGGGAATGAGGCCCGGCGAGATTTGTGCTCTGGCGTGGGAGGATATCGATCTGAGGAAAGGTGAGATTCACGTATCAAGAAGCCTGACGAACAAGCGGGTGTTTGTGCCGCCAAAAACAGATGCAGGCATCAGAACGATTACACTGCTTAAGCCTGCTCATAATGCGCTGCTCGAGCAGTTCGAAATCACCGGCAATAACCCAAGACAGCAGATCGTTTTCCATCACCGTGAAATTGGCAAAACCGAGCCGCAAAATCTGCGTTTTGTATTTACTCCTGAAAAGAAATCGTCAGTGAATGAGAGCTTTTTTTCCAAAAATTCGATTTCGTATGGATGGAAACGGGGAACTAAACTTTCTGGAATACGTGAGAGAAACCCTTATCAGTCCCGCCATACATACGCCTGCTGGACGCTTATGGCCGGTGCTAACCCTTCCTTTATCGCCAGCCAGATGGGCCATGAGGACGCGCGTATGGTGTATGAGGTTTACTCGAAGTGGATCGGCGATATGAACCAGGATCAGGTCAACATGCTGAACAATCAGATGCCGACAGCTATGCCCCCAGGACGCCCCCAAGGTATTGGGAACATTAAAAAAGTCATTTAATTTCATGACGCTGGTTTCAAACTACATAATCAGCGTTAAACTATTCATACCAATTATTTAGGGAGAAGAGATGATGCGCGTACTGGTTGTTGAGGATAACGCATTGCTACGTCATCACCTGAAAGTTCAGCTTCAGGAGATGGGACATCAGGTGGACGATGCTGAAGATGCAAAAGAAGCCGATTATTATCTCAATGAACACCTGCCGGATATCGCCATTGTCGATTTAGGCTTGCCGGATGAAGACGGTCTCTCGCTGATCCGTCGCTGGCGCAGCCATGACGTCTCTCTACCGGTGCTGGTCCTGACCGCCCGTGAAGGCTGGCAGGATAAAGTGGAAGTGCTCAGCGCGGGTGCGGACGACTACGTGACGAAGCCGTTTCATATCGAAGAAGTCGCTGCGCGCATGCAGGCGCTGTTACGTCGCAACAGCGGTCATGCTTCGCAGGTTATCTCCCTTCCGCCATTCCAGGTTGATCTTTCCCGCCGCGAATTTTCTATTAATAATGAAGTGGTCAAGCTGACGGCGTTCGAGTACACCATCATGGAGACGCTTATCCGTAATAACGGCAAAGTGGTGAGCAAGGATTCCTTAATGCTCCAGCTTTACCCGGATGCCGAGCTACGGGAGAGCCACACCATTGACGTGCTGATGGGACGTTTGCGCAAAAAAATTCAGGCGCAATACCCCCAGGACGTGATCACCACGGTTCGTGGTCAGGGTTACCTGTTCGAATTACGCTAATGAAAGGGATTTCACGACACTTTCTGCCCCTTTCGCTGCGGGTGCGCTTTCTGCTGGCAACCGCTGCCGTGGTGCTGGTGCTTTCTCTTTCCTATGGGTTAGTGGCGCTGGTCGGGTATAGCGTGAGCTTCGATAAAACAACCTTCCGTCTGTTACGCGGCGAAAGTAACCTGTTTTATACCCTGGCGAAGTGGGAAGATAACCACATTACCGTGGATATGCCTGAGCACCTCAATCAGCAAAGCCCAACGCTGGCGTTAATTTATGATGAAAAAGGCAAACTGCTGTGGGCTCAGCGCGACGTCCCCTGGTTGAAAAAACGCATTCGCCCGGAATGGCTCAGGACAAATGGTTTTCATGAGATTGAGGCCGATCTCAATTCAACCAGCGCATTGCTGCATGACGATCGCGCCCTTCAGCAAAAGCTGAATGAGATACGCGAGGATGACGACGACACGGAGATGACCCACTCCGTCGCCATTAATCTCTATCCCGCTACCATGAACATGCCGCAACTGACCATCGTGGTGATCGACACCATTCCGGTTGAGCTTAAACGTTCTTACATGGTCTGGAGTTGGTTCGTGTATGTTCTGGCCGCCAATCTTCTGCTGGTTATCCCTCTGCTGTGGGTCGCAGCATGGTGGAGTTTGCGCCCGATAGAATCACTGGCCAAAGAGGTTCGCGAGCTGGAAGAACATCATCGTGAAAAGCTCAACCCGGAAACCACGCGCGAACTCACCAGCCTGGTGCGTAATCTTAACCGCCTGCTGAAAAGCGAGCGCGAACGCTATGATAAATACCGCACCACGCTCACCGACCTGACGCACAGCCTTAAGACGCCGCTGGCGGTCATGCAGAGCACGCTGCGTTCCATGCGTAGCTCAACGCTCAGCGTTGATGATGCAGAGCCTGTGATGCTTGAGCAGATCAGTCGCATCTCGCAGCAAATTGGCTATTATCTCCATCGCGCCAGCATGCGTTCAGGAAGTGCGTTATTGAGCCGCGAGCTGCATCCGGTGGCGCCTTTACTGGACAACCTCACTTCCGCGCTGAACAAGGTGTATCAGCGTAAAGGGGTGAACATCAGCCTCGATATCTCGCCGGAAATCAGCTTCGTGGGCGAGAAAAATGATTTCATGGAAGTGATGGGTAACCTGCTCGATAACGCCTGTAAATATTGTCTGGAGTTTGTGGAAGTGTCCGCACGTCAGACGGATAACGAGCTGCACATCATCGTTGAAGACGATGGGCCCGGCATTCCCCGCAATAAACGTGAAGTGGTGTTCGATCGTGGTCAACGCGCCGATACGCTACGTCCGGGTCAGGGAGTGGGGTTAGCCGTCGCCCGGGAGATTGTCGATCAGTACGATGGCAAAATTGAAACGGGTGAAAGCCTGCTGGGCGGTGCGCGAATGGAGGCTATTTTTGGCCGCCAGCATCCCACATCGAACGATACTTGACCCGTTATGTGAAAAATGCGCGGATCTCGCACTCAGGCTCCTGAGCTTCCGTTATAATCCGACTCAATAAGAGCCTGCGGAATAAAAAAATATGGAATATCACTTAGCACTTAACTGGCCCGAGTTTATCGAGCGCTACTGGCAAAAACGCCCGGTAGTTCTCAAACGCGGGTTCAGCAATTTTGTCGACCCTATCTCCCCTGACGAGCTGGCCGGCCTGGCCATGGAAAATGAAGTCGACAGCCGCCTGGTGAGCCACCAGGACGGAAAATGGCAGGTCAGCCACGGTCCTTTCGAAAGCTACGATCACCTGGGCGAAAATAACTGGTCTTTACTGGTGCAGGCGGTCAACAACTGGCATGAGCCTACCGCCGCCTTAATGCGCCCGTTCCGCGCCCTGCCCGACTGGCGAATGGACGATCTGATGATCTCCTTCTCCGTTCCCGGTGGCGGCGTTGGCCCGCATCTGGATCAGTACGACGTGTTTATCATTCAGGGTACCGGCCGCCGTCGCTGGCGCGTGGGTGACAAAGTGCCGATGAAACAGCACTGCCCGCATCCGGACCTGCTTCAGGTTGACCCGTTTGAAGGGATCATCGACGAAGAACTGGAGCCGGGAGATATTCTCTACATTCCACCGGGATTCCCGCACGAAGGTTACTCCCTGGAAAACTCGCTCAACTACTCCGTGGGGTTCCGCGCGCCAAGCGGTCGCGAAATGATCAGCGGCTTCGCTGACTATGTTCTGCAGCGCGAGCTGGGCAGCTACCGCTACAGCGACCCGGACGTGCCATCGCGTGAACACCCTGCTGACATCCTGCCGGAAGAGCTTGATAAGCTGCGCGGGATGATGCTGGATTTGATCAACGAGCCGGAACATTTCAAACAGTGGTTTGGTGAGTTTGTCAGCCAGTCACGCCACGAGCTGGACGTTGCGCCGCCGGAGCCACCGTATCAGGCCGATGAGATTTATGATGCCCTGCAACAGGGTGACAAGCTGGTTCGCCTCGGCGGGTTACGCGTGCTGCGCATTGGTGAAGATGTCTTCGTGAACGGCGAAAAGCTGGACTCTCCACACCGTCCGGCGCTGGAAGCCATCGCCAGCCATCAGGTGTTGCACGCCGAAACGTTTGGCGACGCGCTGGAAGACCCGTCATTCCTTGCGATGCTGGCCGCGCTGGTGAACAGTGGGTATTGGTTTTTTGAGGACTAAGTCGCTATAATGCCCGGTGGCGCTTCGCTTACCGGGCCTACGATCCGAATGTAGGCCGGGTAAGGCGTAGCCGCCACCCGGCTTTTTACTTCCGCTCACCTGCCGCAAAATCCTCGATCTCTCCGGCCCAATCCTCTGGATATAACCCTTCCCGTACGTCCCGATGAAACGTTGAATACGGCCAGGCGCGAATCTTACTGACGTAGCCATGCTTCAGCGGATTGATATAGACGTAATCCACATGCCGCCGGTAATCCTGTTCATTGCGAATGGTGTGCTCCCAGAAACGCGGCTGCCATATGTGGCGCATGTCGATGTTGCGGCTAAACGTTTTTTTAATATCCCGCCAGCGGGCCGAAAAGTCGCTGTCGCCTTCCGGTAAGGTCCAGATACAGTGCATATGTTCGGGAAGGATAACCCAGGCGTTTATGGTAAAGGGCTTCGCGCGTTTAACCATAGAGGTGGCAGCACGCAGGCTGTCGATATGACGTATAAGCGAATCGCTCTGGCGGTTTTGCAGGTTGACGGTGAAAAACCAGGTACCGCCAGGGACGTAATGACGACGATAGTTTGACATTGGCGTTCCTTGCCTAAAAGCCGGGTGGCGGCTACGCCTTACCCTGCCTACAAAAGCGTGA
>NZ_GL890775.1:900742-940179 GCF_000211415.1 Enterobacter mori LMG 25706 | reverse complement strand
CCCGGTAAGCGAAGCGCCACCGGGCGTTTTCTCAGCGTTTTGCCGTCAGTTCAGCTATCCGCACAATCACCTTCACCGCTTTTTCCATTCCTTCCAGCGTCACAAACTCATGCTTGCCGTGGTAGTTATACCCGCCGGTAAACAGGTTCGGGCAAGGTAATCCCATAAACGACAATTGCGAGCCATCAGTACCACCGCGAATCGGCTTCAGCTGCGGTTCAATGTCACAGTCGCGCATGGCCTGCTGAGCGATGTCGAGAATATGAGGATGCTCCATCACCTTCTCACGCATATTGTAATAGCTGTCTTCTATGATCAGCTCAATATAGCAATCAGGGTGTAACCCTTTCCCCACCTTCTTGGCGATCTCCATCATCTTACGCTTGCGCGCCTCAAAGGCCTTGCGGTCGAAATCGCGAACGATGTAGTGCATCTGCGCGCTGTCCACGGTGCCTTTGATGCTGGTCAGGTGATAGAAACCTTCATACCCTTCCGTCATTTCAGGGCTCTCTTCCGCCGGAACCTCAGCATGAATACGCGACGCCAGCGACAGCGCATTTACCATCACACCTTTCGCGGAGCCTGGGTGAACGTTGTTCCCCACAATCTTGATCGTCACCGACGCAGCGTTGAAGTTCTCATACTCGAGTTCACCGACACCGCCGCCGTCAACGGTATAGGCCCACTTCGCATTGAAGGCCTCGACGTCGAAATGTTTTGCGCCCTTGCCCACCTCTTCATCCGGCGTAAAGGCCACGCGGATATCACCGTGCGGGATATTTTTGCCTTTCAGCACCGCCAGCGCCGTCATGATCTCCGCAATGCCCGCCTTGTCATCCGCACCCAGCAGCGTTTTGCCGTCAGTGGTGATCAGCGTCTGGCCCAGCAGCTGATGCAAAACCGGGAACATCACCGGCGAGAGCACTTCATCGCCAATACCCAGCGCGATATCGCCGCCGCGGTAGTTTTCAACAATCTGCGGGTTCACATGTTTACCGCTAAAATCCGGAGAGGTGTCGACATGGGAGATAAAGCCAATCGCCGGGATATCCCCGTCGACATTCGCAGGCAGCGTTCCCATCACAGTGCCTTTCTCGCTTAACGTGACGTTGACCAGCCCCATGGCGTCAAGCTGCTCTTTAAGCAGGTTTAATAACTTCCACTGGCCTTCGGTGCTCGGCACCTGGCGAACACCCGGTTTAGATTGGGTATCCAGCGAAACGTACTGTAAAAAACGCTCAAGTAATTTATCCATGCAGTCACCCTCACTTTTTGTGACAACATTATCAATAAGCATCAAAACGCAAATATTGCGTCAGGTCACTTTTATCCCGCAAACGAGAACTTTTTTCGTTTATGTCATGCAGTGTTTATAAATGTAGCTTATGAATCAGTGACAAGGATTGGCGATTGCAGGGGATTGCCGTAGAATGTCCGCCCTCATTACGAGTCACCAAGGTGGTTACACACAAACCCCGCTTCGGTCTGCTGCCTGAGGCGTCTATATGGGACAGCGCAAAAATTGAATACACAATCCCGTTCACGTTCACCGCTGGTGCAACTGGAACGAATTCGTAAAAACTTTGATGGTAAAGACGTTATTTCCGACCTCACTCTCACCATCAACGACGGTGAGTTTCTGACGCTGCTTGGCCCCTCTGGCTGCGGCAAAACCACCGTACTGCGCCTTATCGCCGGGCTGGAAAGCGTTGATAACGGCCATATCCATCTTGAGAACCAGGATATTACCCAGGTTCCCGCAGAAGACAGACACGTCAATACCGTCTTTCAGAGCTACGCCCTGTTCCCGCACATGACCGTGTTTGAGAACGTCGCGTTTGGTCTGCGGATGCAAAAAACACCTGCCGCCGAGATCCCACCGCGCGTTACCGAAGCCCTGCGGATGGTGCAACTGGAAGAGTTTGCCCAGCGTAAACCCCATCAGCTTTCCGGCGGCCAGCAGCAGCGTGTGGCCATCGCTCGCGCCGTGGTCAACAAGCCGCGTCTGCTCCTGCTGGATGAATCCCTCTCCGCGCTGGATTACAAGCTGCGCAAGCAGATGCAGAACGAATTGAAAGCCTTACAGCGTAAGCTGGGCATTACCTTTGTTTTTGTGACCCACGACCAGGAAGAAGCCCTGACCATGTCCGACCGCATCGTGGTGATGCGTGACGGAAAAATCGAGCAGGACGGCACGCCGCGCGAAATCTACGAAGAGCCGAAGAATCTGTTTGTCGCCAGCTTCATCGGTGAGATCAATATCTTCGATGCCACTGTGATTGAACGCCTGGACGACCAGCGTGTGCGAGCCAGCGTTGAAGGCCGTGAGTGCACTATCGCGGTGAATTTCCCCGTTGAAAAGGGACAAAAGCTTAACGTCCTGCTGCGTCCGGAAGATCTGCGCGTCGAGGAAATTCATGGCAATACCGAGGCCGAAGGGTTAATCGGCTATATCCGCGAGCGCAACTACAAAGGGATGACGCTGGAGTCCGTTGTTGAGCTGGAAAACGGCAAGATGGTGATGGTCAGCGAGTTCTTTAACGAGGATGACCCTGACTTCGACCACTCTCTCGACCAGAAAATGGTTATCAACTGGGTAGAAAGCTGGGAGGTTGTGCTGGCTGATGAAGAACACAAGTAAATTCCAGAATGTGGTCATCGCCACGATCGTCGGTTGGCTTGTGCTGTTTGTCTTTTTACCCAACCTGATGATCGTTGCTACCAGCTTCCTGACCCGCGACGACGCTAACTTCGTTTCGCTGGTCTTTACGCTGGACAACTACGCGCGCCTGCTCGATCCGCTCTATTTTGACGTGCTGCTGCACTCGCTCAATATGGCGTTGATTGCCACCCTCGCCTGTCTGGTGCTGGGGTATCCTTTCGCATGGTTCCTCTCGGGCCTGCCGCAAAAGGTGCGTCCCCTGCTGCTGTTTTTACTGATTGTTCCCTTCTGGACCAACTCGTTAATCCGCATCTACGGGCTGAAAATCTTCCTGAGCACTAAAGGCTATCTCAATGAATTTCTGCTGTGGCTGGGGGTGATTGATACGCCGATCCGTATTATGTTTACGCCGAGCGCGGTGATTGTCGGCCTGGTTTATATCCTGCTGCCGTTTATGGTAATGCCGCTCTACTCCAGCATTGAGAAGCTGGATAAACCGCTGCTGGAAGCGGCAAGAGATCTGGGTGCCAGTAAGCTGCAGACGTTTATCCGCATCATTATTCCGCTGACGATGCCCGGTATTATTGCAGGCTGTCTGCTGGTAATGCTCCCGGCGATGGGCTTGTTCTATGTGTCGGACCTGATGGGCGGTGCGAAAAACCTGCTGATTGGTAACGTGATTAAGAGCCAGTTCCTGAACATCCGCGACTGGCCGTTCGGCTCGGCCACCAGCATTACGCTGACGGTGGTGATGGGCCTGATGCTGCTGGTCTACTGGCGCGCCTCGCGCCTGCTGAATAAAAAGGTGGAGCTCGAATGATCGGTCGACTGCTTCGCGGCGGTTTCATGACCGCCATTTATGCCTGGCTCTATATCCCGATCGTTATTTTGATCGTGAACTCATTCAACAGCTCGCGGTTCGGGATTAACTGGCAGGGCTTTACCACCAACTGGTACAGCCTGCTGATGAACAACGACAGCCTGCTGCAGGCCGCTCAGCACTCGCGGACGATGGCGATCGTCTCCGCCACCTTCGCGACGCTGATTGGCTCCCTCACCGCCGTCGCGCTGTACCGCTACCGCTTTCGCGGCAAACCGTTCGTCAGCGGCATGCTGTTTGTAGTGATGATGTCACCGGATATCGTCATGGCCATTTCGCTGCTGGTGCTGTTTATGCTGCTGGGCGTACAGCTTGGCTTCTGGTCGCTGCTGTTCTCGCATATCACCTTCTGCCTGCCGTTTGTGGTGGTGACCGTCTTTGCGCGTCTTAAAGGGTTCGACGTGCGTATGCTGGAGGCGGCGAAAGATCTGGGCGCCAGCGAGATGACCATCCTGCGTAAAATCATCCTGCCGCTGGCAATGCCTGCCGTGGCGGCCGGATGGCTGCTCAGCTTTACTCTGTCGATGGATGACGTGGTGGTCTCCTCCTTCGTGACCGGGCCGAGCTATGAAATTCTGCCGTTGAAGATCTATTCAATGGTGAAAGTCGGCGTCTCACCTGAGGTGAACGCGCTGGCGACCATTCTGCTGGTGTTGTCGCTGGTTCTGGTGATTGCCAGCCAGGTTATTGCTCGTGATAAAACAAAATCTCAGGGGACAATGAAATGAAAAAAATGCTCGCCGCTGCGGCGCTGGTGCTTGGCATGGGTGCCGCGCACGCTGATGACAGCAAAACGCTCTACTTCTACAACTGGACCGAATATGTGCCGCCAGGACTACTGGAACAGTTCACCAAAGAGACGGGCATCAAGGTTATCTACTCGACCTATGAGTCGAATGAAACCATGTACGCCAAGCTGAAAACCTACAAAGACGGTGCGTACGATCTGGTCGTGCCTTCCACCTACTTTGTCGACAAAATGCGCAAAGAGGGCATGATCCAGAAGATCGATAAAACGAAGCTAACCCATTTTTCAAACCTCGATCCGGAGATGCTTAACAAACCGTTCGATCCCAATAACGACTACTCCATTCCTTACATCTGGGGTGCGACAGCGATTGGCGTGAACAGCGATGCCATCGATCCGAAAACGGTTACAGGCTGGGCCGATCTGTGGAAACCGGAATACAAAGGTAGCCTGCTATTAACCGACGATGCGCGTGAGGTGTTCCAGATAGCGCTGCGTAAACTCGGCTATTCCGGTAACACCACCGATCCGAAAGAGATCGAAGCGGCCTACAACGAGCTGAAAAAGCTGATGCCTAACGTGGCGGCATTCAACTCTGATAACCCGGCAAACCCGTATATGGAAGGCGAAGTGAATCTGGGGATGGTGTGGAACGGCTCCGCGTATGTTGCCCGCCAGGCCGGTACGCCGCTGGAGGTCGTCTGGCCGAAAGAAGGCGGGATCTTCTGGATGGATAGTCTGGCGATTCCGGCCAACGCGAAAAACGTGGACGGCGCGCTGAAGCTGATTAACTTCCTGCTGCGCCCCGACGTGGCGAAACAGGTGGCTGAAACCATTGGCTACCCGACGCCAAATCTGGCTGCACGCAAGCTGTTAAGCCCTGAAGTCGCGAATGATAAATCGCTGTACCCTGATGCTGATACCGTCAGCAAAGGCGAATGGCAGAACGACGTGGGGGACGCGAGCCGTCTTTATGAAGAGTATTATCAGAAGTTAAAAGCAGGTCGTTGAGATATGACGGGCGACGCGATGTCGCCCGTCACAACTACAGCCCCTTCAGGAGTTTATCCACAAAAGCTGGCACCACTTCACTTGCCAGACCATAGTGTTTTTCTTCAAACTCACTACCCACCTGACTCGGCTCCAGATTAAGCTCTACCGTATGCGCGCCCTGGAGTTTAGCCTCGTGAACAAATCCCGCCGCCGGATAGACGTGCCCGGACGTGCCGATGGCAATGAACACGTCCGCCATCGCCAGCGCGCTGTAGATCTCATCCATGCCCAGCGGCATTTCGCCGAACCACACCACGTGCGGGCGTAAACGCGCAGGAAACTGACAGCAATGGCATTTGTCTTCCGGCAGCACGTCCTCTTTCCAGTCCAGCACCTGACCGCTCCAGGCGCAGCGAACCTTGAGCAGCTCGCCGTGCATGTGAATGATATTCTTGTTACCCGCACGCTCATGCAGGTTATCGATATTCTGCGTCACCAGCAGAAAACGATCCCCCAGCGCCTCTTCCAGCTTAGCCAGCGCAAGATGCGCCGCATTCGGCGCAATCTCAGGCTGCTGAAGCTGACGACGGCGGGCGTTATAAAACGCCTGCACCAGGTCCGGATCGCGGGCGAAACCTTCCGGCGTCGCCACGTCCTCGACACGGTGCTCTTCCCACAGCCCGTCCGCCGCGCGGAAGGTTCGAATTCCTGACTCGGCGGAGATCCCCGCGCCGGTCAGCACCACCACTCTGGGTTTATCCATCGCTTCTGGCATCATTCTGTCTCTGAAAAAGATCCGCTGGCGCAAGCGCTCACGCAAGCGGCGTTTGTTTTTGCGAAAACGGCTGAGTCGACCCTGGCGACGCGACAGCATAGAAACCTCGTAGACTAATCGGTGAGATGAAGGAATGCGGCTCCGCGCATGCCTCCCGCGTCCCCGTGTCGCGCGCGTTCAATACGCGGCACGCGGGCGACCGGCAATAAATGTCGGGGCAAACGCCCGGACAGCTGTTCCGTAATCGCAGTAAAGTTTGATAGCCCTCCCCCAATCACCAGCAGATCCGGGTCGACGATGGTGAGAATATTTCCCAGACACACCGCCAGCAGATCAAGATAGCGCTCGACGTGCTCACGCGCCTGCGCATCCCCTTGCTCCCACGGGGTAATAATTTGGGGGGCTTCAAGTTTCTGATGATAGAAGTGTTCGTAAAGCCATGCAAACCCGCGGCCGGAGAGAGTGTTCTCAATACAGCCGTGCTGGCCGCAGCCGCAGCGGGTGAGCGGAAAATCACGCCCAACGACCTCCAGCGCGTCCACCGGCAGACGGATGTGACCAAACTCGCCGGTGATGTAGCTGCGCCCGGTAATCGGCTTACCGTTGATCACAATTCCCCCGCCGACGCCGGTACCGAGGATCAGCCCCATCACCAGTGGGTACTGACGGAACTCATCATCCCAGGCTTCGGAGAGGGCAAAACAGTTGGCATCGTTATCTAAACGCACATCGCGTTCAAGGAGGGCAGAGAGATCGGCGCGCAGCGGTTTGCCGCTGGCGGCAGGCACGTTGGCGGCATACAGCGTGCCATCGTCGGTTTCGGGCATGCCCGGAATGCCGATGCCGACGCTGCCTTTCACGCCAAAGCGTTCATCGGCTTGCGCCACCAGTGCGGCAATGGCGGTTAAAAATTCGTCGTAGCTTTCGCGCGGCGTGGGAACGCGGGTTTCCCACTGCAGTTTGAGGTCTTTATCAAACACGCCGAGCGCAATCTTGGTGCCGCCAATATCAAATCCGTAATACATGATGCATTCCTCTGCTTGATCCAGCGGCCTAAAGACCGCTAAACCATGACGAAATTACTGGCCACTTAGTACCCTCGCCGGATCAATTCGGCTTGCGCGACGCGCCGGATACCAGCTTGCCAGCAGACTCAGTAAAAGTGCTGTAACCAGCACATAAAAAACATCCAGCCAGTGCAGTTCAGACGGCAGGAAGTCAATAAAATAGATATCACCCGACAGGAACTGGTGGCCAATCAGCTTTTCAATGCCGTTGATAATCGGCGTCAGCTGCAGGGAAACCACCACGCCGATCACCACGCCGCACAGGCTGCCGAACAGGCCCGCCAGTAAACCGTACCAGACGAAGATGGCGCGAATAAGGCCGTCTTTCGCCCCGAGGGTACGAAGCACGGCGATGTCTCCGCTCTTATCCTTGACCGCCATCACCAGCGTCGAGACGATATTAAAGCACGCTACACCAATCACCAGCACCATCGCCAGATACATAATGGCGCGGATCATCTGGATATCACGGTACATATACCCGTAAGTGCCGATCCAGCTTTTGATGTAGACATAGTTATTGGTCACGCTGCCCGCATCACGCACAAGTTTGTTGGCGTTAAAGACGTCGTTCACCTTAATGGCAATGCCCGTCACGCTGTCGCCCATGTCGAGATACTGGCGCGCGTCTTCCATCGGCACCATGGCGAAGCTGTGATCGAGCTGCCCGCTCAGCTGAAGAATGCCGGCAACGTGCAGGCGCACGCGCTTAGGCTGCTGCAGTTTGTGGTCGGCGCTGGCGTTCGGGATCATGATCGATACCCAGTCACCCTGCTTCACCTTCAGAGCATCGGCAACACCTTTGCCCATGATGATCTGCTGCTCGCCAGCCTTAAAGTTGGCCCACGCGCCGTTCTGCACAAATTGCGGCAGCGCGCTGAGACGCTCCTCCTGGGCGGGGTTGACACCTTTCACCTGAATGGCGCGCAGGTTTACCCCGCTCTCCACCAGCCCGGTAAAGTTGATGTAGGGCGCGGCCGCGGCAATGCCCGGCACGTTTTCGACTTTTGTGAGCGCGTCGCTCCAGTTCGTCCACGGCTGGTTAACCGGCTCGATCTCCCCGTGCGGCACCACCGCAAGAATGCGGTTGTTTAGCTCGCGCTCAAAGCCGTTCATGGCACTTAAGCCCAGGATCAATGCCGCCACACCGAGCGCGATACCCACGGTGGAGATCACGGAGATGAGCGACACCATGCCGCCGCGACGGCGACCACGACTAAAACGTAAACCGATGAGTAGCGATAACGGTGACGCCATTACTCTGCTCCCATCAGGGTCAGTTCCGCGTTCAGATGGCCGTCGCGCATCTCAAGCTGGCGACCCATGCGTTTTGCCAGCTGCAGATCGTGGGTCACCACCAGAAACGCGGTGCCCTGCGATGCGTTCAGCTCGCCCAGAAGCTGGAAAATACTGTCCGCATTGCGCGCATCCAGGTTACCGGTAGGTTCATCCGCCAGCACCAGACGCGGATTGTTCACCAGCGCACGGGCAATCGCCACGCGCTGGCGCTCGCCTCCGGAAAGCTCTGAGGGACGGTGGTTTCCGCGATGGCCCAGCCCTACCGCTTTCAGCATGTCGCTGGCGCGGGCGTTAATTTCTGCCGGTTTCTTTTTGCCAATCAGCAGCGGCATTGCCACGTTTTCCAGCGCCGTGAAGTCCGGCAGCAGGTGGTGGAACTGGTAGATAAAGCCCAGCTCGCGGTTACGCAGCTCGGCCTTCGCCGCGGAGGACATCTTGCTCATCGGCTGGCCGGAGAAGATCACGTCACCTTCAGTTGGCGTATCCAGCCCGCCCAGCAGATGCAGCAGCGTACTTTTGCCTGAACCGGAGCTGCCGACAATCGCCATCATCTCGCCTTCACCCACGCTAAAGCTCACATTGTGCAGCACGTCGGTCTGCACAGTGCCTTCCTGATAGCGTTTGGACAGGTTGTCGCATTGCAACAGGATCTTATTCATAACGTAAAGCCTCAGCGGGTTGAGTGGCGGCAGCGGGCCAGGAAGGATAAAGCGTAGAAAGCAGCGCAATGGCCATCGCGGCCAGCGCAATACCGACCACCTGCAGCGGCTCGATAGCCACCGGCAGCGCCGCACCATCAAGCAGCGCGCCGATGATCGGCATTAAGTTATTCAGTTGGCTGGCGAGCAGCGCACCCAGCACGGCACCGAGCAGCGCGCCGATGATGCCTGCGCTTGCCCCCTGAACCATAAAGACCGCCATGATCTGGCGCGGCGTGAGCCCCTGGGTTTGCAGAATGGCGACTTCGCCCTGCTTCTCCATCACCATCAGGCCCAGCGAGGTGATGATGTTAAATGCCGCCACAGCGACGATCAGGCTCAGCAGCAGCCCCATCATGTTTTTTTCCATGCGAACGGCCTGGAACAGTTCGCCTTTACGGTCACGCCAGTCCTGCCATTTGGTACCTTCCGGCAGCGTTTGCTGGCTGAGGGTATCGACCTTGAGCGGCTGATCGAGCCACAGGCGCCAGCCGGTAATGTTTCCCGCCGGGTAGCGCATCAGGCGCGACGCATCCTGGATGTTAACCAGCATCTGATAGCCGTCGACTTCGCTGTTGGCGGCAAAGGTACCTATCACGTTGAACAGGCGCTGGCTTGGCAGACGCCCCATCGGCGTAAACTGGCTGGCAGAAGGTACCATCACGCGCAACTGGTCACCACGGTTGACGCCAAGCTGTCCGGCAAGCTGTTCGCCGAGGATGACATTGTATTTACCGGGCTGCAGATCGGATTGCTTCACGTTAACCAGATACGGCGTCAACGGATCCTTTTGGGCAGGATCAATCCCCAGCATGACGCCGACCGCCACGCTGCGGGCGCTTTGCAACACGACATCGCCGGTGGTTAATGGCGCAACGCGCGTGACACCCTGTAACTTCGCTGCGCTTTCCGGCAGCTGTTGCGGGTTCACGGAACCGTTGGTTGAGGAGAGAACGGCCTGCGGCATCAGCCCCAGGATATTGTTTTGCAGCTCACGCTCAAAGCCATTCATGACGGAAAGCACCGTCACCAGTGCCATCACGCCAAGCGTAATGCCAATAGTCGAAAGCCAGGAGACAAAACGACCGAAGCGGTCCGCGGCGCGCCCACGCATGTAACGTAAGCCTATGAAGAGTGCGACAGGTTGATACATGAAATCCGTCTGTTTGCTGATAGCAGACCCACGAGTATATAAGCGAATCCGTTAAGCGTAAATGACTGAAACCGTAAGCTTTGGTAATCATTTTTCCGAAAAACTCAGATAAATCAGGGTGGTACTTTCGGTTTCTTCTCTGCACACCCTCCACCTTTTCCGAAAAACGTCCCGATACAGACAGTTACCCGTTACATCTCGCTGCCGTTTTAGAACAATTGCCCGTTCGTTTATGGCAAAACAGGTATTGGTTACCGATGAAACAAAAAGCATTATGGATTAATCAGATAAAGGGGCTGTGCATCTGCCTGGTGGTGATTTACCACTCGGTCATCACCTTTTATCCTCATCTCAGCGGGCTGCAGCATCCGCTGTCAGGGCTTCTCGCCAAATGCTGGGTCTATTTTAACCTGTATCTCGCCCCCTTCCGCATGCCGGTGTTCTTCTTTATCTCCGGCTTTCTGATCCGCCGATATATTGATGAAGTAGACTGGCGCACCAGCCTCGACAAGCGCATCTGGAGCATCGTCTGGGTGCTGGCGCTATGGGGAATACTTCAGTGGCAGGCGCTGACCCACCTCAATGCCTGGCTCGCACCGGAACGTGAACTGGCAACGTCCTCGAATGCGGCCTACGCCGACTCTGTCTCGGGCTTTATTCTGGGTATGCTCACTGCCAGCACCAGCCTGTGGTATCTGTATGCCCTGGTGGTCTATTTCACCCTGTGCAAACTGCTGAGCCGCTGGAAGCTGCCTGTTCTGGGCCTGCTGGCGCTGGCGAGCATTGCCATTAACTTCCTGCCGCTGCCGTGGTGGGGAATGAACAGCGTCGTGCGTAATATGATCTACTACAGCCTGGGCGCGTGGTACGGTGCCCAGCTTATGGCCTGGATGAAGGGGCTGGAAATAGGTCGCGTCTGGCTGGTGCTGGTCGCGTTCGGAGCGGTATCCGTGGTGCTGTGGTTTGCAAACGTCCCTCTCCCGCTCTCATTGCTGTCGATTGTACTGATCATGAAGCTTTTCTACAGCGTTGAGCAACGTTATGCCGTCCATCCAGGAAACCTGCTGAATGTGGTGGGTTCGAATACCATTGCGATTTACACCACGCATCGCATTTTGATAGAGGCTTTTAGCCTGTGCCTGATTGGTGAAATGAATGCCGCGTACTGGCCGGTGTGGGCCGAGTTAACGCTGATTCTGGTCTATCCGTTCGCCAGCCTGCTGGTCTGCACCCTTGTAGGGCTTGGCATACGCAAGATTTCCACCTCTCTCTTTGGTGATGTCTTTTTCTCCCCACCCGCTACGCTCTCCCCATCAACCGCTACCCGTTGATGCCCTCTCCGCCCCCTTTTCGGGGGCGAATTGCCTCCCATACGCTTACGATTTGCTAATGCAAAGCGATCGAGGATAATAAAGACATTGCGTATCAGTGATATGCCCCAATACTGTTGGTATATCCATAAGAGACTCTGACATAGCCATGCCTGAACACTATCGCTTTACCTTGCCTGTAAAAGCAGGCGACCAACGCCAGCTGGGCGAACTCACGGGCGCGGCGTGCGCCACGCTGGTGGCAGAAATCGCTGAGCGCCATCCCGGCCCGGTGGTGTTGGTTGCCCCGGATATGCAAAATGCCCTGCGCCTGCATGACGAAATCCGTCAATTTACCGATAGCCTGGTGTCCAGCCTCGCCGACTGGGAAACGCTGCCGTATGACAGCTTCTCCCCGCATCAGGAGATCATCTCTTCACGCCTGTCAACGCTGTATCAGCTTCCGACCATGCAGCGCGGCGTGTTAATTGTGCCGGTCAATACGCTGATGCAGCGCGTCTGCCCGCACAGCTATCTTCACGGCCACGCGCTGGTGATGAAAAAAGGCCAGCGCCTGTCGCGGGATGCCCTGCGCGCGCAGCTTGACGGTGCCGGTTATCGCCATGTCGATCAGGTGATGGAGCATGGGGAATACGCCACCCGCGGCGCGCTGCTCGATCTTTACCCAATGGGCAGCGACCAGCCGTACCGCCTGGATTTCTTTGATGATGAAATCGACAGCCTGCGCGTGTTCGACGCCGACACGCAGCGCACGCTGGAAGAAGTGGAATCCATCAACCTGCTGCCCGCACATGAATTCCCGACGGACAAAACCGCTATCGAGCTGTTCCGCAGCCAGTGGCGCGAGAGGTTCGACGTGAAGCGCGATGCCGAGCACATTTATCAGCAGGTCAGCAAAGGCACGCTGCCTGCCGGGATCGAATACTGGCAGCCCCTGTTCTTCAACGAGGCGCTACCCGCGCTGTTCAGCTATTTCCCGGCGAACACGCTGATTGTAAACACCGGGGATATCGAGGCCAGCGCCAGCCGCTTTGAAAGTGAAACCCGCGCTCGCTTCGAAAACCGTGGCGTGGATCCGATGCGTCCGCTGCTGCCGCCGGAAACGCTTTGGCTGCGCACCGACGAGCTCAACGCCGAACTGAAGCGCTGGCCGCGCATGCAGCTCAGAACCGACTCGCTCGCGGATAAAGCGGCCAATACCAACCTGGCGTTCCAAACGCTGCCGGACCTCTCCGTTCAGGCGCAGCAAAAATCCCCGCTGGATAATCTGCGCAAGTTCCTGGAATCCTTTACCGGGCCGGTGGTGTTCTCCGTTGAGAGCGAAGGTCGTCGCGAAGCGTTAGGCGAACTGCTTGGCCGCATCAAGATCGCGCCAAAGCGCATTTTGCGGCTGGACGATGCCACCGGAACGGGCCGCTATCTGATGATCGGTGCCGCTGAGCATGGGTTTATCGACGCGCTCAACAACCTGGCGCTAATTTGCGAAAGCGACCTTCTCGGCGAGCGCGTGGCGCGCCGCCGTCAGGATAGCCGTCGCACCATCAACCCGGACACGCTGATCCGTAACCTGGCCGAACTGCATCCGGGCCAGCCGATTGTTCACCTCGAGCACGGCGTCGGACGCTACCAGGGGATGACCACCCTTGAAGCGGGCGGCATCAAAGGCGAATACCTGATGCTGACCTACGCCAACGACGCCAAACTCTATGTGCCGGTCTCGTCCCTGCACCTGATCAGCCGCTATGCAGGCGGTGCCGAAGATAATGCACCGCTGCACAAGCTGGGCGGCGACGCCTGGGCGCGCGCGCGCCAGAAGGCGGCGGAAAAAGTGCGCGACGTGGCGGCCGAGCTGCTGGACATCTATGCCCAGCGCGCGGCCAAAGAAGGTTATGCGTTTAAGCATGATAAAGAGCAGTATCAGCTGTTCTGCGACAGTTTCCCGTTTGAAACCACGCCGGATCAGGCGCAGGCCATTAACGCGGTGCTGAGCGACATGTGCCAGCCGCTGGCGATGGACCGCTTAGTGTGCGGTGATGTGGGCTTCGGTAAAACTGAAGTCGCGATGCGCGCCGCTTTCCTGGCCGTTGAGAATAACAAGCAGGTGGCGGTGCTGGTGCCTACTACCCTGCTTGCCCAGCAGCACTTCGACAACTTCCGCGACCGCTTTGCCAACTGGCCAGTGCGTATCGAGATGCTGTCGCGTTTTCGCAGCGCTAAAGAGCAGACGCAAATTCTTGAACAGGCAAGTGAAGGTAAAATCGATATCCTGATCGGCACCCACAAGCTGCTACAAAGCGACGTGAAGTGGAAAGATCTGGGGCTGCTGATCGTCGACGAAGAGCACCGCTTCGGGGTGCGCCATAAGGAGCGCATCAAAGCGATGCGCGCCGACGTCGACATTCTGACCCTGACCGCAACGCCTATCCCGCGTACGCTGAACATGGCGATGAGCGGCATGCGCGATCTGTCGATTATCGCCACGCCACCGGCGCGCCGTCTGGCGGTAAAAACCTTTGTCCGCGAATATGACAATCTGGTGGTGCGCGAAGCGATCCTGCGTGAAGTGCTGCGCGGCGGTCAGGTGTACTACCTCTACAACGACGTGGAAAACATTCAAAAAGCGGCGGACAGGCTGGGGGAGCTGGTGCCGGAAGCGCGTATCGCTATCGGTCACGGACAGATGCGCGAGCGCGAGCTGGAGCGGGTGATGAATGATTTCCACCACCAGCGCTTCAACGTGCTGGTGTGTACCACCATCATTGAAACCGGTATTGATATCCCGACCGCGAACACGATCATTATTGAACGCGCGGATCACTTTGGTCTGGCGCAGCTGCACCAGTTGCGCGGTCGCGTCGGGCGTTCGCATCATCAGGCCTACGCCTGGCTGCTGACGCCGCATCCTAAAGCGATGACCACCGACGCGCAAAAGCGTCTGGAAGCCATCGCGTCACTGGAAGACCTTGGCGCAGGCTTTGCGCTGGCGACACACGATCTCGAGATCCGCGGTGCCGGTGAACTGCTGGGTGAAGACCAGAGCGGCTCGATGGAGACCATCGGCTTCTCGCTCTATATGGAACTGCTGGAAAATGCCGTCGATGCGCTGAAGGCCGGACGCGAGCCGTCGCTGGAAGATTTGACCAGCCAGCAGACCGAGGTGGAATTGCGTATGCCTTCCCTGCTGCCGGATGATTTCATTCCTGATGTGAATACCCGTCTGTCATTCTACAAACGTATCGCCAGCGCGAAAAAAGAAAACGAGCTGGAAGAGATTAAGGTGGAGCTGATCGACCGCTTCGGGCTGCTGCCGGATGCCGCGCGAAATCTGCTGGATATTGCGCGGCTTCGTCAGCAGGCGCAAAAGCTGGGCATTCGTAAGCTCGAAGGGAATGAAAAAGGCGGCGTGATTGAGTTCGCGGAAAAAAACCATGTCGATCCAATGTGGTTGATTGGTTTGCTGCAAAAACAGCCGCAGCACTTCCGCCTGGACGGCCCGACGCGTCTGCGTTTTACTCAGGAACTGACAGAACGCAAAACCCGCATGGACTGGGTGCGCAACTTTATGCGCCAGCTTGAAGAGAACGCTATCGCGTAATCTTCTCCCCCGTTAGCGCCTGGCTGACGGGGGAGAATTTACAAACTCTTTGCACTTCACCCGATCTTCCCGACACACCTCTTCGCCATAATTATCATTAACTCTTTATAAAACAATAACCTTATCATTTATAGGGATTATGATAATGACCGCTTCGCGTTTAACTCGCTGGATCACCCTGCTTGCGCTTGCCGCTACGGTAGCCGTTGCGCTGCCTGCACGCGCAAACACCTGGCCCCTTCCCCCCCCTGGCAGCAACGTTGTCGGGCAAAACCGTTTTCATGTTGTTGAAGATAACGGGGGTTCGCTGGAGGCCATTGCCAAAAAATATAACGTCGGCTTCCTGGCCTTGCTGCAGGCCAACCCCGGTGTCGATCCTTACGTGCCGCGTGCTGGCAGCGTGCTGACCATCCCGCTTCAGACCATTCTTCCTGATGCACCACGACAGGGGATCGTGATTAACCTTGCCGAGCTTCGACTTTACTATTATCCGCCGGGTAAAAAAGAAGTGACCGTTTATCCAATCGGTATCGGCCAGCTGGGCGGGGACACACTGACGCCAACCATGGTTACTACCGTGTCGGATAAACGTGCTAACCCAACCTGGACACCCACGGCAAATATTCGCGCACGCTATAAAGCTCAGGGTATCGATCTGCCCACCGTCGTGCCGGCGGGCCCGGACAACCCAATGGGTCATCACGCGATCCGCCTCGCGGCATATGGTGGGGTTTATCTGCTGCATGGAACGAATGCGGATTTCGGCATCGGTATGCGAGTCAGCTCCGGGTGTATTCGTCTGCGCGATGACGACATCAAGACGCTCTATAGCGTGATCACGCCAGGCACAAAAGTGAATATTATCAATACGCCGATTAAGGCCTCGGAAGAGCCCGGTGGCGTACGGTTGGTCGAAATTCACCAGCCATTATCAAAACACCTCGGTGACGATCCGCAGACGCTGCCCATTCCACTGAATGCCGCGATGGTGAGCTTTAAATCGAATACGAACACCGATAGCGTGGTGATGGAGCGCGCGATGGAAGCCCGGTCAGGAATGCCAATTGACGTCACGCGACATGGAAATGTCACTCCGCAGTCAATGTAAGTACCAACAAAAACGCCCTGCAAATGCAGGGCGTTTTTTATAGCAGTGGCATAAATGAGGGTTTAGCCAGGCTTATTTATAGATAACAGCAGTACCGTGCAGGGTGTTAGGGCCGGTCACTGAGGTGATACGGAATGATTTCGCACCCATCTCATCCGCTTTCTGCGCCAGTTGATCTTCCAGAGAGCCCAGGTTTGTCCCCGCGTTTGCAGAGATGGTACCCACTTTTTGTTGGTCAGCAGGAGTAGATTGTACTTCTACAGCGGCGAAGCTTGCGAAAGAGAGTGAGCTAAGTACAGCAGCAGCGATCAGGGTTTTTACGTTTTTCATGATTTTTACCTTTAGGCAGATGAATTGGGCGTCGTAAGTTATTTACTTAACGATCGATAGGTAAATGATAGATGTGATCCAGCTCACACGTCAACATGTTTTTATAACGACCGTTAAATTAATTTTATTTCCGTTAATTTTCATACCCATATGATTAATTTATTTTTAAGCAAACTACGCTGGTCGCGGGATAGGTTTATTTTTATAATGGTCATTCAACAAACCAACTGAGGACCAACGGCAAATGACAACCGAAGTCACGAGTTGCGCAAAGAAAAGCCGTGGCCGACCAAAAGTGTTCGACAGGGATGCGGCGCTCGATAAGGCCATGACACTCTTCTGGCAGCATGGGTACGAAGCGACCTCGCTTTCCGATCTGGTAGAAGCGACCGGCGCCAAGGCCCCCACGCTGTATGCGGAATTTACCAATAAAGAGGGGCTGTTCAGGGCAGTGCTGGACAGATACATCTCGCGCTTTGCGGCAAAACACGAAGCACAGCTTTTTTGCGAAGAGAAAAGCGTTGAACAGGCGTTGCAGGACTATTTCTGTGCCGTCGCGACCTGCTTTACCAGCAAAGACACACCCGCGGGCTGCTTTATGATCAACACCTCCGCCACGCTTGCTGCTTCATCTAAAGAGATTGCCAATACGGTGAAATCACGCCATGCCATGCAGGAGGAGACGTTAAGTACGTTTCTGGCCCAGCGGCAGCAGCGCGGTGAAATCCCGGCGCACTGCCGCCCGCAGGAGCTGGCGCAATACCTGAGCTGTATTTTACAGGGTATGTCCATCAGCGCCCGTGAAGGGGCTACGCTTGAAAAACTGCAGAGTATTACGCAAACCACACTGCGTCTGTGGCCTGAACTGCTTAAACTTTAAGGCAAAAAAAAAGCTCCTCAGCCTGAGCGCATGAGGAGCTAAGTTCAGAGAACATCTTTTTTACACTTTGTTGTTCAGTACCAGCTGACCATTGTTGTCCAGAGGGATCTGGGTGCCAGGGTCTTTATCCATGCGGATTTTGCCCTGCTGGTCGCCAATTTTGTAGGTTACGTCATAGCCCAGCATTTTTTCGGACTTGTCATAAACGGTTTTGCAGCGCTGCTGTGTGGTGGTGTACGTATCGTTGTCCTGCATTGCGCCCTGCACCTGATTACCGGCATAGCCGCCACCCAGCGCACCCACGACCGTCGCCACATCTTTGCCTCGTCCGCCACCAAACTGATGACCAATCACGCCGCCGGCTACGGCACCGAGAACTGAACCGGCAATGCGGTTTTCATCCTGCACCGGACGACGGTGAGTCACAGAGACGTTACGGCACTCCTGACGAGGGGTTTTCACGGTTTCTTTAATCGGGGTAGCGGAAACGACCTGCGCATACTGCGGGCCACGATCAAGTACGTTGAGACCGGCTACGGCAGCCACACCTAGCGCAGCAGCGACGCCAATCCCTATACCCGCCAACATTGATTTATTCACGGGACTTCCTCCTTTGTTGCTATTGGAAACTATTTTGCAACAGGGGTCAGTCCTCGCCAATAAGACAAAGGATTAAAAAATGGCCGTCTGGGGGAGAGATATCGTGTTTGAGAGAACTCTTAAGCACGCAAAGTGTGATGTACAGCATGAAATGCTAAAAACCCCCTCCGGATGGCCCGGAGGGAGAGAAATATCAGTGCAGCTTCAGTCGAGGGCGGATCACGCGGTTGATTCTGCCGACCAGCATCATCAGACCGGTTTTGAAGTAGCCGTGCAGTGCAATCTGATGCATACGGTAAAGGGAGATATACACGAAGCGTGCAATGCGCCCTTCTACCATCATCGAGCCGCGCATCAGGTTACCCATCAGGCTACCCACGGTAGAGAAGTTAGACAGTGACACCAGCGAACCGTGGTCTTTATAGACATACGCCTTCATCGGTTTTCCTTTGTACTGCGCCAGGATGTTGTGCAGCACCAGACTCGCCATCTGGTGAGCGGCCTGAGCGCGCGGCGGCACGAACCCACCTTCAGGGCGCGCACAGGATGCACAGTCTCCAATAGCGAAGATTTCCGGGTCGCGCGTGGTTTGCAGCGTCGGCTCTGTCACCAGCTGGTTAATGCGGTTGGTTTCCAGCCCGCCGATCTCTTTCATGAAATCAGGCGCTTTGATACCCGCCGCCCAGACCATCAGATCCGCTTTGATATACTCGCCGTCCTTAGTATGCAGGCCGCCTTCGGCAGCGCTGGTCACCATGGTCTGCGTCAGCACCCGCACGCCCAGTTTGGTGAGTTCATTGTGCGCCGCACCGGAAATACGTGGCGGCAGCGCAGGCAGAATGCGTTCACCGGCTTCAACCAGCGTCACGTTCAGCGCTTCGTTAGTCAGCCCTTTATAACCGTAGCTGTGCAGCTGTTTCACCGCGTTGTGCAGCTCTGCAGACAGCTCAACGCCCGTCGCGCCGCCGCCGACAATAGCAATGTTCACCTTGCCATTGGCACCCATATTGCTGGTGTACTTCAGGAACAGGTTTAGCATTTCCTGATGGAAACGACGCGCCTGGTGCGGGTTATCGAGGAAGATACAGTGCTCTTTCACGCCCGGCGTGTTGAAGTCGTTAGAGGTACTGCCCGGCGCCATGACCAGCGTGTCATACGCCAGCTTGCGTTCAGGAACCAGCAGTTCGCCTTTTTCATCACGCAGTTCGGCCAGTGTAATGGTTTTGCTTTCACGGTTGATATCCACCACGGATCCCAGCTGGAACTGGAAATGGTGATTGCGCGCATGCGCCAGATAGCTCAGCGCATCGACGCCCTCATCCAGCGAACCGGTCGCCACTTCGTGCAGCAGCGGTTTCCACAGGTGGCTATGGTTGCGATCCACCAGCGTAATTTTGGCTTTTTTGCCGCGACCCAGCTTTTTTCCCAGCTGTGTGGCCAGCTCCAGCCCGCCAGCACCACCGCCTACAATCACTATCTTTTTCAATGGCGTAGTCAACGTGACCCCCTCAAATTATTAACCAATTGTTAAGTAAAAGTTATAAAAATAACCCTTAATTAACAATAGGTTACAGCACTGAAACCATTCAGGTGAATTGAGAATAACACGTCAGGCGCATTGGTCATACGAAAATTGATATGCATCAAGTTTTGATGGCTTAAAAGTAGACAATTCTGGACAAAAAGAAACCCGGTCGCAAAGGCGTACCGGGTTTCGGGTGGCAGGCTGTGGCTTAGCCCAGCGTTTTGAAGGCTTTGATACGCTGCAGATGTGGGGAGATATTCTTGAACTTGTGGGTCTGTTCCTCGTCCCAGACAATTTCATAGTAATGATGCAGCAGTTCTGCCGCCCGGCTGCTGTTCAGTGCCTCATCCTGGCGCGAGAGGATCACTAAACAGCGATCGCGGTTTTTCTCACGGAAGTTACTCGGGCACTTGGTGGCAATATCGACATACTCTTCCGGGCGGTCAATTTTGCCTTCCATGTTCTCGTTCGGGAACAGGTTGGGATTGAACACGACCTGACGGATGTCGCACAGGAAGCCAATGCGTTCGGCCCAGTAGCCCCCCAGCCCCACGCCGCAGATCAGTGGACGTTCATCGACATTGAGCTGTAACATCTTGTCCACTTCCTTGAGCAGATGCTGCATATCATGCTTCGGATGACGCGTGCTGTAACTGATCAGCCGTACATCCGGGTCGATAAACTGCAGCTGCAGCACCTTCTCATGATTACCAGGACTGTTTGAGTCAAAACCGTGTAAATAGATGATCATTGTCTTCTCACCACGCTACGCCTTCCGGGAGGGTTTACAGGCTGGCTTTATGTGCCTGCCAGCGCTCATTCAGTGCTTCAAGCTGGGCGTTGACCGTCTTCCAGCGCGCCGAATCCATCAGCTCCTGACGGCGAAATGGACCTTTATGATACAATTGTGTAACACGCTCTGCTTTGATCGGCGACAGGTTATCCAACACGCTGACGGCCCCTTTACGATTATTGCAGACGAGGATCATATCGCAACCTGCGTCCAGGGATGCCTGCCCGCGCTCCGCGTAGCTGCCCATAATTGCCGCCCCTTCCATCGACAGATCGTCGGAGAAAATCACGCCGTTAAAACCGAGCTCCTGACGCAGCACCGTTTTCAGCCAGTGCGGTGAACCGCTGGCCGGGCGCGGGTCGACATCACTGTAAATCACGTGTGCAGGCATGATGGCATCAAGCTTGTTATCGGTGATAAGCGAACGGAACACCGACATATCTTTAGCACGGATTTCCGCTTCCGGACGCGGATCGCGCGGCGTCTCTTTGTGAGAATCTGCCGTCACTGCGCCATGTCCCGGGAAGTGTTTGCCGGTGGTTTTCATGCCTGCTGCGTGCATGCCGTCGATAAAACGGGTGGCTATTGCCAGCGCAATGCGCGGATCTTCATGGTATGAACGCTCGCCAATCGCCGCGCTGATATGGCCCACATCCAGAACGGGAGCAAAGCTGATGTCGATATCCATCGCAATCATTTCGCTCGCCATCAGCCAGCCAGCATCCTGCGCCAGTTTACCGCCCTCTTCTGTACCCAGCAGCGCAGCAAAAGATTGTGCGGCAGGCAAGCGGGTGAACCCCTCGCGGAAGCGCTGCACGCGCCCGCCTTCCTGATCCACCGCGACCACCAGATGGTTACGGGACGCCGCGCGGATCTGACGAACCAGTTCGCGCAATTGCGCCGGATCGTGGTAGTTGCGGGTAAACAGAATCAGCCCCCCTACCAGCGGATGCGCCAGAATGTCGCGCTCCTCCGCATCCAGCTCAAACCCTTCGACATCCAACATGACTGGACCCACACGAACCTCTCTTATCCTTTAGTTTGTAACTGACGCCAGACGTCATCTGCCAGCGTAATAAAGTGTTTGTCGTTTGATTGCTGATAGCGCATTTCAAACCAGCCCGCCATCAGCATGAATACCCAGGGTCGCCAGCGCCTGACCTGCCGCATAAGCGTCAACGCATCCATCTGCGCTTCACGGGCATAGGCCATTATAAGCTGCTCACGGGAGCCATCTTCCGGCATCCAGACCGCCGCCAGCTCCAGCGCCACGTCGCCATCTCCGGCATACTCCCAGTCGATGAGCCTGGCTCCCGCGGGCGTGTGTACAATATTCCCGGCGTGGACGTCCATATGCAACGGCGAAAGCCGTAAGGGTTGCGGTTCCCCTCGCTTTCGCATCCGTTTAAGCTGCGCAAGCCAGAATGGCGTTCGTCTGTCGGGCGAGGCCTGCTGCCAGTATTTTTCCAGCAGCGGTAACAGCGTGACCCGCCATCCCAGGCAAGGCTGGCGGTGAAGATGATACAGCATCGCGGCGAGCGCGGGAGTATGCGGAAGCGTGCTTTTGATCTCCCCCGCAAGATACTCTACCGCCATCCAGCCCTGCGTAAAAAAACAGGGCTTCGGCACGAGATCCGCAGGCAAGCACCTCAGCGTACGAAACTGTCGGCGAAAGTGGGATGCAGGGGCAGAGAGATCGTGATGCTGTCGCAGCACCAGCCGATGTTCGCCCTGCTCAATGATGCAGCTCGCGCCGCCAAGCCCGGAGTGGGCCTGCGGCGCGATAAGGCGATACTGAGGAAAATAACGCGTCAGAATCTCGTCACGCGTGCAGCTATTGTTGCGTAACGGCACCTTTACCTGACCAGATTATTTCACCCGTCTGAACCAGCATCAGCTGCATCTGCAGCGAAGGCGTGTTCACATTACCGGTGGCGTTAGAATAGAGGACATACTGAGCGCCAACGTTGCGCGCAATGCCTATCGCTTTGCTGCGCGAGCCCAGGCTATCCTGCGGCGACAAGCCCAACTGCTGTTTGGCTACTGCCAGCTGCTGTGTCGAGACCAGGGTAAATTTGCCGTTGTTTGCTAACGCATTACGCAGCGTTTCCGTCGCTTCGCCCGCGTTGAGTGAACCATTGGTGCGGTTATTTACGCTATCCACCAACAGTACGCTTCCCGGCGTCACGCCCTGAGCCTGCAACATTTTGCCCACCATAGGCTGCATTGCGCCATTCCAGTCATAGTGACGCACGCGCGGCGCAGGCTGTGAAGTTTGGTCCGGGTGCTCAATTGGGCCAGGCTGCGCCGGAATGGTCGGGACAGAAGGCGCCGTTGGCACCGGCTGCGTTGGCTGTGTCGGCTGTTCCGTACCCGGTTTCGCCTCATCCACTGGCGCAGGCTGTTCTGTACGCGTCACACACCCTGCGAGGAAAAGTGCAAACGCACTTAAGAGCACATAACGGCTCATATTTTTAATCAAGGATCACCCCTTACAGATAAAGATAAAGTCTCACCTTATGTGCACCCAAATAGTTAGCGCTGCCATAGAGCGTCACCGACGATCTTGCCGGAATAGTCACGCTACGCGGCGCCTCAAGCGGATGCATTTCAAGACCTCTTACGTCATACCAGTAGAAGCGGTAATGTACCGTCACTGGCTCATGTCTTTCGTTATAGAGCGTAGAGGAGGCAGAAGGTTGGATTTCGCTAATGGTCAGCGAAGGCTGCTCTGCCGTAATGCCTGCAGCAAGGACTGAGGACTCCATCACCAGCGTCTGTTCGTCGCTGACGGGGATCGCAGGACGCGCACTGCACCCTGCTATCACCAGCGTTATCATCAGCGCTGCAATACGCCCTCTTAACATGTCAAAGACCTTTATGTGCCAGCATCGGTCCCAGTGGTCGCCCACCCAGAAGATGCATATGGATATGATAAACTTCCTGACCGCCGTGGCGATTGCAGTTCATGATCAAACGATAGCCGTCTTCAGCGATGCCTTCCTGCTCAGCAATTTTCGCGGCTACCGTTAGCATACGGCCTAACGCCACTTCATGCTCGGTTTTCACATCATTGACGGTAGGAATCAGAATATTTGGAATGATAAGGATATGCGTCGGCGCCTGAGGTGAAATGTCCCGAAAAGCCGTCACCAGCTCATCCTGAAAGACGATATCCGACGGGATTTCGCGGCGGATAATTTTACTGAAAATCGTTTCTTCGGCCATGACCTTTTCCTTTTTTGATTAATCTGGCGTGATGCGTCCGCTATTCACACATACAGTCTTTACGACAGTGTGATACAACGCAAGAGTATGAGCGAGTTTCTCCTGTCCTTTCAACCTTCTCCCTCGATTTCTTTCCCGATCCCTCACCAGCTGGCGGGAGAGTGACCGCCAGACGACATTTTTCCTCTGAAACATTATTTCAGTTTCGTCCGAAACATCTGTTTACAGTGCTAATAACAATGCGTATATTTCGCATTTGCATTTTCATGCGCGTTTTTAACAAAGAATACGACGCCAGCCCGGTTAAGGGACTGACGCATACAACCTTCACCATTCACTAAGGGTTTGATGATGTCTTTCATTAATCATACCAGGGATGGGCAACGTCAGCCTGTTGCAACGCCTTCGTTGCTGGCAGCCTGCATTGCTATGGCACTGATGCCAACCGTAAGTTTCGCCGCACCAAACGAGGAAACACTCGTCGTTGACGGTACTTCCCAGCCAGACGCGTCCAGCGAAGAGCAGGACTACAGCGTCAAAACCACCACCATCGGCACCAAAATGCAGATGGTCCAGCGCGATATCCCCCAGTCAGTCTCCATTGTCAGTGAACAACGTATGGAAGATGAGCAGCTGCAAACGCTGGGAGATGTGATGGAGAACACGATGGGGATCAGCAAAAACACCGCAGACTCCGATCGCAGCAGCTATTACTCACGTGGTTTCGAGATCGACAACTACATGATTGATGGTATCCCCACCTATTTCGAATCTCGCTGGAACCTCGGGGATGCCCTCTCGGATACCGCCCTGTTTGAGCGCGTGGAAGTGGTGCGTGGGGCGACCGGCTTGATGACGGGCACGGGTAACCCGTCGGCAGCGGTCAGCATGGTGCGTAAACATGCCACCAGCCGCGAGTTCAAAGGCAATCTGTCTGCGGAATACGGCAGCTGGAACAAACAGCGTTACGTCATGGATCTGCAAAGCCCGTTAACGGATGACGGGAATGTACGCGGTCGGATCGTGGCTGGCTATCAGGATAATGACTCCTGGCTCGATAACTACAATCAAAAGAAAACGTTCTTCTCCGGCATTCTTGATGCGGACCTGGGCGATACCACCTCATTTTCGGCTGGTTACGAATATCAGCGCATTGACGTAAACAACCAGACCTGGGGCGGCTTACCGCGCTGGAACACGGACGGTAGCGTAAGGCATTACGATCGCGCCCACAGCACCGCGCCAGATTGGGCCTATAACGACAAAGAGTTCAACAAAGTTTTCGCCACCTTCAAGCAACGCTTTGCCGACACCTGGCAGGCCACGCTGAATGCCACCCATACCGAGGCCAAGTTCGACAGTAAAGCCCTGTACCTTGACGCTTATGTGGACAAATCAACCGGCATGCTGGTTGGGCCTTATTCGAATTATGGACCGGACTACGGCTATATCGGCGGGACGGGCTGGAACAGCGGGAAGCGTAAGGTCGATGCTGTCGATCTGTTTGCTGATGGTGGCTATGACCTGTTTGGCCGCCAGCATACCGTGATGTTCGGAGGCAGCTTCAGTCGTCAAACGAACCGTTACACCAACGCGTGGGCGAACGTATATCCGGACGAACTCGGTAATTTCTACGACTATGATGGCCATTTCCCGGAAACAAACTGGGGATCGCAGGCGCTGGCCCAGGACGACAAAACGAATATGAAATCGCTCTACGCCGCGACGCGCATTTCGTTGGCCGATCCTCTGCATTTGATTCTCGGTGCCCGCTATACGAACTGGAGCGTCAACACGATGACTTATGGTATGGAAAAAAACCATACCACGCCGTATGCGGGTCTTGTCTATGACATTGATGATAACTGGTCTGCCTATGCCAGCTATACCTCCATCTTCCAGCCACAGAACTACCGTGACAGCACCGGCAGGTATCTCGACCCAATCACCGGCAACAATTATGAAGTGGGCCTGAAGTCGGACTGGATGAACAGCCGACTGACCACAACGCTCTCTGTCTTCCGCATCGAGCAGGATAACGTGGCGCAGAGTACGGGGCGCGTGATTCAGGGGTCAACCGATACCGCTTATGAAGGCGTAGACGGCACAGTAAGTAAAGGCGTTGAATTTGAAATTAACGGCGCGCTGACGGACAACTGGCAAATGACCTTTGGCGCGACGCGCTACCTGGCTGAAGACAGCGACGGTAAAGACGTTAACCCTTACCTACCGCGCACGACGGTTAAACTGTTCACCAGTTACCGTCTGCCAGCGATGCCTGCGCTGACCGTGGGTGGCGGTGTTAACTGGCAAAACCGCGTTTACAGCGACGTTGCCACACCTTACGGCACGTGGCGCGCGGAACAAGGCAGCTATGCGCTGGTTGATCTCTTCACCCGCTATCAGGTCACGAAGAACTTTTCTCTGCAGGGGAATCTGAACAACCTGTTCGACAAGACTTACGATACCAACGTTCAGGGCTCACTGGTTTATGGTGAACCCCGAAACGTCAGCGTAACGGCAAGCTACCAGTTCTGATCGCTCAGACGTATTAATAGGGAGCCGAATGGCTCCCTTTTTTGTTCGCGCTTCTCGCCGGATGACGATTCGTTTCACGTAGGCCCGGTAAGGCGTAGCCGCCACCGGGCTGAACAGGCCGCACAAATAAAAAAGGCAGCCATTCGGCTGCCTCAGTCTCCCCACATCACAACTTAGTTGTTGCGGATGTACTCATCCATTTCGGTTTTCAGGTTATCGGATTTGGTACCGAAGATTGCCTGAACACCAGAACCTGCAACAACAACACCTGCTGCGCCCAATTTTTTCAGGCCCGGCTGGTCAACTTTTGCGACATCGGCAACGCTCACACGCAGACGAGTAATACACGCGTCCAGGTTAGTGATGTTCTCTTTACCACCGAACGCGGCTACCAGTGCTGGAGCCATTTCGCTGGTCACGCCTGCTTTGCTGTCTTCAGTTGCATCTTCACGACCCGGAGTTTTCAGGTCCAGTGCTTTGATCAGCACGCGGAAGATGGTGTAGTAAGCAACGGCATAGCACGCACCCACGATTGGGAACAGCCACAGTTTGCTGCTGTTACCGGACAGAACGATGAAGTCGATCAGACCGTGAGAGAAGGACGTACCGTCACGCATACCCAGCAGGATACAGATTGGGAACGCCAGGCCAGCCAGTACAGCGTGGATGATGTACAGGATCGGCGCAACGAACATGAAGGAGAACTCGATCG
Organism: Enterobacter mori LMG 25706; assembly: GCF_000211415.1. Taxonomy (GTDB): domain Bacteria; phylum Pseudomonadota; class Gammaproteobacteria; order Enterobacterales; family Enterobacteriaceae; genus Enterobacter; species Enterobacter mori. The sequence goes on along the minus strand of NZ_GL890775.1, from coordinate 913,264 downwards.
GCTCGGTGATACCGGTCAGGAACGAGGTCAGCGCTGCGGAGATCATGATACCGCCCACTTTTGCACGGTTCTCTGGTTTAGCAGAGTGCCAGATTGCAATCGCAGCAGCCGGCAGACCGTACATTTTGAACAGGAAGCCACCAGACAGTTTGCCTGCAGTTGGGTCGCCTGCCATGTAGCGTGGGATATCGCCGTGGAATACCTGACCTGCTGCGTTGGTGAATTCACCAATCTGCATCTGGAATGGAACGTTCCAGATGTGGTGCAGACCAAATGGTACCAGGCAGCGCTCGATGAAGCCGTAGATACCGAACGCCACAACCGGGTTCTGGTAAGCAGCCCACTGAGAGAAGGTCTGAATAGCGGAACCGATTGGTGGCCAGATGAAGGACAGGATCACACCAGTGAAAATCGCTGCCAGACCAGAGATGATCGGAACGAAACGCTTGCCCGCGAAGAAGCCGAGATACTCAGGCAGCTTGATGCGATAGAAGCGGTTAAACATATACGCTGCAATCGCACCGGAGATGATACCGCCCAGAACACCGGTGTCCGCCAGGTGTTTCGCGGCGATCTCTTCAGCCGGTAAATGCAGAACCAGCGGCGCAACCACCGCCATGGTTTTCACCATGATGCCGTAGGCAACCACTGCAGCCAGTGCAGATACACCGTCGTTATTGGTGAAGCCCAGAGCAACACCGATCGCGAAGATCAGCGGCATGTTAGCAAAAACAGAACCGCCTGCTTCGGCCATCACGTGGGAAACTACGGCTGGCAGCCAGCTGAAGTTAGCAGAACCGACGCCCAGCAGGATACCTGCGATAGGCAGTACGGATACTGGCAGCATCAGCGATTTACCGACCTTTTGCAGGTTAGCAAATGCATTCTTAAACATAATTGAGAGTGCTCCTGAGTATTTGTGCTTTTTTTACGCTTTCACGCATTGGCCCGGGGGGAGTACCGTGCCGTGGACAGGACATCTAAGCGCCCTTTATTTATTACACAGAGTAAAATAATTCCCTCTGGGTTTGTTTGACGGCTATCACGTTTCAGTTCAAGACGGCCAAAAAACTTTCAGATATTTACAAAAAGCATGTCTGGATGTGTCTAAAAACACTATCACCGCCCCAAATGAGGCGGTGAACTTTACTCGCTTTATTTATTAATTACGAGCCTAAAAAAAACAGGTGTATCAGACAGATTGCAGGCGGGCGGGGTCGATGTGGAACAGCGTGGAGAAATTTTCCGTCGTCGCACGAGCCAGCTCTTCAATGCTGACCCCCTTCAGAACGGCCATATACTCAGCCACGTCTCTCGTCATCGCTGGCTGGTTCTCTTTGCCGCGATGCGGCACCGGTGCCAGATACGGCGAGTCTGTTTCCACCAGAATGCGATCGAGCGGAACATAACGCGCAGCATCACGCAGCTGCTCAGCATTACGGAACGTTACGATCCCCGAAAACGAGAGATAAAGCCCCAAATCAAGCAGCTTGCCCGCCGTTTCTCTGTCTTCTGTGAAACAGTGTAGTACGCCACCGCAATCCGTCACCTTTTCTTCCCGCAGGATCGCCAGCGTATCGGCGCGCGCATCGCGGGTATGCACAATGACGGGTTTGTTCAGCTCGCGGCCAATGCGGATATGGTGACGGAAGGACGCCTGCTGGCGTGGTTTAGTTTCCGGCGTGTAAAAATAGTCAAGCCCGGTCTCACCCATCGCCACCACGCCCTCTTCTGCCGCCAGACGACGTAAATCTTCCACGTCATACGCGTCATCCTGGTTCAGTGGATGAACGCCGCAGGAGAAGACGACGTTATCGCGAACGCCAACCAGTTCGCGCATGGAGCGGTAGCCCGGTAGCGTGGTTGCCACGGCCAGACAGAATTTGACATCGCGGGCGGCGGCTTTTTCCAGCACGTCATCGACGTTTTTATGCAGAGATTGATAATCCAGACCATCAAGATGGCAGTGTGAGTCGACTAAAAACATAATGTCTCTCTCAGAGATGGGAAACAGGCGGTATCACGCCTGGTTGCAGGTAGTGTTCGATTCGCAGTAACTGGTCTGTCAGTAAAAGCTCGCGATTAAGACCGGTTACTGTCAAAAGTTGTTCGCGACTCTGGCAAATATCATGAAGGATAGCGCGCAACGAAACGCCCGACAGGCGATTCGCCAGGGTGTTCACCAGCGGCCAGACGTCAAGGTTGGTCAGAAGTGTTGCCCCCTGTTGAAGTTTGAGCGCATCCAGCAGTAAAGCGGCCAGCCAGTGCAGGCGCTCGGTCGACTGATCGCTGTTCAGGGCAGGCAGCAAACTCAACCAGTCGCCGCTATCCAGCGCGGATTCGACGGCACGACACAGCGTTTCACGCTGCGACCAGACATCCGCCTGAAGCAACGCCAGAGCCGCCGCTGGCGCGCCGCTGCACAGCCGCAGCGCAGTCAGGGCCGCGTCTTGTGACACCGTCACTTCGCGTTCAATCCAGGTGAGCGCCCATGTTTCCTGAGGTACTGCGAGGTGATGAAGACGGCAGCGACTGCGCAGTGTCGCCAGTAATCGTCCCGGTTCACGACATGACAGGAAGAACCAGGTTTTCTCCGGTGGCTCTTCCAGGGTTTTGAGCAGCGCGTTCGCCGCCGCCTCGGTAAGCTGCGCGGCATCTTTCAGCCAGACCACTTTGGCCCCGTTAAGCCGCGCGTGTTCATACAGTTTTTCACTGACTTCACGCACGGCGTCAATCCCGAGCGTGCTTTTGCCCTTTTCAGGCTCCAGCGTGTAATAGTCCGGATGTGTGCCCGCCTGCATCAGCTGGCAACCACGGCATTTACCGCAGCTTTTATGCCCTTCCGGCTGCTGACACATCAGGAAACGGGTGATAGCGTAAATGAGCGCATCATCGCCCATTCCTGGCAATGCCTGAATCAGTAACGCATGATGGCCCCGCCCCGCCTGATAGCTGTTGATCAACTGTTCAAAATGCGGGCGCAACCATGGATACCATTTCATGCCTGTTGCTCCTGGTGCCACTGCGCGACCGTCTTCTGAATTGCGCGCGTCACCTCGTCCAGAGGCTGTGTTGCATCAATAGGGCGAATGGAAGCATCCTGCTCCGCCAGTTCAAGGTAGCGCGCTCGGGTACGGTTGAAGAAGTCAAAAGACTCTTGCTCGATGCGGTCCAGTTCACCGCGCGCGCGGGCACGCTTCAGGCCGACTTCGGGCGTCACGTCCAGATAGAGCGTCAGGTCGGGACGGAAATCACCGAGCACTGCGTCGCGCAGCGTTGCTAACATCGTCTGGTCAATCCCCCGACCACCGCCCTGATACGCCTGGGTCGACAGGTCATGACGATCGCCAATCACCCATTTCCCTTCTGCCATTGCAGGTTTGATCACCGTTTCTACCAGCTGCACGCGCGCCGCGTAGAACATCAACACTTCGGCTTTGTCAGTGATGACCTCGTCGCCAACGGATTTGATATCCAGCACAAGGCTACGCAGCTTTTCAGCCAGTTGCGTACCGCCTGGTTCACGGGTAAACACCATGTCCGCAACACCAAGCGCTTTCAGCGTATCAACCACCACGTTGCGGGCGGTGGTTTTACCCGCCCCTTCGAGTCCCTCAATGACAATGTATTTACTGCGCATTTTTTTCCTTAAGTGCCTTCAGATAGTCCTGAACAGAGCGATTATGGCTGGCAAGGTTGGTGTTAAAGGTATGCCCCCCTTTTCCGTCAGCCACAAAATAGAGGTACGGTGTTTTGGCCGGGTGCGCCGCGGCTCGTAATGAGGCTTCACTCGGCGTCGCTATCGGGCCTGGCGGCAGGCCTGCGATCACGTAGGTATTATACGCTGTTGGCGTCTCCAGATCTTTTCTGGATATCTTGCCGCTATAACTCTCGCCCATACCGTAGATGACGGTGGGATCGGTTTGCAGACGCATGCCGATGCGCAGACGATTGATAAATACGGAAGCGACCTGATCGCGCTCTGCCGCAACGGCAGTCTCTTTTTCAATGATCGAGGCCATGGTGACGAACTGGTTTTGATCTTTATAGGGCAGGCCATCTACACGCCCTTCCCACGCTGACGCCACCGCCGCGACCATTTTTTTATGTGCGCGTTTCAGAATAGCAACGTCGGTTGTGCCCGCCGTGTACATCCAGGTATCCGGCCAGAACCAGCCTTCCACCCACTCAGGATGCTCGAATTTCAGCACCTCAGCGACCGTCTGATAGCTGTCGTCTTTTAACGTGTGTTTGATATAGGGGGCGTCACGCAGCTGTTTGAGGTAATCGCTTAAGCGCATCCCCTCAACAAACCGCAGCGGGAACTGGGCCTCTTTGCCGCTCTCCAGCACCTGCAGCATCTGCCTGACGGTCATACCAGGGGTAAAGCGGTACGTACCGGCTTTGAAGTGAGACAGTTCAGGCTCAAGGCGCAGTAACCACTGGAAGACGCGCGGACGGTTAATGACCTTATCCCCGTAAAGCTGCTCACCCAGCGCAATGCGCCCGGTACCGGCTTTAAGGGTAAAAATCGTCTCGTCTTTAATCAGGATTTTACTGTCCGCCAGCTGACGGACTTTCCACACTCCCGCGCCGCCAGCAATACCCAGCACAACGATGAGGAGGAGAACAAAGCGCAACATTTTCTTCATGACTATCTGGTTTGCTCACATAACGGGGCTAAAAACTGAAACAGTTCGCGCGATGACCAGACCTGCTGGCCATAGGCGCGGACGGGTAAAACAGGCATCAACGCGTTACAAACGATAACTTCATCAGCGGTCAGTAGCGCCTCTTCCCTTTCGTTAACTTCGACAACGCGAAAACCCGAGTGTGCCAACTGTTGCAAACAAAACTGACGCATAATGCCCTTCACCCCAGCCTGCTCCAGTGAAGGTGTGAAGACATCACGGCCCTTCCGCCAAAGTAAATTAGCCGCACAGCATTCCGTAATGAACCCTTCGCTGTCAAGAACCAGCGCCTCATCAGCGTCCGTCTGTTCAAGATGAGTACGAATCAGCACCTGTTCAAGGCGATTGAGGTGTTTAATTCCGGCCAGCATGGGGTTGCGGCCCAGTCGTATCGGGCTCAGCGTCAGCGTGACACCGTCTTTGCGCCAGCTTTCATAATGTGCGGGATAAGCGGATACGGAGAGTATGCGCGTGGGGTTCTCACAGCTGGCCCCGCTATAACCTCGCCCTCCGCTGCCGCGACTGATGATGACTTTGAGCACACCACTGCTCTTCTCTGACACCAGCTGGCTCATCTCACGTCGCAGCGTGTCCCAGTGCTGAAAGGGGATCATTAGGGTTTCGCAGGCCGTTTGCAGACGGCGGATATGCGCGTCGAGCAGGCATACTTGCCCGTCAATAATTCGCGCCGTCGTAAAGCAGCCATCACCAAACTGCGTTGCTCTGTCGCTGGCAGGCAGATTCTCCTGCTCGAGGCCATTGATCAAAAACATGATGTCTCCTGATGCGTGGGGGTTCAGTCTGGCAGGATGTCTTTAACCGGACAAGGGGATTACGCTTAATAAAAAAGGCCCGACAAGCGGACCTTTTTTAATAGCCATCGTGCAGTCAGGCTCAGACTTTTTTGAAGATCAGAGAGCCGTTAGTACCACCGAAGCCGAAGGAGTTACACAGGGTGTACTCCATACCGCTAACCTGACGCGCTTCGTGAGGAACGAAGTCCAGATCGCAACCTTCATCCGGGTTATCCAGGTTGATGGTTGGCGGAACAGCCTGATCGCGCAGCGCAAGGATGGAGTAGATTGACTCTACTGCACCCGCCGCACCTAACAGGTGACCGGTCATGGATTTCGTGGAGCTCACCATTACGCGGCTGGCAGATTCACCGAAGATAGACTTAACCGCCTGTGCTTCAGCTTTATCGCCTGCAGGCGTAGAAGTACCGTGCGCGTTAACGTAGCCAATCTGTGCTGGGGTAATACCCGCATCACGAATCGCATTTTCCATCGCCAGCGCAGCACCCGCACCGTTCTCCGGAGGAGACGTCATGTGGTAAGCATCGCTGCTCATGCCGAAACCAACGATTTCAGCATAAATTTTCGCACCGCGTTTTTTCGCGTGTTCGTACTCTTCCAGTACGATCATACCCGCACCGTCGCCCAGCACGAAGCCGTCACGGTCTTTATCCCACGGACGGCTCGCCGCCTGCGGGTTATCATTACGGGTAGACAGCGCACGCGCCGCACCAAAGCCGCCAACACCCAGTGGGGTACTGGCTTTTTCAGCACCGCCCGCAACCATAGCATCTGCATCGCCGTACGCAATGATACGCGCGGCCTGGCCGATGTTATGTACGCCGGACGTACATGCGGTAGCGATGGAAATGCTTGGCCCACGCAGACCGAACATAATGGTCAGATGACCTGCCACCATGTTAACAATCGTGGACGGAACGAAGAACGGGCTGATCTTACGCGGTCCGCCATTCATCAGAGATGTATGGTTTTCCTCGATCAGGCCAAGACCGCCGATCCCGGAGCCAATAGCGGCGCCGATACGGGATGCGTTCTCTTCCGTAATCTCAAGGCCAGAATCCTGCATGGCCTGAACGCCAGCGACAATTCCATATTGAATGAAGGCATCCATCTTGCGCTGTTCTTTGCGCGAGATGATCTCTTCACAGTTAAAATCCTTTACTAAGCCAGCAAATTTCGTTGCATAGGCGCTAGTATCGAAATGGTCGATTAGGCTGATGCCGCTCTGACCGGCAAGGAGAGCTTTCCAGGTGGACTCTACGGTATTGCCGACAGGAGACAACATGCCAAGTCCGGTCACAACTACACGACGCTTAGACACGTTTGTCCTCCAGGGAGGGATAAAAAAAGAGATTCGTGGGACTAAAAAAGATAAAACTCAGGCGGTCGAATGACCGCCTGGAGATGTTCACTTACGCCTGGTGACCGTTGATGTAATCAATGGCAGCCTGAACGGTGGTGATTTTCTCAGCTTCTTCGTCCGGAATCTCAGTATCAAACTCTTCTTCCAGAGCCATTACCAGCTCAACGGTGTCAAGAGAATCTGCGCCCAGGTCTTCAACGAAGGAAGCGGAGTTCACAACTTCTTCCTGCTTAACGCCCAGCTGTTCGCCGATAATTTTCTTAACGCGTTCTTCGATAGTGCTCATACTCTTAAATTTCCTATCAAAACTCGCTTTCGCGATGGTTTTCGTAGTGTATAAAATGTTGAAAAATTTGCAACTAAATCCCGGCAGGTCTTACCACGATTTTACGTTATTTTGAGGCCAACCCCTACAATAACGCAAATATTTTTCATCGTGATTAAACCATATACATCCCGCCATTGACGTGAAGGGTTTCACCAGTGATGTAACCCGCTTCGTCAGAGGCTAAAAATGCAACCGCGCTGGCGATTTCTTTAGGGTCGCCAAGACGACCCGCCGGAACTGCCGCCAGCGTACCCGCACGCTGATCATCGGTCAGCGCACGCGTCATGTCCGTTTCAATAAAGCCCGGAGCAACAACGTTTACAGTAATACCGCGGGACGCGACTTCACGTGCCAGCGACTTACTGAAGCCAATCAGACCTGCTTTCGCCGCAGCGTAGTTAGCCTGACCAGCATTTCCCATGGTACCAACCACAGAACCAACAGTGATAATACGACCATGACGCTTTTTCATCATAGCGCGCATTACCGCTTTTGACAGACGGAATACAGATGACAGGTTGGTTTCGATAATATCGTTCCACTCGTCATCTTTCATTCGCATCAGCAGGTTGTCGCGCGTGATCCCGGCATTATTGACCAGAATATCGACTTCGCCAAACTCTGCGCGAATATTTTCCAGAACAGATTCGATAGATGCAGGTTCGGTCACATTGAGTACCAGACCTTTACCGTTCGCACCCAGATACTCGCTGATGGCCTGAGCGCCATTCTCGCTGGTTGCTGTACCAATCACTTTCGCGCCGCGCGCAACCAGTGTTTCAGCAATTGCACGCCCGATACCGCGGCTTGCGCCGGTAACCAGTGCGATTTTTCCTTCAAAACTCATGGTATTCCTCTTTTATTGCGCGAGTGCCGCTGACAGTGCTTCCGGCTCGTTAATGGCCGAGGCAGTCAGGGTATCAACAATACGTTTTGTCAGGCCGGTGAGGACTTTACCTGGACCGACTTCATACAGATGCTCAACGCCCTGTGACGCCATAAACTCAACGGTTTTGGTCCACTGTACCGGGCTGTAAAGCTGGCGAACCAGCGCGTTACGGATTGCCTCCGGCGCGGTTTCGCATTTCACATCGACGTTGTTTACAACGGAAATCGTCGGTGCGTTAAACGTAATTTTTTCCAGCTCAACCGCCAGTTTGTCGGCGGCTGGCTTCATCAGCGCGCAGTGTGACGGAACGCTGACCGGCAGTGGCAGCGCACGTTTCGCGCCAGCAGCTTTACAGGCAGCACCAGCACGTTCAACCGCTTCTTTATGACCGGCGATAACGACCTGGCCCGGCGAGTTAAAGTTTACCGGTGAAACCACCTGACCTTCAGCAGATTCTTCACACGCTTTTGCAATCGAAGCATCATCCAGACCGATAATAGCAGACATGCCACCCGTGCCTTCCGACACCGCTTCCTGCATGAATTTACCGCGCAGTTCTACCAGACGTACCGCGTCAGCAAAGGCGATCACACCCGCACACACCAGTGCAGAGTATTCACCGAGGCTGTGGCCCGCGAGCAGTGCAGGCGCTTTGCCGCCCTGCTGCTGCCATACACGCCAGAGCGCAACGGACGCGGTCAGCAGCGCTGGCTGAGTCTGCCAGGTTTTGTTCAGTTCTTCGGCTGGACCCTGCTGAGTCAACGCCCACAGATCATAACCGAGTGCATCAGAAGCTTCACGGAAAGTCTCTTCAATTACCGGATAGTGGGCTGCCATTTCAGACAACATCCCAACGGTTTGAGAGCCCTGCCCCGGGAACACAAAAGCAAATTGCGTCATTTTTTAATCCTTATCCTAGAAACGAACCAGCGCGGAACCCCAGGTGAACCCGCCACCGAAGGCTTCAAGCAAGACCAACTGGCCCCGTTTGATTCGTCCATCGCGTACCGCTTCATCAAATGCGCACGGTACCGACGCCGCAGAGGTGTTGCCATGGCGATCAAGCGTCACCACAACATTATCCATCGACATGCCCAGCTTTTTCGCGGTTGCGCTGATAATACGCAGGTTCGCCTGATGCGGCACCAGCCAGTCGAGCGCAGAGCGTTCAAGGTTGTTCGCTTCCAGCGTTTCATCAACAATGTGTGCAAGCTCAGTCACCGCCACCTTGAACACCTCATTACCTGCCATCGTCAGGTAAATGGAGTTTTCCGGATTAACGCGATCGGCGTTTGGCAAGGTCAACAGCTCGCCGTAGCTACCGTCGGCATGCAGATGCGTGGAGATGATGCCCGGCTCTTCGGACTGCCCGAGCAGCACCGCACCCGCACCATCACCAAAAATAATGATCGTCCCGCGATCGGTTGGATCACAGGTACGCGCCAGCACGTCAGCGCCGATCACCAGTGCGTACTTCACGGCGCCAGATTTAACATACTGATCGGCAACGCTCAGCGCGTAGGTGAAACCAGCGCACGCGGCAGCAACGTCAAATGCCGGGCAGCCTTTAATGCCGAGCATGTTCTGCACCTGGCACGCTGCGCTTGGGAAGGCATGCGTGGCAGACGTGGTGGCGACCACGATCAAGCCAATCTGTTCTTTATCGATGCCAGCCATTTCGATAGCGCGCTGTGCGGCTTCGTAACCCATGGTGGACACGGTTTCGTCTGGCGCGGCGATACGACGTTCACGGATACCTGTGCGCGTGACAATCCACTCGTCAGACGTATCTACCATTTTTTCAAGATCGGCGTTGGTACGCACTTGTGTTGGCAGGTAGCTGCCGGTACCTAAAATCTTCGTATACATGTACGCTCAGTCACTTTTAGCTAATACAGATTCCAGGCGAGCGGCAATCCGTTGAGGAACTTGTCGCTGCACCGCCTGCACTGCCTGTTCTATCGCGACGGAAAAGGCTCGCTGATTGGCCGCACCGTGACTCTTAATCACGATGCCGCGCAATCCTAACAGACAGGCGCCATTATACTGGTCGGGGTTGAGGTGACTGAATCGCCGCGTCAGGCTTTTTTGTAACCAACGCTTTAATAAAATCAGCCACCAGGCGCTTTTTTTACCTTCCCCCTGCGATTTCAGCAGAGAAAGGAACATTCGCACCACCCCTTCCATAGTCTTCAACGTTACGTTTCCGGTGAAGCCATCACACACTAATACATCGGTCTTACCCGTCAGCAACTCATTGGCTTCGAGATAACCAATATAGTTGATGGAGGGAACCTGCTTGAGCAATTCGGCAGCGTCACGAATGCTGTCCAGGCCTTTGGTCTCTTCTTCACCAATATTCAGTAACGCAACGCGGGGATTGTGAATTCCCACTACGTCTTCAGCCAGCACCGACCCCATCACAGCAAACTGAGCCAGCATTGTACTATCACAATCAACGTTAGCACCGAGATCCAGCACCACCGTTTTGCCCTTTTGTTGATGCGGCAACACCGTCACCAGCGCCGGGCGCTCAATACCCTCAATGGGCTTGAGCAATAATTTCGACAGCCCCATCAGCGCACCGGTATTTCCCGCACTGACGCAAGCCTGCGCTCGCCCTTCTTTCACCAGCTCCAGCGCAATGCGCATAGAGCTGCCACGGCTATTGCGAATAGCCTGCGATGGCCGGGCATCACTGGCAATAACTGACTGTGCAGGAATAATCTGCAGACGTGAACGTTGTTCGAAGTCAGCTTTTGCAAGTAATGGCGTGATTGTGTCGGGGTTGCCGACTAAAAGAAGTGTGAGTTGCGAATTAGAATTCAGTGCCTGCAATGCTGCAGGCACTGTCACGGAAGGGCCAAAATCTCCCCCCATGACATCTAACGCCAGGGTTAGACGTGTCAAGGTATCGTCGCAGCCTGGTTCGGTAACTTCCCCGTTTGCACGGGGAAATCCTCACTAAGCCTAATCACGCTAACGCGTGATTACTTAGTGATAACCTTGCGGCCGCGGTAGAAACCGTCAGCGGTGATGTGGTGACGCAGGTGTTTCTCACCAGAAGTCTTGTCTACAGACAGGCTGGTAACTGCGGTCAGCGCGTCATGGGAACGACGCATGCCACGTTTGGAACGGGTTGGTTTATTCTGTTGTACGGCCATGGACCTTACTCCTTAATTACTTACGCTTTAAGCTGGCTAATACGGCAAATGGGTTTGGTTTTTGCGCTTCATCAGGCAGTTCCCCAAAGACCATGTCCGCCTCGGACACTTCACAGTGTTCAGAATCATGCACCGGAACCACTGGCAAGGAGAGGATGATTTCATCTTCAACCAGAGCCAGAAGATCGATTTCACCGAATTCGTTAACCTCAATCGGCTCATACGCTTCCGGGAGTGCTTCAGCCTGTTCGGCAGAACGAACGGGACTGAAACAATACGTTGTGTGAACATGCTGTACAAACGGTTTCCCGCAACGCTGACATTCGAGGGTTACCGTCACCTTTGCATCACCGGTTAAAACGGCGAGACGCTGGTTGTCGATAGCGAACGACATGGAGCATTTTACATCACTGTCCACACTGACTACGGATTCGGCAATACGCTCAGCCTGATCGGAAGAATAGATTCCTTCGTAATCAAGGCGTTTTTGAGCCGTACGAACCGGATCAAGAGTCAGGGGTAATTTTACCTTTTGCATAGGGCGCGCATATTAACTTTGTAACGTCATAGAGTCAAAGAAAAAGGCAACCAGAGCTGCCTTTTGCCAATTATTCGCACACATTGCGGCCTGTAGTTTAAAATGGCTGGCATCGATACGCTATATCTGGTGATAAAAATATGCCAAATCTCGTTCTCGCCTCCACGTCACCCTACCGTCGAATGCTGCTGGAAAAGCTCGGGATCCCGTTCGAATGCGCTGCCCCAGACGTTGACGAAACGCCACAACCGGGCGAATCCCCGCGTCATCTGGTGACCCGTCTCGCACAAGAGAAAGCGCAATCGCTGGCCGCACGTTATCCCGCTCATTTGATTATAGGCTCCGATCAGGTTTGTGTACTGGACGGAGAGATAACCGGCAAGCCGCATACGGAAGAGAACGCCTGCCAGCAGCTTCTGCGTGCACGGGGCACTATTGTGACCTTTTATACAGGGCTGGCGCTCTATAACTCCGCCTCAGGCCACCTGCAAACGGAGTGCGAGCCGTTCGACGTGCACTTTCGCCACCTCAGCGAGCAGGAAATAACGGATTATGTCCGCCGGGAACGTCCGCTCAACTGTGCAGGAAGTTTTAAAAGTGAAGGATTGGGGATTGCGCTGTTCGACAAGCTGGACGGTCGTGACCCGAATACGCTGGTCGGATTGCCGTTGATTGCACTGTGCCAGATGTTAAGGCGAGAAGCGTGTAATCCGCTGACGATGTGACTGGACCAT
>NZ_GL890775.1:833998-900726 GCF_000211415.1 Enterobacter mori LMG 25706 | reverse complement strand
CCCTCTCCCACAGGGAGAGGGAGGAAAGCAAAATCAGCCGCGCAGAACCTTAAGACAGCGTTTCAGCTGCTCATCCAGCGGCGCTTCAATACGGATGACTTCCCCCGTATTAGGATGGGTAAACTTCAGCGCAGCCGCATGCAGGAACAGACGCGACAGCCCCGTGCCCGCCAGTTGCTTATCAAACTCGCGGTCGCCATAGCGGTCATCGAACGCAATAGGATGCCCGGCAAACTGGGTATGCACGCGAATCTGATGGGTACGCCCCGTCACCGGGCTGCAGCGCACTAGCGTGGCAAACTCATAGCGCTCTTCAACTTTAAAGCGCGTCTCGGACGGTTTCCCTTCCTGATTCACACGCACAATGCGCTCGCCGCTCTGCAGAATATTTTTCAACAGCGGCGCCTGCACCACTTTCACATGGGACTGCCACTGCCCGCGCACCAGCGCCAGGTAGTCTTTCTGCATCCCTTTTTCGCGAAGCTGCTCATGCAAAGAACGCAGTGCAGAACGCTTTTTCGCCACCAGCAGCACGCCAGAGGTATCACGATCCAGACGATGCACCAGCTCCAGGAAACGGGCTTCTGGTCGAAGCGCGCGCAGCCCTTCAATCACGCCAAAGCTCAGGCCGCTGCCGCCGTGTACGGCTGTACCTGACGGTTTGTTCAGCACAAGGATATAGTCATCCTCATAAAGGATGACGTCACTCAGCGCAGCCACTTTTTGCAGCTTGGGCGAAACCGCCTCTTCTTCACGTTCAGCCACGCGCACCGGCGGGATACGCACTTCATCACCGGCTTCGAGCTTATACTCAGGCTTCACGCGTTTTTTGTTAACCCGCACCTCGCCCTTGCGCAGGATGCGGTAAATCATACTTTTCGGCACGCCTTTCAACTGGGTGCGTAAAAAGTTATCGATGCGTTGCCCCGCATAGTCATCCGCGATAGCAACAATTTTTACGGCTGGAGGCTCTGTTTTCATGGTTGGCGATTCTAAATATCGTCAGCCATTAGCGCCACTCATTTTTCTATGCTTATATTTACTTTTATCCGGCCTGCGCCCCGTTTCGCGCAATCGATTTGGTGGTTATTAAACCAATCACCACCTCGAAGTGAAGAAACTGTGAGTAACCGGGTGATAATTGGTAAAAGTCATCTTGCTATAACCCGGCGAGCAGTGGAATAATGAGGCTGTTTTCCGTGTTAAATCCAGGTTAAGTAAGGATGTCGACGGAATGACCAATTTTGTCTGACCGATCATCCACGCAGCAATGGCGTAAGACGTATTGATCTTTCAGGCAGTTAGCGGGCTGCGGGTTGCAGTACTTCCCGGTATAAGGATTGTTTTCTGGAGAGTTCTTCCCAGGCAATTCCCCTGATAATTGCGCTGTGTTTCCGTATGAAATACAGGCAACCGACACTCTGCGCCTCTTAAGCGAGCGACAACCGTGAGGTTGGCGACGTGAACAGACACGAGGCCATCGGTTCATACCCCGGAAAGCGTCACCTTGCCCGCAGCTTTGTCGTCAATGTAAGAATAACGAGTAAGTTACGATGAAAAGAATGTTAATCAACGCAACTCAGCAAGAAGAGTTGCGTGTCGCCCTTGTGGATGGGCAGCGCCTGTACGATCTGGATATCGAAAGTCCTGGACACGAACAGAAAAAAGCGAACATTTACAAAGGTAAAATCACCCGCATTGAACCAAGCCTTGAAGCTGCATTTGTCGATTACGGTGCTGAGCGTCACGGTTTCCTCCCTCTTAAAGAAATCGCCCGCGAATATTTCCCTGCAAACTACAACGCCCATGGCCGCCCAAACATCAAAGATGTTCTGCGTGAAGGTCAGGAAGTTATCGTCCAGATTGATAAAGAAGAGCGTGGCAACAAAGGTGCCGCACTGACGACCTTTATCAGCCTGGCGGGGAGCTATCTGGTTCTGATGCCAAACAACCCGCGTGCGGGTGGTATCTCTCGCCGTATCGAAGGTGATGACCGTACCGAGCTGAAAGAAGCGCTGGCAAGTCTTGAACTGCCGGACGGCATGGGGCTTATCGTGCGTACCGCAGGCGTAGGCAAATCTGCCGAAGCGCTGCAGTGGGACTTAAGCTTCCGTCTGAAGCACTGGGAAGCTATCCAGAAAGCAGCAGAAAGCCGCCCTGCTCCGTTCCTGATCCACCAGGAAAGCAACGTTATCGTGCGTGCCTTCCGTGATTACCTGCGTCAGGACATCGGCGAAATTCTGATTGATAACCCGAAAGTGCTTGAGCTGGCTCGCCAGCACATCGCCGCGCTGGGTCGTCCGGATTTCACCAGCAAAATCAAACTGTACACTGGTGAAATCCCGCTGTTCAGCCACTATCAGATTGAATCCCAGATTGAATCCGCCTTCCAGCGTGAAGTGCGTCTGCCATCCGGTGGTTCTATCGTTATCGATACGACCGAAGCGCTGACCGCTATCGACATCAACTCCGCGCGTGCAACCCGCGGCGGTGATATCGAAGAGACCGCCTTCAACACCAACCTTGAAGCCGCTGATGAAATCGCCCGCCAGCTCCGCCTGCGCGACCTGGGTGGTCTGATCGTTATCGACTTCATCGACATGACCCCTGTTCGTCACCAGCGTGCGGTTGAAAACCGTCTGCGCGAAGCGGTGCGCCAGGACCGTGCTCGTATCCAGATCAGCCATATTTCTCGCTTTGGCCTGCTGGAGATGTCCCGTCAGCGTCTGAGCCCATCACTGGGTGAGTCCAGCCATCACGTTTGCCCGCGCTGTTCCGGTACCGGTACCGTGCGTGATAACGAATCGCTGTCCCTCTCTATTCTGCGTCTGATTGAAGAAGAAGCGCTGAAAGAGAACACTAAAGAAGTTCACGCCATTGTGCCTGTGCCCGTTGCCTCTTACCTGCTTAACGAAAAACGTGCAGCGGTAAGCGCAATCGAAGCACGTCAGGGCGGCGTTCGCTGCATCATCGTGCCAAACGACCAGATGCAGACTCCGCACTATCACGTGCTGCGTGTACGTAAGGGCGAAGAGACGACCACCCTCAGCTACCTGCTGCCGAAGCTGCATGAAGAAGAGATGGCACTGCCATCCGATGAAGAGCCTGCCGAGCGTAAACTGCCTGAGCAGCCTGCATTAGCCACCTTCATTATGCCGGAAGCGCCGCCGGAAGCCGTGCTGGAAAAACCAGCGGCTAAACCTGCTGCGCAAAAACCTGCGCCAGACGTGGCGAAAGCCCAGCCAGAGCAACCTGGTCTTCTGAGCCGCTTCTTCGGCGCGCTGAAGAAGATGTTTGCTGGCGAAGAAGTTCAGCCGGAGCAGCCAAAAGAAGCACCGAAAGAAGCGAAGCCTGAGCGTCAGCAGGATCGTCGTAAGCGCCAGAACAACCGCCGCGATCGTAATGACCGCAGCGATCGTAACGACCGTAACGAGCGTCGCGACAACCGTTCTGACAACAACGAAGGCCGTGAGCAACGCGAAGATAACCGTCGCAACCGTCGCGAGAAACAGCAGCAGAATGTTGAAGATCGCGAAATTCGCCAACCGGCGGGCGATGAGTCAGAGAAGAGCAAACAGCGCGACGAGCAGCAGCCTCGCCGCGAGCGCAATCGTCGTCGCAACGACGAGAAGCGTCAGGCGCAGCAGGAAGTTAAAAACCTGAACCGCGAAGAGCCTGTTGAACAGCAAGACGCTGAGCAGGAAGAACGTACTCAGGTTATGCCGCGTCGTAAGCAGCGTCAGCTGAATCAGAAAGTCCGTTTTGCTTCTGAAGCGACCGAAGAGACAACTGTTGTTACGGAAACCGTCGCCGAAAGCGCGCCGCAGACCCAACTGGCGAAAGTTGATCTGCCAGCAGTGGTAGAGAACAACGCCGAGCAGGACGATAACGGCGAAGGTCGTGATAACGCAGGCATGCCGCGTCGTTCACGTCGTTCTCCTCGTCATCTGCGCGTGAGCGGTCAGCGTCGTCGCCGTTATCGTGACGAGCGTTACCCGACTCAGTCTCCAATGCCGTTAGCCATCGCGTGTGCGTCGCCTGAAATGGCATCCGGTAAAGTCTGGATCCGCTACCCGGTTGCTCGCCCGGAGCAGATTGTTGAAGAACAGTCTGTCACCGAAGAGGTGATTGCACCAGTCGTTGCAGCTGAAGAGGTTGTGGCTGCAGCAGCGACGGTGGGTGAGCCGCAGGCTGTGGAAGCCGAAGCCCCACAGGCGGTTGAAGTGGAAACCACCCATCCTGAAGTGATTGCTGCCCCGGTTGATGCCGCACCGCAGTTCATCGCCGAAGAAGACACGGTCGTGGCCGAAGAGGTTGCTGAAGAAGTTGAAGCCGCCGCGCCGGTTGAAGACACCGCTGACGCTGTTATCGAAACGGTGACAGAAGACGTGGTTCAGGAAGTTGAACTTGACGTTGAACCGGTTCGTGAAGCCGAAGAAGCTCCAGCGCCTGAGGTGAAACCAGAGCCAGTGGTTACTGCGCCAGCGGCAGCACACGTTGCAACGGCACCCATGACTCGCGCACCTGCGCCTGAGTATGTGCCGGAAGCACCGCGTCAAAGCGACTGGGTTCGCCCGGAGTTCAACTTTGACGGCAAAGGTTCCGCAGGTGGTCACAGCGCGACGCACCAGGCGACTGCACCGGCAACCCGCCCCCAGTCTGTTGAGTAACTCGCGTTAAGACGAAAAGCCGACCTCAGGGTCGGCTTTTTTATTGCGCATTTGCTGGCTTTCTCATTCCGGCTATACCCGGCATCACCTGCTTCATCATCTCCAGAAAACGTCGCAAGCGCGCCGGATAGTATCGCGACCACGGATAAACCAGATGGACGGGCAGCGCCGTGGGTTGCCACTCGGGCAGAAGAGGGATTAAGCGCCCTTCCTGAATATCCTCTTTCACCGTCCAGCTTGATACCAGCGCCACCCCCAGCCCGGTCAGGGCCGTATTTCGCGCCACGTACAGGCTGTCCGTGCTCAGACGCGGCGTAATAGCAATGCGTGTCGGCTGCGCTGCACCATCAAACAATTCAACGTGTCGCTGGTAGAAGGTGCTGATGGCAATCCAGGGCAGCGCCTGCAAATCCTCTGGCTTGCTAACCTTTGGGAAGCGTGCCAGCAACGCAGGAGAGGCGACGATGGAGCGCGGTACCTCTGCCAGCTGTACGGAAACCGTGGCGGGAGCGACCTCGGCACCCACGCGGATCGCACAATCAATATTGTCGCTGAGAAAATCCACCGACTTATCGTTCAACATCCACTCAACGGAAAGCTGAGGATAACGCTGCAAAAATTCCGTCAACGGTTTCAGGAGCTGTTCCTGACCAAAGGCGTGCGGTGCCCGCACCCGCAATACCCCAACCGGTTCATCCTCCGCCTGCCCGACTTCATCTTCCAGCGCCAACCAGCTATCAATCACCCACCGGGCATGCTGATAGCAGCGTTCACCGTCGTCAGTGAGCCTGGTGGCATGGGTGGTTCGCAGCAGCAGGCGAGCCCCCAGCAAGGTTTCCAGAGACTGCAAACGTCGGCTTACCGTGGCCTGAGTCGTCGAAAGCTGCCTTGCCGCTGCCGAGAGCGAGCCGGTTTCCACGATGCGAACAAAAGTTCGCATCAGTTCCACCCTGTCTATACGCTCAACTCGCTTCATACTTTCCTCTGTCATACGCTTAACGTATAAGCGTTTTACCATCAGCCCGTCTACCGCCGCAAGGCGTAGTGATAAAAAATAGCCTCACACTATGACTGAGGAACGTCTTATGAACACAACAACTGCCCCCCATGCCGTGAGCCGCTGGGTGATATTAATGCTGGCTCTGGGTGCTGGTTTCAGCGTGGCATCCATTTACTACGCACAGCCTTTGCTGCCTCTCATGGGCGCAGACCTTCATTTGAGTATTGAAGGAATGGGCCTGGTTCCGACGCTGACCCAGGCAGGCTACGCGCTCGGCATCCTCTTCCTGTTGCCGCTTGGCGATCGTCATGACCGCAGGACGCTGATTCTGATTAAAAGTGCTGCCCTGGCGCTGTTTCTTCTGGGCTGTAGTCTCACCGGGCAACTCCCTTCGCTGCTGCTGGCAAGCCTGCTGATTGGCATGGCCGCCACCATGGCGCAGGATATCGTTCCCGCTGCTGCGATCCTCGCCCCTGAAGGTAAACAAGGGAAAACCGTGGGCACCGTCATGACAGGTCTTCTGCTGGGCATATTGTTGTCGAGAACCGTCAGCGGCGTGGTCGGTGAAGCCTTTGGCTGGCGGGTGATGTATCAGCTGGCTGCTGCAAGCATTGCCTTTGTCGGCGCGGTGATGTGGGCCGTACTCCCACGTTTTGCTATTCACTCCACGCTGAGCTATCCCGCACTGATGCGTTCCATGGAGCACCTGTGGCGTCGTTACCCGGCACTGCGTCGCGCGGCGCTGGCTCAGGGTTTTCTGTCGATTGCCTTCAGCGCATTCTGGTCAACGCTGGCCGTGATGCTGCTGGAACGCTACCACCTCGGCAGCGCCGTGGCGGGCGGGTTTGGTATCGCAGGTGCCGCCGGTGCATTAGCCGCGCCGCTGGCAGGCGGGCTGGCGGATAAACTGGGTGCAGGAAAAGTGACGCAGCTGGGTGCCGCGCTCGTCACCGTCTCGTTTGCGCTAATGTTCCTGATGCCCGCCCTCGGCGTCCATGGACAGTTGATCCTGATTGCCGTCTCCGCCGTCGGTTTTGACCTTGGCCTGCAGTCAAGCCTGGTGGCTCACCAGAATCTGGTCTACAGCCTTGAACCGCAGGCACGCGGTCGCCTGAATGCCCTGCTCTTTACGGTGGTGTTTATCGGAATGGCGTTAGGCTCGGCACTGGGCAGTAAGATTTATACGATGGCCGGCTGGTCTGGCGTGGTGGCGCTGGCAACCCTGTGCGGCATTATTGCCCTGGTCATCAGATTGATTGAAAACGCCCGGGTAACCTCCGCTCAGGCTGAAACCGTGTAAAAAAAATGCCCAGTCCATACGGACTGGGCAGTCAAAACATGCCCAGTTTCAAGACATGTTCTAAGAGGTCAAGACGTTATTTATTCATCTGGAACAGGGACATCCCCTGCATATCGCTAAACGCCTTATAGGAGGCCTGCAGAGCCGCTTGCTGCATGGAGTAAGACGAGATCACCGAGTTCCAGTCCACATCGACCAGGTCGCTCATCTGCTGCGTTTGGCCCAAAGCACGGTCATCGCCCAGCGAATCCAGTTTGCCCAGCTCGTCCAGTTTGATCCCCAGGTCTGCACGCACGGTCAGCACGTTGTTCAGCGAGTTGCTCAGGCCGCGGTTGGTTTTATCCATCGCCGCCGTAAACGCATCGGCTTTAGTCTGGTCGCCTTCAACCGGCGTATTCAGCGCAGCGATAGCGGTATCCAGGATCTTAAACAGGTTGGTTTCCGGCGCGCTGCCGTCCGGCTCCGGTTTCGCGTTACTGGTGAAGGTATCGAAAACTTCACTGCCCGTGTGGCTGATTTGCATGGTACGCGCGGCGTCAACCTGCTGGCTGATTGGCGTAGAGCCGCCGTTATAGGTGCCGGTCGTCTCGTCGAAGGCCGCCGCTTCCGTTTTGTAACCCGCAAAAATATAGCGTCCATTACCGTCGGTGCTGTTTGCCAGGTTCATCAGCTGATCGCGGATCCCCTGCAGGTTGGTGGCAAGCGACTGTCGGTCATCATCGCTGAGGGTTCCGTTACCGGCGTTAACCACTTTTTCCTGCGCGGTGATAATCGCATTCGTCACCTCTTTCAGCACGTTCTCTTCCAGCGACACCTTGGTCGTGGCGAAAGAACGCGCCAGCGCATACTGGCTGTTCTGCGTCTGCGCCTGGGAGAGTACAACGGCCTGAGAAGCCGCAATCGGGTCATCGGAAGGACGGTTTACGCGCTTGCCGGTTGACATCTGCTCGCCATAGCCCAGCCAGAGACTCTGGGAGTTCGTCACTCCGCGCATGCTCTGCTCATACATCATTTGAGTACTAATACGCATTTTTTAACCCCGGCCTTAGCGAATGTTGATCAACGCATCAAACAGCGTGCTCGCCGTTTGCAGAACCTGCGCATTCGCCAGGTAGTACTGCTGATAGCGCTGCAGGTTGCCGTATTCTTCATCCAGGTTAACCCCGGAAATCGACTGCTGCTGTTTGGTCAGCTGCGTTACCACGTTGTCTTTCGTGGCGCTGCTGGTTTTCAGCGATGCCGTGGTGCTCCCCACCGTACTGACCAGTGACGCATAGGCATCGTTGAAGGTTTTGTTATTCCCCACCAGCTTCGCGCTCTGCAGATCCAACAGTTTTTGGCCGTTGGTATTGTCGCTATCGCCGCTGTCGCTGGCGGAGGCCATCGCCAGTTTGGATTCATCGCTAATCGCGACGTCCATATTCATAATGACGTCATTCACCGGTTTCACGATGAAGCTGTCTTTCTGGTTGGCCGCACCGGTGATGTTCACGTTCAAACCATCAAACGACAGGTTACCGCTGCCGTCCGGCGTGGCCGTAAAGCTGGTTTTGTCAGACAGACGCGTGACCGTCCAGTTGGTCCCGTTGTACTCAACTTTATAGTTCGTCGCCTGCACCGCAGAGCTGTCCGTTACGCTCGCCGTGACCGATGCGCTGCCGGTGTTTTTGCTGTTACTCAGTACGGAAGGTGAACCGAAGTCGAACAGCTTGCCGCCTGCGTCGCCATTTGCGTCGAACCCGGCTTCATGCTGTGTGTTCATCGCGTCGGCAAACGCCAGCGCCATCTGGTTAAGGGTGTTACGCGCCTTATCCAGATCTTCAGAACGGAAGGTCAACAGCCCACCCAGTGACCCTGTGGTGATCTGCTTTTCCGGGATCTCAACGTTTCCAGACGCTGCATCCACGTAGGCAATCGTGGTGCGCGACGGGTCAGCACTGGATTTCACCGCAGCCAGCTGGCTGGCAGTACTGCCCTGCACCAGGGTGTAACCGTTCGCGATGGAGATATTGTACGTACCGCTGTCCTGCACGGTCACGTCCACACCCACAATCTTATTCAGCTCGCTCACCAGCTGATCGCGCTGATCGAGCAGTTCGTTCGGCGATGCGCCCGCGCCTACGCCGGTCAGACGGGAAATTTGATCGTTAAGGTTGGCTATCTGCTTCGCGTAGTTATTGATCTGATCCACGCTGGTGGTGATCGCGGTGTTAACCTGCGCATCCTGATCGCGAAGATACTGATCGTTGGTTTTAAACTGGTTTACCAGTCCATCCGCTTTGCCGATCACCGTCTGGCGCGCAGCCGGATCTTCGGCGTTACTCACCAGCGTTTGCAGGCTCTTGAAGAAATCCTGCAGCGTGGTCGAAAGCGAGTTGGTGGTATCGGAGAGCACGTCATCAATCTTTGACATCTGCTGATAGCGCGTTGTCAGCCCACTGCTCTGCGTCTGTGCTGCGCGCAGCTGGTTGGTAATGAAGGCGTCATACTCACGCTGCACGCCGGAGACATAAACCCCGTTCCCCACCCAGCCACCGCCGGTCAGCGTGCTGTTAGCCGCGCCCAGAATGGTGTTCTGGCGGGTGTAACCTGCCACGTTATAGCTTGAAATATTATTACTTACGGTATTAAGTGCCGCCTGTGCCGCACTGAGGCCACTCATGGCGCTGTTAATCAAACTGGACATGGGGGTTCCTTTTATACTTTCAGACACGAGTCCTGATGAAGGTTATCGGCAGCCTCCACCGGGACTTGAGAACTTTCAGAACAGATTTTCAATATCGGTGCTATAGGCTTTACTCACCTTCTCACCCATCGATTTCAGCTGCTGGATCATGCTGGTGAGCTTGCGCGCATAGTTCGGATCGGTAGCGTATCCCGCATTCTGCAATGCCTGCGCGCCCTGCTCCGGTGTCGATGCCTGCGTCACGGCGGTATAGCGCGGGTTTCGGCTTAACAGGCCGACGTAATCTGACAATGCTTCAAGGTAGGAGCTGTAAACGCGGAATTTGGCTTTTACCTTCACTGCCGCGCCGTTTTCGTATTCGGTGGTGGTGATCTCGGTTGTCGGCCCCTTCCAGCTGGAGGTAGCTTTCACGCCAAAGATGTTGAAGCTCGGATCGCCGTTTTCCTTACGGATTTGACGCTGGCCCCAGCCCGACTCCAGGGCCGCCTGGGCCAGGATCAGGTGATGCGGTACCCCGCTCTGCTCGCTGGCCAGTCGCGCTGGCAGAGAAAGCTGCGCCAGGAAGTCCTTACTGTCGCCGGAGAGCGGCTCGTCGCGCGTCTCTGCGGGCTTCGGCATGGCCTTACGCACCATCTGCGTCAGCGCCTGGTTCTGATAACTGGTCACCGTTTCGATGTCGAACTTCATCGGCACCTGCTGCGGCTGATCCTCAGGCTGAATACCCTGTGCGGCAGCGGTCTGTTTGACAATCATGTCAGCCAGTCCGAGTCCTTTACCGGCGGTCATCTGCTGTGCAATCTGCTGGTCATACATGCTGGTGTAAAGCCGCGTGGAATCGCTGCTGAACATCCCGTCTTTCGGCAGGGTCTCACGCATGCTTTTCAACATCATCTGCACGAACATCCCTTCCACCTGGCGGGCGACCGGGCGGATATTCGCCGCCGGGTCTTTTCCTGCTTTGGTTTTGAGTTCGTTCAGCGACTGGGCATCCCAGGCGGCACCGGTCAGCAGTTTGCTATCGGTCAGCATTAGATGATTTCCAGTTTGGCGCGCAGGCAGCCTGCACTTTGCATCGATTGCAGAATCGACATCAGATCCATCGGCGTCGCGCCCAGCGCATTCAGGGCACGCACCACGCTGTTCAGGTTCGCGCTGGAACGCACGCTTTGCAGCGAGCCGCCGCTCTGGCGCAAATCAATCTGCGTTTGCGGTGTCACCACCGTCTGACCGCCACCAAATGGCGTGTCCGGCTGGCTGACGTTGGCGGAGCGGTTCACCGTCACGGAGAGGTTACCCTGCGCCACGGCACAGCTGTCCAGCGACACCTCGCGGTTCATCACCACCGACCCGGTGCGTGAGTTGATGATAACTTTGGCATCCTGCACCGGCACGTTCACTTCCATATTCTGGATATCCGCCAGCATACGCACCTGGTTACTGTTACCCGAAGAGGTCCGGATCTGCACGGTACGCGCGTCCAGCGCCGTGGCGCTCCCGTAGCCGCGGCTGCGGTTGATGGTGTCGGCAATTTGCTGCGCCATCGTGAAGTCTTCATTATTAAGCTGCAGGTTGATGGTATTTCCTGCGCCAAACTGGGTCGGCAGCTCGCGCTCGATGATGGCCCCGTTAGTGATACGCCCACCGTTCAGCTGGTTCACCTGCACGCTGCTCCCGCCCGCAGAGGCACCCGCACCGCCAACCAGAATGTTACCCTGCGCCAGGGCATAGACCTGGCTGTCGACGCCCTTAAGCGGCGTCATCAACAGCGTGCCGCCGCGCAGGCTTTTGGCGTTACCCATGGAGGAGACCACTACGTCGATGGTCTGCCCCTGACGCGCAAACGCCGGATAGGACGCGGTCACCATCACCGCCGCCACGTTTTTCAGCTGCATGTTGGTCCCCGCAGGGACGGTAATACCAAGCTGCGAAAGCATGTTATTCAGGGTCTGGGTGGTGAATGGCGTTTGGGTGGTCTGGTCACCCGTACCGTCCAGCCCCACCACCAGGCCATAGCCAATCAGCGAGTTCTCGCGCACGCCCTGAACGCTGGTCAGGTCGCGAATACGGTCAGCCTGAGCGAAGGTTGCCACCAGCGCCAGCGCCACGGCGAAGATCGTTTTAAACATGGGTCACCTCGCTTACATCGGCGATAAGTTAAGGAAGAAACGCTGCAGCCAGCCCATATTTTGCGCTTCATTGATATAGCCGTTACCGACGTATTCAATGCGCGCATCCGCCACCTGGGTGGACGGTACGGTGTTGGTGCCGCTGATGGTGCGAGGGTTAACCACACCGGAGAAGCGAATGAACTCAGTGCCCTGGTTAATGGCGATCTGTTTTTCACCCACAACGTGTAAATTGCCGTTAACCAGCACCTGGTCAACCGTCACCGTCAGCGTACCGCTGAAGGTGTTACTGGCGTTCGCACCACCTTTACCGTTAAAGGTATTGCCGCGGGAGGCCTCAACATCCGCACGCGCATTGCCGAACAGGCCCTGCAGATAGCGTGGAACGGTGTCGAAGCCAAAATTGGTTTTGCCATCGCGGCTGGCGTTCGCCGACGAGCTCTTGCTCGCACTGACGTTTTCCTGCAGCACAATGGTCAGCGTATCGCCAATGTTACGCGGGCGACGATCTTCAAACAGCGGCTGATAGCCGTAGTTAATCGGCTGTGCGGTCTGGAAAATGGAGCCGTTCACCACGGGCGCAGGGCCGGGAACGGGCTGGGCGGTAGTCGCACCCTCGACCAATGGTTTAGACGGGATCCAGGCACACCCGCTGAGGGTGACGGCCAGAACAGTCAGTATCGGATAACGAAACGCCGCGTTTTTTTGCATTGCCTTCATCTTCGAAAACAGGGAGCCGGTGCGGCGTTGACCGCACCGGGCTGCACCTTAGAGTTGCGTCAGTTTCTGCAGCATCTGGTCGGTCGTCGACACTGCTTTACTGTTAATTTCATACGCGCGCTGAACCTGGATCATATTCACCAGCTCTTCCGCCACGTTAACGTTCGAGGTTTCAACATAACCCTGATACAGCAGACCCGCGCCGTTCAGTCCCGGCGTGCTTTCATTTGGCGTACCGGAGGACTGGGTTTCGGTGTAGAGGTTCTCACCAATGCTTTCCAGACCGGTATCGTTCATGAAGGTGGTCAGGTTGAGCTGTCCAACCTGAACGGGCGCGGCCTGACCCTGCTGGGTAACGCTCACGATACCGTCGCGCCCGATGGTGATGCTCAGGGCATTCGCCGGAATGGTGATTGCAGGCTGAACCTGGAAGCCGCCCGCCGTCACCAGTTGGCCGTTTTGATCCACCTGGAATGAGCCGTCACGGGTGTAGGCTGAGGTACCGTCAGGCAGCTGCACCTGGAAGAAACCCTGCCCTTTGATGGCGACATCTTTACTGTTGTTGGTCTGAGACAGGTTGCCCTGGCTGTGCAGACGCTCGGTCGCTACCGGACGCACGCCGGTACCAATCTGCAGACCGGACGGCAGCGTCGTTTGCTCAGAAGACTGAGCACCCGGCTGGCGAATGGTTTGATAAAGCAAATCTTCGAAAACCGCACGCTGACGCTTGAAACCATTGGTGCTGACGTTTGCCAGGTTGTTGGCAATCACATCCATGTTGGTTTGCTGCGCGTCCAGGCCTGTTTTCGCGATCCATAAGGAACTGATCATAAGGAGTCCTGTTAACTCATAGCCAGAAGTTGGTTAGCCTTGCTCGCGTTTTCATCCACGCTGCTGATAATTTTCATCTGCATTTCAAAACGGCGGGCGCTGGCGATCATGTCGGTCATGGCTTCAACCGGCTTGACGTTACTGCCTTCCAGCACGCCGGACATCACGCGAATGCTCGGGTCAGCCTGGAGGGTAGCGCCACGGGTGGCCTGTGCCGCCTGGGTCAGACGGAACATGCCGTCATCGCCGCGCTGCACCTCTTTGCCTTCCGCTTTAACCAGCTTCAGTCGCCCGACGGGCGCAACGGTATTAGCCGGGTCGCCCGGATTCAGCGCCGAGATGGTGCCGTCTGCCGCGATGGTCAGCTCCGAACCTTCCGGTACCGTGAGCGGACCGGCTTCGCCCATCACCGGATGACCCTGAATGGTCAACTGCCCGGTTGCGCTCACCTGGATATTACCGTTACGGGTATAGCCTTCGCCGCCGTCTGCCGTTTGCACCGCCAGCCAGCCGTCCTGCTGAAGAGCAACGTCCAGCGGACGCGAGGTGTAATCCATCTGGCCCGGCGTCATATCGGCACCGGGAGTGGATGCCGTCACCAGCGTACGCGTAGGCAATGAAAGCCCTTCGACCGGGACCGCACGCAGCGCATTGAGCTGCGCGCGAAAGCCCGGCGTGGAGGCGTTCGCCAGGTTGCTGGCGGTAACTGCCTGCTGATTGAGCGTCTGGCTTGCCGCGCCCATCGCTGTATATATTGCGTGATCCATTGCGCGTTCCTGTTAGCCGCTTAACGCAGGTTAACCAGCGTGTTGAGGATCTGATCCTGCGTTTTGATGGTCTGCGCATTCGACTGGTAGTTACGTTGCGCGACAATCATGTTCACCAGCTCTTTACTCAGGTCCACGTTAGAGGCTTCCAGCGCGCCGTTGGTCAGCGTACCAAAGTTACCGGTGCCCGCCGTGCCGAGCAGCGCAACGCCGGAGGACTGGGTTGCAGACCAGACGTTGTCGCCTTCCGATTTCAGGCCTTCGTTGTTAGCGAAGTTTGCCAGCACGATCTGACCCAGAACCTGCGTCTGTTCGTTGGAGTAGTTACCCACAACGGTACCGTCGTCGTTAATCTGATAGCTCACCAGATCGCCCGGCTTGTAACCGTTCTGGGTGGTCCCGACAACGTTGTTGGCACCGGTATTCTGCTGCATGGAGTTCTGGAAGCTCAGGGAGAACGTCGCTGGCGTCGCGCCGCTCACTGAACCGGTGGTGATGTTGATGGCCGGGGTGGCGTTTGGCGTCGCGCTCAGTACGCCAGCCGCGTTGTAGTTGTACACGCCCGCCAGGTTACCGTTGCTGTCAAGGTTCATTTGAGCGGCTTTGGTTGCTGGAGAACCGGCAACGCTACCGTCCTGGGTGTACAGATCCCATTTGTTGTCTGCTGTTTTGACGTAGTAGACATACATGTTGTGGGCGTTACCCTGGGTATCGAATACGGTCACGGTCCCTTTTTTGTTGTAGGTATCCGGGTTAGTCGCATCGAACGCGGCAGTCTGCGCATCATCCGTGGAGTTCAGGTTGATCTGCTGGGTTGCCGTTGTGGTCGCCTTCGCGGCCATCAGGGTGTTAGGGATAGTAATCGCCTGTGGGTTCGCACCGGTCTGCACCGTTGGTGGCGTACCTGCAACCGGATAGCCGGTCAACTGCATCCCCTGCATGTTCACCAGAGTACGGTTTTCGTCGAGCTTAAACTGGCCGTTACGGCTGTAGAACACAGAGCCGTTGGAATCCACCATACGGAAGAAACCGTTCTGGCTGATGGCAACGTCCAGACCACGACCGGTATTGGTGGTTGTACCGTCGGTAAAGTCCTGAGTGATACCCGCGACTTTAACGCCCAGGCCGACTTTAGAGCCTGCAAACATATCGGCAAACGAGGCCGAACCGGATTTAAAACCATAGGTCGCGGAGTTGGCGATGTTGTTGCCAATGACGTCCAGGTTGGTGGCCGCAGCATTCAGGCCGCTGACCGCTTGAGAAAAGGCCATGACTTACTCCTGATAAGTGTAAAGGCTTAGATAATCTGCCGAACTTCGTCGAGTGTGGTGGTACCAGAGGTACCCAAATCCAGTTTGTTGCCATCGCTACTTTTGATGACGCCCTGAACCAGTGCAAACTGCAGCGGCTGCGCAACCAGCTGGGTGGTCCCGGTGCTGGCGCTGATCGCCACCTTATAGGAACCGTTTGGTGCTTTGGTGCCGTCGGTGAGGCTGCCATCCCAGGTGAAGGTATGCACACCAGCTTTCAACTCACCGATGTCGATGGTGCGTACCACGGCACCGGTCGAGTCGGTGATCGTCGCGGTCACTTTGTCAGCCGCCTGCTGCAGCTCAACGCCAAACGGCGTGGTGGTGGTGGTTGAGGTGCCATCGGTGGTGCTGGTGCCCGCCAGAATGGTGGTCCCCGGGATCATCACCCCATGACCAATCAGGTTGGCTGCCTGCAAAGACTGGCTGTTGTCGATTTGACCGGAGACGGAGCCGAGCGTGGTATTCAGTTTCTCAATGCCGCTCACTGTACTGATCTGCGCAAGCTGCGTGGTCAGTTCGTT
The DNA here is from genome assembly GCF_000211415.1 of Enterobacter mori LMG 25706. GTDB lineage: Bacteria > Pseudomonadota > Gammaproteobacteria > Enterobacterales > Enterobacteriaceae > Enterobacter > Enterobacter mori. The sequence goes on along the minus strand of NZ_GL890775.1, from coordinate 884,792 downwards.
GTTCTGCATCGGGTTGGTAGGATCCTGGTTCTTCAGCTGCGCCACCAGCAGCGTTAAGAAGCTGCTTTGCAGATCGTTAGCACTGCTTCCGGTCAGGGAGCTGGAACCGGAGGTCGTGCTGGCACTGCTGACCCCCGTATTCGTTGGGTCATTCATACTGACGGCAATGGACATGCGTGTCTCCTTTACTGGCCGAGCGTGAGTGTTTTGAGCATCATGCTCTTCACGGTGTTGAGCACTTCGACGTTTGCCTGATAGCTGCGCGAGGCGGACATCGAGTTCACCATCTCACCGACCACATCCACGTTAGGCATCTTCACGTAACCACTGGCATCGGCGAGCGGGTTGCCCGGTTCATACACCAGCTTGTCAGGTGCCTGGCTCTCCACCACGTCAGAGACTTTCACGCCGCCTGTTGCCGCACCCGGTGCAGCATCGACCTGAAAGACCACCTGTTTTGCTTTATAGGGCTGTCCGTCAGGACCGGTTACGCTGTCGGCGTTAGCGAGGTTACTGGCGGCAACGTTCAGACGCTTGGACTGTGCCGTTAACGCCGAACCGGCGATATCAAAAATATTCAGCAAAGCCATGGATTAGTTGCCCCCTTGCAGGACGGTCATCATGCCTTTAATTTGTCCGCCGAGTAGGGTCAGACCCGTCTGGTACTGCAGGCTGTTATCGGCAAACTGCGTACGCTCCCGGTCCATGTCGACGGTATTGCCGTCAAGCGATGGCTGGTCGGGAATGCGATAAAGTAAATCGGTCGTGGGCGCGGTCATCGCCTGAGCAGGAATATGGCGTGAGGATGTCAGTGCAAGTGCGACACCCGTTCCTTCGGCACGTCCGCGCTCCATCACTTTTTTAAGTTCACTGGAAAAATCAATATCGCGCGCCTGATACCCCGGGGTATCGGCGTTGGCAATATTGGCGGCTAAAATCTCCTGCCGCTGGGCGCGTAAATTGAGCGCTTCCTGCTGAAAACGTAACGCGGCGTCGAGTTTATCGAGCATGTCTCCTCCGCTGATGGCAAAATTTCAGTTCACAGCTTAAATCTCACCCCGTCTCCCCTATCGACGGAATAAGCGCAAAATGCGTCGCTATTTATTGCGTTGATGTAAAACCACTGCGGGTAGAATCCTCTCAATTCTGGAAACGGTGGGATGTGCAATGCGGACGATAAAACGAGGCCTGGCGGCAACCTTATTGCTTTTAAGCCCTCTGGCGCAGGCTGAAAACTTACAGGCTCAGCTGACGACTTTTTTTGCACAGCAGCTGGCGGGCTTTAGTGATGAAGTCAGCGTCACCGTTCGCACGCCGCCTAATCTCTATCCCTCCTGCGAACAGCCCTCATTCACCGTGACCGGCACGACAAAGCTGTGGGGTAACGTGAACGTGCTGGCGCGCTGCGCCAACGAAAAACGCTATTTACAGGTTGCGGTTCAGGCGACGGGCAATTATGTTGTTGCCGCCGCGCCCATTGCCCGCGGCAGGGTACTGCAGGCCAGCAGCGTGACGCTTAAACGCGGTCGACTGGATCAGCTTCCGCCGCGAACGATGCTGGACATAAACCAGGCACAGGACGCGGTCAGCCTGCGCGATATGGCACCAGGCCAGGCCATTCAGCTCTCTATGCTGCGTAAAGCGTGGCGGGTGAAAGCGGGTCAGCAGGTGATGGGGGTCGCCAACGGAGACGGCTTTAGTATCAACAGTGAAGGTAAGGCATTAAACAATGCCGCCGTGGCGCAAAATGCCCGGGTCAGAATGTCTTCAGGCCAGGTGGTTAGCGGAACCGTCGATTCTGATGGGAATATTCTGATTAACCTATAATCTTTTTAAAGATTTCGCGGTGCCTGCCGATAAATATTCAACTAATGATGATGTCAGGCGCAAACGCCGCGAACCCTCGATGAGGACAACACTATGAGCATTGATCGTACATCAGCCCTGAAGCCGGTTAGCACTGTACAACCTCGCGAAACGAATGACGCTCCCGCGCAGAAAACGCGTCTGGAAAAACCGTCTACGGCTAACAGCACCAGCGTGACCCTGAGCGACGCGCAGTCCAAACTGATGCAGCCGGGCAGCAGCGATATCAACATGGAACGTGTTGAAGCGCTGAAAACGGCCATTCGTAACGGCGAGCTGAAAATGGATACCAGCAAAATCGCTGACGCGCTGATCGAGGAAGCGCAGAGTTTCTTACAGAGTAAATAACCGTATGAGTCGACTGTCAGAAATACTGGATCAGATGACGGTTGTCCTGAACGACCTGAAAACGGTAATGGATGCTGAACAACAACACCTGTCTTCGGGTCAAATCAACGGCAGCGCGGTGCAACGCATTACTGAAGACAAAAGTTCGCTTCTGGCGACGCTGGATTACCTTGAGCAGCAGCGACGCGCTGAACAGGATCAGAAGCGCAGCGCCAACGATGAAATTGTCGAACGTTGGCAAACGATTACGGAAAAAACCCAGCATCTGCGCGATCTCAACCAGCATAACGGTTGGTTACTTGAGGGACAGATGGTGCGTAATCAGCAGGCTCTGGAAGTATTAAAACCCCATAAAGAGCCGGGGCTGTACGGTGCGGATGGTCAGACGGCCACGGCACGCATTACGGGCGGGAAAAAGATTTCGATTTGACGCCTTAGCGGCAAATCAGGCTGTGGGGAGCACCATAAGGTGAACTCCCCTTTTGGCGTTTATGCCGTACGGCGGGTGAACTCTTTCACCTTGAATCCCAACGCCGCGAGCGGGGCGAAGTATGCCACCACGCCGACCACCACAACGGCCATCAGGCGCATCAGGCGGTATGGCATGGTGCCCGCTGACCAGTCCGGCATGACATACAGCATGCCCAGCAATGCCGCCGACATCACCAGCACCGCGATCACCAGACGCGCAAGAAAACGCGACCAGCCCGGCTGCGGCGTGAAAATATCCTGCTTACGCAGCTGCCAGTACAGCAGCCCGGCATTCAGGCAGGCCGCCAGACCAATCGACAGCGCCAGTCCGGCGTGTCTCAGCGGACCGATAAACGCCAGGTTCATCAGCTGGGTCATAATCAGCGTCACAATGGCGATTTTCACCGGCGTTTTGATGTCCTGGCGTGAATAGAACCCCGGTGCCAGCACCTTCACGACAATCAGCCCCATCAACCCTACCGAATAGGCAATAAGCGCCTGCTGGGTCATGGCGGCGTCATGGGCGGTAAATTTACCGTACTGGAACAGCGACACCGTCAGCGGTTTCGCCAGAATCCCCAGCGCCACCGCGCTCGGCAGCGCCAGCAAAAAGCAGAGACGCAGCCCCCAGTCCATCAGGCGGCAATACTCATCGTGGTTGCCGCTGGCAAAGCTTTTGGAGAGCGACGGCAGCAGGATGGTCCCCAGCGCCACGCCCAGCACGCCGGATGGAAACTCCATCAGACGGTCAGCGTAGTACATCCATGAGACCGAACCAGATACCAGGAAAGAGGCAAAAATGGTGTTGATGATGAGTGAGATCTGGCTGACGGATACCCCGAGGATCGCGGGCCCCATCTGCTTAATAACCCGCATCGCACCGGCATCTTTAAGGTTGATACGCGGCAGGACCAGCATGCCGATTTTCTTCAGGTGCGGCAGCTGGTAAGCAAGCTGCAGCACGCCGCCCACGGTCACGGCCCAGGCCAGCGCCAGCACCGGCGGATTGAAATGCGGTGCGGCAAACAGCGCAAAGCCGATCATGCTGACGTTAAGAAACGTCGGCGCAAACGCCGGGACGGAGAAGCGGTTCCAGGTATTGAGTATCGCCCCCACCAGCGAGGCCAGCGAGATCAGCAGAATATAGGGGAAGGTAATGCGCAGAAGCTGCGAGGTCAGGGCAAATTTATCCGCCGTATCCGCAAAGCCCGGTGCCGTCACCATAATCACCCAGGGCGCGGCCAGCATCCCGATGACGGTCACCACCGCCAGCGCCAGGGTCAGTAGCCCCGAGACGTAAGAGACAAAAACGCGGGTCGCGTCCTCGCCCTGCTTGCTTTTATATTCTGCGAGAATCGGCACGAAGGCCTGGGAAAATGCGCCTTCCGCAAAAATACGGCGTAATAAGTTCGGCAATTTGAACGCGACGAAAAAGGCGTCCGTGGCCATCCCTGCACCAAATACCCTTGCCACAATGGCGTCGCGCGCAAAGCCGAGCACGCGGGAAAACATGGTCATTGAGCTGACGGCCGCCAGCGATTTTAATAAGTTCATTAACGTGAATTTCCAGAACCATACGGATTTGTAGACCGGGTAAGCGTAAGCGCCACCCGGCAAAGCCAACAAGCGGCGCTTAGTCTAACCGGATTTCAACGAATTACTATCCGCAGATGTTACAGCGAGTTATTCACTCATGGCGTCGCGCCAGAGCCTTTCTACAATGCGCTGCGCCAGAATCGCCTGCTCGCCGGAGGTTTCAGGAACCGTCTGATTTTGTACGCAGGTGATAAAGTGACGAGCACACCCGACAAAACCGCGCTGCTCCAGCGTGCTCTGCCAGCCGGGAACGGGCAGTGTCACCACGCCGTTGCCCTTCTCTTCCCGCCACTCACGCATGTCCGTAATGTCGACCAGCGCGCCGTCGGTCACCGCCTGCACGGATTCACGCTGGCTACCGGCCCGACGATGCATGCTGGTGGTCACTTGAAGATGCTCAACGGCAAAGTGGTGTTCCGCATAGACCATCTGCCCCTGATCGTTTGTCAGCAGAGTGCCGCTTTTCAGCTGTGCATTGCCGTCCGTCAGCCATAACGCCGTATCCACAACGTGAAGATAATCATCCAGCAGGGTGAAGCGCAGATCGTTCGGCCCGACGCTGTCGGTGCGGTGCTTATCCATCCGCAGCGAGGCAAACGTGCCCGACTGCGCCTTAAGCTGCTGGTAAAGCGGTGCGAAGCGGCGGTTGAAGCCCACCATCAGCGTCAGCTTTTTGCGCGCGGCAAGCTCAATCAGCCGTTCGGCATCCTGAACATTTTCTGCCAGCGGCTTATCCACGCAGACGTGGACACCCGCGTTGAGCAGCTCGCTCACCACCTGATAGTGCGTTGCCGTTGAGGTATGCACAAATACCGCATCGCACTCGTGGGCTAACGCCTGAAGCGAGCTGGCATACGGAATGCGCCAGGTTTCACAGATGCGTTCGGCCTTCTCGCGCGTGGGCGACCAGGCCCCCTGCAGCGTCCAGTCAGATGCTGCGCCCAAAACCGGTAGCCAGGCTTTCTGCGCGATACCGCCCAGACCGACCACGCCAATGCGTAATTTTTTCACTGTTAGTCTCCCAGATGTGCCAGCAACGCATCCAGACGCTGTTTTAGCCCGGCGACCTCTTCTTCCAGGGCCTCTACGCGCGCGGCAAGGCTGTCATTGTTTTCAGGGCGATCCGATTCAGCCGCTGCGCTTGCGGCGTCAACATCACCGCTAAACAGATGCATATATCGGCTTTCGCGTTTTCCCGGCTCGCGCGCCAGACGCACCACGTAAGGGCCGTCCTCACGAGCCGCCAGCCCTTCAAGCGTCTGTTCGACCTCCTGCATATCGCTGAACTCATGCATACGGGAAGCGCGCGTCCGCAGTTCCCCTGGCGTCTGTGCCCCCCGCAGCAACAGCGTGGTGATGACCGCCACTTCCGCGCTGCTCAGCTTCAGGTCGCCAAATTCGGAGTTACAAAAGCGCTGTTCATACTTCGTGACGCGGTTACCGAAGCCGCTGACGGTGCGCAGGTAGTGGCGTTTGACCAGCGCATCCAGCACGTCCTGAACATCATGCTCGCTGAGGTTCATGACCGGCTCACGGTTGGTTTTTTGGTTGCAGGCCATCGTCACGGCGTTGACCGAAAGCGGATACTGTTCCGGCGTGGTGACCTGTTTTTCCAGCAGGCTGCCGACAACGCGCGCTTCTGCACCGCTTAACTGATATTTCATCTTTTCTCCTTAACGACCTGCAGTCCAGTCCGGGGTGGTTAATGCGGTGAGGACATGATCGCGCCATTCGCCATCGATAAGCAGATAGTCTTTGGCGTAGCCCTCTTTCTCAAAGCCTAAGCGCGCCAGCAAATCCCCGCTGCGCTGATTATGCGGCATGTAGTTCGCCATAATACGGTGGATATGTTGCGTGCGTTGCATGTAGCGGATCGCCGCCGTTAACGCCTCAAACATCAGCCCCTGCCCCTGCCATTTCTGACCGATGGAGTAGCCGAGATAACAGGCATGGAACGATCCGCGCACCACGTTAGAAAAATTGGCGATGCCGATAATCTCTTTTTCTTCCGGATCCAGCAGCGCGAAATAAAATGCGCTGCCCTGTTTGTGAAATTCCGCGATCATACTGAGACGCGCCTGCCAGCCGGAGGGGTAACAATGGCTCTCATCCCGAACGGGTTCCCAGGGCTTTAAAAACTGGCGATTCTCGGCGTAATAATCCGCCAGACGCCAGGCATCACGCTCATGCACTAGACGAACGACGAGCCTGTCCGTTGTCAGACGCACTTTTGGCACATTGCTGCGATAGCCAAACATCGATACCACTCCTTCCCGTCACTTCTGTTCTACCGATTAGCTTTACTATACCTGCGCCTGCGCCGTCTGTGAAAACAGTGACATACCATTTTGACCTCTTTTCACATTTTTCGATGAGAACTCTCTATCAAAGCACCCTTTTGATAAAAAAATATTGTCACGCCCGGGGGTGGGAAAAAACGCGGCGACACCGCAGAATGTTAGCGTGCTCACCTTCTTATTTTCCCTGGAGGGAACAATGTCCCGCGTATCACAGGCCAGGAGCCTGGGTAAATATTTCCTGCTCGTCGATAACATGCTGGTCGTGCTCGGCTTTTTTGTCGTTTTTCCGCTTATTTCGATCCGCTTTGTCGATCAGATGGGCTGGGCGGCATTAATGGTTGGCATTGCACTGGGGTTGCGCCAGTTTGTCCAGCAGGGTCTGGGCGTCTTTGGTGGGGCCATTGCTGACCGCTTCGGCGCTAAACCGATGATCGTTACCGGCATGCTGTTACGCGCGGCAGGCTTTGCCACGATGGCAATCGCCCACGAGCCCTGGCTGCTGTGGTTCTCCTGCTTCCTCTCCGGGATTGGCGGCACCCTGTTCGATCCGCCGCGTACCGCGCTGGTGGTGAAGCTGATCCGCCCGCAGCACCGTGGACGCTTCTTCTCGATTCTGATGATGCAGGATAGCGCTGGCGCGGTGATTGGCGCACTGCTGGGCAGTTGGCTCCTGCAGTATGATTTCCGTCTGGTCTGTGCGACTGGTGCGGTGCTGTTTATTCTCTGCGCCTTGTTCAATGGCCTGTTCCTGCCCGCGTGGAAATTGTCGACGGTGAAAGCACCGGTGAGAGAAGGTCTGGGCCGCGTTTTGCGCGACAAACGCTTTGTCACCTATGTGCTCACCCTGACGGGGTACTACATGCTGGCGGTGCAGGGCATGCTGATGCTGCCGATCATGGTTAACGACATTGCAGGAACCCCTGCCGCCGTGAAGTGGATGTATGCCATTGAGGCCTGCCTGTCACTGACGCTCCTCTACCCGATAGCCCGCTGGAGCGAGCGCCGCTTTCGTCTGGAGCATCGCCTGATGGCAGGGCTTCTGCTGATGACGCTGAGCATGATGCCCATCGGGCTCGTGAATTCACTGCAGCAGCTGTTCATGCTGATTTGCACCGTCTACATCGGCTCGATCATTGCCGAACCCGCGCGTGAGACGCTGAGTGCCTCACTGGCCGATGCACGCGCGCGTGGCAGCTATATGGGGTTCAGTCGACTTGGGCTCGCCCTTGGCGGCGCGCTGGGCTATGCCGGAGGCGGCTGGCTGTTCGACGCTGGTAAAGCGCTGAACCAGCCGGAACTGCCGTGGATGATGCTCGGCGTGGTAGGCTTTATGACCCTGCTGGCCCTGTGGTGGCAATTCAGCCAGAAGCGCAGCGCGAGCGGCATGCTCGAACCCGGCGCCTAGTTCTTCTTTCTGGCGGGTATCCTTTCCCGCCTCAATTCTCAGTTTTTTCTGCTGGTTTCTCACTATTCACACTGACATACTGGCGTATCAGGACAGATGCGCCGATTTTTCGTTGAGGAACACTATGAAGAAGATTGTCATTGCCGCTGCGTTAATTGTGAGTGGCCTGCTGGTAGGCTGTAACCAGCTTACGCAGTACACCGTCAGTGAGCAGGAAATTAATCAGGCGCTGGAAAAACATAATAACTTTGCCAAAGACATCGGCGTTCCGGGCCTTGCCGATGCCCATATCGTCCTCAGCAATCTCGCCAGCCAGATTGGACGTGAAGAACCGAACAAAGTCACCCTTTCCGGTGACGCCACGCTGGATATGACCTCATTATTCGGCAACCAGAAAGCCGATATTAAGCTGAAGCTCAAGGCGCTGCCGGTCTTCAACAAAGAGAAAGGGGCCATTTTCCTGCAGGAAATGGAGATCGTCGATGCGGTCGTCACGCCGGACAAAATGAAGCCGGTACTGCAAACTCTGATGCCTTATCTGAATCAGTCGCTGCGTAATTACTTCAACCAGCAACCCGCCTATGTCTTGAGCGAAGACAAGAGCAAGGGTGAAGCGCTCGCGAAAAAATATGCAAAAGGGATAGAGGTGAAACCGGGAGAAATCATTATTCCTTTCACCGATTAACCTGAAGGGCGCGGAAGCGCCCTTTTTTTTCGCAGAAAAGTGTGCAAACGAAAACGTTTCCGCTTATGATTTGTGTCCGGCAAAAACAGCCATCCTTATGACTGATTCCTGACAAGCCGGAGCTTCCATGACTGCACAACCCCAGGTTCTTAAAATCCGCCGCCCTGACGACTGGCATATCCATCTGCGCGATGGCGATATGCTGAAAACCGTCGTGCCCTATACCAGCGAAATTTATGGCCGCGCGATTGTTATGCCTAACCTGGTTCCGCCAGTCACGACCGTCGATGCCGCAATAGCTTACCGCCAGCGTATACTTGACGCCGTTCCGGCGGGGCATGATTTCACCCCGCTGATGACCTGCTACCTGACCGATTCACTCGACCCGAACGAAGTAGAACGTGGGTTTAACGAAGGTGTCTTCACCGCGGCAAAACTCTACCCGGCCAATGCCACCACCAACTCCAGCCACGGTGTGACCAGCATTGATGCCATCATGCCCGTTCTGGAACGGATGCAAAAACTGGGCATGCCGCTGCTGGTACACGGGGAAGTGACGCACGCCGAGATTGATATCTTCGACCGTGAAGCCCGGTTTATCGAAACGGTAATGGAACCGCTGCGCCAGCATCTGCCTGCCCTTAAGGTGGTGTTTGAACATATCACCACCAAAGACGCCGCGGAATATGTTCGCGATGGCAACGATCTTATCGCCGCCACCATCACGCCTCAGCACCTGATGTTTAACCGTAACCACATGCTGGTTGGCGGCGTGCGCCCTCACCTCTATTGCCTGCCGATCCTCAAACGCAATATCCACCAGCAAGCCCTGCGCGAGCTGGTTGCGAGCGGTTTCTCCCGCGCGTTCCTGGGTACCGACTCCGCCCCGCACGCGCGTCATCGTAAAGAGGCCAGCTGCGGCTGCGCTGGTTGCTTCAACGCGCCTACTGCGCTGGCGAGCTATGCCACCGTGTTTGAAGAGATGAATGCGCTGGAACATTTTGAAGCGTTCTGCTCCCTCAACGGCCCACGCTTCTATGGTCTGCCGGTCAATGAGAGCTTCATCGAGCTGGAGCGCAAAGCCAGCCAGGTGGACGACGCGATTCCGTTGACGGATGACACGCTGATCCCGTTCCTGGCCGGTGAAACTGTACACTGGACGGTAAAACGTTAAAAAATCAACGCCTCCTGTTGTCAAATTCATAATATACCTGTATATATAAACAGTATATTACACAGGGGGCATTTATGCGTATTGAAGTCACCATTGCCAAAACAACCGTTCTGCCTGCTGGCGCACTTGATGCGCTGGCGGGCGAGTTATCCCGTCGTATTCACAGCACCTTTCCTGAAAATGATGGCGCCGTAACGGTACGTTACGCGGCCGCAAACAACCTCTCCGTCATCGGCGGTGCAAAAGAAGACAAAGATCGTATCCGCGAAATCCTGCAGGAAACGTGGGAAAGCGCCGACGACTGGTTCATAACGGATTAACCTTGCTCCCTCATTGTTTTGTTTTGCCGGGTCGCCCCGGCTTTTTTTTGTTTTTTATCCTGGATAAGTTCAAATTATTTCAGCATCTTCTTAGAAAATCGTGAACAAGACGGTGTTTTATTGTTCGAAGAATCCTAAAACGCAGAAAAATGTGTTGCCAGCTGTTTATTTTTCTCTTCGGAACCCTTATTACTTGTATACTGAAGATGCTTTCAGAAAAACATGCATTGAACCTCAAAGCCGTTGTCTTCTAACACGCATTTAGGGGGTTATAATGGAAAAGAATAGTGAAGTCATCCAGACCCACCCGCTTGTCGGCTGGGATATCAGTACCGTAGATAGCTACGATGCGCTGATGCTGCGTTTGCACTACCAGACCCCAAATCAACTCAACCGTGACGAAGCGGAAGTTGGACAGACGCTGTGGCTTACAACAGACGTCGCCCGTCAGTTTATTTCTATTTTAGAAGCAGGTATCGCAAAAATAGAGTCTGGCGACTATCAGGAAAATGAGTATAAACGGCATTAGTACAATGCCCATTTTTCACTCAACAGGCACCCACGTGGTGCCTTATTTATTTCTCCCTTGTGTCAGCCCGCATAGTTAATTACTCTGCTAACAAAGCGTGAGTTAACGAGATGCATATGAGATACGACTTAATCATTATTGGCAGCGGTTCCGTAGGTTCTGCTGCCGGTTATTACGCAACGCAGGCCGGTCTGAAGGTTCTGATGATTGATGCCCATCTTCCTCCGCACGCGGAAGGTAGCCATCACGGTGATACCCGTCTTATTCGCCACGCCTATGGTGAAGGAGAGCGTTATGTCCCGCTGGTCTTACGTGCCCAGACGCTGTGGGATGAACTGGCAACGCTGACCGAAGAACGCATTTTTGACCGCACGGGGATTATCAACCTTGGCCCGGCCAGTTCTGCATTTCTTGCGAACGTGGAACAGAGCGCGAAGGAATTTAATCTTGATGTTGAACGTCTGGATGCGAGCGGCATTATGCAACGCTGGCCGGAGATCGCCGTTCCGGATGATTACATCGGGCTGTTTGAAGCCAACTCGGGCGTACTGCATTGTGAAGCGGCCATTAAGACCTGGATTGATTTGGCGGCAAAAGCCGGCTGTGCCCAGTTGTTCAACTGTCCCGTAAGCGGCATTACCCATCATGCTGACGGTGTCACCGTCACCACCGCTGACGGAAACTATTCTGCGTCTCGGCTGCTAATTAGCGCCGGAACCTGGGTAACAAAACTGCTCCCGGATCTGCCCATTCAGCCCGTGCGCAAAGTCTTCTCCTGGTTCCAGTCAGACGGGCGTTACAGCACGCAGAATAAATTCCCGGCATTCACCGGCGAGTTACCGAACGGCGATCAGTTCTACGGCTTCCCGTCAGAGAAAGACGCGCTTAAGATTGGCAAACACAACGGCGGACAAATTATCTCCACGCCTGAGGAGCGCAAACCCTATGGCGCATACCCTCAGGATGGTTCAGAAGCGTTCATGTTCCTGCGCACTATCCTGCCGGGCGTTGGCGGCTTGCTCTACGGCGCGGCCTGCACCTATGACAATACGCCTGATGAAGATTTCATCATTGATACCCTGCCGGAGCATGACAACACGCTGCTCATTACCGGGCTCAGCGGCCACGGTTTCAAGTTCGCCTCCGTGCTTGGCGAAATTGCCGCGCAGTTTGCGCAGGGTATTACGCCGCCATTTGATCTGCAGCCCTTCTCGCTCTCACGTTTTAATGGATAATACCCGCCAGGCTCCGGTCCCCGGAGCCTCTTTTATCTGAGGAAAAATGATGCGCAGGATCGTCGATTTACTCGTCAATAATATTCGCGAGCATTTTATGCTCTATCTGTTGTTGTGGGCGCTGCTGGCAATCATTGATGTTATTTACATTGTATTTTATTGAAAAGAAACGCTTACGTTTATTGACATTTCTTGAGGTTAATTATTTTTTAACGCATCCACTGATTCCGCCTGAGTTATATTGCTCGAAGCTTTTGAAATACATCCACGCAACACCTTCAAATACGCTGAAATAAATTAAATTAAAAACGTTATCTACTTATTTCAGTTGCAATATCCTCTCTTCCCGTTCATTTTTATTGCTCGAATGATTTTGAGTGGTATCTCCTATGCAATTGCGTAATACCCCCCATCGCTACGGAATAATATCCATAAGTTTGCACTGGATATTCGCGCTTGCGGTGTATGCTATGTTCGGGCTTGGACTCTGGATGGTCACGTTAAGCTATTATGACGGCTGGTATCACCAGGCACCGGAACTGCATAAAAGCATAGGTGTCCTGTTGATGATGGGTCTGGTTGTTCGCGTAGTCTGGCGACATATTTCCCCGCCGCCACCCGCGCCGAAAACCCACGGTAAATTCACGCGCGTGAGCGCTGTCGCGGCCCATATTGCTCTCTACGCCCTGCTTTTTGCCATTCTGATTAGCGGATACCTTATTTCAACAGCGGATGGCAAGCCGATCAGCGTCTTTGGTCTTTTTGACGTTCCCGCCACGCTCAGCGATGCTGGCGTCCAGGCGGATACCGCTGGCGTTGTCCATCTGTGGCTGGCTTGGAGCGTGGTTATTCTTTCTGTCCTTCACGGGCTTGCGGCCCTCAAACATCACGTTATCGATAAAGACGACACGCTGAAGCGCATGCTTGGCCGTTCGTCTTCTGACTCTGGAGCATAAAATGAAAAAACACCTGCTGGGCATCGCCTTAGGTTCACTGTTATTCACCACCGGTTCTGCTGTTGCGGCTGATTATAAAATTGATAAAGAGGGCCAACATGCCTTCGTCAATTTCCGTATTCAGCATCTTGGCTATAGCTGGCTATATGGCACCTTTAACGATTTTGATGGCACCTTTACTTTTGACGAGAAAAATCCGGCAGCGGATAAAGTCAATGTCACCATTAATACCAACAGCGTGGATACTAACCACGCCGAGCGTGATAAACATTTACGCAGTGCAGAATTTCTGAACGTATCGAAATTCCCGCAGGCAACATTCGCCTCTACCGGCGTGAAAAAGGACGGTGACAAGCTGGATATTACCGGCAACCTGACGCTTAATGGCGTAACGAAACCCGTCACTCTTAATGCGAAATTGCTTGGTCAGGGTGATGATCCGTGGGGCGGGAAACGTGCAGGCTTTGAAGCTGCAGGTAAAATTCACCTGAAAGACTTTAACATCACCACGGATTTAGGCCCGGCATCTCAGGATGTTGAACTGATTATTTCCGTGGAAGGCGTTCAGCAGAAGGGATAAAAATATGCCCGGCGGTATTTTCCGTCGGGCATAAACATTACTCAGGGTCGGGAATACCCAGTTTGGTATTCAGACGTCCGCGGGATTTATTAAAAATCTTGTTCCCGTTTTCGCGACCTGCGCGACGGCGACGCTGCTCTTCTTCCGGCAGCACGCTTTCTTCGCTGCACAGCTCACTACAGCAGCCGTTAAATTTCTCAGCGCAGGTTGGACACTGAATAAACAGCAGGTGGCAACCGTCGTTTTTGCAGTTGGTATGCGTATCGCAAGGCGTTCCGCACTGGTGGCAGTGGGCGATCACGTCGTCGGAAATACGCTCCCCCATGCGCTCGTCAAAGACAAAGTTTTTGCCGATAAAGCGCACCGGCAGGCCCTGCTCACGCGCGCGGCGAGCATACTCAATGATGCCACCTTCGATGTGCCAGACCTTGTTGAAACCGTTGTGCTTCATCCACGCACTGGCTTTCTCACAGCGGATCCCGCCGGTGCAGTACATCACGATCTTTTTGTCTTTATGTTCCTGCATCATCTCAACCGCTTTTGGCAGTTGCTCGCGGAAGGTATCAGCCGGAATTTCCATCGCGTTCTCGAAATGGCCCACTTCATACTCATAGTGGTTGCGCATATCGATAAAGACCGCATCAGGATCGTCAAGCATGGCGTTCACTTCAGCGGCCTTCAGGTATTCCCCGACGTCACCCGCATTAAAGCTGGGATCGTCAATACCGTCAGCCACGATGCGCTCACGCACTTTCATGCGCAGAACCCAGAACGATTTCCCGTCATCATCCAGCGCAATGTTCAGGGGTAAGCCATTAAGCGCCGGATCGAAGCCGTAAAGAAAATCACGGAAGGCGTTCACCTGACTTTCCGGCACGCTGATCTGCGCATTGATGCCCTCACGCGCCAGATAGACGCGCCCGAAGACATTGAGCGCAGTCAATGCCTGATAGAGTTCATCGCGGGTCGCTTGTGGATCGTTGATAGTGAAGTATTTGTAAAATGAGATGGTCGTGCGCGGTTCGGTTTCAGCCAACATACGCGCCTTCAACATCTCATTCGATACGCGGTTGTGTAACACTGGCATGGTGTACAAGTCCTGCATTCGTTAGAGAATTAAAATCGGTCGGCATCATATAGCAAACAAAGCTAATTTACATCCACACAATTTACGCTACATTTCAGCCTACCTGATTTACCAGGATTAACAATTGCTGGATTCGTGCACGTTTCGATGACAGACATTTTGGCTACGTACTAAAAAATGCGAGAATAGCCATTCAGGACGTAAGAACACAGGACAGACATGACCCAGTTACCGAAATTTACTACCGCCCTTTTGCATCCCCGCTATTGGTTGACCTGGATTGGCATTGGCTTGTTGTGGCTTATCGTACAACTTCCTTACCCGGTTATTTTCCGCCTCGGTAAAGGGATCGGCCACGTTGCCCGGAAATTCATGAAACGCCGCGTCAGGATTGCTCACCGCAACCTCGAACTCTGTTTTCCGCAGATGAGTGAGACAGAGCGTCACGATATGGTGGTTAAAAATTTCGAATCCGTTGGCATGGGTCTGATGGAAACAGGCATTGCATGGTTCTGGTCGGACAAAAGAATGGCCCGCTGGACGGAGGTTGCCGGAACAGGTATGGAGCCCGTGCACACATTGCAGGCTAATCAGACCGGCGTACTGTTGATTGGCGTCCATTTCCTGACGCTTGAAATCGGCGCGCGTATGTTTGGCATGCAGGCGCCTGGTATTGGCGTATATCGGCCGAATGACAATCCGGTCATCGATCTCATCCAGACTAATGGCCGCATGCGCTCTAACAAAAGCATGATTGACCGTAAGGATCTGAAGGGCATGATCC
This sequence comes from Enterobacter mori LMG 25706, assembly GCF_000211415.1. Taxonomy (GTDB): domain Bacteria; phylum Pseudomonadota; class Gammaproteobacteria; order Enterobacterales; family Enterobacteriaceae; genus Enterobacter; species Enterobacter mori. The sequence goes on along the minus strand of NZ_GL890775.1, from coordinate 869,456 downwards.
GCGCCCTCAAATCCGGTGAGGTGGTCTGGTACGCCCCCGATCACGATTACGGCCCGCAATCCAGCGTGTTTGTGCCGTTTTTTGCCGTCGAAGAAGCAGCGACCACCACAGGGACCTGGATGCTCGCCCGAATGTCTAAAGCGGCCATTGTTCCCTTTGTTCCACGCCGCAAGCCGGATGGTTCAGGCTATCAGCTCATCATGCTTGAGCCAGAACTCACGCCGCCTCTGGACGACGCAGAAACCACCGCGCGCTGGATGAACGATATTGTGGAGAAATGCATCATGATGGCACCAGAGCAGTACATGTGGCTCCATCGCCGCTTTAAAACGCGCCCGCAAGGCGTTCCCTCCCGATACTGATTGTCATGCGGCCTCCGGGCCGCATGCTGTTTTAGCTTTAAAAGCTCCCCCACATTGCGGCAATCCTGACCCAGGCGCATAATTAGCACGCTTATTACTTCCCCTTCCCGGCGCACTGTATCTTAATTTGCGGAGAGTTATGTCACCCTCAGATGCTCCCATAAACTGGAAACGTAACCTCGCGGTTGCCTGGCTCGGCTGCTTTCTGACGGGCGCGGCGTTCAGCCTGGTCATGCCTTTCCTGCCTCTCTACGTTGAACAGCTTGGCGTTACGGGCCATAGCGCGCTCAATATGTGGTCAGGTCTGGTGTTTAGCATCACCTTTCTGTTTTCCGCTATCGCTTCGCCATTCTGGGGCGGCCTCGCCGGCCGCAAGGGGCGAAAAATTATGCTGCTACGTTCAGCGCTGGGGATGGCTATTATTATGGCGCTGATGGGCGTGGCGCAAAACGTCTGGCAGTTCCTGGTGCTGCGCGCACTGCTTGGCCTGCTGGGTGGATTCATCCCCAATGCCAACGCCCTGATTGCCACACAAATTCCACGCCATAAAAGCGGCTGGGCTCTCGGTACGCTCTCAACGGGTGGCGTCAGCGGTGCGCTGCTTGGACCTCTGGCGGGCGGCTTACTGGCGGATAGCTACGGCCTGCGGCCCGTCTTTTTCATCGCCGCCAGCGTGCTGTTCCTCTGCTTTGTCGTCACCTTGCTCTGTATCCGTGAAAAATTCACGCCGGTCACCAAAAAAGAGATGCTTCATGCCCGGGATGTTCTTACCTCGCTGAAAAATCCCAAACTGGTGTTGAGCCTGTTCGTGACGACCATGATTATTCAGGTGGCGACCGGGTCGATCGCCCCGATTTTAACGCTGTACGTGCGCGATCTGGCGGGCAACGTCAGCAACATTGCCTTTATCAGCGGGCTGATCGCATCAGTACCTGGCGTGGCGGCACTGCTCAGCGCGCCAAGGCTGGGAAAACTCGGCGACCGTGTTGGGCCCGAAAAGATCCTGATTTGTGCCCTGGTGATTTCCGTTCTGTTACTCATCCCGATGGCGATGGTGCAGTCTCCCTGGCAACTCGGCCTGCTGCGCTTTTTGCTCGGCGCGGCAGACGGCGCGCTATTACCTGCCGTACAGACCCTGCTGGTCTACAACTCAACGAACCAAATCGCCGGACGTATTTTTAGCTATAACCAGTCGTTTCGTGATATCGGCAACGTCACCGGACCGCTTGTCGGGGCGGGAATTTCTGCCAGCTTTGGCTTTCGCGCCGTTTTTATCGTCACGGCCGGTGTCGTGCTGTTTAACGCCATTTACTCCTGGTTCAGTTTATCCCGGACGATGCGTTCTGAACTGAATAAGACAAATGCCTGACGGCTTATTTTCGCATTCATACTTGCAAAATCAGAGAATCAGCTATTCTTTCCCTGAATACCTTCATGAAAAACAGGGAGACACCGATGACCATGTACGCCACGCTGGAAGAAGCTATTGATGCCGCTCGTGAAGAATTCCTCGCCGATAACCCCGGCATTGAGGAAGAAGATGCTGACGTGCAACAACTCAATATCCAAAAGTATGTCCTGCAGGACGGCGATATTATGTGGCAGGCCGAATTTTTTGCCGATGACGGTGAAGAGGGAGAATGTTTGCCGATATTGAGCGGTGAAGGTGCTCAGGCCGTCTTTGACGGCGATTACGACGAAATTGAATTACGCCAGGAATGGCTTGAAGAAAATACCCGGCATGAAGGGGAGGGGGGCGAATTTCAACTCGAACCGCCGCTGGATACCGAAGAGGGCCAGACCGCAGCCGATGAGTGGGACGAACGTTAAGCGCTCATTACTCGTAAGGCCCGTGGCTGGCGTCGATGGGCAGCAATAGCGTGTCGAAGATCAGCGAAAACGGCAGATCGAGCACGGTCAGGTAGCGCCAGGCGGAATCTCGTACGTCCCATTTGACGCCGGGGTAATACTGATTCCCGTGACCTTGTCCCGGAATAGTGCGGCTGATAATGCTGCCGCAGCCGCTGAGCAGACATGTCATCAACACCACGACAATTATTTTCATTCATTACCTCTAAAAAAATACCGGCCTCGCAGCCGGTATTTTATCTGGCGGGTGCACTTCGCTTACCCGCCCTACTTAGCAGCTTACTTCGCCTTCAGCGCCAGCGGATTCAGCTTCAGCTCTTTGTAGTAGCCCACCCACGAAGAGTATTTCTCTGGAGCAGACCACACGCGATAGTGAAGCCTCGCCATGGTGACCGGGTCGCTCAGCAGCACCAAACGGCGGTCGCGATTGAGTTTTTCCGGCGTCTCGTTCAGCGCCTGCTCAACGTGGCGATCGCGGGCGATCTCCAGCACCTGGCTGGCGCGGTGACGCGCGGTCGCCATTGCCATCGCCAGGGCGTTGAATGACGGGTTAAACACCGCGTGCATAAAGCCATCATCCAGCGAACGGCTGCGGTTCTGCTCCAGGTACTTGGCGGTATCCACCAGCACCTGCGGCGGGGAATACTCTTCCGGGATCAGGAACAGCTTCCAGCGTTTGGTACGCAGCCCTACCGTTGAACGGCTGGAGATCACGGACACAAACGGCGACAGGATCAGCGAGAAGACAATCGGTGCCAGCCAGAACAGGAAGCGCAGATCCAGCCACGCCATCCCCGCAGCCCACACCAGACCGAGCAGCAGCTGCGAACCGTGACGCATGAAGGCTTCGCTCCACGGGGTGGAGTCGTCATCACGCTGCGGTGAATTCCAGACCACTTCCCAGCCCAGGAACGCGCTGACCACAAACACGGTATGGAACAGCATGCGCACCGGCGCCAGCAGCACGGAGAACAGCACTTCCAGCAGCAGCGAGAGCGTCACGCGGCAGAAACCGCCATACTCTTTCGAGCCTTTGCACCAGATCAGGATGATACTGAGCAGCTTAGGCAGGAACAGCAGCACCATTGTCGACGCAAACAGCGCTATCGCCAGCTCCGGACGCCACTGCGGCCACACCGGGAACAGCTGGCGCGGTTGCAGGAAGTATTGCGGCTCCGTCAGGGCATGAACCACCTGTAAGGCAGTCGACAGCGCCAGGAACATAAACCACAGCGGAGCAGAGAGATAGGACATCACGCCGGTCAGGAATACCGCACGGTGAACCGGGTGCATCCCTTTCACCAGGAACAGGCGGAAGTTCATCAGGTTACCGTGGCACCATCGACGGTCACGCTTGAGCTCATCCAGCAGGTTCGGCGGCAGTTCTTCGTATGAGCCTGGCAGGTCGTAAGCAATCCAGACGCCCCACCCTGCGCGGCGCATCAGCGCTGCTTCCACGAAGTCATGCGACAGAATCGACCCGGCAAAAGACCCTTCACCCGGCAGCGGCGCAAGCGCACAGTGCTCAATGAACGGCTTCACGCGGATAATCGCATTGTGGCCCCAGTAGTGGGATTCACCCAACTGCCAGAAGTGCAGACCAGCCGTAAACAGCGGGCCATACACACGGGTCGCGAACTGCTGGCAACGTGCGTAAAGCGTGTCCATTCCGGACGCTTTCGGCGAGGACTGAATGATACCGGCGTTCGGGTTGGCTTCCATCAGGCGGACCAGACCGCTCAGACAGTCACCGCTCATCACGGAGTCGGCATCCAGGACCACCATGTAGCTGTACTGATTACCCCAGCGACGGCAGAAGTCATCGATGTTACCGCTTTTACGCTTCACACGACGGCGGCGGCGACGGTAGAAGATCTGGCCTTCGCCCTGCACTTCCGCAATCAGCTCCATCCAGGCTTTTTGTTCTGCAACGCAGATATCCGGGTTATAGCTGTCGCTCAGGATGTAAACGTCAAAATGCTCGGCGTTACCGGTCGCCTTAACAGACTCCCAGGTTGCGCGCAGCCCCGCAAACACGCGGTCAACGTCTTCGTTACAGATAGGCATAATCAGCGCAGTACGGTGCTCAGGATTGAGGGGCTCATCCCCGACCGTTGACGCTGAAATACTGTATTTATCACGCCCCATCAGCAGTTGCAGGAAGCCCATCAGCGCGGTCCAGAACCCCGCCGAGACCCAGCAGAAGAGAACGGCAAACAACAGCAGAATGCCGCTTTGCAGAATGTACGGCAGCAGCTGCATGAAGGAGACCCAGATATCCTGGCCTACCATGTCAGCTGGGTTGATCAGCGCCCAACCCTGATACGGCAGAATGGTCTTCATGTACCAGGTTGCCACCACCGTCTGCGCCAGCGTCAGCAGTAACAGCGTGTAGCGACGGATCGTTCCGACGGTACGCCACTTCTGCTCTGAGGCCTGCTCTTCTTTGGTCAGACGCGACAGATAGCGCGGCGTGACGTCACGTCCGCGCAGGCGATCCCAGAAGCGACCCACCGGGTTGGTGCGCCATGGATCGGGGAACATAGAAGAACGCGTGGCTTTCGGCATCGCCTGAAGCTGGTCGCGCCCTTCGTCGTCTTTAATCAGCTGTCCTTCTGCCAGCGAGTCTGGCCAGGCCTGCTCCAGACGCGCCTTTACTGACCCCAGCGGCGTATCATCATCACGTGTAAACTGACGATGATCGCCATCCAGCGCGGTGTGTACCGCACGGATGTCGCTTTTAGGCAGTGCCGCTTTTTCAATGTCCGTCAGCGGCATGGCATCAATATATTCAGATGTATTATTCATTGGCAGGTAGCTGATAGCTCCAGGTTTCACTCAGCGGCTGATCGTTGCTGACCAGCGCGGCGCGCATTTCAGTGGTCTGTTTCGGATCTTTCACTTTCACGCGCAGGGTCAAACGCCACCCTTTCGTTACCGGGTTGTAACGTACGGCATTTTCAACGATCTCACCGTTATCACCGATGCTCGCCTGCGCAGTCACGGCGGTATCCGGGGACAGTTTTTTCATGTCCTGGCCCGCGAAGTCCACGATGAAAGCTACGGTACCGTCAGGCTGACGGATCAGGTTTGACTGCTTCACATCACCCGTTGAACGGCGAGTCTGCATCACATACGCGTTATCCGGCGCATGCAGTTTGTCTTCGTCACGGCTAAAGGTGATGGCGTATTTGAAGTTCATCTCTTTACCGGCTTCCGGAAGCTGGTCCGGGGTCCAGTAAGCGACGATGTTATCGTTGGTTTCATCGTTAGTTGGAATTTCAACCAGCTCGACTTTCCCTTTACCCCAGTCACCTTTCGGGGTTACCCAGGCACTTGGACGCTGATCGTAACGGTCATCCAGGTCTTCAAAGCGAGAGAACTGACGGCCACGCTGCAGCAGACCAAAGCCCTGCGGATTTTCCATCGCGAAGCTGCTCACCGCGAGGTGTTTCGGGTTATTCAGCGGACGCCAGATCCACTCGCCGTTACCGGCATGGATAGAGAGACCGTTAGAGTCATGCAGCTCCGGGCGGAAGTTGGTCGCCGGAGACGGCTGGTTCGGCCCGAACAGGAACATACTGGTCAGCGGTGCAACGCCCAGCTTGCCCACTTTATCGCGCAGGTAAACTTTGGACTGCACGTCAACGACAGTGTCGCGTCCCGGCATGATCACGAAGCGATATGCGCCTGTTGCACGAGGGGAGTCCAGCAGCGCATAGATTGTCAGACGTTTATCCGTTGGTTTAGGACGCTCGATCCAGAACTCGCGGAAACGTGGGAATTCTTCACCTGATGGCAGCGCGGTATCAATAGCCAGACCACGTGCGGAAAGCCCGTACACCTGCCCTGCGCCAATCACGCGGAAGTAGCTGGCACCGAGCATGCTGACGATTTCGTCGTTTTTATCTTTGCTGTTAATTGGGTAAAGCACTTTGAAGCCGGCGAAGCCCAGGTCCTTAACCGTGTCTTTGTCGTGCTGCACATCGCCGAAATTGAAATAATCCGGGCTGTACTTGATTTTACGTACCGCGGTTGCCGTCACTTCATTGATAGCAACAGGCGTGTCGAAATACATACCCTGATGATAAAATTCAAGCTTGAACGGGGTTTTAACGTTGTTCCAGTATGCTTTGTCGTGATTGAACTGGATCTGCTGATAGTCCGCGTATTTCATGTCACGGAAAACGGAGGGCAGGTTACTTTTTGGCGCTTCGTAGCTCTTGCCAGCCATAGACTTGGCCTGTTTAGCAACGTCATCGATGGTAAAGGACCAGGCCGATGAGGTATACAGGGACAACAACACTGCCGCACCCAACCAACGCATTTTCATCATTTGTGATTTATGTTTCATAATAAGTAAGCACTTCCCCCTTTGTGTGCTTAATTCGATCCGATCCATTTTAATGGAAACTCAGGCAATCCGACAACATTATCACTGCTTTGTTCAGCTCGCTGGCTCAGGGATTAAGCAAATGAAAGAACCCGCTTTTCACTTTGCGTGCTTATCCTGGAGACAGGGTGTCGGTCTTGGTGTAGGGTTGGCTTCGAATGTAACCATTATGCGTCTTAGGGATAAGACGATTAGTCTGAGAATGTACTGAGTTATATGAGCACAACACCCGTACAACGTGAATATTTCCTCGACTCGATCCGGGCATGGCTGATGCTATTGGGGATCCCGTTTCACATTTCATTGATTTATTCCAGCCACACCTGGCACGTGAACAGCCAAATGCCCTCCTGGTGGCTGACGCTGTTTAATGACTTCATTCACGCCTTCCGTATGCAGGTGTTTTTTGTCATATCCGGCTACTTCTCTTATATGCTGTTTTTGCGCTACCCGCTTAAGCGATGGTGGAAGGTGCGCGTAGAGCGCGTCGGCATACCGATGCTCACCGCCATCCCGCTGTTGACGCTGCCGCAATTCATTATGCTGCAGTATGTGAAAGGCAAAGCGGAAAACTGGCCTAACCTGTCGCTGTATGAAAAGTACAATACGCTGGTCTGGGAGCTGATTTCACACCTTTGGTTCCTGCTGGTTCTGGTGGTTCTTACCACTGTCAGTCTTGTCATCTTCAGCCGTCTGCGCCGTCATTTAAGCGCTACGTCAGACACTTTCTTTGCCAACATAACGCTCGGTAAACTGTCCCTGCTCTTTTTGGTACTGGGGATTGTCTACGCGGCCATCAGACGCACGCTGTTCATTGTTTATCCACCTATCCTGAGCGATGGGCTGTTTAATTTCGTGGTGATGCAGTCGCTGTTCTACATTCCTTTCTTCCTGGTGGGAGCGCTGGCGTTTGTCTATCCGCAGTTAAAAGCGTTGTTTACCCAACCGTCGCCCTGGTGTGCCGTCGGCGCAGCCCTTGCCTTCGCGGCATATCTTCTCAATCAGCGCTACGGCAGCGGTGACGCGTGGATGTACGAAACGGAGAGTGTCATTACCATGCTGCTGGGCTTGTGGATGGTGAACGTGGTGTTTGCCCTCGGTCATCGCCTGCTGAACTTTAAATCCAGCCGCGTTACCTATTTCGTTAATGCATCACTGTTCATTTATCTGGTGCATCACCCGTTGACACTGTTCTTCGGTGCTTACATCACTCCGCATATTGCTTCCAACACGCTGGGCTTCTTCACCGGGCTGGTCTTCGTGATTGGGATTGCCATCGTGCTGTACGAGATCCACCTGCGTATCCCGCTCCTGCGGTTCCTCTTCTCCGGGAAACCGCAGGTTAAAGCCTGATCGAAAAAGCGGCGCCGCTTTTATATCAGCCGTCCAGTTCTTCTCCACGCTGGGTCAAAAGCCTCTGGTAGAGATGCGTCGTTTCTTCGTCGAAACAGACAAAGATGACCTTTTCCGGCATGGGCTTCAGGGAAAGGTAGTGGTACACGGTATTCACCGCAATGGTCGCGGCAGCCGCTTTGGGATAGCCATAAACACCGGTGCTGATGGCAGGAAACGCCAGGGTTTTATAGCCATTGTCCGCAGCGAGGCGCAGGCAGTTACGGTAAGCATCCTCAAGGATCCGTGCCTCGTGGTGCTCGCCCCCCTGCCACACCGGTCCCACAGCGTGAATAACGGCTTTGGCGGGCAGATCCCCTGCCAGCGTAATCACGGCATGCCCCGGCGGACATTCCCCCTGTTGTTGACGCACGGCCTTGCAAGCTTCGAGCAATTGCGGCCCGGCAGCGCGATGAATAGCGCCATCCACGCCGCCTCCCCCCAGCAACGAGGAATTCGCTGCATTGACGATCACATCAACATGTAACGTTGTGATATCGCCGTGAATAATCTCGATTTGCGGTCTCATACATTCCCCCTGCTACCCGCCTTTTTCTTAAGTGTATCGCAGAGGGGAGGGTCAGAAAAAACTATCGTTTAAAACGGCTAGCGATATTCCACCTTAACAACGGCCAGCGTTTTTTCAGGATTGAGATACTGCATACTCACGGATGCCAGTCCTGGATAGGCTGAGCGCCCATTCAGTGCATCCTCATAGCTGACCATTCGGGTCTGGATACGGTTATTTTCCGGGCAGGACATCGCAAACTGACGATGCTGAGGGGTAATCTCACAGGGATCGGCAACAATGGCACCACGGAAATGGATAACACCGCCTTCAACAATCGTTGCTGAAAATGCGGGTGTCATATAAGCCGAGACGATCAGGCTAAAACCTGAGATGAGCAGAGCGGTAGATTTGGTCACAAGTTGTACTCCTCAAAATAAATCATCCTTGAGGGGTAAAAGCGCTCCAGTATGACAACGCGGTAGCCGGTAATTGAACAGCGAAACGTGTTCAGCTCCTGATAACATCATAGTTACACCTTTCAACTCCCGCCACATTCCCAAATCATTGATTTTGTGAATGATTAAAGCGAGCGTTCTGCAGGCGACCATTGTTGTGATAAATGCAGCGATTTTCCGTCAGAGACGGTGACCGTAATGTTCACCGTATCCCCTGTGCCAATATTTAAACTCAGTCTCATCAAATCAATCGTCTGATTAGCGGGTATAGAAAAGGTATTTTGCTGACGTGAGGTACTTTGTCCTCCCTCCCCCTGGCGAACGGACAAAATTTGAACCTGACAATCGCACGCGTGTGTCAGGGTGACCTGCGGAATAATGGTGGTCATATTTCCCTGCTGAGATGTTTTAAAGGTTATTTGGCTGGAAAGCGCGGCAAGGAGAATTAACGTATTCATGATGAACTCCCGAAAAAAAACAGGGCAAATGCCCTGTTTTTTTGTAGCACAGATTTGAAATCAGTATTGATGTGCGGTCGCATTGTTGCCAAAGCCGACCTGATGCACGGTAACAGTTGATCCAGATGCTGTCTGGTCCACTGCCGCACCGTTGCCGCCACCATACTGTTTAACATCGATGACGGAGTTTTTGCTGTTCCACTGGTCAATGGTTGCGCTGTTACCAAAGCCTTTCTGCAGCAGATCGATGGTGCTGTCATCAGATCCTTGTCCAACATCAGCACCGTTACCGCCGCCATGCTGGGTAATTGTCAGTTCTGAATCTCTTGCATCCGTTTGCAAGGCAAGAGCAGAGTTGCCGCCACCAAACTGGTAAATGCTCAGGGTTGAGTCAGGACCGCTATTACCACCACCGCCGTGGCCATGACCGTGGCCGCCAAATTGAGGTACCGCACCTGCGAAAGCACTGCCAGAAACGATGATTGCTGCAATTGCTGCCACTTTAAAAAGTTTCATGGTAAACCCCCATCGGATTGATTAAGTCGCCACAACGCCCTAACGTTGAATAACGCGGATGGCCATTTGTGACTGTCTCTGCACTACAACTGCTGTTTTCTGCGTACCATACTGCGTAATACTCGCTCTGTTAGCCGACCCTTTTTGGATAATCATTGCGGTATTACCAAAAGCGTCCTGCTTAATACTCGCGTCATTACCATTTCCATCTTGATCGATATAAGCAAGGTTATAAGTTCCTGATTGATCAACCTTCGCTCGGTTGCCTCCACCCTCCTGAGAGACAACGGACATTAATTTGGAACCGTCCTGACGAATATCAGTAGAATTACCTGAACCTTGTTGACCAATAATGGCTGCCTGATTATAGGAGGACTTACTTAATTCATTAACCGCAAAGTTATATTCAGAACCGGCTAAGTCCGAACTGCCTGCGGTTACAAATCCAGGCGCACCCAGCAATGTAAACATCATAAATAACGTTCTGTTTTTCATGTTGTCACCCTGGACCTGGCTATACACAAAATAACGTTTCTTCATGCATAAACGCGAATCGTTTTTTTGTTAACGTCGCGTTACGAAAAAGAGTATGTCTGCCGAAACAATTTAAATATCTCACCCGCGCGGCTTATTTTAATTAATGACTTCACCTCAAAGTATTAATTCCGGTAAAAATACGCTGACAGACGTTAGGTTTAGCGCGAGAAAAAAATCGTCTCTCTCAGATCCTGTACAATGGCAGGTTTCTTGTCCAGCCTTACGTAGCCTGGCTTCACCACACCCACGCGAGACAATTTGAAGACCTTGTCACACAGAGTGAGTTTTCTTAAGAAGGAATAGCCTGATGAGGGAAGGCTTAGTTTTCTTATGTATCTCATACCTTTTACCGGCGGGGTAAGAATTATAAATCCACTATTTTTTCAGGCGGTTATAATTATTTGTATGATTTTTAAAATGTGTGCAGTGTTATTCTCATGTACAACTTTTCTCTTAAACAAAAACTAATTTATTACCCCAAATACACAATTTAATATTGAATTTTACATTTAGTTACATGATTAACACTTGCTTTAACGTTTGTAATAGCTAGATTGAAAACAGTAGTAAGTCATTTTATTTTTATTTCCGTTCTCCTCTGGAGGAATGGTTTGATTCTACACACAGCAGTGCCACATCTGTCAGTGCTTCTGGTATTCCTTATCTATTAATAAGGGATAGCTGCCAGGTGTCATAAATAAAGTGGGGTTTCATCATGTTTAATGAAGTCCATAGTTTACATGGTCATACATTATTGTTGATCACCAAACCTTCTTTACAAGCGACAGCATTATTGCAGCATTTAAAGCAATCTCTTTCATTGAACGGGAAATTGCATAACATTCAACGTTCTTTTGATGACATTGCACCTGGTAGTATCATTCTTCTCGATATGATGGAAGCGGATAAAAAGCTGATCCATTACTGGCAAGATAACTTAAGCAGGAAAAACAATAATATCCGCGTGTTATTATTGAATACCCCTGATGAGTATCCTTTTAGAGACATAGAAAGCTGGCCGCATATCAATGGCGTGTTCTACGTCACTGAAGAAGAGAATCGTGTTGTGGAAGGCTTGCAGGGCATCTTGCGAGGCGAATGCTATTTCTCGCAAAAGCTTGCCAGCTACCTCATTACACACTCCGGAAATTATCGCTACAACAGTACAGAGTCTGCACTGCTGACGCATCGTGAGAAAGAGATCCTGAACAAGTTGCGCATTGGTGCTTCAAACATTGAAATCGCCCGTTCGTTATTTATCAGCGAAAATACGGTCAAGACGCACCTTTATAATCTTTTCAAGAAGATAGCTGTTAAAAACCGGACTCAGGCAGTTTCATGGGCAAACGATAACCTCAGGCGTTAATAGCATGAAACGCACGTTGAGTTGGATTGCTGCAGCAGGTTTCCTGCTTGCGGCCGGGAATCTCCAGGCAGTGGAAGTTGAGGTTCCCGGATTGTTAACCGACCACACCGTCACATCTATAGGGCACGATTTCTACCGCGCCTTCAGCGATAAATGGGAAAGTGACTACCCCGGTAACTTAACAATCAACGAACGGCCCAGTGCACGGTGGGGAAGTTGGATCACAATAACAGCCAATCAGGATGTTATTTACCAAACCTTCCTGTTCCCCACCAAAAGAGACTTCGATCAGAACGTCGCTTTTGCCCTGGCACAAACAGAAGAAGCTATTAATCGTCTGCAGTTAGATAAAGCCCTGCTGAGTACAGGCGATTTAGCAAAAGATGAGTTCTAGCAACGATACTTATTTCGGAGGCTGTAATGCGTCTCGCACACACAGTGATTTCGTTAATGCTCATTGCACCGCTAAGCTGGGCCGGGAATATGACCTTCCAGTTCCGCAACCCTAATTTTGGCGGCAACCCGAACAACGGGGCATTCATGCTTAACGAAGCCCAGGCTCAAAACTCTTACAAAGACCCAAGCTTTGACGACGATTTCGGTATCGAAACCCCGTCAGCGCTGGATAACTTCACCCAGGCCATCCAGTCGCAAATATTAGGTGGCTTATTAACCAATATTAATACCGGTAAACCCGGCCGCATGGTGACTAACGACTTTATCGTCGATATCGCCAACAAAGATGGGCAGCTTCAGTTGAACGTAACGGATCGCAAAACCGGAAAAACATCGACAATCCAGGTGTCGGGTTTGCAAACCAGTTCGACTGATTTTTAAACAACCCCAAAATAAGGACAATTATCATGCAGCGCTTTTTGATCATTGTTGCAGTGTGCTTATTGAGCGGTTGTTTAACTGCTCCACCCAAAGAAGCCGCTAAGCCAACATTAATGCCTCGGGCACAAAGCTACCGCGATTTAACCCATCTGCCGACACCAACCGGTAAGATATTTGTCTCGGTATATAACATTCAGGATGAAACAGGACAGTTTAAACCGTATCCGGCAAGTAACTTCTCTACGGCCGTGCCGCAGAGTGCAACCGCCATGCTGGTCACTGCCCTGAAGGATTCACGCTGGTTTATTCCTCTGGAACGCCAGGGATTGCAAAACCTGCTGAATGAACGAAAAATCATCCGCGCCGCACAGGAAAACGGAACCGTTGGCGTGAATAATCGAATGCCACTTCAGTCGCTTACCGCGGCCAATATCATGGTGGAAGGCTCGATTATCGGTTACGAAAGTAACGTGAAATCGGGGGGAGCAGGTGCGCGTTACTTCGGTATCGGTGCTGACACCCAGTATCAACTCGACCAGATTGCCGTCAACCTGCGCGTGGTTAACGTGAGCACGGGTGAGATCTTATCCTCCGTGAACACCAGCAAAACCATTCTCTCGTATGAAGTTCAGGCCGGGGTATTCCGCTTTATCGACTACCAGCGTTTGCTGGAGGGTGAAATTGGGTATACCTCTAATGAACCGGTGATGCTGTGTCTGATGTCGGCTATCGAAACCGGGGTTATCTTCCTGATCAACGATGGTATTGATCGCGGGCTGTGGGATCTGCAGAACAAATCAGAAGCGCAAAACCCGGTACTGGTAAAATACCGCGATATGTCGGTGCCGCCGGAATCCTGATCGAAAGCGCATAAAAAAGGCGAGATCCCTGTCTCGCCTTTTTTTATTCACTCACCGCAGTGATGTTTTGCGCTTTTTCTCGCCGCGCTGCCAGCCACAGGCCGCTGTTTTTCATGGCATAGCCGAAGAGAAGTCCCAGCGCCAGCGAGGGAACGACCAGCTTCCAGTCCCCCTGCCCTGCAAAGGTCGCGCAGGCCCCCATGAACGTGCCCGGTACGAACGACAACAGCAAATGCTTTGCCTGAACGCACATTAAAAATGCGACCACGCCCGTCATGACATAGCCCAGGATCTCCAGGTGAGGCGCCAGCGCGCTGCCCTTCATGATCACCAGCGCCCAAATCACACCGCTCATCAGGGTACATCCGGAGATGAATAGCCCTTTGACGCCGCCCTGCGGGCAGGCGAAATAGGCGGTGCAGCCGAGGAACCCGGCCCAGCTGAGCAATCCGAGAGACACGGCCACCCATCCCCAGATACCGGAGAGAATGCCTGTTGTCAGTGCAATACAAAGTAATATGTTCATGGCGCGCATCTTAGCAGAAGCGCGCCATAGAAATGCGATCAGAAGCACACTATGTGCAAGTTGAAATGTATCGTTGCAGAATTTTTGTGATCTAAATCACTCTTCATTCTCTTCTTCAAGCTCATCCCGCATCGCAGCAATCGCATCACGCGTCAGCGGTGCCAGGGTTCTCCAGAATGGCGAGGTGGCGTGGGCTTCAACTTTACCCAGGAACGTCCCAACCCACGGCAACAGATAGGTTTCAAACAGGGTTTCGATGGCTTCGTTCTCGTCATCACCGGCATTGTCTTCGAGCCAGGAGGCCGCAAGCAGCAGCGTACCGATGTGATCGGCTGGCGTATCGCTCAGCGGCATTCCGCGCTCGGAGAGAAACGCACGCACTTCTACTTCCGTCGCCCCTTCCTGCCAGGCAGAACGGTACGGCGAAACACGGCACTCGTCACCGACGAACAGCGCATTGTAATCCGTTGAAATCTGCTGCATGTCGCAGCTTTTTTGCAGACGTTCCAGCAAATCATCCTGTTCCAGCGGCCAGTTCTGCGCCAGCTTGCCTTCACGGATCAGCGTGAAAAGCGGAACCAACAGCGGGTCTTGCGGCTGGCGATAATAGAGCGTACCCAGCACGCGGCAAAGGATGGAGAACTCGTTCATTTTTTATTCCATTACACAATTAAAGATCGGCAAATTCGGCAATCGGCTCCATTCCGCGCGACTCGAGGAAATCGAGCATGCGGCGTGGCGTCACGTTCAGGATTTGCGCTTCCGGGAAACCAACGTCATTTAATACTTTCATACACTCACTGAAATCACCCAGCGTAAACGCGGTATGAGAATCGGACCCCAGCGCCACCAGCCCCCCCGCAGCACGCACGGCGGCAGCCACTTCGCGACAGTTGGCTTCACTGCCCTTACGCGAGTGAACAAAGGAGGAGTTATTAATCTCCAGTGCCACGCGGTGTTTCGCTGCCGCCTGCGCGACAGCCTGAATATCAATCGGATACTTCGGGTTACCGGGATGGCTGATAATGTGCACATTGCCGCTGGCAATGGTGGCAATCATCGCCGCGGTGTTGGTGTCCTTATCCTGAGGCGCAAAGACCGGCTCATGGAAACCGGCAAGGATAAGGTCAAGAGAGGTCAGCATCGGGCCGGTGCAGTCGATCTCACCGTCGGTATTTTTGATGTTCGCCTCAATGCCGCGCAGTATCCCGATACCGTCCACCAAACGTGGCCAAATCCGCATATTCACAAAATGCCAGTAGTGCGGCGCATCCGCCATATCCGGGCCATGATCGGTAATCGCAAAAAGCTTGATGCCCTTGAGCTTTGCCTGGGCGATATAATCATGGAGGTTACTATACGCGTGGGTGCTGGCGACGGTGTGCATATGCAGGTCTACGGGATACATCTTTCTCTCCTCTGCGGTTTTTCCAAAGGATAGCAGTTATCAGCGGCGAATATTAGCAAAAACCCGGCGAACGCCGGGTTTCCATTAGTAGCCGCGCTCTCTGTCGACCTGTCCGGTCACCGGGTTACCCTTTTCCATTTCGCTGATGGTATGGGATATATACGCCACCGCTTCAGCCGGACGCGTCACGGCAGCCACGTGTGGCGTCATCGCGACGCGCGGGTGCGCCCACAGCGGGCTTTCCGCTGGCAGTGGCTCACGGCTGTAAACGTCCAGCATGGCACCTTTGAGCTTTCCGCTGTCCAGGGCGTTCAGCAGATCGCCCTCCACGACATGGACCCCGCGCGCGAGGTTCATCAAATAGCTCTGCTCGGCTAACTGGTTCAGGAGAGTGCTATTGATAATGCCCACCGTTTCGGCGGTATTCGGCAGCAGGTTGATAAGCACGCGAGTCCCTTTCAGGAACGCAGGAAGCTCATCCGTTCCGGCAAAACTCTCGACGCCCGGATAATCCTTACGGCTGCGGCTCCAGCAACGTAGCGGGAAGCCCCACGGAGCGAGTACTTCTGCCACTTTTGAGCCGAGCACACCCGCGCCGAGGATCCCAACGGTAAAATCTTCATGTCGATAATCCGGCAGCGGCTCCCAGTGGGAATGCTGTTTAAAGGCCTGATAATCGTCAAAGCGGCGGAACCAGTGCAGCACCTGGCTCACGGCATACTCCTGCATCTGCTGGCCCATTCCCGTATCTTCAAGACGGAACAGCGGAATATTGTCAGGCAGCATTTCTGGATGCGCTTTCAGTTTACTGAGGATCGAATCAACCCCCGCACCCAGCGCGAAAACCGCCTTCAGCTTGCGGCCCTGCAGCATCTCAACCGGCGGGTGCCAGACCAGCGCATAGTCGGCATGTTCATTATCGCCACGTTTCCACTCGCGTACGCGTGCGCCGGGCAGCGCCGCCGAAAGTGCGTTAATCCAGTAAGCGGTATCAAATGTAGGGTGATAGAAGAGAATATCCATGGTCATTCCTGCCTTTTAGTGCGCTGTTTTGTTTTCATTTTCAAGTGGATTGCCAGCATAACAAATTTATCAGGAAACCGCGTTGCTGATAAAAGAGGCGCTTTGTGCACATTTAGGAATCAGGTTGCTTGAAGTTTGTCTAAATACGCTAAATTACTGAAAAAGTGAGTTGACGCCAGTTCGGCTTTTCCTTACATTAGCGCCCGTCCCGGCAACAACGGGATGACAATATGGTGAGGTGTCCGAGTGGCTGAAGGAGCACGCCTGGAAAGTGTGTATACGGCAACGTATCGGGGGTTCGAATCCCCCCCTCACCGCCATATTTAAGATGAGAGCTCGTACGAAAGTACGGGCTTTTTTCTTTTATATTCTCCGAAAGGGGGGATGAGAATCCCCGACCGGGGTTCGACAACTGGCGACAGCCAGTTGGACAGACTGAGAGCGCAGCGAACAGGCTGCCCGCAGGGCGAGCTAAGCGAGTCAATCCCCCCCTCACCGCCATATTTAAAGAAGAGCTCGCATGAAAATGCGGGCTTTTTTTTCGCATATTGCATGCCTGCGGGGGGATGAGAATCCCCGACCGGGGTTCGACAACTGGCGACAGCCAGTTGGACAGACTGAGAGCGTAGCGAACAGGCTGCCCACAGGGCGAGCGAAGTGAGTCAATCCCCCCCGGTGCTATATGCAGCTCGATGCGGCCTGAGCCCCTCACCCTAACCCTCTCCCCAAGGGAGAGGGTATAAAATGCACAAAAAACAAAGCCCGGTTTCCCGGGCCTTGAACACAACAGCAAACTCAATAATACGCTTGCAGCGTGCGCTGACAGAGCGCCGAGCGCACGCAGTCATCTTTGGTGAAACGTACCACCCCAATCATCTCATCTTCCTCAAAACGTGACATGGCGTCGCTTAATCCGGATTTAACGCCGGACGGCAGGTCACACTGGGTAATATCGCCGTTAACGATAACCGTCACGTTCTCCCCGAGGCGCGTTAAGAACATTTTCATTTGCGCTGCGGTCACGTTCTGAGCCTCGTCAAGAATGACGACCGCATTTTCAAATGTACGTCCGCGCATATAGGCGAACGGCGCGATTTCCACCTTGCCAATCTCTGGTCGCAGGCAGTACTGCATAAAGGATGCACCCAGTCGCTTCACCAGCACGTCATAAACGGGCCTGAAGTACGGGGCAAACTTCTCCGAAATATCTCCGGGCAAGAAGCCGAGATCTTCATCAGCTTGCAGTACCGGACGGGTAACAATAATGCGTTCCACGTCCGTATGGATCAGCGCTTCCGCCGCTTTGGCTGCACTAATCCAGGTTTTCCCGCATCCGGCTTCACCGGTTGCAAAGATGAGCTGTTTACTCTCGATAGCATTCAGGTAGTGCGCCTGAGCCTCATTGCGCGCAACAATTGGAGAATTATCACGGCTGTCTCGGGCCATGCCAATTGCTTCTACGCCACTCATCTGCACAAGCGAGGTGACCGATTCTTCTTCACGCTGTTTATGGCTACGTGAATCCCGTCTCAGCACACGTTTTGCTTCGCGACGAGCTTTGATCACTGCTTTTTGTCTTCCCATGGATAGCACCTTGAGTTGTTGGTATTCATCACACGCGCCAGCTTCGGCACGATTATGCGCACGAACATCAGAGGGTTGGCTTCCTTGTAAGCCATTGCTTGCTTTACCGGATGACGATACAGAATAGCTACGCGCACCAGTCTGCACGTCGGTGGAATCAGATTCTTGAGGTGAAGGGGAGAATTTAGTGGTGAGGAAATCGCTGCCGGAGTCTGAGCCTCCGCGCCGGGTGCTGCGGTTGTTATGTTTACCTTGTCCAGTACAGGACCCAACCATTCGCGATCTCCATAGTGATTCAGCATCACTGCCGGGAACTACCGCTGTCTTATCTTAAGTACATCAGGAGTTATCATAAATGCAACATTTATTTTACCTGAATGCAACTTTTAAGACTGCACCTGCAGTGGATTCAGTCTTATATAGAAATATTACAGAAATATAACAACAAGATAGTCATATGAAAAAATAATGTCCCCGCGAACTATCGCAGGGACGATTATCAGGCTTCGATCAGCCCTTGAGCGAGGTACGCGTTCTGGTCGCGCGGGCCAGGCAGGGCAAAGAAATAACCGCCGCCGATGGGCTTAATATACTCTTCCAGCGCTTCGCCGTTTAACCGCTTCTGTACGGTGAGGAACCCTTTCTCCAGATCGTGCTGATAGCAGACAAACAGCAGCCCCATATCAAGCTGACCAGAGTTGGTGACGCCTAACGAATAGCTGTAGCCACGACGCATCATCAGGCTCGACTGCGTCTCTTTGGTGCGCGGGTTCGCAAGGCGAATGTGGCTGTCGAGCGCGATGGTATTCCCGTCAGGATCGCTCGCGTAGTCCGGCACATCGTGCTCGTGCTTCATGCCCAGCGGTGCCCCGCTCTGCTTGTCGCGGCCAAATATGGTCTGCTGCTCTTTCAGCGGCGTGCGGTCCCAGAACTCCACGTGGAACTGAATAATGCGTACTGCCTGGTAGCTGCCGCCCACCGCCCATGCCGGTTCGCCCTGATCCGCCGTCACCCACACCACGTCTTTCATCAGTGCCGCATCGCTGCTGTTCGGGTTGGCCGTGCCGTCCTTAAAGCCCAGCAAGTTCACCGGCGTCTCTTTGCCTTTGCTGCGGGCAGCGTGGTCAGAGATAAACCCTTCCCGCTTCCAGCGCACGCTCAGCAGATCCGGCGTGTGCTTGATGATATCGCGCAGGGCGTGGATCACCGTGTCCTGGGTATTGGCGCAAATCTGCAGGAGCAGATCGCCGTGGCACAGCGCCGCGTCGAGGGAGTCATTTGGAAAGCGCGTCATTTTTTGCAGCGCTTTCGGCTTCTGTTTTGCCAGGCCGTAGCGGTCATCAAACAACGACTCGCCCACCGAAACGGTAATGGTCAGGTTATCCGGGGCGATAAACGCCCCGAGAATACCGGAGTCCATCGGCGGCAAACGCGGATTTGGCGTTTCCGGTGCCGGACCGCCCGCGGTGAGAAACGCAATACGCGTCGTCAGCAGGCGGAACAGACGCACCAGATCGGCTTTATCGCTGGCCAGCGAATCAAACGCCACCAGCATCATGGAGGCCTGCTGCGGCGTCAGAATGCCCGCCTGATGCTCGCCATAAAACGGCTGCGTCTCCATGCGCGCATCCGGCGACAGCGTGCCGGGAGCACTCTGCGGTTTAGCCGCATGCGCCACCGGACAGCCGCCTGCCAGGGCAAGCGCGCCGCCCAGCGCCCCTACCCCTTTTAACAAACGACGTCGGGAAGGTTCCGCCACGTCGTGCTCGTCATGCTTGTTCATCGTGCTTAGTCCAGACCCAGAACGCCGCGCAGCAGGGAGAGATCTTCCGCCAGGGTGGTAATCGGGCCTTTCAGCGCGTTACGGTCAGCGTCGGTCAGTTTGTCATAGGTTTCGAACCCGTCTTTGGTGCGGTACTTCGCCAGGATGGTGTCGACTTTTTTGAAGTTGGCATCCACTTTGGCCAGCAGTGCGCTGTTCTCTTTTTGCAGTTGAGGACGCAGCAGATCGACAATTTTCTGCGCGCCGTCGACATTGGCCTGGAAGTCCCACAGGTCGGTGTGGCTGTATCGATCTTCTTCACCGCTGATTTTGCTTGCAGCCACTTCTTCAATCAGACCGGCCGCGCCGCCAACCACTTTCGACGGCGGGAAGGCCAGCTCGCTGATGCGCTTTTGCAGCTCCAGCACGTCGCCGTTCAACTGCCCGGCGTATTTCTCCATCCCTTTGGTGGAGTTGTCGCCAAACAGGGCTTTTTCCAGTCGGTGGAAGCCGGTAAATTTCGGATCGGCGGCCTTCTGCTCGTAATCGTCCTCACGGGCATCGATGCTACCATCGAGGTCAGAGAACAGCTCGGCAATCGGCTCGATGCGCTCGTAGTGCTGACGGGTTGGCGCGTACAGGGATTTCGCTTTTTCGATATCCCCGGCTTTCACCGCATCGGTAAAGGCTTTGGTGCCCGCAACCAGGTCCGCCGTCTCTTTGGTAACGTAGGCTTTATAGGCGGTGATGGCCTCGCCCAGGCTCAGCAGCGCTTCGCCTTTCGCGGCATCCTTCGTGGCGTTGCCCTTGACGATCAGCTTACCTTTCGGATTGGTCAGCAGGCCGCAGGTCATGTCGTATTCACCCGGCTGCAGGTTGGCGGTCATCTTCTGGCTGAAGCCAGGGGCGATGTTTTCACGCTCTTCCACCGCCATTACACCTTTGAGGATCTCCCACTCCAGCGCCTTCTGGCTGTGGTTCTGGATGATAAACTGGGTTTTGCCGCTGTTGACCGTGATGGTCATCGGCTCGCACTGTTTATCATTGACGGTCACTTTGACCTGAGGAACATCAGCGCCCCAGGCAGAGAATGAAGAAGCGAACAGCGCGGCAATGCCTGCGCATAACGCACTACGACGGAACTGAATTGCCATGACTCTTCCCTTTAAAAGTATGTTGTAACTAAATTACACATTACGGCGCAACGCGCGACGTCTGGGTGCCGGTACGCGGCGGCATAGCGAACAGCACCAGCGCCGGAACCAGATAGATAAAGTACATCGCCACTTCGCTGACGCTCGGCGTTTCCTGATAGCCGAAGATACCTTCAAGCAGGGTACCGGTCAGTGAATGGGTGGAGAGAACGTTGCTGAGATCGAACGCCACGTCCTGGAAGTGGTTCCAGGGGCCCGCCTCGTGGAAGGCGCGTATCGCTCCTGCCGCCAGCCCTGCCGCCACCAGCAGAATAAACAGGCTGGTCCACTTGAAGAAGGCGCCCAGATTGAGACGAATGCCGCCCCAGTAGAGCAGAAAGCCCAGCACAACCGCGGTTGCCAGCCCGAGCATCGCGCCAACCGGCGGCCAGATACCGACATCCTGTTGAAAGGCCGCCAACAGGAAGAAGACCGATTCCAGCCCCTCACGCGCAACGGCAAAAAAGACCATCAGGATCAGCGCCCAGCCGTGGTTGTTCCCCTTCTGCAGGGCATTGTCTACCGCCTGCTCCAGCTGCACCTTCACGTTGCGGGAGACTTTACGCATCCAGAACACCATCCAGGTGAGGATTACCACCGCAATCACGGCGACGATCCCTTCGAAAAGCTCTTGTTCTTTCTGCGGGAATTCGCCGGTGGTTTCATTGATGAGGATACCCAGGCCCAGGCAGAGCGCCGCGGCAAGGAAGACGCCAACCCACATGACGCCAATCCAGCGTCCGCGCTGGGTTCGCTTCAGATAGCTGGCGATAAGGCTGACAATCAGGGCCGCTTCAAGGCCTTCACGTAACATAATGAGAAATGGAACAAACATGCCGACACCTTAAATGTTTATCGCGGTCAACTGATGCAAAGAAAGGTAAATTCTTGTGATAGTGATTATCATTACGGCAAGAAGAAAAACAAGCGAAATATGTGGCCTTTTGATGACGAGTTGTAACCGCATCGCAGGATAATAATTCCATCCGTTACGATTGCGTTTATAAGTTATAACGAAAATGCCCATTTACGGTTAATCAGCGCTGTGGCTAAATATCCACCTCGAAAACTAACTGAAAATAAACCATGTTTAAGATTATCCATTTCCTGCTGGCGCTGGTGATTATTCTTGCGCTTGCCTGGCTGGTGAGTTTCGACCGCCGAAAAATTCGCATTCGTTTTGTTGTACAGCTGATTGTTATTGAAATCGCGCTGGCATTCTTTTTCCTGCACGCAGAAAGCGGTCTGTTTATTATTAAATATGTCTCCGGTTTCTTTGAATCGCTGCTTAAATTTGCGGCCGAAGGGACGAATTTCGTCTTTGGCGGAATGGGTGAAAAAGGGCTGGCATTCATTTTCCTCGGCGTGCTGTGTCCGATTATTTTTATTTCCGCACTGATTGGTATTCTTCAGCACTGGCGGATCCTGCCAATTTTTATTCGCGTCATCGGGACAGTGCTGTCAAAACTGAACGGTATGGGCAAGCTGGAATCCTTTAACGCGGTAAGTTCGCTGATCCTCGGTCAGTCGGAAAACTTCATTGCCTACAAAGGCGTGCTGGGCGATCTCTCCTCACGTCGTCTCTTCACCATGGCGGCCACGGCCATGTCGACGGTCTCCCTGTCGATAGTCGGTGCCTATATGACCATGCTCGACGCCAAATTTGTCGTCGCGGCGCTTATTCTGAATATGTTCAGCACCTTTATTATTCTCTCCGTCATCAACCCGGTGCGCCCGGAAGCGGAGCCGGATATCAAGCTCGAAAAGCTGCATGAATCGCAAAGCTTCTTTGAAATGCTCGGCGAGTATATTCTGGCCGGTTTTAAGGTGGCGATGATTATTCTGGCGATGCTGATTGGCTTTATCGCGCTTATTAGCGCCGTTAACGCCCTCTTCTCCAGCGTATTTGGCATGAGCTTCCAGCAGATCCTGGGCTATGTGTTTTATCCCCTGGCCTGGCTGGTGGGGATCCCGCTGAGCGATGCCTTAAACGCGGGCAGTATTATGGCAACCAAGCTGGTGGCGAATGAATTTGTGGCGATGATCGAGCTGCAAAAAATCGCCCATCAGATGTCCCCTCGCGGGCTGGGTATTTTGTCCGTCTTCCTGGTGTCGTTTGCTAACTTTGCCTCAATCGGTATCGTCGCCGGGGCGATTAAGGGCCTGAACGAGCAGCAGGGCAACGTGGTATCGCGGTTTGGTCTGCGTCTGGTGTATGGCGCGACGCTGGTGAGCCTGCTGTCGGCGAGCTTTGCGGGGTTGGTGTTGTAAGTTTTGTGCCGTTTGTGCCCGGCGGCGCTTCGCTTGCGCGGGCCTACGATACAACAACGGCGGGTTATCCCGCCGTTTTCATTAAAACTGCACGCACACCGGCTGGTCGACCCGCATCACCGACTCCTGCGCGAAGCGTGATTTATAAATCCCGCGTAACGCTTCGATGTTCTTCTCGCTCTGCGCATCTTTACCGTGGATCAGCATCAATGCCTTGCTCGGCTCACGCGCCACTTTCCCGTCGTTCCCCAGCCACTGCCCGCGCGCATCAAATACCGTTAAGCCATCGCGAAAACGCGGCGTCACGTCCTGGTCAACAAACTGCTGCCATTCGTTGCCGGTAATCTGCGCCCCGGCCGGACGATTCAGTCCGAAATAGAGCGTGGTTTGCTGCATCTGGTTATCCGCTTTGCAGGTCTCTACCGCCGCATGTTGCGATGGCGCGTTGCAGCCCGCCAGCATCAATAATGCCGCTGCCATTACCCCTGTTTTGATGGTCATGCTTCGCTATCCTCATTGTTATAAGCACATGGATATCACAGGAAAATACGGATTTTGGCAAGAAAAAAGCCGGGTGCGCTTTCGCTTACCCGGCCTACGGTGTTACGTGGGAAAATTATTCTGCCTGAAGTTTAGACGGTGGCGCAGTGTGGTAGTGCGCGTCGGCTTCAGCAAAGCGTTTCTGCATAGAGGCTGACGGTGCTTTACCCAGCAGGCTGAACACCACGATACCGATACTGCCGAAAATGAAGCCCGGAATGATTTCGTACAGGCCCAGCCACGCGAACTGTTTCCAGACGATAACGGTAACCGCACCGATGATCATCCCCGCCAGCGCACCGTTACGGGTCATACGTGACCACATGACGGAGAACAGCACGACCGGACCAAATGCCGCACCGAATCCCGCCCAGGCATAGCTCACCAGACCCAGTACGCGGTTATTCGGGTTGGCCGCCAGCGCGATGGCAATCAGCGCCACCACCAGCACCATAAAGCGCCCTACCCAGACCAGCTCTTTCTGGCTCGCGTTTTTACGCAGGAAGGCTTTGTAGAGGTCTTCGGTGATCGCACTGGAGCAGACCAGCAGCTGGCAGCTCAGGGTGGACATCACCGCCGCCAGGATTGCAGAGAGGAGAATACCGGCAATCCACGGGTTAAACAGAATCTGCGCCAGCTCGATGAACACGCGCTCGGCGTTCTGGTTCACCGCGCCCGCCTGCGCCGGGTTGTTGTTGAAGTACGCGATACCGAAGAAGCCGACCGCACACGCCCCTGCCAGACACAGGATCATCCACGTCATGCTGATGCGACGGGCATGAACGATGGTGTGGTGAGAATCCGCCGCCATAAAGCGCGCCAGAATATGCGGCTGACCGAAGTAGCCCAGGCCCCAGCCCATCAGGGAGACGATGGCAACGAAGTTCAGTCCTTTCAGCATGTCGACGTTTTCAATGCTCTTCTGCTTGATCACTTCCAGCGAATCACCAAAGCCGCCAACGGTGAAAATCACAATCACCGGGGTCAGGATCAGGGCGAAGATCATCAGGCTCGCCTGCACGGTGTCGGTCCAGCTCACGGCCAGGAAACCGCCCACAAAGGTATAGAGGATGGTCGCCGCAGCACCGGCCCACAGAGCGGTTTCATAGCTCATGCCGAAGGTGCTTTCGAACAGGCGCGCACCGGCCACGATGCCGGAGGCACAGTAGATGGTGAAGAACAGCAGAATAACCACCGCGGAGATAATGCGCAGAACGCGGCTGTTATCTTCAAAGCGTCCGGTGAAGTAATCCGGCAGTGTCAGGGCGTTATTATTGGCCTCGGTATGTACGCGCAGACGGCCTGCCACCAGCTTCCAGTTGATCCACGCGCCGACGGTCAGACCGATGGCAATCCAGCTTTCAGAGATACCGGAGATGAAAATCGCGCCCGGCAGGCCCATCAACAGCCAGCCGCTCATGTCGGAAGCGCCCGCAGAGAGCGCGGTCACCATCGGGCCTAAACTGCGTCCGCCCAGAATGTAGTCGTCAAAGTTCTTTGTTGAACGCCATGCCAAAAACCCTATCAGGATCATGCCAAATATATAAACGAGAAATGTCACCAGCATCGGTGTGCTAATAGCCATTCAAATTCTCCAAAATGTCGAGCGACAACCATCCGGGCTGCCTTGTTATATGATCACCGGAACGAGGTGAATGTATCTTGTGTTTCTGTTGGGCGCGCTATCCTGCCGTATGCGCATCCCGCTGACAAACGATTTAACACTGCATTTACATCAATTTCATCCCTGGTTTGATACGAGTTTCCTATAGGTTGCACTCGCTCACGCTTTTACGGGTTGCACCTTTTAAAAGTGTTAACTCCCGCATAAAAACAGGCTTCCCGCCCAAAAGCCAGTGCGTTTTTCCAGCTAACCATTCGTTAACAATCCATTCATTTTCCGGGTTGCAAACCAGGTCACATTTAACACGGTTGCACAAAGTTGCAACATGGGGGATATTTCACGCTAACGACCAAACACGATGAAAGAACAACAGGAGCTTTGGCATGGGTATGACCACCATGGGGGTTAAGCTGGATGACGCCACCCGCGAACGGATTAAGACCGCAGCAACCCGCATTGACCGCACGCCGCACTGGTTAATTAAGCAGGCGATTTTTAACTATCTTGAAAGGCTCGAGAGCGATGAAGGTCTGCCGGAACTGCCTGCCCTGCTGGCCGGTGCAGCGAACGAAAGCGAGGAAGCGCCAGCCGCTGGCGACGAGAACCATCAGCCGTTCCTCGAATTCGCCGAGCAGATCCTGCCGCAGTCCGTCAGCCGTGCCGCCATTACCGGCGCCTACCGCCGCGCCGAAACCGACGCCGTGCCAATGCTGCTGGAGCAGGCTCGCCTGCCGGAAGCCATTGCCGCGCAGGCGCACAGCCTGGCGTATCAGTTAGCCGACAAGCGGCGCAACCAGAAAACCGCCACCGGCCGCGCCGGGATGGTTCAGGGTCTGCTGCAGGAGTTTTCCCTCTCTTCACAGGAAGGCGTGGCGCTGATGTGCCTGGCGGAAGCGCTGCTGCGTATTCCGGATAAAGCCACCCGCGACGCGCTGATCCGCGACAAGATCAGCAACGGCAACTGGCATTCCCACATTGGCCGCAGCCCGTCGCTGTTCGTCAACGCCGCGACATGGGGCCTGCTGTTTACCGGCAAACTGGTCTCCACCCATAACGAAGCCAACCTCTCCCGCTCCCTGAACCGCATTATCGGTAAGAGCGGCGAGCCGCTGATCCGCAAAGGCGTGGACATGGCGATGCGCCTGATGGGCGAGCAGTTCGTCACCGGGGAAACCATTGCCGAAGCGCTGGCGAACGCCCGCAAGCTGGAAGATAAAGGTTTCCGTTACTCCTACGACATGCTGGGCGAAGCGGCGCTGACCGCCACCGACGCGCAGGCCTACATGGTCTCTTACCAGCAGGCGATTCACGCCATCGGTAAAGCGTCCAACGGTCGCGGTATTTACGAAGGCCCGGGCATCTCCATTAAGCTTTCCGCTCTTCACCCGCGCTACAGCCGCGCGCAGTACGACCGGGTGATGGAAGAGCTCTACCCGCGCCTGAAGTCCCTGACCCTGCTGGCGCGCCAGTATGACATCGGCATTAATATCGACGCCGAAGAGGCCGATCGTCTGGAGATCTCCCTCGATCTGCTGGAAAAACTGTGCTTCGAGCCGGAGCTGGCAGGCTGGAACGGCATCGGCTTCGTGATCCAGGCTTACCAGAAGCGCTGTCCGTTCGTCATTGATTACCTGATTGACCGGGCAAGCCGCAGCCGCCGTCGCCTGATGATCCGTCTGGTGAAAGGTGCCTACTGGGACAGCGAAATCAAACGCGCCCAGATGGAAGGTCTGGAAGGCTATCCGGTCTATACCCGCAAGGTTTACACCGACGTCTCTTACCTCGCCTGTGCGAAAAAGCTGCTCGGCGTGCCGAACCTGATCTATCCGCAGTTCGCTACCCATAACGCCCACACCCTGGCGGCAATCTACAGCCTGGCGGGACAGAACTACTATCCGGGCCAGTACGAGTTCCAGTGCCTGCACGGCATGGGTGAACCGCTGTACGAGCAGGTCACCGGTAAAGTGGCAGACGGCAAGCTGAACCGCCCGTGCCGCATCTATGCCCCGGTGGGAACCCACGAAACCCTGCTGGCATACCTGGTGCGTCGTCTGCTGGAAAACGGCGCGAACACCTCCTTCGTTAACCGCATCGCCGACACCACCCTGCCGCTGGACGAGCTGGTTGCCGATCCGGTGCAGGCCGTAGAGAAGATGGCGGCGCAGGAAGGCCAGATTGGCCTGCCGCATCCGAAGATTGCCCTGCCGCGCGAGCTGTATGGCGCAGGCCGCGTCAACTCGGCGGGTCTGGATCTCGCCAACGAACATCGTCTGGCGTCGCTCTCCTCTGCCCTGCTCAACAGCGCATTGCAGAAATGGCAGGCGAAGCCGATCCTGGAACAGTCCGTTGCTGACGGCGAAATGCAGCCGGTCATTAACCCGG
Organism: Enterobacter mori LMG 25706; assembly: GCF_000211415.1. GTDB lineage: Bacteria > Pseudomonadota > Gammaproteobacteria > Enterobacterales > Enterobacteriaceae > Enterobacter > Enterobacter mori. Next base: position 841,587 of record NZ_GL890775.1, on the reverse strand, counting down.
CAGAGCCAAAAGATATCGTCGGCTACGTGCGTGAAGCCACCGAAGCGGAAGTTGACCGGGCGCTGGAAAGCGCGGTGAATAACGCCCCAATCTGGTTCGCCACGCCGCCGCAGGAGCGTGCCGCCATTCTGGAACGCGCCGCGGTGCTGATGGAAGATCAGATGCAGTCGCTCATCGGCATTCTGGTGCGCGAAGCGGGTAAAACCTTCAGCAACGCCATCGCCGAAGTGCGCGAGGCCGTCGATTTCCTGCACTACTACGCCGGTCAGGTACGCGATGATTTCGATAACGAAACCCACCGTCCGCTGGGTCCGGTCGTATGTATCAGCCCGTGGAACTTCCCGCTGGCGATCTTCACCGGCCAGATAGCCGCCGCGCTTGCCGCAGGCAACAGCGTGCTGGCAAAACCGGCAGAGCAGACCCCGCTGATTGCCGCACAGGGTATCAACATTCTTCTGGAAGCCGGCGTGCCTGCGGGCGTGGTTCAGCTGCTGCCGGGCCGCGGTGAAACCGTCGGCGCCAAACTGACCTCCGATAACCGCGTGCGCGGCGTGATGTTTACCGGTTCGACCGAAGTAGCCTCCCTGCTGCAGCGCAACATTGCTACCCGTCTGGATGCGCAGGGTCGTCCTACTCCGCTCGTCGCGGAAACCGGCGGGATGAACGCCATGATCGTTGACTCCTCGGCGCTCACCGAGCAGGTGGTGGTCGACGTGCTGGCCTCTGCGTTCGACAGCGCCGGTCAGCGCTGCTCCGCATTGCGCGTGCTGTGCCTGCAGGACGACGTCGCGGATCACACGCTGAAAATGCTGCGCGGCGCGATGGCCGAATGCCGTATGGGCAACCCGGGCCGTCTCACCACCGACATCGGGCCGGTGATCGACGCGGAAGCCAAAGCCAATATCGAAAACCACATTCAGACCATGCGCGCGAAAGGCCGTCCGGTGTTCCAGGCGGTGCGCGAGAACAGCGAAGATGCCCGCGAATGGCGGACCGGCACCTTTGTGCCGCCAACGCTGATTGAGCTGGCAAGCTTCGACGAGCTGAAAAAAGAGGTCTTCGGTCCGGTACTGCATGTGGTGCGCTACAACCGTAACAACCTGAACGAGCTGGTTGAGCAGATCAACGCCTCCGGCTACGGCCTGACGCTCGGCGTGCATACCCGTATTGACGAAACCATTGCGCAGGTCACCGGCAATGCCAAAGTCGGCAACCTGTACGTCAACCGCAACATGGTTGGCGCGGTCGTGGGCGTGCAGCCGTTTGGCGGTGAAGGTCTCTCCGGCACCGGTCCGAAAGCGGGTGGCCCGCTCTACCTGTACCGTCTGCTGGCTAACCGTCCGGAGAACGCCCTGGGCGTGACCCTGGCGCGTCAGGACGCACACTATCCGGTGGATATACAGGTGAAAACCCGTGCTGACCCAGCCGCTGGAGGCGCTGATCGCCTGGGCGGAAAAGCGTCCCGAACTGCGTGCCGTCGCCCGGCAGTACGGCGAACTGGCGCAGGCGGGCACCCAGCGTCTGCTGCCGGGTCCAACCGGCGAGCGCAACACCTGGAGGCTGATGCCGCGCGAGCGCGTACTGTGCGTGGCCGATAACGAGCAGGACGCGCTGGTGCAGCTGGCTGCCGCAATGGCAACCGGTTGTGAAGTGCTGTGGCCGGAAGATGCGCTGCATCGCGATCTCGCCAAACAGCTGCCGAAAGCGGTCTCGGCCCGCATTCGCTTTGCGAAGGCCGATGCGCTGCTGACGCAGCCGTTTGATGCAGTGATCTACCACGGTGATTCCGACCAGTTGCGCGAACTGTGCGAGCAGGTTGCGGCCCGCAGCGGTGCCATCGTTTCCGTGCAGGGCTTTGCGCGCGGGGAAACCAACCTGCTGCTGGAGCGTCTGTACGTTGAGCGCTCGCTCAGCGTCAACACCGCGGCGGCGGGAGGTAACGCCAGCCTGATGACAATCGGCTAACGCTGTGCTAATAAGGCTCCGGAGACGGAGCCTTATTTTATTGGGGAGTGTATGAAACGATATCTTATCGCAGGCGCAGCACTGCTGCTCAGCGCCAGCGCGCTGGCCGACGAGTGCGACAAAGCGACCACCCAGCTTGAACTGAATACCTGTAGCGCGCAGCAGTACCAGGCTGCCGATAAAAAGCTCAACCAGACGTATCAGGCCGCCATCAAACGCGCGGCAGCCCCCCAGCGCGACCTGCTGAAAAAAGCGCAGCAGGCGTGGATTACCCTGCGCGATGCGGACTGCGCGTTTATCGGTTCGGGGACGGAAGGCGGAAGCGTCCAGCCAATGATTGTTAACCAGTGCCTGGCGGAGAAAACGGTCGAGCGCGAAGCGTTTCTGGCCTCGCTGATGCAGTGTGAAGAGGGCGACTTAAGCTGCCCTCGCCCTCCGGGCTGACAAGGCACGGAACTATTCCCTCTCCCTGTGGGAGAGGGTTAGGGTGAGGGAAACTAGCGCACACGGATCCCTTCGATAATCATCCGCTGCACGTTATCCAGCGTACTCTGGAAAAACGCCTCGTCCTGAAGCGTTTTGCCGGTCACTGCTTCAACCTGGGCCGCAAAATCAGCGTAATGCTGGGTGGAGGCCCAAATCATAAAGATCAGATGATGCGGATCGACCGGGGCCAACTTTCCGCTGGCGACCCATCCGGCGATAATGGCCGATTTATCGTCCACCAGCTGCTTTAAATCTCCGGTGAGTTCCGCCTGCAACAGCGGCGCGCCCTGCAGCATCTCAAGACAGAATAGCCTTGATGCCTGCGGGTAATCGCGCGACACCTCCAGCTTCAGGCGAATATACTCCTTGATCGCCACCAGCGGGGCCAGCTCTGCGCGGAACGCTTTCAGCGGCGCCAGCCAGATATCGAGGATCTGCTGCATCACCGCAATATAGAGCGCCTCCTTCGACGGGTAGTAGTAGAGCAGATTGGTTTTGGATACCCCGGACTGCTCCGCCACCTGCTCCAGGCGCGTGCCGTGGATGCCAAATTGCGAAAACGTATCCAGCGCCGCGCTCAGAATAGCCTGCTTTTTCGCACTCACCGCCTGTGAACGTTTACCCGGTGTTTTCACTGCGCCTTGTGTCATTCCCGCTCTCCTTATTGGTTTGCCATAGCATAGCAAAAGCCCTGCTTTCTCTCGACATTTTGGGGTGCAGGCTCTGAGCAAAATCGAAAAAAGACAAGCTGTTGTGGGAGTTCAGGTGCGAATGCTGTTACCCCTTCTTTATCGCTGACTACTCGGTCCTGTAGACGGTCCGCTTAGTGCCTGGTGCGGTTGCTAAAACTATATGAACCATAAATTTTTTTAGAAACAGACTGATGTTTTTTTCAATACACCATTTATTCATTTGGAGAATGAATCTATTGTTAAAGCTTTCTATTCTACCAAAGTAAAATCAATAAAATCCTGAAAGAGTTTAATGCCATGAAATTAAACACCACAATAAAAATAAAACTCAGTATTTTAATGTTATTTTCATTTCTAACCGGAAATCACTGGAGTTGTTTTTAAGCAGGTCTAAGTTTAATGAAGTTACCTACTCGAACTTGAAGCACTGTGCTTTTATGATTAGAAAACTATTTGATGGGGGGCATGAGAACAAATCACATTTATTCTTTAACACATTGAATTGTTTTTAAGTGATATTAAGGTATTTTTATAAATAGATTCTATTGTTTATGAATTATTGCATTCAAAAAAATTCAAATCACAGCACTTGATTGGGTAAAAGCACATGAAATTATCAAAAATTTTCACCATCATGTTTTGTTCTGCTGCCAGCAGCTGTAGCAATGCTGATACGGTAATGGCTCCTTATGAAAAAAAACTTGAGCTCAATGACTCAACCACTCGAAGTTTTCATTCAATGTTATATTATCCTTCAGGTATAGCCCTTCACAGCCCCGGATATATCATTGGGGTTGAAAAATCACCAAAAGGAATTATTGGCGGACCAAGTGAAATAAAACCACTTACAAAATACAATATAAAATCCATGTTTATCTCTCATATCATAAAAAATGACTTTAATATCATAAATGAAAAATCAGTCACTCCTTATATTACTAGTAATTACTGTTTTGTTTATAACTCCTATATATCAAAAGAGTTGGTTGATAAATCAAATGTCGACATAGCTAAAATAAGCGGGTGGAATGCATGTGACATTTCAAGTTCGATTAAAGATGCAAATGACGCTAAATTATACTCATTTTATAAAAATAGTGACGTTGGGCTTACTGCGCTTAAAAGCAATCTCAAGCATGATCTTAAAAGTGGCGGTTATAGCCATATCCTGATCATCGTCATGGGTTGGAATACGTCTCAAAGTGACGCAATTCGTAATTTTAATGACATTACTGGAAATATAATAACAGCCTCTCTTGAACAACAGGATGATGTTAAAGAAAACCCTTCAAGTCCCGCAAGTAACATGCTAATTCCCAGAGTACGAGTAATAAAGCCCTCCGAAAAAAATAACCTTTCTTTTAGGCCGCTCGTAATTGGTATTACCTGGCCTTCATATTGGTCCACTAGACTTGATAATGTTGCTAGTTACCTAAACAAAGCAAACGATGCGGACGAACTGGGTCTCATCTGGCTCAATAAAATTATCAATCAAACTATACCTGAGAGTATGAGCGAATCAGGCATCAAACTTCCTGTCATCGCCATTGGTCATAGTTTCGGTGCTCGCGCTATGACTCGAGCGCTATTTAGCAGTCCATTAATAAAAAATGACACAACGGTCTCGAGCCCTGTAAATTTAGCTGTGTCATTGCAGGGTGCCATGAGTATCAACAGGTTCTTTCCAGGGTTAAGTGAAGAAGGAGCGCCATACAGAGATTACATGAGGTTGGGTAATACTAAATTAGTATTAACAGCATCGAAATTCGACTCAGCAGTAAAATTTGCGAAATGGACTGACCCTGCAGGAGCAGTGAAAAGTTATGTGAAAGCTTGTACGCAACCAGTTTACTCGGGAACATTTCACTGTATGACTGCCTCAGATACATCAGCTACAGAAAAAAAAGGTAAATTTTCACTATGCAACCGTGGTGATACATCAGAAAAATGTATAAATCCTCTTAACGGTATTAATGGGGCAAGAGTTATTGATTACATTGATACATCAAACGGAATTACACAATACAATTCCTTTGGAACAGGTGGGGATGCTCATAGCGATATCTATCGATTACCTATGGGTCGGTTGTTGTGGAGACTCATCCAGGCTTATGCAATGAAATAAAAACGTTGGCTAACTCCGTAACATGTTCAGCCATCAGGGTCCCTCAATGGTGAATAAAGATTGAACCCATTTAATTAACTACAACTAATGTGCTAGTGAATAATTTTTTTGAATGGCTATAGTTATGTGATATAGAGACCGCCTGTTATTTTAATTATCATTTTGATTGGAGTCACCCATGTCGACTTACTTTTGCTTTTATTTACGCATTCTCTCAGACTCAAACAAATTAATTTCTCCCTCTATTGTTTTGGCTAGTTTAATTTTAAGTGGGTGCACCTCAGAGGCACCTAAGGAAACTGATATTTTAGCGATTACCAATCAAGCTTCATATAATTGCGATGATTATAAGGATGCTAATGGAATTTTACACCACAGAGATAGCAATTGCAGAGTGCAAGGTAAATTAATTTTAACCAATCCTATGAAAAATTTATCTTATGTCCTCTACCGGAAGGGTGATACAGCACACTTTGAACCAGTACTTTGTACTCTTCCATCTCAAGCTGCAGAAGCATTAAAAAAAATCCGCAATACAGAAGCTACAATCACCGTACCGAAAGTATCTATTACAGGGAAACGTAATGCTCAAGATACTTCTGATGTGGTTGTTCTGAATAAAGACGATGAAATGTCATCGGCTTTATTTGTATTATCGTCTAGCTTCTCGCTATGCATGGCTTATGGTTCAAATGCCATAGACCAAAATGCCTACGCACAACTATTCTCTAAAATATTAGATAATGCTATCAAAGGTAAGGAGACAGTGGTTAATGCTAAACCAGCAACTAAGTAAAGACGTTTTTATACCTGAAGCCACAATAAACGCTAACCTGCAATCCCGGCCCGCACAGGGATCGTGCTGCACTGCCCTCACCGACCCTGCACCGCCATCGCGCACCGTTGCCTGCTTTGTGTGCATTTCTTTTGACCATTTAGTCCACTTTATTTACACCCAATTCACCAACCCCTAATTAACACATTAATAACAAAGCAATTTTAAAAACTGGCATCCCCTTTGCAAATCCCTTTTCACGAGGCTGAACAGGATATGCAGGATGCAGCGCCACGTCTGACTTTCACCCCACACTGAAATGAAGAGAGGTTCGTGATGAAAATTGGCGTATTTGTACCCATCGGCAACAACGGCTGGCTTATCTCGACCACCGCACCGCAATACATGCCGACCTTTGAGCTGAATAAAGCTATCGTGCAGAAAGCGGAGCACTACCATTTCGACTTTGCGCTTTCGATGATCAAGCTGCGCGGCTTTGGCGGCAAAACCGAATTCTGGGATCACAACCTGGAGTCCTTTACCCTGATGGCCGGGCTGGCCGCGGTCACCTCGCGGATCCAAATCTACGCCACCGCCGCCACCCTCACCTTACCGCCAGCGATCGTAGCGCGCATGGCCTCCACCATCGACTCCATCTCCGGCGGGCGCTTTGGCGTCAACCTGGTCACCGGCTGGCAAAAACCCGAATACGAGCAGATGGGGCTCTGGCCGGGTGACGACTACTTCTCGCGTCGCTACGACTACCTGACCGAATACGTGCAGGTGCTGCGCGATCTGTGGGGTACAGGCAAAAGCGATTTCAAGGGTGACTTCTTTACCATGAACGACTGTCGCGTCAGCCCGCAACCGTCGGAGCCGATGAAGGTGATTTGCGCCGGGCAGAGCGACGCGGGGATGGAATTCTCCGCCAAATACGCTGACTTCAACTTCTGCTTCGGTAAAGGCGTGAACACGCCTGCCGCCTTCGCCCCGACTGCCGCGCGCATGAAAGAGGCGGCCGACAAGACCGGACGCGACGTGGGCTCCTACGTGCTGTTTATGGTGATCGCCGACGAAACCGACGACGCCGCGCGCGCGAAATGGGAGTGCTATAAGGACGGTGCCGACGAGGAGGCCCTGAGCTGGCTCACCGAGCAGAGCCAGAAGGATACCCGCTCCGGGGCGGATACCAACGTGCGCCAGATGGCCGACCCCACCTCTGCGGTCAATATCAACATGGGCACCCTGGTCGGCTCTTATGCCAGCGTGGCCAGAATGCTTGACGAAGTGGCGGCCGTACCCGGGGCGGAAGGCGTCCTGCTGACCTTCGATGATTTCCTGACCGGCGTGGAGACCTTCGGCGAGCGCATCCAGCCGCTGATGCAGTGCCGCGCCCACATCCCTGCCGTCACGAAGGAGGTGGCGTAATGACGACCCTTAACGCACGCCCGGAAGCCATCACCTTTGCGCCGGAGCAGAGCGCGCTGATCGTGGTGGACATGCAAAACGCCTACGCCAGCCAGGGCGGCTATCTGGACCTGGCAGG
>NZ_GL890775.1:818093-833983 GCF_000211415.1 Enterobacter mori LMG 25706 | reverse complement strand
TATCTGGACCTGGCAGGGGTCGACGTCTCCGCCACGCAGCCGGTGATCGCGAACATCAAAACCGCCGTCGCCGCCGCGCGCGCCGCGGGGATGCTCATCATCTGGTTCCAGAACGGCTGGGATGACCAGTACGTCGAGGCAGGCGGCCCCGGCTCACCCAACTTCCACAAGTCGAACGCCCTGAAAACCATGCGTAAACGGCCCGAACTGCAGGGCAAGCTGCTGGCGAAAGGCGGATGGGACTATCAGCTGGTGGATGAGCTGGTACCGCAGGCGGGCGATATCGTTCTGCCGAAACCGCGCTACAGCGGCTTTTTCAACACCCCGCTCGACAGCCTGCTGCGCAGCCGTGGCATTCGCCATCTGGTGTTCACCGGGATCGCCACCAACGTCTGCGTAGAGTCGACCCTGCGCGACGGCTTTTTCCTCGAGTATTTTGGCGTGGTGCTGGAAGACGCGACCCACCAGGCCGGGCCGGAATTCGCCCAGAAAGCCGCCCTGTTCAATATCGAAACCTTTTTTGGCTGGGTCAGTAACGTCAATGATTTCTGCGACGCCCTGACTCCCCCGCTCGCCCGTATCGCCTGAGGAGACACCTGATGCCAAAATCCGTAATCATTCCGCCGGGCACCAGCACGCCCATTGCCCCGTTTGTTCCCGGCACCCTCGCCGACGGCGTGGTATATGTCTCCGGCACGCTGCCGTTTGATAAAGACAACAACGTGGTGTTTATCAACGACCCAAAGGCGCAAACTCGCCACGTGCTGGAGACGATCAAAACCGTGATCGAAACGGCGGGTGGCACGATGGAGGATGTGACCTTCAACAGCATCTTTATCACCGACTGGAAAAACTACGCCGCGATTAACGAGATCTACGCCGAGTTCTTCCCCGGCGATAAACCGGCGCGGTTCTGCATTCAGTGCGGGCTGGTGAAGCCCGAGGCGCTGGTTGAAATCGCCACCGTTGCGCACATCGCGAAGTGAGGCTGCCATGAAACTTTCCCTCTCGCCGCCCCCGTTCGAGGGCGCGCCCGTGGTCGTGCTGATTGCCGGACTTGGGGGCAGCGGCAGCTACTGGCTACCCCAGTTCGCCGCGCTGGAAAAGGAGTATCAGGTGGTGTGCTATGACCAGCGAGGGACGGGTAATAACCCGGATACCCTTCCTGAAGGCTATAGCCTGGCGCAGATGGCCGATGAGCTGGCTCAGGCGCTTACGGATGCCGGGATCTTACGCTACACCGTCGTGGGCCACGCGCTGGGCGCGCTGGTCGGCCTGCAGCTGGCGATCGACAAACCCGACGCGGTTTCTGCGCTGGTATGTATTAACGGTTGGCTCACCCTCAATGCCCATACCCGCCGCTGTTTTGACGTTCGCGAACGTCTGCTGCATTCCGGCGGCGCGCAGGCCTGGGTCGAGGCGCAGCCGCTGTTTCTCTACCCGGCGGACTGGATGGCCGCTCGCGCGCCTCGCCTGGAGGCAGAAGAAGCGCTGGCGCTGGCCCATTTCCAGGGTAAAACCAATCTGCTGCGCCGACTAAGTGCACTGAAAAAAGCCGACTTCCGCCGCCATGCCGCGCGCATTCGCTGCCCGGTACACATTATCTGTTCCGCCGACGACATGCTGGTGCCCGCTGTTTGCTCGTCCGAGCTGCAGGCGGCGATCCCACACAGCCACAGCGTGGTGATGCGCCAGGGCGGGCATGCCTGCAACGTCACCGAGCCGGACACCTTTAACACCCTGCTGCTGAACGGGCTTGCCAGCCTGCAGCACAGTCCTGAACCCGTTTTATAAGGAGCTTTAATGAGCGAAGCCATTACGCCCGCCGCGCTGGAAACGCTGTTCACCGGCGCCCGCACCCATAACGGCTGGCTGGATATGCCTGTCAGTGACGAAACGCTGCACGAAATCTACGACCTGATGAAATGGGGGCCAACGTCCGCCAACTGCTCCCCGGCGCGAATTGTGTTTGTGCGAAGCGCAGAGGGAAAAGAGAAGCTGCGCCCGGCGCTCTCCAGCGGCAACCTCGAGAAAACGCTCACCGCCCCGGTCACAGCCATTGTCGCCTGGGACGGTGAATTCTACGAGCGCCTGCCCGAGCTGTTCCCGCACGGCGATGCAAAGAGCTGGTTTACCTCCAGCCCCGCGCATGCGGAAGAGACCGCCTTTCGCAACAGCTCATTGCAGGCTGCCTGGCTGATTTTCGCCTGTCGCGCCCTGGGGCTGGACACTGGCCCGATGTCGGGATTTGACCGGCAAAAGGTCGACGAGACCTTCTTCACCGGCACCACGCTTAAAAGCAATCTGCTGATCAACATTGGCTATGGCGATACAAGCAAACTATACGGGCGCCTGCCGCGTCTGACCTTCGACGATGCCTGCGGGCTGGCGTAAAGGAGCGATCGTCATGACACCGGATAAACAAACCTTTCGCGACGCCATGGCCTGCGTCGGCGCAGCGGTCAATATCATCACCACCGACGGCCCGGCGGGGATGGCAGGCTTCACCGCCAGCGCGGTGTGCAGCGTCACGGATTCACCGCCCACCCTGCTGGTGTGCCTGAACCGCGGGGCGTCCGTCTGGCCAACGTTTAGCGAAAACCGCACCCTTTGCGTGAATACCCTGAGCGCCGGACAGGAGCCGCTGTCCAATCTGTTTGGCGGGAAAACGCCGATGGAGGAACGCTTTGCCGCCGCCCGCTGGCAGACAGGCGACACGGGCTGCCCGCGGCTGGAGGATGCGCTGGCCTCGTTTGACTGCCGCATCAGCCAGGTGGTCAGCGTCGGTACGCACGACATTCTGTTTTGCGACATTGTTTCGATTATTCGCCACCCCGCGCCGCAAGGGCTGGTGTGGTTTGACCGCGGCTACCACGCGCTTATGCGACCCGCCTGTTAACCCGCCTTAAGGAGACAGACCATGTTCGGATTTCCCCACTGGCAGTTGAAATCGACCTCCACAGAAGCAGGCGTGGTCGCGCCGGATGAACGCCTCCCGCTCGGGCAGACGATGGTGATGGGCGTGCAGCACGCGGTTGCCATGTTTGGCGCGACGGTGCTGATGCCGATGCTGATGGGACTCGATCCCAACCTCTCTATTTTGATGTCGGGTATCGGTACCCTGCTGTTCTTCTTTGTTACCGGCGGGCGCGTGCCCAGCTATCTTGGCTCCAGCGCCGCCTTTGTCGGGGTGGTCATCGCCACCACCGGGTTTAACGGCCAGGGGATCAACCCCAACCTGAGCGTGGCCCTCGGCGGCATCATCGCCTGCGGCCTGGTGTATACCCTGATTGGTCTGGTGGTGATGAAAATCGGCACGCGCTGGATAGAGCGAATGATGCCCCCCGTCGTGACGGGCGCCGTGGTGATGGCGATTGGTCTGAACCTCGCACCGATTGCGGTCAGAAGCGTCTCCGCCTCGCCGTTTGAAAGCTGGATGGCGGTGATCACGGTGCTGTGCATCGGCGTGGTGGCGGTGTTTACGCGGGGCATGATCCAGCGTCTGCTGATCCTGGTTGGGCTGATTGTCGCCTGCCTGGTCTACGCCCTGCTGGCGAACGTTTTTGGCCTGGGCAAACCGGTTGATTTTACGCTGCTGCACCAGGCTGCCTGGTTCGGCCTGCCGCAGGTGACCTCACCCACCTTTAACGCTCAGGCGATGATGCTTATCGCACCGGTGGCGGTGATCCTGGTGGCGGAGAACTTAGGTCACCTGAAAGCGGTCGCCGGAATGACCGGGCGCAGTATGGATCCGTACATGGGGCGCGCATTCGTCGGTGACGGGCTGGCGACCATGCTCTCCGGTTCCGTGGGCGGCAGCGGCGTTACCACCTATGCCGAAAACATCGGCGTGATGGCGGTCACCAAAGTCTACTCCACGCTGGTCTTCGTCGCAGCGGCGGTGATGGCGATACTGCTCGGTTTCTCACCGAAGTTCGGCGCGCTGATCCACACTATTCCGTCACCGGTCATCGGCGGCGCATCGATTGTGGTGTTTGGGCTGATCGCCGTGGCCGGGGCGCGCATCTGGGTGCAGCACCGCGTCGATCTCAGCCAGAACAGCAACCTGATTATGGTGGCGGTCACGCTGGTGCTGGGCGCAGGCGACTTCGCCCTGACGCTTGGCGGATTCACGATTGGCGGGATTGGCACGGCGACCTTTGGGGCAATTCTGCTTAATGCCCTGCTGAGCCGCCGCAAAGGGGATGAAGCGCAAGCGGAAGCCATCACCCCCTGAACCTGAAATTGCCGGGTGACGCTACGCTTACCCGGCCTACATGGCAATTGCAGGCCCGTGCAAGGGAAGCGCCGCCGGGCAAAACGGGCAGCGTGCGCGTTGTTAGCTATCAGCCCCTTGTTCAGTGCCTAACCCGGCAATCGACTTACGTCGTTTTTTTAACTTTAACTCGCTCACCAGCACCCCGGCGACAATAAATGCCGCGCCCACCAGGGCCAGCAGCGGCAGACGCTCCCCGGCCAGCCGCCCGAAAATGCCCGCCCAGACCGGTTCTCCGGTATAAATCACCGTCGCACGGGTTGGCGATACGCTGCGCTGCGCCCAGTTCATGGTGACCTGAATAATGGCGCTGAAGATACCCAGCCCCAGTGCGACCACAACCAGCCCGGTGGACATCGGCGGTACGGACTCCCCTGCCGGAACCATCGTCGCAAAGGCCACCAGCGACGCCGTGGCGAGCTGCACCACCGTCACCCGTTTGACGTCGACTTCACCCGCCCAGGCGCTAATCAGAATAATTTCCGCCGCAATGGCAATCGCCCCAATCAGGGTGATGATTTCGCCCGGCCCCAGCGCCAGCAGGTTGTTTTCCGGCCCGGCCAGTAAGATCAGACCGATAAACGCCAGTACAATGCCAATACAGGACATCAGGCCCGGAATTCTGCCGAGACAGAGCCACTGCAATAGCGGCACCAGCGGCACATACATGGCGGTAATAAACGCGGATTTGCTGCTGGAGATAGTCTGTAAACCCCACGTCTGCAGGCTGTAGCCCATCGCTATCGCAACACCAATCGCCACGCCGGCCTTAAGCTCTTTAAGCGTCAGCCCCCGCAGCGTTTTAAGCGAAATCAGCCCTACGGCAAGCGCCGCCGTCGCAAAGCGCAGGCCAACAAAAAAGAACGGATCGCTGAGGGTCACCGCGTACTGAACGGCCAGGAACGTCCCGCCCCAGAACATGGTGATGAGAATGAGGATGGCTTCCTGCGGTTTTACGGAGAATTTGAAGCGTGAGACAGACATGCGGCACTCGCAATTAAAATCAATTCTCTAGTGTGCGTTGCCTTTGGTTACAGTTCAATGTTGCAGAAATAAAAAAACCGCCGGGAAATCCCGGCGGCAGGGATTCAACCCGGCGTGTTACTTATTGCTGCCGTGGCTGTTTTTGCCCCCTTTTTTACCAGCCTCTGATGCGCGCTGAGGGTCATTTTTGAAGTTACCCCCGCTGGACTGGCCACCTTTACGACCTGCTTCTGATGCTCTTTCACGGTCTTCAGCGAAATTACCTGAACCACCACGATGGTTTGCCATCTCTAACCTCCAGAGTGTGAAACATTAGACATCATATTGCATTCAGTAAAAGAGGATTCTTTCACCTCGCGACTCAAGGACAGTACCTTTATCTGTGCCGCGTGAAACTAAGCTTAGTGGAATGCGACTTTCCAGCAAGCCAGAGGTAATATTCTGCAACATGATCTCAGTCTTTTGGGTGAGACGACGCGACGATGACTCATAAGCCTTTCTTATCATTTCAAAATTCGACTGAGAGAAAGTTGTTTCATTTTGCTACAAAGCCATTTTTGTAACCATATTGTTATAAATCAAAGAAATGCCGTTCATTTTTGCAGTCTGGCTGTGATGGCATATCTTTAAAAGAACACAGCGATCCGCTGTCAGAAAAAACAAACGAGGAGTGAAGCAAAATGGCAAAAGTTCTGGTGCTCTATTATTCCATGTATGGACACATTGAAACCATGGCTCACGCGGTAGCAGAAGGTGCAAACAGGGTTGATGGCGTGGAGGTTGTGGTGAAACGCGTACCGGAAACCATGCAGGCGGAAGCCTTCGCGAAAGCCGGGGGGAAAACGCAAAACGCCCCGGTCGCCACCCCGCAGGAGCTGGCAGATTATGATGCCATTATCTTCGGCACCCCAACCCGCTTCGGCAATATGTCGGGTCAGATGCGCACCTTCCTCGATCAAACCGGCGGACTTTGGGCATCCGGGGCGCTCTACGGCAAACTCGCCAGCGTTTTCAGCTCTACCGGCACCGGCGGCGGTCAGGAGCAGACGATTACCTCAACCTGGACTACCCTTGCTCATCATGGGATGGTGATTGTGCCGATTGGCTACGGCGCGCAGGAGCTGTTTGACGTTTCCCAGGTGCGCGGCGGTACGCCTTACGGTGCAACCACCATTGCCGGTGGGGACGGTTCACGCCAGCCAAGCAATGAAGAACTGGCTATCGCCCGCTATCAGGGTGAACACGTCGCGGGTCTGGCCAAAAAACTGAACGGCTAACACCCAACAGGAGGACAAGCATGCCAACTCAAGAATCCAAAGCTCACCACGTGGGCGAATGGGCAAGTTTACGCAATACCTCTCCGGAGATTGCCGAAGCTATCTTTGAAGTCGCGAAATACGATGAAAAGCTGGCCGAGCAGATTTGGGAGGAAGGTAATGATGAGGTGCTGGTGCGCGCCTTCGAAAAAACGGATAAAGACTCGCTCTTCTGGGGTGAGCAAACCATCGAACGTAAAAACGTCTAAGCGTTTCCCCCCGCCGCAGCGGGGGGTTCTCTTTTACTTCGCCGCGTTATTCATGACCGCATTGAATTTATCGACAGGGCAGAAGCCGTTCGCATCCACCGGACAGTCTTTCAGCTCCAGCGTCACGCGCTGCGCAGGCGACTGCAGCGACAGCACGCTGGCGTTACGCAGCTGCTCTGAGCTCTGGTAGACATACTCAATTTTCATCAGCTCGCGGTTGGCATTTTTGTCATGCCAGCGCTGGAAGACAATCTTGCCGCCAATCGGGGTACGTTCCTGCTGATCGTGCAGCTGATACGGTTTGAAATCCAGGGCGGTGAGCAGGGAAGCAATGTTCGAATCATGCCCCACCAGCAGTGTGATCTTAGGCGCTTTCGCCTGCTCGGTGACCAGGGTTTTATCAATGTACTTCACCAGCGGCTTCGCCACGTTTTGCGCCACCTCGGTGGAGGTAAACAGCGAGTCCTGATAGCCGTTCTTCAGCTTCGACAGCACGCGCCACTGCTGGTCAGTCTTAATTTCGCCCCAGGCCACCTGGTCGGCCGGGAAGCCTTCGTAATACTGCAGCGTAAACGCATCCACCAGCGAGTTACCCACCTTCAGCGGCCCGGATACGCCTGGCTCTTTTTCATAGTCGGCGCTGAAGGTGTCTTTCGCGTCTGCCAGCGAGCAGACCTTTTTCTCTTTGCAGGACGGGGAATCCGCGTAGTTCGTCATCTGCTCCAGCAGCTTATAGCTTTCGCCAAGCTGCATTTTCTGCCGTTCCGTCTCCATCGCCTTCAGCGCTTTTTCACGGAATTCCGGCGAGTTATCGGTAATCACCGGGTTAAAGGTCGGATCCATGGTGCCCATTTTTTCCTGATGGTGCACGGGAACGTCGCAGCCCGGGAACGCGCCGGTGATAAAGAATTGCGCGGTGGCGACGGTGCGCTGCAGGCTGTTGGCATAGGCATAAACGCTATCCGCTGGAGGGCATTCTCCGGTGGTTACCATTCCCTGCTGCGCCAGCCACTCGCGCATGTAATGACCCATATAGACTTCCAGCACGCCACCCTTGGTGGTGAGCTGACCGCCCGGCACTTCCCACTCCGGCCACTGCTTCGGCGTGGACTGCTCCAGCACGCTGCCGTTATTGGCGAGCGGCGCGCGCAGGTTGTGACGGCTCATGATTAAAACTTGCTCCAGCTGATATCCGTCTGGCGTCTCCTGCGCCTGTGCGCCAAAGGTCACTGAAAGGGTACCTGCGACTGCAACTGCGAGTAGTGCTTTTCTCATCCCTTATTCCTCACGCGTTTTATTGTTGCGGCGAGTGTGACACATTCGTGACAGCTTTTTCGGGAAGCATTTCTCAAAGTGATGATTAACGTGCTTACGGTGTGTGCCAATTAGTTTTATAATAAAACCACACCCTACCGGAGAATTGACCGTGAAACGTACCCGCCTTGAAGAGAGCACCTGCCCCGTCGCCCGTTCGCTGGATATCATCGGCGACTGGTGGTCGCTGCTGATCGTGCGCGACGCGCTGCGCGGGATTAAACGCTTCGGCGAGTTCCAGAAAAGCCTCGGTATCGCGAAAAACATGCTGACCATGCGACTGAAGCTGCTGGTCGACGAAGGCATTCTTACGCTTCAGCCCGCGTCCGACGGCAGCGCCTGGCAGGAGTATGTCCTGACCGATAAAGGTCGCGCCCTGCAAACGGTGCTGGTTGCTCTGTCCCAGTGGGGGAATGAATTTTTGTTTGCTGAAAACGAATGCGGCACTGTGCTGGTCGATAGCGAACAGCGCAAACCCCTGCGCAGGCTGGCGCTTATTGCCGACGATGGGCGCGAACTGACGCCAGAAGAGATCGTGGCTAAACTCCCCTCCTGATCGTTCCCGACGACAAAAGCACAAAATGCCCACCAAAATGGTTGCATTATAAAACCAAATGACAGAGAGTAAATTAAGTTTCATCTTGAAACCAAATAACCCACTTTGCCTTGAGGTAACACACGATGACTACGCAAATCGCCACCGCCCTGATTACGGGCGCCTCTTCCGGGATTGGTGCCGTCTATGCTGACCGTCTTGCCGCGCGCGGTGCTAACCTGGTGCTGGTTGCCCGCCGCGAGGATCGCCTGAAAACCCTCGCTGCCGACCTGCGCGCGCGCTATGGCGTGGGCGTCGATATTCTGGTGGCCGATCTCACCGACGAGACCGGGATCCGCGCCGTGGAAGAGGAGCTGCGCAGCAATACCGCCATTGACACGCTTATTAACAACGCGGGCACCGCCCAGATGGCGCCGTTCCTCGCAGGTGACGTGGCGCAGCATCAGGCCATTAACACCCTGAATACCACGGCGCTGATGCGTCTGACCTACGCCATCCTGCCCCGACTGGCGCAGAACAATCGCGGCACGCTGATCAATATCGCGTCGGTGCTGGCCCTGCACGTGCGGGCGGGCAGCGCGCTCTACAGCGCCACCAAGGCGTGGGTACTGAGCTTTACCCGTGGGCTACAGGAAGAGTTTGCCGAGAGCAATGTGCGCATTCAGGCCGTGCTGCCCGCCGCCACGGCGACAGAAATCTGGAGCCATTCAGGCGTCACGGTGAACGATCTGCCGGAAGGATCGGTGATGACCACCGACGATATGGTCGATGCGTCGCTGGCAGGTCTGGATCAGGGCGAACCGATCACCATCCCGCCGATGCATGACGCAGGCCTGTGGGAGCGCTACGAAGCGGCGCGCCTTGAGCTGTTCAACAGCGCGCGCACCGGCATTCCGGCACCGCGCTACGTGAAACGCTAGCCTAACGCTCCAGCTGGTCGCCGTATTCGCTCACCCAGGCGGCCAGCGGAGAAAGCGCACCCTGAAGGGTTAACCCCAGGTCGGTTATCTGATACTCCACGCGCGGCGGGATCTCCGGATAGACCGTCCGCGTCACCAGCCCGCGCTGTTCAAACAGGCGGAGCTGTTTGGTCAGCTCTTTTTGGGTGATGGGCGCGGCCGCCCTCAGCAGTTCGCCAAACCGCACGGGCGTATTGAGGATAATCAGGCGATAGAGGATCGGGATCGCCCATTTACCGGAAATCAGGTTCACAAACTGCGTCATTGGGCAGGTGTAAACCTCAGATTTTTTTTCGCATGACACGTCCTGCATTTCTGCCATAGCACACCTCTTGCCGCTTTAGTATCCATTTGGTACCTGGTTTCCTTTCTATACTAACGTTTCTATAGTGCTTTCTCCAGTGACATTTCAGGAGAAGAACATGGGTCGTTTAACAGATAAATATACGTTGATTACCGGCGGCACTAGCGGCATCGGTCTTGCCACCGCGCAGGCGTTTATCGCCGAAGGCGCGCGCGTCGCCGTGACCGGACGCAACCCGGACACCCTCGCCGAAGCAGAACGTATTCTTGGCGATAAGGCCTGGGTGATCCCGACCGATGCGGGAGATATCACGTCGCAAAAAGCGCTGGCGAACACTCTCGCCGCTCGCTGGCCGCGCCTCGACGCGGTGTTTCTCAACGCTGGCGACGTGACGCACGCGCCGCTGGAAGTCTGGCAGGAGGATGCCTGGGACCGCCTGATGGGCATCAACCTGAAGGGACCGTTCTTTTTAATTCAGGCGCTGCTGCCGCTGCTGAATAACCCATCGTCGGTTATCCTCTGCGGCTCCGTGAGCGCGCGCATCGGCCTGCCCACCAGCAGCGTGTATGCCGCGAGCAAGGCCGCCCTGCTGTCTCTGGCGCGTACGCTGTCGGCGGAGCTGCTGCCGCGCGGGATCCGCGTCAACGGCCTGAGCCCCGGTCCGGTGGAAACCCCGGCGTTTACGAAGACGGGCCTAAGCGATGAGGCGCTTAACGCGATGATGGCAGAGGTCATCAAGCTGGTCCCGCTCGGCAGAATGGGCTCGACGACGGAGCTGGCAAAAGCCGCGCTCTATCTGGCGTCCAACGAGTCGAGCTATACGGTAGGAACGGAGCTGCTGGTGGACGGCGGAATGGGAAGTTTGTAACTCAAAAGGCGCTGATGCCGGTGACCGCGCCGACGTACAGCGCCGCCCATACGCAGGCGGAAAGCAGGCTGACGGCGTAGACCTTGACTGCATTCAGACTGAGCATCCCCGCCGCCAGCGGTACGATGTAGCGCAGGACCGCCAGAAAGCGCGACGTAAACAGCACGATGACACCGTTCTTTTGCAGCTGGTGTTGTACCCGCAAGAACTTATCGGCGTGCTTCGACGTGAAACGCGTGACCAGCCGGGTATGCCCCATCAGCTGGCCGATATGGTAGTTCAGCACCGACCCCGCCGTTGCCCCCATCACCACGGCAAGCCACGCCAGCGCAGGATGCATGCTCCCCTGGCCGACGCTGATGCCCGCCAGCAGCATCACCGAGGCGGGCGGCAGCACGGAGGAGACCAGCACCGTGGATTTACTCAACGCCATCACGAATAACAGCGCGAACAGATGTGCCGGGTAGAGCGCAAAATGATCCAACAACGTATCAAACCACGCCATTTACCCTTCCCCCACGAATTATGTCATCCTCCATTTAAAATGAATAAACTTAAATAAACCCTCAACGTTTAATTAATAAAACTCTCCTAAACCATTCTTAAACATTATTTAATTTTCTGAGCGGCAAAATGAAATAAGCGTATTATCCCTCTCGTTTTATACCCAAAATAATTCGAGTTGCAGGAAGGCGGCAAGGGAACGAATCCCCGGGAGCGTACATAAGTACGTGACTGGGGTGAGTGAGTGCAGCCAACGCACCTGCAACTAGAAGTATGACGGGTATACAACGATCTCGTTATGGCGAGGCTCCTGTACAAATACACGTTATCGCTCTGGTGGGTTCGAGAGAACCGGCACAGGGTAAAACAGGCACTGTCGAATCAAGGCTTTGTCAGTATAACTTCCCTTACGGGATACGGTGTACAGTGCTGAACCCAGGACGTGGGGATCTCCTCTTCGACATGCCCTGTCTTGCTCGCCCCTGAGAGATGTTATTATTCAAAGGGAATTCACTATGTCTTACGCTATTCACAACCAAAATCTGGCATTCAATGACAGCGCGATCGCGCAATATATGAATACTGACTTTATCGTCCTTGATATTTCATTATGCGTGGCACTGGCGCGCGAGCAATTCTTCGAAAAATTAAAAGACGACGATATTCCGTCGCATATTTTTATTGAAGATAACGGTCGCCTCGCGGGCATGATTGCCGTGCGCAAACTCCTGCAGACTACCGATACGCTGCAGTCCGTTAAGGCGCTGATGATTACGGAATTTATTCAGGTTAAACCCGAAGATGAACGTGCGGACGTGGCAGGCGTGCTGGCCCACGCCGGGGCGGATGTGGTGCCCGTGGTCACCCACGGCAAGCTCGTCGGCTGCCTGACCGAGCGCGAGATCGCCCATCTGCTGGAAGATGACGTCACCGAAGATGCTCAGCTTCAGGGTGCAACGCTGCCGCTGGAAAAGCCGTATCTGGAAACCAGCGCCTTTAGCCTGTGGAAAAAACGCTCCGTCTGGCTGCTGCTGCTGTTTGTCGCGGAAGCGTATACCAGCTCGGTGATCCAGCACTTCGAGGAGGCGCTGGAGTCCGCCATTGCGCTGGCGTTCTTTATTCCGCTGCTGATTGGCACGGGCGGCAACAGCGGGACGCAGATCACCTCCACGCTGGTGCGCGCGATGGCGCTGGGGGAAGTCCACCTTCGCGACGTCGGGCGCGTGCTGCGTAAAGAGATGACCACCTCGCTGATGATTGCCGCCACACTCGGTATCGCCGGGTGTATCCGCGCCTGGATGATGGGTATCGGCCTGGAGATCACGCTTATCGTCAGCCTGACGCTGGTGTGTATCACGCTCTGGAGCGCGATTGTGTCGTCCGTGATCCCGATGGTGCTCAAGCGCTGCCGGATCGACCCTGCCGTGGTGTCCGCGCCGTTTATCGCCACACTGATTGACGGGACCGGGCTGATTATCTACTTCAAAATTGCCCAGTACACGCTGGGGCTAGAGTAAGCTTGCGAGCACCTCATTCACGTGATTGAGGTGCTCACTTCGCTACGCATCGCCGAGCTGATGCGCGATCTCACGCAACTGCTGGGCAAGCGCCTGCAGGTTTTTCCCCTTTTCCCCTTTTGGCCCGGTGGACTGACGCACCACCAGACGGGCAGGTAAAATCGAGGACATGCGCTGGGCATTCTCTTCACCGCTGTCGAGAATACGGCGCACCGCCTCTTTACCCTGCAGATCTAAATCCAGCGATACCGTCGTCAGCGCCGGGTAGAAGAACGAGCTTTCATAGGTGTCATCGTAGCCAATCACCGACTTCTCGCCCGGAATTGAAATCTGCTGCTGATGGAACGCGCTCAGCACGCCGAGCGCCATCTGGTCGTTAGCCACCAGCACGGCGGTAAACTGCGCCGTCTCCCGCAGCATTTGCAACGCTCCCGAATAACCGCTTTGCGCATCCCAGTTGCCGCGAATGACCGATGCTGGCTCCAGGCCGTAGCCCTTCAGGGTCTCGATCCAGCTTTTCAGCCTCAGCTGCGCCGAGACGGAAGACGTCGGCCCCGCCAGCAGGGCAATGTCGCGATGCCCCAGTTCGTAAAGATATTTGACGCTGGCGCGGGTGCCGTCCGCCGGGTTAAACGAAACGTTAAACACGGAACTGTACGGGTCCACGTCGAGGAACAGGCAGACAATGTCATCGTTGTCGGTGGCGATTTTCTGCGCCGCTTCAGCCTCCAGAGGCACGTTGATGATCACTTTGCTCACCAGCTGGGATTTCAGCTCGTTGATGGAATCCTGGATGCTGTGGTTGACGTTCTCATCAATCATTGAGATCAGTACCTGGTAGCCTTCCACATTGGCATAGCGTTTCACCGCCGCCGCAACCTGCGAAGGCGCGTGCAGCGCCAGCGAAATGGTCACCAGTCCAACGGTCTGGCTCTGCTTGCCTACCAGCTGCTGAGCCAGTCGGTTGGGTACATACCGCAATAACTCTATGGATTTCTCCACCTTGCTGCGCGTGGCGTCGGATACATTGGCAGACTTATTCAGTACCCTGGACACGGTCTGATAGGAGACGCCCGCATGGCGTGCCACGTCCTCTAACGTTGCGCTTTTCGACTTCATGGTCCGGTTCCTTATGTTGTTATGCGCTGATTGTAACAGGGGTGCTGAAAAAAAACGCTTACCACCCTCTCGCTTGCGGGCATAACATCATCAAAAAGTATGACGCTCACAATGCCATATTTTGTGTTCAATCTCATTACTCGTAACAAAATTGTCTATTTTATTTGCAGTTAATCACACATTTCAGATCGTGCAATTGCCAGCCAACGGGTTTAGGCATTTTATGACAGCGGATTTGTGAACGTATTACAAAACAATAAGAGGGTTACAATGAACACGACGATCCGCTCTGTATCTGTTGCGTTGGCTGCCGCGCTGGCATCGCCTTCGCTGTTTGCAGCGTCTTCAGTACCGATTGATTTTCATGGATATCTTCGCTCCGGCGTGGGCGTCTCACGGGATGGTGGGATGGAGGAGTGGCAAAAAAACAAAATTGGCCGTCTGGGTAACGAGGCCGACACCTACGGCGAACTGGAGCTAGGCTCCGAGGTATACAAAAAGAACGACGTCAGTTTCTATCTCGACAGCATGGTGAGCATGGTATCAGACGGCTCCAACGACAATGAAACCACCTTAGATGACGATGCCCAGTTCGGCCTGCGCCAGCTTAACCTGCAGATCAAGGGGCTGATCCCCGGAGATCCCAATGCGGTAATTTGGGGCGGTAAGCGCTACTACCAGCGCCATGACCTGCACATCATTGATACCAAATACTGGAATATTTCCGGCTCCGGTGCGGGTATCGAGAACTACACGCTTGGCCCGGGCGCAGTCTCCGTTGCGTGGATCCGCGGCGATGCTAACGACGTGGACTACCGCGTGGATGGCGACAGCGACGTTAACATCAACTACATTGACCTTCGCTATGCGGGCTGGAAGCCGTGGGCGGGCGCGTGGACGGAAGTGGGTATTGATTACGCCATGCCAAACCCGACCAACAAGCAAAAAGAGTACGGCGGGCTGTACGAGGCCGATAACGGCGTGATGGTCACCGGTGAGATCAGCCAGGATATGTTTGGCGGCTATAACAAGCTGGTGCTGCAGTACGCCAATAAAGGTCTGGCCCAGAACATGGTTTCACAGGGTGGGGGCTGGTACGACATGTGGAACTACGTGAACGACGCCACCGGCTACCGCGTGATTAACACCGGCTTAATTCCGATTACCGACAAGTTCTCCTTTAACCACGTCCTGACATGGGGCTCGGCAGACGACACCACGCAGTATACGGACAAATCACGCCTGGTATCGCTGGTGGGGCGCGCACAGTATCAGTTCACCGAGTACGTGCGTCTGATTGGCGAAGTGGGCGGATTCTACCAGGAAGATACTTACACCGACGGCACTAAGTACAAGCAGAGCGGCGAGAAGTACACCCTCGCGCTGGGCCTGGCAGACGGTCCTGAGTTTATGTCACGTCCTGAACTGCGCGTGTTCGCCTCCTATCTGAATGACTCCGAAAAAGGGCAATCCTTCGAGGATGGCACGGCCAACAATACCTGGAACTTTGGTGTGCAGGTCGAGGCCTGGTGGTAAGTCTTAATTCATAATTTGCGTTAATCGTTATCGTATCTCCAGCAACCTGCAGTCTATTTTACTGCTTCGGGATAGCCATTACTTTGGCTATCCCTTTTTTATATTTACTGATTAAAATGTTCGTCTAATAATTTCCGTAATGTATCAGACTGCCTGCCGAATATAGCGTGCACCTGCTGACCGATAATAATCACCCCCAGCGCCCCCTCATTCTGTAACGCCTGTGAATCGACCTTATTTAAATCTTTTACCGTCACGCGCAGGCGGGTAATACAGGCTTCGACGTGCTCGATATTATCGTCGCCGCCAAATGCAGGAATTAAATGCTGAGTAATTTGACTGTCCATAATACGCCTCTCTGTTATGCAGATAAAAAAATGCCTGCTCGGGGAGCAGGCGTTTTGTGCCTTTTTTGCCCGGGTGGTGCA
>NZ_GL890775.1:748605-818078 GCF_000211415.1 Enterobacter mori LMG 25706 | reverse complement strand
CCCTCTCCCACAGGGAGAGGGAGAAAATCAACTACGCTTTGCGCTTAAGCACCCGACAGTCCCACGCCAGCAGCACGGTATCGCCCGCAGCGGCGGCGTCGGTCATGCAGTCGGTATACCCCTGCGGCAGCGTGATGAGCTGCTGCTGGGCCGTGTAGTTCTGCACAAACACCCAGGCGGTTTCGCCATCCGTGCGCGCCGTGGCGACCACGCCCGGAGGGAAATCCCCTTCGACTGCGCGCGGTAGCGCCAGCTCGTCGATAATCCCGGCGAAGAAATCGCGCTGGAACGGCAGGTCGTTGCGCGACGCCACGTGCCACGCCTTGCCTTTGCCGAAGCGGTTGACCGTCACCGCCGGGCGACCGGCGTAGAAATCATCCCGGTAGGTCGCCAGTGCCTGCGCGGATTCAGTATGGATCAGCTCGCACAGATGCCTGACCTGATACGGCCCCTGCAGGCCCGCCGCATTGCCCGCCAGCCCCTGAACCAGGTTTCGCTCCCCCTCGCCCAGGCAGTCAATCTCTTCAGCCCAGATGCCGAGGAGCTTGCGCAGCGGGCCCGGGAAACCGCCGAGGTGGCAGAGATCGGTCTCATCTACAACCCCACTCCAGTAGGTCGTCACCAGATGCCCGCCCGCGGCCACAAAGGCTTCCGCCCGCTCGGCGAAACCTTCGCGCACCATGTAGAGCATGGGGGCAATCACCAGCGCGTAGCGGCTCAGATCGCCGTCAGCGTCGATGACGTCGACCGCGATGCCCTTTTCCCAGAACGGACGATAATGTTCGTTGACGGTTTTTTCGTACTCCAGCCCCATGTTGCGCGGGCCTTCGGCATCGTCCAGCGCCCAGCGGTTTTGCTGGTCAAAGATAATGGCCACGCGCGCGTCGGTGCGGCACCCCACCACCTCAGGCAGACGCGCCAGCATCTCCCCCAGACGCGTCACTTCGCGCCCGACGCGGGTATCAAGATGCCCCACGTGATCGATAATCGCACCGTGGAATTTCTCCACCGACCCGCGGCTCTTACGCCACTGGAAGTACTGCACAGAATCCGCCCCGTGCGCTACCGCCTGAATAGAGGAGAGAATATGCATCCCCGGCTTTTTCAGCTTGCTGGTCGGCTGCCAGTTGGTGATGCTTGGCGTGGACTCCATTAACACAAAGGGTTTACCGCCCTTCAGGCTGCGCATCATGTCGTGGTACATGGCGGTATAGCAGGCCAGCTGCGTTTCGTCTTTCTCCTTGTGCCACATCGGGTAGCTGTCCCAGGAGATGAAGTCGATCGCTTTCGCCAGCTGCCAGTAGTCGTAATCGTAGAAATACTCCATAAAGTTGGTTGTCACCGGCAGTTCGGCATTGGCGGCCTTCAGCGGTGCCACCTCATGCTGGCAAAAATCGGTGACCTGCGCGGTATTGAAGCGGCGCCAGTCGAGATTCAGGCCGTGAATCGACATTTCTCCCTGCGGCGCGGGGGACTCAATCTGCGACCAGTCGGTGTAGGTATGGCTCCAGAAGGTGCTCCACCACGCATGGTTCAGCGCGTCGAGGGTGTTGTAGCGCGCCTTTAGCCAGTCGCGGAAGCGTTCCTGGCACAGGCTACAGTGGCATTCGCCGCCGTACTCATTGGAGATATGCCAGCCCAGCACCGCCGGATGATGCGAATAACGCGCCGCCAGCAGGCTGTTAATTTTCATCGTCTTTTCGCGGTAGACCGGAGACGACATGCAGTGGTTATGACGCCCGCCGTGCAGCGCGGGGACGCGGTTGCGCCCGACGCGCAGCACTTCCGGATATTTTTTCGACATCCATGCCGGACGCGCGCCGCTCGGCGTAGCGAGAAATATATGAATGCCCGCCGCATAGAGTTTTTCAATAATGCTGTCCAGCCAGGCAAAATCATATTCCCCTTCCTGCGGCTCCAGTTTCGCCCAGCTAAATATCCCCAGCGACATGGCATTAGATTTCGCCTGCTGCATCATGGCGATATCTTTTTCAATAATACCGGGGTAATTCTCCCATTGCTCCGGGTTATAGTCGGCGCCATGCAATAACGCCGCGACCTTTGGACTTAAAGGCGCAAATTTATTCATATTTAAAACGTCCTGAATGGAGATAAAAACTAGTTAAATACCGTTATTGACGGCAGCACTTTACCCTGGCAATCAAATAACGCCTGATTCTCGCGGGCATTACCCTCTTTCCATTCGTCATGGATATATTTCATGCCGGTTTTGGTGGCCCACGTGGTGCCCGGAACGGCAATCCAGGTCGGTTCCCAGTAAAAGATGCCCTTGCCGCGACGGTCAGGCACATCAATAACGGACTGCATTAAATCGTGAATATAATCGTACTGACCCTGAACGGTGCCGGGATAGCCGCCGTCCTTTTCTTCTTTGGCCTGGAAGCTGTTCTCGGCGTTATCGCAGTTCTCCAGCGTGTAGCCGTAGGCCGCTTCCACCACAATCACGTCTTTGTTATAGCGCCTGCTGATGTCATCCATGTTGGCCTTCAGCGCGCTAATCGGGCCGTTCCAGTAGGTGTACATCGACAGGCCGATGATATCGAACGGCACGTCGCGCTTCGTGATTTCATCAAACCACCAGCGGAAGGTGTCATTTTTGGTGCCTTCGGCCAGATGGAGCATGATTTTCACCTGCTCGCCATCGGTCAGGTTCTCCTTTAGCCCACCAATCGCGGCGTTGAGCAGCCCGGCCAGGCGGTCGAATTCGCCGCCGCCCTGCCCCCAGCTTTTCCCTTCCGGCCACAGCATGCCGCCGTTAATTTCGTTTCCTATCTGCACCATGTCCGGCAATACACCCTCTTTCTTAAAGCGGGCGATCGTGTCGCGGGTATAGTCATGAATAGCCGTTTTCAGCTGCGGGTAGTCCATCTTCTCCCAGGCTTTTGGCTTGAACTGTTTGCCCGGATCGGTCCAGAAATCGCTGTAGTGGAAATCGAGCAGCAGCTTCAGGCCCTGCGCCTTTACGCGCTTCGCCAGCGCGAGGGTGTTTTCGAGATTATTACTGCCGCCGCCGTAGGTGTTGCCGTCGGCATCCTGCGGATCAACCCACAGGCGCAGGCGCACGGTGTTCACGCCGTTAGCTTTGAGGATAGCAATCGCGTCCTGCTGCTGGCCGCTCTGGTTATAAAATTTGGCACCATGTTGTTCCGCTTCCAGCAGCGTCGAAATATCCGCCCCCTTGATAAAGTCCGCGGGCATGGCGTTAAAAGGACGCGTTTGCACCCCGTCCGCAGCAAACACGCTCGCGGCCAGGCCACATGAGAGGCAAACGGCAAGTAAAGCAGGTCTGAGTCTTTTCATGATTATCCTTTGGTACTCCCGGAGGTCAGGCCGGAGACGAAGTATTTTTGTAATGCCAGATAGAGGATCGCTACCGGCACCGCAATCAACACCGCGCCTGCCGCGTAGGTGGTGTAGCTGGCACCCATTTTTTGCGCCACCAGGTTATAGAGCCCGATGGGTAAGGTGTATTTGTCCGGGGTGCGCAGAATCGTGCTGGAGAGGATGAAATCCCCCAGCGGCCCGGTGAAGGAGAACAGCGCCACCGCCGCCACAATCGGCTTCGATAGCGGCATGATAATTTCGATGAAAATCCGGAAATTACTGGCCCCGTCCATGCGCGCGGATTCATCCAGATCTTTCGGGATGGCGTCGAGGTAGCCTTTCATCAGGTAGGTATTCATCGGGATCATGCCGCCCACGTAGATCAGCACGAGTGCCAGATGGCTGTTGATAAGGCCCAAAAGCTGCGACAGCACGAAGATGGCAATCAGCGCCGAGAACTGGGGGATCATCTGCAGGAGCAGGAACAGCATCAGCCCGTTCTGGCGTCCCTTAAAGCGAAAGCGCGAAAAGGCATAGGCGGTAAAGCTGACGCTGATTAAGGTCAGCACCATGGTCAGAAAGCTGATTTTCATCGAGTTCCAGTACCAGGTCATGTAGTTCACCTGGCCGTTAAACAGGTCGGCGTAGTGCTGCACCGAAAAGTTCTCAGGAATAATTGAGGAGCTGAGCAGGCTATTGCCCGCGTTGAACGACGCGCCGACCGTCCACACCAGCGGGTAGATGATAATCGTCGACACCAGCACGATAACCAGCCAGGAGAGCGAGAGGCGTACCCACTTCTCACGTTTAATACTTTGTGATTGAGCCATTGTTACGTCCCTTACGCCATGTCGTCGTTTTTGAAAGATTTGGTGGCGCGGAACTGCCACAGCGCCAGGCCGACGACAAAGATCGACAGCAGGATAGTGATGGTCGCCGCAATCGCGTACTGCGACGACGACATGGTGAGCTTGTAGATCCACGACACCAGGATATCTGTCCCACCCGCATTGGACCCCACCACCGCCGGCCCGCCGTTGTTGAAGAGGTAGATGATGTTGAAGTTATTGAAGTTGAAGGTGTATTGGGTGATCAGTATTGGCGCAATGGAATAAAGCACCAGCGGCAGCGTGATGGTGCGCAGCGTGGTCGCGCTGCTGGCCCCGTCCATGGTGGCGGCTTCGTACAGATCGTCAGGGATCGCCTGCAGCACGCCGGTGGTCATGGCGAAAACAAACGGGAAACCGAGCCAGGTCTGCATCAGGATCAGCGCCGTTTTGGTCCAGAACGGATCGGTCATCCAGGCTTTCGGCGCAATGCCGAAGAAGGCCAGAATGGCGTTGTTTATCACACCGAAAGAGTCGTTGAACATTCCGGCAAACACCAGAATGGTGACAAAGCCCGGCACCGCCCACGGCAGAATGAAGATGGTGCGGATAAGCGGCTTAAAGCGCAGGTCTTTCTGGTTCACCAGAATAGCCAGCAGTACGCCCACGGTACATTGTAGCGTGGTGGCGAGCAGTGTCCAGACCACCGTCCACTGCAGGACGTCAAAGAAGGTTGAGCGCCAGATGGAGAGCGTGAAAATATTGATGAAGTTCTTAAACCCAACCCAGTCCACCAGCTTAGCCGGCGGCGTGTGGTAAAGATTGTAGTTGGTAAAGGCGATGGCAAAACCGAAGAGGATCGGGAAAACCACCACAAACACCAGCAGAATAAAGCCCGGCGTGATCATCAGATACGGAAAGCCGTCGCTCAGCAGCATCTGATACTGCTTACGCACGCTGTTTAGTCCCAGCCCTTCATCGCGTTTTCGACCGTTGACCCAGGCATCGCGCATCGACAGGTAATACACCATCACGCCAAATGCGGCGATCAGTACGCTAATGATCCCTTCTGCCAGCAGGAAGATTGAGTTATCCCGCGGCACTTCCTCGCCCAGCGTCACCAGCCCCCAAAGTCCTTCACGCAGGAAATCGGCAAAAACGCCGATGAAACTGGCCAGCAGCACCAGGAAGATAACGCCCTTCAGCCACTGGCGGTGATAGAACTGGCCGAAGCCGGGGATGACCGCCAGCAGCAGGCCGGTCCAGGCGTGACGCCCGGCCCCGTGCGGTCTGGCAAAATTTTCCGGGATGATACTCACAGACAACTCCTTTCAATAAAACGGGAGAGCGGCCTCCCGTTCTGCGACGTCAGAAAATTACTGGTTGCTGGCCTGCATGGCTTCGATTTGCATCTGGACCTGTTTCTCTGCGCTGTCCAGCGCGGCTTTGGGATCCTGTTTGCCGGTCAGGCTTAGCTCCAGCGCGGCGTTGGCCGGCCCCCAGACTTCGCCCATTTCAGGGATACCCGGCATGGCGGTGGCTCGCGCGGCCTGCACCGCAACGGCGCTCGCCTTCTCGTCGTTCTTGATTACCGGGTCGTCGATCATTGCGATCAGCGGCGGGATCTCCCGCGTGGCCACGTAGCGGGTTTTCACGTACTGCGGCTGGTTGATGAATTCGATAAATTTTTGCGCCAGCGCTTTGTCCTTGCTCCAGGTGGAAACGACGTAGCCTTTCACGCCGAGGAAGGAGCTCATTGGCTTGCCGTCCGGCAGCGTGGGCAGCGGCGCCACGCCGTAATTGATGCCTGCTGCTTCATACGGCTGGAACGCCCACGGGCCGTTGATGACCGCTGCCGCTTTCTTCTCGGTGAACAGGGAGTCAATGGCGTTCAGGCCGTTGTCGCCAACGATCCCCGCCGGAAAGATCCCGTCAGCGTAGAATTTTTTCAGGTACGTCACGGCTTCTACCGCGCCCGGCTTGTTCAGGCCGACGTCGCTGGCGTTGTAGCCGCCTTTGCCGTTTTGACCGAAGATGTAGCCTCCCATTGGGGAGATCGCGCCCCAGCTGTAGTAAATCTGATCGAACTTGGCGAGCAGACCGTACTGGTTTTTTGCGCGCTGCTGTTTAGAAAAGTCATACCAGTCCTGCAGCGAGTTGAGCGGCTTGTCGATGAGATCTTTGTTGTAGATCAGCACCAGCGTCTCAACTGCTTTTGGCACGCCGTAGAGGGCGTTATCCATTTTGAAGGCGTTAATCGAGGCCGGGGTGTACTGTTCGGTCTGCTTAGCCTCCAGATTCAGGGGGGTCAATAACCCTTGCACGACGGCGCCGCCCAGCTGATCGTTAGGAATGACCAGCACGTCCGGGCCAATGCCTGCCGGGCCGTCCAGGCGCAGTTTTTCCAGTTGCTGTGCGTAAGGGGTTTCCTGCACGTTGACCTTAACGTCGTACTGTTTTTCAAAGTCCGCGACCGCATCTTTAATACCGGACGACTTCTTGATGTCTTCCCAGACGTTAAGCTGCGCGGTGGCGTGAGCCTGTACCGCGAGCGTAGAGAGGATCAGAGCAGCGAGTATGTTCTTTTTCATTATCAACCTCATGTGAAGGTATAACAATTTTATGGTTGTTATCGCATCTGACGCCCTACAAACCCCGCTATATATCCTGATTAAACTGGCGTTGCACGTCTGACACGAAATGCCTTTGGTTTGTTATACGCTACCCTTCACATCATGATAACTCTACATAAAACTGTAAGTTGTGTGATCGTCATAACATTAATGGAATATCTATATAGGGCGCATGAATGCTGGAAGTTATAGTCAAGGCAGACAAATTGCACCGCCCGGCCACGTTGAACACAATTGTTATACGTAAAACATACTCGGCGGTTTACCTGGGGAACACTGATGTCGAACATACAATTGAGGAATGTCACCAAGCGCTTTGGCGACACCGTCACGCTCCACAACGTTAATCTTGATATTGAGGACGGTGAGTTTGCCGTATTCGTCGGGCCTTCCGGCTGTGGCAAATCCACTATGCTGCGCATGATTGCCGGGCTGGAGGAGATAAGCGAGGGTGAAGTGCTGATCGGTAACGAGGTGATGAACGACATCGCCCCTTCCCATCGGGGTGTGGCGATGGTCTTTCAGTCCTACGCGCTCTATCCGCATATGACGGTGGCCGAAAACATGGGCTACGGGCTGAAGGTGAATAAAGTGCCGAAAGATCAGATCCGCCATCAGGTCGAGATGGTCGCCAAAACGCTGCAGCTCTCCCACCTGCTGGACCGCAAACCCAAACAGCTCTCCGGCGGCCAGCGCCAGCGCGTCGCGATTGGCCGCGCTATCGTGCGTAACCCGCGCGTCTTTATGTTCGATGAGCCGCTTTCCAACCTGGATGCCGAACTGCGCGTGGAGATGCGCCTGCACCTCGCCCGCCTGCATCAGGAGCTGAAAACCACCATGGTGTATGTCACGCACGACCAGATCGAAGCGATGACCCTGGCCGACAAAATTGTGGTCATGAACTACGGCAAGGTTGAGCAGATGGGCGCCCCGATGGATCTCTATTACAAACCGGCGAATAAGTTTGTCGCCGGGTTTATCGGTTCTCCGAAGATGAACTTTCTGCCGGCGACCGTTGAGGCCTGGCAGCCGGGCAAGTTCACCGTCAGGTTGTCGCAGCAGAAGTCGCTCACGCTCGCGATAACCACCACGCCGCTGCAGCCGGGCAGCCAGGTTACGCTGGGCATCCGTCCGGAACATTTAACCACTGACCTTCACCGCGGCACGCGGCTGGAATTTAGCTGTGAAGTAGTGGAGCGGCTGGGGAACAATACTTACCTGTTTGGACAATGCTACGGCCATGACAACGTGAAGATCTTGCTGCCGGGCGACGTGAAGTTCGCGCCCTGGCAGAAGATAGACGTGGCCTTCGACGATCGCCACTGCATGGTCTTTGACGAGCAGGATGTCCGGGTGAGCGCGGATATCGACGATGCGGTGCGTTCGGTGGCTTAACGCGCGCCACCGTCAGCCAGCTTTTTCACCGCCCGCCCAAACGCCTCAATCGCCAGGGCAACATCCTCAGCCATCACCGATTCCGCAGGATGGTGGCTGATGCCCTCTTTGCAGCGCACAAACAGCATGCCGACCGGCCAGCGTTCTGCCAGCGCGATGGTGTCATGCCCGGCACCGCTCGGCAGCGATAATGAGCGCCCCTGCACCGACTCAACGGCCTGTCCCAGCAGATCCTGCAAACGCGCATCGCACGGCGTGGCGGCGATACGGTAAAACTCCTCGGCGCTGAAGCTCAGCCCGCGACGAGCGGCAATGGTTTGCGCCTGCGCCAGCAGTTCCGCGAGCAGCGCGTCCAGCGGGGCATCCTGCGGGCCGCGAATATCCAGCGAGAGCGCAACCTCACCGGGGATCACGTTGACCGCGCCGGGCAGGCAGCGCAGTTCCCCGACCGTCGCCACACGATTACCTCCCCGCTGTCGGGTGGTGTTTTCGATCAGCACCATCCACTCGGCGGCGGCGGCAAGGGCATCCTTACGGTGATTCATCGGCACGGTACCCGCGTGTCCGGCTTCCCCGGTGAAGCGGCAGCTGAGGCGGCGCGCGCCGTTGATGGCTTCCACCACCCCCAGCGGCAGCCCTTCCTGCTCCAGGCACGGTCCCTGTTCGATATGCAGTTCCAGACAGGCGCTGAAATCGTCCTGATGGCGTGCCGCCAGCGCCACGCGGGCGGGATCGAGTCCCGCCTGCACCATCGCCTGCGCGACGCTGATGCCACCGGCATCACACGTCTCCAGCCAGCCCTGCGGCCAGCTGCCCGTAATGCCCCGGCTGCCTAGCAGGGTGATCCCAAAACGGGTGCCCTCTTCGTCGCCAAACCCGACAATCTCGATCGCCTGGGCCAGATGCCGCCCCTGCTGGTGCAGGCTGTCCACCACCTCAATGGCGGTGAGCACGCCGAGCATACCGTCGTAGCGCCCGGCGTTGCGCACGGTATCCAGATGCGAGCCGAGCAGCACTGCCTGCGCCCCTTCCTGCGCGCCCTCATAGCGTCCACAGATATTGCCCACGCTGTCCTGCCAGACGGTCATCCCCGCCTGGCGCATCCACTCGCCGACCAGCTGGTTGGCCTGCAGATGCTGCGCCGAGAGGTACACCCTCGTCAGCGCATCCGGGGTTTCGCTGATGGCGGCCAGCGCGTCGGCACGCACCATCACCCGTTCTGCTGCCGGGCTCATTGCGGCGTCTCGCGGCGATAGTGGTCCCAAGCGGCCTGCATGGCGGCACCCTGCGTGGTGGTGAACTTCAGGTAGTTCAGCACCGACTCCAGCGCGCTCAGGGTAGTCATCACACAGTCTTTGCGCGCGTTGTAGCCCATGGTGCCAATGCGCCACACTTTGCCGTGCAGCGGGCCAAACGAGGTGCCGATTTCAATCCCGAAATCCTCCAGCATCAGCTTGCGCACCTGGTCGCCGTTGACACCCTGCGGTATCACCACGCCCAGCACGTTGTTCATCTTGTGCTTCAGATCGCCGAAGGTCTCCAGCCCCATCGCCTGAATGCCCTTCAGCAATGCATCGCCGTGCAGCTTGTGACGCGCGATGCCGTTATCCAGCCCTTCCTGCAGGATCAGCCGCGCGCATTCGCGGGCGCCAAACAGCGCGGTGGTCGCTTCGGTGTGGTGGTGCAGCCGCTCCGGCCCCCAGTAGTCCATCACCATGCCGAGATCGAAATAGTTGGAGTAGATCATCTCCTCGTCGCCGTCGCGGTGGGCGTCGGTGCGAATGCCTTCCTCAACGCATTTGCGGCGGCGGATCGCCTCCTCCATGCGCGCGCTCAGGGTGATCGGCGACGTGCCCGACGGGCCGCCGAGGCACTTCTGCATCCCGGCCGAGACGGCGTCCAGCCCCCAGGCGTCGGTCTCCAGCGCGTTGCCGCCGAGCGACGCGGTGGCGTCGGTGTAGAACAGCACGTCGTAGCGGCGGCAGATGGCCCCAAGCTCCGCAAGCGGCTGCAGCATGGTTGTGGAGGTGTCGCCCTGCACGGTCAGCAGCAGGCGCGGACGAATACGCTTAATCGCATCCTCGACCTGGTCCGGCGTGAACACCTCGCCCCACGGCACCTCAATGGTATGCACCTCCGCGCGGCAGCGGCGGGCAATTTCGCACAGCAGGTGACCAAAGCGGCCAAAGACCGGCACCAGCACCTTATCTCCCGGGCGAATGGCGGAGACCAGGACGGCTTCAATTCCCGCGCGGGAGGTGCCGTCCACCAGCATCGTCCAGCGGTTCTCGGTGCGGAACACCCCGCGATAGAGCGCCATCACCTCGTTCATGTAGTGGGTCATGGCCGGATCGTACTGTCCGATCAGCTGGCTCGACATGGCGCGCAGCACGCGCGGGTCGGCGTTGATCGGGCCCGGCCCCATCAGCAGGCGCTGGGGCGGATTGATTTGCGGAAATTGTGCGATATCCATAGTTAAGTCCTTATCAGTTGAGGCCGCGCACGGAGGAGATGAACTGCTTCAGTTCCGTGGTCTGCGGGTTGGCGAACAGCGTTTTGCTGTCGCCCTGCTCCCAGACTTTCCCCTGGTGCATAAACACCACGCGGTCGCCCACTTCGCGGGCAAAATTCATTTCATGGGTAACAAGTATCAGCGTCATCCCCTCGGCGGCCAGCTGCTCCAGCACCTTGAGCACTTCGCCCACCAGCTCCGGGTCAAGCGCGGAGGTGATCTCGTCACAGAGTAAAACTTTCGGCGACATGGCCAGCGCCCGGGCAATCGCCACGCGCTGCTGCTGGCCGCCGGAGAGGCTCGACGGGTAGTAATCCAGACGGTCACCGAGGCCGACTTTTTCCAGCATGCGCTGCGCCAGCTCGCGGCATTCGGCGGCGCTTTTCTTCAGCACCCGACGCGGGGCCAGCATCACGTTTTCCAGCGCCGTCATGTGCGGGAACAGGTTGAAACTCTGGAACACCATCCCGACCGAGCGGCTGATTTCACGCGCCTGAGAATCCCGGTCGGTAATGGTCATGCCGCCCAGCTTGATACTGCCGTCCTGATACCCTTCCAGCCCGTTGATGCAGCGCAGCAGCGTGCTTTTTCCCGACCCGCTGCGCCCGATAATGGAGATCACCTGGCCCATGTCGATATCCAGATCGACGCCCTTGAGCACGTGGTTTTCGCCGTAGTACTTCTGCACCTGATTAATGGTGATGAGAGGCATTGAATTTCGTCTCCAGATAGCGGCTGTAGCGCGACAGCGGATAACACAGAATAAAGTAGCCGAGCGCCACCAGCGCAAAGACCTTAAACGGCTGATACGTCACGTTGGTCAGCATCGTCCCGGCCTTGGTCAGCTCGATAAAGCCGATGATCGACGCCAGCGCGGTGCCTTTGATCACCTGCACGGCAAAACCGACCGTCGGGGCGATGCCGATGCGCAGCGCCTGCGGGGCGACCACGCGAAACAGGGTCTGGCCAAAGGTCAGCCCCAGACAGCGCGACGCTTCCCACTGCCCTTTTGGCAAGGCGCGAATACTGCCAAACCAGATGTCGAGCAGAAACGCGCTGGTGTAGAAGGTTAACGCCAGCGAGGCGGCGGTCCACGGCGAAACGTCGATGCCGAACAGCGCCACGCCAAAGAAGGCCAGGAACAGCTGCATCAGCAGTGGCGTGCCCTGAAACAGCTCAATGTAGCCGCGGATGATGCGCTTCACCGCGCGCCCGCCCGTCAGGCGCAGCAGCAGGAGCGGCAGCGTCACCGCCGCGCCGCCGACGAACGCAACCAGCGACAGCAGCACCGTCCAGCGCCCGGCCAGCAGCAGGTTGCGAATAATGTCCCAGTCGGTAAAGGTGGTCATCATGCCTGCACCCCCAGCCATTTGCGTCCTGCCGCCATCATCAGCTGGCGCAGGGTAATCGACAGCGCTAAGTAAATGCCGGTTGTCACCAGATAAACCTCAAAGCTCAGAAACGTTCTGGACTGGATCAGGTTGGCGGCGAAGGTCAGCTCTTCATACGAGACCTGCGACACCACCGACGAGCCGAGCATCACGATGATGCACTGGCTCACCAGCGCCGGGTAAATGCGCTGCAGCGCGGGCGGCAGCACCACGCGGATAAAGGTCTGCAAGCGGGTCAGCCCCAGCACGCGTCCGGCTTCCCACTGCCCTTTCGGCGTGACCTGAATGCCCGCGCGGATAATCTCGGTGCTGTACGCGCCAAGGTTCACGACCATGGCCAGCAGCGCCGCTTCCCCCGCCGTCATCTTCAGCCCCAGATTCGGCAGGCCGAAGACGATGAAAAACAGCTGTACCACAAACGGCGTGTTGCGGATGATTTCCACGTACGCGCCCCAGAGCCGGCTGAACCAGGTGGTGCGTCCGCTGCGGATCGCCGCCCCGAAAATCCCTGTTGCCAGCCCGCCGACGGTTGCCATCACCGTCAGCTGAACGGTGACCCACAGCCCCGCCAGCAGCTCCGACCAGTACGGCCAGAGCGCTGAAAAATCGAGTTGCTCAGCCATAGACTTAAACGCCGAGGCTTGCCGGCAGCGGGGCCTTCAGCCATTGCTCGGACAGGCCGTTCAGCGTGCCGTCCTTAATGCCCTGCTCAATCAGCGCATCCACTTTTGCCTTCAGGGCCGGTTCGTTTTTCTTCAGGCCAATAAAGCACGGCGAATCTTTCAGCATAAAGCTCGGCACCGGGGCTTTATCCGCGTTCTGGCGCGAAATGGCCGCCACCACGAGGTTGCCGGTTGCCACGTACTGCACCTGGCCGGAGAGGTAGGCGGAGAGCGTGGTGTTGTTGTCTTCGTAGCGCTTCACGTCCGCGTCTTTCGGCGCCAGGCCGGTCAGCACCATGTCCTCCACCGCCCCGCGCGTCACGCCGATGGTTTTTCCGCTCAGCGCGGCGGCGTCTTTCAGCTCGGCACCTTTCGGGCCAAACACGCCGAGGAAGAACGGCGCGTAGGCGCGGCTGAAATCGATCACCTTCTCGCGCTCCGGGTTTTTACCGAGGCTTGAAATGACCAGATCCACCTTATCGGTTTGCAGGTACGGCACGCGGTTGGCGCTGGTCACCGGCACCAGCTGCAGCTTGAGCTTCATCTGTTTGGCCAGATAGCGCGCCATGTCGATGTCATAGCCCTGCGGCTGCAGATCGGTCCCCACCGAGCCAAACGGCGGGAAGTCCTGCGGAACGGCAATGCGGATAGTGCCGCGCTTCTCAATATCCTGAAGCTGGTCAGCCTTTGCCGGCAGCTGTGTGAAGAGGCATGCGGCCCCGGCCAGTGCAATCAACAATTTTTTCATGGTGCTTCCCCGTAACGTTAACATGAAACAAAAGATTCTTTGAATGTGATTTTGCAACTAATGTGCCAGATAAGGCGAAGCGGGGAATATTCTTGTAAAGCCTGATAAAACGCGGACGGGTCGAAAAAACGTGCGTTTTCCCGACCCGACATCTGCACCATTTTAATGCAAAGCACCAGTCTGATGCCCCATTATCGCTGTTCGAGTTCGTCCAGCTGCTGGTAGAGGGAAGCAATGTCGTGAATGCGCGGACGGCCTTTATCAAGAATTTCATGCAGGAAAGCATTCGCCAGCAGATTGATCAGACTGTTGACCGAGGAGTAGCTGTCATAGGCCGAGACGCTGTCCAGAGGAGCGCAGAGCTGCCAGCTCGCCAGCGGGAACAGGCTGTGCGCCTGCGGCTCGCACATCAGCAGCACCGGAATACCGCTGCTCTGAAGCTGCTGCATCAGCGGGCGGATGATGCGCGGGCGGCGGCGAAAGGCCATCATGACCACCAGATCCTCCGGCGTTAAATCCACCAGCTCCTCGCTCAGGCTCTGCCCCGGCTGCGGCAGGACCAGCACCTGACCGCGCGCCTGCAGCAGCTGCTGGCGCAGGTGCAGCGCCGCCGGATAGGCGTTACGCATGCCGATAATGACGATGCGCCGCGCCTTCACCATGCAGGCCATGGCATCGGCAAACTGCTGCGCGTCGAGGGCATTGACCCACTGGGTCAGGTTCGCCATCTCTTGCTTATAGTGGCGCGCCAGCAGCGTATTGCCCTGCACCGCGTCGCGGTTATCGGTGAGCGGCATCCCGCTCTGGCGCAGGGTGCGCAACTCGTCGCGCATGTCTTTATATTTCTCATAACCCAGACGCTTAAACAGACGGCTGACCGTGGCTTTCGACACTCCGCTCAGCTGCGCCAGCTCGGCGCTGTTGTAGCTAATGAGATCGTCAAAATGGTCGAAAATAAAATCCGCCACCCGCTGCTCCTGCGGCGACAGCGACGGGTACTGTGCTTTCAGACGTTCATCTAACTGTTCCATAGCGCCTCTGTAACTTTTGTTTCATTACATTGTACCTTTTATTCTGCGTATTCATTATACGTGCCAGTTTACTGAAACTTTTCTTTCAGAACTGGAACAGCTTTTGCAGCACCTTGTGACTTTCAGGGTTACGAGGACGCTTCATGCAAAGTAATGTCTCCACGCACGGCATGGCCGTTGCGCCCCACCATCTCGCCAGCCAGAGCGCGCTGGCGGTGCTGCGCGAAGGCGGCAGCGCGATAGAGGCAATGGTCGCCGCGGCGGCCACCATTGCCGTGGTTTATCCGCACATGAACGGGCTGGGCGGCGATGGCTTCTGGCTCATCGTGCCGCCGGAAGGCGAACCTGTCGCCATTGATGCCAGCGGCGCGGCGGGATCGCTGGCAACGCTCGCCGCCTACGACGGGCTGGCGCATATCCCTCATCGCGGGCCCCGTGCGGCGCTGACCGTCGCCGGTACGGTGAGCGGCTGGGACGAGGCGCTGATGGTTTCGCGCGAGATGACCGGCAAGGCGCTGCCGCTGGCTCGCCTGCTGGCCGACGCCATTGACTATGCGCAGAACGGCACCCCGGTCACGGCCTCTCAGGCCCATGCCACGGCCAGTAAATTCGACGAACTGAAGGCCATCCCCGGCTTCGCGGAAACCTGGCTGGTGGACGGTAAGCCGCCGCAGGTCGGGAGCCGGTTTTACCAGCCCGCCATGGCCACGACGTTGACGCGTTTGGTGGAAGAGGGTCTGGACAGCTTTTATCGCGGCCCGCTGGCGAACGTGCTGGCGCACGGCATGGAGACGCTGGGCCTGCCCGTGACGCTGGCCGATTTACACGCGCACGCTGCCCGGCGCACCGCGCCGCTGAAGCTGCAGCATCAGCAGGGGGAGATCTTTAACCACGCCCCGCCGACGCAGGGACTGGTCTCGCTGGCGATACTCGGCATCACCGATTGTCTGAACATGGCGGAGGCCGACGATGCCGACACCATTCACCGCATCGTTGAAGCCACCAAGCTGGCCTTTGGCCTGCGCGATGCCCACATCACCGACCCGCGCGAGCTGAAAACCGATGTTCAGAAACTGCTGGATCCCGCCGCTCTGCAGGCGCTTGTCGACAGGGTTGACGATAGCCGCGCCGCGCCGTGGGGCACCGGTAAAGGCCCCGGCGATACGGTGTGGATGGGGGTGATGGATAACAGCGGGCTCGCCGTATCGTTTATCCAGAGTATCTATCACGAGTTCGGCAGCGGCGTGGTTCTGCCCGACACCGGCATCGTCTGGCAGAACCGGGGCGCATCGTTCAGTCTCGATCCCCATCATCTTCTGGCCCTCGCGCCGGGCAAACAGCCCTTCCATACCCTGAACCCGGCGGCGGCGCGTCTTAAGGACGGGCGCGTGATGGTCTACGGATCGATGGGCGGTGACGGACAGCCACAAACCCAGGCTGCGCTCTTTACCCGCTACGCGATTCAGGGCGTGCCTTTACAGGAAAGCATTTCCCGCCCGCGCTGGCTGCTGGGTCGCACCTGGGGACAAACCTCGGACACATTAAAACTTGAAGGGCGCTTTAGCGCTGAAACGGTCTCACAACTCCGCGCGCGGGGACATGAGGTAGAAATGTTCCCGGACTTCAGTGAAGCGATGGGCCACGCGGGCGCGATTGTCCGCCACCCCAACGGGCTGTTCGAAGGGGCATTTGACCCGCGCAGCAACGGCGCGGCCGCCGGATTCTGAGGAGAAAAAAATGACCACACAACAGCCCGACTGGCATGCGTATCTTGCGCAAATGGAGTCCGTGCTCGGCGTGACGCTGGACGATGCCCGCCGCGCCGAGCTGCAGTTGCAGTTCAATCGCATTGCCGCCCTGGCCGCCCCGCTGATGGCGCTGCCGCTCGATGACCGTCTGGAGATCGCAGGAGTATACAAAGCATGAGGCTACACGAGATGAGTATCAGCGCGATCCAGCATGCGCTGAGCGCAGGCGAGCTGAGCGCTCGCGAGATTGCTCACCAGACGCTGGAAGCAATTGCGCGCGTTAACCCGCAGATCAACGCCTGGACCGCCGTGACGGAAGAACGCATGCTCGCCGAAGCCGAGAGCATCGACACCCTGCGCCGCGAGAAGCGCCCCCTGCCACCGCTGGCGGGCGTGCCCTACGCGGTAAAAAATCTGTTCGATGTTGCCGGTCACACCACCCTCGCCGGGGCAGAGCTGTTCAGCCAGCGCCCCGCCG
Organism: Enterobacter mori LMG 25706; assembly: GCF_000211415.1. Lineage (GTDB taxonomy): Bacteria > Pseudomonadota > Gammaproteobacteria > Enterobacterales > Enterobacteriaceae > Enterobacter > Enterobacter mori. The sequence goes on along the minus strand of NZ_GL890775.1, from coordinate 801,308 downwards.
CGGCCGCTGACAGCTTCGCAGTGCGCCAGCTGCGCAGCGCGGGCGGGCTGCTGACCGGGATGGTGAATATGGACGCCTACGCCTACGGCTTCACGACCGAAAACAGCCACTACGGCACGACGCGTAACCCGCACGATCTGGCGCGCATTGCGGGCGGGTCGTCCGGTGGTTCAGCCGCCGCCGTGGCCGCCGGGCTGGTGCACTTTTCGCTCGGCACCGACACCAACGGCTCGATTCGCGTTCCGGCCTCCCTGTGCGGCATCTATGGCCTGAAGCCCACCTTTGGCCGCCTGTCGCGATCCGGCAGCCATCCGTTTGTCGCGAGCCTGGATCATATCGGTCCCTTTGCCCGCCGTGTGTGCGACCTGGCGTCCGTGTATGACGCGCTGCAGGGGCGGGACAGCAGCGACGGTTTTCAGGCAGAGAGCTCGCGCGAGCAGACGCGCCCCCTGCTTGAGCGCGGGCTTGACGGCCTGCTCTGCGCGGTGCTCGGCGGCTACTTCACCACCTGGTGCGACGCGGATGCCCGAGACGCCGTGGCGCGGGTGGCGAAGGCGCTCGACGTGCAGGATGAGCTGCAGTTTCCAGACGCCGAGCTGGCGCGCTCCGCAGCGTTTATCATCAGCGCCTCCGAAGGGGGAAACCAGTACCTGCCTGCGCTTCGCCGCGAGCCCGAGCGTTTTGAGCCGCATTCCCGCGAACGGCTGCTGGCCGGGGCGATGATCCCCTCCGCCTGGTATATACAGGCCCAGCGGTTTCGCGCACACGCCCGGCAGGCGTTTAAAACCCTCTTCGCGCAGGCCGACGTGCTGATCGCCCCGGCAACGCCGCGCAGTGCGACGCTCGCGGGTGAGCAGACCATGGAGATTAACGGCCAGCCGCTCCCCATTCGCGCCAGCATGGGGATGCTGACCCAGCCGATATCCTTTTTGGGCCTGCCCGTGACCACCGTTCCGCTGCGCACCGCCCGGGGTGCGCCGATTGGCCTGCAGCTGATTGCCGCGCCGTTTAACGAGCAGGCGTGCCTGCGCGTCGCGCGCGTGCTGGAAGAGAGTGGGATCGCCGATGCCCGCCCGGCGGAGGTGGCCGCATGATGAATCACGATGATATTAACCTGCCGTGGGTGGTTGCCGAGGTGACCGCCGCGTTTTACCGCTATGAAGACGCGCTGGTCAGCAACAACGTTGCGGTGCTGGACGAGCTGTTCTGGCACGACAAAAACACGGTGCGTCTGGGGGCGGGTGAAAACCTGTACGGGATTGATGAAATCCGCGCCTTTCGCGCGGCGCGCCCGTCCGCCGGGCTGCAGCGAACGTTGCGCCACACCGTCATCACCACCTTCGGCGAGGATTATGCCGTGTGCAGCACCGAGTTTACCCGCGAGGGCACGGAACGCATTGGCCGTCAGCAGCAGACGTGGGTGCGGTTTGCCTACGGGTGGCGCATCGTGGCGGCGCAGGTGAGTTTGGGTGGTGTAATAAAAAGATGCGTAGGGTTGCATCCATAAGCCACCGCTGAGGTATCCACTCATGGTTGTTTATAAGGTTGCATAAGTCCCTCTGCTTGTTATGTAAAAATCATCGTAGTCATTTTACAAACGGTAGTCATTTATCAGGGTGAATAGTCATTCATGACCTCATAAATTTACCAGACTCGTCGGGGTATTTACGGAGGAATGCATATGCTTTTGCAGTTCAGGGCGGGAAATCGCCCTGAGTGTTTTTTAGCAGTGTAAGTAACGAGCGTATGATAAACCGGATCATTCTGGCGGGATATAATCCGTTATTTGCTCAGGTAAAAGAGAAGGCATTGCAACAGTGCGGCCTTCATCATCAACAAATTCAACCATGTAAGCCAGATGTGGTTTTTCATGTATGAATACGATGGCACCTATCATGCCTTTAGTTAACCCTTCATCCGGCAAATCTTCGGCTAACACAACCACTTCAAACTCTTCTCTTCTCATGGTCTGATCTCACTTAACCAAAATCGTCGTCATGCGTGGAACAACAGCATCAGTTTCATATATCCAACCGCTGCGCACTATCACTGTCTCACCGTTTATGCCTAATATCGGCATCTCTACAGCCATTCGCTGCCCGTACTGGTCCGCGTTCAAAATTTTAGCTGGGCCGGTTAGTATGCCCTCTCGGACTCGACCTGCTAACACGTCAGAATTTGTCGGGTTAAAACCTAGTGCCGATTGGAATACTCTAGCCTTATGCCCGCCGACTGGGTGGTTAACATCTAAAGAGTAAGTTGATAGTTTTCTGTAATCTACAACGGCGTGTTCGGCATTAAGCAATGTACCTGACTCGGAGGTAAACCCCTTTAAAGCTGGTGATTCAAACTCTGGGATTTTGCTTAATGACGATAACTTTTCCAGTTCTCCGGTGATATTAATTTTTCCCATTCTTAGTCCGGCAGCAACAGAAGCGCCAGCAATGATTAGCCCTTTGTTGTCCATAACCTGATCGTAACCAGCTGGAGCATCGCCGCCTAGCTGCTGTGCGGTCTTATGAAACCCCTCTATGTTGCCGTTGTAGATGCCGCCCGCGGCAAGAAGCCTTCCCGCTGCTTTGTTGTTGATGGTTTTTGTGGCCTGAGCGTGTTTTATCGGGGCATCGGAATAGTGCTCCTTAACGGTTGGAGGCGGCTTCCTGCCCTGGTGTTCGTTGAGGGTATACTCGTAGATTTGGCGCACAACCTGCGGGAAGCTCTCGCCGTAGGTATCCATGAAGCAGTCATAAACCAGATTACCTTCGCCATCAAAGGAGAACGGATTGCGGAACTTATCCCACTTTTCCCACGTGTCCACGCCAACCATCCAGCCGTGCTCAAGATTCCATTCCACTTCATCATAGAGTCCGTCGTACTCCGGTCTGTGCTTGCGTCTGTAGGGCTGAGCTGCATGACGGTGATGACCCCCTTCCCGCCTTCTCGGAACACTATGACGGTGAAAAGGGTAACGCTGGTCGTATTCCTGGTAATCCAGTTCGTAAAATATGCTCGCCATCTCAAGTGATTCACGTGGCGTGAGGATGAACTGAATATCAGCCGGAGCCAGTTTCCGCTTGGCTTCCCATTGCATGTAGAGTGTGAACATCCGGTGTCTGCCTTTCCCTTTAAAAGTGCAGGGATTTTCCGGCTAAAATGATGAAAAAATCAATCGCTCAGATAAAGAAAATCTAATGCCCCGTGGCAGCGCATGTGAGTTTGATGGTGTAACGCCAACGGGCATGCGACGTCCTGTAGGCCGGGTAAGGCGCAGCCGCCACCCGGCAAAACACGGCACAATTATTTCTGAAACGGATGCACTTCCCGCCAGTGGTCGGCAATCTGCTGGCGGGTACAGACCCACACCCGCTCGTGCTGCTGCACGTAATCAAGAAACCGCTGCAGCGCGCGAAAACGCCCCGGACGCCCGAGCAGGCGGCAGTGCATGCCGATGGACATCATCTTCGGCGCGCTTTCGCCCTCTTCGTACAGCACGTCAAAACTGTCCTTCAGATACGTATAAAACTGCTCGGCGGTATTAAACCCCTGAGCGGTGGCGAAGCGCATGTCGTTTGCATCCAGCGTGTAGGGCACAATCAGGTGCGGTTTGCGGGTGCCGTCGCTACAGGCCACTTCCGTCCAGAAGGGTAAGTCGTCGCCGTAGTAGTCGCTGTCGTAGTCGAAGCCGCCATGCTCCACCACCAGCTGACGCGTGTTGGGGCTGTCGCGCCCGGTGTACCAGCCGGTTGGCGGCTTGCCGAAGAGGTCGGTCAACACCTGCACCGCTTTGTGCAGGTGTTCGCGCTCCTGTTGGATATCCATGTGCTGATAGTGTATCCAGCGCCAGCCGTGGCTCACCACGTCGTAATCCGCACCCTTGATTGCCTCGACGATCTCCGGGTGACGCGCCAGCGCCATCGCCACGCCAAAGACCGTCAGCGGCAGGCCGCGCTTTTGAAATTCATTGTGGATCCGCCAGAATCCGGCGCGGCTGCCGTATTCGTAGAGGGAGTCCATCGACATGTGTTTATCCGGGTAGCTGGCCGCGCCGATGATGTCCGACAGGAATTGCTCGGAACCGGCATCGCCGTGCAGAACGTGGTTTTCCGCCCCTTCCTCATAATTGAGCACAAACTGCACGGCGATGCGCGCCTGATTCGGCCACCGCGCGTGCGGCGGGTTGCCTGCGTAACCGCGCAGATCCCGCGGGTAATTCTGTTCAAAAAGCGCCATTACGTCTCCCCTCACCTTCAAAATGGATTCAATGCCTGAAACTGTCCGCTTAACGCTTTTTTCTCCGGGAAGGCCAGGTCCCCGTGCTTGCTGGTCGACAGCCCCAGCGCCACCAGCGATTCCACCATCTTCACCGCCGCGCTGACGCCGTCGATAACCGGCACGCGCAGCTCTCGGGTCAGCTCCTGCGCCAGCGTCGCCATGCCGCCACAGCCCAGCACGATGGCGCCACAGCCATCCTCTTTCAGCGCCTGTATACAGCGCGCGCGCACTTTCTCCTGCGCCAGACCGCTGCCGTCTTCCAGCGCCAGCACCGGGAGATCGATAGCGCGCAGCGCCGCGCAGCGATCCTGAAAGCCATACTGGTGCAGCAGATGACGGGCAATAATCAGCGTGCGCGGCAGCGTGGTAACCACCGAAAAGCGCGTCGCCACCAGCGTCGCCATATGCATGGCGGCTTCCGCAATCCCTACCACCGGCCCCTGCGCCAGCTCGCGCGCCGCCAGCAGGCCCGGATCGCCAAAGCAGGCGATGACGTGACCATCCACGCCCTGCTCTCTGCCGAGCTTGACCTGTTCGAGAACGCCCACGGCGGCGATGGCTTCATCAAAGTGGCCTTCTATAGACGGCACGCCCGCGCTCGGGCAGACCGCGAGGATCTCCGTCCCCGGTGCCGCCACCGCGCGGGCCGCCGCGCCGATGGTTTCCGTCATCGCGAGGCTGGTGTTGGGGTTGATTACTTGTATACAGACAGAGGACATTACGACTCCTTGTGGCCGGCAAACAGCCGGGCAAAATCAGGCAGGCACTCGCCCGCCCGCTCGAAGCAGAGGCTGGCGACGATATGTTCAAAATGGTGCATTAAGGCATCGCTGAGCGGCTGGAGCGCCTTCTGGCGCAGCAGATCCACAAGCTGTTCGTGATCGTTGCAGCGACAGCCCTGCCGCCACGGCGCGCCCCAGGTGGCAATCACCAGCGAGGAGCGCTGGCTCAGGCCGGTCACCATCTCCGTCAGCACCTGGTTGCCGGAGATCGCCTGCAGCTGAATGTGGAAATTGGCAGAGTGGCGGATCGCCGCCGGGCCGTCGTACGCCTCGTGCGCCTGCTGCTCCTGACGAATAATGGCCTCCAGCGCGGCAAGGTGCGGCGGCTGACAGCGGGCCAGCACGTCCGGCAGGTTGGCCACCTCCAGCAGGGCGCGGGTGCGGAAGATATGCTGCGCCTCTTCCACCGTCGGGCTGGCAACGTGTGCACCACGTTTGGGCGTTAAAGTGACCATTTGCACAGCCGCGAGTCGCTGCAGCACCTTTCGGATGCCCGTGCGACTTACGCCAAACACCTCGGCCAGCGCCTCTTCCGGCAGTTTGCTCCCCGGCAGCAGCTGATGTTCGACAATCGCGGTCATCAGAGCCTGAAAGATCGATTCATCTTTGTCATGCAGGTCTGGCGCGGTCTGCAGGGCGTTTATGTTGTTCATTCACCACTCCGTCTTTTACTCTTCGTTATCGAATCGTATACATAAAAATAAAATATTGCATACAAGATTTATTATTTTGGCCTGGATCCTGCAATACCGTCTGCACTCCCACTCAACGGGTTTTCATTCACAGGAGCAGGTTTCATGCCAAACAGTCAAAACGCGCAGCAGGGTACGGCCGCTGATTCCGGTGCGGTTTACAGCCCACGTCTTTGCAATGAGGATCTGGCACCGACGCGTGACCAGAACTGGAGCTGGTACAACATTTTTTCGTTCTGGATGTCGGACGTCCACAGCATGGGGGGTTATGTTGTCGCCGCGAGCTTCTTTACGCTCGGGCTGGCAAGCTGGCAGGTGCTGCTTTGCCTGCTGGTGGGGATTTGCATCGTGCAGCTGTGCGCCAACCTGGTGGCCAAACCGAGCCAGATGGCGGGCGTGCCTTATGCGGTGATAAGCCGTCAGGCGTTTGGCGTCTTCGGGGCCAATATTCCGGCGGTGATCCGCGGGCTGATTGCCTTCGCGTGGTATGGCATTCAGACCTATCTGGCCGCCAATGCCCTGATGCTGGTGGCGCTGAAGTTCTGGCCATCGCTCTCTTCGCTTGCCACCGGCGCGTTCCTGGGCCTGTCGCATCTGGGCTGGATCTGCTTTGCCATCATGTGGGTACTGCAGGCGATGGTCTTCTGGCACGGCATGAGCGCCATCAAGCGCTTTATTGATATCGCCGGTCCGGCGGTCTACGTGGTAATGCTGGCCCTTGCAGGCTGGATTGTATACAAGACCGGCTTTGACGGCATTTCCTTCACCCTCGCCAGCAAATCCCTGACCGCGGGCGAGCAGACCTGGCAGATGATCACCGCGACCGCGCTGGTGGTTTCTTACTTCTCCGGCCCGCTGCTCAACTTTGGCGACTTCGCCCGCGACGGCAAAAGCATGGGCGAGATCCGCCGCGGCAACCGCTGGGGCCTGCCGTTTAACTTCCTGCTGTTCTCCATCGTCACCGTGGTCATTGTCTCCGGCACACAGTCGCTGTTTGGCCGCATGATCACCGACCCGATCGAGACCGTCAGCCGCGTGGGCAACGATCTGGCCGTGGCGATTGGTCTGCTGACGATGATCACCGCCACCATCGGGATCAACATCGTCGCGAACTTCGTCTCCCCGGCATTTGATTTCTCTAACTGTTCGCCGCAAAAAATCAGCTTCCGCACCGGGGGGATGATTGCCGCCGTCGGCTCGATCCTGCTCACCCCATGGAACCTGTTCAACTCGCCGGAGCTTATCCACTACACCCTGGATGTGCTCGGGGCGTTCATCGGCCCGCTGTTCGGCATTCTGATTGCCGACTTCTACCTGATTAAACGCGGCAAGGTGTCGGTCGACGATCTGTTCGACGACACGCCAAAGGGCAAATACTGGTACCGCAACGGCTTTAATCCGAAAGCCATTGGCGCGCTGATCCCATCCGTTGCCGTGGGACTGGTGATTAGCTTTATTCCGGCCCTGCATGAGGTGGCGAACTTTAGCTGGTTCATCGGCGTCTTCCTCGGCGGCGTGACCTATCGCTGGCTGGCGCGGGAAGATCGCGAGACGGCAGGCGCGACGTCGTTCAGCTCCCGCGTGGCGACGCAAAAAGAGTAACCCCTCCCTCTGGCCGCAGCTTATCTGCGGCCCGTTCATTCTGGCACCGTTCTTGCTGCGCCTTATCACCCCGCTACGCAAACACGAAGGCAGGAACCATGATGGATTACCAGACAGCGATCCGCGGCGCATTTTTTGATATTGCCCAGGTCTGCGACAGCGCAGACGCGATTGCCCAACACGCGCGCTACCTTGATGACGGGCTGCTGTTTATACAGAGCGGGAAAATCCTGGCGCAGATGCCGTGGCAGGAGGGCGAGCAGTATCTTGACCCCCACAAGAGCTACACCGACCTGCGCGGCAGGCTGCTGCTGCCCGGTTTTGTCGACACCCACGTCCATTACCCGCAAACGGAGATGATCGGCGCCTTTGGCGAACAGCTGCTGGAGTGGCTGACCACCTACACTTTCCCGGTGGAGAGCCAGTTTGCCGATGAAGCCTACGCGAAAGAGATCGCCGAATTTTTTATTCAGCAACTGGTGAGCAACGGCACCACCACCGCGCTGGTGTTTTGCACGCTGCATCCGGAATCGGTCGAGGCGCTGTTTACCGAAGCCCTGCGCCTGAACATGCGCCTAATCGCCGGAAAGGTGATGATGGACAGGCACACGCCGGACTACCTGAGCGAAGACGCGAAGCAGAGCTACCGGCAGACGCGGGAGCTGATTCAGCGCTGGCACCACCGGGGGCGGCTGGGCTATGCCATTACCCCGCGCTTTGCCCCGACCTCATCACCCGAGCTGCTTGCCGCGGTCAGCCTGCTCAGAGAGGAGTTCCCGGATACCTGGCTGCAGACCCACCTGAGCGAAAACCCCAACGAAGTAGCCTGGGTAAGCGACCTCTGGCCGGAACATGAGCGCTATCTGGACGTGTATCACCACTACGGCCTGACCGGCGAGCGCAGCGTGTTTGCCCACGCGATCCATCTTCACCACAGCGAGTGGCAGTGCCTGCACGACACCGGTTCGGCGGTGGCGTTTTGCCCCACCTCGAACCTGTTTCTCGGCAGCGGGCTGTTTCGCCTGCCCTCCTGCTGGCAGCACAAGGTGCGGATGGGCATCGGCACCGACGTCGGCGCGGGCACCACCTTCAGCATGCTGCGCACCCTGGGGGAAGCCTACAAGGTCGGCCAGCTTCAGAGCTACCGCCTGCGCGCCAGCGAGGCGTTTTACCACGCCACGCTGGGCGGCGCGCACGCCCTCAGGCTCGACGATAAGATTGGCAACTTCGCACCCGGCAAAGAGGCGGATTTCGTGGTTATCGATCCTGACGTGACGCCGCTGCAGCGCCTGCGTAATCGCCGCTGTCAGGATATCTACGAGCAGCTTTTCGTGCTGATGACCCTGGGCGACGAGCGCAACATCAGCGAGACCTGGGTTAACGGCGAGCGGGTATGGTCAACTGCCCCGGTAGGTTGACCACCCGCCGGGCGCAATCACAAACGGCAGGTGGAAGTGCTCGCCTGCCGTTTCTCCCGTCACAAAATCAACTTGCGCGCAGGGGTAGAGCGTGTCGCGACCGGTTTCGCGAAACCACGCGCCGATCTCCGCCACCAGCCGATAGCGGCCTTTTGGCAGGAAAGGGACAAATTCGGTGATGCGACCCTTTACGTTGGTCACGCCCGTCGCAATGATTTCACCCTCCCGTTCGAGATGAACCGTCACGCCCTCTGCGGGTTGGCCCGTCGAGATATCCAGAATATGGGTGCTGAGTGTGCTCATTCGCTAATGACTCCTTCCAGACGTAGTAACGTAATTTCCCGCAGCTGTTCAAGTGCTGCCCGAACTTCCTGCGCATCGCTGTTTTCAAGCCGCGCGTGCAGCGCCTGTAAAATGTCTTCGCCGCTGCGGCCCTTCGCGCGGATGAGAAAGACGCGCCCGAAGCGAGCTTCGTAGCGAGCATTCCCCTCGCGCAGCGCCTGAGCAAGGTCAGCATCGCCTTCATTCACTGCGCCCTGCTCCTGGCGCGACAGCGCCGCCTCCGCCTGTAAGCCCGCCGGCTTTTCCCCGATGCGTGGATGGGCGCTCAGGGCCTGCGTTAGCGCCGCGTCGTCCCAGACTTGCGTCAGCGCTTTCGCCGTACTGAACAATTCGTCCCGGTTGGCGTAGGGCCGCCCCAGAGCCAGCGCGTCGGCCCAGCCGGGGAGCGCCACGCAAGGGTGAATCAGCGCTAACGCCTTTTCGTGGGGAAGATGATTGAACTCGTGCAGTGCGATCATAGCGTCTCCTTTATTGTCATCCTCCGGGCTCTTGCACAAACCACGCCATTCTGAGCGCAGGTGTGAAACAGTCGATTCCGTATAGCTCAACAGGAAATTATTGATTCATAAAAAGGCACCTTCACCGCGTTTGCGCACCTTAGCAGTGCAAACTCACCGCTCACAACGCCGTTTTCGCCACTCTGCAGCCTGGTACGCAAATTGCTGAATGTTTTTACACCCTGCAAAAGGAGAGAAGCATGAAAGCAATCGTTATTGGTGCGGGAATTGGCGGCCTGAGCGCCGCCGTCGCGCTGAAGAAAGCGGGCATCGACTGTACCGTGTTTGAAGCCGTAAGAGAGATCAGGCCCGTCGGGGCGGCCATCTCCATCTGGCCTAACGGCGTGAAATGCATGCAGCACCTCGGCATGGGCGACATCATCGAGACTTACGGCGGTCCGATGCGTTTTATGGCCTACAAAGATTACCGGCGCGGCGAGACCCTGACCCGCTTTAGCCTTGCCCCGCTGGTTGAGCGTACCGGAGGGCGTCCCTGCCCCGTCTCGCGCGCTGAACTCCAGCGCGAAATGCTGGACTTCTGGGGTCGCGACAGGGTGCAGTTCGGCAAGCGTGTGGAACACGTTCATGAAGACGACGCGGGCGTGAGCGTGACCTTTACCGATGGCACCACGGCAACAGGCGATTTTCTGATTGCCGCCGACGGCAGCCACTCGGCGGTTCGTCCGTACGTGCTGGGATACACCCCGGAGCGCCGCTACGCCGGGTACGTGAACTGGAACGGGCTGGTGAAGATTGATGAAGAGATTGCCCCGGCGCACCAGTGGACCACCTTCGTTGGCGAAGGCAAACGCGTGTCGCTGATGCCCGTCTCCGGCGGTCGTTTCTACTTCTTTTTTGACGTGCCGCTGCCCGCAGGCCTGGCAGAGGATCGCACCACCCTGCGCGCCGATCTCACGGGCTACTTCCGCGGCTGGGCACCGCCGGTGCAGACGCTTATCGCGGCGCTGGATCCCGAGACCACCAACCGCATTGAAATCCACGACATTGAGCCGTTCGACAGCCTGGTGCGCGGCAACGTCGCGCTGCTCGGCGATGCCGCGCACAGCACCACGCCGGATATCGGCCAGGGCGGCTGTGCGGCGATGGAAGATGCCGTGGTACTGGGGGAATGCCTGCGTGAAAACCACAGCATTACGCTGGCGCTGCGGCAGTACGAAGCGCTGCGCTGCGACCGGGTGCGCGACCTGGTGCTGAAGGCGCGTAAACGCTGCGACGTCACCCACGGGAAAGACATGGCGTTGACGCAGGCCTGGTATCAGGAGCTCAAAGAGGAGACCGGCGAGCGCATCATTAACGGTCTGTGCGAGACCATTCAGGGCGGCCCGTTAGGCTGAACGTAAGAGGGATAACGATGAAAAGAGAACCGACTCCACCCGCCCACTGCACGTTTGAGCCAGAAGACTGGCTGCGCCTGGCGAAATGCTGGCATCCGGTCGCGCGCGCCTGCGACGTCGGCCCGGCGCCGGTCAAGGCGACCCTGCTGGATGAACAGCTGGTAATTTACCGGATCCACGACCAGGTCGTGGTCGCCCGGGACGTCTGCCCGCACCGCGGCGTGCCGCTGACGCTCGGTTTTCACGACGAACACGGGGTTATCTGCCCCTATCACGGCTTACGCTTCGGGGAGGACGGGCGCTGCAACCGTATTCCGTCCAGCCCCGACCAACCCGTTCCGGCGAAGCTGAACCTGATCAACTACGCCGTGGAGGAGCGCTTCGGCCTGATCTGGACCTGCCTGGCCTTTGACCCGGACAATCCTGCGCCGCTACCCAGCATGCCGCACTGGGATGACGCAGGCTTTCAGCAGATCAACTGCCCGGCGTTTGAGGTGAATGGCTTCGCCGGGCGACAGGTGGAGGGGTTTCTGGACGTGGCGCACTTTGCGTGGATCCACACTGATACCTTTGCCGATCCCAATAATCAGCTTGTGCCCGCCTATCAGCCACAGGAGACGCCGTTCGGCTTCGTGGCGGATTACTGGAGCTCCGTGAGCAACTATCCCGCCGGTTCACCCGTGCAGGTGCCAGAAGGGTTCCAGTGGCTGGGCCATTTTGAAATGCATCTGCCGTTTACCGCCACTCTGACGATTCATTTTCCGGGAGAGTCGAGACTGGTGATCATGAACGCCGCGTCGCCCGTGTCATCGCGCGTGACCCGCATGTTCGCCCCTATTGCGCGCAACCTTGACCTGCATATTCCCGTGGAAGACGTGCATGCCTTTAACCTGCGCATCTTCGAAGAGGATCGCCTGATGGTGGAAACCCAGCGTCCAGAAAGCCTGCCGCTGGACCTGACGCTGGAAGCCCATATTCCCGCTGACAAAAGCTCAATAGCCTACCGTCGGGGACTGAAAAAAATGGGCTTTGGCGAGTTTTTCCTGGTATGACGGAGGCCGATATGCTGAGCGTGATTGTTGACGGGCTGTGGCGCGAGGGCGACAGAAGCCTCGCCGTCAGGCTGGTGTCTGAAGACGGTAAAGCACTGCCGACGTGGCAGCCCGGCGCGCACATTGATGTGCACCTGCCCTGCGGCGTGGTGCGCCAGTATTCCCTGACCGGGGCCTGTGAGGAAGAGAGCTATCTTATCTGCGTGGGCCGGGAAACCGCCTCGCGCGGCGGGTCGCGCTACGTTCACGAGACGCTGCGTCCCGGGCAGAAGCTGATGATTTCCGCCCCGCGCAATCTGTTTCCGCTTGGTCAGGCAGAGCGAGTTTTGCTGCTGGCGGCGGGCATTGGCATTACGCCGCTGTATGCGATGACGTTGCAGCTGAAGTCAGCCGGAACGCCGTTTACCCTGCATTATTACGTCAGAAACCGCGAAAGCGCGGCGTTTGCACGCGAGCTCTCGCAGTGCGGTGAGTGCATCATTCATACTGCCAGCCCGCGCACAGCGCTGGCAGAGCATCTCCCGGCGGCTGATGTGGGGCTTCACGCCTGGATCTGCGGTCCAGCAGGGTTTATGGAAAAAGTGCGTGAGGTGGCCACAGCGAAGGGATGGGATAACGCCCATCTTCACAGCGAGGCGTTTCAGCCCGCGCCCCCTGCCACAAGCGACGGCGGGGGCGAGATCTTTACGGTTAAACTGGCCTCCACCGGCGAGCGCTGGCCGGTGCCTGCGGATAAAACCATCGCCCAGGTATTGCAGGAAAACGGCGGGGACGGGCCGCTGTCGTGCGAAATGGGGATTTGCGGCGCGTGCCTGACGCCGGTGATTGACGGCGTGGTGGATCACCGGGATAGCGTGCAGTCGGAGGCGGAAAAAGGCGCGCCGGACCAGCAGGTGGCGCTGTGCTGTTCGCGGAGCCATTCCGGGGAACTGGTGATTGCGCTGTAAAACGAAAAAACCCTGCGATATTGCTATCGCAGGGTTTTCGAATTTGGCGGAAGCGTAGAGATTCGAACTCTAGAACCCTTTCGGGTCGCCGGTTTTCAAGACCGGTGCCTTCAACCGCTCGGCCACGCTTCCAAAGTGAGGCGCACTATAAACACCTATTAGCGCCTTGTAAAGCAGGAATTTTTCTATTTCTCTATGCCTGCGCAAAACTCATTCAGCCGAGGTGTAAAACGTAAGGCCTGTTCCCCCGCAGCCAGCGGGTGTATGGCTGCCTTTAACGGTAATGAAACCTTCTACTTCCAGTATTTCTCCTACACTTTAAAGGTTCTACCGGTACGGTGAACGTGAAAAGCCGGATCGATTAGGGCGATGAGGGTGTGAGCCTTTCAGCCTGCGATCATGTTGCCTTTAACTGAGGAGTTTGCGGTATGGCATTCGTAACAACGAAAGATGGCGTCAACATTTTCTACAAAGACTGGGGGTCAAAAGAGGCGCAACCCATTGTTTTCCACCACGGCTGGCCTTTGAGTGCCGATGACTGGGATAACCAGATGCTCTTCTTTCTTGCGGAAGGCTATCGCGTTATCGCTATCGACCGTCGTGGCCATGGGCGTTCGGATCAGGTGAGTGAAGGTCACGATATGGATCATTATGCCTCCGATGCGTCGGCCGTGGTTGAAAGCCTGGACCTGCGCAACGCCGTGCACGTCGGCCACTCCACCGGCGGCGGCCAGGTCGCTCGCTATGTTGCACAGTACGGACAACCGCAGGGGCGCGTCGCCAAAGCGGTGCTCGTCAGCGCCGTCCCGCCTCTGATGGTAAAAACGGACGCTAACCCCGGTGGGACGCCCATCGAGGTTTTCGACGGCTTCCGCAAAGCGCTGGCGGCTAACCGCGCCCAGTTTTACCTCGACGTCGCCAGCGGTCCTTTCTACGGCTTTAATCGGGACGGGGCCGACGTTTCGCAGGGCACCATTCAGAACTGGTGGCGCCAGGGAATGATCGGAAGTGCCAAGGCTCACTATGAGGGAATTAAGGCGTTTTCAGAGACCGACCAGACGGAGGATTTAAAAGCCATCACGGTTCCCGTACTGGTGCTGCAGGGCGACGACGATCAGGTCGTGCCGTATAAAAATGCCTCTCTACTGCAGGACAAGCTGCTGGCGAACAGCGTACTGAAAGTTTATCCGGGCTTCCCACACGGGATGCATACCACCCATGCGGATACTATCAACGCGGACATTCTGGCCTTTATCCGTTCTTAGACGTCGCGTTCAACGCCACCCTGGGGTGGCGTTGTTTTATTACCTCTTAGCGCTTCTGCGCAACCAGTTGGATCATGTTGAAATAGGCCCCGGCACCCGCGTCCATAATGGGCACCATCATCTCCTGGGCTATCTCGCATTGCATAAACTCATCCCACGACTGCTGGCAGGTGTCCATTTCCCGCACGGTGGTCAGAGTCGCACCGGGCTCTTTTTCCCACAGCGCTTTCCACCAGCTGAGCGGATAGAAATACCACTCTGGGGTCCAGAAAGGTTTAACCACCTCCGGGAGATGCGTTTCGCTGTACTCTCCGATAAACCCGGGAACGGCAACCGCAATATGTCCTCCGGGCTTCAGGAAAGGTAGCAGCGTGCCCAGCATGGCGTCATTGTTGCCAAAGTATTGATAAGCATCCACGCTGACGATCAGGTCAAAGTAGTCATGTGCAAACGGGATCGCTTTTGTGGCATCAACCAGAAGCGGAAAAATTTTCCCGTCCAGACCCCGTTCGCTGAAGCGCGCAGCATTTTCACCCGGCGTAATCCACAGATCGGCGGCAAACACCGTGGCGTCATATTTTTCGGCGAGCAGGATAGAAGAGATCCCTTTCCCGCAGCCAAGATCGAGAATGCGCATCCCGGGATCAATCTGCAGCTGAGCCACCAGCTCCTCGGTAAGCCGCATGGCGTTTGGGCCCATCATGGTGTCGAGCAAAAAAGCGCGGTCATAGCTATCTGTGTAAGGTGTATTCATCACTGCTCCTTAGCGATTATCCAGCTCAGCGCGAACGTTGTTCAGCCCGGTGGTATTGATGCGATAAGGCTGCCCGTTCACGGATCGGATCAGTTTTTTAGTGCGGAGTTTTTTAAAGACGTTAAGCGTACAGTCGCTCAGCACCAGCCCTTCACGGGTGTAGCACTCAACGGACGTGACGGGGCCAGAACTGTCGCGGACGTGCACAATACGTCCACCTTTGGCGAGAACGTGTAAGGTTCGTTGTTCCTGACGGGATAAATTCATACTGGAAAACCTGTGTAATCATCATGCGTAAAAACGAGCCCACACCCGCAGGTGCGTGCGTAAGGTTTAAGCGCAGCGATAACCAGTCCGTCCTGAAAAGAGCGGGAAACTGATTATCTGATGAAAACATTCTCCAGCATCAAAGCCTCGGTGAGAGATGAAAAGATATTTACGGTGTGAATGATAACGCCTGTTTTATATAGGGGAATAGCGGTTTTTTAAAAATGTGAGCCGGATCGGCCAATCCAAAAGAAAAAACCCCAGGTTGACGAGCAACCTGGGGTTTATATTTGGCGGAAGCGTAGAGATTCGAACTCTAGAACCCTTTCGGGTCGCCGGTTTTCAAGACCGGTGCCTTCAACCGCTCGGCCACGCTTCCTAAGTGAGGCGAACTATAAACACCTCTCTGCATGCTGTAAAGAGCCACGGCATTCGTTCGCTTTAAAAATAGCCAATACGCGTTTAATCGGTTGAATTGACAACGTATTGGCCATTTTCTCAGCACAACATGCAGCGTTCAGGCTTAGTGCTTCTTGATGTACATATCTTTGGTGTAGTAGTACCCCAGCTTATCCGGCGTGAATCCGCCCACCCACGGTTTCACCAGGTGTGTACGCACGTAGTGATAGACCGGGATCGCAGGCACGTCGCGCCCTAAAAGATCCTCTGCCTGCTGGTAGAATTTGCCGCGCTCTTCCGGCGTTTTCGCTTTCGCCGCGTTGACTAACGCCTGGTCATACTCCGGGTTGCTGTACTGGCTGGTGTTTTCACTGTCTCCGGTACGGTAGTTGTTGAGGAACGTCGCCGCATCATCGTAATCCGCAATCCAGGCGTAGCGCACCACGTCAAAGTTGTGGGTGTGCATGGTATCCAGCATGGTTTTCCACTCCTGATTTTGCAGCTTCGCCTCCACGCCGAGATTTTTCTTCCACATTGAACTGGCCGCGATGGCAATGCGCTGGTGCGATTCAGACGTGTTGTAGAGCAGACTAAAGCGCAGCGGGTGGCTGGCGTTAAAACCGGCTTCGTCCAGCAGTTTTTTGGCTTCGGCAATGCGTTTTTCCATCGGCCAGCTGGCGTAATCCGGGTTTTTTAGCGTGATACCGCCGATATCCGGCTGGCTGACGAGCCACGCCGGGCGCTGCCCCTGCCCTAACACTTTCTCCGCGATGATGTCTTTATCCAGCGCCATGTTCAGCGCCCTACGCACGCGGGCATCATTAAACGGCGGACGGGTGGTATTGAACTCATACCAGTACGTGGCAAGCTGTGGAGAAACATCCAGTTCGCTGCCCAGCGTTTTCTTGAGCTGCGCAAACTGATTGATCGGCACCGTATAAACGATGTCGATTTCACCGGCCTTATAGCGGTTCACATCCGAGGCTTCAGAGGTGATGGGCAGGTACGTCACCTTATTGATAACGGTATGCGGGTTATCCCAGTAGCGCGGGTTGCGTTCGGCCACAATGCGCTCGTTGACCACCCACTGCGACAGTTTATAAGCACCGCTGCTGACGAAATGCTCGGGTTTGGTCCATTTATCACCGAAACGCCCAATCAGCACTTTATCCACCGGCACCAGCGAAGGGTGCGCCAGCATCGCCAGGAAAGCGGCATTTGGCTGGGTGAGCGTGACTTCAAGCGTAGTGTCGTTGATGGCTTTCACGCCCAGTTTATCGGGCGCTTGTTTACCCTGCGCAATCTCTGCGGCGTTGATGATGTGCATGTTGCCCGGATAGCTGGCGTACGGCGAAGCGGTTTTAGGGTCGACCAGACGCTGCCAGCTCCAGACCACATCTTCTGCAGTAATGGGGGTGCCGTCGCTCCAGGTGATGCCAGGACGCAGATGGAACGTCCAGACGGTGTTGTCTTTGTTCTCCCATTTCTCCGCCAGCCGCGGCTGGATATCACCGTTCGGAGAAACGCTGACCAGCCCTTCGAATAAATCGCTGATAATATTGAATTCGACATCGCTTTCGACTTTATGGGGGTCAAGCGATGAGGGTTCACTGCCGTTGTTCCTGACCAGTTCCTGCTTCTCTGCCAGTTGCGTTCCTGCCGGCACGTTAGCCGCCCAGCTTGCCGTGCTGGTGCACAGTATGGCCGCGGTTAACAAAGAGAGTGTAAAGTTAGTGCGTGTTTGTGGTTTCATATCCTTCGCCTTATTGTCTGTTTTATGACGATCCGGGAATAACTCTTAGCGCCCGCATTGAAATAAGGCAATATTTTTCAGTAACCTATAAGAGGTTGATCTGAATAAAATTCGTAATCCGCTGTTCATCCTGTGGGAAATGATTTTCGCAGAAGAAATAACCAGCATCATCGCTAACGTGCTGAGTAAAGATGGGTAAAACCACTTTGAGACTGGCGCGCCGTTTCCTATTCTTGCCGTTAATTACATCTGTCATAAGAGAGTGACTCATGGATCGTATAATTACATCTTCACGCGACCGCACATCGCTACTCAGTACCCACAAGGTGCTGCGCAATACCTATTTCATGCTTAGCCTGACGCTGGCATTTTCGGCGATCACTGCCACTGCCAGCACCGTGCTGATGCTGCCGTCTCCGGGGCTGATCCTGACGCTGGTGGGGATGTATGGTCTGATGTTCCTGACCTACAAAACTGCTGACAAACCGGTGGGTATTCTGTCTGCGTTTGCCTTCACTGGCTTCCTGGGCTATATCCTGGGACCTATGCTGAACGCGTATCTGTCTGCCGGAATGGGCGATCTTATCGGTATGGCGCTGGGCGGTACCGCGTTGGTGTTCTTCTGCTGTTCGGCCTACGTGCTGACCACCCGTAAGGACATGTCCTTCCTCGGCGGTATGCTGATGGCGGGCGTCGTGGTCGTGCTGGGGGGGATGGTGGCAAACATCTTCCTGCAGCTGCCAGCTCTGCACCTGGCAATTAGCGCCGTGTTTATTCTGATTTCTTCAGGTGCCATCCTGTTTGAAACCAGCAACATCATTCGCGGCGGTGAGACGAACTATATCCGCGCTACCGTGAGCCTGTATGTGTCGCTGTACAATATCTTCGTCAGTCTGTGGAGCATCCTGGGCTTCGCCAGCCGCGATTAAAGCCACAGAGCTATGTAAACCTGGCCCCGCTTATGCGGGGCTTTGTTTTTTGATACACTGCTGCGGTTTTTGACTGATGCGTGAATGATTATGTTGAGTTTTGAAGGCAAAGAGATCGAGACCGATAACGACGGTTATCTCAAAGAGAGTGGCCAGTGGAGCGAAGCGCTGGCAGCGGTGATTGCGGAGAAAGAGGGTATCGTCCTTTCCCCCGAACACTGGGAAGTGGTGCGTTTCGTGCGCGAGTTCTATCTCGAATTCAACACCTCTCCGGCTATTCGTATGCTGGTCAAAGCCATGGCCAATAAATTCGGCGAAGAGAAAGGTAACAGCCGTTATCTGTATCGCCTGTTTCCAAAAGGCCCGGCAAAACAGGCTACAAAGATTGCTGGCCTGCCTAAGCCGGTGAAGTGCATTTAATAGCGAATACCGAAGTTAACGTACTCCCGACCGGGTTGATGCGGTTCCGTTAAGACCTTATCAACCCGCGCACTTCGCGGCCCGCCCGCTTTCAGCCACGCCACCAGCTTCTCAACCTGTTCTTCTTCACCACAGGCCAGTACCTCTACGCTGCCGTCGTCCATGTTACGTGCATATCCCGTTAACCCTAGCTGTACGGCTTCGCGCTGGGTACTGTAGCGGAAGCCGACCCCCTGAACGACGCCGTGAACCCAGGCGATGGTGCACACGTTTGACATCGCTATTCTCCTTATCCGTCCGGAGCGCTGCCCGCCCCTCTTTCTACTCGAATTCAAAGAATAGCAAATTATGCAGGTTTTTAAATCGTCTCAGAATATGGTATCAAACCAACAGGATAAACAGATGAATTTTAGGAAAAACCTATGCCACCATCAGATTATTTCTTCGAAAAACTGGAAACGAAAGCCGGGTTAAATTACATATTACGCGCACAGGAAAAAGTGCCTGAAGGTGGAATGTACATCAAGCCACATATGCATCTCGAACATGAAATAATGTGGTTTTACAAAGCCAGAGGCAGCTATAGTATTGGCCGTGAAAAATTCGCCCTCCAGAATAATACGCTTGTCTATGTTAGCCCCCTCACGCTGCATGATATGGAACTGGATTTTACGGCAGACCATGAACGTTTTATCTTACAATATGATCATACTGCGCTCAGCAATCTGAAATATCCAGTACCCGCCCTGGAATCACATACGGGTGTCGTTTCCTGCCTGGAGAAAAAAGATGCAGAAAGATTACAATTTATTTTCAAATGGTTCTCAGAAGTCAATGAGACGGCCTATTCTGAAAAAGAAATTAAGCCGTTAATGATTTTGTTACTCAGCACCGTTCTGCAGCATGCCGAAAACGCAACCAAAATCGCCACAGAGACGGATCATCAATCCATCTTTGCGGTTATTATCTCTTTTGTGATCAACCTGGAAACGCAAACCTCATTTACGATGAGTTTGAACGAAGCCGCTGAATCGGTCGGACTCTCACCTAGTCATTTTTCCAGAACGTTTAAAAAAATTATGCAGGTGAGTTTTAAGGAATATCTTCTGCGAAAGAAAATCGCCCTGTCAATACAGCTGTTGCGTAATACAGAACTTAGCATCACCGACATTGCTTACAAATGTGAGTTTACAGATGCTGCGTACTATTGCTTCCAGTTCAGAAGGGTTATTGGCGTTACACCTAAAAAATTCAGGAACAGCAATCTGACATCAGAACAGTTAAAAACCGGTCATAACGTGCAGCTTTAAGCGTAAAACCGCGTCGTTGATAAAACTGTGATCGGCACAAATCTACCTGCGCAAAAAAATTATATAAAAGCACCTTTCTCATACATTTTTTTATGCTCTTAATATTTATCTTTTAACCTGAGACTGGCCACTCATTTCGGATTCGTACTCATCCTGATTAAAAGGTATTTATTATGAGAAAAATAGGATTCAAAGAAAAGATTGGTTATGGGTTAGGTGATGGTGCGTCAAATATTATCTGGCAAACGATAATGCTTTTCATGGCCTACTTTTATACAGATATCTACGGACTAAGCGCTTTTCATATGGGGACCATGTTCCTGGTCGTCAGAGCGTTTGATGCCATTGCCGACGTGTACATTGGCTATCTGGCCGACCATACTCAGACCCGGTACGGTCAGTTCAGACCTTATCTCCTCTGGTTCTCGCTGCCCTTCGGTATTTTTGGTGCCCTGACGTTTTATACACCCGATTTTGGCGAGACGGCCAAAATTGTCTATGCGTATGTGTCTTATACTGCCCTCTCGCTTTTTTATTCCCTCGTTAACGTTCCCTACTGCGCGCTGATTAATAACATTTCCAGGGATGCAAAAGAACGGGTTTCAATGCAGTCTTATCGTTTTGCCTTCGCTGCTTTAGGAGGGATTATTGTTTCCGTCGTGGCGCTACCATTAACCAAAATTTTGGGTGAAGGCGATCTACAGAAAGGCTATTTTCTGGCGATGGTGATTATGGGGGCGATCAGCACTATAATGTTTTACTGTTGCTTTGCCATGACCAGGGAACATTACACGAAAGCGGTGGATAAAAAACGTAACTTTCGTGGTATCTATGATGATCTGACTGTCGTGGTGAAAGATCATAACTGGCGCTGTATTTTCAGCCTCAATATTGCAAGCCTTATCGCTGGCATCCTGAAAACGGGTGGAGCCATTTACTTCGTTAGCTACTATCTGAAAAGACCCGATTTAGTGGGGCTTGTGCTTATTATTATTCTCTGCACCCGATTTGTGGGCGCATTGTCGACAACGCTATTATATAAAAATCATGACCGGGTATTGTCATATAAAGTTTCGTTAATTATACAAGCCATTATCTTAATTATTCTTTTCGCCATTCCTGCAGAATACGTCCTGCCGGTTTGCCTGGTGATCTGTCTGATTCATTTCATCGACGCCAGTTCTGCCCCCCTGCAATGGAGCCTGCTCAGCGACATCATTGATAACGTTGAAAAACGGTCAAACATTTCGCTGAGTGGCTTAGTTTTCTCAACCAACCTTTTCGCTATAAAAATTGGCATTGCGGTTGGCGGTGCCATCATTGGCTGGCTGCTCACCGTTGGTGGCTATGTGGGCAGTGCTGCGATCCAAACCGACCTCGCCATTCTGATTGTGCGGCTTATCTTTACGCTTATTCCCGCTGCTTTTGTCTTCATGATGTATCTCATCATGAGGCAATACCGGGCCCACAATGATTTACAAGCCTGACGTTACCAACGCTATTTTCATAACAGGAATCAAAGATGACCATAATAACCAACCCCATTATCCCAGGCTTTAATCCGGACCCCTCTATTATAAGTGTGGGTGAGGCGTATTACTTAGCAACATCGACATTTGAATGGTTTCCAGGTATTTGTTTGTATAAATCATACGATCTCAAAAACTGGCAGCTGATTTCTCATCCCCTGAAGCGAAAAAGTCAGTTGAACATGCGCGGGAATCCGAATTCCGGCGGAATCTATGCGCCATGCCTCAGCTACGATGCCGGAAAATTTTATCTCATTTATACCGATGTCAAAAACGTGACCGGACGTTTCTGGGACCCGAATAACTTTATCGTGACCACGGACGATATCGAAGGTGAATGGTCTGAGCCAACGTATCTCAATAGCAGAGGGATTGATCCCTCGCTGTTCCACCACAGTGACGGTACGAAATGGCTTGTGAGCATGGAGATGAGCTACAGGGACGGCGGGGAGGCAGGATTCCCGAAATGGAATGGCATAATCATCCAGCAATACGATGAGCAGAATAATCGTTTAACCGGCGAGTGCCGTAAAATTTTCGCCGGTACCGATTTGGGCATCACCGAAGGGCCACATATTTATGAGTTGAATGGCTGGTTCTATTTGTTAGTGGCCGAAGGCGGAACATTTTATAATCATGGCGTCACGCTGGCGCGCTCCCGACATCTGTTTGGCCCCTACGAAACCGATCCGATCGGGCAAATGATGACATCCCGCTTTGATTGTCGTTTACCTTTACAGCGCGTCGGCCATGCGGATCTTTTTGATAACGGTCTGGGCGAATGGGTTATTGTGCATTTATGCGGGCGACCGTTGCCCTCAAAAGGACGCAGCCCGATGGGGCGAGAAACCGCTATTCAGCAGGTTTACTGGGCGGAGGATGGCTGGCTGCGCTTAACAAATAACAGCATTACGCCAGAATTAACGGTGCAGACGCGCCTGAAAGAACGTCCGTGGCCAACGCCGCCAGCCCGGGATGAGTTCAATACGCCGGAGCTACCCCTTCACTACCAGTCGCTACGCATCCCCTTAAGCGAGGAAATGTGCACCCTTACGGAAAGACGCGGATGGCTACGGTTACGGGGTTGTGAATCCCTGAGTTCACAGCACTATCAAAGCCTGCTGGCAAGACGACAAACCGATTTTACGTTTACCGCTCAGACATGCGTAGATTTTAAGCCTCGCTCCTTCCAGCAGATGGCCGGGCTGGTCTGCTTTTACGACACCACCAACTACGTTTATCTGAACATATCCTGTAACGACGCGGGAGAACGGACGGTCAATTTGATGGTTAATGACCTGAACCGATTCTCCTTACCGACAGGAGAAGGGGTAAAAATTGCGGCAGAAGGTCTGGTTTACCTCAGAGTCTGCGTCAAAGATGATGGCGCTCTTTTTTACTATTCACTCGATGAAAAAAAATGGATCCCAATTGGGGGTTATGTTGAATACAGCAAACTGTCCGATGAATATTTTAAGGAACGTGGCATAGAGCGCTTCACCGGTGCCTTTGTCGGGATGTGCTGTCAGGATTTCACGGGCGAACATATCCCGGCCGATTTTGACTACTTTGCCTATTTCCCGGAAGATTTTTAGTTAAGGGCGCTAAGAGTGTCCGCAGATGATTGCCACTGGCCTTCTGTGCTACTCTACGCGCCATTTCCATGCAATCGACAGAATAGAAATTATGAGTGTACGTTTAGTGTTAGCCAAAGGGCGCGAGAAGTCATTGCTGCGCCGCCATCCCTGGGTCTTTTCCGGTGCGGTTGCGCGTATGGAAGGTAAAGCCAACCTCGGTGAAACCATCGATATCGTTGACCATCAGGGGAAATGGTTAGCGCGCGGCGCATACTCGCCAGCATCGCAGATCCGCGCTCGCGTCTGGACGTTCGATAAAGATGAAACCATCGATATCGATTTCTTCGTCCGCCGCCTGCAGCAAGCTCAGCAGTGGCGTGAGTGGCTGGCAAAACGTGACGGGCTGGACAGCTATCGACTGATCGCCGGTGAGTCCGACGGTCTGCCGGGCGTGACCATCGATCGCTTCGGCAACTTTATGGTGCTGCAGCTGTTAAGCGCAGGTGCGGAATATCAGCGTGCTGCCCTGATCAGCGCCCTTCAGTCTCTGTTCCCTGAATGCGCCATTTATGACCGCAGCGATGTGGCGGTGCGTAAAAAAGAGGGCATGGAGCTGACGCAAGGGCCTGTTACCGGTGAATTACCGCCTGCCCTGCTGCCTATCGAAGAACACGGCATGAAGCTGCTGGTGGATATTCAGGGCGGCCACAAAACAGGTTACTACCTCGACCAGCGCGACAGCCGTCTGGCAACCCGTCAGTACGTGGCGAACAAGCGCGTGCTGAACTGCTTCTCCTACACGGGCGGTTTTGCGGTGTCTGCGCTAATGGGCGGCTGTGCCCAGGTCGTTAGCGTGGATACGTCACAGGAAGCGCTGGACGTGGCGAAACAGAACGTTGAGCTAAACAAACTGGACCTGAGCAAAGCGGAGTTTGTACGTGATGACGTCTTCAAGCTGCTGCGTAAATATCGCGACCAGGGCGAGAAGTTCGATGTTATCGTCATGGATCCGCCTAAGTTTGTGGAAAACAAAAGCCAGCTGATGGGTGCATGCCGCGGGTATAAAGATATCAACATGCTGGCTATCCAGCTGCTGAACCCGGGCGGGGTTCTGCTCACTTTCTCCTGCTCCGGCCTGATGACCACAGATTTATTTCAGAAAATCATCGCCGATGCCGCAATAGATGCTGGTCGTGATGTACAATTTATAGAGCAGTTCCGTCAGGCGGCCGATCATCCGGTGATCGCTACCTACCCGGAAGGGCTGTATCTGAAAGGGTTTGCCTGTCGCGTCATGTAACTTGAAAAGAGAAATATTGCCCTCACATCCTGTGTAAGTAATGTTTCCCGGGAGGTGACTATGATTGCCAGCAAATTCGGTATCGGCCAGCAGGTCCGCCACACCTTGCTTGGGTATTTGGGTGTGGTCGTGGATATCGACCCGGAGTATTCCCTTGACGAACCGTCAGCCGACGAGCTGGCGGTTGATGCAGAGCTTCGTGCCGCGCCCTGGTACCACGTGGTGATGGAAGGTGACGACGGGCAACCCGTTCACACCTACCTCGCTGAGGCGCAGTTAAGCAGTGAGCTGCAGGATGAACATCCGGAGCAACCCACGATGGATGAATTAGCGCAGACTATCCGCAAGCAGTTGCAGGCGCCGCGCCTGCGCAACTGAGCGTGTAAAAAAAGCCCGATAATCGGGCCTTTTTTTTACTTAGCCAGCCCCAGCCGGGGAATTTCAATCGCAGGGCATCTGTCCATAACCACCTGTAAACCCGCCTCGCGCGCCAGTACGGCAGCCTGCTCGTTGATGACGCCCAACTGCATCCACAGCGTTTTCGCACCAATGGCAATCGCTTCCTGCGCGACACCCCATGCCGCCTCGGAATTACGGAACACATCTACCATGTCCACTTTTTCCGGTACATCGTTAAGCGTGGCATAGCCCTGCTGGCCTAATAACGTCTTTCCCGCCACTTTCGGCGAAACGGGGATCACGTGATAGCCCTGATCGAGAAGGTATTTCATCACGCGATAACTTGGACGATCCGGTTTATCGCTGGCACCCACCAGCGCAATAGTGCGCGTGGATGTCAAAATCTCGGCAATATCATTCTCTCTCATGCTTTTTCTCCTGGCTTTTTTCAAAGTGTACGCCAAAGCGCACATCTCAACCATCCATCCCATACAGATGTATGAGGGCAAAACGGTGATTTATGTCTATATGTTAGTAAACGTGATTATCGAAAAATTTTGATACATTCTTGCGGGTATATTTTCATCTGGAGTCACCTATGAAAACCGGCATTGTCTCTGCTGTGATTGCGTTAGTGATGCCGGTTTGCGTTTTTGCAACCACGCTTCGGCTCTCGACTGATATTGACCTGCTGGTGCTGGACGGAAAAAAAGTCTCCAGTTCATTATTGCGCGGCGCAGAGAGCATCGAACTGGATAACGGGCCGCATCAGCTGGTGTTTCGGGTAGAAAAAACGATCGGTCTTGCGAATCATGAACAACGGATGTACATCTCTCCCCCACTGATTGTCAGCTTTAATACCCAGCGGGTCAGTCAGGTAAACATTACCCTGCCGCGGCTTGAGAGCGAAAAAGAGTCTGTCGCTTTCGACACCGCGCCGCGCGTTGAGCTGCTGGATGGGGATTCGATGCCGATCCCGGTGAAGCTTGATATTCTGGCGCTAACCACCTCGCCAAAAGGCACGGACTACGAGGCCGCAACCGAGTCTTATAACAAAGCGGGTAAACGCGCCTCTCTTCCGCAGTTTGCCACCATGATGGCCGACGACAGTACGCTGTTATCCGGTGTTTCAGAGCTGGATGTTATACCGCCTCAGTCCCAGACGCTGACGGAACAACGCCTGAAATTCTGGTTCCAGCAGGCCGATCCCGATACGCGCGCCCGCTTTTTGCAGTGGGCAAAACAACAACCTTCGTCGTAAGCCACATTTTTTACGCCTTTCTCTTGCAGCATCAGGCGGTTCCCGTCATCGTGTAGTCAGTTAACCTGATGGATATGATTATGGAACTGACAACACGCACGCTCCCGGAACGCAAACACATTGCTCTGGTTGCGCACGATCACTGTAAACAAATGCTGCTTAACTGGGTTCGCCGCCATCAGTCATTGCTGGAAAAGCACGCCCTCTCAGCGACCGGTACAACCGGCAATCTGATCCAGCGCGAAACGGGTCTCGAAGTGAACGCCATGCTGAGCGGCCCGATGGGCGGCGATCAGCAGGTAGGCGCACAGATTTCGGAAGGGAAAATTGATGTGCTGATTTTCTTCTGGGATCCGCTGAATGCGGTTCCGCACGATCCGGATGTTAAAGCGCTGCTGCGCCTGGCGACGGTGTGGAATATTCCGGTGGCAACGAACCTGTCGACGGCGGATTTCATCATTGAATCGCCGCAGTTTAACTCGCCGGTTGATATTCTTATTCCGGACTATCAGCGCTATCTTTCCGAGAGACTGAAGTAGCTTTTTTGCCGGGTGGCGGCTGCGCCTTACCCGGCCTACAAAATCTTGCCTGGCATCGCTATGGTTTACGCGCCACCGGCACATCAATACTCTTCAGAATATCAACAAACACGGATGGCTCCTCTTTATTGAACAACAGCCATACGCGATGACGCGCGCGGGTTATCGCCACATACAGCAGACGTCGCTCTTCCGCATCCGGGAAATCTTCAGGCACCGGCAGCAGGGCCTCTTCCATCACCGACTCGCGGGCCGGGGCCGGGAAACCGTCGCTGCCCTCTTTAAGCCCCACCACAATCACATAATCAGCCTGCTGCCCTTTGCTGGCGTGAATTGTCATAAATTCAAGCTGCAGTTTCGGCCAGCGTGTAGCGGCCTTTTCCAGCGCGGCCGGTTTGAGGTGATGATAGCGAGCCAGCACCAGAATGCGTTCGTCGGGTTTCGCGTAGCCGCTCAGTTTATCCAGTAGCGGCTCAAGCTGATCTTCTGCTAACAGGGTGACCGCTTTTTTATCCCCCGGCGTCAGGCTGTTGAGCGGTTTGGTCAGCTGGTGCGGGTTCTGCTGAATAAAGCGGTTGGCTATTTCGCCTATGCACGCATTGAAGCGGTAGGTGGTGTCCAGATCGCTGCGATCGCCTTCGCCAAAATAGTGGTGAAACGCTGTCGTCAGTGAAAGCTGCGCCCCGCTAAAGCGATAGATGGCCTGCCAGTCATCCCCCACCGCAAACAGCGACGTATGTTTGTTCTGCGCCCGCAGCGCCGAGAGCAGAGCGGCACGCTGCGGAGAGATATCCTGAAACTCATCAACCAGTATGTGCTTCCACGGGCTGACGAAACGCCCCTTCTCTAAAATGATAATGGCCTGATGGATAAGCCCGGAGAAATCGACGGCGTTCTCCTCTTTCAGTGCCGTTTTCCAGGCTTTTAGCATCGGAACCATCAGCTTCACGCGCTTTGAAAACACCGCGCGGATCGCCTCCGGGGCACTTTCAATCATCTCGGCCTGCGAACCGCCGTGCATGCGCATCAGGCTGACCCAACGATCGAGACGCGAGCCGAGCCGACGTGCCAGCTTGTCATCCTGCCAGAAACTGCCTTCCGGCACCGCCCAGTTCAGCTCTTCCTCCAGCCACTGACGCCAGCCTTTTGCCTGTGCTTTTTTCTCACTGCACTGTTGCCGCCACGTTTTAATGAACAGCGCCTGGCGCGCCTGCGTGTCGTTTTCCAGCTTACTGATGGACGGGACTTTCTTGCTGCCCTGCTGAATGATATGCAGCGCAAGCGCATGAAACGTTCTGGCCGAGATATCCTTGGTATGCAGTCTCGCCTGGATACGTTCGTCCATCTCCTGTGCGGCTTTGCGACCAAATGCCAGCAGCAGAATCTGGTCTGCAACGGCCTCGCCAGTGGTCAGAAGCCAGCCTGCGCGAGCCACCAGCACCGAGGTTTTACCGCTCCCGGCTCCCGCAAGTACCAGCAGCGACTGTTCACCGTTGACCACCGCACGCGACTGCGCAGGGTTAAGCGGCGATGACTCGACCGTGCTGAAGAAATCAGCATATTGGGTGAGCATGGCATCGGTCCAGGTCTGGTTATGCGCCAGGCGACTTTTATCAAAATCGCTCAGCCATGCCTGGCACTTCCGCCATGCATCGCGGCAATTTTCAAACTCATTGAGACGCGCTACGGGGAACGGCAACGCAGTCAGCGCCTGTTTTATTTTTTGCTGCAGTCCCGCAGTTTGCTGGCGCGTGAGCCATTTGTGTTGGGCATCGCTCTGCGCGATTTCATCCAGTACCTGTTGCAAAACCTGGGCGGCAATCACGCTCATATCCTGGCTCCACTGCTGCCAGAGCGTGTTCAGATGGTAATGAAAACGCTGGGTTTCCCCCCACTCGGTGCCGTGAAGGCGCACCACTTTATCGGCAGGCAAAACGAACTCCAGCTCGCCCCACACCAGCCCACGTTTACAGTGGATCGCCAACATTTGATTGAAGGGAATGAGATATTCGTGGCGTTCCCCGGAGACTTTCACTCCCGCGTTAAGGAGCACAACCTTGTCGTAAGGGTGTTGAGCCAGGCGTTTGCCCATTGACGTTGCTTTCAGTTCCATATCCAGCCGGATCCACGAAGAGATAATTTGCCTGATAGTTTAACTGCCAGTTTTAAGGTGCTCCAGCCTAAAAAAACGTTACAATCAGTGGGCGTTAATTTTATCGAAAGGAAGTGAGGGTTTATGCGTACCGTTCTGAATGTGTTGAATTTTGTGCTGGGCGGTTTTGCCACCACCCTTTCCTGGCTTTTTGCCACTCTGGTCAGCATCGTGCTTATCTTTACCCTGCCGCTGACGCGCTCCTGCTGGGAAATCACCAAACTCTCCTTTATTCCCTACGGTAATGAGGCTGTCCACGTTGATGAGCTGGACCCGGAAGGTAAAAACGCGCTGATGAATACCGGCGGCACCGTACTGAATATTCTGTGGCTGATTTTCTTTGGCTGGTGGCTGTGCCTGATGCACATTTTTGCCGGTATCGCCCAGTGCGTGACGATTATTGGCATTCCTGTTGGGATCGCGAACTTTAAAATTGCCGTCATTGCCCTGTGGCCGGTTGGACGTAGGGTCGTCCCGGTTGAGGTGGCGCAAGCCGCGCGTGAGGCCAATGCTCGCCGTCGTTTTCAGTAATAAGGACTGGCCGCGCTCATGCTAAGCCCACTGCTTCGCCGTTATACCTGGAACAGCATCTGGCTTTATAACGTCAGAATTTTTATCGCGCTTTGTGGCACCGTTGCCCTGCCGTGGTGGCTGAATGACGTTAAGCTCACGATTCCGCTCACGTTAGGGGTGGTTGCGGGGGCGCTTGCGGACCTCGATGACCGTCTGGCAGGGCGTCTGCGCAACCTGGTTATCACTCTTGTCTGTTTCTTTATTGCGTCCGCGTCTGTCGAGCTGCTCTTCCCGTGGCCCTGGCTATTTGCCTTAGGCCTTACGCTCTCCACCAGCGGCTTTATTCTGCTTGGCGGGCTTGGACAGCGTTATGCCACCATCGCATTTGGCGCGCTGCTGATTGCTATTTACACCATGCTGGGCGTGTCGCTGTACGATCAGTGGTACCAGCAACCCGTGCTGCTATTGCTGGGGGCCATCTGGTATAACCTCCTGACGTTAACAGGGCACCTCATCTTCCCGGTGCGCCCTCTGCAGGATAATCTTGCTCGCAGCTATGAGCAGCTGGCTCATTTATCTGGAGCTGAAATCCCGGCTGTTTGACCCGGATATCGAAGAGGAAAGTCAGGCCCCTCTTTACGATCTGGCGCTGGCAAACGGCCAGTTGGTCGCTACGCTGAACCAGACCAAAGCCTCCCTGCTGACCCGACTGCGCGGAGACCGCGGCCAACGCGGAACGCGAAGAACACTTCACTACTACTTTGCCGCTCAGGACATCCATGAGCGCGCCAGCTCTTCGCACGTTCAGTATGCAGCCCTGCGTGAAACGTTCCGCTACAGCGACGTGATGTTCCGCTTCCAGCGGTTACTTTCCATGCAGTCTCAGGCGTGCCAGCAGCTAGCGCGTTCAATTTTACTGCGAACGCCCTATCAGCATGACCCGCGGTTTGAGCGCGCGTTTAGCCATCTTGATGCGGCAATCGACCGCGTGCAGGCCAGTGGAACCGCACCGGAACATATAAAAGCGCTGGGGTTTTTGCTTAATAACCTGCGGGCAATCGATGCTCAGCTCGCGACGATTGAATCCGAGCAGGCGATGGCCATGCCGGGCAATGATGCCGATAATCAGCTTGCTGATGACAGCGTGCATAGCGTTAGCGACATGTGGCTGCGGCTGAGCCGCAATTTTACGCCGGAATCTGCCCTATTTCGTCACGCGGTGAGAATGTCACTGGTGCTGTGCGTGGGTTACGCGTTTATTCAAATAACCGGTTTACACCACGGCTACTGGATCCTGCTCACCAGCCTGTTTGTCTGCCAGCCCAACTATAACGCCACCCGCCACCGCCTGGCGTTACGTATTATTGGAACGCTGGTAGGCGTCGCCATTGGCCTGCCGGTGCTCTATTTCGTGCCGTCCATCGAAGGCCAACTGGTGCTGATCGTCATCACTGGCGTACTGTTCTTCGCCTTCCGTAATGTGCAATACGCCCACGCGACGATGTTCATCACGCTGCTGGTTTTACTGTGCTTTAACCTGCTGGGAGAAGGGTTTGAAGTTGCCCTGCCCCGCGTGATCGACACGCTCATTGGCTGCGCTATCGCCTGGGCGGCGGTGAGTTTCATCTGGCCCGACTGGCGTTTTCGTAATTTGCCGCGTGTGTTAGACAGGGCGATGAATGCAAACTGCCGGTACCTTGATGCGATCCTTGAGCAATACCACCAGGGGCGCGATAACCGCCTTGCTTATCGCATTGCCCGACGCGATGCGCATAACAGCGATGCCGAACTGGCTTCGGTGGTCTCGAACATGTCCACGGAACCGCGCGCCACAGCGGAAATTCGGGAAACTGCTTTTCGTCTGCTGTGTCTGAATCATACGTTCACTAGCTATATTTCTACGTTGGGCGCACACCGTGAGAAACTGACCAACCCGGGCATTCTCGCCTTACTGGATGATGCTGTCTGCTACGTCGATGATGCACTTCATCATCGGCCAGCCGATGAGCCGCGCGTTCAACAATCGCTCGATGAACTGGCCCAACGTATTGCCCACCTTGACCCGGGCGCCGACAACAAAGCACCGCTGGTCCTGCAGCAAATCGGCCTGCTGATTGCCCTGCTGCCGGAAATCTGCCGGCTGCAGCAGCAGATCGCTACCTTGAGGAATGATGCTCCTGACTCTCGGGCAGCGCATTAAACCACTCTGTCAGCTCCCGGCGAATGTCGGCCGGGAGCGCCGCTTCATGTAGCCCTTCAATGGCACCTTCCAGCGCGAACAGCACCTTAATACTTAAGGCCTTGTTTTTGGACCTCATCTTTAACCAGCATTTCCTGGCGCCCAGTTCCCGTAAAGTTTCCTCATTAGTGATGCCTGCTTCTAAAAGCAGTACCTCAAGTTGAAAGGTCAGGTTTGGAAGATCTTTTAGCCGGTTGCGCTGATGGCGCTGGCAGCGCTCCTTTCTTGCCGCGTCGAGAGCAAAGGAGGAAAGCTGGAGCAATTTGTCCCTGTCCTGCCACAGCCCGTCGTCCACCCGATAGTAATTAAGCAGGACGGGACGGCCCCGTTTCATCAGCGTCAGAAACGAAGAGGCGTTTTGTACACAATACCTGGCACTTTCTTCACAGGCCCGGAGGTAGAGTTCCCCCTCCGACACCATCGCGAACACCGCGTTATCCACCGCCAGGGTGTACCCACCGAATAGCGCCCGATGATGAATTTCGCCTAACGGTGAGAGGTATTCCTGCGATTTATAAATCCGCTCATAAGATATCTTTTTCATGATAATTCCATTTAAAATCAATTATTAACAACGATATTTCTCACTAACGGATCCGTTAGCAGGAAAATAGGCAACTTATTGCTGGAGGGCAAGATGATTTTTTATGGCGCACCAAGAAAGGGTGAAATTTGCGAGTCTCTTTCCGAAAATGAGGTTGATCTTTATGCATACAGGGGTTACTGTATATCCATACAGTAACTACAGGGCTGGAATGAATATGTACACTTCAGGCTATGCAAATCGCTCAACATCTCTCTCTTCTACCGCTGGCAATGTCGCGCAGAAATCCGTCGGGCGTGATTCTACAGGGCTTATCAGTGAAGTGGTTTACCGTGAAGACCAGCCTCTGTTAACACAACTCTTATTACTGCCGCTGTTGCAACAGCTTGGTCAGCAATCACGCTGGCAGCTTTGGCTAACGCCACAACAAAAATTGAGCCGCGAGTGGGTTCTGTCTGCGGGCCTGCCGCTGGCGAAAGTGATGCAGATTAACCAGCTCTCACCCTGCGATACGGTAGATTCAATGATTCGGGCCTTACGCACAGGGAATTACAGTGTGGTGATCGGATGGCTGCCTGATGAACTGTCGGAACAGGAACACCTGAGACTGACGGAAGCAGCGGAAGAAGGTCACGCGATGGGGTTTATTATGCGACCAGTTCGTGCAGATTCTTATCGCAGAGGACAACATTCCGGACTAAAAATTCACTCAAATTTGTATCATTGAGTGAAATTAGGAGTTTTCCTGGAATTTTTTTCGACCATAAGATGCAGAAATAGTTCAACGCGTCAAATCTTCGGCAAGGCTTGTCTGGAGCGGTTCTCGTTAATTTTGCTGCACAATTTTCGTTCAAGAAATGTTAAATATTAGGTATACGGAACTTTTTTTTTCATATGCCTGACAGACTTCACACTTGTAAGTTTTCATCTACGTTGTAGACTTTACATCGCCAGGGGTGCTCGGCCTAAGCCGAAGATATCGGTAGATTTATATTTGACCACGCCCCCCGGTGAAGGATTTAACCGTGATTTCTCTGCAGAGATCTTCATGGCAAATTTTGGATGATAACGAGGCGCAAAAAATGAAAAAGACAGCTATCGCGATTGCAGTGGCACTGGCTGGCTTCGCTACCGTAGCGCAGGCCGCTCCGAAAGATAATACCTGGTATGCAGGTGGTAAACTGGGCTGGTCTCAGTTCCATGACACCGGCTGGTACAACAGCAGCCTGAACAACGATGGCCCGACTCACGAGAGCCAGCTGGGTGCAGGCGCGTTCGGTGGCTATCAGGTTAACCCGTATGTTGGTTTTGAAATGGGTTACGACTGGTTAGGTCGTATGCCATACAAAGGCGACAACGTCAATGGCGCTTTCAAAGCTCAAGGCGTTCAGCTGACCGCTAAACTGGGTTACCCAGTAACTGACGATCTGGACGTGTACACCCGTCTGGGCGGCATGGTATGGCGTGCAGACTCCAGCAACAGCATCGCTGGCGACGACCATGACACCGGTGTTTCCCCAGTATTCGCTGGTGGCGTTGAGTGGGCTATGACCCGTGACATCGCTACCCGTCTGGAATACCAGTGGGTTAACAACATTGGTGACGGTGCTACCGTTGGCGTTCGTCCAGACAACGGCATGCTGAGCGTTGGGGTTTCTTACCGTTTCGGTCAGCAGGAAGATGCTGCACCAATCGTAGCTCCAGCTCCGGCTCCAGCTCCAGAAGTACAGACCAAGCACTTCACTCTGAAGTCTGACGTTCTGTTCAACTTCAACAAAGCTACCCTGAAACCAGAAGGTCAGCAGGCACTGGATCAGCTGTACACCCAGCTGAGCAACCTGGATCCTAAAGATGGTTCTGTAGTGGTTCTGGGCTTCACCGACCGTATCGGTTCTGATGCTTACAACCAGAAACTGTCTGAGAAACGTGCTCAGTCTGTAGTTGATTACCTGGTATCTAAAGGTATCCCAGCTAACAAGATCTCCCCACGTGGTATGGGCGAATCTAACCCAGTGACCGGTTCTACCTGTGACAACGTGAAAGCTCGCGCTGCACTGATCGACTGCCTGGCACCAGATCGTCGCGTTGAGATCGAAGTTAAAGGTATCAAAGACGTTGTAACTCAGCCTGCGGCATAAGTTATCGTCTTATAAAAAAACCCCGCCATGCGGGGTTTTTTATTGTCTGAAGAAAAGTAAGAAACTACTTTTTACCCAGCAGAGCCTGAAGATCGTTCTTCAGCGTCGACATCTGGCTGGCATACTTCTCTTTGTGCTCGGCATCTTCAATCAGTTGTACTACGGTCTCTGACAGCGTTTTTCCTCGACGTTGCGCTAGCCCCGCCAGACGCTGCCAGACCATAAACTCCAGGTCGATTGATTTTTTACGGGTGTGCTGATGCTCGGCATTAAAATGCCGTTTTCGCCGCGCACGGATAGTTTGCTTCATCCGGTTTAACAGGGCGGGATTAATATGCTTCTCAATCCAGCTATTCACCTGTACCGGTTCATTTTCGAGGGTCAGCAAAATATCCACGGCCTCTTGCGCAGCGCTGGCTTCGATGTAGCAGGTGATCAGCTCCCCTTCACGGTGCTTTTTGACCAGGTACTTCCATTTCCAGCCGCTTTCGAGATTTTCCAGTTGTTGATATTTCATTGCGATCTCAGTGTTACCACGTAACTCTGTTCAGAATATCAGTTTTTTGGCAATCTGCTGAAAAGAAATCATATCCTGTGAAACATCGCTTGAGATTCACTCATTGAAATCCCCAATCCTGCTTGGGAAGAGCCCCCCGCTTACGGTATACTCCACGGTTTTACATCTGACTAAAAAACATCAACTTTGACCATTACGAAACTAGCATGGCGTGACCTGGTTCCGGATACCGAGAGCTATCAGGAACTGTTTGCACAGCCAGACCTCGCACAAGAACACGAATTCATACTTAGCGATACCCAACCGCGTTTGCATTACGCGCTGGAGCAGGTGTTAAGCCCATGGGCAACATCTCCCTTCATGCTGCTCAAAGCCCCGGAAGAAGCCGAGTATTTGACGCTTCTGGGTGATGCCATGCGCGAGTTGAAACCGGAAGCGAATGCTGTTTTCGGCGGCGAGTATCGTATCACAGGGCATAATGTCACTTTCGCCCCCGCTACGCAGGCTGATGACCGTTTTGCAGCGCAGGGCGAAGTCGTTACCGCTAACTGGGTCGAAGCAGAACAACTCTTTGGTTGTCTTCGTCAGTTTAACGGTGAGCTCTCCCTGCAGCCAGGGCTGGTGCATCGCGCAAACGGCGGCGTACTTATTATTTCCCTGCGCACCCTGATGTCGCAACCGCTGCTGTGGATGCGTCTGAAAACGATTGTGAGCCAGCAGCGCTTCGACTGGGTAGGCTATGACGAGTCTCGCCCTCTGCCTGTATCCATCCCGTCAATGCCGCTCTCTCTAACCGTCGTGCTGACGGGGGATCGTGAGTCTCTGGCCGACTTCCAGGAAATGGAGCCAGAGCTGGCGGATCAGGCGGTTTACAGCGAATACGAAGACAACATTCAAATTGCCGATGCGGATGATATGGCGCAGTGGTGCCAGTGGGTGATGGCCGTTGCTGAACGTTTTGCGCTGCCAACCCCTGCGGCTGACGCATGGCCGGGCTTAATCCGCGAAGCGGTACGCTACACCGGCGACCAGGAAACCCTGCCGCTTTGCCCACTCTGGATCGGTAAACAGCTGCGTGAAGTGGGTGTGATCAGCGGCGAAGGTGCTTTCACAGGCGAACAATTGACCCAGATGCTTGCCCAGCGTGAGTGGCGCGAAGGCTATCTTGCGGACCGCATGCAGGATGAAATCCTGCTGGAACAGATTCTGGTCGAGACCGAAGGCGAACGAATCGGTCAGATTAACGCTTTGTCCGTAATTGAGTTCCCCGGCCACCCTCGTGCGTTCGGCGAGCCTTCCCGTATCAGCTGTGTCGTTCACATTGGCGACGGTGAATTTACGGATATTGAGCGAAAAGCGGAGCTGGGTGGAAACATTCATGCTAAAGGCATGATGATCATGCAGGCTTTCCTGATGTCCGAGCTGCAGCTTGAGCAGCAGATCCCCTTCTCTGCGTCCCTGACGTTTGAGCAGTCCTACAGTGAAGTCGATGGCGATAGCGCCTCAATGGCCGAGCTGTGTGCCTTGATCAGCGCCCTGGCAGAAGTCCCGATTAATCAGAACATCGCCATTACGGGTTCCGTGGATCAGTTTGGCCGCGCCCAGCCGGTCGGTGGTCTGAACGAGAAAATCGAAGGCTTCTTCTCCATTTGTCAGCAGCGTGGGTTAAACGGCAAACAGGGCGTTATTATCCCTGCGCCAAACGCGCGCCATTTGAGCCTGAGCCAGGAACTGCTTGATGCGGTGGAACAGGAACAATTCACCCTGTGGGCCATCGAAGGCATTGAGGATGCACTACCCTTACTGACAAACCTGGTATGGGATGGCGAGGGTCAAACCACGCTGATGCAGACCATTCAGGAGCGCATTGCTCAGGCAACACAGCCGGATGCTCGTCATCGTTATCCCTGGCCGTTACGTTGGTTAAGTTGGTTTAGTTCAAACTGATCGGACTTGTTCAGCGTACACGTGTTAGCTATCCTGCGTCCTTCACTAAAATAAGGCTTACTGAGAACATGGTAGATAAACGCGAATCCTATACAAAAGAAGACCTTCTTGCCTCTGGTCGTGGTGAACTGTTTGGCGCTAAAGGCCCACAGTTACCGGCCCCAAGCATGCTGATGATGGACCGTGTCGTGAAAATGACCGAAACCGGCGGTAACTTCGATAAGGGTTACGTAGAAGCAGAACTCGATATCAACCCGGACCTGTGGTTCTTCGGTTGCCACTTTATTGGCGATCCGGTAATGCCTGGCTGCCTGGGCCTCGATGCGATGTGGCAGCTGGTTGGCTTCTATCTGGGCTGGCTCGGTGGCGAAGGCAAAGGCCGCGCGCTGGGCGTGGGTGAAGTGAAATTCACCGGTCAGGTACTGCCTACCGCGAAGAAAGTCACCTACCGTATCCACTTCAAGCGCATCGTTAACCGTCGTCTGATCATGGGCCTGGCGGATGGTGAAGTGCTGGTAGATGGTCGTCTGATTTATACCGCGAACGATCTGAAAGTGGGTCTGTTCCAGGATACCTCTGCTTTCTAAGCCCGGCGTTTAGCTGCTTCAGAAAGGCGAAACCTCCGCTCTGCGGAGGTTTCTTTTTTAAAGAGACGCTATCAAGCAAGTACTGCCCTGTCTCCGATGGCTTCTCGCCAGCCCCCTAACCATTGAGACCTTTGGTTCAAAGTCTGATAGGGACACATTTCTTTAGAACGTCCGGCGATGCCAGCCTGATAACCACGTTGATGAGCCCTTTCCAGGCGATCTCGTTTCTGTCTCTTCATGCCTCGTTTCCCTCATTCTTTTGTCTGGTGGAAAGAAAACAGTGATTGCAAAGTGTGCAAGCACAGATAACGAATAACCCGAATTAGCCTCAGCGTCAACGTTCAAAATTCATACGGGTGTCATATTTGTGAGCTAAGCAGAAGATCATTTGTACAAAAAATGTGATGCAGCACAAGTAACAACCTGAAGCCAAAACGAAAAAAAAGCCGCAATCAGCGAAATTCTGATAGCGGCTTTTGTCGATGAATTTTACTTATGGCAGTCTGGAAATCTCTCTGGCGATACTCGCAGACTCCTGCGCCCAACCCTGGGCCAGCACTTTCACCATCTCATCATATCCATCTTTTTGCTGCTTCATTTCCAGATGGAAAGGACGCTTAATCAGCTGCCCCTGATGATTCAGCAGCCATTCTCCACTCACCACAACGACGCCATCATAGCGGCCGTGGAAGCCCGTCACGGTGACGTTAAGCGTGTCCTGGTCGCTTCCCAGCGGCTGTGACGCAACAACCCAGCCAGGAAGCTGGCTGCTGAGATTCGCCACCAGCGTATTGCGCAACTGCTGGTCCAACGGGCTGGCCCAAAGGTTATTGTTGGCAATAACGTACTGAACATCGCTGGTTTGATACACCACGCCGTTGCCAGCCAGATAATCCGGCACCGCAACCTGCTCCACCCATAACAGACGGTTACCCTGCGAGGCGGTGCTTTGTGCGCCCGCCTGGGTCGTCAGCGGTAACTGATAGTAGCTTTTGTTATCGCTACCCGAGCTACAGGCCGTTAATACCATCGCTCCTGCAATCGCTAGCCATTTTTTCATTGTTTAGCCCTCTTCGGCTCAGGATCCTTTTTATCTTTCGCTTCGAACACCAGTGCGTTGCTCTTCTCATTGAGCGTTTTCAGCACAGGCTGCGGTTCACGGAAGACCTGATCAAGACGTTGCATATCGGCCACCATCTTGTTGTACGCCGCTGAACCCGGCTGGAAGCCCTGCATGCTACGGTTGAGTTCACGCAACGTTTTCTGCATATCCTGCGGCAGCTGCTGCATGGACTGGCTTGCCGTGATCTTATTAATATTATCCAGCGTCGTTTGCAGACGTTGCATCGTCGCCTGACTTTGATGTAACGAACCGGTCGCGGCTTCCAGCATCGGATTAAGCGGCAGATTGTTAATCTTATCGAGCGTATCCATCAGACGCTGCTGGATTTGCGCCAGACCGCTGCTGACCGTTGGGATAATTTTATAGCCCCCGAATTCACGAATACCGGTAATCGCTGGCGCTTTAGGATAGAAGTCCATATCCACATACAGCGCACCGGTGACCAGGTTTCCGGTTTTCAGCGAGCCTCGCAGACCGCGCTCCATCAGCTGGCTGATATGGGTGGCAATATCCTGATTTTCGCCAATCTGGTTGAGCAGACGCTCCGGCTCAATGCGGATCAGCACCGGAATACGGTAATCGTCATCCAGCATCTGCTGAAGACCCGGCACGAAGAACGGAACCTGTCCAACCGTCCCGAGTCGAATGCCGCGGAATTCGACCGGTGCACCCGGCTGAAGGCCACGGACCGAGTCCTTAAAGAACATCAGGAAGTCAACGTGATCGGTATAGAGCGCATCCTGGATACTTTTTTGATCGTCAAAGAGTCTGAACGCCGTTTTCTCTGCAACCGGCTGGCCCAAATCCTGCCCTTCCGGCACGTCAAAACTGACGCCACCGCCAAACAGCGTGGTCAGGGAGCCCATTTCGACACGCATACCCGCCGAGGTCAGATCTACCGCGATCCCACTGTCTTTCCAGAAGCGGACGTTGCTGGTGACCAGACGATCGTTTGGCGCATTGATGAAGAGCTGATAGCTAATGGTGCGTTTTTGCGCGTCAAACGTACTGGTTTCAACTGAACCCACGCGATAGCCGCGGAACAGCACGGGATCGCCAGGCGAGAGCTGTCCCGCTTTTTTACTGTCCAGGATCACGCGAATGCCTTTTGCATCCGGTGGCGCAAGCGGCGGAGAGTCCAGCAGCTCGTATTGTCCCGGCTGGCTCCCTTTCTTACCTGGCTGCAGCTCAATATAGGCGCCGGACAGCAGCGTCCCCAACCCGCTGATCCCCTCACGTCCTACCTGCGGTTTAACCACCCAGAAAACCGAGTCGCCATGCAGCAATTTTTCCATACCGGAATTTAAACGCGCCTTTATTTCAACGTGCGTCAAATCATCCGTCAGGGTTGCACTTTCAACCACGCCCACATCCACACTGCGGCTTTTGATGGTGGTTTTGCCCCCCTCAATACCTTCTGCATTGGTGGTGATAAGCGTGACTTCCGGTCCCTGATGGCTGTAATGATAAAA
This sequence comes from Enterobacter mori LMG 25706, assembly GCF_000211415.1. Taxonomy (GTDB): domain Bacteria; phylum Pseudomonadota; class Gammaproteobacteria; order Enterobacterales; family Enterobacteriaceae; genus Enterobacter; species Enterobacter mori. Next base: position 761,415 of record NZ_GL890775.1, on the reverse strand, counting down.
CAGGATCCATGCACCGATCAGCGCGGTTACGATGGGGAAAATCCACACCGGAGACCAGTTCTTGACCTTCTGCACTTTCGCCTCTCCACTCTTATTTTCCATGCTCTTACTCTTCCTCATGGCTTGACTCGGGCTCACGATCCCACGATAAACGAGGGTCGAAGGTCATGGCCGCAAACATGGTCATAATGACGACCAACGCAAACATTAGCGCTCCCATTGCGGGATAAATACTCATCAGTCCTCCCATGCGCACCAGCGCAGAGAGAACGGCAATGACAAACACATCAATCATTGACCAGCGGCCAACAAATTCAACAACTTCGTAGATCAGGTGCATGCGTTCGCTGTCGCGTTTGCCGTGACCTTTCGCGTCCCAGCAGAGCCAGGCAATGGCGATCATTTTTAAGGTTGGTACCATAATACTGGCGATGAAGATCACGCCAGCCACCGGATACGATCCTTCGCCCCACAGCAAAACGACCCCAGCAAGGATGGTTGAGGGCATTTTGTCGCCGAGTAAATCGGTGATCATAATGGGCAGAATATTGGCTGGCAGATAGAGCATGATTGACGTGACCAGCAACGCCATCGTCCACTGCAGGCTATTTTTACGACGTACATGGCCTTTCGTTTGGCGCAGCGAGGACACACATCGAGATCCGCGGGCAGAACGGCGGTACAGCATGAGCAAGAGCGCAGCCCCTGACGGATACCCGGCACACCGACCTTAACCGTCTGCGCAAGCGTCGGTGCTGGCGCGATGTCATCCCACGCCCATCGCCTGTCTACGCACTGGAAAGCGCGCAGCTGTAATACACAGTAAAGGCACCAGGGAATAAAGCTACTGCCAATTCCCACATCACCATAGGCCATCAGCTTGACGAAACTGACCAGAATCCCCGCCAGAAAGATCTCGGCCATCCCCCAACTTTTCAGCTGGAACAGGATACGCGCGAGTTTAATTTTAAGGGATGTGGGCATCCTGACGCGGTTTACCAGCAACAGGATCACCACCAGACAGAACGCCGGGACGATTTGGACAAAGAGGAGGAAAAAGGTGCCGAGGCTGGCGTAATCTTCCGAGAACATCACGCCAGGAATTTCAAGCAGATCGACCTCGCTGGTCATGCCGCCCACTTTCATATAAATGAAAGGGAAAAGGTTTGAAAGCAGCAGCATGAACAATGCAGCAAGGGCATAAGCAGTGGGACGCTGCCTTGGCGCGTCCCACTCCGTCGTCAACGTTGCGCCGCAACGTGGACACAGGGCTTTATGTCCGTGACCAAGCTCTGGCAACGCCACGAGCATATCGCATTGCGAGCATAATATATGCCTGTCGGCGTGGTGCTGGTCACACATAGTTAATCCCTGTTTATGCGCCGTTTTTCAGAGACTCGAGGTACTCCCAGCGCTCAAATGCTTCTTCCAGGGCTTTTTCAGCCGCGGACAGTTCAGCCAATATTTTCTGAGTATAGTCGTGCGGCTGCGTAAAGAATGACGCATCAGCAACCTGAATTTGCAGCGTTTCAAGAGCAGCTTCCAGTTCTTCAAGACGCTGAGGTAAGCCTTCCAGTTCGCGCTGCAGGTTATAGCTCATTTTAGCAGGAGATTTTTTGACAGTTTCTGCTTTTGCTATAAGCGGTTCCGGTGCACTTTTGGATTTTGCCTGTTTTTGCAGCAGCGACTGGGTTTGTTGTCCACGCGCGTCATGATAACCGCCCACGTATTGACCAATCCGGCCTTCACCTTCAAAAATCCAGCACTCGGTCACGGTGTTATCAACGAACTGACGATCGTGGCTCACCAGCATCACGGTTCCCTGATAACCGTCGATTAACTCCTCCAGCAATTCCAGCGTTTCGACATCCAGATCGTTGGTTGGTTCATCGAGAATCAACAGGTTACTTGGCTTCAGGAACAGACGTGCCAGCAGCAGACGATTTCGCTCGCCGCCAGACAGCGCGCGTACCGGTGTCATTGCGCGTTTCGGATGGAACAGGAAGTCCTGCAAATAACCCAGCACGTGGCGCGGCTTACCGTTAACCATCACTTCTTGCTTACCTTCAGCGAGGTTATCCATCACCGTTCTGTCAGGGTCAAGCTCAGCGCGGTGCTGGTCGAAGTAGGCCACTTCCAGCTTCGTACCACAGTGAACGCGGCCGCTATCAGCCTGCAGCTGGCCTAACATCAGCTTGAGCAGCGTGGTTTTACCACAGCCGTTCGGGCCAATAAGGGCAATTTTGTCGCCACGCTGAACCTGAGCGGAAAAGTCTTTCACCAGCACTTTGCCGTCAACCTGGTAATTCACGTTTTCCATCTCAAAGACGATTTTGCCCGAGCGGGATGCCTCTTCCACCTGCATCTTCGCGCTACCCATCACCTCACGGCGGGCGCTACGCTCGTTACGCATCGCTTTTAACGCACGCACACGGCCTTCGTTACGGGTACGGCGGGCTTTGATCCCCTGGCGGATCCAGACCTCTTCTTGCGCCAGCTTGCGGTCAAATTCAGCATTTTGCAGCTCTTCTACGCGCAGGTTTTCTTCTTTTTCCAGCAGATAGGTGTCGTAATCGCCAGGATAGGTCACCAGTTTGCCGCGATCGAGATCGACAATGCGGGTCGCCATGTTGCGGATAAACGAACGGTCGTGCGAAATGAAGATGATGGTGCCGTTGAAGGTCTTCAGGAACCCTTCCAGCCAGTCGATGGCTTCAATGTCCAGGTGGTTGGTCGGTTCGTCAAGCAGCAGCACTTTCGGGCCGCTGACCAGCGCGCGTCCCAGTGCCGCTTTACGCAGCCAGCCGCCGGAAAGTGATGCCAGCTCCATATCCGCATCCAGACCTAACTGGTCCAGCACTTCAGTGATACGGCTTTCAAGCTGCCACAGGCCGTGATGATCCAGCAGTTCCTGCAGGCGCGCCATTTCATTAAGATTTTTTTCGCTCGGGTCGGTCATCACCAGATGCGAAATTTCATGATAGCCCTTCAGGTATTCGGCTTGTTCAGAGATCCCCTCCGCAACGAAGTCGTAGACGGTGCCCGCCACGTTACGCGGTGGATCCTGCTGCAGTCGAGAAACAATCAGATCTTGTTCGTAAACGATACGCCCGTCATCCAGACCCTGCTCACGGTTAAGGATCTTCATCAGCGTGGATTTACCCGCGCCGTTACGGCCTACCAGACAAACACGTTCGTTATCTTCAATGTGCAGTTCAGTATCGTCGAGAAGGGGCGCATCGCTGAAAGACAGCCAGGCGCCGTGCATGCTAATTAGTGACATTTATATTTCCTTTCAGACCGCTGAGATTAACCAGCAGTTATGGATCTGACGGTTACGGGCAAAGTCCTGAGACAGCGTTTTCTGGCTGATTTCTTGCGCTTTCAGTCCCAGCGTGGCTAAGCCTTCATGATCCATGCGGAAGCCGCGTTTGTTGTTCGAGAACATAATGGTGCCGCCTTTACGCAGCAGGCGTTTCAGGTCGGTCATCAGGCGCAGGTGATCGCGTTGAACATCAAAGCTATCCTCCATACGCTTGGAGTTGGAGAAGGTCGGCGGATCGATAAAGATCAGATCGAACTGCTCGTCGGTATCACGCAGCCAGCCCAGCACGTCGGCCTGCATCAGGCGATGCTGGCGTCCGGTCAGGCCGTTCAGACGCAGGTTACGCTCCGCCCACTCCAGATAGGTGCGAGACATATCCACCGTGGTGGTACTGCGCGCCCCGCCCAAACCGGCATGCACGCTCGCGCTGCCGGTATAGGAGAACAGGTTGAGGAAGTCTTTACCCTTGCTCATCTGGCCCAGCATGCGGCGCGCGATACGGTGGTCAAGGAACAGGCCGGTATCAAGATAGTCGGTCAGGTTTACCCACAGGCGCGCGTTGTACTCGCCCACTTCGATAAAGTCGCCCTTCTCGCCCATCTTCTGATACTGGTTTTTGCCCTTCTGGCGCTCACGGGTTTTCAGCACCAGTTTGTTCGGCGTAATGCCGAGCACGGCGATGGTGGCCGCAATCACATCCAGCATGCGCTGACGCGCTTTTTGCGCATCGATGGTTTTCGGTGGCGCATATTCCTGAATCACCACCCAGTCCGCGTAGCGGTCAACCGCCACGTTATACTCCGGCAGGTCAGCGTCGTACAGGCGGTAGCATTCAATCCCTTCCTGCTTTGCCCATTTCTCATATTTCTTCAGGTTCTTGCGCAGGCGGTTGGCGTAATCTTCCGCCACGCCGGACGGCTTGCTGTCCGCCGCTTTCTCTGCCAGATGGTAGTTTTTCTGCACGCAGTCCAGCGGGCCGTTTTTCGCCTTAAACTGGCGATCGGCACGCAGTTGCAGGCAGCTCAGCAACTCCGGTGAGGCGCTAAACAGGGAGAGATTCCAGCCACCGAAGTAATCTTTCATATTGCGGCCCAGCAGGCTGTGCAGAGCAATCAGCGCCGGCTCGCTGTCCAGACGCTCGCCGTATGGCGGGTTACTGATTACGGTGCCGTACGGGCCTTTTGGCAGCGGGTTGGTCAGGTTCGCCACGTCTTTCACGTCGAAGGTGACCAGCTCGCCGATACCGGCGCGACGGGCGTTGCTGCGTGCGCGCTCAATGACGCGCGGGTCGCTGTCCGAACCGTAGAAGTGGGAGGTGTACTCCGCCAGGCCTTTACGCGCGCGGGTCTGCGCATCGTCTTTAACCTCTTTCCAGAGTGCTTCATCGTGCTGTGCCCAGCCTTTAAAGCCCCAGTGGCCGCGATGCAGCCCCGGCGCACGGTCAGTTGCCAGCATGGCTGCTTCTATCAGCAACGTACCAGAACCACACATTGGGTCGAGCAGCGGCGTGCCCGGCTGCCAGCCGGAGCGCATTACGATGGCGGCGGCCAGCGTTTCTTTGATCGGCGCCATACCGGTGCGATCGCGGTAGCCGCGCAGGTGCAGACCCGCACCGCTCAGATCGAGAGAGATACTCGCCGTGTCGCCGTTCAGCCAGACGTTAATACGCAGATCCGGATTTTCGCGATCGACGTTTGGACGTTCCTTATTTTTACGCGTGAAGCAGTCCACAATGGCGTCTTTTACACGCAGGGCACCGTACTGGCTGTTTCGGATCTCGTCGTTCACGCCGTTGAAATGCACCGCAAAGGTGGCATTTGGCGTGAAGATCTCTGTCCAGTCGATCATCTGTACACCGGTATAGAGGTCCAGGTCGCTATAGACCTTGCACTCTTTCATCGGCAGCATGATGCGCGACGCCAGACGGCTCCACATCAGGCTCTGGTAAATAAGCCGCGTGTCGCCCTCAAAATGGACACCACCCTGAACCACCTGGCACTCTTGCGCGCCCAGGCTTTCCAGTTCAGTTTTTAACAGCTCTTCCAGCCCACGGGCCGTACTGGCAAACAGAGAATTCATATCGTCACTTTTACTCTTAGAAAATTGTCGCGCATTATAGCTAATATGGCGTGTATGTCATAAAGTTGAAGGCTTATTTTCATTTGTGGGAGTGTGCAGTGGCGACGTTATCCAGGCTTTTTATTCATCCGGTGAAATCCATGCGCGGCATCGGCGTCTCTCACGCACTGGCCGACATGAGCGGATTCGCCTTTGATCGCATTTTTATGGTCACCGAGCCTGACGGTACGTTCATTACCGCACGCCAGTTCCCGCAGATGGTTCGCTTTACCCCTTCTCCACTTCATGACGGTTTGCACCTGACCGCGCCGGACGGTTCCAGCGTAGTGATTCGCTTTGCTGATTTTGCGCCTGTCGACGCGCCAACGGAAGTGTGGGGCAATCATTTTACCGCGCGCATCGCCCCGGATGAAATTAACCGCTGGCTGAGCGGGTTCTTCTCCCGCGACGTGCAGCTGCGCTGGGTTGGTCCTGAACTGACGCGTCGCGTGAAGCGCCATGACGCCGTTCCCCTCTCCTTCGCCGATGGCTTCCCGTTCCTGCTGACCAACGAAGCCTCGCTGCGTGATTTACAGCGCCGCTGCAAAGCCAGCGTTCAGATGGAACAGTTCCGCCCTAACCTGGTGGTCACAGGTGTCGACGCCTGGGACGAAGATACCTGGAAGGTGATCCGCATCGGCAGCGTGATTTTCGACGTGGTGAAGCCCTGTAGTCGCTGCATATTCACCACTGTCAGTCCGGAAAAAGGCCAAAAACATCCTTCCGGTGAGCCGTTGAAAACGTTGCAGTCATTCCGTACCGCCCAGGACAACGGTGATGTGGATTTCGGTCAGAACCTCATCCCGCGCGCCAGCGGCGTGATCCGCGTTGGTGACGAAGTAGAAATCCTCACCCGTGGTCCCGCCAGGATTTATGGTTCCAGCCAGGAAGAGGAGTTTGTTGATATCGAGTCCGCGCCCTCGTCAGGGGGCGATATTCACTGGCAGGGTAAAGTTATCCGTGGCAACAATCAGCAGGTATTACTTGAGCAACTGGAACAGGCAGGGATCCGCGTGCCTTACTCCTGTCGTGCAGGCATTTGCGGATGCTGTCGAATCAAACTGATCGAGGGTGAAGTCACTGCGCTGAAGAAATCGGCGGTAGGTGATGACGGTACGATTTTATGCTGCAGCTGTGTGCCGAAAACGTCCGTCCAGCTGGAAGCTTAAACGGCCTGTTCAAGGCTGAACGAATCAACGCGCAGCTGTGGCTTCAGCCTGTCATTCATGACTTTAATCGCATCACCTAACTGCATAACTCGCCCGGCAATGGTCACGCCGGGCTGCGCTAACAAACAGAGCGCGGCGTTTGCACCGGGTTCAACGACCAGTAAATTCACCTCTTCTGCGGTATCGCTCAGATTGACGCTTGCCGCATCGCCCGTTGCCGGGGTCCAGCTCATGCCATGAGCAAGAAAATGCCAGCTTTTTGGCATTTGCGGTTTCAGGAAACGGATAGCCACCAGCGCATTCAGGACCAGCTCAGCGCGCTGTTCTTTGGAGAGCATCAGGTCGCGGCATTTTTCTTCGAAGGAAAAATAAAGCGCAGCATCGTCCACACAAAAGCCTGACGGCGAGAAAGCGTCCGGGGTTAACATTCGACGCGGAAAACGTGAACGAAACAACATGCCATTGGCTAAATCGAGCATCATTCGATCGTGCTCGTCGCAAAAATACCAGCGCCAGTTATCGTCAGGTTTAATTCGCATGTGTCTCTCCCGTCCCCAAACGTCCTGTACTAAAAATGTCCTGTTTGCCGCCTCGTTTATAACACCATTAATAAAAGACTATAATGACTAAATAAGCAACAGTGACGGAATATAAAACAACCAGGGCCGGAAATAAAGCCCTGGTTGTCTGATTAGGAGAAAAGATTAGATATGAGTAACGATTTCTTTAATCAATGGCGGGCCTTTAAAAATAAAGCCGGAATAAATTTGCACCAGTGATGCCCCGGCAGCCATCTTCTCGCGGGCAGCAATAACAGAGTCGATACCGCCCACACCAATAATGGGCAGACGTCCCTGTAATTCAGCAGAGAGTGCGCGAATAATTTCCGTACTTTTTAATTGTACCGGACGGCCACTTAACCCACCCGCTTCGTCACAGTTTTTCATTCCCTGAACGAGAGAACGATCGAGCGTTGTATTGGTTGCTATCACACCATCAATATTATGACGTACTAAACTGTCGGCAACCTGGATCAATTCTTCAATAGAAAGATCCGGCGCGATCTTAACCGCGACAGGAACATATTTATGGTGGATCGCCTGGAGCTCATTTTGTTTATTTTTAATGGCACTCAGAAGATCGTCCAGCGCATCGCCATATTGTAATGAGCGCAGGCCCGGGGTATTGGGTGACGAAATATTCACCGCAATATAACCGGCATAGGCATAGACTTTTTCCATACAAATCAGATAGTCATCTTTGCCCTGCTCCACCGGCGTGTCTTTATTTTTACCAATATTGATGCCTAATACGCCATCAAAATGGGATTTTTTAACGTTCTCAACCAGATGATCGACACCGAGGTTGTTGAAGCCCATGCGGTTGATCAACCCCTCAGCTTCGACCAGGCGGAACAGACGCGGCTTGTCGTTACCCGGCTGCGGACGCGGCGTAACGGTACCGATTTCGATGGAGCCAAACCCCATCGCGCCCAGGGCATCAATACATTCGCCATTTTTATCCAGACCGGCCGCCAGGCCCAGCGGATTCTTAAAGGTCAGGCCCATGCATTGGACAGGTTTTTCCGGCACATTTTGACGCACCAGCGCAGCCAGAGGCGTGCCTGTAATACGACGTAATTGCTGGAATGTAAATTCATGAGCGCGCTCAGGATCGAGCTGGAAAAGGGCTTTACGAACGAAGGGGTAGTACATGAACTCTCCTGGATTCCCGGTGTGCAAACCGGGAGGGGATTATGTGCGATCCCGCCCGGAAAGGGAATTGACCTGCGGCAAAAAAATCGCGCAAAACGCAAACGTTTACCTGCGCGCCTGTTTCTTATGCACTTTTTCGCATTTAAATTGCAGATAAATCATTTAGTGGAATAACCCGGCGATGTCACACTCCTTAAAATTGTTATGAATGTTAGATAAAAGCAAACAATTAGTTATAAGGAGCAAACATGCGCGTCATCACCCTGGCCGGTAGTCCACGGTTCCCCTCGCGTTCCAGCGCCCTGCTGGAATATGCCCGCGAAAAGCTCACTGCTCTGGATGTGGAAGTGTGCCACTGGAATCTGCATAACTTCGAACCTGAAGATTTGCTCTACGCCCGTTTCGACAGCCCCGCGCTGAAAACCCTGATCGAGCAGCTCAAGGGGGCAGATGGCTTAATTGTGGCGACTCCCATTTATAAAGCCTCTTTTTCTGGCGCACTGAAAACCCTGCTTGACCTGCTTCCGGAGCGCGCGCTGGACGGCAAAGTGGTGCTACCGCTGGCTACGGGCGGTACGGTTGCCCATTTACTGGCGGTGGATTACGCCCTGAAACCGGTGCTGAACGCCCTGAAAGCACAGGAGATCCTGCATGGCGTTTTCGCAGATGATTCACAGGTCATCGACTATCAACACAAACCCCACTTTACGCCAAATCTGCAAACCCGCCTTGATGCCGCGCTGGAAACGTTCTGGCATGCGCTGCATCGCCGGGATATCCAGGTTCCCGCTTTTAATCCGTCGCAAGGAGTCGCTCATGTTTAAAACACTGACACGTATCGGGCTGGCAGGGCTGATGGCTCTGTCGTCGCTGGCTCATGCGGCGGAAACCGCGCCGGAAAGCCTGCGCATCGGCTATCAGAAAGGCAGCGTCAGCATGGTGCTGGCGAAAAGCCACCAGCTTCTGGAAAAACGCTTCCCGGACACCAAATTCTCCTGGGTGGAGTTCCCTGCAGGCCCACAGATGCTGGAGGCGTTGAACGTCGGCAGTATCGATTTGGGCAGCACGGGCGATATTCCGCCTATCTTTGCTCAGGCTGCCGGGGCCGATCTGGTCTATGTGGGGGTTGAACCCGCTAAACCGAAAGCCGAGGTGATTCTGGTACCTGAACATAGCGAGATTAAAAGCGTTGCCGATCTTAAAGGCCATAAAGTGGCTTTCCAGAAAGGTTCCAGCTCACACAACCTGCTGCTGCGCGCCCTGCAAGAGGCCGGGCTTAAGTTCACCGACATTCAGCCCGTTTACCTGACGCCTGCCGACGCGCGCGCCGCGTTCCAGCAGAAGAACGTGGATGCCTGGGCCATCTGGGATCCGTACTACTCTGCAGCCTTACTGCAGGGTGGCGTGCGGGTGCTGAAAGATGGCACCACGCTGAAACAAACCGGTTCGTTCTATCTCGCTGCACGTCCCTACGCGGAGAAAAACGGCGCATTCATTCAGGGCGTACTGGATACCTTTACACAGGCCGATGCCCTGACCCAGAGCCAGCGGCAGGAAAGCATTACCCTGCTGGCAAAAACCATGGGCTTACCTGAACCGGTGATCGCGAGCTATCTCAGCCACCGTCCGCCGACCACCATTGCGCCTGTTAATGCGCAGGTCGCCGCCCTTCAGCAACAAACCGCCGACCTCTTCTATCAAAACCGCCTGGTGCCAAAACAGGTCAATATTCGCGAACGCATCTGGCAGCCCGCAGGCAAAGAAGGAGCTAAATCATGAGTCTGAATCTTTTCTGGTTTTTACCCACCCACGGTGATGGACACTATCTTGGTACAGAAGAGGGTTCACGCCCGGTTGACCATGGCTATCTGCAGCAGATTGCGCAGGCGGCGGACCGAATCGGCTTCACCGGCGTGCTGATCCCGACGGGACGGTCGTGCGAGGATGCCTGGCTGGTCGCCGCGTCGATGATCCCGGTCACCCAGCGTCTGAAGTTCCTGGTCGCGTTACGTCCAAGCGTGGTTTCCCCCACCGTGGCGGCGCGTCAGGCGGCAACGCTGGACAGACTGTCCAACGGCCGCGCTCTGTTTAACCTTGTCACCGGTAGCGATCCGCAGGAGCTGGCGGGTGATGGTGTGTTCCTCGATCACACGGAGCGCTACGAGGCCTCCGCCGAATTCACCCGCGTCTGGCGACGCCTGCTGGAAGGAGAAACCGTCACCTTCGAAGGCAAACATATTCACGTTCGCGACGCGAAACTCTACTTCCCGCCGGTGCAGCAGCCGCGCCCTCCCCTCTATTTTGGCGGATCGTCGGATGTGGCCCAGGATCTGGCCGCCGAGCAGGTCGATCTCTACCTGACCTGGGGCGAACCGCCTGAGCTGGTGAAAGAGAAAATTGCCCAGGTCCGTGCCAAAGCAGCAGCCCACGGTCGCAAGGTGCGTTTCGGTATTCGCCTTCATGTGATTGTGCGCGAAACCAATGAAGAAGCCTGGCAGGCCGCCGACCGGCTGATCTCGCATCTGGACGATGAGACCATCGCGAAGGCGCAGGCCGCGTTTGCTAAAACCGACTCCGTCGGGCAGCACCGGATGGCGTCCCTGCATAACGGCAAGCGCGAGAACCTGGAGATCAGCCCGAACCTGTGGGCGGGTGTCGGTCTGGTACGCGGCGGCGCAGGTACGGCGCTGGTCGGCGATGGTCCAACGGTGGCCGCACGGATTAATGAATACGCAGACCTGGGCATCGACAGCTTTATCCTCTCCGGCTATCCGCATCTGGAAGAGGCCTACAAGGTAGGCGAACTGTTATTCCCGCACCTGGATGTCGCCATCCCGGAAATTCCGCAGCCGCAGCAACTCCAGCTTCAGGGCGAAGCCGTGGCGAACGAATTTATTCCGCGAAAAGCCGCGCAGAGCTAAGGAGTGACCATGTCTGCCACCTCACAAAAATGGCTGCTGCGCGCCGCGCCGTGGTTTTTACCCGTCGGCATTGTGGCCCTCTGGCAGCTCGCGTCGTCCACCGGCTGGCTGTCGAGCCGCATTCTGCCCTCTCCGGAGGGCGTTGTTGAAGCGTTCTGGTCGCTGAGCGTGAGCGGAGAGCTGTGGCAGCATCTGGCGATCAGCTCATGGCGCGCCGTGATTGGGTTTTCCATTGGCGGCAGTATCGGTCTGATTCTGGGTCTGATCAGCGGCCTTTCGCGCTGGGGTGAGCGGCTGCTGGATACGTCTATACAGATGCTGCGCAACGTGCCGCATCTGGCGCTGATCCCGCTGGTTATCCTGTGGTTTGGCATTGATGAGAGCGCCAAGATCTTCCTCGTGGCGCTGGGCACGCTGTTCCCGATTTACATCAACACCTGGCACGGCATTCGCAATATCGATCGCGGTCTGGTCGAAATGGCGCGGAGCTATGGCTTGTCCGGGTTTTCTCTCTTTATACACGTGATCCTGCCGGGCGCCCTGCCCTCGATTATGGTTGGGGTGCGTTTTGCGCTCGGCCTGATGTGGCTGACGCTGATTGTGGCGGAAACCATTTCGGCTAACTCCGGCATTGGCTATCTGGCGATGAACGCCCGTGAATTCCTGCAAACCGATGTAGTGGTGGTAGCCATCATCCTTTACGCCCTGCTCGGCAAACTCGCCGACGTCAGCGCCCAGTGGCTGGAGCGCAGCTGGCTGCGCTGGAACCCGGCCTATACCCTTCAGGAGGCAAAAGCATGAATACTGCACGACTGAACCAGGGGACGCCGTTACTGCTTAACGGCGTCACCAAACGCTACGGCGAAAATACTATTCTCAACGGGCTGGATCTGCATATTCCCGCCGGACAATTTGTGGCCGTTGTCGGACGCAGCGGCGGCGGCAAGAGTACGCTGCTGCGCCTTCTGGCCGGGCTGGAAGCCCCCAACGGCGGTGAAATCCTGGCAGGCGCAACGCCGCTGGCCAATATTCAGGACGATACGCGCATGATGTTTCAGGACGCGCGCCTGCTGCCGTGGAAAACGGTTATCGACAATGTCGGTCTCGGTCTGAAGGGCAACTGGCGGGATAACGCGCGTCAGGCGCTGGCCGCCGTCGGGCTGGAAAACCGCGCAGGCGAGTGGCCTGCTGCGCTGTCAGGGGGACAGAAACAGCGCGTGGCGCTGGCGCGCGCGTTGATTCACCGTCCCGGCCTGCTGTTGCTTGATGAACCGCTCGGCGCGCTTGATGCGCTAACGCGGATTGAAATGCAGGATTTGATTGAGTCCCTGTGGCAGGAGCATGGCTTTACGGTACTGCTGGTGACGCATGACGTGAGCGAGGCTGTCGCGATGGCGGACCGGGTGCTGCTGATAGAAGACGGGAAGATTGGTCTGGATTTGACGGTGGATATCCCGCGCCCTCGCCGCGTGGGCTCGGCAAAACTGGCGGAGCTGGAGGCGGAAGTGTTGGATCGGGTAATGAAGCGCGGGGTGAATGAACGGGCATTGATTAAAGCTAAT
>NZ_GL890775.1:685560-748591 GCF_000211415.1 Enterobacter mori LMG 25706 | reverse complement strand
GCCCTCTCCCACAGGGAGAGGGAGGGTTAAGCTTTCTATCAGGCCAGCGCCTTAGCAATCTTCTCGTACAGATCGCCAGACAGGTTCTCCAGCCCTTTCAGCTGCTCAAGCGCGGCGCGCATCTTCGCCTGACGCTTCGCATCGTAGCGTTTCAGGCGGATCAGCGGCTCAATCGGGCGCGACGCCACCTGCGGGTTACGGCTGTTCAGCTCGGGCAGCATTTCCACCATAAACTGATAGCCGCTGCCGTCTTCCGCGTGGAAGGCAGCCGGATTGCTGCTGGCAAACGCGCCAATCAGCGAGCGAACGCGGTTCGGGTTGCTCATGGTGAACGAGCGGTGCTTCAGCAGACGACGTACGGTGCTCAGCACATCGGCGGACGGGCTGGTGGACTGCAGAATGAACCATTTGTCCATCACCAGACCATCCTGATGCCATTTGTCATCGTACTCCTGCATTAGCGCATCACGACACGGCAGCTCGGCGGCAACGCTTGCGGCGAGGGCAGCCAGCGCGTCGGTCATGTTATCGGCTTCGTGATACTGCTTGCTGACCAGCGTGTTCGCCAGTTCCACCTCACCAAAGGCCAGATAGCGCAGACAGGTATTGCGCAGGGAACGTTTGCCGATATCGGCATGCTCAACACGGTACGCATCCAGCTTGTTCGCGTTGTAAATGGCCAGGAACTCATCCGCCAGTTCGGCAGCCAGCGTGCGGGTTAGCGCTTCACGCACTGCGACAATCGCAATCGGGTCGATAATCTCGAACAGCTCGGCGATTTCAGTCGCGGACGGTAAGGTCAGAATTTCAGCCGCCAGTGCCGGGTCAATGTTCTCGTCCAGCAGGATCGCGCGGAAGGCATCCGCAACATGAACCGGCAGCGTCAGCGGCTGGCCCTGCTGATAGCGGTTGACGTTCAGCTTGATGTAGGTTGCCAGCAGGCTCTGCGCTGCATCCCAGCGAGAGAAGTCATTGCGCGCGTGACGCATCAGGAACGTCAACTGCTGATCGCTCCACTTGTACTCCAGTTTTACCGGCGCAGAGAATTCGCACAGCAGCGCAGGTACCGGCTGGAAGTAAACATTATCGAAAATAAACGTCTGCTCCGCCTGGGTGACATTTAGCACGCTGTGTACCGGGTGACCGCCTTTCTTCAGGGGGATCACTTTGCCTTCGTTATCGTACAGCTCAATGCTGAACGGAATGTGCAGCGGCTGTTTCTCCGCCTGCTCGGCCGTTGGCGGCGTGCGCTGGCTGATGGTCAGGGTGTACTGCTCGGTCTCCGGATTGTAGTCGTCTTTAACGGTCACGACAGGTGTACCGGCCTGGCTGTACCAGAGGCGGAAATGGGACAGATCCACGTTGGACGCGTCTTCCATCGCCTGGACGAAGTCGTCGCAGGTGGCGGCGCTGCCGTCGTGACGCTCGAAGTAGAGCTGCATCCCTTTCTGGAAATTCTCTTCGCCCAGCAGGGTGTGGATCATGCGGATGATTTCAGCGCCCTTTTCGTACACCGTCAGGGTGTAGAAGTTGTTCATCTCGATGACTTTATCCGGACGAATCGGGTGCGCCATTGGGCTGGCATCTTCCGCAAACTGCAGGCCGCGCATGGTCCGCACGTTGTTGATGCGGTTCACGGCGCGGGAGCCCAGATCGGAGCTGAACTCCTGGTCGCGGAAGACGGTTAAGCCCTCTTTCAGGCTCAGCTGGAACCAGTCCCGGCAGGTGACGCGGTTACCGGTCCAGTTATGGAAATATTCGTGCCCGATGACGCGTTCGATATCGAGATAGTCTTTATCAGTGGCGGTATCGGTACGCGCCAGCACGTATTTGGAGTTAAAGACGTTAAGACCTTTGTTCTCCATCGCGCCCATGTTGAAGAAGTCGACGGCGACGATCATATAAATGTCGAGATCGTATTCGAGGCCGAAGCGCTCTTCGTCCCACTTCATGGAGTTGATGAGCGAGGTCATCGCCCACGGCGCGCGGTCAAGGTTGCCGCGGTCAACAAACAGTTCCAGCGCAACGTCGCGGCCAGAGCGGGTTTTGTAGGTGTCGCGCAGGACATCGAAATCACCCGCCACCAGCGCAAACAGATAGCACGGTTTCGGGAACGGATCCTGCCACTGTACCCAGTGACGACCATTCTCCAGCTCGCCTTCGCCCACGCGGTTGCCGTTCGAGAGCAGGAACGGATACAGGGTTTTATCGGCAATGATTTTGGTGGTAAAGCGCGCCAGTACGTCCGGGCGATCAAGATACCAGGTAATGTGGCGGAAGCCTTCAGCTTCACACTGGGTACACAGCGCCACGCCTGACTGGTAGAGCCCTTCCAGCGCGGTATTGGCAGCCGGGCTGATTTCGTTAACGATGCGCAGCGTAAAGCGTTCCGGCAGGTTGTCGATAACCAGCTGGTTGCCTTCTTCTTTATAATCAGTCCACGCTTCATCATTAATATGCAGGGAAACCAGCGTCAGGTCTTCACCATCAAGACGCAGCGGTACAGCCGTCGCGCTCTGGCGCGTCACCTGGCTCACCGCTGTCACGACGGTTTTAGTGGCATCCAGGTCAAAAGTCAGATCGATATCGCTAATCAGGTAATCCGGCGCACGGTAGTCGTGGCGGTATTTGGCTTGTGGCTGTTGTGTCATAGAAAACCTTATGCATCGTTTGTCGAGTAACGTTTCAATATATTCCTGTTGTCTAAAACGCGCTATGCAGAATGTTCATCTTTTCAGGTACAAACACCTTTTTCGCTACATTTGTATAACACGAGGCACAAAATGCCCTCGACCATAAAGAGCGCTTATGTTGTGATCGGGGTTCAATAAATCACTAAAACAGGTATACTCCGGAGTTGTTTATTGTACTAAACGCTCCCGTGAGAGGATGCTACTGCGCACCTATGACTCAATTCGCTTCTCCTGTTCTGCATACATTGCTGGATACCGACGCGTATAAACTGCATATGCAGCAAGCCGTTTTCCACCATTACCATGACGTTCATGTTGCGGCGGAGTTTCGCTGCCGGGGCGACGACTTGCTGGGTATCTACGCGGATTCCATTCGTGAACAGGTCGATGCCATGCAGCATCTGGCGCTGCAGGACGACGAATATCACTGGCTTTCCGGCCTGCCCTTCTTTAAAGCTGACTACCTTACCTGGCTGCGCGACTTCCGCTACAAGCCAGAGCAGGTCACGGTGACTAACGATAATGGCAAGCTGAATATCCGCCTTGCCGGTCCGTGGCGTGAAGTGATCATGTGGGAAGTGCCGCTTCTGGCGGTGATCAGCGAGTTGGCCCACCGCTACCGTTCGCCGGAAACCGGCGTTGAGCAGGCGGTTGCCTCACTGGAGAATAAGCTGGTTGAATTTTCCCACCTGACCGAAGGGCTGGATATGTCCCGCTTCCGCCTGATGGACTTTGGCACCCGCCGCCGTTTCTCTCGCGAAGTACAGCAGGCTATCGTTAAACGTCTTCAGCAAGAGCCGTGGTTTGTGGGCACCAGCAATTACGACCTTGCACGTCGTCTGGACCTGACGCCAATGGGCACCCAGGCGCACGAGTGGTTCCAGGCGCATCAGCAGATCAGCCCTGACCTGGCCAATAGCCAGCGCGCGGCTCTGGCCGCATGGCTTGATGAGTATCCGAATCAACTGGGGATCGCCCTCACCGACTGCATCACAATGGATGCCTTCCTTCGCGACTTCGGTCCTGAATTTGCTGAGCGTTATCAGGGTTTACGCCATGACTCCGGAGACCCGGTGGAATGGGGTGAAAAGGCCATTGCCCATTACGAGAAGCTGGGCATTGATCCGATGACGAAAGTCCTGGTCTTCTCTGATAACCTTGATTTAGCCAAAGCGGTGGATCTTTACCGCCACTTCTCCTCCAGAGTGAATCTGAGCTTTGGTATTGGCACCCGTTTGACCTGCGATATTCCTCAGGTAAAACCTCTGAACATCGTCATAAAGCTGGTGGAATGTAACGGCAAGCCGGTGGCGAAACTCTCTGATAGTCCGGGTAAAACCATCTGTCATGACAAAGCTTTCGTCCGCGCATTGCGTAAAGCCTTCGATCTGCCGCAGGTTAAAAAAGCCAGTTAACCGCATTCGGGAGCCGTAAAGGCTCCCCACTTCTTATTTATTTCTTATTTCTTCTCTTAAGACTGCGAAATCTGCTTGTCTGATGGCGGATGCCAGGTAACATAGATATCCCCCCATAAGGGCGGACAAGTGTTTATCATTTCCGACAATTAACAGAGAGAATATTATGAGCGTTGTGCCTGTAGCCGACGTACTCCAGGGCCGTGTCGCCGTTGACCAAGAAGTCACCGTGCGCGGATGGGTGCGTACCCGCCGAGATTCTAAAGCTGGCATCTCCTTCCTCGCCGTCTATGACGGTTCCTGCTTTGATCCTGTACAGGCCGTCATTAATAATTCTCTGCCCAATTACAATGATGACGTTCTGCGCCTGACCACAGGTTGCTCCGTCATTGTTACCGGCGTGGTTGTCGCATCGCCTGGTCAGGGCCAGAGCTTCGAAATTCAGGCTTCGGCGATTGAAGTCACCGGCTGGGTGGAAGATCCAGATACCTACCCGATGGCGGCAAAACGCCACAGCATTGAGTATCTTCGCGAAGTGGCACACCTGCGTCCACGCACCAACCTGATCGGTGCGGTGGCCCGCGTGCGTCACACGCTGGCGCAGGCGCTGCATCGTTTCTTCGATGAGCAGGGTTACTTCTGGGTATCCACGCCGCTAATCACCGCGTCCGACACTGAAGGTGCGGGTGAGATGTTCCGCGTTTCTACGCTGGATATGGAAAACCTGCCGCGTACGCCGGAAGGTAAAGTGGATTACGACAAAGACTTCTTTGGTAAAGAAGCCTTCCTGACGGTATCCGGCCAGCTCAACGGTGAAACCTATGCCTGTGCGCTGTCTAAGATCTACACGTTTGGCCCAACCTTCCGCGCAGAAAACTCCAACACCAGCCGCCACCTGGCGGAATTCTGGATGCTGGAGCCAGAAGTGGCCTTTGCCGATCTCAATGATGTGGCAGGCCTGGCGGAAGCCATGCTGAAATACGTGTTTAAAGCCGTTCTGGAAGAACGGGCAGACGACATGAAATTCTTCGCTGAGCGCGTGGATAACGACGCGATTGCCCGTCTGGAGCGCTTTGTATCCGCTGACTTCGCGCAGGTGGATTACACCGATGCGGTTGCCATCCTCGAGAAGTGCGGTGAGAAGTTCGAGAACCCGGTTTACTGGGGCGTGGATCTCTCTTCTGAGCACGAACGCTATCTGGCAGAGAAACACTTCAAAGCACCGGTTGTCGTGAAAAACTACCCGAAAGACATTAAGGCCTTCTATATGCGCCTTAACGAAGACGGTAAAACCGTTGCCGCAATGGATGTCCTGGCACCTGGCATCGGTGAAATCATCGGGGGTTCTCAGCGTGAAGAGCGTCTGGACGTCCTGGATGCCCGTATGGAAGAGATGGGTCTCAACCCGGCTGACTACAGCTGGTATCGCGACCTGCGCCGTTACGGTACTGTTCCGCATTCAGGCTTCGGCCTGGGCTTCGAGCGTCTGATTGCCTACGTAACCGGTGTTCAGAACGTCCGTGATGTGATTCCGTTCCCACGTACGCCGCGTAACGCAAGCTTCTAACCCGCCTCAATGATAATGGCCAGCACATGCTGGCCATTATTTTATTCTGCAATGTCAGTTTATGTCAGTGCAAAGTCAGCCTCTTTAAAAGACAACCCCGTCAAAAGCACTAGCTGTTACGTGTTGTTTCCATGAAATATCTGTGAATAAAAAATATCCCGCATTCTTATTGTGCTTATTTAATTCTCAAGCAATAGCATATTTTTTATTCAATTTCACAGCCATCCAGAAGGCCTTTCGCGGTCATAAGAAAAGGTGAGCTGTTTAACTGCTGTTTATATGAATTGCCTTTAGCCAAATTAAACATAAGCAATTCATATATATAGGAATGAAACCGCCGCTTAATTAACCAAGTCTCTCTGAAATTTGAGATGGTTCACAAAGTTCCCAAAAATACACATCTAGTTACACATTATTTCTTTTTGTTACCCAATCTTGAAAATTGTAGCACTTTCAGGCTAGCGAAACGGTTCTATGAATGGAAAGATGCCTGTCAGATACATAAAGACACCTAACTCTCATCAATAGTTCCGGAAATATTTATTGACAGAATTTATTGACGGCAGTGGCGAGTGTCATAAAAAAACCAATGAGGGTAATAAATAATGATGAAGCGCAATATCCTGGCAGTGGTTATCCCTGCCCTGCTGGTAGCCGGTGCAGCAAACGCTGCAGAAATCTATAACAAAGACGGCAACAAATTAGATCTTTACGGGAAAGCTGTTGGTCTGCATTACTTCTCTGATAATGACGGCAACGATGGCGACAAAACTTACGCGCGTCTGGGCTTCAAAGGCGAAACTCAGATCAACGATCAGCTGGCTGGTTACGGTCAGTGGGAATACAACTTCCAGGGTAACAACTCTGAAGGCTCCGATGCACAGTCCGGTAACAAAACCCGTCTGGCATTCGCAGGTCTGAAATTCGGTGACGCAGGCTCCTTCGACTACGGTCGTAACTATGGCCTGGTTTATGATGCAATCGGCATCACCGATATGCTGCCAGAGTTCGGCGGCGACACCGGCGTGAGCGACAACTTCTTCTCTGGCCGTACTGGTGGTCTGGCGACTTACCGTAACAGCGGCTTCTTCGGTCTGGTTGACGGTCTGAACTTTGGCGTTCAGTACCTGGGCAAAAACGAGCGTACCGATGCGTCACGTTCCAACGGCGACGGCTGGGCAACTTCTGTTAGCTACGATTTCGACGGTTTCGGTGTTGTAGGTGCTTACGGCGCAGCTGACCGTACCAATGCCCAGCAGAATCTGCAGTGGGGCAAAGGCGATAAAGCTGAGCAATGGGCTACCGGTCTGAAATACGACGCGAACAACATTTACCTGGCAGCGCTGTACGGTGAAATGCGTAACGCGGCTCGCCTGGACAACGGCTTCGCTAACAAAACTCAGGACTTCTCTGTTGTTGCTCAGTACCAGTTCGACTTCGGTCTGCGTCCATCCATCGCTTACTACAAATCTAAAGCGAAAGACGTAGAAGGCGTGGGTGATGAAGATTACATCAACTACATCGACATCGGTGCGACTTACTACTTCAACAAAAACATGTCCACCTATGTTGACTACCAGATCAACCAGCTGAAAGACGACAACAAACTGGGCATCAATAACGATGATACCGTTGCTGTAGGTCTGGTTTACCAGTTCTAATCAGTACACCACGTTGTTATATGCTTAATGAACAGGGCTTCGGCCCTGTTTTTTTATGCCCGACAGAAAATAATGGCGACTTTTGAAAAGCCGCACGCTTTTCGTCGCAAACGGTTGGCATTTTGTAAATCTACCGTTAACCTGATAGCGGATTTCACTTCTGTAATCACAATGGAACTTCGTCATGTTTGAGAACATTACCGCCGCTCCTGCCGACCCTATTCTGGGCCTGGCCGATCTGTTTCGTGCCGACGACCGCCCTGGCAAAATCAACCTGGGTATTGGTGTATATAAAGATGAAACCGGCAAAACCCCGGTCCTGACCAGCGTTAAAAAAGCTGAACAGTATCTGCTGGAAAACGAAACCACCAAAAACTACCTCGGTATTGATGGTATCCCTGAATTTGGTCGCTGCACCCAGGAGCTGCTGTTCGGTAAAGGCAGCGAAATTGTGAGCAGCAAACGCGCTCGCACAGCACAAACCCCTGGCGGTACCGGCGCGCTGCGCGTTGCGGCGGATTTCCTGGCGAAAAATACCTCTGTTAAGCGCGTATGGGTGAGCAACCCAAGCTGGCCAAACCACAAGAGCGTCTTTAACTCTGCGGGTCTGGAAGTACGTGAATATGCTTACTACGACGCGGCAAATCACTCTCTCGACTTTGACGGCCTGCTGGCAAGCCTGAGCGAAGCGCAGGCAGGTGACGTGGTGCTGTTCCACGGTTGCTGCCATAACCCAACCGGTATCGACCCGACGCTGGAGCAGTGGGAACACCTGGCTAAGTTGTCCGTGGAGAAAGGCTGGCTGCCGCTGTTTGACTTCGCCTATCAGGGCTTTGCCCGTGGTCTGGAAGAAGATGCGGAAGGCCTGCGCGCGTTCGCAGCCGTGCATCAGGAACTGATCGTGGCGGGTTCCTATTCCAAGAACTTCGGCCTGTACAATGAGCGCGTAGGTGCCTGTACGCTGGTCGCGGCAAACGAAGAGACCGTCGATCGTGCGTTCAGCCAGATGAAGTCCGTGATCCGTGCCAACTACTCTAACCCACCGGCACACGGTGCGTCTGTTGTTGCCACCATCCTGAGCAACGATGCCCTGCGTGCGATCTGGGAACAAGAGCTGAACGATATGCGCCAGCGCATTCAGCGTATGCGCCTGCTGTTCGTGAACACGCTGGCTGAGAAAGGCGCTGACCGCGACTTCAGCTTTATCATCAAACAGAACGGCATGTTCTCTTTCAGCGGCCTGACCAAAGAGCAGGTTCTGCGTTTGCGTGAAGAGTATGGCGTGTACGCCGTAGCGTCTGGCCGCGTGAACGTTGCAGGCATGACGCCTGACAACATGGCGCCACTGTGCGAAGCGATTGTCGCCGTACTGTAAGTTGCGCGCATAAAAAAGCCTGCGTTATGCAGGCTTTTTTTATTCGGGTTACCAGACAGGCATTTCGTCCTGAAGGAACGGGTTATGGAGCCGTTCATAGCCCAGCGTCGATATCGGACCGTGTCCTGCGATAAACGTGACGTCATCACCCAGCGGCAATAACTTTTGTTTAATCGACTGAATCAGCTGACCGTGATCGCCGCGCGGGAAATCGCTGCGTCCTACGCCACCTTTGAAAATAACATCGCCGGAAATCAGCAGACGTGACTGGTCATCAAAGAAGACGATATGGCCTGGCGTATGCCCAGGACAATGCAACACCTGTAAAGTCACATTCCCTACGGTAACGCGATCTCCTTCGTTTAACCAACGATCGGGCGTCAATGGCAGACACTCATCAAGGCCAAACATGCGGCTTTGGGCGGGTAACCCCTGCAGCCAGAACTCATCTTCTTTTTCCGGGCCGATCACCGGCACACCGTAGTGTTCAGCCAGTTCAGCCGCAGCACCCACATGGTCAAGATGACCATGAGTGAGCAAAATCTGCATCAGCGTAACGCCGCTTGCTGCAACTTCCTGCTTGATTTTCTCAGCGTCACCGCCGGGATCGACAAGCGCGGCCAGTTTAGTTTGCTCGCACCAGATCAATGAACAGTTCTGGGAGAACGCGGTAACCGGAATAATACGATAGTTCATACTGCTCCTGTGTTTCGTTATTACCAGTGCCGAACCGGCCCGGTATCAATATGCACAAAGTTGCTACGTGGGTAGTATCCTACACCACCTGCGCGCATAGATAACGCGGCTTTGCGAATATTGGCTAACGAAACGCCTTCAATGTGGAAATCCATTGCCTGCCCTTTGGTGTGATAGCTTTTTTTCGCTACCCCACGGCTGTGGGCGCGCAGTTCATTGTTGGTATCGAGTGAACGGTATCCTGAAATGAGCTGCACCGGCTTGCTGGTTCCCAGCAGGCCCTGAAGGCGGAAAATCTGATCAAACAGTCCTGGATCGATGGCTTTTATTTTATTCGCGCGGAAATCACGGAAAAAATGGTTAAGTCTTGCTAATTCATCCTGAATATAGCCTCTGCCATCGAAAAACTCCGCTTTAAGCGACTCACCGGTATGAAGATTGTTGAGCGTTAAAATACGCGGACGTGGTGTCGAGAGGGTGGCAAATGCTGGCGTCGGAAGGATGGCCGCAGCGCCGAGCGCAACACCACCTAACGCCAGCAATTTGCGGCGATTAGCGTCAAATTTGTCCATGATAATCAGGTCTACAGGTCAATGAAATCGTAAATATGCTTAGCGCACGAAGGGCACCTTAACTGTCAAAATGGCTTACGTCAAGGCGCCCAACCCCAGTGAATACGCGGCTTACAGCCAGATCGCCCCGTATTCACCATAACTTACGACAATCAATTTGCCCGAACTACTTCATTTACCTGATTAATTGTTCAGCTTTTGGCAAAATTTGTGCGCCGGATCGCGCGGTGAGATCATAATTGTAAATATCTGTACGGTACTGGGTGCGCCCGTCCTCGCCGACAAACGCCGTCAGATAGTAAAGATTGACCGGAATGTTGTGTCGAATATTAACGTAACGGGTATCACCTTGTTTCAACGCATCTGAAATCCGCGTATCGTTCCAGCCCGCATCCTGCAGCAGCATATTCGCCAGCTCGGAGGCCTTATTCACACGGACGCAACCCGAACTGAGCGCGCGCGTATCCTTCTGGAACAGGTTGTGGTTCGGCGTATCATGCAGATAGATTGCATCTGAACTTGGCATGTTGAATTTATAGCGCCCCAGCGAGTTATGGGCGCCCGGAGCCTGCTGGAAGCGGAACGGTAAATTCGACGCCGTTATCGTTGACCAGTCAACCATCCAGGGATCTATCGCCTCTTTACTGTTCCATCCACGCATCACGGTATACCCGTGGCGCTCCAGATATCCTGGATCGTTCCAGACCTTAGGCAGGATATCCTTACGAGCCAGCGTCGGCGGGACGTTCCACGGCGGGTTAACCACCACGTTATTCAGCGCGCTGCTCATCATTGGCGTTTTACGATCGGGACGCCCGACAATCACACGCGAAGCCAGCACTTCACTCCCGTTCTGGTAATAGACCAGCGAATACGCCGGTATATTTACCATGATGCCGGTAGACAGCGTGCCTGGCAGCAAGCGCAAACGCTGGATATTCAGCGCCAGTACACCCGCCCGTTGTGCCGGAGAAACATTCAGCCAGTCGCGCGTTGACGGACCAATTACGCCATCGGCACCCAGCCCCTGAATAGCCTGGAACTGCTTAACTGCTGCAACCAGCTCGCGATCATACGCGGCTGGCTTCGAGCTTAGCGGAGCTGCGCTGGTCTCTTTTACCGGTGCCGACGGGCTCACCGCCACGCTTTGACCGTCATCGCCAGGAAGCGCAATTTTTGGCCCATTATCCAGAATGCCGGAACGTTTGAGAATTTCGCGCAGTGCGGGAACATCACTGCTCCACTGCCCCGGACGCAGCGTGGCCGCCGCTCGGAGTTGCGGCCACGGGCGCGAATCCGTAACCAGTTCAAGCAGCGACTGATGCATTGTGGCGTATTGCGGATGTGCAGGCGCAAGGCTTGCGATAAAGCGCGGCAGGTCGCCATTATCCAGTGACAGTTGCCATTGGTTTATGACCGACAGGGCTGGCGTCGCCAGTTTGTACGGTTTTTCGCTGTATAACCAACGATTGCCATTCACCGGAATGCCCGCCACAAACTGGAGATACCCCATCATGGCATCCGAGAGAACCACGTCACGCTCCTTCCCCGTCACGGCTGGATCGGTCAACAGCTCAACCCAGGTCGTAAACTGCGGCTGAATGCCCGCGATGGCCACTTCTGCCAGCTGCTGCTGGAAAGCACGCACCGCATCACGATTATCCCACATCGGTTTCATATCACGCGCGGCATAGAGCAGCGTGAGCTGATTGAGATAAGCAGGCGTATATCCTGATGGCAGCCCGGACTGCAGCTGCTGACGAACAGACTCTGTGTCGATACCTTCAGGTAACGGCGTAATACCGGCCATAATGGCCGTTGCTGGCGACTGCTCCAGCGGCTGCGACAACGATGTCGGCTGAGCGCCCATCGTTGCAGAGCTGTCAGTCGGTACAACCTCAGGCTCATCAGCCTGCGCGGTAAACAGTGGAGCAAACATCACTGCCAGACACAAACTCAGCGCTGACAGCTGACGACCACGATTTTTCTTTAGCAACATCCCTTGCCCCCTGTTTTCACGACACGCCCATCACATTGGGGCTTTCTTTCATTATAGGTAGGCACACATGCTGTTGGCTTACCTTATGTAAAGAAGTTTAAAGATAACGCAGCCGTAAGCACAAGCTAAGAGTAAAAAAAAGCGGCGCTACTGCGCCGCGCTTTGTAACAAAACACCTCAGGAGGCGTCTGCCGTACCCGGTAAAGACTCAGGTGGTTGCGGTGCAAAACCGCGTAACCCGACAACGTGAACATGTTCGCTGTTCTGGAACACTTTACGTACCAGTTTGTACGTCGTCCCTTTTTCCGGGCTGATGTTCTCCGGTGCCGCGATGATGAGCTGCATATCGAGGCGATCGCAAAGCTCAAACAGCGTGGCGATGGAACGGGCATCAAGACGCGCCGCTTCATCAAGGAACAGCAAACGACATGGCGAGATGTCTTTCCCGCGCAGGCGACGCGCTTCATCTTCCCAACTCTGGACAACCATCACCAGAATCGACATACCGGTACCGATAGCCTCACCCGTCGACAGCGCACCAGACTCAGCACGCAGCCAGCCGTCGGAGCCACGGTTAACCTCAACTTCCATCTCCAGATAGTTACGGTAAGCCAGCAGCTCTTCACCAATGGTGTGCGGCGTACGCTGGCCCATATCGATCTGCGGGTTCAGGCGCTGATACAGCTTCGCCAGCGCTTCAGAGAAGGTCAGACGGGTGCTATTGAACAGATCCTGGTGCTGTTCGTGTTGTTCAGACAGCACGTCCAGCAGCGTAGAGTGAGCCTCACGCACGTTCACGTTCAGACGTACGCTGTTAACCTGGCCAAACGACACGCTCTGCAGGCCCTGGTTGAGCTGGCGGATACGGTTCTGCTCACGCTGAATGGTCTTACGGATGATGTTCGCCACGCTGCGGGAGCTGATAGCCAGCTTCTGCTCGCGGGAGGTCAACTCTTCCGTCAGGCGACCCAGCTCGATTTCCATCTGTTCGATGGCTTCGACCGGATCGTCGGTACGGATGATGTCCTGACGAATACGTTCGCGCAGATGCTGATAAACGGCCACGAAGAACTGGATTTTGCGCTCTGGACGCTTCGGATCTTCCGACATGCGCAACACATCACGCAGGTGTTCGTTATCCGCCACCGCCAGACGCAGCGCACCCAACGCTTTATCCGACATGGAGCGCAATTCGTCCCCGGAAAGATAGGCCAGCTCGCGACGGTGTAGTCGACGCTCAACGTTATTGTCTTTCACCATGCGCATCACCGCGCACCAGCCCGCCTTCGCAGTCACGACCTGCTCGCGCATTTCGTGATAGTCACGCTCCAGCTTGCGCAGGCGACGCGTCAGATTGTCCATTTCCGCTTCGCAGAAGGTCAGCGCTTTTTCCAGCTGGTTGCGGCGCGCGCGGTTGTTGCTGAGCTGGCTGTGCAGTTCATCGCGACGAATGCGCGCACGTTCTTCCGCACCGCTGTCGGCACGCACGCCAATATCCTGCAGCTCTTTGTGTAGATCGTTCAACAGCTCTTTCTTGGTATCGAAGGAGCTTTTCAGCGAGGCCATGACCTGACTGTACTGGCTCAGCTGTGCGGCATGCGTACGCATGGCTTCACGAGCGCGAGTACGCTCGGCTTCAGCCTGCTCCAGGCGCTGACGCAGCTTTTCATTCAGATCGCTGTTTCCGCTCAGCATTTCTGCTGAATCGGAGTAGCCGAAGTGGGCGCGACGCTGTACGACTTCCGTCAGGGCAAACGCCTGCTGACGCGCTTCGCGCTGCACCTGCTGTGACCAGGC
Organism: Enterobacter mori LMG 25706; assembly: GCF_000211415.1. GTDB lineage: Bacteria > Pseudomonadota > Gammaproteobacteria > Enterobacterales > Enterobacteriaceae > Enterobacter > Enterobacter mori. The sequence goes on along the minus strand of NZ_GL890775.1, from coordinate 734,816 downwards.
GTAATCTTCTTTTAACTGCTCGAACTGCTCCGGGTCGCTTTGAAGAACGGAGATGACCGGCTCCAGCTTCGCCAGCTGATTACCGTGCTGCTGCACAAAACGCGCGGCTTCCTGCGCTTCATCCAGACGTTCCTGGATTTCATCTACGCGGTCAGCCAGCGTGTCATCAGCCAGCAGATTCAGGCGCGGCAGGATGCGGTTAAGGGCGGCGACGCCCTCTTTCGCCTGTTCAAACTGGACGCGGCTCTGCTGGTTGTCACTTTCATGATTGGCAATCGCGCGCTCAAGTTCACCACGGCGAGTATTGAGCTTGCGAATCTCAGCTTCCGGATCCGCGTCAAAGGCCACGGCAAGATGGCTTCCGATAAAGCGGCTGAATGCCTGGTGCAAACGCTGGGTTTTCTGAACGTCAAACGACAGCGTCGCAAAGCGTTCGGAGAGCGTTTCACGCTCGGCGTGCAGGCTTTCAATACGGTTTTCACGCGCGGCACGGCCAAATAGCGGCAGTTCCGGGAAGCGGGAATAGCGCCACTGCCGGTCGGCGATTTTCACCACCACCGCTTTTTCCAGCTCGTCGACGCTGAATACGCTGTCATCAAACGACTGCGGATCCCCTTCGATCAGGTAGAGATCTTCCGGGCAATCTTCCAGTCCTGCCAGCTGCTCAGAAATCAGCGACAGATCCGGGACGACAATTGCATTACGCGACGGACCATACAGCGCGGAGAAATACGGCGCATCGTCCAGACCAACATCGTCGTAAATTTCGGACAGCAGTAAGCCGCCAAACCGCTCTGCCAGCGTATTGAGACGCGGATCTTCCGCACCGCCCGGCTGGCTTAAGCGTTCAATTTCGTCGTCGACTTCACGCTTGCGGGCGCCAACTTCATCACGCTCAACAATCGCTTCGCGCTCGCGCTCCAGCAGCTGCTGCAGGTATTCGGTCACTTCCTGACTGGATTCAAACTGCTCGCCGCACTGTTCGCTGAGCTGGCTCAGGCTGCTTTGAGCTGCCAGCCAGACCGGCGCACGCTGCAACAGTTTTTGCGAGCGGGACTGAAGCTGCTCCATCTCCTGGCGCAGCGTCATACGCTGTTCGCTGGCGTTAGAGACACTGTCTGAAAGTGCCGCAATACGCGCTTCAAGCTCCTGATGCAGAGCCTCAAGCTCGTCGAAATCGTAATTTTTCCCCTGACGCTTGCAGAATTCCGCCAGCAGACGCTCGGCTTCCTGCTGCTCGCGCAGACGCTGTTCCAGCTCGTTGAGACGCATACGCAGCGGCTGAACCTGCTCGGCCAGATGGCGCTGGTTCACCCCGTCACGCAGCAGTTCACGGGCGACGTCCCAGGCTTCATTACGCGCCAGCGGGCCGTTAATCGCCACGACCAGCTGGTAAGCCTGCTCAAACTGGCTGTGCGCCGTTTGCGCGACGCTCATTTTCTGATCGAGTGACAGGAGTTTCTCAGTGGCTTCCTGCTCTTTGGCCTGGAAGGTATCCAGCCATTCGTCGGCGCTTTCTGGCGTTAAGTCAGGCAGATGACACAGCTCTTTGGCACGCTGTAACGCCTGCAGGGCCTGAGTGTACTGAATAGCACGCGTCTGCTGCACGTCCAGCGCCTGCTGGTAATCGGCGAGCTGGCTTTTCAGCTCATCCACTTCCAGCTCGGCGGCTTCGGCGCGGGCTTCGTTCTCTTCCTGCATGTCGGCGGCTTCGGCCACCACTTCGTTTTGCTCTTCGAGGCGAATTTGCAGCTCATCGAGGTCCGCTTCATAACGCTCGATTTTTTCCTGCTGACGCAGCGCGGTCTGCACCAGGTTGAGGTGATCGCTGGCGGCCTGATAATCCGCTTCCAGGTCACCTTCGGCACCGTTGTGCTCACCCAGCTCGCGCGCCATTTCGACGTGCTTATACTGCTCGGCCACCAGCTGCTTACGCGAGGTAAACAGCTCGCGGCGGTACTCTAATGCCTGATCGAGATGAATGCGGCGCTCGTTGGCGTGACGCATATAGTCTGCGGCCACATAGTTGGTGGCTTCGCTGATAAGGTGTTTAAACAGGTCGCGGTCAGACTGGGTCACGCGAATGGCTTCCAGCGTCATGCGGTTCTCACGCAGCGCGGCTTCCATATCCTGGAAGGCTTTACGCACGCCGCTGTTTTCCGGCAGCAGGTAGTCGCGTAGGGAGCGGGTAATGGCGCTGGAGATACCGCCGTACAGGGACGCTTCGATCAGACGGTAGTATTTGCTACGGTCTGATGCCGTGCGCAGACGACGCGCCACCACGCCCAGATCGAACATCAGGGAGTGGTAGTCGGTAATGGAGTTGAACTGCTTGAACTGCACACCTTCGATAGTTTCGAGTTTGTCTTTCAGCTCCTGCAGCGTCAGCACGCGCGCCTGACGTTCGTTCAGCGTTTCCGTCAGCAGCGCCGTCGGCTGCACGGATGTTGGCAGCCCCTGGATGGCGAACGGTTTGATATCCACTTTACGGTCGCGACCGGCAACCTGCTGCAGACGCACGCCCACCACCACGCGCTGGTGACGAGAGTTGATCACGTCCAGCACCGAATAACAGACACCGGCCTTCAGCTTACCGTGCAGACCCTTATCACGAGAGCCGCTTGTCGCGCCCGCTTCGGTGGTGTTACGGAAGTGCAGCAGCGTGAGATCGGGGATCAGCGCCGTCACAAATGCCGCCATGGTGGTGGATTTACCCGCACCGTTACCGCCGGAGAGCGTCGTAACCAGCTCATCCAGATCGAAGGTTCGGGCGAAGAAGCCGTTCCAGTTAATCAGCGTTAGTGAGCGAAATTTACCGCGTTCAATCATTACTCTTCCTCCCCGCTATCCGGCTGATTCTCTTCATGCTCATCATTGAGCTGCAAATGGTTTTCCACCGGCATCGCTTCACCGTCGCGGATCATGCGCAGCTGCGCTTCACGGGCGTCGTCACCCGCGCGCACGTCGGCGCCAAAGCGGAAGACGGATTCCGTAATGCGGAATTTGCTGCTGTCATGGCCCATAAACCAGACCATGCCCAAACGACGCAGACGGTTCAGGGAAGAGCGAACTTTTTCCTGTAATTTCTGACGGTCAAGATCGGAACCTGTCGAACGGTTGTTCACCAGCTTCAGCAATTTGCTTTCATCTGCCAGCGACAGCAGTTCGTCGTAGAGTTCCTGCTGAGTGAAAATCCCTTCGTTCGCCAGACGTTCCGGGCTGAGGTAGAGGTAGCAGAGGATTTTGCCGACCATCATATCCAGCTCGGAGAGTACGGAACGCGGAATCAGCGTGGTTGAGCGCGGGCGCAGGTAGAAAAACCCTTCCGGCGCGCGAATCAGCTCCACGTTGTAGCGCGCGTAGAACTCTTCCAGGTATTCCTGGAAATCCATCAAAAAAGCGTGATTATCCAGCTCGTCAAGACCAATGTGACGACCGGCACGCAGCTGGCTGTCCAGCGCCGGAAATAACGGATTCGCCAGCGCCTGTGCCAGCTTTACTGGCATCACTTGTTCAATATTTGTCAATGACATGCGCCTGTACCTTGGCTCCGTAATCGTTGATCGGCTGCCACTTCGGCGGCAGTCCGGTGAAATCTGCTTGCGCGACGCCCAGGCGTACCGCCTGATCTACCACGATGCGGGCAACGTCAAAGTGCCGCGCGCGAGGATATTGCGCCAGATAGTCGCGCACCACGAGACCAAGATCCAGCGGTGCTTGTCTGGTTTTGTAGACAGCGAGCTGTTCTTCGATCATCGCCGCAAGTTGTTCGCGAATTTCGTTAAATTCTTCGTATTCCAGATCCGGTGGCAATTCACCGGTCACCTCTTCATCACGTAGCGCCATCTCTTCGTCGCGCATATCCAGCAGACGGTCGGCATTCGCGTAGGTCAGCGCCCATGGGGCATCGAAATAGGTTTGTACCGACTGACGCAGACGCTGAGCGAAGACGCGGTTTTTATCCATATCGATCGCGGTACGGATAAATTTATGCACGTGTCGGTCGTAGCCGATCCACAGGTCGATCGACTGCTGGCCCCAGCTAATAATACGGTCGAGTTTGCTTTGCAGATCGAAGACCAGACGGTCGACAAAGTGGAGGTCGTCGTGCGCCATGGTCGCATCCTGGATGCGGAGCAGATTGGCCTGCAGCTTGTCGCCTGCGGCTTCCAGCGTATCCTGCAGTTCACGCAGCGTACCGGAGGTTTCTGACAATAAAAGTTCACAGCTGGAGATGGCTGCACGCCAGTCTTTATTCAGCAATTGAGCGATATCGTCTTTCACCTGCTGCTGCTGTTCATCCATCAGACGCTGGGTCAGATCGATGCTGTCGAAAATCTCTGCCACCGAGTACTTCAGCGGCGCGTAGACGTTACGGTGCCAGTGGAATTCGTCACCGTTTTCATCTGCCGCGTCGGCGGCGCGCTTAAGCTCGCCCGCCACGATCGATAGCTGCATGGAGAGACGCAGCGTCGAAAACTCGCGCTGGCGAATGTAGTAATCGGTAATGCCGATCCCCAGAGGCGTCAGACGATAAATGGCGTTTCCTTCCGCCTGCTCGCTGGTAAAGCGGTTCAGCAGACGTTGACGCACCATATCGTTGATTGCGTTGTTGGCACGCACGCTAATGGTTTCGCTGGTTTGCTCAAACGCATCACTGACATGGCGGAACGCATCCACCAGTTCACCCTCGCTCATTTCACCATCCAGCCGTTCGCCGTTCAGCGTGGCAACCGCCAGCAGGAAGGAGAGTCTGTCTACCGGCAGCGTGATGGAGAAATCGTTTTTCCTGGCCCAGGCAACCAGTTCGGGGACTGTCTGGGAAAATTCACTCATAGATTATCCTTGCTTCTGCGGCTTGCGCGCGGTGACGTGTATATAGCGGCCAAGGCTCAGATAAGGCTCCTGGCGGCAATACCGCGTTTCTATTTCTGTTAAGGCGTCTAAACAGTCATGCTGTTTTTGTTTATCACGCAGATAATCATGAAACACCCTCACGCCTGTTTTACCGGTGATCTCCCAACCGATCTCCTCCAGCCAGCCATAGACCTGCTGCGGTTCACGAGGGAAATCCGGCGATAGCGTGCGCCGTTTCTTTTTATACATACCCTGCTGCACGTAGCCAAAATTGCCCACCAGCACGTTTCGCATCAGCAGACCGTTTGCATTGTAGAACATCAGCGATAACGCACCGCCCGGACGCAACATCGACCACAGCGTTTTTAACATGGCTTGCGGTTCGGCGACCCATTCGAGCACAGCATGAAACAATATCAGATCAACCTGCGTTTCCAAATGCTGGGGAATGTCCTGAGCGGCGCAATGTATAAAATGCATGTTGTCGCTCACACCTTTCTCTTCTGCCGCGCGTTCGGCGCGAGTAACCATCTCAGCAGAAAGATCGCAAAGCGTGACGTGGTGCCCCCGCTGCGCCATCAGAATTGCAGTCTGACCTTCCCCGCCACCGGCATCGAGCACGCGCAACCGCCGGTCACCCAGTTCCGCCAACAGCTTGTCCAGATCCTGCCAGAGGATCGTCTGCCGAAGCTGACCTTTGGTGGTGCCATAAATGTTGCGCGAAAACTTTTCCGCGATGTCATCAAAATTGCGATCCCGCATTGGGAAGGTTCCACTCGCTAACTGCAAAACCGCTATTTTGTCACACCCGCGCGGAGAATGAACCACTCTGGTGTAATATCACGGGTAATCGCCTGCTGTATGGTTAAAAAAGGAACCAAAAAGGATGCTTTTTACCCTAAAAAAATACATCGGAGGCATGATGCTTCCCCTTCCCCTGCTGCTGCTTCTCATCGCGCTGGGGCTGGCACTGGTGTGGTTCAGCCGCTTTCAGAAAAGTGGCAAAACGCTTATCACCCTCGGCTGGCTGATGATGCTGCTGCTGAGCCTGCAGCCGGTCGCGGATGGTCTGTTACGCCCCATCGAAAATAAGTACCCGACCTGGCAGGGAAATCAGAAAGTGGAGTACATCGTGGTATTGGGTGGCGGGTATACCTGGGATCCGAACTGGGCACCCAGCTCTAATCTGATCAACAACAGCCTGCCGCGCCTGAACGAAGGTATTCGCCTGTGGCTTGCTAATCCGGGGTCGAAAATGATCTTCACCGGAGCCGCAGCCAAAACAAACCCGGTGAGTACGGCGGAGGCTGGCGCACGCGTCGCTGAATCACTGGGCGTGCCACGTTCGTCTATCATCACCCTGGACAGCCCAAAAGACACCGAAGAGGAAGCCGCCGCGGTGAAGCAGGCCATCGGCGACGTGCCGTTCCTGCTCGTGACATCGGCGTCGCATTTACCGAGAGCGATGATTTTCTTCGAGAAACAGGGATTACATCCCCTACCCGCACCGGCTAACCAGATAGCGATCAACGCGCCGCTTAACCCGTGGGAACGAGCAATCCCGTCCCCGGTCTGGTTGATGCACAGCGATCGTGTCGGTTACGAGACGCTTGGACGCCTCTGGCAATGGCTGAAAGGCGCGTCAGGCGAGCCAGGGCAAGAGTGATTTTGTCGCCAGGTCGAAGTTGGCGCGATTGAACCGTCCGGTATTCACCAGTTGCGCCACTTCATCCCAAAGCAAATAGAGCCAGCGCCGCCAGAGAAACGCCTCCGCGACAGGTGCCCGTTGCAGATAATGCCAGAGCAAACCTTCCGCAGAGGCGCTGTCGCATAGTCTGAACAGTTCGTACTCGCGCGGTGCCCAGAGCATAATGCCCGGCCCAACCATCGCCAACAGCTGGTCGCTGCGGGGATCTTTCAGCATACTGCGCAGGGTAAAATTGCCGTGTATCAGCACGCAGTTATCATTAAAGCCGTCAAACAGCGCAGGCAAGCACTCGCGAGTGCGAAACAGAATGCGTTTGTCCGGCATGGTTAAACCGGTGTTGTTGAACTGGTTAAGCGTTCCCCACAGCGCTTCCACCCGCTGACGATACCAGAGCGGCCACAGGTTCTCCTGAGTGCTGTCGACGGGACCGACGAGCCCGCGGCTATCCTGCCGGTGCCAGGCCAGCAACGCCTCGACGATCTGATCTTTCAGCTGTTCCCAGCGGTCCGGCGTGCGCGCCGGGGCTTCAACAGAGACGCCACGCAGGCGCTCAATAAGCAGGACATCCGGGCCGGGGTGTTCCTCATGCGTCATGACACCGTAAACCGTCGGCATTCGCACCGTACCTTCCCTTGCCAGCATCGATATTTTCCATGCCAGCTGTCTGGCGACGCCGGGTGAGGTAAAGCTTCTGGCCATGAGAGGCATTGGGTTTCCATGACTGTCATACAGCGCCCAAAGTGCGGTATCCGCCTTTTCATTCACACACTCGACCCGGCTCAACGTCTCGCCAAGCAGATGGCTCAGTTCGGCACGCAGCTGTTCCATATGAGATTACCCCCATTAAGGCTACTGCTTTTATAATGAGCGCGTGAGCAAAGGATGTCACCCGGAAGAGATCAATTAAGAGTAAGAAAGAAAAAATTGTGGGGTGAGAACATCCCCCCGTAAGGAGGGATGGAGGCAAAATTAATGCAGTTCGGCGCGAACGCGCTCAAGATCTTCCGGCGTATCAACGCCCGTTCCGGGAACTTCTTTGGCAACGGCTACGTGGATTTTTTCGCCATACCAGAGCACGCGGAGCTGCTCCAGCATTTCAATATGTTCCAGCGGGCTTGGTGCCCAGTTGACATAGCGGCGAATGAAGCCCGCACGATAGCCGTAGATCCCAATGTGGCGCAGGAATGAATCACCGATGGTCTCTTTCGATACCGCAAAGCGATCGCGATCCCAAGGGATCGTCGCGCGAGAGAAATAGAGCGCATAGCCCTCGGCATCCATAACCACTTTAACCGCATTCGGGTTGAATGCTTCTTCAGCATGATGAATGGGTACCGCGAGGGTGGCCATGCCAACCTGTCGCTGCGCCAGATTTTCCGCTACCTGGCGAATAATAACCGCCGGGATCATCGGCTCATCGCCCTGCACGTTGACGATGACCGTATCATCGCTGAAACCGCATTTCTCAACCACTTCCGCCAGACGCTCAGTGCCGGACTGGTGATCGGCGCGAGTCATGCACACTTCCCCCCCCGCCGCTTCAACCGCTTGCGCCACGTCCGAGTGATCGGTTGCCACGATGACGCGGTCTGCACCCGATTCACGCGCACGCTCCAGGACATGCACAATCATTGGCTTACCGTTGATATCTACCAACGGTTTACCCGGCAGACGCGTTGATGCATAGCGCGCCGGAATAATGACAACGAAACTCATGGCTTGCTCTCTTCTGCCACCAGGGAACGGGCTTCATTCTCCAGCAGGACCGGAATACCGTCCCGCAGCGGGAAAGCCAGACTGTCCAGCTTGCAAATCAGCTCTTGTTTATCCTGGCTGTAGTAGAGTTTGCCGTTGCACACTGGGCAGGCAATAATTTCAAGTAAACGGTGATCCATAGTTCCTCCGTATGGGTAATCGCTAAAGCTTAACACATTCCCTTTTCAGGGAGTGTCTGTTTCCCAACCACTTCGGCAGGTTGTAAACAGCCCGTCCGGCATACGGCCCAGCGTCACGCTGCTCGCCCCTTGCCAGCGCGCAAAATCGCTAATGGCGGATGATAATCCTTTCTCCAGGGTAGCCGTCGCCTTAACCCCGTCTTCAAGATACAGCGCGATGATTTCAAGCGTCCCGGTTTTGCGGTGCATTTTGGCATCCATGCGTCCCACCAGTTGCCCTTTATGCAGCAGAGGCAAAACGAAGTAACCGTACTGGCGTTTTGGCGCGGGGGTGTAACACTCAAGCCGGTAGCTGAAATTAAACAGCTGCTCGGCCCGTTTTCTGTCCCAGACGACCGGGTCGAAAGGTGACAGTACCGCGCTGTGCGTGGCCTGGAGCTTACCTTCCAGCGCCTGTGGTAAAAGCGGGAGCAAATCGGCATGCAGCCACATCTCGCCCAGCGTTTCGACAGCGGCAGGTATGACGCGCTGCTCGCGCTGCCACATCTCCAGCAACGGTTTTAGCGCAGGCTGACGGAGTCGGTAGTAGTCTGCCAGCCATTGCGGACGAAAAATCCCCAGACTGCGGGCGCTGTTCTCCAGCATGATGGCTTCGGCCGCTTCCTGCGTAAGCAGGTCACGCTCATCGTCCCAGTGCGGCATCACGCGGTGCGTCAGGTCGTATACGCGCTGAAAGTTACGTCGTTCCACAACCATCACTTTACCGGATGTAAACAGCCCCTCCAGATGACGTTTATGCGGTTTCCACTCCCACCATCCGCTCGCCCCTTTTCGCGGATGCTCAAAATCAGCCGAACGCACCGGACCGTTTTCCTGAATATGCGCGATAAGCTGCTCAATTTCAGCGGCGTGTTCATGCATCCACTCCTGACGATATTTCCAGCCCATCTTATCCGGAGAGAGCATGCGGTGACGAATCAGCGCGAAATCACTGCGGGGCAGGAAACAGGCTTCATGTGCCCAGTATTCCATTAGCTCACCCTGACTAAGCGCATTGTCTAGCCACTGCGGCTGATAATTTCCCAGACGGCTGAAGAGCACCAGGTAAGGGCTTCGCGCCACGATGTTGATGGTATCGATTTGCAGCAACGACATGCGCTGTACGGTGGAGAGAATGTCAGAGGGTTGTGCGCGACGGCGAGGCTTTTTAAGCAGCCCCTGGGCAGCAAGGTGTAAATGACGTGCGGCTGAAAGCGAGAGTTGCGGTAAAGACATGCGTTTTCCTGTCAGTCAAAGCGCCACCAGAACCGCGTAAGCGTTTATCGCACCAACGCAATCAGTTCCTTGAGCAAGTGTTCCGGCTGCTCGCCGCTGAGTTCAGCGTCAACCGGCAGATACCACCAGTTTTCTTTCGCAAAGGCGCGGCATTTCACCGCATCTTTTTCGGTCATGATCAGCGACTGCCCGGGTACGGTCAGGGCGTCTACCTGACCTTCCACCAGCGCCTGGTGGTCTGCCAGCGGAACGCGTTTTTCTGGCCGGGCACCACACTGCTCCAGCGTCGCGAAGAAGCGCGGAGGGTGACCAATACCCGCCATCGCCACCAGTGCAGACAGCTGTTCAACCGCCTTACGCTCGCCCGTTAACAGGTTAACCGCCATGCCAGGCTGAAGATGCATAGGGATTTCCCCTGGCTTAGCCTGGCCACCGTTAACAATGACCGCATCAACGGACTGAAGACGCGACGCGCGTTCACGCATCGGGCCGGCAGGCAGCCGCCAGCCGTTGCCAAAACGGCGCACGCCGTCGATAACCACAATCTCTTTATCACGCGCCAGTGCGTAATGCTGAAGGCCATCGTCGGTGATAATGATGTCCACAGCGTGCCCGGCAAGAAGCGCCTGAACGGCGTCGCTGCGCACGGGTGAGACCGCAACCGGCACACCTGTGCGCTGATAGATCAGGACAGGTTCATCACCCGCTTCGGCCGTTGTTGTATCAGCCGTAAGCAGAAGCGGATAGTGCGTCGCTTTACCACCATAGCCGCGCGATACAACCCCTGGGCGAATACCGCGCTTTTGCAACTGCTCCACCAGCCAGATCACCACCGGCGTTTTGCCGTTCCCACCAGCGGTCAGGTTACCGACCACCACAACCGGAACCGGTGCGCGCCAGGCGCGCTTCAGCCCCAGGCGGTACATCAGACGAATGGCACCGCTCACCAGGCCATAGAGCCAGGAGAGCGGCAGAAGCAGTCGCCACAGTGGTGATTCACCTGACCAGATGCGTGCAATCATTGTTGACCGAACTGCATCTTATGAAGCTGAGCGTAGACGCCACGGTGGGCGAGCAGATCGGCATGGCTGCCCCGCTCGACAATCACGCCGTCCTCTACCACCACGATTTCATCAGCCTGTTCGATGGTCGAGAGACGGTGCGCAATCACCAGAGAGGTACGGTTCTTCTGCAGTTCGTCCAGCGCTGACTGAATAGCGCGTTCAGATTCAGTATCCAGCGCGGACGTCGCTTCATCCAGAATCAGGATTGGGCTGTCGCGCAGCAGCGCACGCGCAATGGGGATACGCTGACGCTGACCACCGGAAAGGAGCACACCGTTTTCACCAATGATGGTATCCAGACCGTTATCCATCTTGTTGATGAAGTCCATCGCATACGCCATGCGTGCGGCATTCTCGATCTGCTCGCGGCTGTACTCTTCAGTACGGGCATAGGCGATGTTGTTGGCAACCGTGTCGTTGAACAGATGCACGTTCTGAGAAACCAGTGCAACCTGGTTACGCAGCGACTGCAGGGTATACTCCCGCAGGTCATGACCATCTAACAGGATTTCACCTTCATCAATGTCGTAGAAGCGCGTAATCAGGCTGGCAATGGTTGATTTACCCGAGCCGGAACGGCCCACCAGCGCAACGGTTTTACCTGCTGGAATCGTCAGGTTGATATTACGCAGTGCAGCCACTTCGCGGCCTGGATAGGTAAAGGTCACATTGCGGAATTCAACGTCTCCGTTTGCACGCTCAATCACGCGCGTACCTTCATCTTTTTCCTGCTCGGAATCGAGAATGCTGAACAACGTCTGGCATGCTGCCATCCCGCGCTGGAACTGCGCGTTCACGTTGGTCAGGGATTTCAGCGGACGCATCAGCGCAATCATGGAGGAGAACACTACGGTGATGGTCCCTGCAGTCAGGGTCTCCATAACGCTCGGGAAGCTCGCTGCATACAGAACAAATGCCAGTGCCAGTGAGGCAATCAGCTGAATGATAGGATCGGAGATAGAGGAGGCCGACACCATTTTCATTCCCTGCAGGCGCATTTTATTGCTGACCTTATCAAAGCGCTTGGTTTCGACTTCCTGACCACCAAAGATCAACACTTCTTTGTGGCCTTTCAGCATCTGTTCAGCGCTGGTCGTGACCTGCCCCATCGTATTCTGCATATTCTTACTGATATTGCGGAAACGCTTTGAGACGACGCGGATAGCAATGGAGACAACCGGTGCCAGCACGATCAGGATGAGCGACAGCTGCCAGCTGTAATAGAACATCATGATAAACAGGCCGATGATCGATGCGCCTTCACGGACCACGGTAATCAGCGCGCTGGAGGACGATGATGCCACCTGCTCTGAATCGTAGGTAATACGTGACAGCAGCGTGCCCGTAGACTGTTTATCAAAGAATGAGACCGGCATGCCCATCATGTGACCGAAGAGTCGGCGACGCATGGACATTACCACTTTTCCTGATACCCAGGAGATACAGTAACTGGAGATATAGCTGGAAATACCGCGTAAGATCATCAGCCCAATAACCACCAGCGGCATCCATAGCAGCACTGAGCGATCCGTTTTACCAAAACCGTCATCCAGTAACGGTTTGAGGAGCGATAGCATAAAAGTATCGCTGGCTGCGTTGAGGATTAACGCTACGCCCGCCACGATCAAGCCTGCTTTGAAAGGGGCAATCATCGGCCAGAGTCGGCGGAACGTTTGCCACGTGGAGAGATCTTTGTCGTTATGCATTCAAAAAACCAGCATTTGTTGAAATAGCCGCATATTCTACCCGTTATCTACGGGCGCGCCAAACCACTGATGATACCAACGCGGTAAATTGTGCTCACGCAGGCGTCGGATCTGCCTGTTATGTTGCGAAAATGTCACCGATATTTGTCCAGAATGAGGGGTGTCTAGCCAGGTATATCCCTCTTTCCCGTAGCGCCGCACCACTTTCGCGGATGGAAAATGCCACGCGTTATAGCGGGCTGCAGAGGCCAGCGCTATTTTCCCTTCTGCACGCTGCACCAACGGCATAGAAGACGAGGTGTTGCTGCCGTGGTGAGGTACCTGAATGAGTGTAGACGCAAGATTGCGCCAGCGGTGGCTCAGCATTGCCATTTCAGCCTGTGCTTCAATATCCCCGGTCAGCAGGATGCTCTGCTCACCGTCGTCGATCTTAACCACGCAGGAGCGGTTGTTACCTTTGGCGTGCTCTTCATCAGGCGGCCAGTGAACGCTGAACGTTAGCCCTTGCCACTGCCATTGCTGCCCACGAAAACAAGGAAGATGTCCATCCTGGTGCAGCGGACTCCTCACCCACATTTCGGGCCAGGTTTTTTGCAGCGATGCCAGTCCTCCCGCGTGGTCGAGATGCTCATGACTCAGGATCACCCCTTCTGGATTCAGGTGATGCCAGCGTAACCATGGAATGATCAACTGCTGCCCGCTATCGCCCCCCGGCCAGGCCAGCCCGGTATCGTATAAAATAGCCCTCCCCTGACGTTCAATTACCATTGCCAGCCCCTGCCCGACATCCAGCATGTGCAGCGTCCAGCCGTTAGTTTTATCCGTTCGCCACAAAGGAAGTGCGAGCATAATACTTGCTGTCAGACATACAGCCGGTAGAACCTTCCAGCTTCGAAAACGCCAGCCGATAATGGCAAGCCAGGGTAGCAGCATCAGGTATTGCCAACGTTCATCAACATCTAGCCAGCCGTCTGGCAAACGAGTCAGCAACCCGAATAACCCTGCCAGAGACTTATCGGCCGCATACCAGACAGCGTTCTCCAGTAACGCCAGCGGAAAAAGATGGAGCAGCATACCGAGAAGGATCAGCGGCACGGAAATAAACGTGACCAGCGGAACAGCAAACAGATTCGCGAGGAATGAAGACAGGCTGAAACCATGAAAAATCAGCACCTGCAGCGGAAGCAGCAGGCACAGCATTCCTGTCTGCAGATGAATGAGATTTGCCAGAGGTTTTATTCGGCGGATCCAGCGCCCGTTCGGAAGCGGTAGCCACTGGTACCAAAAAATTAATGCCGCGACCGCAAACGCCGACAGCGCAAAGCTTTGCGACAGAACAACCACAGGGTCAAAAATCAGAATTGCCGCCACGCAGGCTAACCAGATCTGCCAGGGAGACCATTGACGGCCGCTAATCCGCAGCACAGCCACCACTGAGAGAGAGACAACCGTGCGCATTGCGGGCGGCTGCATCCCCGTTAACCATGCATAAAAAGCCGCAAAGCACAGACCTGCAAGCATGGGAAATTGCCAATGGATAGCGTGGCTCGGCAGGAAATATTGCAACCCTCTTGCCAGTAACCAGATGATGGACGCAGCCAGCGCGATGTGCAGACCCGAAATCGCCATCAGGTGTATTGTTCCTGTCTCGCGCATGATATTTTTTATCTCACGCGGTACATTCAGGCGCTCCCCCATCCCCAGCCCAAGGATCACCGGCCCCCACTGATATGCTGTGAGTACGTTTTGCAGTGAGCCCAGGTACCGTGAACGCAGGCTACAGCGTGCGTCAACAACCTCAGCATGCGTAAAACGCCCGCTCAGCGTTTGATGTCGGGCAAAAGCATTTTTCTGCGAATCGTAGCCACCATCGTTTAATTCACCATGTACCGCTCTAAGACGCAGCACCATGGCCCAGCGTTGACCAGCACACGCTTTTTGGGGCAGGTAATTGCCATACAGCGTCACCCCAGTGACGCCCCACCAGCGTTTTCCGTTGAGGCTGACAATGTTTCCTTGATGCATTGTTGCGCCGTCGGTTGCTGTAATGACCACCTCCGCCTGCTGCGGCCCTGTCGTGAGATGATTCAAAGGCCAAATGCTCTCCTGCGCCGCTAATACGCCCCAGCAAAAAAAGAGCAACCCGATACCTGAGAACGTTAGCCATCGTCTTTGCTGCGCGGCTAACGCGATACCTGCGGCAATCATCATCCAGACGCTCTCTGGCTCCGGTACAACAGGTAACCAATAGAGCGGAATAATGGCCAGAATGGCGCAAGCACTGACAATGTGGATCCCCATTTATACCTCCCGGTTTCGGGCAGTATGCCGTGAGAATAGCGTGTCGTCAGACAGGAAAAAGGGGCGTTACGGCGGGCGCTGCAACGTTTTTAGCGGTTTGCAGAAAAGCCAGCATGGAAATGCGTGACGCATTCAGAAATGCAGACGAGAGGCACAAAAAAAGCACCCGCAGGTGCTTTCTTTTAAACCCAGTTTAGCCATTATGGCTAAAACTCAGTTGCCGTAAATATTGGCGCGATCGCGCAGTTCTTTACCCGGCTTAAAGTGCGGAACGTACTTGCCTTCCAGCTCAACTTTATCGCCAGTCTTCGGGTTACGCCCGGTACGTGGAGCACGATAGTGCAGAGAAAAACTACCGAAACCGCGGATTTCAATGCGCTCGCCCTGGGCAAGAGTGGTGGCCATATGCTCCAGCATCTCTTTAACAGCATCTTCCACAGCCTTTGCAGGGATGTGCGGTTGCTGACTGGCAAGTCTTTCAATCAATTCTGACTTGGTCATGATTCCTCCGGTTCGTTTCAAGCCAATTAGCTGGACAGCTCATTAAACAAGGGCGGCCGTAGCCGCCCTTTGTTATTGATTACAGGACGAATCCTGCAATCTGTCAAGTCTGCTCCTCATCCTTCTCGCTGTAAATACGTTACAGCTCAAATGATGGTGAGAACTTGATATTACTCGCCTTTAGCTGCTTTGAAAGCTTCAGCCATTGCGTTGTTAGAGAAGTTTGCATCTTCCTGTTTGTTAACAGTTGCGATTGCATCTTTCTCATCAGCTTCGTCTTTAGCACGAACAGACAGGCTGATTGCGCGGTTCTTACGGTCAACACCGGTGAACTTAGCTTCAACGTCGTCGCCAACGCTCAGAACCAGAGTGGCATCTTCAACGCGGTCACGTGAAGCTTCGGAAGCGCGCAGGTAACCTTCAACGCCGTCAGCCAGTTCTACGGTTGCGCCTTTAGCGTCAACTGCAGTCACTTTACCGTTTACGATTGCGCCTTTCTTGTTCAGTGCAACCCAGTTGTTGAACGGATCTTCTGCGAGCTGTTTAACGCCCAGGGAGATACGCTCACGCTCTGCGTCAACCTGCAGAACAACTGCAGCGATTTCGTCGCCTTTTTTGTATTCACGTACTGCTTCTTCGCCTGCAACGTTCCAGGAGATGTCAGACAGGTGAACCAGGCCATCGATGCCGCCGTCCAGGCCGATGAAGATACCGAAGTCAGTGATAGACTTGATTTTACCTTCAACACGGTCGCCCTTGTTGTGGGTTTCCGCGAACTGCTGCCATGGGTTGTTTTTGCACTGTTTCAGGCCCAGGGAGATACGACGACGTTCTTCGTCGATATCCAGAACCATCACTTCCACTACATCACCAACGTTAACAACTTTGGATGGGTGGATGTTTTTGTTGGTCCAGTCCATTTCGGAAACGTGCACCAGGCCTTCAACGCCTTCTTCGATTTCAACGAAGCAGCCGTAGTCAGTCAGGTTGGTAACGCGACCAGTCAGTTTAGTACCTTCTGGGTAACGCTTAGCGATAGCTACCCATGGATCTTCGCCCAGCTGTTTCAGGCCGAGGGATACACGAGTACGTTCGCGGTCAAACTTCAGCACTTTAACAGTGATTTCGTCGCCAACGTTCACGATTTCGCTTGGGTGCTTAACGCGTTTCCACGCCATGTCGGTGATGTGCAGCAGACCATCAACGCCGCCCAGGTCAACGAATGCGCCGTAGTCAGTGAGGTTCTTAACGATACCTTTGACTTCCATGCCTTCCTGCAGGTTTTCCAGCAGCTGATCGCGTTCTGCGCTGTTTTCGGATTCGATAACGGCACGACGGGATACAACAACGTTGTTACGCTTCTGGTCCAGCTTGATTACTTTGAACTCAAGCTCTTTGCCTTCGAGGTGCAGGGTGTCACGGACTGGACGAACGTCTACCAGTGAACCTGGCAGGAACGCACGAATACCATTCAGCTCAACAGTGAAGCCGCCTTTAACTTTGCCGTTGATAACACCGACCACAGTTTCAGCTTCTTCGTAAGCTTTTTCCAGCGTGATCCAAGCTTCGTGACGCTTAGCTTTCTCACGGGACAGCAGGGTTTCACCGAAGCCGTCTTCCACTGCATCCAGAGCAACGTCAACTTCGTCACCAACCTGGATTTCCAGCTCGCCCTGGGCGTTTTTGAACTGCTCTGCCGGAATGGCGGACTCAGATTTCAGACCGGCGTCAACCAGTACTACGTCTTTGTCGATAGCAACAACAACACCACGAACGATGGAACCCGGACGGGTTTCGATTGTTTTTAAGGATTCTTCAAATAGTTGAGCAAAAGATTCAGTCATGTTTAATCTTCAGGTTAAGATAACGTCCACCTGGCTCCATGCCGGATGGGGTTGTTTCACATACCCGCCGTCAATCCATTGCAGCGGGGTACTACTAAATCGGTCGCGATTACGCGAGTGCCAGTTTCTGGCGCGCATATTGTAGCGCTTTTTCAATCACTTGCTCAATAGTTAAACTGGTTGAATCCAGCACTAATGCATCTTCTGCAGGAACAAGTGGGGCGACGGCGCGGTTACGATCGCGGTCATCGCGCTCTTTTATCTCGGATAAAAGGCGATCAAAGTTAACACTAAACCCCTTTTCCTGCAACTGAAGCATGCGGCGTTGCGCACGTTCTTCCGAAGAGGCGTCGAGGAAAATTTTCACTGGCGCATCAGGGAATACCACCGTTCCCATATCACGTCCGTCAGCGATCAGACCAGGGGCTTCACGGAAACCACGCTGGCGGCGCAGCAAGGCTTCGCGAACGCGCGGGAAGGCTGCGACCTGGGAGGCCGCGTTAGCGACTTCCTGAGTACGAATTTCCCCGCTGACGTCCTCTCCTTCCAGGATCACTTCAAGGTTGCCATCAGTCGAAACAAAACGCACATCCAGATGCGCAGCCAGCGGTACCAGCGCTTCTTCAGAGGCGACATCCACATGGTGATGCAGCGCAGCCAGAGCCAGCACGCGATAGATTGCTCCCGAATCTAAAAGATGCCATTGCAATGCTTCTGCCATCGCTTTGCACAGAGTACCTTTCCCTGCGCCACTAGGCCCATCAATGGTGATTACCGGGGCAAGTGCCGTCATCTTTTTCTCCTTAAATAAGGCATACCGTTTACATGAACGCCGCGCATTATACGCGCCAACGTGCGCAACTGTTACCTTTGCGTGCAAATTACAGAATGATAGAAGCAGAGTGTAGAAGAAATGAGCGGGAGTGTTCGTCAGGAAGCGTAAGGAAATGTCGCATCGGATGATGCGGCATGAGGGTATCAGGCCAGCGTACTAATGCGCGCCAGCTGCTCGAAGTAGTCCGGGAACGTTTTCGCCGTACATTTCGGGTCAAGAATGGTCACAGGCGTGTCTGACAACGCCACCAGCGAGAAGCACATCGCCATACGGTGATCGTTATAGGTGCCGATTTCCGCAAACTGCAGTTTTGCCGGCGGGGTCACGCGAATGTAGTCTTCGCCCTCTTCCACCTCTGCGCCGACCTTACGCAGCTCGGTCGCCATCGCGAACAGGCGGTCAGTCTCTTTTACGCGCCAGTTGTAGATATTACGCAGCGTGGTAGTGCCTTTGGCAAACAGCGCCGCCGTGGCGATGGTCATCGCCGCATCCGGGATATGGTTCATGTCCATGTCGATGGCATTCAGCTCGCCGTGGGTACAGGAGATAAAGTCATCGCCCCAGGTAACAACCGCGCCCATTTTTTCCAGCACGTCCGCAAAACGGATATCGCCCTGCACGCTGTTACGGCCAATACCGGTCACTTTTACCGTGCCGCCTTTAATCGCACCCGCGGCCAGGAAGTAGGACGCGGATGACGCATCCCCTTCAACCAGGTAGTTGCCCGGAGACTGGTACTGCTGTGCCCCGCGCACCACGAAGCGCTGATAAGACTGGTTTTCCACCTCAACACCGAAGGTTTTCATCAGGTGCAGCGTGATATCAATGTACGGTTTAGAAACCAGATCGCCTTTAATCGCGATCACCGTATCCTGTGGTGCCAGCGGCGCGGTCATCAGCAGTGCCGTCAGGAACTGGCTGGAAACGCTGCCGTCCACCTCAACGTTACCGCCGGTAAAACCACCGCGCAGACGCAGTGGTGGATAGTTTTCCTGCTCCAGATAGTCAATCTGCGCGCCGCCCTGGCGTAAGGCATCGACCAGATGGCCAATCGGACGCTCTTTCATACGCGGTTCGCCGGTCAGCACAATATTGTTGCTGCCCAGACACAGGGCTGCCGCCAGCGGACGCATCGCGGTACCCGCGTTACCCAAAAACAGCTCAAGCTCTTCAGCGGAACGTAATGCGCCGCCGTTGCCGGTGACTTCACAACGGGTACGATCGTCAGAGAGAGTGTAATGAACGCCCAACGCTTTCAGTGCATTGAGCATATGGCGCACGTCATCGCTGTCCAGCAGGTTTGTGAGGACGGTGGTGCCGTTTGCCAGAGCTGCCAGCAGCAGAGCGCGGTTCGAGACACTTTTTGAACCAGGCAGATTGATGGTGCCATCTACCCGCGCGATAGGTTGTAACGTCAGGGATTCCATGAAAACTAAACTCTCAACTCAACATAATAAAAACCCCGCAGGAATGCTGCGGGGGTGAATAACAGCAAATTAACCGTGACGACGTTCGAAGTCGATCATGAAATCGGTCAGCGCTTTGACGCCTTCAAGCGGCATAGCGTTATAGATGGAGGCACGCATGCCGCCCACCACACGGTGGCCTTTCAGCGCGTGCAGACCCGCAGCGAAGGACTCATCCAGGAAGGCTTTATCCAGGTTGCTGTCGGCCAGCTGGAACGGCACGTTCATGCGGGAACGGTTAGCGATGGCCACATCGTTACGGTAGAAATCGCTCTTGTCGATCACGCCGTACAGCAGTTCAGCCTTCTGCTGGTTAACCTTATCCATCTGCGCCACACCGCCGTTTTGCTTCAGCCATTTGAAGACCAGGCCGGAAAGGTACCAGGCAAACGTTGGTGGCGTGTTGAACATAGAATCGTTATCGTTCAACACGGTGTAATCGAGAATCGACGGGCAGGATTTGTGTGCTTTGCCCAGCAGGTCTTCACGCACAATCACAATAGTCAGCCCCGCAGGGCCGATATTTTTCTGTGCGCCAGCGTAGATCACACCGTAACGGCTAACGTCCAGCGGCGTGGAAAGAATGGTCGAAGAGAAGTCCGCGGTAACAACCACGTTTTCACCAAAGTTTGGCTCTTCATGGATGGCGATACCGTCAATGGTTTCATTCGGACAATAGTGGAGATAGGCTGCGTTATCAGAAACTTGCCACTCGCTCATCGGCTTAACGCCGCGCAGGCCGTCAACGGTCACTTTGGCGTCGATAACATTCGGTGTGCAGTACTTATGCGCTTCTTTGACAGCGCTGGCCGCCCAGTAGCCCGCGTCCACATAATCAGCGGTAGTTTTGTCTCCCAGCAGGTTGAGCGGGATACCGGCAAACTGACCGCGCCCACCGCCGTGGCAGAACAATACTTTGTAGTTCGAGGGAATGTTCAGCAGATCGCGAAAATCCTTTTCTGCCTCTTCCGCCACCTGAATAAACTCTTTACCACGGTGGCTAACTTCCATCACCGACGTACCCAGACCGTTCCAGTCACACAGCTCCTGTTGAGCCTGTTTAAGCACGTCTGCCGGTAACATTGCCGGACCTGAACTGAAATTAAAGACTTGAGCCATTTCCCCTCACCACGCTAAAAGCCATAAGTTATAACTGTGGATATCGGTTTTATCATTCAGTGACACGCGCCGCAATGTCTAAAACTTATGACCCATGAAATGTGCCCCGCGTCACACAAAACAATCTGCCGCCTCGCTAAGACAAAACCGACAAAATGCCTGTCATGTGATACGTTTGGCCCGGCTAACCTTCGTCCATTCCGGATTTGCACAGCGGGGGCATAATTGACGATCCCCCGGCTGCATCGCCACAACGTGGCTACATCTTACGCAAGCATATTCACCTGATTCAGGTACCGTTCTGAAACGCTCAATCAGCATATCCGGCAAGATACACAGTCCCGGCTTCACCTCGTCGTCAGAATAGTAATAGACGCTGATCTGCCCGTTGGTTTCCATGATCGCCAGCCGCACCTGCCCGAGCTGTTCAACGCTGTTCAGGCGTAGCTCCATAAAGAACTCAAACTCCGTCATATTGGCGCTTTGCACGTTTTCCCAGGCCAGCTGTCCGTCCTCGACGATAACGACCGGCTTCCCTTCAAGTAGATCTTCCAGCTTTTCGCTTTTCGACATCAGCCACATGACAAGACGGTAAAGTAGCGCCAGTGAGACAAAAACGATAAACGCCGGCACCATCGGCACATCGTCATAAAAGGCGACGTCCCCCGCCGCTGACCCCAGCGTCAGGATAATCAACACTTCAAAGAGCGACATCTGCCGCACGCCGCGACGGCCAGTGATTTTAAGAAACAGGAAGACGAGTACGAAGGTATACAGGCTGCGCAGCGCCACTTCGCCCAGAAACTCAGGAGGAACTTTATCAAACGCCATCCGTTGGAGATCAAATGCTTTCATTTTTCTATGCCTTAACAGTCAGTTACTGCCACTAAGCATAGCCCAGCCTTTTATTTTCGCCGAAGATAGCACCCGTCACGCAAAACCCGTATCATTGCGCGCTTTACGTACGATAAAAGTGAACGCCATGACTCAAACGTTTATCCCCGGCAAAGACGCCGCTCTGGAAGATTCCATCGCTCGCTTCCAGCAGAAACTGACCGACCTGGGTTTTAACATTGAAGAAGCCTCCTGGCTCAATCCGGTGCCGCATGTCTGGTCCGTGCATATTCGCGATAAAGACTGTGCCCTGTGCTTTACCAACGGTAAAGGCGCGACAAAAAAAGCGGCACTGGCCTCTGCGCTGGGTGAGTATTTTGAGCGTCTGTCCACCAACTATTTCTTCGCTGACTTCTGGTTGGGCGAAACCATCGCTAACGGCCCGTTCGTTCACTATCCGAACGAAAAATGGTTCCCGCTGACCGAAGACGACGAACTGCCGGAAGGCATTCTCGACGCGCGCCTGCGTGCGTTCTACGATCCAGATAACGAACTGACTGCCAGCATGCTGATCGATCTGCAGTCCGGTAACGAGGATCGCGGTATCTGCGCCCTGCCGTTTACCCGCCAGTCAGACGAAAAGACCGTTTACATCCCGATGAACATCGTCGGTAACCTGTATGTATCTAACGGTATGTCCGCTGGTAACACCCGCAATGAAGCGCGCGTGCAGGGTCTGTCTGAAGTCTTCGAACGTCACATTAAAAACCGCATCATCGCCGAATCCATCAGCCTGCCAGAAATTCCGGCAGACGTGCTGGCGCGCTATCCGGGCGTGGTGGAATCCATCGCTAAGCTGGAAGCAGAAGGTTTCCCAATCTTTGCCTATGACGGCTCGCTGGGCGGCAAATATCCCGTTATCTGCGTCGTACTGTTTAACCCGACCAACGGCACCTGCTTCGCCTCCTTCGGCGCGCACCCGGACTTCGGCGTGGCACTGGAGCGTACCGTCACCGAGCTGCTGCAGGGCCGTAGCCTGAAAGATCTCGACGTGTTCACCCCGCCAACCTTTGACGATGAAGAAGTGGCCGAGCATACCAACCTCGAAACCCACTTTATCGACTCCAGCGGTTTGATCTCCTGGGACATGTTTAAGCAGGATGCAGACTATCCGTTCGTGGACTGGAGTTTTGCCGGTACCACGGAAGAAGAGTTCGCCACGCTGATGGCAATCTTCAAAGCGGAAGACCAGGACGTCTATATTGCCGACTACGAACACCTTGGCGTCTACGCGTGCCGCATTATCGTTCCTGGCATGTCCGACATCTACCCGGCTGAAGATCTGTGGCTGGCGAATAACAGCATGGGCGCGCACCTGCGCGAAACGCTGCTGGCCCTGCCGGGCAGCGAGTGGGAGAAAGAAGATTATCTGAACCTGATCGCCCAACTGGACGAAGAAGGCCACGATGACTTCACCCGCGTGCGTGAACTGCTGGGTCTGGCGACCGGTAAAGACAATGGCTGGTACACCCTGCGTATTGGTGAGCTGAAAGCGATGCTGGCGCTTGCGGGTGGCGATCTGGATCAGGCCCTGGCCTGGACCGAGTGGACCATGGAATTCAACCAGTCCGTCTTCTCAGCCGAGCGCACCAACTACTACCGCTGTCTTCAGACGCTGTTGCTGCTCGCTCAGGAAGAGGACCGTGAACCTCTGCAGTACTTGAATGCCTTTGTTCGTATGTACGGTGCAGATGCCGTCGAAGCAGCCAGCGCGGCGCTGAGCGGCGAAGAGCCGTTCTATGGCCTGCAGGCTGTTGATAGCGATCTGAAAGCCTTCCCGGCACATCAGTCGCTGCTGAAAGCGTATGAAAAATTACAGAAGGCAAAAGCCGCTTACTGGTCAAAATAAGCGCACATAACATTACCAGATGTAGGCGTATCCAATCGTCTGGGCTATATTACGGGGCAATTTCATTGCCCCTTTTTTTATTTTTTCGGTAATGACGTTTGATTGTAATAATTAAGTTAATTACGGGTAAATATAATAATACTTACCTGGGCTGGACTGTTACTTTTTGTGGTAAATACTCCATTTTAATTAACTGTTTTACGGGAGGCCTAACGAAAAAATTCAACTCTTTTCATAACTTTTAAAATTTATTTTTATACGGATAATCAAATACTTACTCCGTATTCGCTGTAAATCCATACACATTGCGGGCCTATAAGCCAGGCGAGATATGATCTATATCAATTTCTCTTCTATAATGCTTTGTTAGTATCTCGTCGCCGACTTAATAAAGAGAGAGTTAGTGTGAAAGCTGACAACCCTTTTGATCTTTTACTCCCAGCTGCAATGGCCAAAGTTGCCGAAGAAGCGGGTGTCTATAAAGCAACGAAACACCCGATGAAGACGTTCTATCTGGCGATCACGGCTGGTGTGTTCATCTCAATCGCTTTCGTCTTCTACATCACTGCCACCACCGGTACTGCCGGGATGCCTTTCGGCATGGCCAAACTGATTGGCGGCATTTGCTTCTCACTGGGTCTGATTCTTTGCGTCATCTGCGGCGCCGACCTTTTCACCTCTACGGGGCGGATTGTTGTGGCGAAAGCCAGCGGAAGAATTGCCTGGGGTCAACTGGCACGCAACTGGCTAAACGTCTATGTTGGTAACCTGATTGGCTGTCTGCTCTTTGTTCTGTTGATGTGGCTCTCTGGCGAGTACATGACCGCCAACGGTGGCTGGGGGCTTAACGTCCTGCAAACCGCTGACCACAAAATGCACCATACATTTATCGAAGCTGTTGCTCTCGGCATCCTCGCAAACCTGATGGTCTGCCTGGCCGTCTGGATGAGCTACTCGGGTCGTAGCCTGATGGACAAAGCCATGATTATGGTTCTACCGGTTGCGATGTTTGTTGCGAGCGGCTTCGAGCACAGTATTGCGAATATGTTTATGATCCCAATGGGGATTGTTATCCGCAACTTTGCGAGCCCGGAGTTCTGGACCGCAGTTGGTTCAAATCCGGAAAGTTTCTCTCACCTGACAATCATGAACTTCATTACTGATAACCTGATCCCTGTCACTATCGGGAACATTATCGGTGGGGGTCTGTTAGTTGGGTTGACATACTGGGTCATTTACCTGCGTGGCGACGACCATCATTAATGGTTGTCTCAGGCAGTAAATAAAAAATCCACTTAAGAAGGTAGGTGTTACATGTCCGAGCTTAATGAAAAGTTAGCCACAGCCTGGGAAGGTTTTGCGAAAGGTGACTGGCAGAATGAAGTAAACGTACGTGACTTCATTCAGAAAAACTATACCCCGTATGAAGGTGACGAATCCTTCCTGGCTGGCGCAACTGACGCGACCACCAAGCTGTGGGACAGCGTAATGGAAGGCGTTAAACTGGAAAACCGTACTCACGCGCCAGTTGATTTTGACACCTCCGTTGCATCAACCATCACTTCTCACGATGCTGGCTACATCAACAAAGCCCTTGAGAAAATCGTTGGTCTGCAGACTGAAGCACCACTGAAACGCGCAATCATCCCGTTCGGTGGCATCAAAATGGTTGAAGGTTCCTGCAAAGCGTATAACCGCGAGCTGGACCCAATGCTGAAAAAAATCTTCACCGAATACCGCAAAACCCACAACCAGGGTGTATTCGATGTTTACACCAAAGACATTCTGAACTGCCGTAAATCTGGCGTTCTGACCGGTCTGCCAGATGCGTATGGCCGTGGCCGTATCATCGGTGACTACCGTCGCGTTGCGCTGTACGGTATCGACTTCCTGCTGAAAGACAAATACGCGCAGTTCGTTTCCCTGCAGTCTGACCTGGAAAACGGCGTAAACCTGGAAGCGACTATCCGTCTGCGTGAAGAAATCGCTGAACAGCACCGCGCACTGGGTCAGATCAAAGAGATGGCTGCTAAATATGGCTGCGATATCTCTGGTCCTGCTACCAACGCTCAGGAAGCTATCCAGTGGACCTACTTCGGCTACCTGGCCGCGGTTAAGTCTCAGAATGGTGCAGCAATGTCCTTCGGTCGCGTATCCACCTTCCTGGATGCGTACATCGAACGTGATATCAAAGCAGGCAAAATCACCGAGCAAGACGCTCAGGAAATGATTGACCACCTGGTCATGAAACTGCGTATGGTTCGCTTCCTGCGTACCCCTGAATACGATGAGCTGTTCTCTGGTGACCCAATCTGGGCAACAGAATCAATCGGTGGTATGGGCGTTGACGGCCGTACTCTGGTAACCAAAAACAGCTTCCGCTTCCTGAATACCCGGTACACCATGGGTCCTTCTCCGGAGCCGAACATCACCGTTCTGTGGTCTGAAAAACTGCCTCTGAACTTCAAGAAATTCGCCGCTAAAGTGTCTATCGATACCTCTTCTCTGCAGTACGAGAACGATGACCTGATGCGTCCGGACTTCAACAACGATGATTACGCTATCGCTTGCTGCGTAAGCCCAATGGTTGTTGGTAAACAAATGCAGTTCTTCGGTGCGCGTGCAAACCTGGCGAAAACCATGCTGTACGCAATCAACGGCGGCGTTGATGAAAAACTGAAAATGCAGGTTGGTCCTAAGTCTGAGCCGATCAAAGGCGACGTTCTGAGCTTCGACGAAGTGATGGATCGTATGGATCACTTCATGGACTGGCTGGCTAAACAGTACGTCACTGCGCTGAACGTTATCCACTACATGCACGACAAGTACAGCTACGAAGCCTCTCTGATGGCACTGCACGACCGTGACGTGGTTCGCACCATGGCATGTGGTATCGCGGGTCTGTCCGTTGCCGCTGACTCCCTGTCTGCAATCAAATATGCGAAAGTTAAACCAATTCGTGACGAAGACGGCCTGGCTGTAGACTTCGAAATCGAAGGTGAATACCCGCAGTTTGGTAACAACGACTCTCGCGTTGATGACATGGCGGTTGACCTGGTAGAACGTTTCATGAAGAAAATTCAGAAACTGACGACTTACCGTAACGCTATCCCGACTCAGTCTGTTCTGACCATCACCTCTAACGTTGTGTATGGTAAGAAAACCGGTAACACCCCAGACGGTCGTCGTGCTGGCGCGCCATTCGGCCCAGGTGCTAACCCAATGCACGGTCGTGACCAGAAAGGTGCAGTTGCCTCTCTGACCTCCGTTGCTAAACTGCCGTTTGCTTACGCGAAAGATGGTATCTCTTATACCTTCTCTATCGTGCCAAACGCGCTGGGTAAAGACGACGAAGTGCGTAAAACTAACCTCGCGGGTCTGATGGATGGTTACTTCCACCACGAAGCGTCCATCGAAGGTGGTCAGCACCTGAACGTGAACGTAATGAACCGTGAAATGCTGCTCGACGCGATGGAACACCCTGAGAAATATCCTCAGCTGACCATCCGTGTATCTGGCTACGCAGTACGTTTTAACTCCCTGACTAAAGAACAGCAGCAGGACGTTATCACCCGTACTTTCACTCAGTCCATCTAACTGGAATTGACTGAAATCACGCGTTAAAAAGCGTACAATAAAGGCTCCACGTCAGTGGGGCCTTTTTAGCACCCTCTCCATCTCAGTCTCTTTTGTCCGCTATCTATACTTAATGGATAACAGCCAAAACAGACTTAACACAGCCGGTTTTGAGCTGTGCATACACAGGCCCCGGACGGGCCGATGCTGGAGATATCACCGCAATGTCAATTATTGGTCGCATTCACTCCTTTGAATCCTGTGGCACCGTCGATGGCCCGGGCATCCGCTTTATCACCTTTTTCCAGGGCTGCCTGATGCGCTGCCTGTACTGCCATAACCGTGACACCTGGGATACGCATGGCGGTAAAGAAGTAACCGTTGAAGATCTTATGAAAGAGGTGGTGACCTACCGCCACTTTATGAACGCGTCCGGCGGCGGTGTCACCGCGTCCGGCGGCGAGGCCATCCTGCAGGCTGAATTTGTCCGCGACTGGTTCCGTGCCTGCCGCAAGGAAGGTATCCATACCTGTCTCGACACCAATGGCTTTGTACGCCGCTACGATCCGGTTATTGATGAACTGCTCGAAGTGACCGATCTGGTCATGCTCGATCTCAAACAGATGAATGATGAGATCCACCAGAACCTGGTTGGCGTCTCCAACCACCGCACGCTGGAATTTGCCAAATACATTGCCGACAAAGGCATCAAAACCTGGATCCGCTATGTGGTCGTGCCGGGCTGGTCAGATGATGATGATTCCGCGCACCGTCTCGGCGAATTCACCCGTGATATGGGCAACGTGGAGAAAATTGAGCTTCTGCCCTATCACGAACTCGGTAAACACAAATGGGTGGCGATGGGTGAAGAATATAAGCTTGATGGCGTGAAGCCGCCAAAAAAAGAGACGATGGAACGCGTCAAAGGTATTCTTGAACAGTACGGCCACAAGGTGATGTATTAAAGAAAAGGCCCGGTGAAAACCGGGCCTTTTCTGTATTCTATTTGAAGACGCCATTAATAACGGAGGTTACAATCGCGGTACTCAATGCGATTAAGACCAGGTCATCCCCCACCACCCGCCATTCATAGCCCGGATAAGAAGGAAGTTGGCCCAGCATAGAAGCTGGCACAGTTTTCTTCGCAATGCCCGGAGGCAGCGGTTTACCGCGCGCCAGGTTTTTTGCGATCCCCGGAGGCAGAGAATCATAGCCCGTTAAGCCGTAATTCAGTGCCAGATGGCGGGCATGATCGAAGCTCACACGAACGTCGACATCATTACTGACATCTTTGCTGTTTTTGAAGCTCTTATCCGATTTTCCCGGATTGTCCTTACCGTTATTTTGCTTATTACCATGGTCACCAGAATTCCCGTTGCCATGATTGCCGCTATTACCTTGTCCACCACCGTTTCCGTGACCACCGTCATTCCCATTTCCAGGATTAGCCATGACCGGAGCGGTTGCAAACGTTAAAGACAACACTACGGCAAGCGCAGTAGTGGAAAAACGACGAATAGACATGATGACTGCCTTATTGTGGTAGGACTGCTGTGAATTATCGCCTGGTGAGATAAACACACAATAAGTAAAACTCTTAGTTGTGATGGGGACAAAAAAGCCTGTCATCGACAGGCTTTTATTTAATCAGGCATGTGCCACTGGCGTTGGGTGCTCGCCCGCTTTGCGCAGTAGCATTAAGAGATAAATAAACGATACGCTGGCGATCATGATAAACAGCAGGTTATCGGAATAATTCTGCATCAGCATCGCGGTAAACGTCGGCCCTAATAAACTGCCGATGGTATAGCTCAGTAACAGCGCCTGATTCATCGCCACCAGCTGGTGATGTTCAACTTTCTCACAGGCCCAGGCCATCGCAACAGGATAGAGCGTAAAGCCCGCAGCCCCAAGTATAAACAGGGCCGGTGCCATGGCGGCATTGCTGAGCATCGCAAGGCATCCCATGATCACCACGAAGACCTGAACGCGCAGCACCAGCAGGCGACCAAAGCGGTCAGCCAAACGACCAATAGGCCACTGCCCAACAATCCCGGCGCTGACCATCACCGCCATCCAGAACCCTATTCCGGAATCGCTCACGCCCTGATGATTCAGGTAGAGCGGCATCAGGCCATAGAGCGAACCCAACACAATCCCGGAAATAATACAGCCGTTAATCCCCAGGCGTGCATGGCGCAGCCTCAGCATCGGCCAGATGTGGGTCGCTTCCTGATGCTCACTGTTCTGGTTCACAATGCGCGTAAACAGCAGAGGCAGGATTGCGGCCAGCACCATGCCCGTTACCCACGGCAGAACGCTCATCAGGTCGGTTGGCAGCTTGCTCACCATCAGTTGCCCCAGCACGGTGCCGACGTAGTAAACCATCATATAGGCGGCAAGCAGGCGTCCGCGGTTACGTGACGTGCCGCTGCACATCAGCGCACTTTCAACCACCACCCAAATCATCGCGCAGCCTACGCCAGCGATAAAGCGCCATGCCATCCAGCTCCAGAAACCAACCATCAGTCCCAGCCCGGCACATCCGGCGGCAAAAATCAGCGAAGCCAGATAATAGCTGCGATTAAAGCCAAAACGCTTGATCAGGCTACCGGTTAATAATGTGCCCAGCAGATTCCCGGTAAAAAAGGACGAGCTGACCATACCCACCTGCCAGGTCGGTAAGTTTTCATGGGCGAGCCACAGCGGGACGAGCGTATTTAACACTGCGATCGCCAGGGTCAACAGAAGCAGGCCACAGAGCAACAGAAGCACTGGCCGGGTATAGGTGGTCATGGATTAAAAACCGTGAGGAAGTTCAGATTTCGTGCGCATCATGCCACTGGCAAAAACAAAGTCAATCCACTGATTTAAGCGCCACGCACAATATGATCCCTGTCGATTTAAAAAACTTATCCTGCTAATGCCACGCCTGCTATAGATATTAATTATGTCTCTGTTTTTATTTATTAATGCCCGAAATTAAAACAAAACGACAGTCGAAAAATTTCATGATTGAAAAAAGAGAAGCCAGGCGCTCGGGCCCGGCTTGATAGAACTAAATACAACGCTAACTGGCGATAGCCATACCAACGGTCATATGCAACCCGTAGAACACTCCGCGGCCAATCAGTTCACCCGCCAGTACCAGCACAAAGGCCAGTGACAGCAGCGGCAGCGCGGGCTGATAACCTTTAAGCTGAGGGGCGATCCAGAATACCAGCGCCGCGACCAGCAGAACGATGCGCCAGGCCATCAGAGAACCGTAATCCGGGACCAGGGCAGAGGCCTGCTGAATCGAACTGTGAATCGTTGCCAGCTCCGCCCCTTGCATCAGAGCAACCACAGCGCTCACGACCAAAGCCAGCAGCGATACGGCAGGCAGCAAACGCATTGCCCAGCCATCCACACCCGCGACGCGCAGCAGCAGGTAGCCGAGCAGCGGCCCGCCAATAAACATCGTCAGGAAGAAGCTCATCGGTGTCCAGATGCTATACCAGGTTGGGACAGTATCAATGGTGTTATAGACACGCACCATCATCCACACGAACACCACGCCCAGCACCATCGTCACAGTCAGCCACAGGCTACGCAGCGCCGCAGGCAATTTATTCAGCGCGGCCAGCAGCCAGCCCAGCCCGCCAACAGCAAAGAAAATCGCCCCACTGGCAATCTCGTTACTGAGAGATGATGCCCCCACGCGGTTCAGAGAGTTGAACGCGCGCATTGGTGAACCGAGGTGCAGCGTAGAAGCAATAAAGCCAAGCCCCATCAGTACCCACAGGCCAAACATGTTCAGCACCAAACGCTGCTGCTGTTCTGCGTTGAGATTACCCTTCAACAGCGCCAGCGCGAGCACAATAAAGCCACCCGCAACGCACTGCCCAAAGACCGTGAAGATCATCAGCGGCCATTCATGCCATCCACTTCCCATCTCACACCTCCTTCGGGTTTGCCAGATAGCCGGTGGTATCACCTGTAGGACGGCTGTTGGCGTTAGGTTTAATCACAATGCTCGGCTTCGTGAAGTGCGCGGACGGCAGCGGCGCAACGGCAGCAAGCTGGCCATGTTTTTTACGCAGCTCTTCAATTGGGCCAAAGTCCAGCGCGCGTAGCGGGCAGGATTCCACGCAGATCGGTTTTTTACCGTCGGCCACGCGGGAGTGGCAGCCGTCGCACTTGGTCATATGGCCTTTTGCTTCGTTGTACTGTGGTGCACCGTACGGACACGCCATGTGGCAATAGCGGCAGCCGATGCAGACATCTTCGGCCACCACCACAAAGCCGTCTTCACGCTTGTGCATCGCACCGCTCGGACAGAGTTTGGTACAAGCCGGATCTTCGCAGTGGTTGCACGCAATTGACAGGTAGTAGGCAAAGACGTTCTGATGCCAGACGCCGTTATCTTCCTGCCAGTCGCCACCGGCGTATTCGTAAACACGGCGGAAGCTCACGTCCGGCGTCAGGTCTTTGTAATCTTTGCAGGCCAGCTCGCAGGTTTTACACCCTGTGCAGCGGCTGGAATCAATAAAAAATCCATACTGGGTTGTCATCGGTTACTCCTTACACCTTTTCAACCTGAACAAGGTTCGTGTGGGGCGGGTTGCCCTTCGCCAGTGGCGACGGCCGCTGTGTGGTCAGTACGTTAATACTGCCCGCCTGGTCAATGCGGTTTGCATCCGGGTTATACCAGGCCCCTTCCCCCAGCGCGACAACGCCAGGCATCATGCGCGGAGTGACTTTGGCTTCGATATGTACCTCACCACGACCATTGAAGATGCGTACGCGGTCACCATTGTTGATTCCACGTGCTTTGGCATCCACCGGGTTGATCCACATCTCCTGGCGGCACGCGGTTTTCAGTACATCGACGTTGCCGTAGGTTGAGTGGACGCGGGCCTTGTAATGGAAACCGGTCAGCTGAAGCGGGAATTTCGCGGTAAGTGGATCGTTGTAGTTTTCGAAACCCGGCGTGTAGATTGGCAGTGGATCGATAACATCCCCTTCCGGCAGATCCCAGGTGGAGGCAATTTTTGCCAGCTCTTCGGAGTAAATTTCGATTTTGCCCGACGGTGTGGTCAGCGGGTTAGCCTGCGGGTCTTCGCGGAAGGCTTTGTACGCCACGTGATGCCCTTCAGGGTCACGCTGTTTGTACATCCCCTGCTTGCGGAAGGTGTCGAAGTCCGGCAGGTCAGGGATAGCGTTACGAGAGAGCTCGTGCAGATGGCGCATCCACCCTTCCTGCGTCCTCCCCTCGGTAAACTGCTGCTCTACGCCAAGACGCTTCGCCAGCTCTGAGGTCATCTCATAGATGGTTTTGCACTCGAAGCGCGGTTTAATCGCCTGGTCGGTAAAGATCACGTAGGACATGTTGCCGCAGGAGGCATCCAGGGCGAAATCCATCTGCTCTGACGCGGTACAGTCCGGCAGCAGGATATCGGCATATTTCGCCGACGATGTCATGTGGCAGTCAATCACCACAATCATTTCGCACTTCTTGTCATCCTGCAGGATTTCATGGGTACGGTTGATTTCGGAGTGCTGGTTGATAAGACAGTTGCCGGCATAGTTCCAGATCATCTTGATCGGCACATCCAGCTTGTCTTTGCCACGCACCCCGTCGCGCAGCGCGGTCATCTCAGGACCACGTTCGATTGCATCCGTCCACATAAACATGGAGATGCTGGTCTGCACGGGGTTGTCCAGCGTCGGCATGCGTTCAAACGGCAGCGAATACGAGCCTTCACGGGCGCCGGTATTCCCGCCGTGAACACCAACGTTGCCGGTCAAAATGGAGAGCATGGAGATTGCGCGGGTCGCGATTTCGCCATTGGCGTGACGCTGCGGCCCCCAGCCCTGGCTGATGTAGGCCGGTTTGGCTGAGCCAATCTCACGCGCCAGCTGAACAATACGCTCAACCGGTATCCCGGTGATGGTGGACGCCCACTCTGGCGTTTTCGCCACGCCGTCACTGCCCTGACCGAGAATATACGCCTTATAGTGGCCATTGGCAGGCGCGCTGGCGGGCAGCGTTTTCTCGTCATAGCCGACGCAGTATTTATCCAGAAAAGGCTGATCAACGAGGTTTTCGGTGATCATTACCCATGCCAGCGCGGAGACCAGCGCCGCATCGGTACCCGGACGGATTGGGATCCACTCGTCTTCACGTCCGGCACCGGTGTCGGTGTAGCGCGGATCGATGATGATCATGCGGGCATTGGATTTGGCGCGGGCCTGTTCGAGGTAGTAGGTCACCCCGCCGCCGCTCATGCGCGTTTCACCCGGGTTGTTACCGAAGAGTACGACCAGCTTACTGTTTTCGATATCAGACGGGCTGTTACCGTCGGCCCAGCCACCGTAGGTGTAGTTGAGACCTGCCGCAATCTGCGCGGAAGAGTAGTCGCCGTAGTGGTTGAGATAACCGCCGCAGCAGTTCATCAAGCGTGCTACCAGCGTTTTTCCCGGCGGCCAGGATCGCGTCATCGTGCCGCCGAGCGTCCCGGTGCCGTAGTTCAGGTAGATGGACTCGTTGCCATACTCTTTGATCAGACGCTGCATGTTGGTCGCGATAATATCGTAGGCTTCGTCCCAGCTAATGCGCTCGAACTTCCCTTCCCCACGCTTACCGACACGCTTCATCGGGTATTTAAGACGATCCGGGTTATAGACGCGGCGACGCATGGAGCGCCCGCGCAGGCAGGCGCGAACCTGATGTAACCCTTCATAGTTATCGTCCCCGGTGTTATCGGTTTCGACATATTTAATTTCACCATCCACCACATGCATGCGCAGTGGACAACGGCTACCGCAGTTAACGGTACATGCACTCCGGACCACTTTTTCCGGCGCTGAGGCTGGGGATAATGTGTCCGCCGCCGATGCTAGTCGGGTAAAAGGGAGCGTGAAGGCGCTGCTGGCTACAGCCAGGCCGCCAATTGCCGTGGTTTTCATCAACCCACGGCGAGTGACCTCGGCAGCCATTAACGCTTCAGGCGCTTTGATTTTCATAAAGACTCACTTTGGTTGCTCACAAAGAAAAGAGAGGCGGCATAGACCGCTATATAGTTTTATATAGAACGAATTTCTGCGTTATCAGCTTTTTATGCTGACTTTCATTCGGAGGAGTATTACTACTTTAGAGGGAGAGATTATTGAGTCGTATCAATTAGCAGGCATAAAAAAAGCGCCCTGAGGCGCTTTCTTGTTTTAAGACATATTATTAGCCGATGAACTGCTGGCCCTTCATGTAGGGACGCAGCACTTCCGGGATCTCAATACGTCCGTCTGCCTGCTGATAGTTTTCCAGCACGGCAACCAGCGTACGACCCACAGCGAGACCAGAACCGTTCAGTGTGTGCACCAGACGGGTTTTCTTGTCGGACTTGCTGCGGCAGCGAGCCTGCATGCGGCGCGCCTGGAAATCCCAGACGTTAGAGCAAGAGGAGATTTCACGGTAGGTGTTCTGCGCAGGTACCCAAACTTCCAGGTCGAAGGTTTTGCAGGCACCAAAGCCCATGTCGCCGGTGCACAGCGCCATACGGCGGTACGGCAGACCCAGCAGCTCCAGCACTTTCTCAGCGTGGCCGGTCATCTCTTCCAGCGCGTCCATAGACTCTTCCGGACGGACGATCTGCACCATCTCAACTTTGTCGAACTGGTGCATACGGATCAGACCGCGCGTGTCGCGACCGTAAGATCCTGCTTCAGAACGGAAGCACGGAGAGTGTGCGGTCAGTTTGATTGGCAGGTCGTCTTCGTCGATGATCTCATCACGCACGAGGTTAGTCAGCGGCACTTCCGCGGTTGGGATCAGCGCATAGTTGCTGCTGTCTGCTTCCTCGTCCAGCGGACGGGTGTGGAACAGATCGCCGGCAAATTTCGGCAGCTGACCCGTACCGTACAGCGTATCGTGGTTAACCAGATACGGAACGTAGGTTTCGCTGTAACCATGCTGTTCAGTGTGCAGATCCAGCATGAACTGTGCCAGCGCACGGTGCAGATGAGCAATCTGACCTTTCATGACCACGAAGCGAGAACCGGTCAGCTTAACCGCCGCCGCAAAGTCCAGGCCCGCGTGCATTTCGCCCAGGGTCACGTGATCGCGAACCTCGAAGTCGAACTCGCGAGGCGTGCCCCAGCGTTTCACTTCAACGTTGTCGTTTTCATCTTTGCCGACAGGCACACTGTCGTCAGGAATATTCGGGATAGCCAGGGCGATATCACGAATTTCGGTCTGAAGAACGTCCAGTTCAGCTTTCGCCTGATCCAGCTCTTCACCCAGTTTGTTCACTTCCAGGCGTAATGGCTCAATATCTTCCCCGCGCGCTTTCGCCTGGCCGATGGATTTCGATCGAGAATTACGCTCTGCCTGCAGATTTTCAGTTTGTACCTGCAGAACTTTACGACGCTCTTCAAGAGCGCGCAGCTTATCTACATCCAGCTTAAAGCCCCGGCGTGCGAGTTTTTCAGCGACTGCGTCTGGCTCATTACGCAGCAGATTGGGATCGAGCATGCTTATCCTGTGCTTATCGAATTAAAATAGGAAAAGTGACCACAGCCTGCGGTCACAGGGATACAACGCCAACATTACCGCAACGATAGCGCTAACGGTAGCGTTTTATAGGGCTATTTTGATCCTGTCCGGCAAGCCAGGCGAGCTTTTCGCCAATCTTACCCTCAAGACCTCTGTTTGTGGGGTGATAATAGCGGGTTTGTGCCATCTCTGGCGGGAAATAGTCCTCTCCGGCGGCATAGGCATTGGGTTCGTCGTGGGCGTAACGATACTCCTGCCCGTACCCCATCTCTTTCATCAACTTTGTTGGTGCGTTACGCAGATGAACCGGCACATCATAGTCCGGACGCTCGCGCGCATCAGACATTGCTGCTTTGAAGGCGGTATAAACCGCATTGCTTTTCGGCGCGCAGGCCAGATAGACAATCGCCTGCGCAATGGCACGCTCGCCTTCGGCAGGCCCAACGCGTGTGAAACAATCCCAGGCGGAGATAGCCACCTGCATGGCGCGCGGGTCGGCATTACCGACGTCTTCTGATGCAATCGCCAGACAGCGACGTGCGACATACAGCGGATCGCCACCTGCGGTAATAATGCGCGCGTACCAGTAGAGCGCCGCATCCGGGGCACTACCGCGCACGGACTTATGCAGCGCCGAGATTAGGTCGTAAAAACGATCGCCTTTATTATCAAAACGCGCGCTTCGCTCACCGGCTATTTCGGTGAGCAATTCAGGCTTCAGCACCCGCTTGCCGGAATCATCTATTTCGGCCATATCGGCCATCATTTCCAGCGTGTTCAGAGCCCGACGCGCATCGCCGTTAACCAACTGAGCAATCGCGAGGCGCGTCTCATCCGGTAGAACGATGTCTTGTCCGCCGTAACCCCGCGCTTTGTCATCCATCGCCTGGGTGAGCACCTTTTCGATATCGTCGGTAGTCAGCGATTTGAGCAGGTAAACGCGCGCACGGGAAAGAAGTGCTGAGTTAAGTTCAAAGGATGGGTTTTCCGTGGTGGCACCGATGAAGAAGATCGTGCCGTCTTCAATATGCGGCAGGAAGGCATCCTGCTGGCTCTTGTTGAAGCGGTGAACTTCGTCCACGAAGAGGATAGTCCGGCGTCCTGCATTGCGGTTCTGCCGCGCACGCTCGATCGCTTCGCGGATCTCCTTCACGCCGGAGGTCACGGCAGAAATCCGCTCAACGTCCGCGTTTGCATATCGGGCGATCACTTCAGCGAGGGTCGTTTTACCGGTGCCTGGAGGCCCCCAGAGGATCATCGAGTGCAGATGCCCGGCCTCAATGGCGCGTGGCAACGGTTTCCCGGCAGCCAGCAGATGCTGCTGGCCGATGTACTGCGCTAAATTTTCTGGCCGCATACGAGCGGCCAGAGGTTGAAACGCATTATCTGAAAAATCGAGCGACAGATTGCCCACTCATGCCTCTTACTTATTGCGTTGGTCATCCACCGTTACGCCCTGCGGCGGGGTAAAGGTGAATTTTGATGCATCAACAGCGCCGTTTTGCTGCGTTTTCAGCTGGTAGCTGCTGCGCTGGTCATCTTGCTCAACCGCACCGAACTGATTGATCGTGCCGTTGCTGCTCACGTTAATGGTGAACTGCTTCAGGTTGCCGTTGCTGCCTTTCGGCGTCAGGACAAACTCATCACCGTTTTGTTTGATGTTGTACTGCTGCCAGTCGCTGGACTGGTTGCGGGCAATCAGCATAAACGGCGTATTGCTGGTCGCATCTTTCAGCCAGGTCGCCGTGGCTTGTTCAACAAACGGGTTGAAGAACCACAGGGTTTTACCGTCAGACACCAGGATACTCTCATCCGGCTGGGTCATGTGCCAGTTGAAGAGATTTGGGCGTTTTACCCACAAATCTCCCTGGCCTTCCTGCACCGCGTTGCCGCTGCCGTCAGTCACTTTTTGCGTGAAGCTGGCGTGGAAGCTGCTTACTTTATCCAGTCGGCTTTTAAGGTCGCTGGCTGCATCAGCCCAGACGCTGCTGGCAACAAAACTGGTGAGTAAAGCACAGGCGATAGCGATTTTTTTCATTGTTATTCCTTAAAATACGTCTTCCCGATATGGGGTTTCCGTCTTCTATTCTGGCCCTGCCCGAAGGCAGGCGACAGAAGAAAATGCTTAATTTTGGCTGATTTACCCTTCTTTGCAATCGCTGAAGGTTAATCAAACGGCGGCGGAGCCAGCACCTCGCGGTTACCGTTATGCCCCTGCTCGCTCACAATCCCCTGCGCTTCCATCTGCTCGATGATACGCGCCGCGCGGTTGTAGCCGATACGGAACTGACGCTGCACGCCAGAGATGGACGCTTTGCGTTTTTCGGTCACGAAGTTAACCGCCTGATCGAATAACGGATCCAGCTCTTCACCGCCGTCAAAGCCACCGCCGCCGCCTTCGCTCTCGCTGTCAGAGGTGATCCCGTCCACGTATTGTGGACGACCGCGCGCTTTCCAGTCCTGCACGACAGCGTGAACTTCCTCATCGCGGACAAATGCACCGTGGACACGCACCGGCGAGGTGGAGTTCGGACCTGAGTAAAGCATATCCCCCATGCCCAGCAGCGACTCAGCGCCGCCCTGGTCAAGAATGGTACGGGAGTCAATTTTACTTGATACGGTAAACGCAATACGCGTCGGAATGTTCGCTTTGATAAGCCCAGTAATAACGTCCACGGAAGGACGCTGCGTCGCCAGCACAAGGTGAATACCCGCCGCACGCGCTTTCTGCGCCAGACGAGCAATCAGCTCTTCCACTTTCTTACCGACGGTCATCATCAGGTCAGCGAACTCATCAACCAGCACGACGATATAAGGCAGTCTTTCCAGCACCGGATGCTGGGCATCCATGCTGTCACCCGGCTTCCAGTAAGGATCCGGAATAGGACGTCCCATGCGCATAGCCTGGGC
Organism: Enterobacter mori LMG 25706; assembly: GCF_000211415.1. GTDB lineage: Bacteria > Pseudomonadota > Gammaproteobacteria > Enterobacterales > Enterobacteriaceae > Enterobacter > Enterobacter mori. The sequence continues at coordinate 696,483 of NZ_GL890775.1, read as the reverse complement.
GATTTTCTCGTTATAACCGGCCAGGTTACGCACGCCCAGCGCAGACATCAGCTTGTAGCGGCGTTCCATCTCATTGACGCTCCAGCGCAGGGCGTTGGCGGCGTCTTTCATGTCCGTCACCACTTCCGTGAGCAGATGCGGAATACCTTCGTAGACCGACAGTTCGAGCATTTTCGGGTCGATCATGATGAAACGCACATCTTCCGGCTGCGCTTTGTATAGCATGCTGAGGATCATGGCGTTAACGCCAACTGACTTACCGGAACCGGTGGTACCGGCAACCAGCAGGTGAGGCATTTTCGCGAGATCTGCCACCACCGGATCGCCTGCGATATCTTTACCCAGCACCACGGTCAGCGGGGACGGGTTATCGCGGAACTTGGTGTTATCCAGCACTTCTCGAAGGTAAACGGTCTGACGTTTCTTGTTCGGCAGCTCAAGGCCAACGTACGGCTTGCCTGGGATCACTTCCACCACACGTACCGCAACGGTCGACAGGGAACGCGCCAGGTCTCGTGACAGGTTAGAAATACGCGCTGCTTTTACGCCTGGCGCCAGATTCAGTTCGAATCGCGTGATCACCGGACCCGGTGAGTAGTTCACCACATCCGCCTTGATGCGGAAATCAGCCAGACGGGCTTCGACCAGACGCGCCATTTGTTCGAGCGCAAAGGTATCAACCGGCTCCACTTCTGACGGTGGCGGCGTTAACAGATCCAGCGACGGCAGCGGCGTGCTTGGGCGCTGCAGCGGACGGCTATCGCCGTTACGCATCAGCAGCGGGTGAATAAGGCTTTCCTGCGGCTGAGGCGCAGGCTGCTGGAACTGCGGCGGCTGTGGCGCAGGCTGCTGTGGCTGCTGCGTGTAAGCCTGAGGTGCAGGCTGCTGGCGCACGGGTTCAGCGTCCGGCATTACGCTCGGCGTAAACAACGGTTCGCTTGGGCCATCATCCACCAGATCTTTCATCGGTGAGAATTCAAAATCCGTCAGCGAGAACGGGTTCGCGCCCGAAGGCTGTTCACCAGAATAACGCTGCTGCTGCGTAGCGGCGAACTGGCGGGCTAATTCCGCTTCTGCCGCATCGTCTTCATCTTCCTGGATTTGCTCGTCGTGCTGATATTCTTCACCGTAACGCTGATTTTGCTGCGCGGCGAACTGACGCGCCAGCTCATCCTGATGAAGTTCATCGGCGTCGTCTTCATAGTCCGATTCACGCGCTTTTTCCTCAGCCATACGCTGGGAAGGCAGCTTGATACCGTAGGAAGCCAGCTCGCGGCGCGTGGGCACACGTACGCGATTAGGACGAGGCAATTGCGGGCCAATGCCCTCTTTCACCTGAGGACGAGGCGCGCCGCCGGTCGCCAGGCTAAAGACTGGTGCCGCAGCGGCGGCAGCGACAGAGGCTTGCTTCACGCTCTCTGCCACAGGCGTTGGATCTACTGGCGGTACGGAAACGGAAGGCGCTTTTGTGACAGGCTCTTGCACCGGCTCCGGCACAGGTTGATACCAGGCTGCCAGCTGCTCGCGCTCACGGGCGCGGCGCTCTTCCACTTCTTCAAAGTAGTACAGTGGTGGACGAGATGGTTTCGCCTCTTCCGCCACGTCAGGCTCAGGTTGTGCGTATGGCTGCGCAGGTTCAACCGGTTCCGGTACATACGGCTGTGCGACCGGTTGCTCATATTCCGGGTACCCCTGTGGTTCATACACAGGCTCCGGCTGATAAGGCTGCTGCCATTGCTCCTGCTGCACAGGAACATAGCTTTCTGGTTCAGGCGCAATAACAGGTTCCGGGGTGTGAACACCCGGTGCAGTCTGCCAGTCAACCTGAGGTTGCTGGATAACCGACTCCGGTGCCGGAACAGGCGCGGAGGGCATTACGGCTTCCGCTGGCGCAACGAAAGCCTGCGCTGCCGTGGTAGCGGCAGCAGCGGCTGCGACCGGCTCTGTCACTGAATGACCATTCAGCAGCGGATCGTACTCATCAAAATCGCCCGGCATCGCACGATTGCCGGAGAACAGAACATCATCAGGATCGACGGCGGCGCCCGCCGCACGGTACTCAACCTGCTCGTCTTCATCCATGCGTTTGCCGGAGAAGAGCGCCGCATCTGTTTTACGCCCAAGCGGATTGGCAAATTTTTCAGCGACGCGCTGACGACGCGCGAGCGCGCCACGAAGAATACGGGCCCGACGAGATTCACGACGCTGTACCGGCGCCTCGTCTTCCTCTTCGTACTCATCTTCATATTCGTCTTCATCGACCCATGTATCGTCACGACGGGTACGGTTACTGGCGAAAGTGAGGATAGTGAGAATAAAGCTGCCGATCTTCTCGGCGATGCTCACCCACGACCAGCCAGTAAACAGGGTCAACCCTGCGGCCCAGATGCAAAGCAGCGTCAGGGTACCTCCGCTGCTGTGAAGCATCGGCTGCAGGGCGGAACTCAGCAGGCTGCCGATGACGCCACCGGAGGCGAAGTACCAGATATCGTCGGCGTTTATAGCCGCCAGCCCGCACGATGTGAGGATCAATGCCAGCGCGCCAATCAGGCGCAGCGATACCGCGAAGTAATCGATGTAGTCGTCATTCTGACGATGACGCCAGGCAAACCAGCATCCGCCAATGATAATGACGGGAATGGTATAGGCCATCACACCGAAAATGAAAAAGAGCGTGTCCGCAAGCCAGGCACCCGGTACACCGCCTAAATTATGAATAGGCTCATGCCATGCGGTTTGCGACCAGCTGGGATCGGAGGGGTTGAAACTGAGTAAGGCTGCCATCAGCCAGACGGCGAAAAGGGCAATAACCAACAGCAAAGCCTCGAGGAGACGACGTCCGCTGCTTAGCTTCGATAGTGTGACTTCTTTGTCTTCAGTGTATTCCTGGCTCAAGAAAGGCTCTCCAGGTATCAGGCATATCCTGCCTGTTTGCTAAAACGGACAACAGCGCCGGGGACTCCCCGGCACTGTTGCTGTATGGATTAACAGGAGTGTAATCAAACTACGCTGATTTTGCACCTGTTCCGTGTTAGCGCGTCTTAATTACCAGACGATTGCTCTGTTTAACCTCTTCCATCACCACATACGTACGGGTGTCGTTCACGCCCGGCAGACGCAGCAAGGTTTCACCCAGCAGCTTACGGTAGGCGGACATATCAGGCACGCGGGTTTTCAACAGGTAGTCGAAATCACCGGAAACCAGATGACACTCTTGAATTTCTTCAAGTTTTTGTACAGCGGAGTTGAATTGTTCAAACACATCCGGCGCACCACGATTCAGAGTAATCTCAACAAATACCAGAAGTGAGGCATCCAGATAATGCGGGTTAAGCAGAGCCGTATAGCCCTGAATAAAACCCTGTCTTTCCAGTCGGCGCACACGCTCAAGGCACGGCGTCGGGGAAAGTCCCACACGTTTTGAAAGCTCGACGTTGGAAATACGCCCATCCTTTTGCAATTCATTAAGAATGTTACGATCGATACGGTCGAGATCTTTGCCAGGGCGCTTCTTGCTATCTACCATTATTATTGTCTCTCTGTATTCCTTCCCTACTCCTGCCTGGACCCTGTGCACATCACTGTTCAGAGCCTGTACCCGTTAGTCATCACATCGCCTGGTTATGTATTATATCCGTCATACTTCAAGTTGCCTGTGCGTTGGCTTGACTCGGCCTGTGGCCTCGCCCCTTCGGGGCCAGCGCAAGCGCTGTTCAAACTGGCCAGGCCAGTTTGTCCTCGCTCACCCCAGTCACGTACTGATGTACGCTCCCGGGGATTCGCTGCGTCGCCGCCTTCATGCAACTCGAATTATTAGGCTATAGACGCGATGCGGATTCGGGTTCTGTTGGTAAGAAGACCGTTGCCCGAAGGCAGTCACCGACATCACGTATGGCGTCTGTCCACGCCATGCGTAGATTTCACTGACACGGTAAAAATGGCATTTACGTGCATGCCTATGCGGCACACGGTTAACGCGGTTTTTTTTCTTCCTTGAATGTTTTCGCAAAAGCGCAGGTGATTGTCAAAGCAAAACATCGATTTTTAGTACAACATGCCGGATATTCATTACGGCAGGGTATTAATCGTCATTTTATTGCCTTATAAACGACCGGATTTCAGGCGAAATAGTGATGTTATAGCGCCTCATTCATCGTCCGTGGCTATTACACAGATTGATATCAAAATTGCTGCGCTCTTTTTTTACGGCAACAAATTCCCTACAATCCAGCCAAATGTCTGCCAACAACAATGGGGATCTCATGGGCACGGCCAAACACAGTAAGCTGCTAATCCTTGGTTCTGGACCTGCGGGATATACCGCAGCGGTCTATGCTGCACGCGCTAACCTGCACCCGGTGCTCATCACCGGTATGGAAAAAGGCGGTCAGCTGACCACCACCACCGAAGTGGAAAACTGGCCAGGGGACCCGAACGACCTGACCGGGCCGCTGCTGATGGAACGTATGCACGAGCATGCCGCCAAATTCGAAACTGAAATTCTGTTCGACCACATCAATAAGGTCGATCTGCAGAACCGTCCTTTCCGCCTGACCGGCGACAGCGGCGAATACACCTGTGACGCGCTGATCATCGCCACCGGCGCCTCTGCCCGTTACCTTGGTCTGCCATCTGAAGAAGCGTTCAAGGGCCGCGGCGTATCTGCCTGCGCTACCTGCGACGGTTTCTTCTATCGCAATCAGAAAGTCGCCGTGATCGGCGGCGGTAACACCGCAGTGGAAGAAGCGCTCTACCTGGCAAACATCGCCTCTGAAGTGCACCTGATCCACCGTCGCGACACCTTCCGCGCTGAGAAGATCCTGATCAAACGCCTGATGGATAAAGTGGCAAGCGGCAACATCGTGCTTCACACCCACCGTACCCTGGAAGAGGTCACGGGCGACCAGATGGGCGTTGCCGGTCTGCGTCTGCGCGATACCCAGAACACTGATAACATCGAGTCGCTGGAAGTGGCGGGCCTGTTTGTGGCGATCGGTCACAGCCCGAACACCGCGATCTTCGACGGTCAGCTGGAGCTGGAAAACGGCTACATCAAAGTGCAGTCCGGCATTCACGGTAACGCGACCCAGACCAGCATCCCGGGCGTGTTCGCGGCTGGCGACGTGATGGACCATATTTATCGTCAGGCGATTACCTCTGCGGGCACCGGCTGTATGGCCGCGCTGGACGCTGAACGCTACCTCGACGGACTGGCTGAACAAGGTAAATAATCTTTACAAGTCAGTAACAAACGTAAATAAAGGCGGCCACAGGTCGCCTTTATTTTTCCCCACGTGTAACATGCAGTGGTCTAATTTCTTATAACGTCACCTGCAAAGTACGCAATGGAAAAAACCCGTCAACAAGAGTTAACACGCTGGCTTAAACAGCAAAGCGTTCTTTCCCGCCGCTGGCTCATGATTTCCCGTCTTCTGGGACTCATCAGTGGTTTGTTGATTGTTGCCCAGGCATGGCTGCTGGCCCGCATTCTTAATCATATGATCATGGAGAACATTCCGCGTGAAGCGCTCCTGTTGCCCTTTATTGTCCTGATTCTGGTTTTTATCCTTCGTGCGTGGGTAGTCTGGCTGCGTGAACGCGTTGGTTTTCATGCCGGACAGCATATCCGCTACGAGATCCGCCGTAAGGTCCTGGATCGTCTTCAGGAGGCCGGGCCTGCCTGGATCCAGGGTAAACCTGCGGGGAGCTGGGCGACGCTGATCCTTGAACAGATCGACGATATGCACGACTACTACGCCCGCTACCTGCCGCAGATGGCGCTGGCCGTTTGCGTACCGCTGCTGATACTGATTGCGATTTTCCCGACCAACTGGGTAGCGGCGCTGATCCTGCTGGGTACCGCCCCGCTTATCCCGCTGTTTATGGCGATGGTCGGGATGGGAGCGGCGGATGCTAACCGTCGTAACTTCCTCGCGCTGGGCCGCCTGAGCGGGCATTTCCTTGACCGGCTGCGCGGAATGGAAACCCTGCGTATTTTTGGCCGGGGTGAAGCGGAAACGGAAAATATTCGCCTGGCGTCTCAGGATTTCCGTCAGCGCACCATGGAGGTGCTGCGTCTCGCATTTCTCTCCTCTGGCGTGCTTGAATTCTTCACTTCGCTGTCGATTGCCCTTGTGGCGGTCTACTTCGGGTTTTCTTACCTCGGCGCGCTGGATTTCGGTCACTACGGCACAGCCGTAACGCTTTCAGCAGGTTTCCTGGCATTGATCCTGGCTCCGGAGTTTTTCCAGCCGCTGCGAGATCTTGGCACCTTTTACCATGCCAAAGCACAGGCGGTTGGCGCGGCCGATAGCCTGAAAACCTTCCTTGAAACACCGCTGGCGCATCCCGAGCGTGGAGACATCGTTCTGAACGCCAAAGAGCCCGTGACGATTGAGGCGAAGGATTTTTCTGTTCTGTCACCTGAAGGCAAAGTGCTGGCAGGTCCGCTCAACTTTACCCTGCCTGCCGGGCAGCGCGTGGTGCTGGTCGGAACCAGTGGCTCAGGGAAAAGCTCGCTGTTAAATGCACTCTCCGGCTTTATGGCTTACACCGGTTCGCTGTGCATTAATAAAACTGAGTTGTGCGATTTGGAGCCTGATGCCTGGCGCAAACAGCTGAGCTGGGTAGGACAAAACCCGCAGCTTCCGGCTTCCACGCTACGCGAAAACGTGCTTCTGGCTCGCCCGGACGCGCGGGAAGACGAGTTGCAATCGGTCCTCGATCGCGCCTGGGTTAGCGAGTTTCTGCCGCTGCTCCCGCAGGGCGTGGATACGGTCGTTGGCGACCAGTCTGCCGGGCTGTCCGTAGGGCAAGCGCAGCGTGTGGCTGTTGCCCGCGCGTTGTTGAATCCTTGCCAACTGATGTTGCTGGATGAGCCTGCCGCCAGCCTGGACGCGCACAGCGAACAACGCGTGATGGAAGCGCTTAATGCCGCATCACAGCAGCAAACCACGCTGATGGTCACCCACCAGCTTGAAGGCATCGCCGACTGGGACCAGATTTGGGTGATGGAAAACGGTCAACTCGTTGAGCAAGGCGATTATGCTTCACTCGTTGCCGCGCAGGGGCCTTTTGCAGCCCTTCTCGCGAATCGTCAGGAGGACATCTGATGCGTGCCCTGCTCCCTTATCTTGCCCTGTATAAGCGCCACAAATGGATGCTGACGTTGGGGATCGTGCTGGCGATTATTACCCTGCTCGCCAGCATCGGCCTGCTCACCCTTTCTGGCTGGTTCCTGTCTGCCTCTGCCGTTGCAGGTTTCGCCGGGCTCTACAGCTTTAACTACATGCTCCCGGCAGCAGGCGTACGTGGCACCGCCATTACCCGTACCGCCGGGCGTTACTTCGAGCGTCTGGTCAGCCATGACGCCACATTCCGCGTGCTCCAGCACCTGCGCATCTACACGTTCAGCAAGCTGCTCCCGCTCTCCCCTGCCGGGCTGGCGCGTTTTCGTCAGGGCGAATTGCTCAACCGCGTGGTTGCGGATGTCGATACGCTGGATCACCTCTATCTGCGCGTGATTTCACCGATAGTCGGCGCGTTTGTGGTGATTGTTGTCGTCACGCTGGGTCTGTGTGTTCTGGACGTCCCTATCGCGCTGACGCTCGGCGGCATTATGCTGCTGACGTTGATTATCCTGCCGCCGCTGTTCTATCGCGCCGGTAAATCCACCGGCGAAAGTCTGACGCGCCTGCGGGGAGAATATCGTCAGCAGTTGACCTCCTGGCTGCAGGGACAGGCAGAACTGACCATTTTCGGTGCCAGCAAGCGTTACCGCGCGCGTATGGAAAGTACGGAGTTGAACTGGCATGAAGCCCAGCGTCGACAGTCTGAACTCACGGCCTTCTCCCAGGCGTTGATGATGCTCATCGGCGGCGTGGCTGTTATCGCGATGCTGTGGATGGCCTCCGGCGGCGTGGGTGGAAATCTGCAGCCAGGCCCGCTGATTGCACTCTTTGTTTTCTGTGCACTGGCAGCCTTCGAAGCGCTGGCACCCGTGACGGGGGCCTTCCAGCATCTTGGACAGGTTATCGCCTCTGCCCTGCGCATCACGGAAATTGCCGAGCAGGAGCCAGAGGTGAAATTCACGGCTGAACAAAGTGCGGCTCCTGCGCAGGTTGCGCTGACGCTGAATAACGTCACCTTCGCCTATAACACACAGACGCAGAATGCACTTGAAGATATCAATCTCTCCGTTAACCCGGGCCAGCGCATTGCAATCCTTGGGCGGACCGGATGCGGTAAGTCAACGCTTCTGCAGCTGTTGACGCGCGCCTGGGATCCGCAGCACGGTCAGATTCTCTTTAACGCAGTGCCGCTGGTTGATTTCAGCGAGCAGATCTTACGCAAGACCGTCAGCGTTGTGCCACAGCGCGTGCATCTGTTTAGCGCCACGCTGCGCGACAACCTGCTGCTGGCAGCGCCGGACGCATCTGACGATGCACTTCGTACCACGCTAGAACAGGTCGGGCTGCATAAGCTGCTTGAGGACGAAGGTCTAAATAGCTGGCTGGGTGAAGGGGGTCGTCTCCTCTCCGGTGGCGAACTGCGTCGTCTGGCGATTGCCCGTGCGCTGCTGCACGATGCGCCGCTGATGCTGCTCGACGAGCCCACCGAAGGGCTGGACGCCACCACCGAAAGCCAAATTCTTGATTTACTGGCGAATGTTATGGCCGGTAAAACGGTGCTGATGGTGACGCATCGCCTGCGCGGACTGGCGAGTTTCGATCGGATAATTGTGATGGACAACGGACACATTATTGAGCAAGGTAGTCACGCAGAACTGTTGGCAAAACAGGGTCGCTACTACCAGTTTAAACAACGTCTGTAGACTATATTTGTACCGATCCTCACTCGCGTATTGGAGTTCTGCTGTCATGCGCCTGGTCCAGCTGTCTCGTCATAATATTGCGTTCCCTTCACCGGAGGGGGCGCTACGTGAACCTAACGGGTTGCTGGCACTGGGCGGCGATCTCAGCCCTGCTCGTCTGTTGATGGCTTATCAGCGCGGGATTTTTCCGTGGTTTTCTCCAGGCGACCCGATTTTATGGTGGTCACCCGATCCACGAGCCGTATTGTGGCCAGCGCAGTTTCACATTAGCCGCAGCATGAAGCGCTTTCACGCGAAGTCGCCGTATCGCGTAACCCTGAATCACGCTTTTGGTCAGGTCATTGAAGGCTGTGCTGAAGATCGGCACGAAGGTACATGGATCACTCGTGATATCATCACCGCCTATCACCAGTTGCATGAGCTGGGTTACGCGCATTCTATTGAAGTATGGGATGGGGGTGAGCTGATGGGCGGCATGTACGGCGTGGCTCAGGGAACGCTGTTTTGTGGGGAGTCGATGTTCTCGCGTGCAGTTAATGCCTCAAAAACGGCACTGCTGGTGTTCTGCGAGGAATTTGCCCAACGTGGCGGACGACTGATGGATTGCCAGGTGCTTAACGAGCATACCGCCTCGCTCGGCGCCGTCGAAATCTCCCGCCGCCACTACATTGAACATCTCGATAATTGTCGTCAGGAGAAGCTCCCGCGTGACTTCTGGGTACCGCGTACACTCTTTCTGCCCAATGCCTAAATGTTTTCCGCATATTTTTTATGAGGGTGTTATAATTATGCCGCAGAGTAGCTTCTGCCTGTTGCCCCGCCGCCGTTTGGGACCCTCGCTTCAGATAACGTCCTGACGTTTATCCTGTTGTTTCCCCTTTACGAATGCGCTTTCCGTTCGGTTGTACCGTGACGCTTGGGCAATGCGCTGAAACTGTTTTGCTGCGTTTTAAACGCGCAATTCTTTACTTAATTGATGAATTTCGGCATTATCTTGCCGGTTCAAAACTTGGTAGTGATACCCCAGAGGATTAGATGGCCAAAGAAGACAATATTGAAATGCAGGGTACCGTACTTGATACGTTGCCTAATACCATGTTTCGCGTAGAGCTGGAAAACGGTCACGTGGTAACTGCGCACATCTCCGGTAAAATGCGCAAAAACTACATCCGCATTTTAACGGGCGACAAAGTGACTGTTGAACTGACCCCGTACGACCTGAGCAAAGGCCGCATTGTCTTCCGTAGTCGCTAATTGTTTTCGCCTGTAATGGCAGATGAATATTTAAAAGGTCGGGATAATCCCGGCCTTTTTTATTTATGACTTTAGTGTTACTGCGTCGGAAGATGTATTGTCATCCACGGTTGTGCAGGAGCGATTAAATCCCCTGCCATAGAATGAGCCATGTCGTGAAGTAATCCCGTGAGATGCGGCAACATATCGTGGTCAAAATGCGACACCAGCAGCACATGGTTTAATGCCCGACAGTAGTTGCATTTTGTTTCTGTATCTTCCAGCAACCACTCTTTTTGTCGCGGTTGTTCCGCTTCGTCCTCAAATTCCACCACCTGAAAATCACGCATTGACTCTGTGAGGCCGGATTTCACCTCTTCCAGCCAGGCTCCGAGGCAACGGCAAACGGGCTGGGTTTGCGGGAGTGATTTGCAGTCGAGGAGGATTTCGGTGAGCAGTTTGCAGCGCTCGGCAAGGGTGGGGAGATCGGGGTTGAGGGAGAGTTCGGTGTAGAGTTGTGAAAAATTGTTATGTTCCATTTGGTTATGACTCCGTGTGAAATGATGAGATCTCCACCCGAACGCCAACTCAGGTGGCAGACTGAACCGGTTTGGCGTACCGACCCACACGGGAAAATCGGCGCTTCATTAGAAGCCCCGGTTCAGCCCACCATAATTGAGTCTGCGGATTATATCGCTAGCTTTCAAAAGTGTGAACGAACCTGATGATAGTTGACGTATCAACATCATTTCTCGTGTGTAATCAGGACGCCAATCCCGGCACCTGATTTTGCAGGTGCGCCGCCATTTTATTACTGTGTTTTTATCCAGCAACTGACTTCGAAAGAAAGTGGAAAG
>NZ_GL890775.1:633123-685490 GCF_000211415.1 Enterobacter mori LMG 25706 | reverse complement strand
ACCCTCTCCCACAGGGAGAGGGAGAAAACACAAAAAAACGACAACACTGTTGCCGTTTTGCTTTTACCTTGGCAGGCATAAAAAAACCGGGCAAATGCCCGGTTTTTAACATTAACGTTCAACTCAGTGAGCCGCTTCCGGCTTGTGCTTCGCCGCGCTCTGGAAATCGTACGTCAGTTCGTTCTTCGCCTGGTCCAGCGCCACGGTCACCTGCCCGCCGTCAACCAGCGAGCCAAACAGCAGCTCGTTCGCCAGCGGTTTCTTCAGATTGTCCTGAATCACGCGCGCCATCGGACGGGCACCCATCGCACGGTCGTAGCCTTTCTCGGCCAGCCAGTTGCGGGCCTCCTGGCTCACTTCCAGCGACACGCCTTTCTGATCAAGCTGAACCTGCAGCTCGACGAGGAACTTGGCCACTACCTGATGGATCACGTCGGTAGACAGGTGATCGAACCAGATAATGTTGTCCAGACGGTTACGGAACTCCGGCGTGAAGATCTTCTTGATCTCCTCCATCGCATCGGTGCTGTTATCCTGGTGGATCAGGCCGATGGATTTACGCTCGGTTTCACGTACCCCGGCGTTGGTGGTCATCACCAGCACCACGTTGCGGAAGTCCGCCTTGCGCCCGTTGTTGTCGGTCAGCGTCCCGTTGTCCATCACCTGCAGCAGGATGTTGAACACGTCCGGGTGCGCTTTCTCGATTTCATCGAGCAGCAGTACCGCGTGTGGATGTTTGATCACCGCGTCGGTGAGCAGGCCGCCCTGGTCAAAGCCCACATATCCCGGAGGCGCACCAATCAAACGGCTGACGGTGTGACGCTCCATATACTCGGACATATCAAAGCGCAGCAGCTCAATGCCCAGCGCTTTCGAGAGCTGCACCGTCACCTCGGTTTTCCCCACGCCGGTCGGACCAGCGAACAGGAAGGAACCGACAGGCTTGTGGTCATGCCCCAGTCCGGCACGGGCCATCTTGATCGCTTCAGTTAAGGGGTCAATGGCTTTATCCTGACCAAAGACCAGCATTTTCAGGCGATTGCCGAGAGTGCGCAGCGTGTCGCGGTCGCTCTGAGAAACGCTCTTCTCAGGGATACGCGCGATGCGGGCCACCACGGACTCAATATCCGCCACGTTAACGGTTTTCTTACGCTTGCTGGCCGGCATCAGGCGCGCACGCGCCCCTGCCTCATCAATCACGTCAATCGCCTTATCCGGCAGATGACGATCATTGATGTATTTCACCGCCAGTTCCACCGCAGCACGTACCGCTTTTGCGGTATAACGCACGTCGTGGTGCGCTTCGTACTTGGTTTTCAGGCCGTTGATGATCTGCACCGTTTCCTCGACGGACGGTTCAGTGACGTCGATTTTCTGGAAGCGACGCGCCAGCGCGCGGTCTTTCTCAAAGATGTTGCTGAACTCCTGGTACGTCGTGGAGCCCATCACGCGGATCTTGCCGCTGGAGAGCAGCGGTTTGATCAGGTTCGCCGCATCCACCTGGCCGCCGGAAGCTGCACCTGCGCCGATGATGGTGTGGATCTCATCGATAAACAGAATGCTGTTGGTGTCCTGCTCCAGCTGTTTTAACAGCGCCTTGAAGCGTTTTTCAAAATCACCGCGGTATTTCGTGCCCGCCAGCAGCGAGCCGATATCCAGCGAGTAGATGGTGCAGTCGGCAATCACTTCCGGCACGTCGCCCTGCACGATGCGCCAGGCAAGCCCTTCGGCAATCGCGGTTTTACCCACGCCTGACTCACCCACCAGCAGCGGGTTGTTCTTGCGGCGACGGCACAGCACCTGGATCGCGCGCTCCAGCTCTTTATCGCGACCAATCAGCGGGTCGATACCGCCAACGCGAGCAAGCTGGTTAAGATTGGTGGTGAAGTTTTCCATACGATCCTCCCCGCCTGCTTGCTCTTCATTGTTATTGACCTGATTGCTGGAATCCGATGCCTGGTTAGGCTCGTCTTTGCGCGTTCCGTGAGAAATAAAGTTAACCACGTCGAGGCGGCTGACTTCGTGTTTGCGCAGCAGGTAGGCAGCCTGTGACTCCTGCTCGCTGAAGATGGCGACTAAGACGTTTGCGCCCGTCACTTCGCTACGTCCGGAAGACTGGACGTGGAATACCGCGCGCTGCAGCACGCGCTGGAAGCTGAGCGTCGGCTGCGTGTCGCGCTCTTCTTCACTGGCTGGCAGCACCGGCGTGGTTTGTTCGATGAAGGCTTCGAGTTCCTGACGTAGCGCCACCAGATCCACGGAGCAGGCTTCCAGCGCTTCGCGGGCAGATGGGTTGCTAAGCAGTGCGAGCAGTAAATGCTCGACGGTCATAAACTCATGTCGGTGCTCACGCGCTCTGGCGAAAGCCATGTTTAAACTGAGTTCCAGTTCTTGATTGAGCATAGGCACCTCCCCCAATTTTATGCGTTATCAGGCCTTTTCCAGCGTACACAGCAACGGATGCTCGTTCTCCCTCGCATAGTCGTTCACCATCGCCACTTTGGTTTCCGCGACTTCGGCAGTAAAGATGCCGCAGATCGCTTTGCCTCGATAATGAACGGTAAGCATCAGTTGCGTTGCACGTTCTACATCATAAGAAAAGAACTTTTGTAGCACGTCAATAACAAATTCCATCGGCGTGTAATCATCGTTCATTAACATAACTTTATACATAGATGGCGGTTTTAGCGCGTCGCGCACTTTATCTTCCGCCAGCTGGTCAAAATCCAGCCAATCGTTGGTCTTACCCATTATGCATAACCACTTTGAATCTACCTCAGATGTTAGATAACAATCATCTATTACTGTCATCCGCGATGTCTGTCACAAACTGTTGCAATAGCGTTAACTGCCTCAAATTTTGGTTGATTATTGTCCCAACTCCGGCGCCAAACGCTTGACGGCTTCTTCCGTTTATCTAAATTGTACAAGCGTGAGATGGCGAGGTTTTGAACAGCCCCCACTCCACCACCGGTTCATTCCATCTTAATTTATAAGATTTACGAAGGATGTCGAAGCATGGAAATGGGTACTGTTAAGTGGTTCAACAACGCCAAAGGGTTTGGTTGCATCTGCCCTGAAGGCGGCGGCGAGGATATCTTCGCTCACTATTCCACCATTCAGATGGATGGTTACAGGACGCTCAAAGCCGGGCAGTCCGTTCGGTTCGATGTACACCAGGGGCCTAAAGGCAATCACGCCAGTCTGATCGTCCCCGTTGAAGCAGAAGCGGTTGCATAGCTCCCTGATTCATTGTGTACACCCCGCAGGCAAAATGCCAGCCCGATCGGCTGGCATTTTTATTTTCGGGTTATTCCCGCGCCAGTGCGTCCACCGGATCCAGCCTCGCCGCGTTGCGTGCCGGTAACCAGCCAAACAAAATACCCGTGAAGGTCGAGCATAAGAACGCCGTGAGGATCGCCACGGGGGAAAAGCCAATCTCCCACCCTGGTAAAAAGAGCTGGAGCGCAAACGCGATCATCATCGAAAGCGCAATGCCCATCGCCCCGCCGACCAGACACACCAGCACCGCTTCAATCAAAAACTGCTGCAGCACGTCGCTGGCTCTGGCCCCGACCGCCATGCGGATGCCAATCTCCCGCGTGCGCTCCGTGACCGACACCAGCATGATATTCATCACCCCGATACCGCCGACGACCAGCGAAATCACCGCCACCAGCGTCAGGAACATCTGAAGAGTACGTGTGGTCTTTTCCGCCGTTTTCAAGAGACCGTCCATGTTCCAGGTGAAGAAATCTTTCTTCCCGTGGCGCAGGGTGAGCAGCCGCTCAAGCTGCTGTTCGGCCATGGCGCTGTCGTAGCCCTCCTTCACGCGAACGGTAATGGAGTTGAGCCAGGACTGGCCCATAATGCGACCGGAAATCGTGGTGTACGGTAGCCAGACGCGCAGGATTTTGCTGCTGCCGAACATCGACTGCTTCTCTTCCGCCACGCCGATCACCGTGGCAGGCATATTGCCCACCAGGATCACTTCCCCCACCACGTTGGTTTTATTCGGGAACAGCTGCCTGCGGGAGTTGGCGTCTAACACCACCACCTGCGCCCTGCCCGCTAGCTGTTCGGCGTTGAAGGTCGCCCCTTCGCTGAAGGTCATGCCGTAGACGTTGAAGTAGTCGCCGCTGACGCCGTTGGCGCTGGCCGCAACGTCGATGTTGCCGTAGCGCAGACGCAGATTCTGCGAGACCGCAGGCGTAGCCGAATTGACCCACGGCTGCTTCTGAATAGCCGCCAGATCGTCATACTTCAGCGCCTGCTGATACTGCGGCTCGTCGTCGCCGAAGTCTTTGCCGGGATAAACGTCGATGGTATTGGTGCCGATAGCGCGGATATCCGCCAGCACAAGCTGTTTTGCCGCGTCACCCACCACCACAATCGACACCACCGAGGCAATACCGATGATGATGCCGAGCATCGTCAGCAGGGTGCGCATTTTATTGGCCGCCATCGCCAGCCAGGCCATGGTCAGCGCTTCACGAAATCCGCTGGAGAACTGCCCCCAGCCGGTTGCGGCCGGCAGCGCCTCTTTCGGTGCGGCCGCCCGAGACTCGCGCGGCGGCGGGTTGCTCACCAGCTCGCCGTCGTGGATCTCAATAATGCGTTCCGCCTGCGCCGCCACCTGCGGGTCGTGGGTGACGATGATCACCGTATGCCCCTGATCGCGCAGCTGGTGCAGGATTGCCATCACCTCTTCGCCGGAGTGGCTGTCGAGCGCGCCCGTCGGTTCATCCGCGAGGATCACCTGCCCGCCGTTCATCAGTGCGCGCGCGATACTCACGCGCTGCTGCTGACCGCCGGAAAGCTGCGACGGCTGATACTCCACGCGCTCCGCCAGCCCCAGACGCGTTAACAGCGCCTTCGCACGCTCAAGCCGTTTCTTCCGCTCGACGCCCGCATAAACCGCGGGAACCTCCACGTTCTGCGCCGCGCTCAGGTGAGAAAGCAGGTGGTAACGCTGGAAGATAAAGCCGAAGTGTTCCCGGCGCAGCTTCGCCAGCGCGTCGCCGTCGAGCGTGGAGACATCCGTTCCGTCCACCCGGTACGTACCGCTGGTGGGTTTATCCAGACAGCCGAGAATGTTCATCAGCGTCGATTTACCCGAACCGGACGCGCCAACAATCGCCACCATCTCCCCCGCTTCCACGCGCAGCGAGATCCCTTTCAGCACCTCCACCGGGCCGTCGCCGGACGGATAGCTGCGGCGGATATCCTTCAGCTCAAGCAGCGCGGTCATTTAGCGGCTCCGGGCAGGCTTTCGCTGGTGACAACCTCCTCACCCTCTTCCAGCCCTTTCACCACCACCACGTCGGTGTCGTTGCGCGCGCCAATCACCACTTCGCGCTCGCGCGTTTCGCCGTTGCGCAGCACCTTCACCTTGTAGCGGCTATCCCCGGCGGATTCACCCAGCGCGGAGAGCGGAACGGTCAGCACGTTTTTCACGCCGGTCAGCTGGATATGTACCTGGGCGGTCATGTCCAGACGCAGCACGCCCTGCGGGTTTGGTACCTCAAAGCGGGCATAGTAGAAGATGGCGTCGTTCACTTTTTCCGGCGTCGGCAGAATGTCTTTCAGCACGCCTTCGTAGCGGGTCTGCGGGTCGCCCAGCACCGTAAACCAGGCGTTCTGCCCCGGCTTAAGATGGATCACATCCGCCTCGGAAACCTGGGCTTTGACCAGCATGGTGCCCATGTCCGCCAGCGTCAGGATGTTTGGCGCCTGCTGCGCGGCAATGACCGTCTGTCCCTGCAGCGTTGTGATTTGCGTCACTTCTCCGGCCATCGGCGCGACGATTTTGGTGTAATCGAGGTTGGTTTTCGCCGTATCCAGCGAGGCCTGATTGCGTTTAATCTGCGCGTCGATGGTGCCGATCTGCGCCTGTTTTACCGCCAGCTCCGTGGTGGCGGTATCGAGATCCTGCTTCGAAATGGCCTGGGTTTTCGCCAGCGCCTGCTGGCGCGTTAGCGTCACCTGCGCAAGGTTACGCTCCGCCAGGGCCTGCGCACGCTGCGCGCGCAGCTCCATCAGCGTCGCTTCCACTTCGCGGATCTGGTTTTCGGCCTGTTCAGGATCGATAACGCCAAGCAGCTGGCCTTTTTTGACCTTGTCGCCAATCTCGACGGACAGCGTTTTCAACTGGCCGCTCACCTGCGCGCCAACATCGACTTTACGCAGGGCATCCAGTTTGCCGGTCGCCAGCACGTTTTGCTGCAGCTCGCCGGGGCGAACGATCAGCGTTTGATACTGTGGTACAGGCGCATTGAGGACCTGCCAAAGCCAGAATCCACCGACCACCAGCACGACCGCCAGCAGCAGAAACAGTTTTCTGCGTTTTCCCTTAAGGTTCATAAATATTCCAAATAATTATTCTGGCTAACATCACCGTTGATTCTATCTAAACCACTCCTCAACGAAACCCCTGTTTTCTGGAAATGGCCGCATTTGTTTACATGACGTTGACAAAACGCCTGCTGAAATAGCGTTCTTCCCCCAGAAGCAGGATCTAACATGTCTTCCATAGTCGATACACCTTATCCCAATCTGCCGCAGCCTGCGTCCGGCTGGGCGCTTTTTAAAAGTCTGGCAACCGGTGCCATCACGCCCGGGCTGGCGTGGCAGAACCCCTCATATCGACGCAAATTTATGTTACGTTCCCTGGCTTCCCCTTTCAGCACCGCTCGCCTGCTGGCAAGCCTGGCAAAGCAACCGCGTCTGATGCAAATCTTGCAGGTCCAGCCAGGGTTGCCGTGCCGACTGCATCGTCCGTGGCTGACGGTCAGTATGAACCGCCGGAACGCGCTGGAGGCGCTAAACGGGCACTATCAGACGATGAGCCAACACCTCCCCGTCGCGCTGCTCAAGGGCTATCTTTCAAGTCAGGGGATGACGCTGCTGACGCTAACCGGAAAGGACGAGCAGCAATTCACGATTCGCCTGTGTGCCGATGCCTTTATGGATAAAGAGGGTGAAGCGACCCTGACCTTCTGCAACCATCAGAACACCGTGCTGGCCGAAATGACCTTTACGCTGTGCCCGTTTGAGGGAAAATCCACGGTGTTCATCGGCGGGTTACAGGGCGCAAAAGCGCACGTTCCGCATGAGTTGATTCAGGGCGCAACCAAAGCGTGCCACGGCCTGTTCCCGAAACGTCTGCTGGTTGAAGCGGTGATGACGCTGGGCACCGCGTTCCCGGTTGAACAGATCCTCGCCGTGAGCAACGCCACTCACATTTACCGTAGCTGGCGTTACCGCAAGAAAAAAGAGGGGAAACTGCTGGCGGATTACGACAGTTTCTGGCGCTCCCTGGGTGGCGAACGCCAGGAGAGCGGCCATTTCGCGCTGCCGTTAACCATGCCGCGCAAACCGATGGAAGAGATCGCGAGTAAGAAACGTGCTGAATACCGCCGCCGCTACGAACTGCTGGATAGCCTGATCCAACAAATGACGCAGGCGACCCAACGTTAATCCGCTCTCCCGCGTGCCAGCCAAAGCACACGGGAGAACATTTTACGCAGCAGCGTGGGCGCGGACTCCACGCCTCGCCTTCCCGCCTCCGTCGCCACTTCGATGGCCAGGTCCGGCTTTGACGAACGATGAATCGCTTTAGCGATCACCCGCCGCATGTTCATCGGCACATCCACCGGGATCATCGCCACGCGGTGAAAAACATCGTCAAATCCCTGTCGATACATAAAGTGTTCCATGTCCATCGCGGGCAGCATAGTCAGATGGTCACGCTCTTCTTCGCGATCGTTATTCAGCAAACCGCGCACGGTTGCGGCATACTTTTTACCGGCTTCATCGCCATCGACCAGAACATGCCATTCAATCCCCATCCTGCGGGCAAACTTGATCAGCGGTTTTAACCCCGACTGGGCAAACTCTATGACCTTAATACCTTCCGCATCGAAGTGGTGACCGCACTGACGTGCCAGTTCGTTGATAACCCAGGTCTCGGTTTCACCCTCAACCAACAGCCAACAACGGGCAAACAGCGATGACGCACGATTAAAGCGAATATGAAATGCAATGCGGCGACCGTCTTCAGCATTCAGGCCACCCGGCCCCAGCCGGTATGCGGATACGCGTGAGGATTCACGCACCAGACGGCAGACGTATTCCACGGGGGTTAGCGAGAGCAACTCGCCGGAGTTGGTGGTGGTCACGCGCTGCAGCGGCAGCAGGTTCAACAGGTGCCACGCAACGGAGAGCATGATCGGATGCAGGCGCGTCTCGGGGTCTTCCACCAGCAGCAGCGGGCGGGCGTCCCGGTCTAACCGGACGGTGCCTTTCGCCTGCAAAAGCGTCGAGAATAACCCCAGCAGGATCACCCGATGGGTACGTCCACCGGGCCGGTCTATCATCCGGTTAATGATATCAAGATAACGCCAGCTGCGTTGGTCATCGTGCGAACGGCGGCGCATCAGGCGATGGCGTGACTGTGACGTCCCCTGCTCGGAAAAATAGTGCTCAAGCAGTTGCACCATGGCCGAAAGCCCCTGGCGGATTTGACCGTCGGTGAGGTTCTGCGGGCGAGAGACCAGCTCACGCGCCAGGAAATCCAGCTCGCGGGCGGTGACTTCCACCTCCGGCATATTGGGTACGGAACCGTTGCGGATCCGGCGCATAAAGCGTGCATCGCGCAGGCGCAGCACCGGCGACAGGCGAATCAGGTGGCGCGCCAGGTCGTCAATATTCTCCAGCGGGATGGGGTTGCCTTTTTCATCAAGAAACTCACGCAGGGTTAACACCCCGTCATTTTCCGCCATTTCACCTTCAAGACGGTAGAAAATACGGTGATAGTCATCATCGCATGGCACCCAGCATGGCGACATAGGGCGGAAACGACGCACGCGATGCCGCCCCGGCTCGGACTCCCGGAACGTCAGGATGATATGCAGATGCTTCTCGCGCCCCGCGACATCACCCGGCGGAAACCAGAAGTCATCATGAACGAAGTGGTACAAGTCATCTTCAGGGGAAAGCAGCAGGGTCAGCGCATCCAGCAGGCTGGATTTACCCCAGGCGTTTTCACCGATCAGGACGTTATTCTGCTCCAGCTGGAGCGACAGGCGGTTAATACCGCGAAACCCGACAATTTCCACACGTTCGAGAAGCATAAATCCCCCGCGTAATAACCACTTTTTCCTTCAAGTTATCAGCAGTATAGCGGCAGCGGCGCCGACTGGACACTGCCAGACACCTCCGTTATTCCGATGAAGCACGAAAAATTCAGAATTTACCCATCAAGTTTCATTTGAAAAGGTGCTTCCAGAACAAGATACTCCCGTTTGAAAATTGGACTATGCTCTATTTACCTCCAGTTTGAACAAGGATTGACATCACATTGCCTTAAATCAAATTAACCGAATTTATTTAAGTGGCGAAGGGGTGTTGTTGCTTTCTAAAATAAAGGCTCTTTGAGTCGTCATCCCTTTATGGCGATATAACCCGTGCGCAGGATAGTGTGCGGAAATTTATTATTGAGGTGGTTATGTTCAGAAAATTAGCGGCAGAATGTTTTGGTACATTCTGGCTGGTGTTTGGCGGCTGCGGTAGTGCAGTGCTGGCAGCGGCATTTCCGGAATTAGGAATTGGTTTTGTCGGTGTCGCACTGGCATTCGGCTTAACGGTCTTAACCATGGCATTCGCGGTAGGGCATATTTCCGGCGGTCATTTTAACCCTGCTGTGACGCTGGGTTTATGGGCGGGCGGTCGTTTCCCGGTGAAAGACGTATTAGGCTATATTATTGCCCAGGTCATCGGCGGTATTATTGCAGCCGCAGTCCTGTACGTGATTGCCAGCGGCAAAGCAGGCTTTGACGCCGCAGCCAGCGGTTTCGCCTCTAACGGTTTCGGTGAACACTCACCGGGCGGCTACTCAATGCTGTCTGCCATCGTGATTGAAATCGTACTGACCGCAGGCTTCCTGCTGGTTATTCACGGCGCAACGGACAAATACGCACCTGCAGGCTTCGCGCCAATCGCCATTGGTCTGGCGCTGACGCTGATTCACCTGATCTCAATCCCGGTGACCAACACCTCCGTTAACCCAGCGCGCAGCACCGCGGTTGCTATCTTCCAGGGCGGTTGGGCGCTTGAGCAGCTGTGGCTGTTCTGGGTGATGCCAATTATCGGCGGTATTCTGGGTGGCGTGCTGTACCGCACCCTGCTGGAAAAACGCGATTAATGGTTTTCCCCCCTCTCCCACGGGGAGAGGGCTGGGGTGAGGGCATCAGGCCGCACCACCCCAAATATACAAGCCGGGTAAGGCGTAGCCGCCACCCGGCTTTTTTATTGCTCCTTTACCTGACAGCCTTTATTGGGTAGTGTCTCTGGCGCTTAACAGATACTCAAAAGGACCGGCTGTTCATGTTTTCAGGACTCCTCATTATTCTGCTGCCCCTGATTGTGGGCTACCTTATTCCGCTGCACAGAGAATCCGCATTACGGCTCATCAACCGTTTTCTTAGCTGGATTGTTTACGTCATTCTTTTCTTTATGGGGATAAGCCTGGCCTTCCTGGATAACCTGTCAGCAAATTTACTCTCCATCCTCCATTATTCCGTCGTCACCGTGGTGGTTATTTTGCTGTGCAATATTGCCGCACTGTTCTGGCTGGAACGCACTATTCCCTGGAAAAATAACCATCAGCAGGAAAAACTCCCTTCCCGTATTGCGATGGCGCTGGAATCATTAAAACTCTGCGGCGTCGTGGTGCTCGGTTTCCTTCTTGGCCTTACCGGATGGTCATTTTTACAGCACGCCACGGAGGCCAGCGAATATACCCTGATCTTCCTGCTGTTCCTGATTGGTATTCAGCTGCGAAATAATGGCATGACGCTGAAACAGATTGTCCTCAACCGCCGGGGAATGATAGTCGCCATTGTCGTCGTCGCCAGTTCAATGGTCGCAGGCGTGATTAATGCCGTTATTCTCGACCTGCCGCTGAAAACCGGCCTGGCGATGGCGTCGGGTTTTGGCTGGTACTCCCTCTCCGGTATTCTTCTGACCGAATCGTTCGGTCCGGTCATTGGCAGCGCCGCTTTCTTCAATGACCTTGCGCGCGAATTGATTGCCATCATGCTGATCCCGGGTCTGGTACGCCGCAGCCGCTCTACCGCGTTGGGGCTGTGTGGCGCGACCTCGATGGACTTTACCCTGCCGGTTTTACAACGCTCAGGGGGGCTGGAGCTGGTCCCTGCCGCCATCGTGCACGGCTTTATTTTAAGCCTGCTGGTTCCCGTTCTGATGGCCTTCTTCTCGGCCTGATACTTCTTTGGCGGTAGCGAACCTGCCGCCAAAATTGCGCTAAATCAATCTCCCTCTATTTTGTAGCAGAAAGCCCTTTTCACCGTTCTGGCACAGGCATAACCTTAAACATGTATATCAAATATAACTTTAACAGGTGTGATTATGTTTTGTGTGCAATGTGAACAAACCATCCGTACCCCGGCAGGCAATGGCTGCTCCTACGCACAGGGTATGTGCGGCAAAACCGCAGAAACATCTGACCTGCAGGATCTGCTGATTGCAGCCCTGCAAGGCCTTTCCGCCTGGGCCTTTAAAGCCCGTGAATACGGCATTGTCGACCACTATGTCGACAACTTCGCCCCTCGCGCATTTTTCTCCACGCTGACCAACGTTAACTTCGATTCTCCGCGCATTGTCGGTTATGCCCGCGAAGCGATTGCCCTGCGTGAAGCGCTGAAAGCGCAGTGTCTGAAGGCCGATGCCAGCGCCCGCGTGGAAAACCCGATGTCCGAACTGCAGCTGGTGAGCGACGATCTGGGCGACCTGCAGCGTCAGGCGGCAGAATTCACCCCGAATAAAGACAAAGCGGCGATTGGCGAGAACATTCTCGGCCTGCGTCTGCTGTGCCTGTACGGCCTGAAGGGCGCTGCGGCCTATATGGAACACGCGCACGTGCTCGGCCAGTACGATAACGACATCTACGCCCAATACCACAAAATCATGGCGTGGCTGGGCACCTGGCCTGCCGATATGAACGCGCTGCTGACGTGCTCGATGGAAATCGGCCAGATGAACTTCAAGGTAATGAGCATTCTGGATGCCGGTGAAACCAGCACCTACGGCCACCCAACGCCAACCCAGGTCAACGTCAAGGCGACCGAAGGCAAGTGCATCCTGATTTCCGGTCACGACCTGAAAGATCTCTACAACCTGCTGAAACAGACCGAAGGCACCGGCGTTAACGTCTACACCCACGGTGAAATGCTGCCCGCGCACGGCTACCCGGAGCTGCGCAAGTTTAAGCATCTGATCGGTAACTACGGCAGCGGCTGGCAGAACCAGCAGGTGGAGTTCGCCCGCTTCCCGGGCCCTATCGTGATGACCTCTAACTGCATCATCGACCCTACCGTGGGCGCGTATGACGACCGCATCTGGACGCGCAGCATCGTCGGCTGGCCGGGCGTGAGCCACCTCGAAGGCGACGATTTCGGTCCCGTTATCGCCCAGGCGCAGCAGATGGCGGGCTTCCCGTACAGCGAGATCCCGCACCTGATCACCGTCGGCTTCGGTCGTGAAACCCTGCTGGGCGCCGCTGATTCGCTGATCGATCTCGTCAGCCGTGAAAAGCTGCGCCACATCTTCCTTGTTGGCGGCTGCGACGGCGCCCGCGGCGAGCGTAACTACTTTACCGATTTCGCCACCCGCGTGCCGGAAGACTGCCTGATCCTGACGCTGGCGTGCGGCAAGTACCGTTTCAACAAGCTGGACTTCGGCGACATCGAAGGCCTGCCGCGCCTGATCGATGCGGGCCAGTGTAACGATGCTTACTCGGCCATCATTCTGGCGGTCACTCTGGCGGAGAAACTGGGCTGCGGCGTGAACGACCTGCCGTTGTCGCTGGTGCTTTCATGGTTCGAGCAGAAAGCGATTGTCATCCTGCTGACCCTGCTTTCTCTCGGCGTAACCAACATCGTGACCGGCCCGACCGCGCCAGGCTTCCTGACGCCGGACCTGCTGGCGGTGCTGAACGAGAAATTCGGTCTGCGTTCCGTGACCAACGTTGAAGATGACATGAAGCAGCTGCTGAGCGCGTAAGGAGTAACTCATGACCATGCCAACCTCACAATGTCCGTGGCGGATGCAGGTTCATCACATCCATCAGGAGACGCCGGATGTGTGGACGCTGTCGCTGCTGTGCCATGACTACTATCCCTACCGTGCAGGCCAGTATGCGCTGGTTAGCGTTCGCAACTCGGCGGACACCCTGCGCGCCTACACAATCTCCTCAACGCCAGGCGTGAGCGAGTACATTACGCTCACCGTCCGCCGCATTGACGACGGCGCAGGCTCCCAGTGGCTGACACGTGACGTGAAGCGCGGGGATTATATCTGGCTGTCTGACGCGCAGGGGGATTTCACCTGTGACGACAAAGCAGACGATAAATTCCTGCTGCTGGCGGCGGGCTGTGGCGTAACGCCAATCATGTCGATGCGCCGCTGGCTGGCGAAAAATCGCCCGCAGGCTGACGTGCAGGTGATCTTCAGCGTGCGTTCACCGGAAGATGTCATTTTTGCCGAGGAGTGGCGTGATTATCCGGTGACGCTGGTGGCGGAGCACAACGCGACCCACGGTTTTGTGCCCGGTCGCCTGAGCCGCGAGCTGCTGCAAAGCGTGCCGGATATGGCGAACCGCACCGTGATGACCTGCGGCCCGGCGCCGTACATGGATATCGTCGAGAAAGAGGTGAAAGCGCTTGGCGTGACCCGCTTCTTCAAAGAGCAGTTCTTCACCCCGGTGGCGGAAGCGGCAACCAGTGGGATCCAGTTTACCAAGCTGCAACCGGCTCAAACTTTCTTTGGCCGCGTGGGCACCACGCTGCTGGAGGCGCTGGAAAGCAACAAGGTGCCGGTGGTGGCAGCCTGCCGTGCAGGCGTCTGCGGTTGCTGTAAGACGAAAGTGGTCTCCGGTGACTACACCGTCACCAGCACCATGACGCTGTCCGACGCCGAAATTGCCGAGGGTTACGTGCTGGCGTGCTCATGTCATCCGCAGGGGGACCTGGTGCTGGCATAATCTGGCGCAGTGCCCCCATTATTTGCCGGGTGGCACTGCGTTTACCCGGCCTACAAAACCTGACCCGTAGGCCCGGTAAGCGCTAGCGCCACCGGGCTTTTTTTTTGCCCTACCGCCACGCGGGCGCTTTCCCCACCGCGTACCGCCCCGCCCCTAAAAACGCGACCGCCAGCGAACCGATAAAGAAGTACACCAGACTTTCAATAGCCCATGCGCCTACCGCATCCAGCGCTAAGGTTTTGCCCGTGCCCACCATCAGCCACGCCACGATCATCGTAAATGCCAGCACCAGCGCGGCCGGACGCGTGAAGAGCCCAACAATAATCAGGATCGGTGCCACCACTTCGCCAATCAACACGCCGTAGGCGATAAACCCCGGCAGCCCCTTTTCCACCAGCATGCCGCTGATGAACCCCACGCCACCAAAAAGCTTATGCAACCCGTGAAACAGCATCAGCCCGCCAACGGCAAGTCGTAACAAGAGTTTGCCAAGATCGTCGCATGACAGCTTTTCATTAACAGCAATTAACA
Organism: Enterobacter mori LMG 25706; assembly: GCF_000211415.1. Lineage (GTDB taxonomy): Bacteria > Pseudomonadota > Gammaproteobacteria > Enterobacterales > Enterobacteriaceae > Enterobacter > Enterobacter mori. The sequence continues at coordinate 670,897 of NZ_GL890775.1, read as the reverse complement.
ATGATTTAACCATTTGAAATGATTCCTGTTTTCACCCAATGTACAGCCAGATTATGCCGAATAATTGCACAGGAAAACCACCTTTAATTAAGGGGTAATGAGCAGGCAATACAGTGACTTTCTTCTAAGCTTGTAAGCGATATCACAAAAAGGAGACGGACAACCATGAAACAAACCGTGGCTGCATATATAGCAAAAACGCTCGAACAGGCTGGCGTGAAACGTATCTGGGGCGTGACCGGCGATTCCCTGAACGGACTCAGCGACAGCCTCAACAAGATGAAGACCATCGAATGGATGCCCACCCGCCATGAAGAGGTTGCCGCCTTCGCCGCAGGTGCTGAAGCACAGCTCACGGGCGAGCTGGCCGTTTGCGCGGGATCCTGCGGGCCGGGCAACCTGCATCTGATTAACGGCCTGTTCGACTGCCACCGTAACCACGTGCCGGTGCTGGCGATTGCCGCGCATATCCCCTCTGCCGAAAGCGGCAGCGGCTATTTTCAGGAAACGCATCCGCAGGAGCTGTTCCGTGAATGCAGCCACTATTGCGAGCTGGTTTCATCCCCGGAGCAGATCCCGCAGGTGCTGGCGATTGCCATGCGTAAAGCCGTGCTGAACCGCGGCGTATCGGTGGTCGTCATCCCGGGCGATGTGGCGCTCAAGGCTGCGCCAGAAGGGGCCAGCACCCACTGGTATCACGCCCCGCAGCCCGTGGTAACGCCTGCTGAAGAGGAGCTGAAAAAGCTGGCCCAGCTGCTGCGTTACTCCAGCAACATCGCCCTGATGTGCGGCAGCGGCTGCGCGGGCGCGCATAAAGAGCTGCTCGAATTTGCCGGGAAGCTGAAAGCGCCGATTGTCCACGCCCTGCGTGGCAAAGAGCACGTCGAGTACGACAACCCTTACGACGTGGGCATGACAGGGCTGATCGGTTTTTCGTCCGGTTTCCACACCATGATGAACGCCGACACGCTGGTCCTGCTCGGTACCCAGTTCCCGTACCGCCCGTTCTACCCGGCGGATGCGAAAATCATTCAGATTGATATCAACCCGGCCAGCATCGGCGCGCACAGCAAGGTCGATATGGCGCTGGTGGGCGATATCAAATCCACGCTGGCCGCCCTGCTGCCGCTGCTGGAAGAAAAAACGGACCGCACGTTCCTTGATAAAGCCCTGAGCGACTATCGCGATGCCCGTAAGGGGCTCGACGACCTCGCCAAACCGAGCGACAAAGCCATTCACCCGCAGTATCTGGCGCAGCAGATCAGCCATTTTGCTGACGACGACGCCATCTTTACCTGCGACGTGGGCACGCCAACCGTCTGGGCGGCCCGCTATCTCAAGATGAACGGCAAACGCCGTCTGCTCGGCTCGTTCAACCACGGCTCGATGGCCAACGCCATGCCGCAGGCGCTGGGCGCAAAAGCGACAGCGCCAGAGCGTCAGGTGGTGGCAATGTGTGGCGACGGCGGATTCAGCATGCTGATGGGGGATTTCCTGTCGGTGGTGCAGATGAAGCTGCCGCTGAAAATCGTGGTCTTCAACAACAGCGTGCTGGGCTTTGTGGCGATGGAGATGAAGGCCGGTGGTTACCTGACGGACGGTACAGAGCTGCACGACACCAACTTCGCGCGCATCGCCGAGGCCTGCGGCATTACCGGTATTCGCGTGGAGAAAGCCTCTGAGGTGGATGAAGCCCTGCAGCGCGCCTTCTCCATCGACGGTCCGGTGCTGGTGGATGTCGTCGTCGCCAAAGAAGAGCTGGCGATCCCGCCGCAGATCAAGCTTGAGCAGGCCAAAGGCTTTAGCCTGTATATGCTGCGCGCCATCATCAGCGGGCGCGGTGACGAGGTGATCGAACTGGCAAAAACCAACTGGCTCAGGTAAAAATATCCTTTTAAAGCCATACGCAAAACCATTCATGTCGCATCAAGGCGGCAAGCCCGAAAATCCCCAGGAGCATAAATAACTATGTGACTGGGGTTTGAGGACGAAGCCAACGCCGAGGCGGCGTGAAGGGTGAAGCGTATAAGGATATGACATGATTGATTTACGTAGTGATACCGTTACCCGCCCGAGTCGCGCCATGCTCGAAGAGATGATGGCCGCCCCGGTCGGGGACGACGTCTACGGCGATGACCCGACGGTCAACGAGCTGCAGCGCTACGCCGCTGAACTGAGCGGCAAGGAAGCGGCCCTGTTCCTGCCCACCGGCACGCAGGCTAACCTGGTCGCGCTGCTCAGCCACTGCGAGCGCGGTGAAGAGTACATTGTCGGCCAGGGTGCACATAACTACCTGTATGAAGCAGGCGGTGCGGCGGTGCTCGGCAGCATTCAGCCGCAGCCGATTGACGCCGCGCCGGACGGCACTCTTCCGCTCGATAAGGTCGCCGCGAAAATCAAAGCCGACGATATTCACTTCGCCCGCACCAGGCTGCTCAGCCTCGAAAACACCCACAACGGCAAAGTGCTGCCGCGCGAATACCTGAAAGCGGCCTGGGAGTTTACCCGCGAGCGCAAGCTCGGGCTGCACGTGGACGGCGCGCGTATCTTTAACGCCGTGGTCGCGTACGGCTGCGAGCTGAAAGAGATTACGCAATACTGCGACTCGTTCACCATTTGCCTGTCTAAAGGTCTGGGCACGCCGGTGGGCTCTCTGCTGGTTGGTAACGCAGACTACATCAAGCGCGCCAACCGCTGGCGTAAGATGACCGGCGGCGGCATGCGTCAGGCCGGCATTCTGGCGGCGGCGGGTCTGTACGCCCTGAAGAATAACGTCACGCGTCTGAAAGACGATCACGACAACGCCGCGTGGATGGCGTCGCAGCTGCGCGAGATTGGTGCCGACGTGATGCGTCACGACACCAACATGCTGTTCGTGCGCGTCGGAGATGAGCACGCCGCCGCACTGGGCGAATTTATGAAATCACGTGGCGTGCTGATCAACGCCTCATCTGTCGTGCGCCTGGTCATGCACCTTGACGTGAGCCGCGAACAGCTGGCGGACGTAGTGAAACACTGGCAGGCGTTTTTACAGCGATAAGGAGCATCACGTGCCGCAACGCATTCTGGTGCTCGGCGCCAGCGGGTATATCGGTCAGCATCTCACCGCGGCGCTAAGCCAGCAGGGACACCAGGTGCTGGCTGCGGCACGTAACACGGAGCGCCTGCAAAAGCTCAGCTTGCCCGGCGTCACCTGCCACAGCGTTGATCTCAACTGGCCGAAGGAACTTCCCGCGCTGCTGGACGGGGTCGACACGCTTTACTATCTGGTCCACAGCATGGGCGAAGGCGGCGACTTTATTGCCCACGAGCGTCAGGTGGCGATGAACGTCCGCGATGCCCTGCTGCAAACGCCGGTTAAGCAGGTGATTTTCTTAAGCTCGCTGCAGGCTCCCGAAAACGAGCAGTCCGACCACCTGCGCGCCCGCCAACTGACGGCGGATACCCTGCGCGGCGCGAACATTCCCGTCACCGAACTGCGGGCCGGGATTATCGTCGGCGCGGGCTCCGCCGCCTTCGAAGTGATGCGCGATATGGTCTACAACCTGCCGGTACTCACGCCGCCGCGCTGGGTCCGTTCGCGCACCACGCCGATTGCGCTGGAGAATCTCCTGCATTATCTGGTGGCCCTGCTGGATCACCCGGCGGAGCAACACCGCGTGCTGGAAGCCGCTGGTCCTGAAGTATTGAGCTATCAGGCGCAGTTCGAGCACTTTATGCGCGTCAGCGGCCGCCGGCGCTGGCTGATACCCATCCCCTTTCCAACCCGCTGGATTTCGGTATGGTTTTTGAACGTCATTACGTCGGTGCCGCCAACCACGGCAAAAGCGCTGATCCAGGGACTGAAACACGATCTGCTGGCGGACGATCGCGAGCTGCGGGCGCTCATTCCCCAGGATTTGATCCGCTTTGACGATGCCGTGCGCAATACGCTGAAAGAGGAAGAGCAACTGGTGAACTCCAGCGACTGGGGCTACGACGCGCAGGCCTTTGCCCGCTGGCGGCCGGAGTACGGTTATTACCCAAAACAGGCGGGCTGTACGGTGAAAACCTCGGCCAGCCTGGCGGCGTTGTGGGAGACCGTGAACCAGATCGGCGGCAAAGAGCGCTACTTCTTCGGCAATATTCTCTGGCAAACGCGCGGGGCAATGGATCTACTGGTGGGGCACAGGCTGGCAAAAGGTCGCCCTGCCGCTCCGTATCTGAACGTGGGCGATACGGTCGACAGCTGGAAGGTGATCATCGTCGAGCCGGATAAACAGCTGGCGCTGCTGTTTGGCATGAAAGCGCCAGGGCTGGGCCGACTCTGCTTTACGCTGAAGGACAAAGGCGACCAGCGGGAACTGGACGTCCGCGCCTGGTGGCATCCGCACGGAATGCCGGGGCTCTTCTACTGGTTGTTCATGATCCCTGCGCACCTGTTTATCTTTCGGGGCATGGCAAAACGTATCGCACAGCTGGCAGAACAAAAGGCGGAAAATAAGTAAATAAAACTCTTATTCTTTCACCTTTCCCATTGCAACACGCCGTAATTCACGAAAGAATGCGCACGAAATTCTTTTCAACACAGTGGATTGATATGAAGGTACTGGTTACCGGGGCGACCAGCGGCTTAGGCCGAAATGCGGTCGAATTTCTGCGCAACAAGGGCATCAGCGTCAGGGCTACCGGTCGCAACGAAGCGATGGGGAAACTGCTGCAAAAAATGGGCGCAGAGTTCGTCCATGCCGACCTGACGGAGCTGGTCTCCTCTCAGGCAAAAGTGATGCTCGCCGGTATCGATACGCTGTGGCACTGCTCCAGTTTCACCTCCCCGTGGGGTACCCAGGAAGCCTTTGATCTCGCCAACGTGCGGGCAACCCGCCGTCTGGGCGAATGGGCCGTCGCCTGGGGCGTGCGTAACTTTATTCATATCTCGTCTCCGTCACTCTATTTCGACTATCACCACCATCGTGATGTACAGGAAGATTTCCGCCCGGCCCGTTTTGCCTGTGAGTTTGCCCGCAGCAAGGCGGCCAGCGAAGAGGTGATTGACCTGCTGGCGCAGTCTAACCCGCATACCCGCTTTACGGTACTGCGCCCGCAGAGCCTGTTCGGGCCGCACGACAAAGTGTTTATTCCCCGTCTGGCGCAGATGATGCACCACTACGGCAGCGTGCTGCTGCCGCGTGGCGGCGATGCGCTAGTGGATATGACCTATTACGAAAATGCCGTTCACGCCATGTGGCTGGCGAGCCAGCCGGACTGCGATAAGCTGATCTCCGGTCGCGCCTACAATATCACTAACGGCGAGCCCTGCACGCTTCGCAGCATTGTGCAGCGCCTGATCGACGAGCTGCAGATCGACTGCCGTATCCGTTCGGTGCCTTATCCGATGCTGGATATGATCGCCCGCAGCATGGAGCGTTTTGGCAGTAAATCCGCCAAAGAGCCTGCACTGACGCACTATGGGGTATCAAAGCTTAATTTTGATTTCACGCTGGATATTTCACGCGCGGAGAATGAGCTGGGGTATAAGCCGATTGTGACGCTGGATGACGGGATTGTGCGCACGGCGGCGTGGCTGCGGGATCATGGGAAATTGCATCGGTAGTCAGTCTGGTGCGGCCTGATGCCCTCCCCCCGGCCCTCTCCCACGGGGAGAGGGAGAAAACACGAAAACGGCAACCCGAAGGTTGCCGTTTTGCTTTTACAGAGCCGTCCAGGCTTCAGACCATGCCAGACCTGCGCCTGGTTCATAGTATGCCGGGGCGTTGTTACACCAGCCGCTGTACGGGAACGGTTTGCACTGGAACAGTTTACCGTGGTTGTTCACGATATCGCCTGCCTTGTACTTGCTGTTCGCGCTCCATGCTGCGTAATCGCCGGAAGTACCCTCATCCTGAGACGGGGTGGCTGCTTTGGCTTTTACGTTCAGCAGGTAGGTGGTGCTGTTGCTCAGCTCACCATCGCTGACGGTCAGGCTCACTTCGTACTGCTGCGCTGTCGCCGCTTCTGGCGCAGTAAAGGTCACCACCGCTTTGTCATCGCCGGTGACAGTCTGACCATCCTGGGAACGCCAGGTGTAGGTCAGTTTGTTACCGTCTTCGTCGGTAGAACCTTCAGCGCTCAGGGAAACCTGCGCACCCGCTTCAACGGCACCGATTGGACCCGCAATCTGCGCCACTGGCGCATGGTTTACCGCTGCCGGGGTTTCATCTGGTACTGGCGTAACCGGAGTTTCATCTGGCACTGGTGTAACCGGGGTTTCATCTGGCGTCGGCGTAACTGGAGACTCATCCGGCGTGGTCGCTGAACCGTCGTCATTCACGATATTCACGTTATAGAACTTCTGTACACACTTGGTGTAATCGCCGTCTTTAAACGCGCTGAATGGCGTCTGGTAGCCCACCAGCTGGCAAGAGTAGGTTTTGCCGTCAGGCGTATCCGCGCTCCATCCCCAGTCCTGTTCCCAGTAGATCTTCAGTGCGCCCGCGCCGCCTTCGTCGAACTGCTTCATGTTCGCACAGCCCAGCACTTCGTCAGCCGGTACAGGCACTTTCAGGTAGTTGGCGAACTCTTTGTAGTACTTGATACGGTTCTGAGACTGCGCAATTTCAGTCGGGCCACCGCACTCAACGCCGCCGTTGATGATCTGCGTTGTCACGCCGAAGCCAGGGACCAGGCCGTTAGCCTTGTCGTGATCGTTCGGCTGCCAGGTGCCGTCGATAACCTGCAGCATGCTTGGTTTTGGCGGCTGTGGGTAGGCGAAGAAGAAGATCGCACTCGCCAGGTTCAGCCAGGTGTCCGCCACAAGCTCGGGTTTTTCCAGCAGAACTTTAACGTCGCCGTACATCGCTTCGGAGAACGGACCGTAGTTATAGTTGTAGGACAGCTGCTTCGCGCCGCGGCCGAAGTAGCTCAGGAAATCGCCGTCTTTGTCTTTACCGCACGGCCAGGTCTGACCCTGCCAGACGTCGGTATTACATTCGCCGTTATAGCCGCCCTTCTGGCCTTCGCTCCAGCCCATTTCGCGCACGTAGACCAGCGCCTGACGCCATTCGGCTTCCGGGCGCCAGCTTTCGTGACCGCCGGTTTCCTGCGCAAAGTGGGCAAACATGGTTGCCAGCTCTTTACGGCAGATGGCATCGCTGTCGCGGCCGTCTTTGTAGGTGTCGCACAGCGCCGGGAATTTACCCACCGCTTTCAGGAAGTTGCTGTAGCTGTAGTCCTTCGCACGCAGCGGGAACAGGTATTCCCAGTCGCTCTCTTTCAGGATCCCCTCAACGCGTTTAACGTTAACCGGGTTAGAGGCGCGGCCTGGCTCAATCTGCTCAACTGAAGCGTTGTCCAGCGTGCGGATGGTATCCTTCACGGACTGCATCAGGGGGAAATCAGTCAGCTCTTTTTCCTTTTTCGCCAGATCGCTGGCTTTCATGGTGTAAGGCTCGCTGCTTTCTGCCTTCAACATGGTGGCCTGAGCCATAACAGGTGCAATGCACGCACCCGCAATCAACACGCTCAGTAATGTCCTTTTATTCATTTCGGTTATTCCTGTTAATTCGATGGTTTAAAATAAAATCCCAGCTTATTTATTAATCCATTAATAAATAAACTCCAGACAGCTGTTTTTCATTTTCTGAAGCATACTTAACGGTACGCTTCAAAAAAGAAAAAACTCACCAGTCATTTCTTTCGCGTGCAACAGATTTTAATTGCTGATACTTCGCCCAGACCTTATGGGCATACACCATACGCTTTGGATAATTTTCTTTTTTAATCCCGGCGTTATAGGCGCCAACGGCTTCCCAGTTATAGCCGTAAACTTTAATCATGCCTGACAGAATCGATGCGCCCACCATAATGGAGGTACAAGGTTCAGTCATAAGTCTACGTTCGCTGATACCGCGTCGTTCAAGCTCCGAAAAATGCGAGCTGTTTATTTGCATTAATCCTACGTCATGCGTCCCGTCATGATTTGTCCCGACGGCGTAGGGATTCATTCCTGATTCCACATTCGCAATGGCATAAAGTAAATAAGGGTCAACATGATAATAATGCGCCGCTTTATCCCAGCAATTCGCCAATGCGCTTTGGCTTAATATTAATAACAGCAACAGTAATCGCTTCATTATTCACCTGCGGTGGTACGTTTTATTTCTCCTCAAACACGTCCTGTTAAATATTTTTGGTTACAGACCACACCCGAAGCGGGGTATGGTCTGTGATTGTGGGCGGATATCACACCCACAATTTAAGGTTCAGAAGATTATTTGCAGTCAGCTGACGCGCCTTCTTTCACCCATACATCGCTGTTACCTGGTTTGTCGCCCTGAGTCCACCATTTCGCGCGGTACTCGAAGCCCTGGTAGGTCGTTTTGTCGCCGCCGTTGTAGACGGTGTCAGCACGCCAGTTCATTTTCACCTGGCTGACCAGTTCCCATGCATCTGCACCAAAGCCTGGCTTGTTGCCCTGAGTCCAGTACTTCGCTTTCCAGACCAGGTTATCAGCGCTTACCATATCGCCGTTGTTGTAGACTTTGCTGGAGTCCCATGCAGCGTATTTGCTGGCGTTGGCATCAACCGGGTTATCGCAGCTGCCTGTTGCAGACGGGGTGGTACCTTCATCTGATGGCGTAGTCCCTTCGTCAGATGGGGTAGTCCCTTCGTCAGCCGGAGTGGTGTCTTCATCAGGCACAACCGGGGCCGCTTTCGGCGTTACGGTAACCTGTACATTAGACTGGACGCTGGTTTTACCATCACTCACCACAACGCTCAGGGTATAAGTCGATTCTGAGCTCACTTCAGGCGCGGTGATGTTCACGTTCGCAGTATTCGTACCGGTAGCATTCATATCAGATGGGATGCTCCAGGAGTAGGTCAGTGCATCCCCGTCTGGATCCGCAGCCTGCACGTTCAGGTTATAAGACTGGCCTGCTTCCAGGGTCACCGCCTGCATCTGGTTAACCACTGGTGCCTGGTTAGCCTTAGGCGCTTTGTTCAGAACCTGCACGTCAGCGGTGCTGCTCAGGCCTTTCGCATCGGTTACGGTCAGACGGAATGCCAGCGTCTGATTGCTGGTGACCGCGCCAACGGAGAAGGTCGCTTTCGCTTTGTTGCTGTTGGTCAGCGTGACGGATGGACCAGAGATCTGGGTCCATTTGTAGGTGATTGCATCGCCATCAGGATCGGTAGACGCTGAACCATCCAGAGTAACGCTTGCCGGACCGGTCACGGACTGATCCGCTGCAGCCGCAACTGGCGCATGGTTGGTCACAACAGGCTCTGGCGTTGAGCTACCCAGCAGGCTTTCGTTCATCGCGTTCAGGATATCGCCGTTATCGGAATCGATAGACCAGGAGAACAGACCCCCCAGGTTTTTCGCCAGCACGTACTTACCTTTCGCGGTCGTTGAACGAGCATCTTCATAAGAGATCAGGTCGCCGGTGGATTTGTTAAAGACGTACGGTGCTTCCGCATCCGCGTCATAACCGTATTCCCAGCCTGGCTTGCCTTTGTACTCGTTCACAATCTGACGATAGTCAACCACGCCCGGTTCCCAGGTGCCTTTCACCGCGCCCGTTGCGGTACCGGTGAACGGGTTGTCGCCGGTATAGCCGTGTACGCCAGTCCAGCCGCGGCCGTACATGCCCGCACCCACAACGATCTTACCTGGCTGCACGCCCTGCTCCAGCAGCGCGTCAACGCCGTTAGAGGTGGTGTAGTTAGTATCCGGACGCCATGCTGGTGCATGCAGTGCCGCCTGGTGACCCAGCTCGGTATTGCTCCACGCGCCGTAGAAGTCGTAGCTCATCAGGAAGATATGGTCGAGGTACTGCTGGACGGTGTTGTAGTCCACGTCTTCGATCTTATCTTTACCGGAACCAATTGCCGTGGTCAGCTCATAGGTGCGACCGGTTTCCGCTGACAGTTCGTTCAGCATGGTGCGCAGATCGTGCATCACTGCGGTGTAGGTGGCTTTATCCTGCTGAGGGTTACCCAGCGCTTCGTTCACGCCGCCGCCGCCCGGGAATTCCCAGTCGATATCCACGCCGTCGAAGAATTTCCAGGTTTTCAGGAAGTCTTTAACAGAGGCCACAAAGCGCGCGCGGATCGCGGTATCGTTCATTTTGTAGAACGGATCGGACATGGTCCAGCCGCCGATGGATGGCAGCACTTTCAGGTCTGGATGCGCTTTCTTCAGCGCCATCAGCTGGCCGAAGTTACCTTTGTACGGGTCGTCCCAGTTAGTCACGCCAGACTGTGGCTTCTGCAGCGCCGCCCACGGGTCGTGGATTGCCACGGTGAAGTCCTGGCGGCCAGCGCAGGCGCGCTGCAGCGCGGCGAAGCTGTTGCCGTTTTCAACGGTTTTCAGACCGTCGTTAATGCCGTCGCCGCCACAGATTGGAATGAAGCCATACAGAATATGGTTCAGGTTAGAGGCCGGGATTTTATCAACCGGGAATTCACGACCGTACACGCCCCACTCAGGGAAGTACGCGCCCACCACTTTGTCGGTGTGCTTCGCGAAAGTTTTGTTATTCTCCTGCAGAGGAACATTCAGCGGCAGCAGGTGGCTACCGTCGGTATCCGCTACGATAACCAGCTTGCTTGCGCTTTTGGAGCATCCGCTGGCATTACACAGTTCAACCTGCTCCTGATAGCGGCCACCTTTTTTCACTTTGAAGGTCGCAGATCCGGATGCGCCAGCTGCACCAGACCATACGGTCTGACCGTCGAACAGCACTTTACCGGTTGTCGGCGCATCGCCGCTCCAGACGTTCCACTCCACTTTCACGTCCACGCCATCGTTGTGCACTTTAACGAGCGTACCGTAATCCTGTGCGGCCTGGTCGATTTCAACGAGGGCAAACTTATCATTACCACTGCTGATTGAAGGCGTACCTGGCGCTGCGGCGAATGCGGAGCCGGAGACAGCCGCAACAAAAAGGGCCAGATATTTAGGCTTCATAAATTTCATTATTAATTCCTGATAACATTATTTGTGAAAATTAAAATAACCATGTATTCCATATAACATGGGCGAGTCGTGAATAAGCTATTTCAATAAAACAGCGGATAATATTTAATTGTACAAAACATGTAGTACGTGAAAATATCCTCCTTATAAAAACATGAGCGATAACCCTTACAGCTTATGTTTATTACAATACATCGGGATTTTAAAAAGATCCTTCCATTCCCTTATCGAAAAAATTTCATAAAAAACTTGACCGCGCAAATCAGAATGTGAATTGCAGAGTCTGAAGAATAAAAATAGCCAAGCCAGCCAGTGACAACATGGGACCAAACGGAATAACGCTATTTTCTTTAACAGCTTTATAAAAAAGAAAATACAATGCGATTCCGCTTAATGCTGCCGCCAGCAATAATGAAGGCAATGCCTGCCAGCCGCACCACGCGCCGAGCGCGGCCAGCAGCTTAAAATCACCGTAGCCCAATCCCTCACGACCGGTGGTCAGGCGAAACGCCCAGTAGATCAGCCACAGCGTCAGGTAACCCGCCGCCGCGCCGTACAGGGCATCCGACAACGGTAGGGTCTGAAAAAGCGCATGATTTAACAGCCCCGCCCACAGCAGAGGCTGCGTCAGACAATCCGGCAGCAGCAGGTGCTTCGCGTCTATCGTCGCCAGCGGCAGCAGCCCGCACCAGAGAACCCACAGCGAAATCAGCGCGGCCGCGGACGGGGCATACGCCGCCGTCAGGGCAAAAAACAGGGCGCTGGAAAGCTCAAGCAACAGCAGGCGCAGCGGGATCGCGGTCCGGCAGCAGCGGCAGCGCCCGCGCAGGCAACACCAGCTCAGTACAGGAATGTTTTCCCACCAGGAGAGCGCGTGGGAACACGCGGGGCAGTGGGATGCCGGAAACAGCAGGTTTCCGGCGCCCTCCTCTTCGTTGATGAGCGGGGGAATGCGTTCGACCACCACGCCCAGAAAGCTGCCGATAATGCCGCCAAGCGCGCCGCTCAAGAGGCACAGGGCGGGCATCTGGCTGCCCTGAAGCAGCGTCAGCGGGTTCATGCCGATTTCGCCCAGGAGAGTTTAATCTGAGCCTTAACGTCGCTGAGGCGATCCACCGGGGTAAGATCCATTTTTTCCAGACGCACGCCGGAGGTTAAATTCACCTCCCTGAGCCAGCTTTTCAGTTCATAGACGTTTATCCGGTCGATATTAAACGACATGGATTGACCGTCCTGCTGAATATTGCTCAACGCGACGTGGATCTCTTTGGCGCTCTCTTCCACCACGCTTCGTGGGTTACTGGTTTTTACTACTTTGGCCTGAAGGTGGTTTTTATTAATTTCTTCACGCATCCAGTTCAGGGTCTGCTTTTGTTTTTGCAGCGTGCTTTGTTCATTTTTAATAATACTATCCAGCGGGGTCATCACCCCGTACCAGATAATGGCGCAGCAGAGCGCCGCGCCGCACAGTTTAAACAGATTACGCTCGCGCGGGCTGAAACGCAGATAGCGAGCTTTTAATTGGCCAATTTTCTCTTTCATTTGTATTTCCCTGTGATGATAGCGGTATAAGGCGCCTCACTGGAGACCGGCTGCAGCGTAAAGTCGAAGGCGTCACTCGCCTTATTAACGAATGCCTGCAGCGCCGTGGGATCCATCGCGCTGATGTTCAGCGTGAGCTGATTCTGCGCGTCGTCGTATCCGACTTCGCTCAGCTCAACAGAAGGGAGCGATTGCTTAATCTGCTCCAGCGCCTCCAGCTGAAGAAAAATTCCTTTCTTCTCTTTTTTGATGTTCTGCCCGAAGTGGTACTTCAGGTTGGTGGTCTGGCGTAGCGTGGGGAAGTAGTGCTGGGCCAGCTCAACCATCTGCTGCTGGGCCAGATTTTCCTGGCTGCTCAGCATCCAGGCCATGCCGACGCGAGGGCCGATCAGCAGCCCCAGGCTCAGCACCGCCGCGGCGGCGATGGCCGATTTCGCATAGCGGAAACCGGCGCGCTCGCTTTTGGCCGAAAATTCACCGTGCAGCAGATTGGCTTTACAGCTCTTCCACTGCGGCTGGATCAGCACCAGCGGATGCTGCCAGGCCAGCTGCTCATCCACCGGCACGCCCGCTGGCGCATCGCCGTAGCAGACAATGTCACCTGTGCGCTGCTGGCTCAGCAGCAGCGGCAGCAGCGCGGCGTCGGTTTCACAGGCGCCAAACGGCGAGTAGCGCATCCAGTAGCCGCTGTCGGTGGAAACCAGCGTGCTCCCGCCCTCGGCCACCGGCAGAAGGATCGCATCCGGCAGTACCTGCACTACCGTCAGCCCGGCATCGGCACAGCGGTCAAGCCAGTACTGCAGACGCGCAGACTCAATGGCCACCGCGTCAACGTCCCGCCCTTTCTTGTTGAGCACCGTCCAGTGAAGCGTGTCCACGTCGCCAATCAGCGTCTCCTCTGCCAGCCAGGAGAATTCGACGCTGCCTTTTTTAGGCAATGTGAAGTGACGGAAGATCGTTTCGCTGGCCGGGAGCAGCAGACATACCCGCGCGGCGAGCGCGTGACCGGCGAGTTCCGCCAGTGACGCCAGTCCCTGGCGTTGTCTAACCTGGTCGCTACCGGACTCGCACCACATTATGTTCCCGTCCTCGTGCGTGTCGGGACGAATAAAAAGCACCTGTTTCATAGAGTTCGTCTTGTGTTATTCAACCATTCGGTAGCGGCGTTGCCAGGTAATCACCTTGCCCGCTTCATTATCAACATGAAGCTGGCTGACGACGCGCAGCGTTAAATCATCGGTATTGCCGGTACTGTTGACCTGGAAATACGTACTGTTTACCGCGAGAAACGCCTGAACCTGCTTGAGGGCGTCTTTGGTCTGCGGATAATTTGTCTCAAGCTCTTTCAGGAACGCCTCCATCGACTCCCAGCCCTCTTCGGGGCGAGAGGCGATCAGGCGGGCGGCCTCGTCCTCGCTCAGCGAACCGATAAACAGCGCGGCCAGCAGCGGCGCCTGATCCCCGGTCAACGTATTCACGTCCACCTTGCTGGCGCTGTCGGGCAAGGCGCACAGCACTTTGCTGACCTTGCCCCAGGCCGCCTGCGGAAACGCGGGCAGCAGCTTGATCTCGCCCGGGGTGCGCATCATCTGATTCGCGGGCTGCCGCGCAGGCTCCACGCCGGCCCAGGCATCCGTCTCCAGCCCCTCTTTCGCCGTGGTGGTATCACCGTCGAGATAGTCCAGCAGCTGCTGGTAAATCTCTTCGGCGTCACCCGCGGAAATGCCGCTGTCGGCCAGGAGCTGCTCGACGATGCGCTCCTTCACCGGTTTTTCCGGCAGGCCCCCCGCGGTCTGTACCGCTGGCGTTTGATCTGCCGCCAGCAGGTTATTGACGTTAAAGCAGGTCTGGGCATCCTCAACCTGGCTCACCACGGTGTAGTTTTCGCCGTCGGTTTCCACCGGCTCTGCCCATTCGCCCTTCGGCGACAGCCCTTTGCTCTCGCCGCTGGCGTACGTCTGGAGCAGATCTTCTATCGTTTTTTGCTGGCTCTGAATGGACCAGCGCAGCTGCTGCTGGCTCACCTGATAGCGGGTTTTCTGCAGATTGCGGCAGAACTGCTGGCTGATTTTGGCCGCCAGGGCCGACATCATGACCAGCAAAATTAGCACCACCAGCAGCGCGACACCGCGCTGTTTCCGAACCGATTTTCCGCTCATTTGTTTTCTCCTGACGGGGCGGGGGCCGGCTCCGCTTGCGCAGGCGTCGCCGCATCGGCTGGTGCCGCTGACGTTTGTTCTGCGGGTGCTGCCGAGGCGTCCGGCAGATCCCCCGGCGTGGTAAATACCCAGCGCCAGGTATCGCCGTTCTCCATGGTCAGCAGCAGCTCCACGCCGTCCGGCTGGTGCGCCGTGTCGGTCCATTTGTCCAGCCAGCTCGCTTTCCAGAAGCGCCACGACATCTCTTTAACATCGCTGAGGATCGGCACCTCTTCCGGCTCCGCATCCGCCGGGCCGTCAATGACCGGCCAGATATCCCGCCACAGCTTTTTATCTTTTAACCGCCAGCGCACGCGCTCCAGCTGAACCTGACCGCTCACGCCGTTCAGCGTGGTCAGCTCCAGGCCGTCTTTGCTCTGGACAAATACGTCAGGCTCGTTGCGCGGGGCGCGCGCCTGAAGCTGGAAGAAATCCCGCTCCAGCAGGTTATAGGCCCGCTGAAGCTGGTTTAAGCGGGTGGCCGCCACGTCGGTGGCGTTCGACGTACGCATCGCCCCGTCAAGGATTTGCCAGGCAAGCAGGCTGATGACCGCAAAGATGGTCAGCGCAATCATGATCTCCAGCAGCGTAAAGCCCTGCTGACGCTGAGCGTGCTTACTCATTTCGCCTCTCCGGGTTCCATCACCTGCAGGGCAATCACCGGCTTATCTTCCTCGCCCTCGGCGTACACCTGCACCTCATCGGCAAAGCAATTTTCCGCGGTTTTTACCCGCTGCTTGCGCCAGGTCCAGCTTCGGCCGCCCATGGTTTCCGTGCCCGTCTGCAGGGCATCGGGGAACGGCGCGTTGTTCAGTTTTGCCTCCGCCTGCTGGTTTTCCGCCACCCAGCTCGCCTGCAGCGAATCGCCCAGCCCGTGGGGAAAGCGCACGTTCAGCGAGACGGAGTTCATCAGCGCCAGCGCGGCGGTGGAGAAGATGACCAGCGCGACCATCACTTCCAGCAGGGTCATCCCCTGTTCTTTATGTTTAGTCATCGTTCTCTACCGATACCGGTGAGGCCCCCTGCGACACCACGCTAAAGCGCTGCTTTTTGTCGAAACTCTGCAGTGAAAGCCTGAAACGACTGATTTCGCCGTCCGGCAAAAAGACAATCTGCGGCGCGGTGTCAGTCATGGCGGCGATGCGCTGAGGCGACAGCGAGACGTGCATCTCTTCCGGGAACTGGCCGTGGGTGACAATGCGCCCGGCGGTCAACGGCTCCCAGTGACGTTCGCCGTCTTTTTTGGCCCAGGTCACCAGTTGATATTCAGACGTGGTGACCACCAGCCCGACGATATTGCCGTCCATCACCGCACGGTCTGAACCATATTCAACGAGGGCTTTTAGCTGCTGACCGAAAATATCCGCACCGCTGCGCGAGGGAATAGTCGAAACGACCATCATGGCGCAGCTGGCAAATATCACCAGCGCCAGAATAATTTCCAGCAAGGTAAACCCACGTTGCTTATTCATTACTTCTCTTTTTTATCTAAAGACCAGTTGGTAATATCATCAGCCGTATTGGCTTCGGCATCCGGGCCCGCAGAGAAAACATCAACCGCGCCATGTTCACCAGGGCTGACGAGGATGTAATCGTTACCCCATGGATCCTGCGGCAGGCGGCGAATATAGCCGTCGTCACGGTAGTTTTTCGGGATCGGCGCGATTTCCGGTTTGGTCACCAGCGCCTGCAGGCCCTGCTCGGTTGTCGGATAACGGTGGTTATCCAGCTTGTACATATCCAGTGAACCTTCCAGCGCCACAATATCGCTGGTCGCTTTCTGGGCATCCGCCTTTTCTTTATTTCCCATTAAATTTGGCACCACCATACTGGCGAGAACGCCGAGAATAACGATAACCACCATTAATTCGAGCAAAGTAAACCCGGCCTGACGTTTCAGGCTATTTCGTTTTAAGGACATATTTAACCCACCATATTATTGAGCTGAAGAAGCGGCTGTAATATTGACAGTACGATAAATAAAACCACCGTCGCCATTGTCACCACCAGTGCCGGTTCAAAGACCGACAGTGTTAACGTAATTCGATGTTGCAGTGCCGATTCCTGGTTTTCCGCGGCGCGATCCATTAATGAACCTAATTCCCCGCTCTCTTCGCCGGAGGCAATCATGTACAGCATGGTTGGCGGAAAGAGCTTCGCCTGGTCCAGCGCGTTGTACAGGGACGCCCCCTGACGCACGGTATCTGCCGCCTGCTCCAGCACCTGCCGGGCATAGAGGTTTTCAATCCCGTCCATCGCGATATACATCCCCTCGAGCAGCGGAACGCTGCTGGCCTGCAGGATGCTGAGCGTGCGGATATAGCGCGCGCTGTTGATGGCGCAGACCAGCTTTTTGATCGGCGAGCCGTTCACCAGCCAGCTGTTCCAGCGAAAACGGTTCGCCTTTTTCTTCACCCAGGCCTTAAAGCCCACAGCCGCGCCGAACAGGCCTCCGGCAATATAGATCCCGTACGCCTGCAGGAAATCGCTCACCGCGATCAGCGTGCGGGTGGTGATCGGTAGCTGCTGCTTCATATGCACGAACTGCTCGATCACCTGCGGCACCACCGCCACCAGCAGGATGCTGATAACCGCCACGGCGACCACCGTCAGGGTAATCGGGTAGACCATTGCCTGGGTGAGCTTGCTTTTCATCTTCTGGCGCTGCTCGTTGTACTCTGCCAGCTTCTCCAGCACATCGCCCAGATGACCGGTTTTCTCCCCGGCCATCACCAGCGTGCAGTAGAGCTTGTCGAAGGTGCGCGGGAACTGGCTGAAGGCGTCAAACAGCGTGTGGCCTTCCACCACTTTCTCGCGGATTTCAACCACCATTGCCGCGAGCTTTTTGTCTTCCGTCTGCTTTGAAATCGCCTTCAGGGCGCTTTCCAGCGGCAGCGACGCGTTAACCAGCGTCGACAGCTGACGGGTAAACATCGACAGCACCGGCACAGAGAGTTTGGCCCCGGTTTTGGCTTTTGCGCTGGCCGCGTTTTCACGGGTTTCGGTGATGGTCAGCGGCATTAGCTTCTGCTCGCGCAGCGACTGGCGCACCTGCTTTGGCCCTTCCGCCTGCAGCGTGCCGCGCTGGGTTTTCCCGGCGGCATCGGTGGCGGTCCACGCGTAGAAAGCCATTATTCATCGCCTCCACGCTCGGCGGTCACGCGCATCACCTCTTCCAGCGAGGTGACGCCGCTGATGACCTTCATCAGGCCGTTTTCGCGCAGGCTGTAGGCCTGCTTGAACAGCTCGGTCTCGATGGACATCTCGTCTTTGTCTTCATGAATGGCCCGGCGCATGGTGCTGTCGACCACCAGAAACTCGTGGATCCCCGCGCGTCCCTGGTAGCCGCTCTGGCGACAATGCTCACAGCCCACGGCGCGATAAATCGCTTTCGGCGGGGTATCCATAAAGCTGAATAACGCCTTTTCATTGTCATCCAGCGAACTGGTGGTACGGCAGTGCGGACACAGCCGACGCACCAGACGCTGGGCAATGACGCCGAGCAGCGACGATCCAATCAAAAATGACTCCAGGCCCATATCCCGCAGACGGGTAATGGCCCCCGCCGCACTGTTGGTGTGCAGCGTAGACATGACCAGGTGACCGGTGAGCGACGCCTGCACCGCAATTTGCGCGGTTTCGCCGTCACGAATTTCCCCGATCATTACCACGTCCGGATCCTGACGCAAAATCGCGCGCAGGCCGCGGGCAAAAGTCATGTCCACGCGCGGGTTGACCTGCGTCTGCCCCACCCCTTCCAGCTCGTACTCAATCGGATCTTCGACGGTCAGAATGTTGCGTTCATGCCCGTTCAGCGCCGACAGAATGGCGTACAGGGTGGTACTTTTGCCGGAGCCTGTCGGCCCGGTGACCAGGATAATGCCGTGGGGGCGACCAATCAGCCCTTTCAGTTTTTCCAGCTCTTCATCGATGAGTCCGAGCTTGTTGATGTCCGGCTTCAGGTTGCTCTTATCGAGCAGACGCATGACCACGCGCTCGCCGTACTGTGACGGAATGGTCGACACGCGCACGTCGATCGCCTTGCGGCCGATGCGCAGGGAGATACGACCATCCTGCGGCAGACGCTTTTCGGCGATGTCGAGCTTCGACATGACTTTAATACGCGACACCAGCAGCGGCGCGAGCTTGCGCGCAGGCTGCAGCACCGGGCGCAGCACGCCGTCAACGCGAAAACGGATGCTCAGCGTGCGCTCAAAGGTTTCGATATGGATATCCGATGCGCCGTCCTTCACCGCCTCGCCGAGAATGGCGTTGATCAGGCGGATCACCGGCGAGTTTTCATCGTTATCCAACAGATCTTCGTTGTCCGGGATCTCCTCGGTTAACGCCATCAGATCGATATCCGCATCCATGTCGTCCACCAGCTGCTGCGAAACGCCGCTGTTCTGCTGCCAGATTTTGGCCAGCATTTCATCGAACGCGTCGGCGCTCAGCGTCTCGGGCACAAAGGCGCGCCCCAGCACCCGACGCATCTCCAGCAGCGCGAACGCGGGCACATCTTCACGAATGTAGACCGCGTCGTTCCAGTACAGGATACCGTTGTCTTTCGCGAAGCTGCTGGTGCAAAGCTGTTTCGTCAGTTCATCCACGCGTCACCTCCGCTTATTCTTTGAACGGGTTGCGGGACGCTGACGTCGCGGTTACGCCTGCGGGCGTCGCGTGACTCTGCTTCGGATAGGCCGGCAGAACCGGGCTATCGCTGTTTTCGAGAATGCCGAGTTTTTGCTCTTCCATACGCTGCTGCTGACGCGCGCGGATCTGATCGTATTTCTCTTTCGTCGCCGCGCTGTAGTTGTCGTCATCGCGCAGCACGGTGGTGTGGATAAACACCATCAGGTTACGTTTCGACGTGTCCTGCGAGGTGTAGCGGAACAGCTGGCCCACCAGCGGCAGGTCGCCCAGCAGCGGCACTTTCGAGACGTTCTGCTTATTGACGTTCTCCATCAACCCGCCCAGCACGACCGTCTGGCCACTGTGAACCATCACTTCGTTATTGATGGTACGGGTGTTGAAGGTTGGGCCAAGGCTGGCGTCTTCGGTGGCGCGGGCGTCCGCGCTGGAGACTTCCTGCTCAATCTTCAGGTGGATCATGTCCCCGTCGTTGATCTGCGGAACAATCTTCAGCTTGGTACCGACAGTTTTACGCTCAACCGAGTTAAACACGTTGTCGCCGCTGGTGGTCTGGGAGCCGGACAGCACCGGCACATCCTGACCCACGTTGAACGAGGCTTCTTTGTTATCCAGCGTGACCACGCTTGGCGTGGAAAGAATGTCGTTCTTGCCGGTGGTTGACAGCGCGGTCATCAGCGCACCAAAGTCGCCGTTAAAGAAGCCGGTCGCCAGGCCCGTAAAGGAAGCGCCTTTAATCGTGCCGTTTTTGATCTGGCTGATCGGCAGACCGGTCGAACCAAACTGCACGCCGCCGTGCTTGCCGGTCCACTGCACGCCGAGATCCATGCCGTTACCGTCCTGAACTTCAGCAATGATGGCTTCCACCAGCACCTGCGGACGGCGAATGTCCAGCTTGTCGATCACCTTCTCCAGCGAGTTCATGACGTTTGGCTGGGCGGTGATCACAAGTGAGTTGGTGGACTCATCGGCCGTGATATTCAGGTCGGTTGATGACGTTGAGGTGGTTTTGCTCTTCGCCGCACCGGCTTTGTCTTTCAGCTGTTCGCCAATGCCGGTGAGCACCGGCACCACTTTCGAGGCGTTGGCGTATTTCAGGTAGAAGACCCGGGTGTTGCCCTCGTTATTCTGCTCGCGATCGAGCTGGCCAATCAGCGAGCGGGTACGCGCACGCGCATCTTCGGTGCCGCTGATCACCAGGCTGTTTGTTTCGTCATCGGCCACCACTTTGGTCGCCAGCTGCGGCGCGTTCTGCCCTTTCTGCTCTTCGTTGTTGAGGTTGTTCAACATATCGGAGAGCTCTTTGGCGGACGCATAGCGCAGCGGCACAATTTCACGACTCTGCATGCCGGAACGATCCACGCGCTCAACCAGGTCCACCAGGCGGTTCACTACCGAGGCTTTACCGGTTAACAGCAGCACATTCGAGGGTTCAAAATGGACCACGTTCCCGATACCGGAGGCATCGTTCAGCTGGCGCAGCAGCGGGGCCAGCTCGCGAACTGGCACGTTTTCCATGCGCACCACGCGGGTGATGATCTCATCCCCTTTGCCCGGGTTTTTGCTGTCGGCCACCGGAACCCCGGCGGTACGCGCCACGCTTGAACGCACCACTTTGACCATGCCGTTATCCATCGGGATTACCGAGAGACCATAGAGATCCAGCACGCTCAGGAAGAACTGATAATATTCCTCTTCCGACAACACGTTATAGGTTCTCACCGACACGGTGCCCTGAACGGACGGGTCGACGAGAATGGTTTTATTCAGATTGCGACTTACCGTATCGATAAATTCGCGAATATCGGTATTTTTAAAGCTGGCGCTAAAGTTAGCTGCAAGCAGCGAACTGGAATATAACGACAATGCGGTCAGCGCCACGCACGCCCACGGAAATTTCTTCATGATGTACACTTGTTAATTGTTTAAAACATTAACCCGAATATTTTCAAGGTGAGCGTGCCGCCTGACGACGACCTCCGCCTCTTTCATTTTCGACCAGTTGGCGATGATATTTTTCGCCTGCGCTTCTTTCGTCATATCGACGTCGTTGACTTTCACTACCACATCCCCTTTTTCCAGCCCTGTATCGCTGTAAAAAGGAGACGCATTCCGTGGATTAATATTAAAGCCTTCCAGTTGGCCCTTATCGATTAACGGTTTTAACACCAGATAATCATCGAGATGCAGGCTGTCGGCGCCTGCATCTTTTTTCGATTTGGTAACCGGGCCGCTGTCAACGCCGCCCTTAAAATACGCCGGTTTATTGAGGGCCAGCGTCTGTTTCGCCCCCTCGTACTGCACAACGACGTTATCTTTATTAATTTCATCCACATAGGCGTCATCGAAGCCGACAAGCGGCTCTCCTTCCCGGTAGCTCTGCTGCCCGGCGGGCGTCTTGATCACGGCAAACGACAGCCAGGATTCATCGCTGCGAATAATGCCTTCGATTTCTGCGGATAACGGCGCTTTTACCGCAGCGGGCGCGTCGCTTTGACGCACTGCGGCGGTGAAAAGGCCAAAGTTTTGTTCAGCGTCACGGTTTTTTAGCGCCGGCTTATCCGCATTCGCTAACTTATTCGTAACTTTCTTATAATCTTTATAAACGACATAACCCTGCTGGCTGCAAAATATCAGCATGACAAGCATAATGCAGGGTGTCATTACACGGGAAAGGAGTGCGTTCCTCATTATTTATCCGGCCTTTTAGCAAAGCAGTCATTCGCAGCGACGTGCTGCATCACTTAGTGAGTTAATAATAATCAGCACCCTGAATGCCGACCATCTGCTTTGCTATTAACTTTCATGAAGAAATTTATTGACCGGGAAAAAGGGGAATGTTAGAGACCGACGGCAGGTTATTTTTACTCTGGTGTTAAATTGACCAGGACTGGTGCATCCCGTACTTTTCGCCCATTGCTATTAAAGAGAAGAGACGGTCAGTCGCTATGTATCAGAGTCATTTTAAATTCAGTACCCCTCCGTTCAGAACAATCACCCGTAAATCGGGCGATTTTCTGGTGCCTTATCATCAGGATGTGTTCAATCTTCTGAAAGAGAAAAGCCAGCAGGCAGGGATCACCGGGCTCTTTTACCACGACAGTGAACTGCTGGGGCAGTTCAGCGATGCACTGAAGAGCAGCAGCACCGTCGTCTCAATTAACGCGTTTCCAAAGCTGAGCGCCAGCAGCCTGCTGTATAAGCTCAACCCGTCGGCGAAAGAGAGCAAAAATAAACTGCAGGCCGTGGATGCCGTGCTGCGCCAGTGGCGGGATAGCCGCGCAACGCAAAAGGTGCTGGTCATCACGCACGCGGAGGCGATGAAGAATAACAGCTACGATGTGCTGGCCATGCTGCTGACGCGTGCCCAGGAGCTGGACGTGCGTTTGTCGGTCATCCTGATGGGCAGTGAAGATCGGGAGACGATGCTGACAGACTCCGCGCTGCAGGAATTTGTTCTGACCAGCCACACCCTGCGCAACCTGACCTGCCGCGAATTTCTGAGCTATGTTGACGCCCAGTGCCAGGAGCACGGCGCTGACGTCTCCCCGCTGACGCCCGCTCGCGTGAAAAAGATCCACGCCCTGACCAAAGGCAACATCAGCAAGCTGAACGAGTTGGCGCACCTCTCCATGCTGGCCGCGTGGACCGAACGCGCGCCAAACGTCGGGCCGCGTCATTTGCGCCTGGCGTGTGGCGAAGTGCTTCCGGCACCGAAACGCGGTAAAGCGCTGGCGTCCATCGGGCTGTTTGCCTCCGTGCTGTTCGCCGCCTGCGGCTGGATGATGACCTCTTCCATCACGGCAAAACTGCCGGTAGCACTGCCGGTACCGGCCAGCTGGAAACAGCCGGTTAAAACGCCAGGCGCGCCGGTATTGCCGGTCATCGAACATGAAGTGGTAAACCAGCCTGATGCCATGCATCAGCTTTACGCCATGTGGGGGTATGACGCGTCAGCCGACGACGCGCTGTGTCAGAATGCCGGTAAAGTGAATTTGATGTGTAAACAGGGAAATGCCACCCTGGACTCGCTGGCGAATGAAGGTTATCCGTGGGTCAGCGAAATGAAAACGGGCGATCATATTAACTACGCCGTGGTGGCGCGCGCGGGGAAAGAGTCCCTCGACCTGCTGATGAATAACCGCACCTGGCAGGTGAGCCGCACCTGGTATAACCAGCACGCGACGGGGAATTACACCCTCCTGCATCGCCTGACGCCGGAAGGCAAAGACGAAATCACCGCCGCCAGCGGCAGCAAAGATCTCGAATGGCTGGATCAGCAGCTGAGCGTGGCGCTGGGCGAAAGCGAAACGCACGATAAAAACTGGACGGCGGAACTGATGAAACGCACCCGCGAATTCCAGCAGAAAATGCATCTTCGCGTTGACGGTATTCCGGGTGAAGACACGCTGATGCAGCTGATGCGCGAAACCCATACCACGCCGAGCGTATTGATCCAGACAACCCAGGCCAACCCGGCTACGCAAGAGAAACACGCATAATGTCTACCATCTGCCTTGCTGCCCAGCGCAGCTATACCACCGGGGAGCCGGTCTGGTTCTCATGGCGTTTACCGTCGTTCAGTAAAATCCTCAGCGTGATCGCGCTGTGGTGTCTTGGGCTGTGTGCACTGATCGCGGCCGGCCTTTATGCGCACGTTTACTGGAATTTGCGCCACCCGGCACCCGTGATAAAAAAGGTGAGCGTGGCGAAACCGGAAACCTCGCTGTCTGATATGCATTACGTGTACGTGACGAAGCCGTTCCCACATCCGCATCCAAAACCCCAGCCGGTTAACATGCAGGATAATGTGCCGCCGATGGATAATATGCCCCTTAATAGTGACGACAATGACTGGCAGCAGGCCCCCGATGGCGCGTTACCGGATATGCCGATAACGCATGACACCTCGCGCGATACCTTACCCGGCACCGAGGCGCACGAAAAGGCAATGAAATCGGATGACGACAGCTCGTTAAAAGAGTTGTTTATGCAGGCGTTAAAACAGCAGCAGGATGATATGTCGAAGGGAAAAATGCCCGCGCCACCGGTTGATGAAACGCAGACGGCGTCTCCTTCTGTCATAAAAGGAGACACCGGAGGGGATTAATATTTTTCAGGTAAGGCAGACAGGCTAAGAAGTCGCCCTTTTTCCACCACAATATATTGACCTTTTTTCAGGTCTGAGAGGATTTTAATAATGGTACTGCGCGCCAGGTTAGTGTATTCCTGAATGTAATCATAAATATTAATATCTCGCTGATGCTGAACAATAAGCTCGTTAATTTCAATCAGGAATTCACGCACTACGGAATAGGCGCTACGGGCCACTAAGACATCATCGCGTTTGCTGAGCAAACAGATATACCATGCCAGCACTTTGGTCAGTTCGGGCCACAGCCCCAGTTGGGTCATTAACCGCTGGAACTCATCTTTGTGAATAGTGCGAACCACGGTATTGCTGCGTACAACCCCCTGCATATGTGCGGAATTGTAGAAAATAGCGGAGAGGCCAAAAATACATTGCCCCTCCAGGGTAAACATACATAAGTCATCGGAACTACGGCGGAACTCCACTTCACCGCTGACAATGATATGAATATTATCTGAGTTACAAGTTGATATTTTTTGCCATTTTCTTAACGTCTTTTCCTCATATCCTGAGGTTGCGTGAATAATGGCTGCCATTTCATTATGAGGACGTGTTTTTTTACCAAAAATGCTTAACATTGTTATACCTAATTAAGATGTTTAAATGCGAATTTTTCCGGCAAAGAAGAATGTTGCCGTAAAGTTAACTTTGTATTCTTTTAAAATTAAAAAAACCAAAACAGAACGGGTCTTTTTAATTGATTCATGCTGTGAATCGATGAATCCATCTTAATTGAGGGCGATTTTAAATCAATTAACTTAAAATGAATTGAGAATGTACTTAAGATTAATCTTAAGAGCATTCAAAGCTAATCTATTTATTCAGGGTATTCCTGAAGAATTACCCCTGCCCGTATTTCTCTAAAAGTGCTTCTGCGATGGCCATCGTTTCCACATCAGCGACGCCATTCCACAGCTGCGGCCTGAAGTGCATCTGGAACACCATGATGATGCGCTTCTGTTGGGCAGGCGTGCTGTTGTCTGGCACCTCGTAACCATAACGCGCGAGTAAATCCAGCAGCGCTGCGGTGTCCACCACCTGATACGGCGGTCGCCCGTTCATATAGAACGCGACGCGTCCGGCGTCGGGCCAGGCGCCAATCCCCTGCAGTGCCAGTTGCCGCCACGGGAAGAGCGGACCGGGATCGTCTTTGCGCTGCGGGGCGATATCCGAATGGGCTACCACATTTTCAGGCCTTATGTTGTAGCGGGTGATAATGTCTTTGGCCAGCGGCACCAGCGCCGCAATTTGCGCAGGCTCAAAAGGGGTAAAGTGCTTAACGCCAGACGTTTTTTGCCAGCCACGGTTCTCCAGCTCAATCCCCACCGACGTATCGTTGATACGGTTGGTGCCGCGCCAGAAGCTGATCCCGGCATGCCACGCCAGTTCGCTTTCAGGCACCAGCTGCCAGATACGCGGTTTGCCATCAGGAGCAGGAGGAATTGCCGGAATGAGATAGTGGGAGCTGACATTTTTGTCCGTTAAGGTCGCCAGCGAGCTGTCAAAATCATCCGCGGTATAGTGGATAACCAGCACCTTGATACGCGGGTAGGCCGCCTGCGCCTGGTGGCGGGTATCCAGCTCGTAGGCACCTTTATCAATAACGCCTTTTTCCGTGGCGCACCCTGCCAGCAGCAGCGCCAACAGGAGTGTTGAAAGCGAACGCTTCATCAACGGGTTTTCACCGCCGTGCCGCTTACGCTCACCATCAGCATACTGGCGTCTTTACCGACCGTTTCGTAGTCAATATCAATGCCGACAACGGCATCGGCGCCCAGCGCTTTTGCCTGTTCGCCCAGCTCTTTAAAGGCAATTTCGCGGGCCTTGCGCAGCTCTTTCTCGTAAGCACCCGAGCGTCCGCCGACGATGTCGCGAATACCGGCAAAAAAGTCGCGGAAGATGTTGGCGCCCAGAATCGCTTCGCCCGTCACGACGCCGCAATACTCGGTAATCGGCTGCCCTTCCAGGGTTGGGGTGGTTGAAAACTGCATACTTTCTCTCCTTCTTTAGCGTTCAATGCCTTACCACCAGCATTATCGGTTCGTTACGCTATGATTGAAAGGATAGTTAATAAATAAGGAAATCAACATGCGCTACTCTGCTTTAACGCTTTTAGTGCCTTGCGCGCTGGTGCTCAGCGCGTGCACCACCCCGGTCACGCCGGCCTTTAAGGATATCGGTACCCGCAGCGGCCCCTGCATTGACGGTGGCCCGGATACCGTGGCGCAACAGTTCTATGATTATCGTATTCAGCATCGCGGTAACGATCTTACTGCCCTTCGTCCGTATTTGAGCGACGGTCTGGCCAAACTGCTGAACGATGCGACCCGCGATCCGCAGCATAACGCGCTGCTTCAGTCGGACCCGTTCTCCAGCCGCGCAACGCTGCCCGACAGCGCCGAAGTCGCGAGTGCTTCCACCATCCCAAACACCGATGCGCGCAATATCCCGCTGCGCGTGAAGCTGACCCAGGGCACCCAGTCCTGGCAGGATGAAGTGCTGATGATCCGCGAAGGCCAGTGCTGGGCCGTCGACGATGTACGCTACATCGGCGGCAGCGTTCATGCCCCGGCAGGCACGCTGCGACAGTCGATTGAGAACCGCTAAAGCATCAGTTAAATAATTGTTAACCCCGTAAAATGTCCGGCATTTCTCGCGGAATGCCGACATTTATACTCGCCCCCCTTGCCCTTCGCTATTTTGTGCTATGTTTAAGAGGAAATACGGGTTATATTTAACTTTTAACGCAGAAATATTGCATAACTATTCTGTCAACGGTACTAGCTGCGGCCTCAATTGCTATAGATTGCCTGGATGAGTAAAGACTGCCCCGATGAGTATTAAACTAAACGGCATTAACTGCTTCTACGGCGCACACCAGGCGCTGTTCGACATCACGCTGAACTGCCCGGAGGGCGAAACGCTGGTTTTGCTCGGCCCAAGCGGCGCCGGCAAAAGTTCCCTTCTGCGTGTCCTCAATCTGCTTGAAATGCCCCGCTCGGGTACGCTGGCGATTGCCGGTAACCATTTTGATTTTGCGAAAACGCCGTCTGATAAAGCGATTCGTGAACTGCGTCAAAACGTGGGCATGGTCTTTCAGCAATACAATCTCTGGCCGCACCTGACCGTTCAGCAAAACCTGATTGAAGCCCCGTGCCGCGTGCTCGGTTTAAGCAAGGACCAGGCGATGGCGCGTGCCGAAAAGCTGCTGGAACGTCTGCGTCTTAAGCCGTACAGCGATCGCTATCCTCTGCACCTCTCCGGCGGTCAGCAGCAGCGTGTGGCGATTGCCCGCGCGCTGATGATGGAGCCTGCAGTTCTGCTGTTTGATGAACCTACCGCGGCGCTGGATCCGGAAATCACCGCCCAGATCGTGAGCATTATTCGCGAGCTGGCGGAAACCAATATTACGCAGGTGATCGTGACCCACGAGGTGGAAGTGGCGCGTAAAACCGCCAGCCGCGTGGTGTATATGGAAAACGGGTATATCGTTGAGCAAGGTGATGCGGGCTGTTTCGCTAACCCGCAAACCGATGCCTTTAAAAACTATTTATCTCATTGATTGTGTCAGGGGAAATATAATGAAAAAAGTATTACTTGCCGTGCTGCTTGCTGGCGTTACCCTTTCCGCTACCGCAGCCCAGACAATTCGTTTCGCCACCGAAGCGTCTTATCCTCCGTTTGAATCCATCGATGCGAACAACAAAATTGTGGGCTTCGACGTGGACCTGGCTAACGCCCTGTGTAAAGAGATCGACGCGACCTGTACCTTCAGCAACCAGGCGTTCGACAGCCTGATCCCGAGCCTGAAGTTCCGCCGCATCGACGCCGTAATGGCCGGTATGGACATCACCCCTGAGCGTGAAAAGCAGGTGCTGTTCTCTACCCCTTACTACGATAACTCCGCCCTGTTCATCGGGCAGAAAGGCAAGTTCACGTCCATCGACCAGCTGAAAGGCAAGAAAGTGGGTGTGCAGAACGGCACCACGCATCAGAAATTCATCATGGATAAACATCCGGAAATCACCACCGTTCCGTATGACAGCTACCAGAACGCGAAGCTGGATCTGCAGAACGGCCGTATCGACGGCGTGTTTGGTGATACCGCGGTGGTGACTGAATGGCTGAAAGCCAACGACAAGCTGGCGCCAGTGGGCGACAAAGTGACCGATAAAGCCTATTTCGGTACTGGTCTGGGCATCGCCGTGCGTCAGGGCAACACTGAGTTGCAGCAGAAATTCAACGCTGCGCTGGAAAAAGTGAAGAAAGACGGCACCTACGAAACCATCTACCAAAAATGGTTCCAGAAGTAATTCCTGATGAATGAAATTCTTCCATTAGCAAGCGCCGCCGGGATGACCGTCGGCCTTGCCGTTTGCGCACTGATTATCGGCCTTGTGCTGGCGATGTTCTTTGCGGTGTGGGAATCAGCAAAATGGTTCCCCGTCGCCTGGACAGGTTCCGCACTGGTGACCGTGCGGCGTGGGCTGCCGGAAATTCTGGTGGTCCTGTTTATCTATTTCGGTTCCTCACAGCTGCTGCTGACGCTGTCGGACGGCTTCACGATCAATCTCGGCTTTGCGCAGATCCCAGTGCAGATGCAGATTGAAAACTTCGACGTCAGCCCGTTCCTGTGCGGCGTGATTGCCCTCTCCCTGCTTTACTCTGCCTACGCGTCACAAACGCTGCGCGGGGCGCTGAAGGCGGTTCCGCAAGGACAGTGGGAA
Organism: Enterobacter mori LMG 25706; assembly: GCF_000211415.1. GTDB lineage: Bacteria > Pseudomonadota > Gammaproteobacteria > Enterobacterales > Enterobacteriaceae > Enterobacter > Enterobacter mori. The sequence goes on along the minus strand of NZ_GL890775.1, from coordinate 641,668 downwards.
TCCGGCCAGGCGCTCGGCATGTCGAAAGCGGCGATCTTTTTCCGCCTGGTGATGCCGCAGATGTGGCGTCATGCCCTGCCAGGACTGGGTAACCAGTGGCTGGTATTGCTGAAAGATACCGCGCTGGTGAGCCTCATCAGCGTGAACGATTTAATGCTGCAGACCAAAAGTATCGCCACCCGTACCCAGGAGCCGTTTACCTGGTACATCGTGGCGGCGGCGATCTACCTGGTGATTACGTTGCTGAGTCAGTACATCCTCAAACGCATCGACCTGCGTGCAACGCGTTTTGAACGGAGACCGGGCTGATGCTTGACTACTTACCCGAGCTGATGAAGGGGCTGCACACCAGCCTGACGCTGACCGTGGCGTCCATCGTCGTGGCGCTGATCCTGGCGCTGATCTTCACCATCATCCTGACGCTGAAAACGCCGGTGCTGGTGTGGATCGTGCGTGCCTACATCACCCTGTTTACCGGCACGCCGCTGCTGGTGCAGATCTTCCTGATTTACTATGGCCCGGGCCAGTTCCCGTCGCTGCAGGAGTATCCGGTTATCTGGCATCTGCTCTCTGAGCCGTGGCTGTGCGCCCTGATTGCGCTCTCATTGAACAGTGCGGCCTATACCACCCAGCTGTTCTACGGGGCGATCCGCGCCATTCCTGAAGGACAGTGGCAGTCCTGCGGGGCGCTGGGCATGAGCAAGAAAGACACGCTGGCGATCCTGCTGCCGTATGCCTTCAAGCGCGCGCTCTCCTCCTATTCCAACGAAGTGGTGCTGGTGTTCAAGAGTACGTCTCTGGCCTACACCATCACGCTGATGGAAGTGATGGGCCACGGACAGCTGCTGTACGGACGCACCTACGACGTCATGGTGTTTGGGGCGGCAGGGCTGGTGTATCTGGTGGTCAACGGTCTGTTGACGCTGATGATGCGCCTGATCGAGCGTAAAGCGTTGGCGTTTGAGCGCAGAAATTAACCTGCCAAATGCATAAATCTGTATATCAAAGGCGGGTAACCTGATGGGTTATCCGCTTTTTTTTGTATGATATACAATATTTAATCATATTTATTGCATATAAATTCATTAACTGGCATTGTACATCCATGCCGCAGACACGGCGCATAATGACAAGATAGACAGACGGGAGCATTACAATGAAAAAGTTAGTTCTGGCCGCATTACTGGCAACCTTCGCCGCTGGCGCATCCGCTGCGGATAAAATCAATTTTGGCGTTTCCGCCACCTATCCGCCGTTTGAATCGCTGGATGCCAGCAACCAGATCGTCGGTTTCGACATCGACCTGGCGAAAGCGCTGTGCAAACAGATGCAGGCCGACTGCACCTTTACCAACCATGCCTTCGACAGCCTGATCCCGTCGCTGAAATTCAAAAAATACGATGCGGTGATTTCCGGGATGGACATCACGCCTGAGCGCAGCAAGCAGGTCTCCTTCACCGACCCATACTACGCCAACTCGGCGGTGGTGATTGCGAAGAAAGGCGCTTATACCTCTTTCGATCAGCTGAAAGGCAAACGCATCGGAATGGAAAACGGCACCACGCACCAGAAATACCTGCAGGACAAACATCCTGAAGTGAAAACCGTGGCCTATGACAGCTACCAGAACGCGATTATCGACCTGAAAAATGGCCGTATCGACGGTGTATTCGGTGACACCGCCGTGGTGAACGAATGGCTGAAAACCAATCCGCAGCTGGGCACGGCAACCGAGAAAGTGACCGATCCGCAGTACTTTGGTACAGGCCTGGGTATCGCGGTACGTCCTGATAACAAGGCCCTGCTGGAAAAACTGAACGGCGCGCTGAAAGCGATTAAAGCGGACGGTACGTATCAGAAAATCAGCGACCAGTGGTTCCCGCAGTAATGGTTTTTGCCGGGTGACGGCTGCGCCTTACCCGGCCTACGGGGGGAGTTGTAGGCCGGGTAAGCGCAGCGCCACCCGGCACTCTCTCACAACGGCACAAAGAACCTGAACCGCGCCCCGCTCACCGACTCCATCAGCCTGATCCCGCCCCCGTGCAGCTCCAGCATTCGCTTCACAATAAGCAGCCCTAACCCGCCGCGATTCTCACGCGATGCCTGGGTCGTCAATGCCGACGGCCGTTGGAACAGATCGTCTCGCAGCGCGGCATCGACGCCCGTTCCGCTGTCTGCCACTTCGACCTGAAGCTGTTCATTCTCCTGCCAGACCGCCAGACGAATTTCCCCGCCGGTCGGCGTATGGCGCATCGCGTTATCCAGCAGATTAGTCACCACCCGCTCGATCATCGACACATCGGCAAACACCTGCGGCAGCAGTCCCGGCACGTCAATATGCAGATTCACCTCGCGCGTGCGGGCGGTGAGCTCAAACTTCTGCGCCACGTCGGAAATCAGCTCCGCCATCGCAAACCGCTCGCGCTGCGGCTTTATGCCGCCATGCTCCAGGCGCGCCAGCTCAAACAGCTGCTGCGACAGATGACGGACTTTTTGACCCTGACGCAGCGCGGTAGCGAGATACTGCTGGTGTTCCTGCGGCGTCAGGGTCGTGGATTTTAGCGACAGGGTTTCCAGATAGCCCAGCAGCGAGGTCAGCGGCGTGCGAAGGTCGTGCGAAATGTTGGCGATAAACTCCCGGCGCTGGCGATCGCTGTCGGCCAGTTGGTCCCACTGTTGGGTGATTTTGCGTGCCAGTTCGATAAAGCTGTTGCGCAGGAGCGCCACTTCATCCTTTGCCGTCGCATCCGGCGTCTCTACGGCCAGCTGCCTGATTGCGCTCATGCTGTCCCGATCCAGCCCCGCGACTTCGACCGTCAGCTCTTTTACCGGGCGCGTGACCCAGTACCAGACCAGCAGGCCCGCCAGCAGGCCAAACAGCGCGACCCACAGCAGTGACCACAGCACCGTGCTCCACAGCGCCTTATGCCAGGCCATCTCCGCCAGCGCGTTCGACTCCTCGCCCTGCAAAATAATGTACAGATAGCCTTTTAGCTCGCCGTCCTGCCGCAGCGGCGTGGCACTAAAGACTTTTTTATTCTGGCTTCGCGGATCGTCGCCCAATACCGGAATAGCGGTACCGCTCAGGAAGGTCTGAACCGGCGCCAGGTCGATTTTTTGCCGCTGAATATGGCCCGGCGGTGCGGCATCGGCCAGGATATCGCCATCCGGGGAGACGACGTACAGCTCAACGCTTGGATTAAAGGTCATCAGCCGGTCAAACAGCGGCTTGAGTGACGTTCGGTCCACCTTCCCCTGTGCGTCCAGAATCGGTTCGCGCTGGACGATCTGCTGCGCCAGCCCGCCCGACAGCCGCTGCACCATCGCGTTACCGTACTGCGTGCTGCTGTAGAGCTGTACCGCGCAGGCGACGGTGGCGCAGAGCATCATCAGCAGGATGAACAGTAGCGTCAGGCGCTGGCTCAGGCTAAAGCGGCGCATCATGATTTGGCTCCGCAAATTTATAGCCCTTGCCCCAGACGGTGCAAATAATCTCCGGCTCGGCGGCGTCCTTCTCAATCTTGATGCGCAGGCGGTTGATATGGGTGTTAACAGTGTGCTCATAGCCTTCGTGCTGATAGCCCCAGACCTGCTCCAGCAGCGCTAACCGGGAAAACACCTCGCCTGGATGACGGGCAAAGAAGTACAGCAGCTCGAATTCACGCGGCGTGAGATCCACCACCTGGCCGTGAAGCAGCACGCTGCGCGCCAGCGGATCGATAGTCAGCCCGTGAGCCTGAATTTGACCGTCAGTTTGCGCCTGCCCCATCGCCTGCTGGCGGCGGAACAGTGCTTTAATGCGCGCAATCAGCTCCTGCACCGAGAACGGCTTAGCCAGATAGTCATCGGCGCCGGTTTCCAGCCCCGTAATGCGGTCGGTTTCGCTGCTGCGGGCGCTGATGATAATGACCGGCAGGTAGCGCGTCATCTGACGGATGCGGCGGCAAATCTCCAGACCGTCAACGTTGGGCAGCATCAGGTCGAGGATCACCGCATCCCACGGCTGTTTTTCAAGACGCTGCAGGGCGTTGCCCCCGTCGGGCTCGTGGGTGATGGCGTAGCCTTCATCTTCTAAATTGAGTCGCAGAAGCGCCGCGATGTCGTGGTCGTCTTCCACCAGCAGGATCTGCTTCATGGGTAAGCCTTATTCATTTCTTATGACGTAAGCTTACCTGATTTCGCAGGGATGAAGAGTTCACATTTTGTTGAACATTGTCCGGGGGTCATGCCGGGTGGCGGCTACGCCTTACCCGGCCTACGGATTAACAACGTCAACACTTCATAATGCGCGGTATGCGGGAACATATCGAAAAGCTGCACGCGTTCAATGCGGTAGCCCGGCAGGTTAGCGATGTCTTTCGCCATGGTCTGCGCGTTACAGCTGGAATAGACGATGTATTCCGGTGCCATCTGGCTCAGGTAGTCGCACAGCGCCTTTCCGATGCCACGACGCGGCGGGTTCACCAGCACCAGTTCCGGCACGTTGCCCTGCCCGGTGGCGAACTGCGTGGAGTCCAGCGCCTGGAAGCGCAGATTCGTTAACCCCAGCTCGGCGGCGGACTGTTTCGCGCAGGCAATCGCTTCGGCGGAGATCTCAATTCCGGTGAGCTGCATTTCTGGCGTCGCGCAGTGCAGGCCAAAGCCGCCCACGCCGCAGAACAGATCCCACATATGCTGGATGTTTAACGCACGCACCCAGTCGCGGGCGGTGGCGTACAGACTGCTCGCCACGGCCGGGTTAGTCTGGAAGAAGCTTTGCGGGCGGATCCACAGCGGCACACCGTTGAAATTCTCGGCCAGCGCGTGCTGGTCGGTGGAGAAAATCTCTTTCTCCCCCTCCAAGATCGCCATATGCACCGGCTGAATATTTGCGGTAATGACCTTAAGCTGCACAAGCTGTTCCTGCAGCCACGGTATCGCCGCGCGCAGCTGCTCCAGCTTGGATTCGGAGCGCAGCACGAAGCGCAGCATCATGCCGCCGTCTTTCTGGCTTTCGGTCAGCAGAAGGTATTTCAGCTCGCCGCGCTTGCGGGCGACGTTGTAAGGCGTTAAGCCCGCACGCGCGATAAACGGTTTCAGTGCGGCAAAGACGGGCTCAAACGAGGCGGGATAAAGCGGACAGTCGGTTAAGTCTTCAGGCGTACCGTCGCGGTGCAGCATTCCCAGCAGCGGTTTTTCAACGCTGCCGCTGACCACCATTTTGGCTTTGTTGCGAAAGCCCTGCTCCGGGCCGCTGACGGGTGCGCACCACTCGCCCACCGCGTGTGCTGCCAGCAGCTGTTGCAGGTCGGCCATTTTGGCGGTGAGTTGTTGAGAGACCGGCTGTTCTATCCACTGACAGGAGCGGCAGCGTCCGGCGTCAAAGAGTGCGCACTGCATATGAAAACCTTAAGAATCACGAGGGCTGCGATTATATACACAAAATCATTCAAGTTGTATCAAGGCGGCAAGTCTGAGAATCCCCAGGAGCTTACTCAAGTAAGTGACTGGGGTGAGCAGACGCGGCCAACGCAGAGACGGCTTGAAGGATGACGTGTATACACATTATTGCAGGCGGAAGAATCTCCGACTGGAAGCCGGGATATAAAGCAGGCAGAGCACCAGCATATCCGGAAGCTTTTGCATCACCAGCGACTGGAAAATTTCCCGCCGGGAACCACCGGGAATGCTAAACAGTTCAGGATATCCGTAGCCCAGCGAAGCCGCCCACAAATAACCCGCAGCAATGATTTGCGTCAGCAGATAGACCCAGCGCGCCCAGTTGCGCCCTTTGACCAGCGAGAATGCACAGTAGATTTCAATAAACACCAGCACCAGGCTGCTCAAAAAAACCAGCGTCAGATTCCACGTCTGTACGCTGCGGTGAATGAATTCACCGATGCCGTGGACGCCTAAGGTGTTCAGAATCATCAGCACGTCCAGACAGCGGATCATAATAATGGCGAGCGCCGCCACCTGCACCAGCGCAGGAACGTTCGGACGAGCATGCGTATGACGTGTTTTTTGAAAGAATCCCAATGTTTTACTTCCCTGAAAAACAGTGCCGCGTCATGCGCGGCACTTCACTGGAAATTTTAAATGCTTCAGCCGCGTCTTGCACGCTGGATATCACGCACCCGCTGCTTTTCCGCGCGCGCCATCAAATACCAGGCGATAAATCCGACAATTCCGACTACGCCGAGGATAATTGACGCCAGGGCGTTGATCTCCGGATTCACCCCCATACGCACGCTGGAGAAGACCAGCATTGGCAGCGTCGTCGCGCCCGGCCCGGAAACGAAACTGGCGATAACCAGATCGTCGAGCGAGAGCGTAAACGCCAGCAGCCAGCCGGAGATCACCGCAGGCATAATCATCGGCAGCGTGATGATGAAGAAGACCTTCAGCGGCGTAGCGCCGAGATCCATCGCAGCCTCCTCAATAGAGCGATCCAGCTCGCGCAGACGTGACGAGATCACCACCGCCACGTAGGCGGTACAGAAGGTGACGTGGGCCAGCCAGATGGTGAGCATGCCGCGATCCGCCGGCCAGCCGATGGCGTGCGCCAGGGCAACGAACAGCAGCAGCAGCGACAGGCCGGTGATCACATCCGGCATCACCAGCGGCGCGGTGATCATAAAGGCAAAGCCGTTCGAACCGCGAAAACGCCCGAAGCGCACCATCACCAGCGCGGCGATGGTGCCCAGAACACAGGCCATCGTGGCCGCCAGGGCGGCAATGCTCAGGCTCAGCCCCACCGCGCTCATCATCGCATCGTCGTGGAACAGCTCGCTGTACCAGCGCGTCGACCAGCCCGCCCAGACCGTTACCAGCTTAGAGCTGTTGAAGGAGTAGATCACCAGCATCAGCATCGGCGCATACAGGAAGGTAAAGCCAATCACCAGGATCGCAATTCGCCACGGGGAGCGCACTACCGGTAAGTTGTTCATCCGTGGTCTCCCATCTGTTTCTGCTGATGCTTGTGGAACCACATGATCGGCACGATCAGCAGCAACAGCATCACGATTGCCACCGCCGAGGCCACCGGCCAGTCGCGGTTATTGAAGAACTCCTGCCACAGCACGCGACCAATCATGATGCTGTCCGGGCCGCCGAGCAGTTCAGGGATCACAAGCTCCCCTACCGCCGGGATAAAGACCAGCATTGACCCGGCGATAATGCCGCCTTTGGTCAGCGGGACAATGACGCTGAAGAACGTTTTCAACGGGCGCGCGCCGAGATCGAGCGACGCTTCCACCAGCGAGTAATCAATGCGCGTCAGGGCCGTGTATATCGGCAGCACCATAAACGGCAGATAGGCGTAAACAATCCCGATATAGACCGCAAGGTTGGTATGCAGGATGGTCAACGGCTGGTCGATCACCCCGAGCCACATCAGAAAGTTATTCAGTATGCCGTTGTTTTTCAGGATCCCCATCCACGCGTAAACGCGGATCAGGAACGAGGTCCACGACGGCAAAATTACCAGCAGCAGCAGGATGTTACGCGTCGATGGCTTGCTGTGCGCGACCGCCCAGGCCAGCGGATAGCCCATGAGAAGGCAGCAGATCGTCGAGATCGCCGCCACCTGCAGCGACTGCAAATAGGCTTCGAAATAGAGCGGGTCGTCGGTGAGCTGCAGGAAATTGCCCAGGTTTAAGGTCAGCGTCAGCTGCCCGTCGGCCCAGTCCAGCAGGTTGGTATACGGCGGGATCGCCCGCGCCATTTCTGCCAGGCTGATCTTGAAAACAATCAGGAACGGCAGCAGGAACAGCAGGATCAGCCAGATATACGGCATGGCGATCACCAGCTTGCGGCCGTGGTTCATCTGCATGCGCGCCAGCCAGTGGGCAAAGCCGCCCGGTTTTTTGACGCGGGCTGGAGGTTCAAGTGTACTCATGATCGCTCCTTATACCGTCAGTACGACGCAGCTGTCCGCGTCCCAGCACAGGCGCACTTCGTCGCCCCAGGTCGGCTGTCCCTTGCGATAGCGATGTTCGTTCTGCAACTGGGCGCTGAGCATTTGTCCGCTTTTCAGACGCACATGGTAAATAGACAGGTCGCCCAGATAGGCAATGTGCACCACTTCCCCGACGGCAAAGTTATAGCCATCGGCAGGCGGATCCTCGCAGAGCATGATCTTCTCCGGACGCAGGGCAACGTAGACCGGCACGTTATCTAACACCGAGTTATCAGAGTCGACCTTAAGCGGATGCTGCAGCCCCGGCGATTCGATGACCAGCCCGTCTTCCTGACGATCTTTCAACAGCCCTTCGAAGACGTTCACCGAGCCGATAAACTCCGCGCTGTAGCGCGTAGTCGGATGCTCGTAAATCTCTTCCGGCTCGCCGATCTGCACGAACTTACCGCGGTTCATGATCGCGATACGTCCGGCCATGGTCATCGCCTCTTCCTGGTCGTGGGTAACCATCACGCAGGTCACGCCCACGCGCTCGAGAATGTCCACCACTTCGAGCTGCATGCGGTCGCGCAGCTTTTTATCCAGCGCGCCCATCGGTTCGTCGAGCAGCAATAATTTCGGACGTTTTGCCAGACTGCGGGCCAG
>NZ_GL890775.1:603540-633094 GCF_000211415.1 Enterobacter mori LMG 25706 | reverse complement strand
ACGCGCTGGCGCTGGCCGCCGGAGAGCTGGTGCGGTTTACGCTTCGCGAACTCCTGCATGTGCACCAGGCTCAGCATCTCGGCCACGCGCGCGGTAATTTCAGCCTTCGGCAGTTTGTCCTGCTTCAGGCCAAAGGCGATGTTTTGCTCCACCGTCATGTGCGGAAACAGCGCGTAGGACTGAAACATCATATTAATCGGACGCTGATACGGCGGCACGCTGGACAAGTCTACGCCGTCCAGCATGATTTGCCCGGCGGTAGGCTGTTCAAAACCCGCCAGCATACGCAGCAGGGTCGATTTTCCACAGCCGGATGCGCCCAGCAGCGCGAAGATTTCGCCTTTGTAGATCGTCAGGCTGACGTCGTCCACGGCATGCTGGCCGTCGAAAGATTTGGTGAGGTTACGAATTTCAAGCAGCGGGGTCAGCGCTTTACGGACTTTCGCCTGCGGGCGGGGGATCGCGTCATTCACGGGGTGTTCTCCGGTAGAGATCAAAACTGGTGCAGGCGCACCAGAACGGTGCGCCTGTTGCCGGGGTCGCTAACGCTTGCCCGGCCTACGACTCACGGTAACTTATTTACCGCTCTTCACCTTGGTCCACGCGCGGGTACGCACGCGGTCAATTTTGGGATCCTGAACTTTCAGGGTGAACAGCTTGGCAAACACGTCTGCCGGTGGATAAATCGCCGGGTTATTGCGGATCTCTTCGCTTACCAGCGGCACCGAGGCCTTATTACCGTTCGCGTAGTAAACGTGGTCGCTGATGTGGGCAATCACGTCCGGACGCATCAGATAGTTGAGGAACTGATAGGCTTCGTCTTTGTTCTTCGCATCAGCAGGCATCGCGAAGACGTCGAAGAACGCCAGCGCCCCCTCTTTTGGAATGAAGTAAGAGACGTTCACGCCGTTTTTCGCCTCTTTCGCGCGGTTAGCCGCCTGCCACACGTCACCTGCCCAGCCGATTGCGACGCAGATGTCGCCGTTTGCCAGGTCGTTGATGTACTGGGAAGAGTGGAAGTAGCGAATATTTGGACGCAGCTTCAGCAGCAGATCGGTCGCCGGGCCTGTGTAGTCATTGGCTTTGTTGCTGTTCGGGTCTTTACCCAGGTAATTCAGCACGGTGGCGAAAATCTCTTCCGGCGCATCAAGGAAGGAGACGCCGCAGCTTTTCAGTTTCTCAAGGTTTTCCGGCTTCAGCACCACATCCCAGCTGTCCAGCTTGACGTCCGGGCCGAGCGCCGCTTTCACTTTATCGACGTTGTAGCCGATACCGGTGGTCGCCCACAGATAAGGCATCGCGTATTTGTTGTCCGGGTCGTGCTTCGCCACCAGCTTCAGCACTTCCGGGTCGAGGTTTTTCCAGTTCGATAATTTGCTCTTATCCAGCGGCTGGAAAACGCCTGCGGTCAGCTGACGCTCAAGGAAGCTCGCAGAGGGCACCACCAGGTCAAAACCGGTGCTGCCCGCCATCAGCTTTCCTTCCAGCACTTCGTTGGAATCGAAAACGTCATAGACCACTTTAATGCCGGTCTCTTTTTCAAAATTAGCGACCGTATCCGGCGCGATATAGTCAGACCAGTTATAAACGTGCAGCGTTTTTTGTTCCGCAGCGAGCGTGCCGGCAGAGACGGCCATCAGAGCACCCGCAACCAGACCCGATAACCATTTTTTATTCAAGGCGATCATAGTGTTATTCCTTCTGAAAGCTCGTTAACAAACGAACCAAAACTGTGCAATCTGGATATATGCAAAAATCATGCATAGTTTGTCGTTCTGCCCGAAATAAAAATAAACCCCTTTCCTGGCAGGTTCCGCTCGCTTTTTTGTAAGCATCGCAAGAATAACTGTAGCCCGTGTCTCCGGCTATAGCCCAGACGAAAAAACGCCTTTTATCAATTTTTTATGCAGGTTATGTCTACGTGATAAGCCGAAAGGGCCTTCAGGGAGGTGAAAAATTCTTTAAGGAAAGGTTAAAAGCAGCAGAAAAAATGGCGTTATGCAGCCGCTCTGGTAGCGACTGCGCAAAAGTCAGACAGGCTTAGTGGAGAAAATTGGGAGATGCATCATTATTCTCTGCGTCATCTTCCGCGCTATACAGCAGATGATGTGCATTAGCTTCCATCATGACCATCGAAATTTGCTCTTCACTCAAGCGCATAAACCAGGCGAACTGCTTAAAGGATAAGCCAGCACCGGAGAATAAAGACTGGCAAACGACCAGTTTTGGCAGATTATCATCCTGTATGTCGAGAAATGCTTTCACCGTCAAGGAACTGGCGTTGATGGCCGAGAGATCGGAAGCCAGCGCCAGCAGCGCGGATGGCTTCACTTCGGCCAGCGCGGAGAAAAGGATCACGTCGTTAATCAGATCGACTTTAGCATCGAAAATGCCGTCGAAATTCTGCATATGAGGCAGATGCAGCGCCTGGCAGGAATCGCATTCAAAGAAGGTGATACCGGCATCATCAAGCCATTGACGTAACGTATCCAGTGTTGGAACGACCTGTAAATCCATCGCTGTGCAGCCTCTTATATAAAAACTTTGCATAGATTACGCAAAAAGCGTGCTCAATACCATTTAACCGCCCGTTTTCAGACAGTAACCCGGCGTGGCATGACGCTCGATCCAGGCGATCATTTTACCCGCAATATCGACACCTGTGGTTTTTTCCACGCCTTCCAACCCCGGCGAGGCATTGACCTCCATTACCAGCGGCCCGCGTGTCGCCCGCAGAAGATCGACTCCGGCCACGTCCAGCCCCAGCGTTTGCGCCGCCTTTACGGCAATCTCTCGTTCACGCTCGCTGATCTCTGCAACCCGCGCCACGCCCCCGCGATGGAGATTTGAACGGAAATCGCCCTCTTTCGCCTGGCGCTCAATGGCCGCCACCACTTCATTACCCACAACGAAGCAGCGAATATCGCGACCTTTGGCCTCTTCGATATACTCCTGCACCAGAATATGCGCGTTCAGACCGCGAAAGGCGTCAATCACGCTTTCCGCTGCCTGCCGCGTTTCTGCCAGCACCACGCCAATACCCTGCGTGCCTTCCACCAGTTTGATGACCAGCGGCGCACCGCCCACCATGTCGATCAGATCGCTGGTGTCGTCCGGTGAATGGGCAATCCCGGTGACGGGAAGATCGATCCCCTGACGCGCGAGCAGCTGTAGCGAACGCAGTTTATCGCGGGCGCGGGAAATGGCGACAGATTCATTGAGCGGATAGCTGCCCAGCATCTCGAACTGGCGCAGCGCGGCGGTGCCGTAATAGGTGATCTGAGAGCCGATGCGGGGGATCACCGCATCGAAATGCGGCAGCTTGCGGCCTTTGTAGTGAATCGACGACGCAGCAGGGTCGATGTTCATATAGCAGGACATCGGATCGAGGATCTCAACCTGATGCCCGCGTTTTGCCGCCGCCTCGCGCAGGCGTTTACATGAATAGAGCGTTCCATCCCGGGACAATATGGCAATTTTCACCCTGCACCTCTCTGAAGACATGGATAAAGCCTGCCTATCATACACGAGGCGCAGGAGGAATGGACTACCGCGTCGCCCAGCCCTGTTTATGAAGATAATCGAGAATAAACGGGCGATTTTCTTTAATGATGGTGCGACGAATATGGTCAGTCCATGTATCGCGACGGGTATTGCTGCCGCGCGTCATGTAGTAGTTCGCCAGCTCTTCATCATACTGATTCAGGACGTCCTGATTGACCGGCTGGTAGTGGTTTTCATGCACCAGCATCGCCGCAGGAATACGCGGTTTCAGATCCGGGTTATCCGCAGGCCAGCCGAGGCACAGGCCAAACAGCGGCAGTACGTGTTTTGGCAGCTTCAGCAGCTCAGTCACGCTTTCGATGTTATTACGCAGGCCGCCAATGTAGACGCAGCCTAACCCCAGCGATTCCGCCGCCGTAAAGGCGTTTTGCGCCATCAACGCAGTATCCACCACGCCCAGCAGCAGCTGTTCGGCCAGCCCCAGTTCGGCTTCAGGGCAGATTTGCAGATGGCGGTTAAAGTCGGCGCAGAACACCCAGAACTCTGCCGCCTGCGCCACATGCTTCTGCCCGCCGGTCAGCGTGACCAGCTGCTCGCGCATGGCCGGGTCGGTGATGCGGATAATCGAACTGCACTGCAGGAAGCTGGAGCTGGAGGTCGCCCGGGCGCTGTCAATAATCGCGGCACGCTGCGCCTCGGTAATCGGCTCATCGGTGAAGTGGCGAATGGAACGGTGGGACTGGAGCAGGTCTATGGTTGGCGTCATCTTCTCTCTCTTTATCTTGCTAAAACCCTATGGCAGCCAGTATAGGCAATGATGTGCGCGGTGTAATTGGCGAAACATAGCTCATAGGTATTATAACGACAGGCGAAACCTTCTTTAATGACGGCGGGTTATGGGGCACTATACGTGTCATTCGCCGTCAGGCTTGTTTTTTGAGGAGAGAGAAATGTTTGCAGTAATTTTTGGTCGTCCAGGGTGCCCTTACTGTGTTCGCGCAAAAGAGCTGGCTGAGAAACTGACCGAAGAGCGCGATGACTTCAACTTCCGTTATGTAGACATCCACGCGGAAGGCATCACCAAAGCCGATCTGGAAAAAACCGTCGGCAAGCCGGTTGAAACCGTACCGCAGATCTTCCTCGATCAGAAACACATCGGCGGCTGCACTGACTTTGAAGCCTACGCCAAAGAAAACCTGGGCCTGTTTGCCGCTCAGTAATGCGAAGACGCCCTCACCGCGAGGGCGTTTTTATTGCGGATGTTTGCGCCGGTGCAGCAGGCTGCGCACAAACAGATAGCAAAGCGCTCCCAGCGCACACCAGAACACCCCGCTCAGTAACCACGCCAGCTCCTGCCACAGACTTCTTGTCGGGACATACATCAGTCGCATCATCAGCAGGCACTGCGGTGCTGCCAGCATGGCCCCGAGCAGAGGCTTGATCACCTCTCCTTTACGCGAGAGAAAACTGGCTGCGGCGCCCGGCAGGATGAAAAAGAGCAAACCCAGTTCCGGATGACCGGACGCCCTGAATGCCCCCTTCACATTAAAAGCGAGCGACATGCAAACGACCGTAAACAGCAAAAAGCAGCTGACCACGCCCGCCCAGTTTCGTTTAATGTTCAAACTATCCTCCTGACTTATCTCTATCAAATACAACTTCGTCCAGTGGACGCCCAGTCAGATAAAGCAGTACGGCAATCCTTGCCAAAGCACGCACAGGCTGATGCGATAATAGGTGGCTGTCGGTAGCTAATACGATTAAACTAACCGCCAGCGCATGTTTTAGGGAATTTATTAGGAAGCAGGGAGTCGTGAAGTCTTTCCCTGGCCCTAAAAACAGTAGCCCAAATAGTCCTTTCATTCAACAACTTACTGGTAAACAAGAAGTTAGCCTCCGTGAATATAAACGTCGCAGACTTGTTAAATGGGAATTACATCCTGTTATTATTTGTGGTACTGGCGTTGGGCCTTTGCCTGGGTAAATTGCGCCTGGGTTCAGTTCAACTGGGTAATTCCATTGGCGTTTTAGTCGTCTCTTTATTATTAGGTCAGCAGCATTTCAGTATTAACACGGATGCGCTCAATTTAGGCTTCATGCTGTTTATTTTTTGTGTTGGCGTGGAAGCGGGGCCGAGCTTTTTTTCAGTTTTCTTCCGCGACGGCAAAAATTACCTGATGCTGGCGCTGGTGATGGTCGGCAGCGCGCTGCTGATTGCGTTAGGACTGGGCAAACTGTTTGGCTGGGATATCGGGTTAACGGCCGGTATGCTGGCAGGCTCCATGACATCCACCCCGGTGCTGGTGGGTGCGGGTGATACCCTGCGTCATTCCGGCATGCAAGGCGCACAGCTTTCCACCGCGCTCGACCACCTGAGTCTGGGCTATGCATTGACTTACCTTATTGGTCTGGTGAGCCTGATTGTGGGTGCGCGCTACCTGCCAAAATTGCAGCACCAGGATCTGCAGACCAGCGCACAGACAATTGCTCGCGAGCGCGGTCTGGACACGGACACCAAGCGTAAAGTCTATCTGCCTGTGATCCGCGCCTATCGCGTCGGGCCGGAGCTGGTGGCCTGGACCGACGGCAAAAACCTGCGCGAGCTGGGCATTTATCGCCAGACGGGCTGTTACATCGAACGTATTCGACGCAACGGCATTCTGGCAAACCCGGACGGCGACGCGGTGCTGCAGATGGGCGACGATATCGCGCTGGTGGGTTACCCGGACGCCCATGCCCGTCTCGATCCGAGCTTCCGCAACGGCAAAGAGGTGTTCGACCGCGACCTGCTCGACATGCGTATCGTCACCGAAGAGATCGTGGTGAAAAACCATAACGCCGTGGGCCGCCGTCTGGCGCAGCTGAAGCTAACCGATCACGGCTGCTTCCTCAACCGCGTGATCCGCAGCCAGATTGAGATGCCCATCGACGACAACGTCGTGCTCAACAAAGGTGACGTTTTGCAGGTGAGCGGCGACGCGCGACGCGTGAAAACCGTTGCTGACCGCATCGGCTTTATCTCCATCCACAGCCAGGTCACCGACCTGCTGGCCTTCTGCGCGTTCTTTATCGTCGGCCTGATGATCGGGATGATCACCTTCCAGTTCAGCAACTTTAGCTTCGGCATCGGTAACGCCGCCGGGCTGCTGTTCGCCGGGATCATGCTGGGCTTCCTGCGAGCCAACCACCCAACCTTCGGCTACATTCCGCAGGGCGCACTGAACATGGTGAAAGAGTTCGGTCTGATGGTCTTTATGGCAGGCGTGGGCTTAAGCGCGGGCAGCGGCATTGGCCACAGCCTGGGTGCCGTCGGCTGGCAGATGTTGGTTTCCGGACTTATCGTCAGCCTGGTGCCGGTGGTTATTTGCTTCCTGTTCGGCGCCTACGTGCTGCGCATGAACCGCGCCCTGCTCTTCGGGGCAATGATGGGCGCACGTACCTGTGCGCCAGCCATGGAAATCATCAGCGATACTGCGCGCAGCAATATCCCGGCCCTGGGCTATGCGGGAACCTACGCTATCGCGAACGTATTGCTTACGCTGGCGGGTACGCTGATCATCATCATCTGGCCAGGACTCGGATAAGTCTCAAGTTTGCGCGTGGTGAAAATTATTTTCGTTGCGCGCAGAACTTTTTTATCAGGGGGCAGTCATAACTAGTGCCACTGCTTTTCTTTGATGTCCCCAATTTGTGGAGCCCATCAACCCCGCCGTTTTGGTTCAAGGTTGATGGGTTTTTTGTTGCCTGAAATTCCCGTACTTCTCATCTCTGCTTCTCTCCTGCAATCAAAACATATATGATTATCCATATATACATTATTACACCTGCAGGAATTCCCATGATCCACCCGCTCCAGCTCTTCAAAACCCTCTCCGACGAAACGCGGCTCTCCATCGTCATGCTGCTCCGTGAAGCAGGAGAATTGTGCGTCTGCGATCTCTGCTCCGCGACCACCGAGTCGCAACCGAAAGTCTCCCGTCACATGGCCTTGTTGCGCGAGTCCGGGCTGGTGATCGATCGTCGCGAGGGGAAATGGGTCCATTACCGTCTCTCCCCCAACATGCCTGCGTGGGCGGCAAGCGTTATCGACAACAGCTGGAACTGCCTGCGGGAAGAGACGCGCATGAAGCTTAAAAACCGACTACCGGGCGCATGCTGATCGAAACACATTCACCAAAGAAGATATAATGGAGTAAACGATGTTTCTGGCAGGGGCTATTTTTCTCTTTACGCTGGTACTGGTCATTTGGCAGCCCAAAGGGCTCAGTATCGGCTGGAGCGCCACCATCGGCGCCGTGCTGGCGCTGGCCAGCGGCGTGATTCACATTAACGATATTCCGGTCGTGTGGAATATCGTCTGGAACGCCACGGCAACGTTTATCGCCGTCATCATCATCAGCCTGCTGCTGGATGAGTCCGGTTTTTTCGAGTGGGCGGCGCTGCATGTTGCCCGCTGGGGAAACGGTCGCGGGCGATTGCTGTTTACGTATATCGTGCTGCTGGGTGCAGCCGTGGCGGCGCTGTTTGCCAATGACGGTGCGGCACTGATCCTGACCCCTATCGTTATCGCCATGCTGCTGGCGCTGGGGTTCAGCAAGCAGGCCACGCTGGCGTTTGTGATGGCAGCAGGTTTTATCGCCGATACCGCCAGCCTGCCGCTGATTGTGTCCAACCTGGTCAACATCGTGTCGGCTGACTTCTTTAAGCTGGGGTTCAGCGAATACGCCTCAGTGATGATCCCGGTGGATATCGCCGCGATTGCCGCAACGCTGGTGATGCTGCACCTCTTCTTCCGTAAGAAAATTCCCCCGGAATATGACCTAGCAAAACTCCGCGAGCCCGCGCGGGCCATTCATGACCTCCCGACGTTCAAAACGGGCTGGATCGTGCTGCTGCTTCTTCTCGTTGGCTTCTTCGTGCTTGAACCTCTCGGCATTCCGGTCAGCGCCATCGCAACAGCTGGCGCGCTGATTTTATTCGCTGTCGCAAAACGCGGGCATGCGATTAACACCGGAAAAGTGCTGCGCGGCGCTCCGTGGCAGATCGTTATCTTCTCGCTGGGGATGTATCTGGTGGTGTACGGCCTGCGCAATGCCGGGCTGACGGAGTATCTCTCAGGCGTACTGGATAGCCTGGCCGGACACGGGCTGTGGGCCACCACGCTGGGTACCGGGTTCATCACCGCGTTCCTGTCATCCATAATGAACAATATGCCCACGGTGCTGATTGGCGCGCTCTCCATTGATGGCAGCACGGCTTCGGGATTGATCAAGGACGCGATGATTTATGCCAACGTGATTGGCTGCGATTTGGGGCCGAAAATCACGCCTATCGGTAGCCTCGCCACCCTGCTCTGGCTTCACGTGCTGGCGCAGAAAAACATGACGATTACCTGGGGCTACTATTTCCGGACGGGCATCGTTATGACGCTGCCCGTCCTGTTTGTGACGCTGGCCGCGCTGGCGCTACGTCTCTCCTTCACACTGTAATGAGCCACTGATATGAGCCACATAACTATCTACCACAACCCCGCCTGCGGCACCTCGCGCAACACGCTGGAGATGATCCGCAACAGCGGCACGGAGCCAGAGATTATCCTCTATCTGGAAACCCCACCGTCGCGCGATAAGCTGACCACACTGATTGCCGATATGGGCATTTCAGTGCGGGACCTGCTGCGTAAAAACGTGGCTCCCTATGAGCAGCTTGGCCTTGCCGAAGCTAACTTCACCGACGACCAGCTTATCGGTTTTATGCTGCAACACCCGATCCTGATTAACCGTCCGATCGTGGTAACGCCGCTGGGCACGCGCCTGTGCCGTCCGTCTGAAGTCGTCCTCGATATCCTGCCGGACGCGCAAAAAGGGGCGTTTACGAAAGAGGATGGCGAAGCCGTGGTGGACGCCAGCGGGAAACCCATCGGCCGCAAGTAGGTCTGTCTGGAGCACGGGGGTGCCTAACGACCGCCCTCGCCCGCAATCCTGCCCACCATCGCGCGGATCTCCTCCCGGCTTAAGGGCTTACGGTCGGTGACAAAATGCAGCGTCATCCCTTCAATAAACGCATCCAGCGCGCGGGTGGTGACCGGGTCGAACCACTGCTCCAGCGTGTCCTGGCTCATCTTCATCCAGTCCTGCATCACCGTTTTAAGGGCCGCGCTGCGGTGCATAAAAGCGTACAATTGGTACATCAGCGCCATGTTGTGCGGCGTGGTCACCTGCGAGCTGTGGATCAGCGTGGTGATGGACTCACACGCCATTTCCGGCCCTGTGACGCCCGCAAAGAAATCCCGATACTGCTGCGACATCTGCCGGGTAAACCACGTAAAGGCCTCTTCCAGCAACGATTCCATACCGTCAAAATAGTAGGTCATCGACCCCAGCGGTACGCCCGCGCAAGAGGCGATTTTACGGTGCGTGACGGCATGAATACCGTGCTCAGCGATGGTGTCCAGCGTCGCCTGGAGTATTTTTTCCCGGCGGTGCGGATCGTTGGGTGGTCTGCTCATAAATTCCTCATCCGGTTTATGTACAAATGTACACAAACTTGCTAGTGTTGTCGCTATTGTTGTACTTCTGGTGCTACCCCAATGACGTTGACCTCTCCCCGTAAGGCCCTGCAATTACGCATGTGGGCGCTGTTTATGTTCTTCTTTATTCCCGGGCTGCTGATGGCCTCCTGGGCCACGCGCACCCCGGCTATTCGCGATATTTTGTCCGTCTCTACCGCCGAGATGGGCATCGTGCTGTTCGGCCTGTCGATAGGCTCCATGAGCGGCATTCTCTGCTCCGCGTGGCTGGTTAAACGCTTTGGCACGCGGGCGGTGATCCGCACCACCATGTGCTGCGCGGTGTTCGGGATGATGGTGCTGAGCGTGGCGCTGTGGTTTGCCTCGCCGGTCCTGTTTGCCCTGGGGCTGACGGTCTTTGGCGGCAGCTTCGGCGCGGCGGAAGTGGCGATTAACGTCGAAGGGGCATCTGTCGAGCGTGAGATGAACAAAACCGTGCTGCCGATGATGCATGGCTTTTACAGCCTCGGCACGCTGGCGGGTGCGGGAGTGGGGATGGCGCTGACGGCGTTTGGCGTGGCGGCCAATCTGCATATTTTACTGGCGGCGCTGGTGTGCATTATTCCGATCCTGACGGGCATCCGGGCGATCCCGGACGGCACCGGTAAGAACTCCGCTGGCGAACAGCACTCGGCCGAAAAAGGGCTGCCCTTCTACCGCGACTTCCAACTGATGCTGATCGGCGTGGTGGTGCTGGCAATGGCGTTCGCGGAAGGTTCCGCCAACGACTGGCTACCGCTGCTGATGGTGGACGGTCACGGCTTCAGCCCGACCTCCGGCTCGCTGATTTACGCCGGGTTTACGCTGGGGATGACCGTCGGGCGCTTCACCGGCGGCTGGTTTATCGACCGCTACAGTCGCGTAGCGGTGGTGCGCGCCAGTGCCCTGCTCGGCGGGTTAGGCATCGCGATGATCATCTTTGTGGACGTGGACTGGATTGCAGGCGTTTCCGTGATCCTGTGGGGACTGGGAGCATCACTTGGCTTCCCGCTGACCATTTCCGCCGCCAGCGACACCGGCCCGGATGCGCCAACGCGCGTCAGCGTAGTGGCAACCACCGGTTACCTCGCCTTCCTGGTGGGACCGCCGCTGCTCGGTTTCCTCGGGGAGCACTACGGCCTGCGCAGCGCCATGCTGGTGGTATTAGGGTTAGTCATTATCGCGGCGCTGGTGGCGCGCGCGGTGGCAAAGCCGGAAGCAGAACAAACGACACTGGAGAAGGGATATGAGCGTTAAACTGATTGCAGTCGACATGGATGGCACCTTCCTGAGTGATGCGAAGACGTACAACCGCACGCGTTTTCTGGCGCAGTACGCGCGCATGAAGGCGCAAGGCATTCGCTTCGTGGTCGCCAGCGGCAACCAATACTACCAGCTGATCTCCTTTTTCCCGGAGATCGCGCATGAGATTGCGTTTGTTGCCGAAAACGGCGGCTGGGTCGTGAGCGAAGGTGAAGATGTCTTTAACGGTGAACTGTCGAAAGCCCATTTCGAGACCGTCGCGAATGTGTTAAATGACGTTCCGGGCATTGAGATTATCGCCTGCGGCAAAGGCAGCGCCTACACCCTCAAAGCCTATGACGATGCCTTCATTGATATGGCCTCAAAATATTATCACCGCCTCGAAAGAGTCAGTGATTTCGATAACCTGAACGATATTTTCTTCAAGTTTGGGCTTAACGTTTCCGATGATGAAATTCCGCGTATTCAGGCGCTGCTGCATGAAAGGCTGGGCGATATTATGGTGCCCGTCACCACCGGTCACGGCAGTATCGACCTGATTATCCCCGGCGTGCACAAAGCTAACGGCTTGCGCATTTTGCAGGCGCGATGGGGCATAGAGAACAGCGACGTGGTGGCCTTTGGCGACAGCGGCAACGACGTAGAAATGTTGCGCCAGTCAGGGTTTAGCTTTGCGATGGCCAATGCCAAACCGCATATTAAGGCGGTCGCCCGGTTTGAAGCGCAGCATAATAACGATGAAGGCGTTTTAAACGTGATTGAGAAGGTGTTGAACGGGGAAGCACCGTTTAATTGACCGCGTGCGGTCTGGTGCCCTCACCCTAGCCCTCTCCCACGGGAGAGGGAATAAACAGATCAAGGTTGCAGGGCACTTCCGATGCGTTTGTCTTTCAGGAACACCACCATTAATCCCACCCACAGCACGCCGTTGGCAAGGTTGAACAGGCTGAACAGCCCGTTGCCGCCAAACGCGTAAGCGTGCTTGCTCACCTCAATTCCGACGGTAAAAATCAACATCTGCAGCATGCCCATCGCGGCGGACACCGTGCCTTTACTCATTTCGCTGGCAAACAGCGTCAGGCGCACCAGTCCGGCATTCGCCACGCCAATACCAAAGGCATAGACGCTCAGCCCCGCGGTCATCCACAGGTAGGCGTGGGAAGAGGCCACCGTAGCGACCGCAGCCATGACCAACCCTGCCGCAATCGGCCAGCCGCCCATAATAATCAGCGAGCGAACGGTGCGGCGCGACGTCAGACGTGCCAGCACGAGGTTACCGGCGATCAGCGCGCCAAAGATCGGCACCTGCAGCAAACCGTACTCGTAACTGCTGAGTTTCTCACCGCTGATGATAATGACGGGCGACTGCGCAATCCACGCCAGCAGCGGCAGGCTGACAAAGCCCGTCGCCAGCGCGCCCGCGACAAAGCGGCCATTTTTCAACACCTCTTTGTAGTCGCGTCCCAGCTCTTTCAGGGAGAGTTTTTCACCCAGACGCGTAGCCGTTTCCGGCATCGCGCGGTGCAGACCAAAGAAGGAGATGGCAGCAAGGGCGGCGAAGAGTATGAACATCCCCTCCCACGGCGCAACGTGCACCCAGGCTGCGCCCACCAGCGGTCCCAGCAGCGGCGCAATCAGCGCCACGTTCGCCATCAGCGCGGTGATTTTGATACACACCGCCTCTTCAAACGACTCCTGAATAGCGGCATACCCCACGGCACCGATGAAGCACAGGCTCACCCCCTGCAGGAAACGCAGCAGGGTAAATTGTTCAATGTTTTGCGCGAGCAGCGTGGCAAGACAGGTGACAATAAACCACACCACGCCGGTCAGCATCACCGGACGACGACCAATACGGTCCGACAGCGGCCCTAACAGCCACTGTAAAAACATGCCGCCCGCCAGATAGGCGGTCATGGAGGTCGGCACCCACTCGATACCCGCGTTGTACTGTTCTACCACGGCCAGCATACCGGGCTGGATCATATCGTTGCCGATATAGGTAGAGAATTCGTAGAGCACCAGACACAGAGGGAAAAGTAACGCCTGACGTCCCAGACGATTACCGGAAGAAGAACGGTTTAACATGCAATCTCTTTATGATGAAAAAATCGCGATGAGTGTAATGAATTGCCGCAGCCCGAGATAGCAAATTATCGATAGTAAACAGAAATAAAGCACTTATCGTCGTCGTTTAAGGTTTCCTTAAGTTGACAGTTTTATGATAGCCCTATTTTCACGTCACTGACCCTAATTATGGCCTACACCTTCAGCCCTTCAGAATTGTCTAACTTGCCGACAAATAAGACAAAAGACCTTTACCGTTTGCCCCTGCGCTTTTATGGTTATCAGCTTTTCGTGCTGATTGTCCTCGCCGTCCTGTTTACCTGGCTTTCACGTGACGAAACGCTCGACAGATGGATCACCGGTTTCTGGTATGACGCAGCGACGCGCCATTTTCCGTTGCAGCAAAACCCGATGCTGGACCTGCTCAACCATCGGCTGGCGAAGTATGTCTCTATCGCCCTGGCTGCGGTTGCGCTGATTTACGGTGTCGTCAAGCGCAATGCCCGACTCCTCACGGCTGCGCTTCTGATGGGGCTGGGTGCACTGGTTGTCGGCGTGCTGAAAAGCATTAGCCACCATAGCTGTCCGTGGGATCTGGTGGAGTATGGCGGGAAGGCGGTTTCTTACCCCCTGTTTAGCGCGGTACCGGCAGACAGCGGACCGGGCCGTTGCTTCCCGGGCGGCCACTCGTCAAGCGGCTTTATGGTGATGGGGCTGTTTTTTGCCTTCTGGCGCGAACGTCCACGTCTGGCCTGGAGTTTCGTCGTGCTGGGTGCGGTATTGGGTCTGGTAATGGGTTACGGTCAGGTCATGCGCGGGGCGCATTTTTTCTCTCACAACCTGTGGGCTGGGTGGTGGGTCTGGTTTTCCCAGGTGGTGGTCTATGGCCTTGTTTCCGCCTGGTTTGCGAAAGAGTGACGACATTATGTTAGAGAATCTGAACTACGGACTGTTTTATTTCATCAACGCCACGCCAGCCTCGCCGGAATGGATGATTGATTTCGCCACCTTTGTTGCCAGAGATTTGATCTCGATTGTACCTGTACTGGCCGTTGTTCTCTGGCTGTGGGGTCCACGTAAAGAGGTCACTGCACAGCGCCAGCTGGTGATCAAAGTGGCGATGGCCATCGGTGTCAGCGTAGTGACCAGCTATCTGCTGGGACATGCCTTCCCCCACGACCGTCCGTTCGTCGATCACGTTGGGTATAATTTCCTGCACCATGCGCCTGATGACTCCTTCCCAAGCGATCATGGCACCGTGATTTTCACCTTCGCCCTGGCGTTCCTGTTCTGGCATCGCCTGTGGTCTGGCGCGGTGCTGATGGGTATCGCGCTGGCCATCGCCTGGTCCCGCGTTTATCTTGGCGTTCACTGGCCGCTGGATATGGTGGGCGGGTTCCTGGTGGGGCTGATCGGCTGCGTGAGCGCGGCGATCCTGTGGAGCCTCTTTGGCCCGGCGCTTTACCGCGGGCTGTCTCAGCTGTATCGCGTGCTGTTTGCCCTCCCGATCCGCAAAGGCTGGATACGTGACTAATCCCGTTCCGACAGGTTACACTTGAGCCCCCGCCCTGCGGGGGTTCACTTTTTCATCCTGAGGATCTATGGAAACACGACGCGATGACCGCATTGCTCAGCTGCTCCAGGCGCTGAAGCGTAGTGATAAACTGCACCTCAAGGAAGCTGCTACGCTGCTCGGCGTCTCTGAGATGACCATTCGTCGGGATCTTAACAGCGACAGCGCCCCCGTTGTGCTGCTGGGCGGATACATCGTCCTCGAGCCGCGTAGCGCCAGCCACTATCTGATCAGCGATCAAAAAACGCGTCTGGTGGAAGAGAAGCGCAAAGCGGCACGGCTCGCGGCCTCCCTGGTGCAGCCGCATCAAACCCTGTTTTTTGACTGCGGGACCACCACGCCGTGGATCATCGAAGCCATTGACAGCAGCCTCCCGTTTACCGCCGTCTGTTACTCATTGAACACCTTTCTGGCGCTGCAGGAGAAACCCGAATGCCGGGTGATCCTCTGCGGCGGTGAGTTCCACGCCAGTAATGCCATCTTTAAGCCGCTGAACCTGCAGGACACGTTGAGTAACTTATGCCCGGATATCGCGTTTTATTCTGCGGCGGGCGTGAACGTGCGTCAGGGCGCGACCTGCTTTAACCTGGAAGAGTTACCCGTGAAGCACTGGGCGTTAAATGCCGCGCAGTATCATGTGCTGGTGGTGGACCACAGCAAGTTTGGCAAGGTGCGTCCGGCAAGAATGGGCGAGCTGGCGCAGTTTGATGCCATCGTCAGCGATTGCCGCCCGGACGACGAGATTGTGGCCCATGCGAAGGCGCAGCAGGTGAAGTTGATGTATTGAGAGGGGTGCGGCCTGATGCCCTCTCCCCGGCCCTCTCCCACAGGGAGAGGGAGAAAACCCATAAGGTTTAGCTAAACCAGCTGCCAAACCACCCGTGGAATTTCATCAGTACGAAATCCCACATCCGGCTGAAGAATCCGCCCTCTTCTACCGCTTCCATCACAATCAGCGGACGCTGTTCAATCGACTTGCCGTTAAGCTGGAAATCAATCGTCCCGACGACCTGGCCTTTTTTCAGCGGAGCCGTAAGCTGCGGGTCGGTCAGGGTGAAGCTGGCTTTCAGGTTTTTCAGCTGACCGCGCGGAATGGTCACTGAACCGGCCTCACCCGCGCCCAGATTCACCTCGCTCTTATCGCCAAACCAGACGCGCTGGCTGACGAACGTGGCATCCGGCTTAATCGGCGTCACGGTTTCAAAGAAGCGGAAGCCCCAGGTCAGCAGTTTTTCTGATTCATTAAAGCGAATTCGATCGGTTTTGGTGCCCAGCACCACCGAAATCAGGCGCATATCGCCCTGGGTAGCGGACGCGACCAGGTTATAACCTGCGCCCGCCGTGGTGCCGGTCTTCATCCCGTCCACGTTGACGTTGCTGCTCCACAACAGACGGTTGCGGTTCTGCTGACGGATCTTATTGAAGGTAAACTCTTTCTCTTTGTGGATCGCGTATTCGTCCGGTACGTCGTGGATCAGCGCTTTCCCCAACAGCGCCATGTCACGCGCGGTACTGAACTGCCCCGGCGCATCGAGACCGTGGACCGTTTTAAAGGTGGTGTTGGTCAGGCCCAGTTTTTGCGCATAGCCATTCATCAAACCAATGAACGAATCCTGGCTGCCCGCGACGTAATCGGCCAGCGCGATACACGCATCATTTCCCGACTGAATGATCACACCTTTATTCAGATCGGAAACGGAGACCTGATCCCCGGGCTTCAGAAACATCACCGACGAGCCCCGCAGCGCCGGGTTACCGGTCGCCCAGGCGTCTTTCCCGACGGTGACCATATCATCAAGCTTAATTTTGCCTGCTTTCAGCGCCTGACCCACCACGTAGCTGGTCATGATTTTGGTCAGGCTTGCCGGGTCGAGTTTCTCGTCGGCATTCCCTTCTGCCAGCACTTTACCGCTGGCGTAGTCCATTAAGATCCAGGCGCGGGCATCCACCGGTGGCGCTTCGGGCGCCGCCTGTTCCGCCGCGTAGAGCGGTGGGGCAAAAAGGAAGAGGAGCGCAGAGCCTGCCGCCAGGCTGCGCAGAGAAGTCAGTTTTCGCGTCATAAATGCCACCCGAGTGTCCATTCAAAAAATTACGTCACATCACCGTGTCGCAAGAAGCGATGAGTAATAGCGCACTAAAACGGTTAAAGAAACCCAACCAGGGTAAAGTTATTAAAGTTTATGCAATAACATTCATTTACGCTTTGATTCAGGCGATTTTTTTGTCTTCTGTTGCGTAATTGTTAGGTTTATCTCACCATGGCGAAAAGCTGACTCGGATTCACATCTCATCGGGAGTAAATATGATTACGCTGTGGGGCAGGAACAACTCAACCAACGTGAAGAAAGTGCTCTGGACGCTGGAGGAACTGGGTTTACCGTTTAATCAAATCATGGCCGGCATGTCGTTCGGCGTGAACAAAGAGGCTGACTACCTGGCGATGAACCCGAACGGGCTGGTGCCGCTGCTGCGCGACGATGAGACCGATGCCACGCTGTGGGAGTCCAACACCATTGTCCGTTACCTTGCCGCGCAGTACGGTCAGGGCCGTCTGTGGGTAGAAAGCCCAGCCCAGCGTGCTCAGGGTGAAAAGTGGATGGACTGGGCAAACCAGACGCTCTCTCCCACTCACCGCGTGATCCTGATGGGGCTTATCCGTACGCCGGAAGCCGAACGTGACTATCCCGCCATTCATGCAGCCCAGGACACCTGTGAGACCCTGTTTGCGATGATGGACGACGAGCTGGCGAAGCACAAATGGTTCTCAGGCGACGCGTTCGGCGTGGGCGATATTGCGGTTGCACCATTCGTCTGGAATCTGACCAATATGGGTCTGAAATGGACGCCACGCCCTCACCTCGAGCGCTGGCTTCAGCAGCTTACCGAGCGCCCGGCGTACCGTAACGCGGTGATGATCCCGGTTACCTGATTACGTGCCGGACGGGCTGACTTTCAACAGCTGCCCGTCCGTCTCGTCGGTCAGGACATATAAATAGCCGTCCGGCCCAACCCGCACATCGCGAATAGGCCGATCTTTATCACCCAGAATACGCCCGTCTTCCGTCACCTTATTGCCGTCGACGCTCAGCACGATGACGTCTTTCTCCTTCAGCGCGCCGATAAACAGTTTGTTTTTCCACTGCGGGAAGACGTCGCTGTTGTAAAAGGCCATGCCGCTCACCGCAGGGGAAACCTTCCAGACAAACAGCGGTTTTTCCGTTCCCTCCGCGTGCTCACCTTTGGCTTCCGGAATTTTCAGGCCGCTATAGTGAATGCCGTGGGTCGCCAGCGGCCAGCCGTAATTCTTCCCTTTTTCCGGGATGTTGATTTCATCCCCGCCGCGCGGGCCGTGCTCGTTAAGCCATAGCGTGTCGCTCCACGGGTTCATCGCCATCCCCTGCGGGTTACGAATGCCGTAGGACCAGATTTCAGGCCGCGCGCCGGCGGTGTTTACAAACGGGTTATCCGGCGGCACCTTCCCGTCCTCCGTCAGGCGCACCACTTTGCCCTGAAGCTTGTCCAGATCCTGCGCCGTCGGGCGCTCATTGTTCTCCCCTAAAGCAATAAACAGGTACCCTTTGCCGTCGAACACCAGCCGACCGCCAAAATGGTTCCCGGTGGAGAGTTTCGGCATCTGGCGGAACACCACCTGGAAGGCTTCAATGCGCGACAGATCGTCGCTCAGCCGACCGTAGCCCACCGCCGTGCCCGCTTTCCCGTCATTGCCCACTTCGGCATAGCTCAGCCAGATGCGTCGCGATTGTTCAAAATCAGGTGCCAGCACCACGTCCAGCAAACCGCCCTGGCCGTTTGCCCACACCCTGGGCACGCCGACAATCGGGTCAGACAACCCTTTTCCGGCCTGCCAGTGTTTCAGCTGGCCGCCTCTGAGCGTGATGAGCACGCCTTTATTATCCGGCAAAAAGGCCAGTGACCAGGGGTGATCGAGTCGGTTCTGCAACACCTCAACCTTTACCGCGTCAGGCGCAGCGAGGAGAGAAAAAGGGAAAAATAACGCAGGCAGTAAAATCAGCGAGGATCGATGCATAACGCGCTCCTTTATCGGCATATGGCATAAAGATTAGCCACAACGTTCGGGCGCGTTACCACTTTTACAAAAGCTTAATCAGAAGGGGGAGTCGCCTCCCCCGGGCTCAGTGCTGGGCAAGCTTCGCGTGCTCGTTCAGACACATGATGCAAAGAGAGAGCGTTGTCAGGCAGTTTTCAAGCTTCTCCGCGTTAACAGCGATAAAATTCGGGCAGTCGTGGCGTCCGTTCATCAAACATACCCCTGCAATGGAGAGCACCTCAGCGGCACGACGCAGCGCCATCAGCTCGCATTCATCGTATTCCGCTTTCAGGGTCGGTGCTTTTTCACGCATGAAATTGCAAAGTTCAAACAGGTTATCACGCAGATGTTCGCTTTCGCTGACTGACATATAGCCTTTTGCCTTCCTGAGCTGCAGATACGCGGCCAGGTCGATTCGGGCGTTGATCAGCTTGTTAAGCAGATCGCGTTTCAGTCTGTCAACGGACATGCTATTTCCTCCTCTGTCAGCCATGTTGCACATTCAGAATAAGGTCATTTTTTGTACAATTTAATGCCTGAGATCAATAATTCTTAACTGATTAACATTCTTTACAATGTTACAACCTTTCCTCACCGCATCCGCCATGCAAAGAATGTATAAATCCCCCGCGATACGCTGTAAAATCCCGCCCTGATAACTCCATAATTGATGAATTTTTAACCTATGAGCAATGTTACGCACCAGCCGAAAATCGGCTTCGTCTCCCTCGGCTGCCCGAAAAACCTGGTGGATTCCGAACGCATCCTGACCGAACTTCGTACCGAAGGCTATGACGTGGTGCCAAGCTACGACAATGCCGACATGGTGATCGTCAACACCTGCGGCTTTATCGACAGTGCGGTTCAGGAGTCTCTGGAAGCCATCGGTGAAGCCCTGACCGAAAACGGCAAAGTCATTGTCACCGGCTGCCTGGGCGCGAAAGTGGATCAGATCCGCGAAGTGCATCCGAAGGTGCTGGAGATCACCGGCCCGCACAGCTACGAGCAGGTGCTGGAACATGTTCATCACTACGTGCCAAGACCCAAGCACAACCCGTTCCTGAGCCTGGTGCCGGAACAAGGCGTGAAGCTGACGCCGCGCCACTACGCGTACCTGAAAATTTCCGAGGGCTGCAACCATCGCTGCACCTTCTGCATCATCCCGTCCATGCGTGGCGATCTGGTGAGCCGTCCAATCGGTGAAGTGCTGGCGGAAGCCAAACGTCTGGCCGACGCGGGCGTGAAGGAGCTGCTGGTCATCTCCCAGGACACCTCGGCCTACGGCGTGGACGTGAAACACCGCTCCGGTTTCCACAACGGCGAGCCGGTGAAAACCAGCATGGTCGGCTTGTGCGAGCAGCTCGCGAAGCTCGGTATCTGGACGCGTCTGCACTACGTCTACCCGTACCCGCACGTTGACGATGTGATCCCGCTGATGGCGGAAGGCAAAATTCTGCCGTACCTGGATATCCCGTTGCAGCACGCCAGCCCGCGTATTCTGAAGCTGATGAAGCGTCCTGGCTCCGTTGACCGCCAGCTGGCGCGCATCAAGCAGTGGCGTGAAATCTGTCCAGATCTGACCCTGCGCTCCACCTTCATCGTCGGCTTCCCAGGTGAAACCGAAGAAGATTTCCAGATGCTGCTCGACTTCCTGAAAGAAGCCCGTCTGGACCGCGTTGGGTGCTTCAAGTACAGCCCGGTAGAGGGCGCAACCGCCAACGAGCTGGCGGACCAGGTTCCAGAAGAGGTGAAAGAAGAGCGCTGGAACCGCTTCATGCAGCTGCAGCAGCAGATCTCTGCTGAGCGTCTGCAGGAAAAAGTGGGCCGCGAGATCATGGTGATCGTTGATGAAGTGGACGAAGAGGGCGCGATTGGCCGCAGCATGGCAGACGCCCCGGAAATCGACGGTGCGGTTTACCTGAACGGCGAAACCAACGTTAAGCCGGGTGATATTATTCGCGTGAAGGTTGAAAACGCGGACGAGTATGACCTGTGGGGTAGCCGGGTTTAAACATTAACCCCTCACCCCGGCCCTCTCCCCAAAGGGGCGAGGGGGAACAGACCGCACCGAGCAGTCCCCTCTCCCCTCAGGGGAGAGGGTTAGGGTGAGGGGTAAGATCCTGCAAAAACCTACCCCTTAATCCGTGGATCCAGCGCGTCGCGCAGTCCGTCCCCCAGCAGGTTAAACGCCAGCACCGTCAGGAAAATCGCCAGACTTGGGAAGATCGCCACGTGCGGTGCAATCACCATATCTGCTCTCGCCTCGTTCAGCATCGCGCCCCACTCCGGCGTGGGAGGCTGCGCCCCTAACCCCAGAAATGACAGGCTGGCCGCCGAGATAATCGACACGCCGATACGCATGGTGAAATAGACCACGATGGACGACACCGTCCCCGGCAGAATATGGCTGAACAGGATCGTGGCGTCGCTGGCCCCCATACTGCGGGCGGATTCGATAAAGGTCTGCTGTTTCAGCACCAGCGTGTTGCCGCGCACCAGGCGGGCGAAGGCCGGTATCGAAAAGACCGCGACCGCAATGATGACGTTCGCCATGCCGCTGCCCATGATCGCCACCACGGCAATCGCCAGCAGAATGCCGGGGAAGGCAAACAGCACGTCGCAGATGCGCATGATGATGCGGTCCCACCAGCCTTCGTAATACCCGGCGACGAGACCCAAAACCGTGCCTATCGCCGCGCCGATCAACACCGCAAAGACCCCGGCGGCCAGCGAGATCTGCGCCCCCACCAGCACGCGGCTGAAGATATCCCGCCCGAGCGAATCCACGCCGAACCAGTGCATCATCGACGGCCCGTCGTTCAGACGGTCATAGTCAAAATAGTTTTCCGCATCAAACGGCGCGACCCACGGCGCAACGATCGCCACCACAATCAGCAGCAAAACAAACAGCCCCGCCGTCATCGCGACAGGCTGACGGCGAAAACGCCGCCAGAATTCAGACCACGGAGTGCGGATGTGCTCCGGCTTTAGCCCCGGCATAGCATTTAATACGGCCTGACGACGCCAGTTCAACAATCGCATCTTACTTGTACCTGATGGCCGGGTTAATGGCGGCGTAAAGCACGTCCACCACTAAGTTGATAAGAATAAACTCCAGCGAGAACAGCAGGACTTCCGCCTGAATCACCGGATAATCGCGCATGTCGACTGAATCGACCAGCAGACGCCCCAGCCCCGGCCAGTTGAAGACCTTCTCCACCACAATGGAGCCGCCCAGCAGGAAGCCAAACTGCAGCCCCATCATCGTTACTACCGGGATCATCGCGTTGCGAAAACCGTGCTTGAGGATGACCCACTTCTCGCTGACCCCTTTCGCCCGCGCGGTGCGGATGTAGTCTTCGCTCAGCACGTCGACAAACGAGGCGCGGGTAAAACGCGCCATCACAGCCGCCACGGCTGCGCCAAGGGTCATCGAGGGGGGAATGTAGTGCTTCCAGGTATCCGCGCCCACGGTCGGCAACCAGCCCAGCTCCACGGAGAAGATCTGCATCAGCAGCATCCCGAGGGCGAATGCAGGGAAGGAGATGCCGGTCACCGCCAGCGCCATACCCAGTTTATCCGGCCAGCGGTTGCGCCAGACGGCGGCGACAATTCCCGCACCGAGACCAAACACCACCGCCCAGCCCATGCTCGCAAGGGTTAACCAAAAGGTCGGCATAAAGCGGCTGGCAATCTCTTCCGACACCGGGCGACGCGACACCATCGAGGTGCCAAAATCGCCCTGCAGCACGTTGCCTATATAGTGCAGGAACTGCATATACAACGGCCTGTCGAGACCCAGCTGCTTTCGCACCAGTTCAATAACGGTCGCATCCGCCTCGGGCCCGGCAATCAGCCGCGCCGGATCTCCCGGCAGCATATGGACAAACAGAAACACCAGCACCGCCACAATCAACAGCGTCGGGATAAGCCCCAGCAGGCGTTTACAAACATAATTCAGCATGAGTGTTATTTTAAATCCGCGTCGTCAAAGCTAAAGCCCGTATCCGGCATGATATAGAACCCGGTCAGCGCTTTGTTATGGGCGGAGACCAGTTTTTCCACCACCAGCGGCACCCACGGCGACTCTTTCCAGATAATATCTTGCGCGTCTTTGTAGAGGCGCGCTTTCTCTTCCGGTTTGGTGGTTTTCAGGGCATCGGCCAGGTCTTTATCCACCTGCGGGTTGCTGTAGAACGCGGTATTGAACAGCGTTGGCGGCCAGTTCTGTGAGGCAAACAGCGGTGACAGCGCCCAGTCGGCTTCACCGGTGGAAGCCGACCAGCCAGTGTAGAACATCCTCACGCCGCTCTCTTTCTGCCCTTTGCCCTCCACTTCTGCCGCACGCTGTCCGGCATCCATTGCGGTCACCTGCGCCTTGATGCCGACCTGCGCCAGCTGCTGCTGGGTAAACTGCAGCACCTTCTGGGCGGTACTGTGGTTATGCGACGACCACAGCGTGGTGCTGAAGCCGTTCGGGAAGCCCGCCTCTTTCAGCAGCTCGCGCGCTTTGGCCGGATCGTAAGGCCACGGCTGGTAGCTTTGCGCATAGGCGATAGCCGGCGGCACCACGCCGGTCGCCGGAGTGGCATAGCCCGCAAAGGCCACTTTCACCAGCGCCTGACGGTTAATGGCGTAGTTGATGGCTTCACGCACCTTCGGGTTATCGAACGGTTTTTGCGTCACGTTCATGCTGATGTAGCGCTGCATGATTGACGGGCTGGCAACCAGCTCCAGCTTGCTGTTTTTCGCCAGCAGCGCCGCCTGTTCGTACGGGATCGGGAAGGCAAACTGCGCTTCACCGGTTTGCAGCATCGCCGCGCGGGTGTTGTTATCCACCACCGGGCGCCAGGTAATGGTGTCGAGCTTCGGCAAGCCCTGCTGCCAGTATCCGGCGAATTTCTTCACCTTCACAAAATCGGTTTGATTCCATGTAAGCAGTTCGTACGGGCCGGTGCCTACCGGGTGGAAGCCGATCTCTTTGCCGTATTTCTTCAGCGCCGCTGGCGAAATCATTGCCGTTGCCGGATGCGCAAGGATATTGATAAACGCGGAGAACGGCTCTTTGAGGGTGATCTTCACGGTTGCCGGGTCGACCGCCTCGGTACTGGCGATATTTTTATACAGGTTGTAGCGCTTGAGGCTATTTTCCGGATTGCTGGCGCGGTCGAGGTTAACCTTCACCGCTTCAGCATTGAAATCCGTGCCGTCCTGGAACTTCACGCCGGAGCGCAGCTTGATGGTATACACCAGCCCGTCGTCCGAAACGGTATAGCTCTCCGCCAGCACGTTTTTGAGCTTCATCTCTTTATCCAGGCCAAACAGCCCCTGGTAGAACGATTTCGCCACCGCCTGCGACAGCGTGTCGTTAGCATCATACGGATCGAGCGTCGTAAAATTAGAGCCGACCGCCACGACCACGTCTTTGGCAGCGAACGGGGGGGCGACGGCCAGCGCCGCCGTCACGCTCGCAGCTAACAGCCATGTACGAGCAACAAATTTAACCATTGTGTTCTCCTGCCTGGTGTACGTTATAACCGCGAGAATGCATTGTCCTGACGCGGCGGTGCGACAAAATGGCCGGGACCGACTTCCCGAAGCGTAACGCGCTCCAGGGTTTCGCCCCGTTTACGAATATTGCTCGGCATTTCATCCTGCAGCAGCACGCGCTGGGCGTGGTGATGCGCAGGATCGGCAACCGGCACTGCGGCCATCAGCTTGCGGGTATAAGGATGCTGCGGGTTTTCAAATACCGCCCGCCGCGGGCCAATCTCAACAATTTGCCCCATGTACATCACCGCAACACGGTGGCTGATACGCTCCACCACCGCCATATCATGTGAGATAAACAGGAAGGCAATGCCCATATCCCGCTGTAAATCGAGCAATAAATTGATGATTTGCGCGCGGATAGAGACATCCAGTGCCGAAACGGACTCATCCGCAATCACGACTTTTGGATTCAGCGCCAGCGCCCGCGCAATGCAAATGCGCTGTCGCTGTCCGCCGGAAAACTCGTGGGGATAGCGCCAGGCATGTTCAGGCTTCAGCCCGACGCGCTCCAGCAGCCAGGCCACGCGACGCTGCGCCGCGTCCCCGTCGAGCAGGTTATGCACCCGCAGCGGCTCCATGATCGAATACCCCACCGTATGACGCGGATCGAGAGAAGCATACGGATCCTGGAAAATAAACTGAATATCCCGGCGCACGGCCTGCAGCTTGCTGTCTGGCAGGGTGTCGATACGTTCGCCGTTAAAGGTAATGGTCCCGGCCTGGGTCTCCACCAGTCTGAGCAGCGCGCGTCCGGTCGTGGATTTTCCGCAGCCCGACTCCCCCACCAGCGCCAGCGTTTCGCCCGGCCAGAGATCAAAACTGACGTTTTCCACCGCATGGACTTCGCGCTTCACGCGATTGAACACCCCGCTGCGCAGCGGAAAACGCGTGACCAGATCGCGGACTTCCAGAATGGGCCTGCCCGGCACCACCGTATCTTGCTCGGTTTCGGCCGTCTGCATGCCCGCCTCGCCCTGAGCCATCAACGGAAAACGGCGCGGTAAATCGCTGCCGTTCATCGCCCCAAGACGCGGCACCGCCGCCAGCAGCGCTTTGGTGTAAGGATGAACAGGCGCATGAAAAATTTGCTCAACCGTGCCCGTCTCCACGGCGTGCCCCTGGTGCATCACCAGTACGCGGTCGGCGATATCCGCCACCACGCCCATGTCGTGGGTGATAAAAATCACCCCCATCTCCATCTCCTGCTGCAGCACTTTGATCAGCTGCAGGATCTGCGCCTGAATCGTCACATCCAGCGCCGTTGTCGGCTCGTCGGCGATCAGCACCGCCGGACGGCACGAGAGCGCCATCGCAATCATGACGCGCTGGCGCATCCCCCCGGAAAGCTGATGCGGATAGCGCCCCAGAATGGCCTGCGCTTCAGGAATGCGCACCCTCTCCAGCATCCGCTTCGCTTCGAGGAGCGCCTCATCGCCGCTTAACCTCTGATGCAGGCGGATGGACTCGGCAATCTGCTCGCCCACCGGAAAAACCGGGTTCAGCGAGGTCATCGGCTCCTGGAAAATCATGGCGATATCCGCCCCACGCACGCCCTGCATCTGCGAACCACTCAGTTCATTTAAATCAATGACCTGACGGTTACGGCGGCGCAGGAGCATTTTCTCGCTGCCGATCTGCCCGCCCGTTTGCTCCAGCAGGCGCAACAATGCCAGTGCGGTAACCGATTTACCGGAACCAGACTCACCGACAATGGCCAGCGTTTCGCCGCG
Source organism: Enterobacter mori LMG 25706 (assembly GCF_000211415.1). Taxonomy (GTDB): domain Bacteria; phylum Pseudomonadota; class Gammaproteobacteria; order Enterobacterales; family Enterobacteriaceae; genus Enterobacter; species Enterobacter mori. The sequence goes on along the minus strand of NZ_GL890775.1, from coordinate 606,788 downwards.
ATGCAGCGAAAACGATAAATTCTGTACTGCGGGGATGAACTGCCGCTCCTCCTGAAACGCAATATTCAGCTGATGGACAGCCAATACCTGGCGGTTGTCCAGCTCTTCACTGTGCGGCACGTTTTGCCCCCTTATTCACGATAGATCCCCGTACTGGGCTCATCACCGGCGTAGCCCCAGGCGCGGTACATCCCTTCGCTGTTAAACGGCAGGGCCACGTTGCCCTCACGATCCACCGCAATCAACCCGCCGACGCCGCCAAGCGCGGGGAGTTTTTCCATTACCACGCGCTCGCAGGCCTCGCTCAGGCTTAATCCGCCATAATCCATCAGCGCGGTGATGTCATAGGCCGCGAGAGCACGAATAAACACTTCGCCGGTTCCGGTACAGGACACGGCGGCCGTGGCGTTGTTGGCATAGCACCCTGCGCCGGGCAGCGGGCTGTCGCCGACGCGCCCCGGCAGCTTGTTGGTCATCCCGCCCGTTGACGTTGCCGCCGCGAGGTTTCCGGCTTTATCGAGCGCGACTGCGCCGACCGTGCCCATTTTGGTGGTTTCATCCAGCGGCGCGGCGTGGTCAAGCTGCGTCTTGCCTGCCGTACGCGCGTCCAGCAGCTGCTGATAGCGCTCCTCCGTGGAAAAAAGATCGGGCGATACCGACTCCATTCCGTGTTCAAAGGCAAATGTCTCCGCCCCTTCGCCCGTCAACAGGACGTGCGGACTCGCTTCCATCACCAGACGCGCCGCCAGCACCGGGTTGCGCAGACGACTGACGCCTGCCACGGCGCCCGCTTTCAGGGTAATACCGTCCATCACGCAGGCATCCAGCTCGTGCGTTTCATCCCGGGTAAAGACCGAACCGATACCCGCGTTAAACAACGGGCACTCTTCCAGCAGGCGCACCGCCTCGGTGACCACATCCAGCGCGCTCTCGCCCGCTTCCAGCATCCGCTGGCCTGTTTCCACAATGGCGTACAGCGCGTCAATGTAGCGCTTTTCCTGCTCGGGACTGAGCTGTGCACGGGTGATTGCCCCGGCGCCACCATGAATTGCGATTACCGCATTAACCATTTCGCATCACCCGTTAGCCTGATTTGCGGCTTTTTCTATAAATATCATTATCGTCGATGAAACTTCAGATGATTTTTGAATATAGAAAGACGCAACTGTGATGTAAAGCGTACACCCATCGGGTCATACAGTTAGCCGCACTTTTCTGCCATAATGGGCGTTTTCGTTGTTACTCCGCAGGAGCCCACCATGGATTTTACCGCCGGACTGATGCCGCTTGAGACGGCACTCACGCAGATGCTTGGCCGCATTACCCCACTGCATGAGGTTGAAACGCTGCCGCTTGTGCGCTGTTTTGGCCGTATTGCCGCGCGCGATATTGTCTCTCCGCTTAACGTGCCGGGGTTTGATAACTCCGCGATGGACGGTTACGCGGTGCGCCTGGCGGATCTCCAGACGGGTAACGCCCTGCCGGTGGCGGGTAAAGCCTTTGCGGGTCAGCCGTTTAGCGGTGAATGGCCTGCGGGTACCTGCGTGCGCATCATGACCGGTGCGCCCGTTCCGGCTGGCTGCGACGCCGTGGTGATGCAGGAAGAGACCGGACAGACCGACGACGGCGTGCGTTTTACCGCGAACGTTAAAGCGGGCCAGAACATTCGCCGCACGGGCGAAGATATCACCCTTGGCGCAACGGTCTTTTCTGCCGGACAGAAGCTAACGGTAGGTGAGCTGCCGGTGCTGGCGTCGCTCGGCGTTGCTGAAATCGACGTTATCCGTAACGTGCGCGTTGCCGTTTTCTCCACTGGCGACGAGCTGCAGCTTCCGGGCCAGCCGCTGCAGGACGGCCAGATTTACGACACCAACCGCCTGGCGGTACACCTGATGCTGGAGCAGCTGGGCTGCGACGTGATTAATCTCGGCATCATTCCTGACGATCCGGAAAAGCTGCGCGCCGCGTTTATCGAGGCGGATAACGCAGCCGACGTGGTCATCAGCTCTGGCGGCGTCTCCGTAGGTGAAGCGGATTACACCAAAACCATCCTTGAAGAGCTGGGCGAAATCGCCTTCTGGAAACTGGCTATCAAGCCGGGCAAACCGTTCGCCTTTGGCAAGCTCACGCACAGCTGGTTCTGCGGCCTGCCGGGTAACCCGGTCTCTGCGGCACTCACCTTCTACCAGCTGGTGATCCCGCTGCTGGCGAAGCTTTCCGGCAACAAGGCTAACCCGATGCCGGAACGCCTGCGCGTGCGTGCCGCCACGCGCCTGAAAAAATCACCGGGCCGTCTCGATTTCCAGCGTGGCATTCTGGCGCGCAACGCGGACGGTGAGCTCGAAGTGAGCACCACCGGGCACCAGGGCTCGCACATTTTCAGCTCCTTCAGCCAGGGCAACTGCTTTATCGTGCTGGAGCGCGAGCGTGGCAATGTGGAAGCAGGCGAATGGGTTGAGATCGAGCGCTTTAACCACCTGTTCGGAGGCTGACATGACGGTGGAGCTGAGCGACCCGGAGATGCTGCGCTATAACCGCCAGATTATCCTGCGCGGGTTTGATTTCGAGGGCCAGGAAGCGCTCAAGGCGGCCAATGTGCTGGTGGTTGGCCTGGGCGGTCTGGGCTGCGCCGCCGCGCAGTACCTTGCGGCGGCAGGCGTGGGCAGGATGACACTGCTGGATTTCGATACCGTATCGGTATCCAACCTGCAGCGCCAGACGCTGCACAGCGACGCGACCATTGGCCAGCCGGAGGTGGGATCCGCCGGGGCTGCGCTGGCCCGCATCAACCCCAACGTTCAGTTCACCCTCATTGACGCGATGCTGGATGACGAGGCGCTGTCGGCGCAGATTGCACAGCATGACCTGGTACTGGACTGCACCGACAACGTCGCCGTCCGTAACCAGCTAAACGCAGGCTGTTTTGCCCACAAAACTCCGCTGGTCTCCGGTGCGGCGATCCGCATGGAGGGGCAAATCAGCGTCTTCACGTACGCGGATGGTGATCCCTGCTACCGCTGCCTGAGCCGCCTGTTCGGCGAGAACGCGCTGACCTGTGTTGAGGCGGGCGTGATGGCGCCGCTCGTCGGCGTGATTGGCTCACTGCAGGCGATGGAAGCGATCAAAGTGCTGACGCACTACGGCACGCCTGCCGCGGGGAAAATCGTCATGTATGACGCGATGACCTGCCAGTTCCGCGAGATGAAGCTAATGCGTAACCCAGGGTGTGAGGTTTGTAGCCAGTAAAA
>NZ_GL890775.1:571227-603470 GCF_000211415.1 Enterobacter mori LMG 25706 | reverse complement strand
GGCCGGGTAAGCGTGAGCGCCACCCGGCAACAGTATCAGATAGACGTCCGTCCAAACGCCCCCTGCCAGTCCTGCTCAAACTTCACAATCGCCGCATCCACGGCCGGAGAAGTAATAAACTGCTGCGCCACGTCCAGCGGCAGCGTGATGGACTCGCAGCCTGCCAGCAGGCAGTCCAGCGCCTGACGCGGCGTTTTGAAGCTCGCGGCAAGCACTTTTGACTGCGGTGCGTGCAGCGTCAGCAGCTGTTGCAGTTCAACCACGGTCTGGATCCCGTCCCCGCCCTGCGCGTCCACGCGGTTAACGTAAGGCGCCACATATTCCGCCCCCGCCAGCGCGGAGAGCATACCCTGCGCGGCACCGTAAACCGCCGTACCCAACGTCGGGATCCCTTCGGCTTTCAGCATCTTGATAGCCGCCAGCCCTTCTGCGGTCACCGGCACTTTCACCACCAGGTCATTAATGATGGCGCGGAGCTTGCGCGCGTCCTCCACCATCCCTTCAGCGGTAGTCGCCATCACCTGCGCGAACAGTCGGCCTTTACCCCCTAGCGCGTCGTGCAGTTCAGGCAGCAGCACATCGAGCGGCGTTTTACCGGCTGCCACAATGCTTGGGTTGGTGGTCACGCCCGCCAGCGGGAAGATACGCGCCAGCTTTTTGACTGCCGCAACGTCAGATGTGTCGAGATAAAGTTCCATGATGTCACCCTCAAAATTAGCCTGCACTTACCCTATCACGACAAAACCTGCTCAAGAGTTGACCTGCATCAAGATAACTTTCATTCGAAAGTAATTTAATCTTCATATGCAAGTGAGAGGCGAAATCATGATCTTCAATATTCAGCGTTACTCTACCCACGATGGCCCCGGCATTCGAACCGTGGTGTTCCTGAAAGGCTGCTCGCTGGGCTGTCGCTGGTGCCAGAACCCGGAAAGCCGCTCCCGCAGCCGGGACGTGCTGTTTGATGCGCGCCTGTGCCTGGACGGCTGCGACCTGTGCCAGCAGGCAGCGCCGGGCTGCATCGAACGCGCGCTGAACGGGCTGGTCATTCACCGTGAGAAGCTTGATGACGCCACGCTCAACACCCTCACCGACTGCTGCCCGACGCAGGCGCTGACCGTCTGTGGTGAAGAACAGCAGGTCGAGAAGATCATGGCGACCGTACTGCGCGATAAGCCTTTTTACGACCGCAGCGGCGGCGGAATTACCCTCTCCGGCGGCGAGCCGTTTATGAACCCGGAGCTGGTGTACGCGCTGTTTAAAGCCAGCCACGAACAGGGTATCCACACCGCCGTCGAAACCTGTCTTCACGTACCGTGGCACTATATCGAGCCCTCTTTACCCTACGTCGATCTGTTCCTCGCCGACCTGAAGCACGTCGACGGTGAGGTGTTCAAGCAGTGGACGGACGGTTCGGCTAAGCGGATCCTGGACAACCTGAAACGCCTTGCCGCGGCCGGGAAAAAAATCACCATCCGCGTGCCGCTGATCCAGGGCTTTAACGCCGATGAAGCCTCTGTTACCGCCATTACCAATTTCGCTGCCGACGAGCTCGGCGTCGAGGATATTCATTTTCTGCCGTACCACACGCTGGGCATGAACAAATACACCCTGCTCGGCCAACCCTACTCTGCCCCTGACAAACCGCTGGATAACCCTGCCCTGCTGGACTTCGCGCAGCAGTACGCCTGCCAGAAAGGGTTAACCGCGACCTTACGAGGATAAACTTATGACGACCCTGAATCTCAACACCCTCAGCGAGCGCATTAAAGCGCACAAAACGGCCCTCGTACATATCGTCAAGCCGCCGGTCTGTACCGAGCGCGCGCAGCATTACACCGAAATGTATCAGCAGCACATGGACAAGCCGATCCCGGTGCGTCGCGCCCTGGCGCTGGCGCATCACCTGGCTGAACGCACCATCTGGATCAAACACGACGAGCTGATCATCGGTAACCAGGCAAGCGAAGTGCGCGCCGCGCCGATCTTCCCGGAATACACCGTCTCCTGGATTGAGAAAGAAATCGACGATCTGGCGGATCGCCCGGGCGCGGGCTTTGCGGTGAGCGAAGAGAACAAGCGCGTCCTGCATGACATCTGCCCGTGGTGGCGCGGCCAGACGGTGCAGGATCGCTGCTACGGCATGTTCACCGACGAGCAGAAAGGCCTGCTGGAAACCGGCATTATCAAAGCCGAAGGCAACATGACCTCCGGCGACGCGCACCTGGCGGTGAACTTCCCACTGGTGCTGGAGAAAGGTCTCGACGGCCTGCGCGCCAAAGTGGCCGAGCGCCGCTCGCGCATCAACCTGACAGTGCTGGAAGACCTGCACGGCGACCAGTTCCTGAAGGCGATCGATATCGTGCTGGAGGCGGTGAGCCTGCACATCAAACGCTTTGCCGACCTGGCGCGAGAAATGGCCGCGACCGAAACCCGCGCAAGCCGCCGCGACGAGCTGCTGGCAATGGCGGAAAACTGTGACGTAATCGCCCACGAGCCGCCAAAAACCTTCTGGCAGGCGCTGCAGCTGTGCTACTTCATTCAGCTGATCCTGCAGATTGAATCCAACGGCCACTCCGTCTCCTTCGCGCGTATGGACCAGTATCTTTATCCGTACTACCGTCGCGACGTGGAGCTTGACCAGAGCCTCGACCGCGAGCACGCCATTGAGCTGCTGCACAGCTGCTGGCTGAAGCTGCTGGAAGTGAACAAGATCCGCTCCGGCTCGCACTCTAAAGCCTCCGCCGGCAGCCCGCTGTACCAGAACGTCACCATCGGTGGCCAGAAGCTGGTCAACGGCGAGCCGATGGACGCGGTCAACCCGCTTTCCTACGCGATTCTGGAATCCTGCGGTCGCCTGCGCTCCACCCAGCCAAACCTGAGCGTGCGTTACCACGCGGGCATGAGCAACGACTTCCTCGACGCCTGCGTGCAGGTGATCCGCTGCGGCTTCGGCATGCCGGCGTTTAACAACGATGAAATCGTCATTCCGGAATTCATCAAGCTCGGCATAGAACGAGACGACGCCTACGACTACGCGGCCATCGGCTGCATCGAAACCGCGGTGGGCGGCAAATGGGGCTACCGCTGCACCGGCATGAGCTTTATCAACTTCGCCCGCGTGATGCTGGCGGCGATGGAAGGCGGGCGCGATGCCACCAGCGGCAAGGTGTTCCTCCCGCAGGAGAAAGCCCTCTCTGCCGGTAACTTCGACAACTTCGAGGAGGTGATGGCGGCGTGGGACAGCCAGATCCGCTACTACACCCGTAAATCCATCGAGATTGAGTACGTGGTGGACACCATGCTGGAAGAGAACGTCCACGATATTCTCTGCTCGGCGCTGGTGGACGACTGCATCGAGCGCGCGAAAAGCATCAAGCAGGGCGGCGCGAAGTATGACTGGGTCTCCGGCCTGCAGGTGGGCATCGCCAACCTCGGCAATAGCCTGGCGGCGGTGAAAAAGCTGGTATTCGAGCAGGGCACTATCGGTCAACAGCAGCTGGCGGCCGCGCTGGCGGATGACTTCGAGGGGCTGACTCACGAGCAGTTGCGCCAGCGTCTGATCAACGGCGCGCCGAAGTACGGCAACGACGACGACAGCGTGGATATGCTACTGACGCGCGCCTATCAGACCTACATTGAAGAGCTGAAGCAGTACCACAACCCGCGCTACGGCCGCGGCCCGATTGGCGGTAACTACTACGCGGGTACCTCTTCTATTTCCGCAAACGTGCCGTTTGGCGCAGCGACAATGGCCACCCCGGACGGACGTAAGGCGCACACCCCGCTGGCGGAAGGGGCAAGCCCGGCCTCCGGTACGGACCACCTCGGCCCGACGGCGGTGATTGGCTCAGTCGGTAAACTGCCTACCGAGGCGATTCTCGGCGGCGTGCTGCTTAACCAGAAGCTGAACCCGTCGACGCTGGAAAACGACAGCGATCGCCAGAAGCTGATGGTGCTGCTGCGCACCTTCTTCGAGGTGCACAAAGGCTGGCATATTCAGTACAACATCGTCTCGCGCGATACGCTGCTGGAAGCGAAGAAACATCCTGACCAGTATCGTGATCTGGTGGTGCGCGTGGCGGGCTACTCGGCGTTCTTCACCGCCCTGTCGCCGGATGCGCAGGACGATATTATTGCCCGTACTGAGCATACGCTGTAACGGTGCATCCCCTAAGGGGAAATGCGCACGCTGATGCCCTCACCCCGGCCCTCTCCCACCGGGAGAGGGAGAAAAGACTTAAAGCGGCAACTTCGGTTGCCGTTTTGCTTTTACTTTCGAATGAAATTAAATTTGTGCTCCCCGTCACCTTGTTATTAGAATGTTTCAAAACGCAGTGACCCAGGAGCACAGTATGACCGTTAAAGTTATCGTCACCGATATGGACGGAACTTTCCTTGATGATGCCAAGCAGTACGATCGTGACCGCTTCCAGGCACAGTTTGAGCAACTTAACGCCCGTGACATTGAATTCGTTGTTGCCAGCGGCAACCAGTATTACCAGCTCATCTCCTTCTTTCCGGAGCTGAAAGATCGGCTCTCCTTCGTGGCGGAAAACGGCGCGCTGGTGTTCGATCACGGAGAACAGATTTTCCACGGCGAACTGACGCGTCATGAATCACAAATCGTCATTGGCGAACTGTTGAAAGACAAAGGGTTGAACTTCGTGGCCTGCGGGCTGGAGAGTGCCTACGTCAGCGACCAGGCTCCTGAAGCGTTCGTGGTGCTGATGTCAAAGCACTATCACCGCTTAAAGCGCATCAGCGATTACCGCGAGATTGACGACGTGCTGTTTAAATTCTCCCTGAACCTGCCGGACAGCGATATTCCTAATCTGGTGGATAAACTCCACGTCTCCCTGGACGGCATCATGAAGCCGGTCACCAGCGGCTTTGGCTTTGTGGATTTAATTATCCCCGGCCTGCACAAAGCCAACGGCATCAGCCGCCTGCTGAAACGCTGGAAAATCTCACCGCAGGAGTGCGTGGGCATTGGCGACAGCGGCAACGATGCCGAGATGCTAAAGCTGGTGAAATATTCCTTTGCGATGGGCAACGCGGCAGAAAGCATCAAAGAAATCAGCCGCTACAGTACCGACGACAACAACCACCAGGGCGCGCTGAACGTCATTCAGGCCGTGCTCGACAACCACTCCCCGTTCGACGCCTGATCCTCTCCTCGCCGGAGCCTTGCTCCGGCCTCTCACTCTTTTTCCGTCCTGTGGCTTGCGTCAAGCTTTTAAACTTGCATTAACTTAATTTTAACTTAAAGTATCACTTGTAGATATTTTTACTTTCGAATGAAAGATGCGAGGCAGTTATGACCTTTACCAGTGAAACTTTGCCAGCGGATCACAAAGCGGCAATCCGTCAGTTAAAACGTGAGTTACGCGCGCAGATCGGCGACGTGCAGGCGGTGTTTAATAAGCTCAGCGATAAAATTGCCACCCGCGTGGCGGAAATCAACGCCCTTAAGAACAAAGGCGAAACCGTCTGGCCGGTGATCCCGTTCGCGGATGTGAAAAATGGCACCTTCACCGACGCTCAGCGCGAAGCCGTTAAACGCCGCGGCTGCGCGGTGATTAAAGGTCATTTCCCACGCGAGCAGGCGCTGGCATGGGATCAGTCGATGCTCGACTACCTCGATCTCAACACGTTTGACGACGTGTACAAAGGCCCAGGCGATAACTTCTTCGGCACCTTAACGGCCTCTCGTCCTGAGATTTACCCGATTTACTGGTCTCAGGCGCAAATGCAGGCGCGCCAGAGCGAAGAGATGGCGCAGGTGCAGTCGTTCCTGAACCGTTTATGGACATTCGAGAGCAACGGCAAGCAGTGGTTCGACCCGGACGTGAGCGTGATTTACCCGGACCGTATCCGCCGCCGTCCGCCGGGAACCACCTCGAAAGGACTGGGCGCGCATACCGACTCCGGCGCGCTGGAGCGCTGGCTGCTTCCGGCTTATCAACAGGTGTTCGCCCGCGTGTTTGACGGCAACGTCGATAAGTACGATCCGTGGAACGCCGCGCACCGTACTGAAGTGGAAGAGTACACCGTCGATAACACCACCAAATGCTCGGTGTTCCGCACCTTCCAGGGCTGGACGGCGCTGTCGGACATGATCCCCGGTCAGGGGCTGCTGCACGTAGTGCCGATCCCGGAAGCGATGGCCTATATACTGCTGCGTCCGCTGCTGGACGACGTGCCGGAGGACGAGCTGTGCGGCGTGGCGCCGGGACGCGTGCTGCCGATTTCCGAGAAGTGGCACCCGCTGCTCATCGAGGCGCTGACCAGCATTCCGGCACTCGAAGCGGGCGATTCCGTGTGGTGGCACTGCGATGTGATCCACTCCGTCGCGCCGGTGGAGAATCAGCAGGGCTGGGGCAACGTGATGTACATCCCTGCCGCGCCGATGTGCGAGAAAAATCTCGCCTACGCGAAAAAGGTCAAAGAAGCGCTGGAGACCGGTGCGTCGCCGGGAGACTTCCCGCGTGAGGATTATGAAAAGAGCTGGCAGGACCGCTTTACCGTGAACGATCTCAACATCCACGGCAAGCGCGCGCTGGGCATGGTCTAACTGTCGTACAGCCCTTCCCGCTCCACGGCGGTGCGTCGTTTCCCCTGACGTATCCGCCGTACGGATCCCCGCACGGTCAGCGTGCCGTTAAGCAGCAACGTCCCCACCGGCGCGTCCGGGCGCATCAGCCGCTGCTGGAGCATGTGTACCGCTTCGGTTCCCAGTTCGTCGCGGGGAACGTGCACGGCCGTTAATGGAACATCCTGGATCGCCGCCAGGTTAAACCCGTCGATGCTCATCACCGACACGTCCTGCGGCACGCGCAGACCGTGGTTTTGTAATGCGCTAATGGTGCCCGCCGCCATAAAGTCGCCGCCGACCAGGAATGCGGTAGGTAAATCTTTCCCCTGCACTTCGCTGAGCCAGCTGCTGACCGCCTGTTCCGTTTCGCGCGCGCTGAAGCTGGGCACCACCAGCAGATCGCGTTTATCGCTGAACGTCAGGTTATGGGACTGCCACGCGTCGCGGATCCCCGACAGGCGCAGCTCCATGGTGTAGCGACGCAGGCACAGCACGTTCATCACCTCACGGTGTCCCATCTCGAACAGATATTCCGCCGCCCGCTCGCCAATGGCGCGGTGGTCCGGCGCAACGGCAGGCAGACGCATGTGCCGGTCGCGGCAGTTAATCAGCATGCAGGGTTTCCCCACGTCCACCGCCAGATCGTGAATGTGCGGATCGTCGATACCGAGCAGAATCGCCGCCTGAGTGTCCGCTTCATTCATGCGCGCCAGAAACAGCTGCGCGTCGCTATCGTTCTCTTCCAGCGCGCAGTAGCGAAGTCGCACATCGTGGGACGCCAGGCCTTTACTCACGCTCTGGATCACACGGTAGTAAAAGATGTCGGACCGCTCGTCGAAGGCGCGTTGGGGGGCAAAAACCACCAGGCTATTGAGCAGCAACCGCCCCGCCGCCATACCTTCCATCACGCCCAGCTCTCGGGCGCATGCCAGCACCTTTGCGCGCGCCTTTTCACTGGTATTCGCTTTCCCCGCCAGCACCCGCGACACGGTGCTGATGGAGAGCTGCGTACGGGCGGCAATTTCGGTGATTTTTAGCCTTTTGTCCATTTTGTGATCTGGCTCCATTTGCGAAATGAAAAATTTTTCATAGCGTATTGGTCAGGCAATAACTGACATAAACACCATCATGCCAGAGGCATTTCGTCAGTTATGAGAAATTTTGCACAAAATCCACTATTGCCTGCTCATTTTCTCCCTTAAGGTGAACTTGTCACACAACTTCCATACTAGTTGTATACCAACTTAAGCAGTTTAAACGGATAGAAATCAAAGCCATAACAATCCGTGTGACACCTGAACCTCCGTCCCCTTACCGTCCGTCTTGTGGAGAGTAAAATGAGTCAGGACATCAATAACACCGTTGCGACAAGCAAAACCCGTCGCGTCATCAAGAACCTGCGCTGGTACGTGCTGGTGCTGTTCTTACTTGGCGTCACCGTTAACTACATCACCCGAAACTCGCTCGGGATCCTCGCCCCGGAACTGAAAGAGAGCCTCGGCATCACCACCGAGCAATACTCCTGGATCGTCGGCGCGTTCCAGATCGCCTACACCATTTTCCAGCCCCTGTGCGGCTGGCTGATTGACGTTATCGGCCTGAAGATTGGCTTTATGGTCTGCGCCGGGATCTGGGCGTTGATGTGTATTTTCCATGCGGGCGCCGGAAGCTGGCTGCACCGGGCGATTCTGCGCTTCTTTATGGGTGCCTCTGAGGCCGCCGCTACCCCAGCGAATGCCAAAACCATCGGCGAATGGTTCCCGAAATCAGAACGTCCCGTTGCCGCCGGCTGGGCGGGCGTGGGCTTCTCCATCGGCGCGATGCTGGCCCCGCCTATCATCTACTTTGCTCACGTCTCGTTCGGTTGGCAGGGCGCGTTTATGTTTACCGGCGTGCTGGCGCTGCTGTGGGTGATCCTCTGGTGGGCGTTCTACCACAACCCGGAGCAGCACCCGAACCTGAGCAAGGACGAGCTGGCGTTTATCAAGCAGGATAACGAACCGCCTGCGGTGAGACTGCCCTTCCTGACCGCGCTGAAAACCGTTTCGAAAAACAAACGCTTCTACGGTATCGCCATCCCGGCCTTTATGGCGGAACCAGCCTGGGCGGTGCTGAGCTTCTGGGTGCCACTGTACCTCGCCAAAGAGCACGGCATGGATCTGAAGCAGATTGCGATGTTTGCCTGGCTGCCGTTCCTCGCCGCCGATCTGGGCAGCGTGGCGAGTGGCTACCTGACGCGTCTGTACACCCGTCTGTTCGGCTGCTCCCGCGTTAACTCGGTCGTTGCCAGCTCCGTGACGGGCGCGTTCCTGATGATCTCTCTGGGCATCGTGGCCATCACACGCGACCCGTATATCACCATCGTGCTGATCTCCATCGGCGGCTTCGGGCACCAGATCATCTCCTGCATGCTGAGCGCCCTGGTCGTGGAGTCGTTCGACAAAGGCCAGATGGCGACCGTCAACGGCATGCGTGGCTCGGCGGCGTGGATCGCCAGCTTCCTGTTCTCGCTGTTAATCGGTGTGACCGCCGACAAAATCGGCTTTAACCCGCTCTTTATTGCCATGGGCTTCTTTGACCTGATTGGCGCTGTCTTCCTGGTAGCATTTATTGCTGAACGTCGCGCCAAGCGCGCCTGATAGTGGATGTATTGCATATGAAAACCCTGAAAAACTGGACCGTAGATAAACAGTCAGCAAACCATCTGGAACTGCTGGTCGATAATCAGCACCGCCTGTGCCTGTACGTGCTGGAAGAGAACCTGTTCCGTGTGCTGATCAAACGCAAAGGCGAGCTGGCGCTGGACCGCACCTGGAGCATCGCGCCGGAAAAAGACGTGCCCTGGGAAGGCCGCCGCCGTGACGATTTAAGCGGTTTTACCTGCCCGGCCTGGACGCTCACGCAGCAGGGTGAGACGCTAACCGTGGCAACCGAACGGTTGCGCGTGACCGTCCACCAGCCGCTGTGGCTGGAGTGGCACTACCGCAATGAGGCGGGCGAGTGGCTGCCGCTGGTCAACGACCGTCCAACCAGCGCCTACCTCCTGAACGCCCACGGCGACGGCGTTGCGCATTACCTGAGCCGTCGTAAGGATGAGCGTTTTTATGGTCTGGGCGAGAAAGCGGGCGATCTGCAGCGCAACGGCAAACGCTACGAGATGCGCAACCTCGACGCAATGGGATACAACGCGGCCAGCACCGACCCGCTCTACAAGCACATTCCGTTCACCCTCACCCGCCGCGATGACGTGAGTTACGGCCTGTTCTACGACAACCTGAGCAGCTGCTGGCTGGATCTGGGCAACGAGATAGACAACTACCACACCGCCTGCCGCCGCTGGCAGGCGGAAGCGGGCGATATCGATTACTACATCTTTACCGGCAAGCGCGTGCTGGACGTCACCAAGGCCTTCGTGCGCCTGACCGGAAAAACGCTGTTCGGGCCAAAATGGACCCTGGGCTACAGCGGCTCGACCATGCACTACACCGACGCGCCGGACGCGCAAAACCAGCTGATGAACTTCATCCGCCTGTGTGAAGAGCACGCCATTCCGTGCGACTCGTTCCAGCTCTCCTCCGGCTATACCTCCATCAACGGCAAGCGCTACGTCTTCAACTGGAACTATGACAAGGTGCCGCAGCCGAAGGTAATGAGCCAGGCGTTCCACGACGCGGGGCTGAAGCTTGCGGCCAACATCAAGCCGTGCCTGCTGCAGGATCATCCGCGCTATAGCGAAGTGGCGGAAAGCGGCCTGTTCATTCGCGATTCAGAAACCGATGCGCCGGAACGTTCCAGCTTCTGGGATGACGAAGGCTCGCACCTCGATTTTACCAACCCTCAGACGGTGCAGTGGTGGCAGAACGGCGTCACCACGCAGCTGCTGGAGATGGGCATCGACTCCACCTGGAACGACAACAACGAATACGAAGTGTGGGACGGGGAAGCGCGCTGCTTTGGCTTCGGCAAGGAGATCGCCATCAAGCACATTCGCCCGGTGATGCCGCTGCTGATGATGCGCGCCTCGCTTGAAGCGCAGCAGCGTTTCGCGCCGGAAAAGCGTCCGTACCTGATTTCCCGCTCCGGCTGCGCCGGGATGCAGCGCTACGTCCAGACCTGGAGCGGCGACAACCGCACCAGCTGGGACACCCTGCGCTATAACATCCGCATGGGGCTGGGCATGAGCCTGTCCGGGCTGTTCAACGTCGGTCACGACGTCGGCGGTTTCTCCGGCGACAAACCGGACGCCGAGCTGTTCGTTCGCTGGGTGCAGAACGGCGTGATGCATCCGCGCTTTACCATTCACTCGTGGAACGATGACCACACCGTGGACGAACCGTGGATGTACCCGGGCGTCACGCCAGCCATTCGTGGCGCGGTGGAGCTGCGCTACCGCCTGCTGCCGTACCTCTACACCCTGCTCTGGCAGGCGCACGCCGACGACGAGCCGATGCTGCGCCCGACCTTCCTCGATCATGAGCACGATGCGCAGACGTTTGAGGAGTGCGATGACTTCCTGCTTGGCCGCGACCTGCTGGTGGCCAGCGTCGTCGAAGCCGGGCAGCGCGAGCGCCGCGTCTGGCTGCCGGATAACGCCACCGGCTGGTACGATTTTTACACCCACGCGTGGTATGCGGGCGGCCAGTCGATTGTTCTCGATGCGCCGCTGGAAAAACTGCCGCTGCTGGTACGCGCCGGTGCCGGTCTGCCGCTAAGCGAGCGCATTACCCACGTCTCTGCTGAAAAAGACAATACCCGCGAGCTGAAGCTGTTCCCGATAAAAGGCGTCGGGACAACCTCTGGCATACTGTTTGAAGATGACGGAGAAAGCTGGGGCTACCAGAACGGCAATGCGCTGTGGGTTGAATGGGAAATGGTGTGTGACGGCGCAACCATTAACCTGAAGGTGAACGCGCGCGGGGATTACCGTCCGGCGTGGAAAGCGCTGAAGGTGTCGTTACCGGCGGGGGAAAAACGTAAGCTGCTGGTGAACGGGGTTGAAGGGAGTGAGTGGGTGATGTAGTGCGGCCTGATGCCCTCACCCTAACCCTCTCCCACTGGGAGAGGGAACAGAACGTGGGCCGGTTAGCGTAGCGCCACCGGGCTTTTTTTTAGCCGTCGATACCTTTACTGCGCAGGTAGTCTTCGTAGTTTCCGGTGAAGTCCACCACGCGCTCTGGCGTAATTTCAATCACGCGGGTCGCCAGCGAGCTGACGAACTCACGGTCGTGAGAGACGAAGATCAGGGTACCCTGATACATCTCCAGCGCCATGTTCAGGGATTCGATAGATTCCATGTCCAGGTGGTTAGTCGGTTCGTCCATCACCAGGATGTTTGGTTTTTCCATCATCAGCTTACCGAACAGCATGCGGCCTTTTTCACCACCGGAAAGTACTTTAGCCGGCTTTTTGATGTCGTCCTGGCTGAACAGCAGACGGCCCAGAATGCTGCGCACCGCCTGCTCGTCGTCGCCTTCCTGCTTCCACTGGCTCATCCAGTCAAAGACGGTGAGGTCGTTTTCGAACTCGTATTCATGGTCCTGCGCGTAGTAGCCAATCTGCGCATTTTCAGACCACTTCACGGTGCCGTTGTCCGGCTGCAGTTCACCCACCAGGGTTTTCAGCATGGTGGATTTACCCACGCCGTTGGCGCCCAGAATGGCAATCTTCTCGCCCACTTCCAGCAGCAGGTTGAATTTTTTAAACAGCGGGCCGTTCTCAAAGCCTTTTGCCAGGGCTTCCACTTCCAGCGCGTTACGGAACAGCTTCTTGTCCTGCTCGAAGCGGATGAACGGGTTCTGACGGCTGGAGGCTTTGACTTCGTCCAGCTTGATTTTGTCAATCTGACGCGCACGCGAGGTCGCCTGACGCGACTTAGAGGCGTTGGCGCTAAAGCGGCTGACGAAGGACTGCAGGTCAGCAATCTGCGCTTTCTTCTTGGCGTTATCCGCCAGCAGACGTTCACGCGCCTGGGTGGCCGCCGTCATGTATTCGTCGTAGTTGCCCGGGTAGACGCGCAGCTCGCCGTAGTCCAGATCCGCCATGTGCGTACAGACCATGTTCAGGAAGTGACGGTCGTGCGAGATGATGATCATGGTGCTGTCGCGGTCGTTCAGCGTCTGCTCCAGCCAGCGGATGGTATCGATGTCCAGGTTGTTCGTCGGTTCGTCGAGCAGCAGGATGTCCGGGTTAGAGAACAGCGCCTGTGCCAGCAGCACACGCAGCTTCCAGCCTGGCGCAACTTCGCTCATCGGGCCGTAATGCTGTTCAACGGGAATGCCTACGCCCAGCAGCAGCTCGCCCGCGCGCGCTTCCGCAGAGTAACCGTCCATCTCGCCGTACTGCGTTTCCAGATCGGCCACTTTATAGCCGTCTTCTTCACTCATTTCGGCCAGCGCGTAAATGCGATCGCGCTCCTGCTTCACTTCCCACAGCTCCGCGTGCCCCATGATCACGGTGTCGAGCACGGTGAACTCTTCGAAGGCGAACTGATCCTGACGCAGCTTACCGATACGCTCGTTAGGGTCGAGCGACACGTTGCCGAGCGTCGGTTCTAAGTCACCGCCGAGGATTTTCATAAAGGTGGATTTTCCGCTACCGTTGGCACCAATCAGGCCGTAACGGTTGCCGCCGCCAAATTTGACGGAAATGTTTTCGAACAGCGGCTTACTGCCAAACTGCATAGTGACGTTGCTGGTAACTAACACGGGGAGATTCCTGCGAAAAGTGTGATAAACACGGCATTATGCCACAATTCCGAATTGAGATCCCGTGTTGCGGCAATCCACTAAACTTTAACAAAATCGAAAAAAATGTGATTGCGTACACATCTGAATTCCCTGTTAGCGGGAATGCACATATAATGCGCTCCCATCACAGATTCAGACTTATCAACTCATCGCCTGAATGGCTTAGATACCTCGCACAACATGAACATGAAATTGACAACGCTTTTTGCGGCAGCGTTAGCCGTAGTAGGTTTTTGCAAGACCGCTTCTGCGGTGACGTATCCCCTGCCGACAGACGGTAGCCGTCTGGTTGGGCAAAACCAGGTGGTGATTGTGCCGGAAGGCAACGCTCAGCCGCTGGAATATTTTGCCGCTGAATACCAGCTCGGTCTGTCTAACATGCTCGAAGCAAACCCGGGCGTTGACCCGTATCTGCCAAAAGCAGGTACCGTGCTGAACATCCCTCAGCAGTTGATCCTGCCGGATACTGTTCATGAAGGTATCGTAATCAACAGCGCCGAAATGCGTCTGTATTACTACCCGAAAGGCACTAACACCGTTATCGTGCTGCCAATCGGTATCGGCCAACTGGGTAAAGATACCCCGCTGAACTGGACCACCAAAGTTGAGCGTAAGAAAGCGGGCCCAACCTGGACCCCAACCGCGAAAATGCACGCGGAATACATTGCTGCGGGCGAACCGCTGCCAGCCGTTGTGCCAGCAGGCCCGGATAACCCAATGGGTCTGTACGCGCTGTACATTGGCCGCCTGTACGCTATCCACGGCACTAACGCCAACTTCGGCATCGGCCTGCGCGTCAGCCACGGCTGCGTGCGTCTGCGTAACGACGACATTAAGTTCCTGTTCGAAAACGTGCCGGTCGGTACCCGCGTGCAGTTCATCAATGAGCCGGTGAAAGCGACCTCTGAGCCAGACGGCAGCCGTTACATCGAAGTGCACAACCCGCTGTCCACCAGCGAAGATCAGATCAACAACAACGAAATCGTGCCAATCAACCTGACCAGCGCGGTGCAGTCCGTGACCTCTCAGGCTGACGTGGAAACGACCGTGGTTGACCAGGCGATCCAGAACCGTTCTGGTATGCCAGTACGTCTGAACTGATAGCAAAGCGAATAAAAAAGGGGGCCTCGTTGCCCGCTTTTTTTTATCCGTTGTTCACGATCACAATCCCGCCGTGGTCGTAGCGATAGTGACAGTGGGCATACTCCAGCGGCGTGCCATCTTCAAGATAGATCACTTGCTCCACCTCCAGCACCGGGTCCGTCTGTTCACAAATTAAGTGCTGCATATCCAGCGCATTTGGTTTTAACGCGCGCACGACGCGATACGAGCCCATTATTTTCAGCCCCAGCGTCTCCTGCACGTAACGGAACACCGAGCTTTCAAGATGGCTTTTGTTCAGGCCGGGCACCAGATTCAGCGGCATCACCGTGGAATCCAGCGACATCGGCTCACCGTTCAGCAAACGCAGACGAATAAAGTCATAGATCGGCGCATCGGCGTTAATCATCAGCGACGCCTGCTCTTTCTCGTTCGGGAAGCGCAGTTCGAAATGCACCACCTGGCTGGTCACCGTTCCAAGATGCTCCCAGGTTTTGGTGGCGCCAAAGTAGTCGCTGCCGGAGAGATCCCACTGCGAGAGTTGGAGGAAATTTTTACGGATGAACGTTCCCTGCCCCTGACGGGTGTAGACCAGCCCTTCGACAATCAGCTGGCGCATGGCCTGCTGAATGGTCATCCGGCTGGTGCTGAACTCCGCCGCCAGCGCAAACTGGTCCGGCAGCGGTTCATTGGCGGCGTACTGCTGGCTGATAATGCGTTTCTTAATTTCCCGCGCTATGGTGATGTACTTCGCCGCCATCGTCCTTCCTTTCTGTTAGTTTTCTATCCCGCTGTTTTTCAACGCCACTCGCTCGGCAATCTTGAGGAAAGGCAGGTAGAAGAATACACCAAATACAATGATTGCCAACTGCACCACCACCGCCCGCCAGTCCCCCGCCGTCGCCAGCCAGGCACTCAGAATTGGCGGCGTGGTCCACGGGATCATCACCACGCAGCGCGACATTAGCCCCAGCGTAGTACAGAGCCAGGCGAAATAGATGCCGATGGCGGGCAGCAGCACAAACGGGATCATCAGCGGCAGGTTAAAGACAATCGGCAGGCCGAAGATCACCGGCTCGTTGATGTTGAATAAGCCGGGCGCCAGCGACAGACGCGCCACCTGCTTCGCCGATTTTTGTCGGGAGAAGATAAAGATGGCGATCAGCAGCGATATCGTGCTGCCCGTGCCGCCCACCATGCCGAACGTCGGCACAAAGATGTTATTGATGATATGCGGGATGGGCTGACCGTTGGCGAAGGCCAGCATGTTCTCGTTAGTGTTAATCAGCAGGAACGGCTCCAGCACCACGCTGTTCACCACCGACTGGTGAATACCCAGCGTGAACAGAAAGTTACCAAAGCTGTAGATGAAAATCGTCCCCGGCAGGCTGGTGTTGATCAGCCGCAGGGGCTGCTGGATAAAGGTCGTAATAAGATGGATCAGGTCCGTGTGCAGCACGTTTGCCAGTATGGCCGCCAGCACTGCGAACAGCGAAAGCGTGAGAATGGTCGGGATCAGCGCGGTAAAGGATTTGCTCACCGCCGGCGGCACGTTTTCCCCGAGGGAAATGTGCAGCGCCTTCAGCCGCGAGATGGCGATAAACACTTCTGTTGAAAGCAACCCGATCAGCACCCCGGCGAAAATCCCGGTTGAGCCAATATTGGCGAACGTCAGCACCTGGGTCACGTTCACCGCGGCGTCGCTGCCGACGGGCGTAATCTGCAGGCGCATCGGCATCATGATGATGAAGCTGCTGATGGCGATAACCACTGCCGAGACCGGATTGTCGAAATCTTTGTTGCGCGCCAGCGACCAGGCAATCATCGGGGCCAGCAGCAGCGCGGCGATGTTCAGCGTGCCGTTGATAATCGCCTCGCCCCACACCTTAAACTGCACGAGCGTGTCACCGTGAAAAATCCACGGAAACACCACGTTGTTCACCAGCACCGCCAGACCGGCGAGGATGAAAATCGGCATCACCGTGGCGAAGGCGTCGCGCAGGGAGCGCAGGTGCACCTGGTTTGCCAGGCGCGCCGAGAACTCAACAAATTTATCGACAAAGGACTGCATGTGCGGTGTTATTTTTGTTTCAGACATAGCGGATAGTTCCCATCAATCAGTCACAAAAACGGCCCGGCAGCGTACGGCTTACATCTCGCGTCCGTTGGTATGGATAACCTGTTTTAACCACGCATAGCTCTTCTTCGGCACGCGCTTCAGGTCTTTCAGGTCGTGGTTTTCCCGGTTGACATAGACCACGCCATAGCGCTTACGCATGTCGCCCTGGGAACTCAGAATGTCGATTAAGCCCCAGCCAAGGTAGCCGATCACCTCTGCTCCGTCTTCGAACATTGCCGCTTTCATCGCCTCGATATGCGCCCGGTGGTAGTCGATGCGGTAGGTGTCATCAATCGGGTTCACGCCGTCCCAGGATTCAATCACCCCAATGCCGTTCTCAATCGGGAAGACCGGCATCCGCCAATCGTTGGCGTAGCGGGTGATGATGGTGCGAAAGCCCAGCGGATCGATCTGCCAGTTCCACTCGGTGGCCTTCAGGTACGGGTTGTTTTTCTCGCCGTGAAGCAGGTAATAGTTCACCGGCGTGCCTTCCGGGATCGCATCACTGTCCAGCGTTTTGCTGGCGTAGTAGCTGAAGGCCATATAGTCGTTTCTGGTGCGCGCCAGCAGCGCTAAATCCTCGGCGCGGTAGATATCACCAAAGCCCTCTTGCTCTACCACCGCCATCACCGCCGGGCTGTAGCCCTGTCCGGCGAAAACGCGCAGCAAGTTCTGGTTGAGGAATTCGTCATACTGCTGGGCGCAGAAGATATCGCGGGGTTTGCAGGTGGCCGGGTAGATGAGCTGGTGTGCCAGCATGCCGCCCATCAACTGGCCCGGTTTGGTCTGGTGCAGATACTCGGTCAGCGCCATGTGCGCCACCATCGTATGGTGCTGAAGCTCATACAGCTCGCGCAGGGTTTGCTCGCCTTTCATATAGCCCGAAATACGAAACGCTTCCGGCATATGGAAGATGTTCTGCTCGTTGAAGGTCAGCCAGTACT
The DNA here is from genome assembly GCF_000211415.1 of Enterobacter mori LMG 25706. Lineage (GTDB taxonomy): Bacteria > Pseudomonadota > Gammaproteobacteria > Enterobacterales > Enterobacteriaceae > Enterobacter > Enterobacter mori. The sequence goes on along the minus strand of NZ_GL890775.1, from coordinate 585,962 downwards.
TCACGCGGTCGCCATAGCAGTCGATCATCTTTTTACCGTAGCGGATAAAGGCGTCCATTACGCGGCGGTCATTGAAGCCGTTGTACTCCTGCGCCAGCGCCAGCGGCATATCGAAGTGGTAGAGACAAACCATTGGCTCGATGCCGCGTGCGATCAGATCGTCGATAAAACGGTCGTAAAACGCGATGCCCTCGTCGTTAAAATCGCCGTCGCCCTGCGGACAGACGCGGCTCCATGAAATCTGAAAGCGGTAGCAGTTCATGCCCAGATCCTGCATCAGATCGAAATCTTCCCGATAGCGATGGTAGGAGTCGGTCGCCACTTTCCAGTCGGAGATGTTTTCCCCGGCTTCGCGAATGTCATACACCGACATCCCTTTCCCACCCTCGTTCCAGGCCCCTTCCGTCTGCATGCTGGACACCGAGTTGCCCCATAAAAAGTTGGCTGGCAGTGAATTGTTCATGGTCTCTCCCTATATGACTAGTCATTTAAAATTTCATGACTAGTCATATAGGCGAAGATTAAATTAGGATCAAAGAGGAGGATCGTTTTTTGTGAGCAGTGCGGGAAAAAAAGCCCCGGCAAGCGAAGCGTCGCCGGGGAAAAGGAAGGTTACTGTTGTGCGAGCTGGTTACGGCGATATTCTCCCTGGCGCTCCAGCATCCAGCCCGGATACTCGCGCGGCAGCGCGCTCACAGCATCCAGCTGCTTAAGCTCGTCTTCGCTTAAGCGGATCCCTGTTGCGGCAATGTTGTCGTCCAGCTGATCGACGCGTTTCGCGCCAATAATCACGCTGGTTACCGCTTTCTGGTGCAGCAGCCACGCCAGCGCGATTTGCGCGACGGAGACACCCTTGCTTTCGGCGATAGTGCGCATCACGTCCACGCAGTCGAAGGCGCGATCTTTATCCACCGGCGGGAAATCGAACTCCAGACGGCGGCCACCGGTTTCGCTCGTCCCGTCGCGACCATATTTTCCGCTCAGCAGGCCGCCCGCCAGCGGGCTCCAGACCATCAGCCCAACGCCTTCGCTCTGCATCATCGGCACCAGCTCACGCTCCAGATCGCGCCCGGCGATGGTGTAGTACGCCTGTAATGACGCAAAACGCGCCAGCCCCAGACGCGCCGAAATGCCCAACGCTTTGGCTATCTGCCACGCCGCCCAGTTAGAAACGCCGATGTAGCGCACGTGGCCATGCTGCACCAGGTTATCCAGCGCGTAGAGCGTCTCTTCAATCGGTGTTGCGGGGTCAAAGCCGTGAAGCTGGTAGAGATCGATATGATCGAGCTGCAGGCGGCGCAGGCTCTCCTTCACGCTGCTGATGATGTGATAGCGCGAGCTGCCGCGCGAGTTCACCCCGGCGGTGCCCGTTTCGCCAAACACCTTGGTGGCCACCACCACATTTTCGCGCGGGACGTTCAGGTTTTTCAGCGCCTGCCCGAGTATCGTCTCCGAGCGCCCTTCCGAATAGACGTCGGCGGTATCGATGAAGTTGATGCCCGCGTCCAGCGCGCGGCCCACCAGCTGCTCGGCTTCGTTTTGCTTAAGCTGGCCAATCTTGCCCCACATGCCGTCTTCACCGCCGAAGGTCATGGTGCCGAGGCACAGTTCAGAAACAAACAGTCCGGTGTTGCCCAGTTTTTGATAACGCATAAGTGATTCCTCGCATGTCGATTGGGTACCCGATAGTTATACCCGCCCCTCAACCATCGCGAATGTGGCGTTCCTGTCCGTTTCTTGCCCAATCCTCTGAATTTATCCGCGCGGGGCGTCGCCAAAGACGTTGTAGTCCGGTAATTGCACCTGCTGATACGGCTCCCAGCCGCCACCCAGAGCTTTGTAGAGCGCCACCAGATCGAGCGCGCTCTGCACCTGCGCCTGTGCGCGCTGCTGCTGGGCCTGCGCAAGCTGACGCTGGGCGTCCAGCACGTCGATAAAGCTGGCGATCCCCTGTCGGTAGCTGTCGCTTGCCAGGTCGAACGCGTTTTGCAGCGCGTCGATGGTCTTCGCGAGGCCCGCTTCACGCTGCTGGTCGGTGCGATAGCTCACCAGCGCATTTTCCACATCCCCGAGCGCGGTGAGCACCGTCTGGCGATAGTCCAGCACCGCTGCGCCCTGCTGCGCACGCGCCACCTTGACGCTGGAAACCAGCCGTCCGCCCTGGAAGATGGGAATGGAGACCTGCGGACCGAAGCTGTAGAAGTGGCTGCTCCAGTCGGTCAGCCAGTTAGTTTCGCTGTTGCGCAGGCCAAACTGGCCGGAAAGCGTAAAGCTCGGAAACAGCTCGGCCACCGAGACGCCGATTTGCGCCGTGGCGGCGTGAAGGTTCGCCTCCGCTTCGCGCACGTCCGGACGACGGCGCGCCAGCGTCGACGGAATGCCCGTTTGCACGATATCAGGCAGGGCAGGCATCGGCTGCACGCTTTGCAATTCCGCATCCAGCGCGCCCGGTGGCTTGCCGAGCAGGATCGCCAGGCCGTTCATCGCCTGCCGCTCCTGTGCCTGGTACTGCGGCAGTTGCGCTTCAAGATTCCCCAGCTGCGCCCGGGCATTTTCCACATCCATCTGCGGAGACAGCCCGCCGCGCTGGCGGCTTTCGGTCAGATCCAGCGTCTGCCGGGCGCTCTCAATCTGTGTGTTCAGCGTGGCGATAATGCTCTGCGACCCGCGCAGCTGGAGCCACGCGCGGGCCACTTCGGCCTCCAGCGACACCAGCGCGTCGTTACGCTGCTCTATCGCCGCTTTCTGCTGCGCTTCGGCGGCCTCCACCTGACGGCGCACCTTGCCCCAAAGGTCGATTTCCCACTGGGCGTCGAAGCTGCCCTGGTAGAGGTTAACCGGCTGCGTCAGCGGCCCCAGCGCGCCTCTGAGTTCAGGATCGACGTTATCCACCTGGTCGTACACGCCGTGGGATTTTAGCTCCCCTTCAAGCCCGAGCTGCTGGCGCGTCGCCTGCAGATTACCATTCACCGACGGATAAAACGCCCCGCCCGCCTGGTTAATCTGTTCACGCGCCCCGGCAATGCGCAGCACCGTTTGCTGCAGCGTCAGGTTTCCCGCGATGGCGCGTTCAACCAGGCTGTCGAGCTGCGGCGAACCGAAGGTCTTCCACCAGCGCGGGTTGGTTGCCGCGGAGGTAGTTTGCGATTTCACCCCGCCGTCGCCCTTATCGTTCCAGTGCGTAACGGCGGGGCGGCGCGGGCTGCTGGTAGTCCGGCCCGACGGCACAGCCCACCAGCAGCATCATTATCATCAGGGGGTGTAAACGTCTGTGTATCATCAATGTGCTCCTGCACTCCCCTCGCTCTTAACCGGCGAGAGCAACAAACAAAATGGGATCAGTAATAAGGCCACCGCGCTCAGGAGGGTGAAAACGTCGATGTAGGCCAGGAAGCGCGACTGCTCGATCATGGTCTGGTACATGCGCCCGGTGGCAATTCCCGTAGGGTCGCCCACCTGGGTGGTGAAGTTTTGAATCGCCTGGGCGCTTTCGCGAATCGCCAGCTGAAACTGTTCGTTAAACGGCGAAGCGTGGTATGCCAGATGGGCGCTGTGCGCCTGCGCGCGTTCGGTTATCGCCGCCGTCGAGAGCGATATGCCAATCGAGCCTGCCACGTTGCGGAACATGGTAAACAGCGCCGCCGCGTCGGCGTTGAGCCGCCTCGGTATCGAGATAAAGGCAATGGTGGTCAGCGGCACAAACAGGAAACCCAGCCCAATCGACTGGGCGCTGCGGAACAGCACCAGCGTTTCGAAGTCGATATCCGGCGTCAGCGTGCGCGACCAGAAGAACGACACCGCGAGGCAGGTAAAGCCAAAGGCGATGATCCAGCGCGTCTGCACCACCGGCATCAGCTTCAGCACCAGCGGGATGGTTAACACAATCAACACCGCGCCGGGCGACAGCACCAGCCCTGACCAGGTGGCGGTGTAGCCCAGGTCCTGCTGCGCCAGCTGCGGGATCACCACCGAGCTGCCGTACAGGATCATCGCCATCCCTGCCATTAACAGGCTGGAAATGGCGAAGTTGCGGTCCTTCATGCAGTGCAGATCCACAACCGGTTTTTGGGCATACAGCAGCCAGTAAATCGCGCCGATAATGCCGATGAGCGTCAGCACCGCGAAGGTGCGGATAAAGTTCGAGTAGAACCAGTCGTCATCTTCACCCCGATCAAGCATCACCTGCAGGCAGCCCAGGCCGAGGGCGATCAGGCCGATCCCCGTCCAGTCGACGGTCAGCTTCTCTTTAGACTTGCTCTCCCACGGCGGATCTTCCAGCAGCTGGTAGATCGCCAGTACCGTCACAATCCCCACCGGAATGTTGATAAAGAACACCCAGCGCCAGGAGTAGTTGTCGGTGATCCAGCCACCCAGCGTCGGGCCAAGCACCGGCGCAACGATGATGGCGATGGACGAGAGGCCAAAGGCCTTGCCCCTGTCCTCCGGCTTGAAGTAGTCGAGCAGCACCGACTGCTGCGTGGGCTGCAGCCCGCCGCCAAAGAAGCCCTGCATCACGCGGAACAGGATGATTTGCCACAGCTCGGTGGCGATGCCGCACAGAAACGAGCAGATGGTGAACATCACGATGCAGATTAAGAAGAACTGCTTGCGGCCAAACAGGCGACTGAGGAATGCAGAGATGGGCAGCACGATGCCGTTCGCCACCAGGTAGCTGGTCAGCACCCAGGTGGATTCGTCATAGCTGGCCGAGAGCGACCCGGCCACGTGCGGCAGCGCCACGTTGACGATGGTGGTGTCCAGAATTTCCATAAACACCGCGAGGGTGACAACAATTGCCACCGCCCACGGGTTGCTGGCGGGCTTCCAGCTATCGTGGCTGTGGTCCGTCATTCCACCGTCACCTTCGGTTCGACCGACAGCCCCAGCGGCAGCGGCCTGTTCGGATCCAACCCCTTATCAATCACGATTTTCACCGGCACGCGCTGGACGATTTTGACAAAGTTACCGGTGGCGTTTTCCGACGGGAACGCGGAGAAGCGCGAACCGCTGCCCTGCTGGATGCTGTCAATGTGGCCTTCAAGTTCCATATCCGGCCAGGCATCCACAGAGACGCTGACCTTGTCACCGGGCTTCATGCGCTCCAGCTGCGACTCTTTGAAGTTCGCCACCACCCACACGTTCGGGGAAACCAGCGAGAACAGCGCCGTACCCGCCTGCACCAGCGTGCCGGGCTGTACGTTGCGTTTGGTGACGAAGCCGTCGAACGGGGCGCGGACTTCGGTGTAAGAGAGATTCAGGTTCGCGTTTTCCAGCTGCGCTTTGGCCTGATCGACCTGACGTTCGCGGGCTTCAACGTTGGTTTCCTGCTGACGAATTTGTAGCTGTACCTGCTCCGCCACTTCCAGCTGCGCCTGGGCGCTGGCCAGTCCGGCCTGCGCACTGCGCAATTGGGCATTCGCAGAATCGATACTTTGCTGCGTGGTCGCACGCGGGTCAACGCCGCGCTGACGGCGGTACTCCGCCTGGGCGTTCGCCATATCGGCCTGCGCTTTTAGCACCTGCGCTTTGGCTTCGTCACGCTGGGCAGGATATTGCACCTTCGAGAGCGCCAGCTGTGCCTGAGCCTGGTGGAGCTGAGCAAGCGCCAGCCCAAGCTGCGCCTGAGCCTGATCGCGCTGAGCCGTAGTATCGCGAGGATCGATAACCACCAGCAGATCCCCTTTCTTCACGCGCTGGTTATCACGCACGCGAAGCTCGGTGACGTATCCCGCCGTTTTGGGGGCAATGGTCACCACGTCACCGTCGGTAAAGGCGTCGTCGGTCGTCTCTTCGTTACGGGTTAAAAACCACCAGACCAGCGCCACGACGACCATTACCACCACGACAACGCCGAGGATAATTAACGGTTTTTTGCCCGGGCGCTTGCGCGCATTATTGTTGTTTTCCTGCTCGTCAGCAGGCGGATTTTGATCTTCAGCCATAGGTCAGCAACGGTCCTGTCAGTGAGCGGCATCACACTATGCCGTTCACTAAAGCTAGGACGTTGCTATACATTTGCCAGGATAAACTGACAAATAGCGCACTATATGAGAAGGAATAGTCCGAAACCGATCGCGGCTGCCCACATCAGCATCGGGACCGACCATAAATGGAAGCGCCACCAGATGCGGCGGTCGTTGGCCATGCGCAGGGCAATCAGGTTGGCAAGGGAACCGGGCAATAGCCCAAACCCGCCGATGTTTACCGCCCAGGCCAGAAGGGTGTCAGGCGGAACATAGTTGAGCAGCAGAATGGTCGACGGCACGTTGCTGATAAACTGCGACAGGCCAATCGCCGTCAGCCACAGTCCCGGCTGCGACAGACCGCTGACGCCGTGAAGCACATTTTGCAGTGCAGGCAGCTGGATGAGCAGATAGACATCGATAAACATCGCCATGAAGACCAGCAGCAGCGTCCAGTCAACGCTCACCAGCACCCGCCGCGACAGCACTAAAAACCCGGCGGCAACCAGCAGCACGCCCGCCAGCTCAACCTTCATCTCCAGCGCGACCAAAAAGACGATATACAACGCCAGACAGCTCCAGACCAGCCGCGGCTGCCACTGCGGGCCCGTCGTCCCGCTGTGGTACTGCAGTTTTTTATCCGGGAGGGCAAACCAGCAGACCGCCAGCAGGGAAAGCATCATCACCAGCGCCAGCGGAGCCATCTGCCAGGTAAAGGCGGCAAACGACAGGCCCGAACGGCCCCAGAGCAGGATATTTTGTGGATTCCCGATGGGCGTTAACAGCGAGCCAGCGTTCACGGCCAGTGCTTCAAAGATAATCAGACGGCTGACCGGAATTTCACAGAGCTTACGCAGCGTGAGCGTGAGCGGCACGATGATAAACAGTGCGACATCGTTGGTCAGAAACGTCGACAGCACCGCTGCGGAAAAGACCATGAACAGAGACAGCCGGCGCTCGGTGGCAAAACGGCGCACCATTTTGCGTCCCAGAACATCAAAGTAGCCGCTTAGCTCAACCCCTTTGGTGAGCATCATTAAGCCGCTCAGGGTAATAATCGTGCGCCAGTCAATAGCCGCAGGCCAGGCGTGAGGGGTAAAGGGAACAAAGAGGCTTAAGCCTGCACCAATAATCAGTAAGAGATGAAAGAAACGGTCACGCGTCAGGGCTTGCAGGCCGGGGATGTTCATTCAGCAGAAGAACCATATTTGAGTGTAAATTCACGGAACTTCACCAGCGTTTCTTCACTGACGTGGTGCTCCATCCCTTCCGCATCCCGGCGGGCAATTTCCGGGCTGACGCCCAGTACCAGTAAAAAGTTCTCCACGATCTGATGACGCTCGCGGCTCTCCTGCGCCAGCTTTTCGCCTTCTGCCGTCAGAAACACGCCGCGCCATGGGATCATCTCGATCAAACCCACTGACGCCAGACGCTTTAACATTTTGGCTACCGTTGGCTGGGAAACCCCCAGCCGCGCGGCCATATCGACCTGACGTGCTTCGCCAACCTCACGAATCAAATCGGAGATCAGTTCCACATAGTCATCAATCAGCTCCCGGCGATGCGCTTCACGCACCTGACGGAACCCTTCTACGTGCTCTTCAACATTCACCAGTTGCGTCGTTTTTTTTGTAGTTGGCTTACCTGCGCGACGGTTCATTGTGCTTCCTCAATGGGGGTGACGCTTCCAGCGTCCTGTAACGGAGCGCACATTGTAAACCATAGCTCTACAAGCACAAAAATTTAACGAATTAGCCATAGCTATACAATATAGCCTGTGCTATATCTGTATGTAATGCAGTCACCCTTCACGGGTCGAAGGGATCAGAAATCAGGAGGTCACATGAATGAATTCAATAGGTGTATGAACGTGTTTACCCACTCTCCTTTTAAAGTGCGCTTAATGCTGTTGAACATGCTGTGCGATATGTTTAACAACAAACCGCAGCAGGATGACAAATCTTCTCACTAAGCGGCGTCGCGGTACGCCGCTTCATTTTTCCGTCACAAACCCCATGTAAACTGGCCTCTGGCCGCCTTAATCCCGATCTTTTTTACGGATTTGCAGTCTCCCTCGCAAAACATCTGTTTAGCAACTGTTGACCTTATTTCACGCTCGCACTATCTTCTTGCAGCCCTGCACCATTTGCGGCTCGCTGAAGCGGACCCTCATTCCCTCTCCACGCACTGTCAGGCAGGCTTTGACCCTTGGCGCCAGGGTGAGCACATGGCGTTTTCATGATAGTGATCTATGAACTTAACCCTGAAAGAAACACTTGTTACCCGCAGCCGGGCCTTAAGCCCGTGGACGGGATTCTACTTTCTGCAATCGCTGCTGATTAACTTTGCGCTTGGCTACCCGTTTAGCCTGCTCTACGCCGTGGCATTTACCTGCGTGCTCCACGTGCTGTGGCGGAGTGCCCCGCGCGTGCAGAAAGCATTGGTCGGGGTCTGTTCGCTGGTTGCTGCGATGTATTTCCCGTTTGGCCAGGCCTACGGCGCGCCAAACTTCAATACCCTGCTGGCGCTGCATTCGACCAATATGGAAGAGTCGACGGAGATCCTGACGATCTTCCCGTGGTACAGCTACGTTGTCGGGCTCTTTATCTTCGCTTTGGGCGTTATCGCCATCCGCCGTCAGTCAGGCGAGAAAAAATCCTGGGGTAAGATAGAAATACTCTGTCTGGTGTTCAGCATTGCCGTGGCGTTTGTCGCCCCCATCCAGAATATTCCCTGGGACGGTAAGCTAAGGCTCATCAATATCGGCTATCCGGTTTTCCGCTTCGTGAAAGACGTCGTGGTTAATAATAAAGAGGTTCTCGACGAGCAGGCGCGTATGGCTGAACTCTCCACCATGAAAGACACCTGGAACGTGCTGGCCGTGAAGCCTAAGTACCATACCTACGTGGTGGTGATTGGCGAAAGTGCGCGCCGCGATGCGCTCGGTGCTTTTGGCGGTCACTGGGATAACACGCCGTTTGCCAGTTCGGTTAACGGTGCCCTGTTTACCGATTACGTCGCGGCCAGCGGCTCGACGCAGAAATCACTCGGCCTGACCCTGAACCGTGTGGTCGACGGCAAACCGCAGTATCAGGATAACTTTGTCACGCTGGCAAACCGCGCGGGGTTCCAGACATGGTGGTTCTCCAACCAGGGGCAAATTGGCGAATACGATACCGCCATCGCCAGTATTGCGAAGCGTGCCGATGAGGTTCAGTTCCTGAAAAGCGGTGATTTTGAAGCCGACAAAAACACGAAAGATGAAGCTTTGCTGAAAATGACCGCGCAGGTCTTTGCCACTCAGCGCACCCAGCCACAGCTGATTGTTCTGCACCTGATGGGGTCACATCCTCAGGCGTGCGATCGTACAAACGGAAAGTACACAGAGTTTGTGCAGTCCAAAGAGACATCATGTTATCTCTACACCATGACGCAAACCGACGACCTGCTCAGCAAGCTCTATGCCCAGCTGCGCAATACGGGCGACAGTTTCTCGATGGTCTATTTCTCCGATCACGGGCTGGCGTTTAAAGAGCGCGGTAAAGAGGTGCAGTACCTGGCGCACGACGATGCATTTCAGCAGAACTTCCAGGTGCCCTTTATGGTGCTGTCGAGTGACGACAAAAAGCATCGCATCATTAAAGCGCGTCGTTCAGCGAATGATTTCCTGGCTTTCTTTTCACAATGGACGGGGATTGCTGCAGAGCAGATAAAAATTTCTTACCCGTTTGTCTCAAACAAGAAGGCCCCCCCAGTTTACGTTACCAACTTCAAGTTACAGAAAGTTGACTATAACCATCTGGGTACGGACATTTTTGATATAAAGAGTAAGTGATCTCTACCGTCTCGTGCGGTCTGATGCCCTCACCCTGGCGAGAGGGTACAAACCCCCCAAAAAAAAATCCGCCACAATGGGCGGATTTTTTACTGGCTCACCGAAGTGATTAGAAGCGGTAACCTACGCCTGCGATCCAGGTGCCAACGTCAACGTTGCGGATACGGCTCTGCTCATAGGAGAAGTCCAGAGCAACGTTTTCGATTGGGTTGAACTGCAGACCCGCGCCATAGGAGAAGCCGTAGTCGCTGTTGCTTGCAGTACGGTTCAGACCTTCGTTTTCAGTCTGCTGGAATTTACCGTAACCAACACCTACAACACCGTAGATGCTAGCCCAGTCGTTCAGGCGGTAAGCAGGACCAGCGGTGATACCGTAGTACTGACCTTTGTTATAGGTGCCGTTTTCAGTGCGATCTTTCTCGGTGTAAGTGAAAGAACCGATCACGCCCAGCGGGTTGTTGTCTTGCTCGTAACGATACTTCAGGTTGAAACCGTTAGTTTTGTTCATCACGCCCTGCATATCGCTCTGAGCGTAACCACCGGTAACGGTAGAAGTAGCAGCTACAGCAGTACCTGCGGAAACAGCCAGAACTGCGGCCAGTGCTGAAAGACATGCAATTTTTTTCATAACCACCTCAAATGTGTTCAAGTAAGTCCGTAAGTTTTAAATATATCAAAAAATTTTGCGAAACTCTTTGTGATTCGTAATGTCTAACGAGGTCTTTCCTGTAACAGAACGTTTCCAGAATCAGCTATCTCATTCAAATTACGTTAAATTTTCGCCGCAAAATAGTTATAGTGCGCGCCATCGCCGTTACATTCATCCAGATTATTCCTAATCTGACAGGCGATAAAACCAGCAACGCTTATCTATTTTACGGATTTTCCCTGGTTTTTTTTCAACAGTAGCTCAACCGTGAGCGCATATTTCCATTACACTGCGGCTTTTACCCTATTTGACATAAATTGACAGGAGAAAGGATGCCAGGGTTATCCCGCACGTCATCGGTCTGGATGCCGGTCGCTGTAATACTGATCGCCATGTTGTCGATTCAGAGTGGCGCGTCGCTTGCAAAATCACTCTTTCCTCTGGTGGGCGCGCCGGGCGTCACGGCCCTGCGTATCGCATTAGGGACTCTGATCCTCGTGGTTATCTTTAAACCCTGGCGTCTGCGTTTCAAAAAAGAGCAGCGACTGCCGCTTCTTTTATACGGGCTGGCGCTGGGCGCGATGAACTACATGTTCTACCTCTCTATTCAGACCATTCCACTGGGGATTGCCGTCGCGCTTGAATTTACGGGGCCGCTGGCGGTTGCCCTCTTCTCTTCACGTCGTCCGGTGGATTTCATCTGGGTCGTGTTAGCCGTTCTGGGGCTCTGGTTCCTGCTGCCGTTGGGTCAGAGCGTCGCGCAGATTGATCTGACGGGTGCCGCGCTGGCACTGGGCGCGGGTGCCTGCTGGGCTGTCTATATCCTCACCGGCCAACGCGCCGGGGAGGAGCACGGTCCGGCCACGGTTGCGCTGGGCTCGCTGATTGCCGCCATCATCTTTGTCCCCCTCGGTATGGCGCAGGCCACCGAATCCATCTGGCAATGGTCCATTTTGCCCGTGGGGCTGGCGGTCGCTATTCTTTCTACGGCACTCCCCTATTCTCTGGAGATGATAGCCCTGACGCGTTTGCCGACACGCATTTTCGGTACGTTAATGAGCATGGAGCCTGCGCTGGCGGCTATCTCGGGGATGGTTTTCCTTGGCGAAACGCTGACGTTTACCCAGACGCTGGCACTGTGCTCCATTATCGCGGCCTCTATGGGATCAACGCTGACAATGCGCCCTGAACCCAAAGTGAAGAAAGTTGACATCAATTAATGCTCTATATTCTGCATGGCTTTCTCGCCATGCAGAATATAGGCGCCTTCCACGCTCATCATATTTCGTTACACAAACTGTCATCGTCACGAAATAATCCACAGGGCTACGAACCGTACGTTCAGAATTAAGATTGATCTGTATCAATTTCATAAAAACCTATTATTTTCATCATGATACAAACTCAACATCCTTCTTGCTATTAAACCGATAGGCAGAGCCAAACCGCAGGCAAAAAATCCGGTGCTATACTTAGTTCCGTAATTACCTGGGACACAAACATCAAGAGGATATGAGATTATGAGTACCGCTAAACTGGTGAAAACGAAAGCGTCTAATCTGCTTTATACCCGTAACGATGTATCGGATAGCGACAAAAAGGCGACCATTGAGTTGCTGAATCGCCAGGTGATCCAGTTCATCGATCTTTCGCTGATCACCAAACAGGCCCACTGGAATATGCGCGGTGCAAACTTTATTGCCGTTCATGAAATGCTGGATGGCTTCCGCACAGCACTGGTTACCCACCTCGATACGATGGCCGAACGTGCCGTTCAGTTAGGCGGTGTGGCGCTGGGGACCACGCAGGTGATTAACAGCAAAACGCCACTGAAAAGCTATCCGCTGGATATCCATACCGTTCAGGATCACCTGAAAGAGTTGGCGGACCGTTATGCCATCGTCGCGAATGACGTGCGTAAAGCCATCGGCGAAGCGAAAGACGAAGACACGGCTGATATCTTCACCGCCGCCTCTCGCGACCTGGATCAATTCCTGTGGTTTATCGAATCTAACATCGAATAAGCCATACGAATTACCAATGACACCCTCGCCTCTGGCGGGGGTTTTGCACATTTATGGTGCACACTTTTGCATTGCACACCTGCAAAAGTGAACGAAATGTAATAATCACCTCACACAACCGTTAACGGAAGATTGTTTTTCCGTCAGAATCTGCGCTAAATATCACCTCGTCAGATACGCCAAATGAGTCGCACCAAAATGGTGCCTCACGCTGGTGCAACACGACATCATTGCTCCATTTTTTGTGCAATGCGTGACATCATCCCCTTTGCAAAACAACAGCTTGTAAAGTTGGCACGATTTTTTCATGGTGCCTGTCGTTCTCGCAGGGGATCGCCCCGTGGTTATAAAAGGAAATGCTATGAAGTCTGTATTAAAAGTTTCACTGGCTGCACTTACCCTGGCATTTGCAGTGTCCTCTCAGGCTGCCGACAAACTCGTTGTGGCGACCGACACGGCGTTCGTTCCGTTTGAATTCAAACAGGGTGACAAATACGTTGGTTTTGACGTGGATCTGTGGGCTGCGGTCGCAAAAGAACTCAAACTGGACTACACCCTGAAACCGATGGACTTCAGCGGCATCATCCCTGCGCTGCAGACCAAAAACGTTGACCTGGCACTGGCGGGTATCACGATTACCGAAGAGCGTAAAAAAGCGATCGACTTCTCCGACGGCTACTACAAAAGCGGCCTGCTGGTGATGGTGAAAGCCGACAATAACGACGTAAAAAGCGTAAAAGATCTCGACGGCAAAGTGGTGGCAGTGAAGAGCGGTACGGGTTCCGTTGATTACGCGAAAGCGAATATCAAAACCAAAGATCTGCGCCAGTTCCCGAACATCGACAATGCCTACATGGAACTGGGTACCAACCGTGCTGACGCCGTTCTGCACGACACGCCTAACATCCTGTACTTCATCAAAACCGCGGGCAACGGCAAGTTCAAAGCGGTCGGTGATTCTCTGGAAGCACAGCAGTACGGTATCGCGTTCCCGAAAGGCAGCGACGACCTGCGCACGAAAGTTAACGGCGCGCTGAAAACCCTGAAAGAGAACGGCACCTATAACGAAATCTACAAAAAATGGTTCGGTACCGAGCCTAAATAATTTACCTGAATTCAGGTTTGTAACGCCCGGTGGCGCTCACGCTTGCCGGGCCTGCGTTTTTCGTTTTTTACCACGGTATACAGGAATACATCATGCAGTTTGACTGGAGCGCCATCTGGCCTGCCATTCCTCTCTTGCTTGAAGGCGCTAAAATGACCCTGTGGATTTCGGTCCTGGGTCTGGTTGGCGGGTTGATTATCGGTCTTGTCGCCGGTTTCGCCCGCACCTACGGCGGCTGGATTGCAAACCACATCGCACTGGTTTTCATCGAAGTGATCCGCGGCACCCCGATTGTCGTGCAGGTCATGTTTATCTACTTCGCCCTGCCAATGGCTTTCAACGATCTGCGCATTGACCCGTTCAGCGCCGCCGTCGTGACCATTATGATCAACTCAGGTGCTTACATCGCAGAAATCACCCGCGGTGCGGTGCTGTCGATTCATAAAGGTTTCAGTGAAGCCGGTCTGGCACTGGGGCTTTCCCGTCGCGAAACGATCCGCCACGTGATTCTGCCGCTGGCGCTGCGCCGTATGCTGCCGCCACTGGGTAACCAGTGGATTATCAGCATTAAAGACACGTCGCTGTTTATTGTTATCGGCGTGGCTGAACTGACCCGTCAGGGGCAGGAGATCATTGCGGGCAACTTCCGCGCGCTGGAAATCTGGAGTGCGGTAGCCGTTGTCTATCTGATCATCACTCTGGTTCTGAGCTTCGTTCTGCGTCGTCTTGAAAGAAGGATGAAAATCCTGTGATTGAATTTAAAAACGTTTCCAAGCACTTTGGCCCAACCCAGGTGCTGCACAATATCGATTTGAGCATCAAACAGGGCGAAGTGGTGGTGATTATCGGGCCATCCGGCTCCGGTAAATCCACCCTGCTGCGCTGCATCAACAAGCTGGAAGAGATCACCAGCGGCGATCTGATCGTCGACGGCCTGAAGGTCAATGACCCGAAAGTGGATGAGCGTCTGATTCGTCAGGAAGCGGGCATGGTGTTCCAGCAGTTCTACCTGTTCCCGCACCTCACGGCGCTGGAAAACGTGATGTTTGGCCCGCTGCGCGTGCGCGGGGCGAGCAAAGCGGCGGCGGAAGCGCAGGCAAAAGATCTGCTGGCCAAGGTCGGCCTGGCCGAACGTGCGCACCACTACCCTTCCGAGCTG
>NZ_GL890775.1:543145-571212 GCF_000211415.1 Enterobacter mori LMG 25706 | reverse complement strand
CAGCAGCAGCGCGTGGCGATTGCCCGCGCGCTGGCGGTGAAACCGAAGATGATGCTGTTTGATGAGCCGACCTCCGCGCTCGACCCGGAGCTGCGCCACGAGGTGCTGAAAGTCATGCAGGATCTGGCCGAAGAAGGGATGACAATGGTGATCGTGACCCACGAAATCGGCTTTGCTGAGAAAGTAGCATCCCGCCTGATCTTTATTGATAAAGGCCGTATTGCACAGGACGGTAACCCGCAAGAGCTTATTGCTAACCCGCCGGGGCAGCGTTTGCAGGAGTTCCTCCAGCACGTCTCCTGATCCCTCGCGTCACACCGAGCCGGGCCCTGCCCGGCTTTTTTACGCCAGATTGTTCCCAAAAATTCCCCTCCGCGCCTCGACTTCTATACTTATCATTTTGTTCGACATTTTCACCGGAGGGCGCCGTGCCGTGGATCCTGTTGCTGTTGATTAGCCTGTTTAGTGCGCCATCGTTCGCCGTCGCGATCCCCGGCGTCACCACCGGAACCACCGCGACTAAGGAAAGTACGCCGCCACCGGAGCCCGATGTCGAAAAGAAAAAAGCCGCCTACGGCGCCCTTGCCGACGTGCTGGAAAACGACGCCGCCCGGCAAGAGTTAATCGGTGAGCTTCGTAAAGTCGCCGCCACGCCATCCCAGGAGGCCGTTCCGGCCATCACTCCGCCCCAGGTGGAGGAGCAAAAAACAGTGCTGGAAAACGTCACCGACGTGAGCCGCCACTATGGGGAGGCCCTCTCCTCTCGTTTTGCGCAGCTATACCGTAACCTGATTGGCTCTCCGCATAAGGCCTTTAATCCCCAGACCTTTTCCACTGCCGTCACGCAGTTTTTAATGCTGGCCGCCGGCGTGTTTATTTTTTACTGGCTGGTGCGCCTGTGTGCCTGGCCGCTGTACCGCAAGATGGGTGTCTGGGGGCGGAAAAAAAACCAGCATAAAAGCAGCTGGCTGCACCTCCCGGCGATGGTTGCCGGAGCCTTTATCATCGATTTACTGCTGCTGGCACTGACGCTGTTTGTCGGTCAGATCCTGGCCGATCGCCTCAATACGGGCAACAAAACCATTGCCTTCCAGCAGGCGCTCTTCCTCAATGCATTTGCGCTCATCGAATTTTTTAAAGCGGTGCTGCGCGTCATCTTTTGCCCGCGCGTGCCTGAACTTCGCCCTTTTAATATTAAGGATGAGAGCGCGAAATACTGGGCCGTGCGGTTAAGCGTGCTCAGCGGCCTGATTGGCTACGGCCTGCTGGTGGCCGTGCCAATCATCTCCAACCAGGTCAACGTGCAGTTTGGCGCACTGGCGAACGTGCTGATTATGCTCTGTATTACCGTCTGGTCGCTGTATCTTATCTTTCACAATAAAAAGGCGATCACCGAAAGCCTGCTGCATTTGGCCGACCGTTCCCTCTCCTTCTTCAGCCTGTTCATCCGCGCCTTCGCGCTGGTGTGGCACTGGCTGGCGAGCGCCTACTTTATTGTGCTCTGCTTCTTCTCGCTGTTTGACCCGGGAAATAGCCTGAAATTTATGATGGGGGCGACGTTCAAAAGCCTGGCGATTATCGGCGTTGCGGCTTTTGTGTCTGGCCTGCTGTCCCGCTGGATCTCGAAAACCATCACCCTCTCACCGCAGGTACAGCGGAACTACCCTGAACTGCAAAAGCGCGTGAACGGCTGGATGTCGGTATCACTTAAGGTGGCGCGGATTTTGACCGTCTGCGTGGCGATTATGCTACTGCTGAACGCCTGGGGACTGTTTGATTTCTGGAACTGGCTGCACAACGGCGCGGGTGAAAAAACGGTCGATATTCTGATTCGTATCGCGTTGATCCTGTTCTTCTCCGCCGTCGGCTGGACGCTGCTGGCGAGCCTTATCGAAAACCGTCTGGTGTCCGATATTCACGGCAGGCCCCTGCCCAGCGCGCGGGCAAGAACGCTGTTAACGTTGTTCCGCAACGCGCTGGCGGTGATCATCAGCACCATCACCATCATGATTGTACTCTCGGAGATCGGCGTGAATATCGCCCCGCTACTGGCGGGTGCCGGAGCCCTGGGGCTGGCGATCTCCTTCGGCTCACAAACGCTGGTGAAGGATATTATTACCGGTATCTTTATTCAGTTTGAGAACGGGATGAACACGGGCGACCTGGTGACCATCGGGCCGCTGACCGGCACCGTTGAGCGAATGTCCATCCGCTCCGTCGGCGTGCGTCAGGACACCGGTGCATATCACATTATTCCGTGGTCATCGATTACCACCTTCGCTAACTTCGTGCGCGGGATTGGTTCCGTTGTGGCGAACTACGATGTGGATCGCCACGAGGATGCGGACAAAGCGAAGCAGGCGCTGCGGGATGCGGTAGAAGAGTTGATGCAGATGGACGATATTCGCGGGCTGGTGATCGGTGAACCGTCGTTTGCCGGGATTGTCGGGCTGACGAATACCGCATTCACCCTGCGCGTTTCGTTCACCACCCAGCCGCTGAAGCAGTGGACGGTGCGTTTTGCGCTCGACAGCATGGTGAAAAAGCACTTTGATCTGGCGGATGTGCGGATGCCGGTGCAGACGTATCAGGTATTGCCGCCGACCGCATCGCCGCTGCCACCGCAGGAGCCGACGCTGTAACCGAGCCGGGTGGCGGCTTCGCCTTACCCGGCTTACGACGGGGTACTATTTGCGACGTTTGTTATTGTCCATAAACGTCCAGGCAATAAAGCGGCTCTGTTTCTGGCCTTGCGAC
Organism: Enterobacter mori LMG 25706; assembly: GCF_000211415.1. Taxonomy (GTDB): domain Bacteria; phylum Pseudomonadota; class Gammaproteobacteria; order Enterobacterales; family Enterobacteriaceae; genus Enterobacter; species Enterobacter mori. The sequence goes on along the minus strand of NZ_GL890775.1, from coordinate 568,455 downwards.
ATCTCTTTCTTCACCACTTTCACCGCACCGGCTTCGGTCAAGGCGCGGTAGAGCGGCGGCAGGTTATCGCCGCGCGACACCAGCGAGGTAAACCACTTCACCTGACGGCCGAACTGTTTACTTTCTGCAATCATGCGCAGGATAAACGCGACTTCGCCCCCTTCACACCAGAGCTCCTGCTGCTGGCCGCCAAAGTTCAGTGCGGCATCTTCCGCCTGCCCCAGGTTACGGCGCTTACGCTCGCTGCCTGCGCGTGCTGTCGCAGCAGAATCATGGAACGGCGGATTACACATCGTGGCATCGTACTGTTCGTTCTTATGAATAATGCCGTTGAAGATGGATTTGTCATCTTTCTGACGACGTAAACGGATCGCCCGGGTTAAACCAGGATTCGCGTTAATAATCGCCTGCGCACTGGCGAATGCCTCAGTGCCAATTTCACTGCCGGTAAAACGCCATTGATATTCATGCGCGCCAATGAGCGGGTAAATCAGGTTTGCCCCGGTGCCAATATCCAGAATTGTCGCCTGCTGTGGAACGACGCCATCATTCCCTTCCGCAAGAAGATCGGCGAGGTAATGGACGTAATCTGCGCGGCCAGGCACGGGTGGGCAAAGAAAGCCTTCGGGAATATCCCAGTGCGTCACGCCATAAAAATGGGCCAGCAGCGCTTTGTTCAGCGTTTTGACCGCCAGAGGATCGGCAAAGTTGACCGAGGGTTCACCCGCTGGCGTCTGTACAATAAAGTCCTGCAACTGAGGGCAGCTCAGGCACAGCGCTTTCATGTCATAGCGGCTGTTATGGCGGTTACGCGGGTGCAATCCCGGCTTTTGGGCAGTCATGGCATTCTCCTTTCAACAGCGGCGTAAGATACCCTTTGCGGACCCAACGGTAAATAACTGTCTGCCCAACGCAAAAACACACCGGAAATCAGTCACCTTTATGTCTATGATCTGTCAGCAAATTGTCAATTTACATCGTTCAAAAAATAAGCAGATCATCATCAAATTTTTGCGCTAAATCACACTCGTCAGGCTTCTAAACTTAAAGGGAATCACCTGTTGTTTCCCCCCTGAGGATGTGATTATGAAAAGATATATGACCCTTGTTGTCGCGGGCGCACTGGCAGCCGCATCTTTCTCTGCCTGGTCTGTTCAGTCACTGAATGAAAGCACAGACACCAGCCAGCTGCGTGCTGCCGGTACCGTCTCCGTCAGTCGCGCGAGTAACCTTGACGATCTCCAGGATAAGCTGGCTGAAAAAGCACGTCAGGAAGGTGCCAAAGGTTTTGTGGTGAATTCCGCTGGCGGCGATAACCACATGTATGGCACAGCAACCATCTACAAATAACCGTTCGACCTTCCTCACGACTGCATCTGCCCCAACAGATGCGGTTTCTTTATTCCCGTCTTGACCGTACGATTTTTAACCCCACATTAGCGTTATGTGTTTTATAAAACCAAACAGGAGAACGCCATGGCTTCCGGTTGGGCAAATGACGACGCCGTAAACGAACAGATCAACAGTACGATTGAAGATGCTGTAGCCCGCGCTCGCGGTGAATTACCGCGCGGTGAAAGCCTGCAGGAATGTGAGGAGTGTGGCGACCCCATTCCCGAGGCGCGGCAAAAAGCCATTCCTGGAGTAAGGTTATGCATCACCTGCCAGCAGGAGAAAGATTCAAAAAATACTTCACATTCGGGATATAATCGCAGAGGATCGAAAGATAGCCAGTTACGTTGACTTTCCTTTACCTAAGTCAACGGAGCAAGCGAATATGTTTACGCTCACGAATTTTCGTACGTCGCGTAGCAAAATGTGCCCTTCATCTTCTCTCTGTAAAGCGCATCGATAAGAACTGTAAAGCGCCCTTGTGAATTTATTAATATTCAATAACTTATTTGTCATTCAATTTTTTTGATTGACCACGTCAATTCTCTTCGATTTTATCTCTTAAGAAAAACCGTGATACTTATCACATCGACGGAACATCGTCCCTTTATCAGAATAACCTGCGAGAGATTAATTATGAAAACCATCAAATATGCTGTAGCTGCTGTTGCCCTGTCTGCTCTGTCTTTCGGCGCTTTCGCTGTAGAGCCAGTGTCTTCTACTCAGGCACAGAACATGAATAAAGTGGGTGTGGTAAGTGCTGAAGGCGCGACCACGCTGGACGGTCTTGAAGCCAAACTGGCTGAGAAAGCTGCTGCTGCAGGCGCAAGCGGATACACCATCACCTCCGCTAACGGCAATAACAAACTGAGCGGCACTGCGGTTATCTACAAATAATCGAACGATTTATGCTCCACCCTCACCGTACCCTCTGGTGAGATGCTCCACCCTCATTGACCCTGTTGTTACCCTTTGTTTGCCCGTCCGCCACTGGACGGGCTTTTTTTTGCTTAAAACGACTGCGCCACGCGCTGCAGTCCGGCTTCGACGGTTTCTACCTCGCCCGTAGCCAGTAAACAGCAGGCCATTTGCAACCTGATGGAGTGCGGAACGGGGGCATTGCCCGCCAGACACTCAACGATCCAGTGCGCGGTGGTGTGCGGATCTTTTGCCGGTGGCAGGACCACATCCCTGTTCTCTTCCCCTCGTTCAAGCACTGCACGCGAACCAGCAGAATCAATCAACATGATTTGCGGGCAGCGCAGTGGGTTGGCATGCGCCTCTCCTTCCGTTCCGTGCATCAATAACGCCCGTCCGCCAATGTCCTCAAAGAACTTGCCAACACGCGTCACGTACTCCGGGTGCGACACGCTGGAAAGACGCAGGGCCGCGTCTTCATTAAACGGCGTGGCCAGTTTCGCCAGCGTGTGAGCACTGTTACGCACCCCCATACGCCAGCGCATTTCAAGCTGTTTTTCCAGCGGCGGGCAGAGCGCGCGTACCGGAATATAGACTGGCTGATGCCCGTCCAGCTTCGCCTGTGCCTGCCCGGCGTGCAGCGTTGGCTCAATCCCCAGCAGTTCAAAGATCGTTTCCGTCAGCACCCGAGTGGGATCTTCACTCACGCCGTGCACCACGACCGGGAATCCAAGCTTATGCAGCAAAATCGCCAGCAGCGGCGTGAGGTTAGCCTGCTTACGCGCGCCGTTATAGCTGGGAATAACAATCGGCATCGGTTTAGCGACGGGCGGCGTTAAGCGCAGCGTTTGCGACTGCATCGCATCATAGAAACCGCGCATTTCGGCTTCGCCTTCGCCCTTAATACGCAGGGCAATCAGGATACCGCCCATCTCCAGCTCGGGAACATCACCGTTGAGCATATGGGTGTACAGGGCACGGGCCGTTTCCTGATCCAGGTCACGGGCGTGATTTTTCCCTCGCCCTACCTCTTTGATAATTTTGCGATAATCCACGACATCTCTCCTTACGACTCTTTGCAGTTACTATAGCCCTGATAAATGCCTGCCGGGTAATCATTTTCCTCTCCCGCAAGCCTGCGAAAATGCTTTGAGGATAAAAGTGGTCTGAAGATAAATTGAGCGAAAAATAATTCTCAGCGATAGTTCACACCGAATTAATCAGCCACGTGATGATTAATGTCAGAAGTGTCACACTTTCATTCAGAGGATTAAAATGAAAAAATTTATTATTGCGGGCATCGCTGCCGGGATGGCGTGTGCTTCGGTTTCTGCATTCGCATCCAGTGGTGAAGGGCAAATTAATTTCACAGGTGAAATTATTGATTCTGCATGCACGGTCGTAAATGGTTTAAGTAACCCACTTGATGTTTCATTAGGTAAGGTGGCTAAATCTGCATTTACCGGGAGTGGTTCGACGACGTCGACAACCCGTTTTAGTATTCAGCTTAAAGATTGTCCCGAAACCGTTACCAGCGCCTCAGTGACGTTCGGCGGGACGCCGGATAGTGGCAATAAGGATGTCCTTGCTGTAACGTCCGGTACCGGTGCTGCATCGGGTGTGGGTATTCAGTTGCTGGATAAAACAGAAAACCCACTGAGTTTATATACGGCTTCCGCCGCATATACCCTCACTTCAGGGACAACAACGAACGATCTGCAGTTTGGTGCACGCTATATTCAGACCGGACAGACTATTTCTGCCGGACTGGCGAATGCCGCATCAACCTTCACCATTGTTTACAACTAATAAAACAGATATTAGCTACCCAGGTAGTTAATATCTGTTATTTTTATTATGGTTTCACTATGCGAAAATATCTTCTGGCCTCCTCCTTTTTATTCATCGCTTCTGTCGCTCATGCGGGTATTACCATCGGCGGCACGCGCGTGGTTTACCCGGAAAATAAAAAAGAATCCTCCATTGGGATCGAAAATCCGGACAATCTCGATTATCTGGTTCAGTCATGGGTCGAAACGGAAGATAAAGCACGCGAAAAAGCACCGTTCCTGATTACACCACCTCTGTTCCGCCTTGATGCAAAGCAGGACAACGTTCTGCGTATCATCAGAACCGGGGGGAATTTACCTGGCGATCGCGAATCCCTGTTCTGGTTGAATATTAAATCTATTCCCTCGTCCGCGCGCAATGAAAACACCAACACGCTGCAGATCGCGATTAAAACCCGAATTAAGCTCATCTATCGCCCGACGAGTATTACCGGGAAGCCGGAAGATGTCACCACGCAATTATCCTGGCACGCGCAGGGTAACCAGCTTATTGTCGAAAACCGCACGCCGTTTTACATGAACTTCCAGGAAATAAAGCTGGACGGTAAAAAAATAGACAAAGCTACCTATGCCGCACCTAAAAGTGAAACGCATTTCACCACGCCGGGAAATATCACCGCGCACTCGGTAAGCTGGAAAATCATTAATGACTACGGCGGTATCAGCCAGTCATATACCGCGCAAATTAAATAATCATCCAGGGATAGCTGGAAATAATGATGAGCTGGGAATACACCACCAAACCGCCCAAACAACATGGACGCTTAATGCTTATTGCACTGGGGTGTACCTTGCTGGGCGTTTGCGTGCAAAAAGTTCTGGCCGAAGATTATTTCAACCCGGCGCTGCTGGATATTGATAACCCCAGTCAGGGGAAGACGGATCTCAGTATTTATGAGATCGGCCCCGGCCAGGCGCCAGGGAAATATCACGTCGACGTTTTCGTTAACAATAATAAAGTGGGCAGCAAAGAGATTGAGTTCACGCTGAAAAAAGATGCCAGCGGAAAATCTAGCCTGCAACCGTGCCTGAGCGCGGCCCAGCTAAAAAGCTTCGGCGTTAACATTGATAAATTCGTGCAGGATGAAAAGGCCCAGTGCATTGACCTGGGCGTTATCCCTTCCGCCAGCGCCACGTTTCACGTTAATCCGCAGCAGTTGCTGTTAAGCATTCCTCAGACCGCCATCACCCAGGTGCCGCGCGATTACGTCGACCCGCAGGAGTTCGACGAAGGGATAAATGCCCTGCTGCTGAATTACAGTTTCACCGCCGGGGACAACCACGGTAAGGGCGAAAACGGTACCGACCAGCGCAGCGAGTTTCTTAACCTGCGCCCGGGTCTTAACCTTGGGGCGTGGCGCTTGCGTAACTACTCCACCTGGAGCAAAACCAGCGGTGACGGTGATGCAGAAAGTGAGTTTTCGTCGGTCTACACCTATGCCCAGCGCGATATCATCGCCCTTGGCAGCAACGTCAAACTCGGACAAAGCTCGTCCCCCTCCGATGTATTCGACAGCATCTCATACACCGGGGCGCAGATAGCGTCGGACGACGACATGCTCCCGGACAGCATGAAAGGCTTTGCACCGGTGATCCGCGGAACAGCGCACAGCAACGCCCTGGTCATCGTCCGCCAGAACAGTTAACGTCATTTATCAGAACTATGTCGCCCCCGGCGCGTTTGAGATTAACGATCTCTACCCCACCGGCGGCAGTGGCGATTTGAACGTCACCGTTAAAGAGACAGACGGCAGCGAACAACATTTCGTGGTGCCCTACGCGTCGGTGCCGGTCTTGCAGCGTGAAGGCCGCTTTAAATACAGCCTCACCGCAGGTCGCTATCGCAGCTACGACAGCGACGTCGAAAAAACGCCCTTCATGCAGGGTACGGCAATCTACGGGTTGCCTTACGGCTTTACGGCCTACGGCGGCGTGCAGGCCAGTCAGTACTACGATGCGCTGGCGCTGGGGTTCGGTAAGAACATCGGGGATTTCGGCGCGTTTTCGGTGGACCTTACTGACGCGAAATCGGAGATGCAGGACCAGGATCCGACTCATGGCCGCTCCTGGCGCATCCGCTACAGCAAAGATTTTGCCACCACCGGCACCCATTTTTCCATGGCTGGCTATCGCTATAACAGCAAGGGATTTTACACCCTGCAGGACACCCTGGATTCCCATACCCGCAATGACGACTGGCAAACGCCGGACACCCGACGCAGCCGCGAAGAGGCCACTGTCGATCAGTCTCTGGGGGGTTCGTTTGGTTCGCTGACCTTAAGCCTGGTCAAAGAGAGCTACTGGAACTCAAACCAGGGCATGACCTCAATGAACCTGGGTTACAACAACTCGTGGCACGGCATCAGCTACGGCCTGAGCTACGGGCTGGATAAAAACACCCGTGACGGCAGCGACGACGACAACGAAAAAACCAGCGAGCAGACCATCGCCTTCAACGTCTCTGTACCGCTCGATCGCTGGCTCAGCAACACCTGGGTGAACTACAACCTGAACAGCACGAAACACGATACCACCCAAAGCGTGGGCCTGAACGGCACCGCGCTTGCTGGCAATAACCTCAGTTGGGGCGTTCAGCAGAGCCACAGTCAGAGCAGCGGCGACAGCACCAGTCTGAATGCCGATTACAAAGGTACCTACGGTGAAGTGAACGCGGGCTATTCACAGGATAACCAGCAGCAGCAGCTCAACGTCGGCCTTCAGGGGAGCATGATCGCCCATGCCCACGGCGTCACGCTGGGTCAGCCGATGGGCGAGACGGCCGCGCTGATCGAAGCACCGGGTGCGGACGACACGAACATCAGCAATCAGACCGGCGTGAATACCGACTTCCGCGGCTATGCCATTGTGCCTTACGTGTCGCCGTACCGTCATAACACCCTTGCGCTCAACACGGAGACGCTGCCGGGAAATGCGGACGTCAATCGGGCAGCCATAACCGTGACGCCAACGCGCGGCGCCATCGTGCGCGCCCATTACGAAACGCACGTTGGCAGCCGGGTATTAATGACCCTGAAACGCGCCGATGGACGAGCGATCCCGTTCGGCGCGACGGCATCTCAGGCCCATCAGGACGGCGAGTTTATCGTGGGTGACGGTGGTCAGGTTTATCTGACCGGCATGCACGAAAAAGGGACGGTTAACGTCAGTTGGGGGAAAACCGCCGACAGCCACTGCGCGGCAGCGTACCACCTGCCGGCAAAAGACGATGGTGCAGTGCTAAACATCACGGCGCAGTGCGTATGACCCTTTCCGAGGAAAAAATGAAGATGTTTAAATATGCCTTTGCGCTGGTTGTGTTCCTTACAAGCGCGTGCCTGATGCCGCATGCTCATGCGGCGACAACCTGTGATAGCACCGCTCTGCCCTATACCCTTGATGCTGGCACGCTTTCCGTACCCACGACCCTCGATATCGGCGGCGTCATCCCAGGCTCGGCAAAGACACATACCATCAACGGCAGCTGTTCCGGAACGATTTCCAGTCACACCATTATTTCCTGTTACTACGGAACGGGAACGGAAGTTTCAGGCATGCCGGGCGTTTACTCCACTGATGTGGACGGCGTAGGGATTCAACTTCTGAACAGTAGCGGGCAGATCGTTCGCGGAAAAGGTTATTCATGCGACACCACCGCGACGCCCATGGGGACAGTCAGCAGCGACGGCGGACAGACGTTTTCTTTCAGCTATACCGAACGGTTAATCAAAACGGCGACACACATCGGGAGCGGAACTATTTCAAGTGCGCAAGATCCCTTTGGATTTGGTGTTTTTCAGTCTGTCGGTATTTCTGGCGATCGAAATAACAGCCGTTATTCCGCCACGGTTGCGGAAAGAACAGCCACCTGCTCCATTGACCCGCTGAATCTGACGGTCACACTCGGCGATTTCCCGGTTTCGCAATTTACCCACGTGGGCAGCTATACGGCCTGGAAGAATTTCAGTCTCACCGCCATCTGTACGGAAGCGGTCAACCTCACGGCATCGGTGACCAGCGCCAATGGCGTTAACAGCCAGTTTGATGATGTTCTTAACCTGACGCCAGGCAGCGACAGCGCCACGGGCGTTGGCGTGCGCATGCTGCTGGACGGTGTCGATCTCAAATATAACTTCCCTATCCCGGTCGGCGGAAGAACCGAACCCAACGTACCGGACAATATTCCCTTCGCGGTGCAGTATTACCAGACGGATGCCACCGTCACGGCGGGAAAAGCAAACACGATTGCCACCATCGATATGGAATATCAGTAACGGAGCCATGATGAAAATTTATCCCCTATTACTCGTCCTGGCGAGCCTCTCTGCGGGCGCGACCGACGTTACGCTCAATATCGAAGGGAATATTTACGACACCACCTGCCAGGTAGACAGCGCCAGCCAGAATATGGTGGTAGATCTGGGGCAGGCCGTCGCCAGTGATTTCAAGGATATCGGCGATACCGGCCCGTGGAAAAATTTCGATCTCAAACTCACGAACTGTCCGCCCACGCTGACGGTGGCCACCATCTCCGTTGACGGCCCGCGCGATACGGAACACCCCTTTAAATTTGCCAATAGTGGCACCGCTAAAGGGGTGGCACTGGAGCTGGCCGATCGCCTGGATTATATCGTGCTTGCCCCTGAAGCCCGATTCAGCGTGATAATTGATGCCAACACCCACACCGCGGACTTCCCCATGGCCGCACGCTACTACGCTACCGCCGTGCCCGTGACGGCCGGCACGTTCAGCAGCGTTGTGCAGGCCACCTTTACTTACCAGTAGGACCGCGCCCCTTAGCACGGATGCTTTTTTTACGCCCGGCGGCCGGTTTTGCCGGGCGTTTTTTCACTTCCGGCACCTCGGGTTGTTCAATCGGGAACACCGGTAACGCATTCAACAGCCGCTGACCGTAGTTTTTCGTCATCAGACGTTTGTCGTAAATCACAATCTCCCCCCAGCAGCCGTGGCTACGGATCAGACGCCCGACCTGCTGAATCAGGTTAAACGACGCCGCCGGCAGGCTTTGCACTTCAAACGGATAGCGGTTGAGGCTCTTTAGCCACTCGCCCTCGGTGATCACCACCGGGCTGTCGATGGGCGGAAAGGCGATTTTATGGATGTGCACCTGCGTCAGGTAGTCGCCCTTCAAATCCAGACCTTCGGCGAATGACTGTAACCCCACCAGCACGCTGCGCTCGCCGTTATCGATCCGCTTGCGGTGCGTTTCCACCAGCCGGTAGCGCGGCTGATCGCCCTGTACCAGCAGAAGCAGACGAAGATCGGTTACGTGCTCCAGGAAGCGCTGCATGGCGCGTCCGCTGGCAAACAGCACCAGCATGCCGGGGTATTGTTTGCTCTCGACCTGTTCGCGGAAGTAGGCCGCCATTTCCGCAATGTGCTGCTCTTCGTTTTCCATCAGCGGCTCATACTTCATCCGCGGGATCACCAGCTTACCCTGCTCGCAGTGGTTAAACGGCGAGTCCAGCGCCACAAAACGGTCGCCCGCTTTCTCTTTTAGCCCGCTCATCTCCTGTAAACGAGAAAAACTGTTCAGGGAGCGCAGCGTAGCAGAGGTGACAACCACGTGCGGCACGCTGCGCCAGATCAGCTTTTCCAGCTGATCGGCCACGCGGATCCCCACGCAGTGGAAAAAGAGGTGCACCTGCCCGTCCCGCGCTTCGCGGGTGGCCCATTTGGTAACCGGCGCGCCGGACGCCTGCGCCATCGAGGCCAGCCGCCAGAGCTTGCTCTGCGCTTCAAACATCCCGAGCGCGCGGTTCATCTGCAGCAGAATGCGGTGCAGCCGCACGACGTCGTGGGTGCCGGTTTTCTCGCTAAGATCGTTCAGGAACATCTCCGCCAGCCCGCGCAGTTTTTCCAGATGCTTCGCCAGTTGCTGGCAAATCTCCATCACCTCTTCCGGTAGCTCACCCATCGCAAAGCGGTGTTCGGCTTCCTGCGTTTGCGGAAGATAAAGATTCAAAATGTTGTTGAGCGAGGCAATCAGGCTGTAGACCTCTTCACAGTGGTCGCTCAGCCGCTCCGGCACCGCCAGCGGCGGCGTGGTTTTCGGGCGAAATTGCTCCATGCAGGTGGCAATCAGCTTGCAGAACAGATCGAGCTGCAGACGGAACCAGGGGGCGGTAATTTCGGCGCTCATCTCCAGCGCGTCCCGCGCCACATCCGGCAAATGGTGGCCTTCATCGAGCACCAGCAGCAGGTTTTTGGGTTCCGGCAGCACCGCTTCGCTCTCCAGCGCGGCCATCACCAGCGCGTGGTTAGCCACCACCACTTCCGCCTCCTGAATTTCACGCCGGGCGACGAAGAACGGGCACTCGCGGTAGTAGTGGCAGTTGCGGTTCAGGCAGCTCGCTTTGTCGGTGCTGAGCCTGCGCCATAAATCGTCGCTGATGGCCTTATCAGTATGATCGCGCAGGCCATCCCACTTATAGCCGTCAAGATCGATCTTGAGCGTGGCGCAGAGTTCCTGCTCGGCTTTATTGTTCGGCGTGAGATCGTCGTCGAGGAAGGCCAGCAGATCCTGCTGCGTCGCCTCGCTGCTGGCCAGCCCCGCCATGTTACGCGGGCACACGTAACGCCCGCGCCCAAAGGCCGCCGTAAACCGCAGGTCGGGGATGATTTTGCGCAGTAGCGGTAAATCTTTGCTGAAGATCTGATCCTGCAGCGCCACGTTGGCGGTGCTGACCACCAGCGTTTTGTCCTCTTCCCGCGCAATCGCGATGCCGGGAATGAGATACGAGAGGGTTTTCCCGACGCCGGTTGGGGCTTCAATCGCCAGATGTCGCCCGTCGTCCCCGGCGAGCGTTTTGGCCACGTCAGCAATCATCTGCCGCTGCGGCGCTCGGGGGATAAAGTCGGGGATCTGCTGTTGTAGCGCCTTATACCATGCGCCAATTTGCGCCTTGAGCGCAGCGGTTAAAGCCATTGGAAAACCTGAAACACTGTATAAACAGCCACTATTGTGACACTTTCTCTTCGCTGCCGCAAAAAGAAAAGCCCGGCTTATTTCCATCTTCTACAGTGGTGCTGAGAGGGCCGGATTTAACACGATACTTTTCTGGAACTTTCATGAGCTGACTCCTTAATTTGGTTAAAAATTGCCTGGTCATTGTCTGAAAGTGACAGCGACAGGTCGTAAACATGATCTTGTTTGAACTTCCATACCAGTTGTGGGCATACGCTGGAGCAAATTGACACAGTGATGAAAGGAATAGGAATGAGGTTTTCAAGCGCAGTAATGGTATTAGCGCTGCTGGTGCCGGTAGCAGGGAACGCAGCGAAAGATCTCGATTGAGCTGAAGTGCGAGAAGTTGAAGGTGACTGTCTTCGATAAAAAAGGGGAGATCTTTATCGATAACATCCCGACTAAGGGCGGTCCGTCAAAGATGGATCACATAAAAATTGAACGTATAGAAATGATGGGCTCGCCCGTTATCAAGACTCGATTCGTTGCCTACCCCGAAATGGGCGGAACTTATGGCTTATACAACCTGTATACGTACGATGACGGTCAGCCTGCCGTTCTCACCTCTGAGTGGCTGAATGCCGATGACCAGCCAATGAGGCCAGTAATCTCTTACGAATGTTCGAAATCCGTCGAGAGGATGCAGACCATGCCGAACATCCAATCTATCGGTGAAATGCGAGGCTGGTAAATGTGGCCCGAGTTTGGACCGAGGTGGTTAGAGGTGGTAATACCAGCACTTGTCCGTAGAGCGATGAAGACAGTCTACTTTATCGCGTTATCCCTCCCTGTAGGACGAGCACTGGGCCGCGCTGAAAGGTGGTTTAACTATGCCTGGGCGAGCCGTATTGGCGAAATATTGTATGGGCACGATGAGAGAGGTCAGGACAATTTATACGAGCTTTATACATACATAGGACTGATAGCCATTCTTCTCATTACGACGGTGATTTATCTCTTAACAATGAAATTGTTCAGCAAAATAAGGAAATAAAAAATGTCTATACCAGCTTACTTATGGCTTAAAGACGACGGCGATGCATTAATCAAAGGCGGGGTTGATGTTCAGCAAAGAGAGTGCAGCATCGAGGTTAAGGGCTTCCACCACAACCTCATGATTCCAACAGATAACGCCACCGGCAAAATAACCGGTACCCGCATGCACTCGCCTATGCTGATCATCAAAGAATTCGACTGCTCAAGCCCATACCTCTATAAGGCAGTGGCCACCGGTCAAAGTCTGGTATCAGCAGAAATAAAATGGTACCGGATCAACTACTCTGGACAGGAGGAAGAATACTTCAACATGCTGCTTGAAGGTGTACGGATCGTTTCTATCTCCCCAGCAATGGCACCAGGGGATAACCCCAACGAAAACCATATGGAAACGGTGGAGCTGCGTTACGAGAAGATTACCTGGAAGCATAGCGATGGGAACATTATCTTCAGCGACGCCTGGAACGAACGCCAGTCAGCGTAACAATCGTGAGGGGCGCTCAGCCCCTTAATCATACAACCAGCGCCCAGCTTTGGCTGACTCGATAAACATTTCGAGCGTTAGCGGCTTGTACTGACGGTCGCAAAACTTCTTTCTAAGCCCGAACTGAAACCAAAAGAGCTCCGGCTCAACGTAGTTGTCCATGACAAAGTTACTGTGCTCTATTCCATACCGAGTGAAAAGGTCGAGCAGCATGTCTTCCAGATCTTCTGGAACGAGGTTGAAATGCTCCTGAAAGGTCCAATCCTTTCTGGCGGGACGCTTACGCTCACTGTAGTTCTCAGTGATGTAATCCAAAAACTCTTGCTCATCAGGCAGCAGCATTAGAAGTAAGTCCATTCAATCCGATCTTTAGGCCGGGCTATGAGGTTGTATTTGTTTCTTGTCTCTCTGGCCACAAGGGCAAAGATGATGACTGCCTGAGCATAGCCAATATAGGGAACGGCCCTTCCTACTACCGCTCCAACCTTATTTGTGTATCGTTTTTTTCCCATACCGATAATGGTCTCAACCCTCACGCCTTCAGGAAAGCGGACTCCCTTTAAAATGCGCCGCGCTAACTTGGAGGCGATACTTGTACGCGAACCAGACGCACCCAGCACCTTACGCTTGGGTAGAATAGGTTGCCCTGCCAGGATTGTTGCAGCAGTCTCTACCGTTACGCCCAGATGGTTCGCCAAACCCTCCACGAATATCAGCAAAAATAGCTCCTGTGGGGTTACGTTCGCATTCCCGTGATAGAAATACGTCCCGCCAAGTTCCTCTACAGTATCCATTGCATAATCCCTTAATCAAATAAGGGCAAGGTTAAACACTTATTGTTGCCAGGGATAACGGATAGGTACCACTTTCTAAAAAATCAGAAAATAGCCCGCGTTGAGTACTCTATCGGGTCAGAACTGACTTTAGCCACCAGCTTTCAGGCTCTCGATAGAGCTCAACAGGCGTTTGGCGTTCGCCGGGGAGCGCATCAGGTATGCAGTTTCCTCCAGCGATTTGTACTCTGTCAGCGACATCAGTATGCATGACACGCTGTTCTGGTTAACGATGAGAACCGGTGCATGATCCTCTATTGTTTGCCGCATAGTCGCCGACAAGTTTTGGCTGGCTTCGGTATAGCTAATAACTCGCATTGAGAACTCCGGATGATCAGAACATACAGTCGGAATGAAGAGAAAATACTGGAGGGGATCAGACAAAAAGAAACCGCCTTAGGGAGGCGGTTTCTTCCCCCGAGCTGTTAGGAGCAGCGCGGGCAAGCCATAAAGACTCGTAAGTTGACACCCTCATTGTGTACGAACAATCGCCATTTATCAATATAACCGTAGTTGTATGCAGATTATTCTCAACTACTCCTTGTTACACATACCCTTTTTTATATCCTCGGTTCGTCAATTTCCGAGTTTGGGCGGACGTTTTTAAAGCAACTTTGAGACCGTTTAGGTCTCGATAGAGAGATCGAATTACCAGTGAGCAGCATGGTCTGTCTATAGCTTGTGGGAATGAGTTTTAATCCCCCCTGCTGAAGGCGAGAAAGAATCGCTTAGATGTGCTTTAAATTCACGGTCAATGGTCAGGGATTAGGAACCCCTGGTTGAGCTTGCCGGCGATCCCGTTAACCCCGCTATCAGAGCCTCGCCCCCAGCGTGCTTACTGCTGCACGACAGCGCCTGGGGGGGCGGATCGGCGGTAAAGGTGCAGCAGGAAATATACCTAAGCATCTGAAAGGAATAAGGGAAAATGTAAAATCCTTTATTTTGCCGGAAAAAAAAGCACCGAAGATATGATCGTTCGGTGCTTTATGTTCCGCCTAAATATCCGTTCAGCTTTAAGTCACGTGAGGCTTAAGTGAACGGCATTAGGCTTTACGACCGGGCTTCCAGATTACTGCGGGTTGGCAGGTTTACGCGGGCGGCGTCGACGCTGCCCTTCCCCTGCCGGTTTCCCTTCGCCGCTGCGCCACGGGTTTTCACCCGCCGGTTTGCTGTCGCTGTTGCGACGCGGAGGTTTGCCCGATGACTTCGGCGCACCGCCTTCGGCACGACGCGGCTGCTGTCCGCGACCGCCGCCGCCCTGACCACGTCCACCGCCGCCCTGACGGCCGTTCTGAATCGGCTCGGCTTTGATCGACGGGTCCACTTCGTAGCCCGGGGTTTCGATGCGCGGGATCTCTTTCTTCAGCAGACGTTCGATGTCGCGCAGCAGCTTGTGTTCATCCACGCAGACCAGAGAAAGCGCTTCACCGGTTGCCGCCGCACGGCCGGTACGACCGATACGGTGAACGTAGTCTTCCGGCACGTTTGGCAACTCGTAGTTCACCACGTGCGGCAGCTCTTCGATATCCAGGCCACGGGCGGCAATATCGGTCGCCACCAGCACGCGGATGTCGCCGGATTTGAAGTCCGCCAGCGCACGGGTACGCGCACCCTGGCTCTTGTTACCGTGGATCGCCGCGCTGCGGATACCATCTTTATTCAGCTGTTCCGCCAGGTGGTTAGCGCCGTGCTTGGTGCGGGTAAAGACCAGCACCTGCTGCCAGTTGCCCTGACCGATCATCTGGGAGAGCAGTTCCCGCTTGCGCTTTTTATCAACAAAGTGAACGTGCTGCGTCACCTGCTCAGAGGCGGTGTTGCGACGCGCCACTTCCACTTCCAGTGGGTTATGCAGCAGCTTTTCCGCCAGCGCCTTGATCTCGTCGGAGAAGGTCGCGGAGAAGAGCAGGTTCTGACGGCGCGCAGGCAGCTTGGCCAGCACGCGACGAATATCGTGGATGAAGCCCATGTCGAGCATGCGGTCGGCTTCGTCCAGCACCAGAATTTCAACCTGATCCAGCTTAACCGCGTTCTGGTGTTCCAGATCCAGCAGGCGGCCCGGCGTTGCCACCAGCACGTCCACGCCGCCGCGCAGCTTCATCATCTGTGGGTTGATGCTGACGCCACCGAAAACCACCAGCGAGCGAATGTTGAGATAGCGGCTGTAGTCACGCACGTTCTCACCAATCTGCGCGGCCAGCTCACGAGTAGGTGTCAGGATCAGGGCACGAACCGGACGACGGCTTTTGGCGTGCGGCTGGTTTTTTACCAGCAGTTCCAGCAGCGGCAGGGTAAAGCCCGCGGTTTTACCGGTGCCGGTCTGGGCGCTGGCCATCAGGTCACGACCCTGAAGCACGGCGGGGATCGCCTGCTGCTGGATTGGGGTTGGCTCAACGTAGCCCTGTTCTGCGATCGCGCGCAGAATTTCCGGGTTCAGGCCAAGGGAATCAAAAGACATAAAAACTCCGAACCGCCCCGACCATCACAGGTGTAGTTTTCAGGGAGATATAACGAATAGGGGAGGACAAAAACCACAATGTCGCGAAGGGGCTGAGTGTAGCAGCTTTTGTGACGTGGCGCATAAAATATCCCTCAACATTCCCTCGACGGGAGAGTGAATCAGACATAATCTTAATCAATCGATTGATTAATTTTTAATGCCGTCATGAATACGACACCCACAACAACCAAAGGTGAACAGGCCAAAAGCCAGCTTATCGCCGCCGCGCTGGCGCAGTTTGGTGAGTACGGGCTGCACGCGACCACGCGCGATATTGCCGCGCAGGCCGGGCAGAACATTGCGGCCATCACCTACTATTTTGGCTCAAAAGAGGATTTATATCTCGCCTGCGCCGAGTGGATCGCCGATTTTATCGGCACGCAGTTTCACCCGCACGTGGAAGAGGCCACCGCGCTGCTCGGCCAGCCGTCGCCCGATCGCGCCGCCGTTCGCCAGCTTATTCTCAACGCCTGTCATAATATGATCCGCCTGCTGACGCACGACGATACGCTGAACCTGAGCAAGTTTATTTCCCGCGAGCAGCTCTCCCCTACGGCTGCCTACCAGCGGGTACACGATCGGGTGATCGCGCCGATGCACTCGCACCTGACCCGGCTTATCGCGGCCTATACCGGACGCGATGCACTCGACACCGAAATGATTTTGCATGCCCATGCCCTGTTGGGCGAAGTGCTCGCCTTCCGTCTGGGGCGGGAGACCATCCTGTTACGTACGGGCTGGACACAATTTGATGAGGATAAAGCCGAGCAGATTAGCAAGGTGATCGCCTGTCACGTCGATCTGATCCTGCAAGGCTTAACGCAAAGGAGCCTGAAGTCATGAAAAAACCTGTCGCCATCGTTCTGGTGGTTGTTGTGCTGCTTGCTGCTGGAATAGGTGGCTGGCTGTGGTATCAGAGCCAGCAGGATAAAGGTCTGACGCTGTACGGTAACGTGGATATTCGCACGGTGAACATGAGCTTCCGCGTCGGCGGACGTCTCGCCTCGCTGAGCGTTGACGAAGGCGATGCCATCAAAAGCGGACAGACGCTGGGGATGCTGGATAAAGCGCCCTACGAGAACGCGCTGATGCAGGCCAAAGCGGGCGTATCCGTGGCTCAGGCGCAGTATGACCTGATGCTGGCAGGCTATCGCGATGAAGAGATCGCCCAGGCTGCCGCCGCCGTTAAGCAGGCGAAAGCCGCCTATGACTACGCGCAGAACTTCTACGCGCGCCAGCAGGGGCTGTGGAAAAGCCGCACCATTTCCGCTAACGATCTGGAAAATGCGCGCTCGTCCCGCGACCAGGCGCAGGCGACGCTGAAATCCGCACAGGATAAATTAAGTCAGTACCGCACCGGTAACCGCGCACAGGATATTGCCCAGGCGAAAGCCAGCCTTGAACAGGCACAGGCCCAGCTGGCCCAGGCGGAGCTGGACCTGCGCGACACCACGTTAATCGCCCCGTCCGACGGCACGCTGATGACCCGCGCCGTAGAGCCGGGCAGCATGCTCAGCGCGGGCAGCACCGTCTTAACGCTCTCCCTGACCCGCCCGGTGTGGGTGCGCGCTTACATTGACGAGCCGAACCTCGGGCAGATGCAGCCGGGCCGCGAATTGCTGCTCTATACCGATGGTCGCCCGGACAAGCCGTATCACGGCAAAGTGGGCTTTGTCTCCCCTACCGCCGAATTCACCCCGAAAACTGTTGAAACACCGGACCTGCGAACCGACCTGGTGTATCGCCTGCGCATCATCGTCACCGATGCGGACGACGCGCTGCGTCAGGGTATGCCCGTAACCGTAACAGTCAGCGACGGGGAACGACATGAATGACGCGGTTATCCAGCTCCACAATCTGGTCAAACGCTTTAAGGGAATGGACAAACCGGCCGTCGCGCCGCTGAACTGCACCATCCAGAAAGGCTACGTGACCGGGCTGGTCGGTCCGGACGGCGCGGGGAAAACTACGCTGATGCGGATGCTGGCGGGGTTGCTCAAGCCGGATGAAGGTACGGCCAGCGTACTCGGTCTTGACCCGATAAAAGACGACGGTGCGCTCCACGCCATGCTCGGCTATATGCCGCAGAAGTTTGGCCTGTATGAAGACCTGACGGTGATGGAAAACCTGAACCTGTACGCCGATCTGCGCAGCGTCACCGGCGAAACGCGGCAGAAAACCTTCGCCCGCCTGCTGGAGTTTACCTCCCTCGGCCCGTTCACCGACCGGTTGGCTGGCAAGCTCTCCGGCGGGATGAAGCAGAAGCTGGGCCTGGCCTGTACGCTGGTCGGCGAGCCAAAGGTGCTGCTGCTGGATGAGCCAGGCGTGGGCGTTGACCCGATTTCTCGCCGTGAATTGTGGCAGATGGTGCACGAACTGGCGGGCGACGGGATGCTGATCCTCTGGAGCACCTCCTATCTCGACGAAGCGGAACAGTGCCGGGATGTGCTGCTGATGAACGAAGGCGAACTGCTTTATCAGGGCGAGCCGACGACGCTGACGCAGAGCATGGCCGGGCGCAGCTTCCTGCTGCATAGCCCGCAGGAGTCCAACCGCAGACTGTTGCAGCGGGTGCTCAGGCTGCCGCAGGTGAGCGACGGTATGATCCAGGGCCGCTCGGTGCGCATTATTCTCAAAAAAGAGGCCGCAGCCGACGACATTCGCCAGGCGCAAGGCATGCCTGAGATCGAGATAGAAGAGACCGCGCCGCGCTTTGAGGACGCGTTTATCGACCTGCTGGGCGGCGCGGGTACGTCAGAGTCGCCACTTGCCGCCATTCTGCATACGGTGGAAGGCACGCCGGGCGAAACGGTGATCGAAGCCAAATCGCTCACCAAAAAGTTCGGGGATTTCGCCGCCACCGATAACGTCAATTTCGCGGTTAAACGCGGCGAGATTTTTGGCCTGCTTGGACCAAACGGCGCGGGAAAATCGACAACCTTTAAGATGATGTGCGGCCTGCTGGTGCCGACATCCGGCAAGGCACTGGTGCTGGATATGGATCTGAAAGTCAGCTCCGGCAAGGCGCGCCAGCATCTCGGGTATATGGCGCAGAAGTTTTCGCTGTATGGCAACCTGACGGTCGAGCAGAATCTGCGCTTTTTCTCCGGCGTGTACGGCCTGCGCGGGCGGGCGCAGAACGAAAAAATCCGCCGTATGAGCGACGCCTTCGCGTTAACCAACATTGCGTCCCACGCCACCGACGAGCTGCCGCTCGGCTTTAAGCAGCGGCTGGCGCTGGCCTGCTCGCTGATGCACGAGCCGGATATTCTGTTTCTGGATGAACCGACATCCGGCGTGGATCCCATTACCCGCCGCGAGTTCTGGCTGCACATCAACAGCATGGTGGAAAAAGGGGTGACCGTGATGGTGACCACCCACTTCATGGACGAGGCGGAGTACTGCGACCGCATCGGGCTGGTGTATCGCGGCAAGCTGATTGCCCACGGCACGCCGGACGACCTGAAAAACCAGGCCGCCGACGACGCACAGCCAGACCCGACCATGGAGCAGGCGTTTATCACCCTCATCCACGACTGGGATAAGGAGAATGCCCATGCACAGTAATGCGATTTCGTGGCGCAGGGTGCGCGCGCTATGCATTAAAGAGACGCGGCAGATCGTGCGTGACCCCAGCAGTTGGCTGATTGCGGTGGTGATCCCCCTGCTGCTGCTGTTTATCTTTGGCTACGGCATTAACCTGGACTCCAGCAAGCTGCGGGTCGGGATTCTGCTGGAGCAGCAGAGCGAAGAGGCGCTGGACTTCACTCACGCCATGACCGGTTCGCCCTACATTGACGCCACCATCAGCGACAACCGGCAGGAATTGATCCAGAAAATGCAGGCCGGGAAAATTCGCGGTCTAATCGTCATTCCGGTGGATTGCGCCGCCAATATGGCGCGCGCTGAAACCGATGCGCCGATTCAGGTGATCACCGACGGCAGCGAGCCGAACACCGCGAACTTCGTGCAGGGCTACGCGGAGGGGATCTGGCAGCTCTGGCAGATGCAGCGCGCCGAAGACCGGGGTGAGGAGTTTGAGCCGCTGATCGATGTGCAGACGCGCTACTGGTTTAACCCCGCCGCCATCAGCCAGCACTTTATTATTCCGGGCGCGGTGACCATCATCATGACGGTAATCGGCGCGATACTGACCTCGCTGGTGATCGCCCGCGAGTGGGAGCGCGGCACCATGGAGGCGCTGCTCTCTACCGAAGTCACGCGCGTCGAGCTGCTACTGTGCAAGCTCATCCCCTACTACTTCCTCGGCATGCTGGCGATGCTGCTCTGTATGCTTGTCGCCGTCTTTATCCTCGGCGTGCCGTATCGCGGCTCGCTTGTCGTGCTGTTCTTTATCACCAGCCTGTTTTTACTCAGCACGCTGGGCATGGGGCTGCTCATCTCCACCATCACCCGTAACCAGTTTAACGCCGCGCAGGTGGCCCTCAACGCCGCCTTTTTACCATCGATTATGCTGTCCGGGTTTATCTTTCAGATAGACAGTATGCCTGCGGTGATCCGCGCCGTGACCTATGTTATTCCGGCTCGCTACTTTGTGAGCACGCTGCAAAGCCTGTTCCTGGCGGGGAATATTCCAGTGGTGCTGATTATCAACACCCTGTTTTTGATGGCGTCGGCGGTGATGTTTATCGGGTTGACGTGGATGAAAACCAAACGGCGGTTAGATTAAGGAGCGCGCATGTTTCACCGTTTATGGACGTTAATACGCAAAGAACTGCAATCCCTGCTGCGCGAGCCGCAAACCCGCGCCATTCTGGTTTTGCCGGTGCTGATCCAGGTTTTACTGTTCCCGTTTGCCGCCACCCTTGAGGTGACCAACGCCACCATTGCCATTTACAACGAAGATAACGGCAAACATTCCGTTGAGCTAACGCAGCGCTTTGCCCGCGCGAAGGCCTTTACTCACATCCTGCTGCTGAAAAGCCCGCAGGCGATCCAGCCCACCATCGACACGCAAAAAGCGCTGCTGCTGGTGCGGTTCCCGGCGGATTTCTCCCGCAATCTGGATACCTTCCAGACCGCGCCGATGCAGCTGATCCTCGACGGGCGTAACTCCAACAGCGCCCAGATCGCAGCGAACTATCTGCAGCAGATAGTGAAGGATTACCAGCAGGAGCTGATGGAGGGCAAACCGAAGCCCAATAACAGCGAGCTGGTGGTGCGCAAGTGGTACAACCCGAATCTGGACTATAAGTGGTTCGTGGTGCCGTCGCTGATCGCCATGATCACGACCATCGGGGTGATGATCGTGACCTCCCTGTCCGTCGCCCGCGAGCGTGAACAGGGCACGCTGGACCAGCTGCTGGTCTCCCCGCTCGCCACCTGGCAGATTTTCGTCGGCAAAGCGGTTCCGGCGCTGATTGTCGCGACCTTCCAGGCCACCATCGTGCTGGGAGTAGGGATTTGGGCCTACCAGATCCCGTTCGCCGGTTCGCTGGCGCTGTTTTACTTCACGATGGTGATTTACGGGCTGTCGCTAGTGGGGTTTGGACTGCTGATCTCGGCGCTCTGCTCGACGCAGCAGCAGGCGTTTATCGGGGTATTCGTCTTTATGATGCCCGCAATTTTGCTCTCGGGTTATGTTTCCCCCGTCGAGAATATGCCGGTGTGGTTACAGGATCTGACGTGGGTAAACCCGATTCGACACTTTACGGATATCACCAAGCAAATCTATCTGAAGGATGCGAGTCTGGACATTGTCTGGGGAAGTTTGTGGCCGCTACTGGTTATCGCGGCCACGACGGGATCAGTGGCGTACGCGATGTTTAGACGCAACATTGCGTAGCTTTTTCTCTTTGGTGAGTAAAGAGACAACCGCAGGCCCTGCGAGGATTGCCAGACCCGCCAGGGCCAGCAGCAGGTTGTTTTGCAGCACGCGCGACAGCAACCAGAGCACAATCATCGCGGCACCAAAATACCAGGTGGTGGTGAGCTCTTCGAGCACATCACCCACTTCACGCCAGCGCGCCTCGTGGTGACGCTGTAAAAACAGCATAGACAGCACGGTGACGCCGTAAAGCACGCATAGCCCCAGACCAACATGCACCAGCGTGCCGCTCATCCAGCCTATCACCAGTACGGCCACGACCAGTAAATGCAACATTATCTGCCAGCAACTCAAACCCGTTGCGACACGAACACGTTGTTGCCACTTCATGGCTTCTCTCCTGAAGGATTTTTCTCTGCTAGTTCAGACTACCGCACTTTACGGAAAATTCCGTAACGCCGCATCTTTTTGTGACGCCGACTACACTTTATTTTCATCGGGATAGTCACCCAGGAAGGTGTTTATGACCATTAAAACGCAGCATTTCTCGCTTAAGGTGCTGACGATAAACATTCATAAGGGCTTCACAGCATTTAACCGCCGCTTCATTTTACCGGAGCTGCGCGACGCCGTTCGCACCGTCAGCGCCGACATTGTTTGCTTGCAAGAAGTGATGGGCGCGCACGAAGTGCATCCAATGCATGTCGAAAACTGGCCGGATGCCCCCCACTACGAGTTTCTGGCCGATACCATGTGGAGCGATTACGCCTACGGACGCAACGCAGTTTACCCCGAAGGGCACCACGGTAATGCGGTGCTGTCGCGTTTTCCGATTGAGCATTATGAAAACCGCGACGTGTCGGTGGGCGAAAGTGAAAAACGCGGCCTGCTTTACTGTCGGATCACGCCACCCGATCTGAAATTTCCCGTTCACGTAGGCTGCGTGCATCTTGGCCGGCGTGAAGCCCACCGTCAGGCTCAGCTGCAGATGCTCGCCGAATGGAGCAATGCGCTGCCGGAAGGCGAGCCCGTGGTCATCGCCGGTGATTTCAACGACTGGCGGCAGCGCGCCAACCATCCGCTTAAGGTGAACGCCGGGCTGGAGGAAATTTTCACCCGCGCCAACGGACGCCCCGCACGCACGTTCCCGGTGCGCTTCCCCCTGCTGCGCCTTGACCGCATCTACGTCAAAAACGCCCATGCCAGCAGCCCTACCGCGCTGGCGTTACTCAACTGGCGACATTTATCAGACCAGGCCCCGCTCAGCGCGGGGATCCACTTATGAAATGTACATGGCAGGAAGGAAACCGCATTACGCTGCTGGAGAATGGCGATCAATATTATCCGGCCGTGTTTAAAGCGATTGATAACGCACAGCAGAAAGTGATCCTCGAAACCTTTATCTGGTTCGAAGATGAGGTTGGTAAGCAGCTGCACAGCGTGCTGCTGCGTGCTGCCCGGCGCGGGGTCAAAATTGAAGCGCTGCTCGACGGCTATGGCTCACCGGACCTGAGCGATGAGTTCGTCAACGAACTGACCGCCGCAGGCGTGGTCTTCCGCTACTACGATCCCGGTCCCCGCTTATTTGGCATGCGCACGAACCTTTTTCGTCGGATGCACCGTAAAATTGTGGTGGTGGATGAGACGGTGGCGTTCGTCGGCGGCATTAACTACTCCGCTGAACATATGTCCGACTATGGCCCGGAAGCCAAGCAGGACTACGCGATCCGCATTGAAGGCCCGGTGGTTCAGGATATTTTACTGTTTGAACTGGAGAACCTGCCGGGTAAAGAGGCCGTTCGCCACTGGTGGCGACGTCGCCATCGCCCGGAGGAGAACCGACAGCCCGGCGAA
This sequence comes from Enterobacter mori LMG 25706, assembly GCF_000211415.1. Taxonomy (GTDB): domain Bacteria; phylum Pseudomonadota; class Gammaproteobacteria; order Enterobacterales; family Enterobacteriaceae; genus Enterobacter; species Enterobacter mori. The sequence goes on along the minus strand of NZ_GL890775.1, from coordinate 544,858 downwards.
GCGCAGGCGCTTTTCGTCTGGCGCGACAACGGCGAGCACCGCGATGACATTGAACGTCATTACCTGAAGATGCTGGCGAACGCGAAGCGCGAGGTGATTATCGCCAACGCTTACTTTTTCCCCGGCTACCGTATTCTGCATGCCATGCGCAATGCGGCCCGACGCGGCGTGCGCGTGAAGCTGATTGTGCAGGGCGAGCCGGATATGCCGATTGTCAAAGTGGGCGCACGCCTGCTCTATAACTATCTGGTGAAAGGCGGCGTGCAGATCTACGAATATCGCCGCCGACCGCTGCACGGCAAAGTGGCGCTGATGGACGATCACTGGGCAACCGTCGGCTCCAGCAATCTCGATCCGCTGAGCCTGTCGCTGAATCTGGAAGCGAATCTGATCATTCACGATCGGCAGTTTAATCAAACTCTGCGGGATAACCTTCAGGGGCTGATCGTCAATGACTGCGTGCGCGTGGATGAGTCGATGGTGCCGAAACGCACCTGGTGGAACCTTGGCATTGGCGTGGTGGTGTTCCACTTCCTGCGTCATTTCCCGGCGATGGTCGGCTGGCTGCCCGCGCATACGCCAAAGCTTGCGCAGGTGGACCCGCCGGTTCAACCCGAAATGGAAACTCAGGACCGCATTGAAGCGGAAGACGGAGGGAAAACCTGATGTCGAAATCGCATCCTCGCTGGAAGCTGGCAAAAAAAATCCTCACCTGGCTGTTCTTCATCGCCGTCGCGGTACTGCTGGTGGTATACGCGCAAAAAGTCGACTGGGAAGAGGTGTGGAAGGTCATCCGCAACTATAACCGGATGGTGCTCCTGAGCGCCGTTGGGCTGGTCATCGTCAGCTACCTGATATACGGCTGCTACGACCTGCTGGGCCGCGCCTACTGCGGACACAAGCTGGCAAAGCGCCAGGTGATGCTGGTGTCGTTTATCTGCTACGCCTTTAACCTGACGCTGAGCACCTGGGTCGGCGGCATTGGCATGCGCTATCGCCTTTACTCGCGCCTTGGCCTGCCGGGCGGGACCATCACGCGCATTTTCTCGTTAAGCATCACCACGAACTGGCTGGGCTATATTCTGCTCGGCGGGGTGATCTTCACCATCGGCGTGGTGCAGCTGCCCGCGCACTGGTATATCGACGAGGCCACGCTGCGCATTCTGGGCATCGTGCTGCTGCTGATCATCGCCGTATATCTGTGGGCCTGTGCCTTTGCTAAACGCCGCCATATGACCATCAAGGGGCAAAAGCTGGTGTTACCCTCATGGAAGTTCGCGGTGCTGCAAATGGTGGTCTCCAGCGCCAACTGGATGGCGATGGGGGCGATTATCTGGCTGTTAATTGGCGAGGACGTAAATTACTTCTTCGTGCTGGGCGTGCTGCTGGTGAGCAGTATTGCAGGCGTGATTGTGCATATCCCGGCGGGGATCGGCGTGCTGGAGGCGGTGTTTATCGCGTTGCTTGCGGGGGAGCATGTCTCTCAGGGAACGATTATCGCCGCCCTGCTGGCGTACCGCATGATCTATTACTTCCTGCCGCTAGCGCTGGCAACGGTCTGTTATCTGGTGCTGGAGAGTCGGGCGAAGAAGCTGCGGGCGAAGAACGAGAGGATGTTGGCGAAGTGAGTTGTATCGGGTAGCGCTGCGGTCTGATGCCCTCACCCCGGCCCTCTCCCACACGGAGAGGGAGAAAAGCCCGCACCGTGTAATC
>NZ_GL890775.1:529302-543135 GCF_000211415.1 Enterobacter mori LMG 25706 | reverse complement strand
TCCCTGAGGGAGAGGGTTAGGGTGAGGGGGAAATAACTAGCGACGGTTGCCGAAAATACGCAGCAGCATCAGGAACAGGTTGATGAAGTCCAGGTACAGCGTCAACGCCCCCAGAATCGAGTATTTGCGCAGGTTAGAACTGTCGCGCACATCAATCTGCTCGCCGATGTTTTTCAGCTTCTGGGTGTCGTAGGCCGTCAAGCCAACGAAGACCACTACCCCGATGTAGGTCACTGCCCACATCAGCGCGTCACTCTTCAGCCACAGGTTCACCAGCGACGCCAGCACGATCCCAATCAGCCCCATAAACAGCATATTGCCTAAGCCGCTCAGGTCACGTTTGGTGGTATAGCCATACAGGCTCATCACGCCGAACATCCCGCCGGTGACCACAAAGGTGCTGGCGATGGAGGAGTAGGTGTAAACGATGAAAATACTGGAAAGCGTCAGTCCGGTTAGCGCTGAATAGAGCATAAACAGCGTGGTCGCCATTCCGGCACTCAGCTTTTGCACCAGGCCAGAAAGCACAAACACCAGCGCCAGCTGCGCGATAATCAGCCCAAAGAAGGTGATTTTGCTGGAAAAGATAAACATCATCAGTTCAGGCGTGTTCGCCGCATACCACGCGATAAACGCGGTAAGCAGCAGGCCGACCGTCATCCAGCCGTACACCTGAGCCATATACGTCTGCAGGCCGCTACGGGTCTGCTGTACTATTGAATCGGAACGCGGAAATCGGTCCATGATTCACTCCTGATTAAGATTAAGTAGACACACACGTTAAGATTAACACATCCACGTAAACCGACTACCAACGGCTGGCGGCTTGTTTATCGCTGTCGCGCGATTCCACCCAGCGGTCACCTTCCGGCGTGGCTTCACGCTTCCAGAACGGGGCTTTGGTTTTGAGATAGTCCATAATGAACTCCCCTGCCGCAAACGCACTGCCGCGGTGCGCGCTGGTCACCCCGACGAAGACAATCTCCTCGCCAGGCCACATCTCGCCGATGCGGTGAATCACCGTGATGCGGCCAAGCGGCCAGCGGCCCCGCGCCTCGTCGACAATCGCCGCCAGCGATTTCTCGGTCATCCCCGGATAGTGCTCCAGCGTCAGCGCCTTCACGCTGTCGCCGAGGTTGTGGTTGCGCACTTTACCGGTAAAGGTGACGACCGCACCATCTTCATCGCGCTCGGCCAACCAGTCATATTCTGTACCAACATTAAAGCGCTCGTGACCGACCAGAATTCGGGTTTCAGCCATCTTAGCCCCCTGTCACCGGCGGGAAGAAGGCCACCTCATCCCCTGCGTTCAGCGGATGGGTGAATTCAACCAGCGTCTGATTCACGGCGGCCAGCAGCTTGCCTTCCTCAAGCGCCAGCGCCCAGCGGTCACTTTGTGCCGCCAGATGCGTGCGCAGGGCAGCGACGTTTTCGAAGGACGCATCCAGCGTCAGGCTGTCGGTATTGACCAGCTCGCGCACCTGGGCAAAAAAGAGCACCTTAATCATGGCTGTCCACCTTAAAATCACCGGATTTGCCGCCGCTTTTCGCCAGCAGGCGCACCGGGCCAATGACCATATCTTTCTGCACTGCTTTACACATATCGTAGATGGTCAGCGCGGCGACGGAGGCCGCCGTCAGCGCTTCCATCTCAACGCCGGTCTTCCCGGTTAAGCGGCAGAGTGACTCAATGCGCACGCGGCTGTGCTCCGGCTGCGCCTGCAGGTTCACTTCCACCTTGCTCAGCATCAGCGGATGGCACAGCGGAATTAAGTCCCAGGTGCGTTTCGCGGCCTGAATACCGGCGATGCGCGCGGTCGCAAAGACATCACCTTTGTGGTGGCTGCCGTCGAGAATCATCGCCAGGGTTTCTGGCAGCATAGTGACGAGCGCTTGCGCGCGCGCCTCGCGCACCGTTTCCGCTTTGGCGGAAACATCCACCATATGCGCTTCACCGGCGGCGTTAATGTGGGTCAGTTGTGACATAGCTTATTTCTTTAAATGGGGGTGGAAATTACACGGACGGGTACGGGCATCCAGCTGCGGGGCGATGATGTTTTCCCACGCGGTACGGCAGGCTTTGGTCGAGCCCGGCATAGCGAAAATGAGCGTGTTGTTTGCCACGCCCGCCACGGCGCGTGACTGGAGCGTGGAGGTACCAATCTCTTCAAAGGAGAGCATGCGGAACACTTCGCCGAAGCCTTCCACTTCGCGGTCGAACAGCGGGATCAGCGCTTCGGGAGTCTGATCGCCTGCGGTAAAGCCGGTGCCGCCGGTAATCAACACCACCTGCACCTCATCGCTGGCGATCCACTGAGAGACCTGAGCGCGAATGGCGTAGCGGTTTTCTTTTACGATCGCTTTATCGACGATGTGATGCCCCGCGTCATGCGCCTCATCACGCAGCCAGTGACCGGAGGTATCATCCTCTTCGCCACGGCGGTCGGAAACGGTAAGGATAGCAATGCGTGTCGGGATAAATTCTGCGCTTACCTGACTCATCTTCTGATTCCTTCTTAAGACTGATTACCCGCCGATGTAAGACAGGTTCTGAGTAATGCCGGTATTGCCCTGATGCAGGAAGTGGGGCTGTTTTTTATGCGTCAGCGCTTCAGAAATGCGTGCTTCAAGCGCGTCCTGCTGCGCATCGTCTTCCAGCAAATCGCGAAGATCTACGCCGCCGTCGCCGAACAGGCAGAGATGAAGCTTGCCAACGGAGGAGACGCGCAGGCGGTTGCAGCTGGCGCAGAAGTCTTTCTCATAGGGCATGATAAGCCCTATCTCACCTTCGTAATCCGGATGACAGAAGACCTGCGCCGGGCCGTCGCTGCGCTGGCGGATCTGGTGGATCCAGCCGCGTCTCAGCAGCGCGTCGCGCAGCACCATGCCAGAGATGTGATGACGACGGAACAGCTCGCTGCCCTCGCCGGTTTCCATCAGCTCAATAAAACGCAGTTGAATGCGGCGTGGTTTGATCCACGCCAGGAAGGTGTCCAGCTGATGATGGTTTACATCACGCATCAGCACGGTATTCACTTTGACTTTGTCGAACCCCGCAGTGAATGCGGCGTCGATGCCTTCCATCACCTGATGGAATTTGTCCTGTCCGGTAATGGCGTGGAACTGACGGGCATCGAGGCTATCTACGCTGACGTTGATCGCCGTCAGGCCCGCATCGCGCCAGTTCGCCACGTCGCGCGCCATGCGGTAACCGTTAGTGGTCACCGCAATCTGGCGGATACGTTCGTTTTCACGTACGGCGGCAATGATGTCGGGAAAATCACGACGTAAAGAGGGTTCGCCTCCGGTCAGACGCACCTTTTCCGTGCCGAGCTCAGAGAAGGCGCGCGTAACGCGGCGCACTTCATCCACGGAGAGAAAGCCGTTATTGGTGACCTTACCCGGCTTGTAGCCATCGGGCAGGCAATAGGTGCAACGGAAGTTACACACATCGGTAATCGACAGACGTAAGTAATAAAACTTACGCGCGAAAGCATCAGTAAGTTGTGAAGCCATGTACACCTTTCCAAATCGGGAGGCACAGTCATTTCTTTCTGTACCCTGGTGGCTAATTTGCCACGGCCAGGGCGCCATATCGTTCGACACAGGCGCCAGGGCTAGAGTGTATGTTTTCAAAAATGAAAACGTGGTTATAGCGATAGTAACGCGGAAATCATCACTTCGCCATTCTCGCATTTCGCTATATAATTATATATATAGCGAATTAATCGTGCATTTTCGCTACAGGATACCCAAAAACCGCACTTTCACATTGATATACGTCATTTTGCATCGGCTGAGGCATCGTCTTTTAGGGGTAGTTAGGTTACTGTTACGCGATCGAACGTGATAAGGAATACCTATGCGCAATCGCACTTTTGCGGATCTTGACCGAGTGGTCGCTCTTGGCGGAGGCCACGGCCTGGGCCGCGTCATGTCCTCATTGTCGTCACTCGGGTCAAGGCTGACAGGGATAGTGACCACCACCGATAACGGCGGCTCAACGGGGCGGATCCGACGTGCCGAAGGCGGGATTGCCTGGGGAGATATGCGCAACTGTCTGAACCAGTTAATTACCGAACCGAGCGTCGCATCGGCGATGTTTGAGTACCGTTTTGGCGGTAATGGCGAACTTTCCGGGCATAACCTCGGAAATCTGATGTTAAAGGCCTTAGATCACCTGAGTGTGCGGCCTCTCGAAGCCATCAACCTGATCCGTAATCTGCTTAAAGTGGATGCATTTCTGATCCCCATGTCTGAACAACCGGTCGATTTAATGGCTATCGACGCTGAAGGGCATGAAGTTTACGGTGAGGTGAATATTGATCAGCTTATCCTGCCGCCAACGGAGCTAATGACCTATCCAAGCGTCCCCGCCACGCGCGAAGCGGTAGAAGCCATCGGTGAAGCGGATCTGATCCTGATTGGCCCTGGTAGTTTTTACACCAGCCTGATGCCGATTCTGCTGGTGAAAGAGCTAGCGCAGGCGCTGCGCCGCACCCCCGCCCCGATGGTCTACATCGGTAACCTGGGACGTGAACTGAGCCCGGCGGCGGCGAGCCTGTCGCTGGCGGACAAGCTTGATTTAATGGAGCAGTACGTCGGTAAAAAAATTATCGACGGTGTCGTGGTGGGGCCGAAGGTGGACGTATCGGGTATTGGCGACCGCGTGGTGGTGCAGGAGCCGCTAGAGGCGAGTGATATTAAATATCGCCATGACCGTCACCTGCTGCGCGAGGCGCTGGAGAAGGCGATTCAGGCGCTGGGTTAGGTTCGTTTTGTCCGGCCTGATGCCCTCACCCCGGCTCTCTCCCATAGGGAGAGGGAGAAAACAACGCTTTACTCACGATGCCGCGATGAAAAGATCCCGCAGCTGATGAAGCTGGTCGCGGATCTGCGCCGCTTCTTCGAACTCCAGGTTCTGCGCGTGCTGCATCATCTGTCCTTCCAGCTCGTGGATTTTCTGCTGCAGCGCTTTCGGCGTCAGCACGACGGTATCTTCTTCCACCACTGAGCGCGCCTTGCCGCGACCTTTCGCTTTGGTTTTGGCAATGTTCTGGCCCAGCGCCAGGATATCCACCACCTTCTTGTTCAGACCCTGCGGCGTAATGCCGTGCTCTTCGTTGTAGCGCTGCTGTTTCTCGCGGCGGCGCTCCGTTTCACCAATAGCTTTCGCCATCGATGGGGTGATTTTGTCACCGTACAGAATCGCTTTACCGTTAACGTTACGCGCGGCGCGGCCAATGGTCTGGATCAGCGAACGCTCGGAACGCAGGAAACCCTCTTTATCCGCATCCAGAATCGCCACCAGTGAGACTTCCGGCATATCCAGACCTTCTCGCAGCAGGTTGATCCCCACCAGCACGTCAAACTCGCCCAGACGCAGATCGCGAATAATTTCCATGCGCTCGACGGTGTCGATATCCGAGTGCAGATAACGCACCTTCTCGCCGTGCTCTTCCAGATACTCGGTCAGGTCTTCCGCCATGCGTTTGGTGAGCGTGGTCACCAGCACGCGCTCGTTGATGGCGGAACGAGCGCGAATTTCCGAGAGCAGATCGTCCACCTGAGTCGCCACCGGACGAACTTCAATAATCGGGTCGAGCAGACCCGTTGGACGCACAACCTGATCGACAACGTCTTCACCGGATTTCTCCAGCTCGTAGTTGCCCGGCGTGGCCGAGACGTAAATGGTTTGCGGCGCGAGCGCCTCAAACTCTTCAAACTTCATCGGACGGTTATCCAGCGCCGACGGCAGGCGGAAGCCGTATTCCACCAGCGTCTCTTTACGCGCGCGGTCACCGCGGTACATCCCGCCGATCTGCGGGATCGTAACGTGGGATTCGTCGATCACCAGCAAACCGTCTGCCGGAAGGTAGTCAAACAGCGTCGGCGGCGGCTCGCCCGGCCCGCGCCCGGAGAGGAAGCGCGAGTAGTTTTCAATACCGGAGCAGTAGCCCAGCTCGTTCATCATCTCAAGGTCAAACTGGGTACGCTGGCTCAGGCGCTGCTCTTCCAGCAGCTTGTTGTTGGCCAGCAGCACCTTACGGCGCTCGGCCAGCTCCACTTTGATCTCTTCCATCGCCTGCACAATACGCTCGCGCGGCGTTACGTAGTGCGTTTTCGGGTAAATGGTGAAGCGCTGGATTACCGATTCAATGTGTCCGGTCAGCGGATCGAAGAGCGACAGGCGTTCAACCTCTTCGTCGAACAGCTCGACGCGCAGCGCCATATCGTCCGATTCCGCCGGGAAGATGTCGATCACCTCACCGCGTACGCGGAACGTCCCGCGCTGGAAAGCCTGATCGTTACGGGCATACTGCAGCTCCGCCAGACGACGGACGATGGCGCGCTGGTCGATGATCATCCCCTGCGTCGGGGGCAGCGTCATCTTGAGATAGAGATCCGGATCGCCCAGGCCGTAGGTCGCGGAAACCGATGCGACAACCACAACATCTCGACGCTCCAGAAGCGCCTTAGTGGCCGACAGACGCATCTGCTCAATGTGTTCGTTCACTGAGGCATCCTTCTCGATGAAGGTGTCAGAGCTCGGCACATAGGCTTCTGGCTGGTAGTAATCGTAGTAGGAGACGAAATACTCCACCGCGTTGTCCGGGAAGAACTCTTTCATCTCACCATAAAGCTGCGCCGCCAGAGTTTTATTGGGTGCCAGCACCATCGTGGGGCGCTGGAGATCCGCAATCACGTTGGCGACGGTGAAGGTTTTACCTGACCCCGTCACACCTAATAGCGTCTGATGCGCCAGCCCATCTTCCAGCCCCTCTTCCAGACGGCGGATGGCCTCGGGCTGATCCCCCGAAGGACGGAAAGCAGAATTCAATTTGAACGGTTTACTCATGGGCGACAACCTGATGACGTTATAAGCGGCAGGTGAGTAATTTTACTCGTTGTTGCCAGGAATGCCAGTAAAAAACACTGGATGAAAAACCAGTAGCGTGGCAGGATATTTAGAGTAGCGCCCGGGGAATGAGCGCGATCCCGGTTGAAATGTAGACTGTGACAAAATAAAACACCAGCCTGACTCGGTTATCCCCAGAACTTTTCCTTTTTTAACATTTGTCAAGCCAGGTAATGATAGTTTTGTGGCAACGGGTGACAGTTTCATGACGGCAATTGATTTTATCTAACCAGTTAATTACTAAGCGATATTTTCTAAAGCCGTGTTTCGCATCAATTCGGGCGTAACCCGCGTATTCTCTCGCTTATCGCGTGTTTTCTAACTCTAATGCACATGGTTATCCACAGGAATGGTGGATAACTGCGTCCAGCCCGTACAGACCGCCACTCGGCAAATTCCCGGTTTTTCCCACGAGGCGGTAACAAAAAATTTTTATAGCTATTTTTTGATGATAAACAGTTGAGTCATTCATAACCAACGCATGCGATCTCGCTCACAAAACCGCCATTTCGCGCCCTGCACCATAATTCACCGCTTCCGGCACCGTTGATGTGCAATTTAAGGATCCGCACGACGATCCGCAGAGACTTATTCCTAAAAAAGCCCCTTTTTTAATCACTTTATGGTTTCTGGCAGGCGTTTTGCACAGTCGACTACGAGCGTCATCAATAAACATTTTTAAGGAGAGAAAGATGTTGAGTCTGCGTGCTGTGAATCAGTTTTACGGAAGCCAACATACGCTATGGAACCTGGATTTAGATTTTCCGCAAGGCATGTGTACAGGCGTCGTTGGCCTGCCGGGGATGGGCAAAACGACCCTGATGAACTGCATTACCGGAAAAGTGCCCGTCGAAAGCGGCACCATTATCTGGCATGAAGCCGGTGCGCCGCCGCGCGATTTGCTCAACCAGGCGTCAGAGCACCGTTCCATGCCGGGCATAGGCTATGTCCCGCAGGACAGACGGATCTTTTCCCAGCTGACCATCGATGAGAATTTGCATATTGCGATGCAGGCCGTGGGGAAACCCGATCCTGAGGCGAAAAGAGACGTTTACGACCTGTTTCCGGCACTCTATGCGCTGCGGCAGGCCCGCGCCAACACGCTCTCTCCGGACGACCAGTATCAGCTGGCGCTGGCCAACGCGCTGGTGAACCGCCCGCGCCTGCTGATCCTCGATGAACCCCTGCACGGCGCAGGACACAGCTTCGCCCAGAAGCTGGGGCAGCTGCTGGTGCGCTTAAATCGGGAGCTGGGTATGACGGTGTTATTAGCGGAGCAACAGCTGTCGTTTATCCGCCGGGTTGCGGAGCGTTTCTGCATGCTCTATCGCGGGCGTAACGTGGCGCAGGGCCACGTTAACGAACTGGATGACGAGCTTATCGCCCACTGGATGTCGCGGGAAGCAAGACGCTGAGGTCGAGATAACACCCGGTTTCGGCATTTTCCGCGCCGTCCGCAAGCCAGGGGATTTCCCCTAGGCACGGCGCGGGGAGCACGCGTTTGAGGGTCGCCAGATACTCCTGGTGTCGTTTCCCTGGCGCGACCACGTCGTTGGCTATCCAGCCCGCCAGACGCAGCCCGGCCTGCTGTACGGCCTGCGCCGTCAACATGGCGTGATTGATGCAGCCCAGCTTGACGCCGACGACAAGAATGACCGGAAGCTGCTCGGCCTGCACCCAGTCAGCAAAGGTGTTTTCTTCGGAAAGCGGCGTAAACCAGCCGCCAGCCCCCTCCACCAGCACCCAGTCGGCCTGGCTTTCCAGCGTCCGTAATCCGGTAGACAGGACGGCGAAATCAATCGGACGGCCTTCATCGGCGCTGATTATGTGCGGCGAGGTCGGCTCGGCAAAGGTGTACGGATTCACCGCTGAATAGGCAAGTTCAAGCGTGCTGTTGCGCTGGAGCGCCAGCGCGTCAGTGTTGCGTAACCCTTCCGCCGTCATCTCGCTGCCGGAAGCAACGGGTTTATATCCGGCGGTGTTTTTCCCAAGCTTTTGCGCCGCCTGCAGTAGCGCCGAGCTGGCAACCGTTTTGCCCACTTCCGTGTCCGTGCCGGTAACAAAATAACGTTCAGTCACGTTCGATAATCCCATGAAAAAGTTGATAAGAGAGCGGGAAATGACCCCGCTGCTGCGGCCAGGCCAGCTCCAGACGCTGCAGTTGTCCCCGGGTGAGCAGTTTTCTCTCCCGTCCGGCATGCAGATGCGTGGCCCCGATGCCCTTCAGCGAGCGCATGGCGCTGAACGCATCGCTAAAATTGAGGGTGATGGTCTGTACCGTGCTGCGATAGCGCCAGCCTGCCAGCGCCTGCGTCACCTGTTCATGCGATAAAAAGCGGTTAGCGTGCGGCTGCTCATCCACCGCTTTCCACGCCTGGTTCAGCTCAGGCAACGAGCTTTCCAGCAAGGTGGTAAAGGCTACCTTCCCGCCCGGTCGCGCCATGCGATAAAGCTCGCGTAAGGCCTGTGGCAGGCTGCTGCACCACTGGACCGCCAGATGACTCCAGACCAGATCGAACTGCGCATCCGCCAGCGGGATAGCCTCGATATCGGCCAGCAGATAGCGATCCGCTGCCTGCCTCTGACGCGCCTCGTCGAGCATCTGGTCTGAGAGGTCGATAGCGGTGACCTGGCTTCCCGTTCCGCGCCAGTAGCGGCTGTTGCTGCCGGGACCACAGCCCGCGTCCAGCACCTTCGGAAAACGATTCTCGCCAAGCGCGGCCAGAAGCCCCTCCGCGCTCTGACGCTGCAGTTCATCGTGCTGCGAATAGCTCTGCGCAGCCCGACCAAATGCCGCCGCAACGGCCTGTTTATTCACCGGCAACATGGAGCACCTCCAGCAGCGTCTGGATATCCCGTGCGTCATGCGCCGCCGTCAGAGTTAAGCGCAGACGCGCGGTACCGGGCGGAACGGTTGGCGGGCGGATGGCGGTCACCCACATGCCGCGCTCGCGCAGCGCCCGTGCCAGCGCCAGCGCGCGGCCGTTTTCGCCGACAACCACCGGCTGGATAGCGCGCTGCGAATCGGGACTGTGGAAGGGCAGCGCCGCTAACCCCTGACGGAAGCGGGAGATATGCTCTGCCAGCCGCTGGCGACGTTCCCCCCCTTCTGCGCTGCGGATCACCGCCAGCGACGCAGACAGCGCCACGGCCTGCGCCGGAGGCATGCTGGTGCTGTAGATCAGGTGTCGGGCAAACTGCAGCAGATAGTCAGCGACCGAATCGCTGCACAGCACGGCGGCCCCGCTCACGCCAAAGCCTTTGCCGAAGGTGACAATCAGCAGTTCCGGCTTCACGTTTTGCTGATGCGCGCTGCCGCGCCCTTCGTCGCCCATCACGCCAATACCGTGGGCATCGTCCACCAGCAGCCAGGCGTTTTGCCGTTTTGCGGCCTCGTGCAGCGCGGCAAGCGGCGCGCTGTCGCCGTCCATGCTGAACACCCCTTCCGTTACTGCCAGCTGCTGTCCGTCGCAGGGTTTATCCAACAGCGCGGCGAGCTGCCCCGCATCGTTATGGGCAAAGCGGCGCAACTGTGCCGGGCTTAAATTTGCCGCCTCGAGCAGCGAGGCGTGGCTCAGGCGGTCAGCGACAATGCGGTCCTCTTTTTCCATCAGCGCGGTAATAACCGCCTGATTCGCGGCAAAGCCGGAAATAAACAGCAGCGCGCGCGGGTAGCCGAGCCAGTCGGCAAGCGCCTCTTCCAGTGCCTGATGCGCCGTGGTGTAGCCGCTGACGTGCCCCGAGCCGCCGCTGCCCACGCCAAACCGCTCTGCGCCCTGCTGCCAGGCACGAATGATGGCCGGATGCTGGCTCAGCCCGAGATAGTCGTTGCTGGAGAAATTACAAAACTGCCGCCCCTCGCGGGTAAGAAAACGGCCCGCGCCGTTTTCCACCACCCTGCGAACGCGAAACGCCTCTGCCGCCCGGCGTTCGTCCAGCGCGGTATGTATTCGTGCCTGCCAGGTCATACGGCTGCCGCGTTGTAGAACTGGTCGGTGTCGGCGTTGAAAATCTGCTGCTCCAGCTGCTGCTGTTGCTCGTTATCGCCCGTCAGCACCTCGGTCTGGTGCGGGTTAAGCCCCAGCTTGCGGAACAGCTGAACGTCTTTGTCCTCTTCCGGGTTCGGCGTGGTCAGCAGCTTGCAGCCGTAGAAGATGGAATTGGCTCCGGCCATAAAGCACATGGCCTGAGTTTGCTCACTCATCTGCTCGCGACCGGCGGAGAGGCGAACGTAAGAGGTCGGCATCATGATGCGCGCCACCGCGATGGTGCGGATAAAATCAAACGCATCGACGTCATCGTTATCCGCCATCGGCGTGCCCTTAACCTTCACCAGCATGTTGATCGGCACGCTTTCCGGCGGCGTCGGCAGGTTCGCCAGCTGCAGCAGCAGGCCCGCGCGGTCTTTCACCGTTTCGCCTAAGCCCACGATACCGCCGGAGCAGATCTTGATCCCCGCGTCACGCACTTTATCCAGCGTATCCAGACGCTCCTGATAGGTACGGGTGGTGATGACGTTGCCGTAAAACTCCGGCGAGGTGTCGAGGTTGTGGTTGTAATAGTCCAGCCCCGCCGCGGAGAGGCGCTGCGCCTGCTCGTCGTTCAGCGTGCCGAGCGTCATACAGGCTTCGAGGCCCATCTCCTTCACGCCCTTTACCATCTGCTCCAGATACGGCATGTCGCGATCGTGCGGATTCTTCCACGCCGCGCCCATGCAGAAGCGGGTTGAACCGGCGTTTTTCGCCTTGCGCGCCGAGTCGAGCACCTGCTCAACTTCCATCAGCCGTTCGGATTCCAGGCCAGTTTTGTAGCGCGCGCTCTGCGGGCAATATTTGCAGTCTTCAGGACAGGCACCGGTCTTGATCGACAGCAGCGTGCTGACCTGAACATGGCGTGGATCGAAGTGCTGACGATGCACCTGCTGCGCTTCGAACATCAGCTCAAGGAAAGGTTTGTTGAATAATTCAGTAACTTGCGACATCGTCCAGCGTGCGTGGTGAGCCATTGGGCTTCTCCAAAGGGTTTTGTTAATTTTCGGTTCGGTTTATACTCGTAAACCTAAAACTTTTCAAAATGGTTTACAAGTCGATTATGACCCAGGACGATCTCGCCTTCGACAAGCAGCATATCTGGCACCCTTACACCTCCACCACCCGCCCCCTTCCCGTCTATCCGGTGGCCTCGGCCCACGGCTGCGAGCTGCACCTTGCCAGCGGCGAGCGGCTCGTTGACGGCATGTCTTCCTGGTGGGCGGCCATTCACGGGTACAACCACCCGCGCCTGAATGCGGCGATGAAGGCGCAGATTGACCAGATGTCGCACGTGATGTTTGGCGGAATCACCCATCAGCCCGCGGTGGATTTATGCCGTCGCCTGGTGGTGATGACGCCTGAATCGCTGGAGTGCGTGTTCCTGGCCGATTCCGGCTCCGTGGCGGTGGAAGTGGCGATGAAAATGGCGCTGCAGTACTGGCATGCATTGGGCGAAACGCGCCAGCGGTTCCTCACCTTCCGCAACGGCTATCACGGGGATACCTTCGGGGCGATGTCGGTGTGCGATCCGGACAACTCCATGCACAGCCTGTGGAAAGGCTATCTGCCGGAAAACCTGTTTGCCCCTGCCCCGCAGAGCCGCTTCGACGGCGAGTGGAACGAGATGGACATGGTCGGCTTCGCGCGGCTGATGGCGGCGCATCGTCATGACATCGCCGCAGTGATCCTTGAACCGATTGTGCAGGGCGCAGGCGGAATGCGGATGTACCATCCGGAGTGGCTAAAACGTATTCGCAAGATGTGCGACCGCGAGGGCATTCTGCTGATTGCCGATGAGATCGCCACCGGTTTTGGCCGCACCGGCAAGCTGTTTGCCTGCGAGCATGCGGGTATCGCCCCGGATATTCTGTGCCTGGGTAAAGCGCTGACCGGCGGCACCATGACGCTCTCCGCCACGCTAACCACCCGTCACATTGCTGACACCATCAGTGACGGCGAGGCGGGCTGCTTTATGCACGGCCCGACGTTTATGGGCAACCCGCTGGCCTGCGCCGTCGCAAGCGAAAGCCTCGCCATTCTGGAAAGCGGTGAATGGCAGACGCAGGTGGCGGCGATTGAAGCGCAGCTGAAAGAGGAGCTGTGCGCCGTCTCGGGTGCGAATTTCGTGGCGGACGTTCGCGTGCTGGGCGCCATCGGGGTGATTGAAACCACCCATCCGGTAAATATGGCGGCGCTGCAGCGCTTCTTCGTTGAGCAGGGCGTCTGGGTGCGTCCGTTCGGCAAGCTTATCTATCTGATGCCGCCATACAGCATCACGCCAGAGCAGCTGCGTAAATTAACCGACGCGGTCGTTACAGCCGTTAACATTCCCGCGCATTTCACGATTTGACCCCATGCGTTACACTTCCTGAACGAGCGATCAACGAGGGTAAACCGTATGAAAATCATCAGTAAAGATCTGCGCGACGGCGAAAAGCTCCCGGAACGCCACGTATTCAACGGCATGGGGTATCAGGGAGACAATATCTCCCCGCACCTGGCGTGGGACGAGGTTCCGGCCGGAACCAAAAGCTTTGTCGTGACCTGCTACGACCCGGACGCACCGACCGGCTCCGGCTGGTGGCACTGGATCGTGGCGAACCTGCCTGCCGACACGCGCGTGCTGCCGCAGGGTTCCGGCTCTGGCCTGGTTGCCCTGCCTGAAGGTGCCATTCAGACGCGCACCGATTTTGGTAAAGCGGGCTACGGCGGTGCGGCGCCGCCAAAAGGGGAAACTCACCGCTATATCTTTACGGTGCACGCGCTGGATGTGGAGAAAATTGAGGTCGATGAAGGCGCGAGCGGCGCGATGGTAGGGTTTAACGTGCATTTCCATTCGCTTGGGAGCGCGTCGATTACGGCGATGTATTCATAATCGTGCGA
>NZ_GL890775.1:391252-529209 GCF_000211415.1 Enterobacter mori LMG 25706 | reverse complement strand
CCTGTGGGAGAGGGTTAGGGTGAGGGGAAAATCACAGCACCGAAGGTAGCAGACCTACAAGCCTTCCCTCTTCCAGAAGCTGCATCGCCTTATCAATATCCGGCGCAAAGAAGCGGTCGTCATCGTAATGCGTAACGTGCTCGCGCAGCGCATGACGCGCCTGCTCCAGCAGCGGGCTGGATTTTAGACCTTCTCGCAGATCGATACCCTGACTTGCCGCCAGCCATTCCACCGCCAGCACGCCGCGGGTGTTGGAGGCCATTTCCCAGAGACGACGCCCGGCAGCCGGTGCCATCGAGACATGATCTTCCTGGTTCGCTGACGTTGGCAGGCTGTCCACGCTGTGCGGGTGCGACAGCGCTTTGTTCTCGCTTGCCAGCGCTGCGGCCGTCACCTGGGCAATCATAAAGCCCGAGTTGACCCCGCCGTTACGCACCAGGAACGGTGGCAGCTGGGACATATGTTTATCCATCATCAGCGCAATGCGGCGCTCAGACAACGCGCCGACTTCGGCAATCGCAAGGGCGATATTATCCGCCGCCATCGCAACCGGCTCGGCGTGGAAGTTGCCTCCGGAAATAACCTCGTTTTCCCCGGCAAACACCAGCGGGTTATCGGACACCGCGTTGGCTTCGACCAGCAGCACCTCTGCCGCCTGGCGCAGCTGCGTCAGGCACGCGCCCATCACCTGCGGCTGGCAGCGCAGGGAATACGGATCCTGCACCTTTTCGCAGTTATGGTGTGAATCGGCAATTTCGCTGGTATCGGTAAGCACGTGACGGTACATCGCGGCGGCATCAATCTGCCCGCGCTGACCGCGCACCTCGTGGATGCGGGCATCGAACGGACGACGCGAGCCCAGCACGGCTTCAGTGGTCAGCGCACCGCACACCACCGCCGAGGCAAACAGATCTTCCGCTTCAAACAGGCCGCGCAGCGCGAAAGCGGTTGATGCCTGGGTGCCGTTCAGCAGCGCCAGCCCCTCTTTCGCCGCCAGCGTAATGGGCGTTAATCCGGCTTTTTTCAGCGCCTCTTTCGCAGGAAGCCACTCGCCCTGCCAGCGCGCTTTGCCTTCACCCAGCAGCAGCAGCGACATGTGCGCCAGCGGCGCGAGATCGCCAGATGCCCCAACTGAGCCTTTCGCCGGGATCCACGGATAGACTTCCGCATTGACCAGCGCCATCAGCGCCTGAATGACGCTCAGGCGAATGCCGGAGAAACCGCGCGCCAGGCTGTTAATTTTGAGCACCATCATCAGACGGACAATTTCATCGTCCAGCGGCTGACCCACGCCCGCCGCATGCGACAGCACCAGCGAGCGCTGTAAGTTTTCCAGATCGTGTGTCGCGATGCGGGTCTGTGCCAGCAGCCCAAAGCCGGTGTTAATCCCGTAGGCGGTGCGCCCTTCGGCAACAATCGCCTCCACGCAGGCCACGCTGTCGTTAATGGCCGCGTGCGCGCTGTCATCCAGCGAGAGCGTAACCGGCTGGCGCCAGACGCTACGCAGCTGTTTGAGCGTCAGCGAGCCGGGAGTGAGTGTTAATGCATTCATTATTGCTTTCCTTGTGTGGCAGGGATCATCGGCAGGTTCAGCCCCTGCTCTTTGGCACAGTCAATGGCAATCTCATAACCCGCATCCGCGTGACGCATCACGCCGGTGGCCGGATCGTTGTGCAGCACGCGAGCGATACGCGCGGCGGCTTCGTCAGTTCCGTCACAGACTATGACCATCCCGGAATGCTGGGAGAAGCCCATCCCAACGCCGCCGCCGTGGTGCAGCGACACCCAGGTCGCGCCGCTGGCGGTATTCAGCAGGGCGTTCAGCAATGGCCAGTCGGAGACCGCATCCGAACCGTCGCGCATGGCTTCGGTTTCGCGGTTCGGGCTGGCGACGGAGCCGGAGTCCAGATGGTCGCGGCCAATGACAATCGGCGCGGAGACTTCACCGCTGCGCACCATTTCGTTAAAGGCGAGGCCGAGTTTTTGCCGCCACTCCAGCCCTACCCAGCAGATACGCGCCGGCAGGCCCTGGAAGTTAATGCGCTCGCGAGCCATGTCCAGCCAGCGATGCAGGTGTTCGTCGTCGGCGACGATCTCCTTCACTTTGGCGTCGGTTCTGTAGATGTCCTCCGGGTCGCCGGACAAGGCAACCCAGCGGAACGGACCGATGCCGCGGCAGAACAGCGGGCGGATATAGGCCGGAACGAATCCCGGGAAGTCGAAGGCGTTGCTTACGCCCATCTCTTTCGCCATCTGGCGGATGTTGTTGCCGTAATCAAAGGTCGGAATGCCCATCTGGCTAAAGGCCAGCATCGCGGAAACGTGTTCCGCCATGGCGCGTTTAGCCGCAAGTACTGTGCCTTCCGGGTCGGTTTCTGCTTTCTGCTGATATTCTTCCCACGTCCAGTCTTTTGGCAGGTAACCGTGCAGCGGGTCATGGGCGCTGGTCTGGTCGGTGACCAGATCCGGGCGCACGCCGCGGGCGACGAGCTGCGGGAGAATATCCGCCGCGTTGCCGCACAGGGCAATCGACACCGCTTTGCCTTCGGAGGTGTATTTTTTGATGCGTGCCAGCGCGTCGTCCAGATCGGTTGCCTGTTCATCGACGTAACGGGTACGCAGACGGAAATCAGTGCGGCTCTGCTGGCGCTCAATGTTCAGTGAGCACGCACCGGCAAGCGGGGCAGCCAGCGGCTGCGCGCCGCCCATGCCGCCGAGACCCGCGGTCAATACCCAGCGGCCTTTCAGCGAGCCGTTATAGTGCTGGCGACCGGCTTCCACGAAGGTTTCGTATGTGCCCTGCACAATCCCCTGGCTGCCGATGTAGATCCAGCTCCCGGCGGTCATCTGGCCATACATCGCCAGCCCTTTCGCATCAAGCTCGTTGAAGTGTTCCCAGGTGGCCCAGTGCGGCACCAGGTTAGAGTTGGCAATCAGCACGCGCGGCGCGTTTTTGTGGGTTTTAAATACGCCAACCGGCTTGCCGGACTGCACCAGCAGAGTTTCGTCAGTTTCAAGGTTGGTGAGGGACTCGACAATGGCGTCATAGCACTCCCAGTTGCGCGCGGCGCGGCCAATGCCGCCGTAGACCACCAGCTCGTGGGGATTTTCCGCTACCTCAGGATCAAGGTTGTTCATTAACATGCGCAGCGGTGCTTCGGTGAGCCAGCTTTTGGCGGTAAGCGTGGTGCCGCGCGGCGCGCGAACGTCCTGCTGGCGGTATTTACCTGACGACATTGTGTGCTCCTCATACGGGACAGATGATGCATTAAGATATACTTGTATAGACAAGCACACACAAGGTCGGATTTAACAAAAAAGATACAATTTTGTTATATTGCGTTAGCGATCACGCTTATAAAACTTATGACATAAAGTGGCCCTGCAGCCGGTAACGGTTACCGGGAAACAGCAGTCTGGCATGCGACACAATCTGCGAGGATGACCAGGTGCGGCGGCGAATAAGCAGGCAAGGATCGTGCTCTTTGATTCGCAACAACTCACACTCCTGCGGCGTGGCGCGAACCGCCTCCACAATGTGCTCCCCTTCCGTCAGCGGGGCGACGAGCGAGAGATATGCATGCGGCGTGGTGTGGGTGTAATCCTGATTCAGATAGTCCGGGATCCGTTCAGCGTTCACGCAGCGATCTTCAATCTGCACCGGAATGTCGTTCTCAAAATGCACCATCACCGAATGGAAAATGCGGCTTCCCTCTTTCACATTCAGCTCTACGGCCTGCTCGGCGCTGGCCTGAGTCTCTTCGAGCACCAGCACCTCACAGCGGTGCTGGTGATTTCGCGAGGTTATCTCATCGGCAATACTGCGGATCTCAAACAGGGCTGACTGCCCTTTTGGTTCCGCCACAAACGTCCCCACGCCCTGAAGGCGTACCAGAAGCCCTTCGTCGGTCAGTTCACGCAGCGCCCGGTTGACGGTCATGCGGCTAAAACCAAACTGGGCCACCAGATCGGCCTCCGAGGGAATGCGGTCGTGCGGCCGCCAGACGCCGGTGGCAATTTTTTCGCTAATGGCCTGCTTCACCTTTTCGTAGAAAGGCGCGGGAGGGCTCGAGGGCGGCAGAGGTGAGCGTGAAAACATCGTGACTCCTTGAATAGTGTTATGCCCACCAGTGAGCAATTTGCCAGGCCAGACGGGCGGCAAGCTTTGCGCCCTGCCCATCGCGGTCGTACTGCGGGTTAAATTCTACCAGATCGGCGGCCTGCAGTTTCCCACTACAGCAGATGCGTTCGATGACCGGCATAAGATCCAGCGCCGGTATGCCCAGTGCCGCAGGGGCCGAGACGGCGGGCATTTCTCCAGCAGGGAGAACGTCCAGGTCAATCGTGAGATAAACGCGATCGGCCTGCGCCAGCACCTTTTCCAGTATAGAGAGCGCATCACGCCTGAAATGCAGATCCTCCACCAGCGTGACGTTAAGACGTTCCGCCTCATCCCACAGCGCCAGCGTGTTCGCCGCCCGGCTCACGCCAAAGCAGGCGTACTGAAATTCCCGCCCGCGCTCATCGCAGTAATTCGCCAGCTGGCGAAACGGCGTGCCTGACGTGGCCTGATCGGCTTTGCGCAGATCGAGATGGGCATCAAGGTTGATAATGGCAACCCGCGCGTCCGGGAAAGCGTCCAGCACGCCGCGGCCGTGTGCCCACGCGGTTTCATGCCCGCCGCCGAACACCAGCGTGCGCATCCCGGACTGCTGGCATTGCACCACCGCATCGCTTAATGCCCGCTGCGCGGCTTCTAGATCTGTGCCCTCGAGATAAATTGAGCCCATATCCACAAGCCGCTCATGTCCCTGATGGCTTGCCATGTTCGCGAGCGCCCGGCGAAGTGTATCGGGTGCCAGCACCGCGCCGGGTCTGCCGTGATTGCGCTTCACCCCTTCATCACATTCAAAACCTATCAGGCCAATGCCTGAAGGTGCAGGTGAAAACGCTTCACGTTGCTGAATAGTCTGGAAAATGCGTTTTGCATGAGTGGCTTCAGCGCTATCATCGCGCCCCTGCCAGATCTGCGGTGATGTGGACCGCCACAGTGTCATCGTGTTTTCCCCCGGAAGATGCGTTGATACAAAGGATTACGTCCCGGTTCATAAACCATTTCTACCGGATTTTTTGCATCCCAGACGATAAAATCCGCCACGTATCCGGCCTTTAATTGCCCGTGCGTGGCGCCGCGCCCCAGCGCCTGCGCCGCGTGTCGCGTTACGCCAGCCCAGGCCTCTTCCGGCGTGAGGCCGAACTGGACGCAGGCCATGTTCATCGCCAGGTGCAGGCTGGCGAACGGGCTGGTGCCGGGGTTGTAGTCGGTGGCGACGGCCATCGGGACTCCCTGTTTTCTGAGCTGTTCAACCGGCGGACGCTGACGCTCCTGAAGGAAATAGAACGCACCCGGCAACAGGACGGCAACCGTGCCGCTTTCCGCCATCGCCTGTACGCCTGCGTCATCGAGATACTCAATGTGATCGGCAGAAAGCCCCTTGTATCGGCTGACCAGCGCCGCGCCGCCCTGATTCGACAGCTGCTCGACGTGCCCTTTCACCGGGATACCGAGTGCGGTAGCAGCCTGGAAGAGACGCTCGGTTTGCGACGGGGTAAAGCCGACGTTTTCACAAAACACATCGACTGCTTCATATAACTCTTTTTGCCACAGCGTGGGCAGGATCTGCTCGCAGACCAGTGTGAGGTACGCATCCGGATCCTGCCGGTATTCCGCCGGAACCGCATGGGCCGCCAGCAGCGTTGGGCTGATATCAATTGGATTATTGAGGCTCAGCTGGCGCGCGACCTGCAGCATCTTCTCTTCGGCCTCGGCGTTTAGCCCGTATCCCGATTTGATTTCAACCGTCGTCACACCTTCATTCATCAGACGCTGGAGCCGCTGTTGCGCCAGTTCTAGCAGGGTTTCCGGCGAGCTGCTGCGCGTCGCCGTCACGGTGGCGTTAATCCCGCCCCCCTGCGCGCTGATGGCCTGGTAAGAGACACCGTTCAGACGCTGCTCCCACTCCGCCGCGCGGTCGCCGCCAAACACCAGATGGGTATGGCAGTCAATCAGACCTGGCGTGACCAGACGTCCCTGAAGATCGACGCTGTGAGGGTGTCCGGAAGGCAGTTCAGACTCGGGAACAACGGCCAGAAGGGTTTGGCCCCTGACCACCAGAGCGTGTTGTTCTTTCAGGCCATAAGGTTCCGGCTCACCAGCAACCATTGTTGCCAGCCGCGCATTTCGCCATATCACATCGTCGGGATGAAGCTGCTGCATGGGGATTCCACTTGTCATGGGTTGTATAGACATTTATTTTCATCTGCTGTCTGGTGTCAACCGCATTCATGGAAAATGTTATTTATTTGTGATGACTTCCCCGCCCCCTGAGGGTAAAAACGCAACTTTTACCCTTTTTATCTTCCCGTTTCGCTCAACTTAGTATAAAAAAGCAGGCTATTTCGTCTATCCCGTTAAGACTTGCATACCCAGGAGCTTCACCTTGAACATTTCCAGGATGTCCCGTCTGGCGTTAGCACTTGCCTTTGGCGTGACTTTATCCGCTTGCAGCTCAACCCCGCCGGATCAGCGACCTTCTGAGCAGGTTGCGCCGGGGACATCATCTCGTCCGATCCTGTCCGCCGATGAAGCGAAAAACTTCACCCAGGCGCGTTACTTCACGGCGATGGATCCCAATGCCGCACCGTGGACGCCGTCTTCTATTACCCTGCCAAAACAGCCAAACTTCGTTGTGGGGCCGGCTGGGGCGCAGGGCGTGACCCATACCTCTATCCAGGCGGCAGTTGACGCGGCTATCACTAAACACAGCGCATCGCGTCAGTATATCGCGATCCTGCCAGGTGAATATGAAGGTACCGTTTACGTACCAGCGGCGCCGGGCAGCATTACGATTTATGGTCTGGGCGAAAAAGCGCTCGACGTGAAAATTGGCCTGGCGATTGATTCCGAAATCGACACCACAACCTGGCGTCACCTTGTGAACCCGGCCGGTAAATACATGCCGGGTAAACCTGCGTGGTATATGTTTGATAACTGCCAGAGCAAGCGCGCCGCCACCATTGGCGTGATGTGCTCAGCGGTGGTCTGGTCGCAGAATAACGGTCTGCAATTGCAGAACCTGACCATTCAAAATACCCTGGGTGACAGCGTTGACGCGGGTAATCATCAGGCCGTGGCTCTGCGCAGCGATGGCGACAAGGTACAGATTAACAACGTGAATATTCTGGGTCGCCAGAACACCTTCTTTGTGACCAATAGCGGTGTGCAGAACACCCTCCAAAATAACCGCCTGACCCGTACTCTGGTGACCAACAGCTACGTTGAAGGCGACGTGGATCTGGTCTCTGGTCGTGGCGCAGTGGTGTTTGATAACACCGACTTCCGCGTGGTGAACTCGCGTACGCAGCAGGAAGGTTATGTGTTTGCGCCAGCGACACAGTCAAACCTCTTCTACGGCTTCCTGGCGGTGAACAGCCGTTTCACTGCTGCAGGTGACAACGTTGCACAGTTGGGTCGCTCTCTGGATGTGGACTCTGCCACTAACGGCCAGGTTGTTATCCGTGACAGCGTGATCAACGAAGGCTTCAACATCGCCAAACCGTGGGCGGACGCGGCCATCTCCAAACGTCCGTTCTCCGGCACCACCGGGACGGTGGACGATAAAGGCATCGTGCAGCGCAATCTGAACGACGCTAGCTTCAACCGCATGTGGGAATACAACAACCGCGGTGTGGGTAGCAAAGTGGTTGCTGAACAGAAGCAGTAAGATGTTTTGCCGGGTGGCGGCTTCGCCTTACCCGGCCTACAGAGATAAAAAAACCTCGCATTCGCGAGGTTTTTTGTTTTTAGCCGCTTAGTGAGCGTTTACCACTACCCACATTGGCCCCTGGCCGACGGCATAACGCCCTTTCTCTTCCAGCAGCCCCTGCTCGCCTTTGATTTCATACAGCGCGATATGGTGGGATTTCTGCCCCGCCGCAATCAGGTATTTGCCGCTGTGATCGATATTAAAGCCGCGCGGCTGGGTTTCCGTTGGCTGGAAGCCCTCAATCGCCAACACGCTGCCATCTTCAGAGACGCTAAAGACGGTAATCAGACTGGAGGTACGATCACACGCGTACAGATGACGACCATCCGGCGTAATGTGGATATCGGCCGCCCAGCGGGTGTCGGAGAAGTCAGACGGCATCATATCCAGCGTTTGTACGCACTCAATCTGACCGTGTGGATCTTTCAATTCCCACACGTCTACTGAGCTGTTCAGTTCGTTAACCACATACGCATATTGCTGATTCGGGTGGAAGACCATATGGCGCGGACCCGCGCCTTCTACGGTCGTCACTTCGGCAGGGTTTTGTGCCACCAGATGCCCAGCATCGCTCAGGGTAAACAGGCAGATGCGATCCTGCTTCAGGGCAGGCACCCACAGCGTACGGTTGTCCGGGGAGATATTCGCCGAGTGGCAGCCTTCCAGCCCTTCCACCACCTCAACGGTATCCACCGGAATACCATCCTCAAGACGGGTCACGCTGACGCAGCCCGCATTATAGGAACCGCTGAAGATGAAGCGCCCTTTGCGATCGGTAGAGATATGGGTAGGACTACCCGGCAGCGGTGCTTCGGCGGTGTAGGTCAGTGCGCCATCATCGGGGGAGATACGGTACGCCAGCACGCGGAACTCGGGGCGCACGCCAACATAGAGAAAACGTTTATCCGGGCTGACGACCATTGGCTGTACTTGCCCCGGAACATCAACAACCTGAACCAGCGTGAGCGAACCTTCTGCATTCAAACGCCAGACATGGATCTGCTGACTTTCAGGACTGGCGGTATAAACGGTTTGTTTCATGAATACTCCTTTCCTCACTGCACGTGAAAGTGATTATTTTTAACGGTGAATGCTGAATTTTAGCCAGGAATTTTGCAGCGATTTACTCTCGGTGTAACATCCCCTGAGACCTAAAATTCAACATTAACCCGGAAGAACAAATGACCTCGCGTGTGATTGCACTGGATTTAGACGGAACATTACTTACCCCTCAGAAAACCCTGCTCCCCTCTTCTCTTGAAGCGCTTAAGCGCGTGCAGGAAGTGGGATATCAACTCCTTATCGTAACGGGTCGACATCACGTTGCCATTCATCCTTTTTATCAGGCACTGGCGTTAGATACACCTGCAATTTGTTGTAACGGCACCTATTTGTATGATTATCATGCAAAAAAGGTTTTGGCATCCGATCCGCTGCCGGTTCCTCAGGCGCTGCAATTAATTGATCTGCTGGATGAGCACGCCATTCACGGCCTGATGTACGTGGATAACGCTATGATGTACGAGCGCCCGACCGGCCATGTGGTACGCACCAGCAACTGGGCGCTTTCCCTGCCAGAAGCGCAGCGCCCCGTCTTTACGCAGGTTTCCTCTCTGCGTCAGGCGGCACAGGACGTTGAGGCTATCTGGAAATTCGCCCTGACGGATGAAGACACCACCAAACTGAATGCGTTCGCGAAGCACGTCGAGGAGACGCTGGGTCTGGAGTGCGAATGGTCCTGGCACGATCAGGTGGATATTGCCCGCAAAGGTAACAGCAAAGGCAAACGCCTGACGCAGTTTGTGGAATCTCAGGGCTGGTCGATGCAGGATGTGATCGCCTTTGGCGATAACTACAACGACATCAGCATGCTGGAAGCCGCAGGAACGGGCGTGGCGATGGGCAATGCCGACGACGCGGTCAAAGCGCGCGCTAACGTGGTGATCGGCGATAACACCACCGACAGCATCGCGCAGTACATTTATACCCACCTGCTGTAATCAGGCGGTGATCGAGACGCTCTTGATTTGCGCGTAAAGCCACAGGCCGGGCTTGATGCCTAACTCATCCCTGGCCCACGGGCTGATGCGCGCCCAGAGAGTCCTGCTGCCAACCTCAAGCTTCACTTCCACCTGCCCGTTATCGTCAAAACACTCGGCCACTTTGGCGCGCAGAATATTTCGGATACTGGTTTGCAGCGGCGGCTGCAGCACCAGCGAGACGTCCGACGCCGGGATGCGAATTCTCAGCGCGGACTGTAACGGTTTGTCGATCTTATTGACCCAAAGATGCTGATCGCCCAGCGCCAGCGCAGTCATCGCGTAGTGCGGATGGTGTTCCAGTACGCTCACTTTCAGGATGCTGCTCTGCTGCTCTTTCGGGAGCCACGGGTGCATCACGCTGCTACCCCACACCTCTTCCAGGCTGCCGAAGGCCTTCACGCTGCCCTCTTCCAGCACCAGCACCTTGTCTGCCAGATGCAAAAGCTCATCCAGGGAATGGCTCACGTAGAGCATCGGAATATTGATTTCCCGCGCCAGACGTTGCAGATACGGCAGCAGCTCACGCTTGCGTGGGATATCCAGCGAAGCCAGCGGTTCGTCCAGCAGCAGCAGCTCCGGCGCGGTCAAAATGGCACGCCCTATCGCCACTCGCTGCTTCTCTCCGCCCGAGAGCGAGGAAGGTAGCCTGTCCAGCAGCGGTTCAATGCCTAACAGAGCCACCAGCTTATCAAACTGCGTAGCCATGCTTTTCGCCATGCCGTAGCGCAAGTTGCCGCGCACGCTGTAGTGCGGGAATAGTCGCGCATCCTGAAAAACGTAACCAATGCGGCGTTTGTCCGGAGAGAGGTAGACCTTACGTTCTACGTCATTTAGAACGCGGTTATTCAGGACAATACGCCCGGACTGCGGGCGCGTCAGGCCGCTGATGGCATTAATCAGCGACGTTTTCCCCGCACCGGAAACACCAAATATGGCGGTAATGCCGCTAGCCGGTAGCGTCTCGTTAAGCGTCAGGGTATGGTTTCCCAGCGTCTGGGTGAAATTGAGTTCAAGCATGCTTATTTCCCCATTCGCTCGCGGCTAAGCCGGGCCAGCCATTCAGATACCAGTAGAGAAGCCAGCGCCAGAACTATCGAGATGATGCACAAACGCGCCGCCGCTCCCTCACCGCCAGGGGTTTGAATCAGGGTATACATTGCGGACGGGATGGTTCGCGTTTCGCCGGGAATGTTCGAGACAAAAGTGATGGTCGCGCCGAACTCGCCGAGCGAACGGGCAAACGCGAGCACCGTTCCGACAATAATTCCCGGCAGCGTGAGCGGAAGCGTGATGGTAAAGAAGACGCGTAAACGTCCGGCTCCCAGCGTGCGTGCCGCCTGTTCGAGCTTCATGTCCACGCCTTCAAGCGCGAGGCGGATAGCCCTCACCATCAGCGGGAATGACATCACCGCCGCCGCCAGCACCGCGCCGCGCCAGCTAAAAGCAAACGTCAGCCCAAACCAGTCGTAGAGCTTCTCGCCGATAAAACCGCGTCGCCCCATCGAGACGAGCAGAAGATAACCGACCACCACGGGTGGTAACACAAGGGGAAGATGAAGAACGCTATCAAGCAGGGCTTTGCCCGGAAACCGGGTGCGAACCAGTAACCAGGCAAAGAAGATCCCAAAGGGCAAACTCAGCGCAACCGCGAGGGAAGAGACTTTAAGGCTCAGCAGCACAGCCTGCCATTCAGGATCGGTCAATATCATCAGTGAGTCGTAAATCCATAACGTTTAAAGATCGCAGACGCCTCTGGCCCCTTCAGATAGTCATAGAAGGCCGTCACGGTCGCATTTTTATGTCCATCAACAATCGCAACAGGATATTCCACTTTCTTGTGCGAGTCTTCCGGGAACGTACCAACCACTTTCACCCCTTTGCTGGCAACGGCATCAGAGCCATAAACGATCCCCAGCGGGGCCTCGTTACGCTCTACCAGCGCCAGCGCGCCGCGAACATCCTCCGCCGGGGCCAGTTTCGGAGACAGGCTTTCCCACGCACCCAGCTTTTGCAGCGCTTCTTTGGCGTAAATCCCGGCAGGCACATGTTCCGGATCGCCCACCGCCAGACGCCCCCCGTTCAGCAAGCGGGTCCAGTCGGTCGCCTTGTTGATGGTGAGATCGCCCTGAGCGCTGGCTTTCGGCGCCACGACCACCAGGCTATTCCCCAGCAGCGTTTCGCGGGTTGCTGTATCAATCGATTTTTTCTCAG
Organism: Enterobacter mori LMG 25706; assembly: GCF_000211415.1. Lineage (GTDB taxonomy): Bacteria > Pseudomonadota > Gammaproteobacteria > Enterobacterales > Enterobacteriaceae > Enterobacter > Enterobacter mori. Next base: position 517,130 of record NZ_GL890775.1, on the reverse strand, counting down.
CCGCGTAGTCCATCCACTTCTGGTCGGCAGAGATGAACAGATCGGCAGGTGCACCCGCTTCGATCTGGCGCGCCAGCGTCGAAGAGGAAGCAAACGACGAGATCACATCAACGTTCTTCTCTTTTTTATACTCAGCGGCGATGTCCTGCATCGCATTGGTCAGCGAGGCGGCCGCAAACACCGTAATTTTCCCCTCTTCAGCCAGCGCATGCCCGGTAAGAGAAAGCGTCAGCGTTGCCCCTGCAAAAAGGCGTACCCATGTACGTGCCATCTGTAGCTCCTGTCATCATCGTTATATACATATTAATATAACGGTATCGTCAGGGAGATCCCAGCGTTAAATGGTACCGATTAATGAGTAAACGGCCTGTTGCTAAGAAAGATATCGGCGATGGAAAGAAATACTTGAGAGCAAAACGCCCGGGTTAACCGGGCGTTTTGGAGGGAATCAATGCTGCTTTTTTGCCTGGTCTCGGTGACCAATGTTCGAAAAGACGTTGAACACTTCACCCAGGCCGTAGATGGCACCGAGGATGATGGCCATCACTACTGGTACCATGATTACCGCGAATACCAGACTTTTCAACAACTCTAACATGGTTTTCTCCAGTTATTGTGAACGGCTTATTCTACCCTTTCAAGTGAGAAAAACATCCCCTTTTGTGCGGTGCACTTTGCGCCCTGCGCCATTTGGGTCACAATACACTTTTTGCCAGGACACTGTTATGCAGGCCGAAATTCTCCTCACCTTACGACTTCAGCAAAAGCTTTTTGCCGACCCGCGACGTATCGCCCTGCTTAAACAAATAGAACAAACAGGCTCGATTAGCCAGGGTGCCAAAAACGCGGGCATCAGCTACAAAAGCGCCTGGGATGCCATCAATGAGATGAACACCCTGAGCGAGCAAACGCTGGTTGACCGTGCAACAGGCGGCAAAGGCGGCGGTGGAGCCGTCCTGACGCGTTACGGTCAGCGTCTGATCCAGCTCTACGATCTCCTGGCGCAGATCCAGCAAAAAGCCTTCGATGTACTGAGCGATGATGACAACGTCCCGCTGGACAGTCTGCTGGCCGCCATTTCACGTTTTTCACTGCAGACCAGCGCCCGCAATCAGTGGTTTGGCAAGGTCACGGCTCGCGACGACGCCCAGGTGCAGCAGCATATCGACATCCTGCTTGCGGATGGGACTACTCGTCTGAAAGCCGCGATCACCGCGCAGAGCGGGCAGCGCCTTGGTCTGGACGAAGGCAAAGAGGTACTGGTGCTGCTCAAAGCGCCGTGGGTCAGCATTACGCGCAACCCGGAGCAGGCCAGTGGTGCAGATAACCAGCTGGAGGGCACCATCAGCCATATCGAACGCGGCGAAGAACAGTGCGAAGTACTGATGACGCTGCCGGATGGGCAATCTCTCTGCGCGACGCTCCCCGCTGCGGAGGCGAACGGTTTAGAAGAAGGTGCTGTCGTTACCGCATATTTCAACGCTGACCGGGTGATTATCGCCACATTGTGCTGAGTGCATTGACAATCGCGCCGACAGCCAGTATCCCTGACATCTATCGCTGCAAAAAATGGGATACATCATGTCATCATTGCATATTTCGCAAGGCACGTTTCGTCTTAGCGATACCCGAACGCTGACCCTTCCTGATTTAACGCTGCGCGCAGGCGAAAGCTGGGCGTTTGTGGGAACCAACGGCAGCGGCAAATCAGCGCTGGCGCGAGCTCTGGCCGGAGAGCTAACCCAGCTTAAAGGCGAACGCCAGAACACCTTCACCCGCCTGACGCGCCTGTCGTTTGAACAGCTCCAGAAGCTGGTGAGCGATGAGTGGCAGCGCAACAACACCGACCTGCTCAGCCCGGGTGAAGATGATACCGGTCGCACCACAGCAGAAATTATTCAGGACGAGGTCAAAAACCCAGAGCGCTGCCAACAGCTGGCGGAGCAGTTTGGCATTTCCGCCCTGCTGAACCGGCGCTTCAAATACCTTTCCACCGGCGAGACGCGCAAAACGCTGCTGTGCCAGGCATTGATGAGCCAGCCGGAACTGCTGATTCTGGATGAGCCGTTCGACGGGCTGGATGTGCACTCCCGTGCCCAGCTGGCCGCCCTGTTAGGAACGCTTAATCAGGATGGTTACACCATCGTACTGGTGCTTAACCGCTTTGATGAAATTCCGGATTTCGTGCAGAACGCGGGCGTACTGGCAGACTGCAATCTGGCCGAAACCGGGGAAAAATCCGCATTGCTCAGGCAGGCGCTGATTGCTCAGCTAGCGCACAGCGAAAAACTGGACGGTATCGCGCTTCCGGAGCCCGACGCCCCGGCGGCACGCCACGGCCTCGATCCCCACCAGCCCCTTATCGTTCTGCGCGACGGCGTGGTCTCCTATGACGATCGACCGATCCTGAACCACCTTAGCTGGACGGTTAATCCCGCCGAACACTGGCAGATTGTCGGCCCTAACGGCGCGGGGAAATCGACGCTGCTGAGCCTGGTAACCGGCGATCACCCGCAGGGCTACAGCAACGATCTGACGCTGTTTGGCCGACGTCGCGGCAGCGGTGAAACCATCTGGGATATCAAAAAGCACATTGGCTACGTCAGCAGCAGCCTGCATCTGGATTACCGCGTCAGTACCACGGTGCGCAACGCGATCCTCTCCGGGTATTTTGACTCCATCGGCATTTATCAGGCGGTGTCGGACAGACAGCACAAGCTGGTTCAGCAGTGGCTGGATATTCTGGGCATGGACAGCCGGGTTGCTGACGCGCCGTTCCATAGCCTGTCGTGGGGACAGCAGCGCCTGGCACTCATTGTTCGCGCGCTGGTAAAACACCCGACGCTGTTGATTCTCGACGAACCGCTTCAGGGGCTGGATCCGCTAAACCGCCAGCTGGTCCGTCGCTTTGTCGATATCCTCATTAGTGAGGGCGAAACGCAATTGCTGTTCGTTTCACACCATGCCGAAGATGCGCCCTCCTGTATCACGCATCGCCTTGAGTTTGTCCCCGACGGCGAGCGCTATCGCTACCTTCTCAGCAAAATCGATTAATCGTGGAGGGCACTGCCCTCCGCTTTTTCAGATAACTTGCATCAATACATCGCTATCCCTTTGATCTAGAATGTCATCAGTCATTGAAAAAGCGAGTGTAAAACTGAGTGTAAACGATTCCACTATTTTATCCCATGTCACACTTTTCGCGTCTCTGTTATGCTATGGTTATTACATACCATAAGCCCAATGGAGCGAATTATGCGAGTTCTGGTAACAGGTGGTAGCGGTTACATAGGAAGTCATACCTGTGTGCAGCTGCTGCAAAATGGTCACGATGTGATCGTCCTCGATAACCTGTGCAATAGTAAGCGCAGCGTGCTGCCGGTGATTGAACGTCTTGGTGGAAAACAGCCGACCTTCGTGGAAGGCGACATCCGCAACGAAGCGCTGATGACCGAGATCCTTCACGACCACGCCATCGAAGCCGTGATCCACTTCGCGGGTCTGAAAGCCGTCGGTGAATCCGTTGCGAAACCGCTTGAGGATTACGATAACAACGTCAACGGTACCCTGCGTCTCATCTCCGCCATGCGCGCAGCGAACGTCAAAAACTTTATCTTTAGCTCCTCCGCCACCGTCTACGGCGATCAGCCCAAAATCCCTTACGTTGAAAGCTTCCCGACCGGCACCCCGCAAAGCCCGTACGGCAAAAGCAAGCTGATGGTGGAGCAGATCCTGACCGACCTGCAAAAAGCACAGCCGGAGTGGAGCATCGCGCTACTGCGTTACTTCAACCCGGTCGGCGCGCATCCGTCGGGAGATATGGGTGAAGATCCGCAGGGCATCCCGAATAACCTGATGCCGTACATCGCTCAGGTCGCCGTAGGCCGCCGCGACTCGCTGGCGATTTTTGGCAAGGACTACCCTACCGAAGACGGCACCGGCGTGCGTGACTACATCCACGTGATGGATCTGGCAGACGGCCACGTGGCGGCGATGCAGCAGCTGGCTGACAAACCGGGCGTGCATATTTACAACCTCGGCGCCGGAGTCGGCAGCAGCGTGCTGGACGTGGTTAACGCCTTCAGCAAAGCCTGCGGTAAGCCAGTGAGCTACCACTTCGCCCCGCGTCGTGATGGCGACCTGCCTGCTTATTGGGCCGATGCCACCAAAGCCGATAAAGAGCTTAACTGGCGTGTTACCCGCACGCTTGATGAAATGGCACAGGATACCTGGCACTGGCAGTCACGCCATCCGCAGGGCTATCCGGACTAAGGATCCGTCATGACGCAATTTAATCCCGTCGATCACCCGCATCGTCGTTTTAACCCGCTAAGCGGGCAATGGATTTTGGTCTCTCCGCATCGCGCCAAGCGCCCCTGGCAGGGGGCGCAGGAGACGCCTGCAAAACAGACGCTGCCACAGCACGACCCGGACTGCTTCCTCTGTCCGGGCAACACGCGCGTCACCGGGGATAAAAACCCGGACTACAAAGGCACCTTCGTGTTCACCAACGATTTTGCCGCCCTGATGACCGACACCCCGGACGCGCCGGAAAGCCACGATTCGCTGATGCGCTGCGAAAGCGCGCGCGGGACCAGCCGCGTGATCTGCTTCTCGCCCGATCACAGCAAAACGCTGCCGGAGCTGAGCGTGGACGCACTGAAAGAGGTGGTCAGCACCTGGCAGGCGCAAACCGCAGAGCTGGGGCAGAGCTATCCGTGGGTGCAGGTGTTTGAAAACAAAGGCGCGGCGATGGGTTGCTCTAACCCGCACCCGCACGGCCAGATCTGGGCGAACAGCTTCCTGCCCAACGAAGCCGAGCGTGAAGACCGTCTGCAGAAAGCATATTACTCGGAAAACGGTTCCCCGATGCTGGTGGATTACACGCAGCGCGAGCTGGCCGACGGCAGCCGCACCGTGGTGGAAACCGAACATTGGCTGGCCGTTGTCCCTTACTGGGCCGCGTGGCCGTTTGAAACGCTGCTGCTGCCGAAAGCGCACGTGAAGCGCATTACCGATCTCAGCGAGGCGCAGCGTGACGACCTTGCCCTGGCGCTGAAAAAGCTGACCAGCCGTTACGACAACCTCTTCCAGTGCTCCTTCCCGTACTCCATGGGCTGGCACGGCGCCCCGTTTAACGGCGAAGAGAATCAACACTGGCAGCTCCACGCCCATTTCTATCCGCCGCTGCTGCGCTCTGCGACGGTGCGTAAATTTATGGTGGGCTATGAAATGCTGGCGGAAACCCAGCGTGACCTGACGGCGGAACAGGCGGCAGAACGTCTGTGTGCCGTTAGCGACGTCCATTATCGCGAATCAGGAGTCTAAAAAATGAGTCTGAAAGATAAAACACAATCCCTGTTTGCTGAGAAATTTGGCTACCCTGCCACCCACGTTATCCAGGCGCCTGGCCGCGTTAACCTGATCGGTGAACACACCGACTATAACGACGGTTTCGTGCTGCCGTGCGCCATCGATTACCAGACCGTCATCAGCTGCGCGAAGCGCGACGACCGTAAAGTCCGCGTGATTGCGGCAGATTACGGTAATGAGACGGACGAATTTTCCCTCGATGCCCCGATTGTGACGCACGACAGCCAGCAGTGGTCTAATTACGTGCGCGGCGTGGTGAAGCATCTGCAGAAGCGTAACAAAAACGTTGGCGGTGCGGATTTAGTGATCAGCGGCAACGTGCCGCAGGGTGGGGGCTTAAGCTCCTCTGCGTCTTTGGAAGTCGCCGTGGGAACCGTGTTCCAGCAGCTTTATCATCTGCCGCTGGATGGCGCGCAAATCGCCCTGAACGGTCAGGAAGCGGAAAACCAGTTCGTGGGCTGTAACTGCGGCATCATGGACCAGCTGATCTCCGCGCTGGGCAAAAAAGAGCACGCTCTGCTGATCGACTGCCGTTCGCTTGGCACCAAAGCCGTTCCCCTGCCAAAAGGCGCGGCCGTGGTGATTATCAACAGCAACTTCAAACGCACGCTGGTGGGCAGCGAGTACAACGCCCGCCGCGAGCAGTGCGAAACCGGCGCCCGCTTCTTCCAGCAGCCAGCCCTGCGCGACGTCACGCTCAATGAATTTAACAAAGTGGCGCATGAGCTGGATCCGATTGTCGCCAAACGCGTTCGTCACGTGCTGACGGAAAATGCCCGTACCGTTGAAGCCGCGTCCGCACTGGCGAAAGGCGATCTGAAACGCATGGGTGAGCTGATGGCGGAATCTCACGCCTCCATGCGCGATGATTTTGAAATCACCGTTCCGCAGATCGACACCCTGGTGGACATCGTCAAAGCCACCATAGGCGACAAAGGCGGCGTGCGCATGACGGGCGGCGGTTTTGGCGGCTGCATCGTTGCGCTGGTGCCTGAAGAGCTGGTCCCTGCCGTACAGGACGCCGTGGCGAAGCAGTACGAAGCAAAAACGGGTATCAAAGAAACCTTCTATGTTTGTAAAGCATCACAAGGAGCCGGACAGTGCTAAACGAAACACCCACCCTTGCACCGGATGGTCTGCCGTATCGCCTGTTAACCCTGCGCAACAGCGCGGGGATGGTCGTTACGCTGATGGACTGGGGTGCAACCCTTCTTTCTGCCCGCGTACCGATGCCGGACGGCAGCGTACGCGAGACTCTGCTCGGCTGCGCCTCGCCTGAGCAGTATATTAATCAGTCCGCCTATCTGGGCGCGTCCGTTGGGCGCTATGCTAACCGTATCGCGAAGAGCCGTTTTGAACTCGACGGTGTGCAGTACACCCTGCTGCCAAGCCAGGGTGAGAACCAGCTGCACGGCGGACCGGACGGATTTGATAAACGCCGCTGGAAGATTGTTCGTCAAAACGACGGGGAAGTGCTGCTCTCGCTGGATTCACCTGATGGCGATCAGGGCTTCCCGGGGAACCTTATCGCTTCTGCGCGCTTTACGCTGACCGACGACAACCGTATCGCCATTGAATACCGTGCGACGATCGACAAGCCGTGTCCGGTTAACCTGACTAACCATGCATACTTCAACCTGGACGGTAACCAGTGCGACGTGCGTAACCACAGGCTACAGATCCTGGCGGATGAATATCTGCCGGTTGATGAGATGGGTATTCCTTATCAGGGGCTGAAAGAGGTGAGCGGGACCAGCTTTGACTTCCGCAGCGTGAAAACTATCGCCCAGGATTTCCTGAGCGATGACGATCAGCGCAAGGTGAAAGGTTACGACCACGCTTTCCTGCTGCAGGCCAAAGGTGATGTGAAACAACCTGCCGCACAGGTCTGGTCTGCGGATGAGAAACTGCAGATGACGGTCTACACCACCGCCCCTGCCCTGCAGTTCTATTCAGGCAACTACCTCGGCGGCACGACGGCGCGCGAGCACGAGGAGTACAGCGACTGGCAAGGGCTGGCGCTGGAAAGCGAGTTCCTGCCCGACAGCCCGAATCATCCGGAATGGTCGCAGCCGGACTGCGTGCTGCGCCCCGGCGAAGAGTACGTTAGCGTCACAGAGTATCATTTCACTCCGCGCGCTTAATGCCGGCGGCGCTACGCTTGCACGGGCCTACGGGTAGGCCGGATAAGCGAAGCACCATTCGGCAAAAAATGTCAGCCCTCACAGCGAGGGCTTTTTTCTGCTCGTCTTGCTGAAAATACCGCCGATCGCAGACAAAATCATAACCCTGGATTCACAAGCATCTTACACTCAGAGACTATTTTCGCTATGGTTAGGGTTAAGCGTTGCTGCTGGCACGTCCACGGCAATATAATGAGAATTGTTATCATTCAATAAAGCTTATGAGGAGTACGATATGGCTGTAACTAAGCTGGTTCTGGTGCGCCACGGCGAAAGCCAGTGGAACAACGAAAACCGCTTCACCGGTTGGTACGACGTTGATCTGTCTGAGAAAGGCGTAAGCGAAGCCAAAGCGGCAGGTAAACTGCTGAAGGATGAAGGCTTCACCTTTGATTTTGCTTACACCTCTGTGCTGAAACGTGCCATCGACACCCTGTGGAACGTGCTGGACGAACTGGATCAGGCCTGGCTGCCGGTTGAGAAATCCTGGAAACTGAACGAGCGTCACTACGGTGCGCTGCAGGGTCTGAACAAAGCGGAAACCGCTGAGAAATATGGCGACGAGCAGGTTAAACAGTGGCGTCGCGGCTTCGCGGTAACCCCGCCTGAGCTGACCAAAGATGACGAGCGCTACCCGGGTCACGACCCACGTTACGCTAAACTGACCGACGCAGAACTGCCACAAACTGAAAGCCTGGCGCTGACCATCGACCGCGTTGTGCCTTACTGGAATGAAACCATTCTGCCACGCCTGAAAAGCGGTGAGCGCGTGATCATCGCCGCTCACGGTAACTCCCTGCGTGCGCTGGTGAAATACCTGGACAACATGGGTGAAGACGAAATCCTCGAGCTGAACATCCCAACTGGCGTACCGCTGGTGTATGAGTTCGACGAAAACTGCAAACCAATCAAACATTACTATCTGGGTAACGCGGACGAGATCGCAGCGAAAGCAGCGGCTGTCGCGAACCAGGGTAAAGCGAAGTAATTTTCGCAAGGCATAAAAAAAGCGCGGAGCCTTCCGCGCTTTTTTATTTGTGCCTGAGGACTCAGCCGCGACGCGCTTTTACCGCATTCGCCAGCTGACGCAGGATGGCATCGGTATCGTCCCAGCCAATACAGGCATCGGTGACGCTCTTACCGTAAACCAGCGGTTCACTGCCTTCCAGATTCTGGTTACCTTCAACCAGATGGCTTTCAATCATCACCCCGATCACCGCTTTCTCACCGCTGGCGATCTGCTGGCAAACGTCTGCCCCCACTTCCATCTGCTTTTTAAACTGCTTGCTGGAGTTGGCGTGGCTGAAGTCGATCATCACCTGCGGCGACAGTCCGGCTTTTTCCAGCCCGACTTTCACTTCCGCAACGTGTTTTGCGCTGTAGTTTGGCTCTTTGCCGCCGCGCAGAATGATATGGCAGTCGCCGTTACCGCTGGTATTCACGATGGCGGAATGACCCCATTTGGTCACGGAGAGGAAGCAGTGTGGCGCGCCCGCTGCGTTAATGGCGTCGATAGCCACCTTAATGGTGCCGTCAGTGCCGTTTTTAAAGCCAACCGGACAAGAGAGGCCGGACGCCAGCTCGCGGTGAACCTGAGATTCCGTGGTGCGGGCACCAATTGCGCCCCAGCTCATCAGGTCTGCCAGGTATTGTGGCGTAATCATGTCCAGGAACTCACCCGCGGCAGGTAGGCCGCTGTCGTTGATTTCCAGCAGCAGCTTGCGGGCAATGCGCAGACCGTCGTTGATCTGGAAGCTGTTATCCATATGCGGATCGTTAATCAGCCCTTTCCAGCCCACGGTGGTGCGCGGTTTTTCAAAATAGACGCGCATCACGATTTCCAGCTCGCCTTTCAGCTCTTCACGCAAGGTGAGCAGGCGGGCAGCATACTCTTTCGCGGCCGCAGGGTCGTGAATAGAGCACGGGCCAATCACCACCAGAAGACGATCGTCGCTGCCTTTCAGGATCTTGTGGATCGCTTTGCGGGCATGAGACACCGTATTTGCAGCATTTTCAGTGGCGGGGAATTTTTCAAGGAGTGCTACAGGAGGTAATAACTCATTGATCTCTTTAATACGTAAATCGTCGTTCTGATAATTCATCTTCTTTCCGGCTCTGCCATATCTTTAGTAGTGAAAGCAATGCTTTCAATCTAACTTGTCGGCCAGGAAGTGTAAACGGGCTTTTACACTTCGCGCAGATAATTCCTGGAATTCGCCTAAAAATCGCCACAAAATAGCGAAAAATGAGATCTAACCTAAGCTTTTTAACTGTAACAACCATTTTTGTGTGATTAAACACGATTCCATACTGACGTAAGTCCGTATGCTGGAATCTTTCGCCTTTGAACACGATGCACTGTTGGAGAATGTTATCCAGCGTAACGAAAAGAACAGGAGCAGCATGATGAAAATGACGAAACTGGCAACTCTCTTTCTGACCGCCACACTCACCCTGGCAAGCGGTAGCGTCCTGGCCGCTGACACGGGCTCATCAGACAGCAACGGCGATGCTAATGCAGCCGCCGCTGCTGGCCAGGTCGCCCCTGATGCTAAACAAAACATCGCGCCAAATAATGTCGATAACAGCCAGATCAATTCCGGAAATACCCAAACCGGCGGCACCATGCTACATCCCAATGGTACGGATTCCGGCACGATGAATCACGACGGCATGACCAAAGATGAAGTGCACAAAAACTCCATGTGTAAAGACGGCCGCTGTCCGGATCCAAATGACAAAGTCGGCAGTGATGCGGATACCAAAACTGACGGTACCACGCAGTAACGCTGAGTAATCTGAATAAAGGAGAGCGCGTGCTCTCCTTTTTTATTTAAGCTCTTAAAAACGCTACACTAAAAATAATAACAAATCAGGAAAGATGACATGGCACACACACACTCCCCTTCCCCCACCTCCGGCGATGAGAATGCCAAACGGCTGCTGTTGGCGTTTGGCGTCACGGCAACGTTTATGGTTATCGAGGTCATTGGGGGGATAATCTCAGGTTCTCTGGCCCTGTTGGCAGATGCGGGACATATGCTTACCGATGCGGCTGCCCTGCTGTTTGCTCTGCTCGCCGTCCAGTTCTCACGCCGTCCACCCAATGCTCGCCACACGTTTGGCTGGCTCAGGCTCACTACGCTTGCCGCTTTCGTTAACGCAATTGCGCTGGTGGTAATTACCATCCTGATCGTCTGGGAAGCCGTTCAGCGCTTCAGACACCCGCAGCCCGTCGCCGGAACCACCATGATGGTCATCGCAATAGCGGGTCTGATAGCCAATATTCTGGCGTTCTGGATTTTGCATCGCGGCAGCGGGGAAAAGAATCTCAATGTGCGTGCCGCGGCATTGCATGTTCTGGGGGATCTGCTCGGCTCCGTTGGGGCGATTGTGGCTGCGCTGATTATTCTCGGGACGGGATGGACACCCATCGACCCGATTCTTTCGGTGCTCGTCTCCTGTCTGGTGCTACGCAGCGCCTGGCGGCTGTTGAAAGAGAGCGTCAATGAGTTGCTGGAAGGTGCCCCCACGTCAATTGACATTGGTGAGCTGAGACGAAATCTGAGCCGCTCGATTCCGGAGGTGCGAAACGTCCACCACGTTCACGTGTGGCTGGTAGGAGAAAAGCCGGTCATGACGCTGCACGTTCAGGTGATCCCACCCCACGATCACGACGCGCTGCTCGAACGTATCCAGCATTTTCTGGAACATCACTATGAGATTGCCCATTCAACGATCCAGATGGAGTATCAGCCCTGTAGCGGGCCAGACTGCCACCTGAACGAGGCGCAGTCCGGCCATTCACATCATCACAATTAGTGGGAAAGCGCGCGAGAGCCTCGCTCACGCGCGCTGTTAATCCACATACGGCTGCCGTTCAGGGCAATGAAGGTTAGCAGCAGATATTCCAGCGACATGGCATAGACGCCCTGCAGGGCGAAAATCACCACGCTAATGACATTGATGATGACCCACAGCAGCCAGTTCTCGACATATTTTCGGGTCATCAGGATCATCGCCGCAATCGACAGCACCATCATGCAGGAATCCCAGAATGGGAAGGCATCCGGCTGGAGTTCAGGCATCGTGACGCTCAAACCGAGTCCGGACATGACCGAAACAGCAACGCGCGTCAGAAACGCAAACACCGGGTTGATATAAACGGTCATCAAACCAATGGCCGCCACGCAGGCGACAAGCCAGGCGATGGCTTTCGGCAGCGGCAGCCAGCGGATCTGCAGCTCGGCTTCCTGCTGGCTGTTTTGACGCGACCACGCGTACCAGCCGTAAATATTGGCGGCAAAGAAAAAAAGCTGCAATAGCAGGCTGGCGTAGAGCTGGATCTGGAAGAAGATAATCGCAAACAGCGTGACGTTAATCAGCCCGAACGCGTAATTGCTGATCTTCTCCAGGCTCGCCAGCCAAATACAGAGTAACCCCGCCAGCGTGCCAACGGCTTCAATCCATGACAGGTCATAGCCACCCGCACCAATCGGTATATGAACCAAAATGTTTTGCGTGCTAAAAAAATCCATCTTTTCCCCGGTTCTGAATAAGTTAAGTACGTAGTGTAGCCGCAAAATCCAGCATGCGGTTAAGCGGAATTAACGCACCTTCCCGCAACGCCGCATCAACATGAATTTCATGCGCTTCCCCGCACATCTCGAGCCCTTCGGCAATCGCTTTCAGGCCGTTCATCGCCATCCACGGGCAGTGCGCACAGCTGCGGCACGTTGCCCCCTCGCCTGCGGTTGGCGCTTCGAGTAGCTCTTTTTCCGGCACCGCCTGCTGCATTTTGTAAAAGATACCGCGATCGGTAGCCACGATAAGCTGCTTGTGAGGCAGCGTCCTGGCCGCGTTGATAAGCTGGCTGGTTGAGCCAACCGCATCGGCCATATCGACAATCGACTGAGGCGACTCTGGATGCACCAGAATGGCCGCTTTCGGGTACAGCGCCTTCATACGCGTCAGCGCCTGAGTCTTAAATTCGTCGTGAACGATACATGCGCCCTGCCAGCAGAGAACATCTGCGCCGGTTTGCTTCTGAACGTAATTACCGAGATGGCGGTCAGGCGCCCAGATAATTTTCTCGCCCAGGCTATCCAGATGTTCAATCAGTTCAACGGCGATGCTGGAGGTCACCACCCAGTCTGCGCGGGCTTTTACCGCCGCAGACGTATTGGCATAGACCACCACGGTGCGGTCAGGATGGGCATCGCAGAACGCGGTGAATTCCTCAACAGGGCAGCCGAGATCGAGAGAACACTCTGCGTTGAGCGTCGGCATCAGAATAGTTTTTTCCGGGCTGAGAATTTTTGCCGTTTCACCCATAAAGCGCACGCCAGCGACCAGCAGCGTGGAAGCGGGATGTTTTGCACCGAAGCGTGCCATCTCCAGTGAGTCAGAAATACACCCGCCGGTCTCTTCCGCCAGCTGCTGGATTTCCGGGTCGGTGTAGTAATGGGCCACCATTACCGCATCTCGTTCTTTGAGAAGACGCTTGATCTTCTCGCGGTAGAACTGTTTTTCATCCTGACTCAGCGGGACAGGCTTTGGAGGAAAAGGATAGATTGCGGCTTCAGGATCAAACATCACGCTCATAATGGCTTCTCGTTTTACTGGCTTAACAATATTGCCTTTCTTTTGCGCAACATAGCAAAACGGTCGGCAATTGTGTTTTATATACTAAACAAGATAGCGAATTTGAGGGGAAAAGTCACCGGAAATAGGTGTAGAAAGCATTTGTCGGGTGGCGGCTTCGCCTTACCCGACCTACAGAAACTACAGATAGCAAAAAGGCGCCTTTAGGGCGCGTTTGTACAGTGGTGGGTCGTGCAGGATTCGAACCTGCGACCAATTGATTAAAAGTCAACTGCTCTACCAACTGAGCTAACGACCCATTCGGGTGCTGACTTCGAAGATTTTTACTCGGTACCACCGGAAAGTGGTGGGTCGTGCAGGATGACTCGGCTTCGCCTCGCCCTACGGGCCGTTGCTGAAGCAACGTTATCCTTCACGTTTAATGTCTCGAGTAAGACATTAAAATTGGTGGGTCGTGCAGGATTCGAACCTGCGACCAATTGATTAAAAGTCAACTGCTCTACCAACTGAGCTAACGACCCACTTTTACGCTGTTTTCACGTTGTTTGATATCCCGTGGCAACGGCGGCATATATTACTGATTTAAGAATTCTGCGCAACAAAAATTTCGATGAAGATCACTTAACTGCTTACGAATCATGCGGCACGACCAGAAATAACACGATTTCTGGTCATGCGATAATCATCCCATCGAACTCAGACGTTTTTGCGCCTGTTTGGCACCTTCGGTACCCGGGAATTTTGTGACAACCTGCTGATACACTGCTTTGGCCTTCGCAGTGTCACCTTTGTCCTGCATGATCACGCCGACCTTATACATCGCATCCGGCGCTTTTGGCGATTTCGGGTAATTTTTCACCACTGAGGCAAAATAAAACGCCGCATCGTCCTTTTTACCCTTGTTGTAATTCAGCTGACCGAGCCAGTAGTTCGCATTTGGCTGGTAAGTGGAATCAGGGTACTTCTTCACGAAGTTCTGAAACGCAACGATAGCGTCGTCCTGGCGAGATTTGTCCTGTACCAGGGCGATAGCCGCGTTGTAGTCAGTATTCGCGTCACCGCTCTGTACAGGCGCGCCTGAAGAGGCTGACGCATCTCCTGTCGGAGCAGGTGTCGCTGTTGCTGCACCGCTTTGGTCGCCCGCTGCAGGCTGTGCTGCTGCACCACCGCTACTCAGGCTATCCATCTGCAGTAAGATCTGCTTCTGGCGTTCCACAACCTGGTTCAACTGATACTGGCTTTCCTGGATCTGGCCGCGAAGGGAGTCAATATCATTTTGGTTATCGGAAAGCTGCTGCTGGAGTTGGGTTAAAAGCTGACTGTGAGCGTTAGAAATACGCTCGAGTTGAGTGACCCGGTCTTCTACCGAGCCTGAGCCGACACTACTGATTGGTGCCTGAGCAAAAGCGGCCCAGGGGGCCGCTATTCCAACCAGTAACGACAGACTCATGAGATGATGTCTGAAGTTACTGCTCATGCCATTCTCTTAGTAAACCAGTACGGCACGACGGTTTTTGGAGTAAGCCGCTTCGTCGTGACCCAATACTGCAGGTTTTTCTTTACCGTAAGAAACGATGGAGATCTGGTCAGCAGAAACGCCTTTACCCTGCAGGTACATTTTAACAGCGTTAGCACGACGTTCACCCAGGGAGATGTTGTACTCTGGAGTACCACGTTCGTCCGCGTGACCTTCTACGGTGACTTTGTAAGACGGGTTGCTACGCAGGAAGTTAGCGTGAGCATCCAGCATCGCAGCGAAATCAGAACGGATGTCGTATTTATCCAGATCGAAGTAAACGATGTTGTTCTGCTGCAGCTGCTGCATCTGAAGACGCGCTTGCTCTTCAGAAGACATGTTGCCATTGCCGTTAGCGTCCATACCGGTGCCGGCACCCATCATGCCTTCACCGCTCTGGTCATTGCTTGCGTTCTTGTTAGAAGAACACGCTGCGATTGCCATTACAGGCAGAGCGATCATCAGCCCCTTCAGCACTTTGTTCAGTTGCATTTCTAAGATTCCTTTAGTAATCAATTAATTATTATTTACAGATACGGCGACCAGGCAGGTGATTTTACCTGTCCATCAGTTGCCGGAATACGCGCTTTGAAACGCCCATCTGTAGAAACCAGATTCAGCACAGATCCCATCCCCTGAGAAGAGCTGTAGATTACCATCGTGCCGTTAGGTGCCAGACTTGGCGTTTCATCCAGGAACGTTGACGAGAGAACTTGCACGCCACCCGTTACCAGATCTTGTTTGGCAATGTGCTGCTGACCACCCGCAGAACTAACCATTACCATCGTTTTACCATCGGCACTGACGTCAGCATCCTGGTTCTGAGAACCTTCCCAGGTAATACGCTGCGGCGCTCCGCCGTTGATATTCACTTTATAAACTTGTGGACGACCGGCCTGGTCGGACGTGAAGGCCAGGTGCTGGCTGTCCGGGGACCAGGTTGGTTCGGTGTTGTTGCTACGGCCATCCGTCACCTGACGAATCTGACCAGAACCGATGTCCATCACGTACAGGTTCAGGCTACCGGTTTTAGACAGGGCAAAGGCCAGTTTTGAGCCATCCGGAGAGAACGCAGGCGCACCGTTGTGACGTGGGAACGACGCAACCTGACGCACGGCACCGTTAGACAGAGTCTGGATAACCAGCGCAGAACGACCGCTTTCGAAGGTTACGTAGGCCAGTTTGGAACCGTCAGGAGACCACGCCGGAGACATCAGCGGCTGTGGAGAACGGTGAACGGTGAACTGGTTGTAGCCATCGTAGTCAGAAACGCGCAGCTCATACGGGAACTGACCGCCGTTGGTCTGAACGACGTAAGCGATACGAGTACGGAATGCACCTTTAATACCGGTCAGCTTCTCAAACACTTCGTCACTTGCGGTGTGGCCCGCATAGCGCAGCCACTGCTTGTTCACTTTATAAGTGTTCTGAGCCAGAACGGTACCTGGCGCACCGCCGGTATCGACCAGCTGATAAGCCACGTTGTAGCCACCGTCTGGGGCAGGCGTTACCTGACCGACCACGACCGCATCAATACCCAGCGCAGACCACGCCGCAGGCTGTACTTCCTGCGCAGTGCCCGGCTGCTGTGGCAGGCGAGAACGATCTAATGGGTTGAATTTGCCGCTGTTACGCAGGTCAGCGGCTACAATGCCGCCGATGTCTTCAGGCGCCGCACCCGGGCCAGCCCACTGGAACGGAACAACGCCGATTGGGCGCGCCGAGTCCACCCCCTGGGTGATCTCGATACGTACTTCTGCATGCAGCACAGCTGCCCACAGCATTAAAAAACTAAATGCTACACGTAATGCCTGCTTCATCATATCTCCCTTATCTGGGTAACCTTACCCACGATAATTTAGCAGAATGTTAACAAACTCAAATAGACAAAACTACCTGAACCCTGTGACTAAACCTGGTCTATTTTCCCCCGTTTGCACGGGGAAAATGTAACTTAAGGTTTGAAGTCCAGTGGCGCATTTTTAAAGACTTCATACACGGCCTGAGAAGGCGGTTTTGGCATCTTCGCCTGACGCGCTGCAGCCAGTGCAGCAGTACATAAGGCTGGATCGCCACCTTCAGACTGAATATCGAGCAGCATCCCATCCGGCGCCAGTTTTATACGCAGCGTACACGTTTTACCGGTGTAGGAAGACGCATCATAAAATCGGCTTTCGATAGCGGATTTAATCTGCGCGGCATAACCGTTGATTTCAGCGCCTGATGCACCGTTACTCTTAGTGTTACCACTTCCAGACGGCGCTGCGTTGTTTCCTTTCGCTCCGCCACCCGTTTTCGGTGCATTCTTACCTGAACTGAGATCGCCCAGCAGATCGTCAACGCCTGCAGCAGCGGCAGCTTTTTCAGCGGCAGCAGCCTTTTTCGCAGCGGCTTTTTCGGCGGCTGCTTTCTTATCGGCAGCGGCCTTCGCGGCTGCAGCTTTTTTATCGGCTGCGGCTTTTTCTGCGGCGGCCGCTTTTTCAGCTGCGGCTTTCTCGGCAGCAGCCGCTTTCTTCGCCGCCTCGGCAGCAGCTTTCTTCTCTGCTTCCTGAGCGGCTTTCTTCGCGGCTTCCGCTTCGGCTTTCTTCTGAGCATCAGCAGCGGCTTTCTTCGCGGCTTCCGCTTCAGCTTTCTTCTGAGCGTCAGCAGCGGCTTTCTTCGCAGCGTCTGCGGCTAATTTAGCCTGCGCATCTGCCTGTGCTTTCGCATCCGCAGCGGCTTTGGCCGCAGCTTCCTCCGCCTGTTTCTGCTGTTCTTGCGCTTTCTTCGCTGCGGCTTCAGCCTGTTTCTGCTGCTCAGCCTGCTCTTTCGCCGCGTCCTGCGCCTGCAAACGCTCTTTCTCAAGCTGCTTCAGACGCTCCTGCTCCGCGGCCTGCTTTTCACGCAGTTCTTCCGCTTGCTGTTGCGCCTGTTTTTCACGCTGCTCTTCAGCACGTTTTGCGCTCGCCTGCTGCTGTTGCTGACGATTATAGTTCTGCACTACCGCACCGGGATCCACCATGACGGCATCGATGGAAGACCCCCCACCGCCGCCAGCTGATGCATCAATGTGCTCGTCGAACGAACTCCAGATCAGCGCTGCAAAAAGAATAACGTGCAGCACTGCGGAGACGATTATCGCTCGCTTAAGCTTGTCGTTCTGTTCGGTTGCCTTTGACACTATCGGTTCCCAAAAACTACGCAGATGATCAAATAGGCTGAGTCATTAAGCCAACAGACTTAACGCCCGCACTATGTAGCAAGTTCAGCGCTTTAATAATTTCATCGTAAGGCACGTCTTTTGCGCCACCGATTAAGAAGACCGTTTTCGGATTTGACTCCAGGCGTCGTTGCGCTTCAGCAATAACCTGCTCGGGCGGCAGTTGATCCATACGATCTTTCTCGACCACTACGCTGTACTGCCCTACACCGGAAACCTCAATGATGACCGGAGGATCGTCATTGGTGCTTACCGCCTGTGATTCTGTCGCATCCGGCAGATCAACTTCCACGCTCTGGGTAATGATGGGCGCTGTCGCCATAAAGATCAGCAGCAGTACCAGCAGTACGTCCAGCAGTGGAACGATATTGATTTCGGGCTTGAGCTCGCGACGACCTCGTCCACGCGATCTGGCCATGGTTTACCCCTTGTTGCTCTCGGTACTGGTAAACGCCTGACGGTGCAGAATCGCGGTGAACTCTTCCATAAAGTTGTCGTAGTTCAGTTCCAGTTTGTTCACGCGCTGGTTCAGACGGTTGTAAGCCATAACCGCCGGGATTGCCGCAAACAGACCGATAGCGGTCGCAATCAGTGCTTCAGCGATACCCGGCGCAACCATCTGCAACGTCGCCTGCTTCACCGCGCCTAACGCGATAAAGGCGTGCATGATCCCCCACACGGTACCAAACAGACCGATATACGGACTGATGGAACCCACAGTGCCGAGGAACGGAATGTGGGTCTCAAGGGTTTCCAGTTCGCGATTCATGGAAATGCGCATCGCACGCGATGCACCTTCTACTACCGCTTCCGGCGCGTGGTTATTCGCGCGATGTAAGCGGGCAAACTCTTTGAATCCGCTATAGAAAAGTTGTTCGGAGCCTGAAAGATTATCACGGCGCCCCTGGCTTTCCTGGTACAGACGAGAAAGTTCGATACCCGACCAGAACCTTGTCTTCAAACGCTTCGGCTTCACGGCCAGCGGCATTAAGAATACGCGTTCTCTGGATAATGATGGCCCAGGATGCGATTGAAAAACCAATCAAAATCAACATGATAAGTTTAACCAGAAGGCTAGCCTTCAGGAACAAATCAAGGATATTCATGTCAGTCACTGCTTAAACTCCGCGACAATAGACTTAGGAAGCGCACGAGGCTTCATTATGGTTGGATCAACACAAACAATCAGTACTTCAGCTGAGTTCAGTACGGTGTTCTCTGCATTGACTATCCGCTGCGTGAAAACCAGTGAGGTTCCGCGCATTGATGTAATTTCAGTTTGGACTTCGAGCATATCGTCAAGTCTGGCAGGCGCAAAATACTCAAGCGTCATCTTGCGTACCACGAAGGCAACTCGCTCAGCCAACAGCACCTGCTGACTAAAGTGATGATGGCGCAGCATCTCTGTGCGTGCCCGTTCATAAAAAGCAACGTAGCTGGCGTGGTAGACCACACCACCGGCATCGGTATCTTCGTAGTAGACACGAACCGGCCATCGAAACAGCGTTGTATTCACTTTACATCCCAGTAATGCAACAAAAGTTAGAGCTTTTAAACTTCGCTACTATACGCGCGGGAATGATGGTTTGGAATGGGAGAAAGTAAACGGAGAGTAAATTTTTATGGGCTCGGGTAAGCCCATATCGTTATAGGACATTTCTTATTCAGAAGAAGAAGAAAATCAGACCAGCAAGGAGAACCAAATCGGCAATCAGCGGGCAGAAAATTCCCTGCCAGTGAACGGCTTTCGGACGAAAGCCCACGCCGTGAATGACCCCTGCGCACACCGCCCACATGATGAGGAAGCCGTGCCAGATCTCAAGTTCGCTGGTCTTTGCCGCAAAGCGCGACGGGTCCCAGAAGATGCAGCCCGCCAGCAGTAATGCCATCACTAAAGAAAGCGCCCGTAACGGGCGCTTGTCCATTACCGCATATAACGTTGCGATAATATTCATTAGTGTTTTTCTTCACCCGCTTTGGTCGCTTCGACGTGCTCAAGCGCCAGGGCAGTGATGACACCAAATGCGCAGGCAAGAAGCGTCCCTAAAATCCATGCGAAATACCACATATTCAGCTCCTTACTTAGTACATAGAGTGGGTATTGCTTTCGATATGTTCTTTGGTGATACGACCGAACATTTTCCAGTAACACCAGGCGGTGTAGAGCAGAATAATCGGTACGAACACGCAGGCAACATAGGTCATCAGGTTCAGCGTCAGCTGGCTGGAGGTTGCATCCCACATGGTCAGGCTAGCATTCATCATAGTGCTGGATGGCATGACGAACGGGAACATCGCAATACCTGCCGTCAGGATGATGCACGCCAGTGTCAGTGAAGAGAACACGAACGCCAGAGCGCCTTTTTCCAGACGAGAGGTCAGCACGGTCAACAGTGGCAACAGTACGCCCAGCGCCGGGATAGCCCACAGAGCAGGGGTATTGTTGAAGTTCACCATCCAGGCACCCGCCTGACGCGCAACTTCTTTCGTCAGCGGGTTAGACGGCGCAACATGGTTGATCGCAGACGTCACCACGTAACCATCGATACCGTACACCACCCACACACCGGCCAGAGCGAAGCAAACCAGAGTGACCAGCGCCGCAACCTGAGCCGTTGCACGGGAACGCAGGTGCAGTTCACCCACGGTACGCATCTGCAGATAGGTCGCGCCCTGAGTAATGATCATCGCCACGCTAACAACACCTGCCAGCAGACCAAACGGATTCAGCAGCTGGAAGAAGTTACCGGTGTAGTAAAGACGCATATATTCATCGATGTGGAACGGTACGCCCTGCAGCAGGTTACCGAATGCCACGCCAATCACCAGCGGCGGAACAAAGCTACCGATGAAGATGCCCCAGTCCCACATGTTACGCCAGCGGGTATCTTCAATCTTGGAACGGTAATCGAAGCCTACCGGACGGAAGAATAAAGACGCCAGCACCAGAATCATCGCCACGTAGAAGCCGGAGAACGCAGCCGCGTAGACCATCGGCCAGGCAGCGAACAGCGCGCCACCCGCGGTGATCAGCCACACCTGGTTACCGTCCCAGTGAGGGGCGATGGAGTTGATCATGATTCGACGCTCGGTGTCATTACGACCGAGGAAACGGGTAAGCATCCCTACACCCATGTCGAAACCATCAGTGACCGCAAAACCGATCAGCAGAACGCCAATCAACAGCCACCAGATAAAACGCAATACTTCATAATCGATCATTTGATGACTCCTGTCTTAGCGTGCCGGCTGAGTAGTCGCGGTAGACTGCTCGTAGTGATAGCGACCGGTTTTCAGGCTGCTTGGGCCAAGGCGCGCGAACTTGAACATCAGGAACAGTTCAGCCACCAGGAACAGGGTGTACAGACCGCAAATCAGCAGCATGGAGAAGATCAGGTCACCCGCAGTCAGGGACGAGTTCGCGACTGCCGTTGGCAGCACCTCACCGATTGCCCATGGCTGACGGCCATACTCCGCAACAAACCAACCGGATTCGATGGCAATCCATGGCAGAGGAATACCGTACAGCGCGGTGCGCAGCAGCCATTTTTTCTCACCGATACGGTTGCGAATCACGGACCAGAAGGATGCCGCGATAATCAGCAGCATGATGATGCCGCAGCCCACCATGATACGGAACGCGAAGTACAACGGTGCAACGCGTGGAATCGAGTCTTTGGTTGCCATCTGGATTTGCGCTTCCGTTGCGTCGGAGACGTTCGGGGTATAGCGTTTCAGCAGCAGGCCGTAACCCAGGTCTTTCTTCACGTCGTTAAACTGATCGCGAACGGCCTGATCGGTTGAACCGGCGCGCAGCTGTTCCAGCAGCGAGTAGGCTTTCATCCCGTTACGGATACGCTCTTCGTGCTGCACCATCAGATCTTTCAGGCCAGTCACCTGTTGGTCGACGGAGCGAGTGGCGATGATGCCCAACGCATAAGGAATCTGAATGGCGAAGCGGTTTTCCTGCGCTTCCTGATCGGGAATACCGAACAGGGTAAATGCCGCCGGAGCCGGTTGGGTTTCCCATTCTGCTTCAATAGCGGCCAGCTTGGTTTTCTGCACGTCGCCCATTTCGTAACCGGATTCATCACCCAGAACAATAACAGAGAGAATTGCCGCCATACCGAAGCTTGCTGCAATAGCAAAGGAGCGTTTTGCGAAAGCGAAGTCGCGACCGCGCAGCATGTAGTAAGAGCTGATGCCCAGTACGAACATCGCACCGCACACATAGCCAGAAGCCACGGTGTGAACGAATTTAACCTGAGCAACCGGGTTCAGGACCAGCTCAGCAAAGCTGACCATCTCCATGCGCATGGTTTCGAAGTTGAAATCGGATGCGATTGGGTTCTGCATCCAGCCGTTTGCCACCAGGATCCACAGCGCGGACAGGTTAGAGCCGAATGCCACCAGCCAGGTTACCGCCATATGCTGGACTTTACCCAGACGGTCCCAACCGAAGAAGAACAGACCTACAAAGGTGGATTCGAGGAAGAAGGCCATCAGACCTTCAATGGCCAGCGGCGCACCGAAGATATCCCCTACATAGTGGGAATAGTAAGACCAGTTAGTCCCGAACTGGAACTCCATGGTCAGACCGGTTGCCACGCCCAGTGCAAAGTTGATACCAAACAACTTGCCCCAGAACTTGGTCATATCTTTATAAATCTGTTTGCCGGAGAGGACGTAAACCGTTTCCATGATGGCCAGCAGGAACGCCATACCGAGCGTCAGTGGCACAAACAGGAAGTGGTACATCGCGGTCAAGGCAAACTGTAAGCGCGACAGTTCGACTACGTCTAACATTATGACTCCTTGCTCATCGCATGAAGACTCCGAGAGTGAACCCCGTCAGAGAGAGATCCACACGCATGCCCCAATACAAATTATTCGCATCCTTGTCGTCGTTATTACCCTGGAGAAGGATAAAAACGATGACGTCAGGTTACAAATAGGTTAATAAAAAACTCAAATTGATCCCGCAAATATAATACGCTGCAAAACCCTTACAATAAACAGGTTTTTATTGAATCACATTTACGTTTTTCGACGACGATCAATTTATAGCAAAATTACCACTTTTCGGCCATTTTGATCCGGGACAATTTAGCGCCTTTTGATGGGTTTTTCCAAGGATTAAACTTTGATTTAAATCAAAAACAACCGTTGATGTTAACCATGTTTAATCATGGTGAGAATGGTAAAAACCATGTTAATGATATGTGCATGCAAAGATGAGATTG
Source organism: Enterobacter mori LMG 25706 (assembly GCF_000211415.1). Classification (GTDB taxonomy): domain Bacteria; phylum Pseudomonadota; class Gammaproteobacteria; order Enterobacterales; family Enterobacteriaceae; genus Enterobacter; species Enterobacter mori. The sequence goes on along the minus strand of NZ_GL890775.1, from coordinate 494,012 downwards.
GTTATCGAAGACGGGAAAAAATATAAACAGAAGTGATTTTAATTAACGCGAAAGTAAGCAACATTTCAACGGGGACAAACAATAAAGCGTAGTCGGGCCAGGTTATTTTTCCATTGCATTTATGCAACCCTCCGAAATAACATTTAATTTACTTTTGACACCCCATAAGTTAACACCGCTGTGTGACTATTTAATGAAAAAAGGCCGCCTTCTCTGCAGCCTTTTTGTATCGCTGGTTCAGGCGAATAGAATACTAAAGGTTCGCGACTGCCCCGGCCTGAATCCTCCGACAATACCCTCTTCTCCACACTGATTCATTATCCGTTCGTTCATGTCCGTTTCGCGCCACCGTTTCACCGTTGGATTCATGGATAACGTCGTGTCACATGCGCTGGACGCCGAAGGGTTGAACAGGCGGAGAATGAGCTCATCACGATCTTCAGCCTTTTTGAGCGTACTAAGCACGCATCCCGTTGGCGAAAGCGCTAACAGACTGTAACTTTCTGGCGTGATAAACGACGCGCGATTCAGTTTCATCGCATCCCAGGGAATTTTGTTATAGCACTGCACCGGTGTTAACCACGATTTAGCCTGCTGTGCGACGCCCGCGTTTTCTGGCGTACCGCTAAAGCTGAAGAGGCTAAAGCGACAGGTTAACGGCCCGCGTACCTGAGAGTCAGGAACAGGCATTTTGATCCCTGAAGGTCTGCCTGGACGCAACAGCAAATCTTCTTTCCCGAGCAGCCCCACGCCGCGCAACAAGGTTAAGGCGAATGCTTTTTTGTCATCGCCCACCACTTCAAACTCGCGCAGTCCCTCGGTGAAGAGCGCCAGCCCGTTGCGCTTTTCCTGCAGGACGGCATAGTTGAGTAAATTCCAGACGGGAACCGGCGCTTCTTTCCAGCCCTCCTCATGCCAGGTCGCCATCGCCGCGTCCCGCACCGGCCGAATGAGCGAGCCAAACTGCGTATCCGCTAACACGTCCTCTGTCATAAACGGCGTTGGGATCAGTACGCGAACGCGGTGGTCGTTAGCCTGGTTTTCCAGACGCACGGCCACATCGATACGCCTGCTGTTATGGCTAAGCGTGACGTCAAACTCTACATTGAGTGAGCCGTTTCGCTGGCGCGCCGCGCGTTCAGCCAGATTTGCCGGAACGGCGATCCGATGGCGGATAGCCGCCCTGCTCTGCCAGCCTTCGTGCGGGACCTTAACCTCATGCTCGCCCTGCGCTGACGTGAGCCTCCACTCTTCCCGGGAAGGCGAGTAGTCGTACTCATCGCCATCGTCCGAACTCTCTTCGATTTCCAGTACGCGGTCATAAATAAGCCCGCTTTCTTTATCGCGCAGGCGCAGCGTGCCGTCGCCATTTAAATCAATCTGCCAGAAGGCATTTTCAAGCAAGGATTCGGCATTTTTCACCGCCGGGAGCACCTTCCCGGCCACGTCCGGCTCGATATACAGCGTACGGTAGCCCATCGATGGCAGTATCTGACTGAGCTGAATATCAAACTCCATAAAGGGTTCGTAATTGCCGTAATGGACAATCTGCCGGTCAATGAGGCCAGGGTCGAGTTCGCGCGCGCTGCGAATGAAATAGGGGATCTCGTTGCCTTTTTCATCCCGCAGTCTGAACTGGCTGGCCCGCAGCCGAATCGTGGTGTTCATCACCTCTTCACGCGGCCAGGGCATCAGGTTGAACATCACCAGCTTATCGGCATCGCTTTGCGGCATGTTGTCGACAATCTTGCGCATATAGAAGCGCACCAGGTTGTCCGCCATGTCCTCAGCCAGCTCAAAGCGGGAGACAATCTCGCGGTGCACCTTATCGCTGCAGCAGCAGCCGATGCTGTCGTGAGCATGGTTTTTGAGGATCTCTTTCCACATCTTCTCCAGCAGGCCGTGGTGGTAGTCGAAGCCCAGCGTCCAGGCAAGCGCCGCCAGCGGCTCGAGGATATTGACGATTTTGTTCTCGATACGCGCATGGGCGATTTTAATGTCCATGCGCGTGGAGCCGATAGTGCGGTGCACGCGCATGTATTTCCCGTCGATAAACTCTCCTTTCAGCGTCGCCAGTTCGTCGCGGTGCGCGTCGATATAATCAAACACCTCTTCAAACCGACTCATCATGAACTGACGCTGGGGATAGATTTCACGAAGCTTATCCATCACCGCGAAAATATTCTGCTGCAGCGGCATCTGGTCGTGACCGTTGGGCAGTAAAATCTCTTTGGTAACAGAGGCGTGTTCCAGTACCTCGAAATAGCTGTCGAGCCGTTTTCTCAGCCCTGCTTCGTCCTCCGGTAAGTACTTACCAATCGCGTAGCCCAGCGGCAGTACCTGCGCCGTCACTTCACTGCCGTCCTGGCTCTGCCAGAGAAACTCGGTTTTGTCGGTCCCGTGTCGTTCCGAGCAGCCGCGCCAGAACATCGTGCGGGTAATGCCAAACCCGTTATAAATATGCGGTAGCTGGCCGGACATACCAAACGAATCCGGTAGATAGCCGATCCTCATCGGCTCGCCGAACGCCATACAGTCGCGCATGCCGTACATAAGATTGCGGACAATCGACTCACCGCTGACAATTGTGGTATCGGTCTGGGTATACCAGGGGCCGATAATCAGCTTTCCGCGCTCCACAAGCGCTTTCACCCGCGAGCGGTTTTCAGGCACGACGGCAAAATAATCCTCCAGCACCGCCGTCTGTCCATCGAGGACATAATATTTATACTCGTCATCCTGCTCCAGACGGGTCAGGATCTCTTCCATATTATTGACCAGAAGAATACGCGACTCTTCGGTGGTGAAGTACCACTCACGGTCCCAGTGCATATGCGGCGTGATATGAACGCGAGATACAGCTTTCATCTTCGTTTCCTGTTTGTGCGTTGTTACGGTATGGCGTCTTCAGTGACGTAGTTGCCCTTTTTCACCGCCTGGCGTCGCCAGAGCAGCAGAATAAAGGTGGAGATTGCGGTACCCACCAGCGCCGCGCCAAACCAGCCCGCCGCCGCAACCACACCGCTCAATCCGGCATCGTGAAGTAAAAAGAGAGAGAAAATACCAGCCCCCGGCGTGGACAACCCGATCCCCATCGCGCCGACAATCGCGCCTGTTACCATGGAGCCGAGCACAAATGAACCAATGACGCGAAGCGGATCCTCAATCGCCATCGGAATCGCCCCTTCGGTGATGCCCGCGAGTCCAAGCAGCCAGGTGGATTTACCGGTTTCAATTTCAAACGGTTTAAACAGTTTCGGTGCCAGCAACGTTGACGCCGTGACGGTGAAGGCCGACACCATTTTGACGGAGGCAAAGATGGCATAGGGACCGTATACCCCGTTAGCCATCGCGCCCAGGCAGAACGCGTAAGAGGCTTTGTTGACCGGGCCACCCAAATCGAATGAGCACATAAACCCGAGGATCGCCCCCAGGAGCAGCGCATTCGCGCCGGACAAACCGTTAAGCCAGGCGGTGAGCGTAGTATTAAGCCAGGCCACCGGCTCACCGATCACAAACAGCATCAGGCTGCCCGCCCCCAGTACGCCAATAACCGGATAGAGATAAAAGGTTAAAAAACCGTTGAAGCGGCTACTCAGGCGAATGTGATTTTTCACCCAGCGCATCAGGTAACCCGCAATCAGCCCGCCGATGATAGCCCCCAGAAAACCGGAGCCGATCATATTGGCCGCAAGACCGGCCGCAAAGCCCGGCGTCAGCGCGGGTTTATCCGCCAGCGAGTAAGCGGTATAGGCTGCCAGAAGAGGGACCATCAAAATGCCGAGCATGCCGCCGCCAAGCTTGCGGTACATCCACAGCCATGAGTTTTCCTGGTCGAACAGGTGCTGCAGGCCAAGGATTTGCGCCAGCAGTACCGACACGGCGAGCACCGTCCCGCCGGCGACGATCAGCGGCACCGCAAAGGGGATACCGCTAAGGAGCGCCTGCTTGAGCTCCGTCTTAACGCTCTTTTTTTCTGCCTGTCCGGGAAGTGCTTCAGACGAAGACGGTAATGCCAGCGCGCGCTCAATGAGCGCTTCAGCATGGCGCAGGGGTTCCGCGACGGGCACGGAAATGGCGGGGATCCCCTGAAAACGCTCACTCTCTTTGATCGCCACTTCTGCGGCAAAGATACACGCTTTGGCCTCCTGCAACTGCTGCGCGGTGATGCGCCCCTCAATGCCATTCGCCCCCTGCTTTTCGACCACAACGTTGACGCCCAGCTTACGTCCCGCTTTTTCCAGGTATTCGGCTGCCATATAGGTATGGGCAATTCCGGCCGGACAGGCGGTGACACAGATGACGGTGGGTGCATTCAACAATGTGGCAACCTCGTCTTCCTGCGAGCCACCGTTCAGCGCATCAAGCAGATCCTCCGCCGTCGCTGCAGCCATAACGCGTTCCCGGAGTGCATCATCTGCCAGGCGAGACGTCAGCGCCGTCAGTACCTGGATATGCGTGGATCCGGCTTCAGCAGGCGGGATGGCAAGCAGGACGATCAGCTCAACGTTTTCAGGGCCGTCCACCCCCTCCCACTCCAGCGGTTCGCTCAGCGTAGCAACCGCAAAAGCCGCTTCGTTCACCGCGCTCGATTTACCATGCGGAACAGCCAGCCCTTCCCCCAGTGCGGTCGGTCCCTGTGATTCACGACGGTAAACCTCCGCCAGAAACGCATCGCCATCGGTAATTTTGCCCAGCGCCACTAGCCGCATCGTAAGCTGGCGAATTGCCTCATCACGGCTGGCATAGTGCGCCTGCACGCAGACAGCGCTGGAGTGGGTCAGAGTCGTCAGGTTCATAAGATCCTCACACGTAACTTGTTATTGTCTGGCGGCAATTGTGGCAGGCAATGCAATACATTTATGTGATCACTTTCACTAACAATGCAAATTTGTATTTAAATTGTATTATTTACAAATTTTACGCTGAAGGCATAATTCCGTGAAAAGGTATTAGAAAGGCAGATTCTATGGGTAACAAACCGATGTACCGGCAGATAGCCGATGCGCTTCGCGAGAAAATCAATACGGGTGAGTTAAAACCTGGCGATGCGTTACCGACGGAATCCAGCCTTCAGGAGGCGTTCAACGTGAGCCGTGTAACGGTGAGACAGGCGCTGAAACTGCTTACGGAAGAGCAGATCGTCGAGAGCATTCAGGGCAGCGGCACCTACGTAAAAGAAGAACGCGTTAACTACGACATTTACCAGCTCACCGGCTTTTACGAAAAGCTGGCGGACCGAAACGTCGATACGCACAGCGACGTCAGCGTCTTCGAAGTGGTGAAAGCCGATGAGAGGCTCGCAGCAAGGCTGGCGATCAACCCGGACGATAAAGTCTGGCACGTCAAACGCGTCCGCTTTATCAAACAAAAACCGGTGAATCTGGAAGAAACATGGATGCCGCTGGCGATGTTTCCCGACCTCACCTGGGAAGTGATGGAGAATTCGAAATACCACTACGTTGAGCAGCTCAAAAAGCTGGTTATCGATCGCAGCGAGCAGGAACTGGTGCCGATCATGCCGTCAGAAGAGGCGATTGCCGCGCTGTCGCTCGATCCGGCGAAACCGATCCTGGAAAAAGTCTCGCGCGGGTTTCTGAAGGACGGACGGGTATTTGAATACAGCCGCAACGTGTTCAATACCGACGATTACAAGTTCACGCTTGTCGCCAAACGCAGGCAATAAAAAAGGCCGCTTTACAGCGGCCAACCATGTCGAAACGGACATTTTTTTATTTCAACGCGCCCCATTCAGGGCGCAGAGAGGATTTACTTAATGATGGATTTCAGTGCTTCGCCGATATCCGCCAGGCTGCGAACGGTCTTCACGCCTGCGGCTTCCAGCGCTGCGAATTTCTCATCAGCCGTACCTTTACCACCGGCGATGATTGCGCCTGCGTGACCCATACGCTTGCCTTTCGGAGCGGTCACACCCGCGATGTAACCCACAACAGGCTTGGTCACGTGCTCTTTGATGTACGCAGCCGCTTCTTCTTCAGCGCTACCGCCGATCTCACCGATCATCACGATCGCTTCGGTCTGCGGATCTTCCTGGAACAGCTTCAGGATGTCGATGAAGTTAGAACCCGGGATTGGGTCACCGCCGATGCCCACACAGGTGGACTGGCCGAAGCCGTAATCGGTAGTCTGCTTAACCGCTTCATAGGTCAGCGTACCGGAACGGGAAACGATGCCCACTTTGCCCGGCTTATGAATGTGACCCGGCATGATGCCGATTTTGCATTCGCCCGGGGTGGTCACGCCTGGGCAGTTCGGGCCGATCATGCGCACGCCCGCTTCATCCAGCTTCACCTTCACGGTCAGCATATCCAGCGTCGGGATACCTTCGGTGATGGTGATGATCAGTTTGATGCCTGCGTCGATCGCTTCCAGAATGGAGTCTTTGCAGAACGGCGCTGGAACGTAGATCACGGTCGCGGTTGCGCCCGTCGCTTCTACCGCTTCACGCACGGTGTTGAACACCGGCAGGCCCAGGTGCGTGGTGCCGCCTTTGCCTGGCGTTACGCCGCCAACCATCTGCGTACCGTAGGCAATCGCCTGTTCGGAGTGGAATGTCCCCTGGCTACCGGTGAAGCCCTGGCAGATAACCTTGGTATCTTTATTAATTAAAACTGACATTATTGCCCCTCCACTGCGGCAACAACCTGCTGAGCTGCATCCGTCAGACTTTTCGCTGCAATAATATTCAGGCCGCTGTCAGCCAGTTTTTTCGCGCCGAGTTCAGCGTTGTTACCTTCCAGACGCACAACAACCGGTACGTTAACACCCACTTCTTCTACCGCACCGATGATGCCGTCGGCAATCAGGTCGCAACGCACGATGCCGCCGAAGATGTTAACCAGAACCGCCTTCACGTTATCGTCAGAGAGGATGATTTTGAACGCTTCGGTTACGCGCTCTTTGGTTGCGCCACCGCCTACGTCGAGGAAGTTTGCTGGCTCACCGCCGTGCAGCTTAACGATGTCCATGGTGCCCATTGCCAGGCCCGCACCGTTAACCATGCAGCCGATGTTGCCATCCAGCGCGACGTAGTTCAGCTCCCACTGTGCAGCCTGTGCTTCACGCGGGTCTTCCTGAGACTGGTCGCGCATTTCACGCAGATCGGACTGGCGGAACAGCGCGTTGCCGTCAGCGCCCAGCTTGCCGTCGAGGCAGATCAGGTCGCCCTGGGTGGTTATCACCAGCGGGTTGATCTCGATCAGCGCCAGATCGCGCTCCAGGAAGATGTTCGCCAGACCCATGAAGATCTTGGTGAACTGCTGAACCAGCTTGCCTTCCAGGCCCAGTTTGAACGCCAGCTCGCGACCCTGGTAAGGCATTGGGCCCGCCAGCGGATCGATAGCCACTTTGTGGATCAGGTGCGGGGTTTCTTCCGCCACTTTTTCGATTTCCACGCCGCCTTCGGTAGACGCCATGAACACTACGCGACGGGAGCTACGGTCAACAACCGCGCCCAGGTACAGCTCTTTCGCGATGTCGGTCGCCGCTTCAACCAGGATCTGGTTAACCGGCTGGCCGTTTGCATCTGTCTGGTACGTCACCAGACGTTTGCCGAGCCAATGTTCAGCAAACGCACGAATTTCTTCTTTGCTCTTAACAACCTTCACACCGCCCGCTTTACCACGGCCACCAGCGTGAACCTGACACTTAACTACCCACGGGCCGGCACCGATTTTAGATGCGGCTTCTTCTGCTTCACGCGGGGTAGTACAGGCATAACCCACCGGAGCCGGTAAGCCATACCGGGCAAACAGCTGTTTGGCCTGATATTCATGTAAGTTCATGTGTTCTATCCATCCTTCAGGGTAATCGTTATCTTCAAACCTGTAGACCGGCGCGGTGTGTGTGCCGGATGGCGCTACGCTTATCCGGCCTACAGGGCAGGTGACGCTAAAACGTTACTAGACGTCCAGCAGCAGACGCGTTGGATCTTCCAGCAGCTCTTTAATCGCTACCAGGAAGCCCACGGACTCGCGGCCGTCGATCAGGCGGTGGTCGTAAGACAGTGCCAGGTACATCATCGGCAGAATCTCAACTTTACCGTCTACCGCCATAGGGCGATCTTTAATGGCATGCGTACCCAGGATCGCGCTCTGCGGCGGGTTAATGATCGGGGTAGACATCAGCGAGCCAAATACGCCGCCGTTGGTAATGGTGAAGTTACCGCCGGTCAGATCGTCTACGGTCAGCTTGCCGTCGCGGCCGTTCACAGCCAGCTCTTTGATGTTTTTCTCGATATCAGCCATGCCCAGGGTATCTACGTCACGCAGAACCGGGGTCACCAAGCCACGCGGGGTAGAAACCGCCATGCTGACGTCGAAGTAGTTGTGGTAAACCACGTCATCGCCGTCGATAGAGGCGTTCACTTCCGGGTAGCGTTTCAGCGCTTCAACCACCGCCTTCACGTAGAAGGACATAAAGCCCAGACGGATACCGTGACGTTTTTCAAACGCGTCGCCGTACTGCTTACGCAGGTCCATGATTGGCTTCATGTTTACTTCGTTGAAGGTAGTCAGCATCGCGGTGGAGTTTTTTGCTTCCAGCAGACGCTCGGCCACACGCTTACGCAGGCGAGTCATCGGCACGCGTTTTTCGCTGCGTGCGCCCAGAGCAGGCTGCGCTGCCGGTGCTGCCGCAGGGGCTTTGGCTTCTGCTTTCGCAGGCGCTTTCGCCAGGTGCTTTTCGATATCTTCGCGCGTCAGACGTCCACCCACACCGGTGCCTTTAATGGCTGCCGCGTCCAGGTTGTGCTCAGCCAGCAGACGACGGATCGCCGGGCTCAGTGCGTCGTTGGTTTGCTCTTCCAGAGACGCCTGCTGGCGCTGCGCTGGGGTAGAGGCTTTCTCATCAGACTTGGCGCTGGACTCTTTGCCCGCGCTGTTGCCTTCACGCAGGCGACCCAGGATCTGACGAGAGGTGACGGTGGTACCTTCATCTTCCAGCACCGCGTCCAGAACGCCATCCGCCGAAGCCGGTACTTCCAGTACCACTTTGTCAGTTTCGATTTCTACCAGCACTTCATCGCGCTTAACGGCATCGCCCGGTTTTTTGTGCCAGGTGGCGACGGTCGCATCTGCTACGGATTCAGGCAGGTCGGGAACAAGAATATCTACGCTACTCATTATGTATCCTTTAATTAATCGACGTTCAGCGCGTCATTGACCAGATCTTGTTGCTGCTTCTGGTGAACGGACATATACCCTACCGCCGGAGAGGCGGAGGCCGGGCGACCTGCATAACGCAGAGCAGACCCAAATGGAATCACTTCACGGAAATGATGCTGGCTGCAGTACCATGCGCCCTGGTTAAGCGGCTCTTCCTGGCACCAGACAAAATCATGTACGTGAGCGTACTGTTTCAGCACGTCCTGCATCGCCTGATGCGGGAACGGATAAAGCTGCTCGATACGCACGATGGCGACATCTTTCTGATCGTTCTTGCGGCGCTGTTCCAGCAGGTCGTAATAAACCTTACCAGAACACATCACGACACGCTTCACGCCCTTCGGATCCAGTTCGTCAATCTCGCCGATGGCTGGCAGGAAGGTGCCGTTGGCCAGTTCATCCAGGCTTGAAACAGCCAGCGGATGACGCAGCAGAGATTTTGGTGACATCACCACCAGCGGACGGCGCATACCGCGCAGCGCCTGACGACGCAGCATGTGGTACACCTGAGCCGGGGTAGACGGCACGCAAACCTGCATGTTCTGCTCGGCACAGAGCTGCAGATAACGTTCCAGACGCGCGGAAGAGTGCTCCGGACCCTGTCCTTCATAACCGTGCGGCAGCAGCATCACCAGACCACACATGCGGCCCCACTTCTGCTCGCCGGAGGAGATGAACTGGTCGATAACCACCTGCGCACCGTTGGCAAAGTCACCGAACTGCGCTTCCCAGATGGTCAGGGTGCGGGGTTCTGCGGTGGCGTAGCCGTATTCGAAGGCCAGTACCGCTTCTTCAGACAGCACGGAGTCCCAGACCTTGAACTGGCCCTGACCGTTGTGCACGTGCTGCAGCGGGGTGTAGGTTGAACCGTTGGACTGGTTGTGAACCACCGCGTGACGGTGGAAGAAGGTACCACGGCCCGCATCTTCACCGGACAGACGAACAGGAATACCTTCGTCAACCAGGGTCGCATAGGCCAGGGTTTCTGCACCGCCCCAGTCGAACAGCTTCTCGCCTGCCGCCATGGCCTGACGGTCACCGTAGATTTTCGCTACGCGAGACTGCATTTCGATAGCGTCCGGTACGGTGCTGATGCGTTTAGCCAGCTCCTGCAGGCGCTTCATCTCGACCTTGTTCGGGTAGCTCTCATCCCACTCGTGGTTGAGGTACGGCGACCAGGTAAAGGAGTGCATGTTCATTGGGCGCAGCTCTTTCACTACGCATTCACCCGCATCCAGCGCGTCGCGGTAAAGATTGACCAGCTCGGTCGCATCTTCCAGCGTCGCCACTTTGTCCGCTTCCAGCTTGTCAGCATAGATTTTGCGCGGGGTCGGGTGTTTTTTGATTTTCTGGTACATCAACGGCTGGGTTGCACTTGGCTCGTCAGCTTCGTTGTGGCCGTGACGGCGGTAGCAGAACAGGTCGATCAGCACGTCGCGTTTAAAGGTGTTACGGAAGTCGAGCGCCAGACGGGTGACGAAAGCGACCGCTTCCGGGTCATCCGCATTCACGTGGAAGATTGGCGCCTGCACCATCTTACCGATGTCGGTGCAGTATGGGGTAGAACGCGCGTCCAGCGGGTTAGAGGTTGTGAAGCCCACCTGGTTGTTGATCACGATGCGAACGGTACCGCCCACTTCGTAACCACGCGCTTTCGACATGTTCAGGGTTTCCTGAACCACGCCCTGACCGGTAATCGCCGCATCACCGTGAATGGTGATTGGCAGAACTTTGTTGCTGCTCGGCTCGTCCAGACGATCCGGACGCGCACGCACGGAACCGATCACCACCGGGCTAACGATCTCAAGGTGCGACGGGTTAAACGCCAGCGCCAGGTGTACCAGACCGCCTTCGGTTTCGATATCAGACGAGAAGCCCATGTGGTACTTCACGTCGCCGGTGCCGAGGTGTTCTTTGTGTTTGCCCGCGAATTCGTCGAACAGGTCCTGCGGCTTTTTACCCAGCACGTTGACCAGCACGTTCAGACGACCGCGGTGCGCCATGCCCAGTACCACTTCACGGGTACCGCTGTTGCCCGCGTGGCGAATCAGCTCTTTCAGCAGTGGCACTAACGCGTCACCACCTTCCAGCGAGAAGCGTTTTGCACCCGGGAATTTCGCGCCCAGATAGCGCTCAAGGCCTTCTGCTGCAGTCAGTTCGCTGAGGAAACGTTTTTTCTCGTCAGCGGAGAATGTCGCGTGGCCCGCCACGGATTCGATACGCTGCTGGATCCAGCGTTTCTCTTCTGTAGAGGTGATGTGCATGTATTCCGCGCCGATGGAGCCGCAGTAGGTTTGCTTGAGCGCGTTAATCAGTTCGCCCAGCTTCATCGTGTCTTTGCCGATGGCAAAGGAACCTACGTTAAAGCTTTCCTGGAAATCGGCCTCGGTCAGATCGTGATACGCCGGATCGAGATCGGCCACACGTTCCTGCTGCCACAGTCCCAGCGGATCGAGATTCGCATGCTGGTGACCGCGGAAGCGATAAGCGTTGATGAGCTGCAGGACTTTAACCTGCTTCGCATTGGTGTCAGGGTCGGAAATCGCAGAAGAGTAACGTGAGGCATCCTTCGCCAGACGGCGGAAATAATCACGTGTTTTGGAGTGGAATTGATCCGGTTTGACTCCCGTGCCAGGCAACTCCTGGAACATGGAACGCCAGTTTGCGTCCACTGAGTCAGGATCGGTTAAGAAGTCTTCATAGAGCTGTTCAATCCAGCTCTGGTTCGCACCAGAAAGGAAAGAAGAGTCCAGCCAGGCTTTCATTGCGCCGTTCTGCATCGTGATCCCTTAAGCATTTTTATGCTTACTTTCGCCGTAGAAACTACCACGCACACCACGTGTACGTGCCGGGGTTCACCTGCGAGCTCTTTTCATTTGGCCCGCGAAGGAACCTTTAGAAACTGTCTAAACTTCAGGGCAGTTTTTAAAGGTTTCTGCAATCTATCCCCTCTCCCTTTGGGAGAGGGTTAGGGTGAGGGGAACAGCGCTCCCCTCTCACTACTTACGCACTGCGCTGCAGCAGCATCGACTTAATATGGCCGATGGCGCGCGTCGGGTTCAGCCCCTTAGGACACACACTGACGCAGTTCATGATGCTATGGCAGCGGAATACGCTGAAAGCGTCACTCAGTCCTTCCAGACGGTTATCGGTTTCGGTGTCGCGGCTATCGATCAGGAAGCGATAGGCAGCCAGCAGACCGGCCGGGCCGATAAACTTGTCCGGGTTCCACCAGAACGACGGGCAGGACGTAGAACAACATGCGCAGAGAATACACTCGTACAACCCATCGAGTTTTTCACGCTGCTCAGGAGACTGCAGGTGCTCACGAGCGGGTGGATTTTGCCCATTATTCAATAAGTAAGGCTTAATCTTCTCATATTGTGCATAGAATTGCCCCATGTCTACCACCAAATCACGCACGACCGGCAGGCCTGGCAGAGGACGGATAACAATTTTCTGACCAGGACGCTGCAACGCTGAAATTGGCGTGATGCAGGCCAGACCATTTTTGCCGTTCATGTTCACGCCGTCAGAGCCACAGACCCCTTCACGGCAGGAGCGGCGGAACGACAGCGTTGGATCTTTTTCTTTCAGCTGCATTAAGGCATCCAGCAGCATCATGTCGCGACCTTCTTCCGCTTCCAGGGTGTAATCCTGCATACGCGGAGCGTCGTCTACATCCGGGTTATAACGATAAACTGAGAATTCGAGTTTCATTATCCTGTCTCCGCATTAGTAAGTACGAATCTTCGGCGGGAACGCCGGACGCAGTTTCGGTTCCATGTTGACGCTACGACGCGTCATGGATTCCGACTCTGGCAGATACAGGGAATGGCACAGCCAGTTTTCGTCATCACGATCCGGGAAGTCGAAGCGGCTATGCGCGCCACGGCTTTCGGTACGGAAGTTTGCCGACACCGCAGTGGCGTAAGCGGTTTCCATCAGGTTATCCAGCTCCAGGCACTCTACGCGCTGGGTGTTGAACTCGCTTGAGGTATCGTCCAGACGGGCATTTTTCAGACGCTCGCGGATCGCTTTCAGCTGTTCAAGGCCTTTGGCCATCGCGTCACCTTCGCGGAATACCGAGAAGTTATGCTGCATGCATTCCTGCAGCGCTTTACGGATTTCCACCGGATCTTCGCCGTTACGGTTACCGTTCCAGCGGTTGAGGCGCGCAAGAGAGGCATCAATTTCGTCATCGGTTGCATCACGCAGTGCGCCCTGCTCGGCAATGGATTCCTGCAGATGCAGACCCACTGCACGACCAAACACCACCAGGTCCAGCAGGGAGTTGCCGCCCAGACGGTTTGCGCCGTGTACGGATACGCAGGCAATTTCGCCTACCGCGAACAGGCCAGGAATAACCACGTCTTCGCCCTGCTCGTTCACGGTCAGCGCCTGACCGGTCACTTTGGTCGGAATACCGCCCATCATGTAGTGGCAGGTTGGGATAACCGGAATCGGCTCTTTCACCGGGTCGACGTGTGCGAAGGTGCGGGACAGCTCCAGGATACCCGGCAGACGGGATTCCAGAACCTCTTTACCCAGGTGGTCGAGTTTCAGCTTCGCGTGTGGACCCCATGGGCCGTCACAGCCGCGGCCTTCACGGATTTCGATCATGATGGAACGCGCCACCACGTCACGACCCGCCAGGTCTTTCGCATTCGGGGCATAACGCTCCATGAAACGCTCGCCGTGCTTGTTCAACAGGTAACCGCCTTCACCGCGGCAGCCTTCTGTTACCAGAACACCTGCACCGGCGATACCGGTTGGGTGGAACTGCCACATTTCCATATCCTGCACCGGCACGCCCGCGCGGATAGCCATACCGACACCGTCACCGGTGTTAATGTGGGCGTTGGTGGTGGACTGATAAATACGGCCTGCGCCGCCGGTCGCCAGCACGGTAGCGCGGGCTTTGAAGTAAACCACTTCACCGGTTTCGATGCACAGTGCGGTACAACCGACGATTGCGCCATCGGCGTTTTTCACCAGATCCAGCGCATACCACTCGGAGAAGATAGTGGTGTGGTTTTTGAGGTTTTGCTGATAGAGCGTGTGCGGCAGTGCGTGACCGGTACGGTCAGCCGCTGCCGCAGTACGTGCCGCCTGCTCGCCGCCGAAATCTTTCGACTGGCCGCCAAACGGACGTTGATAGATGGTGCCATTTTCCAGACGGGAGAACGGCAGACCCATGTGGTCCAGCTCCAGAATCGCTTCCGGGCCGGTTTTACACATATATTCGATGGCGTCCTGGTCACCGATGTAATCGGAACCTTTTACCGTGTCGTACATGTGCCATTCCCAGTTATCTTCATGGGTATTACCCAGCGCAACGGTGATACCGCCCTGAGCAGACACGGTGTGCGAACGGGTTGGGAACACTTTAGAGAGCAGCGCACAGGTTTGGCCGCTCTGGGAAATTTGCAGTGCGGCACGCATACCTGCGCCACCCGCACCAATCACTACAGCATCAAATTCTCTGACTGGCAGTTTCATTACACACCCCACACCACAACGAATCCATAAATAACGTAAACCACCAGGGCAACAACAATAACCAGCTGCAGAGGAAGGCGAATCGCCAGTGGTTTAACGTAATCGGTCAACACCTGCCACATGCCAATCCAGGCATGAATAAGGATGGAGAACAGCGCCAGCAGGGTGAACACTTTGGTGAAGGCAGATCCGAAGAACCCGCTCCAGATTTCCCACGTCAGCGTGCCGCTGGTCGCGAAGAAACCGATCATATAGATGATGTAAAGGGTGAGAACGATGGCGGTAGCACGGACCAGGATGAAGTCATGTACGCCGTTGCGTCCTAATGCGGAGGCGTTGCTTACCATACGAGAACTCCTGCGAGAAGTGAAAGCACGACAGTGATCACAAATGAAATGTTAGCGGAGCGTTTCCCGGCTTCGAATGTCTCTTCCAGGTAGCCGAAGTCCATCAGCATATGGCGAACACCCACCACAACGTGGTACGCCAGCGCGGTCAGAATGCCCCACATGATGAATTTCACGAAGAAGCTGTTCATGATGGCAGAGGCCTGGAGGAATCCTTCAGGAGAAGAGAGGCTGGTGCCCAGCAACCACAGCAGAATACCGACCGCCACAAACGTAATCACACCGGATACACGGTGCAGAATGGACGCTATTGCTGTTACAGGGAACCGGATCGTTTTGAGATCCAGATTGACAGGTCTTTGTTTTTTCACATTTCTTATCATGAATAACGCCCACATGCTGTTCTTATTGTTTCCTTCCTCCGGACTGCGATGCGGGTCAAGCAGCGTTCCTTTTCTATAACTGCGCGTCATGCAAAACATTGCTTCCAAATGCTAAAACGACACGTTACAACGCTGGGTGGCTCGGGATTGCAGGGTGTTCCGGAGACCTGGCGGCAGTATAGGCCGTTCACAAAATCATTACAATTAACCTACATACAGTTTGTCGGGTTTTCTCTGGAACAGTGATCAGGGTCACGATAACAACATCTTTTTAATTTTTAATCATCTGATTTGACAAATGTTAAACAATATTGTTACAAACGTCAGCAGAAAAGGCATATAATGCGCAAAAGTTATGAGGTCTCACTTTCACCTGACAAATAGTTATGTAACAGTGTGATGGTATTGACCGAAGTTATCAGGACAGTTATTAGTGATATACAGGTTTGAATAATTCGGACTGCAAAAACGCTGATTTGCTGTTGTTTCACTGATATTTCATTCGTTTACCTGCAAGGCGCCATAGCTCTGTACCCTGGTTTGTCCTCGTGAGCTGAGCGGTAAGCCAAATAACAATCTGGTAACGGTGATTAACAGCTGAAAGCAAATCCGGTAAAGCGCAGTCTTAAGCATAAGGCGCTAAGGAGACCGTAAATGGCTGATACAAAGGCAAAGCTCACCCTGGGTGGTGACACTGCTATTGAACTGGATGTGCTAAAAGGCACGCTCGGTCAGGATGTTATTGATATCCGTACGCTGGGTTCCAAAGGAGTTTTCACCTTTGACCCTGGATTTACCTCTACCGCATCTTGCGAATCCAAAATCACCTACATTGACGGTGACGAAGGTATCCTGCTCCATCGCGGCTTCCCCATCGATCAGTTAGCCACCGAATCCAACTATCTGGAAGTGTGCTACATCCTGCTGAACGGCGAAAAACCGACGCAGGCGCAGTACGATGAATTCAAAACCACCGTGACCCGTCACACCATGATCCATGAGCAGATTACCCGTCTGTTCCATGCGTTCCGTCGTGACTCTCACCCGATGGCGGTGATGTGCGGGATTACCGGTGCGCTGGCGGCGTTCTACCACGACTCCCTTGACGTGAATAACCCGCGTCACCGTGATATCGCGGCGTTCCGCCTGCTGTCCAAAATGCCTACCATGGCGGCGATGTGCTACAAATACTCCATCGGCCAACCGTTTGTGTATCCACGTAACGACCTCTCCTACGCGGGTAACTTCCTGCGCATGATGTTCTCCACGCCGTGCGAAGAGTACGAAGTGAACCCGGTACTGGAACGCGCGATGGACCGTATTTTGATCCTGCACGCTGACCACGAACAAAACGCTTCGACCTCCACCGTCCGTACCGCAGGCTCTTCAGGCGCGAACCCGTTCGCCTGTATCGCTGCGGGCATCGCCTCCCTGTGGGGACCGGCGCACGGCGGCGCGAACGAAGCGGCACTGAAGATGCTGGAAGAGATCAGCACCGTTGAGCACATTCCTGAGTTCGTGCGTCGCGCGAAAGACAAGAATGACTCCTTCCGCCTGATGGGCTTCGGTCACCGTGTTTACAAAAATTACGACCCACGCGCGACCGTCATGCGTGAGACCTGCCATGAAGTGCTGAAAGAGCTGGGTACCAAAGATGACCTGCTGGAAGTGGCGATGGAGCTGGAACACATCGCGCTGAACGACCCGTACTTCATCGAGAAGAAACTCTACCCGAACGTCGATTTCTACTCTGGCATCATCCTGAAAGCGATGGGCATTCCGTCTTCCATGTTCACCGTGATCTTCGCCATGGCCCGTACCGTAGGCTGGATTGCGCACTGGAACGAAATGCACAGCGAAGGCATGAAAATCGCCCGTCCTCGTCAGCTGTATACCGGCTACGAGCAGCGTGATTTTAAGTCTGATATTAAGCGCTAAAAGACGTTGGGTGCGGCCTGATGCCCTCACCCCGGCCCTCTCCCTGTGGGAGAGGGTGAAAACACTAAAAACGGTAACCTAAGGGTTACCGTTTTACTTTTACATCTGGCACCCGGGACACCAGTAAAACGGTCGTGAAGAGAGCGTGGTTCTCTCAATAATGCCACCACACCTTTCGCACTTTTTCCCCGCCCGATGAAACACCTTGAACCGGAACAGCGCCCCGTGATGTGTGTTCTCATCCACCACGCCGCGCGTGTTGTACGACAGCCGCGGAATATCCAGCAGCGCGTGGGATAACGCCTCCAGCTGTTCATCATTCAGCTGAGACGCTTTATGCTGCGCCGCCAGCCCCACTTCCCACAGAATTTCCACCCGCAGATAGTTACCTAACCCTGCCAGGAACGCCTGATCGAGCAATAACCCGGAGAATTGCCGGTTGCGGAATTTGGGGGATAACAAGCGGGCTTTAACATCGTTTGCCGTCAGGCGCATGTCCAGCACGTCCGGCCCAACCCGCTGCAGAAACGGGTGAGTGAGCAGTTGCTCCGGCGTTAACATTTCGATATCCGACGCGCTGTAAAGCAGGATTGCTTTATCCGCCGTTTGCAGCCTGACGCGCAGTACGCGGGTGGTTTGCGGCTGCTCGTCCGCCTCCACCACTCGCCAGACGCCGTACAGCTGGTTATGGCTATATAACGTCAGGTTATGGGAAAAGTGCGTAAGTAAGGCCTTGCCGCGCGTTTCAATATGGGTCACCGTCTGCCCCACCAGCTGTGATTCAAACGGTTTTAGCTGAGGAAAAGCAAACCACACATTCGTCAACGGTTTGCCCTTTATCGCCGCCTCCAGGCTATCCGCCGCGCGGCGGATCTCCGGACCTTCTGGCATGTTATTGTCCTTTCCTGATTATTCTGCGCTGACCAGAATGCCCTCTTCAGAGAACGCCGCCCGTAAGCGGCGCGCGAACTGAAGCGCATGCTCGCCGTCGCCGTGTAAACACACCGTATCGGCCTGAACGTTTGCCAGTGTTCCGTCCACGGCGGTCACCCGCCCGGCACACACCATCTCCAGCGTCTGCGCCAGCGCTTTACCTTCATCGGTTATCAGCGCCCCGGCCTGCGTGCGCGGGACCAGACTGCCATCGGGCTGATAGCCGCGGTCGGCAAAGACTTCCTGACGCGTAGTCAGCCCCAGCCGCTTCCCGGCGCGAATCAGCTCGCTACCAGCCAAACCTACAAGGATAAGCTGCGGATTACTGTCCCGCACCGCGCGGGCAATAGCGTCCGCCAGCGCCGGGGCTTTCGCCGCCTGGTTGTAGAGCATGCCGTGCGGCTTCACGTGGCGCATAACACCGTTCTCAGCGCGCACCATCGCCTCCAGCGCACCAATCTGGTAGAGCACCTGAGCGTAGACCGTCTCCGGCGGCAGATCCATCGCCGTGCGGCCAAAGTTCTCCCGATCCGGGAAGCTCGGATGAGCGCCAATCGCGACGCCGTTTTTGATGGCATTACGCACGCTCTCCAGCATGGTTTGCGCATCGCCCGCGTGAAAGCCACAGGCGATATTGACCGAGGAGACCAGCATCATCAGTTGAGCATCTGCGCTTCCGCCCTCGCCCAGATCGGCATTTAAATCAATCTTTACCATCAAGCCTCCACGCCAGCTGTTCGAGATAACGCTGCTGATCCTGCCGCGCCTTAAGCGCCTCCTCCAGTGAACACTGCACAAAGTGAATCGGCTGCCCGAGAGGAATTTGCGCCAGATGATAGCGATCGGCTTCAATGATGCAGGCAATTCGCGGGTATCCGCCCGTGGTTTGCGCATCGTTCATCAACACAATAGGCTGACCGTTGCCCGGCACCTGAATGACCCCCGGCAATAACCCATGGGAGAGCAGTTCCCGGTCCGTCGTGCGGGTCAGCGGCTGGCCCTGCAGGCGGTAGCCCATACGGTTGCTCTGCGGGCTGAGCTTCCACGGCGAGCGCCAGAAGTACTCTTTGGAAGCCTCGTCAAACTCGTGATATTCCGGCCCCGGTAAGGCGCGGATCTGGTTTCCCCACAGCAGCTGCTTTACGCCCTGCGTGGTGGCGAAATGGCGCGCGGAGGGCTTGATTACCAGCCGGTCGCCGTCGCGCAGCAGACGCCCTTCATGCCCGCCGATGCCCGCCTTCTGATCGGTACTGGATGAGCCCAGCACCTCCGGCACGTCAATGCCGCCAGCCACCGCGAGATAGCTACGCACACCGTGTAGCGGACGCTTGAGCGTCAGACGCTGTCCGGCTTTCGCCCGCAGCCGCCAGCCGGTCCACACCGCTTTACCATCCAGCGTGGCCTCACAGCCTGCGCCGGTTAAGGCAAACCAGGTCTCCTGACCAAACTCAATCACACACTGGCCGAGCGTAATTTCGAGCGCGGCCGTACTGCCGGGGTTGCCCACCAGCACGTTAGCAATCTCCAGCGCAGGCCTGTCCAGCGCACCACAATAGCTCACGCCGGACTGACGCATGCCAAATCGGCCTGCATCCTGCACAGAGGTGTAAAGCCCTGCGCGAATAAGCGTTAACATACCCCCTCCTTTTGCGGGATAAAGCGAAGGGTATCGCCGGGACGCAGGAGTATTGGCGTCTCCCGTCCGGGTTCAAATAACGGCGTAGCCGTGTGCCCAATAAGCTGCCAGCCGCCGGGCGATGCCAGCGGATAAACGCCAGTTTGCTCGCCGCCGATAGCCACCGTCCCCGCCGGTACGCTCAGACGCGGTTCGGCACGACGCGGCGTATGCAGTTGGGGAGGCAATCCGCCCAGATACGGGAAGCCGGGCTGAAACCCCAAGAACCAGACCACGTAGTTAACTGAACTGTGCAACTCAACCACCTGCTTTTCTGTTAACCCGCAGTGCGCTGCCACAACGCCAAGATCCGGCCCCCCCGTGCCGCCATAGACGACCGGGATCTCAATGGCACGTGATTCCGGCTCCAGCGCTTCGCTCTCTTCCCACCAGCGCTGCAGGCGTTCGATGGCATCCAGGGCTTTCGTGTGCGGGTTGCGCAGCACGACGGTGATATTGTTCATGCCCGGAATGGTTTCAACCACTTCAGGTATATCGGCCAGACGCTGCGTCAGCCGCCAGATACGCTTTTGCGTGGCAAGCGTGACCGGGGGTTCAAGCTCCAGTACGACGGCGGTTTCACCCAAAAGATAACAACGCGCTCTCTGCACTCGGGCACCTCTCATCAGGCCGGATTGGGAATATCAATAAAGGTCACATCCAGATCGGTATTTTCCGTCAGCCACTCGCTGAGGGCGCGAATGCCGCCTCGTTCCGTTGCATGGTGACCTGCCGCGTAAAAATGGAGCCCTTGCTCGCGGGCGGAGTGAACCGTCTGCTCAGACACTTCCCCCGTGATGAAGGCATCAACGCCGAAACGCGCGGCGCTATCGATAAAGCCCTGCCCGCCCCCGGTGCACCAGGCCACACGCTTCACGGTATCGGGTCCCGTGTCGCCACACCACAGCGGACGACGTCCGAGGCGCGCTTCGATCCACGACGCCAGCTCCAGACCCGGAACCGGCATCGCCAGTTCGCCCCACGGCACCAGCGGTTCGATTTCCCCCATCACGGTAATACCCAGCAATTGCGCTAACTGCACGTTGTTACCCAGTTCCGGGTGCGCATCCAGCGGCAGGTGATAACCGTACAGGTTGATGTCATTTGCCAGCAATGTTTTCAGGCGGTTGCGCTTCATGCCGCGAATAATAGGGGATTCGTTCTTCCAGAAATAACCGTGGTGAACGATGACCGCATCGGCTTCCTGACGCACGGCTTCATCCAGCAGCGCCTGGCTTGCCGTCACGCCGGTGATAATTTTCTGCACCGTTTCACGCCCTTCCACCTGCAGGCCGTTCGGGCCGTAGTCGCTGAAGGAGGTGCTGTTCAGTTTTTCGTTAATCAGGCTTTCCAGTTCGCTGTTTTTCATCATCACTCTCTCATACTTTGCGCGCGGCTTCGTACGCCGCCAGCGTGGCGACGCGTGCCTGTTTGTGGTCGACAACCGGACGGGGATAATCGAGCTTTACGCCCTGTTTATCCGCCCATGTCCATGGGTCGTGGATCGCTTTCGCGGGGACAACGTTAAGTTCAGGTACCCACTGGCGGATAAACTCGCCGTCCGCATCAAATTTTTGTCCCTGCGTCGTCGGATTAAAAATCCGAAAATAGGGAGCCGCATCGGTGCCGGTGGAGGCCGCCCACTGCCAGCCACCGTTATTCGCTGCGAGATCGCCATCGATCAGCTGAGAAATAAAATAGCGCTCTCCGATACGCCAGTCGATAAGCAGATCTTTCACCAGAAAGCTGGCGGTAATCATCCGCAGGCGGTTGTGCATCCATCCGGTTTCATTGAGCTGACGCATGGCGGCATCGACAATGGGGAAACCGGTCTGTCCGGATTGCCAGGCTCTGAGCTGCTTATCATTCGACTGCCACCTTACATTATCAGTCCATTGAATGAATGGGCGATGTTTACATAAATCAGGGTGATACGTCATCAGGTGGCGATAGAACTCGCGCCAGATAAGTTCATTGAGCCAGACAGCCCCTGCGCCTCCGTCCAGCGCCTGCGGCTGTTCTGCCAGCAGCCGATGCAAACACTGGCGGGGAGAGATCGCACCCAGCGCGAGACAGGCCGACAGACGGCTGGTGCCTTCAACGGCGGGGAAATCCCGACGCGCTTCGTAATCAGCCGCATTCTGTTTACAGAACTGCCGGAGTTGGGCAATAGCCGCTTTCTCATCGGCGGGAAACAGCGTTTCATCAAACGCCTGCTGAGGGTAATCAAACGTCAGCTCTGGCAAATCCGTCACGGGCTCGCCCCGCGCGGCAGGCGCGGCAACGCACTCCGGCAGCGCCTCCTTCAGGCGTTTGATAAAGGCGTTTTTAAACGGCGTAAAAACTTTATACATCTCGTGGTTGCCGGTCATCACGCTGCCCGGTGCCAGCATCACGCTGTCGTCAAACCCTTCACAGACGACCCCTTCCAGCACGTTCTCCAGCTGACGATCCCGCTGCTGCTCGTTGAATTCATACTGGTAGTTATAAAAAAGATGCCTGACGTCATGCTGCTCACAGATCTCCTGCAGCGTCTGGAGCTGCGCGGCAAAATCACTCACCTCTTTATAGAGAAGCGGTATGCCTTTTCCGGCAAGCGAGTGCTGCAGATCGTTCAGATACGCCCGGAGCAAGGCCGCCTGTCGGGGGGCCATATCGTGCTGCCGCCACTGCTCGGGCGTAGCCATAAACAGTGCCAGTACGTTAGCGTCTTTGGCGCGGCAGGCTGCCGCAAGGGCGATATTGTCATGTACGCGCAGGTCCGCGCGAAACCAAACCAGATGGGTGGGCATAAAACTCCAGGCAATTGTCCATTATGTCCGTAAGGGCATGCCGTAAAAGGAAAAAGCATGCATTGAACTACTTTGCCATGAAGTGTAGACGGGATGAAATAAAAAAGGCGGGGCGGCCTTAACGCTACTTGTCCTGCGCTATCGTGGTAAATGCAACAAACACGGTCGGTTCATCACTTTTCACAACGAGTACGCTGGCGACAATGAACGCAATGCAAAAATAGCGTTTCATTATGCGGTCCCTGCAGCTAACCGCTCCACCGTTCACCACCGGTGATAAGTCGGTGGACACAAGCCCGGGTAGGCGGGCTGCTTTACGGCTGTGAATACAACTTTCCCAGGACCGATGCCCATTTGCGAGATGGCGGAAAGGGACGCAGCATCATAATTAACATCCGCTGCAAAGGTAAGATACTCAAATAAAATTAGGATTTTATAAAGGCTTCGAGGGATTGCCATCTGCTTGCAGGAGGGTATGATAAAAATCCCGGGTAGGGGCTGCAAGACCACCCAACGGACCGCGAATCCCGAGGGACAAAAAAACCGCCACATTGATGTAGGCGGTTTTTTTATTGCTGTGTGTAGACTTCGTATCAGTAGAAATCGCAGGTCGCTTTCTCGGCCTGATCCATCCACACCGGCTTCTCGCTGGTTTTCGCCCAGACGCGGTGCAGGTAGCTATAAAAACGTGCACGATCTTTCCAGAACAGCATTACCGGCAGTGCCAGCACGCCAGCCACTACGGCGAAAGTGCGACGCATGAAAATGATATGAGCCGGAAACTCTTTATAAAGATCCATATTTTTCTCCCCTATAGTTGGCCGGAAACGTCATCCGGAAAATTCAAAATCTGTGACCTGGCTAAAATAATATCGCTTTGTTTGTAATTTTACTACTCATCCGACCACTTATTTTTATCCATTTAGTGAATATTTACATTCACGCCGTAATTAAGTTACAAAAAAGTTAACGATTTACTTATCAATAGTTAAATTGTGGGTATCTCCATTTTTATACTTTTTTTACACCCTCCCGCCTGATTTTTGCGAAATCTTTGCGCCGTAAATCCTACCTTTAGCACAAATACAAATGTCACCCGGAGGTGGATTGTGAGTGCAGGTTTGATTGCCGGCATTGTGCTGGTGTTCCTGTTATTGGGTTATCTGGTCTACGCCCTGATTAATGCGGAGGCATTCTGATGGCTGCTCAGGCGTTTTTGCTTATCGCCAGCTTTTTACTGGTGTTGTTCGTACTGGCCAGGCCATTGGGAACAGGACTGGCACGGCTGATCAACAACGTAGCCTTACCGGGCACGGGAAGCATTGAAAAAGGGATCTGGCGGGTACTGGGAATAGACGATCGGGAGATGAACTGGCGTCAGTATCTGATGGCCATTTTGCTGGTAAATATCGTCGGGCGGGTTGTTCTCTTCGCCATGCTGATGCTGCAGGGGAGCCTGCCGCTTAATCCGCAGCAGCTGCCGGGCCTGTCCTGGCATCTGGCGCTGAACACAGCAGTGAGCTTTGTGACCAACACGAACTGGCAATCTTATGCCGGTGAAACCACGCTCAGCTATTTCAGTCAGATGGCTGGCTTAACCGTGCAAAACTTCCTCTCTGCGGCAAGCGGGATAGCGGTGATCTTCGCCCTGACGCGTGCATTTGCCCGTCAGAACATTGGCACGTTGGGCAATGCCTGGGTCGATCTGACGCGCATAACCCTGTGGGTGCTGGTGCCTGTGGCACTGTTGATTGCGCTGTTCTTTATCCAGCAAGGATCCCTGCAAAACGTGCTGCCTTATGCCCCATATACCTCACTGGAAGGCGCAAAAGAACTCCTGCCTATGGGGCCAGTGGCCTCGCAGGAAGCGATTAAAATGCTTGGCACTAACGGCGGCGGGTTCTTCGATGCCAACTCATCGCATCCCTTTGAAAACCCAACGGCGCTGACCAACATGGTGCAAATGCTGGCGATCTTCCTGATCCCCGCCGCGCTGTGTTTTGCCTTTGGCGATGTGGTTAACGATCGCCGTCAGGGGCGCACCCTGCTGTGGGCAATGTCGCTAATCTTCGTGGTTTGCGTGGCGCTGGTGATGTGGGCCGAATGGAACGGTAACAGCCACTTCATGCAGTTGGGTGCCAACAGCAACATCAATATGGAAGGCAAAGAGAGCCGCTTTGGCATTCTCGCCAGCAGCCTGTATGCGGTGGTCACCACGGCGGCGTCGTGCGGGGCGGTTAACGCCATGCACGACTCCTTTACCGCACTCGGCGGCATGATCCCAATGTGGCTAATGCAAATTGGCGAAGTGGTCTTTGGCGGGGTCGGCTCCGGGCTGTACGGCATGCTGCTGTTCGTTCTGCTCGCCGTATTCATCGCCGGTTTGATGATTGGCCGTACTCCGGAATATCTGGGAAAAAAAATCGACGTCCGCGAGATGAAATTAACCGCCCTGGCGATTCTGGTCACCCCTGCCCTCGTTCTGATCGGCACCGCGCTGGCGCTGATGACCGACGCCGGACGCAGCGGCATCTTTAACCCAGGCATTCACGGTTTTAGCGAAGTGCTTTATGCCGTCTCGTCTGCCGCCAACAACAACGGCAGCGCCTTTGCAGGCTTAAGCGCTAACTCACCGTTCTGGAACTGTCTGCTGGCGTTTTGCATGTTCGTGGGGCGTTTCGGCGTGATTGTGCCAGTGATGGCGATCGCGGGAGCGCTGGTGAGCAAAAAAATCCAACCGACCACCACCGGTACGTTACCGACACACGGCGCGCTGTTTATCGGCCTGCTGATTGGCACCGTACTGCTGGTCGGTGCCCTGACCTTTATCCCCGCCCTCGCGTTAGGCCCGGTCGCGGAAACCCTCTCTTTACGCTGATTTTGCGGAGAATTTGTCATGAGTCGTAAACAACTGGCCCTGCTCGAACCGACGTTAGTTCGTCAGGCCCTCATGGATGCGGTGAAAAAACTGAGCCCACGCGTGCAGTGGCACAACCCGGTGATGTTTATCGTCTGGATAGGGAGTTTACTCACCACCGCGCTGGCAGTTGCGATGGGTACGGGGCATCTTCCGGGTAATGCACTCTTTACCGGTGCCATCAGCCTGTGGCTGTGGTTTACCGTGCTGTTTGCCAACTTCGCAGAGGCGCTGGCGGAAGGGCGCAGTAAAGCACAGGCTAACAGCCTGAAAGGGGTCAAAAAAACCGCCTTCGCGCGCAAATTACGTGAACCCAAACACGGCGCACAGATGGACCACGTTCCGGCAGATGAACTGCGTAAAGGCGACGTGGTGCTGGTCGAGGCCGGTGACATCATCCCGTGCGACGGGGAAGTCATTGAAGGCGGCGCATCGGTTGACGAAAGCGCCATCACCGGGGAATCCGCGCCGGTTATTCGTGAGTCTGGCGGTGACTTCGCATCAGTCACGGGCGGGACGCGCATTCTCTCCGACTGGCTGGTGATCCAGTGCAGCGTTAACCCGGGCGAAACATTCCTTGACCGGATGATCGCCATGGTGGAGGGCGCGCAGCGTCGCAAAACGCCGAACGAGATTGCCCTGACCATTCTGCTGGTCGCCCTGACTATCGTTTTCCTGCTGGCAACCGCGACGCTGTGGCCGTTCTCCGCCTATGGCGGCACGGCGGTCAGCATCACCGTACTGGTGGCGCTGCTGGTATGCCTGATCCCAACCACCATTGGCGGATTGCTGTCCGCTATCGGTGTCGCCGGGATGAGCCGTATGCTGGGCGCGAACGTCATCGCCACCAGCGGACGCGCCGTTGAAGCCGCCGGTGACGTCGACGTACTGCTGCTGGATAAAACCGGGACCATCACCCTCGGCAACCGCCAGGCCTCTGATTTCTTGCCCGCACCGGGCGTGGATGAAAAAACGCTCGCGGATGCCGCGCAGCTCTCCTCTCTGGCCGATGAAACGCCGGAAGGTCGCAGCATCGTGATTCTGGCTAAGCAGCGTTTCAACCTGCGCCAGCGTGACGTGCAAAGCCTGCATGCCACTTTCGTCCCCTTCACCGCGCAGACCCGCATGAGTGGGATTAATATTCAGGACCGAATGATACGTAAAGGCTCCGTTGACGCCATTCGTCGCCATATCGAAGCCAACAACGGTCACTTCCCGCCTGAAGTAGACAAACTGGTCGAAAGTGTCGCCCGACAGGGAGCCACGCCGCTGGTGGTGGCGGAAGGCTCGAACGTGCTGGGCGTGATTGCCCTGAAGGATATCGTTAAGGGCGGCATCAAGGAGCGTTTTGCACAGCTGCGCAAAATGGGCATCAAAACGGTGATGATCACCGGGGATAACCGCCTGACCGCTGCCGCCATTGCCGCCGAAGCGGGCGTGGATGATTTTCTTTCTGAAGCGACGCCGGAAGCGAAGCTGGCGCTGATCCGCCAGTATCAGGCTGAGGGCCGTCTGGTCGCGATGACCGGGGACGGCACCAACGATGCCCCTGCCCTGGCGCAGGCCGACGTGGCGGTGGCAATGAATTCCGGCACGCAGGCGGCAAAAGAGGCGGGCAACATGGTTGACCTCGACTCTAACCCGACCAAGCTGATTGAGGTAGTGCACATCGGGAAACAGATGCTGATGACGCGGGGTTCACTGACCACGTTCAGCATCGCCAACGACGTGGCGAAGTATTTCGCCATCATTCCGGCGGCGTTTGCGGCAACCTATCCACAGTTGAATGCGCTGAACGTGATGCACCTGCACTCCCCGGCATCGGCCATTCTCAGTGCAGTTATCTTTAACGCCCTGATCATTGTCTTTCTTATTCCGCTGGCGTTGAAAGGGGTGAGCTATAAACCGCTGACGGCCGCCGCCATGCTGCGCCGCAACCTGTGGATTTACGGTCTGGGCGGGCTGGTTGTGCCCTTTATTGGTATTAAGGTTATCGACGTGCTCCTGACGCTGTTCGGGCTGGTCTAAAAGGTGAATCAAATGACGATGTTACGTCCCGCTATACTGTTATTTATTCTGCTGTCTCTTATTACCGGCGGGCTTTACCCGCTGGCGACCACCGCGCTGGGTCAGTGGTGGTTTGCCGAGCAGGCTAACGGCTCACAGATTATCCAGAACGGAGAATCCCGCGGTTCACGGCTGATTGGTCAGAACTTTACGGACGCGCGCTACTTCCAGGGCCGCCCTTCCGCCACCGCGGAAAGCCCGTATAATCCGATGGCATCCGGCGGCAGCAACCTGGCGGGCAGCAACCCGGAGCTGGATAAAGCCGTTGCAGAACGCGTTGCCGCCCTGCGCGCCGCCAACCCGCAGGCTAGCCGTGACGTTCCCGTAGAGCTGGTCACCACCTCAGCCAGCGGGCTGGACTACAGCCTGACGCCACAGGCGGGGGCATGGCAAATTCCGCGCGTCGCTGCGGCCCGTCAGTTGACCATTGAGCAGGTGAGCCAGCTGGTCGCTGAGCATACGCAAAAGCCGCTGGTCAGCTTCATCGGCATGCCGGTAGTGAATATTGTTGAGCTGAATCTGGCGCTGGACGCGCTAAGGAAAAACTAAATGACCGACGAGCCCATGCGCCCGGATCCGGACAGGCTGCTAGAACAGACGGCTGAAGCCCATCGCGGCAAATTGAAAATTTTCTTTGGCGCCTGCGCAGGCGTCGGGAAAACCTTCGCCATGCTGACGGAAGCCCAGCGGCTTCGGGCGCAGGGGCTCGATATTCTCATCGGCGTGGTGGAAACTCATGGCCGTAAAGAGACCGCGGCGCTGTTGAAAGGACTTGCCACACAGCCGCCACGACGTATAAGCCATCGTGGACGGCTGGTCACGGAGTTCGATCTCGATGCCGCCCTCGCCCGCCGTCCTGCACTTATCCTGATGGACGAACTGGCACACAGCAATGCGCCAGGCTCGCGTCATCCGAAACGCTGGCAGGACGTGGAAGAGTTGCTGGAAGCCGGCATCGACGTGTTCACCACCGTTAACGTCCAGCATCTGGAGAGCCTGAACGACGTGGTGAGCGGCGTTACCGGCATTCAGGTGCGAGAGACAGTGCCCGATCCCTTCTTTGACTCCGCCGATGAGGTGGTGCTGGTCGATCTGCCGCCGGACGACCTGCGCCAGCGCCTGCACGAGGGCAAAGTCTACATTGCCGGTCAGGCCGAACGCGCCATCGAACATTTCTTCCGCAAAGGCAACCTGATTGCCCTGCGCGAGCTGGCCCTGCGCCGTACCGCCGACCGCGTTGACGACCAGATGCGCGCCTGGCGCGACCTGCAGGGGCAAGAACGCGTCTGGCACACCCGCGGCGCCATTCTGCTGTGCATCGGGCACGGTAGCGGCAATGAGAAACTGATCCGCACCGCCGCGCGCCTTGCAGCGAAATTTGGCAGCGTCTGGCATGCGGTGTATGTCGAAACGCCGCAGCTGCATGCTCTGCCGGAACATCAGCGTCGCGCCATCCTCAGCTCGCTGCGGCTGGCGCAGGAGCTGGGTGCCGAAACCGCCACCCTTTCCGATCCTCAGGAAGATAAAGCCATCCTGCGCTACGCGCGCGAGCATAACCTGGGAAAAATTGTCATTGGTCGTCGCCAACACCGCCGCTGGTTCAGCCGTGAATCCTTCGCCGATAAGCTGGCCCGCCGCGCGCCGGACCTGGATCTGGTGATCGTGGCGCTGGATGACAAGCCCACGCCCCTGCCCAACCGTGCGCCGGATGCCCGCGCCTTTGGTGATAAATGGCGGATCCAGATCCGCGGCTGCCTTGTCGCCGTCGTGCTCTGCGCCCTGATTACCGTGATTGCCAGCCAGTGGCTGATCGCCTTTGACGCCGCCAACCTGGTGATGATTTACCTGCTCGGCGTGGTGGTGGTGGCGCTCTTCTACGGACGCTGGCCGTCCGTACTGGCGACGGTCATCAACGTTGTCAGCTTCGATCTTTTCTTCATTGCCCCGCGCGGAACGCTTGCCGTGTCCGACGTGCAGTACATTCTCACCTTTGGCGTGATGCTCACCGTCGGGCTGGTTATTGGTAACCTGACGGCGGGCGTTCGCTATCAGGCGCGTATTGCACGCTATCGCGAGCAGCGTACGCGCCATCTCTATGAGATGTCCAAATCGCTGGCAGTCGGCCGCACGCCGCTGGATATTGTCCAGACCAGCGAGCAATTTATTCGCTCTACGTTTAACGCCAGTAATCTTATCTTGCTCCCGGACGAGCATGGCAACCTTCGTCCGCTCACCTCCGCCTCCGGCATGACGCCCTGGGATGAAGCCATCGCGCGCTGGAGTTTTGATAAAGGGCTGCCCGCAGGCGCAGGAACGGACACTTTGCCAGGCGTGCCTTATCAGATCCTGCCGCTACGCAGTGCGGATAAAAATCAGGGGCTGGTTATCGTTGAGCCAACCAACCTGCGCCAGCTGATGATCCCCGAACAGCAACGTTTACTGGAAACCTTCACCCTGCTTGTCGCCAGCGCGCTCGAACGGCTGGCACTCACCGCCAGCGAAGAGCAGGCGCGGCTGGCAAGCGAGCGCGAAAGCATCCGAAATTCATTACTGGCGGCGCTCTCTCACGATCTACGCACTCCACTCACCGTTCTGTTTGGTCAGTCGGAGATCCTGACGCTGGACCTGGCTGCAGAAGGTTCAAAACATGCGATGCAGGCCAGCGAAATCCGTCAGCATGTGCTGAATACGACGCGGCTGGTGAATAACCTGCTGGATATGGCGCGCATCCAGTCTGGCGGGTTTAACCTCAAAAAAGAGTGGCTCACGCTGGAAGAGGTCGTCGGGAGCTCGCTGAAAATGCTGGAGCCCGGCCTGGGCGGTCGCCATATCGCATTGAACATGCCTGAACCCCTGACGCTAATTCACGTTGATGGCCCCCTGTTCGAGCGTGTGTTGATTAACCTGCTCGAAAATGCCGCTAAATATGCGGGGGCGAAAGCACAGATTGGCATTAATGCCACGGTGAACGCACAAACGCTGCAGCTGGAAGTCTGGGATACCGGGCCGGGTATTCCGGTCGGGCAGGAAAAGGCCATTTTCGAAAAATTTTCGCGCGGTAATAAGGAATCTGCGATCCCCGGCGTTGGGCTGGGTCTCGCTATTTGCGAAGCGATTATTGACGTGCATGGCGGCACCATTTCGGCAGAGCACCGTCCGGAAGGCGGCGCACATTTTTGTGTTACACTTCCACTTGATACCCCACCAGAACTTGATGAATTACCAGAGGATTTGTGATTAACGTCCTGATTGTTGAAGATGAGCTCGCCATAAGCCGTTTTCTGCGCACCGCGCTGGAAGCCGACGGCCTGCGCGTTCATGAAGCCGGTACGCTTCAACGGGGGTTAATTGAGGCCGCGACGCGCAAGCCGGACCTGGCGATCCTCGATTTGGGGCTACCGGACGGGGATGGCATCGATTTTATCCGTGAGGTTCGTCAGTGGAGCCAAATGCCGATTCTGGTTCTTTCTGCGCGAACGGAAGAAGCGGATAAAATCGCCGCGCTGGATGCAGGTGCAGACGACTATCTTGTCAAGCCCTTTGGCATTGGTGAGCTGCAGGCCCGGCTTCGCGTCGCATTGCGTCGTCATAGTGCAACGACGCCTTCCGACCCGGTGTATACCTTCGGCGACATTCAGGTCGATCTTGCCGCTCGGCGCATCACCCGGGCTGAAGAAGAGATCCACCTCACGCCTATCGAGTTCCGTCTGCTTGCCGTTTTGCTTAACAATCATGGCAAGGTGCTGACTCAGCGCCAGCTGTTAAGCCAGGTCTGGGGACCCAATGCCGTCGAGCATAGTCACTATTTACGCATTTATATGGGACACCTTCGTCAAAAACTTGAAGTTGACCCCGCGCGTCCTCGCCATTTATTAACTGAAACCGGTATCGGTTATCGGTTTATGATTTGAATAATTATTCAAATTAATTTCAAATAAAGAAATCAACCCACCCAAAATAGACACAAAAATAATCCAGGCGTTATTTTATGGGTTATTTTCGCGCAATGAAAACACCAAACAAACACAACATTAACACATCATCAACAAAACAGCATTTTGATCTGCGTTATTCATCAAAAACGACTAATTATTTGTGAAATGATCAGTTAACGGTGATCTCCTTCACAGTTAATCGCCATTTCCTGGATAAAATGGCCATGCTTTCAATTACTGAAAGGAAAATGAAACATGGAAAACAACAATCGTTTAATGCCCCATATAAGGCGGACAACACATATCATGATGTTTGCCCACCGAAACTGCTTTGACTTTCATCTCTTTAATGCCCGGTAGTCCTTCGACTTCTGGCGCACTCGCTTACAGGTCATCCTGAAACACCTTATTTTACAGGCTATTGCCTGTAATCTCGTGCGCTCACTCATCTTGATTCAGACTCATCCGCACCGGGCGGACTGAATTTCAATCATCAAAAAAGCAATTTACTGATTTTAATCAGTGGTCACCCTTTGCTTTTTTTCCGGAAAATTATCGATTTCTTTCTTGCCAGAAATCGAGGGACGCTTATTACCTAAAATAAAGAGAGAAAGATGAAAAGTTTAAAAATCGCAGCCAGCCGTGCATGTCCGGATTGCTTTACTACCCAGCGTGAACTGGTGGATGTCCGCGCTTCTGATTATATTGATGTTGCCGCCATTGTTCTGGCAGTCACGGATATTGCCAGCGGTATTCTGGACGAAATAGAAGCCACCGGTTTTGGCATTCCTGTTTTTGTCGCGACGCACAAAGAAGAATTCATTCCGGCAGACTATTTATCGCGCATTCATGGCGTATTTGAGTATTCAGACACCAGCAACGATTTTTATGGACGCCAGCTGGAAGCGGCTGCACTGAAGTACGAAACCCAGCTTCGTCCACCGTTCTTCCGCGCCCTGGTCGATTACGTTAAACAGGGCAACAGCGCGTTCGACTGCCCGGGGCATCAGGGAGGACAGTTCTTCCGCCGTCATCCAGCCGGTAATCAGTTTGTCGACTTCTTTGGTGAGACGCTTTTCCGCTCCGATCTGTGTAATGCTGACGTCGCAATGGGCGATCTGCTCATTCATGAAGGCGCGCCGTGCATCGCCCAACAGCATGCGGCAAAAGTCTTTAATGCCGACAAGACCTACTTCGTGCTGAATGGCACCTCGTCATCCAACAAAGTGGTGCTAAACGCCCTGCTCACGCCGGGCGACCTGGTGCTGTTCGACCGTAACAACCACAAATCTAACCATCACGGAGCCCTCCTCCAGGCTGGCGGAACGCCGGTCTATCTGGAAACCGCGCGCAACCCGTACGGCTTTATTGGCGGCATTGACGCCCACTGCTTTGAGGAAAATTATCTACGTGAGCTGGTGGCAGAGGTGGCGCCTGGCCGTGCACGCGATGCGCGTCCGTTCCGTCTGGCGGTGATCCAGCTGGGTACCTACGATGGCACCATCTATAACGCCCGTCAGGTGGTGGATAAGATTGGGCACCTGTGTGATTACATCCTGTTTGACTCTGCCTGGGTGGGCTACGAGCAGTTTATTCCGATGATGGCCGACTGCTCTCCGCTGCTGCTGGAGCTGAACGAAAACGATCCGGGGATCCTGGTCACTCAGTCCGTGCACAAACAGCAGGCAGGCTTCTCGCAGACTTCGCAAATCCACAAGAAAGACAGCCATCTCAAAGGGCAACAGCGCTATGTCCCGCATAAGCGGCTGAATAATGCCTTTATGATGCACGCCTCCACCAGCCCGTTCTATCCGCTGTTTGCCGCACTGGACATCAACGCCCGTATGCATGAAGGCCAGAGCGGCCGCAACATGTGGATGGACTGCGTGGTGAACGGTATCGAGGCGCGCAAGCTGATCCTGGAGAACTGTCAGTATCTGCGTCCGTTCGTGCCGGAGATGGTGGATGACCGTCCATGGGAAAGCTGGGACACGGCGGACATTGCGACCGATCTGCGCTTCTTCCACTTCGTGCCGGGTGAACGCTGGCACGCCTTTGAAGGCTACGCTGAGCACCAGTATTTTATCGACCCGTGCAAGCTGCTGCTGACCACGCCGGGCATCAACGCCCGCACCGGGGAATATGAGGACTTCGGCGTGCCCGCCACTATCCTCGCCAACTTCCTGCGTGAAAACGGCATCGTGCCGGAGAAATGCGATCTC
This sequence comes from Enterobacter mori LMG 25706, assembly GCF_000211415.1. GTDB lineage: Bacteria > Pseudomonadota > Gammaproteobacteria > Enterobacterales > Enterobacteriaceae > Enterobacter > Enterobacter mori. The sequence continues at coordinate 460,116 of NZ_GL890775.1, read as the reverse complement.
AACTCGATCCTGTTCCTGCTCACGCCTGCGGAGGACATGGGCAAACTGCAGCAGCTGGTTGCTCAACTGGTTCGCTTCGAAAAACTGCTCGAGAGTGATGTTCCGCTAAAAGAGGTCCTGCCTTCTCTCTACAAACAATATCCGGAGCGTTACGCCGGTTACACCCTGCGCCAGATCTGTCAGGAAATGCATGACCTGTACGCCCGCCACAACGTGAAACAGCTACAGAAAGAGATGTTCCGCAAGTCTCACTTTCCGCGCGTCATGATGAACCCGCAAGAGGCGAACTATGCCTATCTCCGCGGTGAGGTCGAGCTGGTTTCACTGCGTGACGCAGAAGGCCGTATCGCCGCTGAAGGTGCACTTCCTTATCCACCGGGGGTGCTGTGCGTTGTGCCGGGTGAAGTCTGGGGCGGTTCCGTACTGCGCTATTTTGCCGCGCTGGAAGAAGGCATCAACCTTCTGCCGGGCTTCGCGCCGGAGCTGCAGGGGGTGTACGTCGAGGAGTGTGACGGTCGGAAACAGGTTCGCTGCTATGTCATTAAACAACCCGCCGCTCAGCCATCTCTGCTGAAAGGAGAAAAATTATGAGCAAGTCCAATAAGATGGGCGTGGTGCAACTCACCATCCTCACCATGGTCAACATGATGGGATCCGGGATCATCATGCTGCCCACCAAGCTCGCAGAAGTGGGGACCATTTCGATTATCTCCTGGCTGGTAACGGCAGTCGGCTCAATGGCGCTGGCGTGGGCGTTTGCCAAGTGCGGGATGTTCAGCCGTAAGTCTGGCGGCATGGGCGGCTATGCCGAATATGCCTTTGGCAAGTCGGGCAACTTTATGGCCAACTATACCTACGGGGTGTCACTGCTGATCGCCAACGTGGCGATTGCCATCTCCGCGGTGGGTTACGGTACGGAGCTGTTTGGCGCGACGCTCAGCCCGGTACAAATAGGGCTGGCGACCATCGGGGTGCTGTGGATCTGCACCGTCGCCAACTTTGGCGGCGCGCGCATCACCGGACAGCTCAGCAGCATCACCGTCTGGGGCGTGATTATCCCGGTAGTCGGTCTGTGCATCATCGGCTGGTTCTGGTTTAGCCCGACGCTGTACGCCAACTCCTGGAACCCGCACCACGTGCCGTTCTTTACCGCAGTGGGCTCTTCTATCGCCATGACGCTGTGGGCCTTCCTCGGTCTGGAATCCGCCTGCGCGAACGCGGAAGTGGTAGAGAATCCGGAAAAGAACGTGCCGATTGCGGTCCTCGGCGGCACGCTGGGCGCGGCGGTGATCTATATCGTCTCGACTAACGTGATTGCGGGCATCGTACCGAATATGGATCTGGCAAACTCCACGGCGCCGTTCGGGCTGGCTTTCGCGCAGATGTTCACGCCGGAAGTCGGGAAAGTGATTATGGGGCTGATGGTGATGTCCTGCTGCGGTTCCCTTCTCGGCTGGCAGTTCACCATCGCGCAGGTGTTTAAATCCTCCGCAGATGAAGGTTACTTCCCGAAAATCTTCTCCCGCGTAAGCAAAGCCGATGCGCCGGTGCAGGGCATGCTGGCGATTGTCATCTTCCAGAGCGGATTGTCGCTGATGACCATTAGCCCATCGCTGAACAGCCAGTTCAACGTACTGGTCAACCTGGCGGTTGTGACAAATATCATTCCGTACATTCTGTCGATGGCGGCGCTGGTGATTATTCAGAAGGTCGCGAAGGTGGATCCACGCAAGGCGCGAGCGGCCAATATCGTGGCGCTGATTGGGGCAATCTACAGCTTCTATGCGCTCTACTCATCCGGCCAGGAAGCGATGCTGTATGGCGCGATGGTGACCTTTATGGGCTGGACGCTGTACGGTCTGGTATCGCCGAGATTTGAATTGAAGAATAAACATAGTTAGGTAAAAGCAAAACGGCAACCCTGAGGTTGCCGTTTTTAATGTTTTCTCCCTCTCCCTGTGGGAGAGGGACGGGGTGAGGGCATCAGCCCGCACACAAACCGCACTTACGCGTTTTTCAGCACTTCGCTGACAATCTCTACCGCTTCTTTCTCAATCTGCTGACGGTGCTCAGCGCCGAGGAAGCTTTCGCAATAGATTTTGTACGCATCTTCCGTACCGGATGGACGCGCGGCGAACCAGCCGTTCTCGGTCATCACTTTCAGACCACCGATAGACGCACCGTTGCCCGGCGCCGCCGTCAGACGCGCGGTGATCGGATCGCCCGCCAGGGTGCTTGCGCTGACCATCTCCGGAGAGAGTTTGGACAGAGCGGCTTTCTGAGCAGAGGTCGCGCCCGCCTGAATGCGGTTATAGCTTGGCGCACCAAAACGCTCCGCCAGCGCGTTGTAATGTTCCTGCGGGTTCTTACCGGTGACCGCGGTGATTTCCGCCGCCAGCAGGCACATGATGATGCCGTCTTTGTCAGTTGACCACGGCGTGCCGTCGAAGCGCAGGAAGGACGCACCCGCGCTCTCTTCACCGCCGAAGCCAAAGCTGCCGTCGTGCAGACCGTCAACGAACCACTTGAAGCCCACCGGCACTTCCACCAGCTTGCGGCCCAGCGCCTCGACCACGCGGTCGATCATCGCGGAGGAGACCAGGGTTTTACCAACAGCCACCTCTTTGCCCCACTGCGGGCGATGCTGGAACAGGTAGTTAATTGCAACGGCCAGATAGTGGTTCGGGTTCATCAGCCCTGCAGGGGTGACGATACCGTGACGGTCATAATCCGGGTCGTTAGCAAACGCCAGGTCGAATTTATCACGCAGCGCCAGCAGGCCCGCCATTGCGCACTCGGAGGAGCAGTCCATGCGGATCGCGCCGTCTTTATCGAGGTGCATAAAGCGGAAGGTCTGATCGACGTGATCGTTCACGATGGTCAGATCCAGCTTGTAGTGCTCTGCAATGCGCTTCCAGTATTCAATACCGGAGCCGCCCAGCGGATCCACGCCCAGCTTCAGACCGGCTTTCTGGATGGCCGCCATATCGACGATATCCGCCAGCCCTTCCACGAATGGCTGAACCAGATCCTGCTCTTTCACATGACCGGACGCCATGGCGGCATCCAGAGAGATACGTTTAACGCCTTTCAGATCGTCGGCTAACAGGGCATTCGCACGGTCTTCCACCACTTTGGTGACGTTGGTGTCTGCCGGGCCACCGTTAGGCGGGTTGTATTTAATGCCACCGTCGTCTGGCGGGTTATGAGATGGCGTAATGACGATACCGTCAGCCTGTGCGCCACCTTTTTTGTTGTGTACGAGGATTGCGTTAGAGACCGCAGGCGTTGGTGTGAAACCGTTGTTCTCCTGAACAATCACATCCACACCGTTCGCTGCCAGCACTTCCAGTACGGAAATAAACGCCGGTTCAGACAGGGCGTGAGTATCTTTCCCCACGTAGCATGGACCGGTAACGCCATTTTTGGCGCGCTCTTCCGCGATGGCCTGGGCAATGGCCAGAATGTGCGGTTCGTTAAAGCTATGGCGCGCCGCACTGCCGCGGTGACCAGATGTGCCGAACTTCACTGCGTGTTCTGCGTTGCCCACGACCGGCTTCAGCACGTAATACTGCGCGGTCAGTTGAGCGACGTTAATCAAATCGCTTTGTTGTGCAGGTTGGCCTGCACGGCTGTGATTTGCCATTGCCTGGTCCTTTTGATGCAAGGGTTAAATTGTACCGCAAACCTTTTCAATCAATTCCGCCGGGAACTGCATGGACTGCATGATGTGTTCAACCATGCTGCACTTGCGGCCCGTATTGGTATTGGTGATGACCCAGTACGGTGTGCCAGGGACATGTTTAGGTTTGGTTTGATTGCCATTTTGTAACAGCGTCTGTTCGTCGCCCGCGAAATAGACACGGGTGCGACCGTGGAGCGACTCGGTCGCTTCAGCAAACGCTTTGTTATCCAGTGAATGAAGTGTAGACAGCACCAGCATAAAGCGGTTAACCGCCTTTTTCTGCTCTGCGTATTCATCAGACAGCAGCAGTTCACGTACTGCGCGCACTTTATCTTTTGCCGGTATCACGGCAGGTTTTGCTTGTGCAACAACGCTCGGCTGAGACACGACATCTTTTGTGACAGGGGTAGCAGGCTGTGAGGCGGCGGAAATTTTAAGCATACGCCGTAAAATGTCGGACGCGCTCTCCCCGATATGCCGCGTCTGGCTGGCAATAAACTGATAGAGTTCGTCATCAACTTCGATTGTTTTCATCTTAATCCAGTGCGATATCTTATCTGAATACAAGTCGTTGGGATTATAAGGTCAAATCCCAACAGCGGATAGCGTCAAACCCGGCAGGCGGCAAAAGTCAGATTAAACTGGATCCTTGCAGCCGGGCGGCAGAATGGTCAACATGATACCCTAACCTGACATACGTAAAAAAAGAACTTTGCCATGAAATTGAATACCCGAGCGCAATCTGCACAATCGCCGAACAATAATTCTCCCATCGTACTGGTTCACGGGCTGTTTGGTAGCCTCGATAACCTGGGCGTGCTGGCGCGCGATCTGGTTTCCGACCACGATATTTTACGGGTTGATGTGCGCAATCACGGTCTTTCCGGGCGTTCCGACGAGATGACCTACGCGGCGATGGCGGAGGATCTGCTGGATACGCTGGATGCACATAACCTGCAGAAGGTAACGCTGATCGGGCATTCCATGGGTGGCAAAGCGGTGATGGCCCTGACGGCGCTTGCGCCAGAGCGTATCAACGGGCTGGTTGTCATTGACGTCGCGCCTGTGGATTACAACGTCCGCCGTCACGATGAGATTTTCGCCGCTATTAATGCGGTCACAGAAGCGGGCGTCGCAACACGCCAACAGGCCGCCGCCGTAATGCGTGAGCATCTGGATGAAGAAGGCGTCGTGCAGTTCCTGCTGAAGTCGTTTGTCGACGGGCAATGGCGTTTTAACGTGCCGGTGCTCTGGGCGCAATACAACAACATCGTGGGCTGGGAAAACGTCCCCGCGTGGCCACACCCTACCCTCTTTATTCGCGGCGGAAACTCGCCTTACGTTACCGATGCCTGCCGCGACACGCTGCTGGCCCAATTCCCGCAGGCTCGCGCCCATGTGATCGCCGGTGCCGGGCACTGGGTTCACGCCGAAAAACCGGACGCCGTGCTGCGCGCCATTCGTCGCTATCTCTCTGATACTGCAAATTGATTAAAAAGAGAGCGACTGGAAGGTTGTGGGCTTCCAGTCGTTGGCGTGCCGTTTTCGGTGATGTATGATGGCGCGCTTATCGCCCGGGCATTAGCAGGGCGGCGTATTTCCCCCGAAGTCTCAGAATCATGGCCAAAGAACAAACGGACCGTACGACACTAGATCTGTTCGCGAATGAGCGTCGACCGGGACGACCGAAAACGAATCCGCTCTCGCGCGATGAACAGCTGCGTATCAATAAACGCAACCAGCTTAAACGCGATAAAAATCGTGGGCTTAAGCGTGTCGAACTGAAGCTGAACGCCGATGCTGTCGATGCACTAAATGAGCTGGCCGAGGCGCGTAACATCAGCCGCAGCGAACTGATTGAAGAGATGTTAATCACCCAACTTGAGACATTGCGCAGCAAGGCATAAGTCTGAAAATCCCCTTTATGACCCTTTTCATGTAGCACAGAGTGCAGTCCTGCGCGATAGCTGTTTCCGCAGGGTTGCCTGTTCTGCTATTATTGCCCTTATCCGTGGACAAATTGCGCCACCATACCATTAAGTTTCAAGAGGTTATTTTACTCATGGCAATCATCGGCATTTTCTTTGGCAGTGATACCGGCAATACCGAAAATATCGCAAAAAACATTCAAAAACAGCTCGGTAAAGACGTTGCCGATGTGCACGACATCGCCAAGAGCAGCAAAGAAGATCTCGAAGGCTATGACATCCTGCTGCTGGGCATTCCAACCTGGTACTACGGCGAAGCGCAGTGTGACTGGGATGATTTCTTCCCAACCCTGGAAGAAGTTGACTTCAACGGTAAGCTGGTCGCGCTGTTCGGTTGTGGCGACCAGGAAGACTACGCAGAATACTTCTGTGACGCACTGGGCACCATCCGCGACATTATTGAACCGCGCGGTGCTGCTATCGTGGGCCACTGGCCAACGGCGGGTTACCACTTTGAAGCCTCTAAAGGCCTGGCAGACGACGACCACTTTGTCGGCCTGGCCATTGACGAAGACCGTCAGCCGGAACTGACCGCTGAACGCGTTGAGAAATGGGTTAAACAGGTTCGCGAAGAACTGAACCTCGACGACATTCTTAACGCCTGATTTCCCGGTGGCGCAACTCCGGTTGCGCCCGCTTACCAGGTAAAACCGATTAAATTAATTGCTACAAACTTTTAACTTTTTCGTTCAGACCTGTACAATATCCCCCTGGTAAAAAGTGGATGCCATCGAACAAGTTTGTTGGTGATACCACGTTTTTATAAGCATACTTTGCTTGAGACTTGCAGTTTTCATTTAGCCATGGCAGTTCTATAATGAGACGCATTATCCCAAGTGCATTTTCTGTCACTTCTTCTTTAGAAGTGAATCGTTTAGCAACAGGACAGATTCCGCATGACTGACAACAATACCGCATTAAAGAAGGCTGGCCTGAAAGTAACGCTTCCTCGGTTAAAAATCCTTGAAGTGCTTCAGGGGCCAGACAATCACCATGTCAGTGCGGAAGACCTCTACAAACGTCTTATCGACATGGGTGAAGAGATTGGACTGGCAACCGTGTATCGTGTGCTGAACCAGTTCGATGACGCGGGCATTGTTACCCGTCATAACTTCGAAGGCGGCAAATCCGTTTTCGAGCTGACCCAGCAGCACCATCACGATCACCTGATCTGCCTCGATTGTGGCAAGGTTATTGAATTCAGCGATGATTCCATCGAATCACGCCAGCGTGAAATCGCCGCACGTCACGGTATTCGCCTGACCAACCACAGCCTGTACCTGTATGGTCACTGTGCTGAAGGCGATTGCCGTGAAGACGACCACGCGCACGACGCGAAATAATATCGTGTTTATACTCTGAGCCAGCCGTAAGGTTGGCTTTTTTTTTGCCTGTTTTTGGGCAAAAAAAAGCCCGGTGACGCAGCGCCACCGGGCGTAAAGCAACTTATTTATTGTTACTGCGAATATCGCTCCAGATCTTATCGCAACGCTTCGCCACTTCCTGATCGTTACCGGTTTTACGCGCCTGAATGCAGGCCTGGTAATCCATCACGCGGACGTTTTCCTGCGTCGCAAACTGCTCATGCGCTTTCTCTTTCTTCAGCACGTTCAGCACGCTCTGGCAGGCTTCGATTTTCTCCGGCGACCCTTCCGCTGTATTGATACAGGCGCTATAGGCCTCCTTCAGGCGGGAATCTTCTTTTGGTGCCTCAGTCTGAGCACACGCCACCAGCCCTGATGCCAGCAACGCGACGATTACGATTTTTTTCATCATGTGCAGTCTCCATACCGGCGGGACGTTGCCCGCCAGTGTGTTCATCAGAAAATAGTGAATGGCGCGATGACCATGAATTTCACGTCACGTTCATCCTGGAAGATGTTGCCGTAACCGCCCGCGTAGCTCGGGATATCGGAGTGGTTGTCATACTGCGTGAAGTGCAGTTTGAACATCGTGCCTTTTGCTCGGCCATCCTGCAGGGTGTAGATTGCATCCAGGCTGTAAGAAGACTCTTTCAGACGATAGTTTGGATCGTAGTACGCGTCCGGTGTCGCCATATCCGCAGGTTTTGCGTCCCAGGCGTAAGCGTAAGATGCACCCACCGCCCAGCCAGGCAGGTTCCAGTTTTTCAGGTCATACATTGCGCCGAAGAACACCGCTTTTTCGCCGTCGGCGTTGAAGTCAGAGCGGTTATCCCACCAGATATCGAGACGACCGTTAGAGGACGCGTAGGTTGGCGTCATACGCTGCAGGAAATAGCCCTGCTGCCCTTCTGCCTTCACCCATGTTCCTTCCAGACGTAAATCGACCTGGCCCACTTTGTAGCCGAAGGTCAGCGCCTGCAACCATGCAGTGCCGTCATAGATATCGTTGACGGTGCCATTGCTGGCTTTATCGCGCGTGCCGTAGAACTGGTAGCTGGTGCTCAGCGGGCTGCCCACAACATCAAATTTGTAGCTGGCTTTAGCAAAATACTGATCGATATAACCTTCCGCCTGACCAAATGCAGCTTCCAGGACCAGGTCGTTTTTGAAGTCGTATTTCGCGCCCAGCGAGTGGAGGTAATCGACTTTGGTTTTCTTATCGTTCTGGTAGAACTTGTCCATCTCAATGTGCCACGGTGCTTTATACTCGTTGGTCCACATATAGGAGAAGCTCAACGCGCCCGCATCGCCGTAGTCAAAGTTAGCCCCGGCTTCCGCGCCCTGGTAAGTACCCGGCATAAAGCTCCAGTGCGGCGCTAACAACGTTTGACCGGTTGGCTGAATATAGCCCCCACGTGCCCACACCGGGCCGTATTTGAATTTCGCTGCTGCCTTGTACAGGCTGACACCGCTTTTATCGCCAGACCAGTCTTCTTTATACGCTTTGTTACTGGAGGAGAAGGCGATTTCGTTCGGGTGTGCGCTGTCGCCGTTTTCAGCCATTTCGATGGCGGTGAAGGCAGCAATATCCAGACCGAACATATCCGCGGCATAGCCTGACTGGAAGTCCAGGTTGGCGTTCCAGGTAGAGTGCGAAAGGTTGGTTTTGTATTTGTCTTCAGTGACGTCTTTACGGTCACGCTCACGCTGCCAGTAATAAATACCGCCCGTGAGGGTAGAATCATCGATGAAACCTTCTGCCTTAGCTTCTGGGGTGATCGCCAGGCTCGACATTGCTGTCACACCGGCGATAGCCAGCGCCAGCGCACTACGTTTGCCACTGAACGTACGCATAGATTATTCCTCTTTGACGAATTAAAACGCCTCAACGGCGAAAATATAAAAGACCAAAAGGTCAGGGGTAGTTAGAAATACCCTCGAATTAACTACCGCCTTTAGGTTATTTTTCGCGACGCGAATTATCAATGCTTTTTCGTGGGCAAAAGTCAGGATTATGACGAAGTGCACATAATTAGTAGTGCTTTGTAACATTTAGAGGAGAGTGAGGATTGGCGGGGAAATATCAGAGATTTCAGCGGGTAGCGCAGGTATTTGCTGTTTATTTTTTATCCCTTTTGTATTTCGTAAAAATACAAACTTTTTTTAGAAAAATAAGTAGCACCTCATTGACCTGATATTTTAGCGGCTTATCTTTAAGCCCTGGCTTAATACCATGATCATTAAATAAAAAAAACGCCGCAATAAGCGGCGTTTGTTTCTCCTTGACCAGAGCAGCAATATTATTCGCCGATCTTAGCCCAGGTGTCACGCAGGCCGACGGTACGGTTAAATACCGGTTTTTCTGCGGTGCTGTAACGGCTGTCCAGGCAGAAGTAACCTTCACGCTCGAACTGGAACGCTTTACCCGCTTCAGCCGCTTTCAGGGACGGCTCAGCGTAACCCTGCCTGATAACGAGTGATTCCGGGTTAATGGTCGCCAGGAAATCGTCAGCCGCGCCTGGGTTAGGCACGCTGAACAGACGGTCATACAGACGGATCTCAACCGGCAGCGCATGGGAAGCGCTCACCCAGTGAATAACGCCCTTCACCTTACGGCCATCAGCAGGGTCTTTACTCAGCGTTTCTGCATCGTAAGAACAGAAAATGGTGGTGATGTTACCTTCTGCATCTTTCTCAACGCGCTCAGCTTTAATCACGTATGCATTACGCAGACGGACTTCTTTGCCCAGCACCAGACGCTTGTACTGCTTGTTCGCTTCTTCGCGGAAGTCAGCACGATCGATCCAGATCTCGCCGCTGAACGGCACGTCGCGGGTACCCATTTCCGGCTTGCTCGGATGGTTAGGCATAGACACCAGCTCGCTCTCGCCCTGCGGGTAGTTTTCGATAACCAGTTTAACCGGGTCGATCACCGCCATCGCGCGCGGGGCGTTTTCGTTCAGGTCTTCACGGATGCAGGATTCCAGAGAAGCGATTTCAATGGTGTTGTCCTGTTTGGTGACGCCGATACGTTTGCAGAACTCGCGAATTGACGCAGAGGTGTAGCCACGACGACGCAGACCGGAGATGGTCGGCATACGCGGGTCATCCCAGCCTTCAACGTGCTTGTCGGTGACCAGCAGGTTCAGCTTACGCTTGGACATCACGGTGTATTCCAGGTTCAGACGAGAGAACTCGTACTGACGTGGATGCACAGGAATGGTGATGTTATCCAGCACCCAGTCGTACAGACGGCGGTTATCCTGGAACTCCAGCGTACACAGAGAGTGTGTAATGCCTTCCAGCGCATCGCTGATGCAGTGGGTGAAGTCGTACATCGGGTAGATGCACCACTTGTTACCGGTCTGGTGGTGTTCCGCAAACTTAATGCGGTACAACACCGGATCGCGCATCACGATGAACGGAGAGGCCATGTCGATTTTGGCACGCAGACACGCTTTGCCTTCTTCGAAGCCACCGGCACGCATTTTTTCAAACAGCGCCAGGTTCTCTTCTACGCTGCGATCGCGGTATGGGCTGTTTTTGCCCGGTGCGGTCAGCGAGCCGCGGTACTCACGGATTTCGTCAGCAGAGAGCTCATCCACATACGCCAGACCTTTGTTGATAAGCTCTACAGCGTAGGCGTACAGCTGATCGAAATAGTCAGAGGAGTAGCAGATATCGCCAGACCAGCTGAAGCCCAGCCATTGCACGTCGTTCTTGATGGACTCAACGTATTCGATGTCTTCTTTTACTGGGTTGGTGTCATCGAAACGCAGGTTGCACTGGCCCTGATAGTCTTGCGCAATACCAAAGTTCAGGCAGATAGATTTTGCATGCCCAATATGCAGGTAGCCGTTCGGCTCCGGCGGGAAGCGGGTATGAATTGTGGTGTGCTTACCACTGGCCAGATCTTCATCGATGATCTGACGAATAAAGTTACTCGGGCGGGCTTCTGCCTCACTCATCGTGGATTCCTCAAAGCGTAAACAACGTATAACGGCATATGATCTTATAAGCCGGACGTAGTGACAACCCTTAGTTACGGAAAATACGTATCAGATGAAAATAATGGGGGCGTTTGCTGCAAAAAAAAGCGGCGGAGGATATCCCCCGCCGCTTAAGGCATGACTCTACTCAGGAGCGATTACTTGCCTTTAATCTCATACAGTGGCGTTTGGCCCGCAACCACCTGACCTTTCGCCTGGATAACCAGACCGCTGAAGTCGTCGATGTTGCTGCACACGACAGGGCTGATCATCGAGCGCGCGTTCGCGTTCAGGAAGTCCAGATCCATTTCCAGAATTGGCTGGCCTGCCACGACTTCTGCACCCTCTTCCACCAGGCGAGTAAAGCCCTGGCCGTTCAGCGCAACGGTATCGATACCCATGTGGACAACGATCTCCGCGCCTTTTTCCGTTTCGAGGCAGAACGCGTGGTTGGTGTTGAAGATTTTCACGATGGTACCGGCAGCAGGAGACACAACGGTTTTGTCCGTTGGCTTCACGGCCACGCCGTCACCGACCGCTTTGCTGGCGAACGCTTCGTCAGGTACCTGCTCAATGGCAACCACGTCACCCGTAACCGGGGACACCAGCGCGGCGATGGTCACCGCATTTGGCACAGCCTGTGGTTTAACAGCAGCGGGTGCAGCAGGCGCTGCAGTGGCTTCAGCAGCGGCTACCGGACCCGTCGTTTTCATCGCGTTAGCAATTTTCTCTGCCACGAAGCCGACGATAATCTGCACGCTGGTTTTGTTCAGGCGGATAACGCCGGAGGCACCCAGACGTTTTGCCAGCGCTTCGTTCACCAGAGAAGAGTCTTTAACGTTCAGACGCAGACGAGTGATACAGGCATCAATACCGGTCAGGTTGTCAGAACCGCCGACAGCGGCAATGTACTGACGCGCCAGACCAGAAACATCCTGCTCCTGACCGCCGCTCACGTTCACATCCTGACCATCCGCTTCGCTACCGGCAACAGCCAGCTCGCGACCCGGAGTCATCAGGTTGAATTTGGTGATGGTGAAGCGGAACACCCCGTAGTAGATAGCGAAGAACACCAGACCCTGAGGGATCAGCATCCACCAGTGGGTCGCCAGCGGGTTACGGGACGACAGCACCATATCCACCAGACCGGCGCTGAAGCCGAAACCGGCAATCCACTGCATACTTGCAGCGATGAACACGGAGATACCGGTCAGCACGGCGTGGATCACATACAGAACCGGCGCAACGAACATGAAGGAGAATTCCAGCGGCTCGGTGATACCGGTGAAGAAGGCCGCGAACGCACCCGCCATCATGATACCCAGCACTTTCGCTTTGTTCTCTGGACGCGCGCAGTGGTAGATAGCCAGCGCTGCACCCGGCAGGCCGAACATCATGATTGGGAAGAAGCCTGCCTGGTAACGACCGGTGATACCTACAACCGCTTTACCTGCTTCGATGGACTGTGCGCCACCCAGGAAGTTAGGAATATCGTTAATACCGGCAACGTCGAACCAGAATACGGAGTTCAGCGCGTGGTGCAGACCAACAGGGATCAACAGACGGTTGAAGAACGCGTACACGCCCGCACCGACGGAACCCAGCTTCTGGATGTGTTCACCGAAGTTCACCAGACCGTCGAAGATCACCGGCCAGATGTACATCAGGATGAACGCAACGAAGATCATCACGAAGGAGGTGAGGATTGGCACCAGACGACGGCCGCTGAAGAACGACAGCGCTTTCGGCAGCTCAACGCTGCTGAAGCGGTTGTACAGTTCCGCAGAGATAATACCGACGAGGATACCCACGAACTGGTTGCTGATCTTACCGAACGCGGCAGGAACCTGGTCCGCCGGGATCTTCTGGATCATGGAAACCGCAGCCGGAGAACAGAGCGTGGTCAGCGCCAGGAAGCCCACGAAACCGGTCAATGCCGCAGCGCCGTCTTTATCTTTGGACATACCGTAAGCCACACCAATGGCGAACAGCACGGACATGTTGTCGATGATGGCAGAACCAGACTTAATGAAGAACGCCGCTAGCGCGTTGTCTCCACCCCAGCCAACCGGGTCAATCCAGTAACCGACACCCATTAATATCGCTGCCGCTGGCAGCGTGGCAACCGGCACCATAAGCGCGCGGCCAACCTTTTGTAAATAACCTAGAATACTCACTTTCTTCCCCCTATGAGACCCCGTTTCAGGCACGTTCTCTGCTGTGTTTTTATTGTGTCATTAACTAATAGATACAGTTGATGATTCACTGGCATTGTGAGTGTGTGAAAAATTAATTCGTATCGCAAATTAAACACCCGTTTTTTGTGATTTTTGTCACCAAATATCGTAATCACCCCTCCCTTTCACTGGCTAACAGCGAAAACTTATTTTATCATTCAAAAAATCAAGACGGATTGATCCGGCCTGAAAGGTTCCAGGTTACGCTTACGTATCAGGTTGCACGAATCATCCGCCCACTTTTTAATTAAACTTTAGAGGTGAACAATGAGACTGATCCCCCTGGCAACAGCTGAACAAGTCGGTAAATGGGCTGCGCGTCATATCGTTAACCGCATTAATGCGTTCAAACCTACCGCCGATCGTCCTTTCGTTCTTGGCCTTCCAACCGGTGGTACCCCGCTGACCGCGTATAAAGCCCTGGTTGAAATGCACAAAGCGGGCCAGGTTAGCTTTAAGCATGTTGTGACCTTCAACATGGACGAATATGTTGGCCTGCCAAAGGAACATCCGGAAAGCTACCATAGCTTCATGCACCGTAATTTCTTTGATCACGTTGATATCCCAGCTGAAAATATTAACCTGCTGAATGGAAACGCGCCTGATATTGACGCAGAATGCCGTCAGTACGAAGAAAAAATCCGTTCTTACGGTAAAATCCACCTGTTCATGGGTGGCGTGGGCAACGATGGTCATATCGCGTTCAACGAACCAGCGTCCTCTCTGGCTTCCCGTACCCGTATTAAAACGCTGACCCATGACACCCGCGTGGCAAACTCCCGTTTCTTTGACGGCGACGTGAACCAGGTTCCAAAATACGCCTTGACCGTTGGCGTAGGCACCCTGCTGGATGCCGAAGAAGTGATGATCCTGGTACTGGGCGGCGTGAAAGCGCAGGCACTCCAGGCTGCCGTTGAAGGCAACGTTAACCACATGTGGACCATCAGCTGCCTGCAGCTGCATCCTAAAGCCGTCGTCGTGTGTGACGAACCGTCCACGATGGAGCTGAAAGTGAAAACGCTGAAATACTTCAACGAGTTAGAAGCAGAGAACATCAAAGGTCTGTAATTGAATAACCGCCTCTGTGTGCAGGGGCGGTCGCTTTTTTTTAAACCGGGGGTCGTTATGTACGCTTTAACCCACGGTCGGATTTATACCGGCCATGAAATTCTGGATGACCACGCGATTGTTATCGCGAATGGCCTGATTGAACGTGTTTGTCCGCTGGCAGAACTGCCGCCGGAGATTGAACAGCGCTCACTCAATGGAGCAGTAATCTCCCCCGGTTTCATCGACGTACAGCTTAACGGCTGCGGCGGTGTGCAGTTCAATGACTCCGCGGATGCCGTGACGGTCGAAACGCTGGAGATCATGCAGAAAGCCAACGAGAAATCGGGCTGCACCAGCTATTTGCCAACGCTCATCACCAGCAGTGATGACCTCATGAAGCAGGGTATCCGCGTGATGCGTGAATACCTGGCCAAACACCCTAATCAGGCGCTGGGTCTGCACCTTGAAGGGCCGTGGCTGAACATGGTGAAGAAAGGTACGCATAACCCGGACTACGTCCGCAAACCGGACGCTGAGCTGGTCGACTACATGTGTGCTAACGCCGATGTCATTACCAAAGTGACGCTGGCACCTGAAATGACCGGTACTGACGTTATCAGCAAACTGGCTGCCGCCGGGATCGTGGTGTCAGCGGGTCACTCAAACGCCACGCAGAAAGAAGCGAAAGCCGGTTTCCGCGCAGGGATTACTTTTGCGACGCATCTGTACAACGCAATGCCGTACATTACCGGTCGCGAGCCGGGGCTGGTTGGCGCGATTCTGGATGAGCCCGACGTTTACTGCGGCATCATCGCAGACGGTTTGCACGTCGATTTCACCAACATGCGCAACGCCAAACGCCTGAAAGGCGACAAGCTGTGTCTGGTGACAGATGCCACAGCGCCAGCAGGGGCAAATATTGAGCAGTTCATTTTTGCTGGTAAAACAATATACTACCGCAATGGACTCTGTGTGGACGAAAACGGCACGCTGAGCGGTTCTGCCCTGACCATGATTGAAGGGGTACGTAACCTGGTTGAGCAGTGCGGCATTGCGCTTGATGAAGTGCTGCGTATGGCGACGCTTTATCCGGCTCGTGCAATGGGCGTGGATAAACAGCTTGGCGGAATTGCACCGGGTATGGTTGCAAACCTGACGGCGTTCACACACGATTATAAAATTATTAAGACCATCGTTAATGGTAACGAGGTCGTCACTGAGTAAGTAAAAGTATGACACCAGGCGGACAAGCTCAAATCGGTAATGTCGATCTCGTTAAACAACTTAACAGCGCGGCGGTTTATCGCCTGATTGACTCACACGGGCCAATCTCTCGAATTCAGATAGCCGAACAAAGCCAGCTTGCTCCCGCCAGCGTAACAAAAATTACGCGTCAGCTTATTGAGCGCGGTCTGATCAAAGAAGTCGATCAGCAGGCCTCCACCGGGGGCCGCCGCGCCATCTCCATCATTACCGAAACCCGCAATTTCCAGGCGATTGGCGTCCGTCTTGGGCGTCACGACACCACCCTTACGCTTTACGATCTGAGCAGTAAAGCCATCGCTGAAGAGCACTATCCGCTTCCGGAGCGCACCCAGGAGACGCTGGAACACGCGCTGCTGAACACCATCGCGCACTTTATTGAGAGCTGTCAGCGTAAGATCCGCGAACTTATCGCTATCTCCGTGATCCTGCCCGGCCTTGTCGACCCGGAAAGCGGCGTGATTCGTTACATGCCGCATATCCAGGTCGAGAACTGGGGGCTGGTCGACGCGCTGGAAAAGCGCTTTAAAGTCACCTGCTTTGTGGGTCATGATATTCGCTCGCTGGCGCTGGCTGAGCACTACTTTGGTGCGAGCCAGGACTGCGAAGACTCTATTCTGGTGCGCGTACACCGGGGGACGGGTGCGGGCATTATCTCGAATGGCCGCATTTTTATCGGTCGCAACGGCAACGTCGGCGAAATTGGTCACATTCAGGTTGAACCGCTCGGCGAGCGCTGCCACTGCGGCAACTTCGGCTGCCTTGAAACGGTTGCCGCCAACGCCGCCATCGAGCACCGCGTTCGCCATCTGCTGGAACAGGGCTATCAAAGCCGCGTAACGCTGAACGACTGTAAGATCGGCGCCATCTGCAAAGCCGCTAATAAAGGCGATGCGCTGGCCTGCGAAGTGATCGAGCAGGTTGGACGCCATCTTGGCAAAACCATCGCCATTGCTATCAACCTGTTTAACCCGCAAAAAGTCGTGATTGCCGGGGAAATCGTCGAAGCCGAAAAAGTCTTACTGCCCGCCATTGAAGGTTGCATCAATACCCAGGCGCTGAAAGCGTTTCGTCAGAATTTACCGGTAGTGCGATCTACATTGGATCACCGCTCCGCAATTGGTGCGTTTGCCCTGGTAAAACGCGCCATGCTCAACGGGATCCTGCTCCAGCATTTGCTGGAAAGTTGATCGGGACTTATAGTAACGCCTTCTTTTTTTGATGCCGGATTGTCCATGACCATTAAGAATGTAATTTGTGATATCGACGGCGTGCTGATGCACGACAACGTTGCCGTGCCGGGTGCTGCGGAGTTTCTTCACCGCATCATCGACAAAGGAATGCCTCTGGTTCTTCTCACGAACTACCCTTCCCAAACCGGTCAGGATCTGGCAAACCGCTTTGCCACGGCGGGCGTCAACGTGCCGGACAGCGTGTTTTATACCTCCGCTATGGCAACCGCTGATTTTCTGAAGCGTCAGGAAGGAAAAAAGGCCTATGTCGTCGGTGAAGGCGCGCTGATCCACGAGCTGTATAAAGCAGGCTTTACCATTACCGATGTGAACCCGGACTTTGTGATTGTCGGCGAAACGCGCTCCTTTAACTGGGAGATGATGCATAAAGCTGCGTATTTTGTCGCCAGCGGCGCGCGCTTTATCGCCACCAATCCGGATACGCACGGCCGTGGTTTTTATCCGGCCTGCGGCGCGCTGTGCGCCGGTATTGAGAAAATCTCCGGTCGTCAGCCGTTTGTGGTCGGTAAACCGAGCCCGTGGATCATTCGTGCCGCGCTGAACAAGATGCAGGCACACTCCGAAGAAACCGTGATTGTCGGCGATAACCTGCGCACCGATATTCTGGCCGGTTTCCAGGCGGGTCTTGAGACCATCCTGGTGCTTTCTGGCGTCTCTCAACTTGATGACATTGACGCGATGCCATTCCGGCCAAGCTGGATTTATCCCTCCGTCGATGAAATCGACATTATCTGACACCCAACCACGCCTCAGGGCGTGGTTTTTCATTTCTGGCTCGCAAAACCAAAGCACCATCTAATAAAAAACGCCTTCTATTAAATAATCCTCAATAAAAGCGCGTCAGGCGTACGCTTTTTTCAACATTCTGCAATCACCATTGCGCTATTTGCGTTTTCCCCGGTAAAACGCTTGCGCGCCTTTACCCTTTGCGGCATTTTCATAAGCAAGCAACATTACAAAGCAACAGGGTTAACGGAGAAGGTTATGTGTTCAATTTTTGGCGTACTGGATATTAAAACTGACGCAGGCGAACTGCGTAAAAAAGCACTCGAACTGTCCCGCCTGATGCGCCATCGCGGCCCGGACTGGTCAGGCGTCTACGCCAGCGATAAAGCGATTCTGGCTCACGAACGTCTGTCCATTGTTGACGTCAACGCCGGTGCACAGCCGCTGTATAACGAGAAAAAAACGCACGCGCTGGCGGTAAACGGTGAAATCTACAACCATCAGGCGCTGCGCGCCGAATACGGCGATCGCTACGCGTTCCAGACCGGTTCCGACTGTGAAGTGATCCTGGCGCTGTATCAGGAAAAAGGCCCGGAGTTCCTGGACGACCTGCAGGGCATGTTTGCCTTCGCGCTGTACGACAGTGAAAAAGACGCCTATTTGATTGGCCGCGACCACATCGGTATTATCCCGCTGTACATGGGCCACGATGAGCACGGCAACTTCTACGTTGCGTCTGAAATGAAGGCCCTGGTCCCGGTGTGCCGCACCATTAAAGAGTTCCCGGCAGGCAGCTACCTGTGGAGCAAAGACGGTGAGATCCGCCAGTACTACCAGCGCGACTGGTTCGACTACGACGCGGTAAAAGACAACGTGACTGACAAAGCCGAGCTGCGTCAGGCGCTGGAAGATTCCGTAAAAAGCCACCTGATGTCAGACGTGCCTTACGGCGTACTGCTCTCCGGCGGCCTGGACTCTTCCGTGATCTCCGCGATCACCAAAAAATTCGCGGCCCGCCGCGTGGAAGATCAGGAGCGCTCTGAGGCCTGGTGGCCGCAGCTGCACTCCTTCGCTGTAGGCCTGGAAGGGGCTCCTGACCTGAAAGCCGCGCAGGAAGTCGCGAACCACCTCGGCACCGTGCACCATGAAATTCACTTCACCGTGCAGGAAGGTCTGGATGCGATCCGCGATGTGATCTATCACATTGAAACCTATGACGTGACCACCATCCGCGCCTCAACGCCGATGTACCTGATGTCGCGTAAGATCAAAGCGATGGGCATCAAAATGGTGCTCTCCGGTGAAGGTTCTGACGAAGTATTTGGCGGCTACCTGTACTTCCACAAAGCGCCGAACGCCAAAGAGCTGCACGAAGAGACCGTGCGTAAGCTGCAGGCGCTGCATATGTTTGACTGCGCGCGCGCCAACAAAGCGATGTCCGCCTGGGGCGTGGAAGCGCGCGTGCCGTTCCTGGATAAGAAATTCCTCGACGTGGCGATGCGCATCAACCCGCAGGACAAAATGTGCGGCAACGGCAAAATGGAAAAACATATCCTGCGTGAATGTTTTGAATCCTACCTGCCGGCGAGCGTTGCATGGCGTCAGAAAGAGCAGTTCTCTGATGGCGTCGGTTACAGCTGGATCGATACCCTGAAAGAGGTGGCGGCGAAACAGGTTTCTGACCAACAGCTGGAAACCGCAAGCTTCCGCTTCCCGTACAACACGCCGGGCTCGAAAGAGGCGTATCTGTACCGTGAAATTTTCGAAGAGTTGTTCCCGGTACCGAGTGCTGCCGAATGTGTACCGGGTGGTCCTTCCGTTGCCTGCTCGTCTGCCAAAGCGATTGAATGGGATGAATCGTTCAAATCCATGAACGATCCGTCAGGACGTGCGGTCGGCGTTCACCAGTCTGCCTACAAATAATCAATATGAAGACGTCAGGCCCTCCGGGGCCTGATTTTTTTCCCCACTTTTCACCTGCTAAAACCGATTAATAACCAATAATTGCCGAATATTCGGCCACGCTGTTCGCAACCTAACCAAACAGTCACATTCCGGCTATTTTCGTTGAAAAAGGTGTTGACGCTGCAAGGGTCTATACGCATAAGGCGCCCCGCAACGCCGATAAGGTAACGCGAAAAAAGATGGCTACGTAGCTCAGTTGGTTAGAGCACATCACTCATAATGATGGGGTCACAGGTTCGAATCCCGTCGTAGCCACCATCTTTTTTGCGGGAGTGGCGAAATTGGTAGACGCACCAGATTTAGGTTCTGGCGCCGCAAGGTGTGCGAGTTCAAGTCTCGCCTCCCGCACCATTCCCAGGATAGCGTTGCACGGATGGGGTATCGCCAAGCGGTAAGGCACCGGTTTTTGATACCGGCATTCCCTGGTTCGAATCCAGGTACCCCAGCCATATTTCTTCGATTTTGCGGTTCTCCGCGGTATTGGGGTATCGCCAAGCGGTAAGGCACCGGTTTTTGATACCGGCATTCCCTGGTTCGAATCCAGGTACCCCAGCCATCGAAGATTGCAGTACTGGCTACGTAGCTCAGTTGGTTAGAGCACATCACTCATAATGATGGGGTCACAGGTTCGAATCCCGTCGTAGCCACCAAATTAGTAATCTGTCGAGTTATTCGATAGACTAGAAAAAATTGTTGGGGTATCGCCAAGCGGTAAGGCTCTGGTTTCTGATACCAGCATTCCGAGGTTCGAATCCTCGTACCCCAGCCAATTTAAAAAAGTCGTTAAGCAGTCTGTTTAACGCAATTGGGGTGTCGCCAAGCGGTAAGGCTCTGGTTTCTGATACCAGCATTCCGGGGTTCGAATCCCTGCACCCCAGCCACTTAAGTAACAAAAAAGCCCGCTCTGCGGGCTTTTTTGTTTTTGTACAGACTAAACTTGGCCCTCTCCCACGGGGAGAGGGTAAAAGGATTAGAGTCCGAGAGCGTATTTCAGCGCCTGGCGCTTCAAACCACCGGCACGCTCTGCCGCCATCAATCCAATGTTACGCAAAATGCGCACCGGCCCCAGGTCGTTACTGAACCCCGCGTAGAACAGATCCATCCCCGACTGCATGATGAAGTTATCCGCCATACGTCGCGTCTGGTAGCGTTTCAGAATCTGATGGCTGGCCCAGGCTTCAGCATGAGTGCGCGCATTACCTAACACGTCCAGTAACGCGTCGACGTCACGATATCCCAGATTCACCCCCTGCCCGGCCAGCGGATGAATGGTGTGCGCCGCATCGCCCACCAGCGCCAGCCCTTCACGAGCATACTGTAAAGCGTGACGGCGCGTGAGCGGGAATGCGCCAGCCGCAACCGGCGTAACGTGACCTACGCGGCTCGGGAAGTGCAGCAGAATTTCACGCTGCAGCTGTTCCATACTCAGCCCCTGCAGCTGGCGAATGCGCGCCGGTTTGTCGTACCACACCAGCGAGGCCCAGTTATCAAACAGCGGTAAAAAGGCGTGCGGGCCGTTCGGGGTAAAGTGCTGCCAGGTGCTCTCACCGGGCGCATTTTCACACTGAACGGTGATCAGCATGCAGGATTGCTGATACTGCCAGGCATGAACGCCAATGCCCGCCATCTGTCTGACCTGCGAATTGGCACCATCCGCCCCCACCACCAGCTTCACGGCCAGCTCATCGCCGTTATCCAGCGTCAGCACATATCCACCCGGTTGATGATGCAACGCCTTGAGGGAATCAGGAACACGAAGCGTGACATTCGGGTGCGCCTCCAGCGCCTGCCAGAGCGCGAGCTGGAGCACGTTGTTCTCTACCATATAGCCCAGACGCGGCAGCTTCAGCTCGGCGGCATCAAACGCGACGTGGGCATTTTCCCACTCCCAGGTTTCGAGACGGCTGTACGGATGCGCGCGCATCGCCAGCACCGCCTCCCAGACGCCCAGCCCGCGCAGCAGATCGACAGACGCCGCGCTGATCGCGGAAATGCGCACATCCGGTTTGCTGGCGGGATCGAAGGCTGGCGGAGCAGACTGTTCAATTACCGTTACTTCAAATCCCTGTTGCGCCAGCCCCAGCGCCAGCGCGCCGCCGACCATACCGCCGCCGACAACGGCAACTTCGGTGTGTAGGAGTGTCATGGTCAATTTTCCTTATTGGAGAATCCCTTAAGTTTACCGGATTTTTGTGGTCTTGAGGCCCATAACCTTCATACTGGTCACAACCCCACCAAAGCATTACAATACGCGGCTTGCAATCCTGAGCTGAGCAAGTCGATGACTAAAAAACTCCATATAAAAACCTGGGGCTGTCAGATGAACGAATACGATTCATCTAAGATGGCCGATCTGCTGGATTCAACCCACGGATACCAGCTGACAGAAAACGTGAAAGAAGCGGACGTGCTGCTGCTGAACACCTGTTCGATTCGTGAAAAAGCGCAGGAGAAAGTCTTTCACGTATTAGGCCGCTGGAAGCTTCTCAAGCGTAAAAATCCGGACCTGATCATCGGCGTGGGCGGCTGCGTCGCATCGCAGGAAGGTAAGCTGATCCGCCAGAGAGCGCCGTATGTGGATATTGTCTTTGGCCCACAGACCCTGCACCGCCTGCCAGAGATGATCAATAAGGTGCGTGGCAATCGCAGCCCGGTCGTTGACGTCAGCTTCCCGGAGATCGAAAAATTTGACCGTCTGCCAGAGCCGCGCGCTGATGGCCCGACTGCTTTCGTCTCCATCATGGAAGGCTGCAACAAATATTGTACTTACTGCGTGGTGCCTTACACCCGCGGTGAAGAGGTCAGCCGCCCGGCGGATGACATTCTGTTTGAAATCGCGCAGCTTGCCGCACAGGGCGTTCGCGAAGTGAACCTGCTGGGCCAGAACGTTAACGCCTGGCGCGGTGAGAACTACGACGGCACCACCGGCAGCTTTGCTGAACTGCTGCGCCTGGTGGCTGCGATTGACGGCATTGACCGTATTCGCTTTACCACCAGCCACCCGATGGAATTTACCGACGACATTATTGAGGTGTATCGCGATACGCCAGAGCTGGTGAGC
This sequence comes from Enterobacter mori LMG 25706, assembly GCF_000211415.1. Taxonomy (GTDB): domain Bacteria; phylum Pseudomonadota; class Gammaproteobacteria; order Enterobacterales; family Enterobacteriaceae; genus Enterobacter; species Enterobacter mori. The sequence goes on along the minus strand of NZ_GL890775.1, from coordinate 437,535 downwards.
TTCCTGCACCTGCCGATTCAGTGTGGCTCTGACCGCGTGCTGAACCTGATGGGCCGTCCACATACGGTGCTGGAGTATAAATCCACCATTCGTAAGCTGCTTGCCGCGCGTCCGGATATCCAGATCAGCTCCGACTTTATCGTTGGCTTCCCTGGCGAAACCACCGATGACTTCGAGCGCACCATGAAGCTCATTGGTGAAGTGAATTTTGACGTCAGCTACAGCTTCATCTTCTCTGCGCGTCCTGGAACACCTGCGGCCGATATGGTTGACGATGTGCCGGAAGAAGAGAAAAAGCAGCGTCTGTATATTCTGCAGGAGCGTATTAACCAGCAGGCCAACGCGTGGAGCCGCCGTATGCTCGGCACCGTTCAGCGCATTCTGGTGGAAGGCACCTCCCGCAAGAGCATTATGGAACTGTCCGGTCGTACCGAAAACAACCGCGTGGTGAACTTTGAAGGCACCCCGGACATGATCGGTAAATTCGTGGACGTCGAGATTGTCGACGTGCTGACCAACTCGCTGCGCGCGAAGCTGGTACGCACCGAAGACGAAATGGGCCTGCGAATTGCTGAATCTCCGGAATCCGTTATCTCTCGCACTCGCAAAGTCAACGATTCAGGCGTGGGCATTTACCAGCCGTAATCCTTCTGGCCTGCCTTTCCGGCAGGCCTTGTATTTCCTCTCGTCGTCCCAATATGCATAGCAATGCTTGCGCCTTTAATCTAAGGCGTGAATACTTTCGGTAATGACAGTTTTATGTCGCCAGGCCTACAAAACACTCAAAGAGGAACGGTTTGAATATAGACACGCGTGAAATTAGCCTTGAGCCCGCAGACAACGCTCGCCTGCTGAGCCTGTGCGGGCCGTTTGATGACAACATCAAACAACTGGAACGACGTCTGGGTATCGAAATCAATCGTCGCGATAACCATTTCAAACTCACCGGACGCCCTATCTGCGTCAACGCGGCTGCGGATATTCTGCGCAGCCTGTATGTCGATACCGCCCCAATGCGTGGCGAGATTCAGGACATCGAACCGGAACAAATTCACCTCGCCATTAAAGAGGCACGCGTGCTTGAGCAAAGCGCAGAAAGCGTGCCGGACTACGGCAAGGCGATCAACATCAAGACTAAACGCGGCGTCATCAAGCCACGTACGCCGAACCAGGCGCAGTATATCGCCAATATCCTCGACCATGACATCACCTTCGGCGTGGGCCCGGCAGGTACGGGTAAAACCTATCTCGCCGTTGCCGCTGCGGTGGATGCGCTGGAGCGTCAGGATATCCGTCGTATCCTGCTGACGCGCCCTGCCGTTGAGGCGGGTGAAAAACTGGGCTTTCTGCCGGGCGATTTAAGTCAGAAAGTGGACCCTTACCTGCGTCCGCTTTATGACGCGCTGTTCGAGATGTTAGGCTTTGAGAAAGTTGAAAAGCTGATTGAGCGTAACGTGATTGAAGTTGCGCCGCTGGCCTACATGCGTGGCCGTACGCTTAACGACGCGTTCATCATTCTCGATGAGAGCCAGAACACCACCATCGAACAGATGAAGATGTTCCTGACGCGTATTGGCTTTAACTCCAAAGCGGTTATCACCGGTGATGTCACCCAGATCGACCTGCCGCGCAGCACCAAATCTGGCCTGCGCCACGCCATTGAAGTCCTGGCTGAGGTCGATGAAATCAGCTTCAACTTCTTCCACAGTGAAGACGTCGTCCGCCACCCGGTGGTCGCACGTATCGTTAACGCCTATGAAGCCTGGGAAGAGGCAGATCAAAAACGCAGGGCCGAACAGGCCGCGGAACGTAAGCGCGAAGCGCAGGAGCAAGAACAGAAATGAGTCAGGTGATCCTCGATTTACAGCTGGCCTGTGAAGACAATTCCGGCATGCCAGATGAGGCACAGTTTCAGAAATGGCTGGATGCGGTTATCCCCCAGTTTCAGGAAGAATCAGAAGTCACGATTCGCCTGGTGGATGAAGCAGAAAGCCATGAGCTTAACCTGACCTACCGCGGGAAAGATAAGCCGACCAACGTGCTCTCTTTCCCGTTCGAAGCGCCACCGGGCATCGAGATGCCGCTGCTTGGCGATCTGATTATCTGCCGTCAGGTGGTTGAACAGGAAGCCAAAGAGCAGCAAAAGCCGCTCGACGCCCACTGGGCGCATATGGTGGTACACGGCAGCCTGCACCTGCTCGGCTACGATCACATTGAAGATGACGAAGCGGAAGAGATGGAGTCCCTCGAGACAGAGATAATGCTTGCTCTGGGCTATGAGGATCCGTACATTGCCGAGAAAGAATAGTCGGTCTAACGCCTGACTAACATGCCGCCGCGTAAGGACATAGCGCGGCGGTAAACATTGAACTCACAAGAGAACCCTTAACAAACGCCATGAGCGACGACAATTCACACAGTAGCGACACGACAAACAGTAAAAAGGGATTTTTCTCCCTCATTCTGAACCAGCTTTTCCACGGCGAACCGAAAAACCGTGATGAACTGCTGGAGCTGATTCGTGATTCCGGGCAGAACGACCTTATCGACGAAGATACGCGCGAAATGCTCGAAGGGGTCATGGACATCGCCGACCAGCGCGTCCGCGACATCATGATCCCCCGCTCGCAGATGATCACCCTGAAACGTAACCAGACGCTGGACGAGTGCCTCGATGTGATCATCGAATCCGCCCACTCCCGTTTCCCGGTCATCAGCGAAGACAAAGATCACATCGAAGGGATTTTGATGGCCAAGGATCTGCTGCCGTTTATGCGCAGCGATGCCGAAGCTTTCAGCATGGAAAAAGTGTTACGCCAGGCCGTGGTTGTGCCGGAAAGTAAACGTGTGGATCGGATGCTGAAAGAGTTTCGCTCTCAGCGTTACCACATGGCTATTGTTATTGATGAATTCGGCGGCGTCTCAGGTCTGGTCACGATCGAAGATATTCTTGAGCTGATCGTAGGCGAAATCGAAGACGAGTATGACGAAGAAGAAGATATCGACTTCCGTCAGCTTAGCCGCCACACATGGACCGTGCGCGCGCTGGCCTCGATTGAAGACTTCAACGACGCCTTCGGCACTCACTTCAGCGATGAAGAGGTTGATACCATTGGTGGACTGGTGATGCAGGCCTTTGGTCATCTTCCGGCGCGCGGAGAGACCGTTGACATCGACGGTTACCAATTCAAAGTCGCCATGGCCGACAGCCGACGTATTATTCAGGTTCACGTCAGAACGCCGGACGACTCACCGGTGCCAAAACTGGAAGATTAATGTAAATGGCATTTGCCCCATTACTTGAACGCCAGCGCGTCCGTTTGCTGCTGGCGCTGTTGCTCGGAGCCAGCGGTACGCTGGCTTTTTCTCCTTACGACATCTGGCCCGCGGCCCTTCTCTCCCTGATGGGGCTTCAGGGTTTAACCCTGAATCGGCGTCCGGTACAGGCTGCCGCCATCGGTTACTTGTGGGGGCTGGGGCTGTTTGGCTCAGGCATCAACTGGGTCTACGTCAGCATCGCGCAGTTTGGCGGCATGCCGGGGCCGGTTAACATCTTCCTCGTTGTGCTGCTCGCCGCCTATCTCTCGCTCTATACCGGACTGTTCGCAGGGATCCTCTCGCGTCTGTGGCCTAAAACCACCTGGCTGCGCGTCGCGATTGCCGCACCGGTTGTCTGGCAAATTACCGAGTTCCTGCGCGGCTGGGTGCTTACCGGCTTCCCGTGGCTGCAGTTCGGGTACAGCCAGATTGACGGCCCGCTGAAAGGGCTGGCACCGGTGATGGGCGTTGAAGCAATTAACTTCTTGTTGATGGTGGTCAGTGGCCTGCTGGTGCTGGCGCTGGTCACGCGCTGCTGGAAACCGCTGGCTGTGGCGCTGGTGCTGTTCGCTCTGCCCTTCCCGCTGCGTTATATCCAGTGGTTCACACCTGAACCCGAGCGCGCCATGCAGGTCTCCATGGTGCAGGGGAATATCCCGCAGTCCATGAAGTGGGACGAAAAAGAGCTGCTGAATACGCTGAAGATCTACGCCAACGCCACCGAAGAGGTGATGGGTAAATCCCAGCTGATTATCTGGCCGGAGTCCGCCATTCCCGATCTGGAAATTAACCAGCAGCCGTTCCTCAACATGATGAACGATCTGCTTGTGGCGCGCGGCAGCACGCTGATTACCGGCATCGTTGATGCACGCCTGAATCAGCAAAACCGCTACGACACTTACAACACCATCATTGCGCTCGGCAAAGACAGCGAATACAGCCACAACTCCACCAACCGATACAATAAGAATCACCTGGTACCGTTTGGTGAATTTGTCCCGCTGGAGTCGATTCTGCGCCCGCTGGCCCCGTTCTTTGACCTGCCGATGTCCTCTTTCAGCCGCGGTCCGTACGTTCAGCCTCAGCTGCACGCGCACGGTCTCGCCCTGACGGCGGCCATCTGCTACGAAATTATTCTCGGGGAACAGGTGCGCGATAACTTCCGCCCGGATACTGACTATCTGCTGACCATCTCCAACGATGCGTGGTTTGGTAAGTCAATCGGCCCGTGGCAGCACTTCCAGATGGCGCGCATGCGCTCCCTGGAACTGGCGCGTCCGCTGCTGCGCAGCACCAACAACGGCATCACCGCTGTGATTGGTCCGCAGGGTGACATTCAGGCGATGATCCCACAGTTCACCCGCGAGGTGCTGACCACTACAGTCACGCCTACCACGGGGTTGACGCCGTACGCACGTACCGGCAACTGGCCGCTGTGGATTTTGACCACGCTGTTCGGCTTTGCCGCGGTGCTGATGAGTCTGCGCCAGCGTCGTAAATAATTTTACCTTCTGTTGCCGGGTGGCGCTGACGCTTACCCGGCCTACATTTTTGCTCCCGTAGGTCGGGTAAGGCGTAGCCGCCACCCGACAATACCCTCCAAACTCCCATTCTGGCACGCCTATTGCTTTGTTTATTCGCGCAAACGCAGTTTGGCTTAACGTGCAACCTTGTCGCACCACCGTAGATCATCGGCAGCACCGAAACGGTGCAACGAAAGATTATTGCCTCTGAATGGTGCGGCGCGCTTCGCAAAAATAAACAATAACGCAGCAAAATCTTTACATTAAGCCAGACTAAATGTTAACAAGCTTGCATAACACTGCACTCGCATAGCGCGAGATATAACAACATCACAATGGGTATCAATGCGTCACTGGCGCTGATAAGAAAGGAGTTGGGTATGCAATTACGTAAACTGGCCACAGCAATGCTGGTGATGGGAATGTCTGCTGGCGTCGTTCACGCTGAAGATGCCCCGGCAGCAGGCAGCACTCTCGACAAGATTGCCAAAAACGGCGTCATCGTGGTCGGCCACCGTGAATCTTCTGTCCCGTTCTCTTACTACGACAACACGCAAAAAGTCGTAGGCTATTCACAGGATTACTCCAACGCTATCGTTGAAGCTGTGAAGAAAAAGCTGAACAAACCTGACCTGCAGGTGAAGCTGATCCCAATCACTTCACAGAACCGTATTCCACTGCTGCAAAACGGCACCTTTGATTTCGAGTGTGGCTCCACCACCAACAACCTTGAACGTCAGAAACAGGCCGCCTTCTCCGACACCATCTTTGTCGTGGGCACCCGTCTGCTGACCAAGAAAGGCGGCGCAATCAAAGATTTTGCTGACCTGAAAGGCAAAGCGGTCGTTGTGACTTCCGGCACGACTTCCGAAGTGCTGCTGCACAAGCTGAACGACGAGAAGAAAATGGATATGCGCATCATCAGCGCGAAAGACCATGGCGACTCCTTCCGTACCCTGGAAAGCGGTCGTGCCGTCGCGTTTATGATGGATGACGCTCTGCTGGCGGGCGAACGGGCGAAAGCGAAGAAACCAGACAACTGGGAAATCGTGGGCACCGCGCAGTCGAAAGAAGCCTACGGTTGTATGCTGCGTAAAGACGATGCTGACTTCAAAAAGCTGATTGATGACACCATCGCGCAGGCACAGACATCCGGCGACGCGGAAAAATGGTTCGACAAATGGTTCAAGAACCCGATTCCACCAAAGAACCTCAACATGAACTTTGAACTGTCTGACGACATGAAAGCACTGTTCAAATCACCAAACGATAAAGCGCTTAACTAATTAGAACGACAGGGGCGGGATCTCCTGCCCTCTCGATTGTCGGGAAGCATGGACAGACTATACGTTGAGTGGTCGTTCCCCACTCAGCGCGAAAATGAGCTTCTCACCAATCTTCGAGGGTAGCGCTGCTACCCTTTTTTTTCTGGAGTTTATTATGTCAATTGACTGGAACTGGGGCATCTTTCTGCAACAAGCCCCGTTCGGCAACACCACCTATCTTGGCTGGCTGTGGAGCGGCTTTCAGGTCACCGTTGCGCTATCGATAACGGCGTGGATTATCGCGTTTCTTGTCGGTTCGCTGTTCGGTATTCTGCGCACCGTTCCCAATCGCTTTCTTTCAACACTCGGCACCCTGTACGTGGAACTGTTCCGTAACGTTCCGCTGATCGTGCAGTTCTTTACCTGGTATCTGGTCATTCCGGAACTGCTGCCGGAAAATATCGGCATGTGGTTCAAGGCGGAACTGGATCCTAACGTTCAGTTCTTTGTCTCTTCCATGCTGTGCCTGGGGCTGTTCACCGCCGCGCGGGTTTGCGAACAGGTGCGTGCTGCCATCCAGTCACTGCCGCGCGGGCAAAAGAACGCGGCTCTGGCGATGGGCCTGACGCTGCCGCAAGCCTACCGTTACGTTCTGCTGCCTAACGCCTATCGCGTTATCGTTCCACCGATGACGTCAGAGATGATGAACCTGGTGAAAAACTCGGCCATCGCCTCGACTATTGGTCTGGTGGATATGGCGGCGCAGGCGGGTAAGCTGCTGGACTACTCCGCCCACGCGTGGGAATCCTTCACCGCGATTACCCTCGCTTACGTTCTGATTAACGCTTTCATCATGCTGGTGATGAACCTGGTTGAACGCAAAATTCGCCTGCCGGGCAATCTGGGGGGCAAATAATGTACGAATTTGACTGGAGTTCTATCGTTCCATCCATGCCTTACCTGCTGGATGGCCTGGTGATCACCTTAAAGATCACCGTGATCGCCATCATCATCGGTATCGTCTGGGGCACCCTGTTGGCGGTGATGCGCCTGTCGAGCTTTAAACCCCTCGCCTGGTTTGCGACTGCCTACGTTAACGTCTTCCGCTCCATTCCGCTGGTGATGGTGCTGCTGTGGTTTTACCTGATTGTTCCCGGCTTCCTGCAGAACGTACTGGGACTGTCGCCGAAAACCGATATCCGCCTGATCTCCGCCATGGTGGCATTCTCAATGTTTGAGGCCGCTTACTACTCAGAGATTATCCGTGCGGGCATTCAGAGTATCTCCCGCGGGCAGTCCAGCGCCGCACTGGCTTTGGGGATGACCCACTGGCAATCCATGCAGCTCATTATTCTGCCGCAGGCGTTCCGCGCCATGGTTCCGCTCCTGCTGACACAGGGCATCGTGCTGTTCCAGGATACCTCTCTGGTCTACGTCCTGAGCCTGGCAGACTTCTTCCGTACCGCGTCCACCATCGGCGAGCGTGATGGTACGCAGGTTGAGATGGTCCTCTTCACGGGTGGGGTCTATTTTGTGATTAGTTTAAGCGCGTCGCTGTTGGTCAGCTGGCTGAAGAAAAGGACTGTATAATGATTTCCCTGAAAAATGTTTCGAAATGGTATGGGCACTTTCAGGTGCTGACCGACTGCTCCACCGAAGTGAAAAAAGGCGACGTCGTGGTGGTGTGTGGACCGTCCGGCTCCGGTAAGTCGACGCTGATCAAAACCGTTAACGGCCTGGAGCCGGTGCAGCAGGGGGAAATTGTCGTCAACGGTACCAAAGTGAACGACAAGAAAACCAATCTTGCTCAGCTTCGCTCACACGTCGGCATGGTGTTCCAGCATTTTGAGCTGTTCCCTCACCTCTCTATCATCGAGAACCTGACGCTGGCACAGGTTAAAGTGCTTAAGCGTGATAAAAAGGCGTCGCGCGAGAAAGGGCTGAAGCTCCTGGAACGCGTGGGTCTCTCGGCACATGCCGATAAGTTCCCGGCACAGCTTTCTGGCGGCCAACAGCAGCGCGTGGCGATCGCCCGCGCGCTGTGTATGGATCCGGTGGCGATGCTGTTTGATGAGCCAACGTCGGCGCTCGATCCTGAGATGATCAACGAAGTGCTGGACGTAATGGTCGAGCTGGCGCACGAAGGGATGACCATGATGGTCGTAACCCACGAAATGGGCTTCGCCCGTAAAGTGGCCAACCGCGTGATCTTTATGGACGAAGGGAAAATTGTGGAAGACTCTCCGAAAGAAGAGTTCTTTGCCAACCCGAAATCTGACCGCGCCAAAGACTTCCTCGCCAAAATCCTGCATTAATCTTCCCGGTGCGCGATCTGCGGATTGCGCACTGCTTCACGCTTTCACACTGCGCTTCTCGTCGGCGTCATATTGCAGCGTTAACCTTGTCACAAAATAACGCTAATAATGGAGAACCCTATGGCACAGCCGATCATTCTCGATTGCGATCCAGGTCATGATGACGCGATCGCACTCGTCCTTGCACTTGCCTCCCCTGAACTCGACGTAAAAGCCGTCACCTCATCCGCCGGAAACCAGACGCCTGAAAAAACCCTGCGCAACGTGCTGCGCATGCTCACGCTGCTTAAACGCACCGATATTCCGGTTGCGGGTGGGGCCGTGAAGCCGCTGATGCGCGAGCTTATTATTGCCGACAACGTTCATGGTGAAAGCGGGCTGGACGGCCCTACGCTGCCGGAGCCGGTGTTTGCACCGCAAAACTGTACCGCCGTCGAGCTGATGGCGAAGGTGCTGCGCGAAAGCGCAGAGCCCGTAACGCTGGTGGCAACCGGACCACAAACCAACGTTGCGCTGCTGCTGAACAGTCATCCGGAACTGCACGGTAAAATCGCCCGGATCGTGATGATGGGGGGCGCAATGGCGCTGGGTAACTGGACGCCGGCGGCGGAGTTCAACATCTTTGTCGACCCGGAAGCGGCGGAGATTGTCTTCCAGTCAGGATTACCGATTGTGATGGCGGGGCTGGATGTTACCCACCGCGCGCAGATTATGGCGGACGATATTGAGCGCTTCCGCTCGGTGGGCAACCCGGTTGCGACAACCGTGGCCGAACTGCTCAACTTCTTTATGGAGTATCACAAAGCCGAGAAGTGGGGCTTCCAGGGCGCACCGCTGCACGACCCGTGCACCATTGCCTGGCTGTTAAAACCTGAGATGTTTACCACGGTGGACAGATGGGTTGGCGTTGAGACGCAGGGAAAATACACCCAGGGCATGACGGTGGTGGATTATTACTCGCTGACGGGAAATAAACCGAATACTACGGTGATGGTGAACATCGACCGGGAGGCGTTTGTGGATTTGCTGGCGGAGAGACTGGCTTACTATAGTGCGGCCTGATGCCCTCACCCCAACCCTCTCCCACGGGAGAGGGAGCAAACAGTTTTGCTTTTACCTAGGGCTCAAATGGCCGACGCTGGAACTGATCGTGCCCGCACTTCGGACACAGCGGCAGCACGTCCGGCGTGTACACCGCAATATGGTGATGACACTTCTCGCAGACCAGGTTCCCCAGCCCCACCACTTCACCGCTCTGGTAGACGCCGTGGTGGTTCAAATCCTGAAACACCTCGCGCCACTCCGGCTGCGTTTTGTCGGTGATATCCGCCAGCTCCTGCCACAGACTCTCTTTAATCACCCGCATAAAGACGCTGTCCGCGACCTCGTCCTGGCTCTCCTCGTAACTGCGCGCGAACTCTTCCAGATCACGCCGCACGGCGCGCGTCACCTCTTCCACTTCGGTTCGCGTTAACTCACCCGTTTGCGCCACCCGGGAGCGAGCCTGTTCGACCAGCGCGTCGATATCGCGCTCGCCGTTGCGCAGCCGTTCCGTCAGTGTCGCTACCAGTTCGCGGTAAAATTGAGCAACCTTGTTCATCATTTTGCCTCCCGGGTAAGTAACTATTTCTAATAATAGACCTTATTTCGCCGCCGCTTTGTCAGGTGAAGCACAGACCCGGTAAATTCCTGCAAAGTGCATTTGTGCGAAAGGCTGTTTTGACGCGGGCGTTTGGGCTATGCTATGCGGATCTGAGATACCACATCCATTGGCTACATTTAGTAGCTGTATTGAAAACAGGACCACTGGCTGCCATGCAAGAGCAATACCGCCCGGAAGAGATAGAATCAAAAGTCCAGCAACACTGGGACGAGAAGCGCACCTTTGAAGTAACCGAAGACGAGAGCAAAGAGAAGTATTACTGCCTGTCGATGCTTCCCTATCCTTCTGGTCGACTACACATGGGCCACGTGCGTAACTACACCATCGGTGATGTGATTGCACGCTACCAGCGCATGCTGGGCAAAAACGTCCTGCAGCCAATCGGCTGGGATGCATTCGGTCTGCCTGCTGAAGGCGCGGCGGTTAAAAACAACACCGCACCGGCGCCGTGGACGTACGACAACATCGCGTACATGAAAAACCAGCTCAAAATGCTGGGCTTTGGCTATGACTGGAGCCGCGAGCTGGCAACCTGTACCCCGGAATATTACCGGTGGGAGCAGAAGTTCTTCACCGAGCTGTACAAAAAAGGCCTGGTGTACAAGAAGACCTCCGCCGTTAACTGGTGTCCGAATGACCAGACCGTTCTGGCAAACGAACAGGTTATCGACGGCTGCTGCTGGCGCTGTGACACTAAAGTTGAGCGTAAAGAGATCCCACAGTGGTTTATCAAAATCACCGCTTACGCCGACGAACTGCTGAACGATCTGGATAAACTGGATCACTGGCCAGATACCGTTAAGACCATGCAGCGCAACTGGATCGGCCGTTCTGAAGGCGTGGAGATTACCTTCAACGTTGAGAACTACGACCAGACCCTGACCGTCTACACCACCCGTCCGGATACCTTCATGGGCGCGACCTACCTGGCCGTAGCCGCAGGTCACCCGCTGGCGCAGAAAGCGGCAGAGAACAATCCGGAACTGGCTACCTTCATCGACGAATGCCGCAACACTAAAGTGGCCGAAGCCGACATGGCGACGATGGAGAAAAAAGGCGTGGATACTGGCTTTAAAGCCATTCACCCACTGACTGGCGAAGCCATCCCTGTCTGGGCTGCTAACTTCGTGCTGATGGAATACGGCACAGGCGCCGTGATGGCCGTTCCGGGTCACGACCAGCGCGACTACGAATTTGCCACAAAATAGGGCCTGACAATCAAACCGGTTATTCTGGCCGCCGATGGTTCTGAACCCGACCTGTCCGAGCAAGCGCTGACCGAAAAAGGCACCCTGTTCAACTCCGGCGAATTCAGCGGCCTGAGCTTTGAAGACGGCTTCAACGCCATTGCCGACAAGCTGGCTTCGCTGGGCGTAGGCGAGCGTAAAGTGAACTTCCGTCTGCGTGACTGGGGCGTTTCCCGTCAGCGTTACTGGGGTGCGCCAATTCCAATGGTGACGCTGGAAGACGGCACCGTCATGCCAACGCCTGAAGATCAGCTGCCGGTGATCCTGCCGGAAGACGTGGTCATGGACGGCATCACCAGCCCGATCAAAGCCGATCCTGAGTGGGCAAAAACCACCGTCAACGGTCAGCCTGCGCTGCGTGAAACCGACACCTTCGATACCTTTATGGAATCCTCCTGGTACTACGCGCGCTACACCTGCCCGCAGTATCAGGACGGTATGCTGGATTCCGATGCGGCAAACTATTGGCTGCCGGTAGACATCTATATCGGTGGTATCGAACACGCCATCATGCACCTGCTCTACTTCCGCTTCTTCCATAAGCTGATGCGCGATGCGGGCATGGTGAACTCTGACGAACCCGCGAAACAGCTGCTGTGTCAGGGCATGGTGCTGGCAGATGCGTTCTATTACGTGGGCGCGAACGGCGAACGTAACTGGGTTTCTCCGGTTGATGCGATCGTTGAGCGCGACGAAAAAGGCCGTATCGTTAAGGCGAAAGACGCTGAAGGTCATGAACTGGTTTACACCGGCATGAGCAAGATGTCCAAGTCCAAAAACAACGGTATCGACCCGCAGGTCATGGTTGAGCGTTACGGCGCTGACACCGTGCGTCTGTTCATGATGTTTGCCTCTCCGGCCGACATGACCCTCGAATGGCAGGAATCCGGCGTTGAAGGCGCTAACCGCTTCCTGAAACGCGTCTGGAAACTGGTTTACGAGCACACCTCACAGGGTGATGCGCCAGCACTGAACGCTGCGGCACTGACTGAAGATCAGCAGGCGCTGCGTCGCGATGTTCATAAAACAATTGCGAAAGTAACCGATGATATTGGTCGTCGTCAGACCTTCAATACCGCAATTGCGGCTATTATGGAACTGATGAATAAGCTGGCGAAAGCCCCGCAGGATGGCGAGCAGGATCGTGCCATCATGCGTGAAGCGCTGCTGGCCGTTGTTCGCATGCTTAACCCGTTCACACCACACGCCAGCTTCACCCTGTGGCAGGAGCTGAAAGGCGAAGGCGATATCGACAACGCGCCGTGGCCAGTGGCAGACGAATCAGCGATGGTGGAAAACACCACTCTGGTTGTGGTGCAGGTCAACGGCAAAGTGCGCGGGAAAATCACCGTGGCCGTTGATGCAACCGAAGAGCAGGTTCGCGAACGCGCAGGTCAGGAACCGCTGGTTGCAAAATATCTTGAGGGCGTTACCGTACGTAAAGTGATCTACGTACCAGGTAAACTGCTTAATCTGGTCGTTGGCTAAGCGCGGGAGGAAACGTGCGACAACTGGCAACAATACTCTTATCCCTGGCGGTGCTTGTCACCGCAGGTTGCGGGTGGCATCTGCGCAATACCACGGCAGTGCCGCCTCAGATGAAAACGTTGATCTTCGACTCTTCGGATCCGAATGGCCCACTCAGCCGGGCTGTACGTAACCAGCTCCGTTTGAACGATGTTGAGTTGATCGAGAAAGGCACGTTGCGCCAGGATGTTCCGTCATTCCGCATCCTGACTTCGACGTTGTCTAAAGATACCGCGTCCATCTTCCAGGATGGCCGTACTGCGGAATATCAGATGGTGCTTAACGTGAAAGCGGCCGTATTGATCCCGGGTAAAGATATTTATCCAATCAGTACTAAAGTCTACCGTTCGTTCTTCGATAACCCGCAAACGGCGCTGGCAAAAGATGCCGAGCAGCAGATTATCATCAACGAAATGTATGATAAGGCAGCGGAACAGCTGATCCGTAAACTGCCAAGCATTGCTGCGTCGACGAAACAAGGCTCTGACATTATCGACACACCGGACGCTAACGCGCCGACCATGTCAACGTCGATGGGTAACTGATGATCAGGTTGTATCCTGAACAACTCCGCGCGCAGCTCAATGAAGGGCTGCGCGCGGCGTATCTGCTGCTCGGAAACGATCCGCTATTACTTCAGGAAAGTCTGGATGCCGTTCGTCACGCGGCGGTCGCTCAGGGCTTTGATGAACACCACACCGTCCAGCTGGACAACAACACCGACTGGAACGCCCTCTTTTCACTTTGCCAGGCAATGAGCCTGTTTGCATCGCGCCAGACAATCCAGATCCTGCTGCCGGAAAATGGCCCTAACGCGGCCATGAATGAGCAACTCGCCACCCTGGTCAGCCTGTTACACAGCGATCTGCTGCTGATTGTGCGTGGCAACAAGCTCACCAAGGCGCAGGAAAACGCAGCGTGGTTTACTCAACTTGCGACCAACACAGTTCAGGTCACCTGCCAGACACCTGAACAGGCACATCTGCCTAAATGGGTAGCCGCGCGAGCAAAACAGCACAATCTTCAGTTGGATGAGGCGGCAAACCAGCTGCTTTGCTACTGCTATGAAGGCAACCTGCTGGCGCTGGCGCAGGCACTCGACAGGCTTTCTCTGCTTTGGCCTGACGGTAAACTGACGTTACCGCGTGTTGAGCAGGCGGTAAACGATGCTGCCCACTTTACGCCGTTTCACTGGGTTGACGCGCTGCTGTCAGCAAAGAGCAAACGCGCGCTACACATATTGCAGCAGCTGCGCCTTGAAGGCAGTGAACCTGTCATTTTGCTGCGCACGCTCCAGCGAGAGCTGTTGTTACTGAATACACTCAAGCGTCAGTCTGCCCATACGCCATTGCGTTCACTGTTTGATAAACACCGTGTATGGCAAAACCGCAGGGCGATGACCACCGAGGCCATCAACCGTCTGAGTCATGAACAGCTGCGCCAGGCTGTACAGCTTTTGATGCGCGCTGAGCTCACGTTGAAACAAGATTACGGTCAGTCGGTCTGGTCGGAGCTGGAAAGCCTTTCACTGCTGCTCTGCCACAAGGCGCTGGCAGACGTATTTATCGATGGATAGCATGCATTCTTTACAAGCGCTGTACGGCGGAACCTTCGACCCGGTGCATTACGGGCATCTTAAGCCGGTTGAAATTCTGGCGAATCTGATCGGCCTGCAGCGCGTAATTATTATGCCCAATAACGTTCCGCCGCACCGTCCTCAACCAGAGGCCACCAGCAAACAGCGAAAAGAGATGCTCGCGCTGGCGATTGCGGATAAACCCCTTTTCCGTCTTGACGAACGGGAGTTACGTCGCAACACCCCGTCCTGGACGTCCCAGACGCTGCAGGAGTGGCGAGCTGAACAAGGGCCGGATAAACCGCTGGCCTTTATTATCGGTCAGGATTCCCTGCTCAACTTTCCTACCTGGCATCAGTATGAAACCATACTGGAGAACAGCCACCTTCTCGTGTGCCGTCGCCCCGGGTATCCGCTGACCATGCGCGAACCACAGTACCAGCAATGGCTTGAAGCTCATCTCACCGACAACGTGGAAGATCTGCATAATCGGCCAGCCGGGAAGATTTATCTGGCAGAAACGCCGTGGTTTGATATTTCTGCGACGCTCATTCGCGAGCGCCTGCAGCAGGGTTTAGCCTGTGACGATATGCTGCCTTCGTCAGTGCTGGCGGATATCAATCAGCACGGGTTGTATCAGAAAAGCGCAGACGCATAGCCTGAGGCAAGAAAAAGCGGCTGATTGATTATCCTGCCTTGACAGGGTAAGCCATACTGTTATCCTCCGCTGCCAGACTTTCCCGCCGATCATTGCTTTACAGAAATTGTTTTACAAAAATGGCGATGCAATCTCCGGCGGAGGGTGGGATGATACCCGCCTTCAAAAGCCCGGCCGGTGACATTTGTCCCGACACTGGCGTCAGTTCAGGTATACTGTCTGGCTACGAATTTATAGTTACACAATCTCATTCACCCAGGGGGAAAACTTGCAGGGTAAAGCACTCCAGGATTTTGTTATCGACAAAATTGATGACCTGAAAGGTCAGGACATCATCGCTATCGACGTAAAAGGTAAATCCAGCATCACCGACTGCATGATTATCTGCACCGGTACATCTACTCGCCATGTGGTTTCGATTGCCGATCACGTCGTTCAGGAATCACGTGCAGCAGGGCTGTTACCGCTTGGCGTTGAAGGTGAAGCGACCGCCGACTGGGTGGTTGTCGATCTCGGCGATGTGATTGTCCATGTCATGCAGGAAGAGAGTCGTCGCCTGTATGAGCTGGAAAAACTCTGGGGTTAATGCGTGAAGTTGCAGCTGGTCGCTGTCGGCACCAAAATGCCGGACTGGGTACAAACCGGTTTTACTGAGTATCTGCGTCGTTTTCCAAAAGATATGCCGTTCGAACTGGTGGAAATTCCTGCCGGTAAGCGCGGCAAGAACGCGGATATCAAACGTATTCTCGATAAAGAGGGCGAACTGATGCTAGCTGCCGCAGGCAAAAACCGCATCGTTACCCTCGATATTCCAGGTAAACCCTGGGATACGCCGCAGCTGGCGCACGAACTGGAGCGCTGGAAGCAGGATGGTCGTGATGTCAGTCTGTTGATTGGCGGACCTGAAGGGTTGTCCCCCGCCTGCAAAGCGGCAGCAGAACAAAGTTGGTCTCTCTCCGCGCTGACGCTCCCCCACCCGCTTGTTAGGGTGCTGGTGGCAGAAAGCCTGTACCGCGCGTGGAGCATTACTACCAACCACCCCTACCACCGCGAGTAATGACTGACCAGGGTAGATTAAGCAGCGGATGAAACTACAGAATTCTTTTCGCGACTATACGGCTGAGTCCGCGCTGTTTGTGCGCCGGGCACTGGTCGCCTTTACGGGGATTTTGCTGCTGACCGGCGTGCTGATCGCCAACCTCTATAATCTGCAAATTGTCCGCTTTACCGACTACCAGACGCGTTCAAACGAGAACCGCATCAAGCTGGTACCTATCGCGCCAAGCCGCGGCATTATCTACGACCGTAACGGCACGCCGCTGGCCTTAAACCGCACCATCTATCAAATCGAGATGATGCCGGAAAAGGTCGACAACGTGCAGGATACGCTGAACGCGCTGAGAAGCGTGGTCGATCTCAACGATGACGATATCGCCGCCTTTAAAAAAGAGCGTTCCCGTTCTCACCGCTTCACGTCTATTCCAGTCAAAACCAACCTGACAGAAGTGCAGGTGGCCCGTTTTGCCGTGAACCAGTATCGATTCCCCGGCGTGGAAGTGAAAGGCTATAAGCGCCGCTTCTATCCTTACGGCTCTGCGCTGACGCACGTGATTGGCTACGTTTCCAAGATTAACGATAAAGACGTTGACCGCCTTGATAAAGACGGCAAGCTGGCCAACTACGCCGCAACGCATGATATCGGTAAGCTGGGGATTGAGCGTTATTATGAAGATGTGCTGCACGGCGAAACCGGTTATGAAGAGGTTGAAGTTAACAACCGTGGCCGCGTAATCCGCCAGCTGAAAGAGGTGCCGCCGCAGGCGGGCCATGATGTGTATCTGACACTCGACCTTAAGCTGCAGCAGTATATCGAAACCCTGCTGGCTGGCAGCCGTGCCGCCGTTATCGTCACCGACCCGCGCACCGGTGGAATTCTGGCCATGGTCTCCATGCCGAGCTATGACCCTAACCTCTTCGTGGATGGTATCTCCAGCAAAGATTATTCCGGTTTGCTTAACGATCCGAACACCCCGCTGGTGAACCGTGCGACACAGGGTGTTTACCCGCCTGCGTCAACGGTAAAACCTTACGTTGCGGTTTCTGCACTGAGTGCGGGCGTGATCAATCGCAATACCAGCCTGTTTGACCCCGGCTGGTGGCAACTGCCAGGCTCTGAAAAACGTTACCGCGACTGGAAGAAATGGGGGCACGGTCATCTGAACGTGACCAAATCACTGGAAGAGTCTGCGGATACCTTCTTCTACCAGGTCGCCTATGATATGGGTATTGATCGTCTGTCGACGTGGATGAGTAAATTCGGCTACGGACACTACACCGGCATCGATCTTGCGGAAGAACGTTCTGGTAATATGCCCACCCGCGAATGGAAGCTGAAGCGCTTTAAAAAGCCGTGGTACCAGGGTGATACCATTCCGGTCGGGATCGGCCAGGGTTATTGGACAGCTACCCCACTGCAGATGAACAAAGCGATGATGATCCTGATTAACGACGGCGTGGTGAAGGTTCCTCATCTGCTGCAAAGTACGGTTGAGAATGGCAAGAAAGTCCCGTGGATCCAGCCGCATGAGGCACCGGTGGGCGATATCCATTCCGGCTTCTGGGAAATCGCCAAAGACGGTATGTACGGCGTGGCAAACCGTCCAAACGGGACAGCGCATAAGTACTTCGCTGGCGCACCCTACAAAGTGGCCGCTAAATCGGGTACCGCGCAGGTCTTCGGCCTGAAGGCAAACGAAACCTATAACGCGCACAAAATTGCTGAACGTCTGCGTGACCACAAGCTCATGACGGCGTTTGCCCCTTATGATAACCCGCAGGTTGCAGTGGCGATGATTCTCGAAAACGGCGGTGCAGGTCCGGCTGTAGGTACCATCATGCGTCAAATCCTCGACCACATTATGCTGGGTGATAACAACACCGAACTGCCGGCAGAAAGCCCGGCAGCCGCTGCGGCGGAGGACCAATAATCATGACGGATAATCCGAATAAAAAATCGCTGTGGGACAAGATCCACATTGACCCTGCCATGCTATTGATTCTGCTGGCTTTGCTGGTATACAGCGCCCTGGTTATCTGGAGCGCCAGCGGTCAGGACATCGGCATGATGGAGCGCAAAATCGGCCAAATCGCGATGGGCCTGGTCATCATGGTGGTGATGGCGCAGATCCCACCCCGTGTGTACGAAGGCTGGGCGCCCTACCTCTATATTTTCTGTATCATCCTGCTTGTTGCGGTTGATGCCTTTGGTGCGATATCCAAGGGCGCACAGCGCTGGCTGGATCTGGGGATCGTCCGCTTCCAGCCGTCGGAAATCGCGAAAATTGCCGTACCGCTGATGGTCGCGCGCTTTATTAACCGCGACGTCTGCCCGCCTTCGCTAAAAAATACCGCGATCGCGCTGGTGCTGATTTTCCTGCCGACCTTGCTGGTTGCAGCACAGCCTGACCTCGGCACCTCGATTCTTATCGCACTGTCCGGCCTGTTTGTCCTGTTCCGGTCAGGCCTGAGCTGGCGTCTGATCGGTATCGCGGTGGTGCTGGTTGCCGCCTTTATCCCCATCCTCTGGTTCTTCCTGATGCATGATTACCAGCGCCAGCGCGTGATGATGCTCCTCGATCCGGAAACCGATCCGCTGGGTGCGGGCTATCATATTATTCAGTCGAAGATTGCGATTGGCTCCGGTGGCCTGCGCGGGAAAGGCTGGCTGCACGGTACACAGTCGCAGCTGGAATTCTTACCGGAACGCCACACCGACTTTATCTTTGCCGTGCTGGCGGAAGAGTTAGGGCTGGTTGGCATCTTAATTCTGCTGGCCCTCTACGTGCTGCTGATCATGCGAGGTTTGTGGATTGCCGCACGAGCGCAAACCACCTTTGGTCGCGTGATGGCAGGCGGATTGATGTTGATTTTATTCGTTTATGTCTTCGTAAATATTGGTATGGTGAGTGGTATTCTGCCGGTTGTAGGCGTACCGCTGCCGCTGGTGAGTTACGGGGGCTCGGCACTGATCGTGTTGATGGCCGGGTTTGGTATCGTCATGTCGATCCATACCCACAGAAAAATGTTGTCCAAAAGCGTATAAAAATAAGGGGATCGCAATGCGTAAGCAGTGGCTGGGGATCTGCATCGCAGCAAGTTTACTTGCAGCCTGCACGAGTGATGATGGTCAGCAACAGGCAACCGTCGCGCCGCCGCAGCCTGCGGTCTGTAACGGCCCGATTGTTGAAATTAGCGGTGCCGATCCGATCTATGAACCGCTGAACGCAACGGCGAATCAGGATTATCAGCGCGACGGCAAAAGCTTCAAAATTGTTCAGGATCCTTCCCGTTTCAGCCAGGCTGGCTTGGCCGCCATTTATGATGCCGAGCCGGGTAGTAACCTGACCGCATCAGGCGAAACCTTCGATCCGATGCAAATCACGGCGGCGCATCCTACGCTGCCGATCCCAAGCTATGCTCGCGTCACCAACCTGGCGAACGGCCGTATGATCGTCGTGCGTATCAACGACCGTGGCCCATACGGGAATGACCGCGTGATCTCGCTGTCCCGCGCAGCGGCTGACCGTCTGAACACCTCGAACAACACCAAAGTGCGTATCGATCCGATTATCGTCGCGCAGGATGGTACCCTTTCAGGTCCAGGCACCGCCTGTACGACTGTCGCGAAACAAACCTATGCCCTGCCGGCTCGTCCTGACCTGAGTGGTGGAATGGGAGGCGCGTCTACCCCTGCAGAGCCAGCTCAACCACAGGGCGAAGTCCGCGCCATCAGTAACGATACGTTACAAAGCGATGACAGTACCGGTGCCCCGGTGAAAAGCAGCGGTTTCCTCGGTGCGCCGACAACTTTATCCTCTGGCGTCCTTGAAGGCAGTGAACCCTCGCCAGCCCCGGTTGTCGCAGCCCCAGTCACGCAACCTGCTCCCGTGACCGCACCAGCGACCACGCAAAGTACTCCCGCCCCTGCGGCCGCAAGCGGCAGTTACGTGGTTCAGGTCGGCGCCGTCAGCGATCGGGCACGTGCACAGCAGTATCAGCAGCGCTTAAGCCAGCAGTTCAGCGTGCCGGGCCGCGTTGAGCAAAACGGTGCAGTCTGGCGTATTCAGATGGGGCCGTTTGCCAGCAAATCTCAGGCAGCTTCCCTGCAACAGCGTTTGCAAAGTGAAGCGCAGCTCCAGTCATTTATCACTGTTGCGAAGTAATGAATCGGCGGTATCCGAAATGTCAAGTTGTGTAAAACACATTCACAATCTCATGATGAAAGTCGGATGCCTGCCTGTATAGCATTTGCTATAGTAAGGCACTTTTTTTAATTCCATCACGGATGTCGTAGTTCTGACCATGAAGACCACTTTTTCTGCTCGTTTTGTGCAGCGCATGGCGCTGACCGCGGCCCTTTGCGCAGCTGCTCTCTCTGCAGCTCACGCGGATGACCTGAACATCAAGACCATGATCCCTGGCGTTCCGCAAATCGACGCGGAATCCTACATCCTGATCGATTACAACTCTGGCAAAGTTCTGGCAGAACAGAATGCCGATGCCCGTCGCGATCCGGCCAGCCTGACTAAAATGATGACCAGCTACGTTATCGGCCAGGCCATGAAGGCAGGTAAATTCAAAGAAACCGACCTGGTCACCATCGGTAACGATGCCTGGGCGACCGGTAACCCGGTGGTCAAAGGATCATCGTTGATGTTCCTGAAACCTGGCATGCAGGTTCCCGTCTCCCAGCTGATCCGCGGTATCAACCTGCAGTCTGGTAACGACGCCTGCGTCGCCATGGCAGATTTCGCAGCAGGCAGCCAGGACGCGTTTGTTGGCCTGATGAACAGCTATGTTTCCGCACTGGGTCTGAAAAACAGTCACTTCCAGACCGTACACGGCCTGGACGCAGACGGTCAGTACAGCTCCGCACGTGACATGGCCCTGATTGGCCAGGCGCTGATCCGTGATGTTCCGAACGAATACACCATCTATAAAGAAAAAGAGTTCACCTTCAACGGTATCCGTCAGACCAACCGTAACGGCCTGCTGTGGGATAACAGCCTGAACGTTGACGGCATCAAGACTGGCCATACCGATAAAGCGGGTTACAACCTGGTGGCCTCTGCGACTGAAGGCCAGATGCGCCTGATTTCCGCCGTGATGGGCGGTCGCACCTTCAAAGGCCGTGAAACCGAAAGCAAAAAACTGCTGACCTGGGGCTTCCGTTTCTTCGAAACCGTCAATCCGCTGAAAGCGGGTAAAGAGTTCGCCTCAGAGCCAGTCTGGTTCGGTGATAATGACCGTGCTTCCCTGGGTGTGGATAAAGATCTGTATCTGACCATTCCTCGTGGCCGCATGAAAGATCTGAAAGCGAGCTATGTGCTCAACACCACCGAACTGCACGCCCCGCTGCAGAAGAACCAGGTTGTGGGTACCATCAACTTCCAGCTTGACGGCAAAACCATCGATCAGCGTCCGCTCGTGGTGCTGGATGAAATTCCTGAAGGCAATTTCTTCAGCAAAATCATTGATTACATTAAATTGATGTTCCACCACTGGTTTGGCTAAAAACTGAACACTTGAAAGTGTGATTTTGATCCCCATATACTAAGTATCCTGATAACTCCCACCCGACGTGGGAGTTATTATTTTTTGACGTTACGCCGGAGCTGACATGAAAACCAAACTTAACGAACTGCTTGAATTCCCTACCTCATTTACTTACAAAGTAATGGGTCTGGCGAAGCCTGAGCTGGTTGATCAGGTGGTTGAAGTGGTACAGCGCCATGCGCCGGGTGACTACTCTCCGTCAGTAAAACCAAGCAGCAAGGGCAACTACCACTCGGTTTCTATTACCATCACTGCGACACACATTGAGCAGGTTGAGACGCTGTACGAAGAACTCGGCAATATCGAAATCGTTCGTATGGTGCTGTAGTCCCTCTGCGGTTACCCGGTTTGCCGGGTAACCCCTCTCCCTGCTGTGATATACTTTCCACACCCTTTTCTCCCCGTCTTCGGAGACGTCGTTTTGTACCAGGATAACATTCTTGTCCGCCATCTCGGGCTTCAACCTTACGAGCCTGTCTCCCAGGCTATGCATGACTTCACTGATTCACGCGATGAAACCACACCCGATGAAATCTGGCTGGTTGAACACCTTCCTGTGTTTACCCAGGGGCAGGCAGGAAAAGCCGAACATCTGTTGATGACAGGCGATATCCCGGTGATCCAAAGCGATCGTGGTGGGCAGGTAACCTATCATGGTCCGGGTCAGCAGGTGATGTACGTGTTGCTCAACCTGAAGCGCAGAAAGTTGGGTGTCCGTGAACTTGTCACCCTGCTGGAGCAAACCGTCGTAAACACCCTCGCAGAATACGGCATTGATGCCCATCCGCGTGCGGATGCGCCGGGCGTGTATGTGGGAGAGATGAAGATCTGTTCGCTGGGTCTGCGCATTCGTAAAGGCTGTTCCTTCCATGGGCTGGCGCTCAATATCAATATGGATCTCGCCCCCTTCCTGCGCATCAATCCGTGCGGCTATGCGGGTATGGAGATGACGCAAATGTGCCAGTGGGTAGCCACCGCCACCCCGGATATTATTCGTCCTGTACTTTTGAAGAACTTTTTAGCACTGCTTAACAATCCTCCTCACGAATATATCCCTGCTTAATATATGCTTGCTAGTGGCTCGATTATTTGACGGGCCACGGCTATTTCCCGCATTTACGCTTTACAACAATCAGCAGATTCTATATTTTCGAAGCGCCCGCATATTAGCGATACATATTATTCATCAATTTGATAGTGCCGCCTGCGGATCCCATATTACTTGCGTGACAATCACCCAACTGTCTGTTTTCGTTAAACATGTGAAACACTTTACGAATCTCTGCAAGCATAATAAATAAATTCAACTATCATTCATATTGTGAATGGATACGGAGTGAAAGCGTGGAGTCTACTAATTTACCAGCCAAACGCCTGAATGAACCCGGCGGTGAAGATAAGCCACAAATTTTTCGGACTTTACGTAATATTGATCTCAACCTGTTGACTATTTTTGAGGCAGTTTATGTCCATAAGGGTATCGTTAACGCTGCGAAAATTCTTAATCTGACCCCCTCAGCAATTAGCCAGTCAATTCAAAAGCTGCGCGCTATTTTCCCGGATCCGTTATTTATACGTAAGGGCCAGGGCGTAACCCCTACGGCTTATGCCACACATCTGCATGAATACATTAGCCAGGGACTGGAATCGATTCTCGGCGCGCTGGACCTCACGGGTAGCTACGATAAACACAGAACCATCACTATTGGCACATCTCCATCATTGGGCGTGCTGGTGATGCCTGCTATCTACAAGACAATAAAGCAACATGCGCCGCAGCTGTTGATCCGCAACGTCACCGTGAATGATCCTGAAACCCAACTGGCGCAGTTCCAGACCGACCTGATCATTGACAGCAATAATTTCAGTGCAAGGGCTTTAGGCCAGCATGTCCTGTACGCCGACAGCCTGATCCTGGTATGCCGCCAGCATCATCCCGCGTTCAATGCGCCTTTGACGCTAGAAAACCTGCGTGCCTATGAGCATTCCTCTTTTATGGCAGAAGGCCAGGGATCCAACCCGCTACGGCAGCGCATTGATGAACTCTTCCCGGAGCGGCAGGTGAGCTTCAGCAGTTACAATATGTTTACCGTTGCATCCCTGATTGGCAGTAGCGACATGCTGTGCGTAATGCCTCTGCGCCTCTTTAACCTGCTGCGCAAATGCTGGCCGCTGGAGAGCATTCCGCTCGATCAGTTAAATGACGAAACGCTTGAAATTTCGCTGCATTACAACAAGCTAAGCCTGCGCGATCCGGTACTGGAAAACGTCATCAACGTTATCCGCCAGGCCTTCTGAACCCGCCTGGCAGCACAAGCCCCTGCTGTATGCGGGGCAAAACGCACAAAACAACAACTATTTTACAAATTGGCGACCTGGCAGGCTGCTTTACCGACCGTTTCAATGATATACTGCCTGTCGTTCGTTCAAAAATAGTTGATAAATACAACATTCCCTTGAATTGAAACGCTTTCCTTCGATATTCGCAACTGGAACACGCACGCTATGAGTAAACCCATTGTGATGGAACGCGGTGTTAAATACCGCGATGCCGATAAAATGGCCCTTATCCCGGTTAAAAACGTGGCTACAGAGCGCGAAGCGCTGTTAAGAAAACCGGAGTGGATGAAAATCAAACTGCCGGCGGACTCTTCGCGTATCCAGGGGATCAAAGCGGCGATGCGCAAAAATGGCCTTCACTCCGTGTGTGAAGAAGCCTCCTGCCCTAACCTTGCTGAATGTTTCAATCACGGTACCGCGACATTTATGATTTTGGGTGCTATCTGTACCCGCCGCTGCCCGTTCTGCGACGTTGCTCATGGCCGCCCTGTTGCGCCAGATGTGAACGAGCCGCAGAAACTGGCGCAAACCATCGCCGACATGGCGTTGCGTTATGTCGTTATCACCTCGGTTGACCGCGATGACCTGCGTGATGGTGGTGCACAGCACTTTGCAGACTGCATTACTGCCATCCGTGAGAAAAGCCCAAGCATCAAGATTGAGACGCTGGTTCCCGATTTCCGTGGACGTATGGACCGCGCGCTGGATATCCTGACCGCCACCCCACCAGACGTATTCAACCACAACCTGGAAAACGTGCCGCGTATTTACCGTCAGGTGCGTCCAGGCGCAGACTACAACTGGTCTCTGAAGTTGCTGGAGCGCTTCAAAGAAGCGCATCCGCATATTCCGACCAAGTCCGGTCTGATGGTGGGTCTCGGTGAAACCAATGCCGAAATCATCGAAGTGATGCGCGATCTGCGCCGCCACGGTGTCACTATGCTGACGCTGGGGCAGTATCTGCAGCCAAGCCGTCACCATCTGCCGGTACAGCGCTATGTTAGCCCTGATGAGTTCGACGAGATGAAAGCCGAAGCCATGGCGATGGGCTTCACCCATGCAGCGTGTGGCCCGTTTGTTCGCTCTTCCTACCACGCCGATATGCAGGCGAAAGGCGAAGAAGTAAAATAAACCTGTAATATCTTTTTACAGAAACACAAAAAAACCGGCCTCATGAGCCGGTTTTTTTATGCAAGCCTTGCAGGATTGCCATTACTCTTTGTGCGAAAGCTTCTCTGCAGGAACACTATCTTCGGCGCTTTTCTTCGCGGCCGCGTCATCGTCATTCATCGCTTTCTTAAAGCCTTTAATGGCAGCACCCAGGTCTCCACCCAACGTGCGTAACTTCTTGGTACCAAACAGCAGGACGACCAGTGCGGCAACCACCAGCAGTTTGGTAATACTAATCTCACCCATAGATACCTTCTTTACATAAAACAGGCTGCATTAAGCGCCAAAAACCCGATCGTATTAACGGACATTTGACGCGCGCACACAATAGCAATCTGTAACAAGGTGAATCAAGCATTGTTGAAAAAAACATCACAATAATTGCGGTGGCGCAAACCGTCGATTGCGAAGAACGGGTAACTGCCGACGTGCAAGCGCAATTCTCTCTGATAATATCTCAGTCATTAAAAGCGCTGGCGTTTCGGCTGCTGAGGCGATGGTCACACCCAACGGATCGATAACCCTGCTCTGCCCAATATTCTTATTCCCACACTCTCCTGAAGCGACCACGTAGCAGGTGGTATCAAGCGCCCTTGCGGCTAACAGCGTCGCCCAGTGGTGCTCTTTTAGGGGCCCTTTAACCCAGGCCGCTGGCAATACCAGGACGTCGGCACCCTGTAAAGCCAGATTCAGTGCCATTTCTGGAAAACGCAGATCGTAGCAGGTCATTAATCCCACGTTAAATCCATCGACCTCCAGCAGGGGTGAAACGCTGTCGCCGGGATCGACAAGTCGCGACTCCTGAATGTTGAACGCATCATAGAGATGAAGCTTAGCGTAGCGTGCAATAATCTCGCCGCCACGGATAGCCACAAGCGTATTCACTGCCCTGCCCGGAGCAGAAGGTACATGCACCGTAAAAATGGTCGTCATGAGATTGCCAGCGCTCTCTGCCAGCAGCTGCTGTAAAAACGCCCCGTCCAGCGACTGCGCCGACTTAACCGACATATCAGGATCGTTATCATCCCGTGCCAGCAGCGCTTCGGGAAGCACCAGCAAGGATGCCCCCTTCTGTCGCGCCTGGGCCATCAGGGAGACGCATGTTCCCGCATTCTCATTCCAGTCCGGCGTTACCGCAAACTGCCCTACCGCAACATACATATTTGTCCCCCGGTCAAAAACAGCGTTACACTCGACGTACTTACACATCCAATAGCAGGTATTGACAGGGTTACAACTACTTATAGCCGTTTTTATTGGCGGAGGCACGGGTAGCGTTGCGCGGTGGTTTTTGAGTATGCGGTTTAACCCTCTTCATCAGGCCATTCCCATGGGAACCCTGGCAGCAAACCTGATTGGTGCCTTTATTATCGGCATGGGGCTAGCCTGGTTTAACCGCATGACACATATCGACCCGGTGTGGAAGGTATTGATTACCACCGGCTTCTGTGGCGGTTTAACGACGTTCTCCACCTTCTCTGCTGAAGTGGTGTTCCTGTTTCAGGAAGGTCGCATTGGCTGGGCATTAACGAACATCGCCATCAATATGCTCGGTTCATTTGCGATGACCGGGATCGCATTTTGGCTCTTTTCTTCCGCCAGCGCGCATTAATCGCCCGACGTTAATGTTGGCTTAATTTTTCTCTGTCACTCTGGACGTAATACGGAGCGAGGGTGACAGTATGAAAGAACAGTTGATGAGCGCAGGAATGGTTTTGCTGAGCGTGGCAATCGTCGCCAGCTTCCTGAAAATGTATCTGATTGGTTGATTCAGAACGAAAAAAACCCGCTCAAATAGCGGGTTTTGAAATTCTTGCTGACGCGTCTGAATTACAGAGCGATTACGTTAGCAGCAGAAGGGCCTTTGGCACCGTTAGTGATTTCAAACTCAACACGCTGACCTTCAGCCAGGGTTTTGAAACCATTAGACTGGATTGCAGAGAAGTGTACGAACACATCTTTGCTGCCATCTTCAGGAGTAATGAAACCGAATCCTTTGGACTCATTAAACCACTTAACGTTACCTTTAATCTTAGACATCAAAATTACCTTTACATTAAAAAACGACACAAGTGCTGTGTCGGGTATCAGTACATCAATTGTGGAACCTTTTGTCCAGCGGATCTTTGCTAAAAAGTGACAAAAGTCGCGTTAATTTTCGTTGACGGATTTTTATCCTTTACGATTCAACGAGAGTGCACTTTTTCGCCAGTTTGTAACGTTTTGTCAGTTAAAACTGAAAACGCATCCAGGCAAAGTAAACGTTTCCGTTGTTATAGGTTCCCGGGATGTAGGTCATCTGGAACGTCGCGGGACCATAGCCAATGGATGCCAACGGCAGCAAGACCGGGACCGGAATGTACTTCCAGTTATCACGCGCCGTAAAGCCTGCCGTGTAGCCTAGGCCAAGATGGAAGTTCTCATCCGCTAATGGACGCCACGTTTTCTCCCAGCCATAACCGCCAATCGGCTCCCACTTGTTGTAGGAGTCCTTAAACGCCATCAGGTACAGTCCGTGCCAGTTTCCTTTGTCGTCCCAACGGGACTGACCAAAACCCGCTCCCCAGGGACGTTCGTTGTAGCGGTCCGTTTTTTCTTTGTCATAGGCAAAACGTGCATGCCACGTTATCGCCGGAATATAGAGATCGTAATGTTCTGGCTCCTTCCAGGTTTGCGCGACGTTATCCGTAAACGTTGAGAACCAACCTTTATCCGCCGCGTTATCCTCTGCCCTGGCGACAGAAGAGAAAGTTAACTGCCCAAAAATAAACAATAAAATCAGGAAAAATTTATTACGTACCATCACAATGCAATTACCATTCTTAGTATTCAAGGCAAAGTTTACCATAGAATAGTTGAATGAATCCTTAACAACATCAGCGTTATTCCTAATTAATGGCCCTAAATCCGAGAATATTCTTAGAAAGAGGATGAGAAGATGCACTCCAGCCCTGCCGGGCTCTGCCGCCGCACTCAGCACACGTCAGTAAGCCCGCCATCCGTTCTCACCTTGGTACATATTCGTATCACTTCTACTTTATCACAACTATATTCAGCCACAGAACCTGAAGGCCAGTGGCGATATATTAAAAAAATCATTCCGCATAATAAAACACCCCCCAGAAGAACCCATAAATTCTTTTTCAATTTATTTGTCATGTAATAAATATTTATCCGTTGCGCCAAAATAATAATATACCCGGAGAAGAAAAAATGATTTTGAGCCACACGCATCATATGGCTTATAGCAAAAGGCTGCCAGGTGCACAGAAGAGACAGGCTTCAGCGCCCCGCACGTTCCCGACCTGCCGTGCCCTAAATGACATATAATGGTGTATCCGGTGGTCAATACCCATATGACATAAATGCCGGAGTGATGGCAAAAATAGCGTCAATGCCTTCTTTAGTAGTCTTTTTATTGATTTTAATCAGCAAGGACTGAGCAATAATTCGGCACATTCTCATCCTTCTTTTTTATTGATTATTTGTGCTCTCGGGTAGCAAGGAGACAGGGGAAATCATGCTTACGTTTATCGAACTCCTTATCGGAGTCGTCGTCATTGTCGGTGTAGCCCGCTACATCATTAAAGGGTACTCAGCCACAGGCGTGTTATTTGTCGGCGGCTTAACCCTGCTGATTGTTAGCGCGCTAATGGGTCATCAGGTGTTACCTGCCAGCGCAGCCAGCACCGGCTACACGGCCACCGACATTGTTGAATATATAAAAATTCTGCTCATGAGCCGCGGTGGCGACCTGGGCATGATGATTATGATGCTGTGCGGTTTTGCCGCCTATATGACCCATATCGGCGCAAACGATATGGTGGTCAAACTGGCGTCGAAACCACTGCAGTACATCAACTCCCCCTATTTGCTCATGGTCGCGGCCTATTTCCTCGCCTGCCTGATGTCCCTTGCGGTGTCGTCAGCAACCGGCCTTGGCGTACTGTTAATGGCAACGCTGTTCCCGGTTATGGTCAACGTCGGTATCAGCCGTGGCGCGGCCGCGGCAATTTGTGCCTCTCCTGCAGCCATTATTCTCTCCCCAACCTCCGGCGACGTTGTGCTGGCGGCAAAGGCGGCGGAGATGTCACTCATCGATTTCGCCTTTAAAACCACGCTGCCCATCTCCATTGTTGCCATCGTGGGTATGGGCATCGCCCACTTCTTCTGGCAGCGCTATCTCGATAAGAAAGAGAACATCAGCCATGAAATGCTGGACGTGAGTGAAATCACCACCACTGCGCCCGCGTTTTACGCCATTCTGCCGTTCACCCCGATTATCGGGGTACTGATTTTTGACGGCAAATGGGGTCCACAGCTGCACATCATCACCATTCTGGTGATCTGTATGCTGCTGGCAGCCTTGCTGGAATTTGTGCGCGGCTTCAACACTCAGAAGGTGTTCTCAGGACTGGAAGTGGCCTATCGCGGGATGGCGGATGCATTTGCTGGCGTCGTGATGCTGCTGGTTGCCGCGGGCGTGTTTGCCCAGGGTCTCAGCACCATCGGCTTTATTCAGAGCCTGATCTCCATCGCCACCTCGTTCGGCTCTGCCAGCATTATCCTGATGCTGGTCCTGGTGATCCTCACCATGTTGGCGGCAATGACCACGGGTTCCGGTAACGCACCGTTTTATGCCTTCGTTGAGATGATCCCGAAACTGGCTCACTCCTCTGGCATTAACCCGGCTTACCTTTCTATCCCGATGCTTCAGGCCTCAAACCTGGGCCGTACCATCTCTCCCGTATCGGGTGTGGTGGTTGGCGTCGCCGGTATGGCAAAAATCTCGCCGTTTGAGGTAGTGAAACGGACGTCAGTACCCGTGGTGGTTGGCCTGATCATCGTGATCATCGCCACTGAAGTGCTGGTTCCCGGCGCCGCCTAAGCGAAATTCCTGATAACCAAAAAGCGCCTGCGGGCGCTTTTTGTGCTTTAATAATTTCCAGAAATTAATTGCACTCAATCGATCAGGAAATCAAATGTTCAGTAAGGATATCGCTATCCCATCTGGCGCTATGGCGCTTGCCCTTTGTGTCCTCTCCGCACAAGCAGAACCCCTCAAGGCAACGCAATATGGCGATTTCGATCGCTACGTTCTGGCGCTTTCCTGGCAAACCGGATTCTGTCAGAGCATGGTCGAACGCAATCGCAATGAACCCGATGAATGTCGCCTGCAAAAAGAGAGCGCCAGCAAAACTGATTTCCTGACCGTGCACGGCTTATGGCCTGGCCTGCCAAAATCCATCGCGTCACGCGGGGTAGATGAACGCCGCTGGATGCGCTTTGGCTGCGCCACCCGCCCCGTCCCGAACATGCCTGAAGCAAAAGCAAGCCGTAAATGTTCTGCCGCAGAAACCGGGCTGTCACTTTCAGGCGCCGCAAAGCTTAACAGCGTGATGCCCGGTGCGGGCGGGAACGCCTGCCTGGAACGTTACGAATATGCCAAACACGGCGTCTGCTTTGGTTTTGATCCCGACGCTTACTTCGGCACCATGGTGCGTTTAAATCAGGATGTTAAAACCAGCGCAGTCGGTAAATTTCTGGCGGACAACTACGGCAAGACCGTCAGCCGCCGTGACTTTGATAATGCCGTCGCCCAAAAGCTGGGGCAAACAGAACGTCAAAGCCATTAAGCTTACCTGTAACGGCAATCCGGCTTATCTGACCGAGATGCAGATCTCCCTGAAAGCCGACACCATTAATGCCCCTCTCTCGCCGGCCTCTTTTGCGCCGCAACCACATCCAGGCAACTGCGGCAAACAGTTCGTTATTGATAAAGCAGGTTATTGACCCGCGCCCGGACGCACCATATCGAACCGGTGTTCATCGCTGATGCCGTAATACGCCGTCGGCCCACCCGCACGCAGGATGGGCTGCGCTTTTGCGGTCTGATAAATCCCCTCTTCCAGCAGCGTATCAGCAATATGAATACCGACCACTTCTCCCAATACCAGCCAGGTGTCCACTGGCGTACCGTCTGCGCCGGTCAGCTGGATGCACTGCGACAGGCGGCACTCAAAATTCACCGGGCTTTCTGCCACGCGCGGCGCTTTCACCAACTGGCTGGCGACGGGCGTGAGTCCGGCAAAGGTAAACTCATCTTCATCATGGGGGAGCATGGCCGAGGTTTTGTTCATCGCAGCAGCCAGATCGCGCGTGGCCAGGTTCCAGACAAACTCGCCCGTTTCATGAATATTGCGCACGCTGTCTTTCCAGCCGTTGCTGGAAAAACCAATGATCGGTGGCCGATAGTTAAAACAGTTAAAGAAGCTATACGGCGCGAGATTAAGCATGCCGTTCGTGTCGCAGGACGAGATCCAGCCAATCGGGCGCGGGCCAATAATGGCGTTCAGCGGATCGTGCGGCAGGCCGTGACCCTGAGACGGTTGGTAGAAGTACATAGTTCTCTCTCGTTGGGGGCGCGCAACGCCCAGGTTCAAAAGACTCAGCGTAACGTATTCCGCCCGGAATGAAGACTGAATAAATTTCAGCGAAAATTCATATGGGCCGTGAATGTGACCTTCATCACTTCAAACTTGCACGCTCAGCCAGTATCATCGGGAGAGTTAAACCCTCGCTGCCAGACGGCGAGGGTTTTCTTTTGGATTGGTTTCTGCGTTACACGCAGTATTAACGACATGGAGTAAAAAATGTCCAGACCCACAATTATCATTAATGAGCTCGACGCAGAACGTATTGACCGTCTTCTGGAGAAACCCGAATTCGCTTCTCTCCCGGTAGCCGATGCACTGAACGAGGAGCTTGACCGGGCGCAGATGTGCACGCCTGAGACCATGCCTCAGGATGTGGTTACCATGAACAGCCAGGTGAAATTTCGTAACCTGACAACGGGCGAAGAGTTGACCCGCACGCTGGTCTATCCGACGCAAATGACCGACAGCAGCACGCAGCTTTCCGTACTGGCACCTGTGGGTGCGGCCCTGCTTGGGTTGCGCACAGGTGATACCATTCACTGGGAACTACCGGGTGGCGCGTCGACGCATCTGGAAGTGCTTGAGCTGCTCTACCAGCCAGAAGCCGCAGGCGATTACCTTCGTTAATCCCGCGTTTCCTGCCCTGCAAAGAGGATGCTCTTGCATCCTCTTTTCGTCATTTCACCCGATTGTCCTATATCGCTCAAAATCACCTTAATCCACGCTTAATCTGTTTTGTTGCCGCGGGGACGGTTATGAGTGAGATACTGGCTATCACACTTATTTTTCTCATTTTTATGGCGATTATCGTCATGGCCGTGCTTTATCTTGAGCGCCACTGGTAAACGACTACGTTCACACTACCCCGCCGGGGAACGCGTTAACCAACCCCTTAACCTGCTGCTCTGCCGCCTCGGGGCTTTCCGCGCCGGGAACCAGAATGACTTTGCGACATGCCTCTTCCCGTTTCTCAAAAATCTTATACGCACGTTCAGCGTCGGCCAGAGGCAAATAATGTGTGACGATCTCCTCCGGCGTCAGCAGCCCTTTTTCAATCAGCGGCAGCAATTCGCCCAGCCAGGCATGAACGTGCGTCTGCCCCATCTTAAAGCTGATCCCTTTATCAAATGCGTCACCAAATAAGAACCCATGGATAAACCCGGCATAGACGCCCGGCACGCTTACCACCCCACCGCGTCGTACGGCCGCGATACACTGGCGTAGCGCTTTGCCACTGCTTCCTTCAATCTTGAGATTACTGAGGAGGGTTTCCGTGGTACTGCCCTTGGCTTCAAACCCGACCGCGTCAATCACTGCATCCACGCCGCGCTGCCCCGCCGTTTGCTCAATGATTTTTTCCGCCGCGTCGTTATCATCGTCAAAGTTAATGGGAATGGCACCGTAACGTTCCTGAGCAAACTGAAGCCGGTACGGATGATGGTCAATGACAAAGATCTTTTCAGCCCCTAACAGCCTTGCGCAGGCGATGGTCAGCAAACCGACTGGCCCCGCGCCGAAAACGGCCACGCTCGAGCCTTTTGTAATCTGCGCGTTTTTTGCGGCCTGCCAGGCTGTGGGCAAAATATCTGAGAGGAACAACGCTTTGTCATCTGACAGCAGTTGCGGCACCTTGAACGGTCCGACGTTGCCTTTCGGCACGCGAACGTATTCCGCCTGTCCTCCCGGTACCCCGCCGTAAAGGTGGCTGTAACCAAACAGTGCGGCAGGGGCAGGAATTTGCTTTTTGTTCAGCGCCGCGCCCTGCCCGGCGTTGGTTTTCTCGCAGGCCGCATACTGTTGCAGACGGCAAAAAAAGCAGTCGCCACAGGCAATCACGAAGGGGATCACGACCCGCTCGCCCTTCTGCACGTTCTTCACATCCCTGCCGGTTTCGACCACTTCACCCATAAACTCATGACCAAAAATGTCGCCATGCTCGACCTTCGGGATCTTACCGCGGTAGAGATGCAGATCGGATCCACAAATCGCCGTCGCCGTAACGCGCAGGATGATATCGTCAGGTTGTTCAATGACGGGATCGGGAACATTATCCACGCGAACATGGTGTGGACCGTGGTATGTGAGTGCTTTCATGCGACCTCCGAAAGGATGTGAGTAAGCTTCTAAAAGGGTAGCGTCCTCTGAAGGTCAGCCCTGAAATCAGGCTGTTTTGAGATTTATCCTGGCGGAATAGAAAAGTGCTGTTCAGATTACAGAAAGCGATAATATTTTATGTTTGAATGAATTCAGCGTTTATAAACAAGGAGAAACGGGTATGTATCAGACAATCATTATGCCGGTTGATGTTTTTGAGATGGAGTTGAGCGACAAGGCCGTTCGCCACGCGGAGTTCCTTGCGCAGCAGGACGGCATTATTCATCTTCTTCATGTATTACCGGGTTCGGCCAGCCTGAGCCTGCACCGCTTTGCCGCCGACGTGCGCCGCTTCGAAGAGCACCTTCAGCACGAAGCCGAAACCCGACTGCAAACCATGGTTGAGCACTTCAGCATTGACCCATCGCGCATCAAAACCCACGTCCGTTTTGGCAGCGTGCGTGATGCCGTAAACGAACTGGCTGGTGAGTTGAAAGCCGACGTGGTGGTGATTGGCTCGCGTAATCCGTCGATCACCACTCACCTGCTGGGCCTCTAACGCCTCCAGCGTGATCCGCCACACTCACATTCCGGTGATGGTCGTTCGGTAAAAAAACAGAGGCCACCGTTCGGTGGCCTCTTGCTATTGCAGGTGTCGTCTTACTTTCTTTTATTATGCTGTTTTGGTGCGAATCAGGTAATCAAACGAACTCAGTGACGCTTTCGCACCTTCGCCGGTGGCGATGATAATCTGCTTATACGGCACGGTGGTGCAGTCGCCTGCGGCAAATACGCCTTTCACGCTGGTTTCACACTTCGCATCAATGATGATTTCGCCCATACGGTTGCGCTCAATCGCGCCTTCCAGCCAGGTAGTGTTTGGCAACAGGCCAATCTGCACGAAGATGCCTGACAGCGCCACGCTATGAACATCGCCACTTACGCGGTCGCGGTATTCCAGCCCCGTCACTTTACTGCCGTCGCCCTTCACTTCCGTGGTCTGCGCGTTCAGCACGATGTCGACGTTTTTCAGGCTGCGCACTTTGTCCTGCAGTACCTGATCGGCCTTCATCTCTGGTGCAAATTCCAGCAGGGTCACGTGTTCAACAATACCCGCCAGGTCGATGGCCGCTTCCACGCCGGAGTTACCGCCGCCGATCACCGCCACGCGCTTGCCTTTGAACAACGGGCCGTCGCAGTGCGGGCAATAGGTCACGCCTTTGGTGCGATACTGATCTTCACCCGGCACGTTCATGTTGCGCCATTTCGCGCCGGTGGCAATGATGATGCTGCGCGCTTTCAGCACCGCGCCGGACGCGGTTTCAATCTGGTGTAAACCACCCTCGACCGCTGCCGGAACCAGCTTGCTGGCGCTCTGGCTGTCGATCACGTCCACGTCGTAGTCGCTGACGTGCGCTTTCAGTGCGCCTGCCAGTTTCTGACCTTCCGTTTTTGGCACGGAGATATAGTTTTCGATGTCCACGGTATCCAGCACCTGGCCACCAAAGCGTTCGCCCATCAGGCCGGTACGGATACCTTTACGCGCGGAGTACACCGCCGCCGCTGCGCCCGCCGGGCCGGAACCGACGATCAGCACGTCGTAGGCATCGCGTTTATTCAGCTCTTCTGCCGCGCGTTTTTCAGCGCCGGTGTCCACTTTGGCCACGATTTCCGTCAGGGTCATACGGCCCTGGCCAAACTCTTTACCGTTCATGTAGACCGCCGGAACGCCCATCACGTTGCGATCGGTGATTTCATTCTGGAAGGTTCCACCGTCAATTGCCGTGTGTTTGATGCGCGGGTTCAGCACCGACATCAGGTTCAGCGCCTGCACCACATCCGGGCAGTTGTGGCAGGAGAGCGAGTAGTAAGTTTCAAACTCAAAGTCACCGTCGATATCGCGGATCTGCTCCAGCAGCGCCTGCGCTTCTTTCGACGGATGACCACCGGTCCACAGCAGCGCCAGTACCAGTGAAGTAAATTCGTGGCCCAGCGGAGAACCGGCAAAGCGCGGCCCCTGGTCAGAGCCCGGGTTAGTAATCAGGAAAGAAGGCTTACGAACGGCCAGCGCGTTATCTTCCTTGAACGTCACTTTCGGTGACAGCTCTGCGATCTCCACCAGCAGTTCCTTGATCTCTGCCGATTTCGCGCTGTCGTCCAGCGTGGCAATCAACTCAACGGGTTTGGTCAGTTTCTCAAGGTAGGCCTTGAGCTGGGTTTTCATGTTTGTGTCGAGCATTGTTCTTCCCTCTCTTAAAACGTCATCATGCAAGCTGCCTTTAACGGGCGGCCTGAATGCAACTTGCATCATGGTGCTGGAATGAAATGGGCGCGGGTGCGCCCATTGATTGCCGGGTGGCACTTCGTTTACCCGGCCTGCGATACTGTAGGCCCGTGCAAGCGCAGCGCCGTCGGGCGTTACGGGCTTAAATTTTACCGACCAGGTCCAGAGATGGAGCCAGCGTCGCTTCGCCTTCTTTCCATTTCGCCGGGCACACTTCGCCTGGGTGAGAAGCCACGTACTGAGCGGCTTTCACTTTACGCAGCAGGTCAGATGCGTCACGGCCGATACCTTCAGCGGTAACTTCGATAGCCTGGATAATGCCCTGCGGGTCAACAACGAAGGTCGCACGGTCGGCCAGGCCTTCATCTTCACGCATATTTTCGAAGTTACGGGTCAGGGCGCCAGTCGGGTCACCGATCATCGCGTATTTGATTTTCGCGATGGTTTCAGAGCTGCCGTGCCATGCTTTGTGGGTGAAGTGGGTATCGGTAGAGACAGAGTAAACGTCTACGCCCAGCTTCTGCAGTTCGTCGTAATGGTCAGCCACGTCACCCAGTTCGGTCGGGCAAACGAAGGTGAAGTCAGCCGGATAGAAGAAGAAGACGCTCCAGCGGCCTTCGGTATCTTTCTCGGTAACTTCGATGAATTCACCGTTTTTGAACGCCTGGTTTTTGAAAGGTTTAATTTTAGTGTTAATCAAAGACATCTGTACTTCCTCCGTGTTTTCGTTGAGATGTAAGGTAACCAACTTTCTTCATCGGGGCTAATGCGTATGCTTTATCAAATCAATCAGCCAAACCTTACAACGTCGACAAGACAGCAAGGTGAACCTTATTAAAGGGAGCCTGAAAGTAAAAAGGCCGCCTCAACGGGCGGCCCTGATACCTGAATTCCCCGCAGGTACATTCAGTGCCAGCCGAAGCTGGCGTTGCGTTGCGCTCTACAACCCTTTATATCAAGGCGGTAACAGCGTTTTGATTACACCATTCACGCGAGCAATGAGCAATCCATAAGAGAGATAGTCCTGCCTATGGCTGTGATAGGTATGATCGAACATGTTCTCAGAATGTTATAAATACAATTCAGTGATGAATCCCGCACCATATATAAATATTAATTGTCATTCAATTCATGCGCTCGACCTTTAAAGATAAAATTATCTTAACCACCCCTGAAGTTTTGTTTCATTAATTTGATAGCGTGATATATTAAGGTAACTTAAATTTAAAATTAAGTGAGTTAACCACAGGGATTGTAAATGGTTAACTTCAAACTATAGTTATCAGTGATGTGCTAACCACAGCAAACTCGGCACCCTCAGGACGAAACATGGCAAACCTCTACGACCTCAAAAAATTCGATCTTAATCTGTTGGTCATTTTCGAATGTATCTATCAGCATCTCAGTATTAGTAAGGCAGCCGAAACGCTTTATATCACCCCCTCAGCGGTAAGTCAGTCGCTGCAAAGGTTGCGTAATCAGCTCAACGATCCGCTTTTTATTCGCTCTGGCAAAGGCATCACGCCCACCACCGTAGGGGTTAATCTTCACCACCATCTTGAGCAAAACCTCAATCAGCTTGAGCAGACGATTAACATCATGCATGGCTCCTCGCTTAAGAAGAATTTTGTTGTTTACAGCGCCCAGATCCTGACAACCAACAATCTGCTTAACCCACTTAAGCTATTGATGAGAGAGCATAATTACGAAATTGAGTTACATGACATGTTGCTTGCTGCTGATTCCGCGGAGAGTCTGCTGGCATACCGTAAAGCGGATCTTATCTTCTCTATGGCCCCGGTCAACAACCGCTCAATGGTCTGCGTTCCCTATGCAAGTTATCCTATGATTCTGGTGTGCAGCCAAGATCATCCGCGCATGAAAGACGTTGTCACAATGGAGGAGTTGCAGGAAGAGAAGTTTACCGTCTTCCTCAGC
Source organism: Enterobacter mori LMG 25706 (assembly GCF_000211415.1). Classification (GTDB taxonomy): domain Bacteria; phylum Pseudomonadota; class Gammaproteobacteria; order Enterobacterales; family Enterobacteriaceae; genus Enterobacter; species Enterobacter mori. The sequence continues at coordinate 399,565 of NZ_GL890775.1, read as the reverse complement.
GATGAGGCGGGCGTCAAAAACTATCAGTCACTGGTGGAGAAAGTCCATATGGAAAGGACTATTGCTTTTCGCTGTGACTCAGTCTTTACCATTATAACCATGATCAGCGCATCCCATCTGCTGGGCTACATACCCGAACCGTTATTTAATAAATACAGAGATGTGCTCAGGCTCAAAAAATTAGACGTCCCGTTTACGCTTCCTCCCCTGGACGTTTACATGATTTATAATCGCTCGGCATTAAACAGTTCGGTTTTCGCGACCTTTGTGGAACAAATCGCAGAAAAATAACTTTGAATGGCTGTGTTTCTCACGGCCATTCATCGTTATTAAGATATAATTGACGTTTATAGATTATAAAAACATTTCTCTTTTTCATTTACCTGCCATTATTTTTACCTAATATTACTCTCTCTTTATTATTGACACGCATGCAGTATTTATTTGCAGGGAGGCGTTTACCTTGTCAATGTATAAGCATCCTCTGAATCAAAATGTCCTTGAGGCCGCGGTAGACCGCATCACATGGACGCTTGAGAATCTCCCGATGGTTTGTGTTTCATTTTCAGGCGGGAAAGATTCGACCATCATGCTGCATTTGACGGCTCAACAAGCTCGAAAAATGGGCAAGAAAATTCATCTGCTCTTTATCGACTGGGAAGTGCAGTTCACTTACACCATTGAGCATGTGAATAGAATGCTCCATCAGTATGCCGATGTGATTGAAAAATACTGGTGGGTCGCGCTGCCACTCACGACGCAAAACGCCCTGTCGCAATACCAGCCCGAGTGGCGATGCTGGGAGCCGGGAAAACCGTGGGTTCGCCAGCCGCCCGAAGAGGCGATAACCGCCCCTGATTATTTCGATTTTTACCAGCCGGGCATGACGTTTGAAGCCTTTGTCCGTGCGTTTTCTGACTGGTTTGCACAGCATCGCCCTGCCGCGATGCTGGTGGGCATACGCGCCGATGAATCCTACAACCGCTTTTTAACCATCGCCAATGCCCGCAAACAGCGTTTCGCCGATGATAAACCCTGGACAACCATCGCTCCGGGCGGGCACGCGTGGTACATCTACCCGCTTTACGACTGGAAAACCGCGGATATCTGGACGTGGTTCGCCAAAACGGGAGAGTGCTATAACCCTCTGTACAATCTCATGTTTCAGGCAGGGGTCCCACCACGCTATATGCGCATCTGCGAACCCTTTGGCCCGGAACAACGTCAGGGTTTGTGGTTGTATCACGTTGTCGAGCCTGAACGCTGGGCCGTTATGTGTGAACGCGTCAGCGGTGCGAGCAGCGGCGGAATTTACGCCGGACACGATAACCATTTCTACGGCCACAGGAAGATCCTGAAACCCGACCACCTGAGCTGGTACGCGTATGCCATGCTGCTGCTCGACAGCATGCCGCAAACGACGGCAGAGCATTACCGCAACAAAATTGCGGTGTATCTGCACTGGTATCAAAAGCGGGGCATGGACGATATTCCCGATACGCAGGAAGGGGACATTGGCTCGAAAGATATCCCCTCCTGGCGCCGAATTTGTAAGGTTTTACTTAATAACGACTACTGGTGCCGGGCGCTCTCTTTCAGCCCTAACAAACCCAAACACTATCAGCGCTACAGTGAAAGAGTGAAGGCAAAACGCAAGGAGTGGGGAATTTTATGCGACAAAGAATAATCTCAGAGATCGAAACGTACCTTCAGTCCCTTCCGGAAGAGGATCGCATTAACGCTATCAATGCATTTCGCCAGGCCATACATCAGCATAGCCCTTTTCGCGAGCAGCCTGTCGACTGCGTCCTCTGGGTTAAACAGGATCGCATTGCGGCCAATGATTACAACCCCAATAATGTCGCCCCACCGGAAAAACGATTACTCACGAAATCGCTGGAACTTGATGGTTTCACCCAACCTCTCGTTGTGACCGAAAATGACCCGCAGCATTACGAAATCGTGGACGGTTTTCATCGCCATGAAATAGGCAGCACCCGCGCTGCGCTAAAGCGACAACTGAAAGGGTATCTTCCCGTCACCTGTCTGCGCCGGGAGCGCCAGGATAAACACGACCGAATGGCCGCGACCATTCGCCACAACCGGGCGCGGGGGCGACACCAGATCAACGCGATGGCAGAAATCGTTCGTGAACTGGCTCTGCTTGGCTGGAACGAGGAGAAAATTGGCAAAGAGCTCGGTATGGACAGTGATGAGGTGTTGCGCCTCAAGCAAATTAACGGCCTGCTGGAACTCTTTGCAGACCGTCGTTTCTCAGAAGCCTGGACGGTAAAATAATCAGAGTGCGTTAAGGCGTTCTGCCGCCGCCAGCAGCGTCGATTCCTGTTTCGCAAAGCAAAGGCGAATCAGCCTGTGCGGGAAGGGATCGGCGCAGAACACCGACAGCGGAATAGCGGCCACCCCCACCTCTTTCGTGAGCCACTGGCAAAAGCTCACGTCGTCCAGATCGGAAATCGCGCTGTAGTCGGCCAGCAGGAAGTAGGTCCCTTCGCAGGGTAAAATCTCCAGACGGCTTTTGCTCAGCGCGTTCACAAACAGATCCCGGCGTTTTCGATAGAAGTCCGGCAGATCGCGATAGTGCTCCGGCTCGGCGCGCAGCATATCCGCCAGCGCCAGCTGGGCGGGCGTGTTTACCGCAAAGGTCAGATACTGGTGCACTTTACGCAGCTCGGCGCTGATGGCAGCCGGTGCAACGCTATAGCCCACTTTCCATCCGGTCATATGATAGGTCTTACCAAATGACGACACGGCGACGGCGCGCTCGCGCAACTGCGGATGGGCCAGCACGCTGGCGTGCCCCTCTTCTGCAAAGCAGATGTGCTCGTACACTTCGTCGCTCAGAACATAAATCTCACGTTCGGCAATGGCCTGCCACAGCGCGGCGAAATCGGCCTTTTGCCACACCGTCGCCGACGGGTTGTGCGGCGTATTCAGGATCACCAGGCGGGTTTTATCGCTCAGCAACGCGGCAAACGCCTGCCAGTCAGGGCGGAAATGCGGTGGCTGGAGCGCCACGCGTTTCACCACGCCACCGGAAAGCTCGATGGCTGGCGCGTAGCTGTCGTAGCTCGGATCAAAACAAATGACTTCATCGCCCGCACGCACCAGCGCGGTAATCGCCGCATACAGCGCTTCGGTCGCCCCTGCCGTCACCGTGATCTCGCTGTTCGCATCGGGATTATAGCCATACAACTCAGCCGTTTTGTCTGCAATGGCATCCCGCAGCGCCTGCACGCCGGTCATCGGCGCATACTGATTCGCCCCCTGCGCCACGTGGTACGCCAGACGCTCCTGCAGATAGCGCGGGCCGTCAAAATCCGGGAACCCCTGCGAGAGGTTAATGGCGTTGTGCTGCTGCGCCAGGGCGCTCATCTGCGTAAAGATAGTGGTGCCGAGATTGGGGAGTTTACTCTGCGGAATCAATGCGTTATTGCTCATTGTGTTGTGCCTGCGTGTAATACTTATGTTGCTGCCACTATAACACGATGTTAGTCTTTGGCAATCAAGACGCTTAGACGTCTAAACCATATGAATATTCCTGGCCGCGAGGGTAAAAGGAAATGACAGACAACCTGCAACTCACACATTTAGTCGACGCCTGCCGCTGGATTGGTGCCAAAGGCTGGGCTCCCGCCACCGGCGGCAATATGTCGGTGCGGCAGGACGAACGCCTGTGCTGGCTCAGCGAATCCGGTAAAGACAAAGGCAGCCTGACGATGGAAGGTTTTCTGCAGGTTGAAATCGCCACCAACCGCGCACCGTCTGGTCGTAAGCCATCAGCCGAAACGGGGCTACACACCCTTATTTATCGCCTGTTCCCGGAGGCCAATGCAGTCCTGCACGTGCACACGGTCAATGCCACGGTGCTCTCGCGCCTGGTGAAAGAGGCTGAACTGAATATTAGCGGCTTTGAGATGCAAAAATCCCTCACCGGACAGACCACGCATCTGGATACGGTTTCCATCCCGGTATTTGATAACGACCAGGACATCGATGCCCTCGCCTCGCGCATCGCCCATTACGCGCAGGAACGCCCGCTTAATTATGGTTTTCTTCTGCGCGGTCATGGCTTAACCTGCTGGGGACGCGACGTGGCCGAAGCCCGCCGTCATCTGGAAGGACTGGAATTCCTGTTTGAATGTGAAATGCGTTTACGACAACTGGAGAGAGTTTGATTCGCGCAATTGTGACGGATATTGAAGGCACCACCAGCGATATCCGTTTTGTCCATGATGTTTTGTTCCCCTATGCGCGTGAGCGGCTGGCGGCCTTCGTCACCACGCAGCAGTACGCCGAGCCGGTCACATCCATTCTGGACAACCTGCGCGATGAAATCGGTAGCCCACACGCCAGCGTCAGCGAGCTTATCGACGCCCTGTTTGCCTTTATGGACGAAGATCGCAAATCCACGGCGCTCAAAGCCCTGCAGGGGATCATCTGGCACGACGGCTATGTGAACGGCGACTTTACCGGCCATCTCTATCCGGACGTACTGCCTGCGCTGGAAAAATGGAAAGCGCAAGGTATTGATCTCTATGTTTATTCCTCGGGCTCCGTCGCCGCGCAGAAACTGTTATTTGGCTACAGCGATGAAGGTGATATTACTCATCTGTTCAGCGGCTATTTTGATACCCACATCGGCGCCAAACGCGAGGTGCAGTCTTATCAAAACATTGCGGCGCAAACGGGCATCGCCCCGTCGCAGATCCTGTTCCTCTCCGATATCCATCAGGAGCTGGATGCGGCTGAACAGGCAGGTTTTCGCACCCTGCAGCTGATTCGCGGCGATGATGACGGCGCAAGCCATCACCATCAGGTCCACCAGTTTGACGAGATTAATCCGGAGCAAATCCCTTCATGAGCGCACTGACCATTTATTCCGATAAAGACGCCAGCCAACACCAGTGGCACAGCACCGACGCCGCCGAGATCGCCCAGCAGCTCAACGCTAAAGGGGTGCGGTTTGAACGTTGGGCAGCCGATCGCGATTTAGGACAGGATCCTGCACCCGAAGCCGTGATCGAAGCCTATCAGCATGCGATCGACAAACTGGTGGCGGAGAAAGGTTACCAGAGTTGGGACGTGATCAGCCTGCGCGCCGACAACCCGCAGAAAGAGGCGCTGCGCGCGAAGTTCCTGAACGAACACACCCACGGCGAAGACGAAGTGCGCTTCTTCGTAGAAGGCGCGGGGCTGTTCTGCCTGCACATTGGCGATGAGGTGTATCAGGTGCTCTGCGAGAAAAACGACCTGATTTCCGTGCCCGCGGGCACGCCGCACTGGTTCGATATGGGTTCAGAGCCGAACTTTACGGCGATTCGTATTTTCGATAACCCGGAAGGCTGGGTGGCGCAGTTTACGGGTGATGCGATCGCGGATGCGTATCCGCGCCTGGCATAATCTTTTCTCCCTCTCCCTGTGGGAGAGGGCTGGGGTGAGGGCATCAGCGCGCACTACGCGTTAAGCCCTTCACATACCCCACCAGCTGATCCAGCACAATGCCCCACCCTTCGTGGAAGCCCATCTGCTCATGCTGCTCGCGGATGTCCTTCGTCGGATGGCGCGCTATCGCCGTATAGCGGGTTTTCCCCTCCCCGACGTCTTCCAGCAATAAAATCGCCGTCATAAACGGCTTTTCGGCCGGTTTCCAGCCTTCGGTATAACCGTCGGTAAAGACCAGCTTTTTACCGGGATCGATTTCCAGGAAGACACCGCGGTTATCCATACGCTGACCGTCCACCTCAAACACGGTGTTGAACCGCCCGCCCACGCGGAGATCGAGATCGCACTCGGTCACCTTATGGGGAGCAGGAATGAAGAAGTTTTTGATGTGTTCCGGCGTGGTCCAGCATAGCCACAGCAGGTCGCGCGGGGCATCCACCACGCGCTCCAGTTTTAAGTCAGTTTCAGGATCGAGCGTCACGATATTGTCCTCTTAAGGGAAACCCTTAAAGGATAGCCGGACTCAGGCGAATTTCCCTTCCGCCACCTCTTGCGGCGTGACCACGCCCGTATCCAGTACCCAGCCGCTAATCAGCGAGGCAGGCGTAACGTCAAAGGCCGGGTTATAGACCCGTGCATTTTCCGGTGCCCACTGCACCGCGCCAAAGCTCCCTGCCACGCCCGTGACTTCGCTGGCGGCACGCTGCTCGATGGGGATCGCGTCCCCGTTCGGGCAGGCCGGGTCGAGCGTGGTATGCGGCGCGGCGACGTAGAACGGAATGCCGTGGAATTTCGCCAGCACCGCCAGAGAGTAGGTACCAATTTTATTTGCCACATCGCCGTTGGCGGCAATACGGTCTGCGCCCACCCACACGGCGTCGACCTGCCCTTTCGCCATCAGGCTGGCGGCCATGGAATCGGTGATGAGCTGATACGGCACGCCCAGTTCGCCAAGTTCCCATGCGGTCAGCCTGCCTCCCTGAAGCAGCGGACGGGTTTCATCGACCCAGACGCTGCTGACGTTACCGTCCTGATGCGCACGAGCAATGACGCCGAGCGCGGTGCCGACGCCCGCGGTTGCCAGCCCGCCGGTGTTGCAGTGGGTCAGCAGACGGCTACCGGGTTTTACCAGCGCGCTACCGGCTTTCGCAATCGCATCGCAGAGCTGTTTATCTTCGTCAATCAGGCGCAGCGCCTCCGCCACCAGCGCCGGAACATAATCCTCCTGCCACAGCGCAACCTTCATGCGGTCGAGATTGTTCATCAGGTTCACGGCCGTGGGGCGCGACGCGCGCAGGGTATCCAGCGCCACGGTCAGTTCGTCGCGGCTTTTGCCGCTTTCCGCCAGCAGCGCCAGCAGCAGGCTTGCAGAGAGACCAATCAGCGGCGCGCCGCGCACCCGCAGGGCGTGAATATGCCCCACCAGCGCCTCTACCGTAGAGGCGTCCAGCCAGCGTTTCTCCTGCGGAAGGGCCTGCTGGTCGAGAATAAAGAGCTGATTATCCGTCACCCGCAGGCTGGTCGTCTGTAATGTCTGCATGTCGTTAATTCCCTGTTGCGTTGTTGTAGCACATTGTGTCAGGATGAAATCCAGATGTATAGACGTCTACATGTCTTTATTAGCAAACCCGTGAGGAACAGGCCATGTCGCAATACCGTACCTTTACCGCCCAGGACGCCGTGGAGTATGCCAGGCAGTTTGGCGGTCTTGATGACCCTTCATCGCTGGTGGAGGCGCAGGAGGTCGGCGACGGCAACCTCAATCTGGTGTTCAAAATTTTCGACAGCGCAGGCGTGAGCCGCATCATCGTTAAGCAGGCGCTGCCCTACGTGCGCTGCGTCGGGGAGTCCTGGCCGCTGACGCTGGATCGTGCCCGCCTGGAGGCACAAACCCTGGTCGAGCACTACCAGCACAGCCCGCAGCACACCGTGAAAATCCACCACTTTGACCCGGAACTGGCGGTAATGGTGATGGAAGATCTCTCCAGCCATCTGATCTGGCGCGGCGAGCTGATTAAAAATAATCACTACCCTCAGGCCGCACGCCAGCTGGGAGAATACCTCGCGCACGCGCTGTTCCACACCAGCGATTTCTACCTGCACCCGCACGAGAAAAAAGCACAGGTGGCGAAATTCATTAACCCGGAGATGTGCGAGATCACCGAAGATCTGTTCTTCAACGATCCGTACCAGATCCACGAGCGCAACAGCTACCCGGCCGAGCTGGAAAATGACGTAGCGGCCCTGCGCGACGACGCCCAGCTGAAGATTGCCGTGGCCTCGCTGAAGCATCGCTTCTTCTCGCACGCCGAAGCGCTCCTGCACGGCGATATTCACAGCGGGTCGATCTTCGTGGCGGACGGCAGCCTGAAGGCCATCGACGCCGAGTTTGGCTATTTCGGGCCGATTGGCTTTGACCTCGGCACCGCCATCGGCAACCTGCTGCTCAATTTCTGCGGCCTGCCGGGGCATCTGGGCATTCGCGATGCCGCTGCCGCACGCGAGCAGCGCCTGACCGATATTCAGGAACTGTGGAACACCTTCGCGGAACGCTTCCAGGCGCTGGCAAACGAGAAAACGCGCGATGCGGCGCTGAGCGCACCGGGCTACGCCTCCGCGTTTCTGAAAAAAGTCTGGCACGATGCCATTGGCTTCTGCGGCACCGAGTTGATTCGCCGAAGCGTGGGGCTTTCTCACGTGGCGGATATCGACACCATTGCGGATGACGCCATGCGCCACGAATGCCTGCGCCACGCCATTACGCTCGGCAAGGCGCTGATTGTCATTGCCGACCGAATCGACAGCGCGGAAGAGCTGGTGGCGAGGGTGCGGCAGTACAGCTGAGTGCAT
>NZ_GL890775.1:389929-391194 GCF_000211415.1 Enterobacter mori LMG 25706 | reverse complement strand
GAGGGCACCAAGCCGCACTTACCCCAGATACTCAATCACCGATAACCCGCCGTTATAATCCGTGCTGTAAATAATCCCCTGCGCATCCACAAACACGTCGCACGACTGGATCACCTGAGGGCGATTCGGCCGCGTGTCCATCATTCTCTCCGGCGCGGCGGGCACCAGCGCCCCCGTTTCCACCGGTCGATACGGGTTCGAAATGTCATACGCGCGCACGCCCGCGTTCTGATAGGTTGCAAAAATCAGCGTCGAGCTGACGAAGCTTCCCGGCCGGTTCTCGTGCAGGTTGTGCGGCCCGAAATGCGCCCCTTTCGCCACGTAGTCGGTTTCATCCGGCTGCGGGAAGGTCGAGATGCTGACCGGGTTCGCCGGCTCGCGGATATCAAACAGCCAGATCAGCTTTTCGCCATCTTCCTGGTTGTCGAGCACCGCCTCGTCAAGCACCACCAGCAGGGAGCGGTCCGGCAGCGGCAGCGCGGTGTGCGTCCCGCCGCCAAACGGCGGGCTCCAGTTGCGATGGCTAATCAGCGTCGGCTGGGTGCGGTCTTTCACGTCCAGCAGCGTCAGCCCGCCGTCGCGCCAGCTCCCGTAGGCGGTATCCCCGGCGATAATCGCGTGATGCAGCGCGTAGCGTTTCCCTTCCGGCCAGTTGGGCTGCTCGCCTTCTGCCTGGTTCATCCCCGGCAACCACCAGCGCCCCGCCACTTCAGGCTTACGCGGGTCCGCAAGATCGATGGTCAGGAAGATGTAGTCGGTAAAGCCGTCGATCAGCGCCGAGACGTACGCCCAGCGCCCGCCGACGTACCAGATACGGTGAATGCCGATGCCGCTCAGCGACAGAAAGCCGATTTCGCGCGGCTTATCCGGCGTGGAGATATCAAACACCCGCAAGCCCGCGCTCCAGCCTTTGCCCTGCACGTCGCTGACGGTTTCCCCCACCTGGCGGGTGTAGTAGACCTTCTCGTCGGCAAAACGCGCATCGGCAAACAGATCCCGGGCGTTGATCACCAGCAGCAGATCGTCATGCGCCTGGAGATGCACGTTCCAGGTGCCGGGCGGCGCGGGCACATAGCCCACGGGTTTCGGGTTTTGCGGGTCGCGCACGTCCACAATGGAAAAGCCCTGGGACACCATATGGCCGATATAGGCAAAACCGCGATGCACCATCAGCTGCACACCGTCCGGACGACCGCCCTGGTCGCTATGGCCAATCAGCCGCATATTGCGGCTGTATTCAGGGGTGGGTAATGTCGTCACCTTGA
>NZ_GL890775.1:378357-389861 GCF_000211415.1 Enterobacter mori LMG 25706 | reverse complement strand
AGGCCCGGTAAGCGCAGCGCCACCGGGCATTATTTTGACCTGGCTTCCAGCGTCGCAAACCACGGCGCGATAAAATCTTCCGTCTGGCCCCAGCCCGGAATGATTTTCCCCAGAGACGCCACGTTCACCGCGCCCGGCTGGGCGGTCAGCAGCGCCTGTGGAATGGCTGCCGCTTTGAAATCGTACGTCGCAGGCGTCGCTTCCCCGGCAATCTTGTTCGCCACCAGACGCACGTTCGTCGCGCCAATCAGCTTCGGATCCACCGCCACGCTCACCTTCCACGAACTGCCCGGTTCGCGCATCAGCTGCAGATCCTGGTTGGAGATATCGATGCTGTAGAGCTTGATCTCGGTGCGGCCGTTCTCTTTCAGCGCCTTATACGCGCCCTGGCTGAAGGCGTCCCACGTACCCCAGATGGCGTCGATTTTGCCTTTCGGGTATTTCGCCAGGATCGCCCCCACCTTGTTGGCAGTATCGCCCTGCACGTCAGAGGAGACGGCACCGATAGACTCCAGCTCTTTGATGTCCGGATACTGCTTTTGCAGCTCTTTATAGGCTGCCTGACGACGCTCCATCGGCGGGAAGCCCGCCACCCACAGCTTGACGATATTGGCCTTGCCGTTGAAATCTTTCGCCAGCTGGCCGAAGGAGAGGTTGGTCAGGGAGGCATCGTCCTGCTGGGTCACGGTCACGCCCGGGATCTCACCGTTAACGGCGGTATCAAATACCGAGACTTTGATCCCGGCATCCACCGCTTTCTTCACCAGCGCGGTGGAGTACGGATCGCGCCCCTGAGACAGGATAATCCCGTCATATTTCTGGCTGATCGCCTGATTCACGAAGTCCTGGAATTTGGCATCGTCCCCGTTGCTTAAAAAGGTGCTGACCTTAAAGCCGAGTTTCTTCCCTTCCTGAATTGCCCCGGCAATAAACTGGGTGGTGTTGTCGTCTGAGCCAAGGTTACGGATCACCGCGATGCGGATCGGGCCGTCATGGTTCGCAATGGCAGCCGGAAGCGGCGCGGGCGTAGCCGCGAAGCCTGGCAGAGCCGTGAGCAACCCAAGTGCCACCAAAGAGAGTGCAATCTTTTTCATTTTTTTATCCCGTTGTGTTGTCAGCGTTTTTGTATGTAGGTAATCGCCAGCGCTACCGCGAGCACCAGCCCTTTTATAATGTCCATGGCGTAATACGGGACGGAGAGCATCACCAGCCCGTTCGACAGCACGCCAAGAATGACCGCCCCGACCAGCGTGCCCAGCGCGTTAGGCTTGCCGGATCCGGCCAGCGAGAAGCCGATCCACGCCGCCGCCACCGCGTCCATCAGGTATCCGCCGCCCGCATTCACCTGCGACGAACCGATGCGCGAAGCCAGCAAAATCCCGCCCAGGCCCGCCAGCAGCGAGGCGATCACGTAGGCCGCCACCTTGTAGCGCGTAGTGCGAATGCCGGAGAGACGCGCGGCTTCGGGGTTGCCGCCGATGGCGTACATCCGGCGTCCGTGAGTGGTCAAAGACAACCCCAGTTGCGCCAGCACGGTCACCACCAGCATGACGATCACAATGGTCGGCACCTGCCCCAGCAGGCTGAACGCCGCCGGTATCGTTCCTTCCGCCATGTCGCCGCTCGGCAGCACCATGTTCTCGGTAATCGACCCGCCGTAGCTGTAGGTCATCGCCACGCCCTGGATCACAAACAGGCTGGCAAGGGTCGCGAGCATGTCCGGAATACGCAGGATGACGATCAGAAAGGCGTTAAACAGCCCCACCAGCGTGCAGAGCGCAAGGGTTATAAGAATCGACTCGCTGGTACCAAAGCCGTGCCAGACGAAAAGGGAGATCACCAGCGCGTTCGCCAGCGAGGCGGTGGATCCAACGGAGAGATCGAACCCGCCGATGGTCAATGAAATCGACACGCCAATGGCAATCACCGTCACGATGGCAATCGAGCGCAAAATATTGATGATGTTGTTCGGATCGAGGAAGCTGTCCGACGCCAGGCCAAAGACGGCCACCAGCGCGACGACGGTTAACAGCATGCCCCACTTGTAGAGAAAATCGAAAATCTGCTGACGGCCAGACGCCGCCGCGTTCACTGAAAGGGCCTTGCTCACGACGCCGTTCCTCCGGTTGAATAATAAAGTAGTGTCTCTTCGCGGGCCTCGGCCCCGGCGATTTCCGCCACGATGCGCCCGTCCCACAGCACGCAGATGCGGTCGCATAGCCCGACCAGCTCGGCAAACTCGCCGGAGGCGTAAATGACCCCTTTGCCCTCGCGCGCCAGGCCGTCAATCAGCTGGAACAGGTCGGTTTTGGCCTTCACGTCCACGCCCTTGGTCGGCTCGTCGAATATCAGCACGCTGGCGTCATTGCGCAGCCATTTGCCGATGGCGACCTTCTGCTGGTTACCCCCGGACAGACGGCGCAGCACCTGCCCCGGCCCGCGCGCCCGAACGCCGACGCGGGCTATCACCTCTTCCGCCCAGCGCCACGCCTGACGATGGCCAAACAGGCTCCAGCGCGAAAAGCTGTTATCGGCGCACACGGCAAGGTTCATGCTCACCGGCTCATCGATAAAAATGCCCTCTTTGCGCCGCTCTTCCGGCACCAGCGCCAGCCCGCGCAGCACGGAGTCAGCCGGGTCGCGCGGCTGCCAGGATTGATGATTCAACTCGCCGTTTGCCACGCGGCTTTTGCTGGCACCAAACAGCGCCTTGCAGAGTTCGGTTTTCCCTGCGCCCGCCAGCCCGGCGATGCCGAGGATTTCGCCTTTGCGCAGGTGCAGGGAGATATCTTTCAGCAGCGCATCGTCGTGCAGTCCTTCCACCCGCAGCAGCGTTTCGTTGCCGTGCGGCGGTCGTGCGGGCGGATAGATATCGCTCAGCACGTGTCCGAGCATCTTCTCGACAATCTCTTCGCCGCTAAGATCGGCCATCGGTCCGGACTCGATCAGCTTGCCGTCGCGGAGCACCGTCAGGGTGTCGCAGATGGCCTTCAGCTCGTGAATGCGATGGGAGATAAACACCACGCCGATGCCCTGCTGCTTTAAACGTCTCACCACCGCAAACAGACGCTCGCTCTCGTGCGCATCCAGCGGCGCGGTGGGCTCATCAAGAATTAAAAAACGGCAGTGGTGGGACAAGGCGCGTGCCAGCAAAATCTGCTGCTTTTCGGCCAGCGAACAGCTGTCGATGGAACGGCGTACGTCCAGAGAGACATCCAGCTGCGCCAGCGCCTGTCTTGCCTGCTGGCGGGTCGCGCGCCAGTTGAAGCGATGCCCCGGCTGCGCCAGCTGGTCGAGCATGATGTTCTCGGCGATGCTCAACCCCGGGATCAGCGCTACGTCCACCTCCTGCTGCACGAGGTGGATCCCCAGCCGTTTGGCATCAAGCGGTTCGCGGATCGTCACCGGCTGGTTGTTAATGCTGATCTCACCCTCATAGTGGTTGTGCGTGCCGCACAGCACCGCCATCAGGGTCGATTTCCCCGCACCGTTGGCACCGGTTAGCGCATGTACGGATCCGCCGGTTAAGGTGAAATTCACGCGCGACAGCGCCTGAAAGCCGGAAAAGGCCAGGCTGATACCGCGCATTTCAAGGCGACTGGAAACCATCCGCGTAAATCCTTCATTACTCTTCTGATTTATCGAATTTTTCACAGCTTCGGTTGACTGACAACGACGGAAAAGGCATAACTTAAAGCGAAATATTATTAGCCATCCGGATGTCCAGACATAACATCGGGTTAGCGCTTGCTAAAAAAGGACAACACCATGGGCAACACCGATATCCGCGTCGTGCCTGGCCCGGCGAACTACTTCTCTCACCCCGGAAGCCTTGCGCAGCTGGATACCTTCTTTACCCCGGAACAGCTTTCCCGCGCGGTGTGGATCTACGGCGAGCGTGCTATCGAAGGCGCACGCCCTTTCCTGCCGGAGAGCTTTAACGCGCCGGGGGCGAAGCACCTGCTGTTTAAGGGCCACTGCAGCGAGCGCGACGTCACCCACCTGGTGAACGACGCCGGTAGCGGTGCGAGCGTGGTCATTGGCGTCGGTGGCGGCGCGGTGATGGATACGGTGAAAGCCGTGGCGCGTCGTTTAGGCGTGCCGTTCGTGGGCATCCCCACCATTGCCGCCACCTGCGCGGCGTGGACCCCGCTCTCCGTCTGGTACAACGATGCCGGTCAGGCGCTGCATTTTGAGATCTTCGACGACGCCAACTTCCTGGTGCTGGTGGAGCCGCAGATCGTCCTTAACGCCCCAGCGGAATATCTGCTGGCAGGCATCGGCGATACGCTGGCGAAGTGGTACGAAGCAGTGGTGTTGGCACCTGAGCCGGAGAACCTGCCGCTGACCGTGCGGCTCGGCATCAACGGCGCGCTGGCGATCCGCGACGTGCTGCTGGAGCACAGCGAGGAAGCGCTGGCTGACCAGCAGCGCGGCGAACAAACCCAGGCGTTCAGGGACGTGGTGGATGCGATTATTGCAGGCGGCGGGATGGTCGGCGGTCTGGGCGAACGCTATACCCGCGTGGCGGCGGCGCATGCGGTACACAACGGCTTAACCGTGCTGCCGCAGACGGAAAAATATCTGCACGGCACCAAGGTAGCCTACGGGATTCTGGTGCAGAGCGCCCTGCTCGGTCAGGACGATGTGCTGGCGCAGCTGGTGACGGCGTACCGGCGTTTTAACCTGCCGACCACGCTTCGCGCGCTGGACGTCGACATCAATAACCGGGAAGCGCTGGATAAGGTCATTGCCCACACCCTGCGCCCGGTGGAGTCGATTCACTATCTGCCGGTTGCGCTAACGCCTGACGTTCTGCGCGCCGCGTTTGAGAAAGTGGAATCCTTCAGTCGTTAATCGCGCCGACAGGCTATACCTAATGATGATTCTTTCTACTCTTGCAACGAGGTCATCATGCAGATCGATTTAACAGGTAAAAAGGCGCTGGTTACCGGCGCCAGTCGCGGGTTGGGTCGGGCAATTGCACTCTCACTGGCGCGCGCCGGTGCAGATGTGATTATTACGTATGAAAAATCGGCCGATAAAGCCCAGGCGGTCGCCGATGAGATTAAGGCGCTGGGACGACACAGCGAAGCCGTGCAGGCGGACAGCGCCAGCGCGCAGGCGATTCAGGATGCCGTCACCCATGCAGCGCGCTCCCTCGGCGGGCTGGACATTCTGGTCAACAACGCGGGTATCGCGCGCGGCGGCCCGCTGGAGTCCATGACGCTGGCGGACATCGACGCCCTTATCAACGTCAACATCCGCGGCGTGGTGATCGCCATTCAGGAAGCGCTGGTGCATATGTCCGACGGCGGGCGCATCATCAACATCGGCAGCTGTCTGGCAAACCGCGTGGCGCAGCCGGGTATCGCCGTCTACTCGATGACCAAATCGGCCCTCAACTCCCTCACCCGCGGGCTGGCCCGTGATTTAGGGCCGCGCGGCATTACCGTTAATCTGGTGCACCCCGGCCCCACCAACAGCGATATGAACCCGGAAGACGGCGAACAGGCGGAAGCCCAGCGCCAGATGATTGCGGTCGGTCACTATGGCCAGCCGGAGGACATCGCGGCGGCGGTCACCTTCCTCGCCAGCCCGGCCGCCGGGCAGATCTCCGGTACCGGTCTGGACGTAGACGGCGGTTTGAACGCCTGATCGCAGATTTTCTGTAAGCCTCTGTCGCCCGGCAGAGGCGTTTCCGAGCCGCTTCGACGGTTTGTGTTTTGCCTCTTACCTGCGTTTTTTCTCCGCTCTACAGTACCCCATAAGAAATTCGGAATTTATCTAATAGTCTTATTATTTCCTTATATTTTGTGTGGGCGTACAGTGGAGGTACGGATGAAGATTGTCTGGTCCAATGGTGCAAAGAAGGCGTTTTCAAAGATTGACGAGCGGTATCAGCGTCGCATTGAGATAAAGCTCTCCGAGTTGGATGACCGCTCGGCTCCCAGGCCCGATATCAAAAAAATATCGGCGACAGAAGATCATTTCCGGCTACGCGTTGGCGATTACCGCATCATCTATACGCTTCGGGACGATCCCGATGACCATTGTTATTTTTTGGCCGTCAAGCGCAGAACTTCAACGACTTACCTGCATGAGGAGAGTGCTACCTATGGCTGTACAGCTAATCAAGGACGATAACGGGAAAACGCAGTACGTCGTTATTCCCTATCACGAATATTTTCGTATGCTCTTACAGATGGCAGAAATTGACGACGAAACCGACGACGATCTGGAGGATATTGAGGTCGAACACGATAGTCTGGATGACGTGGAATTGCCAGGAGAAGTGTGCAGCATCATGACCTGGCAGAACGTCAGCCTGCAGGCCGCATGGCGCATCCTGCGCGGCATGTCACAACAGGAAGTGGCGGAGAAACTCGGCATCAGCCAGTCCGCCGTGTCACAGCTGGAAGCGCTAGACTCCCGTCCGCAAAAACGC
This sequence comes from Enterobacter mori LMG 25706, assembly GCF_000211415.1. GTDB lineage: Bacteria > Pseudomonadota > Gammaproteobacteria > Enterobacterales > Enterobacteriaceae > Enterobacter > Enterobacter mori. The sequence goes on along the minus strand of NZ_GL890775.1, from coordinate 383,413 downwards.
ACCCGTGAAAAGCTGGCTGCGATCTACGGCTGCAAGCAGGAACAGATCAGCCTCTATTTACCGAAAGAGGGTTAACAGCACTTCGCCCCGCCCTTGCCGCCGTAGCGGGCGTCCTGGCGGTCGCGGAAAAATTCTTCGTAGGTCATGGGCGTCTGGTCCGGATGGTTGACGCGCATATGCTCGACGTAGTTGTCGTAGGCCGGCACGCCAATCATCATTTTGGCAGCCTGGCCCAGGTACTTACCTGCTTTGGAAAGGGGGGCGAACATAGGTCGTTTCTCGTTTGTTTCCCCCTCACCCTAACCCTCTCCCCACAGGGGAGAGGGAACTTACAACACCCTCTCCCCTTTGGGGAGAGGGCCGGGGTGAGGGGTATGTCTGATTAAATTAATGCGCCCCTTTGGCCTGGGTGACAATCTCTTCCAGGTTTTCAGGCATCGGCTCGTAAGGTGTCTCTTTCGCCGTTGGCTTGTCGACTTTCAACGCCGCCAGCGCGGTTTTGAGAGAATACAACGCCAGCACCACGACCACCACCATAAAGAAGATAGTCAGCCCGGCGTCCAGACGGTTGTTAAACACCAGTTGCGACAGCTGCGACTCGGTGTACTGCGCCGGGATCTTACCGCTGTCGATCATCGCCTGGAACTTGTTGGCGATTGCCAGGAAGCCCACCTTGTTGTCCGGGCTGAAGGCTTTCTGCCAGCCTGCCGTCAGGGTACAAATTAGCAGCCATGCGGTTGGCACTAACGCCACCCACGCGTAACGCTGGCGCTTCATCTTGAACAGCACCACCGCGCAGAGCATCAGCGCCATGCCCGCCAGCATCTGGTTGGCGATACCAAACAGCGGCCACAGGGTGTTAATCCCACCCAGCGGGTCGACCACACCCTGATGCAGGAAATAGCCCCACGCCAGCACGCACAGCGCCGTCGCCAGCAGGTTAGCCGGGAGCGAATCGGTACGCTTCAGGTTCGGGGAAATCACGCCCAGCAGGTCCTGGAGCATAAAGCGCGCGGCACGGGTTCCTGCGTCCACCGCCGTCAGGATAAACAGCGCCTCGAACAGGATGGCGAAGTGATACCAGAAGGAGACGTCCATCAGCCCGCCCAGCGCGCCGTGCAGGATGTAGGCCATCCCCACCGCCAGCGTCGGCGCACCGCCCGCACGAGAGATGATCGACTGCTCGCCCACCTCATTAGCAATGTGCGTTAGCGTTTCAGGGGTAATGGCAAAACCCCAGCCGCTCACCACCTGTGCAGCAGACGCCACCACGTCAACGGTTCCGGCAGGTGCCAGCACCGCCATCGGGCTGTTCATGGCGAAGTACACGCCCGGATCGATAATGCAGGCCGAGACCAGCGCCATAATGGCGACAAAGGACTCCATCAACATGCCGCCGTAGCCAATCAGGCAGGCCTGATTTTCATTCGCCAGCATCTTCGGCGTAGTGCCGGAGGCAATCAGCGCGTGGAAGCCAGACACCGCACCACAGGCGATGGTGATAAACAGGAACGGGAACAGGTTACCGGTCCAGACCGGGCCGGTGCCGTCAATAAATTTGGTCAGCGCAGGCATGGTCAGGGTCGGACGCATAATCAAAATGCCGATGGCCAGCCCGACGATGGTGCCGATTTTCAGGAAGGTGGAAAGGTAATCACGCGGAGCCAGCAGGAGCCACACCGGCAGCACCGCCGCCACAAAGCCGTAGCCCACCAGCATCCAGGTCAGCTGCACGCCGGTAAAGTCGAAGAACGGTGCCCAGGTTGGGCTTTCCGCCACCCAGCCGCCGGAGATAATGGCGAACACCAGGAACACCAGACCAATCACCGACACTTCACCAATGCGCCCCGGGCGCAGATAGCGAATGTAGATCCCCATAAACAGCGCCAGCGGAATGGTGAAGGCAACGGTATAGGTCCCCCACGGGCTGTGGGTCAGCGCTTTCACCACGATCATCGCCAGCACCGCGAGAATGATCACCATGATCATAAAGGTCGCCACCAGCGCAATCACCCCAGCGGTGGCCCCCATCTCCTCTTTCACCAGCTCGCCCAGCGAGCGACCATCGCGACGGGTGGAGACGAACAGCACCATGAAGTCCTGCACCGCGCCCGCCAGCACCACGCCGGCGAGGATCCAGATCATCCCCGGCAGGTAGCCCATCTGCGCCGCCAGCACCGGCCCCACTAGCGGGCCTGCCCCGGCAATCGCCGCAAAGTGGTGGCCGAACAGCACTTTTTTGTCGGTCGGAACGTAGTCCAGCCCGTCGTTATGGCGGACGGCAGGCGTCATGCGCGTTGCATCAACCCCTAATACGTTCTTCGCGATATAGCGGCCATAAAAACGGTACGCGATCAGATAAATGCAGACGGAGGCGACGACGATCCAGAGCGCATTGATCTGTTCCCCCCGGTTGAGGGCGATATAGCCCAGGGCAAAGGCTCCCACAACGGAGAGCCCTGCCCATGTAAGGTATTTCCCTGAGTTGTTCATAGTGGTTATCCGTTGTTGTGAAACAGTGAGATGTTACATTTTGTTTCTAGAACAACCGGAAAAATTTAACAACTTTGAAACGCAATAATGCGTGGTCAAACCAGACATTTACACCACATTGGTAAGCCGATCACTTTCGTGACGTCCTCGGTCACACTTTTGCCTTTTTCATCCATGCGCCGCCTTACGGAATGATTTGTATCATTTTTTTTGCTCATAACCTCGCCAGAATGATCCTGCGCAATCGCGTACATACAAGGAAAAGGATATGAACAGTTCTGTACCTCAGGATCATAAGGTCGGGCCGGGCGCGTACTTCGCCCTGGCGTTTGCAGCCGTTTTCTTCTCCGGCCTGTTAGGCGGAAAAGAGTGGTACGGCGTCTTTGATTTCACCACCCTCAACGGCGCATTTGGCAAAGTGGTCAGTAAAGCCAGTCTGGATGACGGTACGTTAACCACAGCCAGCAGCGCCTTTCGCGGCACCGGCGGCAGCGGCGCGATGGACGGGTTTCTCTTCGCGCTCGGTTTAATTCCCGCGGTGATGTTCGCGCTGGGGATGATCAACGTGCTGGAGCACTATGGCGCGCTGCGTGCCGCCCGCAAACTCTTAACCCCTCTGCTGCGCCCGCTACTGGGCATTCCCGGCACCACCGGGCTGGCGCTGATTGGCAGCCTGCAAAGCACCGACGTGGGTGCGTCGCTTACCCGCAATCTGTCAGACGAAGGGCAAATCAGCGAAAAAGAGAAAGACGTTTTCGCCATGTTCCAGTTCTCCGCCGGGGCGATGATCACCAACTTTTTCTCTTCCGGGGCGATCCTCTTTACGCTGGTCGCCGTTGACGGCACGGCGGCGGTTCCCACGTCCATCGGAGCCTGTATCGCCGTCATGTTCATCATGAAAATCGTGGGCGCAAATCTGCTGCGATTGATCCTGTCCTTCACCCGTAAAGGAGACGCCGCATGAGTGCCCCACAGTCTAACCCCGTCATTACCGATGTCTTCGTCGAAGGTGCGCGCAAAGGCTGGAGCATTGCCACCAGCAGCACTCTGCCCAACGTGGTGATGGCGTTTATCATCATCAAAGCGCTGGAAATTACCGGTGCCCTGAAAGGTCTGGGCATGATCTTCGCCCCGTTAATGGGCCTGTTCGGCCTGCCGGGTGAGGCCGCCGCGGTACTGATTGGCGGCTGGATGTCGATGGGCGGCGGGATAGGCGTCGCCATCGGCCTGTTTGATAAAGGCATTATCACTGGCGAGCATCTGGCGATCCTAGCACCCGCCATCTACCTGATGGGCTCACAGGTGCAGTATCTGGGCCGCATTCTGGGCGTGATCGGTACCCGCGCCAAACGTATCCCGCTGATGATCGCCATCTCGGTCGTCAACGCGTTTTTAGCCATGCTGCTGATGCGCATTATTCTCTGAACAGGACGTGAACATGAATCTTGACCACTACATTGAAGAACTGAAAACCCTGGTGAACGTGGACTGCGGCACCCAGACCATTGCGGGTGTTGCCGCCGTGGCAGGCATCATGCAGCAGCTCTGGCAGCGCGAAGGCTGGCACACCGAGCAGGTAAATCTGGGCGATAAGGTGGGCCCCGGCGTGTTCGTCAGCAATAAACCGCAGGCCGAACGCTTTGACGTGCTGCTGGTCGGGCACCTGGATACCGTATTTGCCCCCGGCACCGTCGCTGAGCGCCCGATGAGCGAGGACGATACCCGCCTGTACGGCCCCGGCGTCTCGGATATGAAGAGCGGACTTCTGAATATTTTGTGGGCAATGCGCGGGCTCGACGCCGCAGACAACGATCGTCTCGCGATTGCCGTCGCGATGAACCCGGACGAAGAGACCGGCTCTGTCCATTCCCACGAATGGATTGGCGAGCTGGCTAAACGTTCCCGCTGCGTGCTGGTGTGCGAAGCCGCCCGCGCCGACGGCTCGCTGGTGAAAGCGCGTAAAGGGATGGCGGGCTATCACCTCACCTTTAGCGGCGTGGCGGCACACGCGGGCAACGACCCGGAGAAAGGTCGCTCGGCAATTACCGCGCTGGCAAACAGCGTCATCGCCATTAATGCGCTAACCGACTGGGATCGCGGCACCACGATCAACATCGGGGTGATTCACGGCGGCAGCGCGGCCAACGTGGTGGCGGATAACGCCGTAGCCGAACTTGACGTGCGCTTCTGGGAAAACGACGAGTACGACCGGGTGAATCAGGCGCTGGAGGCGTTATGTGAAAAAAGCTTTTTAGACGGCGTGACCACTACGCTTGCGCGGGTGAATCACAAACCGGCGATGGCAACCAGTAAAGCGACTCAGGGCCTGATGCAGCAGGTTGAAGCTGCAGGAAAAGCGGAGGGTATCGACATTACCTGGCAGGCGGTCGGCGGCGGCGGCGACGCCAACCACACCGCTGCGCTCGGCATCCCGACGCTCGACGGCCTGGGGCCGATTGGCGCCGGGTTCCACAGCCCGGCGGAGTGGCTGGATAAAGCGTCGATTGAGCCGAGAATTCGATTACTCAGACGTGTAGTCTCTATGCTCTAATTTTGCACTACA
>NZ_GL890775.1:347418-378314 GCF_000211415.1 Enterobacter mori LMG 25706 | reverse complement strand
GAGGGTTAGGGTGAGGGCAACAGACCGCACAAAATCAACCCAGCACCATCGTACTCAACCGACACGTACAGCACCGCCGCCCCTGCTCGTCGAAGACCACGATCTCCCAGCTCTGGCTGGAGCGCCCCTGATGCAGCGGCTGGCACACCCCGCGCACTCTCCCCTGCGACACCGCCCGGTGGTGCGTGGCGTTCAGCTCCGTACCTACCACGTTCTGTCCGTCGCGGGTCATCAGAAAACCGGCCATCGATCCCAGCGTTTCCGCCAGCGCCGCCGACGCGCCGCCGTGCAGCAGGCCAAACGGCTGATGGGTGCGCGCATCCACCGGCATCTCCGCTTCCAGCGTGTCGTCACCGATACGGGTATAGACGATGCCGAGATGCGCCACCAGGGTGTTCTGGCTGGTGGCGTTCAGCTCCTCAAGCGATAAATGACGTTTCCAGATCATCACGCCCCCAGCGTGGAGCCGCCGTCCACCACGATATCCTGCAGGGTAATATGGCTGGCGACATCGGATGCCAGGAACAGCACCGTGCTGGCAATCTCCTGCGGGCGGGCGATTTTGCCCAGCGGAATGCCGAGCTTGAACTGCTCGCCAAAGCCGCGAATACGCTGCTGTTCCGCGTCGTCGCTGGTCCACAGGGTGCGCTGCATGTCGGTGTCCGTTGAGCCTGGCGACACCAGGTTACAGCGCACGCCGCAGCTCGCCAGCTCCAGCCCGACGGTCAGGGCCAGGCTTTTCAGCGCCGCTTTCGACGCACCGTAGGCGCTCATGCCGATGCGCGGCGTGTGCGCCGCGTCGGACGCCACGGTGACTATCGCCCCACCCTGCTGACGGCGGAACTGGCCCATCGTCTGCTGGAACAGGTTGAACGCGCCGCCGACGTTGACCGCGAAGGTCTGCTGCCAGTCCTCCAGCGAGAGCTGGTCCGTCGCCCCCATGCGCAGAATACCCGCCGCGTTGACCAGCACGTCCAGACGCTCAAGGGTATTAAGCAAACGGCCACACACATCGCTGACCTGAGCAAAATCCGCCACGTCCAGCGTTTCGGTGGCAAACGGATAATCTTCCTGCGGGAAGGCCAGATCGAACCCGGTCACCTGCGCGCCGGCTTCGGCAAACGCCAGCGCCGTCGCGTAGCCAATCCCCTTCCCCGCGCCCGTCACCCAGACGGTTTTACCGGTGAAATCAAATCCCATTACTTCACCTCGCGGGAGAGCAGCGCCCACCAGGCGTCGATTGTTGGATTTTTTGCCAGCATCACGAAGTCGATATCGCCGTGCACTTTGCGCCAGCGCGCGGCCAGCGCCATCATGCGCACCGAGTCCAGGCCATAGTCGATCAGGTTTTCGTCATCCATCGGCTCGTCGGACTCGTCCAGCAGCGGCAGGATCAGCTCGCGCAGCGCGGTTTTGGTCGCCGGGACGGACGGCAGCAGCTCGTCGGTCATCACCACGCGGCCCGAGCGCCCTGCTACGTAATTCAGCGACATCAGGTGCTCGTCGCGGGTGAAATCCGCCAGCGCGTCGGCAATAAAGAACGGCTTGATGTCGCGCATGAAGGCATCGGTGGCGGTGGTCATGCAGCCGATATGGGCGTACACGCCGGTAATCAGCAGCTGGTTGCGGCCCGTCTCTTTCAACATCTGCTCCAGCGGCGAGCGGTGGAACGCGCTGTAGCGCCACTTGACCAGCACGGTGTCCGCTTCGTCCGGCGTCAGCTGAGCGACGATACGCTGCTGCTCCGGGGAGCGGGTCAGGCCCGGCCCCCACATGTCGTTCAGCAGGGCGCGGTCTTCGTCGCTCTGCTCTTTCGGCTGAGCCGTGTAGTACACCGGAATATTGTGCGCTTTGCACCAGGCGCGAAGTTTGGCGATATTCGCTACCACCTGCTGCATCATCGCGCTATTTTCACCCCAGAAGTTCAGGAAATACTCCTGCATATCGTGGATCAACAGCGCGGCGCGTTCCGGCTCAAAGCTCCAGTTCACCTTGTTGGTCGGCAGCTCTGCGGCGGTCGGAAGGGCGTAAGCGGTTAATTTTGGAATGGCCATATTCTGTTCCTCAGCCCCGGGCGCGTTCTGCAAGCCACAGGCGCAACTGTTTCTTATCGACTTTGCCGACCGGCGTTAGCGGGAGCGCATCGACGCTCTCCACGCGGTCCGGCAGCTTAAATTCGGCAACGCCCTGCTCGCGCAGGAAGCGGCGCACCTCGACCGCGCGCAGGGGCTGTTTCACCACCAGATACGCGCAGCTTTTTTCGCCCAGCAGGCTGTCCTCCATACTCACCAGCGCGGCGTGGATCACCGCCTCATGGCGCAGCAGCAGGTTTTCAATCTCTTCGGCGGCGATCTTCTCCCCGCCGCGGTTGATCTGATCTTTCTCGCGCCCCTGCACGGTGATGTAGCCCTGTTCGTCGATGGCAATCAGATCCCCTGAGCAGTAGAAACCGTTCGCATCGAAGGCGCTGGCGTTGTGTTCCGGGCTGTTGAAATAGCCCCGGAAGGTGTACGGCCCGCGCGTCATCAGACGTCCGACTTCGCCGCGCGGCAGCGGGTTACCGTGCTCGTCCGCCACCCACACTTCGTCGTCCGGGCACATCGGACGGCCCTGGGTGTTGATGATGCGTTCCGGCGCGTCGTCGAGCGCGGTGTAGTTCACCAGCCCTTCAGCCATGCCGAATACCTGCTGAAGCTGGCAGCCGATTTCCGCCGGAATGCGCGCCGCGAGCGTGGCGGAGAGGCGTGCGCCGCCCACCTGAAGCAGCTTCAGAGATCTCAGCTGCGCGTTCCCCTCGCCGTCGGCAATCGCCTGCAGCCACAGGCTCACCGCCGGGGGCACCAGCGAGGTGACGTTGATCTGATGCCGTTCAATCAGCGGGAAGCAGAGCGTCGCACTCGGATCGTTCGCCAGCACCACGCAGCCGCCCGCGGTGAAAACGCCTAGCGACCCCGGCGAACTCATGGCGTAGTTATGCGCCGCGGGCAGCGCGTTCAGGTAACGCGTTTCGGCGGTGATGCCGCAAATCTCGTTGCTGCGGCGAATGCTGTAGTCGTAATCGTTATGCGTGCGCGGGATCAGCTTCGGCGTGCCGGTGCTGCCGCCGGAGAGCTGGAAAAACGCCACCTCGTCGGCGGGCGTCGGGTTCGGGATAAAATTATCCGCCGGGCGCGCAATCGCCGCTTCCAGCGCGTGTTCGCCCTTATCGCTGCGCAGCAGCACGGCGCGTACCGAGCGGTGCGCATCCACAAAGGTATTCAGAAAGTCATCGCCCACAAACAGCGTGTGGTCGCGATCGGCAATCAGCACGGCGGGTTTGATCTGCTCCGCGTAGGCGTTCAGCTCGCTGCGCTGATGGCTAAAGAGCGCGTTCACCGGCGCGACGCCGATTTGCAGCAGCGCGAAGAAGGTGATGTAAAACTCGGCCACGTTGCCGAGCTGCACCAGCGCGGTCTCGCCGCGGTGTAGCCCCTGCGCCTCAAAGACGGACGCCAGGTTGTTCACCGCCTGATTAAACGCGCGGTAGGTGATGTGCCGCTCGCCGTCGATTATCGCCACGGCATCGCTGTCTGCGCGATCCGTCAGGATGTGGGTCAACGGCAGATCCTGCCAGTAGCCTTTTTCGCGGTAGCGGCGAGCAAATTCCTCAGGCCAGCGGGTAAAAGGGATGGTCATGAGTATTCCTTAGTGCAAACCAAAAACGTTGAGCATGGTGGAGAGCTTCACGCCGGTTTCGCGCCACTCGCCCACCGGCGAGGAGGCGGGAACAATGCCCGCACCGGCAAACAGGCGAACGCTATTTTTATGCAGACGCGCGCAGCGGATGGTCACTACCCACTCGCCGTTGCCTTCGCTGTCGCACCAGCCGACGATGCCGCCGAACAGCTCGCGGTCGAACGGCTCAAGCTCGGCAATCAGCTGTTTTGCCGCCTGATGCGGGAAACCGCTCAGTGCCGGCGTCGGGTGCAGCAGGCAGGCCAGCGTCAGGGCGTTTTCATTTTCACGCGCCTCGCCTTTTACCGGCGTTGCCAGATGCCACAGCGTCGGCGTGGTAATCAACTGAGGAGAATCCGGCATGCTGAGATGGTGGCTGCGCGGTGCCAGAATGGCCTTCATCGCCTGGGTCACCAGGTCGTGTTCGTGACGGTCTTTTTCGGAGGCCAGCAGCTTATTGCCCGCTTCGCGATCTAATACGTCGTCTGGCTGACGACGCGCCGAGCCTGCCAGCGGCAGCGAGCTAAAGTGCGCGCCCTCTTTGCGCAGCAGCAGTTCGGGGCTTGCCCCCAGCAGCACGCCGCCGTCTTCCAGCGGCACGTGGAAATTAAAGCTCGCCGGGTTCTGAGCGATAAGACGCTCCATCAACGCACCGCTATCAATGTTGTTATCGGTCGCAATATCAATCAGGCGCGACAGCACGACCTTGTTCACCTGCGGCGTGGCGGTCAGCGCCGCGGCGCGGGCGACCATCTCTTCAAACACAGGTTGCGGGGGGATCTCGGTACGTTTTTCAATATTCAGTGACTGCGCACCGGAGAAATAGCGTGAAGACTGCTGGCGCGCCGGGCGAGAAAACGTCTGCCAGCGTTCGGGAATAAACAGCGACGACGGCTTGCGGGTATCGAATGGGATTGCCCCTACCATGACCGGATGGGCGATGCCGCTGGCCTTCGCGTTCTGAAAAGCCTGGGCTAATTTCTGCTGGAAGCGGCCTGCCGGATCGTCGCCGCCAACGGCGGACTCAGAAAAGCGGGCAACGCAGCCGGACGTCGTAAAACTGCGGTAAGGCGACATAAAGAAAAGGCTGGCTGATTGCAGCGTAGTTGCGGTGTGCTGAACTTCCTCAGCCAGGGACGTATCCATATCATCCTCCTCAAAATGATAAAAGAAGCAATAATGATTATCATTTATATTTTCGTCGGCTAACCTAATCCCACAGCGCCCCGCTGTCAACCGTCGGTCAAACAACTTGTGCGACAAACGCTTGCATCCCTTCCCGGCAATCATGAAAATGAGAAGCATTAACTTCAACGATAACAGGAGGCCGCTCAGTGAAATTCCCTGCCCTTTGCCGTAATGCCTTTCTTCTGACAGGTCTTTTTGTTTTAGGACTAACCTCAGCGACCGCCGCCGACTGGCCGCGCCAGGTGACCGACAGCCGCGGCGTGCATACCCTTGAGAGCAAACCGACGCGCATTGTTTCCACCAGCGTGACCTTAACCGGCTCCCTGCTGGCGATTGACGCCCCGGTCGTCGCCAGCGGCGCCACCACGCCGAACAACCGCGTGGCGGATGGGCAGGGTTTCCTGCGCCAGTGGGGGGATATTGCGAAACAGCGCAAGGTTGCGCGACTGTACATTGGCGAGCCGAGCGCCGAAGCGGTTGCCGCCGAGATGCCGGACCTGATTTTGATCAGCGCTACCGGCGGGGATTCCGCGCTGGCGCTGTACGACCAGCTCTCCGCCATCGCCCCGACGCTTATCATCAACTACGACGACAAGAGTTGGCAGGAACTGCTGACCCAGTTGGGCACCCTCACCGGTCAGGAAAAACAGGCCGCCGGGCGCATTGCCGCCTTTGATAAACAGCTCGCGCAGGTAAAAGAGCAGATGAAGCTGCCGCCGCAGCCGGTGAACGCCATCGTCTACACCGCCGCCGCGCACAGCGCCAACCTGTGGACCGCTGAATCCGCACAGGGCAAGCTGCTGCACCAGCTGGGCTTTACGCTGGCGGAGCTGCCCACAGGGCTGCAGACCTCCAAAAGCCAGGGCAAACGCCACGACATTATTCAGTTGGGTGGAGAAAACCTGGCGACGGGGCTGAACGGTGAAGGGCTGTTTGTGTTTGCGGGCGATGAGAAAGACGTCGACGCGATTTACGCCAACCCGCTGCTGGCGCATCTGCCGTCGGTGAAAAACAAACGGGTTTGGGCGTTGGGAACCGAGACGTTCCGCCTGGATTATTACAGCGCGATGCTGGTGTTAGACAGACTGAATACGTTGTTTAAGTAGGCATTTTCCCTCCCTCTCCCTGTGGGAGAGGGTCGGGGTGAGGGCATCAGGCCGCACCGTCGTTCAACACACTCTCCTGCCTGAACCGCCGCAATTCCACCAGCGCCACTAACAACATCACGCCAACCATCGCTAACGCAAACCCGCTGCTGCTCGCCGAGGCCACCGGGGTCATTATCGCCCCCAGGCCGCCGAGGATCGCCGCGCCAATGGCATCACCCGTCACGTTCTGCGCCGTCCACAGGCCGTTAATGCGCCCAAGCATCCCTTCCGGCGTCTGGGTCTGGATCAGGGTGTATTGCAAAAGTGAGCTGATGGCGCTCAGCCAGCCGAAGATCACCAGACACAGCACGCCCAGCGCCCACACCGGCATCAGGCTAAAGAAGCCAATGGCGATAAACGACGCCAGCGTGGCAAGCAGCATAATCAACCCCGGACGCGCGCTTTGCGCCAGGTTGCCGCTGGTCAGCGCTCCGCATGCCGCGCCGAGCGGAATGGCGGCGTACAGCACGCCAATCTCCGAGGCGCTCATCTGCCACTCTCCCGCCAGCGCCGGGTAGAGCACGCGCACGGCGCTCGCCATCGTCAGCAGGCCACCGAGCAGCGCAATCCCGCCAATTAGCGGGTTGCTGAACAGGAAACGAATAGCGGCCATCAGTGATTTCAGCGGATGCTCGCGCGGCTGCGGCGGAGGCGGCAGCAGCGGCAGGCGCAGCAGGGTCAGGGTGGTGATGAAGGTCCCCGCCGCCGCCAGCCCGTAGTTCCACGCCACGTTGCCGGTCGCCAGCAGCAGGCCGCCCACCATCGGCGAAATCACCGAGCCGAGGCGCACGGTGAGCATGGTGATCGCCCCCGCCTGCATCAGATTCTCGCGCCCGACCAGCGCGGGCGTTGCCGCCAGCAGCGCCGTCACGCCCAGCGAGGCGAAGAAACCGTCCCACAGCCCCAGCGCGTAAATGGCGATCAGCGACGGCTCCGGCAGCATGGCGTTCAGACACAGCCCGATAAAGCCCACGCCGCAGGTGCCGCGCGCCAGCAGGATCAGCTTCTTACGCTCGTAGCGGTCCGCCAGTACGCCGCCGACCATCAGGCCGATGAACATCGCCCCGCCGGTTAAGGTGACGGATAACCCCACCAGCCAGCTGGAGTGCGTCAGGGTCTGGATCTGTACCGGCACGGCCACGCCGAGCAGCCCGAGGGACAAAATGGAGATAAAGCGAGCGATAAATACGGCGCGATACGCCGGGTGCGTTTTCAGCAGGCTGAGGTTGAGCAGCCAGGATTTTTGATTCATGACAAAGCCTTGAGTCTATTTCTACCCTTTCCATGGGCGCACATGCTAACATAGCCAAATAAGATAGATAACGATAATCACTATCATTATCAAATCATGGATGTTGCTATGTCGTTTTCCTCTTCTGCGGTGCGCGCCGTTGCCGTGCCCGTTTTACTGCTGCTCATGAGCCTTGCGGTTGCACTCAGCCTGCTGGTCGGCGCGAAGCCGCTGCCCGCGTCCGTTATCGTTGATGCGCTCTCCGGCACCTGCCAGAGCGCTGACTGTATTATCGTGCTCGACGCCCGACTCCCCCGCACGCTTGCCGGACTGCTGGCGGGTGGCGCGCTCGGCCTTGCCGGTGCCCTGATGCAAACCCTTACCCGTAACCCGCTGGCGGACCCCGGCATTCTCGGCGTTAACTCCGGCGCCAGCTTTGCCATCGTGCTCGGCGCGGCGCTGTTCGGGTTGACCTCGCCCTCCGAACAGCTGGCGATGGCCTTCTGCGGCGCGCTGGCCGCCTCGCTGGTCGTCGCCTTTACCGGCAGCCAGGGCGGCGGCCAGCTGAGTCCGGTCCGCCTGACGCTGGCTGGCGTGGCGCTCGCGGCGGTGCTGGAAGGCTTATCCAACGGCATCGCCCTGCTCAACCCGGACGTTTACGACCAGCTGCGCTTCTGGCAGGCCGGTTCGCTGGATATCCGCACCCTTGAAACGTTAAAAGTGGTGGCAATCCCGGTCATTATCGCTGCCGCCGTGGCGCTGTTTTTAAGCCGCGCGCTCAACAGCCTGAGTCTCGGCAGCGACACCGCGACCGCCCTCGGCAACCGCGTGGCGCGCACGCAGCTGATTGGTCTGCTCGCCATCACCGTGCTGTGCGGCAGCGCGACCGCGGTGGTCGGCCCGATCGCCTTTATTGGCCTGATGATGCCGCACATGGCGCGCTGGCTGGTGGGGGCGGATCACCGCTGGTCGCTGCCGGTGACGCTGCTGGCCACCCCTGCCCTGCTGCTGTTTGCCGACGTGCTGGGCCGCCTGCTGGTGCCCGGTGAACTGCGCGTCTCGGTGGTCAGCGCCTTTATCGGCGCGCCAGTGCTGATCTTCCTGGTACGCCGTAAACGCGGAGGTGGCGCATGATGGCCCCGTCCCGTCGTTTACTCACCAGCGTCTCGCTGCTGCTTATAGCCATTCTGCTGCTGGCGGTCTGGAGCCTGCGCAGCGGCGCGGTCACGCTCGATTTTGCGCAGGTCTTTAACGCCCTGCTCGGCAGCGCGCCGCGCAACATCACTATGGTAGTGACGGAGTGGCGACTGCCGCGCGTGGCGATGGCAATTCTGGTGGGCGCGGCGCTCGGCGTGAGCGGTGCGATATTTCAGTCGCTGATGCGCAACCCGCTCGGCAGCCCGGACGTGATGGGCCTCAACACCGGGGCCTGGAGCGGCGTGCTGGTGGCGATGGTGCTGTTTGGTCAGCACCTGACGGCGATTACCTTTACGGCGATGGCGGGCGGCATTCTGACGTCATTACTGATCTGGGCGCTGGCCTGGCGCAACGGTATCGACACCTTCCGTCTGATCATCATGGGGATCGGCATACGCGCCATGCTGATGGCCTTTAACACCTGGCTTTTACTGCAGGCCTCGCTGGAAACCGCGCTCTCCGCCGGGCTGTGGTATGCCGGTTCCCTCAACGGCCTGACGTGGGGTAAAACCTGGCCCGCCGCGCCGCTGATTTTGCTGATGTTTATCGGCGCGCTGCTGCTGGTGCGACGCATGCGCCTGCTGGAGATGGGCGACGACAGCGCCTGCGCGCTGGGGGTGGGCGTCGAGCGCTCGCGCCTGATGCTGATGCTGGTCGCCGTACTGCTGACTGCCGCCTCTACCGCTATCGCCGGGCCGATTTCGTTTATCGCCCTCGTGGCACCGCACATCGCCCGCCGCCTTAGCGGGACGCCGCGCTGGGGATTAACCCAGGCGGCGTTCTGCGGCGCATTGTTGCTGCTGGCCGCCGATCTCTGCGCCCAGCGGCTGTTTATGCCTTATCAACTGCCGGTGGGCGTGGTGACCGTCAGCCTCGGCGGGATTTACCTCATCGTCTTGCTCGTTCAGGAGTCACGCAAGAAATGACAGATTCTACAACCCGCTTGCGCGGCGAAAATCTTACCCTCGGCTACGGCAAAAAAATCATTGCCCGTGACTTATCCGTCGCCATTCCGGACGGCCATTTTACGGCAATCATCGGGCCGAACGGCTGCGGCAAATCGACCCTGCTGCGCACGCTGAGCCGCCTGATGACGCCGGCTGAAGGCAGCGTGTTCCTCGACGGAGAGCAGATCCAGCGCTTCGCCAGCAAAGAGGTGGCGCGGCGCATCGGGCTGCTGGCGCAAAACGCCACCACACCGGGAGACATCACGGTACAGGAGCTGGTCTCGCGCGGGCGCTATCCGCACCAGCCGCTGTTCACCCGCTGGCGTAAAGAGGATGACGAGGCGGTCAGCCGCGCGATGCGGGCGACGGGGATTACCGATCTCGCCCTGCAAAGCGTGGACACCCTCTCCGGCGGGCAGCGTCAGCGGGCGTGGATCGCGATGGTGCTGGCGCAGGAGACCTCCATCATGCTGCTGGACGAGCCGACGACCTGGCTCGACATCAGCCATCAGATTGACCTGCTGGAGCTGCTGAGCGAGCTGAACCGCACGCAGGGCTACACCCTGGCAGCGGTGCTGCACGATTTAAACCAGGCGTGCCGCTACGCCACGCATTTGATTGCGCTACGCGACGGCGAGATTGTGGCGCAGGGCGCGCCGAAAGAGATTGTGACGCCGGAGCTGATCGAGCGGATCTACGGCATGCGCTGCATGATTATTGACGATCCGGTGGCGGGTACGCCGCTGGTGGTGCCGTTAGGCAAGCGTGCGGTCTGATGCCCTCACCCCGGCCCTCTCCCACAGGGAGAGGGAGCAAACCATCCCCTCTCCCCGTGGGAGAGGGTTAGGGTGAGGGGCATTTGCACTACCCCAAAATCTCCCTCAACACCGGCCCTATCTGCTCAAACGCCTGCGGTGAAATGATATCCACGTGGGCGCAATCCTGGCTATACACCTCAAGTTCCGCCACCCACGGCGACCAGGCCTGCTGCGGATCCATCGTTCGCGTGCGCTCGGCGACAAACAGCGTCGCTTTCCCCTCAAACCGCGCGCGGTGCGCGGTGGTGAGCAGCCGTACCGCGTCGGCGTAGTTGCCCTCAATGGCGCTAAACAGCTCGCTGGAGCCCTGCCCCTGCTGGGCGGCGATAAACGCCTGGCGCTCGCGCTCGATTTCCGCCAGCACCTCCGGGTCGAGACCGTTGGCCTCTTTCTCCGCCCAGTTCTGAGTTTCCGGCGGCCAGGTATCCAGCAGACCGAGGAACGCGACCTCTTCCCCCTGCGCGCGCAGACGCGCCGCAATGCCCTGCGCCAGCGTGCCGCCGAGGGAATAGCCGAACAGGTAATACGGCCCCTGCGGCTGCTGCTTACGCAACGTATTCAGATGATGCTCAATCACTCCATCCAGATCCGCACACTGCTGCATCGGCCCTTCCGGGCGCGGCGACTGAATGCCCATGATGGACCAGCGCGGGCTGAGGTAGCGCGCCAGCACGCTAAACTGCCAGGCAAAGCCGGACGCCGGATGGAAGCAGAACAGCGTCGGGCCGTCGCTCTCGCGCAGCGGCAGAAGGGTTTCATACCCCAGGCGCTGCGCCTGCTCGTCGCTCATCTGCGAGTCCAGCAGCGCGCTGAGCTTGCTGACCGTGGAGGCGACCATAATCTGTCCCGGCGTCACCCTGCGTTCGAACGCGCGGCTAAGCTGTGCCGCCAGGCGCATCGCCAGCAGCGAGTGGCCACCGAGGGCAAAAAAGTCGGCTTCAATGTCGTTCACCTCACAGCCCAGCAGCGCGGAAAACGCCTGCGCGACGACGACTTCGGTTTCCGTCTCCGGCGCACGGCCGGAGGATTTACTCGTCAGCTCCGGCAGCGGCAGCGCCTTGCGATCCAGCTTGCCGTTCGCGCTGAGCGGCAGCGCGCTGATTTGCAGCAGCACCACCGGCACCATGTGCGGCGGCAGCTGGGCTTTGAGCGACGCCAGCAGCGCGTCGCGATCCAGCGGTAAGCCGGATTCAGAGACGACATACCCTACCAGCTGACGGGCATCGCCGCCGGTTGCCACCGCCTGGTTGAACACGCAGGCGTGGGCGACGGCCTGGGCGACGTCCGGCAGCGACAGCATCGCCCGGTCGATCTCGCCCAGCTCGATGCGCTGGCCGCGAATTTTCAGCTGATCGTCGCTGCGGCCGAGATATTCCACCGCGCCGTTGTCCAGCCAGCGGGCAACGTCGCCGGTGCGGTACATCCGCTCGCCGGGGGCAAACGGGTCGGCGATAAAGCGGCTGGCGGTGAGGTCCGGACGGCCCAGATACCCCTGCGCCAGCTGAATGCCGGTAAGATACAGGTCGCCCGCCACGCCGAACGGCACCGGGCGCATCATCGCGTCAAGGATGCGTAGCCCCGTGTTCCACACCGGGAAGCCAATTGGCACGCTGTTGCCTTCCACCGCCGCCAGCTCGGGGCCAAACGCCGGATACCAGCTCACATCCACCGCCGCTTCCGTTGGACCATAGAGGTTGTGCAGCGGCGCACGGGTGAGCTGTTCCCACTCCCGGCACAGCCCGGTCGGCAGCGCTTCGCCGCTACAGAACACCTGCTTAAGGGTTTTGCAACACGCAGCGTTTTCGGGGGTCAGCGAGGCGACAAAGGCCGCCAGCATCGACGGCACGAAGTGGGTGGTGGTCACGCCGTACCGGGCGAAGAAACTCTGCATTGCCTGCGGATCGCGGTGCGCGTCCGGCTCGGCCATCACCAGCTTCGCCCCGGCGATAAACGGCCACCAGAACTCCCACACCGACACGTCAAAGCTGCACGGCGTTTTCTGCGCCACCACGTCAAACGCCGTCAGAGGGTAATGGTCCTGCATCCACTTCAGGCGGTTAACGATGGCGGTATGGCCGACCATGACCCCTTTCGGGCGTCCCGTCGAACCGGAGGTAAAGATGATGTACGACGTCTGCTCTGGCTTCGCCAGGCGCAGCGGTTCAGCACCCGCGGCCGGTAACAGTGTGTTGTAACTAAATGCCGTAATCGGCAGGTCGCTAAAGCGCGGGAGCTGCTCGTCGGTGGTAATGAGCAGGGACGGCTTCGCGTCCTCCAGCATCATCCGCAGGCGGTCGTCCGGGTAGCCGGTATCCAGCGGCAGCCACGCGGCACCGGCCTCGACGATGCCGTGCAGCGCCAGCGTCAGGAACACCGAGCGCGGGAGTGCCACCGCCACGCTGTCGCCCGGCTTCACGCCGCGCTCGCGCAACAGGTTTGCCAGCGCGACGACCTGCTCGCGCATCTGGCGATAGTTCAGTTCGATGTGCGCATCCGCCAGCGCAGGGGCGTCCGGCGTTTTGCTCGCCTGCTCCGCCACCAGATCCGCCAGCGTGGTAGACGGCAGCGCCAGCCCGGTATCGTTGATGCGGGCGAGCTTCGCGTATTCCTGTTCTGAAACAGTTTCCACTTCGCCGCAGCGCAGGTCCGGATTAGCCGAAAACTGCAGCAGCATCGCGTTCAGGCGCGCCACGTGACGGGTAAGCGTCGCCTCATCGTAACGCTGTTTATTGGCGAGGATCTCAATGCGGAGATCGCCCTGCTCGTCCGGGAACAGCGCCAGCTCGAGATCGTTCACCGGGCCGGTTGCCAGCGTGTGGGTGATGGCCTCCACGCCGTCGATATCCAGCTGATAATCGAAAACCTTAACGTTCAGCACCGGGCCAAACAGCGCTTCGTCGCCTGCGGCACGCCCGCTGTCGCGCACGATCTGCTCGGCGTCGTAGCGCTGATGGCGGCGCATTTTTTTCAGCTGGTTAGCCAGTCGCAGCGCCAGCGCGGGCAGGCTCTCCTGCGCGTCGATATTGACCGCCAGCGGCAGCACGTTCAGCACCGGCCCGGTCGCGGTGAGCGCCGCGGAACCCATGCGGCGCATAAAGATAAACCCGGCGGCGTAGTCCAGCCGTCCGGTGAGGCGGCCCAGCCACAGCGCCACCAGCGCAAGCGCCAGATCGGTGCGCTGCGCCTGCCCTGCCGCCTGTGCAAGCTGGCTAAAGGCCCGGCCGTCCATTGCAATTTTCAGGCGCAGAATGTCAGTAGTGGCGGCGCGTCCCGGCAGCGGCGCGGAAGAGAGCGAGACCGGAGAAGGAAGCTGCTTGCGCTGCTCTGCCCAGAAGGCACCGTCGCGCGCGTATGCCTCGCTGTCGCGATAGCGCTGATACTCATCCACCACTTCGGCAAACGGCGTAAACGGGGATGCAGGCGTCGGTTCACCCTTTTTCCAGGCGGTATAAATCGCGGCGATCTGGCGGGTAATGGCCGGGAAGCTGAAGCCATCCACCACCAGATGGTGATAGCGCTGATACCAGTACCAGTGGTTTTCCCCCACCTGAATCAGCTGGTGAAACGCCAGCGGCTGCCCGCTGTCGACGCGCAGGTTCTGGTTAAGATCGGCCTCCATCAGCGCCACGGCGTCGTCGTGAGAGGTAGCGCGAACGATGGACGGCTCCGCCAGAACGAAGGTGTCATCCACCCACTGCCACACCTCGCCGTTATCCTCGGCGAAACGCATCCGCAGGGTATCGGCCTGCATCATGCCTTCAGCAATCGCTTTTGCCAGCAATGGCGCGTCAATGTCGCCTTTCAGTTCGGTGTAGTGCGCCACGCTCCAGGCGTTTGGCAGGGAGGAAAGCTGCTCCGCCATCCAGATACCCGGCTGGGCGGCAACGAGAGGAAGACGGTTCATGCGCTCCCCTCCGCAAAATGGGACGGGACAAGCGTTTGCCAATGCCCGGCAAGCCACTGCCGGCACGCCTCCTGGGACTGCGGCTCGCAGACAACGCGCCAGCCTGCGGGCAGGTCGCACTGCTGCGGCCACAGGCTGTACTGCCCCTGGTCGTTTTGCAGAATGGCGAACTGTCCCTGCGGATTATCGAAAGGATTGCTGAATTCCATACAGACTCCGTTAGTGAATAAGCGGCTGCCAGAGGGTCATCAGCCCCTGCGTCAGCCCACCGCGCCAGCAAAGCGCATCGTGCCCGCCGTCAACCTGGCGCCAGAAAATCGGCTGCTGCGTGTGTAGTTCGGCGAAAATCGCCTGATTCGCGCGGAAGATAAGCGGCTCGTTGCGCCCGGCCTCGAGGACAATGCGCAGCCCGCGTGCGGTTTTTTCACCCGCTTTAAGTTGTTCGATGAGCAGCCCGTCCTGCTGCGCGCCGCGGTGCGGCCACCAGTAGGAGCCGGACTGGCTGAGGATGCAGCCAAAACGCTGCGGCCAGTTGAGGCCAGCATAAAGCGAAGAGAGGCCACCAAAGCTCTGGCCCGCCACGATGGTCCGATCGGCACGGTCGCTGAACGAGGCGGTTGTTTTCACAAGGGGAAGGAGTTCTTCCTGCGCCGCCAGCCAGAAATCGGGATTACAGGGCAGTTCCCGGCTGCGATGTTCTGTGTCGATCGCATCAATTAAGACATAGACCGCAGGCGGCAGTTTGCCGTTGCGGGTCAGCGACGCCAGCGCAGGCCAGACGGGCATGCTTTCGGCCCAGAACTGCCCGTCGAGCAGCACCGCCAGCGGGCGCCCGGAGCTGTCATCTCCGGTGGTAAAAATCCACACGCGGCGACGGTTGTTGAGACGTGCACTGTTCCACTCAATGCAGACTGGTGGCTGATACGGCGTTTCGGAACGATCCCAGCCGGGCTGAACGGGGGCATCCGGCATCTCCAGCGCCGAGACGGCGTGACCGCGCCCGCCGCGCCAGCTCTGCGGATTCAGCGGGTCGGAGACCGCGTGCGGCAACAGCTTGCGCCAGCCTTCGCGCAGCGCCATGCGGTCCGGCTGCTCGCCTTCAAACACTGCGCTGGCAAAATCGTTTTCGTTATCGGAGGGGATGAAACAGTAGCTGCCGCGCCATTCAGGGCTGAACTCGCCCTGCCACTGCCAGACGTCGGTATCCGGGATGCGCTCAAGAGATTGCGGGCGGGCATTTTGATGATGATCGGTCACGCCGGTGATGTAGAGCCAGACGCGTTTAACCGTTGATGTTTTCTGCGTTCCTGCCGGGTCACGCCACCAGAAGGTGACGCGATAATTCGCCTTCAGACGTTCCCATTCTGGCCCGTTTTTGGACTGCCACCAGGCTTCACTTCCCGTTGTTAACGCCGTCACCCTTATAACCTCATGTTTAACAGTCTTTTTTGTTTCAGGACAAATTTTATTGATAATATTATTGATAACTATTTGCATTTGCAATAGCGTAATGCCCGCGCTGTGGGAAGCGCGCTCATTAAATAACCATAAAAGCGGGACGTACAATGAATAAGAAGATTCACTCTCTGGCCTTGCTGGTCAATTTAGGGATTTATGGTGTCGCGCTGCCCGCCATGGCAGACGACAACACCGCCACCGCGCAGCACGAAGACACGATGGTGATCACCGCCGCCGAGCAGAACCTGCAGGCGCCGGGCGTGTCGACCATCACCGCCGATGAAATCCGCAAAAACCCGCCCGCGCGGGACGTGGCTGAAATCATCCGCACCATGCCGGGCGTCAACCTGACCGGAAACTCCACCAGCGGCCAGCGCGGGAACAACCGTCAGATTGACATTCGCGGCATGGGCCCGGAAAACACCCTGATCCTGATCGACGGTAAGCCGGTCACCAGCCGTAACTCCATCCGCCTGGGCTGGCGCGGCGAGCGTGATACCCGCGGCGATACCGGCTGGGTGCCACCAGAGATGATCGAACGCATCGAAGTGATCCGCGGCCCGGCCGCCGCGCGCTACGGTAACGGCGCGGCTGGCGGCGTGGTGAACATCATCACCAAAAAATTCGACAACCAGTGGCACGGCTCCTGGAACACCTACCTGAATGCGCCAGAACACAAGGACGAAGGTTCCACCAAGCGCACCAACTTCAGCCTCAGCGGTCCGCTGGGCGGCGATTTCAGCTTCCGCATGTTCGGCAACCTGGACAAAACCCAGGCCGACGCGTGGGACATCAACCAGGGCCACCAGTCTGACCGTACCGGTGCTTATGCCGACACGCTGCCCGCAGGCCGTGAAGGTGTGGAAAACAAAGACATCAATGGCGTGGTGCGCTGGGACTTCGCGCCAATGCAGTCTCTGGAGTTTGAAGCCGGCTACAGCCGCCAGAACAACCTGTACGCAGGTGACACGCAGAACACCAACAACGACAATAGCTCCAGCGGGCTGGTGAAGAAAAACTACGGTAAAGAGACTAACCGTATCTACCGCCAGAACTTTGCGGTGACCTGGAACGGCGGCTGGGATAACGGCATTACCACCAGCAACTGGGCGCAGTACGAACACACCCGTAACTCCCGTCTGGGCGAAGGGCTGGCGGGCGGTCTGGAAGGATTGTTCAACAGCAATAAATTCACCGACACCGACCTGGCCGACGTGATGCTGCACAGCGAAATCAACCTGCCGATTGATTTCATCGTCAACCAGAACCTGACGCTGGGCACCGAGTGGAACCAGCAGCGCATGAAGGATTCCACCTCTAACACCCAGGCCCAGCAGGGCGGCACCATTCCGGGCATGAGCGACGACCGCAGCCCGTACTCCTCGGCGGAGATTTTCTCCCTGTTCGCCGAAAACAACATGGAGTTGACCGACAGCACCATGCTGACCCCTGCCCTGCGCTTCGATCACCACACCATCGTCGGCAACAACTGGAGCCCGTCGCTCAACCTCTCGCAAGGCCTTGGCGATGAATTCACGCTGAAGATGGGGATCGCGCGCGCCTACAAAGCACCGAGCCTGTACCAGACTAACCCGAACTACCTGCTCTACAGCAAAGGTCAGGGCTGCTACGCAAGCTCCGACGGCGTGGGCTGCTACATGATGGGTAACGACGACCTGAAAGCTGAAACCAGCATCAACAAAGAGATCGGTCTGGAGTGGAAACGTGACGGCTGGCAGGCGGGTGTCACCTGGTTCCGTAACGACTATCGCGACAAGATTGAAGCAGGCTACGCGCCGATTGGCCAGACGTCCACCAGCAAAGTCACCACCGATATTTACCAGTGGGAAAACGTGCCGAAGGCGGTGGTCGAAGGTCTGGAAGGCTCCCTGAACGTGCCGGTCAGCGACACCATTAACTGGACCAACAACATCACCTACATGCTGCAGAGCAAAAACAAGGAGACCGGCGACCGTCTGTCGATCATTCCTGAGTACACGCTGAACTCAACCCTGAGCTGGCAGGTCCATCAGGACGTGTCGCTCCAGTCGACCTTCACCTGGTACGGCAAGCAGCAGCCGAAGAAGTACAACTACAAAGGTCAGCCGGTGACCGGGTCTGAGAAAGACGAAGTCAGCCCGTACAGCATCGTGGGCCTGAGCGCGACCTGGGACGTGACCAAAAACGTCAGCCTGACCGGCGGCGTAGACAACGTCTTCGACAAGCGCCAGTGGCGTGCGGGTAATGCCCAGACCACCGGGAACACCACGACCGGTGCGTATATGTACGGTGCGGGTGCGTATACGTATAATGAGCCGGGCCGGACCTGGTATATGAGCGTGAATACGCATTTCTAGGTGAAAGCAAAACGGCAACCCTGTTGCCGTTTTTAGTGTTTGCTCCCTCTCCCTGTGGGAGAGGGTCGGGGTGAGAGCGAGGTAAAAGCAAAACAGCAACCCTGTTGCCGTTTTTAGTGTTTGCTCCCTCTCCCTGTGGGAGAGGGCCGGGGTGAGGGCATCAGGCCGCACTATTCGTTGATAAAGGAAATCCCATGCACACCACCCACCGCACGTTTGCTCTCGCCAACCTCACCGTCCACCGCATTACCTTCGACCCCGCCACCTTCACCGACGCCGATCTCCTCTGGCTCCCCCACCACGCTGAGCTTTCACACGCCGGACGCAAACGCAAAACCGACCATCTTGCCGGACGCATCGCCGCCGCGCACGCCTTACCGGATCACCCCATTCCCGGCATCGGCACCAGCGGCGAACCGCTCTGGCCGGACGGTATTTCCGGTAGCATCACCCACAGCGGCACGCAGGCCATGGCGGTCGTGGTCCATGAGCGACAGGCGCTTATCGGCATCGATTGCGAAGCGATACTTCCCGAAAACGAAGCCAGAGAAATAAAGGATGGGATCATCGATGTGCAGGAAGAGCCTGTGCTTTCCCGCTCGGGATACCCGTTCGCCCTTGCACTGACGCTGGTGTTTAGCGCCAAAGAGAGCCTGTTTAAAGCCCTCTTTCCACGGGTGCAGGCCTATATGGGGTTTGACAGCGCCCGGGTGACAAAGCTTGACGATAAGACGCTTACGCTGGCGTTGACTCATCAACTGGCAGGCTTTAACGAAGGCGCAGCCTTCACCCTTCACTGGCAACAGCAGGGTGAACAGGCGATCACCCTGCTGTCACGCTCTCCTGCCGACGGGCCTTCACGCTGGTGACCCCGAACGTCACGATAAACACCATTGCGAACAGCACTACGATGGTCGGCGCAGGCGCGCTGTCGAGATAAAACGACGCATATACACCGCTTACCGACACGAGGGCTGAAACGGCGACCGCGACCAGCAGCGCCATGTGGAAGCGTCGGGTGATCAGCACCGCCACCGCGCCGGGGGCAATCAGCAGCGAAATTGACAGAATAATCCCCACCGCCTTCAGCGTCGCCACGATGGTTAGCGAGACCATGCACAGTAAGCCGTAGTGCAGCCAGCGGGTGCGCAGCCCGCTCACCTGCGCCTGCTGGTAATCAAAGCAGAACAGCAGAAAGTCGCGCCACTTCAGGCCAATCACCAGCGCGATCAGCCCCGCCACGATCCCGCTTTGCAGAATGTCCATCCCGTTAATGCCCAGCATATCGCCGAACAGAATGTGGTCGAGATGCACCTCGGGTTTGACGGCGATATAAAGGATCAGGCCCGCGCCGAACATGCCGGAAAACACGATCCCCATGACCGTATCCTGCTTGATTCGGCTGTTATCCTTCAGGTATCCGGTGGCGACCGCGCAGAACAACCCGGCTACAAACGCCCCCAGCGCCAGCGGCAGGCCCATCATCCACGCCAGCACCACGCCGGGAAACACCGCGTGGCTCATGGCGTCGCCCATCAGCGCCCAGCCTTTCAGCACCAGAAAAACCGACAGCAGCGCGCAGGGCACGGCCACCAGAAGTGAAATCAGCAGCGCGTTGTTCATAAACGCAAACTGGAAAGGGTCGAGAAGCAGCGCCATCATGGCTGTGCCTCCTGCGTCTGATGCGCCCGACGGCGGCTGGCGAGCAGCCCGTGCTGCGGCGCAAAGACGAACGCCAGCAGGAACAGCAGCGTCTGGGCCACGACGATAATGCCGCCGGTCGCGCCGTCCAGATAGTAGCTGGCCCACGCGCCGAGGAAGCTGGTGATGCTGCCAATGGCGACCGCAATCATCAGCAGGCGCGGAAAGCGGTCGGTCAGCAGCCACGCGGTCGCGCCGGGGGTGACCACCAGACAGATCACCAGAAACGCACCGACGGTTTGCAGCGCCGCCACGGTAGAGACCGCCAGCAGGGTAAAGAAGAGGATTTTCAGGCGTTCAGGACGCAGGCCGATGGCGCGGGCGTGGTTCTCATCAAAAAAGGTCACCATCAGATCTTTCCATTTGAACAGCAGGATAACCATCGACACCACGCCGATAATCGCCAGCTGAACGATATCCTCCGGGGCGATAGCCAGAATATTGCCGAGCACGATGGTCTGAATGTTCACCGAGGTCGGGTTGAGCGAGACCATAAACAGCCCGAGCCCGAAAAAGGAGGAGAAGATCAGCCCGATGATGGCATCCTCCTTCAGGCGGCTGCGCTGGTTGAGAAACAGCATGCTGCCCGCCGCCAGCCCGCCCGACAGAAACGCCCCCAGCGAGAACGGCAGCCCGAGCATGTAAGCGCCCGCCACACCGGGCACAATGGAGTGCGACAGTGCATCGCCGATCAGCGACCAGCCTTTAAGCATCAGATAGCAGGAGAGAAACGCGCACAGCCCGCCCACCATCGCCGAGACCCACATCGCGTTGAGCATGTACTCGTAGCCGAAGGGTTCGAGAAGCGCGTTCATTTTGCCTCCTGTCGGTGCGTCACGAAGGGGCGTTCATCGTCGGTAATAATGCGATCTTCCGAGCCGCTGAGCACCACATGGCGCAGCACGCCGCTAAAGGCGCGCTCGAGATTTTCGGCGGTAAAGGTGGTTTCCGTCGGGCCGCTCGCCAGAACGGTGCCCTTGACCATCACCGTGTAATCGCAAAACTCCGAGACCGAGCCCAGGTTATGGGTCGAGACCAGCATCGTTTTGCCCTCGTCGCGAAGCTCGCGCAGCAGGCTGATGATCCTGGCTTCGGTTTTGACGTCCACGCCGGTAAACGGCTCGTCGAGCAGGATCACCTCGCCCTGCTGGGCAATCGCCCGGGCCAGAAACACGCGCTTCTTCTGCCCGCCGGACAGCTCGCCAATCTGCCGATGGCGTAGCTCGAGCATATCCACGCGCTTCAGGGCGTCGGTCACGATTTGTCTGTCGCGATCTTTGGGCCGACGCAGAAACCCCATGTGCCCGTAGCGGCCCATCATCACCACATCTTCGACCAGCACCGGAAACGACCAGTCAACCTCTTCCGACTGCGGCACGTAGGCGACCAGGTTCTGGCGCAGCGCCCGGTGAGGCGGCAGCCCCAGAATGGTGATAGTGCCGCTCGCCGCCCGCACAAAGCCCATCACCGCCTTAAACAGCGTGGATTTGCCGGAACCGTTCACGCCAACCAGGGCGGCAATCGATCCGCCCGGCACGCTGAACGACGCGTCGCGCAGCGCCGTGTGGCCGTTGCGGTAGGTCACGGTGACGTCTGAGACAACAATCCCCTCGTGCATGGTTACTCCTTCATGCCGTCACGGATGCCCTGCACCAGCGTGCGGGTGGTGACGTTCAGCAGATCGATATAGGTCGACACCGGGCCGTTTTCCGCGCTCAGTGAGTCGACGTACAGCACGCCGCCGTAGTGGGTGTCGGTTTCCCGCGCCACCTGACGCGCGGGCTTATCGGAGACCGTGCTTTCGCTGAACACCGCCGGGATATGATGTTTTTTCACCTGGTCGATCACCTTGCGCACCTGCTGGGGCGTGCCCTGCTGATCGGCGTTGATCGGCCACAGGTAAAGCTCTTTCATCCCCAGATCCCGCGCCAGATAGGAGAAGGCACCTTCGCTGGTTACCATCCAGCGCTTGTCTTCCGGGATCTCCGCCACCTGCTTACGCAGCGGTTCGAGAGTGGCGGTGATCTTCTGCTTGTAGGCTTCAGCGTTGCGCTGATAGGTCTGTGCGTTGGCCGGATCGTACTTCACCAGCGCGTCGCGGATGTTATCGGCGTAAATCAGGGCGTTGTCCGGCGACATCCACGCGTGCGGGTTGGGCTTGCCGTTATACGGCCCCTCGCCGATCCCCATCGGCGTAATGCCGTTAGTGACAATCACTTCCGGCACGCCGTTCAGGTGCTGATAAAAGCGCTGGAACCAGAGTTCCAGATTCATGCCGTTCGCCAGAATCAGCTGCGCCTTCTGTGCGCGTTTTATATCGCCCGGAGTGGGCTGATACTCGTGAATTTCAGCGCCCGGCTTAGTGATGGACGTCACGTCTGCGGCGTCACCCGCCACGTTTTTCGCCATATCAGCGATAACGGTAAAGGTGGTGATAACCTGAAACTTTTCAGCCGCCAGCGCGCCGGTCGTGGTCGCAGTCATGAGCAGCGCGCCGAGCAACAGACGCTTCAATCCTTGCCGTGGGTGCATCGCAGAAGTCTCCTGAGGTGATTAAATTCAAAGCAAAATTAGCCCGTGCTATAAGGTATAGCACAGGCTATATTTAAATGAAAATGGTTATCATTAAAGTTGTGTCAATGAAAGGCGAGCCTGATGGCGCTTCGCTTATCAGGCCTACCGAAAAGCAGTTTTGTAGGCCGGGTAAGCGCAGCGCTACCCGGCAAGAAAGACGGCTGAATTGTTAATGACAAATGTTTGTCATCAATCAAACATCCGGGAACATCACGCTATTCCCCGGCGCTTCCCTGTGCAGATGGATAAAGTTCAGGTGCCGTTCATACTGATCCAGAATGTCCGTAATCACCTGCTCCTTGCTGTAATCCATCAAATCATTCCCCTGGCTCCCTTCCAGCAGGAAGGTCTCCAGCCGGTAGTAGGTCGACTTCCCGCTGCGCGCCCGGGAGGTAAAGCCGGGAACGGAATACTGCTGTGGCCAGATCTGATAGACAAAGTTCTGCTCGTCGCCCATGTGCACCAGCAGATCCAGGTGTCCCAGGTTCTCGCCCTCGTCCGGCGGCAGGTTTTTCAGCTCTACGTAGGCACCGCGCAGCTTCAGCTCCTGCGCCACCTCTTGCATTGCCGGGTAACACACCGTCTCCATCATCTGTCGGGTATAGCGCGTGCCGGGGTAGTTCATCAGGCGTGAGAGGCGTTTCTTCCAGCTCAGGCGATCCTGCGCCCCCAGCGGTCGCGGCGCGGTGTCGCGGTTGGCGCTTTCGCGGCGGTAATCTTCCACCTTGAGCGATTTATACAGCCCGGCCATCACGAAGAAGATCACGAAGCTGAACGGCAGACCCATGATCACCGTGGTGTTCTGCAGCGCAGAGATACCGTTGGTCATCAGCATGCCGAGCGTCAGCAGTCCGATGGCGACGGACCAAAAGATGCGCAGCCAGTTCGGCGCGTCGCTGTTGATGTCCTTCAGCTTCGAGGTGAAGTTGCCCAGCACCAGCGCGCCGGAATCCGCCGAGGTGACGTAAAACAGCAGGCCAGTGATGGTCGCCACCGAAGCGCTAAAAGTAAACGCCGGATACTGCGCCAGCAGGCTATAGAAGCCGCGCTCCGGGGGCGCCATCGCTTCCTGCGCAAAGGTTGCATTGCCGTGGATAATTTCGTGCAGCGCGCTGTTGCCGAAAATCGACAGCCACAGCAGGGTAAAGGTGAACGGGATAATCAGCGTACCCATTACGAACTGACGAATGGTGCGGCCACGCGAAATGCGCGCGAGGAACAGGCCGACAAACGGCGACCACGCGACCCACCACGCCCAGAAGAACAGCGTCCAGTTGTTCATCCACTCTACCGGGCGGTCGAAGGCGAAGCTGTTCAGCGTCATGCCCATAAAGCGGTTCACGTAGTCGCCCACGTTGAGCACTAAGGCATTGAGCAGGAACGAGGTGTCGCCCATAAACAGCACGAACAGGATCAGTCCCAGCGCCAGCGCCACGTTCAGCTCGGACAGCACGCGGATGCCCTTATCAACGCCAGACGTCACCGAAATGGTGGCGATAATGACGGAGAGCGCAATCAGCGCCGCTTTGGCGGCCATCGAATCCGGGATATCAAACAGCACGCTCAGCCCGTAGTTGAGCTGCACCACACCAATCCCGAGCGTCGTCGCGATACCGAAGATGGTGCCGATCACCGCCGCAATGTCGACGCTGTGGCCAATCGGGCCGTTAATTTTTTTCCCGAAAATCGGATACAGCGCAGAGCGGATGGTGAGGGGCAAATTATAACGATAGCTAAAGTATCCGAGCGCCATGCCCATCAGGGCGTACATCGACCAGCCGGTCAGACCGTAGTGGAACAGCGTCCAGACCATCGCCTGGCGCGCGGCCTCCATCGTCTGCCCTGCCCCTTCAGGCGGCTGCATATACTGCGTGACCGGTTCCGCCACGGAGAAGAACATCAGGTCGATGCCGATGCCCGCGGCAAACAGCATCGCGGCCCAGCTCAGCAGGCTGAACTCGGGCTTGGACTGCTCTGGCCCGAGCTTCACCGAACCGAAGCGCGAGCAGGCAATGCAGACCACGAAGACAATATAGAGCGTCGCCGCCAGCAGATAGTACCAGCCGAAGGTCTTCGACACCCAGTTCAGGGTGCGCCCAATCCACTCGGCAGAAAAATCACGAAAGAAGATCGTCGTCAGGGAAAACAACAAAATCAGCCCGGCGGAAGTATAAAAAACGACCGGGTTGATTTTGTCTTTTTCTCTGTCCTGTGAAAGGTCTGTCATCCAGTATCCCCACTGTTTTTGTAACTATTGAAATCCAAATCCGCAACAATTAAGACACATTTTATATTGAACGTCCAATCAAAAACCGCTTTAATGTATTACCAACGCTGATGAATGGAGTGGCAAAAATGCCCAAAGTGGGGATGCAGCCAATCCGGCGCAGGCAGCTTATCGACGCCACGCTGGAAGCAATTAATGAAGTGGGAATGCATGACGCGACCATCGCGCAGATCGCCCGTCGGGCGGGCGTTTCCACGGGGATCATCAGCCATTACTTCAAAGACAAAAACGGTCTGCTGGAAGCGACCATGCGCGACATCACCGGCCAGCTTCGCGACGCGGTATTGAGTCGTCTGCACGCCCTGCCGGACGCCAGCGCGGAGCAGCGATTGCAGGCCATTGTCGGCGGCAACTTTGATGAAACCCAGACCAGCGGCGCGGCGATGAAGGCCTGGCTGGCCTTCTGGGCGAGCAGCATGCACCAGCCGATGCTCTACCGCCTGCAGCAGGTGAGCAGCCGCCGTCTTCTGTCGAACCTGGTGTACGAGTTCCGCCGCGAGCTGCCCCGCGAACAGGCCGAAGAGGCGGGCTATGGGCTGGCGGCGCTGATTGACGGCCTATGGCTGCGCGCCGCGCTGAGCGGCAAACCGCTGGATAAGACGCTGGCCCAGTCGCTTACCAGCCACTTTATCAGCCAGCATTTACCGACCGAATAACCGAGGAGGATTTATGTCCCGAATGGCAGAACAGCAGCTTTATATCAATGGTGGTTATACATCCGCCACCAGCGGTCGCACCTTCGAGACCATCAACCCGGCCAACGGTGAAGTTCTGGCGACCGTACAGGCCGCCGGAAGAGAAGACGTCAATCGCGCCGTGGAAAGCGCACAGCGCGGGCAAAAAATCTGGGCGGCGATGACCGCCATGGAGCGCTCGCGCATTCTGCGTCGCGCCGTCGATATCCTGCGCGAGCGCAACGACGAACTGGCGAAGCTGGAAACCCTCGACACCGGTAAAGCGTATTCCGAAACCTCAACCGTCGACATCGTCACCGGCGCGGACGTGCTGGAATACTACGCGGGGCTGATCCCGGCGCTGGAAGGCAGCCAGATCCCGCTGCGTGAGACCTCATTCGTCTACACCCGCCGCGAGCCGCTGGGCGTGGTGGCGGGCATCGGGGCGTGGAACTACCCGATCCAGATCGCCCTGTGGAAATCCGCCCCGGCGCTGGCGGCGGGCAACGCGATGATCTTCAAGCCGAGCGAAGTGACCCCGCTCACCGCCCTGAAGCTTGCCGAGATCTACACCGAAGCGGGCGTTCCGGACGGCGTGTTTAACGTCCTGCCGGGCGTGGGTGCGGAGACCGGCCAGTACCTGACCGAGCATCCGGGCATCGCCAAAGTCTCCTTTACCGGCGGCGTCGCCAGCGGCAAGAAGGTGATGGCCAACTCGGCGGCCTCGTCCCTGAAAGAGGTGACGATGGAGCTGGGCGGCAAATCCCCGCTCATTATTTTTGACGACGCGGATCTCGATCTCGCGGCGGACATCGCCATGATGGCGAACTTCTTCAGCTCCGGCCAAGTGTGCACCAACGGCACCCGCGTGTTCGTGCCCGCGAAATTTAAAGCCGCGTTTGAGCAGAAAATCGTCGAGCGCGTGGGCCGCATCCGCGCGGGCGATCTGTTCGATGAACGCACCAACTTTGGCCCGATGGTCAGCTTCCCGCACCGCGACAGCGTGCTGCGCTACATCGCCAAAGGCAAAGAGGAAGGCGCGCGCGTGCTGTGCGGTGGTGACGTGCTGAAGGGTGACGGCTTTGATAACGGCGCGTGGGTCGCCCCGACCGTGTTCACCGACTGCACCGACGAGATGACCATCGTGCGCGAAGAGATCTTCGGCCCGGTGATGTCCATCCTCTCCTATGAATCCGATGAAGAAGCGATCCGCCGCGCCAACGACACCGACTACGGACTGGCGGCGGGCATCGTCACTGCCGACCTGAACCGCGCGCATAGCGCCATTCATCAGCTTGAAGCGGGCATCTGCTGGATCAACACATGGGGTGAATCCGCCGCAGAAATGCCGGTGGGTGGCTACAAGCACTCCGGCATTGGCCGCGAGAACGGGGTGATGACGCTCCAGAGCTACACCCAGGTGAAGTCCATCCAGGTTGAGATGGGTAAATTCCAGTCCATATTTTAACCGGGAGGTTTATTTGCAATTTGACTACATCATTATCGGGGCCGGCTCTGCCGGCAACGTACTGGCAACGCGACTGACTGAAGATCCGAATACC
Organism: Enterobacter mori LMG 25706; assembly: GCF_000211415.1. Lineage (GTDB taxonomy): Bacteria > Pseudomonadota > Gammaproteobacteria > Enterobacterales > Enterobacteriaceae > Enterobacter > Enterobacter mori. Next base: position 351,554 of record NZ_GL890775.1, on the reverse strand, counting down.
ACCGTCCTGCTGCTTGAGGCGGGCGGGCCGGATTACCGCTTTGACTTCCGCACCCAGATGCCCGCCGCGCTGGCGTTTCCGCTGCAGGGCAAGCGTTACAACTGGGCGTATGAAACCGAGCCAGAGCCGTATATGAACAACCGCCGCATGGAGTGCGGACGCGGCAAAGGGCTGGGCGGCTCGTCGCTGATCAACGGCATGTGCTACATCCGCGGTAACGCGATGGATCTGGACAACTGGGCCAAAGAAACGGGCCTTGAACACTGGAGCTACCTCAACTGCCTGCCCTACTACCGCAAGGCGGAAACGCGCGACGTGGGCCCGAACGACTACCACGGCGGCGACGGCCCGGTGAGCGTCACCACCTCGAAACCGGGCGTGAACCCGCTGTTTGAAGCGATGGTCGAAGCCGGCGTGCAGGCGGGCTATCCGCGCACTGAGGATCTCAACGGCTATCAGCAGGAAGGCTTCGGGCCGATGGACCGCACGGTGACGCCGCAGGGCCGACGCGCCAGCACCGCGCGCGGCTATCTGGACCAGGCGAAGCCGCGTCCGAACCTGACCATCCGCACACACGCCATGACCGATCATATTGTCTTTGACGGCAAACGCGCCGTGGGAGTCGAGTGGCTGGAAGGCGAAAGCACTATCCCATCCAAAGCGACGGCGAACAAAGAGGTGCTGCTGTGCGCAGGGGCCATTGCCTCCCCGCAGATCCTGCAGCGCTCCGGCGTGGGCAATGCGGGGCTGCTGAAGCAGTTCGATATTCCGCTGGTACACGACCTGCCCGGCGTGGGCGAAAACCTGCAGGATCACCTGGAGATGTACCTCCAGTACGAATGCAAAGAGCCGGTCTCCCTCTGCCCTGCCCTGCAGTGGTGGAACCAGCCGAAGATTGGCGCGGAGTGGCTGTTTGGCGGCACCGGCGTGGGTGCGAGCAACCACTTCGAAGCGGGCGGGTTTATCCGCAGCCGCGAAGAATTCGAGTGGCCGAACATCCAGTACCACTTCCTGCCAGTGGCGATTAACTACAACGGCTCGAACGCGGGAAAAGAGCACGGCTTCCAGTGCCACGTCGGCTCCGTGCGTTCCCCGAGCCGCGGCCACGTGCGGATTAAATCCCGCGATCCGCACCAGCATCCGGCAATTCTGTTCAACTATATGTCCCACGAGCAGGACTGGCAGGAGTTCCGCGACGCGATCCGCATCACCCGCGAGATCATGCACCAGCCCGCGCTGGACAAGTACCGCGGTCGCGAAATCAGCCCGGGCGTCGAGTGCCAGACCGACGAGCAGTTGGACGAGTTCGTGCGCAACCATGCCGAAACCGCTTTCCACCCGTGTGGCACCTGCAAAATGGGTTACGACGAGATGGCGGTGGTCGACGGCGAAGGCCGCGTTCACGGACTGGAAGGGCTGCGCGTGGTGGATGCGTCGATCATGCCGCAAATCATCACCGGCAACCTGAACGCCACCACCATCATGATTGGCGAGAAGATTGCCGACGCCATTCGCGGGCGCGAGCCGCTGACGAAGAGCACGGCGGCGTATTATGTGGCGAACGGGGCGCCGGTTCGCCATTGAGTTGCCTGATGCCCTCTCCCACAGGGAGAGGGTGACAACCTATTCCCTCTCCCTGTGGGAGAGGGTTAGGGTGAGGGAAAATTACTGCCGAAATTCCTCTAACCGCTTAATCTGCCGCCCTTCCCCGTCAAAATTCTCCGCCGCCAGCCAGGCGCGCAGCTCCGCGTCCCTTTCCGGCCACTCGCTGTCAATAATAGAGAGCATATCGCTGTCGCGGTTGCGGCCTTTGCGCACCAGCTTCTGGCGCAGCCGTCCCTCCCAGACAAACCCCAGCCTCTCTGCCGCGTTGCGCGAGGCGATATTCATCGAATCACACTTCCACTCCAGCCGACGGTACTTATGCTCGAAGGCGTTTTTCAGCAGCAGCCACACCGCTTCGGTGCCGATGCGGGTGCCTTTCATCTTGCGCGACCAGGTGACGTGGCCGATTTCCACCGAGCCGAGAAACCGCTCGATCGCCATATAGCTCACCAGCCCTACCGCTTTTTCGGTGCGTAAATCGATCACGGCAAAGGGCACCAGGTCATCGTCCAGCACCTTTCCCAGCACCCAGTGCGCGGTCGCTTCCACGCTTTCCGGCTGCGTGCTGGCAAGCCACGTCCAGTCGCTGTCGTCGCCCAGAGCATAGGCTTCGAACAAATCTGAAGAGTGATGCTCCGCATCCAACGGCTCAAGACGGCAGTACTGGCCGGTAAGCGGCGTGCGGGTTAACACGCGGGCGCATTTCCAGTCCGGGACGATATCGTTAACGGTTTGACCATGTTGATTGATTTCGGGCACGGCGTTGACTCCCTGAAAGGTAAGGAGTTTGTTATAGCAGGTTAAAAAGCGGGCGAGAAGCAGCGTATTTTAATAGCCCGAGCGCATGCATTATTCCCGGAAGGCATAAGGAAAGCTGAATTTCGACTTTGCGTAATTTCAGAGACCACCTAACGTAGCGGAGCATAAAACAATCACAATATATTTTCTTCAGGGATCGCTATGACTAAAAAATTGCTGCCGTTACTGGTGCTGGCTGCGCTCTCAAGCGTTGCCCACGCCGCTACTCCGCCCAACACGCTGGTTGTCGCGCAGGGGCTTGATGACATCGTGAGCCTCGACCCGGCCGAAGCCAACGAGCTTTCCAGCATCCAAACCGTGCCGAGCCTGTATCAGCGCCTGGTGCAACCGGACCGCGATAACCCGGAAAAAATCACCCCGATTCTGGCAGAAAGCTGGGACGCCGACGCGGCAGCAAAAATCCTGACCATCAAGCTCAAGCCCGATGCAAAATTCGCCTCCGGCAACCCACTGCGCCCGGAAGACGTGATCTTCTCATACACCCGCGCCGTGACGCTGAACAAATCCCCGGCCTTTATCCTGAACGTGCTGGGCTGGGACGCCAGCAACATCGCCAGCCAGCTGAAAAAGGTGGATGACCATACCCTCCAGCTTCACTGGACGGCGGACGTCAGCCCGGCGGTGGCGCTGAATATTCTCTCCACGCCGATTGCCTCCATCGTGGATGAAAAGCAGGTTGCGGCGAACGTGAAGGATAACGACTTCGGCAACGCGTGGCTGAAAATGCACTCGGCGGGCAGCGGCGCGTTCAAAATGCGCGTCTATCAGCCGCATCAGGCCATCGTGCTGGAAGCCAACGACTCCGCCCCCGGCGGTGCACCAAAGCTGAAAAGCATCATCATTAAAAACGTCCCCGATCCGGCCTCCCGCCGCCTGCTGATCCAGCAGGGTGACGCGGACGTTGCGCGCGATCTGGGGGCAGATCAGATTAGCGCCCTGGACGGCAAGCCCGGCGTGAAGGTGCTGAGCATCCCGTCCGCCGAGCAAAATTACCTGGTGTTCAACACCGGCAACAGCGCCAACCCGCTGCTGAACAACCCGGCATTCTGGGAGGCCTCGCGCTGGCTGGTCGACTATGAAGGCATCACCAAAAACCTGCTGAAAGGCCAGTATTTTGTTCATCAGAGCTTCCTGCCGGTCGGTCTGCCGGGCGCGCTGGAAGACAATCCGTTTAAATTTGACCCGGCGAAGGCGAAAGCGATCCTCGCCAAAGCGGGCATTAAAGACGCGCACTTCACGCTGGACGTGGAGAACAAGCCGCCGTTTATCACCATCGCCCAGTCGATGCAGGCGAGCTTTGCCCAGGGCGGCGTGAAGGTGGATCTGCTGCCTGCGGCGGGTAGCCAGGTCTATGCCCGCGTGCGCGCGAAGCAGCATCAGGCGGCCATTCGTCTGTGGATCCCGGACTACTTCGATGCGCACTCCAACGCTAGCGCCTTCGCGTGGAACGACGGTAAATCCAGCACCGTGGCCGGCCTGAACGGCTGGAAAATTCCGGATCGGAACAAAGCCACGCTGGCGGCGGTTGCCGAGCCGGATCCGGCGAAGCGTCTGGATCTGTACAAGAAAATGCAGGAACAGCTGCAGCAGAATTCGCCGTACGTGTTCGTCGATCAGGGCAAAACCCAGATCGTGGTGCGCGATAGCGTGAAGGGGTATCAGCAGGGCCTGAACGCGGATATGGTCTGGTACGATCGCGTTACGAAGTAGCC
>NZ_GL890775.1:329763-347342 GCF_000211415.1 Enterobacter mori LMG 25706 | reverse complement strand
GGGTAAGGCGAAGCCGCCACCCGGCATGAAGAGATTTCCCATGCCACATCTTTCCACCCGCGTGCTCCAGGGTCTGCTGACCCTGCTGCTCACGCTTTTCGGGCTGCTGCTCGTCACGTTTGCGCTCTCGGCTTTTTCCCCGGTCGATCGCGTGCTGCAGATCGGCGGCGATCACGCCAGCCAGTCAACCTACGATCAGGTTCGCCACCAGCTCGGGCTGGATCGGCCGCTGCCCGTGCAGTTCTGGCACTATCTGCAAAACCTCGCCCACGGTGATTTAGGCACCGCCAGCGCCACCGGACAGCCGGTGCTGCAGGACCTGCTGCGCGCCTTCCCCGCCACGCTGGAGCTGGCAACCCTGGCCTTAATCATCGGGTCCGTACTCGGCGTCATTGCCGGGGTGCTGTGCGCCCGCTACGCCGGTTCGCCGCTCGATCTCGCCATCAGAACCCTCACCCTGCTCGGCAACTCGGTGCCGATCTTCTGGCTCGGCCTGCTGATGCTGGCCCTGTTCTACGCGAAGCTGCAGTGGAGTGCGGGTCCCGGCAGGCTGGACGATATCTGGCAGTTCACCGTCGAGCCGCGCACCGGCTTTGCGCTCATAGATACCTGGCTTTCCGGCGACCGCGAGGCGTTCCGCAACGCCCTCAGCCACCTGGTGCTGCCGGTGCTGCTGCTGGCCTATTACTCGCTGGCAAGCATTACCCGCCTCACGCGATCCGCCTGCCTGAGCGAGATGAACAAAGAGTACATTCTGCTCGCCCGCGCCAAGGGTGCCGGGGAGATGGCCATCCTGCTGCGCCACGTGCTGCCGAACATTCACGGCACCCTGCTAGCGGTGATTGCGCTGGCCTACACCAGCATGCTGGAAGGTGCGGTACTGACCGAAACCGTCTTCTCGTGGCCGGGCATCGGGCGCTATCTCACCACCGCCCTGTTCGCCGGGGACACCACCGCCATCATGGGCGGCACGCTGCTGATTGGCGTCTGCTTTGTGCTGATCAATAACCTTACCGACCTGCTCGTGCGGGCAACCGATCCCAGGGTGCGCTAATGCCGTTTTATCTTTTCTTACGCCGCCTGCGCCGCTCCCCTGCCGCGTTTTGCGGGCTGGTTGCCATCGTACTGCTGGTGCTTATCGCCCTGTTCGCGCCGTGGCTCGCGCCGCTTGATCCGAACTGGCAGGACGCGGCCGCGCGCCTGCAGGCACCGAACGACCAGCACTGGCTGGGCACCGACAGCTACGGGCGCGACCTGCTTTCGCGCCTGATTTACGGCACGCGACCGGCGCTCGGGCTGGTGGCATTAGTTACCGTTATCACCCTGCCCGCCGGGCTGCTGATGGGGATTTTGTCCGGCTGCTACGGCGGCTGGATGGAGCGCATCCTGATGCGCTTTACCGACGTGGTGATGTCGATGCCGCGCCTGATCCTCGCCTTCGCGTTTGTGGCAATGCTCGGCCCGGGGCTGGTCAACGGCGCGCTGGCGCTGGCCTTAACCACCTGGCCGGCCTACGCGCGTCAGGCCCGAAGTGAAATTCAGCGTCTGCGCCACAGCGATTACCTGGCCGCCGCCGAGATGATGGGCATTCGCGGCCCGCGCCTGCTGGTCGGGCATATTCTGCCCCTTTGTCTGCCGTCCGCGATTGTGCGGCTGGCGCTGGATCTGGCAGGCATTATTCTGGCCGCCGCCGGTCTTGGCTTCCGCGGCCTTGGCGCACGTCCGCCGATGGCCGAATGGGGCGCGATGATTGCCGACGGCATGCAGGTGATTTTCGACCAGTGGTGGATTGCCGCCATTCCGGGCGGGGCCATTCTGTTTGCCAGCCTGGCCTTTAACCTGTTGGGCGACGGCCTGCGCGACGTACTGGAGCCACAGCATGACTGAACAACGCGTCATCGTCGATGCGCTGAATATCGACTACCCCGCCGCGCGCGTGGTCAACAACCTGAGCTTCACGCTTGGCAACGAGCGGCTGGCGCTGGTGGGGGAATCCGGCTCGGGCAAGTCGATGTCCGCCCGCGCCCTGATGGGGCTGGGGCGTAAGCCCGGCATCGTGAGCGCGAACCGGCTTAACGTGCTCGGCAACGACCTGCTGGCCCTGAACAGCCGCCGCTGGCAGGCGCTGCGCGGCAACGGGATTGCGATGGTCCTGCAGGACCCGCGCTACGCGCTGAATCCGGCGAAAAACGTCGCCGCCCAGCTTGATGAGGCGCTGACCCTGCATCAGCGCCTGCCCCGCGCTGAACGCCTGGCGCGCATTCACGACATCATCCGTGCCGTCGGACTTAACGAACCTGTCCTCCAGCGCTCCCCCGGCGAACTCTCGGGCGGCATGGGCCAGCGGGTGATGATTGCGATGGCGCTGATCAACAATCCGCAGGTGCTGATTGCCGACGAACCCACTTCCGCACTGGACGCCCGCCTGCGCAACCAGATCCTCGAACTGCTGGTGCAGCAGTGCGAAGAACGCCAGATGGCGATGCTGCTCATCAGCCACGATCTGCCGCTGGTGGCGGAGCACTGCGACCGCGTGCTGGTGATGTATCAGGGCGAAAAAGTCGATGAGATGGCGGCAAGCCAGCTCCCGCAGGCGACGCATCCGTACACGCGCACCCTGTGGACCTGCCGTCCGAACGCCGGTAGCTATGGACAGATGCTGCCGACACTGGACCGCTCGCAGCCGTGGAAGGAGGTGAACAATGGCTCTCGTTGACGTAAACCGGCTCCAGGTGAGCTTCGGGGAGAAAACGGCGGTCTCCGCCGCCAGCTTTGCTATTGAGAAAGGCGAGACCTTCAGCCTGATCGGTGAATCCGGCTGCGGGAAATCGACTATTCTGCGCGTGCTGGCGGGGCTGCAGCGCGAGTGGAACGGCCGCATTTCGATCCTGGGAGAAGCGTTACGGCCAGGACGACGTTTTGAAGGCGAGCTTCGCCGCAACGTGCAGATGGTGTTTCAGGATCCGTGGGCCTCTTTGCACCCGAACCACACCGTTGCGCGTACCCTGTCAGAGCCGTTAAACATCCACGGTGAAACTCAGGTTGCCGAAATGATGGCGGATGCGCTACAGCAGGTGGGGCTTTCCGCCGACGCGGGTAAACGTTATCCGCATCAGCTTTCCGGCGGCCAGCGCCAGCGCGTTGCCATTGCCCGCGCGCTGCTGCTGCGCCCGCAGCTACTCCTGCTGGACGAGCCGACCTCGGCGCTGGATATGTCGGTGCAGGCGGAAATCCTGAACCTGCTCAACCGCCTGAAGGCCGAGCACGGCATGACCTATCTGCTGGTGAGCCACGACGCGGACGTGGTTGCGCATATGTCAGACCGGGCGGCGTTTATGGCGCACGGGGAGATCCAGCGGGTGTTTGACCGTGAGGCAATGTTGAGGGGCGAGCACAGAATGGGGTAAACCGTGCGGCGGCGAGCGCCGCACGGGTTTCGTAGGCCGGGTAAGGCGTCGCCGCCACCCGGCAACAAATCACTTCAGCAGCTTCACCGTGGCATCAATGTCGATTTCATCTTCGGTGAAGATCATCGTCGTATTCTGGAAGGTGGTGATCGCCAGCTTTTTCACCGAACGCGTTTCGCCCGGCTTTTTATCGGACTTCGGCTTGATGCTGTTCATCAGCAGCCCTACCGACAGCACCGCGTTCTCTTTATCGATTTTGGCATCAACCGGCTCTTCTTCGCTGAACACCACGAAGGATTTGATCGAGGTGAGCTTCACGCGCTCGCCCGCAATATAGAGGTGCTTACTTTCGGGGATCACCTTCACCGCGTAGGCGGAGAGGCCTTTATTGTTGGTGGTTGGCTCGAAGGTCACCGCGGCATCTTTTTTAATTAGATCAGGGTTCGCGACCTTAATCACATGAAAATAGCGGTTGTCGCCGTTTTCATCTTTGATAAATCCAAAGCCTTTATCTTTAAACCACGTTGTGATTGTACCGTTCATCGCTGTTACCGCCTGTCAGATCGTAATGACTAAAGTTTTGCAGCGCGCAGTGTAATGCACAATGGCGGAGGAGACAAAAAAAAGCCCCTGCACGGGGGCAGGGGAAAACTCATGTCAGAGCTTATTAGTATTTAGTTAAACACCATTCCACCGTCGATCAATAAGGACTGGCCGGTCATATAGTCAGAGTCTGGCCCGGCGAGGTATGAAACGCAGGCGGCGACATCTTCCGGCTCGGACAGGCGGCCAAGCGTAATGCGTTTGGCAAAGGTTTCGGTGCCGTAGCCGAGCGGTTTACCCGCCGCCTCGGACACCTGACGGTCGATCTCCGCCCACATCGGCGTTTTCACGATGCCCGGGCAGTAGGCGTTAACGGTGATCCCCAGCGGCGCGAGATCCCGCGCGGCGGTCTGGGTTAAGCCGCGCACCGCGAACTTGCTGGAACTGTAGACGGCCAGCTCCGGGTTACCGGTGTGACCCGCCTGGGAGCAGGCGTTGATGATCTTGCCGCCGTGCCCCTCTTTGCGAAACGCGTCGATCGCGGCCTGAATGCCCCAGATCACCCCTTTCACGTTGATGTTGTAGACCTTGTCGACAATCTCCGGGGTGATGGATTCGATTGGCGTGGACGGCGCTACCCCGGCGTTATTGACGATCACGTCGAAGCCGCCCAGCTCAGTGCGGGCTTTCTCCACCGCCGCAAACACCTGCTCGCGGTCAGAAACATCGACCTTCACGGCGACGGCTTTACCGCCGTTGCGGATGATTTCGTCGGCAACGGCTCTCGCCGTCTCATAGTTATAGTCGGCGATGGCAACGGCAAAGCCATCTTTCACCAGGCGCAGCGCGATCGCTTTACCAATCCCCTGGCCTGAGCCTGTTACGAGAGCAACTTTTTGCATTTCTCTGTCCTTATATTGATTCACAAAATCTGGCTGAGATGGAGCTGGCCCATCAGCAGCGGGTTATCGCTGTAGTCGACGGGAATGGCTACCACCGCGGGGCCGTCGACATCCATTGCCGCGCGCAGCGTCGGCTCAAGCGCGTCCGCGCTCTCCACGGCGAAGCCCTTCGCGCCGAAGGCGTCGGCATAAGCTTTGAAATCGACCGGGCCGAACTCGACGCCGGAAAGACGCTGGTATTTTTTCTCTTCCTGAATGGCGACCATGTTGTAGCCGTTATCCACCCAGATGATGTGCAGCACGTTGGCGTTGAGGCGCACCGCGGTTTCCAGCTCCATGCTTGACTGCAGGAAGCCGCCGTCGCCGGAGACCGACACCACTTTGCGCCCCGGATTCACCAGCCACGCGCCGATCGCCCACGGCAGCGCGACGCCCATGGTCTGCTGACCGTTGGAGATCATCACCTGACGCGCCCGGAAGCTGTAGAGGTAGCGGGCGATCCAGATGTGGAAGCTGCCCATATCCACGGTGAGCGTTACGTCGTTATTCACGATGTCCTGCATGGCCCGGACGATGCGCAGCGGATGCAGCGCAAACTGGTTGAGCGAGGCGCCGCGGCGATCGAGCAGATCGCGCTGATGCTGGCGATCGACCAGAATCTCTGATGCCCGCTGGCTCAGCTCCAGCTTATGCTCGATGCGGTTAGCGAGCAGGTTCAGGGTTTCGGCGATGTCCCCCACCAGCTCCAGATCCGGCACGTAGTTACGTTCTTCATAGGCGGGCAGCACGTCAATGGGGACCAGCGTGGCGTCGCCGCTGTTCCACATGGACGGCTCGTACTCCACCGGGCTGTAGCCGATGCAGATAATCAGGTCCGCCAGATGCAGCAGCCGGTCGCCCGCCTGGTTGTTAAAGAGGCCGACGCGTCCGGCGAAGCGGGTGAAGTGCTCCTGATTCACCGCCCCGGCGGCCTGATAGGTGCTGGTGACCGGAATGCGGCTTTTCTCCAGCAGCGTGCGCAGCGCGGCGCTGTTCGCGGGTTGGCTGGCCATCAGGCCGAGCAAAATGACCGGATTTTTGGCGTTTTCGATAAGCTTCGCCACGTCGTTAATGGCGGATTCCGGCGCCGGGCCCATCAGCGCAGGGCCGCTGGCAGGTAAAATTGCGCCCGTGGCGGGCTGGTCGACAATATCCTGCGGCAGGCTGACGAACGCGCCCCCCGGTCTGCCGTGCTCGGCCGCGCGAAACGCGTTCGATACCACCTCGGCAATCGCGTCCGGTGAACTGACTTCTACAGCGTATTTGGTGACCGGGCTGAACATGGCGACGGTGTCCATGCTCTGGTGCACCTGCTTGGCTTTATCCGCCCGCTTCACCGCCCCGCCCAGCGCAACCACCGGGTCGCCTTCGCTGTTGGCGGTGGCGATGCCGGTGATCAGGTTCGAACAGCCCGGTCCGGAGGTGACCAGCGCGACCCCGGCCTTGCCGGTTAACCGCCCTACCGCCGCCGCCATAAACGCCGCGTTCGCCTCGTGGCGGACGGGAATAATCTCGATGGAGGAGTCCAGCAGGGAGTCAAAGACCTTGTCGATTTTCGCACCCGGAATGCCGAACACCTGCTTCACGCCCTGCGCTTCCAGCTGGCCGACAACCATATCGGCGCCGTGCGCCCACTGACGTGACTGTTTCTCACTGTTCACGGTAGTTCTCCTGTTAGTTTTCGACGGAACGGATCGCTGCATCAAGATTGCTGGGGTGAAGGTTTGCCTGTAAAAACGCGCTGTCAGCGGGCAGATCAATCATGAGCTTGTGAATTTCACCGAAGGTGAGCACGCCGCTCTCCAGCTGGTAGTCGAGCAGATGTCCCCCGCCCTGACGGTCGTCGGTGATAAAGTGTTCGTGATAGCCCGCCACGTTAATGCCCTGCATATGCTGCGGCGTGCGGAACCCGACCAGCACCCCTTCGCGCTGGTTAAAGCGGAACACTGGCTGGTCGTCCAGCACGTCGGTCATCGCGCGGTACGGCGGCGTCTGGCGCGGTACGGTGCGGGTGTGGGCATGGCGGAAGTTGCCGTCGATGCGCAGCGCGCAGAACAGGTTGTCAGAGGGGATTTGCTGGTCGATCGCGTCGTGGATCTGCTGACGGCTGACCGGGCCATTGAAGGTTATCCGGTACTGGGGCTGGAACCAGGTCATCACCGCGAACGGCGTTTTCTGCTCTGGCTTCGCGGCCCGGGCGCTGCCGTCGGCGCGCAGCTGGTACACTTTGCTGCTGAAGGCAATCATTTCGCCGTCCAGCTCGTTGAAGGTGCCCAGACCAAAATCACCGTGTGCCAGCAGATCGGCGATGGTGGTCTCCCCCTCGTACACGCCGCTTAGCAGGGCGCTCATTAGCGATGTCTGATAGATCACGCTGTCAGGATGCTGGGCGGAGAACCCGCGCAGGGTCTCGCACAAGCTGGCCTCACAGTCGCAGGCAGATGAATGCATCATCACGCTCGTCCTCTTCAACTTTATTTAGAAAGGTTAAATAAATGTTGACCCGATTCAGCAGAGAGTTCCAATATAGAAACCATGGTGGTTTGAGACGTTTTTGATATGGAACTTCGTTATCTGCGGTATTTTGTCGCGGTTGCACGCGAGCGACACTTCACCAGGGCGGCCGAAGCGCTGGGTATTTCACAGCCACCTCTGAGTCAGCAGATCAAACGGCTCGAAGAGGAAGTGGGCACGCCGCTGTTCAGACGCCTGACGCGGGGCGTGGAGCTGACCGAAGCGGGAGAAGCCTTCTACGAGGACGCCTGCAAGATCCTGGCGCTGAGCGACGCCGCGCTGGAGAAAGCCCGCGGCATCGCGCGCGGGCTGAACGGCAGCCTCTCGATTGGCATCACCAGCTCCGACGCTTTTCATCCCAAAATTTTCGCGCTGATCCGTCAGTTTCAGGTGCAGAACATGGCGGTGCAGGTTCACCAGGTGGAAGCCAATATGTCTTCGCTGACGACGAAGCTGGCGGAGGGTGAACTGGATATCGCCTTCGTGCGCCTGCCGTGCGAGAGCAGCAAGGCGTTCGAGTTAACAATCCTCGACCGGGAGCCGATGGTGGTGGCGCTACATCGCGACCATCCGCTGGCAGCAAGCGGCGATCTGGCGCTGGACCAGCTGCGGGATACGCCGGTGGTGCTCTTCCCGCAGGAGGTCGCGCCGGGGCTGTATGACCGGGTTTACGGCTGCTGCGAACGGGCCGGGATCGACGTGCAGCACGCGCTGCAGTCATCACAGCTTTCGTCTTCCCTGAGCATGGTTTCCGCGGGCGGCGGGTTTGCGCTGGTGCCGAAGTCGATGGCGGCCATTTCTCCACCGAATGTCACCTATCACGCGCTGAGCTCACCTGAGCTTTATACCGATATCGCGCTCTGCTGGCGGCGCTTTGAACGCTCGCGGACGGTGAAGCGGTTTCTGGCGATGATGAGCGAGGGGTAGCGCCGGTTTGGTGGTTGTTGTAGGCCGGGTAAGGCGTAGCCGCCACCCGGCAATGCCCTTCTGGAAGCCGCCTCGCAAACCTGCAAGCAACCTTATGTAATTCAGGGGCATCCCTTTTCATCCTTTCTTCACGGTCGTAAAGTGCCTGCGTTGCGGCACATCCGTAACCGGGCGTAGGAACCCGTTAGCATAACATGACACTTTTTTGCACAACGAGGATGCTAAATGGCTACTACACCTAACTTTTCTTATGCGCTCTCGGAAGAAAGCGCTGTTCATCATCTCATCAATCTTCAGCTTTGCGATTCCGCAGATCTCTTCGAACTGGCTGACACCTGCGCCGCCTGTGTGAGCGTGCTGGTTGAAACTGACGATCCCGTGACGTTTTCTATACTTTGCGAGCGCTTGCTGGAACTGCTTAAACGCCTGCGTGAACATTGCGATACGGAACTTCCCCCGCATCTGGTTGAACGGCTCATCGCGGGGGAGAAGATCGTTTCCTGCGTGCCGGACTGCTGGCAGGAAACGGCGTTGCAGGTGGATTATGCTGTGGCGTTAACGCTGGCGGTGATGGGCGGGACACTGCCTGCGAGCGTAGCGAAAGAACTCACCGGGCTACTGCATGATATGGTCTGGTTGCTGGCGGAGTTTGTGAAGGAACCGTATATTACGGCGCATTGAGGCGGGTGATGGGAGGCCGGGGTTCTGCTGCTGCGGACGGGCGAGGATTTCGGCCAGATACCCCTCTCTTTTCCTGGTAATTGTCTATATCAAAGCATCTGTTACTCTGGCTGGGCTCAAAGGATGACAAGGATGAGAGATGCTGAATCCAGGATTCGTTACCCGCAAAGCGCTTGCTCACTGGCGGGACGTTCCCGCTTTTCTACCCCAGTTTCATTTCCATGAGAAACATCGAACGGTCATTCATACTGCTCATCCTGAAACTATTCTGCCATTGATTGCTAACTTTGACGTCCGGCAAGACCCCGTCTTTCGGCGGCTAATGTCATTACGTCAAATACCGCAGAAATTTCTGCGCAACCCGCAGCCTAACGCGATCGGCGACTTTGGTTTGCACAGCTTTACCCTTTTGAAAAGCTCAGCATCTGAGCTGTGCTATGGCTTAATCGGGCAATTCTGGCGGACAGATTTCGGTCTGGAAGACGTGCCGGATGCCAGTGCTTTTCAGACGCCAGCCGCACCGGGCAGTGCGAAACTGTTACTTCGCTATCGGATATCGGAACTGGCGCCAGGCCAACATGAACTCTGTACGGAAACGTTCGTCTATTGTCCGGACAGAAGCACTCGGCTAAGGATGACAGCTTACTGGCTGGTAATCCGGGCGGGCAGCGGCTGGATCCGTAAAAGGACGCTGAAGGCGGTCAGAGAGAATATTGAAAGTCAGACGTGAGGTGTACCTGTGAAATGTTCCGAAAGGAAACCTCGCGGGAATATTTTCCTGAATGTTTATGGGTTGAACAATGGAGGTCTTGATGAATAAGCGCGCTATTGCCTGTTTGCTCTTACTCAGTGCATTCGCTGTAAATGCTGCTGATGGCGGTAAGGGTGGTGATGGAGGAAATGGCTCTGAGGGCGGAAACGGTTCTGATGGCACCGCATCATCTAATGGCCGAGCGGGTTGTCCGGGCGGAACAGATCCGGATCCATCTGGTCATTTTTATCTTCCCGGTACAAAACAACAATGCAACCCGGGGAAGCAGGATGCAATGAAGAGCGCCAGGCAATGAGATAAAGTGTGACAATACGCTAGCTCATCCTGATTCTGTTTCCTTACCTGCCTCCTGCTCCCGGCAAAATGTTTAGCAAGGTAAAAGATAGGCATCCTCCACACTGAACGACACCGATAGATAAGCGTTTGTGGGAAGCTACTCAAAGAAAAACAGAACCACCTTAGCGCTTCTCATGAAAAAATCGATTTGATCTTTTCGGGCAGCACGAGGTTAAAAAGAGCTATCGATCCAGCGTTATTATTACAATAATGTTGACCTTATCTGGGTTCGGTATATTCATCCTTTAGTTAAGCGTCTATTCATTATGTCATTAACATAATGTTCAATCGAAATATTGTGCTCCCGATTAATATTAGAAATGAATGCGCTAAGATGCTCTTGCGATGCATGAAGGGTAGTGGCAATAAGGTTATCAAAATCGTTCTGAGTGAATCGTTTATGTCCCTTCAACGTCGAGCGCTGGAGCAAAGTGTGTGCGGACACTTCCAGGACGGCCCGCCGGTAATGATCGGACAGCAGGATGTCAAGATCGGTCTGACGAATATCAAACTCAAAATAAAAACTGACAAATCCCGATTCAACAGGTAATGAATATATAAGCCTGTTATTAAACTTATTAACATAAGGTTCGTAACCGTCCCCCATCAATCGTTGCATTTATTCTTTCCTTCTATCGTCATCAATCTGAAGCTATGTAATAAAATTTATCAAACATCTAAATGCTATACCTTTCCAAATTGGCCTCTTGCACATATTGCCATTTGACATGCTATCCTTCAGCATTAACATTAATTTATACGTACATTGAAGCTTACGGTTTTAATCTTGGTTTTTATATCTAAAAATATCAATAATTACCAATAAACATTAACAAACCAGACGCAAGCATAGTTATTAAATTTACAAGAATTAAATTAATGACTGTCATTTAATATTTTAACTGCATACTTTGCTTTAGTTTTCGATAATAAAAAACTCACTTTTGTGAATTTCATACGCTACCTCATTGCTTTCAATGAAACAATTCCTCTAAAAATTCTGAGAACGTTCCAGAAACCAATGCAACTTCTTTATCATCCATGAAAAAAACAAACACCTTCCCTAATGAATCATCAGATTTGAGAGATAGTAGAAAAGAGTTCCCCCCGTCATCATATGCAAAAGGGACCATATTGCTCAATTCGCCAAACGACTCAACAAGGTCACGATAGAGTTGTTCTATAGGCAGGTTACCATATTTTACAGGGTTAAACCCGCCAAGCATAAACGGATTACCATCTTTATTTTTATGAGGGTGCCCTCCATTATTTTTTAGATAAAAATCAAGAAATGAAGCGGGAAGTTGATTATCAAAAATCGTATTGAAAGCATTTATTTCGTATACAGTTAGTTTATTTTCTGAATCAGTAAGATACATAGTAGTTTCACCCTAACGCATATACAGATGCGGGTTTTTGTAAAGGTTGTGCTCGTATTAAATTTTACAAAAGGACTGAGTTCGCAAGTTGGTTTAATACCCACATCACCACAACAGTTTTGGAAATT
This sequence comes from Enterobacter mori LMG 25706, assembly GCF_000211415.1. Taxonomy (GTDB): domain Bacteria; phylum Pseudomonadota; class Gammaproteobacteria; order Enterobacterales; family Enterobacteriaceae; genus Enterobacter; species Enterobacter mori. Next base: position 335,714 of record NZ_GL890775.1, on the reverse strand, counting down.
ATTTCTTTCATTATTTTTGATAGTGTTTCAAAAAAATATCTAACGCAGTAATATATAAATTATCACCAGACACCGCCATCAGAGATCATTCCAAAATGAAGTATCGCTCGCCCCTGTTAGCTTGATAATTTCCGATAAAGGACATGTTTTTAAAACATGTGAACCAACACCTCTGATAAATAGCTCAAAACTATCAGCTATCGATTCCCATCCATCCATAGTTTGCTCACTTGTAATAGCATAAGCTTTGCCATCATGAGTATTAAGTAAAATAGTATAAGGGTCTGATATTGCAACACATAACACAACATCTGGTCTATGCTCGCCAATCCACCAATGGTTAAACTCATCATTGTTAATACTGACTATTTTCTCCAAATAACCACCACCATGGCCGAAAGATATATTCCCCAAAGTGAAGTTATCAACATCATAATTATTGACAAACTCAATAAAATCCTTTGGGAAATTCACACGAAGTCTTTCCTCAGAAAGTTTGATATTGTTTACAGGCGACATTCTTTTTTTCAAAATCAAATCATCCATCTCTCCATTAAAAGGAGAGAACTTCTCATTTAATTTAACTTCAATTTCATTTAATGTTATTAACACAATTATTACTCTCAATTCGTATGCCAAACATCGCCATTGTCAATATGAATACGTTCAGGTTAGGGTATAGGATATGTCCCAAAATCTACATGTTAATGTATTATTGCTTTTCCTTTATAATTCACATGCTCTGGAAATACTTTAATCCAGGTTTCATCTATTTTCGGTAACTTTCCCACTTCTTTTATTCTATATAACTTGCTTTAACTTAAGGAACCCGATGCATATCAGATTATTGACTCCAAAGTTCTTGGTATTTCCTTATATTGCAGTTTGAAATAAGCATTCCTGATACTAATGTTCTGGTATCTATTGAGAATGCTTGATGAGCTCTTCCGGGGTAATGAGGATCAACCCGCGTCTGGTATGGATTGTTACCACTGACTTCATATCCCCTACATAGCCCAATCGGATCCTGTACAGTAAACCGCACAATCTGCGGGTCGTAGTAGAGGATGGATTATTAATTATATATTTGTGGTTCAAGAAAGGATTATATCATATCAAAGCTGGACGAATCTCTCACCCGGCCTTCATTCTTTTTAGCTTAAACAGTTTATTACTAGCGAGTCTAACTCTATCCATGCATCCTCTAATTTAAAAGCCAAATCTGGTTTGTTTTCCACTTTATCAAAACTAGCATACGCATTTCTTATCATTTGAGGTATTGTATATAAATACAAAGCTAATTCTTTATCTATGGACTCATTATTTTTCAATAGGTTAGCAAGTTTCTCTAAACCAGAAACCAAGTCATTATACTGCTCATCATTGAAAATCATATTAATCCTAACGTTATTAACAAAATCATTTTCAATTATTTTTTTCTTTACATCACTTAACATAAATGACCTATTAAAATATTATGGTTTCGTGGGATGCCTCACCAAAATTAAAACTTTCTGATACGCCGCATCAGCATTTCGAGTAAGCAGTGTTTGTAAATTCTCTGCTGATGCCTGGCTTCTGGTGGAGGAAATCCAAGAGTCACGCGAATGCGGAGCACCTGCAACATGTTAGGCCGGTGTTATTTTATGCTAACGTGTTGTTATTATTGTTTTTTAGCCGCTCACATACTCTCTCGTTTTCAGGCGTCACCGCTCTTATGACAGTATTACCATTACATAACCTCCACGGAGCAAACCATCTCAGCGGATTCAGCGCATACTGATAAAGATTCCATCCACCATTCAACCCAATCGGATCCTGTACGATATACAGTCTATCCGAGGAGCGTAGTAGTTATATTAAACTTAATAGGTAAAACAAGCCGGAAATTAAAAAGTACTTCCCGGCGTTTTAGTTAGAATGGAAAGATACAGTTATTAAATGTATGCAAACAATCGTTTCTTGAGATACTCAATAAAATTATCAGCATAGGGTTGAACATTCTCCCCTAATGATACATATATTTTTTCCATTTCATTTGCATCAAAAAAGAACTCTTCGCCAAAATCCGTATTCGATACAACAACTCTTCCTTTTTTTAAATTATCATTTGCTATAGTATTTTGATATACTATATCTCCACCTACCGCCTCATCAAAAGGCAGGCAGTAAATACTATAAATTTCCTCACCACAGATATCTCCGCCACCATAATTGTTTAAAAACCACTTATAGCTAGCAGGAAAAGTCACTGATAATGCTTTTTCGGCAGCATCGATCCAGTCACTTCCTGGAGAATCTTCAGACGTTCCCATGTTGATTAAATCAGAATGTTTATCAAAAAGCTCTACTAATTCTTCTCTGCTCATAGGAAATCACTCGCTCTGTTTGTCCAATATTGTTTACGCCATGTATCAAATACAGATCTATCTATACCAGATGGGATTGTGTTTGGATTTATGTGTATTATTCCATGGTTAGTTTTATGGAATGTTTGACTCATCTCCGCAATTGGGCCATCTTGAGTTTGTAACATATGATGTAAATTAACTGCATTTCCATCATATCCAACAGGTGCACGGCCTGTAGCCATTCGCTCTACGTTCGTTCCCCTGAAAACTTTTCCTTTTTCACGCCAAGTTGTCATCAATTCAGGATCAAATAAATCATCCCGCTGATAAACTTTATTTCCGTTAAATTCTATTGGTTCATTTTTCCAAAACTTCCTGTTTTGCCCAGAAGAATTACAAGCAGCAAGACCCAGCGGATCAATCCACCCCAACGGGTTCGGAGCATACTGGTAAAGGTTCCACCCGCCGTTCAGCCCAATCGGATCCTGCACAATAAACCGCCCGACCTGCGGGTCGTAGTAGCGGAACAGGTTATAGTGCAGCCCCGTTTCACCGTCAGCATACTGCCCGGCATAGCGAAGCGGCTGGTGAGCCATTGCCGAGCGATTCACAAGCCGTGAAAACCCTTCGCTCTGATGGCGCACTTCGCCAAAGCTGCCGTACTGGCCGCTCCAGCGCACCGCGCCGCGCTCGTCGGTCACTTCCAGCGGCGCGCCGTTCAGGTCGGTGTTGAACCAGTAAATCTCCCCGCTGCTCTGGTCACGAAGGTGATCCACCCGCGCCAGCGGGCTCCAGGCCTCATTCGGGTCGTAAATATACGTGCTGCACAGCCCGCTCTCCTGCTGCTCCTGCAGCAGGCGGTAGCCCTGCCACAGGAAGCGGGTGTTGGTAGTGCCGTGCGTCGTGGTGACGATTTTGTGCGTGCGGCGGCCCAGCGCGTCGTAGTGATAGCGCGCCTCAAACCGTCCTTCCGGCCCGGTTCCCCGGGCGAACACCAGACGGTTCTCGGCGTCATAGGCATAATGCTGTTCATACAGCCCGTTGCGGCGGCTGACCAGGTTGCCCCAGTGGTCGTATTTCATAAATAGCGCCTGCCAGTGCTGCAGGCGGTTATCCGTGACCGGTACCGGATCGTCATTGGCGGCGAGATTATCCGCGGCGTCGTAGCTGAACTGCGCGCGGCTGTGCCCCTGGCGGGCCTCGTAGTGCTTCAGCAGGCGCCCTTCGGCGTCGTAGCCGTAGTCCACCTCACCGCGCAGGGTGTCGCTGACGCCGGAAAGTTCGCCGCGTGCGGTGTAGCGATACAGGCGTTCCAGTAGCGCCTGCTCCGGCAGGGTCACGTCCGTGCTCAATTCGCTGCGCTGCAGGGTGCGTCTGCCGAGGCTGTCATACTGGCGGATCTGATCGCGCGCGCCCTGAGTACGGCGCACCTCGCGGTGCAGGCGGTCGCGGGTGAACTCGGTCACCAGCTGCTGCCCGAAGCGGATGGCGCTGACGTGGCCGGAGCCGTAGTGCAGCCAGGCCAGCTTTTGCTCGCCGGGCAGCGTCAGGCCGGTCAGGTTGCTCAGAGCATCCCATTCGTAGCCCACCTCGCCGTTAATGCCGGACTCGCTCAGCACGCGTCCGGCGGCATCGTGGCGATAAGCAATCTCATCGCTTTCGATACCCAGGGCAACGCCTTCGGCCGTCGGCGTGCGGCGGATGCGGGTGATCTGGCCGCTCAGGTCGCGGAAGTAACGGTACTCCGCGTGGCGCTGAGTGCGCCCGATCAGCAACCCGCTGTCGTCATAGCTGAACTGCTGGACGCGACGGGCGATACCGCCGTCGGCGGCAGGTCGGCCGTTTTCTTCGAGCGCGCAGAGGAACCCTCGCGCGTCCCACTGCATATGGCGCACGGTCTCGTCCGGTCGCGTTTCGCTGAGCGGGCGACCCACGGCGTCGTAGGTGAAGCGGTATTCCGCCCCGTTGCCGTTATCGAGTCGCAGCAGGTTACCGCGCGGGTCGTAGCGCCACTGGCGCACGCGGCCAATACGGTCGGTAAGGCTGACCGGGAGGCCGAGCGCGTTATAGGCCCAGCTCACCTCGCTTTCCAGCGGGTCGCGCCAGCCCGTGAGCTGGCCGCGTTCGTTCCACACCAGCGACTCGCGGCTGCCGTCCGGATGGATCACGACGCTCAGCAGCCCGGCACGGCTCCACTCCCGCCGCGTGATATTCCTTTCCGCATCCTCGCTGGCAATCAGTTGCCCGAAGCGGTCGTAGGTGAAGCGGGTGACGCTGCCGGAGCAGTCGGTGCGCTGCGTCAGCAGCCCCTGGTGGTTCCAGACCAGACGCACCACGCCGCCGATGGCGTCGGTGATGCTCTCGGGCAGGTTTTCTTCATCGTCGGGATAGCGATACGCGGTGGTGCTACCGGCCGGATCCGTCTCCGACAGCAGACGACCGCGAAGGTCGTACATGGCCTGCGCAGAGGTGCCGTCCGGGTACACCGTGCGGGTGATGCGGTCGGTCAGGCGATGCCAGTGATACTCCGTGCGGCGGCCCGCCGGGTCCGTCTCGCTGGTCATGCGGCCGTATTTGTCCCACGTGCTGCGGCGCATCGCGCCGCCCGGCAGAATGACGTCGCAGAGCTCGCCGTCGCGGTAAACAAACGTCGTCTGGCGGCCGTCGTAATCCGTGAAGCGCGCGACGTTGTCGTCGTCGTCCACCAGCCAGTGCGCCTGCGCACCGTCTTCGCGGGTCGCGCGGCGGGTGCCGTTGTCAAAATCGTATTCGAACGTCAGCTGTTCGCCGCCGCTGTGGCGGAAGCCGACCACGCGCGGCAGGCCGTCAATCTCCCGCCAGCGGTATTCGCTCAGCAGGCCGTTGGCGTCCTCGTGGGCGCTCATCAGCCCGTCCTGCCAGCGGAAGCGTCGGCGCACGCTACCGCCCCGGCCGGTCACGGAGACCAGCTGGCGCTGTTCATCATAAGCGTAACTGACCAGGCAGATCTCGTCATCCAGCCAGGCGCCGAGGAGCCTGTCACGGTCGTAGCGGCAGACCACGCGCTGGCCCGCGCTGTCGGTCAGGGCATGCAGGGTATTATTCGCATTCCACTCGAAGAGGATATCGTTGCCGCAGGGTTCAGAGATGCGCTGGAGCAGCGAAGGGGCATCATCCTTAAGCGGCGCATAGTGCCAGCGCTCGCCGCTGACGTCATACACCGACCAGCTGTCGTCCTGATGATGTTCAAGCCAGTTTTTTTCACTTTCGCAGTAGGTGCGCAGCCCTTTCGGGACCTTCGGGAAGGCGACGTAATCGCCGGACGGTGCGCGCCACACCAGGCCGTCCTGATACGGCTCCAGGCGGCTTTCCCAGAACAGGCTCCAGCCGCGGCCCAGCACGCTGTCGCCGGGGTTGCCGCTGCGCCAGTAGCGCTGCCAGCGCACCGGAAGACGGGAAGGCAGGACGAAGTCCAGCTCATCATCCCCGCTGAGAAACTTCTGTCCGCTGACGATATCCACCGGGCGGGCGATGATCCCCGCTGCCGCCACGCCGGTCATCAGCGTGCCGGCGCGACAGGCGATACGGGCCAGCTTGTTGATGCCGGGGATTTTGCCCAGC
>NZ_GL890775.1:261904-329738 GCF_000211415.1 Enterobacter mori LMG 25706 | reverse complement strand
AGAGCGCCCCAACTTTGCCAGCGGCACCGCCCCACCCGCCGAGCAGGCCGGCGAACAGCAGGGTAAGATCGGAGACCTTGTAGAGCCACTCGGGCACTTCAGACTGAATGGGAAGGGTTTGCTGCGGGTCGCCGCCGATAATGACGTTGTCCGAACCGGTCATCACCTTCGCGTCGCAGGTGGTGCGATCCCCGATGCGGGAGGCAGGCTGGCTGTTAATGGAGACGCGCTTAGAGCCTTCGGCCATCTGCTGCGAGCCGTCGTCAGAACAGTCGACGGTGCTATCGGTGGCAAGCGCGGCGGGTTTACCGTTGATAAACACGTTGGGCGAGCCGGAGGTGATGACGCCTTTCTTCGTCATGCTGGATGCCCCGGCGTCCGCGATGCTGTCCCGGGCGGCGGTTGCCAGCTCCCCGGTGTAATACCCCACGGCCAGGCTGGCGCCGACGAGCAGGACGCCCACGCCAAGACAGGATGCGCCGAGACCGGCAATAAACATGGCCCCCGCCAGAATGCCCCCGGCGGCGGCAATCAGGCCACCGACAATCGTTCCGGCAATCATCCCGGCCAGCGCACCGGAGTGGCCGATATCATCACCAACGCGTGCTGCTTCAAACATAACAACGGTCCCTGAAGTTAATGGTGGAAGCGGAAGCTCCTGAGAAGTTCGCCAAACAGCGCACTGTCGGCATCGCCCAGCGCGCGGGTGCAGGTCATGGTGAATACCAGAATGTTATTGCCATCGACGTTAAACACCGCCTGCTGCTGCCAGATGCGTTTCCCGTCGCGCAGGTAGCTGGCATGAACGGTTTCACCCTGTAAAAGGCCGTCGCCCAGCGTAGCGGCGCTTCGCTCACCCTGCTTCCAGCCCTTGATGTGTTTTTCCATCAGGGCGAGCTGGCGATCAATATACGCGGCAAGCGCTTCGCCGGAGTTGAGGGCATCGCGGGAGATGTTGAACGCCGGCGCATCCGCCGCGGGCGGCGCGAAAACGTTAACGGTACGATCCTGATATCCCTCAGGAAAGTTAATCAGTCCTTCATTGAAAAGGCACTGCGAAGATGATTCTGACATTGAGCGGGTCCCACCACATATTTTCAGAAGCGGTAAGTTTCGCATATGTGTTTAAGGCTGACTATCCCCAGATTATTGCCCCACCGACACGCTCGCCGACAGCCCCGCCACCAGTTCAATCCCCTGCGGCAGCGTGTCGATATGAATGCGCACCGGCACGCGCTGCGCCAGCCGCACCCAGCTGAAGGTAGGCTCGACGTCGGGCAGACCCAGCCCGCCCGTCTCATCGTTGCTGTCCCCGATCCCGTGCCCGATGCTCTCCACGTGCCCGGTAATCACAGGCTCGAAGCCCATCAGCGCGACCCGCGCGCGATCCCCAACGCGAATATGGCGCAGCCTGGTCTCCTCAAAGTACCCCACCACCCAGAAGCTGTGGGCATCAACGATGGCGACCTTCGTCTCCCCCGCCGTCGCATAGTCTCCGGGGCGAAGCCGCAGGTGCGTGACGTACCCCGAAACCGGCGCACGGACGGTGGCGTGCGCCAGATTAAGCTCAGCCAGATCCAGCGCGGCCAGCGCACCGTGATAGTTGGCCGCCGCGACGTTCGCCGCGCTGCCGGTTTGCTGCAAATCCTCGCTGGAGATGGCGTTTTTAATCAGCGTGCGTCGCCGGGCCGCATCCTGGCGCATCAGCATCTCATGGCGTTTCGACTCGACGTCCGCCTGCGCGCTGGCTACCGCCAGCCTGAGCCAGCGCGGATCGATGGTATAGAGCACATCGCCCCGGTTCACCCACTGATTATCCCGCACGGCCACGCTGATGACCGGCCCGGAGACGTCCGGCGCAATCTGCACCACGTCCGCCCGCACGCGGCCGTCGCGGGTCCACGGCGTTTGGGCGTAGTGTTTCCACATCATAAACGCCAGAAGCGTGGCAGCTGCGGCCGCGCTTAACGTCAGCGCATAGCGAACCAGTAAAGAGAGCAGTGATTTCATGACAATAACCCCAACGCGGTCAGGCCCTGCATCAGCAGGAAAAAGGTGACAATCCAGGTGGAAACGTCCAGCAGCGGACGAAGCGGCAGGTGCCGGTAGAGCCTGCTGAGAGAGAAAAGCGCCACGAGGCTCAGCGTGCAGACCAGCGCCGCAAGGGCGACCGTCAGCAGCCCCGGAATAAAAACGCCGCCGATATTGAGATCGTTAACCATGTTCTGGCTCCCGTAATGCACAGTGCAGATCCACCAGCCTGAAGACAAACTGGCGCGTATGTTCATCTGCCGCAGGCAGGTGCCGCTCGATGATATCGGCGATGCGTTCGCGCAAGGGGCTGCGGTCTGCGGTATTGATCTGATTAAAAAGCCCGTCCATTTCACCGCCAGGCGGTATATCACCGCGGCGTAAATGCATAACCGAAAGCCCCAGACGCAGCGCGTGCTGCAGCCGATCGAGCGCCTGCTCTGGCGCATGTTCACTCCGCTGCAGGCGCGGCAGCAACAGGGCGGTGCGGTCCATCATCAGGTTGATCCAGTGCGTTTCATCCACCCGCAGCGTACCCTTCACACTGCGGCGAATGTCGCGCTGGCAGATGTTCAGCAGGCGCGCGATGGCGGCGTCCGCCTGCACGGTTTGCAGCAGGCTCATGCTGACGACGGCAAAACCGGTGGCGGCAAAGAGCGCAATGGCGGTGTTGGCCGCTACAGCGAAGTCTCCGCTGTAGCGCGCGCCCAGCTCGCACAGAATGGGCAGCGTCAGGGTGATCCCCATCGCCATAAACGTGGTGGGCGGGCGCGCCTGAAGCGACCCGGCCAGCAGATACGCCGGGGCAAGCATCGCCACCAGCACCGGGAAATCGCTCACCTGCGGCAGCAGCGCAAAGCTATAGAGCAGGCTAATCACCACGCCCCAGAACGAGCCAATGATGTACTTCACAATGTGCGGCGCCGGGGTGTCGAAGCTACCAAACAGCGTGCAGCAGACGCCGAGTATCGACACCGCCGTTCCGCCGTCCGGCCACGCAGAGAAGATCCACACCAGGCAGCCGCTCAGGATAATGGCGAAAGCCCCCAGCGCCGTGCGTGCGGCGGTAAGGGGGTCGCGGTGGAAAACGTAGCCTTTTGCCGCTCGAGTTGGTACCTCCCCGAAGGCCGGTTTCGCGTGGCGAATGGCCCCGGAAAGGCGCTCGCACTGCTGCAGAAGAGCGATGGCCTCCGAGAGGTAGCGAATAAAACTGACCTGCAGCGCGTCGTCAAATGTCTGCGCCTGCGCGGCATACCGATCGACGAGAAGCGCACAGCGGAGCCGCAGCGCCTCTGCCGTGCTGCTGGGATCATCGCCTTCACCGGCCAGCCAGGCCTGAACGTCGCCCAGCAGCGTATGCACGTCGGCGGGCAAGGTTCCGATCGCTGGCAGGCGATCGTGTAGTTCACAGTTGATAATAACGAGCCGCGCCAGCCGGTCGTGAATCGCTTTTCTGGCCTGCCGCACCGGGGCTGAGAGGGCAAAATCGTACGGAATATGGTGGCTGATTCCCTGCAGGAACTGCAGCGCCAGGGCCAGATGCAGCGGGCCGGAAGCCGCGTCGGGTTTGTCCGCTAAGGTATCCGCCACCCGCCCGCGCGCGGCCCGTAGCGTCTGGGATAATTTAGCATTGAACAGCTCTGATACCCGAGCGGGCAGCACGTAGCGGTGGATCAGCGCCGCGCAGAGGATCCCAATCGCGATCTCCTGCACGCGGACAATAGCGACGTTGAAGATGCCGCCGGGATCGGACACCGCCGGAAAGCCAATCAGGCTCGCGGTGTAGCCCGCCAGCACAAAAGCGTACGCTCGCGGCGTGCGCTCCAGCAGGGAGAGCCACAGGCAGAACGCGATCCAGCCCGTCAGCACCGCGCTGCACAGGATCGGCGTATTCGCGAAGGTGGGCACAATCAGAACGGTCGCGCAGGCCCCGACAACCGTACCGGCCAGCCGGTAGAGGCTTCTGCTGAGCGATGCCCCCACCGACGTCTGCGACACGATGTAAACCGTAATAATCGCCCACGAGGGACGCTCAAGGCCGATCGACAGCGCGAGGTAATACGCGAGCATCGCCGCAGCAAAACTCTTTGCGGCGTAGATCAGCGCCCCCGCGTCGTTTCGCAGTGCGGGATGAGAGAAGATTTTATTCATGCCGGGATTATTACCGGCTTGCAGACCCGCTTAAATACTCTATTCTGTCAAAAAATACCTAAATGTTGCCAGAATCGTGAAGCCTCAACTCGCTCATACGCTGTATGACCCTGACGCCACAGCCTCTCCTGCCGTGGCGCGTCATCTGGACTTCGTGGACTACGCCGCAGAAGTGCCGGTACACACCCACCGTAAGGGGCAGCTGATTATTGCCCGCTATGGCGCGGTCAGCTGTTATGCGGAAAACGATATCTGGATCGTGCCGCCGGACTGCGCCGTCTGGATCCCGGGCGGGATCCCGCACAGCGCGAAAGCGACCTGGAACGCGCACCTGAACTATCTGTTTATTGAGCCCGGCGCGGCGGCGCTGCCGGAGAAGTGTTGCACGCTGGCGATCTCGCCGTTGATTAAGGAGCTGGTCGATCGTTTGACGCATGAAGGCGTTGATTATCCTCCCGACGGCCACGTCGCCAGGCTGACCCGGGTGACGCTGGACGAGCTCGCCAGCATGCCGCGGCAGAAGCTGAGCCTGCCGGTCTCAGCCGATCCGAAAATTCGCGCCATGGCCGACGCGCTGGTCAGCCGCCCGGAGGACAGAAGCACCCTGAAGGCGTGGGCGAAGCGGCTGGCCCTCAGCGAACGTTCTTTTGCGCGGCTGATGCAGCGCGAAACGGGGCTAAGCTTCGGGCGGTGGCGCCAGCAGCTGCATTTGGTTATTGCCCTGCGGGAGCTGGCAAGCGGCGTGCCGGTCCAGAACGTGGCGACAGCGCTTGGGTACGAATCCGTGAACGCGTTTATCACCATGTTCAGAAAAGCGATGGGCAGCACGCCCGCGCATTACTTTGCCGAACGGAAAAACAGCGGCCGTTAGCCTGGCCCCTCGCTCCCCGCCGCCAGCAGTGGCACCACCACGTCGCTAATGGGCACCGCAATACCGTGTTTGCGGCCGTAGCGCTGGATCACGCCGTTGCGGATATCCCACTCCATCGGACGATCGGCCTGACGGTCGGCAAGGATCGACGTGCCCAGGTCCTCAGGCGCGCGCTGGAAGTTCGCCAGAATCTCCTGGGCCACAGCATCGTCCAGCTTCGCCCCTTCGGCGCGGGCGACGGCAAGCCCCTCGCGCAGATAGGCCAGCGAAAGTTCGCTTACATCCTCACGCCTGAACATCCCGGCGCGGCGGTTGGCCAGCACCATCAGCCCGGCAACCGCGTTTTGCAGCAGCTTGCGCCAGGCGACGCTCGCGAAATCTTCCGAGAGCTCAACCGCGCAGCGCGTATCGCGAAGCGCCTCCACTACCCGCTGCGCCTGCGGCACGTCCGGCAGCGTCAGGCGCGGTTTGGCGCGCAGCCACACGGAGGCATCCGGCTCGCGCTGCGCCGGGAACCAGACCACCGACGGCAGCACCGTCGCGCCGTTGACCCACGGCTCCAGCTGGGCTTTCTGCTCCACGCCGTTTTGCAGCGCGCAGACCACGGTGTTTTCATCGCACAGAGCCCGCAGCCACCCGGCGCTGTCGGCATTTTGCGTCGTTTTTACCGCCACAAATACCAGATCGACAGGGCGCGTGATGGCGGCCGGATCGGTTAATACCGGACCCGGCACCACCGTTTCCCCCTCGTCGTCGCGCAAACGCAGTTCAGGATGCGCGGTGCGTCCGCACAGCAGCGGCGTGCGGCCCGCGTCGTGCAGCACTGCGGCAATGGTAGTACCAATTGCGCCAGGCCCAATCAGCGCAATCACTGGATTGTCAGACATGGTTAACTCCCCTTTTCGCTAAGCCTGCTAACAGTTATACCACCCTGTAAAGTGAGCGCCACGTCGTTGTCTATACTCAACACACAACAGACAACGGAGTGCGCCATGCCTTTACCTGATTTCAAATCCTCTGAACCTTTTACCCTCGGTATCGAGCTTGAGCTGCAGGTGGTTAACCCGCCGGGGTACGATCTCAGCCAGGACTCCTCCGCGCTTATCGCCGCCGTCAAAGACGACATCAAAGGCGGCGAGGTCAAACACGACATCACCGAAAGCATGCTCGAAATCGCCACCGGCGTGTGCCAGAACATCGACCAGGCGGCCGCGCAGTTCTCGGTGATGCAGCAGAGCATCCTGCGCGCCGCGGCGGAGCAGCATATTCAGATCTGCGGCGGCGGGACGCATCCGTTCCAGAAGTGGCAGCGTCAGGAGGTGTGCGACGACGAGCGCTATAACGTCACGCTGGAGCGCTTTGGCTACCTGATTTTGCAGGCAACGGTGTTCGGCCAGCACGTGCACGTCGGCTGTCGGACCGGGGATGACGCCATCTACCTGCTGCACGGCCTGTCGCGCTTTGTCCCGCACTTTATCGCCCTGGCGGCAGCCTCGCCGTACATGCAGGGCACGGACACGAAGTTCTCCTCGTCGCGGCTTAACATTTTTTCAGGATTCCCGGATAACGGCCAGATGCCGTGGGTCAACAACTGGCAGGAGTTCGAGGGGCTGTTCCGCCGCCTGAGTTCCACCAGCATGATCGACAGCATTAAAGATCTTCACTGGGACATCCGCCCCAGCCCGCACTTCGGTACCGTGGAGGTGCGGGTGATGGATACGCCGCTGACGCTCGGCCACGCGATTAACATCGCCGGGCTGATCCAGGCGACATCCCACTGGCTGCTGACCACACGGCCCTATAAGCATCAGGAGAAGGATTTCCTGCTGTATCGCTTTAACCGTTTTCAGGCGTGTCGTTATGGGCTGGAGGGGATCCTTACGGACGTGCACACCGGCGAGCACAAGACCGTGGCGGAAGACATTGCCTGGCTGCTGGAGCAGGTTGCGCCGTCGGCCGAAAAGCTCGGCGCGACGAGCGCAATCAATGAAATTGCCCTGCTGTTAAAGCAGGGCAAGAGCGAGGCGCAGCGCATGCGGGAGTTTATCGCCGACGGCGGCTCGCTTATTTCTCTGGTTCAGAAGCACTGCGAGCTGTGGGCGAAGAGTCCGTAAGGCCGTGGCCCCACTCGCGCAGGCGCTGGAACAGCACGAACAGCGCCGGGATAAACAGGATCCCTACCACGGTCGCCACCAGCATGCCGCTGAACACCGTGGTGCCGATGATGCGGCGGCTCTGGGCTCCCGCCCCGGTCGCCAGCATCATGGGCAATACGCCGATAATGAACGACACGGCGGTCATCATCACCGCGCGGAAGCGGCGCGACGCCCCTTCCCGCGCGGCATCGACAATCGCCATCCCGTCCATGCGCCGCGCGCGGGCAAACTCCACGATCAGGATCGCGTTCTTGGCGGCGAGGGCTATCAATAGCACCAGACCTATCTGCACGTACACGTCGTTGGCGTATCCCGCCAACCACAGCCAGACCAGCGCCCCGCCGAGGGCGAACAGCACCGAGAGCATCACGCTTGCCGGGAGCGTCCAGCTCTCGTACTGGGCGACGAGGAATAGCCACGCCATGACCACCGCCGCCAGCACGATCCACATCGCCTGGTTGCCGGTCTGCTGCTCCTGATAAGACATGCCGCTCCAGGCATAGTCGTACCCGGCTGGCAGGTTTTCCGCCAGAATCTCGCCCATCGCCGCCATCGCGGTGCTGCTGCTCACCCCTTCCGCCGCCGAGCCGCTCACCGACACCGATGGAAACTGGTTGTACTGCTGCAGGAACGGCGCGCCGACGGTCGGCGTAATGGTGACCAGGTTGCTCAGGCGCACCCGCTCGCCGCTGTTGCTGCGCACGAACAGTTCGCTAATCTGCTCGGCGCGCTCGCGCCACTGCATCTCGTTCTGCATGACGACGTGGTAAACGCGGTTATTCACGCTGAAATCCCCGGCGCGCGTGCCGCCAAAGGCGGTTTGCAGGCTGCTGAAGATGCGCGACACCGGCACGTCGAGACGGGCGGCGCGCTCGCGGTCAACGGTCAGCGTCAGCTGCGGCACGTTGCTGCTCCAGGTGGTGAACACGCGGTTCAGCTGCGGGTGCTGGTTGGCTTTCGCCAGCACCTCACGCGTCACGCGCTCCAGCTCCGCCGGGCTCTGCCCAGCCTGCGCCTGAATGCGAAGGTCGAAGCCGGAGGCGTTGCCCAGCCCCGGCAGCGTCGGCGGTGCGAAGGTCATAATGGTCGCTTCCGGCAGGGCCAGCAGCTGGCGCTGCAGGGTGCCCATCACCTCATCCAGCGGCGGCCGCTCGCTCCAGTCCTTCAGCATGATGGAGATAAACCCGCCGTTGGAGGCGCTGGTGCCGTTGAGAATGTTAAACCCGGAGACCTGAATCACGTCCTCCACCGCCGGGTTTTTGGCAATCAGCTCGCGCGCGGTGGCCATCACTGCTTCGGTGCGCTCCAGAGAGGCCGCTTCCGGCAGCTGAACGCTGGCGAAGAAGTAGCCCTGATCCTCCTGAGGCAGGAAGCCTTTAGGCATCGACATAAAGCTGAACGCCACCACAGCCGCCGCGCCTGCGGTGGCCAGCAGCGCCAGCCACGGACGCAGGTTTAAAACGTTCACGATGCGGGTGTAGAAACCACGCGTGGCGTCCAGCCCGCGGTTAAAGACGCGATAGAGTGCCGCAGGTTTCTCCGGACGCGGACGCAGCAGCATCGCGCACAGCGCGGGCGTCAGGGTCAGCGCCACCAGGCTTGAAAGCGTCACGGCGGTGGAGAGCGTTACCGCGAACTGGCGATAAAGCTCGCCGACAATCCCCGGCAGCAGCGCCACCGGCACAAACACCGCCAGCAGCACCAGCGTCGTCGCAATCACCGGCCCGGCGATCTGGCGTAGCGCCAGCGCGGTCGCCGCCGTGCGGCTCTGCCCTTCCGCCATCAGCGTTTCCACGCTCTCCACCACCACAATGGCGTCATCCACCACCATGGTCAGCGCCAGAATAATGGCGAACAGGCTGAGGGTGTTTGCGGAGTAGCCGAGCGTATAGAGCACCGCGAAGGTGCCCACCAGCGACACCGGAATGGCGAGCGCGACAATCAGCGTTGCGCGCCAGCTTTGCAGGAACAGGGAAACGACCACCACTACCGCCAGCATGGTCAGCGCCAGGGAGACGCCGATCTCTTTAATGGTGGCGGCAACAAAGGAGGTGGTGTCGAATTTCACCTCATAGACCAGGTCGTCCGGGAAGCGCGTCGAGAGGCGTTCCAGCTCCGCGCGTACCGCGTCGGCCACGCGCAGGGCGTTGGCGGATGGGGTCGGATAGATGCCGAGGTAGGCGGAGTCGTGCCCGTTGAGCTGCGCGCCGGAGCTGTAGCTGCGCGAGCCAAGTTCAATGGTGGCGATGTCCTTCAGGCGCACCAGCTGGCCCATCTCCCCGGCGCGAATAATGATGTTGGCAAAGTCGTCGGCCTGGTTTAAACGTCCCAGCCCGTTGATGGTCAGGGTCTGCTGCTGGCCGTTAAACACCGGTGGCGTGCCGACCTGGCCTGCCGCCCCCTGCACGTTCTGCTCGCGCAGCGCCTGCGCCACGTCGTCGGTGGTGACGTTCAGGGCGTTCATGCGGTCCGGACGCAGCCAGATGCGCATGCTGTAGTCGCGCGCGCCGAACATCTGCACCTGCCCGACACCCGGCAGACGAGACAGCGCTTCGCGCACCTGGGTGCTGGCATAGTTGCTGACGAACAGCGGCGTGTGGGTGTTATTCGGTGAGTAAAGACTTACCCCCATCATCAGGTTGGTGGCCCGCTTGCGTACCTGCACGCCGTTTTGCTGCGCCTCGGCGGGAAGCTGCGCCACGGCCTGCGCCACGCGGTTTTGCACGTCGATGGCGGCAAGGTCCGGATCGGTACCCGCAGCAAAGGTGATGTTCAGGCTGTACGAGCCTTCGTCCGAGCTCGTGGACTCCATATAGAGCATGTGATCCACGCCGTTTAGCTGGGTCTCCAGCGGCGTGGCGATGGCCTCCGCCACGTCAGCCGAGCTGGCGCCGGGCCATGACGCTGACACATTCACGACCGGCGGCGTGATCTGCGGGTACTGCTCTACCGGAATAATCCTCAGCGCGATGGCCCCGAGCAGGGTGATGACCAGCGCAATCACCATCGCGAAGCGCGGGCGTTTGATGAAAAACGTCAGCATGATGGCTCCTTAGTTCAGTATCTGGACGGCAGCGCCGGGCTGCACGCGCTGCGCGCCGTCAGTGATTGCTCGCTCACCGGGCTTCACGCCGGAGGTAACCTGGAACTGCTGGCCAATCTGTCCGGCGACCTTCAGCGGGCGCATTTCGGCTTTGCCGTCGGCATTAACCACCCAGGCAAAGAACCCGTCGCCGTTCTGCTGTACCGCGGCGGCGGGCAGGGTCAGAACCGGCTGCTCGCTTGCCGGGCGCAGGGTCACGTTCACGTTGCCACCGGGCAGGAGCTGATGGCGCGGGTTGGCAAACTCGGCACGTAGCATCACGCTGGCGGTGCGCGGGTCGATTCGGTTATCCACCGACGTCAGCTCACCGCTGACGCGCTGGCCGTTGCTGTCAATTAACGCCTGCCAGGCCTGCTTCATGGCGCTGATATCCGCATGCTGTCCGGCTTTGGTGGCAAACGCCCCCTCTTCCAGCGCAAAGGCGATGCGGATCGGATCGAGCTGGACCACCTCCACCAAAACGCCGCTCGCAGGGTTGACCAGACTGCCGACGTGGAAGCTGCTGTGCCCCACGCGTCCGTCAATCGGCGAGGCGATGCGGGTGTAGTTCAGGGTGACGCTGCGGGTGTCGAGACGGGCTTTCGCCTGCTCCAGCGCGGCGCTGGCGACGTCCCGCTGCATGCGTGCGTTATCCACGTCGTGACGGCTGATGGCGTTGCTGCTACCCAGGCTTTCAAGGCGGGAAAGCTGCTGCTGCGTCTGACGCAGCGTGGCTTCGGCGCTTCTCACCTCGGCCTGCGCCAGGCGCAGGGAGGCGCGCGGCTCGGCGTCGTCCAGCTCGAACAGCACGTCGCCCTTTTTCACGTACTGCCCGTCGCGGAAGTGGATTTTGGTAATCACGCCTTCCGTGCGGGCGCGGAGCTCAACGGTGTGAATCGCTTCGATGCGACCCGGGATCTGACGCTCCGCGGCGTGGGCGGTCTGCTCCACGGCGGCGACGCGAACGGGAATGGCGGCGGCAAAGGCGGGTTGCAGGGTGCTGGCGAGGAGAGCGAACAGGAGTGGGAATTTCATGGGAGTACCTCGGCGTTGTTTGCCCTCGCCCCGGCCCTCTCCCACAGGGAGAGGGAGGTCAGAGTTTCCTCTCCCTGTGGGAGAGGGTTAGGGTGAGGGCAAAAAGTTATGCAGCCTTACGGAACCTGCGGGTCAGTCGCTTCTCGATTTCGACGACGAAGAACATCACGCCCGCCACCGCCAGAGTCACGAACCAGTAGCGCAGCGGCAGCGCTTCAGTGCCGAACAACATCTGCATAAACGGCAGGTAGATAATCGCCGCCTGGAGCAGGAACAGCACGCCCGTCACCAGCCAGATACCTTTGTTTGCCAGCAGGCCACGGTTCAGGGAGAACCCTTCGGTGTTGCGGCAGTTAATCATGTACACCCACTGGGCGCAGACCAGCATCTGCAGCAGCACGGTGCGGATGAACTCCGCGCTGTGGCCGCGCGGGGCCAGCCAGGCTTCCAGCGCAAAGGCGGCGATGGCAATCATGGTGCCGACGAAGGCCACGCGCCAGACGGCGTAGGCGTCCATCACGTGCTGCCCGGTCTGACGCGGCGGACGGCGCATGATGTTGCGCTCGGCGGCTTCAAAGGCCAGGCCGAAGGAGAGCGTGGCGGAGGTCGCCATGTTCATCCACAGAATCAGCACCGGCGTCAGCGGAATGATATTCCCCGCCAGCAGCGCAATCACAATCAGCAGCCCCTGCGCGAGGTTGGTCGGCATGATAAAGAGGATGGTCTTCTTCAGGTTGTCGTAAACGCGACGCCCCTCTTTCACCGCGCTGGCGATGGTCGCGAAGTTATCGTCCGTCAGGACCATGTCCGCCGCCTCTTTGGTCACTTCCGTGCCTTTGATGCCCATCGCGATGCCCACGTCCGCCTGACGCAGCGCCGGGGCATCGTTCACGCCGTCACCGGTCATGCCGACGATTTCACCTTTATCCTGCAGCGCTTTCACCAGGCGCAGCTTATGCTCCGGGCTGGTGCGGGCGAAGATGTCATACTTCACCGCCGCATCCGCCAGCTCGGCGTCATCCATTTTCTCCAGCTCGTAGCCGGTCACCGCCTGCTCGCTGTTGGTGATCCCCAGCATCTGGCCGATGCTCATCGCCGTCTGCGGGTGATCCCCGGTGATCATCTTCACGCGGATCCCCGCCTGCTGGCAGGCGCCGATCGCGTCAATCGCTTCCGGACGCGGCGGATCCATCATCCCGGCGATGCCGAGGAAGATCAGGCCGTGGCTCAGGTCGTCGTGCGTCAGCTCCTGCTCGCCGTTCGCTGGCTTAAACGCCGCGGCAACCATGCGCAGCCCCTGACGCGCATAGCGCTCCATCTCGGTTTCCCAGTACGCGCGGTTGAAGGCTTCCGCACCGTTACGGGTCTGCTGCTCGGCGCATAGGGCGAAAATCACGTCCGGCGCACCGGTGATCAGGATCTGCTCCTCACCGCCAATCTGGTAGTGGGTGCTCATGTACTTGTACTGCGAGTCGAACGGGATCTTGTTAACCAGCGTGGTCATGACCGGCTCAAGGCTGGCCTTCGCCGCCAGCACCTTCAGCGCGCCCTCGGTCGGCCCACCGGTAATGCCCCACAGGCCGCGCTCGTCCTGAATCATCTGGCTGTCGTTACACAGGTCGATGGTGCGCAGGTACTGCTCCAGCACGGTGCCCGGCTGGATGTGGACCGGCTCGTTGCTGCCTTCCAGGTAGATGTTGCCCACCGGCTCGTAGCTGTTGCCGTCCACGCGGTAGCAGGCGTCGGCGGTGATGATGGCTTTGACCGTCATTTCGTTCATGGTCAGAGTGCCGGTTTTATCCGAGCAAACCACGGTCATCGCGCCCAGGGTTTCGACCGTCGGCAGCTTGCGGATAATGGCCCGCTTGCGCGCCATCGCCTGCACGCCCAGCGAGAGGATGATGGAGATAATCGCTGGCAGACCTTCCGGCACGGAGGCCACCGCCAGGCTAATCAGGGAGAGCAGCAGCTCGCCCATTGGAATTTCGCGGAACACCAGGCTGAAGACAAACAGCGCGGCCATCATCGCCAGGATAATGGCGAAGATCGCTTTACCCAGCTTGTCCATCTGCACCAGCAGCGGCGTGCGGTGTTTTTCAATGCCCGCCATCATCTGGTTGATGTGGCCGAGTTCGGTATCCTTGCCGGTCGCGGTGACCAGGCCGACGCCGCCGCCCGCGCTTACGGTCGTCCCGGAGAAGACCATATTGGTGCGGTCGCCCAGCGGCAGTGCGCCGCTCAGCGGATTCGTGTGCTTATCCACCACGGTGGATTCACCGGTCAGAATCGCCTCTTCCACGCGTAAATTATGCGCTTCGATTAGACGCATATCCGCCGGAATACGATCCCCCGCGCGTAATACAATAATATCGCCCGGAACTATTTCAGTTGTGGGTATCGTTTCGTGGCTGCCGTTACGAATAACGCGCGCCTCGCTGGAGAGCATATTGCGAATACTCTTCAGGGATTTTTCCGCGTTGCTTTCCTGAATATGGCCAATTAAGGCATTGATTACCGCGACGCCCAGAATAACCAGCGTATCAACCCAGTGGCCCATTACTGCCGTTAATACGGCGGCGGCCAGCAGGACATAAATCAGCACATCATTAAAATGGGCCAAAAAACGCAGCCAGGCGGGTTTACCTTTTTTCTTCGGCAGCGCGTTCGGACCTGATTTTTGCAAACGCGCCTGCGCCTCTGCACGATCCAGACCGCTGGCCTGGCTCTGCAGGTACGTAAGCACCTGCTCTGCGGTCTGCTGGTATGCCAGCCCGCCGGAAGGCGGCATGTTTGGGGACAATTTTTTTTCGGTCATCGTATTTTTCCTTCAATATCCGGTGAACAGAAGCCTGAATTCCTTTCTGGCTTAAATAAATTCATTTTTAAGTCTTGCGGGTAAAATTGATCTACCGCAATATAATGACTTCTCGGTTATTCAAAACTGATTAAAACTATTTCGATGACCTGATTTTTACAAAATATTTCTAAACCAACACTAAACGAGGGGGAACCATGTTTGGTATTTATCGCGGACGACGCCTGGCGTTATACATTGTCGCAGCCATTGTTATTGCCACGTTAATTGGTTATAGCACCTATACATTTGTAAAATTATTTTCCTGATACGGACATTTATTTACATAACGCGATATTAATATGAACACCGGGTCGTATATTGTTATTTATTCGCAGTAATAATGTCTTTGTTTTATTCAAAATGGCCAGCGGGGCTGATATTGCTTTACGTTACAGAATGCCGGACAATGACATTTTTAACTGACGATTAACATTACGATGAAACACCCGTTAGAATCGCTGCTTACGGCGGGGGGCATTTTATTGCTGGCCCTGATCTCTTGCCTGCTGTTACCCGCGCCGTCACTGGGTCTGGTGCTGGCGCAGAAGCTGATGACGACCTTCCATATGGTCGATCTGAACCAGCTCTACACCATTCTGTTCTGCCTGTGGTTTTTAGCCCTCGGCGCCATCGAATTCTTTATCCTGCGTTTCGTCTGGCGCCGCTGGTTTTCACTGGCGTCGTAAGCCGGTGAAGTCACGCATGCCGTGGATCAGCGCTTCACACCAGGCCGCGTAGTCGTGACCGCTGGATGAGGGATGGAAGCTGACGCGATACCCTTTCTCCCTCAACGCCTGTTCGAAATCCTGCGTAGTGCGATAAATGCCCCCGCCCGGCCCCGTGGTTTCAAACTTTCCGGCCTGCAGCCAGAAGCGCACCGGATACGGTGGCGACTGCTGATATTGCCGCGTCAGCCAGCCGGGAGCCTCCCCTTTCGGTGCCCACCAGTACGAACCTGAAAGACTCAGCACGTTACCAAACAGGCGCGGATAGCGCAGCGCTACCCATGACGACGCGATTCCCCCGTAGCTCGACCCCGCCAGCACCGTTTTCTGCCGCTGCATCGCGATGCCCTGCCCGCGCAGCCACGGCAGCAGTTCATGCGCCATAAAGTCGGCGAAATCCGGGTTCGGCGGCAGCTCGTTGCCGCGTCGGGCGTGATCGAGGCTGTCGATAAACGCCACGTTAATCGGCGGAAGATGATGGCGGGCGATCAGACCGTCCAGCACGTTAGCGAAATGGTACTCGTCCTGATAAATCTGCCCGTCGAAGAGGATGAGCGTCCAGCGTGCAGGCTGTGCACCGCGCGGTTTATAGATCATCACCTGGCGGGAATTACCGAGGATATTGCTCGTGATGCTCTGGCGGTTTAGTGACCCGTGGACCAGCGGCTGGGCCGTGGCCTGCACGGAGCAATAGCGTGCCGGGCTGAGATCGAGCAGCGAATAGCGGTTCCAGCGATCCGTCTTTTGTTCACCAAAGGTATTCGGGTTGAGCGGATCGGCTTGGGCGCTCACCAGGATCGCGCGACGTTGATCGCGTGAGGAACCCTCGACGACCGGCACATCGGGCGCGAGCTTGTACTGCATCACCGTGTCGGCGGGCACTACATAGCTGCGGAACCAGACGTCGCTGTTGCCCAGGCGGAACAGCGGGTCGTGATCCCCCGCCGGTGAGCCGAGAATAAAGACGTTATCCCGCGCGCCGCGCCACAGGAAGGTGACGCGCTTATGTTCTGCGTCTACCGGCTCCACCATCGGCGTTCCCTGCCGAATCTGCGTCTGCCAGAACGCGTCGGTACTCCCTCCGGCAGCAATCTCTTTTGCCAGCGCCTGAAGCGTTGGGCTTTCAGGTGCAAGCATCTGTACGCGCGGTAGCGCAGATGTCTCTTTCATCCACCACTGAAAACGCCAGGGTTTACCCGCTTCGCCGTGCAGGACCAGCGAGATGCTCTGCTTTTCCGGCAGGGCAAAAAGCAGCGTGTGTTCGCCATCGGCGGGCCCGTTTTCAACCAACGTACGAATCCGGCGGTTTTGCCCGTCCAGCAGGCGGGCATCCGTTACGCCATGCAGCGTGGCGGAGACATAATTTTCAGCAAGCTCTGGCAGCATAAAACAGACTTCACCGCTGGCATCAAACTTCCCCTGGACGTCTCCCTGCCGGGAAGAGTGTTCGCAGGTTGCCGCCACCGCAGGCAGCACACCTATCCCGAGTAATAATCCGCTCCATACCCTCTTCATTACCGCTTGTTCCCTGACGAAATTTGTTATCAACGCTAATGCAAATGGTAATAATTTGCAATATCATCTAACGCGTTTTAACGGTGTTTCTATGGCGATAGCAACCAAGGATGAGTAGAAAAAATGTTTAAGAATAATAAGATAATGCAACTGTGTCTGCTGAGTCTGGCGACGACCAGCGTGGCGGCTCAGGCTGAAAATAGAGAAGAAACCATAACGGTGACGCAGGGCGTGAGTGAAGAACCCACCGCCCCGGTAAAAGGGATTGTGGCAACCCAAACGCTCTCCGCGACCAAGACCCGCGCGGAGATCGTGAAAACGCCGCAGTCGGTATCGGTGATCACCCGCGATCAGATGAACATGCAGGACGTGACGTCCGTATCGCAGGCGCTGCGCTACTCGGCGGGCGTGTTTACCGAGTACCGCGGCTCGTCGAACCGTAACGACGAGGTGTTCGTGCGCGGCTTTAGCTATGTGCCGAAATTCCTCGACGGCCTGAGCTTCGGCGCAACAGCCTCGTCCCAGACGGGTACGATTGACCCGTGGGTACTGGAGCGCGTGGAGCTGGTGCGTGGCCCGGCGTCGGTGCTGTTTGGTCAGGTCAACCCTGGCGGGTTAATCAGCATGACCAGCAAACGGCCAACCGCGGAATCCATCCATAACGTGCAGTTCCGCACCGGCAATAACGATCTGGCAGAAGGCGCGTTTGATTTCGGCGGCAAGCTGAGCGACGACGGCCGCGTGCTGTATCGCGTCAACGGTATCGCCCGTACCCAGCATAATCAGGTGGATGATTATAAAGAGACGCGGATGGCGATCGCGCCTGCTATCACCTGGTACCCGAACGATCAGACCCGCTTTACGCTGCTGACCAGCTACCAGAAGGATCCGGATGCGGGCTACCGCAACTTCCTGCCCGCCTACGGCACGGTCAAAAGCGTCGACGGGAAATACATCCCGCGCGAGTTTAACGTCAGCGATCCGAATTACAACCAGTCCTGGCGTGAGCAGACGACGATCGGCTACGAGCTGGAACATCAGTTCGCCGACGACCTCACCTTCCGCCAGAACGCGCGTTACGCCAGCATCAAACAAAAATACCGTTACCTCGTTTACGCCAGCAGCGCGGCCAACAGCACGGTATTGACGCGACGCGCGCAGCATGAAGAGCGCACCACCAACGAATTTGGCCTGGATAACCAGCTTGAGTATCTGATGGAGACCGGCAGCGTCAGCCACACCCTGCTCGGCGGGTTCGACTACAAGACCAGCAAAGATAAACAGCTGCTGGAACGCGGGAGCGGTTCACAGTAGGACCTCGACTGGACGAACCCGGTGTACGGCGTGAACGTGGATGAAAGCACCTTCAAAACGGCCACCGACGAGCAGCAAAATCTCGACCAGATGGGGCTGTATTTGCAGGATCAAATGAGCTGGAACAGCTGGGAATGGCTGGTCTCCGGGCGCTACGACTGGAGCGAAGTGCGAACTCACGACTTCACCGACGGCAGCTTAACCCAGCAGAATGACAGCAAGTTCACCTGGCGAACCGGCCTGCTGTACGCGTTCGATTCTGGCCTGTCGCCGTACGTCAGCTACAGCACCTCGTTTGAACCGAACCTGCAAACCAACCGCGCGCCTGGCGTTGCCCCCTTCAAGCCAACCACCGGGGAGCAGACCGAGATTGGCCTGAAGTATCAGCCGGTCGACAGTACGCTGATGACCCTCGCGCTGTACGATTTAACCCAGGACAACGTGGCGACCTACAACAGCGCCGAAGGCTGGTTTGAGAACGCGGGCAAAGTGCGTTCGAAAGGCGTTGAGGCGGAAATCCACTCCACGCTGATGGACAACATCAACCTGATTGGCTCATACACCTACACCGATGCGAAAACAAAAAGCACGACGGTGGCGGGAACAGAAGGCAAAACGCCGGCGCGCATTCCGGCGCATATGGCATCGGCGTTTGCCAGCTATACCGTTCCGGGCGGCGCGCTGAAGAGCCTGACCGCTGGCGTGGGGATGCGCTACATCGGTACCAGCTACGGTGATGCGAAGAATACCTTCAAGGTGCCCTCGGTGGATCTGTATGACGCGATGCTGAGCTACGATCTGGGCGAGATGAACCACAGCCTGAAAGGAGCGAGCGTGCAGTTCAACGTCAATAACGTGGCGGACACGAAATATGTTGCGTCGTGCGCAAGCGATACGGCGTGCTTCTACGGGATTGGCCGAACGGTGACGGCGACGGTGAATTATCGGTGGTGAGTGATTTGTAGGCCCGGTAAGCGTAGCGCCACCGGGCAATTACGGGCACCGGGCCCACACAAAAGCCGGGTGGCGGCTACGCCTTACCCGGCCTACATGCGACAAGTTAATGTGTCTGGCTATGGTTCTCTTTACGGTACGCACCCGGCGGCTGGTTGAAGGTGCGGGTAAATATGCGGGTAAACGTCTGCTGCGAGTCAAACCCGTAGCGCAGGCAGATATCGTACACGCGAGCGTCGGATTCACGCAGGTCGCGCGCCGCCAGCAGCAGCTTGCGCTCGCGAATATAGCGCCCGAGGCTCTCCCCTTTGTACTGCATAAACAGCCGCTGCAGGTGCCACTTCGAATATCCCGCGTGGCGGGCGATCTCTTCGATACGTAACGGCTGGTGCAGATTGTCGTCGATCCATTCGACGATAGTGTCGATGACTTGAGCGGAAATGGTCATACAGCTGTCCCCCTCTGCTTCTCGCTTAAACATTATTCCCACCACTCGCGAAATGCCTGAGTGGTATCACTCACCCGCACGGGCTCACCCAGTTCCGGCGTCAGCAGCCGATAATTTTTGTCCTTGCTGGCGCGCGCCAGCTGGATCAGCGGATCGTTCCACGTGTGTTTCGCCAGCACGAAGCGCCCGTTGTGCCCCGGCACCACCGCTTTGGCGTTGAGATCCGCCGAGGCCTGCGCCGTTTCGTCCGGCAGCATGTGGATGTACTTCCAGTCCTGGTCGTACTGGCCGTTTTCCATAATGGCTAAATCCACCTCGCCAAACTGCTCGCCGATGGCCTTAAAGTGCGGGCCGTAGCCGGAATCCCCGCTGTAATAAACCTTCTGCTCTGGCGTGACGAACATAAAGCTGCCCCACAAGGTCTGGTCGCGCTTGATGCCGCGCCCGGAGAAGTGACGCGCCGGAAGAACATGCACCGTCAATTCATCGCTGATGCGCACCGACTGGTTCCAGTCGCGCTCGTCAATAATCTCAGGCTTCATTCCCCAGTAGCGCAGGTGGGAGCCCACACCCAGCGGCGTCACCACACGCTTCACCTTTGGCAGTAGCGCCCTGATGGTGGCGTAATCCAGATGATCGTAGTGATCGTGCGAGATAATCAGCAGGTCGATCTCCGGCATGCTTTCAGCGCGCCACGGATACTCACCGGCAAAGGCCTTATTGAGGAACGAGAATGGCGCGGCGTAGTTGCTGAGCACCGGGTCAATCAGAATGCGTTTACCCGCGAGCTGCAGGTACCACGAGGAGTGACCGAGCCACACCAGGGTGTCCTGCTCCAGCGGCAGGCTCGCAAGATCGGTTTTTACCAGCGGCAGCGGCTGCGCCGGTCGTGCGTTTTCGGTTTTTTTGGTCAGAAATTCCCACGTCGCGACCAGCATGTTTTTGTCGCCGTTATAACCCGGCGTCGGCAGCGTATTGTGGAATTTCCCCTCGCGATACTGCGGAGAGGCTTCCACTTCGGAGAGCTGCTCACCCTGCGGTGGCTGGCCGAATCCGGCGTTCAGAACAAAAGGTAAACTCGCAGCTGAAGCAACAATCATGACAAACACCACGCAGATGAATAGAGGCTTTTTCATTTCCTGACCCGAATACGCGCCCCATCCGATGGTTTACGCGGGTTAAGCTTGATTATGAGTGAGTAAGCACTCATTATTAGATATGATGAATATATCGTCAAGACGTTTTCGATCTTTGACATTCCGCGTTGCAGCGGTATGAACCGCATGCTTCAATACGTTTTTTTACATTTGACAAAGGGGAGAATTGAGTGGCACGTCCGAAGAGTGAAGATAAAAAACAGGCCTTACTGGAAGCAGCAACCGCTGCGTTTGCGCAGTCGGGAATTGCCGCCTCAACGGCGCTCATTGCCCGTAACGCGGGCGTCGCCGAAGGCACCCTGTTTCGCTACTTTGCTACCAAAGACGATCTGCTGAATGCCCTTTACCTCCACCTGAAGCAGGATCTCTGCCAGGCGATGCTCTCTAATCTGGATCGCTCACTCACCAGCCCAAAAGAGCACACGCGTAACATCTGGAACAGCTATGTCGACTGGGGGATCAAAAACCCTCTCGCACACGCTGCCATTCGACAGCTTGGCGTCAGTGAGAAGATCAACGCCGAGACGGAGCAGGCCGTGAAAGATATGTTCCCGGAGCTGCACGAGCTGTGCCGCCGCTCGGTGCGCCAGGTGTTTATGTCCGACGAATTTAAAACCTTTGGCGATGCGATTTTCTTATCGCTGGCCGAAACCACAATGGAATTTGCCACCCGCGATCCGTCCCGCGCCGTCGATTTTAAAGCGCTCGGTTTTGAGGCCATGTGGCGCGGGCTGGCTCAGGAGGATAGCGATGGACGGTAAGTCCTTGCAGGAGCACGCGAAACGCGTGGCGCTGGAGATGCCTTTCACCGAACACTGCTGGCCGTTCGGCCCCGAGTACGACGTGTTTAAAGTAGGTGGGAAGATTTTTATGCTGATGGCGGTTGTACGCGGACGCCCTCACGTCAGCCTGAAATCCGATCCGGAAAAATCGCTGTTGAATCAGCAGATTTATCGCGGCGTTGAACCTGGCTATCACCTGAATAAAAAGCACTGGATCTCACTCTACGGCACCGATGACATCACGCCTGAGGTGGTCGCTGATTTCATCAACGACTCGTGGAATCTGGTGGTCGATAAGCTGCCGAAAAAAGATCAGAAATGGATACGCCCGGCCTGATTGTTCGGCTGAGCCGAACAGATTAAGCGCTCGAATCGCCCTTATCTTTTCCCGCTTCGCGCGGTACTCTGCTTTCCTTTCGCGCCCGCGAGCGGGCGAATTTCATCACCAGGAGTTGTTATGGATATCATTTCTGTCGCCCTGAAACGCCACTCTACCAAGGCGTTCGACCCAGGCAAAAAACTGACCGCTGAAGAAGCGGAAAAGATCAAAACCCTGCTGCAGTACAGCCCGTCCAGCACCAACTCCCAGCCGTGGCACTTTATTGTTGCCAGCACCGAGGAAGGTAAAGCGCGCGTGGCGAAATCCGCTGCGGGCACCTATGTGTTCAACGAACGCAAAATGCTGGATGCTTCTCACGTGGTGGTGTTCTGCGCGAAAACCGCGATGGACGATGCCTGGCTTGAGCGCGTTGTCGATCAGGAAGAGGCCGATGGCCGTTTCAACACGCCGGAAGCCAAAGCCGCCAACAATAAAGGCCGCCACTACTTCGCCGACATGCACCGCGTGGATCTGAAAGATGACGACCAGTGGATGGCGAAACAGGTTTACCTGAACGTCGGCAACTTCCTGCTGGGCGTGGGCGCGTTGGGTCTGGACGCGGTGCCGATTGAAGGCTTTGACGCGGCGATCCTCGACGAAGAGTTTGGTCTGAAAGAAAAAGGCTACACCAGCCTGGTGGTGGTGCCGGTTGGGCATCACAGCGTGGAAGATTTCAACGCCACACTGCCGAAGTCCCGCCTGCCGCTGAGCACGATTGTGACCGAGTGCTGATCCAAATGGGCCGCCGCGCGTGGCCCGTTACGTTTTACTGATGACCAGCCTGCGATGCGGATGGACATCGCGATCGTTGCCCCAGGCAAACGCAATCCAACGCTCTTCCAGCTCAGCGTAAGAGTTTACGGGCGTTAACGTCCACGCTTCTCCCACCGTACCATCTGCCACGCTTATGCGATAGTTCATGGTAAACGCCCAGTCGATCATCCGCAGCCAGAACCGCTGTCCGTCTCCCGTTTGCTCGCTGTCCGAAACAACGATGTCATATTCACTTAACAGCCATTGAAAAAAGAGTTGCGGTAATCCGCTTATCACGCGCTGGTGTACGGCGCGTGGCGTACGCCAGACCATCACCTGCGTGGCGGCACCGTGGGGAAAGGTAATTTCTTTATGAAACGTCAGCTTAACGGCATAGGCCGTATAAGGTTTGCCGTCGTCGGTGGTCACGAGACGGTATTCATCGCAAAAACGTGATTTTAAGAGCCGATATCCGACAGGCAGCAGAAAACCCGGCAGATGGAAATCCACCGTGCCTCGCGCAAGAAACGCTTCAGTATGTTCAACGTTTCGGGAGATAAGGCCGAGCTTTTGGCTGAAATCTGCGGAATCAATCATCAGTGGCAACATAGGTGATTTCTCATTCCGTGAGTATAAACGACTTAACATCTCATCGAAATGATGTCGATTCAGTCGGTTGGTTTAATGTAAACCTCACCTTATACCTGTCTCATCGACTTAGCAGAATCGGCAGTGATTCCCTGAAAGCCCCTCGCAAAAAACTTATTTCCCCTGCTCCGCCAGCCACGCCATCGCCCGCTCCCCCGCCTCATCCACCGGTAAATAGACCAGCAGCCGCGAGCCGTTTCGCGGCGCGGAGTACCAGTACATCTGCTGCAGCGTGAAATCTCCCAGCTCGGGATGGGTAAACAGCTTGAGCTGGTTCTCCACGCCGCGCACGTCGTTGCGCTGGTGCCACAGGGTTTTGAACTCTTCAGACACCGCAAAGAAGCGTGCCAGCTTCGCCTCCCACAGCGGGTCGCCCCGGTGTTCGGCCATCGCCGCGCGGAAATAGGAGACAAATATCGGCAGCACGTCATCGCGTCTGCCGAGCCGCGCGCGCCACGCCGGGTGGGTGAGGAACAGGTAAATACAGTTGCGGTCTTCCGGCGGGATTTCATTAAAATCGACGCCCATCAGATGACCAAAACTGTCGTTCCACGCCACGATATCGAAATTGGGTTTCTGTATGCTGGCAGGTTTTGGCAGCAGGGTATCAAGCAGGCGGCGCGTGCCTTCGCTGATGCCCTCGCAGCATACCGCCTGCGGGGCTTCACCCGGCGGCAAACCGGCTAAAACAAACAGGTGTCGGGCCTCGGTTGGGGTGCATTGCAAGGCTTTCGCCACGGCCGCCATCACCGCGCTCGACGGGTTGACGTCCCTGCCCTGCTCAAGCCAGGTGTACCAGGTCACGCCCACGTCTGCCAGCATCGCCACCTCTTCACGGCGCAGACCCGGCGTGCGACGGCGACCGCTGCGCGGCAAGCCGAGACGCTGCGGATCGAGGCTTTCGCGTCGTGCGCGTAAAAAAGTACCCAGCTGTTTTCGGGTGTCATCCTGAAGTGAGACGACGGGTTCAGACATCAAGGCCATAAATCCCCCTGCATGGTAGTGCCAGTACCAGTATAAGCAAGAACTGGTACCCGTTTATTAGATGGTTGATGCTACGACCATCTGATGAATGACGCAATGGAGATCCCATGAATACGTCAGTTGTTTCACCGGGCCGCGCAGGCCTGATATTGCTGTTAACCGGCCAGATGCTGCCGCTGATTGATACCTCAATCACCAACGTCGCGCTGGACTCCATCACCCACTCACTGCACGCCACCGCTACAGAACTGGAGCTGATCGTCGCGCTCTACGGCGTGGCCTTCGCCGTCTGCCTGGCACTCGGCAGCAAGCTGGGGGATAACGTTGGCCGCCGTCGCCTGTTTATGTGGGGCGTGGCGAGCTTTGGCCTGGCCTCGCTGCTGTGCGGCATGGCGGGAAGCATCGAACAGCTGCTGGCCGCGCGCATCGTTCAGGGCGCAGGCGCGGCGCTGATCATGCCGCAAATTCTTGCGACGCTGCACGTCACGCTAAAAGGCACCGCCCACGCGAAAGCGATTAGCCTGTTCGGCGGCATCGGCGGAATTGCGTTTATCGTCGGCCAGATGGGCGGCGGCTGGCTGGTGTCGGCGGATATCGCCGGGCTGGGCTGGCGGAACGCTTTCTTCATCAACGTGCCGATTTGTCTGGTGGTGCTGGCACTGAGCCGCCGCTACGTGCCGGAAACCCGTCGCGATACCCCGTCACGCATTGACTGGACCGGCACCGTGCTGCTGGCGATGATCCTCTGCTGCCTCCTGTTCCCGATGGCGCTCGGCCCGCAGTGGCACTGGTCGTGGCCGCTGAATGCTGCGCTGCTGGCCATTATTCCACTGGCCTATTTAATGGTGCTGAACGCGCGTAAAAAAGAGCGTGAGGATGCGCACCCGCTGATCCCGCCGCGTCTGATGCAGCTCAGCAGCATCCGTTTTGGCGTGCTGATCGCGATGCTCTTTTTCAGCGTTTGGTCCGGGTTTATGTTCTGCATGGCACTGACCATGCAGACCGGCCTTGGCATGGCGCCGTGGCAGTCCGGGAACAGTTTTATCGCGCTGGGCGTGACCTACTTTATCTCGGCGTGGTTTGCCCCTCGGCTGATCGCCCGCTACAGCACCAGCACCATTCTGCTGACAGGTCTGGCGATCCAGATTACTGGTCTGCTGGCGCTGATTGTTACGTTCCGGGTGTGGGGAATGGATAACACCGCCCTGACGCGGGCACCTGCGACCGGGCTGGTCGGCTACGGGCAGGCGCTGATCGTGAACAGCTTCTATCGCATCGGGATGCGCGATATTCAGCCCGATGACGCAGGTGCCGCGAGCGCCATTCTCAGTACGCTGCAGCAGGCCGCGCTGGGGCTGGGTCCGGCCATTTTTGGCGCAATCTTGCTGCATGCGCTGCAAAACCATCACGGGGACTACACTCAGGCAGTTAACGTCTTCCTGACGGTGGAAACGGTGATGATGGTGGTGCTGGCGCTGGCGACGCTGCGCATGCGTCATCGCCTCTGTTTACCCGTGGTGAAGGTCTGTCAGGCCGCCAAATAAGCCTGTGAATTTGCATAATAGATCCGCAGCCGCCATTATGGGGCTGCATCAATACAGGAGACGTTATGCAGGAATTAATAGCTCAGGTTGAAGAGTTAGGGATTGAAATTAATCACACCACCTCGTTAGTGATTATCTTTGGTATTATTTTTCTTACCGCCATCGTGGTTCATTTTATTCTGCACAAGCTGGTGCTCCGCGCTTTCGAAAAACGCGCGCAGGCCAGCAGCCATTTGTGGCTGCAGATCATTACCCAGAATAAGTTATTTCACCGTCTGGCCTTTACCCTACAGGGGATAATCGTCAACGTTCAGGCGGTACTGTGGCTGCAAAAAGGCAGCGAAGCGGCGGAAATGCTCACCACCTGCGCGAAGCTGTGGGTGATGGTGTATGCCCTGCTCTCTTTCTTCTCGCTGCTGGACGTGATTTTCAATCTGTCCCAGAAAATGGCCACCGCGTCGCAGCTGCCGCTGAAAGGGATTTTCCAGGGCATCAAGCTGGTGAGCGCCATCCTGGTGGGGATTTTGATTATCTCCCTGCTGATCGGCCAGTCCCCGGCGATTCTGATCAGCGGTCTGGGTGCCATGGCCGCCGTTCTGATGCTGGTGTTTAAAGACCCGATACTCGGGCTGGTGGCGGGCATTCAGCTCTCCGCCAACGACATGCTGAAGCTCGGCGACTGGCTGGAAATGCCGAAATACGGTGCCAACGGCACGGTGACGGACATCGGCCTGACCACCGTAAAAGTGCGCAATTTTGATAACACCATCACCACCATTCCGACGTGGGCGCTGGTCTCCGACGCCTTTATCAACTGGAGCGGCATGTCGGCGTCCGGCGGTCGACGCATTAAGCGCAGCCTGAATATCGATACCACCAGCATTCATTTTCTCGACGAGCAGGAGCAGCAGAAGCTGATTCAGGCAAAGCTGCTGAAGCCTTATCTGGCCGCGCGTCATGAGGAGATTAACCTTTGGAATCAGCAGAACGGTGAAGGGGAATCGATATTAAACCTGCGCAAGATGACCAATATCGGCACCTTCCGCGCCTACCTGAATGAATATCTGCGCAACCACCCGCGCATTCGCAAAGATATGACGCTAATGGTGCGCCAGCTCGCGCCGGATGCCAACGGCCTGCCGATTGAAATATACGCCTTCACCAACACGGTGATCTGGGCAGAATATGAGGAAATTCAGGCCGACATCTTCGACCATATTTTTGCGGTGGTGGATGAATTTGGTCTGCGTATTCACCAGTCGCCAACCGGGAACGATATTCGCTCCCTGGCGGGCGTTATCGCAAAATAATCAGGTACTGGCGCGGGAAATAAAGCGCCAGTCCATCATCACCCTTTCCGTGGGCGCATCCGGGTTGTCGATTTTGTTCAGTAACAGATCGACCGCCTTGCGCCCGATATCCCGCGACGGCTGCTCGATGGTGGTGAGCGAAATCATGTCCGCCAGCTCCGTGCCGTCAAACCCCACGACCGCAATATCCTCCGGCACCCGCAGCCCCGCCTGCTGAATGGCGCGCAGCGCGCCTGCGGCCAGGGTGTCCGATACCGCAAACACCGCGTCCGGCGGGTTCTCTTTCAGCAGATTTTCCATCGCCGCCATCCCGGCGCGCGAGCTGAGATCGTTGGCGTATTCCACCGCCTGATAGTCCAGATCCGTCAGGTGGATCACGCTCTTGTAGCCGCGCTCGCGCAGGCGGGCATATTTATAGCTGAGGTCGTGGTTGATCATCGCGATACGCGTACGGCCGCTCTCGGCCAGCTGGCTGACGGCATGCTGGGAGGCATCGACGTCGTTAATCCCCACGCAGGAGACCGCGCCCGCATCGGCGTATTCTGCGCACTGCACCCACGGCGCGGCACCAATCAGCGCGGCCAGTTCCGGTAGCTTCGAGAAGGCGTCCATGGTGATAATGCCGTCGACAATTTTGCCGGAGAGCAGGCTTAAACCCGAGCGGGATCGTTCGATATCCGAGCCGGAGTTGCACAGCAGAATGCGGTAGCCGTTTTTCTCCGCCTCTTCTTCAATGCCCTTCACCACCTCGGCGCAGAACGGGTTGGCGATGTTGGAGACCATCACCAGGATCATATAGCTGCGGGCGGTGCGCAGCTGGCGCGCCAGCAGGTTCGGCTGGTAGTTGCTCTCCTGGATCGCCTGCAGAACGCGCTCGCGGTTTTTCGCCTTCACGGTGTCGCTGTTGTTGAGCACGCGGGAGACCGTCGCCACGGAGGCCCCGGCGAGCTGAGCGATTTTCTGAATTGACATAGCGACGACACATCCTGCGGTTAGCGTTTTGTGCAGGCTACCATAAAACGGTTGCCCGGCGAACCGGGCAACGCGTCAATACGCCACGCGCACCCAGCGCTGCTGCTGATGGCTTTTCACTATCGCATCAATGATATACATCACGTTTGCGCCGTCGTAGAAAGTTGCAAACGGCGGGTTTTCCGGCATCGCGCCCGCCTGCACGGCGCGGTAGAACTGCGCCATCATGTTTTTGAAGGCGTCCGGCCAGCCTTCGATATGCCCGCCGGGGAAATGGGCGCTGTCGGCCACGTCAGGGTTCATCAGGCCTGGATCGTCGGTGAGCGTCTGGTTAGCCTGCGCGCGATGGCCGACCCACAGCCGCTGCGGGATCTCCTGATCCCACGCCACCGACCGCTCGCTGCCGTTGATCTCAAACGTCAGGCGATTTTTGCGCCCCGCGCTCACCTGCGAGACGCTGAAGCTGCCCTTGCTGCCGTCGTCGAAGCGGAACAGCACCGAGCCGAAGTCTTCGGTGGTGACCGGTTTGTCTTCATAGCGTGCATGCTCGTCATGCACGAATGTCTGATTTCCGGCCACGTTAGCCTTGCGCGTCGGCCAGACGATGGCGAGGTCGGCCATCACCTCGATGATGCGGCGGCCGGTGACAAACTGCACCGTATCGCACCAGTGGGAGCCGATGTCCGCCACCGCGCGCGATGCGCCGCCGAGCGCGGCATCCACCCGCCAGTTATAGTCGGTTTCCAGCAGCATCCAGTCCTGCATATAGCTGCCGTGCGAGGCGAACAGCCGTCCGATATCGCCCGCGCGCATCATGCTCGCCGCCTGACGCACCATTGCAAACTGGCGATAGACAAAACTCACGCCGTGCACCACGCCCGCCTGCTCCGCCAGCGCCACCAGCTCGCGCGCCTCGTCCGGGGTCATGCACAGCGGCTTTTCTGAAAACACGTGCTTGCCCGCCCGCAGGATCTGGCGGTTAATCTCCGCGTGCAGGTGGTTCGGCGTGCAGTTATGCACCACGTGCAGATCGGGGTGCGCGAGCAGTTCCTCAACGCTGCCGTAGGCATGCGGCACATTCAAGGCTCGCGCCTTTTCCTGCGCCTGCGCAGGCGTGCCGTCGCACAGGGCAACCACCTGCACAAAACCGAGGCGTCTAAGCGCCTCGATATGCGCCGGGCCGATAAACCCGCTGCCGATAATCCCGACGTTAATCATGCTTGCCTCCTGCCGCGAAGTCGTCAAACGCGCGCCCGGAGACCGGGATGATGTGGCGGCGGATAAACTCGCTGCCTTCCCTCGCGCCGGTTTCGCCGTCCTTCAGGCAGCACTCCCACTCCAGCACCGCCCAGCCGTCATAGTCGTACTGGGTCAGCTTGCTGAAAATGCCCTTAAAGTCGATCTGCCCGTCACCGAGCGAGCGGAAGCGTCCGGCGCGGTTGATCCACGGCTGGTAGCCGCCGTAGATGCCGCTGCGCCCGCTGGGGCGGAACTCGGCATCCTTCACGTGAAACGCCTTGATGCGCGAGTGGTAGATGTCGATAAAGGTCAGGTAGTCCATCTGCTGCAGCAGCATGTGGCTTGGGTCAAAAAGGATGTTACAGCGAGGATGGTTATCTACCCTCGCCAGAAAACGCTCGAAGGTCACGCCGTCGTGCAGATCTTCCCCCGGATGCAGCTCAAAGCAAACGTCCACGCCCTGCTCGTCGAACGCATCCAGAATCGGCCGCCAGCGGGCTGCCAGCTCCCCGAATGCATCCTGAAAACGCTGCTCGTTATGCGGCGGCCACGGGTAGAAAAACGGCCATGCCAGCGAGCCTGAGAAGGTCGCGTGCGCTTTCAGGCCTAACCTGGCCGAGGCAACCGCCGCCTGCTTCAGCTTCTCCGTCGCCCACGCCCGTCGCGCTGCATCGTTGCCGCGCACGGCGGCGGGCGCGAAGTGGTCAAACGCGTCGCTGTAGACCGGGTTTACCGCCACAAGCTGCCCCTCCAGATGGGTCGACAGCTCGCTGATGACCAGCCCGTGTGCTGCCAGCTTGCCGGTAATGTCATCGCAGTAGATCTGGCTCTCGACCGCTTTTTCGACATCAAAAATGTGCGGATGATTGCAGGGGATCTGCACCGCTTTATAGCCCTTCCCGGCTGCCCACCCGGCCAGCCCGTCGAGCGAGTTGAACGGCGCTTCCCCGCCAATAAACTGCGACAGAAAAATGCCGGGTCCTTTCATCGTCCTCATACCACCTCCTGAACGTTACGCCTTGTCATCGTCATACTTGAACGTGAGAAGGAAAATCAGCGCGATCGCCGCGGCTGCCACCGCCGGGATCCACCAGAATGTTACCCACGCCTGCGGCACGGTTTGCCCCGCCACCAGACGGTTATAGAGCGCGCCGGAAATCTGCGAGCCGAGCAGCATGCCGATGCCGTAGGTGAACATCACGATCATGCTCTGCGCCTGGCCTTTTACCTTCTCGCCCGCCACGCGGTCGGTATAGATAAAGCCCACCACAAAGAAGAAGTCATAGCACACGCCGTGCAGCAGGATGCCGATATAGAGCAGGAAGCGCCCCTCCTCGCTCACCCCCAGCGCGAACATGGCGTAACGCACGAACCACGCCAGCATGCCGATCAGCAGCATGACTTTCACGCCCAGGCGGCGGAACAACAGCGGGATCACCAGCATGAAGGAGATTTCCGACATCTGCCCGAAGGACATGGCGGTGCTGACGTCGGCAATCCCGGCATCCGCCAGGTATGAGGCGGTATAGGCGTAGTAGGTGCCCAACGGGACGGAGATCAGCATCGCGCAGACGGAGAAGACGAAGAAGTGACGGGTTTTGAGCAGCGCAAAGGCATCCGCACAGAAGAGATCGCGCACCTTAACCGGCAGGCCTTTCGCCGGGGCTGGCGTGTGCGGCAGCGTCAGGCTGTAAAGCGCCAGCAGCACGGAACTGGCCGCCGCCACCTGGAAGATGGTCACGCTGGACGCCACGCCGGTCACGCCGATGAAAATGCCCGCGACGATCCAGCCGATGGTGCCGAACACGCGCACCACCGGGAAGGTTTTATCCACGTTCGCCAGGCTGTGAAACGCGATGTTGTTGGTCAACGCCAGCGTCGGCATGTAGCAGAGCGTGTAGCCAAATAGCAGGCCGATCAGCAGTGCGCCGTTCTCGGCAATCAGCGCGCCCGGCACGAACCAGAGGATCGCTGCGCCCGCCAGATGCATCACCGCCATCACCTTCTGCGAGGCGAAGAAGCGGTCCACCAGCATCCCGAGCACGAACGGCGAGAGAATAGACGCAATTGGCCCGGCGGAGAAGGCATCGCCAATCAGCAGCGACATGTTGTGCTGGGTCATCACCAGGCCGAGCGTGACCGACCAGCTACCCCAGATAAAAAACTGCAGAAACATCATCAGCGACAGCCGAGGCACCAGCAGCCGGTGCTGCGCTATCGCCTTTCCACTACTTTCAGTTGTTGACACCATGATGAGCCTCACCCAGAAAAAGTAATCGATTACAAAACAGTTCAAATAAAAAGTAATCGATTACAAAATAAAGATCCTGTGGATCGAAACGGAATTGGGAGGGGGGTCACGATAAAGATCGCTGGATGACAAAACGAGATGTTTTGATTGTCATTATAGCCAATAGGCTATAAATTAAAACAGCGAGGAAGCTACTGTGCTCTGTGCTGGGGACAAAACCGGTTGCAATCAAAAACGGTTTTATAAAGAAATGATTACGCTGGCTGACGTTGAGTACAGCAGACATCTGGCGGATAAGGAGGCCATATGGCAACGCTAAAAGAACTCATGGCGCAACAGAGCGCGGAAAGTCAGGAGCGTATTGCGGCTAAAGTTGACGTGATGCGCAGAATTGTGGCCCTGAACCAACTGCGGGAAGAGCTCAAGGTTTCTCAGACAGAACTGGCCGAGGCAATGGGGGTAAAACAACCCACTGTAGCGAAAATCGAACAGCCGGGAAACGATCCCCGGCTTTCAACGCTCAAACGCTACGTTAGTGCGCTCGGCGGTGAAATGAGCATTGATGTGACGTTACCGAATGGGAAACGGATAGCGTTTGAGATTTAATATTGCATGTTCAAAGCCGGGTGGCGGCTTCGCCTGACCGGGCGTGAAGGCAGGTGCGGTCTGGTTTGGTGCGGTCTGGTGCCCTCTCCCCGGCCCTCTCCCACAGGGAGAGGGAGAAAACCGCGCTACTTTTTGCGCGAGAGCTTAAATGCAATAAACAGGAACACCACCCACACCGGCAGCAGCATCGCGGACAGGCGCATCTCATCCATGGTGCACATCAGCACCAGAATCAGCCCCAGGAACGCGATGCAGATGTAGTTCCCCGCCGGGTAGAGCAGCGCTTTAAACTGCGTCTCGCGTCCCTTGCGGCGCATCGACGCGCGGAAGCGCAGGTGCGCCAGGCAGATCATGATCCAGTTCAGCAGCAGCGTCGCGACCACCAGCGCCATCAGCAGGCCAAAGGCCTGTTTCGGCAACAGGTAGTTGATCAGCACCACCAGAGAGGTAATCGCGCCGGAAAGGAACAGCGAGTTGACCGGCACGCCGCGACGGCTGACGCGGGTGAGGAACTTCGGCGCGTTGCCCTGCACCGAGAGGCCAAACAGCATGCGGCTGTTGGAGTAAACCCCGCTGTTATAGACCGACAGCGACGCCACGAGAATGACGAAGTTCAGCGCCGAGGCCACCACGTTGCTGTTCAGATCGTGGAAAATCATCACGAACGGACTGCTATCGGATTTCACCTCCACCCACGGATAGAGCGCCAGCAACACCACCAGCGAACCGATATAGAACAGGAGAATACGGTACACCACCTGGTTGACCGCTTTCGGAATGCTTTTTTGCGGGTCGCGCGCTTCAGCCGCGGTAATGCCAATCAGCTCCAGCCCGCCGAAGGAGAACATGATCACCGCCAGCGAGAGGATCAGCCCTTTCCAGCCGGTTGCCAGGAAGCCGCCGTGCTGCCACAGGTTGTCGATTGTGGCCCGCTCGCCGCCGTGACCGGAGAACAGCAGCCACAGGCCAAAGCCGATCATGCCGATAATCGCCAGCACCTTGATCAGCGCAAACCAGAACTCGGTTTCGCCATACAGGCGCACGTTGACGAGGTTAACGGCGTTGATAATGATGAAGAAGGCTGCTGCCCAGATCCACGTTGGCACGTCCGGCAGCCAGTACTGCATGTAGATGCCCGCGGCGGTCAGCTCTGCCATCCCGACCAGCACGAACATGACCCAGTAGTTCCAGCCGGACAGGAAGCCTGCAAACGGGCCCCAGTATTTATAAGCAAAGTGCGCGAAGGAGCCTGAAACCGGCTCTTCAACGACCATCTCGCCAAGCTGGCGCATGATCAGGAAGGCGATAATCCCGGCGATAGCGTAACCCAGCAGAACCGCAGGGCCCGCCATCTGAATGGCGGGGCCGATGCCGAGAAACAGCCCGGTACCGATCGCGCCACCAAGGGCAATTAACTGAATATGTCGATTTTGCAAACCACGTTGCAGCGTCGGATTCTGATCCGACGAAGCTTCAGCGCTACCATGGCCTGAAGCGGATGACGCGTCTTTCACGCCCTACCCCTGTCTCTTTTTTAGAAGGGGCACGTTTTAACACTTCATGCTGGAGGTAGCAAGTTTAACGCCGGGCCACTGTATGCACCCGGCAGATAACGGTCACGACCCGATGATCCCACCGTCCGCTTTGACGATCACCACCGTTGACGATCGCGGACGCCCGTTCGGGCTGGCGTCTGGCCAGTTGGAGACGGCGCGCGGATTGGCCGGATCGGTAATATCATCCCCGCCCTCACCCGGATGCTGGATATTGATAAACAGTGTTCGGTTGTCCGGCGTAAACGCAATGCCGGTGATTTCACACCCGCGCGGTCCGGTCAGGAAACGGCGGTATTCATTGGTGCCCGGAATGGTGGCGACCATCTGGTTATTGCCCATCCCCTCGTACGCTTTCTTATTGATGGTGCTGGAAGAGACGTCGGTTTGGATCCACAGGACGCCCTGATGATCGAACGACAGGCCATCCGGGCTGCCGAATTCCGTGCCCTGCATGGAACCTTTGGCCTTAGGATCGTCGCCGTCGGTACGCCCGGCCATGACCAGAATATCCCATTTAAAGCGTGCGGCGGCAGGATCGGCCCCGTCTTCGTGCCAGTGCATAATATGACCAAATACGTTGTTGGCGCGCGGGTTGGCGGCATCGACCGGCGCCTTGCCCTCCTTGCCGCGATCGCTGTTGTTGGTAAGCGTACAGTAGACGCTGCCGCTGGCGTGCGGATCGACGGCTATCCACTCGGGGCGATCCATTTTCGTCGCCCCCACCACATCAGCCGCCAGGCGGGTTTTAATCAGCAGGTCGCCCTGGCTTTCAAATCCGTTGCTTTTATCCAGGCCGTTTTGCCCGAAAATCAGCGGCAGCCAGTCGCCGCTCCCCTCCTCGTTGAACCTGGCGACGTACAGCGTGCCGGACGTCAGCAGCTGCATATTCGCTTCACGGTTCGCAGGATCGTATTTGTTGTCCGAGACAAATTTGTAGATGTACTCAAACTTCTGATCGTCACCCATATACACCACCACGCGCTTATCAGCGGCGAGCGTGACGGCCGCCCCCTCATGCTTGAAGCGGCCAAGAGCGGTGTGTTTGCGTGGCGTGGAGGTCGGGTCGTAGGGATCAATCTCCACGACCCAGCCAAAGCGGTTAGGTTCGTTAGGGGTTTTATCGACGCTGAACCGGTCATCCACTTCGTTCCAGCGGTAGGACTCGTCGCTGTCGCTGATGCCGTAGCGTTTTTCCAGCGGGTTAAGATCGGCTTTTTTGACAAAAATATCCGACCAGTTCTCCTCGCAGGTGAGATAGGTGCCCCACGGCGTATGGCCGTTAGCGCAGTTTTGCATGGTGCCCAGCACGCGCTCCCCCTGCGGGTCGGCGGCGGTTTTCACTAAAGGCTGATGCCGCGCCGGGCCGGTAAGCTCCATCGGCGTATTGACGGTTATACGGCGGGCGAGAGAGGACGGGCGAACCACCTGCCACTCACTGCCCGTTTTTTTCACTTCCACCACCGACACGCCCATCGCGTTCTGGCCCTTGCGGACTTTGTCGAGGCTCCAGTTCGCGGCGCCGTCCGTAAACAGCATTCCGTTGTCGATGTATTCATGGTTCAGCGCCAGCAGCCCATGCTCCGGGTTTTGCGCTCCCTGCGGCAGGCTAAACCACGCCATCCCGTCGTGGTGCATGCCCGCCTGCACCGCCTGCTCGTCCGTGGTGTTGCTGGCGTCCGGCTTAAAGGCTGGCATGTTGTTTTTAATTCCCGTCGGGTCACCCCAGCGATAAAACGGGCGAGCAATATAGCCTTCCGGCACCCTTACCGTATCTTCCGTGGAAACGGGGATGCTGCTAAACCCAAGCGACACCGCTTTCGCCAGCGTGGAAGGCTTCGATACCGCGGCAATGGCGCTTTCGGGTTTGATCAGAAAGGGGAATGAAACGGCAGCCCCCGCAACGGCGCCCATCTGCAAAAAACGGCGGCGGGAAAGGAATACCTCGGCAACCTCGGAGAAAACCGGGTTTGCGCTGCGGTTAGCGATCTCGTCGCGATGTTCTTTTTTGAAAACGGATTTGAGGGGTCTGCCCATAGCGGCTTCCTGTCATTGGCCAAGAGGTAAGAATGTGGCGACCAGTGTAAGAAGCTTTTGTTACAATTTTATAACACGATAACGGAAGGATGGGGCATCCATGCCCCGGATAACGAGGTGGAACGCTTAGAACTCGTAGCCAACCGAGACCTTAAAGGTCCGCGGTTCGCCCTGAGTGATGTAGGTGCCGGAATCGTCTACGCTGGCCCAGTAGTTCTCGTTGGTCACGTTGTCGATGCCCGCGCGCACGGTCATCTGGTTTGCATTGTGGTTCACCGCGAAGCGATAGCGCATGCCCAGATCCAGCGTGGTGTAGCTGTCCAGCTTTTTGGTGTTTGCCAGGTCAGCGTACTGCGTGCCGGAGTGGTTCACGCGGGCGGTCGCCGTCAAACCATCAACGGGCTTGATGTCGTACTCCGCGCCCAGCACGGCGTAGAAATTCGGAATACCGATCGCATCGTTACCCTGATTGACGCCGTTTTTGGTTTTGGTCAACTCGGCCTGCAGCCAGGTGGCGCTGGCGTTCAGACGCATACCCAGCATCGGCTCGCCGAAGACATTCAGCTCAACGCCACGGTTACGCTGCTCGGCGTCCAGGCCGTAGTGGCCGCTGTCGTCGAGGATTGCCGATGGCATTTTGATTTCGAACAGCGCAAGCGATCCGCCCACGCGGCCGAAGTCCGCCTTCACGCCCACTTCGTTCTGCTTAGAGTGCACGATACCGGTGCTCTGGCCGTAGTTGGTGGCGGTGTTAGGTGCAGTTTTGCCCGGCTGGAGGGCTTCGGTGTGGTTGGCGTAGAGGGAAATTTCCTCCCACGGCTTGTAGACCACGCCGTAGGTGGGCATCCAGCGGCTGCCGTCGAAACCATCCGCCGCGTTTTCCGCACCGGTGATTTTGTTGTAGCCGCGGATGACCACCTTCTGATGGCGCGCCCCGGCAGTGAACAGCAGCTTGTCGTCCAGTACGCCCAGCGTATCGCTCAGCAGCCAGCCCTGGGTTCGGGTACGCCCGCTGGTCAGCGGATCGCTGTATTTCCCGCCTAAGCCGTTGAAGTTAGTGCTGTCCGGCATATCAACGCCGGTGTTGTGATAGATGTTGGTGGTCGGGTTATCTGCCGCCGCCGACATTTTCCACGCGATTTTTTCGTTTTTGGTCATCGCTGAATACCCGACGTTGACCTTGTGCGAGACAAAACCAGTGTCAAAGTTACCGCGAATGCCCGCCATCCCGCTGACGGAGTCGCTGATGCGGTTGGTGTCGAGGCGGCTGACCGTGGCCTTGCCGCTCTTGTCCACCAGCTTCGGCGCGCTGTAGATCCCTTCCTCGTGCGCGTGCTGCGCACCCAGACCGGTATAGGCGGTCCAGCCATCGGTGATGTCGTACTCGCTGCGCCACATCCCGAATTCGTTTTCGATATTGCTGTAGGCCCACTTCTGCGAGAAATTGCGGTCATTTTTCGGCGGCTCAGGGACGAAATCCACCGCTGAAATATTGACGCTGGTAGGGCTGCCGTGGAAGGTTTTCTTCTGATAGCCCATGTCAAGCGAGGTGCGGAAGCGGTCGCCTTTGTAGTCCAGGCCGGTGGAAAGCAGCGTGGTGCGGCGGCGGTCATTCGGTACGCCGGTTTCCCCTTCCCGATGGACGAGGTTCACGCGCGCGCCAAACTGGTCGTTATCACCGAAGCGACGGCCCGCGTCCAGTGTGGTGCCAATCTGGGAATCCGAGGTGTAGTCGACGCCCACTTTTGCCTGCGGCGTCTCGCTCGCATGTTTCGGCTCAAGGTTGATCATCCCGCCCACGCCGGAGCTTGCCGCACCGTTCATCAGCGAGTTGGCCCCTTTGAAGATCTCAATGCGGTCGACCATCTGGGCATCCACCACCGGACGCGGCAGCACGCCGGACAGGCCGCCAAAGGTCATGTCATCGCCGTCGAACTTCAGGCCACGAATACGGAAGGTTTCAGCGCTGTTGCCGTAACCCTGAACATACTGCACGCCCGCGTCGGTGGGGACGACATCGGCAATGGTTTTCGCCTGCTGATCTTCCACCAGCTTCGAGGTGTAGCTGATGATGTTGAA
This sequence comes from Enterobacter mori LMG 25706, assembly GCF_000211415.1. Classification (GTDB taxonomy): domain Bacteria; phylum Pseudomonadota; class Gammaproteobacteria; order Enterobacterales; family Enterobacteriaceae; genus Enterobacter; species Enterobacter mori. The sequence continues at coordinate 292,305 of NZ_GL890775.1, read as the reverse complement.
CGGCACGTCCATGGCGTTCTGCTGACCGAGCATCCCCATGCGTCCGCCATTTGCCACCTGCCCGTCGAGGAAGGCGGGCACCAGCTGGTCACCGCCGGGGGTGAAATCACTCTCCGCCGCAGCCTGGACGACGAGGGTGTCCTCTTTTTTCTCATCCGCCGCCAGAGCGGAATGGGTCACTGCGCCAATGGCAAGCGCCAGCAGCGTTTTATGCATTGTGGTGTTGTTCATAATTAACTCGTTTAAATGTGCGCGCAAAAATGACCCGTGGTCGGGCCTTAGAATGGTGTAAATGCAATGCAAATGAGAACTATACGCATTATCTATGCGTTATCAAGTGTAACCGCGCATTTCTGGTCGCGAAAAGAGGTTAATCAGAATGGAGGGATGATGACGAGGCGCAGGACGAGAACAGCCACCCCGCATTGGGGGTGGCTGCAATAACATTATTTTTTCTTGTAGATATCGGCGGTGCCGTGAATTTTGTTGTTGGTATTGCCGGACGTCAGTACCAGCACATCAGCACCTTGTTTGTCTGCTTTCTCAATCAGCTCTTTCTTCGCATCATCAATCGATACTTCATTTGAAGTATTAACAGTACCGATTTTTTCATACTGTGATTCTACTTTCTCAAATTCATTTTTCGTCAGCAGTTCTGCAGCAAAGGCATTAGTGGTAAACAGAAACGCGGTTCCCAACAAAATAGCAGTCGTTTTTTTCATAACCTTTTTTCCTTGAGATTAATCAGCAACTACGAAAAGCCTCACACACGATGATGAGGTGTATTGAGCATGGTAGAGAATCTCAGGAAATTCCACACGTTCAGGAAAATTCTTCTATAACAACCCATTGCATGAAATAACTAACGAATATTAAGAATATTCAAAAACGCGTGCGACGCCCGCGATATCAATGCGCACCGCCGTGCCAGGGTTCCACCCAGCCTGACTGACCGTTTTCAGAACAACAGGCTCCTGTCGCCCGGCTAAGGCAAGGGTGAGCGTGGACAAATGGCCCGTGAAATCGACCTCAATAATCGAGATCGGGCTTTCATGCGGGGCGCATGCCGTTACGCGCAGCTGTTCCGGGCGCATCATCACTCTGCCCTCTCCTGTCGCACGGGCATTGTCCGTGGGCACTTCACCCAGCGCGCACATCGCGTACCCGCTGGAGAGCTGAGCAGGCAGGATCACCGCATCGCCAAGAAACAGCGCGGTCTCTTCATCAACGGGCCGGGAGTAGACCTCGTAAGGCGTACCCACCTGACTGAAGCGCCCGCCGCGCATCACTGCAACCTGGGGGGCAAAGGACAAGGCTTCGTTTTGGTCGTGCGTCACCAGAATCGAGGCCACGCCAGCTTCCGCCAGCAGGTCGGCGGTCGCTTTGCGCGTCATGGCGCGCAGCCCGGTATCCAGCGCCGAAAAGGGTTCGTCGAGCAGCATGACTGACGGACGCTGAGCCAGCGCGCGGGCCAGCGCAACGCGCTGCTGCTGTCCACCGGAAATCTCATGCGGCCAGTGCGTTGCCAGCTGCCTGTCCAGAGAGACTTTCTCCATCAGCGCGTCCACCCGCTGACGTTTTTCATCCCGCGTGCCGTCCAGCCCCCAGGCGATGTTGTCAGCCACATTAAGGTGTGGGAACAGCGCCCCTTCCTGCGGGACAAAACCGATCCCACGCAGATGGGCGGGCACAAAATTGTGTTCATCGAACAGCGTGCGTCCCTGCATGACAATGCGCCCGCTGTCCGGCGTTTCGAATCCGGCAAGAATACGCAGCAGCGTGGTTTTTCCCGACCCCGACGGCCCGACAATCGCCGTTCGGCTCCCCGGTGAAACGCTCAGATTCACATTATCAAGCACCCGCGCATCGGAAAACGATTTCGAAATGGACGTTAATTCAAGCATGTCATAGCCCTGCAATTTTTTTAGACTGCATATATAGAATGGCGGTTAGCGGCAGTGAGATAAGGATCATCAGCATGGCGTAAGGGGCTGCAGCCACATAATCGATCTCGCTGGTGAGAGCCCAGAAGCCGGTGGAGAGCGTACGCGTTCCCAATGGCGACAGCAGAAGCGTTGCGGTCAGTTCATTGCTGACGCCGAGGAAAACCAGCGCCGCGCCCGCCGCGGCGCCCGGTGCGGCCAGCCGCAGGGTGACGCGCCATAATGCTTCAGCGGGCGTGCTGCCAAGGCTGCGCGCCACGTTTTCCAGCTCAACCGGCGCCTGCGCAATGCCAGCCCGGAGGTTAACGAGCGCGCGGGGCATAAACAGCAGCAGGTAGGCGAGGAACAGCGTCACTTCCGTCTGATAAATCGGACGGGCATAGTGGATAGTCACCGTGACCAGCGCCAGCGCGGTCACAATACCCGGCAGCGAGCTGGTAATATAAATGCACCCTTCCAGCATACGGAAAATACGGTGTGGATAACGGATCCCGAGCCACGCGATGGGGATCACGCACGCCGTCGTCAGCAGCGCTCCGCCCACGCCGAGCATCAGCGTCTGGCGCAGCGAGTGCCAGAGATCGGCGCTCATCCAGTTTTCCACGCCACCCAGCCAGATCCAGCGACACAACACGATTAAGGGTACGCCCAGCGCCAGCAGCACCAGCGTCAGAAAAAGCAGCTGTCCCAGCCACGCCATAGCAGGCTCAAGCGGCCAGCGCTTCTGCTCGCGCGCGGCGCCTGCGCCAATCCGCGCATAGCGTGTTTTTCCGCGCGTGACGCCTTCAAGCATCAGGATAGCCAGACAGCATAAGGCCAGCACGCCCGCCAGCATATTCGCGGCCGGGCCGCTGAACGTGGACTGAAACTGGTCATAAATGGCCGTGGTGAAGGTGTCGAAGCGGATCATGACGTACAGGCCATACTCCGCCAGCAGGTGCAGCGCCACCAGCAGCGCGCCGCCGCAGATTGCCAGTTTAAGCTGAGGCAGCACCACGCGGAAAAAGACCCGCCAGGGAGGCGATCCGAGCGAAGCGGCGACATCTTCAAGCGTGGGATCGAGACGGCGCAACACCGCGGCAACCGGCATGTAGATAAACGGATAGTAGGCCAGTACAGAGAGGAACACCCCCGCAGAGAGGCCATGCATGCCCGGTACCACGCTTACCCAGGCATAGCTTTGCACAAACGCGGGGATCGCCAGCGGGGCCACCGCCAGCGCCGACCATACGCCTCGTCCCGCAAGCATTGTGCGCTCCGTCAGCCAGGCTATCGCCACGCCCAACACAATGCACAGCGGAACCGCTAACGCCATCAGCCACAGCGTGTTGCTGAGCAGCTCAGCCACCCGCGGGCGGAACACCAGCGTCTTAATCGTTTCCCAGCCGGTCTCAATGCCGATGGCAATGATAAAGCCCAAAGGCAGAAGCGCCAGTAATGAAAACAAGACAGCTAACGCAACCATCGGCAGCGCGGGACGCCTGCGAACAGGCTTCCGCACGCGGTTTTTACCGATGCCGAGACTCAAACCAGACATAAGACATTCACTTTGCGTTCAGGATCACAGCAGGCCAGCTTGCGTCATCAGCTCGATAACTTTCTTACTGTTGAGCGTGGAAGGTTCCACTTTTGGCGCATCCAGATCCTTCAGCGGAACCAGTTTCGGGTTGGACGCGGCATTCACGCCGACGGCATATTCAAAGGCGTTGTTGGTACGCAGGCTTTCCTGACCTTCTTTGCCGGTGATGTATTTGATGAAGGCCTGCGCCTGCGCTTTATGCTTGCTGGATGCCAGCACGCCACCGCCAGAGAGGCTGACAAATGCGCCCGGATCCTGGTGTTTGAAATAGTAGAGCTCGGTATTTTTGCTGTTTTCACCCGTTTTGGACTGATCGACAAAACGGTAGTAGTGATAGATCACGCCGCCATCAATCTGGCCCGCGTTGACCGCTTTCATCACGGTGCTGTTACCTTTGTAAGCAACGAAATTGGTTTTCATCGCCTTGAGCCAGTCCAGCGTGGCCTGCTCGCCCTTCAGCGCCAGCATTGCGCTAACGATCGCCTGGAAATCCGCGCCTGACGGAGACGCGGCCCAGCGCCCTTTCCACTCAGGTTTCGCCAGATCCATCAGCGATGCTGGCAGCTGTGTCTCATTTAATTTTTGCGGGTTATAGACAAACACGGTGCTACGCGCGGCGATGCCTATCCAGCGACCGTGCGCTGGACGAAATTCCGTGGGTACCTGCTTTAACGTATCGGCATCTAAAGGCGCAAATAATTTAGCGTTATCAACCAATACCATGGACGGCGAGTTTTCCGTCAGAAATACGTCCGCAGGCGATGCGCTGCCTTCCTGAACCAGTTGGTTGCCCAGCTCGCTGTCACCGCCGTTTCGCAGAGTAACTTTAATTCCCGTTTCTTTCGTAAAGCCATCAACCCATGACTGCACCAGGTTTTCATGCTGTGCGTTATACACAACGATACCCTGATTATTATCAGCAGCAACTGATTGTGTAGAAAGGAAAAGTGATGAAGACAACAAGGCAAGCGAGAAGCATGACAGCAGGCGAGAATTCATGAACATATCCTTAATAGACCAACGGGAGTAATCACTCATAGCTTTGTGGGACAGGATTAAATCATACAACAACGCTAATGATAATTAGTATCAATCCAGTTTAGACGTAAAAGTGGAAAATTTTTTTATAGGGGAATGACATGTGATAAAAATCCAGTTTAAAAAGGAGAATTAATTAAAGATTAAGAAAACCTTAAGCCCGTAAATAATAAAATTAATTAGCCTTCTATTTATTCTGGCGCACCGGTGAACATTTTTCTCTGCGCGTGCCGCGCGTATAAAAAACCCCGCCAGTGCGGGGGTGAAGTGGAAATGGAAACAGTCAGCGCTTATAAGCGCTTTGTTAACCATTCCAGCTGCTGGGTAATGACGTTATCGAAATGCTTACCATCATATAAATCATAATGTTTTGCGCCCAGCTCGGTATAGAGCCGCTTGTCCTGGGCGCTGACGGATTCGTATAGCGCAATACCCTGCTGAGGATCATTAACCGTATCGTCTCCAGCCACCACCACGAGCGTCGGGCAGCTGACCTTCTCAGCGTACTGGTAAGGTTTGTAGCGAAGCGTTTCATAAACGGTAAGGAAAGGTATTTTGATATCCATCGCAGGATAGTGCGCTTTATTTTCCTCAAAGAAGGCTTTCGACTCTTCGTCTCCCAATACCTTCGTGATGGCGACGAACATCTCCTTACCCTGGCGCTCGCGTTTTTCGACCATCTTTTCAAGCGTGGCGACGAACCCCTGCTTGTCGTTATCATCCATATTGCCAGTGACAATCACTTCACCGTCCGCAAACCCCATCTGGCTTATGATGCATTTCACCTGCGGGCGCTCGACGGCAGCGGCAAACACATGGCAGGCACCTAGCGACGTCCCCCATAGCGCGATACGCTGCCCTTCCAGCCCGGGATGCTTCTCCGCCCAGTCAATAACGGTACAGATATCGTCAATTTGCATTGATGGAACCAGCCTTCCTCGCTCCCCACCGCTTTCGCCGAAACCACGGTAATCAAATGTGATAGTCGCAAAGCCAGCGTGAGTAAATGCTTCAGCATAGCGCGGCAGTAAAATGTCCTGTATCCCGCAAAACCCGTGGCAAAGCACGACAACCGGAGCTTTTTCATCCCTGTCCGGCTGACGTAAGGTTAAGGCTATCTCATTATTTAATGTGTGTGTTGTCAAAAACATATATTTATCCCTCTAATGAAGAGGGGTAAGCCTATCAGCCCAGTCAATATAAAAATTTGACTTAAATCCAAATAAGAACTGGCCGTTTTAAAAAGCATCACATCGCCGCGTGAGGGGCATACATCGGATAGGTGAAGAACAATAAATGCACGCAGTTCAGCCCAAAATGAAATAACGTTGCAACCCAGAGCCTACCGCTCCACATCCACGCCAGGCCGTAAATAATACCGGCGAGGCTGGCAAAAATAATCAGGAGTAAACCGCCGCGATAATGCATCAGCCCAAAGATGACTGAAGCAATCAACAGCGCGACAACAGGATGAAGAATCCTGGACAAGCGTTGCTGCAGGTAGCCTCTGAACAAGGCTTCCTCAGCCAAAGAGACGAAGAAAATATTCGCAAGGGCAAATTGAGCGAACCATTCTGGCGCATGTGGCTCAATTCTCAGCCCGCCCAATGCAACAGCAAGAAGTAACAGCACGGGTATCGCAAGAACGACTATTCCCCAGCCAGCCTTGCCAGCGTTATAGAGTGGTTTTGCTACGAATAACGTTGGCATGCACGTCATTAGAATGAACGGCACCACCGCCTTGTCCATATTAAAGTACATAGTGAACGGTATGCTTTGCGGGCCAACGACGACTGCATCCAGCACTTTGGGGTTATGGAAGCCCGGGATCGCATGCAAAAACAGGGCAACGGCGATGACCATGCACAGGCCTTCGAGCAGATAAGTATATTTATTATTGTTATTACGTAGCCATTCAACAACAGACCAACCAATAACGATTGATGCAATCACCAGCAGCGCCGGGGCATCAAGAATGCTCTCTTTCCAGCCGAAAAATGCCGTTAACCCCAGCATCAGGTAAGCCAGACTTTTATTAAGGGAAAGCGCGGCAAGCGATGTTGCGAGTAGATACCACATATTTGTCCTTCATGACAGGCATGTACAACAGTGAAAAGGAATGTCGTGCCGCAGGCGTCCCGCGGGGAAGCCATAAATATGGTGCCGACTACCGGAATCGAACTGGTGACCTACTGATTACAAGTCAGTTGCTCTACCTACTGAGCTAAGTCGGCGTTGGTCCGCCACCGGAGCCTCGAACCCCGTACTACAACATCCTGGTTGTCGCTCTTCCCGATGAGCTAGTGGCGGTGTGGTGGCCCTTGCTGGAACGATACCAATGACCGGTCGATGGCGGAACAAACGTTCTCACCGACAGGCTATAGGGCCGGGAGCAAAATGATACACACCTGGAATTAACCATGCAAATTCAACGGGTAAAATCAGGCGCAGAGTGAAGGATCGGCAGGGGGGGGTAGGTCAGGGAAAGAATTGGCTGGCGTAAACGCCTGATACTAAATGGCACGCCCTGTAGGATTCGAACCTACGACCTACGGCTTAGAAGGCCGTTGCTCTATCCAACTGAGCTAAGGGCGCACGGAGAAGCGTGAACTTCGCGGTGGTGAAACGCGTGGAATTATACGGTCAATGGCAGGTGAGTCAATGCCTTTTCCCCGATCTGTATCGATAACGGCTAGCTGATTGTAAATAAGGCTGTTTTTTCAACATTTTCACTACATCCCACGTAGAATTTACCGCTGCGAAAAGGCTTAGCTGCTTTTAAGTAACGCCTGCTGTTTTCCTGTAGGCCACCTCGTCACACTGGTGCAAGGTATCCCGGCCGCCTGGAGGCTGACAGACAACAGGACAATGGAGTGACAGCGCAAAACCTGACCTATACGCCTCCCCGGCTAAAGCACATTTCTCATGATATCACCGGTATCAAACTTGAGCCCATCGTTGCCCTCGCCTCTTCGCACAGGATCGGCGTTGAGGTGCTCAGCGTTCTGTCACCCACGCTGCAAAGTGAAGATTTTTTCCGCGAACAATCGGCAGAACAGTCGCTTATGCTGCTGGAAGTGCAGCTTCGTGTGCTAAAAAACGTGGTCGCCTGTAACAATATTTTCATCAATCTGCCGATAACCGTACTCATGGTGCCAGAACTTTTTCAGCGTCTGCTGCAACTGCGAAGCCCGCCGCTGAATATAGAGATTGTCGACCCTGTCGACATTTTCACACTCTCCGATACACAGCGGCAAGTCCTGGCCCAGCGCCTGAAGCAGTTGACCATAAAGGGTCACCGCATCTGGCTGGATGACGTTGATGACAGCGTTGTCCAGCCCTTCTTATCCTGGCCACTGCCACTCAGCGGCATAAAAATCGACAAAGAAACCTTCTGGCGTATGCGCGCCACCCCTGCGCTGGGGGAACTGGTTTCCCGCTGTTTTCGGCTCGCCGGGAAGGTGCTTATCGAAGGTATTGAGACTGAACGGGATCGTTCCTGCGCACGCCAGGCAGGGGCGCAACTCGGCCAGGGATATTACTGGCCATCCTGGACATGGCCGGAGGATTAAACAGCCATCTCCAGGAGGGAGGCCATGGGAATGACAGTGCGCCGTTACCGTCGGCGTCGTACAGGAAGTGACGCACTGGGATTTACACGCTCGCCTTTTGCTCCCCCCTTCTTTGACCGACTCGAATTTTTGAGCCAGTCCACCAGCCTGACCCATAAAACTGACGCCCCGTTTATCATTCTGGTCACGGAAGATCATTACCTGCGCACCGGAATGCTGAACGGGAATTTCCCGCTAAGCTGTTGCTCTGACTATCCGGTGCTGGAAGATGCCTTAAGCGCGGTGAATCAGTGGCCCTCCGCGCGTCTGGTGGTCGATATCGACAGCCGCGCCACGGCTCTGATCGACAAACTGGATCAGCTAAGACGATATAGCCTCTACCCGCCTTTTCTTACCCCCCATCTACTTGTCAGGGCAGATGATTACGATACTCGCCTGTTCTGCAAAGCGGCGGGGCCCTTTCATGTACTTGAACGTCAGTTGCCCGCTGCGGCACTGCAGCAGTACTTGCGGGAAACAAAGCCGCCGCAAGGCTCGGTGAAAGAGTGGTTCACGCGCAACGAATGGCCCATACTGCAGGAACTTTCTCGCGGCAAAACGCTGCGTCAGATTGCCCTGATTCAAAACCACCCCTATAGCCGCATTATCTATCGTCTCGGCTGCATTTTGACCAAGCTGGGGTTAAACCACCGCCAGGAATTGCTGCACCTTCTTAATAATCTCTCAGAATGCACGTTTTGACTTAGGCATTAACCCGTTCATTCCTAAAGACCTTTAAGAAACAACCTACTATTTGTGTTAAATTTTCGTTTCAATTTAACATTTCATTCAAAATTACAACTATTCCTAATTCATCCACTTAAACCACGCGAAATATTACAGAAAACGGTAATAGCAGCACTTTCCTCCATCCGTTAAGCTCTCCAGGAGTCCGTTAAAAATATGATAATGATGTAAAAACAAGCAGTTTATCTGTACCGGCCAGGCGCGAGTGCAGGATACTGCAGCATATCCTGCTGCTCAGTTTAGCTTTTTTCCGCCGGTCGCCACGCGCTTTCAGTTGAAGGTTTTACCACCTGTTGTGCCGTTTTTTTGCGCTTGCTGTGAAAGCACCGCACCACTTTCCCCATCTCGTTTTGTTAACAATTAATTAACACAAAGTGATATATGTCATTTTTTGTTATTACATAAAGATGAAAAAATGTGGTAAATGGAATAGCAGGACATTTGCGCTAAATTTAAAATAATAGCGATTCAGATCCAGAAGATAATACAAAGCAATGGACCAGGATTAATTTACAGGGTTTTCGGAGAAAACTTACACGGTATAATAAGATGCGTTGCAAATATGAATAAGAAAAACCTTTTTGCCACACCAGCCAAATGAGATAACCGCGCTGAGGCATTAATTTACTCGCTACGTTAACAAGGATGCTTTCGCTCTTTCCAGGGAATTACTACCGTATAAGGATCACCATCTATATCCTTCCGGCATTTCGAGAGTTTGAACAAAACTCCGCATAACGCTTTTAACAATCTGAGGCATTAAAAATGAAACCGGCATCCGTTATCATTATGGACGAACACCCTATTGTCAGAATGTCGATAGAAGTCCTGCTACAGAAAAATAAAAATATCATAGTCAAACTCAAGTCTGGCGATAGCCATGAAGTGCTTGATTGTATTCGCAACCACCCCATCGATCTGGTTATCCTGGACATCGAACTGACGGGAACCGATGGATTTTCATTACTTAAGAGAATCAGAAACCTAAACAAAGACATCAAGGTTCTGTTCCTCTCGTCAAAATCAGAGTCGTTTTACGCGGGACGCGCCATTCGCGCAGGGGCCAATGGCTTTGTCAGCAAGCGAAAAGATTTGGGTGAGATCTACAACGCGGTGGAAATGATACTGATGGGCTATTCTTTTTTCCCGTCAGAAACGCTGAACTTTATAAATCATCTGGGCTCCGGGAAAGGTATCACGCCGGATATGCCATTATCGAATCGCGAAGTCACGGTGTTACGCTATCTGGCGAATGGATTATCCAATAAGGAGATTGCGGAGCAGTTGCTATTAAGCAACAAAACCATTAGCGCGCACAAATCCAATATTTATTCCAAGCTCGGCGTACAGAGCATTGTGGAATTAATAGATTACGCGAAGGCACACGAACTGCTATAAACTGAAATCACTCCCCGCAACTTAAGTGAGTTGCAGGGAGTGCGGTCAGCGCTAATTATAATTGATCATAAACGTGGCATCTGCATCAGCCCGTCCCGGCTGAGGGTTATCCGCTGTGGCAATATAATTGGCATAAAACGACAGTACCGCATTACCTTCTGCATCAACCGTCACCGGCTGGCTGGCCTGCTGAAGATCCAGCCGTGTTTTATCCGCATCGCGGATTTCCACGGCAACCTGACCCGCCGTACTGCCATCATTGAGCGCCAGCAAACCGCTGTCGCTGCCGTCTGCTTTCCCCGAAAACGTAATGGAGGCTGCGCCAGGAGGACAGCCGGTCAGCTTCAGCGTAAACGGCATGGGCTGCGTGCGGCTCCCCGTGGTTCTTAGCTGTTTGGTCGGCCAGGTGCCGAGCGTGACAACCTTATCGCTGTCATTGCCTTCGGCCACGCAGGTGAAATCGACGATGTTGCCGGACATCTCAATATTGATTTCCCCCAGCGCCGTGGCCGCCTGAGCGCCAGCGTGAAGCATCATCAGTACTCCCGCAGCAATGTACCTGCTCCAGTGTCCCATTGCTCCTCCTTAATCGTAATCCACGCGAAGATAGCCGCGCGAGGTGAAACGGCCCTCGGCAGGCTTGTTGCCCGTCACGCTCACAGGCCAGACCCGAATGCCGACCTGTGCCTGAGCGCTGTCATCCAGGCGGAACGGAATTTTGCTGGTGAGCGTGTTAGGCGTCAGCGGCGTGCCGCTTTCGTTAGCGACCACAAACCCCAGATCGGGATTATTAGAAACCAGCGCGTTACCAGATACTTTCTCCGCTTCGATACGCATCGTCAGATACGCATTGGCTTCAACGTTTGTGCATTTAATGGCAATGGTTTTGCTTTGAGGCGTAACCTTCTGCGGTCGATTTCCGGCACCGGCCTGGCTAAACAACGACGCACCAATATCGCCAAAATCAAACTCCACGACCTGGCCTGCGTTGATCGCACAGCTTTGCGGTACCTGAATCGTTCCGCTGTAGCTGATGGTATAGACCGGCGTATTAAGCGGATCGGCGGTTGTCGTCGTGACATAGACCCTGAACATGGTCTGCTGCGGGATCACCACCATATTGATAAAGCGCCGCGTTACCCTCAGACGGAAAACCAGCTTGGAATCGGTTACCGGAAAAGCCTTGTTATTCGGTACGTTGGGGTGCTGCCCCATCTGAATATAATTCGCGGGAGGGTAGAACGTGCCCGCAAAGTCATCGTGGATCTGCATGGCGCCGTCGAGGTACTCATTCAGCTTTACATATTTATAGCTGTCGATCACCGTGGTAATGGGCAAGTCGGTGACATAGCTGCGCATGGTGGATTTACCGGTTGTCCCGCGGGGACAAATGGCATTCACCCCCACCAGTCCAGATTTTTGCGCCAGGGTGACAATCTCCCCCGGCCTGTTGTTAGAGCTGTTAAACACGTTGGAGAGATCGTAGGAAATATCCTTCGCCACGCCGGTGGAGTTCTGGCACACCGTGGCCCATGTGGGCAGTGCGCTGCACAACACTGCCGCGCCAAATATGCTACGGATAATGGTCATGATTGGGTTCCTGTTAGCGTTCACAGCGTGCCCCCGCCAGCGTAATGGCCTGGTTCAGGCTTTCCGGTGGTAAGTGATAGCTTGCACGGCACTGGGACTGTTTTCCGTCGCCCCACTGGATAAGCAGCTCACCTTCCAGCGGCAGCCCGCTGAGGTAAATCTGCCCGTCATCCCCCACCATGCTGGTGACGCCGCTTTGCGTTTCACGCACTACAGCGCCAAACGGCACGGGCTGGTCGCCGCGCTTGACGGTCAGCAGAGCGCGCACGCCAATACGGGTATCGAAGCTGGCGCGCACCAGCGCCCCTTTGGTCGGCACCACGCTGCTCACGTTATTTTCGATGTCGGTGTTGTTGCTCATGGTATTGGTGTCCAACGCCACGCGGTTGTAGCGGTAGACGGTGGCATACGGCATCACCGCGTAGCCTCGCCAGTCGGTTTTCACCCCGGTCTGGTTTTCCACGCTCACCCCGGAGGCGCCCGGCGCTTTGATCAGCACGTTGGTGTCGCCCAGCGGCTGGCTGAAGGTCACCCCGTCTGAATGCCCCACCACGCCGCCGGAAAGCTGCCAGTTGAGATCGTGCTGGTCGCGGGCGTAGTTGTAGCCCACGCCCAGCGTACCGTAGGTCGCCTGCCAGTTGGCGCTGGCGCTGCCGCTTGCACCATTATTGCTGGCGTGCCCCTGCGTGACGCTGTAGTTCAGGTTGCGGTCTTCGAGCAGTGTTCCGCTCACACCGGTCTGCCAGCTGGTATCGCCGTCGCTGTTACGGCTGGCAGAAGCGGTAGCGTAGGCTCTGTCGATGGCGCTATCGCGGCGATAGCCGTTACGGGTAAACAGGCTGAACGGCACGGAGACGTTAAACGACGCAATTCGGTCCGTACCGTCGATCCCAACGGCCTTGTTCCACGACCAGGACACGGAGTAGTTGATCCCCTTCACGCCGCCCGCATAGCCCAGTTGATACCAGACGTTAGATTCGCTGGTGCCCCAATAGCTCTGCTGGCTACCGGAGAGGTAAACCGAGCCGTAGTCCCCCAGCGACTGGGAAATGTTGAGCTGGAAGCGCCCCTTTTTGTTCCACGTCAGGTTGTGATAACTCTGCACGTCCGGCACGCCGTCGTCGTCCTGACCTTCGCCATACTGGTAGCCTTCCATTGAGCGCCACGCCACATCGTCCAGTGTGTAGAACCCTTTGGTAGAGTAGCGATAGCCCAGCAGCTGGAAGTTGGTGCCGAAGCCGTTAAGGGATTTTGCGTAGAGGAAGCGCAGGGACTGCCCTTCATGGCGGCTGTCATCCGCGAGCTGGCTGCGGGCATGGGTGAGATCGAGCGAGACCGCCCCCCAGTCCCCGAGGTTTTTCCCGGCCCCGAGGGCAATCGCGGTATAGCGTGACGCCAGCTGCGTGCCGCCGTACAGCGTATAGCCGTCGGCCAGGCCGGTAATGAGCGTTCCCTGAGCGAAGAACGGCGTGTCCTGCTCGCTGTTGCCGCTGCGGTAATCCCCCGCCACCAGGTCATATTTCCAGCGTCCTTCACGCTGCAGCAACGGCACGGTGGAGTAAGGCACGGTGTAACGCTGCTGGCTGCCGTCCTTCTCTTCTACCGTTACCTCAAGATCGCCGCTTGATGAGGTTGGGTTAAGGTCGGTAATGGCAAACGCCCCAGGCTGGACATAGCTCTGGTAAATGACATAACCGTTCTGGCGTATCGCTACCTTGGCTGGCGTGCGGGCAATACCGCGCACGGTAGGCGCGTAGCCCTGCATGCTGTCCGGGTACATGCTGTCGGAGGAAAAGAGCCGCCCGCCCCGAAAGCCGACGCTGTCGAAAACATCGTTACCGGTATTGCTGTCGCCCAGCACCAGCTCGCTTTTCAGCGGAATGACGGTGCGCTGAGCCCAGGTGCCAATATTCTGCCAGTTGCTGTGACGCTGACCGTTACTTTGGGTGTAACGCCACGCGCCGTTATTGCGTAATCGCCAGGCACCATAGTTCAGCCCGCTCTGCAGGTTCAGGTAAGAGCTGTCGTCATCGCTGCCGCGGTTGCCGGTAAAGCTGTAATTCAACAGGGCGGCGGGAATGCCTTCATCCCACTGTTCAGGCGGAATGTAGCCCCGGGCGCTGTTTTGCATGGCCACCTGCGGCAGGCTCACGTTCAGGCGCAGTGACGCAAAGTTAAAGGCCGTTTCGCTGCCGGGAATAGCCGTCGTCATCGGAACGCAGGTCTCCCCCTGCACATTTGCCAGTTCCGGGAACGCCGCAATGTTGACGCCGAAACGGTCGAGCATCGCACGCGTAATGCACGGTGCTAACCCGCCCGCGACGGGTGGCGTGTTTTCGGCTTGTTCAAAACGCACGTCCTGCGTGCCGATAAACTCACCGTTGCGCCAGATGTCCACGCGATAGACGCCCGGTGCCTGCTGGTGTCCTTGTTCAAAACGCGACAAATCCGCCACGCTGGCGGCGTCGTCGGACAAAAAGGCCGGGTTGAAGTAGCTTTCGCTCCAGCCGGTGTGCGGCCAGAGCGTTGTCATCAATGCCAGTGCAACCGGGCAGTAACGCCATTGAGTGTTCATCGCCCTGACTCTGCTCACAGATTGACGCTACGCGCCGGAGTAATAGCGCCGTAATCATTGACGCTCTGCCAGGAGAGCGTGCCGCTGGCTGCGGTTGGCAGCACCTGCTGTGCGGAGTTTTTCGGCGCGACCATCAGGTTTTCCAGCGTCTGACCGCCAAGCTTCAGGTTGACCAGCGTGACGTAGTAGGGCGAAGCATTGCTCACCTTCAGGTGGTTCCCGACGCGCTCAAAGCGCAGCTGGGAGAGCGCCTCTTCCGGCGGCATCGACAGGTTAGCCGGGCGCACAAACAGCTTGATGCGTGACAGAATGGCCAGCTGCAGCACGTTATTGTTCTCTGTTTTCGCCTTACTCACTGACGGAATTGCCTTCACGTTCATGTAAAAAAGCGATTCGCGATCGGCGGGCAGGGTCGGCCCGGCATAAATAATGCGCAGTGTGTTTTCGCTGTCCGGCTCGCTCACAAACAGCGGCGGCGTGACGGCAAAGGTTTTTTCTTTTTGCCCGCTGGCGTTTTCAATCCACGCGTTAATTAAATAACGCTCCTGCTTGTTACTGTTGGTGATCGCCAGCGATGTCTGTTTTGCATCTGCCGGATAAATCACGCGCGTCGCGCCCAGCGCAATTCCGCCGGATGCATTTGCACAGGCAGAAACCATCATCAAAATAAAAGATAAAAACAGTCCGGGTTTAATCAGGGTGTTCATCACAACCGTACCTTTAATAATGTGTTCGCAGGCGTCAGGGATAAATCAACGTAAACCAGACATCCGACTGAATATTGCCTGGCACGAGGTGTTCGGAAATCGCCCGGTAGCGAGCGCTGAAATGAAACGCCAGCTCGCGGGTATCAATGGGCAACCAGCTGACCGCCGTGGCGTTCGGGATAATCTGACGTTGTTGTTCGTCGAAAAGCGCCAGACCAACGCCGCTGCTGACAGGAGCTTCACCTGGCCGCGATGTCGCCAGGAAAACCTGCGGATCTTCTGCAGGGGTTGCGCCCTGAAACTGGATCCCCACGGTACGAGAAACGTCCACGCTGCAGTCGAGCAGCCGTACGGTGAAAGGCACGTTTACCGTGGAAAAACTGCCGACGCCGGAAAATGAGTTGGTGCGGTACTGCCCCATATCCACGCGCATATTCTGGCTATCAGGCGCCACGGCGCAGCCGCCGTTGACCAGTTCCCCTCTCAGGTGAACCTTACCGCCGTCGATTACCACGGTATGTGCGTTTACCGCTGAGGCAATCGCAAGGGCAAAAAACAGTATCCCAGTCCTTGTCATCCTTCGTTCCCGGCATTAGCGATTAAAAGACCTCCTCCCTGAGGTCGACCACATCCCTGTACTCAGGCATTACTCGTATTTCATCACGAAGGTTGCGTCAGCGTTCGCCTGGCCTGGCTCGGTGGTCGCAGCAGTGGCTTTATAGCGCGCGGTGAAGTTCAGGGTGTTCGTGCCTTCAATCAGGTTCTGCGCGGCAGAGAAGGTGGCACCGTCTGGGGTCAGGACGCTGGATTTACTGTCGAGGATCTCGATACCCACGCCTTTCGCGGTGTTGTCGTTGCTGCCAGAGGTGACCGCCAGCAGGGTTTTATCCGTCGCGTCGATCTGACCGGTGAATGCCACTGCAGCGGTTTTCGCAACCAGCGGATCGCAATCGTTCAGTTCGATGGTGAACGGAATATTGGAGGTGGTGTCACCCACTTTGGTGAATTTCGCGGTACGGTACTGACCGAGATTAACCGTCTGCTCGGAAGAATCAGTATTTACTGAACACGCAGCATTCACTAATTCACCTTTGAAATGCACGGTTCCGCCATTAACGGAAACAGGCGTTGTGGTATCTTCTGCATGAGCGGCACCCGCGACCAGGGCCAAAGTTGCAATAACAGTAGAAGCAATGTTGCTGAGTTTCATGTCTATTCCTTTAAAATGTAAATAACCCTTCCCGCGGATAATCGGGAATAAGAAATACGTTCAATTGATTAATTGAAAGCTTATTTCGGAGGAGACAAAGTAGCTCAGGAAACTATTTTAAAATATGTCAAAACACTGCCATTTTACCAGGTCACATCCTATTCGCGCCTAGGAAATTGACCATACTTTCCACAAGGTTTTGCGGCCCCGTGATGAAATCTCGCAAAGGGTGACTGACAGCGGCGCTCGCTTCTGACAAAATATAGGCAATCCCCCCTTTCAAACGTTACAGACGGAATCTTCTCTCTGATGGCAGCAAAGATTATTGACGGTAAAACGATTGCGCAGCAGGTGCGCTCTGAGGTCGCTGAAAAAGTGAAGGCGCGTAAAGCCGCCGGAAAACGCGCCCCCGGGCTGGCCGTTGTGCTGGTTGGCAGCAACCCGGCATCGCAGATTTATGTCGGCAGCAAACGCAAAGCGTGTGAAGAGGTGGGGTTCGTCTCCCGCTCTTACGATTTGCCTGAAACCACCAGCGAAGCGGAACTGCTGGAACTTATTGACACCCTGAATGCCGATAACGAGATCGACGGCATTCTGGTACAGCTGCCGCTGCCTGCGGGCATCGACAACGTGAAGGTGCTGGAACGTATCGCACCGGACAAAGACGTGGACGGTTTCCATCCGTACAACGTGGGCCGCCTCTGCCAGCGCGCGCCGCGTCTGCGCCCGTGCACGCCACGCGGCATTGTGACGCTGCTGGAGCGCTATAACATCGACACCTACGGCCTGAACGCCGTGGTGATTGGCGCCTCTAACATCGTGGGCCGTCCGATGAGCATGGAGCTGCTGCTGGCGGGCTGCACCACCACCGTGACCCACCGCTTCACCAAAAACCTGCGTCACCACGTCGAAAATGCCGATCTGCTGATCGTCGCGGTCGGCAAGCCGGGCTTTATTCCGGGCGAGTGGATTAAAGAGGGTGCGATTGTTGTGGACGTGGGCATCAACCGTCTGGAAAGCGGCAAAGTGGTCGGCGACGTGGTGTACGAAGATGCCGCGGCGCGTGCCTCATACATTACGCCGGTCCCGGGCGGCGTGGGCCCGATGACCGTTGCAACACTGATTCAGAATACTTTGCAGGCATGCGAAGAGTACCACGACGTAGAGGAAGCATAAGATGGCCACATTTTCATTAGGCAAACACCCGCACGTAGAGCTGTGCGATCTGCTCAAGCTGGAAGGCTGGAGCGAGAGCGGTGCGCAGGCCAAAATCGTTATCGCCGACGGGCGAGTGAAAGTCGACGGTGCGGTGGAAACCCGCAAGCGCTGCAAGATTGTCGCGGGTCAGACCGTGAGCTTTGAAGGACAGAGCGTGACCGTTACGGCCTGAGCCGTTTGATGCCCTCACCCTAACCCTCTCCCACAGGGAGAGGGGATAAAAAATCCCCTCACACCCATCACGGTTATTTATCGATCAACTTCAAATAATCACTATTTCATCTGTTGAAAGGTGAGATTTCAGTTGCGCGTTTTTCACTCTTTCTCCACGATAAGTAGAACGTTCTACTAAAACGTTCTACTTACAATAACAGCGCCAAAAAAGCGCTACTCGGGGGAAATCAGCATGAGTCTGATATCAGGGTTTGTTAAATCGCTGTCTAAGTTATCGATGATTGGTCGCGCCTTAATGCTGCCAATTTCACTGCTTCCCGCTGCGGGCCTGCTGCTGGCCTTCGGCGATAAGTTCCACCTGCCGCTGATGATGAACGCGGGCGGGGTTATCTTTGATAACCTGCCGATGCTGTTTGCCATCGGCTCTGCCGTGGGTCTGGCGTCGGAGTCCGGCATCGCGGCGCTCTCTGCGGCAGTGTCGGTGTTTGTCACCAATATCACCATCAGCACCGTGCTAAGCATCACGCCGGAAATGGCCTCTCAGGGCGGGAAATACGCCATGGTGGTCGGCATCCCGACGCTGCAGATGGGCGTCTTCGGCGGCCTGATCTGCGGTATTCTCGCGGCCTGGTGCTATAACCGCTTCCACACCATGCAGCTGCCGGAGTTCCTCGGCTTCTTCTCCGGTAAACGTTTTGTGGCGATTGCGACGGCGTTACTGTCGTTCCTGCTCGGTCTGCTGCTGCCGTACGTGTGGCAGCATATCCAGGCCGGTATCGACGCCCTTTCCGTGGTGGTGAACGGCGACAACCAGGCGGCCTCGACCTTTATCTTCGGTCTGGTAGAGCGCGCGCTGATCCCGCTCGGTCTGCACCACATCTGGTATCCGTCCTTCTGGTATTCGTTCGGGGATTACACCACCCAGGCGGGCCAGGTGATCCACGGCGACCAGACCATCTGGTTCAAGATGCTGGAAGAAGGGGTGAAATCCTTCAGCAGCGACACCTACCAGAACGCAGGCAAGTTCATGCAGGGCGAGTTCCCGCTGATGCTGTTTGCGCTGCCCGCGGCATGCCTGGCGATGTACCACGAAGCGCACACGAAGAATAAGAAAATCGCGGCCGGTATTCTGTTCTCTGCGGCGCTGACCTGCTTCCTGACGGGTATTACGGAACCGGTTGAGTTCACCTTTATCTTCGTGGCGCCGATCCTGTACGTCTTCAACGCCATCATGGCGGGCCTTGCGTACATGACCATGTACCTGCTGCATGCGCACATCGCCAAGTCGTTCTCGGCAGGCTTTATCGACTACCTGTCTTTCGGGATCCTGCCGTCGTTTAACGGCTACCAGACCAACTTCCTGAGCGCCGTTATCATCGGTATCCCAATGGGGCTGATTTACTATTTTACCTTCCGCTTTGTGATCCGCCGTTTCGACGTGAAAACGCCGGGCCGTACCGAAGTGACCGCCAGTGCGAATGACAAGTCCGATTCCGAACTTGCCACCGAAATCATCAGCCTGCTGGGCGGCGCGCACAATATCGATTCGGTTGGCTCCTGTATCACCCGCCTGCGTCTGGAAGTGGCAAAAAGCGACGCGGTAGATAAAGACGGTCTTAACGGTCTCGGTGCGCGCGGCGTGGTCTTCGTCGGCGACAACGGTATACAGGTGATTTTCGGTGCCAGAGCACAGTTTATCGCCCAGACCATGTCCACCATGATCGGCAAATAATAAGATGCCTGAAAGACACGTCTCCTGTACGCTGGAAGACGTGTCTTATCTGGCTGATTATCGGTAAATTTCAGGGAGCGGTTTTGAAGAAAGTCAGCATCATTGATGTCGCAAAGCACGCGGGCGTGTCGGTCTCTACCGTTTCGCTGGTGCTACGCCAGAAAGGGAAAATCTCAGAGGCGACGATCGGGAAGGTCAATGCCGCCATCACGACGCTCGGCTATGTTCATAACGTCGCCGCTGCCAACCTTCGCGCCAACACCTCCAATCTTATCGGCCTGATCCTGCGCGACTTCAGCGACAGCTTTTCCATCAAGGTGATGGCAAGCATTGTTCAGGAACTGGAGAAGCAGGGATACATGGTTTTTCTCGGCCAGCCGCTGAACGACCGGGAACATCTGGAACGGACCCTGCTGTCGTTTAAGCAGCAGGGTGTCGCAGGTGTCATTTATCTCGCGTCTGACACCCGCACCTCTGCTCTGCCGGAGCAGATCCGCCAGTGTCCGCTGCCGCTGGTAGTGGTCTCGCAGTCCCTGCTCGATGAAAAATGCAATCTGGTGATGCGCGACAACCGCCAGGCCGCGAACCTGGCTGCGCGCTATCTTATCGAGCGCGGACACCGCACGATCGCCTATATTGGCGGACGCGAGGGCTGCCTTATCCGCGAGCAGCGCCTGCTCGGTTTTCGCAGCGCGATGACGCAAAGCGGACTGGTCTGGCGCGATGACTATTCACCGGCCTGCAGCGACGACACGCAGGCCGCCGCGATGGCGACTCGCCAGCTGCTGGAAAAAAATAACGCCATCACCGCCCTGCTCTGCCATTCGCCGGATGCCATGATCGGCTCTATCTCCGGCATTCATCAGGTGGGTCGCACCGTGGGGAAAGATGTGTTCTTAACTCAGCAGGTGGCGCTGATCGGTTTTGAAGATATGCTTCACGTTAACCTCACATCACCGTCATTCACCTACGTCTCCTCGGCCAGTGACGAAACCGGGCGTCAGGCCGCGGGGCTGATAATCCGCAAGCTGAAAGAGCCGGACTTGCAAACCCAGCGCATTACCCTCTCCGGGCAGCTTATCGCGCGCGAATCGGCGTAAAATCAGAATGTAGCACAGGTTTGCAAAAGCGAATTCGCTGCTATATTTCCATGATTTACCATGGATAATCGCAATGCCTACCGTTATTACGCACGCCGCTGTTCCGCTTTGCCTGGGCTTAGGTCTGGGAACTAAAGTCATCCCTCCCCGCCTGCTGTTTGCCGGTATCGTGCTCGCCATGCTGCCCGACGCTGACGTGCTGGCGTTTAAATTCGGCGTCGCCTACGGGAATATTCTTGGCCATCGCGGCTTTACCCACTCCCTGCTGTTCGCCTTTGTGGTGCCAATACTTTGCGTGCTGATTGGCCGACGATGGTTCCGGGCCAGCCTGACGCGCTGCTGGCTGTTTTTAACGGTGTCATTGCTGTCGCACAGCCTGCTGGATTCGATCACCACCGGCGGGAAAGGCGTCGGCTGGCTGTGGCCGTGGTCGGATGAACGTTTCTTTGCGCCGTGGCAGGTGATCAAGGTCGCGCCGTTTGCGCTGTCGCGCTACACCACGCCGTACGGGCATCAGGTCATTATCTCGGAACTGATGTGGGTGTGGCTACCGGGTGTGGTGCTGATGGGGTTGCTGTGGTGGAAACGGAGATAAAAGAAAAGCCGGGTGGCGGCTTCGCCTTACCCGGCCTACGTTCGTGGTTTTTGTAGGCCCGGTAAGCGAAGCGCCACCGGGCATTACAGACTTACTTACGGCGCCAGGTAGTCCCCTGCGGGCCGTCTTCCAGAATGATGCCCATCTCGGTCAGACGGTTACGCGCCGCATCCGCCGCCGCCCAGTCTTTCGCCTGACGCGCTTCCAGACGCGCTTTGATCAACGCTTCAATCTCCGCCACTTCGCCGTCGTCCGCCTGCGCGCCGCTCTGCAGGAACGCGTCCGGCTCTTGTTCCAGCAGGCCAAGCACGGAAGAGAGCTTACGCAGATGGGACGCCAGCGCATTCGCCGCGGCCATATCTTCTGACTTCAGGCGGTTCACTTCGCGCGCCATGTCGAACAGCACGGAGTAGGCTTCCGGGGTGTTGAAGTCGTCGTTCATCACCTCAACGAAGCGCGCTTCGAACGCCTCACCGCCTGCCGCAGGAACAGACCTGTCGGTACCGCGCAGCGCGGTGTACAGACGCTCCAGCGCCGAGCGCGCCTGTTTCAGGTTCTCTTCGCTGTAGTTCAGCTGGCTGCGATAGTGGCCGGACATCAGGAAGTAGCGCACGGTTTCCGCGTCGTAGTACTTCAGCACGTCGCGCACGGTGAAGAAGTTGCCCAGCGATTTCGACATCTTCTCGCGGTCAACCATTACCATCCCGGAGTGCATCCAGTAGTTAACGTACTCGCCGCCATGGGCGCAGGTGGACTGCGCGATTTCGTTTTCGTGGTGCGGGAACATCAGGTCTGAACCGCCGCCGTGAATGTCGAAATGTTTGCCCAGCTGTTTGCAGTTCATTGCAGAACATTCAATGTGCCAGCCCGGACGGCCTTCGCCCCACGGAGATGGCCAGCTTGGTTCACCCTCTTTGGACATTTTCCACAGCACGAAGTCCATCGGGTTACGCTTCACGTCAACCACGTCAACGCGCGCGCCGGCCTGGAGCTGGTCCAGATCCTGACGGGAAAGCGCGCCGTAGGTTGGGTCCGTCGGCACGGAGAACATCACGTCGCCGTTTTCTGCCACATAGGCGTGACCGCGCGCGATCAGCTTCTCGGTGATGTCGATAATTTCATGAATATGGTGGGTCGCACGCGGCTCGCTGTCCGGACGCAAAATGTTTAAGGCGTCGAAATCTTTGTGCATTTCAACGATCATACGGTCCACCAGCGCCACAAAGCTTTCGCCGTTTTCATTAGCGCGCTTGATGATTTTGTCGTCGATATCGGTGATGTTGCGCACGTACTTCAGCGTATAGCCCAGGAAGCGCAGGTAGCGGGACACCACGTCGAAAGAGACGAAGGTACGGCCATGGCCGATGTGACAGAGATCGTAAACCGTAATACCACACACGTACATGCCGACTTCCCCGGCATGGATAGGTTTAAATTCCTCTTTTTGGCGCGTCATTGTATTAAAGATTTTTAACATCGAAGATTCCATGTAAACACGTGTGTGGACGAAAACCGGGTATTCTACCCGTAATTCAAACCCGAAGCAGCACACAATGCAAGGTGATCGCATCCTGTGGTTATGCTATAACAAGCCCCTATAGATGACCCGAACGCGGGTCGACGTACCACAATAACGGAACAGGATGCAAAAATGGTTACTTTCCACACTAATCATGGCGATATCGTAATCAAGACCTTTGATGACAAAGCGCCTGAAACAGTTAAAAACTTCCTGGACTACTGCCGCGAAGGTTTCTACAACAACACCATTTTCCACCGCGTGATCAACGGCTTTATGATCCAGGGCGGCGGTTTTGAACCTGGCATGAACCAGAAAGAGACCAAAGAAGCGATCAAAAACGAAGCGAACAACGGTCTGAAAAACACCCGCGGTACGCTGGCGATGGCCCGTACTCAGGCACCACACTCTGCAACCGCGCAGTTCTTCATCAACGTGGCTGACAACGACTTCCTGAACTTCTCCGGCGAAAGCCTGCAGGGTTGGGGCTACTGCGTCTTCGCAGAAGTGGTTGAAGGTATGGACGTGGTTGACAAGATCAAAGCCGTCTCTACTGGCCGCAGCGG
Source organism: Enterobacter mori LMG 25706 (assembly GCF_000211415.1). GTDB lineage: Bacteria > Pseudomonadota > Gammaproteobacteria > Enterobacterales > Enterobacteriaceae > Enterobacter > Enterobacter mori. The sequence continues at coordinate 269,003 of NZ_GL890775.1, read as the reverse complement.
TATGCACCAGGACGTTCCTAAAGAAGACGTTGTGATTACAAGCGTGACCGTCAGCGAGTAATTCGTGGCGACACTCTTTATTGCGGATCTGCATCTGCAAACGGAAGAACCGGCGATCACCGCCGGTTTTCTGCGTTTTTTACGCGGTGAAGCCAAAAGCGCCGATGCGCTGTACATCCTGGGCGATCTGTTTGAAGCCTGGATTGGCGACGACGATCCTAACCCGCTGCATCGTGAAATGGCCTCGGCCATTAAAACGCTGGTGGATTCCGGCGTCCCCTGCTACTTCATTCACGGCAACCGTGATTTCCTGATAGGCCAGCGCTACGCCCGCGAAAGCGGCATGACGCTGCTGCCGGAAGAGCAGGTGCTCGACTTGTATGGCCGCAACGTCCTGATCATGCACGGCGACACGCTCTGCACTGACGATACCGGCTACCTGGCGTTTCGCGCTAAGGTCCATACACCGTGGATCCAGACGCTATTCCTCGCCCTGCCGCTGTTTATCCGCAACCGCATCGCCGCAAGAATGCGCGCGGGCAGCAAGGCCGCCAACAGCAGCAAATCCATGACCATCATGGACGTGAACCCGCAGGCGGTCGTGAACGTGATGGAGAAACATCACGTCCAGTGGCTTATACACGGCCATACCCATCGCCCTGATGTCCACACGCTGGTCGCCAACGGCGAACCTGCCCATCGCGTGGTATTAGGTGCCTGGCACGCCGAAGGCTCCATGGTCAAAGTCACGCCTGAGGGCGTAGAGCTGATCGCGTTTCCGTTTTAATCCCTTCTCACAATTCATTCTATTTTTTTGAATAATATCGGCAAATTGTTTCGATTTTAATCAGCCCGTGGTCGGCCTATTATTTATCACATCAGGGCAAAACGCCCTATTCCAGACAAAATACTTAAGGAACACGACCATGAAATCCATCAAAACTTTCGTTGCAGTTGCTGCCCTCTCCCTGGTTTCTTTCGGTTCTTTCGCGCAGAGCGTGAGCGCAACCGCTTCTACCCTTGACCGCGCAGAAGCGAAAATTGCCGCGCAGGCCGCCGAACAGGGTGCCTCTTATAAAATTACGAGCGCGAAGGTCGACAACCGCGTTTACATGACCGCACAACTGACTAAATAATCGTTGCCGATTGACGAAAACAGACCGCCAGATCGCGGTCTGTTTTGTTATGAATTGATGGCAACAACGGCTCAAGATTTAACCGCGCAACCGTTTTCCTTGCCCGTATAACATGCTATTCTCTGTGCCCTCGAAAGCAGTGTGTTTCGCACCACAGGAGTTTTAAGACGCATGTCTTCCCGCAATAATCCGGCGCGTGTCGCCATCGTGATGGGGTCCAAAAGCGACTGGGCTACCATGCAGTTCGCCGCCGAAATCTTTGACATCCTGAATGTTCCGCACCACGTCGAAGTGGTCTCCGCGCACCGTACCCCGGACAAACTGTTCAGCTTCGCCGAAAGCGCCGAAGAGAATGGCTACGAGGTGATTATTGCCGGTGCGGGCGGCGCAGCACATCTGCCGGGCATGATTGCCGCCAAAACCCTGGTGCCGGTGCTGGGCGTCCCGGTACAAAGCGCCGCGTTAAGCGGCGTGGATAGCCTCTACTCCATTGTCCAGATGCCGCGTGGTATTCCGGTCGGTACGCTGGCGATTGGCAAAGCGGGTGCGGCAAACGCAGCCCTGCTTGCAGCCCAAATCCTGGCGACTCACGATAAAGATCTGCACCAGCGTCTGGCCGAATGGCGTAAAGCCCAGACCGACGAGGTGCTGGATAACCCGGACCCGCGGGGTGCGGCATGAAGCAAGTTTGCGTTCTCGGTAACGGCCAGTTAGGCCGCATGCTGCGTCAGGCCGGTGAACCGCTGGGTATTGCCGTCTGGCCCGTCGGGCTGGATGCTGAACCTGAAGCCGTACCGTTCCACCAGAGCGTGATCACCGCCGAGATCGAACGCTGGCCGGAAACCGCGCTGACCCGCGAGCTGGCGCGTCATAACGCCTTCGTTAACCGCGACGTGTTCCCTGTCATCGCCGACCGTCTGACGCAAAAGCAGCTGTTTGACAAGCTCGGCCTGGCAACCGCACCGTGGCAGCTCCTGTCCGATAAAAGCGAGTGGAATGACGTCTTCGCGATGCTGGGCGAGCTGGCGATCGTGAAGCGCCGCGTGGGCGGTTACGACGGCCGCGGCCAGTGGCGTTTACGCGCAGACGACACCGCCGAGTTGCCGGACGACTGCTACGGCGAGTGCATCGTTGAGCAGGGCATTAACTTCAGCGGTGAAGTGTCCCTGGTGGGCGCGCGCGGGCATGACGGGCACACCGTTTTTTACCCGCTAACGCATAACCTGCATCAGGACGGCATTCTGCGCACCAGCGTCGCCTTCCCACACGCCAATGCTGACCAGCAGGCGCAGGCGGAAGAGATGCTCTCAGCCATCATGCACGAACTGGGCTATGTCGGCGTGATAGCGATGGAGTGCTTTATCACCCCGTCCGGCCTGCTGATTAACGAGCTGGCACCGCGCGTGCACAACAGCGGCCACTGGACGCAAAACGGCGCGTCCATCAGCCAGTTCGAGCTGCACCTGCGCGCGATCACCGACCTGCCGCTGCCGCAGCCGGTGGTGAACAGCCCGTCGGTGATGATCAACCTGATCGGCACCGATCTGAACTACGACTGGCTGAAGCTGCCGCTGGTGCATCTGCACTGGTATGACAAAGAGGTTCGCGCAGGCCGTAAGGTCGGTCACCTGAACCTAAACGACAGTGATACCGATCGCCTGAGCGCCACGCTGGAGGCGATGATCCCTCTCCTGCCGCCGGAATACGCGAGCGGAATTGTCTGGGCACAGTCAAAGCTCAAGTAAGACATCTACGCCGGGGAGTTGACCTTCCCCTTCCCCGGCGTACAATCCCCGCCCATTGCTGCTGAGTTTTCTTCTGGAATAACCATGAACGATGGAACGGACTATCGCGCGATCCTCGCGTCTGATACCCCTTTAATCGACGTTCGCGCGCCGATCGAATTCGCCCAGGGCGCGATGCCTGCGGCGTTTAACCTGCCTTTAATGAACGATGACGAGCGCGCCGCCGTCGGCACCTGCTATAAACGTCAGGGACCGGACGCCGCACTGGCGCTCGGCCATAGCCTGGTGAACGGCGAGACGCGTGACGCGCGTATCAACGCCTGGCGCGAGGCCAGCCTTGCCTATCCTGAGGGCTATCTCTGCTGCGCGCGCGGCGGCCAGCGCTCGCATATCTCACAGGCCTGGCTGAAAGAGGCGGGAGTCGACTACCCGCTGATCCGCGGCGGCTATAAGGCCCTGCGTCAGACGGCGATTCAGGTGACCATCGAGCAGTCACAAAAGCCGATGGTGCTTATCGGCGGCTGCACCGGAAACGGTAAAACCCTGCTGGTGAAGCAGCACGCACAGGGTATCGATCTGGAAGGGCTGGCGCACCACCGCGGTTCGTCGTTTGGCCGCACGCTCACGCCGCAGCTTTCCCAGGCCAGCTTCGAAAACCACCTTGCGGTTGAGCTGTTGAAAAAAGACGCCTCTCGCTGGGTGCTGGAAGACGAGGGCCGGATGATTGGCTCCAACCACCTGCCGGAGTGCCTGCGCGACCGCATGGTTGAAGCCCCTATCGTTGTCGTCGAAGACCCGTTTGAAATTCGTCTTGAACGTCTGCGCGAAGAGTATTTCGACCATATGTGGGCGGATTTTTCTGCTGCCTACGGCGAAGAAGCGGGCTGGAAGGAATATAGCGAGTATCTGCATCACGGCCTGTTCGCCATTCGCCGCCGTCTGGGGCTGCAGCGGTATGCAGAATTCACCGCGCTGTTAGATTCCGCGCTGTTGGAACAGCAACGCTCTGGCAGCACGGACGCGCACTTCAGCTGGCTTGTACCGCTCCTGAACGACTATTACGACCCGATGTACGGTTATCAGCTGGAGAAGAATGCGGAGAAGATTGTGTATCGCGGGACGTACGGCGAGGTCGCTGACTGGCTTAATCGCTAAAACAAAGTCAGGTGGCGAGGGAAAAGCAAAACGGCAACCAGGGTTGCCGTTTTTAATGTTTGTTCCCTCTCCCCGTGGGAGAGGGTCAGGGTGAGGGCATCAGACCGCACCCTACATGACGGCTTAGAAGTCGTAGCGCAGACGCACCAGGTTCATGTCGCCCAGGTTGTCGGTGCTGGAGGTGAACACGTGTTCGTAATCCACGCGGAAACCGTAGTCCAGCTGGAAGCTGATACCCACGCCGTTATCGATGCGCTGGTAGTTACGACCGTTCACGTACTCAATGCGGTCGCCCATGAAGTAAGGCTGGATGGATTTAACCGCATACTGACCGATTGGGAACTTGTAGCCCGCAAAGTATTCAATACCCCATGCATCACCGGCGAAGTAGTCGTTAACCGACACTTTTTTGGTGGTCAGGAAGTTCTGGTACCAGCCGCCGCCCGCGGAGAAGGTCCAGTTGTCCGGCGTCCAGCTCAGCGCGGTACCGAGAATGTTCTGGTCATAGGTTTTGCTGTCGCCGTTGTCCGGGTTACGCATGTCCGCACGAGTGTAGTTCCACGCGGCGCCCCAGATCAGATCGGTGGTCAGGTGATAATCCAGACCCAGTGAACCGCCGCCTTTACGCTTGTAGCGCAGGCCGTTGCCCGGCAGGTATTCGCTGTCTTCAAACAGGTAAGATGCGTAGATGTCAGCATCGCCCACGGTTTTCTTATATTTCAGCATCTGGCGTGAACGATAAGAACCGTCGTAATCGCCGTTGATGCCGTTGCCCGGTGCCTGGCCGATCATGTCGTAGTCCCAGATATCGGTTTTCGCGCCAACCACATCATAGTAAACGCTGTTCTGTTGACCGAAGGTCAGCGTACCCCAGGTGTCGCTCTTCAGACCGGTATAGAGCATACGACGGGACGTGTCGTGCGCACCCTCGGCGTAGTGGTTATCCCAGTTGAACTGCGCCGGAATGTTCACACCCAGCTCGTAGTAGCTGATCCAACTGATGTCATCAAACAGATAGTAATCTGCTGCGAAACGGAAACGGGTGCCGCCGTCGAAGCCGTTACGCTTATAGCTGTTTTTACCGTCGTCGCCGGTCATGTTCTGGAACTGAGGACGAATACTGCCACCAACGGTGAAGTTCAGACGGCTCAGCGGGTTACCTGCCTGTGGGTCTTGCTTAAGAACGGTGATTTCCGCCTGAGAAGCGAAGGTAGTCAATGCCACTGCCGCGCCGATCGTTGCCGCCAGCGCTGATTTTTTTATAGTCATTATTTTTCCTTAATAGACACGCTGCTAAATATTTAGCGGATGAATATTAACTGGAAATAAACGGGCTGTGTCGGCGGGTTTTTAATGTTTTGTGCTACTAAACAGGTGCTTATTATCGCTTTGTGCTATTAAGTGTTTACGCACCAGCATATACACCGGTGCGCAATCATCACGGATGTGAACTAACTGGCAAACTGGCGGAACAGCGCCTTGCCTTTTAATAACCGCGTGCCAAGCCAGCCGCCACAGAGTGAAAGCAGCACTGCGCCGCAGAGGGGGAGCGTCAACCACAGCCGCCAGTCAGGCTCCCACGGGAAGTCGAACACCTTTGTCTGGAGCACCGCCAGCGCGGTCTCCGCGCCTATCGCCGCCACCAGACCGGCCACCAGCCCCAGCAGAGCAAATTCACTCCAGAGCGTGGCGCGCAGCAGCCGCTTGCTTGCCCCCAGCGTGCGGTAAACCACCAGCTCCTGATTACGCTGACGCATGCCCACCTGCACCTGCGCCAGCAACAGCAGCACGCCGCAGATCGTCACCAGCACCACCATGACTTCCAGCGCGCGACTCACCTGCTCCAGCACCTGCCCCACCTGCTTCAGGATCGCGCCGATGTCCAGCAGGCTGACCGTCGGGAACTCCCGGTTAAGCTGGGTCAGCATGCCGTTGCCGTTTTCCCAGCGGAAGCTGGTGAGCCAGCTCTGCGGCTGACCGTCCAGCGCACCTGCCGGGAAGATGAAGAAGAAGTTTGGTCGCAGGCTCTCCCAGTCCACCTTGCGCAGGCTGGTGACTTTGGCGCTGAAGTCCTGCGTATCGCCGGTAAACGTCACGCGGTCCCCGAGCTTCACGTTCAGGCGCGTCGCCAGCCCCTCTTCCATCGACACCTCCCCCGCTTTTGGCGGCCAGGTTCCGGCGGTAATCGGGTTATGGTCAGGACGTTTATCCTGCCAGGTCAGGTTCAGCTCGCGGTTAAGGGACTCATCTTTATTTCCTTCCGTCGGCTGGCCGTTGATCTGCGTCAGGCGCGCGCGAACGATGGGATAGAACGACTCAGGAATAATGTGGTGCTCCGACAGGAAGCCCTTCAGTGGCGTCACCTGTTCCGGGGCAATGTTGATCAGGAAATAGTTCGGGCTTTCTGGCGGAAGCTGCTGCTGCCAGCGATCAAGCAGATCGCCACGCAGCACTAAAAGCAGCGCAAGCAGCATAAACGACAGCGAAAACGCCGACAGCTGGCTGAGCGTGGACCACGGCTGATGCAGCAGACGGTTGACCGCCAGCCGCACGGGCAGCGATTTCACCGTCAGCTTTCTCAGCACGTTGAGCAACAGCCAGCCGAGCACGCCGCACAGCAGCGCCAGCACCACGGCCCCCGCCAGTACGGCCCACAACAGCGTGCTGCCCCCCATCAGCCAGGCCAGCAGCCCAACCGCCACGGCAAAAATGATCGGCAGATAAAACTTCAGCGGCCAGACGCTGGCAACCACGTCCTGACGCAGCACCCGCAGCGGCTGCGTCGCGAGCAGCAGCCGGTACGGGCGTAGCCCTACCAGCAGCGAAATCACCGTCATCGCGCCGATTGCCCATAGCCACGGCCAGAGGCTGGCGGGCGGCAGCGCGGCAGGGAGTACCGGCTTTAGCAGCACCATCAGCAGCTTCTCAAACAGCAGCCCGATGGCCCCGCCGGTGATGGCAGACAGCGCCAGCACCATCAGCCACTGGCCGACGATCAGCTTGCGCAGCTGCGCCCGGCCCGCGCCGAGGGTTTTGAGGATCGCCACCAGGTCGTAGCGGCTG
>NZ_GL890775.1:232703-261875 GCF_000211415.1 Enterobacter mori LMG 25706 | reverse complement strand
GTAGTGCCCCATCGCCACGGCAACCGCCGCAATGGCAAGCAGCAGGGTTAACAGCGCCGAGAGCAACAGGAACTGTTGAGAACGTTCAAGAGATTTGCCGAGCGCCCCTTCATCCTGCTCCAGCCCGTACCAGCGATGCTCCGGCTTGAGCTTCGGCAGGAGCCATTTTTCATACGCATCAAGCTGCGCAGGCGTGCCACCAAACTTGTAGCGCCAGGTGACGCGGCTGCCCGGCTGCACGGCGTTGGTTTTCGCCACGTCAGCGGTATTCATCATCAAACGTGGCGCAAGCTGGAACGGGTTAAAGCCGGAGTCCGGCTCCTGCACCACTTCTCCCGCAATCCTGAACGTCGCGTCGCCGACGTCGATGCTGTCACCCGTTTTCAGGTTCAGCAGCGCCATCAGACGCGGTGCCAGCAGGACCGTGCCAGGCGCGGGTTTTAATCCCGCCGGGCGGGTCTCCAGTTCACCGTACATCGGGTAGATATCATCGACGGCTTTAACGCTGGCCAGCTGCGGCGTGTCGCCTGCGAAGGTCATGGTCTGGAAGCTTATCTGCTCGCCCACCTTCAGCCCGGTCTTGCGTGCTTCCTCAATCCAGCCGGGCGGAACGGCGCGCGAACTTTGCAGCGCCCTGTCCCCCGCCATAAATTCCCGGCTTTGCTGGCTGAGCCCTTTTTCCATTCGGTCACTGACGCTGCCGAGCGCCAGCACGCAGGCCACCGCAAGGCTTAACGCCAGCCAGACAATCAGCAGCGAGGGCGAGCGCCACTCGCGCCAGAACCAGCGGGCAATCATGCTTCCTCCTGAAGAATACCGTTCACCAGGCGCAGGCGGCGGTCGCAGCGGGCGGCCAGCTGCGGATCGTGCGTCACCAGAATCAGCGTGGTGCCGTGCTCGCGGTTGAGCGAAAACAGCAGATCGGCAATCTTGTCTCCGGTTTTACGGTCAAGGTTACCGGTGGGTTCATCGGCAAACAGCACTTCCGGGCGACCGTTAAACGCGCGCGCCAGCGCCACGCGCTGCTGCTCGCCGCCCGAAAGCTGCGCCGGAAGGTGGTCAAGGCGTTTGCCCAGCCCCAGCTGTTCCAGCAGGGCTTTGGCGTGTTCGCGACTTTCACGGGTATTTTCACCGCGCAGCAGCCCCGGCAGTTCCACGTTTTCCAGCGCGTTCAGCGTCGGGATCAGCATGAAGGACTGGAAGACAAAGCCGATATGGCGAGCGCGCAGCGCGGCACGCGCCTCTTCATCCAGCTGGTGCAGCGGCTGCCCGACCAGATGGACCTCCCCACTGCTGCCATCGTCCAGCCCGGCCAGAATCGCCAGCAGCGTGGACTTTCCGGAGCCGGATTCACCGATCAGCGCGATGGTTTCGGCGCGTTTGACAACGAGTTCAACTCCGGTGAGGATGGACAGCTCGTGTTCTCCCTGACCGACGGACTTCTTAAGACGATGAACTTCAACACTGTTTTCCGCTGGCATTTGCCCTTCCTTTTTTTGATTCTGATGACCTTCCGCGCGGCGGCTGCGGACACGTTACTGATTCTGGGCGACAGCCTGAGCGCAGGCTATCGCATGGCAGCCAGCGCGGCCTGGCCTGCATTACTCAATGACAAATGGCAGACCCAAACGTCCGTCGTCAACGGCAGCATCAGCGGCGATACCTCGCAGCAGGGGCTTTCGCGCCTTCCCGCACTGCTCAAACAGCATCAGCCGCGCTGGGTGCTGGTCGAACTGGGAGGTAATGATGGCCTGCGCGGCTTCCAGCCTCAGCAAACCGAGCAAACCCTGCGTACCATTTTGCAGGAGATCAAAACGGCGAACGCCCAGCCGCTGCTGATGCAAATTCGCCTGCCGGCTAACTACGGCCGTCGGTATAATGAAGCCTTTAGCGCGATCTACCCTAAGCTTGCCAAAGAGTTTGATATTCCCCTGCTGCCATTTTTCATGGAAGAGGTCTATCTGAAACCCCAATGGATGCAAGACGACGGCATTCATCCCAATCGCGATGCACAGCCGTTTATTGCCGACTGGATGGCAACCCGGCTGGCTCCTTTAGTTAAACATGACTCGTAATTCAGCGGAGTTCCTGACAGGTAAAGTTATGCAAAAATCGGTCTTAATAACAGGATGTTCCAGCGGAATTGGCTTCGAAAGCGCGCTCGAGTTGAAGCGTCAGGGATTTCGGGTGCTGGCGGCCTGCCGCAAACCTGAAGATGTTGAACGCATGAACGGCATGGGCTTCACCGGCGTGTTGCTGGATCTGGACTCACCGGAAAGCGTTGAACGCGCGGCGGATGAGGTCATCGCCCTGACCGATAACCGTCTGTTCGGCCTGTTCAATAATGCTGGATTCGGCGTGTACGGCCCGCTGGAGACCATCACGCGCGAACAGCTTGAACAACAGTTTTCCGCGAACTTTTTCGGCGTACATCAGCTCACCATGCGCCTGCTTCCCGCCATGCTCCCGCACGGTGAAGGACGCATCGTCATGACCTCCTCGGTAATGGGGCTGATTTCCACCCCGGGCCGCGGTGCCTACGCTGCAAGCAAATATGCGCTGGAGGCCTGGTCCGATGCCCTGCGCATGGAGCTGCGCCACAGCGGCATCAAGGTCAGCCTGATTGAACCCGGCCCGATCCGCACCCGCTTCACCGAAAACGTCAACCAGACCCAGTCGGACAAACCGGTCGAAAACCCCGGCATTGCCGCACGCTTTACGTTAGGTCCTGAAGCGGTTGTCGCCAAAGTGCGCCATGCTTTTGAGAGCGATAACCCCAAACTGCGTTATCCGGTCACGCTGGTGACCCATGCCGTTGGCTGGCTAAAACGCCTTCTGCCGGGCCGGATGATGGACAAAATTTTACACGGCTGAGTTGAAGCGTCGCCGCTCATCCCCATGTAAAGAACAAACCGACAAAAGAGAAAGCCGCATGTCCGTACAGAATATCGTCAATATTACTGAAGCAAACCTGCAACAGACGCTGGAACAGTCGATGACCAAACCGGTGCTGTTCTACTTCTGGTCTGAACGCAGCCAACACTGTCTGCAGCTGACGCCGGTACTGGAGAGCCTTGCCGCGCAATACAATGGTCAGTTCATTCTCGCTAAGCTGGACTGTGACGCCGAGCCGATGGTGGCGTCTCAGTTTGGCCTGCGCGCCATTCCAACCGTCTATCTGTTCCAGAATGGACAGCCTGTTGATGGCTTCCAGGGGCCGCAGCCGGAAGAGGCGATCCGCGCCCTGCTGGATAAAGTGCTGCCGCGCGAAGAAGAGCTGAAAGCGCAGGAAGGCATGGCGCTGATGCAGGAAGGCAAATACGACGAGGCGCTGCCGCTGCTAAAAGACGCGTGGCAGCTGTCGAATCAGAACAGCCAGATCGGCCTGCTGCTGGCGGAAACGCAGATCGCCCTGCACCGTTCAGAAGACGCGGAAACCGTGCTGAAGACTATCCCTATGCAGGATCAGGACACCCGCTATCAGGGATTGGTTGCGCAGATTGAACTGCTGAAACAGGCGGCGGACACCCCGGAAATTCAGCAGCTGCAGCAGCAGGTTGCCGACAACCCGGCCGATGCCGCGCTGGCAAGCCAGCTGGCGCTGCAGCTGCACCAGGTGGGGCGTAACGAAGAGGCGCTGGAGCTGCTGTTCAGCCATCTGCAAAAAGATCTGGCCGCCGCAGACGGTCAGGCGCGTAAGATGTTCCAGGAGATCCTGGCCGCGCTCGGCACCGGTGACGCACTGGCGTCGAAGTATCGTCGTCAGCTGTACGCGTTGCTCTACTAACAAAAAAATGCCCGGTGGCGCTAACGCTTACCGGGCCTACAAAAGACGGTTTATTCCGACCTTTTCAACTGCGTCACCACCAACTGGTGACGCGAGTTGTAAAACTTCCGGTAGGTTAAATAGCAGGCAATAATGGTCGACAGGCTTGCCGTAGAGAGCAGCATAAAGGTCACCATAATCTGATACTTAATCGCTTTTACCGGATCGATCCCCGCAAATATCAGCCCCGACATCATGCCAGGCAGACTCACCAGCCCCACGGTTTTGGCTGAATCTACCGTTGGGATCAGCGACGAGCGAATGCTCTCACGAATCAGCCGCGCCGAGGCTACTTTAGGCGTCGCCCCCAGGCTTAATTTTTCCTGTAACTGCTGCTGTTCACTGCTGAAACGCTGTCCGAGGTTGTTGTAACACAGCCCCACGGCGACCATGGCGTTCCCCGCGATCATCCCGGAGATCGGGATCACCTGCATTGGTGTGAATTCAATGGAACCCGACAGCACCAGAACCGCCAGCGTGAGCGCCGTACCGGTCGTGATGGCGATAAACGAAGAGACGAACGCTTTATCGATATACTTGCTGCGCTTTTGCGCATTCCACGCGGCATTGAAGCAGATAAACAGCACCATCAGCAGGGTCAGTACCGCATGGTTGACGTTGAAAATGTACTTCAGCACATAGCCAACGATGATGAGCTGAATCACCGCGCGGCAGATACTCCACAGAATGTCTTTTTCCAGCCCGAGCTTTTCCCGGTAGCTGACCACAATCGCAATCAATACCAGCACCATCGAGAACGCCAGGGATTCATTGGTAATATTATGTTCACCCACGGTCTGCCTCCTGCATTTTTCCGCCCTGTGGTTGAAGGGTAATGACATCATCCGCATGGCTTATTTCGTTTGAATCATGCGTTACCCACAGCACGGCAATATTCTGCTCGCGGGCGTAGCGATGAATAATGTCGTTGACGTTGCGTTTGTTCGCGTCATCCAGCGCGCTGGTAATTTCATCCAGCAATAACACTTTCGGTAAAAACTGCAGGTTGCGGATCAGCGACACGCGCTGCTTTTCCCCGCCGGACAAGGTGTTAATGGATTTCGTCAGGGTGTCCTGCGGCAGCCCAAATTGCGCTAAATCGGCGATAAATTTTTCAGGCTCTGGGGTTTTGCTGCGGATTTGCCACGGAAAAATCAGATTATCGTAAACCGTATCGCCAAACAGCGTTGGCGTTTGCACGCAATAAGAGACTTGCTGCCGATAGCGTTCTGGTGAAAGTGTGGCAATATCCTTCCCTTCAAAAAGTATTGTTCCCTCCGTTGGGCTCAACAGCGAAGCCACTATTTTCAGCAACGTACTTTTACCACAGCCTGACGGACCGGCGATCAATTTGAATTCGCCTGGTGAAAGACAAAAATCGACATGTCGAAGGATCGTGTTCCCCCCCACGCCGAACCCAACATCCCTGATATGCAAAAGTTTTTTTTGATCGTTCATTCCGCTTCCGTTAACAGATTTTTGTCATCACTGCCTGTAGCATAATCCTTTCACCTGCACAGTGCGAATAGCCTTAATCTATGGCGAGTGTTAAACTTTTCGCACGCTAATTGTCACCCTATCACTACAGGAAGTAAGCAGCATGACACATATCTTTTATGAGTTCCCTTCCCTGAAGCCTGGTGTTCCCGATGTCGAAACATTAATGGAAGTCATCAAATCTTCGGAACTCACAAGTTTTGTCATCGGTGCAGAGGTTGTCGATTTTGTTAAAAAGGCTCTCATCGTGAATACCACGATAGGCAGTTTCAAAAATTGCTATTTCGCCTTCGATAATGGCACCCACTTCCTTGAATTTGATGGCAAGGGAAAGTCGAAACGCTTCAACGACGTGCCGAGCTGGTTCGTCTCTCCGGCTGAATTTTCTCGTACCCAGTGGCTTATTAACCACGATCTTGCTGATGTAAAGGCAACCCAGTTTATTGACGTGCTGATGTCCTACCCGCTGAAAGAGCGCCGCGCACACTGTAATTTGTTATTCGGGCTGGAACTGGAAAAGGTGAATGCGGTTCCGGCAGCAGCGTCAAAGGCGGGCAAAATCGGTAATAAAAACGGCAAAACCACCAAACCGCGCGTGACCGACCTGGGATCGTTTGAATTGTTTAGCCAGTTCTTTGCGCGTATGAAAACCGCCGTACTGGCCGATGAGTTCCCAACCCTGCAGGTTCTGACCGGAATGGATAACATGGCAAAAGCGCCACATAACTTAAAGCAAGGCATCCGAACCTGGTTTAAAGCAATTACCGGGGATCTCCCGCCAAACAACAAGCGTGTTGAAGCGGGAAATGCGGTTTTATTCTGCGCCCCAATCCGCGAACACATTCAGCAGATAGAGACGGTAGGGCTGGCGAATTACTACCAGGGATTATCCAAAGCGATTGCCGCTGCGGGTGATGGCTTCATTTCTGACTTTACCTATACTTACGAACAATAAACACGCAGTTTACTCATCACAGCATTCAAAACAGGAGGTTTTATGCTCATCGTTGTTCCCGTCCTTATTTTTGTTGCGCTGGTCATTGTGGGCGCAGGCGTCAAAATTGTTCCTCAGGGTTATCAGTGGACCGTAGAGCGCTTCGGCCGCTATACCAACACGCTGCAGCCGGGCCTGAGCCTGATTGTCCCCTTCATGGACCGCATTGGTCGTAAGATCAACATGATGGAGCAGGTGCTGGATATTCCTTCTCAGGAGATCATCTCTAAAGACAACGCCAACGTCACTATTGATGCCGTCTGCTTTATTCAGGTGATTGATGCGCCTAAAGCAGCCTATGAAGTGAGCAACCTGGAGCTGGCGATCGTCAACCTGACGATGACCAACATCCGTACCGTGCTCGGCTCCATGGAGCTGGACGAAATGCTCTCCCAGCGCGACAGCATCAATACCCGCCTGCTGCACATTGTCGATGAAGCGACGAATCCGTGGGGGATCAAAGTCACCCGTATTGAGATCCGCGACGGGCGCCCACCGGCTGAACTGATCGCCTCCATGAACGCCCAGATGAAAGCCGAACGAACCAAGCGAGCCTACATTCTGGAAGCCGAAGGGGTGCGTCAGGCCGAGATCCTGAAAGCGGAAGGGGAAAAACAGTCGCAGATCCTGAAAGCCGAGGGCGACCGTCAGTCTGCATTTTTACAGGCGGAAGCGCGCGAACGTTCGGCAGAAGCGGAAGCCCGTGCGACGCAGATGGTGTCCGAGGCGATTGCCGCCGGTGATATCCAGGCCGTGAACTACTTCGTCGCGCAAAAATATACCGATGCGCTGAAAGAGATCGGCTCTGCGAACAACAGTAAAGTGGTGATGATGCCGCTGGATGCCAGCAGCCTGATGGGGTCGATTGCCGGTATTGCCGAGCTGATCAAAGACAGTGGAAACGAGCGTAAAAAATGATTGAGCTGATCGTTGCACATCCTCATGCTTTCTGGCTAAGCCTCGGTGGCTTACTGCTGGCGGCGGAGATGCTGGGCGGCAACGGCTACCTGCTCTGGAGCGGCGTTGCCGCAGTCATTACCGGGCTGGTCGTCTGGCTGCTGCCTGTCGGCTGGGAGTGGCAGGGTGCACTGTTTGCAGTGCTCACGCTGGTGGCCGCGTGGCTGTGGTGGCGCTGGCTGAACCGACAGGTGAAAGATCAGAAACCGGCAGACGCCCACCTTAATCAGCGCGGGCAGCAGATTGTCGGCAAGCGTTTTACGCTCGACAGCGCACTGGTGAACGGACGTGGGCACATGCGGGTGGGCGACAGCTCGTGGCCGGTGGTGGCCGACGATGACCTCAGCGCCGGTACCCAGGTCGAGGTCATTGCGGTGGAAGGCATTACCCTGCGGGTGAAGCCTGTTAAGCATGCGCCTTACGGTGACAGCAGCCAGCAAGGTTGTCGATAATCGGGCAATCGGCGCTGTCATCGCCCGGGCATGAGTCCGCCAGCCCCAGAAGCTGTTCGCGCATCGCCTGCAGTTCTACAATGTGGCGTTCAATCTCCGCCACTTTTTCCAGCGTGCGCTTTTTCACATCGGCGCTGTGGCGCTTCGGATCGTTAAACAGGTTAACCAGCTCGCCGCACTCTTCCAGATTAAACCCCACCTGTCTCGCCTGGCGCAGCAGCGTCAGTTCATCAAGATGCAGCTGCGTGTAGCTGCGGTAGCCGTTTTCACTGCGCAGCGGCGGCGTGACCAGCCCTTTCTCTTCGTAAAAGCGAATCGCTTTGCTGGTTAAGCCGGTTTTTTTCGCAACGTCACTGATATTCACATTTCCCCCTTGACCTTACCCTTGATGGTGGGATTCTGAAAGACGCAGCCCTGTAAGGTGCTGCGCCGAATCAATATTTTTTAAAGACTTTACTTGCCTTTAAAACCCCCTCATTGCCTCCAGAGAGTGGACACAATGTGGACATTCCACTGAGAGGATTATAGCTCACAGCGTCCAGCAAATAGTCTGGTGCGAAGTGTGCGTAAACCATGGTATTTTGTGGAAAAGACTAAAGCAATGTCCTGTAAGATAAGAGATTGTTATGCAGAGTTAAATCAATATGATGTAACCTATGATGATGAAAAGCTTTGCCTGGATTGTACAGCGAAGCTGAAGGGCAGAAGTACTCGAACAGTGCCGCGATGAAGTTAAGCATAGAGTAAAAGCGCAAAGGAAACGGGAGAAAGACGCGCTCCTTGAAAGACTAAGGATTGCGCTCATAAGTGGGGGTTGGCGTGGGTAAGGACTTTGATGATTATGAGCTAGAAGCTGACTATCAAAACTGGCTTTATTATCACGAGTCGTCTTAAGAAGAACGTGATTCGCAAAGTCAGTATATACGTCCACGTGAAGAACCAAAAGACAGTGCTCCTAAAACTGAGGTTATACAAGCCGTATGGCCAGTAGTTGATGTGTTTAGTGATTACCCTGAACATAATGCATTATGTTGAAGCAGCAGAGCAAAAGTATTTCAACTCCAGAAATAATACTTGTGCTAAAGCATTAGAAGAAGATAGCGATGAAATGCAAGGAAGAAATAATTGACGTTTTGAAAAAATGCACTATGAAGGCATGTAATACCTTCATAGTGCCTAGGTGATTATGAGTAGTATGACCTATGCAAATTGCTGATTGCTTCACCTTCAGTAATTAAATGCGTGGCTGATCCTTGTCTTGTATAATAACTATTTTCAAAGTGACAGACTTCTCCAACACTTTTTATTTCGATTTTCAAAACATGCAACCCTTCGTATGAACATAATGAAATATCTTTCAATACTTGCTGCTTTAATGCATCACTAAATTTGAATGATTCGATTTTTTGTTTTATGAACAGGAAGTAATTATCTATGTTTTTTGAATGAATTACGGCTTCATGATCAATTCCATTGATGAAGTAGCCATTACACTCAATAGGTGTTACACCATATAATTTCTTAACTCTTTCTGCCGTAGCCTTGGTGTCGGAAATGCCCACCAAGATATAACCATTTGCTTCCCTACCGATATTATTTATTGCTACAGCCGTTTGAACAATATTAATGAAACAATCTTCGTCTATTTTGTTTTCGCCTGAAAGGATGAATAAACCCTGTTTAAAATCATAATTTGGCTGTTCTGTTCTTGAATTATTAAGTAGGGTTCTTATCAGCGTTTGCCATGCATGATTGATAAATTTACGTTCTGACTCTTTAAAATATCGTTTAATTAAAGCGCATAAGTCTTCGACACTTTTCTGACGAGCGCTAGCTGCCCAGCGACCACCTTCGGTTTGTACCATTGAACGTTGTACACTGTCCCCGAGTTGTGCGATAAATTTCTGTTCATCATCAAGTTGCATGTTTTCATTTATTACTAATTCATACAAAGCAAGAAAAACCGCTTGATAGTAACGTGGGCATTCTTGAGATGAAGACGTATTGCCTAGAATATGTGTTCTGAAATTCAAATCGTTATCATCAAATAGCTTTTGAATCATCTCATATACGATGAGGTAATTATTTATAATTTTCTCCGCACTATTTGTCTGAATGTAATTCTCTAATTGGGTTCGCGTATGTATTGCATGGGTCGTCGAGCCTTCACCGTAAAATGTATCAAGTGATGATGATCCCGATGTCGGTTTGTCGTCTAAGAAAATATAACCCAAGATGTTTGCAACTAACTCTTCGTCGTCAGAATCCCTGATGCTAGGTCTACTAATAATATGATTTCTAATATAGAAATGGTTATCAATGTTTATTCCATAATCGAGTCCGTCATTGCAAATAGATATGTTGTGTATTTTATTAAGCCCCATTATATCGCTATGAGTAGTATCACCTCTTATAATGGTCGATATTTTCCTCACTAATTCTGAAAAATTACTTACGCAACCCGCGCTCCGTAGTTCTTGTTTTGATAAAATCTTACCATTTGAATTTATACGGCGAAATACTTCGTCAATATGATCCTCAGTTGAAGAGTATTCCGATATGGCAAATCTATAGCGAGCAATTAATGCGGAGCTTTCACGAGATAACACTGGTTCTTTTTGTTGAAGTTTACCACTATCTTTTAGTTGTTTTGTTAATGCAATGGCATCTAAATCAAAGTATTTTCCATTTAACGAGAACCGCTGTTCAATAAAACTCATTAAAGCTTCTAGTCTTTGCATACCATCAAGAATTTCTCTTTTGTTGTCAATGGAAACGAATAATAGCAAAGGGATAGGATACTGCTGAGTCATTGATGAGATCAATGCAGTTTTCTCGTTAAGGGACCATACTAATTTTCTTTGATATCTTCGATTTATAATTAATTTATCTTCTAAATACCATTCATATAATTCTTCTGCTGTCTTGGAGTCAATATCTAAGTTTTCATTAGCCATTTGATGTGTCTCGAATATTTAGTAAAGAAACAGATAGGGCGCGTATTTGTATCAATAGTCATTGAATTTGTATGTGAAGTCAATCTGATGTACAAACTTCCAGCTGCACAATTGTGCGCAAAAATGCACACTAAAATTGGTCGCCTTTTGAGCCTATAGCGACAGTATCTACGCTATCTAGCGGTGAATCTGCAGATGCAAAAAAACACGCATGTTTGTCTCGCGCAGGTGACGGGGAACAGCCCACGCGAAAGGGGGAAGGGAGGGTATGCCTTTAAATGGCATGCTTTGGCCTTTCCTGACTTCTTCGCGCACTTTCTCGCTTCTAGGTGTACCGCACCCGGGTCAATTGCAGTTTGCGACTGCCAGAGTGGCGCTCATGCGTCCTGAGTGAGGGGCGTTAAATTTCGTGCCGAACGGTGTTCAATTTATGGTCGGTCATACAGTGATTGAAAATTACCGAAAAAAACCGTCGCAGGATGTGCGACAGGTAGGGCTGGTCACTCGTCTTTGAGCAGAGCGTAGGGATTGAAGCGGATCACTTTCTGACCGAGCCAGTCATTAACGCCCTTCATTACTTCCATCACGGGCAACATTTCGTTGATAGCAAAGACTCCCGCGGCCTTCTCAACATCACCGAGCGATCCGTTGCCTTCCGGCATTGCGCCATCAGCTGCGGAGTAATGCGTTCCGCGTTACAGATTTGATGTTAAGAAATTCATCCTTTGCCGATATCCCGCGCGATGCCTTTCCCGCCTCGCACTATGGAAATAATCAACTCAACCTGATTATCTAAACAAAAACCCCGCAGTGTAACGGGGCTTTTCACTTGTCAATGCGTCCAAATCCGATAAAATCCCAATGATTTGTAACAAAAAGATAAGATTTTCATTTAAGGAGATTTGTTTATGGCATTGGTTAGCTGTCCAGAGTGTCTTAAGGATGTAAGTGATACAGCATTACGCTGCCCGTCATGTGGGAAGCAACTTAAAAAGCCACGGCGTTCACTTTTTGGAAAAGTCATCAAGTGGGCTTTTATACTGTTCAACTTATTTATGATCTACTGCCTCTTCGCAGGATTAGGTGGTAGTGGTGAAGTAATAAATCACGCAACTTCCGATGCAGAAAGAGCTGGGGCTGCAATTGGTACCGGTCTAGGTTTAATGGCAATCGCTAGTGTCTGGGTTATAGGCGACATAATCATCGGTATCCTTGTATTCCTCACAAGACCAAAGGGATGATTAAATGAAAAAGCTGTTTTTAAATGCAATAGCATCATTTATGGCACTCAATGCAGCGTCTGTATACGCAGGAAGTGAACATAAAAACTTCAATGCAGTCCTTGAATGTCGGGCTATGGAAAATAATGCTGAACGACTTTCTTGTTACGACAAATCAATACCGCCATCACGAACACAAAATGCTGATAAATTCGAGAGTAGAGATCAATGCCCTGAGGAGAAAGATAACGATAAACGACTATCTTGTTACGATCGCTTCTTCTCACCAACGTTTAAAGCTGCAACAAGCACGATAAACACGTCAGCAAAAACTGATTATCAGCAACCTGACCGAGCTAAGTTGTTAGAGTGCCAAAGTGAAATTAATGGCACTAAAAGGCTGGCATGTTTCGACAAGTTATTCCCGCAAACTACATCCGCAGAAACTGAAGCTGTAGAAAATTCTGTTTCTAACCCTGGCAAGTGGCAAACATCAATTAGCACCTCGCCGGTAGACGACTCAAAAAACATAATCCTCTCACTTAACAGTAATGATTACATTCGAACACCTTTTGGAGAAAGTGTGATTCCAACAATGTATGTAGCCTGCCGCGAAAAGAAAACGGAGGTATTCATTAACTGGGATGTGTACCTGGGCCTTGAGCAAACGAGCATGCTCTACCGCTTGGATAAGCAGAAAGCAGTTGAAAAAGAATGGTCTATCTCAACTGATACCAAAGCGGTTTTTTACAAGGGTAGTGACATTGATTTCATTAAATCTCTAGCCAAAGCAGACAAAATGTTCACCAGAATCACCCCATACAATGAAGCCCCTGTGAGTGCAACCTTCGATCTGAAGGGCCTTTCAGATGCAATGAAACCGCTTCAAAAAGCTTGTGGTTGGAAGTAAACGAAGTTTATGTCATTAAACAGAGCTACCTTCAGACGATGAAGAGTAACTTGTTATGAAAAAAGCCCCGCTCAATAAGCGGGGCTTTGTCATTGTAATGTGGACACTTTTGTCGAAGTGTGGACGCTATGTGGACGCTGATTTTAAAAATCCCTTTCAATCAGCAATTTAAATTCTTGACCTTCCCCTTGATGGAAGGTTTAACCTTCATAACAGTTAGCGAAAAGCAGAGTGAAGGTCAACAATTGACCAGAACATTATACGGGAGTTTTGTTATGTCTCACACTATCGACCTGACACTGGACGGCCTCTCCTGCGGCCACTGTGTCAAACGCGTTAAAGAAAGCCTGGAACAGCGTCCTGACGTTGAAAGCGCTGACGTGACTATCGATCATGCCGCCGTGATCGGCAGCGCCAGCGCGGATGCGCTGATCGATACCATCAAGCAGGCCGGTTACGGGGCGGAGTTAAGCCACCCAAAGGCTAAACCGCTGGCAGAGTCATCATCCCCGTCGGAAGCACTGACAGCGGCCACTCCTGAGCTTCCGGTAGCGGATGATATTGATGACAGCCAACAGCTGCTGATCAACGGCATGAGCTGCGCCAGCTGCGTCTCCCGGGTACAAAATGCATTGCAGGCCGTACCGGGCGTCGCACAGGCACGGGTAAACCTCGCGGAGCGCACTGCGCTGGTGATGGGCAGCGCCTCCGCCGCAGATTTAGTCCAGGCCGTAGAGAAAGCGGGCTACGGCGCGGAAGCGATTGAAGATGACATCAAACGCCGCGAGCGCCAGCAGGAAACGGCTGTCGCCACCATGAAACGCTTCCGCTGGCAGGCCATCGTTGCGCTGCTGGTGGGTATCCCGGTGATGGTGTGGGGCATGATCGGTGACAACATGATGGTCACTGACGACAACCGCACGCTGTGGTTGGGGATTGGTGCGATCACGCTCGCCGTGATGGTCTTTGCAGGCGGACATTTCTATACCAGCGCCTGGAAGAGCCTGAAAAACCGCACCGCGACGATGGATACGCTGGTAGCGCTCGGGACCGGCGCAGCGTGGCTCTATTCCATGAGCGTGAACGTCTGGCCGCAGTGGTTCCCGATGGAAGCGCGGCATCTCTATTATGAAGCGAGCGCGATGATTATCGGCCTGATTAACTTAGGCCACATGCTCGAAGCCCGCGCCCGTCAGCGCTCCTCGAAGGCGCTGGAAAGATTGCTTGATTTAACCCCGCCGACGGCACGCGTGGTGACCGACGAGGGTGAAAAAAGCGTCCCGCTGGCTGACGTGCAGCCCGGCATGACGCTGCGCCTGACGACGGGCGATCGCGTTCCGGTTGACGGCGCAATTCTCCAGGGCGAAGCCTGGTTCGATGAAGCCATGCTGACCGGGGAACCGATCCCGCAGCAAAAATCCCAGGACGATAACGTGCACGCAGGCACGGTCGTCCAGGACGGCAGCGTGCTGTTCCGCGCCAGCGCGGTCGGCAGCCACACCACGCTGTCGCGTATTATCCGCATGGTGCGCCAGGCACAGAGCAGTAAGCCCGAAATCGGCAAACTTGCCGATAAAATCTCCGCCGTTTTTGTTCCGGTGGTGGTCTGTATTGCCCTGCTGAGCGCGGCAATCTGGTATTTCTTTGGGCCAGCACCGCAAATCGTCTATACCCTGGTGATTGCCACCACGGTGCTGATCATCGCCTGTCCGTGTGCCCTTGGCCTGGCGACGCCGATGTCGATCATCTCCGGCGTCGGACGTGCCGCCGAGTTTGGCGTGCTGGTGCGTGATGCCGATGCCCTGCAGCGTGCAAGCACCCTGGACACGCTGGTCTTTGACAAAACCGGTACGCTGACCGAAGGGAAACCGCAGGTCGTGGCGGTGCATACTCTTGGCTTCTCAGAGGCTGACGCGCTGCGTCTCGCCGCCGCGCTGGAGCAAGGGTCCAGCCACCCGCTGGCCCGCGCCATTCTCGATAAAGCCAGTGACGCTACCCTGCCGCAGGTCAGTAACTTCCGCACCCTGCGCGGGCTCGGGGTGAGCGGCGAAGCCGACGGCCACACGCTGCTGCTGGGGAATCAGGAGCTGCTCAATGAAAACGGAATTGATACTACATCGCTGGAAGGCGAACTGATTGCTCAGGCATCACAGGGCGCAACGCCCGTACTGCTCGCTGTAGACGGTAAAGCCGTCGCCATGTTGTCGGTGCGCGATCCCCTGCGCCAGGACAGCGTGGATGCATTAAAACGTCTGCATCGTGCGGGCTATCGTCTGGTGATGCTGACCGGGGATAACCCAACAACGGCCAACGCCATCGCCAAAGAGGCGGGTATTGATGACGTCATTGCGGGCGTACTGCCGGATGGCAAAGCGGATGCCATCAAGAACCTGCAAAGTCAGGGCCGTCAGGTGGCCATGATCGGAGACGGTATTAACGACGCACCGGCGCTGGCGCAGGCAGAAGTGGGTATTGCCATGGGCGGCGGGAGCGATGTCGCGATTGAAACGGCGGCCATTACCCTGATGCGCCACAGCCTGATGGGCGTTGCGGATGCGCTGGCGATTTCGAAGGCCACGTTGCGCAACATGAAGCAGAACCTGCTCGGGGCATTTATTTATAACGTCTTCGGCATTCCGATTGCCGCCGGGATTTTATGGCCGCTGACGGGCGCGCTGCTGAACCCGGTGGTTGCCGGGGCGGCAATGGCGCTCTCCTCCATTACCGTGGTGAGCAACGCCAACCGTCTCCTGCGGTTTAAACCGAAAGATTGAACCTTGTTCTCGTACGCGCTAGCATGATCCTTTCGGTCATGGAGCGCGTATGAGTCTGTTTAATCGTATAAAAGCATCGTTTCGCGCCCTCTTTCCACGACGTTATGCCTGGCCCGGTATGGATATCTCACTTCCGGGCGGGCAACACCTGCACCTTGTAGGAAGCATCCATATGGGCACGCAGGATATGTCCCCGCTGCCCGCTGGCCTGATAAAACTGCTGAAGAATGCCGACGCGCTGGTCGTCGAGGCGGATATTTCGGGCCATGAATCCCCCTTTGCGGGTCTGGAGAGCGATCGTCCTCTTGCGGAGCGTCTCAGCGAAGCCCAGCTTACCGAACTGACGCGGCTCGCGGATGAAACCGGTGTATCGCTCGCCATGCTGGACACCCTTCCGCTCTGGCAAATTGCCATGGTGTTGCAGGCGACGCAGGCACAGCGTCTGGGCTTGCGCGGTGATTACGGCATTGATTATCAGCTGCTGAATACGGCAAGAGCGCGCAATCTCCCGATCATTGAACTGGAAGGCACGGACAGCCAGATCGGTCTGCTGCGGCAGCTTCCCGATGACGGTCTGATCCTGCTGGACGACACCCTAACCCATTGGCACACCAATGCCCGTCTGCTGCAAACCATGATTGGCTGGTGGCTGGATGCTCCGCCGACGGACAGTAAGCTTGTGCTGCCGTCTACGTTCAGTGAATCGCTGTATGATGTGCTGATGAACGCGCGTAATCAGGCGTGGCGAGAAACGCTGCATGCCCTGCCTGCCGGGCGGTATGTCGTCGCGGTCGGCGCGCTGCATTTGTATGGGGAAGGGAATCTGCCGTCGCTGCTGAAATAAAAAAATGGCCAATATTTCTATTGGCCCGTCAAAGAGGAATTTCATCGTTTTTATTATACCGAAGGAGACCTTCGGCTGAGCCGATTGTCGCTCAAAGTGACCATCACTGCCAATACTATTGCGCAAGATGGTGCTATTTTTTAGACAAACGTCAGGCGTATGCTGTTGGCATAAAATGTCTGTCGTAAGAAGGATAGCTATGACTCCCGCCGTTAAATTACTCGAAAAAAACAAAATCTCTTTCCGGATCCATACTTACGATCACGATCCGAATGAAACCAATTTTGGTGATGAAGTGGTGCGCAAGCTGGGGCTGAACGCTGACCAGGTCTATAAAACGCTGCTGGTCGCGGTGAACGGTGATATGAAACATCTCGCCGTGGCGGTAACGCCCGTCGCCGGGCAGCTGGATCTGAAAAAGGTCGCCAAAGCGCTGGGGGCAAAAAAGGTCGATATGGCAGATCCGATGGTTGCGCAACGCACTACCGGCTATCTGGTGGGCGGGATCAGCCCGCTCGGGCAGAAAAAACGGCTGCCGACGCTGATCGATGCACCTTCGCAGGAATTTGAGACGATCTATATCTCGGGCGGCAAGCGCGGGCTGGATATCGAACTGGCCGCGGGCGATCTGGCGAAAATGCTGGACGCGAAGTTTGCGGATATTGCGCGCCGGGATTGAGAAAATTGCCCGGTGGCGCTGCGAGGTAAAAGCAAAACGGTAACAGGCGTTACCGTTTTTTGTGTTCGCGCCCTCTCCCGGTGGGAGAGGGTTGGGGTGAGGGCATCAGGCCGCACAACACTACTGCCAGCTCACCTCACCTTTCGGCTCATACGCATTCACGTCAATCGGTGAATTCTGCTCGATGAACTGCTTCAGCACTTCCGCGTCGATAAAGCCGGTATTCACATAGCCCGGTTTATTATCAATATGCGGATAGCCGTCGCCACCCGTGGCGTTAAAGCTTAACGTTGCCAGACGGTACGTTTTGGCCGGGTCAACCGGTTCGCCCTTGATCTTCAGATCGTTAAGCTTGCCGTCTTTCGCGACGAAACTCACGTTAGCAAACTGCGGGTAGGCGCCCGAGTCCGGCTTCATCTGCGCCACGGCAGTGAGGTAATCAATCACCTCTTTCCCGCTCATATCCGCATACACCACCACGTTGCCGAACGGCTGTACCTTCAGCACGTCTTTATAGGTGATGTTTCCACCTTCGATGGAATCACGAATGCCGCCGCCGCTCATTACGCCAAAGTCAGCGCCAGTGCGCGCTATTTGCGCCGCCAGCACCAGATGGCCCATGTTGGTCTGCACGAAGCGGACTTTGCTGCGGTCCCCTTCCAGGCGGCCATTGAGCGTACCAATTTTCACGTCCAGCTGCGCCTTGCCTTTGTTCTGGAACGGCGTCAGCAGGGAGAGCATCTGCTGGTTCTCTGCAATCTCAGGCGTGTAAAGTACGCGCTCACTTTTCCCGTCCGGATAGGTCACCTTCTTCTTCAGGTTGACCGGAATGAGCTGATAGTGGACCAGCTTCATCTCGCCGTTACGGAACTCAAAATCTGCACGACCCACGTATTTCCCCCACTCGTGCGCCTGTACGATCCAGATACCGTTCTGACGGTCCGGCGCGCACGGCGTGCCCGGCACGTAGTCCACCTGCTTTTTATTCTCGGACGCCATACACACCGGATCCTGTGAGTGACCGCCCACAATCATTGCCAGCGAGCCCGCAGGCAGGCTGCGCGCCATCTCGACGTCGCCCGGCGCATTGGAGCCGTGCGCGCCGTTGTCGTAGTGCCCCATGTGGGTGGTGGCGATAATCACGTCCGGTTTTTCGTTCTGCTGCAATTCCTGAATCACCAGCTTCGCTTCGTCTGCCGGTTTACGGAATTCGATATCAGTGAAGAACTCAGGGTTACCAATTTTGGCCGTGTCGTCGGTAGTGAGGCCAATGACCGCAATTTTTAAGTCCTGACGCTTAAACAGCGCCCAGGGTTTAAACAGGCGTTCGCCGGTGCTTTTCTGATAAATATTGGCAGAGAGGAACGGGAATTTAGACCACTTCTCCTGCTGGCGCAGCACGCTCAGCGGGTTATCGAATTCATGGTTACCCACGGCCATCGCGTCGTAGCCAATCAGATTCATGCCGCGAAAGTCAGGCTCGGCATCCTGTAAATCAGATTCCGGCACGCCGGTATTGATATCCCCGCCCGAGAGCAGCAGCACGCTACCGCCTTCAGCGGCGACCTCTTTGCGAATACCGTCAACCAGCGTTTTTTGCGCCGACAGGCCATATTCCCCGTATTCACTGCGCCAGAAATGACCGTGGTGATCGTTGGTATGCAAAATGGTAATTTTATAGGTTTTGTCTTTTTCATATGCCTGCGCGGGCAGGCTTGTCAGCCCCCAGGCCGCTATCAACGCCAGCGCGACGCCACGCTTCATTAACTTCATCATCTCTCTCCCTGACCAATAGACAAACGCAAAAATTACAGTGACTCACAAGAATAGACAAATAAGTTTTCAGAATTGCGACTTTCTTCAAATGTCACGGACGGGTATGTTAGTCGGATAATAATTACACCCTGCATTTCTCATAACAAATCGACGTGGTATTTATGGCAATCAGTGAATCAACCCAGCCCGTCCCGGGCGCTCCGGCGTCGCCGCCAAAATCGCGCACTTCCTTTAAAGTTTTAGGCGCAATCAGTCTCTCGCACCTGCTCAACGACATGATCCAGTCGCTGATCCTGGCAATCTACCCGCTGCTGCAGTCCGAGTTCTCGTTAACCTTCGTACAGATTGGGATGATCACCCTCACCTTCCAGATGGCCTCCTCGCTGCTGCAGCCGGTGGTCGGTTACTGGACGGATAAATATCCAATGCCGTGGTCGCTCCCCATTGGCATGTGCTTCACCTTGAGCGGGCTGGTGCTGCTGGCAATGGCGGGCAGCTTTGAAGCGGTGCTTATCGCCGCCGCGCTGGTGGGCACAGGCTCGTCCGTCTTGCATCCGGAATCCTCCCGCGTGGCGCGTATGGCCTCCGGTGGTCGTCACGGGCTGGCGCAGTCCCTGTTCCAGGTAGGCGGTAACTTTGGCAGTTCCCTCGGCCCACTGCTGGCCGCGGTGATCATCGCCCCATACGGCAAAGGCAACGTGGCGTGGTTTGTGCTGGCCGCGCTGCTGGCGATTGTAGTACTGGCGCAAATCAGCCGCTGGTATGCCGCGCAGCATCGCGTGAACAAGGGCAAACCTGTAGCAAAGGTTATCAATCCCCTTCCCCGTAACAAGGTTATCCTGGCCGTAAGCGTGCTGCTGGTGCTGATTTTCTCGAAATACTTCTATATGGCGAGCATCAGCAGCTATTACACCTTTTATCTGATGCAAAAATTCGGATTATCGGTACAAAACGCGCAGTTTCACCTGTTTGCCTTCTTGTTTGCGGTGGCAGCAGGAACGGGGATTGGTGGGCCTGTAGGTGACAAAATCGGGCGTAAATATGTGATTTGGGGCTCAATCCTCGGTGTTGCACCCTTCACGCTTATTTTGCCCTACGCAAGCCTGGAGTGGACGGGGATTTTGACCGTCATTATTGGTTTTATTCTGGCCTCTGCCTTCTCGGCCATTCTGGTTTACGCACAGGAGCTGTTACCGGGGCGTATCGGTATGGTTTCCGGGCTCTTTTTCGGATTTGCCTTCGGCATGGGCGGCCTTGGTGCGGCGGTGTTGGGCATGGTTGCAGATCACACCAGCATCTTCCTGGTCTACAAAATCTGTGCTTTCCTGCCACTTCTGGGGATATTGACCATATTCCTGCCTGATAACCGTCATAAAGCGTAATTTAGGGGTCGCCAAAGTTAAACTCTGGCGACCTTGCCCCCTTATGCCATAAGGGTTTCTTCTCACCTTCCCCATCAAACTTGTCCAAAAGGGCTTTTTTTCACGCTTATTGCTCTTTTATTCAAACTTCAACAATTATTCATAAACATAAGGGTAAAAATTGTCATAAACTATTACCTGGTCTTTTGGTATTTATGCCAAAAATGGAACACTCACCACGAAAGGAGACGGAATGCACCACGCCACACCGCTTATCACCACCATTGTTGGTGGACTTGTGCTCGCTTTTATCCTTGGCATGATTGCCAATAAACTGCGTATTTCTCCTCTTGTCGGCTATCTGTTAGCGGGTGTACTGGCGGGGCCTTTTACGCCGGGTTTCGTGGCGGATACCAAACTGGCTCCAGAACTGGCGGAATTAGGCGTGATTCTGCTGATGTTTGGCGTCGGTCTGCATTTTTCACTGAAGGACCTGATGGCGGTAAAGTCTATCGCCATACCGGGAGCGATCGCCCAGATAGGTGTGGCGACGCTGCTGGGAATGGCGCTTTCAGCGGTACTGGGCTGGTCGCTGATGACCGGCATCGTGTTTGGGCTGTGTCTTTCAACCGCCAGTACCGTGGTGCTGCTGCGCGCGCTTGAAGAGAGACAGCTGATAGACAGCCAGCGCGGGCAAATCGCAATAGGCTGGCTGATCGTTGAAGATCTGGTGATGGTGTTAACGCTGGTGCTGCTGCCCGCCGTCGCCGGGATGATGGAAAAAGACAACGTCGGCTTCGCCTCGCTGGCGTTGGATATGAGTATCACCATCGGTAAGGTTGTGGCCTTTATCGCCATCATGATGCTGGTGGGCCGCCGTCTGGTACCGTGGATCATGTCCCGCACTGCGGCGACAGGTTCCCGCGAGCTGTTCACCCTTTCGGTACTCGCTCTGGCGCTGGGTATCGCCTTTGGTGCCGTTGAGCTGTTCGACGTCTCGTTTGCGCTGGGCGCGTTCTTCGCCGGGATGGTGCTGAACGAATCTGAATTAAGCCACCGCGCGGCGCACGACACGCTGCCGCTGCGTGATGCTTTCGCCGTGCTGTTCTTCGTCTCCGTCGGGATGCTTTTTGATCCGCTGGTTCTGATCCAGCAGCCGCTGGCAGTGCTGGGCACGCTGGCGATCATTATCTTTGGTAAGTCCGTTGCCGCCTTCTTCCTGGTGCGGATGTTTGGCCACTCGCCGCGTACGGCGCTGACCATTGCCGCCAGCCTGGCGCAGATTGGTGAGTTCGCGTTTATTCTGGCCGGTCTCGGCATGGCGCTTAATCTCCTCCCGCAGGCCGGTCAGAATCTGGTGCTGGCGGGGGCGATCCTCTCCATCATGCTGAACCCGGTGCTGTTTGCCCTGCTGGAAAAATACCTCGATAAAACGGAAACCCTGGAAGAGCAGACGCTGGAAGAGGCTATCGAAGAAGAGAAGCAGATCCCGGTGGATATCTGCAATCACGCGCTACTGGTTGGCTTTGGCCGCGTGGGCAGCCTGCTCGGTGAGAAGCTGATGGCGCAGGGCATTCCGCTGGTGGTGATTGAAACCTCACGCACACGCGTTGACGAACTGCGCGAGCGCGGCATTCGCGCGGTGCTGGGCAATGCGGCAAACGAAGAGATCATGAATCTGGCGCATCTGGACTGCGCCCGCTGGCTGCTGCTGACCATTCCGAACGGCTACGAGGCAGGTGAGATTGTCGCGTCCGCGCGCGCGAAGTGCCCGACCATCGAGATTATTGCCCGCGCACATTATGACGATGAGGTGGAATACATCACCGAGCGCGGCGCGAATAAGGTCGTCATGGGCGAGCGCGAGATTGCGAACACGATGCTGACGCTGCTGGAGAAAGCGCCGGTTGAAGAGGCTGTTACAGGCTGAGTGTTGTGCGGCCTGGTCCCCTCACCCCAGCCCTCTCCCCATAGGGGAGAGGGTGTTCAAGTTCCCTCTCCCCTATGGGGAGAGGGTTAGGGTGAGGGGTTTTCTTTTACCTGTCCCAATACGCCTCTTCGAGGCTGTCTTCCCGTTCCGGCAGGCCACGCGTTAAGCGCGGGGAGTGCTGATTCAGCACCTGATAGCTCACGCGGTTCGCGTATTTACACACCTGCGCCAGCGACGAATAGGTCAGCCAGCTAAACTTATGCTTGCTGGAGTTTGGCACGTTGGTTTTGTGGTAAGCGTTAGCGGTGATGTCGTGCAGCAGCGCGGCCAGCGCGCCATCGCCCGCGCCGTTGGTGTTCATGATCTTCTCTGGCCCGCCCATGTACGGCGCGATGTGGGAGTAGATACGCAGCGGGTTGGTGCAGTCTTTATGGCGCATACCGCGGCTGAATTCGAACTGGTTGAATTCGGCAATTGCGCCAGGCAGCAGCGGATGCTGGGTTTTGCGTTTGCTCTCTTCTTCCGTGAAGCCCGCCATGTACAGCCCGACAGGTCCGGCGGTGCAGAGCACCAGATCTACCCAGTCCAGCGCTTTGTCAGACGCCAGCAGCGGATCACTTTCGCCGGTCAGCGCTTCGGCCTCTTCTTCGTTCATCGCCAGAATCGAAACGTGTTCCTTCAGGAAGGCCTGCCACCACTCCGGGTTGTCGGCGATAACGAATTTGGTCCCCAGCGTCAGGACGACCGGGACATCGTACTTCTTCGCGTACTCAATCGCCTTCATGGTCGCGGCCGGCATCGGCTCTCCCGGCTTGCAGCGCACCAGATACGACGTGAGCACCAGCGCAGAGGCCCCCGCAATAACCTCTTCAGGAATACTCTCTGCGCGCAGCTTGTTCATGTGGCCAGGGCTGATGGCAAAGGTACGCTCGCCGGACTCACCAATGAGGGTAAAGCAGCGGCCAATCGGGCCGTCTACGCCCTGCAAATAGTTCAGGTCGGTACGGCTGGAGGTGTTGCACAGGTAGCGATAGGCGTAGCCGCCGGTTTCGATATTGCTACACATCACGCCGAGCAGCACCGAACGGTCATCAGCCAGCACGGAGTAGTTGTGCATGGTGTTGCCAATGGTGCCACCGGCAAACTGATGGGTGATCAGATTTTCACGCACCAGCTCCTGATACAACGCTTCAGCAACATCGTCCTCGATCACCAGCGAATGCCCGGCGCTCAGACCGTAACGCGCAACAAACGCATCATCCACTTTGGCTTCAATATCCACCAGCGTCTGATCGATACCCACCACCCATGCAGCGCTGGTTTCATTTTCAGGCTGGATTTGCTGCAGGAGCGGATCGCGAGCGTTAACGGGGAAGTAGTGTTTTGATTTACGTTTACCGGGAAATTTCATGGTCTGGACTGTGCAAGGAATAGAAGCCGGGAATGGTAGCACAAACCCGGCCTCAAGCGCGATCAGCGGCTATTCGTCACCAGCGAGACCATCATGTCGATATGCTCAGGGGAGTCGTTAAGTGCCGGAATGTACTCGTACTTCACACCGCCAGCTTCGAGGAAAAATTCCCGGTTTTGTACCGCAATCTCCTCCAGCGTTTCCAGACAGTCGGCCGAGAAGCCCGGCGACATCACCTGAATGTGCTTCACGCCCTTCTCGCCCAGCATTTTGAGGGTTTCATCGGTGTACGGCGTCAGCCACGGCTCGCGGCCGAAGCGCGACTGGAAGGTCATCATCACTTTCTCCGGCGGCAGGCCGAGGGCGGAGACCAGCTCGCGCGTGGTATCGCGGCAGCGCTGCGGGTAATCATCCCCTTCATTGGCGAAACGCTGCGGAATGCCGTGATAGGAAAGCAGCAGCAGATCTGGCTCGCCGTGCTTTTCAAACGACGCGCGGGCGCTGCTGGCCAGCGCCTTGATGTACAGATCGTTATCCGCGTAGTCACGAATAAAGGTCACCGCAGGAATGCGACGACGCGTCTTCAGAATGCGCGCCAGCTCGTCCCAGACGGCAGCTACCGTCGAACACGAATACTGTGGATAGAGCGCCAGCACAACGATATGGTCAACGCCCTGCGCGAGCAGGTTTTCCACTGCGCTTTCCAGCGAAGGTGTTCCATAGCTCATGCCGAGCGCGACGGGCATATCCGGCAGGCGGGCTGCCAGTGCTTTCTCCTGACGGCGGCTGTACACCATCAGCGGCGAGCCCTCTTCCATCCAGACAGACTGATAAAGCTTTGCCACGCGCGGAGAACGAATCGGCAGAATAACGCCACGCAGCAGGGGCCACCACAGCAATCTTGGGGTATCCACGACGCGCGTGTCGCTTAAAAACTGTCGCAGATAGCGTTTTACCGCTGCTGGAGTGGGTGCTTCTGGGGTGCCCAGATTGGCAAGCAGGATGCCGGTTTTCGCCTGACTCATTCACGCCTCTTAACCATTTGATAGGTTGTCAATTGTAGCGGAAATGCGTTTAAACGAAACCCATTGCTGTAATAGGTAAGATGAGAATTTTTCTCACCCGGAGAACCCGGGTGAGAGACGTGCAATTAGCCGAGGATTTTTTCCAGCTCTGCACGTACGTCAGCCACGGCTTTGGTACCGTCGACTTTGGCGTATTGGGTGTTACCCGCCTGCGCTTCTTTGGTGTAGTAGCCGATCAGCGGTGCAGTCATTTGATGGTATTCCACCAGGCGTTTACGCACGGTCTCTTCCTGATCGTCTTTACGGGTGGTCAGCTCTTCGCCGGTCACGTCGTCTTTGCCTTCAACCTTAGGTGGGTTGAATTTGATGTGGTAAACGCGGCCAGAAGCAGCGTGTACGCGACGGCCAACGATACGGTCAACGATCAGCTCGTCCGGTACGTCGAACTCCAGAACGTAGTCCACATTGATGCCCGCTTCTTTCATGGCGTCAGCCTGAGGAATGGTGCGTGGGAAGCCGTCCAGCAGGAAACCGTTACGGCAGTCTTCCTGAGCAATGCGCTCTTTGACCAGAGCAATAACCAGCTCGTCGGTCACCAGCTTGCCTGCATCCATGATGTCTTTCGCTTGTTTACCCAGCTCGGAGCCAGATTTAACAGCGGCGCGCAGCATGTCACCGGTGGAGATTTGCGGAATACCGTATTTCTCCATGATGAACTGAGCCTGAGTTCCTTTACCCGCGCCCGGAGCGCCAAGCAGAATAATACGCATTGCGAAAATCCCCTCAAATGTCGTTTCAATTTTTCAAAAGCGCTAAACAATACCACCAGAATGGGCGTGGCTCAAGGAAGGCGGGGAAGCTGAAACGGTTAATGGGGGGAGATAATTTGGGTTAGTGCGGTCTGGTGCCCTCACCCTAACCCTCTCCCACAGGGAGAGGGAACTCTTTCACCCTCTCCCTTTGGGGAGAGGGCAGTGGTGAGGGGAGATTACGCCAGCAGCAGCGCATTCACACGTTTAATGAACAGGTTAGGATCTTCCAGCGTGCCGCGTTCGGCCAGCAGGGACTGATCCAGCAACAGTTCAACCCACTCGGCAAAGCGGGCGTCGTCCTGGGTGTCTGCCGCACGTTTCACCAGCGGGTGATCCGGATTAAGCTCAAAGATATATTTCACTTCCGGCATCGCCTGGCCCGCCGCAGCGAACAGCTTCGCCATCTGGGTGCCCATTTCGTCGGCATCGGTGGTGACAATCGCCGGAGTATCGGTCAGACGGTGCGTGAAGCGCACCTCTTTCACGCGATCGCCCAGCAGTGTTTTCACGCGCTCAACGAACGGCTCCAGCGCCTTCTCGGCTTCTTTCGCGCTTTCGTCCACTTCATCCGCCAGCTTGTCGATGGACTCGTCGGCTTTGGCCACGGACTGGAAGGATTTACCGTCGAACTCGGTCAGGTAGTTCATCATCCACTCGTCGATGCGGTCAGAAAGCAGCAGCACTTCGATGCCTTTCTTGCGCAGCAGCTCCAGGTGCGGGCTGCTCTTCGCCGCCGCGTAGCTGTCGGCGGTGATGTAGTAGATCTTCTCCTGCCCTTCTTTCATGCGGGAGACGTACTCTTCCAGCGACACGGTCTGTGCGGAGGAGTCGGTATGCGTTGAGGCGAAGCGCAGCAGTTTGGCGATCGTTTCGACGTTCGCGGTGTCTTCCGCCGGGCCTTCTTTCAGTACCAGACCGAACTGTTTCCAGAAGGTCTGATATTTTTCCGCGTCGTCTTTCGCCAGTTTTTCCAGCATCTGCAGCGTACGTTTGGTCAGCGCGTTGCGAAGGTTGCGGGTGACTGTGCTGTCCTGCAGAATTTCACGGGAGACGTTCAGCGGCAGATCGTTAGAGTCGATCAGCCCGCGCGTAAAGCGCAGATAGTTCGGCATGAACTGCTCGGCATCGTCCATGATGAACACGCGCTGCACG
The DNA here is from genome assembly GCF_000211415.1 of Enterobacter mori LMG 25706. Classification (GTDB taxonomy): domain Bacteria; phylum Pseudomonadota; class Gammaproteobacteria; order Enterobacterales; family Enterobacteriaceae; genus Enterobacter; species Enterobacter mori. Next base: position 235,298 of record NZ_GL890775.1, on the reverse strand, counting down.
TAGAGCTTCAGGCCGTGCTTGTGATCGCGGTTCCACATGTCCCACGGCGCCTGCGCCGGAATGTACAGCAGGCTGGTGTACTCCTGCTTACCTTCCACGCGGTTGTGGCTCCAGGTCAGCGGATCGGTAAAGTCGTGGGCAATGTGCTTGTAGAACTCGTTGTACTCGTCGTCTTTAATTTCAGACTTGTTGCGCGTCCACAGCGCCTGCGCCTTGTTGATCTTCTCCCAGGAGACAACGGTTTCACCGTCCTGCTCTTCCTGTTTCTCAATCTCAACCGGCAGCGCGATGTGGTCGGAATATTTGCTGATGATGGAGCGCACGCGCCAGTCGTTCAGGAAATCGTCTTCGCCTTCACGCAGGTGGAGGGTGATTTCGGTGCCGCGATCCGCTTTGGTGATGTCATCAACGGTGTATTCACCTTCCCCTTTGGATTCCCAGAACACACCATTTTCTGCGCTTTCGCCTGCCGCGCGGGTGCGCACGGTGACTTTGTCGGCAACGATAAACGCCGAGTAGAAGCCCACGCCGAACTGGCCGATCAGCTGGCTGTCTTTCGCCTGGTCAGAGCCCATGGACTCGAGGAACGCTTTGGTGCCGGATTTGGCAATGGTGCCGAGGTGGTCGATCACCTCGTCGCGGTTCATCCCGATGCCGTTATCGGCAATGGTCAGGGTACGGTTCTCTTTATTGAAAGAGACGCGCACGCGCAGCTCGCCGTCGCCTTCGTACAGGTCCGGGTTGGACAGCGCGCGGAAGCGCAGCTTGTCCGCCGCATCGGATGCGTTGGAAATCAGCTCACGCAGGAAGATTTCTTTGTTGGAATACAGGGAATGGATCATCAGGTGCAGAAGCTGTTTTACTTCTGACTGGAAACCACGGGTTTCTTGTCCTTTCATCTAAGTCGACCTCAACAATGCCATTTAATGGGGTTGTAAAACGTTGAGTGAGAGATGGGGATAAGGGAGGAAAATTTCAAGCGGAGGCCACGTGCGCAGCCTCCGTTTGGTCAGAAAATAATCTTGTGACGCCCGGCCAGAGAGTGCGACAGCGTGGTGCCGTCGACCATTTCCAGCTCGCCGCCCACCGGCACGCCGTGGGCGATGCGGCTGGCGTCAACGCCGTACTGCGAGCACAGTTCGGCGATGTAGTTAGCGGTTGCCTCCCCTTCCACCGTGGGGTTGGTGGCGAGGATCACCTCTTTGATGGTTTCGGACTCAAGACGCTGTTCAAGGCGGTCGAGACCGATATCATCCGGGCCAATACCGTCCAGCGGGGAGAGATGCCCCATCAGCACGAAGTAGCGACCAGAAAACTGCCCGGTTTGTTCGATGGCGTAGATGTCCGCCGGACTCTCCACCACGCAAATCTGACCGTTTTCCTGGCGACGCGGGTTCGTACAGATGTTACACACGTCCTGCTCGGTAAAGGTGCGGCAATCCGCACAGTGACCAATTTCTGACATGGCGCGGGTCAGAGCCTGCGCCAGGCGCATCCCGCCGCTGCGGTCGCGCTGCAAAAGCGTGAACGCCATGCGCTGCGCCGACTTCGGGCCAACGCCCGGCAGGCAGCGCAGTGCTTCCATTAACTGCGTGAGCAGCGGACTGGTTTGCATCAGAATGGCATCTTGAAGCCCGGCGGCAGTTGCATACCGCTGGAAACAGAGGCCATTTTCTCTTTCTGGGTTTCGTCGATACGGCGCGCGGCATCGTTAAACGCGGCAGCAACCAGATCTTCCAGCATATCTTTGTCGTCTTCGAGCAGGCTTGGGTCGATTTCCACGCGGCGGCAGTTGTGCGCACCGTTGATGGTCACTTTTACCAGACCGGCACCGGATTCACCCGTGACTTCCAGCTGAGCGATCTCTTCCTGCATCTTCTGCATTTTTTCCTGCATCTGCTGAGCCTGCTTCATCAGGCCACCCAGACCGCCTTTTCCACCGAACATAGGCTTCTCTCTCTTTCACGTTTAAGGATTACAACCGTAAGTCAGACTCACGATCAAATGGGGCGAATACTCTCTTCATCCAGATCGGCGTCGAAGAACCGGCGCAGGGTCTGAATGTTGTTATCCGCGATAATTGACTCGCGCGCCTGCGCGAGCTTCTCTTCATAAATGGCCTGGCGCCACTCCAACGGCGTTCGCACTGCGGGATTATCATCTTCAATGATAGTCAATTCAACCGGCGCACCCTGCAATGCGGTGAGCGCCTCCGCCAGCGCCTTTTGCGCACCAGGGGAATTCAGATGTCGCTGGCCAGGACGCAGATGCAAACGCACCTGGTTGCCCTCTTGCTCTTTCCAGGCGTTGAGCGCGACCTGCTCCACCAGCTTCGGCAGCTGCAGTTTGCTGACCTCAGCGGCCCAGGCGTCCCGCTCGATTGACTCTTCGGCGAGCTTCGCGGCAAGCTCCGGGGTTTTCTCATGCTCCAGCGCTTTCTTCAGCGCTTTTGGCGTGGCGACCTCTTCCTTCACCGTTTCGGTGATGGTGGTCGCCTTCCAGCGGTAAGCCTCTTCTTTTGCCGGGGCTTTCTGCTCGAGCGCGGACGGTGCCGGACGCGACTGAACGCGCTCCGTTACCGAGGCCAGTCGTTCA
>NZ_GL890775.1:164893-232658 GCF_000211415.1 Enterobacter mori LMG 25706 | reverse complement strand
GCCGCGCTCTTGCTGGCGCTGCCGGTTCACTCTTTTTTGGTTTGGTTACTCCCTGCGCACGCTGCAACTGACTGCGTGCGGCAAGTACCGAACTGGTGGCATCCGACAGCGGCACGTTTTGCGGCGGCGGTGTCGGCTGCGGCGGCACCTGCTGCGGCGACATCACCGCTGTCGGGGCGACCGGCGCGAAGGACTGTCGCGGCACTTCCGGTTCGGGCAGCGGCATGCGCGGGTGGAACGCCAGCGCGCGCAGCAGCGTCATTTCAACGCCCATCCGGCGGTCCGGCGCGAACGGCAGCTCTTTGCGGCCAATTAGCAGCGTCTGGTAGTAAAGCTGTACGTCGGCAGGCGGCACTGTGCGGGCAAGTTCACGCATCCGCTGCTCAATGGCGGCCATATCCGCGCCGATTGCCGATGGAGAAAGCTGCAGCATCGCCACGCGGTGCAGCAGGCTGAGCATTTCAACCAGCAGCCCCTCCCACTCCACGCCTCGGGCGGCAGCCGCGTTTACCAGCGACATCACGCGTTCACCGTTGGCGGCAATCATCGCTTCGATAAGCGAGAGCGCCTGATCGTCATCCAGCGTACCGAGCATGGTGCTGACCGCGTCGGTCGAGAGCTTGCCGTCACCGCTGGCAATCGCCTGATCGGTCAGGCTTAACGCATCACGCAGGCTACCGTCCGCCGCGCGGGCCAGCAGTTGCAGGGCGCGCGGTTCGTGGACAATTTTCTCTTCATCGAGAATGTGCTCAAGCTGCGCGCGGATCTGCTCAACGTCCAGCGCCTTCAGGTGGAACTGCAGGCAGCGCGACAGAATGGTAACCGGCAACTTTTGCGGATCGGTGGTCGCCAGCAGGAACTTCACGTGTGCAGGCGGCTCTTCCAGCGTTTTCAGCAGGGCGTTGAAGCTGTGACGCGACAACATGTGCACTTCATCGATCAGGTAGACCTTGAAGCGGCCGCGCGCCGGGGCGTACTGCACGTTATCGAGCAGATCGCGAGTGTCTTCCACTTTGGTGCGCGAGGCGGCGTCGATCTCAATCAGATCGACAAAACGCCCCTGCTCGATTTCCCTGCAGTTATCGCACACGCCGCACGGGGTGGCGGTAATCCCGGTTTCGCAGTTGAGGCCTTTCGCCAGCAGACGGGCAATAGAGGTCTTACCGACGCCGCGGGTGCCGGAAAAAAGATAGGCGTGATGGATACGACCTAGCGACAAGCCGTTCGCCAGGGCCGTCAGCACATGTTCCTGACCGACAACGTCAGCAAAGGTTTGTGGTCGCCATTTACGGGCTAACACCTGATAACTCATGGGCAGGCTCTGCAACGCTGGAAGGTGAATTTATGGAGGGGAATGCTATCACAACCTCACTCATTGAGCGAGGTTGTGAGGAACGGGATTAATGACCCGGGAATGGCACCAGGCTGTAGCTGGTAATACCCTGTTTTTCCAGGCGCTGTTCGCCACCCAGATCGAACAGGTTGATGATGAATGCCGCGTCGGTCACTTCCCCACCCAGACGGCGGATCAGCTTCACGGTCGCTTCGATGGTGCCGCCGGTTGCCAGCAGATCGTCCACCACCAGCACTTTGTCGCCTGGCTTGATGGCATCCACGTGGATTTCCAGCTGATCGGTGCCGTACTCCAGCTCGTAGCTCTCAGCAATGGTTTCACGCGGCAGCTTGCGCGGCTTACGCACCGGCACAAAACCCACGCCCATTGCCAGCGCAACCGGTGCGCCAAACAGGAAGCCACGGGCTTCGGTACCTACTACTTTGGTGATCCCGGCGTTTTTATAACGCTCCACCAGCAGTTCAATGCTGAGCGCGTACGCTTTCGGGTCTTCCAGCAAGCTGGTGACATCACGGAAAAGAATGCCAGGCTTCGGATAGTCCTGGATGCTTTTGATGCTGTTTTTCAGAAATTCAAGCTGCTGTGCAGTTGCGGTCATCGGTTTGTGCCTAAGTGAAACAGTGTTACTCACGGCGCGCAACGAGTCGGTAAAGGTAACAATTGCTTAACCTTTAACCAGGCGCACCTGTGCTCGAAAACGGTCGAATTTACTGGCTGTACGCAATAATTGCAACAGCCATGATGAGGCTTCAGTGCTTTTGTTGCTTTTCATCAACCACGGGGATCCGCCACATAAAGATAAGCAGACAGGTCAGGATCGCCAGCAGCAGAATGCGTACCCACATCATTTTCACCAGCCATAATGAAATGGCGAAGGTGATGAGGATCACCGCGATCGCGCGCGGCTTCGCGCCGGGCGGCATGGCCCGGTGTTTTTGCCAGTACCGCAGGTAGCCGCCAAACCATGAGCGGTAGAGCAGCCAGTGGTGAAAGCGCGGCGATGAACGGGCGAAGCACCAGGCCGCCAGCAGAATAAACGGCGTGGTCGGTAACAGGGGTAAAACAACGCCCAGCGTGCCCAGCACTACCGCGAGCCAGCCAATGATGATTAAAATAGTACGCTGCATAATGCGAATCGTTATCAAACTGAACGGCTACTTTACCACTGGAGAGCGTTTTGAAAACAGCCTTGCTTCTTGAGACGCTACAAAATCAACTGATCGCCTTGCGCGCGCAGGCCACGCCGCTGATGGGACACGCCACGCTGAAGCCGCGCTTTGACCGACAGCTTTTTCGTACCCGCAGCACGTTAATTCAGGATTATCTTGCGGAAGCGCAAACGAATCTTGATGAGTTGCGCCATGCGGTAGAGAACGGACAGCAGGAACAGGTGGCCTGGCTGGCGGAGCATCTCGCCGAGCAGATTACTGCTTTACATCGCGAAATCGCCGCCTGGCCGCTGCGCGCCTGGGACAGCGCCTCGCCGGGACTCGGTAAATGGCAGCGCAAGCGGCTGGAGAACCAGGAGTTTGAACGCCGGCTGTTTGAGATGAAACGCGAACGCGAAGCCCGACTGAACAACAGCGAAACGCTGGAAGAGCAGCAGCTATTGATGCGCGAGATAAGCGCCCTCGAAGGCCGTATTGCCCGCTGCCGACAGGCGCTGGATGAGATCGAGCGCGTCATTAAACGTTTGACCCGTTAACAGGAGCCACAAAGATGTCACTGGAAAATGCACCCGACGAGGTCAAGCTGGCCGTCGATTTGATTATGCTGCTGGAGAATCATGAGATCCCGGCGGAGACGGTGCTGAAAGCGCTGGAGATTGTGCGGCGGGATTTTGAAGGAAAGGTGAAGGCCTGTTGCCCTACCCTAACCCTCTCCCACAGGGAGAGGGGAAATAGATTATGCCGGAGTCGGGTCGTCACCCTTAATCTCGCGCTTCACTTCCGTATGCTCTTCACCTTTTTCGTTACGCAGGTGAACCTCAAGCTGGTTGAAGGCGATGTTAATGTCATTTTCACGGCACAGGCGGTCGATCGCGCGGTTCAGTTCGTCGACGGTGTAGCTGCGATCGCGCAGCTCACGCACGTACAGGCGCAGCTCGTGATCCAGCGTACTCGGACCGAAAGTGGTGAAGAACACCGCAGGAGCCGGATCGTGCATGACTTTCGGATGTTCAGACGCCGCCTTCAACAGCACCTCTTTCACCTTGTCCAGATCGGAACCGTAGGCCACACCGAGGCGGATCACCACGCGGGTGGTCGTATCAGAGAGCGACCAGTTGATCAGGCGCTCGGTCACGAACGCTTTGTTCGGGATGATCACCTCTTTACGGTCAAAGTCGGTAATGGTGGTCGCACGAATACGGATCTTGCTGACGGTGCCGGAGAAGGTGCCGATGGTGACGGTATCGCCGATACGCACCGGACGTTCGAACAGGATGATCAGGCCGGAGACGAAGTTCCCGAAGATCTCCTGCAGGCCGAAACCAAGACCGACCGAGAGCGCTGCCGCCAGCCACTGCAGTTTGTCCCATGAAACACCCAGCGAACCAAAGACCGTCATCGCACCCGCGATAATGATCACGTAGTTCAGGATAGTGGTGATGGCGTAAGACGCCCCCTGACGCAGGTTCAGGCGGGACAGCACCAGCACTTCCAGCAGGCCCGGCAGGTTGCGGATCAGCGCCCAGGCGACCACCAGCGACACCAGCGCAAAGAGCAGGCTGCCCATGGTCACGCTTTTCATCACCGTCACACCCGCCTCGGTGCCGCTGTACTGCCAGAGCTTGACGCTGTCGAGGTACGCAAAGACGGTGATTAAATCAGACCAGATGGCCCAGAACATCACCCCAAACAGCGCCACCATCACCAGCATCGTGATACGCATGGTTTGCTGGTTGACCTGCTCCAGCGCGATGGTCGGCTCTTCCTGCGGCTCCGCGCCTTCTGCCCCCTCTTTCACCTGATGCTGACGGCGCGCGATCGCACGGCGATAGGCGATACGCCGCGCCGCCACGCTCAACCCGCGCAGCACGGTCTGGAACAGCAGATTCCAGACAATCACCAGATAAACCGTTTCGATCCAGCGGCCTGACAGGCGCAGCGTGGTATAGAAGTAGCCCGTTGCCGTCAGCACCATCAGCGCCAGCGGAATGATCGCCAGCACCGTTACGGTCGCCAGACGAAGGTTGTGGGACTCTTTATCACGCCAGCTGTCGCGGCACATCGGCCACATCAGAACGGCAATCAGCAGCAGGTTCAGCAGAATAACCAGCTGCCCCAGCACGTCGTCCATCAAATGCAGCGGTGAGAGTTCAGACACGACAGACCAGAAGTGCAGCGGCAGCAGCGCGAGGCTGATGCGAACAATCTGGCGACGCCAGTGGCTGGTAAGTTGTTCCGGCATGTTGAAGTGACGCACCGCCACCCCGTCTTTTTCCAGCACTTTCCAGCAGAGACCAAACACCAGCCAGAACAGCGCCAGCTTTTTGCTGAACGCCCAGAGCAGGTCGCTGATGTTGAGCTGCATCGTGAGCAGAATCAGCCCGGCGGCCAGAATCAGCAGGCAGACCGGCAGCGCGCGGATCAGGTCAATCAGGATCGCTTTCGGGGTGTGTAGCTGGCTGTCGTTACGCAGTTGTCCCACTTCCGACGCCAGCCTGGCCTGATACTGTTTCAGCCATTTCAAACGCCAGCGGATCAGACCCGCAATCAGCAACAGCGGCAGGCCCGCGAGGAAGGCAATCATCACCGCAGGCCGGGCCTTCTCCCAGTTGACGGTGATTTTCATGCTCTTGATTTGCGACTTCAGCGTCTCAGGGAAGGATTTGACCCAGTCCCAGTCCATCGGCTTGTTGCTGTTCACCCAGAAAATCTGCTGGGTCGAAATCTCCTGCAGGCTTTTCGAGACGCTCACCAGCTGCTGCTGGTTGATCTGCAGGTTAATGGCCATCATCAGCTGATTGCCCAGCTGTTTGTTGAGCTGGTCGAGCAGCTCGCGACGCATATCGACGACCTGCAACAGCGCGTCGTGAACCTCCGGGTTCACCTCGCTGGAATGGCCCTCTTCCACTTTCGCGACAAAGTTATCGCTCTGGAAAAGCGCATCGCGCTGCTGGTTGACGTCAAACTGCTCCAGACGTAAATCTGCGATGCGGTTGGTCATGTCCTCCAGCTCGTCAGCGGACGGCAGCGTCTGCTGCTGCTGGTACAAAATTCGCGACAGCAGAAGGCTCCCTTTCAGAACCGCAATCTGCTCTTTAATGTTACGTTCCGCCTGCAGCGCGCGATCCAGCCAGTTTTTAACTTTAATATTCTGCTGCACCAGCGAGTTACCGCTTTCGGTGGCCTGAATCAGACGCTCACTTAACTGATGGTTGAGCTCAAGCTCCTGCTTCACCAGCGGGTTGGCCTGAATGCGGGCGGTTTCGTCTGGCGATACGGCTTCCTGAGCGGTTTTTTCCGTCAGCGTCAGACGTTTACTGTTTACCGCCTCTTGCAGCAGCTGGAGCTGGTGCTCAAGACGATTAATGTTGGCAGTGACGTAATCACGCTGTTTTTGCAGCGTATCCTGCAGCACCGTATTGCCTTCAAGGCTCTTGCGCTGCTGTTCAATTTCCGCATTAAGCAACGTCTGCTGAATCAACAGCAACGTTTGCTGCGTAGCGCGTAACGCGCCATCTCCCACAGCCGTCCCATTCAGGCGGTTGCGGATCTGCTGAAGCTGCTGAGACGCGGTGTACATCGCGTTTTGCACCCGCTCAGGCTGCGTTTGCAGCGAGACAAGCTGGCTGTTATAGGTGGCGAGATCGGACTGCGCGGTCTGGAGATCGTCCAGCAACTGCGCCACACGCGACTCCAGCTGACGTAGCGAGAGCGTCGCAAGCGTTTTGCGGGTTTCGTCATCGTTATCGACGTCGCTCAGCGCGCTCAGCGCCTCTGTCGCCTTGCGCATGTTGTCCGGGGCCTGCGCGACCTTCTGGCGAAGCTGAGCCGTTTCTGCTTTTACGCGTTCAATTTTATCCAGCGTTTCCAGCGTTTCCGTCAGATCCTGTTGGACGAGTTTCTCCTGAGGCGACAGCTCTTTTTGTTTATTCAGCGTATCAAGCTGCGCCTGAACATCGGCACGCGAAGGGATATCGCTGGCGTTATCTGCGCGAGCATACGAAAGCGGCGCGGAAGCCAGGAAAAACAGCATAGCAAAAAATAATGCAAGAACAGGATGTTGCGAGCGTTTGGTGTGCAGCATAGTCGTGAGTATGATGTGAGAAATGACCGAAAATAGTCCGGCGTGAAGAATATCACGCCCGCTGAAAGCAGAATAGCAAGAACATGAACCTCCAGGATAAATCCTGGCGACGGTCAGGCAGGAACGGAGTGGGTTTCGTCACGCAGCGTCGGGCAAAATTGCAACATCTCCAGCAAAATGGCGACGTAGCTACGAGCTTCGTTTTTAAGATCAAAAGATTGTGGCGCAAATAGCCAGTTCTCCATCAGCCCGGAGACATAGCTACGTAACAGGATGGCGGCGCGTCGCGTCAGCAGGTTGGCCGGTAATGTTTTTGCCTGAATACATTGCGTTAGCGTCTGTTCGATACGGTCATAGCTCTCCAGACACAGGCTACGCTGCGCCTGCTGGACGACCGCCATTTCGCCCACGAACTCGCATTTATGAAAAATAATTTCCATCATTAGCCTGCGACGTTCTTCAACTACCGTTGCTTCAAGGATATATACTAGAATTTCTCTTAATACTGAGAGTGGATCGTCGGGGAATTTTGCCCGATACTCAGTCTCTAGATCGCTAATGTTGGATTCTGAAAGCTCCCAGATTTCACCAAACAGATCTGACTTGTCTTTAAAATGCCAGTAAATCGCTCCCCGCGTGACGCCCGCGGCCTGAGCAATCTGCGCCAGCGAGGTTGATGACACACCCTGCTGAGAGAACAAACGAATCGCCACATCCAGAATGTGTTGTCGGGTTTCCAGCGCTTGTTGTTTGGTTTTTCGTGCCATATGTCAGTGAATTTACAGGAGTCAGATTTACATACATTTGTGAATGTATGTACCATAGCATGACGATAATATAAACGCAGCAATGGGTTTTTAGACTCAGGACCCTTGATCAATTTGAAATCGGACACTCGAGGTTTACATATGAACAAAAACAGAGGGTTAACGCCTCTGGCGGTCGTTCTGATGCTCTCAGGCAGCTTAGCGCTAACAGGATGTGACGACAAACCGGCTCAACAAGGAGCTCAGCAGGCGCCAGAAGTAGGCGTTGTGACGCTCAAATCTGAACCTCTACAAATCACCACAGAATTACCAGGCCGTACGAGTGCTTACCGCATTGCGGAAGTGCGTCCTCAGGTGAGCGGTATTATCCTGAAACGTAACTTCACGGAAGGCGGTGATGTGAAAGCCGGTGAGTCTCTGTAGCAGATTGATCCAGCAACCTATCAGGCGTCTTATGAAAGCGCGAAAGGCGATCTGGCGAAAGCTGAAGCTGCAGCCAAAATCTCCCAGCTCACGCTGAGCCGCTATAAAAAACTGCTCGGTACGCAGTACATCAGTCAACAGGATTACGATACTGCGCTGGCGGATGCACAGCAGACCAACGCTGCCGTCGTTGCCGCGAAAGCCGCCGTCGAAACCGCGCGTATTAACCTGGCCTACACCAAAGTGACCTCCCCTATCAGCGGTCGTATTGGTAAATCTTCCGTGACGGAAGGGGCGCTGGTGCAGAACGGTCAGGCCTCGGCGCTGGCTACCGTGCAGCAGCTTGATCCGATCTACGTTGACGTCACACAGTCCAGCAATGATTTCCTGCGTCTGAAGCAAGAGCTCGCAAGTGGCAAGCTGCAACAGGAAAACGGCAAAGCCAAAGTGGAGCTTGTGACCAATGACGGTATCAAATACCCACAGTCAGGCACACTGGAATTCTCTGATGTGACGGTCGACCAGACCACCGGTTCCATCACCTTACGTGCGATTTTCCCGAACCCGGACAACACGCTGTTGCCTGGTATGTTCGTTCGCGCGCGTCTGGAAGAAGGGACGAATCCAACCGCACTTCTGGTTCCACAGCAGGGTGTGACCCGTACGCCACGCGGCGATGCGAGCGCACTGGTTGTCGGGGCTGATGACAAAGTCGAAACCCGCAATATCACTGCTACGCAGGCGATTGGCGATAAATGGCTGGTGACGGAAGGTCTGAAAGATGGCGATCGCGTGATTATCACTGGTTTGCAAAAAGTTCGTCCTGGCGCGCAGGTTAAAGCACAGGAAGTGAAGTCTGACGATAAACAACAAGCTTCAGCCGCTGGTCAGTCAGAACAAACCAAGTCTTAACTTAAACAGGAGCCGTTAAGACATGCCTAATTTCTTTATCGATCGCCCCATATTTGCGTGGGTGATCGCCATAATCATCATGCTAGCTGGGGGACTTGCGATCCTGAAGCTGCCCGTCGCGCAATATCCAACGATTGCGCCACCGGCGGTGACGATCTCCGCAACCTACCCAGGGGCTGATGCAAAAACGGTGCAGGACACCGTGACTCAGGTTATCGAACAGAACATGAACGGTATCGATAACCTGATGTACATGTCCTCAAACAGTGACTCCACCGGTACAGGTCAGATCACCCTGACCTTCGAGTCAGGTACCGGTGCTGACATCGCGCAGGTTCGGGTGCAGAACAAACTGCAGCTGGCGATGCCGCTGCTGCCGCAGGAAGTACAACAGCAGGGCGTGAGCGTCGAGAAATCGTCCAGTAGCTTCCTGATGGTTGTCGGCGTTATCAACACCAACGGCACCATGACGCAGGAGGATATTTCCGACTACGTGGGCGCCAACATGAAGGACGCCATCAGCCGTACTTCCGGTGTGGGTGACGTGCAGCTGTTTGGTTCCCAGTACGCGATGCGTATCTGGATGGATCCGAACAAGCTGAACAACTTCCAGCTGACGCCGGTTGACGTAATCAGCGCGATCAAAGCACAGAACGCCCGGGTGGCAGCCGGTCAGCTAGGCGGTACGCCGCCGGTGAAAGGCCAGCAGCTTAACGCCTCGATCATCGCACAGACGCGTCTGACGTCCGCCGATGAGTTCAGCAAAATTCTGCTGAAAGTGAATCAGGACGGTTCTCAGGTTCGCCTGCGCGACGTGGCGAAAGTTGAGCTGGGCGGTGAGAACTACGACATCATCGCGAAGTTCAACGGCAAACCTGCTTCCGGTCTGGGTATCAAACTGGCGACAGGCGCTAACGCCCTGGACACCGCCACGGCTATCCGTGCAGAGCTGAAGAAGATGGAACCTTTCTTCCCGTCAGGTCTGAAAATCGTATATCCGTATGACACCACGCCGTTCGTTAAAATCTCGATTCACGAAGTGGTAAAAACCCTGGTTGAGGCGATCATCCTCGTCTTCCTGGTCATGTACCTGTTCCTGCAAAACTTCCGTGCGACGCTGATCCCAACCATCGCCGTTCCGGTCGTACTGCTCGGGACCTTTGCAATCCTGTCGATATTTGGCTACTCGATAAACACCCTGACGATGTTCGGGATGGTGCTCGCCATCGGCTTGCTGGTGGATGACGCCATCGTTGTGGTAGAGAACGTCGAGCGTGTGATGGCGGAGGAAGGCCTGCCGCCGAAGGAAGCAACCCGTAAATCGATGGGGCAAATCCAGGGCGCGCTGGTCGGTATCGCGATGGTGCTGTCTGCGGTATTTATCCCGATGGCCTTCTTCGGGGGGTCAACCGGTGCGATTTACCGTCAGTTCTCTATTACCATCGTTTCCGCGATGGCGCTGTCCGTGCTGGTGGCGTTGATCCTGACACCTGCCCTGTGTGCCACCATGCTGAAGCCGATTCAGAAAGGCGGTCACGGCGAGCACAGAGGGTTCTTCGGCTGGTTTAACCGCATGTTTGATAAGAGCACGCACCATTACACCGACAGCGTGGGCAACATCCTGCGCAGCACCGGTCGTTATCTGCTGCTCTATATCATCATCGTGGTGGGCATGGCTTTCCTGTTCGTTCGTCTGCCAAGCTCGTTCCTGCCGGATGAAGACCAGGGCGTGTTCCTGACGATGGCACAGCTCCCGGCGGGTGCATCGCAAGAGCGTACCCAGAAAGTGCTGGACGAAGTGACGGACTACTACCTCACCAAAGAGAAAGACAACGTTGAATCCGTGTTTGCGGTTAACGGCTTTGGCTTTGCGGGTCGTGGTCAGAACACCGGTATCGCCTTCGTTTCTCTGAAAGACTGGTCTGAACGTCCGGGCGAAGAGAATAAAGTTGAAGCGATCACCGGCCGCGCTATGGGCACCTTCTCGCAGATTAAAGATGCGATGGTCTTCGCCTTTAACCTGCCAGCGATTGTTGAACTGGGTACGGCGACCGGTTTCGACTTCCAGCTGATTGACCAGGGTGGTTTGGGTCACGAGAAACTGACTCAGGCGCGTAACCAGCTGTTTGGTGAAGTGGCTAAACACCCTGACCTGCTGGTCGGCGTGCGTCCAAACGGTCTGGAAGATACGCCGCAGTATAAAATCGACATCGACCAGGAAAAAGCCCAGGCGCTGGGTGTGTCCATCAGCGACATCAATACCACACTGGGCGCAGCCTGGGGCGGTAGCTACGTCAACGACTTCATCGACCGCGGTCGTGTGAAGAAGGTGTACGTGATGTCAGAAGCGCAGTACCGTATGTTGCCGAACGACATCAATAACTGGTACGTTCGCGGCAGCGATGGGCAGATGGTACCGTTCTCCGCCTTCTCAACCTCGCGTTGGGAATACGGTTCACCGCGTCTGGAACGCTATAACGGCTTGCCATCGATGGAAATCCTGGGTCAGGCTGCGCCGGGTCGAAGCACCGGTGAAGCGATGAACCTGATGGAAGAACTCGCCAGTAAACTGCCTGCAGGTATCGGCTATGACTGGACCGGTATGTCCTATCAGGAACGTCTGTCCGGGAACCAGGCCCCTGCCCTGTACGCCATTTCACTCATCGTGGTCTTCCTGTGTCTGGCGGCACTGTATGAGAGCTGGTCGATTCCGTTCTCCGTTATGCTGGTTGTTCCACTGGGGGTTATCGGTGCGCTGCTTGCCGCAACGTTCCGTGGGTTGACCAACGACGTTTACTTCCAGGTGGGCCTGCTGACAACCATTGGCTTGTCGGCGAAGAACGCGATACTTATCGTGGAATTCGCCAAAGATCTGATGGAGAAAGAAGGCAAAGGTCTGATTGAGGCGACGCTCGAAGCTGTTCGTATGCGTCTGCGTCCAATCCTGATGACGTCTCTGGCATTTATCCTCGGTGTAATGCCGCTGGTTATCAGCTCCGGTGCGGGCTCCGGCGCGCAGAACGCAGTAGGTACCGGCGTAATGGGTGGGATGGTAACCGCGACCGTTCTTGCGATCTTCTTCGTACCGGTGTTCTTCGTGGTGGTTCGCCGCCGCTTCAGCCGTAAGAATGAAGACGTTGAGCACAGTCATTCGGTAGAACCTCACTGATACCGGTTTCATATGATAAAAAGGCCGCATTTGCGGCCTTTTTCATTTCAAAAAAATCATAAATTACGCTTATTGTGGTGCTATTTATTTTCTGTCATCTTAATAAGACATATCATAATTAACTGAAAACTTAATCGGCGAATTCATGATTTTTTTAATTTCATTTCGTCGCGTAAATTATTAGGAATATTCCTAGCACCACTATCGAACAAAGAAAAGTCCGAATCTGGTCTTCGTCTGACAGTTTACGCTAAATCAATGAAACGTAAGGACGCGATAAAAAATCAGTGTTAATTCGGATAAAATCGTTCTGTTCAGGCCGGGCAATTGCGTAAACGCTCGCAGTATCAGGTTTTAATTGTAATTTTTCGTAATAGCGCGGTGAAATCTCGATCAGAGTGGCTTATAGTTAGAGTTATCAGGAACACAGCACCCGTGCGGCTAAGTATGTTGTATCCATCCCGACATGATGTTCGGTGAGTAAGAAATCACTCAGAAGGGGATGCGCTATGGACGAGTACTCGCCAAAAAGGCATGATATCGCGCAGTTGAAATTTCTCTGCGAATCCTTGTACCATGACTGCCTTGCCAATCTTGATGAAAGTAACCATGGCTGGGTGAATGACCCAACGTCTGCGATCAATTTACAGTTGAACGAGCTGATAGAGCATATTGCAACCTTCGCACTTAATTATAAAATTAAGTACAATGAAGATAATAAGCTCATTGAGCAAATTGACGAATACCTGGACGACACCTTTATGTTGTTCAGTAGCTACGGCATTAACGCCCAGGATTTGCAAAAATGGCGTAAATCGGGAAATCGGCTATTCCGCTGCTTCGTCAACGTGAGCAGAGCAAACCCGGTTAGTCTTTCCTGTTAAAATTATTACAATTACTAAGGTGAATTTATGTCTGATAAACCATTAACAAAAGTCGATTATTTGATGCGCTTGCGACGTTGTCAGTCAATAGACACGCTCGAACGTGTCATCGAAAAAAATAAATACGAGCTGTCTGATAATGAACTGGCTGTATTTTATTCAGCCGCTGACCATCGGCTCGCTGAGCTGACCATGAATAAGCTGTATGACAAAATCCCAACGTCCGTATGGAAATTTGTTCGTTAATCTTTAACGTGTATCTGTAGAGGTTCTACGTCACGTTCTGGTTTGTATACACCTTTCGACTTACGCTCCCTGTGCGAAAGCAGGTCTCCGTGTAAAACGTGCTCATCCGCAACATTGTTGTGACTCTTATCACACAGGTTTTCCGGGAACGTTCCCTTACTGACCTATCCCTATTACTCTGCAGTAATGATATCCAGAGAGGTTCCTGAATGAGCACAGAAAAACAGAAGATGATTGCAGGTGAACATTACTGCCCTGGTGATGAGACGTTACGGGGCGATCGGCTGCGAGCCCGCCATCTGATTCACCGCTATAACCACACCGCCCCCGACGCGAAAACTGAACGCCAGAACATTCTGGCGGAACTTTTAGGACAAAGCGCAGGCGCGTATATCGAGCCGAGTTTCCGCTGTGACTATGGTTACAACATTTACCTGGGTAAAGAATTTTACGCTAACTTCGATTGCGTGATGCTGGATGTCTGCCCTATTCATATTGGCGACAACTGCATGCTGGCACCGGGTGTGCATATCTACACGGCAACTCATCCGCTGGATCCCGATGAACGCAACAGCGGCGTCGAGTTTGGCAAGCCCGTAACCATTGGCAATAACGTCTGGATTGGCGGGCGCGCCGTCATTAATCCTGGCGTCACGCTGGGTGATAATGTGGTGGTGGCTTCTGGCGCGGTGGTGACAAAAGATGTACCGGCCAATGCTGTCGTTGGCGGCAATCCGGCAAAAATCATCAAGATGCTCTAAAGTATCGGGGAGCCAACTGTTATAGTCTTTTAACGCCTGACTGTTACTTTTTTCAGCCTGGTGGCTCCCCTAAAATAGGTAGATCCCCTGTATTTTCAACAATCATGAAGGCAGAAAATGACCGAGATACAGCGCCTGCTCACCGCCACCATCGACGATCTTAACCACCGCGAAAAGCGCGACAATCGCCCGCGTTTTAGCATTAGCTTCATCCGCAAGCATCCGGGACTGTTTGTCGCCATGTACGCTGCCTGGCTGGCAACGCTTGTGGTGATGCTGACATCCGAAACCCTGGTGGACTCCGTCTGGCTGCTCGTTGTGCTGTTTGTGGTATTTAACGCGTTCTTCTTTTTCGACGTTAATCCCCGCTACCGCTACGAAGATATCGACGTGCTTGATTTCCGGGTCTGCTATAACGGCGAGTGGTACAACACGCGCTTTGTGCCGACAGAATTGATCGACAGCATTTTACACTCCCCTGCTGTGGAGACCGGGCAGAAAGAGAAGCTGCAGAAAATGGTTTCAACCAAAGGCCAGCTCTCTTTCTATGACGTCTTTACGCTTTCCCGTTCTGCTGCTGTGTAATCAGCGTCTGTAGGCGTCGGATACCTGACGCAAATTGAGAAGCAGAGGTATTACCGTACCCCAGTACAAGACCGGTTTGCCCCTGCTTCGGCGTCAGGTAGTACCCGCTTAACGCCGCGGGGGCCAGCTGAAATGCCCTCGCCTGCTGAACAATCGCCTTGTCATTAATCCCGTCAATCGCCACCGTCAGGTGCATGCCGCCCTCCGCCGCCAGCACACGATGCGCGACATGTAGCTCCGCGTTGAGCACGTCGCGCAGCTGCCGGTAGCGTTTCCGATAGAGCCGACGCATGGCGGCAAGATGACGAGCGTAATGGCCCTCTTCAATAAACAGCGCCAGCGTACGCTGTTCCGCACGATGCCCCCCACGCAATAACACACCAATGGCCGGACGCGCCGCGTTTGCCAGCGACGGTGGGATGACCATAAAACCGATTCGGAGCGACGGGAACAGTGTTTTACTGAATGTACCCAGATAAACCACCGGCGCGTTATTGACCATTCCCAGCATTGCTGGCACCGGCTCTCCGGAATACCGAAACTCGCTGTCGTAATCGTCCTCGATAATCCAGGCCTTATGCTGGAGCGCAAGCGCCAGCAATGACAAGCGCCGACGCGCGCTCAGCACGCTCCCGTAGGGAAACTGATGTGAAGGCGAAGTAAAGATAAGCCCAGGGCGCGCTGCATGTTGCCCTTCCCAGTTCATTCCCTCGTCGTCCACGGGCATGCCCACCATCGTTAATCCCGATTTCGCAAACGCGCTTTTTGCCCCCGCATAGCCGGGATCTTCAATCCACGCGATATCCCCCGGCTCGCTCAACAACTGCGTGCAGAGATTCACCCCTTCCAAAGCCCCCTCGGTAATAACAATCTGGCTGGCATCGCAATCAATCCCCCGCGACAGGGCAAGATGGCGGGCAATCGCCTCACGTAATGAGGATTCCCCGGCCGGATCGCCATAGCCAAGCAATGCACTCCCTTCCTCGCGTAAAACGCGATCGTACAAGCGCCGCCAGAGCGGAAGAGGAAAATAATTGATGGCTGGCGTGCCGGGCGTAAAAGCGAGTACCGGCGTCTCCCGCGGCGTCGGCTCTGGCAGCTGCGTCACTCGCTTAGCCAGCGTGACGGTCGGCTCGGGAAAATCCTGTCGATTTCCGCGCTGAGCCAGTTGCGCCACGCGTGTAGCCTGACGACTGCGCAGCAGATACCCTTCGAGCGAAAGTTGCTCAAGCGCCGCATTGACGGTGTTACGGGACACGGAAAGCTGCTGCGCAATCACCCGGGAGCCCGGTAAGCGGCTTTCAGCCTGCAGCCTTCCCTGCAGGACAGCTTCACGTATGGCAAGATACAGCGTGCGCTGCAAGGTCTCTTCACCGCGCTTTTTCAGCGCAGCAGTAATCAGGGTATAAAATTCATCGCCAGGTATATTCATTTTCTCTCTCCGTGGTACCACCAGAACATACCTCGCTGGTACTTTTTAAGGAACCAGCATTTATTTACTCTGGGATCACTTACAGCAGAGCGGAAAATAACATGAGCACATTCAATCAGTTTGGACAACCTGTTGGCGATGAACTTATCGACTGGCAACCCCGCCAGCCGCCTTCCCGCGTGCATCTGCATGGCCGCTACTGTCGGCTGGAGCCGCTGCGTGTGGAACATGCCGATGCCCTCTTTTCCGCCTATCGTCTGGCAGAAGATACCCGCAGCTGGACATGGCTGCTGCGTGAACCTGATGCCACCGCAGGAGAATTTGCCGCGTGGGTGGCAAGCGTATGTGAATTACCGGATCCAATACATTTCACCGTCATTGATAATCAGACTCAGGCACCAGTCGGTACGCTGGCGCTGATGCGTATCGATCCGACAAACGGCGTTATGGAGGTGGGACACGTTCATTTCTCCCCCCTTCTTAGCCGCACGCCGATGTCCACAGAAGCGCAATATCTTCTGATGCAGTATGCGTTCGACGTGCTGGGATACCGCCGCTATGAATGGAAATGTAACAGCCTGAACGAACCTTCCCGCAAGGCGGCGCTCCGTCTGGGATTTCAGTTTGAAGGGCGCTTTCGTCAGGCTCTGGTGACGAAAGGACACAACCGGGATACGGACTGGTTCTCAATCATCGACAGCGAGTGGCCGATGCTGGCGAAAGCGTTTGAAAACTGGCTTGCCACCGACAATTTTACCGTCGATGGCAAACAGATCAGATCCCTGGAAAGTTGGCGTGAAACGCGCGTTTAGCGTCTTTTTTTACGACCCTGAACGGCTTTAAAGCGCGGGTTCGATTTGCAAATGACGTACAAGCGTCCCTTACGTTTTACGATCTGGCAATCCGGGTGACGCTGTTTCGCACTGCGCAGCGAGTTAAGTACCTGCATGGTTAACCCCGCTTCGCATTAAGAAAGCCGCCAAAACGTTTGCGGAAGCGCGCAGCGCTGCCATCCGTCGAGAACGTTTTCTGCTTGCCGGTATAAAACGGGTGTGATTTTGAAGAGACTTCGATGGTGATGTACGGATACGTTTCACCGTCGAGCTCAATTTCACGGTCGGTCTTGATGGTCGATCCGACTTTAAAGTATTCGTTGGCACTGGTGTCGTGAAACACCACGGTGCGATAGGCTGGATGGATATCAGGTTTCATTATACGCTCTTCATGTTTTGTTATAACATAACAAAATAATATCCAGGCTCAGTTGAAAAAACAACCCCTGAAAATTCCCCCCCTTCCTCGCAAAACTTCCTTAAAGGTCTGCGACAAAATGAAAATCATGACGCCTGCGTGCTATAACTATATCATTTCGCGGTAAAATCTTTCGCCTCCGACAAGCGACTCTGTGCCCGGAAACAGGCATATGAGAAAGGAAACAGCAGCATGAAAACCCGACATCTGGTCAGCCTGGTCACAGGCATACTGATCTTTTCTGTGCTGGTACCGATTTGCCTCAGTATCTGGCTGGCGCATCGCCAGGCGGAGGATAAATTTGTCGATGTGCTTGATAGTTACGCCTCCCGCGTGCTGCTTCGTACAGACAGGGTTGTTGATCAGGCAAAAGAAGCGCTGACCCGGCTTCAGGCCTTTGAGGGGCCTCCCTGTAGTTATCTACATTTACGGGAAATGCGTCGGGTTGCTTTCTCATGGCGTTATGTTCAGGAAGTGATCTACATCGACAGCCTGAAGCCCCTCTGCTCCTCGCTGGAACAAGACAGCGACGCAGCCGCTTTCCCGCCCCCGATGCGCATTACTGCAGATGGTTACAGTGCCTGGCTGACCACGCAAAACGATCTTGGTTTTAACCGCTATATGGCCGCACTCGGCAAAGGCCATTACCTTGTGCTGATCGATCCAGCCTCGTTGGTGGACGTGATCCCTTTCGGTGAGATCGCAATTGATGCCGCGCTGGTAGGCAGCTCAACACACCTCGTTTTTGCCAGCAGCGACACGCTTGCTCCTCATATCCGCAACATGATTGTCGATCGGGAAATGACCCGCGTTCAGTACAACGGCTCAATGTATATTATTAAGCCTGTTCCTGAACTGGGGTTTAATATCGTCGCCTGGGCGGCGTTAAAACCGCTGGCTGAAACCTGGCATCGGCAGCTTCTTTTCTGGCTACCGTTTGGCGTGTTGATAAGCCTGCTTGCCGCGCTTTTTGTTCTGCGTATTCTGCGGCGTATACAATCCCCACGCTACAGGCTGCTTGATGCGATTAATAACCGTGAATTTGTGGTTAACTACCAGCCCATTGTGGCGCTCTGCAGTGGGAAAATTGTCGGTGCAGAGGCGCTTGCCCGCTGGCCTCAGCCTGACGGGAGCTATCTCTCACCGGAAATTTTCGTTCCGCTAGCGGAACAGACGGGCCTTATTTCGCAACTGACGCAGCTAGTCATCGAAAAACTGTTTGAGGATATGGGTCACTGGCTACATCTGCATGGCGATCAGCATATTTCCATTAACCTTGCACCTGCCGATTTACTCTCCGGCAAGTTGCCGCCTCTGCTGAGCCAGTTGCTCAATAAGTGGAAAGTCCATCCCAGGCAGATCGCCCTTGAGTTAACCGAGCGCGGCTTTGCCGATCCTAAAATTAGCGCACCGGCCATCGCGGCATTTCGCCGTTCGGGTCATGCCATCTATATCGATGATTTTGGTACCGGTTATTCCAGTCTGAGCTACCTACAGGATCTGGACGTCGACACGTTAAAGATTGATAAGTCGTTTGTGGACGCGCTGGAGTATAAAAACGTCACCCCGCACATTATTGAAATGGCGAAATCGCTGAATCTGGCCATGGTGGCGGAGGGTATAGAGACCGACGGGCAGCTCCGCTGGCTGCACCTTCACGGGGTGCAGTATGGACAGGGGTGGTACTACAGTAAGGCGCTGCCAAGGGAGGAGTTTATTCTCTGGGCGGAAATAAACCTCAAGACACATTCTACTTAAGGTAGGATTTGATCACCTTTAAAACCACGCCAAGATCGGCTTCACGCTGCTCTTCTTCGGGCTCTTTCACCACGTGATCGGTTAAATGGCCCTCGATCACCTGCATCATCATGCCGTTGACCGCCCCGCGGATCGCTGCCAGCTGCTGGAGAACATCGGCGCATTCGTGGTCGCTATTAAGCATTTTTTCCAGCGCGTTGCTCTGCCCCTGAATTTTTTTCAGGCGGGTTAATAACATCTTCTTGTCGCGAACCGTATGTGACATCTCTTTCCCCCTAATTTTGACGTTTTAAGCATATCACGCCCTACTCCCCCTGAGTATTTTTCTACTGGGGGGTAGTATTAGACTACTGGGGGGGAGTAGTATCAGAGCACAGTTTTTATCCCGGAATGTTCAATGAACGATTTTGCTTCTCTCCTTCAACAGGGCAACGCCTGGCTGTTTGTGCCCAGCGCTATTTTGCTCGGTGCGCTGCACGGCCTTGAGCCGGGCCACTCAAAAACGATGATGGCCGCTTTTATCGTGGCGATCCGCGGGACGCTTAAGCAGGCGATCCTTCTCGGGCTTGCCGCAACCCTGTCGCACACGGCGGTGGTCTGGATCATTGCGATGGCGGGATTATGGTTTGGTCGGGGCTGGGATGCTCATACGTCTGAGCCCTGGTTCCAGCTGATCTCTGGCGTGTTGATCATTGCGATCGCGCTCTGGATGGCCTGGCGCACCTGGAAAGCGAGCCAGCCGCACGAGCATCATCATCACGAGCACGAGCACGAGCACAAGCACGAGCACGAGCACGAGCACGAGCACGAGCATCATCATGATCATCACAACCCTGGTCATCAACTGGTTGAAGAAGAGTGGCAAGACGCCCACCAGCGCGCGCATGCCCAGGATATTAACCGTCGTTTCAACGGACAAAACGTCACTACCGGGCAGATCGCCCTGTTTGGCCTGACGGGCGGGCTTATTCCCTGCCCGGCGTCCATCACGGTGCTGCTGATTTGCCTGCAGCTCAAGCACTTCGCACTCGGCGCAACGCTGGTGTTCAGCTTCAGTATTGGCCTCGCACTGACGCTGGTGGCTTCAGGCGCGATTGCCGCCTTAAGCCTTAAGCACGCGACGAAGCGCTGGCCGGGTTTCAGCAAGTTTTCGCGAAAAGCGCCCTGGATATCTGCGGCACTGATTACCCTCGTCGGGATCACTATGAGTCTTCACGGGCTGAGCGGAATTTTATCCTGAGCGACGCGGCCACCCACGGTGGCCGCGACTGGCGCGCTAAAGTGCGTTCTGATGCCAGCTAAAGGTGTAGCGAAGCTGACGATGTTGCAGGATGAATTCAGGTGAAACGCTTGGGCTCCAGGAATCATCACCGCCAACGCCCATATGGAATGCATCCAGGTTGAGCCAGCAGCCCGGCTCATCGCACAGTAAGTGCTGATGCGTTGTCTCACGAAGCTGCTGTTGGCTGTGGCGGCTGACGGAGAAATGGAAATTTCCCTGAAGCACGTGCGCCCCGCAGACAAGCTCTCGAGTGTCACAGCGCAGACCATTTTCTGTCGGGAAAATGTAGGGGGTCTGCATCGCATCGAGCGGCAAAGTCCAGCGCCCCTGCTGCGCCGCGAGCTTCCTGTCCGGATAGTTCTCGAACGGCCCCAGCCCCAGCCAGCGCACCGTATCCGGTACCTGAGCAAACTGGGCGCTCAGGCCTATACGCGCGGGCTCGGGAATATCGGACGCCACCTGCACCTGCACATCTCCATGCAGCACGCCGCAATCGTCAATCCGCCAGACCTTATGGCTCAAAAACAGCGCCTTACCGCGATACTCCCAGACGTGTCGCGTGGTCACGACCACGTCATTGGCATGCGATTCCGCTTCACACATAAGCAGGCGAGCAGACATCTCAATCATTCCGGCCGCTTTCCAGCGTTCAACCCAGGCATTCGGATCGATTTGCGTGGCTTCGCTCACGCCAATGTCATTATCCAGTGGCGCACGGGTAAAGTTATCCGTCAGCGGCGAGCGCAGCGTTTCAACGCCCTTGTTCCACCACTGCGTGAGATTTCCCGAGGCGCGATCGAACCGCCAGCGTTGCTCTCCATGGGTAATGTCCAGCACATCATCCTGCTCTGTGAATACCGGCGGGATCCCGACTGCCCGCGGTGGCGTAACGTACAGCGGCGTCGGAAGCAGCCACTGATCCCACGCGCAGCGATGATTCGCCGGTGACCAGGCTGTTGCCTGCGGCTGGATAACCTCCACATTAAGCCAGGCCTCTCCCGGCTCGGCCGTCAGCGTCGGCAGCGAGATTTCCAGACGCTGCTGCCCCTGAGGGGGAATGGAAAGCGCAACCTCACCCTGAGCCAGCACCTCCCCGTCGCGGGTAACCGACCATCTCGCCACGTCGTTGTCGGTATGGCGGAACAGGTAATCACTTTTCACCTCAATCACTAGCGGAGAGGTACTCACGCACGTAAAGGTGAAAAACTGCTGTGCGCGCTGCGCTTCATATAGCGCCGGATGCGGCGTGCGATCCGGGAATACCAGACCATTCAGGCAGAACTGTCGGTCATTCGGTTTATCACCGAAGTCACCGCCGTAAGCCCAGAAGGGTTTGCCGTTTTCGTCTTTCTTCGTCAGCGCCTGGTCGACCCAGTCCCAGACGAACCCGCCCTGCAGGCGCGGATGACTGCGAAATGCCTGCCAGTACCTGGCGAACCCGCCAAAGCTGTTGCCCATCGCGTGGGCATATTCACAGAGGATCAGCGGGCGAGTTTCATCCGGCATGCCGATCCATTTTTTGATCGCCCATTTTGGCACCGCCGGGAACGGCTGGTCCTGATCAACACGAGCATACATCGGACAGACAATGTCGGTTGCTGCCGTATTCGCCCCACCGCCTTCGTACTGTACAGGGCGCGTTGGATCGGTAGTTTTCAGCCAGCGGTAAAGCGCATCATGGTTTGCACCGTGTCCGGACTCATTCCCCAGCGACCAGATGATAATGGACGGATGGTTACGATCGCGCTGCACCATGCGGGTCACGCGTTCACTCATGGCAGGCAGCCAGCGGGGATCGTCAGCAAGACGGCTCATTGGCACCATGCCATGGGTTTCGATATTGGCCTCGTCCACAACGTACAGACCGTAGCGATCGCAAAGCCTGTACCACAGCGGATGATTCGGGTAATGCGAGCAACGGACGGCGTTAAAGTTATGCTGCTTCATCAGCTCGATATCACGGCGCATCGTCGCTTCATCCATCACCTGCCCGTTTTCCGGATGATGCTCATGGCGGTTCACGCCCCGAATCAGCAGCGGTTTACCGTTTAGCTTCAGCAGGCCATTGCTGATTTCAACCCGGCGAAAGCCGACGTCGCATGCCTCGACGTCCAGCACATCACCCTGTGCGTCCCTAAGCGCAATTGTCAGCCGGTAAAGTTCAGGCGTTTCCGCACTCCACAGTGCGGGATCTTTGACGGGGATCGCCACCGCTAGCCGCTCGGCCCAGCGCCCTCGCTCGTCGACCACCGCAGAGCCGGGGCGTTGCGTGACGCTGGCGCATTTTTCGCCGGTTCGCCACAGGGTGATGACCACTTCGCAGGCTGAATAGCAGGAGCCGGCCAGCGCGACGTCGACGTTAAGCATTGCGCGGTCGCACTCTGCGTTGAGATTGGTCACAACGTGGTAATCCGCAATCTGCGTCTCAGGCTTATGCAGCAGCGATACGTCACGGAAAATACCGCTCATGCGCCGCATATCCTGATCTTCAAGATAGCTCCCGTCGCACCAGCGCAGCACCATGACCGCCAGACGGTTCTGGCCTGAGAGCAGCGCTGCCGTGAGATCAAACTCGGCGGGCAGGCGACTGTCCTGGGAATAGCCAATCCACTGGCCGTTGCACCAGAGATGGAATGCTGAGTTTACCCCGTCGAAGATAATGCGGGTTTGCCCGCCGTGCAGCCAGGCGTCATCCATCTCAAATGTGAGCGAGTAACAACCGGTAGGATTCTCTGTCGGAACGCAGGGCGGATTGACGGGGATCGGATAGGTCACATTGGTGTAGATCGGCGTATCAAAGCCCTGCATCTGCCAGTTCGAAGGAACGGGCATCGCGACGGCATCGGTATAATCCTCTTCTACCCATGCCTGCGTAACCTGTTCTGGTGCTGCAAAAAAGCTAAACTGCCACACCCCGTTGAGAGAACGTTTGTTCGGGGTTTTAGCCTCTTCTCTGGCAGAGGCTTCGTCACGCCAGCTGTGAAACGACGCGTGGGCCGCCAGGCGATTCCACTGCGTCACCCCGGGGTTTTCCCAGTCCCGACGAGCCAGAAGTGCGCTGAGGGTCAGCGATGATGTGTCAGACATAATAACCTCTTTGCGAAGCGCTCACAATTTTAGTCAACATGCCCTGGCAACAGAGAAGGGTAAAGTGTGCGATCCTCACGTAGCGAGCCGGATCACAAAAGATTTATCCCCGCGCGGTTTTTTCAGCCAGCAATGCCAGATTTCTCAGTTGATGGGCAAGCTCTTCCCGATCAACCCGATCGGCTGCGCGACGGGAGCTCGAATGACGCGCGATCAGCGTGACGGGAAGCTGCTCTTGCCAGCATTTTTCGCTTCTCGTCGGCGTCAGCAGCCATTCCACGCTGCGCTCGCCCGCTTCACGAAAAGCCTGCCGAACGGTGGTCAGCGGCGGTGAAAACCAGGCGCTGTCGGCCGTGTCATCAAACCCGACAATCGATATCTGGCCCGGTATAGCAATGCCCTTCTCAACGCAGGCGCGCATCACGCCCAGCGCCATCTGATCGTTCGCGACCAGAATGGCGTCAGGTAGTTGCGATCCGGATAAAAGCTGGTGGCCTTTTTCATATCCGGAGGCGGCGCTCCAGTCGCCATGAACCTCGTCAGCGGCTTCAAGACCGGCTTGTGCCAGGGTCGTTTTCCAGCCCGCCAGACGCGCACGCGCTGAAACGGAACTCTCTGGTCCACTGAGAAGAGCGATGCGCTGATGCCCCAGAGAAATCAGATGTTCCGCGCCCAGCGCGGCCCCCTGCCCGGCGTTAAATACCAGACTGTTGACCTGCGCCGAAGGGGAAACATCGAGGAACAGAACAGGCACAGGCAAAGCCATTTTCTGAAGCTGCTCTGCGTCAGGATCGTCCAGCGGGACGTTGACCAGTAAGGCTTCCACACGCTGAGCCAGCAGTTCCTGCACCGCAGCCTGGCATTGCTGAACATGCTCCACCATTGAAATTAAGACGCTTGCCCCCTGCTCTGCCGCGCGGGATTTTACCGCTGAGACAATTTGCGAGGGCGCATGCAGGGCCAGATCGGTGGTGATCAGCCCCAGCGTCCGGGTGCGTTTCCCCGCCAGCTGCTGTGCGCCCCGATTAGGCACATAGTGCAGCTCAGCCATCGCCTGCTGCACCTTTTCCCGCGTGCGGGTGGAGACGTGCTCCGCGCCATTAATCACGCGGGACACGGTCTGGTAAGACACCCCCGCAAGGAGGGCTACGTCATAGAGTGTGATCGCTTTCATGCAGTCCGGCATCGCTTGATAACAAGCCGCTATTCTGGCACAGGGACGCCATTAAAACATGTGAGCGCTTCGCAAAATTAAACAACCCGCTCAGGCTGAGGAACCGTCTCGATACGCGGCTTTTGACGGAACCACGGCAAACAGAGCTGGATAAGCGGGCCGATGGTCAGGGCGTAAATCACTGTCCCCACACCAAATGAACCGCCAAGCAGGCAACCGATAATCAGGACAGAGACTTCAATGGAGGTGCGCACGCTGCGGATTGACCAGCCTAACCGGGCGTGGATCCCGGTCATCAGGCCGTCGCGCGGACCTGACCCAAAACCTGCACCGATATACATCCCGGTTGCTATGGCGTTCGCGACGATCCCGGACACCAGCAGCGCGATGCGGACAGGCAGCGAACTCAACTCAGGGATTAAGGCCATTGAAGCATCTGCTGCCAGCCCAATACAAATAACGTTACTGAGGGTGCCCAGCCCTGGCATCTGACGCAGCGGGATCCACAGCAGAAGCACCGCCGCACCGGTCACAATGATGACCGTACCAATGGTCATCCCCGTTTGTAAGGCCACCCCAAGGTGAAAGACGTCCCACGGATCGACGCCCAGATCCGCACGAATAAACATCGCGGTGGAAAGACCATAAAGCCCTAAACCGACATAAAGCTGTAGCAGACGACGTACCATTTTTATCTTCTCCAGTGAACCAGAGTTTCATATTGGGTCAAAATGGCTCTATGATTAATGTCCAGTTTCTAAATAGTGGACTGCATATGTCATCTCGTCGTTTCGGAAGCCAGTCTCTGGCACGTCTTTTAGGCCACTGGCAACAATCCTCATCGCGTACGCCGCTGTGGCGTCAGCTGGCCGATGCGTTACGTCTGCTTATTCTGGATGGCAGACTGGCGCTGAATACGCGGCTACCGGGTGAGAGGGAATTAGCCAGTACGCTAAACGTCAGCCGAACCACCGTTGGCAGCGCGCTCGCCCATCTGCGGGAAGAGGGTTATCTGGAAAGTCGCCACGGCAGCGGCTCACGCGTGATCCTGCCGGATACCCGCGCGGTACCGACGCTTTCCGCGGCCAGCGCGGCGCTGGACCTGTCCACCGCCGCACTCAACGCCGGGCCCGAAATCCATCAGGCGTATACCCATGCGCTGACGGCGATTACCCAGCACCTTGCGCTGACGGGCTATGACCAGCTCGGGTTGCCCGCGCTGCGGGAAGCCATTGCCGCACGCTATACCGCGCGCGGGCTGCCAACGCGGGCAGACGAAGTGATGGTCGTAAATGGTGCCGTCAGCGGCTTTGCGCTGGTATTGCGCATGATGACCGGGCCAGGCGATCGCATCGTCGTCGACCATCCAACCTACCCGCTGGCGATCGCCGCTATTCAGGGGGCACTCTGCCGACCGGTAGGCGTATCACTGCCTGAAAGCGGCTGGGATACCGACGGTTTCGCGGCAACGCTTGCCCAAACGTCCCCGCGCCTGGCCTACCTGATGCCGGATTTTCATAATCCAACGGGACGCTGTATGGACGCTGCAACGCGTCAGACGATCACCGACATCGCCGCGCGGACTCGTACCACGCTGGTCGTGGACGAAACCATGCTCGATCTCTGGTTTGATGCGCCGCCGCCGCCCCCTCTGGCAGCGTTTAATCCTGGGGCGGCGGTGATTACGCTGGGCTCTGCCGGGAAAAGCTTCTGGGGTGGCCTGCGTCTCGGCTGGATCCGCGCCTCTTCACGCACCATCTCGGCGCTCGCTCAGGCGCGCGATACGCTGGACCTCGGCTCCCCTCTGCTGGAACAGCTGGCAACGCTGTGGCTTATCGAAAACAGCGACACCTTTTTGCCCACTCGCCGGAAAATGCTGGTGGAACGACGGAACAAGTGCGGGGAACTCCTGCGCGAGCATTTCCCGGACTGGACCTTCCATGAAGCCGAAGGCGGGCTTTCGTAGTGGATTGAACTGCCGGGGATGCTGGCAACGCAGCTCGCCGCACGGGCTGAGACGATTGGGATCAACATGGGGACCGGCACGCGGTTCGGTCTTTCAGGGGCATTTGATCGCTATTTGCGTATGCCTTTCTCACTTGAACCGGAAGAACTCGAGCAAGCGTTATTGAGAATCAAGCCGTTGTGGCTCGCCCTGAACAAAACCACGCCCGCGATTAAACGAAGCCTGGTATAAAATTTTTTCGTAAATAATAAAAACAGCTGACTGTCATAGAGGCAGTCAGCTGTTTTCACAGATCAGGAATTAGTGCTGAGGAGGAATCGGGAAACCTTTCAGTGAAATAACAAAATCTTCACCCTCTTTCTTTATTTTTGCGCCGGTATCACACCAGTCAGACGCAATACGAAAGAACTCATCACTTCCTACATTCCAGCCAAGACGTACATGTTTAACATAGCCTGAACGCAACAGATCGCAGGCCTCTTTGTAGTCATGGGCGGTCGACAGTTGTTGTTTCATTTTCTCTTCTTCAGAAGTTTACGTAGTGCCTTGATTTCTTTAGGAGTAAATGGAGAAACGCTCTCTTCTTCCGTATGCTGATTATCAATATCCTCTTCCGATACTCCCGCCTCTTCTACTGCTTCAAACGCCAGCAGCAGCAGTTTCTCTGTGGTCACGCTTAGATTCTCATTATTAACTTCGGCATAGTGGCGAAGTCTTTCTTTTAGCGCTTCATCAATTTTAACATTGAAAGCCGCAGTAGCCATAATTGTCACTTCCCTTCGGAATACGTGTTTAATTTAATACACGAAGTTAACTTTCTAATCCAGATATATATTTTTTGCTTATGACGGAAAAAAGACACCCGATAATAAAATGACAGTCTATTATTACAGGTTTATGACAATATTATTTCAGTTAAATGAAAGATATATTTCCGGGCTTATAAAAACCACTTTATCTATAAGGATTAATAGCCTGAGAGCAACGCTATCTAAAGCAGAAGATTTTTTTTGGGGGGGGGAGAAATGGGTGGGGGCCCTGCCAGCTACATCCCGGCACACACGTCGTCTGCCCTGGCTGCTTCCTTCCGGACCTGACCTGGTGAACAGAGTAGCGTTGCGGGAGAACCAACAGAGCCCCCATTGAGAGCGTTGTTAACCAACGCGCTGGCGCATTATCCCTATGCCGCCCGTCAATTGCAAGCCATGGGCATCTGGATGCTGGTTTATTGCGCAAACTTAAGCGGCAATCGCCTTCATCTTCGTTTACCATCACACTTCATTACGACCCACTGGAGTGATAAATGGACGAACATGACTCTTTCCCGCAACGCGTGTGGCAAATCGTGGCCTCCATCCCGGAAGGGGTTGTGACCACCTACGGTGAGGTAGCGCGTCTTGCAGGCTCTCCGCGTGCAGCACGTCAGGTCGGTGGCGTTCTGAAGCGGCTCCCGGAAGGAAGTGCTTTGCCGTGGCATCGTGTAGTGAATCGTCACGGTGCCATTTCGCTTACCGGGCCGGATTTGCAGCGCCAGCGTCAGGCGTTATTGTCAGAAGGTGTGCAGGTGTCAGGTTCGGGACAGATCGATTTGCAGAAATACCGTTGGGTGTACTGAACCCTCTCCCGCAGGAGAGGGTAAAGGCAGGAATTACAGCTGCGTAGGCGGGGTTGCGACGGCCGGCTGGTTAGTCTGAGGCGCAAGCGGAACTTCCGTTTGCTGCACCGGGACCAGATTCAGGTCAACTTTTGTTCCACCGTTGTTAATCGCTTCGTGCACCGTGTCGGTAATAAAGACCAGTTTATCGTTGATCGTTACCGCCGCACTCAGCAGGATACGCGCATTTGGCTGCACATCT
This sequence comes from Enterobacter mori LMG 25706, assembly GCF_000211415.1. Lineage (GTDB taxonomy): Bacteria > Pseudomonadota > Gammaproteobacteria > Enterobacterales > Enterobacteriaceae > Enterobacter > Enterobacter mori. Next base: position 204,498 of record NZ_GL890775.1, on the reverse strand, counting down.
GCTGGATTGTAAGGCAGTACGAAGCTAAATGGCGCCTGTTTACCCTCGGTGCGAACCGCACGCTGCGCCAGCACTTTCGACGGTGCATCAGCCAGTGAAGCATCAGACAGCGTTACCGTTAATACCGCATCCGGCGGCAGAGCCACTCTTTGCTTGATCCAGATTGTACCGGATACATTTGGCTGCTGAATTGATTGCTGTGAAAGTGTATTAATCCCGTTCGGGTCAGCTGCGGGCACCGGCACCTGAGCGCTCTTACCTGCACAGGCGGACAACGCCACCGCAATAGCTATACCACTTAGCATAGGCACGAGTTTCATTGAAGTCTCCTTATCATCAATGCACCAGCGGGATCGATCCCATCCGATGTCGTTTCATTCACATGACGTATTCAAGTGTGGCACAAATCAATGATTAACGCCTGAATTCTCCCCGATATTCAGACTAATCTACCCATCGGACCACTTTCATTTCTGCGTTATACTCTGCGTATCTTTCGCCACGGCGTTTATTGAGGACGACTATGAGTCAGGCACTGAACAATCTGCTGACATTACTGAATCTGGAAAAAATTGAGGAAGGACTCTTTCGCGGACAGAGCGAAGATTTGGGTTTACGCCAGGTCTTCGGTGGGCAGGTCGTGGGACAAGCGCTGTATGCAGCCAAGGAAACCGTCCCGACTGACCGTCTGGTGCACTCCTTTCACAGTTACTTCCTGCGCCCTGGCGATAGCGCAAAACCCATTGTCTATGACGTTGAAGTGCTGAGAGATGGCAACAGTTTTAGTGCTCGCCGCGTGGCAGCCATTCAACATGGCAAACCGATCTTTTACATGACCGCCTCTTTCCAGGCGCCTGAACCGGGCTATGAGCATCAAAAAGTGATGCCGCCAGCCCCTTCGCCTGACGATCTCAAATCGGAAACCGATATCGCCCGCGCGCTGGCGCATCTGCTTCCGCCACAGGTAAAGGAGAAGTTCCTCTGCGATAAGCCGCTTGAGATCCGCCCCGTTGAATTCCATAACCCGATGAAAGGCCACACTGCAGAACCGAAACTTCAGGTCTGGATGCGTGCCAACGGTACAGTGCCGGAAGATCTCCGCGTTCATCAGTACCTGCTGGGCTATGCGTCTGACTTTAACTTCCTGCCTGTGGCGCTGCAGCCGCACGGCGTGGGGTTCCTGGAAAAGGGGATGCAGGTCGCCACCATCGACCACTCGATGTGGTTCCACCGTCCATTCAACATGAATGAGTGGTTGCTCTACAGCGTGGAAAGTACGTCGGCATCAAGCGCGCGCGGGTTTGTCCGCGGGGAGTTTTATACGCAGGATGGCGTGCTGGTCGCCTCGACGGTGCAGGAAGGGGTGATGCGTAACCGAGGGTGATGTTGTGCGGCCTGATGCCCTCACCCTGCCCCTCTCCCACGGGGAGAGGGAATACATACTAAAAACGGCAACCGAAGTTGCCGTTTTTGCTTTAACCTTATGCGGCCTGATGGCCCTCACCCTGCCCCTCTCCCATAGGGAGAGGGAATACATACTAAAAACGGCAACCGAAGTTGCCGTTTTGCTGTTTATTACGCGTTATACGCATTCTCGCCGTGGCTGTTGACGTCCAGACCCTCGCGTTCCTGCTCTTCCGGTACGCGAAGGCCGACAGTCATGTCCGCCAGCTTATAGCCAATAAAGGCCACGACAGCAGACCACACAACGGTGATGGCAATACTTTCCAACTGCACCAGCACCTGGGGAACCATGGTGACGCCTTCCGCATAACCCACGCCGCCCAGTGATTTAGCTGCAAAGATCCCGGTCATGATACAGCCGACAATGCCGCAGACGCCGTGGACGCCAAATACATCGCAAGGGTCGTCAACGCGCAGAACACGTTTCAGAGCGGTAACGCCCCACAGACCCGCAAGGCCTGCAACCAACCCCACCAGCAGCGCACCACCTACACCCACGTAACCACAGGCTGGTGTGATACCGACCAGACCGGCAATAGCACCCGAACAGGCACCCAGCAGAGACGGTTTACCGCGAACGGCCCACTCGCCAAAGACCCAGGAGAGGATTGCACCCGCCGTTGCGACAACGGTGTTCACGAAGGCCAGCGCGGCGATTTCGTTAGCGGCACTTGCAGAGCCTGCGTTGAAGCCAAACCAGCCAAAGTAGAGAATCGCCGTACCGGTAAACACCATCGGCAGGTTGTGCGGCTTGAACGCTTCTTTCCCGAAGCCCACACGTTTGCCAATCAGGTAGGCACCCACCAGGCCCGCGACTGCGGCGTTGATGTGTACAACGGTGCCGCCCGCAAAGTCCAGCGCACCATGGCTCGCCAGCAGACCGCCGCCCCATACCATATGCGCGATAGGCACATAGGAGAGCGTCAGCCAGACCACCACGAAGATCAGGACGGCAGAGAAACGAATACGCTCAGCAAGCGCACCCACAATCAGCCCGACGGTGATGCAGGCAAACGATCCCTGGAAAGCAACGTGGATGTACTGATAGAAGCTGCCCATCAGCGCGGTCAGCTCGATATTTTTCAGCATCACCCAGTCGAAGTTACCAAAGAACGCATTGCCCGTGCCGAACGCCAGCGAGTATCCGTAAACGACCCACAGCACGCAGACCAGCGCGAACGTTACCGCAACTTGCGTCAGCATGGAGAGCACGTTCTTGCCGCGGATCAGGCCGCCGTAGAACAGCGCAATGCCCGGAATTGACATGAACAGCACCAGCGCGGTGCTAATCATCATAAAGGCGTTATCGGCTTTGTCTGCCACGGCAGGCGCAGCCAGAGCCAGGCCCGGCAGCAGTGCCAGCGACCCCAGAGCCGTTTTGAGTGTTGCTATCTTCATTTTCTCGATCCCTATCACTGTGTGCCAGGAGTTACTTACAGAGCCGCTTCGTCAGAGTCGCCGGTACGAATGCGAATGACGCGCTGCAGTTCGGCAACGAAAATTTTGCCGTCGCCAATTTTGCCGGTGTAGGCCGCTTTGCTGATGACATCAATGACCTCATCAAGCTGGTCATCCGCAATCGCGACATCGATTTTTACTTTTGGCAGGAAATTCACGCTGTATTCCGCACCGCGATAAAGCTCGGCATGACCCTTCTGACGACCAAAGCCTTTCACTTCGGTGACAGTCAGTCCCTGAATACCCATTGAAGACAACGCTTCACGTACGTCTTCGAGTTTGAATGGTTTGATTACAACCGTAACCAGCTTCATAAATCCCCTCCAGTCAGAATTCGGTAATGGCCGCAGCTAACACGTAAGGGACATTGCAAGGGGTGTGCCAGAATTGAAAACAGCGAGAAAACGGCGGGCGATGAGCCAGGAATGGGGTTCAATACCGAACGGGTGAAAAAAAACGCACCATGGCAGTGCACAGTGCGTTTCAGTTTTGCACCAACAGGAATGACTGTTAGCAGCTTGCCTGTTTTTGGTGCGTCAGGCGCTCAGCGACTCTTCTTCGCGCGCGCTGGCTGCCAGCTCTTCACCTGCCAGCTGCAGCTGGTACATCTGCCAGTAGCGTCCTTTCTCTTCCAGCAGTTGTCTGTGCGTACCTCGTTCAACGGCCTGTCCACGATGCAGCACCAGGATGGTATCGGCATCGACAATGGTTGAGAGGCGATGCGCGATGACCACCAGCGTGGTGTGATCCCGAACAGCGGCCAGCGCCTGCTGGATGGCCTGCTCGGTACCGGAGTCAATGCTGGCCGTCGCTTCATCGAGAATCAGCACCTGCGGCGTTTCAATCAGCACGCGCGCCAGGGCCAGCAGCTGTTTCTGCCCTACGGAGAGGTTATTCCCCTGCTCGCCTAGTTTCGTATTGATACCCTCACTGAACCCGCGCGCCAGATCGGCCAGCTGCACTTTCTCCAGCACCTCCCAGACCTGTTCCTGGGTAAAAGGCCGACCCAGCGTGACGTTAGCGTAGAAGGTATCGGCCAGTACGACCGGGTCCTGTTGCACCATGGCGACGCCCTTACGCAGCACATTGTGGCTGAGTGATGCAAGCGGGCGTCCATCGAGGCGGATCTCACCTTGCGTTAACGGATAGTAGCCCATTAACAGACTGGCGAGCGGACTCTTGCCGCTGCCGGTATGCCCCACCAGCGCCACGAAGCCGCGCGACGGTACCTCAAGATTAATGTCCTGTAAGACAAGCTGGTCATCGCGGTAAGCAAACGAGACCTTATCAAAGGTAATCGAACCGCTTTGCAGAGGACGTTCATCATCGCCATAGGTCTGACGCGGTCTGTCCATTAGCTCGAACACGCGTTCACCGGCGACCACCGCCTGTTGCAGCATCGATTGCTGGGTAGTGAGCTCAATCAGGGGTTCGTTAAGGCGCCCCAGATAGCTGATGAAGGCATATAGCACCCCAACCTCAATGGTTCCACGCGTTGTCAGCCCAAACAGCATCAGCAGGCCACAGAGGACCAGCGCCGAGAACAGGCTAAGCAATGGACGCAGCAGGAAGCCGTCCAGACGTAACGTCTGCATACGCGCCATATAGTGCGAACGGCTGGCTTCGCCCATGCGCTCGCCAAAGCGCGCCTGCTGGCGGAACTGCTGGATGACGCTCATGCCGTTGATCACTTCATTGAAGCCATCATTGATGTCGGCCAGGTAAGCGCGCACCCTGCGAACAATTGGCGTGCTGTAGCGCTGGTAGATCACCATCACGATCAGCACCGCCGGGAAGATAGTGATCGCCACCAGCGCCATACGCCAGTCGAGGCTGAACATGGCGACCAGCATCGCACCGATCAGCGCGGCGCTGCGCAACACGGTTGCCACTACGGTGACGTAGAGATCGCGGATCACTTCAGTATCGTTGGTCACGCGCGATATCACCTGCCCGACCGGCTGGGTGTCAAACTCGCTCAGCGGCTGGCGCAGCGCGGCATCCATGACATCCGTACGCAGCTGCTGCACCACGCCCACGGCTGCCCGGTTAAAGAGCAGCGACTGGGCATAGTGCAGCCCTGCCGCCGTTAACTGTAGCCCAACGTAGGCCACGCCTAAGCCTGCGACCAGCCCCCACGGCAGATAGCTTTTCGCCACCATATTGTCGATGAAATAGCTGATAAGCAGGGGGCCGCTGACTTCGGCAATCGCCGCAATCCACAGCAGAAGCACGGCAACCGAAAGCGGTTTACGCCATGGCGAACCGTAGGCCAGAAGGCGTTTGAGCGTCGGCCACATTGTTCCGAGCTTACGCATGGGTCGCCTCCTCATCCAGCGCCGCTTCCAGCTGCTGATAACGATACATGTCGCGATACCAGCCCGGCTGTTCCGCCAGCTGCTCGTGCTGCCCGCGCTGGGCGATATGCCCATGCTGCAACACCAGAATTTCACTGGCTTCCGTCAGCGCCGACAGGCGGTGGGCGCTGATGATCACCGTGCGTCCTTCTCCCCACTGACGAAGATTGTGCAGGATCTGATGCTCAGTACGGCCATCAACAGCGGAAAGCGCATCGTCCAGGATCAGGATTTCAGCATTCAGCAGCAGCGCACGCGCGATCGAAATTCGCTGCTTTTGTCCGCCGGAGAGCATCACCCCACGCTCGCCGACTTCCGTTTCATAGCCCTGCGGCAGACGCAAAATATCGTCATGAACGCTGGCTAAGCGCGCCACATGTTCAATCTCGTCCTGTGTTGCCGAAGGATGACCGAGGGCGATATTGTTCGCGATGGTATCGGAGAATAAAAACGGCGTCTGGCTCACCACCGCCAGGCGGCTACGCCAGCCGTCCAGCAGCAGGTTCGACAAGGGAATGTCATGAAAACGAATATCGCCCTGCGTCACGTCGAAGTGGCGCTGCAGCAGAGAGAGAACGGTGCTTTTTCCGGCTCCCGTTGGGCCGCAAATTCCCAGCATCTGTCCGGGCTGCAGCGTGAAGTTCACGTTTTCGAGCACCGGATGCGTCGTTTGCGGATAGCTAAACGACTGAATATCGGCTTTCACGGTCCCGCGCCCATCGGGAACGGCTTCGCTGCCGTCCTTCACCACCGGCGCTTCCGCCAGCATCGCGCGAATACGGCTGTACGCGGCGCTGCCGCGCTCAACGATGTTAAACATCCACGCCAGCGCCAGCATCGGCCAGATCATCAGCCCCAAATACATGGCAAAGCTGGTCAACTGACCGAGGGTCATGGACCCCTGCACCACCATCCAGCTCCCGCCGCCAATCGCCAGCATATTCGCCATGCCGATGGCGATATAGATCGTCGGGTCAAACCGGGCGTCAATACGCGCCACGCGCATGTTTTTCGCGCCGGTATCCGCCGCATCGGCGGCAAACAGTGCGGACTGCCTGTCTTCCAGGCCGAAGGCTTTGATCATGCGGATGCTGGTCATACTCTCCTGGGTGCGATCGTTGAGCGATGAAAACGCCGCCTGCGCCAGCTTGAAACGCTCGTGGAGCTTTTCACCGTAGCGGTTGATCGCCAGCGCCATCAGCGGCATTGGCAGCAGCGCCAGCAGGGTCAGTTGCCAGCTAATCTGGGTCGACATCACAATCAACACCGCGCAGCCCATGACCAGTGAATCCACCAGCGTCAGCACCCCTTCCCCGGCGGCAAAGACCACGCGGTCCACGTCGTTGGTGGCGCGGGCAATGAGGTCACCGGTCCGGTGGCGCAGATAAAATTCAGGATGCTGGCGGCTCAGCTGGCGGTAAAAATCTTCACGCAGCTCAACGGCCAGCTGATAGGACGCACCGAATAAGAGCACGCGCCAGACGTAGCGCAGCAGGTATACAATCACCGCGGTCAGCGCCAGCGTGCCGACCCACATCAACACCCGTGCGGTGGTGTAATGCTGTTCGGTGACGCCATCCACGACGTACCCCACCACTTTCGGCGGGATCAGCTGCAGGATAGCAATGATAATAAGCAGGCATACCGCGCCGAGGTAGCGTTGCCACTCCCGACGAAAGTACCAGCTTAATTGGGCAAATAATCGCACGCGGTTTGTTCCTGAAGGTATTTTTCGAAGTTATTCAATGGGTAATGCTGTGGTGTATTTTATCTGTTCCATCGCGAAGCTTGAGGTGACATCCGACAAGCCCGGTACGCTGTTGACCAGCCTCTTGTAGAAATCATCATAGCGCTTCATGTCGGCCACCTGGACGCGCATCAGGTAATCGTATTCTCCCGCCATTCGCCAGAAGCCGAGCACCTCGGGCATCTCAGAAACCTGAGTGACAAAGCGGCAATACCATTCGCTGCTGTGGTGCTGCGTTTTTATCAGGACAAAGGCCGTCAGTCCAAGCCCCAGTTTTTCGGGATCTAATAACGCCACACGGCCCAGCAGCACGCCGTCATCTTCCAGCTTCTTGAGGCGTTTCCAGCACGGTGTGGTGGTCAGATTAACGGCATCTGCTAACGCCTGCAAAGAGAGGGTGCAGTCCGTTTGCAACAATGAAAGCAGCTTGCGGTCAATTTTATCTAGCATACCCACCTCCCAGAGAAAATTTTTCTCCCTACATTCTATTTTAAAGGCCAGATAGCAACAATTTTTTCTGTGCTATTCGCTATGCTAGGCACAAAATGACAAACGGATAACTACGATGAATAGCACCTGGGTTAAACATGCGATCAGCGAAATCAATGCCGACTATCAGCGCTCGGCGGATACGCACCTGATTCGCCTTTCCCTGCCGGGATTTAACGGCATTCAGCTCTATCTGAAAGACGAAAGCACTCATCCTACCGGTAGCCTGAAGCATCGTCTGGCACGTTCCCTGTTCTTATACAGTTTATGTAACGGCTGGATTAAAGAAGGCACCACTATCATTGAATCCTCATCCGGTTCAACGGCGGTGTCTGAAGCCTATTTTGCTCGCCTGCTGGGCCTGCCGTTTATCGCGGTGATGCCTTCCTGCACTGCCAGACGCAAAATCGAACAGATCGAATTTTACGGCGGGCGCTGCCACTTTGTGGAAAGCGCCTGCGAAATCTACGCCGCCTCTGAAATGCTGGCGCGCGAGCTGAACGGCCACTATATGGACCAGTTCACCTTCGCCGAGCGAGCCACCGACTGGCGCGGCAATAACAACATTGCCGACAGTATTTTCCGCCAGATGACCCACGAGCCGCACCCGGTTCCGTCATACATTGTAATGAGCGCCGGTACGGGCGGAACGTCTGCCACTATCGGCCGCTACATCCGCTGTCAGGGCTACGATACCCAGCTGATGGTGGTTGACCCCCAGAACTCCGTGTTCCTCGACTACTGGCAAAACCGTAACGCGGAACTGCGTAGCCCGGTAGGCAGTAAAATTGAAGGGATTGGTCGCCCGCGCGTGGAGCCCTCTTTCATTCCCGACGTCGTGGATGAGATGATGCGCGTGCCGGATGCCGCAAGCGTGGCAACGGCGCACTGGCTGGAGACGCAGCTTGGCCGCAAAGTGGGCGCCTCAACGGGCACTAACATGTGGGGCGCACTGCAGCTTGCCGCACGCATGCGCGAAGAGGGCCGCACCGGCTCCATCGTCACGCTGCTCTGCGACAGCGGCGAGCGTTATCTCGAGACCTACTACAACGCGGAGTGGGTGCAGGCCAACATCGGCGATATCGCCCCGTGGAAAGCGCAGATTGCAGAGCTGGTGAAATAAAAAAAGCCAGACCGAAGTCTGGCTTGCTGGAAGGGTCTCACTATTCGGGGGAATACGGGAGGTTGTTGTTGTCCAGCCAATGCGTCAAAAAATGGGACACCGCTTCATTGCCGCAGTGTCCGATAACCGGCAGATGGGGAAGTTCCGCTTTTAGCTGCGCCATCGCGTTCCCCATAATCAGACCGCGACCGACGCTGCCCAGCATCTCGCGGTCGTTCATGGCGTCGCCAAACGCCATACAATCCTGCATCGTTAAGCCCAGGTGGTCGCTCAGAACCGCCAGGGCTGAACCTTTGTTACAGCCCACCGGCAGCACTTCCAGACAATCCACCGCCGAGAAGGTCAGGTGTGCCCGGTCGCCCAGCGCCTCATTCAGCTGAATCCGTAAGCGACAGAGATCGTCATGATCGCCGCAAAAGCAGATCTTGGTGACCGCATGGGCGGGGATCCGTCGCAGATCGATCAGCTGATATTTAAAGCCGCTGTAAACATGCGCGTGCAATAATTCCGGGATTTCGCTGCCGGTAAACCAGCCCCCATCGTTAAAGACGTGGATGCTGGCCTGCGTATCCCAGGTGCTGTGCAGCACGATATCCGCCACTTCAGGGTTGAGATCCTGTCGGTGCAGCACATCGCCTTCCACAGAGTGAATTCGCGTCCCGTTGCCGGTGATCAGAAAGGCGTCGAGGGAAAACGCGCCCAGCAAATGGCGCATTTCCAGCACATGACGACCGGTGGCAAACGTCAGGGTGACATCACGCTCGCGCAGGCGCTTCAGGGTACTCAGGGTTTTCTCCCCCAGACGGTGATCCGGCATTAACAGCGTGCCGTCCATATCAAATGCAGCGAGCCGGGCCATGATTACTCCTGAAATGTGATGCGATTAACTTGTGTATCAGTATCGTGTGAGATATACGGAAGTAATAGTGAATAGATGATAATTATTGTTCCGGGTTTCTTATGCGCCAGCTTAATCGTCTTAATCAGTATCAGCGACTGTGGCAACCTTCCGAGGGTGCAATACAACAGGTCACTATCAGCGAGTTGGCCGCCCGCTGTTTTTGTAGCGAGCGGCATGTCCGAACGCTGCTGCGTCAGGCTCAGGAGGCAGGGTGGCTCAGCTGGCGAGCGCAGTCTGGTCGCGGAAAGCGGGGTGAGCTGACGTTTCACGTCACCCCGGAATCGCTGCGCAATGTGATGATGGAAGAGGCGCTGAAAAGCGGGCAGCAACATAACGCCCTCGAACTGGCACAGCTTGCGCCTGAGGATTTACGTGCGCTGCTGCATCCATTTCTGGGCGGCCACTGGCAAAACGATACGCCGACGCTGCGTATCCCCTACTACCGCTCGCTGGATCCCCTTCATCCCGGATTTTTGCCCGGTCGGGCGGAGCAACATCTGGCCGGGCATGTTTTCTCCGGGCTGACGCGCTTTCACGGCAGCGGCAGCGAACCGACGGGGGATCTGGCGCACCACTGGGAGGTCTCGGCGGACGGCCTGCGGTGGCACTTTTACATCCGTTCCACCCTGCACTGGCATAACGGCGATAAAATCGAGACGGCACAGCTTCAGCGAAGCCTGACGGCGCTGCTGGTGCTGCCAGCCCTGCGTAAGCTGTTTCAGAGCGTATTACGCATTGACGTCACCCACCCACAGTGTCTGACATTTACCCTCCATCAGCCGGATCACTGGCTTGCGCACCGCCTGGCGACATACTGCAGTCGCCTCGCCCATCCCGACCAGCCCATGACGGGCAGCGGTCCTTTCAAACTGAGCGTGTTCGATCCTGAATTGGTTCGTCTGGAAAGCCACGAGCAGTACCATCTTAGCCACCCGCTGCTGAAAGCAATTGAATACTGGATCACGCCGACGCTGTTTGACTACGGGCTTGGCACCAGCTGTCGTCATCCGGTACAAATTGCCATTGGCGAGCTTGATGAACTGGAAAACCTGCAGCTGGTGAGCAGCAGTACCAGCCTGGGGTTTTGTTATCTCACGCTGAAGAACAGCCCACGCCTGAACAAAATGCAGGCACAACGGCTGATCAATATCATCCATCTCTCGACGCTGCTGCACACGCTGCCGTTGAATGAGGGTTTAATCACGCCAACGGAAGAACTCCTGCCCGGCTGGGATATACCGCAGTGGCCTGATTTAACGGATGTTCGTCTGCCTGAAACATTGACGCTGCTTTATCATTTGCCGGTTGAACTCCACACCATGGCAAACCAGCTGAAACAGTACCTTGCCCAACAAGGCTGTGAGCTTAGGGTCATTTTTCACGATGCCAAAACATGGGACGGATGCCAGCGACTGGCAGAGGCGGATATCATGATGGGTGACCGGCTGATTGGGGAAGCGCCAGAGTATACGCTTGAGCAGTGGCTACGCTGTGATGCGCTTTGGCCGCACCTGTTAAGCGCGCCACAGTTTGCTCATCTACAAGCCACGCTGGATGCGGTTCAGACCCAGGCCGACGAACTGGCACGGCATGCTGGCCTGAAAGCCATTTTTAGCCAGCTTATGGAAAATGCGGTGATTACACCGCTATTTAACTACCAGTATCAAATCAGCGCCCCACCGGGCGTTAACGGTATTCGGCTTAATACCCGTGGCTGGTTTGATTTCACCGAAGCCTGGCTTCCTGCCCCCAAATCGTGAAGAAGCTGGTCGGCGCTGAAGTCAGGCGTTAACATACTGTTTTTACCGTAACTGTCGAGATGATTTATGAAACGTGCCGTCGTCGTGTTCAGCGGAGGACAAGATTCCACTACCTGCCTGGTTCAGGCTCTTCATCAGTACGATGAAGTTCACTGCGTGACGTTCGATTATGGTCAGCGCCACCGCGCTGAAATCGACGTGGCCCGTGAACTGGCTTTGAAACTGGGCGCACGCGCGCATAAGGTGCTGGACGTTACGCTGTTAAACGAACTGGCCGTCAGTAGCCTCACCCGGGACAGTATCCCGGTACCTGACTATGAACCCGATGCCAGCGGTATTCCGAATACCTTTGTGCCGGGCCGCAATATTCTGTTCCTGACGCTGACCGCAATCTACGCCTATCAGGTGCAAGCCGAAGCGGTGATCACGGGCGTGTGCGAGACTGATTTCTCCGGCTACCCGGACTGTCGTGATGAGTTCGTGAAAGCGCTCAACCACGCCGTCAATCTTGGCATGGCAAAAGAGACGCGCTTTGAAACTCCGCTGATGTGGCTGGATAAGGCCGAAACCTGGGCGCTAGCCGACTACTGGGGCAAGCTGGACCTGGTTCGCAGCGAGACGCTCACCTGCTATAACGGCATCAAAGGCGACGGTTGTGGCCAATGCGCAGCCTGTAATCTGCGTGCGAATGGGCTGAACCATTATCATGCCGATAAAGTCGGCGTGATGACCGCGATGCAGAAAAAAACCGGGCTTAAATAGGGTTAATTCCTCGTGCTGTCGCAAAACGGGTATCGACAGCACGAGTACGCCTTAACATGTCTTACACGATCATCAGTTCTAGCTTTTCTCGCAACTCCCCTTCCAGCGGCAGCGCTTTCTGCGTTTTCAGATCGATACAGACAAAGGTGATCAGCGCATCAGCCACTACCTGCCCTTCAGGATCCAGCGTCACCACCTGGCTCAACACACCGCTTTTACCGTTTAGTTGCTGAACTTGACTGGTGACGGTCAGCACATCCCCCAGCACAGCCGGACGGCGGTAGTTGATGTTGATATTGACGACCACGAACGCGATGTTGTGCGCGGTCAGCCACTGAAAGCTTTCGCTGTTTTCCAGCCCGTCCCAGCGCGCCTCTTCAAGAAACTCAAGATAGCGGGCGTGGTTCACGTGCTGGTAAACGTCGAGATGGAAACCGCGTACTTTGATTTTTGTCTGCATAGCGCAATAGCCTTTACTGTTATTGTAGGATGAGAGGTCATAACTGGTATGACCTCTTTATCCTGGCAAAATTTGGCCGCAGTGCAAGAAATTGCGTAATTACAACGTCAGGTGTGAGAGGTTGCGCTCAACCAGCGCGCTCCCCATTCCCGGTACCTGTTTGAGATCGTCGACCGTTTTGAAAGGACCATATTCTTCGCGGTAGCTGACGATAGCCTGCGCTTTTTTCAGGCCGACGCCATTCATGACGCGGGCGAGATCTTCCGCAGAGGCCGAATTGATGCTGACCCGCGTACCGTCATCATCGGTATTTTTACCGACGTCAGTCGCTTTGGTTTGCCCCTGCACCGGCGCTGCCGCGTCAGACTTGCTCTGCGTAGCCGGTGGTTTAGCGGCGGGCGTCACCGCCAGCGCACCCGCACTCATCCCGGTGGTGGCAATAGCCAGCGTAATTAACAGTGCTTTGATTCCACGTTTCATGCTGTTATCTCCTTGTTTGTTGACAGCCACGCCACGATAGCCGCCGGGTAAAACGGGCACAAACAGCAGATTGCAGAAATGGAAAAGGCCGCGAAAGCGGCCTTTAGTTTTTGCAGAGCGTTACGAAAATCTGCGAGCAGACTCGTAATTACTGCTGCTGAGTCATCACATCACCCAGCTTGATTTTTGCTTCTTTACGCAGGTTGCTCATCATGGCTTCGAAGGCAATCTGGGCATTGTTCTGGGTAATCCCCTGAACCATCGCTTTCTTCTGTGCTTCTGGCAGCGTGCCCGCTTTCACTTCATCCAGCGCCAGCAGAACGACGTTACCCTGCATATCGGTTGTGGTGCCAAAGCTTGGTTTATCCTTCGCTGGCAGCGTCAGACCAAACGCGGCCTGGCTGATTGGGTCCTGACCGGTACGGCTCAGCGTTTTCGCCTCACCGAAGCTCAGGCCAGCGGCTTTCAGCGCGTCCTCTTTACCTGCTTTCAGGTCAACCAGGATCTTCTCAGCATCCAGTTTTGCCTGCTGCTCAGCTTTGTTGTGCTTAACCTGCGCAACAACCTGATCTTTCACTTCCGCCAGCGGCTTAACAGCTTCCGCTTTGTGCTCACTGACACGCAGAACGAATGCACGGTCACCGTCAACGGTAATGATGTCAGAGTTGCTGCCCGGCGTGCCGTTCTCGCCCACCAGACCACCGTTGAAGATGGCGTCAGAAACCGGCTTGAAGTTCAGCTCTTCCGGCAGGTTGTCGCGTCCAAACCAGCCTGTTTCAACCGCTTTGACACCTGCCGCCTGCTCTGCACCTGCCAGAGATTCATTGTCGTTGCTCGCCGCATCGCTCACGTTCTGCTGCAGTGCGTAATAAGCATCCAGCGCTTTTTCCTGTTTCACTTGCGCCGCGATATCATCGCGAACGTCAGCCAGCGGCTTGGTTTTTGCCGCGGTGATGTCGTCCAGACGCACGACCAGGAAACCAACGGAAGACTTAACGACGCCTGACAGCTGGCCTTTCTCTTTCAGACCGGCATTTTTCAGCTCGTCCGGCGTGGTCGCATCTTCCAGCCAGCCCATATCACCGCCGTTTTTCGCAGAGATAATGTCGGTGGATTTTGCTTTCGCGACGGTCGCGAAATCAGCGCCTTTGTTCAGCTCGTCCAGCACGGCTTTGGCATCTGCCTCGGTCTTAGTCTGAATCACGCTGTAGCGATTACGCTGCGGCTGAGTGAACTGATCCTGATGCTGGTCGTAGTAAGACTGGATTTCCGCGTCAGACGCGGTTTCCTGCAGCGCAGCCGCATCCAGTTTGATGTAGCTCACGCGGAACTGCTCAGGCGCAACGAAAGTGTTCTTGTTCTGCTCGTAGTAAGCGTTAACTTCTGCGTCGCTCACCTGCTGCTTTGCCGCCAGCGCATTCACATCGATTGTCGCTTCACGCACAACACGCTGCTGAGCCACCAGCGCAGCCAGTTCGTCGGTTTCACCTTTGAGCATGAAATCGGTGCCTACAACGGCATTGATGAGCTGCTGAGTGGTCAGCTGGTTACGCAGCGCCTGCGCGTACTGATCGGCAGTCATGCCCATCTGGTTTACGATGCTGTTGTAACGGGCGTTGTCGAATTTGCCGTTAGACTGGAATGCCGGGGTTGAGAAGATAGCTTTTTTGACCTGCTCATCGCTAATGCCCAGACCCAGTCCCTTCGCATACTGGTCCAGCAACGCTTCATCGATAAGGCGATTGAGTGTCTGCTGACGCAAGGTTTTCATATAGCCTTCGTTCGCTGCCGGTTCAGAGAATTGATCGCCCAGCTGTTGCTGCATACGGTTACGTTCACCGGCGAAAGCGTTCTCGAACTGCCCACGGCTGATCTCCTGGCCGTTCACTTTTGCGGCATAGTTCGCGCCACCGCCGATAAGGTAACTGCTCACGCCGGTCAAAATGAACGACACGATAATGATACCGAAAATAATCTTGAGCACGAGACTGTTAGCAGCCGTGCGTAAGCTGTCCATCATGGTGTAACAACACTCCGCTGTAGGTGACTGGTTACCTGACGCTGACGGAAAATCCTTACCGTCGCGCGTAAAGGCGTATTGTGACAAGAAAACGGGGCGATTGTCAGCCCACAACTCGCATAAACTCGCACAAATCAGGTCTGGACAAACAAAAAAGGCACATCAAATGATGCGCCCTTGTACTTTTCGGCTTCCCTGAAGCGGGAAAGCAATCAGTTTACTGCGTCTTTCAGCGCTTTACCTGCACGGAAACCCGGCACTTTAGCGGCAGCAATGGTGATCTCTTTACCGGTTTGAGGGTTGCGGCCAGTACGGGCAGCACGCTCTTTAACAGCAAAAGTACCGAAGCCTACCAGCGCAACGTCGTCCCCAGACTGCAGAGATTCAGTAACAGAAGCAATTAATGCATCTAACGCACGTCCAGCTGCAGCTTTAGAAATATCAGCACCAGCAGCAATTTTGTCAATCAGTTGAGATTTATTCACTGTTCTCTTCCTCTCTTTTATAATTTATATCGCACCTGAATCCTTCACAGCGCGACCGCGCAGCAGTTATATCAGGCCTGCCATGACCTTACAACACCCGTTGTTGATGGCTAACCCAATCAGCAATCTAAATTAGCTATACAAAAAAAGGCTGGCAAGTGCGAAATGACTTACCAGCCTTGTTTTTATTGACGCTCTTTGCGCGAGGTCACTATTTTGCGGTTACAACCTGCATTCCGGAGGGTTCATTCTGCAGTGCGAGACTAAGAACTTCCTCAATGCGTTTCACCGGATGGATCTGCAGATCGGCAATCACGTTGTCCGGAATCTCTTCCAGATCGCGTTTATTTTCATAAGGAATCAATACGGTTTTGATCCCACCACGATGTGCCGCCAGCAGTTTTTCTTTCAATCCACCGATTGGCAGTACCTGACCACGTAGGGTAATTTCACCGGTCATCGCCACGTCGGCACGCACCGGGTTGCCTGTCAGACAGGAAACCAGTGCGGTACACATAGCAATACCCGCACTTGGGCCATCTTTCGGCGTCGCCCCTTCCGGAACGTGAACGTGAATGTCGCGTTTTTCGTAGAAATCCGCGTTGATGCCCAGTTTTTCCGCGCGCGCGCGCACCACGGTCAATGCTGCCTGAATGGACTCCTGCATCACTTCACCCAGCGAGCCGGTGTAGGTCAGCTTGCCTTTGCCCGGTACGCAGGCGGTTTCGATGGTCAGCAGATCGCCACCCACTTCCGTCCATGCCAGACCGGTCACCTGACCAACGCGGTTTTCGTTGTCTGCGCGACCGTAATCAAAGCGCTGTACGCCCAGGTAGGCGTGCAGATTGTCGCCGTTAATCACGATGTGTTTCAGGCTCTTATCCAGCAGCAGCTGTTTCACCGCCTTACGGCACAGTTTAGAAATTTCACGCTCAAGGCTACGCACGCCCGCTTCACGGGTGTAGTAGCGGATGATGCCAACAATCGCGCTGTCCTCAACGGTCAGCTCGTTCGCTTTCAGCGCGTTACGCTCAATCTGCTTCGGCAACAGGTGCTGTTTCGCAATGTTCAGCTTTTCGTCTTCGGTATAGCCGGAGAGACGGATCACTTCCATACGGTCCAGCAGCGGGGCCGGAATGTTCATGGAGTTGGACGTCGCCACGAACATCACATCGCTCAGATCGTAGTCCACTTCCAGGTAGTGATCGCTGAACGCCACGTTCTGTTCTGGATCAAGCACTTCCAGCAGCGCAGACGCCGGATCGCCACGCATGTCTGACGACATTTTGTCGATCTCATCGAGCAGGAACAGCGGGTTTTTAACGCCCACTTTCGCCATCTTCTGGATCAGTTTACCCGGCATTGAACCGATGTAGGTACGGCGGTGACCGCGGATTTCCGCTTCATCACGTACGCCACCCAGCGCCATGCGGATATACTTACGTCCGGTCGCTTTGGCGATGGACTGACCCAGAGAGGTTTTACCTACCCCTGGCGGCCCTACCAGACACAGGATTGGGCCTTTGATTTTGTTCACACGGCTTTGTACCGCGAGGTACTCAAGAATGCGGTCTTTCACGCGCTCCAGGCCGTAGTGGTCGGTATCCAGGATCTCCTGCGCCTGACGCAGATCTTTTTTGACCTTGCTGCGGGCGTTCCACGGAACCTGCACCATCCACTCAATGTAGCCGCGCACGACGGTCGCTTCAGCCGACATTGGAGACATCATTTTCAGCTTCTGCAGCTCGGCTTCCGCTTTCTCTTTCGCCTCTTTCGGCATCTTCGCCGCGTCGATCTTACGCTTCAGCGCTTCGTTTTCGTCCGGCGCGTCGTCCATCTCGCCCAGCTCTTTCTGAATGGCCTTCATTTGCTCATTCAGATAGTACTCACGCTGAGATTTTTCCATCTGCTTTTTCACGCGGTTGCGAATACGCTTCTCAACCTGCAACAGATCGATTTCAGATTCCATCATCGCCATCAGGTATTCCAGACGTTCATTAACGTCGGACATTTCCAGCGCGGACTGTTTGTCAGCCAGCTTCAGCGGCATGTGTGCAGCGATGGTATCCGCCAGACGCGCAGGATCGTCGATGCTGTTCAGCGACGTTAGCACTTCTGGTGGGATTTTCTTGTTCAGCTTGATATAGCCTTCAAACTGGCTAATCGCGGTGCGCACCAGCACTTCCTGCTCGCGCTCATCAAGCTCAGGCGAATCAAGGTACTCTGCCTTGGCAGAGAAATGTTCGCCATCGTCTGACAAAGTGGTAATACGCGCACGCTGCAGGCCTTCTACCAGCACCTTTACGGTGCCGTCAGGCAGCTTCAGCATCTGCAAAATAGAGGCCACGGTCCCGACGGTGAAAAGATCGTTTACACCCGGCTCATCCGTTGATGCTTCTTTCTGCGCCACCAGCATGATTTTTTTATCATGATCCATGGCGGCTTCGAGGCAACGGATAGATTTTTCCCGCCCTACAAATAAGGGTATGACCATGTGCGGATAAACCACCACATCGCGCAACGGCAATACGGGGATTTCAATGCGTTCAGAACGCTCAGGATTCATAGAGCTCTCTCTTAGTTTAGTGTCCGCCAGGTAAACTGGTTATGTCACTGTGCTTCACACAACCATTAACATGTAACCAGTATATGGGGATGTTTCCCACACATTCAACGCCATGAATACGGAAAAAGTAAAGGGGAGATAAAATCCCCCCTTTTTGAATAACTGCTTGTATGATTTGGTGAATTATTCGCCAGATGCCTGCTGAGCTTCCGGTTTGCCGTAAATCAGCAGCGGCTTGGTCTGCCCGCCGATAACGGACTCGTCGATAACCACTTTTTCGACATCTTCCATGGACGGCAGATCGTACATGGTGTCGAGCAGTGCTGCTTCAACGATAGAACGCAGGCCACGCGCGCCGGTTTTACGGACCATTGCTTTCTTGGCGATCGCGTCCAGCGCTTCGTCACGGAATTCCAGCTCAACGCCTTCCAGATTGAACAGCGCCTGATACTGCTTGGTCAGCGCGTTTTTCGGCTCTTTCAGGATCTGGATCAGCGCGTCTTCGCTCAGTTCATTCAGCGTTGCCACAACCGGCAGACGACCAATAAACTCAGGGATCAGACCAAATTTGATCAGATCTTCCGGCTCAACCTGTGACAGCAGCTCACCTTCGTTTGGTTTTTCGGAGGTGGATTTCACCGTCGCGCCAAAACCAATGCCGGAGCCGGTTTCAACACGGTGAGAGATCACTTTATCAAGGCCTGCAAACGCACCGCCGCAGATAAACAGGATTTTGGAGGTATCAACCTGCAGGAACTCCTGCTGCGGATGTTTACGACCGCCCTGCGGTGGAACGGCGGCAACCGTACCTTCGATCAATTTCAACAGCGCCTGCTGCACGCCTTCGCCCGATACGTCACGGGTGATGGACGGGTTGTCAGACTTACGGGAGATCTTGTCAATCTCATCGATGTAGACAATCCCGCGCTGCGCTTTCTGTACGTCGTAGTCGCACTTCTGCAGCAGTTTCTGGATGATATTTTCAACGTCTTCACCCACATAACCGGCTTCAGTCAGGGTGGTAGCATCAGCCATGGTAAACGGAACATCCAGCAGACGCGCCAGCGTTTCGGCCAGCAGCGTTTTACCAGAGCCGGTTGGGCCAATCAGCAGAATGTTACTTTTGCCCAGTTCCACACCGTTACTGGTATCGCCGTTACGCAGACGTTTGTAGTGGTTGTATACCGCCACTGCCAGCACTTTCTTGGCCTGCTCCTGGCCGATGACGTAGTCGTCAAGGTGATGACGAATTTCATGCGGCGTTGGCAACGCGCTACGCTCACGGTGTGGCGCAACTTCTTTAATCTCTTCGCGAATGATGTCGTTACATAAATCGACACATTCATCGCAGATATACACGGACGGCCCGGCAATCAGTTTACGCACTTCATGCTGGCTTTTGCCGCAAAAAGAGCAGTACAGCAGTTTGCCCGAACCATCTTTGCGTTTATCTGTCATGAGTCCAAACCTCTTTTTAAGTTCTTTGTGCCGCACATGACGACGCAAATGCCAATCTCAGACGCAAGCTGCTTAAAGCAGCGTGCCGCCCTACTTTAGTATAGCGGCACACTCGCGTCGCGGGCATCAATTACGATGGGTTAACACGGAGTCGACTAAGCCGTACTCAACTGCCTCTGGAGCAGAGAGGAAGCGATCGCGCTCGGTATCGCGCTCGATCTGCTCGAGGGGTTGACCCGTATGCTGCGCCATAAGTTCATTCATGCGCGCTTTAACTTTCAGAATTTCTCGGGCGTGGATTTCGATATCCGTCGCCTGGCCCTGGTAACCACCCAGCGGCTGGTGAATCATCACGCGGGAATTAGGCAGGCAGAAACGCTTACCCTTCGCCCCTGCAGTTAACAGGAACGCGCCCATAGATGCAGCCTGACCCATACAGATAGTGCTTACATCAGGCTTGATGAATTGCATGGTGTCATAAATGGACATACCTGCGGTAATCACGCCACCAGGGGAGTTAATGTACAGGTAAATGTCTTTTTCCGGGTTTTCCGCTTCCAGAAACAGCATCTGCGCCACGATCAGGTTAGCCATGTGGTCTTCCACCTGGCCGGTCAGAAAGATAACGCGTTCCTTGAGCAGACGGGAATAGATATCAAAAGAACGCTCACCACGTGAGGTCTGTTCAATAACCATTGGCACCAGAGCCATATGGGGTGCAAAGTTATCTCGTTCGCCACTGTATGACATTTCCGTCTCCTGGATCTAAATTGAAAACACCTGCTGTACTGATTGTAACCTTATGGACGGATTATCAGCCAGTCTCATTCATCGTGATTCCATACTTATGGGGTTCACATTGCCCTATTTCAAGCATAACAACCTTTTGTTGTTACGCTAACACTGAAAGGGCGTTTTAGCACTCTTCCTGGGCTATTGGTGTGATAAAAAAAACCCGTCGCCAAAAGGCAACGGGTTTTTGTTCAAACTTTAAACCGTTGGGGCGAAATTACGCCTGCTGGTTCATCAGTTCGTTGAAAGAGGTCGCTTTTTCGGACACTTTAGCTTTCGCCAGTACCGCTTCAACAGCCTGCTCTTCCAGTGCGACGTTGCGCATGTTGTCCATCAGCTCTTTGTTCTTACCGTAGAACTCGATCACTTCTGAGGGATCTTCGTATGCAGAAGCCATCTCTTCGATCAGGCCTTTCACACGCTCTTCGTCAGCTTTCAGCTCGTGGGTACGAATCACTTCGCCCAGCAGCAGGCCAACAACAACGCGGCGTTTCGCTTGCTCTTCGAACAGCTCGCGTGGCAGTTCCATCGCTTGCTGCTGGTTGCCACCGAAACGCTGTGCAGCCTGACGGCGCAGTACGTCGATTTCGCTGTCGATCAGGGCAGCAGGAACGTCGATGTCGTTCGCTTTCACCAGACCGTCAATCGCCTGAGATTTCACACGGTTACGCACAGCGCCGTTCAGCTCGCGCTCCATGTTCTTACGCACTTCGGTACGCAGGCCAGCAACAGAACCATCTTCCACGCCGAAACGCTTGATGAATTCTTCCGTCAGTTCTGGCAGTTCGCGCTCTTCCACTTTCTTCAGGTTGATGACGAAATTCGCTGCTTTACCTTTCAGGTTTTCAGCGTGGT
The DNA here is from genome assembly GCF_000211415.1 of Enterobacter mori LMG 25706. Taxonomy (GTDB): domain Bacteria; phylum Pseudomonadota; class Gammaproteobacteria; order Enterobacterales; family Enterobacteriaceae; genus Enterobacter; species Enterobacter mori. Next base: position 183,321 of record NZ_GL890775.1, on the reverse strand, counting down.
ATTCTTCCGGGAAGGTCACGTCGATAGTGAACTCTTCGCCAGCCTTGTGGCCTTTGATACCGTCTTCGAAGCCTGGGATCATACGACCCTGGCCCATTGCCAGTACGAAGTCAGACGCTTTGCCGCCTTCGAACTCTTCGCCGTCTACAGAACCGGTGAAGTCGATGGTAACGCGGTCTTCAGCGTCAACAGCGCCTTCTTTCTCTTTCCAGTTCGCCTGCTGCTTGCGCAGGGTGTCCAGCATGCCGTCAACGTCTTCGTCAGTCACGGAAACAACAGGTTTCTCAACTTCGATAGACTCCAGACCTTTCAGCTCAACTTCTGGGTACACTTCGAACTCTACGGAGTAGGTGAAGTCTTCGCCCAGTTTGTATTCGCCTGGAACGTAGTTTGGCGCGCCGGCCGGATTGATTTTTTCTTTGATGATCGCATCAATAAAGTTGCGGCTCATCAGTTCACCCAGCACATCCTGACGCACGGAAGCGCCATAACGCTGAGCAACAACATTCATTGGTACTTTGCCCTTGCGGAAGCCGTCAATACGTACTTTTTTTGCTACGTTGACCAGCTCGCTTTTCACAGCAGTTTCGATGCTGTCAGCAGCGATAGTAATCGTTACACGGCGGCCAAGGCCTTGAGTGGTTTCAACTGAAACTTGCATCTTGTTACCTCAAAAAAATCACAGTGCTCGGTCAACTCTGAATCTGTCTGTTTTACCGGGATGCTCTCTTAGTGTAGATTCACATTCCCTGTCGCCAGAATCATCCCGAAGACAATCAATAAGACGCGGCATTATAGCGGCATCACTTAGGTGAGTCGAGAACGGTTGGGGCATGTTGCTGCGGCTTTTTTCACACTTTAAGGCTATTTTTAGCCTTAAAATCGCACCATCCGCTCAAAACTCAGACAAAACAAAACGGCCCGGAGGCCGTTTTGAGGAAATCTGCAAGCAACATACTGGAAAAGCTCCAACCGTTGCAAATCCGATTTATCAGGCTATGGTGCCTGCGCCGCGACAAGGCGGTGATGCGAATACCGTATCCTGCAAGCCTTCCCATTCCTTAATGGTGTAGGTATGCAGCGCCAGCGCATGTACGGTTGTGGAGAGTTCTTCCGTCAGGGTACTGTAGATCAAGCGATGTCGGTTCAGGAAACGCTCTCCCAGGAAACGATCGCTGACCAGAACCACTTTAAAGTGGCTTTCAGAACCCGCCGGTACGTTATGACGATAGCTTTCGTCGACAACTTCGAGAAACACAGGGTTAAAAGCTGCCCTTAATTTATCTTCTATCTGCTCACGTATCATCATGAAATTACTCCTCCGACAACGCCAGGATGTCACCCATCCCTTTAAATGTTAGCCGCTTTTACCGTTTCCATTACACCTTGACAACAAATATTTAGCTTTCGTCTGATTTTCTCATTCAAACGAATGAAGTTCACTGTGAGGCTCATACGTTTTGTCATACACGGATTGAGAAAAACGGTGAACTGGTCAGTTTTCGGACAAGGCGATGAATTTACATGCGTTGACCACTTCCCCTCGCCGTTAGCGATGTTATGATGGCGACAATTTTTCTCTTTATATGCTTACGATTCGTTGAGAACCTGAAAATGTTAAAAAAACTCTTCTTTCCGTTGGTAGCACTTTTTATGCTGGCAGGCTGCGCAACCCCGCCAACGACTATTGATGTGTCACCAAAAATTACCCTGCCTCAGCAGGATCCAAGCCTGATGGGTGTGACCGTGAGCATTAACGGTGCCGATCAGCGTCAGGACCAGGCGCTGGCAAAAGTGACCCGCGATAACCAGCAGGTTACGCTGACCGCCTCCCGCGACCTGCGCTTCCTGCTGCAGGAAGTGCTCGAGAAGCAGATGACCTCTCGCGGTTATATGATTGGGCCAAGCGGCGCGGTTGATCTGCAAATCATCGTGAACAACCTGTACGCTGACGTCTCCCAGGGTAACGTGCGCTACAACATCGCGACCAAAGCGGATATCGCCATCATTGCTACCGCGAAAAACGGCAACAAGATGACCAAAAATTACCGCGCCAGCTACTCTGTTGAAGGTGCGTTCCAGGCATCCAACCAGAACATTGCTAACGCGGTAAACAGCGTGCTGACTGACACCATCGCCGATATGGCGCAGGACACCAGCATTCATGACTTCATCAAGCAGAACGCTCGTTAATTCTGCGCACTGACCCGGTGCTTCGCCGGGTCAGTTTCAATAAAAACATGGCCAGTCACTACTTACGCATTTTCCAGCAACCGAAATCAGCCATTCTGCTGATCCTCGGTTTCGCCTCCGGTTTACCCCTCGCGCTCACCTCCGGCACCTTACAGGCGTGGATGACCGTCGAGAATATCGATCTCAAAACCATCGGCTTCTTCTCGCTTGTCGGCCAGGCTTACGTCTTTAAGTTCCTCTGGTCTCCGGTGATGGACCGTTATACCCCGCCGTTCCTCGGGCGGCGTCGCGGTTGGCTGGTCATGACGCAGGTGCTGTTACTGCTGGCCATTGCCGCCATGGGCTTCCTCGAACCTTCCACGCAATTGCGCTGGATGGCGGCGCTTGCGGTGGTGATTGCCTTCTGTTCCGCGTCGCAGGATATCGTGTTCGATGCCTGGAAAACGGACGTGTTGCCAGCGGAAGAGCGTGGTGCGGGTGCCGCCATCAGCGTGCTGGGCTATCGACTGGGCATGCTGGTTTCCGGTGGACTCGCACTGTGGCTTGCTGACCGCTATCTCGGCTGGCAGGGCATGTACTGGCTGATGGCCGCACTGCTGATCCCCTGCATTATTGCCACCTTGTTCGCGCCTGAACCGAGCGATGTGATCCCGGTTCCACGCTCGCTGGAGCAGGCCGTCGCTGAACCATTGCGTGATTTTTTTGGCCGCAACAATGCCTGGCTGATTTTGCTGCTGATTGTCCTGTATAAACTCGGCGATGCCTTTGCCATGAGTCTGACCACCACCTTCCTCATACGCGGCGTCGGTTTTGATGCCGGGGAAGTTGGCGTGGTGAATAAAACGCTGGGACTGTTTGCAACTATCGTCGGCGCCTTGTACGGCGGCGTGTTGATGCAGCGGCTGACGCTGTTCCGCGCCCTGCTGATCTTCGGCATCCTGCAAGGGGCGTCGAATGCGGGCTACTGGCTGCTGTCGATTTCCGATAAGCATATGATCAGCATGGCGGCAGCCGTGTTCTTTGAAAACCTCTGCGGCGGAATGGGAACGGCAGCCTTTGTCGCCCTGCTGATGACCCTGTGCAACAAATCATTTTCCGCCACGCAGTTTGCCCTGCTTTCAGCACTTTCCGCCGTGGGCCGCGTTTATGTCGGCCCCATTGCAGGCTGGTTCGTTGAAGCCCACGGCTGGCCGACATTTTATCTCTTCTCGGTGGTTGCCGCCGTGCCGGGGATTTTATTGCTGCTGGTGTGTCGTCAAACGCTGGAATATACCCAGCGTACTGAACACTTTATGCCGCGTACCGAATATCACCGCGCCTACCGTTTTGCCTTATGGTTGTTAACGGTGGGGTGCCTTGCGCTGGGATTGTGGCTTGTCGTACTCATCATTAATGCAACCACCTCTCTGACGCTCCCGCTCGAAACGCTCCTGCTGGACGTGGGTGCCCTGTTCGCCATCGCCGGGATCCTTATCGGGGGACTTCTCGATTTTCTGGCATTGCGCAAAACGCAGATGAGCTGAAGAAAAAAACGAAAGGTTATTTCCCGTTGTAATCACGAAGTGAAATTATAACGGCGAAATAACCGACAATCGCGAAAAAAAATATTTGTTGTTTTGTGCGGGATAGCTTCTGGAAATTATTGGAGTCAATTCCAAACTCTATTTTCTCGTTAAACGATTCAGCATTTGAAACATTGAATTTTCGTTTTTTAGTTGTCTTTTTATTGATAATTAATTGTTAATTTTTTGTTTATTTTTAACAATGGTTATACCAATTGCCCCTTTTAGGGTATGCTTGGGGGTCCTTTCGTTATAAAGCCCGCGCCATGCGGCTTATGTCTTAAAAAGCGACATAATTTGCAACACTTGTGACATGTGCGGCAGAACCCAGTAACACCTTCCTGACACAGGCCTAATGATGTTTACAGTAATGTAACCTTCCCGTAAAATGCCCCCACACTTTAAACGCCACCAGACTCCGTGGAATTGAGGTCGTTAAATGAGACTCGGGAAATACAATAAAAGTTTGGGATGGTTGTCATTATTCGCGGGCACTGTATTACTCAGTGGCTGCGATTCTGCACTACTAGACCCCAAAGGACAGATTGGACTGGAACAACGTTCACTGATTCTGACGGCATTTGGCCTGATGATGATTGTGGTTATTCCAGCCATTTTGATGGCAGTTGGTTTCGCCTGGAAGTATCGTGCGAGCAATAAAGATGCGAAGTATAGCCCTAACTGGTCACACTCCAATAAAGTGGAAGCTGTGGTCTGGACGGTACCTATTCTGATCATCCTGTTCCTTGCCGTTCTGACCTGGAAAACCACTCACGCACTTGAGCCAAGCAAACCGCTGGTTCACGATGAGAAACCTATTACCATTGAAGTGGTCTCCATGGACTGGAAATGGTTCTTCATCTATCCAGAGCAGGGCATTGCTACCGTGAATGAAATCGCCTTCCCGGCGAACACTCCGGTTCAGTTCAAAGTGACCTCCAACTCCGTAATGAACTCCTTCTTCATCCCGCGTCTGGGTAGCCAGATTTACGCGATGGCCGGTATGCAGACTAACCTGCACCTGATCGCGAATGAAGCAGGCACCTATGATGGTATCTCCGCCAGCTATAGCGGCCCGGGCTTCTCAGGTATGAAGTTCAAAGCTATCGCAACGCCAGACCGTGCCGCTTTCGACCAGTGGGTTGAAAAAGCGAAGCAGTCTACTAACACCATGTCTGACATGGCGGCGTTCGAAAAAGTGGCTACGCCTAGCGAATACGACAAGGTGGAGTACTTCTCTAACGTGAAACCAGATTTGTTTAAAGACGTCATTGGCAAATTTATGGATCACGGCAAGAGCATGGACATGACCCAGCCTGAAGGCGAGCACAGCGCGCACGAAGGTATGGAAGGCATGGACATGAGCCACGCGGAAACCGCTCACTAAGGGGCCGAGGAAGAAAATGTTCGGAAAATTGACACTGGATGCAGTGCCCTACCACGAACCCATTATCGTGGTTACGGTGGCTGCAATTATCATCGGTGGCGCAGCCTTACTGGGCTTGATCACTTACTTCGGTAAGTGGAGCTACCTGTGGAATGAGTGGCTGACTTCGGTTGACCACAAAAAACTCGGCATCATGTACTGCATCGTCGGTATCGTCATGTTAATTCGTGGCTTTGCGGATGCGATCATGATGCGTAGCCAGCAGGCACTCGCCTCGGCGGGTGAAGCCGGCTTCCTGCCGCCGCACCACTACGATCAGATCTTTACCGCCCACGGCGTTATCATGATCTTCTTCGTGGCGATGCCGCTGGTTATCGGTCTGATGAACGTTGTCGTTCCGCTGCAAATCGGCGCGCGCGACGTGGCGTTCCCGTTCCTGAACAACCTGAGCTTCTGGTTCACGGTTGTCGGCGTTATCCTGGTTAACCTGTCACTGGGTGTGGGCGAATTTGCTCAGACCGGCTGGCTGGCGTACCCGCCGCTGTCGGGAATTGAGTACAGTCCGGGCGTTGGCGTCGACTACTGGATTTGGGCGCTTCAGCTCTCCGGTGTCGGTACGACCCTGACCGGTATCAACTTCTTCGTGACCATTATCAAGATGCGTGCCCCTGGCATGACCATGTTCAAGATGCCGGTATTTACCTGGGCATCTCTGTGCGCCAACATCCTGATCATTGCGTCCTTCCCAATCCTGACTGTCACCATCGCGCTGCTGACCCTGGACCGCTACCTGGGCACCCATTTCTTCACGAATGATATGGGTGGCAACATGATGATGTACATCAACCTGATTTGGGCCTGGGGTCACCCGGAAGTGTACATCCTGGTTCTGCCGGTCTTCGGTGTGTTCTCCGAAATCGCTGCTACCTTCTCGCGTAAACGTCTGTTTGGTTACACCTCTCTGGTGTGGGCAACCGTCTGTATTACCGTTCTGTCGTTCATCGTTTGGCTGCACCACTTCTTCACCATGGGTGCGGGCGCGAACGTAAACGCCTTCTTCGGTATTACGACCATGATTATCGCCATCCCTACCGGGGTGAAGATCTTCAACTGGCTGTTCACCATGTACCAGGGCCGTATCGTGTTCCACTCAGCAATGCTGTGGACCATCGGCTTCATCGTGACCTTCTCCGTAGGTGGGATGACCGGCGTACTGCTGGCGGTACCGGGTGCTGACTTCGTGCTGCACAACAGTCTGTTCCTGATTGCGCACTTCCATAACGTTATCATCGGTGGCGTGGTCTTCGGCTGCTTCGCTGGCGTAACCTACTGGTGGCCAAAAGCGTTCGGCTTCACGCTGAACGAAAAATGGGGTAAACGCGCGTTCTGGTTCTGGATCATCGGCTTCTTCGTAGCATTTATGCCGCTGTACGTGCTGGGCTTCATGGGTATGACCCGTCGTCTGAGCCAGCAGATCGATCCGCAGTTCCACCCAATGCTGATGGTTGCAGCGGGCGGCGCAGTGCTGATTGCCTGTGGTATCGCGTCTCAGCTGGTTCAGTTCTACGTGTCTATTCGCGACCGCGACCAGAACCGTGACCTGACCGGTGACCCATGGGGTGGCCGTACGCTGGAGTGGGCGACCTCTTCTCCACCGCCGTTCTATAACTTTGCCGTTGTGCCGCAGATCCATGAACGCGACGCATTCTGGGAAATGAAAGAAAAAGGTGAAGCGTACAAGCAACCTGCTCATTACGAAGAGATCCACATGCCGAAAAACAGCGGCGCGGGCATCGTGATTGCCGCATTCGCAACGGTATTTGGTTTCGCAATGATCTGGCACATCTGGTGGATGGCGATTGTTGGCTTCGCCGGCATCGTAATCAGCTGGATTGTGAAGAGCTTTGACGAGGACGTGGACTACTACGTACCAGTCCGTGAAGTTGAAAAGCTGGAAAATCAGCATTTCGACGAGATTTCTAAAGCGGGGCTGAAAAATGGCAACTGATACTCTGGCGCACTCAACTGCCCACGCGCATGAACATGCGCACCACGATACAGGACCGATGAAAGTCTTCGGTTTCTGGATCTACCTGATGAGCGACTGCATTCTGTTCTGCTGTCTGTTCGCAACCTATGCCGTTCTGGTGAACGGCACAGCGGGCGGCCCGACCGGTAAGGACATCTTTGAACTGCCGTTCGTTCTGGTTGAAACCGCACTGCTGTTATTCAGCTCCATCACCTACGGCATGGCGGCTATCGCCATGTACAAAAACAACAAGAGCCAGGTTGTCTCCTGGCTGGCGTTGACCTGGTTGTTTGGTGCTGGATTTATCGGGATGGAAATCTATGAATTCCATCACCTGATCATGGAAGGTTTCGGTCCGGATCGCAGTGGCTTCCTGTCCGCGTTCTTCGCGCTGGTCGGTACTCACGGTCTGCACGTAACCTCTGGTCTGATCTGGATGGCGGTACTGATGTTCCAGGTATCCCGTCGCGGCCTGACCAGCACTAACCGTACCCGTATCATGTGCCTGAGCCTGTTCTGGCACTTCCTGGACGTGGTATGGATCTGTGTGTTCTCTGTTGTCTATCTGATGGGGGCGATGTAATGAGTCATTCAAACGATCATGGCGCTTCCCACGGCAGCGTAAAAACCTACATGACAGGTTTCATCCTGTCGATCATCCTGACGGTGATCCCGTTCTGGATGGTGATGAACGGTTCTGCGTCTAAGCCGGTTATCCTGGGCGCAATCCTGGTAACCGCTGTGATTCAGATTCTGGTGCATCTGGTTTGCTTCCTGCACATGAACACCAAGTCCGATGAAGGCTGGAATATGACGGCCTTTATCTTTACCGTGATTATCATCGCTATCCTGGTAGTCGGTTCCATCTGGATTATGTGGAACCTTAACTACAACATGATGGTTCACTAAGAGCGGCGAGTATGTTTAAGCAATACCTGCAAGTAACGAAACCAGGCATCATCTTTGGCAACCTGATCTCCGTGATCGGAGGGTTCCTGTTGGCCTCTAAGGGCAGCATTGATTACACCCTCTTTATCTACACGCTGGTCGGTGTGTCACTGGTTGTTGCGTCCGGTTGTGTATTTAACAACTACATCGACATGGATATCGACAAGAAGATGGAAAGGACCAAAAATCGGGTGCTGGTGAAAGGCCTGATCGCCCCTTCCGTCTCGCTGGTGTACGCCACCTTGCTGGGTATTGCTGGCTTTATGCTGCTGTGGTTTGGTGCTAACCCGCTGGCCTGCTGGCTGGGGGTGATGGGGTTCGTGGTGTATGTGGGCGTCTACAGCCTGTATATGAAGCGTCACTCCGTCTACGGCACGCTGATTGGTTCTCTCTCCGGCGCTGCGCCGCCGGTGATTGGCTACTGCGCAGTCACGAACGAGTTCGACAGCGGTGCGCTGATACTGCTGGCTATCTTTAGCCTGTGGCAGATGCCGCACTCCTATGCCATCGCGATTTTCCGCTTTAAGGATTATCAGGCAGCGAACATTCCGGTTCTGCCGGTCGTGAAGGGCATTTCCGTTGCCAAGAACCACATCACGCTCTACATCATCGCCTTTGCTGTGGCAACGCTGATGCTCTCTCTGGGCGGCTACGCCGGGTATAAATATCTGGTGGTGGCGGCTGCAGTGAGCGTCTGGTGGCTCGGCATGGCGCTGCGCGGTTACAAAGTGGAAGATGACAAAGTCTGGGCGCGCAAGCTGTTTGTGTTCTCGATTGTCGCCATCACCTCGCTGTCCGTGATGATGTCCGTAGACTTTATGGTGCCGGATTCACACAACCTGCTCACTTACGTCTGGTAAGTGTGCTGAATTGAAAAAGCCAGGTTAATCACCTGGCTTTTTTTTTGCCCGGCGGCGCTACGCTTGCACGGGCCTACGGGATCGGTAGGTCGGGTAAGGCATCGCCGCCACCTGACGCGGTTTTGCACGATGGTAATATCTCTTAAACAAACACCTATTTACCGCAATTAACACCCCGCCTAAACTAGTGCCTGCTTTTGAATTGAGGTGGCAATGAACGATTATAAAATGACGCCGGGCGAGCTACGCGCGACCTGGGGTTTAGGGACTGTTTTCTCGCTACGGATGCTTGGCATGTTTATGGTCCTGCCTGTTCTGACCACGTACGGCATGGCGCTACAGGGAGCCAGCGAAGCGCTGATTGGTTTGGCCATTGGTATCTACGGACTGGCGCAGGCGGTATTTCAGATCCCCTTTGGGCGGCTCTCAGACCGCGTTGGTCGTAAACCACTGATTGTCGGCGGTCTGCTAGTCTTTGTACTCGGTAGCGTAATTGCCGCCCTCTCCCACTCTATCTGGGGAATTATTCTTGGCCGCGCCCTGCAGGGCTCCGGCGCGATTGCCGCCGCCGTGATGGCGCTGCTTTCAGATCTCACCCGCGAGCAGAACCGCACCAAGGCAATGGCCTTTATCGGCGTCAGCTTTGGCGTGACGTTTGCGATTGCGATGGTGCTCGGCCCTGTCATCACCCACAAACTGGGGCTGCACGCCCTGTTCTGGATGATTGCCGTGCTGGCGACCATCGGGATCGCGCTTACGCTGTGGGTGGTGCCGGACAGCAAAAACCACGTTCTGAACCGTGAATCCGGAATGGTGAAAGGCTGCTTTAGTAAGGTGATTGTCGAGCCGCGCCTGCTCAAGCTGAACTTCGGTATTATGTGCCTGCACATTCTGCTGATGTCCACCTTCGTCGCCCTGCCCGGCCAGCTTGCCGCTGCGGGCTTCCCTGCCGCCGAGCACTGGAAAATCTATCTGGTGACGATGCTGATCTCATTTGTCTCCGTGGTGCCGTTTATCATCTACGCCGAAGTGAAGCGCAAGATGAAGCGCGTTTTCGTGGGCTGCGTGGCGTTGCTGCTGGTTGCCGAGATCGTGCTCTGGGGCTCCGGCCCGCACTTCTGGGAACTGGTTGCTGGCGTACAGCTGTTCTTCCTGGCGTTTAACCTGATGGAAGCGCTGCTGCCGTCGCTTATCAGTAAAGAATCTCCGGCGGGCTATAAGGGTACGGCAATGGGCATTTACTCCACCAGCCAGTTCCTCGGGGTGGCCATTGGCGGCTCGCTCGGCGGCTGGGTGGACGGCCTGTTTGATTCGCAAACCGTGTTTCTCGCCGGTGCGCTGCTGGCGATGGTCTGGCTGCTGGTTGCCAGCACCATGAAAGAGCCACGCTACGTGAGCAGCCTGCGCGTGGAAATTCCGGAAGAGGTCGACGTCAGTGATGCGCTCAAACAGCGTCTGGAAGCAAAAGAAGGCGTGACTGAAGTGCTGATAGTGCCGGAGGAACGTAGCGCTTACGTTAAAATAGACAGCAAGGTGACCAACCGCTTCGAGGTGGAGCAGGCCCTGAAAGCTTAAAAAAATGCCCGGTTAAACCGGGCATTTTTGTCTTAATCGCGGAAATTTTTGAACTGGAACGGCTGTCCCAGATCGCCGCCGCGGATCAGCGCCATCACGCCCTGCAGGTCGTCGCGAGATTTCCCGGTCACACGAATCTCTTCGCCCTGGATTTGCGCCTGCACCTTCAGCTTGCTGTCTTTGATGAGCTTCACGATCTTCTTCTGCACCGCGCTCTCAATGCCCTGCTTCAGCTTCGCTTCCACGAACCAGGTTTTGCCGCTGTGGACAAACTCTTCCGGCACGTCCAGCGAGGTACCTTCAATGCCGCGCTTTAACAGCTTGGCGCGCAAAATGTCGAGCAGCTGATTGACCTGGAAATCAGACTCGCTCAGCACCTTAGTGGTCTTATTTGCGTCGTTTCAGTTCAAACGTCGCCTCAACGCCACGGAAATCGAAACGTGACTCAACTTCACGGCTGGCGTTATCCACGCCGTTACGCACTTCCTGGATATCAACTTCGGAAACAATATCGAAAGATGGCATCTTTTCTTCTCCCTTCATTTTTGTTGCGTTGCATAATACCCGCAACAAGGCATAACTCAAAAGCATAGTCGACGGCGCTATAATTAGGCAGTAACACCTGGCGCAGTTGCAGGTGAGGAGGAACAATGAAAATTACAGTGCTCGGTTGCGGAGCCCTGGGTCAGCTATGGCTGACCGCGCTATGTAAGCACGGACATGAGGTGCAGGGCTGGCTGCGCGTGCCTCAGCCCTATTGCAGTGTAAATCTGATTGATGAAGACGGAAGTATCTTTAACGAATCCCTTACCGCCAATGATCCTGATTTCCTTGCGCAAAGCGACCTGCTGCTGGTGACGCTCAAGGCGTGGCAGGTTTCCGATGCGGTAAAAGCGCTGGCCGCGCAGCTCCCCCCCACAGCCCCCATTTTGCTGCTGCATAATGGCATGGGAACCATTGATGAACTCAAGAGCATCTCGCAGCCGCTGCTAATGGCCACCACGACTCAGGCGGCGCGGCGCGATGGCAATATCATCGTGCATGTTGCGAGCGGCGTGACCCATATCGGTCCGGCCCGCGAGCAGGACGGCGACTACAGTTATCTGGCGGACGTGTTACAGAAAGTGCTACCAGACGTCGCCTGGCACAACAACATCCGCCCTCAGCTGTGGCGCAAGCTGGCGGTGAACTGCGTGATCAACCCGCTGACGGCGCTGTGGGACTGTCCGAACGGTGAGCTGAAAAACCATCCTCAGGAGATTGCCGCGCTGTGTGAAGAAGTCGCCTCGGTGATTGAACGTGAAGGCCTGCATACCTCGGCGGATGATTTACGTTATTATGTCGAGCAGGTTATTGATAGTACGGCAGAAAATATCTCCTCGATGCTGCAGGACGTTCGGGCTTTACGCCACACGGAAATCGACTACATCACTGGCTATCTGTTAAAACGCGCCCGCGCGCACGGCATCGCGGTGCCGGAAAACGCCCGACTGTATGACCTTGTTAAACGTAAGGAGAGTGAATATGAGCGCGTCGGCACTGATTTGCCTCGCCCCTGGTAGCGAAGAGATGGAAGCCGTCACCACTATCGATTTGATGGTGCGTGGCGGCATTAAGGTCACCACCGCCAGCGTCGCCAGCGACGGTAATCTGGCAATCACCTGTTCACGCGGGGTGAAAATCCTGGCGGATGCACCGCTGGTACAGGTGGCTGACGGAGAGTACGACATCATCGTCCTGCCCGGCGGCCTGAAAGGCGCGGAATGTTTTCGCGACAGCCCGCTGCTGGTTGAAACCGTGCGTCAGTTTCATTTATCCGGCCGCATCGTCGCGGCTATCTGTGCCGCAGCAGGAACGGTTCTGGTGCCGCACGATATCTTTCCCATCGGCAACATGACCGGCTTCCCGGGGCTTAAGGATACGATCCCGGAAGAGCATTGGGTGGATAAACGCGTGGTCTGGGATCCGCGCGTCAACCTGCTCACCAGCCAGGGGCCAGGCACCGCGATTGATTTTGCGCTGAAGATTATTGACCTGCTTGTCGGACGCGAGAAAGCGTACGAAGTGGCATCGTCGCTGGTGATGCCAGCGGGGATTTATAATTATTACGAATAGGTGTTCTCCCTCTCCCCGTGGGAGAGGGCCGGGGTGAGGGCAACAGGCCGCACTCCCCGGCGAGAATCTACGGGCGATACACCTTCACATTGGCAAAGCCCTGCTCGCGCAGATACAGCGCCTGCAGGCGGCTCATCACCCCGCGCTCACACCACAGCAGATACGTTTTGCTCTGGTCGAGATCGCCAAACTTGGTGCTCAGCTTGTAGAACGGAAGAGAAACCACGTCCACGCCTTCAACTTTCAGCGGCTTGTCATCCTGCTCGTCGATAGAGCGGATATCCAGAATCGCATCGTTAGCACCGAAACCGCTCACGGTTTCAACTTCAACCACGTCCTGCTCGGTCTGCTGGGCAATCTCGCGGATATCAATGTTGGACGCTTCCGCCACCACTTTTTCCAGAATGCCGAAATCGAAGTGCTCTTCTTCCGCTTCGATCTTCGCCTTCACCGCTTTCACGGTTGGGCTTTTTGAGATCACGCCGCAGTATTCCGGCATGGTGCGGGCAAAATCTTCGGTGCCGATTTCGCGCGCCAGATCGATGATGTGCTCTTTGTCGTGGGAGATCAGCGGACGCAGGATTAGCGTATCAGACACGTTGTCGATCAGACGCAGGTTGGTCAGCGTCTGGCTGGAAACCTGGCCCAGCGCTTCACCGGTCACCAGCGCCTGCACGCCGTAGCGTTCAGCCACTTTAGACGCCGCACGTACCATCATGCGCTTCAGCACCACGCCCATCTGGCCGTCGTCCACTTTTTCGAGGATTTCGCCGACCACGGGTTCGAAGTTGATCGCCACAAAACGCACGCGGTGGGAGCTGCCGAAGCGGTTCCACAAGTAATGCGCCACCTGACGAACGCCGATTTCATGCGCCGCGCCGCCCAGGTTGAAGAAACAATAGTGTACGCGACAGCCGCGGCGCATCAGCATATAGCTGGAGACGCCGGAGTCGAAGCCGCCGGAGATCAGCGACAATACGTCTTCCTGAGTGCCGATTGGGAAGCCACCGATGCCTTCATAGCGCCCTTTTACCAGCAGCAGGCGATCGTTTTCGATCTCCAGGTTCACGGTCACGTCCGGGTTGGTCAGACGCACGCGCGCCGTTTCGACGTGCTGGTTCAGACCGCCGCCCACGTAGCGCTCAACTTCAATAGAGCTAAACTCGTGCTTGCCGCGACGCTTCACGCGCACGCAGAAGGTTTTGCCTTCGATCTGATCGCGATACTGAACCAGCGCTTTTTCGAAGATGTCGTGCATAGAGGTGAAAGGGACGTCTTCCACTTCCAGAATATGGTGAATACCCGGAATACGGGTCAGCGCGTCGCGGATATCAAGACGTTTGTTTTCGTCTTTGGCGCGCACTTCCACGTGGTCCCAGTGACGCACCACGGCGAGCGTTTCGTCGTAGTGCTTTAATACGTTACGAATGTTCCCGGTGAGAATTTTAATAAAGCGCAAACGCACAGATTGGCTTTTGATGGTGATTTCAGGGAACAATTTAATGATAAACTTCATGGCGGCAATGTTTCTTAGGCAAGCGTATTAAGGCTTGTAATGGAAAATGATACAGCAGCCCACACCCGTGGCTGCATCCAGGCGCGCAAGTATACCACCATCGCGCCGCTCGCGTTATTTGATAATTGCCCCGAGTCCGTTACCATGATGGGGCGAAGAATATAAGAGTCAATTCACTATGCCGAAGAAGAACGACGCACCGGCCAGTTTTGAAACTGCGCTGAGTGAGCTGGAGCAGATAGTTACCCGTCTTGAGAGCGGCGATCTCCCGCTGGAAGACGCGCTCAACGAATTCGAACGTGGCGTGCAGCTGGCGCGCCAGGGGCAGGTTAAACTGCAGCAGGCCGAGCAGCGCGTGCAGATCCTGCTTTCCGACAGCGAAGACGCGAAAACCACGCCTTTCACACCGGACGCCGAGTAAATGGATTTTGCTAACGCGCTTCAGGCGCGCGTTGTCCGCGCCAATGATGCCCTGCGCCGTTTCATTGAACCGCAGCCTTTTCAGAACACTCCACTGGTTGAAGCCATGCACTATGGCGCACTCTTGGGTGGAAAGCGCCTGCGCCCGTTCCTGGTGTACGCCACGGGGAATATGTTCGGTATCAGCGATAACACGCTGGACGCCCCGGCAGCCGCCGTGGAGTGCATCCACGCCTATTCGCTGATCCACGACGATCTCCCGGCCATGGACGACGACGATCTGCGTCGTGGTCAGCCAACCTGCCACATTAAGTTTGGCGAGGCGAATGCCATTCTGGCGGGGGATGCTCTTCAAACGCTGGCATTCTCGATTTTAAGCGATGCACCGATGGCGGAAGTGGCCGATCGCGACCGTCTGGCGATGGTCTCCGAACTGGCAATGGCCAGCGGCGTCGCCGGGATGTGCGGCGGTCAGGCACTGGATTTAGAGGCGGAAGGTCGTCAGGTTAATCTGGAACAGCTGGAGCGCATTCATCGCCATAAGACGGGTGCGCTCATTCGTGCAGCCGTTCGCCTGGGCGCGCTGAGCGCGGGTGAACACGGGCGCAAAGCCCTGCCGATTCTGGACAGATACGCAGAAAGTATCGGTCTGGCATTCCAGGTTCAGGATGACATTCTGGATGTGGTGGGCGATACTGCAACATTGGGTAAACGTCAGGGTGCGGACCAGCAGCTTGGCAAAAGTACCTACCCCGCCCTGCTGGGTCTTGAGCAAGCCCAACGTAAAGCCCGGGACCTGATAGAGGATGCCCGCCAGTCGCTGAATCAGCTGGCCGCGCAATCGCTGGATACCTCGGCACTGGAAGCGCTAGCGGACTACATAATCCAGCGTGATAAATAAACAACCTATCTCGATGAGCCTTTGATGAGTTTTGATATTGCCAAATACCCGACACTGGCGTTAGTTGACTCCACCCAGGAGTTACGCCTGTTGCCGAAAGAGAGCCTGCCGAAGCTGTGCGACGAACTGCGTCGCTACCTGCTCGACAGCGTTAGCCGCTCCAGCGGCCATTTCGCCTCCGGGCTTGGCACGGTTGAGCTGACCGTGGCGCTGCATTACGTCTATAACACGCCGTTCGACCAGCTCATCTGGGATGTAGGCCATCAGGCCTATCCGCACAAAATTCTGACCGGTCGTCGTGATAAAATTGGCACTATTCGCCAGAAAGGCGGCCTGCACCCGTTCCCGTGGCGCGGCGAGAGCGAGTATGACGTGCTGAGCGTCGGTCACTCCTCCACCTCCATTTCAGCGGGTATCGGTATTGCCGTTGCCGCAGAAAAAGAGAACAAACAGCGCCGTACCGTCTGCGTGATTGGCGACGGGGCGATCACTGCGGGTATGGCCTTCGAGGCAATGAACCACGCGGGTGATATCAAGCCGGACATGTTGGTTATCCTTAACGATAACGAAATGTCGATCTCCGAGAACGTGGGTGCGCTGAATAACCATCTGGCACAGCTGCTTTCCGGCAAGCTTTACTCCTCGCTGCGCGAAGGCGGCAAAAAAGTCTTTTCCGGCGTACCGCCGATTAAAGAGCTGCTCAAGCGTACCGAAGAACACATCAAAGGCATGGTGGTGCCGGGCACGCTGTTTGAGGAGCTGGGCTTTAACTACATCGGCCCGGTTGACGGCCACGACGTACTGGGGCTGGTGACCACGCTCAAGAACATGCGCGACCTGAAAGGCCCGCAGTTCCTGCACATCATGACCAAAAAAGGGCGTGGTTACGAACCGGCGGAAAAAGATCCGATCACCTTCCACGCGGTGCCGAAGTTTGACCATACCAGCGGCTGTCTGCCAAAAAGCAGCGGCGGTATGCCGAGCTATTCGAAAATCTTCGGCGACTGGCTGTGTGAAACCGCGGCCAAAGACAACAAGCTGATGGCTGTGACGCCCGCCATGCGTGAAGGCTCCGGCATGGTCGAGTTTTCCAAAAAATACCCTGACCAGTATTTTGACGTTGCCATCGCCGAGCAACATGCGGTGACGTTTGCGGCGGGTCTGGCGATCGGTGGCTACAAGCCGGTGGTGGCAATTTACTCCACCTTCCTGCAACGCGCCTACGATCAGGTTATTCACGACGTTGCCATCCAGAAGCTGCCGGTGCTGTTTGCTATCGACCGCGCGGGCATCGTGGGTGCCGACGGTCAGACGCACCAGGGCGCATTTGATCTCTCTTTCCTGCGCTGCATCCCGGACATGGTGATCATGACGCCGAGCGACGAGAACGAATGTCGCCAGATGCTGTTTACCGGTTACCACTATCAGGACGGTCCGAGCGCGGTTCGCTACCCGCGCGGCAATGCCCTGGGCGTTGAACTTCAGCCGCTGGAAAAACTGGCGATCGGTAAAGGCCTGGTGAAGCGTCGCGGTGAGAAAGTGGCGATCCTGAACTTCGGCACGCTGATGCCGGAAGCGGCAAAAGTGGCCGAAACGCTGAATGCCACGCTGGTGGATATGCGCTTCGTTAAGCCGCTCGATGAGTCCCTGATCCTGAGCATGGCGGAAAGCCACGACGTGCTGGTGACGCTGGAAGAAAACGCCATCATGGGCGGCGCGGGCAGCGGCGTAAACGAGGTGCTGATGGCAAACCGTAAAGCCGTTCCGGTGCTGAACCTCGGCCTGCCGGATCATTTCATTCCGCAAGGTACCCAGGACGAAGCCCGCGCGGCGATTGGTCTGGATGCCGCAGGTATCGAAGCCAAAATCCGCAGCTGGCTGGCATAACCCCTCCCCTTTACCGCTCCTGCTATGCTTAAACCTCATGTTTAAAATAGCAGGAGCGGAACCGTGCAATACACTACGTTAGGAAAAACGGACCTGAAGGTTTCCCGACTTTGCCTGGGCTGCATGACCTTTGGCGAGCCGGATCGGGGAAACCACGCCTGGACGCTGCCGGAAGAGAGCAGTCGTCCGATTATCAAACGCGCCATTGAAGGCGGCATTAACTTCTTTGACACCGCCAACAGCTACTCCGACGGCAGCAGCGAGGAGATCGTTGGCCGCGCTCTGCGCGACTTTTCCCGGCGGGATGAGATCGTCGTCGCTACCAAGGTTTATCACCAGACGGGCGATCTGCCCGAAGGCCTTTCTCGCGCGCAAATCCTGCGTTCCATTGATGACAGCCTTCGCCGCCTGAACATGGATTACGTCGACCTGCTGCAGATCCACCGCTGGGATTACAACACCCCCATTGAAGAGACCCTTGAAGCGCTGAACGACGTGGTGAAAGCCGGTAAAGCGCGCTACATCGGCGCGTCGTCTATGCACGCGTCGCAGTTTGCCCAGGCGCTGGATCTCCAGGCACAGCACGGCTGGGCACGCTTTGTCACCATGCAGGATCACTACAACCTGATCTATCGTGAAGAAGAGCGCGAGATGCTGCCGCTGTGCCATCAGGAGGGCGTGGCGGTGATCCCGTGGAGCCCGCTGGCGCGCGGTCGACTGACCCGTCCATGGGGCGAAACCACGGCTCGCCTGGTATCGGATGAAGTGGGGAAAAATCTCTATGGCGGTACAGAAGCCAGCGATGCGCTGATTGCCGAGCGTCTGGCAGGCATTGCCGACGATACCGGTGCAACCCGCGCCCAGGTGGCGCTGGCATGGCTGCTGAGCAAACGCGGGGTTGCCGCACCGATTATCGGCACGTCGCGGGAAGAACAGCTGGATGAGCTGCTGAATGCGGTGGACATCACGCTGACGCCGGAGCAGGTTGCCGAGCTGGAGGCGCCGTATCAGCAGCATCCGGTGGTGGGGTTTAAG
>NZ_GL890775.1:110843-164820 GCF_000211415.1 Enterobacter mori LMG 25706 | reverse complement strand
TGTAGGCCGGGTAAGCGCAGCGCCACCCGGTAATACAGAGCGCACAAACTTACGCGAAGTGATCGTACCCTTTCCAGTCGAGCGTCACCGGCGCACCTTCACGGACAAACTTCAGCCCTTCGCTCTCCGGCATAATCTGCCCGATGCAGGTAAATTTCGCGCCGAGGTGCGCTAACGCCACGTCCAGCGTTCCGCGGTTCAGCTCCGGTACGGTGAAGCACAGCTCGTAGTCTTCACCCCCGGAAAGCGCCCAGCGCAGCGCCTGCTCAGGTTCGACATGGCGAAGCAGTTGCT
This sequence comes from Enterobacter mori LMG 25706, assembly GCF_000211415.1. Classification (GTDB taxonomy): domain Bacteria; phylum Pseudomonadota; class Gammaproteobacteria; order Enterobacterales; family Enterobacteriaceae; genus Enterobacter; species Enterobacter mori. Next base: position 164,526 of record NZ_GL890775.1, on the reverse strand, counting down.
CCGACAGCGGGAACAGATCCAGGTCAACGCGTGCGCCCACGCCGCTGGCCTTCAGGATATGCCCGAGATCGGAGATCAGCCCGTCAGAGAGATCGATAGCCGAGCTTGCCCGCTCGCGCAGCGCCTGGCCGTGCAGAATACGCGGCGTTGGCCGCAGATGGCGCTTCACCAGATACGCCGCATCATCAGCATCTCCAACCGTTAAACGGTTCTGAAGGACCGCCAGCCCTGCCGCGCTGTCACCCGGCGTACCGGTCACGTAGATCCAGTCGCCTGGTTTTGCGCCCGAGCGCTTCAGCGCGCGGCCGAGCGGCACATAGCCGTGGATCGCCAGCGTCATCGACAGCGGCCCGGCAGTGGTATCACCGCCAATCAACTGCATATCGTAATAATTCAGCTGTTCAAACAGCGTGTCGCTAAACGCTTCCAGCCAGGCTTCATCGACCTCTGGCAACGTCAGAGCCAGCGTCAGCCAGGCAGGATCGGCACCCATCGCCGCCAGATCGCTAACGTTCACCGCCAGCGCTTTATACGCCAGATCGGCAGGATCGATATCGGGCAGGAAATGACGCCCGCACACCAGGGTGTCGGTGCTGATTGCCAGCGTCTGTTTTTCGGGAATATTGAGAAGTGCACAGTCATCGCCAATGCCGGTTTCAACATCAAGACGAGAGGTTCTGACACGGTCGAAATAACGGGCAATCAGGGAGAATTCGCCGCATGCCATACGTTATGCCTCAGCAAATAAAAGAAAAAACCGGAGCCGCACTGCCCGTCAGGCAATGCAGAACTCCGGTTTGCGGATCACTTTTTGTGGGGACGGATCGCAGGTGCTGCTTTATCAAGTACGCCATTTACAAACTTGTGGCTGTCTTCAGCGCCGAAGGTTTTCGCCAGTTCGATCGCTTCGTTGATGGCCACTTTGTACGGCACATCATCACGTTTAGACAGCTCAAACAGCGCGATACGCAACACTGCTTTTTCCACCTGGCCCAGCTCTTCGAGCAGGCGAGACAGGTATGGCTTCATCAGGCCATCGAGATACGCGCTATTAGTCGCCACTCCCGACAGCAGTTCACGGAAGTACAGAACGTCAACATCTTTCACGTCCTGTTCTGACAGGAACTGGTATTCAACATCAGCGATGTCGTTCTGGGACAACTGCCAGGAGTAAAGCGCCTGAACGGCACATTCACGGGCGCGGCGACGAGCAGCAGGTTTCACGGAATTCCCCTTACAAAAAAATCAGGCCTTGATGGCTTTCAATACATTGATCATTTCAAGCGCGGTCAGTGCAGCTTCTGCACCTTTGTTACCGGCTTTGGTGCCAGCACGTTCGATGGCTTGTTCAATACTTTCGGTAGTCAGCACGCCGAATGCGACAGGAATTTCAGCATCCTGTGCAACGTGAGCCAGACCATTGCTTGCACCGCCCGCAACGTATTCGAAGTGCGCAGTGCCGCCACGAATAACAGTACCCAGCGCAATCACCGCGTCGTATTTACCGGTTTTCGCCAGCGCGCCCGCCGCCAGTGGCAGTTCGTAAGCACCTGGAACCCAAACAACGGTAATGTTGTCATCTTTAACCTGGCCGATACGTTTCAGGGCGTCAATCGCACCTTCCAGCAGGCTGTCGTTGATGAAGTTGTTGAAACGCGCAATGGTGATGGCGACGCGAGCGTCCGGGGTAGCTACAGCAGCTTCAATAATGTTCATACTCTTCCTTTACGGGTTCATTTGGCCCCGCAGGGGGGCGGATTTTATCATAATACTTTGCGCACTGCTTCCCTATTTCGGGAGCAATTACGCTGTCGTTAAATGGAGGCAGACATCCGGACCCACCGGACGAATCTCGCTGAATCTGAGTTGTGGTGCGTCGGCCAGTTTTTCAAGGCCAGGCAGCACAAACAGGCCGCGCGCGTCGTGCCCTAACAGTTTAGGCGCAACGTAGACAATCAATTCATCCACCAGCCCAGCCTGTAAGAGCGCACCGGCGAGCGTAGGCCCGGCTTCGACCCAGATGCTGTTGACCTGCTGCTTGCCGAGCAACATCATCAGCACGACTAAATCCAGATGCCCGTTATGCTCCGGCACCATGATGCTGCGCACGCCTTCCGCCCATTCACGCGTATCTTCCTTCGTGCGGGCAATCCAGGTTTCACCCGGCTGCTGCACGATGCGGTGATCCGGCGTCACGCGGTTCTGGCTATCAATAATAATGCGCAGCGGCTGACGCAGGTTCTCCTGCGGGTAAAGCGCCTGGGTATCGGCACTCAGTTCGTCCCAGCGCACGGTCATGGCCGGATCGTCAGCCAAAACGGTTTCACTGCTGGTGAGGATAGCATGGCTTTGCGCACGCAGACGTTGCACATCGCGCCTTGCCTGCGGCGAGGTGATCCACTGGCTCTCGCCGTTTGCCATCGCCGTACGACCGTCCAGCGAGGCGCCCAGCTTGAGCTGAATGTACGGGAACCCGGTACGCATACGCTTCAGGAAGCCTTTGTTAATCGCTTCCGCGTCCTGCATCATCAGCCCATGGCTGACGTCAATGCCTTCCTGCTGAAGTCGATACAGACCGCGTCCAGCCACCTGCGGATTCGGATCCTGCATTGATGCAACAACGCGCGACACACCCGCTGCAATCAGCGCCTCACAGCACGGCGGCGTACGCCCGTGATGGCTGCAGGGCTCCAGCGTAACGTAGGCCGTGGCACCGCGCGCCTTCTCGCCCGCCATGCGCAAGGCATGCACCTCGGCGTGGGGCTCGCCCGCACGAAGGTGATAGCCTTCGCCCACGATCTCGCCCTCTTTGACAATAACGCACCCCACGTTCGGGTTCGGATGGGTAGTAAAACGACCACGCTGCGCCAGCTTCATGGCTCGTGCCATGTACATCTCGTCCTGCATGGGCTTAATCCTGTAGGCGGGCGATCTCTTCGCCGAACTCTTTGATATCTTCGAAACTGCGGTAGACAGAGGCGAAGCGGATATAGGCGACTTTATCGAGCTTTTTCAGCTGTTCCATCACCAGGTTACCGATCATTTTGCTCGGCACCTCGCGCTCACCTAAGCCACGAAGATGAGACTTGATGTGGTTTAACGCCATTTCGACATCGTCTGCGCTGACGGGCCGTTTTTCGAGGGCTTTCAGCATTCCGCTGCGCAGCTTTTCTTCATTGAACGGCTCGCGCACGTCGTTACTTTTCACCACGCGCGGCATTACCAGCTCTGCAACTTCAAAGGTCGTGAAACGCTCGTTGCACACCAGACACTGTCGGCGACGGCGTACGGAAGACCCTTCGCCCACCAGGCGAGAGTCGATGACTTTGGTATCCACAGCGGAGCAGAATGGGCAATGCATACGGTATCCCTGTAATCCGATTAACTGATTTTCATTTTACCCTGATCTGGCCTGACAACAAAGGAAGAGCTTTTTGAGACAAAGGATCTATGTCAGACACAATGAAGCTGGCTACCATATAGGCGATCCGTTATTTCAAGGAAATAAACGCAATGACAAGACGTTACCTGAGAATTCTGCTGGTGGGGAGCCTCTTTACCCTTAGCGCCTGTGCACAGCAAACTGAAGTCCGCGAAATGAAACAAAGCGTGAACACGCTCAATGCGGCCATGGACAAGCTGAACAAAGAGACCGTGAAAATCACCCAGCAAAATGCGCTGAATGCGAAGTCCAGCAGCGGCGTTTATCTGCTGCCGGGTGCCAACACGCCTGCCCGCCTGAACAGCCAGATTGGCACGTTAAAGATGTCTCTGGTGAATGTTGCAGCGAATGCCGATGGTACTCGCGCAACATTACGCATTCAGGGTGAATCCAACGATCCGCTTCCCGCGTTCAGCGGCACCGTAGAGTGGGGCCAGATTCAGGGCACCACGGAAAGCTACCAGGAAGTGAACGTGAAGAACCAGCTCTTCACCGCCCCCGCCAGCACGCTGGCCCCGAGCGATGTTGATATCCCGCTACAGCTGAGTGGGCTCACCCCAGAACAGCTGGGCTTTATCCGCATTCACGACATTCAACCCGCCGCGCAATAACCTCCTCTTTTAGCGGAGTGAAATGTCACTCCGCTAACATTTACATTTCGTATGGATTGGCAACATAAATGTTTGCCGTTACAATCCCGGCCGTTTAAAGTACGCAAACGTGAACGCAATCGATTACGCATGTGAGAGATATGTGAAACAACACATATTTTTGTGAGCAAGGATTCCTATAATAGGCTCCGCAGAAACACGAAATATTTTGATACGCAAATCGCGCATTTTTCACTCCCGGAAGGGAATTTCAATCAGTGGCATGATTATGAAAAAAACATTACTCGCAGCCGGTGCTGTACTGGCACTCTCCTCCTCTTTCACTGTTAACGCAGCGGAAAACGATAAACCACAATACCTCTCCGACTGGTGGCACCAGAGCGTTAACGTGGTTGGCAGCTACCACACCCGTTTCGGACCTCAGATCCGTAACGATACCTACCTGGAATACGAAGCGTTCGCCAAGAAAGACTGGTTTGATTTCTATGGTTATATGGATGCACCGGTCTTCTTCGGTGGTAACACCGACGCGAAAGGTATCTGGAACCACGGTTCCCCGCTGTTCATGGAGATCGAACCACGCTTCTCTATTGATAAGCTGACTGGCACCAGCCTGGCGTTTGGTCCGTTCAAAGAGTGGTACTTCGCAAACAACTATATCTACGACATGGGCCGTAACAAGTCCGGTCGTCAGAGCACCTGGTACATGGGTCTGGGTACGGACATCGATACCGGTCTGCCAATGAGCCTGTCCATGAACGTGTACGCGAAGTACCAGTGGCAGAACTACGGCGCCGCGAACGAAAACGAGTGGGACGGCTACCGTTTCAAAGTGAAATACTTTGTGCCAATCACCCAGCTGTGGGGCGGCAACCTGAGCTACATCGGCTTCACCAACTTTGACTGGGGCTCAGACCTGGGCGACAACGACTTCCGCGATCTGAACGGTAAGAAAGCGCGCACCAACGACTCCATCGCTTCCAGCCACATCCTGGCGCTGAACTACGATCACTGGCACTACTCTGTTGTTGCGCGTTACTGGCATAACGGTGGTCAGTGGAACGACGACGCGAGCCTGAACTTCGGTAACGGCGATTTCAGCGTCCGTTCTACCGGTTGGGGTGGTTACCTGGTTGTAGGTTATAACTTCTAACCTGTGCGAGATTGTGCGGGCTGGTGCCCTCACCCCTTCCCTCTCCCGTGGGAGAGGGCGCAAACACAAAAAACGGCAACGATGTTGCCGTTTTGCTTTTACCTCGCCACCTGGCTTTTTACTGCTTCACCTTCCGCAAAAAATCCGCCAATGACCTGTCAGCACTCTCGCTAAACCGCCTCTCCGTCTGCACAATATTGAGGCATCGGTCGAGCCGGAAACAGCGGTAGTCATCGCGCCGCTCGCACCACGCAGCCAACAGCCAGTGCTCCCCCCAGAAGAACACCCCAAGCGGCTGCACCTCACGCCAGGTTAACTGCCCGGCCTCATCACGGTAATGCAGCGCCAGCACGCGCTGCGCAGATATCGCCTGATGAATCACATCAAATCCGCTGCGGGAATGGGGCTGAAGCGCAATATCCGGCGCATATATACGCGTCTGCTCCGCCTTGCGTCGGCTCTCCTCGGGCAGGATCGCCAGCACCTTCTCCTGAGCCGACTCCAGCTCGCGCGACAACGACTCTCCGCCCCAGGTTTTCAGCAGACGGATTGCCACCATCAGCGCCTCGGACTCTTTATTGGTCAGCATCAGCGGCGGCAGGTCAAAGCCCGACAGAAGCCGGTATCCGCTTCCCGCCTCGCCCTCTACCGGCACGCCAGAGAGAGACAGGTCGCGGATATCGCGATAAACAGTGCGCTCGGAGACGCCGAGCCTCTCCGCCAGATGCGCTGCCGTTGTCAGACGCCTGCCCCGCAGGATCTGCACAATCTGAAACAAACGGTCAGCGCGTCGGGTCATCGTCTCTTTTGCTCTCAGGCCGGTTGATGAAGGCCGACGCGATTACCTTCGCTGTCGGTGAACAAGGCAATGGTGCCAATGCCTCGCGGCAATTCCAGCGGACCAAAGACGCACGCACCGCCCGCAGAGGCAATGCGATCGAGCGTGGCCGCCAGATTGTCAGTATGCAGATAAATAATAGCGCCCTGCTGCGACGGCGTAATGCCGTCAAATTTCGCCAGCGCCCCGCCGGTTGCCGGGTCTTCATGCGGGAAAATCGCCAGCTCTGCCACGTCCATTTTCTCGCGCTTCAGCGTAACCTGCATTACCGGTTCATAAAATTTGATGGCGCGATCCATATCGGCGACCGGAATTTCAAACCAGTTAATCACACTTTTCATACTTCCTCCTGCCTGTTGTTGGGTTCAGAAGAAGTCTACGACAGGGCTCCTGACAGCATACTGTCAGGAGTGTTTGTCAGGAGCAGATAAAAAAAATCCCGGCCAACAGACCGGGATTTCGATAACGCCTAAGACACTGTCTTACGGCAGAATTGACGGCTGATCCGCCCCTTCTTTTTCGACTTTCTGCTGGAGCAGGTGCTCGCGCTTCATGCCGAGTTTCAGTGCCAGTGCGGACGCGACGTAGATAGACGACGCCGTACCGATAGACACACCGATCAGCATGGTCAGCGAGAAGCCTTCCAGCACCGGACCACCGAAGAGATACAGCATCAGGATAACCATTAAGGTCGTTCCGGATGTGATCAAGGTACGGTGCAGCGTCTGGGTCAACGACACGTTGAAGATTTCGTACGGCGTACCGCGACGGATCTTACGGAAGTTTTCACGGATACGGTCAGATACCACGATACTGTCGTTCAGTGAGTAACCGATAACGGACATCAGGGATGCCACAATCGTCAGGTCAATCTCAATATGGAACAGAGACAGTACGCCCATGGTGATGGCCACGTCGTGCGCCAGCGCGATAACCACACCTGCAGCCAGTCGCCACTCGAAGCGGAAGCCAACGTAGATCAGGATGGAAATCAGCGCCACCATCAGCGCCATCGCGCCGGTTTGCGCCAGGTCCGCACCCACGCTCGGGCCAACGAACTCAATACGCTTCACCGCCGCATTCTGGCTGGTCGATTCGTTGATAACCTTCAGAACCTTGCTACCCAGCTCCTGGCTGCCGTTGGCGTCGTGTACCGGAGGCATACGCACCATGATGTCGCGGCTGCTGCCGAAGTTCTGCAGCAGCGGCTCTTCAAAGCCCGCTTTCTGCAGCGATTCGCGCATCTGGTCCATATCGACCGGTTTTTCCAGGGAGATCTCGATGACCGTACCACCGGTAAAGTCGAGACCCCAGTTAAAGCCTTTCACGCCCATAATGACGATGGACAGAATCAGCAGAAAACCTGAAATGCCGAAGGCCCAGTAGTCCCAGCGCATAAAGTCCCAGACTTTACGGCCGTGGTTCAATTGTTCAACAGTATATTCCTGTGCCACAACGCACTCCTCAGATAGACAGCTTTTTGACGCGCTTGCCGCCGTACAGCAGGTTCACGATGGCACGGGTGCCGACAATAGCGGTAAACATCGACGTTGCAACACCGATACCGGTTGTAATTGCAAAGCCTTTGATCGCGCCAGTACCCACTGCATACAGGATAAGAACCTTAATCAGTGTTGTTACGTTCGCATCGAAGATGGAGCTGAACGCCCCTTTATAGCCTTCTTCAATCGCCTGTTGCACAGAGCGACCGTTACTCAGCTCTTCTTTAATACGCTCGTTTATCAGTACGTTGGCGTCGACCGCCACCGCAAGGGTAAGAACGATACCCGCAATACCCGGCATGGTCAGCGTTGCCCCTGGGAGCAGAGACATAATACCGATAATCAGCACCAGGTTCGCCAGCAGCGCGCTTGTCGCAATCAGACCAAACTTCTTGTAGAAGAAGAGCATGAAGATGATGGAAACCACCAGACCGGCCAGAGATGCTTCCAGACCCTGCTTGATGTTCTGCATGCCCAGGGTTGGACCAATGGTACGTTCTTCAACAATCTGAATTGGCGCAATCAGCGCACCGGCACGCAGCAGCAGTGACAGTTGGCGAGCTTCGTTCGGGTTGTTGATACCGGTGATACGGAAGCTGTTACCCAGGCGAGACTGGATGTTGGCGATGTTAATCACCTCTTCCTCTTTCACCAGCACGGCACGACCGTTGGCGTCTTTCTTACCGCTGTCTTTGTACTCCACGAACAGGGTCGCCATCGGTTTACCGATGTTGTCCTTGGTGAAGTTAGACATGATGTTACCACCCGCGCTATCCAGCGAGATGTTAACCTGCGGCTGGTTGTATTCATCCTGGCTGGAAGTGGAGTCGGTGATGTGGTCACCGGTCAGTATCACGCGTTTGTACAGCACAACCGGCTGACCTTCGCGGGTCTGTTTCACTTCGGAGTCGCCTGGGATACGGCCAGAGGCGGCAGCAGACTGATCGACGTTGGAGTTAACCAGGCGGAATTCCAGGGTTGCAGTTGCACCCAGAATCTCTTTCGCACGCGCGGTATCCTGGATACCCGGCAGTTCCACCACGATACGGTCAGCACCCTGAGGCTGTACCAGCGGCTCGGCCACGCCCGGTTGGTTTACACGGTTACGCAGAATGTTGATGTTCTGCTGAACGGCATATTCACGCGCTTCGCTCAGACGCGCATCCGTCATCACTGCACGCAGCTGGTTGCTGCCCTGAGAGGTGATGACCAGATCGCGGTGACGTTGAGACAGGGAAGTTACAGCCTGGTCGCGCGCCGCGCTGTCGCGGAACGTGATGCTCATACCGTAGTTATCTTCTTTACGCACGGTAGTGTACGCAATGCCTTTCTCACGCAGATCGCTGCGCAGGCTGTCGATGTTCTGTTCCTGCAGCTTGCCAAGCGCGGTATCCATATCCACTTCCATCAGGAAGTGAACGCCGCCACGCAGGTCAAGACCGAGTTTCATTGGCTCTGCGTTCAGCGCAGCCAGCCAACGCGGGGTTGCAGGAGCAAGGTTAAGCGCCACGACATACTTATCACCCAGCACGCCCATCAGCGCTTCACGGGCGCGGAGCTGCGTGTCGGTGGTGTCGAAGCGAGCAAGAATTGCGCCCTCTTCCAGTGCCACAGACTTAGCGGTAATTTTTTCTTCTTGTAACGTTTTCTGGACCTGGATCAGCGTTTGCTCACTGGCGGCGACACCGCGCGCGCCAGTGATTTGAACGGCCGGATCCTCACCATACAGGTTGGGAAGCGCGTACAGCAGGCCGACGATAATCACGACGACCAGCATGATGTACTTCCACAAAGGATAACGGTTTAACACGGCAGTTCCCTTTGGGAAAAGTTGGGATTACAGCGCCTTCATGGTGCCTTTCGGCAGAACGGCAGCTACGAAGTCACGTTTGATAACCACTTCAGTGGTGTCGTTCAGCGCGATTGCAATGTAGCCGCTTTCCGCTACTTTGGTCACGCGACCGACCAGGCCACCGTTGGTCAGTACTTCATCGCCTTTCGCAATGGAGTTCATCAGGTTTTTGTGCTCTTTGGTGCGCTTCTGCTGTGGACGCAGGATCATGAAGTAGAAGATCAGACCAAACACAACCAGCATCAGAATCAGAGACATCGGGCTGCCCTGCGCTGGAGCACCTGTTGCTGCTACCGCATCAGAAATAAAAAAGCTCATTCAAATTCCCTCATTATTAAAATTAATCAACGTTCAAAGGTGGGACATCCCGGCCCTGACGTTGGTAGAAATCGGTCACGAAGCTCTCTAATTTGCCCTCTTCGATAGCCTGACGTAAACCAGCCATTAAGCGCTGATAATAACGAAGATTATGAATGGTATTGAGACGCGCGCCCAAAATCTCGTTACAACGATCGAGATGATGCAGATACGCGCGAGAATAATTGCGACAGGTATAGCAATCGCACTCGGAATCGAGCGGGCTGGTGTCACTCTTATGCTTCGCGTTACGGATTTTCACCACGCCATCGGTCACGAACAGATGACCGTTACGCGCGTTGCGGGTTGGCATAACGCAGTCGAACATATCAATGCCGCGACGAACGCCTTCAACCAGGTCTTCTGGTTTACCCACACCCATCAGGTATCGTGGTTTATCCGCCGGGATTTGCGGGCAGACATGTTCCAGAATGCGGTGCATGTCTTCCTTCGGCTCACCCACAGCCAAACCGCCGACAGCGTAGCCATCAAAACCTATCTCTACCAGACCTTTAACGGAGATATCGCGTAAATCTTCGTAAACGCTGCCCTGGATGATGCCGAACAGCGCATTTTTGTTCTGTAAGGAGTCAAAACGGTCGCGGCTGCGCTGCGCCCAGCGCAGGGACATTTCCATGGAGCGCTTGGCGTAGTCCCAGTCCGCCGGGTACGGCGTACATTCGTCAAAGATCATTACGATGTCGGAGCCGAGATCGTACTGAATCTCCATCGATTTTTCGGGATCGAGGAAAATCGGATCGCCGTTGATTGGGTTTCGGAAGTGAACGCCCTTTTCGGTGATCTTGCGGATATCGCCCAGGCTGAATACCTGGAAGCCGCCGGAGTCGGTCAGGATGGGACCTTTCCACTGCATGAAGTCATGCAGGTCGCCGTGGAGCTTCATGATCTCCTGACCCGGACGCAGCCACAGGTGGAAGGTGTTACCGAGGATAATCTGTGCGCCAGTGGCTTCAACTTCTTCCGGCGTCATCCCTTTTACGGTGCCGTACGTGCCCACAGGCATAAACGCGGGGGTTTCCACCACGCCGCGATCAAACACCAGGCGACCGCGACGCGCGCGGCCATCGGTGGTATCGAGTTCAAATTTCATTTTTATTCCTCTGTGCCAGAAAAACAGTCCAGCACATTATTCTGGTGCCGCGGACTTATTCCCCGACACGCTCATTCAAAGCCAGCGGATTGTACGTGATAAACATCGCGTCCCCGTAGCTAAAAAAGCGATATTTTTGTTCTACCGCAGACTTGTAGGCGTTCATCGTATGCTGATAACCGGCAAACGCGGAAACCAGCATAATCAGCGTCGATTCAGGCAGATGGAAGTTGGTCACCAGTGCATCAATCACTTTGTACTGATAGCCCGGGTAGATAAAGATCTGCGTATCGCCAAAGAACGGCTCGATAAGATCGCTTTTGGCGGCCTGCGCGGCGCTCTCAAGCGAACGTACGGAAGTTGTGCCCACAGCAATCACGCGGCTACCGCGGCCTTTCGCCGCCAGCACCGCATCCACAACCTCTTGCGGCACTTCGGCGTATTCAGAGTGCATGATGTGGTCTTCAATGCTGTCCACGCGCACCGGCTGGAAGGTGCCTGCACCGACGTGCAGCGTCACGAACGCCATCTCAATGCCCTTCGCGCGCAGTTTCTCCAGCAGCGGCTCATCAAAGTGCAGGCCCGCGGTTGGTGCGGCTACGGCACCCGGCTTCTGGCTGTAGACGGTCTGATACAGCTCGCGGTCGGCCTCTTCGTCCGGACGCTCAATGTACGGCGGCAGCGGCATATGGCCGATGGCGTTCAGGATATCGAGCGCCGTGCGCTCGTCGTCAAACGCCGCCTCAAACAGCGCGTCGTGACGCGCGGTCATGGTCGCTTTGATGCTCTCGTCATCGCCCAGCAGCAGTTCAGCGCCCGGCTTCGGCGCTTTGGAGGCGCGAATATGTGCCAGAATACGTTTATCATCGAGCATACGTTCGACCAGCACTTCAATCTTGCCGCCGCTGGCTTTACGGCCAAACAGGCGCGCCGGGATCACGCGGGTGTTGTTAAAGACCAGCAGATCGCCAGGGTTGAGCTTGTCGAGCAAATCGGTGAAAGTACCGTGCGTCAGCTCGCCCGTTGGCCCATCCAGTGACAGTAAGCGACAGCTGCTGCGCTCAGGCATGGGATAGTGAGCAATCAGGGATTCAGGTAGTTCAAAGGAGAAATCGGCGACGCGCATGACGTATACTCGTGACTTAAAAACAGGCGGCATAGTCTAGTGCTCACACTCTTTTGCTGCAACAACTAGCCGCCCCCGGACAAATAAAACGCATGAATTTTCTCGCTCACCTGCATCTCGCACACCTCGCTGACAGCTCCCTTTCCGGCAATTTGCTGGCCGATTTTGTACGCGGCAACCCCGCAGAAGCGTATTCCCCTGAGGTTGTCGACGGAATTTTTATGCACCGCCGCATCGACGTGCTGACCGATAACCTGCCGGAAGTGACGGAAGCCAAAGCGTGGTTTCGCCCTGAGACGCGCCGCGTTGCGCCGATCACGCTTGATGTGATGTGGGATCACTTCCTGTCGCGCCACTGGGAACAGCTGTCGCCGGAGATGCCGCTGCCCGAATTTGTGCGCTATGCCCATCAGCAGGTGTCGATTATTTTACCGGACTCACCGCCGCGATTTGTGAATCTGAATAACTACCTGTGGTCGGAACGCTGGCTGGAGCGCTACGGCGAGATGGATTTCATCCAGAACGTGCTGGACGGGATGGCGAGCCGCCGCCCGCGTCTGGATGCGCTGCGCGACTCCTGGTATGACCTGGATGAACATTACGATGCGCTGGAAACGCGTTTCTGGCAGTTTTACCCGCGCATGATGGCGCAGGCGAAAAACAAACAGCTCTAAATACACTTCATCCTTCAAGCTGACTCTGCGTTGGCTACGTCTGCTCACCCCAGTCACTTACTTCAGTAAGCTCCCGGGGATTCCCAGACTTGCCGCCTTGATGCAACTTGAATGATTTTGTGTATAAAAATGACATTGATAGGTAAAAGCTGGCGGAACGATTGTCACCACCTCTTTGTCTTATTCCCGAACACTCTCTATACTGGCCCGCGTTGCGTTCCAAATAACCTTAGTATCTACAGGAGAATCATATGGTTCTGGTAACTCGTCCGGCTCCGGATTTTACAGCTGCAGCAGTTCTGGGCAACGGGGAAATCGTTGAAAACTTCAACTTCAAACAGCACACCAACGGTAAAGCGACCGTTCTGTTCTTCTGGCCAATGGACTTCACTTTCGTTTGCCCGTCTGAGCTGATCGCGTTCGACAAACGTTATGAAGAATTCCAGAAGCGTGGCGTGGAAGTGGTTGGCGTCTCCTTCGACTCTGAATTTGTACACAACGCATGGCGTAACACCCCTGTCGAAAATGGCGGCATCGGTGCGGTGAAATACGCAATGGTTGCGGACATCAAACGCGAAATCCAGCAGGCTTACGGTATCGAACATCCGGACGCTGGCGTTGCCCTGCGTGGTTCTTTCCTGATCGACGCAAACGGCATCGTTCGTCACCAGGTTGTGAACGATCTGCCGCTGGGTCGTAACATCGACGAAATGCTGCGCATGGTTGACGCGCTGCAGTTCCACGAAGAGCACGGTGAAGTGTGCCCGGCTCAGTGGGAAAAAGGAAAAGAAGGTATGAACGCGTCTCCAGACGGCGTGGCTAAATACCTGTCCGAGAACGTATCCAGCCTGTAATCGGCACGGTTTACGACGAAGGCCCGCAAATGCGGGCTTTTTTTATGCCTTACGCTGCGTCTCTCGCCAGATGCGCCAGGCCATGCCCGCCAGCAGAATCACCCCTGCAATCAGCACGCCCCATACCAGCAGCGTGTTCATCCTGCTCTCCCGCTCGGCCGCAGAGGTGGCGGTCAGACGCTCCTCGCCGCCTAACGCGACATCATCACGAATGTCGGCCTGCGGCAGGTTCGCCATATCATAGGTCTTGCGGAGGTCGGCTGGGATCAGCATGCCGGGCTGCACGCTGGCAGGTTTTGCGGCGCCGTTGCCCCAGGCGAGCACGTACGGCGCTTTCCCCTGCGCGTTGAACACCAGATCGTAGCGGTCGCGATGTCCCGTCACGCTCGGCAGGTATGCTGGCAGACGCGCGTTCAGCGTTGTGATTTTCACTGCCTGCACAAGCCCCCCGTGAAGCGAAACCGGTGGCGACGTTTTCCCCTCCAGACGGTACAGGACCTCTTTCTTCAGGGGGTGCCACGCGTCTTTTTCCGAACTCCGCCACGCTATCTCCACGGGAAGGACGCCATCGCCATTCAGTGAGATGCTGACAGCACTCAGCGGCTGCGGGTGCGCCCAGCGCCACTGCGCTTCACTTGTCGATAACATCTTCCCTTCCCCCTCAAGATTGACCGCTTCCGGGACCGCCTGAGCAGGTGCGCTAATTGCGTTTACGCCGGTCAGGGTTATCCCCTGGCTCTGCGCGTTCAGCACCACCATGAGATAGCGATTCGCATCGGGAGATAAAACCGTATCGGTATCGATCCGATCGAGCTTAAGACGATCCTGGCCGCTGACGACGTCCAGCAAGGGCATATCCTCGCGCAGGGTATACCAGCGTTTAAGATCTTCGCTGTAATAGACCGATGCCGTTCCCTGCCACGGCGTCTGAGGGGGATTCCAGAGCAGCTGCAGCTGGGATAGAGCCATCTCCCCCGTCGCCTGCTCAGGCAGGGTCAGCAGATAATGTTGCCCGGCTGCGGCGGCTTTTTGCCCCTCGAGCACAATCTCCACGCCGCTTCCGGAACGAAGCAGGATCTTATCGCTATCACCACCGTCTCGCGCAGGCGCAAGCGGCGAGGCGTCCAGGGGAAAGAGGCGCAGCGCCGTAGATTGCACAGGCGCCTGTGGACGCGTCGCGGTGACCAGGCTGAAGGGAACCGGCTCGCCCGACTGATTAAAGACGCGGACATCGTGCAGATCCGGCGACGTGCTTTGCTCATAGACGGCCAGCGGCAGCATCACCCGATACCACCGGGAAGGAACAGATGTATCGAGTGAAAGACCAAAGGCATAGTCCTGGGGCGCTTCCGTTTGTCCCTCGTCGCAGAACGCCGGGCCGGAAAGCGCCAGCAGCGCGGTACAGGCTACCGCTTTCATCCATTTCATTTTTCATCTCCTGTTTTGGGCGGTAGCGGTGAGAAATACCCCACGATCAGAACCAGTATCGCCACGCCGATAAACGCCACCGCGCGCGACAAACCGCCTCCGCCCGCGCTGTCCACCAGCATCAGTTTAACCATTACCACGCCCAGCAGCGCGGCACCGCTAAGCCACTCCTGCCGGGAAGCCCGACGGGTGGCATGGATCATGACCACCAGCGCGCTCAGCATCCAGAACAGGGCAAAACGGGTCTGGATAAGCCGCGAATCCCACAGCGATGCCATATTCCAGGCCACATCACCGTACCAGGCCAGCGCGCGCATCAGCGCACCGTTCAGCCACCAGAAGCCAAACGCCATCATCGCGACGGCAGGCCACGGGCGGGCCTGCGAGAGCCACGCCGGGTAGTAGCGATCCACAGCCCGATAAAAGACCACCAGCCCCAGCAGCGCGAACGCCGCGCCTTCCTCAAGCGGGTTTACTAGCGGCAGCCAGGTCTGACGATAGACCACGCCGTCCTGGAAATTGGTCACCACCAGCAATACCAGCAGCGCCACGACCACGGGGATCGGTGCAAGGCAGGCATAGAGTGCAGGCCACTCCCGGAACGGCCACCCGCGACGCCTTACGGCTGCAGAGAGCCCCATAATCACCCCGCCGCCTGCAGCCATCGCTAATCCGCTGCCCCAGGCAGCCATGCCCCACGGCAACGACCGGGTAAACCAGTAAAGCTCGGCGGCCAACGCCAGTAAAATCATCCAGAACAGCGACAGATGCAGCCCCATCGCGATGCGCGGCAGGAGCCTTTTACCGTCGCGCCGCAGCAGCATCAGTGCGGCAGGAAGCGCAACGCACCAGGCGAGATTCGACCAGCCGGCGGCAACGATCTGCTGGTGCCAGAGTTGATACCCCACCATCAGCAGCATAACCGGCCACAGCAGCCATTTGCTGGCATCCAGCTCCCGCCACGCTAAACGCGCAGCCACCTGCCGCCAGCCCCAGACCGACGCCGCCGTCAGCGCCAGCACGCCCGCCAGAATCGGTAATTCCTGCGTCATCACCAGCCCCGATGCGCCCAATAGCGCCACGAGCCAGAACAGCAGCCCACCGGCAAGCAGCGCCCAACTGACCGGCATAAAGAGAGTCCGCCACAGCCAGGCCGCAGCCAGCCAGCAAAGGCTGAGGATGATGAAGATCAGCAGCAGGCTCAGCGACGAAACGCCGTTCGTTTGCGCCCACAGCGCGCTGCCGAGCGCCAGCACCAGCAGCGCCGTCCCGCTATAGCTCATGCGACGCTGATGCTGCTGCACGCCCAGCCAGAGGATACCCAGCCCTTCCAGCGCCCAGGCCATCGCCGTCCAGCGCGCCGACAGCGCCAGCGGAATCGCGAGCGTCGCGAACCCGCCGCCGATGGCCAGCGCAGCCATGACCAGCGGTCGTCCGATAGAGGGATAGCGCCGCAGCGCAAGGAACGCGAGGGTAAGATAAAATGCGCCGTATCCCAGCGCGCTCAGGGCCGGGCCATATTCCCAGTGCCGGGTCATGCCGTACTGCATTCCGAAACCGATCAGCGGCGGGGCAAACAGCAGCACGCCGTCAATAATTTGCTTCCCTTTCTCCTGCGCCCGCAGCGACAGCGCCACGCTCAGGACGCCGAATATCAGCGTATTGGCAATCAGGAACAGCTGGCAGACCCAGTAGTTTTCAGGCTGGTAGTCATTCAGCCCCCACAGGCCGCCCACGCCGAACGTAAACAGCAGCCCGAGCAGATTCAGCTCGCGCCAGTGCTGCCAGATGCTGATAACGAGAATCCCGATAGAAAGCAGAAGATAGAAAGAGAACAGCGCGACAAAGCTGCCGCCCCCGGTGGACAACAGCAGCGGCGCAAGATACCCGCCGAGGCTCGCCAGCATGGCGAGACTCAGCGCCTTCTGCAGCACCGCCAGCCCGACGCTCGCCGCGCATATCACCACCAGAAGCGCAAAGGCCAGCGTCATCGGCAGCATTTGCCAGAGCCGGAATGCGCCAAACACCGTCAGGTAGAGCACGCCGGTAGCCCCGCCCTGGAGGATCAGCGCATAGACACGCTGCCTGTGCCGCAGCCGCCACCCAACCGCCAGCAGAACGATGGCAAATAGCGCCGTTGCCACGAGGCGCAGCTCAAGCGGGAACAGGGAATGTTCAACGGTATAGCGCAGCAGGAATGAAAGACCGAGGAAGAGCAGCAAGATCCCAAGTTTCGCCAGCGGATTACCCTGCATGAACCAGCGCACCAGCGACGTTAGTATGCCGCCAAAGGCAGAAGGCTGTTTTGCCGCAGGCGCCGGGGCGGGAGCGGGTTTTGCCACGGCAGCGGGAGTATCGGGGCGCCAGGGGTCGACAGGCGCGGGAGCGTCCTCAACCACCGGCGCGGTCACAGCCACCGGTGCGGTGGCTTGCACCGGCTCCGGCGCGCTTTCAGGCACGCCGCGCTGCTCTAGCGCCTCAATGCGCTGGCGTAGCCGGGCGATCTCCTGGCGCGCCGCCGTGCTGCGATTAAAACCTATAACCGCCAGCACGGGTGCCACCACCAGCGCAAAAACCAGGAACAAACAGCCAAGGATGTAAAGCTCGTCCATGTTTCCACCTTCACCGTAAACGATCCGTTAAGATTGACACAAATAGTTGCATTTGCGCCATCTTAAAAGGTGGAAACATTAACAGCGCTTAGCTGCCGAACCAGATCGTCGCGGATACCGCAGGCAGCACCAGCACGCCGTCCTGTATCGTCGCCTTGCCCTCTTTAATTTTCCACGTCGCCACCTTCAGCAGCGGTGAATCATCGAGCACCACTTCGCAGGCCTCGCCCCGGTTGATGGCGATCAGCACGCGTTGCTGGTTATAGACGCGGGCAAACACCGCCACGTTATCGTGCGCATAGACCACCTGACAGCCACCGTAGCGCAGAGCCTGATTCTGTTTACGCAGCTTCGCCAGCCGCTGATACAGGCTGAACAGCACCTTGTCCTGTTTCGCCGGCTCCCACGGGAAGGTTTTGCGGCAGAACGGATCGTTGTTGCCGTCCAGCCCCACTTCGTCGCCGTAATAAATACACGGCACCCCAGGCCAGGTAAAGAGCCAGGTCACCGCCAGCGGCAGACGCGCCACATCCTTGCCGAGCAGGGATTTAAAGCGCGCGGTGTCGTGGCTATCGAGCTGGTTAAACATCCGCAGCTGCTGCTGATGAGACAGACCGGCGCGATAGTTCTCCATCCACGCCATGCAGGTTTCAGCGTCTATATGGTTCGGATCGTAGGAGATATCGGTGTTAGCGAGGAATCCCCACAGCGGGAAGGTGAAGCCGCGATAGTTCATTGCCGCATCTTCCGCATCGTTCTGCAGCCACTGGCGCGCGTCGCCAAAGTGCTCGCCGAAGACAAACGCTTCAGGCTGGGCCGCTTTTGCCGAGCGCGTGATCCCCGCGACGTGCTGAAGGTTGTTCCGCGCGCCGCCCGCTTCACCGAGCATATGCACCACGTCCAGACGCCAGCCGTCCATGGTCCACGGCGCTTTCAGCCAGTGGCGGACGATGCTGTCTTCGCCGCCGTATATTTCATTCACGAGCGTTGGCGACTGGAAATCCAGCTTCGGCAGGCTGGCGTAACCCAGCCAGTCCAGGGCGCGTCCATCTTCGCTAAAGCTGTACCAGTCGCGCTGCGGCGAGTCCGGGTTATGACATGCCCCGCCCATCGACTGATTATGGCGGTCAAACCAGGCGTGTGAATCTCCGCTGTGGTTGAACACGCCGTCCAGGATCAGGCGCATGCCTTCATTTTGGGTGTTCTTACGCAGGCGCAGCAGCGCCTCGTCACCGCCAAACTGTTCGTCAACGTGGCGATAATCCTGCGTATCGTATTTGTGCACGCTTGGGGCTTTAAACACCGGGTTCAGGTAGAGCGCCGTCACGCCAAGCTTTTTCAGGTACGGCAGTTTTTCGCTGATACCGTCGAGATCGCCGCCGTAAAAGGTCGAGCCGCCAGCCTGCGCCGTCACCGGGTCATCCCACGCTTTCATAATGACGTCGTGACCCGCCGCGTGGTGGTAATAAACCTTATCCTGCTGTGCGGTGCGCTTTTCGCTGCGCGCAAAGCGGTCCGGGAAAATCTGGTAAAAGACCTGATCGTTAACCCACTGCGGGCCATTATCCGGGTAATCGACCGCAAACTGCTCCAGCCGTGCGGGCGGGAAACGACTAAACCCCTGCGGGGTAAACCACAGCTGACGGTTGTTCCACAACAGTTTGAAGCTGTAACGGCGACGCGGCTGTCCGCTACTCAGGTCGATATTCGCTCGCCACGCCGTGATCCCCGGCTGCGGCTGGCTGCGCAGCTTGTGCATTTTCAGCCCGGTCTCTTCGTTATCTATTTCGGCGCGGAGCGTCACGCGTTCAGGCTGGTTTTCCCCCGCCAGCCAGAGCGTAATCACAAGGTTGTCTTTGTTTTGCTTAACAAATGGGGCAACCGGTAGGTGCCAGGCGTTTAACATCACGAATCCCCTTTGATGAAATTGACGTCACCTTGCCACAGGGTGGTTAAGGATAGCTCATCACGATCGGGATTATTGGGGGAGGAGAAAGGAGGAGGAGATTTTTTTCCGGGGCAAAAGGGAGTGTAGGCCGGGTAAGCGCAGCGCCACCCGGCATTTTTACCTTACTGTGCTTCCGCCAGCTGACGGTCGCGGCGGCATTTGAACATCCAGCCCACCAGCAGTAGAACAATCCACGCGAAGCCCACGTACAGGGAAATACGGGTGTCCGGGTGGTAGCCAATCAGGCCAATGATAAACACCAGGAAGATCAGCCCAACGACGGTGGTTGCCACCCCGCCCGGTACTTTGAACTTCAGCGCTTTCGTCTCATCCG
Organism: Enterobacter mori LMG 25706; assembly: GCF_000211415.1. GTDB lineage: Bacteria > Pseudomonadota > Gammaproteobacteria > Enterobacterales > Enterobacteriaceae > Enterobacter > Enterobacter mori. The sequence goes on along the minus strand of NZ_GL890775.1, from coordinate 144,684 downwards.
GCGACAGACGACGGCGGAACGCAATCTGCGACAGCAGGATCATGATCCACACCCACACCGTCGCGAAAGTCGCCAGCGATGCAATCACCAGGAAGACATTTTCCGGCATGATGTAGTTCAGGTAAACCGAGAACAGCAGCGCCACGGTCATGACCACGACGGTCACCCACGGCGTGCCGCGGCGTGAGGTTTTGGCGAACACCTTCGGCGCACTGCCCTGTTCCGCCATGCCGTGCAGCATACGGCCCACGCCAAAGACGTCGCTGTTGATCGCGGAAAGCGACGCGGTCAGTACTACAAAGTTGAGAATGCTGGCGGCAAAGGCGATGCCCATGTGCTGGAAGGTCAGAACAAATGGGCTGCCGTTGGTGCCTACCTGGTTCCACGGGTAAATGGACATGATCACAAACAGCGTACCCACATAGAACACCAGAATACGCATCGGCACCGAGTTGATGGCGCGCGGAATGGATTTCTCCGGGTCTTTCGCTTCACCAGCGGGAATACCGATTATCTCGATACCGCCGTAGGCAAACATGACCATCTGGAGCGACATCACCATGCCGAGCCAGCCGTTACTGAAGAAGCCGCCGTTGCTCCACAAGTTATGGATACCGGTCGGCTGGCCGCCGTTACCAATACCCCAGATGATGATGCCGAAACCGGCGAGGATCATGATGATAATGGTCGCGACTTTAAAGAAGGAGAACCAGAACTCCAGCTCACCAAACACCTTCACGCTCATCAGGTTGACGGCGCAGATGATCAGCACCACGCTCAGCACCCATATCCAGTGCGGCACCGCCGGGAACCAGACGCCCATATAAATGCCAAACGCGGTCACGTCGGCAATCGCCACAATCAGGATTTCAAAGCAGTAGGTCCAGCCGGTGATAAACCCGGCCAGCGGGCCTAAGTTTTCCTGCGCGTAGCGCGAGAAGGAGCTGGCTGACGGGTTGTGAACCGACATCTCACCCAGCGCGCGCATGATGATATAGGCCGCCACGCCGCCGATGATGTACGCCAGCAGAACGCTGGGACCGGCCATTTTAATGGCATCTGCCGAGCCATAAAAAAGACCGGTGCCGATAGCCGAGCCCAGCGCCATAAAGCGGATGTGGCGCGTGCTCAATCCACGTTTAAGTTTGTTAGTGCTTTCCATTTAAATCTTGCCATTCAACACGAAAAAAACAAAAAACCACGGGGCCTTAAGCCCCGTGGTTAAACAGTTTGTTGCCGTTGATTAATGGGCGTTCGATGCGACCTGACGCCCTGCAGCACGGTCCCAGATAATCGCCAGAACCAGTGCAACAACGGTAGGCATCAGCCAGGCCAGGCCTTGCTCAGACAGCGGCAGACGCTGTGTCCATGCAGGCAGGATGTCTGCGAAAGCTGATGCTTTAATCCCGTCAAGGATACCAAAAATCAGGCTGATAAACATGGCTGGCGCGATAATTCGCGACGAGTTGTTCCACCACGGGCGAGTAAAGCTCAGCACCACCAGCACGATACACGGCGGATAAATCGCCGTCAGTACCGGAATAGAGACCTGAATCAGGTGGCTCAGACCGAGGTTGGACACCGCCATAGAGAAGATGCCGAGGATAAACACCAGGGTGCGGTAAGAGAGCGGCAGATACTGTGCAAAGAACTCTGCGCAGGCACAGGTCAGGCCAACCGCCGTCACCAGACACGCCAGGAAAATAAGCGCCGCCAGCAGCATGCTGCCCGCACCACCGAAGGTGTGCTGAACGTAAGCGTGCAGGATAGCTGCACCGTTGGCGTTCTGATCGACCAGCATGGCGCTGTCGGAACCCAGGCGGAACAGTGCCAGATACAGCAGCGTCAGACCCACACCGGCCATCAGGCCAGCCCAGATGGTATAGCGAGTCAGCAGGCGCGCTTCAGTCACGCCGCGGGAACGCGCGGCATTGACGATAACGATACCAAACACCATCGCGCCCAGCGTATCCATCGTCAGATAGCCGTTTACAAAGCCGTTGGAGAACGCAGCATTTTTATAGGCGTCCATCGCGTCGCTAATCGGGCCTGCAGGCCAGACGATAGCGGCTACCGCCAGCACGATCAGGGCCACAATTTTCAGCGGCGCCAGGAAGTTACCCACGGTATCCAGCAATTTGCCCGGGTAGAGGGAAACCAGAATCACAATCGCGAAGTAGATCAGGCTGTAGATAAACAGCGGCATCGCGCCGTCACCCGTCAGCGGAGCAATCCCCACTTCAAAGGAAACGGTCGCCGTACGCGGGGTCGCAAACAGCGGACCAACGGCCAGATAGCAGACGGTCGCCAGCAGAACGCCAGCCACTTTGCCAATCGGGGTGCTGAGGCTGTCCACGCCGCCACCGACTTTCGCCAGCGCGACAACGGTGAGAACCGGTAGACCCACGGCAGTAATCAGGAAGCCAAACGCAGCTGTCCAGACGTGTTCACCCGCCTGTAAGCCAACCATTGGAGGGAAAATGATGTTACCTGCGCCAACGAACAGCGCAAATGTCATAAAGCCCAGCGCGATGATGTCACGCGATTTTAAGTGATGGGTCATAAAACCTTACTGCCTGTGGATGTGGTGTTGAAAACGTTGAGATTTTCGCTATCCCTGTCGGGACGATACAGCGGAAAATTTGCTCAATTTCAGCGGGAAATGCTCCCGTCCTGGCGTGGAGAAGAATAGTTTTTCGATTTACCACGCAAATACAGTCGGTCTGACAGTATCTGGGGGGCAATTTAAACGCTTATAACGTTTAAAGGCAAGGAGGGATCGTAAAACCAGAACAATATGCCAGCATGAAAAAACAGACCAGCACAATGCACTAATTATAAGAAAAACCCATGGCTAATCATGCGAACAAAAAAGCATCAACCGTATAATATTCACTCGCGTTTCGCTTGACAGCAAAGCAAACGGGCCAGCAAATGCTGGCCCGTGGAAAGGTAAAATGACACGCCTGCCGTCAGGCGATCTTTTTGGCAATTAATCGTTCCGGAATAACAAAGCTGAAGCGGGTTCCTTTACCCAGCGTACTCTGAATATCAAGACGGCTTTCATGATGATTCACCGCGTGTTTCACAATCGCCAGCCCCAGGCCGCTTCCCCCGGTCTGCCGCGAGCGCGCTTTATCCACACGGTAGAATCGCTCGGTCAGACGCGGTATGTGCTCAGGGGCAATCCCCGGCCCGTTGTCCTCAACGCTAAACTCAGCGCCCGCGGTAACACGCTGCCAGCGCACCACGATATGGGTCCCTTCCGGCGTATGATTCACCGCGTTATACACCAGGTTGGAGATGGCGCTGCGCAGTTCATCTTCACTGCCGAGCACCTTCAGGGTACTGTCGACCTCAAAGCTAATGTGATGTTTTTTATGGCTTAACGTTTGCGCTTCCCGCTCCACCACCCGCAGCATCATCGGCACATCGATGGTGTCATTCAGTGCCAGTGAAGGCGCGGCTTCAATCTTCGAGAGCGTCAGCAGCTGCTTGACCAGGCCTTCCATACGGTGCGTTTGCTCGCGCATGGTGTGCAGCGCTTTTTCACGCGGCGCACCTTCGAGCGTTTGCTCCTGCATCATCTCCAGGTAGCCCTGAAGCACGGTCAACGGGGTGCGTAATTCGTGGCTCACGTTCGCGAAGAAGTTGCGTCTCGCCCCTTCCAGCTGGTGCATCTGGGTGACATCCCGCGCCACCATCAGCCACTGCCGATCGCTGTAAGGCATCACGCGGATTTCCAGATGACGCCCGTTGTTGAGCCTCAGATTGTGCGGCCCCGTAAAATCACGCTTTTTCAGATACAGCGTGAACTCCGGATAACGCAGCAGGTTAAGGATATTTTGCCCATTATCGTCCGGCCAGCGCAGGCCCAGCAGCTGTTGCGCCAGACCGTTACACCAGAAAATGGTGCCTTCTTCAGTGGTCAGAATGACGGCATCCGGCAGCGACTCTGCGCCGCTGCGAAAGCGTTTGATTAAGCTTCCCAGCTCGCGACGACGTTTTTTATTACGCATCTGCATCTGGTGCAGGCCATACAGCAGCGGTTCCCAGCTGCCGCTTCCCGGCGGAGGGGTCATGCTTCTGTCTACCCACAGCCACCAGGAGAGGCGCAGTAAGTTCCAGAAATGCCAGACGAGTAACCCGGTCACTGCCGCCAGCAAAAACCACGGCAGATGCCCAACGATGGCCCCCAAAATGAAGGCCGGAATACAGCATAAGATCAGTTCAAAGACGAGCCTTTTCCATGACAGACGTTCCAGCACGCGTCACACTCCTGTCACTGTTCAGAAACGGGTCGAAAAACGATAACCCGTACCGCGGACCGTCTGCACCATGCGATCGTGACCGCTCAGCTCCAGCGCTTTACGCAGGCGGCGAATATGCACATCAACCGTCCGGTCTTCCACATACACGTTAGTTCCCCAGACGTTATTCAGCAACTGCTCGCGACTGTAGACACGTTCCGGGTGGGTCATAAAGAAGTGCAAGAGTTTGAATTCGGTAGGCCCCATGTCGAGGGGATTTTCGCCCGTCATCACGCGGTGTGAGGTGGGGTCAAGGCTCAGGCCCTGCATCTCAATCACCTCTTCTACCGCCATCGGCGAAATGCGGCGCATAACGGCTTTGATACGAGCAACCAGTTCTTTGGGGGAGAACGGCTTGGTGATGTAATCGTCCGCGCCGGTTTCCAGACCGCGCACGCGATCCTCTTCTTCACCGCGCGCAGTCAGCATGACCACCGGAATATCGCGGGTCATCGCTTCACGTTTAAGATGTTTGATAAACTGCAGTCCAGAGCCGCCAGGCAACATCCAGTCAAGCAGAATCAGATCGGGCCAGGGTTCATTCAGCTGGTTCACCGCGCTGTCATAATCTTCCGCTTCAACCGGCTGGAAGCCATTTTGTTCGAGCACGAAGCACACCATTTCACGAATTGGAGCTTCATCTTCTACGACCAGAATACGTCTCGCCATACTTTGCCCTGTCTTATCTTATTTAAGTTACAAGTTTGTAATGCGGCGTCATTATGCGTCAGATTTATGACAGATTTATGAAAAACATTACCACCATAAATGGCAAACTGTTGTTTTATTACAGCGGTTATTTTCCATCCCCTGAGCGTTTATAATCGCCATCAACTCTTTTCGCCACGGATCAGCTATGCGCATACTTCACACTTCAGACTGGCATCTGGGTCAAAACTTTTACAGCAAAAGCCGGGCGGCGGAACACGAAGCCTTCCTGAACTGGCTGCTGGAGACGGCACAATCGCATGACGTCGATGCGATTATTGTCGCGGGTGACATCTTCGATACCGGTTCCCCACCGAGCTATGCGCGTGAGCTCTATAACCGTTTCGTGGTGAATCTGCAGCAGACCGGCTGCCATCTGGTGATTGTCGCCGGAAACCACGATTCTGTGGCCACGCTGAATGAATCCCGCGATATTCTGGCGTTTCTCAATACCACCGTGGTGGCCAGCGCCGGACATGCCCCGCAGATCCTGAAAAAACGTGACGGCACGCCGGGTGCCGTGCTGTGCCCCATTCCGTTTTTGCGCCCGCGCGATATCGTACAAAGCCAGGCGGGACTTTCCGGCGGCGAAAAGCAACAGCATTTATTACAGGCTATCACTGATTATTATCACCAGCAGCATACCGATGCCTGCGCCTTGCGCGGCGAAGCGGCAATCCCGGTGATTGCGACCGGGCATCTCACCACCGTTGGTGCCAGTAAAAGTGACGCCGTACGTGACATCTATATCGGCACGCTGGATGCCTTCCCGGCGCAGAACTTCCCGCCTGCCGACTACATCGCGCTCGGGCACATTCACCGCGCGCAGATCGTCGGCGGCTGCGAGCATATCCGCTATTGCGGCTCGCCCATTTCACTCAGCTTCGATGAAACAGGCAAAGCCAAATCCGTGCATCTGGTCAGTTTTACCGACGGAAAACTCAGCGCTGTCGAGACGCTGGACGTGCCCGTCACCCAGCCGCTGGCGGTGCTAAAAGGCGATCTGGCGGCCATCACTGAACAGCTTGAGCAGTGGCGTGGTGTCGAGCAGGTTCCGCCCGTCTGGCTGGATATCGAAATCACCACCGATGACTACCTGCATGATATGCAAAGAAAAATTCAGGTGCTGACGGAGGATCTGCCCGTCGAGGTCTTACTGGTTCGCCGCAGCCGGGAGCAGCGCGAGAAAATTCTGTCAGGTGCGCAGCGTGAAACGCTCAGTGAACTGCGGGTCGAAGAGGTGTTTGAGCGCCGGTTGTCTCAGGAAGAGATTGACGACGCGAAGCGAGTAAGGCTCAACGAGCTGTTCACGCATACCCTGCATGCGCTTAACGATGAGGGAGAAAATGCATGAAAATTCTCAGCCTGCGCCTGAAAAACCTGAACTCGCTCAAGGGCGAGTGGAAAATCGACTTTACCGCTGAGCCGTTTGCCAGCAATGGGCTGTTTGCCATTACCGGTGCCACCGGTGCCGGGAAAACCACCCTGCTCGACGCCATCTGCCTGGCGCTTTACCACGAAACGCCACGACTGCAAAAGGTCTCTCAGGCGCAAAACGACCTGATGACGCGCGACACCGCCGAGTGCCTGGCGGAAGTGGAGTTCGAGGTAAAGGGCATCGCCTATCGCGCGTTCTGGAGCCAGAACCGTGCGCGCAATCAGCCTGACGGGAACCTGCAGGCCCCGCGCGTGGAGCTGGCACGCTGCGAGGACGGAAAAATCCTTGCCGACAAAGTGACGGATAAACTGGAACAAACGGCAGCACTTACCGGGCTGGACTACGGCCGTTTTACCCGCTCGATGCTGCTCTCTCAGGGACAGTTTGCCGCCTTCCTGAATGCCAAACCGAGCGATCGCGCGGAGCTACTCGAGGAACTTACCGGCACCGAGATCTACGGCCAGATTTCCGCCATGGTGTTTGAAAAACACAAAGCCGCGCGCAATGCGCTTGAGATGTGCGAAGCGCAAGCGGCGGGCGTTGTCCTGTTGAGTGAAGAACAGCAGCAGCAGTTGCAGCAAAGTTTGCAGGCACTTACTGACGAAGAGAAAACCCTGCTGGCGCAGCAGCAGAACCATCAGAAAGAATTTCAGTGGCTTACGCGCAGCGAAGAGCTTATCCGCGAACAGCAGCGCGCCGCGACCTTACAGCAGCAGACGCAACAGGCGCTGACTGATGCAGCCCCCGATCTGGCAAAGCTCCAGCTCGCGCAACCCGCGTCCCAGCTCCGCCCGCTGTGGGAACATCAGCAAGAACAGGCATCACGCCTGGCGCAAACAAAGCAGCGTATTGTTGAAGTAAATACTCGCTTACTGGAAAAAACCGCCTTGCGCTCGCGGATCCGCAACGGCGCTTTGCATACTCATACGCAGCTTCAGACAGAACTGGCGGCACTGGCACAGTGGCTGACAGACCACGATCGGTACCGCCTGTGGGGCCAGGAGATTGCAGGCTGGCGGGCTCACTTCTCTCAGCTAAATCGCGATAAAAATCAGCTGACTACGCTTGCTGCGCGCATCACTGAATTACGCCATAAGCTGACGGGTCTGCCAGAAAGTTCTCTCACGCTGACGGCTGACGAGGTCGCAATGGCGATGGAGCAACGGGCGCAAACCCGGTCTGCGCGCCAGCGCCTGACCGCTCTCCATGCCCGCTATCAACCGCTGCAAAAACGTCAGCGTCAGAACGCCGAAAGCGTCCAAAAAGCACAGACCGGGCTGGTCGCGCTTAACGAAACGCTGGCACAGCGCCGCCAGCAGTATAAAGAAAAAAACCAGCACTATCTGGACGTTGAAACACTCTGCAGGCAGGAAGAGAAAATCAAAAGCCTTGAGGCGGAGCGTGCTCAACTCCAGGCCGGGCTATCTTGCCCGCTGTGCGGCTCCACTACCCATCCGGCCGTGACGGCATACCAGGCGCTGGAACTCAGTGAAAATCAACGCCGCCGCGATCAGTTAGCTAAAGAGGTCGCCGCACTTAAAGACGAAGGTTTGTTAGTTCTCGGCCAGGTTAACGCCCTGTCACAGCAGATCCAACGCGAGACAGACGAAGCGCAGGCGCTCTCTCAGGAAGAGCAAGCGCTCACTAAAGAGTGGCTGGAAGTGTGTGCTTCTCTGAATATTACGCTGAATATTCAGGAGGATATTGCCCCCTGGATGAGCGAGCAGGAGCACTACGAGCAGCAGCTTTATCAGCTCAGCCAGCGTTTGACCCTACAAACCCAGCTTAGCGAGCAGGAAGAACAGGAACGTCAGTACCAGCAACAGCTGGCGGCGACGCGTCAGGCAGTGGAAACGTCCCTGCATACGCTGTCGCTGGGTATTCCGGATGCAGGCACTGAATCCGTCTGGCTCGCCTCACGTGAAAGCGAATACGCGCAGTGGCAGGAGAAACAGACCCAGCATGGCGCGACGCTGGAACGTATTAACGCCCTGACGCCGCTGCTCGATACCCTTCCGGCAACGGAGGCCACTGAAGCCGAAACGGCGATCCCCGCGAACTGGCGCGAAATTCATGACGAATGCGTGTCGCTGCAAAGTCAGCTTACCGCGCAGCAACAGCAGGAGGCGCTGGAGAACGAACGTTTGCAGCAGTCACAGGCGCAATTCGCCACGGCACTGGCGGAAAGTTGTTTTGAGGATCAAGACGCGTTCCTTTCTGCGCTGCTGGATGCCGACACCGTTCGACGACTTGAGCAGCTAAAGCAGACGCTGGAAAACCAGGTACAGCAGGCGACAGCGCTCTCCGCGCAAGCGACCCGGCAGCGAGAGGACCATCAGGCGCTGCGTCCGGAAGGGCTGGACGCCGATGTTCAAACATTACAAACGCAATTGCAGCAACTGGCACATCAACTTCGTGAGAACACTACGCATCAGGGTGAGATCCGCCAGCAGCTCAAGCAGGACAGCGATAACCGTCTGCACCAGCAGGCGCTTATGCAGCAAATAGAAGAGGCCGCGCGCCTGGCGGACGACTGGGGCTATCTGAACTCCCTGATTGGCTCCAGCACCGGCGACCGATTCCGTAAATTCGCTCAGGGGCTGACGCTGGATAATCTGGTCTGGCTCGCTAATCAACAGCTTAATCGCCTGCACGGACGCTATCTGCTTCAGCGGAAAGTCAGCGATGCGCTGGAGCTGGAAGTGGTCGATACCTGGCAGGCGGACGCGGTGCGCGATACCCGTACGCTCTCGGGCGGCGAAAGCTTCCTGGTGAGCCTGGCGCTGGCCCTGGCGCTGTCGGATTTAGTGAGTCACAAGACGCGGATCGATTCCCTGTTCCTCGACGAAGGATTCGGCACGCTGGACAGCGAAACGTTGGATACCGCGCTGGATGCGCTCGACGCGCTGAACGCCACCGGCAAAACCATCGGCGTGATCAGCCACGTTGAAGCGATGAAAGAGCGCATTCCGGTGCAGATCAAGGTGAAGAAGATTAACGGGCTGGGGTATAGCAGGCTGGATAAGGTGTTTGCGGTGGAATAAATGGGGGGCGGTGCGGTCTGGTGCCCTCACCCTGGCCCTCTCCCACAGGGAGAGGGAAAAAACGTTTATTCTGGCCACAACCACGCCGCGCCGCGCACGCCGCTGGAATCCCCATGCACCGCTTTGCGGATCGGGGTTTCACACTCGCCGCCGAAGACCCACTGTTTCACCAGGTTCGGCACCGTGGCATACAGCCGGTCAACGTTGCTCATCCCACCGCCAAGCACGATCACATCCGGATCGAGAATGTTAACCACGTGCGCCAGCGATTTCGCCAGCCGCATTTCATACCGGCTAAGCGCCAGTTCTGCGACCGGATCCTGTTCTTCAACCAGACGCATAATCTCATTCCCCTTCAGCGGCTGCCCGCTCAGGCGATGGTAGTCCGTAGCAAACCCCGTACCGGAAATAAAGGTCTCGATACAGCCCTGCTTTCCGCAGTAGCACGGCACTTCCGCGCGATAGTTAAGTTCGTCTTCGTCCATCCACGGTAATGGATTATGCCCCCACTCGCCCGCCGTGCCGTTGCCACCAATGTGGGCGCGACCGCCGAAGGCCACACCCGCGCCGCAGCCCGTACCGATAATGACCGCAAAAACGGTCTGGGCGCCTGCAGCTGCACCGTCGATAGCTTCCGATACCGCCAGACAGTTGGCATCGTTAGCCAGACGCACATCGCGTTTAAGACGCGCGCTCAAATCTTTATCAAACGGCTGGCCGTTGAGCCACGTAGAGTTGGCGTTTTTCACCACGCCGGTGTACGGCGAGATCGACCCGGGGATCCCCATTCCAACGCTGCCCGTCTGCCCTGTTGCCTGCTCGGCCATCTCAACCAGCCGGGCAATCGTCTCGATAGTCTGGTGATAATCATCACGCGGCGTAGGCAAGCGGTGGCGAAACAGCTGTTCCCCCTGCTCGCTCAACGCAATCACTTCAGTTTTGGTGCCGCCTAAATCGATCCCAATACGCACAAGAGACTCCTCATTATTTTGATTATCAACAGAGTAGAAGCCGCCTACCCGATTAGCAATGCAAGCGATGCGACAATTCGTTATCATGCCCGCTGATTTAACGACAAGGCCGTGGAAATTATCATGCTGTGGTTCAAAAATTTGATGGTTTACCGTCTCAGCCGCGACGTTTCGCTGCGTGCAGAAGAGATGGAAAAACAGTTAGCCGCTTACACCTTTTCCCCTTGCGGTAGCCAGGATATGGCAAAAACCGGTTGGGTTCCGCCAATGGGTTCACAAAGCGATGCCCTGACCCACGCCAGCAGCACCGGTCAAATCATCGTTTGTGCGCGTAAAGAGGAAAAAATCCTCCCTACGCCGGTCGTCAAGCAGGCGCTCGAAGCGAAAATTTTCAAGCTGGAAGCCGAACAGGGCCGCAAGCTGAAAAAGACCGAAAAAGATTCGCTGAAAGACGAAGTGCTGCACTCCCTGCTGCCTCGCGCGTTTAGCCGCTTCAGCCAGACCATGATGTGGATCGACACCGTAAACGGGCTGATCATGGTGGACTGCGCCAGCGCCAAGAAAGCAGAAGACACGCTGGCCCTGCTGCGCAAAAGCATCGGCTCTTTACCGGTCGTTCCGCTGGCGCTGGAAACGCCGATTGAGCTGACGCTGACCGAGTGGGTACGCAGCGGGACTGCCGCGCAAGGTTTCCAGATCCTGGATGAAGCGGAGCTGAAAGCCCTGCTGGAAGATGGCGGTGTGATCCGCGCGAAAAAGCAGGATCTGGTGAGCGACGAGATCGCCGTACACATTGAAGCGGGCAAAGTCGTGACCAAGCTGGCACTCGACTGGCAGCAGCGCATTCAGTTCATGATGTGCGATGACGGCTCGGTGAAACGCCTCAAGTTCTGCGATGAGTTGCGCGATCAGAACGAAGATATCGACCGGGAAGATTATGCCCAGCGTTTTGACGCGGACTTCATCCTGATGACCGGCGAGCTGGCCGCGTTGATTCAGAATCTGGTGGAAGGTCTCGGCGGCGAAGCGCAGAGATAACAGACAAAACGTAGGCCGGGTAAGCGTTAACGCCACCCGGCTTATTTTTTATTTCAGATAGCGGCACAGATAAGAGGTAGGCTCAGCAACCTGCAGATGGAATTCACTGTGGGCAGGGACGTTGAATACTTGCCCGGCAGCGTAAACTTTCCATTCCGTTTCACCCGGCAGTAAGACGTTCAGCGCACCGCTAACAACCGTCATCTCTTCTGCTTCCGCAGTGCCAAAGGTATATGCCCCTTCCGCCATAACGCCGACACTGGCGCGGCCAGTGCTGCTGCTGGTAAAACCGATGGATTTCACTTTACCGGAAAAGTATTCGTTACTTTGAAGCATGAACTGGCCCTTATATTTATAGATAAAAATCCACTATAGGGGCCATGCTCATGGCCTGTCACGCAAAATCATTACACCAGTAATTCAGACGCCAGACGCGCCATCAGAACATTGGACAACAGCACCGGTATATCGAGTGCTTTTTGCAGTAAATCGCGATGGTGCTGAGGGAAGCCGAGGCAGTCCAGAATCAACACATCCGCGCCTCTCTCCATCAGCTCCCGTCCTGCGGCAATGAGCGCCGCTTCACTGTCCCAGAACGGATTAGCCAGCGCATACAGCGGGACTTTTTCCAGCACCTGCCATTTTGCCTCCTGGTTATCCATCAGTTCCTCGATGGGAACAATGACCCCCACCTGATGACCGTCGACAATCGAGGCCACCAGCGGCGGAATAATTCTCATCGGTTCCAGCAAAATCGCATTACGCGCAACCAGTCCTGTTATCGGTGCCGTGCTCATTAATAAAATGACGTCATAACCCTGATTATCGAGCACTTCAATAACACCCTGAAGCGCGCGCTCGATTTTCTGGCGTGACACATGCGCCAGTTTACCGTCACTTAATAACGTCGCGAGGGGATCTTCCCCTTCATCCACCGCGTAGTCTTCCATGACCTCTTCACGACTCATCTTACCCAACAGGCTAAGATGAGCGATCTGTTGCTCAGAGACATGCTCGGTTAAGAGCGGTAATACTTCGCTTACAGGGACCACACCAATAGTGAGGATCGCCAATGTCGCCTTCATTTTGATCGCCTTCCATTACTACCACAACCGTTACACAGGTACAGGCTCACTACGCTGCACCGTTCGTTTTTTCAACAAAACAGCACCAAGCGTAGCAGGGGATCTCTGCACCGAAATGTAAAGATCCCAGGCCCATGCCGAATCACCCTGTAATAACTAAATATTAACCCGTGCTTAACATTCACGATGCGTTAAAAATGTGATTCAGGCACGGTTTTGCGTGGTTTAGGAATTTAATCAGGACTTATCGGGATCTTCGTAACGCCGTTTCGCATCCAGCGCTTCTTGTTCGGTTTCATGTTCGCTGATCAGCGAATCGGGTTTGGGGTGATCGGCACGCAGCTGATACCAGGTCACGGTATGGTCGGCATGACCCTTTTCAACGGTAACAATGCGTGCTTCACGCGGATAGGGAGGTCTGGTTGGCATAGCTCATCCTTTTTTTATGTCTGAGCTATGAGTATAGACGGCAGTTAGCTGGCGCAGGCCAAACGAAGGGCGGTAATAATCTGAATAACAACCTCTTCAGGTGAAGCAGAGGCATCCACAACGTGGTGTGCCGCCTCGCGGTATAACGCATCGCGTTCCGCAAGCACCTCACTCACTTCTTCGCTGAGCGGCTTCGCGGTCAGCGCAGGACGCTGCCCCTCTTCCGGAAACGCTTCAAGACGTCCAACAAGGGTAGAGACCGCCGCGCAGAGATAAATCACAATCCCTTTTTCGCGCATAAACTGCCGGTTGTACTCCGCCAGGATAATGCCCCCACCCGTTGCAATGATAGTTGCAGGTGACGTTACCGCTTCCAGCGCGGCGGTTTCACGCGCGCGAAAGCTCTCCCAGCCCTCTTTTTCGACAATCTCTGCGATGGTTTGAGCCGCATGTTCCTGAAGCCAGTGATCGGTATCAACAAATTGACTCTGGCACACGCGCGCCAGTTCCAGGCCAACGGTGGTTTTCCCACAGCCTCGAGGGCCAACTAAAAAGATGGGTGGGTTCATAACCAGGTGTTTCCCCTTGATGCCGGAAGGCTGAAGACTGTAAAGAAATGATTGCAGAAGATGTTGCGTTTACTTTACTGCAAAGCGGTACGGGATGACAACCCTGTGGAGGCCACACTGTACCACATTTTGACAATGGTTATCATTACGCCGTGCGGCGCTTCACTTCCAGCAGCCATTTATCCAGCTCGGCAGCAAACTGCTGACGGTCACGCTGAGACAGGCTATCAGGCCCGCCAGTCTGCACGCCGCTGGCGCGCATGGTGTCCATAAAATCGCGCATGGTGAGCTTTTCGCGAATGGTCGACGGCGAATAACGTTCACCACGCGGGTTCAGCGCTGCCGCCCCTTTCTCCAGCACTTCTGCGGCCAGGGGGATATCCGCCGTGATCACTAAATCCTCGGCGCTGCACAGACGCACAATCTCGTTATCCGCCACATCGAACCCGGCCGGTACGCGCAAAGAGCGGATGAACCGGGAAGGCGGCACGCGGATATTCTGGTTCGCCACCAACGTTAATGGCATCTGCACGCGCTCGGCGGCGCGGAACAAAATCTCTTTAATCACATTCGGACAGGCATCCGCATCAACCCAAATCGCCATATTGTCACCCTTGTATCGCATTGACGGCTATTGTCGCCTGCTTTTCGTTGTTAAGCTATAAGCCTATCAATCAGAGATAACAACGCATAATAACGGAGAGACGTGATGGACAAGAAAATCGGGTTTATCGGCTGCGGTAACATGGGCAAAGCCATCCTGGGTGGCCTGATCGCCAGCGGGCAGGTACTGCCGGGACAGATTTGGGTCTATACCCCATCACCGGATAAAGTCGCGGCGTTGCATGATGAGTACGGTATGAACGCCGCCGAAAGCGCACAGGACGTCGCCCAGGTCGCGGATATCGTCTTTGGTGCCGTGAAGCCGAACATCATGATCAAAGTGCGGAGGGATATCACCTCCAGTCTGAATAAAGAGACGCTGGTGGTGTCCATTGCCGCCGGTGTGACGCTCGACCAGCTGGCTCGCGCGCTCGGTCACGACCGTAAAATCGTCCGCGCGATGCCAAATACCCCTTCTCTGGTGAACGCCGGGATGACATCTATCACCCCTAACGCGCTGGTCACCGCCGAAGACGTGGCGGATGTCCTGAACATTTTCCGCTGCTTCGGTGAGGCAGAAGTCATTTCTGAAGCGATGATCCATCCGGTTGTCGGCGTAAGCGGTTCGGCCCCCGCGTATGTCTTTATGTTTATTGAAGCGATGGCGGATGCTGCGGTGCTGGGCGGTATGCCGCGCGCGCAGGCGTATAAATTTGCCGCGCAGGCCGTCATGGGCTCAGCCAAAATGGTGCTGGAGACGGGTAAACATCCGGGTGAACTGAAGGATATGGTCTGCTCTCCGGGCGGCACAACGATTGAAGCCGTGCGCGTGCTGGAAGAGCGCGGATTCCGTGCTGCCGTCATCGAGGCGATGGCAAAATGCATGGAAAAATCAGAGAAGCTGAGTAAATCCTGATAAACAGAGCCGGGCGTCAGGCTGCCACTTCGGTGCGACCTCGTCCGGCATTTTTCGCTTTATAGAGGGCAACATCTGCTGCTTTTAACCATTCGCGGTAGTGTCCGAATTGCGGTCCCCAGGGGGCAACCCCGACGCTAATACGGATCCTTTCTGAAGGTGCTCCGGGTAGCGGCATGTTGACCAGACGTTCGTGTACACGGGACATCGCGGCAATAGCACTTTCCGCAGGCGTACCGGACATAATCACGGCAAATTCATCGCCACCAAAACGGCCAATAAAATCACACGAGCGTAGCGTCAACTGCAGCTGGCGGGTGATAGCCACTATCGCTTCATCGCCGACGTCATGGCCCCATGTATCGTTAATGCTCTTAAAGTGATCAATGTCGATGAGCAATATTGTCGCCGTTTGATGGCTGCGACGGCATTGCTCATATTCATTGCGTAAAAGCGTTTCCCAGTGGCGGCGATTGAACACCCCCGTCATCCCGTCGCGCGTGCTCATTAGCTCAAGCCGCCGTTTATGCTCAGCCAGCCGAACCGCCGTCCGGTGACTGACCCAGGCAAACAGCATCGGGTACAGTATCAGAACCGGTAGCGTCAGCCACCACTCCAGCGGCTCAGAGTAAAGCGTAATCATGCTGCCGTTCAGCTGCAGCGTGACCATAGCGGAAAACAAGGTAATGATAATACCGGCAATAAACAGCCGAAAACCGCCCGATCCCATCATATTCATGCCGATCATCATGATCAGCGCCGCCGTGGGCAGTGCATTCAGGCCCATCAGGCCAATCCAGACACCGGCGATGATTGCATCTACCTTCAGGTTAACGATTTCACTGCAAAACGGTTGGGATGAGCGGCAGGCAAGTTGCCAGGCGAGATGTGGCCAGACGAAGGCCCACCCCACCAACAATAACCACCAGCCGCCTGGGAGAAAATGGGTAACCAGCACACCCGCAATCGGGAAAAACATGGCTGCCAGCCCCACCACGCGCGCCAGCCGGATCCGCCGGCAGAATCGTATCCCGGAGCGGTGTGAGTCATCCTGAGAAAGATGTTTATTCCACTCTTCCTGAATGCTCTCTTTGTTGTAATAGATTTCATCATTCATCATTTTTGGGAATATTCTGAAACATTTTCCCAAATTATAGAGAGGGGGATTTCGGGGAAAGTATGAAATTTCGGGTGAGCCGCGACGGCAACTCACCCGTTAGAACTACACTTTTTTCTTCAGACAGGCGCTCATGAACTTACTGCGGTCATCCCCTTTCAGGGACTGCTCGGTTGCCTTCGCATTACACTCGCGCATTTTTTGCTGCTGCGGCGTCAGGCTTTTTTCATCCGGTTTCGAGGCACCGTTTTTAAGGCAGTCGCTCATGTAGGTCTTACGGGCATCGCCCTTCAGAGATTGCGAGGTCGCCTGTTGATTACAGGTTGTCATACGCTGCTGTTGGGGCGTTAAGGTCTTTTCTTCCGCATTGGCAGAAGCCATTAAGAACACGCCTGAGAGTAAGGTAACCAGTATTGTCGTTTTCATTGCACTATCCTTTATGTGAATTTCCACTCTAAGTCTGGTTCGTGACGGGGAAAATACCACCCGGCAGCCACGATTTCCGCCGGGTGACGAACTTATTTCAGCCCCAGCGCGGCCTTCATGGTGTAGAACAGATCGGTCTGGTCAGTCAAACCCACCACGTTCGCAGCATGTGGGCCGTACGCCGCGATGCGCAGCTGTGTGCCGGTATGTTCCATAGACTCTTCTTCAGAATTGCCATAGCTCATCACCATTACGGCACCGTCTTTGGTCGTCAGCGCCTGCGTCAGACCCGGTGCTTTGGTATCGGGAGGGATAATCTGGCTGGAATGCGCGTGGTCAGCGGTGACCACCACCAGCGTGTTACCGTCTTTCTTCGCAAACTCGAGCGCTTTTTGCACCGCTTCGTCGAGATCCACCGTTTCGCCAATCTGCCCGCACGGGTTCGCCGCGTGGTCTTGCTTATCGATTGACGCCCCTTCTACCTGCAGGAAGAAGCCTTTTTCGCTCTTGCTCAGAAGAGAGATGGCTTGGTCCGTCATCGCCGCCAGCGTAGGAACGCTGTCATTCCGTTTCGGGTTTGGCGTACAGGTCACCGCTGGCTTATCGATATTGCCGTGGTAAGAGGCTTTTGGCCCTTCCCAGCGCACCGGCATGTTGCCGTCAGAGAAAAGTCCCAGCAGCGGTTTGTCCTGGTTTGCTTCGGTAATCGCCGCCAGAGAAGCCGCATCGCTTACCAGCTGATAGCCGCGCGCCTGCGCCTGCTCGCGCAGCGTTTTACCCTGCCACTCACCGGCCGTCGCCGTTTCGGCAAAGGTTTTCGCCCCACCGCCCAGCGTCACGTCAGGGCGCGCGTTCAGCATCTGTTCTGTAATCGAGCCTTTACCGCCGTTTTCCAGCGCATTGGTCGGACATTTTTCGCGGGTCACCGACGGGCCATAGCATTTACGCGAGGTCACGTGCGACATCAACGCGGCCGGGGTGGCATCCTGAAGCTCAGCGGTAGAGACGTTGCCGGTTGCCAGCCCCGCCGCTTTCGCCATTTCCAGAATGGTTTGATGATCTTTCTCGTGAATATCGACGCCCAGCGCACCGTTATAGGTTTTCACACCGGTTGCCCACGCCGTTGCTGACGCGGCTGAATCCGTGACGTAATCCGGTTTACCGGTTTTTTTATCCAGCGAGTAATGGGTATATTGTCCCGTCAGAGGCAGCGCATCGATGCCTTTAAAATAGCCGCCCGCCCCTTCGGCATAATTTCTCGCCGCCGTAATTTCGGAATCCCCCATTCCGTCGCCAATCAGCAGAATAATATTTTTAGCAGGATTTTCATTCAGAGAAGCTCGAATGGCGGCAGTCTGATCCTCTGAGAGACGGCGCGCACCACCGGGCTGGGTGATATCTCCCTGCGCAGCACGATGTTCGAGGACGTTCATATTCGCGGTTTCAGCGTGAATAGCGGGGGCAAATAACAGTGGGATTAATGCGATAAAAAGCGCGCTCTGTTTCACTTTATTTTCTCCATGTACAAATACATAAAAATAAAAACAGAGCGACTATAGGCAACCGGCATGACATTTCTATGACAGCCCGTCACGCATTGTGACAGTTTAGCTGCGCGGATGCCTTAACAGCTTTTTTATGTATTGATGGAGCATTTCGGCGTCCTCAGGTGGAACCTGTGAATCAGGTTTGGCGTTGTCCAGCGCGCTTTCAATGCTGTCAATTAACGCCTGTTGATCCTGGGAAGCCATATGTCTGAGTAGCGCGGTGACGACTATTTCCAGCGCCTCAACCTGGGCGACCAATTCTTTCGACTCTTCTTCCTTTTGTGCAAGCTTAACCAACAACTCAGTAATGAGATTCTTCATGGTGCTATTTCCTTATGGGTTTTTCCTGAAATTAGCACTCTCAATGATTTATGCAAAGAGGAGAAAAGTATTATCTTATGCAAAAGTGACGTTACGTCAAAAATAGCGTAGCGCGCACCGCAGCGAAACGTTTTTCTATAACAACAGGCCGCTTTTTGTTATATAAAAAAGCGGCAGCCATAAAAATATATAATACATCCCCAGGGTTAACGGGCTCCTTTTGCCTCCGCTAATTGTCTGCGACGACGCAGTGCAATAGCCAGCTGGATAATATTTATCAACACCACCACTGCCGTCGCGGCAAATACCCAACGGAAACCGGCCATCGCGGAAACGGATGCACCAATAAGCGGACCGGCGACGTTGCCCAAATACATAAACGACTGGTTGTAACCAAAAATACGCCCGGTGACCTGGTCACTGGAATATTTCACCAGCAGTGTTTGCACGGCGGGCAACATGGCTCCATCGGCAAAACCAAGCAAGAAGCGTAGAACGCCAAGCTGAAGCGGGGTCGTTACGAACGACATAGCGAAAAAGAGTATGACCGCAAATATCAGCGTGGCCATCAGGATGCGCGCCGTGCCAATCCTGTCGCCCAGTTTGCCAAGCCGCGGCGCAGAGATCAGCGCCGACACGCCAGGCACCGCCGCAATCAACCCCGCGAGAAAGGCGATATTATTGCTGTCTGGCTCCATCGACTTGATAAACAGCGCCAGAATAGGCCCGACGGAACCATTACACAGCTGGATCACCATGGTGGTGACAAAAAGGCTGATCATCAGGCCAGGATAAGGCAGCGAGGCAAAGACCGCCCTGCCGCTCAGGCGTTCTGATTTGCTGACAACGGGACGGCCCCCTTCTTTGATCAGGAAAAGCGTCACCAGAAAACTGATCACCAGCAGTATCGCGGTGATGAAAAATACCGCGCGCAGCCCCACGTGATCCGCGAGGAAGCCCCCCAGCAGCGGACCGCCGATGACCCCGCTAATCTGCGCGGTAGAGAGCGTACTCAGCGCCCAGCCGCTACGTTCACGCGGCACCTGCGAGGCCACCAGCGCCATCGCGTTGGGAATATACCCGGAAGTCAGCCCCATGATTGCCCGCAGGATAAACAGCTGCCAGACGTTGGTGGCAAAGGCCTGAAGCAAAATGGCGATCGCCATACCGAGGGATGCACGCAGCAGCATCAGCTTGCGGCCTTTTCTGTCCGCCAGGCTGCCCCACATCGGCGAGACGATGGCCGAAACCAGAAACGTGACGCTGAACGTCAACCCTGACCACATAGAGAGGGCTTCATGGGAGGTCACCCCCAGCTGAGACACGTACAGCGGCAGAAAGGGTAAAATCTGGCTAATGGCCAGTCCGGTAAAGAAACAGCCGAACCAGACCGAGATGAGGTTAACTTTCCAGGATTCCATAACAGAAATAGTCTTCATTTTTAGGCGAATTCGCCGACAGATTAGCAAGTTACGCGCGTTGACGTCGCACCAGAGATGCGGCCTTGCTGACTTTGGTGTTTTATCTTCCCAGTCATCATATTTGTGAAACAAGTCACAAATTATCCACTTTCTGACGAAAGATTATGCTTCAGCGACACAGGCCAAAGCCGCGCATCCCAAGATGGAAATGATTAGCGTGGGCCGCGTTATATTCTGGCCCCAGACCGTTACCGTAATACCCACAGCTCGCCGCCAGCAGAGCCTGAAGCCACGGCTGAGTTTTAGCCGATGACCAGCCCCTCAGAATGGTGATCCGCTCACCGTTTGCCAGCCGAAATGCGCTGATGTCCAGCGCCTCTGCCGTGGCATGTTCACTGCGACGCGCATCCGGGCGGCCGTAAATATTACGACAGGCATAGCTTCCCAGATGGTCGATGCGCGTAAGCTCGCTGCCCATCCAGCTTTTCGTCAGCGGCCGGGCCTGCTGACTGACAAACAGTGCAGAGCTTAATGCCAGAGGGCAACTGGCCAGAAAACTGCTGTTCAGGCTGACCGGACCGAAGTTACTCACGCGCACCACGTTACTGAGCGGGCATGTTCCCGCGCTGTCAGCCACCGGCTGCGTGCGGATAAGCGCTCTTTGATTTGCTTCGGTTAACAGGCTTTCGCAGGCCTCCGGCGTTAAGCGCCGAAGCTTAAACTGGGTGATTTTTCCGGGAGGATCGTCAAGGGTAAGCGGCGTAAAAGGGTTGTAATGAGACGGCAACCAGCGGTAACCCGCCGTTGCAGCAGCCACAATAATGAAAACGGTTAGCAGACTTTTTCCTTTCACGCGCCCCCCATGATAACCCCAAAACATTATGGCAGAAGGCCGCGAAACCCGCAGGGCATCGTGGTATGTTATTGGCTTTTCGACAGACTGGAAGGGAGTGAGATGGCAAAGCAGCGCGTAGGTATTGTCTTTGGGGGAAAATCAGCAGAGCACGAGGTGTCATTGCAATCGGCCAAAAATATTGTCGATGCGATCGATAAAAGCCGTTTCGACGTGGTGCTGCTGGGTATTGATAAACAGGGTCAGTGGCATGTTAACGATGCCAGCCAGTACCTGATCAATGCTAACGATCCGGCGCACATCGCCCTTAATCCTTCAGAAACCAGCGTCGCGACCGTACCAGGCCTGGTTCAGGGGCAATTTATCAACGCCGGTAATGCGCAGGCGCTGGCTCAGATTGACGTTATTTTCCCTATCGTGCACGGCACGCTGGGCGAAGACGGCTCTTTGCAGGGGATGCTGCGCATGGCGAACCTGCCGTTTGTCGGCTCCGACGTGCTGGGCTCCGCCGCCTGTATGGACAAAGACGTCACCAAGCGTTTGCTGCGCGATGCCGGGCTGAATATTGCGCCGTTTGTCACGCTCACCCGCGCCAACCGCGAGAAATTCGATTTCGCGCAGATTTCCAGCCAGCTCGGCCTGCCGCTGTTCGTCAAACCGGCGAATCAGGGCTCCTCCGTTGGCGTCAGCAAAGTCACCACCGAAGCGCAATTTACCGACGCCGTGCGTCTGGCGTTTGAGTTTGACCACAAAGTGGTGGTTGAACAGGGTATCAAAGGCCGCGAAATTGAGTGCGCCGTGCTGGGGAATGATTTCCCACAAGCGAGCACCTGCGGTGAAGTGGTGTTGAACAGCGATTTCTACTCTTACGATACCAAATACATTGATGATAAAGGAGCGCAGGTTGTGGTACCTGCGGTTATCGATCCGGTCATCAACGATAAGATCCGCGCGATCGCCGTAGAAGCTTATCAGGCGCTGGGCTGCTGCGGTATGGCTCGCGTTGATGTGTTCCTGACGCCGGAAAACGACGTGGTTATTAACGAGATCAACACGCTGCCAGGCTTCACCAACATCAGCATGTATCCGAAACTGTGGCAGGCCAGCGGAATGAGCTATCCGGAACTCATCACTCGCCTGATCGAACTGGCGCTGGAGCGTCACGCCGCTGACAGCGCCCTTAAAAGCTCCGTAAACGGTTAATCGGTTTTCTTCACCGTTTCCGTCTCTTCCGCTGTCGTCTCTTCAGGGCGGCGGCGGATAATCAACCCTGCCAGCCAGAAACTGATGACCCAGGTGACCAGCCCCACGGCATAGGTTTGCCAGCCTTTTGCCTCAAACCCCAATAGCCCCACAACACCGTTAAGAATAAAGATCAGCCCAATAGCAAAGGCGTAGTAATGCCAGTCACGGCGTAGTTTGGACGTGAGCTTCATAACAACTCCGGCAGGATAAAAAGACATCCTCTCACAGTTTTATGGCCGGGTCTGTGGCGAATGCGGAAATTCTGAAACGCGACGCAATTTAACTTAAGTGATCAAATTGTGATGTGATGCAGAAATCATCAATCCAGGAGCATTCCTGAGGGTAAATTACCACGATTCTGATATTGACAAATGCGATGACCTGTCAAACTCACCCTATACGAAACGTATAAAACAGAGTGACATTTCGGGAGGTCTTTATGGCTGATTTTACATTGTCGAAACCGATTTTTGGCGGCAAACAACCAAAAACCTCCACGGCGGGTAATATCGCCTATGCCCTGTTTGTGCTGTTCTGCTTCTGGGCAGGCTCACAGCTTCTCAACATGCTGGTTCATGCGCCTGGCGTTTATGAACACCTGATGCAGGTTCAGGATAGCGGGCGCCCACGCGTTGAGATCGGTTTCGGGGTAAGCACCCTGTTTGGCCTGGTCCCCTTCCTCGTCGGGTGCATGGTTCTTGGCGTCATTGCCTTAGTGCTTCGCCTGCGCCGTCGTTTCTAAAGCCCCATACAGCGAGCCCGGCGGTCATCGACGCGTTTCGCAAACCATGCAGTAGTCAGGTTACGCGTGATCTTCGGGCTCTCGAGCTGAATACCGGGCAGGATAGCCCTCGGTAACGCTTTTCCACTTTTCTTCTCTGCCAGCGCAAAGACCTGCTGATACAAATCCGTTTTCTCAAACGCCAGACTGTCGCCCTTCTCCAGCTGACGGCGAATATCACTGTTGCTCATATCCAGCTTTGTCGCCAGTTTGCGCACTGCCCGTTCGGTCGTACCCGCTTCGCTGCTGCCGTAGGCAATCAGATCGCCATCCAGCGCCAGCTTCACCCCGGATGCCCGGCTCACGGCATTCTGGAACGCTGCGTTCCTGCTGGCATACCAGCCCGCGTTAAAGTCTGCAAAGCGGTACAGCGGCTCGCTGTAATTCGTCGGGTAGTTAAGAAGATGATAAGTGCCAAACCAGAGCCCGCCGCGCAGGGAGAAGACCTCCTGACGCACCGTTCCGTCAATTTTCCACGGATAACCATCGGTATGTTTTTCTGCAAACGCGATGCTGACCTGCATCGGACCGCCGGTGTGTACCGGGTTAAGCGAGCCAAACAGTTTTTGCCCCATCGGCACCATGTTGATGAAGTCATCAAAAATAGCGCTTAGCTGTTTCTCAGTTTTCACCGTATCCAGCCTATCGCTATAGCTTTTGCCGTTTGGCGAGGTGATTTTAAGCGCGGTATGGACCAGGAATACCGGGATATGCATCGATTCCGCGCGGCGGTCGATCTCTTTCCAGGCAATTTTGTTCAGACCCGGCACGACCGGGTCTGACTGGTACATTGATTCCTGCTGCGCCACCGCCAGCACCGAGCAGATATTCTCCTCGGTAGGGGCAATTTTCTGGCTTTCAAAGGTCTTTGCCAGCGCGTCCGCCCACGCATTGCGATCCTTCACGCTGGAGGGCATTTTTTGCCGGACAACGCTCTCCACGTCCACGGGCTTTTCCCCTTTTTTGAGTGGCGTGGCCCCTTTCTCGGCACACCCCGCCAGTACCAGGGCAGCAAGTAAGGACAGCGATAACGTACGCGGTACGGCAAAAGACATAGCAACTCCCTGTATTAGCTCAATGTGTTGGTGACTTCCTGCAGATCTTTATCGTCCAGCTCGCGCTCGAAACTGCGTAAACGTTTGTAGATGGACATCAGTTCCACCAGCGTGGTCCAGGAGCTGATCAGATACTGGAACGAACCGCGCACCTGACCAAAGACGTTGGTGATCTGCGTCATCAGGCCCAGCGTAATCGTACCCGCAACAATCGACGGGAACAGCAGGAACAAACCGAAAACGTTATCAACCTGCAGATACAGAATGCGTGCAATGTTGAAATACATATAGTGGAAATAGAGGCGGAAATAGTTGCGACGCACGGCGCCAAACAGCTCGCGAACGGTCGGTGGCGAGGCGCGGTTAGCATCATCTTCGCCGTAAACCAGCTCTTTACGGTAGGCCGCTTCAACACGCTGATTTTTAAATTCCAGACCCGGCAGCTTGATGCCGACCACCGCCAGCAGCCCCGTGCCCATCAACGACCAGACAATCGCGGCGATAACCAGACCATACGGCAGGTGACCAATAATCGGCAGCTCCGGCACGTGTGCGGAAAGCGTCACCAGCACCGGCAGGAAGGCGATCAGCGTCATAATGGCGTTGATAAAACTGACACCCATGTCTTCAAGCGTAGAGGCAAAACGCATGGTGTCTTCCTGCACACGCTGCGCGGCACCTTCGATATGACGCAGGTGCTGCCAGTGCGCCATATAGTGTTCGTTCATGGCGGTACGCCAGCGGAAGACATAGTGGCTAACGAAGGAATTGTTCATCACGCCAATGATGACCGCAATCAGGGCGATGCCGAGGAAGATACCCACCTCATGGTAGAACTGGTTAATCGTCACCTTATGCGGGGAACTCAGCGCCGTCTGGATCAGATCGTAGAAGGGGGCATACCAGGCGTTCACCGCCACGCCGACTTCGACCAGGAACCAGGTCACAAAGATGATCAGCGAGGTGCCCAGAATCGACCAGTATTGCCAGCGGTGTGGAGAGTAGATAAACCAGAAAACCGCAAACAGCCCTACGCAGACCGTGTAGTAGGCGTAAAACAGCAGGTAGCTGAGCGACCAGAAGCGCGCGGCGCTAATTGGCACCTCACCCGTTGCCCCCGTGATACGCGTCAGCCATGCGCCACCGCCCGCCTGCCAGAAAATGACAGCAATCAGTGCCCAAATAAATGCCGACAGGAAAAAAGGCCCCGGCTTTGGGAAAAAAGACTTAAACATTGTGCTTCCTTTTTGTTGTTCTGGCTGTTGCTGTGCTCAACACATCGCCACACGAAAATCTGACCTGAACCCGCCAGCGGCGCAGGCAAAAAGGTCAGACCCGTGGGTTTATTATTAGTTCGCTTTCCAGTTTTCGAGAATTGTTTCGGTGCGTTTCACCGAAGGTGGATTGGCAGGGGCGATGAAGTTACGCCAGACATCGTTGTAGTGCGCAATCAGAACCTGGGCTTCCGCCGCCGGGCGATTGGCCGTGGTGTGGGCATCTTCAGCAACCGTGATGTGGTAGCCCCGGCTGACGCCGTTTTTGAGGGTGGCATCGACACAGTAATCGGTGGCACAGCCGCAAATGACAAACTCGCGAATGCCCTGTTCACGCAGCAGCGTCTCAAGCGCGGTGTTATAGAAGGCATCACAGGCGGTTTTGGTGACGTACAACGCACCTGCTGGCTGATTTAGCTCAGGAAGCAACGCAAACCCTTCACTTCCCTCTTCCAGGCCCCCGGCTTCAGTATGCTGTATAAAAACCACCCTATCGGCTGCCTGCGTAAGCTGGTTGATCAGAGAGACACATTTCTCGCGCTGATGACGCGGCGTCTCGAATACCCCGTTCTGCATATCAACCACCATAACCACACGCTTATCAGACATACCGTTCTCCGCAAGATTGAGTCGCACTGGTGCCTATCATAAGCCCGATGTCACAAAATGGGATCCAGGCCGCAAGTAAATTGTTCATATTTACCCATGGTTACGTTTTTCTCGCTATCGTTATGCAATTCGGGCCTTTGCAGCTTACCGATTAGTAGTATAAATACCCCTAACTTTCCTTATTTACTTGATGGATGCTTTTCGTTGGAACGTTGTCTGCTCTCTTTCGCCGCGCTATGTGCGGTGAGCTTTTCCACCGCCCAGGCAGCGCAGCCGCTGACGGCCCCGGTTTTAGCCTCTGATATCGCCGATCGCTACGCGAACCTGATCTATTACGGTAGCGGCGGGACGGGAATGGCGCTGGTGGTCATTGACGGTAACCAGCGCGTGTTTCGCAGCTTTGGTGAAACGCGCCCGGGGAATAACATTCACCCGCAGCTGGATTCGGTGATCCGTATTGCCTCCATCACCAAGCTGATGACCAGCGAAATGCTGGTGAAGCTTCTCGACCAGGGCGTGGTTAAACGCGACGACCCGCTCAGCAAATACGCACCGCCAGGCGCTCGCGTCCCGACTTATCAGGGTGCCCCCATCAGACTGGTCAACCTGGCGACCCACACCAGTGCCCTGCCGCGAGAACAACCTGGCGGCGCGGCACATCGTCCCGTCTTTGTCTGGCCGACGCGCGAACAGCGCTGGAATTACCTGAGCACCGCGACGCTGAAAACCACGCCGGGTTCGCAGGCCGCCTATTCAAACCTCGCGTTTGATCTGCTGGCCGATGCGTTATCGACCGCTTCGGGTAAACCCTATCCTCAGCTGTTTGAAGAGCAGATTACCCGTCCGTTGGGGATGAAGGACACCACCTTTACCCCCTCCCCTGACCAGTGCCGTCGCCTGATGGTCGCTGAAAAAGGTGCCAGCCCGTGTAATAACACCCTGGCGGCGATCGGCAGCGGTGGTGTGTATTCAACGCCTGGCGACATGATGCGCTGGATGCAGCAGTTCCTCTCTTCGGATTTCTACTCTCGCACCCACCAGGCCGACCGCATGCAAACGCTGATTTATCAGCGTACCCAACTGACCCGCGTTATCGGTATGGACGTACCGGGTAAAGCCGACGCCCTCGGTTTGGGCTGGGTGTACATGGCGCCGAAAGACGGCCGCCCGGGCATTATTCAGAAAACCGGCGGCGGTGGCGGATTCATCACCTATATGGCGATGATCCCGCAGTCCAACCGTAGGGGCGTTTGTGGTCGTCACCCGCTCGCCAAACACGCGCTTCGTTAACATGAGCGATGGCATCAATAATCTGGTTGCTGAGCTGAGCGCGAATAAAGCGCAGGTGCTGACGGCGTCTAACTGACCTAATAGTCCGCGGGCAGACGGTTGATGCTAACCAGTTTGCCCCGGCTCATCGTAATATAATTACCCTGCCGCAGCGCTGCCAGTACTTCCGCGACCACAGAGCGTGAGATCCCTGTGCTACGCTGAATATGATTCATAACGCCAATTTTTGAGCGCAGCGTTTCATCCCACTCGGCCATATTAATGAGCATGGCCCGGATCTGGCTGTAAGAGTTATTCCCCACCAGTTGCATGTCACGTTTACCCAGATGATGGTTGATCCACGACAGCCAACAAAAGGCGTCTTGCCAGAGTGAGGCTTGCTGAAGCCGTTGGTACAGTGAAGAGGCCGGTAAATAAAAACCTGAGCAATGTGAATGCGCCATCATCACATATTCCTGATGGCTATTATTTACCCACGCGCTTAAACCATAGATATAGGGTGCCTTTGCAATTCCCACGAGAAGTTCATCTGACTTTCTGTGGATGGCAACGACGCCGGTTTGTATTACAAATGTGTATGGAACATCATCCTCATTATTAGCGGTTGAAATTAATTTCTGTGGCGCGGTCTTAAAAGGGGTGCTGGCGACTTCCAGGCACTGTACGATCCGGCTTAATTCAGAAAGTGGCTTCGCATTAACATTCATGCAGACCTCAAGTCATCTGTATCTGTCGGTTCTCGATTATTTTTAATTGTTATATAAAAAAGCGGGGGAAATATTCCCCCGCTTTTTATATTTTACCAGGTATATTTCACACCCAGATTTGCACCCCAGTTCTGGTCAACGTCGCCGCCACCGAGATAAGTTGCATCAGTATATGCGCTGAAGTTCTTCGTGAAGCTGAACTGCGTGCCCAGACCCACACGAACCGCAGAACCTTCAACACCGTTGTCGATGCTGTCGTCGTTCACATCAGCATTGTTGTCGGCATCGTCATACACGTAAGCCAGCTTGAAGTAAGGCGTCAACGCCTGCTCTCCGCCGTAATTGAAGGTATAACCCACATCTACGCCAAGCTCATAACGCAGGCTGTCGTATGACTGCCCATCAATTCGCATGTCGTTGCTCAGCCGGTAATCATCCCCGGACTGGAACAGGCCGGATACCGCCGCGTAAGGCGTGATGTAGCCAGACAGGTTTGGTTTCCAGTCGTAGCCCAGTTTCATCCCAAAGCCGACCGCATCGGTCGTGGTGTCACCGTCAACGTACTGACCGTTGCTCATGGTGGCCGAGAGCTCGTTGTTAAAGCGGGTGTAGCTCAGGGAGCTGTCGAGGAACACATCGTTCGCAAATTTCGCAGATGCGTAGACCATCGCAGTCTGACTGTCCTGATCAACCTGACCGGTACGATCGCTGATATCGCCCTTCGCGAAGCCTGCAGCACCACCGACGATCCATTTCGCATTGTTACCGTCAATCTGGGTATCCAGACCAACCATAATGCCGCTCACGTCCTGATCGTAGCTAACGTTGCCATTATCAGCGTCGAAGTTACCACCGAAGTAGCTCACCCACGCTCCGCCGTTATCCGCCAGGCCGTGGCGGCTGTTGGTCAGACGCGTGCCGACGGGATCCTGCTGCAGGTTCCAGATGTTGCTGTTAGCAGACGGGATGCTCAGCGCCATGTTGGCATAGTCGGTCAGCTCTTTCTGCTGCAGAACAACGGTGTCACCTTTCTGCTGCGCCTGATAGGTGTAGGCACCTAAATCGGCTTTGTTCGCGGCAGTAAAGCTGGCTGTGGTATCCGCGTTATTGTCATAGATGCGGACGATCTCTTTATTTTTGTAATCGGCAACGGAACCGGCACCGGTCGCATCATCGATGCGCACTTTGTAGTTACGTGCAACGTCACCGTTCACTGACAGATGGCCATCAGAATTAATCGCCACAACGCCGTAGTCGTAATCGGCATTGTACTTATCGTTGGTGATATAGCGCGCGTTGTTCAGATCGCTGTTCAGCACGTAATCGCGGCTGGCCACGTTCAGCACGCCGCCGTCGGTCAGCACCATGTTGTGCGTATCAACCTGACCCATACCCAGCGCCAGCTCGGCACCGTTGTCTACGGTAATGGTGTTGGCATACAGCTCAGCGGTCTCTTCAGTCAGCGCTGCGCGGCTGTAGCTGTCCAGGTACAGGCTGTCGGTCGCGACGGCGCCGCTGTCGCCGATATTCAGCGTTGAAGCATTGGTCAGCGTGATGGTGTCCGCCAGCAGGCCAGAGTTTTCAACATTGACCTGCGACTGATTATTCACCGTCAGCGCGTCAATGTTGGAGACTTTACGGGTATCCCACTCGGAACCGTTATCCAGCGCCACGTTGAACAGACCGCTCTGATAAACCTCTTCACCCGCAACGTGACCGTTGGTGTCGAAGGTAGAATCAGGCCAGATGCTGTTTGGCGAGAGCGTACGCCAGTCGACATCGCTATAGCCCTGACCGTACATTTGCGCGGTGCCGATGGCTTCGACGCTGGACTGCGCTGCACCCACCCACTTACTGCCGTTAGTCAGAGTGACATCCAGTGTATCGGTGCCATCCCAGCCGTTGGTGGTTGGGTTATACACACCGTCATCGGTGGTATCGGTTGCCGGGTCGCCATTCTCGTAGAAGTTGTTATCGAAGGTACTGGAGAACAGGATGTCACCTGTAACGGTGGAGTGATCGAACGTCGCTGTCGTCTGCATCGCGTTGTCAGACGCGCTGGCAGCCACGATCAGCGCTGCGTCATCCGCCGCCATCGCGTTGGTTTCACCGTAGTCGCTCGGCTTGGCCGTTTGACCATAGAAACCGCTGGTGCCCAGATCGCTGTATGCGCCGGAGGTCAGCACGGAGTCTTTCACCACCAGGGTATCGGTAAAGATGTTGCTACTATTGGCAACGCCTTCCACACCGTCATACGGGGTATTATCCAGTTCCTGATAACCCTGCGTCAGCGTGATACCGGCTACGTGGGAGTTATTCTGAATAACGATATCAGACTCTACATCCAGCGTAATGGCGTTACCCAGACCGTAGGTGTCCAGATAATGGGTTTCGGTGGTGTCACCATTCACAACGTCATAAGCATAATGCTCGTAGGTGTCATTGATGGTGCTGTTATCTACCGTCAGGCTGAAACGGTCATATTGCGTATGTGCAGTACCATCCGTCTCCGTGCCATCGGCACACGTCGTGGTCATACACTCAGACGTGATCATGCCGTTGATGGTGCTGTTGGAAATACTTAACGCATTCGCCCGGCCATTAACGCCATCATCCAGATAGTATGTTGAAATAACACCGTTTACCGTGGACTTGTTAATCACCGGATAAATATCACCATCATGGGTGGCATCCGAGTAATCCCAGTCTGCATAACCATAATACCAGGGGGTAGAGGCGGTATTATCATATCCAAACGTATTATACGTCGTGCCGGAAATATCCTTCGCATTAGCCTGAGAAGCGATAGCCAGGGTGCAGGCTAATGCAAGTTGAGATACAACCAGTTTCTTTTTCCATGTTTGCATTGGGTCATCCCTCCTCAGGGACGTAAGCAAGTTTGTCCGTCAAATCATTTTGCAATGTTTAATTGCGGAGGGGATTATGCAGTTTCATTTCTAAAAGGTTCAATGAATGATTCAATTAAGTCCGTATCCAGACAACTCACGTCTAAAAAACGAAACAATAAGAATCACCCTGAATAAATATTATAAAATCAGCAAATTACAATTCTATTTTATTGACCCAGCCAATATAATAAAAAACAATAGATGATTTATAATTATACCTTCCATTCAATTCAAAACTTCCGCCAATATTTCACGCCACCTAAAAAGCCATCATTCTTTCTATAATATCGACATTTTATGCGGCTTGTTTTGGCGCATTTCGCAACATCAAAATGCCCAATTTCGTAAAACACCCCTCTTCACTTTCATGTACACTGGTCTTCTTTGTTCCACAAACATCAGGCATACCATGACCGATTTAATTGCACGTCCCCGCCGCCTGCGCAAGTCACCTGCACTGCGCGCTATGTTTGAAGAGACAACCCTGACCTTAAACGATCTGGTGTTGCCGATTTTTGTCGAAGAAGAGATCGATGACTACAAAGCCATCGAGGCGATGCCGGGCGTGATGCGCATTCCGGAAAAACATCTGGCGCGTGAGATTGAACGCATCGCCAACGCGGGGATCCGCTCGGTGATGACCTTCGGCATCTCTCACCATACCGACGCCACCGGCAGCGATGCATGGAAAGAAGATGGCCTCGTCGCCCGCATGTCCCGCATCTGCAAAGAGACCGTGCCGGAAATGGTGGTAATGTCCGACACCTGCTTCTGCGAATACACGTCTCACGGCCACTGTGGCGTGCTGTGCGATCACGGCGTGGACAACGATGCCACCTTGCTGAACCTCGGCAAGCAGGCGGTCGTCGCTGCCGCTGCAGGTGCGGACTTCATCGCCCCATCTGCGGCAATGGACGGACAGGTTCAGGCGATTCGTCAGGCGCTGGACGCGGCGGGCTTTACCGATACCGCCATCATGTCCTACTCCACTAAATTTGCCTCCTCCTTCTACGGTCCGTTCCGTGAAGCGGCGGGTACGGCGCTGAAGGGCGATCGTAAAACCTATCAGATGAACCCGCTGAACCGCCGCGAGGCGATTCGTGAATCCCTGCTGGATGAAGCCCAGGGCGCAGACTGCCTGATGGTGAAACCAGCGGGCGCGTACCTCGACATCCTGCGCGACATCCGCGAGCGCACCGAGCTGCCGCTGGGCGCTTACCAGGTCAGTGGCGAGTACGCGATGATCAAATTCGCCGCGCGGGCAGGGGCGATTGACGAAGAGAAAGTGGTCCTCGAAAGCCTGGGCGCGATCAAACGCGCTGGTGCGGACCTGATCTTCAGCTACTTCGCGCTGGATCTGGCTGAGAAGAAAATCCTCCGCTAATCTTCACCAAACTGCAATACAACCGACATCTGCTCCTTCTACTGTCTTCGCAAGACGGCAGGAGGAGTAACCATGTTTAGCCTCGATAGCGTTCTCGACGATCTTTGGCCTCAGGCGAGGCCTGCCCCCTGGCAAAAAAGTCTGTTAAAAAGACTGTTTTACGAAGACGAATTTCAGCAATTTGCCGCAGCCCACCGCCACCTGAAAGGGCTGGATATGGTGGAGCAAGTTCTGGAACACCTTGATATTCTCTGCACCGTTTCCGCCCGCGATCTCGAACAAATCCCCGAACATGGCCCGCTGGTCATTATTGCCAACCACCCGACGGGTACGCTGGACGGGCTGGCGCTGATGTACGCCGTCTCCCGCGTGCGACGCGACGTTAAAGTCGTGACCAACCGGATGCTGACTCACCTTGAGCCCCTCAGTTCGCTGTTTATTCCGGTGGACAATATGGGCGGCAGGACGGCGAAAACATCCCTGGTTCAGATGGAACAGCATCTGCAAAACGCGGGCGTGCTGATCTTCTTCCCGGCGGGAGAAGTTTCCCGTCCGACGCGAAAAGGCGTCCGCGATAAAAAATGGCACTCAGGCTTTATCAAACTCGCCAGCAAGCTGCGTGCGCCGCTGCTGCCGGTGCATATTCAGGCGCATAACAGCCTGCTCTTTTATGCCAGCACGCTGGTGTCGCCGACGCTGTCCTTGCTGCTGCTGATGCAGCAGATGTTCCGCCGACGCCATGGCCAGCTGCCGATTAAAATCGGCCAGCAGATTGCGTGGCATCACTGGCATAGCGCCACCCTTTCGTCGCGTGAGATGGCCGAGCAGTGTCGTCAGCACGTGATGCGTCTTGGCAAGGGAGTGCCTGGCGTCTTTAAAACCCAGTGCGCCATTGCCCGTCCTGAAGACCGGGCTACGCTGAGGCGTGAACTGGCGCAGGCCGAGTGCCTGGGGAAAACCAGCGACGGCAAAACCATCTATCTGTGGCAGCGCAACGGGCAAGAAGAGGCTCCTCTGCTGCGCGAACTAGGCCGCCTGCGCGAGATTGCCTTTCGCGCCGTGGAGGAAGGGAGCGGCAAACGCCGGGACACGGACAGCTATGATGACGATTATCTACACCTGATCCTCTGGGATGAAGAGGATCTGGAGATCGTCGGCGCATATCGCTTTATGCCGACCGCAAAGCAGGTTGAACGTCGCGGTCTGGAAGGGTTGTACAGCTATAGCCTGTTCCACTACGACGACAAAATGCAGGACGTGCTGGAACACGGTATTGAACTGGGGCGCAGCTTCATTCAGCCGCGCTACTGGGGACGCCGCGGCCTGGATTATTTATGGTCCGGGATTGGGGCTTATCTGGCGCGTTACCCGCACTACCGCTACCTGTTTGGCCCGGTCTCCATCTCCGGCGGCTTACCGCCTGCCGCGCGGGATCTGCTGGTGGCATTTTACCGCCTGTGGTTCCCGGCGACGCATCCGCTAGCCGCCTCACGTCAGCCGTATCCCGCCTCGCTGCCGGACGTGCTTGCGCAGTTTGGCGGCGTGGATTACGTGGACGATCTGACGAAGCTGAAATCCCTGCTCGGCAATCTGGGCTGTGGCATTCCGCCGCTCTACAAACAATATTCCGAACTCTGTGAACCCGGCGGCGTACAGTTTATTGATTTCGGCAGCGACCCGGCGTTCAACAACTGCGTCGACGGGCTGGTGCTGGTGGATTTGTGTTACCTGAAGGCGAACCGCTATCAGCGGTATATTGAGGCGCACCTTTAAATGTGCGGTTTTTGTAGT
>NZ_GL890775.1:68942-110759 GCF_000211415.1 Enterobacter mori LMG 25706 | reverse complement strand
CCCGGCCTACGGGTGCGACGGTTCAAGGACGGTAAAACGGCTTATCCCCCAAAATCGTCGCCCGCTGCATAATCCTGCGCTGCGGAAGATAGTCCGCATTGGCATAGTGCTGCGTTACCCGGTTATCCCAGATCGCCAGGTCGTTCTCCTGCCAGCGCCAGCGCACCTGAAACTCCGGCTTGGTGATATGCGCGAAGAGGAACCCCAGCAGCGCCTCACTCTCTTTCTCGGATACGTCCACGATGCGCGTTGTGAACCCTTCGTTCACGAACAGCGCCTGCTTGCCCGTGACCGGATGGGTGCGCACCACCGGGTGCAGCAGCGGAGGATGCTTCGCTACCGCCTCCTGCCAGCGCTGATGTTCCTCTTCCGTTTTACGGTACTTGTACTCCTGGAACGATTTTTTGAAGTCGTGCTCTGCGCGCAGCCCGCTCAGCAGCGTCCGGAACGGCGCGGAGAGCGCCTCAAAGGCCGCAATGCCGCTGGCCCACAGCGTATCCCCGCCCGTCTCCGGCAGCAGCTTCGCCGCCAGAATCGCCCCGGCCGGCGGCGTCTCGATAAAGGTCACGTCGGTGTGCCAGTTGTCGTTATCCGGCGGGTTATCGTTGTGGGTGTCCAGAACGATAATCTCCTCCACGCCTTCCGCATGCGGATAGACCGGGTGGATATGCAGGTCGCCAAAACGCAGCGCCAGCGCGCGCTGCTGCTGCGGGGTGATCGCCTGTTCGCGCAGGAACACCACCTGATGACGCAGTACCGCGTGGTACAGCTGCTCGAACTGGTTATCGCTCAGCGGACGGGTCACATCCAGGCCCGACACCTGCGCGCCAATGTACGGCCCCAGCGGGGTAATGGTCAGACGTTCACTCATTGTATTTCTCCATGCCAGGGCGTCAGGCGGCGCTGTAACGCGCGCAGCCCCAGTTCTAATCCAAAGGCGATCGCGGCGATCACCGCGATCCCTGCCAGTACCACGTCAGTCGCCAGGAACTCTCCCGCCGACTGCACCATAAACCCAAGGCCGCGCGTGGCGGCAATCAGCTCAGCCGCCACCAGCGTGGACCAGCCCACGCCGAGGCCGATGCGCAGCCCGGTTAAAATCTCCGGCAGTGCGCCCGGTAAAATCACGAACAGCAGCACCTGCGTGCGGCTGGCTCCCAGCGACTGCGCCGCGCGGATCCGCACCTGCTGGGCGCTCTTCACGCCCGCCAGCGCCGACATGGCAACCGGGGCGAAAATTGCCAGATAAATCAGCAGGATTTTTGACGTTTCACCGATGCCGAACCAGATAACCATCAGCGGCAGATAGGCCAGCGGCGGCACCGGACGGTAAAGCTCAATCAGCGGGTCGAGGATGCCGCGCACCGTCGGGCTTAAGCCCATCGCGATCCCGACCGGAATCCCGATAATTACCGCCGCCAGCAGCGCCACCAGAATACGCGCCAGACTTGCACCTAAGTGCTGCCAGAGCGTGGCATCCATAAAGCCCTGCGGCCCGGCGATGGTAATGAGTTTGGCCAGCACCTGTCCCGGCGGCGGCAGAAACAGCGGGCTAACCCACTGCTGGGCAGCAACCGCCCACCACACCGCCAGTAAGACCAGCAGCGTACCGACGCTCAAGGTGATTTGGCGCGAGAAAGGCCAGCGCAGCGCCAGACGCGTGCGGCGCGTTTTTTCACTGAAGACGATACTCATGAAAAAGCCTCCCGTTGTTCAAACACGCGGCTTAAGACGTATTCACGCTGTTCGATAAACAGCGGATCGGATTTGATGCTGCGCACGGGTTCTCCCGCGACGTAGCGGCGGGCGAAATCCAGCGGCAAACGCTCCAGCACGCGGCCCGGCCCCGGCGAGAGCAGCGCCAGCTCGGTCGCCATAAACACCGCCTCTTCGATATCGTGGGTAATCAACAGCACCTGCTTGCCCGTCTCATGCCACAGGCGCAGCAGCAGGGTTTGCATCTGCTCGCGGGTGAAGGCATCCAGCGCCCCGAACGGCTCGTCCAGCAGCAACAGCTGCGGATTTGCGGCCAGCGCGCGGGCAATACCTACGCGCTGCCGCTGACCACCGGAAAGCTGCCAGATAAAGCGTTTTTCCGCCCCTTCCAGCCCCACTTTTTTCAGCATCGCCCGCGCCGTTTCCAGCCGCTGTTCACGATTAACACCCGCCAGCTGCAGCCCAAACGCCACATTTTCCTGCACGTTGCGCCAGGGGAGCAGCCCTTCATTCTGGAAGACCACGCCGCGCTCGGCGCCCGGGCCTTCCACCTTTTTGCCTTCCAGTTGAATGGTGCCATGCTGATAAGGGACAAACCCGGCGATCAGATTCAGCAGCGTGGTTTTTCCGCACCCTGACGGGCCCAGCACCACCAGCAGCTCACCGCTGTCCAGCGTCAGGTTGATGTCCTCCAGCGCGGGTTTACCACCGTAATCGGCATACAGGTTCGTAATATTCAGCATGGCGGACTCCTTATTTCACAAAGCGATCGGTCACGTACTGGCTGTAATCCGCTGCCGCCGCAGGCACTTTGCCCTGCTCTTTCAGGAAGGTGGCGGTATCCACAATCGCTTTGTTCACCGGCCCGGTCAGCTGCTGCACCTGCTGCGCGGGGGTCAGATAGGTATTGCCTTTCACCAGTCCCGGCACGTCCGCTTCCGGCACGCCGCTCAGGCGGGAGAGTTTTTCCAGGTTGGCGGGCTGCTTCAGCCATTCATCCGGGTTACTGATGTACGGCTGCTGGGCGTCAATCGCGCTTTTCGCAAAGGCTTTCACCACCTCAGGATGTTTCTCGGCAAAGTCTTTGCGCACGACCCACACGTCGAGGGTTGGCGCGCCCCACTGGCCCACTTTTTCAGAGTCGGTCAGCACGGTGCCGTCTTTTTCCAGCTCGTTCACCGCCGGGGCCCAGACGTAGGCACCGTCAATGTCGCCGCGCTGCCAGGCGGCGATAATCGCCGGCGGCTGCAGGTTGAGAATTTGTACCTGACCCGGCTTGATGCCCCAGTGTTTCAGCGCCGCCGGCAGGCTGTAGTGCGTAGTTGAAATGAACGGCACGGCGATGCGTTTGCCGATCAGATCTTCCGGTTTGGTGATATTTTTCTTCACCACCAGCGCTTCAGAGTTCCCGAGCTGTGAGGCGAGCAGGAACGCCTCAATCGGCGCCTGCTGGCTGGCCGCCACCGCCAGCGGGCTGGATCCAATATTGCCGATCTGCACGTCGCCGGAGGCTAACGCACGCACGACGGATGCCCCGCTGTCGAACTTGCGCCAGTCGACTTTCGCGCCGCTCTCTTTGGCAAAGGTGTTGTCCGCCTGCGCGACTTTCGCCGGTTCCGCAGAGGTCTGATACGCAACGGTGACGTCTACCGCCTGCGCCTGAAAAGCCCACAGCGCCAGTGCGCCGAGTAATGTGATTCGCGATGAAATTGCCATAGTGCCTGCTCCCCTTGTTGTTATGAGGGCAGTATTTCCGGCGCGGGAATTTTGATAAAGGAATAAAAAGGTATCGCTCATTCCGAATCGTTTTTAGAAAAAAACCGGCAAAGGATAGTTAAAAAGTGGGCTGTGGCTTTATTGCAATTTTGTTACATCGGTTACATAACCGCAGCCGCAGGATTGCCAGCCCGCCGGCAACGGGCATCATAGGTCAACGAATGAGCAAAAGGTGTCGAGATGATTAAAGTGGTGCTGGTGGACGATCACGTGGTGGTGCGTTCCGGTTTCGCCCAGCTGTTAAATCTGGAAGAGGATGTGATCGTTGAGGGCCAGTTTAGCAGCGCGGCGGAGGCGTGGCCCGCCCTGTCGCGCAACGATATCGACGTGGCGGTGATGGACGTCGCGATGCCGGACGAAAACGGTCTTAGCCTGCTCAAGCGCCTGCGCCAGCAGCGGCCGACGTTTCGCGCCATCATCCTGAGCATCTACGACACACCGGCCTTTGTGCAAAGTGCCCTCGACGCGGGTGCTAGCGGCTATCTGACCAAGCGCTGCGGCCCGGAGGAGCTGGTGCAGGCCGTGCGCGCCGTCGGCATGGGCGGGCATTACCTGTGCGCCGATGCGGTAAAAGCGCTGCGCGGCGGCGAGCCGATGCCAAAAGTGCTTGAGGCGCTCACTCCGCGCGAGCGCGAAGTGTTTGAGCTGCTGGTGAAAGGCGAAAGCGTGAAGGAGATAGCCTATACGCTTTCGCTGAGCCATAAAACCGTTCATGTCCATCGTGCCAACGTGCTGGGCAAGCTTCAGTGCAGCAGCACCATCGACCTGGTGCACTTCGCGCTGGATAACCAACTGCTCACGGGCCACTGATGCAGCGCGCTGTCCGGCATCTGATCCTGTCCCTGTTCATTATGCTGGCCTGGGGAACCGGCTGGCTGATGCTGTGGACGCTGAGCTTCTACCTTACCCACAACGGCCAGCAGGCGGTGCTGTTTCTGCCGCAGGGGGTGTGGCTGGCGCTGATGATTTTACTTTCACGCCGCTACTGGCCTGCATTAATTCTTCCCCCCCTTGCCGCCATTCTGTGGCTGCACGGTGAGCAGCTCCTCACGCGTTATCTGATGCTGGCCGTGCCGCTTATCGGCATCGTCAGCGCCTGGCTGGCGCAGCGGTACTGGCACCGCTTCCCGCTCTACTGGCAGCGGCTGTCGACGCTGATTGCGGCGGTGACGGTGAATGCCCTGCTGCAAACCTTGCTCCTGTCGCCCTTTCTGGACAGCCCGGCCACGCTGCTTTTGCTCGGCTCCTTTACCGGTGGCGTACTGCTTACGCCGTTCGTCTATCTGGTCTTCGAATTTTTACGCCAGCAGCATCGTTACCATCTGCTGGGGCTGGACACCAGCAATCCGCCGCTGCGCACCTCGCTGATTATCTGGTGCAGCCTGTTTTTCATTATCGGCATCGGCACGCAGATGGTGCTCTCCCCGGCGCTGGAGCGACTGCTGCTGATTGTCGTGTTCCTGCCCAACGTGGTGATGGCGTGGAAATTCGGCTGGCAGGGCGGTGTCCTTTCCGGGCTGCTCGGCAGCATGATGATCACCATTGCCCGCCAGGTGGGCGTCGGGTTTAGCGACCTTCTCGAACTGGAAATTTTTCTCTCTACCCAGTCGCTGCTGGGGATTGGCCTGGGGATCGCCATCAGCCGCCAGCAGCATCTGGCGATGAACCTCGAACGCTATCGCCACCGGCTTGAGAATGAACTTCAGGCCAGACGGGCGCTGGCGGAAAAGCTGATCCATTCCGAAGAGGACACCCGCAAGCAACTGGCGCGCGAGCTTCACGACGAAATCGGCCAGAACATCACCGCTATCCAGATCCAGTCTCAGCTGGTGAAGCGGGCGAGCGATACGCCGCTCGCCATTGAGGCCGCCGGACAGATCAACGATCTCGCGCGGCGTATTCACCACTCCACGCGCCAGCTGTTGCGCCAGCTCCGCCCACCCGTGCTGGACGAGCTGTCGCTCCAGGAGGCCCTGCACCATCTGGTCAACGAGTTCGCCTTTGCTGAACGCGGGATCCGCTGCCGTTTTGATTACCGGCTTCCCACGCCGCCGGAGAGCGAAACGCTGGTCTTTACCCTGTATCGCCTGCTCCAGGAGCTACTCAACAACGTCTGCAAACACGCCAACGCCAGCGAAGTCACGATTCTGCTCTGCCAGCGTCACGCGCGGCTCTACCTCGAGGTGCACGATAACGGCAACGGCATCAGCCCGCAGCAGCAGCCCGGCTTCGGCATTCAGGGCATGCGCGAACGCGTCTCGGCGCTCGGCGGCGAACTGACGCTGGAATCCCGTCTCGGGACGCGCGTAATTGTTAACCTGCCCACAAATTTGCAACAAACGCCGCGCTGACCAGGAAAAAGTCTTAGTCACTCCAGACTTTGTCTCATCCCATTTATGCCGCACTTCCCTACAGTCATCTCAAACGGAGAACGCCATGCACGCACTGTCTGCTGAAGAGGTTTCACAACGTTACCGGGCGCTGCGCCCCAGGCTGCTCCTTTGTATGGTGATTGGCTACGCCGCGTTTTACCTGACGCGAAAAAGTCTGAACACTGTTTTACCCGCGCTGCAGCTGGATTTGGGGCTCAGCAAGGGCGATATCGGGCTTATCGGCTCGCTGTTTTATCTCAGCTACGGGCTGTCCAAATTCGCCGCCGGGCTCTGGCACGACAGCCACGGACAGCGCGCCTTTATGGGCATCGGGCTGCTGGCAACGGGCGTGCTGAATGTGCTGTTCAGCTTTAGCGATGCGTTCCCGCTGCTGCTGTTTATCTGGACGCTGAACGGCTTCTTTCAGGGCTGGGGCTGGCCGCCCTGCGCCAGGCTGCTGACCCACTGGTATTCGCGTAACGAACGCGGCTTCTGGTGGGGCTGCTGGAATACCTCCATCAATATCGGTGGCGCGATTATTCCGTTGATTTGCGCCGTTGCCGCCCACCGATGGGGCTGGCAGGCGGCGATGCTGACACCGGGGATCATCAGCATCGTGCTCGGCCTGTGGCTGACCACACAGCTGCGGGGCACACCGCAGGAAGAGGGTCTGCCCACGGTCGGGGAGTGGCGGAGCGATCCGCTGGAGCTGCGCCAGCAGCAGCAAAGCCCGGCGATGGGGCTATGGCAGATGTTGCGCACCACCATGCTGCAAAACCCGATGATCTGGCTGCTCGGGGCGTCGTATGTGCTGGTGTATCTCATCCGCATCGCCCTGAACGACTGGGGCAACATCTGGCTGGCAGAAAGCCACGGCGTGAACCTGCTCAGCGCCAACGCCACGGTGATGCTGTTCGAAGTGGGCGGCTTACTGGGCGCATTGTTTGCCGGATGGGGGTCAGACCTGCTGTTCAGCGGCCAGCGTGCACCGATGATTTTGCTGTTCACGCTGGGGCTGATGGTGTCTGTCGCCGCGCTGTGGCTGGCACCGGTTCACCACTATGCCCTGCTGGCGATGTGCTTTTTTACGGTCGGATTTTTCGTCTTCGGTCCGCAGATGCTCATTGGCCTTGCCGCCGTTGAGTGTGGACATAAACAGGCGGCAGGCTCGATTACCGGCTTTCTCGGCGTATTTGCCTATCTGGGCGCCTCGCTGGCCGGGTGGCCGCTGTCGCAGGTGATTGAACGCTACGGCTGGTCGGGGATGTTCAGTTTGCTCTCGATTGCTGCCGTCCTGATGGGTTTATTACTGATGCCCTTGCTGATGGCGGGCATCACCGCTTCTCGCAGTCACATAACGTCATAAAAAGGGCTGAATAATGAAAACAACGCTTCTCTCTACCCTCATTGCTTCCGGGGTCGCGCTGGCTACCTTGACCGGTGCCGCACAGGCCAAAGGCCGTCTGGTGGTGTACTGCAGCGCCACCAACGAAATGTGCGAAGTCGAAACCAAAGCGTTCGGTGAAAAGTACGATGTTAAAACCTCGTTTATCCGCAACGGCTCCGGCAGCACGCTGGCGAAGGTGGATGCCGAGAAGAAAAACCCGCAGGCCGATGTCTGGTACGGCGGCACGCTCGATCCGCAGTCCCAGGCCGGTGAGATGGGGCTACTCCAGCCCTATAAATCGAAAAACCTGGAACAGATCATGGAGAAATTCCGCGATCCGGCCAAGGTGAAGGGCAACCTCTCCTCGGCGGTCTACGTCGGGATCTGAGGCTTTGGCGTCAATACCCAGCGCCTGAAAGAGAAAAACCTGCCGGTCCCCAAATGCTGGAAGGATCTGACCAAGCCGGAATACAAGGGCGAGATCCAGATCGCCGATCCGCAAAGCTCCGGCACCGCCTATGCCGCGCTGGCAACCTTCGTCCAGCTGTGGGGGGAAGACCAGGCCTTCGACTACCTGAAACAGCTGAACGGCAACGTGTCTCAGTACACCAAATCCGGCATTGCCCCGGCACGTAACGCCGCGCGCGGTGAAACCGCCATCGGCATCGGCTTCCTGCACGACTACTCCCTGGAAAAAGAGCAGGGTGCGCCGCTGGAGCTGATCTCTCCGTGCGAAGGCACCGGGTATGAAATTGGCGGCGTGAGCATTCTGAAGGGCGCGCGCAACGAAGAGAACGCGAAGCTGTTCGTGGACTGGGTGCTCTCGAAAGAAGCGCAGGAGCTGGCGTGGAAGAAGGGCAAGTCCTACCAAATCCTGACCAATACCACGGCGGAAACTTCGCCGAACTCGCTCAAGCTCGATGACCTGAAGCTCATCAGCTATGACATGGACAAGTACGGCTCCACGGACGTGCGTAAAGCGCTG
Source organism: Enterobacter mori LMG 25706 (assembly GCF_000211415.1). Lineage (GTDB taxonomy): Bacteria > Pseudomonadota > Gammaproteobacteria > Enterobacterales > Enterobacteriaceae > Enterobacter > Enterobacter mori. Next base: position 102,523 of record NZ_GL890775.1, on the reverse strand, counting down.
ATCAATAAATGGGTCAGCGACGTGAAGATGGGTAAATAAGCCCGCGAACAGTGGTCATCGCCCGGCAGCATTCCTTTGCCGGGCATCCAACACCCGGAAAACTTATGTCACAGACACTTGCTCTTCATTCCGCCACAAAGCGGGATGCGGTATTCCTGTGGGTTTTACTCGGCTGGCTGGCCTTTGCCCTGCTGCCGAGCTGGAACCTTGATTACGGCCTGCTGGAGTCTACCGGGGATGAGATCCTCGACGCCTACGGCTGGTCTCATGTCAACGTCAGCTGGCTGTGGTACCTGCTGCCGAGCCTGCTGCTGGTGCGCCCGTTTAACGAAGCAAAGCGCGAGCAGCGCAGCCGCCACTATCTTGACGCGGGCTGGGCGCTGCTGTGTATGGCGTTCGTGGTCATCAGCGCCACCGTGGAAGGACGCGGTTTAGGCTATGCCACCATCGTGCTGTTTGTTGCCCTGGGCGCCATCATGACGCTGGCCCTCACCCGCCTGGAGTGGCTGGGCGGCGATCGCTTTGTCATCGGCTCGCTGATTACCATCGTGGCGCTGATCGGCATTTTTATCGTCTGGCCGAGCATCGCCATTTTCATTCCGATGTTCACCAACGACGCGGGTGAATTCGCCCCGCTGGCCTTTATGAACGTGCTGTCGCAGGCGCACATTATCCAGGTCATCATCAACTCGATTCTGCTGTCGATAGCCGTCGGGGTCGGCTGCACCTTCTTTGGCCTGGTGCTGGCGATCTACACCACGCGCATCGCTAAACGCAGCGCCATCATTGGACGTATCTTCTCGATTCTCCCCATCGTGACCCCGCCGTTTGTGGTGGGGTTGGGCGTAACGCTGATGATGGGGCGCTCTGGCTATATGACGGAGTTGATGGTGGACTGGTTTGGGTTAACCAATACCAACTGGCTGTACGGCTTCACCGGCATCTGGCTGGCGCAGGTGCTGGCCTTCACGCCGATGGCCTTTATGATCCTCGACGGCGCGATCAAAACCATCCACCCGTCGCTGGAAGAGGCCTCGTACACCCTGCGCGCCAGCCGCTGGCAGACCTTTAATGGCGTCTTCGTGCCGCTGCTGAAACCGGCGCTGGCGAATGCGTTCTTAATCGTGATTGTGCAGTCGCTGGCCGACTTCAGTAACCCGCTGGTGCTGGGCGGGAACTTCGACGTGCTGGCCACGCAGATCTACTTCTACATTACCGGCTCACAGCTGGATTATCAGGCAGCGAGTACCCTTGGGGCGTTCCTGCTGCTGTTCTCGCTGCTGGTTTTCTGCATCCAGTACATGTGGATCGGCAAGCGCTCCTACGTCACCGTATCCGGTAAATCTTACCGGGGCGACGTGCAGCCGCTGCCGGTGACGCTGGTGTGGAGCGTGATCGCCCTGCTGACGGTGTGGATCGCCTTTAACGTCCTGCTCTACGGCAGCATTTTCTATGGCAGCTTTACCGTCAACTGGGGGGTGGATTACACCCTGACGCTGGATAACTTTATCAAGCTGTTCGGCCAGGGGATGAGCGATGGCGCGTGGCCTTCGCTGCTCGATACTCTGCTCTACGCCGGGATTGCCGCGCCGATCACCGCCGCCTTCGGACTGCTGATTGCCTGGGTTGTGGTGCGCCAGCAGTTCCGGGGTAAAAAGACCATCGAGTTCACCACCATGCTGTGCTTTGCCGTGCCGGGTACCGTGGCGGGCGTGTCGTACATTCTGGCCTTTAACAGCGCGCCGGTGTACCTCACGGGCACCGCCGCCATCGTGATCATCTCCATGGTGATGCGTAACGTGCCGGTGGGGATTCGCGCCGGGATCGCGGGATTAGGGCAGATCGACAAGTCACTGGACGAGGCCTCACTGAGCCTGCGTGCCGGAAGCCTGCGCACCATCACCCACATCCTGCTGCCGCTGCTGCGTCCGGCCATTTTATCGGCGCTGATTTACAGCTTTGTGCGCGCCATTACCACCGTCAGCGCCATTGTGTTCCTCGTCACGCCGGACACCCGCGTAGCAACGGCCTACATTCTGAACCGCGTGGAAGACGGCGAATACGGCGTGGCGATTGCCTACGGCTCGATCCTGATTGTGGTCATGCTGGCGATCATTTTCCTCTTTGACTGGCTGATCGGCGAGGCGCGTATCTCCCGTTCAAAAGCCAAAAACCAGGGGTAACACTATGACTGAGAAACATTTTGTTGAACTGCGCAACGTGACCAAACGCTTTGGCGCAAACACAGTAATTGAAAACATCAACCTGGCGATCCCGCAGGGACAAATGGTAACGCTGCTCGGCCCGTCCGGCTGCGGTAAAACCACCGTGCTGCGCCTGGTTGCCGGGCTGGAAAAACCGACCGAAGGGCAGATTTACATCGATGGTGAGGATGTGACCCACCGCTCCATTCAGCAGCGCGATATCTGTATGGTGTTCCAGTCCTACGCGCTCTTCCCGCATATGTCGCTGGGCGAGAACGTGGGCTACGGTTTGAAGATGCTGGGCGTTTCGCGTGCAGAGATAAAAACGCGGGTCAAAGAAGCCCTGGCGATGGTTGACCTGGAGGGGTTTGAAGATCGCTATGTGGATCAGATTTCTGGCGGCCAGCAGCAGCGCGTGGCGCTGGCCCGCGCTCTGATCCTCAAACCCAAAGTGTTGCTGTTCGATGAACCGCTGAGCAACCTCGATGCGAATCTCAGGCGCAGCATGCGGGACAAAATCCGCGAGCTGCAAAAGCAGTTCAACATCACCTCGCTGTACGTGACGCACGATCAAAGCGAGGCATTTGCGGTCTCCGACACCGTGCTGGTGATGAACAAGGGCAACATTATGCAGATTGGCTCGCCTCAGGATTTGTATCGGCAGCCGGCATCTCGCTTTATGGCGAGTTTTATGGGTGATGCCAACCTCTTCCCGGCCCGCTTCAGCGAGGATGCTGTGGAAATCCACGGCTACCGTCTGCCGCGTCCGCTGCACTTTGCTACGCAGGGCGAAGGCACCGTCGGCGTGCGTCCGGAGGCGATTACGCTCAGCCAGCACGGCGAGGCGAGCCAGCGCTGCACTATCCGCCACGTCGCCTATATGGGTCCGCAGTATGAGGTGATTGTCGACTGGCACGGACAGGAGATTTTACTGCAGGTGAACGCCACGCGCCTGCAGCCGGACGTGGGCGATGCGTACTATCTTGAGATCCACCCGTACGGGATGTTTGTACTGGCGGAGGCGGCTTAATGAAATGCGAAACGGTAACGCGGGTTGCCGTTTCGCGTCTTCACTTTTAATCCCGAAACCAGGTTTCGGGTAAGGTATAAGATTGTTGCAATAAGTCATGGCGAAAAATATACAGGCAGGCAAGATAAAAATGTCTGACGTTAAGCCGCTGGCAAATTTTGTCTCTGAGCTTATAGACCTGCTTTTGAGAACAACAAAACATCTTTGCCATCTCTTCGATATCCTTTCCGCACAGAAATGCATTAATTAACGCCATCTCTTTTTCTTCTATTTTTATTTTCACCGGCAGTGAACCTTTATCCGACATTAAAACAGGAATTTTATTGATGATCATTAGCGTGATATTTTCTGGGCTGGTTTTCATGTCAACAGTGTCCCCACAGGGGGTTACGCTGAAGGGCAATTTTGCGGGTTGATTCATACAAAGCATAATAGCCTTAGTACGCTCAAACATAGCCGAGACAACGCGCCACCCGTGCTCAAGATCGTTCATCGGCATTCTGCTGTCCACCAGGACCACACACTCACGATGAGGGGTTTCAAACAGCGTAAGATCCTGAATATGCACAAGAGGAATACAGTGCTTTAACCCCTGGAAGAGATAACTATCCTGTGTTATCAGAACGTTTAATGGCATGAAATTTACACCCAAATGCGTTTTACCGGCAAAAAGATTCCGGCCTCTTAACATTAAGAGGCGGAGAGATAATTTAAAAAAATAACGGCGTCAGTCTGATTTAGCGCACACTAATACCGTACGCCGCAAATCGCTGATGCTCCATACTTCACCCTGTAGCTTCCGCACCTTAAATAAAAAGACCTTTTGGGCTGAAGTGAGTTTTTCTGATAAAAACTCAGGTAGTGTTTCGCTACTGTTCTTCTCTATGCCTTCTCTTTTAAATTCAGTAAAAGAGTGAGTGTTATCTCCGGAATAACGCAGTCGGGCATAGCGATCGACGATATAGCGCTGGTTGTTGTAGGTCACGACCCCATACTCGGTAATGTAGCTGAGCGCATCTGGAACGAAGTGAACAACAAGGTGGATGCTGGCAACAATCTTGTCATTGTCTTTGCCCAGCTCAAGATTCATATCCGTTGTGCAATCCAGCGCACGGGTGTCCTTGGGCACGTACAGCAGCGCGCCAATAAAGATCAGAATCAACAGCACAGCAAGGCTAGCCCACTTTAGTCGAGACGAAGTTTTTACATTCATTAAATTCCCCTTCACTATCGACCGTACATTTTGCGACAAAGATTTCAAGAAGCTCAGTTTTCTCATGTACTCTACTGTCATCGTAAAAAATAAAGGCTGGTGTTGAACACTTCGTCAGCAACTTCATCCCGTTGCCTTCAGAAAAATAGTGTTCCACTCTCTTTACATTCACTTTGCTGTGATAAAAGATTTTGCACTGCTGAACTTGTTTTAAAAGCGTGACATCCTCGCGTTTGTCGAAAAAATTGAGATATAAAGCGATTGCTAATCCAATTATTATGAACAACACGCCGGTCCATTTAATCAACCTTGTCTTATGGACATTGGGCTCTTTATCAGGTGTTGAAATCGCCTGCATCACCAAATAGTCCCTGGACTTTTCGTTGAACTGAAGGTTATCCAACACCAACTCAAAACCTTGTTTAGGGACAGTTTTGAGCACATCATGAATTTCAAACTCTGTGAAAATTTTACGCAATATACTGATATTATTGTTCAAACTGTTACTCGATGGGGTTAATCCAAAATCGCCCCATACCTTCTGCAAAAGATCCTCCCTGGTCATTAACCGGTTATTATTCTCCAGGAGAACGAGAAGAAGTCTGCATGCCGGATTAGAAAGCACATGTTGCGTGTTTCCATCCGACACAGTCCTTTCAGCAACATTGAAAGAGACATTATTGTTTATTATGAAATGCATAACACTGCCACCAGCTCCAATATTAACCCACACTCTTCATGGCATTAATGCCGATAGCTAGTTTAGCGTATTGGGATAAAGCGACAAAATACCCGTTCAATTGCGTATCATACCGTCTGGAAATTTTTACTCACGTCATGACAAATAATAACCAACGACGCTCTTATTCCCTATTTTTCATCTGGAAATGTAACCGTCTGGCGGCAAGATACTCCCGTAACTGCGATTGACTCAATGCGCAGGAAAAGAGATAGCCCTGCTGAATAACAATCCCCATATCGCGCAGCAGCTGTGATTGTTCAGGGGTTTCAACCCCTTCAGCAATGATGCCAAGACCCCGCGCTTTCGCCAGGTCCGCAACCCTCGCTGCAATGGATGTTGATGCTTTATCTGAGGAAAGATGCTTAACGAAAAGCTGGTCAACCTTCACCCCATCCACGCTAAATTGCTCAAGGTATTCCAGATTCGAGCAGCCGGTACCAAAATCATCCAGATAGATCTCGACACCCGCCAGCTGCAGCTTCAGAAAAGCGCCCGTAACCTCAGGCGTAGGCGGTAATGGTTGTTCTTCAGTGACCTCGACCACCAGACAGTATTTTTCCAGAGGAATAGCCGCCAGAAACGAAAGCGTATCAAACACAAAACCGGGCTTCGCGACCTGAGAAGGGCTCACATTAAGCGAAAGATGAAGACCTTCAGGCAGCACTGCATCCAGTTCGTTAATATCTGCCGCAACCTGGCGCAGCAGGTGTTGCGTCATTTCTGGCAACAGGCCGTTCTCGTCAAATGCGCGGATAAGCGCCAGGGGAGAGACATTCTCCTCAGAGAGTGACCAACGCATTAATATTTCCAGCCCGTACAACCGCTGGGTCCGGCTATTAATCAGCGGCTGATAATAAGGAACGATCTCACCCATCATAAGCGCGCAGTAGAGATCGATTGTGTTCATGGGTAACGCAGTCATTGTCATCACTCCACCGTAATCAGCATCACAGTGGAGCCGGAAAACTCTCCTGCCGCCACGCTGCCATTTGTATGAAGAACTGATTTCACAACGACATTTTCCTGTTCGGCGACGTCCAGAGTGAAGCCATTCGTGCCCAGCACGTTGTCATTCATATAGAGCTCGGAATAGAGGCTGCCGTCATCACGCAACTGCACGTTATCCGCGGAGTAGATATACAGCTTGAGCGTCTGCGAAGAGGTACAGTTAATACTGACCGTTTCGCTGACTTCATGCCCGTCAAGCTCCTGGCGCGTCAGCGTACCATGATCGAGTGTCAGAACATCCTGATCGAAATCGCAGGAGCCGCTGGGCTGCGGGGCCGTACCGCAAATGCTGCCAGGCATCATGGGATGGCCTTGAAATGCAGTTTCGTTCACCGCAGACGAGTTACTCCCGAGGTTTTTCCCCGCAGCATAGAACATTCCGACGCATTCCTCTGCCGCTACGGTATTTGCTTTATGATTCGTCGTACTTGAAAAAGGTAGCGAGAAAATGGCTTTAATTTTTTTTGCCAAATCACCCATGGTTTCTGATTCGATAATAAACGGGTAAGTACCTGCCCCCCATGAACGGACAATCCCACTGCCTGACGTCCCCGCTGCATCGTGTCTGTGGCCAATAAAAATCGTACATGCAGAGAGCCCATAACATGGGTTTGGTGTTGAATCATCCTCATCCCAGTCCGCGATCGTAAAGTTATAGTCGTAGCAGTATGTCTGAGTAGCTGAACAGGTACTCAATGAGTCAATCCAACTCCAGACAGACGCTGAAGCGGGCTGAACAGCGGTTAATGCCAGCAAAGAAAGCAGTATAAGGAGCATTTTTTTCATTACGGTTAGCCTGTTACTGGTACTGAATTTTCAGCGTGGCTGACGCGCTAAACACGCCGGTTTCCACTTCTGTGGCATCATCTTTAATTGGTGCAGCCTGCAAGACGGGCACCTCCGGCCAGGTAAACGGCATCCAGGGATTCAGCGGCATTGATTCTCCGTTCATATACAATTTGATCCCCAGTCCCCCGCGGTCGGTGGCCAGATAGTCATCGTTAAACGATGTCGCCGTCCCCTCAAACTGCATCTCCAGATCGTTAGAGGTCAGATCCTCACAGACCAGCGAATAGTCGATGGTTTTCATAAAGTTCTCGCCGTCAATCTGGCGCGCCTGTAGATTGCTGCCAAAATCCACATGGACGGTTTCGCCATTGTTGATTTCACACACCCCTTCCACGACCACGCCGGTGACGTTTACCGTCAGGGATGACCAGGCCGCCGGATTGACCAGCAACAAAGCGATAAGCAGAGCAAAACGTGAACTAGTCATAATTAAGCCTGAAGTGGATCAGCGCCTGCCATGACCCCGCCACCAGCGGTGCAGAGGTACGTTCCGGTGCGAGATAATAAAAAAGCGTGTTGTCATCTGACTCCAGCAGCAGCGGATGCCCCTCATCGTTAAGACGAACCGAACGGTGCAGCCTGTCGGTCAGGTGTAGCCCCACCCCGCTGGCTCCGGTCACGCGGACCAAACCCGGATTAAACAACTCTCCCGGTGCAACAAAGCTGACCGTGACCGAGGGCTGATCCCGGCTCCAGAGCAGATCGCCACTCCACGCATCGCGTACAGAGGTAGGTGACGGCATACAATCCTCCAGATGGATCTCCACCCGCACCGGCGTACCCTGGTCGCCCGGTTTTTTAAGCGCCCCCGTTGCCGTCGTTCCCATGTCCACCTCCTGCCACGCGGAGTCCATCTCCAGGCGGCAGGCGCTTTCCGTCAGCGCACCGCGCACGTGCAGCAGCCCATAGCTGCCATCGACCAATTCGTCCGCGGCACTTAGCGATCCTGCCAGCAGCATCAGCGCGAGCCCGCTCCCCTTTTTCCAGTACGCGATAGTCATGCCACTCTCCCGACGGTTACTTTTTCTTTTCCTGCGGTACGGCTTTGCACTCGCTGCCACCACAGCTGAAGACCAGCTTCGCGCGGCCGCCAAAGTCGTTGACGTAAGTCAGCACCGGTGCACCGCCCAGGGCAGAAGCCGAAGGCGCCAGCGTCAGTTGCCCTTTCGGCTCGACCATGATCGGTTTGAATCCTGCCGCTGCTTTGCCGGTGAGCGTCGAAGACGCATTCACCAGAGAGATGTAATACGGCGTCGGGTTGTTCACGCGGTACTTGTCACCTTCCCGCGTCAGGGTCAGCTGTTCCTGAAACGGCGTGGAATAATCAGCACGCTGCACTTCAATAGCGGCCGGGCGATAAAAGAGCTTGATGCGGGTCTGGAGCGCCAGCTGCAGCGTATTAGGCTTGCTGCTTTTGGGTGGGATCTCGCGCAGATTGAAATAGAACAGCGACTCCCTGTCCTGTGGCAGGCGCTGGATCCCTGCGGTGGATTGCACCTTGATCTGACTCTGCTCGCCCGGTTCAATGCGCTGAACAGGCGGCAGCAGCACCAGCGGATCGGTGATTTTTTTACCCTGAGCATCTTCCACCCATCCCTGAGCAAGATACGGCAGCGTTTTGTTTTCATTGGCCAGGCGCAGGCTCACGGATTTTGCCGCGCCGTCAAAAATCACCCGGGTTCTGTCCAGCGATACGGCGGCTGTTGCCACGCCTGAAATCATCAGCGCCAGGCCCGTCAGGGCGGAAATTCGCACAATTGTCATCCTGATACACTCATCTTATATTCAGGCCGGTTATTCCGGCACACAGGTTAAAAGCAGGTTCTCCAGCACGGCTGGCAGAACGGTTGGCAAATGCACCACGCAGCGGGCGTGTCCATCCCATTTGACGGTCATTTTGCCGTTTGGCTGAATGCCGCTTAGCCAGACGCTTCCTTCGTCATTCACCACCCCCGTCTCCTGGTTTCTCTCATTCATCACCGAGGCCCCAAACGGCGGGAAGCTCCCGTCAGCCTTACGGATAAAGGCCATCGCTTTACCACCCGCAATTACGTCAAACTGGCGATAGCCGATCGCCCCTTCGGTGAGCGTGGCCTGTGAGACGGATCGGGTGACGTCAGCATTTTCATCAAGCTTGTCGACGTCAATGCGGATCGGATTGCGGTAGTAGCTGTTCACATCGCCAATCACCGCCTTCCCGAATCGGTTGGTTTTCACCGAGGCGCCGGATCCCTTAACGGGCACGCCGCTGACGCCTGCGGTATCCACCAGCACGCGGCTGCCGCCCCGCGCGTTCGAGCGATGCGCTGCGCCCCCTTCGTTAGTCAGGGTCAGGCCGCCGGTCACGTTCATGCCCAGCGAGGTATAGCTGCCGGACTGGTAGCTGGCATTGGTCTGCACCTGGGCGCTATCGCCCTGCCAGGTGTAGTAGCCGTACGCCGTCGGGCCGCTGCGGGAAAGGCCGCTGCTGACCTGGAAGCTATTGTGCTCATCCACACGGCCGTAATAGCTCACGCGGTGGGTGTTATCGGTGCGGTTAATTGTGGCGCCATAGCTGAGCGAGGTGCCGTTACCTATTGGCAGCGAGACCGAAATGTAGGCCCCGTCATCCTTCAGGGAGTAGTACTCGCTGCGGTAGGCCGTGAGCGATACGCTCATGTTCTTGAACGGACCAAGATCGACATAGCGCGACAGCGACAGGCTTACGCGATCGTTATCCGCGCTGTTCCAGTAGGTCTGATGACTGTAATTGAGGTAAGCGCTCAGCCCGACATCACGGAAGCGTTTGTTAAACGACACCGTGTATTTCTCTTTCGGGCTGTGCGACGTGCCGCTGCCGTAGCGGGTATCGAGGTACTCCGACATGCTCATAAAGTCACGTTCGGGGAAGCGGTACCCGGCAAAGGTGACCTGGCTGTCATACTCGTCGAAAGTTTTTGAGTAGCTCACCCGGTAAGAGGTACCGGACAGCGTGCCTTCAGAAGGCAGTACCGCCCGCGACTGCGTTACGTCGAAGGCCAGCGCGCCGAGGATGAAGAGATCGCGCCCGATCCCCACCGACAGGGCATTGTAGTCACCGCCAATAACCGAGCCGCCGTAAAGCGTCCAGCCATTCGCCACGCCCCAGGAGGCTTCTCCGGAGGTGAACATCGGCCCGGTCATGCTGTGCCCCCACTCAGGGGGTTTACCTGCCGCCAGCTTATAGCGCACGGCACCCGGGCGGGTCAGATAGGGAACGGACGCCGTTGTTACCTGGAAAACCTGCACGCTGCCGTCCAGTTCTTCGACTCGCACGTCGAGCGTGCCGGAGATGGCATCATTCAGTTCCTGAATACGAAATGGCCCGGCGGCGACCTGCGTTTCGTGGATCACGCGCCCCTGCTGGCTGATAGTGACTTTACCCCCCGATCGGGAGATCCCTGTCACTTCGGGCGCATAGCCGCGCAGACTCGGCGGCAACATGCTGAGATCGGAATTCAGGCTAACGCCGCTAAAACGGAAGGTATCGAAGATATCGGAGCTGAGGTAATCCTCCCCCACCGTCAGCTTTGCTTTCAGTGAAGGAATGGCGCGGTAGAGGTAGTAACGGCTAAAGGAGAAATCCTTGTCCGTATAACCGTCACGTTTGTTCCAGTTAGTCTGCCAGTCGGCGCGGGCACGCCACGGCCCCAGGTTGGCGCCAAATACCCCATTCCCGCTAATATTCTGGCTGTCAGAACCGGTCTGATTTTGCTGCGCCTGGAGATTAAGGTTGTAGTCGGCAATCACCCCCGGAATACCGTCATCCCAACGCGAAGGCGGATCCCAGTTTGGCGCGGTATACTCCAGCCACGCCTGCGGGATCGCCAGATAGAGCGTGTCCTTTGCCAGGTCGACGCGCATATCCAGCCCTTCGAGGCTGGCTTTGTCCAGACACTCACCATTACGCAGCCAGCGCAAATTATCCATGACACTGGCTTTCAGATTGAAGCGGGAGAGCTGATCCGGCGTCAGACAAATCAGGCTATCCTGGCCGTTTTCCCCGTCCGGATACACCACGATTTGCTCTTCGCGCAGAATGTCTTTGTTCACCATGATGCTGAAGGTGTAGTCGCCGGGCATGACATAGCCGCGACGCGAAAAGTGGCTAAGATCGATATTGCTCTTGTCCTGCGTGTCCAGCACGTCAGTATTGAACTGAATGTCATCGTCGGCCCCGCTTTTCGCCACCGGCACGATTAGAGCCAAAATCAGCACGCTAAGCGTTGAGCGTCGGAATGTCCGTATCGTTTTTTTCATCTCAGTTGTAATCCATTCTGAAGCGGATCAGAGACTGGTAATCCCCGGCTTTGAGCGGCTGTCCGTTGCTGACAAGCTGAAGCGAATAATTCAGGTTCATGCTGCCCGCCGTGACCTCTCTGGCGGGAAAGGCCACGCCGGGCGCGGCGATATTGCCGTCGGTATCGCGGATCGCCAGCTCAATTCCCTGTGCGTCTCCACGCACGTAAAACCGGTCTGCGCCCGTCATTGGCTCAAACGTTATCTGGTAGTACTCGGAGTCATATCTCCCGTTCCCGGGTGTCGGCAGCATCAGGCAATTAATTAAGCGAACGGTGAATGCACGTGTGGGGCCATAGCCTTTGGTGGCAATCTCCGTCACGGGCGTATCGCCCATATCAATGGTTTGATCGCGGCTACCAAGATCAATTGCACAGGGTGTATAGAGCACCGCCCCCTGAATAAGGACGGCACCCTCCCCCTGGTTTGCAGCAAATAAAGGCAGGCAACAACCAGACAGGAGAAAAGGGAGTGTTTTAACTATTTTTGTTGTATTCGAAAATATATAACCCATAGCAAACCCTTTTCACTTATTCAGTCGGTATCGAATATCAGACGGCCAGCAAAGGCCGTCTGACGGGTCATCGAAATAAGGTCAGGGCTTATTCGTAGGCCAGCGTCCAGTTAGTCACAGCGGTGAAATCACCTTCGGTTGGTGCTTCACCACCGATGATGTACGCGGAGTAAGTGAGGGTGTTGTCGCCGTTAACGACGTTCTGGCCAACAGTGGCTTCACCCAGGGTGATGGTGTTGCTGTCGCCGTCGGTCATCACGACGCCAACATCGGTTGCATTGCCGGTCACGCCCAGCACCGCTCCGTCAACGCTGGAATCCGCGCCGGAGAAGGTAGTGGTCACAGTGGTAGCGGTCTCAACAGAGCAGTTTTCCAGGTGGATGTAGAATGGAACCGGCGTAGAGGTGCCGCCGTTCGCCACCGCGGAACTGGAAACCTGGCCGAGGCTAATGGTCTGATCTTCGTCACCTGCCGCGATTGAACATGGCGCGTCGATAACGGAACCGGTGAAGGTCACAACGCCGCTGCCCTGGTCTGCCTGAGCACCGAAAGCAGCCATACCAGAAGCCAGAACCAGTGCAGTAAAGAGTTTGTTCATTTTCATAAAAATCGTCCTGTAAATTAAGTGAATGACACACACAGAAGATTTTTGATGGCTGAATTTGGGCAATATGCGCCCCGCCCGAAAATTGGGCTTAATTAAATTACTCAGCGATCAAATAATCTTTTAAACATCGTCATCAGCAAATTCAGTTGAACTTACGCATATCTCCCTGCGCTTCGCTGATGCAATAAATAGTAACCCGACGATGAAAAAATAAAAGGCAAAATACCCTACCAGAACAAAAACAAAAGACATGCTTAAATAAGAGGTTTAATTAGAATAATAAAAATAAATCCTCCAACAGTTAGATTTTTATACTTAACTAACCAGGAATGATAGATTATCAATCTAAAACTTAACTTTTTAACCCACAATGACAGTCATAAGCACGAAATTATCAACGCAAACTTGTTGCTGGAGTATGAAAGGTAATTACATTAATTCAAAAAGAAACGAGGTCAGGGGATAATATCATTCGTGCACGAACTGATGTTATCCATTTGGGACAGGCATCTCATTTGGCCAGGAAGAAATATCGGGAAGTGTATTAAGAGAATTATTCCCGGCCTGCGTAACCGCTGACCGGGAGTCATGATTACCGCTGCGCGTTCAGCTCAGCAATGTCTTTCGGCGTGGTGCGACAGCATCCGCCAATCAGCTTCGCCCCGGCAGCCAGCCACTGCGGCAGAAACCCTGCCAGCGTCTCGCACGCTTCACCGTGGTGGTGCCAGGTTTTGGTTACCGCGTCATAGTGCTCGCCCGAGTTCGGGTAGACCACCAGCGGCAGCGCCGTCAGGCTTTGCAGATGCTTCAGCGCCGCGGTGGTGTTTTCCAGGGCGATGCAGTTAATGCCCAGGGCAACAATGTGCGGAGAATTCGCCAGTACGCTGACCACCTCACGCAGCGGCGTACCGTCGCTCAGGTGCTCGCTGTCGCGTAAGGTGAACGAGAACCACGCCCGGGCGCGGGGATATTCAGACAGCAACGCCGCCAGCGCCTTAATCTCCTCAAAAGACGGTAGGGTTTCGCAGGCCAGCAGGTCAGCGCCCGCATCCAGCAGCGCCTCCACTCGAGGATGATGGAAGGTGGTGAATTCTTGCGCACTGCGCACGTAGTCGCCGCGATACTCTGAGCCATCCGCCAGATAGGCTCCGTATGGCCCGACAGATCCCGCCACCAGCAGCGTGCCCGCATGCGGATTTTCAGCCAGATACGCTTCGCGCGCCTTACGCGCCAGCTCCACGCTTTTACCAATCAGCGCGCGGGACTGCGCCTCGTCCAGACCGCGCGCGGAAAAGCCCGCAGGCGTGGCTTGATAGCTGGCGGTGATCGCCACCTGCGCACCCGCGCGGTAGTAATCAAGATGCACTTCGCGGATGAGATCCGGGTTTTCAACCAGCACTTTGGCAGACCAGAGGCTGTCTGCCAGGTTACAGCCGCGCGCTTCCAGCTCCGTTGCCATCGCGCCATCCAGCACCACGAAGGGCTGCTTTTCAAGGAGGGCGGTAAGCGGATTATTCTGCGACATGTTCAGGCTCCTGCGATGTCAGATTACGGGTCAGGTAGTACGCACCATAACACAGGGCGACAAACGGCAGCCCGCAGTAAAGCGCAATGCGCTGGCTCGGATCAAACCACAGGCCGACACAGGCCACCACGCAGAGGACAAAGCCGAGCACCGGCACCAGTGGATACCACGGCGCACGGTACTGCAGCGCAGAGAGCGGCTGGCCGGACTGCAAATGACGGCGACGGAAAACGAAGTGCGACGCGCAGATGCTGATCCACACCGCCACCACCGCAAACCCGGAAATTGCAGACAGCGCCACAAACACCGTGTCCGGCGCAATCACGCTTGAGAACAGCGCCAGCACCCCGCCGAGCATGGAAACCGACAGCGCCGTCAGCGGCACGCCGTTTTTGTTGACGCGGGCAAAGCAGCGCGGCAGCGTTTTCTCATTCGAGAGCGACCACAGCATGCGTCCAGACGCGTACAGACCGGAATTCGCCGCCGAGAGGATCGCCGTCAGGATCACAAAGTTAAAGATATCAGCCGCATAAGGAATACCGACCTTTTCGAACACCAGCACGAACGGGCTTTTTTCCACCCCTGCCTGCTGCATCGGGATCAGCGCCGCCAGCACAAACACGGTGCCGATAAAGAAGATAATCAGGCGTGCAATGGTGGTGCGGATCGCCACCGGAATGACCTTGTGCGGGTTTTCGGTTTCACCCGCCGCGATGCCGATAAGCTCGGTCCCGGAGAAGGCAAAGTTCACCGCTACCATGGTCATCAGGATCGGCAGGCCGCCGTGCGGGAACCAGCCTTCGGCGGTGATATTGCTCAAACCCGGCGCGGGCGCACCGTCCTGCATCGGGATAAAACCAAAGATCGCCGCCCCGCCGAGAATAATAAAGGCAATGATAGTGACGACTTTCACCAGCGAAAACCAGAATTCACCTTCAGCAAAGAAGCGCGTCGAGATGACGTTGAGGCCAAAAATCACCGCGCAGAAGACCACGCACCAGGCCCAGACGGGCACCTGCGGGAACCAGTACTGCATGCAGAACCCGGCGGCGGTAAAGCTCGACCCAAGCGCCACCGTCCAGGTGAGCCAGTAGAGCCACGCCACGGTGTAGCCCGTCGCCGGGCCAAGATAGCGGGCGGCGTAGACATGGAACGCGCCGGTTTCCGGCATCGCCACGGAAAGCTCCCCCAGACACTGCATCACCAGCCAGACCACCAGCGCGCCAATCAGGTACGCCAGCAGCGTGCCCGCCGCCCCGGTCGTCGAAATGATATAACCCGTATTGAAAAATAACCCTGTGCCAATCACGCCACCCAGCGAAAGCATAATCAGGTGGCGTGTTTTCATGGTGCGCTTAAGCTGCCCATTTTCTTGTTGTGTTTGCATATTACCTTCTAAACGTATGGACATCTAAACATCCAAAGAAGGTGTGTTATACCGCGATTGTTAATAAAAAGCTAGATGACCAGTCGCAGACGGGCACGCCGCGCGCTGAGTCGGGGATGGGTTGTGAGGATCACATAGAGAATCGGACGCCAGGCCATAAGCACCTCCGCAAGCAGATGCTTACAGCATGGCGTGAATAACTGAGATTCTCGGTCAGGCGAAAGTGGTATCGACAAACCCTCGGATCATACTTTTACGCTTCCCTCATGGTATGTCGCCACCAGGCAGGCATCATGTCGTCGAAGGAGTGATTTTCCGGGGCAAACTCCGGCTGGTCCGGATCGTCAAACACGCCAGTAAATAAGGCAACGGTGGGTGAATCATCAATCGCGCCGATAGAACTGCCGCAGGTGGGGCAAAACGCCCGGCTGGAGTAGTCCGACGATCGCCATGTCGCCGGACGTCCACCCGGACCGGTCCACTGCACGTCTTCCGCCGGGAACTCAATCCATACGACGGTTTGTGCGCCAGTGTGTTTCTGACAAATATCGCACGAACAGGTATGCACATTGCCCCCGTTGGCAGCGGTAAAGCGAACCGCGCCGCATAAGCACCCGCCTGATAAGATCTTTTCCATGCTGTCGTCCTGAGCTGTTTAAAATCTCGTCAAAACATAACACATTATTGAGGTTTGATAAGCCGGGTCAGGCGAAGCCATCGCCCTACACGCCAGCCGCAGAATTATTGGTAAATCCTCAAATCAGTTCTATAGTCGACACTGCTTATTCGTTACCAGGAATCACTATGCGCTTTAATGGACTGACCAAAGGTTTCTTCATTTTTATTCTCGCCCTCGTCACCTGGGCCTTCTTCGACGTGCTGTCGCCCTACTTCTCCGCGATTTTGTGGGCCGCCATCCTGACCATTATCTTTAACCCGGTGAAAAACAAACTGCGCGCTGCGCTTGGCGATCGCAACGGGCTGGCCTCGTTCCTGACGCTGTGCATTATCTGCCTGATCGTCTTTATCCCGCTGATGGTGATCCTCTCCTCGCTCGCCATTGAGCTGAACGTGGTGTACACCAAGCTGCAAGCGAACAACACGCAATTCCCGGAAGTGATCGCGAGCATATTTAACCGTCTGCCGGACTGGGCCAGCGGTTTTCTGGCGGATCACAACCTGACTAACGCCGCGCAAATCCAGAAAAAACTCTCTGACGTGGCGTTGCAGGGTGGTCAGTATCTGGCAGGCAGCGCGTTCCTGATCGGTAAGGGGACGTTCGGTTTTGCCATCAGCTTCGGCATCATGCTCTATCTGCTGTTCTTCCTGCTCAAGGACGGCCCCTATCTGGTGCGCCAGATCCTTGATTCCCTGCCGCTGTCTGATTTTGCCAAACAGCACCTGTTCGCCAAATTCGTCGGCGTCTCTCGGGCGACGGTAAAAGGCACGGCGGTGGTCGCCGTGGTGCAGGGCACGCTCGGCGGGATTGCGTTTGCCATTGCAGGCATTGATGGCAGCATACTTTGGGGCGCGCTGATGGCCTTCCTCTCGCTGGTGCCAGCCGTCGGCTCGGCGATTGTCTGGGTGCCTGCGGCCATCTTCCTGTTCGCCACCCACCAGCTGTGGCAAGGGCTGTTTATTGTCGGCTTCTTCGTGATTATCGTCGGGCTGGTGGACAATATTCTGCGCCCGCTGCTGGTAGGCAAAGACACCAAAATGCCGGACTACCTGATTCTAATCTCCACCCTCGGCGGCATGGAGCTGTACGGCATTAACGGCTTTGTCATCGGGCCG
The DNA here is from genome assembly GCF_000211415.1 of Enterobacter mori LMG 25706. GTDB lineage: Bacteria > Pseudomonadota > Gammaproteobacteria > Enterobacterales > Enterobacteriaceae > Enterobacter > Enterobacter mori. Next base: position 85,333 of record NZ_GL890775.1, on the reverse strand, counting down.
CTGATTGCCGCGCTGTTTATCGCCTGCTGGAACCTGTTCTCAGGGCGCGATCACGAAGGTAACGCCGAAGAGCTGGACGCAGACTTCATCGAAGAAGGAAAAAACCGGCCAGATCTATGATGTTTCTCTTCATTCCAGGCGGCTCATTGCCGCCTTTCTTTTCACGCTAAATCAAACATTTTCTATAATTTGAAAAACGCCTCCCCACTCTTGTCGTAGAAGGATCCCACAGGTGCGAATCGCCACGATCACAAACTGGGCCTACGGTGCCACGGTGTGCCTGACCCTCGCTTCTGGCATCGTTATGCTCATGGCATCCAACGCTGATAACGTTGAACGTCAGGCCGTTAAGCAACGGCAGGTGTTTGATCAACTTACGGAAGAGATCGAGACAAATACCTGGATGCTCTCTGATTTAGCGCGCCTGTTCGTCATCAAAAAAGAACCCTCTATTCGGGAAGAATATCGGCAAAAAGAGAGCGAATTAAAAAGCATAGAGCATCATCTGGTGCAGTTAAAAGATAACGGCGCCTCCGGCGAAGAACTCATGCTGCTTCAGGAAGGTTTAAAAATCATTGAGGAACTGCAGGACGAGCAGCAAACCGCACTCGACAGCATAGCCCGTGGCGAGCAACAGCAGGCCGTTGCCCTGCTTTATGGCCCTGTCTACGAACAAGAGATGGAGCGCGCGCAGAGCCAGATTAATCATTTCCGCCAAATACTGGATAAGCGCATCATTGCCGACGTACAGGCGGCCACCAAAACATCGAAAGCACTGCGCACGGTGTCGGAAGTGATGGTCGGCCTCACGGCCCTGCTCTTCCTGTTCGTGATGGGCTTTATTCTCAAGCGTCGTGTGCTTCACCCGGTGGTTCGGCTGAGCGACGTCGTACACCGGCTGGCTTCGCAGGACTATGCCGTTGAAACGCCAAACTTTACCCAGATTGATGAAATAGGCGATATGGCCCAGGCCATCCGCATCTTCCGCGAGAACGGGCTGGTGCGACAGCAGCTGGAAAAAGAGCGCGATGCCGACTGGGCGATCCGCGCGCTGCTGGCTCGTATGACCCAGCGGTTGCAGGGCTGTGAAAACCTCGCCGACGTTATTAATGTGGCAGAGCTATTTGCGCCCAATATTGCGCCGGGCGTTTCCGGGCGGTTATATATTTTTGATCGCGAACCCTGGCAGATGCGCTGCGCAGCAGAATGGTTGTCCCCGGAGGGTGACACACCCGCATTCCATCCGGATGAATGCTGGGCCGTCCGGCGCGGGCAGAGCCATCCCCCGGTGAACGGTGAGCCGGACATTGGTTGTTATCACCTGCCAGAATCGCAAGCACACTCGTCCCTGTGCGTTCCGCTCATTGCGCAGGGCGAAGCCATCGGCCTGCTCTCTTTCCAGAACATCACCCCTGAAACCGCGCCCTCCCGCGCTTATCTTGAACTTATGGCTGAAGCGCTGGGGCTGGCACTGGCCAACCAGAAGCTACGCGATGCTCTACTGGAAAAAGCGCTCTTCGACCCGCTCACGGGTTTGCGTAACCGTCATCACCTGGAAGATACGTTGCGGACGCAAATGGCGCAGGCCATGCGAAGCGAGCAACCGGTAAGCTGCCTGATGATCGACATCGATCACTTCAAGAGCATTAATGACCGCTTTGGTCATGAAGCGGGTGACCAGGTCATTAAAAGCGTGGCGTCGGTTGTTCAGCGCGCCACGCATAATACGGGTATGGCCTTCCGCTACGGTGGCGAAGAGTTCCTGGTTCTTCTTTCCGGTGCCGATGAAGAAGAAGCGCATGCCTGTGCGCAGAAAATTTACAACGGCGTGCATGAGCTGTCGCTTCGCTATGGGCTGACCGAGATTGGTCCGGTGGATGTATCCATTGGTATCGCCAGCTACCCGCAACATGCCCAGAGTGACAGCCTGCTGCGCGCTGCAGACGTGGCCTTGTATCGGGCGAAAGAGCTAGGCCGCTCGCGGATTGTGAGCTTTGGGATGCTGGAAGCGGGTTAGCCGGCCAATAGTTTCAGAAGGGGAGCAGATATTTACCTCGAGTCGCTTCAATGCTGCCAGGGCACGAGCAGGGCGCTAAGCGCTAAGCTTAAACCGCCCCCCCTCAGCCGCAAAGTATAAACTTTTCGTGATATTCTTTTTTTTGCCTGCCTGGCTTATATACTCGAAAAGAACCGTGACCTGTTCGATAAAATACTTAACACGAATATATCCGTTCTCAGCATAAGTGCCACTGCGATTATTTACACATAATCGTCTTCTCTATTACCTCTGAATTAATGAATGTTTCGCTTTCATTATTGGGCGTGACGGGTATTACATTTCTGCTATGGAAAAACGTCTATGTATAAGCTGGATTTCAAATCCAAAAAAACCTGGGGAGCGCTGGCGTCGATCGCTGTCATAGCTGGGGTATTAGCATCCCTATTTGCGTGGACTGCGGGATGGATCGGATCTCGTACCGTCAGTCAGTCGTTAGTGTCAGAAACACCGAAACCGTTTCCTGCCGGCTTTCGTCGTGCGCACGGCAAAGGCATCTGCTTTGCGGGTACGTTCACGCCAGACGGTGCCGCATCGTCTTTATCAACCGCACGTCTCTTTTCCCAATCTAAAACCCCCGTTGTAGGACGATTCTCTATTGGCACCGGTAACCCTCATGCCGCGGACACCTCTACGAAAACGCTGAGCATGGCGCTGTTGCTTAAAACGGACGACAAACAGCAATGGCGTATGGCAATGAACAACGTGCCTTTCTTCGCAACACGGGATCCTGAAGGTTTCCTCGCGATGCCAAAAGCGCTCGCGGTAGATGAGTCCACCGGCAAACCGGATCCACAGCGCCTTGCTGCATTTTTAAAAGCGTACCCTGAAGCAAAGAAATACCTCGCGTGGGCGGCACAAACTCCGGCTCCCGGTAGCTTTTCCGGTGCGACGTTTAACAGCATTAATGCTTTTTACCTTGTAGACGCTCAAGGCCATAAACAGCCGGTACGCTGGATGATGCGCCCGCACGATCCGTTTATGCCGCTGGATGAGACAATACGGCAGAAGGTCGATCATGACTTCCTGTTCGAAAGCATCGGCCAGCGACTGGCTCAGAAACCCATCTACTGGGATATGGTATTGCAACTCGCACAACCGGGCGATCCGGTGGATGATCCTTCTCAACCATGGCCGAACGAACGTAAGCAAGTTGTGGCCGGTACGCTGGAAGTGACCCGCGTCGAGGCGCAAGCAGAGGGGCCCTGCCGCGACGTTAACTTTGATCCCTCAATCGTTCCTGCGGGTGTAGAGGTATCTGACGATCCCGTCCTGAATGCCCGTTCTGGCGCCTACTCGCACTCTTTTAGTCGCCGTGAGCGGGAAATCGGCTATGGAAAAGCGACCGAAGCGGTTCAAAAGCAGGAGGAAAAATGAATTCCAATAAAAGCAGACAGGATAAAGCACCTCAGCATTTTAATACCCTGGCGCGTGGCCTGCACTGGCTTATGGCGGCGATGATCCTGGCCATGTTATTCATCGGTGCCGCCGTGATGACATCATTACATCACCGGATTGAGTTGATAAATCTGCATCGCCCATTGGGTATCGCTATTTTGCTGCTGGCACTGATTCGCCTGATCAACCGGATCGTTAGCCGGACACCGCCACTTCCTGTTGAGATGCCATACTGGCAAACGCTTGCCGCAAAGGCCTCACACTGGGTGTTGTATGCATTAATGCTAAGCATGCCATTATTAGGCTGGGCACAAGTCTCGGCCGCAGGTGCGCCGGTCATAATGTTTAATGGAATTAACCTTCCTCCCATTGTACCGACGAGTCCGGCACTCTATGCATGGTGCCACGACGCACATAGCCTTCTGGCAAAATTGCTCTTTGCTGTTGTGCTGGCGCATATCTCGGCAGCGTTAGTCCATGCGTGGATCTATCGCGACTGCGTTTTTGCCAGCATGGCAAAAAGCGGCAAGTCTGTGAGAAAACCAACGCAGAAGTCCTGAAACCGACGCTAATAAAGTCCGGCCTGCAAAGCCGGCTTTTCCCTGCCTGTAAAATATCCGCTCTGAGAAAATATTAATCAATTAAAGCGATCGATTTTTAAATGTATGAGCGCTTCTTCAAACCACGTTGTCTTGATTCAAAAACTTAAGCGTAGCTCTCCCTGCGTTCACCCTGTCTCCGAAAAACATAACCAATTGATTTTACAGCATTTACATGAGCCATGTTCTGTAAAAATCATTGTTCATCAACAAAATATAAAAACTAGTGTGATATCTAAATTATAATTCTTATACTTCTGTTCAAAAGTGGAGGCCATAATGCGATTAACCCTAATGTTGGTATGCTGTCTGGTACAGAGTTTAGCCTGGGCTGGCGAACTGCCAAAACCCGTTGGAAAACCCATTTTGACGATTTACGGTAATATAGAAAATACCAATGAAGAGGGAAAAGCAGTGTTTGATCTCGCCAGCCTTGAAAAACTGGGTATGGTGAGTTTTGAGACGACATCTCCCTGGTACACTGGTCGTACAAAATTTGAGGGTGTCCCAATGGGCAAACTCATGGATTATGTTGGCGCGAAGGGTTCTGTCGTTAATGTTATTGCGCTCAATGATTACGCTACCGAGATCCCTCTCAGCGACTTTAAAAAATACAATGCCATACTTGCTTTAAAGATCAATGGCGAATATATGCGCATTCGCGATAAAGGCCCATCATTCATTGTTTACCCTTATGACAGTCTTCCTGAATTGAATAATCAGATTTATTACTCGCGCTCGGCATGGCAGGTTAGCAAAATGAAGATTGAATAGCAGTTCGGGAGAACATAATGAACAGGATACTGGTTGGTATCATTTTTTCTCTTTTTATCACGACAGGATACATTGCATTTCTTGTTTACGATCGTCAGCAAGAGTTGCAAAAACTGACTCACTACACTGAGTCCTGGTCCGTGGCTCAACTGGTATCAGAGTATTACCGATTTGAATCATGGCTTGGTCTGTACGCAACCGATACCGATGAGGTTACGATAGACCAGGCCCGCATGCGCCTCGAAATTATGCTCAGCCAGGGTGAGTTAATGAAGGGGGGAGATTTAGGTCGCTATATTGAAAGCGATAAAACGCATCAGGCGCTCGCTGCGCGCCTGGAAGAAATACTTTCTTATCTGGATAGTCATCTGGAAAAAATGAGCCATGCAGAGTTAAAAAAATATTTGTCTAATATGCATCTGCTCGACGCGCCACTCAGCCAACTCTCTTCAAGTGCGTTAACAAAAGATATTAATACGATTAATGAATCCAATAGAAAAATACAAATACTCTATTATATCTATTCTGCACTTTCATTACTTCTGGTGATATTAAGCTTTATTCTGGGGTTCTTAATGATCTACCAGAATAAAAACATTCTTAAAGCACACATGCAGGTTAAAAGCCTTGCTGACGAACTTCAGATATCAAAAGAAAAGCTGCAAATACAGAACGCGAAGCTGGAGTATGATGTTTATCATGATTCCCTGACCGGCATGAAAAACCGCCTTTTCTTCTGGGACGATCTCAGCAAAATTAATCTTCAGGCAGACAAAAACCACATCCCTGTCACGGTGATGTTATTTGATTTAGATCGGTTCAAAGAGGTCAACGATACCTATGGCCATGATGCCGGTGATTTACTGTTGAATCAGGTGTCCAGACGGCTCACCTCAATGAGCAGTGCCACTGATACCTTTTACCGTTTGGGCGGAGACGAATTTGCCCTTCTGTCGAGTGGCCTCACCGAAACGGCAGCCGTTTCGCGCGCAAAAGAAATCAGTAATCATATTAGCCAGCCCTATACCATTAATAACCAACTGATAAAAATTGCCACCTGTGTGGGTATCGTTTTATCTGATAATGAACGGCGCTCTGATTATCTTTATAAATTTGCCGATCTGGCGCTCTACGAGGCCAAAAAAGAGGGTTCACAGCAGATAAAAGTCTTCCGTCAGTGGATGCTGCAAAAATTGCAGGAAAGCAGAACCCTCGAACATGATATGGCGCTGGCACTTGATAACAATGAGTTCGTTGTTTATTACCAGCCTATTGTCGATTCATTCAGCAATGAAATTTACGGCTATGAAGCGCTTATTCGCTGGAAACACCCTGTGAGGGGAATTCTGTCGCCGGATAGCTTCATCTCCGTTGCCGAAAAAACCGGCAAGATCAATGAAATTGGCAAAATTGTGCTTGAGATTGCCTGCCGTGAAGCGGTTTCCTGGGCCGTTCCGGCGAGAATTTCTGTGAATGTCTCACCGATTCAGTTGGGCAGCAAATCGTTTACGACGATGGTGCAGTCCATTCTAAAAGAGACAGGACTACCGGCTAACCGCCTTGAGCTAGAGGTTACCGAGTCTTCGCTCTTCAGCGACAGCAACATGCCGATCAGTATTCTTAAAAAGCTGAGATCGTTGGGGGTAAAAATTTCTATCGATGATTTCGGGACGGGATATTCTTCACTCTCAAGACTGAGTGAACTGAATTTTGACAAAATCAAAATAGACAAATCCTTTGTGAATTCTATATCCACGCAAAATGAAGCACTGAATATCGTTAAATTGATTACCGGCATGGCCAAGAGCCTCAATATGCGGGTCATTGCTGAAGGCGTTGAAACCGAAGAGCAGCTTGAACGTCTTCAGGTGCTTGGCTGCGATCTCGTGCAGGGATACCTGTTCGGAAAACCTCAGCCTGAGGTTAACGAGGTAATCAGGTGCAGTTGAATGGGTGTTAGGGCTGTTTATGACCTAAATCCATTTTAATAATCAAAGGGTTAAAAATGAAAAAGACAATGCCGGAATATACGCCTGTTGATTTATCTCGTTGGGCAAGGAAAGAACATTTTGAGGTATTCCAGTCATTTGCTGAGTGTACAATTAACCAAACGGTTCTGATCGACATTACCGTGCTGCGAAAACATATCAAAGAGGTCGGCTGGAAGTTTTACCCGACGATTATTTTCCTCCTTTCTAAAATCATGAACCGGCATCCGGAATTCCGTATGGCCATGAAGGACAATGAGCTGGTTATATGGAATGAAATCCATCCAAGCTATACCATTTTCCATCCCGAAACGGAGACCTTTTCGTCATTGTGGAGCCACTACGACGGCAATATGCAACACTTCCAGAACACCTATGCAGAAGACGTTGCGCGCTATGGCAATAACCTTTCTTACTGGCCGAAAGAAGAGTCACGGGAAAATGTCTTTTTCGTATCGTCAATTCCCTGGGTAACGTTTACTAACTTTACTATGAACATTGCGCACATGAAGAATTTCTTCTCCCCTATGTTCACGTTTGGAAAATACTACGAGCAGGATGGGAAAGTGTTGTTGCCTATGGCGGTACAGGTCCATCATTCCGTGTGCGATGGTTTCCATGTGGCAAGGATGTTTAATGAGTTGCAGGAGATGTGTGATGGTTTGCCGGAGCTGTCAGTGGGATGTAATGGCTGAGTTGCCATAAATCTCTTTGACAAGGGGGAAAATGTCATTTATTTGATTGTCAGAAGGCTGCGTTAAAAAGATAATAGGCGCAAAAACGCCAATCTAACCAATTGTTTTTATTATATTTTTAATTTACGCACCTTCAAAATGCCCCCGATGGGTTACTGCTTAGGGGCATTATGATCAAGTATGGTCTCTCTTGTAGTTGCGGGTAAACTCGACAAACATATTGTGAGCAGCCTGCTCATCTCCTAACGCAACTTCGCGCATGACCTGTAAGAGAAGTACGGTCATAGGCATCACTTCATCAAGATCCAGATCTGCGGGATAGCTATCTGGGTCAATGGCCATATCAAGATTATAAAACCACCATAACTCAATCTTTCGTGTGAGAGAAATTATTGTATTAATCTCATCGGTTACATTAAGTAAATCAGCCTCAGGAATTAAATCAAACATTTCATGAGAAAGTTTATTCCTGATTTTTTTTAGGCGTTCAAATGTTTCGATATCACACTGTTCTAAAGCGTTATGTTCCGTCAACCAGCTTATCGATGCATAAAGCCTACTGTTATTTCTATTTAAAACTTTTTCCCTGTACTCTACGAATTCATCTTCGTTTCCAAAACTTAAGTAAAAGCGCTCTAACTTTCCAATTACAATTTCTTTTAGAAGTTCAAAGGATGCAATAAAAATAGAATAAGAAATAACTCTTTCCTTTAATGCTTTTGGCTCTAATATTCTCGCCCATTTTTTATAATTCTCATCGTTATGCATTGATCAATCCCTTTTAAACAAATCAACATATTCAATCAACATGATTTCATTAAGATCTTTAGGTTTTTTAAATAATGTGTATTTGTCATCATTAAAAATGGGTTTATTATTAACAAGGCATTGATAAAATTTATTGCTATTGATAAGCACACTATCAACATACTTAGATACATCACCCATTCCAAATTGCCTGAACTTGGTAAAAAACACTAACCAAAGTACATCGAAAACAGAATCTTTTGCTGAGGAACGTTTAACATCATCGATAATAATGCTTTTAATAAATTCTTTTATTTCAGGGTGTGACTTTTTATGCTCTAGAAAAACAAGATCGATAATAGCAAGAACATTCCCCATTACTTTTTCAGACTCTCTTTTTATCATAAAAAGCAGGCTTATTAATTTTTTGATTTCCTTGAGTTTCTTGGCCTTATCTTTGGAGAAAATAATCTTCAATCTATCTTTTTTAGTTAATTCAGAAATAAATTTATTTAGTATACTTGTGCCAGGATACTCATAATGAATATCCAACGCCTTGAGTGCCGCTTGCTCAAACTCTCTGAATGAAAAAGACTCTGCTCCTGACAATGAATACGGGTAATATTTTTTAGAATGCTCTCTGTAAAGCCCATTTGGTAGCTTATTTATTTTTGTTTTGGACTCATTGATATTTAAGTTGTACTTATTCAGTTCATCAGAAATATTTTTTAATACTTTCTTAGCATCAGATTCACTATTACAGAGAATTCGATAATCATCTTTAAATCTAACACCAACAAAGTCGATATCCTTGAGCTTTAATGATACATCTCTATCAACTTTGGAAAGAATTATTTCCGCAATCAAATCACTTAGAGCAGACCCTACTGATATACCATTTGTTTTTTTATCATTTGAGTATTGTAGCAATCTATCAAGCTTATTACCTAACAGAGTGTACTCTTTATCGTTACGTGATATATTTTTGTCATGTAATGCCCAAGGGATGCTGTGAGTGTATATTGAGGCATAAAAATTGGTAATATCAGTTCTAACTAAGTAACTATAGTTTACTGCATCAACAATCAGATCCCTTTCAGCCATCTCAATCCACTCATATATCATCCTTCCAGAACGTATGGGTGACAGAGCCCCCCCCTCAGTTTTAGTAACAGGAATAGGCAAACTGTATGTAAAAATTTTAGTTTCATCATTAAAAAGATGGTTCACTACTAACTGCCAATCTTTGACAAGCCAGTAGACCATATCATGATAAAACTTGGGATGCTGTATACCAAAAATACGATGAGTGAGTGATGTTTTAGGATATGACACATTAACAATCTCTTTCTCTTTGAGATTATTTAGGTTATCAAAATACGGCTCTCGATTTAGTTTAACCCCTCCGACTTTGAAACTAGGGGGTAAAACGTATTCCTCTGGAAAATAGCCATCATTCAATAACCATCGACCAACTACTTTTGGCTTAATATTATTGAGAAGCTTTTTAGTTTCAAGATAGTGCTCCCTAACCAGCATACAACCCCCGCCTACTAAAACGTTATTGTTTTAACATGAAAATGGTAGTTTTATTCTACAACATTTTTCAAGTGACACATCACCATAGTTACTGACGGACATTGATTTTTTATCAACACATTAAAAGCATGCAATGCGTCATACTGACAAAAAATACTTCCCTGACCAAAATCGCACTACACCGCACCCGCCTGCGGTTTTTAGTTCGCAAAAATTTTTCAGCTAGGATTTTTTACAAATGAACGGATTAACGAAAGAAGTGCTCAACTTTGATCAGCCAGCAGGACATAAACCCTCGCAAGGTATCATTGCTGACTCCGCGATGCATACGGCCCAGTTCATGGGATTTAATCCTAACACGGGCTTGGCTCTCTATAATGGTGTTTCTCTTGGTGCCAATGTGTACAGCATTGTAGGACTTGCTCGAAAAACTGGAGCCTAGAGATTATTCCGCTGGCTTCCACACGATTACTATCGCAAAGTCAGCACAATGAACACTCCTAAGCTAACAATGAAGATTGTCGGTTATGGTGTTAAAGCAAAAGTGATTTTCGATCTATTGACAACAGAAAATGGAACTAGTTAATCCTTGATAGTTTTTCGGTAACGCCAGGATTTATAGGAAATTACCGGCGGCTGTGCGAAGGACATAATGGCAGCCCCAAAGATCATCGCCAGCCCCCATGCAACTGCTCTATCAGGTGAGATGAAGATGATAAGTAGCAGTAGGATTAAGGCACACACAGCCACTACTCCCGCCAAGGTAACAAATCGCCTGGCGAGGTCATTTATAGCCTCTCCAAGCGTTCCTCCATATTTTTCAATATTACTTTTTATCTTCTGCAATTCGGGCTGCGTAAACCCTGAACGTAACAAAGCCTCATCAGTCACTTTCATATCGTCTCGTCCCTTATCTTCCAGAAGTGTTTTCCCAATCGCTGATTGTGTAAGCAATCATACTGATGAACTTTAAAGCAATCCACATGATGTTTGTGCAATGTATCAGATTTCAGACAATAGAAGCCATAAAGCCCCGTGAGTGGTACAAGCAACAAGCGGAGCGCAGCGACTTCATCAGATTGTCAGAGGGATCACACCTTATCAGGATGCTCGTGTACCTTTCAGAGCGTGAGTGAAGCGCTGGCAGAGCCTGCATGTCGTTTCCACTATTCACCTGTTTACGCAGCTACAAGGCCGTTCTACGGTGACACAAAGCGTCATCACTTCGTGACCGGACAACCAAGGCCACACATCGGGCTTAAATGTGTGTGATCAATCTGTTTCGGGAGGATTTAGAGACGTTGGCAGCGTCATCAGCGTCGAGTTGATAGCGATTCGTGTAGACTGCTCACGCTTTGTACCTGATCGAGTGCTTGATTACATACGTGCGTTGAAGTGACACAGAGGGGGCGATTTGCCCCCTTATTTTTTGGGATAAGAAAATTCAGCGGTGACTAAATGCGATTCTGATTTACCAGATTGGACGTCATACGCGAAGTTATACCGCTCTCCAGGTGTAAACTTAAATCCGAATACAGGAAGACAGTCACCCTTTTGAACATACACAGGCTTGTCATCAAAAATCTTGTGAAGGGTGTCGCTACTATCGCTGTTGATTTGGATAGCAGTGATCCGTTCCTGTGGCTCCAGTGGCGACACCACACAAACTTGATTACCTTTGATAAATGCCGTTGTAGATTCACGATCTACCATTCGATCACCAGGCCCGGGGCATCCTGTTAAGAGGAATACAACACCCAGCAACATTTTGTTCTTCATGTTTAACGCCCCTTCCCTGTTACGATTTTTTGGTAAAGCGAAGGGACATCCTGCAACATATCTACGCCTCTGTACATCCCCATGCGCCCAGGCCTCTGATAGTAAGACCACTTACTAATTCCATAAACCAGCAGTAACCAGTAATCAGCTAAAATAGAGGCTTGCTGCTCAAGAGAGTAATCAGTGAGCTTTTCTTTATCCAGCATGTAGGTATATTCAGCAGCCCAGCTAAACGCCCCCCGCATTCTCACCCATTGTCCGTGTTGGTGTTGCCACACATGCCCCAATTCATGGATGAAAACGTATTTATCTTCGACGAAAACCGAATTTGCGGAAAAGTCTTCTCTGTACATCGATTTTCTGTACCACAACTCCCCGTTGGGAGTCATCGCGTAGTTCTGTTTCTGTAGGCCGAACGGTAAATAGCTGTCGCAATGAATCCAGACACGGCTATACACTATCGAATCACCGAACACTCTGCGAGCCATTGCAATCTCGCCTAAGGTCATCCGGCGTAATGTTCCTTCCTCTGCCTGTGCGCTCATAAACTATCCTCCTTGTATGATTTATCTACATCGTAAAATCATAAGTCGAAATAGTCTATACGCGAACATTAGCCATTTAGCGTAGTGATCAGTAGTTTAAAACATGTTGTTAACCGCTTGCGGCAACTCTTTCAGCTTCAACGGATAGCATAATTTCTAATGCTGTTTGGGCTTGAGCCTCGTAACTACCCGCCAGTACGTTGTACAATACTTGAGCCGATACAACGCAAAAGCGCTTACCAAATGTTATCAAGGATGATAATTGAAGATACAATCCGTGAGATATTTTACGCTAATTGATTGATTTTATTAGGTGGTGCCGATAATAGGAGTCGAACCTACGACCTTCGCATTACGAATGCGCTGCTCTACCAACTGAGCTATATCGGCCCTGAGAGGCCGGTTACGAGTGTAACCACGGGGCAAAAGGTTAGATCTATCCGGGTGATGCGTCAATGCCCTTTTGAATCAAACGGCTACTTTTGCATCACCCGTGATTATTTACGCACGAATCGTATCGTCACGGAAGCCGATCCAGTTGTACGTGGTCAGCGCTTCCAGTCCCATCGGACCGCGCGCGTGCAGTTTTTGCGTGCTGACCGCCACTTCTGCCGCCCAAACCAAACTGTCCACCGTCGGTGAAGCGGGTGGAGGCATTCACATACACCGCTGAGGAATCCACTTCGTTCACGAAGCGATCGGCATTGCGCAGCGTGCGCGTCAGGATCGCGTCCGAATGCTGGGTGCCGTGTTCACGAATGTGCGCAATGGCGTCGTCAAGATCCGCAACCACTTTCACGTTCAGATCCAGCGACAGAAATTCGTCGTCGTACTGCTCCGCGTTGACGGGAACGACGTTAGCCGGGCCATCCTGCAGCAGCGCGAGCGCGTTGGCGTCAGCATGCAGCGTCACGCCGCTCTCTGCCATCTGCTTGCTCAGAGCTGGCAGGAAGGTGTTCGCAATATCTTGATGCACCAGCAGCGTTTCTACCGTATTACAGGTGCTTGGACGCTGGGTTTTGGCATTTACGATAATCTTCAGCGCCGGTTCAATCTCAGCGCTGTCGTCGACCACGATATGGCACATGCCGATACCTCCGGTGATCACCGGAATCGTCGACTGCTCGCGGCACAGCTTGTGCAGGCCTGCGCCACCGCGTGGGATCAGCATGTCGATATATTTGTCCATGCGCAGCATTTCGTTGACCAGCGCGCGGTCCGGGCTCTCGATCGCCTGTACGGCCCCCGCCGGTAAGCCACACTCTTCCAGCGCCTGCTGAATTACTTTCACCGTCGCGGCATTGGTGCGCCATGTCTCTTTTCCACCGCGCAGAATAGCGGCGTTACCGGTTTTCAGGCACAGAGAGGCGACGTCAACGGTGACGTTTGGGCGGGCTTCGTAAATGACGCCGATAACGCCGAGCGGCACCCGGCGGCGCTCAAGACGTAAACCGCTGTCGAGCAGCCCACCATCAATGACCTGCCCTACCGGATCGGCCAGATTACAGACCTGACGGACATCGTCGGCAATGCCTTTCAGGCGTGCCGGCGTCAGCGCCAGACGGTCAAGCATCGCTTCGCTCAAACCGTTGCGACGGGCTTCCAGCAGATCCTGCTCGTTGGCGAGCAAAATTTCCTGGGACTGTGATTCCAGATAATCAGCGATTTTTTCCAGCACACGGTTTTTCTCGCGGCTGGAAAGGAGCGCCAGTTTGTAAGAGGCGGCCTTCGCGGCTGCGCCCATTTGTTCCAGCATATTCTGGCTCCTTAACGAATAATCATGTCATCGCGATGTACGGCAACCGGACCATACTCGTAGCCCAGAATGGCATCGATTTGCTGCGAATGGTGTCCCGCGATGCGGCGCAGCGCGTCGCTGTTATAGCGGCTTACGCCGTGTGCGATGTCGCGGCCTTCAAGGCTACGGATGCGGATCACTTCACCACGGGAGAAGTTGCCTGTCACGCTTTTAATTCCTTTAGGAAGTAATGAACTTCCTCGTTCCAGAATCGCGGCAGTGGCCCCTTCATCGACAACGAGTTCACCCGCAGGAGGCGCGCCAAATATCCAGCGTTTGCGGTTTTCCAGCGGGGATTCCTGGGCGTGGAAGCGGGTGCCGACAGAGATGCCTTCCATCACGTCGCCAATCACGCCCGGACGGCTGCCCGCAGCAATGATGGTGTCGATACCGGCACGGCACGCGACGTCGGCGGCCTGCAGCTTGGTGCCCATTCCACCGGTTCCGAGACCTGAAACGCTGTCACCGGCGATGGCGCGCAGGGCATCGTCAATGCCGTGAACATCGGTAATCAGTTCGGCTTCCGGGTTAGAACGCGGGTCGGCGGTGAACAGCCCCTGCTGATCGGTCAGAAGCAGGAGTTTATCGGCACCGGCCAGAATCGCCGCCAGCGCAGAGAGGTTATCGTTATCACCCACTTTAATTTCAGCGGTGGCCACGGCGTCGTTTTCATTAATAACCGGAACGATATTGTTGTCCAGTAGCGCGCGCAGGGTATCGCGGGCGTTCAGGAAACGCTCTCTGTCTTCCATATCTGCACGCGTCAGCAGCATCTGCCCGACGTGAATACCATAGATAGAGAACAACTGTTCCCAGAGTTGAATGAGTCGGCTTTGTCCCACGGCGGCCAGCAGCTGTTTAGAGGCTATCGTCGCGGGGAGTTCGGGGTAACCCAGATGTTCACGCCCGGCGGCAATCGCCCCGGAGGTCACGATAACAATACGATGCCCTGCGGCATGCAGCTGAGCGCACTGACGTACAAGCTCAACAATGTGGGCGCGATTAAGGCGGCGCGATCCGCCTGTTAACACACTGGTACCGAGTTTTACCACCAGCGTCTGGTTGTCACTCATGATTCTCTGCCGTTCAACGATAAGGGAAAATGATGTCGAACGAACGTTTTAACAGGACTCAGCCCCGTTGCCAACTGCCTTAGCACAAAGCAAAACACTTTGTTGCGCGGGATCAGGAAGCGTAGCGGCTGATTTTGACAAATTTATTACTGAAAAATTAAAACATACTTTTTTAAACATATTCTTAAATTGTCATAAAACGTTCACCCGCGGACGATAAAACCCTTCCTGTTTTTTCACGGAACATAAGCGTCGGCTTAGCGTTCAGCGAATATTAGCGCGTATATAAAACTCAGGATTGAAAATGAAAAAGAGCACTCTGGCATTAGTGGTAATGGGCGTTGTGGCTTCCGCATCTGTTCACGCAGCAGAGGTTTATAATAAGAACGGTAATAAACTGGACGTGTACGGCAAAGTAAAAGCAATGCACTACCTCAGTGATGATGACGCTAAAGACGGTGACCAGACTTACGTGCGTTTCGGCTTTAAAGGTGAAACGCAGATTAACGATCAGCTGACGGGCTATGGCCGTTGGGAAGCAGAATTTGCCGGAAACAAAGCAGAGAGCGACTCTTCTCAGAAAACGCGTCTGGCGTTTGCCGGTCTTAAATTAAAAGACTTTGGTTCTCTGGATTACGGTCGTAACCTCGGGGCGCTGTATGACGTCGCATCCTACACCGATATGTTCCCTGAGTTCGGCGGCGATGGTCTGGCGCAAACCGACAACTTTATGACCAAGCGTGCCTCCGGTCTTGCCACCTATCGTAACACCGACTTCTTTGGCGTGGTGGACGGTCTGGATATGACCCTGCAATACCAGGGCAAAAATGAAAACCGCGACGTGAAAAAGCAGAACGGGGATGGCTTCGGTACGTCTCTGAGCTATGACTTCGGCGGCAGCGATTTCTCTGTCATTGGTGCTTATGCTAACTCCGATCGCACCAACGAGCAGAACCTGCTGACGCGCGGTGAAGGTAAAAAAGCCGAAGGCTGGGCAACCGGTCTGAAATATGATGCCAATGATATTTATCTGGCTACTATCTATTCAGAAACCCGCAATATGGCCCCAATCTCCGGTGGTTTCGCGAATAAAGCGCAAAACTTCGAAGTGGTTGCGCAATATCAGTTTGACTTTGGCCTGCGTCCATCCGTTGGCTATGTGCAATCTAAAGGCAAAGACATCGAAGGCATTGGCGACGAAGATATCGTGAAATATATCGACGTGGGCGCAACCTATTATTTCAACAAAAATATGTCCGCGTTTGTTGATTATAAAATCAACCAGATTGATGACGACAATAAACTGGGTGTAAGCAGCGATGATATCGTCGCGCTGGGTATGACCTACCAGTTCTGATTTTGTGGAAATAAAAAAACCGGCTTGATGCCGGTTTTTTTAT
>NZ_GL890775.1:0-68877 GCF_000211415.1 Enterobacter mori LMG 25706 | reverse complement strand
CCCGGCCCTCTCCCACAGGGAGAGGGAGAAGACTATCAGGCGGTCAGCTTAACCGCCTCGCTGGAAAAATCATCCGCAGGCTCCAGCTTCAGATCCAGCGTTGCCAGCAGCGCGCTAGCCTTGCCGAGATACTCTTTCAGCGTATGCTCCAGGCGGTCGATCACTTCCTGATCTTTAATAGGTGCCGCTTGCCAGTAACCGTCTTTGTTAAACAGGCCAAACTGGTAGCTGTAGGTAAAGCGTTTTTCCTCTGCTTCCATTTCCATCCACCAGCCCCAGAATTCACGTTTTTCGGGTGCAGGCTTCACGTTGACGCAAACAGCCAGGCAGTCGAAAAAAAAGCGATTCTCTTCACACTGCTCTTCTCGAATATACGGGCCAAGAGCCATGAACTTCTTGATCAGTCTACTTTTCGGATGTCCACTCGGTAACGTCATTGCGATCTCCTTTTGTGAAGCCACTGTTTTACCAAACCATCAAAATTTAGCAATCTATTAACACAATCTCTGCGCGATCCAGCGTGTAATCTCTTTTAACGCCTTGTCAAAATTCTGATACACCGGGCTGAATGGCACTTCAAGCAACTTGCCATCCGAAGATGACGACGTGATTAAGCGAGACTCTTCTTCCGGACTGAACGGATCGTTTTTCCAGAAACCTGACAGCATCGGCGTTGGGCAGCGGCGTCCCAGCAACCCCTGCGTTTTTAACGAGTAACGATTGAGCTCAACGCGCAGCGCTTCGTCTGATGCATCATGCATGCCAAGACGACTGGCCAGCACATCAAGGTACATCTCCGGCACGCTGCCCTGACGGGCTGGATCGCTGAGCAGCGCGTGAACCACCGGGCCCAGGCAGGCCACAGCCTTCAGGCGCGAAGATTCAAGATAGGCCAGACGCACCGCAACGTTCGCCCCAAACCGGAAGCCAAAAGCCGCCACGCGGGTATGGTCAACCCAGGGAATATTCTCCAGTGCTTTAAGCGCATGCTGGTGCAACAGGCTCGAATCCTGAGTCAATTTCCACTTCGACGAGAAGCCAATAGAAGGCATGTCGAGCGTCAGCATCGCGATCCCTTTTGGTGCGAAGTAGCGCTCAAACAGGCTGTAATAATCAATTTGCAGGGAATCCAACCCACCGCACATCAGTACGGTCGGGAACGGGCCTTCGCCTTCCGGCATATGCAGGAACCCGGTGACGGGTGCGCCACCAGGAATGCTGAACTCAAGCTCGCGCATCTGGCCCGGCAAACGCTGCGCCGCCTCTTCATAAGCTCGGTTCGCCAGCGCCTGGGCCTGCTCCGCCAGTTCATCACCTTTCAGATGTGGATACGCGGCAATGGCGTAGAGATTGGCCGCATGCAGCCAGTGCTTGCCGCTGCGCGTGGCATCCTCTTCCTGGCTGGCTTTTTGCTGCCAGAGCATCGCCTGCTTCGACCATTCATAGATCCAGTTGCCGCCGCGATAGCCCACCACCGTATCGTAAAGCTCGCTGTCGGTCCGTTCAGATTCGCTCATGACGATACGCGCCTGCACGTCAAGGATTTCACGCGGATCGATACCGCGCCAGATCCACATCAGGCGGTTAATCATTCGATACCAGTGGGGCACGTTTTTACCGTCTAACGCAGACTGGACGGCAGGCATGGTCCCCGGATTAAACCGACGCGCCAGCGTCGACGTTTCAGGGTGTTTGAAACGCGGTTTAAAGAGAGTTTCGGTGAGATTCGCCTGCGTCATTGCGTTGCCTCCATGGATACGTCATATAACGTCCATTGTAACGCGTGGCAGGATAAAAAGAACAACGCCCGACATTGCCGGGCGTGTAAAGTTACGTACTGGGATTAACGGCCTGAAATAGGCGGTACGAAGACCACGCCCATATCCCATGGCTGTTCAATCCAGGTATCCTGCGGGATATCAATCACGTAATCGTCAACCAGTGGGCGACCCGCCGGTTTTGCGAAGATCGTGACGAAGTGCGCTTTTGGATACATTTCACGGATAGCCACCGCGGTACCACCGGTATCGACCAGATCGTCAATAACGATGAAGCCTTCACCGTCGCCTTCCGCGCGTTTCAGCACGGTCAGCTCGCGCTGGTTGTCGTGGTCATAGCTGGAGATACATACGGTATCGACATGACGAATACCCAACTCACGTGCCAGCAGCGCCCCCGGTACCAGACCGCCACGGCTGACGGCAATAATGCCTTTCCACTGTTCGGAAGGCATCAGACGCGCAGCCAGTTTGCGTGCGTGAATCTGCAACATGTCCCAGGTGACGACGTATTTTTCGCTCATGTGAAGTGTCCCAGCCTGTTTATATACGGCTTAAAAAAATGAGGGTGAACCAGGTTGCGCGAGATTATAGAGATCTGACGCACTAAAAACCAGTGTTTAGCGCCCCGAGCCTGAGTTTTTACATGCTTTATGCTACCCGCCATCGGAGAAAGTGGTATTCTCAGATGCATCTCGCAAGCCTGTCTTGTGGTAACTATTAACCTGCTAACCCTGTGACCTGCAACCCCGTTTGCAGCGCATCGACAAGGAGACTTATCGTGTCTGAACTGTCTCAATTATCTCCACAACCGCTGTGGGATATTTTTGCCAAAATCTGTTCCATTCCACACCCTTCCTACCATGAAGAACAGCTTGCCGAACACATTATGGGCTGGGCGAAGGAAAAAGGTCTGCATGCCGAGCGCGACCAGGTTGGCAACATTCTGATCCGCAAGCCTGCCACCGCAGGCATGGAAAACCGTAAACCGGTTGTGCTGCAGGCGCACCTGGACATGGTTCCGCAGAAAAACAACGACACCGTTCACGACTTCACTAAAGACCCGATTCAACCGTACATCGACGGCGAGTGGGTGAAAGCGCGCGGCACCACCCTGGGCGCGGATAACGGCATCGGTATGGCCTCTGCGCTGGCGGTGCTGGCCGACGACAGCGTTGAGCACGGTCCGCTGGAAGTGCTGCTGACCATGACCGAAGAAGCAGGCATGGACGGCGCGTTCGGTCTGCAGGCCAACTGGCTGCAGGCGGACATCCTGATCAACACCGACTCCGAAGAAGAAGGCGAGATCTACATGGGCTGCGCGGGCGGGATTGATTTCATTTCTACCCTGCCGCTGTCTCGTGAAGCGATTCCCGCGGGCTACCAGACCTTCAAGCTGACGCTGAAAGGGCTGAAAGGCGGCCACTCCGGCGGCGATATTCACCTGGGTCTCGGCAATGCCAATAAACTGCTGGCACGCTTCCTGGCGGGTCACGCGGCTGAGCTGGATCTGCGTCTGGTCGATTTCAACGGCGGTACGCTGCGTAACGCGATCCCACGTGAAGCCTTCGCCACCGTAGCAGTACCTGCGGCAAAAGCAGACGAGCTGAAAAAACTCTCCAGCGTTTATCTTGATATCCTGAAAAACGAACTTTCTGAGAAAGAGAAGAACCTGACCGTAGTGCTGGAATCCGTGACCACGGATAAAGCCGCGCTGACCGCACAGTCTCGTGACACCTTCGTTCAGCTGCTGAATGCGACGCCAAACGGCGTGATCCGCAACTCTGACGTCGCGAAAGGCGTGGTAGAAACCTCCCTGAACGTGGGCGTGGTGACCATGGGCGACGATAGCGCAGAGATCATCTGCCTGATCCGTTCCCTGATCGACAGCGGTAAAGAGTACGTGGTGAGCATGCTGGAGTCTCTGGGCACGCTGGCGGGCGCAAAAACCTCCGCGAAAGGCAGCTACCCGGGCTGGCAGCCGGACGCAAGCTCTCCGGTCATGGCACTGGTGCGTGAAACATACCAGCGTCTGTTCAACAGCACCCCGAACATTCAGGTTATCCACGCCGGTCTGGAATGCGGTCTGTTCAAGAAGCCGTATCCTGACATGGACATGGTGTCTATCGGGCCAACCATCACCGGTCCGCACTCACCGGATGAGCAGGTTCATATCGAAAGCGTCGGCCATTACTGGACGCTGCTGACCGAGCTGCTGAAAGCGATTCCTGCGAAGTAATACCCTCACCCCGGCCCTCTCCCTATGGGAGAGGGTGAAAAACGCAGGCCCGGTAAGCGTAGCGCACCGGGCTTTTTTACAATCCCAATACCAGCTGTCGTTCCAGCTGCGGGTCCAGCAGCGTGACGTGCAATCCCACCAGCCTCACCCCTCGCCCGCCCCGGCGCTCTTCCCATGCCTTTTTTGCGGTCGCAATCAGATCGTCTTTATTCAGACGCGGCCAGACGTGTTCCTGCGTGGTCTGCTGGAAATCGTTGAATTTTAGCTTGATGCCCTGACGGGCGATCAGCAGGTCCGGCTTCACCTTGGTTAAGCGTCGCTCCAGCTCAGGGTAAAGCTGTTCCGTGATAATGGCCTCGCACTCGGACCAGTCATGAATATCTTCAATGAGGGTGCGCTCAACGCCGACGGATTTCCGTAGCCGTTCGCTGTTCACATCGCGATCGTCAATGCCCTGACTGCGCTCCCACAGCACGCGACCAAACTTTCCAAAGCGCTTAAGCAGCATGGCGAGATCGCTTCGCTGCACGTCTTCGCAGGTGCGCAACCCCATGCTTTCCAGCTTTGCGGCGGAGACTTTCCCCACGCCGGGTATTTTGCCAAGCGGTAGGGTTTTCAAAAATGCAGGCACCTCTTCAGGGGTGATGACGTACTGACCGTTGGGTTTATTTAAATCTGAAGCAATTTTAGCGAGGAATTTAACGGGCGCGACGCCCGCCGATGCGGTCAGATTCAGCTCGTTGAATATCGTCTGGCGGATCTCCTGGGCCATCAACGTGGCGGAGCCGTGGCAATGCACGCTGTCGGTCACATCCAGATAGGCTTCGTCCAGCGACAGCGGTTCTATCAGTGAGGTGTAGCGGGAGAAGATTTCCCGAATATGAATTGAGGCCTCTTTATAAGCATCAAACCGACCGGGCAGGAGCGTGAGATGAGGGCAAAGCTTTAAGGCCATCGCCGTCGGCATGGCGCTGCGCACACCAAATTTGCGCGCGGGATAGTTGGCGGTGCTGATCACACCGCGCTGCACGCGGCTGCCGCCAATGGCGATGGGAATATCCCGCAGCGCCGGGTTGTCACGCATCTCCACTGCGGCAAAAAAGCAGTCCATATCGACATGGATTATTTTGCGCATAGTAAGCCCTCACTTATAACTGGATAAGTATACAGTAAATAAATGAGGATTGAGAAGCAGATGTGAAAACGCCGGGTGGCGGCTTTGCCTTACCTGGCCTACATACACTTAAATAATGCGCTGCTGCTCGCGGGCCATTCTTTTTTTCCGCGCATCGCACGGTTCCGGGCAGTCGCACACCTTTTCCATCCCAAGAGATGAAATACCGCCACAGCTGCCCTGAATGCTTTTACGCTTGATGATCCAGCCTAACGACATGCCGAGCACCACCAGCACAAAGACGGCAAAGGTCGCCAGAAACGTCAGCATCATCAGCCTCCAAAATCATCAAGCATGATGTTCTCATCTTCGACGCCAAGATCTTTAAGCATTTTAATGACGGCGGCGTTCATCATCGGCGGACCACACATATAGAACTCGCAGTCTTCCGGTGCCGGGTGCTGTTTGAGGTAGTTTTCGTACAGCACGTTGTGGATGAAGCCCGTATAGCCCGTCCAGTTATCTTCCGGCTGCGGATCGGAAAGCGCCACGTGGAAGGTAAAGTTAGGGTTCTCACGCGCCAGCTGTTCAAACTCGTCGTCGTAGAACATCTCGCGCAGAGAGCGTGCCCCGTACCAGAAGCTGATTTTACGCTTGCTGCTTAGACGTTTGAGCTGGTCAAAAATGTGCGAGCGCATCGGGGCCATACCGGCACCGCCGCCGATAAAGACCATTTCCGCGTCGGTATCTTTGGCAAAGAACTCACCGAACGGACCGGAGATCGTCACTTTGTCGCCTGGCTTAAGGGACCAGATATACGACGACATCACGCCCGGCGGTGCATTCGGCACATTCGGCGGCGGCGTGGCGATACGCACGTTGAGCATGATAATGCCCTTCTCTTCCGGATAGTTAGCCATGGAGTAAGCACGCAACGTCGGCTCTTTTACTTCGGAAACAAAGCGGAAGAGATTGAATTTGTCCCAGTCGGCCCGATACTCCTCGGGCACGTCGAAGTCGGCATACGCCACGGTGTGCGCCGGACAATCAATCTGGATATACCCGCCCGCGCGGAACGGAACGCTCTCCCCTTCAGGGACACGCAGCTTAAGCTCTTTAATGAACGTGGCTTTGTTATCGTTAGAGATAACTTCGCACTCCCATTTTTTGACGCCGAAGATCTCTTCTGGCAGCTCAATCTTCATGTTCTGGCGCACCGCGACCTGGCAGGCGAGACGGCAGCCCTCTTTCGCTTCACGCTTCGTGATATGGGACAGTTCAGTAGGCAGGATATCACCGCCGCCCTCTTTCGCCGTCACACGGCACTGCCCGCATGAGCCACCGCCGCCGCAGGCTGACGAGACAAAGATCCCATTGCCCGAGAGCGTATTGAGCAGTTTGTCCCCTGCCGGGGTACGGATCTGATTTTGCGGGTCATCGTTGATATCAATAATGACATCACCGGCGTTCACCAGCTTCGCACGCGCCGCCAGAATCAGCCCTGACAGCACCAGAACAATCAGCGTGAACATCACCACGCCAAGAATAATTTCCATCTGTTAGCCCTTATAGCTGCACACCGGAGAAGGACATAAAGCCCAACGCCATCAGGCCGGTGGTGATAAAGGTGATCCCTAAGCCGCGCAGACCCGCAGGCACGTTGGCATATTTCATTTTTTCGCGGATCCCCGCCATGGTCACAATCGCCAGCATCCAGCCGATGCCGGAACCGAAGCCATAGACCACGGATTCGCTGAAGTTGTAATCGCGCTGAACCATAAACGAGACGCCGCCGAAGATGGCGCAGTTCACCGCGATCAGCGGCAGGAAGATCCCCAGCGCGTTGTACAGCGACGGGAAATACTTATCGAGGATCATCTCAAGGATTTGCACCAACGCCGCGATCACGCCGATAAAGGTGATGAAGTTGAGGAAGCTGAGATCGACCCCTTCCACCAGCGCGCCGTCCCGCAGCACGAAGTTGAACACCAGGTTGTTAATCGGAACCGAAAGCCCCAACACAACGGTGACTGCCACGCCCAGGCCAAATGCCGTGGAGACCTTTTTAGACACGGCAAGAAATGTACACATGCCGAGGAAAAACGCGAGCGCCATGTTTTCAACAAACACCGCGCGCACAAATAAACTCAGGTAATGAGCCATTGTCGGTTACTCCTTTTCCTGCTGTTCAGGCTTCAACGTACGAATCAGCCAGATCAGCAAACCGATAATGAAAAATGCGCTTGGCGCGAGCAGGAACAGGCCGTTCGGCAGATACCAGCCGCCGTTCTGCACCGTTTCCAGCACCGTGATGCCAAACAGCTTGCCGCTGCCAATCAGCTCACGCAGGAACCCTACCGTCAGCAGGATCACGCCGTAGCCGAGGCCGTTGCCGATACCGTCCATAAAGCTCGCGAGCGGCGGCATCTTCATGGCGTAAGCTTCTGCGCGGCCCATCACGATACAGTTGGTGATAATCAACCCGACAAACACCGAAAGCTGCTTCGAGGTTTCGTAGGCAAAAGCGCGCAGCAGCTGATCGACCACGATCACCAGCGAGGCGATAATCGCCATCTGCACGATGATCCTCACGCTGTTGGGGATGTGGTGGCGGATCATCGAGATAAACATGCTGGAAAACGCCGTAACCAGCGTGACCGCCAGCGTCATCACCACCGCCGTTTCCAGCTTGGTCGTCACCGCCAGGGCTGAGCAGACACCCAGCACCTGCAGCGTGATCGGGTTATTGGCGAGCAGCGGGCCAATGAGCACCTTTTTGACTTCTTTCAGTTCACCCGTATCAGCCATTATTCAGCGCTCCTTCACGTACGTTTTTCAGGAAAGGACCAAAGCCAAGTTCGCCCATCCAGAAATCAAAACTGTGCTGCACCCCGTTTGAGGTGAGCGTCGCCCCTGAAAGGCCGTCAACGGCGTAGTCGTCACCCGGACGTGCCGCCCCTTTCATCACCTTCAGCGCGGGCTGACCGCTATCGTCGAGCACTTTCTTGCCAACAAACTGCGCGCGCCAGTTAGGGTTTTCCACTTCGCCACCCAACCCCGGCGTTTCGCCCTGATCGTAATAGGTAATGCCTTTGACCGTGCGGCCATCGGTATCCAGTGCCACAAAGGCATACATCATTGACCACAGCCCGTTGCCGTAGATTGGCAAAACCACTTCCTGTACGCGTTTTTGCTCGTCACGCACCAGGTAGATCTCCGCGATGTTGCTGCGGCGCTTTATACCTGCCGGATCCTGCGATGCGTCAAGCACGGTGCTCATCTGCGGATCTTTCAGCGCCAGCGCCTGGTTATACTTCGCCGGGTCTTTATCCATCAGCTCACCCGTTTTTAGATCCACCAGCCGCGCGGTGATACGTTCGGCAAACACGTCTGCGACGTCGTCCTTCGTCATGCCTTCCTGCATCAGCCCGGCCACGGCGAGAATGTTACGCTGTTTATCCAGCGCGCGTTGCTCCTGCTGCAGCGGTTTTAACCCCACGGCAGAACCCGCAACCACGATGGAACAGACCAGACACAGTACCAGCACCACCAGCAGCGTTTTGCTGATGCTGTCGTTATTTTTAACCTCAGCCACGCGCCTTCCTCCGCTTAATGTTGGCGCGCACGACCAGATAGTCGAACAGCGGCGCAAACAGGTTGGCAAACAGAATGGCCAACATCATCCCTTCCGGATAGGCCGGGTTGACCACGCGAATCAGGACGCACATCACGCCGATCAGCACGCCGTAGCTCCATTTACCCTTATCGGTAAACGACGCCGAGACGGGATCGGTCGCCATGAACATCATGCCAAACGCAAAGCCTCCCAGCACCAGGTGCCAGTACCACGGCATGGAGAACATCGGGTTAGTGCTTGAACCAATGAGATTGAACAGCGTGGCGGTAAGCACCATGCCGAGCATGACGCCTGCGACGATGCGCCAGGAGGCCACGCGACCAAAGAGAATGATTGCGCCACCAAGCAAAATCATCAGCGTAGAGACTTCCCCGATGGAACCCGGAATGTTGCCTGTAAAGGCATCGAACCAGGTGACCGGCTGGCCGGTAGCATTGTTAACCAGCGTTTCGCCACCGCCTGCCGCCCACTGGGAAAGCGGCGTCGCGCCGGAGAAACCGTCGGCTGCCGTCCACACCAGGTCACCGGAGATCTGCGCCGGGTAAGCAAAGAACAGGAACGCACGCCCCGCCAGCGCCGGGTTGAGGAAGTTGCGTCCGGTCCCGCCGAAGATCTCTTTGGCAATCACCACGCCAAAGCTGATCCCCATCGCCGCCTGCCAGAGCGGCAGCGTTGGTGGAACAATCAGGGCAAACAGAATGGAAGTAACAAAGAAGCCTTCGTTGATCTCATGTTTGCGAATAATGGCAAACAGCACTTCCCAGAAGCCGCCCACGATAAAGACTGTGATATAGATTGGCAGGAAGAAGACCGCGCCCAGCGTCATCATACTCAGCCAGCCCGCGTCGGCCGCAAAGCTTACCCCCAGCGACTGCGCCAGGCGGTAATGCCAGTCGGACTGGATCACCTGCGCCAGCTGCTGTGCATCATACATGTGGTGCAGTGCCGGAATGGTCTGCAAGCCGACGTTGTACATGCCCCAGAACATGGCCGGGAAGACCGCAAACCACACCAGGATCATCATTCGCTTGAGATCGATGGCATCGCGCACGTGCGCCGCCCCTTTCGTCACCAGCCCCGGCGTGTAGAAAATGGTCGTTGTCGCTTCATAAAGCGGGTAGGACTTTTTGAGCTTCCCTTCGGTAAAGTGCGGCTCAATTTTTTCAAAGAGGTGTTTTAAGCCCATCGTTATCCTTCCTGCTCAATGCGGGTTAACACCTCGCGCAATACGGGTCCGTATTCGTATTTGCCTGGACACACATAGGTACAGAGCGCCAGATCTTCTTCGTCCAGCTCCAGGCAGCCCAGCGCCTGCGCACCGTCGGTATCGCCAGCAAGGAGATCGCGCAGCAGCACGGTAGGCAGAATATCCAGCGGCATCACGCGCTCGTAGTTACCAATGGGTACCATCGCACGCTCACCGCCGTGGGTGCTGGTGGAGAAGTTGAAAAGCTTATGGCGCAGGAAGTGACCCAGCGTGGTGCGGGTTACGGAGTATTTTTCTGCACCAGGCAGAACCCAGCCGAACAGCTCTTTCTCACGCCCTTCCTGAACGATGCTCACCTGCAGATGGAAGCGCCCTAGATAAGCCTGAGCGCCAACGGCATGGCGGCCACTGAGTACCGAACCGGAAATCAGGCGGTTATCACCCGCTTTTGTTTCATCGGTCAGCAGCTCATTGATATCTGCACCTTGTAGCGTCTTCACCAGACGTGGGTTTGTCGCCTGCGGTCCACCAATGGCGATCGTGCGTTCTGCACACAGCTCACCCGTGGTAAAGAGCATACCTATGGCAATTACGTCCTGATAATTCAGATGCCAGACCTGTTTTGCCAGACTCACCGGTTCAAGGAAGTGGATGTGTGTGCCAACCAGCCCCGCCGGATGCGGGCCAGAAAATTCATTAAACGTTACCTGCCCCTGCGGATGGCCGCCAAGCTTGCCGCCGCTCGCCTGGCAGACATGAACCTTCCCGGGCGTCAGGCGCGTTAAAAGGGTCAACCCGGCATCAAACGCCTTGCGCTGCGCCAGGATAATAGGCTGCGGATCCGCACTGAGCGGATTGGTGTCGATGGCGGTAACGAAAATAGCCGCCGGTACGGTTCCCGGAACCGGTGACTTGCTAAAGGGGCGCGTGCGAAGTGACGTCCACAACCCCGACGCCAGCAGCTGCGCCTGCACGGATTCGCGGCTGAGTGTCGCGAGGTCGGCCACATCAAAACGCGCAAACTCGCGCTGCTCATCGCCTTCAAGACGGATCACAACGGATTGCAGCACGCGGCGTTCACCGCGATGAATCGCCACAACGGTGCCGCTGGCCGGGGCCGTAAACAAGACGCCCGGATTTTTTTTATCCTCGAAGAGCGCCTGGCCTTTTATGACGCGATCGCCCTCTTGCACCAGCATCGCCGGGCGCATCCCCACATAATCGTCGCCCAAAATCGCGACATGACGAATGCTGGCCCCTTGCGCAACGTGCTGATCGGGCACACCGGAAATAGGCAGATCAAGTCCTTTTCTTATTCTAAACATGTAGTTAGCAGGTATCCATGAACAACAATCCAGAGGGGGTAAAGTGTACCATTTTCGTCCTAAAGGGGGCAGAGGATCCGCCTCCTGACGCGCCAAAATGCGAGCTATTACGCAAAGTTCCTGGAGTCAGGGCGATTTGAATGGGTTATAAAGTAAAACTAATTTGTAAACACAAAGGTTGGCTCTTGCGAAAATCTTTATCGGTGCTAATGTGAGCGCTCCTGTCCAGATTAATCTGATTTCGGGTCTCTTTTGCCGTCCTGGCAATTTGGTCATGGTTTTATCAAGGAACTAGTAGTATGCGTAAAATCGCATTGTTCATTGCGATGCTTCTGATGCCGTGCATGTCGTTTGCCGGACTGCTCAGCAGTAATAGCTCAACGACACCGGTTAGCAAAGAATATAAACAACAGCTGATGGGATCCCCGGTTTATATTCAAATCTTCAAGGAAGAACGCACTCTCGATCTGTTTGTGAAAATGGGCGAGACATATCAGCTGCTTGATAGTTACAAAATTTGTAACTACTCCGGCGGTCTGGGGCCAAAACAGCGTCAGGGCGATTTCAAAAGTCCGGAAGGGTTTTACAACGTTCAGCGTAATCAGCTAAAACCTGACAGCCGCTTCTATAAGGCCATTAACATCGGCTTCCCGAATGCCTATGACCGTGCACACGGTTATGAAGGTAAATACCTGATGATCCACGGTGCCTGCGTGTCTGTCGGCTGTTATGCGATGACCGACTCCGGCATTGATGAGATTTTCCAGTTCGTCACGGGCGCGCTGGTCTTTGGGCAGCCTAACGTACAGGTCAGCATCTATCCGTTCCGCATGACGGACGCCAACATGGCGCGTCACAAGTACTCCTACTACGCGGATTTCTGGAAACAGCTGAAGCCAGGTTACGACTACTTTGAGCAGACCCGCAAGCCACCGGTGGTCTCTATCGTCGATGGCCGTTACGTGGTCAGCAAGCCGCTGAGCCACGAAGTCGTCCACCCGCAGCTGGCGTCAAATTACACGGTCCCCGAGACAAAATAGTACCCACTCGCCTGGCATAATCTTTTGCCAGGTTTCGTTGCCCGTTAGCGGCTGCGTAGCAATGACGGTGACCACATCGTTCGGTGTGGTCTCCTTCTGAAAGTCTATCTCCACATCCTGATCGAGCAGCGTCGCAACGCCAAACGGCGCGCGGCGGGTGATCCAGAACAGATTCGTTGAGCAGAATGCCATCACGTAGCGCCCGTCAGAAAGCAGCATGTTGAACACGCCTTTTTCACGCAGTTCAGACGCCAGCGTCGCGATATATTTGAACACGGCGGCCATGTTGCCGGGCGTGCGCGGATAGCGCTCCGTCAGCTTGTGCAGCAGCCAGCAGAAGGCTTTTTCGCTGTCCGTTTCGCCGACCGGGCGGAAGTTGCCCGTCTCCAGCGACTTATATCCCGTAAGCTGCCCGTTGTGCGCGTAGGTCCAGTTACGGCCCCACAGTTCACGGGTAAACGGATGGGTATTTTCCAGCGCCACTTCGCCGCGGTTTGCCTGACGGATGTGGGCGATCACCGAGCGGGACTTGATGGGGTAGTCCTGCACCAGTTTGGCAATCGGTGAGTTGAAGCTGGGCTGTGGATCTTTGAACGTGCGACACCCTTTGCCTTCGTAGAAGGTGATGCCCCAGCCGTCTTTATGCGGCCCGGTTCCTCCACCGCGCTGAACCAGCCCGGTGAAACTAAAGCAGATATCGGTTGGCACATTAGCGCTCATCCCGAGCAGTTCGCACATACAACACCCCCACAACAGCGGGGGGCACCGGTGCCCCCCAGCGAAGTCTTACTTAACCATCTCTTTTTCGATCAGTTGAATCAGGATATGGATCACTTTGATGTGAATTTCCTGAATACGGTCAGCATAACCGAAGTGCGGAACGCGGATTTCAACGTCCGCTGTACCGTCCATCTTACCGCCATCTTTACCTGTCAGGGTGATGACTTTCATCCCTTTTTCACGCGCGGCGGCGATCGCTTTGATCACGTTGCCGGAGTTGCCAGAGGTCGAAATCCCCAGCAGCACGTCGCCTTCACGGCCTACCGCTTCAACGTAGCGGGAGAAGATGTGGTCGTAACCGAAGTCGTTGCCTACGCAGGAGATGTGGCTCACGTCGGAAATCGCAATCGCCGGATAGCCCGGACGGTTTTCGCGATAGCGTCCGGTCAGCTCTTCGGCGAAGTGCATGGCGTCACAGTGGGAGCCACCGTTACCGCAGGAGAGCACTTTGCCACCGGCTTTGAAGCTGTCGGCCAGCAGGACCGCTGCGCGCTGAATAGCGTGAATATTGGCATCATCTTTCAGAAAGTTCGCCAGCGTTTCCGCCGCTTCGTTCAGTTCGTTACGAATAAGATCCTGGTACATGAGGATAATCCTTCAGTATTGATGAAATAACACAGTGGAGTGTACCGGATAGCGTCAAAAGCGAGAAGCTAAAGCCATGCGAATCGTCCGGCGTTTTGTTTTTTCGTGCCGACGAAAACGCGAACAATGTGAACCAGGTTGTAATTATTTTGTAAACACATTGCTAAAGGAATTTACATCAACTACAACCATATCATCACAAGTGGTCAGACCTCCTACAAGCAAGGGAGCTTTTCTTTATGATGATTTTGAGCATTCTCGCAACCGTTGTACTGCTCGGTGTGCTGTTCTATCACCGCGTAAGTTTATTCCTGAGCAGCCTGATTCTTCTGGCCTGGACGGCTGCGCTTGGCGTCGCAGGTCTCTGGAATATCTGGCTTTTAGTCCCTCTCGCCATCATTCTTCTGCCGTTTAACCTGGCACCGATGCGTAAGTCGATGATCTCCGCGCCGGTGTTTAAAGGCTTCCGCAAAGTGATGCCGCCAATGTCACGCACTGAGAAAGAAGCGATTGATGCGGGCACCACCTGGTGGGAAGGCGATCTGTTCCAGGGCAACCCGGACTGGAAAAAGCTGCACAACTATCCGCAGCCGCGTCTGACCGCTGAAGAGCAGGCCTTTATTGACGGCCCGGTGGAAGAAGCGTGCCGCATGGCAAACGATTTTGCCATCACCCATGAAATGGCCGATCTGCCGCCAGAGCTGTGGGCATATCTGAAAGAACATCGCTTCTTCGCGATGATCATCAAGAAAGAGTACGGCGGTCTGGAGTTCTCCGCTTACGCTCAGGCTCGCGTCCTGCAAAAGCTGGCGGGCGTTTCCGGGATCCTGGCGATTACCGTTGGCGTGCCTAACTCCTTAGGCCCGGGCGAACTGCTGCAGCACTACGGTACTGAAGAGCAGAAAGATCACTACCTGCCGCGTCTGGCACGCGGTCAGGAAATCCCTTGCTTCGCGCTGACCAGCCCGGAAGCGGGCTCCGATGCAGGCGCGATCCCGGATACCGGCGTGGTCTGCATGGGCGAATGGCAGGGCGAACAGGTGCTGGGCATGCGCCTGACCTGGAACAAGCGTTATATCACCCTGGCGCCTATCGCCACCGTACTGGGTCTGGCCTTTAAGCTCTCTGACCCGGAAAAACTGCTGGGCGGCGATGAAGATCTGGGCATTACCTGTGCGCTGATCCCAACCTCTACCCCAGGCGTTGAAATTGGTCGTCGTCACTTCCCGCTGAACGTGCCGTTCCAGAACGGTCCAACCCGCGGCCAGGATATCTTCGTACCGATTGACTACATCATCGGCGGTCCGAAAATGGCCGGTCAGGGCTGGCGTATGCTGGTGGGATGTCTGTCAGTGGGCCGCGGCATTACCCTGCCGTCGAACTCAACCGGCGGTCTGAAGTCGGTCGCGATGGGGATTGGTGCGTACGCGCACATCCGCCGTCAGTTCAAAATCTCCATCGGCAAGATGGAAGGTATCGAAGAACCGCTGGCGCGTATCGCGGGCAATGCCTACGTGATGGATGCCGCTGCTTCTCTGATTACCTACGGCATTATGCTGGGGGAAAAACCGGCCGTGCTGTCCGCGGTTGTGAAGTACCACTGTACCCACCGCGCGCAGCAGTCGATCATTGACGCGATGGATATTGCAGGCGGTAAAGGCATTATGCTCGGCGAAGGCAACTTCCTGGCGCGCGGCTATCAGGGCGCACCGATTGCCATTACCGTGGAAGGGGCAAACATCCTGACCCGCAGCATGATGATCTTCGGTCAGGGCGCAATTCGCTGCCATCCGTACGTGCTGGAAGAGATGGCCGCTGCGCAGAACAACGACGTGGATGCCTTCGATAAGCTGCTGTTCAAACATATCGGTCACGTGGGCAGCAACAAGGTGCGCAGCTTCTGGCTGGGCCTGACGCGCGGCCTCACCAGCGCGACGCCGACCGGCGATGCGACCAAACGTTACTACCAGCATCTGAACCGACTGAGTGCCAACCTGGCTCTGCTGTCTGACGTCTCCATGGCGGTGCTGGGCGGAAGCCTGAAGCGTCGCGAACGTATCTCCGCCCGTCTGGGTGATGTGCTGAGCCAGATCTTCCTGGCCTCGGCGGTCCTGAAGCGCTACGACGACGAAGGCCGTCAGGAAGCAGATCTGCCGCTGGTGCACTGGGGCGTGCAGGATGCGATGTATCAGGCTGAACAGGCGATTGACGACCTGCTGGCGAACTTCCCGAACCGCTTCGTGGCGGGTGCCCTGCGCGCGGTGATCTTCCCGACCGGTCGTCACCATCTGGCACCGTCCGACAAGCTGGACCACAAGGTGGCGAAGATCCTGCAGGTACCGAGCGCAACCCGCTCCCGTATCGGTCGTGGTCAGTATCTTGAGCCGACGCCGCATAACCCGGTGGGACTGCTGGAAGAGGCGCTGCGGGACGTGATGGCCGCCGATCCGATTCACCAGAAGATCTGTAAACAGCTGGGCAAAAACCTGCCGTTTACCCGTCTGGACGAACTGGCAAAACAGGCGCTTGCCGGTGGCATTATCAATAAAGATGAAGCCGCTCTGCTGGTAAAAGCCGAAGAGAGCCGTCTGCGCAGTATTAACGTGGATGATTTCGAACCGGACGAGCTGGCGACGCAGCCGGTAAAGCTCCCGGAGAAGCACCGCAAACCTGAAGCGGCATAACGCGTTTCGCTTGTATAAACCCCGCCTCGCGCGGGGTTTTTTATTGCCACATTTTCTCGTAATGACGTGCTACAGTGTCAAAAAGCGGTCTTTTGAGGAGTCTGTATCGTGCCTGGTTTGAAGATTTCGATTTTGCAGCAACCTTTAGTGTGGATGGATGGCCCCGCCAACCTGCGCCACTTTGATCGTCAACTGGAAGAGATTACCGGGCGTGATGTGATTGTCCTGCCGGAGATGTTCACTACGGGTTTTGCCATGGAAGCGGCGAAACAGTCGATGCCGCAGGACGAGGTGGTCGCCTGGATGCAGACCAAAGCGCAGGAGACCAACGCGCTCATTGCCGGTAGCGCCGCGCTACAAACCGAACGCGGACCGGTGAACCGCTTCCTGCTGGTTGAGCCGGAAGGGAAAGTGCATTTTTATGACAAACGCCACCTGTTCCGTATGGCGGATGAGCACCATCACTATGAAGCGGGTAACGAACGCGTGGTGTTCGAGTGGCGCGGCTGGCGTATTTTGCCGCTGGTCTGCTACGACCTGCGCTTCCCGGTGTGGTCGCGCAACCGTAACGATTACGACCTGGCGCTGTATGTCGCCAACTGGCCTGCGCCCCGCTCCCTGCACTGGCAGACACTGCTGGCGGCGCGCGCGATTGAGAACCAGGCGTACGTGGTGGGCTGTAACCGCGTGGGAACGGACGGCAACGGGCATCACTACCGCGGCGACAGCCGGGTGGTGAATCCGCAGGGTGAGATTATCGCTACCGCCGAGCCGCACCAGGCGACGCGTATTGATGCGGAGCTGTCGTTGACGGCGCTGAAGGAGTACCGGGAGAAGTTTCCGGCATGGCAGGATGCGGATCCGTTTAGCATTGGTTGAAATTTTCCCCTCACCCCGCCCCTCTCCCAAAGGGTTGAGGGATCCCCGGTAATTTTTTTAACCGGAAGCGGTGAATGTTGCTTCAGGAAAATGGATAGCTTACAGCGATGCCCTGGTCCGGCTGTAAATCGCCGAGGCGTTTCCGTAAGGCCGGGGCGAGGCGCAGGGATGCGCCGAGAGGGCGTGGCCTGCAGGGATGCAGGCTCATGCCCGACCCGATAGCCTGAAGGAATAAGCTGAGGGAACCGCGAAGCGGCGATTTACCGCCGGGAGCCCGGGTAGCCAGGGTGGTGGCGATTGAGCCACCCTGGCACGTTCACCGGTCATGTCGTTACAGAGTAGCAAGGAACATAAAGTGAACGGAATGACCACCACAGCCGTATGTTCCCCCTCACCCCAGCCCTCTCCCTCAAGGGAGAGGGGGTCGTCCGTGCAGGCATTATTTTGTGGGGAACTCTCACCCCAAAGGGAGAGGGAGGATAAAACATTAACTCACCAACGCCTGCCCGTCTTTACGGCTTTCCGTCGCGGCCACGTAGTGCCCTTCCGGCAGGCGATAGATCACCTGCGCCCCGCCAAAGTTGTAATCCTGCAGCGGATCTTCCACCACGATCTGATGCCCGCGTTCGCGCAGCGCGGCAATCGTATTGCGATCGAACGTTGATTCAACGATCACCTCCCTGCCCTGCACCACGCGCCAGCGCGGGGCGTCAATCGCCGCCTGCGGGTTTTGTCCGTGCAGCATAATGCGCAGCGCCATCTGCATGTGCCCCTGCGCCTGCATAGGGCCGCCCATCACGCCAAAGGACATCAGCGGCTGGCCGTTGCCGTCCATCGCAAAGCCTGGAATGATGGTGTGGAACGGGCGCTTGCTGCCCGCCAGCGCGTTCGGGTGATGTGGATCCAGCACAAACCCGCAGCCCCGGTTTTGCAGGCTGATCCCTGTGTCCGGCACCACAATGCCTGATCCAAAGCCCATATAGTTGGACTGAATAAACGAGACCATCATCCCGCTGGCGTCGGCAGTGCTGATGTAGACCGTGCCGCTCTGCGTCGGGGAGCCGTAGACAAAATCAGAGGCTTTATCGTGGTCGATAAGCGCGGCGCGCGACTTCAGATAATGGTCGCTCAGCAGCTCTTTCGCCGCGAACGCCATGTGTTCTTCATCCGCCACGTAGCGGTCGAGATCCGCCAGCGCCAGCTTCATCGCCTCGATGGAGAGATGAAGAGACTGCACGGAATCCGGATGATGCTTCTCAATGCCGCACTGCTCAAGAATGCCGAGCGCAATCAGCGTGGCGATCCCCTGGCCGTTTGGCGGCAGCTCCTGCACCGAACCGCCCGCGAAGTCGCGCGACAGCAGCTCAACCCAGTCCACGCGATGGTTTGCCAGGTCCTCTTCGGTCAGATGCGCGCCGTGTTCTTTAGCAAAGGCGGCGATTTTCTGCGCCAGCTCGCCGCGGTAAAAGGCGTCGCCGTTGGTTTTAGCAATCAGCTCCAGCGAGTTCGCCTGCGCCGGGTTACGGAAGATTTCCCCCACGCGCGGGGCGCGGCCTTCCGGCGCGAAGCAGGCGCTGAAGCCCGGCTGATCTTTCAGCTTGTTATAGCCGCGCTGCCAGAGATGACCAATCAGCGGGGAGACCGGGAAACCGTTGCGCGCATAGTCAATGGCGGGCTGCGCCAGCGTGGTCAGCGGCAGCGTGCCGAAGCGTTCCGCCAGTGCGACCCAGCCGGATACCGCACCCGGCACGGTCACCGCGTCCCAGCCGATTTCCGGCACCGCGGTTTTACCGGCAAACAGATCCGCATGCCAGCTCGCAGGCGAACGACCGGACGCGTTCAGACCGTGCAGCTTTTCACCGTCCCAGACGATGGCAAAGGCGTCGCTGCCGATCCCGTTGCCGGTCGGCTCAACCACCGTCAGCGCCATCGCGGTGGCAATGGCCGCATCGACGGCATTCCCGCCCAGCTGCAGCATCTTCATGCCTGCCTGTGCCGCCAGCGGCTGCGATGTCGCAACCGCGTTATGGCCCAGCATCGGCGGGCGTCGTGAAGCGTAACTGGACGTAAAATCAAGCGCTTTGGTCATCATGACTCCTTAGTCGTGGCGCGGATCGAGCGCATCGCGCAGCCCGTCGCCGAGTAAATTAAAGCCCTGCACGGCAAGGAAAATCGCCACGCCGGGGAACACGGACATCCACGGCGCCTGCTCAAGAAACCCTTTCGCGGTGTTGAGCATGGACCCCCAGGACGGATTGGGCGGCTGCTGTCCCAGTCCTAAAAACGACAGGCTGGCTTCGGCGATAATCGCCGTGGCAATCGCCAGCGTGGCCTGCACCAGGATCGGTGACATCACGTTTGGCAGGACGTATTTAATGATGATCCAGCGATCCGGCAGGCCAATCGCCCGCGCGCCGTCGATGTACTCTTCGTTGCGAATGGCGATCACCTGGCCGCGCGTCAGGCGGGCGAAGATCGGCATCGCCGAAAGACCGATGGCGATCATCGCGTTGGTCAGGCTCGGGCCCAAAAATGCCCCCAGCGCGATCGCCATGATCAGGAACGGACAGGCCAGCAGCGCCTCGATAAAGCGCGAGATCACCCCGTCCCACATCTTCTGGAAGTAGCCCGCCACCAGCCCCAGCGGCACGCCGATAACCACCGCAATCACCACCGACATACAGCCCGCCATCAGCGAGGTGCGCGCCCCCCAGATAATGCGGGATAAAATGTCGCGCCCCAGCTCGTCGGTGCCGAACCAGTACATCGCCGACGGCGCTTTGCGCACCGCCAGGAAGTTGGCTTTAACCGGGTCGAACGGGGCGATCCACGGTGCCAGCAGCGCCACCAGCACAAAGAACCCCACTACCACCGCGCCAATCACCGCGCTTTTATTGCCGAGGAATTTCTTCAGCACCCGGTTCTGCGCGCGCGGCAGCGCGGGGGCAACGGTTTGCGTTGTCAGTTCCGCCATGGTTAACCTCGCATTTTCGGGTTGATAAGGACGTAGAGCACGTCGGCCAGCAGGTTGAGCATCAGGAAGCCAATCGCCACGATCAACACCACGCCCTGCACCACCGCGTAGTCACGGTTAAATACCGAGTCGACGATCATCTTGCCGAAGCCCGGAATGGTGAAGACCTGCTCGGTCAGCACCGCGCCGCCCAGCAGCTCGCCGAACAGCAGCGTGGTGAGGGTGATCACCGGCACCAGCGCGTTGCGGAACGCGTGCTTCAGGATCACCGCCTTCGGCAGCAGCCCTTTCGCCCGCGCGGTGCGAATGTAGTCCGCCTTCAGTACCGCAATCATCGAGGCGCGGGTGTGGCGCATCAGCGTTGCCGCGAGCCCCGTTCCGAGCACGGACGCGGGCAGCAGCAGCGTGCGCAGGTTCTGGAGCGGATCTTCACTGAACGGCACATAGCCGGAGGCAGGCAGCCACTGCAGGTTCACCGAAAAGACCAGAATCAGCAGGATCCCCAGCCAGAAGTGCGGGATCGAGATCCCCGAGATCGCCACGAAGTTCGCCCCGTGATCGACCCAGCTGTTTTTGTTCACCGCCGCAAGGATCCCCATGCTGATGCCAAACACCAGCGCGATAATCATCGCCAGCAGCGACAGCTCTAGCGTAACCGGCAGCTTGCTGGCGATCAGCTGCGTCACCGGTTCGTGCGTGCGTAAGGAGACGCCCAGATCGCCCTGCAGCGCCCGCGTCAGCCAGTGGAAATACTGCACGGGGATCGGCGCATCGAGGTTCAGCTCCGCGCGCAGCTGGGCGATGACGGCCGGATCGCGCTCCTCCCCGGCCATGGCGATCAGCGGGTCGCCGGGCAGCAGCTTTTGCAGCCCGAACACCATCATGCTCACCAGCAATAGCGTCGGGACGGCCAGCAGCAGACGTTTGCAAATCAGTTCCAGCATGGGTTCTCCTCAGGACGTTTATTTCGCCAGCGTCAAACCGGCCAGACGCACGATGCCGTCCGGGTACGGCTTAAAGCCCTGCACGCTTTTGTTCAGGCCAAAAATGCGCGGCTCGAAGTAGAGGTAGGCAATCGGCATATCAGTCTGGAGCTGCTTCACCACCTTGTCGTACAGCGGCTGGCGTGCGGCCTGGTCGGGGCTCTGGCGCGCCTGGGTCAGCCATTCATCAACCTGCGCGTTGCTGTAGCGGCCGTCGTTAAGCGTGCCTTTGCTGTTGATAAAGCCGTAGATGCTGCCGTCCGGATCCGGGCGTCCCGACCAGCCGGAGAAGCTCAGCTGATAGTCACCGCTCTGCTGGCGATCCAGCAGCGTGGCAAATTC
The DNA here is from genome assembly GCF_000211415.1 of Enterobacter mori LMG 25706. GTDB lineage: Bacteria > Pseudomonadota > Gammaproteobacteria > Enterobacterales > Enterobacteriaceae > Enterobacter > Enterobacter mori. Next base: position 47,310 of record NZ_GL890775.1, on the reverse strand, counting down.
GGTCATCTGCAGGTTCAGGGTGAAACCGGCCTCGGCGACCATCGCCTGCAATACCTGACCCACCTGCTGCGAGGTTGGGTTGTTTGGCACCAGCAGGTTGACGGTCAGCGGCGCGGTGATGCCTGCCGCTTTCAGCAGCGCTTTGGCTTTGTCGACGTCACGCGGCGGGACCGGCAGGTTAACGTGATACGGGCTGACCGGTGAAAACGCCTGGTTGGCCGGGGTGTAGAGCCCCTCAAAGACCACCTGGTTTAACGCAGCGCGGTCGATGGCCTGAGAAAACGCCTCGCGCACGCGAGCGTCCTTGAACGGATCGTTCGCCGGTACCTTGCCGTTGTTGATATTGAAGGTGATGCCCTGATAGCCCAGACCGGTCACCTTCGCCAGCGCCAGCTTGCTGTCGGCTTCGACGGTTTTAACGTCGCTGGCGGCGATGCCTTCGGTCAGATCAAGATCGCCCGCGCGGAGGTTCGCGAGGCGCACGGAGGCATCCGGGATCGGCAGATAGATAATTTTGTCGAAGTGGTAAACGCCTTTGTTCCAGTAGTTGTCGAAGCGGGTCAGAACGATGCGGTCCTGGGACACACGGCTGTCGAATTTATACGGGCCGGAGCAGACCGGGTGGGCGGCAAAGTCAGGCTTTTTCGCCGCTTCAGGTGCCATCATTGCCCCGGCGCGGTCGGTGAGCTGCATCAGCAGCGCGGCATCCGGCGTTTTCAGGTGCAGCGCAATCTGCATCGGGCCGGTGACCTCGACCGATTCAACGGAGGAGATCTCGCTTTTACGCAGGGAGCCTTTCAGGGTCAGGGCGCGGTCGAGATTGTATTTTGCGGCGGCGGCATCGAATTTCTCACCGTCGTGGAAGGTCACGCCGTCGCGCAGATTGAGCGTCAGGGTTTTACCGTCCTCGCTCCACGCCCAGTCTTTAGCCAGACCGGGGACAACCTTCAGGTTTTCATCCACGTCCACCAGCCTGTCGCAGAGAGAGGCAAAGACGAAGCGGCCATAGTAGGTGCGCGCCAGATGCGGGTCGAGCATGTCCGGGTCAGCGCCCAGACCGATTCGCAGCACGCTTTCAGAATGGGCGGGCAGCGCCGCGCCAAGCAACATAACACTTCCCAGTACGGTCAAAAGAGAATTACGCATTGTCATTATCATGAGTTCCTTGAAGGAAGGGACGAGTGAGTGGCCGCGTGTTCAAACAGCGCGCGGCGGCGCAGGAAAGCGGCGGATGGCGGAGCAATCTGGATAACGCTGCGATCGCGGTTAATTTCCTGCCAGCGGTGGCAGGCAACCTGACGTCCGCCGTCGAGTACCTGATTAATCGGCTCGACCTGGCGGCATTCATCGGTAACGTACGGGCAGCGGGCGTGGAAACGGCAGCCGGACGGCGGACTGGCCGGGTTGGGCAGATCCCCCTGCAGCAGCGGCGCATCGCGCTCAACGCCCGGCTGCATCTGCGGTGCAGAGGCAATCAGCGCCTGGGTATAGGGGTGCAGCGGTGCGTCAAAAATCTCATCGACGGTGGCAAGCTCAACGATTTGCCCAAGGTACATGACCGCCACGCGATCGCTCATATGGCGGATCACCGCCAGACCGTGGGCGACAATCACCATCGTCAGCCCCAGCTGGTGCTTCAGGCTTTCCAGCAGGTTGACCACCTGCGCCTGAACGGAGACGTCCAGCGCGGATACCGGCTCATCGCCCAGCAGCAGCTTCGGTCCCGAGGCCAGCGCACGCGCAATGCCGATGCGCTGGCGCTGGCCGCCGGAAAACTCGTGCGGGTAACGCCCGGCCCAGGCGGCAGGCAGACCAACGGTTTTAAGCAGTTCGGCGACGCGGTACTGGCGGTCCGCTTTTTTCATGTTCTGATGCAGCCACAGCGGCTCACCGACAATCTGCTCCACCGTCATGCGCGGGTTCAGCGAGGCGAAGGGATCCTGAAAGATAATCTGCAGCTCGCGCCGGAGCTGGTTAAGACGGGCACCGGAGGCGTCGGTGATCTCTTCCCCCTGATAAAACACGCGCCCTTCGCTGGCGGCCAGCAGGCGCAGCAGCAGACGTCCGAGGGTAGATTTCCCGGAGCCGGACTCGCCGACAATCGCCAGCGTTTCGCCCGGCATCACCGAAAGTGAGACGCGATCGACCGCCGTGACAAAGCGTGCCGGGGTAAAGAGCTTTTTCGGACCGGGGAAGCGTTTACTCAGGTCGCGGGCTTCAAGAATGGGGATGGTCATGCGATTTCTCCCAGGGCAATGTGCTGTTCGAGCGGCACGCGGAAGCAGGCAACCTGATGGCCCGCGCCGAGCGTAGTAAGCTGCGGTTTTTCAGCGTGGCAGCGCGTCTGAGCAAACGGGCAGCGCGTTGCGAAACGGCAGCCTTCAGGCATGGATTCCGGCAGCGGTACCGCGCCGGGAATGGTGGAGAGTTGCCCTTTACGCGCCCCGAGAGAAGGAATCGAGCCCATCAGGCCGATGGTGTACGGATGCTGCGGGTCGGCGAATATTGCCTCGACGCTGCCCTGCTCCACCACCTGGCCGGCATACATCACCGCGACCTGCTGGGCGACTTCCGCCACCACGCCTAAATCGTGGGTGATCATCAACACCGCCGTGCCGGTTTCCGCTTTCAGGGTGTTGAGCAAGGCGAGGATTTGCGCCTGAATGGTGACGTCGAGCGCGGTGGTGGGCTCATCAGCAATCAGCAGTTTAGGGTGGTTGATCAGCGCCATCGCAATCATCACCCGCTGGCGCATGCCGCCGGAGAGCTGATGCGGATAGGCTCTGAGGCGCATCTCTGCCGCCGGGATCTGCACCTTCTCGAGGATCTGCAGCGCGACCTTCATCGCCTCGGCGCGCGAAACGTTCTGGTGGCGTATGACCGCTTCGCTGAGCTGATCGCCCAGCGTAAACGCCGGATTGAGCGAGGTCATGGGCTCCTGGAAAATCATCGCCAGCTCGCTGCCGCGCAGATCGGCATATTCCCGCGGCGAGAGCTTGCGCAGGTCATGACGGCGAAACTGCATCTCACCGCTGACAATCTGCGCGCTGGCGGGCAGTAACCCCATCAGCGCTAATGAGGTGATACTTTTTCCGCAGCCGGACTCCCCCACCAGCGCCAGCGTTTCGCCCGCTTTGACCGTCAGGGAAATGCCGTCAAGCACGCTCACCGGCGAGCCGGAAAACCTGACGTTGAGATTATTCAGCCGCAATACGGGCGTGGCGTCCTTAAAGGGTATGGTCGTCATAGCGTGAAATCGTCCTCAAGGTGGATCGCCTGAATCAGCGCGGCCTGCAGGCTGAGCAGGTGCTCGCGCATCGCGGCGGCTGCTTCATTAGGCTGACGATGGATAATCGCGGACATGATCTTGTGATGGTGGTCGTTGTAGCTGTCGACACGTTCAGGCGTACGGGCAAGTTCACGCAGATGCTGCCAGCCGGGTTCCCGGCGGACGGCATCAATCGCATCAAAAAGCCCGAGCATCAGGCGGTTGCCTGCGGCTTCGGCAATGGCGCGATGAAAGGCGCTATCCCACAGTTCGTTGAGATCGCGGTCATCCGGGCTGACCTTATCAATGCGTTCCAGCATGCGCTGCATGAGCGCGAGGTTTTCCCTGGTGGCACGCAGTGCCGCAAGCCGGGCTAAGCCGGGTTCAAGCTGTAGACGAGCTTCCATCACTTCCAGCAGGTTAGTCTGCTGAACCAATCCCTGAAGGGCCAGCGGTTCAACAGGGGCTGCCGGGCCAATAAAGGTCCCTTTCCCCTGCTTTCGCCAGATACGCCCCTCTTCTTCCAGCACGTCCAGCGCACGACGGACTTCACGTCGCCCTACGCCGAGAGTATCCGACAGCTCACGTTCCGTGGGCAGCGGAATGCCTGGTGTTGACTCGTGCTGGTTGATTAGCCCGCGCAGTTGCTCAAGCGCGGTGCTGGAATTGGCCAGAAACCGTGACGGTTTTTCCATATTGGTTCGCTCGCTTTCATCATGACTTTATTTTTATTAACGATAAGTTATTGATATGACGTGCTACTTATCGTGCTAATGATTAAGCAATAAACGAACCAATTCGCCATTGGTTCAAATATAAATGACAGGGGTAAAATTAAGGCGATGATTTTTAATATATTATTTTAATCTATTCGGTCGGGCACAGACACACGCCAACACACGTACATGCCAGGAAATGCACAATAATAGTGCGATACATGCACCAAAAACGATCAATTGTTAATATTATGCACCTAAATTGTTTTTGATATGTTAACCAATGATTATGTCATATGCGCAACTGTGCCCCCTGGGGGTTGAGGGATCCCCAGTAATTTTTAGTAGCGAGGAACTTAAAGTGAACAGAATAACCCCACAGCCGTATGTTCCCCCTCACCCCAGCCCTCTCCCTCAAGGGAGAGGGAGTCGTCTTTGCCGGCATTATTTTGTGGGGATCCCTCAAACCTGGGGGCGAGCGTTCTCATTATTGATATCTTCACAATCTTCTTTCGCCGATCCCGACCATTAAAATACGCTTGTCATTATTCTATTTTTTTATTTTTGCCAACAGACCATTTTAGATATTTAAACGATTAACTCTGATTACTTTAGTTAATAAAGTCCGGGGACGTAACGGTCGATATTCCCGATATCTCAATATACATTCCACGACGTAAAGAGCGCATCATCAAAAATCAACAAAACGACAACAACCACAACGCCAAATAAACATTTCACATGTCACATTTTCATTTAAGAAATCTTGCAAGCAACTGTTTTTTAATCATTTAATTCTTAATAAGAGTGCCAGCGTGACAATTCATATTATTTAATTAAGAATTTTACCTGGTGGTCTGTATGATTATTCCTAAAGAACGAAAGCAATTTCGCCAAACATCTTCTCATTATTAATGTATCGATTCAGTGCGTGTGAGGTAAAATATGTACAGTGCGACTAACAACCCAATCTATTTATCTTCCACTGATAGACTGCCCGTCTGTCATACGCCATCTATGCATTGCTATGGTTGTGATAAAAAATGTCATTTTGACAATTCCGCACTGCATGAAATTAAAGAGTGCACGGGTCTTGAGTATTACATCTGGCCTGACAATAATAGCTTTCTTGTTGAAGGCATTCGTCATTATTTCACTGACGTAAATGATAAATACATTACTCAGCCTGTGGTGATTATTGATTTTAGCCATAAAAACATCAATTACTTCCTGTCAGACAACTGGCTGGATCAGTTCAAGAACATGAGACTGATTCTTGTCACCGATAAGAAGATGACCGCCATTGCCCATTACTGGTTTTACAACGACACGTCCGACACGACGATAAGCTCGGTGATCTTTTACGACGACACGGCCGAGGAGGTGGCAACAAAACTGCAGAAAACCTTCCTCGCGAAAACGATTAAGCCCGCAGGCAGCAGGCCAAAACTGAGCCAGAATGAATACAGTCTGTTTGCGTTTCTTTTCAACGGATGGACGCCCAAGAAAATCGCCTACCGAAACGGAACCAGTGTCAAGAACACCTATGCGATGAAAAACAGAATCGAACGCAAGCTGGGTGTGTCAATTACGCGACTCGCAAGCTGACGTATACTGAAAAAAACGGCTGGCATGGCATCATGCAGTAAAATACTCGCTGTCGAAAATTCCTGGTACGACCGCGAGTAATCTTACTGCTACCCGTTTTCATCCGTAATGCAATTTTAAGATGAATGTTGATATATTATATCAAATTTAATATTTATAATATGGACGCACTGCGTTTAACTTAATGGATAGAGTGATTATTAATAATATTGAACACCACGACAACGCAATGCGCTGCTATGGATGCGTGAATAAATGCGACTATACATCTGTACAAACAAAAAAGAATGTAGAGTGTACCGGTGTAGAATTTTACATTTGGCCAGAGAATAACTCATTCCTGATTGAGGGACTGCTGCAGTATTTTAGCAATATTAATTCAAAAGTAATTTCACAGCCTATTGTGGTTATTGACTTTAACTATAAAAACATAAATTACTTCTTAACAAACAACTGGTTAAGTCAGTTCAAAAACTCCAGATTGATTTTAATCACGGATAAAAAAATGGCCGCTATCGCGCACTACTGGTTTTACAACGACACGAGCGAAACGGTCATCAGCGCGGTCATTTTTCATGATGATGTGACAGAAGATATCAAAACCAAGATTAACCAATCTTTTATGGGCAAGATCACACGCCCCTCGGAGAAAAAGGCAAAGTTAAGTGCAAATGAATATGCACTTTTTGCTGAATTGTATAAGGGACAACTGCCGAAAAAAATTGCCATGAAAAATGCGACTAACGTAAAAAATATCTATGCCATGAAAATACGTATAGAGAATAAACTTGGCGTTCCCATTTCAAGACTTGCCAGTTGAATAGTAATACGCAGGAAACAGACATTTACCTGCCGGGATGTAAATTATTCCTAAGCGAGTGGTTACTTATCCTTATTGTGTGCCTGATGCTTAACTCATACACTAAGATATTGCCAGCGCTTGTATTTTCAGCATAAACAATCCGCTACCACTCATCGTATTCATGGATGTTTCTGGTCGTTTTTTAAATCGCACATTCTTTACTTTTTTAATGCTAAGTGAGGAACGTCACTACAGGTCTGGATTCGATAATGAGCACGCATCTTTCCACCGTTGAAATTAATTCAGAGCACGACTTCAATAATATTGAAGATCCCCGAAAAGATTCCCTTCTGTGGGGTGTTGAATGGCTTTGTACACATCATGCTAAGTTTGCCAGCAAAGAAGTCCTCTATGCTGGCCTGCCAAAAAGCGACAAGCTTGAGCCAGAAATGGCATTGCGCATGCTTGACCAGATGGGAATATCTGCCGGTTGGGTAAAGCGCGATCTGAGCACCCTCTCCTCCTGGCTATTTCCTTTACTGATAGCACGTAAAGACGGGACCTATTGCATTCTTACCGCGCGTAACGGAAAGCGCGGAGAACATACTTATAAGATTGTGGTACCGGAAAACGAAGGAACCGTTGTCGTGACGGAGGCGGAGTTAAACGACGTCTACGGCGGTTATGCCCTCGTCACGACGCGCAAGCCGACGCTGGACGAGCGTGCAGACGACCAGCTGTTGCCGCAGGCTCAGGCGGAAGGGCATTGGCTCTATTCGACGCTATGGCGCTACCGCCACTACTTCTACAGCGCGGCGCTGGCCGCTCTGCTGGCGAACATTCTCACGCTGGCAGGCACCTTCTTTACCATGAACGTCTATGATCGCGTCATTCCCACGCAGGCCTACGTGACGCTGTGGTCGCTGGCGATTGGCGTGGTAATTGCCATTGTATTTGAATTTTGTAGCCGACAAATTCGAGCCTACCTGATCGACATCGCCGGGAAAAAAGCGGACCTGATACTCGGGGCAAAACTGTTCCGTCAGGTGATGTCGATGCGAATGGAATACAAGCCACAGTCCTCGGGCACCTTTGCCAACCAGCTGCGTGATTTTGAGGCCGTGCGCGACTTTATTACCTCAGCAACGCTTGCAACGTTGTCCGACCTGCCGTTTTGCGCCCTCTTCATGTTCGTCATCTACCTGATTGGCGGCCCGCTGGCGATCGTGCCGTTAGTCGCGATGCCGCTGATTTTGATTGTCAGCATCATCATCCAGTGGGCGCTGGGCCGCTACATGGAAGAGAACGTCCGCGAAATCTCACTGAAGCAGGGTTTGCTGATTGAGAGCATTGAAGGGCTGGAAGCGCTGAAAGCGGCACAAGGTGAAGGGGTGATGCAAAAACGCTGGGATGATTTCAGCGCTCTGGCCGCCGCGTCGTCGATGAAAACGCGTTATCTCTCGATGCTGACGACCAACTTTGTCTCTTTCGTGCAGCAAATCACGACGGTCTGCATCGTCGTTCTTGGCGTGTATCTCATTCACGCCGGCGAGCTGTCGATGGGGGCGATGATTGGGGTGGTGATCCTTTCCAGCCGCTCGCTTGCACCGCTGGCGTCGGTTGTCGGGTTAGCGCTGCGCTATCAGCATGCCAAAACCGCGCTGAAATCGCTGAACCAGCTGATGGAAACACCGACAGACCGCGATGCCTTACTCAATTATCTGCCGACGCCGAATTTCACCGGCAGCATGCGCCTCCACAAGGTGGGCTTTACCTATCCGGTGCCGGGCATGATGGTTGCGCCGCGCATCCTCGACAACATCAACATCAATGTTGAAGCCGGTGAGCAAATCGCCGTGCTGGGCAAAATCGGCAGCGGAAAATCGACGCTGTTGCGCGTGATGGCCCGCCTGTATCAACAAAGCAGCGGCCAGATGTTCATTGACGGCGTAGATGCCACGCAGATTGACCCGGCGGACTGGCGAGCCGCAGTGGGCTATGTCGGCCAGGATTGCCGTCTCTTTTTCGGCACGCTGCGCTACAACATCATTATTGGCAACCCCGGCGTAAGCACGGAGGAGTTCCTGCGCGTCGTGCGTCTGACCGGGCTGGATCACGTGGCCGCCAGACATCCGCTGGGTTTTGACATGCCAATTGGCGAAATGGGCAACTGCCTTTCCGGTGGACAAAAACAGCTTGTCGCCCTGGCCCGCTGCCTGCTGCTGCGCCCAAAGGTCCTGCTGATGGATGAACCCACCAGCTCAATGGATGCCATGACCGAAACGCTGTTCCTGCGTCGGCTCAAAGAGGCGACGCAAGGGCAAACGCTGATCATTGTGACCCATCGCATGTCGGTACTAAGCCTGGTTGAGCGTCTGATTGTGCTGGAAGACGGGCATGTCGTGAAAGACGGGCCAAAAGATCAGGTGATGGCCAGCCTGAATGAGAATGTGATGAAGAAAAAACAAGCGATGCATTCGGTTGAAGAGAAGCAACAGAAACAAGGTGTAAATGGATGATGAACGAGGACGAAGTGAATCATAACGCCTCAAAGGGAGAGGCCGACTCCGGGACGGATGCATCCTCCACGGCGTTGAGAAAGGTAGACAGCAACGGCGGGAAAACGCAGCTGGCAGTGCAAAAACCGCAGGCCACAGGAAAGGTCAAAGCAGACGATTTGAAATTCATGAATGACCTGCAGGGCGCGCTGATCGCACAGAAAACCCCGTTCAGCATGATCATGCTCTACACCATCGCCCTGGTGGTGGTGGTGTCGCTGGTGTGGGCGCATTTCGCCCGGGTTGAGGAGATCACCCGTGGCGATGGCAAAGTGATCCCGGCCAGCCGCGAGCAGCTCATTCAGAGCCTGGAAGGGGGCATTCTTGAGGAGCTGAACGTTCAGGAGGGGGATATCGTCGAGAAAGGGCAAATTCTGCTGAAAATTGACCCGACCCGCGCCGGGGCCAGCTACGGTGAATCCCTCTCTAAAGTGCAGGGGCTTAAGGGCAGCATTGCCCGTCTCCGCGCGGAAGCTTACGACACGCCGTTGTCCTTCCCGCCCGATATCGCCGGAATTGAGTCTATCGTGCGTGATGAAACCCAGGCCTATAACGCGCGCCTCAAAACCCTGAACGAGAGCGTTCAGGCCTTACAGCGCAGCCTGTCCCTGGCGCAAAACGAGGTCAGCCTGTCAGAGCCGCTGGCCCGCAAAGGGCTGATGTCAGATGTGGAGATCCTGCGCCTGAAGCGTCAGGCCAACGAGTTCAGCCTGCAGATCGCAGAGCGGACCAACCGCTTCCGCTCCGACGCCAACAGCGAGCTTAACCGGCTGGAATCTGAACTGGCGCAGGCGGAAGAGATCCTGCGCGGGCGTCAGGATGTGATGAACCGAACCACAGTGGTTGCGCCGGTACGCGGCACCGTCAACAACATACGCGTGACCACGCGCGGCGGCGTTATCCAGCAAGGGGCGGAAATCATGACCATCATCCCGCTCGAAGATAATCTGCTGGTCGAAGCCAAAATCAAACCGTCCGATGTGGCCTTTATCCATCCGGGGCTGCCCGCCACGGTAAAAATTACCGCCTACGACTACGCCATTTACGGCGGGTTAACTGGCGTCGTCGAGCACCTGAGTTCCGACACCCTGATTGATGAGGAAAAAGCGCGTCAGGGACGTGGCGATTCGACCTATTACCGGGTCTTCGTCCGCACCAATCGGGCGGCACTGCAGGTTAAAGACAAGGAGTTCCCAATCATACCAGGCATGGTGGCGAACGTTGAAATCAGAACCGGGGAGAAGACCATTTTGTCTTACATCCTCAAACCGATACTGAAAGCGCGCGAAGCATTCAGAGAGAGATAATTTTATGTTTAAGGCACGTAAAGAGCGTCGTTGGGCCAGGGTAGCCACTGCGGTTGCACTCTGTTTGCCCTGCTCTTCTTTTGTCATTCCGCTCCACGCGGCTGACATGGCGCAGGTTAAAAAAGACCTGTCCTCGCTGCCGCCGATGCGCACACAGTCACAGTTAACCCGCGCCGCGCAGACGCCAGCGCAGCCTGCGGTACGCGTGAGCACGCCGGGGACGGTTCAACGGACTTCGCTGCCCTCGATGCGCACGCAGTCGCAGTACGCCAGTACGCATAAAACCGTACCTACGCAAACGTACCCCGCATCGCGACCGGCAAGCTACGCCGCGACGCAGCAAACTGTGGCACCTGAGCCGAAGCTCGAGAACAGTACGAGTAACAAAGCGGCACTGAAAACGAATTACGATTTCTTCCCGCCCGTTAAAGAATACTATAAGCCCGAACCGGCCTACGCGAACGTTCGCCAACAGGGCGCATCGGCAAGCCCCCGCGCCACCAGCGGCATGTCGCACGGCTATTTCAACGGTGCCAGCACCAATGATTCGCGGGAATTCCTGCGCAGCATGGTGGCAAGAGCGCTGGCGTACAGCCCTGAGCTGCGTGCGGCCTCCTCTGAGGTTCTGGCCTCGGACTACATGGTGGATCAGGTCAAAGGCCAGCGTATGCCGCAGGTGCGGCTGGGCGTAACGTCGCCGCTGACAACCGTGGGGGGAGACCGCCAGTCGTCCAACAATACGCATATCAGCGACTCCAGCGGGACGGTATCCGTCAACACCCCGGTGATCGACTGGGGACGAATCAGCCATCAGGTCGATAACTCGCTGGAAACGGCAAAAGCGGCCCGCTATTCCAAAGAGTATTCTCGCGAGCAGCTGGCCTATAACACCGTGTCCGAGCTGATGAACATGAGTCGGTACCAGCAAAGTAAACAGGTGGCGAAGAACTATGTTGGCCGCATGAAAGAGCTGGTCAACATGCTGTCACAAATCACCCAGGCGGACCGCGGCAGAGAAAGCGAACTGGTGCAGGCGAAAGCGAAACTGATGTCCGCTCAGGCGAGTCTCGACAACATCGAGCATCAGCTGAGCGCCAGTAAAATCAAGCTTGTGCGCCTGCTTGGTGCAGAGCCTGTGCTGCCAGAGAATTTGAGCTGGCAGGATACGATTATCCCGGCATCGGTCGCCATCGGCTCGCTGGACAAGAACCCGATGATGCTTAACCTGCAGTCCAAAGTCCGCGCGGCGGAATCGGAAGCAGAAAGCATTAAATCGGCTGCGCTGCCGCAGGTAAACTGGGTGGTCTCCAAAAGCACCGCCAAGGACAGTAACGGTAACGAAGCGGGCTGGTATACCGGCCTGAACGTGGAGTGGGAGGCGTTTAGCGGCGGCTCTCAGCGCGCCGCTCAGATGACGGCCCGCGCAAAAGCCAACGTGGCGCAGCAGCAATATGAAGTGAGCTACCGCGATCTGGAGTATCAGATTAACTATCAGGTGCAGGTACGCGACTCATCATTCCTGCGTGCAGATGATTACGAACGTCTCTCAGGCGAATCTGACCGCGTGCGCCAGATGTTCTACCAGCAGTGGTATCACCTGGGAAAACGCACGTTGCTTGATGTGCTGACCGCTGAAAACGACCACTTTAACAACCAACTTTCCGCCATCAATAATCGTTATGACGGGTACATTTCCAACGTGAACGTCATTGCCAGCGCCGCGATGATGCTCACCTGGATGCGGATAGCCTGAGCCGTATCGACCTGATAAAAAAAGCCAGACCCTCATTGCTGAGGGTCTGGCTTTTTTATTGCCCTTCGCGTCTTACCAGAGGGCGTTTTCTTTATCGATCTCCGCCCAGCGCAAATACATGTCGCTCGACATCATGAAATCGTTATGCCATTTCCACCAGGCGTGGAGGGTGTAATAGGCCAGACAAGGCAGGTAGCTCAGCAGGAAGTACACCTCAAACCACACCTTCCACCCCAGCAGCGTGAGCAGCAATCCCACCACGGCCGACCAGACAAACTCCACACCCACTAGCATCACCAGCCTCAGCCACAAAGGTTTCCCGGACAGGCTGCGCCAGGGGATTGTCGGGGAGAAAAACAGGGGGATCTCGTTGAGGAAAAGATGCCCCAGGAAGATATACCGCTTCGTGAACCGTAAGAACAGCAGATTAATGGCCAGCACCACCGCGCAGAGCACCAGCATGGTAATGATGGACTCGAGGGTGAAGTAACGGCCATAGCGATCGAACTGTTCACTGTTCCGTAAGGGGCTAATCGTCAGCAGGTTCATGACGACGGACATGACGACAGCAATGGCGACATAATGGGACAGACGTTTATATTTCCCTTTGTCCCGCGCCGAGGCGATGACCTGTCGGATGTAGATCGAACGCATCGCTGCGAACATTCCCCAGACGATGAACGGCGCGACGATGGCCAGCGTCAGCAGCACGATCCCCGGCTGAGCCAGGGTGAGCATCAGCGCAATAATGCCTGCGAAAACCAGCGTGGCGATCGCGAGCACCATCACAGGTTCGACAATCATCGCATTCACCGGCTTATTCTCTTTCTGCAGAAACACAGATAAATCGACATTTTTGACCACGCACTTATAGGCCCAGAACGCCTTGAGATCGGCAATGAAGCTATACAGAATCAGCGCAAAAATACCGCTCGCCAGCCAGGCATCCTGCCGGGTAAAGGAAAACCCGGCGTTTTTCCAGTAAAAACCCATCAGGATCAAGGTCACGATAGAGATAAAAAGAAGGTTCCTTTTATCCTGAAAGCGAATGAACGTTAAATAATCTGGAATCATATCTCGACCATTACATCTCTAATGCTTTTCTGCAGTGCAGAACGCGTTCGGCATTAAAACCGGCAAAATCATTCAGCATTTGACCGAGATAAGGTTTGTTACTCATCTCCAGGAACAGCGGACGCTCTGAATGGTTGATAAATCTGGCGACAGAATCGTTCCATTTCACCGTGTGGGTCAGGTGCAACGACAGATTTTCTTTGATGTTTTCCGGCACGATTTCCATTCTGCCCGTCACGTTCATCAGCACATCATACGCGGGTGAGGTGAAAGGTTGTCCAGCGAGGAAATCCCGCATCAGCTGGACGCCCTCTTCCATTAAACGCGTGTGCCAGGCACCGCTGACGCCGAGTTTGATCGGCTCATAGCCCTCATCCGCCAGCACCTGGGCGAAGTCGCTCAGTGCCGCCGGTGTCCCGCCGATAACCTGCTGGCGCGGCGTGTTGTCACAGCTGATATCCAGCGCAATCCCGGAACGGGTGATGATGTCGCTCAGGGTGGCAAAATCCGCCCCTTTCAGCGCGATCATTGCCCCTTTCTGCTTTTTGCTCACCGCATCCATGGTGCTGGCACGGAAATGCAGGGTGCGGAATAAGGTCTCCAGAGAGACTGCCCCCGCCGCATAGAGCGCACTGTATTCCCCGACGCTGTGGCCGCAGGCCCCCGTCACCCGAAGGTTGGGGAAACGCTCACGGCAAAGGCTATAGAGCGATACGTTGATCGCCGTGACGGCCAGCTGCTGTACCGTGGTCTGGATCAATCTGTTCATCGGCCCCTTGAGGCAGAGTCGGCGAAGATCGAGGCCAGAAATATCGCTGGCGCAATCCCAGATCTGTTTCGTCGTCGAATTCAGATCCCACAGATCGCTGCCCATCCCGATTACCGGGTTCCCTTGCCCGGAAAACAGCAGCACGACAGGCTGCGATGCATTATCAAGCGTCATAGTCATTTCCTTATAAATAATACTTAAAGCCAACATAACCACCGGCGGCATCACCGAAGAATGCAAACTCAGAATTTGCGCTACCCAGTGCGGAATAGACGCCGGTATACGCTTCCAGCTGGTCATCAATAAAGGTCAGCGGTGCGCTGAGGTGCAGCCCCGCCATGGAGCTTTTATCCATCAGGTTGAGGATGAAATAGGGCTGTGCGGTAATCTGATGCGTGAACTGCACGCTGGACCAGGCGTTGAGATAATGTTTTCCCTGCAGCATACCTTTGTTCCCCGTATTGCTTATCTCGGAGGCCATCAGGTATTTATAGGAATCATATGCCCTGTCGAGCGGTGCATAGCCTGTGCCGGTGTTCAAAAAGGTCATCAGATCGCGCTGCTTGCGCCATTCTGATCGCGAATAGCCTTCGCTCTGGTAATAGTATTCCAGGCCGAAAACGTTGAAGGTATCGGAGGTATATTGCCCGCCCACGGCCAGCTCAACGCCCTGTTTCTCTTTTGTTTCATACAGCGAGGTGGGGAACTGATACCGCTCCAGCTCCGCGCTTTTCTCTTCAGACAGATGACGCCAGCGCTGCTCCGCATGCCACGCCACGTCGGCATTGAGCGTGAGCTGAGGGGTGTAGTTGTAACTGTCTGAAAGCGCGACCGACAGCGAGTCGCCCATCAGGACGCGCATCCCCGGCGTATGGTCACGGAAGACATGGGAGGTATAGCTCAGCAGCCAGGACTCACTGCTGTTGCCACGCTGATTCGCAGACCAGTTCCCGGAGGTCAGGTAGTATTCATCCACCGTCGCCAGCTTCGGGATCATCGTCAGCGAAAGCGACTCGTCCCGGTTATCCATCGTCAGCGTTGCAGCCCAGGAGGAAGACTGATAAGCCGAGCGGAGCTGAGGATCGTAAAGCCGCGTCGGTTTTGCACCATCGTAATAATGCGGCGTGAGATCCGAAGGCGAGCGCAGGAAGAAGAGCCCCGGCCTGGACGAAAGCTTCCCGACCTCAAGCTGCAGGCTGTCCGACAGGGTGTAGACCAGCTTAAGGCGCTCAATTAACAGACGTGAACGGCGGTCATCTTCTTCAAACGCACCGAGCTTACGCGGGGAATACCAGGTTAGCCCATAGAGGGATAAATCCAGGTCCAGCGTATCCTCAATCAGCGAACAGCGGCTTGCGACATTCACCCCGGCATCGTTGTAGATATTGTGTCGGGTGTACGGGTTTCGGCCATTGATTCGCCACTCCGAAATCTGTTTTTTAACGACAGACACCTGCTCATACAGCGTGACAGACGTGTTCTTTGCAACGTCACTGCCGGACAGACAATCCGCGAATACGCTGACGGGCAGCGCGGCGAGCATCAGGGTCAAGCCTGTTAATGTACGCTTCATTTCGCGCCTCGCTGAATAGACTCGCGGGTGAACGCCGATTCAGGTAACGATTCATAACGCACATCGCTGTAGGTCATGACGGAATAGCTCTTGCCGTGGCGCGCCTCTTTCACCACGATTTTCATCGGGCGCATTTTGCCTAATACCATCTGGAAATCCTGATAAAGCACTTCTTTGATTAACTTATTGTCCAGCGAGAAATAGGCAGCTTTATAAGGACGGTTATCCCCCTCTTTTTCAACGTAATAATCCACCTTCGGCCAGGTCACTTCAGCCGATTTACGCACCAGTTCCAGCTTATAGCACTGCGTTTCGCCGCAAGGCTCTTCACCCTTCAGCGTGGCGTCGTAGGCATATTCAAAGTTGGTGACAATGACGTCGCCATTGGAAATTTGCCCAATCAGACGCTGCTGGCGAGAGACGGGAACAGGACGGCGGAGTTCTGGCGTGTAGAACCATAAGTCGTACCAGTCAGAGAGCAGCACCTTTCCCTTGTCGCGCGGCGGATAAATAAAGCGCGCCAGGGAGCGGGCATCCGCTTTCATCTCACCTTCTGGCTTCATAAAGCGCATGGAAATATCCAGCACCTGTTTATTGTCGGGCTGCGTAGCACCCGTTTTAAATTCATGGATGGTGAGGGTGTAGCGAAAGGGTTTATTTGGCGAACGGACTTCATCCGCACGACGAATAATATCCACCGCTTTGTCATCGGCAGAGGCGGAATACGCCCCTGCCGACAACAGACAGGCACCCAAAAGGAGTGAGGCCATAACACTGCGTTTCATATCGCTTCCTTACGAGAATTTAAATGCGTCCGAAATATTGAGCCGTGAAGCACGTAATGCGGGTAATACCGACGCCCCCGTGGCGGTCAGGATCGGCAATACCAGGGTTATCCAGTTAAGCGCGACGCTGTCGGTTTTAATAAATGCGGTATAGCCCTGCGATTGCCCCGGCGACGGTGGCATCGCGATACCGTACAGATTAATGACGCTGGCAATGGCGTAACCTATCGCCAGACTGCCAATCGCGCCGATAATGCCGATGAAAATCCCTTCCAGTAAAAACAGGCGGGTCACATGCAGCGGTTTGAGGCCGATGGCTCTGAGCGTCGTAATTTCACGGGTGCGTTCGATAATATTCATCGTCATCGAATTACCGATCATGAAGATGACAATCAGACCGACAATGAGCTTAATAAAGAAATAGATCCCGGATAACAGCCCTTCCACCTGCTGATAAAATATCGAGGCGTCTTTCCAGTCTTTTACGATCAGCGGTAAGTTATGCTCGGCAATAAAGCCACGCAGTTTCGCCGTGAACGCGGCAGTATCGTCTTCTTTCAGCAGGATCAGCACTTTACTCACGCTGTTGGTGCCCATAATACGTTGAGCCGTACCCAGCGGAATTTTCATCGCCACGTCATCGTAGTCTTTGATCCCGGATTCAAAGATGCCGCGTAGCTTCATGGAGAGCGCGCCCTGCCCGCCTTGCGTATTGACCACCAGCACGTCCAGCCAGTCGTCGTAATGCGCATTCAGCGTTTTCGCCAGGCCGCTTCCCAGCGTGATTTCGTCCGTGCGGATGCGGGACAGATCGCTGCCGGTGATTAATTTATCAAACGAGCCCAGCTTCAGTGCCGGTAGTGGTTCAACGCCCAGCGCGGAAAAATAGCTGGAGGTTTCACTCTCATACTGTGAAATAACACCGGTGAACTCCAGCTGACCGGAGAGCGTCGAGATATCCTCAGCCAGAGCCGGATCGTTGAGAATCGCTTTCTTTAATGCCGGATAATCGTCGATCAGGCTTTTGTTTTTATTGGAGGTCTCAAAATAATTTTTGTTATAAATTTGCACATGACCAATATTGGTTCGAATCGTTTGCTCTTTCAAAATCCAGAAAGAGTAATCAATAAACCCGCCGTACAGGAAAATCGACACGCCGCCCAGCATGATGGCCGCCATGGTCGAAAACGATCGCCTTTTGTGGCGAAACAGATTTAAAAAAGCAAACTTCACGTCCCGCGATCGGAATACGACACACCAGAGGACAAAAAGCAGGATCAACAACACAACGCTATTCGCTAACACCATTTCCCCGGACATTTATTTCCCTTTCGCCAGCGGCAACAATACTTCTGTCACTTCGTTGATATCCCACTCTGGCGCACTGCCCGATGCCAGAGACGATGCCGTATTCGCATTACGCAGTTCAATCTCTGCCAGTAACGCGTCTGCCTGCCGCTTGTGTTTGCAACTCAACAGCGCGCGATAACGCATTTCGTTGATGTGTTCCACCAGACCCGCATTGAATACGTCAGGCGTATTCAGCATCTGTTCCGTATCTTTTAACGTCACCACGCAGCGCCCGATTGACGCAGGCAACCAGGCATCGACCCGGGCACGCATATAGCGCACCAGCATGTTGTCTTCATACAGATCAACCGCCTCGTCCAGATAGAAAAAGCCCGTTTTCCCGTACTCAGATGCGCGAATAAAATCGTTGGTCTGGAGAGCGCGATCGGCCTGACGCAACGTTCCGTAGGCATAGAAAACCAGCGAAAGAGGATTGTCGTTGGCTTTGTATTCTTTAAAGAGCGACTGCGTCATCTCTGCAAGCATGTCCGCTTCCTGCGGAAAACCGCTCTTAATGACATGCTCGGCGACGGGCGCCGGTGCGGCTTTAATGTTCCCGACATAGGCCAGGCACAGCAAAAACCAGCAAAGAAGGAAAAAATTACGATTGTGAATCATGAACTAAAACTCCGTCCTTAATTTCAACCACGCGCCGCGCACGCTCTTTAAGCTGGCTTGAATGCGTGGAAATAATAAAAGTGGTGCGCGTCTCCTGATTAATTTTCAGCAGAAGATCCAGAATGGCCTCCCCGGTGACCAGATCGAGGTTTCCGGTCGGCTCATCGGCAATGACCACCTGCGGGTCGTGCGCCAGCGCCCGGGCGATGGCCACGCGCTGCTGCTGGCCGCCCGAAAGCTGGCCCGGTTTACGCTCGGTGAATCCCGCAAGCCCGACGCTGTCGATGAAGTGCAGCGCCCGCTCTTTGGCCTCTTTTTTCCCGACGTGGCCGTTTAACACCAGCGGGAAAAACACGTTATCGAAAACGCTCAGTACCGGTATCAGATTGAAAAACTGAAAAATAAAACCCAAATGCTTGCCGCGGATCGCCGATAATTGGTCTTCCGGCAGATGATTCAGTAATTTTTTCAGAAACATCACCGAACCAACGGTGGGTTTATCAAGTCCCGACAGGATATTTAACAACGTACTTTTGCCGCTGCCGGAAGGCCCGCAGAGCGCCAGAAATTCGCCTTTTTCTATTTCCAGATTGATATTTTTCAGGGCATCGACTTTGCCTTCGCCCGAGCCATAACTCTTATAGATATTGTTCAGCGATATCGTTGGGAGTTCTTTAATTATTCCGCTCATGGAGATGTCGTTATTCCTTGCAATATTCAATGTCGAAATAGCTGTAACCAAACTGCTTGTCGGGAACGATGGTTCTTAATCGCCCCGAAAAATCAGCATGTTGTTTGAGCCAGGCGAAACTTAACGCTGGAGTCAGGCAGCCGCTGGCACCGTAGAGATCAACCAGATCCAGCGTGTTCTTCGCGGGCAGCGTCGAGCGAGACAGCAGGTCTTTGCGCAGGCCCGAAAACGCAATCTGTTCAGGAACCTGGGTGTGCTCGATGGCATCGGCCATGACGTACTGCCCACCCTTCACCCGGATAGCGCTTTCCTGCTGGCTGAAGATGAAACACCCGGCGCGTTCAACCGTTAAATTGACGTCTTCAGCCTTACCTTTGCGCTTCTCTCCCCACTTGAGGGCAATGTCTTCATCCGAAAACACCAGGATCGGGATCGCCCGGTACGCCGTGCAGATCACGACAAAATCAAACACATCCCAGCTCAGGTAGTCGTTCGCCATGCTGACGGCCTGCACGAAGGATTGCTTCTCACCGCGGAGCTTGCAGGTGGGAGCGTTAACCGAGAATTTCTTGACCAGATTTTTGGGCAGCGTGTCGATCGTTGAGATATGCAGCGCGCTGGAAATATTCTCAAACGGCCCGGATTCCCCCCAGGCGTCGACATAAATAAATGCCGTGCGCTGCTTCAATAACCGCATCCGCTCTTTTGTGGGCAGCGCCATAAGCGCGTCATCCGCCGCCTGCTCCATCGCCTCAAGGTATTTTTGATATTGCGGGTTACGGATCATTTCACCGGGATAGAGATCCGGCTGCGTACCAAAACGTTTTAATCCCCAGCCATGAGCGTGGGTGGATTTCATCGCCTTATTGTATAAGTGTGCTTCCCAGGCGTTTAACCAGCTGGGTTGATAGAAATAAAATTTATCTTCCGGCTCAATAAGCGAAAATGAGGATAAATACATAGGGCTCTCCATAATCGTTCAAAGGCCTCGATGAATATCAGACATCACGGCACCGATAATTGAACCATCCACGCCAACCCCTACCTTAAGCAGATGGTTTTTGTGGTGCCCAATGATGCCGCGGTCAATAACAACATGCTGCGCAACGCTATCTATAATGGCGTCGTTGCCCACGGGTGAAATCAGCTCTTTCTGCGATAACGTATGGTGGCCAATAATTAAATCGACGATGCCTGAGCCGGTGGCGGTATAGCCAATCTGGCCTTTATAGGCCAGAACCGGAAGGGTATTTCCCTCAGCAAAGACCTCTATCGCTTTTGCTTCCGCTTTATCACTGATGGATGAGCCGTTGCCGTGCGGAATAATCGCGCACAGATCTTCCGTGCTGAGGTCCGCTTTTTTCATCGCGGCCTGCATCACCTTTAATACATTGGTGCTGAGCCAGGAACTGTCATTGCTTCTTCCGGCACTGATCTGCGTGTAGGTGGTTTGCAGTCGTATCCCATGCCCTGCTTTTCTGGCGCGTCGGTGGCGCGCATTTTCCAGCAGGATCGCGCTGTATCCCTCAGCAAAAAGAACGCCTTTACTGTTTTCACCGAACGGCTGGACCAGGTGCGTATCCAGCATCGACTGGGTATCGAGGAACCAGATATCCTGGGTTTTAATTTTTGAGCAGTTCACCACCAGCACAATATCAACGCCGCCATGCTCAATTGCCTGGCAACCTAAATGCACCGCCGTCATCGCTGAATTACTGGTGCAGTTCATATTGGGCGGTAAATACTGCAGGTGATATTTACGCGCAAGATTTCCGGCAATACGATCCTGCGACATATTATCGACGTGCAGGGTCATTAATGATTTTGTCAGATGAATATCTTCAATATCATTTTTGTTATAGAAACTCTTGAAGGCCATGCCATCGACCCGAGGGCCGATGCCGGTTAAATAAACGCGGGCGTTGCACCCGGCCAGCCATTGAACATCTAATCCGGCCTGGGCGAGTGCATCGTCAATCAGACGATAAAGCAGATCTAATGCGCTATCATCCGTATGATCCAGCGTGGCAATATGCTTATTGCCATCGAACCCACACTTAATTGCCTCGTCGTCGGATTTAAACCAGGGCTTTCTTTCAACACGTTTGCCCAGCTTCAGATTTTGAATAAGCTGAATACTGTCTTCGGCAAACGGCAGACAGGAACTGAACCCCGAAATGATAGCGGCATTATCCACAATATTATCCTTTAATCACAAACGCGTAGTAGTTGCCGCCTTCCGTCGCGCCCACCAGCAGCACGTGCTTCAGGGCGAGCTTCAACGGTTCACGAACGAAGTTGATTCGCTTATCGAAGAACTCAACGGTATGAGGAATGGCGGGAACCGCCTGCTTCTTAATACAGTCAATGATGACGGCCAGGTTAAGCAGCCCGGCAGCAGACGCGACAAAGCCAAAGCAGGCGTTATAGTTCACGACCGGCACGTCCGATTTGGCCTGAGCGAAGGCTTCAACGATGGCATCGATTTCAATGCGTGAGCTTTCATCGCTACCGTTGCTGGTGCCGCAGACCAGATCGATCTCCTGCGCCGTGACGCCGGCATCCTTCAGCGCACGGGTAATCGCCAGCGCCATGGAGGCGGATTTCTCGTCCTGCTGAGAGGCATCGAAATAGCTGTTGCTACAGGCTTTACCGTAACCGACCACTTCTGCCAGCACCTCAGCACCACGCTCTGCGGCGCGCTGCGGATCTTCCAGCAGCAGCATGCAGGCACCTTCGCCGGGAATGTAGCCCTTCGAATCGTTACCGTAGATGTGGTAGTCGCGAGCGTCAGAGGTCATATGGAGCTTGCGGGTGACGGCATCCATATAAAGTGACATCGACGGGAAATACTCGTCCGCACCGCCCACCAGCACCTGCGGCTGCAGATCCTGACGCACGATTTCGTAGCCATAGGTTAATGCGCCTAATGCCGCATTCTCCCCGGTCGCCAGGGTGGTGGTGTAGCCCTTGATCCCTTCGGAAATACCGCAGAACGTAGGGATTGAGTTCATCAGCGAGCCCGGGAACTCAGAGGTTCTGACCTTGCGCGGGTCTGGCTTCAGGCTTTGCAGGTATTTGTAGGTGGTTTCCTGCGGGCCGCTGGACATCCCCATCACCATGCCTAACGCATCGCCATCGCGTTTAATTTTACGCTTCGCCTGTTCCAGCGCTTCGGACAGCGCAATCAGCGCGAAGGTGCCGCCACGGGTGGCTTTACGCGGGTCAAAGCGACGCAGATGCTTACGCGGCTCAAGGCCGGTGACCTGGAAGGTTTTAAAGTGTTCGTTCGCTTCCGGACGGGTGGCCGTCAGCACGCTGAACTCTTCACCAAACAGCGTCTCAAACTGACGGGTTGATTCGAGCACATCCAGCAGCTCTTTCGCCTCTTCCAGCGTGTCTTCCGGGAAGGTGACGCCACCCAGTTCAACGGTATGGTTCTGCTTCCAGACGTTATCGAGGATCTCGTTAACGGTGTGACCAATCGCGGAGACGGCCCCCAGGCCGGAGATTGCCACGCGTTTTTCGTCGTAGGTGCTGACCGGAACAGAACACGGCTCCATGCTGATAATCATGCTGCAGTTATTACCGCCGAAGGCATAATTGTTCTTCATGAAGAGGTTGATTTTCTGGTCGCGGAAGTCGTTTGGGACGTAGTCCAGATCGCAGTTTGGACGCGCGTTGTTGAAATTCAGCGTCGGCAGAACGCGGTTATCCGGCAGCGTCACCAGACACGCGATCAGTTCGACAATGCCCGCCGCACCGATGTTATGGCCAAAGTAAGACTTGGTAGAGCTGACCAACAGCTTCTCGTTGTTGGCGAACACCTTTTTCATTGCCAGCGTTTCGATGCGGTCGTTCGCTTCAGTGCCGGTACCGTGAGCGTTGACGTACTCAATCTGCTCCGGGGTGACGCCCGCGTTTTCCATCGCCTTATGCATCACCTGTACGGCACCGCTGGCGCGCGGATCCGGTCCGGTTTCGTGGAACGCATCGCAGGAGGTGGCGTAGGAGAGGATTTCACCGTAAATGGTGGCGCCGCGCGCGACGGCGTGCTCGTACTCTTCCAGCACCACGGCGCCCGCGCCTTCACCAATCGACATGCCGGAGTTGCCGGAAAACGGCGTGCAGGCTTCCGGATGCATGACGTTCAGGGCATAAAAACCGGCGAAGGTTGGCAGGTAGATCGGCTCTGTCCCGACGGCCAGCATCGTTTTGCTTTTGCCGTTCTGGATATAGTCAAACGCCATGCCGACCGCATTAGGGCTGGCCGTACAGGCGGTCGCAACCAGTTCAACCCCGCCCTGCAGTCCGAGCAGCGTAGAGACGCTGGAGCAGCAGGAAGAGAAACCGCCGGAGAACAGCGCTTTACGCAGGGAGAAATCTTCCATGCGTTGTTCAAACAGCGGTAAGAACGCCTCGGTGCCCGCGGAGGAGACGCCCACAATCAGGCCCGTCTCTTTCAGGTGCGTCTTGTTCTCGGCCAGCCCCGCCTGATTCAGCGCGTCTTTACCGACCTTATAGGCCCAGAGTGCGGCATTATCCAGTGACGCAATAACGTCATCCGGTAATTCTGAATAATCAATATCATGTAACACTTCAGCCGCGCGGGCGTGTTCAAACCATTTTGAAAAACGCACGCTGTCGGTGACGCCATTTTTTTTATTTAATAATGCGTCTCTAAAATCCTGAAGGTTTTCTGCCAGTGAGGAAAGGATCCCAATCCCGGTAATAACAACGCGTTTCCGGTTTGTCTTCATAACTATGTACCACCGTGTACAGACACTAAACAGTGAGAAAGGATCCGTGGCGTGATATTGCCCACGGATATCTCACTCACTGTTAAAGATGAATAATGAATTACAGCGCGCTTTTCGCTTTAGACGCGTCGATAAAGCTGTGCTCAGTCGGATTAACCAGCATGCTCAGGTTATAAATAAATGGCATACCTTTGGTTTTTGCCGCGACAGTTTCCGTATTCGTTTGAATAGAGAAACCGCTGATATCTGACCATGCGTATTCATTTTCCAGCAGTGCCAGGGCAATGAAGCACTGCAGCGCCGGAGAGAAGACCGCTTTCACAACGTTACCCACAGCCTGACCGTCAACCAGCACGCTGTCGCCTGGAGCAATGCCCGCGCATTCCCCTTCGACGATCATGCCGATAACCTTGCGCGCGCCTTCACCGTGAGACAGTTCTTCAACGGCGTCTTTACCTACAAAGCCTTCTTTGTCGTACTGCACGGCCCACTGCAGCTGCAGCTCTACCGGGTTAAGGTTGTAGCCAGCCCACAGCGCGTCATCCCAGCCTGGGTTTTCGATACGCACAATTTTCTGGTAGTCCAGTCCGCCGGTCTGCAGCTGGTATTTGCTACCGTGCTCCAGCAGCTGCTGCCACTGATCCAGCAGCTGTTCCTGCTGGCCCACAACCATGTAGGCGAACTCGCCGTGTTTGCCGCAGCGGAATACCATCAGTTCGTTATCGGTATTCATGTACTCGTAGTAAGGCAGGCCGATGACGTCGAAACCGTGGATTTCGGACATTAGCTCCCAGGAGTAAGGTCCTTCAACCATGATTGCGCCCCAGCTCTGCTCACGCATGTCGGCAATTTCCGGGGTTTCCTGGATATCCAGCTCGTCGGCTTTTTCCAGAAGGGCATTCAGACCCGCGATCAGCTCCGATGACGGGATGTTTTCAGACAGGATGTAATAGCCGTCGGATGAGCAGAGCACGTACACGTCGCCGCGGACGGTACCGTCTTCATTCAGCACCAGAGAGTAGATCCCCTGCTCGTCACGAATAATAGAGACATCGGCAGAGACCAGGTTATTCACCAGGGCCCAGGCGTCATCACCCATCACGCTGACGATGGACATGTGTGAATAGTCCACCAGCAGGGCATTTTCACGTACGGCTTTGTATTCCACCATCGGATCATGATAGGCAGAAGGAACATTGGCATTGTTGTAAATGCCCATTTTCGCATTGTTTTTCAAATGGAAATCATAAAGAGACTTCATAACGGGATCCTGTTATTCGCAAAGATAAATTAAGCTTTTTTCTTCTGGATGATAAACGTCGCCAGATTATTGATACTTCTCATATAAGAAGGGTCGTCGCTTTCGTTAACTTTAATATCGAAAACTTTATCCAGCATGACCACGATTTCCGTTGCATCGACGGAATCCAGCTTTAAGCCATTGCCAAACAGGGCTGTATCATCATCAATTTGAGATTCATCGCGCTGAATATTTAAACGCTGAATAATCTCGGTTTTAATTGTCATCAGCACGTCCTTGCGCTGGTCAATTTCATTTTTCATTGTTGTCATGGTATTAACTCTCTCAGGGGTTTACTTACTTTCGCGGTAATTAATAATGGTGCCGTGGCTGATTAATCGCTTTCCGACGTTTGCCGTCACGGAATAGTGCTTAAAGCCATGAGCATCAGAAAATGCCAGCTTGCTGGTGACTTCAATCGAGTCGCCAGGGTAGGCAATATCTTTAAATTTTAAATTCTGGGCAGCCAGTACGCCGCGCACCTGAGCGCGGCGGGTGCGGATGATCTCCCGCATCTCATCACGCGTGATGAGCGCATGGATATCGCGTAACGATTTGAGTTCACCGCCGTACGTCTCGCTGTAGATATCGCAGATATCGGTGAGGAACGAGAGGTACTCACTGGCCTGACCAAAGATTTCAGAAATAATCACCCCGGGCATGATCGGATCGTCCGGGAAGTGCCCGAGCAGATAAGGCTCGTTATAGGTGATGTGCTTCGTCACCTTCACAAAGCCATTTTCGCCGTATTTGAAGTCATCAATTCTGTCGACCATCAGCAGCGGCTGACGCCAGCCGCCCATTTCCAGAAAGATCTTCGAGGGGATAACGTATTTAGACATAACTCACCGCATCACCAGGCCGCCATCGATAACGATGGTTTGACCCACAATGTAACTGGACGCAGTCGAGCCCAAATAGACGACGGTATTGGCCACCTCGTCACATTTGCCCAGACGACGCAGCGGAATAGAGGCGGTCACGCCGCGCACCACCGTGCGGGAGACTTTTTTCACCATTTTGGATTCAATCATCCCCGGCGCGATGGCGTTGACGCGCACGCCGTACGGTGCCAACTCGGCAGCCAGCGTGCGGGTGAAGCCCAGAATCGCCCCTTTAGACGCGCTGTAGTTCGCCTGCCCGACGCTTGGGATAATGGCCGCAATGGACGCGACGTTGATGATGGCCGGGTTTTCTGAAGAACGCAGCAGCATTAACGCCTCTTTGGTCAGGCGGAAAATACTGAACAGGTTGGTGTCCACCACCTGGCTGAAATCATCAAAGCTCATTGAGGCAAAGAGGCTGTCTTTCACAATACCGGCATTGTTTACCAGCACATCCAGCTTGCCGACGGCTTCCGTCAGGTGAGAACAGAGCGCAGAAACGCTCTGCGGATCGGCGAGGTCGCACTGAATAATAGACAGCTTGCTACCCGCCGGATGCGTCTCTTTCAGCTCCGTTAACTGCGTAGCATTTGATTTATACAGCGCGTAAACATCGCAGTCCTGATCGAGAAACTTCGCGCAGATCGCCAGACCAATATCTCCGCTCGCTCCGGTGACCAGAACCGTCTTTTCCTTAAGATCGTTATATTGATACATAATATTCACAAATAGTTAGGTTAATAAAGTATGACAACGGCAGTCGCATAATTCTGACAATGCGAAATACTGAGCGAGGCATTCTCGAGCTGCTTTTCGACAAGCATCTCTTTTACTCGCCCGGAAAAAATAAAATGGGGGCAACCCAATTCGTCATGGCCAATTTCGATATCCTTAAAGGTGATCCCGTCGCGATATCCACAGCCGAGCGCTTTGACGACCGCCTCTTTTGCCGCCCAGAATCCCGAGGCGCGTTCATAATTCGGGTCTTCGCGGTTAATTTTTATATTTTCCTGCTGGGTAAAGACGCGATGTAAAAAATCGGTCTGCCAGTTTTTTATCGCCCGCTCTATTCGCGAAACTTCCACGATGTCCGTGCCGATACGCATTTTTCGTACTTCCCTGTTCAGAGCTGATAAGAAACATTCAGATTAAAATTAAATTTATTCACGTCCATGCTGCCCGGGTATTTTACCGGCATGGAGATTGACGAATCGTACGCCAGGCTTGTGACGTTGCCCTGAATACCTATTGTGCTGCCGATGATAATCTCTTCGCCGTAGAGGCTGTCCCGTCTTATATGGCCTGCGTCGACACCCAAATAGTAGTTAGCGTCTATGCCCCGCACCGGACGATAAACGGTATTTTGCAGGTAGTATCCGCTGTTCCCGGTGAGACCCACGCTGTTTTCAAACCCGCGCACGCTCCAGCGGTCGCCCATCGTCATTTGGTCCTGCAGCGTCAGCTCACGCGGCCGCGTATTGCGCCAAAAAAAAAGCGTTATACACATTGCCGCCGAGCTGGCGGGTATAGTTGCTTTCAACATTAACAAGCTGGCTGACAGGGCTGACGTTGCCATAGATCATATCGGGCGTATGTTCCGCCCCGAACCAGCTCAGGAATCGCTGCCAGGAGAGCGACGAATCCCAGTGAGCATTCACTAACTGCTGCTTATAGTTAACGCCAACCTTGACGTTATCCATATCGCGCTTCTGCAAGACCAGCTCTTCCCCCTCCACCGTATAGCCAGATTTCCGGCGTATCAGCTCGGCGCTGCCGCTCACCTTGCGGGTTTTATCCCGATAGAGCATGCGTGATGCTTTGAGGTTTGCGTAATCACTTTTCCCCGCATAGTCCACGGTGGTGTAGAAAAGCGGAAGGGTCTGACGCGACTTGCTGGTGCTGTAGAACAGAGAATAGTTCCAGTAGCCTACCGGCAGCGCGTAGTAACCACTCACACTTTCATAGCGGCCATTGGTGCTTTTTGTTCCCGCGAGATAAAACAGGTCGCTGAAGCGGGCAGTGTTGTACAGGTAACCCACTGCAGAGGTCAGATACTGCCCCGTTTCTTTCACACCCCAGTTGTTATAGCTCGCCCGCACGCTCCAGTTTTTTTCGCGGTTCGTGTTGATGTGAATCGTGCTATATCCCTGCTTTGTGCCCGGTTCGATGTTGATTTTGACATCAACACCCGGCTCCTGCTGGAGGTTTTCCAGTCCCTGCTCAATATCGCGAATATTCAGGATGTCTTCTTTCGCAAAAGGCAGCATCAGCGGATTAATGTCGTTACTGTCGACAATAATCTTTTCAATTTTCCCTGCACTCACGGCAAGCTTCAGCGTGCCGGACGCAATGTTTTGCGTTGGGATCGTAATACGGGTGGTGATGTAACCCGCATCAATATAAAAATCTTGCAGCGCCGCGGCAATTTTCACCACGCCAATACTGCCTACACAGCGGCCGAGGATCTCTTTTTTGATTGCCCTGTCGGTCTTACGCTGAAGAAAATCATTTTCAAGAACCAGAGACCTAATCGTGAAGCAGTTCTCTTCTTGCGGTAAATCATTCAGCCTGAATACTTTACGTTCGGTACTGGAATAAACGTCCTGCCGGTACACCTTTTGTTCTTTGAAAGTATTCAAATCGGCATTTTGCTGCTGCTTAATCAGGTTATTAATACCCTCTTCCGCGAAGGCATGAAAACTTAACAGCAACAATAAAGGTAAAAATTTAAATCGCGATTTCATTAACTTTCTCAGAAAAAAAAAGGCAGCAGGGTCTCGTTCTGACTTTGCGCTATCAGGCGATAGCTGCTGCCTTGTATTACACTTTACACATTACAGACCGACAATAGCGCCGGTATTGGTCACTTTATTCGCATTAAGTTCCATACCAGACAGACCGCCGAATACAGCATCGCTGCCGCTGTTCGTCAAATTGTTGGTCGTGATACCGGCAACACCGTAACTCACCATATTCAGGTAGTTATAAATATTGCCTGCCGTTTTCACCAGCAGGGTATAATCGCTCACGATATTACCGCGGTTATTAATGTCGGCACCGGCATTAATCGCGATATTCTGCGCAAGGATATTGCTGTTGGCGTTATTGGTTAAATGACGCTGAGTATCAATCTTAACGCTGGTCACACCCACGATGTCTTTATAGTTCTCAACACCGTTCAGGGCATTAATCGCCAGTGCGTTACCTGAAGAGATGGCATTGCGGTTAGTCAGTGCACCTTTCAGGATATTGAAGTTCAGATCGCCTTTACCGCTGATCCAGCCGTAGTTGGTGACGCTGTTATCGACAGTCAGATTAACGTTCTTGTCTGACGCGATAACGCCGGTCGCCGTGTTGTTCTCCATGCTGCCATCGCTGTAGTTGCTCAGCGAACCTGCGGTCACGTCAAGGTTGCCCGCGCTGTAGGTGGTTGCATAGTTGTTATAGAACGTACCGGCTGCTTTGATAACAGCATCCGCACCGCTTACCAGCATCGCACGGGTGTTATCCAGCGTCCCTTTGGACAGCACGCTCAGCGCACCTTCATCCGCGATGATGCTGCTGTTGTTGTTGTAGACGTTCTGACCAGAAAGCGACACACCTTCACGACCAATCATGCCGCCAACATCGCCCGTCACGCCGAAGGTTTCGCCATGATTACGAACAAAGTTGTTACCGTCACGGTTTTCAATGTTCCCTGCCGCGTTAACGGAGAGCTTATTGTCCGCCACGATCATTGCGGTGTTGTTGTACACAGTGCCTTTTGCATCGACGGTAACGTTCTTACCTGCGATCAGACCGTTGTTGTTATCAACGGTGTTAGCCGCCAGTTTGATGTCACCCGCCTGCGAAAGAACTGAACCACGGTTGCTGTCGAAATTACCTGTCAGCGCCAGATCGATATTGCCGTTTGCTGCAACCCGACCGTAATCGTTATTCAGTCGATTCGCTTTCAGGGCAATGTCGCTACCGGACAGGATTTGACCGTAGTAGTTATCTACCGTTCCACCTGCAGTGATAGTCACGTCGCCAGTCTCAGAGCTGATTTCACCGCGGCTGTTGTTCACGTTCCCGGCGGCAGTCAGCGTTAAATCACCGACCGCTTTGATTTTGCGCGAGTTGTTATCAATGGTATTGGCACTTAAGGTTGCATCGCCATAGCTGATCATATTCAGATCGTTATAGATATTGCCTTTCGCGCTCAATGCCAGGCTGCTGTCAGCAACGATATTCCCGCGGTTATTGATGTCATAGCCCGCGGAGATCGTAACCTTATCGCCAACCATGTTGCTGTTGGAGCTGTTGGTCATGCCACGCTGGGAATTCACCACCAGATTCTCGCCAGCGGCAATATCTTTCAGGTTTTCGATACCGGTCAGCGCGGACACCGTCAGTGATTTCTCAGCAGAAACGGTATTACGGTTAGTGAAAGAACCGTTCAGAATGTTGACGATGGCATCGCCCAGGCTGCTGATCCAACCATAGTTGGTCAGGCTGCCCTTCAGATTCATGGTCAGGTTCTTATCCGCCGCAATTACGCCCGTTGCATTGTTATCTTCGAGCGCGCCGTCGCTGTAGTTGCTCAGGCTATTGGCCTCGATAGCCATGTTGCCCATGCTGTAAAGGGTGGAGTAGTTGTTGTTCAACGTACCGCCAACCTTGATGTTTGCATCCCCTCCGCTCACCAGCAGTGCGCGGGAGTTATCCACGTTGCCTTTTGCCAGCAGGGTCAGCGGGCCATCTTCAGCAACAATACGGCTCTGATTGTTGTAGATGTAGTTCCCGGAGAGCGAAACGCCTTCTTTACCGACCATACCGCCGTTCTGTTGCGGCATACCGAAGTAGGTGCCGAACGCAGAACCAAAATCGGTACCGTAGCGGTTTTCGATGTTATCGCCCGCAGTGACGCTCAGTACCTTGCTCGCAACGATGAACGCCGTGTTGTTGTTCACGCCTGCGTTGGCATTAATGGAAACGTTTTGTCCCATAATGAAGCCGCCGCGGTTGTTCAGGGCGTTGGACGCCAGAGCAACATCGCCCTCTTCAGAGCTGTAAACGCCGATGTAGTTAGTGATGTTGCCACCCACCGCAACGCTAACGCCGGTTTTACCCGCCACGCCGCCGTTGTCGTTACGCATAGAGGCCGCTTTGGCGATCACTTTGCTGGTGGAGTTCAGCTTGCCGGAGTAGTTATCAATAGCGCCGGCACTTTCCAGGGAGATATCGCCATTCGACGCCATCTGCCCACCGTTGTTATTGATGCTGTTCGCCGCAATCTGTACGCCCTTCTCGGCGATAATGCCTAAAGAGTCATCGCTGGCGGTATCGGCCGTTTTGGTCGATCCATTGTTGACCGCACCTTTGGCTGCGATTTTCGTGAAGCCACCTGCAGAACGGATCATACCTCTGTTGTTGTCGACGTTGCCGCCGCTGACAACGTTCACATCACCCAGGGAGTCAACCAAACCGCTGTTGTTGTTCACCGCGGCAGACTCAAGGCCAACGTATCCGCCCTTAATCTGACCGTTGCTGTTATTCAGCGTACCGGTTTTCAACGCCACGATACCGGCTTCAATCCCGACCGCATTACCTTTACCGTAGTTGGTTAAGGTATTGCCGTTGGTGTCGGCCGCCAGCATACCCGCCGCCGCCATTTTGCCGTTGGTGTTGTCGACAGCGCCGCTGTTGACATAGAGGTCAGCCATCGTCGAGATGTTGCCCGAACGGCTGTTGTTGAGGCTGTTTTTGTTGGTGTCCAGCGCGATGGTACCGACGGAGGTAATATCCCCGGTGGTGTTGCTCAGTGCGCCATTGGTTTTGATATTGATCTGACCAGAGGACTCAATGCGTGCATTGTTATTCAGCAGCTGGCCGTTGGCGTCAATATTGACCCCATTGAGACCACCCGCAATAACGCCCTGGTTACGGACGCCGACACCGCTTTCGGTGCTGGCGAGGTTGATCTTGTTGGCGTACATGCCGCCAAGCGCAGCAACGTCAATGCTATTGGCATTACGCGTACCGGCAGCGGTTACCGACCCGGTCACCTGGCCAGCAGCGTTAACGTAGTTATTGCCCGCCACAACGTTCAGCTCGTTAGCGGTGACTTTATCCGTCACCACGACGTTACGAGACAGAATTTCAGTTGGGCTGGAGTTATTCAGTTTACCCAGGGTAATGGTGCCACCGTTGACGGAATAACCCGCCAGCTGGTCATTCTGAATATCCGGCGTACCGGTCGTCAGGGTCAATTTACTGGTGTTAATTGAACCACCACCGTTAACGGTAATACCGTTCGGGTTGGCGATAATTAAATCTGCCTTATCACCTGCGACTTCCATCATGCCGTTAATAGCAGAGGCATTTTTCGAGGTTACTTCGTTCAGAATAACTTTCGCTGAGCCGGAGGTCAGGTTACTGTTACCCTGAATCTGGCCTGCCAGAACGGTATTCGCTCCTGCCGCACTGTTATTAAAGATCAGACCGTTCTTGTCCACGTTTAACTTGTCATACACATTATGCGAAAGCCCCTTATCGTTGGCTTTGTTAATGTTAATGACAGGCACGTTTCCAGCAGAAGCAACGATACCGTTCTTCATGCTGATCTCTGCTGTGTGCGCAACAAATGGCAGAGCGAGCAGAACCGAAACGGCAACAGGGTGCCACTTAAGCTCTAATTGAAAGACATTATTCTTTTTACTTTTCATTATTACCTACTCTTTATTACGGAATCATTACATTCTTTTAGAAATATAACTTCGCCACTCTAAATAATTACTTCACATCCTATGATGATTGACCTCCTGTGGTTTCCTTCCATTTCATTAATTAGAATTTAAGAGCATAGAATTGAGGCTAATTCTGTCATTTTTGATCTGAATTGGCATTCAGACTGCACCACATATATGGAACTTTTGATTAGGAACAAGTCATCCAATATTCGGAATTTTATACATCCCGGATAGTGTTGACCTGTTCCGTTACTAGATTTTATTCCTGATAGGAATAGTCGCCGTAGGTGTAAGGTTCAGCGGCGCGCTTCTCTACGCCGTTAAATATGGTGCCCTGGATGGCGATGCCATTTTGATCGAAGCGGCGCAGCCCTGCCTCCACCTCTTTCAGGGAGTTCTGCTCAAAGCGCACCACCATCAGGGATGTTGATGCATATCGGCCAACAATGGCCGCATCCGTCACGCTCAGGATCGGCGGGGTATCAATAATAATCACGTCATATTGCGTTGAGCACGACGTGAGCAGCGTCTTGAATTTCTCAGACATAAAAAGCTCAGCAGGATTATTGGTCATTCGTCCGCGACCAATAAAATCCACTTCCGGGTATTCCGTGTGCTGAATAACAGTCGAAATATTAACGTCTTGAGATAAATAATCCGCAAGCCCTGCGCCATTTTCTGCCGCAGAGAAAACACGGTGCAAATACCCTCGTCGTAAATCGCAGTCGATCAACAAGACCCGCGTACCCGCCTGCGCCATCAGTACGGCGAGGTTAGAACTCACGAAAGATTTACCGACCCCGGGCGACGTCCCGGAGATCATTAATATTTTGTTGTCCGATTTCAGCATCGCAAAATGGAGGCTGGTACGCAGCCCCCTCAACGCTTCGACCGCCAGCGACGTTGGCGTCGATTTCACCAGCAGCTCGTCAGACTGGTAAGTCGGAATGGCGCGGCACCGTCTGCGCTTCGTTAACTCAGGCGCCAGGGGAACAACGGCCAGGACAGGAATGCCACGTTTCTCCAGCTCAGCAGGTTGCCGGATCCCTTTTATCAGCATGTTGCGAACAAGGATGACCCCAGAGGAAAAGAGGAACCCCATTAAGGCGGATAAGAGAACAATCAATATTTTTTTCGGTTTGACCGGTTTCTGCTGCGTGACCGCATGGTCAATAATCCGCACATTCCCCAGGGTACTGGCCTTACTGATATTAAGCTCGTGCTGTTTATTCAGCAAAATCATATAAATATCATTACCCATCTGGACATCGCGGGTCATGCTTAAAATTTCTTGCTGGGTACTGGGCATCGCGCTAATACGCTGGTTCAGCTTTTCTTTTTCTGCAACCAGAATGGCTTTTTTCTCAGACAACGCTTTATAGGCCGGGTGAGTACGCTTATACAGCTTGGAAATTTCCGCCTCTTTAAAGGTCAGTTCATTGAGCTGCGTATCAATAGAGACGACGTTATCCAGAATGAATTTAGCCTCTAATGACAGGTCAACGGACTCATTATTCTTTCTGAATTCATTCAGTTTACTCTCGGCGTTAACCAGATTGCTTTTGATCTGCAACAGCTGCTTATTTAAAAACGCCAGGCTTTTGCTTGCCTCTGCTGATTTGCGCTCAACGTCCTGCGCCAGATAGTTTTGAGCAATACTGTCCAGGATCTGGCTGATCGTCACCGGGTCGGGGCCGATCATGCTCATGTGCAGCATGCCATTCCCCCCCGACTTGGTATCAATGGAGACGCGCTCTTTGAGCTCTTCAATGACCGAATACTCATTGCGCTTCGTCACACTGAACGCGGTATTTTCCGTGAGCCTGGCTTTCTCGATCAGAAGCTCAATACCGCTGGCCTGAACAGGTACACCCACTTTGCCTTTTACGACGGCATCCCCCACGTGCAGGGCGAAGTCTCCAGAAACCGCGATGTCCAGATTCAGGGGGGTGTTAATCCATTTTTCCGGAACGGACAAATAGGCAATATCGAGCGTCGCCAGCTCATGCCCCAGCAGACGCTGCAGAGTGGCATTCGCAACAGGATAGGTTTTTTCTCTTGCGACAATATCCAGCTTCAAATCCCGTACCGTTTTACCCATCACTAACCGTGATTTGAGTAACGACACTTCGGATTCAGAACTGACTCCGGAGCCTTCCGGGAGCATGGTAGACAGCTTGTTTAAAATACCTAATGAGGAATTCTTCTCAACCTGAATTAACGCATCACTCCTGTAAATAGGCGTCGAGATGTTAGCAATAATAATCCCCATAATGATAAACAGAATGGTCGTCGCCGCTATCCAGACTTTGCTGTAAAACAGCACTTTAAGGATTTGAACAATATCAATGTCCTCTTCCCGCTGAACGGGATCGGGAGGGGCATTGCTAACGTGTTTGTTATACATACTCTAATCAGCCTTGATTATTTAACCTGCTGGAAAACCTTGACCCATTCTTCGGCAGCGGAAAAAAGTTGTTTGAAAATGATGTCGGATATTTCTGCTCCCCGGCGATAAGGATCTGAAATTTCCAGTTGCTGGAGCCAATATCCGAATAAAAAGGTCTTACCCCGGGCTTCCATCGCCAGTTGCGTAACCGCTTCAATATGATGCTTATCCATGGTCAGGATCAGATCGTATTCGCGGCACATAGCAGGCGTAAGCTGTCGGGCAAGATGGCCCTCTAAAGAAAAACCATAGTCGCTGGCCGACTGCCGCATGACGGGATCCGCCGGTTCCCCTGTTAACGCTGAAATACCGGCAGAGTCCACCCTCATACCGGGTAAGCGCGAACGCAAAATCCGTTCCCCCGCCGGGGAACGACAGATATTGCCGGTGCAGACGACCAGGATGGAGGTATATCGCCCATACACGATCAGTTACCCCAGTTTCTGACAAAGCGCGTGGTTTCCGTCAGGCTGTAGATACCATTAATGGTTGGCATTAACTGGTTAATCACCCTGTTCCAGCGTGCAACCGGTGCCGTCGTGACATAGACAATATCGTATGGCTTAAGCTTAAATTCCGTGCCTAATACCAGCGCGGTGGCATCACGCGCGTCGAGCTGATAAATAGCCGCTTGTTTCCCCGCTTCTGCATCAGGTTTCGCCTCAGAGCGAATGACAAATATGCCGCTGGCATCGCTTGTCATTTGATTGATCCCTTCCGCATTCCCCAGCGCTTCTGTCAGCGTCATGCCGGAACGATCCATTTTCATGGTGGTTTGCTTAACGACATCCCCCATCACAAAGACTTTTAAGTCGTCATTGCGCGGGATATAGAGAATATCGCCAGGATAGAGCAGCTTATTTTGCTGCAAATCCCCGTATTGCATGAGCGCCTGCAGGGAGACCTTCGACTTCTTACCGCCCTGGGTTAATACCACATTGCCCCAGTCTGCATTCTCGGTCAGCCCGCCCGCCTGGTTTACCGCATCTATAATGGTCAGCGGCACGTTGGTGATAGGTTGCTGGCCGGATTGATTCACCTCGCCTGAGACCGTCACCTTTTGCGAGCGGAATGCGGCGATCCCCACATCGACCTGCGGGGATTCAATATATTTAGCCAGATGCCCGGTGATCATCTCCCTCACTTCGGTCACCGTTTTGTCCTTCACGGCAATTTTGCCGATGTAAGGATAAAAAATGGTCCCGTCTGAATGTACCCAGTTGCCGGTGTCGCTGGCGCTGCGATACTGGCCTGACGGCGTGGTGAGCTCCGGGTGTTCCCACACCGTCACCATAATGATATCGCCCACGCCAATACGGTACTCATACGCGTCCAGACGCTTGTTCAGCTCGGCATTACCCTGCGCAACCACCACGTTTTCCCGCAGCCGCTCGATCAGGGCTGGCGTAACGGGATAAACATTGATATCGACGTCGTTGAGCGTTTTATCATCCTGTGCCTGAACAATGTTTTTCCCGGACGTATCAATATGGCTACCCGGTGCAATCTGGCAGCCTGCAAGCAAAATAATAGAGGTTAAAATAAACAGAACTGAAATTTTCTTCATGCTTTTCTCAATGTCACCTCTGAACAATGACATTCCCTTTTAATTTTCCATCACACAAAACGTCGCTAACGAGGAGTAATACACGTGAATCATAACTGATGAAATTATAACGCTCCCCGTTTTATCTGTCCTGCATACGTGGAATATTCCTGGTTGAAAACCTCGCATTCTTACATTAATGTCTAAAAGGAAAACCGTGCGACACAGGTAAACAATTCCCATTTAGTGAGGGAGTCTTCTCAATTAAGCGTTTATTTATATCGTGTAGAATATAAATATATTCATACCGTAATACCTGTCTGTCGGTATGCAAAGATTACGAAGATGGGCTTTTTGCCATTTTATAGCCTAAATAATTCGAGTTGCATGAAGGCGGCGACGCAGCGAATCCCCAGGAGCGTACATAAGTACGTGACTGGGGTGAGCGAGAAAAGCCAACGCACAGGCAACTTGAAGTATGACGGGTATAGTTCACTAAAGGAATACCCATGGATACCTCCAGAGTTATTTTATCCCGATGTAACTTCAGTAACATCGGCCTGAGTCACTTGCTATCCGGTACATTCAGTAAAGAGAAAATTATCTCGTTTGATGACCAAAGAAACTTGTTTGCCTGGGCGAAGGAGATCAGGAGAGGGTCTTTTTATACGTTGTACCTGGTTTTACCTGATTCCATATACAGCAATATTGTTTATTTCCACTGGTTGATTTCCCTACGTAGAAAAACAAATAATGCAGCCATTTCAGAAATCATTATTGCTTATCACTCGGATATTTTTCCGGAGCTGTTTTCCTGCATTTGCTCTCATTACAAGCATCGTCTGGTGAATATCAACAATCTCACGAACGATGAGATCATAAAAAAAATGCATACTCAGCGTCACCCAAGCAAAAACAAGATTATCAAGAAATACATCGAACTGACGCATATGGAGTTCTGTGTGTTAAAGCTGATGATTGCGGGTTATTCCATTGATGATATCAGTATCGTGCACAACATTAAGCCCAAAACCACCTATACGTACACCAACAACATAATGAAACAGCTGGGCTTTAACTCTTTAAAGAAAATATACTCCTGCGGAGAGATCATTAAAGCGTCAATTGAGCATGAGATAATCAGAGAAAAGAAAAAGCAGTACACCAATGCGAAGATCAAAACCCACGAACCACAGTTTGCATGACACCTCGTTTTTCAGAACCTTTCTCTTTGATATACCACTAAAAAAATACGGATAGCATCTCTGCGATCCGTATTTTAGTCATACACGCGGCTTAGTGGCTTTTCACTAAAATTTCCACACGACGGCTGTTAACGTTACAGCCTGCTGCCTGCTGGTTGGCATTTGTACCGCAGCCTTCAGCGCTCTGCGCCACGCCCTGGCCAACGGTGTTGTTGATCATCTCTGGCTTGATCCCTTTCTCGATCAGCAACGAACGAACGGTATTCGCACGTGCTTCAGACAGACGCTGGTTGGCCTCACGGCTGCCAATCGCATCGGTATAGCCCACAACCTGGATCTCGCGTACGTTATTCGCCTGACGGATAAACTTCACCACGTCATCCAGCTTGCGACGAGATTCTGCAAAAATTCCCGCCGAGTTGCTCGCCGCAAAGCGGAACAACACCTGTTCCTGAATGAGCACTACGCCGGTGTTATTAACGTAATCACAGGGTTTGACCTGAGATGCACGGTTAATAATTTTGCTCTGCTTGTGCATATTTTTCAGAAGCGTTTCCGCACGCGAACGTTCCTCCAGCGCCGCTGTATTGCCCGCGGTGCCCGGATTAACCTGAATAAAATAGGTCTGCGCGCTTTCGGTGCTCAACTGCTGCTGAGGGTTTTGCTTGCCCTGATACGTCGGGTAATCGTTGAAGAATGACTCCACCGTGTGCGCGCCCGGTGCCGCACACAGGACGGTAAACTGTCCTGGTAACAACACGGACTGCAGCTCGCGGTCCACATAGATCATTGCAGGAACCGTGCCCTGCGGGTAATAGACGACAACCTGTGCCAGCTCAGGCGTCACGCCCGCCACCGGACGATAAGGTTGCGGTGCCGTATTTTTTGGCGTCGGTTTGATCACTACCGGTAAATCGATGGCCTTTTCCACTTTTTCAGCAGAATAAGCAGGGTTGGCCATAAATGCACTTAATGCAGCAGCGACACAGAACGCCAGGTTTATTTTTTTAAAATTCCGAGGGGTTATTTTCATTTTCAAATTCCTGATTCACCCAGTGATTGATCGTATAACTTCAGATATGCGCAGAAAGCCCGCCATCCGAAGATGGCGGGCTTTACTGGGTTACATCATTATTTGGTTATTCTGCAGCAGCGTAACCAGATCGGTTTGAACGTCAGCCAGTGTGACAACCTGCGTGAAGCCGTGTTGTCCGCCCTGACCGTCACGGTCGATACTGATCACGGTATCGCTTCCGACAACCTCCACCTTGACGTAATCAAGCACGCCGCGAGAGGAATAATCCAGCTCCAGTTTTCCATCGTCCTCGAAGAAGGAGACAGAGCCCTTGTAGTCAAGCAGTTCGCTCATATCGAGCAGATCTGCATCACTGTCTTTCACCAGATTACCCACCTTGAAGCCGTGGATCGTGTCGTGGCCGTTGCCGCCACTACCGTCGTTAGACATTCCTGCCAGCACCTTGTACATCAGCGTATCGTTACCGCCGTTGACCAGGTAGAAGGCATCATTGCCACCACGACCTTCGAACAGGTTGTTCGCGGAGTTATCCGTGAAGGTATCCTGCTGGTTTGACCCGACCAGTCCCTCAATACTGAGGAGCTTATCGGTGCCGTTACCGGTTGCAGTACCTGTCCACAGGTTGGCGTTAACCGCACTGGTAGAACGGCTGTAGTCAACAACGTCCATACCTGCAGTTTCACTCCAGACCGGCTTGCCGCTCACAATCTGGTTCCAGCCGCCGCCACCGTTGTAGGTGTCGTTACCCGCCGAACCGAAGAAGGTGTCGTTATAGCCCGTACCCACGATCCCGCTGTTGCCAGTGGTGTTGTTCGTGGCACTGCCGCTTTCCGCCGTCAGCACGTAGGAGTCGTGGGCTTTACCTGTTGTCAGGCCGCTCCAGTTCTCATTCACCGTACCGTTGGTGTAACCGCCAATGCTGCCCGTTGCGCCAACGTGATCCGCTTTACCGTCGGTAATACGCAGCATCTGCACGGAGTAAACTTCGTTCGGATCCAGTCCGAAGAAGCTCACCAGACCCATACTGTTGCTGGAGCCGGAGGACTGCGGGTTAATCAGCTGGGTAGCGACAAGCTCGCCCGCCGAGTTATAGAGCTTCACGGTGTTGCTGTAGAAGGTATTGATGCCGTTACCGTCAACAATACGGATCTGCAGGCTGGTGCCGTCCGCCGCGATATTGGTGTTTTTCACCAGCATCGTGCGTCCCGCATCGTCTCTTGCCACCACATCAGCGTCCGCACCCGAACGGTACAGCACCAGGTCCATCGAACCGTCCCAGTCGTAGTCAAGCGCCACGGCACCGGTCATGTTGTTGAACGTCGTGCTCCCCGTCAGGCTAACCTTATTGGTCCCCCAGTTGTTGCTGCCGGTATTGGTATACAGCATTGGCGAGCCTGTCACGCCAGAGCGCGGCACTTCGATGATGTCCATCTTACCGTCGTGGTTCCAGTCCACTGCCAGCGACGTACCGCCATCAACGTTATCGCCAAACCACTGCGCCTGACTGTCGGTTGCATTGAGCTTGCCGGTACCATCGTTAAGATAGATACGGCTCTCGTCGCTGTTAGAACTGCCCTTCGAACCACGGCTCAGGAACAGATCCAGCCAACCATCGTTGTTGTAATCCGCATAGGTCATGGAGATAGACAGGTTTCCGTAGTCCTCATGACCGTCGTTACGGAACACGTTCGCGTAGTAGCCCACTTCACCGAAGTTAGTCTTCGATGATCCCGTCATCTGGTTGTACAAAATACCCAAGCCACGTGAGGTATTACCGACTAAGGTGCCTGCGCCGTTGTAGTCGATATGTGCCGTAATATCTACGGTACCGTTATTATCGATATCCACAGCGCCCACTTCGTGCAGCACGCTCAACGCCGTTGGCAATGCCCCGCCTGGGTGTCCGTCAGAGAAGCCGGCGTTGTCCTCGTAACTCAGCGTACCCTGCTCATTCTTGATGAACGAGATGGAGTCCGCTTCCGAGTCACCCAGCACAAAGTCCAGATAACCATCACCTTCACGGTCATAGGAAATCACGCCACCGAGGTGGTTCAGAGTGCCTTGATCCAGTGCCTTCGCAGAGTAACTACCATCGGCGTTCTGCAACCAGTAGGCGGTGCGACCCGCGTTACCATAGCTACTGACCTGCGACATCACGTCGGCATAGCCATCACGGTTAATGTCCGCAAAGGCTGCCGAGTTGATATAGCGACTGTAAGACGGGTCATCAACGTTATAGCCCGCACCGTTTCCGGTGGACGGCTGCGCAAGGTACGTCGAATCGTAGTCTTCACGCGTGACGGAGTCATAGACACGTCCGGCGTTAGCTGTTGTGCTTCCTGACGTGCCGCGGGCACTCTGGAAGAATGACCACAAACCGTCCTGGCTGATGGTGACCGCAGCGGCGTTCAGGCCGCGGCTGTCCGCATCGGTTGTACCTCCCCAGGTCTGTTCAATCAGCGTACTACCACCACCTTCGGTGACGCCCGTGCTGGTGCTTGCGCTCATGCTTGAGCGGTTGCCCGCCTCGTCCCAGACCACAAAGGCCAGGTTATGCGCGCCCGCAGGCAGGGTCGTATTCAGGCTCCAGGAGCCGTCGGCGTTTGCTTTCGCGAAGCCGATGATCTGATCCAGGCCTTCCTGATAGGTGCCGTTGCTGTTGACGTCGCTCACCAGAGAGACAATCGCACCCGCTTCAACGCGACCATACTGACCGCTGGAGAAGGTGAACGAATCTCCCGTGCTGGTGTGCTGAGGCACATCCGGCGCCATCGTGATGGCATCAGGCGAATCCAGATCGATGACCACATTGTAGCTATCCGCAAACTGCGTGTTCGTACCCGGGTTACCCGCGACGTCAATCACCTGCAGCTTGAAGCTGTGGGTGGTGCTTGCCGTCACTTCCGGCAGTTCATAGCTCCAGCTCGGGCCGTTGAGTGCCAGCGTTTTCCAGGTCTTCCCGTTATCCAGAGAGATCTGCAGATGTTCGCCAGCCTGCAGCGCCGCGCTCAGGTTACCGCTAAGGGTGACGGTACGGTCACGGGTGACCATGTCGCCGTTAGTCGCCGTTGCGGCATGACTGAAGTGATCCCCTGTCGTCAGACCATGGCTGGTATCGGTCGTCACTTTGGTTGTCGTAGACAGACCGTTCATGTCACTGCCGCCCGATGCCACCTGCAGCGCCTGAGAATCGGTGCTGCCGACGTTACCGGCGTTATCCACCACGCGAGCCTGAATGGTGTACGCACCATCGTTCAGCGGCGTGCTCTGCATATCCACAGTCCAGGAGGTGCCGGTTACCGTTGAGGCACGCATCCAGGTTGCACCGTTGTCGAGGCTAATCTCAACCCACTCATCCGCCTGCAGGGCTTTGTTCAGCTCACCGTTAATCAACAGCGTGTTATCGTTGGTGATGAAGTCAGCGTCTGAAGCGCCACGGTCTTCCGAGATCGAGCTGATATTGATAACCGCGTCAGACACGGTGGTATCGACAACAATCGTCCAGGTGTTGCTCGGCGCACTGACGTTGCCTGCTGCATCCGTGGAGGTTGCAACCAGATTCCAGGTGCCTTCAGCCAGCTTGTTCGCGTCGCTGATTTGCAGCGTCCATTGACCCGTTGTGCTATCGGCCACGGCGGTACCCAGCAGAATGCGGGTTGTCGCATCCACCTGATGGTACACATTCACCGTGCTGCCCTTCTCTGCCGTACCGGTAATTTCCGGCGCGGTGTCGTTGGTCGGCTTGCCGTGAACAACGGAACCCTGAACCGGATCCACATCGTCCAGCACGTTGGTAATAACCGGTGCGACAGGCGCAACCGTGTCCACAACCAGATCGAAGTCGATCGGCGTGAGCGGGTTATTCGACGGATCGGTCCCGGTGATGCGCAGGGTATGCGCGCCATCGCTCAGGCTACTCATCGGTGTGAATTCCCAGTTACCATTGGCATCCGCTTTCACGGTACCCAGCTGAACGCCACCGACGTCGGTGATGATAATGGTGCTGCCTGCCGTCGCCTTACCGACCAGCTGTACCTGGCTATCGTTCGTGACTTCACCATCGCGAAGCACGCGAGAACCACCCGCTTCCTGGACATCATCCACCACCTGCAGCAGCTGCAGATAGCTTGCGCCCGTGGAGACGTTAACGGTGATATCGTCAACGATCGCACTGCTGTTACCCGCCGGATCCGTTACCTGAGTCGCGAACTGGTGTTCGCCATCAACCAGCGGCGTGGACGGGGTGAACTGCCAGCTACCGTCAGGGTTGGTGACGATGACTGAACCGATCGCCTGGCCATTATCATAGATAGTGACCGTACTGCCCTGCTCCGCTTTACCGGTGAAGGTCGGTTTGTTGTCGTCCGTGGTCATGCCCTCGGTCAACTGACCTTTCCAGGCACCCTGATCGTCAGACACCTGCAGGCCGGAAACCGGATTCGGTGCTGTTGAATCAATGGTTACCGTGAACGAACCGCTGCGATCGCTCTCCTGACCCGCGCTGTTGGTATTGGTCACCGTAAAGGTGTAGCTACCGTCAGCCAGTGCCGGAGATGGCGTGAAGCTCCAGGTGCCATCGCTGTTCAGCGTTGTTTTACCTACAACCTGACTGCCGTTGTAGAGGGTGATCGTATCGCCCGCAGCACCGTCCGCAGTCCCGTTCAGGGTCGGCGTATCGTCTTTGGTCAACGCATTGTTGGCCAGGTTGATAACGGTTGTGCCGGTATCGTCCAGAACGTTAACGATCGCTGGTGCATCCGGGGTATCGGACATAATGACATCATAGCTGTCAGCCGGTTTCGCCACGTTGCCAACCCGATCGGTTTCCGTCACGGTTAGTTTGTTGATGGAGTCACCGTACAGGGACTCAGATGGCGTCAGTTCCCATTTGCCGTTCTGATCAACCGTGGTGGTACCCAGTACCTTCGTGTTGCCGTCTTTATCGGTGGTGTAGACCGTAATGACGTTGCCCACTTCAGCACCAGAGCCGCGGATCACCGGACGTGAATCGTCCAGAACGCCGCCATCCGCCACAATCCCCTGAACGTTACCCACGTTATCCGTGACGGAATCAATGGTCACTTTGCTCGCATCCGGCGCGGTGTAGTCGGTGGTCAGCACGAAGTCCGCAGACTTGTCGCTGACGTTTCCGGCTTTATCCGTCGCCGTCACATAGAAGGTGTTTTTCCCTTCTGGCAACTTACTGCCCGGCTTGAAGTTCCACGCGCCGCTGCTGTTCGCGGTGACTGAACCCAACAGCGTGCCATCAACGGAGTAGATGTTGACGGTGCTGTTCGCTTCGGCCGTACCGTGCAGGATTGGCTGCGGATCGTCAGTCACGTCGTTGCTGGTCAGGTCGTCCTTAACGGTACCCACCTGATCTTCCGCGTAATCAATGCTCGGACGATTCGGTGCTTTACTGTCAATTTCGAAGCTGAAGGTGCTGGAGGTATCCTCTTTACCGGTCAGATCTTTAGCGGTCGCCGTAATGTTATGTACGCCATCGCCCAGATCGCTGGTTGGGGTGAATGTCCAGTTACCGCTGGCATCTGCCGTCACGGTGCCCAGCACCACGCTGCCAT
The DNA here is from genome assembly GCF_000211415.1 of Enterobacter mori LMG 25706. Classification (GTDB taxonomy): domain Bacteria; phylum Pseudomonadota; class Gammaproteobacteria; order Enterobacterales; family Enterobacteriaceae; genus Enterobacter; species Enterobacter mori. The sequence goes on along the minus strand of NZ_GL890775.1, from coordinate 2,945 downwards.
CTTTGATGGTCACGATGCTGCCTGCTTTTGCCTTACCGATAATGTCCGGACGGGCATCGTCAGTCACGTCATTGGCCTTCAGTTCGCCAGTTACGGTGCCTTTATCGTCCATCACGCGAACGATAGTGACCGGTACGCTGGAGGTATCAAGCGTGACGGTGACGCCAGCATTTTCTGCACCCAGGTTGCCCGCTGAATCCTCAGCGCGCGCGGTGAAGGTGTATTCCCCATCCGCCAGTGAACCGGTGGTGTAGGTCCAGTTACCGTTAGCATCTGCCACCGCGGCGCCGTTTTCCTGACCGTTCACGTAGACGTGAACAACGCTGCCAGGCTCTGCTTTACCGCTGATGGTCGGCGTCGCATCGTCAGTGGTGTCGCCATTGGACAATACGCCAGTCTTCGGGCCTTCGTTATCGCTAACGATGAAGCCAGTGACTTCGCCCGGCGCGCTGGTATCCACCGTGACCGGGAATCCGCCGGTTTGCGGGCTCACCTGTCCGATGTCGTTAATGGCTTCCGCCACAAACGTATGGATACCGTCTGCCAGTTTCGGCGTGTTGAAGCTCCATTTACCCTGGGCATCAGCCTGCGTTTCACCCAGTAAGGTGGTGCCGTTCGGGCCGCCGTAAATGCGAACCGTCACGTTGGCTTCCGCAGTACCTGTCAGAAGCAGGGTGTTGTCGTTGGTTGTCGCATCCTTCTGCAATGGACCTGTATGCGGCGCGACGTCATCTTCGACACTGCTCAGGGTCGGTGGCAGCGGCTGACCGCCTGCATCGATCTGAATAATGTATTCCGGTGAAGCCGCCGTGGTGTTACCCACGCTGTCGGTCTCTTTAACCGTCAGGTTATAGGTGCCGTCAGGCAGCGCCTTGGTGACCTGCAGTTCCCAGGTGCCGTCTGCCTGCACTTTGGCGGTGCCAATCACCTTGTCGCCGTTGTACACGGTGATGGTGTTGCCCGCTTCCGCGCCGGTGCCTTTGATCAGCGGCGTGTTATCGTCAGTCTTACCGCCTGACGTCACGGAGCCGGTCACAGAACCAAAGTCATCCACCACGTCAGTGATGCTCACTTTGCTTGCATCCGGTGCGGTGTAGTCCAGGGTCAGCACGAAATCGTCGGACGCTGCGCTGGTATTACCCGCCTTGTCCGTCGCCGTCACGTGGAAGCGGTGCTCGCCTTCCGGCAGTTTCGCGACCGGTGAGAAGCTCCAGGTGCCGTCGGCTTTCGCCGTCACTTCGCCCAGCAGGCCGTTCTGATCGTAGATCTTCACGGTGCTGCCCGCTTCCGCCTTGCCGCTCAGGGTTGGCGTCGGGTCGTCGGTGCTGCCGCCGTTCGCCAGGTTACCCTGCACGGTGCCCACGTCGTCCAGCGCCGCGTCGATGGTCGGTTTCACCGGCGCATCGGTATCGATGGTCACGGTCCAGCTGCTGCTGCTTGACTCGTTGCCCATCGGATCCTTCGCCGTGGCGGTGAAGCTGTGCTCGCCGCGACCCAGATCCACGCTCGGCGTGAAGCTCCAGGTGCCGTCCGCGCCCGCGGTGGTGGTGCCCAGCACGTTGCTGCCGTCCATGATGGTTACGGTGCTGCCCGCCTTCGCCGTGCCGCTGATCTGCGGACGGGTATCGTCGGTGACCGCGTTCTGGGACAGGCTGCCGGTCACGCTGCCGAGGGCGTCGGTCACGCCGGTGATTTCCACCTTGCCCGGGACCACGTCAACGGTGATGACCACGTGCGACCCTTCCGGTCCGGTGTTGCCTGACGGATCGGTCACGGTGGTGGTCAGGTCATGCTCGCCGTTGGAGAGCGCCTGATCCGGGGTGAAGCTCCAGGTACCGTCCGGGTTCACCTTCGTGGAGCCGATAACCTGGCCGTTGTCGATGATGTTCACCGTGCTGCCCGGCTCGGCCTTGCCGCTCAGGGTCGGGGTGTTGTCATCGGTGGTGTCGCCGCTCACGACCGGGCCCTGGTAGGCGCCGACGTTGTCGGTGACCAGCAGGTCAGAGGCCGCGTCCGGTGCTTTTGTATCCACCACGATACCGAAGCCGCCGGTTGGCTCACTGGTGCGTCCCACGCCGTCGGTGACGGGGGCGGTGAAGCTGTGATTGCCGTCAGCCAGCGCCGTATCCGGCGTGAAGCTCCAGCTGCCGTTGCTGCCCACGGTGGCGGTGCCAATCAGGCGACCGTTATCGTAGATGCTGATGGTGCCGCCGATCACGCCGCTGCTGCCGCTCAGGGTCGGGGTGGTGTCGTTGGTGACGTCGCCCTTCTGCAGGTAGTCGGCGTGCGGTGCCACGTCGTCATACACGGTGTCCAGCGTCGGCGCCTGCGGCGGCACGGTGGCCACGTTGATGACGTATTCCGCGGACGGGCCGGAGACGTTGCCCACGCTGTCGGTCTCTTTCGCCGTCAGGGTGTATTTGCCGTCCGGCAGCGGGGTGGTCGGTTCGAGGGACCAGGTGCCGTCTGCCTGTACCTTCGCGGTGCCAATCACCTTGTCGCCGTTGTACACGGTGATGGTGTTGCCTGGCTCTGCGCCGGTACCCTTGATCAGCGGACGGTTATCGTCGGTTTCCCCGCCGGAAGCCACCACGCCTGACGCTTTCACGTCGTCGTAGACTTCGGTAATAGCCAGCTTGCTCGCATCCGGGGCGGTGTAGTCCAGGGTCAGGACGAAGTCGTCTGAATCTGCACTGGTGTTGCCCGCCTTGTCCGTCGCCGTCACGTGGAAGCGGTGCTCGCCTTCCGGCAGTTTCGCAAACGGTGAGAAGCTCCAGGTGCCGTCAGCTTTCGCCGTCACTTCGCCCAGCAGGCCGTTCAGATCGTAGATCTTCACGGTGCTGCCCGCTTCCGCCTTGCCGCTCAGGGTGGGCGTCGGGTCGTCGGTGCTGCTGCCGTTAGACAGGGTGCCCTGTACGGTGCCCACGTCGTCCAGCGCCGCATCG
>NZ_GL890774.1:660546-688454 GCF_000211415.1 Enterobacter mori LMG 25706 | reverse complement strand
GGCGGTAACAGGGGTTCGAATCCCCTAGGGGACGCCACTTGCTGGTTCGTGAGTGAAAGTCACCTGCCTTAATATCTCAAAACTCATCTTCGGGTGACGTTTGAGATATTTGCTCTTTAAAAATCTGGATCAAGCTGAAAATTGAAACGACACACATGTTAATGTGTGTTCGAGTCTCTCAAATTTTCGCAATTTGATGATGAATCGAAAGAAACATCTTCGGGTTGTGAGGTTAAGCGACTAAGCGTACACGGTGGATGCCCTGGCAGTCAGAGGCGATGAAGGACGTGCTAATCTGCGAAAAGCGCCGGCGAGGTGATATGAACCTTTGACCCGGCGATGTCCGAATGGGGAAACCCAGTGTGTTCCGACACACTATCGTTAACTGAATACATAGGTTAACGAGGCGAACCGGGGGAACTGAAACATCTAAAGTACCCCGAGGAAAAGAAATCAACCGAGATTCCCCCAGTAGCGGCGAGCGAACGGGGAGCAGCCCAGAGTCTGAATCAGCTTGTGTGTTAGTGGAAGGGTCTGGAAAGTCGGGGGGTACAGGGTGATAGTCCCGTACACGAAAGCACACATGCTGTGAACTCGAAGAGTAGGGCGGGACACGTGGTATCCTGTCTGAATATGGGGGGACCATCCTCCAAGGCTAAATACTCCTGACTGACCGATAGTGAACCAGTACCGTGAGGGAAAGGCGAAAAGAACCCCGGCGAGGGGAGTGAAAAAGAACCTGAAACCGTGTACGTACAAGCAGTGGGAGCCTCTTTTATGGGGTGACTGCGTGCCTTTTGTATAATGGGTCAGCGACTTATATTCTGTAGCAAGGTTAACCGTATAGGGGAGCCGAAGGGAAACCGAGTCTTAACTGGGCGTTAAGTTGCAGGGTATAGACCCGAAACCCGGTGATCTAGCCATGGGCAGGTTGAAGGTTGGGGAACACTAACTGGAGGACCGAACCGACTAATGTTGAAAAATTAGCGGATGACTTGTGGCTGGGGGTGAAAGGCCAATCAAACCGGGAGATAGCTGGTTCTCCCCGAAAGCTATTTAGGTAGCGCCTCGTGAACTCATCTTCGGGGGTAGAGCACTGTTTCGGCTAGGGGGCCATCCCGGCTTACCAACCCGATGCAAACTACGAATACCGAAGAATGTTATCACGGGAGACACACGGCGGGTGCTAACGTCCGTCGTGAAGAGGGAAACAACCCAGACCGCCAGCTAAGGTCCCAAAGTCATGGTTAAGTGGGAAACGATGTGGGAAGGCACAGACAGCCAGGATGTTGGCTTAGAGGCAGCCATCATTTAAAGAAAGCGTAATAGCTCACTGGTCGAGTCGGCCTGCGCGGAAGATGTAACGGGGCTAAACCATGCACCGAAGCTGCGGCAGCGACGCTGAGGGGTTGTTGGGTAGGGGAGCGTTCTGTAAGCCGTTGAAGGTGGCCTGTGAGGGTTGCTGGAGGTATCAGAAGTGCGAATGCTGACATAAGTAACGATAATGCGGGTGAAAAGCCCGCACGCCGGAAGACCAAGGGTTCCTGTCCAACGTTAATCGGGGCAGGGTGAGTCGACCCCTAAGGGGAGGCCGAAAGGCGTAGTCGATGGGAAACAGGTTAATATTCCTGTACTTGGTGTTACTGCGAAGGGGGGACGGAGAAGGGTATGTTAGCCGGGCGACGGTTGTCCCGGTTTAAGCATGTAGGCGGGAAGTTTAGGTAAATCCGGACTGGTTCTAACGCTGAGGTGTGATGACGAGGCACTACGGTGCTGAAGTAACAAATGCCCTGCTTCCAGGAAAAGCCTCTAAGGCATCAGGTAACATCAAATCGTACCCCAAACCGACACAGGTGGTCAGGTAGAGAATACCAAGGCGCTTGAGAGAACTCGGGTGAAGGAACTAGGCAAAATGGTGCCGTAACTTCGGGAGAAGGCACGCTGATGTGTAGGTGAAGCCCCTGCGGGTGGAGCTGAAATCAGTCGAAGATACCAGCTGGCTGCAACTGTTTATTAAAAACACAGCACTGTGCAAACACGAAAGTGGACGTATACGGTGTGACGCCTGCCCGGTGCCGGAAGGTTAATTGATGGGGTTAGCGGCAACGCGAAGCTCTTGATCGAAGCCCCGGTAAACGGCGGCCGTAACTATAACGGTCCTAAGGTAGCGAAATTCCTTGTCGGGTAAGTTCCGACCTGCACGAATGGCGGAATGATGGCCAGGCTGTCTCCACCCGAGACTCAGTGAAATTGAACTCGCTGTGAAGATGCAGTGTACCCGCGGCAAGACGGAAAGACCCCGTGAACCTTTACTATAGCTTGACACTGAACACTGGTCCTTGATGTGTAGGATAGGTGGGAGGCTTTGAAGCGTGGACGCCAGTCTGCGTGGAGCCAGCCTTGAAATACCACCCTTTAATGGCTGGTGTTCTAACGTAGACCCGAATCCGGGTTGCGGACGAGTGTCTGGGGGGTAGTTTGACTGGGGCGGTCTCCTCCCAAAGAGTAACGGAGGAGCACGAAGGTTAGCTAATCCTGGTCGGACATCAGGAGGTTAGTGCAATGGCATAAGCTAGCTTGACTGCGAGAGTGACGGCTCGAGCAGGTGCGAAAGCAGGTCATAGTGATCCGGTGGTTCTGAATGGAAGGGCCATCGCTCAACGGATAAAAGGTACTCCGGGGATAACAGGCTGATACCGCCCAAGAGTTCATATCGACGGCGGTGTTTGGCACCTCGATGTCGGCTCATCACATCCTGGGGCTGAAGTAGGTCCCAAGGGTATGGCTGTTCGCCATTTAAAGTGGTACGCGAGCTGGGTTTAGAACGTCGTGAGACAGTTCGGTCCCTATCTGCCGTGGGCGCTGGAGAATTGAGGGGGGCTGCTCCTAGTACGAGAGGACCGGAGTGGACGCATCACTGGTGTTCGGGTTGTCATGCCAATGGCATTGCCCGGTAGCTAAATGCGGAAGAGATAAGTGCTGAAAGCATCTAAGCACGAAACTTGCCCCGAGATGAGTTCTCCCTGACCCTTTAAGGGTCCTGAAGGAACGTTGAAGACTACGACGTTGATAGGTCGGGTGTGTAAGCGCAGCGATGCGTTGAGCTAACCGATACTAATGAACCGTGAGGCTTAACCTTACAACGCCGAAGGTGTTTTGGCGAAGAGACACGATATTTTCAGCGTGATACAGATTAACAGAATTTGCCTGGCGGCTTTAGCGCGGTGGTCCCACCTGACCCCATGCCGAACTCAGAAGTGAAACGCCGTAGCGCCGATGGTAGTGTGGGGTCTCCCCATGTGAGAGTAGGGAACTGCCAGGCATCAATTAGAAGAACCCCGTACCGAAAGGTGCGGGGTTTTTTGCTTTGTGCTTCACCTTCTCCCTGCGTTAGAAAGAATAGTGCCCCCAATAATATAATAGTCCACCACTCCTCTCCTTATTTTTAAATAAATTCACATTTCCTTCTACGAAATATCTTAATTTCCCATGTTTTATAAATTTATTCACGCGGTAAAAGCATCATGAATTTAAGACTATTCATGTCACTCTGCGAGATATAAAACCCTGCTTTCGTATCCTTGCGAGTTAACAATGCGTATATATCCCACATTAAATGTATTGCTTTGTGGTGAAGTTTTCATTTGGTAGCATTTAAAATAGTTCGAAGAAACGGTGATGTTTAATATTTGCGAGTTTCATTATTTGCATATCGTTTCCAGAACAAAACTAAGAGTTAATTTCACTCGCGTATATTATTTTTATAGCGTGACGACTCTTTATTTCTCAGGATATTGGTAAAAACAGGATATTTTATGAAACTGAATAAAGTTGCTATGGCTGTCGCTTTGACCGCTGCTCTGGGTTCAATGTCTGCATTCGCTGATACGACGAATGGCCAAATTGAGTTCCAGGGTGAACTGGTGAATACCGCATGTGGTCTGGCGCCAGGCTCCAGCCCGGTAAGCGTTGATTTTGGCCAGATTCCTGTTTCTGCGCTGGCTAATGGTGCGCGCGCCGGAAACGTACATCAGAACATCGAACTGCAGCACTGTGACACCACTGTTGCTCAAACTGCTGAAGTAACTTACTCCCCAACCAGCGTAAACCCAACGGATGCTTCTCTGGCAGCCTTCACCTCTGGTACTGCGTCTGGTGCGGGTATTGGTCTGCGTGACAGCGCCAGTCAGGACGTTGTCTGGGGTAACGCAACCACCCCTGTTCAACTGGTTGATGGCACCAATACCATTCCGTTCGTGGCATATGTGAAAGCAGAAAGCGCAAGCGCGAGTGTGACGGCGGGTTCCTTCCAGTCAACGGTTAACTTCGAGATTGCTTATCAGTAATCCGCAGCGCGGAGTCAGTGCGGGAAAATTTCCCGCACTATTAAAGAACGAAAATAAAGACGTGTTCTTAATGCCGATTTATTTCGCTGTCGCGACGTAACTATTAAAGCGGAAGGCGTTACGGCGTTCGTACATGTTTTTAAATTGTCGACACCCACAAAATAACTATAACGCAGTGGAACGCAGAGCGCTTTTAATGGATTTGTTCGGGACGGGGATCATGTCAGTAAAATTAAATACTAATCTAACAATAATTGCTCTCCTGGTGATGAATTGCTGCTATGCGGCAACGGCGCGCGCGGAGGAGCGAGTTGAGTTTAATACTGATGTTCTGGATGCTTCGGATCGTACCCGTATCGATCTATCACGCTTTGCGACAGATAACTATGTCACACCTGGTGATTACCTGCTGGATATCCGTATTAACGGCCAGTCGATAGGTCAGGAGAAAATCCGTTATGTGGAATCGCCTGACGGCAATCGTACGCTGCCATGTATCAGCGGCGACCTGCTGGACAAACTGGCGCTGAAAGAAGACGCACGTACACAAGTCGCTCAAATCTATGAAAACTGCTATTCCCTGCAGCGTCTGTCGGGGGCGAAATTAAGTAACTATGCCGGTGTGCTTGATATCACCGTGCCCCAGGCATGGATGAAGTATAACGACCTTGACTGGACGCCACCTGAACGTTGGGATGAAGGTATCGCCGGTCTGATTTTTGACTACAGTATTAACGGACAGCTGACGCGTCAGTTCAGCGACAATGAAAACTACAGCGCGATATCAGGCTACGGTCAGGCGGGAGCCAACATTGGCGGCTGGCGTATGCGCGGTGAATATCAGACAAGCTACTACAGCCAGACCCATCAATCCAATTTCGACTGGAACCAGATCTACGCCTATCGGCCATTGCCGATGATGGCGGCAAAACTGACGCTGGGTGAGATTTACCTGAACTCGCAGGTTTTTGATACGCTGCGATTTACCGGGATTAACCTCGCCAGCGATGAGCGGATGCTTCCTCCGGCGCTACAGGGCTATGCACCTGAAATCCACGGTATTGCCCGTTCGAATGCCAAAGTGACCGTCAGTCAGAGCGGGCGCGTCATCTATGAAACCACCGTCCCCGCCGGGCCGTTCAATATTCAGGATTTGCGCAGTTCGGTGCGCGGTACGCTCGACGTGCGCGTTGAGGAGCAGGATGGCTCAATCTCGATGTTCCAGGTGAACACCGCCAACATTCCATATCTCACGCGTCCGGGCTATGTCCGTTACAACCTGTCGGGCGGCACGCCGTCTCGCTATAACCACTCACTGAAGGGGCCAACGTTCCTGTCTGGCGATTTCTCCTGGGGGATCAGTAATGCATGGTCGTTGTACGGTGGCCTGCAGTCGTCGGGTGAAGCCTACACCGCAACCTCTCTGGGGATTGGTCGCGATCTTAACGCGTTAGGAGCCATCTCCATTGATGCCACTGAGTCGTGGAGCCGTGAGCCTGACGGGAAACGTCTGAAAGGCACCTCATACAAGCTGAGCTACGCGAAAACCTTCGACGAATACAACAGCTCAATTACGTTCGCGGGATACCGCTTCTCGCAGGAAGACTTCCGCACAATGGCGCAATACCTTGATGAGCGTTATCAGGGTTATGACCGTGTCGGGCGCGAAAAACAGCTCTATACCATCACCGGGAGTAAAACCTTTTGGGCCGGTGAAGCGGGTAAAGCGACAACCGTTTTTCTCACCTGGACCCACCAAAACTACTGGAATCAACGCAGCCAGGATCGATACGGCCTGTCCGTGGGACGTGTCTTCCGCATCGGCGATATCAACGGTATCACCGCCAATCTTTCCGCTTACCGTACTGACTATAAAGGGCAAAAGGACGACTCCATCTCCCTCTCATTATCTGTGCCGATTGGGGATAACAAATGGGCAGGGCTGGACATCCAGACCAACAACGGTAAAACCAGCCCGATGGCGTCATACACCGACAACAGCGATTTCAACAATCTGTGGCGCGTTCGCGCGGGTGCCAGTCAGAACAGTAACGCCAGCGTGGACGGCTATTACCTGCACCGTTCGCAATTGGCGGAAATTAATACCAACGCCAGCTACCAGCAAAATGAGTTTATGGCGTTAAGTACCACCCTGCGTGGCGGTTTCACGGCGACCCGGCATGGCGCGGCGATGCATAACAGCGGCGCAACGATGAACACGGCACGCGTCATGGTCGATACCAACGGCATTGGCGGCGTCCCTCTCAATGGCGAAAAGTCCCGGACCAACCGCTTCGGTATTGCCGTTGTACCGGATGTGGTGAGCTACAACAGCTTTGACACCCGCGTAGACGTCGATGCCATGGATGGCGATATCGAACCGGCAAAAGCCATCAGTACCAGTACCCTGACGGAAGGGGCCATCGGCTATCAGGCTTTTGGGATGGCGAAGGGGATGAAGATGATGGGCACGTTGCGCCTCGCAGATAACAGCGTCCCACCTTTCGGGGCGGAAATTTACAACACCGATGGCGTAAGCGTCGCCATGGTGCTGGAGGACGGCAAGGCATGGCTTGCGGGCATAAACGCCAATGAAACTCTGAATGTTATGTGGGGGGGGAAACTTCAGTGCAAAGTGACCATCCCGCCCGGCGTGAACAACGGACGTTCGGACACGCTTCTGCCGTGCCGTTAATCCCTGTGTAAAGCGTTATCCCACTGTAATTAAAGGCTAAAAATGAGCAAGAACAGACATAGCAGATATCTTATGGCGGCGTGTGCGCTGAGCCTGTTGAACGGCTACGCACAGGCGGGCGTCTCTCTGGATCGGACGCGCATCATCATTACGGAGAAAGAGTCTTCGTCCAGCGCCAATCTGTCTAATACCAGTCCGGATATTCCGTTCCTGGCCCAGTCGTGGGTAGAGGATGAAAAGGGCAATAAGATCGCCTCGCCGCTGATTGTGCTCCCGCCGTTGCAGCGAATTAATGGGGGTCAGAAAGGGATAGCGCGCGTCACTAAAACGGCGGGCATCGACAAACTGCCGAAGGACAGAGAGAGTCTGTTCTACCTCAACGTCAGGGAAATTCCACCAAAGCCGGAAAAACCCAACACGCTGCAGCTGGCAATGCAGTCACGCATCAAGTTGTTCTATCGCCCTGAAGCGGTGATCCCGAAGACAAAGGGGGAAGTTTGGCAGGATCGCCTGGTATTCCACAAAAGCGGCAGCGAGATGACCGTGCAGAATCCCACGCCTTACTACGTGACCATCCTCAGCTTGACCAGGGCAGATGGGCAGAAAATTACCCGTTTCCCGGGGATCATGGTTGCGCCTAAATCGAGCCAGAAGTTTGAGGTGACGGATGCAGGCGTTAGCCAGTTTTCGATGAAGTTTGTGAATGATTATGGCGGGCATCCGGAGCTGAAATTCCGGTGTGAAGGCACTACCTGCAAGGCGTTACCCCCCGCCCAGCAGGGCTAATCAGGAAGGAGCCTGACAATGCAAAACCCTTTTCCTTATGCAGCCCTTCTGGCGTTGTGCACGCTCGGATTTTCCGGGGCGGCGTGGTCCGTGGTGGACGGTGAAATTAAGGCGGTAAATGGTACCTATGAATACCTGATTAACATTAGCAATCATGACATTACCAGCAACCAGGTCGGTGCCGTTGTTATTGACGAATTTGACCTGGCCGGGATGTTTCAGGGCCGTGCGTACTGCGCACAGCCGATGATAAGCCAGCCGGTATATTACATGTCGCAGGCAACGTTAACCCAATCAGGAATGACGGCGGGTTACCTCAAGCTCAATGACTACATGGACGTTAAAATCGAGATCTACATCGGCGGTAATTTACAGCAGTACAAAACCGTACCGTTCGATAATGTCTCCAACAACGTCAATCAGAACTACTGCAACCCCCCCAGCACCATACTGGACAATCAGTTTGCCTCCGGCGCGAAGGGAAGAGTGACCTTCATGATCACCAAACCCATTATCAACGGGGTGAACTTACAGGGTTCCGAAATCGCAACGCTTTATGGTCGACTGGGGCCGGGTGCCATGGGGCAAACGCCACTGTCGCGCGTCACCATCGCTTCCGGCGTCATCACCGTACCGGATAAATGCATCGTTAATCAGGGGACGCCCATCGTCGTCGATTTCGGCAATATTCCGGGAACGGGCAGCAGGCTGGATGGCATCAATTACAGTCAAAACGTACCGATTCACGTGAAATGCCAGGGCGGCAGTTTTTCCCAGGGAGAGCTGAATATCAAGCTGGGGATCCAGCAGGCTAATCCGGCATTCACTGACGGTAAATACCTGAGCACCCAGGGAACCGCCGACCGGTCTGAGCTGGGCATCGCTTTGCGTGACAGCAAGGGTAATCCCGTGGTGCCAAACACGTTCTATAACGTGCCGGGATTTTCCCACAACGAAGGTGACTGGAACCTGATCGCCGCGCCGGTGGCCAAAAATGCCACCTCGGTTATCCCTGAGGGCGAATTCCATGCATCGGCGACGGTTGTGGCTGAATTCCAGTAAGGAGGGAATATGCATCTCATGATAATTATCCTCGCCTGTTTTTTGACGGCATTTTCTGCGACACCCGCCTGGGCGCGAGGGGAGTTGATTGGTGGCGATCTTAGCTTTAAAGGCGTCGTAATGGCTTACCCCTGCAGTATTGCGCCAGAATCGGGGCGGGTTCTGGTCGATTTTGGTGAGGTGTCAACAAAGTCATTGTATATAAACGGAAAAACAACGCCGGTTCCGTTCACTATTACCCTGCAGGACTGTAATCCGAATGTCTTTAACGCGGTGACGGTGACGTTCAGCGGCATCGCCAACGGCAACATGGCGGACCGGCTGGCCATTAACGCCACAGCCCCAGGCAATGCGGGCGGGGTGGGGATAGGATTGCTGGAGGAGGATGATACGCCTGTGCGTTTGAATGTCGCCACGCGTCCCACCCTCAGCAACGACACCCTGTTACGGCTAAGCTTCCAGGCCTTTGTTGAAGCGGAACCCGATGCCATTGCAAACGGAACGTTAACGACAGGGCCTTTTACCGCCACCGCAAATTATACATTGAACTATCAGTAGCGGCGCTAATAGGGAACTGCAGCATGAGGTATCAATTTTTTCTTTACGATAAAAATATTTTTTATTCGCAAGGAATTAAAATGGTTATTACCAGCTTGCTTGCTGAACAGACGGACGTTTTATATTCCTTAACGGATGACTACGATCAGCTGCTTGCTCAACTACAGCGTCAGGTTAACGGCGAGGGCTGCATGTGGATCCTCTGTGATTTAGATAGCCTGCCGCAAGAGCGGCTCCATACGCTGCAATTAATGAAAGAATTTTATCAGCATGAAAATAAAAGCCTGATTATGCTATTGAGTAAGCACAATATGCCTCTTTTTTTTGCACTGTATTCGCTTTTGCCCACCGCGCATTGGCTGCTTAAAAATGAAAATATTGAGAGCATTATGCCGTTTTTTCAGCGTCTGTTGGATAAAAAACGTCAGGGATGTTGCTTTAGCGCATCGCTGGTCAGCTATACGCAAAAAAAAATTTACGACCGGAGCAGAGATCCCACTATTTCAGGGAGTGAATGGTGGTTGATGGAAGAATTATTTAAGGGGAAATCATTATCGCAAATATCAGATGAAGTAAATGTCGATATCCGTCGCTTGAGCTATATCAAGCGCCACTTAATGAAGAGACTGAATATTAGAAGCAATATCGCTTTATTCTCCGCATTTAGAGGCATTATGCCCTGAATCCGTGAGCCAACCTTTCGGTAGAACGCATTAGCGATTTAACGGTGCAAATTATTGCACGTCATTAACTCGAAGTAAGGAAAACGGAAATGAAAAAACTGACAGTGTTTGAAGCCGCTGGCGTTGTAGGGGGAACCTGCAAGACCTGTGAAATCACGTATCAGAACGTCACCGTTGGTGGCGTCACCTCCTGTAAGCAGATCACAACCTGTACGGATAAGCATGGCTGCACGACCAGCATGAGAGATGCTGATTCAAGCAAATGGGGTGGTATCCCTAACCGCTATTAAAATCGGCACTGCCTGGGGTGTGCTGCCCCAGGCTTTTCTACTGTGAGAAAACGATAGTGAACCCATTAACGCGCAAAACAGCGATCGGTTATTCGATCTTTCTGATTATTATTTCCGTTTCGATTACGGTGCTTTTCTATCATGTTTTTGTTTTTAATTCCTTTGCGAAAGATGATTCCGCGACGCAGGCGTTTCGAGAGGTCAGCGCCGAAAAGCTTGCGAAAAGTCCGATAAAAAAAGAGCAGAGTATTATCGAGGTCATGTCTTACGGTTGCCATTATTGTGCGGCAAACGAAGAGAACCTTGCAGAACTTACCCGTAAACTACCGCCGGATACCACATTTACCTCTATTCATATTGCAGGCGAGGATAATGGCCTTGCCGCCTATGCGCCGATCTTTGCCACGCTGGAAGCGATGGGAATAGAAAGGGATGTTCGCGACAGTGCGTATAACGCCATTATCACGCGAAACGTCGATCTGACGGATGAGAAAAAACTGAACGGTTGGTTAGCGAAAAATAATATTGATGTCGTCAAGTTTACGACATTGAGGAAAAGTAAAAAGGTTAAAGAGCGTCTCAGCGAAATGGCGGCTATTGCCGATTACTACGATATTAACGCCACGCCGATGTTTATTATTAATCAACGCTATGTTGTCGCGCAGGACCGCGAATTCCCGGCGTTTGCGCAGCGCATGCTGGAACTGCTCAAAGAGGATAAATAATTCTGTGATCAGATTATTCATTGTCTGGAGCGTGTTTAGCGTCAAAAATAGCGCGGGAAAAATTGAAGTCATTCAGCGAACGCTTTCTCAGTGCGGTATTTTTCTATTGCGAAAAATAATGCGATACGTGCCTCTCCCCGTGACGCTGGTGGTGGCGAAGGGACTCTGCGCACCGCGGCTTCTCGGACGCGCGTTTCGCTTACGAAACGCGGTGGCTAATGAAAACTATCGTTGCCTGACTGGGCAAACGTCCCGGCTGGACGTGGCCTGGATGGCAGTCCGGCGACGCCTGCTGGAAGAGGCCGCCACCTGGGGGCAAAACACGGTGCTGCTTCAGCAAATTCGTGCCTGCGCCGCGGAGCTCGATGCGGTGGTCGCACCGCTGCACCAGCAAAACGCGCCCTACATCCTGGCACCGCTCCATACGGTGTCTGATGTGCTGGCTGCCATCATTGGTGCCAGCGTCACGCCGGGTAAAGCAAGCGTGGTGGTTTCTTCCAGCGCTGAGCTTTACAGCGCCCCCGTCCGTGCGCTTGGGGGTGTTGCACTCGCCTACTGTTCAATTCATCAGGAGAACAAAACGCTGGCCAGCGGCCTGATGGAGCTCATCACCGATGTCGCCGTCGGGCAGCAGAACATGATTATTTTTCCTGATATCTCGCCCGACTATACCTCGCAGGCAGAAGGGGCGCGGGTGGCGAAGCTGCCATGTCGTTTATTTGGTCGCAGCGCAAAGTTGCATAGCGGTCTGGTGCGTCTTTCCGGCGCAATTGCCGCACAGGTCGTGTTTTATCACCTCAGCTATAACAACGGCCTGCGCATCCACATTCATCCGCCGGTGAGCAGTCAGAATGTCGCCAGCGTGCTGCCCGTCATCATTGAATCTACCCTGCGAAAGCACCCGCAGGAGTGGCTCCTCTGGCACAGCCATTCTCTCTGCTTTATCAATCACTCACTATAAAAATGAAAACCACGATCCCGAATCTGATCTTTCAGGAAGAGACCAACGAGTGCGGGCTGGCGTGCGTAGCGATGCTGGCGCAAACGCAGGGGCAGACGATCTCGCTCGAGACGCTGCGCGGCATTTTTCCAGCCTCCGATCACGGTACTTCGCTGGACACGCTGATGGCCATCCTTGCGCGGTTGGGCATTGCGACGACGCCTGTGCTGTTTGAGCATCATGAGCTAAGTGAACTGCCGCTGCCGGCCATTTTGCACTACGGTGCGAGCCACTATGTCCTGCTGGCCTGGCGTAAAGGCAACCACGTCTGCGTAATGAACCCGGCGATTGGCGAGCAGTGGCTGCCCTTTGCCGCGCTTAAGCAGGAGATCAGCGGTTATGCCCTGATTGTGGAACCCGACCAGGTGCTGGCCGCCGATCCCGAGCTGGCGCTGCCGACAACGGTACAGTCCATGCCAGGGGTGATGAGCATGCAGGAGACGGCGGGCGAGCCGGGTATTTATCGGCTGATGCTGTTGACCTTCCTGGTGTCGTTAACGCTGTTTCTGATGCCCACGATGGTCAGTAGCGCCATCAATCAGGCCTTCTCCAGCGTGGAGAACAGCGGCTTCCCGTACGGTTGGTTTATCCTGGCGTTTGTGGTCTCGTCGCTGATGGCTCTGGGCGTTCGGGCGATCAGCGAACGCTACATCAAACGGTTTGTGCTGATCCACAGCGGCGTCGGATTTTCTCGTCTGCTTCAAAACCCACTACGTTTTTTTGAAAAACGAGCCCCCGGGGAGATCTTCAGCCGCTTTACCGCCTGGCAGATGGGCCTGCTGCAGAAGATCGAGCTGGATAATGGTCTGCGTTCCGATTGGGTGATAGGTGCGATCGCGCTGGCGATCATGTTCTGGATCGCCCCGGTCCTGGCGGCGATCTCCGCCATCGGCGTGACGGTGATGGGGATCATCAGCGTCTGGGCCGTGATCCGCGACCGCTGGTTTACCCAGCAGTTGCAGCTGAAAAGCGCCGCGCTGAATGATTTTTTTATGGAGACCATTCAGGGCATCTTGACCGTCAAAACCGCCGGGCTGGAAGGGCAGCGTCAGGGTCAGTTTGCCGCCTTAAGCCGCGAACTGTTTGCATGCTTACAGCGCCAGAAGGTCTATCAACAGGTAAAAGAGGGTCTGTATCAGCTGAGCGGCAGCCTGGAGATGGTGGCGTTTATGCTGGTGGTGCTGCCGATGGTTCACGGCAAGCTGATCTCACTGGGCGATTTTTTTGCCTACAGCTTCCTGCGGCAAATCTTTACCTCCTACGTCACGCGGATCTTCTACGCCATCATTCAGAAAACGCAGCTGCACGTGATCGACACCCGCGCGCATGCCCTTTTTGCGCCACGGGAAGACGGTGCGCGCGCGCCGCTAACAACAATACCGCCAGCTGATGCGGCACCTGATTTGGACTTTAACGCGCTGGGCTACGGGTACGATCCCGCCATGCCCGTCCTCACATCCGTCTCATTATCGCTCCGGTCAGGGGAGCAGATTGCAATTGTGGGGGAGTCGGGGGCCGGTAAAAGCACCTTACTCCGGTTGATAGCCGGGCTGTTCTCCCCACAGGCGGGAGGATGTTATGCAGGCGGGAACGCGCTGCCTGCCGCACAGCTGGCGCAGTATGTCTGCCTGCAAAGCCAGGAGGACATTCTCTTTAACGCCTCGGTGCGTGAAAATATCACCTTATTCGACGCGTACTACCGGGAACGCGACCGCGGACGGGTTGAGGCTCTGCTTGATGCTCTCGCGCTGGGTGACGTGGTGCGTGCATTGCCAGGGGGGCTGGATGCCCTGATCCGCGAGAGCCACGCGGCGCTGTCTCTCGGCCAGCGTCAACGGCTGTTGCTGGCCCGTGCGCTGTACAGCTCACGCCCTGTTTTGCTCCTTGATGAGCCGACGGCCAATCTTGACGACGAGACCTCGGCAATCGTCATGGCAACGGTCCACGCGCACTGCCGCAGGGCTGGAAAATCATTGATTGTTGTCACGCACAGCGGGCAGGTTTTATCGGGATTTCAGCAGGTTTACCGCCTGGCTGACGGCAGGCTCAGCCTGTGGGAGGGTGGCAATGAAGCTTGATTCCCGCTGGGTCATGCTGGGCTGCGGTCTGGCGCTTGCCGTCGCGATGGCGGGGTTTTGGGTGGTGATGGACTCGCCTTCACCGCATGCGCGTCTGGCCGTGGAGACTATCGGCACCGGTGACATCGAAAAGGTGGTGCTGGTGACGGGGATCCTGAAGCCAGCGGTACAGGTTAACGTCGGTGCTCAGGTCAACGGGCAGTTGCGTAAATTGTATGTTCGCCAGGGAGAGCGGGTGAAAAAAGGACAACTGCTGGCGGAAATCGACCCGACGCTGCAGGAGTCGGAACTCAGGAATACAAAGGCACAGCTCGCCAGCGCCCGAGCGCAGAAGCTCTCCGCGCAAGCAACGTTGCTGCGCTACCGCCAGGAGCTGGATCGTCAGCGCATGATGCAGCGCGACGGCTCAGGCGTGCGCAGCGAGTTTGAGCAGGCCAGATCGCAATACGCGGTGCAGGTACAGCAGATTGAGGTGAGCGAGGCGCAGATCGCACAGGCTGAAATGGCGGTGAAAACGGCGCAGGCCAACCTCAGCTATACGCGCATTGTCGCGCCGGTTGACGGCGAGGTGTTGGGTGTTGTGACCCGTGAAGGACAGACTATCGTTTCGTCGCAAACGGCGCCGACCATCCTGGTGTTGGCGGATCTCGATACGATGCAGGTGCAAACGCGTATTTCAGAAGCGGACGTCCAAAAAATTCATCCCGGCCAGCCGCTCACTTTCTATGTCATTGCCAACCCGGATAAACGTTACGCCAGCACCATGGGCTATGTGCAGCCTGCGCCGCAGGACGCGATCGAGGCATCCGGCGAGAGAGGTATGGGCGGGAACCCTCAGGCCGCGGCGGTCTACTACACCGGCACGTTCGAGGTGCCTAACGCCGGTCGTGAACTCAAAACGTCAATGACGGCACAGGTCTTTATTCAGATCGCCAGGGCCAGTAACGTTCTGCGCGTTCCGGTTGCCGCGCTGGGCCAGGCGATGGATGGCGATCGATACACCATTGCCACCGTTGAAGACGGGAATACGCAGTCCCGTACGATCCGCATCGGCATTAACGACCGTCAATACGCCGAAGTGCTTGAAGGGCTGCAGGCGGGCGACCAGGTGGTGCTGACACAAGACGTGGAGCGAGGATAACGGATGGAGCCGATTATCGTTCTACGGCAAGTCTGCCGAACATTTAACGCGGGCACGCAAACGCTGCCAGTGCTGAGTGATATTTCACTGACCTTTCATCGCGGCGAAATGGTGGCGATTGTGGGGGCGTCCGGCTCGGGTAAATCCACGCTGATGAACATCATCGGCTGCCTGGACAGGCCCTCTTCCGGAGAGGTACTGATCAATGGCACGCCGGTGCATAGCGCGGATAACCTCTACCTTGCCGATCTGCGCAGTCGTTATTTGGGGTTCATTTTCCAGCGCTATCACCTGATGCCGTATCTGACCGCAGAAGAAAACATTTCCATTCCCGCGCTGTACACCGCGATGTCGGAACGGGAGCGCACGGCGCGCGTGCGGAGATTGGCCTTTCAGCTCGGACTTGAAAACCGGCTACGGCACCGTCCAGCGGAGCTTTCTGGCGGACAACAGCAGCGCGTGAGCATTTGTCGGGCACTGATAAACGGCGCGCACGTTATCCTGGCAGACGAACCTACCGGAGCCCTGGACAGCACCAGCGGTAAGGCGCTGATGGGCGTGTTGCATCAGCTGCATGCGGACGGGCACACGGTCATTATCGTTACCCACGATCGCGACGTCGCCCGACAGGCGCAGCGCATTATTGAGATCGGCGACGGGCGAATCATCAGCGATGTTCAGCACGCCGAGGCTTGTCCCTCAAAACCGCTGCCGGAGCAGGATAACGGGCGGGCGTCACTGGCGCGGCGCCTTCGCGAATCTGTTCGTATGGCCTGGCGTGCACTGGCTGGGCACCGGCTGCGCGCGTTTCTCTCCATGCTGGGGATCATCATTGGCATCGCATCGGTGGTGTCATCTATGGCAGTAGGGGAAGGCGCGCGGCGGTCAATCATGGATGAGATTGGCAAGTTGGGAAATACGACGCTTGAGATACGCCCGGGAACCGGATGGGGCAATGCGCGTCCGGACATGGAGCATGCGCTGTCGATGGAAGACGTGCGCAGTTTGCAGACGCTGCCGTGGGTGATGGGCGTCTCGCCGATCGTCAGCAGCACGGCGCTTGCGGTGCGCAAAGGCTCCGATTCCTCAATGATGCTGTCCGGTGTTTCGCAAGACTTCTTCTCCCTGCAGGGACTGCGCTTTGTTCAGGGCACGGGCTTTACGGCACGTGATGTTGCGGATGGCGAACCGGTCATCATTCTTGATGAAACCGGGCGGGATACGCTGTTCCCCGGTGGGGAAAATCCGCTTGGTGAGCTTGTGCAGATTACCGGTGCGCCGTGGCGGGTGATCGGTGTCGCCACCCGCCCGGGGCCGAAAGTGGTGGGGGGATTCATGGCTGCGTGGGTGCCTCATACCGCGTTGCAGCAGCGACTGACGGGGCAAATACCGCTGGAGTCGCTGGTTCTCCGTTTCCAGCCGCCGCTGGAGCCACAGGAGGCCGCGGGGCGCGTGGAGCGTCACCTGCTGCGGGAGCATGGGCGGAAAGATTTCTTTATTCAGACCGATGACCGGCTGGCGAATGCCATGCAAAAAACCTCTGACTCTATGTCGCTTCTGATTACCGCGATCGCGGCCATCTCGCTGCTGGTGGGCGGCGTGGGGGTGATGAACATCATGCTGGTGTCAGTGACGGAGCGGACGCATGAAATCGGCATTCGATTATCGGTAGGGGCGCGTCCCGCGGACATCATGAATCAGTTTCTCATCGAAGCAGTGATGATCTGCGCGCTCGGCGGCCTGGTTGGGGTGCTAGGTGCCTGGCTGGTGGGGCAATTTTTTGCCTTCGTCACGGATGCATTTTCAATGGTATTTACCGTCTTCCCGGTGCTGATGGCCTGCGGCTTTTCCGCTGCGATTGGCCTGGCGTTTGGTTATTTCCCGGCGCGCAGTGCCGCACGCCTTAACCCCACAGAGGCGCTGGCTCGCGAATGACAAGACACCTCTTTTTAGCCGCGCTGCTACTTCTGGCGGGGTGTAGCGCGATGACCCGCAGCGACTATCAGCGCCCAATGCTGTCATTACCGACAGGGTGGCCCACGATGACGGAGAAGGAAACGGAAAACGGCTGGCGTTTTAACGATCCCCGCCTGTCTCGGGTAATTGAACAGGTGCTGGAAAGCAATAACGATCTCGCGGCGGCAGCCATCACGCTGCAGCAGGCACGCGTTGCGGCAGGGCTAACCCGCACCAACGTGACCCCCGACGTCAGGGCGAGCGGTTCCGTCAGCAACAGTAAAACGGTGCGTCAGGGGACACCTGCACAGGAGAGCTACAGCGGCGGTATTGCCATCGCCTGGGAGTTGGATCTGTGGGGGAAACTGGCGCGTACCCGTGAGCAGAGTGAATGGCAGGCCATGGCGAGCGAGCAGGATTACCATGCGACCGTCCTTTCTACTATTGGCACCACGGCCCAGCTTTACTGGCGCATCGCCCTGTATAACCAGCAGATCCGCAACCAGCGTGACGGCCTGACGATCTCGGAACAGACCGTACAGCAGGTGGCGTCGTGGTTTAACGCCGGAAAAGTAGGGCAGATTGATGTTCTGCAAGCACAGCAAGCGCTGCTGGAGCGGAAAAATCAGCTCAGAACCTTAGTTCAGCAGCGGCAGAACACACGCAATGCGTTAGCGCTGTTGCTCAACAGACCAGCCGAGCAACATGCGGATGAATCGATCGCGCTGGATGTCCATCAGCAGGTGCCCATCTCGCGCGCAACGCCGCTGCGGGCAATCGCTCAGCGGCCTGACATTCAGGCTGCTGAGTCGCGCCTGCGCGCTGCGCTTGCGGGTTATGACGCGGCTCGCCTGCAGTTTTACCCCGCGCTTTCTCTTGATGCGTCTCTGAATGCCGGAAGCCAGGTTTTCAGTCAGTGGTTCCGCGACCCAATCCTCACAACAGGTGCCGCGCTGGCCTTGCCGTTTATCCAGTGGAATACCCGCCAGCTCACCGTTGAGCAGGCGGATTTAGCGACAAAACTGGCTGCGGTCGCTTTCCGTTCTACCGCCTATGCCGCACTCGCTGAAGTGGATGAGGCCATGGAAAACCGGCTAAGCGCAGATGAGCAACGCGCCAGGCTACTTCAGTCGCAGGCCCTGAGCCAGCGGCGATTGTCCCTCACGGAAAACCGTTATCGCGCAGGCGCGGTGGATTTCCAGACGCTGCTCGACGCGCAGGACGAACTGTTGACCACAGAGAACGCCCTCGCGCAAATCC
Organism: Enterobacter mori LMG 25706; assembly: GCF_000211415.1. Taxonomy (GTDB): domain Bacteria; phylum Pseudomonadota; class Gammaproteobacteria; order Enterobacterales; family Enterobacteriaceae; genus Enterobacter; species Enterobacter mori. Next base: position 669,874 of record NZ_GL890774.1, on the reverse strand, counting down.
AATACGACTACCTTTACGCCACGCTGCAGCTCTGGCTGGCGCAAGGGGGCGACACGCAATACAGGATAATGAAAGATGAAGCTTAAACATGGAGATAAGCGGGTTGTTGTAACCGGTTATGGCGCCGTTACACCCCTTGGCGTGACGGCTGATGAGAGCTGGCAGGCGATCGTGAACTACCAGCTTGGGTATCGTTACGTCGATTACACGGCGCAGAATATCAAAACCCATTTTCTTGGGCTGGTGGATAACGAACCCAGCCTGGTCGGGGTGCCGGCCGCCGTCAGACGCCGCCTGCCGCGGTTTGCCCGGCTCACGTTTGGCGCGGCGCGTCAGGCCATGGCGATGGCCTTTGGTGACCAGCCACCGCAGGAGTTCTACAGCCCGTTAGACTGCGGAGCGATCATGGGCACCGGCTGGGGAGGGCTGGACGAAAGTTACGATGCGCAACGTGATTTTTCGGCAACGGGTTTCGCCTCGCCTTTTAACTGTTTTTATTCGATGCCGAGCGTCACCACTGCCGCCTGCAGCCAGTTCTGGGGGCTTAACGGTTTTCAGAATACCGTTGTGGCGGCCTGTGCGACGGGAACGATCGCGATTGGCGAAGCCTACGAGGTGATCCGCACCGGAAGGGCGCAGATGATGCTGGCAGGCGCCGGGGAGTCTCTGACGAGTCCCTGTGCGATCTGGAATATCGACGTATTAGGGGCGTTGAGCAAAGAGGCGCGGGATCCGCGGCGCGCCAGCTGTCCTTTCAGCGCGCACCGTAATGGATTCGTGCTGTCAGAAGGCGCGGCGGTGCTGTGTCTGGAGGAGCGCGAGGGGGCGATCGCGCGAGGAGCAACTATTCTCGGTGAAATCACGGGTTACGCCAATTTCTCTGACGCCTGGGATTTTACCTCGCCCGCCGAAGACTGCCTTGCGCGCGTGCAAACCATCATCTCCGTGCTGCGGCAGGCGGAGCTTGAACCCGGGCACCTGGACTATATCAACGCTCACGGTACCTCGACGCCGCTGAACGACATCAACGAAACGCAGTCGCTAAAAATGGCGCTGGGGGATGCGGCCTGGTCTATCCCCATTTCCAGTACGAAATCCTACTCGGGACACTTAATTGCAGCCGCAGGCTCGTTCGAGAGCATCGTCTGCCTGCAGGCCATCGCCCACGGAATGATTCCCGCAACGGCCAATTTCCAGCAGGCCGATGAGCGCTGCGACCTTGACTATGTTGTGGAAGGGCATCGTAGCGCGAATATCCGCCGTACGCTCAACCTGAGCTTTGGATTTGGTGGCGCAAACGCGGCGTTAATTCTGGAGAAACATTCATGATGACGCTGCATTACAGCCAGCAGGACGCACGGTTGTGGGCTGCATTTTCAGGGGATTACAATCCGGTGCATTTCGATAAGGCATGGGTGAAATCGCAGGGCGGAAGCAGGCTCAGCGTTCACGGCATGCGCGCATTGCTGGATGTTAAACGTTTCATTAGCCCGGAGGTTCGCCGCTCACCCTTTCTGAAGTGTACCGTGCGGTTGCGCAGACCGCTGTGGCGGGATACCGATTATCTTCTGATGCGCGACTCGAATAAGCCCGTTTCTGCCGCCGTGCACGATCTTACCGAGCAGAAAGTCTGCCTCTCATGCACTATCGTGCCGGTGAGTCTTTTCGCTGTAGAAGAAGCAGAAAGTCAGCGAGAACTCGGCGCGTCAACGATTGCCGCGCTGCATCAGACTTTTTTGCCTCTGCTTCCCGACGCCCGGCAGTGGCATTTTCTTGATGCGCTGCTGTTTCGCCATCTTCTTCAGGATACCGCGCTGTTAGATCAGAACGTCATTGCATCGCTGGTGCCGGCTGGTCGTACGCTGGACGCGCTATTCACCCGCTATCCCGTTGTGCAAACCCATCAGGAGGTTGTTTTCGACAGCCATCTGCTCGCGCCCTGGCAGTCGATGCCTTTACCAGAACCTCTTGAGATCGAGACATTACCCGCCATGGTGGTCGGCGATCTTTTACAGGGTGCAGTGGTGCGAATTGCTGCGCAAACCCGCTATCAACAACACTACATTAGCAGTGCCGTGACGCTGAAAGTCGGCCCGCTGACAAAAGGAAATGCAAATGAAACCGTATGAAAACATCTACAGCAAAATCAGCGAAATGATTGCCGATGCGAAAGATATGACGCTGGAGGCGCTGACGCCGGGCACGACGCTGTCGCAACTGGAACTCGACAGCCTCGATTATGTTGAATTGATGGTGCTGGCGAAACGCGAGTTTAATGTGACCCTCACAGCTGAAATGTTTATGAAAAAGCAGCCGATGACCCTCCGCGATTTGAGTCTGTACATCGAACAGGAAATGGCCGGCTGAGATGGAAAAGAGATGGATGTTGATCACCGGCGGCAGCAGAGGAATTGGTCAGGCTTTGGTGAGCCACCTGCTGCCCGACTGGAACATTGTGTTTACCGGCCGCAGTGAGGCCGGTATTGGCCGCACGCTGGCGCAGGCGCGCAAACTGCACACGTCAACCTGGGTTAAAGGTTACCGCTGCGATGGTCGCGATGAGGGGAATGTTCAACGACTGGCGATGTCGCTGCTTGATGAGTTTGGCGCACCCGCGGCGATTATTCACAACGCCGGAATGACCCGTGACGCACTGCATATTCATCAAACGGCACGCGACTGGCAGGATGTGCTGACGAACAACCTGGTTGCGCTCGTGAACTGGAACCGAATTCTCTTGCCCGCCATGATGATGCAGGGCCGCGGAGCCATCGTGCTCATGTCTTCCGTCACGGCAATAAAGGGCAACAGCGGGCAAACGGCTTATGCGGCCAGTAAGGCAGCAATGATTGGCCTGACACGTTCGCTGGCTCAGGAGATGGGACGGTTTGGTATTCGGGTAAACTGTCTGGCACCTGGACTTATTGAGGGAGAAATGGTGGAGGCTATCCCTGAGGCCCGCCTGAAAGCTATGCGGCAGAACATTCCCTTACGCCGTCTGGGGCAAACGCAGGACGTTGCGCACGCGGTTGCCTTTCTGGTCGGAGAAGGGAGCCGCTATCTCACGGGGCAAACGCTGGTGCTGGACGGAGGTTTGTCAGTCTGAGGTAAGGCAACCGCGAGAAGGGCTACTTCTCGCGGCTCATGACGAGCTCAGCTGATTAATTCGCTGTACCAGCGCGCGTCGTTCTTTAACGGATTCCTGGAATATCTGTAATAAAATAGCACTGTGTTGCCGCACGATCCCCGCCAGTTCGGGTGTGATTTCCGCCGTTTCAGCCACGCGAGTCTTAAATTCCGACGATAGCGTGACTCCCTGCAGTAAGGAGGCCAGCCAGATACTGGCTTTGATGATCGTCACTTCCGGGGGATAGGCTGATTTTGCATCTACCGATTTCTGAATCTGACACCACCCGGCAATGTCTCGGATTGCTTCGATGGGATAGAGTTCATCCCACACGGCATTACCCCCATCGGCATGTGCTGGTGCGGCGCACACGGCCAGCGTTGGGAGATTATGCAACAGCCCCCCGATTTCAATTTTCAGACACTGCACAGGAGGAATACCCATCTCTTTGGCAAGGTATCCCGATATTCTCCCAACCACCAAAGAATGCTGAACGCCATGTTGACTGAAGCCATCAATAATAAACGCCAGCATACCGGCGATATCACGGAAGTTATGTAAAGAGATGAAGTCGTTATGAATGCGGGGGACTTCTTTAATATAATCGTCAAATGCGGTCGATTTTATTCTTAGCCAAAAGTGTTCGCTTTTTGCGACCCTTCGGAATGCGTTGATATATTCTGGTTGAAATAATTCACTTTCACCGCTGACAATGATTTTTATAATTTCTTCTTTTGCCGTGATGATATCGCCAGCACGATAGTGTGCGATTAAGACATCCAGACGATCCGCCAGATAGATGATATGGCTTTCTTTAGGCGTTTTTACGCCATTAACACACGCGCCTCGACCATTTTTCCATTGGGTATGATGATAGCGTACAATTGCATGTAATGGATTCAGTAAAGGAACACTGGCCAGTAATTCAGCCCCCACAGCGGCGTGATTATTGAGTTCATTATCGTAATAGCTCATGGGCTGGAGGCGAGACTCTTCGTTCAGTCCTCCGATATCATGAAGCAGGGCTGCCAGCAGTGTTTTCCGACATTGCGCAGGCGTAAACTGCGACTCACGTGCCAGAAGCCATGCAATATACGCCGTTCTGACATGATGCAAGTTAAGTCGGGGGTTGATCATGTCTATTATTTTTGAAATGCAAGCCAGTGATTCTATTAAGTTTATATTCATGATATTGAAAATTTAACTTACGCTGTGCTTCGTTAAAGAAAACCACACAAATTAATTTCGCTTGCAACCATACTGCGGGAATGTGTGGTTACCAAAGAGTATTGTATTATTATTGAATTTATCGAGGTAAATTATCTTGTCATCAGACCCTTTGCCAAACAATAAATTCAGAGCAACACTGTCGTCAATATTGTCTGTACTATCGCGCAGGGTGAGGACGCTTGTGACTTGATATAAATGTGCGCTGGCGTTAAACGGTTTATATTTTATCTTTAGCGTGCGTGATATAAGTTGGTTTTTATTGTTATGAGAAAGTAAACCATCGATATTGATAAATATATTATCGTTCGACATGTTGAAAAAAATCAGACCTTCAGCTTGGATAGTATCGTCATTGATGTTTTGTACAACAGAAAACTGCGACTCACATGAGAATGTAGAGGGTCTGGTAAACGAAAAAATCCCCCCCGCCAGGGAGAGGCCGAGGCAGAGGAACAGGAAAAAGACGCGCTTAGACATTGGTTTTTTCTCTGTAATAAAAACTTTCGCAGTTGCCGTTATTACACTCAATCAGAAGCAAATGTATAATATTCCCCAGAGCTCCTTTTATCTGCTTTTTGTAAAGATACAATTCTTTAGGCTGTGAGCAGTCGAACGGTTGCGTTGTAAAATTAAAACTATTTTTGACATCCCATAGCGTCAGGGCGGGGGAGGTAAAGATAATGCATTGGTCGTCAACGATTTTATGTATATCCTTCCCGGAATCGACGTTATGAGGCCTAATTAACAAAAGGATTAATACAAAACCCAGCGTCATTATTCGGGCAATCCTTTCAAAAAAAGAAGGAGAAGGTGGGTTGCGGGTGGGATCGGGGACTTTTTCTTCCAGAAAAGGGGTTCGATACTCGCGATCGTTATGGATGACGACGTCATCCGCAATCTTGAAACCAATGCGCGGAACGGTAGTAATGATCTCTTTTTCTACGCCCAGGTCGCTCAGGTTTCTACGTAACGTAGAGATATATTGATTTAGATTACTATTTGATGCTCTGGCACCGTATTGATCAAATACCGAATGGAAAATTTCACTCCTGGAAAGGATATCGCCGCGGTGGTTGAGTAATTCAGCTAACAGACGCGTAGAAGTCTGGGATAATTCAACGCAATCTCCGGTCAGCAGATTCAGGAGAGATGCATCCTCTGTATCAAAAGTGATAAATCCCTCAATATCGTACCTCATTTCCCTCTCCTCCCTAAGCCTTACTTTTCTCTCACATACCGACTGTTTTTGATAAAACAGTATGAAAGTCAGATAAAAATCCTGTTTTTACTTTCATCTAAAGCTAATGTTGCTGGTTGACTCAAGGGATTTCATACTGCTAACGCCTTCAAAAATCAGGAGTCGACAATGAAACTCTCACAGTGTTCATACAACCCGGGTGCTGTACATCCAGGCTACAACGCCCCTCACGACAATCTGCAGATGTTAGCGGCGGAAATGGGAATAAGTGGTCTGGCGACGATCAGAGGGCCGGAACAAATGTTGATTCTCAATTTATTGAAAGATCATAGCACGCGCGGTCTTTCCACCAGGGAGCTTGCCGATCTGTGCGGTATTTCAATTTATAAAGTTAGACACTTACTTCTTCCGCTGGAAAAATATGGCCAGGTTATACGGGATAAAATGCAAAAGCATCATCAGTGGTTTTTATCAAAGAAAGCGACATAAATTATGTTCGCATTCTAACAAGGGGTATTTTTATTTGCAACAATGGGGCGGAAGTCAAATAGATATGTCTAAAACATTTGAAAAATACTAATTATAATCTCGCAGGGTGGTAAGAAAATTCCCAATAAAATTTTTAATGTTCGGGTATTAAGGATAATGTTTTTATGTTTTTTGACTCAGAATAATATTGCTGCTTTTACGACTGAATGCCCCGCTTTCGTAAATGCGGCACGTGCATCTCTGCATCAGGGTTGCCGTGATGAGGAAGCACCGTCTGTTTGACCAAAGAAGGCATCTAAAGGGAAGTGAGCGAATGTTTTTTTCAGGCGCAGAAAAGCAAAAACCCAGCCATAGGCTGGGTTCTTTAAATAGTGGTGCCCGGACTCGGAATCGAACCAAGGACACGGGGATTTTCAATCCCCTGCTCTACCGACTGAGCTATCCGGGCAACGGAGCGCATTAAACCGCAAACCCGCCCGATCGTCAACACTATTTCGGGAAAAGCGATTCAACTGCTTAACTTTGCGGCAGTCTGTCGGTTTGTGCGTCGACGCAGAATGCTGGCTTAAGTCAGTGCCCCGCCCATACGGCACTGGGCGAAGCGCAGAATGTCCTCCGCCAGACGGTGAGCAGTATCCACATCCGCCTGACTACGGTTCACCAGCATGCGGCTCAGGCAACCTTCCAGCACCAGCTCCATCTGCTTCGCCACCATCGCCGGGTCATCCACTTCAAGCGTGGTCAGCAGTTCGTGGGTAAAATCATGCGCCGCACGTTTTTGCTGATCCGCCAGCTGATGGATGGGGTGGCCTGGATCGGGGAAGTACGTACAGGCGGCGATGAACAGACAGCCCGGATAGCGGTTGTTGCTGACGCATTCCGTCAGGGCGGTATAACGCGCCAGCAGCTTTTGCTCTGCCGTGAGCTCTTCATTAAGCATCAACTGCCTGCGCCAGATATCCACCTGCTGGCTGAGGTAGCGCAGGGCGTCATAAAGCAGCGCATCTTTATCGGGCCAGAAGCGGGTAAGCTCGTCCAGAGGGTAATCGATACGGTCGGCGACCATCTCAAGCGTGGTGCTGGCGATCCCTTGAATCTCAAGTAATTGCAGGGCTTGTCCCAGTACGTCTTCACGTTGCACGGTTTTCTCCTCCGTTATTCCCAACGGTTTGTCCCGTCTAAAGTGTTGTTTACGGTTGGCGATTGCGCAAATGCGCACTGAACGCCGTCGCATCCATAAACCCGGTTACACGCTGCATCGGCTGCTCTTCGCCCTGCTCATTGAAGAACAGAATCGTTGGCAGCCCAAGAACGTTAAGTTGTTTTAGCAGCGCTTTATCCTGCGCATTATTGGCTGTCACATTCGCCTGGAGCAGAACCGTTTCTTTCAGAGCTCGTTGTACCTGCGGATCGCTAAAGGTGTATTTTTCAAACTCTTTACAGGCGACACACCAGTCGGCATAGAGATCGAGCATCACCGGTTTGCCTTTGGCTTGCGTCAGAGCGGCGTTGAGTTCATCCACGTTATTAATCTGCGTGAAATTCAGGTGCGCCTGCGTCTCGCTAACGGGTGAGCCGAACGCCCAATCCTGTAGCGGACGCACGCTCACCAGCGCAGCGGCGAGCAGAAGAATTTGCACCAGGCGCATCCACGTTTTTTTTGCGCCCAGGCTGACGATAAATGCCCAGGCGAAGAAGGCCACGCCGAGCATTGCCCACAGGCGAATGCCCCAGACATCACCGATGATGCGCTCCAGCAGGAACACAGGCAGCGCCAGAATCACAAAGCCAAACGCCGTTTTTACCGTCTCCATCCACGGGCCACTCTTGGGCAGCAGGCGGTTGCCGAAGACCGTCACCAGAATCAGCGGCAGGCCCATGCCGAGTGCATAGAGGTACAACGTCCCGCCGCCGAGCCACATGTTGCCGCTCTGGGCGATATACAGCAGGATGGCGCTCAGCGGCGCGGTGGTGCAAGGGGAGCAGATCAGCCCTGCTATTGCGCCCATCGCAAACACCCCGCCTGCCGATCCGCCCTGCTGACGGTTACTCATCAGCGTTAAGCGGGTTTGCAGCGAGGAGGGCAGCTGCAGCGTGAACAGGCCAAACATCGACAGCGCCAGCAGGATAAACACCGCTGACAGGCCGATAAGCACGTAAGGATGCTGAAGCGCCGCCTGGAACTGTAATCCGGCAGCGGCGACGACGAGGCCGAGCGCGGTGTATGTCAGCGCCATACCCTGCACGTAGATGAAGGCCAGCAGCAGCGCACGTGCGGTGGAGAGGCGTTGTTTGCCGCCCAGTACGATGCCCGAAATAAGCGGGTACATTGGCAGGACGCACGGCGTAAAGGCAATGCCGATGCCGATCAGTAAGGCCCACAGCGCTGAGAACGGAAGGTCTGACGCGGCTTCGCCTTCACCTTCACCCCTCACCCTGGCCCTCTCCCCTGAGGGGAGAGGGGGAATAGCGGCGGCAGCATTAACTTCACTGAGGGGCACGACCTTCGTTTCCGGCGGATAGCAGAACCCGGCATCCGCACACCCTTGATAGGTGACGGTCAGCGTAGCACCCTTGTCGGCCTGATTCACCGTAACGGGCACGCTTAAGCGCTGGCGGTAGATTTCACTCTTACCGTAAAACTCGTCCTCGTGCCACTCGCCCGCGGGCATCTGCAGTGCGCCCACCTTAGCCTGGGCAGGCGTAATGCTCACCTGCTTGCGGTAAAGGTAATAGCCCTCTTTCAGCTGCCAGGTAAGATTGAGATCGTGCTGGTTTTGCTGAAAGTCGAAAACGAACGCCTGGTCGGCAGGAATAAAGTTCGAACGGTCGGGTGCGTCAAACAACCCGGCAAAAGCTGACGTGCTGCACAGCAGCAGGATCAGCGTAAGGAAGCGTTGAGCCATGAGAGATAGTCGTTATCGCCGTGGACCACTGGCAGCACCAGCAGTTCCGGAGTTTGGTAAGGATGATGAGATTTGAGGCAGTCGAGAAGCGCCTGCTGATTCGCCGGATTGGTTTTGAGCAACATCTGGACTTCGTACTCCTGCTCCAGCTTGCCTTCCCAGTAATAAAGGGAGGTGGCACCGGGGAGGAGCGTCACGCAGGCAGCCAGTTTTTCGGCCAGCACTTTGGCGGCGAGATCCTGGGCAGTGGCTTCATCAGGGGCGGTGCACAGTACGACAACAGCATCAGGCGTGTTCACAAGTCGACCTCCTCATCACGAAAGTCTTCACTATATCACGCAAGGCAGTTGGTCATTAATGAAACGGGCCGCAGAGCGG
>NZ_GL890774.1:642121-660494 GCF_000211415.1 Enterobacter mori LMG 25706 | reverse complement strand
CAACGGCAATCCGTTTACAGCACAATGCCGCCGATGATAAAGCCGAGGATCACGCAAAGCGTAATGGCGACGACGCCCGGGATCAGGAACGCGTGGTTAAACACGTACTTACCGATACGCGTTGAACCGGTGTCATCCATTTCAACCGCCGCCAGCAGGGTTGGGTAGGTTGGCAATACGAACAGCGCAGAAACCGCCGCGAAAGAGGCAATTGCCGTCAGCGGCGTCACACCCAGCATCAGTGCCGCAGGCATCAGCGCTTTGGTGGTGGCGGCCTGAGAGTAGAGCAGGGTCGCAGCAAAGAACAGCACGACCGCCAGCAGCCACGGATAGTTGTGCAGCAGGTCACCGGCTACGGTCTGGATGTCGCTGATGTGCGCTTTCACGAAGGTATCACCGAGCCAGGCTACGCCCAGTACGCACACGCAGGCGCTCATACCGGATTTGAAGGTGCTGGCGTTCAGCACTTCGCTGGTGTCAATTTTACAGGTGATGCTAATCAGCGTTGCGATGGTCAGCATGAACACCACAATCGCTTCGTTACGCGGCAGGACCGGGTTCTGGATCAGGCCCACGGTGTCGCTGATGGCGGTCGCATAGAACATCACGGCGACAATACCGATCAGGAACAGCAGCACGGAGCGTTTTGCGTGTGGCTTCAGCTCGAAGATCTGGCTGCCGCGCAGCTTCACTTCACCTTTCGCCAGGCGTTCCTGGTAAACCGGATCGTCTTTCAGCTCGGCACCAAGGAAGTTACACAGCACGGCGGTGATCATGACCGCAATCAGCGTCACCGGAATACAGATCGCCAGCAGCGTCAGGTAGCTCACGCCCATCGGCTCAAGGATACCGGCGAAGAAGACCACCGCAGCGGAAATCGGCGAGGCGGTAATCGCAATCTGGGACGCGACGACGGCAATAGAGAGCGGACGCGACGGGCGAATACCTTGTTCCTTCGCCACTTCAGTAATCACTGGCAGCGTAGAGAAGGCGGTGTGGCCCGTACCGGCGAGAATGGTCATAAACCAGGTCACCAGCGGGGCAAGGAAGGTAATATATTTTGGATGGCGGCGCAGCATACGCTCCGCCAGGCTCACCAGGTAGTCCATACCGCCTGCGACCTGCATGGCCGCGATAGCCGCAATAACTGCCATGATGATTTCGATAACGTCAAAAGGGATTGCGCCGGGTTTGATCTGAAAGATAAGGGTAAGAACGAGCACCCCGAGACCGCCGGCAAAACCGATGCCGATCCCCCCGAGTCGTGCGCCCAAATAAATCGCCAACAAGACGATGACGAGTTCTGCTCCAAACATAAGTGCCTTCCTTGTTTATTAACAAGTTGATATTGAAATGTTGTGTAATTGGTAATGCTTAAAAAGAAAAAAGGCACGTCACAAGTGACGTGCCTTTCGGAAGCTTAGCCTGAACTGTTACTGTTCGCTTTCATCGGTATATCGTTTCGCTTTATACGCCGGGTGCATCAGGTTCTGGGCGGAGAAGATATCGTCCAGCTCAGCTTCGGTCAACAGTCCCCGCTCAAGCACGACTTCACGCACGCTCTTACCGGTTTCGGCACAAATCTTACCGACGATATCGCCGTTGTGGTGGCCGATGAACGGGTTGAGGTAGGTGACGATCCCGATAGAGTTATAGACGTAACCTTCACACACTTCTTTATTGGCGGTGATGCCGTTGATGCATTTTTCCAGCAGGTTGTAGCAGGCGTTGGTCAGGATGTGAATGGATTCAAACATCGCCTGGCCAATCACTGGCTCCATCACGTTCAGCTGCAGCTGACCGGCTTCAGAGGCCATGGTCACGGTGGTGTCGTTACCGATGACTTTGAAGCAGACCTGATTGACCACTTCTGGCACAACCGGGTTAACTTTGGCTGGCATGATGGACGAACCCGCCTGCAGTTCTGGCAGGTTAATCTCGTTCAGGCCAGCGCGCGGGCCGGAAGAGAGCAGGCGCAGGTCGTTACAGATTTTGGACAGTTTCACCGCCAGACGTTTCAGGGCGCTGTGAACCATGACGTATGCGCCGCAGTCGGACGTCGCTTCAATCAGGTCTTCCGCAGGGACAACGGCCAGGTTAGAGACTTCAGCCAGTTTCTGTACCGCCAGCTGCTGATAGCCGTCTGGCGTGTTCAGGCGTGTACCGATGGCGGTTGCGCCCAGGTTCACTTCCAGCAGCAGCTCAGAGGTGCGCAGCAGGTTTTTGGTCTCTTCATTCAGCAGCACGTTAAACGCGTGGAATTCCTGACCGAGGGTCATAGGGACTGCGTCCTGCAACTGGGTACGACCCATTTTCAGGATATCCTGGAACTCAACCGCTTTACGCTGGAAGCCATCGCCCAGCTGGTTGATCGCGTCCACCAGTTTCACTACAGAGGCATAGACCGCGATGCGGAAGCCGGTTGGGTAAGCATCGTTGGTAGACTGACACTTGTTAACGTGGTCGTTCGGGTTGAGGTACTGGTATTCACCTTTCTGGTGGCCCATCAGCTCCAGGCCGATGTTTGCCAGCACTTCGTTAGTATTCATGTTGACGGAGGTGCCCGCGCCGCCCTGGTAGACGTCAACCGGGAACTGATCCATGCATTTGCCGTTGTTCAGCACTTCATCGCACGCGGCGATAATCGCATTTGCAGCGCTCTTAGGAATGGTTTGCAGCTCTTTGTTTGCCAGTGCTGCGGCTTTCTTCACCATCACCATGCCACGGACAAACTCAGGGATGTCGCTGATTTTGCTGTTGCTGATGTAGAAGTTTTCAATCGCTCTCAGAGTGTGAACACCGTAGTAGGCATCCGCTGGAACTTCCCTGGTACCCAACAAGTCTTCTTCGATACGAATGTTGTTTAACATGTGAACCTTCTTTTCAAGCTGCCGATGGATTGTACTAAACACACAGTATATATGTGGTTTTGAATATTTTCTGACCGACGATTATTCCCTCAATCGGCCTGATGTTCGAGATCATATGCTGATGATAGCGAATTGCCGTAAGCTGGATCACTTATTATCGACCCGATTCCATGATAATTATTAATCTGTGAAATGTGTCACCGCTTTAATATTTCCGAAAAAAATATCCGTGCAAACCGATTGAATTTTGGCTAACCGTCGCCATCTCTAAAAAACGCGTTTTGCGAACACATTCAGACAGGGGCCAGATGGCACCTGCCCTACAGGAGATGCCAGTGCGCTGGATACCGTTTATTGCTTTCTTTCTCTATGTTTACATTGAGATTTCGATTTTCATTCAGGTTGCCCATGTGCTGGGCGTGCTGCTGACGTTGATTCTGGTGATCTTCACCTCCGTCATCGGCATGTCGCTGGTGCGTAATCAGGGTTTCAAAAATTTCCTGTTAATGCAGCAGAAGATGGCCGCGGGTGAAAGCCCGGCAGCCGAGATGATCAAAAGCGTGTCGCTGATTATTGCGGGCCTGCTGCTGATCCTGCCGGGGTTCTTCACCGATTTCCTCGGCCTGTTGCTGCTGTTACCGCCGGTGCAGAAGCACCTGACCATGAAGCTGCTGCCGCATCTGCGTTTCAGCCGCATGCCGGGTGGCGGGTTCAGCACCGGGCCGGGTGATACGTTTGAAGGGGAGTACCAGCGTAAGGACGACCAGCGCGACCGGTTAGATCATAAAGACGATCGGTGATTTTTTTGCCCGGTGGCGCTTCGCTTACCGGGCCTACGGATTCTGCTGTTTCGGTAAAAACAGCCACAGCCCTGCAAGCATGACAATAGCGTACAGACTCTTCCATCCCACCATCGCCAGCAGTAGCAGGCAAAGCACACCCCCAACGACCGCCAGGGCTTTATAGCGACCTTTCAGCAGACGGCAACCCGCGAGCATACACAGCAGGTAGATCATGATGAAAATGCCGTTGGCGTAAACGATCAGCGCGTCCAGATTGATATCCAGCGCGTAAATACACAGCGAACTCAGGACGCAGCAGCCCAGCACGGCATTCAGGGCATTTAGCGGAAGCTGGCGTTTAGACAGGCGCGCGAGGCGATTCTCAGGTTTGTCGAGCGCCTGCGACCACACCAGCCGGGCAAAGCTCTGGATATAAATATTCAGGCTGGCAAAACAGGCCAGATAGCCGATGACGCAGGCGATCCACAGCGCTTTCACACCGAACAGTTCAACCACAATGCCCGGCAGCGATGCAGCGGCAGCGAGATCCGCACCGAACGCGTTGAAGTGTAATACCAGTACGGTACACGCCCAATAGACCGTACCCGCCAGCAGCAGGCCAATCATCAGCGCGCGGGGAAAATCACGTTCAGGCTGTTTAAATTCCGACGCCAGGTGGGCAAAGGCTTCCAGGCCCACAAAACACCAGAACATGACGGAGAGGGCGGCGAAAAGCTGTGAATGGTCGACGTCTGTTACCGCGGGAAAGGGAATTTCCTTTATTGTGATATCGCCCGCCCACCAGATAGCGGCAACGAGCGCAACAATCAGCACCGCAACCAGCGTCTGCAGATTGGCGCTGGAGCTGGCGCCGCGCGAGCCCACCCACCAGACGATAGCCAAAGTGCCCAGTTCGGCCAGCAACAACTGCGCGTTATGCCAGCCAAACAGCGCCTGACCAAAGCCGGTCGCAATATGCAACGCCGCAGGAAGACCAACGGGAATGACGGAGAGAAACAGCCAGCCGGTGACGCGCTCAAGGCGCGGACCAAACGCTATGCCGACAAAATGCGCCACGCCGCCCGCGCTGGGAAAATGCCGCCCGAGGATGGCGAAGACAATTGCCACCGGAAAAACCAGTACAATTAACACCGGCCACGCCCACAGGCTGTTATTCCCCGCGACCAGCGCGGCCAGAGCGGGTACGGCAAACACGCCCGTGCCTAACAAGGAGGTGGAGAGTAAGCCAACGCCCTGTGCCAGCCCCAACTCCTGCTTGAGTCCACTCATTTCCATCGTCCTGCCACCATCAAAAGAGAGGCGATGGTAACACTTTCGCAAATTTTTTTTCGATTCCCCCTTGAAGGGGGAAAAAGCTATCCCCATCTCTCAGGGCACTAGCCGGAAAACCGCGTGCGGCCCGGCGTCATCCATAACTGATAATGACTTTCTCAAAGGAGAGCTATCAATGAGTATTCGTCCGTTACATGATCGTGTGATCGTCAAACGTAAAGAAGTTGAAACCAAGTCTGCTGGCGGCATCGTTCTGACCGGTTCTGCGGCAGCCAAATCAACGCGTGGCGAAATCATCGCTGTCGGTAAGGGCCGCATCCTGGAAAACGGAACTGTGCAGCCGCTGGACGTTAAAGTTGGTGACATCGTCATTTTCAACGATGGCTACGGCGTGAAATCCGAGAAGATCGACAATGAAGAAGTGTTGATCATGTCCGAGAGCGACATTCTGGCAATTGTTGAAGCGTAATTTACGCACGAAACTGTACGAATTTGAGGAAATAAGAACATGGCAGCTAAAGACGTAAAATTCGGTAACGACGCTCGTGTAAAAATGCTCCGCGGCGTAAACGTACTGGCAGACGCAGTGAAAGTGACCCTGGGTCCGAAAGGTCGTAACGTAGTGCTGGACAAATCCTTCGGCGCGCCAACCATCACCAAAGATGGTGTTTCTGTTGCACGTGAAATCGAGCTGGAAGACAAGTTCGAAAACATGGGCGCGCAGATGGTGAAAGAAGTGGCCTCTAAAGCGAACGACGCTGCAGGCGACGGTACCACCACTGCGACCGTACTGGCACAGGCTATCATCACTGAAGGTCTGAAAGCCGTTGCTGCGGGCATGAACCCAATGGATCTGAAACGTGGTATCGACAAAGCTGTCGCATCCGCTGTTGAAGAACTGAAAGCGCTGTCCGTACCGTGCTCTGACTCTAAAGCTATTGCTCAGGTTGGTACCATCTCCGCTAACTCCGACGAAACCGTAGGTAAACTGATCGCAGAAGCGATGGATAAAGTCGGTAAAGAAGGCGTGATCACCGTTGAAGACGGCACCGGTCTGGAAGACGAACTGGACGTGGTTGAAGGTATGCAGTTCGACCGCGGTTACCTGTCCCCATACTTCATCAACAAGCCAGAGACTGGCGCTGTTGAGCTGGAAAGTCCGTTCATCCTGCTGGCTGACAAGAAAATCTCCAACATCCGCGAAATGCTGCCAGTGCTGGAAGCCGTTGCGAAAGCAGGCAAGCCGCTGGTTATCATCGCTGAAGACGTTGAAGGCGAAGCGCTGGCGACCCTGGTGGTTAACACCATGCGCGGCATCGTGAAAGTGGCTGCGGTTAAAGCACCTGGCTTCGGCGATCGTCGTAAAGCAATGCTGCAGGATATCGCTACCCTGACTGGCGGTACCGTGATCTCTGAAGAGATCGGTATGGAGCTGGAAAAAGCGACCCTGGAAGACCTCGGCCAGGCGAAACGCGTTGTGATCAACAAAGACACCACTACCATCATCGATGGCGTGGGTGAAGAAGCCGCTATTCAGGGCCGCGTTGGTCAGATCCGTAAGCAGATCGAAGAAGCGACTTCTGACTACGACCGTGAAAAACTGCAGGAGCGCGTAGCGAAACTGGCTGGCGGCGTTGCGGTAATCAAAGTCGGTGCGGCGACCGAAGTTGAAATGAAAGAGAAAAAAGCACGCGTTGACGATGCCCTGCACGCGACCCGTGCTGCGGTAGAAGAAGGCGTGGTTGCTGGTGGTGGTGTCGCGCTGGTGCGTGTTGCCGCTAAGCTGGCAGGCCTGACTGCTCAGAACGAAGATCAGAACGTGGGTATCAAAGTTGCGCTGCGCGCGATGGAAGCACCACTGCGTCAGATCGTGTCCAACGCCGGTGAAGAGCCATCTGTTGTGACCAACAACGTGAAAGCGGGCGAAGGTAACTACGGTTACAACGCGGCAACTGAAGAATACGGCAACATGATCGACTTCGGTATCCTGGACCCAACTAAAGTAACCCGTTCTGCTCTGCAGTACGCGGCATCTGTAGCGGGCCTGATGATCACTACCGAGTGCATGGTAACCGACCTGCCTAAAGGCGACGCGCCTGACTTAGGTGCAGCTGGCATGGGCGGCATGGGTGGTATGGGCGGCATGATGTAATTGTGCGCTTTACCGCTTAGAATGTGAAAAACCCCCGGGCAGAAATGCTCGGGGGTTTTTCTTTTGGTCATCTTTTAGGTATAAGGTTTACACACGGACAACTACTGTCCAGCTTATTGAAAACGAGGAATAACATGCGCGTAAAAGTCTGTGCAGGGATTGTAGGGGCAGCATTGCTGCTGGCGGGTTGTAGCTCCAGCAATGAGCTGTCGGCAGCGGGCCAGGGCGTTCGCTTTGTGGAAGATAAGCCGGGTAGTGAATGCCAGCTGTTAGGCACGGCAACCGGTGAGCAAAGTAACTGGATGTCAGGTCAGCATGGC
Source organism: Enterobacter mori LMG 25706 (assembly GCF_000211415.1). Classification (GTDB taxonomy): domain Bacteria; phylum Pseudomonadota; class Gammaproteobacteria; order Enterobacterales; family Enterobacteriaceae; genus Enterobacter; species Enterobacter mori. Next base: position 653,077 of record NZ_GL890774.1, on the reverse strand, counting down.
GAAGAAGGTGGCTCTATGCGCGGTGCGGCGAATGCCCTGCGTAACCAGGCTGCGGCAATGGGTGGTAACGTGATTTACGGCGTGAGCAGCCCAACGCAGGGGATGCTGTCCAGCTTCGTGCCGACCGCCAGCCAGATGAATGGCCAGGTCTACAAGTGCCCGAACTGATTGCCTTTTCCCTCTCCCTGTGGGAGAGGGTTAGGGTGAGGGGAAACTAGCACTGCCGCAGCTGCAAATCCAGCGGCGTCTTGCTCGGCTCACCGCCAATCTCACGTGCCAGCTTCGGCACCATATAGCCTGAAACCAGCGTTAACAGTTCGCGCATAATCTGCCGGGCTTCTTCATCCGTCACCATGAAATGTGCCGCGCCCTGAACGCGATCCAGCACGTGCAGGTAATAGGGCATCACGCCCGCATCAAACAACGCATTGCTCAAATCTGCCAGCACGCGGGCGCTATCGTTTACGCCGCGCAGCAGCACGCTCTGGTTCAGCAGCGTCACGCCCGCTTTACGCAGACGCGCCATCCCCGCCCGAAATGCATCGTCAATTTCGTTCGCGTGGTTGATATGGTTTACCAGCAGCACCTGTAAACGAGACTGCTCAATGCGTGAGACCAGCCCATCGGTGATCCGCGCCGGAATAACAATCGGCAAACGGCTATGAATGCGCAGACGCTTGATGTGCTGGATGGCTTCCAGCTGCGTCAGCAGCCAGTCCAGCTCGTGATCTTTCGCCATCAGCGGGTCGCCGCCGGAAAAAATAATTTCATCAAGCTCGGGATGGGCGGCGATATAGTCCAGCGCAACCTGCCAGTTGCGTTTATTGCCCTGATTGTCGGCATAGGGGAAGTGCCGACGGAAGCAATAACGACAATTTACCGCACAGCCGCCTTTTACCAGCAGCAGGGCGCGGTTGAGGTACTTGTGCAGTAAACCCGGCACCACGCTGTTCTGCTCTTCCAGCGGATCGGTGCTGTAACCCGGCGCGGTGACAAACTCATCCTGCGAAGTAAGTGTTTGTTTTAATAGCGGATCGTCGGGGTTGCCTTTCTCCATACGTGCCACAAACGCACGGGGAACGCGCAGGGCAAAAAGGCGCTTTGCCTCGCGGCCTGCAAGCAACTCTTCGTGTTGATCGAGGTCTAAAAGACGCAGCAATTCATCAGGACTGGTGATTACATCGGCAAGTTGCGATAACCAATCTTCTCTGGACGGGGTGTTTAGGGTTACAATATGCGCCATTTTGTGGCTTAGCTACCAGTTAACAAATTTAGAGGGCCTTATGGCAACGTACTATAGCAACGATTTTCGTGCTGGTCTTAAAATCATGATGGACGGCGAACCGTACGCGGTTGAAGCCAGCGAATTCGTTAAACCAGGTAAAGGCCAGGCATTCGCACGCGTTAAGCTGCGCCGCCTGCTGACCGGCACCCGTGTTGAGAAAACCTTCAAGTCTACTGACTCCGCTGAAGGCGCTGATGTTGTTGATATGAACCTGACCTATCTGTACAACGACGGTGAGTTCTATCATTTCATGAACAACTCTACTTTCGAACAGCTGTCTGCTGATGAGAAAGCAGTAGGCGACAGCGCTAAATGGCTGCTGGATCAGGCTGAGTGCATCGTGACCCTGTGGAACGGCCAGCCTATCGCTGTGACCCCACCAAACTTCGTAGAACTGGAAATCGTTGAAACCGATCCAGGTCTGAAAGGTGACACCGCAGGTACCGGCGGTAAGCCAGCTAAACTGTCTACCGGCGCAGTGGTTAAAGTGCCACTGTTCGTCCAGACTGGCGAAGTGATCAAAGTGGATACCCGCTCCGGCGAATACGTGTCCCGCGTGAAGTAATTTACGTCATGATTGAAGGCGCAGCGCCCGCTGCGCCTGATTTTTGCAGGCAGGGATGATGAAACGTACCGTTAAAATTCTGCTTCTGTTAGCGCTGACCAGCGCAATCCTTTCTGGATGCAACACCGCGCGCGGCGTGGGTGAAGACATCAAAGATCTTGGCCACGTCATTTCTAATGCAGCCAGCTAATTTCGTCTAATTTTCTTAAAAATGCTTCCTGTGCCGTCAAATGACGGGATCTTGTCTATCCTTAAGTTGCTATACACAAAACAACTTTGGCTATAAAAGGAAGATATTATGGTTAAGAAAACAATTGCAGCGATCTTTTCTGTTCTGGTGCTCTCTTCTGTACTGACTGCATGTAATACCACCCGCGGTGTAGGGGAAGATATCTCCGATGGTGGCAATGCTATTTCTGGTGCAGCCACTAAAGCTCAGAACTAATGACGCACTGACGGTACGGCGCACCACTCTTACCGTACCGTCAATTCTCTGCTTCCTGCAGGGATAAAAACGGGGAATAGCGCGTGTCCATATGCAGCTTCATCCTGATATTCCGCTTGTAGGTATAAACCGTTTTTCCGTTAATACTTAAATGGCTGGCAATCTTCTGGTTGCTCGCGCCGTCCATCCACAGCGTTAGCACTTTCTCCTCCTGACGAGTCAGCAGCGGGGCGGCAATCTGCGGCATTTCAACGCTTGCGCATGACGTCAGCGCGTCATTAATCACCATCGCCACTTCTTCTAAATCGGCATTTTTCAACAGCGAAGCCCATACCGGGAATTGTGTCAGGTAGTTTGTCATGTCTTGTTCTTCGCCCGACTGGAGTAAAATAAAGGGCTGCGTTTCGCTGGCAATCATCAGGGAAGAGAGTTGCTGAAAATGATGAAAATCGTGTCGAAAACCGTGTAAGTCAGCGATAACCAGCGTCGGTTTCCACTGCAGTATATGCTCTCTGGCGAGGAAGAGGTTATTCAACCCGGTCACGACGAAGTGACCCGGAAAAAGACCAGAATGATTGAGCCATGCTTCAAAACCCGTACGGGTGAAGTGGCAACGGTCAATCAAAAGAATTTTGAACATAGTGGATTCGCAGTCGGCTAGTGGTTTGGCTTCCTGCCATCAGAAAGCACATCATCATAGAGAAGTCGGATGAGTGATAAATGCCTGAACTGCGCGCCATACTGCGGCTATTTCTTGCCTTAACATATTCAGCACAAAGGGATTGAAAAAAAAGCGCACTCTATCCACAATATTGAGCGTAATCTCTGCCTTTCGGGACGACCCGTAAGCGCTTCTTTCACTGGGGACGGCCCCAACTTGTACTAAGTTAAGGAGCCTGAAATGTCCTGGATTATTCTTTTCATTGCCGGTTTGCTCGAAGTGGTTTGGGCAATTGGTCTGAAATATACCCACGGTTTTACCCGCCTGACGCCCAGCGTCATTACCGTTACCGCAATGATTGTCAGTATTGTCATGCTGTCATGGGCAATGCGTACCCTGCCTGTTGGGACGGCTTATGCGGTCTGGACTGGAATTGGAGCGGTAGGCGCGGCCATCACCGGCATTCTGTTGCTGGGAGAGTCAGCGAGTCTGGCGCGTATTGCCAGCCTCGCCCTGATTGTTGCCGGAATCGTTGGCCTGAAGCTCAGCACGCCTTAACGCGGCTGTTCAACCCACACTAATTTCGCTACATCAAACCCTTGCCGGGTCGCCACGTCCAGCATCTGCTGTTTCATTTCAGGTGAAATGGTCGGGGTGCGGGAGAGTATCCACAGGTAGTCGCGATCCGGCCCGCACACTAATGCGTGACGATATTCTCTGTCGAGTGCAATCACGTTATATCCACCGTAGAACGGGCCGATGAAAGAGACTTTCAACGCGGCACGGCTCGCGTCGCCGGTGAAGTACGCCTTGCCAACCGACTGTTGCCACATCGCCCGGTCCGGGTTGTAACCACGGTTAACGACCTGAATACCGCCGTCATCCATTGAACTGTAATGGGCTGTGACTTTTTCTAAACCGCGCTCGAACCGATGATCCATTCGGGCGATTTCATACCAGGTTCCAAGGAAGCGTTGTGAATCGAAAGGCGTGACGACGGTGACGCCGGGTGGCGGGGTAGGGGAACTGCAGGCAACGACTAAAAACGCGGCTGTCACTGCGGCGATAACAGGCAGAATGCGCATAGGTGTTTCCTTACTGTTTTCTGTTAAGTGTAGATGACAGCAAGGAAAATGTGGCTTTTGTGCGGCGTCATACCGTAGATTTTGTAGGCCGGGTAAGGCGAAGCCGCCACCCGGCAATGTTTTACTGCAGCGCGTCGAGGATACGGTATGCCGCCTCAACGCGTGCCGGGTTCGGATAGCTCTTGTTCGCCAGCATCACGATGCCAAGTTGCTTCTCCGGGATAAAGGCCACATAGCTGCCGAATCCGCCGGTGGAGCCGGTTTTGTGCACCCATGAGGCTTTTACCGGCGGCGCCGGAGGATTCACTTCTCTCGCGGGAAGTGGGGCCAGCGCGACCTTATTGTCGCTACCTTCAACCACGGTTTTGGCATCGACCGGCCAGTTAAGCATTTCCCAGCCTAATCCCTGATACATGGCCCCAACGCGCCAGTAGCGCGACTGTGCCAGCGTCATGCCTTGCTTCAACGATGCATCCTGAACGTTATCCGGAGCCATATTGGCCACCACCCAGCTCGCCATATCCTGCACGTTGGTTTTCACGCCGTAGGCTTCGGCGTCCAGCATCCCCGGTGACACATGGACCGCTTTACCGTCACGGTATCCCCAGGCGTAATATGCTTCTTCTGCTTTCGGAACGTTAATCCACGTATGGTCGAGCCCGATCGGTTTAAAGACCCGCTTCGTCATGGCCTGTTCAAAGCCCATGCCGGAAGGTTTAACCGCCAGTGCGCCAAACAGACCGATGCTGGCGTTCGCATACAGTCGCGTGGTGCCAGGTTTCCACTGCGGCTGCCATGTCTGGTAAAAGCGCAGCAGAGAGGCGTTATCAGTGACCTCATCCGGTACCTGCAGCGGCAGACCGCCTGCGGTATAGGTTGCCAGGTCCAGCATGCGAATTCCTTGCCACTGCTTGCCCGTCAGCTCAGGCCAGTATTTGGTCACCGGATCGCCCAGCGATATCTCACCGCGGGCAACAGCATTGCCACCCAGTACGCCGGTGAAAGTTTTACTGATAGAACCCAGTTCGAACAGGGTTTGTGGAGTAACAGGTTTGTTCGCTGCAACATCGGCTTTACCAAAAGTAAAATAGTGCGGCTGGCCCTGGTAGATCACGGCAACCGCCATGCCCGGAATAGACTGCGCTTTCATCAGGGGGGTAATGCTTTTTTCCACTACGTCAGCCAGCTGTTTTTCTGTTATCGACGCAGCAATGCTGGAACATGACACGCCGAGCAGCAGGGCGCAGCAAAGGGATTTTTTGATCATCAGTTATCTTCCATAATCACGGTTCAGGGGAGTGTCCGGGCCCATCAGACGAGCGTAGTCTGTGGGATTTGACTGTGGCTGACAAACGGTTAAATTTAGCATTAGCTGTTAATTTTTCTAACGGAACGACAGATGACGCGAAGCTATCTTCCTCTTAACTCGCTTCGTGCTTTCGAAGCGGCCGCCAGGCATCTTAGTTTTACGCATGCCGCCATTGAGCTCAATGTGACCCATTCTGCCATTAGCCAACACGTGAAGGCACTGGAGCAGCACCTGCACTGCCAGCTGTTCGTTCGCGTTTCCCGTGGGCTGACGTTGACCACGGAAGGCGAGAATTTACTGCCGGTGCTGAACGATTCGTTCGATCGTATCGCCGGTCTGCTCGATCGCTTTACTCACCATCTTGCCATGGAGAAGCTGAAGATCGGCGTGGTGGGTACCTTTGCGACAGGGTTGCTCTTTCCGCAGCTGGAGGATTTTCGTCGCTGCTATCCGCACATTGATCTGCAGCTTTCCACGCATAACAACCGTGTCGATCCTGCCGCCGAAGGACTGGATTACACCATCCGCTATGGTGGAGGCGCGTGGCATGGTACCGAGGCGCAGTTTCTTTGCCCTGCGCCGCTGGCTCCGCTTTGCACGCCGGATATCGCCTCTGTGCTAAAAAACCCGGCAGATATCCTGAAATTTACCCTGCTGCGCTCTTACCGACGCGACGAATGGGCTGCCTGGATGCAGGCGGCGGGTGAGCATCCTCCTTCACCGACGCACCGGGTGATGGTGTTTGATTCGTCTGTGACCATGCTTGAGGCGGCTCAGGCGGGCGTGGGAATTGCCATCGCGCCTGTTGATATGTTTAGCCATTTGCTGAACAGCGAGCGTATCGTGCAGCCGTTTGCGACGCAGATTGACCTGGGCAGTTACTGGCTGACGCGACTCCAGTCGCGGGCAGAAACCCCCGCAATGCGTGAGTTTGCGCAGTGGCTGGTGGGAAAAATGCAGAAATAACAGGCCCGCCGGATGGCGGGCCTGAAGCGTCAGATGGTGACCACCGCAATCAGCGTCACCACGGTCAGGATGGTTGCCAGACCGTAGAACACCCATTTACCGCTCGGTAGATGGATTTTCAAGTCATGCATCGCATGGTGAATGCGGTGCAGGCCACACCACAGCGGTAGAACGATCATCAGGAAGAGGAACACGCGACCGATAAAGCTGCTCGCAAAGGCCAGTACGCGCTCGTAGCTCAGCGCATCGCCCGGGAACAGCCCCAGCGGCAGCATAATGCCGACCAGCAGGATAATGACCGGCGCGATGATGGCGCTCCACATGCCGCCTGCACCGAACAGGCCCCAGAAGACCGGCTCGTCAGAACGTTTTGGATTTGGATTGATCACAGTAGTCTCCTTACCAGAACAGTGCGACAAACAGAATGACCACAGTGACCAGAATCGTCACTGCCCAGAGCCCTTTAATCACCGGCTCTGGCCCCATTTTTTCGCCTTTAACGATGATGTTCGCCGCTTTTGGCGCCAGTTCAAACCAGGTTTTGGTATGAAGCAGCGCGGCCGCGAGCACGATCAGGTTCAGCACAACGATGATCGGGTTTTGCAGGAAACCGACAAAGCTGGCCCAGGTTTCCGGACCGTGTTTGAGGGCGAAAACCCCGTACATCAGCTCAAGGCTGAACCAGACCGCAGGTACCGCCGTGCCTTCACGCAGCATATAGAAGCGATAAAACGGCAGGTTTTTCCACCAGGTGGACGGCATTGGCCGCACATAGGCTTTGCGTTTAGTCGTCATCATGCACTCCTTAGCGTGGTTTCAGGGTAGCGATAAGAAAGTCTTTCGAGCTTTCCACTTTACCCTGCTGAATAGCGGCGGCCGGGTCGACGTGCTTCGGACAGACTTCGGAGCAGTAGCCCACAAAGGTACAGCTCCAGACGCCGTTCTGGCTGTTTAGCTGCGCCATACGTTCTTTTTTACCGTGGTCGCGGCTGTCCTCGTTATAGCGGTGCGCCAGGGTAATGGCTGCCGGGCCAATGAACTCTTTGTTCAGGCCAAACTGTGGACAGGCGGCGTAGCACAGACCGCAGTTGATGCAGCCGGAGAACTGATGGTACTTCGCCATCTGGGCTGGCGTCTGGGTGTTTGGCCCCTGTTCGGGCGTGCGCGGGTTGCCAATGATATACGGCTTAATGGCTTCCAGGCTTTCGATAAAGTGGGTCATATCGACCACCAGATCGCGCTCAATCGGGAAGTTGCCCAGGGCTTCAACCTTGATGCCTTTGGTGTACTCGCGCAGGAAGGTTTTACAGGCCAGCTTCGGTACCTTGTTAACCATCATGCCGCAGGAACCGCAGATCGCCATGCGGCAGGACCAGCGATAGCTCAGGTCTGGTGGCAGGTTGTCTTTGATATAGCCGAGCGCATCCAGCAGGGAGGTTTGCTCGTCATAAGGGACTTCATAGAAAGCGCTGTGCGGTGCGGCGTCCACTTCCGGGTTGTAGCGCACCACTTCAACTTTCAGTTTTTGCATCTCAGCCATTCGCCTTCTCCTTCTTCTCGGCGTCTTCTGCTTCTGCACCGTAAACGCGCTTCGCCGGTGGCAGCGTGGTGATTTTCACGTCGCTGTAGTCCAGACGGGTAGTGCCATCCGCATCGCGCCAGGCGAGGGTATGTTTCAGGAAGTTGACGTCATCACGTTCGGTACAGCCTTCATCAAGGCGCTGGTGCGCGCCGCGCGATTCTTTACGCGCCAGCGCGGAGTGCGCCATACATTCCGCGACGTTCAGACCGTGGCCCAGCTCGATGGTGTAGAGCAGGTCGGTATTGAACACGCTGGAGGTATCGGTGATGCGCACGCGCTTGGAGCGTTCCTGCAGCTCTGCCAGCTTGTCGACGGTTTTCTGCATCAGCTCTGGCGTACGGTAGATACCGCAGCCTTCTTCCATCGACAGGCCCATTTCATCGCGGATCTTAGACCAGTTCTCGTTACCTTCCTGATTCACCAGATCTTTCAGCCGTTTTTCAACGTCTGCGACCTGAGCGTCCAGCGCGGCACCGTTGGCTTCACCTGCAGTAGCCGCCCGCTCCATTGCGCGTTCGCCCGCCATGCGGCCAAAGACGACCAGCTCAGCCAGCGAGTTCGAGCCCAGACGGTTCGCACCGTGCAGGCCCACGGAGGAACACTCGCCCACGGCGAACAGTCCTTTGATGCGGGTTTCGCACTGCTGATCGGTTTCGATACCGCCCATGGTGTAGTGCGCGGTTGGACGCACCGGAATCGGTTCTTTGACCGGGTCAACGCCCACGTAGGCTTTTGCCAGCTCGCAGATGAACGGCAGACGCTCCAGCAGTTTCTTCTCGCCGAGGTGGCGCAGGTCGAGATAGACCACATCGCTGCGCGGCGTGGAGATGGTGTTGCCTTTGCGCCACTCGTGCCAGAAGGCCTGAGACACTTTGTCGCGCGGGCCGAGTTCCATGTATTTGTTCTTCGGCTCGCCGAGCGGGGTTTCCGGGCCCATGCCGTAATCCTGCAGATAGCGGTAGCCGTTTTTGTTGACCAGAATACCGCCTTCACCGCGGCAGCCTTCCGTCATCAGAATGCCTGAGCCCGGCAGACCGGTTGGGTGATACTGCACGAACTCCATATCGCGCAGCGGCACGCCGTGGCTGAGCGCCATGCCCATCCCGTCGCCGGTGACGATGCCGCCGTTGGTGTTGTAGCGATAAACGCGACCCGCACCGCCTGTTGCCATTACCACGGCTTTCGCGCGGATCTGGACAAGCGTGCCTTCCATCATGTTCATCGCCACCAGGCCGCGCGCCTCGCCGTCATCGACCAGAATGTCGAGAACGAAATGTTCATCAAAGCGTTGAATTTGCGGGAACTGAAGGGAGGTCTGGAACAGGGTGTGCAGCATATGGAAGCCGGTCTTATCGGCGGCGAACCAGGTGCGTTCAATCTTCATTCCGCCGAAGCGGCGAACGTTGACGCTGCCGTCCGGACGGCGACTCCACGGACATCCCCACTGCTCAAGCTGGGTCATTTCCGTAGGACAGTGGTGCACGAAGTAGTCAACGACATCCTGCTCGCAAAGCCAGTCGCCCCCTGCAACCGTGTCGTGGAAATGGTATTCGAAGCTGTCATGATCCTGCGCAACAGCGGCGGATCCTCCTTCTGCAGCAACCGTGTGGCTACGCATAGGATAGACTTTTGAAATCAGTGCGATTTTAGCGTTGGGATTAGCTTGTGCTGCAGCAATTGCAGCGCGTAATCCCGCTCCGCCAGCGCCTATTACGGCAAGATCGGCTTGAAAAGTTTGCACGACATTCCTCCAGATTTTTGTTTTTCCGCAACGCGTTGAACTAAAGGTAGCTCACCTGTCCAAACGGGAAATTGCGAAAGCGATTCCACTGCTCCTTTATGGGTAAAACAGTATAACCGTATGGATGTGAGGGAAATTTGACGTGTTCGATTTTTTTGCTGTTCAGTGCGGTGATTTATCATCGTTATTGATGAATTCCGTTACGTTATTTTTCTTCGTTATGAAAAAGGCGCTTTTACCGCGCAAAATTTGTCTCCGCCTCGGCTTACGAGTAGACTTCGTGCCCTTGTCTGAAATCGGAGAATTACTCATGAGCGAAACGGCCACCTGGCAGCCGAGCGCATCCATCCCAAACCTGTTAAAACGCGCAGCAGTAATGGCGGAGATCCGCCGCTTCTTTGCTGACCGCGGCGTCCTGGAGGTGGAAACTCCGTGCATGAGTCAGGCAACGGTAACGGATATTCATCTGGTCCCGTTTGAAACCCGTTTTGTTGGCCCTGGCCATTCTCAGGGTATGAATCTGTATCTGATGACCAGCCCGGAATACCATATGAAGCGCCTGCTGGCGGCGGGATGTGGTCCGGTGTATCAGCTGTGCCGCAGCTTCCGTAATGAAGAGATGGGTCGTCACCACAACCCGGAATTCACCATGCTGGAGTGGTACCGCCCGCATTATGATATGTATCGCCTGATGAATGAGGTGGACGATCTGCTGCAGCAGGTTCTGGACTGTTCAGAAGCGGAGACGCTCTCCTATCAGCAGGCGTTCCAGCGTTGTCTGGAAATCGATCCTCTTTCAGCGGATAAAGCCCAGCTGCGTGAAGTGGCGGCAAAACTGGATCTGAGCAATGTGGCGGATACTGAGGAAGATCGCGATACGCTGCTGCAACTGCTTTTCACCTTTGGCGTGGAACCGCAGATTGGCAAGGATCGTCCGACGTTTGTTTATCATTTCCCCGCAAGCCAGGCTTCGCTGGCGCAGATCAGCACCGAAGACCACCGCGTGGCGGAGCGTTTTGAGGTTTATTATAAAGGTATTGAGCTGGCGAACGGTTTCCACGAGCTGACTGACGCGCGCGAACAGCAGCAGCGTTTTGAGCAGGATAACCGCAAGCGTGCAGCGCGCGGTCTGCCGCAGCAGCCGATTGATACCAACCTGCTGGAGGCGTTAAAAGCTGGCCTGCCGGATTGTTCTGGTGTGGCGCTGGGCGTTGACCGTCTGGTGATGCTGGCGCTGGGCGCAGAGCAGCTTGGCGATGTGATTGCCTTTACGGTCGATCGCGCCTGATAAAGTGCCGGGTGGCGCTGCGCTTACCC
>NZ_GL890774.1:503747-642107 GCF_000211415.1 Enterobacter mori LMG 25706 | reverse complement strand
CATTCCTGTCAATTAACCTTTCCATTTCCGCACGGCAACATTAAAAACTGCCAATTTCTCTATACACGGGTCTTTTTCTTAGTTTGCCTCGCATAGCCACAATTTTTGTCTGGTCATCTGCTACCATCCGCGCAGCTTAATTCTCCTTCGGATGGTTATATGTCTCACTCACTCAAAAAGATGACCCTCACCGGGCTCATCCTGATGATATTTACCTCGGTCTTTGGTTTTGCCAACAGTCCGTCGGCCTTCTACCTGATGGGTTACAGCGCGACGCCGTTTTATATCGTCTCTGCGCTATTCTTCTTCATTCCCTTTGCGCTGATGATGGCGGAAATGGGATCGGCCTATCGCAAAGAAGAGGGCGGGATCTATTCGTGGATGAACAACAGCGTTGGCCCGCGCTATGCGTTTATCGGCACGTTTATGTGGTTCTCCTCTTACGTCGTCTGGATGGTCAGTACGGCCGCGAAAGTGTGGGTTCCGTTCTCGACGTTTGTGTTCGGTGCCGATAAAACCCAGGTCTGGTCGCTGGCGGGCCTCAGCTCTACGCAGGTGGTGGGTATTCTGGCGGTCTGCTGGATGGTTGTTGTAACGCTGGTGGCGTCTAAAGGCATCAACAAAATAGCCTGTATTACCGCTGTGGGTGGTATTTCGGTCATGGGGTTGAACCTGGTTCTGCTGGTGGTCAGTATCGCCATTCTGTGTCTGAACGGCGGCCATTTTGCTCAGGAGGTGAATTTTGTTTCATCTCCTAATCCGAGCTATCAGTCCGGCCTCGCTATGCTCTCCTTCGTGGTCTTTGCCATCTTTGCTTACGGCGGTATTGAAGCCGTAGGCGGCCTGGTCGATAAGACCGAGAACCCGGAAAAGAACTTTGCCAAAGGCATTATTTTTGCCGCCATCGTCATCTCGATTGGCTATTCGCTGGCGATTTTCCTCTGGGGCGTCAGCACTAACTGGCAGCAGGTGCTGAGCAACAACACCACGAACCTCGGGAACATCACCTATGTTCTGATGAAAAGTCTGGGCATGACGCTGGGGCAGGCGATGAACCTGACGCCGGACGCGGCGGCGGCGATGGGCGTTTGGTTTGCGCGCATCACCGGGCTGTCGATGTTCCTTGCGTATACGGGGGCGTTCTTCACGCTGATTTACTCTCCGCTGAAAGCCATTATTCAGGGCACGCCAAAAGCGCTTTGGCCAGCGCGCATGACGCAGTTGAATACAACCGGCATGCCCGCTAACGCCATGTGGATGCAGTGTCTGCTGGTATGCGTGTTCATTCTGCTGGTGTCGTTTGGTGGTGACACGGCGTCAGCGTTTTACAACAAGCTGACTCTGATGGCGAACGTTTCAATGACGCTCCCGTATCTGTTCCTGACGCTCGCGTTCCCGTTCTTTAAGGCGAAGCAGGGGCTGGAACGTCCGTTCGTGATTTTCAAAACTCGCGCAACAACGCTGCTGGCAACCACGGTGGTCGTTTTGGTGGTGGCGTTTGCCAACATATTCACCGTGATCCAGCCCATCATTGAGGCAAATGACTGGAACAGCGCGCTGTGGATGGTTGGCGGTCCGATCTTCTTCTCGCTGCTGGCGATGGGGATTTATGAGAACTATCGTCGTCGCTCGATGGCGTACGTCGTGGAAGTCGCGTAGCGGTAAAACGCCCCTCCCCACAGGGAGGGGCGAGTATTACAAACTTCCCGCCGGGCGTTTGCGCCCCGCTGATGACAGCGTTCTTGACGTTTTAGTCCCGCCGAGGCTTTCCAGACGCATCTGGAACGGTGGGAACGGCATATCAATTCCGTGCTCGCGGAAGCCAGCCAGAATCAGCTGGTGGATCTCATGGCGCAACGGCATACGGTGCCCCATCTCGGCGGCGTAAATGCGCAGCTCGAAGATCTGAATACCCTGCTGTAAATCCACAAGGAATACCTCGGGTGCCGGGTTATCGATCACCAGCGAGCAGCGCTCTGCTGCGGTGTAGAGGATCTGCGTCACCTCTTCGCTGTTGGCGTCAGACGGTGCTGGTACGGTCAGCACCACTCGGGTGACGGAGTCTGACAGCGACCAGTTGATAAACTGCTCGGTGATAAACGCCTTGTTCGGGACGATGATCTCTTTTCGATCCCAGTCGCTGATCGTGGTGGCGCGCGTATTGATCTTCGTGACGCTACCGGTCAAATCGCGGATGGTCACCGTATCGCCAATACGGATCGGCTTCTCAAACAGAATGATCAGACCGGAAACGAAGTTGGCAAAAATCTCCTGCAGGCCAAAGCCCAGACCCACGGTCAGGGCGGCGACCAGCCACTGCAGTTTTGACCACTCAATACCAATCATCGAGAAACCCACCAGCCCACCAAACAGCATGATCAGATACTTGGTGATGGTGGTAATGGCGTAGCCCGTGCCGGGGGTTAAATCCAGGTGCTGCAGCAGCGCCAGCTCCAGCAGTGCCGGGAAGTTACGCACCAGTTGAGTGGTGATGATCAGCACCAGAATGGCAATCAGCACCGCGCCTAAGGTGATCGGCTCCAGACTTTCAACACCCTGTACCGTGGACGTCACATCCCACAATGAGATGTTCTCCAGGAATCCAAACGCGGAGTGAATTTCCGACCACAGGAAGATCACCGACAGAAGCGCAACCAGCATCAGGAGGGAACGTACCAGCCGCAATGACTGGGTACTGATGGTATCCAGATCGATTTCGACATCGTCGGCATCGGTTGTCCCTTCTGTACTGTTGACGTGGTTTGGCTCTTCTTCACCGCGTGCGCGCTGGGCCAGAATTTCGGCGCGGCGATGCTTGGCACGGTCAAACGCCAGACGACGACGTTGGATCAGCATTCCGCGGCGGATGACATGGTAGACCACCAGCAGCAGGAACCAGATGGCGACGGAGGTTTCAAGACGTGCCAGCAGCGCCTGCGCGGTCGCCAGATACCCCACGGCTGCGGCCAGAATGGCCACCAAAGGCGCGGAGAGCATCAGGTTCCACAGCATGCGGTTGAGCATGTTATCGCCGCTGCCCGTCTTATCGAGATACAGCGGAATGCCGGCGCGTTTAAGGCTGAGTTTCACCATTGCCAGCGCGCCGCAGATGAGGATAAAGCAGAGACGGCCCAGCGAACCGGAGAATTCACGGTCATTGAGGTTATCGAACATGATCAGTGCCATGATTAGCGGCACGATCAGGCCGATGCTCATCAGGTAGTAACGCATGCCGCGCGCGACGCGGCTGCGCGGCCAGCCAAAGTGGGCGACAAACAGACCGTTTGGACGCGCGAAGGTGGCGCAAATCATCACTACCCACAGCAGCGGCACGGTGGCGGGGACGCCATCGCCAATCGCCACCGCAAGCGGATAGGGCCAGGCCTCGCGCAGGCCATATCCCAGCGTCATCCACAGCACCGGTAGCGGTGAAGCAACAAGAATCGACCAGAATACGGTACGCAGCGTCAGCCAGAAGTGATCCTGCGTCACTTTCCCGACGCGCGCGCTGGAACGTTCGAGGAAGCGCGTAAAGTGCCTGCGGGAGTAGATACTGAAGCCCACCAGAATCAGCGCGCCCAGCAGCGGGAAGATGGTCTCCTTACTGGTAATCATCATCACGCTGGCCTGGCCCAACTGGCTGAAGGTATCCAGCGAAATCAGGCGGCGCAGATCCTGAACAATCTCTATTGGCCACGAGAAGGTCATTGGCCGCACGTCAGATGTCCAGAAGAGATAACGGTGCGTCGCCTCGTTGACCTCTTTCAGCGCATCTTCCAGCTGGCTGTTTGACACTTTCAGCTTGGTTAGCTCAAGGATCAGCGTATCGCCGCCCTGCAGCAGAGAGTTCAGCAGTTCACGCTGGGTGCGCAGCTGGGCTTCAAGGATGCGGTTCTGCTCACCGGTAAGCGGTTGTCCATCGGCCTGGCGGATCTGGCGGATTTGCGGCTGCTTATTGAGGAGGTCTTCAAAATGCAGGCGCTGGACGCGCAGCTGCGCCATCTCGGTATCAAGTTGCTGCGGCTTTGGCATTTCCGGCAGGCGGGCAACCTGGGCGCGTAAGGCTTCACCCAACAGGTTGGAGGACCCCAGCCACTGGGACTGCTCACGCAGGGTGTTAAGCGCCTGACGTACCTGCAGCGTTTGATTGGTCGCCTGTCGCTGCTGCGACGCAACCAAATCCATACGCTGCGCCTGCTGGTTCAGCGCGGCTGAAAGCTCGCGGTTAACCTTGAACTGATCGACGATGCCGACAGGCAGATTTGCACTGTTTTCCGCGAGGAGTTCTGTACTTTCCAGCGCGCGTTCGGCTTCGCGCTGGCGCTGGCTATTTAACTGGTTGCGCAGGCTCTGCAGATACGCGTCCAGCTGTTGGCTCTGCTTCTGCGCCAGTTCAGCGCGCATGCGCGACAGTTCCTGGCGGTTGTTGGCAGAAAGCTGCGCCAGCTCCAGCTCATCAACCAGCGCTTTGAGCCTGGCGGATTCCGCCTGTAGCCCAAGATTTTGCGCCTGGCTCTGTGGCGTATTACCGGCTTGCGTGCCGACGCGACGCTCGACCTCGTTCAGCTGACGGCGGGCATCGGTCTGCTGCTGCGGTAGCTGGCTGAGCGAGTCGGCGATTTCACGTGCGCGCTCTTGTTCCTGCTGCGCCTGGCGGCTCTTTTCCAGTAGCTGACTGCTAACCTGGAGGATCTCCTGGTTTAGCGCATCCGACGTTAAGCCCACAGGAACCTCGCGCGGTTCATCACGCAGGTTATTCAGCTGTGAGCGCAGCGTTTGAGAGAGTTTCGGGAAGTTGTCGATAACCTGCTGATATTGCTGAGCGCGCTCAAGGGAGCCTTTTCGCTCCTCAAGCGCGTTCAGGGCAGACTGGAGCGACTCGACGGTCTCTGGCTGCGCGGGTTTCGCCGCTTTTGCCTGCTCCAGTTCCTGGGTTATCTGTTTGGCGTCGGGGGCTGTCGCTGCGTACGCCCCCATGCTGAGGCACCAGGCCATCAGTAGAACGATAATCGGGCGCACGTCAGCGATCCTTCTGTTGTTAGCCTTCGTCTTTTTTGTCGTCAACCAGCGGGCTGGCGTCATGCTCGGCGTTGATCTCTTCTTCAGGCAGCGGGGCAGGCTCTGCGTCCGGCGTGATGAAGGTTTCGGTAGACACCGCCAGCGGTTGACCCAGTTTGGTCACCGACAGGCGTTCCAGCTGTTCAACCAGGTTCACTTTACCCGGTGCAAACAAGTTGATCACGGTAGAGCCCAGCTTAAAGCGACCCATCTCCTGACCTTTCAGCAGGGCCACAGAGCCTTCCGCTTCACCGGCAGGCCAGGTCCAGCGCTTGATCACGCCTTCGCGTGGTGGGGTAATGGTGCCCGCCCAGACGGTTTCGATGCTGCCTACAATGGTAGCACCCACCAGAATCTGTGCCATTGGGCCAAATTCAGTATCAAACAGGCAGATGACGCGCTCGTTACGGGCGAACAGGTTCGGAACGTTTTGTGCGGTCAGGTGGTTCACGGAGAACAGATCCCCCGGCACGTAAATCATCTCACGCAGGATACCGTTACACGGCATGTGTACGCGGTGATAGTCGCGCGGCGACAGGTAGGTGGTCGCGAAGGAACCGTTACGGAACAGATCTGCCATCAGATAGTTACCTGCGAGCAGCGCCTCAAGGGTGTAGTTATGGCCTTTGGCCTGCAGAATTTTGTCGTCTTCAATCTTACCGAGCTGGCTGATCACGCCGTCCGCAGGCATCACCAGCACGTTAGGGTCGGTATTTAACGGGCGCACTTCATCGCGCAACGGGCGCACGAAGAATTCGTTAAACGTGCGGTAGCTGGCGGTGTCCGGTTTCTGCGCCTCTTTCATGTCGACCTTGTAGTATTTCACGAACAGGTCGATGACCAGTTTGGTCAGCCAGCCCGCTCGTTTGCTCGCGCCCCAGCCCGCCAGGCGAGTGAGCCACAGTTTTGGCAGAATGTATTGAAGCGAAAGTTTGAATGAGTTTAACAAGGTAGCCTCCAGGCCATTGTTTTGTCGTTCCTGATCCGGCGGAGAAAAGCGCCGGAACCTGAAAAAAGGGGACGATTTTAGCGATGCTTAGCTTAGTTGTCAGTTATCAGAATCAGAAAAGTTTTTACGCGTTTTTACGTCTTCCATGCTCTCAAGAATGCGGTGATAGTTTTCAAAGCGGGTTTCCGCAATCTCACCGTTCTCTACCGCCTCGCGGATAGCGCAGCCAGGGTCGTTGTCGTGCTTACAGTCGCGATATTTGCAAGCGCCTAAATAGTCATGGAATTCGACAAACCCGTTGAAGATTTGTTCCGGCTCAAGGTGCCACAGGCCAAACTCACGTACGCCTGGCGAGTCAATCACGTCGCCACCGTGCGGGAAGTGATAAAGACGTGAGGCGGTGGTGGTGTGCTGGCCCAGACCCGAAACGTTGGACACATCGTTGGTCAGGATCTCTTGCTGGAGGCCGAGAAGGTTGTTCAGCAGGCTCGATTTACCTACGCCAGATTGACCCGCAAAGATACTGATTCGGTCAGTCAGCGCTTCTTCTAAGGGCTTCAGGCCATCTTTAGTGTGGCTGGAGACCATCAGCACGCGATAACCGATCTTGCGATAGATATCCATCTGCTCATTCACGAAGGCCATGCCGTCGTCATCCAGCAGATCGATCTTGTTCAACACGATGATCGGTTCAACCTGCAGCGTTTCGCAGGCGACGAGATAACGGTCGATAATATTGAGCGAAAGCTCAGGCAAAATCGCCGAAACGATGACGATCTGGTTAATATTGGCAGCAATGGGTTTAACACCGTCGTAGAAATCAGGACGGGTCAGCACCGACGTGCGTTCATGCACGGCTTCAACGATGCCCTTAACCGTCACCCCTTCAGCGGCTTCTTTACCCGGACGCCAGACAACGCGATCGCCGGTTACCAATGAACGGATAGTGCGACGGATATTGCAACGGTGGATATCCCCGTCGGCGGATTCGACATCAGCATGCATACCAAAACGGCTAATCACGACGCCCTCTGTCGCTTCACCAAACAGGTTGTCGTCGTAATCCGGCTTCTCCGAAGTGGTTTTAAGACGGCGCTGGTGGTTGGCGTTTACGCGGCGCTGCTGCCCTTTGGAGAGTTTATTTTTACTCAATCGCGCTGGCTCCTGGTCGCCCGTAAGGGGCAAAACCTCTATGATACACTCTAATTAATACTAGTTAACCTGCTACTGCCGGTTATGCGAGAAGGGTGGAAAATAACATGAGCGCGGATGAAAACAACCTGATTTGGATCGATCTTGAAATGACCGGGCTGGATCCCGAGCGCGATCGCATCATTGAAATTGCAACGCTGGTCACCGATGCCAACCTGAATATTCTGGCGGAAGGGCCAACCATCGCGGTACATCAGTCTGACGATCAGCTTGCGCTGATGGATGAATGGAACGTGCGCACCCATACCGGTAGCGGACTGGTAGAGCGCGTGAAGGCCAGCACCCAGGGCGACCGCGAAGCAGAGCAGGCAACCATTGAATTCCTGAAACAGTGGGTTCCGGCGGGCAAATCGCCTATCTGCGGTAACAGCATTGGTCAGGATCGTCGCTTCCTGTTTAAGTACATGCCGGAGCTGGAATCGTATTTCCACTACCGCTATCTGGATGTCAGCACCCTGAAAGAGCTGGCACGTCGCTGGAAACCGGAAATTCTCGACGGCTTTAAAAAGCAGGGAACACACCAGGCGATGGACGACATTCGCGAGTCGGTTGCGGAGCTGGCGTACTACCGCGAAAACTTTATAAAGCTGTGATTTTGCGACCCGGCGCCTTGCGTGGCCGGGTTTTTGTCGTTAAATTGTTCAGCTTGCCGATTAATTAAGCATTTGAACGGATTTTCAAAAAAATCGCTTTAAGGGGGGTTGCAGCTAAAAGGATTTCTCGTATAATGCGCCTCCCGTAACGACAGAGAATTACACGTTACGACAGCAACAAAAGCAGTACAGATTTGCGGGAATAGCTCAGTTGGTAGAGCACGACCTTGCCAAGGTCGGGGTCGCGAGTTCGAGTCTCGTTTCCCGCTCCAATTTAGGTTATGTAGAGTTCCACTGAATTCTGCAAGCCATTGAAAACAGGGCCGGAAGGCCCTTTTTTCATTCCAGTGACGTCCACTGGAAACCGCCAACATCCGGGACTTTTAAGTCCATTTTTAAGTCCATGAATACGGGTAAGGCGCTTTCCGGATTGTTGCTGGAGGAGCGAGGTCAACGAGACAAGCATCTAGTCCTGACTCATAGTTCAGGAGCTGGAGCATGGCACTCTCAGATATGGCTGCCCGGAACGCCAAGGCGACCGGCAAGGCTTACACCGTCAGCGACATCGACGGCCTCTCCCTCGCGGTCTCTCCGACCGGAGGTAAGACCTGGCACTACCGTTACTACTGGGCTGGCAAGCAGAAGCGCATGTCGCTGGGCACCTATCCGGAGGTTGGCCTTCGGGAAGCGCGCGCCCTCCGTGATGCGGCCCGCGCGTTGCTGGCCAAGGGCATCAATCCCCGAGCAGATCGCAAGCAGAAGCGCCAGGCTGTCCGTCTGGCCGACGAACACACCTTTCAGGCCGTGTTCGACAAGTGGCTTGAGCACCGCAGGCTCGTCCTCAAGGAAGGGCGTCAGAGCACGCTGACGCAGATCCTTCGAATCTTCAAAAAAGACATCCTGCCCACACTCGGGAAACGCCCCATCTACGAAATTCAGCGTCCGGACCTTCTGGAGGTCGTAGCCAGGATTGAGCGTCGGAAGGCGCTCAGCGTGGCGGAGAAGGTGCGTACCTGGTTCAGGCAGATGTTCCGCTACGCGCTGATCATTGTGCCTGGCCTGCCGCAGAACCCGGCGTTCGATCTGGATGTGGTGGCGTTGCCGATGCCGCCCGTTCGTCACAACCCGTTCCTGCGAATGGATGAGTTGCCGGCAATGCTGTCACGGCTGAGAAAGTACCACGGTCGGCTTCAGACACAGCTGGGGCTTCGACTGCTGCTCCTGACCGGCGTGCGTACGGGGGAGTTGCGGCTGGCGACACCTGATCAGTTCCATCTCGATCAGGGTCTATGGATCATCCCCCCGGAGGTTGTGAAACAGTTGCAGCTTGAGATGCGCAAGGAGGGCAAGCGGCCCGGCGACATTCCTCCCTACATCGTTCCTCTGTCGGCGCAGGCCATGGAGATCATTCAGCACATGCTGGAGCAGTTCAAACCTGCTCAGCGCTACCTGTTCTCACATGGCTGGGACCTGAAGAAGCGCATCAGCGAGAACACACTCAATCAGGCTCTCAAGCGCATGGGCTATACGGATCAATTGACGGGGCATGGCATTCGGGCGACGATTTCGACTGCTCTGAACGAAATCGGCTATCCGAAAGTCTGGGTCGACGCGCAGCTCTCGCATTCAGATCCTGACAAGGTGAGCGCCGCCTACAACCACGCGGAATACGTGGAGCAGCGCCGACGCATGATGCAGGATTGGGCTGACCGGCTCGATCTGTTCGAGCAGCATCAGGTAGAGGCCGCTAGCATGCACCTGACCGTCCATCTGGAAGGTGTTCCGGAGGTTCCTGATGAGGTTCCAGAGGGTACCGAGGCAGCCGCGCCTGCCCCTGTCGTGCTGGTCTCGAAGCCTGGAGCAGGCATACCGACGCTACCTGACACGGTGCATCGACTGTCGGCGATCACGGGGCCACGTACACCGCCGGTCTTGTCGGAATGCCAGCGCGAGCAACTGGAGCGGTTGGATATCTTCAATTCGCCACATCTTCTTTCCGCGGCCGATTTTGTGAAAATGGCTGGCAAGTCGCGGCGGTGGATCAGCTACGAGATCAGCGGACGCAAGGTGTTGGCTTTGAGCCTCGGCAACCTCGGGCAGCGTGTCCCGGATTGGCACTTCACGCCGCTCAAGCACAAGCTGATACAGGCGGTTCTTAAGTTTGTGCGTGATGCGGACTCGTGGGAGATCTACCGTGCGCTTTCTGAGCCGCACGATGATTTCAAGGGGCTAGCTCCTGTAGAAGCTGTAACAGCGGAGAACATGCATGAAATCGTTATGGCGGTTTACTTCTTATTGAAGGATAAATCACCATAAATGATGAGGACACCATCTGTCGTAAATAGTCGCACCAATTAGTAGATAACCAGAAGGGGACTCAGTCCAGATTGTGCGTTCAGGTCAATCGCTGAAAAGCACCTAACCACCTACCGGGCTGGGCAATGCCGAGCATAGTCACCAATGCCTCGTGACCAATTACCTGGTGCTGAATACTCTTCATAAAAACACACGACAAAAATCATGCCCGCAGGTTGATGGCCATGCTGATATTACATCAGGACTGCAGAATCGGTGACACCGCCTGAAACTTCTGCTGTCACTATTCATCGGTGGGGTGCTGGATTAAATGGTTTACCTTTTGAGCTCTCTGAATGCCAGGTATCCCTGCATCCTAAACGTTCGCGACGATAGCGATTGAATAGATTTGAGTGTTGCTGGTACAACTTCAAACAAAACGTTCTCACTGTGATTTTGGCTACCAGAGTTTCCGCTTGAGCACTGGGTTCCTGGCATGAAAAATCAAGAAGATAACCAAGAACCAGTTACAAATGACCCTGTACCTCATGGTACGTGTCCATATGCCGGAAGTGGATGAACCGATACCTCATCTGTCTCGCAATCATGTTTATTGTAAAATGGGGGCGCTGGAAGATAATGGGGAATAGTGCTGGTTAGTGCATGGTTGCAACAATTTCCAGTACGCCGTTGATGATGAATTGTACACCCATACAAACCAGCAGGAATCCCATCAGGCGAGATATCGCTTCAATACCGCTTTTCCCCAGAAGACGCATGAGAAACCCGGAACTACGCAGGCACAGCCAGAGTATCAGACTAACCAAGAGGGTTGTGAGCACCGGTGCTACGGTGAGTACCCAGGGGGTGATGTCGACGCCGCTTTTAATCTGGGACGCGGAACTGATGATCATTGCAATGGTGCCAGGACCCGCAGTGCTGGGCATTGCAAGGGGAACGAAGGCTATGTTGACGGCACGCGCTGGGCTACGTCGCTGAATTTCGTCGGCTTTGCTAGTGGCTTCTGGGACGCTTTCCTCAGGTGGCAGGGGAAAAAGCATTCTGAAACCGATGAAGGAGACGATTAATCCTCCGGCGATCCGTAATCCAGGAATAGAGATACCGAACATGTCCATAATCAGTTGGCCGCCGTAAAAAGCGACCATCATAATGATGAATACGTATACTGAGGCCTGTAGCGCCTGCCTGTTCCGTTCGCCGGCTGACATATCCCCAGTCAGCCCCAGAAACAAAGCCACAGAGGTGAGCGGGTTTGCAAGGGGCAAAATCATTACCAGCCCCAGCACGATAACCTGGATGAGTTCCTGCATGGACGTTCCTGTAAAAATACGCCCCACCGGATAGGGACTAAGTAAGGCAAGGATATTACTGTGTATCCTCAACTTACGTTTAGCTTTTTATGTACTATATAAATAGTTGCGCCTGATAGCATCGGCTGAAAGTGAACCCAAGATTAAGAGTAATAATCAGCCGGTATGCTCGCCATGGATTCATCAGTGCCGTCCGGTGTGGCTGTAACCGATAAGGTCCGCAACTTTATGAAAATAGCCAGTCTCTTCCCGTGAGGAAAACAAGTCTGGCAAAGGTATAGCACTATTTTATTGCAGCTATTTAGTTAAAGTCATTATTCAGAAGCGCGAAACATCATGTGTGTGGTCGTTTTCCAGCAGAAGGAACTGACGCCAACTGACCTCGTCGACCTCAATGCCATTACCCAGCCGATGTTGCTGATGACGCCGCTCCGCCTCGGCGGGCAACATTACTCGCGGTACTCGCGGTCGCCATGGCCTTAGCGGGTCCATTGTAAATGTGCAATCAGCTCATCTTGCCACTC
Organism: Enterobacter mori LMG 25706; assembly: GCF_000211415.1. Classification (GTDB taxonomy): domain Bacteria; phylum Pseudomonadota; class Gammaproteobacteria; order Enterobacterales; family Enterobacteriaceae; genus Enterobacter; species Enterobacter mori. The sequence continues at coordinate 630,145 of NZ_GL890774.1, read as the reverse complement.
CGGCCCCATATCCTGCAGGTAGGGATTAATTATCAACGACAGTATACTATTCATCACCACCCCGACACCTTTGGTTTTTTTTCACGCAATATCAACCCGCTACAGATGCTGCGTAATATAATCATGTAAGAAGGTATGGCTTAGAAGAGGCATAATCTGACCTTAAAAAGTATAAAAACCGGTCCGGGAGCGACCCAGACGGCAGTAATCCGGGTTAGCGTTGTATCCCCCAGAGTTTGATAGTAAGGCGTTTCATAGTGGCATAGTTCAGCGTCTCCAGCAGTAAACCAATCAGGATCACCGACGCCAGTCTGGCAAAAACCGGTCGGTATAAAGCTCGTTACGGTTCTGGAAAATGTACCAGCCCAGACCGCTGGAGGCGCCAAATATCAGCTTGGCAGCGATTAACGTCCGTCAGGAGAAAGCCCTGTCGATTTTTAACCCGGCAAGAATAATAGAGGGTACGGCTACAGGTACCAGAATTGCCAGACGTAACTTAATCCGGTAAGGGCGTTATTCCACCCTGTCATCCGCAGAGTCTCGCTGACGACAAGAAAGCCCGAGCAGACCTCGTCCCAGGTGCGTGGAGACCGAGTGTGCGCTGAACGCTAGCGCCAGTAGCGAGCCGATCGCATATCCTTTGAGCGAGGTGTCCATTGAAATCGCAATTTTTGCCGGCAGTTCGCCGCTGCGGATATCCTTAACAAAAAGCGTGGATAACTTGTACCATGCCTGGAAGCATCAGATCGTTGTTTTGCCTGCACGCGCCTGCTTTCCGCAGTATCGCGAGCGCTATTACCAGCAGCGTTTTACGCAGCGGAGTAAAATTCCACAGACGTTGCATCCATGGCAACGTCTGCTCAAGGGGTACATCGTCTAATGGTGCCAGTTCCTGTAAGTATTCCGGGTGCACCGGGGGTAATTGCTTCCTCATTAAGGACTTATTCGCTTAATTTAATAAAGAGGGCGGGGCGTTCTGGCCTTGCAATAGGGGAGCGGGGGCAGTGATGGTTTTCTTTCCTAACGCGAACTGGGTCGTAGATTCCAACATGGCTATTTCCTCGACACATAGCGCGACCATCCATGCAGGGCGGTTCATTGCCATCCTAGGCATGTTGTCTGGTTTTGCACCTTTGTCGACCAACATGTACCTGGCAGGCTTTGCGCAGATGGCAGATCACTTCGGCGTATCCGAGGGTGATGTCAGGGTGACGCTGTCGATGTTCTTCCTAGGCTGGCTCTCATCATTGCCCCCCGTGCTCGGCGGCTTCATCATCACACATGTGGGATGGCAGGCCATCTTTGTCGTCACGCTGGCCTTCGTGCTGATCTGAGCGGCCTTTGTCTGGTTCCTCATGCCCGAGACTTTGTCCCCTTAAAGGCGCAAAGCGGAAAGTCTCCAATCGGTTCGCACTGCGCCGCTACCGTCTCCAGGTATTGCTAAACGCTGGCTTGATGCTGAACGTCGCCGCGGCCAGCAACCGTCTTGGCGGTATTCGTAGGAAAATTGGTCGCGCTGCTGATACCGCTCTGGTTTGCAATTGGCACATTGGGCCTCATCAATGCCAAAGCGGCGGCAATCGCAATAGTTGCCAGCGGGCAACATCGCGGCAGCGGGTCATCTCTCATCGTAGTATTGCAATTCTGTATCGCCTTTGCCGTCAACAGCTTGGTGGCTGCCAGTCAGAGTGGTACGGCGTACCCGATGACAATTGCCATTGTCGTTTGCGTAGTGCTTGCGACCGGACTATGGTTTTTTGGCTCGGCGAACAGAAGAATGGACGATTTCATAATGTCCTATATGTTTCGGCGTTTGATATAGATAATGATTTTTTGCGGCAGGCTGGCTGGTATTGTCGGCGTTGGGGCGTCACGATTTGTCATCTTTATTCCCGCACAATGTCTCTGCTTCCTAGGGCAAGTACGCCTTGAGGAACACCTCGATAGCGTTGTGTACTGCGGCCATTCTAGTGTCTGTGTCGGGACGTGAGTCCAATCCCCATAGCTGGCGTTCTACCAAACCGGCTTCGCACAACGATTTGAAGTAAAGGCCGGTTTGCCGAAGTGCAGCGCGGTTCAGCAATCCTCTTTCCATAAGGCTTTCAAGAACGCTGCATATTGCTAGTAATGTGTGCTTGGATCCATTTTCATAAAAGATGCGACTGAGCTGCGGTTGCCGTCCGGCTTCTCCGATGATCAGCCGATTTACAGCTATGACTTCCGGCCGAGTGACCAGGTCCAGGTAGCACATACCGAGGCGCATCAAGCTGGCCCGGAGGGCCGTTTCCTGCTGTGCGGCAGCGAGAGACTCGTTCCCGTCTTTCCCGGCCTCCGCTACAAACGCTTCAAACAGAGCTTCCTTGTTGGGGAAGTAACTGTAGAGCGTCACCTTGGATGCACCAGCCTCGGCGGCCACTGCTTCCATCGTCACAGAGCCGAACCCTTGTTCAATGAACAGCTTGCCTGCGGCCTGGACGAAGCCCAGGCGATATGTTTCCGTCTTTTTTCTCATCAGTTATGTCCGCTTCTCCGGGAGGGTTGCTCCTCAAGGATAACTGAACGTAGTCGTAAACAAAAGTTGACCGTGGTGCAGGTTAAACTTATATTGAACGACAGCGTTCATTTATTAAGGCGGCAATGGTGACTTGTCCAGGGATCTCCGGCTCACGCGGGAACGCGAGAGTTGGCGTTGTTTCGACCTTCTTGGAACTCAAGAGAAAGATCAAACATGCCCCGGGCTACGACGGGCACCCCATTGCATTCGCACTGCGCACGACCCTGGCCGCTCTGCTGGCGCTGTTGTTGGCCCACCAGTTCCAGATCCACCATCCTTGGTGGGCGGCAATGACGGTGTGGCTGGTAGCGCAGCCCTCCACACGCGGATTGTTGCTTGAGCGCTTTCTGGCGCGCATGCTCGGCTCGGCTGTCGGCGCGCTTGCTGGTGGCGTGATCCTGTTGGAATTCGAGGGACGGCAGCTACCGTCGTTGCTCACGCTGGCTGTGTGGCTAGCCCTATGCGCAGGCGCTGGCAGCCTTTTCCGTCACTATCGTAGTTACAGCTGCGTGCTGGCGGGCCTGACAGGGGGCGTCATCGTGATGTCCGGGCTGAACGAAGGCATGCTCGATATGCACCTGGCAGTGGATCGCGTGCTGTGCACGGTAGTCGGTATTGCCTGTTCGGCGCTGTTGGTGCTGCGCACCGTACCCTCTGGACAAGCCGAAGGCCTGAAAGCAAGGCTGGATTTGGTGTTGCAGCGCAGTCTGGACCGCGTTTCTGCCCATCTCCGGTTCGACGCAACATCCTCGTCCGCGCAGCCCCTGGTCGACGACATTGCCGCGCTTGTACGCAGCGCGGACAATGATGCAGCCGGTTCGCTACAAGGCAGGCGAACAGCACTGCGAGTACATGAGGTCACCGGCCTGCTGCTGGAACTGGTTGCCTTGACGCCCGCGGTGAATGGCATGCCGGAAGTCACGCCAGTACAGCATGGTGATACGCAGGGTCGATTGGCCGCGTTTGTGCGCTTAGCCGCCGAGCAAGCAGAGCGCGGTAACAGACAGGCGGCAGGCCTGGCTTTGGTGCTGCGTGAACTACGGACCGTTCTAGCCTCTCCCGTCGCGGTTGGGTTTGCGAGCGTTTGCCGGGACGCAAACCTCCAAGCGGTATGGAGAGCGGCGGGACGGCCGGTTTTGGCGCTGGCGCTGACGTTCGCCGTCTGGCAGGTCACCGGCTGGCACGCCGGCCCCATGATGGTCATGACGGCAGCTTTGTTTTCTTCGCTGCTTTCCAGCAACGAACAGGGCAATCAGATCCTGCTTCACGTATTGGCGGGTTCGCTGATTGGAGCACTGGCGGGGACACTGGCTAGATTGTTCGTGCTGCCTCACCTCGGCTTCGATGGCGCCGTTTTGCTGTACATCGCGCCTTTCCTGTTGTGGGGGGCGTGGCTGATGCGGCGTCCGGCCACAGCCAGGATGGCCACCGATGTGAACATGGCCTTCCTTCTCACGGCACAACCATTCGGCACACCAGCCGAATCGCTGCTGGCGGGGGCGAGTGAATCGACCGCTATCGTACTGGGTGTGCTCGCCGCGGTGGCGACGTACTGGTTGTTCCTGCCATCCACGCCGAAAGTGCATCAGCGCCTGGCACTGCTGCGGGTCGCTACTCTGGCCGAGCGCGCAAGCGCGGCTGCTGGCTCCGGAGCCGGTGAATACATCCACCATGCATTGCGCGCGACGATGGTGAGGTTGCTGGAAACCGGCTCATTAGCTGAAAAGACATTCGCGGCGGGTATGGACTGCCTGGCCCAGTCGCGGCTGCTGCTCAACCCCCCCACGGGTAACTCTGCTTTCCGATGCGGAACTCCAGGGCCGGGCATGACCGCTAGCGAGACCCTGCGTACCGCCAGCGCCAGGCTGAAAACATATCTCACCCCCCTCGCTAACCAACAGGAGTTTAAATGAGCCAGAGCCAACGCCGCATCGAGTTCACGGGCCAGTACATCGCTGGCCAGTGGCGATCAGGAAACGCCGGGACTATCTTGCAGGATCGCAACCCCTATAACCAGACGCTGCTGACCGAAATCGTGCAGGCCAGCGCCGGGGACTTGGACGAGGCCTATCGTGCTGCCGCCAAGGCTCAGCGGGAATGGTCGCGGACGCTGCCGTCCGAGCGTTCGGCGGTGCTCTATCGCGTCGCGCAGTTGCTGGAAACCCGTCGCGCGGAGATCGTGGACTGGCTGGTCGCCGAGTCGGGAAGTACCCGGATTAAGGCCGAAATGGAGTGGAGCGCGACCCATGCGAACACTCTGGCGGCCGCGACTATGCCAGGCCGGGTCGCCGGACGCATTCTGCCGGTGGATATCCCCGGCAAGGAAAGCCGCGTATACCGTGGCTCGATCGGCGTGGTCGGCGTCATCAGCCCGTGGAACTGGCCCTTGCACCTGTCCAACCGCTCCATCGCTGGCGTTAGGCAACGGTGTCGTGGTCAAGCCCGCCGAGGACACGCCTGTGACCGGTGGCCTGCTGCTGGCCAGCATCTACGAAGAGGCCGGGCTGCCGGCGGGCCTTTTCAACGTCGTGATCGGAGAGGTCAGCGAAATCGGCGATGCCTTCACCTTGCACTATATCCCGAAGTTCATTTCCTTCACCGGCTCGACGCGCGTTGGCCGCCGCATCGGCCAGTTGGCAGTCACCGGTCCCACGCTCAAGCGCGTGGGCCTGGAGCTCGGTGGCAATGCCCCGCTCGTGGTACTTGACGACGCCGATTTGGAGCGGGCTGTCAACGCAGCGATCGTTGCCCGCTTCCTGCATCAGGGCCAGATCTGCATGAGTGCCAACCGCATCATCGTTGACGCCAGGCATTACGACCGCTTCACCGAAGCCTTCGTCGAGCGCGCCAGGAACCTGAAGGGCGGCGACCCCAACGATCCAGAGACGGTCATCGGGCCGCTGGTCAACGCGAAGCAGATCAACGGCGCAATCGAGCGCCTGGCCGCCGCCCGCGCCGCAGGTGCGCGTCAGGTGTTTGGCGGAGAAGCGCAAGGACAGGTTTTGCCTCCACACGTGTTCGTCGACGTCGCCAACGATTCCGTGCTGGCACAGACCGAGCAGTTCGCGCCGATTGCCCCCCTGATCCGCGCCGCCGACGAGGCCGAAGCTCTGCGCCTGGCCAACGAAACCGAATTCGGCCTCTCCAGCGCCGTATTCACAGCCGACGAAGCGCGCGGCGTACGCTTCGCACAGCGTATCGATGCGGGCATGACACACGTCAATGACATCACCCCCAACGACGATCCGCACAACATGTTCGGCGGCGAGAAGAACAGTGGCATTGGCCGCTTTAACAGTGACTGGTTCATTGCTGAGCTGACCACGGACCACTGGATCACCGTGCAACAGTCGCCACGTCCGTACCCTTTCTGATTTCACGACGTTGCGCCGGTGACCTGGCAGGCCCATGACTGCCAGGTCACCGCATCGGAAGGCATGCCCGCAATGCGTGCCATTCATCAAGCCAAAACCATAGGAGTCCGATAATGTGGAACGACAAGAACCCCTTCCTGCAAGGCCCCTACGAGCCGTTGCATAACGAGCACATCATCGACAGCGTGCATATTGAGGGCCAAATCCCCAAGGAACTCAACGGCACCCTGTACCGAACGGGCGGCAGTCAATATTATGAGCCGCTGGATGCCGAACTGTTCCACTGGTTCGACGGCGATGGCATGGTGTACGCCTTCAGGCTGGAAAACGGCAAGGCCGCCTACTGCAACCGCTGGGTCCAGACCGAGGCTCTGAAGGCCGAGCATGAGGCCGGGCACGCGTTGTACAACGGGGTCACCGGCCACAGCGGCAAACCCCAACTCCCGCTGCCCGAAGGCGCTCCGAAGATCAAGGCAGTGGCGGGCATTAACGTCATCCGCCTGGGGGATCGCGTGCTGGCATTGCACGAGGTCGGTGAACACTACTGGGAGCTTGATCCGGTCACCCTGGACACTATCGGCACCTTCAATTTCGATGGGCAAATAGAGGGCGCGCTGACCGCGCATCCGCATTTTGACGCAGCCGCCAACGAGTGGGTTTTCTACGCGCTGGATAACGAGCGCGGCTTCCTGGAGTGCTTCACCACCGACCCCGCAGGCAAGGTCAAGTCCAAGCACCGCGTGTCGCTGTCATGGGCACCCTGGAACCACGACTTCATTTTCACCCCGCAGCACTACATCTTCTTCTTCGGCCTCATCAATGCACGCCCCTGGGCGGTGGACCGCATTCCGCAAGGCAAGAGCTCCTGGTACGTGGATCCCACGCAGGACCGCAACGCCAAGATCCTCTTTGTCGACCGCCAGACCGGCGAGCCAACCTGGCTTTACCCGCAGGAGGCCGAGTTCATCCTGGGCCACTTCCTCAACGCCTATCAGGACGGCGACGACACGGTCATCGATGCCAGTATCACCCCGTTGTCCGGCGTGCTGCACGAGTTCAACCCCGAGAACTACTACCCGTTCCCGATTGTCGAAGGGCCATCGCCGTTCGAGCAGCCGCAGTTGTGGCGCTTGGCCATCAACCATCGCAAAGGTACTGTGGACTATCGGCGGATCGGCGACTTTTCGGCGGAATTCGTGCGCCCGAACGAGACAATACAGGGGCAAAAACACCGTTATGGCTACATGGCATCGGTGCATGCGCCGGGCCCTAACACCCGGGGCTTCAACTCCTTGGCCAAGCACGATTACGAAACCGGCACGACGCAATTCCAACACATCGCCGGCGACGTTGAGTTCACACCCGGCGAGCCCATCTTCGTGCCGCATCCGCAGGCGACGTCCGAAGACCACGGCTGGGTGCTTGCCCTTTGGTACAACCCGCGCAGAAACACCAGCGAACTGATCGTTCTTGATGCCGCCGACTTCGCCGGCCAACCCGTCGCCCGTATCAAACTCGATCACCACGTACCGTTGGGCTTTCACGGTAACTGGATTACCAACGAATAGCCGGGGATGGAGGTGTTGCTACTGCAGCATCTCGATAGAAGCCAATTCATTCTACGGGCTAACAAATTCCTCACACGAAACGTGTGATGGGGACGCAAGTCAAGCATACCAAGTGCTGCGGGTAACCCGAAGAACATGGTACATGGCTTTGATGCTGAACTCAGCCTAATGCTTTTCGATGAAGACATGCTTCATATCAGGTGTTTCGCGAAGTATGCTGCGGCCATTTGGAGAATGGTCAGTTCCTCTTTATGCTCAGGGGCTGGCATTTTCAGCGGTCAGACTACTTTAGTGCTCTGACGAGGTAATTTGTTGCTGTTGTTAAGTGTGCTAGGCATAAAGCTGTATTCATACAGGCTGAATTCACGGGCCGCGTCAGTCATACCAATGCGTCCTGCAAACTTCATGGCTTCGTTACGGAATTTAGGCGTGTGCTGTCTGCGGGACTTCTACTGTTTGGTATGGGTTTTGTCATGCAAGTCACGTCCGTCAGAGAATTTACTCACTCAGTCGCATGTCCCCTATTGCTGATTAAGATAAAGGCACTAAGTATTAACAGAAAAGACGGCATTGGCATCATGATAAGGTTGAAGTCATCGCTCAACTCAATAGTACCAAGGTCTCCTAAAATTATTTCATCTTTAATCTCAACTGTGGAAGGAAAATAATATATGCATAAACGCCTGAACATGGGAAGAGGAGTGTACGAATGTCACTGATTACCATTGTGCTTGTTTTTATGATGGCGATAGTTGTTACGGTTTTCATATCCCATCTATTGCCCGTAAAGGTTCCTTTACCGCTTATACAAATCGCTGCCGGAGCGGTTCTTGCTGCTGGTGGTTTTCAGGTCGACTTCGATCCACATATTTTTTTGTTGCTTTTTATTCCTCCTCTCCTGTTTCTTGATGGGTGGAGGATCCCAAAGGATGCCTTTTTTAATGATATGAAACCAATCCTGTCGCTGGCAATCGGATTGGTTCTGGTGACGATTATGGGGCTTGGCTGGCTAATCCACTGGCTTATCCCGGTAGTCACCGTGGCATCTGGATTTGCCCTCGCAGCCATCCTATCGCCGACAGACCCTGTCGCAGTGTCAGCCATGACGACCAGTTCTCCCCTGCCATCAAGGATGGGGCATATACTTGAGGGTGAGTCTCTACTAAACGACGCATCCGGGCTTGTAGCGTTCAATTTTGCAATAGCTGCTGTACTCACTGGTAGCTTCTCACCAGGCGAAGCAGTCACTAAGTTCTTACTAATGGCAGTTGGAGGGATGCTCAGTGGATTGGTTGTTGTTTGGATTACCGGTAAGTGCAATAACTTTCTGGTCAGGCGGACACGTGAAGAACCGGCCATACAGATTCTGATAAGTCTGCTTATCCCGGTTGCCGCATACATATTGGCCGAAAGCTTCCATGTTTCAGGAATCCTTGCATCGGTCGCCGCAGGGATTGCTATGCATTATGAGCAATTATCTGGTCCCCGCCTTCCGGCGACACGCATGAAAAGCAGCGCAGTATGGAACATGTTGCAGACTACACTAAATGGGATGATATTTCTTATGCTTGGTGAGCAACTTCCTCGGATGCTTAAGACTTTGCCCGAAGTTGCCCTACAGGCAGGGGCTGCCTCACCATGGTATTTGTTGTTGTACGCCGTAGTTATCACACTGGCTCTTGGAGTTATGCGTTTTTGTTGGGTGTGGCTGTCCATGACCCTGACGATATTTCGTCAGAAACGTCAGGGTAAAATGACAACCATACGTCCTCGAATTAGTATGATGGCGGTGATGGCTCTGGCTGGGGTAAAAGGTTCTGTAACGCTGGCTGGTATACTGACTTTGCCAGTCGTTCTGGCAGATGGCTCCCCGTTCCCGAAAAGAGAATTACTTATATTTCTCTCTATGGCAGTGATCTTAATGTCTCTCATCATTGCAGCTATCGGACTCCCTTACATGGCTCGGTTTCTTGAGGACGATTTACCCCATGATTTAGATAAGGAGAATATCGGCGCTGCGCTTACTGAAGCGGCCATTACTCGCCTGAATGAGTTACTTGACCAACCAGTTGGCGACCCTGTGGAAGAAACATTGCGCGTGGATACGGGAAATATGCTCCTGGAAACGTATCAGCGCCAACTTCACTATAATGATCCTGATGAGAAGAACAGTGTCGGGTCTGATTTGGGCAGGCGAATCCAACTTGAAAAATACATGCAAAGGGAAGCGATCATTGCCCAACGCAATGAGCTTTTTAGACTTCGGCGAGCTCGTAATATCAGTGATACGACTTTTCAGAAGACTCTCAGAGCTATTGATATGAAAGAGGAAAGCTTGCATTAATACAATTTAATTAGAGTTCAGAATCATCCATATATAAAATGTTGCTGATGGGCTGAAGCAAAGTTTTCGATACCGATGATGAAAATCGTAAAAATTTTGGAATAGGTAATATGATGAGGCTACAACAACGGAGATATCTTCTTAGTTAAAAAATCTTAAGGGATGATCCAGAGTATAATAATATATGGAATTCAGTGAATGACAAAGTTCGTGAATATGTCTTGCCCTCGGAGACTGTAATTTAAATTATGTTTTTATCTTGTTGATATGTTCACTGCAACAAGGGGGAAAGACAACTTATGTTCGAAAATAAACTAAGCCATTTGTCTTATTGGCTGTGTGATTAACACTCAGTCCTGGCTGAGATTTTACAAACAACGCGGCAGCCTGTTCCAGAATTTCTTTTTTCATTTCCAGTCGTTTAATCAGGAGTCCTGAGCGAGTGGTTTCTATTAGATGGATATCAGAATACCATTGTTTTTTCTTGGATATTTATGACAAATAGTCTAGGTAAATTTCATCGCTTATGATCGATCCATAGTCCGTGTAGATTGGCCACCACTCCCGATACCTCCAATACCATGGCGTGAAGTGAGGCCAAGCAATTCGAAACTATTTGCTGTTCCAGTGAAAGAACTGTTTCTAGTTAAAGGGATTTCGCACAATGCTGATACCAATTCTTTAGTTTGGGGTTTCTTTTTCTTTATTTCTGGAATAATGGTATTGTTTTTATACTCATCTGAAATAAGATAGAGTGTCCCATAATCTATACAGATTAACCCAATCATGTGTCATTGAACACATTCCTAAAAGAACTCTTACATCATATCTTTGAGATGCTGCATAGATTAGTTTTTAAAATTCTTGAGAATCTTTAGCTAAGGTCATATCTATTCCTATAGCAAACGGTGATGTCTCATCTATGTCTGAAGACTCAAATGCATCGATATATGAAACATTAACACCTTCCGCAGCATCGATTTTTAGTGGTCCAAGCCATTTATATCTTTCAAACCCCAAGCTTATAGAAAGTGCGCCATTAATCAGCATTAGAAACCCCTTAACTTTTTGATAAATTTCATTCTCATCATTAAGAAGATCTATATGCGGAGAAGTTAATATATGTATATCCGTGGGGCCGCTCTCAGAACTTGAATCATCATAAATATCAAAATCATTGGGATTAACTCTTGTAAGACCTTTAACAAAATCTGTGTAGGGAGATAATCTGAAGCAATATCGTGGTTTTGTCCCAATCATAATTATTAAACTGCCATATATTAAGGATTTGAAATTGGATACAATGAGGCTACAAATCAAAAATAAGAAAATCGTTAGGAGCTTGACTTTTAGCTATGAATGTTAAGAGACTCTTATCAGAGCAGTTGGTTCGGTTTGCTCCCTTTCGGGGTTTCGCTTTTTTAGGGTGACTCTTTTTTCCTTCACATCTTACCGTACAGTAGTATAGCAACTTTCTTTTATTCTACTAAGCTAACACATTAAAATGATTTAAGTTGCTACTTAAGCCCAAGCTTTTGATTTTTCCTCTGAAGCCAATGAACAAGCATAGTCTATTACTCATAGATTAATACAAAGAGATGCTAGCAATTTCTTCATTAAAAACGCGAGATCATACCCAACCTATATCCATTCAATCTACATGGAATTATACTTCTGACGTCCGCTCTTGGCTGTGGAGCGGACAGGACGCAGTATCCGTTGTGAGCGATGAGCAGACGTTATGCAATTGTTCATGAGTGAGTATCTTGAAATCACATTTCATTGATTTCACAACTTTATGTGGAGGATTGAGATATTCAGGAAGGACTTAGGGCGCTGGAAGTTGACCGGTAGTTGAAAGAAATACTACCGGGCGGAGTCAGTCCAGATCTGGTCCATACAGTTCCTCAGATACTCACACGTTTAGAGGTCAATGACTGTAAAGCAGGCGGAGCCGGAGGAGGGGTTATCAGCAATCTGACGCTGCTAGCGTAGTGTTTTACGTCTTATTAGGCGCGCATCAAACAGCTGGCTCCCCGGTTTGTTCACGCAGGGAGAGAGCAGCCGTTCACAGGCGGCTTCCGCCATCTCGGCCAGCGGCTGTGCGAAGGTCGTGAGCTGATAGCCCAGCCAGCTGGCCTGCTCGATATCATCGAAGCCGATAACGCAGATATCTTGCGGAATATTCAGGCCAAACTCGTGGCGAGCGGCATCAATAAAACCACAGGCGATAAGGTCAGTGACGCAGAATATGCCGTCGGGGCGCGTCTGCTGGCTTAGCAGCTCGCGTGCGGCGAGGACTCCCGTCTGGTAGCTGGTATTGCCGGGGCGGATTAACGTCATCTCGGTACCGGCCTCTTCGGCGGCCTCAAGAAAGCGGGTTTCGCGGACCACCATACTCGGTGAGCGGGCGGCGGAGGAGACAATCGCCAGGCGCTGACATCCCGCTGTTATCAGATGATTAAAGGCTTCCTTCATAATTGAGCTGTAATCGAGATCGATATTTTCCGCATGAGGAAACTGGCCCAGGCGGTTGATCAGAATCACCTGCTGCCCGCTTTGCAGGCAGCGCTCAATCAGCGAGACGGGCGGCTTGCCCGACAGCACGATAGTCGCGGTAGAACGATAGTTCAGCGTTTTCTGCAACGCCTCTTTTGCGCTGGCTTCACCGTCATCGGTGTTGATCACCATCACCGCGCGCCCGGCCTTGTGCAGGCGCAGGGTCAGATGTTCGAGCAGACGCGATTGATAAGGGGAGGAAAGGTTGCCGCCGAGAATACAAACCGGGCGGCTGGCCTCTTTGGAAAGGCCGCGCGCCAGGTGATTGACGTGATAGTTCAGCGCCTCTGCGGCCGCGAGCACCTTGCTCCGGGTTTCGTCGGACACGCTTCTGCCTGGCGTAAACGTGCGCGACACCGCGGACCGGGAGACGCCCGCCAGGCGCGCCACCTCGGTGGCGCTGGCGAAACCAGAATTTTTACTTTGCCGGCTATTGCTCATGGTGCTGTTCCGCTGTGGTGATGGCTCGTTCACGTATAATGGCATACTCGGCCAGGCGGGTTAGCGACGGCTTCGGCGTTTCATACCACTCTTGCGGATGGAGCTGGCGCTTATCGCGGATCAGGGCAATGGCGTCGTCGAGAGTGGGGAAACGTTCCGGGCATTCCAGGTGCATAAATAGCGCCACCAGCGCCACCGAGCGGCTGCGGCCGCCGCGACAGTTGACGAGAATATTGCCCCGTTTACGGTTGCGATAAGAGGCCTTGTCCGGGATCTGCTGCAGCAGCGCCGAACGCATTAGCTGATAACCCGCGTGGAGCATCTCCGGCGCGTTGCCGTCGCCGTCGACAAGCCCGAGCTTATAGTAGCGAACCGGGCCCGAACCGTGGGAGAGCTGGTGCGTCGCCACGCCGGGTTCCGGCATCGTGACCCAGTCGATATCGAGATTTACCGCACAGTTAATGACGATGCCGATATCATGCTCTGCCAGCTGCGCCATGTCGCTCACGCCTTTGGAATCACCTATGTAGATATTCATCCCCCAGCCGGGAAAATCTTCCGCGATCAGGCTGACTGGCGGGCGAGGATAGCGCACCGTCGGCGACTTTTCCGCCGCCGCAGGCTGCGGCGCGACGGCGAGCGGAATACCCGTCGCACGGGACAGTTTGTCAGCAATACCCGGCGCGGCGGCCAGCACGGGAATACCGCGGAAAATGGCCTCGGCGTTATCGGGAAGATTACCGGTCTGGCCGCCTGCTTCACGCACCAGCAGCAGCCCGGCCAGGCAGTCCCAGGCGTTCATATGAATTTCGGCGTAGCCGTCGGTGCGGCCTTCGGCTACCCAGGCCAGCGCCAGCGCGCCGGAACCGCCGCGGCGCGCGCTGGCACCAAGATTAAGCATCGCAGCCATGACGTCCAGGTAGTGGCGCTGGCTGTGGCGAGAAGACCAGCCCAGCTCCACGCAAGCCCGCTGCGCGTCGGTAATGGCGCTACAGCGCAGCGGCTGGCCGTTTTTCAGCGCATAATGGCCGAGGCGAGCCAAGTAGAGCTCCTGGCTTACCGGGTTATAAATAGCACCCAGCTCGGTGATGCCGTGGCGAATCCAGGCGATGCACACGCAAAAATGGGCAATACCGCGGGCAAAGTTGGCGGTGCCGTCGATCGGATCTACCACCCACAAACTCTCCGCGCTGGCAGGCTGGCTGGCGGTCTCTTCGCCGAGGATCAAATCTTGAGGGAAGGCTTCGTTAATAGTACCTGAAATCAGTGCTTCAACGAAGGTGTCCGCCTCGGTCAGGATATCCTGATGACCCTTCAGTTCATATTCGCCCGCTTTGCGGGTCTGGAAGAAGCGCAGGGCGGTATCTCCGGCTTCGACGATAATACGTTTGAGAGTCGCTTCGCGCTGTTCAATATCAATAGTGGTCAAGGTGTGCTGCCCGTTATAAATGAATGAGGTGTTGCCCGGTTATGTTGTTTGAACCTATTTCTTGTAGTTCAGGCTCCAGAGATCCTGCCAGTCCTGGCGGCTATCCCAGTCTTCTTGTACCGTAGTGGTCAGGTACACCATCAGTTCGCCGCGATATTTTTCAATGCCGGATGCCTCATCGGCCGGCAGTTTTACCTGCTGGTTGGTGGACATTTTGCCGTCTATGCCCTGCGGCGCGATCCCGTCGGCGCTCATCAGGTAGTGGATAAACAGCTTCGCGCTATTCGGGCTTTTGCTGCCGGTGGCAACCACGCCGAGGCTCGGGTAATTCCAGCCGATGAACGGTTTCAGCCCATTACATAGGCCCAGCTTCATGCCCTGCTTGTTGTCGCGGAATTTGGCTGTGGACACCAGGCCGACAAAGTCGGTTTTACTGTCCGGCGCGCCGATGGCGGAAGCGGCGTCGTTATCTGAATGAGTCAGCAGTACGCCGTTGCCCGCCAGCGCTTTGACAAAGGCTGCCGTGGCAGATTTTTCATCGGTTTGTAGCGGCTTGCCGAACTCCTGCTGGTAAGCGTCACGAATCTGCTGGTCGTAGTGGGTTTCCATCTGGCTGAACCAGTCGGTGTAAGCCGGTTTGCCCGTCGGGGCCTGCATTGCCACGCGTCCGCGCCATTTCGGTTCCGTCAGTTGCCAGAGGTTGGTAATCGGGCAGGTGGCGTGACGTTCGGTGTTATAGGCGAACACGTTGGGGGCTAACACGATGGTCAGCGGATTTTGGCTGCGGGCGGCAATGCTGCCTTTGAGATCGTCCGGCACCCAGCTTTGCACATAGCCTTTATTCAGCAACTGAACCGTTCCCGCAGGGGCATCCTCAATGATGGCAACGTCGGTCCGCACGTTTTTGGCCTGCGCCTCCCGGCTCATTAATTTCAATAATCTGCGGGGCATCGGCTTTTACGCCGCTGGCCTTTAGCCCATATTTTTCGCTGAAGGCCTTCGCCTGCTGCACGATCTTACCGGTTGAGGCGTAAACCGTCATCGGCTGCTCCTGCTTTGCTGCGGCGATCAGCGCCTGCAAATCGAAGGTTTCAGCCTGGGCCTGGTGGCTGCTTAATAGCGCGGCGGCAATCGAGATGGCGGCCAGATTATGCTTCATGGTAGTTCCTCAAAAGTCAGTATGCGGTTAATTCATGGAGAAATCGTGACGCAGCCCGTTGCTATTAAAGAAGTGCAGAGAGGCGGTCGGGAGCTGGCAGTGAACCTGCTGGCTAACCTGCCACCGCGGTCGCAGCTGCGTGGAATGGAACAGACGATCCTGCCCGGCAATTAGTTCAATCACCCAGCTTCCGCCGGTAGGCATAATGTTATCGATGGTCATCGGGATACCGTTGTTATCAGGTTCCTGGCTGAGAACGATCTCTTCCGGACGAATGCCGCAGTGCCGGGTTTGTTCATGCAGGGTGAAGCGCTGCTGTAGATGCTGCGCCAGCCCGCTGGATGGCTGATGGAGTGGGATCATATTCAGGCGTGGCGTCCCGATAAACTCGGCTACAAAGCGGTTCGCCGGCGTCGCGTAAATCTCATCCGGCTTACCGACCTGCTGCATATGGCCGGCGCTCATCACCGCAATGGTGGTCGCCAGGGTCATGGCTTCCCACTGATCGTGGCTGACAAAAACGATGGTGGTGCCAAAGGTTTCATGTAGACGGCGCAGCTCGGCGCGCATCTCCAGGCGCAGCGCGGCGTCCAGGTTGGAAAGCGGTTCGTCCAGCAGCAGTACGCCGGGATTAACCGCCAGCATGCGGGCGAGGGCGACGCGCTGCTGCTGGCCGCCGGAGAGCTGTGCCGGATAGCGTTTGGCGTAATCAGCGATACGCAATTTTTCCATCACGTCCTGACAGCGGGCGATGCGCTCTTTAGCGGCGATTTTCTGCAAACGCAGGCCAAAATCAACGTTCTGCTCCACAGTCATGTGCGGCCAGAGCGCATAGCTCTGAAAGACCAGGCCAATCCCGCGTTTTTCCGGCGGGACGTAGATGCCGTTGGCTATTGAGTCAACGATCCTATCGCCGATAGCAATCTCTCCGCCGCAGGCGTGCTCGATGCCGGCAATCATGCGCAGGATCGTGGTTTTTCCGCAGCCGGAGGGGCCCAGCAGGCACATAAATTCGCCGTCTTTTACCGTCAGGTTGATATTGTTTACCGCCGGGGTATCGCTGCCCGGATAGGTTTTTGTCAGATTATTTAAGTGAATCGTCGGCATTTTATTTCTCCAGACCCTCTGCAAGACCGGTACCGGTGATCTTTTGGATCATCAATGTGCCAGCCCATGAAATCAGTGCGATCATCAGCACCACGGCATTGGCCGCCTGCTGGTAGTTGTAGTCAATCAGGCGCAAGGACCAGGTGGTCAGGACATCCGTTGCGGGAGTCGCGAGGATGACGAACAGGCTGACGCCCTTGATGCCCGAGATAAACGGCAGCAGGATTCCTGTTGCCAGCGGTGCGGCCTGAATAGGAATAACGATGCGGCGGATACGGGTGAACCATCCAGCGCCAGCAATGCGCGCGGCTTCCTCGGCTTCTTTACCTAGCTGGGTCATCGCGGCAATACCGGAGCGGCTGGCGGACGGGATTTTTTCCGCAATCAGCGCCAGTACCAGCAGCAGCGGCGTGCCGTACAGCGCCGGAACCGGCCCGCGAGCGACCGCAAACAGAGAAAGAAACGCGGCGGCAAAGGCGATGCCCGGCACAAGGTAGGGCAAAAAAGTCAGCTGGCGCAGGAAGGAAGAGAGCCAGCGGAAGTGGCAGCGCATCACCGCGTAGCCAACCAGCAGGCCGAGAATACCGCAGACGATGGACGCCGAGCCGACGATCAGCAACGTATTCCATACCGTGTGCCAGAACTCGGCCGTGAGCAGAATGCCGTTACGCAGGGCCACGGTATCGAGGTCATGACCAATCCAGTAGGCGAGGGTGAAGTTATCGGCGGTAAAGCGGCCGGGGAGCGTCATTATCGTTGACAGGAACAGGGTCAGAAGCGGAATCGCCACGCCCAGCAGGACGAACAGCAGCGGCAGCCCGGCAGCGGCGATGCGCCAGTGTCCCTGGCTGCGGCGGCGCTCCATGGTGCCCTTGCCGCCCACCGTAACGAAACGACGGGCCTCGCGCAGCATTTTCATATCCAGCATCAGGGTCAGCATCCCCATCAGCATAATCACCGTGGCGATCACCGCTGCCACGCCCGACTGTCGGGTGCCAATCGCCCGATACAATCCTGTGGACAGCGTATCGAAATGCACCGGCAGGCCGAGAATATAGGGCAAGGCGAACTCGCCGATGCAGTCGGCGAAAATCAGCAGGGCGGCGGAGAGCAGCGCCGGACGAACCAGAGGGATAATAATTTTAAAGGCGATAACGTTACGTGAAGCGCCAAGTACTTGGGCACACTCTTCCATTTGGCTATCCATGCGTTTCAGGGCGTTGCCGACGATTAGAATAACCAGCGGCGTGTAGTGGAGGATCATAATGACGACGATCGGGAAGTAGCCATAGGCCATCCAGTCCGGGGTCTGCACGCCCATCGCCTCCAGCCATCCCGGCTGCCCTCCGATGGCGTGGTTTTTGAAGATGGTGCTCCACGCCAGCGCGAAGGTCCAGGAGGGTAGCATAAACGGCACGATCAGCAGGGTTGAGAACCCTTTTCTGCCGGCGATATCGGTACGATTGATGAGCCACGCCAGAGCGATGCCGATGGCCAGCGCGCCAGTCACGGTAGTCAGGGCGATGGCCAGAGTGTTGAGCAGCGGCGTCCAGAGCAGCAGGTCGGACATGCGTGAAGTCAGAGTGCGCAGCAGATACCAGGAGGTCAGCGCGCCTTCCGCTGTCCCGGTACGGCCCTCATCGCCGCTTTGCACCAGGACCGCGTTTAGCAGCACGGAAACAACGGGTACCAGGATTATCCAACTGAACAAAACCAGCAGCAGTACGGCCAGCAGATTGGCGGGCTCCTGGCTGACGACCGACAGTTTGTGGCGGAGTTGAGGCCATGCGGTATGGCGGCGAGCTTCGGGTTGGTAAGCCACGGGGTTATCCCTTGCATTGAAAGACAGAGTGGAATATATCGGCGAAATGTTACAGTTTTGCGAATTTCTTGCACCTATGTGCAAATATTTTCACGTTTATTTTTTCCCCCCGAACGTGACGGGGGGATTGAGTGCTTCAGACATTTTCCCATGCTATCCGCGGAATTTACGGCTGTCGTCAGGAGGCGGGAGAATGCATTTTTCAGGTGAATTGCGCGTTACTGGAATACGGCTAAATCCTTGCCGTCATAGACCAGGTTTTTCTCTGCCAGCTGGATGAATTTATTCAGCGGGCACAGCTCACCAATAGCGGTTTCATGACATTCGGGCGATTTAAATTCGGCTGTCGGCAGCGGATTCTGCGCGTTCAATGGCGAAAGTTGACGCCACTGATCTAATGTTCTGGCGCTAAAGGTAAGGTGAACCATTTTTTCACCGGTCTGTTTATCAAGGTAACGTGCCATAATCAGACTGCCGCCCGGCGGAATATCATTGCGTGGGTAAACCGGTAGCTGCCAGTTAAAGCCGAGCATGGTTTGAATTTGTGAAATATTGCTGTCGTGGCCGACCAGAATAACCAGCGGGCTTTTCAGTTCGGTACTTTTTGAACCTTCGTTATTATCAGACAAGGCTCCAATTATCTGGCGCATTAACAGCGAGCCACCGTGGCTGGCATATTCCGGGGTGTTGCTGACCAGATTGTATTTGTCCGCATGGAGGGCCATTAAATTACTCACCTCTTGTGCATTTTTCGCATGCCCGAATGCTACCTGAGATAGCGGCAGGTTTTCGCTATATTGCAGGCGAATGGGTTCGCCAATCGAAGAGCCTTTTGATACCGGGCCGCTTAATTTCGCTTTGCCTTTGTCATTTATTTTAACGACCCACTCTTTATCCAAAAATTCGCAGCTTTTACCGCCTTCGGCGCATACCGCGCGGCGTAAATCCGCCACCGCTTTTGCGTGCGTTTTTTGCGTCTGTTGCGAAGAGCCGGTTCTTTCTCTTACCTGCTGATAGACGAGCTGTTCATTCGGTTTGGCAATGCCCATTTCAATGGTATCAAATAATGGGTCGAACTTATTCGCTGAGGCGTGAGTGACCATTCCGCAGCCGGGGAACATTCCGTCAAGCAGCGCCGCGCCGGTCGCTTTAGTTCGCTGATCCGGTGCCGCCCAGAGCCATACTTTTCCCGATTCCGGGCAGGCCGAGCCAGCGCTGACCGGCAGGCCGCGAGATTGCCATTCAGCCAGCTGATAAGCGCCCTGCGTCAACATTCCCGCATAGCCGTGGCCGGTTAAAAAACCGTCCGGTACGTTCCATTCAGGCCATTTTTTCCCGGTGGCTTCCTCCAGACTGGCGGTATCCGTTTGCGGGCGAACGCCGTGCCGGCTAAGCATCACCACCTTTTCCAGCGTGTAGCGAGCGCTATCCGTTGATGCGGCGTGTGAGGCGGGAATCAGGCTGAATGTTATGCTCGCCAGCAGCAGATTCAAGGTCAGTAACTTTTTCATTTTAGCTCCTGGTGATGATTAAAATTTGTAGTTCATGCCGACGATATATTCTGTCTGCCGTTCGGACGAGCTTTTCGATACAGCCTCGTTTTTTACCCCAATATAGGGTGAGAAATGTTTGGTAAGTTGATAGCCAACTTCCACTTCATGCTCGGTATTATAGTGTTTTTTATTATATAAATTCTCATTGCCATGATACCAGGTGAGCGTATAGCCCAGGTCGAACTTGCCGATTTTTTGCGATATTTTGCCTTCAATACGGTCAACGCGTTTGGTTGGTTTTTCATCCCGATCGCTTATTTCTTTACGGTAGCGAAGAGACAGTTTTGTTTTATCAAACAGGCGATACTTAAATTTAATCGACGGTTTGTATTTTTCCTCGTCGTCTTTAATGGTGAAAGACATGCCCGGTTCAATGCTAAACCGATCGGTAATGTCCTTGTTATAGTTAATTTTGAATTCTTTTTCGCTAAGTTTTCTTTTGTCGAAGAAGTTACCTGCGTCGCCGTTAGCCTTCTCAACAGGGTGGGATTTAAGTTTGGAACCAATCCCGATACCTGATTCGAAATCATGAGAAATTTCAATCTCATCCGTGTGCTCTTTGGAAATATCCTCATATTTGTGCTCGTAATTTAACTCCAGGGCAAGAGCGAGATTTGATGTTAAAAATAATCCTGCACCTGTCATAACAGGTAATATAAGTTTATTAAACATGACGTTTCTTTTTTCTAGTTAACCAGGGAAACCCGAAAGTTACGGAGGGTATGTTTCATTTAAATTTCAGTTTTAATTATATTTTGTGACTGCAATTATTTTTATAAGCACTTTTGGTATTTGCCATGCAAAAAATCAGATGATGATATTTACAAGGTATTTGCAGATGGTGAAATATATTGCACACCATCAACCATCATCAGAGCAGCAGAAGATTGTTACAGACGAAAAATTTGCAAAAAAATGGGGTGTCGCCCTTTTTTTCTTCCTGTGTGGCAGACGGATTAGCCAAAGCCCATTCGATAAATGCCCTTAATCCCCCCCTGAGCCGGAGTCTTTTACAAGACGGTCCTGAAGCGCCAGATGAGCATGTTCCACGCGGCCTTTGGCAGAGCAGTTATTCGCGCTGATAGTCTGAAGATTCAGCTCATGTATCGCACGACCAAACGGGGTACTGGGTATAGCCATCGCCACAGGTGGAATTTTTGTTATATATTCTGAATACACTGGCTTTGGCGCTGTATAACGCCAGCGGTTTACCATATTTTCAAGGTAGCCTTGTGTGGCCTCAAAATAGGTGAATGTTGATTCCGATTGCTGTATCAGCCGGCTCGTTGCATCGTCAACATAGACCAATGCAGTACAGGCAGGAGCACGATTCTCGAACCAGTGGTGGTCACAGCCATCAATCTGGATTAGTTCACCACAAAAGGCCCGGCGATAGCGTGGCTGCTGAATTTTTGGTGTCCGTTGTTTACGAGGTATTCAGAGTCCGGCTTAACCATAAGCGACTGGACTGTTCCTTTGGAAAGATAAACGTCATGCCATTTTGGAAGTTTTTCACATGCCAGCGTTGGTTCGAAGTCCGTATAGCGCCCGCGGATTATATTGAGTGCATACTGGGCAAGACCTGATGGCTGTTGATTATTACTTGGTTTTCCACGACGGCGGCTGGCCATACCCAGCGGACCATGTTCGCGGTAACGAGAAAGAAGACGTAGACACTGACGGTCGGAGATGCCAAAGCACTGCGCTGCCATTTGAGTTGTCAGACGGCGATCGATCAAGGCCTGAGGTCTATCTTCCGGACTGAAGCATTTGTCTGTGAGCGAATGACCAGAGGACGGCTGTTTGGGTAAAATTCTTGAATCCAGCATTTGAGAAACCTCGCTACTGGGGTAACCGATGGCGCAGCGAGTGAGCGACAGGTATCCACCGTTCGTGAGGTAATGCTCAACAGCAGCAATTTTCTGCGCGTAAATAGCGTTCTCTTGGCTTTAAATCTCTGGGTAAATCGCCAGTCTCTTCATAAATCCGAACCCTACGGCCCAGTGGTTTGGGGGACGGATATCCCAGCTCTCGGACAACAGCGGTGGCTTTTTTACCGTACCGGTAATAGAGTTCGACGGCCCGGATACGATCCTCGTATGAATGAAAAAATTAACTACTGAAGGTCCTGGAATTCGTTCGCACCCCACAGCGGGCCATTACAGCTTTGCTGTTACATTCAGAATGAGGCCACAGAGCTATATGTTAAACCAGTGTCGATTCAATGTCTTAATCCTCAATGAGCCATTTTTATGTAAATATACATTTACATTTACATATACTGTTGCCCTCTTGGCAGATCGTTTTTCAGAATAGTTCTTGGCTGCAAAAACGGAAGTGTACAAAGGCATATTTATATGTACAATAGTACATATGGTGAGTATTTAATATGGATGGGTGGTATATGATTGAAGTTAACAGCATGAAAAATCAGTAATGTTTTATAGCGACTGTGTACTCTTTTCATTGTTATTTTTACTGAATGGTATTGAAATTACATTAAGGGTTATACGGATATGGGCAATTCACAACCAACCGGGGGCTTTCACTTCAGAAGTAGAGTGGGGCTATGGGTGCTAAGCATGCCCCATTAACCTACTGCTCTGTTTGTGAGGTAAAAATGGTATGAGGTGGATTTCATTGCAGAATTTACTGCTATTTGTATAATTATTGACCTCGGTATGCAACTGGCAGAGGCCTTGATTTACAATAGAGACTGCGAGAGGGTTATATATATTGAAGGTGCTGATGTTGAATCGAAGCATTTATGACAATGGCGGGCAAGCACACCAGTTGTTAATAAAATATCTATTTTCTTAACGTTAATATGGAGAATAAATCAAATCAAAAAATAGCAGTAGGGTTATTATATGATGCTGAGTTCCTGCAGAAAAGAGAGAGGCAAAATACTGTGAAATAAAACAGCTACTTATGATGGTCTCTTTATTTGTTAATTTCTGTAAAATTAATTATTTAATGACAGGATATGAAATGTTTTACACTCAAGAGAGGGGGTTTTTTGAAGAAACAAGGGAATGGTTTCAAGACCGCAAAGATAAGTCGCTCCCGGAGGTTTTTTTTGAATATTTCATTGAGGCTCGAAGAGGCGATTTTAGATATTATTTCTATTCTCAACTACAAGAGAGTGTGGACAGTTTGAATAAGGGGTTATACTTGTCAAATAACCTTTCACTAGCTATACATAATATAATTAATGTTCCATTGATAAAACTAAGACGTATTTTTGGTTTGATTGTATACTGGTTAAGTGCAGCCATTGATATAAACACTCCATCTAAGTCTGATTTTTTTGATATTGTTAATGGAATCCTGGGGGATGAGTTTTTATTCATGGGCTGAGTCATCCGACACTCTAATTTTTGAGAGCGGAAGTGTTAACTTTATAAATGTCTGTTTCTAATTTTAAAATATAATCCATTACTAAATTTAATTATTAAGCTGTACTATATGCATATAGTTGAAAATGAATAAATGACTGCTAACCATCTAAAAGATTTAAATCATTCAGCAATATCAAATAAGTTATTGGTATTTATAGATGATCTTTAAGGGGGCTTTTACTATTAGCCTTACAAAATGTTCAATCTCATCTCTGCTCAAAAGTTCTCTGTTCACAAAATTATGTATTCCTGCTTCCTCAATCAAGGCATCAAGCGCTTTGGCTGTTTGGGGCGAGAAATGGAGCACTATTTTTATCCATTCATAGCTGGGGGCGGTATTTAACCAGAGGCCATCTGGCGGCAAATGAATAAAGCTCAAAGCTGAGAAAGAGAGTTCGTGGAGAACCTCAAACCTTCTTTTCAAGAATATCTACAACTACCGTACGCCTAGGAGATGGAGAGAGGCGACCTGCTGGTTAGGTATGGCATGCGATGTGATAATGAATATCACCATAGACCGAACGTTTCCAAATTAATTAAGTAAAACACACTGTCCACATAATGAAAAGACGGTGTGCTGATGTCGACTAAACGATGTCAGCACACATAGCGTGGAAGGTGGCCGTTAAGTGTATTTCCGGAATCGGTATGATTCTGATTCAGACACGCGGCCAGAAATATTTTATTTGAAACTCATACATGTTTGCGTGGATTATTGAATAATCTAAGGGATTGTTATCGAGATCGATCGCTTGGGCTTCCAGTCTCATGATAGGGTCTTTTACGCTTATTTTTAGCAATGCTGCCATTTCCGTTGTCGGAATTGATGGCATGAATGTTTCAAAACAACCGGCTACTTTGATATTACATTCTTTCTCAATGAAGTGGTATTTTGAACCACGCATGTGGTTGATCGTTAATGTCGGGAATAAATTAAGGGACATCCATGTTTCTTCTACCTGCATCGGGCTATCGTTTAAATAACGTATCCTTTTTATATTAAAAACTTCGTCACCTGCTTTGATGTTCAGGTGTCTTGCTAAAGCATTTGATGCTAGCTCGAGTTCAAAATTGATAACTTTACTGTGAATCACACTTCCAACTGAACCTGCCAATTCACTTAGACCATTAAGTGTAGTTACATTCGCAGAGAAGTTCTTCTTTATAATAAAATTCCCTGAACCATGCCGTGCCTCAATCATTCCCTCTTTTTGGAGTTCATTAATAGCTTTCCGCAAGGTAGTGCGGGAAATATTATAATAATCAGCCAGTTTGTTCTCAGGTGGCAACCTGTCACCTAGGGAATATTCCGACGAGTTTATCCTTATTTTTAACACTTTAGCAATATCGCGATATACCACTTTTACACCTCTTGGTTTTCGTTGTATTTCAGTTGGTTACGAGTTAAAGCTCCATTTCATGATCAAGGTTGTCTGTGATTAATATAACTATTATACCTATTCCGTAACAAAAAAAACGACTTCTATCACAAAATGAATTAGCCGAAATTATTAACTTAAAATAAGTTTATAACCAAGCGGGTGCAGTAATGGAACATAAATTTAAATCAGATTTTCCTAATAATTTTTTATGGGGATCAGCCACCGCAGCCTATCAAATCGAAGGGGGTGTAGATACATCTTTGAAAGGTGCATCAATCTGGGATACTTTTGTAAAAGAAAAAGGAAGAACATTTAAAAATACAAATGGTGATGTTGCTATTGATCACTTCCACCGAGTACAGGAAGATGTTGCATTAATGGCAGAGATGGGGCTAAGGACATATCGTTTTTCGGTATCATGGAGCCGTGTATTTCCAAATGGATATGGTGAAATTAATGATGAGGGGATTGCTTTTTATGATGAGCTCATTGATGCGTTAATCCGTTCAGGTATTGAACCAATGTTAACTCTTTATCATTGGGACTTACCTCAAAAATTACAAGATGAATACCTTGGATGGGAATCAAGAAAATGCATAACTCATTTTGTTGATTACGCTAGATTCTTGTTTGAACGGTACAACGGTAAGGTCAAGTACTGGGTAACCATGAATGAACAAAATATCTTCATTCCCTTTGGGTACAAAACAGCATTACATCCCCCAGCTGTGAAAAGTGTCCGTCGTATGTTACAGGCAAATCACCATGCATCACTTGCTAATGCAGCTGCGATTAAACTCTTCCGCGAACTGAGGATTGCTGGGTTAATTGGACCAAGTTTCGCCTACAGCCCGGCGTACTCTCTGGACAGCGATCCGCTCAATGTTCTGGCTGCAGAAAATGCGGAAGAGTTTAAGTCATATCTTTGGATGGATGTCTACGCATTGGGGCACTATCCGAAAATCGTCTGGAAATGGATGCTTGATAACGATGTTGTACCAGAGTATGAGCCTGCTGATGTCGCCTTGTTCAAGGCGGGACGTCCTGATTTTATGGGGATTAATTATTATCGGTCCATGACATGCGCAAATAACCCCCTTGAAGGCGGTGTTGGTCAGCAGGTCATGAATACCACAGGGGTAAAAGGTACCACGCAGCATTCCGGCGAGCCTGGACTTTTTAAATACGTCAATAACCGTTTTGTCGAAAAAACAAACTGGGATTGGGATATCGATCCTACGGGGCTACGTATCGCCTTGCGCAGAGTCTCCAGCCGCTATGACTTACCTGTACTCATTACAGAAAACGGTCTGGGCGAGTATGACACGCTGACAGAAGACAATGAAATTCATGATGGCTACCGGATTCAATATATCTCATGTCATATAAATGCAATACGCGATGCTATCAGCGACGGAGTTTCCGTGCTTGGCTACTGCACCTGGAGCTTTATTGATCTTTTGAGCTGGCTAAATGGTTATCAAAAACGATACGGGTTTGTCTATGTAGACCGCGACGATGATAGTCAGAAAACGCTTAACCGATATCGCAAAGACAGTTTCTATTGGTATCAAAAAGTCATCGAAACGAATGGCCGAAATTTAATTTAAGCCAAACGGCTGCAGGGTACCTGCAGCCTTACATTTGCTGCCGGGGCCGGCGGCCATTACATAAGTAGAAATCCTACTGAGAATATTGCATATGAAATATAATGAACTCGCGCATAGTCTTATTGAGTTAGTTGGTGGCGGGGGGAATATCAGTAATCTCGTACATTGTGCGACCCGGTTAAGGATAACATTACACGATTATGACAAGGCAAAAACTGATGAAATTAAAAAACTGAAAGGTGTAATGACAGCACTGCGTACATCTGGCCAGTATCAGATTGTTATTGGAAGTGAAGTGGAACAGGTTTACAAAGATATGTTACCGCTGATTGGGAATAGTCATGTAGCAGAGTCTGCGTATGCAGAGAAAAATGCAGATGAAAAGAATATATTGCTGAACCGAACGTTCGACCTGATCTCAGGGAGTTTTACTCCATTGGTATCGGTGCTTGCAGGTGCTGGTATGATCAAAGCTACCTTAACCGTACTTGTTCTCCTTGGCGTAATGACTGAATCTGATAATTTATATAAAGTTATATTTGCTTCGGCAAACTCGTTATTTTATTTTCTGCCAATTTTTCTTAGTATTACTATGGCAAATAAGTTGGGTATAAATCCGTATGTTTCAGGTGCGATTGGCGCTGCTTTGCTTGAACCTACATTCACTGGTATCTTTTCTACAGGAGTTGCTCAACATATCTATTTCCTTCCGTTGGTTGGAATTGACTATAGCTACAACGTCTTCCCTGTTTTTCTAAGTATTGGTGTCTACTACTATCTTGAACGTTTCCTGAAACGAACGATTCACAAAGATCTTCAGCTTTTTCTGGTGCCGATGATCAGTTTATCTGTGATGGTAACCGCGACCGTGCTGGTCTTTGGTCCATTTGCAACAACAGTCGGACGCCTTATTGCCGGTGGTGTGATGTACGTTATGAACCTAAGTGGTACATTGTCCGGTGCGTTCTTGGGTTCGACCTGGCAGTTTCTTGTTTCCTTAGGGCTTCATTGGGGTCTTGCGCCTCTGGAGATAGAAAATATCCGGGCAGGAGGAGATCCTATAGGTGGTACGGGGGAAGCCGTCTCTGTGTATGCCTTAATGGGGGTCGCCATTGGTGTATGGCTCAAAGCCAGAAGAAATCCGGAACTCAAGGCCGTCGCAGGCTCAGCCGCATTAACTGCGATTCTGGCCGGTGTTACAGAACCGGTATTGTACGGACTGGTATTACGTTTCAAACGACTCATCCCTATTTACATGATTGCTGGCGGTGTTGGTGGCGCTATCAACGGCTATCTGGGAGTTAAAATGATGTCAATGGTGTTCCATAATATTTTCTCTATTCCGGCGGAACAACCTTCTCTTTATTTTATCTGCGGCGCATTTACTGCATTGGGTCTATCTGCAATATTGACATATCTCTTTGGTCTAAGAGGGGAGGCAGACGATGAAACAAGTAAAAAGGCAATGTCGAAAAAAGACATTCCACTGACCGGGGCTAAGAACGTCTGATAATAACCAGCCAGATACGTTATCTGGCTGGCATGTTTAAATTTTAAACCAATACATTATTGTATTTCAATTGATGAGTTTCTGTAATGAATGAAAGAATTTCTACGCGAATAATTTTCTTTGTTGCTGGTATGGCTACGGCCGCATGGGCAGTGATCGTACCGTTTGCTAAATTAAATACGGAAGTAAACGATGGTGTACTGGGAACATTATTATTATGCCTCGGATTTGGTGCCATGGCTGCGATGCCTTTGACAGGTGCATTAACCTCACGTCATGGCTGCAGGCGAATTATTACTGTCTCTATATTTATTATGGTTGCGACGCTACCTTTACTCGCTGTTATCAATAATGCAATCTTGCTCGGAATCTTTTTATTTACATTCGGTATTGGTGTCGGCACAACGGATTGCGCTATGAATGTCCAGGCCATTCTCGTGGAACAGAAAGCAAATAAGCCGCTGATGTCAGGGTTTCATGGCATGTTCAGTGTTGGAGGGATCGCAGGTGCTGGGATCATGACGGGAATGCTATCCGGTGGGCTCAGTGTACTTCAGGCTGCACTGATTGTGATTATTATGATTGTTGTTTTGTTATTTTTGAGCTTCAGACATTTGCTTCCCTACGCTAATCCATCTGAAGGGCCCGCTTTCGCCTTTCCAAAAGGTATCGTTCTGACGCTGGGCCTAATCTGTTTCATTATTTTCATGGCCGAAGGTACTGTTCTGGACTGGAGTGCGGTTTATCTAATTGATAGCCGTGACATTGCAGAGAGTATGGGGGGGCTTGGGTTTGTTTTCTTCTCTACAGCAATGACTGCAGGCCGTCTCACTGGCGACTATATAGTCGGGCGCTTTGGCGCACTACGTATCGTACTGACAGGTAGCGTGCTGGCACTTCTTGGTTTTTCCGCTGTAATTTGGGGTACCCAACTATCGGTTATACTTCTCGGATATTTATTTATTGGCCTTGGTTGTTCAAATATCGTTCCTATTATGTTTTCCCTTGTAGGGAAACAGGATGCTATGCCGCAGATGGTCGCTGTCCCGGCGGTCACAACACTTGGTTATATTGGTATTCTGGCAGGGCCGGCAATTATTGGATACATTTCACATCATAGTTCATTGATGAATGGCTTTATTTTTGTAATGGGACTTGTTTTATTGTCCGGTTTTCTTTCGTACACTATCCGTGGTCTGTTATTACAGAAATAGATAAGTAATCCTTACTCGTTTACAGAACCGAGAAGTTCTGTAAACAGTAAGGGTTTATAATTGTTAATGTTGTGAGTAAGTATTCCAAGGGAAATGAAAAGCCTATTCATGAAAAGACTAAGATACCCCATTATTTGAAGGGGATGCTTAGTGAAAAGATGTCATTTATATGATGAGAGAAAGCGTTATATGTATCTTACATATAAGTAAAAGAGTTTTTGACTTTTATTTTTGCCTTGTTATTGTGATACGAATTCATCAAAATTACCGTCTTGGCGTATGTGTTGGTGATGAAGTTAGTTTTATTAAAAATGACTTTTGGATTGCAGTGTAATAACCAATTTGGACATAAAACCACCGCTGATATTAACGAATTCCATACGCAATCTAAGGGTTATCTACACTAAAGTTCTAAGACTTCTTAACGATTATATTCGCGAACAGCTCTATATAATGTAACTGTTCACTAAAAACAGACACCTTTAGACGCTCATTCCTTTAAGTTGTGTTCATATTCTTCCGGGCTAATATTTCCCTGTGGCTGATGACGCCGTTGGTGGTCATACAACAAGATTTAGTCCATGACATCACTCATACCTTCGTTTAAGATCTCATAGCGTCCGTCGTCAGTTTGATCTTACAAAATCGAACACATTCTATCTGTGAGCATCAACTGTTGCATTAACTATAATTGATTTAGCTGCAACCTACTGGAAACCACCATCTTCAAATAGAGCTGCTTCAATGACTAAATCATTGATAGCGGATATGCAGGGACGCAGGAAGGTAGCGCTGTAGTGGCTCAGGCGCACTACCATCTATCAACTGGCTTATCAGATCGTAGCAGTGCCAGGCCAACTGGCGATTGTCCTGATTTACGGCATCAATACGCAGCGACGGCAAATCCTAGAGATCCTCAAAGCTCGCAAGGTTGGATATCAGAATCGAGCAACTGGTGTTTTGGCTCATCTCATATAGCGCAGAATTCCTTCCAGCAGACCGCAGGCGGCGGTAAACAGCGCCTTTGGGGGCCGACCCAGACGCGCGCGGAGGGTGGCGAACATCTCATAGCCGGAGCTGGGATGGTCGATGCCGTTGATCACCTATTCCGGGCGCAGTTCAGTACCAGCCTAGGCCAGACCTGCATAAACCCAGCCATGCGATCGCGGGAGGGCGACAGACGCGGCTGACCGCCTAAAAACCAGAATTCGTCGCGATGCGGGAAATCAGCTCCACCGTCGGGGGAATTGAATCGGTCATCACCAGGCAGAGCGCTTTCATAAAGACAGTGGTTAAACCGTACGACTGGCAGCTGTTCGTTAAGCTTCAGGTAGTCGGCATTGTTGTGCATACAGGAGGCGACGATCAGCCCGTCGAACTGGCGGGCAATCATGTTTTTCACCACCATGCTCTCCTGACCGGGGGGGGCGCCGGTACATGAGATCAGCAGTTGGACGCCCGCGTCGCGGCACAGCATCTCAAGCTGGGACAGACCACAAAGCCGTAGTTGGTGATCTCAGGCACCACAAGGCCGATGGTGTGCCTGGGGTTGTTGCGCAGCGAGTTGCTCCTTGCCACGACAGTTCAGCACCAGGCTGGCGGTAGCTTTGGAAACGCCCACCAGTTCGGCGATGTCTTTAAGGTTACGCGTTTGGTTTTTATTACGACGCCATGAGCCTGAAAACAAGACGCTTATTCTACCACGCATGTTCGCAGCTGCCAGTAGCAGAATGCATCCGGCGTCCAGTTCGTGCAGTTCACCTGCGTGAAAGAGGCGTCGACGTAGTCGACATCACCGGCGATCCACACCGCCGTATAGATGTTGAGGTAGCGCTCTTTCTCCCGGGCTATCCCCGGCTGACAGCATATCAGAATATGCTGTCAGCCGAGCGGAAACAGAACCGGACACTCCCACATATAGCCCGTGTCGCCTAGGTCGTTGATGCATAGCCGGCGATTTTGCCTTCATTGCTCCAGTGATGACGGTCCGGGGAGCTGAACAGCAGCACCATGTACCAGAGGTCTTCATGCAGTCAGACTTTCGGGTCGCGCAGGTGGTCGGTATAGCACTCCGACAGCGGCAGGACCGGACCGATTTTGCGGAAGATACCGTCGGCGTTTTCCGTCGCCAAAACTGCCACGCGCTTCGGCCTCCATTGGCCAAACTTAACGTTGTCGGGAACAGGTTGTTATCCACTGCGCTACCGGACTATCAGCCGTTGCGGTGGGCATCAGCGCAATGGGTACATTCTGCCAGTGCAGCAGGTCATCTGAACTCCAGTGCGCCCAGCATTTGAACTTATGATCGCAGGCGAGCGGGCTCCACTGATAGAACAGGTGATAGCGCCCCGTGAAATCGACCAAACCGTTGGAGTCGTTCATCCGCCCGGTAACCTGAGCATGGCGCCAGCGGGGATAGCGGCTATCGGCCAGCGCGCTCGGCAGGCACGGCATGACGGCCTGCAAAATCGCAGGAAGACGTAATGGAAGTGACATTATTCAGCGTCCGTTTTGTATTTCAGTACTAGGGAGACGACGAAAGCGACGCCAAAGGCGATGACCATTCCGATAATGTCGTTCAGCAGCGAGCGGTCAGCAATGCCGGGAATAGCCATCAGGTCGACAGCGGTCATGTAGGCGTGCAGTGACACTACCCACGCGCCGCCCGCCGTGCCGCCGTACAGCACCGCGATAAATGGCTTCATGAAACGTAAGTTGATACCAAAAATCGCCACTTCGGTGATGCCCGGCATACCAGAAAACGCCGAGGGCAGCGCAATGACTTTGATTTCTACGTCTTTGGTTTTAAACCATACCCTCAGACAGGCGCCGCCCTGGGCGACGTTGACCATGGACTAAATCGGCAGCAGGAAGCTGACCCCGATAGACGGGTTGCCCAGCAACCGGCTTCGATGACGTGGAAGCTGTAGTGAATACTTGTAATGACGATAACCGAATAGAGACTGCCAAACAGCAGGCCGGAACGGGGACACTTCAGCCGGTTCCGGCGACAGCATGATGGGAAGCTGTACTGGGTCACCGTTTTGTGGAAGCAACAGGCCTTTACGGTAAAGATGGCACCTGTTGAACAACAGGTTATCGTTAAGATTAAGTTCACGGGACAGTTGTGCAACAACGTTGTTATCTGGTCGTGAAGATGGTTCTACCATTAGTAGAAGTTGAAAGTCATGGGCATAAACCGTACGGAGCTAGGTATGCCAACCTGCGGGGTTATCCATTTATAGAACTTAGATGGGGGGCTAACTTACATGTCTGGTGGGACGGATATGACTCTACTCTTACGTAAAAACCTGGCGAGTGGTACCGTTAGCGCTGAGAGTAATGGAAACTCGTCATTACAAGACATCTATGACACGTAAGCGATCACATGGTAGCATGCTCTGGAATTAGGGGGAATATTTTATGGTTGAAGAGATAAAAAACAATATTCAGAATAATCTAAGGCTGCTGCTTTCTTCATGCAACTCAATCGCTGACATGTGTCGTAAGACTGATATCAACCGACAACAGTTTAATAAATATCTCGCCGGGCATCACTTACCTTCGAGGAACACGTTGAACAAAGTTTCCCGGTATTTCAATCTTGGTCCTGAAGACCTGTATCTTTCTCCACCTAAATTTAAAGCGCTTTTTCAGTCCAATGATGCAGATGCGCGAAATGCACTTCTTGGATCTGTTAACTTTAATTATTTTATTTCTCTGGCGAATTTAACTTCGAATAATCTCAGTGACTATTTGGGAGTTTACCATCGCTACCATTATTCATCAATTTATAAAGGAAAAGTTCTCCGCTCAGTAACAGTGATTTACGAAAGGGACAATGTAGTAGAATATTCCACGATAGAGCGATTTCCTCTAATGGGGCACCCCGGGAAAACGGGTTATGTCTTTCGCTACAATGGGTTCTGTTTTATGCTGGGTGATCGAATATTTATGATAGATAGTGAGCAAAAGCAAAACAATGAAATGACGTTCACTATTCTCACGCCACAGTACAGAAGGCCGGTAAGATATCTGCATGGCATTATTACGGGGATTGCGTCCACGTCATTCAGGCAGCCTTTTTCATCCCGTGTTTCTCTTCAGTATTCGGGGGACAGCAAAATTACCAGGTCTCTTATCAAATCAGCGACGATTCTGACTGATCTTAAAGGGGTTCCTGAGGAAATACTTAATTATCTTGATAATGACGGAGCGGGAATATTATGGGGAGGTTCAGGCTAAAAAGTGAGCAGGGCTTCCTGCCCGCTCACAAGTGAAACCAATGAACTACTCGGTAGCAAAGACACAACAACACATTACGAATACACAAAAGCATTTACTAGGGTGAAGACTACATCCGGTTACCTGGCCGCTCCGCCATAAGGCACATCCTGATGACCATAGCGACGTACCCTCAGATTCGCTTGTTCTGCATGGCCTGTAAACCCTTCCATCAGACACAGACGCGAGCAGTGTGCCCCAATCATCGCTGATGCTTCATCGGTCAGCACTTTCTGGTAAGTACAAGTCTTCAGGAACTTACCAACCCACAGGCCACCGGTGTAGCGGGCAGCTTTATTGGTAGGCAGAGTATGGTTAGTACCGATAACTTTATCTCCATATGCCACGTTAGTCCGAGGGCCGATAAATAAAGCACCGAAGTTTTGAAGGTTTTGTAGGAAATAGTTATCATCAGTCGTCATGATCTGCACGTGCTCAGAGGCATAAAAATCTGACATGCGCGCCATCTCTGTATGATCTTCACACAGGATAATCTCTCCGTGGTTCTCCCACGCCTGACGCGCAATCTCTGCCGTTGGCAAAATGTCCAGAATGCGTTCAATCTGCTTCAGCGTTTCTTCTGCGAGATGGCGGGAATTGGTGATCATCACTGCGGGTGAGTCTGGTCCGTGTTCAGCCTGACCAAGAAGATCAGTTGCACACATTTCCCCATCAACCGTTTCATCAGCAATCAGCAGGGTTTCAGTTGGACCTGCAAACAGGTCGATGCCCACTTTTCCGAAGAGCTGACGCTTTGCTTCTGCAACGTAGGCATTGCCAGGACCGACGATAATGTCTACCGGAGCAATTGACTCCGTTCCCAGCGCCATCGCGGCAACTGCCTGAATGCCCCCGAGAGCATAAATCTCGTCAGCTCCACCCAGATGCTGAGCGGCAATGATGTATGGGGCAAGCGCCTGCTTGTAAGGAGGTGCAGCAGTCGCAATGCGACGTACATTCGCCGATTTGGCCGTTACAATGGACATGTGTGCTGAAGCAAGCAGTGGGTATTTCCCGCCAGGTACATAGCAGCCTGCAGCGGATACCGGGATATGTCTGTGCCCAAGAATGATGCCGGGCAATGTTTCAACTTCCAGATCCAGCATTGTTGAACGCTGAGCATCCGCAAATTTACGCACCTGAGCCTGAGCAAACTGAATGTCGTTGTACTCAGTTTCTGTCAGAGTGCTCACGCATTTTTCAATTTCGGCAGGGGTGAGACGAAAATCATCGCGATCCCAGTTGTCAAAGCGCTGAGACAATTCACGCACCGCTTTATCACCACGCTTTTCAATATCAAGAAGAATGCCTGAAACGTTATCTTTCAGTTGGTTATTTTCAGTCAGTACCTTTTCGCGATTAGCAGCGCTTTTGATCCATTCAGCCATTTTTAACCTCATAAATTGTTTTACTCATGCATGAGCGTGACTCGTTACCTGGTCAAAAATAGAGTGACAAAAACACAAAATAAATTTCTCAAACAAAATAAATTCAGACGCACAGTGACGCAAGTGTGTAACAAAAATGAAACAACTATCTGACTTTAGACACCCTCGAACCTGGAGCTGCCGTTGAGCTGCGCACAATCAGTTCGGTCGGGAAAATTTTTTTTTCTGCTCTGGCACTACCTCCTGATTCGATGTGTTCCATGAGTAATCTCGCAGCATAAATTCCTTTCTCAGAAGTAGGCTGCCTGATAGTGGTCAGTGAGAACTCCCGCGCTTCCGGCACATCATCAAATCCCACCACGGAAAGCTGTTTTGGTATGGTGAAGGACCTTTTTCTGGCGACGGATATGCATGAAAGGGCCATTACAGCGGAGGTCGCCACCACGCCTGTGATTGAAGGGTCATCCAGCAGATGGTCGCTGGCCTTCTCGCCCGCTGCGCGATCAAATCCCCCCGCTTCATAAATCGTCAGGGAGTCTGTATCGATTCCGGCCTGACTTGCAGCCTCGATGTAACCCAGCACTCTTTTGCGGGCAATCATCTCATTCGAGCGTTGAATACGGTCCTGAGTGACAACCCCTTTAAAACCATCGGGTATCAGGCGCTCGACAAGAATGCCGATGTGAGTATGGCCCAGTGAAATCAGATGGTTGATTTGCGCCTTTGCCGCTTCTTTGTCGTCGATACCCACATAGCTGACGTCGGGGATAGATGGAGAATCGATGATGACTACCGGGATTTGTTGCTGAACGATAGTCTGAATAGCCGGGTGATCGTCCGGTAATGTCGAGACGAGTAATCCGTCAATCAGGCCTCGCATTGGCATGACTGCCGGTGAATTATCATCCTGACGTATGGACTGGTTATTCATGGGAATAAGCGTCAGGGCAACGTTTGAAAGTTCATTCACGCTGCTGATCCCCTTCAGGAGCGACATCACCCATGGGTCACCAAATGCATATGACAGGTGATCCATCACTATCAGTCCAATTGCGCCAACCCGGCCAGACCGGAGACTTCTGCCACGTGCATCGGGCCCGGCATAGCCAAGACGCTGCGCTACGGCAAAGACATGTTCCCGCATCCCTTTTGAAATTTTAGGTGACCCATTATAGGCATAGGATACAGCAGGCTGTGATACACCGGCTTCCCTTGCGACATCTTTCATTGAGACCATCTGATTCCTGCTTCTCCCGTGTCATGTGAAAATATAATAAGTGATCTGATTAACATTTTCCTGGCTATGACTCTGCTGGCAAAGTGAGCTGCTTCACATCATATGAAAACACTATGTCTGTTTGGTTAACACTACGTTGACATCATAACAACCCTGCAATTACCTTTATAACAGGTTATACGAATAACCAAATGGCAAAATTTAGCGGAGAAGGATGGAAATATGCCAAAAGTATTGTACCTGTATGGTGGCTGGCCAGGCCACTTTCCCTATGAAATCGCCGCCTGGTCCAGAGGTTTGTACGAAGAACTTTCTTTCGATGTAGAAGAGAGTACGGACATTTTTACACTGGATCGCGACCTGAAAGCTTATGATCTTATCGTGATTGGCTGGAACAATGCCGTAACAACCGAAACGCTTACAGCCTCTCAGGAACAGCACCTTCTCGAAGCAGTCGAATCAGGTACGGGGCTGGCAGGCTGGCACGGAGCTGGCGCTGCTTTCCGTTCAAGCCTTCGTTACCATATGTTGCTTGGTGGTTCATTCCTTGAGCATCCCACAGGTGAAGGTTTCCCTCATCCCTATACGGTCAATATTACGGATAAAAATCACCCTGTAAGCGCCGGTGTGAACGATTTCCCGGTCGCTTCTGAGCAGTACTATATGGAGACTTCTCCGGGTATCAACGTTCTGGCGGAAACAACTTTTGACGGCAATCCAATGCCGTGGCTGAAGGGGCAGAAAAGCCCGGTTGCCTGGGTCCGCAACTGGGGTGAAGGTCGCGTTTTCTACCATTCGATTGGTCATGATACCAGCAACCTCCAGGATCCAAATATCCGCAAATTAACCAAGCAGGGCCTGGCATGGGCATGTCGCCAGGCTCAACTCAGTAAATAAAGGATTAAGTAATGACAAAATTAACGGGTAGTCAGGTGGTGGCTCAGACGCTGAAAAATTATGGCGTTGAATATGTCGCCGGTATTCCGGGTCATGGTATCTGGACACTGACAGACGCCTTTCTGGAAGAAGAATCGAAGCTGAAATTCATTCAGGTTTTCCACGAGCAGAGCGCAGTGCACCTTGCAGATGGTTATTACCGCGTTTCAGGAAAGCCAATGGTCGCTGTGACTTCCATCGGAGCGGGGGCGAGTAATACCGTCATCGGTATGGCAACTGCATTCACTGACTCGACCAGTGTCATGCTGATCACCGGTGGTCCGCCAACACACATGCGTGGACATGGCCTGCTTCAGGAGCTGGAGCGCTACACTGACAACGACTTCCCTAAGATTGCCGAGGCCGTCAGCAAGCGTCACTGGGTTGCCACCCGAGTAGAAGAAATGCCGTTCATTATGCATCGCGCATGGAGTTCGATGGCAACCGGCCGCCCGGGCCCTGTACACATTGAGATCCCAATGGACGTCCAGGCTGAAGCAGCAGAAGTTGAACTCCACGCCATTGAAGAGCGTCTGCCTGTAGGCCGTGTGTTCCCGGATCCGGAAGCCATTAGTGCAGCCGTGTCCCTTCTGAAAGAAGCGCGGCGCCCGGGCATGGTTATTGGTGGTGGTGTTATCACGGGTGAAGCCTGGAAAGAAGTTTTGGCACTGGCGGAAGCGTTGCAACTCCCCGTGGTAACGACCTGGAACGGTAAAAGTGGATTCCCGGAAGATCATCCGCTGTTTGCTGGTAGTGTAGGCCAGACGGGTACCACTTGTGGTAACTCGATTGCGGCAAATGCTGATGTGATTATTGCAGTAGGCTGCCGCTTCACTGACTGGTCATCATCAAGCTATGCGAAAGGCGTAACGTTCTCAATTCCGCCATCACGCCTGATCCACATTGATATCGATCCGCATGAAATCGGTAAAAACTACCCGGTAACCGTTGGCATCGTTTCTGATGCACGTCATGCGCTGGCTCACATCATTAAAGAGCTGGATGGAGAAAAAGCCGATCGTCCTGAATACATGCAGGTATTAAAGCAGCTTCAGGATGAATGGGAAACCAAGCTGGCTAAGCGCCGGGATTCAGAACGCTTCCCGTTCACGTCACAACGCCCGCTAGGTGCACTTCGTAAAGTCTTCCCGCGCGACACTATCGTGGTCGTTGGCTCAGGAAACACGCAGGGGGCTGTTAAACAGACCTTCCCTGTCTATCAACCGCGTACGCACCTGACCTCAGGTGGTTTCTCATCAATGGGTTGGGCTGTCCCGGCGGCTATTGGTGCCAAGCTGGCGGCACCGAATCAGCCTGTGGTTTGCATTCTGGGTGACGGTGATTTCCTGATGACTTCTCAGGAAATTGCTATCTGTAAAACGAACGGCATTCCGGTTGTGTTCCTTATCCAGAACAACGCAGGTTACATGTCGATTCGTGGCGGTCAGCGCAAACAGACCAGTCGTCATATCGGCACAGAATTCACTACGCCGGATGGAGAACCCTACTCGCCAGACTATAAAGCAATGGGCGAGTCGTTTGGCCTCAGGTCATGGCGCGTTGAACGTCCTGAAGATCTTGAGCCAATCCTGCAACAGGCACTGGACTGCAACGAGCCGGTTCTGATTGAAGTGCCGACAGACCGCGATGCTGCAGGCCCATTTGTACCAGGGTGGTGGGACTTCCCAATCCCGGAATATATCACTGATGAACGTCAGGATGAGTACAAGGTTCTGCGCCAGTCAGAGCAACATCTGTAAGGGTCATACATGAACACCATTAAAATCTCTTCACAAGAGATTGATAAATCTGCGCCGGGTAACCGGCGCATTATTGAAACTGTCGAACCCGATTCGGCAGGCAATCTTGAGTGTGATGTCGTCATAATTGGGTCTGGAATGGGGGGCTCGACGTTTGCCCACGGTATTAAGGATAAAGGCCTGAAGGTGGTTATCATTGAACGTGGAGATTTCCTGCCGCGCGAAAATGATAACTGGAATTTTAATGCTGTATTTGGCGACGGGAAGTATCGTAACGCCGAATCGTGGTTCGACCGGGACTACAACTCCTTTAAGCCAGGTGTGTTCTATTATGTAGGGGGTAACACCAAATTCTATGGTGCGATGCTGCCGCGCTGGCGGGAAGAAGATTTCCAGGAACTGGTACACCGTGAAGGCGTGTCACCAAAATGGCCGGTCAGTTACTCAGAACTGGAACCTTATTACTGCCAGGCGGAGGAGCTGT
The DNA here is from genome assembly GCF_000211415.1 of Enterobacter mori LMG 25706. Lineage (GTDB taxonomy): Bacteria > Pseudomonadota > Gammaproteobacteria > Enterobacterales > Enterobacteriaceae > Enterobacter > Enterobacter mori. Next base: position 591,029 of record NZ_GL890774.1, on the reverse strand, counting down.
TCAAGGTTCATGGCGATGCAGGCTCAGATCCAGTAGAGCCCTGGCGTTCACGCGATTATTGCTGGAAGGGTCTGAAGCACGATCCGGCCTTGCATGGCCTTGTGAAGAGCATGCAAAGACAGGGGCTTAAGCCTTTCTCAATGCCAGCTGCGGTTGATTATGGTGATGGACGCCCATGCGTACTGTGCTCTACCTGCGACGGATATCCGTGCATGATCGATGCAAAAAACGATGCAGAGGTTAGTGCATTACGCCCGGCGATGAATGCGGGTAGTGTCCGTTTATTGGTTAAAACCCGTATTGATCGGCTCATCACGGACGATGCGGGTAAAAATGTTGTAGAAGCAACAGGTTCTCGTAACGGCAGAACTGTGCGCATTAAAGCGAAGCGTTTTGTTCTGGCCTGTGGTGCGGTAAATACATCAGCTCTGCTGCTCAAATCAGCAAACGATTCTCACCCAGCCGGACTGGGAAACAGCTCTGATCAACTGGGCCGTAATTATATGGTCCATAACAGTACTTTCATGATTGCGGTGAATCCATTAAAACGCAATGAAGTTAAGTTCCAGAAGACAGTTGCTTTTAATGACTGGTATCTGAAGTCTGAAAATAATGAGTTTCCTCTGGGAAATGTGCAGATGCTGGGGAAGATCAGAAAACCGATGATTACTGGTATGAAAAAATGGGTCCCAGGTTTCGTTGCCAAATATCTCACTGACCATAGCGTAGATCTTTATATTACGTCAGAAGACTTACCCACGCAGGAAAACCGCGTTATTTACGATAAAGAAAAGGATGCAATAAAAATCCACTGGACTCCAAATAACCTGAAAACGCACAAGGAACTTGTTGCCAAAACTAAGCAAGTGCTGAAGCGTGCGGGATATCCGATTGTACTAACCGAACGAATGGGTATTGCTACTAATTCTCATATGTGCGGAACAGCGGTAATGGGTACAGACAAAAATAAAAGCGTTGTTGATGTGAACTGCAAAATTCATGATTTAGATAATGTGTGGATTGTCGACAGTTCAACATTCGTATCATCTGCAGCACTGAATCCTGCTCTCACAATAGCCGCTAATGCGCTACGGGTGGCAGAACAGTTCTGAATATTAAGCATCAGCTAACAGAACGAGGAAAGACAACATGAGTCGTGATAATTCTCTTGTCACGCCACGGGTACGCAATGCCCGTATGGCAACGTTTACAGGTTTTATGTTAATCGGCGCGATGATGTATATCTGGTCGACGAGTGTATCGGCTTTTCGAAGCAGTATGGGACTTGACGGCGCACAGGGAGATGTAGATTTTGGCATGATCGCACTTGGTATCGGCGTTGGCGCTGCTGTCGGCTCCATTGCGATCGGGAAATTTATTGATATTTTCGGGCCAAAAAAAGTTGTTACGTTCACTGTTGTTCTTTACCCTGTATCGATGATAGCTCTCGCATATGTCACTCATTACTGGTTCGCGTTTGCGATTTGTATTTCGCTTGGTTTACTGCGTGGCGCGACAGACACGGCGCTCAACGCGCATGGTGTTCAGGTAGAGCGGTTTTATCAGCGTTCTATAATGTCGGCCTTCCACGCCAGTTACTCTCTTGGTGGTTTCCTGTTTGGCATGCTGGGGAGTTATCTCGTGGGTTTATATCCTCAGAGCGCGACTGTTTCTTTCACCGTATGTGGCGTGATCTTGCTGGCAATCAGTATTTTCATCTCGCGCTTCCTGCTTGATAAATCAGAGATGCTGGTCGATGAGGCACCTAAACCCATAACAGCTAAAAATATCAGTAGCAACTCATCGTCCAATACTGCAATCATTATACTGATGACTGGCTTTGGACTGCTTTTACTCTGCTCAATGATTGGTGAAAATGCCATCAGTGACTGGGGGCAGGAGTATCTGCGACGTGAAGTGGATACCAGTGTTTCAACGGCTGGATTTGCCATCAGCCTCTTCATCGGTGCACAGTTTGTTGGTCGTATTTTTGGAGACTTTATCGCTGAGAAGATTGGTGCGATCAAAGTTGTATTCCTTTGTGGCATATTCTCTGTATCGGGACTCATGTTAGTTTCATTTGCTTCACAGAGTTTCTTTGCGATCATCGGGTATTCATTATTCGGCCTGGGGCTGTCCTGTATTGCACCATTAATGCTTTCCAACGCGGGGCGCAAAGACCCTGCAAATGCGGGACGCAACATCGGCATTGTAAATGGCATCGGATATACCGGTATGCTGGTATCTCCGGCAATCCTTTCCTTTGTCGTGCATCAGTTTGGACTCTCAAACCTGTTCGTTTTCCCTCTGGGGTTGCTGATTATCCTCACCATATTTTCACCGCTGGTCATGCGTGTCAAATCAGCAGATAAAATTGAAAATAATCCAGCCAGAAGTACAATTTCAGGCTAATGCAACAATCCTAAATTAAAGAGGAATTAATAATTCTTCTGGGGTTGCTCGCTCCAAAAAAGCTGACAGGTAATTAAAAATATTCTGCCAGCTTGCTTTCTTCTCATGAAAGGTCTTTAACTACATTATACATGGGAATGGATAACTATGAGAATGTATTTAAGTTTTCTTTCAACTGATTCCTTGTGATTTATAAATGCATATCGGATGACCAGTTATATAATTAAATAAAGGCGGGGTAATATATGAATGCAGGAGTTCGTCAGGAAAAAGGCTTGTTGGGGAACCGGCTGATTTCAGACAGCCATTATTAGGGCATTAATACCATTCGTACCGTTGAGAGTTTCAGGGACAGGGGCCAGGAAATGATGGATTGCCCTAGGTTTATCAAAGGTCTTGTGGCCGCTATAAAAAGTTGTCGCATTTAACCACAGGGAGTAGGTTTCGGCATCCACGTTACAGATGGTCCCGGTAAAAGTGCCTGACCTGACCCCTATTAGCGGTTACCAGTGCCCCATCAGACCCGGTGACATCCCCCGGATCATAGATGACTGGGGGCCAGTGATCATGCCGGGTCTGGCTGGCTAACACCCCTGGTATGAGGGGGGCGAATAAGGTAAGGGGGGCAGTCCGGAGTTTCCCTGCGGGCCAACTTTAAGGAACGTTGCAAGACGCATAGTTTGTTTTACACACATATAATTATTACGTAAAAGCCCTGCTCAGAGGACCAATATAGCGTATTTGAAGTGCTGCAATACGATGGAGTTAAGCACAGCTTAGCTTGATAATGAAAAAGGTGTCAGGAAGCCGCAAATGGCGACTTTCAGCGGTGGTTGCTTCTTCTACAATCATAATGGTAAGAACTCGAATTCAATTCTATAAACCGTAAGAGCTGGGTCGTAATGACAGTTATCTGCCGACAAATATAATTATTCAATAGATGGTTTATTTTTCGTCCAAAGTGGGGAGGGCGTGTTTATCCATGACACAGATGTTACTTCTAAAAAATCATTCAATTCTTCATGCTCAGCCCATGGGATAATGTTGATTTCATTAGGGATTACTGATGCTGGCATGCACCATATAAACATCACTGAGATATTTAACGTTATAACTGAGTGCTGTTTGTGCTCCTTGGGCCTGGCCACTTGTTGATGATGATTCATATGGACGGTAGATATAATATAAATCGGAGCCATGTGTTAGAGTGGTTCGAAATGGAGAAAGTAAGATACGTTGCCTCAATAATGCCATTATTTATATTTAATTTACGGGGATTGAATTAAATATTTTCTAGCGACATTTTATTTATTACTTTATTGAAGTTTAAGGGTGTCAGGAAAACTCTGCTGAGTCATTATCCTGATGCTGGATATAAGGTACATTAGCCGCTACGCGCTCAGATTAAGGCATTAAAGATAAGTAGAGTGTCCATAGGTGTTATCATTGAATTTATTGGTAGAGATGTATATGTTTAATGCAATGAAAGATGCTAATTTCATTCTGGCCTTAGTTGCTGATAATCAGAGCAGGAGAACGATGTTATGTTAAGAAATAATGAAGGGCAATATTTTGAAGATGCTAAAAAAATGTACGAAGAACGGATGGATATCACAGTTGACACTTATTTGAATGCATTTTATAGCGTATCACCTGACTTTAGACGCTTGGCTTTAAAATGGGAGTTTGGCGAACTGTATACACGAAAAAATCTTGATATTAAAACACGTGAAGCAATAATAATTGCTTCATGTGCTTCCCTTGGTTCATCAGGTTCCTCCGTGCTAAAAATGCATATTAGGTCTGCTTTGAACGCAGGAATAACCAAACAAGAAATTGGGGAGATTTTAATGCAACTGGTACTGACTGCCGGGATTGTAAAAATAACTGATGCCTTAGAAATCGCAAGAGAGGTTTTCCGCGAAAGAGAATAGATAATTTTGAATATACCAATAATAAAAACCTCCGGCTATGCCGGAGGTTTTTCAGATGCACCTGTAAGACTCTGTTACGAGCAGCGCTCTATCGGCCGCCAAAAAAAGTGGATGGCGCATGTACCCTTGTTGCCAGAGGATGGCGAATAAGCTTCGTCTGCCGCTGCCTTCGGGTCTCACGTGCGCAGCTTCATGCCAGGTTAAAACGTCCGGACAGCTGGCAGGATCGCCGACGAAAACGCCAGCCGGATGATACTGATGCTCTTATGCGTATACATGCCGTCATCGGTGAGCTACCCACGTACGGCTATCGGCGGGTATGGGCTCTGCTGCGTCGCCAGTCAGAAGCCGAAGACCTTGCTGCCGTGAATGCCAAACGTGTTTACCGCATCATGCGACAGCACGCATTGCTGCTCGAACGGAAGCCGTCCTTACCCCCTTCAAAACGAGCGCATACAGGGAAAGTGGCCGTTGGGGAAAGTAATCAGCGATGGTGTTCTGACGGGTTCGAGATCCGCTGTGATAACGGTGAAAAACTGCGTGTGACGTTCGCACTGGATTGTTGTGATCGCGAAGCGCTTCACTGGGCGGCCAGCACCGGTGGGTTCGACAGTGAAACGGTACAGGACGTCATGCTGGGTGCGGTGGAGCGTCGCTTCGGCAGTGGCCTTCCGGTCTCGCCGGTGGAGTGGCTGACGGATAACGGTTCGTGCTACCGGGCGCATGAAACACGGAAGTTCGCCCGAATGGTAGGACTTGAACCGAGAAACACGGCAGTGCGTAGCCCTGAAAGCAATGGAATGGCAGAGAGCTTCGTGAAAACGATGAAGCGCGACTATGTCAGTATCATGCCGAAACCTGACGGAGTGACGGCAGTGAAGAACCTTGCGGAAGCGTTCGAACACTATAACGAATGGCATCCGCACAGTGTGCTGAGATATCGCTCGCCGCGTGAATATCTGCGGCGTCGGACCAGTAATGGGTTAAGTGATAAAAGGTGTCTGGAAATATAGGGGCCAATCCACCCCGCTACTTATTTACCACATCCCCATTTACTCGGAGGTTGGTTTGCTGCTTCAGCAATTTGTAAACCCAATTGCTCCAGAGCAAGTTGGTGGGCACGGACCAAAGCACCTGTAGAATCATCTTCTGTTTGAACAATCTGGCGGGTTGCACATAGCAACATAGGTGCTGAAGGGGATGCGTCACCATTCGCTGTCGGAATTATTTGGCGTAAGCTCCAATTGGTGTCCTGCAACACATAGCGTCCGCGAATGCTGTCAAAACGTGTCACATCGACTTGGAGTCTGTAGATTGATAAATCCTGTGGGATAGCCAGAGAAGATACCTCTGGCACCTTCAAGATCCCCGTGAGCTGCGATACAAGTGCGCTACGAACTTCGTCACCGAGTGGTCCCACCCAACGATTGTTTTCCAATAAAGCGACTTCCCCATCGTTGCTACGCACCAATAACTGAGGGAGGTCGATGGTCGTGGGGATTTTTACCGGTAGTATTTGCAAGACAAAAGGTTTCCTGTTGCCATTTAGAATGTTGGTCGCATTGCCTTCTGGGGAGGCCGATAAAGACTTTTCGGACATGCTACGAGCGGCATTCTGCAAAGTGTAATACCGTACAGGTGGCGATGAGGAACATGCGGTCAATGCCATCACCACGATGAGCACGGTACCCCATACCTTAATTCGAGTTTGATTGGTTAATAATGTTTGCATTGTTCCGCTCTCTATATTCGTGATTTGTGTCTAACGTATGGGGAGAACGCCCGCATCGACGGGTTAGTCGTTAGACGCTGGTATAGTTGGTACAGGCAACTTAGTTTGAGACGTATTCTCTTCACTGCCGTCATCACGCCCACGAATCAAGGTTTCGGGATGAGTTTGCAGATAGTCCGTCAAAATTCTCACCGAGCGTGCTGCGCGATTTATCTCTTGTAATGTCTGATTCGCGTTTTGGACAAGAGGGAGTTGTTCGCCAGTAGAGTTGCCAAACCCTTGCAACGTGGTATTAGCACTTTGAAGTACCCGCTGAGCCTCTTGCAACGTTTTACGGGCTTCCGGAGTCAATTGTGTATTGACGCTATTTAACAATTTATTAACGCTTCGTAATGATGTACGTATTTCTTTACCAATATCCCCAAATGGCACCTGTTCTAGGCTCCCCAGTATGTTGGAAACACGTTCTTCCATCTGATCCAATCCCCCCTGAGTGGTGGGCAACATAAGTGGTAAGGAGCTGATATCCAAAGTTGCCTTTGGTGCTTTGGGTACCAATGACAGTGACACATACATTTGCCCAGTAAGATAACTGGCCGTTTCGAGTTGAGCTCGAAGGCCGTCGGCCACTAACTGACGCAGGAACAGAGGGCGCTGTAACTCTGCAGACAGTTCATTATTTTTCATCTGAGTATATTGGGGCTGTGCAGTCGTTACTGCTGTTGAGTTCGCTGCTAGTTGGGAAACTGTACCAGTTTGATCGCTGTCAAGATCCAGTCGCTTCGGTTGTATTTCACCCTCAACTACGCTTAAGAACCGACGTTGTTTTCTGTCGTAGCGCAAGTTGATACGCTTAATTTTGCCAAGTGGGATCCCTTGAAATTCAATCGGTGCATTGACAGACAATCCACGTACTGATTGAGTAAATTCCATACGAACAGGAAATGTCGCCCCGCCGATATCATCATAAGCAGCATCTTGCGCCGGGTAGAGCTGAAAGCTGCTATCAGCTTGTGCAACTTCGTTATTTCCGACTTCCTGAACCTTGTCAAAGGCAATCCCTCCCGCAACCAACGTAGCCAGAGACTGGGTATTTAATTTTAACCCTTCAGCATTTAGTGAGAGGTCTACGCCGCTGGCATTCCAAAAACGTGTATTTTTAGTAACTAAACGGTCATTTGGCGCATCAATAAATACTTCAAGTGCGACACGTTGCCCATCTTGCTGCAACTGATAGGAGGCGACTCTCCCGACCATAATATGTCGAAAATACACAGGTGACCCAATATCAAGTGAGCCCAATGTGCTGCTGTAAATAATAAACCGTTTCCCCTGACGATCATTTGTTACAGCAGGGGGGACCTCCAGGCCTACAAATTCTGTTCGTGGCCTATCTTGTGTTTTACCAGCATCCACACCTATATAAGCACCTGATAGTAAGGTTCCCAAGCCAGAGGGCCCTGCAATCCCAAATCGAGGGCGCACTACCCAGAATCGACTTTCCTGATTCGCAAGGTAAGCGGCATTTTTATTGATACGTGCTTTGACTAATACGAACTCACCTCTGGGGCCCAGTTCGATATTTTCAACTATGCCGATGATGACCTCTTTGTACTGCACCTGGGTTTTTCCGACAGACAATCCTTCAGCGCTGTTGAAACGAATAGTGATTAATGGGCCGGTATTTAACCAATTGTGCAGGACTAAAGAGGCTCCTACCAGCACTGCAACGATTGGCAAAAACCATATACCCGAGGGCCACCGGAAGCGACGTTGACGGAGTTCGGCCTTTATTCCTTCACCAGACTGAATTGGATTTGTTTGTGGATCACGAGCCGTTTCTTGCATGAGAATCTCCCTGCTCTATATCTCTTTGCTTTTCGGCATTAAGGTGGGACGTTGTTAGCGCTGGCGATGGTTTGATGTTGCAAAACTCATCATCCCAGAGCAGTCGCGGATCAAAACTCAAACTTGCCAACATGGTCAGGCAAACAGTGGCGCCGAATGCAATTGCTCCCATACCAGCAGTCACCTGCATCAGTCCCTGGAAATTAACTAATGCAGCTAATAAAAGCACAACAAAAACATCCAGCATGGACCACTGGCCGATAAATTCGATAAAACGGTAGCATTGTGTTTTAGTCCTGCGGTTTTGAATTGAACGCACCTCATCGTTTTTTTGTCGTATAAGTAATCTCATTAGCCATGAGTACCGATTGCTATATTTATTGGGTTTCGTTCTGTTCTGTGCATGATGGACACTGATCAGTAACATAATTAGGGTTGTGAACTTAATCAGAGGCACGGCAATACTGGCAATAAAGACGACAATAGCTATATCCGGAGCTCCACCTCTCCAAAGTTCAACGACTCCCCCCAGGATCGTATGTTCTGATGTACTGAAAAGTGTCATTGTTTTCATAATAGGGAGGATGTTTGCCGGAAAATACAACAACATTCCTGTCAGCAGGAATGCCCATGTCCGGGCAATGCTGTTTACTTTTCTCAAATGAATGAGGCTTGCACACCGTTCACATCGGATAAGCTCTTTTATAGCGTCATTGTCATCATCCGGACTTCCCCTCAGTTCATGTGAAAAGCCGCAAATATGACATTCTACTAACCGGGTTACATTGGTTCTTTTAACCCGAATATTTCCATTAGCGTGAGTTAAGCCTGCGTCCTCAGCAAAACGCCAGAGCAGGCGTGAATCAAGTCTGGACAGCAATGTTAACAATACGAGTAAGATGGCCATGGCCCATAATCCGGGGCCGATGATGATTTTGGCCATGCCAGCAATTTTTATTACTGCTACGAGCACACCCAGAAAAAATACAGGCAGCATACTCCAGGGCTGTAACAATCGTCCCCAACGAGTAAGAAGAGCAAAAAAGACTGTTTTTTTTAGAAAAAAAAGGATCTGCAGCAAGGATAGCAACCACAACAACAATTGAGATAATGGGAATATAAAACCGACAAATAATGACATGAGTGCCAGACCCCACAAACCGGGCTGGTTCCAGGTAATCACAACAGCCTCCAGTAATGAGGTATGACGAGACATTCCCTGAGCCTCAAGGGTAACCAAAGGGTAAGCATTAGCTAGGATGAATACGATGATTGCTGTGATACAAATAGCGAGCATTTCACTTGGCCCGAAGTTATCATTACGAGCTAAAAATTTCCGACAACGCGGGCATTCCGCAATATGCGAACGTGTTAGTTCTGGAATTTCACATATATGGTCACAGCATTGACATATGACTATGTGGTTATGAGTGTTTAATGTTTTCATTTAATTATGCACCCCCAAATAACTCGCTCTTAATGCAATTGGAACATGAATGCGACCTTATTTCCGTGAAAATATTAAATTACTCGCCAGGTTGTTAATAAGTCATTGGTATTGTTATTATTATTTTAAGGCCGCCAGCTTTTCTATTATTCGCAGATATATTCCCTCCGTGCGCCGTAACGGCTCTTTTTGCAATTGCCAAACCTAAACCTGCCCCTCGTCCTACTAAGGAACCATTTATCCTGAAGAAGGGTTCAAATATTTTATCTTGTAATTCTGGTGCCACACCAGGTCCGCGGTCAGAAATGGAGACTACGAGCATGGAGTTATTTTCTATGTAGGAACATACTTCAACGACATCGTGTTGAGCGGTGTATTTGACCGCGTTACGAATAACGTTCTCGAAAGCGCGGTAAATCAATTCACCCTGAACTTCTGCAATAAATTTTTCCGTTGCGGTGTGAAAAATAACTTTTCGCTTCTTCCCACGAGCTTCAAAGTCAGCATCATCAATAATCGCCTGTAATAGTTCGATCAAGTCAATGCGATCTCTCTTTTCGACAACGGCTTTATCCCCGAGGCTATGTAAGGTGAGTAGTTCATCGATCATTGCATCAAGACGCATACTCTCTATTTCTATTCGGCTTAACATTTCTTGCGAGCACTCATGGTCTTGACGAGAAAGGCCAATTGCAGCTTGCATTCGTGCTAATGGCGAACGGAGCTCATGGGAAATATCATGGAATAATACGCGTTGAGACTCGACCGCTTTTTGTAATTGTTCGACCATCTGGTCAAAGTCGTGCCCTAAGTCGGCTAGTTCGTCTCGTCGTCCCCCCATAAGAGGAACAACCCTGGTATCAAAATGACCATTTGCAACCTGGGCTAATGCCCGACTTAATCGCTGTATAGGTCGTGAAAAATACCAGGCACATGTAAACCCAGTAATGATGACAGCAAATAAACCCGATATCATAGGCAACACAGGGATTGGCCCAATGGCAGCAGCGCCCTGAGGGATTGTTGGGCTAACTGAGCCCGTTAATAATATATAAGCTACGGCGCTGGCAACTGTCAGCAACATGCACAAAAAGAGAGCTAACGACAGCTTCCAAAATAATCTTCCAGGATGACACATCATAAGTATTAATCCTTCAAAAACTGATAACCAAGGCCGCGGACACTTTGGATCCAGGGCTGACCATCGACTCGACTGCCAAGCTTTTGACGAATCGAACTGATATGCACATCTATACGCCGATCAAAACGTGCCAAAGGTCGATTAAACGCTTCCAAAGAAATACTCTGCTTACTAACAAGCTGGCCAGCATGGCGGACTAAAACTTCCAGTAGATTAAATTCGGTCCCGGTAAGTTCAAGCAGTTGTCCTTTCCATTGGGCGCTTCGACTACCAGGCCAAAGATATAGCGGACCAACTTTCAGTTCCTCTGAAGTAACAATGCCAGATGAATCAGAACCATGTGTCATGTTTGTGGAGTTTATTCGCCGTAAAATGGCACGAATGCGTGCAACAAGTTCGGCAGGAGTACAAGGCTTAGAAACATAATCATCAGCGCCTAGGTTTAAGCCGGTAATTTTGTCCACATCATCACCGCGTGCTGTCAGCATAAGAACCGGCACTGCACTTTTTTGTCGTATGCTTTGAAGTACATCAAGACCAGACTGGCGTGGCATCATGATGTCAAGTACAACAATCGAGTACTCGTCAGACATCGCTTCAGTGACGCCGGACTCTCCATCATGGACAGCCGTAACAAGGAATCCCTCATGAAGGAGGTATTTCACTAACATGGCCGTTAACTCAATATCGTCATCAATTAACAGAACACTTGCCATGCGGGTTCTCATAACATTCCAGTCTGAATTAACGTTAGTTTGGCACTTTAAAAAGATCCGTGCAGCAACTTCGATGATTTTTTACCCTGCTTAACACTTCTGGACGGCGCTTAACATTTAATCGACGTAATATCACGCTACTGAAAATTTTCACTAGGAACACCCAATTGACATTCCTCAAGTGTCCGACAGGAATATTGCCATTACTCAATGTTGTCCGCATCCACGAAGGCAGGGCCAGAGAACGCCAGAGTACAGTGTTCCTGAGATGGGAAGGGCCGGGCAACTGCCCGTACCGGTATTGAACGCGTGCGGGTAAATATTTCGTCTTGGATCTCGGAGTAGTCCTCTTTCTGGACTGGTTCCATACTTCAACGGCTTTCCAACACCAATTTCAGGGGGGGAGTGACGAGCCGTTCTTTCGCCTTTGATGCTGCATGGGAAGGCGATTTGTTCGGCAAGGTTCGTCGAAAAGTGGAGGCTATCCAGCCCGGAGTGGGTGTTCCCGTTGAGGACAGACATGATGCCCGGGTTCCGTATTTCGCAAAAGCCGCTGATAACTATACAGAGTAGCTGGTCGCCCTTTATCAGGCACTTGAGGACGGGTTGCGAGGGGGGGAACAGCCCTGAAGCTTATCAGAATTCCGAAAAGATTTTAGTGGTAGCAGGTAGATACATGTGCATTTTGAACAGTTATCTAAGAAGAACATTATTGCTCGTTCTATCGCTTACCTTTATGGCGGTTGCTGGTTGCCGTCAGGACTCTTCCGAGAAAGCAGAGAAGGAACAGGAGGATGCCGGAGTGCTCACCGTTCAGGCAGTAAAACCGAGCTTTCAACGCTGGCCTGAATCTCTCTTGGTCAATGGCCCGATTAAAGCATGGGAAGACATGATTGTCAGTCCAGAAACGGGAGGGTTACGTATTGCTCAACTGAGCATAGAGGTGGGGGCGCAGGTGAAACGCGGTGATTTGCTTGTCCAGTTGTCGAACGAGAGCGTACAAGCAGAAGTCCGCAAACAGCAAGCAACGGTCGCTCGGGCGAGGGCATCTCTGGAACAGGCTCGTTCAAACAATCGAAGAGCAAAAGCAATCAGTCGCAGTGGCGCATTTTCGGATCAACAGATAGAAGAGTATCGCATCAACGAAGCAACAGCATCCGCATCATTACTTTCAGCGCAGGCGGACCTGGACAGTGCCAATCTGAAATTGTCTCAGACAAAGATCTTCGCCACAGATGATGCGGTGGTCGCATCAAAATCGGGAATTCTTGGGGATGTTGTATCAACAGGCACTGAGCTTTATCGCTTAATCCGGCAAGGAAAGCTGGAATGGAAACCGGAAGTCGACGCCCGTCAGCTCTCTTCTGTCCATAAAGGGCAGCGTGCAGATATCCGGCTACCAGACGGGGAACAGGTCGAGGGAGTCGTTCGTCTTGTCGGTCCCGTATTAAATGAAGACACAGGACGCGCTGTTGTTTATGTGTCATTAAAACCGAACTCCTCAGCGCATGTCGGCATGTTTGTCAGCGGGAATATTGAATTGGGTGAACGTGTCGCCCTTACTTTACCGCAAACTGCCATTGTGCTGCGTGATGGCCGTTCATATATTTGGCTGCTCAACAACGACAGTCGGGTGGTCAGTCGGATGGTGACGACAGGCAGGCGAATTGGAGAACGGATAGAGGTGAAATCCGGTCTTTCGCAGACAGAACAGGTTGTTGCTGAGGGAGGCGCCTTCTTGTCTGAAGGGGCAAAAGTGACCGTCTCGTCCGGATATATCTCCTCGGGTAAGGCAAAGCAACAGGATAGCGTTCAATGAACATTTCCTCCTGGTCGATTCGCAACCCGGTTCCATCAATATTATTGTTTATATTATTGATGATTTTCGGTCTGATTGGTTTCAGCAAACTGCAGATCCAGGATTTCCCTGACATGGATTTGCCTACAGTGCAGATCTCAGCGACGCTGGAAGGCGCTGCGCCCTCTCAGCTCGAAACTGAAGTTGCACGTAAAATTGAAGATAAGCTCACCTCATTAGTGTTACTGGATCATATTACCACTACCATTACTGATGGCACGGTAAGTATTATCGTGACTTTCAAAATTGATAAAGACAGTGAAGTTGCCGTTAATGAAGTACGTAACGCTGTGGACAGCGCGCGTTCTGATTTACCCGCAAGTATGAATGAACCAACCGTTTCGAAGCAAACTGCAGCCGCGTCATCCTTATTAACCTATATCGTTGAGTCGAATAAGCTGGATGAGCAGGAACTCTCCTGGCTTATCGATAATCAGATCACTAAAAGACTGATGTCTGTCGACGGCGTAGCCTCTGTTGAACGCGTTGGCGGTGTGGATCGTGAGGTGCTGGTTGAGCTGGATCCGGTGCTGATGAGTGGGATTGGGGTCACGCCTTCGGATGTTTCTAACCGACTCAAAGCTGTGCAAAAGGAAAGTTCGGGAGGTCAAGGCGATATCGGTGGTCAGCGTCAGTCTGCTCGCACGATTGCAACAGTTGGAACCGTCGCCGAACTCTCTGGTATCACGGTTTCATTATCGGATGGTCGCTGGGTAAGACTGGATCAGATAGCCAGAATAACCGATGGTCATGCAGATCCCATCAGTTATGCGCTGCACAATGGGAAACCGGTTGTTGGTTTCAAAGTGACTCGTTCACGGGGGTTTTCAGATGTCGATGTGGCTCAAAAAGTACGCGCCAGCGTTTTGGATTTGGCCCCAAAAAATGTTCATATCAAAGAGGTGAGCAATAGCGTAAACCCGGTTGAGGACAACTACAGTGGTTCTATGCTACTCCTGATCGAAGGGGCATTTTTAGCTGTTATTGTTGTCTGGCTGTTCCTGAGAGACTGGCGTGCAACACTTATTGCTGCGGTCGCTCTTCCCCTGTCAATTATTCCAACCTTCGCCTATATGTGGTTGGCAGGCTATTCACTCAATATGGTTACGCTGCTGTCGCTGGCGTTGGTCGTGGGTATTTTGGTCGACGATGCTATCGTTGAGATCGAAAATATAGAACGTCACCTCCGGATGGGAAAAACACCCTATCAGGCTGCGATGGAAGCGGCAGATGAAATTGGTCTGGCAGTGATAGCAACGACGCTTACCCTGGTTGCAGTGTTTCTCCCAACAGCCTTTATGAGCGGCATCGCTGGCCAGTTTTTCCGCCAGTTTGGTGTAACAGCATCAGTCGCTGTTCTGGCGTCACTATTAGTTGCTCGATTATTGACCCCCATGATGGCAGCCTACATGATGAAGCCCGGTCATCCTGAATGCGATCAGAGTGATGCTAACAGACCACTGATGACGAAATATCTCAACCTGGCTAAGGCGGCACTGCGCAAACGTAAAACCACGGTGGGCGCTAGCATGGTTTTCTTCGCGCTGGCAATGGCATTGATACCTTTCATCTCAACGGCTTTTATACCTGCACAGGATAAATCACAAAGTTCTATATCATTGCAGCTCGCTCAGGGTTCTACGCTTGAGGATACCGCGGAGGCCGCCCGGCAAGCCGCCAAAATGTTAGCTGAATTACCGGAGGTTAAAGGTGTATTCGCCTCAGTGGGAACGGCCAACACCGGCGGAGGACCCGATGCATCCACCATGGCTGATGTTACCAGCGCAACATTGACGGTTGAGCTGGTTTCTCGTGGGGAGCGAAAGTCGAAACAGTCTGCTGTTGAAGCACGAATGAGGGAAGTACTGCGATCGTTACCTGGCGTACGTGTCTCCGTAGGCGGAAGTGAGAATGGCAATAAATTTGAGCTGACGCTTACCGGTGATGAGTCAGATTTGTTAATGCTTACGGCGGCAAAAGTCGAAGCGCAGCTACGTACACTCAAAGGAATTGGCAATGTGACATCCAGCGCTGCGTTGCAACGTCCGGAAGTCCAGGTAAGACCAGACTATGCCCGAGCGGCAATGCTTGGCGTGACTTCTGAAGCGCTGGCGGACGCTGTTCGCTTTGCTACTTATGGAGACTATTCTACATCTTTGCCTAAACTCAACCTGCCCGAACGCCAAATAAATATCCGCGTGCGGATGGATCCGGCATTACGTAGCGACCTTGATGCCATCTCTCAACTCCGCATCCAGGGACATAATGGCCCTGGCACTCTGGGGTCTGTAGCTGACATATCAATGGGAAGCGCCCCCTCTCAGATAGACCGGATTGACCGTTCACGCAATGTTACGCTGAGGGTCGAACTCAATGGACGCGCGATTGGAGATGTACAGCGTGAAGCCCTGTCACTGGCTGCGATGAAACACTTGCCTGCGGGTGTAAAACGGATTGATCAGGGTGAAGCCCAGAGGATGAGCGAGCTATTTGAAAGCTTTGGCCTGGCGATGGTTGTCGGGATATTCTGCATCTATGCGGTATTAGTTGTCTTATTTCACGATTTTATGCAACCAGCGACCATTCTCTCTGCCTTACCGTTAGCGCTAGCTGGTGCCATTGTAGCTTTGTGGATGACAGGTCAATCCTTCTCAATGTCGGTTGTTATTGGCGTACTGATGTTAATGGGGATCGTGACAAAAAACTCAATTCTGCTTGTCGAATATGCAATTGTGGCAAGACGCCATGGCATGAACAGGCTGGAAGCGTTGATTGATGCATGCAACAAACGTGCACGTCCTGTAGTAATGACAACCATTGCGATGGGTGCAGGTATGATGCCGAATGCACTGGGGCTGGGCGCTGAACCGAGTTTTCGTCAACCAATGGCCATTGTAGTCATTGGTGGATTGTTAACATCAACCATACTGAGCCTCGTTGTTGTCCCGGTTGTATTCACTTATGTCGATGATTTTCTGCAGTGGATAAGGAAAAGTACAAGAGTAGTATTGGGTTTTGATGCCCCCCAAAAGAGTTCACCCTGAGTTTTTAAAAGAAAACTCAAGGGAATCCCATTGTTCATTTTTGATTTAAAATAATGAGAGGTTAAGAATGAAAAGATTGAAGATTAATTTTTTCAAAAAGTTTAGCCGTTTAATTAGAATTAAACTGTGGTTGGCAATAATGTTACTATGTCTTGGCGCGACAGCTTGTGTTCCTGGCCCACCAGGCCCTCCTGGTCCCGGACCTGTACTTGCCCCACATATGTTGCCTTGATTTTTTAATATAATGATAGGTAGTGGCGTTACATTATGGATGTCACTACCTTGATTTTTGTAAAAATCTCACACCAGAAGTAATAATGCTTACTTTGGTAAGTGCTATTACCATCCGTAAAGTGCCATTGTTGATTTTCATTATTGCTATTTACTATCAAAAGGTAAATTGTTAATAAGCTTGTTATCGTTGCTGCTTTAACAATTACTGTTACTGGCTGTGCTCAGCAAACAGGGGTGGCTTTATTTGCCTATCGAAAACTCCCGGCTAGGCTGCTGAGGGATCCCCATAAATCAGCGCTAATAAATCAGCACCAACTTCGGTAGGTTCTGGCGAGGTGATTAAGAACGGTGCTCAACACCGTTCGTTTTAAAATTAGCGGGGAGTGTCGAAGGACATTCTCCGCTAATGTCAGATATGAGATAGAGGGGGAGTGTAAAAGTATCCTTCAGCTGGTGCTTGATATTTATAAGCAGTTTGGATTTGAAGAGGTCGCAATCAAGTTATCCACCCGTCCTGAAAAGCGCATGGGAAGCGACGCCGACTGGGATCGGCTGGAAAACGCGCTCTCAGCCTCTCTGGAGGCGCAGGGGTTACAATGGTCGGTAAATCCCGGTGAAGGTGCCTTCTATGTCCCTAAACTGGAGTTTGTGTTACGTCATAAAGAGGAAAAAATTCTTTAGAACAATAATCATTCCAATTTTGGGAAGGGATTTGAGCCGCTATCATGGATGAAAAACTATCTGGAAGCCTTTTAATTTGTTGTTGTATTCTCTCAATCCATTCCATTTTAGAAAAGATCTGGGAAATTTCCCCGAATACAGATACAGATACAGATACAGATACAGATACAGTAATGCCATAGTTAATGGCATATATTCCAATAATTGGTTTGTGTATTTTCAGGGAATTCGCGAGTAATCTCTGGATAAGAACGTGCTCATATCCAATTAACTTTTTGTCAATAATTTGATGTGTGGCATAGAGATACTTTCCCTCAGTGCTAAGCATTAACCCTAGGCCATCAAGAAAAGATTTTTTGTCAAGAAAACAGAGTCGAGATAGCAACGAGTCTTCGATAGGTTTTAGTATTGATTTTTCATTTGATAATTTTATTTTTCTCATTATAAAAGGAGGCTGAAAGTATATTGAAAGAGATATGGAGCCATGTAATGCATTGCGATATATGTCGCTATCTTTTATTTTTTCTTTCATTGTTTTGTTTGCAAGTTTAACCGCTTCTTGTATAGTCATCCAGTCTGGTGTTGTATCGTATTCACCGTATTTATTATTTTAATTGGCATGAGAAATCTCCTTCATGAAATAAGATTTTCTATTTCGCCATTATTTTCAGATGATTATTCAATGTATCCTGATGAATGTAGGGTATGTATCGTTTTTGTTGGACCGGCGAGCATTTATATTTTGGAATAAGCATGAGAACATGATACTCAGCGCAACTCTGACTACAGAACCTCACGATCTTGGCATCGGTGCGATGCCCAAACCCAGGTTTGCAATTCGGTACGATGCAGCAACATTCAGCTTCTTTTGACCGCTGACCTGCTGTAGGCGATAGCACGGAATGACAATCCAGGTCTTGCTTAGTCATCTTAGTTAACATAAAATGACCGCCTAGTCACTCATTTAAAGAGGCAGTTATGGCTCGACCTTTGAGCGAAGTAAAACGTAACGCGATCCTGGATGCAGCCCTTGAAGCTGTTTCAGAATTGGGCCTCTCCGCGCCAACCGCCAAAATCGCCCGAATGGCTGGAATTGGGGACGGGACATTGTTTGTTTATTTCTCAACGAAAGAGCACCTTTTCAATCAGCTCTATCTTTGTATCAAGAGCGAATTTAGAGATATGGTCTCTATAGATTTAACTGGTTCGGTGGAGAGCGAACTCAGGCATTTTTGGCATGCCTATATTGATTGGGGAATGACTTCCCCCAAAAAATATAGGGTTGCGCGGTATCTCAACTCTTGGGACAAGCTGCTGGATGAAACCAGAGTGGCTTCATGGGAGATGTTTGAGGATTTTAGATATATCGTGCGTGCTGGCATTGTACAAAATGTAGTACGCCCACAGCCTGAAGAGTTTATAGGACAACTAATCGACTCAATCGCCGATATGGTCATCAATCATTGCCAGGATAGCCCCCAGGAAGCCCCTGTGTGGCGCAGATTAGGGTGGCAAGCCTTTTGGCAAGCGGTGCGCGCCTGACCCGTCGGGATGGGCCGCTGAATAATCATTTCTTTTATCTGTAAACAGGTGAGTCTATGTCCGATATTATCCTTCATCATTTTGATGCTTCGCCGTTTGCGAAAAAGCTGCGTCTAATCTTTGGCTTAAAGCGCCTGGAATGGCAGTCAGTAGAAGCAGAGCTGATTATGCCTAAACCCAGGCTTACCGCGTTGACCGGTGGATATCGTAAAACCCCGGTAATGCAAATAGGAGCAGATATATATTGTGATTCTCGCCTTATTGCAGTTGAGCTTGAAAGACGTTTCCCGACACCAACTATTTTCCCCGGAGGAAACCGAGGGCTTGCAATTGCTCTTTCATCCTGGAGTGACCGCGACCTACACATTGCCAGTTCGGGCTTGTCGATAGGTAATAATATTCATCAGTTCCCTGAGAATTTGATGCGGGATCGAAAAGCCTATTTCGGTGATTTTATGCCGGTCGACCAGCTGGAGCAGGATATTCCACATTTGACCACGCAGTTGCGTGCACATGTAGATTTGGTCGAACAACAGCTCTCCGATGGCAGACATTTCTTGCTTGGAGACGAACCTGGTTTAGTCGATTTTCAAGCTTATGTGGAAATTGAAACGGTACTGGCTCACGTACCAAGCGTGGGGCCTGTATTAGCGGCATTTTTCAATCTTAATGGATGGCTTAATAGGGTTCAGTCCATCGGGAGTGGCAAACGTACTGAGATTACATCAGATGAAGCGCACGAAATCGCACGTATCTCAATGCCGGATCCGCAGCGAAGAGTTGATCGCACAGATGCCCTTGACTTGGTTGAGGGGGATACAGTAACTGTCACTCCAGACGACTATGGCCGTGAACCGGTGACGGGACGTTTGGCTATCCTCACAACACATGAAGTAGCCATTGAACGGGATGACGCGATTGTTGGAACGGTGGTTGTTCACTTCCCTCGCATAGGTTTTCGGGTTTCCCAAATTAATTAACAGCTATAGATTATAACTCTATGGATATGGCTAGTTTTTGATTTTTTTAATATGTAAAATCACACAAAATGCCGATTTTTCTACTCGGAATTTTGTGTATCCAATATTTAAATATTTTATATTCTCTCCAAATATACGGGGGGACGTAGACTTTTCTACACCTATCAAGATAATCGGACCACCACTGCATCATTTCGATTCTGGCTTCCAGATGCTCCGCTTTGTGCACATAGGCAGCCCGAACACCGTTGCGCTCTTTATGGCTCATCTGTCGCTCAATGGCATCCCTTGACCAGCGTCCGGACTCATTCAGGGCGCTACAGGCCATTGCCCTGAAACCGTGGCCGCAGACTTCGGTTTTGGTATTGTAGCCAATCACGCGTAGCGCCTTGTTGATGGTGTTTTCACTCATCGGCTTGTTCAGGGTATGTGCGCCCGGAAAAACGAAGACCGATTCACCGGAAATCGCCTGAATTTGTTTCAGCAGAGCCACCGCCTGTCGTGACAGCGGAGGGGCCAAAGGCCAGACGGCTTTCTTTACCATTGAGGCGATAGCGGAAATACCACAGCTTAGCGCTGCTGGTCGATACCACTAAGTACAGGCCTTGCGAGTCGGTGAGTTTGTATGATTTTGCGAGAGGTTTTGCTGAGCGGATTTTGCTGTCAGTTAACATGTGAGGGTCACTCCAGTTGTCGAACTGAATGACCCTCAATCTGACCCCAAATTCTCCGGATACGAAGGGATAAATCAAAACCTATCAGAAAGACTTTTTACGCCAACTTATTGAATTGCAAAACATAGGGATTCATAAACAAGCATAAAAAAGAATAGTGGTGCCCGGATAAGAGATCGATAACTGCTCTCCCATTTAAACCTCTTCAGGCTGGTGTTTTATGTATTCCTGTATCTTCGCCGTGTTCTTACCCAGTGTATCCATGTAGTAACTCCCAGACCTCCCTGTTTCTGTATTTGGACTTCAGATCACCAAACTGCTCATAAAAAGCATCAGTCTACTTTTCTCTTCAGATATCCTATAAAGCCCGACACTCTCATTTTCGGCGGGATCTCCACAAGCATGCGGATATAAACTGCGCAGCATTCCGCTTCCAGAATTCGTACGTTTTTCCACTCACATAACTTTCTCAGGATGCTACCTATTGACCTACGTTTCTCTCCATAGAACGCCTGTCTCCGGTATTTCAGAGCAAAAACTATGTGATATTTATAGTTCCATCGGGTGCACGCTAAGCTCTTTTTCCCCCCATAGGGAACCCTGTTGATTTCTTGTTTGACTCTTGCAATTGCCAAATCGCAAGGTATTTTAACAATTCATAAGGGGGGTGAATAACTGGCCCAAAGCTGAAAGCTTTACGGAACTCCCAGACTGGCAGGGAGTTTATAGGCAATAAAATCCGGGGTTGTTGCGCCGGATTTTATTTAAGTAATTTCACAACCTGTCATTCGAGGGGGACTGTTATGTTTCCACTTCCCCCAAATTATCTTAGATGTTTCGTTGACGAAGCTCACCTCGTTTCATGCGGTGACAACAAATCACCACATATGGGAGAAAAAGTTCCCTCAAAGTGCTCGAACTGTTCCTCGCAATTATTTAATCTGAATTAAAGGGATGGGAAAGGCCCGGCAATGACTGACTGGCGAAGCATTAACACCCCGGACATTAGTGGCAACGCTTCAACTTCCTTTCCTTCGAGTATTTGTGATAATTGCAAAACGTTCTGCCCATTTACGTTCCATCGGTCGTCTTGGCTTTGTTCCCAGCATGTTTAATATTAATGAACCGATTATTTTCGGCTCACCGGTGGTAATGAATCCGTTGTTATTTATCCCGTTTATCACCACGCCGTTAATTAACGCGGTAATAGCCTGGATTGCAACGCGTACCAATCTTATTAACCATGTGGTCTCGCTGGCTCCCTGGACTACTCCGGGGCCGGTAGGTGCGGCATGGTCAACCGGCTGGGACTGGCGAGCGGTGGTGCTGGTGGGGGGACTGATCGGCTTGTCCTCCCTGATTTACTATCCATTCTTCAAAATGTATGAGCGCCAGCTACTGGAACAAGAAGCTGAAATGGCAAATGAGCCCCCAAGGCAGAGGAGATGAAATAGTAGATATGCTGGAAATGGAGAGTACGATGATGGGAATTAATTATCTATACAGGAGAAGCCCGCTTTTCGGCGATCCAAGCTCTGCAGGATGCACGTAAACAGCTCTTGCCTGTCTGGAGCAGGCCAGCACTGCAGCGCGTAATGCGCGCAAGATTCAGACCACACTAATCGGTACTGATGAAGGCTGCGGTAAAATGCCAGTCATATTAATCTTTGTTCATGCCCAAGATCATCTGATTAATGCCATATTATGCCGCGAACTGGTGAAGGAATTTTTCTTGCTGCACCGAGAGGTGCAGGACTTAGTAAAACCCGGAAGTTGTCGGATGATTGTTAATCGCTCGCTCAAAAAGAAAGGATTATGTCTGACAAATTGCTAACTAATTTTTATGGGGTGGAGCAGTTGCTGCCCACCTGAATGAAGGTGGCTGGGATGAAGGAGGTAAAGGCCTGAGCATCATGGATATGTTTACCGAGGGCGCTCATGGTGTGGACCGCGAGATTACCGATGGTGTGATTGCGGGTAAGTAATAGCGCGGTTCTTCTGGGTCAGTTTATCATTTTATTTCCAGCCAGAAATAATTATTACGAATGAATGCCTGTAAGCAAACATACGTTGATTTATTTTATCTTTTATCTTCTTTAATAAAATCACAATGTTGTGAAGGATATCATTACCTGTATTTAGATAAGCTTCTATTCACCCTACCTGAAATATGAAGGAGTTCTGAACTATGCAAAATAAGATAAAAATTGTCACTATCGGCGGAGGTTCCAGTTATACGCCTGAACTGATTGAAGGTCTTATTCTTCGCAAGGATCAGTTGCCCATCGCCGAGTTGTGGCTGGTAGATATCAAAGAGGGCGTCGAAAAAATGGAAATTGTTGGCAACATGGCAAAACGAATGATTGCCGCTGCCAAACTGGACTGGCAGGTGCATCTAACGCTCGACAGAAAAGAAGCACTTAAAGGGGCTGACTACGTGACCACCCAGTTTAGAGTCGGCTTGCTGGATGCCAGGCTGAAGGATGAAGTCATTCCGCTGGCAAACGGTTTACTTGGGCAGGAGACCAATGGTGCAGGGGGCATTTTTAAGGCGTTTCGCACCATTCCGGTGATACTGGAAATTATTGAAGATATGCGTGCTCTCTGTCCGGATGCCTGGTTGGTCGATTTTACCAACCCCGCAGGAATGGTGACTGAAGCCGCAATTAAATATGGTAACTGGGAAAAAACCGTTGGTTTATGTAATGTACCCTTTGGTCATATCAACCAGGCATACGAGGTACTGGCAGCTAAAGAAGATGATCTCTGGTTTAAATTTGCCGGACTTAATCATTTTCACTGGCACAGGGTATGGGATCGGAAGGGTAATGAACTTACCTCAGAGCTGATTGATAAAATTTATGCAC
This sequence comes from Enterobacter mori LMG 25706, assembly GCF_000211415.1. Lineage (GTDB taxonomy): Bacteria > Pseudomonadota > Gammaproteobacteria > Enterobacterales > Enterobacteriaceae > Enterobacter > Enterobacter mori. The sequence continues at coordinate 567,919 of NZ_GL890774.1, read as the reverse complement.
CTGAGAGTCTTCGCAATACAGATGAAGGACTAAAAAATATTCATCAGATCCCTTTTTATTACCAGCAGGTTAAACATTTGGGGATTCTGCCCTGCGGGTACCACCGCTATTATTATCTGCAGGAGCCGATGCTGCAACATGCGGTAGAAGGGTTCGATAGCTATGAGACTCGTGCGGAGGTGGTGAAAAAGACCGAGCAGCGCCTGTTTGAGTTGTATAAAGATGTAAACCTTAACTATAAGCCGGAAGAGTTGAGCTTACGTGGTGGGGCGCACTATAGCGATGCAGCCTGTGATCTGATTTCGTCGATTCAGAACAACACCGGTAAGTTGATGGTGGTCTCCACCCGTAATAATGGCGCGATAGCCGATCTGCCTTTTGACTGTATAGTCGAAGTAACGGCGGCAATTACCTCGCACGGACCGGAACCCTTACGCTGGGGCCAATTGCCACCAGCAGCGAGAGGCATGATTCAATTGATGAAAGCGATGGAAGAGACAGTGATTGAGGCAGCCGTCACTGGAGATTACGGTGCTGCATTACATGCGTTTACCATTAATCCACTAATCCCAGCAGGTGAGGCGGCGATCAGGGTACTGGACCAATTGCTGTATGCGCATAAAGCCTACTTACCGAAATTTGCCGGGATTATTGCAGAAATTGAACAGACGAAGCCTGAAGTAGTAAACAGTGTCGAGCAACTGTTGGACGATCGCAAAGTGCATGCATAATTCTGGAGTGTTGCCGTCCTGGTCAATGGACGGCTTTTTTGCTGATGGAATGAAGTAAGCGCCACAGCCGGCTTTCCTATTGCATCAGTTGAGCCGGGGTCGGAGAGATACCACGGAACCATTGCTAACTTAATGTTCTATATACAGGAACTCTGTTTTAGCTTACAAAATGGACTCAGGGAAGACTGGGCAGAACCCCCTGTTTTTTGCCCGGGTTAAAGCTGGAAATCAGCTGGCTGAGAGTTCCTATTATTGAAACGGGCTGTTCCCTGCCAGGATCTCATCTATCATGACCAGCACGCCGTAATTGTTGTTATCTGCAGTGGTATAAGTTGAAACGCGTTTGACCGCTTCAGTGGCGTTTGGCATAGCAAATGAGTATTTCGCGAATGTCAGCATTTCAATATCGTTTCCACTATCGCCGAACGCGACGACTTCCTCGCGACCCACATCCCACCGACTAAGTAACCGTTGAATACCACTTGCCTTATGAATGCCGGGAATGATCAAATCCAAAGAACCATGACCACTAGTCACCGGAGTCATTATAGCTTCAAGCTGAGTGCTCAAATCTTTTAAAAGGGCAGGGATTGCTTTATCATCTAGGCTCAGGGCATATTTAAAAATAACATCCTCAATCTGATCATAGCTATTCACAACTTTCAAACGGTGATAGTATTTTTTCATGTTTTGCAGAAATGACTCAGATACTCCCTTTTTAACCCAAGCACTTTTCAACCCGCAAACCACAAAGTTGATATCACCATAGCTTTCAAGTATGTGATTAATTTTTTTTGCGCTCCCATCTTTCAACTCTCCGTGAAATATTTCTTTTCCGGAATCAATAACTAGGGCGCCATTCTCTGCCACAAAGGCTATTTCATCTTGGATTCCTGGGAAAAATGATGCAAGTTGATAGTACTGATTACCGCTTGCTACCACGAACCGTATTCCCTGTTCTTTCATCCTACAGTACTGGTTCATAAAACGAGTCCTGTCATACTCACTATTGTTATCAAGAAAAGTTCCGTCCATGTCCGCTACTATGACCTTCACTCTCATTTTATTTCCTCAGGTAATGTCATGTTTAATATTAGATAGAGCATCGTTTTTCTCTTTCTGGTGCAATGCAGTTACACGGAGCCGATACTAGCATTACGGGTACAATCTGTATCCGCCCGGGCCAGATCCCGGGTTTTATAGATCCGTTTTCTGCACCGCTCTTTTTTTAGCGAACTGAAGAACGATTCGGCAACCGCATTGACGCTCCTGTGTCAAAAGCTAACGATTTGCATGTGCGAGGTCCGATAAAATCAGTGGATAGAGCTCACGGACGATATAGCGTTTTAGACATCTCAGGATCTCTTTGGTCGAACGGTTTTGCTCCGGTTCAGTTGCATAATGCGACCTACACGATTTTTACCGCAGGTTTCACCGATTTCATTCAGATCACCATGAATCCGGCGGTAACCATACACGCCACCACTCAGGGCATATGAGTCTCGGATGAGCGTCAGCAGGCGTTGATTGTCTATATCGCGTACCGAGACCGGGTTGTGCAGCCCCGCATAGAATCCGGCCTCAGTACCCGACACATCGTCATGACACTCCACACAGCGCGGTGTTCATTAATAAAGCGGTACTTCAGTCGGGCTCCCTTGCAAAGTACCGCGCGGCCTTTTTCAGGATATCCCGTTCTTCTTCCGTACGCTTCAGTTGCGCCCTGAGCTTCAGAATTTCGCTTTTTGCCTCCAGCAAATCCCGGGCATGCTGCTCATTGTTATCGGGCCTGATGGCCCGCAGCAATTTATAAAGGCTATGTGTAGAAACGCCCAGACGTCCGGATACTTCGGCAACGGAATAACCGCGCTCAGTAATTTGACGGACGGCTTCCTCTTTAATAGGGCAGGATCGTCTACCGGGATGGGGTCTGTCCAGTTAGCCTATCTTCGTCTGTGATCTTTCTGATTATTCTGGCCGGGTTGCCGGCAACAAGCATATTATCAGGTACGTCTCTGAGCACGACCGCGCCAGCACCAATTACGGTATTTGAACCAATCGTAACGCCAGGAAGGATGTTTACCCCAGCACCTATCCAGACATTATCTCCGATCGTTACCGGATGAGCATACTCAAGCCCTTTATTCCTGCGCTCGGCATCAAGGGGATGCCCTGCGGTATAAATTCCCACGTTTGGAGCGATAAAAACATTGTCTCCGATCTGTACTTTTGCGCCATCGAGAACAGTAAAGTTAACATTGGCATAGAAATTCTCACCTATTTCAATGTTATAGCCGTAATCGCAATAGAAAGGTCCTTCAATTGTGAAATTTTCACCATGCTTGCCAAGCAAACTATGAAGAATGTCCTCTCTTTTCTTCTTCTCTGTGAATGATGTGTGATTTAAGGTAAAGAGTTTCGATTTCGCCTCATCCCGTTTCTTCAGTAAATCATCGTCGTAATTTGCATCGTATAACATACCTGCTGCCGCTTTTTGTGCTTCGTTCATCTAAGAAATTCCGTGATCTAATTTAATTTAAAATGGGCTAACACATCCTGGTATCTTTGTCCTGCTTTGTTGCCGGAGTCATGAATGCCGCGAGAATAACTATCGCGAGAACCACAACCAGTGCCATTCGAAGCCCCATATGTTCACCGATGAACCCCAGTAATGGGGGCCCGACGAGGAAAGATATATATCCTGCGGTTGCCACCAGGCTGACCCGGCGGCTTGAATCCGGTCCGGAACCTCCAGCTGCAGAAATTGCGACCGGGAAACCTAGTGATGCTCCCATACCCCAGAAAAGAACTGACAACGCTGCCAGTGAAGGGTGAGGTGAAAAAATAGCTAGGGAAAGGCCTACGGCGCATGACAAAGTGCTTAGAAAAACGACTTTACCTCTTCCCAGGCGAGCAATGAAGTAGGCACCTGCAAATCTGCCTGCCGTCATCCCTGCTGCAAATCCGGCATAGATGAGGGAACCAGATGCTGGCGCGAAGCCGTGTCCGTCCACCATAAGCAAGGGTAACCAGTCATTGGCGGCACCTTCTGCCAGCGCCATCGCCATGATAATCATGCCAATCATGAGTAGGCGCTTATCCCGCAAGAGGTGGGTCGATTTATTCTTATGGTTACGACCTGATGAAGAGTAGCCTGACGGCGCCCGACCAAAACCTGAAGTTAGTCCCTTCGCTGCGAAGATAACAGCCGGTATGGACAGCATTGCAATCAGCCAGAGATGGTATTGAACCGGAAAATGCCAGGCAGTCAGTTGGATGCCTATAATCGCTCCGATAAGAGTGCCTGCACTAAAGCAACCGTGTAAACCTGCCAGAACCGGCTTGCCGATTTTTTCTTCAACGTCAGCACCTTCAATGTTGATTGCTATTTCGGATAAGCCCATACCTGCACCAAATAAAAATAAACCAAAACTGACCAGAAGAGCATGGCTTATATACGTTCCCAGACCTACAGTGAAAAGTCCGAGCACCAGGATGGAAACACCAACGGCAGAGACCCAACGGGTCCCAAACTTCCCGACCAGGTAGTTAGAACTCAGAAGGCCAGCCATTGAGCCGGAAGAAAGCCCAAACAGGATCCACCCCATATCCGAAGTAGAAGCAGACAGCTGATCACGAATAGCCGGAGTACGTGTTACCCATGAAGCCATTGAAACGCCTATCACTAGAAAAAACGCAAAAAGCGCTCGGCGTCGTACTAACGGTGAATGCGTTTTTATTGTCTGATCCATAACTCTTCCGACTCTTTAGAATGAAAAAGAAAGCTTTTATATGCACGATTGTACATATAAAGTAATGAATGTATACCACATTGAAGAGAACTTACATATGGACGCACATAGTAACAAAGAGTTAGCTCAACAATCTGTCCGCCGAAAGCGTCGCTATGATCCGCAGCGTCGGGAACGTCTGATCAGCATTACTCTGGATATTATTGAACAATACGGAGTGGCGGGAACCTCCGCGAGAAAGGTCGCCGAAATGGCAGATGTTTCTCTTGGATCGCTGACATATTATTTTGAAAGCATAAACCAGCTAATTGCAGAGGCATTTATTCTGTTGTCTTTCAAGATAAGTAATGAGTTCAGCGAGATTCTGGGTGCTGCTGAAACGCGTGAACAGGCTCTGCTTGCGGTTGTGGATATTATTGACAGGAAGATTTGGGGGTCTCCACGCACACTTACACTTAGCTTTGAGCTCTATACATTTGTTTCAAGAAACCCTCAGTTGAAAGCGCTTACCCAGAGCTGGATGAAACAGAGTCGGATGGCGCTTGAGCAACATTTCACACCTCCAACAGCGCGTGCGATTGATGCCCTGATAGAAGGTATTGGTATCCATAACTATTTTGGCCTGGATCCGATGGCACGGGCGGATATTGAACAGCTGGTACGAAAGATAGCCTCATGAGGTTGTTCTGAATGCGATACCCTGAATCGCCATGGGTTTAACAGACACCTCAGATTCATTTATGGACTGACCCCGCCCCGGTAGACGATCCTGCCCTATAGTTTGAGTATAGGAGGAGCGTATGGGCACACCACGATTTACACCTGAATTTAAGGAAGAAGCCGTCCGTCAGATAACGGAGCGCGGTTATTCCGTTGCCGAAGTATCCGACCGTCTGGGCGTTTCCGCACACAGCCTCTACAAGTGGCTACGGGCTATCAAACCTGATAACAGCGAACAGCATGCCCGGGATTTACTGGAAGCCAAAAGCGAGATCCTGAAACTCCGGGCGCAGCTCAAACGCACCGAAGAAGAACGGGATATCCTGAAAAAGGCCGCGCGGTACTTTGCAAGGGAGCCCGACTGAAGTACCGCTTTATCAATGAACACCGCACTGTATGGGGTGTGATGACGATGTGTCGGGTACTGAATGTCGCCCGGGCCGGGTTCTATGCGTGGCTGCACAACCCGGTCTCGGCGCGTGATAAAGATAACCAGCGTCTGCTGATGCTTATCCGCGACTGGACTGCCCCCACCCCGGTAGACGATCCTGCCCTATAGTTTGAGCATAGCAACTGTCTTTCGAGCGCGACTATGAAGCATGCTGGTGATACATCGGATCCCATGCTTCATTCTTTTTCAGCATTGCGTTCAGGATGGTCAGCAATTTTCTGATGCAGGCCGTCAGTGCAACTTTTTTGGGCTTTCCTGCGGCAACCAGGCGTGTATAGAACTCTTTTATTACCGGATTGTGCCTCGTCCCAACCAGAGCTGACATATAGAGAGCTGTACGGACGGAAGCTCGCCCTCCGAATACTGTTCGGCGACCGCGCATCGTGCCGGAATCCCTGTTTACTGGAGCAACCCCAATAAGAGCGCTAATTTCACGTCGAGAGAGCGAACCAAGCTCAGGAACTTCAGCCAGCAATACAGCAACAGTCGCAGCCCCAACACCTTTAACTGCACTCAGTAGATCAGATAACTCACTGAAATGGTCCTTGATGTGAATCGCCATTTCACCTTCAATGCGAGCCAGCTCACCCTTCAGTGCCGAAATAATTGATTTGATGCTTTCATAACTCTGAGGATGCGAAGGATGTAATCGGTTTCGTTCGGCTGTAAGCATGATTGTTAGTTGTCTGCGTCTGACCACCATCGCTGCCAGAATCTGCCTGTGTGCATCAGGCAAGGGACGGATGTATTTTTCCCGTTCCGGGTGCTGGTTAATCACTTCAGACATCTGAAGCAATACTCTGGCATCAATACGATCCGTCTTCGCAAGATAGCCCATTGCACGGGCAAAATCTCGAGCCTGACGTGGGTTAATGACGACAACGTCAAAGCCTTCTGATTGAAGATCATAAGCTACACCTGACTCCAGCCCTCCTGTTGCTTCCATGAGGATCAATCTTGTCTCATTTCGCTCTAATTCTCCGATAATTTGAGTAAAACCGTCACTTCCATTTGGTGCAGTGAACTGGCTGGCATTATTGCTGATTGCAATATCCAGAGTACTTTTTGAAACATCTATGCCTGCACAACGTTGATTTGACACGCTCATCTATACCCCCCCTTGCAAATACGATTTGAAGTTCGGACAACTGTTCGGGCTTCAGATGAACGGCTCAGCCTGTGCGTCAATGGCTATGCTACGGGCTTCAATAACCCCGGGAGGAATCGGACTACACAGACTTTGCCAAATCTAAGCCAGTTCATAGTAATCCACTTTCGAGATACAAGGAGGAGCGTATGGGCACACCACGATTTACACCTGAATTTAAGGAAGAAGCCGTCCGTCAGATAACGGAGCGCGGTTATTCCGTTGCCGAAGTATCCGGGCGTCTGGGCGTTTCTACACATAGCCTTTATAAATTGCTGCGGGCCATCAGGCCCGATAACAATGAGCAGCATGCCCGGGATTTGCTGGAGGCAAAAATCGAAATTCTGAAGCTCAGGGCGCAACTGAAGTGTACGGAAGAAGAACGGGATATCCTGAAAAAGGCCGCGCGGTACTATGCAAGGGAACACGTTATCTCATTAAGAATGGCATTTATGTGGTTGAAGTTAACCGGGCCAAATCGCTCAAAACGTAGTCTTGAAGGGAAATCAGATCCACTGGATGCAGAGAATGCCGCCCGTACGGTGCTATCGGGGAGTAGCAAGGCCATACCAAAAATGCAGTCCGGCGCGTGTGAAGCTCTTCGGATTATTAGCGTTGCCCGGCGTAGTGCAGTCAAAGCCCGCACGCAAGCGATTAATCAGCTTCGTGCGTTGCTGGTTAGTGCACCGCAGGATGTTCGCGACAAACTCTGGAACCCGCGGTGGGGGTACTGCCGCTATGCCGATGATTTCGTCCTCATCGTCAAAGGCACTAAATCACAGGCGGGAGCCATCAGGGAGGAGTGTCGTAGCGTGCTCGAAGACAGCCTGAAACTCAGGCTGAACATGGACAAGACCAGAATCACCCATGTTAATGATGGCTTTAACTTTCTGGGACATCGAATCATCCGCAAACGCAGTCGCTATGGTGATATGCGGGTAGTCACGACAATTCCACGGGATAAGGCCAGAAACTTCGCGGCATCCCTGACGACATTGTTATCAAGCAATTACAGTGAAAATAAGATCGATATGGTTGGTCAACTCAACCGGAAACTGAGGTTCTGGGATGCGTTCTACCAGTTCGTTGATTTTAAGGCGAAAATTTTCAGTTATATCGACCGTGTGGTATTCTGGAAGCTGGCTGACCGGCTGGCCCGTTAATATAGAACCGGCCATGGCAATCTTGCGGGCGAGATCCTGTACCGGATGGTCGGGCAAGGCAAGAAGTTGTCCAGCTGGTGTCTGCCCGAGGGTAACCCTTAATGAGGACAGAGACCAGAAACACGTACACGTAACGGTATCCGGAAGTGGCAATGGCATTAGCCAGCATTTAGACGGAAAGCTGGATGCGCTGAAAGGTGTACGTCAGGTTTGGGGAGGAGTGGCAGGAAAATAGTCCGACTACGTCCTGCCTCTTACTCTACTCCGTACCTGGCAGGGCGGGCTGTATCTGGCAGTCGTCACCGATCTCTTCGCCCGGAATGTGGTGGGCTGGTCAATGAAACCCGCTCTCTCACGCGAACTGGCGCTGGATGCGCTCATGATGGCCGTGTGGCGACGAAAACCGTATGACAGTAAGAATGTCAGTGTAAGTTTTCATCATCATGCTTGTTGTTTTGCCTGACCGGTGAGATCACTGATGCAGTGAAGACTTCCCGGTTTCCTGACGCACACTCTGAACGACCAGCTATGTGTCTTCCCTGGACCCGTCGGTAACCGGGAAGTACCTCATGCGAGGCTTCTCCTCATCGATACGCGTGACTCAAGAAGGGCCTGACGGCTTGTCTCTTTACTGTGCTGTCCGGGTTATCGTCAGGGGAAATGACGAATAATTGCAGGCACAGGGAATAACCTATGGCAAAGGCAAAATTTGAAGTTTTATTCAACTGTCCATGCTTCAGAAAAATCACTGTCTATAAATAACTCTATTAACCCTGTAATTTGTTTGAGTCTGAGTACTTCATCTGCATCCATACCTAATTCTTTGGCAATTTGTTCATCTTTCCAGCCTAAATTTGTAAGGTCTTTGACTATATCTGACATAGCCATAATTTGATGTTTCCCTCGGGCTCGATTATGACGAATTGTCGCCGCAATACGATCTGATTTTTCAGTCTGACTGTCACGGATACATGCAACCGGCAGGTGATTTTTTAAACGGTTGTTAAGAAGTTTATTTTCCTTACCTAGAAGGGTTCGGTGAAATCCATCAACCACAATATACTGTCCTTTTTCCTGACAAACGACAACGGGCTGTGTATATCCATCTTTGTTTATGGACGTAAGCAGTAGTCTTTTTTCTGACGCAGCTATTATATTAGGATTATAATCGTTTGCCAGTACTTTCTCGGCTTTTATCCATAACACACAGTCCACCGGCTCATCACTGAAAGGGCCATGGTTATGTAAAAAAATTTTTAAAGAGTTAATAGCTTCTATCTGTTCATCACAAGTCATTGTGTTAAGAACTTCAGATAGGGGTTTAAAAAATTGTTCAATTTTCATATTATATTCCATTCTTTACGTTTTTCCTGCATGCGATGCAGATATTTTTCATAACTATGAGCTTTATTAGGGCTGAATGATAGAGTACGGCACCAAAAATCATTGCGTATAAGTGTCTTACAAATGCGTCTCCATGAGGGAATATCTTTTGTACAAAGATCTCTTTCCTGAATATCAGGTATATCGACCGGAAAACCCCGAGTTTTGTACCATTTTAAATAGATTGCAATTTTATTACGATAATGTTCTGCTGTTTTCGATGGCATGCTATCCAGTAGGAACATCGCATAGCTTTTCCAGCTATGATGAGCGGGTTTGGTAATTTTTCGATTACCAAAATAATTTCCAGTTTGGTTGGCATACACTGCACCGGAATTAGCACCAGCCACGCGTTGGCAAGCTTTTTCCCATGTGGCAGGTTCAAGTACATGATAAAGCCATAATCCTTTTCGTTGTTCAGGGCCGAAAGGTTCGCAAATGCGCATTGAACTCAATGGCACACCAGCTTGGAACATAAGATTATAAAGTGAATTATAAATATTACTAGTTTTAGCATGATAACGCCAAACGTCGTTAACCTTCCAGTCATATATAGGGTAGGCATTGTAATAAAACCCTTCTTGCGATGCTGTTGTCCAGGGTTTGTTATCAGCGTAACGGAGCTTTTTATAAGAATTAATCGCACAAAAGCGATTAAGTGACTCATCAGTACGTATTCCAATTAATATGGCTGCACTTTTTTTCTGAGCGAACCAACTTGCGAAAGCAGGTACAAATTCTTCAAAAGTCATTGCATGCCGATAAAAAGGGAAAAAAGCTGGGTCAGTTATCGCATAGGGTGGAGGTTGACGAACCCAGTCTGTGTCCGGTTGCCAAGCAACCCATTCGGGTTGGTACTGGGAGACTCCGTTCACTGTAGTTATTGGGAGTGCTACCCAATAAAAATATTCAATACAATCAGCATAGAATTCTTTTATTTTTTGTATATGATCGATAGTTAAAGAAAATTGTACTTCCCAATCAATAAACAATACACTAAACTTACGCTTTCTACTACGAGCTATTTCAGCCACTAAATGTATTAGGACCGTAGAATCTTTACCTCCTGAGAAAGAAACGTTAACTCTCTGAAAAGTATCAAAAATCCAACCAATCCTATCCTTGGCGGCCTCCAGAACATTTTCGCCTAATTTTATTTTATTTACCAAAATCGCCTCCAGTAATTATAAATATAAAATTATTGGTACATTATCAACTGATGATAGCATTAACAACATCTATATTAGCAATATGTGCTATAAAGGAGTTTTACAATTAATTACATAAAGCCACATCTAGTGAATATGATGAATTCTCAATAGGTTACAATGCATCGCGAAAGCATTTGTAATGATTTATTATCAAATAATATTTATGTGGGCATTGAGGTCAGTTGTTCTAATAATATGAAATTTGAATGAGTGGTAAGTAATTGTAGATCATGAGTATTTAATTAAATTTATAAGAATATCCAAGAAAGTTACCTTTCCCTATGTCGTGAAGTAAATTAGAATTAAAGACAAGGAGTTACCTCACAAAAACTGATAATGCACCCCCCAAAGAATTGGATAGCACAAATTATTCCTTATGGAATATACAATAGTGTTATTATGCCTGCGAGTAAACATCATCATTGTAACTCTGAGTTTTCCCACCGCTATTCGTTTAGTGGTGGGTTTTTTTGAATTTTTAAAAGAGTATTTACAGTCTGCTATGGAGCTTTCCTTCACAAAGAGGTTATAGTGTTGTTCATTAGTCGGCCTCGTTTAGGATAGTCAGAAAGATAATCTACAACCGTAAATTAAGTTTTATACTGTCAGGCCATTTCACTGGACGGTTAAATTATAATATTCACTATCGCAGATGGGTGTAAAATGATTGACTTATTATTGCTTTTTTTAGCAGTGTTTTCATTAATTGTGAGCGTGATAATGTGCCGCCGTGATAAACAAGCAAGAAAAATCGTAATAAAAAGAAGAAAAAGGCTTAAAACTATTAAGAAATGATTTTAATTAAGAAAATATTTCCCGTGAAGTATTTGCATCTCTTTTGCTTAGCCCTCCCAAAAGGAGAGGGCCCGGATCTTTATTTTTAAGCTTATGGCATTATATTGACTAGTATTCCCCGAAAAAGAGATCAATCACAGAATTTATCATTTCGATGAGCGTTTCTTTATCTCCATTCGCATGGTGCGATCTCAATGCTGTATGCTGTGATAAGCCACTAAATATAGATGCAATAATATCCATACGTGTACGCAACTGACTGATTTCGCTATCATCATTTTTGTGAGTTCTTTTGAGCAATTGTTCATTAAATCTGCTGCTAATCGTATTATGGGATAACTGAAGTACTTTTGAAACGTTAGGATTACGTACCGCTTCAGCGGCAATTTCAAGCCATAAACCAATAAATTCCGGAGAGGTATGTAGTTCAACCATTCGTGCCGTTTGCCTTTTTAGCGTTACAGCAAGTTTTTCATCAGTAGGAGATGCCGCTATGTCATTGATGAGTTCAAACATCGTGCTTTCCTGTTGTGCTACCAAGGCTTCAACAATGGCTTCTTTGTTAGCGAAATGATAATAGATGTGGCCCGGGCTCATGCCCGACTCTTTTGAAATCCTGGCAATGCTGCACCCATGAAACCCAAGGTTTCGGAAACATTTTCCTGCTGCATCAAGAACCTGCTTTCTCCTGTCCTTACTTTTTGCGCCGATCTCTTCGTCCTGTATTTCGCTCATTAGTTTACCTCTTCAATATCTCTTGCAAGTTATATTTTAGTATGAATATACTAGAATGAACATTCAAACTACAGAGAGAACGCTCACAATGTTTGTGCTTTTTCGTCCTGCGTATCCGGCGCTGTCGATACTACTTACCCTTACGCTCAGCGGCTGTGACCAGCCACAGCGGCCCGTTCATAATTCAGTTCCAGAGGTTGGAATTGTTACATTAACCGGAGCAAACGTCGCGCTGACAACAGAACTGCCCGGTCGAACGTCTTCATTCAGGACTGCTGAAGTACGCCCTCAGGTTGGAGGTATACTACAGAAAAGATTATTCGATGAAGGTGCCATTGTTGAAGCCGGACAGGCATTATATCAGATAGATCCGGCTCCTTACCGGGCAACGCTTGCTAAAGCTGAAGCCAGCCTTGAGTCATCCAGATTGTTAGCCCAGCGTTATGAACGACTTCTGAAAACGAGAGCGATAAGTCAACAGGACCGGGATGATGCACGGTCATCCTGGTTGCAGGCACAGGCTGATGTTGACTCAGCCCGAATCGATTTAGGTTATACAACAATCACTGCTGCAATATCTGGCCGCATTGGTCGCTCTTCATATACTCAGGGAGCACTGCTTACCGCTAATCAGACTAATGCTCTTGCAACGATCCAGCAGCTCGACCCTATTTATGTGGATATCCCACAGTCTTCCACTGCTCTTCTTAGATTACAGGATGAATTCGCAGCAGGCCGTCTGAAACAAAATGGTAAAGAACAGGCTGAAGTGAAACTCCTGCTGGATAATGGGACTGAATATTCAGACCCGGGCCGTATCAAACTATCAGAAGTAACGGTAGATGAAAGCACCGACTCTGTCATTATCCGTGCTGAGTTCCCGAACCCGGATGGTCGTTTATTGCCGGGAATGTTCGTGCGCGCAAAATTGCAGGAAGGTGTCAGTGAGAATGCACTTCTTGTTCCGCAAAGAGGGATTAGCCGTGATCCTACAGGCCAGGCATCAGCCCTTGTCGTCGATAAAGATAATAAGGTGATCCGTAAATCAGTTGTGACGGACAGGGTGGTAGGTAATCAGTGGCTGATACGCGATGGACTACAAAGTGGAGATCGTGTGATTGTGGATGGAACACAAAAGGCTCAGCCCGGTAGTGAAGTAAAGATTGCTCAGGCCGAAGCGCCTTCATCTTCTGTATCTACTCAGCCTAAGTAAGGGGTCGTGATGTCACGTTTTTTTATTGACCGCCCCGTGCTTGCGTGGGTTGTGGCCATCATTATTATGCTGGCTGGTGCTCTTTCCATAATGAATTTACCTGTAAATCAGTATCCAAATATCGCTGCACCTGCGATTGCTGTTACGGGGTCTTATCCGGGAGCATCGGCAGATACGGTTCAGGATACTGTCGTGCAGGTTATCGAGCAGCAACTGAATGGCCTTGATAATTTACGTTATCTTAAATCCGAAAGTAATTCCGACGGATCATTCACAATTACTGTGACTTTTGATCAGGGTACAGATCCGGATATTGCTCAGGTCCAGGTACAAAATAAGTTATCACTGGCTACCCCTTTAATACCGGACGAAGTACAGGACCAGGGGATTCGAGTGGCAAAATATCAGATTAACTTTTTGCTACTTGCAGGACTTGTTTCAACAGATGGCCGGCTGAGTAGCTTTGACCTTGGAGATTATCTGGTATCAAACATTCAGGATCCGCTGACACGCATAAATGGCGTCGGTGATTTCACCATGATGGGAGCCCAGTATGCGATGCGTATCTGGATGGATCCAAATAAACTCAATGGCTACAAGCTTAGACCGCTGGATGTAAGCTCAGCGATTCAGGCTCAGAACGTTCAGGTATCCGCCGGGCAACTGGGGGGATTGCCGACAAATGAAAATACTGAACTTAGTGCGACAGTCATCGGGAAAACAAGGTTCACAAAACCTGAGCAGTTTGAAAATATTCTTCTCAAAGTACAGCCTGACGGTTCACGGGTTTTATTAAAAGATGTCGCCAGAGTAAGCTTGGGTTCCGAAAGTTTTTCAATACAGTCTAAATACGGTAAAAACCTACCCAGTACAGCTATTGCGTTACGCTTGGCTACCGGAGCCAATGCCCTTGACACAATTAAAGCCGTCAAGGCGAAACTGGACGAACTCAAGCCGGGGTTACCTGAAGGGGTTGAGATTATTTATCCCTATGATACTTCGCCAGTCATAAGTGCCTCGATTGAAGGGGTGGTACATACCCTTATCGAAGCTATCGTCCTCGTTTTCGTAGTGATGTTGATTTTTTTGCAAAACTGGAGAGCGACGCTCATCCCCACACTGGCCATTCCGGTCGTGTTGCTGGGCACCTTCGGTATTATGTCCGCGTTCGGGTTTACAATTAACATACTGACCATGTTTGGTCTGGTACTGGCCATTGGTCTTCTCGTCGACGATGCGATAGTCGTTGTCGAGAACGTCGAGCGTCTGATGGAAGAAGAAAAACTTTCGCCGCTTGAAGCGACCCGAAAATCCATGGAACAGATTTCTGGCGCTCTGGTAGGGATCGGTCTGGTCCTTTCTGCTGTATTTCTTCCGATGGCGTTTTTCGGTGGTTCCACTGGCGTGATTTACCGTCAGTTCTCCATCACCATTGTTTCTGCGATGGCGCTGTCGGTGCTTGTTGCCCTCATTTTTACCCCGGCGCTTTGTGCAACTATTCTTAAACAATCCCACAACGGTGCTCAGGCAAAAAAAGGATTTTTCGGCTGGTTTAACCGTAAATTTGAACGGGGAACCGTTCTTTACCGCAACGGCGTTGACCGTACGTTAAGGGCCAGGAAAAGAGCGATGTTATTCTTTATGGCAATCATTGCATTGCTTGTCGCTCTGTTCCCTCAGATACCGACCTCATTTTTGCCTGATGAAGATCAGGGAAATCTTTTTGTGCAGGTACAGATGCCACCAAACAGTAGCGCGGAGCAGACCCAGAAAGTGCTAACCAAAGTATCGGAATATTTTCTGACACAGGAAAAGGACATGGTTGCCACAACGATGCTCATCAACGGATTTAACTTTGCCGGACGCGGTCAGGGTTCCGCCATGGTTTTCGTCGGACTCAAACCGTGGAGTGAAAGAAAAGGCTCCGTGTTCGAACTGGCAGGAAGGTCGATGGGCTATTTCAGCACAATAAAAGAAGGAACCGTCATTTCTTTCGCACCTCCCGCAGTCATGGAACTGGGTAATGCGACAGGTTTTAACCTGTTTATTCAGGACACAACCGGAGGCGGGCATGAAAAATTAATGCAGGCACGAAATATGTTTCTTGGGATGGCAGCACAAAACCCGGCGCTGCAGATGGTTCGCCCTAATGGCATGAATGATGAGCCGCAGTACCAAATCCTTATTGATGACGAGAAAGTGCAGGCTCTGAAACTCAGTCTTTCAGATGTAAATGATACCATGTCTGCCGCGTGGGGTTCGTCTTATGTCAATGATTTCAATGACCGCGGTCGTGTAAAAAAAGTATACATCCAGGGGGAAGCCAGTTCACGAATTTCCCCGGAGGATTTTGATAAGTGGTATGTACGCAACAGCGACGGCGAGATGGTGTCATTCTCATCATTTGCCAGCGGAAAATGGATTTATGGTTCTCCGAAACTGGAGCGTTATAACGGCTTGCCTGCCGTTGAACTTCTTGGTGAGCCGGCTCCGGGTTACAGTTCTGGCGATGCGATGAAGGCTGTAGAAGAGATTGCCGCAAAATTGCCACAGGGGTTGAATGTTGCCTGGACTGGTCTTTCCTTTGAAGAACGCCTTTCCGGCTCGCAGGCGCCAGCGCTTTATGCACTGTCCCTTATTATCGTGTTCCTTTGTCTGGCAGGGCTTTATGAAAGCTGGAGTATTCCTTTTTCTGTCATGTTAGTCATTCCGCTGGGAGTGATTGGGGCCGTAGGGGCGACGCTGTTACGCGGGCTGGGGAATGATGTGTTTTTCCAGGTTGGGCTATTGACAACAATTGGCCTGTCAGCAAAGAACGCAATACTGATAGTCGAGTTCGCACGTGAACTTCATGAAAAACATGGTATGTCGCTTTCGGAAGCAGCAACTGAAGCTGCAAGAGTGCGGCTGCGCCCCATCATTATGACGTCCCTTGCATTTATTGTTGGTGTAATCCCTCTTGCGATTGCTACAGGTGCAAGCTCAGGAAGCAAACATGCCATTGGTACAGGCGTTGTAGGAGGAATGCTGACGGCTACCATACTGGCCATTTTTTACATCCCCCTGTTTTATGTACTTGTTGCGGGATTTTTTACGAAGAAATCCACCGGAAAAGGAATACAGGTCACTAAGGAAGAAAAATAGTGATGTGAAAGGTACTGGTATTCGTAATGGATACCGGTGCTGAAACCGTAGAGCTGTGCAGCGTCTTTTTATGAAACTGCTGAATTTATTCTGGAGACTTGCAAATGGTCAGACGTACCAGACAGGATGCTGAAGAAACCCGGGAGCATATTTTAGACGCTGCGGAGCAATGTTTTCGGGATACGGGCATCTGTCGTACTACATTGCAGATGATAGCCACCAAAGCCGGATGTACCCGGGGGGCCATTTACTGGCATTTTAGTGGGAAAAATGGTCTTGTTAAACAAGTTGTTGAACGGACACCGCTTTTTCTGTTTACGGAAATCGAACTGGTAAAAATGCGCCCGGACCCTGTTATGGCGCTGTACAAGTGTTTATTAGAGGGGATTAAAGATGTAGAGGGAAACCGGCATCTGCGTAATGTGATTGAGATGACTGTATTCCGCCATGAATATACCGGAATGTTACGCGATGCTCATATTTCAGGGGAGGATAAAATGGGTGACCTGTTCGTCATGATTGATTCCGTTTTATCAGATGCCCAGAAAAAAGGAATTGTACAAACTGATATATCAACAAAAACACTTAGTCCAGCAATTTTCTATGTTTTCATGGGAGTTCTCAGAACTATTGTTTTGATGCCTTCTGATCGCGCGAAGATTATTCATTCTCTGTCAGCATTTAATTTCGTTTTTGATATTGTTCTTGGTAATAAGGAGGTGTGCAATGCAACATGATGTCATTTACGACCTCACTGAGTGGATTGAATCTCAGCTAGCGTCAAAGTTATCTCTGGATACGGTGGCGGCGAAATCAGGATATTCGAAATGGTATTTGCAGCGCTTTTACCATGAGCTAACAGGTGTTACCCTTAGTCGTTATATTCGCTTGCGAAAGTTATCTGCCGCTGCTACAGAGTTGCATATAACCCGGGCTCATATTCTAGATATTGCGCTGAAATATGGTTTCACCACGCAACAGGCGTTTACGCGTTCTTTCAAGGATTATTTCCACCAGACGCCAGCGAGATACAGAAATAAAGCTGTATGGGATTGTTCACAGCTTTATCCACCATATCAGAGGATAAAATATCCGGTATCAGAGCCTGACATTATTGTAGTACCACAACAAACTTTAATCGGTATGCAGCATTCATTTCCTTATACTTGTCTCTTTGAAGGCCTTAACAAGTTTGATATAGATGTGAGAATGAATTTTTTTAACAGACATTTCAGACACTACCCGGAACTTCCGTCCTATCTCAGTGGCATCAGTCACTTTGAGCCGAGCTGTTCAGGAAAACCCTGGGGGATGATAAGGTTTTCTACAGCAACAGAAGAGGAGTGTATGGTGAAATTTACCGGGAATGATAAATTAAAAAAAATCATAATCCCGGAAGGTAATTATGTTCGGTTTAATTACTCGGGCACCAGGGCGGATTTTCAGCAATTTATTATGGATGTGAACCGCTATCATTTGCCCCGATTGGGTATCGTCAGGAGAAAAGGGTATGATATTGAGCGCTATTTTATCTCTGACAAAAGGATACATTCATTACAATCAAATTTTATAAGTTGTAACTATCTGGTGCCGTGTTGTGATGCAATACATAAACCTGTTGTCGACAGGTTTATGTATTGCCTGAAAGATGTTCAGCCTTGACCGGCTATGGCAAACTGAATCAAGATCAATTTTAACTAAGGAGAATGTATGAAATATGTTATCACGGGGGTTGACGGGAAGTTAGGGGGACGTGTCGCTGAAAATATGATTTCAAGTGCGAATCCTGAGGAATTAATTTTTACCTGTCCTGAGCCCGGCAGAATAGATTCTGAATTACGTAACTGCTGGAAATCACTTGGGATAGAGCTCAGACAGGCGAATTATGATGATCCTGAAGGGATGGAAAAGTCTTTTGCAGGCGGAACGCGTCTTTTTATGGTCTCAGGCGTCCTGATTGGAGATAAACGGGTTCGGCAGCATAAAAATGTTATTGATGCAGCAGTAAATGCGGGAATGGAACACATTACATATACTTCATTCCTGGGCGCAACAAATCCGGCCTATGCTCATGTTTATGTTACGCCAGATCATACGGCTACAGAATTTTATCTGCGCGATTGTGGCCTGGATTTTAATGTTATGCGAAATAATCTTTATCTTGAAAACTATCTGACAACATCCGTAATGTTATCATTAATGTCCGGTAATAAATGGTACACGACCGCAGGAGAAGGAAAAGCAACTTTTATTGCGAAAGATGATAGTGCACTGGCTGGTTCGGCATTATTATTAGGCGCGGGGCAAGGTCGGCAGGCTTATATCATTACTGGCTCACAATCTGTATCTCAGCGCGAGCTATGTGAACTGGTAAGCAATGCCTCAGGTATTAATATCGAGTATTGCCCTGTAGACCAGGAAGAGTTCTTCAGGTATCTGGACTCAATCAATATACCGCGTGACACTGACCAAAATTTTTCTGCATCGCCGGTACCGTGGTGTGGAAATGATATGGTCACGAATGAAGCCAGTATAGCTGAAGGTCTGCTTGACGTTAAATCTACTGATTTTACTTTTCTGACATGCCGAAAACCCCGAACAGCGCAGGATTTAATTAACAACTACCGTTACATATGGGAAAATAAAGTGACTCACTGGCGTGATATAAAATAAAGAATAATCAGGAAATATGAGTCAATGACTAAAAAAGCTCACCTCGGTTAACAGGGATGTTATACATGCAACTGCGTGTTAATGCAACATTATATTTAAAAATCGCCCAAAACAGCGTATTGGTTAAAGGGTATGATTTATCAGACTGGCAACAGAGTGTTTCGGCCCGGAATACTCTGTTGCCGAAAAGGATATGAAATGAAAAAAAATCTTTTCATCTTATTACCTGCGCTGTTCAGTTTAAGTGCATGTAACTTACAACCACATTATGAACGACCTGACATTCCTGTGAAGAGTCAATGGATCAAGGACGGGCAACATAAAAATGCCGCTGATATTGAATGGCAAAGTTTCTTTTCTGATGCAACACTGAAGCAACTGGTGGCATGATCGCTACAGAACAACCGTGATCTTAAAGTCGCTGCATTGAATATTGAATCGGCAAGGGCACAGTATCGTATTGAAAGGTCCGCCTTATTCCCCACGATAGAGGCCAGTGGCAGTCAGACATCGTCTCATTTGCCAGGGAATTTGTATTCAACTCAGACTACCGGGCCGGTGACTTACCAGCAGTACGAAGCGAACCTTGGCGTGACATCTTGGGAGCTTGATTTTTTTGGCAGGCTTCGTAGCCTGAAAGCGCAGGCACTTGAAAACTATCTTTCCACAGAAGCAACTGCGCATGCTACACAAATCAGCCTGATATCGGAGGTCGTATCCAGTTATCTGACGCTGTGCGCAGATAAAGATTTACTTAAACTTGCCGGAGATACCGCGGAAAGTCAGCGTGAAACTTATGACTTAACTAAACAACGCTATGAAATGGATGTTGGCAGTGAACAGGATCTGTCCCAGGCGGAAACTACCCTGAGAAGCGCTGAAGCTGAAGTCTATCAATATACCCGACAAGTACAGCAGGATGCGAATGCTTTACGACTCTTGCTTGGTACAGAAATACCGATGAATATAGTGAAAAATGCTACTTTAGATAAAGCGTGGCATTTTCCCGCACTACCGGGCGGTATATCATCGGACGTTCTTACTAACAGGCCCGATATTATTGCAGCCGAACATACGCTCAAAGCAGCAAATGCCAACATTGGCGCGGCAAGAGCAGCCTTTTTCCCCACGATAAGTCTCACTGCGTCAGGAGGTTCGGCATCTGAAAGTCTCGGCCATTTGCTTGAAGGTGGTACAGCTGCCTGGTCTTTTGTGCCGAGCATCAGCGTCCCTATTTTTGATGGGGGTAAGAATAAGGCAAATCTTGATGTCGCTGAGGTCTCTAAACGAATTGAAATCGCCAATTATGAAAGGGCTATCCAGCAGGCATTTAAGGAAGTCTCAGATGCACTGGCAGGACAATCAACATATAAATATGAACTTGCCGCCAGGCAGCAGGATACTGCTGCTAACCAGCGATATTATGACCTTGCTAACAATAGATACCAGGTAGGTGTTGATGGGTATCTGAATGTTCTTGTTGCGCAGAGAGCTTTATTTGAGGCCCAAAAAACAGAGATATCGACCAGACTAAGTGAAATAACACAGCACGTTACCCTCTATAAGGTACTTGGTGGTGGCTGGAAATCATAATTAACGAACTGATGCCAGTGGCGGTAATTATGCCGCCATTTAAATATTCCTTATCTAATATGCATGGAGATATGATAAATGGCATTAAATGTTAAAAATAAATCAGTAGTTCGGGAGCATCGGGAAAGAATAATAAAATCGGCATCCTTATGTATTAGAAAAAAAGGGATCTGTGGTTCTTCAATGCATGATATCGCAGCTCATGCTCAATTGAGTGTAGGCCAGGTCTATCGATGCTTTGAAAGCAAAATGAAAATAGCGCAGGAAACACTTAAAGATAATATGGATAAGCAAATTAAATTACTAGTAGAAGTTTATTCTCAATCTGATCCTATTGATTACATTATTACGAAAAATATAATAAAAAATAATGCTCATGAGCAGTTGGTCTATGATTTGAAGGTGATTTTTCGCACGGAGTCTATGTATTATCCGGAACTGGAAAGCTTGCTTTTCGAACAAGAGGTAAGGCTAATGGAAAAGCATTCGTCGTTGGTAAGGTCGGCTGCGTTTATTCACAATTATGAGTCGGAATTGATTTTTGAAATTATTGACTCTTTAATTACCGAAACAACAATAAGCAGGAATCTAAACAGGAATAACTATGAAAATATTTCCATTATTTATAAAGAGATAATTTCTATAAAGTTATAAAGTTATAAAGTTATAAGGTTTTAGGCATGAATTATTCATATAAAATGTTATTTCCTTATCTTTTTGATGGTATTGGATGGGTGTAATATTTGACTTTCTCATGCCAGTTATGATGGCATTTTACTTTTTTGAAGGTGGTTAATAAATAAAACTAAATTATTTTTAAATTTCACCAACTCTTATACCAGTTAACCTAATATGAACCGCCTCGATTAATTTTGTCGGGCTGCAGTGACAGATCTTTAAAACAATTTCTACCATTACAGTTGCCACACTGAATCTAATAACATTGAAATTACTGGGCTGCCATATGAAAAATAAATCCTCTATAATATTATATTGTTTAGCTTTTGTTTTTATTTGTATTATGATTGTTTTTATATCCTACCTGGCTTCTGGATTTACAAATTATTTCTTGTTTTCTTATTTATTAAAATTTGGGATGGTTGGTGCAATGTTAGGGTTGATCATGATAAATATCATATTCCTGGTGATTGTTGTTTACTTAATTTTACTTCTGTTTAGAAAGTGAATGTAATTATCTAAATAGATATAGTACACAACCTCAACTAAAAGACACTGAAGTAAACTAAATAGCATTTTGGTTATTGCATTGATATATCATATTCTAGTGCAGTAGCCAAAAATGTCAATAGTATTAAAGGTAATCTACATAAATAACATTATGAAATGAGTTGATTATATTTACTACTTACTTCATATACATACAGGAACGATTTTACTTTTTACGACTGGCCCCACTAATTGCTATATTATGGAGATGAAATCACGTTTATAGAATATTTCGAGGGCATAAACTTAATCTATGCTTTGGTAAGGTTTAAGGGAATTATTAAGTTACTCTGGCACGAACCCGCTGTATGAACAGCCTTGTGAATCACTATCTGACCCTTTATTTTCCCGAAGCTGAACAATATCTGCATATGTCACGGGCAGAGTGGTCTGCCAGTTCTTACTACAGTTTCCCACACCGTCCTGTATCACGTTAATGGACCGGGATTTGTTTGTAAAACAGTCATGGGATGTTGTTGGTCGGAAGCAGTATAAACAGCAGTTTCTTGAACATCTCTATGACGTAGCTGAAAATTCCATTGCATTACCGTTGTCAGATGATTCTCTGGCAGTGACCACGTTCAGATTACAGCTTCACCGGTATGTGGAACTTTCGGCTCAATGATTAAAACTTGAGAAACAGGCAGAAAATTATTTACAGGAACGAAGTGACTACCGGCATTTACGTACGATCCCGGACATTGGCGCTGTCATTGCCCTGATGATAATTGCTGAAAGTGGTGATTTAACACGTTTTGCGCATTACCGACTATACCTAAGCTTCTGAGGTTTTAATCTTTCCGCCAGTAAGAGCGGGCAAAAACACAGTAGTTACCGATGGTCAAAACGTGGAAACGCACGGTTAAGATATGCCTTCTGGCTTGCCGCCACCGTAGCCGTAAGAACGAGAGAAAAACAGCTTCCGGTACAAATATGAACGCTATATCCGGGAAAATGGAGATAAACCTGATCAGAAAAGAAAAGCCATGACGGCTATGGCAACAAAAGTTGCAAGAGTGGCGCATGCAATTGTAAAACAGGATATTGATTATAAAGGTTATTACGAAATAAGCCATGGGACGTGATTCAACGGGCCGTAAGGCGCATCGCGACCATTAGATAATGTTCAACGTCCATGGCTTCCCAAAATGCAGTGTCAAGTCCTGTCGGGCCATCCGTACCCTTGTATATCATGGTAAGCATGTTTATAAGCCAAAAGGAAATGAGCAATATCGGATATAAAATAAACCATCGCCTTCTTATCAGATGGCTGGAGCCCTTTGCGTAAAAACAGTTGACTCAGACGGTAGTCCGTTATCCATGAGAAGCATGACGGGATATCCCCGGTTGGCTGCGATCCTGTCGGGTACACGAACTACTCACAGGGCTGGCAGATTCAGGTGTATTTCGATCGACAACGCCTCACGATTAAAATCATCAACGATATTGAACGTACGAAAACGACGACCGCAAATCTGAGAGTCGTGCATGAAATCAACGGACCAGCTTTGGTTTAACGCTTCAGGCGTAGCCAACGGTGCTGGATTACGCACAGGCAGAGGCTGTTTACCTTTGCGGCGAAAATTCAGTTTCAGCAGGCAGTAAATTCGGTGGATCCTTTTATGATTTCACGGGCAGCCAACCGCGTGAATGAGCTGCTCCCCTGGAACGTCACCCTATCTGTAAACTAATTTTTACCCCACGTCCTTCACGGGGCGCTTACACTCATGGCATTATTTATTTGGTTTTGCAGACAGATCTGGAGTGACCATCAGTTGAAGTTCCGTTTAAAATACTCACCTTATGACGTTTTTACCTGAAAAGGGCGCGGACATGGCCGGCAGGACGAAGGGAGTGATGCACAATGACGCTGACAGAAAAAGCAGGCAACCTGGCATGGTGTGCCCTCGTAGCGCTTGCGACTGCAAGACAGGACTGTGCCGTGGTGTCTCTGGCGCAGGAAAACCTTTTTCTTACTCGTTGGTTGAGTAACGCACTGAAACAGCGTCGGTTTTCTCGGGACGTTACCCCAGACATTGAATGGCTACTTAGGCAGGGGCGGGAGCAGGGCGTGCGGGCGAACCTGTCCGCCAAGCTTGAATACCTGTGGCGGTTCAGCAACGGAGAACAGGCGGTGCAAAGTGACCTGTTTCGACTGACGTATGCCCTGGATACGGCCCGGGAAATGCATTGGATTTACCGCATGCTGAGTAGGCGGGAGTGGTCGGGACGTCAGGCCGTCAATTTGAATGCCAGCGTGAATGGGATTTACCTCGTGCGCAAAAGTCTTGAGACAGCTTTTGACGACAACGGCTGCCAGGTGGCACCACTGATGGTCCGTCTAACCGGAGCTGTGGACGGTGTGCAGGCGCTGTTGATGCGTTGCGGATGGCGCGCGGAACCGGTCCGGGAGGGCGGGCTGCCCCACCTGTACCTTCTGCTTGCCATACAGGATGCAACTATAAAACGGTGATGAGTTGATGTGGATAGATGAGCACATTATTCTGACCGCACTGAAACATGGCAAGTGCATAAAAGGGTTTTAAATGGTACCAGCAATGCGAATGAATGTTAGAAACTTTCTGCAAGGTCGCAGACATACCGCTTAGGCATGAGAATTTTCAGTCGAGGAAGGGAATTTATAGGCCGAACGTTGGCCTGCCCATGACGCCACTATCGGTTCAATGAGCAATTAGTTTTGACAACAATCCTTCTGAAAGGAAAGGAACCAAAAGTTCTGGTGTTTTATTACATTAACCACGGGATTATAAAAACTCCCGCCACTAAGACTTATTGTGGCGGGAAAGGTCAGTGATAAAATTATGAAAAACATTCTCGTTTAAGCTAGCACAGGTGGAAAAAATAAAAGAATAATTCGTGCTATTCAGCCATTGAAATATTTATTATGCAGATGTAGGATTTCGCTCCGGATCAGCGTCTTTATACTGATGTCAACAGTCTTTGGCAGCCTACTGACCAAGAGAAGTCCAGACAGGGCAACGTCGTCGAGCAGATTCAAAAATTAACTCAACGAAGCCCTGCAATGTCCGGAGTGACAGGTTAAACATGCGCTTCATTAAGAACCGTGGTGAAAGCCATATTGGTGTAGTGGAGCGGTCGGCCACGATCTTTCACTCTGTGCACTGTCAGTTATACAGCAATGGCTGATTCATTAAACCATACCGTCAGGGAGCGCGCTGCCTGATAGCTTTGTTGTATACGGTCAATTTGACAACTTTAAAATTTGTTTGCCGTAGTGGTCTTATGTTGAAACGAACCTAGTGCTCACATCAGCCAATCATCTAAAGTTCTATCATTCAGAGTCTATTGTCACCTAAACAACCTTAAATACTGGGAATTTGTGCCCACTACAGTATAAGGCTTCTATACTGCTAAATTGTTCTAATCTTCAAAAAATTTTGCATGGGAATTTAGTCACAAGCCTCAAAACTTAAAAGTGCGAAACGCAGTGAAGCATTGCCACTTTAGGATCAGGGAAATCTAGCGTATGAACTGTTCGGCTTGTTATTCGCCTGACGCCTGCGATGTTGGAGCTGTTACCAGGTTCAAATATGGATTGTCGGGAGGAATCTCATCGAAAAGGCGTGCAGGATCAGCCAAAAGATAGCCATGCAGGCGTCGCGATTTTCTGGGGCCAGTCACATTGCAGGTCCAGATATTCAGCCCGTTATCCTGTTTACGATGCAATTGCAGCTTTTCAAATCTCTTCTGAATCCATTGCCAATCCGCAATATTCTCCTGTTTTGCAAGAAATGCAGTTTTTGGATGCTCCTGGGCATAGCGCTGAAACAATCCTGGGCTGACAAGGTAAACGGTATCGGTAACTGTATGCACCAAAGCTTTCGCATCGTTGATAATCAGTTTACGGCTTCTGATATGCTGATGCAGCCAGGCGATGAAGTGTTCGCCGGATGGAAGCACCTGAGTTTCGTTTTTCACTGCTATTGCGGAGGGAGCAGCAGGTGTTTGTAGCTCAGGTTCCTGATCTTGCCCGGGGCCTGTCTCTGTTGGTTTGTTCGATGATGCTGTGGTCGACGGCAGTTCGACGTCCCGTGTCCCGAGCAAGTCGAGCAAGGCCTCGACG
This sequence comes from Enterobacter mori LMG 25706, assembly GCF_000211415.1. Classification (GTDB taxonomy): domain Bacteria; phylum Pseudomonadota; class Gammaproteobacteria; order Enterobacterales; family Enterobacteriaceae; genus Enterobacter; species Enterobacter mori. Next base: position 541,876 of record NZ_GL890774.1, on the reverse strand, counting down.
CCATCTGCGCTGGGCGCTTGCGTGCCAGGTGCAGGAGCGCAGAGCGCTGGAGCGGATGCCGTTCCGGTGGTAGGCAAAGGCTGCTCCGAAACGTTAGGTGAAGCGGGGGATGCATCCGCCGCAGCGGTGTCGTCCTGCACCATTTCCACGGTTCCCTGAAACGCCGGCGGACGCTCATTGCCTTCCCATATCAAAGCTGGTGCGAGCCGAAGCAGCGTGAACGTGTGGGTCCAGCCAGAGTCGCTGGTGACGACCGCTTTCCAGATGGCCTTGTCCTCTGCTGTGGTCTGGAGCATGCCGTGGTCCTGCAGGATGTTGAAGACGGCCGTGTTGTTGACCGGAATTCCCTCAATGCCCTGAGACAGCAAATGTGCGCGTAGCTTGTCTGAAGCCGTCTTGGAAACGAGCCATAACGCTTCCTGCGTCAGCCACCCATCCGACGCCTGCGGCTGGTTCAGTTTCAGCTCTTCCTTGAGCAGATAGCGAAGCCCCTCCAGCAATTTGCGCTGCAATGCATGCTTCGGTGCGGCCATCGCCTTCGCGGGATCGCCACCAAGTTCCTGCGCCACGGAAGCGCGGTCGGCTTGCGTGACGAGTTCGCCCAATACTCCGGCGTGCTCATGCTGGCCGGCCAGAACATAAAGTAGCGCCGCCCACAGTTCCGGGTAGTTGCTAAGCCAGTCAAGGATCTCGCCATCGAGCACGTGGTTGTACAGCAATCCACTCGCGGCGTTGTGCAGGCGGTACTCCCGATCCTTGCGATAGCGGAAGCGATATAGATGGTGTAACGGTCCGTGCCAGGGGTGCCACAGATTGCCGTCACTAATCTCGACGTGCAGGTCGACTGCTATTTTGCCGATGTCATGCAATAGCGCCGCATAGGCTGTGGCGGTTGTCCAGGCCTCGGCTTGCGCGGCTTGATCCTCCGGTGTCGCTCCTGCCGGGAGAAGGTGAGACTGTCGCAACTTTAGCGCATAGGCGACGATCTCAAGCCCGTGGTCAAGCAGGCCGCCGGGATAGGCGTGGTGGTGTGATTCCGATGCCGGAAACTGCTGGACCAACTCGGCGTATCGTTCCAGTGGACCGAGATACAGCACTGCGAATTGCTGACGCGAGAGCGAAGTCCGCTGCCATATGTACTCCAGCAGTTTCTGCCGGCGCGCTGTGGACAGCAGCGATGCGGCCGTCTCCGGCGCTATCCACCCTTTGGCCTTTGTTGCAGTGGCGGGCGCTGCGGTAGCGGCCTGCACGGGGCGTTTTCGTTGGAACAGCGTGAACATGGAAGCACCTGAAGTAGTGGTCACCGCGGAACCTTTTCCTTTTCCGGATAGGCCCATTCCCCTTGGGGCCCATTCCCTTGCCCCTTGACGACCTTTTGCCCTTGCCGAAACCCTTTGATATAGCCCTCTGGGCCAGTTCCAGCTAGCAGGAATGCGGCACGGATGCCGTCCCTTTGTCATCGTCCGCGACGCACTCACACGACAGCTCCAGGCTGCGACGGAATTTGGCCTTATCTACCGGAAAAAATTGATCTTTTTATTGCTCCAGCAAATTGCGATGTGCAATCCTTGTGGTGTGCCACTCATAGGCGCCGGGTGTGAGAACCCGAACTTGATACCAGCGGGTCGCGTTATGGCGATCCGTAGGGCAGACGTTTGCGTCAGGCCGGTCTGGTATCAGCCGGTTTCTCACCCCTGCAGGTCGCCGCCATCTGTCGGATTCCATTCCGGGCGGCGCAGGGGAACAAGGCCACGGAGGGGACAGCATGGATCATTCAGACAACAACGGCGGAACCAGCATTCACGCGCAACGGGCCTATGCACTCATTATGTCGGGCGTGGCGGAATGCGATTCGGCATTGGACCAGCGGCTATTGCTCGACTCTCTCATCTGCCAGTGTGCGGTATTCACCCGTATTCTGGGGGGGCGAACGCGAATCTTTTGGTCTGCTGGAGAAGTTGAGGCGCGTTGATCTCGATACCGCGGGCGGCCTGATGCCTGCCACGCAGCATTGAGATCCGCCGACGGTTGATGCGAGCCCTGCCGTCTCACAAGCAGGTCGATCTGAGAGCTGCCACCTTGCGTTTTCGTTAGTCAGTGACTAATATGTCATCAATGACTAATGGAGGTGCGGCATGGCAATGACTACGATGACCATCAGGAACATTGACGAGGGGCTTAAAGCGCGTCTGCGCGTGCAAGCCGCTCAGCATGGCCGTTCGATGGAAGATGAGGCTCGCGACATCTTGCGGGCGGCTTTATCGACCGAGACTGCACGCGGCAATTCTTTGATCGAGGCTATCCGTGCGCGGGTAGAGCCGCTAGGCGGGATCGAGCTGGACCTGCCGGCGCGGGATGACATTCGTAACCCTCCGGAGTTTGGTGCATGATCGTCCTCGACACCAACGTTCTGTCCGAGACACTTCGCCCAGTTCCCGATGCGCTTGCGCTGGCCTGGCTGGCTCAGCAACCTCGCTCAGCGTTGTTCACCACGACAGTCACGCGGGCAGAGTTGTTGTATGGCGTGCGCCTGCTGCCGGACGGCCAACGCAAGGCCGCGCTCATGGAGGCGATTCACGGCATCTTCTCTTCGGATATGGCCGGACAGGTGCTGAGCTTCGACAATGACGCATCCGATGCCTACGCCGAAATCGCAGCATCACGCAAACTGGCAGGCAAGCCGATCAGCCAGTTCGACGCCATGATCGCGGCGATCGCAAAGTCGCGAGGCGCCAGCCTGGCAACCCGCAACGTCAAGGACTTCGTGGACTGTGGCATCACGGTGATCGATCCGTGGAAGCGTTGATCCAGGTGCTTGAGAAACTAGAACGAACAAAGCTCCCTTGTGGAGGTCTGAAGTAAGAAAGCAGTGCCTCCAACCCGTCTGCGAACGACACAGGAAGATATTTCGACGATGAACTAATGCAACAGTGAGAAGCGAGGATATGGCCATGGCAACGCACGCACACAACAAGGGATGGGCCTATCGGCTCGGTAGCGGCATGGGGCGTGCATGGCGTGGTTATACACGGTTGGAAAAGAAGGCTGCTCGCTGGCTGGTTGCGCAAGGCGTCCCCGGACTGGTGGCGTCGGCTCTCCCGTGGCTTGCCAGGCTCGTAGTGCTTGGCGTTCTCCTCTACGTCGCCTTCTGGCTGGCCTTGCTGCTCCTGTTCGCTGTCGCAGTTGCCTGGTCAGCCGGACGTGGCGACGCCCCGGAAGAAAAGATGTGGGTGTTTACCAGTCAGGAAGATCTCCGCGAGACACCAGGATACGATCCGGTGCCTTACAACGATACTGATCATCCTGACTTCCCCGATGAAAAGGACCTCTGAACTCCAAGCTACTTCAGCTTGCTTGAAACGACGCCAGGTCCTTTCCCTCCAGCAGATGCTGCGTCTTTGGTGCTGTTCGAAAAGGCGGAAATCACTCCAGCTGCACGAACCCCAACCCAAGTCAGCGCGGTGAGCCAGAACCCAGGCAGCACCAGGAACATCGTCGCCATGACGAAATTCAACAAGAGATCCCCGAACGCGTTGTTCAGCCCCATCACCGGGTCAAAATTGGTCATCGGGCGGTTGTAGCCCCATCCCCATCCATAGAGCGCGTCCAGGATCGTGGAATCGACCCACCGTGCCAATTGGAACCAGAAATCCACGAAGAACAGGGCGAACTGGACCACGCTGACAGTCACCACGGTCTTCAGGTCGTAGGTGCCGATCACCAGCACGAGCGGAATGGATATTACCAAGGCCATCTTCAGCAGCGACAACGCCATGGGCAAAGCCTGGCGCATGACATCCATCGCCGGGAAGAACCCCAAGGCACCCACCGCCATCCCCACATCGCCCGCGGCTCGGGTAACGACATTCGGCAAGGTCTTGTCGATCTGCCCGCCGTAATCTGTGTAGACGGCGCCCTGGTTCAGCTTTTGCTGACGCGGGGCCGCGATGGCGCGGATCACGGAATCGTCCAACTGGGTCCTGGAGATGAAGCCAGCCCAGTTCGCCATGCGCGAGAGCAGGTTGGGGTCGACCTGAGCCAGCAGGCGGGCGCGCAGGCCGGTTGAGCCATCCGACCACCATTCCCGGCAGTTTGGGTAACCGGCGCCGCTAGGCACCTCGGTCAGCCCAGCATCACGGCTGTCATCGTAGGGCCATGACTCGCGAGGCGTGCTTGAGCGATAAGTGTCGTAGTAGCCGGGCGTGTCGACAAAGTAATTGGAGCCGATCCAGCTGACGTCCGCCATCTGCTCTTCGCTCAGAGTCGGCCGGTTCATGAACAGCTTGGCTCGGGCGGGACCGTAGCAATTGAGCGCGAAATCAGTCACTTCCTGGGCCAGCAAGGGGTCGTCGATACGGGTGTTGTCGATGTCCATCCTCATCTGCCGCAGGTCGGTTCCGCACGGGAGCGCCGCGACGGCGGCGCCGGTGACGGCCCTGGAGATCGAGTGCATGAAAAACCACCAGACCGGCACCTTGGCCGACTGGTTGTTGAGCGTGGTGAATGACTGGCCCCAACCCGTATCGCTGGGCGCGGGAACGTTCACCTGGCACTGGCTGGAGCGGGACTGATCGAAGCTGATGGTATTGAGATCCACATCGATGAACGGAATGCCGGCGAACATGATCACCACGATGGCGACGAACACTCGGTTTTCGATCCGCATCGAGGAAAGCACGCCCTTGTTGCCCTCGTCAGCTCCCTCCGCGCGTGCTTTCAGCCATTCCTGAATGACGATCGCGATAAACGGGAGCGCAAACAGGCCGCTGGCGACCAGGACCGACCAGATGCCGTTATGAACGATCCACCCAACCAGTGTCAGGTAATACTCCAAATAATCGGACGTATAGAGCGTCATGGTGTCCTCCGCTCATCAAGTGGACTGCAGCAGCAGGCTGCCTTCCAGAACGGCCAGAGCCACCACGCCGGCGATTTCGACACGGATGAGGCACTGGTATGGTTCCGTACCAGGTTCGCGAGCCAGTACCCGTTTACGCATCCAGAACCAACCCCAGGCGAGGCCCGCATAAAGCAGCAGACGCCAAGCCAGGAAATAGTCCGTATGGTCGTCCATCCAGCGCTGCCAGCCTTCGATACTGCCAAGCACACGGATGCCAATCAGGTTGATGGCGATCGCCACAACAAGCAGCAGGATCGTCCACAGCAACGCGAAGCCGACACGGCGATTGAACAACCACCGCATGCGAAGCCAGGCCGGGATCATGGATTGCTTCCTCCCGATTGCGAGCGCTGCAATTCATCGAGGCGATTGGGGATGGGATCGCCCTGGTACACACCACGCGAACCCGCAGCCCGGGTGCTGTGGCGCTGGATGATCTGCATCGGGGAGTTGTTGGCCAGCGCACGGCGCAGTTCGAGCTCGGTCTTGAGGTTGTTGATCTCGCGGTCGAGAATGTTGCTCTCCTGCGTGACCGCCTCCTGGGCCATTTCGTTCGCTGCCACATTCGGCTCCATCCGCCCGGTCAGCAGCGTGCGCTGAAGCAGCAATGCTTTTTCCTGCACGCTGGCGAGCGCAACCTCGGAAGCGAGACGCCTTGCGAGGATGTCCTGATCGGGTTCATCACGCAGCGCCTCGATCACGCCACGGGTAATCGGCAACGAGGTGCTGCTGGCCGCCTGCAGGTTGTCGAAGCTCATCGACTTGCTGCCCGAGATCAGTTCCTGCAAGCTCTCCAGCTTGGTCTCGTACTCTTCCTGAATGAGCGGTGTCAGACCGACGCCGGGCGTGGTCTGCGTCTTGGTGCAGCTCTCGCAGGTGCGTTGTTCCTGCTCGCCCAGCACACGCGTAGCCCAGGTGACGGCAGCCTGCGGAGAGGTCCAGGTCTGGCACGCCAGCCGGTCGCCGCAACTGCCGGAATCGATGGATGAGGTGTCATCGACGCTGCGCCCGTTGACTAGGTTGTAGCCGGCGCGCGTCACGTCAGCGACCACGCGGATAGGCGCCTGGCCCGAGCCGCCGGCATTGTCGCCTCCGACCCAGGGCACGCCTTCATTGCCCTTGCTGCTTTCTGCCTCCTCGATCGCGGAAACCGCATCGGTGCTGGCAACCGCCTTCTTGAGCGCCATGCCTTCCGCGAGCTGGTCCCAGCCGAGCTGGCCACCGGCCATGTCGGCCATCCTGTTCGCGATCGCCCTGCAGGTGAGTTTCGAGCGGTCGAAATCGAGCCTGGCTTGCAGGACACCGTTGGTGAGCAGGTTATAGAGACCGGGATCGGCGCGCTGGATGATCAGCGCAGGCAGCGAAGCCACCGCACTGGTGGCGTTCTGGATCACATTCGACATGATGGTCTGGAACCCGTTGGTGATGCCGTTCAACTGGTTCTGCAGCGTGGTGGTGAGGCTCATGTCGCCGCAAATGAGGTTGCTGTTCCAGCCAACGCCAACGCCGATCGAGCGCATGTTTGCCGCACCCGTCATGGATACCGCCCGTCCGCCGCCGATGCTGTACAGCACATCGTCGCCAATGACGCTGCCGCGATGCTGCAGGCCATATTCGTTGACACTCGTCTGGGCGACAGCACCAGAGCATGCCGCCGTCAGGGCGCAAACAAGCAGGCCCCTGCGGAAGTGCTTGCTGAGTGCGGGAGTGGAGGATGAAGTCATCGTGCGCTCCCTCCGCTAAAGTCGACGCTGCCGAGGAAGGTCTGTCCGCGGCGCTGGCAGCAGCTGTAGGGCCGCCAGAGCGCCCAGGCATAGTCGCCTTGCTGGGCCTGGACGCGCTGGTTGGAATGGGGAAAGACGGCGCACGAACTGGACATCGTGGGCGTGAGTTCCTGCCACTTGCCCGTTGAGGCGTCGCCTTCGACGAATTCGCCAGACGGCCAGTAGCCGTCGCGCGCGGTGGCGAGCAGAGGCTGGTAGACGTGAATCTGGCCGCGGCGGGTGACGATATCGCCGGCGCGCTGCGCGACGACCGCACCGCTCTTGTAGTCATCGGTCTGATGCAGGAACCCGCCCCTCGGGTATACGGCGCCCCACAGGTTAAGAGAAGTCCGCGCCCCGATTTCGCGCATGCCAGGGATCAGTGCTTCCGGATAGACGGCCTCCGGCACGTTGTAGCGCCATGCCACCGTGTCGAGCGTGCTCAGCAGGTATGGCATGAAGGCCGTGCCTGCACCTTCGCAGGAATAGCCCGAAGCACTGGCGAGCTGACCCAGGACAGCCCCGCCGGGGTGGCCGATCACGTCAGCGTTTTTGAACTTCGACAGGTTGTTTTCGTGGTCCTGATTCGTCGTGCCATCGCCGCCGGCCTGTGCCGTGGTGTTCGGCATGCTCATGGCACGCACTTCTACCCACGGATTCTCGCCAGTATTGGCATAGCTGGAAACCACGGCATCGGGCACGTAATGGCTAACTTTCACCGACGTCCGTACCGAGCAGCCGAAAGTGGTGCAGAAGAGCCAGTAGCAGACCCCGACGACCCGGTATTCGAGGCAATCGGGGGATAGGGCTGAAACTGTGATCGATGCGGTGTTGAGCGCGAAGGCCGACGATGCGGTTCCAAGCATCAGGGCCGCGATTGCGGCGCGGAGACGACGGGCGCGCTTCATGGCTGCGCCCTCCGGTATGCCTCTATACGGGCTACCGCCCTGGCTACGTCCGGCTCACCGTAAATGACATAGCGCCGGTCGACCACGACTGCGGGAACGGTTGAAACGCTGAGGCCCCATGCATCGGCTACGCCCTGCCAGGCGGAAGCAAGGTCACGTTGCAGCTGCGAGCCTCCCTGCTGAAGACGTCCCTGGACGATGCTCTGGGCACGATGGGGATCGGCGGGCAGATCGGCCGCGAGGCTGGCCTCGATTTCCTGTGCAGCGTCGATATGGACGACATTGGCGTTATCCGCCGATTTTAGCGTGACAGATCGGTCGGTGAAAACCGTCACTTCTGCGGTACTGGCCGCCTGACTGGCCAGGCCCAATGCTACGCATAAGGCGCTGGCTACCGCCGATGGAAAGCGTATCGGCCCGGATTGGGTGCGAAACGGGTTGAGCATGTCCGGACTCCTGAAACAGGTTGCTGTTGTGGATTCTCCGAGTTCATCCAGAACGTGCTCGCGGGTCAGTCAACAATCGGAAATCCACCGTATCCGTATTGTGCTCGCTGCACAAACCTCGATACTCATTGTTGAGGAGTTGTGCTGGTTTCCAGCATGCCTCTTTGAAGCCAAGGCTTACTTTCCTGTGATGTCAGTCCGAGGGCTGGAGTCTCTACTAAGCGGGCTAGCCACGGCTATCTGCCATTAGTCTCGATCTCAAACAAGGCGCCTTAATAGTAGGCCGCATTGCCTTCACTATCCGTCGCAACCGTGTTTGCGGAGTCCATTCAGTGCTGGCAATGACCTGGCCTATGGTCAGACGCCTGTTGATAGAATGGACCGAAGTAATAAGTGGCCAGTTATTTTGGCATGGACGATGATGAGACGTTGCGGTTCAAGCTGGTCTAGCCAGCCTGGTTTGTTCAAGTACCATGATTATTTGAAGTCATTGGATTAGCGTTCGTTATGCCAAGCTATCTGGGTAACTGGCTAACACCATCATCAGGTACTCCTGAGTCCTTTTCCCTGTCTGCGTCGCCATCGGTGCATAGCAAATCCAATGCTGACAACAGTACATCACCTTCGACGGGGCCTGGCAGGATAAGTATATGACCGCTCTGGTTATCGTTCAGTTTAAGTGTTGGGGTCGCGGTGATACCTTCGCGTGCCCCCTCATTAGCCTGCGCCTGAATAATTGCCTCGGGACGTGTGCTATCCATGCAGGCCTGCATTGCTGGAGTGAGCGCAGGGTATTGCATGTTTTCAGGTATGCCAGCCCCGTCACTGCGGGTTTGCTGATAGACCCAGGTGACAGCCTGCCAGAACGCAGTGTGACCCTTCGGCCTCTCCCGCACACTCAACCAGCCGGGCTTGTCGAGTTGCGGCGGGTGCATGCATGGGGAGTGGCAGATGGTGCCATTGCAGGTTCGTGTCGGGATTTCGATCGACCCATGCCCTAAGCTCTGGGTAGTAACTCTTACAAAATGGGCATTCCAGATCAGCGTACAGGACCAGGGTGAAACGTGAGTTGGCTTTGCCGTACCTCCATGGTGGAATCGCTTCAAAATTTTGTGAGGAAGTGTTGTCCGCACTGACCTTTGCAGGTGAACTGGATTTGTTCGTCAAGTACCATGTCGCCAGAAGCAATCCGGTAAGAGTGAGAACTATCAGTGACCTCAACAGGCGATGAAGGGGAAAATGAGAAAAAGGAGAGAATTGCATAACAGGCTCCAGGTCATCTGCTGAAAGGTCGGGTTGTTCGCGTCGGTTCTTCATCACAGCCGAACACAACCGTTCTGTTTTTGGGACAAATAAAGAGAATTTGACCGAACCGGGTTGTTGGTTGGCCTGTTACGTCTATCTGACCACGATTCAAGGGGCTACAGACTGTTCCAGCCGGAAGACGCCGGCCACTTCCCGGTTCAGTCCAATGCGTCCAGAGGCAAAGAGTTGATGCCGCGCGCCCGGTCGATTTTTTCCGCGACCTGGAAGGCGGCATCGAGTTCGCTGACGCCGAACTGTTGCATCAACTGGTAGCGCTCGGCTTTCTCTTCCGGCTCGGTCATGGCGAGCGCCAGGTACAGGCTGGGCGGGACCGCGCGGAACAGCAGTTCCATCGACTTGGACAGGATCACGCCTTCCGTGAACTTCCCTGCCTCCTTCCTGGCCGAGAGCATCAGGGCTTTCTGTGACGGGTTGAGCTCACGGAAGCGGGCGATCTTCTCAACCTCGTCGGGTGGCATGCTGAGGCAGACCCACCATTCAATCATGTTGAGCATGGGCTCCGCCGCCTTCGGCAGGTCGTCGAGGTTCTGTGTGGCTAGCCAGTACCAGGCCCCCAGCTTGCGCCACATTTTGGTGATTTTCACGACATAGGGCGCGAGCAAAGGGTTTTTGGTGATGATATGGCCCTCATCTGTCACGTTGATGATGGGGCGGCCGAGGAACTGATCGCGTTCGGCGATGTTGTTGACCGTGTTGATCAGGCTGATGTAGGCGATCGAGAGTTGTGCGTTGTAGCCCTCGCGCGCGAACGTTGCCAGGTCGACGATGGTGATGTCCGCTTCCGGCCACGGAGTACCGGGCCGGTCGAACATTTCTCCGTCGATCCCTTGACAGAACATATCCATTGCATCCGACATTTCCAGTAAGCGTGTGCGGCGGGTTTCAGGTAGCGTGGAATCACGGCCGCGCTCACGCAACGCATCGCGCACGTCGCGGGTCAACACCGTGCGCTTCTCCGATACGCAACGCTGTGCGGCCTCAAGGATGCACTGGCGGATCAGGCTGCGATCGGCCCGCGTCATTCGGGCTTCCTCCTTGTCCTCGCCGCCTGTGATCATGAGCCGGGCAGTGATTTCCAGTTCCCCGAGGACGTCACGCTGTTCGTCGCCTTCCGTCGATTCCTCGTCCGCGGTGTCGTCGTCCAGCGCATCCGCATCGAGCGTCTGCACCTGGCTTGGCGTATCCACCAGCCGCCAGGCATCGGCAAACGGTGCGAGGCTCACGCCAGCGCCGGGCGACAGCTTGACGCGATGCACGGTGAGGCCCAGCCGCGCCGCGAAATCGCCGAACAGGCCGAAGCTGTTGCCAGCTTCCACGATGAACATTCGCGGGCGATAAATCGCCGTGATCTGGTTGAGGATGTTGTTCAGGGTGGCGCTCTTGCCCGAGCCGGTGGGCCCGAACAGGAACAGGTGCGCATTCATCTGCCGATCGAGGCGGTTCAGCGGATCGAAGGTGACGGTGCCGCCGCCGCGATTGAAGAAGGTGATGCCAGGATGGCCGGTTCCCTGACTGCGCCCCCAGACCGGGGCCAGATTGGCCGCGTGCTGTGCAAACATCAACTGGGTGTACCACTGCCGTTTGTCCTTGCCGGGGTCGTAGACGCAAGGAAGCCAGCGCAGGTAGCTGTTGAGCGGAGCAACTTCGTCTTCCTCACACACGGGCTGCAGGCCCGCATTGAGCAGGACATTGCCGAGCTGGAGGCCGCGCATATCGAGATCGGCCTGGTCGCGGCCGCGCAGGTAGAACGCCAGCGAAGCGCGGTAGAGCTTGTGCGAACTGCCGATCAGACCGCGTGCCTGTTGCACGTCCTTGAGCGCCTGTTCCGATGCCAGGGTTTCGCCGACCGCTTTTTTTGCCAGATGGTTCAGATGGGCTTCGAGAATGTCTTGCGGCGTGATCACCAGGGTGAGGCATAGGGTCGTGTCTTCGGGCATCTGGTCGAACAGGGCATTAATGGCGTCGCCTCCCTTGCGGGTTTCGCCGGTCAGATGGCCGGTTGCCGGCGGCGTGCGCAAACGGTCGAGCACGATGGTGCGATGGGGCATGCCGTCGAAGAACCAGAGGCCGTTTTCGACATCGGATCTCGGCTGGCCGAAAAACAGCCGCTGCGCGAAGTCAGTGCCGCTGGCAAGTTCCAGTTCGCCTTCTTCGGTGTCTTCAGGATAGGAAGCCAGGCGATAGAACCGCTCGCGGTCTTCGTCTGTCGGACCCAGCAGCGCCGGTCCTGGATTGAACCAGGGCAGCAACCAGGCGTGGATCGCGGCGGCATCGAGGCGGTGCGCCTGCACACCGGCATTGGCGAGGCCGCCAGCTAGGCGTTCGCAGACGACATTCAGCGCCTGTTCGGGGGATTGCCCGCGCCGGGCCGGCGCATTGCCGACGCGCCGATAGACGACCAGCCGGACACGTCGTGTCTGCCCGCGCCAGGGCAAGCGTGTGACCGTGCGATCCTCGAACAGCCCTCCCTGCCGGGAGACGGCGCGCAGATGGTGGCCGAAGAAACGGAGATAGAACTTCGTGAACTCGCTTTCCCTGGCCCGAGGCTGAAGGTAGTTTTCAAGCGTGGAAAGATAGCGGTTCCAGTCGGCATCATCCTGTGCATACAACTGCACCACCCATGGGGACTCGTCCAGTTCGTCGAAACTGTCCTGCAGCGCGTTTTCCAGCGCGTCCCGGACCTGAGCCAGCCAGGATGCTTCCCGTCCTTCCGTGCCGATCGGCATCAGTTCGAAGAATGCCGCGACGGAAACACCGTCCTCCAGAAGCATGCACCTGGACTCCGGCAGATACTCCACCCACGGCAGCAGGTCGGCAAAGGACGGTGAAACGTCGTACAGCGCCTGTTCATCGGCCAGGGTTGCGGGCCTGTGCCTGGTGGCGTCCCGCTTGCCGGGTTCAGGGATTCCGTGTGCCTCCAGTGACGCGAGATAGCGAGCCCAGGCATCCGATGGAGCATCTGGCGAGGAGCCGCTATTGACCTCTGTCGCCGTAGCGCGGCGTTTGAAAAACGGTCCCATCAGTAGTCCTCAGTCCGTTCGCCCGGCATGGCGTATTGCACGCGCTGGTACAGCGGGAAGACAGTGGTGTAGCCGGGGATGGGCACCGGATCGGTGCCCGCGAGATGGGGAAACACGTACAGGGTGAGATCAGGATTCGGCAGGCGCTGGAACTGCCGGTAGATCTCGTTTTGCGCCGTGCGCGTATAGCTGGCATTGACCGCAGGCGCGGCCTTCACATCGACTTCGGTCAGCGGACGGCGCAACGATTGTCTGGCGTCTAGCAACTGACGTGCGATCTGGCCACCGCGGGCGTTGCCGCCGGTTTCCTCGTTCCAGATGTCCATCATTGTCTTTCCATCGTGGGGCAGCAGTTTTTCCTTGCTGGTCGAGCAACCGCCAAGCGCCACGGCAATGACCAGCACCGCCAGGCCGTTAATCCAGATCCTGTGCATCAGAAGCACCTCCGAGACGATGATCGACCTTGCGCCCCTTCGGGTCGTAATCGATGGTGAAGGGTTGTTCGAGATGAACCGCGACCCTGGCGCCGGGTTTGACGTACACCGCTGCGAATGCCTGGCCATAGAGCTTGTTCACCCACTGCGACATGTCCTGGACGCCACCGGCGAGGATGCGGCCCATCGCTTCGTTGCCGGAAATGCCGACCGTGCCGAGCGAGCCGTTGTTGTTGGCGACCACCGCCACGCTGCCGTTGTCGGATTTGATCAGCGATGCCGCACCTGCCCCGGCAGCGGTGATCAGTGCCTGAGTGCCGAGATACTGCTGGGCATTGCTGCGCCGTTCACCGCTCACGCAGGGAATGCCGTAGGGATCGCTGATCCAGCCGAGGCCGTCCTGCGTACTGTTGCCGTTGTTGCTTTGCTGACGGTTGCCGCCACGCTCGCCATCCTCGGGCACCGTGCGGATGGTGCCGTCATGGAACACGAAAGTGACCGAACGGATTTGGCCGCGCACGCAGGAGAGCGTCCAGTCGCCCGACGCCGTTCCGCTGACGACCGCACCGGCGACATCGGGAATGTCGATGCCATTGGCGGTAAGGTTGTCCGGACCGATCAGGACCTTGAAGGGGTATGGATCGTTCACGGTCCCGTCGACAGGCACACGCCCGATCAACGCCGTCATCGAAATCGACCCCATCAACGTGGCGTTCGTAGGTACGGTAAAAACGGGCTTCGCCGTGGAGACGCCGGTTGCCTTACTGCCGGCGTCGACGACTGCATCCCTCGTCGTATCCAGCGTTTTCTGTGCCGGGCCGAAACTGGTCGGGAATGTGAAGTTCCCGGCTGTGCCAAGGGTACGGCTTTTGCCGTCGCTGCGGGCATCCTCCGGCTCGATCCAGCGAACACCATCGGCTTCGGGTCCGTCACCAGGCTCCAGTCCCAACCCGACCGGCAGATCGGCATGTCCGCTCTTGTTGCTCAGGTTCTCGAACTGGCGTTGGAGATCCTGCAGGAGACCCTGAGTTTGCTGGCGTTCGCTGGCGACCTGCTCGCGGTCGTTCTTCAACTGATTACGCTCGGTTTCCAGGGCGCTCTGGATATGGCGATCGATGGCGCCCTCGCGTTGGCGCAGGCGTTCGTTCTCCGCTTTCTGGGTTTTGTTGTCGGTCAGTGCGGTTTGCAGTTCGGTGCGCAACTGCCGGACCTGGCCGACCAGCGTCGCCACCGTATCCCGCGGCGTGTCGCCTTCGATGCCAAGGGCCCTGGCTTCTTCGGGTGTGAGCTGGGTTCCGCCATCACGGCCGGGCTGGCTACCCCCACCGGAAAACAGCTTCACGCCGACAAAGACCAGCAACAGCGCCATCGGGATCATCAGCCACTTGAGCAGGCCATTACCTTTCATGACGGCCTCCATTCTTGGCGGTCGGTGCCTTCGGCCCCGGTAGGTTCAGCGCCGCGTTGACGGGACTGATCGTTGGCAGCAGCGATTCAGCCAGGCCGTGTCCTTTGGTCACCAGATAAACCACCGACGTGTCATCGGGCGTACCGGCCGGCCCCAGCGTGTTGTGCTGGAAGGCCCCCGTCATGAAGTCGCCTTGCAGATCGCGTGGGTCGAGAGACAGCCAGCGTTTCGAGGTGTTGGTGAGACGCACAGCCGTGACCCAAAGGCCATCGAGCCACCAGGCGGCGAGCGCCCGGGTGCGTACCGGCAAGGTCGGCAGCAAGGTGTCCAGCGGCAGGTTGCGCTTCAGATTGACACGCGTGATGCCGGATACCGGTTCGACAGTACGCAGGGGCGCATAGAGGTTCTGGGCGGCATAGCGTGTCAGCACTACGGGCACGGGCGTCTGGCGAGCTGTGCGGGACACCGCGTCCTGCGTGTCGTCGTCAGCCGTTGCTGCCGCCGTCAGGTCGCCGTAGCGGGTGGGCGCACCCTCGGCTTCGACAATGCGCACAGGCTCCAGCGGTGGCTGACCTGCCGGCGCAGCTTCGGCGGCAATGTCCAGCAGGATCAACGCGCCGCTATCGGCGTCCTGCAATTGCAGTCGCGTGGGCTCGATCGGTTCGCTTGCACGCAGGTAGATCGCGCCGCCGGCACTCTGGATACGCAGGCGGCCGGCCAGCGATGCCGGGACGCCGACACGGACGTTGCGGTCGATAAAGACGACGCGCTCCTGATCCACATGCAGGGACACAGCCAGCGGCAGTCGCTCCCAGCGCAGGATTTCCAGCGCCTGGGCCGCAGTGGGCAGTCCCGCGGTGACCAGGATGCCGAGGAGATAGAGGACGTGTTTCATGGCGTGTCTCCCAATGGGCCGCCGAGGCCGCCGGATGTCGCTCTGGTCTGGGGCACAGGGGCAGGGGTGGTGATGCGCTGCGGCGCGCCGCTGTAGCAGTCGATGGCCAGACCGAACGGGTTGCGTTCCGGATCGACATCCGAGCGCACGACCTTGAGGGGGTAGCGCACCAGCGCGCGCTTGACCTGTTCGGAGCCGTAATATTCGTCTGCGGTCACATCCAGCGTGACGATCCAGTCGCTGTCCGAGACGGCCCTGACGCGCAGCGTGGGGTCTTCTCCGTAGCCCCGGCCGGGGATCTCGTAGATGCCGCGCACGCGCTGACGCAGTTCGCCGCCCGTGCGGCGATATTCGTAGTCGTGGCGCAGGAAACTCTGGCAGGATGGCGTGAAGTAAGGCGACAGTACATGGATGTTGCGGGAATAGTCTTCATCGCCATTGACGGGCCAGCGCTGGAGTTGCTGCCAGATATAAAACGAGAACGAATAAACCGACTCTGGCGGCACTTCCCACCATTTCCTGGTGCTGCCCGAGCGCAGGTCCGGCGGCACGTGAATGGTCAGGTCGCGCGGCGCATTCCACCAGCCGATCCCCATGACCAGGGCCACCAGCAGCAAAGCGCCCGCGCCCAGGCGCAGGGTCTTGATATGCGCCTGCAGATGGGTAATCTCGTTCTTGAACCGGCTCATGAGGCGGCCCTCCGCCTGGTTGTCCAGTAGCCCGAACGGGTCACCAGGTCCCGCCCGCCGACGAACTGGGCAATGCCCGGATGCCGTCGTGCGGTCCACCATTGGATCTGCCGGTAAAGCCAGGTGTCTGGCCTGCCGCGTTTCTGGCGGCGCAATATGCCGCCGCCGGCAAAGACGCCGGCGGCGATGCCGAGCACGATGGTGGTGGGCGCGATGGCGATCATCGAGAAGACAATCGCCAGCGGAATGCCCACCGACAGGCCGGCCGCGCCCGACAGGCCCGCACACACCCATAGTTCATCGGCCGTGAGGCCGCGAACGACCACGGGATGGCGGTTGAGGCGATGCGGCAGGAACGCTACAGTTCCGTCAGGCCGGACGTCCTGATGCTCAGACATGCTCGTACCTCACAGAACGCCAGTGGCTTCGGTGAGCAGCCAGATGCCGACGACCAGGAGGACGGCGCCTACCGCGACTGTCAGACCGAACTGGCCCCACGTTTTGCGGCCCGTGTGGATTTCGGCATAGGTGCCGTAAGCGTGATAGCAAACGCCGACGAACATCGATGCGACCACCAGCAAGGCGATCAGCATCACGATGTCGTAGCCGTAGTTGCGCAGCGTATCCATGATGCCCGAGCCCGTGCCGCGCGACGGGTCTTCAAGCGTGGGCAGGCCCTGGGCCTGAGCGAGCGAACTCAGCATGGCAAACGCCGGCAGGGAAGCCAGGGCGGCGATGCGTGCGTAGCGGAAGGGATGCGAAACCGGATTCATGATGTGAGCCTTTGCGTTACGAGAGGAGGAAAAAAGTCAGCACGACGTACATCGCGACAAAACGCACCGCGACACCGAGGAACTGACGCTGGGAAATCCGCTGCTCCGACCAGCCAACATAGGCCGTACGCAGCGCCCACACGCCCCACAGCAGCAGGACCGCGAACACGGCGCCGACCAGCACGACGGAGACGGCGGATGGGGTGAAGCCGCCGTTTGTCTGAAAGGCGGTGATCTGGCTGGAATTCATTTCTTCGGCTCCTGTTCGGAGTCCTGTCGGTAGTCGCCCTGCAACGCAGCGGGGTCGCGCGGTTGGGCGCGCTGCGGCGTCAGGTAGTCGTTGATGCCGGTCCGCATGCGCTGCAGGTCAGCCGTGAGGCGGGTGTAGTCGAAGTGATAGCGGGCGCGCTCCTGCGATGCGGTCGCAGCGGACTGCTTCGCGAGACGACCGAGCAGGTCCAGCTGGCGAACGAATGCCGCCAGGTGCTCCTTCTCAGTGCTGTCGTCGGTCGCGACTGCCGGTAGAGCCGTCGACAGGCCGATAATCAGCAGCGCTGCGAGCGTGCTGCGCCTTGCAAGTGCCGGGCGGTAGGACCGTGCCATCGTGCATTCCCCGTTGATACGTAATGGCTTGATGCTGCGGCGGTGAGCGTGTGAAAGCCGCAAACAATGAGAACTGCCGGCTCACCACATTCCTGGGATGCGGGGGATATGCCTGTCCGGACGTGCCCACGTGGTATCGGCCGCTGTCGGCTGTGGGTGCTCGCTGGGGGGACAGGGATCGAATGTGGCGTGTTCGCTTGCGCCGGAACCGCTTGCGCAATATCAGGAGAAAGATGCTTCCACTGCAAATAAGCATTCCGATAGGGGTGCTAATCTGACAAGCGCGCTCCCTTGAGAGCGGTTATTGAAAGTTAGGCGGGAGAATGCAATAATCCGCCTCATGAAAACACATAAACCAGATAGTCACTCCGTTGAGAGTGATAAAGTAGATGTTCCATTGCCGCTGCCTGTCGAGCGTGCCATCCGCAAGCTCGGCAGCGACATCGCGCTGGCACGCAGGCGCCGCCGGATTTCGCAGGCCTCGCTGGCCGAGCGAATGGGCGCATCCGTGTCCACCGTCCGGCGCATGGAAAAAGGTGATGTGCGCGTGCCCATCCACTTCTTTGCCCGCGCACTGCATGTCTTCGGTGAGATACAGGCGCTGGCTGGCCTGCTGGATACGGCGCGTGACGACATCGGCCTGACGCTGATGGACGAAAACCTGCCCCAGCGCGTGCGTAGCAAGCCGGGCAAATCGGGGGCGCTATGAAATCGGCTGTTTCGATACGTCAGCAGATTCAGGTCTGCATCGGCAAGGCGGGCACGCCAGTTGGCACCCTCGTCTACGTCAAGCAGGGCCGCCGCGAAAACACAACCTTCGCCTACGACCAGGACTGGCTGGCAAACCCGACCGGCTTCAATGTGTCCGCCGATCTCGGTCTTCACGCCGGGTATCAACCACGCAGGGCACCGTCAGCGCATGATTCGGTCTTTCACTTCGCCCTTGCTGATACGGCTCCAGACGCATGGGGACGCAGGGTCATCGCGCGGGACCACGCCAAGCGCCGGAAGGACAACGCAGCGCTCTCCCCGCTGACCGAGCTGGACTACCTGCTGGCGGTTGACGACTTTAGTCGGGTTGGCGCCTTGCGTCTGCGCGACCAGGATGGCTGCTATTGTCGGACGGTGGAGGACGGCAGGCGTAGCACACCGCCGCTTCTGGAACTGCAACGCATCTACAGCGCCAGCCGTGCGGTTGAGCAAGGCCAGGAAAGCACCGAGGATCTGCGTTACCTGCAGGGCAAGGGCACGTCTCTTGGCGGCATGCGGCCCAAGAGCACTGTGGTCGATGAAGATGGCGCGCTGGCTATCGGAAAATTCCCGAGCGTGGGAGACACGCGCAGCGTGACGCGCGGAGAGGTGCTGGCGCTGTGCCTGGCGCAACGTGCCGGCATCGACGCTGCGCCTGCCCGTATCGTGGAACTCGACGGCATACCGGTCGCGATCATCCGCCGTTTCGATCGCGATGGTGCCGACGGGCGTATACCGTATCAGTCGGCCGCATCCATGCTCCAGGCTTCGCGCGAAGAGGATCGAAGCTACACCGAGATCGCGGACGTTATCCGCTCGCTGGGACATGCGCCGACCGCCGATGTACAGCAATTGTGGCGGCGTCTGGTCTTCAACCTGTTGATCACCAATGTGGACGACCACCTGCAGAACCATGGTTTTCTGCATGTCGAACAGGGGCTATGGCGACTGGCGCCGGCCTTCGACGTCAATCCCTTCCCCGACAAGGATCGGGAATCCAAGACCTGGCTGTCAGAAGAGGATGGGCCGATCACCGATATTGAGATGCTGCTGGCCCGAAGCGCGTATTTTTCGTTGAGCAGGAGCGATGCGCTGGCCGTTCTGGCCGAAGTGCATGCAGCCGTTGTGGATTGGCGGAAGGTGGCGCTCAGTGCCGCGGTGGGGTTGCGCTCGAACGAGCTGGACGATTTCGCGCCCGCATTCGAGCATGAACAGATGTCGCTTGCGAAAACGCTGCTGGGTTGATCGACCCACTAACTGAAAAGAGAAGCAGGCGCAAAATTGCGCCTGTATTCATAGCTTCTGTCTAATAGAGATTCTTTCCAGAAAGAGCCGAAACTCTTTCGCCGTGAATCCGGTCATAGATTTCCTCTCTATGAACATTCACGTCCTTCGGCGCAGAGGTTCCGAACTTCACCTGCTGGCCTTT
Organism: Enterobacter mori LMG 25706; assembly: GCF_000211415.1. Taxonomy (GTDB): domain Bacteria; phylum Pseudomonadota; class Gammaproteobacteria; order Enterobacterales; family Enterobacteriaceae; genus Enterobacter; species Enterobacter mori. The sequence continues at coordinate 522,532 of NZ_GL890774.1, read as the reverse complement.
GACCCCCAGGACGGTGACGGTGATATCGTCCCCGATACGGATAATTTCACCGACGCGGCGCGTCAGAATGAGCATTTACCGTCCTTGCTGGCGTTTTTTTTGTCTGCCGAAAAGGCCATCAATGGCCGGAGGGAAAAAACCGCCAATGACAGCGCGGGCGGATTTCCATGGTGTTGGTCGCTATTCCACTCCGGGCTCCCTGTCTTTGACGTACCGGGTGGAATTTCATCATGGCAGAAGTATTTCGTGTTTCATGAATGCTTTTGCAGATCAACAATTGAAGATTGATCGTTATTGCCGATCAACTTTTGCAGACCCGAGTGTCAGTTTGCATTGTGGCAATACACCTATAAATACTTCTTGAAGCTTCCGGCGGCGATGTCCATTGCCAATCCCAGCAACATCGCGCTGGGCAACAGGATGAGCAAGGGACTGATACTCACTGGAAGCGCCAGGTAGATCACCCATGGCAGCACCGCCAGCGGCATCAGCGATGCTTTGGCGCGATGATAGATGAAGCCGGATTCCCGTCCGGCGCCGAAACGGCGGATGTCGCGGCGCACGAGGCCGTCGACCAGCCCGACGAAAGCTGCCATCAGGAACAGCGGCAAGGTCAGCACCAACACCATCAGGCGCACGATGAACACCAGGGTCGTGAACGCCGCGGCGATCAGGTAGCTTTCCACCCAGACATAGGCCTGGCTGATGTAGTAGCGAAAATCCCGCGCTGTGCCATGGCTGGGAGCGCTGGCATGGTTCGCCGCAGTGCGCATCCATTCCAGCAGGCCGGTTTTGACGAAGGTCCACTCGTAGGCCTGTTCGACCAGCCAATGGGCGGTTCGCCCCGGCTCCTGTATGAGAGCGCTGCGGGTGAAGTGGCCGGAGAGCTGGGTCAGCTCGTAGTCCAGCATTCCCTCTGCGTGCCGCCATCCTTGTTCCGGCCAGAACAGGTGCATGCCCACGCACTCGATGACGATGCACAGAAGGAGCGAGCCGCACAGTACCCCGAAGAAGCGAAACGGCAGCGTGATGATGCCGGCGATCAGCCCCTGCTGGCGGTTCTGCTGGCGTTGCGCTGTTGCGGCCGGATCGCTCATGGCAGTGCCGCCTCGTCTTCAACTGTGGTAATGTGCCGGAAGTCGTCGAGAAGGTCGTCCGGCAGGGGCTCATCCTGAAGGCCGGGAAGTCCCTGGTTTTCCCACCAGTCGCCGGCTTCGACGTAGTGCTGGCGCATGTAGCCTGCCAGTTGCTGCAGATCCTTCGGCATCACTTCGTCCGGGTCCGGCGCCGGCAATGGCATGCGAACCTTCCACAGGTTCCCGCCCTCCAGCAATGCGAACGCCTGGCCTTTGGGCAGAGACACCACATGCGCGGGTTCGATCAACGGCACGCTTGTCGTGGTGATGCGATCCTGGGTGTTGCTGGTGAAGTCCGTCTGGCCGCGAATATCCGAGCTATCGGAGGCGCCGCTCATCAGCGAAGTCGTGTAAACCTCGACCTTGGGAAGCTGTTTGGTCAACAGCTCTGCCGTGGCCGTTTCGCGTACCCGCAACATGAAGAGATTATTGAAGTTGCCGACGACCTGGCCAGCCTTTGCGCGGTTGCCGATGCGTGCTTCGATATCGCTCAGCGTCTGGGTATAGGCCGTGACCTGGAGGCCCGCGCCGCCACCTTTGTTGACCATGGGAATGAACTCATCGCCCATTAATTCATTAAATTCGTCCGCGTGAACGTTAATGGGAATTTTCATCTCGGTAGCCGCGCCGGGAAGGCCGTCATCAATCCCGAATTTGTAGATGTGTCCTGCGACGGATACCAGATCGCTGAACATCGAGTTTCCGACCGCCGCCGCGACCTCCGCATCCGACAGGGCATCCAGGCCAACGTAAACGACCGCCCTCTTGCGGATGATCTGCATCCAGTCGAAGATCGGTCGCGGGTCGTTCAGGTCGGAATAGTTGGGGGCGAGCAGCTGTGCTGTTTTGCCGGTGGTGAGCTTCTCAAGCAACGGCAACAACGACGCGACGATCTTGTCGAAATAGGTGCGGTCATAACGCACTGCCGACCGCAAGCCATCAAGCACGGGGTCGTATACGCGCACCTGAGACAGATACTGTTCGAGCGCCACCACGCGCTTCTCCCTGCCCATCATGTGACGGGGCGTGTTCTTGTCGTTGATCCGGCCCTCCAGCTGAACGATGATCTCCCAAGCCTTCGGCTCATGGCTTGCGAAGTAGCGTTGGGCATATTCGATGAACAGCGCGTCGATGTTCACGACATGTCGCTGGATCAGCAGGTAGTCCGGCCGCTGCCCCAGCTCCACCAGGGCCCTGGCGATGATGTTGACGAACCGCCATGCAAATTCACGGAATGCAGCGCTATTGCCTTCCCCGGAAAGCTGCCCGGCGATGCGGGTCGCCACCTCACTGATGCGGCCGAAACGTCCCACAGCGTTGTAGCGGGCCGAAATGTCGGGCCATCCGAGATGAAATACATAGAATTCGCCCTCACGCCCGGCGCGTTTGGCCTCGACGTACATCCGCTTCAACAGGTCTGCGTCACCCTTCGGATCGAAGACGATGACGACCTCATGTTCACCGGAGGCGTTGCGCCGACGGATGTCCTGGGTGATGAACAATTCCGCGAGCCTGGTCTTGCCAACGCGGGTGGTTCCCAGCACAAGCGAGTGACCGACGCGTTCGCCGAGCGGCAGGGTGACGTCGATCTCGTGCGGCTCGATGCCGTGCAGGCGTGGCATGCCTCCCACCGGGGGCAGCGGCCGCGCGGGATTCAATGGGCTGTCCCACGCAATCACCCGGGCGAGTTTTGAAAGCGGAAACGGCGCGAACTCCAGGCGCTCTTCGACGCGCCGGGCAAGACGGTAGACCTGTGTGGGTTCGACGTAGCGCCGAAACTCCGGTCGATAGGTCTGCATCAGCCGGTGGGTGTGGCGTTGATCCCAGCGAAAACCGCGGCCGATAAACAGGCGTTGCCGACTGACCGGCACCTGCCGGCTGGTCATGACATAGCGAGGCAGGCGGCGGATGTTGCGGCGGTATCGCAAGATGGCCATCGCCTCGCGCAAGCGGATGCCGCCGAACACGAGGAATGCCAGAGCGCTGCCGAAGCCCAGCAGCGGGCTTAACGCCAGCGACCAGGGGGCTACTATGCACACCAACGCGGCGCTGGCGCAAACCGCAACGGTGTATAGCTCCACCGCTGGCCGCAGCAGCACTTCCACCGCATGAGGCTGGGCCATGATGGCGCACTCACTGCTCGATGCCGGTGGCGGTGAGCAGGACCGGGTAATGCCGCAGTCCCAACCGCTGCGCGAGGTCGTCACCCGATACCGGAGACAACGTGAGCTCGGGAGCCAGCTTGCGCAACCCAGCAAGTGTCTCCGCCGATCCGACATTGACCACGAGACCGATGGCGCTGATTTCGTGCAGCGCCGCCTTGCGCTCAATCAGCCAGGTGCGAGAGCGTTCGTCATCACCGATGAGGAAAACGGGGGCCAGGCCTGGTGCCTGGATCACCCTGCGAGGTTCATCGCCGGGCGACAGCCGCTCCGAGCGCACGGGCAGCATATCGGCTTCGCTGAAGGTCTTGCCTGCGGACGGCGGCACCGAGACCCGCGGCGAGCTCGGTTGACCCTGGCGTGGTGGCAGGTCCAGCGCCTGGTAGTAAGGCAAGGCCGACCTGCCTCCATGGTCCTCGACCACCACGAGAGGCGGCTGGCCTGCCAGGGCTGGCAGACCACCGGCACATAACAGGGCGCAAAGAACCGGCCTCGCGGCAACGGCAGTGAAGGCAGGCTTCATGGGGTATTCCTCCTGGTGGAAGCGTCAGCACGGGAAGGACCGACCACACGCGCCAGGTGCTGGCTGACGCTGCGCCGGTAGCGCGCGGCGGGGGCGCCGCCAGCCGGGCGGTGATAGCGACCGATCGCGAGCAACCAGTCTTCGCCCGGCGTATGCTGTTCACGCAGGATTTCGGCCGCGATCGCGAGGTTGCGATAGGGATCGAGCAGGTCGCAGGGGTGGCTGTAGCGAGGCTTCTGGTAACCTAGGTTGATCTGAGCCAGTCCCGCGTCGATACGAGTTGGCGGCACTTCGCGCAACGCTTTGCTCAGCCCGCTGCATGCCTCGGCGTGGCTGCCGAAACGGCGGGCGGTTCCAGCGACATTCAGGGTCCAGGGCCATGGGACCAGTCGGCCACCACGCCGCAAGCCGCTCTCCTGCAGCGCAACGGCATAGAGCACCGGGGACGGAATATCCGCTCGCTGCGCCGCGACCTGGTAGGCAGGAGGCGGTATCTCCTGTGCCTTGGCGAGCGCGGTTCCGGCGATCGAGGCGGCCAGAACTGCAAGCAGGCGTGCGTAGCGATTCATTGCCTTTGCCATTCGCCGCCGATCTGCCGCACGACGGCTGGCAGATCCCCTTTCAGGCCCAGCGACAACCAGCGGCCTGCATCATGGTTGAGGGTGATGGAACCGCTACGAACACGGGCGGGGTCAATCCGGGCACGCTTGGCCCAATCGCGGATGCGGGCATCATCCTGGCGGCTGCCGACCATGTAGAGGTCGAATTCGGCCCCGGAGGTCTGCAATTGCTGGACAAGCTGGCCGCATGGGGCACAACCGTCCTTGATGAATACGGCCAACCGGTTCGCATCGCCCGGCACGCCGGTTGCGCTGGAGGTCTGGTTGGCCCCCGGCAAATTGACGCGCTGCATGCCCGGATGCAGGCGTTGCCAGGCAGCGTCATAAGCATGCTGGTAAGCCAGTGTTTTCTCGACACGCCGCGCTTCGACCTGAACCTGCAGTTCGGCGTAGCGCCGGCGCTCTTCATCTGAACGCGCTTCGATGCCGAGCGCGGTGAGCGGATCGAGATTGGGGGAAAAAATGCCCAGCGGACCGCGCATCACCTCCCGGTAACGTGTCCATTCCTCCAGGCGCAGCCCCCAGTCGCGGGCGTTCTGCTCATCGCTGTTGCTCGCGGTTGTCTCCTGTTCCTGACCAGGTACAACAGGTGACGTGGACGTGCGGGTGTTCTGTGCTGATACAGGGGAGATGACGCCGACGGCAAGGTTGGTAGCCAGGGCAAGCGAAATGATCATGCGGTTCATCTGGCCCTCCTATGGCGCTACCACGCGAAGAACCTGACCGTTGTTCTGGAACAAGGCGGTACGGTCTTCGATGGTTTCCAGCCGCCAGCCAGCCTCTGATTCACCGGGCCGCAAAACGCCGGTCAGTGGCGAGGAAGCTCCCCCCGCGGGCTGAATCGACAAGAAGCGTTCACCGCCCCGCATTTCGAGACCGACAACCTTGAATGGAGGAACCGCCGCTTTGGGCCTGGAGGCCTGGTTCTTCTGCGTGCGAATTGGGGCGGGCACGACCTGAGCGGCTTTCGCCAGGCGGGCTTCCAGTTGCTCGATGCGGCTATGCAACGGGGCAAGGCTATCGACCGTCAGCCGTTCGCCGAGGGCCTGCTCGATCCTGGAAACCCGTTGCTCGATGGCCTGACGCTCGGTCTCGAACTGTGTGGTCGTCAACGCGGCAGGCTGCTGACGCTGCGCTTCGAGCTGTTGACCCAGTTCTGCCAGCCGGGCCTCCAGGGCTGCGACTTGCGTGCTCTGTGCGCTGCCGCCTGTCTCGGTGGCAAGGTTGGACAACGCCACGTGATTCACCACTGCTCCCGTGCTGATCAGCAAGACCCAGGTGATGGTGACCACGCGCAGCAGTGGTTCGCGCGAGCGACGGGGAGAGCGAGGGATGGTGGTCATGGCCGCACCTCCGTTGTGAACGGACGTTTTTCGACATGACCGGTAGCCCTCAAGGCTGACTGCGGTGGCGATTGGGTCTGACTTGAAGACGGCTGCTGAGCGCGGTTGAAGCAAATCCTGCGAGCGCCATCATCGACTTTCAGATCCCATGCAGGACCTGCCAATGTCAGCAGGGCATCGCGCAGAAAAATCGGCCCCAGCCGATAGTGGGATGCGGGCAGCGGCAATGAGTTGAGCGCAGTGATGTCGCCCACCGAGCAAAGTTGGTAGCCGGAACGCAGCAGAACGTGACGCAGCGCATCGCCTACTGTCGCGCTGCGCGTGTCAGGGATGGCGACATCGACAACCTGCAGCAACAGGTCTTGCTGTGCCGATGCCGGCGCCAGTTCGACCAGCGTGTAACGGCCATAGCGAACGACGGGTACGAATTGCGGTTTCGGTTTTGCCGGTGCGATCGCCGGCTTCCCGATCGGGGCGACCTTGGGTGGAGGCGTTGTCGTCGTGCAGCCGCTCATCAGTACGGCGGCGATCAGCAGGCCGCAGCCCGCCAGACGGCGATGAAGGTGGCTGAATGGTTGCATGTGTTGGTTCTCTGGGACGTTGAACCGACACCATCGCTGTTGATGTCGGGAGCATCAGCAAACAAAGGGATTTGCTGGCTTCCCCTATTGAGCAATCTATGCAGTGCTGCAGGCTGGGAGGATGACCTTCACTACCAGCTTCTCAGGCTCACCCTCTGGACCGAAAAAAAGGCCCCGTATTGGGGCCTGATGAAGTGGATGCGTCCTTACCGGATCAATCCTCACGGACAAAACCCAGCTTTCGCGCGGCCGACAGTATGGCGTCCTGTTCTGTCGCATCGAAGCAGACGAACGGCTCTTCGTATCCGGATTCTTGGGCCAGGTCTTTGGCCTTGTCGTAATGAACACCCAGGTCATATTCTTCCCGGGTGATCCTGACGGTGAAGATCGGCATGTCGGACATGCCGGAAGCGTTGACGCAGGCGACCGTGATCCGCATCTCGAATTCTGCATGATCCGGAGGATCGGCCGATACGGTAACAGTGGCCTGTGCTTCGAGGTCATCGCCGTCATCCATGTCTATGCGTTCACGCATCTCGGAAACGAATGCTTCGGGGGCCATCAGGCCGTAACGCACAATGCGCACGGGGATGTCTTCCGCGTCGAGATTTCCGTCCTCGATACGCTGCCGTATGAAGGCGGCGATCTCGGCTTCGTGTGTCTCACTGGCGACTGCCGAGGGCGAAAGGGAAGCGTCGATTGACCAAGTGTCCACCTCCGCGGCGGTCTCGCCGGTCAATATGCCTTCGCCGATAGCGCGCTCGCACAGTCCGCGCAGGCGTTCAAGCATTTCCAATACGGGTTCTCCGTTGAGCAGATAGGTCACGTCGAGCGTCAGGCGAGCGTTGACGATTCCGGACGTAGCTTGGGTCTTGGTGTTCATGGAAATCTCCTTGCGATGAAAAAGAACACAGTCATGCCCACGAAGAACGCGGGCATGACTGCAAGGTGGAAGAAACGAGAAGGCCGGCGACCCGATGGGACGCTGGCATGGGAGTTGAATCAGGCGGCGACAAGTTGCCTTGCCATCGCCACTTCTACGGAATCGCCATCCGTGTTGAGGGCATCCAGACCGGACTCCGGCACGTCTCCCGACGTGCTCTGCGAGACGAGGATCTTCTTGGCCATCAGCGACAGGCACGTCATTTGTGACGTGTCCGCATAGCCGAGATAGATGACCTTCACGGCCAGCTTCTGACCGATCCGCCATGACCGGCGCGAGGCCTGCTGAAGCGTGTAAACGTTCCATCCCGACTGCATGAAAACAATCGTTGGGAACTCCAGCAGGTCCAGGCCTGTCTTGACCAGTTCGGGATTGGTCAGTCGGATCACGGTCTGGCTGTGGTTCGCGTTGGTGGTCACCAGCAGGAACAGCCGCGGCGTCACCTGGTAGCGCGAAGTCAGGACGCCTTCGGAGCGAAGGGCGGCATCGTTCGCGCGTCGTTCGGTGTCGTCGAGATCGCCCCAATCACCACGCAGGTGGCGATGCAGGAAACGATGGGGATCAACCAGTCCCGTGCTGTCCAGCCATTGCACCCTGGCGCTGAGCGTCAGGGCACCGCTGGAGAACAGAGGAATGGAGGCCGGCTCGGTGCGCTGGCGTGGGAAGAGTTTGAAGGACATGGTTTGCTCCAGTTGCGTTGATGAAAAGGCGAAGCCAGCACCTGACCAGGCGTTGGTTTTAGGGGGATGAGGAATCAGTGGATGGTCAGCACTTCTCCCCTAGTGGGGGAGCCGGGTGTCATGTCCCATGCGCGAATGACCGGCACGAACTTGTCTGTGAGGATGCGCGTTTCGGCGATCGAGCCGTCGTCGCGTTCGTTGTATTCGACCGCGGCGGACTTCTCTTTGTGGGTATCGCCTTTGACGACCATCACCTTGCCGGATCTGGAGCGCACGACACCCGAAATCGCGCCGGCTGCGAGCGCCAGGGCGAGATGCCAGTGAGACAAGGCACGGGCCGGCGGCCGCAACGATTGTTGCGAAGCGCCGAGATGCGTATCGAGCAAAGGCCACAGCCCTTGCAGGCGATGAACTTCGGCCGAGAATTGCTCCGGCTCCATTGTGACCCGGTAGAACTGTTCCGGCTCGGCCTGTGTGGCTGGGACGGAATACGGGACGAACGGCCATTCGACCGGCAGTTCTTCCGCTTCGATATCGCCTGATCCGATCTGCAGCAGCCGGTTGCGGATGGCTTTGGCATCACTCGCCAGATCGCGCTGGCGTGAACGGGTGCCGAAGATCACCACCTGCCTGAACTGCTGCTCGACCGCACGATAGATGCGTAGTCCGGTGAAATGGCGTGTCAGCCAGCCCACCATTTCGGCGTCCAGCGTGTAGCTCGGAATGATGAAAACGAGCACGCCACCGTACTGCAAAAGCGGCAGGACGCGCTGATAGAACAGCTTCTCCAGCCTGGCGCGGCCCTGTCCCTGGTAGCCAATGTTGCCATCGGCATCCCTGGACAGGTCCCCATAGGGGGGATTGAGCCACATCAGTCCAAAGCTCTGTCGGCTGATCAGCGTATCCATCAGGTCGCTGTGCAGGCAATGGTCGACAAGCCCTCGGGCATGTCTGGCACGCTCTTCGTCGAATTCGACGGCATAAGCTGACACCAGATCACGGCCAAGCGCATGTGCAGCTTCGGCGATGGCAACGCCTTCGCCCGCGCAAGGGTCGATGATGGCGACTTGACCCGCGGCCGGCGCCAGCGCGTTGAGCACCCGCTCCAGCGTGGGTTCGTCTGTTGGGTAGTACCCGTTTTTCGCGAAATTGCGGGCAAGCCTGGGGAACATGAGAGCCATGTGAATCTCCTGATTCTGGTTGTGAAAATGAGGGGCATGCAGCTTGTGCATGCCCTTGCGAGGCTTCAGGCGACGCGCCGTAAAGGCATGCCGGAAGCCAGTTCATGCGCCGTGGCGCTGAGGGTGCCGTTACGGATCAGGTCGCCGAGTGCCCTGGTGAGCACGGGGACATCCAGTGCCAGGCGATGACCTTCCAGTGGCCCGTAAGCCATGGGAAGACGTGCCAGCATGGATTGCTCCATCAGGAGCTTCAGCACGATGTCGCGCCAGTGATCGAGTAGTGGCAATGGGCAGGTTTCCTGTACCAGTGTCCACAAGCGATCAAGCCGGTGGCCTGAGTCCCTGGGCAACAGCGTCAGCGCGCTGGCGTTAGCCTTGTCGGGCTTGACGCAGCGTTGGTCGAAGAGCCACAGGTTGACCATCGAGCCGAACAGCGTGCGGCGGAAAAGGCGCGTGGAGCGCTTCTCCAGCCTGTCGACGTTACCGACGAAAACCGGCACGGAGCCGCCTGCGTCGGTGATGAGGTGGAACTGATCCAGACCATCGTCGTCACGACCCAGTGTGAGTCGGGCCAGAAACTGCTGAATGGCTGTATCTCGTGCCCATACGGACAGGAATATCAGGTTGCCGCCTTCGTCGCCGATGTAGCCGTCGGCCATCAGGTCGGGGCATTCGTCAATGCGAAGAAGCAGTTGCGAAGATGTTGTATCGGGCATGGTCGTGTCCTTTGAAAGGTCCAGGGACAGCACCAGCCCGTGAGGCTGGTACAGCCCCTGGGGGTGAGGAATGCTCCGTCAGGAGCGATGGGAGAAAGCCGCAGGCATTGCCCGAAATGGGCGTAGTCCGCGAAGATCAGCTTTTGAGCTGCCGCAGACCTTCGGCCAGCAGCCACAGCGCGCGATTGAGGCGAACGTTCTGATCGATGCCTTGCACAGCGCGCGTGCGTTGATGACGGCCAGTGGCAGTCCGGCCGGACAAACCGCCGTTGACGAGGTTTTCCTGTACCCGGTTTAACACCGACCACAGATCCGGGCGATTGTCATCGAACCGGCGTGTCGCCAGAACCTGGCTTTCAGTGATCGGCGGCACCTTGCTTTCGCTGTCATATTTGAGCGTCAGGGCCGACCTTGCGAATACTTCCGCCTCGCCATCATCGAGCGTGATCGCTCGCATGGCTTCGCGGGAGTCCTGCACCTGGTCGAATCCGCTCAGGACCTCGTAGGCGCCTTCGATTACATGGTCAGTGACATTGCCCTTATGGGGCACACGAACGTCACCGACTATATCGCCGCACACCAGACCGTTCTGGCACACGAAACGGAACATGCCGGCCAGCATTTGATAGCTGCTGGTGCCATCATGCGAATTAAGCAGGATGATCTCATTCGCCTCTTTGCCGTTGATCTGGCTTGCATGGCGAAGGCGGAGCATGTGTTTCGTGAACTCGCGACGGTCTTCATGACGCACGCGGGTCTGGCACACCATGAAGGGCTCGAACCCTTCATTGCGTAGTTTCGCCAGAACGGCGGATGTCGGTATGTAGCTGTACCGTTCGGAGCGGCTTCCATGCGGTGTATCCGCGAAGATGGAGGGAGCGACTGCGCGAATCTGGTCATCCGACAGCGGATGATCTGCACGCAGAATCGGGGAACGTGATGCGAAACGAGATGCGAGTTGCATGTCTATCTCCTTGAGGATTGGGCAAGCGGCATCGACGGCCGGCACAAGGCCGGACGCGCGCATGCGTGGAAAACCTGCAATGCAGGGGCAGTCCGAGGACTGGTATGAGGAATTTCAGGCGACTGGAACGGCAGATGCCGAACGCGCTATACGCCTGTGATCGTGGTACGCCCGAACACCCGCTCGCCATTCCGGCGATTGAGTGGGTGCGCGTTCCAGATAGCTGAGCGGGCAGCTGTAGTAGTAGGGATGAACGGATTCATCCATCGACTTGTAGCCCCACTCGTTACGGTAGCGTTGCAGTAGCGTGCAGCCGATGTAGGTGAAGGATTCACCGGCAGCGAGGTTGAGCCTGTTCGGCTCTTTCGCCGTTACTTTGACCACAGACCACAACACGTTGCCGCGAAGGGTATAGGCCAGAGTTTCGACATATGCGGCCTGGCAATCCTGCGACTGCACCAGATGATGGATCAGTTCGCTACGTGAGCGACGGGAAAAAAGCCAACCCATGAGAAGGTCTCCTGAAGAAATTAACGGGGACCTTCCCGGCGGGAAAGACGCCCGTCGGGGATAAAAGAACGTGGGCTTTTCAGCGCCCCAGTTCGGTGAATGAACCGTCTGCCTGATGCCTGACGAAGCGGTTGCCGACATTCCTCTCGGCGTCGGACAGGACCTCTCTGAACAGGCTCTCCGGCACGATGATCTGAAAATGCCGCAAGACCTCGCGGTAGTAGTCCAGGTCATGACCGAAAGGGTCGGTCTCGTGCATATTGCTGTACAGGAAGCGGTCATCCTCGACCTGCATGGCATCATCGATCAGCTCTGCAGGCTTTTCGATGGTCAGGAAAAAATATTGCATCGGCCGATCCCAGCCGAGCACAACGATGATGGGAAATCCCTTGTGGGACGTGTCGAAGCAGTGCCGACTCATGATGAAGCTCCTCGTTTGAAATCATCGGAAGCTTGCCCATCGGGGAAGCGCCCCGATGGGTGATGGATCAAGGTCGATCAGGTGCTGGCGAGGTGCCAGTCCTGGGAGAGCGGTTCAAACCGATAGCCCATCGCATCGAGCCGGTCGCGCTGCTGACGCAGGACGCGGCGGTCGACGGTTGCGTCGAGTTTCACGGTTTCGCTCAACGGCCAGAGCATGCCGAACAGTGCGACATCGTCTTCCTCGGCCGAGGCGTTGGAGGATGATGCAGCCGCTGGTTCGCGGCCGAACGGCGTGGTGGCGACCAGTGGATCGCGCGTGCTGCGGGCCTTCGTCCTGGCTGGAGGCCTGGCCGCGGCCGCAGGTGCCTGCGTTTCCTCATCAATGGGATCGACCTCCTGCGGACTCAGCCGCTGGGCTTCATCCTTGCTCAGTCGATCGATGTTCGAGAGGGTCATCCCGCCCAGGTGGGCGCGGATTTCGATGACCATCCGCCCACTGGTGTTGTAGGTGGAGGGTCTGATTTCGGTGATGACGAAATCACCGTCGTATTTGCCTTCGTCATACTGGTCCAGCTCGGCATTCTTGATGACGAACTCACCAATGCTGGTCGAAAGGCGGCCGACATTGAAGTCGCCATTCCTGCCGTGGATGGTCTTGATAGCCAACTGGCCCGGGAGGGTAATCATGGAGTGCTCCTGGTGATGATGAAAAGAACAAGGCCCCTGTGAGGGGGCCTTGCGGATCAGAACGACTCGGCCAGTGCCGGTGCTTGCGCGTCAGCGGCTTCGTCAGCAGGTTCGGCGATCGGCTCGGATACTTCCGGAACCGGCTTTTCCTGCGGAGCGGGAGCAGATGCAGCGGATTGTTCCGCAGCATCCTGTTCGGACTCGTCTGGCTTGGGTTCGGCCTTGTACTTCAGGACGCCATCGACCTTGATCCAGCTGACGAACAGCAGGCGGGCCTTCAGGCTGACACCCTGTTCACCGGCGCGTTTCCCCTTGGAATAGGTGAAGGTGTCGGTCCACAGGTCGCCCAGGCGGAACCCGATCATCACTTTCTTCTCTGCCTCGACGGCATCGATGCAGCGACGGATCAGGTGCTGGGCATCGGTGCCCGAAACGCGCGTATCAAAACGCACGTACGAGACATCGTCGCTCGGACCATTGAGCGCTGCGATATCGCAGGCCAGGAACGGCTCACCTTTCTTCGGCTTCACTTCGCGGATGCGATTGAGATAGCCGAGGCCAGTGATGTGCAGGTCGAAAAAGGACTTTTCGGTAGAAGTGGTCATGGTGAATCTCCAGACTTGAGGACAAGAATGCGGAGACACACCGACCCCCGTACGGGAGGTGTGTAACCCCCGCGCGGGTTGATGGATCGTGAGATCTGGCAACAACCAGGTTGGCATCACCACCGATTGCTCGACGGTCGTTCGCGCTGGGATGCCGAGTGCGAACTGGTGTGATCACGCGGACGGAACCGCGCCGTAGCCTTGAAGACCAATGGCTACCTGGGCATGTTGCTGACCGGGGTCAGCGCAACATGGCGGTAGCGTGGCATCCACTGCGCCAGCCGGCTATCCGGAATCGGTACTGGTTCGCAGCCCTATTGTTCGTTCGCCGCACGAAAAAAAGCCCCCATCAGGGGGATTCGCTGGATCAGTGTAGTGTCATGAACCGCAACCTGCCGGGCAACATCCCAGCTCGATTCCGTGTGTGCAGTAGCCGTTCTCGGCATTCCAGTCGTCGGTTTCCTGCCTCTCGGCAGGTGTTGCGTAATCCCAGTCCTGCGCGATCTGCAGAGCTTGTGTCCGTTGGCTTTCGGGCAGTCGATCTACGTGTCGTTCAATCTCCGAACTGAAGCGTTCGACGTAATAGTCGTGAGACAGTCCGCAGCTGTTGCTGGCTTGTACGGCGACCTTCTCGCAGACAGCTCGCCAGGCGGTTTCATCAAACGAGATGCCGGTATCGCTGATAGGCTGTGAGGATGTGCTGCTGGTGATTGCTGGCATGATGAATATCTCCAGAAAGAAACCGGAGTCCTCCCACGCAGGGACAGGACCCCGGCGGGTGAATGAAACGTCGCTGCTGCGTACAGAGCGACCGGTTCGTCGTTCAGTCGTCGCCCTGGGTGGGTGAAACGACTTGCAGGAACAGTTGTGTCGGCGTGGCGGAGAGTTCGAGATCGTCCTCGCTGTTCAGGATGCGTGCGAACACGCTGTCCCGCAGTTCGAAATGCTCTGCGAAATCATCGCCACCCAACTCGATTCGGGCGCGTTCCCACCAATTATCGAACGGGTCGATGTCAGGGTTGCAGCCGATGGCGTAGGCCAGCAGCTTCTGACGCCCCTCTGGCGTTCCCTCACCTCGCTCGGCAAGGAAGTAGACGCCGTGGTCCTTTACCAGGACGACGCGGCATTTGTTCGCCTCGGCCTCGGCGAGCACGGGGCGCAGGTCGGCACCTTTGAAACGTAGTGACATGGACGGGATCTCCTGTGTGGAATAGAGAAGGCTCCCCAACCTTCTGGATGGGGAGTCGCTGCGGTACATGACCGGTTGATGGAAGGACTGGAGGTCTTGAGGTCAGCCGTAGAACTGTTGAGCCTCAAGCCAGGGAACGAGCCGCGCGTCGTGGCCGACCGATATCGGCAGAACCGCGTCACGGGCCTCATCGGTCGGGAAACACGTCGCCTAGTCGAGGGGGACCCAGCCGAACTTGTTGGACCAGAAGCCAGCACTGTCGCTGACGGCCGACTCGTTGGGCGAATACACCACCCAGGAGTCGCTGGCCGTGAAAGTCACGCAAGCACCGCCTGGCGTCGCCGGGCGGGCTTGGCGTCGATCACGCTCACGTCGATCAGGCGCCAGCGCCCGTCGTCGATGAGCCGCTCCAGCACTTCGCCGAGCATGTCGAAATACACCTCGTCGTGCCGAACGACCAATTCGCCGTCGCGATGTAGCTCCACCACGTAGGTGTCGCCTGCGCGGTCATAGAGGATCGTCACCCGGCCCTCAAACTTTCCGGTCGAAACCGCGAAGCTGATTGCCGGAGGCGTCTTGATGATGCTGGACGGCTTCGGATCGACCCAGGTGAAGTCACGGGCACCGGCATCGACCAGCATGTGGGTGATACGCCGGAAACCATCGGGCGCCGGCATTTCTTCCAACTGCTGGATGAGCTGGCCCAGTTCCAGGCACTGTGGCTCGGGGATGGGCAGCTTGGCCGGCGCGGAGCCCAGGACGTGCGTCTTGACCGTGTAGGGAATGCCGTCAGACGTCATCTCGGTGCGTTCTTCCGCGGTGTCCGCGCGCAGGCCGTCGAACCGGCGCCGTGCGTAGGGTTGAACATGCACCCTGGCCCCTTCGTTCGGGACAGAGGACACCAGATGGCGGTCGAGCACCGCGAACTCGGTGGGCTTGACCTTGACGACGATGGCATCGTCACTGGCCGCGACCACTTGGCCGTCGAAGGCATCGGGATCAATGGCGAAGCCGAATGCAGATATCTGCGGCTGATCATCGAATACGCGATACTTGAAGCCTCGTGCGTTACGAGGCACGTGACCTGCGACCAGCGTAGGCATCAGGGACTTGATGAGGGAACGGTCCATTGGGATCTCCTTGAGGAAAAGCAAGGGATTCCCGCCACAAGGGAGGGGTCCCTTGTGGGTTGAGTGAGTGGCGCGGTATGCGCCGATAGAACAGGCCAACCAGTGCAATAAAGCACCGCAGTCTCGAAGGTCTCGACTGCCTGGGCATGCAGCCGGCAACGCCAGCAAACATGTGGTCAGGTTGATCCATGACGGTGGAAATTGTTAGCGCCTACCCAACGGTCGCATCTTCCCGTTTGTTTTGGGAATGTAGACACGCTTCAGCGGTTGAGGGTAATACCCACGCCGCTTGAGTGACAACATGGCTTGAGACTTGGCTTCCGGGGTGGACCACGTGATGCCATCCACGCCCGGTGTCTTCTTGCCTTGGTTCTCGGTGACTCGTCTGACGGCTAAAGCTTTGCCGCTGAACGAGTGGGTCAGAATCCATTGCAGGGCTTTCACCCTGCCATGTCTTCCTTCCCGTGTCGCCTTTACGATACGCGCCTGGAGCCTTCGCACTTCACGGTGGCACCTGGCCCAATCGATGCTGTGCCATGTGACCGATTCGTGTGAGGGTGCACCCGCGCAAGCAATTTCTTGCGTAGTCATCTGCAATTCCCTCTTATAGAAGGTTGGACAAGTTTTCTCGTAGAGAAAGACCAAGTGGAATTCTGCTCGCTTTCGCGCAGGATGATGTTGCCTTGCGGCTCAATCCTTATCCGCCCCATTACAGGACGGCATTCGCTTTTTCCACATTCCTCTACCCGCACCACCAACAGCATTCCTTACGGTTTGCCTGCCCCGAAGGGCAGTGATACGGGCTTACCGTGTTTCGCATGAGTAACGAGATGGGTTAGACCCTGCCTTTCCACCGGCGGTCATAATGTCCGTGTACCCCAAGAGCACATGAGGTATCCGACCGCTTACCTTTTGGTTCAAGCCTGTCAGCATCTTTGGCTTGTTGTTCATAACGGTGTTTATCAGCAGTTCACTTACGTTGGTCATACCATCCAGCCTAGCGCCGTACCCGCATTGATGCTCGCAGGTAACGCTTAGCCTCACGGCATCAGCGCGGCCCCAAAGGGCCCAACTCATTGTTCCGGCAGCTTCACACAAGACCGTTACCAGTCCTGCATGTGCCGGTAGGCTACTGATGACGGAACATCAGGTTCCTCTTCGGGGTTGCCCCCGTTGGAACAATTACTCAGGCGACTTCACGTCGCACGTGCTCAATGAACTCGCTGGCCGGCAACCGCTCCCTGGTTTCGGTCAATGCCTGGCGGTAGGTCTGATTGATCGCGTCCCGGATGCGAACACACTCGTCAGCTTCATTAAGAAGATGCTGCCGATCGGGAAGTCGGGCGATCATGTCGTTGCGCAACACTACTACGTGATGTCTGGACGCTCTGGGTGAAAGCCCGATGGGAAGTCCCTGCAAGAAGCACTGCCACTGAACGCATGAAGCCTCCAGGTCGAGCAGAATCCGGCCGACAGACGTTTCGCGCCAAGGCAATGACGGATCGGTCAGTGGTCGAGCCAGTTCCATGCCATTGAGGAAGACAGGCACCGGAAAGGCTTCGCACAACCTCCTGAACTGCTGTTCCGCCCAAACCGGCAGACTGACGCCGGCAGTCGGAGATTGCACTCCGTCGAGACGAATCTCCGTGCCGATACGAGGCTTTTCGGCGTAGACTTCAATGCCGTCGCCGCGGATGATGGTCGCGGTGCTTGCGCTGAACGCCTGCGTGCCCGAATGCACCGACAGACGCCTGGAAAAATACAAGGTTGAAAGCACGCCCATACCAAAGGCGTTCTCGCGCGCCTGTAGCTCCGGGTCCAAGCCGGATTCGGCGATGTGAATCAGAGATTGCAGGTCGGCGATGCCGGAACCATCGTCGCAGACAGTGACCGTGTCGTTGTCCACGGTGATGTGGACGTTTTTCGCGCCGGCTCGCCGTGCATTCTGCAGCAGCTCGCCGAGCATGGATTGAGGATTGAAGGCATGTCTAAGATTGGAAATCAGACGGTGCTGGTTCGTTTTGAGACGAATAGTGCCCATGGGGGCCTCCTGACAGTCATGCGCCGTTATGGGCGCTAAGAATGAACACGAGAGCGAAGACATACCGCGGCTGGCCGGTAGGCGCCGGGCATGAATTGGAAGAGCGTGATCGCGCGTGGACGAGGTGCATCGACGCCGGCTGTGGCGTGCGTCCGCGAGAATGATGCGAAGCGGACTGGATCGGTCTACGTGGTTGTTCCACGGCGCAGCCTGAAGACCCGGCTGCTGGCATGGCGCTGATCGGGATCAGCAACGCATGGCCGCACTATGGCGAAGCGTGGCCTCGACGTCAGCCGAGAATGAGGGTTCGCAAGCTTCCGGTTACCACCACCAATCGACAGCGCGCCCGCGATTTGCCCGTCACCGCCCTCAAGGCGAACCTCGTTGCGGCTGTTTGGGAGAAGGCGACAGGCATTCCCGGCAAAGTCGCTTTATACGTGACGATTGGCACGCCGCGACCGGTCCCGTCCTCGCTGCTACCTTTACCGCCGTTGGCGGTGTTCAGGGCGTGCGTCCATTGCCCGGTGACCGACTGGGCAGCGAAGGTTTCAACCTCGAAATCGCACTTGTGTCCCCGTGCGGTCAGGCAAGCCGCTGTATCTATCGGCCCTTGCCTGTTGCCGCCTCCGAAGCGGACGGTGACGGATGGTTGGTGCAGCTGCTGTCGGGTTTCATCAACGATATTTGCAAACTCCTTATATTTCAGGGTGATCGCGCCGCGCGGGTCGGCGAGACCTTTCCTCGCATCGGCAACGCTGAAAGCCTGGCAATACGTGGCGCCGACAAGAATGTCGGGTGAGGTTACGGTCCCGGCGAATACCTGGTCCGCGATACCCGTCATGTCGCCCAGATTCGGAACATCCGGGTAGTGATGGGCAAGCACGGCGTTCGGGAACGGCTCGATTTCCGAAAACCAGGCCGGATGGCAGTCGAGCGGCTGCCCGGCCAGGCTGACGGCCTCAATGTCGCTGTAGACGCTGCCGTACTGAAAGTTGGGATGGTTCATGTCGCATTTCCTGTTCTGGCTGGGGCGCAAACTCCCATGATCGAGCGATCTGAGGTTCGGCGGGGGCAAGCTGAGGAAGGAGAGGAACAGGGACGCTGGAGGCTGACCGCCTCCAGCGAAAGACAAGGAAACCACCTGTGGGCTGCCGCAGGGACCGGGCCGTCGTCATAGCCTGTCGCTGAGTCAGCGATCGCACCCGACCCGTTTCGTGGCTGGGGCCGGTATCGCTCGGCGCACATCTGCGCACAAAAGGAACCCGTTGTTTCACCGGCGGGCACCGGAATCGAACACCGTCGTCCCCGAAGAGTCTCCTGGCACCTCGCACGCAAGGCGCCAGGAGACTCT
>NZ_GL890774.1:436559-503714 GCF_000211415.1 Enterobacter mori LMG 25706 | reverse complement strand
ACGCAGAAATCGCTGATCAACAGGCTGCGTTTATGCAGCCGGGCAGGAAAACACCTTCATCCCTCCCGGCGACACGAACCGCTGGAGGGGAACATGCCTTTGCAGAAGGTGGCGACATGCTCGGGATACCCCGCCGCTGGCGGGGCAATGCCTGACAACCGCTGGAAATCGCGGTTTGGGCAGGACGTGTCTGACTTCAGGACGTCTTGCGGGGCGCGCGCCGCTTGCGGGCGGGCGGACGTTTGCCACCGGACGATTCGATCGCCACAGTGCCCTTGCAATCGGGATAACGGCTACAGGACCAGAAGACGCCGGTTTTGCCGGTGCGCTGCCGGGTTGCGGCGCCGCACACGGGACAAGCCGGACCCTCCGGAACCTGGATGGCCAGTCTGGTGCTGCCATACTGCTGGATCAGCTGAGTGATCCAGATGGACTGCTTTTCGATGAACGTGTCCAGGGTCAACTGGCCAGCTTCAATCATGTCCAGCGCCTGCTCCCAAACGGCGGTCGTGCCGGGATCGGCAATGGCGGACGGTACAGCATCAATGAGCGTGAACGCGGCATCCGAAGCGCGGATGCCGCGGCCTTTCTTGAGCAGATAGCTCCGGCCGAGAAGGCCGTTGATGATACTGGCGCGCGTGGCTTCGGTGCCGATCCCCGTGGTCTCCTTGAGTTTCTGCTTCATCCTCGGGTCGGTCACCAGTTTGGCGA
Source organism: Enterobacter mori LMG 25706 (assembly GCF_000211415.1). Lineage (GTDB taxonomy): Bacteria > Pseudomonadota > Gammaproteobacteria > Enterobacterales > Enterobacteriaceae > Enterobacter > Enterobacter mori. The sequence continues at coordinate 503,003 of NZ_GL890774.1, read as the reverse complement.
CACCCTTCATGGCCTTGACCAGTTCGCCCTGGGTATAGTGCTTGGGCGGCATCGTTTTCAGCGCCTTCAATTCCACCTGCTCGACGCCGCATTGGATGCCATTGCTCAGCGCGGGTAGGATCTGGCTGCGCTGAGATTGCTCCTCGTCGCCATCGGGGCTGACCGGACGCCGATCGGCAAGCGCCAGCCGCCAGCCTGGAACGACCACCTGTTTGCCGTTCGCCTGCAGCGACTGGCCGCTCGCGGATAACAGCACGACGGTCCGGTCGAACTCGTGGTGGGGCATGAACTGCGCGATGAAGTGCGCCCGGATCAGTCCATAGACGGCCCGTTCCTTCTCCGACATGGCCGAAAGATTGCTGGGTTCCAGCGTTGGAATGATGCCGTGGTGCGCTGTCACTTTCGCGTCGTTCCAGGCGCGTGAACGCTGATTGCGGTCGAGCTGGTCGATCAACGGGTGCAGGCTGGGATCTGTGGCCACAATGGCATCGAGCACTGCCGGCACCTCGGCAAACATGCTTTCCGGCAGATAGCCGGAATCGCTGCGCGGATAGGTCGTGGCCTTGTGCGTCTCATACAGGGCCTGGGCAATATCCAGCGTTTCCTGAACGTCGAGGCCGAACTGTCTGGAGCAGGTTTCCTGTAGCGTGCCGAGATCGAACGGTAATGGCGGGGCTTCACGAACGCGCTCGGTTTCCACCGATTGCACCAGCGCCTTGCGGCCATCGCGTATTTGATCTGCCGCATGCAACGCCACGGACTGTTGCAGGCATCTGCCGGCCTCGTCTGAGGAGCCTTCGGGCGGCACCCAACTGGCGGAAAACGATTGGCCCGCATGGGACAGCTGCACGTCGACAGCCCAGTACGGCACGGAAACGAAACGCGCGATCTCCCGATCGCGGTCAACGACCAGCTTCAGCGTCGGTGTCTGCACGCGGCCAACCGACAGCACTCCCTGGTAGCCAGCATGCCGGCCGAGTACAGTGAACAGGCGGCTGAGGTTCATACCGATCAGCCAGTCCGCACGCGAACGGGCGAGTGCCGAGTAGTACATCGGCAATGTCTCGCTCGATGGCTTCAGAGTATCCAGCGCCTTACGAATAGACGCATCGTTAAGCGCGGACAACCACAGCCGCTGAATCGAGCCGCGGTAGTCGCACAGGTCGATAATCTCGCGGGCGATCATTTCGCCTTCGCGGTCGGCGTCGGTGGCAATCACCAGTTCGGTGGCCTGTCCGAGCAGTTGCTTGACCGTCTTGAACTGCGTGGCAGTCGAGGCCTTGACCTCGCTGCGCCAGCGTTCTGGAATAATGGGAAGCTGTTCGATGGACCAGCGTTTGTACTGTTCCCCGTATGCTTCCGGTGGTGCCGCTTCGACCAGATGCCCGATGCACCAGGTCACGACGATACCGGGTCCGTTGTAGCAGCCGTTACCACGCTGCCTGGCACCCAACACTCGGGCGATATCCTTGCCTTGCGAAGGTTTCTCGCACAGATACAGTCGCATGCAGCCTCCCCGAAAAATGGCATGGTGATCGTCGAATGAGCATCAGCATGTCGAGGATAGCAGCGGCAGGCAGCAAACAAGGGGAACTGGATACTGACCGGCTTTTTGCGCTCCGGGAGCATCGTTGCGGCAGTGAGTAACGATCGCGGGAAAGGGATGATGTACTGAGGCTTCGTCATCGGTGCGCGCGCGGACCTCAGTGGAAGCCAGTGGACTTCGTCGTCAGGGATCGGCCCGAACGTGGCTGTTGCAGGTGCAGGCTGGAACTGTCGCAGGGGGGACGTACTGGCGCATTGAGGGAGCATGTTGATTGCGACAGTCGCCCCCGCAAAACCTGCTCCCTGCACAAAGATTTAGGGCGGCTGCGGGATGGCGCAGCCGCCCTGGGTGCTGCTTGTTCTTACGCCTAACCCTGCTTCGGCTCCTTCTGCCCCCAGGTCTCCTTCGGCTTCGTTTCCGCTTCGCCCTCGATCTCCTGTGGCTTTGCGCCGAGCATCACGGCCTCGACCCGATAGGGAAGGATGCCGATCCGCCGTGCCTCGATCTTGAAGGTGACACGCTCGTTTTCTTCCGCATCCTCCCACTCGTCGCGAACGGCGCGGCCTTCGACCAGAACGCGCATGCCCTTCTGGTACAGGTCCTTCCAGTGCTCGGCATCGCGGTGCCAGATTTCCACGGGGGCCCAGAAGCCGCCGCGATCCTCGAACCCATCCCTGGTCGGAACCGGGTTGTCGAAATAGACATTCAGGCGAAGAAGCCTGCGTGGCTCGTCGTTCCCGTTCGGAAACTCCCGATAGTCTGGCGCAGAACCGATATTGCCCTCGCCGTAGTAGTGCGTGCTCATAGTGAAACTCCTTGCTGGTGAGAAATACCTGAACCGATGGGCATCAGTGCAGGTGTTGCAGGTCGATGAACGACCGGTTCAATTCGCAGCCGATGAAATGCCGTTGCAGGCGTAGTGCTGCCACGGCGGTCGTGCCGCTGCCCATGAATGGATCGAGTACGGTGTCGCCGATGCGGGAGCCGGCGAGAACGCAGGGCGTCACAAGCGTGACGGGGAACACCGCGAAATGCCCCCCGCGGAATGGTTTGCTGGCGATGGTCCAGACATCCCGTCTGTTGCGGGTGCTGCGCGCGCCGGTCTTGTGAAGGCTGCCGTGCAGGTTTGCGTTGCTGCTGGAAACGCACTCGCCGGGCGATGCGCTGACCGGGCGTGTGTTGCCGGGGCCGCGTGAATCGGCTGAGGGCTCGCGGATCGCGTCCTGATCGAAGTAGTAGCGGCGATTCTTGGTGAGCAGGAACAGATATTCATGCGACCGGGTGCAGCGGTCAGAGACGCTTTCCGGCATCGGATTGGGCTTGGCCCACACGATGTCCTGGCGCAGATACCAACCGTCCCGCCGCAAGGCGAAAGCAAGCTCCCAGGGAATGCCCATCATGTCCTTGGGTTTGAGCCCGTCGCCGGTTCGCATGCCTCCGGCGCCCTGTTGGGCAGCGGCGTGTTTGGGGCCGCCGCGGGTGCTCGGTGCCTGCCATGTCCGGGTCGCGGCGTAGGTGTCGCCGATGACGATCCACAAAGTACCGTCATCGGCCAGCACCTCGCGAACTGCGCGGAATATTTCAACCAGATTGCGGATGTACGCGCGGGCCGTGACCTCCCGCCCGATCTCCAGGTGCTTGTCTGGATGGCCGTCCTGCAGGTAGCTGCGCAGGCCGAAGTACGGTGGGCTGGTCACGCACATCTGCACTCGCACGCCGTCCCCGTGCATTCGCTTCAACAACTGGCGGCAATCCCCGGCGTGGGTGCGGTCGAACCAGCGCCCTGCATCAGCGGCAGGCCCGTTCATGAAGATGGCCCGACAGTCGATGGGCCAGTACCGGTCCCGCTGCCGGCCCTGCGCTGGTGAACGGCCTGCGCGGACGCCAACTTGCTGGCGCATTCCATACCTTGCCGGGCAATGGTGTGGCACAGGCTGATCTGCATATTGATCACGATACGCTGCTGTTCCAGTGCAAGGAGGTCGTCAATCAGGCCGACCGGCGTGGCGGGGCTCGCAACCAGTTCCTCCCACAGCGCCACACCCATGCTGGAACGGTCGAGGTTGCGCCAGCGCAGAAAGGTCGTCCCTGCGCCAGTGGGCTGTTGGGCCAGTTGAACGGGAAGCAGATTGAAGGGATGGCTGCGGGCCTGCGCCAGCACCCTGCGCTGCGCCAGGCCAATCAGGTCGTCCCGCAGCGCTGCGCACTGGCTGGCCCAGGTCGCAAGCTCTCCATTACCTTTAAAGGCTTTCAAAAGGCCTTTTAGGTAGACTGCGTGTTCCAGCTTCTGGAAGTCAGTCTGTACCAGCGCTTCGAAGCGGGTCGTCTCCCTCATGATGAGGCATCCTCTTCGTCCGACGACGCGGATGCCTCATCGATGGCCCCCTCATCGGAAGCGGTTGGCGCAGTTTGTTCTGTAACGCTGGCCGGCGCGACTGCCGGGGTTGCGGACTGGGCTGTCGCCGAAGCCAGTGGCGAACGTCGAATGAGCGGCGGCGCGAAGCGGGAGCGGCGGTCGCCTTCGAGCACGTCCTGCGGCAACTCGCCATATTTCTCCACGGCTGCGCGTGCTGCGGCGTTGTTGGCCGCGAAATCGTCACGTTTCGTGCCGGAGTAGCGGTACTGCTGCGCCAGGCTGAACAGGCTGCGCAGGGAGTGCGCACCTTCGCCCAACCAGCGTTCAAGCGTGCTGCGATCGATCAGGGCGGTGTGATGCGCCAGGATCAGGCGACGGGCAAGATCGTCATAGTCGGCCAGAAGGTAGACCGCCATGAAGCCCAACTGGGAGGAGACGAACAGCGGCAGCTTGACGGGCTGCACGTTGAGATTTTCACCGAGGCTGAGCGCCTGCGGAATGTCGGCCAGCGCCTGGTCCACCTGCTCGCGCAAGGTTTGAAGCTGCTCCTTGGTCGTGCTGAGCTTGTCCTCGATGCGCAGCATCCACCAGTCCGAATAGGGGTCGTCCTGCTCGGCTCCGCGTTTCAGCTTGTTCATGATGGCGACAAAGCCGTTGAGGCCGATGATGCCGGGCTTGCCTTCGGATGGCGTGCGCCCGTGCCAGATGCGCGACGCATGGTGGGTGTGCAGTGTCAGCGACATCGCGCTGCGCAAGGACCCAAGGTTCAATTGCAGAGATTCTGTTTCGTTGGCCATGTTGACGACTCCCGGTATTGGAACGAGAGGCCAGCATCGCCATTGGCCGGAAGGCCGTCAGTCATCAAACCGCACCGAGGCAGCGCCTGTTTGTGGGCAGGTTGCGGCACGACCGGGCAGGTCCGGAACCGGGAATCTGTTCGCGGGAGGGAGGTGCTCGAAATCTGCCGGGATCGGGAAGGCAGTGTGTTGCGCTATACCCGGGGTATAGGCGTCCACAGCTCTCAACGGACGTTCGGCTTCGTCAGCCAGGGCAACGGCCTGCGTGCCGTGGCCGGAAGGCAACGTGTTGCGCTATACCCAGGGTATAGGCGTCCATGGCTCTCGGTGGACGCTCATTTCTTGAACCGCCGTGAGCGCATGCTGACCTGTGGGGGAAGACGTCATGTTCCGCTATACCCGGGGTATAGGCGACTATGGAACTGAGTGGAACCTTACATCATGGTCGACGGCGGCGATTGGCCCGGCATGGGCACGACCCCGCGTCGATAGATGCAAACTCTACGACAAACGAAGCATCGAGCGCAGCCGGGCGATATGGGCCTGCGCCACTTCCGGATCTACGGTTTGCCGCAGTGGCTCGGGCTTTGCACCATTCGCATCGGGTGGCGTTCTCTGCCCGGCCCACGCACGGAACTCGCCGCGCATGGCTTTCTGGATAATGCCAAACAGGTAGCCGGCCGGATTACGCACGCTGCTCGCGCGGCAGCGGGCATCCCATTCATCGAGAACAGCCTGATGCAGGTCGGGATCGACCGGCTGTAATGCGGCCAATGCGCCCGATTGCTGTTCTGCCTTGAGCGACATGAAGCGCTCCGGAAGACGAAGCATGCCCAACCCGCGCGGTACTGTACGTACTTCTTTTATTTCTTTTTCTTTACGTACTGTACTATCGGTCTTCGGAATCCGAAGTGAGCCGGTTTTCCGCGTTTTTTCGCCCACTTCGGATTCCGAAGTGAGTGTGTCACGATTCCGAAGAAGGTCGGTTTCACCGTCTTCGGAATCGTAATTATCCACAGGCTGTGGATAAGTCCTGGCTTCGGTCCATCCCTGCGCGGCCAGACGCTGCGATATCACCTGCAACCGGCTCGGCAGTTCCCTTCCGCTGAGCAGCGGGTCGTCGATCGTTTCCCTGAGCGTATGGACGCCGACGCGCTGGATGGATTTACTGGCATGGGCCAGCGACTGGCTGACCAGTTCCAGATAATCGACATCGAGCTGGATGGCTTCGTAGGGAGTGAGAGGTTCGTCGTGCAGGACATAAAGGTTGCCCTGGATGCGTCCTGTCCTGGGGTCGCGCTGGCGCCTTACCAGGCTGATCCAGCGTGTGAGCCGTAGCAAGGTCAGGGCGCGAGCGACCGTTTCATGTGAGGCTCTGGTGGCGCATGGCATCGAAGCCAGCCAGGGCGCAAGTTGGTCGTAAGTCGGTAGAGCGGTGATACCATCGTCATTGAGCAATAACCGGAACACCTGCCACGCATTGCGTTCCAGCGGCGTCAGGCGATTGTCCGTGAGCAATGCGCGTGGCACGGAGTCATGGCGATTGCCGCTGAAAATGAAACCGTCATTCTGGCGGGCCGAGGTTGTCTGGACAGGTGCTGGTGGCGGCTGCTGAACCTGCATCCGCTGAAGAGCCTGATCGAAGAGGTCGCCCAGCGATACGGGACCGCTTGATCGGCGCGGGCTGTCCATGCTCAGACCAGTCCTTCATCGATCCACCTGCCGATGGCGCTCCAGATGACTGAGATGGGAAGTCCCATGCTTTCGGCAAGGTCTGCGGCGATGCCGAGCATCGTCGTTTCGTCGCTCAGCGCCACACCGCGTTCTTTGACTGTTTCCGACCAACGATTCCACAAATCACAATCCTGCTCTTCTGAGAGGACAGGGTGGCGCCCCTTGCGCTTGGGGAGCCCGAGAACGCCACGGCGCACAGCGATTTCCTGATGGGTTAGTCCATAGAAACGACTGATCAGCTCGGTGCTGGCACCCAGGGTCAACAGGCGGTCAATGACATGGATTTCCTTTTGAACGTTGTCCCATTGGTGCAGCAGGCGTTGCACGACGTCCCGATTGACTGTCACAGAGCACCAGGAGACCAGGGCATTGGCCAGAACGCTGGCCATGGCGGGATGCTTGAGCGCATCGAGATCCTCATCCTCAAATCCCATGGATTTGGCATGACGCAACTGACCGTTGCGCAGGTCATGGAGTGCCTGCGCGATCACCGCCTGATTGAGAGGATGGGGATTCGACATGGCGCCTCCCCTCATGACCCGGGCATGGCGCCGTCGCCACCCGTGATGCCTGCCTCGATTTCCAGCAGTCGGCGCGCGAGCCGGACCAGCCGGAACAGTTTCACCAGGCCGTTGTCGTTCAGGACATGGGACAGGTGCCTGGACGGTATGGTCGATGGGTCCATTCCCAGTAGCAGGAGGCCCAAATCTCCAGCCAGTCGTGAAGTGTCGATACGCGCCGGAGAGGAACTAGCCGACAGATAAGGCGCGCTCAGGACGTGCAGCAACGTCAGGATTGCACCGGGGTGCGCCATGGTGCCTGCAGGGTCCGAACGCTCGATGCGGGATGCGCATGAGAAGCCGATGCCATCATCGGACGGCACGATATGCTCTCCCACGCCGGCTTCACTGGCGATTTCCAGTGCGAACTGCGCAATATGCGTCCGCAAACGTTCGGGTTCGTCCAGGCCCGCGTCGATGTGCCATACGTCCGAGATCGGATAAAGGCCACCGACCTGCACGGGAATGGCTTGAAGGACGTTGCTTTCGAAGTCGTTGTGCGCCTCTCCGGTGTGGTCGGCAATGAGCCGCTGGATCGACTGGAGGCGATCGGTCGTTGGCACGGGAGAGATAATGTGCTCCTGCAGTAGCGCAGACCTTTGGTTTTCATCGTCCGGCTGATTGTCAGATGCGGGAGGCTGCACCGGGGCCGGCTGCGTCTGCGCGCGGGTCTCTGATGCCGGCGCTGGCGTCTCACCAGTCCGCGGCGCTGTGGGGGTGGGCGGAGAAAGCTGCGTCGGCGCGTTATGGGGCGACGTTGCGACGGAAGGCGTAGCCGTCGGTGCCGAGACAGGTTCACTGGTCAGAATTTGCCAGCGTTTTTCGGAGTCGACGATTTCGAGGGCGAGCGTGTCATAGACGACACCGAGCAGGTCGGCCATCTGGCCGATCAGTTCGTCCTGAACGCGCTGGAAGTTGAAGTTGCCGGGTGTCCCGTCGAAGACGGCAAGAACGTCCTGGAACAGTGTGGCGAAATCAACATCCACCTGTCTGGCTGCGGTGCGGGCCTCCCAGATTCTGGCGCCCGCTCGCCGCAAGCCGGTGAGTTGCTCGACCTGGTGGCGCCCCAGCCCTCCATAGAGAACGTTCGGGATCGCCGGCAGCAGATACTGGATGGCCTCCTGCATGCGACTGATGTGGGGCTGAGGCACAGGATAGCCATCGGCTTTGAGGCGTCTGGCAAGCTCCGATTGTGACAGCGACTTGCCATCTTCCTGCTCGTAGAGTTCGCGTACTTTCTCGACGCCGAGGGCGCGTTCAATGAACGACAGGCTACCGTGCAGTTCGTTCTCTGCGAGGTGCCCGGTCAGGGCAATAATCTCGCCGCGCTCGGGCCAGGGGCGGAACAGGCAACCGATGCGGAAGAACCGCTCATCCCGGGTCTCGGCCCACAATTCACGCAATATCGCCAGCCGGGTGTTGCCGCCATTGCGAATGATGTAGTGATCTGAACCCGGCCTTCGGGTGATAGGCGGCGGTGCGTCCAGGCCACGTTCGCTGATCGAGGCCTTGATTTCATCGTAGAGCGGGTTTCGGGTAAGGCGCGGATCAAGCTCGTACGGACGTAGCTCATCAAGGGTTACGACCATCGGGGTGTCTGCGACCGGATCGGTCAATGTGCCGGCCACCGGACCTGAGCGGCCGAACCCGTCGCTCATCAACTTGGCAGCCATTTCCTGTTCGGAGATATCAGCCATGGCCGGTCTCCTTTCCAGCAGGCTGGGCTTCGGCGCTCTGGCGCTTCGCGCGGCGCAACATGGCGCGGGCGTTGCGCCCGGCGCGGTGATCGCTGGCCGTCGAACTCGTGAATATCGGCGGCAATCCTGGTTTGAGGAATTTGAGATGACCGCCTGCGGTGCGGGAAACGGTCCATCCTTCGTTTAGTGCAAACTCAATGAGAGGCAGGAGTTGCTTGTGACCTCGTGCAAGTTCATGGGCGTTCGACATGAGGATGCCTCCTCCCGATCTTGCCGGTGACCAGACTGAAACGCTCATGCCATTGCGGGCATAACTCGGTAGCCAGAGCCCGAACGATATCCAGTGCGGCAGGGGCAATCCTGCCTGTCGGACGGCGGTGCTCGACGCGATGAGCTGGCATGCTCTGTGTTGCCGCACGCGGGAAAGCTTCGATTGCCGGAACCTCGGTATCCAGAACCTGGACGCCCGTCTGCTCACGGAAGACCCGCCGCAATGTCTGCCGGACCAGACGGGCATTGGATGAGACAGCCGGCACCCGATTGATCAGCAACTGCAAGGGCGGCGGTTCAATGCCGAGATGGCGATACGGGGCGATGTCCTGGATGAGCTGCACGGTGCCGCGCCGCATTTCCCGGGCGGCGAGAATTTCGGGCGTGACCGGCGAAACTGCCAACCTGGATGCCAACACGGCCATTTCGAGAAGCACGCTGCGGGAGCCTTGGGTGTCGATCAAAACCAGGTCATAGTGCGGCTCGAACGCCGGCAGGAGGTTGCGTAGCCGCAATCTGCCATCCGGTGCATGCAACAGCAGGGTGTTCAGCTGGTGATGCTGGTCGTTGGACAGAATGATGTCCAGGCGTTCGACGGCCGTACGAGACGCCAACTGCGCAATGTCGCGCTCGTTGAATGCCAGCAACTCGTAGATGCCGCCGGGTGCGCGGTGAGCCAGCTGGGAGTGCGACGAAAGCGTGGGCTGTATGTCGAGATCAAGAAGCAGAACCCGCAGTCCGGCGTCGGCGATGAAGCCACCGAGATTTGCAGCAATCGTCGTTTTACCAACACCGCCTTTTGTAGAAATGATGGAAATCACTTGCATGACGTGCTCCTGTTCGTGAGGGAAATGAGGAACAGGGTCAGACACGCTCTTTAAGGCGGTCGGTGATCCATTGGTCGATCTCGGCAGAATCCCAGCCTACGGCACGAATGCCAAGTCGCACAGCTTTGGGAAACTTGCCCTCTTTCATAAGGCTGTAGATGTGGGCGCGTTTGAAGCCCGTCTTTGCCTCAACTTCCGCGCGGCGAAGTATACGCCTTTCCTGTGACTGTGCTGAGTTCTGTTGAAACATGGTGGTCACTCCTTGATGCTTGATGGGTCTTCTTGGGCCTTAGCTGCATTAGAAGAACGTCATCGGCAGAACACATCAAACATTAGGATCGTGCTGACCACCGCATTCATTGGTTGTAATTAACCTGGTGATATTTCAGAACTCATTGCTGCCAACCCGATCCACGAAAATGTCAATATTCGAAAATGTGACAGTTTGATAAAGGGGAAGGACAGCGGATATCAATCTGCATATTTAGTGTGCAGAGGGTGGGGGGAGCTTTTTGTCTTGGGTATGACCAAAAAAGTCCGATAAAACATACAGACCAGTATTGACATACGGGTTCTGTACTTCTCTCGCCGAAAGGTCGTGGCTTATGTCTGGTACCTGCCTTACTCCTGAGTTCCAGCTACTGCGGGAAATGACTTTTTTGGTCGGGTAGAGGACAAAAAAAACATGATACCATTGATAGTACCATGACTTACCGTGTTATCCTGAACATCAACTGATATCGCTTCCTCCGATTTCTTGCGCTCGCTTCATGAAGCGTTCTAACTCACTAGAAACTGGCTTCTCTGGCACCACAATGAATGTCGCTACATTGGGGACCTCATCCGCAACCGGTCTGATGATGACGTCTGGGTGGCTGTAGAGTGCAATCTGTGATTTCAGCCCTATCCCAACGCCGTATCCTGCTGCTACAAGCATGATCATCATTTCATGACCTGAAACATACTCTGCAACAGATGGTGATGGCAAACCTCCATCATTAAACCAGCGACGAATGACGTTATGTCCACCTTCGCATCGTTCCGGATGGCAAAGAATCAAGGAGTATCGGAGAACTTCGCCAAGGTGGACCTTATCGAAGGAAAGCAACGGGTGATGTGTGGGTATGGCAATTACAGGACGGTCGGCCCAAACCATCGTCTTCACGCATCCATTAGTTGCTTCGCCATCGACCGTGAAACCAACATCAATCTGGTCATGATGAAGAGCCTGAAGCATTTCGTTGACCGTCATCTCGGCGACCCGGATCTCAGTACGAGGTTCTTCCTCACGACAACGGGCGAGTAATTGTGTGAGACGCGGTTGAGCCAGGCTATCGGCCAGACCTATTCGCAATCTGCCTCGATAACCTTGTGATGCTGAGTTAACGCGTGCCTGGGCGTTGTCCATTAAAGCAAGCATGTGGCGTGCTTCTTCACAGAAAACTTCGCCAGGCCAAGTTAGTCGTATCCGACCTTTGGTGCGGTAGAGAAGCCTGACGCCAAGCTGGTTCTCAAGCTCCTTGATGGCGCGCGAAAGTGGGGAGGGTTCGATGTGGACTCTGGCAGCAGCACGAACGAAATTCTGTTCTTCGGCGACGATCAGAAAATAGCGCAAGTGTCTTATCCTCATGATGTTTCTTCCTTCGGTTGTTGTAATACTACTCCGGTAGCGTACAGAACACTGTTATTCCTGGCTTGAAAAGGAACTTGAAAGAACCTCATGTCGTAGATGTCTCCCATGGTTGGGTTCTTCCATTATTTATGCCCGGTCACTGCTCATGCCCGTACTTTGGATCAACGAATCGGCCTGCCTTCTAGGTGACCGTACGATTGTTGAACTTAGTTGCCACGAGGCGAAGGTGCACACGCATAAGCGATAAGGTCACCAGTCGACCATGAACTGGTGTCCACGAAACGCAATGGCTCGTGTAGACGGACTGCCTTGGGCAGGTCCTACATCTCGATAAGGTGCGTGGTTTTGTAAGGCGGATGGTCGCTTGCCAGACTTGTGTTCTACCTGGCTGATAGCGGACAGGGCTGGTGGTGTCGTAGCTTTTACTATGCTGCATCTTTGGTGCTATCACCTGGACTGGTGTAGGTGACTTTACAAGGACACCAGATGTCGGAGGACGTCAGCAGCTTGAGGTAGAAAAAAAACTTGGTGCAACACTTGCCATCGAGAAAGAATAAGTCCATAATGCCGTCCATCCTGTTACGGGATAGGCGGAAAAGATTTATCAAATCAACGAGTTAAGGCCTAGGTTCTGGTCTCGTTTCCCGCTCCAAATTCTTCTTCATATTCAAATTATCCACAGCGGAATGCTCCGTTGGGGACGTTTTCTATTTCATCTGAAATACTCTTGTAAACAGAGTTATCCACAGAAGCTGCCGCTGAACTGTAAGTGCCAAACGCTTCGCAGGGTGAATAGTATCTTTATAATATTCTGATTTATAAAAAGAAAATATCATTTCAAAATGTTAGTGAGATCACTTGACCTCTTAGCCAGCCCTGATGGCGCCTGAGTTTGTAATTTTATACACAGGCTGTGAATAGTTCAGGCATCCCGCGTTAGCCCTTTTTCAATCACCCTCACCAGCCGCTGTTTCTTGGGTAACTGCACTTCTACCACGCAGGCATTTCGCTTCTCAATTTGCTGTGCAACCGCCCACTCTATGTGTTCATCGAGAAGTGGGTGCTCACCTCTACGGCTTTCGAGAGCCTGAATATTCGCTTCATCCCACGGGGCATTGCCCAGCGCAACGGCAACATTTCGCAGCCAACGCAAATGACCGATACGGCGAATGGCCGAACCTTCCGTCACTTTAAGGAACCAGGCTTCTGTCCAGGCGAACAGCTCAATAAGCGGTGGTGCATGCAGCGCCTTACGCGGGCTGAAATCCTCTTCGTCCGTGAGCTGCGAATAGCGGTTCCACGGACAGATCAACTGGCAGTCGTCACAACCGTAGATCCGGTTGCCGATAAGCGGTCGAAATTCCTCAGGAATGGCCCCTTCCAGTTCGATAGTGAGATAGGAGATACAGCGGCGTGCGTCAACGGTATAAGGCTCGACAATAGCGCCTGTCGGGCAGATGGTCATGCAGGCTACACACCGGCCGCAACCTTCCTCGACCGGGCCGTCTACCGGCAGCGGTAAATCTATCAGCAGTTCACCCAGGAAAAAGAACGAACCGGCGTCGCGGCTAAGGATAAGTGAGTGCTTACCTGTCCAGCCAAGCCCCGCTTTTTCAGCAATCGGACGTTCAAGAATAGGCGCGGAATCCACAAAGGGTCTAAAATTCAGCGAAACACAGTGCTGCTGAATCATTTCCCCAAGTTTTTTTAAACGGTTGCGCAGAAGCTTATGGTAGTCACGCCCCAGAGCATACCGGCTGACGTAACCCAAAGAGGGATTTTTGAGCGTGCGCGCAAAGGCCGCATTGGCGGGCAGGTAGTTCATGCGCACGCTGATGACGCGTAATGTGCCCGGCAACAGCTCGTGTGGACGAGCGCGCATCATGCCATGACGCGCCATCCACTCCATCTCGCCGTGGTACTGTTTGTCCAGCCACGCCTGCAGTTTGGGCTCGCTGGCGGAGAGGTCGGTGTCGGTGATGCCCACCTTCTGGAAGCCAAGCTCAGCACCCCACTGTTTTATATTTTGCGCTAACTGATTGAGATCGAGGGGCTGTGACATGACGGACCATACGGTGAAGAAAAACCCCGCAAGTATACCACATTCCATCTGGCATGCGGATGCGCTCCGACGCGCCGAACAAGAGGCTGCAGACAGTCTTGGCATTACCCTTTACGAACTGATGCTGCGCGCGGGTGAGGCGGCGTTTAACGTTGCCCGCCGCGCGTACCCGCAGGCCGCTCACTGGCTCATTTTATGTGGACACGGTAATAACGGCGGCGATGGCTATGTCGTCGCCCGTCTGGCCGTGGCGGCAGGTCTTCGCGTCACGTTACTGGCCGTTGAGAGCGAACATCCGCTGCCGGAAGAAGCCAGTGCGGCGCGAGAGGCCTGGCTGAACGCAGGCGGTGTGATTCATGCGTCAGATATCCTCTGGCCGGAAGAGGTGGATCTGGTTGTTGATGGTCTGCAGGGCACCGGTCTGATGCGCGCGCCCCGCGACAACATTGCCGCGCTGATTGAGCGTGCTAACGCGCATCCCGCACCGGTGGTGGCGCTGGACATCCCCTCTGGACTGCTCGCGCAAACCGGTGCGACGCCGGGGGCGGTGATTCAGGCGTCACATACTGTCACCTTTATTGCCCTGAAACCGGGTCTGCTAACCGGAAAAGCGCGGGATGTGGTGGGGAAACTGCATCACAACGCGCTGGGGCTTGAAAGCTGGCTGGCGGGACAGGATACGCAAGTTTCACGATATGACGCCTCACAGTTGACCGGATGGCTGCTGCCGCGCCGTCCAACGTCCCATAAGGGCGATCACGGCAGGCTGGTGATAGTCGGGGGTGACCACGGCACGGCGGGCGCTATCCGTATGACCGGCGAGGCGGCTCTGCGCTGCGGTGCCGGTTTAGTGCGGGTGTTAACGCGTAGTGACAATATCATCCCAATCGTAACCGCCCGACCGGAGCTAATGGTGCATGAACTCACGCCGCAGACGCTGGAAGAGAGCCTCGAATGGGCCGATGTTGTGGTGATTGGCCCCGGGCTTGGGCAGCAGGCATGGGGTAAACAAGCCCTGCAAAAGGTCGAGAACTTTCGTAAACCGATGCTGTGGGATGCCGACGCGCTTAACCTTCTGGCAATAAACCCGGATAAGCGTCACAATCGCATCCTGACTCCACACCCCGGCGAAGCCGCGCGGCTGCTTAACTGCAGCGTGGCAGAAATTGAAAGCGATCGCTTACTTTCTGCCCAGCGTCTGGTAAAACGTTACGGAGGTGTTGCTGTTTTGAAAGGGGCGGGAACCGTTATCGCCAGCGAGGATGCGCTGGGTATTATTGATGCCGGAAATGCAGGCATGGCGAGCGGGGGCATGGGTGATGTGTTGTCTGGCATCATTGGCGCATTGCTCGGACAGAAACTTCCCCTTTATGATGCAGCCTGTGCGGGCTGTGTGGCCCACGGCGCAGCGGCTGACCAGCTTGCTGCACGCTATGGTACGCGCGGTATGCTGGCCACCGATCTTTTTTGCACGCTACGGCGTGTTGTTAACCCGGATGTGATTGACGTAGAAAATGACTAATCGAGCGATTCCTTTACCTGATGAACAAGCCACTTTAGATCTCGGCAAGCGCGTGGCGCAGGCCTGTCAGGGGGCTACCGTCATTTATCTTTATGGTGATTTAGGTGCAGGTAAAACTACCTTCAGCCGGGGTTTTTTGCAGGCGTTAGGCCATAACGGGAATGTGAAAAGCCCAACCTATACGCTGGTAGAACCGTACACCCTTGAAAATCTCATGGTGTACCACTTCGATTTATACCGCCTTGCGGATCCTGAGGAGCTGGAATTTATGGGGATCCGTGATTATTTTGCCAACGACGCCATTTGCCTGGTGGAGTGGCCGCAACAAGGTGCGGGTGTGCTGCCTGACCCGGATGTCGAAATTCACTTAGATTACCAGGCACAAGGGCGTGAGGCACGCATCAGTGCTGTTTCCTCATCAGGCAGTTCCTTACTGGCGCGACTGGCCGGTTAAGCGTAGGGATGACGGGATGAAAAATCGCGTTAAAGGTTGGTTGTTGGCTGCCACGGTGCTGCTGTGCGCGCAGGCCGGGGCGGCGAGCCTCTCAGATATTCAGGTGTCGAACGGGGAAACTCAGGCCCGGATCACGTTTAGCTTTATGGGCGACCCAGAATATGCGTTTTCTCAGCCAGACAGCCACAGCGTGGCGCTGGATATCAAACAAACGGGCGTAATCCAGGGATTACCGCTGCGGTTCAGCGGTAACAACCTGGTGAAAAGTATCCGTTCGGGAACGCCGCAGGATAGCCAGTCGTTACGCCTGGTTGTGGATCTGACCGAAAAGGGCAAAACGAAGGCGGTGAAGCAGCAAAACGGGGCGAACTATACGGTGGTCTTTACCATCAATGCCGACGCGCCGCCGCCACCTCCACCGGTGGTGGCGAAGCGCGTGGAAGAACCTGTGTATACCCCGCGTCCGTCTGAACCTGCCCGTAATCCGTTTAAGTCGCAAAACGATCGCATCACAGCGGCAACCAGCAGTAATACGGTGACGCGTCCGGCCGCCAGCGCACGACGCGCGGCGGTCAGCGGTGACAAAGTGATCATCGCCATCGATGCAGGTCACGGCGGGCAGGATCCAGGCGCAATTGGCCCGGGCGGTACGCGGGAGAAAAACGTGACAATCGCGGTAGCCCGCAAGCTCAGGACGCTGTTAAACGACGATCCGATGTTTAAAGGCGTGCTCACTCGCGACGGCGACTGTTTTATCTCCGTAATGGGACGCTCGGACGTGGCGCGTAAGCAAAACGCAAACTTCCTGGTCTCCATTCATGCGGATGCCGCGCCGAATCGTAGCGCGACCGGCGCCTCTGTTTGGGTGCTGTCGAACCGTCGCGCCAACAGTGAAATGGCAAACTGGCTTGAAGAGCATGAGAAACAGTCTGAACTGTTAGGCGGTGCGGGTGATGTGCTGGCTAATAGCCAGTCTGACCCGTATCTCAGCCAGGCGGTGCTGGATTTACAGTTCGGTCATTCCCAGCGCGTCGGGTATGATGTCGCGACTAACGTACTTAACCAGCTGCAGGGCATCGGGGCATTGCACAAGCGCCGTCCGGAGCATGCGAGCCTGGGTGTTCTGCGTTCGCCGGATATTCCATCGATCCTCGTGGAAACGGGCTTTATCAGCAACAACGGTGAAGAGCGCCTGCTGGGAAGCGACAGTTACCAGCAGCAGATTGCCGAAGCGATTTATAATGGTCTGCGTAAATATTTTGAAGCCCATCCGCTTCAGTCAGCGCCGCAAAGCGGTGCAGGCCAGACGGCCAGTGCTGCGCTGCCGGGTGAGATGACCGCCACAAATTAAGGAGAATTCATGCCGATTCAGGTTCTACCGCCGCAGCTCGCGAACCAAATCGCCGCCGGTGAGGTGGTGGAGCGCCCTGCGTCGGTGGTGAAGGAGCTGGTGGAAAACAGCCTCGATGCGGGGGCAACCCGCATTGATATTGATATCGAACGCGGCGGCGCAAAGCTTATTCGTATTCGTGACAACGGCTGTGGCATCAAAAAAGACGAGCTGGCGCTGGCGCTGGCGCGTCACGCCACCAGTAAAATTGCCTCTCTGGACGATCTGGAAGCCATTATCAGCCTTGGTTTTCGCGGCGAAGCGCTGGCGAGCATCAGTTCCGTCTCCCGCTTAACCCTGACCTCCCGTACTGCGGAACAGCAGGAGGCCTGGCAGGCCTACGCTGAAGGGCGCGATATGGACGTCACGGTCAAACCTGCGGCGCACCCTGTCGGCACCACGCTTGAAGTGCTGGACCTGTTCTATAACACCCCAGCCCGACGCAAGTTCATGCGTACCGAGAAGACCGAATTCGGACACATCGATGAGATCATTCGCCGCATCGCGCTGGCGCGATTCGATGTCACCATCAACCTCAGCCATAACGGCAAGGTGATGCGTCAGTATCGTGCGGTGGCGGAAGGTGGGCAGAAGGAGCGCCGGTTAGGGGCTATCTGCGGCACGCCGTTCCTTGAAAAAGCGCTGGCGATAGAGTGGCAGCATGGCGATCTGGCGCTGCGCGGCTGGGTGGCCGATCCGAACGCGAGCAGCGCCGCCTTTGCTGAGATCCAATACTGCTACGTGAATGGCCGCATGATGCGCGACCGCCTGATCAACCACGCCATTCGTCAGGCCTGTGAAGACAAACTCGGCGCGGATCAACAGCCCGCGTTTGTGCTTTATCTGGAGATCGACCCCCATCAGGTGGATGTGAACGTCCATCCTGCGAAGCATGAGGTGCGCTTCCACCAGTCACGTCTGGTTCATGACTTTATTTATCAGGGTGTTGTCACGGTATTGCAGCAGCAGGCGGAGCCAACGCTGCCGCTGGAAAACGCCGCCCCGGCACCGCGTCCGCTGCCGGAAAACCGGGTGGCGGCAGGCCGCAACCACTTTGCTGAACCCGCCTCTGCCCGCGAACCGTCGGCTCCGCGTTTCTCAGCGGCGGGCAGCGCGCCTCGCCCTACGGGGGCGAACTACCCCAACGCTCAGCCGGGTTATCAGAAGCAGCAGGGGGCGTTGTACCGCAAACTGCTTGATACGCCCGCCGTGGAACGTAAAGAGCATATCGAGGTGTCGCAACCTTCACTGGATGGGCATAGCCAGAGCTTTGGTCGTGTACTGACGATTGTTGCTCCGGATATGGCATTGCTCGAACGCGAGGGGAAACTGATGCTACTGGCGTTGCCGGTGGCGGAACGCTGGCTTAAACAGGCGCAGCTGACGCCGGGGGAAAACGCCGCCTGCGCACAGCCGTTGCTGATCCCGGTCCGGTTAAAAATAACCCCTGAAGAAACAGGGATTTTGCAGCGTGCTCAGGCGCTTCTTGCCGAAATGGGCATAGAAATCGTGCTTGAAGCGCAGCATGTGACAATTCGCGCAGTGCCTTTACCCTTACGCCAACAAAATTTACAAAACTTGATTCCTGAACTGATAGGCTACCTGGCGCAGCAAACGTCGTTTGATGCCGCCAACACCGCGCAGTGGATCGCTCGCCATCTGGCCAGCGAACACTCACCGTGGAGTATGGCGCAGGCGATTACCGTGTTGGCAGAGGTTGAACGCCTTTGCCCACATCTGGTGAAAACGCCGCCGGGTGGATTATTACAACCTGTTGATTTAAAAACGGCGATGACCGCCCTGAGACATGATTGACGTAAGTAAGGCGAGCCTGCCTAAGGCGATTTTTTTAATGGGCCCTACGGCCTCCGGTAAAACAGCGTTAGCCATTGAGTTACGTAAAGTTTTGCCTGTAGAGTTGATTAGCGTCGATTCCGCCCTCATTTATCGAGGAATGGACATCGGCACGGCGAAGCCAGACGCAGACGAACTGCGCGCGGCACCGCACCGTTTGCTGGATATTCTCGACCCGGCTCAGGCGTACTCCGCAGCAGACTTTCGCCGCGATGCCTTAGCCGAGATGGCCGACATTACCGCTGCGGGACGAATACCGCTACTGGTTGGCGGAACCATGCTCTACTTCAAGGCGCTGCTGGAGGGGTTATCGCCTCTGCCATCGGCAGATCCGGACGTACGAGCCAGGATTGAACAGCAGGCGGCAGAGCAGGGATGGGACGTTTTGCACCAGCAACTGGCGGAGATTGACCCGGTTGCTGCAGCGCGAATCCATCCGAATGATCCGCAAAGGCTTTCCCGGGCACTGGAAGTTTTTTTCATTTCGGGTAAAACTTTAACGGAACTGACGCAAACGTCAGGAGACGCTCTGCCGTATCAGGTGCATCAGTTCGCCATCGCCCCGGCGAGCCGTGAACTGCTCCATCAACGAATTGAGCAGCGTTTTCATCAGATGTTGGCTTCAGATTTTGAAGCAGAAGTGCGGGCGCTATTTGCCCGTGGAGATTTGCATACGGATATGCCTTCCGTTCGTTGTGTGGGATACCGCCAGATGTGGTCGTATCTTGAAGGTGAGATTTCATACGATGAAATGGTTTATCGAGGTGTTTGCGCCACGAGGCAGTTAGCGAAGCGCCAGATCACCTGGTTGCGCGGTTGGGAGGGCGTTCACTGGTTAGACAGTGAAAAGCCGCAACAGGCGCTAAACGAAGTGATTGAGGTTGTTGGTGATATCGCTGACTGAATGTGTACAATTGAGACGTATCGTGCGCAATTTTTCAGAATCGCAAGGTTCTAAGTACAAAACAAGCATATAAGGAAAAGATAGAATGGCTAAGGGGCAATCTTTACAAGATCCGTTCCTGAACGCATTGCGTCGGGAACGTGTTCCAGTTTCTATTTATTTGGTGAATGGTATTAAGCTGCAAGGTCAGATTGAGTCTTTCGATCAGTTCGTGATTCTGTTGAAAAACACGGTCAGTCAGATGGTCTACAAGCACGCTATTTCTACTGTTGTTCCGTCCCGTCCGGTATCTCATCACAGCAATAACGCTGGCGGCGGCACTGGTAGTAACTACCATCATGGCAGCAACGCGCAGGGTTCTTCAACGCCTGCGCAGGACAGCGACGAGACCGAATAAGGTTTCGCACTGTTATCCACACGGGGAGCCAGGGATCCTGCGTTCCCCGCTGATCTTTTTAGAGAGGTTTACGCTTGTTTGACCGTTATGATGCCGGTGAGCAGGCGGTGCTGGTACACATCTATTTTTCGCAAGACAAAGATATGGAAGACCTCCAGGAGTTTGAATCTCTGGTCTCTTCTGCCGGTGTCGAAGCAATGCAGGTGATTACCGGTAGCCGTAAAGCGCCGCACCCAAAGTATTTTGTTGGTGAAGGTAAAGCAGTCGAAATTGCGGATGCCGTAAAAGCAACCGGCGCGTCAGTCGTGTTGTTTGATCATGCGCTGTCTCCAGCCCAGGAGCGCAACCTGGAAGCCCTTTGCGAATGCCGTGTTATCGATCGCACGGGATTGATTTTAGATATTTTTGCTCAGCGTGCGCGTACCCACGAAGGTAAGCTGCAGGTTGAACTGGCGCAGTTGCGCCATCTGGCAACGCGTCTTGTGCGTGGCTGGACACACCTTGAAAGACAAAAAGGCGGGATTGGTTTGCGCGGCCCGGGTGAAACCCAGCTCGAAACCGACCGTCGTTTGCTGCGTGGCCGTATTACCCAGATCCTCTCACGTCTGGAAAGAGTTGAGAAACAGCGTGAGCAGGGACGTCGGGCGCGAACGAAAGCCGATATCCCGACGGTGTCGCTGGTGGGGTATACCAACGCCGGTAAATCCACCCTGTTTAACCAGATCACCGAGGCCCAGGTTTATGCCGCAGACCAGCTGTTTGCGACCCTGGACCCGACGCTGCGCCGTATTGACGTTGCTGACGTCGGTGAGACGGTGCTGGCGGATACCGTAGGGTTTATCCGTCATTTGCCGCATGACCTGGTGGCGGCGTTTAAAGCGACGTTGCAGGAGACGCGACAGGCGACCCTGCTGCTGCACGTGATTGATGCGGCAGACGTGCGCGTTCAGGAGAACATCGACGCGGTGAACGTGGTGCTCGAAGAGATCGACGCCCACGAAATCCCAACGCTGTTGGTGATGAACAAGATCGATATGCTGGACGATTTCGAACCGCGTATCGACAGAGATGAAGAGAACAAACCGATTCGGGTCTGGCTTTCTGCCCAGACCGGTATCGGTGTGCCACTGCTTTTCCAGGCTTTGACAGAACGTCTTTCCGGTGAGGTCGCCCAGCACACGCTGCGATTGCCGCCACAGGAAGGCAGGCTGCGCAGCCGGTTTTATCAGCTTCAGGCGATAGAAAAAGAGTGGATGGAGGATGACGGCAGCGTGGGGATGCAGGTGCGTATGCCGATCGTTGACTGGCGTCGCCTCTGTAAACAAGAACCTGCGCTGGCGGACTATATCGTCTGATCAGAAAGGGGAAGCCTGAATAATTCGCCCTTGCATAACAAATATGGAGCATATACATGGCGTGGAATCAGCCCGGTAATAACGGACAAGACCGCGACCCGTGGGGAAGCAGCAATAATCAAGGCGGCAACTCTGGGGGAAATGGCAACAAAGGTGGTCGCGAGCAGGGGCCGCCGGATCTGGATGATATCTTCCGCAAGCTGAGCAAAAAGCTCGGTGGCCTTGGCGGAGGAAAAGGTTCTGGCTCGGGTGGGAATTCCACTCAGAGTCCGCGCCCGCCAATGGGTGGCCGCGTAGTGGGCATTGTGGCCGCTGCGGTGGTAATCATCTGGGCAGCCAGCGGGTTCTACACCATTAAAGAAGCTGAACGCGGCGTGGTCACTCGTTTCGGTAAGTTCAGCCATCTGGTTGAACCTGGCTTGAACTGGAAACCGACCTTCGTTGACAACGTCACCGCGGTTAACGTGGAGTCCGTCCGTGAACTGGCGGCATCTGGCGTGATGCTGACCTCTGACGAGAACGTCGTGCGCGTTGAGATGAACGTGCAGTACCGCGTAACCGATCCTGAGCGTTATCTGTTTAGCGTGACCAGCGCCGATGACAGCCTGCGTCAGGCGACCGACAGCGCCCTGCGTGGCGTGATCGGCAAGTACACCATGGACCGTATTCTGACCGAAGGTCGTACCGTTATTCGTAGCGATACCCAGCGCGAGCTGGAAGAGACCATTCGTCCATACAACATGGGTATCACCCTGCTGGACGTCAACTTCCAGGCTGCGCGTCCGCCGGAAGAGGTGAAAGCCGCATTTGACGATGCGATTGCTGCACGTGAAAACGAACAGCAGTACATCCGTGAAGCTGAAGCGTACACCAACGAAGTTCAGCCGCGTGCTAACGGTCAGGCGCAGCGTATTCTGGAAGAAGCACGCGCGTATAAGACTCAGACCATCCTGGAAGCACAGGGTGAAGTGGCTCGCTTCGCGAAGATCCTGCCGGAGTATAAAGCGGCACCGGAGATTACCCGCGAGCGTCTGTATATCGAGACCATGGAAAAAGTGCTGAGCCACACCCGCAAAGTGTTGGTTAACGACAGCAAAGGCGGAAACCTGATGGTCCTGCCGCTGGATCAGATGCTGAAAGGCGGTTCTGCACCGGCTGCGAAAGACACCAGCGGTGCGAATAACCTGCTGCGTCTGCCACCAGCCTCTTCAGGCAACGCCAGCGCGAACACAACGCCTTCTTCGAACGATGGTGACATTATGGACCAACGCCGTGCTAACGCGCAGCGTAACGACTACCAGCGTCAGGGGGAATAAGGATGCGTAAGTCAGTTATTGCGATCATCGTCATCGTACTGGTCGTGCTGTATACCTCGATCTTTGTGGTGAAAGAAGGCGAGCGTGGGATCAAATTCCAGTTCAGCAGCGTCGTGCGTGATGGTGACAAACGCCCGGTGATTTACGAACCGGGTCTGCACTTCAAGGTGCCTTTCATTCAGTCAGTGAAAACGCTTGATGCGCGTATCCAGACCATGGATAACCAGGCCGACCGTTTCGTGACCAAAGAGAAGAAAGACCTGATCGTTGATTCCTACATCAAATGGCGTATCAGCGACTTCAGCCGTTACTTCCTGGCAACGGGCGGTGGCGATGTTTCTCAGGCAGAAGTGCTGCTGAAACGTAAGTTCTCTGACCGTCTGCGTTCTGAGATCGGTCGTCTGGATGTGAAAGACATCGTGACCGACTCCCGCGGCCGTCTGACGCTGGAAGTACGTGATGCGCTGAACTCCGGTACAGCGGGCACGGAAGACGAAGTGGAAACGCCAGCAGCGGATGACGCGATTGCTAAAGCCGCTGAACGCGTTCAGGCTGAAACCAACGGTAAAGTGCCGGTGATCAACCCGAACAGTATGGCCGCGCTGGGTATTGAAGTCGTTGACGTGCGTATCAAGCAAATCAACCTGCCAGCGGAAGTGTCCGAGGCGATCTACAACCGTATGCGCGCCGAGCGTGAAGCGGTAGCCCGTCGTCACCGTTCACAGGGTCAGGAAGAGGCTGAGAAGCTGCGTGCCGCTGCGGACTACGAAGTGACCAAGACGCTCGCAGAGTCTGAACGTCAGGGTCGTATCCTGCGCGGTGAAGGCGATGCCGAAGCGGCGAAGCTGTTTGCTGATGCCTTCAGTCAGGATCCAGACTTCTATGCCTTTATCCGTAGCCTGCGTGCTTACGAGAATAGCTTCCAGAGCAACCAGGATGTGATGGTGCTCAGCCCGGACAGCGATTTCTTCCGTTATATGAAGACGCCGACTAACGCAACGCGATAAACTCAGGTCCGTTTGAGTATTCAAACCACCGCTCTCAACGGAGCGGTGGTTTTCTTTTATAAGGACTAAAAATGAATTCAACGATCTGGCTCGCGCTGGCCCTGGTTTTGGTGCTTGAAGGTCTTGGACCGATGCTTTATCCGCGCGCCTGGCGTCGAATGATCGCGACGATGAGCCAACTGCCGGATAATATTTTGCGTCGTTTTGGCGGCGGTCTTGTGGTTGCGGGTATCGTTATCTACTACATGTTGAAGAAAACGATTGGCTGATCAAAAAGTAGGCGCAATCGGCGTATTTTGAGGTCAAAAAGTGCTGTATATCTGAAAAAGCGATGGTAGAATCCATTTTTAAGCAAACGGTGATTTTGAAAAAAATGGGTAACAACGTCGTCGTACTGGGCACCCAATGGGGTGACGAAGGTAAAGGGAAGATTGTTGATCTTCTGACTGAACGGGCTAAATAGGTTGTACGCTACCAGGGCGGTCACAACGCAGGCCATACTCTCGTAATCAACGGTGAAAAAACCGTCCTCCATCTTATTCCATCAGGCATTCTTCGCGAAAACGTCACCAGCATCATCGGTAACGGCGTTGTGCTGTCTCCTGCTGCGCTGATGAAAGAGATGAAAGGTCTGGAAGACCGTGGTATCCCTGTTCGTGAGCGTCTGCTGCTCTCTGAAGCCTGCCCGCTGATCCTGGATTATCATGTGGCGCTGGACGTTGCGCGTGAAAAAGCGCGTGGCGCGAAAGCGATCGGTACCACCGGTCGTGGTATCGGCCCGGCTTACGAAGATAAAGTTGCACGTCGCGGTCTGCGCGTGGGCGATCTCTTCGACAAAGCGACCTTCGCTGAAAAACTGAAAGAAGTGATGGAATATCACAACTTCCAGCTGGTGAATTTCTACAAAGCTGACGCTGTTGACTACCAGAAAGTGCTGGATGACGTCATGGCGGTGGCTGATATTCTGACCGGTATGGTTGTGGATGTGTCCGATCTGCTGGACCAGGCGCGCAAGCGTGGCGATTTCGTCATGTTCGAAGGTGCGCAGGGTACGCTGCTGGACATCGATCACGGTACCTATCCGTACGTAACCTCCTCTAACACCACCGCGGGTGGCGTGGCAACCGGCTCTGGCCTGGGTCCACGCTATGTGGATTACGTTCTGGGTATCATCAAAGCGTACTCCACTCGCGTGGGTGCCGGTCCATTCCCGACCGAGCTGTTTGATGAAACCGGCGAGTTCCTGTGCAAGCAGGGTAACGAGTTTGGCGCGACCACCGGTCGTCGTCGTCGTACCGGCTGGCTGGATGCGGTCGCAGTGCGTCGTGCAGTGCAGATCAACTCCCTGTCTGGCTTCTGCCTGACCAAGCTGGACGTACTGGACGGCCTGAAAGAAGTGAAAATCTGCGTTGGCTACCGTATGCCAGATGGCCGCGAAGTGACCACCACTCCGCTGGCTGCTGACGACTGGGAAGGCATCGAGCCAATCTACGAAACCATGCCGGGCTGGTCTGAGACCACTTTCGGTGTGAAAGAGCGTAGCGGCCTGCCGCAGGCGGCGCTGGATTACATCAAGCGCATTGAAGAACTGACCGAAGTGCCGATCGATATTATTTCTACCGGCCCGGATCGTACTGAAACGATGATCCTGCGCGACCCGTTCGACGCATAATCTTCGTGACTGCTGGCCTGCGGGGAGACCCGTAGGCCGGATAAGCGTAGCGCCATCCGGCGACCGCTCCTGGATCTCCGCTTTTTCGCCCCGTCTGTCAAATAAATTAGCCCCTAACTATCTGGCTGGTTTATCATCATTAATGAATATCTCTGCGGTTTAACCGCGTTTTCCCTTTTTCCCTGAGGTTGATGTGCAGTTAACGAGTTTCACCGATTACGGCTTACGCGCCCTGATTTACATGGCGTCGTTACCCGATGGAAAGATGACCAGCATCTCTGAGGTAACAGAGGTCTATGGTGTATCCCGTAATCATATGGTCAAAATAATCAATCAACTTAGCCGTGCCGGATACGTTGCTGCCGTCCGCGGGAAGAATGGTGGGATCCGTCTCGGTAAACCGGCACAGAGTATTCGCGTTGGGGATGTGGTACGTGAACTGGAGCCGTTGTCTCTGGTGAACTGCAGCAGCGAGTTCTGCCACATTACCCCCGCTTGCCGCCTGAAACAGGCGCTTTCTAAGGCCGTGCAAAGTTTTCTCATGGAACTGGATAACTACACGCTGGCCGATTTGGTTGAAGAGAATCAACCGCTTTATAAATTATTGCTGGTGGAATGAAGAAAATTTCCACCGGAGCTGACAACGGAGGAACCGACATGTCACATGATCCTTTCCAGGAACGCGAAGCCGAAAAATACGCGAATCCTATCCCTAGCCGCGAGTTCATCATTGAACACTTAACAAAACGCGAAAAACCCGCCAATCGTGAAGAACTTGCCGTTGAATTAAACATTGAAGGTGAAGAGCAAATTGAAGCCCTTCGCCGCCGCCTGCGCGCGATGGAGCGTGACGGGCAACTGGTCTTTACCCGCCGCCAGTGCTACGCGCTGCCAGAACGCCTCGATCTGCTGAAAGGGACCGTCATTGGTCACCGCGATGGCTTCGGCTTCCTGCGCGTGGAAGGCCGCAAAGACGATCTGTACCTCTCATCTGAGCAGATGAAGATGTGTATCCACGGCGATCAGATCCTGGCGCAACCGCTGGGCGCGGACCGTAAAGGCCGCCGCGAAGCGCGCGTGGTGCGTGTGCTGGTGCCAAAAACCAGCCAGATTGTTGGCCGCTACTTTACCGACGCGGGCGTGGGCTTTGTGGTACCGGACGACAGCCGCCTGAGCTTCGACATTCTGATCCCACCTGAAGAGGTGATGGGCGCACGCATGGGCTTTGTGGTGGTGGTAGAACTCACCCAGCGCCCAACCCGTCGCACCAAAGCGGTAGGTAAAATCGTCGAAGTGCTGGGCGATAACATGGGCACCACGATGGCCGTTGATATGGCGCTGCGTACCCATGAGATCCCTTACGTCTGGCCGAAAGCGGTTGAAGATCAGATCGAAAGCCTGCGCGAAGAAGTGCCGGAAGAGTCTAAGGTGGGCCGCGTGGATCTGCGCTCCCTGCCGCTGGTCACTATTGATGGCGAAGACGCCCGCGACTTTGATGATGCCGTTTACTGTGAGAAAAAACGCGGTGGCGGCTGGCGTCTGTGGGTTGCTATCGCTGACGTAAGCTATTATGTCCGTCCGCATACGCCGCTGGATAACGAAGCGCGCAGCCGCGGTACGTCGGTCTACTTCCCGTCTCAGGTTGTGCCGATGCTGCCGGAAGTGCTCTCTAACGGTTTGTGCTCCCTGAACCCGCAGGTTGACCGTCTTTGCATGGTCTGCGAGATGACCATCTCTACCAAAGGGCGCTTAACCGGCTTCAAATTCTACGAAGCGGTGATGAGCTCGCACGCGCGTCTGACCTATACCAAGGTCTGGCATATGCTGCAGGGCGACCAGGATCTGCGCGAGCAGTACGCGCCGCTGGTCAAACATATCGAAGAGCTGCATAACCTTTACAAAACGCTGGAACAGGCGCGCGAAGAGCGCGGCGGGATCTCGTTTGAGAGCGAAGAAGCGAAATTCATCTTCAACGCCGAACGCCGCATTGAGCGTATTGAGCAGACCCAGCGTAACGACGCGCACAAGCTGATCGAGGAGTGTATGATCCTGGCGAACATCTCGGCGGCACGTTTCGTTGAGAAAGCCAAAGAGCCAGCGCTGTTCCGTATTCACGATAAGCCGACCACGGAAGCCATTACCTCATTCCGTTCTGTGCTGGCTGAACTGGGCCTGGAGCTGCCAGGTGGCAACAAGCCAGAGCCGCGCGATTACGCCGAGCTGCTGGAATCCATCGGCGATCGTCCTGATGCAGAAATGCTGCAGACCATGCTGCTGCGCTCCATGAAGCAGGCGATCTACGATCCGGAAAACCGCGGCCACTTCGGTCTGGCGCTGCAGTCTTACGCCCACTTCACGTCGCCGATCCGTCGTTATCCTGACCTTTCCCTCCACCGTGCGATCAAGTATCTGCTGGCGCAGGAGCAGGGCCATAAAGGGAACACCACTGAAACCGGCGGCTACCATTATTCGATGGAAGAGATGCTGCAGCTGGGCCAGCACTGCTCCATGGCCGAACGTCGTGCCGATGAAGCAACCCGCGACGTGGCGGACTGGCTGAAGTGTGACTTTATGCTGGATCAGGTAGGCAACGTTTTCAAAGGCGTCATTGCCAGCGTGACCGGCTTTGGTTTCTTCGTTCGTCTGGACGAGCTGTTCATCGACGGTCTGGTGCACGTCTCCAGCCTGGATAACGACTACTACCGCTTTGATCAGGTCGGACAACGGCTGATTGGCGAGTCTGGCGGCCAGACATACCGTCTGGGCGACCGTGTGGAAGTGAAGGTCGAAGCCGTGAATATGGACGACCGTAAAATCGACTTCAGCCTGATCTCCAGCGAGCGTGCGCCGCGTAACGTCGGCAAAACCGAGCGTGAGAAAGCGAAAAAAGGCGGTAACGGTAAACCGGGCGGCGGTAAACGTCGTCAGGCGGGCAAGAAGGTAAACTTCGAGCCGGACAGCGCGTTCCGCGGCGAGAAGAAACAGAAGCCGAAGGCGGCGAAGAAAGAAGCTCGCTCAGCGAAAAAACCTTCCGCTAAAACGCAGAAAATAGCTGCCGCGACCAAAGCGAAGCGTGCAGCGAAAAAAAATACCGCGCAGTAATTTCGTCCCCATAACCCCTTTCCAACGAAAGGGGTTATTCTTTTTTGCCGTAAGACATTCCAGAACAGAATAGATAGCGGCCTTATCAACCCGTTTTTCCTGCTTATTCATTTTCCGGTAATCGTTATTTATTATTTTTGATTAGCCGTGTTATTCAGATGTGTATAGTGAATTTCACTTTTATAAAGCCCCCTTTTCAGCAAGGAGCGTTTATGCATCTGGCCCGTTTTCCCCGAATTTCACTCGGTCATTTTCCTACACCACTGGAACCGTTAAATAATTTAACCCAATTATTAGGCGGGCCCAAAATATGGATAAAACGCGACGATGCAACGGGCCTTGCAAGCGGCGGGAATAAAACCCGCAAGCTGGAATTTCTGTTGGCGGATGCGCTGCAGCAAAAAGCCGATGTCATCGTGACGCAGGGCGCAACCCAGTCTAACCACGTACGTCAAACGATCGCCGGTGCCGCACGCCTTGGCCTGCAGGCAAAAGCGCTGCTGGAAAAACGCGTGACTGATTTTGGTGAGGATTATCAGCGCTCGGGTAACGTGCTGCTGGATACCCTTCTGGGCGGCGAGATTGTCGCACATCTGCCAGGCGGTACGGATATGCAAAAGGCGATGGAAGAGTACGCCGCAACGCTTCGCGAACAAGGCCACCGTCCGTACGTTATTCCTGGCGGAGGTTCGAACCCCATCGGGGCGCTGGGCTACGTCGCGTGTGCGGAGGAGCTGCTTTACCAATCATCAGAGCGTCGTTTGCGCATCGATCACGTTGTCCATGCGACGGGCAGTACCGGTACGCAGGCGGGGCTGGTTGCGGGGTTCACCGCCACCAACAGCCACATTCCGGTGCTCGGCATCAGCGTGCGGGCACCCAAAGATAAACAGGAAGAGAACGTCTGGAATCTGGCATCCAGAACGCTGGATCTGTTGGGCGTACCGGGGGAACTGTCGCGGCATGCGGTCGTCGCTAACAGCGATTATGTCGGTGACGGATACGGTTTGCCGACGGAGGGCACGCTTGAAGCTCTGCGGCTGCTGGCCCGCCATGAAGGTATCCTGCTCGATCCGGTTTACTCCGCAAAAGGGATGGCAGGGCTTATCGATCTGATCCGCAAAGGACACTTCCGCCAGGATGAAAATATTGTCTTTATCCACACGGGTGGATCAGCAGGACTATTTGGCTATCGTCAGGTGCTGGAGCATGGCTAAGCCTTTTCTGCTTGGCGTGCTGGGTGGTATGGGCCCCCTTGCGACGCTGGATTTTCTGCGTCGCCTGCTGGAGGCTACGCCTGCGCAGAGCGACCAACAGCAGATCCCAATGGTCGTCTGGAATGTACCGCAAATTGCCGATCGCCAGAACGCGCTGGCGGGTACGGGCCCGTCGCCCTTGCCGCAGCTTCTTCACGCTGTCGAGAAACTTAACCAGGCGGGGGCAAGCCATATCGCAATCCCCTGTAATACGGCTCACCACTGGTACGACGCGCTGAGTGAAGCCAGCAGCGCCCCTATTCTGCATATCGTTGATGCGACGCTGGATGCCCTGTCGCAGGCTGATGAAAAACCTCAGCGGGTTGGCGTCATTGCCACTAAAGGCACGCTGGACGCGGGCTGGTATCAGGAACGACTGGCCGCGCAGGCTATTGAGGTCGTCGTGCCGACGCCCGAGGAGCTGGCCGAATGGTTTGTACCGGGCTGCTACGCGGTAAAGCGTGGCGCGCTGGTTGACGGTGGCGAACTGCTGGTGTTGCAGGCCAACGCATTGTTTGCCCGTGGTGCACAAAAACTGGTGCTGGCCTGTACCGAAGTGCCTGTTGCGCTGGAGGCTGCCAGGGCTCCGTTTCGTCATCTCACCTGGGATCCGGCTCAGGCACTGGCAGAACGATGTTCGCAGTTATGGCAAACCAGCAGACCATTTAATTAGCGCACCGTCCGGTACGATAACGGACATTATATTCAGATCAATCACAGGATAAATAAAATGAAAAAAAGTCTCTGCTTATTAATTGCAGCGGGCGGGCTATGGGCAAATATGAGTTTTGCCGATTCACCTGCTGAAGTTCGTGTGGCATATAGCGGCGGTTCTCAGGTATTAATGCTGGCAAAAGCCGATGGCTCTCTTGATAAAGCGTTAAACAGTAAAGTGAAGTGGGTGCAATTTGCATCGGGTGCCGATGCGCTTAATTATTTTGCCAGCAACGCGATTGATATTGCCAATTTTGGATCCAGTCCAGCGACGGCAGGCATTGTCCGCAAATTGCCGGTCGAAATTATTGGCGTATCGGGCGTGATAGCCAGCTATGAACGCCTGATCGGCAAAGATGGCATTGTGAAAATTAATGATATCGAAGGGAAGCGTGTCGCCTACCCACCCAACTCAACGGCTCAGTATGCTCTCGAAGCCGCGATCAGCGTGAACAAACTGGATCGCAGCAAAATCACGTTATTGCCGCTGCGTCCTGCAGAAATGGTCGCAGCATGGAAGCGTGGTGACATTGATGCTGGCTATGTCTGGGCACCGTTCGCGCAGGAACTGGAGGCGTCGGGTGGGCACCAGGTCTTTGCCACCAAGGATCTGCAGAAAGATGGCTATCTTATCTACAACAACTATGTGGTACGGAAAGCCTTTGCTGAGCAGTACCCAGAAGCGGTCACTGCGTTTCTTCGCGTGCATCAGCAGAAGGTGGATGAGTTTAAGAAAGATCCGGAGCGTGCTGCAGGCATCGTGGCTAAAGAAGTTGGGGCACCGGTTACCACGGCGGCAAATACGCTGGGTGGGCTGGAGTATCCAACGCTTGCCCAGCAGGGTACTGCGGACTGGCTGGGTAATGGCACGCAGACCACCGACAGCGGTATCGGCAAGGCCTTAACCAAAACCTCCAGCTTCCTCGCCGGTATTGGCGAAATCCGCAAGCGCGATATCCCTGCAAGCTGGGATACCGCTATTGATTCTCGCTATATCCGTGATGCGGCGGTGGCGGCGCAATGAGATTGAGTCAGCATATCGCCATCAGCGTAGTGTCGGTGGCGGTTTTCTTTATCGTCTGGCAGGTGGCGGCAACGCAGCAGTGGGTCGATCCGCTGCTGTTACCGTCGCTAACGGACATTGGTTTGACGACCGAAGAGCTGCTTGCCGATGGCTATCGTCAGGTACCGCTCTGGGAACACATTGCGGTGAGCCTCGCGCGAGCGCTGAGCGCATTTACCGTGGCGATTATCATTGGTATTCCGCTGGGGTTACTGATGGGGCTGTCTGACGGCCTGGCGGCGGTACTTAATCCTTTCGTTCAGTTTCTGCGTCCTTTACCAAAAATTGCCCTCATCCCCCTGGCCGTCGTGTGGCTTGGGATTGGCGAGGCCTCCAAATTCTTCCTGATCTTCATTGCCACGTTTTTAAGCGTGGTCGTGGGGGCGTCGGCTGCAGTTGAACGCATTGGTCGTTCACGTATTCGCGTGGCGCAGACCCTGGGAGCTTCCCGCAGACAAATCTTCATGCGCGTCGTCCTCCCGGACGCGCTGCCGGACCTTTTCACCACCGTCAGGCTCTCCATTGGTATTGGCTGGACATCGTTGATTGCCGCGGAGATGGGCGCAGCCAGTTCCGGCCTGGGCTGGATGGTCATCAACGCCAGCTCTTATTTGCGTACTGATATCGTCATGCTCGGCATTTTGCTGCTGGGCGGCATTGGCTACCTTCTGGATTTATTACTGCTGGGGCTACAGCGGCTGACAGTGCCCTGGGCGGGGAAAGAATAATGAGTGCTATCACCCTGGAAAACGTATCGCTCTCTTTCGCGGCGAAACCCCAGCCGTTTACGGTGCTGGAAGATATCAATCTGAGCCTGAACAGCGGGGAGTTTGTGGTCCTGCTTGGTCCGTCTGGCTGCGGCAAATCCACCATTCTGAACCTTGTTGCCGGGTTTAATAAGCCGGACCGGGGGCGGGTGGCTGCAGGCGGGAAAGAGATCGGCAGGCCTGGTCCCGATCGCGGAATGATATTCCAGCAACCCAATCTGTTCCCGTGGCTCTCGGTGCTGGAAAACGTCACGTTTGGCCCACGTCTGGGCAAATACCGTAAGGACGAAACCAATGCCCTGGCGCAGACGTGGCTTGAGCGCGTGGGTCTGAAAGGCTTTGAACATCATGCGCCATGGCAGCTTTCTGGCGGTATGAAGCAGCGCGTGGCGCTCGCCCGCGCCTGGCTCCCCGGCCCGGAAGTGCTGCTGCTGGATGAACCGTTCGGCGCGCTGGATGCGCAAACCCGACTGATGATGCAGGAGTTGCTGCGCGAGGCATGGCTGTCCACCGGCACCACGCTGCTCTTCGTCACGCACGATGTGGAAGAGGCGCTTTTTTTGGCTGACCGCATTCTGATCATGTCGGCAAAACCGGGAAAAATCGTTGATGAGATCGTTCTGCCCTTTGGGCGGGAGCGAGACATCGAAACGCTGGCGGAACACCCTTTCTATAGCGAGATCAAGCATCACGTCCTGCATCGGGTACGCCAGGAGGCGAAGCGGCACTTACGTTAACCACAATTCCCGGTGTCGGGAATGAATCAACTGTCATGACTGAGGTGGAAGCAATGAGCAATAGCGAATTACGAGACCGTCTTGAAACAAGTATTCAACAGCACCGGGATGAGTATGTGGCGATAGCCAAAGATATTCACGCCCACCCTGAAACCGGCAATAACGAGTATTACGCCAGCAGCCAACTGACACAGCTGCTGGAAAAACAGGGCTTTGTCGTCACGCTTAATGTCGCCGGTCATGAAACGGCTTTTTATGCGGTGAAAGAGAGCGGCAGGCCCGGACCAACCATCGCGTTCCTGGCGGAATACGATGCGCTTATTGATATCGGGCACGCCTGTGGTCATAACATCATTGGGGTTACCAGTATTGCTGCAGCGATTGCGCTTAGCGAAACGCTGGACACGACTGGCGGCAAGGTCGTGGTACTCGGTACGCCTGCAGAAGAGGGCGGGCTGCGTGGAAAAGGCGGTCCAAACGGTAATGTGAAAGCCCGCTTCGTGGAGCATGGCTTCCTTAACGATGTCGATGTGGCATTGATGGTCCACCCCGCGGGGAAAACGCGATTGTCCGGCCCGTCACTGGCGAATAACCATCTCTACTTCCATTTCTATGGCAAACCTTCCCACGCGGGCAGCTCACCGCATAAAGGGGTGAACGCGCTGGATGCGCTGGTGTTGCTCTATAACGGTATCAGCGTTCTACGTCAGCAACTGCCGGATGGCATCCGCGTTCACGGTATTATCACCAACGGCGGTCAGGCTCCGAATGTGATCCCGGAGTATGCGTCGGCGCGCTATTACATTCGTGCCCATACCCGTGAAGAGGTGGTTGCGCTGGAGCCACGCATTCGCGCCATTGCGGAAGGCGTCGCGCTGGCAACCGGTACCACGGTTAAGATTGAGCATCAGGTTGGGCCGCGTGATTTCAACATCAACCACACGCTGAACGGTGTACTGCTGGAAGAGTTCACCGCTGCAGGGGAGACGGTCGAGCTGAAGGAAAAAGAGGGGTTGGGCTCAACTGATGCTGGCGATATCAGCCATGCGGTACCGACAGCGCATCCTTACATCAAGATTGGCCCCGATGAACTGATTGGTCACACCGTGGCATTCCGCGAGGCCGCTAACTCAGTACAGGGCTATGACGCGCTGGTGACAGGCGCGCAGGTGCTGGCTCGAACCGGGCTGCGACTGTTAACCGATACAGCGTTGCTGCAGGAAGTGAAAGACGAATTTGCCGGGCAAACCGCCGCCACGCAAGCTGCATGACCTTAACCGGAGCACCATAACAATGAAAATGCTGTTTTCTGCCGCCGCACTCATGCTGGCGGTGGTTTTACCCCTGGGAAGTGCACAGGCCGAGAGTATCGATCGTAACGCCGTGCTGAATATTGCCTACGGGAACCGGCCTGGAACGCTGGACCCTTATCTGACGACCAATAACGCCACCTCAGACGTGGACAGGCATATTTTCGAAACGTTGTTCACCATCAACGCCAAATTTGAGCCCGTACCGGAGCTGGTGGAAAGTTACACGCTGAGTGACGATCGCAAGACCTACACCTTTGTGTTGCGTGACGGGATCCATTTTCATGACGGACAACCGCTGACTGCGGATGACGTTGTGGCTTCAATGAATCGCTGGCTGGCAGTTTCTACGCAGGGGAAAGCGAATTTGCCCGGCGTGCAGTTCAGTAAGGTGGATGATAAAACCGTCACCTTTACGCTTCCTTCCCCGTCACTGATTACGCTCAACGTGCTGGCAGACGTGAAGAACATCGCCGCTATTATGCCGAAACGCATTATTGATGAGGCCAACAGCAGTAAGAAGCCTGTGACCGAGCTCATTGGCACCGGACCTTACAAACTGGCCGAGTTCAAACCCGGTGATTTTCTGCACTTAACCCGTTATGACCAGTATCAGTCCCGCACGGAGCCTGCGAGCGGTCTATCGGGCCAGAAGAAAGCGGACGTGAAGGACATCTGGTTCCGCTACATTACCGATGAATCCACTCGCCTGGCCGGGGCGATGACCGGGGAATACGATCTGGTATTCCAGCTACCGAAGGACAATATAGACACGCTCAGCAGCGTGCCGGATCTGTCGCTCTTCCAGCCCAAAAGCGGCGGCGCGCTCATTACCTACCTGTTCAATAAAAACCAGGGACCGTTTGCCAAAGTGAAGCTGCGCCAGGCATTCAACCTTGCGCTTAATGTCCATCAAACGCTGCTGGCGGGCTACAGCGATCCGCGTTTCTTTAAGGAAGATCCGTCACTGGGCTTCCCTGAACAGGTGGACTGGTACAGCGAGGCCGGTAAACCTTTCTGGAATCAACATCGGCTCGACGAGGCGCGCGCGCTGGTGAAAGCCTCGGGCTACAACGGTGAAGAAGTGGTAATCATTGCCACGAAAGAATATGCAGAGTTGTATAACCTGGCGATAGTGGCTCAGCAGGTGCTGAAGCAGATTGGGGTGAAGTCACGCCTTGACGTCTACGACTGGCCGACCGTTCTGCAGCGCCGCCAGGATCCGAAAAACTTCGACCTCTGTGCGCTAGAGTTCTCCATGCGTCAGGTGCTACATCAATATCCATTCCTCGATTCTCGCGCGAAGTTTCCCGGGCTGAGTAACAACCCGGAGATCGATAAGGTGCTGGATGAAATCAAGCAGGCGCCTTCATTGAAAGAGGCGAAACCGCTGGTGGATCAGCTGAACAGGTTGAGTTGGCAATATCTGCCGGTCATTGTGCTTGGCCGCACGACGCCGGATGCGGTGGCGCTAAAAGGCAATGTGAAAGGCTATCAGGATCTGATTGGCCCTATTTTATGGAACGTGAGCGTGACGAAACCCTGACGGGAGAAGGCGATGAGAAGATACCTTTTTCACCGCCTGCTGGCACTTCTGCCGGTGCTGCTGGTGGTGTCGGTAGTGGTGTTTTGCTTGATTCATCTCGCACCGGGCGATCCGGCGCTGGTGATCCTGGGGAATGATGCCAGTCCTCAGGATATTGCTGCGCTGCGCCAGCAGATGGGGCTGGATCGGCCCCTGCTGGTGCAGTTTTTCAGCTGGTTTGGCGAGATCCTGACCGGTGATTTGGGACATTCCCTGTTTTTAAATATCAGCGTTATGTCGCTATTTTTACAGCACCTGACGCCGACGCTGGCGCTGGCATTCTATGCTCAACTCATTGCGCTCATTCTGGGACTGGCGGGGGGCGGGATAAGCGCCTGGCAACATGGCGGCATCACGGATCGCATCATTCGTATGCTGGCGACTTTCGGCATGTCGGGTCGGGGTTTTTTGCTCGGCCTCGTCCTCATCTTCTTCTTTGCCGTTCAGCTGCGCTGGTTTCCGGTGGTGGGGTATCGCTCTACCAACGATGATTTCTGGCTGAACGTCTGGTACCTAACCCTACCTGCTATCGCGCTGGGGTTGCGCATCGCCGCACTGATTGCCCGCATGACCCGTGCCGTGATGCTGGATGTATTGCAAGAGCCTTTTATCAACACTGCACGAGCAAAAGGGGTCCCGGAGTGGCTTGTGGTTTTGCGACACACGCTCAAAAACAGCCTGATCCCCATACTGACCATGTGCGGTGAATCCTTCGCGTCGCTGATAACCGGCACGATCGTGATCGAAAGCGTGTTCGGTATTCCCGGCGTGGGATCGCGCATTGTAGATTCGATCGAGCGGCGTGACGTGACGGTGATCCAGGGCGTAGTGTTGCTGATCACCGTTTGCTACGTGTTGATCAACCTGGCAGTGGATCTTCTGAACTATCTTGCCGATCCGCGCCTGTCCGTCGACGGAGGGGAAAAATGATTACCTGCAGAAATCCGGGGCTTTTAATTTGGCCCGCCGTGCTGGGTGCCATTGTGGTGCTGTCATTTTTTGCAAGCATGGTAAGCCCTTACGATCCCTACAGCCTCGATCCGTTAAGCCGATTGACCCCTCCCTCTACGGAACACTGGTTCGGCACCGATAACTTCGGGCGGGATCTCTTTGTCCGTGTGGCGCTGGCGGTGCGCGTGTCGCTCTCGGTGGGCGCAGCGGTAGCGGTGATAGCTGGTGTGACGGGGATGATCATCGGGCTACTGTGCGCCTGGTATCGTCCGGTAGACAGGATCCTGATGCGCGTCTGTGATGGTCTTTTTGCCTTTCCGTCTTTGCTACTGGCGATCGCCATTGTCGGCGTGCTCGGACCGAATATCGCCAACGTGGTGCTGGCGCTATCGTTGGTATACGTGCCGTCGGTTGCGCGGGTGATCCGAGGTGCGGCCATGGTGATCAAGGAGGAGAACTTTATTGAAGCCCTGCGCGCGCAGGGGGCAGGTGCCTCGCGCATTATCTGGCTGCACCTTTTGCCTAACGTGATCTCGCCGTTTATCGTGCAGGTCAGCTGGGTGTTTTCAGTGGCCATTCTTACCGAAGCAGCCTTGAGCTTTCTCGGTTCTGGCGTGCCAGCCCCGATGCCAAGCCTGGGCAACTTATTACTTGAAGGAAAGGCCGTGATCTTCACCGCCTGGTGGATGACCTTCTTTCCGGGGCTCGCCATTGTGTTGCTGATCCTGGGTTTAAATATTATTGGCGATGATCTGCGAGATGGCGCTGACCCGGGCCTTAAACCTCTGCCTCGCCGTGTGTTGCGTCTGCTTAAACAGGGAGGACGCCATGGCTGAAGCCTTACTTGAGGTGAATAATCTTGAGGTTACATTCGCGACGAGAATGGGCGTTGTCTCTCCGGTGCGTGGCGTTTCTTTCCGGGTGAACACCCATGAAACTCTCGGCATCATCGGGGAATCGGGCTGCGGCAAGAGTGTGACTGCTCAGGCGTTAATGGGACTGCTTTCATCCCGCACCAGCCGGGTCAAGGGTGAGGTCATTCTGGGGGGGAGGGCGCAGCACTCGCTGTCGGCAAAAGTACGACGTCAACGGTGTGGGCGAGAGATGGCGATGATTTTTCAGGATCCGCTCGCCAGCCTTAATCCGGTGATGACCATTGGTGCTCAAATTGATGAAAGCTTGCGGCTGCATACCTATCTTAAACGCGCCCAGCGTCAGCAGAAAACGATAGGCCTGTTGGCCCAGGTTGGTATTGCCGATCCTGCCCGCTGCGCCAATGCCTGGCCGCATGAGCTTTCAGGCGGAATGCGTCAGCGCGTGATGATCGCCATGGCGATTGCGACCTCTCCTTCGCTGCTGATTGCTGACGAACCGACTACAGCGCTGGATGCCACTATTCAGGCGCAGATCCTCGATTTACTCGACGGACTTAAGCAGCAGACGGGCATGGGGATTGTCATCATTACCCACGATTTAAGCGTCGTGGCGCGGCTTTGCCAGCGCGTTGTCGTACTGTATGCCGGACAGGTTGTGGAAGAGACTGATGTTCATACGCTCTTTGCACAACCGCGCCATCCTTATACCCGTGCGCTGCTGGCTGCTCGTCCTTCGGCGGAGCATCCTCCCAAAACACCGCTGGCCGAAATCAGTGGTCAGGTACCTTCATTGCATGCATTTCCTTCAGGAGGTAGCTACGCCGATCGCTGCCCGCTGGCGCAACCCCGCTGCCGCACGCAAGCCCCCGAGCTGCAGACGGTGGGATACAAGGCACAGCAGGTTCGCTGCTGGCGGGCCGAGGAAACAGGAGCGGCTGGATGACGATACCCTTATTAAGCGTGAACAATTTGTCGAAAATATTCCATCACCGTGGGCAGAAGGTGCATGCGGTGGATAACGTCAGCTTTACCCTGAACGCAGGTGAAACCTGGGCGCTGGTCGGTGAGTCTGGCAGCGGTAAGAGCACCATCGGCCGTCTTGTGCTGGGGCTAACCTCAGCCAATGCAGGCGACGTCGCGTTTGAAGGCCGTTCACTGACAGGACTGAATACCGCAGGATGGCGCAGCGTGCGCCGCGACATGCAGATGATTTTTCAGGATCCCCTCTCATCGCTCGACCCTAAACGCACCGTGGGTTATAGCCTTGAAGAGCCGCTGACGATTCACGGCATAGGCAATCGAAAAGCGCAGGTTGCTCATATACTCGAGCAGGTTGGCCTGCGCCCCCGGGGTGCCGCCCGTTATCCGCATGAGTTTTCTGGCGGCCAGCGTCAACGGATCGGTATTGCCCGGGCGCTGATACTGAAGCCAAAACTGATTGTTTGCGATGAGCCGGTTTCAGCGCTTGATGTCTCCATTCAGTCACAGATCCTGAATTTGCTTATGCAGCTACAGAAGGAGCATGGGCTGGCATATCTCTTTATTTCCCACGATCTCAACGTTGTCAGGCACATAGCGGACAGGGTCGGGGTGATGTACCGGGGATCGCTGGTTGAACAGGGCGAGACGGCGCAGCTTTTTAGTGCGCCTCAGCATGAGTATACGCGCTATCTTCTGGATGCCATTTTGCCCGCTCATCCCGTAAAGGAGGAGGAAACGCGCGTGGTGGCCAATGGGTAAAACTGTCAGGGTCGATTTGAACGCCGGGTCGGTTATAATAGGCGCAAGCGATCTCTATCACGACCCAATTTAACCCGGCGCACACCGCCTAAAACGAGTAAGTTCAATGAGTGAAATGATTTACGGCATCCACGCGGTGCAGGCCCTTCTCGAGCGCGCACCGGAGCGTTTTCAGGAAGTCTTTATTCTGAAAGGGCGTGAAGATAAGCGTCTGATGCCGCTGATCCACGCGCTGGAAGCGCAGGGCGTGGTGATCCAGCTGGCGAACCGCCAGTTCCTGGATGAGAAAAGTGAAGGTGCGGTGCACCAGGGCATTATTGCGCGTGTGAAGCCGGGCCGTCAGTATCAGGAAAACGATCTGCCGGATCTGATTGCCGAACTGGATAACCCGTTCTTCCTGATCCTCGATGGCGTTACCGATCCGCACAACCTCGGTGCCTGCCTGCGTAGTGCCGATGCGGCGGGCGTACACGCGGTGATTGTACCGAAAGATCGCTCCGCGCAGCTGAACGCGACGGCGAAGAAAGTGGCCTGCGGCGCGGCGGAAAACGTTCCGCTGATCCGCGTGACCAACCTGGCGCGTACCATGCGTCTGCTGCAGGAAGAGAATATCTGGATCGTCGGTACCGCCGGTGAAGCGGACCATACTCTGTACCAGAGCAAAATGACCGGCCGTCTGGCTCTGGTGATGGGGGCGGAAGGCGAAGGGATGCGTCGTCTGACGCGCGAGCACTGTGACGAGCTTATCAGCATCCCGATGGCGGGCAGCGTGTCGTCCCTGAATGTGTCCGTTGCGACGGGTATCTGCCTGTTTGAAGCGGTGCGTCAGCGGGGAGAATAAACAGCAAGGCCGTCCGCAGGGCGGCCTTTTATGTTTTCTCCCTCTCCCGGTGGGAGAGGGCCGGGGTGAGGGCACCAGACGGTGACAACCTCACTCCTCCAGCGATCGTAAATGGTCATCCTTTCTCAGCGTCATCAGCGCAAAGATACTCACCACTGCCGTCGCCATCACGTAATACGCCGGAATATCCAGGTTGCCCGTCTGCTTAATCAGTCCGGTAATGATTAACCCTGCACATCCTGAGAAAATCGCGTTCGACAAAGAGTAGGCCAGCCCCAGTCCTGTATAGCGCACGCGTGTCGGGAACATCTCAGATAGCATTGCCGGGCCTGGTCCTGCCAGCATCCCGACCAGACCACCCGCAATCAACACCACAACAGCCTTCACCGCCAGCGTACTCGACTCCGCCTGCAGGATTTTCAGCAGCGGCAGGGCGAGGATCAGCAAAAGCGCGGTGGCGATAATCATCACCGTGCGGCGCCCGATCCGGTCGCTCAGGATCCCCGACGGAATAATCGTCAGCGCAAACCCAATATTCGAAATCACCGCTATCAGCAGTGCCTGGTTAAACCCGGTGTGCAGCGCCGACTGCAGATAGGTCGGCATTATCACCAGATAGGTATACCCCGCAGCAGACCAGACCATCACGCGGCCAATCC
Source organism: Enterobacter mori LMG 25706 (assembly GCF_000211415.1). Lineage (GTDB taxonomy): Bacteria > Pseudomonadota > Gammaproteobacteria > Enterobacterales > Enterobacteriaceae > Enterobacter > Enterobacter mori. Next base: position 462,050 of record NZ_GL890774.1, on the reverse strand, counting down.
CCATCATGATGGCCCGGAGCGTGGCGGCAGTATCCGCCTGAGCGACAGCCGGTTTATCCTGCTGCTGCACAAAGCTGGGGGGCTCCTCCATGCTGACTCGAAGCCACAGCGCAACGACGCCCATAGGCAGCGCCAGGAAGAACGGAATGCGCCAGCCCCAGTCGTGGAGGGCTTCCGGCGTGAGGAGGGCGGAGAGCAGCGCCACGATGCCTGCCCCCGCCAGCAGCCCCAGCGCCACGGTAAAGGACTGCCACGCGCCATAGAGTCCACGCTTGCCGCGCGGGGCGAACTCCGTCATCAGCGAGACCGCACCGCCGTACTCGCCCCCCGCGAACAGTCCCTGCAGGATGCGAAGCAGTGTAATAATGAGCGGGGCGGCTATCCCGATGCTGGCGTAGACCGGCACAATGCCGATGGCGGCGGTAGCGAGCGTCATCAGCACCAGCACAATGATTAGCGTCGGCTTACGGCCAATCCGGTCGCCGATGCGGCCAAACACCACCGCACCCAGCGGGCGGAAGAAGAAGGCGATGGCAAACGAGGCGTAGGTGAGGATCAGGCTGGTAAGCCCCGCTTCTCCTTCAAGCTGGAAGAAGTTTTTCGCGATAACGGTCGCCAGAAAACCGTAGACCGCAAACTCATACCACTCGATAAAGTTGCCAATGGAGCCTGCAATTAATGCACGCTTATGCGCGTCCCGTTGCATAACGATCCTCACTGAAAGGGGTAAGAATAAATTATTCAACAAAAGCGAAGTGATGAAATAGTTTATTCTTATGTTATGTGAGCTATTTCACGAATGATATCAGCGGGATCGTGAACGTGTGATTCCCCTCCCATGCAGCGTGCGCGCGGTCTGTCCATACTTACCGTCATTGCCACTGAAGGAGGGAGACAGCATGCACTGGCAGACCCACACCGTTTTCAATCAACCGGCACCGCTTTCCAACAGCAACCTTTTTCTCTCGGACTGCGCCCTGCGCGATGCGGTTACGCGTGAAGGCGCCGAGTGGGATATTGAGTTGCTCGCCAGTATCGGGCAGCAATTAGGTACCGCGGAGTCGCTGGAGCTTGGCAGGTTGGCAAACGTCAACCCGCCCGAGCTGTTACGCTATGACCCCACGGGGGAGCGGCTGGACGACGTGCGTTTTCATCCGGCATGGCATCTGCTGATGCAGGGGCTTTGCGCCAACCGCGTGCATAACCTGGCGTGGGAAGAGGAGGCGCGTAAAGGGTCATTTGTCGCTCGGGCCGCGCGCTTTGTACTTCATGCTCAGGTGGAGGCCGGCACGCTGTGCCCTGTCACCATGACGTTCGCCGCCACGCCGCTGCTGCAGCAGGCGCTCCCCAAAATATTTCACGACTGGCTCACGCTGCTGCTCAGCGATCGCTACGATCCGCATCTGGCCCCCGGCGCGCAAAAGCGCGGCCTGCTGATCGGTATGGGGATGACGGAAAAGCAGGGCGGCTCAGACGTGCTGAGCAATACCACCAAAGCGGAAAAATGCAGCGACGGCAGCTACCGGCTGGTGGGGCATAAATGGTTTTTCTCCGTGCCGCAAAGCGATGCACATCTGGTGCTGGCCCAGGCTAAGGGCGGGCTATCCTGCTTTTTTGTGCCGCGCTTTTTACCCGACGGACAACGCAACGCCGTCCGCCTGGAACGCCTCAAGGACAAGCTCGGGAACCGCTCCAACGCCAGCAGCGAGGCGGAATTCCTCGATGCCTCCGGCTGGTTGTTGGGGGAAGAAGGTGAAGGGGTACGGCAGATACTCAAAATGGGCGGTCTGACGCGCTTCGACTGCGCGCTGGGCAGCCACGGACTCATGCGTCGGGCGCTGTCGGTGGCGCTTTATCATGCCCATCAGCGGCAAACCTTCGGTAAAAATCTTATCGACCAGCCGATAATGCGTGAGGTGTTAAGCCGGATGGCGCTGGTGCTGGAGGGGCACACGGCGCTGCTGTTCCGCCTGGCCCGCGCGTGGGACAAGCGTGCCGATCCGCAAGAAGCTGCCTGGGCGCGGCTCTTCACTCCGGCGGCGAAATTTAGCGTGTGTAAAGCGGGCATTCCGTTTGTCGCTGAGGCGATGGAAGTGCTGGGTGGGATCGGATATTGCGAAGAGAGCGAACTTCCCCGTCTGTACCGTGAAATGCCGGTCAACAGCATCTGGGAAGGATCGGGCAATATCATGTGCCTGGACGTGCTGCGCGTGCTGGCGAAGCAGCCGGGGATCCACGATCTGCTTGCTGACGAGTTTGCGCAGGTAAAAGGGCAGGACAGACACTTCGACCGCAGCTGGCGACAGCTGCAGCAAAAACTGCGTAAGCCGCAGGAGGCACAGGGCCGGGAGATTGCTCAACAGCTCTTTTTACTGGGTGCCGGAAGCCAGATGCTGCGACACGCTTCACCGCCCGTGGCGCAGGCGTGGTGCCGCATGATGCTGGATACCCGTGGCGGAACGCTAATGAGCGAGCAGGGGCAAAATGACCTGCTGCTGCGCGCCACGGGCAGAGTCGGTTAGCCTTTTAGCTGGAACAGGCTGACCAGTTGGGTGAGGTGTGAGCCTTTCTCGCGCAGCGTGTGTGCGGTCTGCTCGCTGCGCGAGACGCGGTCGGCGTTGATGTGCGACGCTTCGCCAATGTGCGTCATGGCAAGATTCACCTGCCCAATCCCTGCGGATTGTTCGCGGGAAGCGTGGTTGATCTCGGTAACCAGCTGGCTGATGTTATCGATATGAACAATGATGGCGTCCATAGCCAGACGCGTCTTTTCTGACAGCGCGTGGCCTTCGCTTACTTTGTTCAGCGTATCGCCAATCAGGTGTTCAATCTCCTTCACCGCGTTGGCACTGCGTGCCGCCAGGGCGCGAACCTCCTGCGCCACCACGGCGAAGCCTTTGCCATGTTCGCCCGCGCGAGCCGCTTCGACCGCCGCATTCAGCGCCAGAATGTTAGTCTGGAACGCGATGGACTCAATCACGCGGGTAATGTCCTCAATGCGTTTAGAGGCATCGCGGATGTCGTCCATAGTCGACACCGCGTGGGTGACCGTTTCGCCGCCCTGATGAACCGCGAGCGAGGTTTCACCCACCAGCTGCTGCGTTTGCTCCATGTTGGCGGCATTTTGCTGCACGGTGGCGGCCAACTGCTCCATGCTGGCGGGAGTTTCTTCCACGCTGCTGGCCTGCTTGTTGATCTGCTCCGAGATTTCTCCGGTGTCGGAAGCCAGCGCATTGGTGCCCAAATGGATCTCGCCCGCGGCCTCACGCACCTGCAGGACAATTTTTTGCAGCCCATCGCCAATACCGTTGATGGCATCAACCAGCTGGCCGACCTCATCCTGACGCGTTACGGGCAGGCTGGCGCGCAGATCGCCTGCGGCATACTGGCGGGCCAGCTCGATCACGTTACGCAGCGGGCGGGTCAGCATCCGGCGAATGAGCATCACAAACAGGCCCGCGAAGAGCACGGAAAGCACCACGCCCGCCAGCAGGAACCGGTCACGCATGGCGTTGACGCTTGCGAGAAGGACCGATTTATCCACTTCACCCACGATCGTCCAGTTCCAGCCCGGCAGCGGCGTATAGGCCATTTTCAGCGTGCGGCCGTCGTCACTTACGCGCTCCAGCGTGCCGGAGGAATCGCTCAGCAGTTGCTGTTGGGTGGCGCTGTCCCACTTCGGCAGTTGCCCCTCTTCACTGCCGTGAAACAGGAACTGCCCGCGCGTTTTACCGTTGCTGCGATCCAGCACATAGAAGTGCCCGCTCTCGCCCAGCCGACGGTTGAGGATTTTCTCTCGCATAACGTTCCATGAGTGTGTGATATCTACCCCAACAAAGATGATCCCAATAACCTGGCCTTCACCATTCTTAACCGGCTGGTACTGGGTGATGTAGCGTTTACCAAACAGCAGTGCCAGGCCACGGTAAACCTCGCCCCTGGTGACGGACGCAAACGCCGGGCTGGTGGTATCCAGAAGGGTTCCCATCGCCCGGTCGCCATTCTCCTTGCGCAGAGAGGTGGCAACGCGAATAAAGTCGTTACCGCTGCGAACGAACAGCGTGGAGATTGCGCCCGTACGATTGAGAAAGTCGTCAGAAAAAGCATTGTTTTCATGCAGTTCAGATTCACCGCCTTTCAGCAAAGGCACATTGATCCCGCTAATGGTACGGGTCTGACTCGTATCGACCGTAAATGGCTGAGGCAGGAAAGTGGTAAACAGTCGGGTATAGCTTTCGACCTCTTCGCTCAGACTGGTATTAAACATCTGCACCATATCGACCATGCCGGTGGACTGGTTATGCAAATCTTCGACGGCAAGATCTTCAAGCTGCTGGCTGGCTTTATGGCTGAACAGAAAAGTGAAAAGCAGAAACAGAATGGCGACACTCATACCGGTCAGCAGCGATAGCTTAGTGCCCAGACCCGCACGGCGGAAAGAATTGATCATAAATTGCTCATCATTGAAAAGGTATGCCTGTTCAACGGCAGAGCAGCGATAACATTTATGCTATTAATGTAACAAAATGTTATTTGTTTGTTTTTGGATGGTTTTGAAAAAGATAAAAGATTTGCAAAAACGAAAAGCCACTAAAATTAAGTGGCTTTTATCAGGAGGGGCTAAACATAGAGGATGGCTTGTACCCGCCAATGATCGACATGGTTATCTTCCTGCATCTGGATGATGCGGTACCAGGAAGCGCCTTGTTCATCAGCTTTTAATGCAACGACACGTTCAACGTCTTGCGGGCTCCCCGAAATGTTATTCACGGAGATTTGGCCTATTTCATTCAGGCCAGTCACGCAATCAGCACTGGCGAATTCAGCTGATTGTGCGGTTGTGCTCACAAGGCCTGCTGAGAGCAACAGTGTGGTTAAGGCAAGAGTTCGTTTCATCGTCAGCTCCATTTCACATGTCTCCGGTATCCGCCGGGCAATCCTTCGCAAATAAACTCACTTCCATTAGTGCAGGCATGGAGTTTATTGTGGACAGGAAAATGTCTATGGACGCAAAGCAGTGTAAATGTCGTTCAAACGATCGCCATTACTTACGGTACAAAATCGCCTGCGAGTACCACTGTCCCGTAATGATGGTTTCGTCGATCATAATGATGACGTAATAATCTGCTTTGGCGGCTGCGGCTTGTGCTTCAATAGAGGCTTCCGCGTCATCCGGGGAACCGCGAACCAACGCGGAGACAGTGCCCATTCGCTGTAATCCTTCAGTCTGATTACGACGAATTTCCTGTGGATGATCGGCGACCGGCGGAGCGGGTTGCGGTGTCCCCTGCAGCGCGCTACAGCCACTGAGCAGAAACACAAACAATAAAGCAGCAAACCTGCGCATAACCATATCTCGTTTCCTGATAGCCATAGTGTAGTTGCCTGTAAATTTAGTTTTGGGGGAATGTTCCCGAAGTGTTATCTGAGGCGAAGATTTCGAATGAAAATATCCAGAAACCGTAATCCAGCTCTCAAACATTATGAATCATTCATCAGTACAGGACCGACAATGATTGAACTCGAAACGCGACGCCTTGGTGACCGCGAAATATTACATGCTTTCCCCACCGGAAAAAGTGAGCAGCCGCTGCCAGTTGTGGTTTTTTATCATGGGTTTACCTCGTCAAAACTGGTTTATAGCTATTTTGCTGTGGCGCTGGCGCAGGCTGGATTCCGCGTTGTTATGCCGGATGCTCCGGATCATGGCGCGCGATTTTCGGGCAACGAGCAGGCGCGGCTCGGCCAGTTCTGGCAAATCTTGTACGGTAGCCTGACGGAATTCGCAGGGCTGCGCGATGCGCTTTTTGAGGCCGGGCTGGTGGAGAACGATCGCCTGGCGGTTGCTGGGGCTTCAATGGGGGGAATGACGGCGCTGGGGATCATGACGCATCATTCGGAGGTGAAGTCCGTCGCTTGTCTGATGGGGTCGGGCTACTTCACTTCGCTCTCGAAGACGCTGTTTCCCTCGCAGAACCCAGAAGATATCGAAGCGGCGCTGGCGGAGTGGGACGTCACCCATGCGTTACCGCACCTGGCCAATCGCCCGCTGCTGCTGTGGCACGGCGATGCGGATGATGTGGTTCCGCCTGACGGAACTTTCCGTTTACAGCAGTCGTTAAAGAATGAAGGGCTGGACGGCAATTTAACCTGCCTTTGGGAGGCGGGCGTTCGTCACCGTATTACGCCGACGGCGCTGGATGCCACGGTGAGCTTTTTCCGCCAGCACCTTTAAACCCGAAGAATTTTGACCCCTTGATCTTCCAGCTTCTGGAGGATCTCCGGGTTGGCATTTTTACCGGTGATCACCATGTCGATTTGCTCGGCACGGCTGAACAGCATGCCTGCGCGCTCGCCCACTTTGCTGCTGTCGACCAGCACAACAAGCCTGCCTACCACGTTAAGCATGTTTTGCTCCGCCATGGCGGTCAGCATATCGGTTTTATACAGCCCATCTGTAGTCAGGCCTTTACCGCTGGTGAACATCCAGTGTCCGGCGTAGAGGCTATTTTCACTGTCCTGTGGGCTGAGCGTAATGGACTGGCTCTTATTGTACTGACCGCCCATGATCACTACGCTTTCATGCTCCTGGTCAATGAGATAGTTGGCCAGCGGCAAATAGTTAGTGATGATTTGCACCGGTTTGCCACACATCTCCCGCCCCAGTAAAAACGCCGTGGAGCCGCAGTTGATCACGACGCTTTCGCCAGGGTTGACCAGCTGTGATGCTGCTCTTGCAATCCGCACTTTTTCATCGTGGTTCTGCGCCTGATGAATGTTCATCGGCGTCCAGCGCGGACGCTGCTGGCTAATGGCTTCCGCACCGTTACGGACTTTTTTCAGTTTGCCACTTTCGTCCAGCTTGTTGATGTCCCGTCGGGCGGTTGCCGGAGAAATGCCTAATCGTTCGATCACTTTCTCAACGGTGATAAACCCTGTTTGCGCCAGGAGTTCCAGTAAAATTTGATGTCGTTGCGCTTCCGTCATGAGCTATTCCGATAAGAATTGATTTGAAAAGATGATATTTGAAATAGCGTGAAATTACTAAAATAAATATGACATCGCCAGACACAGGGTCTGGCGATTTGACTTCACAATCAGAGGAAGGACTTGAACGGCAGGTCAGGCTCAATGGTGAAGCAATCATCGAAACCACGTGGGTAGTGATATTCCAGATTATCTTTGTCCAGTGGCCAGGTGAACTTGCCTCCGACCTGCCAGATGAACGGCTTGAAGCCATACTTCAGGCGGTCTTTCTTCATTTCCCACAGCACGCGGATTTCCTGCGGGTCTGCCTGGAAGTTTGACCAGATATCATGGTGGAACGGAATAACCACTTTGGTGTTCAGCGCTTCCGCCATGCGCAGCATATCGGCGCTGGTCATTTTGTCGGTGATGCCGCGCGGGTTCTCACCGTAGGAGCCCAGCGCCACGTCGATCTGATGCTCGTTACCGTGCTTCGCATAGTAGTTGGAGTAGTGGGAGTCCCCGCTGTGGTACAGAGAACCGCCAGGGGTTTTAAACAGGTAGTTCACCGCACGTTCGTCCATACCATCTGGCAGCACGCCTGCTGCTTTCTGATCGGCGGGCAGGGTGATCAATGCTGTACGGTCAAAGGCATCCAGCGCGTGGATTTCAATGTCTTTAATTTTTACTACATCGCCCGGTTTCATCACGATGCAGCGCTCTTTCGGCACGCCCCAACCGATCCACAGATCCACGCAGGTCTGCGGCCCAATGAACGGCACATCGTCCGCGCAGTTTTGCATCACCGCTGCAGCCACGTTCACGTCGATATGATCGTTATGATCGTGGGTAGAGAGGACGGCGTCGATCTGACGAATTGCAAACGGATCGAGCACAAACGGCGTAGTACGCAGGTTCGGCTGCAGTTTTTCCACGCCCGCCATGCGCTGCATCTGATGACCTTTTTTCATCAGCGGATTGCCGTGGCTCTGTTTACCGGTGCCGCACCAGAAATCGACGCAGATATTGGCGCCTCCTTCTGATTTCAGCCAGATACCGGTACAGCCCAGCCACCACATTGCAAATGTGCCAGGAGCAACCTGTTCCTGCTCGATCTCTTCATTCAGCCAGCTACCCCATTCCGGGAAGGTGCTCAGAATCCATGATTCACGGGTGATGGTGTTCACTTTACTCATCGTTTTGACTCCTGGTTTAATCAAAAGTAATCACAATGTGATTTGTTGTGATTGATGCTGGCATCATTTGACGCGTTTTGCAATGGTGAAAATGGTGAATTTTATCTGTTCGACTTCACGGATTATCCGCTTTTTACTTGTTAGACTATCCGATATTAATCATTAATTACATGAATTATAAAGATTAATTTATTTTTCATGCACGGTAGTGAAAATCATTACTAACACCATGGAAATAATTTGCGTGATACGTCACAAATAATCAAATCCAATCTTGTGGTGATTATTTGTGATTACTAGAGTGATGGCACCAACCACACAGGGATTGCCCCTCGTGTTCTCATTTCTGGAGAGAGTTATGGAGATCCTCTACAACGTCTTTACCGTGTTCTTTAATCAGGTAATGACCAACGCCCCGCTGCTGCTGGGTATCGTGACGTGCCTGGGCTATATCCTGCTGCGAAAAAGCGTCAGCGTGATTATTAAAGGCACCATCAAAACCATTATTGGTTTTATGTTGCTGCAGGCGGGTTCAGGCATTCTGACCAGCACCTTTAAGCCGGTTGTCGCCAAAATGTCGGAAGTGTATGGCATTAACGGCGCTATCTCTGATACCTACGCATCCATGATGGCGACCATTGAACGCATGGGGGATGCCTATAGCTGGGTGGGGTATGCGGTTCTGCTCGCGCTGGCCCTGAACATCATTTACGTTCTGCTGCGCCGCATTACCGGCATTCGCACCATCATGCTGACCGGCCACATCATGTTCCAGCAGGCGGGGCTGATTGCGGTTTCTTTCTATATCTTCGGCTACCCAATGTGGACCACGATTATCTGCACCGCGGTGCTGGTTTCGCTCTACTGGGGTATCACCTCCAACATGATGTACAAGCCAACCCAGGAAGTGACTGATGGCTGCGGCTTCTCCATCGGTCACCAGCAGCAGTTCGCCTCCTGGATTGCTTACAAAGTTGCGCCGTACCTGGGCAAAAAAGAAGAGAGCGTTGAAGACCTCAAGCTGCCCGGCTGGCTGAATATCTTCCACGACAACATCGTTTCAACGGCAATTGTGATGACCATCTTCTTCGGCGCCATTTTGCTCTCCTTCGGCATTGACGTCGTTCAGGCGATGGCGGGTAAAACCCACTGGACGGTCTATATCCTGCAGATCGGCTTCTCCTTCGCGGTGGCCATTTTCATCATCACTCAGGGAGTACGTATGTTCGTCGCCGAACTGTCGGAAGCCTTCAACGGTATCTCCCAACGCCTGATCCCTGGCGCAGTGCTGGCGATTGACTGTGCTGCTATCTATAGCTTTGCGCCAAATGCGGTGGTCTGGGGCTTTATGTGGGGCACCATCGGCCAGCTGATTGCGGTAGGCATTCTGGTCGGCTGCGGCTCTTCAATCCTGATTATTCCTGGCTTTATCCCGATGTTCTTCTCCAACGCCACCATCGGCGTGTTTGCTAACCACTTCGGCGGCTGGCGCGCAGCGCTCAAGATGTGTCTGGTCATGGGCATGGTTGAAATCTTCGGTTGCGTGTGGGCGGTCAAGCTTACCGGTATGAGCGCCTGGATGGGCATGGCTGACTGGTCAATTCTGGCGCCGCCGATGATGCAGGGCTTTGCCTCCGTCGGACTGGTCTTTATGGCCGTCATCATTCTGATTGCACTGGCTTATATGTTCTTCGCTGGCCGTTCTCTGCGAGCTGAAGAAGATGCGGAAAAACAAACAGCAGAAGTGTCTGCTCATTAAGGAGTTTCGATTATGACCGTACGTATCCTGGCTGTATGTGGCAATGGGCAAGGCAGCTCCATGATCATGAAGATGAAAGTGGATCAGTTTTTAACCCAGTCAAACATCGACCACACGGTGAACAGCTGCGCAGTGGGCGAATACAAAAGTGAGCTGAACGGCGCAGACATCATCATCGCTTCTACCCACATCGCCGGTGAGATCACCGTGACGGGCAACAAATATGTGGTGGGCGTGCGCAACATGCTGTCGCCTGCGGATTTCGGCCCAAAACTGCTGGAAGTGATCAAAGAGCACTTCCCTCAAGACGTGAAGTAAGGACGAAACATGAAATTACGTGATTCGCTGGCAGAAAATAACGCCATTCTTTTGCAGGCGGAGGCCAGCACCTGGCAGGAGGCGGTGAAGCTGAGCGTGGATCTGCTGGTTAAGGCTGACGTTGTCGAGCCGCGTTACTACCAGGCCATTCTTGATGGCGTGGCGCAGCACGGCCCTTACTTTGTGATTGCGCCAGGCCTGGCCATGCCGCACGGCCGCCCTGAAGAGGGCGTGAAAAAAACCGGCTTTGCCCTTGTGACGCTGAAAACGCCGCTGGTGTTTAACCATGAAGATAACGACCCGGTCGACATCCTGATCACCATGGCCGCCGTGGATGCCAACACCCACCAGGAGGTGGGCATCATGCAGATCGTCAATCTGTTTGATGATGAAGCCAATTTTGACCGTTTACGCGCCTGCCGTACCGAGCAGGAAGTGCTGGATTTAATTGATAACGCCACTGCGGCGGCAGTCTAAGAGGAACTGAATATGTCATTACCAATGTTGCAGGTTGCGCTGGATAACCAAACGTTGTCCCACGCTTACGAAACTACCCGTCTGATCGCGGAAGAAGTGGACATCAGCGAAGTGGGTACCATTCTGTGCGTGGGTGAGGGCGTTCGCGCCGTTCGCGACCTGAAGGCGCTCTATCCGCATAAAATCGTGCTGGCGGATGCCAAGATCGCCGATGCAGGCAAAATTCTTTCCCGCATGTGCTTCGAAGCGAATGCTGACTGGGTCACCGTGATCTGCTGTGCAGATATCAACACTGCGAAAGGCGCGCTGGACGTGGCAAAAGAGTTTAACGGCGACGTGCAGATTGAACTGACCGGCTTCTGGACCTGGGAGCAAGCGCAGGAGTGGCGTGACGCGGGCATTCAGCAGGTGGTTTACCACCGTAGCCGTGATGCGCAGGCTGCAGGCGTGGCGTGGGGTGAGGCGGATATCAGCGCCATCAAACGTCTGGCGGATATGGGCTTCAAAGTGACCGTCACCGGCGGCCTGGCGCTGGAAGATCTTCCGCTGTTCCAGGGCATTCCAATTCACGTCTTTATTGCCGGTCGTAGCATTCGTGATGCGGCGTCTCCGGTGGAAGCGGCGCGTCAGTTTAAACGCTCAATCGCTCAGCTTTGGGGCTAAGGAGCGGGTATGTTGTCAAAACAGGTCCCGCTTGGCATCTATGAAAAGGCACTCCCCGCGGGGGAGTGCTGGCTGGAGCGGCTGCAGCTGGCAAAACAGCTGGGCTTCGATTTTGTCGAAATGTCCGTGGATGAAACAGACGAGCGCCTCTCTCGCCTCGACTGGAGCCGTGAACAGCGACTCGCACTGGTGAGCGCCATTGCTGAAACGGGCGTGCGCGTGCCGTCCATGTGTCTGAGTGCCCACCGCCGTTTTCCGCTCGGCAGCGAAGATGATGCCATACGCGCGCAGGGGCTGGAGATCATGCGTAAAGCCATTCGCTTTGCGCAGGATGTCGGTATCCGCGTGATCCAACTGGCGGGTTATGACGTTTACTATCAGGAAGCCAACGATGAAACGCGCCGTCGTTTCCGCGATGGTCTGAAAGAGAGCGTTGAGATGGCAAGCCGCGCGCAGGTCACGCTGGCGATGGAGATCATGGACTACCCGTTGATGAACTCCATCAGCAAGGCGCTGGGCTACGCGCATTATCTCAATAATCCATGGTTCCAGCTTTATCCCGATATCGGCAACCTGTCGGCATGGGATAACGACGTACAGATGGAGCTGCAGGCGGGCGTCGGTCATATCGTGGCGGTGCACGTCAAAGATACCCGTCCTGGCGTATTCAAAAATGTTCCGTTCGGCACCGGGGTGGTGGATTTCGAACGGTGCTTTGAAACGCTCAAACAGACGGGTTATTGCGGGCCTTACCTGATTGAAATGTGGAGCGAAACGTCAGCCGACCCGGCTGCCGAAGTCGTGAAAGCGCGGGACTGGGTGCGCGAACGTATGGCGCGGGCGGGATTGCTGGAGGCTGAACATGCTTAAGCTTAAACAGCAGGTCTTTGAAGCCAACATGGATCTGCCGCGCTATGGCCTGGTCACGTTCACCTGGGGCAACGTGAGCGCTATCGATCGCGAGCAAGGTCTGGTAGTGATCAAGCCGAGCGGTGTGGCGTATGACACCATGAAAGCTGAAGATATGGTGGTGGTGGATCTCGAAGGGCGTGTCGTTGACGGCAAATGGCGGCCTTCATCAGATACCGCAACCCATCTGGCGCTGTATCGGCGTTATCCGTCCCTTGGCGGCGTGGTGCATACCCACTCCACGCACGCGACTGCCTGGGCTCAGGCGGGGCTGCCCATACCGGCACTAGGGACGACGCATGCGGACTACTTCTTTGGCGACATTCCCTGCACGCGCGCATTAACGCAGGCTGAAGTGGAAGGCGAGTACGAGCTCAACACCGGGAAGGTCATCATCGAAACGTTGGGCGAAAGTGAACCGCTGCATACGCCGGGGATTGTGGTATACCAGCACGGCCCGTTCGCCTGGGGTAAAGATGCTCACGACGCGGTACATAATGCCGTGGTGATGGAAGAGGTGGCCAAAATGGCGTGGATTGCCCGCGACATCAATCCACAGCTTCAGGGCATTGATGATTACCTGATGAACAAGCATTTTATGCGTAAGCATGGCCCGAATGCCTATTACGGGCAAAAGTGAATAAGTGCTCTGGAATACCAAAAACAGTTGTAACCGGTGGTATTCCGGAGCCATTCACAAAAAAAAGCCCCCGGGCAGGGGGCAAGTCAAGCTATGGCTATGTTCTCTTTGTTGGCTTTCCTGGTGCTAGCGTTAAAGCGTTATCGGTAAATATCTGCACTGGCGTGCATGTTGCCGTTGCTGCCGGGCTCACGGGTTAACATCACGTGGTAATAGGTTGCGCCCTGGGCATCGGTTTCTTCGTTTAATGCCTGATCTGCTTCACTTTCCGTGGCGAAATTATGATTGATGTAAATTACGCCCAAGCTTTGCACATCATCCATGTTTCTGGCCTGTCGGCTGTCTATCTTGATGGCTGCCATCGCGTTTGCACTGAGCAAAAGCGCCGCCATTATGGCTAATGCGATTTTTTTCATGATATGCGCTCCACGACTGCGTGCTGTGTGACGGTTTGTCCTGCTCCTTCTCGGTTTAGATGGGCTCTGATTAAAGTGTAATCGCTTATCGCTGCGCGATGAGTGACCATTTCTGATGGTGTTGTTCAAAAAAACAACGCTTCTCGGTGTGATTAATTTTAAATCACCGACTTAGACCCGCTTCGCGCTTTGTGCGAATTATTTGTGCAATCAGCTTGAGTTTCCAGGGGCGCGCAAGTATTATGACGCGTCAATTTTTCAGCCGACCTTTAACACGTTCCTTGCCTCCCCGGGCCTCGGCTGACCCAGACAGGAGGCTGAATAATCCGTAAGGAGCAATTCGATGCGTCATTACGAAATCGTTTTTATGGTCCATCCTGACCAGAGCGAACAGGTTCCGGGTATGATCGAGCGTTACTCTGCTGCCATCACTGGTGCAGAAGGTACGATCCACCGTCTGGAAGACTGGGGCCGCCGTCAGCTGGCTTACCCGATCAACAAACTGCACAAAGCACACTACGTTCTGATGAACGTTGAAGCGCCGCAGGAAGTGATCGATGAGCTGGAAACTACCTTCCGCTTCAACGATGCCGTTATCCGCAGCATGGTTATGCGTACCGAAAACGCAGTTACCGAAGCATCTCCGATGGTTAAAGCGAAAGACGAGCGCCGTGAGCGTCGCGATGATTTCGCAAACGAAACCGCAGATGATTCTGATGCTGGGGATTCTGAAGAGTAATTTCTGATGACCAACCGTCTGGCGTTGTCCGGCATCGTATGCAGGGCTCCCCTTCGAAAGGTCAGTCCATCAGGAATTCCGCATTGCCAGTTCGTGCTTGAGCATCGTTCTGTGCAAGAGGAAGCCGGGTTTCACCGGCAGGCGTGGTGCCAAATGCCCGTTATTATTAGCGGACACGAAAACCAGGCCATTACTCACAGTTTAACGGTCGGTAGCGCAGTAATCGTTCAGGGGTTCATCTCTTGCCACAAGGCAAAGAACGGCCTGAGCAAAATGGTTCTGCATGCCGAGCAGATTGATTTGATAGATTCTGGAGACTAGCCATATGGCACGTTATTTCCGTCGTCGCAAGTTCTGCCGTTTCACCGCGGAAGGCGTTCAAGAGATCGACTATAAAGATATCGCAACGCTGAAAAACTACATCACCGAAAGCGGTAAGATTGTCCCAAGCCGTATCACCGGTACTCGTGCAAAATACCAGCGTCAGCTGGCTCGCGCTATCAAACGCGCTCGCTACCTGTCCCTGCTGCCGTACACTGATCGTCATCAGTAATCGGGCACGGTCCATTAATACGACTTTAAGAGGATAAGGTAATGCAAGTTATTCTGCTTGATAAAGTAGCAAACCTGGGCAGCCTGGGTGATCAGGTTAACGTTAAAGCGGGTTACGCACGTAACTTCCTGGTTCCACAGGGTAAAGCTGTTCCAGCTACTAAGAAAAACGTTGAGTTTTTCGAAGCACGTCGCGCTGAACTGGAAGCCAAACTGGCTGACGTTCTGGCGGCTGCTAACGCTCGCGCTGAAGCAATCAACGCACTGGGCACTGTTACCATCGCGTCTAAAGCTGGCGACGAAGGTAAACTGTTCGGTTCCATCGGTACCCGCGATATCGCTGATGCAGTTTCTGCAGCAGGCGTTAAAGTGGCTAAGAGCGAAGTTCGTCTGCCGAACGGCGTTCTGCGTACCACTGGTGAGCACGAAGTTGACTTCCAGGTTCACAGCGAAGTG
The DNA here is from genome assembly GCF_000211415.1 of Enterobacter mori LMG 25706. GTDB lineage: Bacteria > Pseudomonadota > Gammaproteobacteria > Enterobacterales > Enterobacteriaceae > Enterobacter > Enterobacter mori. Next base: position 446,959 of record NZ_GL890774.1, on the reverse strand, counting down.
TTCGCTAAACTGGTTGTTAACGTAGTAGCTGAGTAATTTTTTACTCTGCTCACGTCGAAGCGCCGGCCTTGTGCCGGCGTTTTGCTTTTCTGGGGGACCAGAATTCATCATTTCTTCTTGTATGGTAGCTATTCCTGTCGCATTCTCTGATAATAAATTGAAACGCAATTTTATTTATGAGATTTGTCATGGATACCGCTCTGCCCACACCTGTCTTTGCGCGCCGAAATGTGGCCTATGCCTGCGCCACGCTCTGCTGTCTGCTCTGGGGTAGCTCCTACCCGGCCATTAAAAGTGGTTATGCGCTTTTCCAGATCGCAACCGATGATATTCCATCGAAAGTGGTATTTGCCGGATACCGTTTCCTGTTTGCCGGTGTGTTGCTGCTGTTATTTGCATTGGCCCAGCGAAAACCGATTGGCAGGCTTACGCCCACGCAGTTTGGCCAGCTCACCATCCTCGGCCTGACCCAGACGACTATTCAGTACACTTTCTTCTATATAGGCCTGGCCTATACGACGGGGGTGAATGGTTCAATCATGAACGCCACTGGAACCTTCTTCAGCGTGCTGTTGGCGCACTTTATCTACCACAACGACAAGCTGAGCTATAACAAAACGCTTGGCTGTATTCTCGGGTTTGCCGGAGTGATGTTGGTGAACTTCCACAGCGGGTTAAGCGATTTCCAGTTTGTCTGGAATGGTGACGGGTTTGTGGTGCTGGCTGCTTTTATTCTCTCCGCTGCCACGCTTTACGGAAAACGCATCTCCCAGACCGTTGATCCCACGGTGATGACCGGCTGGCAGCTGGCTATCGGTGGACTGGTGTTGGTGGGTGGCGGATATGCGACAGGCGGAACGCTGGAAGTGCACAGTATGAAGGCCATCGCCGTGCTGGGGTATCTGACGCTGCTCTCATCCGTCGCCTTTGCGCTGTGGAGCGTGCTGCTGAAAGTTAACCGCGTCAGTATGATTGCGCCGTTTAACTTCGTTGTGCCGGTGGCAGGCACAGTTTTATCCGCCATTTTCCTTGGGGAAAATATTCTGGATATCAAATATGCGATTGCGCTGGTATTGGTCTGTTCGGGGATCTGGTGGGTGAATAAGCGGAGTGCCTGAGAACAGTGTGCCGGGTGGCGGCTACGCCTTACCCGGCCTACAGAACTAGCGTGCGCGAATAAAACTGCCGTCGGTCTGACGCGTAAACAGCACCTGCTGGCCATTACCGGTATCGATCGTCAGGCCGGTCACCACGCCGCTGGCGTTCTGGCGGATCTGCACCATCTGTCCATTTTGCAGGTTGCTCAGCGGCTTGCCTGCGCCTTCCACCTGCGCCATAGCATAGACATCCGTAGCAGGCAGGTTGTGGTCGCGGAACAGCTGCGCGAGCGTTTTACCCGGCTCAACGCGGTAGGAACGCCACTGCTGTTCAATGCCTGTCGGTTGCTGAACCTGTGGCGCAGCGGCCTGCTCCTGAGGTTGTTCTTCCTGAACGGGTTCAGGCTCTACTGGTGCGACCTGGCCCGGATCGTTGGATGGCGTCACCAGCTGCGTCTGCATGGGCTGCGCGTCCGGCTGCGGTCGCGTTTGCGACTGGATATCCAACTGCGCATTGCGGGTCACCGGCGCGGGATCAACGTCGTCGCCGCCAGAAGGAAGCAGGAAGCCCACGATCACCAGCAGCGCGCCAATGATAATGCCTCGGCGGTGCAGAGGGGGCAGCGGGTCCATAATGCGAAAATTGTCTGGCGCCTGCCAGATTTTCGCCAGGGTAGGTTTCAGTTCAAATCGCCCGGGCATGGCTCTCCTCCTGCTCCGCGTCTTTTTTATCCTGTCCTGAGAAGTGTAGTTTGCTAACTGCCTGATGGGCGTAACAAAGCCAGCTTTCGTGACACATATTTGGGAAAATCCTGACTGGCTCTATTGTTTCTGTTTCGCCGCAGTTTGTCACCTTTACTTAAGACAAAGTTTTACCCATAAGGGCATGGCTGATATGCTGCCCGCTACTTTAAATGTGATGGAAGGAAAACCCATGACCACCCCGACTTTTGACACTATCGAAGCGCAGGCAAGCTACGGCATCGGCTTGCAGGTAGGACAGCAGCTGAGCGAATCCGGCCTGGAAGGTCTGTTACCGGAAGCGCTGGTGGCGGGTATCGCTGACGCGCTGGAAGGCAATCATCCGGCTGTTCCGGTTGACGTGGTGCACCGCGCGCTGCGTGAAATTCACGAACGTGCTGACGCCGTGCGTCGCGCGCGCTTCGAAGAGATGGCAGCAGAAGGCGTAAAATACCTGGAAGAGAACCGCGAGCGCGAAGGCGTGAACAGCGCCGAATCGGGCCTGCAGTTCCGCGTGATCAACCAGGGTGACGGCGCGATCCCGGCACGCACCGACCACGTTCGCGTTCACTACACCGGCAAACTGATTGACGGTACCGTGTTCGACAGCTCTGTTGCACGCGGCGAACCGGCTGAATTCCCGGTTAACGGCGTTATCGCGGGCTGGATCGAAGCGCTGACCCTGATGCCTGTTGGCTCCAAATGGGAACTGACCATTCCTCAGAACCTGGCCTATGGCGAGCGTGGCGCGGGTGCGTCCATTCCGCCATTCAGCACCCTGGTCTTTGAAGTCGAGCTGCTGGAAATTCTGTAATCGGCTTTTCTTATTTCCTCTCTCCGTCCGGGGAGAGGAAAATAGTGATAAAACCTATAGTTACGGCGCAATCAACATTTTATCTTGCAAACGAAACTGTTGCGTGTATTTTTGTGAGCTGTTTCGCGCTGTATGAGTGATATGACACTCACTTTCAACATATTATTAACATAATATTCAAATCATAGTATTCATCCCGCCGATTCTTACCTAATATCGATTAGCCCTTACAAGGGACCGTCATTCTTTGACGTATTTAAAGGCCAGAAGAGCCTTAACAACACAGACAGGCATAAACAGGAAAATATCACATGGTAGATCAGGTCAAAGTCGTCGCCGACGAAGAGGCGTCGTCTGAACAGTCGCTACGGCGCAATCTCACAAACCGTCATATTCAGCTTATCGCTATCGGGGGTGCCATCGGTACCGGGCTGTTTATGGGGTCAGGCAAAACCATCAGTCTTGCCGGGCCGTCGATCATCTTCGTTTATATGATCATCGGTTTTATGCTTTTCTTCGTGATGCGCGCAATGGGTGAATTGCTGCTCTCGAATCTCGAATACAAATCTTTCAGCGACTTTGCTTCCGACCTTCTGGGGCCATGGGCGGGCTATTTTACCGGCTGGACCTACTGGTTCTGCTGGGTTGTCACCGGTATGGCTGACGTTGTGGCCATCACGGCGTACGCGCAATTCTGGTTCCCCGGCCTCTCGGACTGGGTGGCTTCGCTGGCGGTGATTGTCCTGCTGCTGAGCCTGAACCTCGCCACCGTGAAAATGTTCGGCGAGATGGAGTTCTGGTTCGCGATGATCAAAATCGTCGCTATCGTGGGGCTGATTGTTGTGGGTCTGGTAATGGTGCTGACGCACTTCCAGTCGCCAACCGGCGTTCAGGCATCATTTACCCATCTGTGGAATGACGGCGGTTGGTTCCCGAAAGGCCTTAGCGGCTTCTTTGGGGGCTTCCAGATAGCGGTGTTTGCGTTTGTCGGGATTGAGCTGGTGGGTACCACGGCTGCGGAAACCAAAGATCCGGAGAAATCCCTGCCGCGCGCCATTAACTCCATTCCGGTGCGTATCATCATGTTCTACGTCTTCGCGCTGATCGTGATTATGTCCGTGACGCCGTGGAGTTCGGTGGTGCCAACCAAGAGCCCGTTCGTTGAGCTGTTCGTGCTGGTGGGTCTGCCTGCTGCCGCGAGCCTGATTAACTTCGTGGTGCTGACCTCAGCGGCTTCATCTGCAAACAGCGGCGTGTTCTCCACCAGCCGTATGCTGTTTGGTCTGGCGCAGGAGGGCGTTGCACCGAGCGCGTTTGCCAAGCTGTCTAAACGTGCAGTACCGGCGAAAGGGCTGACCTTCTCCTGCATCTGCCTGCTGGGCGGTGTGGTGATGCTGTACGTCAACCCGAGCGTGATTGGCGCGTTCACCATGATTACCACGGTCTCTGCGATCCTGTTTATGTTCGTCTGGACCATCATCCTGTGCTCGTACCTGGTGTACCGCAAACAGCGTCCACACCTGCATGAGAAATCGATCTACAAGATGCCGCTGGGCAAGCTGATGTGCTGGGTATGCATGGCGTTCTTCGTCTTCGTGCTGGTGTTGCTGACGCTGGAAGATGATACCCGTCAGGCGCTGATCGTCACGCCGCTGTGGTTTATCGCGCTGGGGCTGGGCTGGATGTTTATCGGTAAGAAACGGATGGCTGGCGTAAGGTAAAAGCAAAACGGCAACTTCGGTTGCCGTTTTTAGTTTTTGCACCCTCTCCCCGTGGGAGAGGGCCTGGGTGAGGGCGTCAGGCCGCAGCGGCCTTTTTTATTCCCCGCCCAATGCCCGCGGGAACAACACGTTATTCTCAAGACTGATGTGTTCCATCAGGTCGTCGATCATCTCGTTAATGCCGTTGTACATCGCTTTCCAGGTCGTGCACGCTTCTGGCGGCGGCGTGACGTTGTGGGTGGTGTGCTTGATCACGTCCAGCAGTTCGCCCGCGTCATCATGCTCGCTTTCCATCACGCTGATAGGCCCTATCGCCTGGCTCCCCATGCCCTGTTTAATCATCGGGAAGAGGATCTGCTCTTCTTTCATCATGTGGCTGGACAGCTCTTCGTGCAGCATGGTCAGGTATTTTGCCAGACCGCGCGGTACGGAGGGTTTGTCGGCGTGAACGCGCTCAACTTTCGTTGCCTGCAGGATCAGCTCCGGCAGCTGTTCACGGTGACGGTCATGGTAACGCACGATGATGTGGTCGATGATTTCCGCGAGCGGTGCGGTGCGCCAGTCTTTATCGATGGGCTGCTCGGCCAGCTGTGCCAGCTCGGCTTCAATCACTTCGACATCCAGCTCTTTACGCGACGCGGCGCGCGCCAGGGTTTGCTTACCGCCGCAGCAGTAATCCATATCGTATTTACGAAACAGCGCAGAAGCGCGAGGGATGGAGAGCGCCAGCTCGCCCAGGGGTTGGTCGCGGAAGGCCATAGCAGTTACCTCGTCATGAATAATATAAGATGCATATTAAATGCATCTTTAAGGCGAGGCTATAACCCTTTAGAGGGAAGGGAGAGAATGAGATGTGGATCACAAAAAAATGTCTCTTTTAACTCCCTGAATGAACATAAGAAAGTGCTTTAGAAAGTTTTTAAAGGTGTAGAAACAGTAAACAACGCGCCGAGCCTGCCGATAGATACACGTCAGACAATACCTGCATATAAAAAAGGCAACGCATGTTTAAACGTATAAAAGTCATTACCCTTCTGATTTCGGTGCTGCTTGTGCTCGGCATCATGCAGCTGATCTCTGCCGGCATTTTCATCAATGCGCTGAATAACGATAAAGAGAACTTCACCGTTTCTCAGCTTTCCAGCCAGAACGTGGCGGAATTTACCGACGCCTGGATCAGCCTGAACCAGGCGCGCGTGACGCTGAACCGCGGCATGCTGCGTCTGCAAAGCAGTATGGCGTCGCAGATTAATGGCGGTCAGCTGAACGAACTGGTGAACACCGCGAAAAATCTGCTGGCCGATGCCCAGGCGCATTACGATAAATACTACGCGCTGCCGGAAACCCCGGGTCTGGATGAGAAACTGGCCGATCGGCTGGAGGAGCAGTACCGCATATATTCCGCCACGCTGACGCAAATGAACGTTCTGCTGGGCCAGGGCAATCTGGAAGATATGTTTAAACAGAACGCCGAGCAGAAGCAGACGGCGATGCAAAAGGTCTACCGCGAGTGGCGTGAAGCGCAGGCCACGCTCACTGATAAAGGCATTCAGGATAACGAAAGCGACTATAAGCGCATCCTTTGGATCCTCTCTGCCGTCATGATTCTCGTCATTGCGGTGATTATCTCCAGCTGGATTGCGATGCGTCGCGTGCTGCTGCTGCCTCTGGAGGACGTCATCAACCATATCCGCGCCATTGCTGCAGGGGATTTGACCCAGCCGATTCAGGCAGAGGGTAAAAACGAAATGGCGATCCTGGCCCGCAACGTACAGGAGATGCAAACGTCGCTGGCGAACACCGTGGGCGTGGTGCGTGAAGGCGCAGACACCATTTACACCGGCGCGGGCGAAATCTCTGCGGGCAGCAACGATCTCTCTTCCCGTACCGAGCAGCAGGCCGCGTCTCTGGAAGAGACCGCTGCCAGCATGGAACAGCTGACCGCCACCGTGAAGCAGAACGCCGATAACGCGCGTCAGGCTTCCCGGCTGGCGCTGGATGCCTCCTCAACCGCGAAGAAGGGCGGCAACGTGGTGGAAGGCGTGGTACGTACGATGGACGAGATCGCCACCAGCTCAAGCAAAATTGCGCAAATTACTAACGTGATCGACGGTATTGCCTTCCAGACCAACATTCTGGCGCTGAACGCGGCGGTGGAAGCGGCGCGCGCGGGCGAGCAGGGCCGTGGCTTTGCGGTCGTTGCGGGCGAAGTGCGTACCCTTGCCCAGCGTAGCGCCCAGGCGGCGAAAGAGATTAAGGCGCTGATTGATGATTCCGGCGAGCGCGTGAATGCGGGTTCTCAGTTGGTGAACGAAGCGGGCGCGACGATGGCAGAGATCGTCAATGCGGTCACCCGCGTCACCGACATCATGGGTGAAATTGCCTCAGCCTCTGACGAGCAGAGCCGCGGTATCGATCAGGTCGGCCAGGCGGTGGCGGAGATGGACCGCGTCACCCAGCAGAACGCCTCGCTGGTGGAGGAGTCTGCGGCGGCCGCGGCGGCGCTGGAAGATCAGGCTGCACGCCTGAACGAAGCGGTGGCGGTGTTTAAAATTACCCGCAACCAGGCTGTCAAAGCCGCGCCGGTGAAGAGCTATGTGCCAAAAGCGCAGCCGGTAGCGACCGCGTCTGAAGCGAACTGGGAAACGTTTTAACGGCTTGCCGGTGGCGGCTACGCCTTACCGGGCCTACGGTTTTGTAGGCCCTGCAAGCGCAGCGCCACCCGGCAAAAATCACATCTCCGACGCCGGAACGACCCTCGGTTTTTCCGGTTTCGCTCTTACCGCAATCACCACCCCAGCCACCAGCAATAAAATTCCACAGGCCGTTAATAGCGGCGGTACGCTTTGGCGCATCAGGAAGGTGTACAGCAGCCCGGCCAGGGTTTCGAAGACAATCAGCGGCCCTAAAATCACCGTCGGCAATTTCTGGCTGGCAATATTCCAGCACAGCGCGCCAACCCACGAGCACAGCACCGCAATCGCCACCATCAAGCCTACAAACAGCCACGGTCTTGGACCGAAGGGCTGGGCAAATTCCGGCTGTTGATGACCTAACCAGATACACGCGCCGACATACCCCACGAGCGAGACGGGCAACGTCACCAGCGCCTGCGCTGTCGCCCACATCATCGGGTGCTTGTCCGGGTTCTCCCGCAGCCAGCGCGCGTTGCGCAGGGCATACCATGCCCAACACACCACGGAAATAAAGGCCAGCATGATGCCGGAACCGTAACGCCACAGGTCGATGTCATCCAGCCCGTGGCTCAGCTCGGCAACGTTCACACATACCAGCCCTATGGCGATGCATACCAGTGCAGGGGCCATCTTTGACCAGGCCAGCTTGCCGTCCCGATGGCTGTAGAGCAGATTCGCGAACACAGGAATAACGACCGGCAGCGTGCCGATGATCATGGTCGACACCGGTGCACCGGTGCGCTGTATCGCGCTTGCCAGGCAAACGTAATAGATGAGATTACCCATCATGGTCAGCGCCAGCGCGGTCAGCCAGTCCTGGCGGCTAAGCTGGCGCAAGCGCGCCCGCCCCAGCCAGGCCAGAGGGAGGGCAATCAGCCCCAGCGCCAGATAACGCCCCGTGGACTGCAGTATCGCCGGGTATTCCGGCACTATCAGCGGGCCGACAAAAATCAGCCCCCACATCAAACCTGCAAGCAGGGCATACAACACGCCGCTAATCATTTTTCCATCCACATTGATTTACTTTGCACTCAGTGTAGGAGGGCGAAATATGTGCGTATTGTATGAGATTGCGCATTAGCGCTGCGCAACCTGTTTTTGATAACGCACCGGCGTAATGCCGTAGCGGCGGGTAAAGGCGCGGGTCAGATGCGACTGGTCGGTCAGCCCGGTTGCGGCAGCCACTTCGGCGGCGGGCATGCCGTGGGTGAGAAACGCTTTGGCGCGCCACAGGCGAATCGCCATCAGCATTTGATGCGGCGTGATGTGAAAATGGGCTTTGAACTGGCGCTGGAAATGGTACGGGCTGAGCGAGACAACGTTTGCCAGCTCGTCCAGCGTCAGAGGGTGCATATAGTTATCGTGCAGATACTCGCGAACACGTTCGAACCGGTGTGCGCCTTCCTGAATCACCGGCGCGTGATGGGCTAACGGTCGGAACGTCTCAATCAGATCCAGCAGCATTCCTTTTTGTGCCAGCGGGTCGTTCGTATGCCACAGGCCGTAAATAAGCTGGCCGATTTGCAGCGAGCGCTGCGGGTCGTAGCGGGAGACGTCGCTAAACCACCAGTGACGCAGGCCGGTCACCTCTTCCAGCAGGTCGGGTTCGATATAGACCATCCGGTAGCGCCAGCCGTCTTCAGTGGCGGATTCCCCGGTGTGGATCTCGTCCGGGTTCATGGTGACAACGGATTTCTCGGAGGCGAGGTGCTGGGTACCGCGATAGCGGAAGCGTTCGGCGCCGGTTTCAATGGTGCCAATCCCGAAGGCTTCGTGCGTGTGAGGCTCAAAGGCGTAATCAGAGATATGTGCGTGATAGAGTTCCAGACCAGGCAGCTGCGCCAGATGGCGAAAGCGCGCGCTGTCTCTCTCATCAATGAACTGTTCCGGTACGCCTTGCACGGTAAGCCTCCTCGTGGGTCATCGCTTCATTATCAGAGATGACCCGAGGGGATGCCACAAAAAATAACCAATCCGTAACATTTACAGGATGGATTTGACGCTCTCCGCCAGCGTCGTCGTTGGGCGACCGATAAGCTTGCTCAGGGTACGGCTGTCGTCGAACAGTCCGCCTTTGGATGCGCCGGTGTCTGAATCCGCCAGCATATCCGCCAGCCCGGCAGGCAGGCCAACGCCCTTCAGCGCGGCGGCAAAATCGGCTTCGCTCAGGTTCTGATACGCCACGGGCTTACCGCTCTGCTTGCTCAGTTCAGCCGCCAGTTCGCTCAGCGTCCACGCGCTGTCGCCCGCCAGTTCATACACATTACCTGCGTGACCGTCCTCAGAAACGACCTTGGCTGCAGCCGCTGCGTAATCTGCACGGGTCGCAGAAGCGATTTTGCCTTCGCCTGCAGCACCAATAAACACGCCATGCTCCAGCGCCGGCGGTGCGCTCGCCAGATAGTTTTCGGTGTACCAGCCGTTGCGCAGCAGGGCATATGGCACGCCAGACTCTGCCAGCGCTTTTTCGGTATCGACGTGTTCAACGTGAAGGCCGAGCGGCGATGTGTCCGCATGCAGCAGGCTGGTGTAGGCGATAAACTTCACGCCTGCCGCTTTGGCGGCGTTAATGACGTTCTGGTGCTGCGTGGCGCGCTGGCCCACTTCGCTGGATGAGATCAGCAGCAGTTTATCCACGCCGTTCAGCGCAGTCGTGAACGCCGCCTGGTCGGTGTAATCCCCCTGACGAACCACAATACCCTGGTTGCTCAACGCTTCAGCTTTCGCGGGGTTACGCACAATAGCCACGATCTGGCTGGCTGGAACGGTTTTCAGCAGTTCTTCAATAACGAGCTGGCCAAGCTGGCCGGTAGCGCCGGTAATCGCGATCATGATGAATCTCCTTCGTGTTTGTCTGGTGTTGTGGCACACTAACATTGAAGCTAACTTTTAGTAAGTACGTACAAAAAGGTAAGTATGAAAAAGACCATTCCGACACTCAGCGAGCAAATGCGCGATGGCAATCTCTTCGCGGAACAGTGCCCTTCAAGGGACGTGCTTAAGCACGTCACCAGCCGCTGGGGCGTGCTGATCCTGGTGGCGTTACGCGAGGGTACGCATCGCTTTAGCGACCTGCGCCGCAAGATGGGCGGCGTGAGCGAGAAGATGCTGGCCCAGTCGCTTCAGGCGCTGGAGCAAGACGGATTTGTCGATCGCGTGTCATATCCGGTTGTGCCGCCGCACGTAGAGTATAGTCTGACGCCGCTGGGCGTTGAGGTGAGCGAGAAAGTGGCCGCGCTGGCGGACTGGATTGAGGTAAATACGCCGAAGGTGATGGCTAATCGCGACGATCGTGCGGCGTAAAAAGCCGGGTGGCGGCTTCGCCTTACCC
>NZ_GL890774.1:399460-436492 GCF_000211415.1 Enterobacter mori LMG 25706 | reverse complement strand
CAATCACCGCTACCTGCTCAAATCCACCTGATAAATCGCGAACCCGATATCATCCGTTGCGACCTTCTTCATCGGGTACTGCGCCTTGTCCTTAATGAACGCGGCAGCTTTATCGGACGGCGAGGTTTCAAAGCGGATATCCAGTTTCGTATCGCTGTGGATCGGCGCCAGACGCCAGTTGTTATCCACTGCAGGATGAATTTCGCCCGCCTTCTTCGATTCCGCACTGATCCACGCCGCCAGCACCGAGCGGTTCTCGTCCGGTGAAGCAAAAGCGATGTGGCTGTCACCCGTTCCGGCAAACTTACCGCCGTAGGCGCGGTAGTTATTGGTCACCACCAGGAAGGTGGCATTCGGGTCGATTGCTTTGCCGTTGAAGGTCAGGTTTTTGATACGTTCAGCCTGCGGATTAAGGGTCTGGCACTCGCCGTCGTATCTGGCTGGCTGAGTAACATCAATCTGATACTCCACGCCGTCGATCACGTCGAAGTTGTAGGTGCGGAACCCGTCCCAGTTAATCAGCGACTGCGGCTTGCTACTGTTTGGGTCAATCTGGTTGAACTGCCCGGCGGAGCATTCCAGCCACTCTTTCACCTCTTTCCCCGTCGCTTTGACGACGACCAGCGTATTCGGATAAAGATAGAGATCGGCGGCGTTACGGAACGTCAGTTGGCCTTTTTCGACTTCCACGTAGCTTGCCGGATCGTTCTTGCGTCCGCCCACCTTGAACGGTGCAGCGGCTGAAAGCACCGGCAGTTTTGCCAGATCCGGATCGCCCGGAACAAAGTGTTCGGCATAGGCTTTTTGCGCCATATTGACCACCTGAACGGTTGGGTCATCCTGCACCAGCGCCAGGAAGCTGTACATGTTGTCGGCGGATTTCCCAATCGGCTTGCCGACGAATTCACGGGTCGCATCGTGGTCATGCTTCAGCACGTCGACCAGCTTTTTATCTTCACCTGCCAGCGATTTTTTAGCCGCAGCGTCGTAAATCGGGCGCGCTTCGGCTTTTGATTGCGTCACCTTCCAACTGCCGCCGTCGTTATTTAGCACCAGATCCACCACGCCGAGATGATCGCCCCACATCCCCGGCATCACCGACGGCACGCCGTTGAGCGTCCCTTTCTCGATATCCGCGCCTTTGATGCTGGCGAAATCTTTGCCCGGGAAGACCGCGTGAGCGTGGCCGAACAGGATCGCGTCAACGCCCGGCACTTCACTCAGGTAGTAAACGGAGTTCTCCGCCATTGCCTGATACGGGTCAGCGGAGAGACCCGAGTGGGCGACAACCACCACCAGGTCAGCGCCTTTCTCGCGCATTTCCGGCACATACTTGCGCGCGGTTTCGGTGATGTCATTAACGGTCACTTTCCCGTCGAGGTTGGCTTTATCCCACGTCATGATCTGCGGTGGCACAAAGCCGATGTAGCCAATCTGCAGCGTCTGCTTATGACCTTCGCTGTCGACAACCTCGGTCTCTTTAATCAGGTAAGGAGTGAACAGCGGCTTTTGGGTCTAAACGTCGATGATATTGGCGTTAACGTATGGGAATTTCGCACCGGCCAGCGCATCGTGCAGGTATGTCAGACCGTAGTTAAATTCGTGGTTACCGAGGTTGCCGACGGTATAGTCCAGGGTATTCATCGCTTTATAAACCGGATGGATTTCGCCCTTTTTCAGCCCTTTCGCGGCCATGTAATCGCCCAATGGGCTACCCTGAATTAAATCTCCGTTATCGACCAGCACGCTGTTTTTCACTTCACCGCGGGCGGCGTTAATCAAACTTGCTGTGCGTACCAGTCCGAATTTTTCGGTAGGCGTATCTTTGTAGTAATCGAAGTCCATCATGTTACTGTGAAGATCGGTCGTTTCCAGAATACGAAGATCCACCGTTGCCGCCTGAACGCTGGCGGCCACCAACGTCGCCAGGAGCGTTGCGCTAAACTGAATCATCAGAAGAGTCCTTTTTTCGATCCAAGCCACAAAAGATTATGTATGTATATCGCGTTGCTTACAGAAGTGTGAATCCTGCCAGAAATAAGGGTAGTGAAACCGGAATTGCTTCACAGATAGCAGAATTGTTCACATTACGATATAAATAAAACAACGAGTTATGACCACTGCGTTAACGAAGAGGTGGAGAATGTTAGATAAAATTTGTCAGCTCGCACGGGATGCGGGTGATGCCATTATGCAAGTGTACGACGGCGAGAAGCCGATGGACGTTGTCAGCAAAGCGGATGATTCCCCGGTCACAGCGGCGGATATCGCGGCGCATGGCGTGATCCTGAAAGGTTTGCAGGCGTTAACGCCGGATATTCCCGTCCTGTCAGAAGAAGCGCCGCAGGGCTGGGACGAGCGCCAGCACTGGCAGCGTTACTGGCTGGTGGATCCGCTGGACGGAACGAAAGAGTTCATCAAGCGCAACGGTGAGTTTACCGTCAACATCGCCCTGATTGAGAAGGGAAAAGCGGTGCTCGGCGTGGTCTACGCGCCGGTGATGAAAGTCATGTACAGCGCTGCGGAAGGTAAAGCCTGGAAGGAAGAGTGCGGCGTGCGTAAGCAGATTCAGGTGCGTGATGCGCGTCCACCGCTGGTGGTGATCAGCCGTTCCCACAGCGACAGCGAACTGCAGGAGTATTTGCAGCAGCTGGGTGAACACCAGACGACGTCGATTGGTTCATCGCTCAAGTTCTGCCTGGTGGCGGAAGGACACGCGCAGCTCTACCCGCGATTTGGGCCAACCAACGTCTGGGACACAGCGGCAGGGCACGCGGTAGCGGCGGCGGCCGGTGCGCATGTTCACGACTGGCAGGGTAAGCCGCTGGACTATACCCCGCGAGAATCATTCCTCAACCCAGGTTTCCGGGTGTCGATTTACTGAGCCAGCAGCTTGTGCAGCAGAGCAACCACCTGCTGCACTTCCTCTTGTGTTAATCCGCCGTCCTTCACCCACTGCACGCGTCCCTCTTTATCGAGCACCACAATCGCAGAGCTCTCTTCGTCAAGCTGCCACGCCTTACGCGTCACGCCATTGCTGTCGACGATAAATTGCGACCACGGGTAGAGCTTTTTGTTGCTCTCCAGGCTCGAGCGCACAAACATGCCGGAGCCGGGGATGGCATCGTCGGTGTTCACAATGGTGGTGGTCTGGTAGCGATCGTGCGGGAATTTTGCGGCCTTGATCGCTTCCACCAGGGTAGCGTTTTTCTCTTTCGCGGATGTACGACCGGCAATATGTTGTACAACTCTCACTTTGCCCGCAAGCTGCGCGCTATTCCAGGCTTTGTAGCTAAACTTATCATTGTCGAGAATCAATTCTCCCCGGTCAGCAATGCCGACTGGCGGTACGCGTTGTCCTTTTTCAATCGTGTGAGCGCAAGCCCACAGGGGCAGCAGCAGCAGGCAGGCTGCTGCAAGGATATTACGTAGGGTCATGGTGTTTCCTTTTTTGTTAGCAGGTGATCCGACCACTTGGTCTTACGCTTTTAATCATAAGTGCGATCAATGGGGTTTTCCCGCAATCCCGATGCCAGTTTGCGGGTGAACGCACATATCCATGAAAAAACGACGGCTTATACTGCCCTGAGTCACGGTTTGCAAAGATTATTCTGAATAATTGTAATCAAACGGTAAATAAACTTATGCACACTGGGTAACAACGTAGTTCTGGTCTATAGTCATTGGGCAATAAAATTTGCGCTCAGGACAGTCGGGCCGATTGTGGCACCGCAAGAGCGTATGATTCGCAGGAGATACAAGAATGAAAATTTTCCAACGCTACAACCCGCTTCAGGTGGCGAAGTACGTGAAGATCCTGTTCCGTGGACGGTTGTATATCAAGGATGTTGGCGCTTTTGAATTTGATAAGGGCAAAATCCTTATCCCAAAAGTGAAGGACAAACAGCACCTGTCTGTGATGTCCGAAGTCAACCGTCAGGTTATGCGTCTGCAGACTGAGATGGCTTAACCAACGTGCTATGCAGTAGTTAAAAAGACGGCTCCCAATGGGAGCCGTTGATGTATGTGGGGCAGGGACTTTACGCCGATACCTTCTCTTCCGCGTCCGGCAGCTTCGGCACCAGCACGGTCGGTTTGTTATCGATGCGCGTCACCAGCAGCTGGTCGATGCGGTAGTTATCAATATCCACCACTTCAAACTTGTAGCCGGAAAACTTCACCGAGTCGGTACGTTTCGGGATTTTACGCAGCATAAACATCATAAAGCCGCCGATGGTCTCGTAGTTGCCCGACTGCGGGAACTCGTCAATGTCCAGCACGCGCATCACGTCTTCAATCGGCGTACCGCCGTCGATCAGCCATGAGTTTTCGTCACGCTGAACAATCTGCTCTTCCAGCCCCTGGCCCACCAGATCGCCCATCAGCGTGGTCATCACGTCGTTCAGGGTGATGATACCCACCACCAGCGCGTATTCGTTCATGATCACCGCGAAGTCTTCCCCGGCGGTTTTGAAACTTTCAAGCGCTTCTGAGAGCGTCAGAGTGTCCGGCACAATCAGCGTATTGCGGATCTGCACACCGCTGTTCAGCGCCAGACTCTGGTTGGCCAGCACGCGGTTCAGCAGGTCTTTGGAGTCGACGTAACCGATGATGTGGTCAATATCTTCATTACAGACCAGGAACTTAGAGTGCGGATGCTGCGCCACTTTGTTCTTCAGGCTCTGCTCATCTTCGTGTAAATCGAACCAGATAATGTTCTCACGGCCCGTCATGGAAGACGGCACGGTACGGGATTCCAGTTCGAAAACGTTCTCAATCAGCTCGTGCTCCTGCTTGCGCAGCACCCCGGCCAGCGCCCCGGCTTCTACAACCGCATAAATGTCGTCGGAGGTGATGTCATCTTTACGCACCATCGGCAGCTTAAAGATGCGGAAAATCACGGTTGGCAGGCCGTTAAAGAACCACACCAGCGGGCGGAACACGTACAGGCAGAAGCGCATCGGGTTGATGATACGCAAAGCCACGGCTTCTGGCGCAATCATACCGATGCGTTTCGGGGTCAGGTCTGCGAAGAGGATGAACAGGCCGGTCACCAGCGAGAAGGAGAGGATAAAGCTCAGCTGTTCGGCCAGTTCAACGGACATGTACTGCACAAACAGGCTATAAAACGCCGGGGAAAACGCCGCATCACCTACGATACCGCCAAGAATGGCGACCGCGTTTAGGCCAATCTGCACCACGGTGAAGAACATGCCGGGGTTTTCCTGCATTTTCAGGATGCGCGTGGCGTTGATGTTGCCTTCATCGGCAAGCAGCTTAAGTTTGATTTTACGGGACGCGGCCAGCGAGATCTCGGATATCGAGAAAAATGCACTGACGGCAATAAGGCAAAGTATTACTAAAATACTGTTTAACATAGTTTATCCGGCTTCTCGCCAGATCCTCAGAAGGGGAGTTGATACCATTTGTGTGAAGACACATTGAACGTCAGCTCGTAGCGTTGAGCCGATTATTTCAGCGGGTAGTATAGCGTAAAGAGATGTAAATCTGCCAGAGGTCACATTTTGGGCAAAAAAAGGCCGGGCAGGTGGGGAGCCTGCCCGGCATATGTCGCTATTTGACGGTCGACAGCGGGACGTTACCCACTGCACGGCGCGTTGCATCGCCTCCCCACACCTGGTCATACTCGTAGCCCGTTAGCTGCTTGATCACCACGCGGGTTTTCTCGTCGCAGTCGCGATAGTCGCCGCCCAGCTTGCGGCGGGCAATTTCTTTGAGCAGTACCTTGTGGGTGTCACGGGTCAGCTTGAATTTGTATGTCGTGAAGAAGCTGACGGTCAGCAGGGCTGCCGTGGCGAAAATCATCAGCCCGATAATGGCACCCAGCGCGCTTTCAGGCTGCGCACCGCTGCCCTTCACGAAACCGGACTCCTGCAGCACCAGGCCGATAATCATGATGGCAATCGCCACGGTGCTTTTGCGGGTCAGAACCATCACCCCGGCAAAAATCCCTTCGCGGCGCTGCTGCGTGACCATCTCGTCAATGTCCGGAATAAAGCTGTAAATATTCCAGGGGATGTAATACAGGCCGGAACGTGCCGCACCGAGCAGGATAAAGACCGCTGAGAAGAGCAGCGTCGGCACCTGCGTTTTGGTGAGGTAGACCGTAAACAGAAACGCCAGCACCAGGAAGATACAGCCGTACGAGAGCCGCAGGGCGGCAGAAGGCGTCATGTTCAGCCGGTTCAACAGCAGCATAAACCCATACGTGCCCGGTACCGAGGCAAAGGCCGCAATGCTTAGCCAGCCGGAAACCGCAGAGGCATCCTGGCTCAGGCAATAAACCACGTAATAGGTAAAGACTGAACCGAATACATCCATCGCGGTAAAAGAAAAAATATAGATGAGTATATGCAGACGGAACGCACGGATACGGAATGACGAAAAGAGATCGAGCACCAGATATTTCAAGTGATTCCCCAGGCCGCCTTTACGCTGATTATCCACCTTGAAGTTCGATTCCTGATGGACATCTTTTGCTTCCCAGGTGGTGTACCAGGTAATAAATACCGCCAGGCAGAACACGCAGGAAAATATCAGTCCGGTGAGGGTATAGGTAAACGGATTATCTTTGCCGGTGAATTGCATAATCACACCGGGGACCGATACCGCAAGAAAACCGCCCAGCTGTGAGCAGATCATCCGCACGCCCGAAAGACGGCTGCGCTCTTCGTAGCGGTTGGTCATTTCCGCCGCCAGCGTTTCCCAGGGGACTAACACCATCGCCGACAGCAGCTCGATAGACAGATAGGTGCCCAGGTAGTACCAGTATCCCATGTCCGTCATCCACAGCAGGGCGTACAGAAACATTAACGGGGAGCTGAGTAATAAAAAGAAGCGGCGACGACCAAATTTTCGTCCAGGCCAGGTATCCCCGAAATTATCGGTGATATAACCCATAATCGGACTTAATAACGCATCAATGACGCGGGCAATGGCAAATATTGAGCCCGCTTCAATCACAGAGAGTCCGCAATATGTAGTGTAAAAAAATAACAGCCAGGTGCCGATAATGGCGAAAGCGCCTCCGCCAAACAGATCGGTTATGCCGTAGCCAAGCGCTACGCCATAACCAACTCTACGTTCAGTTGGTTTGACCATAATAATATCCAGTGTAGGGTAATGTTTAACCTGTAGGTCAGGTCGTGTTTTTATTAACGTCTGGATTGCACATTACGTTCTAGTTATTGATCTCTATCCATTGTCGTAATTGAGATGAGCGATAAATGGCCTCCACAAGGGTGAGTGATTTGCCGGCTTCATGGATGTCGGTGTAATCCCTGTTTTCCGGATGAATAAGGGCGTGATAAAAGCGACGGATCGCCTGTTGATGACCCAGACCCCAGTAGCTTTTGACCGAGCCGTCGGGTGAATCGTCGGTTGTCAGTCTGAGGCGTTCACCGGGCGTGATGCGCCAGAGAACGTTGTGTTCCAGCAGCAGTGAACTGTGTTCACAGTGGATCTCCATCAGGAGAGGGGAATCGGTGGTGTGGCAATTAGTGGCATAAAACAGGCCGCGCGCGCCGTTGGCGAAATGCAGCGTCGCCATCGCGCTGTCTTCCCCTTCGGTCACGTCTGCCAGTTCTCCGCTATCGACTACGCCTTTGAGCCGCGTCACGCCGCCGCCAAACCACTGCATCAGGTCGAGGGTGTGGATTGCCTGGTTGATCAGCAGGCTGCCGCCTTCGGTCGCCAGTCGCCCACGCCACAGGCTGTCGGTATAGTAGGTGCCGAAGCGTGACCAGGTTAGCACCGCCTTGATGCTGAGCATCTTACCCAGCCCGCCATGGGCTAACTCCTGACGCACGCGCAGGCTGGTGGGGTTGAGTCGGTTCTGGTAGCAGACGCCAAACTGTCCCTTCGCCTGCTCAACGGCGCGGGCGATATCGACAAGCTCGCTGCCGTTCATGCCCACCGGCTTTTCACAGAAAACGTGCTTCCCGGCGGCCAGCGCCGCCAGGATCATACTTTTATGTTCAAAGTGAGGCGTGCAGATATGCACCACGTCGATGCTGTCATCCAGCAGCATTTCCCGGTAATCCTGATAAAAGCGGCACTGATAGCCCATCGCCAGCTTCAACCCTTTGACGCTGTCGATATCCACCAGCGCGCGTAGCGCCACGTCAGGAATTTGGCGGAGAGCATTCACATGGCAACGGTGGATCGCGCCGCCGCCAATAATTGCCGTGTTCAGGATCGTCATCGTCGTTCCCCTTATCCGGCTGCGTTGGCAAGCATTTGAGCCTTCACGCACAGTTCGGCAGCCTTGAAAGCGTGTGCCTGCGTCATGGCGTTTTCAGTGCGGTGCAGGCAGTCGAGGATCAGCTCGCCAAAGAACGGGAACCCGAGCTGCCCGGCCACCGGATAGCGGAACTCCCCCTCTTTATTGACGAGGTAGACCACGTCCTGCTCGCCGCGGGTGAGGTCGACATACTTGCGGATTTCGATATACCCGTCGGTCCCAAGTAGCGTCAGGCGGCCATCGCCCCAGGTGGAGAGTCCGTCCGGCGTGAACCAGTCGCAGCGGAAATAGCCGCTGGCCCCGTTTTCGCCTTTGATCATCGCATCGCCGAAATCTTCAAACGCCGGATACTGAGGATGGTTGACATTGCGGGCCTGGCTGGCGACCACGCATGCCTCACTGTTGCCGGTGTAAAACAGGAACTGTTCTATCTGGTGACTGCCGATATCGCACAGGATCCCGCCAAAGTAGCGACGATCGTAGAACCAGTCCGGGCGACCCGTGCCTTCCCGGTGCGGCCCGGTACCCAGGGTCTGCACGACGCGGCCAATGGCGCCTTGCTGCACCAGCTGCCCGGCAAAAACCGCGCTTTCTACGTGCAGGCGTTCGCTGTAGTACACCGCATATTTCTTGCCGGTCTTTTCGACCATCGCTTTGGCGTCCGCCAGTTGCTCAAGGGTGGTGAGCGGCGCTTTGTCGGTGAAGTAATCTTTTCCCGCCGCCATCGCTTTCAGCCCCAGCGCGCAGCGCTCGGAAGGAATTGCTGCTCCCGCAACCAGACGCACTTCGTCGTCGTTGAGGATCACCTCCAGCGACTCTGCCACTTTTGCCTGCGGGTACTGCTGGATAAATTTATCCACTTTGGCCGGATCGGGGTCGTACACCCACTTCAGCGTGGCTCCGGCTTCTATCAGGCCGTTACTCATCCCGTAGATATGGCCGTGGTCGAGCGCGGCGGCGGCGAAGACGAATTCCCCCTCGCGGACAACCGGCTGCGGTTTGCCCACCGGGGCGTAGTTCATACCGTCATTCTTGTTCATGGTGTCACTCCTTAATCCAGATCTTTGCCGAGGGGAATCGCACCCACTTCGCTGAAGTTGGCGACGCTTGCGGATTTTTCATAAAAACGGGGGGCGAGGGCGTTGGTCCCGCCGGTACGGTAAAACGGATCGTCGCGGCCAATGGGCAATGAGACGACAGCGCGAGTGATGGCTGATTTATAAATGGCGGTAATCAGCTCCAGCGAGCGTTTGCCCTGCACGCCGTCTACCAGCGGCGCCGTGCCGTGCTCAATGGCATAAAGCAGGTCATTGATCTGCCCGGTGTGCAGCGTCCACTCGAGCTTTGGCGTCTCCTGAAAAACGGCGTTGAGCTGTGCTTCTCGCTGCTGGTCGTGGGTTTCCTGCGGGAAGCCGTTATCGGCGCTGACGCTGGCAAAGGCCTGCCACGGTGCGGAGATGCGCGCCTTATCACCCTGAATGATCATTTTCTGATCTTCGCCGTGGTGTACCACCGAGGCGGTCAACTGCGTGAGCGCGCCGCTGGGGTATTTGAAGATCGCGGCGCTGAGGTCTTCGACTTCAGCGTTGTCGTGCGCCACGTTGGTCATCATCGCCACCACCTCGGACGGGAAGCCAAGCATCCACTGAATGGCGTCGATGTGGTGCACCGCGTGGTTAAGGGTACAGCCGCCACCCTCTTTTTCCCAGGTGCCGCGCCACCACAGGTCGTAGTAGCAGTGACCGCGCCACCAGAAGGAGTCCACCTGCGCATGGCAGACTTTCCCGGCAAGGCCGGAGTCCAGCGCCGCTTTTAAGCGCCAGAAGGCATCGGTAAAGCGGTTCTGGGCAATGATGGAGAGCGTTTTACCGCTGGCCTGTTGGGCGGCGATCATCGCGTCGCACTCCTCCAGCGAGGCGGCCATCGGTTTTTCACACAGCACGTGGCAACCGGCGTTGAGCGCGTCGATACTGATCTCTGCGTGGACGTAGGGCGGCGTGCAGACGTCGACGATGTCGACATTCGACTCAGATTCCAGCATCTGCTGGTGGCTTTCATACACGCGGGCATCTTCCAGGCCGTAGCGCGCTTTTTTCTCTTCCGCTTTTTCCGGGTAGATATCCACCAGCGCAACGATCCGGCAGCGCTGACCAAACTGCAAATAGCCCTGAATATGGTTATGCGAGATATTCCCCGTTCCCACAATGGCGACATTTAACATCGTTTCTTCTCCGGAGTTACCAGGTGCCAGAGGCGTCCAGCGTGACGCTGGCTGTCTCTTTAGCCACTGAGGTGCTGATGCGTTGCTGAAGCAGGCGCAGATACTGTTTTTCGTTGAGCGGCAGCTCGACCCAGTCGTCCGTCCAGGTGGAAAGGTGCATGGCGTTAGAGAGCGTGAGCCCATGAATCCCTTCCAGACCCGGCGCAATCAGCGGTTCGCCGCGCAGGATGGCCGCACAGAAGTTGGCGGTAATGACGTGATGTTCGCTGTACTCAGGGGCGACGGGAATCGAGACTTCCCAGCACTCAGGCTCCCCAAAGCCGTTCTCCCAGCGGGCGTTAAAGGCGGTTTCCGATTCGCGCAGTCGCCAGTAGCGCAGTTTCCCCTCCTCGACGACCACTTTGCCGCGATCGCCCGCTATTTCCAGGCGGTTGGTGCCCGGTGTTTCGGCGACGGTAGTGATAAACACGCCGGTGGCACCGTTGGCATACTCGGCGTAGGCGGTGACCTCGTCTTCCACTTCGATATCGCGATGCTTACCGAACTGGCAGAAGGCGCGCAGGCGGACCGGCATGCCGACCAGCCACTGCCAGAGATCGAGCTGATGCGGGTCCTGGTTGAGCAGCACGCCGCCGCCTTCACCTTTCCAGGTGGCGCGCCAGCCGCCGGAGTTGTAGTAGCTCTGTGAGCGATACCAGTTGGTGATGATCCAGTTTGAACGGCGGATTTCACCCAGCTCGCCGCTGTCGATCAGATCTTTCACTTTCTGGTAGAGCGGATTCGGGCGCTGGTTGTACATGATGCCGAACACCACGTCGCACGCCTGGGCACAGGCGTTCATCTCCTGAACCTGCGCCGTGTACACGCCCGCCGGTTTTTCACACAGGGTATGGATGCCGTTGCGCATCGCCAGCATCGACAGGCGCGGGTGCTCATAGTGCGGCGTGGCGACAATGACCGCATCGATAAGCCCGCTCTGGAGCATCTCCTGCGCATCGCTAAACAGTGGGAGGGTGCCGACCATCTGACGAATGGCAGGATGCTTTTCCAGTGCGTTATCGCAAACTGCCGCCAGGCAGGCGTCGCTGACGGTACCTGCCAGTAAATAGCGCGCGTGGACCGTGCCAATATTACCTATACCAATAATGCCAAAACGTACCTTCTCCATGTCTCACCTTAATTTCAGTCGAAAAGAGTGATGACCGGAAAATAGGAAAGCTCAGGCGCAGCGACAATGTGTTTTTGTGAGAATACTCGCAAGGTCAATAAGTAAACTCTAACCATTTTGAAATTTAGTTTTAAAATCAATGCGCTGTTTCTGCAAATATTTGCAAAAACTGATTGGGAGCGAGGTCACACTATGGCGGGTAAGTTAAAAATGGAGGAAATTTCCTCCCTGACGGGCTATTCCGTTAGCACTGTCTCAAGGGTGCTAAGCGGGAAGTCGTATACCAGCGATAAGGCCCGGGAAGCGATTGTTCGCACCGCGCGGGAATTAGGTGTCCTTGAATCCATGGCAAGCGGGCGGCTATTAATTAACGGTATCGCTGTTTTTGCGCCGGAAAGAACCTTTCAGGGCCGCGGCGATATTTTTTATCTCGAAGTGACCAAAGGAATCGCCGAAGCCAGCGCGCCGCATAATGTCTGGGTCAGCTATTGCGGATTAGAAGAACAGCACGCCGATGTAAAACTGTTTCTGGAAAAGGCCAGTCATAAAAATATCAACGCGATAATTATCATTGGCACGGATGATTCCACCATATTTAAACTGGCCAGCACGCTCAATAAACCCTGCGTTTTAATTAATTCCGTCGACAGGGATCGGGTGCTGGATTCCGTTTCGCCCGACCATCGGGCCATTGGTTTTACCGCCATGCAGCACCTTTTTGAGCAGGGACACCGCCGGGTGCTGACCTTAACATGTCTGCGGCGGGATACGCTCTATGCTCGCCTGGATGGTATCAAAGAGGCGTACCGCCATTTTCACATTGCCTTTGAGCCACGACGTGATTTGTTAGTGACGGAGTGGTTTACCGCGGAGGAGGCCGAACAGGCGCTGGATGAGTGGCTATCGAGTCATGATAAAGCGCAGTGGCCGGAGGTGATTTTCCCCAACAGTACCAGCATGGTGGAGGGGGTGATCAGAGCGTTGACGCGTCACGGGCTTCGTATCCCGGAAGACATTTCACTCATCACCACCGATTTTGCCTGGAATTTAGCGCACCGCCTGGAAAAACCGGTCACCGGCGTCACGGTGCCCTGTCGTGAACTGGGGATAGAAGCGGTACATTTGCTGCAAACGCGCCTCAACCGACCTCAGGCGCCGGTTTATAATTTGCTGTTGCAGGGGAAGGTGATGGATTTTGGTTCGGTGAGTAATGCGACGCGCCACGCGGCTCGCGTGGCGCTAGACCAGTGATCAGGCCAGCTGTGGCGGCAGACAGACGCCGATGCCTCCGATTCCGCAGTAGCCATACGGGTTTTTATGCAGATATTGCTGGTGGTCGTCCTCGGCATAATAGAACGGCTTCGCGGTGGTGATTTCCGTGGTCACCTCGCGCGTATCGCCCGCGTCATGCATGGCTTTCTGAAAACGCTCAAGGCTGGCGCGCGCGGCAGCATCCTGCTCGGGTGTGAGCGGATAAATGGCCGAACGGTACTGGGTGCCGTGATCGTTACCCTGACGCATGCCCTGCGCCGGGTCGTGATTTTCCCAGAACACCTGCAGCAGCTGTTCGTAGCTGATGATGGCCGGGTCATACACCACGCGAACCGCTTCCGCGTGACCGGTATCGCCGGAGCACACTTCGCGGTAGGTTGGGTTTGGCGTGTAACCGCCGGTATAGCCTGCTGCGGTACTGTAAACGCCGGGCAGTTGCCAGAACAAACGTTCAACTCCCCAGAAGCAGCCCATGGCAAACAGGGCGATCTCCATTCCATCAGGAACGTTTGTCATTGAATGGTTGTTTACGGCGTGTAAGGTCGCCACAGGCATAGGGGTGTTGCGTCCCGGTAATGCATCTGCTTGTGAAACCAGATGCTTTTTGTCGAATAAACTCACGATGGTGCCTCCCGGGTAGCGATGTTTCGGTTAAGGTTGTCACGAAGCGTTTAATTGAACACAATAAATGCGCTGAATGAGTCTAGATTTAATCATAAGAAATATTTGGGTGTTACACCCATTTTCAACCCACGATTTGGGTTTTTGGCTAACAGGCCGTTTTTTTGCCGCAGAGCGGCATTTCATTTGCTTCCAGGGTGGAAACAGGGATATTCAGGAGAAAACGTGACAAAAATCCGCCAGTTATGTTTGGTCAGTGTATTGCTGACAAGCGGGGTTGCCAGCGCGGCGAATGTCCGTTTGCAGGTTGAGGGGTTATCCGGGGCGCTGGAAAAAAACGTGCGCGCGCAGTTATCGACGATCCAGAGTGACGAAGTGACGCCGGACCGGCGTTTTCGCGCGCGCGTGGATGACGCGATCCGCGAGGGACTGAAAGCGCTGGGGTATTACGAACCCACCATTGATTTCGACCTCCGCCCGCCACCAAAGAAGGGGCGTCAGGTGCTGATTGCCCGCGTCTCAGCGGGTGAGCCGGTATTGATTGGCGGTACCAACGTGGTGCTGCGTGGCGGCGCGCGTACGGATCGGGATTACCTGGATCTGCTGAGTACCCGTCCTAAAGTTGGCACCGTTCTGAATCACGGCGACTACGATCATTTTAAAAAATCCTTAACCAACGTCGCGCTACGTAAAGGCTATTTCGACAGCCAGTTTAATAAAAGCCAGCTTGGCGTAGCGCTGGAGAGGCGTCAGGCCTTCTGGGACATCGACTACGACAGCGGTGAACGCTATCGTTTTGGCGATGTGACGTTCGAAGGATCGCAGATCCGCGAGGAGTACCTGCAAAACCTGATACCGTTTAAAAAAGGCGACTATTACCAGTCGAGCGACCTGGGCGAACTCAACCGCCGTTTGTCGGCAACCGGCTGGTTTAACTCGGTGATTGTCGCGCCGGAATTTGAAAAGTCCCGTAAAACGAAAGTCTTGCCGCTGCATGGCGTGGTCTCCCCGCGCACCGAGAACACCATTGAAACCGGTGTGGGCTATTCGACGGACGTTGGCCCACGCGTGAAAACCTCGTGGAAAAAACCGTGGATGAACTCCTACGGCCACAGCCTGACCACCAGTCTGAGCCTCTCTGCGCCTGAGCAGCAGCTGGATTTCAGCTACAAAATGCCGCTGCTGAAAAATCCGCTTGAGCAGTATTACCTTCTGCAGGGCGGCTTTAAGCGCACCGACCTGAACGACACCGAGCAGGACTCAACGACGCTTGCCGTATCGCGTTTCTGGGATCTTTCAAGCGGCTGGCAGCGCGCCATTAACCTGCGCTGGAGCCTCGACCACTTTACCCAGGCCAACGTCACCAACACCACCATGCTGCTTTATCCGGGCGTGATGATCAGCCGCACCCGCTCGCGCGGGGGCCTGATGCCGACCTGGGGCGACTCACAGCGCTACTCCATCGATTATTCCAACACCGCCTGGGGCTCCGACGTGGACTTCTCCGTCTTTCAGGCGCAAAACGTCTGGATCCGCACGCTGTACGACAAACACCGCTTTGTGATGCGCGGCAACCTGGGCTGGATTGAAACGGGCGATTTCGAACGCGTGCCGCCCGATCTGCGCTTCTTCGCCGGGGGCGACCGCAGCATTCGCGGCTATAAGTTCAAATCGATCTCACCGGAAAACGAAAAAGGCCAACTGACCGGGGCATCAAAACTGGCGACCGGCTCGCTGGAGTATCAGTACAACGTCAGCGGCAAGTGGTGGGGAGCCATGTTCGTGGACGGCGGTGAAGCGGTAAACGATATCCGCCGCAGCGATTTCAAAACCGGCGCGGGCGTAGGCGTGCGCTGGCAGTCACCCGTCGGGCCTATCAAGCTCGATTTCGCCGTGCCGGTGGGCGACAAAGACGAACACGGTTTACAGTTTTACATCGGTCTGGGGCCTGAATTATGAGTTTATGGAAGAAGATAAGCCTCGGCGTACTGATTTTTATCGTGCTGCTGCTCGGTACGGTGGCGTTTCTGGTGGGCACCACCACCGGCCTGCATCTGCTGTTTAACGCGGCTAACCGCTGGGTGCCGGGGCTGGAAATTGGTCAGGTGACGGGTGGCTGGCGCGACCTGCGTTTGAAGAACATTCGTTATGAGCAGCCGGGTGTGGCCGTTAATGCAGGCGAATTCCATCTGGCCGTGAAGCTGGGCTGTCTGCGGGACAGTAAGCTCTGCGTGAACGACCTGTCGCTAAAAGATGTGAACGTGGCGATAGATTCAAAAAAAATGCCGAAGTCTGCGCCGGTCGAGGAAGAGGACAGCGGCCCGCTTAATCTGTCCACACCGTACCCGATTGCGCTCTATCGGGTGGCGCTGGATAACGTCAATATCAAAATCGACGACACCACCGTGTCCGTGATGGATTTCACCTCCGGCCTGCGCTGGGAGGAGAAAAACCTTACCCTGACGCCAACGTCCCTGCAGGGGCTGCTGATTGCGCTACCGAAAGTGGCCGACGTGGCGCAGGAAGAGATTGTCGAGCCGAAGATCCAGAACCCGCAGCCGGAAGAAAAGCCGCTGGGTGAAACGCTGAAAGATCTCTTCTCGAAACCGGTTCTGCCGGAGATGACCGACGTGCATCTGCCGCTGAACCTCAACATTGAGGAATTCAAAGGCGAACAGCTGCGTCTGACGGGCGATACCGACCTGACGGTCTATAACATGCTGCTGAAAGTCAGCAGCATTGACGGCAACATGAAGCTTGACGCGCTGGATATCGACACCAATCAGGGCTCTGTCAATGCGTCAGGGAATGCCCTGCTGCGCGACAGCTGGCCGGTGGATATTACGCTGAACAGCGCGCTTAACATCGATCCGCTGAAAGGCGAAAAGGTGAAGGTCAAAGTAGGCGGGGCGCTGCGCGAGAAGCTGGACGTCGGGGTCAATCTCTCCGGCCCGGTGGACATGGTCCTGCGCGCGCAAACGCAGCTGGCGGAGGCCGGTTTACCGCTCAATCTGGAAATTGTCAGCAAGCAGCTTTACTGGCCGTTCACCGGCGAAAAACAGTTCCAGGCCGATGACCTGAAGCTGAAGCTGAGCGGCAAGATGACCGATTACACGCTCTCGTTCCGCACCGCGGTGAAGGGGCAGGGCGTGCCGCCCGCGAACATTACGCTGGATGCAAAAGGCAACGAACAGCAGGTTAACCTCGACAAGCTGACCGTCGCGGCGCTGGAAGGCAAAACCGAGCTGACCGCGCTGCTTGACTGGCAGCAGGCAATCAGCTGGCGCGGCGAGCTGAAGCTGACGGGCATTAACACCGCCAAAGAGGTGCCGGACTGGCCGTCGAAACTGGATGGCCTGATTAAAACCCGCGGCAGCCTGTACGGCGGCACCTGGCAGATGGACGTACCGGAAATCAAGCTCACCGGGAACGTGAAGCAGAACAAGGTTAGCGTTGAAGGCTCGTTGAAAGGCAACAGCTATCTGCAGTGGATCATTCCGGGGCGGCACGTGGCGCTGGGCCGCAACACGGCGGATATCAAAGGCGAGCTGGGCGTGAAGGATCTCAACCTGGATGCCACCATTGACGCGCCGAATCTGGATAACGCCCTGCCGGGTCTTGGCGGCACGGCGAAAGGGTTGGTGAAGGTGCGCGGTACGGTGGAGGCGCCGCAGCTGCTGGCGGATATCACCGCCAATAACCTGCGCTGGCAGGAACTGTCCGTCGCCCGCGTTCGCGTTGAAGGGGATGTAAAATCCACCGATCAGATCGGCGGCAATCTGAACCTGCGTGTGGAGCGTATCTCCCAGCCGGATGTGAACATCAATCTGGTGACGCTGGAAGCCAAAGGCAACGAGAAGCAGCACGACCTCCAGCTACGCGTGCAGGGCGAACCGGTATCCGGTCAGCTCCATCTGACGGGAAGCTTTGACCGCAAAGCGGAACGCTGGAAGGGGCAACTGGATAACACCCGCTTCAGCACGCCGGTAGGGCCGCTGGCGCTGTCGCGCTCGATTGCGGTGGATTACCGCAACGCCGAGCAGAAGATCAGCATCGGACCGCACTGCTGGACCAACCCTAACGCAGAACTTTGCGTACCGCAGACTATTGATGCGGGGGCAGAAGGGCGCGCGCAGATTAACCTCAACCGCTTCGATCTGGCGATGCTAAAGCCGTTTATGCCGGACACGACCCAGGCCAGCGGCGTCTTTAGCGGTAAAGCGGATGTCGCATGGGACACCACCAAAGAGGGGCTGCCGCAGGGCAGCGTGACGCTCTCCGGGCGTAACGTGAAGGTGACGCAAGAAGTCAACGACGCGCCGCTGCCGGTGGCGTTCGACACCCTGAACCTGAGTGCCGATCTGCATAACAACCGTGCTGAGCTGGGATGGACGATCCGCCTGACCAACAACGGTCAGCTAGACGGGCAGGTACAGATTACCGATCCGCAAGGGCGGCGTAATCTCGGCGGTAACGTGAATATCCGCAATTTCAACCTGGCGATGGTGAACCCCATTTTCGCGCGTGGGGAAAAAGCCGAGGGACTGCTCAATGCCAATCTGCGTCTGGCTGGCAACGCGGAAAGCCCGCAGCTGTTTGGGCAGATGCGGCTCAGCGGGCTCGATATTGACGGTAACTTTATGCCGTTCGACATGCAGCCGAGCCAGATAGCACTGAACTTCAACGGCATGAGTTCGACGCTGAACGGCTCGGTGCTGACCCAGCAGGGGCAAATTAATCTGAGCGGTGATGCTGACTGGAGCCAGCTTGATAACTGGCGCGCACGCATCGCGGCGAAGGGGAGCCGGGTACGCATCACCGTACCGCCGATGGTGCGTCTGGATGTCTCACCTGACGTCGTCTTTGAGGCGACACCGAGTCTGTTCACTCTGGACGGTCGTGTTGACGTGCCGTGGGCGCGTATCGTGGTTCACGAGGTACCGGAAAGTGCAGTCGGCGTCTCCAGCGATGAAGTTATGCTCAGTGAAAATCTGAAACCTGTTGAACAACAGAGCGCAGGCATACCAATCAATAGTAATCTTATCGTCCACGTGGGGAATAACGTGCGGTTGGATGCGTTTGGGCTGAAGGCGAGACTCACGGGCGATCTGAAAGTGGCGCAGGACAGTCAAGGGCTGGGCCTTAACGGGCAAATCAATATTCCTGATGGGCGTTTCCACGCCTACGGTCAGGATCTGATTGTGCGTAAAGGCGAGCTGTTGTTCTCCGGTCCACCGGATCAGCCGGTGCTCAATATCGAAGCCATTCGTAACCCTGAAGCGACTGAAAACGATGTGATTGCTGGCGTGCGTGTCACCGGCTCAGCCGACGAACCCAAAGCGGAGATCTTCTCCGACCCGGCCATGTCGCAGCAAGAAGCACTTTCTTATCTCCTGCGTGGACAGGGACTGGATAGCGCACAAGGCGATGGTGCTGCGATGACATCAATGTTAGTGGGTCTGGGGGTTGCACAAAGTGGTCAGGTTGTGGGTAAAATCGGCGAGACGTTCGGCGTAAGCAATCTGGCGCTGGACACCCAGGGCGTGGGCGACTCCTCGCAGGTGGTGGTCAGCGGCTATGTACTGCCGGGTCTGCAGGTAAAATATGGTGTGGGGATCTTTGACTCACTGGCAACACTCACGCTACGCTATCGCCTGATGCCTAAGCTATATCTGGAAGCAGTGTCCGGCGTAGACCAGGCACTTGATCTGCTCTATCAGTTTGAGTTTTAGCAATGCGAATATTTGTGTACGGCAGTTTACGAACCAAGCAAGGCAACAGTCACTGGATGACCAATGCCCTGCTGCTGGGGAATTACAATATCGAGAACTACCAGTTGTACAGTCTGGGCCACTATCCAGGCGCGGTTCCGGGGGAAGGAACAGTACAGGGTGAAGTTTATCGTATTGACAATGCTACGCTTGCCGAACTTGATGCCTTGCGCACCAGGGGCGGTGAATACGCTCGCCAGTTGATCCAGACGCCATACGGAAGTGCGTGGATGTACGTTTATCAGCGTCCTGTTGATGGGCTAACGCGGATTGAAAGCGGTAACTGGTTAGACAGAGACCAGTACTGAAAAAAAAGCAACGCCACCGTGAGGTGGCGTTGTTTTTTGTTCCTTCAACTCTCTTCTGTATCCCGGCGCCGGGTTAAAAACAGAGGAACGAACAGCATGATGTAGGGGGCAATAAGCCATAACAAACACAGGGCGCGTGAACGGCCATAGTAGTTTATGCACCGCGTGTTGCTTGAAATCACGGGCAGGAAAAACAGTAAAAACAGCAGAATCGCATAATCGCTTCGATAAGGGATCCATAAGTAAAACAAAAACCAGGCAAGCTGGAATGTCATGATGCAGAGATACTGCCATTTGCTGTCTTTGCCGTAACAGTCAAACGCCTTTATGTAGCCCATCTTTATGCTTTGAAGAAAGAAACTTAGCATGTATAACGCTCACGATCGCGACGGTCAGGAGTGTGCTCGTCAGCAACGCCCCTAAAAAATAGCTGTGGGTGATATCAGTAGCACCCGAGCTTAAAGTATGTAATTTACTATATCCTCTATCTACTGCAACAAAAAGCGTATATAGCCCGATGTTAATACAGAACTGAAGTAGACAAGAAGTGACAATATTCGCTGGAATTCTTTTTAATAGAGTGAGTAACGCATAAATAACACTTGCTGATAGAGCGAAGAAAAGCCCGTTAAATAAACTAGATAGTAAGGAACTGTTTATTTCGCTGAATATTAAATTATCGGTTCCATAGTACCATGACAGATATTCAACATACGTACCTCTGCCAAATATAAAGGAGGCAATAATAAGGACGAATAGGCTCACGGTATGGTTTTTCTTGCTCATAATTTTGCTCCCTTAGATAGCAGTTCCTTCATCGTTTTACTGGCTTCTAGCTGATCTTTGATTATGGCAAGGGCACGAGTATTATGGTTATATTTTGCAATAGCGGTTGGCGTACCTTTACCACCATTGTCCATAAAGAAGACAATATCCTTACGACCATAAAGAAGTACTTGTGGGATGGGATCTCGCCCATAACTCACCGCCTGCGGCAGGGAGTGGATAGACTCTGTCGTGAGGAACCGAGGAATATTTTCATGCTCAATATTACCTAAAGGTGTTGTGGCAACAAGAGATCCAATAAAATCGGTCGTATACACTAACGCATCTGTATCTTTGGTCGTTACTTTTGAACCCGTAATATATTTTATCTGTTGCCAAAGGGTAATATCTTTAGGGATAACCTTAACGCCATCCATAAACATATCTTGCTTGCGCTTTAGCTGAATGACAGTACGGTGCACCTGTGTCAAAGAGGGGCTGATTTCCCCAATAGAAGGCATAAGACCATCGCGAGAATAAAGCCGTTCAATGATAAAATAAATCCCTGTAGGGCGGGCAACATCAATGTTAATGGATGACATAAGAATCCTATAATGAATGGGAATTAATGTTCATCATGACAGTATGTTGTGAACAGCCGGGCTATTCAACCACTTCCACCATAAATGATAGGGTGTCTTTTCTGTTTTTAATATCCAAATCAAAAAAGAATGGGATTTTTCTTAAATAATTCGTTTATGCCGATTTTAACCAAAGAAATAAAAAAGCCCCGACCAGCGGGGCTTTATAGACAGGCAGTAAGAATTACTTCTTAGCCGCGCGCTCGAAAGAGGCGATGATTTCTGCTTTCGCCGCTTCAGCGTTGTCCCAGCCGTCAACCTTAACCCACTTGCCTTTTTCGAGGTCTTTGTAGTGCTCGAAGAAGTGAGTGATCTGCGCTTTCAGCAGCTCTGGCAGGTCGTTCACATCTTTGATGTGATCGTACTCTTTGCTCAGCTTGGTGTGCGGTACCGCAACCAGCTTCGCATCTTCACCGGATTCGTCGGTCATTTTCAGCACGCCAACAGGACGGCAGCGAATGACGGAGCCTGGCTCCAGTGGGTATGGCGTTGGGACCAGCACGTCAACCGGGTCACCGTCCAGAGACAGGGTGTGGTTGATGTAACCGTAGTTACACGGATAGAACATCGCGGTAGACATGAAACGGTCTACGAACAGGGCGCCGCTCTCTTTGTCCACTTCGTATTTGATCGGATCTGCGTTAGCCGGGATTTCGATAACTACGTAGATGTCTTCTGGCAGTTCTTTACCCGCTGGGACGTTGAGTAAGCTCATGTCGGTGTCCTTTAAAATGGATGGTAAACAAGTGGCAGGTATTATAGCCAACTCGCGCTGAATGTCTCCGCCTGTTTTCGCCATCTTCCCTCGTTGACCCCACTTTTCAGACCGTTTCCATGACAGGAAAATCCATAAACTCAGCCGCATTTTTAATGGTGAAATGAAAGCGATTACAAACTTGTGATTAACGTTTTATTCACTTTTCTGAAGTGTGATGTAACGCAATTCGTTACATATTTCATTGGCTATAGTCATTTCGCAGAACATCTTTTAACCAACAATAACTCACCCTACGAGGACGTTCATATGTGGAAGCGCTTACTTCTTGTCACAGCAGTTTCGGCAGCCATGTCGTCTATGGCGATGGCCGCACCTTTAACCGTAGGTTTTTCGCAAGTCGGCTCTGAATCCGGCTGGCGCGCGGCAGAAACCAACGTAGCGAAAAGCGAGGCCCAGAAACGCGGGATCACGCTGAAAATCGCCGATGGTCAGCAAAAACAAGAGAACCAGATCAAAGCCGTACGCTCCTTTATCGCCCAGGGCGTAGATGCCATCTTTATTGCGCCCGTCGTGGCGACCGGCTGGGAGCCCGTGCTGAAGGAAGCGAAAGACGCGGAGATCCCGGTCTTCCTGCTCGATCGTTCCATTGATGTAAAAGACAAATCTCTCTATATGACCACCGTGACGGCCAATAACGTGCTTGAAGGACAGTTAATTGGTGACTGGCTGGTGAAACAGGTCGACGGCAAGCCGTGTAACGGCGTTGAGCTGCAGGGCACCGTCGGTGCGAGCGTGGCCATCGACCGTAAGAAGGGGTTTGCTGAGGCCATCGCCAAAGCGCCAAACATCAAAATTATCCGTTCTCAGTCCGGTGACTTTACCCGCAGTAAGGGCAAAGAGGTCATGGAAAGCTTTATCAAGGCTGAAAACAACGGCAAGAACATCTGCATGGTTTACGCCCACAACGATGACATGGTGATCGGTGCGATTCAGGCGATTAAAGAAGCGGGTCTGAAACCGGGCAAAGATATCCTCACCGGCTCTATCGACGGCGTGCCGGACATCTACAAAGCGATGATCGACGGTGAGGCCAACGCCAGCGTGGAGCTGACGCCAAACATGGCGGGCCCGGCATTCGACGCGCTGGAGAAATTCAAGAAAGACGGCACGATGCCTGAGAAAGTGACGGTCACTAAGTCCACGCTCTACCTGCCGGATACGGCGAAAGAAGAGTTAGAGAAGAAGAAAAATATGGGCTATTAAGACCCGCGCCCCTCACCCCAGCCCTCTCCCCGGAGGGGAGAGGGAGAAAGGAAGGGCGGAGCTGGATATTAACAATTGGCACGATCAATCCCCTCTCCCCTCCGGGGAGAGGGTCAGGGTGAGGGGAGGACATATGAATACTGAACAACACCAGGAAATCCTCCGCACAGAGGGCTTGAGTAAATTCTTCCCCGGCGTGAAGGCGCTGGATAACGTCGATTTCAGCCTGCGTCGCGGTGAGATCATGGCGCTGCTGGGCGAGAACGGCGCGGGGAAATCCACGCTGATTAAAGCGCTGACCGGCGTGTATCACGCCGATCGCGGCACCATCTGGCTGGAAGGTAACGCCATTTCGCCAAAAAATACCGCCCATGCCCAACAGTTGGGGATTGGGACGGTGTATCAGGAAGTCAACCTGCTGCCGAACATGTCGGTGGCGGATAACCTGTTTATTGGCCGTGAGCCACGTCGTTTTGGCCTGCTGCGCCGCAAAGAGATGGAAGCGCGGGCGACAAAACTGATGGAATCATACGGCTTTTCCCTCGACGTCCGCGAGCCGCTGAACCGCTTTTCCGTGGCGATGCAGCAGATCGTCGCCATCTGCCGGGCTATCGATCTCTCGGCAAAGGTGCTGATCCTCGATGAACCCACCGCCAGCCTGGATACTCAGGAAGTCGAAATGCTCTTCACCCTGATGCGCCAGCTGCGCGATCAGGGCGTGAGCCTGATCTTCGTTACGCACTTCCTCGATCAGGTGTATGAAGTGAGCGATCGCATCACGGTGCTGCGCAACGGCAGCTTTGTCGGCTGCCGCGAGACCCGCGAGCTACCGCAGATTGAGCTGGTGAAAATGATGCTGGGCCGAGAGCTGGAAACCAACGCCCTTCAGCGTGCAGGACGCACGCTGCTGAGCGAAAAACCGGTCGCCGCGTTCAGCGATTACGGCAAAAAAGGGGTGATCTCGCCGTTTAACCTTGAGGTTCGCCCCGGTGAGATTGTTGGCCTGGCGGGCCTGCTAGGCTCAGGCCGAACCGAAACCGCCGAAGTGATCTTCGGGATCAAACCTGCCGACAGCGGCAGGGCGCTGATCAAGGGCAAACCGCAAACCCTGCGATCGCCGCATCAGGCGTCCTGTCTGGGCGTCGGCTTCTGCCCGGAAGACCGGAAAACGGACGGTATTATTGCCGCCGCCTCGGTGCGGGAAAACATCATTCTGGCGCTACAGGCGCAGCGCGGGTGGCTGCGTCCCATTCCGCGTAAAGAACAAAACGCCATTGCCGAGCGCTTTATCCGTCAGCTTGGTATTCGCACCCCGAGCGCGGAACAGCCCATTGAATTTCTCTCCGGCGGTAACCAGCAGAAGGTTCTCCTCTCGCGCTGGCTGCTGACCAAACCGCAGTTCCTGATCCTCGACGAGCCGACGCGCGGCATTGATGTAGGCGCGCACGCCGAAATTATCCGGCTTATCGAAACGTTGTGCGCGGACGGTCTGGCCTTGCTGGTCATTTCGTCCGAGCTTGAGGAGCTGGTGGGTTATGCCGATCGCGTCATTATCATGCGCGATCGCAAGCAGGTGGCAGAGATCCCGCTGGATAAGCTGTCCGTTCCGGCAATCATGAATGCCATCGCGGCGTAAGGAGCTAATCGTGAGGCCCCGTTCACTTTCGCAAACCGGTGAGTCAAAGCGCCGCTTCAGCTGGCCGACCGGTACGCCGCAAATCGCGGCGCTGCTGGTGGTGCTGCTGGTGGATAGCCTGGTCGCGCCGCATTTCTTCCAGATCATCGTGCAGGATGGCCGCCTGTTTGGCAGTCCGATCGATATTTTAAACCGCGCCGCACCCGTCGCGCTGCTGGCGATAGGTATGACGCTGGTGATCGCCACCGGTGGGATTGACCTCTCCGTCGGCGCGGTGATGGCGATTGCTGGCGCCACTGCCGCCTCGATGACCGTGGCCGGGCACAGCCTGCCGGTGGTGCTGCTGGCCGCACTGGGCTCCGGGGTATTAGCCGGGCTCTGGAACGGCATTCTGGTGGCGGTGCTGAAAATTCAGCCCTTTGTTGCCACCCTGATACTGATGGTGGCCGGGCGCGGCGTGGCGCAGCTGATTACGTCCGGGCAGATCGTCACCTTTAACTCCCCGAGCCTGGCGTGGCTCGGTAGCGGCAACCTTCTGTTCTTCCCGACGCCGGTGATTATTGCCCTCGTGACGCTGCTTATCTTTTGGCTCTTTACCCGCAAAACGGCGCTCGGCATGTTTATTGAAGCGGTGGGGATCAACATCCGCGCCGCGCGCAACGCCGGGGTCAACACCCG
The DNA here is from genome assembly GCF_000211415.1 of Enterobacter mori LMG 25706. Classification (GTDB taxonomy): domain Bacteria; phylum Pseudomonadota; class Gammaproteobacteria; order Enterobacterales; family Enterobacteriaceae; genus Enterobacter; species Enterobacter mori. The sequence continues at coordinate 411,167 of NZ_GL890774.1, read as the reverse complement.
CTTGATGGTGATGCTGACCTACGTGCTGAGCGGCGTCTGCGCCGCCATCGCCGGGGTTATCGTCGCGGCGGATATTCGCGGGGCCGATGCCAACAACGCCGGGTTATGGCTGGAGCTGGACGCGATCCTCGCGGTGGTGATCGGCGGCGGGTCGCTGATGGGCGGGCGCTTTAACCTGCTGCTCTCGGTGGTGGGGGCGCTGATCATTCAGGGCATGAACACCGGCATCCTGCTCTCGGGATTCCAGCCGGAACTCAACCAGGTGGTGAAAGCGGTGGTCGTGCTCTGCGTGCTGATCGTCCAGTCGCCGCGCTTTGTCAGCATCATTAAGGGGATCCGTGGCCATGATAAAACGTAATTTGCCGTTAATGATCACGCTGGGCGTGTTTGTGCTGGGGTATCTCTACTGCCTCACCCAGTTTCCCGGTTTCGCCTCCACGCGTGTCATCTGCAATATCCTGACCGATAACGCCTTTTTAGGCATCATCGCCGTCGGGATGACCTTTGTGATCCTCTCCGGCGGGATCGATCTCTCCGTCGGCTCGGTGATCGCGTTTACGGGCGTGTTCCTCGCGAAAGCCATTGGGTTCTGGGGCATCTCTCCGCTGGTGGCATTCCCGCTGGTGCTGGCGATGGGCTGCGCGTTTGGTGCCTTTATGGGGTTGCTGATCGACGCGCTGAAAATTCCTGCCTTTATCATCACCCTCGCCGGGATGTTCTTCCTGCGCGGCGTGAGCTATCTGGTGTCGGAGGAGTCGATCCCGATTAACCACCCCATCTACGACACGCTCTCCAGCCTGGCGTGGAAAATCCCCGGCGGCGGCCGCCTGAGCGCGATGGGGCTGCTGATGCTGGGTGTGGTGGTGATTGGCATCTTCCTCGCCCACCGCACCCGGTTTGGCAATCAGGTCTACGCCATTGGCGGTAACGCCACGTCGGCCAACCTGATGGGGATCTCCACCCGCAGCACCACCATCCGCATCTATATGCTGTCGACCGGGCTGGCGACGCTGGCGGGTATCGTCTTCTCTGTGTATACCCAGGCCGGTTACGCGCTGGCGGGCGGCGGCGTTGAGGTGGATGCGATTGCTTCTGTGGTGATCGGCGGCACGCTGCTCAGCGGCGGGGTAGGCACGGTGCTAGGCACGCTGTTCGGCGTGGCGATCCAGGGGCTGATACAGACCTACATTAACTTCGACGGCACGCTCAGCTCGTGGTGGACGAAGATCGCCATCGGCATTTTGCTGTTTATTTTTATTGCCCTGCAGCGCGGTCTGACGGTGCTCTGGGAGAACCGTCAAAGCTCGCCTGTTACCCGCGTAAACACATCGGTAACAGAGCCATAACACGCTGAAATTGCTTAAAGTCTAAACATTTTCCGGTAGCGGCCGATACTCTTCTTTTACGCCAAGAAATATCTCGCTACCGGAAATAACATCATGCTGAAAACGCTATCGATTCGTACCGGCTTGCTCTCTCTACTGGCCGTTATGACCCTTCTGCTGCTGATTGTCAGCGGCATTGGTATTTATGCCCTCACACAGAGTTCTTCTTCACTCCAGCGCATCAACCACCTTCAGGGTGAGCAAATGGTGCAGCTTAATTCTGGCTATACGCTGATCCTGCGCGCGCGCAATGAGGCGGGCCAGGCCGTCCGAATGATGGAAATTGGTCTGCTGGACGATGCATCCAAATCGGTAAAAAACATCAATCAGGAAATTGCCCAGGCGCAGAAAACGCTGAAAGCCGTGATCGACGGCGGGGTGGCTGACGAGCAGGGGCAAAAGCTGCTGGATAACGTGGCGGCGAGTCTGGCGGCGTATATCCGGCAGGGTATCAACCCGATGCTGAAAGCCCTGAACGACCAGAGTGCGGACGGTTATTACGACCTGATTGAGAACGCGCTGATTCCGGTGGCCAACAAGTTTGATAATGATATGCAGGCTTTCCAGGCGTGGAGCGAAGCGCGTGGCAAAGCGGAAGTCAGTGCCGTGCAGTCGAGCAAAACCCGCGTACTGATCCTGATCGTGGTCGCCGCGCTGCTGACGGCAGGCATTATCGTCCTCGCCTGGCTGGTGCTGCGCCATATGCTGCTGAAGCCGCTCTCGGCATCGATTGCTCAGCTCGAACATGTCGCGGCAGGCGATTTAACCCATACCCTGGATCCGACAGCCAGCCAGGAATTTAACCGGCTCAACGCGGCCATTGAAGCGATGCGTCAATCGCTGATGGGATCGGTTCTGCGGGTGCGCGATGCCAGTTCGCAAATTGATACCGGCAGCCGGGAGCTGACGGCAGGGAACATGAACCTTGCCCAGCGCACGGAATCTACCGCCACCTCACTTGAGCAAACGGCGGCCAGCATGGAAGAGATCACCGCCACGGTGAAACTCAACGCCGACAACGCCGAGCAGGCGCACCAGCTGGCGAAGTCCGTTTCCGACACGGCCGATCACGGCAGTGAAATGGTCTGCTACGTGATTGAAAAAATGCGCGATATCTCCGGCAGCTCGGCGCGGATCGCCGACATCCTGAGCGTGATCGACGGCATTGCCTTCCAGACCAATATTCTGGCGCTGAACGCCTCCGTTGAAGCCGCGCGCGCGGGCGAACAGGGACGGGGTTTTGCCGTTGTCGCGGGCGAAGTGCGAAACCTGGCCAGCCGCAGTGCCGACGCGGCGAAAGAGATCCGATCGCTTATCAGCGATTCACAAACTCATGTGAATGAGGGGAGCGAACTGGCACAGCAGGCCGGTGAAACGATGGATGAGATCGCAACAGAAGTGCTGCGGATGACCAGGCTGATGCGTGAAATTGCGACCGCGTCTCAGGAACAGAGTCGCGGCATTGAGCAGGTGAACATCGCGGTGAACCAGATGGACGAAACGGCGCAGCAAAATGCGGCGCTGGTACAGCAGTCATCCGCTGCGACACGCTCGCTGGAAGAGCAGTCGCGCGAACTGATGGAAGCCATGTCCTCGTTTAAGCTGACGGCCCAGACTGCTGCATAATCATATTCATCCCTGGTACGTGCTGTGCCAGGGTTTTATTTGTCGATGAATTTAACGCATTAATATTATCGTGAATATTCCCCATTAATATTTCCAGCGCGCTGGTTAACGCTAACGCTTTTTCTGTGGGCTCAAGATATAAACCTTTACGGTAAAACAGTGGCTCATCAAAAAGTTGATTAAAGCGCTTCAGTGCCAGGCTTACCGCCGGGCGGGACATGTCCAGGCGCACAGAGGCTTTCGCCATGCTGCCGCAGCGAACAATTTCAATAAAGACAGGAATAAGATTTAAATCAATGCCGGTATTGGCACGAGAATAGTTTTTCATCGCGAATATGCTCCAGGAAATAATTGTCAAACTGTTATGGAAATAATGCAGGAGCAGGGATGAAGATTAAAGCGTCTTTTTTATAAACACTTATACGGTAAAATATATAAATGACTGGGAAGCCGGGCGGCTTCCCATGAGAAAGGGGTTACGCGTCCGGATACTCACGGATGAAACGTTCAACGTCTTCAACCATGTGGTTGTTGCCGACGAAGAACGAACGGCGCTGGTGCAGGCTTTCCGGCACGATATCCAGAATACGCTCTTTACCGTCGCTCGCCTTGCCGCCCGCCTGTTCGGCGAGGAATGCCATCGGGTTGCATTCGTACAGCAGACGCAGCTTCCCGTCCGGGTGGCTTGCGGTGCTTGGGTAGAGGTAGATGCCGCCTTTCAGCAGGTTGCGGTGGAAGTCAGCGACCAGAGAACCGATATAGCGGGAGGTATACGGGCGCTGGGTGGCTTTATCTTCTTCCTGGCAGAATTTGATGTACTTCTTCACGCCGCTCGGGAATCGAATGTAGTTGCCTTCGTTGATGGAGTAAGTGTTGCCCTTCTCCGGGAAGCGCATACGTTCCTGGCTCAGGCAGAACACGCCCAGCGACGGATCGTAAGTAAAGGCGTGAACGCCGCAGCCGGTGGTGTACACCAGCATGGTGGACGAACCATACACCACATAGCCCGCAGCAACCTGATTGCTGCCCGGCTGGAGGAAATCTTCTTCGGTGACCGGCGTGCCAACAGGCGTGACGCGGCGGTAGATGGAGAAAATGGTACCGACAGAAACGTTAACGTCGATGTTGGAGGAGCCGTCGAGCGGATCCATCAGGACAACGTATTTCGCGTGTTCGCATCCTTCGAAAACAACAATTTCATCTTCTTCTTCGGAGGCGATACCCGCAACGATGTCGCGCGCGCGCAGTGCAGCTTTCAGTTTTTCATTTGCGAACAGATCGAGTTTCTGTTGAACCTCGCCCTGAACGTTCTCGGCACCGCTGGCACCCAGGATATCGACCAGACCGGCCTTGTTGATATCGCGGTGGATGATCTTAGCGCCCAGCTTTATTGCCGACAGCAAAGCAGTGAGTTCACCGGTAGCATGAGAGAACTCGTGCTGCTTTTCGACAATAAATTCACCTAACGTTTTCATAACACTTTCCCTGCATCTTATGTGAGTAGAGCGATTGTATGTTCACCAAAACGACTAAAGCCCAACAATCTTAACAAATATTCAAATAGTAGCGCACTGGTGAATCGCGCCAGCAAATACGGATTTACCTGAAATGCGTTTCACAGCCGCTAACATGTGAGTAAAATGTGCGCCACATTGAAGAAGGATAGTGACGTATGCGCATTCATATATTGGGGATTTGTGGCACTTTCATGGGCGGACTGGCAATGCTGGCGCGCTCACTGGGCCATGAAGTAACAGGTTCGGACGCCAATGTGTATCCGCCGATGAGCACGCTTCTGGAGAAGCAGGGCATCTCGCTGATTCAGGGCTACGAGGCCAGCCAGCTGGATCCTGAACCGGATCTGGTGATCATTGGCAACGCCATGACCCGTGGTAACCCATGTGTTGAAGCGGTGCTGGAACGCAATATTCCGTTTATGTCTGGCCCACAGTGGCTGCATGATTTTGTGCTGCGCGACCGCTGGGTTGTTGCCGTTGCCGGTACCCACGGCAAAACCACCACCGCCGGAATGGCGACCTGGATCCTCGAAGCCTGTGGCTATAAGCCTGGCTTTGTCATTGGCGGCGTTCCGGGCAATTTCGACGTTTCTGCACGTCTGGGTGACAGCCCGTTCTTTGTGATCGAAGCCGACGAATACGACTGTGCATTCTTCGACAAGCGTTCCAAGTTTGTGCATTACTGCCCGCGCACGCTGATCCTCAACAACCTTGAGTTCGATCACGCGGATATCTTTGACGACCTGAAAGCGATCCAGAAACAGTTCCACCACCTGGTGCGCATTGTTCCGGGTCAGGGCCGCATCATCCTGCCGGAGAACGACATCAACCTGAAGCAAACCCTGGCAATGGGCTGCTGGAGCGAGCAGGAACTGGTGGGCGAACAGGGTCACTGGCAGGCGAAGAAACTCAACGCCGATGCCTCCGAGTGGGAAGTGCTGCTCGACGGTGAAAAAGTGGGTGAGGTGAAGTGGGGCCTGGTGGGCGAGCACAACATGCACAACGGCCTGATGGCCATTGCTGCGGCGCGTCACGTGGGCGTGCTGCCTGCGGATGCAGCCAATGCGCTGGGCTCGTTCATTAACGCCCGTCGCCGTCTGGAACTGCGCGGCGAAGCGAATGGCGTGACGGTGTATGACGATTTCGCGCATCATCCAACCGCCATTCTGGCAACGCTTGCAGCGTTACGCGGCAAGGTTGGCGGCACCGCGCGCATTCTGGCCGTGCTGGAACCGCGCTCGAACACCATGAAAATGGGCATCTGCAAAGATGACCTCGCGCCGTCGTTAGGACGTGCCGATGAAGTCTTCCTCTTACAGCCGCAGCATATTCCGTGGCAGGTGGCCGAAGTGGCCGACGCCTGCATTCAGCCTGCGCACTGGAGTGCGGATGTGGATGTCTTAGCGGATATGGTCGTGAAAGCCGCACAGCCTGGCGATCACATTCTGGTGATGAGCAACGGCGGTTTTGGTGGGATCCATCAGAAGCTGCTGGACGGTCTGGCGAAGAAAGCGGAAGCGGTCGCAGAGTAAAAAAAAAGCCCGGTGGCGCTTGTGCTTACCGGGCCTACATTCTTTTCTCCCTCGCCCCTCCGGGGAGAGGGCCGGGGTGAGGGGAACAGATTACTCGTCGTTCTCAGACAGCTCGCGCAGATACTGGAAAATCAGGCGCGCAGACTTCGGTGGCTTATTCCCTTCTTTCTCTTTCTTCGCGTTGCGGATCAAAGAACGCAGCTGCTGGCGGTCGGCATCCGGCCACAGGTTCAGCACTTCCGGTACGGCGTCATCACCCTGTTCAATCAGACGATCGCGGATCTGCTCAAGCTTATGGAAAAACGCAACCTGCTGGTTGTGGCGGTTTTTCAGCTTGTCCAGTGCCTGGCGGATCGGATCGACGTCGCGCTGACGCAGCATTTTCCCGATAAGCTGAAGCTGGCGACGACGGCCTTCTTTTTTGATTTTCTGTGCCAGTTCAATGGCATCACGCAGATCCTGGTCGAGCGGGATCTTATCCAGCGCGTTTTTACCCAGTTCTACCAATTCTGCGCCAAGCTGTTTTAACTCTTCGGCGTCACGTTTAATTTCACTTTTACTGACCCAGATGATCTCATCATCTTCGTCTTCGATGTCATCACCGGGAACGTCGTCGAGCCAGTCTTCGGGCTGCTTAGTCATGTCAGGCTCCTTAAAAAAAGAGGCTAATGTTACCAGTTAAGACGCGCACTGAAAAACGGTTCTCTGTTAGACTTCAGATAACTCTCTCTTACAGTATGGCATTTGCGATGAAAGTAACCTCACAAGTTGAAGCGCAGCGTAAGATTCTGGAAGAAGCCGTCTCCACCGCGCTGATGCTTGCTTCAGAAAAATCAGATGGCGCCGAAGTGGCGGTCAGCAAAACCACCGGCATCAGCGTGAGCACCCGCTATGGCGAAGTGGAAAATGTCGAATTCAACAGCGATGGCGCGCTTGGGATCACGGTGTATCACCAGAATCGCAAAGGCAGCGCGTCATCCACCGATCTCAGTCCGGATGCCATCGCCCGTACGGTGCAGGCGGCGCTGGATATCGCCCGTTATACCTCTCCTGATCCTTACGCAGGCGTGGCGGATAAAGAGCTGCTGGCGTTTGATGCGCCGGATCTCGATCTTTTCCACCCGGCGGAAGTGACCCCGGACGAAGCCATTGAACTGGCCGCGCGCGCCGAGCAGGCTTCCCTGCAGGCCGATAAGCGCATCACCAATACCGAAGGTGGTAGCTTCAATAGCCATTACGGCATCAAAGTCTTTGGCAACAGCCACGGCATGCTGCAGGGCTACTGCTCTACCCGCCACTCGCTCTCCAGCTGCGTCATCGCTGAAGAGAACGGCGACATGGAGCGCGACTACGCCTACACCATTGGCCGCGCGCTGGGGGATTTACAGTCTCCGGAGTGGGTGGGTAAAGAGTGCGCCGAGCGCACGCTGTCTCGCCTGTCGCCGCGTAAACTCTCCACCATGAAAGCCCCGGTCATTTTTGCTAATGAAGTGGCAACCGGCCTGTTTGGCCATCTGGTGGGCGCTATCGCGGGCGGCTCGGTGTACCGTAAATCGACCTTCCTGCTCGACTCGCTGGGCAAGCAGATCCTGCCGGAATGGCTGACCATTGAAGAGCATCCGCACCTGCTGAAAGGGCTGGCCTCCACGCCGTTCGACAGCGAAGGCGTTCGCACCGAACGTCGCGATATTATCAAAGACGGTATTCTGACCCAGTGGCTGCTGACCAATTACTCCGCGCGCAAGCTGGGGCTGAAAAGCACCGGTCACGCGGGCGGGATCCACAACTGGCGTATTGCCGGTCAGGGCCTGAGCTTTGAGCAGATGCTGAAAGAGATGGGCACCGGCCTGGTCGTCACGGAACTGATGGGCCAGGGCGTAAGCGGCATCACCGGCGACTACTCGCGCGGTGCGGCGGGCTTCTGGGTCGAAAACGGCGAAATTCAGTATCCGGTGAGCGAAATCACCATCGCGGGTAACCTGAAGGATATGTGGCGCAACATCGTTACGGTCGGTAACGATATTGAAACACGTAGCAATATACAGTGTGGTTCAGTTCTTCTGCCCGAAATGAAAATTGCGGGTCAATAAAGATAGCGTTTTGTTAATAATAAAAAAGGAAGTGAGCAATGCGTAAACATCTGTTAGCGATCGTCGCGGCTTCAACGCTGGTTCTTGGTTCGTCTGCGTTTGCCGCCGATCTCGAAGACAATATGGACATCCTCAGTGAAAACCTGAAGGTGGTGCAGAAAACGGACAATGCGGCGGACATGAAAGACGCATTGACCAAAATGCGTGAAGCGGCGCTGGATGCGCAAAAAGCAACCCCGCCGAAGCTGGAAAGCAAAGCGGCAGACAGTGCAGAGATGAAAGACTATCGCCACGGCTTTGACGTGCTGGTCGGCCAGATCGACGGTGCGCTGAAGCTGGCTAACGAAGGCAAGGTGAAGGAAGCCCAGGCGGCGGCCGACCAGTTTGTGGCGACGCGCAACACCTATCATAAAAAGTATCGTTAATTGGGTGCCTGAGCTGTACGTCCTCCCTCCGTATGCGGAGGCGCATTACGCGCCCCCGCATCTTTGCTCCCTACTTGCCGGAGCGACACTCCATCCGCGCGGTCACTTCAAGCGAGCCGTTTCGAAAACGGATCTCGCACAGTGTTTTCCTCGTCACCAGCGTTAAGATGATTATCGTCAAAGAAATAATCATCAAAACCCCGATACTTGGGTTTCTGCGTTTCATGGATGCCTCCTTGCTGTAAAGCGGGCGAGGTAGCAAACATCACGTGGCTAGACGTGTCGTTTACAGCCCCGTCCTGATTTAAATTCAGGTAGGGGCTTTCCACTTTCCGTCCCATGCCTGAGACGGTCAGTCTCAAGCACCCGTCGCCACTCTAGCGAATCCCCATAAGAAAACCTTATCCACGTCACATTTCTACGAGCCCGCTCGGAAACTTTTCCACTTCACTGACCTGTTCATTGCCGCTGAATAGCGTGATATTCATCACGTAAATACAGCGGTTTATCCAGATTCACCGCATTTATGTGGCACAGATCACTGCTGCTGCTCGCCTTTCCACTTCGAAGTGGAAAACAACTCGCTACAAACAATTCCCCTGCAACGTTAGTTTTATTCCAGAGCCATTAACGGGGTAAGACCAGTGATTAACGGAGCGGTAATGAACGACGTTGGGGAACAGGCGCTGCACACAGAGCAGCTCGCTAACACCATGCTGCAGCAGGTTTATGCCCTGCTGGCCCGGCACGACATCATCCCTAACGCAGTGCAGGAGCAGATGCTGACCTCCCACGTTCGCGCGATGGCGCACCGGTCCGTGACCGGCGAGCCGCTGCCGGAGGTTGAAGCGGAGCTGTTCGACGAAATTTCACCAGATTCAATGCAACTTGCCCGTGAAGTGGTAGCGCAGTTTGGCAACCTTCCTGATGAAGAAGCCTGGCTGCTCTCCGTTCACTTCGAAGTCGCGAAAGACAACCTTTAAGGAGCAACACATGGAACAGATTACAGTCGTGATTGGCGATCGCCTGGGCAAAGGTCAGAAAGTGGCCGCTGGTGTGGAAAAAGCAGGTGGACGCGCGGTTGTGGTACCGGGCATGGCCGCGGACATGAAGCTTGGCGACATGATGAAAGCGGAAAACGCCACCTTCGGCATCTCCTTCTGCGGCAGCGGCGGCGCGGGTGCCATCACGGCGCAAACCAAATATGGCTACAAAGCGAAATACGGCATGCGTTCCGTGGAAGAGGGCGTGACCGCCATCAACGAAGGCTGCAACGTGCTGGGCTTTGGCTTTATGGATAAAGAAGAGCTGGGCGAGCGTCTGGTACAGGCGTGGCAGAAGAAATACGGCGCATAAGCATGAAAGAACAGTTCTCAACCACGGTGAGAGTGAAGGGAAAAGGCGACGCCAAAGCGCGCGCCTTTGCCGACGCGCTCAACCACGTACAGGCCGCGGTGATGAAAGCCTCACCGCATATCTTACTGCGTATTGAGCCACAGGATGTGCAGGTTGTTCAGGCGCAAGAAGCGGTGCGTAAAGAAGCGTTTCTGTTCTTCTTTTTGCGCCGGGAAAGACGCACCTACAGCGTGGAGCTGGATGTGACCGTCAACGTGACCGCGATCAATCTTGACCAGGTGGATTTCGTCACGCAACGCTGATTATTCATAAAAGGGCAGACTGATGTTCTTAATTATATTAATAAAATCGCTCATCATTGGCGGCCTGGTTGGCGTCGGTGTGGGGGCCGGGGCTGCACGCATGTTTCATGCGCCTACCACACAGGGTATGGGCGCGTTTCGTACGTTGGGGGAACTGAACTCCTGTGAAGGGGATCCGGCGTCCCACTTCTCCTTTGGGTTAGGTTTCTTCTTTAACGCCTGGGCCTCTTCCGTGGCCGCAGGGGCTTTCACACAGGACGTTGACCACCGCATCATCCCAAACTGGGGTGCTGCTGCACTGATGATCAAAAACCGTAACGTCGGCGAAACGCTGCACGACCCTCGCAAAATGGCGATTGCCTGCGGCGTGATCGGCATGATCGTCGTGACCTTCCTTAACCTGACCGCCTCCTCCGTGCCGGCAGCGCTTCAGGTCACCGCCGTGAAGGTGCTGGTACCAGCGGCAAACCTGCTGGTCAACACCGTGATGCCGGTGATCTTCTGGCTGGCAGCCATTGACGCGGGTAAAAAATCGGGCTTCTGGGCGACCATCTTCGGCGGCGCGGCGCAGCTGATCATGGGCAACGCCGTACCGGGCCTGGTGCTGGGTATCCTGATCGGTAAAGGCGTGGAAGAGAGCGGCTGGAACCACGTCACCAAAGTGATGATGGCGGCGATCGTCCTGCTGTTCGTGCTGAGCGGCTTCTTCCGCGGCTTCGACATGAAGATGATCGAATCCTTCCATCTGACCGTGCCGAACTGGCTCGATATGATCCACAACTCGCTCAGCGGTAAATAACAGGAGCCTCTACATGGAACAGAATAAAGGTTTTTGGTATGCCGACTGGTCGTTCCCGATCTTCGTTGGCCTGCTCTCCTCCGGCGTCTTCGCCGGGACGCACATGTACTACCTCTACGGCATCGGCGCGTTTAACGAAGTTGCCTTCGTGGCGATGCTGAAAGCGGGGATGGATACCGGCGTCTACGGCGCGGTGGCGGCGTTCGGCGCAAGCTTCCTGTTCGCCCGTATTATCGAAGGCTCGCTGGTCGGTATTCTCGACATCGGCGGCGCCATTCAGACCGGCGTGGGCCTCGGCGTTCCGGCGCTGCTGCTGGGCGCGGGGATCATGTTCCCGGTGACCAACTTCATTGCCGCGCTGATTACTGGCCTGGTGATTGGCCTGGCGATTGGCTACGTCATCATCCTGGCGCGTAAGTTCACCATCAACCAGAGCAACTCCACCTACGGTGCAGACGTGATGATGGGCGCGGGTAACGCCTCCGGCCGCTTCCTCGGGCCGTTGATTATCCTCAGCGCCATGACCGCCTCCATTCCTATCGGCGTCGGTTCCCTGCTGGGTGCGCTGGTGTTCTACATCTGGCAGAAGCCGATCACCGGTGGCGCGATCCTCGGCGCAATGCTGTTGGGCTGGCTGTTCCCGGTCGCCCTTTAATACCCGCGGGCGCTCAGGCG
>NZ_GL890774.1:396398-399423 GCF_000211415.1 Enterobacter mori LMG 25706 | reverse complement strand
AGGAGATCCTCATGTTTGATTTACTCCTGCGCCGTGCGCGCCTTGCCGACGATACCCTGACCGATATCGCCATTCAGGACGGGAAGATCGCGGCGCTGGGCGACATTGACGCCCCCGCGCATAAAACGGTTGAGCTGAACGGCGACGTATTCGTCAGCGCAGGCTGGATTGACTCCCACGTTCACTGCTACCCGAACTCCCCGATTTACCACGACGAACCGGACAGCGTCGGCATTGCCACCGGCGTCACCACCGTGGTGGACGCGGGCAGTACCGGTGCCGACGACGTGGACGATTTCTACGACATCACCCGCAAAGCCTCTACCGAGGTCTTTGCCCTGCTGAACATCTCCCGCGTGGGGCTGATTGCCCAAAACGAACTGGCCAACATGGCGAATATCGACGCCGACGCGGTCAAACAGGCGGTTAAACGTCACCCCGACTTTATCGTGGGCCTGAAAGCGCGTATGAGCAGCAGCGTGGTCGGTGAAAACGGCATTACGCCGCTGGAGCGCGCCAAAGCCATTCAGAAAGAGAACGGCGACCTGCCTCTGATGGTGCACATCGGCAACAACCCGCCGAACCTCGACGAAATTGCCGAGCTGCTGAGCTCGGGCGACATCATCACCCACTGCTACAACGGCAAACCCAACCGCATTCTGACGCCCTCCGGCGAGCTGCGCGCCTCCATCACCTCCGCCCTGAAGCGCGGCGTGCGTCTGGACGTGGGGCACGGCACGGCGAGCTTCAGTTTTGAGGTGGCGAAACGCGCCATCGCGATGGGCATTCTGCCGCACACCATCAGCTCGGATATCTACTGCCGCAACCGTATTAACGGCCCGGTAGGCTCGCTGGCAAGCGTGATGTCGAAGTTTCTCGCCATCGGCATGTCATTGCCGCAGGTGATTGACTGCGTAACCGCCAGCGCAGCCGACGGCCTGCGCCTGGCGCATAAGGGTCGCATTCAGCCGGGTCTCGATGCCGACCTGACGCTGTTCACGCTCAAGCGCCAGCCGACGGTGCTGACGGATGCCGAAAACGACAGCCTGCAGGCTGAACACATTCTGGTGCCGCTTGCCGCGATCCGCGCGGGCAAGGGCTACATGACCGAACAAGGGAGCACGGAACATGCCTTCGATTTATGAGAAGTACAACTTAAAGCAGGTTATCAACACGTCCGGCCGCATGACGGCGCTGGGCGTCTCCACGCCTCGCCCGGAAGTGGTGCAGGCGGCAATGGACGGTATGAATGAGTACTTCGAGATGAAGGATCTGGTTAATAAAACCGGTGAATACATCGCGAAGCTGCTGGATGTGGAAGGGGCAACGGTGGTCTCCTGCGCGTCGGCGGGCATTGCCCAGTCCGTGGCGGCGGTGCTGGTAAAAGACAGCGACTGGCTGCTGGAAAACCTGCACGTGACCCCGATTGAGAACAACGAAATCGTCCTGCCGAAAGGCCACAACGTGAACTTTGGTGCGCCGGTGGGCACCATGGTGGCGCTGGGCGGCGGCAAGCTGGTGGAAGCGGGCTACGCCAACGAATGTTCTGCCGATCAGCTGGCGGCGGCGCTCACCCCACGCACGGCGGCGATCCTTTACATCAAATCGCACCACTGTGTGCAGAAAAGCATGCTCAGCGTCGAGCAGGCGGCGGTCGTGGCGCGTAAGCACGATCTCCCGCTGATCGTCGATGCGGCAGCGGAAGAAGATCTGCACGCGTACTACCGCTCCGGCGCCGATCTGGTGATCTACAGCGGCGCGAAGGCGATTGAAGGGCCAACCAGCGGGCTGGTGATCGGCAAAACTCAATATGTTGAATGGGTGAAGCGTCAGACGGCGGGCATTGGCCGCGCCATGAAAGTGGGCAAAGAGGGCATTCTCGGCCTGACCTGCGCCATCGAACACTACCTGACGGCCACCAAAGAGAGCGGCGCTGAGATGGTGGCGAAGATGACGCCGTTTATCGACGTGCTTAATACCCTGAACGGCGTGACCGCGCGCGTGGTCTGGGACAGCGCGGGTCGCGATATCGCCCGCACCGAGATTAAGTTTGATGAAGCCACAACGGGCGTCGGCACCGGCGATCTGGTGGCGAAGCTGAAGCAGGGCGAATACGCCATTTACTTCCGTGGCTACAAGGCCAACGAAGGGATTATCGAGGCGGACGTGCGCAGCGTGAATGCTGAGCAGCTGAACATCGTCTACCGCCGCATTAGCGAAGTATTAGGACAGGAGAAAAAAGCATGAAACTGACCCCCAACTTTTACCGTGACCGCGTTTGCCTGAACGTGCTGGCAGGATCGAAAGCCAACGCCAGCGCCATCTACGAGGCGGCGGAAGGTCATGTGCTGGTGGGCGTGCTCTCCAAAAATTACCCGGACGTGGACAGCGCCGTCGCCGATATGCGTGAATACGCCGCGCTGATTGATAACGCGCTCTCCGTCGGCCTGGGCGCGGGGGATCCGAACCAGTCGGCGATGGTGAGTGAAATCTCCCGTCAGGTGCAGCCGCAGCACGTCAACCAGGTATTCACCGGCGTGGCCACCAGCCGCGCGCTGCTGGGGCAGAATGAATCGGTGGTCAACGGTCTGGTCTCTCCGACCGGCACCGTCGGGATGGTCAAAATCTCCACCGGCCCGCTGAGCAGTAACGCGCCGGACGGCATCGTGCCGGTTGAAACCGCGATTGCCCTGCTGAAAGATTTCGGCGGCAGCTCAATCAAATACTTCCCGATGGGCGGCCTCAAGTGCCGTGACGAGTACAAAGCGGTGGCGGAAGCCTGCGCCCGTCACGACTTCTGGCTGGAGCCGACCGGGGGAATCGATCTGGAAAACTATGAGGAGATCCTGCAGATCGCCCTCGACGCGGGCGTGAGCAAAATCATCCCGCATATCTACAGCTCGATTATCGACAAAGCCAGCGGCGACACGCGCCCGGAAGACGTGCGTACGCTGCTGGCGATGACGAAGAAGCTGGTGAAGTAATAAAAACCAACCCCTCACCCCAGCCCTCTCCCAAAGGGAGA
>NZ_GL890774.1:392126-396335 GCF_000211415.1 Enterobacter mori LMG 25706 | reverse complement strand
GAAACACACCGCACAAACCTGAAGGAGCCACCATGCACACCCGTACCCTGCTTGTCGCTTCACTCTCAATGCTCGCCACCACCGCTATCGCCCAAACGCAATACGCCTGGGTGGGCACCTACAACCCCAACGGAGAAGGGCTGTACCGCTTTACCGTTGATCCGCAAAGCGGCGCGCTGGCGAATAAAACGCTGGTCAGCACGCTGCCGAACGCTGCGCAGCTTACCGTCTCGCACGACGGCAAAACGCTCTACCTGGCAAGTGAAGTGGAGCAGGGCGTGGTGCAGGCGCTGCGGGTGGGGGATAACGGTGAACTGAGCAAGCTGAATCAGGTGGCATCCGGCGGTGCGGGGCCGGTGTATCTTTCCCTGACGCCGAACGGTCGTCATCTACTGGTGGCGAACTACGTCAGCGGATCGATTGCCGTTTTGCCGGTCAAGGCAGACGGCAGCCTGGGTGACGCCATGGATCAATATCAGGATCAAGGCGAACCGGGCGCGGCGAAGCCGGAAGCGGCTGCGGAGGGCAGCTTTGCCATCAGCGATCACAACGGTCCGCATGCGCACATGATCGCCGCCGATCCGAGCGGGAAATACGTGTTTTCCACCGATCTTGGGCTGGATCGTCTCTACCAGTACCGCTTTGACGATCGAAGCGGCAAGCTGACGCCGAACGATCCGCAGTTTATCAGCGCCTCCTCAAAAGGTGCCGGACCGCGCCACTTTGTCCTTACGCCAAAAGGCGATGCCCTGTGGCTGATTAACGAAGAGGCCTCTACGCTCACCCATTATACCGTGAACGCCAACGGCACCTTAAAAGAGGGCAAAACGCTTTCAGCCCTGCCGGAAGGCTACAAAGGCACCAGCTTTGCTGCCGGGCTGGCATTAAGTGCCGACGGCAAACAGCTGTATGTGGCTAACCGTTTGCATAACAGCATCGGGCACTTTACCGTAACAGCGGAGGGCACGCTGACGCATCAGGACGACGTGTGGACGAGGGGCGACTATCCGCGCACCCTGACGCTCGATAAACAGGGACGCTGGCTGTACGTCATGAACCAGCGCAGCGACAACATTACCCGTTTCCGCGTGGCGCAGGACGGCAAACTCAGCTTCGAACCGGACTATACCCCGGTCGGCAGTCCATCCCAGATGGTCATTTCACCTTAAGCCGTAAGAGGACAAACCCGTGCGATTTCCGAACCAACGTTTAGCGCAACTTTTCGATCTGTTGCAAAACGAGACGCTGCCGCAGGACGAGCTGGCGCAGCGGCTGTCGGTTTCCACGCGAACCGTCCGTGCCGATATCACCGCCCTGAACGCGCTGCTGGCAAGCCACGGCGCGCAGTTTGTTCTGAGCCGTGGCAATGGCTATCAGCTCAAAATTGACGACGCTGAACGTTATCAGCAATTGCAGGCATCCCACCCGCGCGCGCTGCGTATTCCGCGGACCGGACCCGAGCGCGTGCACTATCTGGTGGTACGTTTTCTCACTTCAGCGTTTTCCCTCAAGCTGGAAGATCTGGCCGATGAGTGGTTTGTCAGCCGCGCCACGCTGCAAAGCGACATGGTGGAAGTGCGCGAGTGGTTCCACCGCTACAACCTGACCCTGGAAACGCGTCCGCGCCACGGCATGAAGCTGTTTGGCAGCGAGATGTCCACCCGCGCGTGCCTGACCGACCTGCTCTGGGAGCTGGCGCAGCAGGACAGTCTCAACCCGCTGGTGACCGAAGTTGCTCTCAACGCGGGTGTGCCGGAGCAGATGGTGGCCGTACTGCATGATGCGCTGACGCGACATCACATCCGCCTGACCGACGAAGGCGAGCTGTTCCTGCGTCTGTACTGTGCGGTGTCGGTACGTCGCATCAGCGAGGGCTTTCCGCTGCCGGAATTCCACGCCGAAGACGTAGAAGAGAACGTGCGCGAGGCGGCGAAAGATATCGCGGTCTCTATCCAGCAGTTGGCGGGCAAAGCGCTTTCGCCTTCGGAGGAGAGCTGGCTGTGCGTGCACATTGCGGCGCGGCAGATCCAGGAGATTGCCCCGAGCGCAATTAATGCAGACGACGATGAAGCACTGGTCAACTACATCCTGCGCTACATCAACACTCACTATAACTACAACCTGCTCAGCGACGAGCAGCTTCACGCGGACCTGCTCACGCACATCAAAACCATGATCACCCGCGTGCGGTATCAAATTATGATCCCCAACCCGCTGCTGGATAACATCAAGCAGCACTACCCGATGGCGTGGGATATGACCCTCGCAGCGGTATCGAACTGGGGCAAATACACGCCGTATGTGATCAGCGAAAACGAGATTGGCTTCCTGGTGCTGCATATCGGCGTCGGGCTGGAGCGTCACTACAACATTGGCTACCAGCGTCAGCCGCGCGTGCTGCTGGTGTGCGACGCTGGTAACGCTATGGTCCGCATGATTGAGGCGGTGCTGCAGCGTAAATACCCGCAAATTGAGGTTACGCGCACGCTCACCCTGCGCGAGTACGAGCTGGCAGAAACGATTGGCGAAGACTTTGTGATCGCCACCGCCCGCGTCAGCGAAAAGTCCAAACCGGTGGTGACGATTGCCCCGTTCCCGACCGACTATCAGTTAGAGCAGATCGGCAAGCTGGTGCTGGTGGACCGTACCCGCCCGTGGATGCTGGATAAATACTTCGATGCGGCCCATTTCCGCATTATCGACACGCCCGTTGATCAGCAAACGCTGTTCCGGGAACTGTGCGCGCAGCTTGAAGGCGAGGGATTTGTCGGCGCGGAGTTCCTGGATTCCGTCGTCGAGCGTGAAGCCATCGTCAGCACTATGCTCGGCGACGGCATTGCGCTGCCACACTCACTCGGCCTGCTGGCGCAGAAAACGGTAGTCTATACCGTGCTCGCCCCGCACGGCGTCCAGTGGGGCGATGAAACCGCGCACGTCATCTTCCTGCTCGCCATCAGCAAAAGCGAATACGAAGAGGCGATGGCGATTTACGATATTTTCGTGACGTTCCTGCGCGAACGCGCGATGTCACGGCTCTGTAGCTGCGGAGATTTTGCCGAGTTTAAGGCGGTGGCGATGGAGAGTTTGAGCCGGTTTTGAGAGGCGTTATCCAGAATTCGATGTAATGCGAATGTAATGCTAAAATGCATTACATATTCGTTTTTACTGGAGGCATAATGGCCACGCTTAACGTCCGTCTGGATGACAAACTCAAAAACGAGGCTTACGCCGTGCTGGAAAAACTCAATATCACCCCTACGGAAGCGGTGCGATTACTGTTTCAGTACGTAGCTGAAACAGGGCGCATGCCCGTGAAAACGGTCACGATTAGCGACAGCGAAGATGCGCTGATACAGACGGTCCGGGAGCGGCTGGCTAATCCGCAAAAGGGAATTAAGGTTAGTCTGGATGACTTATGAACTGGCGTTTGATCCCAGGGCGTTAAAGGAGTGGAGCAAACTGGGGGAGACTGTAAAAGACCAGTTTAAGAAGAAACTTGCCGACGTGCTGGCGAAACCCAGGATTGAATCAGCCCGCTTACAGGGCCTGCCTGATTGCTACAAAATCAAACTTAAAGCCTCCGGCTATCGCCTGGTCTATCAGGTTCAGGACGAAGTGGTGCTGGTTGTTGTTATTGCCATTGGGAAGAGAGAGAAATCAGCCGTTTATCATGATGCAAACAAACGGCTTTAGCATTTAACGCAGATGATGCACAACCTGGTTACTGCTGCCGCGCCAGATAAGCGACGGGTCTTTTAAATCCTGCATAAACTTGCCGTCGACCAGGACGTTAATCAGATCCACCACTTCCATTTGCTGCGCGTTCAGCTCTTCCAGCTTGTAGCCTGTCCAGACCCAGATATCTTTTCCCGTACACTCTGACCGAATGCGCTTCACCAGCTTCAGGATATCCGGCACGTTTTGCGGGTGGAGGGGGTCGCCACCGGAAAGTGAGATCCCCTGACGTTTGATGCGGGTGTCGTTCAGGTCGTTGACGATCTTGTCTTCCATCTCAGCGGTAAACGGCATACCGGAATTTAAACGCCAGGTGCTTTTGTTGTAGCAGCCGGGGCATTCGTGCACGCAGCCTGAAACAAACAGGGTACAGCGGGTGCCGGGGCCGTTAACGATGTCGACGGGGTAGTACTGGTGATATCGCATAGAAAATGTCCAGAGAATGTGTGCGCGCTGATGCCCTCACCCCGGCCC
>NZ_GL890774.1:379588-392035 GCF_000211415.1 Enterobacter mori LMG 25706 | reverse complement strand
GAACCCGGCGCAAAACTTACCCGATCTGCCCATTCCCCAAATGCTTCACGCGGCGCTTCACCTCTTCCTGCTTCCCGGCGTTAAACGGACGCGCATCCGGGCTGCCGAGATAGCCGCACACGCGGCGGGTGACGGAGACGCGAGCCGCGTCGTGGTTGCCGCATTTCGGGCAGGTAAAGCCTTTGCTGGTGCACTCAAACTCACCGGTAAATCCGCACTCGTAGCACTCGTCGATGGGCGTGTTGGTGCCGTAATACGGCACGTGCTGGTAGCTGTAATCCCACACGTCTTCCAGCGCCTTCAGGTTGTGCTGAATGTTCGGGTACTCGCCGTAGCAGATGAAGCCGCCGCTGGCGATCGGCGGGTACGCCGCTTCGAAGTCGATCTTGTCGTACGGGTTCACCTTCTTCTCCACGTCGAGGTGGAAGCTGTTGGTGTAGTACCCTTTATCCGTCACCCCTTCCACAATGCCGAACTCGGCGGTGTCCGGACGGCAGAAGCGATCGCACAGGTTCTCGCTCGGCGTGCTGTAGAGGCTAAACCCGTAGCCGGTTTCCTCTTTCCACTGGTCTACCGCGTCGCGCAGGCGCTGAACGATGGCGATGCCCTTTTCGCGCAGGGCCTCGCTGTCATACATATGCGTATCGCCCGCCAATGCATTGATGGTCTCGTGTATACCGATATAGCCCAGCGAAATCGACGCGCGACCGTTTTTGAAGATTTCGGACACGTCATCGTCCGCCTTCAGGCGCACGCCGCAGGCTCCTTCCATATAGAGGATGGGCGCGACGCGGGCTTTCACCCCTTCCAGACGCGCGATGCGGGTCATCAGCGCTTTACGCGCCAGCTGCAGGCGCTCGTCCAGCAGCGTCCAGAAGGCGTCTTCGTTACCTTTTGCTTCCAGCGCGATGCGCGGCAGGTTCAGGCTGATAACGCCCAGGTTGTTGCGCCCATCGTGGATCTGCTCACCGTTTTCGTCTTCGTACACGCCGAGGAAGCTGCGGCAGCCCATTGGCGTTTTAAACGAACCGGTCACTTTGACGACCTGATCGTAGTTCAGGATGTCCGGGTACATGCGCTTGCTCGCGCACTCCAGCGCCAGCTGTTTGATGTCGTAGTTCGGATCGCCAAACTTGTGGTTCAGGCCGTCGCGGATGGCGAACACCAGTTTCGGGAACACGGCCGTTTTGCGGTTTTTGCCGAGGCCGGAGATGCGGTTACGCAGAATGGACTGCTGGATGAGGCGCGATTCCCAGCTGGTGCCCAGACCGAAGCCGAAGGTCACAAACGGCGTCTGGCCGTTGGCGGTGTGCAGCGTGTTCACTTCATATTCCAGCGACTGGAAGGCGTCGTAGCACTCTTTCTCGGTGCGGGAGTGCGCGTAGCCGTCAGCGTCCGGGATCTGCCACTCTTCGGCGGTTTTACGGTGCTTGTTGAAGCTGGCCGTCACGAACGGGGCCAGCACTTCATCAATGCGGTTAATGGTGGTGCCGCCGTAAATGTGGCTGGCAACCTGAGCGATAATCTGCGCGGTGACGGCGGTGGCCGTGGAGATGGACTTAGGCGGTTCAATCTCGGCGTTACCCATTTTAAAACCGTGGGTCAGCATGCCCTTCAGGTCGATCAGCATGCAGTTGAACATCGGGAAGAACGGCGAATAGTCGAGGTCGTGGTAGTGAATTTCACCGCGCTCGTGTGCCGACACCACGTCGCGCGGCAGCAGATGCTGACGGGCATAGTGTTTGGCGACGATACCGGCCAGCAGGTCGCGCTGGGTCGGGATCACTTTACTGTCTTTATTGGCGTTTTCGTTGAGCAGGGCGGAGTTGGTCTGCTCGACCAGGCCACGGATCTCCTGGTTCAGACGGCCGCGCTTCTCGCGCTGCACGTCACGATCGTGACGATACTCAATGTAGGCGCGCGCCAGCTGCTTGTAAGGCCCCGCCATCAGCTGGTTCTCAACCGCGGTCTGGATCTCGTTGATATCGACCTGGCTGCGTTCATTCATCTGGCTGCTAACGACTTCTGCGACGGTGGCGCAGTAATCTGCGTCATCGACTCCCGCTGCTTTAGCTGCACGCAGAATGGCTTCCTGGATGCGCTCTGATTTAAACGGCACTTTACAGCCATCACGTTTCATCACATGCGGTGTCATGATCACTCCATTTTTGAAAACAGGTTATCCACAGAGGTGGAGAAGTATTCACCGGGCGTATTTCCCGCCGGGCCAAAGACTTCCCGCGTTCCCAGCTCGTGTTATCCACAATTCCGGCCAGCGTATGCGCCGTCTTGTTGTTGGAATAGTAGACGATAAATACAAGATGTTGGGTCGGCGTGCATTTTAAGTGCTACATATAGTGATTTGCATCAAACATGTTTGCGTTTTATTTGATGCAGAACAAAGTAAAAAGACGAGAGTACAAACGGCGGGCGCTTCAGCGATTGTAAAGGCGTGCGAGAAAAATCTGATTAATTATTCAACAAAAACAGTAAAATAAGCCGGGTGCTGGGCGGCACCCGACAAGGAACGTTACTGCTGCAGCCACCAGATCGCTTCAAACGGACGGAGCGACGTCGTTTGCGGTGTAGGGTAGTTACTCATCAGCGCCTGCGGCTGACCGCTGAGTACGTCCGTTTCCCATTCCTGAGGCGTATGACTCAGGTTTGCCACCACCACCAGCGTTTGTCCCTGCCACTGACGGCGGTAAGCCCAAAGAGAAGGATGTTCCGGCAGGAGATCCTCATAATCCCCCCACGTCAGCACCGGCAGAGTTTTGCGCAGGCTAATCAGCGACTGGTAGGTGTAAAACACCGAATCCGGGTCATCGAGCGCCGCGCGGGCGTTCACGGTTTCGTAGTTGTCGCAGACGCCAATCCACGGCTCGCCCTCGCTAAAACCCGCATTGTGCGACGCGTCCCACTGCATCGGCGTGCGTCCATTATCGCGGGACTTACTCGCCAGAATCGCCAGTAGCTCGTCCGGTTCGCGGCCGTTGGCCCGCAGTTCTGCAAACATGTTCAGGCTTTCCACGTCGCGGTAATCGGTGATGCGGCTGAAGTGCGGGTTGGTCATCCCCAGCTCTTCGCCCTGATAGATATACGGCGTACCTTGCATGCCGTGCAGCACCATGCCGAGCATCTTCGCGGCAGCCACGCGGTGTTCGCCTTCATCACCAAAGCGCGACACGATGCGCGGCTGGTCGTGGTTACACCAGAACAGCGCGTTCCAGGCTTTGTTGTGCATCCCCTGCTGCCAGTGGCGGAAGAGGGTTTTCAGCGCGACGAAGTCCGGCTTCGCCTTCGTCCACTTTTCGCCGCCGGGGTAGTCCACCTTCAGATGATGAAAGTTGAAGGTCATCGACAGCTCGCTGCCGTCGAGCGACGCGTACTGCTGGCAGTTCTCCAGCGAGGTCGAGGACATCTCGCCTACCGTCATCAGGTTGCGCGGGGTGAAGACGTCGCGGCTCATCTCCTGCAGATATTCGTGGATGCGCGGCCCGTCGGTATAGAAGCGGCGGCCGTCTCCGATGTTGTCGTCCGGGAAATCCTGATCTTTTGAAATCAGGTTAATCACGTCCAGACGCAAGCCGTCCACGCCGCGATCGGCCCAGAACTCGCACACTTTTTTCAGCTCGGCGCGCACCTCCGGGTTCTCCCAGTTGAGGTCCGCCTGCTCCGGCGCAAACAGGTGCAAATAGTACTGCTCGCTCTCGGCGTGCCAGCGCCAGGCGTTGCCGCCAAACTTGGAGCGCCAGTTGTTGGGAAGCTGCTCCGGCGTGCCGTCGCGCCAGATGTAGAACTGGCGATACGGGCTCGCTTTGTTCAGCGACTCGCGGAACCAGGCGTGCTGCGTGGAGGTGTGGTTAAACACCATATCCAGTACGATGCGAATGCCGCGCGCGTGCGCCCCGGCAACCAGCTCGTCGAAGTCATCCAACGTGCCGTAGGCCGGGTCAATGGCGGTGTAATTCGCCACGTCGTAACCGTTATCCACCTGCGGGGAGATATAAAACGGCGTCAGCCAGATGGCGTCGATGCCGAGGGTGTTCAGGTAGTCCAGACGCTGCGTTACGCCGCGTAAATCACCAGTGCCGCTGCCGGTAGTGTCCTGGAAACTTTTTGGGTAAATCTGATAGATGACGCCGTTCTGCCACCAGTGAGGAAGAGTATTCATAGTGCGTTCCTGCAAATGCGAAGGGGCGCAACTGCGCCCCGAAAGAAAACGTTAAACAATCTGCAGCGTGCCCTGACGGAACTTACGCTGGTAAACCACGGTGGTGAGCGCCATTGGGACGATAATTGCAACTGCCATCGCCAGCGCAAATACCTGCCAGAACGCGGGCTGGATGGAGAGGATGCCCGGCAGCCCGCCGACGCCAATCCCGTTTGCCATCACGCCGTTCAGGCCGCACAGCAGGCCCGCCAGACCGGAACCGATCATCGCGCAGAGCATCGGGAAGCGGTATTTCAGGTTGATGCCGTACATCGCCGGTTCGGTGACGCCGAGGTAGGCGGAGATAGCTGCCGGAACGGAGATTTCACGTTCGTTATGCTTGCGGCTGACGATGATGATGCCGGTCACCGCAGACGCCTGCGCAATGTTAGACAGCGCGATAATCGGCCAGACCGGCGTGCCGCCAAGGCTCTGGATCATCTGCATATCTATCGCCAGCGTGGTCTGGTGTACGCCGGTGATCACCAGCGGGGCGTACAGGAAGCCAAACAGCGCGGCACCAATCGGCGCGAAGCTGCCGGTCATCAGGTGACGGACCGCGAAGGCCACGCCGTCGCCGATCATGCGGCCAAACGGACCGATAAAGGCGTGCGCCAGGAACACAGCAATAATCAGCGAGCAGACCGGCACCACCACCAGATAGAGGTAATCCGGCACGATGCGCTTCAGGCGCGTTTCAATAAAGCCCAGCGCCAGACCGGCCAGCAGTGCCGGGATCACCTGCGCCTGGTAGCCCACCTTAGCGATGGTAAACAGCCCGAAGTTCCACACTTCCGGCACCTGCTGCCCAAGTAAGTAAGCGTTCATTAACTGTGGAGAGACCAGCGTGACGCCCAGCACGATACCCAGAATCGGCGTGCCGCCCATTTTGCGCACCGCCGACCAGCAGATCCCCACCGGCAGGTAGAAGAAAATCGCTTCGCCAATCAGCCACAGGAAGTCATAGATGCTTTGCAGCGCCGGGTACATCTGCGCCAGGGTTTTGCCGTCGCTCATCGGCACATCGCCGATGACGTTACGGAAGCCTAAGATTAAGCCCCCGCTGAT
Organism: Enterobacter mori LMG 25706; assembly: GCF_000211415.1. Lineage (GTDB taxonomy): Bacteria > Pseudomonadota > Gammaproteobacteria > Enterobacterales > Enterobacteriaceae > Enterobacter > Enterobacter mori. The sequence goes on along the minus strand of NZ_GL890774.1, from coordinate 386,754 downwards.
CAGCGCTGGCAGCAGCGGGAAGAAGATCTCCGCGAAGTGGGAAATCAGCTGCTCATGCCACTTCATATTCTGGCGCGCGGCCTTCTTCGCCTGCTCTTTATCAGCAGAAGAATGCCCGGTTGTCGCCAGCAGAGCCTGATAGTAATCGCCCACTTCGGTACCAATAACGACCTGGAACTGACCGGCGTTGGTGAAGCAGCCTTTGACCATGGAAAGTTCTTCAATGGCCTTCGGGTTGGCTTTGGCCGGGTCGTTCAGCACGAAGCGCAGGCGGGTAATGCAATGACTGACGGTGGCGATGTTTTCGCGGCCGCCGACCAGGACGATCAGCCGATCGATATCTGCTTGTTTGACTTTACTCATCATGAAACCTCATGACAGATGGTGAGGGGGATAATGACCTGAGCGCAAGCCTACTCCTTCAGCGTGACGGCGAAAATGGGAACGTTCCCGAAATCAGGCGAAGATCACAATAATCCGTTGAGCGGGGGTTAAGAGAGGTGGGCGGGAATAACGATCTGACGCGGCTCAGCGCGCCCGTTGATCTGCTCTATCAGCTGCGCGGCGGCCTGCCTGCCGGACTCGGCGTAGCCCGGATCGACGGTGATAATTTCCGGGTGCAGGAACTTCATCAGCGGCGTGCTGCCGACGCTCGCCACCTGCAGGTTATCGATGCGCTGCTCCTGGATATATTTGCTCGCGCCCAGCGCCAGGGTATCCGTGGCGCACACCAGCGCGGTGGTCTGCGGCGTCAGAACGCTGGCGACCTGCTCGTAGCCCTGCTTCATGCCCAGCCCCGGCAGGGAGGCCACGGCGGAGAGATTGTGCTGTTTGCAAAAGGCCAGATACGCCTCGTGGCGGCGCTTGCCGGTGGTGACGTCCGCGTGCGGTACGCCCAGATAGCTGATGTGGCGATGGCCTTGCTCGTACAGACGCTGCATCAGGGTCACGATTGCCCCTTCATCGTCATAGCAGACAGACGCGAAACCGTGGGCATCGCGCGCCAGCAGCACCAGCGAGGGCTGCCAGGGTTTGAGCATCTCTTCTTTGATGCCGGTAAAGCCAAACAGCACCACGCCATCAATATTGCGCCGCTGAAGCATACCCAGATGCTCTTCAACCAGTTGCACAGAGAACTGGCTCTCCATCATGATCGGGTCATAGCCCTGCTCGTAGAAGGCGGGTAGCATGGTCTGCACGGCGAGGTTTTCTGACAGGGAATCCAGACGCGAAACAATAATGGCGACCACCTTGTCACTCTGCCCGCGCATGGCGCGCGCGGAACGGGAAGGGGAAAACCCGTGCTGATTCATGACCGCCTCAACGCGCTCGCGGGTGCGTTCGCTGACGCCGCTTTCGTTGTTCAGCACGCGTGAGACGGTGGATTTCCCCACGCCGCTTAAACGCGCGATGTCTTTAATCGTAAGGCGGTTCTGCATGCTGTATTCCGTGTAACAACGACAAAATGGTCAATTGAGCCTAATGCTATAGCGCGATTTCGCTATGGGCAAAGTCTGGTTTACGTTCGGTTTATTTACGTGGGGTTATAATACCGTCCGATGCGCCACGAACGGTATGGATAAATCCTTATACTGCGTGGCGAAACCTGACTTTTTACTTACCGGAGGCTTTATGGATCCCGATCCCACACCTCTCCTGAACGGGAGAATGCGTTCTTTCCGGTAAGCCAGCCTGTTGCTGGCTCACCGGAGATGTGAGGCAGCAACGTCATAAACGTTCCTGCTTGAAAAATTAAGTGCCTCTCAGGTACGGCCTTGCCACGCCTGAAGGAAATGCTGCGTCCGCCCCTGCGGATGCGGAGGAATGCCTATGTTGAAAACTATCACCCGGCAGCTGCAGGCCCTGCTGAGCCGCCACCTGCCACACCGTCTTGTTCAGCGCGACCCGGTGCCAGACGCCAAAAATATGGCGGGGGCGGCGATCCCCGCGTCCCTGACCGAACGCTGCCTGAACGTGGCGGCGATGGATGAAAACGAAGTCTGGCGCGCCTTTGGCGGTCACCCGGAAGGGCTGAATGCCTCAGAAGTGGAAAAAATCCGCGCCGTGCACGGCGATAATCAGATCCCGGCGCAAAAGCCGTCTCCGTGGTGGATACACCTGTGGCTCTGCTATCGCAACCCGTTCAACCTGCTGCTGACGGTGCTGGGCATCATCTCCTACGCCACTGAAGACCTGTTTGCCGCAGGCGTCATTGCCCTGATGGTGGGCATCTCCACGCTGCTGAACTTCATTCAGGAAGCCCGCTCCACCAAAGCGGCGGACGCCCTCAAGGCGATGGTCAGCAACACCGCGACCGTCTCGCGCGTGATTAACGATCTCGGCGAAAACGCCTGGGTGGAACTGCCTATCGACCAGCTGGTGCCGGGCGATCTGGTGAAGCTGGCGGCGGGGGACATGATCCCGGCGGATTTACGCATCATCCAGGCGCGCGATCTGTTCGTGGCGCAGGCCTCCCTGACCGGGGAATCCCTGCCCGTTGAAAAGGTAGCGCGCAGCCGCGACCCGCAGCAGATGAACCCGCTCGAGTGCGACACCCTGTGCTTTATGGGTACCACGGTGGTCAGCGGCACGGCGCAGGCGATTGTCACCGCCACCGGGGGCAACACCTGGTTTGGCCAGCTCGCGGGACGCGTCAGCGAGCAGGAGAGCGAGCCGAATGCCTTCCAGAAGGGGATTGGCCGCGTCAGCATGCTGCTGATCCGCTTTATGATGGTGATGACGCCAATCGTCCTGCTGATCAACGGCTACACCAAAGGCGACTGGTGGGAGGCGGCCCTGTTTGCGCTCTCCGTGGCCGTCGGCCTGACGCCGGAAATGCTGCCGATGATTGTCACCTCCACGCTGGCGCGCGGGGCGGTGAAGCTCTCTAAACAGAAAGTGATCGTCAAACACCTTGACGCCATCCAGAACTTTGGCGCGATGGATATCCTCTGCACCGATAAAACCGGCACCCTGACGCAGGACAAAATCGTGCTGGAGAACCACACGGATATCGCCGGTAAAACCAGTGAGCGTGTGCTGCACAGCGCGTGGCTGAACAGCCACTACCAGACCGGGCTGAAAAACCTGCTCGACGTCGCGGTGCTGGAAGGGGTAGACGAAGAGTCTGCCCGCACGCTCTCCGGCCGCTGGCAGAAGGTGGATGAGATCCCGTTCGACTTCGAGCGCCGCCGCATGTCGGTGGTGGTGAGCGAGCAACAGGACGTCCACCAGCTGATCTGCAAAGGCGCGCTGCAGGAGATCCTCAACGTGTCGACGCAGGTTCGTCATAACGGCGAGATCGTGCCGCTGGACGACACCATGCTGCGCCGCATCAAACGCGTCACCGATAACCTGAACCGTCAGGGGCTGCGCGTGGTAGCCGTCGCCAGCAAGTTCCTGCCCGCGCGTGAAGGGGACTATCAGCGTATCGACGAATCCGATCTGATCCTCGAGGGTTACATCGCTTTCCTCGATCCGCCGAAAGAGACCACCGCACCGGCGCTGAAGGCGCTGAAGGCGAGCGGTATTACCGTCAAAATTCTCACCGGAGACAGCGAGCTGGTGGCGGCCAAAGTGTGCCATGAGGTGGGGCTGGACGCGGGTGACGTAGTGGTGGGAAGCGATATTGAACATCTCTCCGACGACGAGCTGGCGCAGCTTGCCCAGCGCACCACGCTGTTTGCCCGCCTGACGCCGATGCACAAAGAGCGCATCGTCACGCTGCTGCGTCGCGAAGGGCACGTGGTGGGCTTTATGGGCGACGGCATTAACGACGCGCCCGCGCTGCGTGCGGCGGACATTGGTATCTCCGTCGACGGCGCGGTGGACATCGCCCGCGAGGCGGCGGATATCATCCTGCTGGAAAAGAGCCTGATGGTGCTGGAGGAGGGCGTGATCGAAGGCCGCCGCACCTTCGCCAACATGCTCAAGTACATCAAAATGACCGCCAGCTCCAACTTCGGTAACGTCTTCAGCGTGCTGGTGGCGAGCGCGTTTCTGCCGTTCCTGCCGATGCTGCCGCTGCACCTGCTGATCCAGAACCTGATGTACGATGTCTCTCAGGTGGCGATCCCGTTTGATAACGTGGACGACGAGCAGATCCAGAAGCCGCAGCGCTGGAATCCGTCAGATCTTGGTCGTTTCATGCTGTTCTTCGGGCCGATCAGCTCCATCTTCGACATTCTGACCTTCTGCCTGATGTGGTTTGTGTTCCACGCCAACACCCCGGAACACCAGACCCTGTTCCAGTCCGGCTGGTTCGTGGTAGGTCTGCTGTCGCAGACGCTGATTGTGCACATGATCCGCACCCGCCGCATTCCGTTCATCCAGAGCCGTGCCGCGTGGCCGCTGATTGTGATGACGGGCATTGTGATGGCGCTGGGTATTGCGCTGCCGTTCTCCCCGCTGGCGAGCTACCTGCAGCTGCAGGCGCTGCCGCTGAGCTACTTCCCGTGGCTGGTGGCGATCCTCGCCGGTTATATGGTGCTGACCCAGATGGTGAAAGGGTTCTATGCGCGTCGGTATGGGTGGCAGTAATTTTTTTACCCTCACCCTAACCCTCTCCCTGTAAGGGAGAGGGGATGATTACACCCTCGCCCCTTTGGGGAGAGGGCCGGGGTGAGGGGACTGGCTTTCCTCTCAAATTCAACAACCTGTGATCTCCGTCGGCGCAATCGCTTGACGACAAATTGAGCGCATGTTAACAGAATGTTTTGCCTTTATTTGGCCCGTCAGATAAGGAACATTCATGTTACGGTACAGTCTCTTAACCGCCGGGCTGATGCTCGGCGCCTCAGCCTTTGCCGCTCCGGCAGGCGATCTCCCTTTAATGCCCTGGCCTGCTAAGGTCGAACGCCCGACGATGCAGGGCACGCTGGTGCTTAACGATAAAATTTCCGTTAGCGTCAGCGGCGACGATCTGGGCGACGCGGTCAACCGCCTGCGCCAGCGCATCGCCCTGCAGACCGGCTGGACGCTGCAGCCGCAGGCTGAAAAGCCAGACAAACCGACCATCCGCATTGCCATTGCCAAAAAGGTCAAGCCGCAGCCGCTGCCGGACAGCGACGAAAGCTATAAGCTGACGGTGGATGCCAACGGGGTGAATATCTCCGCCAACACCCGCTTCGGCGCGCTGCGCGCCATGGAAACCCTGCTCCAGCTGATGCAGAACGGCGCGGAAAACACCTCGCTGCCGTGGGTCACCATTGAAGATTCACCGCGCTTCTCGTGGCGCGGGCTGCTGCTGGACTCGGCGCGTCACTTTATTCCGCTGCCGGATATCAAACGCCAGATCGACGGCATGGCCGCAGCGAAGCTCAACGTCCTGCACTGGCACCTGACAGACGATCAGGGCTGGCGCTTCAGCTCGAAGCGTTACCCTAAGCTGACGCAGCTTGCCAGCGACGGGCTGTTCTACACGCCGGAACAGATGCGCGAGGTCGTGCGTTACGCTACCGAGCGCGGCATCCGCGTGGTGCCGGAGATCGACATGCCGGGCCACGCCTCGGCGATTGCCGTGGCCTACCCGGAGCTGATGAGCGCCCCGGGGCCTTATGAAATGGAGCGCCACTGGGGCGTGCTGAAGCCGGTGCTGGATCCGACAAAAGACGCAACCTACGCCTTCGCCGACGCTATGGTCAGCGAACTGGCGGCGATCTTCCCCGATCCGTATCTGCATATCGGCGGCGATGAGGTGGACGACAGCCGGTGGAAAGAGAATGCGGCGATCCAAAAATTCATGCGCGATAACAAGCTCTCGGACAGCCACGCGCTGCAGGCGTATTTCAACCGCAAGCTGGAGACGATCCTCGAGAAACACCACCGGCAGATGGTCGGCTGGGACGAGATCTACCATCCCGATCTGCCGAAAAGCATTCTGATCCAGTCCTGGCAGGGGCAGGATGCGCTGGGGCAGGTGGCGCAGAACGGCTACAAGGGCATTCTGTCGACGGGCTTCTATCTCGACCAACCGCAATCTACCGCTTACCACTATCGGAATGAAATCGTGCCGCAGGGCTTAAACGGCGTGGATGTGATTGCAGACACCGACAGCGTCCAGAGCTGGGCCTTCACCATGCCGCGCCTGAAGGGCAAGCCGGTTGAGGGGAGCTTCACGCTGGTGAAAGGGGATGCCGGCTGGCGTGGATTTATTGATTTTGCCGGGAAATCCCGCCGCGCGGTGCAGGATATTGAATGGCGTGACGACAACCAGGTCACGTTTACCGTCGATACCTGGATGGGCGAAACGCGCCCGGTGGTCTCCGTTGATAACGATAAGCTGAGCGGCTATTTCCTGGTGGGTAATGCCCGGTATCCAGTTAGCGGCACGCGCCTGGACGAGGTGCCGAAAGGCATTCCGCCGGTCGTGCCGGACGTGGCGAATCAGGCCAACCTGCTCGGCGGAGAAGCCGCGCTGTGGGCGGAAAACGTGGTGGCACCGGTGCTGGATATCCGCCTGTGGCCGCGCGCCTTTGCGGTGGCAGAGCGGCTGTGGTCAGCGAAGGACGTCAACGATGTCGACAACATGTACACCCGCCTGCTGGCGATGGACAGCTGGTCGACGGTGTCGGTCGGGCTGCAGCAGCATACCCAGCAGCAGGTGCAGTTCACGCGGTTGGCGAACAATGCCGATACCCTGCCGCTGCAGATCCTCGCGCAGGCGGTAGAGCCCGCGCAGTATTACACCCGTCAGCACCTGAAGTTCCAGGCGGGAAATTATCATCAGTTCGAACCGCTCAATCGCTTCGCGGATGCGCTGAACGCCGAAAGCGCCACGGTGCGGCAGATGAACAAATGGGCCGACCGTCTGGTGAGCGACGCCGAAGACACGGAAAGCGCCGACGCGCTGCGCCACGTCTTTAACCGCTGGCAGAGCAACACCAGCGACGCGCTGGCGCTAAGCGACAACAGCTATCAGCTGAAGGCGATGAAGCCGGTGATTCAGGAAGTGGATAAGCTGGCCTCGATTGGCCTGCGGCTCACCGACCTGGTGGCGCGTCAGGGCACGCTGGATGATAAAGAGATCGTGTCGATTCAGAGCGAGCTGGATAACGCGGCGAAGGTGCAGGACGAGGTGGTCATTGCGGCGGTGTATCCGCTGGAGACGCTGCTGCGCGCCACGCGGAATCAGTAGACCCCCTCACCCTAACCCTCTCCCAAAGGGA
>NZ_GL890774.1:368537-379517 GCF_000211415.1 Enterobacter mori LMG 25706 | reverse complement strand
AATCAGACGTCTCAGTGCTTCAACACCCACGCCTCTTTCCAGGCTGAACCCACGCCCGGCTCAAACTGGGTCGCGTATTGGCTCCACTGCACGCAGTAGCCGCTGTACGGGAAAGGCTTACACTGGTAGGTCTTACCGTCTTTCGGCTGCAGCACCACGGTACCGGTTTTGTACGACGCAATATTGTCCGGGAAGATATAGTCATGCGGACCGGAGTTGTCCGCCGCCTTCTTCCTTCACGCCGACGCGGACGTCCAGGTGCGCGGCGTTAATTTTCTGCGCCAGATCGTAAGACCACTGGTTGGCATCACCCTGGGCAGCGGTGGCGATCGTCATGTCGGTGCGCATGGCCGTGACTTCACCGTGAGCGTCGAAGAAGCTGGCAATGACCTTATCGCCCACGTTCAGGTTATTACCGGCAATGTTATTAATGGCAGGCGGGGGAGGTCATGCTGCGGGTGAGAGGAAAAATAGCCAAAAAAAAGGACGGCCGAAGCCGCCCATGAATTATTGAGATCAATTAGCGACGTACGGCAATCGCTTCGATTTCAATTTTCACGTCTTTTGGCAGACGGGCCACTTCCACACAGGAGCGCGCCGGGAAGGTGGCATTGTGCTCGGTGAAGAAAGCTTCATACGTGGCGTTAACGGTGGCGAAGTCGTTCAGATCTTTCACGAAAACGGTGGTTTTCACGATATCGCCCACTTTCAGGCCCGCGGATTCCACGATCGCCTGCACGTTTTCCAGCGACTGACGCGCCTGAGCCGCGACGTCGGCCGGTACTTCACCGGTTTTTGGGTTCACCGGGATCTGGCCCGAAGTGATGATCATGCTGCCCAGATCAACGGCCTGAACGTATGGGCCGATAGCCGCTGGTGCATTTTCCGTCGCGAGTACTTTGGTCATGATTTCTCCAGAATAACAGCTGATTTAAGAGTCCCGGCCATTATAGGGAGGCCGGGATCCTTTACCAACCTCAATTAGTTGGCCAGTACCACATAATGAGAAAACTCTTTTTCGCAGTATTTGCATTTGAGCGCGATGTCATTGGCGCGCTTTTTCACTGCAAAACTGGAGGAAACTGGCTCAGCGTGGCTGATGCAGTTGCTGTTCGGGCAGACCAGCACGCTTTCAATACGCTCCGGCAGGCTCGGGCGGGATTTGCCCACCACGTCGTAATCGTCGATGCGGTTAACGGTGGCGTCCGGCGCGTACAGCGACAGCTGGTTGACCTGCTCGTCGGTCAGGAAGGTGTTCTCGATTTTGATCAGGTCCTTGCGGCCCATCTCGCCTGACGGCAGGTTCAGGCCGATGGTGATGCGCTGGTCGGTTTCGGTCAGTTTGAACAGCGTCAGCAGCTTAAAGCCCACCTGCGCAGGGATGTGGTCAATCACGGTGCCACGCTTGATGGCTTCAACCTGGAGTTTGTTATCGTGTGTCATTGTCGTTTCCCCTTACAGTGCCAATTCGCGATTCAGAACCAGTGCCAGTAACGCCTGGCGGGCGAAGATGCCGTTTCCGGCCTGCTGGAAGTACCAGGCGTGCGGCGTTTTGTCCACGTCTGTTGTGATCTCATCGATGCGCGGCAGCGGGTGCAGCACCTTCATATTGTCGCGTGCGCCCTCGAGGTCGCTGGCGCGCAGAACGAACTGCGCCTTCACGTTAGCGTATTCGGACGGATCCAGACGCTCTTTCTGCACGCGGGTCATGTAGAGAATATCCACGTTGCCCATCACTTCTTCTATGCTGGCGTGCAGGCTCCACTGAATGCCTTTCTCGTCCAGCATGTCGAGAATGTACTGCGGCATCGCCAGCGCGTCAGGCGCGATGAAGAAGAAGCGGTTGCCGTTAAATTTCGCCAGCGCCTGGGTCAGAGAGTGGACGGTACGGCCGTACTTCAGGTCACCGACCATGGCAATGTTCAGGTTCTCGAGCGTGCCCTGGGTTTCCTGAATGGTGAACAGATCCAGCAGGGTCTGCGTCGGGTGCTGGTTGGCACCGTCGCCGGCGTTCAGCACCGGAATGCCGCCGGAAAACTCGGTTGCCAGACGCGCCGCGCCCTCCTGCGGGTGGCGCATCACAATCGCGTCGACGTAGGTGCTGATGACTGAAATGGTATCCGCCAGGGTCTCGCCTTTTTTACCCAGCGACGTATTGCTGCTGTCTGAGAAGCCCACCACGCTCGCGCCCAGGCGGGGCATGGAGGTTTCAAAGGAGAGGCGGGTGCGGGTCGAGGCTTCGAAGAAGCAGCTCGCAATCACCTTGTGCTTCAGCAGCTCCGGTTGCGGATTGGCCTTCAGTTTTGCCGCGGTTTCCAGAACCAGTTCCAGCTCTTCGCGGCTGAGGTCGTTTATGGAAATGATGTGTTTTTGATAAAGCGGATTCATGTTTATCTCCTGACGCCGGGCAAAAAAAAGCCCCTCAAATGAGGGGCTCTGGGAATAGGTTTAGCAACGGGAAGAAAAACGGCAGGCCAGCGTCTGATTTCAGACGCGGTAAGACGATATGTCGTACACGCTTGACCATGCTTCCTCCCGGCAAATTGTCGGGCATTATACGCAGCTCGTTTTGCGGATCAAGCGATTTAATGCACGCTTTACTCAATGCAAACGGTTCTTTGTGAATATTAATGCGTTCTGAGTAAATAATTAATTTGCTTATGCACCAGCGCGGTGCGCTTCACGACGCGAGGGGCGACCCAGACGATACTGCTTCCGGCCACCACGCCTAAAATTTCCGGAAGCTGGTGATAATCCAGAATACGCGCCACTGCGCGGCCATATCCGGCAACGGTATGGATAAGGATAAATTCGCTATTGTGCTCCACGCTCACCACCATTTCGGAGACGGTGCGCGCGGCATCGGGGGCGGGGCGCAGCTGGGGATTCAGCGAATAAATTTTTAGACCTTTGGCATTTCGAATTTTTATGACACCAAGCAACTTGAGCAGACGTGACACGGTGGACTGGCTGATGGTCTCAAAACCACGCTCCTGCAAATCCCGGCGGATCTCCTCCTGGGAGAGGTAGCTCTTTTCCGCGATCAGACGCTGGCAGACCGTTAGCTGTAGTTGCTCTTTGGGAGAGTACTCTTCGTAATCCATCATAGTTCCCATATCAGTTCCCGAAATAACCGGTGGCACCGCACCGATCCGTAGGCCGGATAAGCGCAGCGCCATCCGGCAAATCACAACATGGCACCCAGGCTTAACGCCACCATAATCACCACCGTTAATATCCCCAGCAGCGGCGCCACCCATTTCAGATAACGCACGTAAGGCACGCGGGCGATAGCCAGACCGCCCATCACGACGGCTGAGGTGGGAGTGACCAGGTTAACGATGCCGGACGCCGACTGGTAAGCCGTGACCACCAGGTCGCGGTTGACGTTAGCGAAATCGGCAAGGGGTGCCATGATCGGCATCGTCAGAACGGCAAGGCCGGACGAAGAAGGCACAAGAAACGACAGCACCACTTCCAGCCAGTACATCACGTTGATGAACGCCACCGTCGATAACCCGGTAACCATCCCCTCGGCACTGTGCAAAATGGTGTGGGTAATCATGCCCTTATCCATGATGACTACGATACCGCGCGCGATGCCGATAATCAGCGCGACGCCCAGCAAATCTCGCGCGCCGTTGATAAACGTCGACGTCAGCTCTTCTTCGCTCATGCGGGCAATCAGGCCGACGATAATCGCGCTGGCGAGAAACACCGCCGAGATCTCCGCCATCCACCAGCCCAGCACCGCCACGCCGTAGATCATCACCGCGAAGGCGAGGGCAAAAATCACCAGAATGATTTTGCGCACCGGGGTAAATTCCAGCGTCTGCTCGCCCCTGTCGCCGAGGAAATGGGCGCGGTTCTCCTCCTGCTTATCCGCCACGATCGACAGCGACGGATCCTGGCGAACTTTGCGGGCATAACGCATCACCCACGCCACGCAGATGATCCAGCCGATGACCAGCAGCGCCACGCGCAGGGCGATACCGTTGGTGAAGGGGATCCCGGCTGCGTTGGCGGCGATCACCGTGGCAAACGGGTTGATGGTGGAGCCGAGGGTGCCGATCCCCGCGCCAAGCAGCACGGTGGAGGCGGCGACAACCGGATCGAACCGGGCGGCCAGCATTACCGGCACCAGCAGGGTGTAGAACGGCAGAGACTCTTCGGCCATACCGTAAATCGTGCCGCCTGCGGCAAACAGCGCCATCAGGATCGGGATCATCCACTCTTCGCGGCCGCGAAGCCGGGTGGTGACGCGCTCGATCCCGGCGTCAATCGCCCCGGTTTTGGTGACGATCCCGAGAAATCCCCCGATGATCAGGATAAACAGCGCCACGTCGATCGCCCCGGCCTGGCCGGATTCCGGATCGTACAGCCCGGCAATCGGTGCCATCAGCACCGAAACCAGCCCCTGCGGATGCGCCGCCACGTGCGCGTAGGTTCCGGCAACCGGCACTTCTTTGCCGAGTGCCTCGTTCATTGCCATATGGTACTGCCCGGCCGGTACAACCCACGTCAGCACGGCCACGACGGCAATCAGAAAAAAGAGGATGGTGTAAGCGGAGGGAAACTTGAACTTGCCCATGATGTTCTCCTGAACCCGGCGCACCCCGCGGCGCGCCGGGCGGTGATTAGTCGCCGAGTGTCGCCACCATGACCGCTTTAATGGTGTGCATGCGGTTCTCTGCTTCGTCGAAGACGATGGAGTTCGGTGATTCGAAGACCTCTTCCGTCACCTCCAGCCCCTTCAGCCCGTACGCCATCTCGATCTCGCGGCCCACTTTGGTGTGCTCGTTGTGGAACGCGGGCAGGCAGTGCATGAACTTGACGTTCGGGTTGCCGGTGGCTTTCATCACCTGCGCGTTAATCTGATACGGCTTCATCAGGCTGACACGCTCAGCCCAGGCGTCTTTCGGCTCGCCCATGGAGACCCACACGTCGGTGTAGAGGGAATCGGTGCCCTGCACGCCTTCTTCCACGTCGTCGGTCAGCGTGATGCGTGCCCCGGTCTCTTTGGCGATGGCGCGGCACTGCTCAACCAGACCCGCTTCCGGCCAGAAGGACTTCGGCGCGACGAGGCGGATGTCCATTCCCATCTTGGCCGCGCCGACCATCAGCGAGTTGCCCATGTTGTTACGCGCGTCGCCGAGATAGGCAAAGCTCAGCTCCGGCAGGGTTTTGCCCGGCGCGTGCTCCAGCATGGTCATCAGGTCGGCGAGGATTTGGGTGGGGTGGAACTCGTCGGTCAGACCGTTCCACACCGGTACGCCCGCATACTCGCCCAGCTCTTCGACGATGGCCTGGCCGTAGCCGCGGTATTCGATGCCGTCATACATCCGGCCCAATACGCGGGCGGTGTCTTTCATCGACTCTTTATGGCCGATCTGCGAGCCGCTTGGGCCGAGGTAGGTCACCTGCGCGCCCTGGTCAAACGCGCCCACTTCAAAGGCGCAGCGGGTGCGGGTGGAGGTTTTTTCAAAAATCAGGGCGATGTTTTTCCCGACCAGGGTTTTCTTCTCGCGCCCGGCTTTTTTGGCCGCTTTCAGCTCGATGGCGAGGTCGATCAGGTACTGGATCTCTGCCGGGGTGTAGTCCAGCAGCTTGAGGAAGTTGCGGTTTTTCAGGTTGATGGTCATGGGTAAATCCTTTTTAAATTGTTAGCTGTCTGATGCCCTCACCCCGGCCCTCTCCCACGGGGAGAGGGGGGCTTACATTCCCTCTCCCTCCGGGAGAGGGTTAGGGTGAGGGGAAAACGACTCAGTTACGAATCAACGTGCCTTTCTCGCCCGCCAGGATCTCCGCGCCGTCGGCCAGCGCGCCGATCCCGGCAATGCCGTTGCAGGCCTCAACAAACTCGCGGCAGGCGGCCACTTTCGGCCCCATAGAACCGGCGTCGAACTGCATGCCTCTGAGCAGCTCCGGCGTCACCTGCGCCAGCGGGCGCTGGGTCGGTTTGCCCCAGTCGAGGTACACCGCGTCGGCATCGGTGAGGATCAGCAGGGCATCGGCCTCAATCTGGCGCGCCAGCAAGGCGGCGGAGAGGTCTTTGTCGATCACCGCCTCAATGCCGCGATAGCCGTTGGCGTTTTCCACCACCGGCACGCCGCCGCCGCCGTTGCAGATCACCAGGTGGTCGCGCTGGATCAGCGCCGTGATGGCGTCACTCTCAACGATCCGCTTCGGCTGCGGAGAGGGCACCACGCGACGGACGTAGCTGCCGTCGGCCCTGAACACCCAGCCTTTTTCCGCGGCCAGCGCTTTTGCCTGGGCTTCGCTGTAGACCGGGCCGATGTACTTGGTCGGGTTGCTGAAGGCCGGGTCGGCGGCGTCCACTTCCACCTGGGTGAGCAGGACGCTCACCTCGCGCTGTGGCAGGTTGTTTTTCAGCGCCTGCTGGAGCATGTAGCCGATCATCCCCTGGCTTTCGGCGCCGAGAACGTCCAGCGGGTAGGGCGTCACTTTGTCGTAGGCGCTGTTCTGCAGCGCCAGCAGCCCGACCTGCGGCCCGTTGCCGTGCACCAGTACCACGCGCCACTGCGCCGTCAGCCCGGCGATGGTGCGGGCGGCCTGCTCGATGTTCTGACGCTGGATCTCCGCTTCCAGCGGCTCGCCGCGCTTGAGCAGCGCGTTGCCGCCAAGCGCCACAACCAGAGTGGGTTTTCGTTCCATGATGGCTCCTTTAAATTCCGTCGCGTTCCAGCGGGCAGCTCATGCAGCGCGCGCCGCCGCGCCCGCGTCCCAGCTCGTCGCCCGGGATGGGCAGCACGGTGATGCCCGCCTTGTCGTACTTCTCGTTGGTCCAGACGTTGCGCTCGTAGCCGATCACCACGCCGGGGCGAATGGTTAGCACGTTGTTGGCGTCGTTCCACTGCTCGCGTTCGGCCTCAAAGGCGTCGCCGCCGGTGGTGATCAGGCGTACCTGGTTAATGCCGAGCGCCTTTTCGATGGCGTGCAGCAGGTCGGTTTCCTGGGTGCGCAGCAGGCCGCCGCGTCCGTCCGGGGTGAGCGTCCAGCACTGGGCGTCTTTGCGCACCACTTCCGGGTAGACGGAGAAGGTGTCCACGTCGATGTGGGTCATGACGGTGTCGAGGTGCATGCAGGAGCGGTGTTTTGGCAATTCAACGGCGATCACGCGCTCGGCCTGGCGGTGTTTGAACAGGCTGTTAGCGAGGAACTCTACGCCCTGCGGCGTCGTGCGTTCTGACATGCCGATCAGCACCGCGTCGCGGCCAATCACTAATACGTCGCCGCCTTCTAAGGTGGCGTGATCGTAATTAATATTCTCGTCGCCGAAGTACTTAATAAAATCGCCGTCGGCAAACGCCGGATGCCAGCGATATATTGCCCGCAGGTTATTCGTTTCGCGCTGACGGGCCGGTTTGGCCATCGGGTTAATGGACACGCCGTTATAAATCCAGCAGGAGGTATCGCGGGTAAATAAATGGTTCGGCAGCGGCTTCATAATAAAATCATTCGCCGTATGGGTATCGACCACCATATTTTTAATGGCTGCCGGAATTTCACCGTAGGTTAATCCGCCGCTTAATCTGCGCGCCAGTTCGCGGTGCGGCATATCCGCCAGCCAGCCGCGGACGTCGCCGGCAAAGGTGGGGCCGAGGCGGTAGTCGGAGATTTGCGTATCCAGAAGCCAGGCCTTCGCCTCTGCAATATCAAGGGTTTGTGTCAGAAGGTCGGTCAACAGCAGGACTTCCACACCCTGCTCGCGCAGCGTGTTTGCGAAAATATCATGCTCCTCACCCGCCCGTTCAACCGAGAGCACGTCGTCAAATAGCAGCTCCTGACAGTTTGACGGGGTTAAACGTTTAAGACTTAAATTTGGGCGGTGCAGCATAACGCTACGCAATTGACCAATTTCAGAACCGACGTAATGCTTTTCCATAATTATTCCTTTAACTGTTTTTCAGAATAAATAGGGCATGCGCCATGTGATGTATTTAATTGCATGGCGGCTAAGCTCAATTGATTTCGTGATTTATACTAGGCAGTTAAATAATCCGTAATGTGATATTGCTCACGCGAAACCGGATATTAAGGGGTTTGTTTTCATTTGCATGATTCGCATCAGATAATGATTAATTTCATATTATTGAGGGGTGAATAGCTAAGCAGGATCTGGTGGCATTATTTGAGGTTGTTATTATTTTGTAGATTTTAATCTTTTGAAATATGTTGTTATGTGGCTGATTTTAAATGATAAATATTATGCATAAGAATGGCTATGCAATTAACGTAATTAACTATTTTTGACTTAAGAAAAATCAATAAATAATTATGGTTTTTTAGAGCAAATTATCAAAACAGTAAAGTGTGAGGCGGCAACGGGTTTTGTTAATTAGAGAGCATGATCAAGAGGTTAGAACAGCCGTGCGATAAGCACGTATAGAGGTTATGCATAACCCCTGCATAAATGCCTGGGCAGGGTTAACAGCAAATTAACACCTTTTCCGATAAACATGCGCTCGCGCAAACCTCGTCCAAAAAGGGCTGGTATGGCAGCCGGGATTCTCGGGTAAAAGATAAAAATGAAACGTTGTTTTATATCGAGGGTTTTCTCATGATTATCGGCAACATCCACCATCTGCAGTCCTGGCTGCCTGACGATCTGCGTCAGGCCATTGAGCACGTCAAAGCCCACGTCACCGACGCCACGCCGCTCGGGAAACACGACATCAGCGGTAACAACCTGTTTTATCTGGTCTCGGAAGACATGACCCAACCGTTCGCCGAGCGCCGCGCCGAGTTCCACGCGCGCTATCTGGACATCCAGATAATTATGAAAGGCCAGGAAGGAATGACCTTCAGCACCCTGCCGCACGGCACGCCGGACACCGACTGGCTGGCGGAGAAAGACATCGCGTTCCTGCCGGAAGGCGAGCAGGAGAAAACCGTGGTGCTGAGCGAAGGGGATTTCGTGGTGTTCTGGCCGGGCGAAGTGCATAAGCCGCTGTGCACGGTGAGGGCGCCTGCTAAGGTCAGGAAAGTGGTCGTTAAAATGCTGGTGGAGTAAGTTTCCCTCACCCCGGCCCTCTCCCAGGGGGAGAGGGTGTAAAAGTCCCCTCTCCCTGTGGGAGAGGGGGGGCCCCCCCCCCCCCACGCATAATGTGATCCAGCTTAAACTTCCCACACTCCCTCCTCATCTCTCATTTACCTGCGCTTTTTCTGCGTCATAGTATGATCGTTAAATTAATGAACGCTGTTCTATAATGTAGAACAAAATGATTCAACAAGGAGATCTCATGCCGCAGTCCGCGTTGTTCACGGGAATCATTCCCCCTGTCTCCACCATTTTTACCGCCGACGGCCAGCTCGATAAGCAGGGCACCGCCGCGCTGATCGACGATCTGATCAAGGCAGGCGTCGACGGCCTGTTCTTCCTGGGCAGCGGCGGCGAGTTCTCCCAGCTCAGCGCCGAAGAGCGTAAAACGATTGCCCGCTTTGCTATCGATCACGTCGATCGTCGCGTGCCGGTACTGATCGGCACCGGCGGCACCAACGCCCGGGAAACCATTGAGCTAAGCCAGCACGCGCAGCAGGCGGGCGCGGACGGCATCGTGGTGATTAACCCCTACTACTGGAAAGTGTCGGAAGCGAATCTGATCCGCTACTTCGAGCAGGTGGCGGACAGCGTCACGCTGCCGGTGATGCTCTATAACTTCCCGGCGCTGACCGGGCAGGATCTGACCCCGGCGCTGGTGAAAACCCTCGCCGACTCGCGCAGCAACATTATCGGCATCAAAGACACCATCGACTCCGTCGCCCACCTGCGCAGCATGATCCACACCGTCAAAGCCGCCCATCCGCACTTCACCGTGCTGTGCGGCTACGACGATCATCTATTTAATACCCTGCTGCTCGGCGGCGACGGGGCGATTTCGGCGAGCGGCAACTTTGCCCCGCAGGTGTCGGTGAATCTTCTGAAAGCCTGGCGGGATAAAGACGTGGCGAAAGCGGCTGAGTATCATCAGACCTTACTGCAAATACCGCAGATGTATCAGCTGGATACGCCGTTTGTGAACGTGATTAAAGAGGCGATCGTGCTCTGCGGCCGCCCGATTTCTACGCACGTTCTGCCGCCAGCCTCGGCGCTGGACGCGCCGCGCAAGGCGCAGCTGAAAACCCTGCTGCAACAGCTCAAGCTCTGCTGAGCCGGACGATAACCATGACCATCGAGAAAATTTTCACCCCGCAGGACGATGCGTTTTATGCCGTCATTACCCACGCAGCGGGGCCGCAGGGCGCGCTGCCGCTGACCCCGCAAATGCTGATGGAATCCCCCAGCGGCAACCTGTTCGGCATGACGCAGAACGCCGGGATGGGCTGGGACGCCAACAAGCTCACCGGCAAAGAGGTGCTGATTATTGGTACCCAGGGCGGGATCCGCGCCGGAGACGGACGCCCGGTTGCGCTGGGCTACCACACCGGGCACTGGGAAATCGGCATGCAGATGCAGGCGGCGGCGAAGGAGATCACGCGCAACGGCGGGATCCCGTTCGCGGCCTTCGTCAGCGATCCGTGCGACGGACGCTCGCAGGGCACGCACGGCATGTTCGACTCTCTGCCGTACCGCAACGACGCGGCGATCGTGTTTCGCCGCCTAATCCGCTCCCTGCCGACGCGCCGGGCGGTGATCGGCGTAGCGACCTGCGATAAAGGGCTGCCGGCCACCATGATTGCGCTGGCCGCGATGCATGACCTGCCGACCATTCTGGTGCCGGGCGGGGCGACGCTGCCGCCGACCGTGGGGGAAGACGCGGGCAAGGTCCAGACCATCGGCGCGCGCTTCGCCAACCACGAACTCTCCCTACAGGAGGCCGCCGAGCTTGGCTGTCGCGCCTGCGCCTCGCCGGGCGGTGGGTGTCAGTTCCTCGGCACGGCGGGCACCTCGCAGGTGGTCGCGGAAGCGCTGGGTCTGGCGTTGCCGCACTCCGCGCTGGCGCCGTCCGGACAGGCGGT
>NZ_GL890774.1:289018-368479 GCF_000211415.1 Enterobacter mori LMG 25706 | reverse complement strand
GAGCTGGATAACCGCGGCATCACCACGCGCGATATCCTCACCGACAAAGCCATCGAAAACGCCATGGTGATCCACGCGGCGTTCGGCGGCTCCACCAATTTACTGCTGCACATCCCGGCCATCGCCCACGCGGCGGGCTGCACTATTCCGGACGTTGAACACTGGACGCGCGTTAACCGCAGGGTGCCTCGCCTGGTAAGCGTGCTGCCCAACGGCCCGGACTATCATCCGACCGTGCGCGCGTTCCTCGCAGGCGGCGTGCCGGAGGTGATGCTCCACCTGCGCGATCTCGGCCTGCTGCATCTTGATGCGATGACCGTTACTGGCCAGACGGTCGGCGAGAACCTCGACTGGTGGCAGGCGTCCGAGCGCCGGGCGCGCTTCCGCCAGTGCCTGCGCGAGCAGGACGGCGTGGATCCGGATGACGTGATCCTGCCGCCGGAGAAGGCAAAAGCGAAAGGGCTGACCTCGACGGTCTGCTTCCCGACGGGCAACATCGCGCCGGAAGGGTCGGTGATCAAGGCCACGGCGATCGACCCGTCGGTAGTGGGCGAAGATGGCGTGTACCGCCACACCGGCCGGGTGCGGGTGTTTGTCTCGGAAGCGCAGGCGATCAAGGCCATCAAGCGGGAAGAGATTAAGCAGGGCGATATCATGGTGGTGATCGGCGGCGGGCCGTCCGGCACCGGCATGGAAGAGACCTACCAGCTCACCTCCGCGCTCAAGCATATCTCGTGGGGCAAAACGGTATCGTTAATTACCGATGCGCGCTTCTCCGGCGTGTCGACGGGCGCCTGCTTCGGCCACGTGTCGCCGGAGGCGCTGGCGGGCGGGCCGATTGGCAAGCTGCGCGATAACGACATCATCGAGATTGCCGTGGATCGTCTGACGTTAACTGGCAGCGTCAACTTTATCGGTACCGCAGAAAACCCGCTGACGCCGGAAGAGGGGGCGCGCGAGCTGGCAGTCAGGCAGACGCACCCGGACCTGCACGCTCACGACTTTTTGCCGGACGATACCCGGCTGTGGGCGGCACTGCAGTCGGTGAGCGGCGGCACCTGGAAAGGCTGTATTTATGACACCGATAAAATTATCGAGGTAATTAACGCCGGTAAAAAAGCGCTCGGCATTTAATTATTTTCTGAGATAAAACCGTCTGCGGAAAATATTCCGCGGACGGTTTTATCGTGCCTGTAATTTTCTAATTTAAACAACAAGTTGAGATATATCGTTGGCGTCACAAAAGCAAAATAACGTAATTCAGAAATAAGATATGACCATTGCTGGTTAATTGAACAGCTCATTACACTCCATTAACACGATGTTGTAATTCAGCACACTACATAAGGGTGTAATTCTGATGACGCAATTAACCATGAAAGACAAAATTGGCTACGGGCTGGGTGACACCGCCTGCGGCTTCGTCTGGCAGGCCACGATGTTCCTGCTGGCCTACTTCTACACCGACGTCTTCGGCCTGTCGGCGGGGATTATGGGCACGCTGTTTTTGGTCTCCCGCGTGCTCGACGCCGTGACCGACCCGCTGATGGGGCTGCTGGTAGACCGCACCCGCACGCGTCACGGCCAGTTCCGCCCGTTCCTGCTGTGGGGCGCCATCCCGTTCGGCATCGTCTGCGTGCTGACCTTCTACACGCCGGACTTCTCCGCGCAGGGCAAGATCATCTACGCCTGCGTGACCTACATTCTCCTGACCCTGGTCTACACCTTCGTTAACGTGCCGTACTGCGCCATGCCGGGCGTCATTACCGCCGACCCGAAAGAGCGTCACGCCCTGCAGTCCTGGCGCTTCTTCCTGGCCGCGGCGGGCTCGCTCGCCATCAGCGGCATCGCGCTGCCGCTGGTGAGCATCATCGGCAAAGGGAACGAGCAGGTGGGCTATTTCGGCGCCATGTGCGTGCTGGGGCTGAGCGGCGTGGTGCTGCTCTACGTCTGCTTCTTCACCACCAAAGAGCGCTACACCTTTGAGGTGCAGCCGGGCTCGTCGGTGGCGAAAGACCTTAAGCGGCTGCTGGGCAACAGCCAGTGGCGCATCATGTGTGCGTTCAAGATGATGGCGACCTGCTCCAACGTGGTGCGCGGCGGGGCGACGCTCTACTTCGTGAAATACGTGATGGATCACCCGGAGATGGCGACCCAGTTCTTACTCTACGGCAGCCTCGCCACCATGTTCGGCTCGCTCTGTTCCACCCGACTGCTGGGGCGCTTCGACCGCGTCACCGCCTTCAAGTGGATCATCGTCGCTTACTCGCTGATCAGCCTGCTGATTTTCGTCACCCCGGCGGAGCATATCGCCCTGATTTTCGCCCTCAACATCCTGTTCCTGTTCGTCTTTAACACCACCACGCCGCTGCAGTGGCTGATGGCCTCTGACGTGGTGGACTACGAGGAGAGCCGCAGTGGGCGCCGCCTCGACGGGCTGGTGTTCTCCACCTACCTGTTCAGCCTGAAGATTGGCCTGGCGATTGGCGGGGCGGTGGTGGGCTGGATCCTGGCCTACGTGAACTACTCCGCCAGCAGCAGCGTGCAGCCGGTCGAGGTGCTGACCACCATTAAAATTCTGTTCTGCGTGGTGCCGGTCGTGCTCTACGCGGGCATGTTCATCATGCTGTCGTTCTACAAGCTCACCGACGCCCGCGTGGAGGCCATCAGCCAGCAGCTGATTAAGCACCGCGCGGCGCAGGGCGAGGTCGTTCCCGACGCTGCGACAGCCGCATCCCATTAACCGGAGGCAATATGGAAATCACTAACCCGATACTCACCGGCTTCAACCCGGACCCGTCCCTGTGCCGTCAGGGCGAGGACTACTACATCGCCACTTCGACCTTCGAGTGGTTCCCGGGCGTGCGCATCTACCACTCCCGTGACCTGAAAAACTGGTCGCTGGTCAGCACCCCGCTGGACCGCGTGTCGATGCTGGACATGAAGGGCAACCCGGACTCCGGCGGCATCTGGGCGCCGTGCCTGAGCTACGCCGACGGTAAATTCTGGCTGCTCTATACCGACGTGAAGATTGTCGACTCGCCGTGGAAAAACGGCCGTAACTTTCTGGTAACCGCGCCCTCCATCGAGGGGCCGTGGAGCGAGCCAATCCCGATGGGCAACAGCGGGTTTGACCCGTCCCTGTTCCACGACGACGACGGCCGCAAGTACTACCTCTACCGCCCGTGGGGGCCGCGCCACCATAGCAACCCGCACAACACCATCGTGTTGCAGGAGTTTGACCCGCAAACCGGCACCCTCTCGCCCGAGCGCAAAACCCTGTTTACCGGCACGCCGCTCTGCTACACCGAGGGCGCACACCTCTATCGCCACGCGGGATGGTACTACCTGATGGTCGCCGAGGGCGGCACCAGCTACGAGCACGCGGTTGTGGTGCTGCGTTCAAAAACCATCGACGGGCCGTACGAGCTGCATCCGGAGGTGACGATGATGACCAGCTGGCACCTGCCGGAGAACCCGCTGCAGAAGAGCGGGCACGGCTCGCTGCTACAGACCCACACCGGAGAGTGGTACATGGCCTACCTCACCAGCCGCCCGCTGCGCCTGCCCGGCGTGCCGCTGCTGGCCTCCGGCGGGCGCGGCTACTGCCCGCTGGGGCGCGAGACCGGCATCGCCCGCATTGAGTGGCGCGACGGCTGGCCGTACGTGGAAGGCGGCAAGCACGCGCAGCTGACCGTGAAAGGCCCGCAGGTGGCCGAGCAGCCTGCATCCGTTCCGGGCAACTGGCGGGACGATTTCGACGCCAGTTCGCTTGACCCGGAGCTGCAGACCCTGCGCATCCCGTTCGACGACACTCTCGGCTCGCTCACCGCGCGGCCCGGCTATTTACGGCTCTACGGCAACGACTCGCTCAACTCGACCTTTACCCAGTCGACCGTGGCGCGCCGCTGGCAGCACTTCGCTTTCCGCTCCGAAACGCGGATGCAGTTCTCGCCGGTCCACTTCCAGCAGAGCGCGGGGCTGACCTGCTACTACAACAGCAAAAACTGGAGCTACTGCTTTGTGGACTACGAGGAGGGGAAGGGGAGAACCATCAAAGTTATCCAGCTCGACCACAACGTGCCGTCGTGGCCGCTGCACGAGCAGCCGATTCTGGTGCCGGAGAGTGCGGAGAGCGTCTGGCTGCGGGTGGATGTGGATACGCTGGTCTACCGCTACAGCTACTCGTTTGACGGCGAGACGTGGCACGCCGTGCCGGTAACGTATGAGGCGTGGAAACTGTCGGACGACTACATCGGCGGGCGCGGCTTCTTCACCGGCGCGTTTGTGGGGCTGCACTGCGAGGACATCAGCGGCGATGGCTGCCACGCGGACTTCGATTACTTCACCTACGAGCCGGCCTGACGGCTCAGGCCGGGTAGCCCAGCGCGCGTGAAAGCTGGAGCCCGGCCTGCTGAAGCTGCTCGCGGAAATTAGCCAGCTCAGCGTCGTCCACGCGGGAGGTCAGCGTCGACAGGCTCAGGGCGGCAATGACGCGGGATTCATGGTTCCACACCGGCACCGCCACGCAGCGCACGCCCTGCTCGTTCTCTTCGCTATCCAGGGCGTAACCCTGCTCCCGGGTCTGCGCCAGGGCACTCATTAAGGCTTCGCGAGAGGCAAGGGTAGAAGGGGTATAGGTGGTGTACTGATAGCCCTCCAGCAGGGCGTTCAGCTCGGCCTCGCCCAGCCAGGCAATCAACACCTTGCCGATGGCGGTGGCGTGAACCGGCAGGCGGCGGCCGATGCGCGAATAGGCGATGGCGGCCAGCTTGCCTTCAATCTTCTCGATATAGACCCCTTCACGCCCGTCCAGGATCCCCAGATGGGTGGTCTGCCCGGTCCGCTGGGACAGCTCCGTCAGCCAGCCTTTCGCCTTCTGGCGAATATCGATGGAGCCCACGACAAAATGACCGCGCTCGACCAGCTTCATGCCGAGGCGATACTTACCGTTCTCCGGGTTCTGATCGATATAGCCGTGAAGCTGCAGGGTTTTCAGCAGCGAGTGGAGGGTACTCTTGCTCAGCCCCATCAGTTTGCTGATGTCGGTGATCTTAAGCTCGGTGGCCTGCTCGTTGAACAGGTCGAGGATCTGCAACGCACGTTCAACAGACTGAATAATCGGCATAATGCTGGCATGTCCACGCTGGAATTAAGGCGAAAACGTACCTTTTTCAGGGTGAAAAATCAATGAAATGGAGCCGGTGTTCTCCCTCTCCCCGTGGGAGAGGGCATCAGGCCGCATCGTCGCCTGATTCGCCCGGCGGCGCTACGCTTGCACGGGCCTACGGGCTGGGTGTTCTCCCTCTCCCTGTGGGAGAGGGCCGGGGGGAGGGCATCAGGCCGCATCGTTGCCTGATTCGCCCGGCGGCGCTTCGCTTGCACGGGCCTACATGCTGGTTTTTCTCCCTCTCCCTGTGGGTGAGGGCCGGGGTGAGGGCACCAGACCGCAGAGGAGTCAATCACTCCCCAAGCGTCGCCACCATCACCGCCTTAATCGTATGCATCCGGTTTTCCGCCTGGTCGAACACGATGCTCGCCGCCGACTCAAACACCTCGTCCGTCACTTCCATCCCGCCGTGCAGGTCGAACTCCTTCGCCATCTGCTTGCCGAGCGTGGTCTGGTCGTCATGGAAAGCCGGCAGACAGTGCAGGAACTTCACGTCCGGGTTGCCGGTCAGCGCCATCATCTGCGCGTTCACCTGATACCCGCGCAGCAGCGCAATCCGCTCCGCCCACTTCTCTTTGGCTTCGCCCATCGACACCCAGACGTCGGTATAGATAAAGTCCGCGCCCTTAACGCCCGCCGCCACGTCTTCCGTCAGCGTGATCTTCCCGCCGTGCTTCTCCGCCAGCGCGCTGCATTCCGCCACCAGGCTCTCTTCCGGCCAGCAGGCTTTCGGGGCCACCAGGCGCAGGTCCAGCCCCGTCAGCGCCGCCGCTTCCAGCATCGAGTTGCCCATGTTGTTGCGCGCGTCGCCCGCGTAGACCAGCGTCATCTCGTTAAACGCCTTGCCCGGCAGGTGCTCCTGCATGGTCAGCAGATCCGCCAGCAGCTGCGTCGGATGGAACTCGTTGGTCAGCCCGTTCCACACCGGCACGCCCGCGTACTGCGCCAGTGTTTCAACCACTTCCTGGCCGTGACCGCGATACTGAATGCCGTCGTACATCCGCCCGAGTACGCGCGCGGTGTCCTTAATTGACTCTTTATGCCCAATCTGGCTGCCGCTCGGCCCTAAATAGGTAACGCGCGCGCCCTGGTCAAATGCGGCAACTTCGAAAGAGCATCGTGTACGGGTTGAGTCTTTTTCGAAGATGAGCGCGATGTTTTTACCGGTAAGCTTTTGTACTTCCTTGCCATTTTTTTTATCGGCTTTGAGCTGTGCGGCAAGGGTCAGCAGAGAAGTGAACTGTGCAGGGGTAAAGTCGAGCAATTTCAGAAAGTGTTTCTTATACAGATCAGACATTTTATCCTCACATGGCGAACGCCACTTATTGAATTAAAATTCACTTTATATGTGTAATTATTCATTTGCAACCCCGTTTCACAAATCTTTCCAACAAAGGTGGAGGCAAACCCGTCCGTGTGTGAAAATAGAAGTATCTGCCGCACTTTAAAGAGGATTGAGCCATGGCAAACCCGGAACACCTGGAAGAGCAACGCGAAGAGACGCGTCTGATTATTGAAGAACTGCTGGAAGACGGTAGCGATCCGGACGCGCTGTACACCATCGAGCACCATTTCTCTGCGGATGATTTCGACGCGCTGGAAAAACTGGCGGTAGAAGCCTTCAAGCTGGGTTACGAAGTAAGCGAGCCGGAAGAGCTGGAAGTGGAAGAGGGCGACACTGTCATCTGCTGCGACATCCTGAGCGAAGGCGCGCTGAAGGCGGAGCTGATCGACGCGCAGGTCGAACAGCTGATGAACCTGGCCGAGAAGTTTGAAGTGGAATACGACGGCTGGGGAACCTACTTCGAAGATCCGAACGGTGAAGACGGCGAAGAAGGCGACGAGGAAGATTACGTCGACGAAGACGACGACGGCGTGCGTCACTAAGCGTTTCAGGCGGTGGCGCGCGCCACCGCTTTTTCAAGGCAGAACCATGGATTACCCGCAGATACTCGCCCCCGTACTCAACTTCCTCCAGTGCCCGACCCCGCAAGCATGGATTGAGAAAGCCCGCGACCCGGCGAACCTGCCGCTGCTGCTCACCGACCACATGGTGTGCGAGCTCAAGGCCGCCCAGACCGCGCTGCTGCTGGTGCGTAAATACGTCGCCGACGAAAGCGGTGCCGACGCGCTGCTCGACTGGCTCAAACCCTACGAACAGTTCACCTTCCGCGACGGCCCGGAGCCGGACTTCATCGCCCTGCACAAGCAGATTGGCAAAAGCGTGATGCCCAAAACCGACGACCCGTGGGGACAGGCGCTGATCGACAGCATGGTGCTGCTGATTAAAGAGGAGCTGCACCACTTCTGGCAGGTGCGCGAGGCGATGCTGGCCCGCGACATTCCATACGTGAAAATCACCGCCAGCCGCTACGCCAAAGGGATGCTGAAGGAAGTGCGCACCCACGAACCGCTGACGCTGATCGACAAGCTCATCTGCGGCGCCTACATCGAAGCCCGCTCCTGCGAACGCTTCGCCGCGCTGGCCCCGTTCCTCGACGACGACCTGCAGAAGTTCTATCTCTCGCTGCTGCGCTCGGAAGCGCGCCATTATCAGGACTACCTGACGCTGGCCCAGCAGGTGAGCGACGACGATATCTCACCGCGCATACAGCTTTTTGGCGAAATTGAAGCCACACTTATCTCGACACCGGACAACGAGTTTCGCTTCCACAGCGGCGTGCCGGTGTAAACCGGCATAACTCAAGGATAAGGATGCGAGATGAATAAAACGTGGACCCGTATTGTGATTGTCGTCATCGCGGCCGCCGCCGTGGCGTTCTGGGTGTTTTTCGATAGGCAGCGCGCCCCGGAACGGCAGATGGATTCCGCCCTTAACGCGATGCCCGCCTGGCAGGTGATTAAGGAGCAGGAGCCCGCGCTGCATCAGCGCATCCTCGACCAGATGGGCGCCCTGCAAAAGGCGGGCGAGCCGGAGCAGCAGATTATCGACACCATCCAGCCGCAGATCCTGCATCTGCAGATGTCGCGCCTGCAAAACGCCCCGGACGCCAACGTGGTGAACTACATGACCATCAATATGGAGCAGACCGCCGCCATCCAGAAGGTGAGCGACGACGCCTGCTTCCGCTTCCTCTACCCGATGGTGAAGGGCGGCATCAACCCGATGCGCATGCTGGATAAAGACCTGATGGCTCGGCGCATGCAGGCCGATGCCGACATGATGCGCGCGGCCTACGGCAAAAACCGCCACACCGTGACTCCGGCCGAGCGCGAGGCGGCCGTCGAGGATGTGCGGCCGATTATGAAAGAACTTGCCGATAAGTACGGCGAGGACATCCAGCTGCTGCAGACGCCCGAGAAGGCGGTGGGCAAAGAGAAGCTCTCCTGTGATATGGTGCAGGAGATGTGGGCGAAGGTGCTGGCGCTGCCGGAGCAGAAGGCCGCGAGGGTGATTCGGCTGGCGGTGTCTGAGCTGGACTGACGAAGGGCGCTGGTTTTTTGGGCACTTAGCGCGGGTTTAGCGCGTCGTCGCTTGCATGGCGGCGCGCGACAGGTATAATCCACAACGTTTCCGCATCCCCTTCAGTGCCGAAGTGGCGAAATCGGTAGACGCAGTTGATTCAAAATCAACCGTAGAAATACGTGCCGGTTCGAGTCCGGCCTTCGGCACCAAAAGATGCAAATCAAAGTCGCTTAAGGGCGGCTTTTTTTGTTTCTTTTCTCGTAAAAAAACGGAAGTGATTGCTGTAAAATCTTTTGTATTTAGTCTGTTGTAAAAAAATTGAGTTTTTGAGCATGAAGAAATGGCCGAATCTCAGTTTTTATATTAAGTTTAGCTTTTTTCAATCATTCTTTTTGTCAATCCCTTACATAAAAGACCTGAATGCTATATGCATTCACTAGAAAAAGGTTTTCTAAGTCAGATCAAGAGATGAGTTTTGAATACCACAAATATATTATACATTTATACTTATTTTAATAAGGAACTATAGTATGGTTATGATGGAACTAGTAAATGAATGGTTTAAAGAGGCCGTATCAAAGGGAAGTCTTGAGTTAATTCATGTTATTATATTCATTATTATCGCAGGGCCGTTGGCGCTACTGGTATGGAAGTTAAAAGAAATAATTTCTTTTTTTCAGGATGTGAAAAACTCTAAACTAAATGAACTGCAACGTATCTTAGTGGATAATAATCTGCCTAAGGAGATCCGAACTGGAGTTAATAACGAGATTAAAAGAATAATCACTTTTAGACTTACAGGAATATCTGATGTTGCCAGACAGGGAATAATATGGAAAATTCTCATGCAAAATCAAAAAAACATTCAATTGGATTTTTTTAAAAAATTCAGATCATTTTTAGTTATAGAAGAACAACAACTTGTTTTTAAAAAGGGAGTGTCATATATAATTGAAAATTTATTATATGGCTTTTTTTCTTTGCAGTTTTTATTTTTAGCTAGCATGTCAGTTTTTCTTTCTATATATAGGAAGAATCAAATCCCAATTTGGGGACATTGCTCCCTCTATTTTTGTGCTATTTTTATGTTTCTGTTCTGTATATATTTTGCAAAAATGATCCCTTTACCTAAAGAATGTGGAAAATTAGAAGAAATACTTCAAAGACAAAAGAAAAATGGTCAGAATTAAATTGGTCGAATGGGCTGAAGTATCAATGGATGTTTCAAAGAAACATCCATTTTTATTATTTTATATTTTTTAGATAGTTATAAAAATCTGGCTGTGTTTTATAAATATGTTCGGGATTGTGGGCGTAATCTCTTGCCTCTATCCAGCTTTTAATTTTGTTTTCACGGAACTTAATATACTCATTTAGAAGTTCTGTTTTTTTATTCTCAGATAGGGTTAGCCCAATTATATTGATTTGTTCATCTGCTGGGAAAAAATAGCGAAGGGATAAAGCAAACTCAAGATTGCCTCCATCAGAGGAAGAAATGTATCTACATAAATTAGTATCAACATCTGTCATTATTTTCATAAAAACACGAGTTTCATCATAATGTCTTTGGGTAATCCATTCCTTAGCGTTTTTCGCAGCATAAGCAGCACAACCAGCCATGATAATATTGGCAGCCGCACTAACCCAATCACTTACTGATCCTATTTCCATACAAATGCCTCATAATAAATTTTTAAATTACGCGATTGATCGTATAGCTTGAATGAGCCTAATTACAGGAGTGACATGATGTTTTCTTTATAATCGATATCTGATAGTGGTTTATTCTAATCTGGTATCCCTCCACCATAGCTGTTCAACCCTAATCAATGTGTTGCGAATCTGTAATTGCTTGATAATTTGGCTTTTTTATAAGTTCTATTGACCGGCCCCTAGGATTAGATACTACCTCCAGTTAGTAATGTCGGTTGTGACCCGCTCCCCGTATGTGATCCATTCATAATCAGGAATATCTGGCTTCAGTCTGGCTGCATATTCTGGCAACCGGCAGATTTCTCAGCAAATTCTGACGGCGTCATCCAGCCCAGGGCAGAATGGGGACGTCTCTGGTTATAGTGTATGCGCCAGGTCTCGTTTTCGCACCGGACATCTTCCAGCGACATGAACCAGTTTTCATTCAGGCACTCCTGCCGCAGCCTGCCGTTGAACGACTCCACCGTCGCATTGTCCGTTGGGGGTTCCCGGGCGCGAGAAGTCTATACGGATCCCTCATTCATACACCCACATGTCCAGCATTTTTCCTGAAAAATCAGAGCCGTTATCGGTTTTTAGCAACTGTGGTAAAGGACGTCTGTACGAATACTGTTAAGCATCTCCGCAACCTCAGTTGAGAGCAGATTCTGGCCTACGCAGATCCCCAGACATTCACGCGTGTAGAGATCAATTACCGTCAGCAGGCGTAACCGACGCCTGTCAAATAATGCGTCAGATACAAAATCCATGTCCCAGTTATTATTCGGATACAACCCCTAAGGCTGGGGTTGTCAGCGCTGTGCCGATTTGTTACGACGTGGACGTTTGAGACACAAAGACAAGGTAAAGATACGATGTTGAAAGCACAAGTAAAGATTGTGTCTAAGAGCCTATAGATATCATGGGTTAGCTTTTATACAATAGGTGAATTCTTACTTTAGAGAACATGAACTCATGAGCGCAATCACATTACGTAAAGCGTTGGGTGTACTTGCGAAGTCATCTTCGTTTTCCGTCACCACCGTGACACACCGTCAGAAGGATGAGTTCGATCAGTTAAAGGAACAACTCTTTGTTAAACAAGAGATTGAAACCGAATTACAACGCTATCTGGATGTTGCTAAACCCGGTGAAATCATTTTTTTGTGTGGTAGTAGCGGGGACGGAAAGGCCGAAATTTTAACCCGTTGTCAGTCAGATCCTCGTTATCAGCGGCGATTTATTTTCCATCTGGATGCCACTCATAGCTTTGCTCCTCGACAATCAGCCATTGATGCTTTGAATGAGTTATTTGCTAAGCATCATCAGCAGTCATCTCCATTACTCATTGGCATCAACACCGGAATGCTTGCTAACTTTGCCCGAGAAGGCGCTGAATGCCATAAGGTGATCCGATCTGCAATTGACTCATTTTTATCAGGGCAGCAGGATGCAAGCCGTCCTTACCATAACGAGAATTGTTCTTTTTTTGATTTTGAACACTATCCTAAATTCCAGTTTAACGAAAATAAAAACTATTCATCATTTATTAAAACCTTATTAGATAACTTAACTCGTGACGATGATAATAATTTATTTCAGTTTATCTTTCGGCGCGATGAGTCAATTAATCCAGATCTAAAAGAGGTCGCAAACTTTAAATTGCTTTGCATGCCTGGCGTGCAGAATGTATTAATTACGCAGCTCTTTAAAGCGCGGTTGATTAAAGACCAGTTTGTTACGACCCGAACGCTGCTGGACTTTCTGCATCATCTGTTGATGGGGCCTGGCTACTTATTTGATAACCTCTTCATCGGTGCAGAAAATGATCTGATTAAAAAAGTTTCTGATTTTGATCCCGCCAGATTGCACACCTATGAACTTGATCAGTTTGTTTTGCGCTATGAGCTGGGATTGGGTGACGCTGATCTCGATAATTTTTTAGCCGCACTTGAGCCGTTGCACATTAAGTTTGATCGCCAGAACGTTAAGCCCGGTGATGCAACCTCCTTGATCCGGCTTTTCTGGCTGTTGCAGCACGAGTCGTTGGGAAATGATTATCATCGGAAATTTTCCGCGTTCTTTAACGAATCGTTATTTGAACGTTACTCAGAAATCTGGCATTTGCATAGAAATTACACAGCAGATCCGGAGCAAAAAAGATCACTGAATCGCTTCTATGCTTTTGAGCTTATCGCGGGTATCCAGCGCTATGCTAACCGCAAAGCACCTGAATTAAGTATGCAAAAAGAAGAGTTCTTCTTG
Source organism: Enterobacter mori LMG 25706 (assembly GCF_000211415.1). Classification (GTDB taxonomy): domain Bacteria; phylum Pseudomonadota; class Gammaproteobacteria; order Enterobacterales; family Enterobacteriaceae; genus Enterobacter; species Enterobacter mori. Next base: position 355,925 of record NZ_GL890774.1, on the reverse strand, counting down.
GGAGAGTTTGGTGGGGTAAAAATAACCGCACCGGTTGAGGTGAAGCCTGATTGGGATGCTATCCGTAATAAACATACGGCTCACCCAACTGGCTTCGATGTCTATTTAAAGGTGGGGCGAAATCCACTGCCGCATATCCATATCGGACTTAATTTGTTCGAGTTATTGGACAAGTTGAATAATGGCTATCGTCCGAATAAATACGATAAAAATGCCATCGTGTTACTGGATGAAATTGTTGAGTTGATCGCGGAGCAGGCAAAATCCAGCAGCGAAATCAAATTTTATGATGGCAGACAACGGGTTTATCGTGCAAAGGCGGATGACGATATGATCACTATTAGTGGTATGGAGGGTTAGCAGAATGTACCCTATCGCAAACGAGTTAAAAGTGGGTAACAATCAACTGGATAGTTACCTGCCTGTGCGCAATAAAAATAACGATATTAGCTGGCAATTCGTCACCGGTCTGGTCCTTAGCTACGCCCTGAAACGCAAAATCGAAGCTTACGATCCCGAACAATTCCGTGAAGATTGTAAAATACATCTCCAGGAATTGCTTGATGAGCCTGCATTCTGGTCCGTGCTGGAACGGATGTATTTTTCCAGTCAGGATATTTTCCGTGTCTCCCCACTTTTTTTACTGTTCCACGCCCAGTTTAATGGTGAAAAAATAAGTGCGGGTTCAACGGCAGATAAACGACTTGGTACGCTGTTTGCCCATTTGATGGGAGATTTCAGCCTTCGTTATCCCATACAGGACAGACTGAACTTCATCGAGCAGCAAATGCTGAATAAGCTCAATGAAAAAATAAAGCTGTTGGGGAAAGGACCGTTTGCTGAAGAGCAACCGTATCTTCCGTATATGGTAACGTGTTTTCAGTCCGATCTGGCGTTTTTGGCGGAGCACCCACAATACCTTTTACAGGAATTGACCAACACCCTACGTTTGTACGCCTTTAGCTGGTGCGCTCAACTGGCGCTCAACCTGGACAACTGGCAGGACGGCGAACCACAAAGCAAATCACTTTTTTTTATTCTTGATAGCGAAAAAGCCAGCTCCGAACGTGAAAAGGTGAAACGTTATGGCTATAAGCTGTTCGCCAGCCAGAGCGAAAAACTGTTTCCGATACTTTCCGCGCTGGAGGTGTTGCAGGTAAAAGGAGAGAAAAAACGCCCTCTCTGGCAGGTATATCAGGATTGTTTGAATTATTCAGGTCACCCAAATCAGGTGTTAGATGAGATTAATGATTACATACAGAAATTTATTAGTAAGGAAGAACGAGATCTTCCTGCTCGTGACCGCGCAACAAACCTGGAAAGTGCTTTCAAACAGCTATTATCCGTTGCCATAGAGCAATTCCAGGATAAAAAAACTAACCGCGCGGATATAAATAAGAACTACATTAAGGAGCTGGAAAGCCAGATTTGCACTGACTTCATTCAGGTCCGTGGTCGGGCAGGGAAAGTGCTGGTGCTGAATCAGGATCGTCTTCTGTTACTGACTAATCTCACTGTGGGCATAAATGACAAACTCCGCTTGCATGAACTGCTGCGTGGTTTTGAACAGCGCGGTTTTTATTTGGACAACCAGTCGGCGCAAACGCTGGTGGCGTTTTATGAACGCATGGGAAATGTAGAGCGAATGAGTGATAGTGGAGACGCCGTATATGTCCGTAAAACAGTATGAAACCTATCTGGCAGAAACCTTTATTGAATGGGTAGGTGGCATCATTCAGCCCGGGGAGCGCTACCAGTTCAAATCTCCCGATCCCGATAATGCCCTAAAACTCTGGGAAGCATTCGTCTCTCTGGCGGACGGCAATCAGTTGGAAATTGCGCCAGGGCAATATATTGATTGCCTCCCCTGCAATGGTGTTCAGCTTATTCCTGTACTGCACGGAGCCGAGGCCCCAGCATTCACAGAAAACTACATTTCTCATTTGCGCGATGAAGTTGCAGGGCGCAGCTGCATTTTTGCCCAAACAGCGCTGTTGATTATTCACAACAGTATGCTCGATACCCTGATTAACAGCACAAAAGACGTAGCTGCACCGGATGCTATTTGGTACCCACAAACTTTCAGTCATCAACTGGAAAAGCTTATTACCACTGGTAGTAACCGTTCGGAATTGTCCCGTTGTTTGCTGGAGGATCAACTGGCGACGGTACTGGATGAAGGGGCGACCGTATTTGGTTTCTCTTCGCTGTATCGCTTGCTGGATGATGGCAATCTGGATTTCTCCGAGCTTCATCTGTTTAAAGATGATGAACTACTGAACTATAGCCAGAAGCAGCTACGCACCCGACTGAATGAAAACCGGAAATTATATCGCCAGATAGAAGATAGTGTTGAACGCTACAGTGGACAGCTGGAGAATGTGCTGCCTGAATTTAGTTCAAAATTCATTCAGGAGCATTTTTACGATAAAGATGACTGGCGTGAGCTCGATTTCTCCGACTACAGGAAGGAGAAAGAACAGAATAGTGAACAAAAACTGGTGCTAGAGAACGTCTCCGTCGAAAACGGCGAGGTTTGGCAACGGGCGAAAAGCGCCAGTAAGGCAGGCAAACGAGACATCAGCCTGCTGGTGCAGGTGCAGCCAGGGCAATCAAAGGCTGAGCTGGAGTTCAGTTTTCAGGGTAATGATCTTCAGGATAACCAGATAAAGATTGCCCATAATCGGCAGTTAAAGAATGCACCTTTCTGGCGCACTAGCCGAGCGGGAGGCAAGACTTCCCGCATTATGGCATCGGTGCCTTTTGGCGGGCATCCTTGCTTCTTTAGTCTCGAGCTGACCAACCGCAATAATTCAGCTGAAGAGTATAAATTTCGCCTGTTGTTGGTCGAGCAGGGACAATTCTGGCTTAACGATATCCAGCACTGTTACCGCATTGAGCCAGGTAAAGACCAAATAACCCTGCAACTGGAAGATAACACTCTGCGTATTGCCGAGTCTGGCAACTTGATCTGTACGTTGGATGACGAGAGTGAAGATATCGACTGCCAGCATTATGCTCATGTGAATTTTGAGACGCTGGCAAATAAAAGTGACCTGGTTCAGTTTGCGCTCGTTTCCGGTGATTCCCGTCTGTCGTTTAATATCGAGGGGCCGGGAGCAGAAGAAGGGCTAACGTTGCCGTTGCTTTTTGACCAAAGTCGTTTCAATAAATTGTTCAAAGAAGAGGGCAATGCAACCTGGAACCGTCTAAAAGGGCGCATCATACTCGATAATACTGAACACAAGGTCGTCGGTGTACGCCAGCAGTTGCTGATACTGGAAGCCTCATTAATTGAACAACGTCTGCTGGGTAAGGGAAGTGACGATAGTGAGTTTGCGCTGGATGAACTTCTTACTAGTTACCCCGATCTCCATAACGCCTATGAGCAGTTATTTGCCTACTATCATCGTCGTAACACCCTACCGAGTCTGGTGTCGTGGTCAGCGGAATATCGCACACTGGTCAGCTACATTGTTACTACGTTTGAACGGTCACTCCAGCAAATTGGCCTGAGCAGAGCGCTGACGGCGCACGAGAAACGTCTGCTGCATCTGGGGATTTGCCGCAATGATAGTCATGAGCGTCTCTCACCACTGCACCCATTAGTGCTGGCCTACCATCTACAACTGGCAGAAACAATCGTTGCGGAGTCGGAACAGAACGATTCGGCTTCATTTGCCGCACTACCGCCGATCACTCTTGATCGCTTGATGGTTTCCGGGTTAATGCCGTTTGTTTACCACAGTGAGCATGAATATGCGCAACTACAGCCGGTGGAGGAAAACCGCTTCTGGATTGATGCGGTTCCTCAGCGGCAGGTCAGCCATGACTACGTTAAACGTTTGGTAAAAGACAAACTCAATGAGTTCACAGACGCTTATGCCCGGTTGTTCCAGAGCGCTGAAAACAGTGCGTTGATTATCAATGCCATTAATCAAGGGAACGCCAAAGAACTGTTTCTGGGATTAGTAGAATATTTTAAGCAAGAAAAAGAGCATGCTATTTCGGTTCATGTGAACTGCTACGATGAACGTTTGCTGCCCAATATGTTCGATCACTTTGCAGAAAGTGGCAGCTATGAGCAGCTTAAAAACGATCTCGATCTGAACAGCGGCGTATGGCGGGCGGGAGCTGATATGCTGATTGACCTGCTGCGTAGCAGGTTAACGTTCAGCAAGTTTGTCCTGCCGTCAGAAAGCGACAAGCTGTCCTATGCACATCTGGCATTTTTCACCAATACAGCACCTGTGGATTGCCGCCAGATCCGCATTGAAGATGCGTCTAGCGGGGTATTGTGTCATGGGTTGATCGCTGGGGAAGGAGCCGAAACGCAGGGGGATGCTTACTTTACCGCGTTTGGACTGCGTGATGTGGATACTGAGTCCTACAGCGCCCTGCGTCTTGCCCGACTAATCGGCTGCCTGTGGCAACCCGCACGTCAAAGCAACAGCCAGTATCATGGACAAGGGATCGGACTGGCCGTGAGTGGCAATTTTAAACAGCTACTCAATTACTCATACAATAGCGCGCTCTGGACCACCATCATTGATCCTAAAGTCACCCTCGACTTTTTTACCAGTCAGAAAGATGTGGTGCTTATCCACTATTCTGACCAGTACACCAGTTGCGCGGGCTACGATGCCGTCACTGTCACGAAGCAGGTTGATTTGTTCCTGCGGTTGCTCCAGACCGGAAGCCAGTCAGGGCAACCTGCTGTTGATAGTCAGCATCTATTGGCTGAATTTAATGCCTTTAACGGTGAATGGCTGCTGAAAATGCTACGTTCCAGTGAAAGAGAGCGTAAAGAGAAGCATGGCATTATAGGTGCGTACAAATTTGTGCAATCTATGTTGCATCAGTCCGATATTTGCTGGATTCCGTTATCAGTAGCCGAAATGATCCGCGTGTCCGGCAATGTCGGGCTGAAAATGAAAGAGAGTGATTTATCAAGAAATTTACAGGGTTATCGTAAAGGTGCGATCTCTGATGATGTGCTCTTTGTGGGATGCAAAGAAGACCGCCTCTATCTGTTGCCTCTGGAAGTTAAAACCGGGGCGCGACCTGACTACAGCTATGCGGGTCAACAGGCTCGTGAGCTGAAACGTTATTTACAGCAGGATATTCTGGAACCACAAACGCTGGCATCACAGCTGTATCGGGCGCTCTTTATACGTCAGGTGTTGATGCAGGTGGAGAAACTACGTCTGTACGGGGTGCTGGACAGCAACAAACTGTCTCCCTTGCTGGATCGACGCGAATGGTGGTTAACGGGCGACTATCAGTTAGGTGAGTTGACCGACTATGCGGACGGCTTCGTCGTGGCGCATGTGGATAGCGCAACCTGCTTCGATCTCTCCTATAAAGAGACAGCGGATAATATCTTACAGATTGAAATCCCTTATTCACTGCTGCCTTCGCTAATTTCTGCGCAGGGGAATGAACCACCGCTGGCAGAACGTTATCGGGTGCCGGAAAAATATCGTCTTAAGCCAGAGAGTGATGCCACTCCGTCACAATCCAAAGTCGTGGTAGAAGTCACAACGCCGGCTACTGCATGGCCCATTTCGGAACCGGAGTCGTTACAGCCTACTGTACCGGTGGCGACTTCTGATATTAGCGATGCGCCATTACAGATCCTGTTTGGTCATGATGCTGCGCGTCAGAGCCCGTTACATTGGGAGCCAACCAACACCGCGAAGTTTATGAATACCAATACCGGCATTATTGGAACGATGGGCACCGGTAAAACCCAGTTTACTAAATCGCTGGTCACACAGTTGATGCGTAATCAGTCTTGTAACGTTGATGGCAAACCTATTGGTTTGCTGATCTTCGACTACAAATCAGACTATGTGGATGAGGCTTTTCTTGGTGCAACGGGTGCCAAAAAGTACAAGTTATTTAAACTGCCTTACAACCCCTTATCACTGTTTGGCGATACGCCAATGCTACCAATCCATACTGCAGGTGGACTATCGGAAACGATGGCGAAAGCTTATGGGCTGGGACATAAGCAGCAGCTCAAATTAGAAAATCTAATTTTAGAATGCTACGAAGCGGCAGGTATTTCGCCGGAAGATCCGACAACATGGTCAAGAACTGCGCCGACGATTGAAGATGTATGGCAGCGCTTCCTCGATCAGGAGAAGGTTGAAGAAGATTCGCTTTACGCAGCACTTTCTAAACTGGCGCGTTACAAGATATTCGAGACTATCCCGGAGAAGATGACCAGCTTGTACGAATTGATTGACGGCGTCACCGTGATCGAACTGGCTGGTTACCCGCCAGAAGTACAAAACCTGGTAGTCGCACTTACGCTGGATCTGTTTTACGCTCAGATGCAAAAGCGCGGTAAACCGGTGGTGCGGGGGGATTATCGTCAGCTCACCAAAATGATTCTGGTGGACGAAGCCGATAACTTTATGCGTCAGGATTTTTCCAGCCTGCGTAAGATCCTTAAAGAAGGCCGTGAGTATGGTGTTGGTGCGATCCTGTCAACGCAGGAGATCACTCACTTTAAGACCGGAGAAAATAATTATGCCTCCTATATTTTAACGTGGGTAATCCACCGTGTTTCTGAAATTAGAAATGCGGATATCAAGGCGGTATTTAACGTTGATGATAAAGGTGAGCAGGAGTCTTTGATGGGTCAGATTCGACAGCTTGAGAAGCATTTTAGTTTGTATGTGGATGGGGACAAGAACGTTAAAAAAATGCGAGATAAAGCATTTTGGGAATTGGTCTAAATTATGGGAGGGGATTTGGATACTCAAAATAAAGTAACTGTTGCAAGTGAGTCTTATTGCTATAATTTCAAAGCTAGAGCCAAGCGTGCCGTCAAGAAATTTGAATTTTGGAGAGAATTATTTCTCTACTTTTTTATCGGCAGCATGGGCCTTTGGGTCCCTTATGCTCTTGAATTATCTGATAATGCTCTTCTTTTTGACCCAATAAACGCATTGACTTTCGGAATAGCAACCTTATGCGTCATTTTAGAGGCTAGGATTTTTATGTCTGACTCTGATGATAGAAAAATGCCAGAAATTACTAAGCTAATTGTCTTAGGCCTTACAATAGTATTGGTCTTGACGTATATTAAGGGAGTGAAAAGTCATGGTGGAAACATATTTTTATTCCTAAATTGGGTGAATATCTCCTTAGGGGCTACGATAATTTTATGGTTCATTCATCATGTCAATTCGTCGAGATATGATTCTGAAAGTACAAATGGGATGTTAGGGGGTGACTTTGAGTAACCAAATTAGATTGCCAGCAATTAAAATTGAGCAGCCCATTGGTATTTTTTATGCCGTTTCTATAAGCTCGGAAGTTTTATCAAAGGTTTCATTTAGTTCAAGAGCACAATATAGTGTAAAAAATGGGTCAGATGGTTTATTTTCTTTTATGAAAGGAAACCAAAGAGAGTTAGATGAGAAAAGAAGTAGATTAATTGGTAAGTATATTGATAGCGTAGAGTCTACTTTTCCAAATTCAATCATATTAGGTGCAAATTTTGACCAGAATGGTAACTTAATAGAGGATCCCAATATTCGTTGGCGAGTCGAGGAAGAAAATGGACATTATACTCTAGTGATGCCATCTGATGAGTTAAAAATAGCTACCATCATTGATGGTCAACATCGATTATCTGGCTTTGAGTTTTCAGAAAGAAAGAGTATGGATTTATTATGCTCGGTATTCATAGATTTACCGGCGCCATATCAAGCATATATATTTGCAACAATTAATATAAATCAAAAGAAAGTTGACAAAAGTTTAGCATATGATCTTTTTGGTTTTCGAGTGGATGATGAACCGAAGGAACTTTGGTCTCCTGAGAAGTTAGCGGTATTTATTACTCGGAAGTTAAATAAGTTTTCGAAACCTTTAGAGAATAAAATACGTCTAGGCGCACCCAGCGATATTGATACAGAAAGTACAGGTAGACCGTTGGTATCACTGTCAACAATTGTCGATGGTATAATGAAGTTAATTACAGGGAATCCAAAACTTGATCGAGATGAGCTATTAAATTATAAAAATAAAGATGGGCGAAAGGCCTTGGTAAGTAATGGTACAACTAGACCTCTCAGACCATTTTATATTTCATCACAAGATGAGTTTATTGAAAATGTGATTTTTATGTTTTTTGATATTATGGATTCTGCAGTATGGACTAAACAGAGTAAAAATAGCTATCTATTAAAGACAGTAGGTTTCCAGGCCCAGTTTGATTTTTTAAGAGAGTACTTATCTGTTACTAATGATTTTGAATTAAAAGAATTAAAAAATAGAGTCTCATCTATATTGGATGTTGATTTCTCTGATGTGTTTTTTACCGCGTCGGGAATAGGTGCGACAAGAATTAAAAATATTATTCTTATTAAAACTGGATTTAAATCAATTGAGGTTTTTTCCGAGCATAAAGATTTTGAAGATTATAAAAAGGTATTAATGATGTAATATGCCAAAATATTTGATTTAATAATGCATAATTATTGTGATAATCTCCATATAAACGGAGATTATCACTGTAATTTGTATGTTTAATAGTAGGGCTTACGCTTTCCTTGAGGTTGCTTCCTTTTCAGCACTTTAAGGTTACAGTAGATTCATTGTAAACTGATTTAAGTTCCGATAGTTCCTTAATGCCGCAACTCCGTCCTCGACATGCGCCGCCCACGCCTTAATCATCGCTTTGTGTTCTAGTTGAGGATAAAGCATCTTCAACACCAGTTCTGTAGCTTGCAGCGTTTCCCCCAGCCACGTAATTTTATCCAATACCAGCGAACCATCCAGCTTCTTACTATCGCGCTCAGGCGAATAGCGAAACTCACTCTCCACCGAGCGGAAAAATGCCAGTCGAGCCGCGACATTGGGTGTAATTCCCGTATATCCCTTTAGCTTTTTAAGCTGGTCTTCAGTCTGACGACTAAGCATCATTCGATTCGGGAGCATCAGATCGCCTCCTTAGTTAATTCCCAGAAATAGCCAGGTTTCAGTGCAGATGATTTGGTATGCGCATTAAATACAATCTCATAAGCATGAGAAATATCATCACGCAGTCGATCGACGAAATAACGCTCGTCCACTTCAGTATCGGTGGATAGCAGAACAACCTGATGGCTGGCCTCTGGGAAATAATGATTAATCAACTTATCCCGGTGCTGAGAATCCAGACGTCCTAATGGAGTATCAATAATCACCGGGAAGTCACGCCCAGAGGTTTTTGCCAGCGCCTCAAGAATAGCGATCGCATAAATCTGCTTTTCACCCGCAGAGAGCAGCTTACGATTAATCACCGAACCCTTTTCATCCACCAGTTCAACATCAAATGTCTGTGGGTTTATATGCGCATTAAGCTGTAAATCCTCTTTACGAGCCAGCTTGTGGTAGGCAATTTCAAAGTTAGTAGATAACTTTTTCACTCGCGCCTGCGTTAACACATCGCTGTAGTAATCGAGCAGGTTAATGGTTTCCTGCGCATTTTTAAACGCACTGCTAAGACCATGTTGGCTACGGGTGATGTCATGTGCTTTCTGTACCTGACGAACACAATCCAGTTGCTGCTGTTTCGTCCGTTTAGCCTCTTCCAGCAACGAGCGATATTTTTGCCGCTGTTTTTCACGCTTATGATCGAGATCGCGTAATGCTGCAAAGAGATCCATTAACTGCTCGTCTTCTGGGGCGCGAGCAATGTTAGCAGCGGCCTGCTCCAGTTGTTGTTCAATATCCGCTAATTGATGGCGGTACATATCAAAACGTTGCCAAGCTTTTGTGCTGTCCTGCTCAATTGATTGCTGGAGCATACCGGCTTCACGTTCAGAAATATCAAACAGCAAATCACCTTTTGGTTTGGCTGCCATATATGCGTCCAAATTATTAGTTATCGCTTCGGTAGCAATGGCTCTGGTACTACTCTCGCTGCTGGAACGGAACGCGATATCATTTTTGAGTTGCGTTAAAAATTGATTTAATTCCGTCTCAAAAATTCTCGCCTGCTTGATCTGTGCTTCATTGGCAATTTTTTCCAGCAACCGCGACAACATATTAGGCGCTAAGGCATAGGGCAACGATCCATCGCATTCCTGTCGTAACGCTTTTTCCAGACGCTCTTTTTCTTTTAACAGCGTTTCAACTTTCTGTTTTTCCTGTGCTTTGGTCTGGGCAAATGCGCCGCCCTGTGCATTTAACAATCCCTCATGGCGAATAATGTCTTGGGATAAAAATTCAATCCGCGAGTTGACGAAATCGGCCTCTTCCAGCAATTTCTCTGCCTGACTGGCGAGCGTTTTAATCTTTGTCTCAAGCGCTTCGACCTGCTGTTGCTGTGAGCCACCCAACTGCGCGGTTTGCTGACGTTTGACAAAAATCATCAGATCATTTTGCAGTCTGGCGATCAGATCCAGTCCCAACAAACGACGCACCGCTGTACGCAGAATATTGCCGGATTCATCTTCCGCCAACTCTGCTATCTTCTCTCCATCAAAAAAGAAAAGATCGGCAACACCGTGAGGAATTAATTCATTCAAAAACCCTTGGCACTGGTCATAACTGAGTTCACTACGCGGTTGTCCATCCTGCTGCAAAGAGAGACGATCTTTCTTTCCTTTCTTCCAGCTACGCGTGACGGTGAATTCAGTCTCATGGCCGTTTTGGTTGTAGGTAAAGGTCAGTTCTACTGCGGCCTCATCAGGACGCTCTGCTGTATACGTCCCGTTGTGCACCAGCGCTCCGAGTTGTTCAACATACTCCTGCTGCTGCATTGCCGAGCCAAACGCTAAACGCCCATACAGTGCCAGTCGAATTGCCGACAAAATAGATGTTTTCCCTGCACCATTTAAACCACCAAATAGAACAATCGGGCGAGGGTTTACTTCATGCGGACGCTTTCTGGGAGCCAGATCGATAGTGTGAGTGCCGCAAAATACGCGAAAATTATGTAATACTAGTTGCTTAATGAGCACGTTCATTTTCCTCATCGATAAGCACAGACGATTCGCCTGCATCGATAATTCTGCGCTGTAAAGTCTGGAGTTCAGCTTCTAGCTTATCCACCTCGTCCTGATGAATATCCCGATCGTTGCGTTTTTGCAGCGTTGCCTGTTGCTGCTGGATCTCTTCCAGGCTACCCCAGTCCTGCTTCAAAATTGTGCCAAGCTTGTCAAAAATACCCTGACGACGACTTAACCCTTCCATCGAGGTTTCCAGCTCAATCAGTTTCATTACCATTTCAGGTACTACGTCAAACCCTTGCGTTATCTGTATCAGCAAATCAGCATCGCTGGCATCAAAGCGCGATTGATCGTCAACCACCCAGTTCAGATCCTGCTGATATACCTCGCGGTAAATACCCGGCAACGTGTCGTGCCAGTCTGGCTCATTAGGATCTTTTAACCACTCCTGGCGGATAGCGTGTAGCTCTGGCTGGGTAATTAACGTAATCGTGTGGCCTTGGGCGTTTAAATCACGCTCAATTTCCAGTAAGTCTTTTAACCACTGCTGGCGGTATTTAAGCCAGTAGGGGCCAGGAACATGCTTGCGCTCTGCACTGCGATCTTCACCGTCTTTAGCGTACTGATAGCTCACCTTACCGGTGCGGCGTTTATAGTTGCGATAGGTATCTTTATTCACAGGATCGGTGGTAAACGCCAGCAGATCACGATATTTCAGCAATGGCGACATCCACTCTTCGCCATTTTTGATCAGACTTTCCATCGCTTTATCTTTGGTTACTACGGTACAGGTCCAGCAGCCAAAGCGAGAGTTGCCACAAGAAGGGGTACTTTCGTCGATCACCAGGGGACACTCACCCTGTGCGGAAGAGTCCATATACAGCGTCCACAGAGGACGGTTATTTCCACCCCACGGGCTTTCCCATTCGTCGATATCCTCAGGAGCATAGCGGAACGCGCCGCGCAGCAGTTTCCAGACGTCTTCTACATCCCAGGTATCAATAGGGGTATAGATAAACGCATTTGCCAGCGTGGTATGCCGGGCCAGGCGCGAGCCATCAATTTTGTGCTTTGCGATGACTTGCGCACGGGAGGCACTCTCGCTACTACGTGAGCCGAGGACAACTATCACTTCATCAAACTGGCTGACTTTATCTTTGATAAAGTCACTTACCGGGTTGATTTTCATGCGTTCTGTACACCAGCGGAAACTACGGGTAGGCGCTGGATAGCCTTTACCAAGCAGATTTACCCAGAATGTCTCGTTGGTTTTTGGGGTTACAGCATGTTGTGTGATCGGTAAGCCGTCGCGCTTAGCGCCAGCTTCAATCTGGAGCATCGTTTTTTTGATGAGATCTACGACAACCGGCGTCTCTACGAGCGTGTCAGAGGAAACAACAAACACATCCTTCGTACGCATTTCCGGCGGAAGACCCATCAACGCCAGATAAACAAGAGTAATGACTGCTGACGAGTCTTTACCGCCACTGTAGCCAATCACCCAAGGGCGTTTATCTGCGCAGTAGACGCGCTGAACTTCAGAGACAAAATCAGCGAGAGTACGCCCAGCAAATTGCTCTTCGTTTATGAAATCTTCATAGTCGGCCAGATCATAGGCCTGAGTTAATGTACTCATGATACAACCATCTGAGCTTCAAGCTCTTGTTCTTCAGGAGAAAGGGGAAGAGACAGCGCAATTTTTAAAGCGTTGCACGTTAGCTGAATGGCGGTGCCGGTTTTGCTCAATTTGCCATGCTGCATTGCGCGCTTAATCATCTCGGGATTGCTTTTACGCCAGTCAAAGGTTTTTAGCTTCGTCAGTTTTTCCTGCCAGTGCTCAGGTTCTTCAACCAGTAGTGAACGGCCCAGAAGACCCAAAGCCTGCAAACCGATACCGTGGGCATGCACATAATCCTGGCGGAGCTGCGCTGGAGATACTTCTTTGCGAGCAGCAAGTTGCCAGTCAGGCATGACTTTGAAAATAGCCTGCCAGTATAACGTAGCGATATGCGTATTGTCCTCAACGCTACCTACTTTAGGGTCTTTACCAAGCAGGGCACGTGTTGCCTGTTTAATGCTGCTTAGCGTGAACAGTTTATTGGAAAGCAAACTGATACTGGATTTCTCAAGTTCAGTAAGACCAATAAAGGGCTCGATAGACATGGCCAGATAGCGTGCAAGGTTTGAGCTTACGTCGCGATGATCATAAAGCGCGGATAGTGATGGGCTGGGACGGATGGCGTATTTATTCAGGTCTGCAAACATCTGCTGACTACGCCTTAAGCCTTCATCAACAAAGAACAATACGGGGATGTTGTCCTGTCCTAATTCAGGACGCTCAGAAAGGGCATCCTCGATAGCCTTACGGCGATGTTGTCCGTCATTGATAAGAATTTGAGCATCCATTGGTACGCGAAGCGTACCAAGATTGTTCGAGTTTTCGAACTCGTCAAACTGTACATCGACCGCAATGGATGCCGTCAATGCAGAGAAAACATAATCTTTTGGGTTTTCGAGCAAATAACGAACCATTTCGGGAATGCGCGATTTGTTCAAAATACGCTGAGCGCGCAGCTCAGGTGGTACGTCTGACTCATCAAAGCTAAAGATCTTAGGGATGATGCGCATAGGGCAAGTGGCAATGTAAAATGGTCGTCCAGCCTGGACACCCCTTACAGCGGGGAAAGAGTAGCAATAGTCTGCATCGAAGTTAGCCATGATCTAGTCCCTGTTTTAAAGACGCTATTACGTTACATTTTACGTAAAAAATTTCTGAGAACGAAATTTTTATGATGTTAAAACACGAATTGTTAAAGATTTACGTATGATTTAACGTAACTCTTTGCTGTGCTTGAATCTTATTGAATGTAAATCTTGAGCCAAAGATTTGGAGTAACAACGTGGCCGTATGAGCTCTGGATTGATACCAATTGTCCTGGCATGGAAGAAGTTTACTTTGTGCCACGCTCTCCCCAGAGGGGTAATCGTTGTGTAGGACCTGACACCTAAGGTGGCGAGCGAAACCTCCTTCCTTTTGAGAGCCGCTAAAACACATGCTTTGTACCAAACCATTCTTCATATCCCCCTTGGGAAAAGATGACTGTACCAGACACTACGTTATTCGTAGCTTCTTTGAAATCAAAAAACTACGTTTTACGTAGTTTTGCGATAGCGCTCGAGAATTTGTGAAATCCTTACGTAAAAATCATTTTAGTGTTTGCACTACGTAAAACGTAGTATCTTCCTTGGGCATTAACTACGATTATCGTAGTTATGAAAACATCTAGTTCCCACAATCAGCTCTTCAGTCGACGCCTCAAAGAGGTGCGCTTAGACATGGCGTTATCGCAAAAAAACTTGGGTATTTTGGCTGGCATAGATGAGTTTGCAGCGAGCGCGCGTATCAACCGCTACGAGAAAGGGGTTCATCAGGCAAGCATTGAAGTCGTCCGGCATCTCGCTAAAGTTCTCGAAGTGCCTGTAGCATACTTCTACACAGAAGATGATGAACTGGCCTCTTTAGTCCGTCTTTGGCCGAAGTTGGACTCGGAGAAGAAAAAAAACATCCTTCAGCAGCTCTAAACAAAAAAGAGTGCTTCGTTGTACTTTCTCTTCTCGAAAGGCCTTCCAGTGATTTAGAACCAAAACCCTGCATTAGTGTCTTGTTTTAATTCGTCTGATTTCATTTCCTGAATGCCCTCGCAAATTTCAAATTTCCCCACACCAAACCGCTGTATTTATATTCAGTGTAAAGCAGGTGAACGCGTTTATGGTTCCAGGTATTGCCCCGCCTGCGCAGCAGCTGAAACAACTTCTAAAACCGTAGCGCGGATAGCGCTCTACCAGCTCAGTCAGTGACTGGATCACTGGTCCATCACCCGGGGGCTGGTAAAAATAAATCCTCGCTGCTCAGCGATAACGTCCTGCAGGCCTAGCGTAACTCTTGGCAAATTGTGCCGTCAGATAGCTGGCTTCAAAGACACAGGCTTCGCGGCAGATATCCTTAACGGCACGTCCGGCTTCGACGGACTTCAGAACGGCAATGATCTGGTGCTCAGTGAATCGGGCTTTACGCAAGGCGAGCTCCTCAGGCGGACATAATCAGTATGCCGGAAGATCTCTAAAAGTGAATGGTTCGTTTTTGCCGGGATACTTACGCTGCCAGCGGTTCGGTCTCGCCCCTTATGGTACATGGTCAACTTGATAAATTCCGCTTCCTGACACACCTCTGATGTTACCGCCTAACGGCCTAACACGTTGTCTTACCACCAACGGGCTATTGTCTGAAAATCAGAGGTCTCCCGGAAGAAAACCTTCTTATGTCCGATTGCGTAGGAGTACGATAAGCCAACAAATCATTATAGATAAAAGGGTTATCTATGGCTCTACATGGAAGGTTCGTAATTAATGATGCGTACTACTCCCCGTTATCGTTTCCTGGTATAGGCACGTTTTTAGCATTCTCTGGTAATGGTGCCTACCGTAACCGTGGGGCATGTGGAATGATCCCCAAAGAGGGGCCTGTACCAGCGGGTAAATACTGGATTGTTGACCGCCCTCAAGGTGGACTCAAGTCACAGCTAAACACAGTGGGAAGAGACATTTATAATCACTTCGCCAATGGTGCAACATTCAAACATTCTGAATGGTTCGCATTATGGCGTGATGATTGGGGGATCGACGATTACACATGGATTGAGAGCGTTCAGCGTGGCAATTTCCGTTTGCATCCAGGCGTACTATCAGAAGGTTGTATCACTCTCCCACATGATTCTGATTTTGCCATGTTGCGTAATGCTCTGTTGAGAAGCCAGAGAATAGATGTTCCTTGCATGAGGAAGCTACAGGCATACGGCACGATTGAGGTGATCTCCAATGGCAAAACATGCCCTTAGTTTATTCATCAAGATAGTGCTGTTCGCTGTTGTTGTGCTGATCGTTGCTGAAATGGTTCCGTATGATGGATTAGTTAATTCTATTACGGGGCTTTTTGATTTCCAGAGCGCCGACAAGTTTACCCGCTTCATTTTGGGTGAACCTGATTTAGAAGTTTGGGAATCGTTAGACGGCTATTTTAGCATCTTAATCAATACTTTAATCAGCGTACCTGTCATGAGTGCCATTACCACGGCGTACAGCGGCGCGACACACAAAGTTAGTCCAGCAGGCATCCCCAGAGAGTGGTTCAGTTCCACATTGCGACGGTTAGCTAAAATCTTCGGGTTTACCTTCCTGTTTTGGGCGTTGTTACGCTTGCTGCCTTATCAGTCTTTATTCCCAGATCAAACGTATTCAAATTTCACAATGGCGGCGATTGTGGGCTTTCAGATGCTCTTAACGATTGTTTGCTACTGGTTCATCACGAAGAAAATCACAACTAAAAGGAGTTTGTAAAATGCCTATTCCGGCTTACATGTGGCTTAAGGACGATGGCGGCGCAGACATTAAAGGAGCTGTAGACGTTCAGGATCGTGAGGGGAGTATAGAGATTGTTGGCTTTAGTCATGGTCTGAACATTCCAGTAGACAGTGCCAATGGGAAGATTACTGGCAAGCGTTCACATTCTCCGATGATGATTGAAAAGGAGTTTGATAGCTCCAGCCCGTATCTATACAAAGCCGTTGCCACCGGTCAAACGTTGAAAAGTGCGGAGATTCGCTGGTATCGCATTAACCATGCAGGACAAGAAGAGTGCTACTTCGTCATGACCATTGAGGGTGTGAAAGTGACGGGCATTAACCCAGGGATGCCAAACGCTAAAATGGCAGGAAACTCGCAGATCAACCACATGGAATCTGTTTCCCTGATGTATGACAAAATCACCTGGCGTTATGTTGATGGTAATGTCCAGTATACGGACGATTGGAACGTAAGAGCGTAACAAATAGAAAGGAGGCATTGAGTGCCTCCTCTTTATTAACGCTTATCCTCTCAAGGGCGCCTGTCCGCAATTCTGTGTAACTGCCATCGTATTAAAGGTGATTGCTCAGTCGGTCACCGAACTTGATAATAAAACGACTCATTGCCAGCCCGCAGATCGGTGAATGGTTGCTCTGAGGTCCATGCGGCCACTCATCTTATATTCTGATAGTCCTCGCTGCGTAATTTCCCTGACCCAACCCTTTTCCTGAATCTCCCTCGCAAATTTCAAATTTATCCCACGCCAAACCGCTGTATTTATATTCAGCTCTGTATAATGAGCACCAGAAATTACGCCGAACGGCAAAGGAAGTATCAAGGAATATTTAAAGAGAGAATTCGCGATATGAAGGTGCTGCAACACCCCCATACCGCTAACCACAACCAACTGTTGAGGAGTTGAAAATGGCTGCGACGAATTTTAAGCCAGAGTTTACTGTTTGCAAAACAGAATCAGACGCTTTCACCGGCATGATTGAAAACCGCGAGCTGGTACGCAAAAACAGCGCCCGCCGTCTTCACGGCAACCAGCCCGATACCGCGCCCGTTCATCCCCGCGCAGAAACGCCGCAGGACAGTGCAGCCTGCTGCGAACTGTATGCACGCATAGACATGAAATATCTTCTCCTGGGCGGCGAGTGGTTAACCCGCGCAGGCTTTATCAACGGTATGCCCGTAAAAATCCGCGCCATGAAAGACTGCATTGTGATTACGCCGCAGCATACAAGAGAATTATGGGGATGCCTGGAAGGCATGAGCGTGGTGAATATCAATAAGCAGAAAGTCGCCCAGTGGCTGAAGACCTTTCCGGGAGCGCTGAATGATACAGGTGATGTTCCGGTGATTAAGCGCGGAAGTGGGCAGGCTGTTTAAACTTAAGACTAACCTGCACGGGCATGTGAGCACATGCCCGCACTACGCTTAAAGCCACTCAATCATGATGTACTTGTTCTTTCACAGTTTTAACCAATACAGCATGGAGTTCGCCAACGGTTAAATCGCGTATCACAGGTTCGGGAATGCCTCGCAATCTGCGAATTAAACGGCGGATACCAAAGTAATCTATGCCCTCGGTGCTAAAAAGAAACTCGTTTTCAGCGAGGGAAAAAGTTTTCTCATAGCCATCTTCTTCAGTGACAAGCGTAACGCCAAACGCTACCTCGCAGTCTTCAATCAGGGCATCGCCCTCCATGCCGCATATTTGAAGGTCGGCTTCGATTAGGGTGTTCTCATCAATGTGCTTGCGATGATGTCCCGAGGACTGACGTACAACCTCAATGACCTGCGAAAGAGTGGGAAGCATTATGTTGGATTCCGTGGGGGAAGAAATGGCGCAGACATTTATGAAGAGACCGAATTAACGCCTGGAACTTATTATTGATGGTCCAAAGAAAATCAAAACAACCCATACAAACATCCCAATGATTTTTAACGGCCAGGGTTCGAACACATCAATACACACCATTGTGCCTATAACTAATAGTGGCCCTCCTACTAATTCCATTATCCCATCGAAAATATTTAACTTATGAGGCAATACACGATTCAGTAAAACGGCCATGAAATGTGCGCATCCTAAAGTAATGATTATAGCTATAGTGCATTCTTTCCAGTTATCAGTGACGCCCACGCATATGAGGCATAACACAATCACAAAAACACAAAGTAACGTATTCAGCATGGAAATAATAAACTTGCTCATAACAGTTGCCGCGACGTTTAAAATATAAAGAGTTTATGAATATCGTGCTCTCAGTAGAATGACAAACAACAATGGCTAATAATGCATTTCAGAATTTATTGCGCCTCGCTGATTTCAGTAATAATCGATCTAGCGGCGTCATGCATATCCCACACACTCCACCGCCCAACCTTAATCAACTCACCTAATCAAAACACCGGCACCCCCAGCCCAACCTTCACCTCCCGCAACGTCGCCTGCGTCACCCCCTGCGCCCGTTCGGTCCCGCGCTTCAGCATCGCCATCAACTCTCCCTTGTCCTGCATGTACATCGCCCTCCGCTCCCGCATCGGCGCAATCAGCTCCTGCAGGCACGCTTCCAGCTCGTTCTTGCACGCCCTGTCACCCAGCCCGCCCGCCTGATAGTGCGCTTTCATCGCCGCAACTTTCTCCTTGTCCGGGTGGAACGCGTCGAGGTAGGTAAACACCACGTTCCCCTCAATCTGCCCCGGGTCGCTTACCTTCAGGTGGTTCGGGTCGGTGTACATGGCGCTGACCGCACGGTGGATCGTCTCTTCGCTGGCCGACAGGTGCAGCATGTTGCCCAGCGATTTCGACATCTTGGCGCTGCCGTCGATGCCGGGCAGGCGGCTGGTGTCGCTCAGCATCGCCTTACAGTGGCGCAGCACCGGGGCGGGCAGCAGGCTGTTCATCTTGTGCACAATCTCGTTGGTCTGCTCAATCATCGGCAGCTGGTCGTCGCCGACGGGCACGCACTCGGCCTTAAACGCGGTGATGTCCGCCGCCTGGCTGATGGGGTAGGCCATAAACCCGACCGGCAGCGAGCGGGCGAAGCCCTTCTGTGCAATCTCGTTTTTCACCGTCGGGTTACGCTCCACGCGGGCGACGGTGACGATGTTCATATACAGCATCGTCAGCTCGGCGAGAGCGGGTAGGGCGGACTGCAGGCAGATCGTGGTCAGGTTCGGGTCGATGCCCGCGGAGAGGTAGTCGGCCAGCACTTCGGGGATGTTGTCGCGGATTTTCTGCGGGTTGCTGCCGTTGTCGGTCAGCCCCTGCAGGTCGGCAATCAGCACAAACTGGTTGTGCGTTTGTTGCAGCGCCACGCGCTGGCGCAGGGATCCGACGAAGTGGCCGAGGTGCAGCGGGCCGGTTGGACGGTCGCCGGTGAGGATGGTTGGTGCGTTCATAAAGACTCCTTAATGTGCAATAGCCGAAAGGGGTCTTAGAAAAGTGAAAGCCGCCTTTCGGCGGCTATCTGAAAATGGGGAAAACTACTCCGTGCCGCCTTTAAGAAGGCAGCCACCAGCGGTTTACGGTGAGCACGGCGTGGTTTATGTTCATCTCTTTACCGTACCACGTCCGGCGCGAAAAACAAAAGGGCACGTCATGCTGCAATCCCTCAACCACCTGACCCTCGCGGTCAGCGACCTGCAAAAAAGCGTCACGTTCTGGCACGAGCTGCTGGGGCTAGCGCTGTACGCCCGCTGGAATACCGGGGCCTATCTCACCTGCGGCGATCTCTGGGTCTGCCTGTCGTACGACGAGGCGCGCCAGTACGTGCCGCCGCAGGAGAGCGACTACACCCACTACGCGTTTACCGTGGCGGAGGAGGATTTTGAACCGTTCTCGCAAAGGCTTGAGCAGGCGGGCGTCACCGTCTGGAAGCAGAACAAAAGCGAGGGGGCGTCGTTCTATTTTCTCGACCCGGACGGGCACAAGCTGGAGCTGCACGTGGGCAGCCTCGCCGCGCGGCTGGCGGCGTGTCGCGAGAAGCCCTACGCGGGCATGGTGTTTACCTCAGACGAGGCTTGAGGCGCGCACTTTCAGCCTGCCCGCCAGCGTCACGTGCGTGGCAGCATCTTCCTGATTGCACAGGTACTCCACCGCCAGCCGTCCCAGCTCGCTGTAGGGTAGCTGGATACTGGTCAGCGGCGGGGTCAACTGCTCGGAGATCTTCTGGTCGTCGTAGCCCGCCAGCAGCATATCCTGCGGGATGCGCACGCCATTCACCGCCAGCGCCTGATAGCAGCCAATCGCCAGCCAGTCGCTGGCGCAGAAGATGGCGTCCGGGCGCTCGGCCAGTTCCAGCAGGGAGGTGGTGGCGGTAAAGGACTCGCTGAATTGCCAGTTGGTCTGGCGCACCAGGCCGTCGTCGCACGCCAGTCCGGCCTGCTGCAGCGCCGCCTGGTAGCCCGCCAGACGCTGGCGCGAGGCCTCCATCCAGCTCTCGCCGGTAATGTGGGCGATGCGCGTCGCCCCGCAGGCGATGAGGTGTTTAGTCACCTGGAAAGCGTTGGCGTAGTCGTCCGGGATAAACGACGGCAGCAGCGGCGAGCCGGGGTCGCGCTGGTTGAGCAGCACCAGCGGGATGCGGGTGCAGTCCTGAAACGCCGTCATGTCCACCAGCGTGGTGACCGGAGACGCGAGAATAATCCCGATGCAGTTGCGCTTCTCCAGCTGGCGGATGATGTTCAGCGCCAGCTCGATGTCGTCGCCGTAGTCGTAGACGGTGAGCAGGGTCTCGTTGCGCCACGCGGCTTCACGCGCCTGGCTGATGGCGTCGATAAACGGGTCGAAGCTCTGCATGGAGCTGACCAGCAGGGCGATCTCTTCCTGGTTGCGCGGAGCGTGAACGGCGGGGAGGCGGTCGTAGCCGAGCTCGGTGGCGACGCCAATCACCCGCTGGCGGGTGTCGTCGCTGAGCTTGATGTTGCGGGACTGGTTGAGCACCAGCGATACCGTCGCCTGCGACACCCCTGCCGCCCGCGCAATATCGTTCATCGTTACCTTCGTTTTTCGCTTCATCCGTCCTCTCCCTTTCGCGACTTCGCATCATACCCTAACCGCACGCTTTAGCGCCGTCGATCACGTTTCTCATTCATCGAAGCGTGAACTTTGTGAAGGGCATCGCTTTTCTAAACGCCGTGATTTGCGCATTTATCCCGCAACTAATATTTATTAGCTAAATATTATCAGTAAGAGGACGCGTAATGAAAGAGCAGTGGAGCAGGGAGCAGGCACAGGCGTGGTATCAGCAAAAAGGCTGGCTGTGCGGGTTTAACTATCTGCCGTCGACGGCGGTGAACTGGACCGATATCTGGCAGGCAGAGACCTTCGATGCCGCCACCATCGAGCGCGAGCTGGGCTGGGCGGCGGAGGCGGGCTACAACACCCTGCGCATCAACCTGCCGTTTATCGTCTGGGAGCATGACCGCGACGGGCTGATGGCGCGCATCGACCGCTTTTTGACGATTGCCGACGGCCGCGGCTTCAGCACTATGCTGACCCTGATGGACGACTGCGGTTTCTCCGGCGACGAGCCGTATCTCGGCCCGCAAAAGCCGCCGGTGCCGGGCAAGCACAACAGCCAGGCGGCGGCGAGCCCGGGGCGCGATAAGGTGTGCGATCCGGACTGCTGGCCGCAGATTGAGCGCTATATCCGCGACGTTGTGCGCCAGTTTCGTGAAGACGGGCGCGTGCTGCTGTGGGATCTCTATAACGAGCCGGGCAACCGCGGCATTTTCGCGACCGGCACGCAGGAGGTGCAGTACGACGCGAAGCTGGAGACCTGCGCCCACGCGCTGATGAAGCTCGCATTCCAGTGGGTGCGTGAGGAGGATCCGACCCAGCCGCTCACCGTCTGCGCGTGGCGTCTGCCGCCGGAAGAGGAGGGCGAGACGTTCTTCCGGCATCCGCTGGACCAGACCGCGCTGGCGCTCTCGGACGTGGTGAGCTTCCACGCCTACACCCACACCGGCCGGATGACGGCGATTATCCAGCAGCTGCAACAGCTTGGTCGCCCGCTGTTCTGCACCGAATGGCTGGCGCGCCACGTGGGCAGCACCATTGAAGAGCAGCTTCCGCTGATGTACGCGGCGAAGGTCGCGCCGTACCAGTGGGGGCTGGTGCGCGGCAAAACCCAGACGTGGCTGCCGTGGCCGGTGGTAATGAAGGAGTCCACGGACTACTGCCGCCTCTGGTTCCACGACGTGTTCGAGGAGAACGGCATTCCGTTCTCGCGCCGTGAAATCGCCCTGATGCAGCAGCTGCGCAAGATCGCCCCGAAGGCACAAGGCTAATAATATCGACCCGGCGGCCGACCGCCGGGCAACCAGGCAGGCATATATCAATGGCAACGACAATGAAAATACCGTCTCGCGAGCTGTGGTCTTATTTTGGTTATGGATTAGGTCAGTGTTTTAGCTTTGGTTTAGTGGGTTCGTTTATTAACTATTTTTACACCGACGTGCTGGGGATTTCGGCGCTGGCGGCGAGCACCATCTTCCTGATTGCCCGCGCGTGGGACGCGGTTCACGATCCGCTTTTTGCCAGCATTATGGATACCATTAACAGCCGGTTCGGCAAGTTTCGCCACTTTTTGCTGATTGCGCCGCTGCTGATCACCGGCGTCACGCTGCTGTCGTTCTATAAAATCGAAGCGGACATGACCACCAAAATCCTCTACGCCGGGGTGACCTACATCCTGTGGGGGACGCTGTACGCCATCTCCGATATCCCGTTCTGGTCGATGTCGTCGGTGATGACCAACGACTCCGCCCAGCGCACCCGCGCGGTCACGGCGGCGATGCTCGGGGTGAACGCGGGGATTGCCTGCGCCAATATCTTCTTCCCGAAGCTGGCGGCGTTCTTCGCCCAGTACAGCAACGATAAAGGCTACTTTATGGCGGCGCTGGTGATGATGCTGGTGGGCCTGCCGCTGATGCTCAACGGCTTTATGCAGATCAAAGAGCGCGTGCCGCCGAGCCCGGAAAAGGTGACCATCCGCGACACCTTCCACAACCTGCGTCAGAACAAACCGCTGTTTATCGTCCTGCTGTCGTTCTTCTTCTGCGTGTTCCATAACGTGGCGGGCGGTCTCTATATCTACTTCTTTATCAACAACCTGGGCGACGGCAGCCTGCAGATGGCGATTGGCGTGATGGGGATTGTGGCGGCGGTGCTGTGCCTGGTTGCGCCGATGCTGACGCGCCGGATGCAGAAGCGGAAGCTGTTTATGATCCTCTGCGGGCTGGACGTGGCGGTGCGCGTGGTGATGTGGTTTGTCGGGTATCAGCAGGTGACGATGCTGTTTATTCTGCTGGGACTGAGCACGCTGTTCGTGATGATGACCAACATCCTCACCTCGTCGATGATTGCCGACACCATCGAGTGCGCGGAGTACCACACCCACAAGCGCTGCGCGGCGATCACCTTCTCCGGTCAGACCTTTACCGGCAAGATGTCGGTGGCGGTGGGCGGCGGGCTCATCGGCGTGTTCCTGACGATGATCGGCTACGTGCCGCAGGCGCAAATCCAGAGCGAAGGCGTGCTGTCGGGGCTGTTCTTTGGGATTTGCCTGCTGCCGGCGATTGGGTCGCTGATCCGCATCGTGTTTATGTCGCGCTTTACCTTCACCGAGGAGAAGCACGCGGAGATTTGTCGGCTGCTGGCGGAGCGGAACGCGTCTGCGAAAGCGCCGGGTGGCGGCTGCGCCTTACCCGGCCTACAGGACCAGCCCTTGTAGGCCTGATAAGCGAAGCGCCATCAGGCTTCGCATTTAGGGAAGGGGCAGCAGGCTTCGCAGGGGGGGAGGTAGAACCCCGTTAAGCGGGGGCGGGCCGATCTTCGTTGAGCTGGTCCTGGTGGGTCAGCGCGAAGCCGTGCGGCGCGTTGTCGTACACCTTCAGCGTGGCGTTTTTGATCATCTCCGCCGCCAGCTTGCCGGTGCTTTCAAACGGCACGATCTGGTCGTTGCTGCCGTGGATCACCAGCGTCGGCACGTCGATTTTCGCCATATCCTGGCGGAAGTCGGTTTCGCCGAACGCGGTCACGCAGTCGATGGTGCCCTTCAAAGACGCCAGCAGGGCGATGTTCAGCGTCTGGGTCAGGGCACCGGCAGAGACGGTCTGCCCGGCGTTGATGCCGTAGAACGGGGTGGCGAAGTCGCTGATAAATTGGGCGCGATCTTTACGCAGCCCGTCGCGAATACCGTCAAACACGCTCTGATCCACACCCTGCGGGAAGGAGTCGGATTTGCCGAAGATCGGCGTCACCGCGCCCAGCAGCGCCAGACCGGCGACGCGCGCGCTGCCGTAGTTG
Organism: Enterobacter mori LMG 25706; assembly: GCF_000211415.1. Lineage (GTDB taxonomy): Bacteria > Pseudomonadota > Gammaproteobacteria > Enterobacterales > Enterobacteriaceae > Enterobacter > Enterobacter mori. The sequence continues at coordinate 331,244 of NZ_GL890774.1, read as the reverse complement.
TTAATGTAGCGCGTCACGTCGCCGCCGCCCATGGAGAAGCCCACCAGCGTCACGTCCTGCAGGTCCAGGGTGGTAATCAGGTCGTTGATGTCGGACGCAAAGGTGTCGTAGTCGTAGCCGTTCCACGGCTGATCCGAGCGGCCAAACCCGCGACGGTCAAAGGCGATGGCGCGGAAGCCGCGCTCGGCCAGGTAGTTCAGCTGGCTGTCCCACATGTCGCCGTCCAGTGGCCAGCCGTGGCTGAAGAGAACCGGTTTGCCCGCGCCGCAATCTTTGTAGTAAATCTGCGTGCCGTCTTTTGCCTTAAACGTTGCCATAGTGTGTTCCTGTGCAGGTGATGATTATGGTTATACCGGCGCGACCAGGTAGCGAATTGCCGGTGATGTTGTGCCCTGATGAAAAGCCAGAACGCGGCTCTGCAGCAGGAGGTCATTCATGGTGTGGCGCTCCTGCTGGCGCAGATGCTCAATCCAGGAGCCCATCAGGAAGGTCTCGATAAACAGGCCGGGACGCTCGATATCTTCGTATACCGCCCAGCTCATCGCCCCGGCGCGGCGGCGCACACGGCGCAGCTCGTGGACCGCCTCGAGGAAGGCCTTGGTGTTCTGCGGGTCGATGATGTACTCGTGCGACACCAGTACCGGACCGCGCTCGTTCGGCAGGTCAATCTCCACGCCGTCCAGCGGCTGGCCGCTCAGGTCGAGGTTCAGGTCAGGATCTTTGCCCAGCTTCCAGCGGAACACCGTCGCGCTCGCCAGCACCATCCCCAGCGTGGCGACCACCAGCGAGGTCGGGGTGCCGAACTGCGACGCGATCTGCCCCCAGATGGCGCTGCCCGTGGTCATCGAGCCGAAGAACACCGTCAGGTAAACCGCCAGCGCGCGGGCCTTCACCCAACGGGCGGCGCTGCGCTGCGCGCCGAGGTTGAGGGTCGACAGCACCGCAATCCACGCGAAGCCGGTGAAAAACTCAAACAGGTTGAGCAGCCAGAAGTGGCGTACGAACGCCAGCGCCAGCATGGTGAGAGCAAACGTCAGGCTGGCGGCCACCATCAGGCGGTCGGCGTTCAGCCGCTGGCGCAGACGCGGCAGCAGGATGGCCCCGGCAATCGCCCCCAGGCCAATGCAGGCCAGCATCACGCCGTAGCCCGCCGGGCCTAAGCCCAGCTCGCGGCGCGCCACCAGCGCGAAGGCCACCGTGCGCACCAGCACGTTGCGCAGCACCGGCGCGTGCCGAAAACGAAGAAGGCCACGGTGCGCACCAGCACGTTGCGCAGCACCGGCGCGGCGTGCACGTAGCGAATCCCGGAGCGCACCGCCGAGAAGAAGTGCTCCGGCGGCAGACGCTGAATGGACGGAGCCGGACGCCAGCGCCACAGCACCCACGCCACGCCAACCACGGAGAGCGCGTTCAGGGCAAACACCATCCACGGCCCGGCGAGCGACAGCAGAAAACCGCCCAGTGCGGGGCCAATCGCCCGGCTGATGTTCACCCCGAGCGAGTTCAGCGCCACGGCGGCGCCTAGCTCGGGCTTGCTCACCAGATCGGGCACCACGGCCTGGAACGGCGGCGAACTCATCGCCGCGCCCACGCTCAGCAGAAACGTCGCCACCAGCAGAACGGCGGGGGTAACGTGTCCGGTGAAGGAGAGCACCGTCAGCCCGGCGGCGGCGATGAACACCCACAGCTGGGAGAAGAGCAGGTATTTACGTCGGTCGATGATGTCCGCCATCACCCCGGACGGCAGGGCGAAGAGGAACATCGGCAGGCTGCTGGCCGCCTGCACCAGCGCGATATCCAGCGGATCGGCGCTCAGGGTCAGCATGCTCCAGTTGATGCCGACGTCGCTCATCCATGAGCCGACGTTAGAGACCACCGTGGCGATCCACAGCATGCGGAACACCGGCTGGCTCAGCGGCTGCCAGGGCGAAACCGTCGGTGCGGGCGTCGTCTCGACGTGTGCGTCGCGAACGTCGTTAACCTGGGTCATGCAAACCTCTCCGTTGCCTTACGCTGCAGCCGCCACTGGCCCGGCCCGGTGAGGGCAAGGGTGGTGAAGATAATCAGCAGCAGCCAGCCAAACTGCCCTTCGGCAATCGACCAGTTCGGGTGGACCGCCAGCATCGCCACCAGCAGCACGGCGATAATCGGCAGGCACGCCAGGCGGGTGTAAACCCCCGCAATGATAAACAGCGGGCAAATCACCTCGGCGACAATCGCCGGGATCAGGCTCGCCCAGGGCCCGAAGCCGAACGGATCCTCAATGCGCGTCAGCTCTTCGCTGAAGTGCAGCACCTTCGGCAGGCCGTGCACGTACAGCAGCAGCAGGCTGCCGGTCAGGCGCAGGAAGAACAGCCCCAGGTCGACCCGGGGCGGGGCAATCGTATTTTTCATCAGAATGCAAAGCAGCTGCAGCCCAGCGCCCCCCAGAAAGCGTTATCGTCGGACACCGGCATCTCTGAGGTGCGAGCGAAATCATGCTGGTGGCTGTGAACGCCGCACGGGCCGCTGCAGTGGTGGATAGGGCTCAAGCCGACGCGGGCGGCCTGCGGCGGCGCGCTGCGGTAGTGGCCCGGCACCTTCACCACCGGGGACCACTCGGGCAGGACCGGAATGGCAGGCGGGGAAAGCGGGCCAAAGCTGCCTGCGGCGTAGACGATGTCGCCGTTTACCACCGTCAGGACGGACTCGATGCCCTTGATCTCCTCTTCCGGCACGCGGAAGAAGTCTTTGCTCAGCACCGCCAGATCGGCGAGCTGGCCGACCTTGATCTGCCCCTTCTGATTCTGCTCGCTGGAGAACCACGCGCTGCCCTGGGTCCAGAGCATCAGGGCGGTATCGCGGTCCAGACGGGCGCTGTGGTCGTACATCTGCATCCCGCCGACGGTGCGGCCGGAGACCAGCCAGTAGAGCGCGGTCCACGGGTTGTAGCTCGCCACGCGGGTGGCGTCCGTCCCTAAGCCTACCGGCACGCCGGTCTCGAGCATTTTCGCCACCGGCGGCGTGTGGCGGGTGGCTTCGATGCCGTAACGCTCGGCGAAGTATTCGCCCTGGAAGGCCATGCGGTGCTGCACGGCAATGCCGCCGCCCAGTTCTTTGATGCGGTCGATGTTGGCCTGGGTGACGGTTTCAGCATGGTCGAAGAACCAGTGCAGGCCGTTGAACGGAATGTCGCGGTTCACCTTCTCGAACACGTCCAGCATGCGGCTGATGGATTCGTTATAGGTGGCGTGCAGGCGGAACGGCCAGCGGTGCTCCACCAGATGGCGCACCACGCGCTCCAGCTCGTCCTCCATGCCCGGCGCGAGGTCCGGGCGCGGCTCGAGGAAGTCTTCAAAATCGGCGGCGGAGAAGACCAGCATCTCGCCCGCGCCGTTGTGGCGGAAGAAGTCGCTGCCCTGGCCCGGCGTGAGCATGTCGGTCCATTTTTCAAAGTCTTCCAGCTCGTGGCCGGGACGCTGGGTAAACAGGTTGTAGGCGATGCGGATGGTCATCTGCTTTTTCTCGTGCAGCTCGGCAATCACCTCGTAATCTTCCGGGTAGTTCTGGAAGCCGCCGCCCGCGTCGATGGCGCTGGTCAGCCCCAGGCGGTTCAGCTCGCGCATGAACTGGCGGGTGGAGTTGACCTGCTGCTCCAGCGGCAGCTTCGGCCCTTTGGCCAGCGTGGCGTAGAGGATCATGGCGTTCGGACGGGCAATCAGCATCCCGGTCGGGTTGCCGTTGGCATCGCGCTGGATCTCCCCGCCCGGCGGGTTTGGCGTGTCTTTGGTGTAGCCGACTACCTTCAGCGCGGCGCGGTTGAGCAGGGCGCGGTCGTACAGGTGCAGGATGAAGACCGGGGTGTCCGGCGCGGCGTCGTTAATTTCGTCGAGGGTCGGCATGCGGCGCTCGGCAAACTGGAACTCGGTCCAGCCGCCCACCACGCGCACCCACTGGGGCGACGGTGTGCGCAGGGCCTGCTCTTTCAGCATCCGCAGGGCGTCGGCCAGGGACGGTACGCCTTCCCAGCGCAGCTCGAGGTTGTAGTTCAGCCCGCCGCGGATCAGGTGCAGGTGCGAGTCGTTCAGGCCGGGGATGGCGGTGTGGCCTTTTAAGTCAACCACCTTAGTGCCGTCGCAGTGGTGTTGCATCACCTCGGCGACGGTACCCACTTCCAGAAATTTTCCGTCGCGCGCGGCAACGGCTTCCGCGACGGGGTTTTCGCGATCGACGGTGTGAAACTGGCCGTTAACCAGAATGAGATCGGCTTTACCGAGGGTAACCATAACTGCTCCTGACTGAGAGGGGAATGGTCAGGATTATGGGAACCGGTTTCGGCAAAGATCCAGTTATACAATAGGATAGGTATACCAAAGTATAACTATACCTAAGGTTAACTATACGAAGAGATAATTACGCGCAAAGACGGAAAACCGCAGGATGAGGGTGATTTTATCGTCGCGGCGCTCGCGGCGATTTCACCCTTAACCACTGGAAAATGCTATGACCTCTTCAAAGCTCGAAGTGTTAACCCCTGCGAACTGTCAGATCATCTTTATCGATCACCAGCCACAGATGGCGTTTGGCGTGCAGTCTATTGACCGCCAGGTGCTGAAAAACAACACCGTGGCGCTGGCGAAAGCGGCCAAAGTGTTCAACATCCCGACCATCATCACCACCGTAGAGACCGAAAGCTTCTCCGGTAACACCTACCCGGAGCTGCTGGACGTGTTCCCGGGCCAGGACATTCTGGAGCGTACCTCCATGAACTCCTGGGACGACCAGAAGGTGCGCGACGCGCTGAAGGCCAACGGCAAGAAGAAGGTGGTGGTTGCCGGCCTGTGGACCGAAGTGTGCAACAACAGCTTCGCCCTGTGCGCGATGCTGGAAGGCGACTACGAAATTTATATGGTGGCGGACGCGTCCGGCGGCACCTCCAAAGAAGCCCACGACTACGCGATGCAGCGCATGATCCAGGCGGGCGTGATCCCGGTGACCTGGCAGCAGGTGATGCTGGAGTGGCAGCGCGACTGGGCGCGTAAAGAGACCTACACCGCGGTAATGGATATCGTGCGCGAGCACTCCGGCGCGTACGGCATGGGCGTGGATTACGCCTACACCATGGTGCACAAAGCGCCGTCTCGCCAGAAGAGCGAGCACCGCACCTTAGCGCCGGTTCCGGCTCGCTAAGTTCCGCTGGCGGGCTGGTCCCTCATCCGGCTCGCCGCTGCCTCTTTCTCTGGAGTTCACAATGAGTACTGGGCTGATATCCCTTGCCGCAGGCGTGTTGATTGGCCTGATGTATGCCGTACTGAAGGTGCGCTCTCCCGCACCGCCCGCGCTGGCGCTGATTGGCCTGCTGGGGATGCTGGCGGGTGAACAGGCGACGCGCCATCTGTTATCCCGCGACGGCGCGCCGCCGCCTCAGGTGACCGTTCCACAGGCGACATCGCAGACGGGAGCGTCCTCATGAAAGCGTGGATAATTTCGCTGGTGTGCGGCGTGGTTGCTGGGGTAATTTACGCTCTGCTCGACGTCCATTCCCCGGCGCCGCCGGTTGTCGCCCTGCTTGGCCTGTTTGGCATGCTGGTGGGCGAACAGCTCATTCCGGTGGGACGGCGTTTACTGAGTCGCGAACCGCTTACCCTCGCCTGGTTTCGTCACGAATGCGTGCCGAAAATCAGCGGCACGGCGCCCCCTGCGCCCGCGAAGGACGATCGCGACGTTTAATGATTGACCAGAGGAAAGACAGCATGACGCTGCCGTGGCGCATTGCCATCATTGATGACGAACGTTCCGTCCGCAGCGGGCTGAGTAATCTCCTGGAGTCGGAAGGGTATTCGACCGATACGTTTGATTCGGCAGAGGTGTTTCTCAGCCATCCTCTCGCCCTGTCCGGCGCGGCGCTGGTGATCGCCGATATCAAGCTGCGGGGCATGAGCGGCCTGGAGCTGTTTGACAAGCTGCGGCTGCTGGCCGTACCGCCTCCGCCCGTGATCTTTATCTCCGGTCATGCTGATGAAAATATGCAGCGGTACGCTCTTAATCTGGGCGCCGCTGCATTTTTGCGTAAGCCCATTAACATCGATATTCTGCTGGATCATCTTCAGCGGGAGCTGGCCCGCCGACAATAAGGATCGCGGATGAACGAACACGAGCAGCCTGCATTCTGGCCCGCCCAGGGGAATCTTCACCAGGGGCGGGTTTTTGTCCTTAAAGAGGATGTGATTTTTACCGTGCTGGCGCAGGAGGGCGGTATCGCCTGGATGCACGCGCGACATCCCCATTCCGGCGGCTCGTTCATTATCGCCACCGCGGTCAGCGACGAAGAGGAAGAGCGGGCCACCCGGCTGCTCAAAAACGAGTTTGCGCTGCGCGATATGCTGCAGGACAGTTGGGCCATCCGCGCCGTTGCCTCCACCCAGTACCGCGGGCGCTTCGCGCTGGTGTACGCCCCGTTTGCGCTTGAGCTGCTGGCGCGGCGCGCGGGCAGGGCGATCTCGGGCATCGCGCGCTTTATCGAGATGGCGATCCAGATCTGCGTTCCCCTGCGCCAGATGCATTTGCAAAACCTGATCCACGGGGATATCAAGCCCGGCACGATTTTTGTTCAGCACGATGCCACCTGCCGTCTGGGCAGCTTTGGTCTTTCCAGCAGCCTCTCCGATGCCATCACCCAGACCCGGCTTGCCGTTTCAGGCGGTACGCCCGCGTATATGTCGCCGGAGCACACCACCCGCACCCAGCGCCCCGTCGACGGCCGCAGCGATCTTTACAGTCTCGGCATGGTGCTGTATGAACTCCTGACCGGACGCCTGCCGTTTGAGCTGGGGGAGGACGATCGGGCCAACTGGGCGCACTACCATATTGCCTCGGCGCCGCTGGCCCCGGACGCGATCCGCCCGGACGTGCCGGAAATGCTGTCGACCATCATCCTGAAGCTGCTGGAAAAGCACCCCGATAACCGCTACCAGACGGTCGACGGGCTGATTGCCGACCTCCGCCGCTGCCAGGCAACGCTGACCTGCGAGGGCGAGATCGTCGCCTTTACCCCCGGCCAGCAGGATCGCACCCCGGCGATCCAGCTGGCGGACTCCTTGTTCGCGACGCATCCGCAGGCGAACGACGTCATTGCCGCGTTTGAGCGGGTGGGGCAGAACCTGGTGCCGGAGCTGGTGACGATCGGCGGACCGTCGGGGATCGGCAAATCCTCAATTATCGCGACGGCGCTCAAAACGCTGCAGCAGCGTACGGTGCTGCTGGCGGTAGGCAAAGTCGATCAGTTTTCACCGTCGCTGCCCTATGGCGTATTAAGCTCCGCGTTCCGCACCCTGACGCTGCACCTGCTGGGGCTGCCCGCAGAGGACGTGGCGAAGTGGAAAATCCGCCTCTCCCGCGCCCTGGAGGGGCACGAGGCGCTGGCCGTCAGCCTGGTGCCCGAGCTGGGCCTGCTGCTTGAGAGCAAGCCGCGCTTCTCGGCGGATACGTTTTCCATTGATGCCCGGGCGCGCTTCAGCCATATGGTGCTGGCGCTGGTAAAAACCTTTGCCTCGCAGGGCTGCCCGCTGGTGCTGGTGCTCGACGATCTCCAGTGGAGCGACGCCGCCAGCCTGCACACGCTCAAATATCTGCTGATGAACTGCGGCGCTGTTCCGCTGCTGGTGGTTGCGGCCCACCGGGATATCAGTTCCGTGTCCGACGCCGCCCTGCAGGCGCTGCTGGCAGGCCTGCCGGAGGCGGCGCAAAACGCGAGCGAGATTGTCCCGCAGGCGCTTTCCGTGAAAGCGGTAGCGCGCTGGCTGGCGACGGTATTTCGCACCCGCAGCGCGGCGACGACCGACCTCGCCACGCTGATCCACGAGAAGACGGGCGGCAACCCGCTCTTTGTGCATGAGTTTTTCCGCCGCATCGTCGATGACGGCCTGGTGGTGCACAACAAATATCAGGACAAGTGGCACTACGATCTGCAGGCGATCCGCGCCAGGCATTACACCGAAAACGTCGTCACTCTGGTGCTGGAGCAGCTCGAAGAGCTGCCCGACGAGACGCGCCGCCTGCTGGGCAGCATCGCCTGCCTCGGCGGCACGGGCGAGATGGAGATGATCTGCCGCGTGGTTGGCCTGTCGATGGCGGAAATGCGCTATGCGCTACACCCGGCGGTGATGGCCCAGCTCATCGTGCTGACGGAAAAAAAGTATGCCTTCACCCACGACCGGGTGCAGGAGGCGGCCTTTGCGCTGCTGGATCGGCATGAGAAAAGCCATATTCACCTGACCACCGCCAGCCTGCTGGCCGACGCCGCGCGTCAGGCGGCGGGGAACGAGCTGCTGTTCCGCGCCGTTCACCACGTCACGGCCGCGCTGGACAGCATCCAGCCCGCGCCGCAGCGCCAGATGTTCCGCGAGCTGAGCCTGCTGGCCGCGCGACGCGCGAAGCGTTCGGGAGATTACCTTTCGGCGCTCGGCTATATCCAGACCGCCAGAGCGCTGGGCAACGCCGGGACGGTGTCAGACTTTATGCTCGATATCGAAGAGGCGGGCTGCGAGTTTGCGCTGGGGCATCTGGAGCGCACCCGCGAGCTGTGTGACGCCATTCTCGGCTGCCCCGGCGGGCTGACCGAAAAGGCGCTGGCGGCCAACCTGCTGGTGGAGGTGTACATTCGCCAGTCGGACAGCCGTCTGGCGCTGGAGGCGGCGCTCTGCTGGCTGGGGATTTTCGGGATCCAGATTAGCCGTTATCCGGAAGATGCCGACTGCGACGAGGCCTGGGCGCTGTTTTGCAACCGCACGGCCGACGCGCCGCAAAACCTGTTTGCCCAGCTGTCGCGGATGGATAACCCGGAAACCGAAGCGGTGATGAACCTGCTCTACAGCGCCAGCATTTGCGCCAGCTTCATCTGCCCGCGCCTGCATTTCTTACTGCTCTGCCGCATGATGCACCTGACCCTCGACCACGGCATTACCGGCGCGTCCACCACGGCGATGGCCTGGTTTGGCGTGCTGATGGGCCACCGCTACGCCGAGTACCGCCTCGGGTTCCAGTACGGCACCCTGGCCCGCGAGCTGGTCAATCGCCACGGCTACGATGCCTTCGAAGCCAAAACCCTGCTGCCGCTCGACCAGCTCAGCGTCTGGACCCAGCCTTTATCGTTTACCATCGAGTGCGCGAAGGCCTGCTTCACCTCGGCGGTGACCCACGGGGATATGACGATGGCCTGCTTTGCGGCCTGCCACCAGGTGATTAACTTCCTCTCGCGGGGCGACCACCTGGACGGGGTGCTGACCAGCATCGATCGCGGCCTGGCGTTCGTGCGTAAAACCCACTTCCAGGACGTGGAAACCATTTTGATGGTTCAGCGCGGCTACGTTGAGTTCCTGCGCACGCCGGTCATCGGCACCTGGACCGCGTCGCAGGTATTGCCCGAGGCGCTGCTTCCCGCGTCGCCGGAGCAGGCGCCGGAGAAGAACGCCACCATGCTGTTCTGGTACTGGCTCTACCGCGGCATGGCGCACTTTACCTGCGGGGAGTATGCCGACGCGCAGGCGGATCTCGAGATGGCGGGCTGGTACGCGTGGTCTGCGCCGGGGCACATCCATCTGCTGGACTACCATCTTTACAGCGCTCTGGCGCTCTCCCGTCAGCTGACGCCGGAGACCTTCTCGGCGAATCACCGCCGCAGCATTCACGCCCACTACGACAAAATTGCCCTCTGGGCGCGCATTAATCCCGGCACGTTCGCGGATAAAGAGGCGCTGATCTACGCCGAAATCGTGCGTCTGGACGGGATGAACAGCATTGCGCTCGAGCAGTATGAGAAGGCGGTCCGGCTCTCCCGCGAGGGCGGGTTTAACCCGATTAACGCCCTGGCCCACGAGCTGGCGGGGCGCTTTACGCTGGCCTGCGGCTACCCGACCGCCTCGGACGCGCACTTCCGCGGCGCGATTGCCGCCTGGGGACGCGCGGGCGTGCAGGCCAAGGTACGCCAGCTGGAGCAGGATTTCCCGCACCTGCTGGCCTCCGGGCAGGCCAGCGCCTACGACACGGTGGCCTTCGCCCAGAACGAGACCATCCGCGATCTGCAAAGCGTCATCAAAGCCTCCCGCGCGCTGTCGGAGGAGATTAACCTTGAGCGCTTAATCGAAAACCTGATGACCATCCTGCTCGAACGCGCCGGGGCGCAGCGCGGCCTGCTGCTGCGCGTGAGCGAGAGCCTCATCCCGGAGATCGAGGCCAGCGCCTGGACCAGCACCGAGGGCGTGCGGGTGCGGATCCTGAAAGATGTGCCGACGGCGACCGACCTGCCGCTGTCGGTGCTGGCGGCGGTGATCCGCACCGGGCAGGAGATCCGCACCGGCAGGCCGGAGGAGTTTCATCCTTTCAGTCAGGATCCCTATCTGGTGACATCCGGAGCGGCGGTGATGTGCGTCCCGATGTTCAAACAGGCGCGGCTGGTGGGGGTGCTGTACCTGGAAAATCGCCTGATGCCGGAGGTCTTCACCGCAGAGCATTCGCGCGTGGTGAGCCTGCTGGGCGCGCAGGCCGCGGTATCCCTGGAGACGGCGCGGCTGTACGCCGAGCTGCTGGCGGAGAACATCCAGCGCCGACGGGTGGAGAAAGAGCTGCGATCCAGCCAGACCTCGCTGATGCTCGGCGAGCAGATCAGCCACACCGGCAGCTGGCGCTGGGAGCTGGAGCAGGATCTGATGTTTGTCTCGGAAGAGTACGCCCGCATTCTTGGCCTGCCCGAGCAGCAAAAGATGATCTCCATGGCGGAGTTTTTGACTTTCGTTCATGAGGACGATTACGCCCGCATCAGCGCCATCGTTACCCGGAGCGTGCGCGACGGGCTCTCCATGCGCGCGGAGTTTCGCGTTAAGCGTACCGACGGCTCAACCCGCTACATCCTCGGGATTGGCGATCCGGTGGGCGTGGGCAGCGAAGTGAACGAGTATTACGGCATCATCACCGATATCACCAGCCAGCGCGCCGCGGAGGATGCCATGCGGGTCGCGCAGGCGGATCTGGCGCGGGTGTCCCGGGCCACCACCGTCGGGCAGCTGACCTCCTCCATCGCCCACGAGATCAACCAGCCGCTGATGTCGATCGTCTCGAACGCCGGGGCGAGCCTGCGCTGGCTCAACCGCGAGCCCGCCCGGCTGGATAAAGTCCGCGAAGGGCTGGAGGAGATCGCCGCGGAAGGCGCGCGGGCGGGGGAGATCATCCGCAGCATTCAGTCCCTGACGCGTAAGCAGGATCCCACCTTCTCGCGCATCGATATGCACTACCTGATCCACCATATCATCACGCTTTCGCGCAGCGAGCTGGAGCAGCGACACATTAGCGTTGATTATCTGTTAAGAGCGCAGGACAGCTTCATCACCGGCGATAGCGTGCAGATCCAGCAGGTGCTGTTGAATCTGGTGATGAATGCGGTAGAGGCGATGGCCGAGGTCAAGGATCGCGCCAGCACCATTACCCTCAGCACCGCCAACGCGGACGGGAAAGTGATCGTCGAGATCGCCGATACCGGGAGCGGCATTGAGCCCGAGCGGCTGGAGCAGATTTTTGACTCGTTCTACTCCACCAAAGCGCAGGGGATGGGGATGGGGCTGACCATCAGCGCCAGCATCATCGAGCGCCACTGCGGGAAGCTGAGCGCGCGCCGCCGGGAGCCGTTCGGCACGGTGTTTGCGTTTGCGCTGCCGCTGGCGGCACAGGAAGGGTAAAGTTTACTCCGCAGGCAGGCTTTAGGTCAGGCGCTCAACGGCCCTGACCAGCTCCGCCACGGAGCGCACCTGCATTTTCTCCATCACGCGGCGACGGTGCACCTTAACCGTGATCTCGCTGACGCCAAGCTCGGCGGCAATCTGCTTGTTCAGCATGCCGCTTATCGCCAGCGTCAGCACCTCATGTTCACGCGGGGTGAGGGACAGATGGCGCTGCTTCAGGGCGTAGTGCTCTTTATTGCGCTCGGCGTTGTGTTCCGCCAGCTGAAGCGCGGACTCGATGGCGTCGATAAGCGCGTTGGATTCGACGGGCTTGGTGAGAAATTCGTACGCGCCGCCTTTAATGGCGCGCACCGACATCGGGATAGTGCCGTGGCCGGTAAGAAAAATAATCGGGATCTCGCGCCCGCTGTCCTTTAGGGCGTCAGCCACCTCAAAGCCCGAGATGGTGGGCATTTGCATATCGAGGACCACGCACGACGGTAGCTCTTCAAAGCGGTGTTGAAGAAACGCTTCTGCCGATGAAAAGCCGACGGCGTTCAGGTCTGCCGAGTCCAGCAGCCCGATTACGGACTGTCTGACTGCGTCATCGTCATCTACCACATACACAATGTGTTCCATTCACCGCCCCGGTGCTGATTGACATGTCGAGGATGCAAACAGTCCCGACGCTTACGTAAGAGACTGTTTATGCTGACTTTCATCTTAACACATTAACTATCATTATCATTTAACAATATGATAACCGTATGAAGATGAAGTATAGCGATACGTGACCGGGGCGGTTAAGCAACGAAACGCTGATTTTATGCACCGACAAGCTCAATGCGGTTGCCGTCCGGATCCGCGATCACCGCTTCATAGAAGCCGTCTCCGGTCATGCGCGGGGCGCTGAGCAGCGTGCCGTTTGCCTGTGCCCTCTCGGCCATGCCGTCGACCTGCGCTTTGCTGCCGACGTTGATGGCGATATGCGCCCAGCCGATAAACTCCGGGTGGGCAGGGGCGTCAGGCAGATCCGGCAGCGTCATCAGCTCGATGGTCGGCCCGTTATCCAGCGTAATAAAGTGAGATTCGAAACCGGGACGATTTTTACTGACGTAGCGTTCGTTACTGCGGCCATTAAAAACCGTTTCCCAGAACTGAACCTGCGCCTCGAGGCTGCGGGTCCAGAGTGCGACATGGGCAATATGCATATGCTCCCTCGTTATTTGTCTGTGAGGACTTTGATCGGTAAAACAGGCTACACTCTGGTTTTGAGCGCTACAAGCTGAGGAAATAACAATGCACTACACACTGAAAGAAAGCGACAAGGATAAAGCGGAAGGGTCAAACGGCGCGGGCGCTCTGCAGCAAAAACTGCTGGAGTCTCGTTCGATTGTGATCTCCGGTGAGATCAACCAGGAGCTGGCGCAGAAAGTGATCACCCAGATGATCCTGTTGCAAAGCGTCAGCAACGATCCGATCAAGCTGTACATCAACAGCCAGGGCGGCCACGTGGAAGCGGGCGATACCATCCACGACTTCATCAAATTCATCCGCCCGGAAGTGCACGTCATCGGCACCGGCTGGGTGGCGAGCGCCGGGATCACCATCTTCCTGGCGGCGAAAAAAGAGCACCGCTACTCGCTGCCAAATACCCGCTTTATGATCCACCAGCCGCTGGGCGGCGTGCGCGGTCAGGCGACGGATATTGAGATCGAAGCGCGCGAGATCATCCGCATGCTGGATCGCGTGAACAAGCTGATCGCTGACGCCACCGGCCAGCCGCTGGAAAAAGTGAAAAAAGACACCGACCGCAACTTCTGGATGTCTCCGGCAGAAGCGCTGGATTACGGCATTGTGGGTAAACTGATTACCCATTATGACGAGCTGAAGCTGGATTAAGGTTTTATCGCCGTGTACGTGTCGGGTGGCGGCTTCGCCTTACCCGACCTACACGTCCTCGTTTGACCCATGACAAGTTCCCCCTCTGCCTTCTTGCCTATAATCGCGCCTGTTTCCCCTCTCACTGGTGCTATCCATGGCGTATCAACTGAACCTGAACTGGCCGGAATTTCTTGAGAAATACTGGCAAAAAAAACCCGTTGTGCTGAAAAATGCCTTCCCGAATTTTGTCGACCCGATTACCCCGGACGAGCTGGCAGGCCTGGCGATGGAGCCGGAAGTCGATAGCCGTCTGGTGAGCCATTTCAACGGCAAATGGCAGGCCAGCAATGGTCCGTTTGAGCACTTTGACGATCTGGGCGAAACCGGCTGGTCGCTGCTGGCGCAGGCGGTGAACCACTGGCATATGCCCGCGGCGGAGCTGGTGCGTCCGTTCCGCGTCCTGCCGGATTGGCGTCTGGATGACCTGATGATCTCCTTCTCCGTGCCGGGAGGCGGCGTGGGTCCGCATATCGATCAGTACGACGTGTTTATCATTCAGGGGATGGGCAGCCGCCGCTGGCGCGTGGGCGACAAGCTGCCGATGCGTCAGTTCTGCCCGCACCCGGCGCTGCTGCATGTGGATCCGTTCGAGCCAATCATCGATGAAGATCTGGCCCCGGGCGATATCCTCTACATCCCGCCTGGATTCCCGCACGACGGCTTTACCCATGAGACGGCGCTTAACTACTCCGTTGGCTTCCGCGGGCCAAACGGCCGCGATCTGATCAGCAGCTTCGCCGATTACGCCCTGGAAAACGATCTGGGCGGCGAGCACTACAGCGATCCGGATCTGACCTGTCGCGAGCACCCTGGCCGCGTGGAGCAGTACGAGCTCGATCGCATTCGTCAGATGATGTTCGACATGATTAGCAAACCGGATGATTTCACGAAGTGGTTCGGCAGCTTTGTTTCGACGCCGCGCCACGAGCTGGATATCGCAGCCGCCGAGCCGCCGTATGCGCCGGAAGAGGTGCTGGACGCGCTGCAGGGCGGCGAAACGCTGTCTCGCCTGAGCGGCCTGCGCGTGCTGAACATCAACGGCAGCTTCTTCATCAACAGCGAACAGCTGGAGACGGTAGACGCGAAGGCGGCGGATGCGCTGTGCCGCTACACCGAACTCGGCCAGGCTGAGTTGGGCGATGCGCTGAATAACCCGGCGTTTGTTGAAGAGCTCACCGGGCTGATTAACCAGGGGTACTGGTACTTCGACGAGTAGCGGAGGGCGGCGTTGAGTGAGGCTCAACGCCGCCTCGTTTAGACCAGCATATTACACGCCTTCCAGTAGTTCAGAAGGCGTTCGTCATCGCGCTCTTTTTCCGCTTTTATTTTCATCGCCTGCGCCAGATTTTCTCTCGACACTTCATGGCCTTTCTGGACGATGTCTAATACCGCTTCACCAAGAGCCAGTGAAATTTCTGTCCGATTATTGCGAATCGTCATAAATACCTCCTCGTTGGTTGCGTTAATTTAATTATGAAAGAGAAATAACCATCCGGTAATAATTCATCTCATTCTTAATTTTTTATTTCTCTCATTTTCAACGGGTACGAAAATGAAAAGGGGATAGTTTCTTCCTTATGGGCAGTAATAATCTTTCGACTCATACGGGTGCGTAATCCCGTTAAGCCCAGAGATTGCCGCCATCCCCGGTGAATGGTACTGTTTGACCTGTCCTTTTCCCCATGCAGGCGTGGCATTATGCTCCAGAGTGAAAATACATCAGCGAAACGCCTGTTTTTTGTTGAGGATTTTCAGCTATTCGGCGAGCGCTATGGCATCGACTATCGTTTTCCCCAGCTAAAAGATGCAGTCGCCACCCGCAGTCCCGTTCTCCAGGGGGACGTGGAAGAGATGACGCTCTCCTCGGGCATTTCCCTGACCCACTCCGACGTTCGCGTGTTACAGCCTTACGAAACGACCTCTCGCCACAGCAGCCCGCTCTATATGCTGGTCGTGCTGGAAGGGTGCGTCACGCTAACGCTCCGCGGTAACGAGTATGTCGTGCGATCGGGTATGGCCTTCAGCGCCTGCCTCAGTGAAGAGCAGATTATGAGCGCGCGGCACGATGCGGACAGTACCCTGAAGACGCTCTCGTTTGGCGTGTACCCCAATGACGCCAGGCGTGAAAGCCTGCTGGAAACATTGCTGCTGGAGTGGCAAAGCCGGAATGCGCCTGCCGTTGTCTGGCACGTTCCCGGATTCGTGCTCTCCGGCATTCAGCATGCACAGCAGCAGGGTGTATGCGCGTTATCACGCAGACTGCTGCTAGAGGGGCTGATGTATCAGCTGCTTGGCCATGGCCTGAATCAGTGTCAGCAACACCGTCCCTGTCGACCGGAGCATGCGCGTCTGGAACGCGTACGGTGCATGCTGGAACAGTCGCCTGAACAGAATCACTCCCTTGCCGAACTGGCCGCCCTCGCGGCAATGAGCCAAAGCAGCCTGCGCAGCAAGTTCCGCCAGCGCTATGGCTGCACGCTGTTTGATTATCTCCGCGACTGTCGGCTCGCGCTGGCCCGGCGCTATTTGCTGGAAGGCTATAGCGTACAGCAGGCGGCGTGGATGTGCGGCTACCAGCATGCCACAAATTTCTCTACCGCATATCGTCGCCGCTACGGTATTTCGCCCGGTGAGGTACGTAAAACGCAGTAATGCACTTTTCCCTTTCCTGCTAACGCTTCCCGTGCGGTTTGTCATCGCGCATAGGTAACCTGGCGGCACGCATAGCCGTTTGCTCTCTCAAAAAGGTAATAATTCTTATTAACAATAAGAATTATCTCTGGAGAGAGTTATGTTTGCTAAAACGCGTCTGGCACTGCTGGTGGGATGGGTTACCGGAAGTGTCGTTTTTCCTGCGCTGGCGCAGGATGCCCAAAAAACGGATACCGTGGTGGTGACGTCGCAGATGCAGTCTGCGGCCACTAAGCTTGAAACCCCTGATATCGAAACCCCGCAGTCGGTCTCTATCGTCACGCGCGAGCAGTTCGAGGAGCAGGGCGCAACCAGCGTGCGTCAGGCGGTGAGCTACACGCCGGGGGTCTACAGTAATCAGATCGGTGCCTCAAACCGCTTCGACTATATCGTGCTGCGCGGCTTCTCCGACGGCAGCCTGGATAACATCTATCTCGATGGCCTGAAGATGATGGGAGACACCAACTCCCACAGCTCGCTGGTGATCGATCCCTGGTTCCTTGAGAGCGTAGAAGTGGTGCGCGGCCCGGCCTCCGTGCTGTACGGGCGCTCATCGCCGGGTGGGATTGTGGCTCTTACGTCCCGTAAACCGTCGTTCGATCCGGGCGGGGAGATCAAGCTTTTCGCCGGGAACAATAACCAGCGCGGGGCGATGTTCGACGTCACCGGTGCGGTTGACGATAACGACCGCGTGGCGGTGCGCCTCAGCGGGATGACCCGCTACGCCGGTTCCCAATTCGATCCGCTGAAGGAAGAGCGTTACGCGCTGATGCCGAGCCTGACCTGGCGCATCACTGACAATACCCGTCTGGAACTGATGGCCTATCTGCACCGCGATCCGGAAGGCGGCAGCCACTCGGGCCTGCCGTATGAAGGGACTGTCGTACCGCACTACGGCAAGAAAATCTCCAACACCTTCTTTGAAGGCGAGGATGATTATGACAAATACGATCGTCGTGAAAACATGGTGGGCTACAACATTGAGCACATGTTTGACAGCGGCTGGTCGGTGCGTCAGAAGCTGCGCTATGCGCATACCAAAGTGGAATTGAACCAGGTTTATGCCTCAGGCTGGTTGAATGAAACCGAGCTTAACCGCGGCTATTCGGGATCCGACGAGAAGATGAATGCCATCACGCTGGATAACCAGATCGACGGCAGCTTTGACACCTGGGCGGTGAACCACCGCGTGCTGATCGGGATGGACTACCAGGATCGCACGAATAACGTGACGGGTTATTACGGCGGATTTCCGCCGATCGACGCCTTCAATCCGGTCTACGGCGCGAAGCCGGATTACATTACGCAGTACAGCCAGGAAAAGCACAAGCTGCGCCAGACGGGGTATTACCTGCAGGATCAGATGTCCCTGGATCGCTGGCGTCTGACGCTAGGCGGGCGTTACGACCGGGTCAGCGTGTCGAATATCGACAGCTTTAACCATACCCGCAGCGATCTGGATAAGCACAACGTCAGCAGTCGCGCGGCGCTGCTGTATCTGTTTGATAACGGCGTGGCGCCCTACGTGAGCTACTCAACCGCCTTTACGCCGACCAGCTTTGCCGACGAGCAGGGCAATATCCTGGAGCCGATGAAGGGCAAGCAGTGGGAAGCCGGGGTGAAATATGAGCCTGAGGGGATGAACAGCCAGTTCAGCGCCGCGGTGTTCCGTATCAATCAGAAGAACATCGCAACCAAGGAGGAGCCAACCGATCCGTACCGTTCGATCGGCGAAATTGAGTCCGAAGGGGTTGAGCTGGAAGCGATTGGACAGTTGACGGACAGCCTGCGCATGCAGGCCGCGTATACCTATACCGACATTCGCTATAAGAAAAGTAGCCCGGAAGAGCAGGGCAAACGCGCGGTTTATGCCCCGCGTAACATGGCCAGCGCCTGGTTGAGCTACGACGTCAAAACGGGTCCGCTTGACGGCCTGACCGTGGGTTCGGGCGTACGCTATGTGAACGGCGTCACCAGCGATCGTCAGAACACCCATACGCTGCCGTCGTACACGCTGATGGATATGGTGGTGGGCTACGACCTGTCTAAGATTGGGCTGACGGGGATCAGTGCGCAGCTGAACGTTAACAACCTGACGGACAAGCGCTACGTGGCGGCGTGTAACTCGCTTTCCTACTGCTACTTTGGCGCAGAACGCAGCATTGTGGGCAGCGTTTCGTGGAAGTTCTGAAGCGTTAGCCAGCGCCCGGTGGCGCTTCGCTTACCGGGCCTACGGGCGATAAACCGCACTACTCCTCCATCGCAATCACGATCGCTTCTCCCATCTTCCTCAACGCCTCGCGATTTTTGTCCGTTGGCGGCAGCGCCACGTTGATCCGCAGGCAGTTGCGGTACTTCCCGGAGGCGGAAAACAGCGACCCGGCCGCGGCCTGAATCTTTAGCCGACACAGCTGCTTGCTCACGCACACCATGTCGACCTTCTCCGGCAGCTCAATCCACAGCAGGAAGCTTCCCTGAGGGCGCGTGACGCAAATCTCTGCCGGAAAATACTGCCGCACCCAGCAGGTGTAGGTTTCCATATTCTGCTGATAGATCTGACGCATACGGCGCACGTGGCGATGGTAATGGCCGTCGCGAATAAACGCCGCCACCGCCATCTGCGTGCCCGGCACGTTAAACCCGCCCGCGGCGTATTTCATGTGCATCACCCGGTCGTAATAGCGCCCCGGCACGATCCAGCCGACGCGCAGGCCCGGCGCCACGGTTTTGGTAAACGAGCTGCAGAGGATCACGCGGCCGTCGATATCCATCGAATGAATAGTGCGCGGGCGCGGGTACTCCGCCGCCAGCTCGCCGTAAATATCATCCTCAACAATCACGATGTCGTGCCGCTGGGCGAGGGCTAAAACCTGCTTTTTGCGCGCTTCCGGCATGATAAACCCGAGCGGGTTATTGCAGTTGGGCACCAGGATCACCGCCTTGATAGGCCACTGCTCCAGCGCCAGCTCGAGCGCCTCGATGCTGATCCCGGTCTCGGGATCGGTAGGAATTTCAATCGCCTTGATGTCAAACCCGCGCAGCATCTGCATGGTGCCGTGAAACGACGGCGACTCCACCGCCACGATGTCCCCCGGCTTGCACACCGAGAGCAGGGCGATCGACAGCGCGCCGTGGCAGCCGTTGGTGATGACAATCTCGTTCGCTGCCACGGTCGAGCCGCCGTCCAGCATCAGGCGGGCGATCTGCTCGCGCAGCTCCAGCCGCCCGTCAAGCACGTCATAGCTTAGCATCTCGCCCGGGTTATGCTGCGCGATGCGGCTCATCTCGCGCCATAGGGGCTTCAGGCTCGGCTGGTTAATATCCGGCGAGCCGCCGCCAAAGGAGATCATCTCTTTGTCAGCGCGGGCGTCCAGCAGCATCATCACCTCATCCCACTGGGTGACGTCCACGGGACGCTGCACCGGGCGCGTCATGGCCGGTACCGGCGGCTGGGCTTTGCGCTGCGAGACAAAATAGCCGGAGCGCGGCTGAGGGGTGATCAGCTGGAGATTTTCAAGGATCTGATAGGCCTGCTGTATGGTGCTGATACTCACGCCGTGCTCCTGGCTCAGCGTGCGCACCGACGGCAGACGTTCGCCGCTGCGATACAGCCCTTGTTCGATACGTTCCGCCAGAAGGTTGGCCAGATGTTGGTAGCGCGTCATGCTGTATCCTTTGTTTTCACCATACAGATTGTTAAACCAGTACAGATTGATGGGTAAACCGCCATGCAGATACCGTTTTAGCGGATCTGTATGGTAAACAAAAGCAGTTTTTGAATCTGTATTGTACAGACCGTTTTCCGCGATGATAACCCCACTGGTACAGTGAGGAGAGCATCATGGAATTCTACGAGAATCGTTCAAAACGTCCGTTCGTCGTGTTTATCTGGATCGGCAAAACGATCTGCAACTGGTATCGCATCAATCGTACTCGCCGCATATTGAGCCAGATGAGCGACGAGCAGCTTAAGGACGTTGGGTTGTCGCGGCATGATGTATGAGCCGCGTCATCGCCCGGTGGCGCTACGCTTACCGGGCCTACGGGTGCCATATGTAGGCCGGGTAAGGCGAAGCCGCCACCCGGCGATTTTCAGCTCAACAGCGCAAGCGTCTGCCGTTTCGGCCTTTCCAGCAACTCCAGCGCCTCCTGATACGACCGCACGTTGTTATAGCCCATCACCAGCCCGTAGCGTTTGCCCGAACCACGATACCACTCCGACAGCGCATTGACCTGCAGCTGCTGTTCCTGCCAGCAGCGCGCCACGTCCCGGTCGCCGCTTCCTTTGGTGAGAAACGCCACGATATGCATCCCGCCGTCGTTTTGCTCGGTGAAAAACAGATCGCCATACACCTCGCGCAGGGCGGCAATCATCCAGTCGCGGCGGGTCTGATACAGGGAGCGCATCTTTTTCAGGTGGCGGAAGAAATGCCCCTCGTTGAGAAACGCGGTGAGGATCTTTTGCGTCAGCACCGGCTGGCCGCTGGTGGTAATATCTGCGCAGTCGGTAAAAGCCCCAACGGTGCTGGCGGGCATCACCACGTAGCCCATGCGCAGCGACGGCATGATGGTTTTACTGAAGGTCCCCATAAAAATCACCCGGTCATGCTGGTCGAGGCTTTTCAGCGACGGCAGCACCTTGCGGGTGTAGTGAAACTCCCCGTCGTAATCGTCTTCGATAATCCACGCCGCGTTCTGGCTGGCCCAGTCGAGCAACTGCTGCTTGCGCGGCAGGGAGAGCGTGACCGCCAGCGGGCTCTGGTGCGACGGGGTGACGATGGCAAAACGGGCGTCGCGATGGTGACGGAGCAGGTATTCCGTGTCGATACCGCTGCGATCGACCGGCACGGTGTGCAGGCGAGGCACGATCCGCTTGAGCAACTGCTGGCCCATAAAATAGCCCGGATCTTCAAACACCACCTTGTCGCTGCGGCTGGCAAGCGTGTCGAGGATCAACCGCAGGCTGCCGCTGTAGCCGCTGGTGATCAGCACCTGCTCGGCGGTGCAGGAGAGCCCGCGCGAGATGTTCAGATAGCTGGCGATGGCCTGGCGCAGCGGATACCAGCCCAGCACCGGTGGGTTGAGCATCTCCTCCTGACGCATGGCGCGCGTCGCCTGGCCTGCCAGCAGCAGCCATTTTTTATACGGAAAGCTGTCGAGGGCAGGGATGCCGGGGCGCAGAAACCCAGCTCGTTCGCGCTGGCTGATGAGCGATGCCGGAAGCGTGCCGGTGGGCTGTTCCGCAGGGGCAGCCTTGTCCGGTAACAGTAAATCCGGGTTCACCCGCGTGCCGCGCGCGCCCTGGCTTACCAGATACCCTTCGCCCGTCAGGATGGCATACGCCGTTTCGACGGTTTTGCGCGCCACCTTCAACTCTTCGGCCAGCACGCGGATGGCAGGGACCTTATCGCCCGGCTTAAGCACGCCGCGCGTGATGTTGTCGCGATAGCGGGAATAAATCTCGTGATAGCCCGGCTTCATGTCCTACCTCGTTTCACGCTTTTTGTATCTTTTTACTATGTCATGAACGGCGTAGATTTGCCTCATCGCATGACACATACAGTGTAAATTAGAGGAAAGACCATGAGCACTCGCGTCAACCACCACAAAGCCACACCTGCCCTCGCCAACGCCCTGTCCGCCCTGAGCATGGAGGTGGCAAAAACCTCCATCGACCCGGCGCTGAAGCACCTGATCGACATTCGCGTATCGCAGCTGAACGGCTGCACCTTCTGCCTGGATATGCACTCGAAAGAGGCCAAAATCGCCGGTGAGCGCGAGCTGCGTCTGTACCATCTGGCGGCCTGGCGCGAGTCCCCGCTGTTCAGCGCCCGAGAGAAAGCCGCGCTGGCGTTCACCGAAGCGCTGACCCAAATCGGCGTTCACGGCGTGAGCGATGCGCTCTACCGCAGCGTGGCGGAACATTTCTCGGACGTTGAGATTTCAGAGCTGAACTTCGCCATCGTGGCGATCAACGCCTGGAACCGTCTGGGGATCACCTCCCGCATGGAACCCGGCTCGCTGGATGCGGCTTACGGGCTGAATAAGGCTAACCTGGAATAATCCCGCGCTCGCGGATCATCGCCACCAGCGCCCGTAGCCCTGGCGGAACGAGGCGATGGCCGGGGTAATACAGGCGCAGCCCGGCAAAGGGCTGCGCCCAGTCGTTTAAGACGCTCACCAGTTCTCCCCGCTCAAGCTCTTCCCGGATATACAGTTCTGGCAAAAATCCCACCCCTAATCCCGCTTTCACGGCGCGGATCGAGGCGAAAAGATCGGACGGCGCAAAGCGCGGCGGCACGGCAAGGGCATACGTTTCACCCCGACGCGCCAGCTCCCAGCGGTAGATCCCGCCGTGGGCCATGCGCATGCCGATCCCCTGATGTGAAAGCAGATCGTCCGGCGTCTGCGGAATGCCGTGGCGTGCAAAATAGTCCGGCGTGGCTGTGACCAGCTGGCGGATCTCCCCGGTCAGCGGCACGGCGATCATGGCCTGCGGCACGGACTCCTCCAGGCGGATCCCCGCGTCATAGCCTTCCGCGACGATGTCGATCAGTCGCGCTTCGCTGGCGGTCTCTACGCGCATCTTCGGGTAGCGGATCATAAAGTCGATCAGCAGCTGGTCCAGAAACAGGGTGCCGATATGGTTCGGCACGGTCAGGCGCAGCGGGCCGGTAAGTTCCCCGGCGTCACTGTGGATCTCCTCGCCGGCGAGACGGATCTCCTGCAGAGCCGGGCCGATACGCGCCACGTAGCGCTGTCCGGCGTCGGTGAGTGCCACGCTGCGGGTGGTGCGGTGAAAGAGGCGCGTTTCAAGGCGGCTTTCAAGCCCGGCGATGGCGTTGCTGACCGCCGTGGCGGACATCCCAAGCTCCTGCGCCGCGCCGCGAAAGCTGCCGCGCCGCACGACGGCCATCACTACTTCCAGCTCTGTCAGACCTGAACGATGCATAGATTATCCTGAAAATCGAAACAACCCTTGCAGCATAGCGTGGATTATCGCAACGGAGAAGCCGTGCCAGACTGTGCTCACACAGCCTGAGGAGGTTTATATGCACACCATCGAACAGATCTTTATTAACGGCGAATTTGTTACCCCGCACGGCACCGAGTGGTTTGATTTGTACAACCCGGCGACGGCGCGGGTCATCGGCCAGGTTCGTCTGGCGGATGAGGTCGACGCAGAGCGCGCCATTGCGGCGGCAAAAGCGGCGTTTCCGGCGTGGTCGCAGACCACAAAGCAGGAACGCATCGCAGCGCTAAAACGTATGCACGCCGCCGTGGCCGCTCGCCACGACGATCTACTGGAAGCGGTCATTGAAGAGTACGGTGCCCCCGCCTCGCGCTCGGCGTGGATGGCCAGCTATCCGGCAGAGGTGATTGCTCAGGCCATTGAGGCGCTGGAGGCGTTTGCATTCGTCACCTCCGCAGGCGCAGCCACGGTGCAGATGACGCCGCTTGGCGTGGCCGGGCTTATCACGCCGTGGAACAGCGACGCGGGCTTTATCTGTGGCAAGCTGGCGGCCGCGCTGGCGGCGGGCTGTACGGCAGTCATCAAGCCGAGCGAAATGAGCGCTCTGCAAACGCAGATCGTCACCGAAGCGCTGCGCGATGCCGCGCTGCCGCCGGGCGTGTTTAACATCGTCACCGGGCGCGGCGAGACGGTAGGTGAAACCATCAGCCGCCATCCGGACGTGGC
The DNA here is from genome assembly GCF_000211415.1 of Enterobacter mori LMG 25706. Classification (GTDB taxonomy): domain Bacteria; phylum Pseudomonadota; class Gammaproteobacteria; order Enterobacterales; family Enterobacteriaceae; genus Enterobacter; species Enterobacter mori. The sequence goes on along the minus strand of NZ_GL890774.1, from coordinate 307,223 downwards.
AAAAATCTCGTTTACCGGCTCCACGAATACCGGTAAGGCGATCCTGCGCAATGCGGCGGAGAGCTTTAAGCGCGTGACCCTGGAGTTAGGCGGTAAATCGCCGACGATCCTGTTGGATGATGTGGAGCTGACTCAGGCGATCCTGCTGGCGATCCAGTCCGGGTTTATGAACAGCGGGCAGGCGTGCGTAGCCGGGACGCGTATTCTGGTGCCCCGGTCGCGCCAGGCAGAAATTGAAGCCGCGCTGGCGCAGGCCGTGGCGGCGGTGAAATCCGGCGACCCGCGCGATAGCGCGACAGAGATCGGCCCGATGGTCAGCGAGAAGCAGTGGCTGCAGGTGCAGGGGTATATCCGCAAAGGGATCGAAGAGGGGGCACGCCTGCTGGCGGGCGGCGAAGGGCGACCGGACGGAACGCGAGACGGCTGGTTTGTGCGCCCGACGCTGTTTGCCGACGTGAACAACCAGATGACGGTTGCCCGCGACGAGATCTTCGGCCCGGTGCTGTGCGTAATCCCGTACCAGGACGAGGCGGAGGCGATCGCCATTGCCAATGACACAGAATATGGACTGAGCGCGATGGTGCTGGGCGGCGATGCGGACCGTGCGCGACGCGTGGCGCAGCAGATTGTTTCCGGTCGCGTGCTGGTGAACACGCTTGCCCATGAGCCGAAAGCGCCGTTCGGCGGGTTCAAGCACTCCGGCGTGGGGCGCGAGATGGGCGAGTGGGGGATTCGGGCATTTATGGAGCCGAGGTCGGTTCTGGGTTAAGTCTGTTGAAGGTCATGCACGCCCCGCAAGCCGGGGCGTTACGTGCCGGGATCACTCTTCAAACACCCTCTCAAAGGTTTTCGTCGGTAAGAACAGCGTGAATGCATTCTCGGCCAGGAGAGGTATGAACCCCATTTTGAGGTAAAAATCTTTGGCTTTATGGTTGAGTGCTTCAACAAACAGGCCATGAATGCCGACGGCAAAGGAGGCCAAATAAACGGTCTTCATGGCATGAATAACGAGTAATTCTCCATAGCCTTGCCCCTGAATACGTTTATCAATCGCCAGACGGCCAAGGGTGACGCTCGGTACATTTTTATAAGGAATACGTTTTTGCTGAGTTTTTGAGGGCAGGTAAGCCTTTTCAAAACAGCTTCCGGAGAGCGTGTAAAAGCCCAGAATACGCGGTTTTGTCTCTCGTGTGGTGAGGACATAACCCCGCAAAAACTTTCCACGATGCTGGCGTTTCAGGTGCTCCGTCAGGAAAGTGTTAAGACTCTCTTCTCCGCAATCGAACTGGCTTAGGTCGTACTCAACGTCTTCTGAAAAAATCCCTATCTTCACGTCGTTCACGTTTTACTCCATATCCAGGAGACGCTTAGCCGCTTGCTTCAGGCGGTCATTTGGCGCAGGCGGATTGCTAATGGCATCCATCACCGTATTCCAGGATGCTTCGCTAAGGACCAGGCGGCGGTGCTGGTCAATGACCTCTGCTGCGCGTTCAGAGGCTGTGCTGACCATGAATTGTGAAATCGACTGGTTTGTCATTGCCGCCGCTTCTTCGATCATGTTTTTGTCATCTTCGGTTAACCGGAGATCGATGCGCTGCTTCTTCAGTGCTGACATGGTTTCATTCTCAATCTTTATCCGGGCTTTACGCCTCGTTTACAGGCAAAAATAATGTACGGCATTTATCCGTACGTTAATCATAGGTGCGTCATCACCGGAATTCAACGAGAAGTTGAGCGCAGCGCCATCTGTCTTAACACTTCGCTCCTTACCGAAGCATTGTGCTTTTTCCTCCTGCATTCTCTCCTCACCCTCACAACGGAGAGACACCCATGATTGCAGTCCTTTTTGAAGCCAAAGCGGAGCCTCATCATCAGGCGCGCTACCTGCAGCTTGCCGCCGAACTGAAGCCTTTGCTGGCGGACATCGACGGCTTTATTGATATCGAACGTTTTCAGAGCCTGACCACCGACGGCAAAATTCTCTCGCTCTCCTGGTGGCGTGACGAAGAGGCTATCCTTCGCTGGAAGCAGAACGCGTTTCACCAGGTGGCGCAGGCCGAAGGGCGCGAGTCGGTTTTCGCGTACTACCGCATTCGCGTGGCGCAGGTGGTGCGAGAATATACTTCTGAAACCGGGGGGCATAGCGATGTATGACGTTCATGTGATTTTCTGCGATATCCCCGGTGAACTGGCGCGCTTTGGACAGCTGCTGGGGCGCAGCGGCGTGGGGCTGGAAGGCGGCGGCGTATTTGGAACGCATGCCCATTTCCTGGTGGAAGAGGGAGAAAAAGCCCGTCGTGTGCTGACCGATGGCGGGTTCAACGTGCAGGCCGTACGCAAGCCGGTCATCAGAAAACTCAAACAGGAGCGTCCTGGAGAGCTGGGTGAAATTGCGGCGGCGCTGGCCGCAAAGGGCGTGTCAATCCTGACCCAGTACAGCGACCATGCGAATCACCTTATTCTGCTGACGGATGATGATAAGCTGGCCGCAGAGATCACCGAACCTTGGGCGACGTATGTTAAAGACGAGCTTACCCCCTGATAACAGTGCGGCGCTGGAGCAGGCCGTTGCGGCTGTGGCGGCGGCAATGGCCGATCCGTCGCGCGTGAAGATGCTCTGCGCCCTGATGGACGGGCGGGCGTGGACGGCTACCGAACTGAGCGCGGCGGCAGACGTTGCGCCGTCGACCGCCAGCGGGCATCTCGCGCGGCTGGAGGAGGGAAAGCTGATTACCTGCCTGTCTCAGGGGCGGCATCGCTACTATCGCCTGGCGGGACACGACGTGGCGGCGCTGGTCGAGCAGATGATGGGGCTCTCCTGGAGCCGCATCACGCCGCCGGAAACCTCCGCGCCGAAAGCCCTGCGTGAAGCCCGGACCTGCTACGATCATCTTGCCGGAACGGTGGCGGTGCAGATCTATGAATTCATGCAGGCGGAAGGCTGGCTTGAGGCAGGCGGTTCAGCGCTCACGCTACATGGCCGCGAGCAGTTCCTGACGCTCGGTATTGCGTTAAATTCCAATCCCCGTCGCAAGGCCTGCTGTGCCTGTCTGGACTGGAGCGAGCGGCGGTTTCATCTTGGCGGCGAAGCCGGCGCGGCGCTGTTGATTTATCTGGAAAATAAAGGCTGGATCCAGCGGGTGGCGGGGTACCGGGAGGTGGTGGTGACGGCTTCGGGGAAAAGTGCCTTCAGGAAGTATTTTAGCCGCTAAACTTTGCTGCGGACTTGTGCCCTCACCCCGGCCCTCTCCCACGGGGAGAGGGAGACATCATTTCGCAATTCCTGCGCTTTAACTTCTCGTTTCTTGATACTTATCCTGATAACTATTATCTTGCTTGCGTGTAACGAGAGGTTTCCCCATGAGTGAAGAAGAACTGTTCTGCCGCAGGCCGATGGGCATGCGGATGGCGATGATCGTGCGCCAGTGGCGTGCCGTCATCGACGATGCCATTCTCGATACCGGGTTAACCCAGTCGAGCTGGACGGTAATGATGCAGCTTCATCAGCTCGGGGATAACGTCTCCATGACTGAGCTGGCGGAGGTGCAGGGCATTGAACTGCCGCCGCTGATGCGCACCCTGACACAGCTTGAAAAGCAGGGTTACCTGCTGCGCGCCGTATCGCCTTATGACAAGCGCATCCGGCTTCTGACGTTGACGCCTGAAGGAAAAGCCATATTAAAAAGGCTCACTCAGGTGATTGAGACATATCAGGCGCGCGTATCGCAAAACATCGCGCCGGAACATATCGAGATTTTCAGCGCCACGTTAAATCAAATCGCCTGCAATTTGCGGACAATCCGCGAAGAAGATAACAAGACCGAAAAATAATGACTCCTGAACAAAAGTTTGCCCGCTGGGTAAGGGTGAGTATTGCCTCTTTCCTGCTGATGTTTGTGTACTTTATCGTCGCGGATATCTGGATCCCGCTGACGCCGGACTCCACCGTGATGCGCGTGGTAACGCCGGTTTCTCCGCGCGTCTCCGGCTATGTGGCGGCGGTACATGTCCACAACAACAGCCAGGTGAGGAAAGGCGATCTGCTGTTTGAACTCGACAACACGCCGTTTCGCAACAAAGTGGAAGCGGCGCAAATCGCGCTTGAGCAGGCACGCCTGTCTAACGAACAGCTGGATGCGCAGATCGCGTCCGCGCAGGCCAGCCTGAAAACCGCCGTGCTGACCGCGCGTAACGACAAAGTGACCTTCGACCGCTACCAGAAGCTGAGCACCCTGCAGAACGTCTCGCAGGCGGATCTGGATAAGGTCCGTACCACCTGGCAGAGCAGCGAGCAGTCCGTCAGTTCCATTCAGGCCAACATCCATAACCTGCGTATTCAGCGCGGCGAGCGGGATGAGCACCGCAACGTGACGCTGCAAAAATACCGCAACGCGCTGGATGACGCGGAGCTGAATCTCGGCTGGACGAAAGTTTACGCAGAAGCGGACGGCACGGTGAGTAACTTACAGTTAAGCCCTGGCTTTTACGCTTCGTCCGGCTCAGCCGCGCTGGCGCTGGTGAACAACCAGACCGATATCGTCGCCGATTTCCGCGAGAAGAGCCTGCGCCACACCCATCAGGGCACCGACGCCGCTGTGGTGTTTGACGCCTTCCCGGGACAGGTATTCCGCGCCCACGTGACCAGCAGCGACGCGGGGATCCTCGCCGGACAAGAAGCGGTTAACGGTGAACTCTCCGAACCGGAGACCTCCAACCGCTGGGTGCGCGATGCCCAACGCATGCGCATTCACGTCGCGCTGGACGAGGCGCTGCCGAAGCATCTGCCGACCGGCGCACGCGCCACCGTGCAGCTCTATAACAGCGAGGGGCCGTTTGCGCGCTTCTTCTCCGGGATGCAGATCCACCTGGTGAGCCTGCTTCACTATGTCTATTAGCACCCTGGCGCGGGTGTTTACCCCGCACGGCAATATCGTCTACACGGCAAACGACTTTCGCCAGACCCTGCGCATCGTCTTTGCCGGGATGATTGCGCTCAGCATCTCCAGCTTCTACAACACCAGCTACGGCGTGTTTTTTGTGGTCTACCCGATCATGCTGCTGTCGCTGGTGCCGGTGTTTAACCGCCACGTGGCGAAGCAGTTTATCTTCAGCGCCGCGCTTAACTGCGTCGAAATGATCTTCATCATCGGCTATCTGTCGCAATGGCCGGTCCTCATGACGCTGGTGGTGTTTGCCCTGTACGTGATGCGTTTTCGCTTTATGAGCAAGGGGCCGCTGTTTCTGTTTGGCTCAATGGGCGTGGTATGCCAGAGCGTGATGCTCAATTTTATGAGCTACCCCATTACCAACTGGCACACGCTGCTGTTTTCCAACATCGAAGCGAGCATCATGGCGGTGTGCCTGAGCGCGCTGATGAACTATCTGCTGCCGGACGTGGAGCCCCGCAAGCCGCCGCCGCTGATTGAGAAAGACGATGCTCGCGTGCGCCACGAATCGCTGCTCTCCGGCACCGTCGCGACGCTGATATTCGTGGTGTTCCAGATTAGCGACTTAAGCGATTCGCTCTCCGCGCTGATGGCGGGGATTTTGATTCTGTTCCCCATGCACTACCGCGGTTCGGTGATGAGCTCTATCTGGCGCGTGGTCGGCGTGGTGCTGGGCTGCCTCTATATTCTGGTGGTGCAGCTGATCCTCTACGATCACAGCAGCCATATGCTATTGATGATGCCCCTGATTGGCCTCGGGCTGGCGTTTGGCGCGCGCCTGCACGTGATGGAGAAGGTGGGAGCGGGCGTGGGGTTTTCCAGTATTACCACCATCGGCATTATGTTCGGGCAGAACATGCATCCGGACACCGACCTGGTGTTCAGCGATCTTTATCGCATCACGTCCGTCACCTTTTCGCTGGTAGCAACGCTGACGATGGTATTTCTGGTGCACCTGATCCTTAACCGCTTTGAGGCGACGCGTTACCTCATCGCGCCGCCTAAAGCAGACTAATGCCCCAGCACGGCAGGCAGTTGCGAGAGTAAAAACAGGATCAGGCCAATCGTCCCGCCCACCAGCGTGCCGTTGACGCGGATGAACTGCAGATCTTTACCGATATTCAGCTCTATCTGGCGGGACATGTCTTTGGCGTCCCAGCTTTTGACCGTGTCGCTGATGTGGCGCGTCAGGAACGCGGCAAAATCCGGTGCGACGCGATGGGCGGCCTGCTCCAGATGTTCATTCAGCGAAGCCTGCAGGTTAACGTCGTTTGTCAGCGTTTCACCGAACCACTGACCGGCATTAGCAACGCGCTGCTTCACGCGGGAATCCTCGCTCTGCATATCCGCTTTCAGCCACTGGCGCAGGTCAGCCCACATCTCGCCCAGATAGCGGTTAAACGCCTCATCGTTTTTAAGGTAGTGCTTGATGTTGTCGGCTTTCGCCGCCATCTCCGGATCGGTTTTCAGGTTGTCGATAAGCTTCAGCGTAGCGCGGTCAAATGCCTGGCGGATCTGGTGCGTGCGGTCGTGGCTGATATCGTCCAGCAGCGTATTCACCGCGTTCGACACCATCTCCGCGCTTTGATCGCCCAGCCACTCGGTGGGCAGTACCATCGCTTTGCGCGGATGTTCGGTCTTCAGCCAGTGGACTATCTGGTCAGAGATAAATTCCCGCGTGCTCTCCCGCTGAATCAAGGTAATCAGGCGGTTGATGATCGCATCCAGCAGCACCTGGTGGCGGTTGTTTTTGGTCATGCTCTCCAGCATGACGGCGCTGGTTTCGGTGAGATCGACCTTATCGATGGCCTTATGCACCGCCCGTTTGAGCAATCGCTGAATGCGCCCGTCGTCGGTGAGTTCCAGAAAACCGCTCATCACCTGAATCAAATGCTGCCCGACGCGCTGCGCGTTATCCGGCTGTCTGAACCAGGTGCCGATCATTTTTGCCGGTTCATAGCGGCGGATCAACGCCACCAGCGACTGGGTATCCAGAAACTTCTCCTGCACGAACTGGCCGAGATTGTCGCCGATTCGGTCCTTATTACGCGGGATGATCGCCGTATGACGCGAAATAAACGGAATGGGCACCCGGCGAAACAGCGCAACCACGGCAAACCAGTCTGCCAGCGCGCCGACCATCGCCGCCTCGGCAATGGCCTTCACGCCGCGCACCCAGAAGGTCTGCGGCAGGAACAGGGTGGTGATAAACGCTGCGGCAGCAATCAGCAGCAGCGACAGCGCGAGAAGCTTGGCGCGTTTGAGTTCGGTATGTTTTTCCATGGGTTAAGAATAGAGGGTTGTGAGGGGAAAGTGCAAAGAAGGAGAAGGAGCTTCGCGTTTCAGCTTCTGGAATGCGCCTTCAGAAATTGAAATTGAACGATGTCGACTGGTTTAATTTATGAACGTTTTGTATATGCTTTTTTGTATATACAATAAAGGAAGGGTACACTATGCCAACGGAGTTTGAATGGGATACCAACAAAGCGAAAAGCAATCTCATTAAGCACGGGATCCGCTTTGAAGAGGCTGTTCTGGTGTTTGACGATCCTTACCATTTATCTTTGCAGGATCGGCATGAAAATGGAGAGTTCCGTTGGCAGACCATTGGCCTTGTACATGGTCTAATTGTCATTATGGTCGCACACACGGTACGTTTTGAAAGTGGTGACGAAGTCATTCGAATCATTAGCGCACGAAAGGCGGACCGTAAAGAGAGGAGCCGTTATGAGCATGGTTAAACATAAACGCGGTAGTGCGCCTGAGGTTAGTACTCGTCGGGAGGCTGAGCTCAAAGCACTAGCCGAAAAATCGGAAGCAGAGATTGATTACAGCGATATCCCTGCCACGGATGATGAACACTGGTCAGGGGCGGTGCGAGGGAAGTTCTATCGACCACTCAAAACTCAGGCGTCTGTACGTATCGACGCTGACGTGATGGAGTGGCTTAAACGGCCTGGAAAAGGTTACCAGACGAGGCTCAATGCCATTTTGCGTGAAGCAATGCTGCGCGATCAAAACAAAAAATAAGCAACGGGCGGCGTCAGGCTGCCCGCTATCTCAGCGTATAATTTCCAGCAACCGCCACATCACCCACCCACCAAACCCCATCAGCACCACCCCTGCCGTGCGCTCAATCCACCACAGCGAACGGCTGAGCCTCTGCTGGACCGCGGGCAGCCCCATCAGCGACACCAGCGCCAGATCCCACACCAGCACCACCATCACCATCCAGACGCCGCAGGTCGCCTGCTGAAGCAGCGTGATGTCCGGCCCCAGCAGCGCCGTCATCAGCGCCAGATAGAACAGCGCATTCTTCGGATTAAGGAGCGCCGAGCCGAGCCCCAGCAGGATCTGCTTACGCAGCGAGGGAAAGCGCTGATGGGTTTCATTCAGCGCCAGCGCTTGCGGGCGGCTGCGCACCAGATGCGAGCCGATCCACAGCAGGTACAGCGCGCCGGAGAGCTCGATAAGCGTAAACAGCCACGTAAACTGGCGCAGCGCGCTCCAGCCGAGAATCACCAGCAGGATGTACACCCCGTTGCCTGCGGCGATGCCGAAGCACAGTCCAGCGCTGCCGCGCACCCGATAGCGCGCGGCGTAGCCTACCAGCAGGAAGAAATCCGGGCCCGGGCTTAGCAGGGCAACAAAGTGCGCCAGCGCCAGGGCGAGAAAAGCGGAAGGGAATAACAGTTCCATAGCGACCTCAGTTAACAATCTGAGGTCAGAGTACGGCGCTGCAGAACCTATTTATTGTCTGATATTGATCGGCCCGTGGCGTACTGGCGCGGCGTGGCGGCGGTATAGCTCACGAAGGTCTTATGAAAATGGCTCTGGTCGGCAAAACCGCTCTGGTAGCCAACGTCGGCAATATCATCCCCGGCGCGTAGCCGCGCTTTGGCGTATTCCACGCGGGAGATGTTGAGGAAGCTGCCCGGCGTCAGGCCGGTGTCCTGCTTGAAGATGCGAATCAGCGTCTCCTTGCGCAGCGAAAAGCGTTGAGCAAGCTCGTCAAGCGAAGGTGGTGCAGCTAGGTCGGAAAGGAATGCCGCCTGAACCTGCTGGCTGGTTGAACGAGGCGCCTCTGCGTTATCTGTGCCGCGGGGAAGGGCAGAAAGCAGCATGTCCAGGGCTGCTGAAGACAGCGTCTCGACAACGTCCAGGTACTGGGCAAACAGGTGAGGGCTACGAATCACCTGTAGCGCCAAAGGAAGCTCTGTGTCGATATAGAGCATATGGTAGCTGCGCGGTTGCCCGGCGACGGGGTTGCAGCTGTGCGGCGCACAGGCCGGGATCACGATGACGTCCCCGGGATGAAGGATGTACTCTCTGTCGTAACATACGCAGCAGGTCTGGCCCTCCACAATCGCGCCGATGGAAAGCTGAGGGTGACTATGGCGTTTGTACGCCTGGGTGCTCTGCCAGGTGCTGCGCAGCTCAAGGCCTGAGGCGCGGTGAAAAGTCTGACGGACGTGTCGGGTATCGGTCATGGGCGCTCCTTCTGAAGGTTTTTTATACCACGTCAGCGAACCCTCTGGCAGCGCTTCATTAAGAACCTTCCGGATATACCCAACTTTACGCCCACAGCCAGTCATTGTTGACTACCCTTAATACCCTAAGCGGTAAAACAAGGAGATTCGACATGGCCTATCAGACAGTAAATCCTGCCACTAACCAGCTCATCAAAGAATACCCCTCACATACCGATGCGGATATCGAAGCGGCGCTCAAGGCGGCCGATGCGCTTTACCATTCGGACTGGGCGAAAGGCGACATCAGCCAGCGCCTGCCGGTGCTGCATAAGCTTGCCGACCTGATTGACGCGCGCGTGGAGGATCTGGCGAAAATCGCCAGCCAGGAGATGGGTAAGCTCATCGAACAGAGTCGCGGCGAGATGAAGCTGTGCGCGCAGATCGCTCGCTACTACGCCGACAACGCGAAGCGTTTCCTTGCCCCAGTGAAGTACGACTCTGAGCTCGGGGAAGCGTGGGTGGAGCACCACCCCATCGGCGTGCTGATGGCCGTTGAGCCGTGGAACTTCCCGTACTACCAGCTGATGCGCGTCCTGGCGCCAAACCTGGCGGCGGGCAACCCGGTGATCGCCAAGCATGCCAGCATCGTGCCGCACTGCGCCGAAACCTTTGCCCACCTGGTGCGCGAGGCGGGAGCGCCGGAAGGGACATGGACCAACCTGTTTATCTCTTCGGATCAGGTGGCACATATTATTGCCGACGATCGCGTGCAGGGGGCGGCGCTGACCGGTTCCGAAAAAGCGGGCAGCGTTGTAGCGGCGCAGGCGGCGAAGCACATCAAGAAATCTACGCTCGAACTGGGCGGTAACGATGTGTTCGTGGTGCTGGACGATGCCGACCTTGATAAAGCCGTGAAGATCGGCGTTAACGCGCGGCTCAACAATGCCGGACAGGTTTGTACGGCGGCGAAGCGCTTTATCCTGCACGAGAAGATTGCTGATACGTTCCTGAGCAAATTCACCGAGGCGTTTAAGCAGGTGAAGATAGGCGATCCGCTGGACGAAACCACCACGCTGGGGCCGCTGTCGTCTAAAGACGCGCTCGAAACGCTGACCAAACAGGTTAACGAGGCGGTGAAAAACGGCGCGACGCTGCACCATGGTGGCAAGCCCGTACAGCGTGACGGGAGCTTCTTCGAACCGACGATCCTGACGAATATCTCCCGCGACAACCCGGCGTACTTCGAAGAATTCTTCGGCCCGGTAGCGCAGATGTACGTCGTGAAAAGCGACGACGAGGCGGTTGCGCTGGCTAACGACTCGCACTACGGCCTGGGCGGCGCGGTATTCAGCCAGGATATTGAGCGTGCGAAGAAAATGGCGTCGCGGATTGAGACCGGGATGGTGTATATCAACTGGCTCACCGATACCGCGGCAGAACTGCCGTTTGGCGGCGTGAAGCGGTCCGGTTACGGTCGCGAGCTGTCGGATCTGGGGATCAAAGAGTTTGTGAACCAGAAGCTGGTGGTGGTGCGTAAGTAAGAGGTAATAAAAAACCTGCCAACCGGCAGGTTTTCCATGAAGAGTACTATACCCTTTCTTGCCGGGTGGCGCTGCGCTTACCCGGCCTACAATGTGCAATAGTATCAATAGATTGCACAGTTCATTGTAGGCCCGTGCAAGCGTAGCGCCGCCGGGCGTAATACAGCCTTAGAAGCTCACGCCGCCGCCCACGTACGCACCGTCAATCAGGGTGTGGTTTGGACGACCATCTTTGCCGTCAACGCTCACGTGGCGGTAACCCACTTTCAGCGTAACCGGTTTGATTGGGGTCCAGCTTACACCGCCGTTAGCTTCAACATAGTTTTTCACGCTGTTGTTCAGCCCGTCAGGCGCAACGTAACCTTCGCCGAAGACCTTGATGCTATCGGTCAGAGCAACGTTCACGCCGCCGCCGATTGGGAACGCCACGCCGTTATCGCCTTTTTTCGGGCCAACATAGAGAGCCTTAGCGCCTGCGTTCAACATCACGGGGCCGACTTCAACGTTGTAGCCTGCACCTACGCCACCGGTCGTGGTGCCGTCATCGGTATTTTTCAGCCAGTTGCCTTCGGTATACAGGCCGGAGGTAGATTTACCCATTTCCACATTCAGGTTGGTAAAGTTTTTACCCTGCTCAATGCTGCCGCCCATTGCCAGTGCGGAGCCAGATACCGCGGTCAGAGCGGAAAGGATAAGTACGTTAAGCGTTTTCATGAGTGTTCCTCGTTATCAAATTAATCTGAGGGCACCTTAACAACGGATGTTTATGACTGCAAATGTGATATCTATCGCAGTTTTATGCTGTTTTTGTTGGGGGTTTAATCTTTATCTGTTGCCAAATTGTTTGTTTAGAAGGTCGTCAATGACAAATAAATTCGCGTTTAGGAACAGTTTAGATTTTTGGCTAAACGACAACTGAACGAGGCAAAGAAAGCCATTTGAGATGAATTAATTGAGTTTCTAATAATTTCCAAAAGTGTTTCAGTTGTCACAGATAAAGACAGAGGTTTACATTTCTGGTGGTTGCTATACGTAATTTTGTGCAGATCCGTCGTCCTTTCATGTCGTTTTTCTGACACGTTTCTTCATTACGGTGTTGGCTTCACTAACTGGATGCTAACAACATGAAAAGAAAAATCATTCCTGTACTCGTGGGCTGTGCGCTCTCATTCTCTGCCGTGGCGGCACAACCTACCGCAGAGCGCTATATCGTCAGCTTCCCTGAAGGCTCGCATGTGAAATACAGCGGCGCGTTTGCCAGCGCGTTTCCGAACGGACTCCCGGTAGGGATTGGCTCTGGCCTGCTGTTTACCGGCAAACAGGGGGACGCCCTGACCTTTGCGACCGTGACCGATCGCGGTCCCAACGCCGATGCGCCAAAAAGAGGTAAAAACGAAGCCAAAATATTTGTCACGCCAGATTTCGCGCCGCTGCTGATGACCATTCGCGTCCAGAACGGCAAGGCAGAGGCAACGGATGCCCGTCCGCTGCATGACGATAAAGGCGAGATTAACGGTCTGCCGCTGCAAAGCGGCGTGATTGGCTCCACCAATGAAGTGGCATTCAGCGACACGCTAAACATTCTGAAGGGCGACAACCGCGGGCTGGACACGGAAGGCATCACGCCGGACGGCAAAGGCGGCTACTGGCTGTGCGACGAGTATGGCCCGTTCCTGATTAACGTCGACAGCAAAGGGAAGATCCTGGCGATCCACGGGCCGCAGGCGGCGGAAGGGGAGAAATCCATCGCGGGCGGTCTGCCAAACATTATCAAATGGCGTCAGGCGAATCGGGGCTTTGAAGGCCTGACCCGCATGCCGGACGGGCGGATTATCGCCGCCGTGCAAAGTACGCTGGATATCGACGGTAAGAGCAAAAAGCAGGCGCTGTTTACGCGTCTGGTGAGCTTCGACCCGGCGACCGGGAAAACCGCGATGTACGGTTACCCTATCGACAGTGCGGCCTACAGCAAAAACAGCGACGCCAAAATCGGCGACATCGTGGCGCTCGATGACCAGCACATTCTGCTGATTGAGCAGGGAAGCGATAAAAACGACGGGATGCGTAACCTGATTTATAAGGTGGATCTCAGTAAGGCGAGCGACCTGAGCGCCTTTGACAAGCCGGGCGAGTACCCGGAGTTTGATGATGAGAAAACTCTGGCGCAGCGTGGCATAACGCTTGCTGCAAAAACGCAGGTTGTTGATTTGCGCGCGCTCGGCTGGCAGCAGGAGAAGGCCGAAGGGCTGGCGCTGATCGACAGCAAAACGCTTGCGGTGGCGAACGATAACGACTTTGGCGTGAAGGTGGCGATGCAAAATCCTGTCGAGGGCAAGAAGCTCAAGGATTATCGGGTGAATGCGGAAGGCAAGCTGACGCTGGATGATAAACCGGTGGAAACCACGCTCAGCGTGAAGCCGCTGAAGAAGCCGGAGTCTGACAGCGAGCTGTGGATAGTGACGCTGCCGGAGGCGGTGAAATAAGTATCCCCCTCACCCCAGCCCTCTCCCTCAAGGGAGAGGGGGGGTCTGTGCAGGCAATATTTTATGGGCAGAGGGGATACATAGCGGTTATTTCTTCAGCCCTGCAAACGCCGCCCGAATTTCCTCTTCCGGCAGCTGGATGCCAATAAACACCATCACGCTGTGCGGCGGTTCATCGCCCCACGGCCTGTCCCAGTCGGCGCTGTACAGGCGCTGTACGCCCTGAAACAGCAGGCGGTTCGGCTCGCCGTCAATCCACAGCATCCCTTTGTAGCGCAGCAGCTTGTCGGCAAACGACAGCAGCAGGTTCTCCATCACGCGCGAAACCTCACCGATGTCCACCGGATAGTCCAGCTCCACCACAGTCGACGCCACGTCGTTTTGCTTGTCTCCCATAAAGTGGAAGCGCGGTTTTGCGGTGACGTTCTCTTCCAGCATAAAGCCGTGGGTATTGAACAGCTGAGAAAGATCGATGTCGCCATGCGTCACCGTGTAAACCGGCGCGCGGGAGTTAATGCGGGTCAGACGCTCGCGCAGCTTAACGCTTTCGCCCGCCACGTCGGTTTTGGTCAGCAGGATGCGGTCGGCGTAGCCCACCTGAGACTGGGCGATGGTGAACTGGTTCATCTGCTCGTCGGCGTGGACCGCATCGACCAGGGCAATGACGCCGTCCAGCAGATAGCGCTGGCAGAGGATCTCGTGCGAGAAAAAGGTCTGAATAATCGGGCCGGGGTCGGCCATGCCGGTGCACTCGATCACCAGACGGTCAAAGTCGATTTCACCGCGGTCGCGGCTGTCGAGCAGGTCCAGCAGGGCGTCTTCCAGCTCGTTAGAGCGGGTACAGCAGATGCAGCCGTTGGTCAGGGTTTTGATCTGGGTGGCGCGATCGCCGATCAGCTGGTCGTCAACGGAGACTTCGCCGAACTCGTTTTCGATGACGGCGATTTTGAAGCCGTGCTGTTCATTCAGGATGTGGCGCAGCAGGGTGGTTTTACCGGCGCCGAGAAAACCGGTCAGCAGGGTAACGGCAATCGGGGTCATGGTCTCTCCTTTAGCAGCAGCGGACGCCGCCTTCTCCACTTCCGCCGTAGCGCGCTTCCTGCCGCTCGCGGAAGAATTCGGTGTAGGTCATGTACGGCTTATCCGGATGGTTGGTCTTCATATGCTCAACGTAGTTGTCATAGTCCGGAATGCCAATCAGCATTTTTGCCGCCTGACCGAGGTATTTTTTTGCTTCGCCTAAATTACCAAACATTGTGGGTTCCAGACAGAAAAAGCCCGGTGGCGCTACGCTTACCGGGCCTACAGTTTCTGTGTAGGGCGGGTCAGCGTAGCGCCACCCGCCATTTTTTTAATGGTGTGAAGAGGTCTTCACGCCGCCTTCCGGCACCGGCACGTACGGGGTCTCTTTATCCGTACGACCGTCGGCGTTGCGCACGTTCATCCAGGTTTTGATGCCGTAGAAGATGATGCTGTACACCACCACCAGGAACAGAATGCTCAGACCCGCGTTGGTGTAGTTGTTCACCACGATATGGTTCATGTTGGCAATCTGCTGCGCGGTCAGATCCGCGCCGCCTGCGGCAATCTTCTCTTTGTACTGGTTAGCCATGAAGAAGAAGCCTTCCAGCTGCGGGTTGGCGCTGAACAGCTTCAGGCCAAGCGCCCAGGTGGTGCAGAGCAGCAGCCACAGCGCAGGTACCACGGTGACCCAGATGTATTTGGTGCGTTTCATCTTCACGAGGACCACGGTACCGAGCACCAGAGCAACGGCTGCGAGCATCTGGTTAGAGATACCGAACAGCGGCCACAGGCTCTTCACGCCGCCGAGCGGGTCGACAACGCCCTGATACAGCAGGTAGCCCCACAGGCCGACGCAGCCCGCGGTACCCAGAATGCCCGCCACCAGAGAGTCTGTTTTCTTCAGGAACGGCACGAAGTTACCGAGCAGGTCCTGCAGCATGAAGCGGCCCGCACGGGTACCCGCATCCAGCGCGGTCAGGATGAACAGCGCTTCGAACAGAATACCGAAGTGGTACCAGAAGCCCATGTCCGCCCACGGCAGCACTTTGTGGAACACGTGCGCGATACCGACGGCCAGCGTCGGTGCGCCACCGGCGCGGTTCAGCACGGACGGTTCGCCGATGTCTTTCGCGGTCTGCATGATCTGCTCAGGCGAAATCACGAAGCCCGAGGAGCTGACGGTCGCCGCCGCGTGTGCGCTTGCGTCTTTCAGCTGCGCCATAATCAGCGCCGCGTTGTCACCGCCCATCTCGTGCAGGTTTGGCATGGTAATGCCGAGGCCAGCAGGCGGGGTGTTCATCGCGAAGTACAGACCCGGTTCGATAATGGAGGCTGCAACCAGCGCCATGATCGCCACGAAGGACTCCATCAGCATTGCGCCGTAGCCGATCAGACGCGCATCTTTCTCGTTCGCCAGCAGCTTAGGCGTGGTACCGGAGGCAATCAGGGCGTGGAAGCCAGAGACCGCACCGCAGGCGATGGTGATGAACAGGAACGGGAACAGGGCGCCTTTCCACAGCGGGCCGGTGCCGTCGATGTACTGCGTTACCGCAGGCATTTTCAGGTCCGGGTTAATCACCAGGATGCCGATCGCCAGACCGACGATAACGCCGATTTTCAGGAAGGTCGCCAGGTAGTCACGCGGGGCCAGAATCAGCCAGACCGGCAGCAGCGCGGAGATAAACGCATAGCCAATCAGCGCGAAGGTAATGGTGGTGTCCTTGAAGGTCAGCGCCGGGCCCCAGTACGGGTCGTGCGCAATCACGCCGCCGAAGTAGATGGAGGCCACCAGCAGAACGATACCAATCACCGACACTTCACCCACGCGTCCCGGTCTCAGGAAGCGCATGTAGATACCCATGAACAGCGCAATCGGCACGGTTGAGCAGACGGTGAAGACGCCCCATGGGCTTTCGGCCAATGCTTTCACCACGATCAGGGCCAGCACCGCGAGGATGATGATCATAATCAGGAAGCAGCCGAACAGGGCGATAGTCCCCGGCACGCGGCCCATCTCTTCTTTGACCATCTCACCCAGAGAGGCACCGTTACGGCGAGAAGAGATAAACAGCACCATAAAGTCCTGCACCGCACCTGCCAGCACTACGCCAGCGAGCAGCCACAGGGTACCCGGCAGGTAGCCCATCTGCGCGGCCAGCACCGGGCCGACCAGCGGGCCTGCACCAGCGATAGCGGCAAAGTGGTGACCAAACAGCACGTAGCGGTTGGTTGGCACGTAGTTCAGGCCGTCATTGTTAATGACCGCCGGCGTGGCGCGCGTCGGGTCGAGCTTCATGACCTTCTGCGCGATGTACAAGCTGTAGTAGCGATAAGCCACAAGATAGACGGAAACGGACGCGACCACGATCCACAGGGCGCTTACGTGTTCGCCCCGGCGTAATGCGACAACCGCCAGACAAAAAGCGCCGAGGATCCCGAGTAAGGCCCAGGGCACGTGCTTCAGTAGTTTTTTAGTATCCATAGTAAGACCTGGTTTTTTATGTAAAGAAAAAAGGGTCAGGGTTCGTTGTGAGGAGGTATTGATTAATGCTGGAGCGATCGTGCCAGATCCTCGCGCGTGTAAAGGACGGTAAATGAGTGAGTGGTTGAAAGTGATGGGTGAGCGGTCAAAGGTGAGGGCGAGTGGTTCAGGCTCGCCGCCGGTGGGAGAAAATTTGTGATTTCGATCACGCAGTTAGCTATACCGTGCACTCAGCCAGATAGGTTGTCAGGGTCGTCACCAGCTTTTCCCTCAGCCAGGCAGGTTCTAAAATGTGAATATTTGGCAGCCAGTACAAAAGCAGCGGCAAAATTTGGTTCTCATGTGCTGCCTGACAGCGGAGCGTGACGCCATCGTGATGGTCTTCCAGCAGCTCTTGTTCCGGCAGGAGATCGCGTCGCATAAAGTAATGGGAAATATTATCGTTGATAAATATTTTCACTTCGAAAGTATCTTCAGAGACCCAGGGATCGAGACTTTTTTCCAGTAGTTCAATCACGCTCTCTTCAGGAATAAATGTCGTGCCCTGAATATCCATCCAGCGAATCTGGCTCAGCGAAAAGGATTTTAACCTGCTATTTTCGGTGGCTTGTAAATACCATATATTTTTTTTGTTAATGAGTTTGTAAGGATTAATCAGACGGGTTTTACCTTTATAAACGATCTGACAAACATTATGGTTTTTAATCGATTTCTCAATTTTCGGTAAATAACGACCAATATCACGGTGTACGGTGTGCTCAGCGTCGTTGCCAAGAATAAGAATATGATTTTCATCAACGCGGTTTTCGAGTTTCTGCCAAAATTCGGTATTACGATCGGGAAAAAAGTTATCAGCATTCAGGAAGTTAGCAAGGGTGTGGTGCAGTCCTTGCGAGCCGGGAGATTGCGCTGAATGAATGAGCCGATATAGCCCATTTCCGGTATGTTCAACAATCGGGGAGAGTGCATTTAAATCGCGGTAGACAGTGCGCTCGGTGAGGGGAAAGTTATCCATGAGCGCACTGCGGTTTACCACACCGTGTAAATGTAGCTCAACCAGAATATCGACCAGACGTTCAGCCGAGCGGCTCCGCGTCGATTTAGCCATAAGGTCTTCCTGTATATTGGGGTCGGCGCTGAATGATGCGGGTAGCACTGACACGGGGTGTCAGTATTCAGGCACAGAAAATTTCTCTTATGGTTATATAACGGCGTGCTTTAGCGGAAACCTTAGGGGTTTTTTGTAGAAAGCCCCGCC
>NZ_GL890774.1:213152-288955 GCF_000211415.1 Enterobacter mori LMG 25706 | reverse complement strand
ATTAAACGGCTGCTTCAAGCTCCATCATCACGGGGTGGAAGCGGCGTTTGAAATAGATCAGGCCGTGGCCCTCTTCACTGAGGATGATGTTTTTAATTTCAACGAGATAAACAAGATGCGTGCCGATGGTTTGCACCTGGCTTATCTCCCCTTCCAGGCTGGCGAGCGCGCCTTTTAGCGCCGGCTGCGCCAGCGGGCCTTTCTGCCAGCAGGAGAGGGCAAAGCGCTCCTCCATGGCCATGCCGGTCATCCCGGCGAAATGGCGAGCCATGATCTCCTGCTCGTGGTTCAGCACGTTAACGCACAGCCTGCCGTTACCCTGAAAGACCGGGTTCATGGCGCTGTTGGCGTTGATGCACACCATGATCGAGGGCGGCGTGTCCGTCACCGAACAGACGGCGGTGGCGGTGATACCGCAGCGGCCCGCCTCGCCCTCGGTGGTGACCACATTAACCGCAGCCGACAGGCTGCTCATCGCGTCGCGAAAACGCAGGCGTTGTTCATCTGAATGCATTGCAACCTCCCGCTGCGCTATTTCAGCAGCTTGTCGAGCATGTTGATATCGGTGTTGTTGTGCAGGTGCGGCACCGTCCAGCCGTGCTGATCGTATTCGGACATGCAGCGGTCGACCATTGCCATCATTTTGTCCATGTTGCCGGAGCTCTGCGCCTGGCGCAGACACTGCAGGCGGATCTCATCCTGACTGCCGGAGTAGTTGATTTCGTACAGCTCGTGACGACCGCCAAACTCGCTGCCGATGGCATCCCACATCAGTTTCAAAATCTTGATGCGTTCAACGTGATCCATACCGTTGGAGCCGCGTACGTATTTCGCCAGATACTGGTCGATCTGCGGGTTGTTCAGGTCGCGGGCACTGGAGGGCAGGTAGATCAGCCCGGAGGTGACGTTACGTTCGATGATGTTCTTGATCTTGGCGTAGGCCATCGGCGCCATGACGCGGTAGGTTTGCAGCGCGGCGTGATCCGGCAGATACGCGCCGTTGACCCACGGGGTGGCTTCGGAACACATGGAGTCGCTCAGCGCCCAGAACATGTTGCGCCAGGCCACCACTTCGCCGAGATCCGCCTGCACGCCGCGGAACTCCAGGGTACCGGTGCACTCCAGGGATTTTTTCAGCAGGGCGGTGATGAAGTCGAGCTTCACCGCCAGACGCACGCAGGCCTGCAGCGGGTACATGCGGGCGAAGCCGCCCTCCATCGTCCAGCGACGGCAGCGGTCGAAATCGCGGTAGATGAGCACGTTTTCCCACGGGATCAGCACGTGATCCATCACCAGGATCGCATCGTTCTCGTCAAAGCGGCTGGAGAGCGGGTAGTCGTACGGGGATCCGGTTGCGCCTGCCACCATCTCGTAAGAGGCGCGGGAGATCAGCTTCACGCCTTCGGCATCCATCGGCGCGACGAACATCAGCGCGAAGTCCGGGTTTTCGCCCATCACCTGCGCGGAACCGAAGCCGATCATGTTGTAGTGGGTCAGCGCCGAGTTGGTTGCCACCACTTTCGCGCCGCTAACGATGATCCCGGCGTCGGTCTCTTTCTCCAGCTTGATGTAGACGTCTTTTACTTCGTCCGCCGGTTTGTGACGGTCGATCGGCGGGTTAACGATAGCGTGGTTGAAGTACAGGCCGGTTTCCTGAATGCGGGTGTACCAGTTACGGGCGTTCTGCTCGAACTGGCCGTAGAAGGCCGGGTTGGCACCGAGCGCGCAGCCGAACGCGGCTTTGTAGTCCGGCGTGCGGCCCATCCAGCCGTAGCTCAGGCGTGACCACTCGGCGATGGCGTCGCGCTGCTGGCGCAGGTCGTCGGCGCTTTTCGCCACGCGGAAGAACTTGTGGGTATAGCCGCCGCTGCCGGTGTCGGTGCCCCAGCAGAGGGTATCCTGCATGTCCGGCTTGTGCAGCGCGTCGTACATTTGCGCGATGGAGGCCGCCGCGTTGCGAAACGCCGGATGGGTGGTGACGTCTTTGACGCGCTCGCCGTAGATGTAAATCTCACGGCCATCCTGCAGGCTTTTTAAATACTCTTCGCCGGTTAACGGACGTTTGGCATCAGCGCGGAAATCTTCAGGCTTCATAGGGACCTCGTATCGGAATAGAGTTGTTAAATTTATGTTTTGTTTTTGTTGTTTAATTGAAGCCTGAGAGGGGCGTAACGTGAAGGGACGTTTGGGACAACGGCGGGTACTTTTCGGGTGGGATGTGGTTTTGTGATCTGTGCGGCTTTTCGGCGGGTGGCGCTGCGCTTACCCGCCCTACGGACCGTAGCCCCGGTAAGCGTAGCGCCACCGGGGAATTACGACACCGGTACTTTCTGCGCCCGATACGCGCTCGGCGAGCACCCCACTAAGCGGTTAAAAAAACGGGCAAAGTAAGCCGGATCCTTAAACCCCAGCTGCCAGGCAATCTCGCTGACCGCGCTGTCGGAAAAGAGCAGCAGCCGCCTCGCTTCACGCAGTTGCCGGTCGAAGATCAGCCGCTTCGGCGGGCGGTTGGCGAAGCGGCGGCAGATATCGGTCAGGCGTGATTCGGTCAGGTGCAGCTCGCTGGCGTATTCCGGCACCGTCCAGTGCTGGTGGTAGTGCGCGTCAATCAGCTGGGTAAAGCGCTGGAACAGCTTCAGCTCGCCGCGCATTCCGCCTGAAGCGTGGTCGTCGAGCTTTGCGTTGCGCAGCAGCAGAGTAAAGACCGCCTGCGCCAGCAGAACCAGGCTATGCTCGCGCCCCGGCAGTTGTTCCGTGGACTCCCGGGCAATCAGCTGCCAGTAGTGCTTCAGGGCCGCCAGCTCGTCCGGCCTGTCGGCCAGCGAGAGGCAGATCCCCGGCAGACCAAACGCTTCCCGCGTGCCGGGGTAGAGCACCTCCAGCAGCGGCCAGATCAGATCCTCGCGCACCGTCAGCACGTGCCCGTCGCTGTCGGATTCGGTGATAAACGCGTGCGGCACCGACGGCGGCGTCAGGACGAACAGCGGGGCCTGCACCGAGTAGCGGTGATCGTCGAGCTGGAGTTCAATCTGCCCGGTATCGAGAAAGTGCATCTGAAAATACTGGTCGTGACGATGCGCCTGCATGTCGCGGCCAAAAAAGGCCGCCATGCGGGCGAACGACTGGTAGTGCACATCGTCGGTGCCCAGACTTTCGTCGTACTCCTTGCTGATATCAATGTTGGCGATGGGGCTCTGGCACATGATCGTTCCTCTGTTGATCCCGCTGCGTCATCGGAATGCGTGTCAGCACCAGCGCGCCGACCACCAGCAGCCCGGCCACGAACCACAGCCCGGAGCTGAAGCTGCCGGTCGCGTCGCGCAGGATCCCAATCAGCAATGGGCTGACGGCAGAACCCACGTTGCCAATGGCGTTGATCACCGCCAGCGCCACCGCGCGGGACTGCAGGCTAATCACCCGATCCGGCGTGGTCCAGAATATGGCCATGGCGGTAAAGGATCCGGTTGAGGCCATAATGATGCCAAGCAGCTGGATCAGGCTGTGATCGGTGGCCGAGGCCAGCATCCATCCCGCCGCGGCGAACAGGTACGGCAGGATGGTGTGCTTTTTTCGCTCTTTCAGCCTGTCGGAGCGTCGGCTCCACCAGATCATCCCGAGAATGGTACAAAACTGCGGGATCGCCGCCAGCAGGCCGATGACGATATTGCTGCTCCCCGTGTTAAAGCTTTGCAGGATCTGCGGCGTCCAGATGTTGATTGCACTGAGCGTGTTGGTCAGGCAGAAGTAGGCCAGCGTGTAGAGCAGCACCGCCGGGGTCAGCACTTCGCGCAGCGTCGAGCGCGGCGTGCCGGATTGGGCAATGGCGACCTCCTGCTCACGGGCGATCATCGTTTTCAGCGCCTGCTTTTCGTCGTCGTCCAGCCAGGTGGCCTGATCCGGCGTGTCGTTGAGGTAAAACCAGGTCACCACGCCAAGCACCACCGACGGTAGCCCCTCCAGCAGGAACAGCCACTGCCAGCCCTTCAGGTTCCACAGCCCGTCCATCGCCAGAATATAGCCGGAGAGGATCGAGCCGAGCATCATGGTCACCGGCATGGCGATCATAAACAGCGCATTGGCGCGGGCGCGGTGATAGGCCGGGAACCACCAGGTGAGATAGACCAGGATCCCCGGCAGGAAGCCGGCTTCGGCAATGCCTACCAGCATGCGCAGGACGTAGAGCGTTTCAGGGCTGGTGGCGAACATGGTGCAGGTGGAGGCGATGCCCCACACCACCATGATCCCGGCGATCCAGCGCCGCGCGCCGATTTTCGCCAGCATGATGTTGCTCGGGATCCCGCACAGCACGTAGGTGACGTAAAACAGCGTCGCGGCCAGGCCAAACATGGTCGACGTAAGGCCCAGATCTTTACCCATCGTCAGCCCGGCAAAGCCGATATTGATGCGATCGAGAAACGAGAAGACAAACAGGATAAAGAGAAAGACGATCAGGCGACGGAACAGCTTGCTAATGGCGCGATGTTCAACAGCTTTATTATCATGGGTTTGCAGGGTAGAGGTCGTCATGGTGCGCTCCAGATCTTACGTTTAGTAGACGGATTTATTGTTATTAACTGACGTAACCGGTTGTTCGATAAAGCGTGCCGCCAGCGCTTCCGCGCCGCGGGCGAGCAGGGTGGTGTCGACGCCGACGGCGACAAACAGCGCGCCGAGTTCAAGGTAGCGTTTTGCCAGCTGCTCGTTCGCCATCAGGATGCCGGGCGCTTTACCGGCGGCGCGTATCTGCGCGATCGCCTGCTCAATGGCGGCCTGCACCTCCGGGTGCTGCGGATTACCGGCAAAGCCCATGTCGGCGCTCAGAGCCGCCGGGCCGATAAACACGCCGTCGACGCCGTCCACGTCCAGGATCTGCGGCAGATTTTTCAGCGCCTCGCGGGTTTCGATCTGCACCAGCACGCACATGGCGTCGTTAGCCTGCTGGAGGTAATCCGGAATGCGGTTCCAGCGCGACGCACGCGCCAGGGCGCTGCCGACGCCGCGGATGCCCGCGGGCGGGTAGCGGGTGGAACGTACCGCCAGACGGGCTTCGTCAGCGTTTTGCACCATCGGCACCAGCAGGGTTTGTGCCCCCACGTCCAGCAGCTGTTTGATTTGTACCGGGTCGTTCCACGACGGGCGGACCACCGGCTGGCTGGGATAGGGCGCGATGGCCTGTAATTGAGTTAACACGGTCTGCACGCTGTTCGGCGCATGTTCGCCGTCGATCAGCAGCCAGTCGAAGCCTGCTCCGGCCAGTAGCTCCGCGCTGTAGCTGCTGGTCAGCCCCAGCCATAAACCGATTTGCGGACGGCCTGCCTGCAACGCCACTTTGAATGCGTTTTGC
Organism: Enterobacter mori LMG 25706; assembly: GCF_000211415.1. Classification (GTDB taxonomy): domain Bacteria; phylum Pseudomonadota; class Gammaproteobacteria; order Enterobacterales; family Enterobacteriaceae; genus Enterobacter; species Enterobacter mori. The sequence continues at coordinate 283,611 of NZ_GL890774.1, read as the reverse complement.
ATGGTTCTCTCCTAAACAAAGCGGCAGCTGATGGAGCCCATATTGCCGTAGTCCACGTGGAAGGTGTCGCCTCTGCTGGCGGACACCGGGCGGGTAAAGGAGCCGCCGAGGATGATTTGCCCCGGCTCAAGCTGCACGTCGTACGGCGCCAGCTTGTTCGCCAGCCACGCCACGCCGTTGGCCGGGTGGTTGAGCACCCCTGCGGCTACGCCGGTCTCTTCGATCACGCCGTTGCGGTAGAGCAGGGCGGAGATCCAGCGCAGATCCAGCGCGTCGGGCTTAATCGGACGGCCGCCGAGGATCACGCCCGCGTTAGCGGCGTTATCGGAGATGGTGTCGAAGACCTTGCGCGGGCGCTGGGTCTCCGGGTCGACGTTGTGGCAGCGGGCGTCGATCAGCTCCAGCGCGGGTATCACGTAATCCGTGGCGTTGTAGACGTCGAAGATGGTGCAGTTTGGGCCGCGCAGCGGCTTCGCCAGCACGAAGGCCAGCTCCACTTCGATGCGCGGGACGATAAAGCGATCCACGGGGATGTCGCTGCCGTCGTGAAAGAACATGTCGTCCAGCAGCGCGCCGTAGTCCGGCTCGCTGATCTGCGAGCTGGCCTGCATCGCCTTAGAAGTGAGGCCGATCTTGTGGCCCTTCAGCACGCGGCCTTCGGCGATCTTCAGGCTGACCCATTCGCGCTGGACGGCGTAGGCGTCTTCAATCGTGATCTCCGGGTATTCCAGCGAGATCGCGCGGATCTGCTCCCGGGATTGTTCCGCCTGATGCAGGCGGTGGGCGATCAGGGTATGGGTATGTTTGTCGAGCATGGCGATATCCTGTTTTATGTTTTTTCTCCCTCTCCCCGTGGGAGAGGGACGGGGTGAGGGCATCAGGCCGCAGAGGTATCTCCCCCCCCCCCCCCCCCCCCCCCCCCCCCCCCCCCCCCCCCCCCCCCCGCCCTCTCCCAAAGGGAGAGGGGACGGTATTACTTAAACAACGCGTGCACGTTGTTTTGTTTGTAATTGAGCGTCGGGTGCAGCTCGTCGAGCTCGAACGACAGTGCCAGATAGCGGGAGGCCATCAGCTCCGCGAAGTGCGTTTTGATCAGCCCAAACAGCATCTCCCCCACGGCTTCCCGGCTCTCCAGGCTGCGCCCGGCACCAATCTTCAGCGTCATATGCACAAAGGCGTAATCGTGCTTGCCGTCGGCCATCTGCCAGGTGTCCAGCCAGTGGGCGCGGCTGCGGATACCGCCGAGGGGGAAGATGCCCGTGGCGGCGAGCGCCTCGTTCACTTTGGCGAACAGCCCCGGCAGGTCGGCCTCTTCGCGGATGTTGTCGGTACATTCAGCAATGAAGTGCGGCATGGTGACTCCTTACGCGGGCAGCGGGAAAACGGCGTTAACCTGGCCGGTACCGGAGCTGGCGAACAGCTCGGTGAGGAACTCCACCTTGCCGTCGTAGTTGTCCCAGCCGAGCATCCCCAGCAGCATCACCGTGTCGTGCATGTTGCCCTCGCCGTAGCAGTAGTCGGCGTACTCCGGCAGCATGCTGCAAAACGCCTTAAACTGGCCTTCGCGCCACAGCTTCACCACACGCTCGTCCATCTGACGGTCAAACTCACGGGTGTAGCTGTTCATCCCTTCCTCGGCGCGCTGGTCGTCGATAAAGCGGTGCGACAACGAGCCGCTGGCGAGCACCGCCACGGTGCCGTCGTATTTCTCAATGGCGCTGACGATGGCCTCGCCCAGCCGGCGGCTGTCGGCGAAGTCGTGAACCGTGCAGAACGCCGAGATGGAGATCACTTTGAAGTGCTTATCTGCATTCATGTAGCGCATCGGCACCAGCGTGCCGTACTCCAGCTTCAGGCTCGGGATGTTGTGCGCTTTGGCGCGTACGCCGAGCTTCACCGCCTCGTCGGCGATCAGCTGGCCGAGCGCCGGGTTGCCGTCGTAGTCGTAGGTCATGTCGCGGATAAAGTGCGGTAGCTCGTTGCTGGTGTAGACGCCCGCAAAATGGTCCGCACAGTTGATGTGGTAGGCGCTGTTCACCAGCCAGTGGGTGTCGAACACGATGATGGTGTCCACGCCCAGCTCGCGGCAGCGCTTGCTAATCTCTTTATGCCCGTCGATGGCCGACTGGCGGCAGCCGTGGTTTTTCCCCGGCAGTTCGGAGAGGTACATCGACGGTACGTGGGTGATTTTTGCCGCTAACACTAATTTACCCATAGTCAGATCCCCCATTTTGGAATCGGATGGTCGCCCATGGAGATGCAGACGTTCTTCATCTCCGCGAACACCTCGAAGCTGTACTCACCGCCCTCGCGGCCGGTGCCAGAGGCCTTCACGCCGCCAAACGGCTGGCGCAGGTCGCGCACGTTCTGGGTGTTCACGAACACCATGCCGGCTTCGATGCTGCGCGCCAGGCGCAGCACCTTGCTGACGTCCTGGGTCCAGATGTATGACGCCAGGCCGTACTCCACGTCGTTGGCCAGGCGCAGGCCTTCCGCTTCGTCCTTAAACGGCAGCAGGCAGGCCACCGGCCCGAAGATCTCCTCCTGCGCCACGCGCATGCGGTTGTCGACGTCCGCCAGCACGGTGGGGCGCAGGAAGTTGCCGCCCTTCAGGTGCGCAGGCAGATCGGTCGGTTTGTCCGGGCCGCCCGCCAGCAGGGTTGCACCCTCTTCAATGCCGAGGCGGATATAGCCGGAGACTTTTTCCCAGTGTGGCTTGCTGATCAGCGCACCAATCTGGGTGTTCGGATCGTTCGGATCCCCAACGCGCAGGCGGTTGGCGCGCTCGGCAAAGCGCTTGACGAATTCCGGGTAGATGCTCTGCTGGATAAAGATGCGCGAGCCCGCGGTGCAGCGCTCACCGTTGATCGAGAAGATGGTGAACAGGGCGGCGTCCAGCGCGCGCTCGATGTCGGCATCTTCAAAAATCAGCACCGGGGATTTGCCGCCCAGCTCCATGGAGTATTTCTTCAGCCCGGCATTTTTCATGATGTTGCGCCCGGTGGCGGTGCCGCCGGTGAAGGAGACGGCGCGCACGTCGTGATGGCGCACCAGCGCGTCGCCTGCCGTCGCACCGTAGCCCTGCACCACGTTGAGCACGCCCGCCGGAATGCCCGCCTCCAGCGCCAGCTCGCCCAGACGGTCGGCGGTCAGCGGAGAGAGTTCAGACATCTTCAGCACCGCGGTGTTTCCGAGTGCCAGGCAGGGCGCGACCTTCCAGGTGGCGGGCATAAACGGCACGTTCCACGGCGACACCAGCGCGCAGACGCCCACCGGCTGCACCAGGGTGTAGTTGAGCATCTTGTCGTCAACCGGGTAGGTTTTGCCGTTCATCTGCTGGCACACCTCGGCGAAGAACTCGAAGTTGTGCGAGGCGCGCGGAATGAGCACGTTTTTGGTCTGGTGGATCGGCAGACCGGTGTCGGCGGTTTCCATGGCGGCGATCTCGGGTACGTTCTGGTCGATCAGGTCGCCCAGACGGCGCATCAGGCGCGCGCGCTCCTTCATCGGCAGGTTGGCCCACTTCGGGAATGCCTCTTTGGCGGCGGCGACGGCCTGGTGAATTTCAGCTTCACCGCCGGAGGCGACTTCCGCCAGCACCTCGCCGGAGGCCGGGTTGGTGGTGTGGAAGTACTCGCTTCCCGCGACGTTTTTACCGTTTATCCAGTGGTTAATCTTTTTCATTATGCAGTCTCCTCGCTGACAATTCGGTTCACCAGGCGCCCCACGCCCTCCACTTCCACCACCACTTCATCGCCCGGCACCACGTCGGACAGCCCCTTCGGCGTGCCGGTGGCGATCATGTCGCCCGGCTGCAGGGTCATAAAATCGCTCAGGTACGCAATCAGGAACGGAATGCTGAAAATGAGATCGGCGGTGGTCCCTTCCTGGCGCAGTTCGCCATTGACGAAGGTGCGCAGGGCGAGGTTGTGCGGGTCGGGAATCGCCGCTTTCGGCACGATGTGGGGGGAAATGGGCGTCAGCCCGTCGCGGCTTTTTACCCGCAGGTTCGGACGGTAGTAGTTTTCCAGGTAGTCGCGGATGGCGTAGTCGTTGCAGACCGTATAGCCCGCAACATAGTCCATCGCCTCGGCTTCGCTGACCTTACGCGCGGTTTTACCGATGACCACCACCAGCTCCGCTTCGTAATGCATATATTCAATATTGCTTGGACGCACCGACGTCTGGTTATCGCCGTTGAAGGTGTTTGGCGCTTTGATAAATACCAGCGGCTCGGTGGGCGGCTTGAAGTCCAGCTCGCTCGCGTGGTCGGCATAGTTCAGACCGAGGGCAAACAGCGTGGCGTGCGGCGGCGTGCTGTGCGCAATAGTGACGTCGCGCTCGTCCACCACCGGGTTTTCCAGCGGCGGAAAGCCTTCAGCCAGAATGCGCACGCGATCGCCCGGGCGGATCTCAACGCGGTTTTGCGGGGTACCGAGCAATATCGCATCGCCGGGATTGAGGGTGGCAAACTCGCTCAGGGCGCTCAGCAGTTCGGCAGCGTTACGCTGAAGCTCGACCGTGTTCCAGTGGTCCGCTTCGCGGCCGTTGATCTCGGTGATGATGGTCAGGTTATCCACGTTATCAACGGCGACAAGTTCGCCGAGTGGACAAAACCCGTCCCGGCATTTGGCCTTGATGGCCGGGCGGTAGAAGCTCTCTTCCGGCAGGCTCACCTCGTTGGCCAGCGCGTATCCCGCGATGTACGCCGCGGCGTCCTCCACGCGCACCTTGCTGGCGGTTTTGCCTACGACCAGCGCCACCGTCGCGCCGCTGAGCACCGTTTCCCCCTGCGGGAACGGAATCGGCTCGCCGGCACGAATCACGGTATTGTGCGGCTTGATGAACCATACCGCCGTTTTCGGCGGGGTGTTGTAGGGGGCTTTTTCGAACGCCTCACGCCAGGCTTCACGCTGGCTTTGATGATTCAGCGCCACGGCAAAAACAGTACCTTTCATTCACATACTCCTCACCCCGGAGGTCCGGGTTATGATTTCATTAATATGTTAATGATCTGGTTTTATGCTTTTGCTGTTTATTTCGCAATCAGAAGTGAAAAATTTGTGATATGAATAACAATAAATTTACATATGAATTTTTATTTATATATAAATCATGTTGTTAATAAAAATGAATGGTTTCTGTTAGACTTTTTGACGGAAAACGTGTTGTTTATAAAAGCATCTTTTAGTGATTGTTTACTTGTTAATGATGTGAAGGGGAGAGGCTATGCATGACTCATTAACCATCGCGCTGCTGCAGGCGCGGGAAGCGGCGATGTCCTACTTCCGCCCGATCGTAAAGCGGCATAACCTGACCGAGCAGCAGTGGCGCATTGTGCGCGTTTTGGCTGAACATCCGTCGATGGATTTTCACGATCTGGCGTTTCGCACCTGCATTTTGCGCCCGAGCCTGACCGGCATTCTGACGCGCATGGAGCGCGACGGTCTGGTGCTGCGCTTAAAGCCGGTGAACGACCAGCGCAAGCTGTACGTGTCGCGGACCAAAGAGGGGAATGCGCTGTATGAACACGCCCAGGCGCAGGTCGAAGAGGCGTATCGGCAGATTGAGGCGGAATACACGCCGGAGAAGATGAAGCAGCTGACGGCGCTGCTGGAAGAGTTTATTGAACTCGGAAACCGGGATAACGCAGCGCGGGAAGAAGAGTAAAAACCACAAATTCCAGGATGATTTTCGTAAAGTTTTCCCTTTCCAGGCCGAAAATTCTGTATCTGTCTGAGGAAGAGAAAACATGTTAAACCGTATTAAGATTGTCACCAGCTTACTGCTGGTTTTAGCGATATTTGGCCTTTTACAACTCACATCCGGTGGTCTTTTCTTTAATGCCCTGAAGAATGACAAAGAGAATTTCACCGTCCTGCAAACCATTCGTCAGCAACAATCTACCCTCAACGGGAGCTGGGTTGCCCTGCTGCAAACCCGTAACACCCTGAACCGCGCGGGTATCCGCTACATGATGGATCAGAGCAACATCGGCAGCGGCGCGACCGTTTCCGATCTGATGCAGATTGCGTCTGCCTCGCTGAAGCAGGCGGAAAAAAACTGGGCGGATTACGAAGCCCTGCCGCGCGATCCGCGTCAGAGCGACGCCGCTGCGCTGGAAATCAAGCGTAATTACGAGATCTACCACGGCGCGCTGGCTGAGCTGATTCAGCTGCTGGGTGCGGGGAAAATCAACGCCTTCTTCGACCAGCCGACCCAGAGCTATCAGGACGGTTTTGAGAAGCAGTACGTGAGCTACCTGCAGCAGAACGACAAGCTGTATGAGACGGCGGTGAAAGACAGCAACAGCTCTTACAGCCAGGCTATCTGGGTGCTGATTAGCGTGCTGATTGCCGTGGTGGTGGTGATTGTCGCCGTCTGGCTGGGCATCAAGCAGGCGCTGATTTCTCCGCTGAATCGCCTGATCGACAGCATTCGTCATATCGCCAGCGGCGACCTGGTGAAGCGCATCGATGTTGAAGGCTCCAATGAGATGGGTGAACTGGCCGACTCGCTGCGCCACATGCAGGGCGAGCTGGTGCGTACCGTTGGCGACGTGCGTAACGGTGCCAATGCCATCTACAGCGGCGCGAGCGAAATCTCGATGGGTAACAACGATCTCTCGTCCCGTACCGAGCAGCAGGCCGCATCCCTGGAAGAGACCGCGGCCAGCATGGAAGAGCTGACCGCCACCGTGAAGCAGAACGCCGAAAACGCCCGTCAGGCGAGCAACCTGGCGCTGAGCGCGTCTGAGACCGCGCAGAAAGGTGGTAAAGTGGTGGATAACGTGGTGCAAACCATGCGTGACATCGCGGGCAGTTCGCAGAAAATTGCCGATATTATCAGCGTGATCGACGGCATTGCCTTCCAGACCAACATTCTGGCGCTGAACGCGGCGGTAGAGGCGGCGCGTGCTGGTGAACAGGGACGTGGCTTTGCCGTTGTTGCAGGCGAAGTCCGTAACCTGGCGCAGCGCAGCGCCCAGGCAGCCCGTGAAATCAAGAGCCTGATTGAAGACTCCGTCAGCCGCGTGGAAGTGGGCTCTACTCTGGTAGAGAGCGCGGGGGAAACAATGGGTGAGATCGTGAATGCGGTAACCCGCGTGACGGACATCATGGGTGAAATTGCGTCTGCGTCTGACGAACAGAGCCGCGGTATCGACCAGGTCGGCCTGGCGGTCGCGGAGATGGATCGCGTGACCCAGCAGAACGCCTCGCTGGTTGAGGAATCTGCCGCAGCGGCCGCCGCACTGGAAGAACAGGCGAGCCGTCTGACCCAGGCCGTGGCGGTGTTCCGCATTCAGCAGGAGCAGATGAAAGCGCGCGAGTTCGCGTCAGCGAAAAACGTTGTCACCCCAGTGATGTCGCGTAAAGCCGCGACGGCCGACGCGGGTGATAACTGGGAAACGTTCTAATCCAGCGCGTTGTGCCGGGTGGCGGCTACGCCTTACCCGGCCTACGGTTCAGGGATTTGTAGGCCCGGTAAGCGAAGCGCCACCGGGCGATATCAAAGCGGCAGACGCATAGCGCAGCGGGAGTTATACGCTAAGCCGTGCGCTGCTTCTTCTTCACGTTTTTCACCCAGTTCAGGCGTGAGTTCAGTGACGTATTCAAACCCCAGCTTTTCATAGAATGGCGCATTCCACGGCACGTCCCGGAACGTCGTTAACGTCAGTGACGTCAGCCACTTTTTACGGGCATGCTCAGCCGCACAGTCGATGAGCTGCCGACCTATACCTTTTCCCTGCCAGTCCAGATCAACCGAAAGCTCCACGATAAACAACGACAAAGGATGGGCTTCTGCGAGGAGAAAACCCACAGGACGATCCGCTGCCAGCGCCAGCCAGCTCAGGCCCTGTTCGACATAGTCGCGATGCTGTTCAACGGAAATGACGTCGCCATCAGCGAGCCAGGCCAGTTCAGGACAGGCTCGAAAACGCTGGCCTGCCGCGCGCTCAATGGCGGGCAGACTGGCAACGTCATGCGCAGGGGTGGGGCGGAAGGTGATTTTCATGGCGGCAAGGATAGCCTGATCTGTTTATTCCGAGCAGATCAGCAGTGGCGAGTAGAAATTGCCGATCACCATCGCCTCTTCCGGCGTGCGTTCGAGGGTCAGTAACCTTTTCTGTCCCGGCGTTAAGCCAGCAACGTATTTCTCAAATACCCCATCGGGTGATTCATCGTGGCTAAATCGCTCGACCTTGATAATGGTGATTTCAAAAAGCGTGTCGTGCATGTGCCGCCAGTTAAACGTTTCCTGACGGGAGACTTCCCAGCCCTGCCGGATATTCTGCACATTGCCGTTGAGCGTGAAGTAACCCGTGCCGTCGGGGTGAAATCGCATCAGGATCTCGCCGTCGAACGTGAAGTTGTTGTCGTCACGCTGCTGCGTGAAGGTCAAGTTACCTTCGCAAATGACGGGCAGGGGCGGTGTATGTCGGTACCATGCCACGGCCATGATGATTAACAGCAGGTTGAAGGCGATAACCAGCCCTATTTTTTTACGCGTCATGATTCACCATTCGTAGGCATAAAGCGTGCGGCAGGCGCTGGCGGTGTTCTCTTTCGACAGGGAGCATTGCGAAAGCACCATCCTTCCTTCATGGCCGTAGAAGAGCGTGTTCTGAATGTGCAGATAAAAGAGGGAGTTTTTCAGGCACGGCAGGTTGCCGTCGCGCTGTATCGCTTGTGCCAGCGCTATTGCCTTGTTGCGAAACACATCTGCCAGCGGTGAGAAGGTGTAGACCGGACATTCACCGAAATGTGTCAGAAGATGCATTTCTGCATGCTGCTGGTTTTGCTTGATCGCGACTATCCAGATGCACAGCGCCAGCACCACAAGCGTCAGCCCGCTACAGAGCAGCCATTGAGGCTGAAAATGATGCGGCCTGCTGGCTGAGACTGGGCAATCAGATTTTTCAGCCTGGGAATGGACCGTGATGTCCGCGCTCAGCATAAAGCCCACTTTGGGCACGGTGACAATAAACAACATCTCGGGCACGAGGCTTGCCAGCAGTTTCCGCAGGATACTGATGTACTGATTAAGTGAATTGTTGGAGCCCTGCAGGCCGCGCTCATCCCACACGTCATGCAGGAACGCCTCGCGTTCGATGACGTTACCGTGATGGAGCACCAGCATTTTCATAATGCTGTTGGCGGTTGCCGTCATCACCTGAGGTTCGACATCTGGCGTATCAACAAGTGAAACGGAACCGTCTTCGTCGTTATAGACGAGGGTATCAGCTAGCAGGTATTTCATAGAGTATTGTCAAAGGAGCAGTTGGAAAAATACAAACGGTGAATAGTACGCGTGCTATTCATCTAAGAAGCTCGGTATTCTAACTGCTTTGTTACCGATAACATTGATCCAGTCGGGCATTCTCGCTGTTTAATAAATGAGCATCGTCAGAGGTAAAGCGAGTGCTGTTCCAGCAGGCAGATTTTTCGGTGAAACTCCGCCAGGTTCTGGCAGCGGAATTTGGTCATCGCGTTACGCTTGTGGGTATAGATGGTTTTGGGGGATTTATTCAGCAGTTGCGCAATGCGAACCAGGCTGATCCCTTTACTGAGCAGGGTACACACCCGCAGGTCAGAGCGGGTGAGGTTAGCATCAGGACGGTAGCGCTGGGTGAAATCGGCGTTTCTTAAATGCTGGCTGAGCTGGATAATCGAGATGTTTCCAGCCAGCACCCTGACGCGCCCGGCAGGCAGATAGACGTTGATGTCGTTCACGCGACATTCGTCCGTAAATATAAGCCAGCCGTTATCGGTGGTCTCTTTCATGATTTGCTCGCGCATGCGCAAGATGGTTTCCGGGCTGACGCTGTTGATCCAGAAAATATCAGGACGCGGCGTCATCATCATCGAAATAAGCGTTTTCAGGCCAAGCCACAGGAAATAGTTATCGCTCAGAACGATGACGTGAAAGTCGACGTGGGTGCTGCGTGAGAGAGTCATGTCAGGTGTCGCCCGTTAACGTGAGGGAGCCAGAGGGTCCTCATGAAAATCAAAGTAGGGCAATACTCTACATTCTGAGCCTAAACTAATATGTATATAGATTAGATTGCGTTAAATATAGTGATTTTCTCTTTTTTATAATAACTATAAAGCTTTTTATAATTTTGAAATTGCCCGGCGGAACGCCGGGCAGAGAGGATATTAACTGTCGCGACTGATAATTTTAATTTCCACCATCCCGATCCCAAGCTGTCTCGGGGAATGGCCGAGGATATTGCCTTCGTTAGTGGACTGCGGGTCTGGCGGAACGATGACGAGCGTGCTACTGCGCGACGGATTGTCGAAATGCAGCGTGGTGGTGCTTACGTCATTGCCAAGCGTCAGGGTCTGTTCTTTATCCCCCACGCGCACCGGGATAGGGCGGTTAGCATTGGGCCCGAACGCTCTGGCCGTGATCACCAGATCGAATTTTTCCGGCAGCGGATGGGCATACTCAATTTTCACTTCGTCACCCAACTGGGCGTTGGACCAGCGCCCCCAGGATTCCGGACGGGAGATGCCGCTGAACTGTTTGACCTCTTCCGGCGCGCCGGCCACGTTAAAGATAAAACTGTCCGCTTTATAGCGAATGTCGTTATCGACAATCTTCAGCATGTCGACGTTACGCTGATAGCGCGCGGTATCGATAACCGTATCGTTAAACGCCGTTTTGCCTTTCCACTGTTTTTTATCAACATGCTGGACGGACTGCTCTCCGCCGAGCTGTCCCTGAGCGACACACCAGTCGGTAGACAGGGCCAGCGGCTGCGACCAGAGCTGGCCCATCTTGTAGCACGCGTCGATCCAGACAAAATTGTCGCGCGGTGCGAAGTCAGCCAGCTGATAGCGCAGCGGTGCGGAGTATTCACTTTCCGGCAGCGGTTCGACGCGGTTGTCCGACACGCGCAGCAGCAGCGGCAGGCGGAAGTGACTGCCGGAGAAGGCAATCATTTTTTTATCCTGGTCGATGGTGAAGTCTTTCATCTCTTTCGGGAAGTTCCACAGGCGGATGATATCCGGCTTCCACGCCAGGATTTTCTCCTTCATGTTGAGGAACACTTCTGACAGAGATTGCCCGGACAGCGTACTGCGGCCAAGGCCAATAAAGTTATCGCCGCCCAGTATGTCCAGCACCGTGGCGCCGTTATCCATCGAGTTACGCCGGGTGGCGATCACCTCCTGCTGAGGCTGGTCGCCGCGCAGGATGAAGAACAGGTTGCTGCGGTCCTGCTTGTTAAGCTCATCCCAGGCGCTGTTTTTCATCGCCAGATGGTCAGACGACACCACAATCACCGTGTTTTTGAAATACGGCGAGGCTTTGATTTTGTCGATCAGCGCGGCGATATGTTCCTGGCTGCAGGTGACGGCGCTAAATGACGTATTACTCTTGCCATTGATGTCATAATTTTTGCGTTTACAGGTACGAGAGACAAATCCATCCGGATGATGGGTATCCACGGTCAGGGCAAAGAGCGAGAAGCGTTTGCCCGCGCGGGAGAGTTCCTCGAATTTTTGCCAGGTTTCGTCCAGCACCGTATCGTCGTAGAAGCCCCAGTCGTTACGGTAGCTCGGGTCCGCGACGAGGGTTTTTAACTCTTCAGAGCCGTAGAGGTGGTCAAAGCCGTGTGATTTCAGGAACACATCTTTGCCAGCGAAACGCAGGTTTGCGCCCTGCATAAAGTAGTTTTCGTAGCCGGAATTTTTCAGGATATCGCCAAGACAGACATTTTGCGGGAAGAAGCTCGACATGGACGCCGAGGCGTTGCCCTCAAAAGGCGCGAACAGGGGGATACCGCACTGCGACGCGACCATACCGGCGATGGTGTAATCGGTGCCGGGTAACTGCATGGTGTGGCTGAAATCGAGACCTTCGTTTTTCAGGGGCCCCAGATCAGGGGTCAGGTTCGGGAAGGCATCGTTATCAAAATAGGTGCGCTCCAGGCTCTCGCCGTAGATATAGACGAGGTTGAGCTTCGGATTGTCGATCTTCTTCGCGGGTTCTTTGTAATACGCCACGAAATCGGGATCACCCTCGCGCGACTGGGATTTCACCAGTTCGGTGATTTGGTGGAATGCCGGGCTGGCGTCAACAGAGGCCAACGCCAGGCACAGCGCCAGAAGACTGTAGCCATGATGGTGCGGGGGATGGCGACGACGACGCAGCACCCAGGCAAGGGAACCAAAAATAGCAACCAGAGCAAATACCACGCCCAGACCGGGAAGTATGTACTTACCAACCCCTGCGCCCGTCAGGCTATTCGTCAGGGTGTAGAGTACCGCATCATTAATACCGTCACCGGTAAAGTAATCGCTGGCGTATAACGGAATGTTCAAAACAATAAAAATGCCGAGCACCACCAGCGTGGCAATAAACCACCAGGTATTTCGGCCCGCTTTCCAGGCGTAAACGCCAACGGAAGCCAGGAAAAGGATAAGGGACATTAACTCTGACAACAGCATATCCTCATGACGCCAGACGCTTTGCTGGCTAACTGATTATTTTTTGGGTAATACAATGTAATGGCGATGTCGTTTAGCTGCAATTTTAGTGTCACGAAAGTGTGCTGTTGTTAGGATTTGGTTTAGAAAATCGTTTTTTTGAAGGCGGTCGCATCCTGGCATGCGGACGCTGAGACGGTGTTAAGGCAGGAAAACAGTCGTTTAACGCCGCGCCGTAAGACTAACGTAACAAACGCGGCATGTTGTGGCAGAAAATGGGGTCAATCAGGAGATGAAATTAACGCCTTGTTTCAGCACCAGATCGCAGGCTTTGGTTTTCACCTGTTTTGCCAGAGAGGAGTTACCGATGGTGCTCAGGTTCAGCTGCTGACCGTTTTGCGCATTCAACAGGCCCTGAATACCGTCCATATAGTTGGTGTCCGCTTTCTGCTCCTGCGTGTCCAGACCCAGCTTACCCAGCACCTGGTTTTTTACGTTTTGCGCATCGGTGACGGAAGCCAGCTTCTGCTTCGCACAATATTCCAGGATCCCCGCCGCGTTGTTCATCGTACCCGCACTCAGGCTCTGGGAGCTGTTACCCAGCAGGCTGGTGAGGGAAGAGGCAGACAGCCCACCCTGCGTGCTGCCGCTCTCTTTGGTCAGTTCGTTGGCTGCGCTGGAAAGTGACTCCTGCCATGACGCTGCCTGCACCGCGCTGGTTGCCAGCAGTGCACCGAAAAGTGTGCTGATAAGTAACTGTTTTTTCATAATGGCTTTCTCAAAAAGGTCCGTTTAGGGCCGGAAGTGGTTCCAGTATATACCTCCGCGCCGCGCGCGATTCCTGGAACTGTCTTAATACTCTTTGCCGGTGACGCGGCTGCGATAACTTTCCCAGTCAAAGATGACGTACAGACTGTTGCCGAGCTTCATGCGATCCATTACGCGTTCTCCCAGCAGACGGGTCATTTCGTCGATATTGTGGTTTGTTAGCATTCCGGTTGGCCGCTTGGAGGAAGAGCGGCGGTCAACAATCTGGTTGATGATGACTTTTTCATAGCGGGATTCCGTCTGAACGCCAATCTCGTCGATGACCAGCAGGTCAACGTTGCTCAGGTCATTAAGCAGCTGTTCTTCGCTGGTTTCGCGGTTGCTGAACGTCTCTTTCATGGCAGACATGATATCGGCCACGGTGATGATCAATACGGATTTACCCCGGAGCAGCAGCTCGTTGCAGATGGCCGCTGCAAGGTGGTTTTTTCCGGTGCCGGGTTTGCCGCTGAAAATGAAGCTGGCGATGTTGCCATCAAACTCGTCCACGTACTGACGTGCCTGACTCAGCGCATTCATTTGTCCCTGAGACTCGACGTTGTAGTTATCAAACGAGCAGTTCTGATGAAGCGGGCGGATACCCGAGCGGTTAAAGGTGCGCTGCATTTTCATCGCACGGTTCTCACGGGCGAGCGCCGCCGCACGTATTTCACCTTGCTCTTTTTGCCACGCCAGCAGCTCTTCACCCGTTGTGAAGGCTGGCTTCACGTTGGCTGGCATCATTTTTTGCAGACGTTTCATCAGGTCGCCGACGTTCTTCATTTCGCACCTCGGAATCCATTAGGGATCTGTTTGTCCGGTTCAGAAAACGCGTTGATATCGCGCTTGGGCTGGCCATTATTGCTGGCGCGGTTGATTTGAATACTGCGCGCGAGCTTTTGCTGCCACTGCACATGGTGAAACACTTTTCCTTCCGCCTGCCAGTAAGCGGTAAACGCGGCCAGCTCTTCGGGCGTGACCGGCTGCGAGAGCGCAATCCCCCACAGTGCCGCCTGGCGCTGAAAATCAGCATCCGGTTGCCAGCCCGCGTACATGGGGAATTTCCCCATCGGTATGGCAACGGGCGCGTTTTCCGGTTCGTCGAAGAACTGGTTATCCAGGGTGACATCACTGGCCGGGCGCGACAGTCGCGCTTCGATATCCAACAGCTGCGCCAGACGTTCCGGCGTGATTGCGTAAAACGCCGGGGCGTTATCGGCAAACACGGCGAGGGTACCGCCTTCGGCATTGGTCAGCACGCCGCGGGGATCGCGCATAAAGGCATCAATGCCAGCGATGCTGGTGGTCAGGATTCTGGAGGACATAACGCTTTCTCTACTGGGTTACTACGGGCGTGATATGGGCTTATGGTAGCACAGAGAGGGGAAAGGAAAGGAGGGGATTTCCCCGGTGGCGCTGCGCTTACCGGGGCTACAGCCGTAGGCCTGATAAGCGCAGCGCCATCAGGCAGTTATCACGCGATGATGTTCAGCGTGACGTCGATATTGCCGCGCGTGGCGTTAGAGTATGGGCAAACGATGTGCGCCGCATCCACCAGTTTTTTCGCTTCCGCAGGATCCATTCCTTCAACGTGAATGTTCAGCTTCGCTTCGATACCAAAACCGGTTGGCAGTGGGCCAATGCCGACTTCACCTTCGATAAACGCCTCTTTCGGCAGCGCGAATTTGTCACGAGCGGCCACAAACTTCATCGCGCCCAGGAAGCAGGCGGAGTAGCCCGCAGCGAACAGCTGTTCCGGGTTGGTCACTTCGCCGCCCATGCCGCCCATCTCTTTTGGCACACCCAGTTTAACGTCCAGGACGCCGTCGGAAGAGGTCGCGCGGCCGTCACGGCCTCCGGTGGCTTTGGCTTTGGCAGTGTAGACAACTTTTTCTAAAGACATGGCAGGTTCCTCATCTTACATTTGTGTGTGCTATTAAATAGCGTGCGATATATATAGGTAAAGAAAGACGCGTAAAGTATAGCCTTACGCGTGGTGTAACTGTTGTCGCAAAAGCTCAAGCTGCTGCTTAAGCGCCAGCATCGTGTCGGTATCGCATTGCGCTGCGCACCCAACCGCGTGAGGGATCCCCACGGCTTGTTGCTGGAGTGCACGCCCGGCATCGCTCAGGGTGACAGCAACCTGGCGTTCGTCTTTACGGGAACGGTGGCGGTTGATCAGCCCGGCGCTTTCCAGACGCTTTAGCAGCGGCGTCAGCGTGGCTGAGTCAAGAAACAGTCGTTCGCCAATGTCCGACACCGTCACGTCATCCTGCTCCCACAGAACCAGCATGACCAGGTACTGCGGGTAGGTCAGGTTCAGCGGTGCCAGCAGTTGCCGGTACAGCTTATTAAGCGCCAGGTTTGCTGAGTAGAGGGCAAAACAGAGCTGGTTATCCAGCAGCAGCGCGGCATTGGTGTCGTTCGTTTTTGCGTTCATGAGAGGAATATAGGTAGTGTGCGATATAATTGCAAGCTATTTTATGGGCACGTATAGCGAAGTGCCACCTGGACCGCCATTTTCCGGTAGTGCTGACGCTGAGCGGCTTCGTCTGCTCCCTCTTCGAACAACAGCGTAAAGGTATAGCTGTTGGCGACATAGTGGAAGCTGAAGCTGCTGATCAGGCGGTGAAGGTCGCGCGCGTCTACCATCTGATTGAACAGCTGCTTCTCTTTTCCACGCTGCAGAATGGCTTCCAGCAGTTCCAGCGCGCGGCGGTTAACCTGGCGCAGGTAGTTGGACTGTTGCATGAAGCGGCCGCGCTGCATGTTCTCCATACAGATGATGCGAATGTAGTCCGGGTGGTCGGCGTGGTAGTCAAAGGTCGCTTCAACAAGATGAACCAGCGCTTCTACCGGCGGCATACCGGCAAGGCTGAGCCGTTTCTCACTGGCGCGGATCTGGGTATAAACGTACTCCAGGGCCAGAAGATACAGGTTTTCTTTATTCTTAAAATGATACACCACCATCCGTTTGGTCGTGCCGGCTTTCTCGGCGATTTGCTCCATGCGGGCACCGTTTAGCCCATATTCGGCAAACAGCGCAATGGCGCTCTGGAAAATGTTTTCCTTCAGGCTGGATCCTTCATTGTGTTCCGGGTTTTCGCTGCCAGGGTTAGCCACATCCTTTCCTTATCGTCACCAAACAGAATGCAGGGATTATTACCATGGCAGCGTGATAACACAAATCTCAAACGCGCGGGCGCTTGCGGTAAAGCCACAAGCCGGGAATCGACAGGCCGATGGAGAGCGCCCCGACAATGGAAGACGCCTTCAGGAAGTTGCTCAGCAGGAGGATCATTTGCGGCTCGGTGTAACCAAAATGGCTGATCTTTACCGCTGAAATCATCGCGGTATAGGCGGAGATGCCCGGAAACATCGGAATAACGGCCGCCACGGTAAAGACCTTTGGATGCGCCAGATACCAGCGCGACCACTGAATGCCAATGCTGCCGACCAGCATCGAGGCCATAAACGTTGACCATTCGATGTTGAAACCTGCCGTCATCATGACCATACGTGAACCGTGACCAATGGCGCCCAGCAGTGCACACCAGGGCAATGCCCGCTGCGGCACGTTGAACACCATTGCAAAGCCGACGGCGGGAATGGCGGCCAGAAGCATGTCCTGCGCCAGCGCAAGGAGAAATTCGATTATGCCCATCCGCGTAACCCCCACAGCGTCATCGCCATGACCACGCCGATGCAGGGGGCGAGCGTCAGAAGACTGGCAATCGCCCAGCGCGCGAGGCCGGTATTGATGTGCCCTTTAAACATGTCGGCCACGGCGTTAATCAGCGGAAAGCCCGGGACCAACAGAAGCACGCTGGCGGCCATGGCAATCGTCGGGGTGTTCGCAAATTGCGGCAAGCGCAACAGCAGGCCAGAAACCGTGGTGGCAACAAAAGCGGTAATGCAGAAGTTAATTTGCGGGTGCAGTTGCCGGTGGGTCAACAGCTGGCGGACATACATGGCGATGCTGCTGGCGAAAAAGGTGATGATGGCACCGTCCCATCCGCCCTGGTTGAGTTTGCAAAAACAGGCGCACGACAGCCCAACCATGACCACTACCAGCCAGCGCGGATAGCGTAACGGTTTAATTTGCGCGAACCGTTTCTCAATTTCTCTCAGATCCAGCAGCTTATGCTCAGCAAGAATGACGATGTGCTGCACTTCCGTCACGACGTGCATATTGATGCCGCGATCGTGATTTTTACGGGTGGACGTCAGGCACTGCCCGTCTTTTATGGTGGTCAGTACAATGGCATTCGACGAGATGGAACTTTCGACGCTGTCCATGCCGAGCGCCACGCCAAGACGCGTTGAGAGTTCCTCGACGAGGGCGCTTTCTGCCCCGTGCTGTAAGAGAAAAAGCCCGCATTGAATACATATCCGCGTCGTTGCGCGTTGCGTTGACTGATCTTGCATGTATTGCCCTGAAGAGAGGATGGATAGCTTGCCTGTTGGCCCGGAATGCTTATTTTTAGCACAAAGTGCGGTGTCACTTGCTCTGGGTCAGATCAAGATTTGTGCAAACAGCCACATGAGCGAAAGTGAAGGAAATCGATTAATAATATTTATTTTATGAATGTTTAGGGGTTAAAAATATATCTCGCATATATTAAGTATTTCTAATTTTATATTTTCGTTCTTTTCAGGTAACTGTAATTAAATTCGGTTGTTATTTATGAGATATTAACCCTGTTTTGGGCATTTCTTAATCTTGTAAAGGTTTTCTTAAAATTTTCATTATTGATGTTGTGTGCACTCAGGGATGAAATAATTTTCTCTCAATGCGTTTTATCGCTATTTAGAAAATGAAGAAAGGACTCGGAGGTTCTATGTTGCCATTGAAAGGTAAACACGGAGTTGTGATTAGTAAGATACCGGTTATGCAATCCGGGCTTGGTGGGGTGATGGCACGCCATTTCCCCGAGTATGAACTGACCTTTTGCCGCTCGATTCAGGAGCTAACACTGCTGCAACTCCGCCGCGCCAGTGTGGTTGTTGCTGATATTTCTGGTGATTATCGAAATCCTCGCGGTACGCTCGAGCAATATTACGGGTTGCTGAATCAGTATCGGGATATCCATTGGATCTTTTTAGTGTCCCGCCCCCTTTACCCTCTGGCGGTAGAATTACTCATGCGTCCTGAAAGCACCTTGCTGTCAGATATGGAACCGATCGACGGGGTCATTAATGCTATTCGTGCCGGAAGTGAACGTGCAGAACGAATTAGCCAGACGTTGTTAATGCCGGACACGCCAGAGCCTGAAGATGAGTCCGAGAGCTTTATCGCGCTCACCCACTCTGAGCGCAAAGTATTGCGACTGCTGGGGAAAGGCTGGTGTATTAACCAAATCGCGACGTTATTGAAGAAGAGTAACAAAACGATCAGTGCACAGAAGAACAGTGCGATGCGCAGGTTGTCCCTGCGAAGCAATGCCGATATGTATGCCTGGATCAGCAGTATACAGGGGATGCGAGAACTGAGTTTAATGTCGGCCTATGGAGAGTTTGAGGAATGGAAGAGACCGCAGCAACAAGACATATCGCCGTCATCGAAAATTGCGTAATGAGTGCTGTTGGGCTGCAGCATATTTTTGCTTTGCCGGCATTCAGCAGCTATCAGGTCCACCTGTTTAGTCGATTCGACAGTTTTAAAGAGGCACTTTCCCAGACCGCGTTTTATTCGGTTATTTACTCATTATCCGATGCGCGTGAGGAGCGTCGTAACTGTCTTGCGAGTCTGCGTGACCTGATGTTCTCGCACGCGAATATCCAGCGTATTGTCCTGGCGTCAGATGATGTAGAAGCGAGGCTGATTTGCCATCTTTCTCCGGCACGCCTGCACGGGATTATCAGTAAATCGGTGTCGCTTGAGCAGTTGATCCAAGGAATGGTGACCTTTCTTAACGAAACGCATCGTGTAAACGACAACATGTACAATCACTGGTATGTGAATCAGAACCGCATGTTGAGCCCCACCGAACGGGCAATTTTGCGTTATATGTCGTCGGGCTATTCCATCCCTGAAATCGCGACACAGCTTGAGCGCAATATTAAGACTATCAGGGCGCACAAGTTCAATGCGATGGTAAAGCTCGGGGTCAATTCTGATGTGGGATTACTGGATGCAGCAGATATCCTCGCTCATCTTCCCGCCCGGGAGCCTCGTCTCTCGGCATTAATTTTGCCTTCATTCTCTTAGCCGTTTGTCATGCGCCAGAACGCTTCTGGCGCAACAATCAAATGCAGACATCCACCCATTTTGCTGCAGTCAGTTCTGCCATTCTGTCGGGAGAAATACGTACGGCGCTGTGAATTGCACCGGCAGCAGGCAGCACTTCAGCGTACTGTTTCAGTGAAACGTCGCAGAAAACGGAAAGGGGATTCTCCAGCCCGAAAGGGCAGACGCCACCCACGGGATGACCCGTAACGGTGACCACTTCGTCACTGCTCAGCATGCGTGCTTTGGCGCCGAATGCATCTTTCAGTTTTTTGTTATCCAGCCGCGCGTCACCTTTGGCCACCACGAGAATAACTTCGTTTTTAATCTTTAACGATAGCGTCTTGGCGATTTGACCCGGTTCAACGTTATGCGCTGCAGCAGCCAGGGCCACGGTCGCGGTGCTTTGGCTAAGCTCGATGATTTCGACATCGGGTGCGTTGTCGGCAAAAAACTGCTGTACAGACTGCAAACTCATTGTTTCCTCCTGACAAATATCCTGCGTAATCTGTCATAAGCCTTTAGGTTCTGTAAGTATCTCTTCAGTAACAATTATCCTGTTGGGCCGATTTATGGATCGCCTTCACATTCACGGAAACCGGTTACAGTAACCGGTTGCAGAGCGTGAATCAGAGATTAATACTGAGAATGTAACGTCCCCTGTATCCAATAATAAGAGCTAATTATGAAACCATTTCTTCTGAGCAGTACCGCTGGTACGCAAGCCGGCAAGGTTGTGAAGCTGATTTATGGAACAACGTGTGGCGCGAATTCGCCCGTAACGAACGTCTGACAGGAGAGCTGCTATGTCTGCCAACCATGCTGCGTTTAATCTGATATTCCGTTTCGTTGAAAATTACGTCAGCCCGATTGCCGGGCGAATCTCTTCCCAGCGTCATGTTATGGCTATTCGTGATGGATTTATCTCTGCGATGCCGTTCATGATTGTGGGGTCATTCTTGCTGGTGTTTGCTTACCCACCGTTCTCACCTGATACGACCTGGGGTTTTGCTCGCGCCTGGCTGGATATGGCGAAGCAATTTGAAGGGCAAATTCTCACCCCGTTTGATAGGACGATGGGCATTATGTCCATTTATATCTGTGCGGCCATCGCCTACAACCTGGGCAAACATTATGTGAAATCTCATCAGCTTGACCCGTTCATGTGCGCCATGCTTTCTCTGATGGCGTTTCTGCTGGTTGCTGCGCCGAAAACCAAAGGCACTCTGCCTGTCGACAGCCTCGGCGGAACGGGGATCTTTACCGCCATTCTGGTGGCGGTTTACTGCGTTGAAATGATGCGTTTCCTGAAATCGCACAACATCGGTATTCGCCTGCCAGACCAGGTGCCACCGATGATCAAAAACTCCTTTGATCTGCTGATCCCGGTTCTGGTGGTTGTGCTGACGCTGTACCCGCTGAGTCTGCTGATTCAGTCTCAGTTTGGTATGCTGATCCCGCAGGCTATTATGTCGATCTTCAAACCGCTGGTTTCCGCTGCTGACTCGCTGCCTGCTATCCTGCTGGCGGTATTGATTGGTCACTTGCTGTGGTTTGCGGGTATCCACGGGGCTGCCATTGTCTCCGGGATGCTGCAGATGTTCTGGCTGACCAACCTGGGCGCTAACCAGACCGCGCTGGCGGCAAGCCAACCTCTGCCACACATTTTTATGGAAGCATTCTGGACGTTCTTTATCGTGATTGGTGGCTCTGGCGCAACGATGGGGCTGGTGATCTGCTATCTGCGTAGCCGCTCTGCACACCTGCGTTCAATTGGACGTTTGAGCGTGGTGCCCAGCTTCTTTAACATCAACGAACCCGTCATTTTTGGTACGCCGATTGTCATGAACCCGGTGTTCTTTATTCCGTTCCTGCTGGCACCGATGGTAAACGCCGTGCTGGCCTGGGCGGCGATGACGTTTGATCTGATTGGTCGCGTTATCTCAGTTGTTCCCTGGACAGCCCCTGCTCCGATAGGCGCGGCATGGGCGCTGGGCTGGGACTTCCGCGCGGCTATTCTCGTCGTTGTGCTGGCCTGCGTATCGGCCATTATCTACTACCCGTTCTTTAAAGTGTACGAGAAGCAGTTGCTGGAACAGGAAGCGGAAGAAGCACAGCGTAACGCGGAAGAGGAAAATCAGCAGGTAGCCTAGGTAAAAGCAAAACGGCAACTCATGTTGCCGTTTTTAGTGTTTGTTCCCTCTCCCTGTGGGAGAGGGGCAGGGTGAGGGCATCAGGCTGGGCCTGACTACTTCAGCGTGCAATCCCCGCACTGCTGAACGTCAGGCAGGCGATTGCGCTGACAGCAGGTCCGACGCACCAGAAGGCCGTCACGCGGGACGACGGTACGGAATAAAGGGTTATCCCGCCCATCAGAAAGCTGTTTTGCAAAGAAACAGGACTGGCGCAGGGCATCCACTTTCTCATCGCCCAGCAGCGGTTTCATCTCTGTTAAATACCAGTGGATTAGATAACCGGTATTACTCCAGATAAGCTTTCCATTAATTTCTCCCGTCTGCTCAAGCACGTCAATTACCGGCATCAATGCCTGAGTGATGAGCTGTTCCATGCGCTCCTGAGCTGAGCGTTGCCCGGCACGCATATCTTCGTGAACGTCAATCCAAAAGCAGGCCGCACGCCCGGTTTCGTGGAACTCCACGTGGAAATGTTCCGGGGAGAGATCCATCATCGTGTCCTGGGTTAACAAGGCCACCATGATCGGCGGGACCATCAACCCGATGTACCATTGCGCCCAAAGAGAGAGCAGGGGTTTATTTTCCCGCGCAAGGGTCGGTTGATTGCGATAGATATGGTCGGAATACGCTGCCAGCAATGACTGGCGTTCTGCCGGACGCTGCCATTCGGCAAGCGTCATGGTGTTATGCGGGTGAGGCTCATCCAGCTTGATAAAATCCAGCAGAGGAGCGCGGGTATCGGCAATCCTGTCACGAATAGCATCCGCAAGCGTAGCGCTCCCTGTGGAGAGAGGGGCTCGCCAGAGAAGTGAGTCAACGGCTTGTGCGGTACGTGTCGCCATAAGGATAGGAATCTAAATGATAATGATTGCCAATCCTAACTATAGATAAAAACGATCGCAAGCCTTTTGTCCTGAATGTGGGATGTCGGGCTTAAGCTGTCTGCAACTCGTCGCTGAGCAGGATGTTATTACGCCCCATGTGCTTCGCTTCGTAGAGGGCTTTATCCGCTTTCTCCAGCGCGCCTTCCGGGTCATCGTCATCATAGATGGCAATACCGATACTGATGGTGACGTTTGTTGCCACGCTTTCGTTGAACATATGCGGGATTTTTAAATCGTAGACCTTCTGGCGAATGCGCTCAGCCGTCTGGCGGGCATGATCGAGCGAGATGCTCGTCAGCAATACCATAAACTCCTCACCGCCAAAGCGTGCGACGATATCACGCGAGCGTACGGCATCACGGATCGCCGCTGAGACGCGGATCAACGCCTGGTCGCCCATCATGTGGCCGTAATGGTCGTTGTATGCTTTAAAATGGTCGATATCCAGCAGCAGAACGAAGTGTTCACCGTTATCGACTCTCGGCAGGTTTTCCAGTCGGCTTTGCAGGCCGCGACGGTTATACAGGCCGGTGAGCGGGTCCATCATGCTGAGATCGGAAAGCGTCTCGCGTTCTTCCAGGAGTTGGGAAAGAAGCGTCTGAGCAAAGCGATCGTTACGTTTTTGCAGGATGTTATGTATGCCAATCGCCGCCACCGGGAGGGCAAAGGAGTAGATCATTCTCAGCCAGCTTTCATGACTGCCTAACCACAGGCAGACAATAAAGGCGGGTAATGAATGAAGGGTAAATGCCTTGATATTGCTGGCAAATGCCAGGGAACCAATAAAAAGCACCGTTAAGAGTGCCATGACTAAATAGGTCGCCCGATCGTGCGTAATTAACGAAAATTTCGAGACAATTTGCCAGGCCCACAAAATACCGAAGATCGCTGAAACGACGGGAATATTGATTTTCCGGGTTCTCTGTTTCCAGTGCCAGGCGAACAATCCCGTGCTGAGAATAAAAATAGCCACCAGGGGGAACGAGAACAGGCGTACAGAATAGAGCGGGTTTGTTACCGAGAACACCGCTGAGGCTGCATTCAGAAAGAGAAATAAACGTAAAGATAATTGATATTTGCTGTTGACCAAAGACCGCCAGGATTGTGATGTCATAGTAATGCTTTTTTATTAATATTTAATTAAAACAAATGAATAGGTGTTGTTAGAAAATAGTAAAAGCAAAAAAGATGAATAGTAATTATCAGAAAATCTTTATAGGGAGTTAACAGATGAGCAATTTATCACCTTAGACATTTCCTGTCATTATGGGAAAGGTAAAGGTCGATGGATTTTGATGATGAATGCTGACAAATGATAATTGTTATCATATGATATTGGTTATCATTATTGATGCGAAAGGGCAAACCATGTTGAGCAAAGCGCTGGGAAGTGGTTGGGGAGTGTTGCTGCCTGGGGCAATGATTGGCGGTCTGTTGTTTGCCGATCTCTCCATCGATATCTGGAAAGCCATTATTGCTTCAGGGCTGTTAGTCACGTCAGGGATGATCTGGCATAAGCAATTACGGCACTTTGTGCTGCTGCCTTCATGCGTTGCGCTGGTCAGTGGAATACTGGTAATTCTGATGAGTTTGAAATAACAGGAAAAACAAGAGGTACTTCAGAGGAACGTAAGATAATTGGTGCGAGGGGGGGGACTCGAACCCCCACATCCGTAAGGACACTAACACCTGAAGCTAGCGCGTCTACCAATTCCGCCACCTTCGCCCAGTGCGAGCAATATCAACGTGATTTATGGTGCGAGGGGGGGGACTCGAACCCCCACATCCGTAAGGACACTAACACCTGAAGCTAGCGCGTCTACCAATTCCGCCACCTTCGCATACCATCGATACTGTAAAAGTATCGTAACCACGGAGGCGCATTCTAGATGTTTTCAGCTTTACGTCAACTGAAAAGTGCGCACCTTTTATTGATTGCTGCAAAAATGGCCGGAACTGAGACGCCTGCTTGCCGGATGGCGCTTGCGCTCATCCGGCCTGCATTGCATGGCGAATTATTTCTTCGCCTGACGCGTCATGACGGTGCGGTAGACTTTGAAGCGACCAGTCTGGGCGATCACTTCATGGAAGCCAAAGGTTTCGTCCAGCACTTTCGGGTACGCCAGGAAGGCGTTCGCAACGATACGCAGCTCGCCGCCGCTGTTAAGGTGACGGGTTGCACCACGGATCAGCGTTTGTGCTGCTTCAAGGCTGGTTTCCATACCGTCGTGGAACGGCGGGTTGGAGATAATCATGTCGAAACGACCGGTAATGTCAGAGAAGACGTTGCTGGCAACCACTTCCCCTTCAATGCCGTTTGCGGCAAGCGTTGCGCGGCTGGCTTCTACCGCCGGGGCGCTGACATCACACAGAGTTAAACGCACTTTTGGCGAATGGCTGGCAAGCACTGTTGACAGTACGCCCGCGCCGCAGCCCACGTCCAGCACTTTGCCTTTGGTGTGCGGCGTCAGGGTAGACAGCAGCAGTTTGCTACCCACATCCAGATAGTCGCGGCTGAACACGCCCGGCAGGGTTTTGATGGTTAAGTCGTCTAACTGATACTCGTCCCAGAATGCATCGGCATCAAATGTTGCCTGTTTTTCCAGACGGCCATGGTACAGACCACAGCGACGCGCGCTATCGACTTTATTCAGTGGTGCGAACGCTTCCAGCATCTGTTCAGCGCTACGCACGCCGCTGCGGTTTTCACCGACCACGAAAATATCGCAGCCAACGGGCAGCAGGGAGAGCAGGTTCATCAGCTGGAACTGGGCTTCCGGTTTGTTCTTCGGCCAGTAGTAGATCAGCGTGTCGCAGTCGGCAACGTCGCTCTGTTCTGCCACCAGGCTAAAGCGCGCGCGCTCGCCCATCTGGCGGCTCAGCACCTGCCAGTGGTGGTAGTGTTGGGTATGGGCACGGCTTTCGGCACAGTCGAAACGCGCAGGCAGGTCATCCTGCATATCTCCGGCAAACAGAATACGGCTTTGTTCGAAATCATCACTGTGGCGCAGCAAGACTTCACTTGCCGGGGTAAATGCAGACATGAATTGTTCCTCAATAAACTCAGGCGGGGATTATAGTAGGTAGATGGCGCACTTTCGACACATTTGCTATATTTGCGCGCCTGAGAGACAGGAGTTTTCCCTATGACATCCCGACGAGACTGGCAGTTGCAGCAGCTGGGCATCACCCAGTGGGCCTTGCGTCGCCCGACGGCGTTGCAGGGCGAAATCGCCATTTCCATCCCTGCGCACGTTCGGCTGGTGATGGTGGCGGAAGAACTGCCTGCCCTGAATGAACCCCTTATCGGTGATGTCCTTCGCAGCCTGAAGCTGACGGCCGACGAGGTTTTACAGCTGACGCCAGAGCGTGTCACGATGCTTCCTCCCGAAAGCCGCTGTAACAGCTGGCGCATCGGGGAGATAAACGACATGCCTCTCCAGGGGAGCCAGATCTGCTCGCCAGCGCTGGACGAACTGAAAGCCAACCCAAAAGCGCGAAGCGCGCTATGGCAACAAATCTGCGAATATGAACACGATTTCTTCCCTCACGACGTCTGACCTGACCACCGCGTTTGCGATTGAAACACGCGCCCACGCCTTTCCGTGGAGCGAAAAAACCTTCGCCAGCAACCAGGGCGAACGGTACCTCAACTTCCGCCTGGACGTTGACGGCACCCTGGCCGCATTCGCGATTACGCAGGTTGTTCTTGATGAAGCGACGCTGTTTAACATCGCCGTTGATCCCGCGTTTCAGCGCCGTGGGCTGGGAAGAGAACTGCTCGAGCACCTCATCCGTGAGCTCGAAACCCGTGACGTTTTCACCCTGTGGCTGGAGGTGCGCGCGTCGAATGTCGCCGCCATCGCGCTCTATGAAAGCTTAGGCTTTAACGAGGCGACAATCCGCCGTAACTACTACCCCACCGCAGAGGGACGTGAAGACGCCATCATAATGGCCCTGCCGATTGGATAACGAAAAATAAGGTTGTAACGATGAAATGGGACTGGATTTTCTTTGATGCCGACGAAACGCTGTTTACGTTCGATTCGTTCGGTGGCCTACAGCGGATGTTTCTCGACTATAGCGTGACCTTCACCGCTGAAGATTTTCAGGACTATCAGGCGGTGAACAAGCCGCTGTGGGTGGATTACCAGAACGGTGCCATCACTGCGTTACAACTTCAGCACCAGCGCTTTGACGTCTGGGCGGAACGTTTAAAGGTCAGTCCGGGGACGCTGAACGAGGCGTTTCTGAACGCGATGGCGGATATCTGTGCGCCACTGCCGGGCGCGGTTTCTCTGCTTAATGCGTTAAAAGGCAAGGTAAAACTGGGGATCATCACCAACGGTTTTACCGCCCTGCAGCAGATCCGCCTCGAGCGCACCGGCCTGCGCGATTATTTCGACGCGCTGGTGATCTCCGAAGAGGTGGGCGTACCGAAGCCGGACCCGCGTATTTTTGACTACGCGCTGACGCAGGCTGGCAATCCTGACCGCGATCGCGTCCTGATGGTGGGGGATACCGCAGAGTCTGATATTCTTGGCGGCATCAACTCCGGCCTGTCGACGGTCTGGTTGAATGCGCATGGTCGTGTGCAGCCGGAAGGCATCGAGCCGACCTGGACCGTCACGTCATTGAACGAACTGGAGCAGCTCCTGTGTAAACAATGATTGCCTGCCCCCTATTGATGGGTAAAATAGCCGCAATTTTGTATTCCATGATGCGTGGCGTGCTGCCGCGCTTATAAAAGAAGATTTAATTATGACGTTGTCTCCTTATCTGCAAGAGGTGGCCAAACGCCGCACTTTTGCCATTATCTCGCACCCGGATGCCGGTAAAACGACCATCACCGAGAAGGTGTTGCTGTTCGGACAGGCGATCCAGACTGCGGGTACCGTTAAAGGCCGTGGCTCCAGCCAGCACGCAAAATCTGACTGGATGGAGATGGAAAAGCAGCGTGGTATTTCGATTACCACCTCCGTGATGCAGTTCCCGTATCACGATTGCCTGGTGAACCTGCTGGACACCCCGGGCCACGAAGACTTCTCTGAAGATACCTACCGTACCCTGACGGCGGTTGACTGCTGTTTGATGGTGATCGACGCCGCGAAAGGGGTAGAAGATCGTACCCGTAAGCTGATGGAAGTCACCCGTCTGCGCGATACGCCGATCCTCACCTTCATGAACAAACTCGACCGTGACATTCGTGACCCGATGGAAGTGATGGACGAAGTCGAAAGCGAACTGAAGATCGCCTGTGCGCCAATCACCTGGCCCATCGGCTGCGGTAAGCTGTTTAAAGGGGTTTACCACCTCTATAAAGACGAAACCTACCTGTATCAGACCGGTAAAGGTCACACCATTCAGGACGTCCGCGTCGTCAAAGGCCTGGATAACCCTGAACTGGATACTGCCGTCGGCGAAGAGCTGGCCGCGCAGCTGCGCGACGAGCTGGAGCTGGTGAAAGGCGCATCTCACGAGTTCGATAAAGAGCTGTTCCTGGCGGGTGAAATCACCCCGGTCTTCTTCGGTACCGCGCTGGGTAACTTCGGCGTTGACCATATGCTCGACGGTCTGGTGGAGTGGGCTCCACGCCCGATGCCGCGTAAAACCGACACGCGTGAAGTGGAAGCGCAGGAAGAGAAGTTCACCGGTTTCGTCTTTAAAATTCAGGCCAACATGGATCCGAAACACCGCGACCGCGTGGCCTTTATGCGCGTGGTGTCCGGCAAGTATGAGAAGGGCATGAAGCTGCGCCAGGTGCGTACCGGGAAAGATGTGGTGATCTCCGACGCGCTGACCTTTATGGCGGGCGACCGTTCGCACGTTGAAGAAGCCTATCCGGGCGATATCATTGGTCTGCATAACCATGGCACCATCCAGATCGGTGATACCTTCACCCAGGGCGAAATGATGAAGTTCACCGGTATTCCGAACTTCGCACCGGAACTGTTCCGTCGTATTCGCCTGCGCGACCCGCTAAAGCAAAAACAGCTGCTGAAAGGCCTGGTTCAGCTCTCCGAAGAGGGCGCCGTGCAGGTGTTCCGCCCAATTTCGAACAACGATCTGATCGTTGGCGCGGTCGGTGTGCTGCAGTTCGACGTGGTGGTTGCGCGTCTGAAGAGCGAGTACAACGTGGAAGCGATCTACGAATCCGTAAACGTGGCGACGGCGCGCTGGGTTGAGTGTTCTGACGTGAAGAAATTCGAAGAATTTAAGCGTAAGAATGAGATTCAGCTGGCGCTGGATGGCGGCGATAACCTGACCTATATCGCCCCAACCATGGTAAACCTGAACCTGACGCAGGAACGTTATCCTGACGTTCAGTTCCGCAAAACACGCGAGCACTAATTCCCTCTCAGAGCACGGCTACCGCCGTGCTCTTCTTTAATTCCTGTCTTATTAATCCCTTGCGGAATGTTCTTAATTCACGGCAATTTCACGCCTTTTGCTCATTTTCTATCCGATTCTGAAAGCGACACTGTGAGAGTGATCTATATTTAACTCAGTGTTTAGCACCGGGCGTGGATGAATAAACTGTTCAATGCATGACTTTAGGTTCTCCATTTCACCCGTGTGCTTATTCGCGAAATATAAAACTAGTAATAAAGGACGTTTGTCGCTCGAATGACGAGCAAAACACAGGAATACATCGATGAATATGACAAGACTTAAGATTTCTAAAACTCTGCTGGCGGTGACTCTGGGTAGCATTCTGGTTAGCGGTTCTGCCCTGGCGGAAAGCAGCACCATGGATAAAGCACAGTCCACTGCCAACACCGCAGGGGAAAAAATCGATAGCTCTATGAATAAAGTCGGTAATTTCATGGATGACAGCTCCATCACAGCAAAAGTGAAAGCCGCACTGGTGGATGATGAAGCCATCAAGAGCACCGATATTTCCGTTAAGACCGACAAGAAAGTCGTCACCCTGAGCGGCTTCGTGGAAAGCCAGGCTCAGGCCGAAAAGGCTGTTAACGTGGCCAAGGGTGTCGAAGGTGTCGCATCGGTTAGCGATAAGCTGCACGTTCGCGACGCTAAAGACACCTCCGTGAAGGGTTATGCCGGGGATGCGGCAACCACCAGCGAAATCAAAGCTAAACTGTTAGCAGATGACATCGTGCCTTCCCGCAAGGTGAAAGTAGAAACCACAGATGGTGTGGTGCAGCTTTCCGGCACGGTTGATTCCCAGGCACAAATTGAACGTGCCGAGTCTATTGCGAAAGCGATTGATGGTGTGAAAAGCGTTAAAAACGATCTGAAAACGAAGTAAATCTTCACCATTCGCCCGTCTGGCTGAGGCCTGCGGGCGAAATAAGAACGACTCTGGAAAAACGCCGGTGAGTGACCTGAGCGCTCACGTTTAGCGGCCGACATTAACTATGGTAAAGGAGAGGCTTATGTTTCGTTGGGGCATTATATTTCTGGTTATCGCGTTAATTGCCGCCGCTTTGGGCTTTGGTGGATTGGCGGGTACAGCGGCATGGGCAGCAAAAATTGTCTTCGTCGTTGGTATTATTCTGTTCCTGGTCAGCCTGTTTACAGGTCGACGCCGTCCTTAGCAAAACGCAATATTTCATAAACAAAGTAAAGCCAGTCCTCGTGACTGGCTTTTTCTCGTTTGAGAACCTGATGGGATGGCGTTACTGTGTCTGAACACAATAATGAAAACAGGAAGGCAGAGGTGGGGCAGCGAATTCCCGTTACGCTCGGCAATATTGCGCCGCTGACGTTAAAACCGTTCCGCGCGGGTCAACTTGCACTGGTTTGTGAAGGTGGCGGTCAGCGCGGCATTTTCACCGCGGGCGTGCTGGATGAATTTATGCGCGCGCAGTTCAACCCGTTTGACCTCTACTTCGGTACCTCTGCCGGGGCACAGAACCTCTCCGCTTATGTCTGCAACCAGCCCGGCTACGCGCGCAAAGTGATTATGCGCTACACCACGGCAAAAGAATTTTTTAACCCGGTGCGCTTCGTACGCGGCGGGAACCTGATCGATCTCGACTGGCTACTCGATTCCACGTCCAGTCAGATGCCGCTGGCGATGGACACCGCCGCCCGCCTGTTTGATGCCGGAAAAGAGTTCTGGATGTGCGCCAGCCGGGGTGATGATTATTCGCCGGGTTACTTTTCGCCGCAGAAAGAGAACTGGCTGGATATTATCCGCGCCTCCAGCGCGATTCCCGGTTTTTATCGAACCGGTGCGCTGCTGGATGGCATCAGCTATCTGGACGGTGGGATCAGTGACGCGGTGCCGGTACAGGAGGCCGCCCGACGCGGGGCGAAAACCATCGTGGTGATCCGAACCGTACCGTCGCAAATGTATTACACGCCGCAGTGGTTCAAACGCATGGAGCGCTGGCTGGGCGACAGCAGCCTGCAGCCGCTGGTGAACATCGCGAAGCAGCATGAAACCACCTACGGCGCGATGCAGCGTTTCATTGAAAAACCGCCGGGAAAACTGCGTATCTTCGAAATTTATCCTCCGAAGCCGCTGCTGAGCATGGCGCTCGGCAGCCGTATTCCTGCGCTGCGCATGGATTACAAGACGGGACGACTGTGCGGACGTTACTTCCTGGCGACGGTGGGGAAAATGCTGGCTGAACAGCCGCCTCTGCATCGGCATAAACGCATTATCACCCCGCCAGCGATTGTCGCCAACGACCCGCTGACCATGCCGTTGGTGGATATTCCCCATGCGAACGATGTTCCACTGGATAACGAGGATCTGGCGTGACGCACCGCTTTGTCGATACCCATTGTCACTTTGATTTTCCCCCCTTCACCGGCGACGAGGTGCCGAGCATTGAGCGCGCCGCACGGGCGGGCGTCGACGCTATTATTGTGCCCGCGATTGAAGCGGCGTATTTCGAACGCGTGCTCGATCTCGCCCGCCGTCACGACGCGTTGTATGCCGCACTTGGGTTGCATCCTATTGTCATCGAACATCATCTGGACGAACATCTCGACAGGCTGGACGCTGTTTTGCAGACGGCGGAGAAGAAACTGGTTGCCATCGGTGAGATCGGCCTCGATCTTTATCGCGAGAACCCGCAGTTCGAGCGCCAGCAGACGATCCTCGACGCTCAGCTCAGGCTGGCGAAGCGTCACGATCTGCCAGTGATCCTCCATTCGAGACGCACGCACGATAAGCTGGCGATGCACCTGAAACGCATCGATCTGCCGCGCAGGGGCGTCGTACACGGTTTCTCCGGCAGCCTGCAGCAGGCGCAGCGTTTTATCGAGCTGGGCTATCACATTGGCGTCGGCGGTACTATTACCTATCCGCGCGCCAGTAAAACCCGTGACGTGATGGCACGGCTGCCGCTATCAGCGCTGCTGCTGGAAACGGATGCGCCCGATATGCCGCTGAATGGTTTTCAGGGGCAGCCTAATCGTCCTGAACAGGCTGCACGTGTGTTTACTGCGCTGTGTGAACTGCGTCCGGAGCCAGCGGCGGTGATTGCCCATGCGCTGCTTGAGAACACGCGTACGCTATTTGGCATCACACTATAGATAGAGCGACGGGCGGATCACGGCGATCCGCTTTTCTTCCAGCGCCACAGCCAGCGGTTCCACGTCGTCTGGCGTCGCGCTACGCCATGAGGCCGCCTCACCATAAACGCCGTGCGCGTGAAATGCGTTGATTCGCACAGGAATGTTTCCAAGCCCGTGAATAAATGTCGTCAGCGGTTTGAGATGTTCCAGATAATCACATTGCTCTGGGATGACCAATAAGCGGAGTTCCGTCAAACGGTGGCGATCTGCCAGCCAGCGGATGCTCTGCTTAATCTGCAGGTTTTCGCGCCCGGTCAGGAAGCGGTGATGCTCGTTCCCCCACGCCTTGAGATCCAGCATCGCGCCATCCAGTACCGGCAGCAGCTTTTGCCAGCCAGTTTCGCTTAACAGACCGTTGCTGTCGACCAGGCAGGTCAGGTGTTGCAAGGCGGGATCGGCTTTGATCGCGGTGAACAGGGCAATCAAAAACGGCAGTTGCGTTGTGGCTTCACCGCCGCTCACGGTGGTCGCTTGGGTAAAGGGGGCGGATTTGCGGACCCGGGTGAGGATCTCTTCTACGCTGAAGCGGTGTGCCATGGGCGTTGCCTGCTGCTGGCACAGGTGAAGGCAGATATCACACTGGTGGCAGTCACTCTCCTGCCACCAGACGCGCCCGGCCTGAATGGTCAGCGCATCGTGCGGGCAGTGGGGCACGCAGTCGCCGCAGTCGTTGCAGCGACCGATCGTCCACGGGTTATGGCAGGTTTTGCAGCGCAGGTTACAGCCCTGCAGAAACAGCGCCAGGCGGCTGCCCGGCCCGTCCACGCAGGAAAAAGGAATGACCTGACTAACTAAAGCGCATCTGCTGTTCATGGCTTATCACGCGCGGCTGACGTTCCAGAATGCGGGTATTGCGTGCGGCTTCTTCCCCCAGCCACGTAGTGTTGGTTCTCGAACCCGCTTCCCGGTATTTCTTCAGATCCGATAATCGCACCATATAGCCAGTGACGCGCACCAGATCGTTACCCGCCACGTTAGCGGTGAATTCACGCATACCGGCCCTGAACGCGCCCAAACAAAGCTGAACCACTGCCTGAGGATTGCGTTTGACCGTCTCCTCCAGAGTGAGAATATCGCTGATCCCGGCGTGATAGTGTTTGTGATGCGGCGCAACGGCCAGCAGATGGCTGATAGGATCCGGCTCGTCGCCGTAAGGCAGACGCGCGCCCGGCGTGGTGCCCGAGTCCGAACTGATCCCCGACTGCGCATGCAGCATCGCGCGATGCTTCCAGCCGTGCTTCACCGGCGTGTTTTCAACGAATGCCGCGAGCTGCTCACTGATGCGATACCCCAGCGCGTTAGCCTGTTCGTCTTTACCGTAACGCCCCTCGATGCCTTCCTTCTCGCAGAGCACGTTCACCGCTTCCGCCAGACCGTACATGCCAAACATCGGCACAAACCGATCGGCGTCAATCAGCCCCTCTTTCACCAGGAAGCTATTCTCAAAGAAGCCAGATTGCGCATACAGGAAATCGCAGCGCGTATCGATGATGGCGATTTGCTGCTGGCAGTAGTGCGGGAGCGTGCGGGTAAAGAAGTCTTCGGCAGAAGCGCTGTATTCGGCAATGGCCTTAAGGTTAAGGCGTACAAGGGTGCTGCCACCGCCTGCAAGCGGCAGAGAGTTGTAACAACTCACCACGCCATAGCGACCTTTTGTGAAAATTTTATCATTCACCGGACCATTGGAAACATGCGGTTTACTGCATTCACATATGTTTTTCGCCACCTCAAGCAGCAAATCGTCCGGGGTGATATCTGGATCGTAGATAAAGGTCAGATTCGGCGAAACCTGCTTCAGTTCTGCATCAGCGCGCAAAATGGCGCGTGTGACGGGCGTATCTGCCGGGCCGATATTGGCGTGCATAAAGGCATCCGGCAGGGTTCTGTCGAGATAGCGCCAGAAACGTTTTATTCGGCTATCGATCTCTTCTTGTGTTAGAATTCTAACATAAGGGTTCAGTATTGCATCCAGCTGGCCCAGATAGACGGGCATCGATGTGACGGACGGAACATGGTGATAAAGGATGGTTAACAGCGAGAGGGCGTCATCAAAGTCTTTCGCCCCTTCCAGCTCCAGCCATTCTGAACCGTTAGCCAGGAATTTTTCATAATCCGGCAGAACGTAGCGCGGTTTGTAAGGCGCATGGCCTTCGAACATGTCGCAGATAAAACCCTCGTCCAGCGCGGCGCGTGCCGCCTGCGGCAGGGCGGGATAGGGCAGATCGTTTTCCGCTTCCAGCGCCAGAAAATGACGTTTTTGCTCAGGCGTTAACACCGGGCTTGTCACAATGTGCTGGCAACGTTGTTGCAGGGCGTCGAGGCTGGAGTGGGGCATGTGCGCTTCCTTTAGTATTCTGCGGATGATGAACAGATTGTAGAAAGCCAGCCTGTTGGGGCTTTTGATCCGACAGGGGGTATCGCTGCTTTAGTCAGCAGTTAGCGCGATAAAGTTTGAAGAAGATCTCATTACAGTAATGCAAATTTGTACGCAGTTTTCATTAACTGTGATGAATGTCGAAGTGTGGATGCGGGTGAATGTTAGAATACTCACAGACCCGCAAGGTAAAATTTATACGGCACTGCCGTTGGAGAATGTTATGACCGATTTAACTGCAAGCAGCCTGCGCGCGTTGAAACTGATGGACCTGACCACCCTGAACGATGACGACACCAATGAAAAAGTCATCGCCCTGTGCCATCAGGCGAAAACGCCGGTGGGTAACACCGCAGCCATCTGTATCTACCCGCGCTTTATCCCGATTGCCCGTAAGACTCTGAAAGAGCAGGGCACGCCGGACGTGCGCATTGCAACCGTAACTAACTTCCCGCATGGCAACGATGATATCGAGATTGCGCTGGCAGAAACCCGCGCGGCGATTGCCTACGGTGCAGACGAAGTGGACGTGGTGTTCCCGTACCGCGCGCTGATCGCGGGCAACGAGCAGGTCGGTTTTGACCTGGTGAAAGCCTGTAAAGACGCGTGTGCGGCGGCAGACGTTTGGCTTAAAGTCATCATCGAAACCGGCGAGCTGAAAGAAGAGGCGCTTATTCGTAAAGCGTCTGAAATTTCCATTAAAGCCGGTGCGGATTTCATCAAAACCTCAACGGGTAAAGTGCCGGTTAACGCCACCCCGGAAAGCGCGCGCATCATGATGGAAGTGATCCGTGATATGGGCGTGTCCAAAACCGTTGGTTTCAAACCTGCGGGCGGCGTGCGTACCGCTGAAGACGCGCAGCAGTTCCTGGCGATTGCCGACGAGCTGTTCGGCTCCGACTGGGCCGATTCCCGTCACTACCGCTTCGGCGCATCCAGCCTGCTGGCCAGCCTGCTGAAAGCGCTGGGTCACGGCGACGGTAAGAGCGCAAGCAGCTACTGATTGCCAGACAATGCCGGATGACGCTTCGCTTATCCGGCCTACAGGATCGTAGGGCGGGTAAGCGTAGCGCCACCCGCCACAACTCCCCCGATTCCGCATGGAGGTTACCGTGTTTCTCGCACAAGAAATTATTCGTAAAAAACGTGATGGTCATGTATTAAGCGACGAAGAGATCCGCTTCTTTATCAACGGCATTCGTGATAACACCGTCTCTGAAGGGCAGATTGCGGCTCTGGCGATGACCATTTTCTTCCACGATATGTCGATGCCTGAGCGCGTGTCGCTGACCATGGCGATGCGAGATTCAGGAACCGTTCTGGACTGGAAAAGCCTCAACCTCAACGGCCCGATTGTGGATAAACACTCCACCGGCGGCGTGGGCGACGTAACCTCCCTGATGCTCGGCCCAATGGTGGCAGCCTGCGGCGGTTACATCCCGATGATCTCCGGGCGTGGCCTGGGTCATACCGGCGGTACGCTCGACAAACTGGAAGCTATTCCGGGCTTCGATATCTTCCCGGATGACGGCCGCTTCCGCGACATTATTAAAGACGTTGGTGTGGCGATTATCGGCCAGACCAGCTCTCTTGCTCCGGCAGACAAGCGTTTCTACGCGACGCGTGATATTACCGCGACCGTTGACTCCATCCCGCTGATCACTGCCTCTATCCTGGCGAAGAAACTGGCTGAAGGGCTGGACGCGCTGGTGATGGACGTAAAAGTGGGCAGCGGCGCGTTTATGCCGACCTATGAGCTTTCTGCTGCGCTTGCCGAAGCGATCGTTGGCGTCTCCAACGGCGCAGGCGTGCGCACCACCGCGCTGCTCACCGATATGAACCAGGTGCTGGCCTCCAGCGCCGGTAACGCGGTTGAAGTGCGTGAAGCGGTACAGTTCCTCACAGGTGAATACCGTAACCCGCGTCTGTTCGACGTCACCATGGCGCTGTGCGTGGAGATGCTGATTTCCGGCAAGCTCGCCAAAGACGATGCGGAAGCGCGCGCGAAGCTGCAGGCGGTGCTGGACAACGGCAAAGCGGCGGAGATCTTTGGCCGCATGGTTGCGGCGCAGAAAGGCCCGACCGATTTCGTCGAAAACTACGCGAAATACCTGCCAACCGCGATGCTCAGCAAAGCCGTTTACGCAGATACCGAAGGTTTCGTTTCCGCAATGGACACCCGCGCGCTCGGCATGGCGGTGGTCTCGATGGGCGGCGGACGCCGTCAGGCATCGGACACCATTGATTACAGCGTCGGCTTTACCGATATGGCGCGTCTGGGCGACAGCGTTGACGGTCAACGTCCGCTGGCGGTGATCCACGCGAAAGACGAAGCCAGCTGGCAGGATGCGGCAAAAGCGGTGAAAGCGGCAATTACGCTTGACGATAAAGCACCGGAAACCACACCGACTGTCTATCGCCGCATCACTGAATAACTGTATACTGATCTGATCGCTATTTTTTGAAGCACTACGTACGGAGAACAATTATGAAACGTGCATTTATTATGGTGCTGGACTCATTCGGCATCGGCGCAACCGAAGATGCAGATCGTTTTGGTGACGTGGGTTCCGATACCATGGGTCACATCGCGGAAGCCTGTGCCAAAGGCGAAGCGGACAACGGTCGTAAAGGTCCTCTGACCCTGCCAAACCTGACCCGTCTCGGGCTGGTGAAAGCGCACGAAGGCTCTACCGGTAAAATCGCAGCTGGTATGGACGGCAACGCGGAAGTCGTGGGTGCCTACGCCTGGGCGCACGAACTCTCTTCCGGTAAAGATACTCCGTCTGGTCACTGGGAAATCGCCGGTGTGCCGGTTCTGTTTGACTGGGGATACTTCTCCGATCACCAGAACAGCTTCCCGCAGGAGCTGCTGGATAAGCTGGTTAAGCGTGCCAATCTGCCTGGCTACCTCGGCAACTGCCACTCTTCCGGTACCGTGATTCTGGACGAGCTGGGCGAAGAGCACATGAAAACCGGCAAGCCGATTTTCTACACCTCTGCCGACTCCGTGTTCCAGATTGCCTGCCACGAAGAGACCTATGGTCTGGATAAACTCTACGAACTGTGCGAAATCGCCCGTGAAGAGCTGACCGAAGGTGGCTACAACATCGGCCGCGTGATCGCGCGTCCGTTTATCGGCGACAAAGCGGGTAACTTCCAGCGTACCGGTAACCGTCACGACCTGGCCGTTGAGCCACCGGCACCGACCGTGCTGCAGAAGCTGGTTGAAGAGAAAGACGGCCACGTGGTTTCCGTGGGTAAAATTGCGGATATCTACGCCAACTGCGGTATCACCAAAAAAGTGAAAGCCACCGGTCTGGATGCGCTGTTCGATGCCACCATCAAAGAGATGAAAGAAGCGGGTGACAAGACCATTGTTTTCACCAACTTCGTGGACTTCGACTCCTCCTGGGGTCACCGTCGTGATATCGCGGGCTATGCCGCCGGTCTGGAACTGTTTGACCGCCGTTTGCCGGAGCTGATGGAGCTGGTGGGGGAAGATGACATTCTGATCCTGACCGCGGACCACGGCTGCGACCCAAGCTGGACCGGTACCGACCACACCCGTGAGCACATTCCGGTGCTGGTGTACGGCCCGAAAGTGAAGCCGGGCTCGCTGGGGCACCGTGAAACCTTCGCGGACATCGGCCAGACTATCGCGAAATACTTTGGTACGTCTGACATGGAATATGGCAAGGCCATGTTCTGAATCATGTTGGGTGCGGTCTGATGCCCTCACCCCAACCCTCTCCCACAGGGAGAGGGAGAATTTACAATGAAAAGGAACTGAAGATGGCAACTCCTCACATTAATGCAGAAATGGGTGATTTCGCTGACGTCGTATTGATGCCGGGCGACCCGCTGCGCGCGAAGCACATTGCAGAAACCTTCCTGGAAGACGTGCGTGAAGTGAACAACGTTCGCGGCATGCTGGGCTTCACCGGTACCTATAAGGGCCGCAAAATCTCCGTCATGGGCCACGGTATGGGTATCCCATCCTGCTCTATCTACACCAAAGAGCTGATCACCGATTTCGGCGTGAAGAAAATCATCCGCGTGGGCTCCTGCGGCGCGGTGCGCATGGACGTTAAGCTGCGCGATATCGTTATCGGTATGGGTGCCTGCACCGATTCCAAAGTTAACCGTATGCGTTTCAAAGATCATGACTTCGCTGCAATTGCAGACTTCGGCATGGTGCGTGACGCGGTTGACGCGGCGAAAGCGCTGGGCGTTGAGGCGCGCGTGGGTAACATCTTCTCTGCTGACCTGTTCTATGCACCGGACGGCGGCGAGATGTTCGACGTGATGGAGAAATACGGCATTCTGGGCGTGGAAATGGAAGCGGCGGGTATCTACGGCGTGGCGGCTGAGTTTGGCGCGAAAGCGCTGACCATCTGCACCGTGTCTGACCACATCCGTACCCACGAGCAGACCACCGCTGCCGAGCGTCAGACTACCTTCAACGACATGATCAAAATCGCGCTGGAATCTGTTCTGCTGGGCGATAAAGAGTAATTCTGTCTCTTCCCTCCCTCTCCCTGTGGGAGAGGGCCGGGGTGAGGGCAGCAAACCGCACTTAGCGTACGGCCTGTGCAATCCACGCCGATAGCTCCCGCAGCTCATTTTCCTGCTCCGGAAAATCCCCAATCAACGCGTCGCATTCCTGCTGCAGCATATCCGCCCGGTACAAACAGCCCTGTAAACGAGCCGCGAGTGCTTCCAGCGGTGCCGGGTTCAGGCTATCCGTAAACACCTGCGTGCGGGTGATATGGCCTTTCTCGACGTCAAAATGCAGCTCCACGCCGCCCCAGGTAAAACGCTCGTCCAGCAGATGGGAAAACGCAGGCGCCTGGCCGAAGTTCCACTCCCAGCTGCTCTGGCGTGCGAAGGTTTCAGCAAAGTTGGGCAGGTCCGGGGTTTTATCTGGAGAGATTACCTCCGCTTCCACGCGCTCGCCGTAGTGCGCAAAGAACGCCTCGCGGATCGCATCGCAAATCTGCTCGTGCGTAATCCCCGGCAACAGTTCTACCAGATTCGCTACGCGCCCACGCACGGAGGTAATCCCTTTAGCCTGGAGCTTTTTCTTATCAGGATTCAGGTAGTTCGCCAGACGGCTCAGGTCAGCGTTCAGCAACAGGGTGCCGTGGTGGAAGCCGCGATCCATCGTTTCGCGGTAGGCGGAGCCGGAGACCTTCCGGTCGCCCTCGGGGGTTTTCACCACCAGATCGTTACGCCCGGACGCTTCCGCCGTCACGCCGAGTGAATTCAGCGCGTTGAGCACAATCGAGGTAGAGATGGTTTTGTCGTACTCCGGTTTACCCGCCATAAAGGTGAAGCAGGTGTTGCCGAGATCGTGAAACACCGCGCCGCCGCCGCTGCTGCGGCGCGCCAGGCGGACATTGTCCTCTTCCATACGCCGCGTATTGCACTCTTTCCACGGGTTTTGCGCCCGGCCAATAACTACCGTATCGGCATTGCGCCAGAGAAACAGCACGCGCTGGGTGGCGGGCATCTGGCGGAAGATGCACTCTTCCACCGCGAGATTAAACCAGGGATCGTAAGAGTCAGAGATAAGCAGGCGTAACGTCGTCATGGCAAAGTTCCTTTTCTGAGTCATTCGCCTACTTTATCACTATTCTTTCTTCTCGCTCTCTTCGTCTTCGGGAACCGACTTGCTGGCGGTCAGCAGGAACGGTGACTGCTGCCAGCGGGTACGCTTGCCCTGAAGCAGGGTACGCGCCAGCACAACGCCAATGGCCAGCGAGAGCAGCAGCATCAGACGCAAAATGTTGGTGGTGTTATCGACCTGTTTGGCTTCGGTCGGCAGGGTATGCGTATCGAGCGTCAGGCGCAGGTAGCCCAGCGGGCCATTCTTGCCCTGAATGGGTTCGACGATCTGCTGGTTAAAATAGCCCCCGGCTTTTTTGCCGTCCAGCGCCAGCCTGTCGCGCACATTAACGTGCTCGCCCGCGCGGGCAATCAGGTTGCCTTGCTCATCATAGACGCCGGCATCCAGAATACGACTGTTTTCAGTGAGCTGACGTAAAACCTGGCCTATCCGCTTATCGTCCGGCGTTTCAGTACGCATTGAGGGGGCAACGTTGAGCGTGACCTGACGCGCCAGCGTGCGGGCCAGCTCGTCAAACTGCGGGTTACGTTGCCGTTGATGGTTCTGGCTAAACCACGATGCCCCTTGCATCAGCGCCACCAGAAGTGCGAGACAGATCAGGACAATCACGGCGCGATGAAGCCGGAATTTCAGTTCTTGCGCGAGCCATATTCCACCTGCTGAAAATTTACGGCTTAATGTTGCCAGAAGTGATGGTTACAGGGTAGCCTCATGCGTTATTTTCCCTCTGGAACCTTCCGGCGCGAACGAATTTACAGGAGCTTTAATGCCGAACATTACCTGGTGCGACCTGCCAACGGATGTCTCTTTATGGCCAGGATTGCCGCTCTCTTTAAGTGGCGATGAGGTGATGCCTCTGGATTACCACGCCGGTCGTAGCGGCTGGCTGCTGTACGGACGCGGTCTGGACAAGCAACGCCTGACCCAGTACCAAAGCAAACTGGGGGCTGCGATGGTGATTGTCGCCGCCTGGTGTGTGGAAGATTACCAGGTCATCCGCCTTGCGGGTTCCCTGACGCAGCGCGCAACGCGTCTGGCGCATGACGCCGGGCTGGACGTCGCGCCGCTCGGTAAAATTCCGCACCTGAAAACCCCTGGCCTGCTGGTCATGGACATGGACTCTACGGCGATCCAGATCGAATGTATCGACGAGATTGCGAAGCTGGCGGGCATCGGCGAGCTGGTAGCGGAAGTCACCGAACGTGCGATGCGCGGCGAGCTGGATTTCACCGCCAGCCTGCGCCAGCGCGTGGCAACCCTGAAAGGGGCCGACGCTAACATCCTGCGCCAGGTGCGCGACGTGCTGCCGCTGATGCCCGGATTAACGCAGTTGGTGCTGAAGCTGCAGTCTCTCGGCTGGAAAGTGGCGATCGCCTCTGGTGGCTTCACCTTCTTCGCGGATTATCTGCGGGAAAAACTGCACCTGACCACCGTGGTGGCCAATGAGCTGGAGATCATGGACGGCAAGCTGACCGGCCAGGTGATCGGCGATATCGTGGATGCCCAGTACAAAGCCAATACGCTGACGCGTCTGGCGGAAAAATATGAAATTCCGGTCGTCCAGACCGTCGCCATCGGGGACGGCGCGAACGACCTGCCGATGATCAAAGCGGCCGGGCTTGGCATTGCCTACCACGCCAAGCCAAAAGTGAATGAAAAGACGGAAGTGACTATCCGTCACGCTGACCTGATGGGGGTGTTCTGCATTCTCTCCGGCAGCCTTAATCAGAAATAACGAGGTAAACCGTGGCGAAAGCTCCAAAACGCGCATTTGTCTGTAATGAATGTGGTGCGGATTATCCGCGCTGGCAGGGGCAGTGCAGCGCCTGTCATGCCTGGAACACCATCACCGAAGTGCGTGGTGTGGCGGCTTCGCCGAGCGTGGCCCGCAACGAGCGCCTGAGCGGCTATGCTGGTAACGCGGGCGTGGCGAAGGTGCAAAAACTCTCGGACATCAGCCTCGAAGAGCTGCCGCGCTTCTCCACCGGGTTCAAAGAGTTTGACCGCGTGCTCGGCGGCGGCGTGGTGCCGGGCAGCGCCATCCTGATTGGCGGTAATCCGGGCGCGGGTAAATCGACCCTGCTGCTGCAAACACTCTGCAAGCTCGCCGAACAGATGAAAACCCTGTACGTCACGGGCGAAGAGTCACTTCAGCAGGTGGCGATGCGCGCGCACCGCCTGGGTCTGCCGACCGGCAACCTGAACATGCTCTCCGAAACCAGCATCGAGCAGATTTGCATGATCGCCGAAGAAGAGCAGCCGAAGCTGATGGTGATCGACTCCATCCAGGTGATGCACATGGCGGACATTCAGTCCTCGCCGGGCAGCGTCGCGCAGGTACGTGAAACCGCGGCATACCTGACGCGCTTTGCCAAAACGCGCGGCGTGGCGATTGTGATGGTTGGCCACGTGACCAAAGACGGCTCGCTGGCCGGGCCGAAGGTGCTTGAGCACTGTATCGACTGCTCTGTGATGCTCGACGGAGACGCGGATGCCCGCTGCCGTACCCTGCGCAGCCATAAAAACCGCTTTGGGGCGGTGAACGAACTGGGTGTGTTTGCCATGACCGAACAGGGGCTGCGCGAAGTCAGCAACCCGTCGGCCATCTTCCTGAGCCGTGGCGATGAGATCACCTCCGGCAGCTCGGTGATGGTGCTGTGGGAAGGGACGCGTCCTCTGCTTGTCGAAATTCAGGCGCTGGTGGACGTGTCGATGATGGGCAACCCGCGGCGCGTGGCGGTCGGTCTGGAACAAAACCGTCTGGCGATCCTACTGGCGGTACTGCACCGTCACGGCGGGCTGCAGATGGCGGATCAGGACGTTTTTGTGAACGTGGTCGGCGGCGTCAAAGTTACTGAGACCAGCGCAGACCTGGCGCTGCTGCTGGCAATGGTCTCCAGCCTGCGCGACAGACCGCTGCCGCAGGATCTGGTCGTCTTCGGCGAAGTGGGCCTCGCCGGGGAAATCCGTCCGGTGCCCAGCGGTCAGGAGCGTATCTCCGAGGCGGCAAAACACGGCTTCCGCCGGGCGATCGTTCCCGCCGCCAACGTGCCGAAAAAAATCCCGGAAGGGATGCAGGTATTTGGCGTGAAAAAACTCGCAGATGCGTTAAATGTCTTTGACGACTTATAATTACGTATTCGATTTTGCAGGAGGCACCGTAATTTATGTCATCATTTGACTACATCAAGACCGCAATCCGCCAGAAGGGCTGCACGCTGCAGCAGGTGGCGGACGCCAGCGGCATGACCAAAGGCTACCTGAGCCAGCTGCTGAACGCCAAAATCAAAAGCCCCAGCGCGCAGAAGCTCGAAGCACTGCACCGCTTTCTGGGGCTGGAATTCCCGCGTATGCAAAAGAACATCGGTGTGGTGTTCGGCAAGTTTTACCCGCTGCATACCGGGCATATCTATCTGATCCAGCGCGCCTGTAGCCAGGTGGACGAGCTGCACATCATCATGGGCTACGATGAAACCCGCGACCGTCAGCTGTTCGAAGACAGCGCCATGTCGCAGCAGCCCACTGTGTCAGACCGCCTGCGCTGGCTGCTTCAGACCTTTAAGTATCAGAAAAACATTCGTATTCATGCCTTTAACGAAGAGGGCATGGAGCCGTATCCGCACGGCTGGGACGTGTGGAGCAACGGTGTAAAAACCTTTATGGAAGACAAGGGGATTGCGCCGAACTGGATCTACACCTCTGAAGAGTCCGATGCGCCTCAGTTCCGCGAGCATCTGGGCATCGAGACGGTGCTGATCGATCCGAAACGCACCTTTATGAACATCAGCGGGGCGCAGATCCGCGAAAACCCGTTC
Source organism: Enterobacter mori LMG 25706 (assembly GCF_000211415.1). Classification (GTDB taxonomy): domain Bacteria; phylum Pseudomonadota; class Gammaproteobacteria; order Enterobacterales; family Enterobacteriaceae; genus Enterobacter; species Enterobacter mori. The sequence goes on along the minus strand of NZ_GL890774.1, from coordinate 239,680 downwards.
CGCTACTGGGATTATATTCCGACCGAAGTTAAGCCGTTCTTTGTGCGTACGGTGGCGATTCTGGGCGGCGAGTCGAGCGGCAAATCAACGCTGGTCAATAAGCTGGCGAACATCTTCAACACCACCAGCGCGTGGGAGTACGGCCGCGATTATGTCTTCTCGCACCTCGGTGGCGACGAGATGGCACTGCAGTATTCCGACTACGACAAAATTGCGCTCGGACATGCCCAGTACATTGATTTTGCCGTGAAATATGCCAATAAAGTGGCGTTTATCGATACCGATTTCGTCACCACGCAGGCGTTCTGTAAAAAGTATGAAGGGCGTGAGCACCCGTTCGTGCAGGCGCTGATTGACGAGTATCGCTTTGACCTGGTGATCCTGCTGGAAAACAATACTCCGTGGGTCGCTGATGGCATGCGCAGCCTCGGCAGCTCCGTGGACAGGCGGGAATTCCAGTCCATGCTGGTGGAGATGCTCAACGAAAATAACGTTGAGTTTGTGCATGTGGAAGAGTCGGACTACGACTCCCGTTTCCTGCGCTGCGTCGAGCTGGTGAAGGAGATGATGGGGGAGCAGGGGTAAGCGTTAACCTCCCTCTCCCGGTGGGAGAGGGCCGGGGTGAGGGCATCAAACCGCTCAGAACTCAACCACCACTTTCCCACGCATATGTCCCTCCAGCACTTTGCGGTGCGCCTCGGTAATGCTTTCCACGCTCAGCCCGTGCAGCGTTTCACTCAACGAACTTTCCACCACGCCGTTATCCACCAGCTTCGCCACCTCATTGAGGATCTCACCCTGACGCGCCATATCCGCCGTCTGATACATGCTGCGGGTATACATAAATTCCCAGTGCAGGGCGGCGGATTTGGACTTCAGCTTGTCCTGATCCAGCGGACGTTCATTCTCAACGATGGAGCAGATATGCCCTTGTGGCGCAATCAGTTCGCTGACCGCATCCCAGTGCCCGTCGGTGTCGTTGAGGATGAAAATGTAATCCACGAAGGTCAGCCCCTCTTTCGCCAGCTCACCTTTCAGATCGCGGTAGTTCACCACCACGTCTGCACCGCGGTCGCGGCACCACTGGGCAGAATCTTCTCGCGAAGCGGTTGCGATGATTTTCACCTTGCTGTTGTGTTTCGCAAAGGGGATCGCCAGCGATCCCACGCCGCCTGCGCCGCCAATGATCAGCAGCGTTTTGTCCGCCCCTGCATCCTGAATGTTCAGCCGTTCAAACAGGCCTTCCCACGCGGTGAGCGCGGTCAAGGGCAGTGCAGCGGCAGCCGCCCAGCCGAGGCTCGCAGGTTTGTGCCCGACAATACGCGCATCGATCAGCTGATGCGTGGTATTGCTGCCCGGGCGGGTGATGTCGCCCGCGTACCACACTTGATCTCCCGGTTTGAATCCGGTCACGCCAGCCCCCACGGCTTTGACGATCCCGCTGGCATCCCAGCCGAGCACGCGCGGCTCGTTCAGCCCGTTTTTGGCAATACTCGCGTGGACTTTGGTATCGACCGGGTTAACGGAGACGGCTTTCACCTCCACCAGCAGATCGTGCTCGCCGGGCTGCGGCATCGGCGGGGTTATTTCAATAAAAACAGCAGGGTTCGCTGGGTTAACGGCAATGGCTTTAACAGACATGGTGTGCTCCTCAATGGAATGCGTTTTGTTGAGGCTAGTCTATTAAGTGGTCAGCTGCATGATAAGATGGACAATCAAGAACTCAGCGTTCGTACAGGATGAACAATCATGTTTAAACAGCTGCAGGACATGGCGCTGTTCGCGCTGGTAGCGGAGATGGGCAGCTTTACGGCTGCCGCTCAGAAAGCGGAACTGCCAAAATCCAGCGTTAGCCAGCGGATTAGTCAGCTGGAACAGCAGGTGGGGATCCGCCTGCTCAACCGCACTACGCGCAGGATCAGCCTCACGTTTGCGGGCGAGCACTATCTGGTGCACTGCCGTGAGATGCTGGCGGCCAGCGAGCGGGCGGAGTACGCCATTCAGCGGCTGCGCGAAAACCCGAGCGGGCGGCTGCGGATCACCTGTCCGGCGGGGATTGGCGCGACGCTGCTGGCGCATATGAATGCCGAGTTCCAGCTTCGCTATCCTGACGTGTCGCTGGACGTGTCGATCTCTGACGACGTTGTGGATCTGGTCGAATCCGGTTTTGACGTGGCGCTGCGTACCGGCAAACCGCAGGACTCCTCCCTGATTGGCCGAATGATCGGGCACTGCCCGCGTTATATGCTGGCTTCGCCGGACTATCTGGCGCGTCGGGAGCCGTTAATTCATCCCCGTCAGCTGGTGGAGCACCGCTGCATTACGCACCGGGCGTGGTCAGAGTGGCTTCTGCGAAGCGAGAGCGAAGATTACCGCTACCTGCCTGATAACGCGCACATGACCGATAATCTGGTGTATGCCCGCGAATGTGCGATTGCCGGCGCGGGGATCACGCTGTTACCCGCATTTCTGCTGGAGGATAAGATCGATAAGGGTGCACTGGTGAAGGTGCTGCCGGAGTGGAATGTTGAAGGTAACGATCTGTGGCTGGCGTATCCAAGCCGCAAGCTGAATTCACCTGCGCTGATGAGCTATATCGAGTTTGCGATGCAGTTCGATGAGGTGAAGCGGTATTACGTGGGCGGGTGATTTTGTGGGGCCTGATGCCCTCACCCTGCCCCTCTCCCACGCGGAGAGGGAACAAACATAAAAAACGGCAACCGAAGTTGCCGTTTTGCTTTTATTTCGAAATACGCTTGTACTTAATACGCTTCGGCTCCAGCGCATCGGCGCCCAGCGTGCGTTTCTTATACTCTTCGTATTCGGTGAAGTTACCTTCGAAGAACTCGACTTTACCTTCATCCTGGTAGTCCAGAATGTGGGTCGCGATACGGTCCAGGAACCAGCGGTCGTGCGAGATAACCATCGCGCAGCCCGGGAACTCCAGCAGTGCGTTTTCCAGCGCGCGCAGGGTTTCGATGTCCAGGTCGTTGGTTGGTTCATCGAGCAGCAGTACGTTACCGCCCACCTGCAGCAGCTTCGCCAGGTGCAGACGACCGCGCTCACCGCCGGACAGCTCGCCTACGCGTTTGCCCTGGTCGGTGCCTTTGAAGTTAAAGCGGCCAACGTAGGCGCGGCTTGGCATCTCGGTGTTGCCGATACGCATGATATCCAGACCGCCGGAGACTTCTTCCCACACGGTTTTGCTGTTGTCCATTGCGGCACGGAACTGATCAACGGAGGCCAGCTTCACGGTTTCACCCAGAGTGATAGAGCCGCTGTCAGGCTGTTCCTGACCGGACATCATGCGGAACAGGGTTGATTTACCCGCGCCGTTCGGACCGATGATCCCGACGATAGCGCCTTTCGGTACGGAGAAGCTCAGGTCGTCAATCAGCAGGCGGTCGCCGTAAGACTTACGCAGATTGCTGACTTCAACCACTTTATCCCCCAGACGTGCTCCAGGTGGAATAAACAGTTCGTTGGTTTCGTTACGTTTCTGGTATTCGGTGTTGTTCAGCTCTTCGAAGCGTGCCAGACGGGCTTTGCCCTTAGACTGACGGCCTTTCGCGCCCTGACGCACCCACTCCAGCTCTTTCTCGATAGACTTACGACGCGCCGCTTCCTGAGAAGCTTCTTGCGCCAGACGCTGATCTTTCTGCTCAAGCCATGAGGAGTAGTTGCCTTCCCACGGAATACCTTCACCGCGGTCCAGCTCCAGGATCCAGCCCGCGACGTTGTCGAGGAAGTAACGGTCGTGGGTGATCGCCACAACGGTGCCTTCGAAGTCGTGCAGGAAGCGTTCCAGCCAGGCGACAGATTCTGCATCCAGGTGGTTCGTTGGTTCGTCGAGCAGCAGCATGTCTGGTTTTTCCAGCAGCAGGCGGCACAGCGCGACGCGGCGACGTTCACCACCGGAGAGCTTCTCAACTTTTGCATCCCAGTCCGGCAGACGCAGGGCATCAGCCGCGCGCTCCAGCTGCACGTTCAGGTTGTGACCGTCGTGCGCCTGGATAATCTCTTCATACTTGCCCTGCTGAGCGGCCAGCTTGTCGAAGTCCGCATCCGGCTCGGCGTATTTGGCATACACTTCATCCAGACCTTTCAGCGCGTTAACTACTTCGGACACCGCTTCTTCAACGGATTCGCGAACGGTGTGTTCCGGGTTCAACTGAGGTTCCTGCGGCAGGTAACCAATCTTGATGCCAGGCTGCGGACGGGCTTCACCTTCGATGTCTGTATCGATGCCCGCCATGATGCGCAGCAGGGTGGACTTACCGGCACCGTTGAGACCCAGAACACCGATTTTTGCACCCGGGAAGAAGCTCAGCGAGATATTTTTAAGAATATGACGTTTCGGCGGGACAACTTTGCCGACACGATGCATGGTATAAACGAATTGAGCCACGTTGGACTTCGCCTCTTTTATCGTAATGAGAAGGAATTTCAGCCTCGAAGTGTAGCCTTTTTCATGCCCTAATCCCAGTCAGGAACGCCGGGAGTGTTAAAACGCGCAGGAAAGGTAAAAAAGTGTCCATAACGTGGCGCGTTGCAGGATGCCTGGTTAGCATAAGTGAATGCAACATTGACGTGGCAAGACGCTGCAACTAACGAAAAACAATGAGGAAGAGCTTGTGGAAAAAGCCAAACGGGTGGTCTGGCGTCTGCTGGCTGCCAGCGTATGCGTAATGGCGGTAAGCCAGGCGGTGCATGCCGATTCACTGGATGAACAACGTAACCGCTACGCCCAGATTAAACAGGCGTGGGACAACAAGCAGATGGATACCGTGCAGGCCCTGATGCCGACGCTAAAGGATTATCCGCTGTATCCGTATCTGGAGTACCGCCAGATAACCGACGATCTCATGAACCAACCCACCGTCACCGTGAACAACTTCATTCAGGCGAACCCGACTCTGCCGCCTGCCCGTAATCTCCAGTCTCGTTTTGTGAATGAGCTGGCGCGTCGTGAAGACTGGCGCGGGCTGCTGGCGTTTAGCCCGGAAAAACCGGGCACGACGGAAGCACAGTGTAATTACTACTACGCCAAATGGGCCACAGGACAGCAGGAGGAGGCCTGGGTCGGTGCCAAAGATCTCTGGCTGACGGGCAAAAGCCAGCCTAACGCCTGTGATTCGCTCTTCGGCGCATGGCGCGCATCGGGCAAACAGGATCCGCTGGCTTATCTTGAACGCATTCGCCTGGCGATGAAGGCCGGGAACACGCGTCTGGTCACTGCGCTGGCGGGGCAGATGCCGTCCGACTATCAAACCATTTCGTCTGCCGTCATTGGGCTGGCAAACGATCCGAACAGCGTGCTGACCTTTGCCCGCAGTACGGGCGCGACAGATTTCACGCGACAAATGGCGGCGGTCGCCTTTACTAGCGTGGCGCGTGACGATGTGGAAAACGCGCGGCTGATGATCCCGCAGCTGGTGCAGGCGCAGCAGCTTAATGAAGAACAAACGCAGGAATTGCGCGACATCGTGGCGTGGCGACTGATGGGCACCGATGTGACCGACGAACAGGCGCGCTGGCGTGACGACGCGATCATGCGTTCAAACTCCACCTCGCTTGTCGAGCGCCGCGTGCGAATGGCGCTGGGCACGGGCGATCGTCGTGGGCTGAATACCTGGCTTGCGCGTCTGCCGATGGATGCTAAAGAGAAAGATGAATGGCGCTACTGGCAGGCCGACCTGCTGCTGGAGCGTGGCCGTGACGATGAGGCCAAGGCTATCCTCCACGCTCTGATGCAACAGCGCGGATTCTACCCGATGGTGGCGGCGCAGCGGCTGGGCGAGGAGTACACGCTCAAGATCGACAAAGCGCCCGCCAACGCGAACCCGGCGCTGACGCAGGGGCCGGAGATGGCGCGCGTGCGCGAGCTGATGTACTGGAATATGGACAACACCGCGCGCAGCGAGTGGGCTAATCTGGTCACCAGCCGCACCACCGACGAGAAAGCCCAGCTTGCCCGCTACGCGTTCGATAATCGCTGGTGGGATCTGAGCGTGCAGGCGACGATCGCCGGCAAGCTGTGGGATCATCTCGAAGAGCGTTTCCCGCTGGCGTATAAGGATCTGTTCGATCGTTATACCAGCGGCAAAGATATCCCTCAGAGCTATGCGATGGCGATTGCCCGTCAGGAGAGTGCCTGGAACCCGAAAGTGCGCTCCCCGGTGGGCGCCAGCGGCCTGATGCAGATCATGCCCGGCACCGCGACGCACACGGTGAAGATGTTCAACATCCCCGGTTACAGCAGCCCGTCGCAGCTGTTGGATCCGGATACCAACATCAACATCGGTACCAGCTATTTGCAGTACGTCTACCAGCAGTTTGGCAATAACCGCATCTTCTCTTCGGCGGCGTATAACGCGGGGCCGGGACGCGTGCGCACCTGGCTTGGCAACAGCGCCGGACGCATCGACGCGGTGGCGTTTGTCGAGAGCATCCCGTTCTCGGAAACGCGCGGCTACGTGAAGAACGTGCTGGCCTATGACGCCTACTATCGCTACTTCATGGGGCAGAAAGATACCCTGATGAGCGATGCCGAGTGGCAGAGGCGTTACTGATCGGCGCGGGTTGTGTTATGCTGTACTCGCTAATGAGTACAAGAGGCAGCATAACATGACCCAGCATTCCCCGTATTCCTCGGCAATGGCCGAACAACGTCATCAGGAGTGGCTTCGTTTTGTGGAGCTGCTTCGCCAGTCTTACGAGCAGGATTTGCACTTACCCCTCATGCAGCTGATGCTCACGCCGGACGAGCGTGAGGCGCTGGGCACGCGCGTGCGGATCATTGAGGAGCTGCTGCGCGGTGAGATGAGCCAGCGCGAGCTGAAAAATGAGCTCGGCGCGGGCATTGCAACGATCACCCGCGGCTCGAACAGCCTGAAGTCTGCGCCGGTTGAGCTGCGCCAGTGGCTGGAAGCGGTATTGCTGAAAAACGCCGGATGACGGCTACACCTTATCCGGCCTGGAAACTTACCGATAAATCGCGTTATGGAACGGGCTTAACGCCAGAATCACCGCCTGGTGGTAAACGCCAGAACGCGTCAGCGCGCCTGCGGTAAAGACGCCAATCGCTCCTTCTTTACGGCCAATCTCATCGATGCCGGTGTACTGCGACATCACCGGCCCGAGCGCTTCACCCGCACGCACTTTTTCCAGAATGACTTCCGGCAGCGGCAGGGTGGCCGAGCGCGCTTCACCGCGCTGCTCGCGGCTTTCGATGACCACCCAGCTAAAGGTTGCGCCTTCGTCGATACCTGCTTCAATCGCCACCCAAAAGTCAGCATCCGGTGCTGCGGCCCTGGCGTTTGCCACGCGATTTCGTGCGCCAGCGCGCGTTTCCTCACTGCCAAACGGCTGTTCAGGAACGCCACTCTCGACGCCGATGGCCTCAATATGGCAGGATCCTGCGCCGAAGATCTCGTCAAATGCCCTTAGAATTGCCTGAATTTTGGCAGGATTAGTGGTAGCAGAGACAACATGGTGCATAATTAAGCTCGATTCAAAAAAAACTCATCGCAGTATAACGGAAAAAAACATGTTACAGGTTTACCTTGTTCGCCACGGTGAAACGCAGTGGAACGCCGAGCGACGTATTCAAGGCCAGTCGGACAGTCCTCTCACCGAAAAGGGTGTGCAGCAAGCGTGGCAGGTGGCGGAACGCGCCAGAACGCTGGGCATTACTCACGTGATTACCAGCGATTTAGGTCGCACACAGCAGACGGCGCGCATCATCGCAGATGCCTGCGGCTGTGATGTCATGCTGGAGCCGCGCCTGCGCGAGCTGGATATGGGCGTGCTGGAAAAACGCCATATCGATACGCTGACGGAAACGGAAGAGGGCTGGCGTCGCACGCTGGGGAACGGTACCGGAAGATGGCCGTATTCCGGAAGGGGAATCCATGCAGGAGCTGAGCGTGCGTTTGCATGCCGCACTGGCGGAATGCCTGAAGCTCCCGGCGGGAAGCCGTCCGCTGCTGGTGAGTCACGGGATTGCGTTGGGCTGCCTGGTAAGCACCATTCTGGGGTTACCGGCTTACGCTGAGCGCCGTTTGCGTCTGCGCAACTGCTCCATTTCCCGAATTGATTATCAGGAAAGCGCATGGCTGGCGTCGGGCTGGGTAGTGGAGATGGCAGGGGACATTTCGCATCTCGATGCCCCTGCGCTTGACGAACTGCAGCGTTAACGGCGGATAGGAATCAAGAATTCCATACGCAGATTGATTGGGCCTTCTTCCGGTTTGGCATCCTGCGCCGGGTAGTAGCGCTCAATGTCCTGACCTTTACGGCGATTAAGATTCAGCATTGGCATGCAGGTCCCGTAAACGGTCAGGATAAACTCCTGAACGCCCGTTCCCAGCCCTTCATACGAGAACATCACGTACTCGCCGCCTTCCAGCACGACCGGTTTCGAACCCTGAATATAACCATTCGCCATCTCTGGCGTCAGCGCGGTGGTGTAGAACACCTCCTGCTCGTCGTCTTTTTCCTGGCTTGGGCGCGTTTCGTTCAGACCGTACAGAATTGGCGGGATTGCCGGTGCATGGCTCAGGAAGTCGCGCCAGAACTGGACGCGCATTTGATGACGGAACTCAGAAATCTGCTCCAGAGAACAGGAGTAGCTCTGGGTTGTGCCGATCAGATGGGTTTCCGGCAGCGCGACAATTTCATATTTCGGCATCGCGAACTCGCCCAGACGCAGCGGCGGACGCATGCCAAACGAGCTCCAGTCAGGCGAACGACGATAAAGCGCTGGCGTCAACGAGAACTGTTTTTTAAAGGCGCGGGTGAACGTTTGCTGCGAATCAAAACGATACTGCAGGGCAATATCCAGAATCGGCCGCGCGGTCAGGCGCAATGCCACAGCAGATTTAGATAAACGACGTGCGCGAATATAGGCACCGATAGCATGACCGGTGACATCCTTGAACATCCTTTGCAGATGCCACTTGGAATAGCCTGCTTTAGCCGCCACATTATCCAGTGACAAAGGCTGGTCGAGATGACCTTCCAGCCAGGTTAGCAGGTCGCGAATAATTCCAGCCTGATCCATATACTATCCTCATCCTTAAAACAGCAGGTGCCTGATAACAGGTTAGCGGATAATAGCATTTTTTGATGTTTTAGCATTCAGTGTTTTTTTTGCGCATTAATGCCTTTTACGGCTCGTTTTGGGCGAATATATTCTAATCCTGTGATCTTGCTACATTTTTGTCTAAAGTGTTGAATAATCGCCCAGTGCAATTTTAAAGAATGGTAACAATATGAAATACAAGACTTTGATCTTCACCGCGTTGCTGCTGATGGTCGGCCGCGCCGCGCAGGCGGAACAGATTGGTTCCGTCGATACCGTGTTCAAAATGTTTGGTCCGGACCACAAAATCGTGGTGGAGGCGTTTGACGATCCGGATGTGAAAAACGTCACCTGCTACGTGAGCCGCGCGAAAACGGGCGGTATCAAAGGCGGGCTGGGGCTGGCGGAAGATACTTCCGATGCGGCGATCTCCTGCCAGCAGGTGGGGCCGGTTGAGCTGAGCGATAAAATTAAAAACGGCAAAGCGCAGGGCGACGTGGTTTTCCAGAAACGGACCTCGCTGGTGTTTAAAAAGCTGCAGGTAGTGCGCTTCTATGATGCCAAACGCAACACCCTGGCATACCTGGCCTATTCCGACAAAGTGGTGGAAGGCTCGCCGAAAAACGCGATCAGTGCGGTGCCGATTATGCCGTGGCATTAATTCAGGGATGAACCATGCAACAACCTGTGGTCTGGCTGGTTGAAGACGAAACCAGTATCGCCGATACGCTGATCTACATGCTTCAGCAGGAAGGATTTGCGGTAAAGGCGTTCGAGCGCGGTTTACCGGTGCTGGAGGCGGCGCGGCAGCAGGCTCCGGCGCTCGCCATTCTGGACGTCGGGCTGCCGGACATCAGCGGCTTTGAGCTGTGCCGCCAGCTGCTGGCCCAGCATCCGTCACTGCCGGTGCTGTTTCTGACGGCCCGCAGCGATGAAGTGGATAAACTCCTCGGCCTGGAAATGGGCGCTGACGACTACGTTGCCAAGCCTTTCTCCCCACGGGAAGTGTGCGCCCGGGTAAGGACAATTTTACGGCGGATGCAAAAATCAGCTGCACCTGCTGACATCGTCCGAATCGGGCAGTTTGAGCTGAATGAGCCAGCCGCGCGGATTAGCTGGTGCGGTGAAGCACTGCCCCTGACCCGCTATGAATTCTTGCTGCTCAAAACCTTTTTACAGGCCCCCGGACGGGTCTTTTCTCGTCAGCAGCTCATGGACAAGGTATGGGGTGAAGACGGCGACAGTTTCGACCGCACCGTGGACACCCACATCAAAACCCTGCGCGCCAAGCTGCGGGCGGTAAACGAGGAACTTTCACCCATCAGCACCCATCGCGGTATGGGCTACAGTCTGGGCCTTTACTGATGCGCATTGGGATGCGGTTATTGCTGGGGTACTTCCTGATCGTGGCCATCGCCGCGTGGTTTGTGCTGTCGATCTTTGTTCAGGAAGTAAAGCCCGGCGTGCGCAGGGCAACCGAGGGCACGTTAATCGATACTGCGACCTTACTCGCCGAAGTCGGGCGTGAGGATCTCCTTTCGGGCAATGCGCAGCAGGGCAAACTGGCACAGGCCTTTTCTCAGCTTCATCAGCGCCCTTTCCGCGCCAATATCGGCGGCATTCATAAAGTGCGTAACGAGTATCACGTCTACATGACCGATGCGCAGGGCAGAGTGGTGTTTGATTCCGCCCGTCTGGCCGTGGGGAAAGATTACTCGCGCTGGAACGATGTCTGGCTGACGCTTCGCGGTGAATACGGCGCGCGCAGTACCCAGAGCCATCCCGACGATCCGGAGAGCACGGTGATGTATGTTGCCGCGCCAGTTGTGGAGCAGGGCAAGATTATCGGCGTGCTGTCGGTCGGGAAACCTAACAGCGCGATGGCGCCGGGTATCCATCGCAGCGAGCGAAGGATCCTGTGGGCAGGCGGAGCGCTGCTCGGCATTGCCCTGCTGATCGGTCTTCTCGTTGCCTGGTGGATCAATCGTTCTATCAGTACGTTATCGCGCTACGCCGATTCAGTGACCACGGATACGCCTCTCCCGCTGCCTAATCCAGGCAGCAGCGAACTGCACAAGCTGGCCCAGGCGCTGGAGAATATGCGCATTCGCCTGGAAGGGAAAAACTACATTGAACACTATGTCCATGCGCTGACCCACGAGCTGAAAAGCCCCCTCGCCGCGATACGCGGCGCGGCGGAAATTCTCGCCGAGCAGCCGCCGCCGCAGGTGGCCGCGCGGTTTATCGATAATATTCTGGTGCAAAACGCGCGCATGCAGTCGCTGGTCGAAAAGCTGCTTACCCAGGCGCGGCTTGAAAATCGGGTCGAGATCGTGCCGGTCAGCGTCGACGTCGACACGCTATTTACCCGCCTGGCCGACGCGCGTTCGGCGGTTCTGACAGCGAAAAATATCACGCTGACGATCCAAAGCACCTCTCTGTTTGTTGCGGGCGATCCCGAACTGCTCGAACAGGCTCTGGGTAATTTGCTGGATAACGCCATCGACTTCACGCCGCCCGGCGGGGTTATTGCACTGGCCGCGTATGAAGCGCCAACGCAGGTCCTGCTCACGGTGACCGATAGCGGAAGCGGTATCCCGGATTATGCGCTGGAGCGTATTTTTGAGCGCTTTTATTCCCTGCCGCGTGAGAACGGGTTGAAGAGCAGCGGACTCGGGCTGGCGTTTGTCCAGGAGGTGGCGCGTCTGCATCAGGGAGCGATTACATTGCGTAATCGCGATGAAGGTGGCGTGATGGCCACGCTGGCACTTCACCGTCCCTTCACATAGCTTCAAACTGACCCCACACAGCCTGGTTACGCTCTCCTCATCACAAAGGAGACGTAATGATGAAATCCCCCCTGTTCTGGAAAGTAAGCACCCTGCTGGGGTGCATCCTGCTGCTGTTAGTTCCGCTGTTTATGGTCAGTAACCTCATTTCAGAGCGTGAAAGCTATCGTAACGATGTCGAAAATACGCTTCGGCAGAGCACCAGCGGACCGCAAAAACTGGTCGGCCCGCTGATTGCCATTCCGGTGACGGAGATTTTTTACAAGCTGGAGGACGAGAAGAAGGTCGAATACAAGAAAAGCTATATGCATTTCATTCTGCCGGACTCTCTGGTTGTGGAAGGGAACCAGCGCGTGGAGTCCCGAAATATTGGCATCTACGATGGGCAAATCTGGAACACTGACCTGAAGATAAAAGCGCAGTTTAATACCGAAGAGCTGAAGCAGTTGAAAGGAGAAACGATCGCGACAGGGCAGCCGTTTATCGTGACGGGCGTTGGCGACGCGCGGGGTATTGGCACGGTCAGTATCTCTAAAATCAATGGTGAGACGCTAAGCGTGGAACCCGGTTCAGGTGTCTACGGGGCGCTTGCAGGGATCCACATCCCGCTGACCGACAACGCGCTGGAAGCCAAAACGTTTGCACTTGAGATGTCACTCAATCTGGCGGGAACTGGCAGTTTTGCAGTGGTACCGGTAGGGCGTAACAGCGAAATGACGCTTAACAGCAACTGGCCGCATCCGGGCTTTATGGGCAACTATCTGCCGGTTAAGCACAAAATTGGCGAGTCTGGTTTCCAGGCGAACTGGAAGAGCAGCTGGTTTGCGAACAACCTTGAGAGCTGGTTCAGCGGGAGCGAATCGCCATCATGGGAGTCGATCCCCGCCTTTAGCGTCACGGTAGCCACGCCCGCCGATCAGTATCAGCTGACTGACCGGGCGATCAAGTACGCCATTTTGCTGATTGCGCTGACGTTTATGGCCTTCTTTGTCTTCGAAACCTTAACCGGGCTGCGCCTGCACCCAATGCAGTACCTGCTGGTGGGATTGTCGCTGGTGCTGTTCTATCTGGTGTTGCTGGCGTTGTCTGAACACGTTGGGTTTACGCCAGCCTGGGTTGTTGCAAGTCTGGTGGGCGCTGCGATGAACGGAATGTACCTGCAGGCCGTGCTGAAAAGCTGGAAGCGCAGCGGACTATTTGTGCTGGCCTTGCTGGGGCTGGACGTGGTGATGTGGTTCCTGCTGCGCTCTGAGGACAGTGCGCTGCTATTGGGGTCTGCGGTTCTCGCGCTGGCGCTGTTCGCCGTCATGTACCTGACCCGTCATTTCGACTGGTACTCGCTCTCTCAGCCGAAGCAACCTGAGCCACCCGCAGCACCGGATGACGATACGATGCGGATCTGGAAATAAAAAAAACGGCGCATTTGCGCCGTTTTTAATGCGTTAACTGCGGGATTACTCCTGCAGGTCACCGCAGAAACGGTACCCTTCGCCGTGGATCGTGGCGATGATTTCCGGCGTATCTGGCGTAGATTCGAAATGCTTACGAATACGACGGATGGTCACGTCTACGGTACGGTCATGCGGCTTCAGCTCGCGACCGGTCATTTTCTTCAGCAGTTCTGCACGGGACTGAATTTTGCCCGGGTTTTCGCAGAAGTGCAGCATCGCGCGGAATTCACTGCGCGGCAGTTTATACTGCTCACCGTTCGGGCTGATCAGTGAACGGCTATTGATATCAAGTTCCCAGCCGTTGAATTTGTAGCTGTCTACGCTACGACGCTCTTCGCTGACCGTTCCCAGGTTCATGGTGCGGGACAGCAGGTTGCGTGCACGAATGGTTAACTCGCGTGGATTAAACGGTTTGGTGATGTAGTCATCCGCACCGATTTCCAGGCCAAGAATTTTATCAACTTCGTTGTCACGGCCTGTCAGGAACATTAACGCGACGTTCGCCTGTTCACGCAGTTCGCGTGCCAGAAGAAGGCCGTTTTTGCCTGGCAGGTTAATGTCCATAATGACCAGGTTGATATCATTTTCAGAAAGGATCTGATGCATCTCTGCGCCATCGGTCGCTTCAAAGACATCGTAGCCTTCTGCTTCGAAAATGCTCTTTAACGTGTTGCGTGTTACCAACTCGTCTTCAACGATAAGAATGTGCGGGGTCTGCATGTTTGCTACCTAAATTGCCAACTAAATCGAAACAGGAAGTACAAAAGTCCCTGACCTGCCTGATGCATGTCGCAAATTAACATGATCGGCTTAACGTGACTAAAGTACGTAATTGCGTTCTTGATGCACTTTCCATCAACGTCAACAACATCATTAGCTTGGTCTTGGGTACTTTCCCTTTGGACCCGACAGTGTCAAAAACGGCTGTCATCCTAACCATTTTAACAGCAACATAACAGGCTAAGTGACACCGGACACCCAATAAAACTACGCTTCGTTGACATATATCAAGTTCAATTGTAGCACGTTAACAGTTTGATGAAATCATCGTATCCGAATGCTAGCCTTTGTCACAAATTTTCAATAAACCAACTAGTTGCGGACATTGATTGATAAACAATACGAATCCAATTAAGAATAGGCATTCACACAGTCATTATCATTATAAAACATAGGGATAATATCTGTCTGTTAACATTCTAACTGATTGTTCAGCCACAAAATAGTTTAGCGTTTTTAATTTGTTATGAAACGCTATTTCGGTGATTTGTGTTGCAATTTTGTAAATTCGTGCTGCGTAATATGTTGAGGCGCATCACATTTTTACCCGCTAACTGCTTAAAAAGAGAGCATAAATGCATCTGTCGATTGTGCTGGTGGCCCCAGCAAGACCCGAAAACATAGGCGCTGCGGCGCGTGCCATGAAGACCATGGGTTTTACCGATTTACGTATTGTGGACAGCGCCGCGCACCTGGAGCCTGCGGCGCGTTGGGTCGCACACGGTTCGGGAGATATTCTCGATAATATAACCACTTACGCTACGCTTGCCGACGCGCTGCACGACATCTCCTTTACCGTTGCGACCACGGCGCGCAGCCGGGCGAAGTTTCATTACTACGCCACGCCCGCGGAGCTGGTGGCGATGCTGGAAGAGAAAAGCCAGTGGCTGGAGAAAGCCGCGCTGGTGTTTGGGCGTGAAGATTCCGGGCTGACCAATGAAGAGCTGGAACTGGCGGATGTGCTGACAGGCGCGCCGATGGTTGCAGATTATCCTTCACTCAATTTAGGCCAGGCGGTGATGGTCTATTGCTATCAATTAGCATCCTTAATACAAATTCCGCAGCCGCCTGTTAAAGGCACCGATGAAAACCAGCTGTCTGCACTTCGCGCGCGCGTGGAAAACCTGCTCATGCAGCTGGGTGTGGCTGACGATCAAAAAATGGTCGACTGGCTACAGCAGCGTTTGGGCCGTCTTGAGCAACGCGACACGGCAATGCTGCACCGTTTGCTGCACGATATTGAAAAAAAATTGGCCGAGTAAAGTGCTGTCATACATTTTTATTATGGTGTAATCATCTGATGCTAAGGGTTGCTTTTGGAGTATTCGGATGAAAATAAATCCGACGGCAGCGGGACGTGAGAGTCCTCCGAATTGTGATCAAATTAAAAATTCGTTGACTTAAGGTGCCCGATCCTTTAACCCTAAAAGAATACAGCACAGACAGATAATAATGACAGAGTACACAACATCCATGAAACGCATCAGCATCACCACCATTACCACAACCATCATCATTACCACGGGTAACGATGCGGGCTGACGCGTACAGGAAAAACAAAAAAAAGCCCGCACCTAGACAGTGCGGGCTTTTTTTTCGGCTAAAGGAAACGAGGTAGAACCATGCGAGTGTTGAAGTTCGGCGGTACATCAGTGGCAAATGCAGAACGTTTTCTGCGTGTTGCCGATATCCTGGAAAGCAACGCCAGGCAGGGGCAGGTTGCTACCGTGCTCTCTGCCCCGGCAAAAATCACGAACCATCTGGTGGCGATGATTGAAAAAACCATCGGTGGCCAGGATGCACTCCCGAACATCAGCGACGCCGAGCGTATCTTCGCTGACTTACTGCAAGGGCTTGCAGAGGCGCTGCCCGGCTTCCCGCACGCTCAGCTGAAGTCCTTCGTTGAGCAGGAATTTGCGCAAATCAAACACGTCCTGCACGGTATCAGCCTCCTCGGCCAGTGCCCGGACAGCATCAACGCGGCGCTGATCTGCCGGGGCGAAAAACTCTCAATCGCCATCATGGCGGGCGTGCTGGAAGCGCGCGGCCATAACGTGACCGTGATCGACCCGGTTGAAAAACTGCTGGCGGTGGGCCACTACCTCGAATCCACCGTTGATATTGCCGAATCAACCCGCCGTATCGCCGCGAGCAAAATCCCGTCTGACCACATGATCCTGATGGCAGGTTTCACCGCCGGTAACGAGAAGGGCGAGCTGGTGGTGCTGGGCCGTAACGGCTCCGACTACTCCGCCGCCGTGCTGGCCGCCTGTTTACGCGCAGACTGTTGTGAGATCTGGACTGATGTTGACGGCGTCTATACCTGCGACCCGCGCCAGGTTCCGGACGCCAGGCTGCTCAAGTCGATGTCGTACCAGGAAGCGATGGAACTTTCCTACTTCGGCGCTAAAGTGCTTCACCCGCGTACCATCTCTCCGATTGCTCAGTTCCAGATCCCTTGCCTGATTAAAAACACCGGTAACCCGCAGGCGCCGGGTACGCTGATTGGCGCGAGTACCGATGAAGACGGTCTGCCGGTGAAAGGCATCTCCAACCTCAACAACATGGCGATGTTCAGCGTCTCCGGCCCGGGGATGAAAGGGATGGTCGGCATGGCGGCGCGCGTCTTTGCAGCCATGTCCCGCAACGGTATCTCCGTGGTGCTGATCACCCAGTCCTCTTCCGAATACAGCATCAGCTTCTGCGTGCCGCAGGCGGATTGCCTGCGCGCCCGTCGCGCGCTGGAGGAAGAGTTCTATCTGGAGCTGAAAGAGGAATTGCTGGAGCCACTCTCCATTCAGGAGCGTCTGGCGATTATCTCAGTCGTCGGTGACGGCATGCGCACGCTGCGCGGCATCTCCGCTAAATTCTTTGCCGCGCTGGCGCGTGCCAATATCAACATCGTGGCGATTGCGCAGGGTTCGTCTGAGCGTTCGATTTCCGTTGTCGTGGACAACGATGACGCCACCACCGGCGTGCGCGTCGTTCACCAGATGCTGTTCAACACCGACCAGGTGATCGGGCTGTTCCTGATTGGCGTGGGCGGCGTAGGCGGCGCGCTGCTGGAGCAGGTGAAGCGTCAGCAGGAGTGGCTGAAGAAGAAACATATCGATTTGCGCGTCTGCGGGATTGCCAACTCCAGAGCGTTGCTGACCAACGTTCACGGTCTGAACCTGGAAAACTGGCAGGCCGAGATGAACGAGGCGAAAGAGCCGTTCAACCTGGGCCGCCTGATCCGTCTGGTGAAAGAGTATCACCTGCTTAACCCGGTGATTGTTGACTGTACCTCCAACCAGGCGGTGGCCGATCAGTATGCCGACTTCCTGCGCGAAGGTTTCCACGTGGTGACGCCAAACAAAAAGGCCAACACCTCGTCGATGGATTACTATCACCAGCTGCGTCTGGCGGCGAGCAAGTCGCGCCGCAAGTTCCTGTACGACACCAACGTGGGCGCAGGCCTGCCGGTTATCGAGAACCTGCAAAACCTGCTCAACGCGGGCGATGAACTGCAGCGTTTCTCCGGCATTCTCTCCGGCTCGCTGTCCTTTATCTTCGGCAAGCTGGATGAAGGGATGAGCCTGTCGGAAGCCACTCGCGCCGCGCGCGAGCTGGGCTATACCGAGCCGGATCCGCGTGACGATCTCTCCGGGATGGACGTGGCGCGCAAGCTGCTGATCCTCGTGCGTGAAACGGGCCGCGAGCTGGAGCTTTCGGATATCGTGATTGAGCCGGTGCTGCCAGCAGAGTTTGATGACGGTGGTGACGTCAGCACCTTTATGGCGAATTTGCCGCAGCTTGACGATGCTTTTGCCGCCCGAGTGGCGAAAGCCCGTGATGAAGGTAAGGTATTGCGCTATGTTGGCAACATTGAAGAAGATGGCGTGTGCCGGGTGAAGATTGCCGAAGTGGATGGCAACGATCCGCTGTACAAAGTCAAAAACGGCGAGAATGCGTTGGCGTTCTACAGCCACTATTATCAGCCATTGCCGCTGGTGCTTCGCGGCTATGGCGCAGGGAACGATGTTACGGCGGCGGGTGTGTTTGCCGATCTGCTGCGTACCCTGTCATGGAAGTTAGGAGTTTAACATGGTCAAAGTTTATGCCCCGGCTTCCAGCGCCAATATGAGCGTCGGATTTGACGTGCTGGGCGCGGCGGTCACGCCGGTGGATGGTTCGCTGCTGGGCGATACGGTTACGGTGGAAGCGGCAGACAGCTTCAGCCTGAATAACGTGGGCCGCTTTGCCAGCAAACTGCCGTCTGAGCCGCGCGAAAATATCGTTTATCAGTGCTGGGAACGCTTCTGTCAGGAGATCGGCAAAAACGTGCCGGTCGCCATGACGCTGGAAAAAAGTATGCCGATTGGCTCGGGCCTGGGCTCCAGCGCGTGTTCCGTGGTTGCCGCGCTGGTGGCGATGAACGAGCACTGCGGCAAGCCGCTGAACAACAGCCGTCTGCTGGGGCTGATGGGCGAGCTGGAAGGGCGCATTTCCGGCAGCATTCATTATGACAACGTGGCGCCGTGCTTCCTCGGCGGCATGCAGCTGATGATCGAAGAAAATGGCATCATCAGCCAGCAGGTGCCAGGGTTTGATGAGTGGCTGTGGGTGCTGGCCTATCCGGGCATTAAGGTCTCTACCGCGGAAGCGCGTGCGATCCTGCCTGCACAGTATCGTCGTCAGGACTGTATCGCCCACGGGCGTCACCTGGCAGGCTTTATTCATGCCTGTTACACCCGTCAGCCGCAGCTGGCGGCGAAGCTGATGAAAGACGTCATTGCCGAGCCGTATCGTACGAAGCTGCTGCCCGGCTTTAACGAGGCGCGACAGGCCTCGATGGATATCGGCGCGCAGGCGTGCGGCATCTCTGGCTCAGGCCCGACGCTGTTCGCCCTGTGCGACAAGCCAGACACCGCGCAGCGCGTGGCGGACTGGCTCTCTAAACACTACCTGCAAAATCAGGAAGGCTTTGTTCATATTTGCCGTCTGGACACGGCTGGCGCACGAGTACTGGGATAATTAATGAAACTCTACAACCTTAAAGATCATAACGAGCAGGTCAGCTTCGCGCAGGCGGTAACGCAGGGGCTGGGCAAAAATCAGGGGCTGTTTTTCCCTCATGACCTGCCGGAATTTCAGCTGACCGACATCGACGAACTGCTGAAGCAAGACTTTGTCACCCGCAGCACGAAAATTCTGTCGGCGTTTATCGGGGACGAAATCCCGCAGGAGCTGCTGGAAGAGCGCGTGCGTGCGGCGTTTGCTTTCCCGGCACCGGTGAAGCAGGTTGAGCCTGACGTTGGCTGCCTGGAGCTGTTCCACGGCCCTACGCTGGCGTTCAAAGACTTCGGTGGCCGCTTCATGGCGCAGATGCTGACCCACATCAGCGGCGACAAACCGGTGACCATCCTGACCGCGACATCCGGCGATACCGGTGCGGCGGTGGCGCACGCGTTCTACGGACTGAAAAACGTCCGCGTCGTGATCCTCTACCCGAAAGGCAAAATCAGCCCGCTGCAGGAAAAACTGTTCTGTACGCTCGGCGGCAACATTGAAACCGTGGCGATTGACGGCGATTTCGATGCCTGCCAGGCGCTGGTCAAGCAGGCCTTCGACGACGAAGATCTAAAGGTCGCCCTGGGGCTGAACTCTGCTAACTCTATCAACATCAGCCGTCTGCTGGCGCAGATTTGCTACTACTTCGAAGCGGTGGCGCAGCTGCCGCAGGAAGCGCGCAACCAGCTGGTGGTTTCCGTACCAAGCGGTAACTTCGGCGACCTGACGGCGGGCCTGCTGGCGAAATCGCTGGGTCTGCCGGTGAAACGCTTTATCGCAGCCACCAACGCCAACGACACCGTGCCGCGCTTCCTGAAAGACGGGAAGTGGGCGCCGAACGCCACGCAGGCGACACTCTCTAACGCAATGGATGTATCGCAGCCAAACAACTGGCCGCGCGTGGAAGAGCTGTTCCGCCGTAAGATCTGGCGTCTGGGTGACCTGGGCTACGCCGCGGTGACTGATGAAACCACCAAAGCGACCATGCGCGAGCTGAAAGCTGTGGGGTACACCTCTGAACCGCACGCGGCGATTGCTTACCGCGCGCTGCGCGATCAGCTCAATCCGGGTGAATATGGCCTGTTCCTGGGCACCGCGCATCCGGCGAAGTTCAAAGAGAGCGTGGAAGCGATCCTGGGCGAAACGCTGTCACTGCCGAAAGAGCTGGCCGAGCGTGCCGACCTGCCGCTGCTGTCTCATGAATTGCCGGCAGATTTTGCCGCGCTGCGTAAGCTGATGATGGCTCGAGCGTGATTTTTGTCGGGTGACGGCTACGCCTTACCCGACCTACAACGGCGCAGAACGTAGGCCGGGTAAGCGCAGCGCCACCCGGCTTTATTTGTGAAGGAATTAAGGAGAAAAGAAGCAGGAAAAAAGTAGAAATTCCCAATAAATGCGGTCACTTAGCGTTTAGGATTGCAGAGAATAACATCCCCCGTTCCCCTCGCGTAATCTCCTTACATCGGCCCACGTTGGGCAAGAGTAACGAGGAGTCACCTATGTCTAAACTGAAACCTGCTCTCATCGCGCTTTCACTGATGCTGGTCGCTCCCATGGCGGTACAGGCATCTGAAATCACCCTCGTCCCTGCGGTAAAACTGCAGATTGGCGACCAGGATAACAACGGACATTACTGGGACGGCGGCCGCTGGCGAGACCACGACTGGTGGAAGGCGCACTATGACTGGCGCGATAACCACTGGCGTCCGCATGATGAAAAGCGTAAGCATGACAATCGCCATGATGACCATCACCACGATGACCGCCGCGACGACCGCGGCCCGGACTGGAAACACCATTAATGCAAAACCCCGCCAGTTGGCGGGGTTTGTTTTTACTGCTCGTGGCGCTTAAACACCAGTTCACCTTTCCCTGACGACGCCTCGTCAAAGAAATAACCTTCGCTGTTAAATCCGGTCAGCTGCTCCGGCTTCGTCAGACGGTTCTGGATGATGTAGCGGCTCATCAACCCGCGTGCTTTCTTGGCGTAAAAGCTGATCACTTTGAACTTACCGTTCTTCTCGTCGAGGAACACCGGTTTGATGATCTCTGCATCCAGCTTATTCGGTTTCACTGACTTGTAGTATTCGTCGGAGGACAGGTTAATTACCACGTTATCGCCCTGGGCGCGCAGCGCCGCGTTCAGCTTGTCGGTAATGATATCGCCCCAGAAATGGTACAAATCTTTGCCTTTGATGTTTTCCAGGCGGATACCCATCTCCAGACGATACGGCTGCATCAGGTCCAGCGGGCGCAGTACGCCGTACAGGCCTGACAGCATACGCAGATGCTGCTGGGCAAAATCGAAATCGGCTTCGCTAAAATCTTCCGCCTGCAGGCCGGTATAGACATCACCTTTAAAGGCCAGAATCGCCTGGCGAGCGTTAGCCGGGGTGAAATCCGGGTGCCATTCGTGAAAGCGGGTCGCGTTCAGATCGGCCAGCTTGTCGCTGATGCTCATCAGCGAGGCGATTTGCGGCGCAGAGAGTTTACGCGCTTCGCGGATCAGCTGTTGAGAGTAGTCCAGCAGTTCAGGCTGGGTATAGCGCTCGGTGGCGAGCGGGCTCTGGTAATCGAGCGTTTTTGCAGGTGAAATCAGAATCAGCATATCCAGTCCTTGCAGGAAATTTAGAGCGACTTTAGCAAAAAATCGCCCTGAATTGATCGATAGCTGTTATTGCCGCGGCAAATCATCCCAGGCGCCGGGGGCAATTTGCGCCTCAATTTCGGGGTAGCGGGTGGGATCAAACACGGGTTTAAGGCCCAGCTTGCGCTGACGCAGATAGTCCTGAGCAATGAGTGTCACCACCGGAGAAAGCAGCAAAATTGCCGTCAGGTTGGTGATCGCCATCAGCGCCATAATCACGTCCGCCAGTTGCCAGACCACCGGCATGCTGAGCAGGGCGCCCGTCATTATCATGGCGATGACACCTACGCGAAGCACGTTGCGCGAAGGTCGCGAGTCAAGCTTCAGGAAGATCAGGTTGTTCTCCGCGTAGAGATAGTTCACCGTGATCGAACTAAACGCAAAAAGACCCACTATCAATGAGACAAAACCGGCTCCCCAGCCACCCACAAGATTGACCAGCGCCTGCTGAACCAGCTGTATCCCGACGGTGCCAGAGGGATGGGGAAGGGTCCCCGACAGCAGAATGATCATCGCGCTGGCGGAGCAGATAATAATGGTGTCCGTGAACACACCAATCATCTGCACAATGCCCTGCGCCGCTGGATGGGGAGGCCAGGACGCCGCCGCCGCCGCTGCGTTGGGCGTTGAACCCATACCGGCTTCGTTCGAGAACATGCCCCGCTGAAACCCTGCCGTGAGTGCCTGACTGACGGTATAACCCAGCGCGCCCGAGGCCGCTTCGCGCCAGCCGAACGCGCTCTTAAAGATAGCGGCGATGACGTCCGGAAACTGATCGATGTGCAGTACGGTAACGAACAGACTGGCGGCTACCCACAGGAGGGCCATAACCGGAACCAGCCACTGCATCAGGCGGGCCACGCCTTTGAGACCGGCATATATCGTCAGCAGGGTGAGAAGCGCTAAAACGGCACCGGTTATCCATTCCGGGCAGGCAAAGGCATAGCGCATGGCATGCGCCACGGAGTTTGCCTGGACGGTGTTAAAAATCAGGCCATAGGCGATGAGTAAGAAGAGCGAAAACAGGACGCCCATCCAGCGCATCCCCAGTCCACGGGCCATATACCAGGCCGGACCGCCGCGAAACTGACCGTTTTTGTCTTTCTCTTTATAGAGTTGAGCGAGCGAGCATTCAGCGAACGAGGTCGCCATGCCGATAATCGCCGTGGCCCACATCCAGAATACGGCGCCAGGCCCCCCCGCACTGATGGCCAGCGCAACGCCCGCCAGATTACCGCTGCCGACCCGCGCGGCGAGACTGGTGCAGAGCGCCTGAAATGAGGTTAATCCGCCCGGCTGTGGGGTGATTCTATTTTTCAGACTTCTGCCAAATTTGCGAATATAACGAAACTGGATAAAACCACTGCGCAGCGTGAACCAAATACCTGCTCCCAGGAGCAGATATATCATTATCGAACCCCAGAGAATTTCGTTAATAAAGTATAGGAAATCAGGCATTAACGTCCCTCTTGTTGATGCCAAAGTGAATATGTAAGCGCTACCACTGATTGGACATGCTGTTGATTAGCAGCCTGTTAATATTCTCAGTTTATCATACTCTGCCTAAGCGCACTGTCTGCGGTTGCGCTGCCTCTCACTCGTGTTATCATCAGGGCAGACCGGTTACATCCCCCTAACAAGTAAACCTGTCATTTTTCCGCTGCAGGCATGCTGTCGGTAGCGTGAATTATCCAGGGCACGTTAAAAGAGAAACACTATCATGACGGATAAATTGACCTCCCTTCGTCAGTTCACCACTGTCGTAGCTGACACCGGAGATATCGCGGCAATGAAGCTGTACCAGCCGCAGGATGCCACAACCAACCCTTCTCTGATCCTTAACGCCGCACAGATCCCTGAGTATCGCAAACTGATTGACGACGCAGTGACCTGGGCGAAAGCACAGAGCAACGACCGCGCGCAGCAGGTTGTTGACGCTACCGACAAGCTGGCAGTGAACATCGGTCTGGAAATCCTGAAACTGGTTCCTGGCCGTATCTCTACCGAAGTGGATGCACGTCTCTCCTACGACACCGAAGCGTCTATCGCGAAAGCGAAACGTCTGATCAAAATGTACAACGATGCTGGCATCAGCAACGACCGTATCCTGATCAAACTGGCTTCTACCTGGCAGGGCATCCGCGCTGCAGAGCAGCTGGAAAAAGACGGTATCAACTGTAACCTGACCCTGCTGTTCTCCTTCGCGCAGGCGCGTGCATGTGCAGAAGCGGGCGTATACCTGATTTCTCCGTTCGTGGGCCGTATTCTGGACTGGTACAAAGCTAATACCGACAAGAAAGAGTACGCACCGGCTGAAGATCCAGGCGTGGTTTCTGTTACTGAAATCTACGAATACTACAAACAGCACGGCTATGAGACCGTGGTTATGGGCGCAAGCTTCCGTAACGTCGGTGAAATCATCGAGCTGGCTGGCTGTGACCGTCTGACCATCGCCCCTGCGCTGCTGAAAGAGCTGGCAGAGAGCGAAGGCGCGCTTGAGCGTAAACTGTCCTACACCGGTGAAGTGAAAGCACGCCCAGAGCGCATCACGGAATCCGAGTTCCTGTGGCAGCACAACCAGGATCCAATGGCAGTAGACAAACTGGCGGACGGTATCCGTAAGTTTGCTGTTGACCAGGGCAAACTGGAAAAAATGATCGGCGACCTGCTGTAATCATTCCGCGTGACCGGGCTCCCGGTCACGCCTCTTACCCCCGCCTCTGTCTGAATTTCCTCTCTGCGTGTATCATTCCCTTTAATCAGTACTTTTTGAATGGAATGGATATGAATACCTTACGCATCGGCCTGGTGTCGATTTCTGACCGCGCCTCCAGCGGTGTTTATCAGGATAAAGGCATCCCTGCTCTTGAAGAGTGGCTGGGCAGCGCGCTGACCACCCCGTTTGAGATCCAGACTCGCCTGATCCCGGACGAGCAGCCGATTATCGAGCAGACCCTGTGTGAGCTGGTGGATGAGATGAGCTGTCATCTTGTTCTGACGACGGGTGGAACCGGCCCCGCGCGCCGCGACGTGACGCCGGACGCGACGCTGGCGGTTGCCGATCGCGAAATGCCGGGCTTCGGTGAACAGATGCGGCAGATCAGTCTACACTTTGTTCCGACGGCCATTCTTTCCCGCCAGGTGGGGGTGATCCGCAAGCAGGCGTTGATCCTGAACCTGCCGGGCCAGCCGAAGTCGATCAAAGAGACGCTGGAAGGGCTGAAAGCAGAAGATGGCAGCGTCATTGTGCACGGTATCTTTGCAAGTGTACCGTATTGTATACAGCTGCTTGACGGTCCCTATGTGGAAACCGATGAAAAAGTGGTAGCAGCTTTTCGTCCTAAAAGCGCTCGCCGCGAAACAATCTCCTGAAAATAACGAAAGTGTGACATTAGCGTCAGCCGCAGTAGCGTGTAAACGGATTTACGATATAGTAATTTTTTCTTTACGATCGCTGTAAAAATAAATCCACAACACACGCATAATGGTTCGCTATGTCACATAACCCCCGACCTCTGAATCGACAGGACTACAAAACCCTCACGCTTGCGGCCTTAGGTGGCGCGCTGGAATTTTACGATTTCATCATCTTTGTCTTCTTCGCCGCCGTGGTGGGAGAACTCTTCTTCCCGGCGGATATCCCGGAATGGCTGCGTCAGGTGCAAACCTTCGGCATTTTTGCCGCCGGGTATCTGGCGCGTCCGCTGGGTGGCATTGTGATGGCGCACTTTGGCGATCTGGTCGGGCGTAAGAAGATGTTTACCCTCAGTATCCTGCTGATGGCCGTGCCCACGCTGGCTATTGGTCTGCTGCCCACCTATGCCTCGATGGGTATCCTTGCGCCATTGCTGCTATTGCTGATGCGTATTCTCCAGGGGGCGGCCATCGGTGGTGAAGTTCCAGGCGCGTGGGTATTTGTGTCCGAGCATGTGCCTGCCCGTCGCATTGGGATCGCCTGTGGAACCTTAACCGCGGGGCTCACCGTCGGGATCTTACTGGGGTCGGTGGTGGCGACGATTGTGAATACCAGCATGACGCAACAGGCCGTTCATGAGTGGGGCTGGCGTCTTCCGTTCCTGTTGGGCGGGGCGTTTGGCCTGGTGGCGATGTACCTGCGCCGCTGGCTGCAGGAGACGCCCATTTTCCTCGAGATGCAGCAGCGCAAAGCGCTGGCGCAGGAGCTGCCGGTGAAAGCCGTCGTGGTACGCCATAAAAAAGCGGTAGTGGTGTCGATGCTTCTTACCTGGTTGCTTTCGGCGGGTATTGTCGTGGTGATATTAATGTCGCCGGTTTGGCTGCAGAAACAGTATGGATTCGCCCCGGCGGTGACGCTGCAGGCAAACAGTATCGCGACCATTATGCTCTGCTTTGGCTGTCTTGCCGCCGGGCTGGCGGCGGATCGGTTTGGGGCCAGCGTTACCTTTGTCGTCGGCAGCCTGTTGCTGGCCGCGTCGAGCTGGGCATTTTACCATCTGGCGGGCAGCCATCCTGAACAGCTGTTCCTGCTGTACGGCGTGGTAGGGCTGTGCGTGGGCGTCGTGGGTGCAGTGCCTTACGTGATGGTGCGAGCCTTCCCGCCGGAAGTCCGTTTCAGCGGTATCTCTTTCTCTTACAACGTGTCGTATGCCATTTTCGGTGGACTGACGCCGATTGCAGTGACGGTATTGATGGGCGTGTCTCCCATGGCTCCGGCCTGGTACGTGCTGGCGCTCTCGCTGATGGGG
>NZ_GL890774.1:170676-213061 GCF_000211415.1 Enterobacter mori LMG 25706 | reverse complement strand
AGTGTTTTTCACCAATCGGTAGAATGGTGCGGCCGAACTGTTCGTTCAGCACTTCGCCCATTGCCAGGTAGATAGCGCTTGCGCCGCACACCAGGCCAATCCAGCCCGCAACGTGTACGATGCCTTCGTTATCCACCAGGTGGCCGATGGCCAGCAGGGCGAACAGCACGGTCAGGCTCAGGAAGACGAACTGCAGCGCGCGGTTACCTTTCAGGGTGCCGAAGAACATGAACAGGGTGAATACGCCCCACAGACCCAGGTAAACGCCCAGGAAATGCGCGTTTGCCGCGTCTGCCAGGCCCATTTTAGGCAGCAGCAGAATGGCAACCAGCGTCAGCCAGAAAGAGCCGTAAGAGGTAAAGGCGGTTAAGCCGAAGGTGTTGCCTTTCTTATATTCCAGCAGGCCCGCGAAGATTTGCGCGATACCGCCGTAAAAAATGCCCATCGCCAGAATAATGCCATCCATCGGGAACATCCCGATGTTGTGCAGGTTCAGCAGGATAGTGGTCATGCCAAAACCCATCAGGCCCAGCGGAGCCGGATTAGCCAACTTAGTGTTGCCCATAAGTCCTCAAAAAAATCATCATTTATATGGTGAAATGGTTAAACCCGCGTCAATACTCCCTGACGGGGCGCGGCATAATAAGGGGCGCAATCGATGCCGTCTATGATCTCATCAGGGGGAAATTAAAATTTTTTTTATACGTCCCCCTTGATGGATGCCGTTGCGACCCCATCTTGTAAGCAACCGCAGTGTGTGGACCTGAAAAAAATCAAATCTGGGCAGTTGAAAAAGCACGTTCTGCCCTTATTACAGGTACACAACCACATGTTGACTGAATTTTTAGT
The DNA here is from genome assembly GCF_000211415.1 of Enterobacter mori LMG 25706. GTDB lineage: Bacteria > Pseudomonadota > Gammaproteobacteria > Enterobacterales > Enterobacteriaceae > Enterobacter > Enterobacter mori. The sequence goes on along the minus strand of NZ_GL890774.1, from coordinate 212,212 downwards.
GGAGACGTTTAGATGGGTAAAATTATTGGTATCGACCTGGGTACTACCAACTCTTGTGTAGCGATTATGGATGGCACTACTGCACGTGTGCTGGAGAACGCCGAGGGCGATCGCACCACGCCTTCTATCATTGCTTATACCCAGGATGGTGAAACTCTGGTTGGTCAGCCGGCTAAACGTCAGGCAGTGACAAACCCGCAAAACACCCTGTTTGCGATCAAACGCCTGATTGGCCGCCGCTTCCAGGACGAAGAAGTTCAGCGTGACGTTTCCATCATGCCTTACAAAATCATCGCGGCAGATAACGGCGATGCATGGCTTGATGTGAAAGGCACCAAAACTGCACCACCGCAGATTTCTGCTGAAGTGCTGAAGAAAATGAAGAAAACCGCTGAAGATTACCTGGGTGAGCCGGTAACTGAAGCTGTTATCACCGTACCTGCCTACTTCAACGATGCTCAGCGTCAGGCAACCAAAGATGCTGGCCGTATCGCAGGTCTGGAAGTAAAACGTATCATCAACGAACCAACCGCGGCTGCGCTGGCTTACGGTCTGGATAAAGAAGTTGGCAACCGCACTATCGCGGTTTACGACCTGGGTGGTGGTACCTTCGATATCTCTATTATCGAAATCGACGAAGTTGACGGTGAAAAAACCTTCGAAGTTCTGGCAACCAACGGTGATACCCACCTGGGTGGTGAAGACTTCGATACCCGTCTGATCAACTACCTCGTTGACGAGTTCAAGAAAGATCAGGGCATTGACCTGCGTAACGATCCGCTGGCGATGCAGCGCCTGAAAGAAGCCGCTGAGAAAGCGAAGATCGAGCTTTCTTCCGCTCAGCAGACCGACGTGAACCTGCCGTACATCACTGCAGACGCGACCGGTCCTAAACACATGAACATCAAAGTGACCCGTGCGAAACTGGAAAGCCTGGTAGAAGATCTGGTGAACCGTTCCATCGAGCCGCTGAAAGTTGCACTGCAGGACGCTGGCCTGTCCGTGTCTGACATCCAGGACGTTATCCTGGTGGGTGGTCAGACCCGTATGCCAATGGTTCAGAAGAAAGTGGCTGAGTTCTTTGGTAAAGAGCCACGTAAAGACGTTAACCCGGACGAAGCGGTCGCAATCGGTGCTGCGGTTCAGGGTGGCGTACTGACCGGTGAAGTGAAAGACGTACTGCTGCTGGACGTTACCCCGCTGTCTCTGGGTATCGAAACCATGGGCGGTGTGATGACTGCGCTCATCAACAAAAACACCACCATCCCGACGAAACACAGTCAGGTGTTCTCTACCGCTGAAGACAACCAGTCTGCGGTAACCATCCATGTGATTCAGGGTGAGCGTAAGCGTGCGGCGGATAACAAATCTCTGGGTCAGTTCAACCTGGACGGTATCAACCCGGCACCGCGCGGCATGCCGCAGATCGAAGTCACCTTCGACATCGATGCTGACGGTATCCTGCACGTGTCTGCGAAAGACAAAAACAGCGGTAAAGAGCAGAAGATCACCATCAAGGCATCTTCTGGCCTGAACGAAGCGGAAATCGAAAAAATGGTTCGTGATGCCGAAGCTAACGCGGAATCAGACCGTAAATTCGAAGAGCTGGTTCAGACCCGCAACCAGGGTGACCATCTGCTGCACAGCACCCGTAAGCAGGTTGAAGAAGCAGGCGATAAACTGCCAGCGGAAGACAAGACTGCTATCGAAGCTGCACTGACTGCGCTGGAAACCTCACTGAAAGGTGAAGATAAAGCGGATATCGAAGCGAAGATGCAGGAGCTGGCGCAGGCTTCCCAGAAGCTGATGGAAATCGCTCAGCAGCAGCACGCTCAACAGCAGGCGGGCGCTGATGCATCTGCGAACAACGCGAAAGACGACGACGTTGTCGACGCTGAGTTCGAAGAAGTGAAAGACAAAAAATAATCGCCCTTTGAACGGGTAATTACTGGCACGGGCGAAGAGGTTTCCTCTCCGCCCGTGCACGCATGTTAGGGGCAGATAAAAAAGATGGCTAAGCAAGACTATTACGAGATTTTAGGCGTTTCCAAAACAGCGGAAGAGCGTGAAATCAAAAAGGCGTATAAGCGCCTGGCCATGAAATTCCACCCGGACCGTAACCAGGGTGACAAAGAGGCTGAAGCCAAATTTAAAGAGATCAAAGAAGCCTACGAAGTCCTGACCGATGCACAAAAACGTGCGGCCTATGACCAGTATGGTCACGCAGCCTTTGAACAGGGCGGCATGGGTGGCGGCGGATTCGGTGGCGGCGGCTTTGGCGGTGGCGCTGATTTCAGCGATATCTTTGGCGATGTGTTCGGCGACATCTTCGGCGGTGGGCGTGGTCGTCAGCGCGCAGCGCGCGGCGCGGACCTGCGTTATAACATGGATCTGACGCTGGAAGAGGCCGTTCGCGGCGTCACCAAAGAGATCCGCATCCCGACGCTGGAAGAGTGTGACGTTTGCCATGGCAGCGGCGCGAAAGCGGGTACGCAGCCACAGACCTGTCCAACCTGTCACGGTTCCGGTCAGGTGCAGATGCGCCAGGGCTTCTTCGCGGTACAGCAGGCCTGTCCGCACTGTCACGGTCGCGGTACGCTGATTAAAGATCCGTGCACCAAATGCCACGGCCACGGTCGCGTTGAGAAAACGAAAACCCTGTCCGTTAAAATCCCGGCTGGCGTTGATACGGGCGACCGCATCCGTCTGGCAGGTGAAGGCGAAGCGGGCGAGCATGGCGCGCCAGCAGGCGATCTGTACGTTCAGGTTCAGGTGAAGCAGCACGCAATTTTTGAGCGTGAAGGCAACAACCTGTACTGCGAAGTGCCGATCAACTTCGCGATGGCGGCGCTGGGCGGTGAAATCGAAGTGCCGACGCTGGATGGTCGCGTAAATCTGAAGGTACCAGGCGAAACTCAGACCGGCAAACTGTTCCGCATGCGCGGGAAAGGCGTTAAATCCGTTCGCGGTGGTGCGCAGGGTGACCTGCTGTGCCGCGTCGTCGTGGAAACGCCGGTTGGCCTGAACGACAAACAGAAACAGTTGCTGAAAGAGCTGCAGGAAAGCTTTGGCGGCCCGACGGGTGAGAAAAACAGCCCGCGCTCCAAAAGCTTCTTCGATGGCGTCAAAAAATTCTTCGATGATTTAACGCGCTAATCCGTTAGCTGTTAAGTGTCCTTAAAAAGCCCGGAAGCGATTCCGGGCTTTTTCTATTTGAAGGTATAGCTCGGTAAAACTGAATCTATACTCAATATTAATCTGTTTTTGCCGAGTTGTTTGGCTTGGTATTATGGTTTTATCGAGGTATTGTTGTAAAAGAGAGAACTTAAATGAAATTACTACACCGTTTCTTTAGCAGTGAAGCGTCCGGTGGCGTGATCCTGATTATTGCTGCAGCTGCCGCGATGGTGTTGGCGAATTTAGGATTAACGCGCGATCTCTACCATGCATTTCTGGAAACGCCCGTTGAGCTGAAGGTCGGGGCGCTGGAAATCAACAAGAACATGCTGCTGTGGATCAACGATGCGCTGATGGCGGTGTTTTTCCTGCTGGTGGGGCTTGAGGTCAAGCGTGAACTGGTGTTGGGCTCGCTTGCCAGCCGCCAGCGTGCCGCATTCCCGGTGATTGCCGCGCTCGGTGGGATGGTCGTTCCGGCGCTGCTCTTCCTGGCCTTCACCTGGCAGGATCCGATGGCGCGCCACGGCTGGGCTATTCCGGCTGCGACGGATATCGCCTTTGCCCTTGGTGTATTAGCCCTGCTGGGTAGCCGCGTGCCGGTGGCGCTAAAAATCTTCCTGATGGCGCTGGCGATCATCGATGACCTGGGTGCTATCGTTATAATCGCGCTGTTCTATACCAGCGATCTGTCAATCCTGTCGCTGAGCGTGGCCGCTGGGGCGATTGCAGTGCTGGCACTGCTGAACATCTTTAACGTCCGCCGCATTGGTATCTACATCCTGGTGGGGATGGTGCTCTGGACGGCGGTGCTGAAATCGGGCGTGCATGCCACGCTGGCGGGGGTAATTGTGGGCTTCCTTGTGCCGCTTAAGCCGCAGGATGGCAAATCTCCGGCAAAACAGCTGGAGCATGTGCTGCATCCGTGGGTCGCCTTTATGATCCTGCCGCTGTTTGCGTTTGCCAACGCGGGCGTTTCCCTCGGCGGCGTGACGCTGGACGGTCTGACATCCGTGCTGCCGCTGGGCATCATTGCTGGCTTGTTTATCGGTAAGCCATTGGGGATCAGCCTCTTTTGCTGGCTGGCGATTAAACTGAAGCTGGCGTCGTTACCGAATGGCACTACGTTTAAGCAGATTATGGCCGTGGGCGTGCTCTGCGGAATCGGGTTTACGATGTCGATCTTTATCTCGACGCTGGCGTTTGGGGCGCATGCGCCTGAGCTTATCGTCTGGGCAAAACTCGGCATTCTCATCGGGTCATTACTGGCTGCGGTCATCGGTTATACCTTGTTGAAGGCGAAATTGCCCGGACAGGCTGTTCAGGCATAACAGGAAACCGGGAGGAGGGGCTCCTTCTCCCGATACACACTCAGGGAGAGAACACGCGATGTCTCATTTAAATTACAACCATCTGTACTACTTCTGGCACGTCTATAAACAGGGCTCGGTGGTGGGGGCGGCAGAGGCGCTCTACCTGACGCCGCAAACCATCACCGGGCAAATCAAGGCGCTAGAAGAGCGTCTGCAGGGCAAGTTGTTCAAGCGTAAAGGTCGCGGCATTGAACCCAGCGAACTGGGCGAGCTGGTGTTTCGCTATGCTGACAAGATGTTCACCCTGAGCCAGGAGATGCTGGACATCGTCAACTACCGCAAAGAGTCGAACCTGCTCTTTGACGTGGGTGTGGCGGATGCGCTGTCGAAACGGCTGGTGAGCGGCGTGCTGGATGCGGCGGTGGTAGAAGATGAGCAAATCCACCTGCGCTGCTTTGAATCCACTCACGAGATGCTGTTGGAACAGCTGAGCCAGCATAAGCTGGACATGATTATCTCGGACTGCCCGATCGACTCCACCCAGCAGGAAGGGCTGTTCTCAGTAAAAATTGGCGAATGCGGCGTCAGCTTCTGGTGCATTAACCCGCCACCGGAAAAACCGTTCCCCGCGTGCCTGGAAGAGCGTCGCCTGCTGGTGCCGGGAAGGCGCTCCATGCTCGGACGCAAGCTGTTGAACTGGTTTAACTCGCAGGGGCTGAACGTGGAAATACTCGGTGAGTTCGACGACGCCGCGTTAATGAAAGCCTTTGGCGAAGCGCATAACGCGATCTTCGTTGCGCCAACGCTGTACGCGCACGATCTCTATTCAGACGACAAGATTACGGAGATTGGCAGGGTAGATAACGTGATGGAGGAGTACCACGCGATATTCGCCGAAAGAATGATTCAGCACCCGGCGGTGCAGCGTATCTGCAACCGTGATTACTCGGCACTGTTTACGCCACCGGCAATCTGAAGGCATAAAAAAACCCGCGTTAAGCGGGTTCTTTAAACAAGCAACAACAAGTAGCGATTAAGCCAGTTTGTTGATCTGCGCGGTCAGGTTTGCTTTATGACGCGCTGCTTTGTTTTTGTGGATCAGACCTTTAGCAGCCTGACGATCCACGATTGGTTGCATTTCGTTAAATGCGTTCTGCGCTGCAGCTTTGTCGCCAGCTTCGATTGCTGCGTATACTTTCTTGATGAAAGTACGCATCATAGAGCGACGGCTTGCGTTGTGCTTACGAGCCTTTTCAGACTGAACGGCACGTTTCTTAGCTGATTTGATATTAGCCAAGTCCAACTCCCAAATATGTTCTATGTGGACAATTCAAAGGCCGAGGAATATGCCCTCTTTGCCTTCTTTTGTCAATGGATTTGTGCAAATAAGCGCCGTTAATTAGCGACGCTACGTTACGTAGTGATGGCGCAGGATTCTACCAGCTTGTCTTCCGTGAATACAGCCTTTCGGCATAAAAATCGCAGTTCCCGGACAGATTTTTTCGCTGTGAAAGGTCAGCCTGATGAAATCATTACGGCTTTCTGTTTTGCGTGAACAATCGCCGGTTAACCTTAACCGCTGTACAAGGTATACTTTGGCGATTTTCACTGTTTTGAGCCAGACATGAAGCTGATACGCGGCATACATAATCTCAGCAAAGCCCCGCATGGGTGCGTGCTGACCATTGGTAATTTCGACGGCGTGCATCGTGGTCATCAGGCGCTGTTGCAGGGATTGCGTAAAGAAGGGGAGGCTCGTGGCCTGCCCGTTGTGGTGATGATTTTTGAGCCGCAGCCGCTTGAGCTGTTTGCGGGCGAAAAGTCTCCCGCTCGTCTGACTCGCCTGCGCGAGAAATTGCGCTATCTGGCAGAGTCCGGCGTGGACTACGTATTGTGCGTGCGTTTCGATCGCCGCTTTGCCGCACTGACAGCACAAACGTTTGTCAGCGACCTGCTGGTGAAGCGTCTTGGCGTGCAGTTTCTTGCCGTGGGTGATGATTTCCGCTTTGGCGCTGGTCGTCAGGGCGATTTCTTGCTATTACAGAAGGCTGGTCTGGAGTACGGATTTGACGTCACCAGCGCAATGACTTTCTGTGAAGGCGGCGTGCGCGTCAGCAGCACGGCGGTACGCCAGGCGCTGGCCAATGATGAACTGGACACCGCAGAAAACTTGCTGGGTCATCCGTTTACCATCTCTGGCCGCGTGGTGCATGGCGATGCGCTGGGCCGCACGATAGGTTTCCCGACGGCGAATATACCGCTGCGTCGTCAGGTCTCCCCGGTTAAAGGGGTGTATGCGGTAGAAGTGGCTGGACTGGGCGATAAACCGTTTTACGGTGTCGCCAATATCGGCACGCGTCCTACCGTTGCCGGTGTGCGTCAACAGTTAGAAGTGCACCTGCTGGACGTTGTAATGGACCTTTATGGTCGCCATATAGATGTAATACTGCGTAAAAAGATACGCAACGAGCAGCGATTTGGTTCGCTGGATGAACTCAAAGCGCAAATTGCGCGAGATGAATTGACGGCCCGCGAGTTTTTTGGGCTTTAGAACCGGCTTAACTGCCTACGTGATAAATACGGAACCGAGAATCTGATGAGTGACTATAAATCAACCCTGAATTTGCCGGAAACAGGGTTCCCGATGCGCGGCGATCTCGCCAAGCGTGAACCGGGAATGCTGGCGCGTTGGACCGATGATGACCTGTACGGCATCATTCGTGCAGCCAAAAAAGGCAAAAAAACCTTCATTCTGCATGATGGCCCTCCATATGCGAATGGCAGCATTCATATTGGTCACTCGGTTAACAAGATTCTGAAAGACATTATCGTGAAGTCCAAAGGCCTCACGGGATATGACTCGCCTTACGTTCCGGGCTGGGACTGCCACGGTCTGCCAATCGAGCTGAAAGTGGAGCAAGAGTTTGGCAAGCCGGGTGAGAAGTTCACCGCCGCCGAGTTCCGTGCGAAGTGCCGCGAATACGCCGCTACGCAGGTTGACGGTCAGCGCGCTGACTTCATCCGTCTGGGCGTGCTGGGCGACTGGTCGCACCCGTACCTGACCATGGACTTCAAAACCGAAGCCAACATCATCCGTGCGCTGGGTAAAATCATCGGTAACGGACACCTGCACAAAGGCGCGAAGCCGGTGCACTGGTGCGTGGACTGCCGCTCTGCGCTGGCAGAAGCGGAAGTGGAGTATTACGACAAAACCTCTCCATCTATCGACGTGGCGTTCCATGCCGTCGATCAGGATGCGGTGAAGGCTAAATTTGGCGTCTCCGCCGTTAACGGCCCGATCTCTCTGGTGATCTGGACCACCACCCCGTGGACACTCCCTGCGAACCGCGCGATCTCCCTGTCCGGTGAGTTCGAATACGCGCTGGTGCAGATTGACGGTCAGGCGGTTATCCTGGCGAAAGATCTGGTTGAAAGCGTGTTGAAACGCGCGCACATCGCCGACTACACCGTGCTGGGCACCGTGAAAGGCGACGCGCTGGAGTTGATGCGCTTCAAACACCCGTTCCTGGACTTCGACGTTCCGGCGATCCTGGGCGACCACGTAACGCTGGAAGCGGGTACCGGTGCGGTACATACCGCCGGTGGCCATGGTCCTGACGATTACAACATCAGTCTGAAATACGGTCTGGAAATCGCTAACCCGGTTGGCCCGGACGGCTCTTATCTGCCAGGCACCTACCCGGCGCTGGACGGTATCAACGTCTTCAAAGCGAACGACATCATCGTTGACATGCTGCGCACCAGCGGCGCGCTGCTGCACGTTGAAAAAATGCAGCACAGCTATCCGTGCTGCTGGCGCCACAAGTCGCCGATCATCTTCCGTGCGACCCCGCAGTGGTTCGTCAGCATGGATCAGAAAGGCCTGCGCGAGCAGTCTCTGAAAGAGATCAAAGGCGTGCAGTGGATCCCTGACTGGGGCCAGGCGCGTATCGAATCCATGGTGGCTAACCGTCCTGACTGGTGTATCTCCCGTCAGCGTACCTGGGGCGTGCCGATGTCTCTGTTCGTGCATAAAGAGACGCAGGAGCTGCACCCGAACACGCTGGAACTGATGGAAGAAGTGGCGAAGCGCGTCGAAGTTGACGGCATTCAGGCGTGGTGGGATCTCGACTCGCGCGACATCCTGGGCGCTGACGCAGACAGCTACGAGAAAGTGCCGGATACCCTGGACGTGTGGTTCGACTCCGGGTCTACCCACTCCTCCGTGGTTGATGTGCGTCCTGAGTTTGCCGGTCACGCTGCCGACATGTATCTGGAAGGCTCTGACCAACACCGCGGCTGGTTCATGTCATCCCTGATGATCTCCACCGCCATGAAGGGTAAAGCACCTTACCGCCAGGTACTGACTCACGGCTTCACCGTGGATGGTCAGGGCCGTAAGATGTCCAAGTCCATCGGTAACACCGTTTCTCCGCAGGATGTGATGAACAAACTGGGCGCAGACATTCTGCGTCTGTGGGTGGCATCCACCGATTACACCGGCGAAATGGCGGTGTCTGACGAGATCCTGAAACGTGCTGCCGACAGCTATCGTCGTATCCGTAACACCGCGCGCTTCCTGCTGGCGAACCTGAACGGGTTCGATCCGGTGAAAGATATGGTGAAACCGGAAGAGATGGTCGTGCTGGACCGCTGGGCGGTAGGCTGCGCGAAAGCGGCGCAGGACGATATCCTGAAAGCCTATGAGTCTTACGACTTCCACGAAGTGGTGCAGCGCCTGATGCGCTTCTGCTCCATTGAGATGGGCTCGTTCTACCTCGACATCATCAAAGACCGCCAGTACACCGCGAAAGCGGACAGCGTGGCGCGTCGTAGCTGCCAGACCGCTCTGTTCCACATTGCAGAAGCGCTGGTGCGCTGGATGGCACCGATCATGTCCTTCACCGCGGATGAAATCTGGGGCTATCTGCCAGGTGACCGAGAGAAGTATGTCTTCACGGGCGAGTGGTACGAAGGTCTGTTCGATCTCTCCAGTACTGAAGCAATGAACGACGCCTTCTGGGACGAGCTGCTGAAAGTGCGCGGCGAAGTGAACAAGGTTATCGAGCAAGCGCGTGCTGACAAGAAAGTCGGTGGCTCTCTGGAAGCGGCAGTGACCCTGTACGCGGAACCGGAGCTGGCGGCAAAACTGACCGCGCTGGGCGATGAATTACGATTTGTCCTGTTGACCTCCGGTGCGAAAGTTGCGGATTATGCCGACGCTACTGCTGATGCTCAGCAGAGTGAACTGCTCAAAGGCCTGAAAGTCGCACTGAGCAAAGCCGACGGTGAGAAATGCCCGCGTTGCGGGCATTACACCACCGATGTTGGCCAGGTGGCGGAACACGCAGACATCTGCGGACGCTGTGTAAGCAACGTCGCCGGTGACGGCGAAAAACGTAAGTTTGCCTGATGAGTAAAACTCTCTGTTCAACAGGACTGCGCTGGCTGTGGCTGGTTGTGGTGGTGCTGATTATCGATCTGGGCAGCAAGTTCCTGATCCTCCAGAATTTTGCTCTGGGGGATACGGTTCCGCTGTTCCCGTCGCTTAACCTGCACTACGCCCGTAACTACGGCGCGGCGTTCAGTTTCCTTGCCGACAGCGGTGGCTGGCAGCGCTGGTTCTTCGCGGGTATCGCTCTCGGTATCTGCGTGATCCTGGCGGTGCTGATGTACCGCTCGAAGGCCACGCAAAAGCTGAATAACATCGCCTATGCGCTGATAATTGGCGGCGCGCTGGGTAACCTGTTTGACCGCCTGTGGCACGGCTTTGTGGTCGATATGATCGACTTCTACGTCGGCGACTGGCACTTCGCGACCTTTAACCTGGCCGATACGGCAATTTGTATCGGTGCGGCGTTAATCGTGCTGGAAGGCTTCCTGCCGAAACCGGCGGCGAAAGAGCAGGTGTAACAAAACCAGCCGGGTGACGCGTAGCGATCCCGGCTTACCGAATATGCCGACACTTGTAGGCCGGGATCGCTACGCGTCACCCGGCACACAGGCGAGACACCATTAAAGAGCAATGTGTATGTCTAAATCCGTACAGAGCAACAGCGCGGTTCTCGTTCACTTCACGCTGAAGCTGGATGACGGCTCCACGGCTGAATCCACCCGCAATAACGGCAAACCGGCCCTGTTTCGTCTTGGCGATACCTCACTTTCTGAAGGTCTTGAGCAACAGCTTCTGGGTCTGAAAGAGGGCGAGAAAAAAGCGTTTTCGCTGGAGCCGGATGCGGCATTTGGCGTGCCAAGCCCGGACCTGATCCAGTATTTCTCGCGTCGTGAGTTCATGGACGCGGGTGAACCAGAAATCGGGGCGATTATGCTCTTTACTGCTATGGACGGCAGCGAAATGCCTGGCGTGATCCGCGAAATCAACGGCGATTCTATCACCGTCGATTTCAACCATCCGCTTGCCGGGCGTGCCGTTCATTTTGATGTCGAAGTGCTGGAGATCGATCCGGCACTGGAGGAGTAAAATGCAGATCCTGTTGGCTAACCCGCGCGGCTTCTGCGCCGGGGTAGACCGCGCTATCAGCATTGTTGAAAACGCGCTGGAGATTTACGGCGCGCCGATTTATGTGCGTCACGAAGTGGTGCATAACCGCTACGTGGTCGACAGCCTGCGCGAGCGCGGCGCAATCTTTATTGAGCAGATCAGCGAAGTGCCGGACGGTGCGATCCTGATCTTCTCCGCGCACGGCGTCTCTCAGGCGGTACGCAACGAGGCGAAAAGCCGCGATCTGACCGTATTCGATGCCACCTGTCCGCTGGTGACAAAAGTGCATATGGAAGTGGCGCGCGCCAGTCGTCGTGGTGAAGAGTCGATTCTGATTGGTCATGCCGGTCATCCGGAAGTTGAAGGCACCATGGGACAGTACAGCAACCCTGAAGGGGGGATGTATCTGGTCGAGTCGCCTGAAGATGTCTTTACGCTGAACGTGAAAAACGAAGCGCGACTGTCGTTTATGACCCAGACCACGCTCTCCGTAGACGATACCTCTGACGTGATTGACGCCCTGCGCCAGCGCTTCCCGAAAATCGTCGGGCCGCGTAAGGATGACATCTGCTACGCCACCACTAACCGTCAGGAAGCGGTGCGTGCGCTGGCTGAACAGGCGGATGTGGTGCTGGTTGTCGGCTCCAAAAACTCCTCTAACTCCAACCGTCTGGCCGAACTGGCGCAGCGGATGGGGAAAGCGGCGTTTCTGATTGACGATGCGACGGACATTCAGGAAGCGTGGGTCAAAAATGCGGCCTGCGTTGGCGTTACCGCAGGTGCTTCCGCGCCGGATATCCTGGTGCAGAACGTGATTACCCGTCTGCAGGAACTGGGCGGTGGCGACGCGGTTCCGCTGGAAGGGCGTGAAGAGAACATCGTATTTGAAGTTCCGAAAGAACTGCGAATTGATGCCCGCGAAGTGGAATAATCCCTCTTCTGATGAAAGGCCAGCACCTCCTGTGCTGGCCTTTTTTTTACCCGTTACTTTATCGTGACCACAAAATCATGTCTTTTACTGATATTTAAGTCGGTTTCACGTTAAATTCTAATTATCGGTGTTTTCAGTTGGCAGCCTCAGCGAAGGCTGGTTAATCTGAAAACGGTTTACATCATTTTAACGTAAGAGAATAACTATGCATGATGCACAGATCCGTGTCGCTATTGCGGGCGCGGGTGGACGTATGGGCCGTCAGCTGATTCAGGCGGCGCTACAGATGGATGGTGTGGCACTTGGCGCGGCGCTGGAACGTGCAGGTTCATCACTACTTGGCACCGATGCGGGTGAGCTGGCGGGTGCAGGCCACACGGGCGTAACCGTGCAGAGCAGCCTGGAGGCGGTAAAAGATGACTTTGACGTGTTCATCGATTTTACGCGCCCTGAAGGCACATTGAATCACCTGGCGTTTTGCCGTCAGAACGGTAAAGGGATGGTGATTGGCACCACCGGTTTTGACGAGGCGGGTAAACAAGCCATTCAGGAGGCATCAAACGAGATTGCGATCGTCTTCGCTGCCAACTTTAGCGTAGGCGTTAACGTGATGCTGAAGCTGCTGGAAAAGGCGGCGAAAGTGATGGGCGACTATACCGACATTGAAATTGTTGAAGCGCATCACCGCTATAAAGTCGACGCGCCATCAGGCACGGCGCTGGCAATGGGCGAAGCGATTGCTTATGCAATGGATAAAGACTTAAAAAACATCGCGGTCTATTCTCGCGAAGGTCATACGGGCGAACGCGTTCCGGGAACCATTGGTTTCGCAACTGTTCGAGCAGGCGATATCGTCGGCGAACATACCGCGATGTTCGCCGATATCGGCGAACGCGTAGAGATCACGCATAAGGCATCTAGCCGAATGACATTTGCAAATGGCGCAGTGCGCTCCGCGTTGTGGTTGAAAGGCAAGCATAATGGTCTTTTTGATATGCGAGATGTACTCGATCTCAACAATTTGTAAGCATTATTACCCATCGTGATGTGGTTATTGCAGTCGTAATGTATTGATTGCATAGGGCAATAATTTATTGCCCTTTTATTTTATCTTCTTTGTGAGTGTTATTCTGTTAAAGCTTTAAAAAAATATCTTTTCTCTCTGTTTTGCGTTACACAATTGTAAATTTTGACCATATGGTCCACTTTTTATTGCCCCGCGCACGAAATTCCCATTAAACTTAACGCGCAAGCGTTTTCCAGAATGATTTGCCTGATCTTTTTGCCCGTTAAATCGCATTCCAGCCGCCAGGCTCGCAAAAGAATAAACAAAATATCCGTTTTGAGTTGACTTTTACCCACCAAATCCCCAGAATGCCGCCGTTTGCCAAAAATCCGCTGGCAACACATTTGCATTGATTTATGACGTGGTTGTGAATTAATATGCAAATAAAGTGAGTGAATATTCTCTGGAGGGTGTTTTGATTAAGTCAGCGCTATTGGTTCTGGAAGACGGAACCCAGTTTATCGGTCGGGCCATAGGGGCAACAGGTTCGGCGGTTGGGGAAGTCGTTTTCAATACTTCAATGACCGGTTATCAAGAAATCCTCACTGATCCTTCCTATTCTCGCCAAATCGTTACTCTTACTTATCCTCATATCGGCAATGTCGGCACCAATGCTGCTGACGAAGAATCTTCTCAGGTACATGCGCAAGGCCTGGTCATCCGCGACCTGCCGCTGATTGCCAGCAACTTCCGCAATACCGAAGACCTCTCTTCTTACCTGAAGCGCCATAACATTGTGGCGATTGCCGATATCGATACCCGTAAGTTAACGCGTCTGCTGCGCGAGAAGGGTGCACAGAACGGCTGTATCATCGCGGGTGACAACCTCGATGCAACGCTGGCGCTGGAAAAAGCGAAAGCCTTCCCGGGCCTGAACGGCATGGACCTTGCGAAAGAAGTGACTACCGCTGAGGCCTACAGCTGGACGCAGGGTAGCTGGACGCTGGAAGGCGACCTGCCGGAAGCGAAAAAAGAGAGCGAGCTGCCGTTCCACGTGGTGGCCTACGATTTCGGCGCCAAGCGCAACATCCTGCGCATGCTGGTTGACCGCGGCTGCCGCCTGACGGTGGTGCCGGCACAAACGTCTGCCGAAGACGTGCTGAAGATGAATCCGGACGGTATTTTCCTGTCCAACGGTCCTGGTGACCCGGCGCCGTGCGATTACGCCATCGCCGCCATCAAGTCCTTCCTGGAAACCGACATCCCGGTATTCGGCATCTGCCTTGGCCATCAGCTGCTGGCGCTGGCGAGCGGTGCGAACACCGTTAAGATGAAGTTCGGCCACCACGGTGGTAACCACCCGGTGAAGGACATCGATAACAACACGGTGATGATCACCGCGCAGAACCACGGCTTTGCCGTCGATGAAGCCTCTATGCCGGCTAACCTGCGCGTGACCCATAAGTCGCTGTTCGATGGCACCCTTCAGGGCATTCATCGTACCGATAAGCCAGCGTTCAGCTTCCAGGGCCACCCTGAAGCCAGCCCGGGCCCACACGACGCCGCGCCGCTGTTTGATCACTTCATCGAACTTATCGAGCAATACCGTAAGACCGCTAAATAATCAGGAGCCGAGAAGACAATGCCAAAACGTACAGACATAAAAAGCATCCTGATCCTTGGCGCTGGCCCGATCGTCATCGGCCAGGCCTGCGAATTCGACTACTCCGGCGCGCAGGCGTGTAAAGCCCTGCGTGAAGAGGGTTACCGCGTTATCCTGGTGAACTCTAACCCGGCGACCATCATGACCGACCCGGAAATGGCTGATGCAACCTACATCGAGCCGATTCACTGGGAAGTGGTGCGTAAAATCATCGAGAAAGAGCGTCCGGACGCGGTGCTGCCAACCATGGGCGGCCAGACGGCGCTGAACTGCGCGCTGGAGCTGGAGCGTCAGGGCGTGCTGGCCGAGTTCGGCGTGACCATGATTGGCGCGACCGCCGACGCGATTGATAAAGCAGAAGACCGTCGCCGCTTCGACGTGGCGATGAAGAAAATCGGCCTCGACACCGCGCGTTCCGGTATCGCACACAACATGGAAGAAGCGCTGGCCGTCGCGGCTGACGTGGGCTATCCGTGCATCATT
Source organism: Enterobacter mori LMG 25706 (assembly GCF_000211415.1). GTDB lineage: Bacteria > Pseudomonadota > Gammaproteobacteria > Enterobacterales > Enterobacteriaceae > Enterobacter > Enterobacter mori. Next base: position 197,140 of record NZ_GL890774.1, on the reverse strand, counting down.
CGTCCATCCTTCACCATGGGCGGCACCGGCGGCGGTATCGCCTACAACCGCGAAGAGTTCGAAGAGATTTGCGAACGCGGTCTGGATCTCTCCCCAACCAAAGAGCTGCTGATTGATGAATCGCTGATTGGCTGGAAAGAGTACGAGATGGAAGTGGTGCGTGATAAAAACGACAACTGCATCATCGTCTGCTCCATCGAAAACTTCGATGCGATGGGTATCCACACCGGTGACTCCATCACCGTTGCGCCAGCCCAGACCCTGACCGACAAAGAGTATCAAGTCATGCGTAACGCCTCGATGGCGGTACTGCGTGAAATCGGCGTGGAAACCGGCGGTTCTAACGTACAGTTCTCCGTGAACCCGAAAACCGGCCGTCTGATTGTTATCGAAATGAACCCGCGCGTGTCCCGTTCCTCCGCGCTGGCCTCTAAAGCGACCGGCTTCCCGATTGCGAAAGTGGCGGCGAAACTGGCGGTGGGTTATACCCTCGACGAGCTGATGAATGACATCACCGGTGGCCGCACGCCTGCCTCCTTTGAACCGTCCATCGACTACGTTGTGACCAAAATTCCTCGCTTTAACTTCGAGAAATTTGCGGGCGCGAACGACCGTCTGACCACCCAGATGAAATCTGTCGGTGAAGTGATGGCGATTGGCCGCACGCAGCAGGAATCCCTGCAGAAAGCGCTGCGCGGCCTCGAAGTGGGCGCGACCGGCTTCGACCCGAAAGTTAGCCTGGACGACCCGGAAGCGCTGACCAAAATCCGCCGAGAGCTGAAAGACGCAGGCGCAGAGCGCATCTGGTACATCGCCGATGCCTTCCGTGCGGGCCTGTCCGTCGACGGCGTGTTCAACCTGACCAACATCGACCGCTGGTTCCTGGTGCAGATTGAAGAGCTGGTGCGTCTGGAAGAACAGGTCGCTGAGCTGGGCATCACCGGTCTGGACGCTGACTTCCTGCGCGTGCTGAAGCGTAAAGGCTTCGCCGATGCGCGTCTGGCTAAGCTGGCGGGCGTACGTGAAGCGGAAATCCGCAAGCTGCGCGACCAGTACGACCTGCACCCGGTCTACAAGCGCGTGGACACCTGTGCGGCAGAGTTCTCAACTGACACCGCCTACATGTACTCCACCTATGAAGACGAGTGCGAAGCGAATCCGTCCGTCGACCGCGACAAGATTATGGTGCTGGGCGGCGGTCCAAACCGTATCGGCCAGGGCATCGAGTTCGATTACTGCTGCGTGCACGCCTCCCTGGCGCTGCGTGAAGACGGTTACGAGACCATCATGGTCAACTGTAACCCGGAAACCGTATCGACCGACTACGACACCTCTGACCGCCTCTACTTCGAGCCGGTGACGCTGGAAGACGTGCTGGAAATCGTGCGCATCGAGAAGCCAAAAGGCGTTATCGTGCAATACGGCGGCCAGACCCCGCTGAAGCTGGCGCGCGCGCTGGAAGCAGCAGGCGTGCCGGTTATCGGCACCAGCCCGGACGCGATTGACCGTGCGGAAGACCGCGAGCGTTTCCAGCAGGCGGTTGACCGTCTGAAGCTGAAGCAGCCTGCGAACGCCACTGTGACCGCCATTGAAATGGCCGTTGAGAAGGCGAAAGAGATAGGCTACCCGCTGGTGGTGCGTCCTTCCTACGTGCTGGGCGGCCGCGCGATGGAAATCGTCTACGGCGAAGCCGACCTGCGCCGTTACTTCCAGACTGCAGTGAGCGTTTCCAACGATGCGCCAGTGCTGCTCGACCGCTTCCTCGACGACGCGGTGGAAGTGGACGTTGACGCCATCTGCGACGGCGAAATGGTGCTGATTGGCGGCATCATGGAGCACATCGAGCAGGCGGGCGTGCACTCCGGTGACTCCGCTTGTTCTCTGCCAGCGTACACCCTGAGCCAGGAGATTCAGGACGTGATGCGCCAGCAGGTGCAGAAGTTGGCCTTCGAGCTGCAGGTTCGCGGCCTGATGAACGTCCAGTTCGCGGTGAAAGACAACGAAGTCTACCTGATTGAAGTGAACCCGCGTGCGGCACGTACTGTACCGTTCGTCTCCAAAGCCACCGGCGTACCGCTGGCGAAAGTGGCGGCGCGCGTGATGGCGGGCCAGACGCTGGCGCAGCAGGGTGTGACCAAAGAGATTATCCCACCGTACTACTCGGTGAAAGAAGTGGTGCTGCCGTTCAACAAATTCCCTGGCGTTGACCCGCTGTTAGGGCCAGAAATGCGCTCTACCGGGGAAGTGATGGGCGTGGGCCGCACCTTCGCAGAAGCGTTCGCGAAGGCGCAGCTGGGCAGTAGCTCCACCATGAGAAAATCAGGCCGTGCGCTGCTCTCCGTTCGTGAAGGCGACAAAGAGCGCGTGGTTGACCTGGCCGCCAAGCTGCTGAAACAGGGCTTCGAACTGGATGCCACCCACGGTACGGCGATTGTGCTGGGTGAAGCCGGTATCAACCCGCGTCTTGGTGAACAAGGTGCATGAAGGTCGTCCGCACATTCAGGACCGTATCAAGAATGGCGAATACACCTACATCATCAACACCACCGCAGGCCGCCAGGCGATTGAAGATTCCAAGCTGATTCGCCGCAGCGCGCTGCAGTACAAAGTGCACTACGACACCACCCTGAACGGCGGTTTCGCGACGGCCATGGCGCTGAACGCGGATGCCACCGAGAAGGTGATTTCAGTGCAGGAAATGCACGCGCAGATTAGCAAGTAAGTTCACATGCCCGGTGCCGTTCGGTTGCCGGGCATTCTCCCCATCTTCAGAACCTTCTGGTTTTTCATCCGCTTTCAGTCAGTTAGCCTAAAATGGTTAGGTCGATAACGAAATTCAACTGAGAGCAGGGGAAAACACCATGCAAAATAAACTACTGATCGCTTCCGTTCTGGCTGCCACTGCAATGTTTACCGTTGCGGGCTGTTCGTCTAATCAGGCAGTTAAAACCACCGACGGCCGCACCATCGTCACCGACGGTAAACCGCAGGTGGATGATGATACCGGTCTGGTGTCGTATAAAAACGCCGAAACCGGTCAAACCGAGCAGATTAACCGCGACCAGGTGAAATCCATGGGCGAACTGGATAACTAATTCAGAATTCTGACGTAAGCCCGTCAATAATATTCACTATTAGCCTGTTGAATTACTGACTACACTCTTTTGTTAAAAGAAAGCAGTAACAACAGGCTAATCAATGATACTCATAATTTACGCGCACCCCTATCCGCAGCACTCGCATGCGAATAAGCGGATGCTTGAGCAGGTAAGGACGCTTGATAACGTAGAGATACGTTCCCTCTATCAACTCTATCCCGATTTTAATATCGATATCGCCGCCGAACAGGAGGCGCTTTCTCGTGCCGATCTGATTATCTGGCAGCATCCAATGCAGTGGTACAGCACGCCTCCGCTGTTGAAGCTGTGGATCGATAAAGTCTTCTCTCACGGTTGGGCATATGGTCATAACGGTCATGCGCTGAAGGGGAAAAGCCTGATGTGGGCCGTGACGACCGGCGGCGGTGAAAGCCACTTTGATATCGGCTCCTTCCCCGGCTTTGAGGTGCTGGCGCAGCCGCTACAGGCGACCGCGCTCTATTGTGGCTTGAACTGGCTGCCTCCTTTTGCGATGCACTGTACCTTTATTTGCGACGATGAAACCTTGCAGGCACAGGCTCGCCACTACAAACAACGCTTACTTGAGTGGCAGGAGACGCACAATGGATAGCCATACGCTGATACAGGCACTGATTTATCTCGGCGCGGCGGCACTGATTGTCCCTGTGGCGGTTCGACTGGGGCTGGGGTCAGTGCTCGGCTATCTGATTGCCGGGTGCGTGATTGGACCGTGGGGCCTTCGTCTGGTCACCGATGCTGAAGCGATACTGCATTTCGCTGAAATTGGCGTGGTGCTGATGCTGTTTGTGATTGGTCTGGAACTGGATCCGCAGCGCTTGTGGAAGCTTCGCGCCTCGGTATTTGGCGGTGGCGCGTTGCAAATGGTGGCCTGCGGCCTGCTGTTGGGCGGGTTCTGTATCCTGCTGGGAATGGACTGGAAAGTGGCAGAGCTCATCGGCATGACGCTGGCGCTCTCCTCAACGGCCATTGCCATGCAGGCGATGAATGAGCGTAACCTTACGGTCTCCCAGATGGGCCGCAGCGCGTTCTCGGTGCTGCTGTTCCAGGACATTGCCGCCATCCCGCTGGTGGCGATGATCCCGCTGCTGGCCGCCAGCGGAGCATCAACGACGCTTGGCGCATTTGCACTTTCGGCGCTGAAAGTCGTCGGTGCTCTGATGCTGGTGGTCCTGCTTGGCCGATACGTCACCCGTCCACTGCTGCGCTTTGTTGCGCGCTCGGGCCTGCGCGAAGTGTTCAGTGCCGTTGCGTTATTCCTGGTGTTTGGCTTCGGTCTGCTGCTGGAAGAAGCCGGGCTGTCGATGGCAATGGGCGCCTTCCTGGCAGGCGTTCTGCTGGCAAGCTCCGAATACCGCCACGCGCTGGAAAGCGATATCGAGCCGTTTAAAGGCTTGCTGCTGGGGCTGTTTTTCATCGGCGTCGGGATGTCCGTCGACTTCGGCACGCTGGCCACGCATCCGCTGCGGATTGTTATCCTGCTGGTGGGTTTCCTGGTCATTAAAATGGCGGTACTGTGGCTGGTTGCCCGTCCGCTGAAGGTGCCAGGTAAACAACGTCTCTGGTTTGCCGCGCTGCTGGGACAGGGGAGTGAATTCGCATTTGTGGTGTTTGGTGCAGCGCAGATGGCGAAGGTGCTCGATCCCGAGTGGGCCAAAGCGTTAACGCTGGCCGTGGCATTATCGATGGCCGCCACGCCTATCCTTCTGGTGCTGCTGACGCGTCTGGAAAAATCGGACAGCGAACAGGGGCGTGAAGCCGATGAGATCGACGAAGAACAGCCGCGGGTGATCGTCGCCGGGTTTGGGCGCTTCGGGCAGATCACCGGCCGTTTGCTGCTCTCCAGCGGCGTTAAAATGGTCATTCTCGATCACGATCCTGACCACGTAGAAACCCTGCGTAAATTCGATATGAAAGTATTCTATGGTGATGCTACCCGCGTCGATTTGCTGGAGTCGGCCGGGGCTGCGAAAGCCGAGGTGCTGATCAACGCCATTGACGATCCGCAAACCAGTCTGCAGCTGGTTGAGCTGGTCAAAGAGCATTTCCCTGACCTGACGATTATCTCCCGCGCGCGCGATGTGGATCACTACATCCAGCTGCGACAGGCTGGCGTCGTAGCGCCGGAGCGTGAAACCTTCGAAGGTGCGCTTAAATCTGGTCGAATGGCGCTGGAAAGCCTGGGGCTGGGGGCGTATGAGGCGCGTGAGCGTGCCGATCTGTTCCGCCGCTTTAACACCGGAATGGTCGAGGAGATGGTGGAGATGGCGAGCAGCACGGCTTCAGACCGGGCAGCCGTGTTTAAACGTACCAGCGCGATGCTGACTGAAATTATTAACGAGGACCGCAATCACCTGTCGCTTACCCAGCGTCACGGTTGGCAGGGAACGGAAGAGGGCAAGCACACCGGGGATCCTCAGGATGAACCGGAAAGTAAACCGTCCGCGTGAAGTGGAGTTGCCAGGAATATTAAAAAATTTCTGTTTCTTTACCCTGCCGCCAGTCGACGAAAGATTAAGCTTTCCGTATAGTGGCGGCAATTTTTTGCATCCGGGAAATTTTCAATGATCAGTCTGATTGCAGCGCTGGCGGTAGACCGCGTTATCGGCATGGAAAATGCCATGCCGTGGAACCTGCCTGCCGATCTCGCATGGTTTAAACGTACGACGTTAAACAAGCCGGTAGTGATGGGCCGCCTGACCTGGGAGTCGATTGGTCGTCCATTACCGGGCCGTAAGAATATTGTGATCAGTAGCCAGCCAGGCACTGACGATCGCGTGCAGTGGGTGAAATCCGTTGATGAAGCGATTGCCGCCTGTGGTGATGCTGAAGAGATCATGGTGATCGGCGGCGGACGTGTGTATGAGCAGTTCCTGCCGAAAGCGCAGAAATTGTATCTGACCCACATTGATGCGGAAGTGGAAGGGGATACCCATTTCCCGGATTACGATCCGGACGAGTGGGAATCGGTATTCAGCGAATTCCACGACGCGGATGCACAGAACTCACATAGCTACTGCTTCGAGATTCTGGAACGTCGTTAAGTGATGTCCCCCTCACCCTAACCCTCTCCCCAAAGGGGAGAGGGGACTGTTCGGTGCGGTCTTTTCCCCCTCGCCCCCTTGGGGTGAGGGGCAATTATCAGGAGGCGACAGCCTCACCTTCTCCTAAGTCCAGCTGTCGGTTGGACGGCTGTACGAAGTACGTTTTATCTTCCCACCGTAAGCAGGTTAACTCCCCACCCCAGCAGCATCCGGTATCAAGACCGTAGATCCCCTCCGGCGTCCCTTTACCTTCCAGCGCCGCCCAGTGACCAAACACGACGCTGTACTCGCTTGTCACCGGTCCCGGAATGGCAAACCACGGTTTCAGCGGTGCAGGCGCGCTTTCCGGTGTCTCTTTGGAATACATGTCCAGCTGTCCGTTCGGGAAGCAGAAACGCATGCGGGTGAAGGCGTTGGTGATAAAACGCAGACGGGCCAGACCGCTGAGATCCTCGCTCCAGTGGTTCGGCATATCACCGTACATGGCATCGAGGAAGAAAGGATACGAGTCGCTTGCCAGCACCGCCTCAACATCGCGCGCGCAGGCTTTTGCCGTCTCGAGATCCCATTGTGGCGTGATCCCTGCATGGGCCATGACCAGCTTTTTCTCTTCATCGATCTGCAGCAGCGGCTGACGACGCAGCCAGTTGATCAGATCGTCTGCGTCCGGTGCTTCAAGCAGGGGGGTAATACGATCTTTCGGTTTATTGCGGCTGATCCCGGCGAATACCGCCAGCAGATGCAGATCGTGATTGCCCAAAACCATGCGCACGCTGTCACCCAGTGATTTAACAAAACGTAAAACCTCAAGGGAGCCCGGGCCACGCGCCACTAAATCGCCCGTCAGCCACAGCATGTCCTGTCCTGGCGTAAAGTCGACCTGCTTTAATAATGCGATCAGTTCATCGTAGCAACCGTGAACGTCGCCAATCAGATATGTAGACATTGGATTAATGAATGAATGTTGTAACGGCGAGACGGAATACGGGAATGGCAACGCGGAAGCCATTGCCATCGACGTCGACCATTTCATAATGGCCTTGCATGGTACCCATTGGCGTTTCGATCACCGCGCCGCTGGTGTACTGATATTCTTCGCCAGGAGCGATATGCGGTTGTTCACCCACCACGCCTTCGCCCTGGACTTCAATTTCACGACCATTGCCGTTCGTGATAAGCCAATAGCGCCCGCGCAGCTGCACGGGCATCCGCCCCAGATTGCGGATGGTCACGGTGTAAGCAAAGACAAAACGTTCTTCATCCGGTGAGGACTGCGATTCAACATAGACGCTTTGTACATAGACACATACGCGGGGCGAATCAATCATGGCTTAACTCTCCTTCGGCGGCGCATTTTCGCTGATGTAATTAGCCAGCTTGCAGTACTGCTCTACGGAAATGTTCTCCGCTCGCATTGCCGGGTCGATCCCCAGCTCGGCTAACACCTCAACGGTAAATGAGTTGCTCAGGCTGTTACGGATCGTTTTACGACGCTGGTTAAAGGCCTCGGTGGTGACGCGGCTCAGTACACGCAGATCTTTCACCGGGTACGGTTTCGTTTTGTGCGGCACAAGGCGCACAACCGCAGAGTCTACTTTCGGTGGCGGTGTGAACGCTGACGGCGGTACTTCGAGTACCGGGATCACGTTGCAGTAATATTGTGCCATCACGCTTAAACGACCATACGCTTTACTGTTCGGGCCTGCAACCAGACGGTTAACAACCTCTTTTTGCAACATGAAGTGCATGTCGGCAATGGCATCAGTATAGCTAAACAGGTGGAACATCAGCGGGGTGGAAATGTTGTACGGCAGGTTACCGAACACGCGCAGCGGCTGGCCCATTTTCTCTGACAGTTCGCCAAAGTTCATGGTCATGGCATCCTGCTGATAAATGGTCAACTTCGGCCCGAGGAACGGATGCGTTTGCAGGCGTGCGGCCAGATCGCGGTCCAGCTCGATAACCGTGAGTTCGTCAAGGCGTTCGCCTACTGGCTCGGTCAGTGCGGCAAGGCCCGGGCCGATTTCGACCATCGCCTGACCTTTTTGCGGATTAATAGCCGAGACAATGCTTTCGATCACGAACTGATCGTTAAGGAAGTTTTGCCCGAAACGTTTACGGGCTAAGTGGCCCTGATGGACTCGATTAGTCATTGAGTATTAACAATCATTTTGATGGCGAGATTAAGCGCCGTAATAAAACTGCCGACATCCGCTTTCCCCTGGCCTGCCAGATCCAGCGCAGTACCGTGGTCAACGGACGTTCGAATAAAGGGTAAACCGAGGGTGATATTCACGCCGCGGCCAAAGCCCTGGTATTTTAGCACGGGGAGGCCCTGATCGTGGTACATCGCGAGCACGGCGTCGGCATTATCCAGGTATTTGGGCTGGAAAAGGGTGTCTGCAGGCAGTGGCCCGCTGAGGTTCATCCCTTTTTCCCGCATTTCGTTGAGTACCGGAATGATGGTGTCGATCTCTTCGGTGCCCATGTGTCCGCCTTCGCCAGCATGCGGATTCAGGCCACAAACCAGCACGTGCGGCTGCGGGATGCCAAATTTCGTCTGCAGATCGTGATGCAAAATCCCGATGATCTCGCGCAGGAGTTCAGGGGTGATGGCATCAGGAATGGCTTTGATGGGCAGATGGGTTGTCACCAGCGCGACACGCATCTCTTCCGTCGCCAGCATCATCACCACTTTCGGACTGTGCGAACGTTCTTCAAAGAACTCGGTGTGTCCGGTAAAGGGGATTCCCGCGTCGTTGATAACGCCTTTATGCACCGGACCGGTGATCAGCGCCGCGAACTCGCCGTTCAGGCAGCCGTCGCAGGCGCGCGCCAGCGTCTCGACAACGTAGCGCCCGTTTTCAGTGCTGAGTTGACCGGGGACGGCAGGGGTGCGAAGAGGAACCGACAGAAGCGTGAGGGTGCCCGCTTGCTGCGGAGCGGGCTGCTGGCCTTCAACATAAGGGAGGAGCGTTAAAGGCAGACCGAGCAATGTTGCCCGGTCTTGTAACAGTGTTGCATCTGCGCAGACAACCAGTTCCACCGGCCAGCTGCGCTGGGCGAGCTGGACGACGAGGTCAGGCCCAATCCCGGCGGGCTCGCCGGGCGTGATCACAACACGATGCTGTTTCATCAGTTGCTCAGCACTTTCACGTAAGCGCTGGCGCGTTGTTCCTGCATCCAGGTTGCCGCTTCTTCAGAGAATTTGCGGTTGAACAGCATACGGTAGGCTCTGTCTTTCTGGGCCGCATCGGTTTTATCGACGTTGCGGGTATCCATCAGTTCAATTAGATGCCAGCCGAAGGAAGAGTGCACAGGTGCGCTCAGCTGACCTTTGCTCATTCTCGTCAACGCGTCGCGGAAAGCCGGATCGTAGATATCGGCCGCAGCCCAGCCCAGATCGCCACCCTGGTTAGCAGAGCCTGGATCCTGAGAGAACTCTTTTGCCGCATTCGCAAAGGAGGTTTTGCCGCTCTTGATGTCAGCTGCAATCTGTTCCAGCTTCGCACGCGCCTGATCGTCAGTCATGATCGGAGACGGTTTCAGCAGAATGTGGCGAGCGTGAACTTCCGTGACGGAAATGCTCTGGCTTTGACCGCGCAGATCGTTCACTTTCAGAATGTGGAAGCCAACACCTGAACGGATTGGACCGACGATGTCCCCTTTCTTCGCCGTGCTCAGCGCCTGGGCAAAGAGGGATGGCAGTTCCTGAATACGGCCCCAGCCCATCTGGCCGCCTTGCAGCGCCTGCTGGTCAGCGGAATAGGTGATGGCCAGCTTGCCAAAGTCACCGCCGTTACGCGCCTGCTCAACGATAGAACGCGCCTGGCTTTCCGCTTCAGCCGCCTGATCGGAGGTTGGGTTTTCCGGAAGCGGGATCAAAATGTGGCTCAGGTTCAGTTCGGTGCTGGCATCGTTCTGGTTACCCACCTGCTTAGCCAGCGCGTCCACTTCCTGAGGCAGGATGGTGACGCGGCGACGCACTTCGTTGTTACGCACTTCTGAAATCAGCATCTCTTTACGGATCTGATTACGGTAAGTGGCGTAGCTGATGCCATCATAGGCCAGACGGCTGCGCATCTGGTCCAGGGGCATGTTGTTCTGTTTCGCAATGTTCGTGATCGCCTGATCGAGCTGCTCGTCAGAAACCTTCACACCCATTTTTTGACCCATCTGCAGGACGATCTGATCCATGATCAGACGTTCCAGGATCTGGTGGCGCAGCGTTGCGTCATCCGGAAGCTGCTGACCTGCCTGGCCCGAATTGAGCTTTACAGACTGCATTAAACCGTCAATGTCACTTTCAAGCACGACGCCGTTGTTAACCACAGCGGCGACTTTATCAACAACCTGGGGTGCCGCGAAGCTAGTATTCGCAACCATGGCGACACCGAGCAGCAGCGTTTTCCAGTTCTTCATACTTTTTCCATTTCAATTAACCGCAAAGCGGATTATGTTGCAAATCAAGCACATTACAAGGAACTGCGGTAAGGCAGAATGTTCGAGCGCAGCATCTGCTGTGTGCCCAGACCGTAGTTGGAACTCAGGCCGCGCAGCTCGACATTAAAGCCAATCACGTTATCGTATTTGCCCTGACTGTTTTGAGTATCCCAGCCGTTAAGTTTGCGTTCGTAGCCGACACGCAGCGCGTAACAGCAGGAGTTATATTGCAGACCTAGCATCTGGTCAGCGGGTTTTTGGGCATTCGTGTCATAGTAGTAGGCTCCGACGATTGACCAACGATCGGCGATTGGCCAGCTCGCGGCGCCACCCACCTGCGAAATACCATCTTTGTACTGGTCAGCATTGGCGTAGTTCGGCAATGTCGCCTGAATATATTCCGGGCTGGCATAACGGTACGTCAACTGCACCATACGGTCTTCATCACGACGGTATTCAATGGCAGCACTGCCCGTCGCGATGTTATCCAGTCGAGTGTCGTACTGAACACCACCGCGAAGACCCCAACGATCGGTCATGCGCCAGTAGGTATCACCTGCCCACACCAGTGAACCCGTTTTGTTGTCTTTCTCCCAGTTAATGTCGTCATCACCGGTACGAGACTCGGTGAAATAGTAGATTTGACCAACAGAAACGTTAAAACGTTCAACGGCAGATTCATCATAAACGCGCGTTGTGACGCCGGTCGTTAACTGGTTAGCGGACGCAATACGGTCGAGACCCCCATAGGTCCGGTCACGGAACAGGCCGCTGTAGTCAGACTGCAGGAAAGAGGAGTCGTAGTTCTGAATTTTGCTCTGATCGCGATAAGGCACATAGAGATACTGCATACGCGGCTCAAGCGTCTGGGTATACCCATCAGACAGCAGGCCCATATCACGTTCGAAAATCAGCTTCCCGTCCATCTTGAACTGAGGAAGCGTACGGTTTACCGATTCGTCAAGATCGGTGCCATAGCGATTGTTGTACCAGTCGACATTTTTCTGCTGGTAATGCGTCGCCATCAGTTTGGCTTCGGTGTTCAGGCTTGCCCAGTCGTTCGACAAAGGTAAGTTAATGGTTGGTTCGAGGTGAAGACGCGTAGCCTCTGGCATATCCGAGTTGGTGTTGACGAAGTGCACCGCCTGGGCGTAGACGCGGGTGTCGAAAGGACCGACATCGTTCTGATACCAGTTGACGTCCAGTTGCGGTTCAGCACCGTAGGTACTTGTCGTTTGGGTGTTAAAGACCTGGAACTGTTTAGTCGATACCGTGGCGTTAAAGTTCTCAATAGCATAGCCCGCGCTGAAAATTTGCGTGGCATAGCCATCAGTACTTGAACTGTATTTAGAATCAAAGTCATTGTTGTAATAAGGGTCACTGACTTTGGTATAGTTGACGTTAAAACGCCAGACCTTATCCATCACACCTGCATGCTGCCAGTAAAACAGCCAACGGTGTTTATCACCTTCTGTGGGGTGCTCGTCCTGAAAGACTTTGTCCGATGGCAGATAATCAAACTCCATCAAACCGGCACCCGCTTTGGTCAGATAGCGGAACTCGTTTTCCCACATGATGTTACCGCGCTTATGGATATAGTGCGGCGTGATCGTAGCATCCATGTTTGGCGCGATATTCCAGTAATACGGCAGGTAGAACTCAAAGTAGTTTGGGGTGCTGTATTTGGCATTCGGGATCAGGAAACCGGAACGTCGTTTGTCGCCTACGGGAAGCTGCAGGTAAGGGCTGTAGAAAACAGGGACCGGGCCGAGCTTAAAGCGGGCGTTCCAGATCTCCGCGACCTGTTCTTCACGATCGTGAATAACTTCACTGCCCACCACGCTCCAGGTATTCGAGCCCGGCAGACAGGAGGTGAAGGAACCGTTTTCCAGAATCGTATAGCGGTTTTCACCGCGCTGTTTCATCAGGTCAGCTTTACCGCGCCCCTGACGACCCACCATCTGGTAATCACCCTCCCAGACGTTGGTATCTTTTGTATTCAGATTTGACCAGGCTTTCGGACCTTTCAGGATGACCTGGTTGTCGTCATAGTGCACATTACCCAGCGCATCCACCGTACGTACTGGCGCAGCCGCACCTTCTGGTTGCTTCTGATGCAATTGCACTTCATCTGCCTGCAGACGGCTGTTGCCCTGGTTAATATCGACATTGCCCGTAAAGGTGGCATTGTCAGGATAATTACCTTTCGCACTGTCGGCATTGATGGTAACCGGCAAGTCATTCGTATCGCCCTCAACCAGTGGACGATCGTAACTTGGGACGCCAAGCATACATTGCGAGGCGAGATCGGCTGCCAGCCCCTGTTGGCTGTACAGAGCGGCGCCAATCATTGTGGCCAGGAGGGTGGGGATACGGTTTTTCATACGTTGTATTTTATTGTTCCGTCATCAGTGGCTACGGCTTACAAACGCTCAGAGACTATCTTACTCATCAGCGCAGTACCAGCGTTAATCCTGCCCGTTTGCGTGCCAGAGTGTTAGGCTCGCTATCGAATGACGAGTATGATAATGCAAATTATAGGCGATGTCCCTCAATTGACCGTGGCGCGACCACTGTAATGATGGCGTTGCGTCGAACCAGGAACATGACTATTCGGGGAGTATATGCAGTATTGGGGTAAAATCATCGGCGTTGCGTTCGCATTAATCATGGGCGCTGGCTTTTGGGGCGTGGTACTGGGCCTTATTATCGGCCATATGTTTGATAAGGCACGCAGCCGCAAAATGGCCTGGTTCGCCAACCAGCGCGAGCGTCAGTCGCTCTTTTTCTCCACCACCTTTGAGGTGATGGGGCATTTAACCAAATCAAAAGGGCGCGTCACCGAAGCCGATATTCAGATTGCCAGCGTATTCATGGATCGCATGAATCTGCACGGTGAATCTCGCGTGGCAGCGCAAAATGCGTTTCGTATCGGTAAAGCGGATAACTATCCGCTGCGTGAAAAAATGCGTCAGTTCCGCAGCATCTGCTTCGGACGTTTTGATTTAATTCGGATGTTTCTGGAGATTCAAATGCAGGCGGCCTTCGCCGATGGCTCCCTTCATCCCAATGAGCGGGACGTTTTATACGTCATTGCTGAAGAGCTGGGGATCTCCCGCATGCAGTTCGACCAGTTCCTGCGCATGATGCAGGGTGGCGCGCAGTTTGGCGGGGGTTACCAGCAGCAATCCTCCGGCGGCGGCTGGCAGCAGACGCAGCGTGGCCCGACGCTGGAAGATGCCTGCAACGTGCTTGGCGTAAAGCCTTCTGACGATCAGACCACGATCAAGCGTGCCTATCGTAAGCTTATGAGCGAGCATCATCCGGACAAGCTGGTCGCGAAAGGTTTACCGCCAGAGATGATGGAGATGGCGAAGCAGAAAGCGCAGGAAATTCAGAAAGCCTATGAGCTGATAAAAGAGCAAAAAGGTTTTAAATAAAAAAAATGGCCCGATGATATCGGGCCATTTTTTTAGAAGTCCACCGGTGCCTTAAAGGTCATCGCATTGCCAAAAACCGGATGGGTAATGGTGAGGGTCTGCGCATGCAGCAGCAGGCGCGGAGCCAGCGCCAGTGCTTCTGGCGGCGCGTAAAACCGGTCTCCCAGAATCGGGTGGCCCAGGGCGAGCATATGTACGCGCAGCTGGTGAGAGCGCCCGGTAATCGGCTTAAGCAGGACGCGCGCGGTGTTATCCGGCGCGTACTCCAGCACTTCATACTCGGTTTGCGCCGCCTTGCCGGTTTCATAGCACACCTTCTGCTTTGGCCGGTTCGGCCAGTCGCAGATCAGCGGTAAATCGACCAGACCCTCTTCGCTTGCCGGATGGCCCCAGACGCGCGCGACGTACTGCTTTTTCGGTTCGCGCTCGCGGAACTGCCGTTTCAGCTCGCGTTCCGCTTCTTTATGCAGAGCCACCACAATCACGCCGCTGGTGGCCATGTCGAGGCGATGCACGGACTCCGCCTGCGGATAATCGCGCTGAATACGCGTCATCACGCTGTCTTTGTGCTCGTCCAGACGCCCCGGCACGGACAACAGGCCGCTTGGCTTGTTGACCACCATAATGTGCTCATCCTGATAAAGGATGACCAGCCAGGGATGCTGAGGGGGATTGTAGGGCTCCATCACCATCTTGTGCTCCGTTTACTGATGCGTCACAACGATGAGACGCAGGGCGTCCAGACGCCAGCTTGCCTGATCCAGGCTCTCAAGCACCTGCTGACGATTGCTTTCAATCGCCGCCAGTTCATCGTCACGAATGTTCGGGTTAACCGCTTTTAACGCTTCCAGACGCGAAAGCTCTGCTGAGAGCTTCTCGTCGGCTTCGCTGCGTGCCGCATCAATCAATTCACGAGCTGCTTTTTCAACCTGGGTTTCACCCAGTTGCAGAATAGCATGCACGTCCTGCTGAACGGCGTTGACCAGCTTGCTGCCGGTGTGACGGTTAACCGCGCTCAGCTGACGGTTGAAGCTCTCGAACTCGACCTGCGCGGCCAGGTTAGTACCGTTTTTATCCAGCAGCAGACGCACCGGTGTCGGCGGCAGGAATCGGGTAAGCTGCAGCTGTTTTGGCGCCTGCGCTTCCACAACGTAGATCAGTTCGACCAGCAGGGTGCCCACTGGCAGCGCCTTGTTTTTCAACAGGGAGATGGTGCTGCTGCCGGTATCGCCGGAGAGGATCAGATCCAAACCGTTGCGGATCAGCGGGTGCTCCCAGGTAATGAACTGGGCGTCTTCGCGAGACAGTGCCACATCACGTTCGAAGGTGATCGTGCAGCCATCTTCCGGCAGGCCCGGGAAATCCGGAACCAGCATATGATCCGATGGCGTGAGGACGATCATGTTCTCGCCGCGATCGTCCTGGTTGATCCCGACGATGTCGAACAGGTTCATGGAGAAGCTGATTAAACTGGTGTCGTCATCCTGCTCTTCGATGCTTTCCGCCAGCGCCTGCGCTTTTTCGCCGCCGTTGGAATGGATCTCCAGCAGGCGGTCGCGGCCTTGCTCCAGCTGCGCTTTCAGCGCATCGTGCTTCTCACGACAGGACTTGATCAGCTCATCAAACCCTTCCGCGTTTTCCGGCGCGGCCAGGTAGCCGATCAGATCGCCATGTACCTGATCGTAAATCGTGCGGCCCGTCGGGCAGGTATGTTCAAACGCATCCAGACCTTCGTGGAACCAGCGTACCAGCACGGACTGCGCGGTTTTTTCCAGGTAAGGAACGTGGATCTGAATATCATGCGCCTGACCGATACGATCCAGACGACCGATACGCTGCTCCAGGAGATCCGGGTTAAACGGCAGATCGAGCATCACCAGGTTGCTGGCGAACTGGAAGTTACGGCCTTCAGAGCCGATCTCCGAGCACAGCAGCACCTGCGCACCGCTGTCCTCTTCCCCGAACCACGCTGCCGCACGGTCGCGCTCGACGATGGACATGCCTTCGTGGAACACGGCAGCGCGAATACCTTCACGCTCGCGGAGGACCTGCTCCAGCTGCAGCGCGGTGGCCGCTTTGGCGCAGATCACCAGCACCTTCTGGGAGCGGTGGGCTGTCAGATAGCCCATCAGCCACTCCACGCGCGGGTCAAAGTTCCACCAGGTGCCGGTATCACCTTCAAATTCCTGGTAGATTTGTTCCGGATAAAGCATGTCGCGGGCGCGCTCTTCCTGGGTTTTGCGGGCGCCCATTATGCCGGAGACTTTAATTGCCGTCTGATACTGCGTCGGCAGCGGCAGTTTAATCGTATGCAGTTCGCGTTTCGGGAAACCTTTGACGCCGTTACGGGTGTTGCGGAACAGCACGCGGCTGGTGCCGTGGCGGTCCATCAGCATGTCGATCAGCTCTTTGCGCGCGGATTCCGCGTTGTCGCTGTCGCTGTTAGCAGCCTGCAGAAGCGGCTCGATATCCTGCTCGCCAATCAGATCGCTCAGGGTGTTCAGCTCATCGTTAGAGAGACGATTGCCCGCCAGCAGCAGGGCGACGGCATCGGCAACCGGGCGGTAGTTCTTCTGCTCTTCGACAAACTGCTCGAAATCGTGAAAACGGTTTGGATCGAGCAGGCGCAGACGGGCGAAGTGACTCTCAAGACCCAGCTGCTCCGGCGTTGCGGTCAGCAGAAGAACGCCAGGCACGCGCTCGGCAAGCTGCTCGATAGCCATATATTCGCGGCTCGGCGCATCTTCGCTCCAGACCAGGTGGTGCGCTTCGTCGACCACCATAATGTCCCACTCGGCATCGCACAGGTGCTCCAGGCGCTGCTTGCTGCGGCGCACGAAGTCCAGCGAACAGATGACCAGCTGTTCGGTTTCAAACGGGTTGTCGGCGTCGTGCTGCGCTTCGGCATAACGTTCGTCGTCGAACAGGGAGAAGCGCAGGTTGAAGCGGCGCAGCATCTCAACCAGCCACTGGTGCTGCAGGGTTTCCGGAACCACGATCAGCACGCGCTCGGCAGCGCCAGAAAGCAGCTGTTGGTGCAGGATCATGCCCGCTTCGATGGTTTTACCCAGGCCCACTTCGTCGGCCAGCAGCACGCGAGGCGCGTGGCGACGGCCCACGTCATGGGCGATGTTCAGCTGGTGAGGGATCAGGCTGGTGCGCTGGCCGCGCAGGCCGCTCCACGGCATGCGGTACTGTTCGCTCTGGAACTTACGCGCGCGATAGCGCAGAGAGAAGCGATCCATACGGTCAATTTGCCCGGCAAACAGGCGGTCCTGCGGCTTACTGAACACCAGTTTGCTGTCGAGCAGCACTTCACGCAGGATGACATTGGCCTCATCTGTATCAAGACGAGTACCAATGTAGGCGAGCAGTCCATTCTCTTCTTTTACGTCTTCAATCTTGAGCTGCCAGCCGTCATGGCTGGTCACGGTGTCGCCCGGATTGAACATCACGCGGGTAACAGGGGAGTCATTGCGAGCGTACAGACGGTTTTCACCGGTGGCAGGAAAGAGGAGGGTAACCATGCGCGCATCGACGGCAACGACGGTTCCCAATCCAAGTTCGCTTTCTGTATCGCTGATCCAGCGTTGACCAAGTGTAAAAGGCATAGTTGTTCGGCTCTAATCTTTAATTGCAGGCAATAGTTCAACCACCGTCAAAAAGACGGTCATCGAAAAATGGGTCCGGGAATGGAAAGGGCGCTATGGTACTGGATGGCAGCCATTTCGTCACGCGTCAAAATAGGCCAAGTTGCCCTGTCACTAGTGTAGCAAAATCATCATTGATGAAGGGCAAAATTCCCTCCGCGACCGGCTGAAGCTGGCGCGTCAGATAGTGATCGTAATCGAGCGGCGATTGCTGGTAATCAACCGGTTCCGGGCCGCTGGTGGTCCAGACATATTTGATTGTGCCACGGTTTTGATACTGCGGCGCGCGGCCCCGCCGCACGTTCTCTTCATCCGCCAGTCGTGCGGCGCGCACATGGGGCGGCACATTACGCTGATACTCCGCCAGCGGGCGGCGCAGGCGCTTGCGATACACCAGCTGGGCGTCAAGTTCGCCCGCCATCAGGCTGGCGATGGTTTCGCGGATGTAGTCCTGATACGGCTCATTGCGGAACACCCGCAGGTAGAGGGTTTGCTGGAACTGCTGCGCCAGCGGCGTCCAGTCGGTGCGCACCGTCTCCAGCCCTTTAAAGACCATCCGCTGCGCGTCGCCCTCCTGAATCAGCCCGGCGTAGCGCTTCTTGCTGCCCTGATCGGTGCCGCGAATGGTGGGCATTAAAAAGCGGGCAAAATGGGTTTCAAACTCCAGCTCCAGCGCGCTGGTTAACCGCTCTTTTTGCAAATGTTTGCCCCACCAGTCGTTCACAAAGGCCACAAGCTCTTTGCCGATGCGGGCAGCGTCGCCTTCTGAGTGCGCGCCTTTCAACCACACAAAGGTGGAGTCCGTGTCGCCATAAATAACGTCATAGCCCCGGGATTCAATCAGCGCTTTGGTCTGGCGCATAATCTCGTGTCCGCGCATTGTGATGGAGGAGGCCAGTCGCGGGTCGAAGAAGCGGCAGGCGCTGGTGCCCAGCACGCCGTAAAAGGCGTTCATGATGATTTTCAGCGCCTGAGAAAGGGGCTTATTGCCGTGGCGCTTGGCCTCATCGCGGCCGTGCCAGATGTTGCCCACGATTTCAGGCAGACAGTGTTTTTCCCGCGAGAAGCGTGCGCCGAGGAAGCCTTCGGTGCTGTGTTCATCGTCCGGCTGCGCCATGCCCTCAACCAACCCGACGGGATCGATCAGGAAGGTGCGGATAATCGACGGGTAGAGGCTTTTGTAATCCAGCACCAGCACCGAGTCATACAATCCTGGCCGGGAGTCCATCACGTATCCGCCGGGACTGGCCTGCGGCGGCACGTCCCCCAGGTTGGGGGCAACGTACCCTGCCCGGTGCATTCGCGGAAAATAGAGGTGACTAAAGGCCGCCACGGAGCCGCCGTGTCTGTCAGCCGCAAGTCCGTTCACCGTCGCGCGCTCCAGCAGGAACGGCATGATCTCGGTTTTGTGGAAAATCTGCGTCACCAGCTCGCAGTCTTTCAGGTTATAGGTGGCGAGCGCCGGTTTGTCTTCGTTAAAGCGCCGGTCGATCTCGTCCATTCGGTCCCAGGGATTGTCGATGGATTTGCCTTCGCCAAGCAGCTCCTGTGCGACCGCTTCAAGGGAGAATGAAGAGAAGTTCCAGAAGGCGGACTTAAGCGCCTCGATGCCGTCAATAATCAGGCGACCGTTAGCCTGTGCAAAGAAAACACCGTTCTTAAAACCGTGCTCGCGCCATTCCAGCTCGCTGTTTCCGCGCCCCAGCATCAGCGGGATGCGGTAGCGCTCGGCGTGTTTCTGCAGCACGCGCAGGTCAAACTGCACCACGTTCCAGCCGATCAGAACATCGGGATCATAGTCGGCAAACCACTCGTTAAGCTTCTCCAGTAGCTGCGGGCGGCTGTTGACGTACTCAAGCCGGAAATCCAGCGCGGACGCATCGCCATTCGGAGGCCCGAGCATATAGACAACCCGATCGCCGCAGCCTTCCAGGCCAATGCAGTAAAGCTCGCCGTGGCGGGTGGTTTCGATATCCAGGGAGGCCCACTTCAGCGGCGGGCGATAGTGTGGGTTAGGTTTCAGGCGAGCATTCACGACGCTGCCGTTTTGTTCGATGCCATCAACCCAGACAGGGGCGGTAATGAACCGCTCCATCAGAAAGCGTTCTGGTGGGCGGATATCCGCTTCGTAAAGCGTCACGCCCGCTTCGCGGAGCAGCTTTTCGTAGCGCATTAATTGACGATGGGCGCGGCAGTAAAGGCCGAAGACCGGCTGACGATGGAAATCTTTCAGTTCAAGCGGCGTCAAACGCCAGCCGTTTTCTCCGCGCAGTAGCTGTTTCACTTTTTCGACGTGAGGCTCTGGGATAAAAGCCACGGATTCCTGCGGCGGCAGCACAACCTGCAGCGGGCCATTGTCCGTCGCCAGCCAGAACGCGACCTCGGTGCCCTGAGGGGTATCCCGCCAGTGTCGGGTCAGTAAAAAGCCTTCTTGCGCCTGCGCCACGCTGTTATCCCAGAAAACAAAACCAGGCCTGATTATAGCCTGGTTGAGGTGGGTTTGCTGGGGTTTTATACAGTGTCTGTTTTGCCGGATGACGCTGCGCTTATCCGGCCTACAAGCTACTGCCCGTAATACGCTTTCGCGCCGTGCTTGCGCAGATAATGCTTATCGAGCAGGGTCTGCTGCATGTCCGGCAACTGCGGTGCCAGCTGTCGACAGAAGATCCCCATATAGGCGACCTCTTCGAGCACGATGGCGTTATGCACCGCGTCTTCCGCGTTTTTACCCCAGGCAAACGGGCCGTGGGAGTGCACCAGCACGCCGGGCATTTGCGCCGCGTCGATACCCTGTTTTTCGAAGGTTTCAACAATCACGTTACCCGTTTCCCACTCGTACTCACCGTTAATCTCCGCATCGGTCATCAGGCGCGTGCAGGGAATGGTGCCGTAGAAGTAGTCCGCGTGGGTGGTGCCGGTCGCCGGGATGGACTGGCCCGCCTGCGCCCAAATAGTGGCATGGCGCGAATGGGTATGCACAATGCCGCCGATGGTCGGGAATGCCTGATACAGCAGGCGGTGGGTGGGCGTGTCGGAGGAGGGCTTTTTGCTGCCTTCCACCACTTCACCCGTTTCGATACTGACCACCACCATGTCTTCTGCGGTCATTACCGCGTAATCCACGCCGGAAGGCTTGATCACGAACACGCCTTTTTCCCGGTCAGCGGCGCTGACGTTGCCCCAGGTCAGGGTCACCAGGTTATGTTTCGGCAGCGCCAGGTTGGCTTCGAGCACCTGACGTTTGAGATCGTCTAACATTATAGTCTCCTGCCGGATGGCGCTTCGCTTATCCGGCCTACGGAGCCGTAGGCCCGGTAAACGCAGTGCCACCGGGCATTCAGGGCTTAGCGTTTTGAACCGTAATAGACTTCGTTCCAGCGCAGCGCGTCCTTGAAGGCGGGCAGGCGGGTATCGTTATCAATGACGGTCAGTTCGATATCGTGCAGTTCCGCAAACTGACGCATATCGTTCAGATCCAGCGCGTGGCTGAACACCGTATGGTGCGCGCCGCCGGCCAGGATCCAGGCCTCTGAGGCGGTTGGCAGGTCAGGCTGTGCTTTCCACAGGGCGTTGGCGACCGGCAGTTTCGGCAGAGAATGTGGGGTTTCAACCGCATCGACGCAGTTCACCAGCAGGCGGAAACGATCGCCGAGGTCGATCAGGCTGGCGTTGATGGCCGGGCCGGTGCGGGTGTTGAAGATCAGACGCGCTGGATCGGCTTTACCACCGATGCCGAGATACTGCACGTCGAGGATCGGTTTCTCTTCGACGGCGATTGTTGGACACACTTCCAGCATGTGGGAGCCGAGCACCAGGTCGTTGCCGTTTTCGAAGTGGTAGGTGTAGTCCTCCATAAAGGAGGTGCCGCCCTGCAGACCGGTCGACATCACCTTCATGATGCGAAGCAGAGCGGCAGTTTTCCAGTCGCCTTCGCCCGCAAAGCCGTAGCCCTGTTGCATCAGACGTTGTACCGCCAGACCCGGCAGCTGTTTCAGGCCGTGGAGGTCTTCAAAGGTGGTGGTAAACGCGTGGAAGCCGCCCTGTTCCAGGAAGCGCTTCATGCCCAGCTCGATGCGCGCCGCGTCCAGCACGTTCTGGCGCTTGTCGCCGTTGATTTGTGCCGCAGGCGTCAGGCGGTAGCTGCTTTCGTACTCGTCCACCAGCGCGCTTACGTCGCCATCGCTGATTTCATTTACCACCTGCACCAGGTCGCCCACGGCCCAGGTATTCACGGAGAAACCAAACTTGATCTGCGCGGCCACTTTATCGCCGTCGGTGACCGCAACTTCACGCATGGTGTCACCAAAACGCACCACTTTCAGGTGGCGGGTGTCCTGCTTAGAGACCGCCTGACGCATCCAGGAGCCGATACGTTGTTGCGCCTTGCCATCCTGCCAGTGGCCGGTGACCACCGCGTGCTGCTGACGCATACGCGCGCCGATGAAGCCGAACTCGCGGCCGCCGTGCGCGGTCTGGTTCAGGTTCATAAAGTCCATGTCGATGCTGTCCCACGGCAGGGAGGCGTTGAACTGGGTATGGAACTGCAGCAGCGGTTTGTTGAGGATAGACAGACCGTTGATCCACATTTTTGCTGGCGAGAAGGTGTGCAGCCACACCACCAGACCGGCGCATTTATCGTCGTAGTTGGCGTCGCGGCAGATGTGAGTGATTTCGTCCGGCGTGGTGCCCAGCGGTTTCAGCACCAGTTTGCACGGCAGTTTAGCTTCCGCGTTCAGCGCGTTAACCACGTGCTCCGCATGTTTCGTCACCTGCTGCAGCGCTTCCGGTCCGTACAGATGCTGGCTGCCAATCACAAACCACACTTCATAGTTATTAAAAATGGTCATCATCGTGTCCTTAATGGGTCAGGGTTGCCGTAGTGTCCGCGGTGCTTTTAGCCGGGGCGGCGACAGGGAGATAGTGAAGTTCGGCGCTTTTTGCCCATTGCTGGTAGCGCTGATAAAGCTGCTCGAAGCGTTGCGCCTGCTGGGCACGCGGCTGAAGAGTGTTTTCGACGGCACTCGCCATATGCTGCTGCGCGGTCGGGATGTCGGCATGGACGCCTGCGGCCACGGCGGCAAAAATCGCCGCGCCCAGGGCACAGCATTGATCGGAGGCTACAATCTGCAGCGGACGGTTCAGCACGTCGCAGCAGGCCTGCATGATCACCGGGTTTTTACGGGCGATGCCGCCCAGCGCCATCACGTTGTCCACGTCGATGCCCTGCTCGGTAAAGCACTCCATAATGGCGCGGGCGCCGAAGGCCGTTGCGGCAATCAGGCCGCCGAACAACGCAGGCGCGTCGGTTGCCAGGTTGAGATCCGCGATCACCCCTTTCAGACGCTGGTTGGCGAACGGCGTGCGACGACCGTTAAACCAGGCCAGCACCACCGGGAGGTGATCGAGTGAGGGATTTTTCGCCCAGGCTTCGGTGAGCTGCGGCAGAAGCTGCTTTTTGCTGTCGGCTATCTGGGTTTTCAGTTCAGGATGCGCCGCCGCCAGCTGGTCCAGCGGCCAGCCCAGCACGCGGCCAAACCAGGCGTAGATATCGCCAAACGCGGACTGACCGGCTTCGAGGCCGATAAAGTCCGGCACCACGCTGCCGTCAACCTGGCCGCAGATGCCCTTCACCGCGCGGTCGCCGACGGTGGCTTTATCCGCCGTCAGAATGTCGCAGGTGGAGGTGCCGATAACTTTCACCAGCGTATTAGGCTGTGCACCTGCGCCCACGGCGCCCATATGGCAGTCAAAGGCACCGCCGGAGATCGCCACGTTCTGCGGCAGGCCCAGACGTTTCGCCCACTCTTCGCAGAGCGTGCCGACCGGAATATCGGCGGTAAAGGTGTCGGTAAACAGCGGATATGTCAGGTTCTTGTTGATAATCGGGTCGAGCTCATCGAAGAACGCGGCTGGAGGCAGGCCGCCCCAGCTTTCATGCCATAACGATTTATGCCCGGCGCTGCAGCGGCCGCGGCGGATATCCTGTGGACGCGTGGTGCCGGAGAGCAGGGCAGGCACCCAGTCGCACAGCTCAATCCACGATGCGGCTGCCGGCGCAACGGAGGCGTCGGCGCGGGGAACGTGGAGGATCTTGGCCCAGAACCATTCACTGGAATAAATCCCGCCGATGTAGCGCGAGTAGTCGGTTTTGCCTGGCTGATGGCACAGGCGCGTGATGGCTTCAGCCTCTTCCACGGCGGTGTGGTCTTTCCACAGCACGAACATGGCGTTCGGGTTGTCGGCGAACTCCGGGCGCAGCGCCAGCACGCGGCCTTCGGCATCCACCGGGGCAGGCGTTGAGCCGGTGCTGTCGACGCCAATCCCGACAATCTCCGCCCGCTGGGCGTCCGTCAGTTCAGCCAGGACGGTTTTGATTGCCGCTTCCATCGACTCGATATAGTCACGCGGGTGGTGGCGGAACTGGTTGTTTGGCGCATCGCAGTAGCGCCCCTCTTGCCAGCGCGGGTACCACTCAACGCTGGTTGCTATCTCCTGGCCGGACGTACAGTCCACTGCCAGCGCGCGAACCGAATCGCTGCCAAAATCGAGGCCAATCGCAATTGCCATGGTGTTGCTCCATCAAAAAACAGGTATGGAAGAACATTAGAGACTGGGGGCGAAAATCGTCAGGCAGGATCCGCTAATCTTATGGACTAAATTGCTGTTACGATTGAAAGTGTGACGCCGTGCAAATATTCAATGTGGACATTTCTGCCGCGCTTATAGACACTTTTGTTACTGCTTATCTGCTCATACTGGCGGAGAAATCAGAGAGAAAGGCTGAAACATGGCGGACGTAAAAGAGACATAATGCTTTTTGGATCTTTTTGCGGGCCATTTTTATACTGCTTTTAACGATATGGACAATTGGTTTCCTTCAGGACCGTTGGGAGTATTGAAATTATGGCTGAACCGCAAAATGATCCCCTGCTGCCGGGCTACTCGTTTAATGCTCACCTGGTGGCAGGGTTGACGCCCATTGAGGCTGAGGGCTATCTCGATTTCTATGTCGACCGACCGCTCGGAATGAAAGGGTATATTTTGAACCTCACCGTGCGCGGTGAAGGGGTCATCAAAAACGGCGATCAGCAGTTTATCTGCCGCCCCGGCGATATGCTGCTGTTCCCGCCTGGGGAGATCCACCACTACGGCCGCCACCCGGATGCCAAAGAGTGGTATCACCAGTGGGTCTACTTCCGCCCGCGCGCCTATTGGCAGGAGGGGCTTTCGTGGCCCGCCATTTTTGCGCATACCGGCTTTTATCGCCCGGATGAGGCGCATCTGTCGCAGTTTCGCGAGCTGTTTGCCCAGATTATTGAGGCGGGACAGGCGGGCGGACGCTACGCCGAACTGCTGGCGATTAACCTGCTTGAACAGGTGCTGCTGCGCCGGATGGAAGCGATCAATGAATCGCTTAACCCGCCGCTGGATAACCGCGTCCGCGACGCCTGCCAGTACATCAGTGATCATCTGGCCGACAGCCAGTTTGATATTGCCAGCGTCGCCCAGCACGTTTGCCTGTCGCCTTCGCGCCTGTCGCATCTGTTCCGCCAGCAGCTTGGCGTGAGCGTGCTGAGCTGGCGCGAAGATCAGCGCATCAGCCAGGCGAAGCTGCTACTCAGCACCACCCGAATGCCTATTGCCACCGGGGGGCGCAACGTGGGCTTCGAAGATCAGCTCTATTTCTCTCGCGTATTTAAAAAATGCACCGGGGCCAGCCCGAGCGAATTCCGTGCGGGATGTGAATAAACGGTAAACATTCAGGTGAACTTCAGGAGCATCTTGTAAACTATTCAGACAATTGATGCCTTGACGCGGTGCGGGGCGCTAAGCAGAATCGCTGATTCGTTTTCTGACCGGAATAGTTATGCAGGCATTGCTGGAACACTTTATTACCCAGTCCGTTATGTACTCGCTCATCGCCGTGGCGCTGGTGGCGTTTCTGGAATCGCTGGCGCTGGTTGGGCTGATCCTGCCCGGCACCGTGATGATGGCGGGGCTTGGCGCACTTATCGGCAGCGGTGAGGTTAATTTCTGGCAGGCATGGATGGCCGGTATCGTCGGCTGTTTGCTGGGCGACTGGATCTCCTTCTGGCTGGGCTGGCGCTTTAAAAAGCCGCTGCACCGTTGGTCATTTATGAAAAAGAACAAGGCGCTGCTGGATAAAACCGAGCACGCGCTGCATCAGCACAGCATGTTCACCATCCTCGTCGGCCGCTTTGTCGGGCCAACGCGTCCGCTGGTGCCAATGGTGGCGGGGATGCTGGATCTGCCCGTTGCGAAATTCGTGGTGCCGAACATTATCGGCTGTGTCTTCTGGCCGCCGTTTTACTTCCTGCCCGGCATCCTGGCCGGAGCGGCAATTGATATTCCTGACGGAATGCAAAGCGGCGAGTTTAAGTGGCTGCTGCTGGGCACGGCGGTACTGCTGTGGCTGGCGGTCTGGCTCTGCTGGCGGCTTTGGCGCAGCGCGAAAGCCAACGTCGATCGCCTGACGCGTTATCTCCCGCGCACTCGCCTGCTCTGGCTGGCCCCGCTGACGCTGGGTGTGGCTGTCGTGGCGCTGGTGGCGCTGATCCGCCACCCGCTGATGCCGGTGTATGGCGAGATTTTATTAAAAGTGGTGAGCCGTTAAGATGTTTTCCCTCTCCCGGTGGGAGAGGGCATCAGAGCGCACAAGGTAGAAGCAAAACGGCAACGGGTTGCCGTTTTTGATGTTTGTACCCTCTCCCTGTGGGAGAGGGCCAGGG
>NZ_GL890774.1:99638-170634 GCF_000211415.1 Enterobacter mori LMG 25706 | reverse complement strand
ACCGCACGAATGCCCAGCAGCGAAGACGCCCCCGCTTTACCACTCAGCAGTTCTTCTGTTTTTCCATCCCACAAAATACGCCCTTCGGCAATGACCACCGATCGCGGCGCAATCCGCGCGGCATCCTCAATACTGTGCGACACCATCAGCATCGTCAGTTGCTGGCGCTGGCAGACGTCCTGCACCAGGGCGAGCATCTCCTGACGCAGCGCAGGATCGAGCGCAGAGAAGGGTTCATCCAGCAGCAGCACCGGCTGCGCGCGCACCAGACAGCGTGCCAGCGCCACGCGCTGACGCTGGCCGCCGGAAAGCTCACCCGGCAGCCTGTCGATGAACCCGGCGATCCCCATTTGCGCGGCAATACTCTCCAGCTTTTGGCGCTGGGCGTCGTTCAGCTTGAGTCCCGGATGCATCCCCAGCGCGATGTTTTGTCGCACCGTCAGATGGTTAAAGAGGTTGTTTTCCTGAAACAGCATCGAGACCGGACGTTTTGCCGGCGGAGTTCGGGTATGGTCCCGGTTTTCAATCACTATCGATCCGCTCGCCGGTGGCAGAAAACCGGCAATCAAATTAAGCAGCGTACTTTTCCCCGCGCCGCTTGGGCCAAGTACGGCGATCATCTCCCCCTGACGCACGGAGAGTGTGAAGCGCATCGGCAGATGCTGATAAAGCCAGGTTACATCAGTCAGTTCTAACATCACGCCCCGGAAGTTTTTCGATAACGGTGAATAACGCAAAGCACAGCAGCAGCAGTAAGAGTGCCGTGACGGCCCCATCCTGGCTGCGGTAGGAGCCAATTTGCTGGTAAAGCCAGAACGGCAGGGTGCGGAAGTCTTCATTACCGAAGAGCGCCACCACGCCAAAATCCCCAATCGACAGCACGCAGGCAAAGGCCAGCGACTGGGCGAGCGGACGTTTCAGGGCGCGGAGTTCCACCACTTTCAGCCGCTGCCAGCCCTGCATGCCCAGCGACTGACACAGCAAACCGTAGCGGCTGTTCACGTCGCGCATCGGGTTTTCCAGCACTTTGAGGGCGTAAGGAATAGCCATCAGTGCGTTGGTGAAAATCACAATGCCGTCGGCGCTTTCCGGCAGGCCGATGGTGCTGTTGAACAGCAGGAAGAAGCCCGTCGCGAGCACGATGCCCGGCATCGCCAGAATCAACATGCCTGTCAGCTCCAGCATTTGCCCGGCCTTACGGGCCTGACGCGCGTAGAGTTCGCGGCTGCTCCACAGTAGCATCATGGTCAGCATGACGCACAGCAGCCCGGCAGCCAGCGCTATGCGTACAGAGGTCCAGGTTGCCTGCCAGAGCACGGGCTGTTGCAACACGGACACAAGAGTGAGGTTCAGTCCGTCAACGATAACGGCCAGAAGCGGCGGCAGCAGTAGCAGGAGCGCCAGCGCAATCAGGATAAAATCGATGACGCGGCTGTGCAGACTATCCTGCGGATCGCGCCAGCCTGCTATCTGATTACTGCCGGGAGGAAGGGTTTTACTCAGCCGCTGGCTGAGTAGCACCAGTGCGAGACAGCAAATCATCTGCACCATCGCCAACAGCGCGGCGCGGCCCGGATCGTAGTCGTAACTCAGCGCCTGGTAGATCGCCAGCTCGATGGTGGTGGCCTGCGGCCCGCCGCCGAGAGACAGCACGGTGGCAAAGCTGGCAAAGCAGAGCATGAAGATTAATGCCGCCACGGGCGGGATCTGGCGGCGCAGCCACGGCCATTCCACGAAGCGGAAGAAAGACACGCCGCGCATGCCAAGCTGGGCGGCAATCTGGCGCTGTTCGCCGGGTATGTTTTCCAGCGCCTGCAAAAAGAGGCGCGTCGCCATCGGCATATTGAAAAAGACGTGCGCGAGCAGAATGCCCTTCAGCCCGTAGGGGGAGAAGGTCCACTCTAGCCCTGAAAACGCAAAGAGCGAGGCCAGCCAGCCCTGACGGCCATACACGCTCAGGATGCCAAATACGGCTACCAGCACCGGCAGGATCAGCGTCATGGCGCACAGGCGCAGCAGCGCCTGCCTGCCGGGAAAACGCCGCCGATACAGTGCTCGCGCAAGAAAAATGGCCGGGATCACCGAGAGCAGGGCAGAAAGAAACGCCTGCCAGAAGGAGAACCGGATCACGTGCCAGAGGTAGCTATCGTGCCAGAGGGCGAGCAGGTCACTCTCCGGCGCGTTAAACCACAGTGCAAGGAATGCCCCCAGGCTGACCGCCACCATCAGCAGGGCGGCGAGCAGACCGGGGATTAACCAGCCGGGAATCAACGGCTGACGGCGCGTTGCCATTCACTTACCCATGCGGCACGCTGCGCGGCGACCTGCTGCGGCGTAAACTCCAGCGAGGTTGTTGGTTTGGTCAACCGATCGAAACCTGCTGGCAGCGCAACGTGAGTGACCGGATACATCCAGTTGCCCGCGGGAATGGCGTTCTGGAACGCGGGTGAAACCATAAATTTCAGGAACTTTTCAGCCAGTTCCGGCTGTTTGCTGGCAGCGGTACGTGCTGCCACTTCTACCTGCAGGTAGTGACCTTCAGCAAAATTCGCCGCGGCGTAGTTGTCTTTCCTCTCGGCAATGATGTGGTAGGCCGGAGAGGTGGTATAGCTCAGCACCAGATCGCTTTCACCTTTCAGGAACAGGCCATAGGCTTCGCTCCAGCCTTTAGTCACGGTGACGGTTTTGGCGGCCAGTTTTTGCCACGCTTCCGGCGCTTTATCGCCATAGACCTTTTGCATCCACAGCAGCAGGCCCAGCCCCGGCGTACTGGTACGCGGATCTTCATAAATCACGCGCCACTTCTGCTCGCTCTCGACCAGCTCTTTCAGGCTTTTAGGCGGGTTTTTCAGCTTATTTTTGTCATAAACAAAAGCAAAGTAGCCGTAATCGAACGGCACGAAGGTGTCGTTTTTCCAGCCGCCAGGCACGTTAACGGCATTTGACGCGACGCCGCTTTTGGCAAACAGTCTGGTTTGCGAGGCGGCGTCCAGCAGGTTGTTATCCAGCCCGAGCACTACGTCAGCCTTGCTGTTTTTCCCTTCCATACGCAGGCGGTTGAGCAGCGACACGCCATCTTCCAGCGCGACGAACTTCAGCTCGCAGTTGCAGTCGGCTTCAAAGGCTTTTTTGACTACCGGGCCAGGGCCCCAGTCGGCAGAGAAGGAGTCATAGGTGTAGACCGTCAGGACGGGCTTCGCAAAAGCAGGCAGCGCAAACAGCGCCAGCAGGGGGAGAACTTTTTTTAACACTTTGCACCTCAAAGTTGAGTGGCAAAGGATTTTGAGCGACAGCCTCAAATCCCTTCGCCGGCGTTATCCGGATCAGGTTCGACGGGTATTATCTCAGCGCACATCAGTGATGCAGCACCCCGTTGAGAACGGCGCTATTGTAATGATTTGGTGAATATTACGAAAGCGTTATGGCTCCGGCGGTGCAAACCAGGCGGATTTAAAATCAAACCAGCCCAGGGTATTCATCCGCAGGCCGCGCATGCTGCGCTGTCCCTGGATCATCAGCCAGTGGTGGATCAGCGGCACGATCGCCTGTTCGGCAAGTAACGCCTGGCACCACGTGGCTAAATTCATCTCGCCCGCGCGCCACAAGGCGGCGTCCTGCTGCCAGTCTCGATCGATGCAGTGCTGGATCAGCGGGACTTCATACAGGTGCGAGAAGAGCGAGAAATCGAGCGGCAGGGTGAAGTTGGCGCTGTTCAGCCAGATATCACTGGTGATATCTCCCTGGTGCCATTCGTCATAGTCAACTTCTTTGACCTCCAGCGTTACCCCTTCGGCCGCCAGCAGTCGGGTCATGATTCTGGCGATAAAACGATGCTCCACATGCTCGCGGTAGTAGGTCAGGGTGATGGACTCCAGCCCTGCGGGCTTTTCGCTACGCGCTGGACGAGCGTGGTGCCAGCGTGGAAGCAGGCCGTAGGCCGGGAACCACCAGGCCTGATACTGAACGTCGGCATGATAAATCAGATTCGCGGGGGCCAGAATGTGGCTGATCCACTCACGCACCTGAGGATTTGCGCCGCGATGGGTGCGGCGGTCAAACAGCAGATAATAACAGCCCTCTTCAAGGCGGCTCTCGACGGCCTTTTCCCCTGTCGTCGGCCCTTCCAGCGTCAGCCCTGCGCTCAGCTCTTCATTGAGGTCCGGTAATACCCACACGTTCACTTCGTCGATCAGCGCCCGATAGCCAAAATAGTCATCAAAGGCGCGGATCTTCAGCTGGTTGCTGTTGTTTCGGGAGACGGCATAAGGGCCGGTACCAATTGGCTGGCTGGCGAAATTATTCAGCGATTCCCACTCGCCGGGCAAAATCATCGACGGCACATAGCCCAGCAGCCAGGGGAGCCACTTATCCTGCTGCGACAGTTCAATATCCAGCGTCCACGCCGTAGGGGAGTGGACGCGCGAAATATGTGAGTAGAGGGGGAGCTTGCGGGCGCGTTCCAGAGAAGAGATGACGTCGCTCATTTCCAGCTCGCGGCCATGATGAAAATGGATGCCGGGGCGTAAAAAGAAGCGCCAGTGAAGTGAAGAGAGTTGCTGCCAGTGGTGCGCGATATCGGCTTCCAGTTCCCCGTTTTCCTCATTTATCCGCGTCAGCCCGCTGAAGATTTGCCGGGCCATATGGGTTTCAGATCGCCGTAACGCCGTGCCGGGCAACAGATTTTTCATTGGACGGTAGTAAAGCACCCGCAGAATATGGCGGCCCTGACGAAAGCTGCGCCCCAGATGGGAAACCAGCATCTGGCGCACGGCGGCTTTGTCGCCCACCAGCTGTACCAGCTGCTCGATGCGGTCCTGCTCCAGCAGGTCTTCCGCCCGCTGCTGCTGCAGCGCCAGGCCGGTGTAGAGGAACGTCAGGCGCGAGCGCTTGCCGCGTCCCGCTTCGGCTTCCCAGTTTAGCCAGCCCTGCTGCTGCATGGTGTTGAGCAGCGTGCGCATGTGTCGGCGCGAACAGTTGAGCAGGTCAGCCAGCTCGTTCAGCGTGGTCTCCTGCGATTGCCCCTCACAGCACTGCCAGAGGCGGATAAATTGTTGTTGCAGACGACCAGAAGGCATAAAAGGGGAACTCCTGACAAAAAACCAGCAATTTATTAATCCCTATATTAGGACAATAATTCTTTCCGATGAAGTGAGGAGGTAAATTATGAAGAGGTCTACCGCACGTCAGTTTTATCAGCAGTACTTTTCAGCGACAAAAGGATTGTCCTGGCTGGCCCGCCAGTGTGCAGAGCAACGGCTGAAAACGTTAGAAGAATTGATGCAGTGGGACGTTACGAAACCGACCTCTTCTCGCTAACTCGCCTCGATCATGTGTGACTGAGTATTGGTGCTAATCACCCGCCAGCAAAATGTTTTTGCTGGCTTTTTTCGTTTACTATTTCACCCAATTTCGATTCGCTTTCACAAGGACTTGCGCATGCTGTGGTTGATGACGATGGGGCGACGCCTGAACGGCGTGTATGCCGCTTTTATGCTGGTCGCCTTTATGATGGGCGTGGCGGGGGCGCTTCAGGCACCTACGCTGAGCCTGTTTCTCAGCCGCGAGGTGGGGGCGCAGCCGTTTTGGGTGGGGCTGTTTTATACCGTCAACGCCATTGCCGGGATCCTGGTCAGCCTGTGGCTGGCAAAACGATCCGACAGTCAGGGTGACAGGCGCAAGCTGATCCTCTTTTGCTGTGTGATGGCCGTAGGCAACGCGCTGCTGTTTGCCTTTAACCGTCATTATTTGACCCTCATTACCTGCGGCGTGCTGCTGGCGTCACTGGCGAACACTGCCATGCCGCAGCTGTTCGCGCTGGCGCGCGAATATGCCGATAGCTCGGCGCGG
The DNA here is from genome assembly GCF_000211415.1 of Enterobacter mori LMG 25706. Classification (GTDB taxonomy): domain Bacteria; phylum Pseudomonadota; class Gammaproteobacteria; order Enterobacterales; family Enterobacteriaceae; genus Enterobacter; species Enterobacter mori. Next base: position 164,787 of record NZ_GL890774.1, on the reverse strand, counting down.
GAAGTGGTGATGTTTAGCTCTGTGATGCGCGCGCAGCTCTCGCTGGCGTGGGTCATTGGACCGCCGCTGGCCTTCATGCTGGCATTGAACTACGGCTTCACCACCATGTTCTCCATTGCCGCCGGGATTTTTGTCATCAGTCTGGCATTGATTGCCTTCGCGCTGCCGTCTGTGGCGCGTGTCGAACAGACGATGGATACACCAGTCACCCAGGTGAGCGGCTGGCAGGACAAAAACGTCCGCATGCTGTTTATTGCCTCCACGCTGATGTGGACCTGCAACACCATGTATATCATTGATATGCCGCTGTGGATCAGCAGCGATCTGGGTTTACCGGACAAGCTCGCGGGGATCCTCATGGGGACCGCCGCCGGGCTGGAGATTCCGGCAATGATTCTGGCGGGATACTACGTTAAGCGCTTCGGAAAGCGTCGGATGATGATTGTCGCCGTGGCGGCCGGGGTGCTGTTCTACGCGGGGCTGATTCTTTTCCATTCACGTGAAGCATTGCTGGCGCTTCAGCTGTTTAACGCCGTGTTTATTGGGATTGTTGCCGGGATCGGCATGCTCTGGTTCCAGGATTTAATGCCGGGCCGCGCTGGCTCTGCAACCACGCTTTTCACCAACAGCATTTCAACGGGCGTTATTCTGGCAGGGGTGATTCAGGGGGCGCTGGCGCAAAGTTACGGGCATGGCTCAGTTTACTGGATGATTGCCGCGATTTCGGTGGTTACGCTTGGGCTGACTTGCCGGATTAAGGATGTCTGATTCTGGAAGGCGGCTTCACGAAATGAAACGACTTTCTGACAGGTACCTGGAAGGAGAATAGAGTGCGTGGCGGGTGCTTGAGGCTGTTTGCCTCAGGCTTTCGCAAGAGGCAAACAGTGGAGAGTCCCACATCAAAAAAACTGATGGGGAGACCAACTTCACAACCAACATTGCGAGGTTAGTCTCTTCATTGCCGAAAAGCAATAAGGAGGCTGGAATGCCAAAACGTACTCTGCTGTTAGGTTTGTTTCTGATCTGTACGACGCTGTTGATCTTCACCTGGATGGTGCGTGACTCGCTGTGCGAGCTGCACTTCAGACAGGAGAAAACAGAGCTGGCGGCAGTGTTGGCTTACGAAGCAAAACGTTAGCGGTATTGGCGGGGAAATTTCCCCGCCTCTCCAGAGTGGTTGAGCCTCAACGCACCCTTATCAATGGCCCGCACCCTGCGGGCCATTGCCTTTAGCCCATAAACGCAGGCTGTTTTTTCTCGTACGCTGAGATAGCGTCTTCGTGCTGGAGAGTTAAACCAATGCTGTCGAGACCGTTCAGCATGCAGTGACGGCGGAACGCATCAATGCTGAAGCTGTAGGTCTTATCCCCGGCTTTCACCACTTCCGCTTCCAGATCAACTTCAAACGATATGCCCGGATTTGCCTGCACCAGCGCAAACAGCTCATCGACCTGTTCATCGCTCAGCGTGACCGGCAGTAACTGGTTGTTGAAGCTGTTGCCGTAGAAGATATCCGCGAAGCTCGGGGCTATGACCACTTTAAAGCCGTAGTCCGTGAGCGCCCACGGCGCATGTTCACGGGATGAACCGCAGCCAAAGTTTTCCCGCGCCAGCAAAATGGAGGCGCCTTTGTATTCCGGAAAATTCAGCACGAATTCCGGATTAGGTACTTCGCCCTTATCGTCCAGGAAACGCCAGTCGTTGAACAGGTGTGCACCAAAACCGGTACGCGTTACTTTCTGTAAAAACTGCTTAGGAATGATCGCATCAGTATCGACGTTAGCGGCGTCCAGCGGGACAACCCGGCCTGTATGTTGGGTAAATTTCTCTGCCATGATTGTCTCCTTATTTGAGGCTGCGAATATCGGCGAAATGACCGGTAACTGCCGCAGCGGCGGCCATTGCCGGGCTGACCAGATGGGTGCGCCCACCTCGGCCCTGACGGCCTTCAAAGTTACGGTTGCTGGTGGATGCGCAGCGCTCGCCCGGATTCAGGCGGTCGTTGTTCATCGCCAGACACATGGAGCAGCCAGGTAGACGCCATTCGAAGCCTGCTTCAATGAAGATCTTATCCAGACCTTCTGCTTCCGCCTGCGCCTTCACCGGACCGGAGCCTGGAACCACCAGCGCCTGCACGCCTGGTGCCACTTTGCGGCCTTTGGCAATCTCGGCGGCGGCACGCAAATCTTCGATACGGGAGTTGGTGCAGGAACCAATAAAGACTTTATCAATGGTTACGTCGGTCAACGGAACGCCAGGTTTCAGCCCCATATAGGCCAGCGCTTTTTCCGCACTGGCGCGCTCGACCGGATCGGCGAAAGACGCCGGATCGGGGATGCTGTCGTTGACGGAAATCACCTGACCCGGGTTGGTGCCCCAGGTAACCTGCGGCGCAATCTCTTCTGCCTGCAGCGTGACAACGGTATCAAAGCTCGCACCGTCGTCGGTTTTCAGGGTTTTCCAGTATTTGACGGCATCGACATAATTCTGTTCTTTTGGCGCGTGCAGACGGCCCTTGACGTAGTTGAATGTGGTTTCGTCCGGCGCGACCAGACCGGCTTTGGCGCCCATTTCAATGGCCATGTTGCACAGGGTCATACGCCCTTCCATGCTCAGCGCCTGAATGGCTTCACCGCAGAACTCAACAACGTGGCCGGTACCGCCAGCGCTGCCGGTTTTGCCGATGATCGCCAGCACGATGTCTTTCGCGGTGATGCCCGGCGCGGCTTTACCTTTTACCTCAATCTTCATGGTCTTGGCGCGACCCTGCTTCAGGGTCTGCGTTGCCAGAACATGTTCCACTTCGGAAGTGCCAATCCCGAACGCCAGCGCGCCAAACGCGCCGTGGGTCGCGGTATGGGAGTCACCGCACACAATGGTCATGCCCGGCAGGGTAATCCCCTGTTCTGGCCCCATCACGTGGACGATGCCCTGATAGGGATGGTTCAGGTCGTACAGCTCAACGCCAAACTCGTTGCAGTTCTTAATCAGTTCCTGCATCTGAATGCGGGCCATCTCACCTGAGGCATTAATGTCTTTGGTCTGTGTGGAAACGTTGTGATCCATCGTCGCGAAGGTTTTACCCGGCTGACGTACCGGGCGCTTGTGCGCGCGCAGGCCGTCAAATGCCTGAGGTGAGGTCACTTCGTGCACCAGGTGGCGGTCAATGTACAGCAGCGGGGTTTCGTTTGGCGCCTCGTAGACAACGTGCGCATCAAACAACTTTTCATATAACGTCTTAGCCATGATTACACCCCTTCAGCGACATAGCGGGCAATAATGTCGCCCATTTCATCGGTACTGACTGCTGCCGTGCCGCGTGCCAAATCACCGGTACGGACGCCTTCTTCTAACGCCCGGTTAATGGCGTTTTCAATTGCGGTTGCTGCATCGCCTGCATCCAGACTGTAGCGCAACAGCAGGGCCAGGGAGAGGATCTGCGCAATCGGGTTGGCAATGTTTTTGCCTGCGATATCCGGTGCGGAGCCGCCCGCAGGCTCGTACAGGCCAAAGCCTTCTTCATTCAGGCTTGCGGATGGCAGCATCCCCATGGAGCCGGTGATCATCGCGCACTCGTCAGAGAGGATATCGCCGAACAGGTTGGAGCACAGCAGCACGTCAAACTGGGACGGATCTTTAATCAGCTGCATGGTCGCGTTGTCGATGTACATGTGCGACAGCTCAACGTCCGGGTACTGCTTAGCGACTTCGCTGACGATTTCGCGCCACAAAAGGGAAGACTGCAGCACGTTCGCTTTATCAATAGAGGTCACTTTATGGCGGCGCTTGCGCGCAGACTCAAACGCGATATGGGCAATACGTTCAATTTCGAAACGGTGATACACCTCGGTATCAAACGCTTTTTCATGCTGGCCGCTGCCTTCGCGTCCTTTTGGCTGACCGAAATAGATACCACCGGTCAGTTCACGCACGCACAGAATATCAAAACCGTTGGCGGCAATATCAGCACGCAGTGGGCAGAATTCTTCCAGACCCTGATACAGCTTCGCCGGACGCAGGTTGCTGAAGAGCTTGAAATGTTTACGCAGCGGCAGCAGCGCGCCGCGCTCTGGCTGCTCTGCGGGCGGCAGGTGTTCCCATTTCGGGCCGCCGACGGAACCAAACAGCACGGCATCGGCATTTTCGCAGCCTTCCACGGTCGCTTTCGGCAGTGGCGTACCGTGGTTATCAATCGCAATACCGCCCACGTCGTAGTGGCTGGTGGTAATTTTCATCGCAAAACGCGCGCGAACGGCTTCCAGAACTTTCAGCGCCTGTGCCATCACTTCCGGACCAATACCGTCGCCCGGTAACACAGCAATATGGTAATTCTTCGACATTACACGGTTTCCTTGTTGTTCTCTTTATTCTGAGCTTTGCGTTGCAACTCTTTTTCGACTTCGGCGGCGCGCCAGATGTTGTTCAGAACATGCACCATCGCTTTCGCGGAGGATTCAACGATATCGGTCGCCAGGCCCACGCCGTGGAAGCGTCGGCCGTTGTAATTCACCACGATATCAACCTGACCCAGCGCGTCTTTACCGTGCCCTTTAGCCGTCAGGTCATATTTCACCAGCTCAACGTCGTACTCGGTGACGCGGTTAATCGCCTGGTAGATGGCATCGACGGGGCCGTTACCGTTAGCGGCCTCTGCTTTAATTTCATCACCGCAGGCCAGTTTGACCGAGGCGGTGGCGATGTCGCTGGAGCCGGACTGCACGTTGAAGTAATCCAGACGGAAGTGCTCAGGCTCTTCCTGCTGCTTGTTAATAAAGGCCAGCGCTTCCAGGTCATAGTCGAACACCTGACCTTTTTTGTCGGCCAGCTTCAGGAATGCGTCGTACAGCTGATCCATGTTGTAATCGCTGTCCTGATAACCCATCTCTTCCATGCGGTGCTTAACCGCGGCACGGCCAGAGCGAGAGGTCAGGTTCAGCTGCACCTGGTTCAGGCCGATGGATTCCGGGGTCATGATTTCGTAGTTTTCACGGTTCTTCAGCACGCCATCCTGGTGAATACCGGAGGAGTGCGCGAAGGCACCGGTGCCGACAATCGCTTTGTTGGCCGGAATCGGCATGTTGCAGATCTGACTGACGGTCTGGCTGGTGCGCCAGATTTCATTGTGATTAATGCGCGTATTCACATTCATAATGTCCTTGCGCACCTTGATCGCCATGATCACTTCTTCCAGCGAACAGTTACCTGCACGTTCACCGATACCGTTCATCGCGCCTTCTACCTGACGCGCACCGGCATGAACGGCCGCGATGGCATTCCCCACGGCCAGGCCCAAATCATCATGGGTGTGAACTGAGATAATCGCTTTATCAATATTTGGTACGCGGTCATACAGGCCGGTGATGATGTTGGAGAACTCAAACGGCAGGGTGTAGCCGACTGTGTCCGGGATGTTGATGGTTTTTGCGCCCGCATTGATCGCGGCTTCGACGACGCGCGCCAAATCCTCGATTGGCGTACGGCCCGCATCTTCACAGGAGAATTCAACGTCATCCGTATAGTTACGTGCGCGCTTGACCATATACACCGCACGTTCGATAACCTCATCCAGCGTGCTGCGCAATTTGGTTGCGATGTGCATAGGCGAGGTCGCAATAAAGGTGTGGATACGGAAGGCTTCAGCCACTTTCAGCGACTCGGCAGCAACGTCAATGTCTTTCTCTACGCAGCGAGCCAGGCCACATACGCGGCTGTTTTTAATGGTGCGCGCAATGGTTTGTACAGATTCAAAATCACCCGGTGAAGAGACGGGGAAACCCACTTCCATCACGTCGACGCCCATACGTTCGAGAGCCAGCGCAATCTGCAGTTTCTCTTTTACACTCAGGCTCGCCTGTAATGCCTGTTCACCGTCACGTAAAGTGGTATCGAAAATAATGACTTGCTGGCTCATGGGTTAGGTCCTTGTCAGTCTTAGGGCGCCTTGCTACGAGCATAAAAAAACCCGCGCAGTGGCGCGGGTTTTTAGTCTTACTGGTGACGATTCAACGCTGAATTTCGCCCGCCAGTCTACCGCGCACAGTGGATGCGTTTAGTAGTAGTAGACCGGTGAAACGAATGATGCGTGTCATGAATCGTGCTCCGTTAAATTCAATATGCTTTTAGTGGTACTGGATACGACTGTTCATGTCAACCCTTGGTGACAAATTTACACCTGCTGGCACGATCGTACTGATTATTGCATTTAGCTAATTGTGCTGGTCTTCTCGTTTACGACCTCTTTAATTGTCTATTTTTGGACTTGAAATTTATCACCGGAATAATTTCAATATATTTAGTATCAATTGAACATACTTTGTTTGTCATCGCTTCTGGGATTGAAATATGTGTTATTTCATTAATTTATGCGCGTGGTGAATGATTCGGACACGAATGCGTTGGGCGTATTGATAGAAGTTTGTTAACTAATTCAGCGGTGTTGGCGTTAATAGTTTAATAAAACTTAAGTTATTATTAATCTGAGGGGTGATTGTTTATTCATATGAACTATGGTTTCATGCCAATCCTAATGTAATTGATATCAATACACGTTGTTTTTTATCCCTGCTTCAATGAGATGCATCTGTACTCTATTGATGGGTTTGCCTTTATATTTTCCGAATTTTTAATAATTCTCTTTCGCTGGTCGTATATGCATGGTAAATCATATTTTTCGAACTTATTACAATGCTTTGGCAGAGGGAGTTTAGCGTGACAGTGGAGTCAGAAATGCCATTAAATAATATTAATCAACCTCAGGTTTATGACGGGGTTAAACCTCAGTTACGCACTGTGGATCTCAATCTGTTAACCGTTTTTGACGCGGTAATGCAGGAGCAGAATATCACACGAGCAGCTCAATCCCTTGGCATGTCTCAACCTGCGGTAAGTAATGCGGTGGCCAGACTTAAGTTGATGTTTAACGACGAATTGTTCGTGCGTTACGGGAGAGGGATCCAACCCACCGCCCGCGCATTTCAACTGTTTGGCTCTATTCGTCAGGCGCTGCAACTGGTACAAAATGAACTGCCTGGGTCAGGCTTTGAACCCTTAAGTAGCGAGCGAGTATTCCATTTATGCGTTTGCAGCCCGCTAGACAATTATTTGACCTCAATCATATATAATAAAGTTGAAACAATTGCGCCAAATATTCATCTGGTTTTTAAGTCTTCATTAAATCAGAACACTGAGCACCAGCTTCGTTATCAGGAAACGGAGTTTGTCTTAGGATACGAAGAGTTCCGTCGCCCGGAGTTTTCCTGTGTACCGCTATTTAAAGATGAAATGGTCCTGGTCGCCAGTAAAAAACACCCGAGAATGGATGCTCCTCTGCGTGAAAACGATGTCTATAATGAACAACATGCCGTTGTCGCCCTCGACAGGTATGCTTCATTTAGCCTGCCGTGGTATGACACTGCGGATAAACAGGCGAGCGTTGCTTATCAGGGCATGGCAATGGTCAGCGTATTAAATGTCGTATCCCAGACGCACCTGGTCGCTATTGCCCCGCGTTGGCTGGCGGAAGAGTTCTCTGAACAGCTTAATCTGCAAATTTTGCCATTACCGCTCAAGCTTAATAGCCGTACTTGTTACCTTTCATGGCATGAAGCAGCTGGCCGGGATAAAGGGCATCAGTGGATGGAAGAGTTGCTTATCAGCGTCTGCCGTCGATAAGCGCGTCAGGATAAATCGCATTAATGCATGCGGTTTATCCTGGTATTTTTAAAGTTAATGATATTTTGTTCTGAATGATTTTTTTCTGGCCGTTGTCATACCGTCAAAAATAGATGATTTCCTGAATCATCTCACTTTTAAGCGATGATTCATTATCCCAACCTCTGATTACAGATGAATTCACCATAACCTTCCTGACTGACTCTCTTTTCTGCTCCGGAAGGCCTTTCTCCCGCCTTGTTTGCCAATTGCCTGCCTTATAACGAGCGGTTAAGGTAACGATCACTCTGCATTATATAAGATAGGTTAATCCCTATCGTAAGACGGGGCGGAAATGAGTTCTGCTTTCTGTCTATAACAAAAAGCCTGGAGGCAAAGCATGGAGATGTTGTCTGGCGCGGAAATGGTCGTTCGATCGCTGATCGATCAGGGCGTGAAGCAAGTGTTTGGCTACCCGGGAGGCGCAGTCCTCGATATTTATGATGCGCTTCATACGGTAGGCGGCATTGACCATGTTCTGGTTCGTCACGAGCAGGCGGCAGTACATATGGCTGACGGGCTGGCCCGTGCGACGGGTGAAGTGGGCGTGGTATTAGTCACGTCTGGGCCTGGTGCGACCAACGCCATTACCGGTATCGCGACAGCGTATATGGACTCCATCCCGCTGGTCATTCTTTCCGGTCAGGTTGCGACCTCCTTGATTGGCTACGATGCTTTTCAGGAATGCGACATGGTGGGGATTTCACGCCCCGTGGTGAAGCACAGCTTCCTGGTTAAGCAAACCGAAGACATTCCCGGCGTGTTGAAAAAAGCCTTCTGGCTGGCAGCAAGCGGGCGTCCAGGCCCGGTAGTGGTCGATCTGCCAAAAGATATTCTGAACCCGGCGAATAAGCTGCCTTATGTCTGGCCGGAATCGGTGAGCATGCGCTCCTACAACCCAACGACGCAAGGGCACAAAGGCCAAATTAAGCGCGCGCTGCAGACGCTTGTGGCAGCGAAAAAACCGGTGGTCTATGTGGGTGGGGGGGCCGTTAACTCCGCCTGTGAAACGCAACTGCGTGAGCTGATTGAAAAGCTAAATCTTCCTGTCGCATCGTCGCTCATGGGGCTGGGGGCTTTCCCGGCAACGCACCGTCAGGCGTTGGGGATGCTGGGTATGCATGGCACCTATGAAGCCAACATGACGATGCATAACTCGGATGTGATCTTTGCTGTTGGCGTTCGGTTTGACGATCGCACCACCAATAACCTGGCGAAATACTGTCCGAATGCGACCGTGTTGCACATTGATATCGATCCCACCTCTATTTCGAAAACGGTCCCGGCAGATGTGCCTATTGTCGGGGATGCGCGTCAGGTCCTTGAGCAAATGCTGGATCTGCTGGCGCAGGAAACGGTCTCTCAGCCGTTGGATGAGATCCGCGACTGGTGGCAGCAGATCGAACAATGGCGTGGGCGTCAGTGTCTGAAGTACGACACGCAAAGTGAGCAAATTAAGCCGCAGGCGGTGATCGAAACGATCTGGCGTCTGACCAAAGGCGAGGCGTATGTGACGTCTGACGTCGGCCAGCATCAGATGTTTGCTGCACTCTATTATCCGTTCGATAAGCCGCGCCACTGGATCAACTCCGGGGGCTTAGGCACGATGGGCTTCGGTCTGCCAGCCGCGCTGGGAGTGAAGCTGGCGCTGCCAGATGAAACCGTGGTCTGTGTGACCGGTGATGGCAGCATTCAGATGAATATTCAGGAGCTGTCTACTGCGCTGCAATATGAGTTGCCGGTCCTGGTGCTGAACCTGAACAACGGCTATCTCGGCATGGTGAAGCAGTGGCAGGATATGATCTATTCCGGTCGCCACTCTCAATCCTATATGAAATCGCTTCCGGACTTTGTCCGTCTGGCGGAAGCCTATGGGCATATTGGCATGCGAGTGACCGATCCGGCAGAGCTGGAAACGAAACTCGGTGAAGCGCTTGAGCACGTGAAAAACAACCGCCTCGTGTTCATGGATGTCATTGTGGATGGCACCGAACACGTTTACCCGATGCATATTCGCGGTGGTGGTATGGACGAAATGTGGTTAAGTAAAACGGAGAGAACCTGATATGCGCCGGATATTATCTGTATTACTGGAAAACGAGTCTGGCGCACTGTCACGCGTCATCGGGCTATTCGCTCAGCGTGGTTACAACATCGAAAGTTTGACCGTTGCGCCGACGGACGATCCCACGCTATCGCGCATGACGATCCAGACCGTCGGCGACGCCAAGGTGCTTGAGCAGATTGAGAAACAGCTACATAAGCTGGTTGATGTGCTGCGCGTGAGTGAGCTGGGGCAGGGCGCTTATGTTGAGCGTGAGGTGATGCTGGTAAAAATTCAGGCCAGCGGCTACGGACGTGAAGAGGTCAAACGCAATACGGATATTTTCCGTGGGCAGATTATTGACGTCACGCCTTCTATTTATACGGTTCAGCTGGCGGGGACGAGTGATAAGCTGGATGCCTTCCTGGCCTCCGTGCGGGATGTGGCAAAAATTGTAGAAGTTGCGCGCTCTGGCGTGGTTGGCCTTTCGCGCGGCGATAAAATCATGCGTTAGCTGTCAAAAAGGTTCGCCTCTTTCTGCCCGGTCACCAAAGCCGGGCTTTTTTTTGTGTAATCAGCCGACAACGCAGATAAAAGCGGTTGCCGCGAAGGCTTTTCTGCGTTTAGATGTTAAAAGATTTAACCATAACCTTGACAGGGCCATGGACTCTTTTCTTTTTTTAAGGGGCAATTGTGAAACTGGATGAAATCGCCCGGTTAGCCGGCGTGTCACGAACTACGGCCAGCTATGTGATTAACGGTAAGGCAAAGCAGTATCGTGTCAGCGATAAGACCGTTGAAAAAGTCATGGCGGTGGTTCGTGAGCATAACTACCATCCGAATGCTGTCGCAGCCGGTCTCCGCGCTGGACGCACCCGCTCGATTGGTCTGGTGATCCCAGACCTGGAAAACACCAGCTACACCCGTATCGCCAACTATCTCGAACGTCAGGCACGCCAGCGTGGCTATCAATTACTGATTGCCTGTTCTGAAGACCAGCCCGACAACGAGATGCGCTGTATTGAGCATCTGCTCCAGCGCCAGGTGGATGCCATCATCGTTTCAACCTCATTACCGCCAGAGCATCCTTTTTACCAGCGCTGGGCAAACGATCCGTTCCCGATTGTCGCACTCGACCGTGCCCTTGACCGGGAGCATTTCACCAGCGTCGTCGGCGCCGATCAGGATGATGCGGAAATGCTGGCGGCCGAGCTAAGAACCTTCCCGGCCGAAACCGTGCTGTATCTTGGCGCGCTGCCAGAGCTTTCGGTGAGCTTCCTGCGTGAGCAAGGTTTCAGGACTGCCTGGAAAGAGGATCCGCGCGAGGTTCACTATCTCTATGCCAACAGCTATGAACGCGAAGCCGCTGCACAATTGTTCGAAAAATGGCTCGAAACGCATCCGATGCCTCAGGCGTTGTTCACGACCTCATTTGCGCTGCTGCAGGGGGTGATGGATGTGACGCTGCGTCGTGACGGGAAGTTGCCATCGGATCTGGCCATCGCAACGTTTGGTGATAACGAACTGCTCGATTTCCTGCAGTGCCCGGTACTGGCCGTGGCTCAGCGCCACCGCGACGTGGCTGAACGCGTGCTGGAGATTGTGCTGGCGAGCCTGGATGAGCCCCGCAAACCAAAGCCTGGCCTTACCCGCATCAAACGTAATCTTTATCGTCGTGGCATTTTAAGCCGTCATTAATCATTTCCTGGGGGCGTAAAAACAGCCCCCTTTCACAGAATTAATGGTTACCTTAATGCCCGCATTAAAATTAGGATAATTCCTTAGGAATCATAGCCTGCTATTATTCTTAATTCGTTTGAGCGTTTAAATTGCCTTTAAAAGAATACTGATACGTTTTTAAAAGGCTAATTTTGTATTGTTTTGTTACAAACCTGCTTCGGGTGATGAATATTCAAACGTTTTTTCTCTCTCCCTTCTGGCTAGCCTGCCCGCCGTTGAACGCTCACGTTGCCGCGATGAATCTGGCGCTGTTATCCCCTGGCAATATGTCTTAAAATGCTGCCCGCGTCGCAAACTGACACTTTATATTTCCTTGCGATGATATTGAGTGAGCTTTAACGCTAGTGTGCATATTCGGTTTTTTTCTTACAAATATTCATAACGTTAATTTTGCCTCGCCAGTTGTGCAGTTATTAACCAGGTCTGTTTATCTCTGTAAATAGAGGGCTTTCGGGTCCGTATAGAGAGAGTCCTGGCTTGACAAGCTTTTCCATCGCTCCGTAAACTCCTTTAGGTGGGAATTTGTGGGTTAAAGTGGTGAGGAGGGGTGAGGCTGGCATGTTCCGTGGAGCTACGTTAGTCAATCTCGACAGCAAAGGGCGCTTATCGGTACCAACCCGATACCGCGACCAGCTGATTGAGAACGCTTCGGGTCAAATGGTTTGCACCATTGACATCAACTCCCCCTGCCTGCTGCTTTACCCTTTACCCGAATGGGAAATTATTGAGCAAAAGCTGTCGCGACTGTCGAGCATGAATCCGCAAGAGCGCCGCGTACAGCGGTTGTTATTGGGACATGCCAGTGAGTGTCAGATGGACAACGCAGGACGACTACTGATTGCGCCTGTGTTGCGGCAACATGCGGGTCTGACAAAAGAAGTGATGCTGGTCGGGCAGTTCAATAAGTTTGAACTGTGGGACGAAACGACCTGGTATCAACAGGTCAAGGAAGATATCGACGCTGAGCAGTCCGATTCCGCAACATTGTCGGAACGGCTGCAGGACTTGTCTCTATAAATATGATGGAAAATTATAAACATACAACGGTGTTGCTGGATGAGGCCGTTAACGGTCTGAATATTCGTCCAGACGGCATCTACATTGATGGCACTTTTGGTCGCGGTGGCCACTCGCGTCTGATCCTCTCCCAACTGGGAGCGGAAGGACGTCTGCTGGCAATCGATCGCGATCCGCAGGCGATTGCCGTTGCGCAAACCATCGATGACCCACGCTTTTCCATCGTGCATGGACCTTTTTCTGCGCTGGCGGATTACGTAGCTGAGCGCGGTCTGACGGGTAAGATCGACGGAATTCTTCTCGATCTTGGCGTCTCTTCACCTCAGCTTGATGATGCAGAGCGCGGATTCTCCTTCATGCGTGACGGTCCACTGGACATGCGCATGGATCCGACGCGTGGCCAGTCTGCCGCAGAGTGGTTACAAACTGCTGACGAAGCGGATATCGCCTGGGTCATCAAAACCTTCGGTGAAGAGCGTTTTGGTAAACGTATCGCGCGCGCCATCGTTGAACGAAACCGCATTGAGCCGATGACGCGTACCAAAGAGTTGGCCGAGGTGATTGCAGCTGCAACACCGGTGAAGGATAAGCACAAACATCCCGCGACCCGTACCTTCCAGGCGGTTCGTATCTGGGTAAACAGTGAACTGGAGGAAATAGAGCTGGCGCTAAAAAACTCGCTCGACGTGCTGGCCCCGGGTGGGCGGTTATCCATCATCAGCTTCCATTCGCTGGAAGACCGCATTGTGAAGCGCTTTATGCGTGAACAGAGCCGCGGTCCTCAGGTGCCAGCGGGGCTGCCGATGACGGAAGAACAACTCAGGAAGCTGGGTGGCCGTCAGTTGCGAGCATTAGGCAAGTTGATGCCGGGCGAAGAAGAGGTGGCAGAGAATCCACGTGCCCGTAGTTCAGTGCTGCGAGTTGCAGAGAGGACGAACGCATGATCGGCAGAGTGACAGAGACCCTAAGCAAAGTTAAGGGATCGTTAGGAAGCAACGAGCGCCATGCCTTGCCTGGCGTGATCGGCGACGATCTTTTGCGGTTTGGGAAGCTGCCACTCTGCTTGTTCATTTGCATCATTGTGACGGCCGTAACGGTGGTGACAACAGCCCACCATACACGTTTATTGACTGCGCAACGCGAGCAGCTGGTGCTGGAACGCGATGCGCTGGATATTGAATGGCGAAATCTGATCCTTGAAGAAAACGCGCTCGGCGATCACAGCCGGGTTGAACGGATCGCAACGGAAAAGCTGCAGCTGCAGCATGTTGATCCATCGCAGGAAAATATCGTAGTACAAAAATAAGGGAAAACGCGACGCATGAAAGCAGCGGCAAAAACGCTAAAACCAAAACGTCAGGAAGAACAGGCCAACTTTGTCAGTTGGCGTTTTGCGTTGCTTTGCGGCTGCATTTTACTGGCGCTGGGTTTCCTGCTGGGACGCGTGGCGTGGTTGCAAATCATCGCCCCTGACATGCTGGTGCGTCAGGGTGATATGCGCTCTCTTCGCGTGCAGGAAGTGTCTACGTCTCGCGGGATGATCACCGATCGCTCCGGTCGCCCGCTGGCGGTAAGCGTGCCGGTGAAGGCCATCTGGGCCGATCCGAAAGAGCTGCATGATGCTGGCGGGATCACGCTTGATAACCGCTGGAAGGCGCTTGCGGACGCGCTGAAGATGCCGCTGGACCAGTTAGCTTCACGTGTGAATACAAACCCGAGAGGGCGCTTTATCTATCTGGCGCGTCAGGTGAACCCTGACATGGCGGATTACATCAAAAAATTGAAGCTGCCGGGGATACATCTGCGTGAAGAATCCCGCCGGTACTATCCATCCGGCGAAGTGACTGCTCACCTCATTGGCTTCACTAACGTTGATAGCCAGGGGATTGAAGGTGTTGAAAAAAGCTTTGATAAATGGCTCACCGGTCAGCCCGGCGAGCGCATTGTACGCAAAGACCGCTATGGTCGCGTGATCGAGGATATTTCCTCAACCGACAGCCAGGCCGCACACAACCTTGCACTGAGTATCGATGAGCGGCTACAGGCGCTGGTTTACCGCGAGCTGAACAATGCCGTGGCCTTTAACAAAGCGGAATCGGGCAGTGCCGTGTTAGTTGATGTCAGCACGGGTGAAGTGCTGGCGATGGCCAATAGCCCGTCCTACAACCCTAACAATCTTACCGGTACGCAGAAGGATGTTATGCGTAACCGTACCATCACCGACGTGTTCGAACCGGGTTCGACCGTTAAGCCGATGGTGGTCATGACGGCACTTCAGCGCGGTATCGTCAATGAAAACACCGTACTGAATACTATTCCTTACCGCATTAACGGTCACGAAATCAAAGACGTGGCGCGCTACAGCGAATTGACCCTGACCGGGGTATTACAGAAGTCGAGTAACGTCGGTGTTTCAAAGCTGGCGTTAGCGATGCCGTCCTCAGCGTTAGTAGAGACTTACTCACGTTTTGGGCTTGGAAAGGCGACCAATTTGGGGTTGGTCGGAGAACGCAGTGGCTTATATCCTCAAAAACAACGGTGGTCTGACATAGAGAGGGCCACCTTCTCTTTCGGCTACGGGCTAATGGTGACACCGTTACAGTTAGCGCGAGTCTACGCAACGATCGGCAGCTATGGTGTTTATCGCCCCCTGTCGATTACCAAAGTTGATCCACCGGTTCCGGGCGAGCGTATCTTCCCGGAATCCACCGTTCGTACCGTGGTGCATATGATGGAAAGCGTGGCGCTGCCGGGCGGCGGCGGCGTGAAGGCGGCAATCAAAGGCTACCGCATCGCCATTAAAACTGGTACAGCGAAAAAAGTGGGGCCAGACGGCCGCTACATCAACAAATACATTGCCTATACCGCAGGCGTAGCGCCTGCAAGCAATCCGCGTTTTGCGCTGGTGGTCGTCATTAACGATCCACAGGCGGGTAAATACTACGGCGGCGCCGTCTCCGCGCCTGTGTTCGGGGCCATCATGGGCGGCGTATTGCGCACCATGAACATTGAACCGGATGCGCTGGCGACGGGCGACAAAAGTGAATTTGTAATTAATCAAGGCGAGGGTACAGGTGGCAGATCGTAATTTGCGCGACCTTCTCGCTCCGTGGGTGCCAAATGCACCGGAGCGAGCACTGCGAGAGATGGTACTGGACAGCCGTGTGGCTGCTTCTGGCGATCTTTTTGTAGCGGTGGTCGGTCATCAGGCGGACGGGCGTCGTTATATCCCGCAGGCGATTGCGCAAGGTGTTGCTGCCATTATTGCTGAGGCCAAAGATGAGGCAACCGACGGTGAAATCCGTGAAATGCACGGTGGGCCGGTTATCTATCTCAGCCAGTTAAATGAGCGTCTCTCTGCGCTGGCAGGGCGTTTCTATCATGAACCTTCCGACCAGTTACGTTTGGTTGGCGTGACGGGCACCAACGGTAAAACCACCACCACTCAGCTGATGGCGCAATGGGCGCAACTGCTGGGTGAAACCGGTGCCGTCATGGGGACCGTGGGTAATGGCCTGCTGGGTAAAGTGAGCCCGACGGAAAATACCACTGGTTCGGCAGTTGACGTACAGCATGTGCTTGCCGGGCTGGCAGAGCAGGGTGCGACCTTTGCTGCGATGGAAGTCTCTTCACACGGTCTGGTACAGCACCGCGTGGCCGCGCTGAAATTTGCGGCTTCGGTGTTTACCAACCTGAGCCGCGATCATCTTGATTACCACGGTGATATGGAGCACTACGAAGCCGCGAAATGGCTCCTCTATTCCACCCACCATCACGGTCAGGCCATCATCAATGCCGACGATGAAGTCGGTCGCCGCTGGCTGGCGAAGCTGCCGGATGCGGTTGCGGTGTCGATGGAAGACCATATCAATCCGAACTGCCACGGCCGCTGGCTGAAGGCCGTTGAGGTGAATTACCACGACAGCGGGGCGACAATCCGCTTTGCCTCTTCCTGGGGTGAAGGCGAAATTGAAAGCCGCCTGATGGGTGCGTTTAACGTCAGCAACCTGCTGCTGGCGCTGGCGACACTGCTGGCGCTGGGCTATCCAATGGCCGACCTGCTGAAAACCTCTGAGCGACTGCAGCCTGTTTGCGGCCGTATGGAAGTGTTCAGCGCGCCGGGTAAACCGACGGTTGTGGTCGACTACGCCCACACGCCGGATGCGCTGGAAAAAGCGCTGGAAGCGGCTCGCCTGCACTGTGCCGGTAAGCTCTGGTGCGTGTTTGGCTGCGGTGGCGATCGCGACAAGGGCAAACGACCGCTGATGGGCGCTATTGCCGAGCAGTTTGCGGATATTCCGGTAGTGACCGATGACAACCCGCGTACCGAAGAGCCGCGCGCCATCATTAACGACATTCTGGCGGGCATGCTGGATGCGGGTCGTGCTCGCGTGGTGGAAGGCCGAGCGGAAGCGGTGACCAACGCCATCATGCAGGCCAGGGAAAACGATGTGGTTCTGCTGGCCGGGAAAGGCCATGAAGATTATCAGATTGTCGGCAATCGTCGTCTGGACTACTCGGACCGTGTGACGGCAGCTCGTCTGCTGGGAGTCGTGGCATGATTAGCCTCACGCTAAGCCAGGCCGCTGCGGTACTGCACGGGGAATTGCTGGGCCAGGATCTGACCATTGACGCTGTGACCACGGATACCCGCAAAGTGACCGCGGGTTGTCTGTTTGTGGCGCTGAAAGGCGAGCGTTTTGATGCGCATGATTTTGCACAGCAGGCCAAAGAGCACGGCGCAGGTGCGCTGCTGGTCAGCCGCAGGCTGGATATCGATTTGCCGCAGCTGGTGGTGGACGATACCCGTCTGGCATTCGGTGAACTGGCGGCATGGGTCCGTCAGCAGGTTCCGGCTCGCGTTGTCGCGCTGACGGGGTCGTCCGGAAAAACGTCCGTAAAAGAGATGACGGCGGCGATTCTCGGCCAGTGCGGGAACACACTTTATACTGCGGGCAACCTAAATAATGACATTGGCGTGCCGATGACATTACTCCGCCTGACCAAAGAACATGAATTTGCGGTGATCGAGTTAGGGGCAAACCACCAGGGCGAAATCGCCTGGACTGTTAGCCTGACTCGTCCGGAGGCGGCGCTGGTGAATAACCTGGCCGCCGCGCATCTGGAAGGTTTCGGGTCGCTGGAAGGCGTGGCGAAAGCCAAAGGCGAGATCTACACCGGCCTGCCGGTTGACGGTATTGCCATTATGAATGCCGACAACAATGACTGGCTGAACTGGCAAAGCATTATTGGTTCCCGTAAGACCTGGCGCTTCTCACCGAATGCCGCCAACAGTGACTTTACGGCAACCAATATCCATGTAACGTCCCATGGCACGGAGTTCACCCTCAACACTCCAACGGGTGGCGTGGATGTGCTGCTGCCTCTGCCGGGTCGTCATAACATCGCCAATGCGCTTGCGGCGGCGGCGCTGTCCATGGCGGTTGGCGCGTCGCATGATGCGATCAAAGCTGGGCTGGCGAATCTGAAAGCCGTGCCGGGGCGTCTGTTCCCGATTCAGCTTGCGGAAAACAAACTGCTGCTGGATGACTCCTACAACGCGAACGTTGGCTCGATGACGGCGGCGGTACAGGTGTTGTCAGAAATGCCGGGCTACCGCGTGATGGTGGTCGGCGATATGGCCGAGCTTGGCGATGAAAGCGAAGCCTGTCATACCCAGGTCGGTGACGCGGCGAAAGCGGCGGGCATTGATTGCGTGCTGAGCGCAGGAAAACTGAGCCAGGCAATTAGCCATGCCAGCGGCGTCGGTGAACACTTTGCCGAAAAAGCGGCGCTGATTGAGCGCCTTAAAGTATTAATTACAGAAAAACAAATTGTGACAGTGTTAGTGAAAGGTTCACGTAGTGCCGCCATGGAAGAGGTTGTGCACGCATTACAGGAGAACGGGACATGTTAGTTTGGCTGGCCGAACATTTGGTCAAATATTACTCAGGCTTTAACGTCTTTTCCTATCTGACGTTTCGCGCCATTGTCAGCCTGCTGACTGCGCTGTTCATCTCGTTGTGGATGGGCCCGCGCATGATTGCCCGTCTGCAAAAGCTCTCTTTCGGCCAGGTTGTACGTAACGACGGTCCGGAATCTCACTTCAGCAAACGCGGCACCCCAACAATGGGCGGGATCATGATCCTGACCGCGATCGTTGTTTCCGTGCTGCTGTGGGCGTATCCGTCCAACCCGTATGTCTGGTGTGTACTGACGGTTCTGGTGGGTTACGGGATCATTGGCTTCGTCGATGACTATCGCAAAGTGGTACGCAAAGACACCAAGGGCCTGATCGCCCGCTGGAAGTATTTCTGGATGTCGGTCATCGCGCTGGGCGTGGCCTTTGCGCTGTATCTGGCAGGCAAAGACACGCCAGCTACCGAGCTGGTCGTGCCGTTCTTTAAAGACGTGATGCCGCAGTTGGGGCTGTTCTATATCCTGCTTGCGTACTTTGTGATTGTCGGCACCGGTAACGCGGTGAACCTGACTGATGGTCTGGATGGCCTGGCGATTATGCCGACCGTCTTCGTCGCGGGCGGTTTTGCGCTGGTGGCCTGGGCGACCGGTAACATGAACTTTGCCAACTATCTGCATATCCCTTACCTGCGCCACGCGGGTGAGCTGGTGATCGTCTGTACGGCGATTGTCGGCGCGGGGCTGGGCTTCCTGTGGTTTAACACCTATCCGGCGCAGGTCTTCATGGGTGACGTCGGTTCACTGGCGCTGGGTGGCGCGTTAGGCATTATTGCCGTGCTGCTGCGCCAGGAGTTCCTGCTGGTGATCATGGGCGGCGTGTTTGTGGTTGAAACCCTGTCGGTGATTTTGCAGGTCGGGTCCTTCAAGCTGCGCGGCCAGCGCGTCTTCCGTATGGCGCCGATTCACCACCACTATGAACTGAAAGGCTGGCCGGAACCGCGCGTGATTGTGCGCTTCTGGATTATTTCGCTGATGCTGGTGCTGATTGGCCTGGCAACGCTGAAGGTACGTTAATCATGGCAGATTACCAGGGTAAAAAAGTCGTTATCATCGGGTTGGGCCTCACGGGCCTTTCCTGCGTGGACTTTTTCCTTGCGCGCGGCGTCACGCCACGCGTGATGGATACGCGTGTCTCTCCGCCGGGTCTGGACAAACTGCCGGAACAGGTTGAACGCCACCTTGGTGGTCTGAATGATGACTGGCTGCTGGCCGCCGATCTGATTGTTGCCAGCCCGGGTATGGCGCTGGCGCACCCATCACTCAGCGCCGCATCCGATGCGGGCGTAGAGATTGTCGGGGACATCGAACTGTTCTGCCGCGAAGCGCAGGCTCCGATTATCGCCATTACCGGCTCAAATGGTAAAAGCACGGTCACTACGCTTGTCGGCGAGATGGCAAAAGCTGCGGGTAAGAACGTCGGTGTTGGCGGCAATATTGGCCTGCCAGCCCTGATGCTGCTGGATAAAGGCTGTGAGCTGTACGTACTGGAACTTTCCAGCTTCCAGCTTGAAACCACCTCCAGCCTGCACGCGGCTGCCGCGACGATCCTCAACGTGACTGAAGATCATATGGACCGGTATCCCTTTGGTCTGCAGCAGTACCGCGCGGCTAAGCTGCGCATTTATGAAAATGCGAAAGTCTGCGTGGTTAATGCCGACGACGCGCTGACCATGCCGGTGCGCGGTGCAGATGACCGCTGCATCAGCTTTGGGATCACCATGGGTGATTACCACCTGAACCGTCAGCAGGGTGAAACCTGGCTGCGCGTGAAGGGTGAAAAAGTGCTGAACGTGAAAGAGATGACGCTTTGCGGTCAGCATAACTACACCAACGCGCTGGCAGCACTGGCGCTGGCGGATGCCGTTGGCCTGCCTCGCTCTTCCAGCCTGAAAGCGCTGACCACATTTACCGGTCTGGCGCACCGCTTCCAGTTAGCGCTGGAACATAACGGCGTGCGCTGGATTAACGACTCCAAAGCCACCAACGTGGGAAGCACGGAGGCCGCGCTGAACGGTCTTCACGTTGAGGGTACGCTGCATTTGCTGCTGGGTGGTGATGGAAAATCTGCAGATTTCTCCTCGCTGAAACAGTATCTCTCCGGAGATAACATCCGCCTGTACTGCTTTGGTCGTGACGGCAGCGAGTTGGCTGAACTGCGCCCGGAGATCGCCGAGCAAACTGAGACCATGGAACAGGCGCTGCGCCTGATCGCGCCGCGTGTGAAGCCAGGCGACATGGTGCTGCTCTCTCCGGCTTGCGCCAGCCTCGATCAATTCAAGAATTTCGAACAGCGTGGTGATGTCTTTACCCGCCTGGCGAAGGAGTTAGGCTGATGCGTTTATCTCTCCCTCGCCTGAAAATGCCGCGCCTGCCAGGATTTGGAATTCTGGTGTGGCTGTTTGCGGCACTGAAAGGCTGGGTGATGGCTTCCCGGGAGAAGGATTCCGATAGCCTGATCATGTATGACCGCATGCTCTTCTGGCTTACGCTGGGGCTGGCGGCGATCGGCTTTATCATGGTGACCTCGGCCTCCATGCCGGTCGGGCAGCGTCTGGCTAACGATCCCTTCCTGTTTGCCAAGCGTGACGGGCTGTACATCATTCTGGCGTTCTGCCTGGCGCTGGTGACCTTACGTCTGCCGATGTCGTTCTGGCAGCGGCACAGTACAGCCATGTTGATTGCGTCCATTATCATGCTGCTGATTGTACTGGTTGTCGGGAGCTCCGTTAACGGGGCATCGCGCTGGATCGCCTTTGGTCCACTGCGTATTCAGCCTGCGGAATTTACCAAGCTGTCCCTGTTCTGCTACCTGGCGAACTACCTGGTGCGTAAGGTTGATGAAGTTCGTAATAATCTTCGCGGCTTCCTAAAGCCGATGGGCGTGATTCTGGTGTTGGCGATCCTGCTGCTGGCACAGCCTGACCTTGGTACCGTGGTGGTACTGTTTGTCACCACGCTGGCGATGCTGTTCCTGGCGGGTGCAAAGCTGTGGCAGTTCATCGCCATTATCGGGATGGGGATTTCGGCGGTTGTGCTGCTGATCCTCGCCGAGCCTTACCGTATCCGCCGCGTGACCTCGTTCTGGAACCCGTGGGAAGACCCGTTCGGCAGCGGTTATCAGCTGACGCAGTCGCTGATGGCGTTTGGCCGCGGTGAAGTCTGGGGGCAAGGCCTGGGCAACTCGGTGCAAAAACTGGAGTATTTGCCGGAGGCACACACCGACTTCATCTTCTCCATTATTGGGGAAGAACTGGGTTATATCGGTGTGGTATTAGCGCTATTAATGGTATTCTTCGTCGCTTTCCGCGCCATGTCGATTGGCCGAAAAGCGCTGGAGATCGATCACCGCTTCTCAGGTTTCTTAGCCTGTTCAATTGGTATCTGGTTTAGCTTCCAGGCATTGGTTAACGTCGGGGCCGCAGCGGGTATGCTGCCGACTAAGGGCCTGACGTTGCCGCTGATCAGTTATGGTGGTTCGAGTCTGTTGATCATGTCGACGGCCATCATGGTTTTGTTGCGCATAGATTATGAGACGCGTCTGGAGAAAGCCCAGGCGTTTACACGAGGTTCACGATGAATCAACCGAAGCGGTTAATGGTGATGGCAGGCGGTACCGGCGGACACGTGTTCCCGGGGCTGGCGGTTGCGCACCATTTAATGGATCAGGGCTGGCAGGTACGCTGGCTGGGAACCGCAGACCGCATGGAGGCCGATCTGGTACCGAAGCACGGTATTGAGATCGACTTTATTCGTATTTCTGGCCTGCGAGGCAAAGGCCTCAAGGCAATGCTGCTGGCACCGGTGCGTATTTTTAACGCCTGGCGTCAGGCCCGCACCATCATGAAGGAGTTTAAGCCTGATGTGGTGCTGGGAATGGGCGGGTACGTGTCCGGTCCTGGTGGGCTGGCGGCGTGGTCCCTGGGCATCCCTGTTGTGCTGCATGAGCAGAACGGTATCGCCGGGCTGACCAACAAGTGGCTGGCGAAAATTGCCACTAAAGGGATGCAGGCATTCCCCGGTGCGTTCCCGAAAGCAGACGTCGTCGGAAACCCGGTGCGCGTCGATGTGCTGGCGCTGCCGCTGCCTGACGCTCGCCTGAATGGTCGTGAAGGTCCGGTACGCGTGCTGGTCGTCGGTGGTTCTCAGGGGGCACGCATCCTGAACCAGACGATGCCGCAGGTGGCCGCAAAGCTGGGCGATGCCGTGACCATCTGGCATCAGAGCGGTAAAGGTGCTCAGCAGACCGTTGAGCAGGCTTACGCCGAAGCGGGGCAGCCGCAGCACAAGGTAACGGAATTTATTGACGATATGGCCGCAGCCTATGCCTGGGCCGATGTCGTGGTCTGTCGTTCTGGCGCATTAACGGTGAGCGAAATCGCTGCCGCGGGTCTGCCAGCGCTGTTTGTGCCGTTCCAGCACAAAGACCGACAGCAGTACTGGAATGCGCTGCCGCTAGAGAAAGCCGGTGCCGCGAAGATTTTTGAGCAGCCACAATTTACCGCCGATGCGGTCGCCACCACTCTGGCGGGCTGGAACAGAGACGCATTGCTGGAAATGGCACAGCGCGCACGCGCGGCGGCTATCCCGGATGCAACGGAACGAGTGGCAAAAGAAGTGAGCCTGGCAGCCCAGGCTTAACCCTCGCAGCGCGTGAAGCGCGGCACGAATTTTTAAGTAGTCGATGGCGTTTAGAGAATGAATACACAACAACTGGCAAAACTGCGTTCTATCGTGCCCGAGATGCGTCGCGTCCGGCACATTCACTTTGTTGGCATCGGTGGTGCTGGCATGGGCGGTATTGCCGAAGTGTTAGCTAACGAAGGTTATCAGATCAGCGGGTCTGACCTGGCGCCAAACCCTGTAACGCAGCAGCTGGCGTCGCTTGGGGCGACTATCTATTTCAACCATCGCCCGGAAAACGTGCGCGATGCGAGCGTGGTGGTGGTGTCGAGCGCCATCTCCTCTGACAACCCGGAAATCGTTGCGGCACATGAAGCGCGTATTCCGGTGATCCGCCGCGCTGAGATGCTGGCGGAGCTAATGCGTTTTCGTCACGGTATCGCCGTTGCGGGCACGCACGGTAAAACCACAACCACGGCGATGGTATCCAGCATTTATGCAGAAGCGGGTCTGGACCCGACGTTCGTTAACGGTGGTCTGGTGAAAGCGGCAGGTGTCCATGCGCGTCTGGGCCACAGCCGTTACCTGATTGCGGAAGCGGATGAGAGCGATGCGTCGTTCCTGCACCTGCAGCCGATGGTGGCGATTGTCACCAATATCGAAGCTGACCATATGGATACTTACCAGGGCGACTTCGAAAACTTAAAGCAGACGTTTATTAACTTCCTGCGCAGCCTGCCGTTCTATGGCCGTGCGGTAATGTGCGTAGACGATCCGGTGATCCGCGAGCTGCTGCCGCGTGTCGGGCGTCAAATCACCACTTATGGCTTCAGCGAAGATGCTGATGTTCGTGTTGAAGAGTACAAACAGATTGGTGCGCAGGGGCATTTTACCCTTGCACGTCAGGACAAAGAATTGCTGCACGTGACGTTGAATGCGCCAGGTCGCCATAACGCCCTGAATGCGGCGGCGGCGGTTGCGGTAGCGACGGAAGAAGGCATTGATGATGATGCGATCCTGCGCGCGCTGGAAAGCTTCCAGGGCACAGGCCGTCGCTTCGACTTCCTTGGTGAATTCCCGCTGGACGCAGTGAACGGTAAATCGGGTACCGCGATGCTGGTGGACGATTACGGTCACCACCCAACGGAAGTGGACGCCACGATCAAAGCGGCTCGTGCGGGTTGGCCGGAGAAAAATCTGGTGATGATTTTCCAGCCCCACCGCTACACCCGTACCCGCGATCTGTACGACGATTTCGCCAACGTGCTGTCGCAGGTCGATACGCTGCTGATGCTGGATGTTTATTCTGCGGGTGAAACAGCGATTCCGGGCGCGGACAGCCGTTCGTTATGTCGAACCATTCGCGCACGCGGTAAAGTGGACCCGATTCTGGTTTCGGACCCGGCTCAGGCAGCAGAAATTCTCGCGCCGGTGCTGACGGGTAACGATTTGATTCTGATTCAGGGGGCGGGAAATATCGGCAAAATCGCCCGTACCTTAGCCGAAATCAAACTGAAGCCGCAAACTCCGGAGGACGAGCATCATGGCTGATAAGATTGCTGTCCTGTTTGGCGGCACCTCCGCCGAGCGCGAAGTGTCCCTGAATTCAGGCGCTGCCGTTCTGGCGGGCCTGCGTGAAGGTGGCGTTGATGCGCATCCGGTCGATCCGAAAGAGATTGATGTGACCCAACTGAAAGCAATGGGCTTCGATAAAGTTTTCATTGCGCTGCACGGCCGTGGCGGTGAAGACGGTACATTGCAAGGGCTGCTGGAGTTAATCGGCCTGCCGTATACCGGCAGCGGCGTGATGGCGTCTGCCATCTCCATGGATAAACTGCGCAGCAAACTGCTGTGGCAGGGCGCGGGTCTCCCCGTTGCGCCATGGGTTGCTCTGACGCGTACTGCATTTGAATTGGGCCTGTCGGACAGCGTTAATACACGCATTGCCGCGCTGGGCTTACCGGTTATTGTTAAGCCGAGCCGTGAAGGGTCGAGCGTGGGGATGTCTAAAGTCGATAAAGCTGAGGATTTATCTGCCGCTTTAACATTGGCATTTCAACATGATGAAGAAGTTCTGATTGAAAAATGGCTCAGCGGACCGGAATTTACTGTTGCGATGCTTGGCGAAGAAATTTTACCGTCAATTCGTATCCAACCTGCCGGAGTCTTCTATGATTATGAGGCGAAGTATCTCTCTGATGAGACGCAATATTTCTGTCCAAGTGGTCTTGAAGCAGAACGTGAAGCCGATTTACAGTCTCTGGTGCTCAAAGCCTGGAATGTTTTAGGCTGCCGTGGTTGGGGACGCATTGATGTCATGCTCGACGGTGACGGGCAATTTTACCTGTTGGAAGCCAACACCTCTCCAGGTATGACGAGCCATAGCCTTGTGCCGATGGCAGCGCGTCAGGCGGGGATGAGCTTCTCGCAGTTAGTCGTACGTATTCTGGACCAGGCGGGCTGATATGTCTCAGGCTGCATTGAACACGCGCAACCGCGATGAAGAGGAAGAATATACGTCTTCACGCCGGAGTAATGGAACGCGTCTTGCAGGGATTATCTTCCTGCTCGGGGTGCTGTGCACCGTGTTTATCAGCGGCTGGATGGTGCTGGGCTGGATGGAAGATGCGCAGCGTTTACCGCTCTCTAAGCTGGTGGTGACCGGCGAGCGTCACTATACGCGTAACGATGATATTCGCCAGTCTATTCTGGCCCTGGGCTCACCTGGCACCTTTATGACCCAGGACGTCAATATTATCCAGAGCCAGATTGAACGTCTGCCGTGGATAAAACAGGCGAGTGTAAGAAAGCAATGGCCTGATGAATTGAAGATTCATCTGGTTGAATATGTGCCCATTGCGCGTTGGAATGATCAGCACATGGTAGACGTAGACGGAAATTCCTTCAGCGTCCCAAGCGATCGCGTCAACAAGCAAAATTTACCGATGTTGTATGGCCCTGAAGGCAGCGAAAACGAAGTGTTACAAGGTTTCCGCGAGATGGGGCAGGTGCTGGCTAAGGATCGCTTTACGTTAAAAGATGCCGCAATGACGGCGCGCCGCTCCTGGCAACTGACGTTAACGAACGGGATCAAGCTCAACCTTGGCCGCGGCGACACAATGAAACGTCTGGCGCGATTTGTAGAACTTTACCCGGTTTTACAGCAGCAGGCGCAGACGGACGGCAAACGGATAAGCTACGTTGATTTGCGCTATGACTCAGGCGCAGCAGTCGGTTGGGAGCCGGCTCCGGTCGAGGAACCTAATCAGCAACAGAATCAGGCACAGGTACAGGCAGAACAACAATGATCAAGGCGACGGACAGAAAACTGGTAGTTGGACTGGAGATTGGCACCGCGAAGGTTGCCGCTTTAGTAGGGGAAGTTCTGCCCGACGGTATGGTCAATATCATTGGCGTGGGGAGTTGCCCATCCCGTGGTATGGATAAAGGTGGGGTAAACGACCTTGAGTCGGTGGTGAAATGCGTTCAGCGCGCCATCGATCAGGCTGAATTAATGGCAGATTGCCAGATTTCTTCTGTCTATCTGGCCCTTTCTGGCAAGCACATCAGCTGCCAGAACGAAATCGGTATGGTGCCGATTTCAGAAGAAGAAGTGACGCAGGAAGATGTAGAGAATGTTGTGCATACGGCGAAGTCCGTGCGCGTCCGCGATGAGCATCGCGTACTGCACGTGATCCCGCAGGAATATGCGATCGACTACCAGGAAGGGATTAAGAACCCGGTGGGTCTTTCCGGCGTACGTATGCAGGCAAAAGTGCACCTGATCACATGTCACAACGATATGGCGAAGAACATCGTTAAAGCCGTTGAACGTTGTGGACTGAAAGTTGACCAACTTATTTTCGCCGGTCTGGCCGCGAGTTATTCCGTGCTGACCGAAGATGAACGTGAACTGGGCGTCTGTGTGGTCGATATTGGTGGTGGTACAATGGACATGGCTGTCTATACCGGCGGCGCGTTGCGCCACACCAAAGTGATCCCTTACGCAGGGAACGTTGTGACCAGCGATATTGCCTACGCCTTTGGTACGCCACCGAGCGATGCAGAGGCCATTAAAGTCCGCCACGGTTGCGCACTGGGTTCTATCGTGGGCAAAGATGAGAGCGTTGAAGTGCCGAGCGTAGGTGGTCGTCCACCGCGCAGCCTGCAGCGCCAGACGCTGGCAGAGGTAATTGAGCCGCGCTATACCGAGCTGCTCAACCTGGTCAACGAAGAGATTTTGCAGTTACAGGAACAGCTTCGTCAGCAGGGTGTTAAGCATCATCTTGCGGCGGGGATTGTATTAACCGGCGGGGCAGCGCAAATTGAAGGTCTTGCGGCCTGCGCTCAGCGCGTGTTCCATACGCAGGTGCGTATTGGTGCGCCGCTGAATATCACCGGTTTAACGGATTACGCTCAGGAGCCGTATTATTCAACGGCCGTGGGCCTGCTGCACTACGGGAAAGAATCCCATTTGAGTGGTGAAGCAGAAGTGGAAAAACGCGTCTCGGTGGGGTCGTGGGTCAAACGACTTAACACCTGGTTGCGAAAAGAGTTTTAATTTTTTTAAGAGACCGGAGAGAATTAGCGGTCTCGGGCGACAGGCACAACGGAGAGAGAAATTATGTTTGAACCTATGGAACTGACCAACGACGCGGTGATTAAAGTCATCGGCGTCGGTGGCGGCGGCGGTAACGCCGTAGAGCATATGGTGCGTGAACGCATTGAAGGTGTTGAATTCTTTGCAGTTAACACCGATGCGCAGGCACTGCGTAAGACGGCAGTTGGCCAGACTATCCAGATCGGCGGTGGCATCACCAAAGGGCTGGGCGCTGGGGCTAACCCGGAAGTCGGTCGCAACGCGGCTGAAGAAGATCGTGAAGCCCTGCGTGCTGCACTGGAAGGTGCGGATATGGTCTTCATCGCAGCGGGCATGGGCGGCGGTACCGGTACTGGTGCAGCACCTGTAGTGGCTGAAGTGGCAAAAGATTTAGGTATCCTGACCGTTGCTGTCGTGACCAAGCCTTTCAACTTCGAAGGCAAGAAGCGTATGGCTTTCGCGGAGCAGGGTATCACCGAGCTGTCCAAACATGTGGACTCTCTGATTACCATCCCGAACGATAAACTGCTGAAAGTTCTGGGTCGCGGTATTTCCCTGCTGGACGCCTTTGGCGCAGCAAACGACGTGCTGAAAGGTGCGGTGCAGGGTATCGCTGAACTGATTACCCGCCCTGGTCTGATGAACGTTGACTTTGCAGACGTTCGTACCGTGATGTCCGAAATGGGCTACGCGATGATGGGCTCTGGCGTGGCGAGCGGTGAAGACCGTGCAGAAGAAGCGGCTGAAATGGCTATCTCTTCTCCACTGCTGGAAGATATCGATCTGTCTGGTGCGCGCGGCGTGCTGGTCAACATTACCGCTGGCTTTGACCTGCGTCTGGATGAGTTCGAAACCGTGGGTAACACCATCCGTGCGTTCGCCTCTGACAACGCTACCGTGGTAATCGGTACCTCCCTTGACCCGGAAATGAACGACGAACTGCGCGTCACTGTTGTTGCCACCGGTATCGGTATGGACAAGCGTCCTGAGATCACGCTGGTCACCAACAAACAGACTCAGCAGCCGGTGATGGATCGTTACCAGCAGCACGGTATGTCTCCACTGACTCAGGAGCAGAAACCGGCCGCGAAAGTGGTAAACGACCCGACTCCACAAACGGCAAAAGAGCCAGATTATCTGGATATCCCGGCGTTCCTGCGTAAGCAAGCTGACTAGGAATTGGCTGGAATTTGGGGATTTTCGCTCTTTGTGCTAAACTGGCCCACCGTTAGTGATATACACTCTCGGTTGGATAGTTAATTTGGCGAGATTATACGATGATCAAACAAAGGACACTTAAACGTATCGTTCAGGCGACTGGTGTCGGTTTACATACCGGCAAGAAGGTCACCCTGACGCTTCGCCCTGCGCCGGCCAATACCGGGGTCATCTATCGTCGCACCGACTTGAATCCACCGGTAGATTTTCCGGCCGATGCCAAATCTGTGCGTGATACAATGCTCTGTACTTGCCTGGTGAACGAGCATGACGTGCGGATTTCTACCGTAGAGCACCTGAACGCCGCCCTGGCGGGTCTGGGTATCGACAACATTATTGTTGAAGTCGATGCACCAGAAATCCCGATCATGGATGGTAGTGCTGCACCGTTCGTCTATCTGTTGCTGGATGCCGGCATCGAAGAACTGAACTGCGCGAAGAAATTTGTTCGCATCAAAGAGACCGTTCGTGTCGAAGATGGCGACAAGTGGGCTGAATTCAAACCGTACAATGGTTTCTCGTTGGACTTTACCATCGACTTTAACCACCCGGCGATTGACTCCAGCACTCAGCGCTATGCGATGAACTTCTCTGCTGATGCGTTTATGCGTCAGATCAGCCGTGCTCGTACGTTCGGCTTTATGCGTGATATCGAATATCTGCAGTCCCGCGGCCTGTGCCTGGGCGGTAGCTTCGATTGTGCCATCGTTGTTGACGATTATCGCGTATTGAACGAAGACGGCCTGCGTTTTGAAGATGAATTCGTTCGTCACAAAATGCTGGATGCGATCGGCGACCTGTTTATGTGTGGTCACAACATCATTGGTGCATTTACCGCGTTTAAATCCGGTCATGCGCTGAACAACAAATTGTTGCAGGCCGTCCTGGCAAAACAGGAAGCCTGGGAATATGTGACCTTTGAAGACGAAGCTGAACTGCCGCTGGCCTTCAAAGCACCAAACATGGTTCTGGCGTAACGGTCTATACCGTTCGTAAAAAATCGACTGGTTAACCTGGTACTCTCTCCGACCAGGAAGGCCAGTCGTTTTTATTTTTACACTTCTTTGTTTTCCCCGGTTTATCCTCACGCCCGTCTGGCGTAGAAAATCTGTGCGTTAGCTGCATTCTTGACCGTTTTTCCCTGCTGCATTACGTCATTCCTGCTGCTGCGCATTGGCTTTAGTGGTAATATCTGGGCGCTAAAAAGAAGAACTGAACTCAGCCTCTGCAAGGCTGGCTTATTGGGTGGAGCAGGTGAGCGGAATACTGACGCGCTGGCGACAATTTGGCAGACGTTACTTCTGGCCGCATCTCTTATTGGGGATGGTCGCGGCGAGCCTCGGCTTGCCTGCGCTCAGCAACAGTGCTGAAGCGGCAACACCAACAAAAACCTCCACCACCAAGCACGATCTCACCACGCGGGTTAATTTTACCAACCTCGCACTGCTTGAAGCGAATCGCCGCCCAAACTTCTCGGTTGATTACTGGCATCAACACGCCATCCGCACGGTTATCCGCCATCTGTCCTTCGCGATGGCACCGCAGACCATGCCTGTTGCTGAAGAGACGCTGCCGGTTCAGGCTCAGCATCTTGCTCTGCTGGACACGCTCAACGCGCTGCTCACGCAGGACAGCCAGCCGCCGGTCATGGTTCGTCAGACGGCACAATTCGCATTCATTCCGCCAGCCACATTTTCTGTCTCGACATGGATAAGCCAGGTTCACGGCATCCGTGCCGGACCGCAACGCCTCAGCTAAATTAACCTTATTTCAATACCTTAATTTATCTGCCCATCTGGGGCGTTTGAGAATTTATTATGTTAATCAAATTATTAACCAAAGTTTTTGGTAGTCGTAACGATCGTACCCTGCGCCGTATGCGTAAAGCTGTTGCCGTCATCAACGGTATGGAACCGGCGATGGAAAAGCTGTCAGATGACGAGCTGAAGGCGAAAACGGCGGAGTTCCGCGCGCGTCTGGAAAAAGGCGAAACCCTGGAAAGCCTGATCCCGGAAGCGTTCGCTGTCGTGCGTGAAGCGAGTAAACGTGTTTTCGGTATGCGTCACTTCGACGTGCAGCTGCTGGGTGGTATGGTGCTCAACGAGCGCTGCATCGCGGAAATGCGTACCGGTGAAGGTAAAACCCTGACCGCGACGCTGCCCGCTTACCTGAACGCACTGACCGGTAAAGGCGTTCACGTCGTTACCGTCAACGACTATCTGGCACAGCGTGACGCCGAAAACAACCGTCCGCTGTTTGAATTCTTAGGCTTGACCGTGGGCATCAACATGTCCGGTCTGCCTGCACCAGCCAAGCGTGAAGCGTATAACGCAGACATCACCTAGGGCACCAACAACGAATACGGCTTCGACTACCTGCGCGACAACATGGCGTTCAGCCCTGAAGAGCGCGTACAGCGCAAGCTGCACTATGCGCTGGTGGATGAGGTGGATTCCATCCTGATCGATGAAGCGCGTACCCCGCTGATCATCTCCGGTCCGGCCGAAGACAGCTCTGAAATGTACCGTAAAGTCGACAAAATCATTCCGCACCTGCTGCGTCAGGAGAAAGAAGACTCAGATACCTTCCAGGGTGAAGGTCACTTCTCTGTTGATGAAAAAGCGCGCCAGGTTAACCTGACCGAACGTGGTCTGGTTAAGATTGAAGAACTGCTGGTGGCTCAGGGCATTATGGAAGAGGGTGAGTCTCTTTACTCTCCAACTAACATCATGTTGATGCACCACGTGACGGCCGCACTGCGCGCGCACGCGCTGTTCACTCGCGATGTTGATTACATCGTTAAAGACGGTGAAGTGATCATCGTTGATGAACATACCGGCCGTACTATGCAAGGGCGTCGCTGGTCTGACGGTCTGCACCAGGCGGTTGAAGCGAAAGAAGGCGTTGATATTCAAAACGAAAACCAGACGCTGGCGTCTATTACCTTCCAGAACTACTTCCGTCTGTACGAGAAGCTGGCAGGGATGACCGGTACTGCAGATACCGAAGCGTTTGAATTCAGCTCTATTTACAAGCTGGATACCGTGGTTGTTCCTACCAACCGTCCGATGATCCGTAAGGATATGCCGGATCTGGTGTACATGACTGAAGCGGAAAAAATTCAGGCGATCATCGAAGATATTCGCGATCGTACCGCGGCAGGCCAGCCGGTACTGGTGGGGACCATCTCCATTGAGAAATCCGAAGTGGTTTCCAACGAGTTGACCAAAGCGGGCATTAAGCACAACGTTCTTAACGCCAAATTCCACGCCAAAGAAGCAGATATCGTTGCGCAGGCGGGTTATCCGGCGGCCGTGACCATCGCGACCAACATGGCGGGTCGTGGTACCGATATTATGCTGGGCGGTAGCTGGCAGGCCGAAGTGGCGGAGCTGGAAAACCCAACCCCAGAACAAATTGCGCAGATCAAAGCCGACTGGCAGGTGCGTCACGATGCCGTGCTGGCATCCGGTGGTCTGCACATCATTGGTACCGAGCGTCACGAATCTCGTCGTATCGATAACCAGCTGCGTGGCCGTGCGGGCCGTCAGGGTGATGCCGGTTCTTCTCGCTTCTATCTATCTATGGAAGATGCGCTGATGCGTATTTTTGCCTCCGACCGCGTGTCCGGCATGATGCGTAAGCTGGGTATGAAGCCTGGCGAAGCGATTGAACACCCATGGGTCACCAAAGCGATTGCTAACGCGCAGCGTAAAGTGGAAAGCCGTAACTTCGATATTCGTAAGCAACTGCTGGAATATGATGATGTTGCCAACGATCAGCGTCGTGCAATCTATACCCAGCGTAACGAACTGCTGGACGTGTCCGACGTGAGTGAAACCATCAACAGTATCCGTGAAGACGTGTTCAAAGCGACTATCGATGCGCATATTCCTCCGCAGTCTCTGGAGGAAATGTGGGATATCGAAGGTCTGCAGGAACGTCTGAAAAATGATTTCGAGCTTGAACTGCCAATCAAAGAGTGGCTGGACAAAGAGCCTGAGCTGCACGAAGAGACGCTGCGTGAACGTATCTTCGAAACTGCTCTGGACGTGTACAAGCGTAAGGAAGAGGTCGTTGGCGAAGAGATGATGCGTCACTTCGAAAAAGGCGTGATGCTGCAGACGCTCGACTCCCTGTGGAAAGAGCATCTGGCGGCGATGGACTACCTGCGCCAGGGTATCCACCTGCGCGGCTATGCGCAGAAAGATCCGAAGCAGGAGTACAAGCGTGAATCCTTCTCTATGTTTGCCGCTATGCTGGAATCGCTGAAGTATGAAGTCATCAGCACCCTGAGCAAAGTCCAGGTGCGTATGCCGGAAGAAGTAGAAGCGATGGAGCAGCAGCGTCGTGAAGAAGCTGAGCGTCTGGCACAGATGCAACAGCTGAGTCACCAGACTGACGAAAGCGAAGCCGCAGCGGCGATCGCAGCGCAGACTGGCGATCGTAAAGTGGGTCGTAACGATCCGTGCCCATGTGGTTCCGGTAAAAAGTACAAGGCGTGCCACGGCCGTCTGAGCTAAGACGTTAACAACTCGAAAAGGCGCAGATTACTGCGCCTTTTTTATGGAAGTCACAATATGAAAACACTGCAAATTGCCGTCGGAATTATTCGCAACCCGCAAAACCAAATTTTCATCACCCAGCGCGCTGCCGACGCCCATATGGCGAACAAGTGGGAGTTTCCTGGCGGAAAAATCGAGTCGGGTGAAACGCCGGAACAGGCGCTGGTTCGGGAGCTTCAGGAAGAGGTGGGGATCACCCCGTTTGGCGCAACGCTGTTTGATAAGCTCGAATACCAGTTCCCGGACAGGCACATCACGCTGTGGTTCTGGCTGGTGGAAAGCTGGGAAGGTGAGCCCTGGGGGAAAGAGGGACAGCCGGGTAACTGGGTTGAGCTAAAGGCAAGTGATGCCGACAAATTTCCTCCGGCAAATGCGCCCGTCATATCACGCCTGACGGGCAACTTGTAGGCCTGCTAAGCGAAGCGCGAGCAGGCATTAAAGGCTATCGCTGCTCTTCGCTCCAGTCATCACTGTCAGAGAGATCGCCTTCGCTTGGAATGCGTTTCTCTTCCGCGGCCCATTCGCCCAAGTCAATGAGCTGGCAGCGCTTGCAGCAGAATGGGCGAAATGGGCTCACTTCGCCCCAGACAACGGTTTTGCCACAGGTGGGGCAGTTTACGGTGGTTACGTCAGACATCGGCACTCCTTAACAACAGGCCAGTTCAAAATCGAGGCGTTCCGGCACGGTGCCATTTTCACTGTCCAGCGGCATAAAGCGAATCGCAAAACGACTCTTATGCCCCGAAATTTGCGGGTAAAGCTGCTCACCCAGCGATAAATTCAGGCGTAACAGATCGGCATCATCCCCGTTATCCTGGTAGAAACCGTTCAGGCTGGTTTGCTTGCGGAACGGGGCTGAGTTACGGATAAGATCGAGGATCAGCGAGAGCGTTTGATTCATTGGCTCCAGGCTTGCCAGCCAGCTGTTCACCTGCGCATCACGCTGTGCCTGCGGCATATGAAGCCACATGTGCAGAGTCGGCAGGTCGAAGCTGCAGCAACCGCCAGGGATGCTGAGACGCTGGCGCACCAGAGCGATCAGGCGATCTTCACGCAAAAACTGCCCGACGCGCGGCGCGGCCATCAAAATGGCACTGCTGCTTTTCAACTGCTGGCGGAGCGCGTCGATACGGCTCTGGTCTACGCCTGGCACTTCTGTCCATGCCTGTAATTTACGCTGCTGGCGCTCCAGCTCTTTGAGCAATTCTGTGCGGACATCGCCGCGTTCAATCACATCCAGCAGATCGCCAACGTTGCGGAAGAAATGCAGGGCGGTGGCATGATCGTTAACAGGCAGATGATGCGAAAGCTGTTGAATGAGAAATTCGATGCGCAGCCAGGTACGCATTTTTTCGTTAAGTGGGTGCTCAAAAAGGATGTGGGTCGACATTATGGTTTTTCCTGTGCAACGGCCTGCGCGGCGAACGTCAGATACTGCGCGTGCAGACGGGCAACATCCGATGCAATCGCATCTGGTGCGCCGTTATTATCAATAACATCATCCGCAACGGCAAGGCGCTGAGCGCGCGTGGCCTGTGCGGCAAGAATGTGTTCAGCATGTTCACGTGAGACCCGATCCCGCGCCACGGTTCGTAGGATTTGCGTTTCGGGGGAGACATCTATCACCAATACCCGATCGGCTTTATGTTGCAGCTGATTTTCTACCAACAGTGGAACGACCCAGAGCACATAAGGCGAACGTGCTGCGGCAATCTGACGCTGGGTTTCCTGGTGGATAATGGGATGCAGCAGGGCATTAAGCCAGGCTTTTTCTGCAGAATCAGAAAAAATGCATTCACGAAGCTGGCGGCGATTGAGCGTGCCATCCGCATTGAGGATGACGGGGCCAAAGTGTGCCTTGATGGCCTTGAGTGCGGGTGTATTTGGCTCTACCACCTGACGGGCAATGATATCGGCATCAATAATCGTGATACCCAGACGAGAAAACGCGTCCGCAACGGTACTTTTTCCACTACCGATGCCGCCGGTTAATGCGACGATATACCCCATTAAATCGAATCCTGGGAATTATTCATTATTAAAATCAATTGGTTGAAATTCAAACTTTCTACCGTGAGTGTTTAGCTCTCGTTACCTGCTTTTTATCAGGTAAATTTATAGGATTGTAGCGTAAAAAAAGAGAATTTCGCAGTCTTGCGGAGCAGGTATTAGTGCGTATGATAACGTCACTGGAGTTGTGCTTTTAACATATTTGCCTCTAACCCCAGGAATCCGCACATGCGTATTGAAGAAGATCTGAAGTTAGGTTTTAAAGACGTTCTTATCCGCCCTAAACGCTCTACACTGAAAAGTCGCTCAGACGTTGAACTCGAACGTCAATTCACCTTTAAACATTCCGGTCAGGCCTGGTCTGGCGTGCCGATTATCGCTGCCAATATGGATACGGTCGGTACCTTTGAGATGGCAACGGCCCTGGCACAGTTCGATATTCTTACCGCGGTTCACAAACACTACAGTACCGAAGAGTGGAATGCGTTTGTCGCCTCTGCATCCGCGGATGTGGTGAAGCATGTGATGGTCTCTACCGGCACCTCAGACGCGGATTTCGAAAAAACCAAACAGATCCTGAACGCTAACCCGGCACTTAACTTTGTTTGCATTGATGTAGCGAATGGTTATTCCGAACACTTCGTCCAGTTTGTCAGCAAAGCGCGTGAAGCCTGGCCGACTAAGACCATCATTGCGGGCAACGTGGTGACCGGTGAAATGTGTGAAGAACTTATCCTCTCCGGTGCAGATATTGTAAAAGTTGGCATTGGTCCGGGTTCCGTATGTACTACGCGCGTGAAAACCGGTGTCGGTTATCCGCAGCTGTCTGCCGTGATTGAATGCGCTGACGCCGCGCACGGCCTGGGCGGTCAGATCATCAGCGATGGTGGTTGCACCATGCCGGGTGATGTTGCGAAAGCCTTTGGCGGCGGTGCGGACTTCGTGATGCTCGGCGGTATGCTGGCAGGCCACGAAGAGAGTGGTGGTACCGTCGTTGAAGAAGATGGCGAGAAATTCATGCTGTTCTACGGTATGAGCTCTGAATCCGCGATGACCCGTCACGTCGGTGGCGTGGCAAAATACCGTGCGGCGGAAGGCAAAACCGTGAAGCTGCCATTGCGCGGCCCGGTTGAATATACCGCGCGCGATATCCTCGGCGGCCTGCGTTCGGCCTGCACCTACGTGGGAGCATCCCGCCTGAAAGAGCTGACGAAACGCACAACGTTTATTCGCGTTCAGGAACAGGAAAACCGCGTTTTCAATAGCCTGTAATACCGTTGGCTGGCGCATGTCCGTGCGCCAGCACTATTCTGTACTATCCCGCACTCATGGCATCCCCCAGATGGAATATCGGCAGATACATTGCGACCACCAGCGTGCCGATAATCAACCCTGTCACAATCAACAACAGTGGCTCCAGAAGCGCAGCCAGATTGTCTGCTTGTTGAAATGTCTGTTCCGTATGGTGGCGGGCAAGGTTCGCCAGCATCACATCAAGCGCACCCGCGATTTCACCGGTTCGAATCAGCTGTATGCACAGCGGTGTAAAGACAGATGCCTGCTGAAAGGCTGACCACACGGGCATTCCTTGCTCGATATGTTCGCGTACCTCCCGCAGTTTGGTTTGCCAGTACCCGCTTTCAACTGTCTCTTCCACACTTTCCAGCCCCTGCAAAAAGGCGATCCCGGCTTGCTGGGTTAATGACAGTACGGTAAATATCTGCCCCAATTTTTGCCCACGCGCCAGTACGCCCATCACGGGCAGATGCAGCAGCATGCGCTGCCAGCGCGGATGCCGTCGTAGCTTACAGGCGGCAACAACTAAAATAAGAAGCAGGGCAAAAAGCGTGACAATGTGCCCCTGAATAGCGGCGGCTAACCCCATGACAGCCTGCGTGAGCCAGGGCAGGGGGGTATTAAACGTTTTATAGATCGCGGCGAACTCGGGCAGCACCAGCGTCACCATCGCCAGCACCACCAGCGCTGCAAGGGTCAGAATGATCGTGGGATAGCGCAGCGCCTTTTTGACTTTTGCACCGAGCTGCTCCTGGGCTTTTTGTTGCTGTGCGAGCTGGCGACAGCACTCCTCCAGCTTCCCCGTCAGCTCGCCTGTCTTTACCATGGAGACATAAAGCGGGCTAAACACCTCCGGCCATTTATTCATTGACGCAGAAAAGGAACAGCCTCCACTGAGATCGTCAGCAAGGCTGTGAAGCAGAGCCTGCCAATACTTTAACGGATGCTGTTCCGCCAGCATTTGCAGGCTGTGAGACAACGTCAGGCCAGCCTGCAGCAGCGTCGCGAGCTGGTGAAAGATATCGTAGCAGTGATGACGCTGCCATCGAGGACGCTGCAATGACCGATTGAGCGCCAGCGGATGAAGATGCCGTTGTTCTAAGCTGCTGCAAGCGGCTTCTCGACTGATAGCCCAAAGCGTGCCCGTGCGGATTTCACCCTCCGCAGTAAGCGCCCGCCATCGCCAGAGTTGATTAACAGCCATCGGGCATTCCCATGACGCGGACTACCTCTTCGATCGTGGTGAGCCCTTCTTCTACAGCCATACAGCCATGCTCAAACAGCGATGTCATTCCCGCCTGACGGGCGCTGCCCTCTATCACTTCTATGGTTGCTCCGCTGGCAATCGCCTGCCGAAGCGTGCTGTCGATGGACAGCACTTCAAAAATCGCCACGCGGCCATAAAAACCGTGATAACAGCGATCGCAGCCTGTAGGTTGCCAGCGCGGAAGCGGCCTGGGCCAAAGGGCGCGAGGTAATTCTTCACGGCCGCTGGCTTCAGGGCGACAGGGGGGACACAGGCGGCGAACCAGCCGCTGGGCAATCACCAGCGAAAGCGCTGAGGAGATCATCCACCGGGCGACCCCCATTTGTTGAAGACGAATAAGCGTCTCCGCTATTGAATTGGTATGGAGCGTAGACAGCACCAGATGCCCGGTTTGCGCGGCCTTGATGGCGATCTCTGCGGTGTCGCCGTCACGGATTTCGCCCACCATGATGATGTCGGGATCCTGACGAAGCAGCGCCCGCAGCACACTCTGGAAGGTTAATCCTGCTCGGGGGTTAATCTGCGTCTGGTTCAACCCGGCAAGCGGTATCTCAATCGGATCTTCCACGCTGCAGATGTTGACGTCCTGAGTGTTACGCGCCTGCAGCGCGCTGTAAAGCGATACGGTTTTCCCGCTGCCGGTGGGGCCCGTCACCAGGATCAAGCCTTGCGGGCGATGAAGGGCCTCGTTAAAGCAGGCTAGCTGTTCGGCATTCATTCCCAGCTTAGCGGGTTCCAGCGCCTGTTGAACCTGATGCAGCAGGCGCAGCACAATTTTCTCACCACCGCTACAGGGGAGCGTAGAGATACGGAAGGAGACCGGCTCGTTGGCTACCTCAACCGTAAACTGACCATCCTGAGGCAAACGGCGCTCCGCAATATCCAAATTGCCCAACACCTTTAAGCGAGCGATGAGCATGGTCGCCAGCGCCGCGGAAAGCGGCGGCTGCGGGCAAAGTACGCCGTCGATGCGTAAACGGATCTGGCAGGCGTGCTCCATCGGTTCAATATGAATGTCGGATGCGCGTTGGCTTATCGCCTGCTGCAGCGTGTGGTTGAGGATATCTACCGCGGAGTGCGGTGCTGATACGACGGGGAGATGAGATTGAGATGCCATCTGCCGGTGCTTTTCCATGCGTTCAACGCTCCAGCATTCAATATCAATCCGTTTTTGCGTCGCGAAACGCAATGCTTCCATCAGTTCCTTGCCGGGATTTCCCGCTACGGCAATGCTGATCGTGTCGGTATCGTTGGTCAGTAGCACGGCGTGATGACGCAGGCAGAGTGCGACGAGGTGCTCGGTATTCATCATCCGCTCCCGTTAGTGAGTGTCGAAGCGGAAAACGTCTTCACAGGCTTGCTTGAGCGCGCTGTCAGAGTCGATCTTGCAGTCACGCGTCCAGCCCGTCATGCCATTGCCGTCGCTCCAGAGCGGCGTCATGAGAACCTCAAGCCCGTTCAGGCTCTCCTGCCCCGTTAACGACACGACGCCTTTAGCCACGCTCATCGCTGAAACATAACGTGTCGTCGTCGGAGAGGGGATGCCGTTCGTCCCCGCATCACAACGCTCCACGCCACCGTGGTCCAGCGCGCAAAGCTCAATAGCAGTGCGATAAGGGACAAACGTTTGCAGCATATCGGTGAGTGCGGCTTTTCGCAGGTAGTTCTGGTACGCGGGTATGCCGATGGCGCTCAGGATGGCAATAATGCCAATCACCACCATTAGCTCAATGAGCGTGAATCCTTTTTGTCTGTTCATGTCTGCTCCTTAGGTTAAGTGCCGCTACTCTGGCAGTGAGAGGGAGCAGAAACGAGGGGCAAAAAAGGAAACGTGAAGGGGCTTTCAGGGATTTAACGTAGCGTTTCAGGGAAGGGCAAAAGTTTTGCGATGAAGTCTGTGATTCCCCCTTCGCGTGAAGGGGGAGAACGGGAT
Source organism: Enterobacter mori LMG 25706 (assembly GCF_000211415.1). Classification (GTDB taxonomy): domain Bacteria; phylum Pseudomonadota; class Gammaproteobacteria; order Enterobacterales; family Enterobacteriaceae; genus Enterobacter; species Enterobacter mori. The sequence continues at coordinate 124,788 of NZ_GL890774.1, read as the reverse complement.
TACTTAAAGCGCATGGAGAGATCGAGAGCCCGCACATGCTTGGTGAGGGCACCTACGGAGATAAAATCAACGCCGGTTTCCGCGAATTCACGGAGGGTATCGAACGTCACGTTGCCGGATACCTCAAGCTGCGCCTGTCCGTTCGTCAGTTTTACCGCCTCACGCATCTGCTCGGTTTCAAAGTTATCCAGCATGATGATGTCAGCCCCGGCCTTAATCGCCTGCTCAAGCTCTTCCAGATTTTCCACTTCCACTTCAACCGGCACGTCCGGGTGGAGCCAGAAGGCTTTTTCCACCGCCTGGCGCACGGAGCCAGAGGCAATAATGTGGTTCTCTTTAATCAGAAAGGCATCTGACAACCCCAGACGATGGTTTGCGCCGCCGCCGCACAGCACCGCGTATTTCAGCGCGGTACGCAGGCCCGGCAGGGTTTTGCGGGTATCCAGCAGCTGCGTGCGGGTACCGGCCAGCAGGTCAACGTAGCGACGTACTTCGCTTGCTACCCCGGACAAGGTCTGGACGAAGTTCAGCGCGGTGCGCTCGCCGGTGAGCAGCACGCGGGACGGGCCATCGAGCTCAAATAGCGGCTGGTTCGCCGTGACGGTGTCGCCGTCCTCCACGTGCCAGGTTACCTGCACATCATCGCCTGCCAGCTGGGTAAAGACCTCTTCAACCCAACGCTTGCCGCAAAAAACGCCGTCTTCACGCGTGATGATGACCGCGTGGGAGCGTGTCTCTTTTGGCAACAACTGTGCGGTAATATCGTTGTCGGCGCTGACGTCACCGCCAAGGTCTTCTTTCAACGCATGGGCAACGCTTGCCGGGATATCCATGTTAATACGTTCCAGAAGGGCTTCACGTCGGTGGTCGGGGTTGTAGCGGCGAGGCGGCATGATAAAACTCCAAATTGGTAACGAATCATAATATTGAAACATGCTACTCTGAACCGAGTCATTGCACCATACAGAAGGAGTTCCAGCATGTTGTTAGAAGACGGATGGCTGGTGGATGCGCGGCACGTGCCCTCGCCGCACCACGATTGCCGCCCGGAGGATGAAAAGCCCACACTGCTGGTGGTTCATAATATTAGTCTCCCGCCGGGTGAGTTTGGCGGTCCGTGGATCGATGCGTTATTCACTGGAACGATTGATCCCGATGCTCATCCCTTTTTTGCTGAAATTGCTCATCTGCGCGTATCGGCACATTGTCTGATCCGTCGCGACGGAGAAGTGGTTCAATATGTTCCTTTTGATAAACGCGCCTGGCATGCCGGGGTGTCGATGTATCACGGGCGCGAACGGTGCAATGATTTCTCCATTGGGATCGAACTGGAAGGCACGGATACCACGCCCTACACCGATTCACAGTATCAACAGTTAGCGGCCGTGACCCGAACGCTTATCGGGCTCTATCCGGCAATCGCTGAAAATATTACCGGACACAGTGATATCGCCCCGGTGAGAAAAACCGATCCCGGTCCGGCTTTTGACTGGTCCCGGTTTCGCACCATGCTCGCCGCGTCGTCAGAATAAGGAGATACCATGACGTTGTTTACCATGCTGCTGGTAATGATTGCTGAACGCCTGTTTAAACTTGGCGAGCACTGGCATCTGGATCACCGGCTGGAGGGGGTTTTCCGCCGGGTCAAACATTTTTCCATGCTGCGTACGCTGTTGATGATGGCGGGCGTCATGCTTATTACCTTCCTGCTCCTGCGCTCGCTGTACGGGCTGTTTTTCAACGTGCCGCTGCTGGTGGTGTGGATCCTGCTTGGGGTGCTGTGCATTGGTGCGGGCAAAGTGCGTATGCACTATCACGCTTATCTTAAAGCCGCCTCCCGTGACGATGCCCATGCGCGCGGAGCCATGGCGAGCGAGCTGACGATGATCCACGGCGTGCCGCCGGACTGCGACGAGCGCGAGTTTCTGCGCGAGCTGCAAAACGCGCTTCTGTGGATTAACTTCCGCTACTATCTGGCACCGCTGTTCTGGTTCGTGGTGGGCGGTCCGTGGGGGCCGGTACTGCTGATGGGGTATGCATTCCTGCGCGCCTGGCAGACCTGGCTGGCCCGTTACCTGACGCCCCATGAACGCTTGCTGTCAGGCATTGATGCCATCCTGCACGTGCTCGACTGGCTCCCGGTTCGTCTGGTGGGCGTGGTGTACGCGTTAATTGGTCACGGTGAAAAAGCGCTGCCTGCATGGTTCGCCTCGCTTGCCGACCGCCATACGTCGCAGTACCAGGTGTTAACGCGTCTGGCGCAGTTCTCGCTGGCGCGAGAGCCGCACACCGACAAGATTGAAACGCCGAAAGCCGCTGTCTCCATGGCGAAGAAAACGTCGTTCGTGGTGGTTGTGGTCGTGGCGTTGCTGAGTATCTACGGCACGCTGGTGTAAGCCAGCGCGCCGCAAAGACTAAAGCGTATCCGCGGGCGGGATGCCGAAATCAGGCATCCCGTTTTCGTCCCAGCGGACAAGCTTCAGGCGGGTGTGGCGGTTCGGATCGTACAGCGGGTCGCCCTCAATTTCGGTGTAATTACGCGCGTGATACACCAGCACATCCTCCCCTTCCGGCGTTTGCGTAAAGCTGTTGTGTCCCGGACCGTACTGGCGGTTTTCGTAACTGGTGACGAACACCGGGTGCGAGGATTTTTGCCAGTTTGCCGGGTTTTGCGGATCGGCATTAAGGTCTATCCACAGTAGCCCCATGCAGTAGTTCTCGTCGGTGGCGCTGGCGGAATAGCTGATAAACAGCTTATCGTCGTGAACCAGCACCGCCGGACCTTCGTTGACCCAAAACCCGCGACACTCCCAGTCATACTCCGGCTTGCTGAGCATCACCGGCTCGCCTTTCAGCGTCCAGGGGTTTTCCATTTCGCACAGATAAAGATTGGAGTTCCCGGAGATGTCCGGCGCTTTTTGCGCCCACAGATACCAGCGTTTTCCCTGATGAACAAAGGTGGTGGCATCCAGCGCGAAGGTGTCGAACTGCGTTTTTATCTGACCTTTTTCCGTCCACGTACCGGTGAGCGGATCGCCGTCGGCACACTCCAGCGCAAACATCCGGTGCTGGAACATCTCAAGTTCGTCGAGCGCCTGGGTATGCGTCGCGGCAAAGTAGATGTACCACTTGCCGTCAATGTGGTGCAGTTCCGGCGCCCAGATCAGCTGGCTCATCGGGCCGGTCTCGGGTTTGCGCCAGACCACAACTTCTTCAGCATTACGTAAGCCTTCCAGCGACTCTGCGCGGCGGATCGCCAGCCTGTCGTACTGCGGCACGGAGGCGATAAAAAAGTACTGCCCCTCATGGCGTAAAATGTACGGGTCGGCACGTTGTTCGATAAACGGGTTTGGCCACTGATGCATTTGGCTCTCCTTATTTTGTCTCTGCGGCTTTCAGTTCCTGATAGTCGCTCAGTTCACGGTAATTGGTGCGACGTTTTTCCAGGTCTTCCTGAATGCGTTTCATCGTTTCACGGTCTACCTTCAGCAGGCGTACTACGCCCGCGGTAATTAAGTATCCAATGCCGGGAATGACGGTAAAGAGCAGCACGATCCCGTTAATGGCGTCCGCGCTCTGCGCTTTTGCGCCCGCGTCATAACCGTACCAGGAGAGCAGGAAGCCCACCATCGCTCCGGCAATCGCCAGCCCCAGCTTCAGGAAAAAGATGTTGCCGGAGAAGCTGATCCCGGTAATGCGTTTCCCGGTCTTCCACTCGCCGTAGTCGTCCACGTCGGCCATCAGCGACCAGTGCAGCGGTGACGGGATCTGGTGCAGGATGTTCAGAAGGAAGTAGAGCACCACGATGGTGACGGTGGCTTTCGGGTCGAAGAAGTAGAAGGCGCAGGAGAAAATCGCCAGCACGATGTTGGTCCAGAAGAACACCTTCAGCTTACACCAGCGGTCGGTCAGCACTTTAGCCAGCACGCTGCCGAGCATCATGCCCACGACGCCAAGGCTAATAAACAGCGTGGCGAAGTGGGTGCTCTGGCCCATCACCCAGGTGACGTAATACATGGTGGCCGCCATGCGGATAAAGCCCGGGCAGACGTTGCACAGGGTCAGGAGCAGAATGCGTACCCACTGGTCGTTCTTCCACACGTCTTTCAGATCGTTTTTCAGCTCATCGTTGGTTTGCACCGCCGGGCGCACGCGCTCGCGCACGGTAGAGAAGCTGAACAGGAACATACAGGTCCCAATCAGGGCCAGGACGGTCATTGCCATCTGGTAGCCTTTGGCCTTATTGTCCCCGCCAAACCAGTCGGCCATCGGCAGCAGCGTTAATGAGAGCAGCAGCGTGGCGATGCCGACCATCACAAAACGATACGACTGACAGGCGACGCGCTCTTTCGGGTCGTTGGTGATCACGCCACCCAGCGAGCAGTAAGGAATATTGATCGCCGTGTAGGTCAGCGACAGCAGGAAATAGGTGACAAACGCATAGATAACTTTGCTGTTATAGCTCCAGTCTGGCGTGGTGAACATCAGGATGCTGAACAGCGCGTAGGGGAAGGCGATCCACAGCAGCCATGGACGAAATCGGCCATATTTACTGCGGGTACGGTCGGCAATCGCCCCCATGATCGGGTCCGTTACGGCATCAATCACGCGGACGGACAGCAGCAGTACGCCGACCAGCGCAGGCGCCAGGCCAAAAATGTCCGTATAAAAATAGTTAACAAACAGCATGATGGCGCCGAAGATGATGTTGCATCCCGCGTCGCCCATCCCATAGCCGATCTTTTCTTTTACTGACAGTTTGTTGTTATCCATCGACAGCTCTCCGGTTTACGGTATGGAGAGAATTATTCGCTGGCTCATGAATATATGCGTTGCAGGATAAAGGCGGTGATATGGATGAAACAGCTGAAGGCCTGAATTTGTGAGGAAGGTAACAACACGCTGTACCCGCAAAAAACGGGTACAGCGCAGAGAGGCTTAGTGTGCTTTCACGGCTTTCTGGTTCTTCTGTTTCACCAGGTAACCCACGCCGAGGATCGCAATCCAGACCGGGATCAGGGAAACGGAAATCGCCATCCCCGGGGTGATCAGCATGATCACCAGCACGGCCGCCATAAACACCAGGCACACCCAGTTACCCAGCGGGTAAAGCAGGGCAGGGAAGCGCGTGGTGGCACCTTGCTGCTGCTTGGCGCGGCGGAACTTGATGTGCGCCAGGCTGATCATCGCCCAGTTAATCACCAGAGCAGAGACCACCAGCGCCATCAGCAGGCCGAAGGCTGACTCCGGCGCCAGGTAGTTGATCAGCACGCACAGCGCCGTGACAACTGCAGACACAATAATGGTGTTCACCGGCACGCCGCGCTTATCAACGTTGAGCAGCGCTTTCGGGGCGTTGCCCTGCTGAGCCAGACCGAACAGCATGCGGCTGTTGCAGTAGACGCAGCTGTTATAAACAGACAGCGCCGCGGTCAGAACCACCACGTTGAGAGCGTTTGCCACAAAGGTATCGCCCAGCTCGTGGAAGATCAGCACAAACGGGCTGGTGTCAGCGGTCACGCGGGTCCACGGCAGCAGGGAAAGCAGCACGGCCAGCGAGCCCACATAGAAGATCAGGATGCGGTAGATAACCTGGTTGGTGGCTTTTGGAATGCTCTGCTCCGGGTTGTCGGCTTCCGCGGCGGTGATGCCCACCAGCTCAAGGCCGCCGAAGGAGAACATAATGATAGCCATCATCATTACCAGGCCGGTCATGCCGTGAGGCAGGAAGCCGCCCTGTTCCCAGAGGTTGCGCACTGTCGCCTGCGGGCCGCCGTTGCCGCTGAACAGCAGCCAGCCGCCGAAGATGATCATCGCCACTACGGCAATCACCTTAATAATCGCAAACCAAAACTCCATTTCACCGAACACTTTTACGTTGGTTAGGTTAATGGCGTTAATAATGACGAAGAAAGCCGCAGCGGAAGCCCAGGTTGGGATCTCCGGATACCAGAACTGAATGTACTTCCCGACGGCGGTAAGCTCAGCCATGGCAACCAGGACGTACAGCACCCAGTAGTTCCAGCCAGAGGCGAAACCGGCAAAGCTGCCCCAGTATTTGTAGGCAAAGTGGCTGAACGAGCCTGCAACCGGCTCTTCAACGACCATCTCACCCAACTGACGCATAATCAGAAAGGCAATAAAGCCTGCGATTGCGTACCCCAAAATAATGCCCGGACCGGCTGACTGGATAACGGACGCGCTGCCCAGAAACAGGCCAGTACCGATAGCACCACCCAGTGCAATGAGCTGTATGTGGCGGTTCTTGAGCCCGCGCTTTAGCTGATCGCCGTGCTGTTGAGCTTCCATTTGAAACCTCGTGTGTGGTTGTTATGTTCACGCTGTGCGTGTGTAATTATGAAAATCCATATTTTGTATTTATTTCTTTACGGTTAATGAGACCGAAAAAAGCGGAGATGACTTCCGTAAGCGCAAGAATAGTGGTAAGCGCCTGTGAATGCACCTGCTTTATGAAGGGCTGATGACGACTTGAATAAAAAGAAAGCATTTGTAAATCGGCCCGCTTATTCGTCCTAACCCAACCTATAGAATAGAAATGCGCCAGAAGTGGGCGAATTTTCGTTATTTGCCTTGTTGAATCGCTTCAGATTGCAAAAACCCTCGTTTCATTAAGGTTAAAACTGCCTCTTTGGGAGTAATCAACTCATTTGTGCAAAGTTACATTTCTGAAACGTTATTTCTGTAAGGTTGTTAAAATGTGCAGGGTTTACTGATTTCAATCAAAACCAATATGGACAGAAGGTGAATACTTTGTTACTTTAGCGATACGAACTTGAAAGTGGTAAGACCAATGGACTCCGGGCAAAAAGGCGTAAGACAGGGAATATGGCCTACAGCAAAATTCGCCAACCAAAACTATCTGATGTGATTGAGCAGCAGCTGGAGTTTTTAATCCTCGAAGGGACTCTGCGCCCGGGTGAGAAACTTCCGCCAGAACGCGAGCTGGCAAAACAGTTCGACGTTTCACGTCCCTCTCTGCGTGAGGCTATTCAACGTCTCGAAGCAAAGGGCTTGCTGCTTCGTCGCCAGGGCGGCGGAACCTTTGTGCAAAACAGCCTGTGGCAGAGCTTCAGCGATCCGCTGGTAGAACTTCTCTCTGACCACCCAGAATCCCAGTTTGATCTGCTTGAGACCCGTCACGCGCTTGAAGGTATTGCGGCCTATTACGCCGCCCTTCGCAGCACTGATGAAGATCGCGTGCGTATCCGCGAACTGCATCAGGCCATTGAACGGGCACAGCAGTCCGGTGATTTAGACGCCGAGTCCAGCGCCGTTGTCCAGTATCAAATCGCCGTCACCGAAGCGGCCCACAACGTGGTGCTCCTCCATCTGCTACGCTGCATGGAGCCGATGCTGGCCCAGAACGTTCGTCAGAATTTTGAATTGTTGTATGCCCGTCGGGAGATGCTCCCACTGGTAAGCAACCATCGCACCCGAGTATTCGAGGCGATAATGGCCGGGGAACCGGAGCAGGCGCGTGAAGCGTCGCACCGCCATCTGGCTTTCATTGAGGAAATCTTGCTGGACCGCAGCCGTGAACAATCGCGTCGCGAACGTTCATTACGCCGCATACAGCAACGAAAGGATTAAGCGCCAGGTACTTTTAGAGCGCGGCAACTAAACGCAGAACCTGTCTTATTGTGTTCTTGCCCAAGAGCACAATGGGACAGGTTCCAGACAAATCAACGTATTAGATAGATAAGGAATACCCCCATGTCAGAACGTCTCCAAAATGACGTGGATCCGATCGAAACTCGCGACTGGCTACAGGCGATCGAATCGGTCATCCGTGAAGAAGGTGTTGAGCGCGCTCAGTATCTGATTGATCAGCTGCTTTCTGAAGCCCGCAAAGGCGGTGTGAAGGTTGCTTCAGGTGCAGGGGCTAGCAACTACGTAAACACGATTGCCGTCGAAGACGAACCGGAATACCCGGGCAATCTGGATCTGGAACGTCGTATCCGTTCTGCAATCCGCTGGAACGCCATCATGACCGTTCTGCGCGCATCCAAGAAAGACCTGGAACTGGGTGGCCACATGGCGTCCTTCCAGGCTTCTGCGACCGTTTACGAAGTGTGCTTCAACCACTTCTTCCGTGCAGCGAACGAGAAAGACGGCGGCGATCTGGTGTACTTCCAGGGCCACATCTCTCCGGGCATCTATGCACGTGCATTCCTGGAAGGTCGTCTGACTGAAGAGCAGATGAACAACTTCCGTCAGGAAGTTCACGGTAAAGGTCTGTCTTCTTACCCGCACCCTAAACTGATGCCTGAATTCTGGCAGTTCCCGACCGTATCTATGGGTCTGGGCCCAATCGGTGCGATCTACCAGGCTAAATTCCTGAAATACCTGGAACACCGTGGTCTGAAAGACACCTCCGAGCAGACCGTTTACGCCTTCCTGGGCGACGGCGAAATGGATGAGCCAGAATCCAAAGGTGCGATCACCATTGCAACCCGTGAGAAGCTGGACAACCTGTGCTTCATCATCAACTGTAACCTGCAGCGTCTGGATGGTCCGGTAACCGGTAACGGCAAGATCATCAACGAACTGGAAGGTATCTTCGCAGGTGCTGGCTGGAACGTGATCAAAGTCATGTGGGGCGGTCGTTGGGATGAGCTGCTGCGTAAAGACACCAGCGGTAAACTGATCCAGCTGATGAACGAAACCGTTGACGGTGACTACCAGACCTTCAAATCCAAAGACGGTGCCTACGTTCGTGAGCACTTCTTCGGCAAATATCCTGAAACCGCTGCACTGGTTGCAGACTGGACTGATGAGCAGATCTGGGCCCTGAACCGCGGTGGTCACGATCCGAAGAAAGTCTACGCTGCACTGAAAAAAGCGCAGGAAACCAAAGGTAAAGCGACTGTAATCCTGGCCCATACCATCAAAGGTTACGGCATGGGTGATACCGCAGAAGGTAAAAACATCGCTCACCAGGTTAAGAAAATGAACATGGACGGCGTGCGTTATATCCGCGACCGTTTCAACGTTCCAGTGACCGATGAGCAGGTAGAAAACCTGTCTTACATCACCTTCCCGGAAGGGTCTGAAGAGCACAAGTACCTGCACGAACGTCGTCAGGCGCTGAAAGGCTACCTGCCAGCTCGTCAGCCTAACTTCACCGAGAAGCTGGAACTGCCAGCGCTGGAAGACTTCTCTCAGCTGCTGGAAGAGCAGAATAAAGAGATCTCTACCACTATCGCTTTCGTTCGTGCCCTGAACGTGATGCTGAAGAACAAGTCGATCAAAGATCGTCTGGTTCCAATCATCGCCGATGAAGCGCGTACTTTCGGTATGGAAGGTCTGTTCCGTCAGATCGGTATCTACAGCCCGAACGGCCAGCAGTACACCCCGCAGGACCGTGAGCAGGTTGCATACTACAAAGAAGACGAGAAAGGTCAGATCCTGCAGGAAGGTATCAACGAGCTGGGCGCAGGCGCATCCTGGCTGGCTGCTGCGACTTCTTACAGCACCAACAACCTGCCGATGATCCCGTTCTACATCTACTACTCCATGTTCGGGTTCCAGCGTATCGGTGACCTGTGCTGGCAGGCAGGCGACCAGCAGGCTCGCGGCTTCCTGGTAGGCGGTACCTCCGGTCGTACGACTCTGAACGGTGAAGGTCTGCAGCACGAAGATGGCCACAGCCACATTCAGTCTCTGACTATCCCTAACTGTATCTCTTACGACCCGTCTTACGCATACGAAGTGGCAGTCATCATGCATGACGGTCTGACCCGCATGTACGGTGAAGCGCAAGAGAACATTTACTACTACATCACCACCCTGAACGAAAACTACCACATGCCGGCAATGCCAGCAGGTGCCGAGGAAGGTATCCGTAAAGGTATCTACAAACTCGAAACCCTCGAAGGTAGCAAAGGTAAAGTTGAGCTGCTGGGCTCCGGTTCTATCCTGCGTCACGTACGTGAAGCAGCACAGATCCTGGCGAAAGACTACGGTGTGGGTTCCGACGTGTACTCTGTGACCTCCTTCACTGAGCTGGCGCGTGATGGCCAGGATTGTGAGCGCTGGAACATGCTGCACCCAATGGAAACCCCACGCGTTCCGTACATCGCTCAGGTGATGAACGATGCACCAGCGGTGGCGTCTACTGACTATATGAAACTGTTCGCAGAGCAGGTTCGTACTTACGTTCCAGCTGATGATTATCGCGTTCTGGGTACTGACGGCTTCGGTCGTTCTGACAGCCGCGAAAACCTGCGTCACCACTTCGAAGTTGATGCTTCTTACGTGGTTGTAGCAGCACTGGGCGAACTGGCTAAACGTGGCGAAATCGATAAGAAAGTGGTTGCGGACGCAATCACCAAATTCAACATCGATGCAGAAAAAGTTAACCCGCGTCTGGCGTAAGAGGTAAAAGAATAATGGCTATCGAAATCAATGTACCGGACATCGGGGCTGATGAAGTTGAAATCACCGAGATCCTGGTCAAAGTAGGCGACAAAGTTGAAGCTGAACAGTCGCTGATCACCGTAGAAGGCGATAAAGCCTCTATGGAAGTCCCGTCTCCTCAGGCTGGCATCGTTAAAGAGATCAAAGTCTCTGTTGGCGATAAAACCGAGACTGGCAAACTGATCATGATTTTCGATTCCGCCGACGGTGCAGCAGCAGCTGCACCTGCGCAGGAAGAGAAGAAAGAAGCCGCTCCGGCCGCCGCTGCGCCAGCCGCTGCCGCGAGCGCGAAAGAAGTGAACGTGCCTGACATCGGCGGTGACGAAGTTGAAGTCACTGAAATCCTGGTGAAAGTGGGCGACACCGTTGCCGCTGAGCAGTCACTGATCACCGTAGAAGGCGACAAAGCCTCTATGGAAGTGCCAGCTCCGTTCGCCGGTACCGTTAAAGAGATCAAGATCAACACCGGCGACAAAGTGTCTACCGGCTCCCTGATCATGGTCTTCGAAGTGGCGGGTGCTGCACCTGCTGCCGCGCCAGCACAGGCCGCTGCTCCGGCTCCGGCCGCTGCACCAGCAGCTGCTGGCGGCGCGAAAGACGTTAATGTACCGGACATCGGCGGTGACGAAGTTGAAGTAACCGAAGTGATGGTGAAAGTGGGCGACAAAGTTGCCGCTGAACAGTCACTGATCACCGTTGAAGGCGACAAGGCTTCTATGGAAGTCCCTGCGCCGTTCGCGGGTACCGTTAAAGAGATCAAAATCAGCATCGGCGACAAAGTGTCTACCGGCTCTCTGATCATGGTCTTCGAAGTGGAAGGCGCTGCGCCTGCCGCAGCTCCGGCTGCCGCGGCTGCTCCGGCACCTTCTGCTGCACCGGCTCAGGCGTCTAAACCTGCTGCGGCTCCTGCTGCAAAAGCGGAAGGCAAATCTGAGTTCGCTGAAAACGACGCTTACGTCCACGCTACCCCGCTGATTCGTCGCCTGGCGCGCGAATTCGGTGTGAACCTGGCGAAAGTGAAAGGGACTGGCCGTAAAGGTCGTATCCTGCGCGAAGACGTTCAGACTTACGTGAAAGACGCGGTGAAACGCGCTGAAGCGGCTCCAGCTGCTGCCACCGGTGGCGGTATCCCGGGCATGCTGCCATGGCCGAAAGTGGACTTCAGCAAGTTCGGCGAAATCGAAGAAGTGGAGCTGGGTCGTATCCAGAAAATCTCTGGTGCTAACCTGAGCCGTAACTGGGTGATGATCCCGCACGTTACGCACTTCGACAAAACCGATATCACCGACCTGGAAGCGTTCCGTAAACAGCAGAATGCCGAAGCTGAGAAGCGTAAACTGGACGTGAAATTCACCCCAGTGGTCTTCATCATGAAAGCGGTTGCTGCGGCTCTGGAACAGATGCCACGCTTCAACAGTTCTCTGTCCGAAGACGGTCAGAAGCTGACGCTGAAGAAATACATCAACATCGGTGTTGCGGTTGATACGCCAAATGGTCTGGTTGTTCCGGTCTTCAAAGACGTGAACAAGAAGAGCATTACCGAGCTGTCCCGTGAACTGACCGTGATCTCCAAGAAAGCGCGTGATGGTAAGCTGACTGCCGGCGAAATGCAGGGCGGCTGCTTCACTATCTCCAGCATCGGCGGCCTGGGGACCACCCACTTCGCGCCGATTGTGAACGCGCCGGAAGTGGCTATCCTCGGTGTGTCCAAGTCCGCGATGGAGCCAGTGTGGAATGGCAAAGAGTTCGTGCCGCGTCTGATGATGCCAATCTCTCTGTCCTTCGACCACCGCGTGATCGACGGTGCTGATGGTGCGCGCTTCATCACCATCATCAACAACACCCTGAGCGACATTCGCCGCCTGGTGATGTAATCGAAAAGCCGGCCAGTCGGCCGGCTTTTTTCTGATAATCTCAGGGTGTTTGTGAGGTTAGTGGCGAAAGCGACAATTCGTGAGCCGTTTGTTGTTTCAAAATTGTTAACAATTTTGTAAACTGCGGGCGGATAGAACGACCCGGTGGACGACGGGTATAAATTAAGAGGTCATGATGAGCACAGAAATCAAAACTCAGGGCGGAGTACTTGGGGCAGGCCCGGCAGGTTACTCCGCAGCATTCCGCGCCGCGGATTTAGGTCTGGAAACCGTCATCGTAGAACGTTACAGCACCCTCGGCGGTGTTTGTCTGAACGTCGGCTGTATCCCTTCTAAAGCGCTGCTGCACGTAGCGAAAGTTATCGAAGAAGCCAAAGCGCTGGCTGAACACGGTATCGTCTTCGGCGAGCCGAAAACCGATATCGACAAAATTCGTACCTGGAAAGAGAAAGTTATCACTCAGCTGACCGGCGGTCTGGCGGGTATGGCCAAAGGCCGTAAAGTGAAAGTGGTAAACGGTCTGGGTAAATTCACCGGTGCGAACACCCTGGAAGTGGAAGGCGAAAACGGTAAAACCGTGATCAACTTCGACAACGCGATCATCGCGGCAGGCTCTCGCCCAATCGAACTGCCATTCATTCCGCATGAAGATCCACGCGTGTGGGATTCCACCGATGCCCTGGAGCTGAAAACCGTTCCTAAGCGTCTGCTGGTTATGGGCGGCGGTATCATCGGTCTGGAAATGGGTACCGTGTACCATGCGCTGGGTTCAGAGATCGACGTGGTTGAAATGTTCGACCAGGTTATCCCGGCAGCCGACAAAGACATCGTAAAAGTCTTCACCAAACGTATCAGCAAGAAATTCAACCTGATGCTGGAAACCAAAGTGACTGCCGTTGAAGCGAAAGAAGACGGTATTTACGTTTCCATGGAAGGCAAAAAAGCCCCTGCAGAAGCGCAGCGTTACGACGCCGTGCTGGTGGCGATCGGCCGCGTGCCGAACGGTAAAAACCTCAATGCTGGCGCAGCTGGCGTGGAAGTGGACGATCGTGGCTTTATCCGCGTTGATAAGCAGCTGCGCACCAACGTGCCGCACATCTTTGCTATCGGCGACATCGTCGGTCAGCCAATGCTGGCGCACAAAGGTGTTCACGAAGGTCACGTTGCCGCTGAAGTTATCGCTGGCATGAAACACTACTTCGATCCGAAAGTGATCCCATCTATCGCGTACACCGAGCCAGAAGTTGCCTGGGTGGGTCTGACCGAGAAAGAAGCGAAAGAGAAAGGCATCAGCTACGAAACCGCCACCTTCCCGTGGGCTGCTTCTGGCCGTGCTATCGCTTCCGACTGTGCGGATGGCGTGACCAAACTGATCTTCGACAAAGAGACTCACCGCGTGATCGGTGGTGCAATTGTCGGTACCAACGGCGGCGAGCTGCTGGGTGAAATCGGTCTGGCTATCGAAATGGGTTGCGACGCGGAAGACATCGCGCTGACCATCCACGCTCACCCGACTCTGCACGAGTCCGTGGGCCTGGCGGCAGAAGTGTTCGAAGGTAGCATCACCGACCTGCCAAACGCGAAAGCGAAGAAGAAATAAGTTTCTCTGCGCTTGATAAACGCCTCTCCGGAGGCGTTTTTTTTTGCCTGGTACTACCGGATTTAGTAGTCATCCTGTTGATATTTCCGCTAAAAATTTCCCTTCATCTGCCGATACTTTTTTCACCATTGTGTGGCTACTGGCCACGCGGTTTAGGGGTTCTGGACTCTTTTATTACACGAAAAAAGGAAAATACATGTCTGTGAAGAAAGTGGCGGTAATTGGCTTAGTGGCGGCAGCGCTGACGCTGACAGGGTGCGGTGCGGTTACGACGGCGGTGAAGAAACGCAACCTGGAAGTGAAAACCCAGATGAGTGAAACCGTCTGGCTTGAGCCATCCAACGAGAAAACGGTCTACATTCAGGTTAAAAACACCTCCGATAAAGACATGAGCAACCTGCAGACCCTGCTGGCGAACGACCTGATTGCTAAGGGCTATAAAGTGACCAGTTCCCCTGACGGCGCATATTACTGGGTGCAGGCAAACGTCCTGAAAGCCGACAAAATGGACCTGCGTGAAGCTCAGGGCTACCTGAAAACCGGGTATGAAGGTGCGGCTGTGGGCGCTGCACTGGGTGCCGGGATCACCGCTTATAACAGCAACTCTTCCGGCGCAGCGCTGGGCGTGGGTCTGGCGGCGGGTCTGATCGGCATGGCGGCAGACGCCATGGTGGAAGATGTAAACTACACCATGGTGACTGACCTGCAGATCTCTGAGCGCAGCAAAGAAAAAGTCACAACCGATAATATCGCTGCCCTGCGTCAGGGTACCTCTGGCGTGAAACTGCAGACCAGCACCGAGCAGGGCGATCGTGCGAAGTATCAGACCCGCGTGGTGTCTAACGCCAACAAGGTGAACCTGAAGTTCGAAGAGGCGAAGCCGGTTCTGGAAGCGCAGCTGGCGAAATCGGTCGCAAATATTCTGTAGGAAAACAGCCGGGTGGCGATGTCGCCTTACCCGGCCTGCCTGCATTACGGGGCGACGGGTTGCCAGGTCTTATCCAGAGGGTATGCGGTCAGGGCATTTGCTTTCTTCGCGGAATCACTGCCGAGATCGCTCTGGTACACCTTGTCGTCCTGATTGATGGTGAAGCTCATCACCCCCGTCTGACCGTAAGTGACTGGCCAGGCGATCATGGCGAAACCGTTATTATCCGGCAAAATGCGAAAACGATAGCCGTGATAGCCTGCTCCTGGCTCTTTAGGACTGAACGCCGGACCCAGCGGGCTTGGCGCTTCGCCTGGCGAGACGGGCCAGTACAGACCGTCCTTTTTCCCCTCAGAACTGACAATTTTCTGCGCATACTTCTGGTTCAACGCAAAATAGCTCTGCTGAGCATCGACATAGGCATGCAGCGCCTCGATGGCACCGAGTTCGTTCCGCCCAATCTCGCGCGTGAGGATCGCTTCGGCGCCTGCTTTAATGTCAAATTGCCAGCCGGTAGCGGTTTTCATCACCGGGATCGGCAACTGCCAGTCGCTCTCTCCAACAACCAGATGCGCCACATCGCCCTCGATGGCGGTATCATGGCGAACTTTCCAGTCTCTCAGGAAACGATCAACGGCATCCGGGTCGACCCCTTCAGGCGGCAGGAAGTCGCGCCAGTTCTCCCCAAGCAGGTCGCTCATTGCACGTTCATCATGCTTACTGATTGCGCTCACCAGCGCATCGGTTGCCTGGCCTGGCGTGCTGAATGATTGCTGTGCCATCGCGGTGGCCGAAAGCATGAATAACGCCATTCCACAGAGTAGTTTACTTTTCATGTCGGCTCCCTTAACGGTGACGGAATTCACGGTGTTCTGCGCGTCCGGCTGAGGCCTGACGGGGCTGCTGATGGCGGGCAGCGACTTGTCTGCTCTGCTCGCCCCGACGCTGCTGGGCTTGCCAGTTGCCGGACCGGCTGTCGTTGCCGCTCAGCGCATTAGCGCGATGCTGAATATTTCTCTGCTGGGTCGTGCGCTGCTGTGAGGGTTGCGAAACCCGTTTTTCCTGTCGTTGTGTGGCCGCACTGGTTATTCTCAGTTCGCTTCGCGATTTGCGGTTTGCTGTCGTAGCCGCGGTAGTTATTGCGCTGTGAAATCTGCTTCAGCTGTTGGCTGGAAGCCTGACGCGGTGCATCTCGGGTTGTCGGACGCGTTGCCTGAGGGAAGGTTTTTCCTGTCGATTTTTCCATTTGACTCAATGCGGCCTGACGCTGGCTATCCCGATTGACCGGTTTTTGCTGCGTCGAACTGAGCCCTGTCGCCGCTTTCGTGGAATGGAAACGGGTATTGAGCCGGTTGGTCGGGTACGGCACGCCTTCACGATAGGCGGGGTGGTGCTGCCAGGTGCGGTTGGCATCCGTCAGCCGCTGTCCGCTGATTTTATTAAAGTTCTCAACGTTAATGTTGATGTTGTTATCGCCGTTGCGGTTATAGCCGCCATGATTATCCCAGTCATCATCGTGATGGTGGTGGTCCCAGTCATCGTCGTCATCCCAGTCGATATTGCTGAAGATGGCATAGGTTGTGGCCACCCCCAGACTGAAGCCGAGACCCTTGACCAGACTGTCGGTAAATTGCTCCCCGGGTGAGGGCGGTAAATAGGTGGGCGGGTAGGCCGCGTTTGGCCAGGTACCGTAAACCGTATTGGGGTTATAGGTCGGAACGTAAACCACCTGCGGATCGGCAGATTCAATTTTGATCACCGTCGGGCTTGTGGTGGTGTTTGTTGACTCGCTGGTGGTGGTTTTTGCAGGGGCAGGTTTCGTCACGGTCGTGGCCGTTTGCTGTGGCGTTGATTGCAATGCACCGGTTTGTTGCGCCAGCATGCGCAGGCGTTGAACGGAATCCATTACGTCTTTCGGTTGGGCGAGAAAGGCATCGCCCAGATTTTGGACCCAGGGCGGATTTTCACCCATCAGCGACATCAACTGAGGAAACGCCACCAGCGACTTTACGCTCGGATCCCACGGCTGACCAGCAACGGCCTGAATGGCGGCATCGCCATGCATTTTGGGATTATCTTTTGACCACTGTGCCGCCTGGATAACGTTTGACGGGTAGGTCGAGGCCATTAAAATTTGCGACAGCAGGGCATCCGGGTAGAGCGCAACTGGGGCAACCCACTGATCGGTTTGCGCGGCCGTGTACGTGGGTGCGACGACAGGGGCGGGCTGGGCTGCGGCAGGTGCTGCCGGTTGTTGCGTGACAGGAGCAGGGACGACCGACTCCGTTGCCCGACTTTTGACAAACATAACGCCTGAGGCGGCAAACAGCCCGGCACTGCAGAGAAGGACAAGCAGGTGTGGCTTAAAGGGCAACTTCATAAAATGACTCCAACGAGACAAGCGCTGTGCCGTGAGGCGTTCTTGTTGCCGCGAGTATTATTCACCCGTGTATGACAGTTTTGACTTTTCTTGGGAAACCACCGAAGCGTCCGGATAAAGAGTGTGTGCATTTATTACACAATTATATGCGATGCGGGAAAAGGCGCCGGGAATTCAGAAGGCCGCTCTTGCGAGCGGCCAGCAGCTAATTGCCGAGGTTGACGACAAACAGCACCGTGATGTTGGATATGTTCCAGCCACCGTGCAGCGCGGTTAGCAGTAAACCGGTCACAACGATCAGTGCAGTGATTCGCATCTCCATTGCGTGCGTTCCTGTACAGGCTACGCGGGTTCATACTCCACCGGGAAAGGCAGAACCAGGCAAGTTGGGATTGCCGCGTAGGTTACGGAACTGCTTCCGGGCCCGGTGACTGGTTGCTACACCAGCGAAGCAGGCCGAGAAGAAGAGTAATCGACTCAGTCGTCATTCTGAAGGTGAAAAATGAAGTGAAACGAATTTTCATTCGAAACAGGAAGGCGCTACGCAAAATTGACATAATGGCTTGCAAGCCCGCGGGGCGTGATGCAAAATTCATTTGGTTGGGGTTGCCGCAAATCTGCCAACACGGTGTGCTACCACCGCAAGGCAACAAATAAACCGCTACCTGGCGGTTTTTTTGTACCCAAAATTCGTCTCGTCTCCCCGCTACACCATGCTTAACGATTCAGCAAATTTTTTAATGTTGCTTTTTTGTAAACGGATTAACACTGTGCAGAAATCCTGCTATGCTGCCCGACGCGGTATCGGGCATTTACCCTACAAACTGCTGTCTCACAGGAGCGTGAAGAGAACGCCCGCCGCATATGACAATGAGAGCGAGGAGAACCGTCGTGCTAGAAGAATACCGTAAGCACGTAGCAGAACGTGCCGCCGAGGGAATTGTACCCAAACCTTTAGATGCAACCCAAATGGCCGCGCTCGTCGAGCTGCTGAAGAACCCGCCTAAGGGCGAAGAAGAATTCCTGTTAGATCTGTTGATCAACCGCGTACCGCCTGGCGTAGATGAAGCTGCCTACGTAAAAGCCGGATTCCTTGCTGCTATCGCCAAAGGCGAAGCCACCTCCCCACTGGTTACTCCTGAAAAAGCCATTGAACTGCTCGGCACCATGCAGGGTGGTTACAACATTCATCCGCTGATTGACGCGCTGGATAACGACAAGCTGGCACCGATTGCCGCTAAAGCGCTCTCTTCCACGCTGCTGATGTTCGATAACTTCTACGATGTAGAAGAAAAAGCCAAAGCGGGCAACGTCTATGCGAAGCAGGTGATGCAGTCCTGGGCGGATGCCGAATGGTTCCTGAACCGTCCAGCACTGGCTGATAAAATCACCGTTACCGTCTTTAAAGTGACCGGTGAAACCAACACCGATGACCTCTCTCCGGCACCGGACGCGTGGTCTCGCCCGGATATCCCTCTGCACGCCCTGGCGATGCTGAAAAACGCCCGTGAAGGCATTGAGCCGGATCAGCCGGGCAGCGTCGGCCCGATCAAACAGATCGAAGCCCTGCAGGAGAAAGGTTTCCCGCTGGCTTACGTGGGTGACGTTGTGGGTACCGGCTCTTCCCGTAAATCCGCAACCAACTCCGTGCTGTGGTTTATGGGCGACGATATCCCTCACGTGCCTAACAAGCGCGGCGGTGGCCTGTGCCTCGGTGGCAAAATTGCGCCGATCTTCTTCAACACCAGGGAAGATGCGGGCGCGCTGCCGATTGAAGTGGATGTGTCCAACCTGAACATGGGCGACGTGATTGATGTTTACCCGTTCAAGGGCGAAGTGCGTAACCACGAAACCAACGAACTGCTGGCAAGCTTCGAGCTGAAAACCGACGTGCTGATCGACGAAGTGCGTGCAGGTGGCCGTATCCCGCTGATTATCGGTCGTGGCCTGACCACCAAAGCGCGTGAAGCGCTGGGTCTGCCGCACAGTGACGTGTTCCGTCAGGCGAAAGATGTGGCGGAGAGCAGCCGTGGTTACTCTTTGGCACAGAAAATGGTGGGCCGTGCGTGCGGCGTAGCGGGTGTTCGTCCGGGCGCGTACTGCGAGCCTAAGATGACCTCCGTGGGCTCTCAGGACACCACCGGTCCAATGACCCGTGACGAACTGAAAGACCTGGCGTGCCTGGGCTTCTCGTCCGACCTGGTGATGCAGTCCTTCTGCCACACCGCGGCGTATCCGAAGCCGGTCGACGTAACCACGCACCATACGCTGCCAGACTTCATCATGAACCGCGGCGGCGTCTCTCTGCGTCCGGGCGACGGCGTCATCCACTCCTGGCTGAACCGCATGCTGCTGCCGGATACCGTGGGTACTGGCGGTGACTCTCACACCCGTTTCCCAATCGGTATCTCCTTCCCGGCGGGCTCTGGTCTGGTGGCGTTTGCTGCGGCGACCGGCGTGATGCCGCTGGATATGCCGGAATCGGTGCTGGTGCGCTTCAAAGGTAAAATGCAGCCGGGTATCACCCTGCGTGACCTGGTTCACGCGATCCCGCTGTATGCGATTAAACAGGGCCTGCTGACCGTTGAGAAGAAAGGGAAGAAAAACATCTTCTCTGGCCGCATTCTGGAAATTGAAGGTCTGCCGGATCTGAAAGTGGAACAGGCGTTCGAGCTGACCGATGCCTCCGCCGAGCGTTCTGCTGCAGGCTGTACCATCAAGCTGAACCAGGCGCCAATCGAAGAGTACCTGACTTCCAACATCGTGCTGCTGAAGTGGATGATTGCCGAAGGCTACGGCGACCGTCGTACCCTGGAGCGTCGTATTCAGGGCATGGAAAAATGGCTGGCGGATCCGCAGCTGCTGGAAGCCGATGCTGACGCAGAGTACGCGGCGGTGATCGACATCGATCTGGCGGATATTAAAGAGCCGATCCTCTGTGCACCGAACGATCCGGACGATGCGCGTCCGCTCTCTGAAGTTCAGGGCGAGAAAATCGACGAAGTGTTCATCGGTTCCTGCATGACCAACATCGGTCACTTCCGCGCTGCCGGTAAGCTGCTGGATACTCATAAAGGCCAGCTGCCGACCCGTCTGTGGGTGGCACCACCAACCCGTATGGACGCGGCGCAGCTGACCGAAGAGGGCTACTACAGCGTGTTTGGTAAGAGCGGTGCGCGAATTGAAATCCCTGGCTGTTCCCTCTGTATGGGTAACCAGGCGCGCGTGGCTGACGGTGCGACGGTGGTTTCCACCTCTACCCGTAACTTCCCGAACCGTTTAGGTACCGGTGCGAACGTCTTCCTGGCCTCTGCGGAGCTGGCGGCGGTTGCGGCGCTGATTGGCAAACTGCCAACGCCGGAAGAGTACCAGACGTTTGTGGCTCAGGTGGATAAGACAGCGGTGGATACCTATCGCTATCTGAACTTCGACCAGCTCTCTCAGTACACCGAGAAGGCTGACGGGGTTATCTTCCAGACGGCAGTATAAACAGCAAAACCGTCTCCACGAGACGGTTTTTAGTGTTTGCACCCTCTCCCGTGGGAGAGGGATGGGGTGAGGGCATCAGGCCGCAGGGTCTTGCTCTCACCTTTTTATTTTCATTCCTCCCACCTCTCCCGCTTTTTTTCTTCCTCGCTGCTGCGATAATTACCCTAATGGCTTTGCAGAGGAAAACACTATGGATTACGAATTTCTGCGCGACATCACCGGAGTGGTGAAAGTGCGTATGTCGATGGGCCACGAAGCCGTTGGACACTGGTTTAACGAAGAGGTGAAGGAGAATCTCGCACTTCTTGATGAAGTGGAAGAGGCGGCGAAGACGGTAAAAGGCAGTGAGCGTTCCTGGCAGCGCGCCGGGCATGAATACACCCTGTGGATGGATGGCGAAGAGGTGATGGTGCGCGCCAACCAGCTCGAGTTTTCAGGTGACGAGATGGAAGAGGGGATGAGCTACTACGACGAAGAGAGCCTGTCGATGTGCGGCGTAGAGGATTTCCTTCAGGTGGTAAATGCGTACCGCGACTTTATGAAACAGAAATAACAGACCGGAGCATCCCTGCTCCGGCTTACTCTTACACGGCCGGAATATTGCGGCCGTAGTAGATCTCGCGCATCTCTTTCCAGAGCAGGTCAGTAATCGCCTTACGCTCTTCTTCGCTCAAATCTTCCGGTTTGGTATGGAACATGTAGTGCTTAAGGTCAAACTCCTTAAGTAACATCTTGGTATGGAAGATGTTCTCCTGATACACGTTCACGTCCATCATGTCGTACAGCGATTTCATGTCTTCAGACATAAAGTTCTGAATAGAGTTGATCTCATGGTCGATAAAGTGCTTCATACCGTTGATATCACGGGTAAAACCACGCACGCGATAATCAATCGTGACGATGTCCGATGCCAGCTGGTGGATTAAATAGTTCAGTGCGTTTAGCGGCGAGATCACGCCGCAGGTCGACACTTCTATGTCCGCGCGGAAGGTGCATAGCCCGCCTTCAGGGTGGCTTTCCGGGTAGGTGTGTACGCAGATGTGGCTCTTATCGAGATGCGCGACGACCACTTCCGGCAGCGGGCCCGGATGCTCGGTTTTGTCGATAAGCTTCGGGTCTACCGGCTCTTCGCTCACCAGAATGGTGACGCTCGCGCCCTGGGGTTCATAGTCCTGACGCGCGATGTTCAGGATGTTGGCGCCAATGATTGAGCAGGTTTCTGACAGGATCTCCGTCAGGCGGTTAGCGTTGTAGAGTTCATCGATATAGGCGATGTAGCCATCGCGTTCTTCTGCAGTTTTGACGTAGCAGATATCGTAAATACAAAAACTCAGGCTTTTGGTCAGGTTGTTAAAGCCATGCAGTTTCAGCTTTTTCAATTAGCTCACCCCCTTTGAGGACAGTGCGTCTTGCAGATATTGTGGCAAGGCAAACGCCGCGGTATGGACGGCCGGGTTGTAATAGCGACATTTAAGACCCGCCTGGTGGAAGCGCGCCTGAATGATTTCGGTAGAGAGATGACGCAGCACCTCGTTGTCGGTCGCCCACGCAAAGGTCATGATACCGCCGTAATAGGTCGGGATCGCGGCCTGGTAGAAGCTGACGTCGCTAAAGTAGGTGCTCAGCTTGCGGTGGCTGTCGAGGGCTTCATCCTGCTGCAGGAAGCAGACGCCGTTTTGCGCGACGAAGATCCCGCCGGGATTCAGGCAGCGCTTGCAGCCTTCGTAGAACGAGGAGGTAAACAGCGACGCGCCCGGACCGATCGGATCGGTGCAGTCAGAGATAATCACATCAAACGTTTGCGTGGTCTGGTTAACAAAATTGACTCCGTCGTCGATAACCAGATTAAAGCGCGGATCGTCGTAGCTGCCGGCATTATGGTTGGGCAGGTACTGACGGCAGAACGAAACCACACCCGCATCGATTTCCACCATCGTGATGGTTTCGACGGACTGATGGCGGGAAACTTCACGCAGCATCGCGCCGTCGCCGCCGCCAATAATCAGAACGTGCTTTGCGTGGCCGTGGGCCAGCAGCGGAACGTGGGTCATCATCTCATGATAAATAAACTCATCGCGCTCGGTGGTTTGCACCACGCCGTCCAGCGCCATGACGCGGCCAAAGGCGGCGTTCTCGAAGATGATCAGATCCTGATGATCGGTCTTCTCGTGATAAAGCACGTTATCAACGGCAAAGTACTGACCAAACTGATCGTGCAGCGTTTCTTGCCATACCGTTTTCTCGGTCATGGGCTGTCCTCTCCATCGTTTACATCCTGACATTCAGCAGAAGGGGCGCAACACATCACCGCTGTGAAGCGGTTAGCGAGTCAACAAGGGGCGTCGGGAAGGTTACTTCACGTAGGCGAGCAGGCTGAGTGAATCACGAGCCAGCGCTTTGCATTTTTTAGCAGTGGGAATACCGATACCGCTCAAATCGCGGTAGCTGTCTTCACCGAGCGCCTTCATGTCGAAGCTGTCGTAGTTGCTGAGATCCCATTGGTTCTGCTGGGCAAAAAAGACCAGTGCGCGACGAATCTGCCCGTTGGGTAAATTCTGGTAACCACAATCGTTTTTCAGAAACACAAACACCGCCGTGAGATCGGCCATATCTTCTGCTTCGTTTTCACTCAGCGCGTAACTGTTCGCACACATCGCCATCAGGCCACTGAACAAAATTGTTCTGAAAAACGTCTTCATTGCTTCTACCACTGCATCACGGAAAATTAACGTTAGCATACTTGATGCCAGGCCGACGACCTTTATTATTGCCGCTTTACTTGACCTTCCGGTAAGGGGAGGGTTTATGCTCAAAAGATCGCCGGCTGGAAATAAGGAAATGAACATGCAACGTCGTGATTTTTTAAAATATTCCGCTGCGCTGGGGGCTGCCAGCGCATTACCACTCTGGAGTCGCGCCGTTTTCGCGGCTGACAGACCCGCCTTACCCATTCCTGAATTGCTGACTGCTGATGCCCGCAGTCGTATCCAGCTTGTGGTGCAATCGGGCAAAACGACTTTTGGTGCGAATACCGCCACAACCTGGGGCTATAACGGAAATCTCCTCGGCCCGGCGCTCCAGTTACGCAAAGGAAAAACCGTCACCGTTGATATCCATAACACGCTGTCGGAAGAGACCACGCTGCACTGGCACGGGCTGGAAGTGCCGGGTGAAGTAGACGGGGGACCACAGGGCGTTATCAAGGCTGGTGGCAAACGCAGCGTGACCTTTACCCCTGACCAACGTGCGGCGACCTGCTGGTTCCACCCGCATCAGCACGGCAAAACGGGCCATCAGGTGGCGATGGGGCTGGCGGGGCTGGGGCTGATTGAAGACGACGAAAGCCGCCTGCTACGCCTGCCGAAACAGTGGGGCATCGACGACGTTCCGGTGATTGTGCAGGACAAGAAATTCAATGCTGACGGGCAAATTGACTACCAGCTGGACGTGATGAGTGCGGCGGTGGGCTGGTTTGGCGACACGCTGCTGACCAACGGCGCGATCTACCCTCAGCATGCCGCGCCGAAAGGCTGGCTGCGTTTACGTCTGCTTAACGGCTGTAACGCCCGTTCGCTGAACTTCGCCGCCAGCGATAAGCGCCCGCTGTACGTGGTGGCAAGCGACGGTGGACTCCTGCCGGAGCCGGTAAAAGTGAACGAGTTGCCGATGCTGATGGGCGAGCGCTTCGAGGTGCTGGTGGACATCAGCGACGGCAAGGCGTTTGACCTCGTAACCCTGCCAGTCAGCCAGATGGGGATGGCGGTTGCGCCATTTGATAAGCCGCATCCGGTGCTGCGTATTCAGCCTTTACTGGTGACCGCTTCCGGCACGTTGCCGGATACGTTAACCACCCTGCCAGCGCTCCCGTCGCTTGACGGGATTACGCAGCGCAAGCTGCAGCTCTCCATGAACCCGATGCTCGACATGATGGGTATGCAGGCGCTGATGGCGAAATATGGCGATCAGGCGATGGCGGGGATGCACCACGGGCAGATGATGGGCCATATGAATATGGACCACGGCAAAATGGGTGGCATGGGGAACATGAATCACGGCGACCACGGCTTTGATTTCCATAACGCCAATATGATCAACGGCAAAGCATTCGACATGAACACGCCGATGTTTGCTGCGACAAAGGGTCAGTTTGAGCGCTGGGTGATTTCGGGCGAAGGGGACATGATGCTGCATCCGTTCCATATCCACGGTACCCAGTTCCGCATTCTCTCAGAAAACGGCAAAGCGCCGGATGCGCACCGCGCGGGCTGGAAAGATACGGTGAGAGTGGAAGGTGGCGTCAGCGAGGTGCTGGTGAAGTTTGACCACGATGCGCCGAAGGCGTTTGCCTATATGGCGCACTGCCATCTGCTGGAGCATGAGGATACGGGGATGATGCTTGGCTTTACCGTATAAAAAAAGCCGGGTGGCGGCTTCGCCTT
>NZ_GL890774.1:18788-99563 GCF_000211415.1 Enterobacter mori LMG 25706 | reverse complement strand
CAGTTACTTTCCTTCATCCGGCAACGCATACGCGACAATATAGTCGCCCATCTTCGTGCCAAACGAACCGTGACCACCTGCAGAGATGACAACGTACTGCTTGCCGTTCACTTCATAGGTCATCGGCGTGGCCTGTCCACCGGCAGGCAGACGGCCTTGCCACAGTTTCTCACCGTTGGTCATGTTGTACGCGCGCAGGTAGTTATCTGCGGTTGCCGCGATGAACAGCACGTTACCGGCGGTGGGGATTGGGCCACCCAGCATTGGCATACCCATATTGAACGGCACCGGAACCGGCATTGGGAACGGCATGCTGTCCTGTGGCGTACCAATACGTTTTTTCCATACGATCTGGTTGGTTTTCAGATCCAGACCGGAGATATAACCCCAGGCAGGCTGTTTACACGGCAGACCGAACGGAGACAGGAACGGGTTCAGGGTTACGCCGAACGGTACGCCGTACTGCGGCTGGATACCGGCTTCGGTGCCGCTGCCTTTCGCGTCTTTCGGCTGCTCCATTGGGTTGCCCGGACCGCGCGGGATCAGACGGGAAACGAACGGCAGCGCCATTGGGTTAGCAATTGCCACCTGACGGTTCGGGTCGACGGAGATCCCGCCCCACTCGAACATCCCCAGGTTACCCGGGAAGACCAGCGTGCCCTGCTCAGACGGAGGCGTGAAGATGCCTTCGTAGCGCAGCTGGTGGAACATCACGCGGCACACCAGCTGGTCAAACATGGTGGCACCCCACATGTCTGCACCGCTGAGGTCATTCTTCGGACGGAAGCTCAGGTCAGAGAACGGCTGGGTTTTGCTGACGTAGTCGCCTTTTGCGGCACCCTGCGGAACCGGTTTTTCCGGTGCAGGCACAACCAGTTTACCGTTGCTGCGATCCAGAACGAAGATGTTGCCCGTCTTGGCCGGAGCGTAAATCACCGGAACGGCTTTTACCATCGACGGTAATGTCTGCCAGCGTCGGCTGGGACGGCATATCCATATCCCACAGATCGTGGTGAACGGTCTGATAGCTCCACGCCAGTTTACCGGTCGTTGCGTTCAGCGCCACGATAGCGCTCGCGTAACGTTCCTGCTCCGGCGTACGGTTACCGCCCCAGATATCAGGCGTGGTTACGCCCATCGGCAGGTAGACCAGGTCCAGCTTCGCGTCATACGCCGCTGGCGCCCAGGAGTTAGGCGAGTTAAAGGTAAAGGTGTGTTCATCCGACGGGATCGCGTTTGGATCTTTCGCGCCCGGGTCGAAGGCCCACAGCAGTTTACCGGTGTTTACGTCAAAACCGCGGATAACGCCGGAGGTTTCACGCGTAGAGAAGTTATCCGTCACCGAACCGGCAATCACGATGGTTTTATCGGTGATGATTGGCGGTGAAGTTGGCTCATACAGACCCGGGGTGGTGTCCGGCATGTTGGTCTGCAGGTTCAGGATGCCTTTGTTGGCGAAGGTTTCGCACAGCTTGCCCGTTTCGGCGTTAATCGCGAACAGACGGCCATCGTTCACCGGCAACATAATGCGGCGAGGACAGTCGGCAATGACTTCCGGGCTGGCATTATCGGCACGCGCTTCGTGGTAAGAGACGCCACGACAGGTGATGTGCTGGAACGAAGGATTAGAGTTCAGCTGTGGATCGAAGTGCCATTTCTCTTTACCGGTGGCCGCGTCGAGCGCGAACAGACGCTGGTGCGCCGTACACAGGTAGAGCATGTTGCCCACTTTGATCGGGGTGACTTCGTTGGTCAGCTCGCCCGGATCGTTCGGCATCTTCAGGTCACCGGTACGGAATACCCAGGCTTCCTTCAGGTTCTTCACGTTGTCCGCGTTGATCTGCTTCAGCGGAGAGTAGCGTTGACCTTCCTGGTTACGGCCATACGCAGGCCAGTCACCGTCAGCGACCTGCGAGATAGCAGCCGCAGGCGTGGATTCCGCGTTCAGCGTACCGTTGATCTCCTGTGGGTCATTAAAACCGGCCCAGGTCAGAATGCCGCCAGTAATCAGCAGGGCAACAACCAGGCCCGCCACAGCACCGCTTGAAGGCACAATCAGGCGACGCCAGACGAAGGGCAGGATCAGCCAGATACCAAAGAAGACCAGGATGTCGCTGCGCGGCGTCAGTGCCCAGAAGTCGAACCCGACTTCCCAGACGCCCCAGATCATGGTGGCAAGGAGGAGTGCGGCATACAGCCACAGTGCGGATTGTTTTCTACGCAACAGCAGGACGGTTACGGCAACCATAACCAGACCCGCAATCGGGTAGTACCAGGAGCCGCCTAAAGCGACCAGCCAGACGCCACCGATTAACAGATACAGCGCGCAGAAGGCTGCGAACGCGGCTGTTAATGTCACCAGTAGACGCGGCTGTTTAGAGTGTGTTTCAGCCATAGAAAGTGTACTCGTCAGTTTTTGTTAATAATTTGCTAGCAACTAATTATAGGTATTAACAAGTGTGATCGGAATCACAATATTTGCTTTTTATAACTCATACGCCAGGGTTATCCATTTGCTGGTATAATGGCGGGCTTGCGTATCGATGCCGGAAATACATTCACCTGCATTGAGAGATTTTCATTAAAATCATATGGTTAGTAATATGAAACATACTGTTGAAGTGATGATCCCGGAAGCCGAGATCAAAGCGCGTATCGCCGAACTGGGTCGTCAAATCACCGAACATTACAAGGACAGCGGCAGCGAAATGGTGCTGGTCGGTCTTTTACGTGGCTCTTTCATGTTCATGGCAGACCTGTGCCGTGAAGTGCAGGTGTCCCATGAGGTCGATTTTATGACCGCCTCCAGCTACGGCAGCGGCATGTCCACAACCCGTGATGTGAAAATCCTGAAAGATCTGGATGAAGATATTCGTGGCAAAGATGTGTTGATCGTTGAAGACATTATCGACTCTGGTAACACGCTCTCTAAAGTGCGCGAGATCCTGAGCCTGCGTCAGCCTAAATCGCTGGCGATTTGTACGCTGCTGGATAAGCCAGATCGTCGTGAAGTGCAGGTGCCGGTGGAGTTCGTTGGCTTCTCGATTCCGGACGAATTCGTCGTCGGTTACGGCATTGACTACGCGCAGCGTTATCGCCATCTGCCGTATGTCGGAAAAGTCGTGATTCTGGACGAGTAATTGCGGTTTGTTGCCCGGTGGCGCGCAGCGATCCGGGCCTACGAATGGGCACATGTAGGCCGGGTAAGGCGCAGCCGCCACCCGGCTTTTTAACGTGCACTTATTTATGGTTCACATGCTTAAGCTTGAGGTTGGCAATGCCCGAACGGTAACGCTGCTCCAGCGTTTCGCGGTTGGTGGCGGTCACTTCCAGATTGCGCAGCAGGCCGTCGTGAATGCCGTACGCCCAGCCGTGGATGGAAACCTTCTGCCCACGTTTCCACGCGGACTGCATAATCGTTGAGTGGCCCAGGTTATAGACCTGCTCCATCACGTTCAGCTCGCAAAGGGTATCAAGTCGACGCTCCTGCGGCATTTCACCCAACAGTGAGCTATGTTTGAACCAGATATCGCGGATGTGCAGCAGCCAGTTATCGATTAACCCCAGCTCTGTATTTTCAACCGCCGCCTGTACGCCACCGCAGCCGTAGTGGCCGCAAATAATGATGTGCTCAACTTCCAGCACGTCAACGGCATACTGAACGACAGAAAGGCAGTTGAGATCGGTATGAATAACAAGGTTGGCTACGTTACGGTGAACAAAAAGTTCGCCAGGTTCGAGACCGGTCAGGCGTTCTGCCGGGACGCGGCTGTCGGAACATCCAATCCATAGAAAGCGTGGGTTTTGCGCTTGCGCCAGCTTCCCGAAAAATCCGGGGTCTTCTTCAACCAGCATCTTTGACCATAGTGCATTGTTGCTGATGAGTGTATCTATGTTATTCATGGACGTTAACGGCCTGTAACCTGGTAATTGCGTTGCGCTACTATAGGGTAACCCGACTTTTAATGAAACCACACAAGGTGTGTAAGAACTGAAGGTAAGTTTAATTCATGGCAATTGCACTGGAGCTTGAGCAGCTTAAAAAAACCTATCCGGGCGGCGTTCAGGCGCTGCGCGGGATAGATCTCAAAGTAGAGGCGGGGGATTTCTATGCGCTTCTTGGACCGAACGGGGCGGGGAAATCCACCACTATCGGCATTATCAGTTCGCTGGTGAACAAAACCTCTGGTCGCGTGAGTGTCTTTGGCTACGATCTGCAGAAAGATGTGGTCAACGCCAAGCGCCAGCTGGGGCTGGTGCCGCAGGAGTTCAACTTCAACCCGTTCGAGACGGTACAGCAGATTGTCGTTCAGCAGGCGGGTTATTACGGGGTTGAGTATAAAGAGGCGATTG
Source organism: Enterobacter mori LMG 25706 (assembly GCF_000211415.1). GTDB lineage: Bacteria > Pseudomonadota > Gammaproteobacteria > Enterobacterales > Enterobacteriaceae > Enterobacter > Enterobacter mori. The sequence goes on along the minus strand of NZ_GL890774.1, from coordinate 95,210 downwards.
AGCGTAGCGAAAAATACCTTAAACAGCTCGATTTGTGGGAAAAGCGTAACGAACGTGCGCGCATGTTGTCCGGTGGGATGAAGCGCCGCCTGATGATTGCCCGCGCGCTGATGCACGAGCCAAAGCTGCTTATCCTCGATGAGCCGACTGCGGGCGTGGATATTGAACTGCGCCGTTCCATGTGGGGCTTCCTGAAGGATCTGAACGATAAAGGCACCACCATTATTCTGACCACCCACTATCTCGAAGAAGCTGAGATGCTGTGCCGCAACATCGGCATTATTCAGCACGGTGAGCTGGTGGAAAACACGTCGATGAAGGATCTGCTCTCTAAGCTGAAATCCGAAACCTTTATTCTCGATCTGGCGGCGAAAAGCGCGCTGCCGAAGCTCGAAGGGTATAACTACCGTCTGGTGGATACCTCGACGCTGGAAGTGGAAGTGCTGCGCGAGCAGGGGATGAACAGCGTCTTCTCACAGTTGAGCGCGCAGGGCATTCAGGTATTGAGTATGCGTAACAAAGCGAACCGACTGGAAGAGCTGTTTGTCTCTCTGGTGCATGAAAAACAAGGAGACAAGGCATGACGCATCTTTACTGGGTCGCGCTGAAAAGTATCTGGGCGAAAGAGATCAACCGCTTTATGCGTATCTGGGTGCAAACCCTGGTGCCGCCAGTCATCACCATGACGCTCTACTTCATCATCTTTGGTAACCTGATCGGTTCCCGGATTGGTGAGATGCACGGCTTTACCTATATGCAGTTTATCGTGCCGGGGCTGATCATGATGGCGGTGATCACCAACGCCTATGCCAACGTGGCATCCTCATTCTTTAGCGCTAAGTTCCAGCGCAACATTGAAGAGCTGCTGGTCGCGCCTGTGCCAACACACGTCATTATTGCCGGTTACGTGGGCGGCGGGGTGGCGCGCGGTTTGTGCGTGGGGATCCTGGTGACGGCGATTTCGCTGTTCTTCGTGCCGTTCCAGGTGCACTCGTGGTTGTTTGTCGCGCTGACGCTGCTGCTGACGGCGATCTTGTTCTCGCTAGCCGGATTGCTGAATGCGGTATTCGCTAAGACGTTTGACGACATCAGCCTGATCCCGACCTTCGTGCTGACGCCGCTGACCTATCTGGGCGGGGTGTTCTACTCCATGTCGCTGCTGCCGCCGTTCTGGCAGGCGCTGTCGCACCTGAACCCGATTGTCTACATGATCAGCGGCTTCCGCTTTGGCTTCCTCGGCATTACCGATGTGCCGCTGTTTACCACGGTGGCGGTGCTGGTGGTGTTTATCATCGCCTTCTACCTGCTGTGTTGGTATCTGATCCAGCGCGGGCGTGGGCTGCGCAGCTAACCTTCTGCCCGGCGACATCCTGTTTGCCGGGCACTTTTCTTTGACAGTTATCACCGTAAGCAAACCTTCCCTACGCTAAACTACTCGCCTGCTAAGGAGAGACGTATGCTGGGATGGGTTATCACCTGCCACGATGAGCACGCGCAGGATATGCTGGATAAGCTTGAAGCTAAATTTGGTCCGCTGGCACAGTGCCGTGCAGTCAATTACTGGCGTGGCCTGAGCACCAACATGCTCAGCCGCATGATGTGCGATGCGCTGCATGAAACCGACACGGGCGATGGCGTGATCTTTCTGACCGATAAATCCGGCGCGGCGCCTTATCGTTCCGCCGCGCTGTTAAGCCACAAGCACGAAAACTGCGAAGTTATTTCCGGCATCAACTATGCGCTGCTGGAAGCGATGTATCTTCAACGTGAAACCTTAACCAGCGCTGAGTTTCGCAATACCCTCGTGGGTATGCAGGTTCCGGGCGTAAGTAGTTTGTGGCATCAGCAGCAGAAAAACCCGCCTTTCGTTCTGCTTCACGATCTGTATAAGCATTAAACGTTGGTATTGATGTCGCATTTGTTACAATGGCGACTGATTTCCCGTATCGATTTATATCCCATGTTAATGCGCGTTATTTTCCTGCTGTTGCTGCTGTTTTCCGGCGGCACTTCTGCCAGTCTGATTAGCCAGCAAGGGCTTCCGGCCCGCTATATGCAAACCACCGAAGATGCGGCCATCTGGGCTCAGGTGGGAAGTAATGTGATCAACGTGGGAAACGTCAGGGCCGGACAAATTCTTGCCGTGGTGCCGACCTCTGCTGACTATTACGAATTTCGTTTTGGTTTTGGCACGGGGTTTATTGATAAAGGGCATCTTGAAGAGGTGCAGGGCAAACAGCGCGTTGAGGACAGCCTTGGCGATTTGAACAAGCCGCTCAGTAATCAGAACCTGATCACCTGGAAAGACACGCCGGTGTATAACGCCCCCAATAGCGGGAGCGCGCCCTTCGGTACCATGAGCCCCAACCTCCGGTATCCCATCCTCAGTAAGTTGAAAGACCGCCTTAACCAGACCTGGTTCCAGATCCGCATCGGCAACCGTCTGGCGTGGGTCAGTAGTCTGGATGCACATGAAGATAACGGCCTTCCGGTCCTGACTTACCATCACATTTTGCGTGATGAGGAGAACACGCGTTTTCGTCATACATCCACGACGACCAGCGTACGCGCGTTCAACAACCAGATGGCCTGGCTACGCGATCAAGGCTATGCCACGCTGACGATGTACCAGCTGGAAGGGTACGTGCGCAATAAGATGAACCTGCCCGCGAAGGCGGTGGTGATCACCTTTGATGATGGCCTGAAATCGGTCAGCCGCTATGCGTATCCCATTCTGAAAGAGTACGGCTTTAACGCGACGGCGTTTATCATATCGTCACGTATTAAAGGCCATGCGCAGAAGTGGGACCCGAAATCGCTGCAATTTATGAGCGTTCATGAGATTAAGGGGATTCAGGATGTATTTGATATTCAGTCCCACACCCATTTCCTGCATCGCGTTGATGGGTATAAACACCCGATCTTGCTGAGCCGCAGCTACCACGTGACCCTGTTTGATTTTGAACGCTCACGACGTGCGCTGGCGCAGTTTAACCCGCGCGTGCTCTATCTTTCGTATCCGTTTGGCGGCTATGACAATAAAGCGATAAAGGCGGCGAATGACGCTGGTTTCCATCTGGCGGTGACGACGGTGAAAGGGAAGGTGAAGCCGGGGGATAATCCGTTCTTGCTAAAACGCCTGTATATACTGAGAACGGATTCGCTGGAAACGATGTCGCGGCTGATCAGCAATCAGCCGCAGGGGTGATTATTCGTAAGTCAGGGTGAACGTGCCCACAGCACTAAACGCACCCGATTTAACGGCATTTCCGTCTGCCTCCAGTCTGGCGATAAAATCAAAATTCCTTACCGCAGGTAAGTTAGCGTCTGTCTGTACAAAAGCTGAATTCGAATCGTTAGGAATAAGCTGTTGGTTATTCGCGTCGATAATTTTTACGCCTGCCCCTGCCGCAGCGTTACTGGCCAATGTATTGGCAAGCAGCTTTTTTGCACCGCCAGTGATTTTTGATGTCGACAGTTTCGTCGTGAATTTCGCCACGCTGGTGCAGTTACTCACTTGCACGGCAAAAGGGACATCGCGGGTCTGGTTTTTTTGAATATCGGAAACAAAATAATCACCCAGTTCGACGGTATCCCCTCCATCCGCGAGGGTGGCGACATCACAAGTCGGCAGCACTAGCGGGATCTGAAAAGTATCTTCCGTCACTTTAAAATACCATGGGCGGTTATTAGAGTCGTTTGGATCCCCGAGCCCCATTAACCCTAATGTTCCGGCAACGGGTTTGATGACGCTAACTTTATTCGGGTTACCGTGGTAAGCAGATGTTTGCCACAGCAGAACTTTGGCGTTTACCCATTTGCCATTCCAGTTGCTGGGAACGTTGTTAACATAAAGTTCTTGATAGCCCGTCGTATTGGTGCCAAAAGTGTGGCCGATACCATCAACCGTCTGGATAATCACTTCATAGACAATTCCAGGGATGTTGGTCTGAAATGTACCATCCTGATACAGGGAGCCCGCATAGACGGAAGGATCGGTCATCCCCCATTCACTGGTGCCATCGTTACCTAAACTGCAGCCAATCTGGATACCTGGTGAGATATCCGTAGTAAATTGCATTAAAAATGTCCCCCCAGAGCTTGGGCGTGGGGCCGCACGAGCAGGGCCGCTGGTCGGGCCATTAATTAACGTGGTTGTGCCGCCCTGGCCGTTCTCAAAACGACATTCAGTCGCCCCCCGGGCTGAGGTGGCAGAAAACAGTATGGCGAAAAGCGCCATCGTGATTATCGATTTTTTATTTAAACATCCTGTCATCATCATAAACCTGAATATTCTCTTCCTGTGATGGGCAATACCAGAAATCTGCTGTTTAGCGCTGTCCTGGGGATTATTCGTAAATCACACTCACCAGCACATTGCTGGTAACGCGTCCTGACGTCACCTGACCAATATTCTGGTAACGAGCATAAAAGGCGTAATCGGTTAAGTATGCGAAATTATTTTGCTTTGAGGTAACGTCAAAGATGACATCGGAACTGCCATCCTGACTTAAAACATTCTGATGGAATGCATCTGAAAAGATGACAATACCGACATTTTTCGCACTGTCGCTTTCCTGCTCTTTATCATTAGCAAATACCTGCTTATTCCCCGCAGCCAGAGAACCTGATTGCGGTGAAAAACTGAAATGTAATTTGCTTGCTGCGCCACTGGCAATATCATCACAATCTGTCACTTGCACAGTGAAGCGCGTTCCGCCTGCATCCTGGTTTGCACTGTATTTATTACTGCCATCGGTATTGAAAAACCAGTTGCGGGGAACCACCGGCAACTGAACCTGGCCGCCGCCAGAGACGTTAATTTTGCAGGTATTGGCGACAATATTGGCTCTGATATTAACGTCCATCCATGCCCCATCCGCGTGGGATGAGGCTGGGATTAGCAAACCTGAAATAACGGCCAGCAGCAGCCTGTATTTTTTTCTAAATAACGGTGTATTTCGCATCGTCAAGCTACCGCCTGTTCTTTATAACTTATTGATAGGTGACCAGAAACGTGACAGGCGAAGTAACCGACCCCGTAGTGACATCGGCAACGGTCTTACCGTCAGCGACGACAATGCGCGAACTCAAATTATAGATCGCTGTGCCAGACGAAATAGCCACGGTTTCGGTTTGTGGTGATTTACAGCTCAGCTGGGTGCCTGTCGCTGAATTCCCATTCCACAGCTCAAAAGCCGTATTGTTATTTGCGCCAAAGTTCAGGCTGGACGCGGAAGAACAACTGCCACCTGCGCCAGTGGTTGCTCTGATTGCTGCCGATCTCACACCCGCACAACCGGTGAAGGCAATTTTGAATGCCTCTTCGCGGGTTTTATTGGCCAGATCGGATTTGAAGACGTCACCAAAACTAATCTGGGATGTTGGCGAGCCAGAGGCATTCTGTACCTGTGCGATACAGGTTCCCGCTTCAATGGTGGTGTTAAAGGTGGCTGAGACACTGCTCGTCCCGGTAATGGTTGCAGACGCGGCTGTGGATACGAATCCCAGAACAGAGAGGGCAAAGATCGTAGGTTTAAATTCCATTATAGGTTCTCCGTTTTCTGTCTGGTTATTCGTAATAGAAGTTAAAAGTGGCGACGGCGCTAAACGAACCTGTCGTTGCACTGCCTGCCTGGGTTTCGACCAGTTTGGCGGTTAAAGGCACTTCTTTTGTCGAGATTTCACTCGGGGACCAGACAATACGTTTGCTGTCATCTGTCGAGTTGATCTCAAAAGGCGTAGGCGGTGCCGAACTGCGGGCAATTGACACGCCAACATAACTGGCGCCGCCAGATGTCTCGGTAACGCCGTTGGCAATGGCCGTCTTCACCGTTGATGCTGATCCGCTTACGGTTGTTTTCAGTGAAGTGAGGCTGGATGGGCACTCCGTCAGAACCAGTTTGAAATCGGTTGTTGCTGTACCTGCTGCAATCGTATCAATACGGGTTTTCCCGCTGGCTCCGAGCGTAATCGTGTTGTTTTTGCCATTACCGGTTCCGCCACTGATGGCCATATCACAGGTGGTTTCCCGGATGTTGGCAGTGAAGGTTACATCGAGATTATCCGCAGCCTGGGCATAGCCACAGGTAACTGACAAGAGCGTTGCAGCATAAATGCAGCGAACGAAATGGTTCAAAGTGAACGTCATGAGTGAAAACTCCCTGTTATATATGAATTACATCCGGCAAAGTTGATGGGTTAAAAGTGTGGTCAGACCCGCTTTCTGTGCATTGGGTTGAATCTGATAATGCACATTACAGGCACTTTGCTGCCCGTTTCCCCAGACAACCCTGAGCGTGCCTTTGTCTTCGATACCGCGAACATAGGCTTGTCCAGCCTGGCCCACGCTGCCGACGCTCTCTCCTTTCTCATTCAGCACATCGGCGCCGAGAGGGATGAAGCCGTTATCAGAACGCTGGAGTTCAAGTACTGCCGAACGGCCTTCGTCGGTTTCGAAATTGACCAACACCACGGCACCGCTACGCGGTACGGCAACCGTACTGGTATTTTTCACTTCAACGTCGGCACTCATGGTGCTGGTATCGAGACCGATACGGTTTTCACGGTAGGCCGAGAGATAAGGCATGATGGCGTAACCGGAATTGCCGATCTCGCCGTCGCCGTTGCTCAGGCGTGCGCCTTTTGCGCCACTGGCTTTAATCAGTGCCAGCGAGTCGGTATCACTGATGCTGCCCGGTGCCAGCGTGATCCCACCGGAATGCAGCAGCATGCCGCCGCTGTAGCTGGCAGAATATTGTTGCTGGTTGTCATCGCTCGCTGAGGCAGAAAGGCTTAGCGGACCATAAGGGCTGTTATAGCTGCCGTAGCCGCTGATCTGATTGAGCGTACGATCATCCGTGCGGCTATTGCTGCTCGTCACGCTGTAGTTGAAACGGTTGTCCTCGGTATTGCCGTTTGCGGTGGTATTGAGGCTCGTACTGCCTTTGAAATCAGAGTTCAGACCCACGTTAACGCTATTGAAACCGGCAGGGCGTTTACCCGTACCAAACAGCGAATCGAACGGCAGGCTGACGTTGAGGTAAACGCTGTCTTCCTGTTCACCAAACTCGTCATAGGTACGTTGCAGCGAAACGCTGTAACTGCCGTAGGTAAAGGCGTTGCTGTAGCCCACGGTATAGTTGGAGCTTGAACGGCTGCCATCCCAGTAATCCTGCCAGCTACCGTTGACGTACATCGAACCATAATCCACTTTGCCATTGCGTAGCGGCTGGCTGATGTTGACCTGGATTTGGTTTTTCATACGCTGGAAAGTGTTATAAACATCCTGACTGTCACTGCCGGGCTTCAGATCCTGATCACGATATTTCACGCGATCGGCCAGTGAAGCCGCATCGTGCAGGCTGAGGTAGTCCTCCGTGGAGAAGCGGTAGGCTGCCACGTTTAATGACGTATCCGTTGCGGAGAGCATCTTACTGAAGGAGAGTCGATAGCTCTGGCCTGTCAGCGTGCGAAGCCCATCGATATCTGCGCTGGAATGCGTAACATCCAGTGCAAATGCACCGATCTCTGTGTTCATGGCAAGACCTGCGAGACCCGCGTAAAAACCGGTGTCCATATATTGCAGGCCGGTATACCCGGTAAAGGTGTTGTTCAGCCCATAATAAAGGGTGGCATAAGCCACTTTTGGTGAGTCATGCAGTGAATCATCATTTAACTCGCCAGCCCCAACATCCCAGCGTGCGAAGCCCGGACGTAACATCTGAGTCACGGATGAATACGGGACCGAGAAGGAGCGCTTGCTGCCATCGGCTTCCTCGATCGTCACCAGCAGGTCGTTACCATAGCCTGTGGTGCTGAGATCGGAAATCTCAAATGCACCCGGTGGCACGGTAGTTTCATAAATCTTGTTCCCGCTTTGCGTCACAGAGACACGGGCGTTGCTGTTAGCGACACCGCGGATAACTGGCGCATAGTTAGATAACCCGTTCGGCAGCATGCGGTCATCGTTATAAAGACGTAAACCGCGCAGGCCGATCGAGTCAAATGCGTCACCGCGCGTGTAAGAGTCGCCAATCAGCATCTGAGCTTTAAGCGGCGTGGTATCTCGCTGCAGATAAATATCCTGGTTTGAGTAATCACTGCCGTCTTTTTCATTCCAGTTCAGACTCCCGCGTGAACGGAAACGCCACGGGCCTAAATTGGCACCGTAACGTAAACCTGCATACGCACTGTCACTGTTGCTGCCCGTTCCTTCGCTGTGCCAGGCGTTAACGTCGTAAGACGCCATTGCGACAGGAATTCCTTCTTCCCAGAGTGAAGGGTCGACATATCCCTGAGGAAGTTTAAGCACGTACAGCTGGGGAACGGTCAAATCCAGTTCTTGTGTTGACGTGTTGAAATTAGTCGTTGCACCAGGGAAGGCTTTTGCAATATCAATACACGCTGCCGCATCACTCGAATCATTTTTTTCGAGCGATTCAGTATTAATACCGATCTGCCTCAGTATTGTTAATGTCATACACGGCGTAGCACGCGGTGTGCCGTTATCTTTAAACGCGATTTCCGCTGTTATTTTTTCTTTGCCATTAACTGTTATTTTTGTCTGATATTTCCCGGGTAAAACAGGGTTGCCTTGTGAAAAACGGCCTACGTCAATCTTGCTGCCCGTATTAAACAAAAACTGGTCGTTAAACTCGACATCATCCGCTGCAGAATTGACAGTGGATTGAATATCATCTGCTATGGCATTCAGAGGTATTGCCGCACTAATAGAAAGGCACAGAAATGAACGTCGAAAAAACATTATTATCCCGATCCGTGAGTTGCCGATAATGTGCTCGGCATAGCCATGTAATATGATTATTATTAGTTGAGTGTTGCTTCGTGCTCTTGCATGCCACCAAAGTCATTAATGGATGCATAGTTAACTTTGCCGTTGCTGATGCCAGTCAGCCCTTTCACTTTCATTGTTTCGCTGGAGAACGGTTTCACAGAGCTACTCTCCACGTCATATTTTTTGCCATTAACGGTCAGAGCAGCAGAGGCAATGGAAACGTTGTATGCAGAATCATTCTTTGCAATCAGAACGACATCGTTAGCGTCTTTTTTCTGCGACCATGTCAGCTGCTTAGCTGATTCATCGGGCGAGCCTTTGAGTCCATTTGGGCGGAAAAAGAGCTTAATACGTGTGCGGAATGCCAGTTGCAGCATATTCTGATCGCCACTGGTTTTGGCTTTTGGCGGGACTTCCAGCACATTAAACCAGAACAGTGATTCACGGTCTTTGGGCAATGACTGCCCGAGTGAGGTAATGCGGATAGTCTGGCCTTTTTGTGAATCGACGCGAGTGACCGGCGGCGTAATGACGAACGGTAATTTAAGCTCCTGAGGATCGGTCGTGTCGCGTCCATCATCCAGCCATGACTGAACGAGTAAAGGATGTGAGCCTCTGTTTTCCAGATTTACCACAACATCTTTTGCTTTTTCAGGATAAATAATACGGGTGCCAGAGATAACAATATCAGCGTTGGCATGACATGCCATTAAGCTGGTCAGCACAAAAGAGAGTGCTTTCATTCCGTTGATCAGTTTTGCATTACGCTGTCGCATATCCACTCCTGGATAATTGAGATGAACAAGCGCCCACGGCTAAGCGGGCGCATTTATAAATAAATAATCGGCGATTATTCGTAGCTCATGGTGAAGTAGGCGTTAGCAGAGACTTTACCCGCAGTAACTGGGTTGGTGTCTTTCACCCAGGCAGAACCCGGAACGTAAGCCACACGGTAGTACAGTTTGCCGGAGCCATTGGTCACTGGTGCAACCTGGGTGTTATTGGAAGGCTGGCCAACCATAATACGATCGGTATTGCTGCTGGAGTTGTTATACATCGCCAGGCTGACGTTAGTTGCTGAACCTGCAACGTTAGAGTCTGGATCAACAGTACCGTTAGCCACGGAACCCATGTTTTTAGACATGAAGTTTGCGGAAGCTTTAGACACAGTGCCCGGGCAGTTTGTCAGGAGCAGTTCGAAGTTTTTCGCGCCAACACCTTTATCCAGCGTAGTGCCTTCAACATCAGATTTTTTAACGACAGGCAGTGCGATAGTGATGTTGTTCGTGCCCTCACCGTTGTTGGTGGTGATGGTACAGGTAGTATCAGTAACAGCACCGTCAAATGTGATCAGGCCAAGATCGGTAGCAGCGAAAGAAGAAGAGGAACCCAGCGCGAGAACGACGGTAGCAGCTGCCATGCTAATTTTTTTCAGTGACATAACAATATCCATGTAAAAGATTAAAAGGCCAAACATTGTTTTTGGCGGATGGATATTAGAGTACGCACAAACAAAAGTAATATTAGATTTACTTAAAGTTGATTTGAGCTTTTCTTATTTTATATATAAAACAGGTGGTTGAAATTATGCCGACTACCGATTAAATAAAATCCTAAAAGTTAATAAGGGCTGGTGTGGGCGTCTTTTTTAAATAATAATATTTCTGGTGATAGTTATACTTTAAAGCCCGAATTATTGATTAAATATATAATTCGGGCTTTTATATCAGGCAACCTGAACAGGAATAGCCTTCGCAGTGCGTTTCATCTCGTTGTCGCCTTCGAAGTAGGCCACTTTCGGCTGCCAGCGGCGCGCTTCTTCGTCGGACATCATGACGAAGCTCGCGATGATCACAATGTCACCCACGTCCGCGCAGTGTGCTGCTGCGCCGTTCACGGAGATGATTTTAGATCCGCGCTCGGCGGCAATCGCGTAGGTGGAGAAGCGTTTGCCGTTGTTCACGTTCCAGATATCAATGGCTTCGTTTTCAAGAATACCCGCCGCGTCGAGAAAATCCTGATCGATCGCGCAGGAGCCTTCATAGTGCAGGTCGGCCTGAGTGACTTTCACACGGTGAAGCTTACCTTGCAGCATTTTGCGAATCATTACGTTTACCTTTCATCTGCCGGGTAGAAAACTACGCCAGCTCAACCACTTTGTTGTCGATTAGGCGGGCCTGACCAAGCCATGCCGCCACCAGAATAACCGCACGTTTGCTGGTCTCTGTAAGCTCCAGAAGCGTGTCGGCATCGCGGATTTGAATATCATCAGCGCGGAAACCTTTGTCGTTCAGTGCCTGTTCGGCGAGGGCGACGATCTCTTCGGCGGTCAGCTCTTTGGCCAGAACCTGTTCCGCCATCGTATTCATGACCTTGCTTAAGCCCGGGGCGATTTTTCGCTGGTCCGCGGTCAGATAGCCATTACGGGAGCTGAGCGCCAGACCGTCTTTGGCTCGCACAATAGGTACGCCGACAATATCGATGTCGTAGCCCATATCGGCAACCATCTTGCGAATCAATGCCAGCTGCTGGAAATCTTTCTCACCAAAGCACGCGACGTCCGGCTGTACCAGGTTGAAGAGCTTGCTGACGATGGTGGATACGCCACGGAAGTGTCCCGGGCGGCTGGCGCCTTCGAGCATGGTGGAGATGCCCGGTACGTCAACGTAGGTTGCCTCTTCTGTACCCTGAGGGTACACGTCCGCCGGTGCCGGAGAGAAGACGATGTCCGCATGGCGTTTTTTCAGCTTCTCGCAATCTTCCTGCAGGGTGCGCGGATAGCGCGCCAGGTCATCGGCGCGGTCAAACTGCATGGGGTTAACGAAGATACTGACCACCACGATATCCGCACGGGCTTTCGCTTCGTCGACCAGCTTCATATGGCCGTCATGCAGGTTGCCCATGGTCGGGACGAGTGCAATACGTTTACCTTCCTGACGCGCGCGACGGATATGCTGGCGAAGCAGCGGCAGGGTTTCAATGATAAGCACAACGAGACTCCTTAATGGAAACTGTGTTCTTCACCCGGGTAAACACCGGATTCAACGTCGGCAATATACTGCCTGACCGCGGCGCGCATGTCGCCCGCTTCAGTGAGGAAATTTTTGGCAAATTTCGGGATATGTCCACCGGTAATGCCGAAGGCGTCGTGCATCACCAGAATTTGACCATCGGTCACGTTTCCTGCACCAATCCCGATAACCGGAATCGACAGCGCGTCGGTGATGCGTTTTGCCAGTTCAACCGGCACACACTCCAGCACCAGCAGCTGTGCGCCTGCGGCTTCCAGCGCGACGGCGTCATCAAACAGCGTTTGGGCGGCATCGCCGCGGCCCTGCACCTTGTAGCCACCGAAGATGTTCACCGACTGTGGCGTCAGGCCTAAGTGTCCGCATACCGGTACGGCACGTTCGGTGAGCATTTTTACCGTTTCAACAAGCCAGGCACCGCCCTCGATTTTGACCATGTTGGCTCCGGCACGCATCACGACTGCCGCATTTTCAAAGGCTTGTTCTGGGGTGGCGTAGGCCATAAACGGCAGATCGGAAAGCAGCAGGCAGGCAGGCGCGCCGCGGCGCACGGCGCGGGTATGGTAAGCGATATCCTCAACCGTGACCGGGAGGGTGGAATCATGTCCTTGTACCGTCATCCCTAACGAATCTCCGACCAGCATGACGTTGATACCCTCTTCGGCAAAGAGTTTGGCGAAGCTGTAGTCATACGCGGTGATGGTGGCGAAGCGTTTTTTTTCCTGTTTGCATTTCTGCAGTAAGGAGATGGTGGTTGGTTTCATACTGTTTCCTGATAGCCCAAAAGCGAATCTTTGCGCATTCTAACAGTAACATTCGAGGGAACAATGATTTTAGATAGTCGATTAGCCACAATTATTTTATGGCTAACGATCGGGGTAACTGGCTTACCAGCGAGCGGGTTTTTCCGCGTGGAGTTTGTCCAGAATGTCCCTGAGCGGAATGCCGTCCGGGAAGGTGAGATCGGGGGCAACCTCAAACAGCGGCCAGAGCATAAAACCGCGGTTTTTCATGTCGTAATGCGGAACAGTGAGGCGTTCGGTATGGATTATCTCGTTGCCAAACAGCATCAGGTCGAGGTCGAGTGTGCGCGGCCCCCAGCGTTCGGCTTTGCGTACACGACCCTGCTGCAGCTCAATACGCTGGGTATTATCCAGCAGCGTTTCGGCATCCAGAGCCGTGTCGAGCACGACGGCGGCGTTCAGGTAATCAGGCTGATCCTGTGGGCCCAGCGGTGGCGTGCGATAAAAGGAGGAGACCGCAACAATCCGGCTATGCGGGATCTCCCCGAGCGCCTGAACGGCAGCGTTAACCTGCTCCAGCGGAGAGGCAAGATTGCTGCCGATGGCGATGTAGGCGAGGGTCATGCTGAGCCTTCGCGACGCGGTGCGCGTTTGCGCGGGCGACGGTGGCGACGACGCGGTTCTGGCTCTTCATCCAGATTGGTCAGCATCCCTTTTTGCTCGGGTGGTGCGGAGACCTGGAATTCGCCCCACCACTGCGCCAGACGCTGCAGCTCCTGGTTCTTTTCAATTTCAGCACGCAGTGCCAGCAGGTCGAACGCGGCGCGGAATTTAGGATGCTCCATCAGCTTCCAGGCGCGTTTGCCCTGGCGACGGGACATGCGCAGCTGAAGTTGCCAGATGTCGCGCACCAGCGTGGTGATACGTTTTGGGATCGCGAGCGTACGACAGGCTTCATCCAGCACGTCGTTTGCCGCCAGCGCAAAGGCATCGTAATAGGCCAGACCGCTTTCCTGCGCAATTCTCTGTGCTGCTTCCAGCAGGGGATACCAGAACATTGCGGCAAACAGGAATGCCGGATTCACACGCATGTCATTCTGGATGCGCGTGTCGGTATTCTTCAGCACCTGCGCAATGATGCGTTCCATCGGGCTGTCACCGTTCTCGGTAAAGCAGCGCGTGATGGTTGGGAAGAGAGGCTGGAACAGGCTGTATTCGCGCAGCAGATTGTAGGTTTCAAACCCGTAACCCGCCTGCAACAGCTTCAGCGCCTCTTCAAACAGACGCGCTGGCGGCACGTCGTTAATCAGCGTTGCCAGACGCGGGATCGGCTCACCGGTCTCAGGGCTGATGCGCATGTTTAATTTGGCCGCAAAACGCACGGCGCGCAGCATACGCACAGGGTCTTCACGGTAACGGGTTTCCGGCGTGCCGATCAGGCGAATCAGGCCTTCTTTCAGGTCCTGCATACCGCCAACGTAATCCCGTACGGTGAAATCCGCCACGCTGTAGTAAAGGCTGTTGATGGTGAAATCGCGGCGCTGGGCATCTTCTTCAATGGATCCGAAGATGTTATCACGCAGCAGCATGCCGTTCTGGCCCTGCTGGGACGTCGTACGATCGGATACGCCCGCTTCGTGATGGCCACGGAACGTCGCCACTTCGATGATTTCCGGACCAAACATGACGTGCGCCAGGCGGAAACGGCGGCCGACAAGACGGCAGTTACGGAATAATTTGCGTACCTGTTCTGGCGTGGCGCTGGTCGTCACGTCGAAATCTTTTGGTTTTTTGCCCAGCAGTAAATCACGCACCCCACCGCCAACGAGATAGGCCTCGTAGCCTGCTTTATTCAGACGATAGAGCACCTTGAGGGCATTTTCACTGATATCTTTGCGGGAAATAGTGTGCTGCTCACGCGGAATAACCGACATGCGGTTTTGCGCAATAGCGTCGTTAGCCATGCTCTCTTCGCGGCTTAGCACTTTACGGCAAAAATTAGCGACTCGGGTAAAAATAGTACACCTCGTAGTGTGTTTTGTTATGAAAAAAGCGGCTAATCATAGCTCAGCGCAACGCATTTGAGAATGCTGGATTTTTGGCACGGCCTCGAGCGTCCAGTGGGCGACGGCCAGATCCAGCAGTTCGTCTATACGCAAATCCTGCCATTCGTTGGTTACATTTTGGTTGAGAAACCGCAGCGCGTCGATCAAAACAGGGCGCGGATCGCCGCCTGGCAGGGCGGGCGCGTGGTTCTGCTTGGAGAGCTTAACGCCCCGCGCATTGACCGCCAGCGGCAGGTGGATGTAATCCGGCGCTGTCCAGCCAAACTGATGATAAAGCGATATTTGCCGCACCGTCGGTTCAACCAGATCCGCCCCGCGCACAATTTCCGTCACGCCCTGGAAATGATCGTCCACCACCACCGCCAGGTTATAGGCGAACAGGCCGTCGCGGCGGTGGATGATGAAATCTTCGCAGGCAAGACGTTTGTTGGCATAGATTTCGCCGGAGAGTAAATCGGTAAAGTGCGTCACCGGGGAACGTTGCCGTATACGCACGGCGGCATTTTCTGGACCGTTGTTCAACGTGCGGCAGTGGCCGTCATAGACGCGACCCACGCTTTGAATACGCGCGCGGGTGCAGGTGCAGTAATAGGACAGCCCTTGTTCATAGAGCCACGCCACACGTTCCCGATAGGCATCATGACGTTGTGACTGCCACAGTACATCGTCGTCCCAGTGAAGACCGTAATGTTCCAGCTGACGCAGAATCGTTTCTGCTGCACCGGGAACTTCACGCGGAGGATCAATATCTTCAATGCGGACGAGCCATTTGCCCTGGCGGGCACGAGCTTGCAGGTAGCTGCCGAGCGCGGCAATTAATGAGCCGAAGTGTAATTCGCCGGAAGGAGATGGCGCGAAGCGCCCAATATAGTGTGATTCAGACATATCAACAGTAACAAGGCGGGAGAGACTCCCGCCTTTGCAGTAGTTAGAGGGTTGGCATTAGCCAGCCATCTGTTTTTCGCGGATTTCGGCCAGCGTTTTACAGTCGATACACAGATCGGCGGTTGGACGCGCTTCCAGGCGACGAATGCCGATTTCAACACCGCAGGATTCGCAGTAGCCAAAATCTTCGTCTTCGACTTTTTTCAGCGTTTTCTCGATCTTTTTGATCAGTTTGCGTTCGCGGTCACGGTTACGCAGTTCGAGGCTGAACTCTTCTTCCTGAGCGGCACGGTCTACCGGATCCGGGAAGTTTGCAGCTTCATCCTGCATATGTGTAACGGTGCGATCGACTTCATCCCTGAGTTGATTACGCCATGCTTCAAGAATACGCTTGAAGTGCGACAGCTGGGCTTCGTTCATATACTCTTCGCCCGGTTTCTCTTGATACGGCTCCACCCCAGCGATGGCGAGAATACTCAGGGACGATGTTTTACGGTTTTGCCCTTCTTGCATGTTGCTTCTCCTTAACACGCACTATCGATCCCCGTGTTGGGGGAAAAATCAGGTCGCTATAAATAGCAGATGCTTTTCCGTATGGCAATTATCTAAACGTAACACTTGACAAGCCTGTGAGGAAAAGCGTATTTGCGCACGCGGCCAGAACACATAATAGTCAATCGTCTATTCCCTTATAAGACAATGGGAAGAGAGGATCTCAGAGTCATATTATCGGCAGAAAGTTCCGCTTTATAAGCGAAAACCTCCACCCCCTGCTTTTGTGCCTCATTCAACAATTGCGCGTATTTAGGATCGATATGGCGGGGGGGGGAGAATCGTTCAATGGCTGAATGCAAAACCGCAAACAGCAACACGGCGCGTTTGCCCGCCGCCGTTACACTCATTAGCTCTCGCAGATGCTTCTGGCCACGTAGCGTTACCGCATCCGGAAAGTAGCCATTTTCCTGTTCCGCTAACGTCACTGATTTTACTTCAATATAGCACTCAGGCCGCTCTTCCGCCTGGAGCATAAAGTCAATTCTGCTGCCTTCATCGCCATACTTCACTTCGCTTTTTTGCAGGCTATAGCCTGTCAGTTCAGGGAGGGCATTATTTGCCAGCGCTTCCTTCACTAATTGGTTTGCACGCAATGTATTGACGCAGATAAACGCCCCGTTTTGCGTCTCGGTCATTTCCCGGGTATGGGGATACTTGCGTTTAGTGTTTTCTGATGTGGAATACCAGACCCTGTCACCCGGCGTCGCACAACCGGTCATCGCACCGGTGTTGGGGCAGTGCAGGGTGAGCTGTTCACCTTCGGGTGTGATCACGTCGGCGAGAAAGCGTTTGTAGCGCTGGATCAACGTGGCGTGCTGTAGAGCAGGGCTAAACTTCATCGGATTTCCTTAGTGCGTCACCCAACGACCAGCGCTGTAGCGGCATGTAGCGGGTGCGTCCTTGTGCAAAGACAGATTCATAAAGCGCAAATTCGGTCACCGGAAAGGCCCAGTGAAAGCCCGGTGGCGGAATGGCAACGGCCTGACCGGCATCGCGCAGCAACGTGATATGTGGATGAAACGGCTGCGGGCTTTGGTAACAGCCGCTGCGTGCCGCCTGGGCGCGCAGCATATTTGCCAACTGTAACAACCCGCGCGGCGGCTGGCGCGTGCCCAGCCAGACCACGCGTGAGCGTAGCCACTGACCGGCATCGTCAAGGTGCAGCGTAAACCCCGGCTGGGAAATGCGTCCGGCCATCGCGGCTAACGCGCGCTGTTTATCCGCGCTTACCTCACCCAGAAAGGCCAGCGTCAGGTGCATATTCGCCGCCGCAACAGGACGACCCGCCTCCGAAGGGAAATGTTCCGCGCGCCAGCGGACGATTTGCCGCTGAAGCGTGGCGGGAAGTTCAATGGCGAAAAACAGTCGTTTCGACTCAGACATACGGAGGACTCGGTAATGATATGCGCCGATGCTACAATGTACGCCGACTAATGTTAACCCTCTGGAGCTGTTAGTGTCCTCATTGCCGGTCGCCGCCGTCCTTCCTGAGCTTCTCGCTGCCCTAAACGATGCCCCGCAGGTTTTGCTGAATGCCCCAACGGGGGCGGGTAAATCCACCTGGCTGCCGCTGCAAATCCTCAAAGAGGGGAATATTCGCGGGAAAATAATCCTGCTGGAGCCGCGCAGGCTGGCGGCGCGTAACGTGGCGCAGCGCCTGGCCGAACTGCTTAATGAAAAACCGGGCGAGACGGTAGGTTACCGGATGCGTGCAGAAACCTGCGTCGGCCCCGCAACGCGCCTTGAAGTGGTGACCGAGGGCATCCTCATCCGTATGCTGCAAAACGATCCTGAGCTGACGGGGATCGGGCTGGTGATCCTGGATGAATTCCACGAGCGCAGCCTGCAGGCGGATTTAGCGTTGCCGCTGCTGCTGGACGTGCAGGAGGGGCTGCGCGACGATCTCCGGCTGCTGATTATGTCCGCAACGCTGGATAACGACCGGCTGCAGCAGGCATTGCCCGACGCCCCTGTCATCAGCTCAGAAGGACGCGCATTTCCGGTTGAACGCCGCTATCAGGCGCTTCCCGCCCATCAGCGTTTTGATGAGGCCGTCGCTATTGCGACGGCAGAGCTGCTGCGCCAGGAACCCGGTTCGCTGCTGCTGTTTTTGCCGGGCGTCGGAGAAATCCAGCGCGTGCAGGAGCAGCTTTCCTCCCGCGTTGGCGGCGATGTGCTGCTTTGCCCGCTCTACGGCGCGTTGTCGCTACAGGATCAGCGTAAAGCCATTCTTCCGGCCCCGGCGGGGCAGCGCAAGGTGGTGCTGGCAACCAACATTGCTGAAACCAGTTTGACCATTGAAGGCATTCGTCTGGTGGTGGATAGTGCGCAGGAGAGGGTGGCAAGTTTTGACCCGCGCACCGGGCTAACCAAACTGCTTACGCAGCGCATCAGCCAGGCATCGATGGTGCAGCGTGCGGGCCGTGCGGGACGTCTTGAGCCGGGCATCTGCCTGCATTTGACGGGCACAGAGCAGGCGGAACGCGCGGCGCAGCAAAGTACGCCGGAAATTTTACAAAGTGATTTGTCTGGCCTGGTCCTTGATCTGCTGCTGTGGGGCTGCCCGAACCCTGAACAGCTCACCTGGCTTAATCCTCCGCCTGTCGTGAACCTCACCGCTGCGCGCAACCTGCTGACGCAGCTTGGCGCGCTCGAAGGCGAGCGCCTGACGGCGCGCGGCCAGAAAATGGCGACACTGGGCAACGAGCCGCGTCTGGCCGCGATGCTGGTGTCAGCGCAGGGCGACGACGAAATTGCTACGGCGGCAAAACTGGCGGCTATTCTTGAGGAGCCGCCTCGCGGTGGCAGCAGCGATTTGGGGCAGGCGTTCTCGCGCAATCAGGGGAACTGGCAGCAGCGGGCTCAGCACCTGTGCAAACGCCTGAACAGCCGCGGTGGTTCGCCTGACAGCGCGAGTATTGGCTTCCTGCTGGCACAGGCCTTCCCGGACCGGATCGCCCGCCGTCGCGGGCTGGACGGACGTTATCAGCTGGCGAACGGCATGGGGGCGATGCTGGACAGCGATGACGCCCTGACGCGCCATGAATGGCTGATTGCACCGCTATTACGGCAGGGCAGCCATTCCCCGGACGCGCGTATCTTACAGGCAATTGCCGTTGATATTGACGCCCTGACGCGCAGCTGCCCGCAATTGCTCCAGCAATCCGATATCGTTGAGTGGGATGATAACCAGGGCACGCTTAAGGCGTTTCGTCGTAGACAGATCGGTAAACTGACGTTAGGTACAAAGCCGCTGGCGAAGCCGTCGGAAGAAGAACTCCATCAGGCCATGCTGAACGGCATTCGCGAAAAAGGGCTGAGCGTATTGAACTGGACGCCAGAGGCCGAGCAGTACCGTATTCGGCTGCACTGTGCCGCACGCTGGCTGCCGGAGTATGGCTGGCCGACGGTTGATGATGAGACGCTGCTGGCTTCCCTGGAAGATTGGCTGCTGCCGCAAATGAGCGGCGTACATTCGCTCAGAGCGCTGAAAGCGCTCGATGTTAAGGCCGCGTTACAGAATTTACTGGACTGGTCATTACGTCAACGTCTGGATAGTGAACTGCCTGGGCATTACACTGTGCCGACCGGAAGCCGGATTGCCATTCGTTATCACGAGGATAATCCTCCGGCGCTGGCGGTAAGGATGCAGGAGATGTTTGGGGAGGCCACCACGCCGTCCATCGCGGAAGGGCGCGTTTCTCTGGTGCTCGAACTGCTGTCCCCGGCGCATCGCCCGCTGCAGATCACTCGCGACCTGGGGGCGTTTTGGGCGGGGAGCTACCGTGAAGTGCAAAAAGAGATGAAGGGGCGGTATCCCAAACACGTCTGGCCGGACGACCCGGCAAATACGGCGCCGACGAGGCGGACGAAGAAGTATTCGTGAGTAAGGTGAAAGAGGGGAGTGCGGCCTGATGCCCTCACCCCGGCCCTCTCCCACAGGGAGAGGGAGAAAACCAATTTTGAGAGATTTCTTCTTTCATAGACCTGTGAAAGATAAGAAAATCTGGCCTTTGCGCCTGAATGTTGCGGAGAAAAAGCATGGCGGGGAATGACCGCGAGCCAATAGGACGTAAGGGAAAGCCAACGCGTCCGGCGAAAGAAAAGGTGAGCCGTCGTCGCCTCAGAGATGAGGAGTATGACGATGACTACGAAGACGATTATGAGGATGATGAGCCAATGCCGCGTAAAGGGAAAGGCAAAGGGCGGAAGCCTCGTGGTAAGCGCGGCTGGTTCTGGCTGCTGCTGAAGCTGTTTATTGTTTTTGTGGTGCTGATCGCGATCTACGGCGTGTATCTGGATCAGAAGATCCGCAGCCGTATTGACGGGAAAGTCTGGCAGTTACCTGCGGCAGTCTATGGCCGTATGGTGAACCTTGAGCCGGATATGTCCATCAGCAAGAACGAGATGGTCAAACTGCTGCAGGCGACACAGTATCGTCAGGTCACGAAAATGACCCGCCCGGGCGAGTTTACGGTGCAGGCGAAGAGCATTGAGATGATCCGTCGTCCGTTCGACTTCCCGGACAGCAAAGAAGGGCAGGTGCGCGCGCGTCTGACCTTCGACGGCGATCGCCTGGAAACGATCGAGAACATGGATAATGACCGCCAGTTCGGTTTCTTCCGTCTCGATCCACGTTTGATCACCATGCTTTCGTCGGCCAACGGCGAGCAGCGTCTGTTCGTGGCGCGTAACGGCTTCCCGGACCTGCTGGTGGATACCCTGCTGGCAACCGAAGACCGTCACTTCTACGAGCACGACGGTATTAGCCTTTACTCGATTGGTCGTGCGGTGCTGGCGAACCTGACCGCCGGACGTACCGTGCAGGGGGCAAGTACCCTGACCCAGCAGCTGGTGAAGAACCTGTTCCTCTCCAGCGAACGCTCCTACTGGCGTAAAGCCAACGAAGCGTATATGGCGGTGCTGATGGATGCCCGTTACAGCAAGGATCGTATCCTTGAGCTGTACATGAACGAGGTGTACCTCGGTCAGAGCGGTGATAACGAAATCCGCGGCTTCCCGCTGGCGAGCCTGTACTACTTTGGCCGTCCGGTGGAAGAGCTGAGCCTTGACCAGCAGGCGCTGCTGGTGGGCATGGTGAAAGGGGCGTCCATCTACAACCCGTGGCGTAACCCGAAACTGGCGCTGGAGCGTCGTAACCTGGTGCTGCGTCTGCTGCAACAACAGCAGGTGATCGATCAGGAACTGTACGACATGCTGAGCGCGCGTCCACTCGGCGTTCAGCCGCGCGGTGGCGTGATCTCCCCGCAGCCTGCGTTTATGCAGATGGTGCGTCAGGAGCTGCAGTCTAAGCTCGGTGATAAGGTGAAAGATCTCTCCGGCGTGAAGATCTTTACCACCTTCGACTCCGTGGCGCAGGACGCGGCAGAAAAAGCGGCCGTTGAGGGCATTCCAGCGCTGAAGAAACAGCGCAAGCTGAGCGATCTGGAAACCGCGATGGTGGTGGTTGACCGTAACACCGGTGAAGTGCGCGCCATGGTGGGCGGCGCTGAGCCGCAGTTTGCGGGTTATAACCGTGCAATGCAGGCGCGTCGTTCAATTGGTTCTCTGGCAAAACCGGCGACCTACCTCACCGCGCTGAGCCAGCCGAACCAGTATCGTCTGAATACCTGGATCGCCGATGCACCGATCTCCCTGCGTCAGCCAAACGGTCAGGTGTGGTCTCCGCAGAACGATGATAAACAGTTCAGCGGTCAGGTAATGTTGGTGGATGCGTTAACGCGTTCCATGAACGTACCAACCGTTAACCTCGGTATGGCGTTGGGCCTGCCTGCTATCACCGAGACCTGGCAGAAGCTGGGCGTGCCGAAAGATCAGCTGCATCCGGTGCCGGCGATGATTCTGGGGGCGCTTAACCTGACGCCAATCGAAGTGGCGCAGGCGTTCCAGACTATCGCCAGCGGCGGTAACCGTGCACAGCTTTCTGCGCTGCGTTCGGTGATTGCCGAAGACGGTTCCGTGCTGTATCAGAGCTTCCCGCAGGCGGAGCGTGCTGTTCCGGCGCAAGCGGCGTATATGACGCTGTGGACCATGCAGCAGGTTGTGCAGCGCGGTACCGGGCGTCAGCTGGGGGCGAAATACCCGGGTCTGCATCTGGCGGGTAAAACAGGTACCACCAACAACAACGTCGATACCTGGTTTGCCGGTATTGATGGCCGTGAAGTGGTGATCACCTGGGTAGGCCGCGATAACAACCAGCCGACCAAACTGTACGGTGCGAGCGGGGCGATGTCGATTTACCAGCGTTATCTGGCAAATCAGTCTCCGGTGCCGCTGAACCTTGTTGCACCGGAAGATATCGTTGATATGGGCGTTGATGGATCCGGTAACTTTATCTGCGGTGGTGGAATGCGTACGCTGCCGGTCTGGACAACCAATCCAGACTCGCTGTGCCAGCAGAGCCAGCCAGAACAGCCGACGGGCAACCCGTTTGATCAATCTTCTCAACCGCAGCAGCCGCAGCAGCAACAGCCGCAGCAGCAGAATGAGAAGAAGGACAGCGACGGTGTCGCAGGCTGGATTAAAGATATGTTCGGCGGAAACTAACCTTGCTTACAACCCCCTTCCACGGAAGGGGGTATTTTTTTACCTGTAGCACTCATTTCGTTAACGTCGGATTGAACCCTAATTAACCTCTAAGTCTCCGTTGATTACTTCTTAAACCCTTAGTTCTTGTAGGGCCGCTTACTGCTTGCTATGCAGCCAGCGTTTCGCATATTATTCTGCGGTCATAATAATAATTCTCGTTTACGTTATCATTCACTTTTCCATCAGAGATAAACATGGCGCTTTCCAATACTGCTCAGCCAATCAACACGTCGCTGCGTAAAATCGCGGCTGTCGTAGCCACAGCGGTTGCCGGCATGTCTACTTACGCACACGCTGCCGAAACACCGAAAAAAGAAGAAACCATCACCGTCACTGCCGCACCGGCTGCGCAGGAGAGCCCGTGGGGCCCCGCGCCGACGATTGCTGCAAAACGCACCGCAACGGCAACCAAAACCGATACGCCGATTGAGAAGACCCCGCAGTCTATTTCCGTGGTGACGCGTGAAGAGATGAACATGAAGCAGCCGGGCACGGTTAAACAAGCCCTGGCCTACACGCCAAGTGTTTTCGCGACACGCGGTGCGTCTACCACCTATGACGTGGTTTCTATTCGTGGTTTTACGACCTCCAGTACCGTGAACACCAACCAGTATCTGGACGGTATGAAGCTGCAGGGGGATAACTATTCTGAAGCGTCCATGGATCCCTATTTCCTTGAACGCGTTGAGCTGCTGCGTGGTCCTACTTCCGTTCTGTACGGCAAAAGCCACCCGGGCGGCGTCGTCAGCATGGTCAGCAAGCGCCCGGCCACCGAGCCGCTGAAAGAAATTCAGTTCAAAATGGGCACCGATAACCTGTGGCAAACCGGGTTTGATTTCAGCGATGCGATTGACGATGACGGCGTGTGGGCATACCGTCTGACCGGTCTGGGGCGCAGTGAAAATGCGCAGCAGGAAATGGTGAAGTCTACCCGCTACGCGATTGCGCCTTCCTTCAGCTGGCGTCCTGATGATAAAACCGATTTTACTTTCCTGAGCAACTTCCAGAGCGATCCGGATGCGGGCTATTACGGCTGGCTGCCGCGGGAAGGCACCGTTGTGCCTTACTACGACGCCAACGGCAACGCGCATAAACTGCCGACTGATTTCAATGAAGGCGAGGAAGATAACAAGATCTCCCGTCGTCAGAAGATGGTGGGGTATAGCTTCTCGCATCAATTCGACGACACCTTCACCGTGCGTCAAAATCTGCGCTACAGCAAAATCAATACCCTTTACCGCTCTGTCTACGGCAATGGCTATATCGCCCCGGCACAAATCAGCCGCGCCTATGTCCGTTCTGATGAAAATCTGAATTCTTTCACGGTTGATACCCAGCTTCAGTCTAAATTTGCGACCGGCGCAGTTGATCATACCCTGTTAACAGGTGTCGATTACCTCCGCATGCGTAATGACATTAACGCTGACTATGGCACCGCTGATCCTATCAGCATGACGAAGCCTGATTATGGTAATCCGAATGTCGATGTTTACTACCTGTATCAGATGCTTAACCGTCAGGAGCAAACGGGCCTGTACGCTCAGGATCAGGCTGAATGGGATAAGTGGGTGCTCACGATGGGTGGCCGCTATGACTTTGCAAAAACGTCAGCCCTGAATCGCGCTAGCGGAACCACCGCGGAAATTAACGACCAGGCATTCACTTGGCGCGGGGGAATCAACTACCTGTTCGACAACGGTATCACGCCGTACTTTAGCTATAGCGAATCTTTCGAACCGATTTCGGGGACGACCCAGGACGGTAAGCCGTTCGATCCGGCTCGCGGCAAGCAGTACGAAGCGGGCGTGAAGTATGTCCCGAAAGATCTGCCTGTAGTTGTCACTGCAGCGGTGTACCAGCTGACCAAGAAGAACAACCTGACCGCCGATCCTGCGAACCCGACCAGCGGCTTTAGCGTGCAGGGAGGAGAAATCCGTTCCCGTGGCTTCGAACTGGAAGCGAAAGCGGCCGTGTCAGCCAACGTGAACGTGACGGCATCCTACAGCTACACCGATGCGGAATATACGCACGATACCTGGTATGAAGGACGTCGCCCGGCGGAAGTACCACGTAATATGGCCTCGCTGTGGGCGGATTATACCTTCCACGAAACGGCGCTGAGCGGTCTGACTGTCGGTGCGGGTACCCGTTATATCGGCAATACCGTGTCCTACTACTCCGCCGCCTCACCGAAAGCCTACGAGTCGTTTAACGTTGCGGGTTACGCGCTGGCGGATGCGACGGTGAAATACGATCTGGCACGCTTCGGAATGCCGGGCTCTTCAGTCGGCGTCAACGTGAACAACATCTTTGACCGCGAGTATGTTTCCAGCTGCTACAGCGAATATGCATGCTACTGGGGAGCAGGACGTCAGGTTGTTGCCACCGCGACCTTCCGCTTCTAATCTCTCTTCGGGCACGGTTCGCCGTGCCCTTTTTATTTAAGTTGGCTGATATGCAGGATAATCAAACGCAATCCGACACCACCTTTTCGCTCAGTAATCTCTCCTTTCGCGTACCCGGACGCACCCTGCTGCATCCGCTCTCTTTGACGTTCCCCGCAGGTAAAGTCACCGGCCTGATTGGTCACAATGGCTCGGGTAAGTCCACGTTGCTTAAGATGCTTGGACGCCATCAGCCGCCGTCGGAAGGCGATATCCTGCTGGACGGTCAGCCGCTGGAGAGCTGGAACAGCAAGGCCTTTGCCCGCAAGGTGGCGTATCTGCCGCAGCAGTTACCGCAGGCAGAAGGGATGACGGTGCGTGAGCTGGTGGCGATTGGTCGTTATCCGTGGCACGGGGCGCTTGGTCGCTTCGGCGTGGCCGACAGAGAGAAAGTGGAAGAGGCGATTGCGCTGGTAGGATTAAAGCCACTGGCGCACCGTCTGGTGGATAGCCTGTCCGGCGGTGAGCGTCAGCGCGCATGGATTGCGATGCTGGTGGCGCAGGACAGCCGTTGCCTGTTGCTCGACGAACCGACCTCTGCACTGGATATTGCCCACCAGGTCGACGTTCTGGCGCTGGTGCATCGTTTAAGCCAGCAGCGTGGGCTGACGGTGATTGCGGTACTGCATGATATCAACATGGCAGCGCGCTACTGCGATTACCTTGTGGCCTTACGCGGCGGAGAGATGATCGCTCAGGGAACGCCGTCTGAGCTGATGCATAGCGAAACGCTGGAAAACATTTACGGTATTCCGATGGGGATTTTGCCTCACCCAGCCGGGGCTGCACCAGTGAGCTTCGTCTACTGATGCTGGATTCAATCTCAATGAGCCGTCGTCGCCTGCTGATGGCGATGGCGCTGTCACCGCTGCTGTTAAAAATGAATACCGCCCGTGCCGCCGCGATAGATCCACATCGGATTGTGGCGCTGGAATGGCTGCCGGTCGAGCTGATGATGGCGCTCGGCGTCACGCCGTATGGTGTGGCGGACATTCCTAACTATAACCTCTGGGTGAACGAGCCTAAGCTGCCGGATTCCGTCATCGACATCGGCCTGCGAACGGAGCCAAACCTCGAACTGCTTACCCAGATGAAACCGTCGTTTCTGTTCTGGTCAGCGGGCTACGGTCCGTCAGAAGAGACCATGGCGCGCATTGCGCCAGGACGCGGGTTCTCTTTCAGCGACGGTAAAAAACCGCTGGCTATGGCAAAAAACTCCATTAACGAGATGGCGCATTTCCTCAATCGCGAGGCGGAGGCCAAAAAACACCTCGACGAATTTGATGCCCTGATTGACTCCCTGAAGCCGCGCTTTGCTCACCGGGGCGACCGTCCTCTACTGATGGTGACGCTGCTGGATGCCCGGCATATGCTGGTCTTCGGTAATAACTGCCTGTTCCAGGAAGTGCTCGACAGCTTCGGTATTCGCAACGCCTGGGAAGGGGAGATGACCTTCTGGGGGAGTACCGCCGTCGGCATTGATCGCCTGGCGGCATTTCGCGATGTGGACGTGCTGTGCTTCGATCACGGCAACGAGCGCGAAATGCAAACCCTGATGGCGACCCCGCTCTGGCAGGCGATGCCGTTCGTACGCGAGAAACGTTTCCTGCGCGCGCCAGCGGTGTGGTTCTACGGCGCGACGCTGTCGGCGATGCATTTTGCCCGCGTGCTGGACAACGCGATGGGAGGCAAGGCATGAGTACGCGTATTGCCCGTTTCCCGGCGCTTCTTCTGGCGCTGCTATTCCTCGTCGCGATGGCGTTGACCTGGTTCAACCTCTCGACCGAGTTACCGCGTGAACAGTGGGACGCTGCCTTTACCGCGCCGGATATCGACAATATTCAGCAAATGCTGTTCCACTACAGCCTGCTGCCGCGTCTGGCGATCTCCCTTTTAGTCGGCGCTGGTTTAGGGCTGGTGGGCGTGCTGTTCCAGCAGGTTTTACGTAACCCGCTGGCCGAACCGACCACGCTGGGGGTCGCAACCGGTGCACAGCTTGGGATCACCATTACCACGCTGTGGGCGCTACCGGGAGCATTAACCTCGCAGTTTGCAGCACTCGCGGGGGCATGCGTGGTGGGCGCGCTGGTCTTTGGCGTGGCGTGGGGTAAACGTCTTTCACCGGTCACGCTGATCCTCGCGGGTCTGGTGGTCAGCCTCTACTGCGGGGCGATCAACCAGCTGCTGGTGCTGTTCCATCACGACCAGCTGCAAAGCATGTTCATGTGGAGTACCGGGACGCTCACCCAGACCGACTGGAGCATCGTGCAGCGCCTGTGGCCACAGTTGATTGGCGGCGTGGTGCTGACGCTACTGCTGCTACGTCCGCTGACCCTAATGGGGCTGGACGACGGCGTGGCGCGCAATCTGGGTCTTGCCCTGTCGCTGGCGCGTCTGGGCACGCTGGCGCTGGCGATTGTGCTAAGTGCTTTGCTGGTAAACGCGGTCGGCATCATCGGGTTTATCGGCCTGTTTGCGCCGCTGCTGGCGAAAATGCTCGGGGCGCGTCGTTTGCTGACGCGTCTGATGCTGGCGCCACTGATTGGGGCGCTGATCCTCTGGCTTTCCGATCAAATCATTCTCTGGCTGGCGCGAGTCTGGATGGAAGTGTCTACCGGGTCGGTGACCGCACTCGTCGGTGCGCCGCTGCTGCTGTGGCTGCTGCCGCGCCTGCGCAGTATGAGCGCGCCCGCCATGGATGCGGGTGATAAGGTCCATGCTGAACGGCAGTCGGTCCTGTGGTTTAGCCTGGCGGGACTGGCGGTGCTGATCATTGCCTCGTTCGCGGCGCTCTCCTTCGGACGCGATGCCTCGGGCTGGCACTGGGCAACGGGTGATTTACTCAATGAACTGCTGCAGTGGCGCTGGCCACGTATCTTCGCTGCGCTGATCGCAGGCGTGATGCTGGCGGTAGCGGGGTGCATTATTCAACGTCTCACCGGCAACCCGATGGCAAGCCCGGAAGTCCTGGGTATCAGTTCTGGTGCGGCGTTTGGCGTGGTGCTGATGCTGTTCTTCGTGCCGGGCAATGCGTTTGGCTGGCTACTGCCAGCCGGAAGTATCGGTGCGGCGGTCACGCTGATGATTATCCTGATTGCTGCCGGTCGCGGCGGATTTTCACCTCACCGTATGCTGCTGGCCGGGATGGCGCTGAGCACCGCCTTCACGATGCTGCTGATGATGCTGCAGGCCAGCGGCGATCCGCGTATGGCGAAGATCCTGACATGGATTTCTGGCTCAACCTACAATGCCACCGGCAGTCAGGTTGTCTGGTCAGGGATCGTCATGATAGCGCTGCTGGCGGTGGTTCCGCTGTGCCGCCGCTGGATGACCATCCTGCCGCTTGGCGGTGAAACCGCGCGCGCGGTGGGGATGGCGCTGACGCCAGCGCGCGTGGCGCTGCTGCTGCTGGCTGCGTGCCTGACGGCGACGGCCACCATGACGATTGGACCGCTGAGTTTTGTGGGGTTAATGGCGCCACATATTGCCAGAATGATGGGCTTCCGCCGGACGATGCCGCATATCGTGATGTCGGCCCTGACGGGCGGGGTGATGCTGGTGTTCGCGGACTGGTGCGGAAGAATGGTGCTGTTCCCGTATCAGATCCCTGCGGGTCTGCTATCGACCTTTATCGGTGCGCCGTACTTTATTTATCTGTTGAGAAAGCAGAGCCGGTAGTCAGGTGCGGCCTGATGCCCTCACCCCGGCCCTCTCCCACGGGGAGAGGGAGAACATCGTAGGCCGGGTAAGCGTGAGCGCCACCCGGCAATGCCCTTACAGCTTCGCAAACACCTTACGTGCCGCGTCGATGGTGTTGTTGATATCTTCTTCACTGTGCGCAACGGACATAAAGCCCGCTTCGAACGCTGATGGTGCCAGGTACACGCCCTCATCCAGCATCAGGTGGAAGAAGCGCTTGAAGCGTTCAACGTCGCACTTCACCACGTCCTGATAGCAGGTCACGGTTTTCGCCTCGGTGAAGAAAATCCCGAACATCCCGCCCACGTGGTTGACCACCAGAGGAATACCGGCCTCATCTGCCGCTTCCAGCAGACCGTTTGCCAGCTGCGTGGTCAGGTCGGTCAGGGTTTCGTGAATACCCGGCTGAGCCACTTCGGTCAGGCAGGCGAAACCCGCTGCCATCGCGATGGGGTTGCCCGAGAGCGTTCCCGCCTGGTAAACCGGACCGGTTGGTGCCAGCGCTTCCATGACGTCTTTACGACCACCGAATGCCCCGACCGGCATGCCGCCGCCGATGATTTTGCCGAGGCAGGTGAGGTCTGGCTCAACGCCGTAGTAAGACTGAGCACCCGCCAGCGCCACGCGGAAGCCGGTCATCACTTCATCGATGATCAGCAGCGCGCCGAACTCGTCGCACAGGGCGCGCAGGCCCGGCAGGAAGTCAGGCTGCGGTGGGATGCAGTTCATGTTGCCCGCAACCGGCTCAACGATGATGCAGGCGATCTCCTGCGGATACTGCTCGAACGCTGCGCGAACGGTGTCCAGATCGTTGTAGGTACAGGTCAGGGTATGCTTAGCGAAATCGGCCGGTACGCCCGGCGAGTTTGGCTGGCCGAGCGTCAGCGCGCCAGAGCCCGCTTTCACCAGCAGACAGTCGGCGTGACCGTGGTAGCAACCTTCGAATTTGATGATTTTATCGCGACCGGTAAAACCTCGCGCCAGACGAATGGCGCTCATGGTGGCTTCGGTGCCGGAGTTCACCATACGTACCATGTCCATGGTGGGAACCAGTTCGGTCACCAGCTCCGCCATTTTGACTTCCATTTCGGTTGGCGCACCAAAGCTCAGGCCGCGCTGAGCCGCTTCAATCACAGCGTTACGAATGGTTGGGTGGTTGTGCCCCAGCACCATCGGGCCCCAGGAGCCGACATAATCGATATAGGCTTTGCCATCGACATCATACAGATACGCGCCGTCAGCACGTTCGATAAACAGCGGCGTGCCGCCCACGCCGGTAAAGGCGCGCACAGGTGAGTTCACGCCACCCGGAATAAGCTCGCGGGCTGCACTGTAGAGGTTTTCAGACTTGCTCATGGCGTCGTTCCTGGTTCGTATAAAATGATTAAGCACACTATTCTAAGTGATTCGGGGATGGTTATGAAATTTTTACCCTGGCAATGCTTTAAGATTTGTTAAGTAATTTTCAGGAGACGTTGGGGCGGTCTCTGGTAAAATCCTGACGGCGATTTGTATGACGAAAAGAACAGGCAATGAAATCAGACTCACCCTCATTTGAAGAACAACAGTTTGCGCGCGCGCGACACCGTATCAGCATCCGACGACTGCTCAATCGCGACAAGACGCCGCTGGCGATTCTGCTGGGCGCTGCCGTGGTGGGAACGCTGGCGGGGCTGGTGGGCGTCGCGTTCGAAAAGGCCGTCAATGGCGTGCTTAACTGGCGTATTGGCACCGTTGCGAGTTATGCCGATCGCGAATGGCTGGTCTGGATCCTGGCGTTTGGTTTATCTGCACTGCTCGCCATGGTGGGCTATTTTCTGGTGCGAAAATTTGCCCCGGAAGCGGGCGGTTCAGGGATCCCGGAAATAGAAGGGGCACTCGAAGAGCTGCGTCCGGTCCGCTGGTGGCGCGTGCTTCCCGTGAAGTTTATCGGTGGGTTAGGCACGCTGGGTGCGGGAATGGTGCTCGGGCGCGAAGGGCCGACCGTACAACTGGGCGGTAATGTTGGCCGTATGGTCAGCGATCTGTTCAGGATGCGCAGTGCTGAAGCCCGCCATACGCTGCTGGCAACCGGTGCCGCCGCAGGGCTTTCCGCCGCGTTTAATGCCCCGCTGGCGGGGATCCTGTTTATTATCGAAGAGATGCGCGCTCAGTTTCGCTATAACCTGATCTCGATAAAAGCGGTGTTTACCGGGGTGATTATGTCGAGTATCGTCTTTCGCCTTTTCAATGGCGAAGGGGCGGTCATCGAGGTCGGGAAGCTCACCAATGCGCCGGTCAATACGTTGTGGCTGTATCTGATCCTCGGCATGATTTTTGGCATTGTTGGTCCGCTGTTTAACAGCCTTATTTTACGTGCTCAGGACATGTTCCAGCGGATCCACGGCGGCAACACGACCAAATGGGTGCTGGTGGGGGGGCTGCTCGGCGGCATGTGTGGGGTTCTGGGCTTTATCGAACCCAACGCGGCAGGTGGCGGTTTTGGGCTTATCCCCATTGCGGCGGCGGGAAATTTCAGCATTGGTCTTTTGCTGTTCATGTTCATCTCGCGGGTGATCACTACCGTGCTCTGCTTCTCCTCCGGCGCGCCCGGCGGCATTTTTGCCCCGATGCTGGCGCTGGGCACGCTGCTGGGAACCGCTTTTGGCATGGCGGCGGCTGTGGGTTTCCCGGCCTATCATCTTGAAGCCGGGACGTTTGCCGTCGCCGGAATGGGGGCGCTGCTCGCCGCGTCCCTGCGTGCACCCTTGACCGGGATCGTGCTGGTGCTTGAGATGACGGACAATTACCAGCTCATTTTGCCAATGATCATTACCTGTCTCGGCGCGACACTATTAGCCCAATTCCTGGGTGGAAAACCGCTATACTCCACCATTCTTGCACGGACCCTGGCGAAACAGGAGGCTGAACGGGCCTCAACGCAGAATACTTGAATGAATTACCAGGGTATTAGATAATGAAAAAAAGAATTGGGTGATTTTTACCCAATAGCAGTATGCAGTATTCATGGGAGCATAAGATGAGTGATGACGTAGTAGCTGTACCGCTCGAATTTACCGAAGCAGCAGCCAAAAAAGTGAAAGTCCTGATTGCCGATGAAGACAATCCGGAACTGAAACTCCGTGTTTATATTACCGGTGGTGGCTGCAGCGGCTTCCAGTATGGTTTTACCTTTGACGACCAGGTGAACGAGGGCGATATGACCATCGAGAAGCAGGGCGTCGCGCTGGTGGTTGACCCGATGAGCCTGCAATACCTGGTCGGTGGTTCGGTTGATTACACCGAAGGTCTGGAAGGTTCGCGCTTTGTGGTGACCAACCCGAACGCGACAAGCACCTGTGGGTGTGGTTCGTCGTTCAGTATTTAAGAGGGTGCGAGCTGATGCTCTCACCCCGGGCCTCTCCCACAGGGAGAGGGAGAAAAGACGAAAAACGGTAACCTTGCGGTTACCGTTTTGCGTTTACCTGTCATCCAGCGCAAACGTCGGCAGTTTCAGGTGCCAGCGTATCGCCGCTAAACGTATCACCAGCGTCACGACCATCCCCAGCATCGCGGCATTTTCCAGCGGGACCGCAAAGGTGTAATACGCGGTGGCGTGAACAATTCCCCCTACAATACACGCCGTGGCGTAAATTTCAGTACGCAGGATCATCGGCACTTCACGCGCCAGAATGTCGCGAATGATCCCGCCGCCCACGCCGGTTAATACACCCATGCAGATCGCCACCATCGGACCGGTACCCGCATTAAACGCCTTATTAACGCCAATACCGACAAACACGGCGAGGCCGACGGCATCCAGCACCGGTAATATCCATTTGGGTAATCTGCGGGGTTGACGAACCAGTACAATGGTCAACATGCAGGTGGCCATCGCCACCACCAGATCGGTGGGATCTTTCACCCAAAACACCGGGCCATTCGCCAGCGCCATATCGCGGATTGTTCCGCCGCCCACGGCGGTCACAACGCCCAGCACCAGCACGCCAAACGGATCCATGCGCAGTTTTCCGGCGAGTAAAACGCCGGAGATAGCAAAAACGGCTGTGCCAAGAATATCCAGCCAATACACGAGCATCGTTAAATCCTCGAAAAGTATTTATCTATGTTAGTGACTCTCTGCCAGCGCGGCACAGAGTTGTTTTGCGGCGAGGATAATACGCGGGCTGGCGCGTTCAAACCAGTCACCGTTGAGTGGGATCACCGGAATTTTAAGCTGGCTTTGCCAGAATTGTTCAACTTTAGGAATATCGCTCGCATTTCCGACCACGACGATAGCCTGCGGCTGGCGAGCAAGCACCTGTTCACGGCTGACCTGAGGCCACGGTACCCGGCTGGCTGCAAAGATATTTTCGCCGCCGCAGATTTCCAGCACCTGATTCTGAATCGAACCTTTTCCGGTGGTGAACAACGGCTGGCTACCAAATTGCAGAAAGATGCGTTTTTTGGCGGGGGTGTTGTACCGGGATTTCAGCGCCGCATAGTCGCTGAGCATCTGTTTCGCAGCGTTCTCGGCTTTTTTGGGCGTGGGGCTGAAAGGGGCCAGTTCGCGCAGCGTCTGGGCGATTTGCTCAATACTGACTGCATCCACCCACATGACCTTAATACCCAGTGAGGTTAGTTGGTTGACCTGCCGCTCGGCATTGCCGCCACGCCAGGCCAGCACGAGGTCAGGCTTAAGCGCCACAATGCGCTCGAGATTCATACCTTGCCAGGTCGCGACTTGCTCAATGCTGGCGGCCTGGGGGGGATAATTCGAAAAGCTACTCACGCCCACAGGGGTGATCCCGGCAGCAAAGGCCAGTTCGGTATTCGCGGGGGAGAGAGTAATCACACGCGGCATGGCGAAAAGCCATGCCGGAGCGAGAAGAAGCAGGGCGGCCAGCGCCCTGACGGTATGTTTAGCCACGAGCCAGTTTCTGCACCAGACGCTCCACCATCACGGTGGACTGTTTTGCCGCCACAACAAGGAACTCGTCAAAGCTAATGTGGGACTGCTGGTCTGCCACGTCAGAGATCGCGCGAACCACCACAAACGGTACGCTAAAGTTATGGCAAACATGAGCAATCGCGGTTGCTTCCATCTCAACGGCAACCGCCTGCGGGAAGTTATGGCGGATTTTCGCCAGGCCCACGGAGCCGTTAATGAACGCATCACCGCTGACAATCAGGCCGCGTACCGCGTTGAGGTTCAGTTCTGCGATGCAGCTTTCTGCCGCGGCAATCAGGTTGTCGTCGGCTTTAAACCCGGCCGGGCAACCCGGAAGCTGACCATATTCGTAGCCGAAGGCGGTCACGTCGGCATCGTGGTAACGTGCTTCGTCGGAAACGACGATATCACCCACTTTCAGCGTCGGCGCCAGCCCGCCCGCAGAGCCAGTGTTAACGATCACGTCCGGCTTGCAGCGTTCGAGCAGCAGGGTCGCACCCAGCGCAGCCGCAACTTTACCGATGCCAGATTTCAGCAGAGCCACGTCAACACCGTTCAGCTGGCCGGTATAGATCTCACAACCACCCAGAGAGAGAGTCTGACGGTTCTCAATTTTGTCACGCAGCAGCGTAACTTCTTCTTCCATTGCACCAATAATGCCGATTTTCATAGATTTACTCGCGATGTGCCTTGTTAAGATGCATAGTCTATCATGCGGTTAAGGGGAAACGCATTCTCACGCGGGGGAGCACATGGCACCAATCGATTTTCGCACCAAAATTAACTGGCACCGACGTTTCCGTTCGCCGCAGGGCGAAAAGAGCGAACATGAGATCCTGCGTATCTTCGAGAGCGATCGCGGGAGGATCATTAACTCGCCTGCTATCCGGCGCTTGCAGCAAAAGACCCAGGTGTTCCCGCTGGAGCGTAATGCCGCGGTGCGCACGCGCTTAACCCACTCCATGGAAGTTCAGCAGGTTGGGCGCTACATTGCCAAAGAGATTTTGAGCCGCCTGAAAGAGCAGCGGCTGCTGGAAACTTATGGTCTGGATGAACTGACCGGGCCATTTGAAAGCATCGTTGAGATGGCCTGCCTGATGCATGACATCGGCAACCCGCCCTTCGGGCATTTCGGCGAGGCGGCAATCAACGACTGGTTTAAGCAGCGGCTTTTCCCTTTGGACGCGAAAAGCCAGCCGCTGAGCGACGATCGCTGCGTGGTGAGGGATTTACGCCTGCGTGAGGGTGAAGAGAGCCTTAACGATCTGCGTCGCAAAGTCCGTCAGGATCTCTGCCATTTTGAAGGTAACGCGCAGGGGATCCGCCTGGTGCACTCCCTGATGCGCATGAATCTGACGTGGGCGCAGGTGGGCTGCATACTCAAATACACGCGCCCGGCCTGGTGGATGGGAGAAACGCCTTCCACGCACAGCTACCTGATGAAAAAGCCGGGCTACTATCTCTCCGAAGAGGCTTATATTGAGCGGCTGCGTAAAGAACTTTCATTAACGCCAAAGGGGCGTTTCCCATTAACGTGGATTATGGAAGCCGCCGATGACATTTCCTATTGCGTGGCCGACCTGGAAGACGCCGTTGAGAAAAGAATATTCAGCGTCGAGGAGCTTTATCAGCATCTTTATGATGCCTGGGGTAAACATGAAAAAGGGTCGCTGTTTTCTCAGGTCGTCGAAAATGCCTGGGAAAAATCGCGCTCTAATTCCCTCAGCCGCAGTACCGAAGATCAGTTCTTTATGTATTTGCGGGTCAATACATTAAATAAGCTGGTGCCTTACGCGGCGTCGCGCTTTATTGATAATTTGCCGCTGATTTTCAGCGGGGAATTCAATCACGCGCTGCTGGAAGATGACAGCAGTTTCAGTCAACTCCTTGAGCTTTATAAACATGTGGCGATGCGCCATGTGTTCAGCCATCCGGACGTGGAGCAATTAGAGCTGCAGGGATACCGGGTGATCAGTGGGTTACTGGAAATTTATTCCCCGTTGCTTCACTTATCGGTCGATGAATTCAGCGAGCTGGTGGAACACGAGCGCGTGCGGCGAATACCTATCGAATCCCGGCTTTATCAGAAACTTTCTACCCGTCATCGTCTGGCGTATGTCGAAGCGATAGGTAAGCTGGAGCGCCACTCTTCTGAATGGCCGGTAATGGAATATTATTATCGCTGTCGCCTTATCCAGGACTATATCAGCGGCATGACAGGTTTATATGCCTGGGATGAATACCGCAAGCTCATGGCCGTGGAATAAGCGCGGAGTTTTGTAAAGACGACCAATAAATTTTTACTTTTTCCATAAACTTAATCCCGGAACTAAGCGGTATAAAACGAATCTGAGTTACACAGCAATTTTGCGTTATCTGGTAAATCGAGATTGAGAAACATGAAAAAAACCACATTAGCAATGAGTGCACTGGCTCTGAGTTTAGGTTTAGCGCTGTCTCCTCTGACTGCTACTGCAGCCGAGACCGCGTCGTCGGCAGCAACCGCGCAGCAGATGCCAAGCCTGGCACCGATGCTCGAAAAAGTGATGCCATCGGTGGTGAGTATTAACGTTG
This sequence comes from Enterobacter mori LMG 25706, assembly GCF_000211415.1. Lineage (GTDB taxonomy): Bacteria > Pseudomonadota > Gammaproteobacteria > Enterobacterales > Enterobacteriaceae > Enterobacter > Enterobacter mori. The sequence continues at coordinate 58,879 of NZ_GL890774.1, read as the reverse complement.
AGGGCAGCACGACCGTCAATACGCCGCGTATGCCGCGTAATTTCCAGCAGTTCTTTGGCGACAACTCGCCGTTCTGCCAGGACGGTTCGCCATTCCAGAGTTCCCCGTTCTGTCAGGGCGGTGGGGCAGGAGATGACAGCCAGGGCGGCGGCCAGCAGCAGAAATTCATGGCGCTTGGCTCGGGTGTCATCATTGACGCCGCAAAAGGCTACGTGGTGACGAACAACCACGTTGTGGATAACGCCAGCACCATTAAAGTTCAGCTGAGCGACGGTCGTAAGTTCGATGCCAAAGTCGTGGGTAAAGATCCGCGCTCCGATATCGCGCTGATCCAGATTCAGGATCCGAAAAACCTGACGGCGATTAAGCTTGCCGATTCCGACGCGCTGCGCGTGGGTGACTACACCGTGGCAATCGGTAACCCGTTTGGTCTGGGCGAAACCGTGACTTCGGGGATCGTCTCTGCGCTGGGTCGTAGCGGCCTGAACGCGGAAAACTACGAAAACTTTATCCAGACGGATGCGGCGATCAACCGCGGTAACTCCGGCGGTGCGCTGGTGAATCTTAACGGTGAGCTGATCGGTATCAACACCGCCATTCTGGCACCGGACGGTGGTAACATCGGTATCGGCTTTGCGATCCCGAGCAACATGGTGAAAAACCTGACCGCGCAGATGGTCCAGTATGGCCAGGTGAAACGCGGTGAGCTGGGTATCCTCGGGACTGAGCTGAACTCCGAGCTGGCAAAAGCGATGAAGGTTGACGCCCAGCGCGGGGCATTCGTCAGCCAGGTGATGCCGAATTCCTCTGCGGCGAAGGCGGGCATTAAAGCGGGGGATGTGATCACCTCCCTGAACGGTAAGCCGATCAGCAGCTTTGCCGCCCTGCGTGCCGAAGTAGGCTCGATGCCGATTGGCAGCAAAGTCACCCTCGGCCTGCTGCGCGACGGTAAGCCGGTTAACGTGAGCCTGGAACTGCAGCAGAGCAGCCAGAATCAGGTGGATTCCAGCACCATCTTCAGCGGGATTGAAGGTGCCGAGATGAGCAATAAAGGCGCAGACAAAGGCGTGGTGGTGAACAACGTGAAAGCGAATTCACCGGCAGCCCGTATCGGCCTGAAAAAAGGTGATGTGATCATGGGCGCTAACCAGCAGCCGGTGAAAAACATCGCTGAACTGCGCAAAATTCTCGACAGCAAGCCTTCCGTGCTGGCGCTGAATATCCAGCGTGGTGATACCTCACTTTATCTGCTGATGCAGTAATCCTCTCAAGCCCCTGTTCGCAGGGGCTTTCTCGTTTCTGTGACTGTTACCACAACTCCATACTTCTCCCTCTCTCTTTGTGCATTCGCACAATGCAGCCGTCGCTGAACTTCCCTATGCTTGAGCTCTGCTCACAGGAGGGTTACATGGCTGGCTGGCATCTTGATACCAAAATGGCGCAGGATATCGTGGCGCGCACCATGCGCATCATTGATACCAATATCAACGTGATGGATGCTCGCGGCCGCATTATCGGCAGCGGCGATCGCGAGCGTATTGGGGAATTGCACGAAGGTGCATTGCTGGTGCTCTCCCAGGGCCGCGTGGTCGATATCGACGATGCGGTAGCAAAACATCTGCATGGCGTACGTCAGGGCATCAATTTGCCGCTGCGCCTTGAAGGTGAGATTGTGGGGGTAATCGGTCTGACCGGCGAGCCGGAATCGCTGCGTAAATACGGCGAGCTGGTCTGTATGACGGCGGAGATGATGCTGGAGCAGTCGCGCCTGATGCACCTTCTTGCCCAGGATAGCCGCCTGCGCGAAGAGCTGGTCATGAACCTTATACAGGCGGATGAGCATACGCCTGCACTCAGCGAATGGGCGCAGCGGTTGGGGATCGATCTGAACCAGCCGCGCGTGGTGGCGGTGATTGAGGTCGATAGCGGCCAGCTTGGCGTGGACAGCGCCATGGCAGAGCTGCAGCAGCTGCAAAACGCGCTGGCGACGCCGGAACGCAATAACCTGGTGGCGATTGTGTCTCTGACTGAAATGGTGGTGCTTAAACCCGCGCTCAATCAGTTTGGCCGCTGGGATGCAGAAGACCATCGCCGCCGTGTGGATCAGCTGATTGCACGCATGCAGGAGAACGGCCAACTGCGTTTTCGCGTCGCGCTGGGCAACTACTTTACCGGGCCGGGCAGTATCGCCCGCTCCTGGCGGACCGCACGCACCACCATGATGGTGGGTAAACAGCGTATGCCGGAAAGCCGCAGTTATTTCTATCAAGATTTGATGTTGCCAGTGCTGCTCGACAGCCTGCGCGGCGGCTGGCAGGCCAATGAGCTGGCGCGGCCATTAGTGCGTCTGAAAGCCATGGACAACAACGGCCTGCTGCGCCGCACATTGCAGGCCTGGTTCCGTCACAACGTGCAGCCGCTGGCGACCTCGAAGGCGCTGTTTATTCACCGCAATACCCTGGAGTATCGGTTAAACCGGATTTCGGAGCTGACGGGGCTGGATCTGGGGAATTTCGATGACAGATTGTTGTTGTATGTGGCGTTACAGTTAGATGAGCAGAGATGAGGGTTTCTCCCTCTCCCTGTGGGAGAGGGCGGGGTGAGGGCATCAGGCCGCACCGTTGATTACTTATTACGAGTAAGCTTCTCAAGATCTGCTTCAATCTCGCTGATCTTATTCGTCACAACGCTTTCAAGATGACGCAGATCGTCAAGGATCTTACGCTTGAGATCGACTTCAGTGCGGTCGCGCTGGCAGATCTGATCGAGTTCATCGATCACATAGCGCAGGTTAGGGCTGATTTCCTGTACTTCTTTGTAACCCTGACCGATGCCGTCAGCCACCACGGTTTTGCGCTGGCGTGGATATTTAAACTTCACGCTTTTGGCGAAAAACTCACCTTTGTCCTTGTGAAAATAGATTTTAAGAATATCGTTATTGGCTTCCTGACGGAGGCTGTAACGATCAATTTCATCAGGATTGGTAATGCCCAGACTTTTCAGATTATCGTACATAGCGGTACCCTTGATCTCAACATAACCTTTGAATAATTAACGAAAAAATCTATTTTCGCCACCCTCAGATACAAAAAAAGCGGGGTTGCCCCCGCTTTTTGTTATACCCGATTAATCGATGGTGCGCAGCAACTCGTTGATGCCCACTTTACCGCGGGTTTTCGCATCCACTTTCTTCACGATAACCGCGCAGTACAGGCTGTATTTACCGTCTTTAGACGGCAGGTTGCCGGAAACCACCACAGAACCCGCTGGAACGCGACCGTAGTGAACTTCACCGGTCTCGCGGTCATAAATACGGGTGCTCTGGCCGATGTAAACGCCCATGGAGATCACGGAGCCTTCTTCCACGATCACGCCTTCAACCACTTCGGAACGTGCGCCGATGAAGCAGTTGTCTTCGATGATGGTTGGGTTAGCCTGCAGTGGTTCCAGTACGCCACCGATGCCGACGCCGCCGGACAGGTGAACGTTTTTACCGATTTGCGCGCAAGAGCCGACTGTCGCCCAGGTATCCACCATGGAACCTTCGTCAACGTAAGCACCGATGTTTACGTAAGATGGCATCAGCACGGTATTGCGTGCGATGAACGCGCCCTGACGCACTGCCGCAGGTGGTACCACGCGGAAACCTTCTTTCTGGAAGCGCGCTTCGTCGTAGTCAGCGAATTTCATTGGCACTTTATCGAAGTAGCGGCTTTCTGCTCCGTCGATAACCTGGTTATCGTTGATACGGAAAGAGAGCAGCACGGCTTTCTTCAGCCATTGATGAGTGACCCACTGACCGTCGATTTTTTCTGCCACGCGTAATGCGCCGGAATCCAGCAGGGAAATAACCTGGTTTACCGCTTCACGGGTCACGGTATCCACATTTGCCGGAGTGATCTCGGCGCGACGCTCAAAAGCGGACTCAATAACGTTCTGTAACTGCTGCATTGTTTACTCTTTCCATTTCACTAAAAAACACGTCACCCTTTATCGTTTGGATTGAGGGCTGCTGTCAACCGTTGTTGCACTTCAAGCTGCAGGTCATTATTAAGGGCACGTCGGTCCGCTGTAGCGATTATAAATAAATCTTCTACTCGCTCACCAATGGTTGTAATTCGGGCGCCATGAAGCGAAATTCCAAGATCGGCAAACACCTGGCCGACGCGGGCAAGTAGTCCTGGCTGATCGAGCGCGATCAGCTCAAGGAACGATTTGCGGTCGGTGTGGGTCGGCAGGAAATTGACCTCGGTATCGACGGTAAAATGACGCAATTTTGCAGGCTGGCGACGCGGCTGCGGCGGTTGCCAACTGCGCTGGGTAATGGCCTGCTCCAGACCAAAACGAATCCCTTCATGCCTGTCCGACGACAGCGGGCTGCCGTCCGGCTCCAGCACAATAAAGGTGTCCATTGCCATGCCGTCGCGGGTGGTGAAAATTTGCGCATCGTGAACGCTCAGATTACGCCTGTCCAGTTCGGCGCAGACGGCGGCAAACAGATAGGGTCGGTCCGGGCTCCAGATGAAGATCTCCGTGCCCCCGCGCGTGGCCTGCGGGCTGAGCAGGATCATCGGCTTCGACAAATCGTGCTTCAGCAGATGCCGCGCGTGCCAGGCAAGCTGGTTTGGGCTGTGGCGTACAAAGTAGTTGGCGCGACAGCGCGCCCAGATCTGATGCAGCGCCTCTTCATCAATATTATCCATCCGCAGCAGCGCCAGCGCCTGCAGCTGATGGTGGCGCACGCGCTCGCGCATGTCCGGGGTGTTTTGCATACCACGACGCAGCTGTTTTTCGGTAGCGAAGTACAGTTCGCGCAGCAGGCTCTGCTTCCAGCTGTTCCACAGGGTTTCGTTGGTGGCGCAAATATCCGCCACCGTCAGGCAGACCAGATAGCGCAGGCGGTTTTCCGTTTGCACCTCTTCGGCGAATTGCTTAATGACTTCAGGATCCTGAATGTCACGACGCTGTGCGGTGACCGACATCAGCAGGTGATGACGGACCAGCCAGGCCACCAGCTGCGTTTCGCGTGAGTTCAGCCCGTGCAGCTCAGCAAATTTCAGCACGTCCTGCGCCCCCAGCACCGAGTGGTCGCCGCCGCGACCTTTGGCGATATCGTGGAACAGGGCGGCGATCAGGATCAGTTCAGGATGGGAGAGGCGTGGCCACAGTTCAACGCACAGCGGGTGGCGGGATCGCGTCTCTTCTTTCGCAAAGCTTTCCAGCTTGAGCATCACGCGGATGGTGTGTTCATCCACTGTGTAAGCGTGGAACAGATCGAACTGCATCTGACCAACAATATGCGACCACTGGGGCATATACGCCCACAGCACGCTGTGGCGGTGCATCGGCAGCAGGCCGCGGCTGACGGCGCCCGGATGGCGCAGCATGCTCAGGAACAGGGCGCGCGCTTCCGGGATATAGCACAAAGGCTGAGTCAGGTGGCGGCGCGCATGGCGCAGATGACGCAGGGTGGTGGAGTAGATCCCGGTGATGGTGCTGTTGCGAACCATGGTATAGAACATCCGCAGAATCGCTTCCGGCTCGCGGATGAACAGCGTTTCGTCGCGCAGATCGATAAGCGTGCCGCGCAGCTGGAATTCGTCATCAATCGGGCGCGGTTTTTCGTCCGCCGTCAGGGCCAGAATGGCCTCGTCGAACAGCTGCAACAGCATCTGGTTCAGCTCGGTCACCCGGCGGGTGACGCGGAAGAAATCCTTCATCATGTGCTCAACCGGCTCGTTGCCTTCGCCCTGGTAATTCAGGCGCTGCGCCACGCTGAGCTGGCGATCAAACAGCAGGCGGTTGTCGTAGCGGGTGACTTCCAGATGCAGGGCAAACCGGATGCGCCACAGCAGGTGCAGACACTCGTTTAGCTCGTTACGCTCGGCCTCGGTGAGGAAGCCGAAGCCGACCATCTCATCCATTGACGTCGCGCCAAAGTGGCGACGGGCGACCCACTGCAGGGTATGAATGTCGCGCAGGCCGCCGGGGCTGCTTTTAATATCGGGTTCAAGATTATAGCTGGTGCCGTGGTAACGCTGGTGGCGCTGGTTTTGCTCCTCGACCTTCGCGGCGAAGAATTTTTCTGACGGCCAGAAGCCGTCGCTGAAGATGTGTTTCTGTAGCTCCAGGAACAGCGCGACGTCGCCAATCAGCAGGCGGGTTTCAATCAGGTTGGTGGCGACGGTCAGGTCAGATAGCCCCTCCAGCAGACACTCTTCCAGGGTGCGCACGCTGTGGCCCACCTCCAGCTTCACGTCCCAGAGCAGGGTCAGCAGTTCGCCAATTTTTTGCGCCTGTTCGTCCGGCAGCTTTTTGCGGCTTAAGATCAGCAGGTCGATATCGGAAAGCGGATGCAGCTCACCGCGACCATAGCCCCCGACGGCAACCAGCGCTACGTCGCTAATCTGCCCGAAGCCGTAATCGATCCACAGGCGTTGCAGCAGCTGGTCGATAAACTCGGTGCGTGCTTCGATGAGCTGCTCGGCGGAAATGCCTGCGTCAAACGCGCTACTGAGCCAGCGCTGGAAGACATCCATATGTGCTTTGATATCGGCACACTTCAGCTCATGCGGCGGCCAGACGCCCGGGTTGTCGGGCTGGTCGGGAAGGGTGGGAAGGGCTGTGTTAGCATACTGTTCGGGTAAAAGATTACTCATCGTGCGCCACCCATAAGAAAAAGCTATCGCCATTAAAAAAGCCGGCATTCGCCGGCTCTTTTATTACTCAATGTTCGTCAGTATCGCCGGGATGGTGTCATCCTTGCGCAACGTCATAATTTCGCAGCCGTTGTCTGTTACCACAATAGTATGCTCGTACTGTGCAGACAAGCTTCTGTCTTTGGTTTTCACCGTCCAGCCGTCTTTCATGGTGCGGATGCGGTAATCGCCCGAGTTGACCATTGGCTCAATGGTGAAGGTCATGCCTTTCTGCAGCACCACGCCGCCGTCATCCGCATCGTAGTGCAGAACCTGCGGCTCTTCGTGGAAGACGCGACCAATGCCGTGCCCGCAGTACTCGCGCACCACGGAGAAACCTTCTGCTTCCACGAACTTCTGGATAGCCGCACCGATAGTGCGCAGACGGATGCCTGGTTTCACCATCTTCAGTGCCAGGTAGAGGCTCTCTTGCGTCACTTTACACAGGCGCTCGCCGAGGATGGTCGGTTTGCCTACGATGAACATCTTAGAGGTGTCGCCGTGGTATTCGTCTTTAATGACGGTCACGTCGATATTAACGATGTCGCCATCTTTCAGCAGTTTTGCGTCGTCAGGAATACCGTGACAAACCACTTCATTTATAGAGATGCACACGGATTTTGGAAAACCGTGGTAGCCGAGGCAGGCGGAGACCGCGTGCTGCTCGTTGACGATGTAGTCATTACAGATGCGATCCAGCTCGCCAGTGCTGACGCCCGGCTTCACGAATGGCTCGATCATTTCCAGCACTTCAGCGGCCAGACGACCGGCGACGCGCATCTTTTCAATTTCTTCAGGAGTCTTAATAGAGATAGCCATGTAATCTGTCCATCGGTGTCGATTTTTCGACAATACTAGTTCAAGTGTCGTCAATGGTAACAGTCTGGCGCACCCACTGCCAAATTGAGAATCATTAACAGCACACACCGTCAACAATTATTGGTTTCTGGCCGTGTTTTGTGGTATAAAGCGCGCCGGACTTCCGATCCATTTCAGATACACAGGCTGGACGGAAGCGACAAATCTCACTTTGTGTAACAACACACACGTATCGGCACATATTCCGGGGTGCCCTTTGGGGTCGGTAATATGGGATACGTGGAGGCATAACCCCAACTTTTACTATAGAGGTTTTAAACATGGCAACTGTTTCCATGCGCGACATGCTCAAGGCTGGTGTTCACTTTGGTCACCAGACCCGTTACTGGAACCCGAAAATGAAGCCTTTCATCTTCGGCGCACGTAACAAAGTTCACATCATCAACCTTGAGAAAACTGTACCAATGTTCAACGAAGCCTTGGCTGAGCTGAACAAGATCTCTTCCCGTAAAGGTAAGATTCTGTTCGTTGGTACTAAGCGCGCTGCAAGCGAAGCTGTGAAAGATGCTGCTAACAGCTGCGACCAGTTCTTCGTGAACCATCGCTGGTTGGGCGGCATGCTGACCAACTGGAAAACTGTTCGTCAGTCCATCAAACGCCTGAAAGATCTGGAAACCCAGTCTCAGGACGGTACTTTCGATAAGCTGACTAAGAAAGAAGCGCTGATGCGTACTCGTGAACTGGACAAGCTGGAAAACAGCCTGGGCGGTATCAAAGATATGGGCGGCCTGCCAGACGCGCTGTTCGTAATCGATGCAGACCACGAGCACATCGCAATCAAAGAAGCTAACAACCTGGGTATCCCGGTATTCGCTATCGTTGATACCAACTCCGATCCGGACGGTGTTGACTTCGTTATCCCGGGTAACGACGACGCAATCCGTGCTGTTAGCCTGTACCTGAGCGCTGTAGCTGCTACCGTTCGTGAAGGCCGTTCCCAGGATCTGGCTTCTCAGGCGGAAGAAAGCTTCGTAGAAGCTGAATAATAAGGTTTTACCCCTTATTAGTACCGTGTATGAATAGGGGCCAATTATCGGCCCCTTTTTTCAATTTATACTGTTTGGCTTATGGCCGGGCAGTTCACATCTCCCGAGGATTTAAGAATGGCTGAAATTACCGCATCCCTGGTAAAAGAGCTGCGCGAGCGTACTGGCGCAGGCATGATGGATTGCAAAAAAGCGCTGACTGAAGCGAACGGCGACATTGAGCTGGCAATCGAAAACATGCGTAAATCCGGTGCGATCAAAGCAGCTAAGAAAGCAGGCAACGTTGCTGCTGACGGCGTGATCATCACTAAAATCGACGGCACCTACGGTATCATTCTGGAAGTTAACTGCCAGACTGACTTCGTTGCTAAAGATGGCGGTTTCCAGGCATTTGCGAACAAAGTACTGGACGCAGCTGTAGCGGGCAAAATCACTGACGTTGAAGTTCTGAAAGCACAGTTCGAAGAAGAGCGTGTTGCGCTGGTTGCTAAAATCGGTGAAAACATCAACATCCGTCGCGTATCTTCCCTGGAAGGCGACGTTCTGGGTTCTTACCAGCACGGCGCACGTATCGGTGTTCTGGTTGCGGCTAAAGGCGCTGATGAAGAGCTGGTTAAACAGCTGGCAATGCACATCGCTGCAAGCAAGCCAGAATTCGTTAAGCCAGAAGACGTGTCTGCTGAAGTGGTAGAGAAAGAGTACCAGGTTCAGCTGGACATCGCGATGCAATCTGGTAAGCCTAAAGAAATCGCAGAGAAAATGGTTGAAGGCCGCATGAAGAAATTCACCGGCGAAGTTTCTCTGACTGGCCAGCCTTTCGTTATGGATCCAAGCAAGTCTGTTGCTCAGCTGCTGAAAGAGCACAACGCTGACGTAACTGGCTTCATCCGCTTCGAAGTGGGCGAAGGCATCGAGAAAGTTGAGACTGACTTCGCAGCAGAAGTTGCTGCAATGTCCAAGCAGTCTTAATGATTGAAAAGGAGCCGCCTGAGGGCGGCTTCTTTTTGTCACCCGTCATACAAAATCAGACAGGTTACTGTATCCCTGCGCTGGTTTGCGGCATAACATGTCGCCAGAATTAACCCCATCTTAATCGTTGACAGTCTCAGGAAAGAAACATGGCTACCAATGCAAAACCCGTGTACAAACGCATTCTGCTTAAGCTGAGTGGCGAAGCGCTGCAGGGAACGGAAGGCTTCGGTATTGACGCAAGCATCCTTGACCGCATGGCACAGGAAATCAAAGAACTGGTCGAACTGGGTATTCAGGTTGGCGTGGTCATTGGCGGTGGCAACCTTTTCCGTGGTGCTGGTCTGGCGAAAGCGGGGATGAACCGCGTTGTGGGCGACCACATGGGTATGCTGGCAACCGTGATGAATGGCCTGGCCATGCGTGATGCGCTCCATCGCGCCTATGTGAACGCCCGCCTGATGTCCGCTATCCCTCTGAACGGCGTGTGCGATAACTACAGCTGGGCAGAAGCCATCAGCCTGCTGCGCAATAACCGCGTGGTGATCCTCTCCGCCGGTACGGGTAACCCGTTCTTTACCACCGATTCCGCTGCCTGCCTGCGCGGTATCGAAATCGAAGCCGATGTGGTGCTGAAAGCGACCAAAGTGGATGGCGTGTTTACTGCCGATCCGGCAAAAGATCCTTCTGCGACCATGTACGATCAGCTGAGCTACAGCGAAGTGCTGGATAAAGAGCTGAAAGTAATGGATCTTGCCGCCTTCACGCTGGCTCGTGACCACAAACTGCCGATCCGTGTCTTCAACATGAACAAGCCGGGCGCACTGCGCCGCGTTGTAATGGGCGAAAAAGAAGGCACTTTGATCACGGAATAATTTCCGTCGGCGATAAATACAGGTAAGATTCCGCTTTACTTTGTAGTGGTATCTTACCCGGACGCGCCTTTGGCGTTGTCATGAATTAAACGCGACTATACTTAGCACACCTGTAACGCTGTGCTGGCGGTTAGTCTGCCTGAGACAAGTTTTCAAGGATCCGTAACGTGATTAACGACATCAGAAAAGATGCTGAAGTACGCATGGATAAATGCGTAGAAGCGTTCAAAAACCAAATCAGCAAAATCCGTACTGGCCGTGCTTCTCCAAGCCTGCTGGATGGCATCATCGTAGAATACTACGGTACGCCAACTCCACTGCGTCAGCTGGCGAGCGTTACCGTAGAAGATACCCGTACGCTGAAAATCAACGTATTCGATCGTTCAATGAGCCCGGCTATTGAGAAAGCGATCATGGCGTCTGACCTCGGTTTGAACCCAAGCTCTGCGGGTGCCGACATCCGCGTTCCGCTGCCTGCGCTGACCGAAGAACGTCGTAAAGACCTGATCAAAGTGGTGCGCGGTGAAGCTGAGCAAGGTCGTGTTTCCGTACGTAACGTACGTCGCGACGCGAACGATAAAGTAAAAGCGCTGCTGAAAGAAAAAGAGATCAGCGAAGATGATGACCGTCGTTCCCAGGATGACGTGCAGAAAATGACTGACGCGGCTATCAAGAAAATTGATGCGGCGCTGGCAGATAAAGAAGCGGAACTGATGCAGTTCTGATTTCTGTCGTACACTGATAAACGCCGTTCAGGGGACGTTGTGTCTTACTGGCGGCGTTTTGGTTTTATCTGGTCTAACTTTTTTCCGGGCATCTCATGAAGCATTTAACACTCCTTGGCTCAACCGGCTCTATCGGTTGCAGCACTCTTGACGTGGTTCGCCATAATCCTGAAAGCTACACCGTGACCGCCCTTGTGGCCGGTAAAAACGTGCAGCGCATGGTGGAGCAGTGTCTGGAGTTTACGCCCCGCTTTGCGGTGATGGATGACGAAGAGAGTGCTCGCCAGGTGAAAGCGCAGCTGCAGGAAAAGGGCAGCCGCACCGAGGTGCTCAGCGGTCAGCAGGCGGCATGCGAGATGGCGGCGCTGGATGAGGTCGATCAGGTGATGGCCGCCATCGTTGGGGCGGCTGGGCTCCTGCCGACGCTTGCCGCTATTGATGCCGGTAAAGATGTTCTGCTGGCGAATAAAGAGTCGCTGGTGACCTGCGGACGCCTGTTTATGGAGGCGGTCAAGCAGCGCGGAGCACGTCTTTTACCGGTTGATAGTGAACACAACGCCATTTTTCAGAGTTTGCCGCAACCTTTTCAACAGAACCTGGGGTACGCTGACCTGGAGCAGAATGGCGTTGTGTCGATTCTGCTCACCGGGTCTGGTGGCCCGTTCCGTGAAACGCCACTGTCAGAACTGAGCGCAATGACGCCGGATCAGGCGTGCCGTCATCCGAACTGGTCGATGGGTCGTAAGATCTCCGTTGATTCAGCCACCATGATGAATAAAGGTCTGGAATACATTGAAGCGCGCTGGCTGTTTAATGCGTCAGCGAAACAGATGGAAGTGCTGATCCACCCGCAATCGGTGATTCACTCTATGGTGCGCTATCAGGATGGCAGCGTGCTTGCTCAGTTGGGCGAACCGGATATGCGCACGCCTATTGCTCACGCCATGGCGTGGCCAAACCGTGTGACATCCGGGGCAAAACCGCTCGATTTCTGCAAGCTGAGTTCACTGACCTTTAGCGAGCCTGATTACGACCGTTACCCTTGCCTTAAGCTCGCGATGACGGCCTTTGACCAGGGGCAGGCGGCGACGACGGCACTGAATGCAGCGAATGAAGAGACCGTTGAGGCATTTCTGAATCAGCAGATCCGCTTTACCGATATCGCAGCAATGAATCTTTCAGTGCTTGAATTGATGGATTTGCGCGAGCCACAAAGCGTGGAAGAGGTGCTGTCGGTCGATGCAGAGGCTCGCATTGTTGCGCGTAAACTGGTGACGCGTCTCGCAAGCTGGTGATAAAGCAGCCACTAGTCGTCGTGCTATTTGTTAGCGTTGTGCTTCAGTGATATAGTCTGCGCCACCTGATCGCAGGTATTTGACTTTATGTGGTCAGGTAAGCCGTGGTTTGACACGGCTTTTTTATGTATAGGCTTCAGTATTCCTGTGTACCGTTAAATCCTTTTCAGGGACTAAAAACGCGTTATGTTGTCTGCGAATCAACCAATGAGCGAAAACTTGCCAGCGCATGGCTGTCGTCATGTAGCAATCATCATGGATGGCAACGGCCGCTGGGCGAAAAGACAAGGGAAGATACGAGCCTTTGGGCATAAAGCGGGGGCGAAGTCCGTTCGCCGCGCCGTTTCTTTTGCCGCCAATAACGGCATTGATGCGTTAACGCTCTATGCTTTTAGCAGTGAGAACTGGAATCGACCACCGCAGGAAGTGACTGCGTTGATGGAACTGTTTGTGTGGGCGCTCGATAGCGAAGTAAAAAGCCTGCGCCGCCACAACGTCCGCCTGCGTATTATTGGCGAAACCAGTCGTTTTAACTCACGTTTGCAGGAACGGATTCGCAAAGCAGAAGCGCTGACGGAAAATAATACCGGCCTGACGCTCAATATCGCGGCGAATTACGGCGGACGCTGGGATATTATTCAGGGCGTTCGGCATCTTGCCGAGCAGGTTCAGGAAGGGCTGTTGAGACCCGACCAAATTGATGAAGAGGCGCTCAGTCGGCAAATCTGCATGAATGAACTAGCGCCTGTGGATTTGGTAATAAGGACAGGGGGAGAACACCGCATAAGTAACTTTTTGCTTTGGCAAATCGCCTACGCCGAACTTTACTTTACTGATGTTCTTTGGCCCGATTTTGATGAACAAGACTTTGAAGGTGCGCTGCATGCCTTTGCCAATCGAGAGCGTCGTTTCGGCGGCACCGAGCCTGGTGGCGACAAAGCCTGATGGGGGTAGCTTTTGCTGAAGTATCGCCTGATTTCCGCTTTTGTATTAATACCCATTGTCATTGCGGCGCTGTTTTTACTGCCCCCAGTGGGATTCGCGATTGTTACGCTGGTGGTGTGCATGCTCGCCGCCTGGGAATGGGGACAGTTTAGCGGCTTTACCTCGCGCACACAGCGGGTATGGCTGGCGGTGCTTTGTGGCTTTATCCTGGCCCTGATGCTGTTCACGTTGCCTGAATATCATCACGATATTCACCAACCGCTGGTTGCCGGATCCTTATGGATATCGCTGGCATGGTGGGTTGCTGCGCTTGTGTTGGTGCTTTTTTATCCAGGCTCTGCGGCACTGTGGCGAAATTCTAAAGTGTTGCGCCTTATTTTTGGTCTGCTCACAATTGTTCCATTTTTCTGGGGTATGGTCGCGCTGCGCGCCTGGCACTATGACGAAAACCACTATAGCGGTGCCCTCTGGCTGCTTTATGTGATGATTCTCGTCTGGGGGGCTGACTCTGGAGCCTATATGTTTGGTAAACTGTTCGGCAAACATAAACTGGCGCCGAAGGTTTCCCCGGGTAAAACCTGGCAAGGATTCATTGGTGGCCTGTTTACGGCGGCGATCATCTCCTGGGGTTATGGCCTATGGGCGAATCTGGAGGTAGCACCGTCAACATTGCTGGTGTGCTCAATTTTCGCTGCGCTGGCCTCGGTGCTGGGTGATCTCACCGAAAGTATGTTCAAGCGTGAAGCAGGGATTAAAGACAGTGGTCACTTGATTCCAGGCCATGGCGGGATACTGGATCGCATTGACAGCCTGACGGCGGCTGTTCCAGTGTTTGCTTGCTTGCTTTTACTGGTATTCGGGACGATTTAACGGAAGGTTTTATGCTGAGCATTCTCTGGAATCTGGCGGCGTTCATTGTTGCACTGGGTGTACTGGTTACCGTGCATGAATTTGGCCATTTCTGGGTTGCTCGACGCTGTGGCGTGCGGGTGGAGAGATTCTCCATCGGGTTTGGTAAATCGCTCTGGAAGCGTACCGATCGCCATGGCACCGAGTTTGTCATCGCCCTTATTCCGCTGGGCGGCTACGTCAAAATGCTCGACGAGCGCGTCGAGCCTGTCGCGCCAGAACTGAGACACAGCGCGTTTAACAACAAAACCGTTGGGCAACGTGCTGCCATCATTGCTGCCGGTCCGGTAGCCAATTTCATCTTTGCTATCTTCGCTTACTGGCTGGTGTTTATCATCGGTGTCCCTGGCGTGCGTCCGGTTGTCGGTGAAATTGCCCCTGGCTCTATTGCAGCGAGTGGGCAAATTGCACCTGGGATGGAACTTAAAGCGATTGATGGCATCGAAACCCCTGATTGGGATGCCGTGCGATTGCAGCTGGTTGCGAAAATTGGTGATGAGAAGACGACTGTCAGCGTGTCGCCTTTTGGATCAGACCAGCGGCAGGAAAAAGTGCTGGATTTACGCCACTGGAGTTTCGAACCCGACAAAGAAGATCCCGTTTCCGCTCTGGGGATTCGGCCGCGCAGCGCGCAAATCGAACCGGTATTAGCCGAAGTACAGGCTAACTCCGCAGCGAGTAAAGCGGGTTTGCAAGCGGGCGACAGGATCGTTAAAGTCGATGGTCAACCATTAACACAATGGATGACCTTTGTTACTCTGGTACGCGATAATCCGGGTACATCGCTCGCGCTGGAAGTGGAAAGACAGGGGAGTCCGCTCTCACTGACGCTGATTCCGGATACCAAATCGAGCAGCGGAAAGGCAGAAGGGTTTGCAGGCGTTGTGCCGAAAGTGATCCCACTGCCAGATGAGTACAAGACAATACGCCAGTATGGGCCGTTCAGCGCCATCCTTGAAGCCACGGATAAAACATGGCAACTGATGAAGCTGACGGTAAACATGTTGGGGAAATTGATAACCGGTGATGTGAAACTGAACAACCTCAGTGGGCCTATTTCGATTGCTCAAGGGGCTGGGATGTCAGCGGAGTTCGGGGTGATTTACTATCTCATGTTTCTCGCGCTCATTAGCGTGAACCTCGGGATAATCAACCTGTTCCCGCTTCCCGTATTAGACGGGGGCCATCTGCTGTTTTTAGCCATTGAAAAGCTAAAAGGCGGACCGGTATCCGAGCGAGTTCAAGACTTTAGTTATCGCATTGGCTCGATTTTGCTGGTGCTGTTAATGGGGCTTGCACTTTTCAATGATTTCTCTCGGTTGTAAGAGAGTTAGTTAGGAAGAACGCATAATAACGATGGCGATGAAAAAGTTGCTCATAGCGTCGCTGCTGTTTAGCAGCGCCACCGTATACGGTGCTGACGGGTTCGTAGTGAAAGATATTCATTTCGAAGGCCTTCAGCGTGTCGCCGTTGGTGCGGCCCTCCTCAGTATGCCTGTGCGCCCCGGCGATACGGTTAATGATGAAGACATCAGTAACACCATCCGCGCTCTGTTTGCCACTGGCAACTTTGAGGACGTCCGCGTCCTGCGCGATGGTGATACGCTGCTGGTTCAGGTAAAAGAACGTCCAACGATCGCCAGTATCACCTTCTCCGGCAACAGGTCGGTGAAAGATGACATGCTCAAGCAAAACCTTGAAGCATCCGGTGTTCGTGTGGGGGAGTCCCTGGACCGCACAACCCTTGCAGACATTGAAAAAGGTCTGGAAGACTTCTATTACAGCGTCGGTAAATACAGCGCCAGCGTGAAAGCGGTAGTGACGCCGCTGCCGCGTAACCGTGTTGACCTGAAACTGGTCTTCCAGGAAGGTGTTTCTGCGAAGATCCAACAGATCAACATTGTGGGTAACCACGCGTTCAGCACTGACGAACTGATCTCAACGTTCCAGCTGCGTGACGAAGTGCCGTGGTGGAACGTGGTGGGTGACCGTAAATACCAGAAACAGAAACTGGCAGGCGACCTTGAAACCCTGCGCAGCTATTATCTGGATCGCGGTTATGCCCGTTTCAACATTGATTCAACTCAGGTCAGTCTGACTCCGGACAAGAAAGGGATCTACATTACGGTTAACATCACAGAAGGCGATCAGTACAAGCTTTCTGGCGTTGAAGTAAGTGGAAACCTGGCGGGGCATTCTGCTGAGATTGAGTCGCTGACCAAAATTCAGCCCGGCGATCTGTATAGCGGTTCTAAAGTCACCAAAATGGAAGACAGTATTAAAAAGCTGCTCGGCCGCTATGGTTACGCCTATCCGCGCGTACAAACTCAGCCGGAAATCAACGACGCAGAGAAAACCGTTAAGCTGCACGTGAACGTTGATGCGGGTAACCGTTTCTACGTGCGTAAGATCCGCTTCGAAGGTAACGATACGTCTAAAGATTCCGTTCTGCGTCGCGAAATGCGCCAGATGGAAGGGGCGTGGTTGGGTAGCGACCTGGTTGACCAGGGTAAAGAGCGTCTGAATCGTCTGGGTTACTTCGAGACGGTTGATACTGATACCCAGCGTGTACCAGGCAGCCCGGATCAGGTTGATGTCGTCTATAAAGTAAAAGAGCGTAACACCGGTAGCTTCAACTTCGGTGTGGGCTACGGTACTGAAAGCGGTGTGAGCTTCCAGGTCGGTGTTCAGCAGGATAACTGGCTGGGTACGGGGTACTCTGTTGGTATCAACGGGACCAAAAACGACTACCAGACCTACTCTGAGTTTTCTGTCACAAACCCATACTTCACCGTTGACGGTGTGAGCCTGGGTGGTCGTATCTTCTATAACGACTTTAAAGCAGACGACGCGGATCTGTCCTCCTATACCAACAAGAGTTACGGTGTAGACGGTACGCTCGGCTTCCCGGTGAACGAATACAACACGCTGCGTGCGGGCTTAGGTTATGTGCATAACGACCTGTCCAACATGCAGCCTCAGGTGGCGATGTGGCGTTATCTGGATTCCATTGGCCAGTCGGCAAGTACGTCCAGCGATGACAACGGTTTCGCGGCGGATGACTTCACCTTCAACTACGGCTGGACATATAACCGCCTTGACCGTGGCTACTTCCCTACGGAAGGTTCTCGCGTCAATCTGAACGGTAAAGTGACCATTCCTGGCTCTGATAACGAGTTCTACAAGTTGACGCTGGACACGGCGTCTTACTTCCCAATTGATGATGACCACAAGTGGGTTGTCCTGGGTCGTACTCGTTGGGGCTACGGTGATGGGATTGGCAGTAAAGAGTTGCCGTTCTATGAGAACTTCTATGCGGGCGGTTCCAGCACCGTTCGTGGCTTCCAGTCCAATAACATTGGTCCGAAAGCGGTCTACTACGGCGGTAATGACGAAGATAACTGCGCAAGCCGTGATCCAAAACAAGTGTGTAGCTCTGATGATGCAGTCGGCGGTAACGCTATGGCCGTGGCGAGCCTTGAGTTCATCACGCCTACGCCGTTTATCAGCGACAAGTACGCGAACTCTGTCCGTACCTCCTTCTTTATGGATGCGGGTACGGTGTGGGATACCAACTGGGAGAATACCGCCCAGATGCGTGCGGCAGGTGTTCCAGACTACAGCGATCCGGGCAACATTCGCATGTCCGCAGGTATCGCATTACAATGGATGTCACCGCTGGGGCCGTTGGTCTTCTCTTACGCCCAGCCGTTTAAGAAATACGATGGAGACAAAGCGGAGCAATTCCAGTTTAACATTGGTAAAACCTGGTAATAATTCGCTGCAAAGGAATGCGTTGGCAGTGTAGCGCTGACAACTGGCGATCGGTAACACGATCGCCTTGCCACGCAAAGAACGGTACCTTCAGGTGCCAATGGGATGGTAAGGAGTTAATTGTGAAAAAGTGGTTATTAGCTGCAGGTCTCGGTTTAGCGATGGCAACTTCTGCTCAGGCAGCGGACAAAATCGCAATCGTCAACATGGGTAATTTGTTCCAGCAAGTTGCACAGAAAACGGGCGTTTCTGCGACGCTGGAAAACGAATTCAAAGGCCGTGCTAGCGAGCTGCAACGTATGGAAGGCGACCTCCAGACTAAAATGCAGCGTCTGCAGCGCGATGGTTCTACCATGAAAGCAAGCGATCGCAGCAAGCTGGAAAAAGACGTAATGGCTCAGCGCCAGACCTTCTCCCAGAAAGCGCAGGCTTTCGAGCAGGATCGTCAGCGTCGTTCTAACGAAGAGCGCGGTAAACTGGTTACTCGCATTCAGTCTGCAGTTAAAGCTGTTGCTGCCGATCAGAGCATCGATCTGGTTGTTGATGCGAATGCCGTTGCTTTCAACAGCAGCGATGTTAAAGACATCACCGCTGATGTTCTGAAACAGGTTAAATAAGTAATGCCTTCAATTCGACTGGCTGATTTAGCTCAGCAGTTGGATGCAGAATTACACGGTGATGGCGATATCGTCATCACCGCTGTTGCGTCCATGCAATCTGCTAAAGCTGGCAACATCACTTTCATGGTAAGTCCTAAGTACCGTGAACACCTGGCTCAATGCCAGGCGTCTGCCGTTGTTCTGACGCAGGACGATCTTCCGTTTGCCACAGGCGCTGCTCTGGTAGTGACAAATCCCTACCTGACGTATGCACGCATGGCCCAAATTCTTGATACCACGCCGCAGCCGGCGCAGAACATTGCGGCTAGTGCCTCAATTGATCCGACGGCTCAGCTGGGTAACAACGTTGCAGTTGGTGCAAACGCTGTCATTGAATCCGGCGTTGTGCTGGGTGACAACGTGGTGATTGGTCCAGGCTGCTTTGTTGGTAAAAATACGAAGATTGGTGCAGGGTCCCGCTTGTGGGCCAATGTATCTGTCTACCATGAGGTTGAGATTGGCGAAAATTGCCTCATTCAATCCAGCACGGTGATTGGTTCTGACGGTTTCGGTTACGCCAACGATCGGGGTAACTGGGTTAAGATCCCACAGTTGGGTCGCGTGATTATCGGCGATCGTGTTGAGATCGGTGCCTGTACCACTATTGACCGCGGTGCGCTTGACGACACCATTATTGGCAATGGTGTTATCATTGATAACCAGTGCCAGATTGCACATAACGTTGTGATTGGCGACAATACCGCAGTTGCGGGCGGCGTGATCATGGCAGGCAGCCTCAAAATTGGCCGTTACTGCATGATTGGCGGTGCCAGTGTGATCAACGGCCATATGGAAATATGCGACAAAGTGACGGTGACAGGTATGGGCATGGTTATGCGTCCTATCACTGAACCTGGCGTCTATTCCTCAGGCATTCCGCTGCAACCGAACAAGGTCTGGCGTAAAACAGCTGCTCTGGTGATGAATATTGATGATATGAGCAAGCGTCTCAAAGCGATTGAGCGCAAAATCGATCAACAAGACTAAGCGTTCATCCGTTTAACGCTAATTTTCCCGGCCTGTCGGCTTTTTTATAAACCGGCAGGCCGTGTTATTATTGCTACTTAGTACATTTGACAGGAAGAGTATTTTGACTACTGACACTCATACTCTGCATATTGAAGAGATTTTAGAACTTCTGCCGCACCGCTACCCGTTTTTGCTGGTAGACCGTGTGCTGGATTTTGAAGAAGGTCGTTTTCTGCGCGCAGTGAAAAATGTCTCCGTTAACGAGCCTTTCTTCCAGGGACACTTCCCTGGTAAGCCGATCTTCCCGGGTGTGTTGATCCTGGAAGCAATGGCACAGGCAACCGGTATTCTGGCGTTTAAAAGCGTAGGTAAACTGGAGCCGGGTGAACTCTATTACTTCGCAGGTATCGATGAGGCGCGCTTTAAGCGTCCAGTTGTGCCTGGTGATCAGATGATCATGGAAGTCACTTTTGAAAAAACGCGTCGCGGCCTGACTCGCTTCAAAGGCGTAGCTCTGGTTGACGGCAAAGTTGTTTGCGAAGCGACGATGATGTGTGCTCGTAGCCGGGAGTCCTGATACGTGATTGATAAATCTGCCTTTATTCATCCTACTGCCATCGTGGAAACCGGTGCCATCATTGGTGCTAACGTCCACGTTGGCCCGTTCTGTATTGTTGGACCCCATGTCGAAATTGGTGAGGGTACAGTACTGAAATCTCACGTTGTGGTGAATGGTCACACGACCATTGGCTGTAATAACGAGATTTATCAGTTCGCTTCCATCGGTGAAGTTAACCAGGATCTGAAATATGCTGGTGAAGCTACCCGTCTGGAAATTGGCGATCGTAACCGTATTCGTGAAAGCGTCACCATTCATCGTGGAACAGTACAGGGCGGTGGGTTGACGAAGGTAGGCAGCGACAACCTGTTTATGGTTAATGCGCATATCGCGCATGACTGTACCGTGGGTGACCGCTGTATCCTCGCCAACAACGCAACGCTGGCGGGGCACGTATCGGTAGATGATTTCGCAATTATCGGTGGTATGACCGCAGTTCATCAGTTCTGCATCATTGGTGCACACGTGATGGTCGGCGGCTGCTCAGGTGTGGCGCAAGACGTTCCACCTTACGTTATTGCGCAGGGTAACCATGCCACGCCATTTGGCGTGAACATCGAAGGCCTCAAGCGCCGTGGCTTTAGCCGCGAAGCGATTACAGCCATCCGCAACGCGTACAAACTGCTGTACCGTAGCGGGAAAACGCTGGAAGAGGCGAAGCCGGAAATTGCCGAGCTGGCGAACAAACACCCTGAAGTGAACGCGTTCATGGAGTTCTTTGACCGTTCAACAAGGGGTCTGATTCGTTAATGGTCGACAGTCGTCCGCTTACGATAGCCCTGGTCGCCGGAGAAACCTCCGGCGATATTCTTGGTGCTGGTCTCATCCGCGCGCTAAAAGCTCGCGTACCTAATGCTCGCTTTGTGGGTGTTGCTGGCCCGCTGATGCAGGCTGAAGGTTGCGAAGCCTGGTATGAGATGGAAGAGCTGGCCGTGATGGGCATCGTTGAGGTGCTGGGGCGTCTGCGTCGCTTACTTCATATTCGTGCCGATCTCACCCGCCGTTTTACCGACCTCAAACCTGATGTGTTTGTCGGTATCGATGCGCCTGATTTCAACATTACCCTCGAAGGGAATTTGAAAAAGCAGGGGATCAAAACCATTCATTACGTCAGTCCGTCCGTCTGGGCGTGGCGACAGAAACGCGTTTTCAAAATCGGGAGATCCACCGATCTGGTGCTGGCTTTCCTGCCTTTCGAAAAAGCGTTTTACGACAGATTTAATGTTCCGTGCCGTTTTATCGGTCATACCATGGCGGATGCGATGCCATTGGATCCGGATAAAAACGCGGCGCGCGACGTACTGGGTATTCCCCATGACGTTCACTGTCTGGCGCTGCTGCCGGGCAGCCGCGGTGCTGAAGTTGAAATGCTGAGTGCCGATTTCCTCAAAACAGCGCAAATGCTTCGCCAGACCTATCCCGACCTTGAAGTGGTCGTGCCGCTGGTGAATGCCAAACGCCGCGAGCAGTTTGAGCGTATCAAAGCGGAAGTCGCCCCGGATCTTCACGTCCGTCTGCTGGACGGGAAAGGACGGGAAGCGATGTATGCGAGCGATGCCGCGCTGCTGGCCTCCGGCACGGCGGCGCTGGAGTGTATGCTGGCGAAATGCCCGATGGTGGTCGGTTATCGCATGAAGCCGTTCACCTTCTGGCTGGCAAAACGTCTGGTGAAAACGGATTATGTCTCCCTGCCAAACCTGCTTGCCGGTCGCGAGCTGGTGAAAGAGTTGTTGCAGGATGAGTGCCAGCCGCAGGCGCTCGCGGATGCACTGCTGCCGCTGCTGGCAAACGGCAAGACCAGCCACGAGATGCACGATACCTTCCGTGAACTGCATCAACTGATCCGCGGTAATGCTGATGAGCAAGCGGCTGATGCGGTGCTGGAGCTAGCAAAATGATGGAATTTGTTTATCCTCACACCCACCTTGTGGCGGGCGTGGACGAAGTGGGTCGTGGTCCGTTAGTGGGAGCTGTGGTCACCGCGGCGGTGATCCTCGATCCGGCTCGTCCCATTATCGGGCTGAACGACTCTAAAAAATTGTCTGAAAAGCGCCGGCTGGCGTTGTTTAGTGAGATTCAGGAGAAGGCGCTGGCCTGGAGCCTGGGGCGCGCTGAACCGCATGAAATAGACGAGCTGAATATTTTGCATGCTACGATGCTGGCGATGCAGCGTGCGGTAGCGGGTTTGAAAATTTCTCCTGAATATGTCCTGATTGACGGAAACCGCTGTCCGGCACTGCCAATGCCTTCAATGGCGGTCGTCAAAGGCGATAGCCGGGTCGCAGAAATTAGCGCAGCTTCTATTATTGCCAAAGTGACGCGCGACGCCGAAATGGCCGCGCTGGACCTCACTTACCCTCAGTATGGTTTCGCCCAGCATAAGGGGTATCCCACACCTTTCCATCTGGAAAGGCTGGCTGAACATGGCGCAACCGAACACCACCGTCGCAGCTTTGGCCCGGTGAAGCGCGCGCTGGGACGGGTGTCCTGAATCAATACGCAAGTAATTAAGTAACGCGGAATCTGAAGATGGCTGAACCACGTTTCGTACACCTGCGGGTGCATAGCGACTACTCCATGAGCGATGGGCTGGCAAAGACCGGACCGCTGGTAAAAAAGGCGGCCGCGCTCGGCATGCCTGCGCTGGCGATCACCGATTTTACCAACCTGTGTGGCCTGGTGAAGTTCTACGGAACCGCGCATGGTGCCGGGTTAAAGCCAATTGTCGGCGCGGATTTTCATGTCCAGAGCGAGCTGCTCGGCGATGAAATGACGCAGATCTCCGTGTTGGCGATGAACAACACCGGTTATCAGAACCTTACCCTGCTTATCTCTAAAGCCTATCAGCGTGGATATGGCGCGATGGGCCCGTGGATCGACCGCGACTGGCTGGCAGAGCTGAACGAAGGCCTGCTGCTGATTTCCGGCGGTCGCATGGGCGATGTCGGCAAGTGTCTGCTGCGTGGCAACAGTGCGCTGGTGGATCAGTGCGTCTCGTTCTACGAAGAGTATTTCCCGGATCGCTACTATCTTGAGCTGATCCGCACCGGGCGTGCGGACGAAGAAAGCTATCTGCATGCCGCCGTGGCACTCGCCGAAGAGCGCGGTCTGCCTGTGGTGGCCACCAACGATGTCCGTTTCCTCGAAGCGGGCGATTTTGACGCACATGAAATGCGTGTGGCGATCCATGACGGCTTCACCCTCGACGATCCTAAACGTCCGCGTAACTACTCCTCTCAGCAGTATATGCGCAACGAAGAGGAGATGTGTGAGCTCTTCTCTGACATCCCGGAAGCGCTGGAAAACAGCGTTGAAATAGCAAAACGCTGTAACGTCACCGTGCGTCTCGGCGAGTACTTCCTGCCGCAGTTCCCGACGGGTGACATGACCACGGAAGATTTCCTGGTCGTAAAATCTAAGGAAGGCCTGGAAGAGCGTCTGGAGTTCCTGTTCCCGGATGAAGCCGTTCGCAAAGAGAAACGCCCGCCGTACGATGAACGTCTGGATATTGAACTCCAGGTGATCAACCAGATGGGCTTCCCCGGCTACTTCCTGATCGTTATGGAGTTTATCCAGTGGTCGAAAGATAACGGCGTGCCGGTCGGACCGGGGCGTGGCTCCGGAGCAGGATCGCTTGTGGCCTATGCGCTTAAAATTACCGATCTCGACCCGCTGGAGTTTGACCTGCTGTTCGAACGTTTCCTTAACCCGGAACGTGTTTCCATGCCCGACTTTGACGTCGACTTCTGCATGGAGAAACGCGACCAGGTGATCGAGCACGTCGCCGATATGTACGGCCGTGATGCGGTATCGCAGATTATTACGTTCGGTACGATGGCGGCGAAAGCGGTTATCCGTGACGTCGGCCGCGTGCTGGGCCACCCGTACGGGTTTGTTGATCGTATTTCTAAGCTGGTGCCGCCCGATCCGGGCATGACGCTGGCAAAAGCGTTTGAAGCCGAACCTCAGCTGCCGGAAATCTACGAAGCCGACGAAGAAGTTAAAGCGCTGATCGACATGGCGCGCAAGCTGGAAGGCGTCACGCGTAACGCCGGTAAGCATGCGGGGGGCGTGGTTATCGCCCCGACCAAAATCACCGACTTCGCACCGCTATACTGCGATGAAGCGGGCCAGCACCCGGTTACCCAGTTCGATAAGAACGACGTAGAATACGCCGGGCTGGTGAAGTTCGACTTCCTCGGCCTGCGAACACTGACGATCATCGACTGGGCGCTGAAGATGATCAACCCGCGTCGGGAAAAGCAGGGCCTTGAGCCAATAGACATCGCAGCCATCCCGCTGGATGACAAAAAAAGTTTCGACATGCTGCAGCGCTCGGAGACTACCGCCGTCTTCCAGCTTGAATCCCGCGGCATGAAAGATCTGATTAAGCGTCTTCAGCCTGACTGCTTCGAAGATATGATCGCACTGGTGGCCCTGTTCCGTCCGGGCCCGCTGCAGTCGGGGATGGTAGATAACTTTATCGACCGTAAGCACGGGCGCGAAGAGATTTCCTATCCGGACGTTCAGTGGCAGCACGAAAGCCTGAAGCCGGTGCTTGAGCCAACCTACGGCATCATCCTGTATCAGGAACAGGTTATGCAGATCGCCCAGGTGCTTTCCGGCTATACCCTCGGCGGCGCGGACATGCTGCGTCGTGCAATGGGTAAGAAAAAGCCGGAAGAGATGGCCAAGCAGCGAGGCACTTTCGAAGAAGGAGCGAGAAAAAACGGCGTTGATGGTGAACTGGCGATTAAGATCTTTGACCTGGTGGAGAAATTCGCCGGGTACGGATTTAACAAATCCCACTCCGCCGCCTATGCTTTGGTGTCGTATCAAACGCTGTGGCTGAAAGCGCACTATCCTGCTGAATTTATGGCGGCGGTAATGACGGCCGATATGGACAATACCGAGAAGGTGGTTGGCCTTGTGGACGAGTGCTGGCGCATGGGGCTCAAGATCCTGCCGCCGGACATTAACTCGGGTCTCTATCACTTCCACGTCAACGACGACGGGGAGATCGTTTATGGGATCGGCGCGATCAAAGGCGTGGGTGAAGGGCCGATCGAGGCGATCATCGAAGCGCGTAACAACGGCGGGTATTTCCGCGAGCTGTTCGATCTTTGCGCCCGTACCGATACCAAAAAACTTAACCGCCGCGTGCTGGAAAAACTGATCATGTCCGGCGCGTTTGACAGGCTGGGGCCGCACCGCGCCGCGCTGATGAACTCGCTCGGCGACGCCCTGAAAGCGGCGGATCAGCATGCAAAAGCGGAAGCGATTGGTCAGGCGGATATGTTTGGCGTGCTGGCGGAAGAGCCAGAGCAGATTGAACAGTCATACTCCAACTGCCAGCCGTGGCCAGAACAGGTCGTACTGGATGGGGAGCGTGAAACGTTAGGCTTGTACCTGACTGGGCACCCGATCAACCAGTACATTAAAGAAATTGAGCGCTATGTCGGCGGCCACAGGCTAAAAGACATGCATCCGACAGATCGTGGTAAAATCACCACGGCTGCGGGGCTCGTGATTGCTGCAAGGGTAATGGTCACCAAGCGCGGCAATCGTATCGGCATCTGTACGCTGGATGACCGTTCCGGGCGTCTGGAGGTGATGTTATTCACCGATGCGCTGGATAAATACCAGCACTTGCTGGAAAAAGACCGCATACTTATCGTCAGCGGACAGGTCAGCTTTGATGACTTCAGCGGGGGGCTTAAAATGACCGCCCGCGAAGTGATGGACATTGACGAAGCCCGGGAAAAATATGCTCGCGGGCTTGCTATCTCGCTGACGGACAGGCAAATTGATGACCAGCTTTTAAACCGACTCCGTCAGTCTCTGGAACCCCACCGCTCGGGGACCATTCCAGTACATCTCTACTATCAGAGGGCGGATGCACGTGCGCGGTTGCGCTTTGGTGCAACGTGGCGTGTCTCTCCGAGCGATCGTTTACTGAACGATCTCCGTGGCCTCATTGGTTCGGAGCAGGTGGAACTGGAGTTTGACTAATACAGGAATACTATGAGTCTGAATTTCCTTGATTTCGAACAGCCGATTGCTGAGCTGGAAGCGAAAATCGATTCTCTGACAGCGGTAAGCCGTCAGGGTGAAAAACTGGATATTAACATCGACGAAGAAGTGCATCGTCTGCGCGAGAAAAGCGTAGAACTGACGCGCAAAATCTTTGCCGATCTCGGCGCATGGCAGGTGGCCCAGCTGGCACGCCATCCACAGCGTCCGTACACCCTGGATTATGTCCGCCTGGCGTTTGACGAATTTGACGAACTGGCAGGCGATCGCGCATACGCTGACGATAAAGCTATCGTTGGCGGTATCGCGCGTCTGGACGGACGCCCGGTGATGATCATTGGTCATCAGAAAGGTCGTGAAACCAAAGAGAAAATCCGTCGTAACTTCGGGATGCCAGCACCAGAAGGCTACCGTAAGGCCCTGCGTCTGATGGAGATGGCTGAACGGTTCAACATGCCTATCATCACTTTCATCGACACCCCGGGTGCTTACCCTGGCGTGGGTGCAGAAGAGCGCGGTCAGTCTGAAGCTATCGCGCGCAACCTGCGCGAGATGTCTCGTCTGAAGGTGCCGGTCATCTGTACCGTTATTGGTGAAGGCGGTTCCGGTGGTGCGCTGGCCATTGGCGTGGGCGATAAAGTGAATATGCTGCAGTACAGCACCTATTCCGTTATCTCCCCGGAAGGCTGTGCGTCCATTCTGTGGAAAAGCGCCGACAAAGCGCCGCTGGCTGCAGAAGCAATGGGCATCATTGCGCCGCGCCTGAAAGAGCTTAAGCTGATCGACTCCATCATCCCGGAACCGCTGGGTGGTGCGCATCGTAAGCCGGAAGTGATGGCCGCTTCCCTGAAAGCACAGCTGCTGGCTGACCTGGCGGATCTGGACGTGCTGAGCAAAGACGATCTGCTCAACCGTCGCTACCAGCGTCTGATGACCTACGGTTACGCGTAAGCTTCACAATTATCTGAAAAGCCGCACACTGTTGCGGCTTTTTTTATATCTGCGGTTTAGCCGGACTATGCTTAGCTAATGTTTTTTAAGGAGGAAGCCCATGAATATCATTGCCATTATGGGGCCACACGGCGTCTTTTATAAAGATGAGCCGATTAAGGAGCTGGAGCAAGCCCTGCAGTCGCGCGGGTATCAGCTAATCTGGCCGCACAACAGCGCCGACCTGCTGAAGTTCATCGAGCATAATCCGCGTATCTGTGGCGTGATCTTCGACTGGGATGAATATGACCTCGAACTGTGCAGCGATATCAACAAGCTGAACGAATATCTCCCGCTTTACGCGTTTATCAATACCCACTCAACCATGGACGTCAGCGCCAATGATATGCGAATGGCGCTGTGGTTCTTTGAATATTCGCTCGGCGTGGCGGAGGATATTGCGACCCGCATTCAGCAATATACCGGTGAATATCTCGATAACATTACGCCGCCGTTTACCCGCGCGCTCTTCACCTACGTGAAGGAAGGCAAATATACCTTCTGTACGCCAGGCCATATGGCGGGAACGGCCTATCAAAAAAGCCCGGTGGGCTGCCTGTTCTATGATTTCTTTGGCGGCAACACGCTGAAAGCGGACGTGTCGATTTCAGTCACCGAATTAGGCTCTCTGCTGGATCATACCGGCCCGCATCTGGAGGCCGAAGAGTATATTGCCCGCACCTTTGGTGCTGAACAGAGCTATATGGTGACCAACGGCACCTCGACCTCGAACAAAATCGTCGGGATGTACGCTGCCCCTGCAGGCAGTACCTTGCTGATTGACCGCAACTGTCATAAATCGCTGGCGCATCTGCTGATGATGAGCGACGTCGTGCCGCTCTGGCTGTCACCCACGCGCAACGCGCTCGGTATTCTTGGCGGCATCCCGCGTCGTGAGTTTACGCATGACGCCATAGAAGGTAAGGTCGCGGCGATCCCCGGCGCGAGCTGGCCTGTTCACGCGGTGATCACTAACTCCACCTACGACGGCCTGCTGTACAACACCAACTGGATCAAGCAGACGCTGGATGTGCCGTCGATCCACTTTGATTCAGCGTGGGTGCCGTACACCAATTTCCACCCGATTTACGCCGGTAAAAGCGGTATGAGCGGCGAGCGTGTGCCGGGCAAAGTGTTCTTCGAAACGCAGTCGACGCATAAAATGCTGGCTGCGTTTTCGCAGGCTTCGTTAATTCACATCAAAGGTGAGTACGACGAAGATACGTTTAACGAAGCCTTTATGATGCACACCACTACCTCGCCGAGCTATCCGCTGGTGGCCTCGATTGAAACGGCCGCGGCGATGTTGCGCGGCAATCCGGGCAAACGCTTGATCAACCGCTCGGTGGAGCGCGCGCTGCATTTCCGCAAAGAAGTTCAGCGGCTGAAAGATGAAGCCGACGGCTGGTTCTTTGATATCTGGCAGCCGGAAGAGATTGATGAAGCTGAATGCTGGCCCGTCTCACCCGGCGAAGACTGGCATGGTTTCCGGGATGCCGATGCTGACCATATGTTCCTCGATCCGGTCAAAGTGACGATCCTGACGCCGGGCATGGACGAGCAGGGCATTATGGGTGAAGAAGGGATCCCCGCCGCGCTGGTGGCGAAGTTCCTGGACGAGCGCGGCGTGGTGGTGGAGAAAACCGGGCCGTATAACCTACTGTTCCTGTTCAGCATTGGGATCGACAAAACCCGCGCGATGGGGTTGTTGCGCGGCCTGATGGAGTTTAAGCGCGCCTACGATCTCAACCTGCGGGTGAAGAACATGCTGCCGGATCTCTACGCGGAGGATCCTGACTTCTATCGTAATATGCGCATTCAGGATCTGGCTCAGGGGATCCACAAACTGATCCGCCAGCACGACCTGCCGCGTCTGATGCTGCAGGCGTTTGATGTCCTACCGGAAATGAAACTCACGCCACACAAAGCGTGGCAGCGGCAGGTGAAAGGCGAGGTGGAAACCATCGAGCTGGAGAATTTGGTCGGGCGGGTGTCGGCCAACATGATCCTGCCTTATCCGCCGGGTGTTCCGCTTTTAATGCCCGGTGAGATGATCACCGAAGAGAGTCGGGCGGTGCTCGATTTCCTGCTGATGCTCTGCTCTGTCGGACGCCATTATCCGGGCTTTGAGACCGATATCCACGGTGCGAAGCGCGATGAACAGGGCGTGTACTGGGTGCGAGTCCTAAAATAAAGGTGACCGCTTGCAAGGTGCGGGTTTTCGGTTGTAACGTTCAGGCATCATAAAAAGGAGAAGCTATGCTGGGTTTAAAAGCTGTTCATCATATTGCGATTATTGCGACCGATTACGCGAAAAGTAAGTCCTTCTACTGCGATATCCTTGGCTTTACGCTGCTCAGTGAGGCTTACCGCGAGGAGCGCGACTCCTGGAAGGGCGATCTGGCGCTAAACGGGCAATATGTTATTGAGCTGTTCTCATTTCCTTTTCCGCCTGCGCGTCCTTCACGTCCGGAAGCCTGCGGCCTGCGCCATCTGGCCTTTAGCGTTGATGACCTTAATAGCGCGGTCAAACATCTGGAATCTCACGGCGTGATGTGCGAAGCGATACGCGTCGATCCGTTCACCGACAAGCGTTTTACCTTTTTCAGCGACCCCGATGGCCTGCCGCTGGAGCTTTACCAGCAGTAATCGCCGTCATGTGTGATAATGCCCGCTTAGTCCGGGCATTTTTTATGTGTAATTTCCTATGACCTCACCCGCTATCGCACAAGCCGTTTCACCGTACCGCCAGCTGCTGGTGGGGTTTAGCGGTGGGCTGGATTCCACCGTTTTGCTCCACCGCCTTAAACTCTGGCGTGACCAGGATCCTGACGTCCAGCTCCGGGCGATGCATATCCATCACGGGTTAAGTCCTCATGCTGATGCATGGGTAGCGCACTGTGAAGCCCTCTGTAAGGCGTGGAACATCCCGTTGATAGTTGAACGCGTGGCTCTCCAGGACGAAGGGCTGGGTATTGAGGCGCAGGCGCGCAAGGCCCGCTATGCCGCTTTTGCTCGCGCCTTACTGCCCGGTGAAGCACTCGTTACGGCGCAACATCTTGACGATCAGTGCGAAACTTTTTTACTTGCGCTTAAGCGGGGCAGTGGTCCGGCGGGGCTATCCGCCATGCCTGAGCGCGCGCGTTTTGCCGGAACCGAATTAATCCGCCCGCTGCTGGGTGAAACACGTGCTTCTCTTGAATCCTGGGCGCATGAATATCAGCTGAGCTGGATTGAGGACGAAAGCAATCAGGACGACAGCTACGATCGTAATTTCCTGCGTCTGCGCGTCTTACCGCTACTGACCGAACGCTGGGAGCACTTTGCTGAAGCGACGGCCAGGAGCGCCACGCTCTGTGCCGAGCAGGAGAGCCTGCTGGATGAGTTGCTGAGTGAAGAGCTGGCCGAGCTGATTTCCTCTGAGGGTGCGCTGGCAATTGCGCCGCTGGAAGCGATGAGTGCGGTACGCCGTGCCGCAGTTTTACGCCGCTGGTTGGCCTCTCATCATGCCGTCATGCCGTCGCGAGCAATGCTCGGCAGAATATGGGATGAAGTGGCGCAGGCGCGAGAAGATGCCACACCGAGCGTTTACCTGAACGGCTTCGAGGTCAGGCGCTATCAGGGCAAACTGTGGTGGGTTAAATCCCGTTCTTCTCTTTCTGATGTTGTTCTCGACTGGCCCTGCGTGGTGGAAGCGCTGACATTACCCGCTGGCGCGGGTAGTGTATCCCTGACGAATGCCGGTCACGTGCGTCTGCCAGAAGCGGATGAGCCCGTTACGGTGCGTTTTAAAGCCGGTGGTTTGCTGCATATCGTCGGGCGTAATGGCGGACGAAAGCTGAAGAAAATCTGGCAGGAGAACAATGTGCCGCCCTGGCTGCGCGATACCACGCCGCTACTGTTTTATGGTGAGACGCTTATTGCCGCTGCGGGCGTGTTTATCACTGAAGAAGGGTGGGCAGAAAAGGGCGTTTCGTTTGAGTGGAATGCGTAACGGGCAGCCGGGCTGCCCGTGAGTGTCATCAGGATTCGCTTACCACAACGGTACCGATTTCCGGGTGGCTGAAGCTGGCAATTTTGTCCAGACGAAGCTCGCGCGTCGCGCCGGCATCTTCCACTATAAGATATTCCACATTCTTACGCGAAACCAAATCGCTGGCTTTCGCCTTCAACACTTCGCCATCTTTTAGCTCCAGCGTCAGTATTAAATGATGCTGGCAGGCGAGTTCGAGGTTGTCATAGTCATCACAATTGATGGGTTGATAAGTATCATTCATCGACATAATCGCTCACCAGTAAATTCGCCGCAGCATACGCTGCTTTTTCCCTGACCGACTCTGAAAGGCTCTCATCAGAGGCCACTTCATTAAGCACCTTCAATACACAGCCCAACGCGTCCGGGACATATCCCAGATCGCCGCTGGCGATTTCCGCATACCGTTTGCGAATTAACTCACAATAATTATTCACATCCCCTCCCGCCAGCGCACTGACTTACTGTGAGATATCATTAAGCCTACGAAGATAAACTCGGTTTAGCAAGGTGACTATACCATACTCATTTAAGCAATATCAGCGCCTTGATAGCGCACTATTCATCACCTCGTAACAGCGTTTTGCTCCGGTTTTCGCTACAATGTCCGCCTGAATCGAAAGGAGTTCTCTGATGGCGCTGAAAGCGACAATTTATAAAGCTGTGGTCAATGTGGCGGATCTTGACCGCAACCAGTTCCTTGATGCGTCATTGACGCTGGCGCGTCACCCCTCTGAAACCCAGGAACGCATGATGCTGCGCCTGCTGGCGTGGATTAAATACGCCGACGAGCGTTTGCAATTTACGCGTGGTTTGAGTGCGGAAGATGAACCCGAAGCCTGGCTGCGCAACGATCATCTCGGTATCGATTTGTGGATTGAGCTTGGCCTGCCGGATGAACGCAGGATTAAAAAGGCGTGCACCCAGTCCGCTGACGTGGCGTTATTCGCGTATAATCAACGCGCTGCGGAGATCTGGTGGCAGCAAAACAAGAGCAAGTGCGGACAGTTTAAAAATCTCACCGTTTGGTATCTGGATGATGAGCAGCTGGCGCAACTGAGCGAGTTTGCTGGCCGAACGATGGTCCTGCAGGCGACGATTCAGGACGGTGCGATCTGGCTTTCTGATTCTCAGAATAATCTGGAAATCCATTTGACGGCGTGGCAACCGGCGTCATGATTGTTTTGTCCCGAAACGTCAGCATTCCGGATAACGAGCTGGAGATCACTGCCATCCGGGCGCAGGGCGCGGGCGGTCAGCACGTTAACAAGGCCTCAACGGCTATCCATTTGCGCTTTGACATTCGGGTCTCCAGCCTGCCAGAGTATTATAAAGAAAGTCTGCTTGCCGCCAGCCATCATCTGATCACCAGCGATGGCGTCATTGTGATTAAAGCGCAGGAGTACCGCAGCCAGGAGTTAAACCGGGAAGCGGCGATTGCGAGGCTGGTGGCGATGATTAAAGAATTAACGACAGTGCAGAAAAGCCGTCGGGCAACGCGGCCCACACGTGCATCGAAAGAGCGTCGGCTGTCGTCAAAGGCGCAGAAATCCACAGTGAAAGCATTACGCGGTAAAGTTCGTCGCCCTACAGAGTGACGAAAGGGAACACACTTTTCATAAGGAATTCATTGTGAAAAAAGTATTATGGTCAGCGCTGGCAGCGAGTACGCTGTTTGCGCTTTTTGGGTGTAACAACCGTTCGGAAACGCAGGTATTACAGCCTACGCAAACGGAAGAATTAAAGCCGATGCAGCAGAGCTGGCGTGGCGTATTGCCTTGTGCGGACTGTGAGGGCATCGAAACATCCCTGTTCCTGCAAAAAGACGGCACATGGGTAATGAACCAGCGCTATCAGGGCGCGAAAGAGCCTTCTTCGTTTGGGACTTACGGCACCTGGGCACGTACGGCTGAGAAGCTGGTCCTGACGGATACGACCGGGGAGAAAACCTGGTTCCGCCCTAAAGGTGACAGCATGGAAATGCTTGACCGTGAAGGCAATCCTATTGAGTCTCAGTTCAATTACACGCTCGCCCCGGTAAAAGCGGCACTGCCTGCCACGCCAATGGCGATGCGAGGAATGTATTTCTACATGGCAGATGCGGCAATCTTCACCGATTGCGTCACCGGTAAGAAAGTCAGCGTGGCAAACAATGCTCAGCTGGAGCGTGATTATGCCGTGGCGCGCGGCAACGACAGCAAGCCGGTTCTGCTGACGGTGGATGGTCACTTTACCCTGGAGCCGAACCCGGACAGCGGTGAGATGGTGAAAACTCTGGTGGCCGATAAAGACGCGAAATTTGTTGCAGGTAAAAACTGCGACAGTAAATAAGCTGACGTAGCGCCATTAAAAAACCCCGCCGGAGCGGGGTTTTTTGTTTCTTAACCTTTAATGGCTTTCACCAGGTAATCAAGAATGTCGCCAGTCTTGATCATCTGTTTCTCGCCGCTGCGACGGTATTTGTATTCAATCTCGTCGCTGTCGAGGTTACGGTCGCCGATGACAACGGTGTGCGGAATACCGATCAGTTCCATATCAGCAAACATCACGCCAGGACGCTCTTTACGGTCATCCATCAGCACGTCGATGCCCTTGGCGCGCAGCTCAGCGTAAAGTTTTTCCGCCAGTTCCTGCACGCGGTAAGACTTATGCATGTTCATTGGCAGAATCGCAACCTGGAACGGCGCGATGTTGTCAGGCCAGACGATGCCACGCTCGTCGTAGTTTTGCTCGATAGCCGCAGCAACTACGCGCGTTACACCGATACCGTAGCAGCCCATTGTCAGAACCTGGTTACGGCCATCTTCGCCCTGAACGGCAGCGTTCATCGCGCGGGAGTATTTATCGCCCAGCTGGAAGATATGACCCACTTCGATACCGCGCTTGATCATCAGCGTACCCTGGCCGTCCGGGCTTGGATCGCCTGCGACCACGTTACGGATGTCGGCTACTTCTGGCGTCGCCACGTCGCGATCCCAGTTGATGCCGAAGTAGTGCTTACCGTCGATGTTTGCACCAGCAGAGAAGTCGCTCATTGCGGCAACCGTGCGGTCAATAACAACCGGAACGGGCAGATTGACTGGACCCAGTGAACCTGGACCCGCATTCACAACGGCGCGGATTTCCGCTTCCGTGGCGAAGGTCAGCGGGCTGGCAACCTGCGGCAGCTTCTCGGCTTTCACTTCGTTCAGCTCGTGATCGCCACGGACCAGCAGGGCAACCAGCGGGTATGCGCTACCTTCGGTGGATTTTACCAGCAAGGTTTTTACCGTTTTCTCAATCGGCAGGTTGAACTGTTCAACCAGCTCGGCGATGGTTTTCGCGTTTGGCGTATCAACCAGCTTCATCTCTTCGGTGGCAGCAGCGCGTGGCGTTTTTGGTGCCAGTGCTTCAGCAAACTCGATGTTTGCCGCGTAATCAGAGGAGTCAGAGAAGATCACATCGTCTTCACCACTCTGTGCCAGTACCTGGAACTCATGGGATGCACTACCGCCAATAGAACCCGTATCAGCCTGCACCGCACGGAAATCCAGACCCATGCGGGAGAAGATTTTGCTGTACGCAGCGTACATGGCGTCGTAAGTCTCTTGCAGCGATTCCTGAGAAGTATGGAAAGAGTAGGCATCTTTCATCAGGAATTCGCGAGAGCGCATGACGCCAAAGCGTGGACGCACTTCGTCACGGAATTTGGTCTGGATCTGGAAGAAGTTCAGCGGCAGCTGTTTGTAAGAGCTCAGCTCATTACGGATCAGATCGGTAATGACTTCTTCATGCGTTGGGCCGAGGACAAACGGACGATCGCCGCGATCGGCAATACGCAGCAGTTCCGGACCGTACTGCTCCCAGCGACCGCTCTCCTGCCACAGTTCAGAGGGCTGAACGACCGGCATTAACACCTCGATTGCACCGGCGTTGTTCATCTCTTCACGCACGATGTTTTCGACTTTTTTCAGGACGCGCACGCCGGTCGGCAGCCAGGTGTATAACCCGGAGGCCAGCTTGCGGATCATCCCGGCGCGCAGCATCAGCTGATGGCTGATCACTTCGGCGTCGGCAGGTGTCTCCTTTAAAGTGGAGAGCAGATATTGGCTAGTACGCATGTTGTTACGGTTCCGTTTCGACGAGTAGGGCTGGCTTAAAGGCCAACCTGACACAAAAAAAGTGGTTTAGTTTACCAGTGTGGCAAAGATGCCAAAAGAGAGGAGGTTAAAATTACCTGGGTTCCAGGGCAAACACTTCAAAACCTGCCCCGGTTACGCGCCAGCGCACGTTAAAATCCAGTAGCCAGACGGCATAGGTTTTACCGGCTTCCTCTTCTTTTCGGTAGGCGGGACGAGGGTCCTGCGCCAGTACTTCAACGATAAAGTCCCGAAGATGGGGATAACGCTTTTCGAGCTGATGTATCTGGACGGTGAGCTCAGGCGTGAAGTGTACCGGCATATCGGCCTGTGGGGCGTCCTGAGCATAACTTGCCCGGGCGTCCGGTAGCGCTTCAGCGAAAGGCAAATACGGCTTGATGTCGATAACCGGCGTGCCATCCACCAGGTCAAGACTGCCTAACTCGAGGATCACTTGATCCTTCTGACAGCGTATACCTTTCAGTTCAACCAGCGACATGCCGATGGGGTTGGGACGAAAGGTCGAACGGGTGGCGAAAACACCCATTCTTGCATTTCCTCCCAGACGAGGAGGGCGCACCGTAGGGCGCCAGCCACCTTCCATGGTCTGGTGAAACACAAAGACAACCCACAGGTGGCTGAAGGCGTCGAGCCCGCGTACCGCATCGGCCTGATTGTAGGGCGCGATCAGATGAAGCTCGCCGCCGCCCCGTGTCACCAGACCGGGCTGGCGCGGTACGGCGAATTTCTCTTTATAAGGAGAGTGGATAACGCCTATTTGCTCAAACTGAAATGCACTCATTTCGCCGTAATGTTTAGTGCAGAACCGATACAAACAGCCTGACGATAACATCCTGGCGTACCGCTGGTCACTTCACAGCTGTGCAGCAGCACCGCGTTGGCTTTCATTTTGGACGCGTTAATCTGCATACGCTTGCGGGCCGTTGGAATGTTTGGAGGAGAGTCCTGATTCGTTGCCTGGCAGGATTCGCCGCTCACTTCACCCAGTTCACGGAATGGCTTGCCCACGAGATCGTCGGCTTTAGTGATAATGCGTACCGGTGCAGGGCGAGGCGCTTTCGGTTTTGCTGGCTCCGCTTTTGGCGGGGTTGCTGTGCTTTGAACAGGTTCAACAGGAGATCTGCTTAGCATAGAACAGCCGCTCAGCATGAGTGCTAAGAGACAGATCGGTAAAGCACGCATAATAGTTCCTCAATGGATAATCAAAACAACGGATATTGAATCAGTTGCCTGCATAAATGACAAGACGGGCATAAGCCCGTCCTGATGATATTACACTGAGAGGAGATTACCAGCCTTTAACAGCACCGCCGTTAAACACCTTGTTGGCTTCCTGGTAAACTTCGTCAGACTGATAAGCCTGAACAAATTTCTTCACGTTTTCCGCGTCTTTGTTGTCTTCGCGAGTCACGATCAGGTTGACGTATGGGGAGTCTTTATCTTCAACGAAGATGCCGTCTTTCGCAGGGGTCAGGCCGATCTGGCTGGCGTAAGTGGTGTTGATCACGGCCAGTGCGATCTGTGCATCGTCAAGTGAACGTGGCAACTGTGGTGCTTCCAGCTCAACCAGTTTCAGATTTTTCGGATTCTCGATAACGTCCAGTGCAGTCGGCAGCAAACCCACGCCGTCTTTCAGTTTAATCAGGCCCACTTTCTGCAGCAGCAGCAGGGAGCGACCGAGGTTTGTTGGGTCGTTAGGGATCGCGACCTGGGAGCCGGGCTGCAGTTCATCAAGCGATTTGATTTTTTTCGAGTAACCGGCAATTGGGTAAACGAAGGTGTTACCGGCCGCAACGAGCTTGTAGCCGCGATCTTTGATCTGCTGATCCAGGTATGGTTTGTGCTGGAAGGCGTTGGCGTCAATATCGCCTTTGCTCAGCGCTTCGTTCGGCAGCACGTAATCGTTGAAGGTTACCAGCTCAACGTCCAGACCATATTTTTCTTTCGCCACTTTCTGCGCAACTTCAGCAACCTGCTGCTCAGCACCCACGATAACGCCCACTTTAATGTGGTTTGGATCTTTTTCGTCCTGACCGCAACCCACCAGTGCCAGAGAGCCGATCAGCGCGCCTACCGCTGCAAGGGTCTTTAATTTAAACGCCATGTTTTATCCTTAACTCGTCGAGTTTGTGTTGTGTGTAACGTTATTTGTGAGTAACAGCCCGGACGATGCGATCGCCAGAGAATTGGATTAAGTAAACCAGCACAACCAGCAATACCAGAACGGTATTCATTACGGTAGCGTTATAACCAATATAGCCATATTGATAGCCGATCTGGCCTAAACCGCCAGCACCGACTGCGCCACCCATCGCGGAATAGCCGACCAGCGTAATAAGCGTAATGGTCGCTGCGTTCACCAGACCAGGCAACGCTTCAGGCAGCAGCACTTTGCGTACGATCTGCATCGGCGTTGCGCCCATTGCGCGGGAGGCTTCGATCAGACCGGTTGGGATCTCCAGCAGGGCGTTTTCCACCATACGGGCGATAAACGGCGCTGCACCTACGGTTAGCGGAACGATGGCCGCCTGCAGACCGATAGACGTTCCGACGATCACGCGGGTAAACGGAATCATCCATACCAGCAGGATAATGAACGGGATAGAACGGAAGATATTCACCAGCGCAGAGAGGGTGCGATACAGCTTCGCGTTCTCAATGATTTGACCCGGACGCGTCACGTACAGCAGGACGCCGGCCGGCAGACCAATCACAAAACCAAAGAAGCCCGATACAAAGGTCATTGCCAGCGTTTCCCAAACGCCGCGAACCAGCAGCCACATCATCGGCTCAGACATAACCCAGTACCTCTACTTTTACATGGTGTTCTTGCAGCCAGGCAATCGCCGCCTGGGTTTCTTCTTGTGTCCCGTGCATTTCCGTCAGCATGATGCCGAACTTCACGCCACCGGCGTAATCCATCTGCGCGCTAATGATGTTGTTGTTCACGTTAAAGCGACGGGCAGTTTCGGAAAGTAATGGAGCGTCAACGGACTGACCGGTGAATTCCATACGCAGCATTGGGACGCTGTCTGCCGTTGCTTCTGTTTTCAGACGTTCCAGATAATCTTCCGGAATATCCAGATGCAGCGTGGACTGAATAAACTGCTGCGCCAGCGGAGTTTTCGGATGCGAGAACACTTCACTTACCGTGTCCTGCTCGATCAGTTCACCGTTACTGATGACCGCCACGCAGTCACAGATGCGTTTCACCACATCCATTTCGTGCGTAATAAGGAGGATCGTCAGGCCCAGGCGACGATTAATATCTTTCAGCAGTTCCAGAATCGAACGAGTGGTCGCCGGGTCCAGTGCGCTGGTCGCTTCATCGCACAGCAGCACCTTAGGATTACTTGCCAGCGCGCGGGCAATGGCCACACGCTGTTTCTGCCCACCGGACAGGTTCGCCGGGTAGCTATCATGTTTATCGCCCAGTCCCACGAGGTCGAGCAGTTCGGTGACGCGACGCTGCACTTCTTCTTTAGGCGTGTTGTCCAGTTCCAGCGGTAATGCGACGTTACCGAAAACGGTACGGGAAGCCAGCAGGTTGAAGTGCTGGAAGATCATGCCAATCTGGCGGCGTGCTTTAGTGAGTTCTTTCTCTGAGAGGGCGGTAAGCTCTTGCCCGCCAACTTCAACGCTGCCCTGGGTTGGACGCTCAAGCAGGTTAACACAACGGATAAGTGTACTTTTACCTGCACCCGATGCGCCAATGACGCCATAAATTTGACCAGCAGGAACATGCAGGCTGACATTGTTCAACGCCTGAATGGTTCGGTTCCCCTGCTGGAACACTTTGGTGATATTGGAAAGTTTAATCATTAGATTATTTTTATCATATGTAAGTTAGCCGTGGCATTTTGTTCTGCCAGATACGGGTGATGACCGTAAACAAAACGGATGTTAAGGCATCCAGACGTCTAAATCAATCCAACTCTGTGCGATGAGCACTTTATTGCGCTGCGATTCATGAGATACTAGCGGAACATGCCTTTTTCAGGAGCAAACCGGTGGCAAAATCAGTACCCGCAATTTTTCTCGATCGTGATGGCACTATTAATGTGGATCATGGTTACGTCCATGAGATTGATGAGTTCGAGTTTATCGAGGGCGCAATAGATGCCATGCGCCAGCTGAAAGAGATGGGTTATGCGCTGGTGGTTGTGACTAACCAGTCCGGTATTGCACGCGGTAAATTCACCGAAGCGCAGTTCGAGACGCTGACGGAATGGATGGACTGGTCGCTGGCCGATCGCGGTGTGGATCTCGACGGCATCTATTATTGTCCGCATCACCCGCAGGGAACGGTAGAAGAGTATCGCCAGACCTGTGTTTGCCGTAAACCGCATCCGGGGATGTTCATCTCTGCGCAGGAATTTCTGCACATTGATATGGCTGCCTCTTATATGGTGGGCGATAAACTGGAAGATATGCAGGCAGCTGCTGCTGCGGGGGTTGGGACCAAAATATTAGTTCGCACCGGTAAGCCAGTGACGCCAGAAGCAGAGAATGCAGCAGATTGGGTAATTAATAGTCTGGCAGACCTGCCTGAAGAGATTAAAAAGCACCAAAAATAGCCTTTTTGGTGAAAAGG
>NZ_GL890774.1:16847-18710 GCF_000211415.1 Enterobacter mori LMG 25706 | reverse complement strand
GACACGGAACAACGGCACACACGCCGCCGGGTCAGCAGAGAAAAGCGAAAATAAACGCTTGAC
Source organism: Enterobacter mori LMG 25706 (assembly GCF_000211415.1). Lineage (GTDB taxonomy): Bacteria > Pseudomonadota > Gammaproteobacteria > Enterobacterales > Enterobacteriaceae > Enterobacter > Enterobacter mori. Next base: position 18,647 of record NZ_GL890774.1, on the reverse strand, counting down.
TCTGAAGCGGGAAAGCGTAATATGCACACCCCGCGCCGCTGCGAAAAGCGAAGCGGCACTGCTCTTTAACAATTTATCATACAATCTGTGTGGGCACTCAAAGTGACATGGATTCTTAATGTCTTCGGACAATAAATGAATACCAAGTCTCTGAGTGAACTTACATAATTCATTACTAATTTTAATTCACTAGATTCAAATTTAAATTGAAGAGTTTGATCATGGTTCAAATTGAACGCTGGCGGCAGGCCTAACACATGCAAGTCGAGCGGCAGCGGGAAGTAGCTTGCTACTTTGCCGGCGAGCGGCGGACGGGTGAGTAATGTCTGGGAAACTGCCTGATGGAGGGGGATAACTACTGGAAACGGTAGCTAATACCGCATAATGTCGCAAGACCAAAGAGGGGGACCTTCGGGCCTCTTGCCATCAGATGTGCCCAGATGGGATTAGCTAGTAGGTGGGGTAACGGCTCACCTAGGCGACGATCCCTAGCTGGTCTGAGAGGATGACCAGCCACACTGGAACTGAGACACGGTCCAGACTCCTACGGGAGGCAGCAGTGGGGAATATTGCACAATGGGCGCAAGCCTGATGCAGCCATGCCGCGTGTATGAAGAAGGCCTTCGGGTTGTAAAGTACTTTCAGCGGGGAGGGAGGTGTTGAGGTTAATAACCTCAGCAATTGACGTTACCCGCAGAAGAAGCACCGGCTAACTCCGTGCCAGCAGCCGCGGTAATACGGAGGGTGCAAGCGTTAATCGGAATTACTGGGCGTAAAGCGCACGCAGGCGGTCTGTCAAGTCGGATGTGAAATCCCCGGGCTCAACCTGGGAACTGCATTCGAAACTGGCAGGCTAGAGTCTTGTAGAGGGGGGTAGAATTCCAGGTGTAGCGGGGAAATGCGTAGAGATCTGGAGGAATACCGGTGGCGAAGGCGGCCCCCTGGACAAAGACTGACGCTCAGGTGCGAAAGCGTGGGGAGCAAACAGGATTAGATACCCTGGTAGTCCACGCCGTAAACGATGTCGACTTGGAGGTTGTGCCCTTGAGGCGTGGCTTCCGGAGCTAACGCGTTAAGTCGACCGCCTGGGGAGTACGGCCGCAAGGTTAAAACTCAAATGAATTGACGGGGGCCCGCACAAGCGGTGGAGCATGTGGTTTAATTCGATGCAACGCGAAGAACCTTACCTACTCTTGACATCCAGAGAACTTAGCAGAGATGCTTTGGTGCCTTCGGGAACTCTGAGACAGGTGCTGCATGGCTGTCGTCAGCTCGTGTTGTGAAATGTTGGGTTAAGTCCCGCAACGAGCGCAACCCTTATCCTTTGTTGCCAGCGGTTCGGGCGGGAACTCAAAGGAGACTGCCAGTGATAAACTGGAGGAAGGTGGGGATGACGTCAAGTCATCATGGCCCTTACGAGTAGGGCTACACACGTGCTACAATGGCGCATACAAAGAGAAGCGACCTCGCGAGAGCAAGCGGACCTCATAAAGTGCGTCGTAGTCCGGATTGGAGTCTGCAACTCGACTCCATGAAGTCGGAATCGCTAGTAATCGTAGATCAGAATGCTACGGTGAATACGTTTCCCGGGCCTTGTACACACCGCCCGTCACACCATGGGAGTGGGTTGCAAAAGAAGTAGGTAGCTTAACCTTCGGGAGGGCGCTTACCACTTTGTGATTCATGACTGGGGTGAAGTCGTAACAAGGTAACCGTAGGGGAACCTGCGGTTGGATCACCTCCTTACCTTAAAGAACCTGCCTTTGTAGTGCTCACACAGATTGTCTGATGAATGATAAA
>NZ_GL890774.1:0-16776 GCF_000211415.1 Enterobacter mori LMG 25706 | reverse complement strand
GGCGGTAACAGGGGTTCGAATCCCCTAGGGGACGCCACTTGCTGGTTCGTGAGTGAAAGTCACCTGCCTTAATATCTCAAAACTCATCTTCGGGTGACGTTTGAGATATTTGCTCTTTAAAAATCTGGATCAAGCTGAAAATTGAAACGACACACATGTTAATGTGTGTTCGAGTCTCTCAAATTTTCGCAATTTGATGATGAATCGAAAGAAACATCTTCGGGTTGTGAGGTTAAGCGACTAAGCGTACACGGTGGATGCCCTGGCAGTCAGAGGCGATGAAGGACGTGCTAATCTGCGAAAAGCGCCGGCGAGGTGATATGAACCTTTGACCCGGCGATGTCCGAATGGGGAAACCCAGTGTGTTCCGACACACTATCGTTAACTGAATACATAGGTTAACGAGGCGAACCGGGGGAACTGAAACATCTAAAGTACCCCGAGGAAAAGAAATCAACCGAGATTCCCCCAGTAGCGGCGAGCGAACGGGGAGCAGCCCAGAGTCTGAATCAGCTTGTGTGTTAGTGGAAGGGTCTGGAAAGTCGGGGGGTACAGGGTGATAGTCCCGTACACGAAAGCACACATGCTGTGAACTCGAAGAGTAGGGCGGGACACGTGGTATCCTGTCTGAATATGGGGGGACCATCCTCCAAGGCTAAATACTCCTGACTGACCGATAGTGAACCAGTACCGTGAGGGAAAGGCGAAAAGAACCCCGGCGAGGGGAGTGAAAAAGAACCTGAAACCGTGTACGTACAAGCAGTGGGAGCCTCTTTTATGGGGTGACTGCGTGCCTTTTGTATAATGGGTCAGCGACTTATATTCTGTAGCAAGGTTAACCGTATAGGGGAGCCGAAGGGAAACCGAGTCTTAACTGGGCGTTAAGTTGCAGGGTATAGACCCGAAACCCGGTGATCTAGCCATGGGCAGGTTGAAGGTTGGGGAACACTAACTGGAGGACCGAACCGACTAATGTTGAAAAATTAGCGGATGACTTGTGGCTGGGGGTGAAAGGCCAATCAAACCGGGAGATAGCTGGTTCTCCCCGAAAGCTATTTAGGTAGCGCCTCGTGAACTCATCTTCGGGGGTAGAGCACTGTTTCGGCTAGGGGGCCATCCCGGCTTACCAACCCGATGCAAACTACGAATACCGAAGAATGTTATCACGGGAGACACACGGCGGGTGCTAACGTCCGTCGTGAAGAGGGAAACAACCCAGACCGCCAGCTAAGGTCCCAAAGTCATGGTTAAGTGGGAAACGATGTGGGAAGGCACAGACAGCCAGGATGTTGGCTTAGAGGCAGCCATCATTTAAAGAAAGCGTAATAGCTCACTGGTCGAGTCGGCCTGCGCGGAAGATGTAACGGGGCTAAACCATGCACCGAAGCTGCGGCAGCGACGCTGAGGGGTTGTTGGGTAGGGGAGCGTTCTGTAAGCCGTTGAAGGTGGCCTGTGAGGGTTGCTGGAGGTATCAGAAGTGCGAATGCTGACATAAGTAACGATAATGCGGGTGAAAAGCCCGCACGCCGGAAGACCAAGGGTTCCTGTCCAACGTTAATCGGGGCAGGGTGAGTCGACCCCTAAGGGGAGGCCGAAAGGCGTAGTCGATGGGAAACAGGTTAATATTCCTGTACTTGGTGTTACTGCGAAGGGGGGACGGAGAAGGGTATGTTAGCCGGGCGACGGTTGTCCCGGTTTAAGCATGTAGGCGGGAAGTTTAGGTAAATCCGGACTGGTTCTAACGCTGAGGTGTGATGACGAGGCACTACGGTGCTGAAGTAACAAATGCCCTGCTTCCAGGAAAAGCCTCTAAGGCATCAGGTAACATCAAATCGTACCCCAAACCGACACAGGTGGTCAGGTAGAGAATACCAAGGCGCTTGAGAGAACTCGGGTGAAGGAACTAGGCAAAATGGTGCCGTAACTTCGGGAGAAGGCACGCTGATGTGTAGGTGAAGCCCCTGCGGGTGGAGCTGAAATCAGTCGAAGATACCAGCTGGCTGCAACTGTTTATTAAAAACACAGCACTGTGCAAACACGAAAGTGGACGTATACGGTGTGACGCCTGCCCGGTGCCGGAAGGTTAATTGATGGGGTTAGCGGCAACGCGAAGCTCTTGATCGAAGCCCCGGTAAACGGCGGCCGTAACTATAACGGTCCTAAGGTAGCGAAATTCCTTGTCGGGTAAGTTCCGACCTGCACGAATGGCGGAATGATGGCCAGGCTGTCTCCACCCGAGACTCAGTGAAATTGAACTCGCTGTGAAGATGCAGTGTACCCGCGGCAAGACGGAAAGACCCCGTGAACCTTTACTATAGCTTGACACTGAACACTGGTCCTTGATGTGTAGGATAGGTGGGAGGCTTTGAAGCGTGGACGCCAGTCTGCGTGGAGCCAGCCTTGAAATACCACCCTTTAATGGCTGGTGTTCTAACGTAGACCCGAATCCGGGTTGCGGACGAGTGTCTGGGGGGTAGTTTGACTGGGGCGGTCTCCTCCCAAAGAGTAACGGAGGAGCACGAAGGTTAGCTAATCCTGGTCGGACATCAGGAGGTTAGTGCAATGGCATAAGCTAGCTTGACTGCGAGAGTGACGGCTCGAGCAGGTGCGAAAGCAGGTCATAGTGATCCGGTGGTTCTGAATGGAAGGGCCATCGCTCAACGGATAAAAGGTACTCCGGGGATAACAGGCTGATACCGCCCAAGAGTTCATATCGACGGCGGTGTTTGGCACCTCGATGTCGGCTCATCACATCCTGGGGCTGAAGTAGGTCCCAAGGGTATGGCTGTTCGCCATTTAAAGTGGTACGCGAGCTGGGTTTAGAACGTCGTGAGACAGTTCGGTCCCTATCTGCCGTGGGCGCTGGAGAATTGAGGGGGGCTGCTCCTAGTACGAGAGGACCGGAGTGGACGCATCACTGGTGTTCGGGTTGTCATGCCAATGGCATTGCCCGGTAGCTAAATGCGGAAGAGATAAGTGCTGAAAGCATCTAAGCACGAAACTTGCCCCGAGATGAGTTCTCCCTGACCCTTTAAGGGTCCTGAAGGAACGTTGAAGACTACGACGTTGATAGGTCGGGTGTGTAAGCGCAGCGATGCGTTGAGCTAACCGATACTAATGAACCGTGAGGCTTAACCTTACAACGCCGAAGGTGTTTTGGCGAAGAGACACGATATTTTCAGCGTGATACAGATTAACAGAATTTGCCTGGCGGCTTTAGCGCGGTGGTCCCACCTGACCCCATGCCGAACTCAGAAGTGAAACGCCGTAGCGCCGATGGTAGTGTGGGGTCTCCCCATGTGAGAGTAGGGAACTGCCAGGCATCAAATTAAGTAGTAAGCCGGTGCATTAATCCGGTGGTTACAAGCAGTCTTCGGTGGAGCGGTAGTTCAGTCGGTTAGAATACCTGCCTGTCACGCAGGGGGTCGCGGGTTCGAGTCCCGTCCGTTCCGCCACTTATTAAAAGCCCTGAGCTAACGCTCAGGGCTTTTTTCTTATCTGCCGTTAAATAATAGCGAAGTCAGAAAAAATCCTCTGCTTTCTGCGCTCTTTTTCTTCATAACACTACCCGCCATAATCTTCCTCAGTTTACGAACATAATGATTAACGAGGAATAACATGACTATCCCTGCATTTGGTCTGGGCACTTTCCGCCTGAAAGACGACGTAGTAATTGCATCTGTAAAAACTGCACTTGAACTTGGTTATCGCACCGTTGATACGGCGCAGATTTATGAAAACGAAGCGGCTGTAGGCCAGGCGCTCGAAGAGAGCGGCGTACCGCGCAGCGACCTTTTCATCACCACCAAGATCTGGATTGAGAATCTCAGTAAAGATAAGCTGATCCCAAGCCTGAAAGAGAGCCTGAAAAAACTGCGTACTGACTATGTGGACCTGACGCTGGTTCACTGGCCATCACCGAATGATGCCGTCTCGGTGGAAGAATTCATGCAGGCGCTGCTGGAAGCGAAAAAGCAGGGCTTAACACGTGAAATTGGTATCTCCAACTTTACTATCCCGTTGATGGAAAAAGCGATTGCTGCTGTTGGCGCAGAAAATATTGCGACCAACCAAATTGAACTGTCCCCATACCTGCAAAACCGCAAAGTGGTGGACTGGGCAAAACAGCACGGTATCCATATTACTTCTTACATGACGCTGGCCTACGGTAAAGCGCTGAAAGATGAGGTGATTACCCGTATCGCGGAGAAACACAACGCGACAGCGGCCCAGGTGATCCTGGCATGGGCAATGGGTGAAGGTTATGCCGTGATCCCGTCCTCAACCAAGCGTGAAAACCTGGCAAGCAACCTGTTAGCACTGGATCTCCAGCTGGACGAAGATGATAAAAAAGCGATCGCGGCACTGGATTGCAACGATCGTCTGGTGAGCCCGGAAGGGTTAGCGCCGAACTGGGATTAATATTGACCCAACCCTCTGTATTCTAAAACCCTCGCACAGCTCCTTCGGGAGCTGTTTTTATATGTTCGCTCAGGAAGTCGATAAAGGCACGAATACGTGTACTGACGGCTCTGTCGCTGTAATAAACCGCGCTAAAAGGCATCTCTACCGGCAGACGTTTATCTGCCATCAGCTCCACAAGCTCTCCGCGTGCGATCTCTTTATCAATCATGTAATCAGACAAACAGGCGATACCATTTCCGGTAAGGCACAGCTGTTTTAGCGTTTCCCCGCTGTTTGAGGATAATCCGCAGGCAATTTCATGAAGCTGACCATCATGACAGGAGACAGGCCAGGTATTTAGCGACACCGGTTCCGTAAAGCCCAGACACAGATGTTGCGCCAGCTCTTCTACCGTTTCGGGCTTTCCATGCTCAGCAATATACTGCGGCGACGCGATGATTTTACGGTAGCTGGCAAAGAGGGGGCGAGCACGTAAGCTTGAATCAGTCAGGGTTCCCGCCCGGATCGCGACATCAACTTTGCGTTCAATAAGATTGATAAAGGTTTCGGAGGAGACCAGCGATAACGTCATCTCTGGATAACGTTCGCGGAAGGGCTTGATCAGCGGCATCAGAAAATGCAGAACCACAGGTGTTGCCGCATCGATACGCAGCAATCCACGCGGTGTGCTGCGCGATTCCATAATCTCTGTCTCCGCTGCGGCCATCTCCTGCAGGACAGACTGCACGCGGCGGAAATAACGCTCACCTTCTTCAGTGAGGCTCAGCTGTCGTGTTGTTCGGTTGAGCAAGCTCACCCCAAGCTTCATCTCCAGCTTTTTCACCGAGCGACTGATCGCGGAATTTGCCTGACCCAGCTGTTCCGCTGCGCGGCTAAAGCTACCGCTCTCGACGACGGCGACAAAGATTGTTAGCTCTTCCGAGGTTGCTTTCATTATTGCACCACCTGCAAAATTCAATTGATATTCTGACCATTTTTGTTATTTAAGCACTGGCGCATACTTCCTGTCATCTTAATCCTGTAAAGACGGAGTATTTTATGCCACTGGCGCTACTTGCCCTCACGATCAGTGCCTTTGCGATAGGCACGACCGAGTTCGTTATTGTCGGACTGGTTCCTACCATCGCTAATCAACTTGCCATCTCGCTCCCTTCAGCGGGCTTGCTGGTGTCAATCTATGCGTTGGGTGTTGCTGTTGGTGCACCGGTACTGACCGCGCTGACAGGGCGTTTCCCGCGTAAACAGCTGTTAGTTGCCCTGATGGTGCTCTTCACCGCTGGCAACCTGCTGGCCTGGCAGGCGCCGGACTACACCACGCTGGTGATTGCCCGCCTGCTGACCGGCCTCGCGCATGGCGTGTTCTTCTCCATCGGTTCAACCATTGCAACCAGCCTGGTGCCTAAAGAGAAAGCCGCATCCGCTATCGCCATCATGTTTGGTGGGTTAACCGTTGCGTTGGTCACTGGGGTGCCGTTAGGTACCTTTATTGGCCAACATTTTGGCTGGCGTGAAACTTTCCTGGCCGTATCACTGCTGGGCGTGATTGCCCTGGTCGCCAGTATGCTGTTGGTGCCATCCAATATCCCTGGCCGGGCGAGCGCAAGCCTGAGCGATCAGTTGAAGGTGCTCACGCATCCGCGTCTGCTGATCATTTACGCCGTTACGGCTCTTGGCTATGGTGGCGTGTTCACTGCTTTCACTTTCCTGGCACCCATGATGCAGGATCTGGCGGGCTTCTCCCCAACGGCGGTAAGCTGGATTCTGCTGGGCTACGGTATTTCTGTCGCGATTGGTAACATCTGGGGCGGCAAACTTGCGGATAAGCATGGTGCGGTACCGGCTCTTAAATTTATCTTCGCAGCGTTGGTTGTTCTACTGATGATTTTCCAGTTCACCGCATCGATTCAGTACGCCGCGCTTATCACCGTGCTGGTTATGGGGATCTTCGCCTTTGGTAACGTGCCGGGCCTGCAGGTGTACGTGGTGCAAAAGGCCGAACTGTATACGCCAAATGCGGTAGATGTTGCATCGGGCCTGAACATTGCCGCATTCAATATTGGTATCGCGATCGGTTCCATCGTAGGCGGACAAACCGTAGAACACTTCGGGTTAACCCAAACGCCGTGGATTGGTGCGGTCATTGTACTTGTCGCTTTCCTGCTGATTGCCCTCAGTGGACGGCTTGATAAACCGGCTCGCGTGGCGCTTGGGTGAGTAGCAGTAAGTGCTTGCTTACAAAACTGGAAAGCGGTTTCTCAGTAATTGCGTTGAAAGTGTGACCTAAAATCCCTATAACATTAGAACCAGTCCGTTTTTCCGGGCTGGTTCACGTTATAGAGGCCGTTTCCAAAAGTGCGAAAAAATGCCTATGCCATGCGTTATGTTGCCGGAATGCCCGCGGAGAGGATCTTGCCTCCGGGGTCGTTTGCGAGCCTTAGCCAGGCATTGCCAGCCGGTACACCCTTAAGCAGTGACGAAAAAATCCGGGTACTGGTCTGGAACATCTTCAAGCAGCAGCGCGCGGAGTGGTTGTCCGTACTGAAGAATTTCGGTAAAGATGCGCATCTGGTTCTCTTGCAAGAGGCACAAACCACGCCGGAGCTGGTCAGGTTTGCAACGACTAACTATCTTGCCGCCGATCAGGTCCCTGCGTTCGTCTTACCGCAGCACCCCTCTGGGGTGATGACTCTGTCAGCCGCGCATCCGGTCTATTGCTGCCCGCTGCGTGAACGTGAGCCGATTTTGCGGCTGGCCAAGTCGGCGCTGGTGACGGTCTATCCGTTACCGGATACGCGCCTGTTGATGGTGGTAAACATCCATGCGGTGAATTTTAGCCTGGGGGTGGATGTGTATAGTAAGCAGTTACTCCCAATTGGCGATCAGATAGCCCATCACAGCGGGCCGATCATTATGGCCGGGGACTTTAATGCCTGGAGCCGCCCGCGCATGAATGCGTTGTACCGCTTTGCGCGCGAAATGTCGCTGCGTGAGGTCCGCTTTAGCGACGATCAGCGCAAGAAAGCGTTTGGTCGTCCTCTCGATTTTGTCTTCTATCGTGGTTTGAATGTGCATGATGCCTCCGTTCTGGTAACGCGCGCTTCCGATCACAATCCTCTACTCGTTGAATTCAGTCCCGGCAAACCTGATAAATAATGGTGCGTCAGGTCTGCCGTGGGGCAGGCCTCTGCGGGTGCTGCCCTTTACTTTTTAACCAACAAAAGGACAGTACGATGACAACAACAACACACACCCATCATGACAACGTAGAAAAACAGTTTGGTTCTCAGGCAAGTGCTTATCTGAGCAGCGCCGTGCATGCGTCTGGGCGCGATCTGGTGCGTCTCGGGGAGCGTCTGGCAGCATTCCCACAGGCACACGTACTGGATTTAGGGTGTGGAGCAGGGCATGCCAGCTTTACGGCCGCACAGCAGGTGGCACAGGTGACCGCGTATGATTTATCCAGCCAGATGCTCGAGGTGGTCGCAGAAGCTGCAAAAGCCAAAGGGCTGAGCAGCGTGGCTACGCGCCGGGGCTACGCCGAATCGTTGCCTTTCGACGATGCGTCGTTTGATGTGGTCATTAGCCGCTACTCCGCCCACCACTGGCATGATGTCGGCCAGGCCTTACGGGAAGTGAAGCGCGTATTGAAGCCGGGGGGCGTCCTCATCATTATGGACGTCATGTCTCCGGGTCATCCAGTGCGGGATATCTGGCTGCAAACGGTTGAAGCGCTGCGCGACACTTCTCACGTGCAGAACTACTCCAGCGGTCAATGGTTATCGCTGATTACGGAGGCCGGGTTGATTTCCCGCTCACTGATAACAGACCGCTTGCCGCTGGAATATGACGCCTGGATCGCACGTATGCGCACGCCGGAAGCGCTGAGCCGGGCGATTCGTATATATCAGGAAAGCGCATCTGCGGAAGTGAAGGCTTACTTTGAACTGCAGGAAGATGGCTCGTTCACCAGCGACACCATTATGGCTGAAGCGCAAAAGGCGGGTTAAAACAAAAAAGGCACCGAGGGGAATCGGTGCCTTTTTATCTCAGGAATGTCTCATCAGGAATCTGGCGTCGCGCTGTTTTTCACAAACAGCGTTAGCTGGTCACCCGGTTGCAGATTGTCAGTATCATTATTCCAGCGCATCACATCTTTGATGTTCACGCCGTGACGTTTTGCGATACTGGACAGCGAATCACCCTTACGAACGCGATAGGTAATACTGTCGCTGTTCCGGGCAAGACGCTGTGCGCTGCTACCCGCACCCACCGTCAGAGTTTGACCCACTTTCAGACCGGAGCTGCGCAGGTTATTCCACTGCTGCAGATCTTTCGCATTCACGCCAAGACGTGATGCAATGCCCGAAAGCGTATCACCTGAACGCACCTTATAGCTACGGCTGGAAACGGGAGAGGTATCGGCGATCAGCGTAGACTGAACGGCGGCAATCTCACCAGAAGCCAGAGACTCACGTAATTGTTCAGCATGCTTCTGCGGAACCATCACATACCGTGGGCCATTTGCTCCCAGGGTTGAGCCTTTAACGCCTGCATTAAAGGTTTTCAGTTTACTGACCGACATACCCGTCATATCGGCAACCTGTTGAATATCAACCGGGCTGCTGAGGCGAACGCGCGCCAGTGCACGACTTTCGTCTGGTGTTGGCAGTTGTACACCGTAACGCTTGCTGTTCTTGAGAATATCGCTCAGGGCCAGCATCTTCGGTACGTAAACCTTGGTTTCCTGTGGCAGTGAGAGCGACCAGAAATCGGTAGATTTACCACGCGCTCTGTTCGCTTTCATTGCCTTCAGTACACGACCTTCACCGCTGTTATACGCTGCGACCGTTAACAACCAGTCACCGTCAAACATCTTGTTCAGACGTTCCATCATGTCGAGAGCGGCTGTCGTTGAAGCGACAACATCACGACGCGCATCATAGCTGCGGGTCTGTTTCAAACCATAATTGCGCCCAGTGCTCGGAATGATCTGCCAAATGCCTGCGGCATTGGCGCCAGACGTTGCGTGTGGGTCAAAAGCGCTCTCCACTATGGGTAGGAGTACCAGCTCCATAGGCATGTTACGTTTCTTAACTTGCCCGGCTATCCAGTACATATACGGCTCTGCCCGTAACGTTACATCGTGGAGATAGCTCTTATTTCTTAAATACTTCTGCTTCTGTTCGCGAATCCGGCTGTTTTCCGGAATTCCCATCTTTAGCTCGTCGCCAATAGAGGCCCACAAGTCTTGTTCCTGCGCGAAAGATGTCCCATCGTCCAACCAGCGCGCCTGACTTGTAAACTTCCCTGCTTCCCCTTGACCAGCTGCAGAAAGGCTCTGTGCGTGCTGTTGTACGTTGCTGCCATTTTGCGACTGGCAACCTACAAGCAGGACAGAGGCGAGTAATATCGCTTTTGCCTTCATGTGTGTGTCAATAGTTGCTTAAAAGACGAGCGATGATAACGGCGAAATTTTGAAAAGGCAACCCGCAATTATCTGAAGTTATCTTTCTTTGACCTTAACCATGCAAAACGCTGCTCTGGTTGTTGCAACTTTGTTTCTTGGTTAATTTTATTAATTAAATCAATATCATCAGTTCGTAAAAATAAATTTATTTCTCGCTCGTTTTTCAGAGTAACGGGTAGTGTTTTTTGGTTTTTTGCACGTAACTCCTTCACTTTCTGGTAATAATCTAAAATCGCCAGATCGTCCGGCAAAATGCTCACGGCAAACTTCATATTTCCTAATGTATACTCATGTGCGCAACAAATGAGGGTATCATCGGGCAATGCGTTAATTTTTTGTAATGACTGATACATCTGGGCTGGCGTCCCTTCGAACAGCCGTCCACAGCCGCCTGAAAAGAGTGTGTCACCGCAAAATAGATAAGGTTTGCTGTAGAAACACAGATGTCCAGAAGTGTGACCTGGCGTAGTAAATACGGAAAATTCGTATCCCAGTATGAGGATATTTTCGCCTTCTTCGACTACTTGCGTCGTACCCTTATCTTGTGTTTCAGCCGGTCCATACACCACAAGAGGCGGGAAGGCCGCCACAAGATTGGGAACGCCGCCCACGTGATCATTATGGTGATGAGTAAGAAGGATGGCCTGGGGATGCCAGCCATTTTCTTCGATTGCCTGCAAAACCGGCGCGGATTCACCCGGATCGACAATGATACATCTGCGATCGTCATCGACTAATACCCAGATGTAATTGTCCTGAAAGGCTGGAATACTGATAAGATTCATACATTACCTCTAACTGCGTGGCGGATGTGTTGATGAAACCGGCAAGGATACCTCAGACTGTCGCAGCACCGGAACGTTGGGCTGACCTGCCCTGGGGTGAGTACTATCGCGAGGCGTTAGAACAGCAGCTTAAGCCGTGGCTCGCGAAAATGTATGGCTTTCACCTGCTTAAGATTGGCAATCTCAGCGCGGAAATCAATACCGAAAGCTGCGCTATCTCGCATCAGGTCAACGTTTCGCTCGCGGGATTGCCTGTTCAGGTGAAAGCAGACCCGCTGCATTTACCTTTTGCCGAAAAATCCGTTGATGCTTGTCTGCTGGCGCATACGTTGCCCTGGTGCAGCGATCCCCATCGCCTGCTGCGCGAAGCTGACCGTGTGCTGATTGATGATGGCTGGCTAATACTCAGCGGTTTCAATCCGCTGAGCCTGATGGGTCTGCGCAAGCTCGTCCCGGTTTTACGCCGCACCCCGCCATATAACAGCCGCATGTTCACGATGATGCGCCAGCTGGACTGGCTTTCACTGCTTAACTTTGAGGTGCTCGGCTACGGGGGATTTCAGGTACTGCCCTGGTCACGGCAGGGGGGCGTTGTGTTGAGTACCCATTTGCCCGCCCTGGGCTGTATGCAGTTTATCGTGGCGCGTAAGCGAACAATCCCTTTGACGCTGAATCCGATGAAGCAAAGCAAATCGAAAACGCAAATTCGTCAGACCGTCGGCGCCACGCGGCAGTATCGAAAGCCCTGATCAGGATTCAGGCTGGTAGCCCGCATCCTCATGCGCGGGATTGGACGCAGCCGCACGAGCCAGTTCGTCGCAGCGTTCGTTCTCAGGGTGACCTGCGTGGCCTTTTACCCATTCCCACTTGATTTGGTGCTGACCTAAGGCCGCATCCAGACGCTTCCAGAGGTCGACATTCTTGACCGGTTTTTTATCTGCCGTTTTCCAGCCGCGCTTTTTCCAGTTATGGATCCACTGGGTGATGCCCTGGCGCACGTATTGGCTGTCGGTGCTCAGCACCACGTCGCAGTGTTCCTTTAAGGCTTCCAGCGCCACAATGGCCGCCATCAACTCCATGCGGTTGTTGGTGGTGAGAAAATAGCCTTCACTAAAAGTTTTTTCGTGCTGGCGATAACGCATAATCGCGCCATAACCGCCCGGGCCCGGATTGCCGAGGCAAGATCCATCGGTGAAAATTTCTACCTGTTTACGCATCTCTGGTAGACTTCCTGTATTCGAAACGTTCAGTTAAACGATAAGTCTGACATAAATGACCGCTATGAGCACTGCAATTACTCGCCAGATTGTTCTTGATACCGAAACCACCGGTATGAACCAGATCGGCGCACACTATGAAGGGCACAAGATCATCGAGATCGGTGCTGTTGAAGTGGTGAACCGTCGTCTAACGGGCAACAACTTTCACGTTTACCTCAAACCTGACCGGCTGGTGGACCCGGAAGCGTTCGGCGTTCACGGTATTGCGGATGAGTTCTTGCTGGATAAACCGACCTTTGCAGATGTCGCGGATGAATTCCTTGAGTACATCAAAGGTGCAGAACTCGTCATCCATAACGCATCGTTCGATATCGGCTTTATGGATTATGAATTCAGCAAGCTTAATCGTGATATTCCGAAGACCAACACGTTCTGTAAAGTCACGGACAGTCTGGCGCTGGCAAGGAAGATGTTTCCCGGCAAGCGTAACAGCCTCGATGCACTCTGCTCGCGCTATGAAATAGACGACACTAAGCGAACGCTGCACGGCGCATTGCTCGATGCCCAGATTCTGGCGGATGTTTATCTGACGATGACCGGCGGTCAGACGTCGATGAAATTCAGTATGGAAAATGAGTCCCAGCAGACGCGGGACGCAGGGGGCATTCAGCGCGTTGTGCGTCAGGCGAGTCGTTTGCGGGTTGTTTTAGCCAGCGATGAAGAGCTGCTTAACCATGAATCCCGTCTCGATCTGGTGCAGAAGAAGGGCGGAAGCTGCATGTGGCGCGCCTGAAAAGGGGGCGAAACGTTTGTTAAATCACCGTTTGGGTGATTTTTGCAGCAAACGATTCAAAACGTGAGAAAAAGCGTTGACGAGTCCAGAGGCAAACCGTAATATGCGCCTCGTTCCCCAAGCGGGAACAGTGGAGCGGTAGTTCAGTCGGTTAGAATACCTGCCTGTCACGCAGGGGGTCGCGGGTTCGAGTCCCGTCCGTTCCGCCACTATTCAGGCCCACGTTATTTATAACGTGGGCCTTTTTCATTTCTGCATTCCGATGCATTTCCTCTTCAGTCTCTACCCTTGCCACTTCCGCAGTGGTTCGACATGCCACGTCCCTTACTTTTTCTCTTATTTAATAAGATATCTTTATATTTTTAATATATTACTTTTATTTCTGTTTTATTTTGGTGTAAGTTAATTACGATTAATTCTCGCTCCTTTTATTATTTCATACCCTCTCATTAATTCCCTGTCCGGTGTTAACTATTCCTAATGCTGCGTATATTTCTGTGTGGTTTTTTCCTAAGCATATAAAGAAACCAGACATGATATTTTTAAGCATCATGTCAATGAACCCAATAGACATGAATTATGTATGGAAGACATAAGTGCAAAGCAGTAAAGGATGTAATCACAGAAGTGCTTATATGTCCTTAATTTAGCGAGTGAAATTCACCAAGGACTTTTATATGACGGAAAGTAAAGTCATTTTAGCAGTGAACAGCGGAGACGGAAAAACTCGGTTGTTGACAGCGGACGCAGGCCGGACGGTTAAGATAAAGCTGATCGCCGGCAATAAGTATCTGCTGAAGAACGTCAATGACGACTTCGCACCAGAAAATATTACCCTTCAACGTGTAGGTAAAGCATTACATATTATTCAGGAAGGGGACACACAGCCTAGCATCATCATCGAGGATTACTTCGATGGTGATAAAAATAACCCAACGCTGATGGGGATGGCAGAAGATGGACTTCTGTATGCCTATATTCCCGTGTCAGGCGAAAGCTACGATACTGGCTATCTCCTTGCGGATGGCAGCATGTCTCCGGTTGCCCTGGGCGGCGATCCGTTAGGTGCTGGTGGCCCAATTCTGACGGCTCCTGATGACGACAACGACATGCTGTTCGGCATGCTGGGATGGTTTGCGCTTGCAGCGGCGGGCGTAGGGGCGGCTTTTGCGCTGTCCGAACTCGATGACGAAGATGGCGACAAGCACGCGACACCTGAAAAGCCGAGCATTGGCCAGACAATTGATGATGAAGGCTCTATCAAAGGCCCTCTGAAATCAGGTGACGTGACCGATGACACCAAACCGTCTTTGACGGGGAAAGGAAATCCGGGCGATACCATCCATATCATCGATAATGATAAGGAAATCGGGTCTGTCATCGTCGATGACGAAGGCGAGTGGAGCTATACGCCAGACAAACCGCTGAGCGACGGCGAACATGACCTCTCCGTTGTGGTTGAAGATCCTGACGGAAACAAAAGCCCACCTTCTGACCCGATCACTATCGTTGTAGATACCGTTGCGCCAGATGCGCCAACGATTGAACACATCATGGATAAGGTGGGTAAAGTCACCGGCGAAATTCTTGACGACACCTACACCGACGATCCAAAACCGGAAATGAGCGGCACCGGTGAAGCGGGCGCGACGATTACTATTTACGATAACGGTAAAAAGATCGGCGAAACCACGGTCAACGACGATGGACGTTGGTATTTCAAGCCTTCCGAAAACCGGGCGGACGGCAACCACAGCATTACGGTCAGCCAGACGGATAAAGCGGGCAACGTCAGCAAGCCTTCAGATGAACGTGAATTCATTGTTCTGACCGAACCTCCTGGGAAAGCAGAAACGCCTGAAGTTAATGACAATACGGGTCCGGTAACGGGTCCCCTTAAGCCAGGCGACGTGACTGATGACAGCAAGCCGTCCTTCAGTGGTGAAGGCACGCCGGGCAATACCATCGTTATCAAAGATAACGATAAAGAGATCGGCTCGGTTATCGTCGACGACGAAGGGAAGTGGACTTACACGCCTGAGAAAGATCTCAGCGAGGGTGAGCACAATGTTGAGGTGATTGAGGAAGATCCGCTGGGTAATGTCGGCGAGCCTTCCGATCCTATCCAGATCATTGTTGACACTACGCCGCCAGCAAAACCGGATATGGTTGATGCTGAGGATAATACCGGTCCGATTACCGGTCAGCTGAAGGGCGGGGACGTCACTGACGAAACGCGTCCGGTATTCAGCGGTAAAGGTGAACCTGGCGATACCGTGACCATTTATGATGGTGATGAGGTTCTGGGCTCTACCGTCATTGACGATGAAGGCAACTGGACGCTGACACCAGAGAAACCGCTGGGCGAAGGCGACCACAGCATCACCGTTACGCAAACGGATAAGGCGGGCAACACCAGCGATCCCTCGGAAGCGCTGGAGTTTGAAGTTGACACTACCGCGCCTGATGCTTCAGCAAATGTTCTGAAAATTACAGCCGTAGCGGATGACGTGGGCGATCGTCAGGGCAACGTTGCCAGCGGTGAAATCACCGATGACAGCAAACCACTCATTAGCGGTATCGGCGAAGCAGGCAACACCGTATTCGTCTACACCACCGACTCATCCGGTAAACACCTGATTGGTTCAGCGGTTGTGGGCAGCGATGGTACCTGGAGCCTGACGCCATCAACCCCGCTGACGGAAGGTTTGAACAAGCTGACCCTGGAGACGCAGGATCCGGCGGGTAACCGCGTTGCGGGCGATGCGCCGTCTTACGATATCAATCTGCTGATCCCAGTCAGCACCAATCCGTCCATCAACAGCGTGGTGGACAACTCAGAGCCGCACGTTGGGCCGCTGCAGAAAGGCGAATCCACCAACGACACCACTCCAACCCTGAGCGGCAGCGCTGCGCCGGGCGATACCGTGTCTATTCTCGACAACGGTAAAGTGATTGGCTCCGTCACCGCGGACAGCAACGGCAAGTGGACGTTCACGCCGGACACCG
Organism: Enterobacter mori LMG 25706; assembly: GCF_000211415.1. GTDB lineage: Bacteria > Pseudomonadota > Gammaproteobacteria > Enterobacterales > Enterobacteriaceae > Enterobacter > Enterobacter mori. The sequence goes on along the minus strand of NZ_GL890774.1, from coordinate 1,077 downwards.
CGCTGGCTGATGGCAAGCACACCTTCACCGTCACCGCGACCGGCGCGGCAGGCAACGCGCGCACCAGCGGCAGCTTCCCGATTGTTATCGACACCACGGCACCGGCTCCGGCGGACAATATCATCCTTGATGATAACGTGGGCGACAAACAAGGGCCGGTAGGGGAGGGTGACACCACCGACGACCAGTCTCCAACCCTGAGCGGCGAAGCCGAGCCGGGCAGCGTTGTTGATATCTACGACAACGACGAGAAGATTGGCTCCGTTATCGTCGATGACGAAGGCAAATGGACCTATACGCCGGACAAACCGCTGGATAAAGGTGACCATGAACTCACCACCACGGTCACCGATCCGTCAGGTAACACCAGTGAACCGTCTGCGGGCATCTCCTTCACCGTCGATCCGGATCCAAACCAGGTCACCGTAGGTGAAGTGGTGGACGATCAGGGCCCGATCGTGGGTAACCTGAAGCCAGGCAGCGTGACGGATGATGTGCGTCCGGAACTGGGCGGTAAAGGCAAGCCAGGCAGCACGGTGACCATGAAAGATGGCGACGACGTTCTGGGCTCCACCGTTGTAGATCCGGATGGCAACTGGACGTTCACCCCAGATCAGGATCTTGCTGAGGGCGACCACAGCCTGACCGTAGTGTCCAAAGACCCGGCGGGTAACGACGTTACGTCTCCAGCCTTCGATATCACGGTAGATACCGTGGCACCGGAAAAACCGGTCGTGGGCCTTGCGACAGATGACGTGGGCTCCAGCCGTGGCGATCTCAGCAGCGGCAGCACCACCGATGACGCGAACCCAACCTTCAAAGGTTCCGCAGAGCCGGGCAGCCGTGTTGATATTTATGACAACGGCGAGCTGATTGGCTCTACTGTTGTGGATGAGAATGGTGGCTGGCAGTTCACGCCAACCACAGCGCTGCCGGAAGGCGAGCACCATATCACTACCACCGCAACCGATGAGGCGGGTAACACCAGCCCGGAATCAGATGACTTTGTGCTGATCACCGACTATACCGCGCCAGACGCCAGTAAAGTGGTTATCACCGAAGTCTATGACGACGTGA
>NZ_AEXB01000006.1 GCF_000211415.1 Enterobacter mori LMG 25706 | reverse complement strand
CGTTGGCGCGGGCGTTGTTGCTAAAGTTCTCGGCTAATCGCTGATAACATTTGACGCAATGCGCAATAAAAGGGCATCATTTGATGCCCTTTTTGCACGCTTTCACATCAGAACCTGGCTCATCAGTGATTATTTTTGTCATAATCATTGCTGAGACAGGCTCTGCAGAGAGCGTATAATCCGAAAAGCGAATAAGCATTTCGATTTGGTTTGCCTCGCAATCGCGGGGTGAAAATGTTTGTAGAATACTTCTGACAGGTTGGTTTATGAGTGCGAATACCGAAGCTCAAGGGAGCGGGCGCGGCCTGGAAGCGATGAAATGGGTAGTTGTAGCCGTGCTGCTGATCGTGGCAATTGTTGGCAACTATCTTTATCGTGACATGATGCTGCCGCTACGCGCGCTTGCAGTGGTAATTCTGATTGCTGCAGCGGGTGGTGTCGCGCTGTTGACGACAAAAGGCAAAGCGACTGTCGCTTTCGCTCGCGAAGCACGTACCGAAGTCCGCAAGGTCATTTGGCCGACTCGCCAGGAAACATTGCACACCACGCTGATCGTAGCGGCGGTTACCGCTGTAATGTCACTGATCCTGTGGGGACTGGATGGTATTCTGGTTCGCCTGGTTTCCTTTATCACTGGCCTGAGGTTCTAAGATGTCTGAAGCCCCTAAAAAGCGTTGGTACGTCGTTCAGGCGTTTTCCGGTTTTGAAGGCCGCGTAGCTACATCGCTGCGTGAGCATATCAAATTACACAACATGGAAGAGTTATTTGGCGAAGTTATGGTTCCGACCGAAGAAGTGGTCGAGATCCGTGGCGGCCAACGTCGCAAAAGCGAGCGCAAATTCTTCCCGGGTTACGTGCTGGTTCAGATGGTGATGAACGACGCGAGCTGGCACCTGGTGCGCAGCGTACCGCGCGTGATGGGCTTTATCGGCGGCACGTCTGACCGTCCGGCGCCAATCAGCGATAAAGAAGTTGATGCGATTATGAACCGCCTGCAGCAGGTGGGTGATAAGCCGCGTCCGAAAACGCTGTTTGAACCGGGTGAGATGGTTCGTGTTAATGACGGTCCGTTTGCTGACTTTAACGGCGTCGTTGAAGAAGTGGACTACGAGAAGTCCCGCCTGAAAGTGTCTGTTTCTATCTTCGGTCGTGCGACCCCGGTAGAGCTGGACTTTGCACAGGTCGAAAAAGCCTAAGCAGCGATCAAAAAAGCAACGATTAAATCGTTGCACAAGGCGCGAGATTGGAATACAATTTCGCGCCTTTTGTTTTTATGGGTTACGGCCCGTAAAACGAATTTTATTCACGGGGAGCCTCTCTGAGGCGCTATCACCCAATCAGAGGATTTTAGAATGGCTAAGAAAGTACAAGCCTACGTCAAGCTGCAGGTTGCAGCTGGTATGGCGAACCCAAGTCCACCAGTTGGTCCAGCTCTGGGTCAGCAGGGTGTGAACATCATGGAATTCTGTAAAGCGTTCAACGCAAAAACCGAATCCCTGGAAAAAGGTCTGCCAATCCCAGTCGTAATCACTGTTTACGCTGACCGTTCTTTCACTTTCGTTACCAAAACCCCTCCAGCAGCAGTTCTGCTGAAGAAAGCGGCTGGTATCAAGTCTGGTTCCGGTAAACCGAACAAAGACAAAGTGGGTAAAATTTCCCGCGCTCAGCTGCAGGAAATCGCGCAGACCAAAGCTGCCGACATGACTGGTGCCGACATTGAAGCGATGACTCGCTCAATCGAAGGTACTGCACGTTCCATGGGCCTGGTAGTGGAGGACTAAGAAATGGCTAAACTGACCAAGCGCATGTCCGTGATCCGTGACAAAGTTGATGCGACCAAACAGTACGACATCAACGAAGCTATCGCTCTGCTGAAAGAACTGGCAACTGCTAAGTTCGTTGAAAGCGTTGACGTTGCCGTTAACCTGGGCATCGACGCTCGTAAATCCGATCAGAACGTTCGTGGCGCAACTGTACTGCCACACGGTACTGGCCGTTCCGTTCGCGTAGCTGTATTTGCTCAGGGTGCAAACGCTGAAGCTGCTAAAGCTGCCGGCGCTGAACTGGTAGGTATGGAAGATCTGGCTGATCAGATCAAGAAAGGCGAAATGAACTTTGACGTTGTTATTGCTTCTCCAGATGCAATGCGCGTTGTTGGCCAACTGGGCCAGGTTCTGGGTCCACGCGGCCTGATGCCAAACCCGAAAGTGGGTACTGTAACGCCTAACGTTGCTGAAGCGGTTAAGAACGCTAAAGCAGGTCAGGTTCGTTATCGTAACGACAAAAACGGCATCATCCACACCACCATCGGTAAAGTGGACTTTGACGCTGACAAACTGAAAGAAAACCTGGAATCTCTGCTGGTTGCGCTGAAAAAAGCAAAACCAACTCAGGCTAAAGGCGTGTACATCAAGAAAGTTAGCATCTCCACCACCATGGGTGCAGGTGTTGCAGTTGACCAGGCTGGCCTGAGCGCTGCTGCAAACTAATGCCTTTACGTGGGCGGTGATTTTGTCTACAATCTTACCCCCACGTTTGCTAACAAAAGTTAGCGGCTAACAGAATTGTTCGTTGGAGCCTGGCCTAATCCAGGCCTCCGTCGAAGACCGCAGGTGTTTCGCAAGAGACTTAATCCCCTGCGTAGACGGTGACAGAACGCTAAGATTATTTTTGAATACTCTGGCTTGTTTCTGCTCACCGTATTAAGACGCTCTCCTCGTTGGGGAGAGTGAAGTGAGTTCCGGGACATGAGTTCCGGCAAACATCCAGGAGCAAAGCTAATGGCTTTAAATCTTCAAGACAAACAAGCGATTGTTGCTGAAGTCAGCGAAGTAGCCAAAGGCGCGCTGTCTGCAGTAGTTGCGGATTCCCGTGGCGTTACTGTAGACAAAATGACTGAACTGCGTAAAGCAGGTCGTGAAGCTGGCGTATACATGCGTGTTGTTCGTAACACCCTGCTGCGTCGCGTAGTTGAAGGTACTCAGTTCGAGTGCCTGAAAGACACGTTTGTTGGTCCGACCCTTATTGCATACTCTATGGAACACCCGGGCGCTGCTGCTCGTCTGTTCAAAGAGTTCGCGAAAGCGAATGCAAAATTTGAGGTCAAAGCTGCAGCCTTTGAAGGTGAGTTGATCCCGGCATCGCAAATCGATCGCCTGGCAACCCTGCCGACCTACGAAGAAGCAATTGCACGCCTGATGGCAACCATGAAAGAAGCTTCGGCTGGCAAACTGGTTCGCACTCTGGCTGCTGTTCGCGATGCGAAAGAAGCTGCTTAATCGCAGTTATCTTTATAAAGCATTTGCTTACGTATAAACTTATTCTGATTTTCAGGAACAATTTAAATGTCTATCACTAAAGATCAAATCATTGAAGCAGTTGCAGCTATGTCCGTAATGGACGTTGTAGAACTGATTTCTGCAATGGAAGAAAAATTCGGTGTTTCTGCTGCTGCTGCTGTAGCTGTAGCTGCGGGCCCGGCTGAAGCTGCTGAAGAAAAAACTGAATTCGACGTAATTCTGAAAGCTGCTGGCGCTAACAAAGTTGCTGTTATCAAAGCAGTACGTGGCGCAACTGGCCTGGGTCTGAAAGAAGCTAAAGACCTGGTAGAATCTGCTCCAGCTGCGCTGAAAGAAGGCGTGAGCAAAGACGACGCAGAAGCACTGAAAAAATCTCTGGAAGAAGCTGGCGCTGAAGTTGAAGTTAAATAAGCCAACTTTTCTGGTTGCAGCCTAAGTCATTAGGCTGATGGCTGGTGACTTTTTAGTCACCAGCCTTTTTGCGCTGTAAGGCATCAGTAGCATTTCACACTGTTTGACTGCTGGTTGTCCTGACAATGCATGTTTCTATCGACGACTTAATATATTGCGACAGGGTGCTCGCTCTGTGTAAATCGCGACGAAATGATTTAAGCGTGATAGCAACAGGTATTGCGGAAAGTATTCAATTTTCCGGTCCACAAAATGGTGTTGCACAAACTGTCCCTTCGTCGGACAGATGGGTCGACTTGTCAGCGAGCTGAGGAACCCTATGGTTTACTCCTATACCGAGAAAAAACGTATTCGTAAGGATTTTGGTAAACGTCCACAAGTTCTGGACATTCCATATCTCCTTTCTATCCAGCTTGACTCGTTCCAGAAGTTTATCGAGCAAGATCCTGAAGGACAGTACGGTCTGGAAGCAGCCTTCCGCTCCGTGTTCCCGATTCAGAGCTACAGCGGTAACTCCGAGCTGCAGTACGTCAGCTACCGCCTTGGCGAACCGGTGTTTGACGTTCAGGAATGTCAGATCCGTGGCGTGACCTATTCCGCACCGCTGCGCGTAAAACTGCGTCTGGTGATCTACGAGCGCGAAGCGCCGGAAGGCACCGTTAAAGACATTAAAGAACAAGAAGTCTACATGGGTGAAATTCCACTCATGACAGACAACGGTACTTTCGTAATCAACGGTACTGAGCGTGTTATCGTTTCCCAGCTGCATCGTAGCCCAGGCGTCTTCTTCGACAGCGATAAAGGTAAAACACACTCTTCCGGTAAAGTACTGTATAACGCACGTATCATTCCTTACCGTGGTTCATGGCTGGACTTCGAGTTCGATCCGAAAGACAACCTATTTGTCCGTATCGACCGTCGTCGTAAGCTGCCTGCAACCATCATTCTGCGTGCGCTGCAATACACCACTGAACAGATCCTGGACCTGTTCTTTGAGAAAGTGATCTTTGAAATCCGCGACAACAAGCTGCAGATGGAGCTGGTGCCGGAACGTCTGCGTGGTGAGACCGCGTCGTTCGACATCGAAGCCGACGGCAAAGTGTATGTGGAAAAAGGTCGCCGTATCACCGCGCGCCATATCCGCCAGCTGGAAAAAGATGATATCAAACTCATCGAAGTTCCGGTTGAGTACATTGCAGGAAAAGTAGCCGCGAAAGAGTACGTTGACGAGTCAACGGGCGAGCTGATCTGCCCAGCGAACATGGAGCTGAGCCTGGATCTGCTGGCTAAGCTGAGCCAGTCTGGCCACAAACGTATCGAAACGCTGTTCACCAACGATCTGGACCACGGCGCGTATATTTCTGAGACTATCCGTGTCGACCCAACCACCGATCGTCTGAGGGCGCTGGTAGAAATCTACCGCATGATGCGTCCTGGTGAGCCACCAACTCGCGAAGCGGCGGAAAGCCTGTTCGAGAACCTGTTCTTCTCCGAAGACCGCTACGATCTGTCCGCGGTTGGTCGTATGAAGTTCAACCGTTCTCTGCTGCGTGATGAGATCGAAGGTTCCGGTATCCTGAGCAAAGACGACATCATCGAAGTGATGAAGAAGCTCATCGATATCCGTAACGGTAAAGGCGAAGTGGATGATATCGACCACCTCGGCAACCGTCGTATCCGTTCCGTAGGCGAAATGGCGGAAAACCAGTTCCGCGTTGGCCTGGTGCGTGTTGAGCGTGCGGTGAAAGAGCGTCTGTCTCTGGGCGATCTGGATACCCTGATGCCTCAGGATATGATCAACGCCAAGCCGATTTCTGCAGCAGTGAAAGAGTTCTTCGGTTCAAGCCAGCTGTCTCAGTTCATGGACCAGAACAACCCGCTGTCTGAGATTACGCACAAACGTCGTATCTCTGCACTCGGCCCGGGCGGTCTGACCCGTGAGCGCGCAGGCTTTGAAGTTCGAGATGTACACCCGACCCACTACGGTCGCGTATGTCCAATCGAAACGCCTGAAGGTCCAAACATCGGTCTGATCAACTCTCTGTCCGTGTACGCACAGACTAACGAATACGGTTTCCTCGAGACCCCGTATCGTAAAGTGACCGACGGTGTTGTTACCGACGAAATTCATTACCTGTCTGCTATCGAAGAAGGCAACTACGTTATCGCTCAGGCGAACTCCAACCTGGATGACGAAGGCCACTTTGTAGAAGATCTGGTTACCTGCCGTAGCAAAGGCGAATCCAGCTTGTTCAGCCGCGACCAGGTTGACTACATGGACGTATCCACTCAGCAGGTGGTATCCGTCGGTGCGTCCCTGATCCCGTTCCTGGAACACGATGACGCCAACCGTGCATTGATGGGTGCGAACATGCAACGTCAGGCCGTTCCAACTCTGCGTGCTGATAAGCCGCTGGTTGGTACCGGTATGGAACGTGCTGTTGCCGTTGACTCCGGTGTTACTGCAGTTGCTAAGCGTGGCGGTACCGTTCAGTACGTCGACGCATCCCGTATCGTTATCAAAGTTAACGAAGACGAGATGTATCCGGGCGAAGCGGGTATCGACATTTATAACCTGACCAAATACACCCGTTCTAACCAGAACACCTGTATCAACCAGATGCCTTGCGTATCTCTGGGTGAGCCAGTTGAGCGTGGCGACGTGCTGGCAGACGGTCCGTCCACCGACCTCGGTGAACTGGCGCTCGGTCAGAACATGCGCGTAGCGTTCATGCCGTGGAACGGTTACAACTTCGAAGACTCCATCCTCGTCTCCGAGCGTGTGGTTCAGGAAGATCGTTTCACCACCATCCACATTCAGGAACTGGCATGTGTGTCCCGTGACACCAAGCTGGGGCCAGAAGAGATCACCGCTGACATCCCGAACGTGGGTGAAGCTGCGCTCTCTAAACTGGATGAGTCCGGTATCGTTTACATCGGTGCTGAAGTGACCGGCGGCGACATTCTGGTTGGTAAGGTTACGCCTAAAGGTGAAACCCAGCTGACGCCAGAAGAGAAACTGCTGCGTGCAATCTTCGGTGAGAAAGCGTCTGACGTTAAAGACTCTTCTCTGCGCGTACCAAACGGTGTTTCCGGTACGGTTATCGATGTTCAGGTCTTCACCCGTGACGGCGTTGAGAAAGATAAGCGTGCGCTGGAAATCGAAGAGATGCAGCTCAAACAGGCTAAGAAAGACCTGTCTGAAGAACTGCAGATCCTCGAAGCGGGTCTGTTCAGCCGTATCTATGCGGTGCTGGTTGCCGGTGGCGTTGAAGCTGAGAAGCTCGACAAACTGCCACGCGATCGCTGGCTGGAACTGGGCCTGACCGATGAAGAGAAACAAAATCAGCTGGAACAGCTGGCTGAGCAGTATGACGAACTGAAACACGAGTTCGAGAAAAAACTCGAAGCGAAACGCCGCAAAATCACTCAGGGCGACGATCTGGCACCAGGCGTGCTGAAGATTGTTAAGGTTTATCTGGCCGTTAAACGTCAGATCCAGCCTGGTGATAAGATGGCAGGTCGTCACGGTAACAAGGGTGTTATCTCTAAGATCAACCCGATCGAAGATATGCCGCACGATGCTAACGGTACGCCGGTAGATATCGTACTGAACCCACTGGGTGTACCGTCTCGTATGAACATCGGTCAGATCCTGGAAACCCACCTGGGTATGGCTGCGAAAGGTATCGGCGACAAGATTAACGCCATGCTGAAGCAGCAGGAAGAAGTCGCGAAACTGCGCGAATTCATCCAGCGTGCCTACGATCTGGGTACCGACGTGCGTCAGAAAGTCGACCTGAACACCTTCAGCGATGATGAAGTTCTGCGTCTGGCGGAAAACCTGCGTAAGGGTATGCCAATTGCAACGCCGGTATTCGACGGTGCAAAAGAAGCTGAAATTAAAGAGCTGCTGCAACTGGGTGGTCTGCCAACGTCTGGTCAGATTACGCTGTTTGACGGCCGTACCGGTGAACAGTTCGAGCGTCCGGTAACCGTAGGTTACATGTACATGCTGAAACTGAACCACCTGGTCGACGACAAGATGCACGCTCGTTCTACCGGTTCTTACAGCCTGGTTACTCAGCAGCCGCTGGGTGGTAAGGCTCAGTTCGGTGGTCAGCGCTTCGGGGAGATGGAAGTGTGGGCGCTGGAAGCATACGGCGCAGCATACACCCTGCAGGAAATGCTCACCGTTAAGTCTGATGACGTGAACGGTCGTACCAAGATGTATAAGAACATCGTGGACGGCAACCATCAGATGGAGCCGGGCATGCCAGAATCCTTCAACGTACTGTTGAAAGAGATTCGTTCGCTGGGTATCAACATCGAACTGGAAGACGAGTAATTCTCGCTCAAACAGGTCACTGGTGTCGGGTTAACCCCCGACACCAGATTGTGCTAACTCCGACGGGAGCAAATCCGTGAAAGATTTATTAAAGTTTCTGAAAGCGCAGACTAAAACCGAAGAGTTTGATGCGATCAAAATTGCTCTGGCTTCGCCAGACATGATCCGTTCATGGTCTTTTGGTGAAGTTAAAAAGCCGGAAACCATCAACTACCGTACGTTCAAACCTGAGCGTGACGGCCTTTTCTGTGCGCGTATTTTCGGGCCAGTAAAAGACTATGAGTGCCTGTGCGGTAAGTACAAGCGCCTGAAACACCGTGGTGTGATCTGTGAGAAGTGCGGCGTTGAAGTGACCCAGACCAAAGTACGCCGTGAGCGTATGGGCCACATCGAGCTGGCGTCTCCGACTGCTCACATCTGGTTCCTGAAATCTCTGCCGTCTCGTATCGGCCTGCTGCTGGATATGCCGCTGCGCGATATCGAACGTGTTCTGTACTTCGAATCTTATGTTGTGATCGAAGGCGGTATGACGAACCTGGAACGTAACCAGATTCTGACCGAAGAACAGTATCTGGACGCGCTGGAAGAGTTCGGTGACGAATTCGACGCGAAGATGGGTGCGGAAGCTATCCAGGCCCTGCTGAAGAGCATGGATCTGGAGCAAGAGTGCGAGCAGCTGCGTGAAGAGCTGAACGAAACTAACTCCGAAACCAAGCGTAAAAAGCTGACCAAGCGTATCAAACTGCTGGAAGCGTTCGTTCAGTCTGGCAACAAGCCAGAGTGGATGATCCTGACCGTTCTGCCGGTTCTGCCGCCAGATCTGCGTCCACTGGTACCGCTGGATGGTGGTCGTTTCGCAACGTCCGATCTGAACGATCTGTATCGTCGCGTTATCAACCGTAACAACCGTCTGAAGCGTCTGCTGGATCTGGCTGCGCCGGACATCATCGTACGCAACGAAAAACGTATGCTGCAGGAAGCGGTAGATGCCCTGCTGGATAACGGTCGTCGCGGTCGTGCGATCACCGGTTCTAACAAACGTCCTCTGAAATCTTTGGCCGACATGATCAAAGGTAAACAGGGTCGTTTCCGTCAGAACCTGCTCGGTAAGCGTGTTGACTACTCCGGTCGTTCTGTTATCACCGTAGGTCCATACCTGCGTCTGCATCAGTGCGGTCTGCCGAAGAAAATGGCACTGGAGCTGTTCAAACCGTTCATCTACGGCAAGCTGGAACTGCGTGGCCTCGCCACCACCATCAAAGCCGCTAAGAAAATGGTTGAGCGTGAAGAAGCTGTCGTTTGGGATATCCTGGACGAAGTGATCCGCGAACACCCGGTACTGCTGAACCGTGCACCAACACTGCACCGTCTGGGTATCCAGGCATTTGAGCCAGTCCTGATCGAAGGTAAAGCTATCCAGCTGCACCCGCTGGTTTGTGCGGCTTATAACGCCGACTTCGATGGTGACCAGATGGCTGTTCACGTACCGCTGACGCTGGAAGCCCAGCTCGAAGCGCGTGCGCTGATGATGTCTACCAACAACATCCTGTCTCCAGCGAACGGCGAACCAATTATCGTTCCTTCTCAGGACGTTGTATTGGGTCTGTACTACATGACCCGTGACTGTGTTAACGCCAAAGGCGAAGGCATGGTGCTGACTGGCCCGAAAGAAGCTGAGCGTATTTATGGCGCTGGCCTGGCCTCTCTGCATGCGCGCGTTAAAGTGCGTATCACCGAATACGAAAAAGATGAAAACGGCGAATTCGTTGCGAAAACCAGCCTGAAAGACACGACCGTTGGCCGTGCCATTCTGTGGATGATCGTACCGAAAGGTCTGCCTTTCTCCATCGTCAACCAGGCGCTGGGCAAGAAAGCAATCTCCAAAATGCTGAACACCTGTTACCGCATTCTGGGTCTGAAGCCGACCGTAATCTTCGCTGACCAGACAATGTACACCGGCTTTGCTTATGCAGCGCGTTCAGGTGCATCTGTTGGTATCGATGACATGGTCATCCCAGAGAAGAAACACGAGATCATCTCTGAAGCGGAAGCCGAAGTTGCTGAGATCCAGGAGCAGTTCCAGTCTGGTCTGGTAACCGCAGGCGAACGCTATAACAAAGTTATCGATATCTGGGCAGCGGCGAACGATCGTGTATCCAAAGCGATGATGGATAACCTGCAGACCGAAACCGTGATTAACCGTGACGGCGTAGAAGAACAGCAGGTTTCCTTCAACAGCATCTACATGATGGCCGACTCCGGTGCGCGTGGTTCCGCAGCACAGATTCGTCAGCTGGCAGGTATGCGTGGTCTGATGGCGAAGCCAGATGGCTCCATCATCGAAACGCCAATCACCGCGAACTTCCGTGAAGGTCTGAACGTACTCCAGTACTTCATCTCCACGCACGGTGCTCGTAAAGGTCTGGCGGATACCGCACTGAAAACAGCGAACTCCGGTTATCTGACGCGTCGTCTGGTTGACGTTGCGCAGGATCTGGTTGTGACCGAAGACGATTGTGGCACCCTCGAAGGTATCACCATGACCCCGGTTATCGAGGGTGGTGATGTTAAAGAGCCACTGCGCGATCGCGTTCTGGGTCGTGTGACCGCGGAAGACATTCTGAAGCCGGGCACTGCAGACATTCTGGTTCCACGCAACACGCTGCTGCACGAGCACTGGTGTGACCTGCTGGAAGCGAACTCTGTTGACTCAGTGAAAGTGCGTTCCGTTGTATCTTGTGACACCGACTTTGGTGTATGTGCGCACTGCTACGGTCGTGACCTGGCGCGTGGCCACATCATCAACAAAGGTGAAGCAATCGGCGTTATCGCGGCACAGTCCATCGGTGAGCCGGGTACACAGCTGACGATGCGTACGTTCCACATCGGTGGTGCGGCATCTCGTGCGGCTGCTGAATCCAGCATCCAGGTGAAAAACAAAGGTAGCATCAAGCTCAGCAACGCGAAGTCTGTTGTTAACTCCGCAGGCAAGCTGGTTGTGACCTCTCGTAACACCGAGCTGAAGCTGATCGACGAATTCGGTCGTACCAAAGAGAGCTATAAAGTGCCTTACGGTGCGGTTATGGCGAAAGGTGATGGCGAGCAGGTTGCCGGCGGTGAAACCGTTGCAAACTGGGATCCACACACCATGCCGGTTATCACCGAAGTAAGTGGTTTCATCCGCTTCACTGACATGATCGACGGCCAGACCATTACTCGTCAGACCGATGAGCTGACCGGTCTGTCTTCTCTGGTGGTTCTGGATTCTGCTGAACGTACTGCCGGTGGTAAAGATCTGCGTCCTGCACTGAAAATCGTTGATGGTCAGGGTAACGACGTTCTGATCCCTGGTACCGACATGCCTGCGCAGTACTTCCTGCCGGGTAAAGCGATCGTACAGCTGGAAGATGGCATTCAGATCGGTGCGGGTGATGCTTTGGCGCGTATTCCTCAGGAATCCAGCGGTACCAAGGACATCACCGGTGGTCTGCCACGCGTTGCGGACCTGTTTGAAGCACGTCGTCCGAAAGAGCCTGCAATCCTGGCTGAAATCAGCGGTATCATTTCCTTCGGTAAAGAGACCAAAGGTAAACGCCGTCTGGTTATCACCCCAGTAGATGGCAGCGAGCCGTACGAAGAGATGATTCCTAAGTGGCGTCAGCTCAACGTGTTCGAAGGTGAACGTGTAGAACGTGGTGACGTGGTTTCCGATGGTCCAGAAGCTCCGCACGACATTCTGCGTCTTCGTGGCGTACACGCGGTAACGCGTTACATCACCAACGAAGTACAGGACGTTTACCGTCTGCAGGGCGTTAAGATTAACGATAAGCACATCGAAGTTATCGTTCGTCAGATGCTGCGTAAAGCAACCATCGAAAACGCAGGCAGCTCCGAGTTCCTGGAAGGCGAACAGGTTGAATACTCTCGCGTTAAGATTGCTAACCGCGATCTGGAAGCGAACGGCAAAATCGGTGCGACCTTCGCACGCGATCTGCTGGGTATCACCAAAGCGTCTCTGGCAACCGAGTCCTTCATCTCTGCAGCATCGTTCCAGGAGACCACGCGTGTTCTGACCGAAGCGGCTGTTGCTGGTAAGCGTGATGAATTGCGCGGTCTGAAAGAGAACGTTATCGTGGGTCGTCTGATCCCGGCAGGTACCGGTTATGCGTACCACCAGGATCGTATGCGTCGTCGTGCTGCGGGCGAACTGCCAGCTGCACCGCAGGTCACTGCAGAAGATGCATCCGCGAGCCTGGCAGAACTGCTGAACGCAGGTCTGGGCGGTTCCGACAACGAGTAATCGTTGATGCCCGGTAACAAACATTACCGGGCATATGCCTCGTAGGTCGGGTAAGCGTAGCGCCACCCGACAATAAAAAACCCGCCTCGGCGGGTTTTTTTACATCTGTATGTTATTAGTTTACCAACGGGATCCGTCGATAAAGTTCAATCATATCGCCCGCCAGATCCTGAATGACCATCGCGTTCATCAGGTGATCCTGGGAGTGAACGGTGATCAGGTTAACCGGAAGCTTCCCGGTCCCTTCGTCAAGACCGATAAGCTGCGTCTGGATCGTGTGCGCATGCTTCACATATTCGCGCGACTCTTCCATCGCCTTCTCGGCTTCGTTAAAGTCGCCTTTACGTGCCATCTGCAGTGCGGTCAGAGCAGCACTTCGCGCCGCGCCCGCGTTCACCAGCAGTTCCATGATTGTGGTTTCTAAGTCTTCCATTATGACTCCAGCAGCTTGAGCGCTTTTTCCAGTACGGCATCACCTTTCATCATGCCGTAATCCATCATGTCGATCACCGCGACTTTTTTGCCCAGCGGGTCGGCCTGCGCCTGAAGTTTCGCCTGCTCGTATTTTACCTGTGGCCCCAGTAATACGATGTCGGCCGTCGCGATATTGTCTTTAAACTCCGCGACCGGAACGGCTTTAATGGTGACTTCAACCCCTTTTTTCTGCGCGGCATCTTTCATACGTTGAACCAGCATGCTGGTTGACATTCCCGCTGCACAGCATAAAACGATGTTCTTCATAATCAGCCTCGATCTACATGTGTTTATTGATAATTATCCCGTGCAGACCGCTTCAACAACCGCTTTACCGTGATTGTGTGTCAGGCATCACAAAGAAATCGGGATTTTTCTGAAACCGGTTACAATTTTGTGGTCACTCGCTGTCAGATGTACGAACGATACGATTTTTTCCCTGCTGTTTTGCCGTGTAAAGCGCGCCATCGACGCTACCTACAAAGTGTTCCAGCGGCTCGAAGTGCCATTCCCCCAGACCCGCACTGAACGTCACGTGCAGGTTTTCCTCACGCCAGGCGCGCCGTTCCACGGCGGTACGCCACGCTTCCAGCAGCGCGTGAGCGGTAGCGATCGGCTCCGTAGGGAAGATCACCGCGAACTCTTCGCCGCCGTAGCGGTAAACAGAGATGTGATGGGGCTGCATGATCTGGATCCCCTCGCGGGCAACGTTACGCAAAACGATATCGCCGCTCAGGTGTCCCCAGGTGTCATTAATGGATTTGAAGTTATCGATATCGATCAGGCCCAGCGCGAAAGGTTGATGGGCGTTCAGCAGTTCATCCACATCCTTGTCGAAAGCGCGGCGGTTTTTACAGCCCGTTAATGCATCATGGGTTGCCTGACGCACATAGGCCTGTTCACGCTCTTTGTTTGACTGAATGGTATGGCTGAGCATTGCCTCAAGGCGCGGGGCCTGGCTGACATCCCCGGTTTTGATGGCGTTGATAATATTCATCAGCACAGTACGGGAAGCATGGCGCAGGTACAAACCAAACAGAATGATGATAATGGCTGCGAGTGCAAATCCCCAACTGACAACAACGGTTTCGTGGCGGGTAATGGCGGTAAGCGTGGCGTCGGATACCCGATAAATAACAAACCAGTCCGGGTTGGTGAAGGAGTAGTAGTAGTACCAGGATTTGCTTTTTGGATCGAATAAATGGCCTTCGCCGCTGGTCATTTTGTCCATCAGCGCTTCGCTGACGTATGGTTTAAAGAGCGCGCCCGTGTCCGGGTGAAGTACCACGGCACCATCGCGTTCGACGACGAAAAATTCACCCTGTACGGGAGCCACCATTTGACGGAGGGTGTATCCCATAGAGGTCAAATCGAGATGAAAAGCGAGCGTTCCCTTCAGCCTGCCTTCGGGTGAAATCACCGGTTTGTAGAGGGTGACGGTTGGGTGGTCGGTGAAGTAGTCCATATAGGGGCTGGTATAGTGGCTAAAGATACTGGCCTCTGCCTGGCCTATAAACCACGGGCGGGTTCGCGCGTCGAATGTCTTGCTCTTTTCCGTTGGAAGCACTTCCGGTGCGCGCAGATAATGCCCCTGCGTGTCTGTCAAAGAGATGGACGACACGGTCGGCATCAGGTTTTGCAAATGCATTAACATCTGCAGCCCTTGTGCCGGATCGACGTTGATTGTCTGATTCAGCCGGTCATTGCGCGCAAAATACATCGCTGCACGCCCCAGAATATAGTCGTTTTCACGCAGGATGGATTCGGTATAGTTCACCGCCAGGTTATGGGTGAAATTACCATTAATCTTATGATAATCCTCCAGAAAATCCTTTCTCTGAGAAAGCGTAATCAACACGGCGATCAGCGCGAAGCTGCAGAGGATCCCCGCAAAGCTGACCATAATCGGCCGGGTGAAAGAGAGCTTTTTACTGTGAAGTGCCATGAGCTGTAGATTAATCCAGATGATGAATACGTTACGCCTGCTGATATTCTCTCAGCTTAGTCGCTGTACTGAGGTTGGTAGCGAATTATACGGAACAGGATTTCTGGCGAGATGATTTATCTTAAGAATCATTAAGAAATTACTCATTATTTTTATTTTCTCAACTTTTGTTATGTTTGGGCGGAGGCAGGGCGAAACGAGGAAGAAGCTTTTCGCCCTGGACAGCATCCGTTGCTGACGAAAGCAGAATAGAAAAACCGGGCACCTGTTCACAACTGCCCGGTGTTTATCTCAGAAGACGCCTCGTCATTTTTTTACGTAGTTGCAGCACATTTCAACGTAATTGCGAGGCGCGTCCCAGCCAGCTGTCCCAGTCTTTCCAGACAGGCTGAAGCCCCTGGGCGATCAGTGCTTCAGCGACGGCTTCCGGACGTCGAGCATCGTGTGGCGCAAACTGCTCCAGCTCCGAACGATCGTCGGCGTAACCGCCCGGCTGCGTTTTGGAAAACGCGCTGACGTTGTTAATCGCAAGCGGGATGACGCGATCGCGAAACGCCGGGGACTCACGCGTTGAGAGCGATAATTCAACGTCCGGGGCGAGCAGGCGAAACGCGCAGATAGTTTGTACCAGCTGGCGCTCATCCATCACCGAGGCCGGTTCGACGCCGCCTGTACACGGACGCAATCTGGGGAAAGAGATGGAGTAGCGACTCTGCCAGTAATGCTGCTGGAGCCACAGCAGATGTTCCGCCACCAGATAGTTATCCACTCGCCAGTTGTCTGAAAGCCCCGTCAGTGCGCCGAGGCCGATTTTGTCGATCCCGGCGCGTCCCAGCCTGTCCGGCGTTTCCAGCCGGAAGAAAAAGTCCTGCTTTTTCCCCTTCAGGTGATGCCGGGCGTACGTCGCCTCGTGGTAGGTTTCCTGGTAGACCATGACCCCGTCCAGCCCAAGCGTTTTCAGTTCTGCGTATTCGTCCTGCGACAGGGGCTGCACTTCCATCTGCAACGATGCAAACTCACGGCGAATAGCCGGAAGATGCTGACGGAAATAGTCCATTCCCACCTTCCCCTGATGTTCGCCCGTGACCAGCAGAAGATGCTCGAAGCCCATTTCACGAATGGCTGCACACTCGCGCGCAATCTCACCTTCATCGAGCGTTTTACGCTTAATGCGGTTGCTCATGGAGAAGCCGCAGTAGGTGCAATCATTGGCGCACAGGTTTGAGAGGTAGAGCGGTACGTAGAAGCTCACCGTGTTGCCAAAGCGCTGGCGGGTGAGCCGCTGCGCGCGCTGCGCCATCGGCTCAAGGTAGGCGCTGGCCGCCGGTGAAAGCAGGGCCATCATGTCTTCGCGGGTCGGATGACGCGCGTTTAACGCACGCTCGACATCCGCAGCCGTTTTGCTGTTGATGCGCAGGGCAATATCGTCCCAGTGGATCTGCCGCCAGCGATCGGTAAACGTGGTCATCAGAGTGCCTCCAGGAAACCGGTCAGCGGGCTGGTGGCCTGCGCCTGAACACTGCGGGAGCCGGGGCCAGACTGCCGTGCCAGCAAACCTGACTCCACCGCCAGGCGAAACGCGCGCGCCATCGTGACCGGATCGTCAGCCACCGCAATTGCCGTGTTCACCAGCACCGCGTCGGCACCCATCTCCAGCGCCTGCGCGGCATGGCTTGGTACGCCAATGCCCGCATCCACGACCACGGGCACGGTGGCCTGTTCGATGATGATCTCCAGCATCGCCCGGGTTTCCAGCCCCTGGTTTGAGCCGATGGGGGCTCCCAGCGGCATGACGGCGGCGCAGCCGACCTCTTCCAGCCGTTTACACAGGACAGGATCGGCGCCGCAGTAAGGCAGGACGATAAATCCCTGTTGCACCAGCTTTTCTGCTGCTTTCAGCGTTTCGATGGGGTCGGGCAGTAGCCAGCGCGCATCCGGGTGAATTTCCAGCTTCAGCCAGCGGGTGCCGAGCGCTTCACGCGCCAGCTGTGCGGCGAAAATCGCCTCTTCGGCTGTTTTCGCACCGGAGGTATTCGGTAAAAGCGTAACGTCTGCCTCCAGTAAAGGCGCAAGAATGGCATCGTTATGCTGGCGAAGGTCCACGCGCTTC
The DNA here is from genome assembly GCF_000211415.1 of Enterobacter mori LMG 25706. Classification (GTDB taxonomy): domain Bacteria; phylum Pseudomonadota; class Gammaproteobacteria; order Enterobacterales; family Enterobacteriaceae; genus Enterobacter; species Enterobacter mori. The sequence goes on along the minus strand of NZ_AEXB01000006.1, from coordinate 12,135 downwards.
ATCGCCAGTGTCACCAGCTGGCTGCCGCTTTCACGGATGGCATCCACCATCAGCTGCGGCGAGGCGAATTTTCCGGTTCCTGTAAACAGATGCGAATCAAAAAATTTATCGGCAATACGTAACATTTCAGCCCCCTGCGATGACCTGAAACAGCAGGATCTGGTCGCCTTCATTGACCTGCTGATGTTCCCACTGCTCGCGCGGCAGGATCTGTTGATTGAGCGCCAGCGCCGTTCCCGGCTTGAGCTGGCGTAGCCTTTCGAGCAGCACGGCAACGGTAAGTCCGTCATCGCACTTCATTGGCTCATCGTTAAACAGAATGCGCATCGCGGCCTCCGCATACCGGGCAGCCGCTGGCGCGGTGCAAGGCCAGGTGACGCCAGCCGCTTGAGCGCGCATCAAACAGCCGCAGCGTATTACGTTCCATCTCCATGCCGCTGAGCAGCTTGATGGCCTCCAGTGCCTGCAGCGTGCCCATCACACCAACGACTGGACCGAGAATGCCTGCGGTGCGGCAGTTACGCTCTGGCTCGGCATCGTCCGGCCACAGGCAGCGATAGCAGCCCTGCGCCCACGGAGGCGTCAGGACCATCATCTGTCCCCCGAAACCGACCGCGCTGGCGGTGATCAGCGGCGTGTTATGTGCCACACAGACGGCGTTAATCGCCTGACGCGTCGCCATATTGTCCGTGCAGTCCAGCACCACGTCGGCAAGGGCAACTTCACGCTGCAGGCGTTCACCACCGAGCCGCTCCTGCAGGGCAATCAGCTCGATGTCCGGGTTAAGCTGGTTCAGCCGCTGCCGGGTGATCTGCGCTTTAGGCTGGTCGATATCTTCCATGGTGAAAAGAATTTGCCGCTGCAGATTGCTGAGATGTACCTCGTCGTCGTCGGCAAGCACCAGCGTGCCGACGCCCGCACCCGCCAGATAAAGCGCGGCGGGCGCGCCTAAGCCGCCCAGACCGACAATCAGTACCCGGCTGGCGAGCAGTTTTTGCTGCCCGTCGATGGCGATATCCTCCAGCAGGATCTGACGGCTGTAGCGCATAAAATCACGATCATTCATCGCCTGCTCCTGCCAGCTGTAACAGCTGTGCGGTCGCGGCCTGCCAGTCAGCGGCCTGGGTGATGGCGCTGACGACGGCGATACTGCCGACGCCGGTATCCAGCACCGACGGGGCACGTTCAAGGCTGATCCCGCCGATGGCGACGGTGGGGTAATCCGCCAGACGTTTAACATGACTCGCCAGCTGCGTCAGCCCCTGCGGTGCGGAGGGCATCTGCTTGGTTTGCGTCGGGAAGACGTGACCCAGCGCGATGTAAGAGGGACGGGCCGCCAGCGCCACGTCGATCTCCATGTCATCATGCGTTGAAACGCCAAGGCGTAACCCGGCTACACGGATAGCGCTCAGATCCGTTGTTTCCAGGTCCTCCTGGCCCAGATGCACGCCATACGCCTGGTGCTTAACGGCCAGCCGCCAGTAGTCGTTGATAAACAGGCGGGCGTTATGTCGACGCCCAAGCGCGACGGCGGCAACCACATCGGCTTCCACCTCGTCATCGCGTTTATCTTTGATGCGCAGCTGGAGGGTGCGAACGCCAGCCTTCAGCAGGCGCTCTATCCACTCCACGCTGTCCACCACCGGATAAAGCCCTAAGCGGAAGGGCACCGGGGGAAAATCGGGCTGGTACATTACGCCTCCTCTTTTTTGAGGTAGATTTCGCCGCCTTTGGCGCGGAAGGTTTCTGACATGTCCGCCATACCCACTTCAATAGTTTGCGCGGCGGCGTAGTCGCGCACCTCCTGGCTGATTTTCATCGAGCAGAACTTCGGCCCACACATAGAGCAGAAGTGCGCGACTTTGCCCGATTCCTGCGGCAGGGTCTCGTCGTGATAGGCGCGCGCGGTGAACGGGTCCAGCGCCAGGTTGAACTGGTCTTCCCAGCGAAATTCAAAGCGTGCCTTCGACATGGCGTTATCACGGATTTGCGCGCCCGGGTGGCCTTTCGCCAAATCCGCCGCGTGGGCGGCAATTTTGTAGGTGATCAGCCCCTGCTTAACGTCCTCTTTGTTAGGCAGGCCGAGGTGCTCTTTCGGCGTCACGTAGCAGAGCATGGCGCAGCCGAACCAGCCGATCATCGCCGCCCCAATGCCTGACGTGAAGTGGTCATAGCCCGGCGCGATGTCGGTTGTCAGTGGCCCCAACGTGTAGAACGGCGCTTCGTGGCAGTGCTCCAGCTCTTCGGTCATGTTGCGGCGGATCATCTGCATCGGCACGTGGCCCGGGCCTTCAATCATCACCTGCACGTCATACTCCCAGGCGATTTTTGTCAGCTCGCCCAGCGTGTGCAGTTCGGCAAACTGCGCTTCGTCATTCGCGTCGCGAATAGATCCAGGACGCAGGCCGTCGCCCAGCGACAGAGAGACATCATACGCGGCGCAGATTTCGCAAATCTCGCGGAAGTGTTCGTAGAGGAAGTTTTCCTGATGATGTGACAGGCACCACTTCGCCATGATGGAACCGCCGCGCGAGACGATGCCGGTCAGACGTTTCGCCGTCATCGGCACGTAGCGCAGCAGCACGCCCGCGTGAATGGTGAAGTAGTCCACGCCCTGTTCCGCCTGCTCCAGCAGCGTGTCGCGGAAGGCTTCCCAGGTGAGGTCTTCGGCAATGCCGTTGACCTTTTCCAGAGCCTGATAAATCGGTACGGTGCCAATCGGTACCGGGCTGTTACGCAGGATCCACTCGCGGGTTTCGTGAATATAGCGGCCGGTGGAGAGGTCCATTACCGTGTCCGCACCCCAGCGCGTGGACCAGACCAGCTTTTCCACCTCTTCTTCGATGGAGGAGGTCACGGCCGAGTTGCCGATGTTAGCGTTGACCTTCACCAGGAAGTTGCGGCCGATAATCATCGGCTCGGATTCCGGGTGGTTGATGTTGGCGGGGATAATGGCGCGGCCGGCGGCCACTTCGTCACGCACAAACTCCGGCGTGATGTTCTCCGGCAGGCGAGCGCCAAAGCCTTCGCCCGGATGCTGATAGCGCAGTATTTCACTGCGGATGCGCTCGCGACCCATGTTTTCACGGATGGCGATGAACTCCATCTCCGGCGTGACGATGCCCTGGCGCGCGTAGTGCAGCTGGGTCACGCATTTGCCCGCTTTAGCACGTTTTGGCGTCAGCAGGCCGGTAAAGCGCAGCTCGTCCAAACCGTCGTCGGCCAGGCGTTCTTTGGTGTAAGCAGAGCTTTGCTCGTTTAGCGCTTCGCTGTCATTACGCGCGTCAATCCACGGCTGGCGCAGCTTTGCCAGACCCTGCTGGACGTTAATTGCCACATCGGGATCGCCATACGGACCAGAGGTGTCGTATACCGGCACGGCTTCGTTGTCTTCGAACTGCGGATCCTCTTTGCTGCCGCCGATAAGCGTCGGGCTGAGCTGGATCTCACGCATCGGGACGCGAATATCGGCCTGCGAGCCGGAAATGTAGATTCGTTTAGAGTTCGGGAAAGCAGTGCCTTCCAGGGTGTCGATGAAGTGTTGGGCCTGTGCGCGCTGTTCGCGGCGGGTCAGTTTTGCAGTAGACATAGCTCATTCCAAAGTGAAGGACATGGCTTGTCAGACGACGGATGAAGCAAGAGAGGATCGCCCTCAGGCGATACAACAGCTGTGTGACTCTTGTTCCCTTCGCAGGTATTAGCCTGATCAGGTTCCGCGGATCCCGAATTAACGGTCTCAGCCCGTGCTTTCACACTGGGCACTCCGACAAGAAAAATCCCCCTCGTGAGAGGGGCGAATGGTTGTAAATTACTCGTTAACGATTAATAACTCAAGCAGGGCGCGCGACGTTCTCTTCATTGCTGGTATTCACGTCATTGTCCAGCACGAGGGCGATCAGCTTATCTTCCAGTGTGAATCGCTCCTCCAGCGCTTCACCGAGATCGGACAGCGCCTGCTGAAACTCAAGATAGTTATCGTGATCGATGGCGTTCTCGAGCGTGGAATCGTAGTAATCCATGATCTGCTGGGTGTTGGCTTCCAGCAGCGGATAGAGTTTGCTGGCCGCTAAATACGGTGTTGTCCCTTCCATTTCGCGGATAATGCGTTCATAAATATTGAAATGGCCGTCGGACAGGTAGTCGACCAGGCTCTGGCAAAAATCATCCAGCGCTTTTTCATTCAGCCGCATAAACGATTCTTTGCCAGGCTTAATACCGACCAGATTGTAATAAGCCACGAGTAGATGCTTGCGCACATGCAGCCAGCGATCCACCAGTTTGTTACTTCCTCTAACGCGCTCAGTCAGGCTTTCTAGCTGGTTTAACATGGTCGACTCCGCAAGGTTTAGGATTGAATCTGCTTATCCAAAATGTAACCACAATGCTAACAACATGTCAGTGAAGCGAAGGTAGTGCAATAGATATGGATCGTATTATTGAAAAATCAGATCTGGGTTGGTGGATCGTCAGTCACGAACAAAAATGAGGGCTGCCCGCCGGGGAAATCCCACATGGCACGGCGGAAACGTTCGATCTTGTCGGACAAACCGCGCTGTGGATCGGCGAGTGGCAGGGCGAGCCGGTGTGGTTGATCCAACAGGCGCGTCGCCAGGATATGGGGTCTGTGCGGCAGGTGCTGGATCAGGATGTTGGGCTGTTCCAGCTGGCGGGGCGCGGCGTGCAGCTGGCGGAGTTTTACCGCTCGCATAAATACTGCGGCTACTGCGGTCATACCATGCACCCGAGCAAAACCGAGTGGGCGATGCTCTGCAGCCACTGCCGCGAGCGCTACTATCCTCAGATTGCACCCTGCATTATCGTCGCTATCCGTCGGGAGGATTCCATCCTGCTGGCGCAGCATACTCGTCATCGCAACGGCATTCACACCGTACTGGCCGGGTTCGTCGAAGTAGGCGAAACGCTGGAGCAGGCGGTGGCGCGCGAGGTGATGGAAGAGAGCAGTATTAAGGTGAAGAACCTGCGCTACGTCACCTCCCAGCCCTGGCCGTTCCCGATGTCGCTGATGACCGCGTTTATGGCGGAATACGATAGCGGCGAGATCGTTATCGATCAGAAAGAGCTGCTGGAAGCGAACTGGTATCGCTATGACGATTTACCGCTGTTGCCTCCGCCGGGCACCGTGGCGCGTCGGCTGATAGAAGATACCGTGGCGATGTGTCGGGCCGAGTATGAGTAGTGTTACACTGAGGCCATGACGCTTAAGGAACTGCAAAAATGACCGAACTGAAGAACGATCGTTATCTGCGTGCGCTGCTGCGCCAGCCCGTTGATGTCACCCCAGTGTGGATGATGCGCCAGGCGGGACGCTATCTGCCAGAGTACAAAGCCACGCGCGCGCAGGCGGGCGATTTTATGTCGCTGTGCAAAAACGCCGAGCTGGCCTGTGAAGTGACGCTCCAGCCGCTGCGCCGCTTCCCGCTGGATGCAGCGATCCTCTTCTCGGATATTCTGACCATTCCGGATGCGATGGGCCTTGGCCTGTACTTCGAAACCGGTGAAGGTCCGCGTTTCACCTCCCCAATCAAAAGCAAAGCCGACGTTGATAAGCTGCCGATCCCCGATCCGGAAGGCGAGCTGGGCTACGTGATGAACGCCGTACGCACCATCCGCCGCGAGCTTAAAGGTGAAGTGCCGCTGATTGGCTTCTCCGGCAGCCCGTGGACGCTGGCGACCTATATGGTGGAAGGGGGCAGCAGCAAGGCCTTCACCATGATTAAAAAGATGATGTACGCCGAGCCGCTGGCGCTGCATGCGCTGCTCGACAAGCTGGCAAAGAGCGTCACGCTCTATCTGAACGCGCAGATTAAAGCCGGTGCGCAGTCGGTGATGATTTTCGATACCTGGGGCGGCGTGCTGACCGGACGCGATTATCAGCAGTTCTCCCTGTATTACATGCACAAAATCGTCGACGGCCTGCTGCGGGAAAATGAAGGCCGCCGCGTGCCGGTGACGCTGTTCACCAAAGGTGGCGGTCAGTGGCTGGAAGCGATGGCGGCGACCGGCTGTGACGCGCTGGGCCTCGACTGGACCACCGATATCGCCGATGCGCGCCGTCGCGTGGGCGACAAAGTAGCGCTGCAGGGTAATATGGATCCCTCCATGCTCTATGCTCAGCCCGCCCGCATTGAAGAAGAAGTGTCGACTATACTGTCTGGTTTCGGTCAGGGTGAAGGCCACGTCTTTAACCTCGGCCACGGCATTCATCAGGATGTGCCGCCAGAACACGCTGGCGTATTTGTGGAGGCGGTGCATCGGCTTTCTGCCCAGTATCACAAGTAAGGAGTGGTTATGGATCTCGCGTCGCTACGCGCTCAACAAATCGAACTGGCTTCATCGGTGATCCGCGAGGATCGTCTGGATAAGGATCCCCCGCAGTACATTGGCGGAGCGGACGTCGGATTCGAGCAGGGTGGGGAAGTGACGCGAGCGGCGATGGTGGTGCTGAAATACCCTTCGCTTGAGCTGGTGGAGTACAAGGTGGCGCGTATCGCGACCACCATGCCGTACATTCCGGGCTTTCTCTCCTTTCGCGAATATCCCGCGCTGCTGGCAGCGTGGGAGCAACTCTCGCAAAAACCTGACCTGCTGTTTGTTGATGGACACGGTATTTCACACCCGCGCCGTTTAGGCGTTGCCAGCCACTTTGGGCTGCTGGTGGATGTGCCGACCATCGGCGTCGCCAAGAAACGCCTGTGCGGCGCGTTTGAACCTCTTTCCGCCGAGCCGGGCGCGCTGGCGCCGCTTATCCATAAAGGCGAGCAGTTAGCGTGGGTCTGGCGCAGCAAGGCGCGCTGTAACCCGCTCTTTATCGCCACCGGTCACCGGGTGAGCATGGACAGCGCCCTGGCGTGGGTACAGCGCTGCATGAAGGGCTACCGCTTACCGGAGCCGACGCGCTGGGCAGATGCTGTCGCTTCCTCGCGTCCGGCATTCATTCGTTGGCAGGAAATTCAGCCGTGATTCAGGTAAACTGCGGCTAATTTTCGATTCGAGACATCATCATGTTACAAAACCCGATTCATCTGCGCCTTGAGAAGCTGGAAAGCTGGCAGCACGTGACCTTTATGGCTTGCCTGTGCGAGCGCATGTATCCCAACTATGCCGCGTTCTGCAAGCAGACAGCGTTTGGCGAAGGCCAGATTTATCGTCGTATCCTGGATTTAATCTGGGAAACGCTGACGGTAAAAGACGCGAAGGTGAATTTTGACTCCCAGCTGGAAAAGCTGGAAGAGGCGATCCCCGCTGCGGATGATTTTGACCTGTACGGTGTCTACCCGGCGATTGATGCCTGCGTGGCGTTAAGTGAGCTGATCCACTCCCGCCTGAGTGGTGAAGCGCTGGAGCACGCCATCGAAGTCAGTAAAGCGTCCATTACGACCGTCGCGATGCTCGAAATGACCCAGGAAGGTCGCGAAATGACCGACGAAGAGCTGCGTGCCAACCCGGCGGTTGAACAGGAATGGGACATCCAGTGGGAAATTTTCCGCCTGCTGGCAGAGTGCGAAGAACGCGATATCGAGCTGATAAAAGGGCTGCGCGCGGACTTACGTGAGGCCGGTGAGAGCAATATTGGTATAATTTTTAACCAATGAGACAACAAAACGTGATTTAACGCCTGTTTTGTCGCTCCTCGACTCTTCCCTTCTGCCCCCCGTCTGGTCTACATTTGGGGGGCGAAAAAAAGTGGCTATCGGTGCGTGTATGCAGGAGAGTGCTTTTTTGGCATTTTCGTCGCACTCGATGCTTAGCAAGCGATAAACACATTGAAAGGATAACTTATGAACAAGACTCAACTGATTGATGTAATTGCGGACAAGGCTGATCTGTCTAAAGTGCAGGCTAAAGCTGCTCTGGAATCTACCCTGGCTGCTATTACTGAGTCTCTGAAAGAAGGCGATGCTGTACAACTGGTTGGTTTCGGTACCTTCAAAGTGAACCACCGCGCTGAGCGTACTGGCCGCAACCCGCAGACCGGTAAAGAAATCAAAATCGCCGCAGCTAACGTGCCGGCATTTGTTTCTGGTAAAGCACTGAAAGACGCAGTTAAGTAAGACGCGTGGCAGTGAACAGTTTTAACGAAGGGGCGGCAACGCCCCTTTTGTCATTCTGGCGTGGAACGCTCGCGCTGGCAGGCGTGCTGTTGCTGTCAGCCTGTAGCCACGATTCCTCCCTCCCTCCGTTTACCGCCAGCGGTTACGCGGACAACCAGGGCGCGGTCAGGATCTGGCGCAAAGATTCCGGCGGCGAAGTGCATCTGCTTTCTGCCTTCAGCCCGTGGCATAATGGCAATACATCGACGGCGGAATATCGCTGGCAGGGAGATGACCTGTCGCTGATTGAACTGAATATCTACAGCAAGACCCCCGAACACGTGAAAGTACGTTTTGACGACCATGGCGAGCTGAGCTTTATGCAGCGTGAAGTCAGCGGTCAAAAACAGCAGCTTTCCAGCGATCAAATCGCCCTCTACCGCTATCGCGCTGAACAAATCCGCCAGACCAGCGATGCGCTTCGTCTGGGACGCGTTGTGCTGCGCCAGGGGCGCTGGCATGCCGATGGGACGGTGACAACCTGTGAAGGGCAGACGGTCAAGCCTGAGCTCGAATCCTGGGCAACCGAGCACATTCAACGCCGTCAGCGTCATTCATCAATGGAAGTGAGTGTGGCGTGGCTGGAAGCGCCGGAAGGCTCTCAGCTGCTGCTGGTGGCGAACGAAGACTTCTGTACCTGGCAGCCGACAGAGAAGAGTTTCTGACGTAAATCCCCTCTCCCAAAGGGAGAGGGTTAGGGTGAGGGTGTGAAATTACTCGCCCTGCTCACGCGCAATCGCGCGATAGCCGATATCCTGACGGCTAAAGCTACCGTTCCAGTGGATATCCGCCATCAGCGTATAGGCACGCTTCTGCGCTTCTGCAACGGTATGGCCCAGCGCGGTCGCACACAGCACGCGTCCGCCGTTGGTGAGGACGCGGTCATCATCAGCCAGCTTCGTTCCGGCGTGGAATACCTTCGCGCCTTCAATCTCTTCCAGCGGTAAGCCGTGGATCTCATCCCCGGTGTTGTAGTTGCTAGGGTAACCCCCCGCAGCAATCACCACACCCAGGGACGCGCGCTCGTCCCACTCTGAGGTTTTCTCGTCGAGCTTGCCTTCGCAGGCCGCCAGACACAGATCCACCAGATCGGATTTCATGCGCAGCATGATGGGCTGCGTTTCCGGATCGCCAAAGCGGCAGTTAAATTCGATAACCTTCGGGTTGCCCTGCTTGTCGATCATCAGACCTGCGTAAAGGAAACCGGTGTAGGTGTTGCCTTCCGCCGCCATCCCTTTCACGGTAGGCCAGATGACGCGATCCATGGTGCGCTGATGTACTTCGTCAGTCACTACCGGAGCAGGGGAGTAGGCACCCATCCCGCCGGTATTCGGGCCGGAATCACCAGTGCCCACGCGCTTATGGTCCTGGCTGGTGGCCATCGGCATAACGTGCTCGCCGTCGACCATCACGATAAAGCTCGCTTCTTCGCCGTCGAGGAACTCTTCGATCACGATGCGGTGGCCCGCATCGCCAAAAGCGTTGCCTGCCAGCATATCCTGAACCGCGGATTCTGCTTCTTCGAGGGTCATCGCCACGATCACGCCTTTACCGGCAGCCAGGCCGTCGGCCTTAATGACAATCGGTGCGCCTTTCTCACGCAGGTACGCCAGAGCGGGCTCCACCTCTGTGAAGTTCTGGTATTCCGCCGTCGGGATATTGTGACGTGCGAGGAAATCTTTGGTGAAGGCTTTGGAGCCTTCCAGCTGTGCAGCACCTTCCGTTGGGCCGAAGATTGTCAGACCTGCCGCGCGGAACGCATCAACGACGCCAATCACCAGAGGGGCTTCCGGGCCCACAATCGTCAGATCGATTTTCTCGTTCTGGGCAAAGCTCAGCAGCGCCGGAATGTCGGTCACGCCGATAGCCACATTCTGCAGCGCGGGTTCCAGTGCGGTACCGGCGTTGCCCGGCGCCACGAAGACCGTTTTCACGAGCGGAGGCTGCGCCGCTTTCCACGCCAGAGCGTGCTCGCGCCCGCCGTTACCAATGACTAATACTTTCATTTTCTGCTCCGGGAATTAATGACGGAAGTGGCGCATATCGGTGAAGATCATCGCGATGCCGTGTTCGTCGGCGGCGGCAATCACTTCGTCGTCGCGGATTGAGCCGCCAGGCTGGATCACGCAGGTGATCCCTACAGCGGCTGCCGCGTCGATACCGTCGCGGAACGGGAAGAAGGCGTCAGAAGCCATGGCGGAGCCTTTTACTTCCAGTCCTTCGTCGCCTGCTTTAATACCCGCAATTTTCGCGGAGTAGACGCGGCTCATCTGGCCAGCACCTATCCCAATGGTCATGTTCTCTTTCGCGTAGACGATGGCATTGGATTTGACGAACTTAGCGACCTTCCAGCAGAACAGCGCGTCACGCAGCTCCTGTTCGCTCGGCTGACGTTTGGTCACCACGCGCAGGTCGGCTTCTGTCACCATACCCAGATCGCGATCCTGAACCAGCAGACCGCCGTTCACGCGCTTGAAGTCCAGGCCTGGCACGCGTTCTGCCCACTGGCCGCAAACCAGTACGCGTACGTTCTGTTTTGCCGCAGTGATTTTCAGCGCTTCTTCGGATGCGGATGGCGCGATGATCACTTCAACGAACTGACGGGAGATGATGGCCTGTGCGGTTTCAGCATCCAGCTCGCGGTTGAAGGCGATAATGCCGCCGAATGCGGAGGTCGGGTCGGTTTTGTAGGCGCGATCGTAGGCATCCAGAATAGAGGTGCTTACCGCGACGCCGCATGGGTTGGCGTGCTTAACGATAACGCAGGCTGGCTCGCTGAACTCTTTCACGCATTCCAGCGCGGCGTCGGTGTCGGCAATGTTGTTATAGGAGAGCGCTTTGCCCTGAACCTGGTGGGCAGTCGCAACAGAGGCTTCTTTTACCTCTTCTTCTATATAGAAGGCAGCCTGCTGGTGGCTGTTCTCGCCGTAGCGCATATCCTGCTTCTTAATGAAGTTCAGATTCAGGGTGCGCGGGAAGCGGCCAGAAGGATCTTTGCTTTCACCGTGGTAAGCCGGTACCAGGCTACCGAAGTAGTTGGCGATCATGCTGTCATACGCGGCGGTGTGTTCGAAGGCTTTGATGGCGAGGTCGAAACGCGTTGCAAGCGTCAGTGACCCTTCGTTGGCATCCATCTCATTAATAATGGTTTCGTAATCGCTGCTCTTTACGACGATGGCCACATCTTTATGGTTCTTGGCCGCGGAGCGCACCATGGTTGGGCCGCCGATATCAATATTCTCTACGGCATCTTCCAGAGAACAGCCTTCGCGGGCAACGGTCTGGGCAAACGGGTAGAGGTTAACAACCACCATGTCGATTGGCGCGATGTCATGCTGTTTCATAATATCGTCATCCTGACCGCGACGACCAAGAATGCCGCCGTGCACTTTCGGGTGCAGGGTTTTGACGCGTCCATCCATCATTTCCGGGAAACCGGTGTAATCGGACACTTCGGTTACCGGCAGACCTTTATCTGCTAACAGGCGAGCGGTACCGCCTGTAGAAAGCAGCTCTACGCCACGTGCAGAAAGTGCCTGAGCGAATTCGACGATACCGGCTTTATCAGAAACACTGAGCAGAGCGCGGCGGACTGGACGACGTTGTTGCATGGTAAATCCCCTGGATTTCACGATTACAGAGAGCGTTAGATGAATTTTCCTGCGAAAAACTCATCTAACACACCTGACGGGGCATCCTTGTTAAGCGCGAGCATTCTAACGAAAACGTTTGCGCAACGCTCGCACATTTTCACTTTTTCGCATCATTGTGGATAAGTCTGTGTGTAAAAAGGTATAAGGCGGGGTTTTGCTGTGTAATGCAGCAGTCAGTCATTTTTCTGTCATTTAGCGGTTGCGGCCTGCGGAGAACTCCCTATAATGCGCCTCCATCGACACGGAACATGTGAATCACTTCACAAACAATCGGGTCGGTTGAAGAGAAAAAATCCTGAAATAACGGGTTGACTCTGAAAGAGGAAAGCGTAATATACGCCACCTCGCAACGGTGAGCGAAAGCCGCGTTG
>NZ_GL890773.1:195016-256665 GCF_000211415.1 Enterobacter mori LMG 25706 | reverse complement strand
GTGGAGGCGCATTATAGGGAGTTATTCTGAGGTGACAAGAGGAAATTTAAAAAAAGTTTCTGTCCGTGCTTTTTTTCACCAATGCAGGTGAAATCAAGCTACAAATTGTTCTATTTGATGTATCTGCAACCACAATCACACCCGAGGTGGCATACTTATCAGCATGAATCATTAAGGAATAAAAGCGATGCCCTTAAGCGCACAACAGCTGGCAGCACAAAAAAACCTGTCATATGTACTGGCAGAGAAGCTGGCTCAGCTGATTTTAGCGGGTAAATATGCCCCGGGTAGCATCCTGCCGGGCGAAATTGAACTGGGAGAACAGTTTGGGGTTAGCCGCACAGCCGTTCGCGAAGCTGTGAAAACGTTAACGGCAAAAGGCATGGTGCTTCCGCGTCCGCGCATTGGCACGCGAGTGATGCCTCAGGCAAACTGGAACTTCCTCGATCAGGAACTACTCTCCTGGTGGATGACTGAAGATAATTTCCATCAGGTCGTCGATCATTTTCTTGTGATGCGCAGCAGCCTCGAACCTCAGGCGTGTCTGCTCGCCGCCACGCTCGGAACTGCCGAACAAAAAGCCCAGCTTAATACCTTAATGGCAGAGATGGCCTACCTGAAAAAACACTTTAACCGCGAACGCTGGGTTGAAGTCGACATGGCCTGGCATGAACATATTTATACGATGAGCGCCAATCCATTCCTGACCTCCTTTGCTTCATTATTCCATTCGGTGTACCACACTTACTTTACCTCTATTACCCAGGATGAAGTGGTGAAGCTGGAGCTGCACCAGGCAATTGTAGACGCCATTCAGGAGAGCGACGGGCAGCGGGCCCTGAGCGCGTGTCAGACATTGCTGGCCGCACCCACCCACCAGCAGGTGACTAAATGACAAAGAAAAAAGCGCGCAGCATGGCCGGATTGCCGTGGATTGCAGCCATGGCGTTTTTTATGCAGGCACTGGATGCCACTATCCTTAACACCGCACTTCCCGCGATAGCCCAAAGCCTCAACCGTTCCCCACTGGCGATGCAGTCCGCTATCATCAGTTACACCCTGACGGTCGCGATGCTGATCCCCGTGAGCGGGTGGCTGGCTGACCGTTTCGGCACCCGTAAGATATTCATGCTGGCCGTGACGCTTTTCACGCTCGGCTCTCTGGCCTGCGCGCTCTCAACCTCCCTCACGGAGCTGGTTATCTTCCGCGTGCTTCAGGGGATCGGCGGCGCGATGATGATGCCCGTCGCGCGTCTGGCTTTATTGCGAGCCTATCCGCGCAGCGAATTACTCCCGGTGCTGAATTTCGTCACTATGCCAGGTCTTGTCGGCCCGATACTGGGTCCGGTACTCGGTGGGGTGTTTGTCACCTGGGCAAGCTGGCACTGGATCTTCCTGATTAATATTCCGATTGGTGTGGCGGGCCTGTTTTATGCCCGCAAATATATGCCGGACTTCACCACGCCAAGACGCAGCTTCGACATGGGAGGCTTTTTCCTGTTTGGCCTGAGCCTGGTGCTGTTCTCCAGCGGGATGGAGCTATTTGGCGAGAAGATCGTCGCGACGTGGATGGCACTCTCCGTTATCCTCGGCGGTATTCTGTTATTCCTTCTTTATATACGTCACGCGCGCCGTCACCCGACACCGTTAATCTCCCTGGGGCTCTTTAACACCCGAACGTTTTCCGTAGGGATAGCAGGCAACATTGCATCACGTCTGGGGACGGGTTGCGTACCGTTCCTGATGCCATTGATGCTGCAGGTCGGTTTCGGCTACCCGGCCCTGATTGCTGGTTGCATGATGGCCCCCACGGCGATGGGTTCGATCCTGGCAAAATCAACCGTCACGCAGGTGCTGCGCTGGTTTGGCTATCGTAAGACGCTGGTTGGGGTGACGGTGTTTATCGGGCTGATGATTGCGCAGTTCTCATTACAGTCCGCCGCGTTGCCGGTCTGGATGCTGATCCTGCCGCTGTTTGTGCTGGGCATGGCGATGTCGACGCAGTTCACGTCGATGAACACTATCACCCTCGCCGACCTGACTGACGAGAACGCCAGCAGCGGCAACAGCGTGCTGGCCGTCACACAGCAATTATCGATAAGTCTGGGCGTTGCCGTGAGTGCGGCGGTGCTGCGGTTTTATGAAGGCTTCGACAGCGCGAATACCGTTGAGCAGTTCCACTATACCTTTATTACCATGGGCGCACTCACCGTGGTGTCGGCACTGGTCTTTATGCTGTTAAAACCGAAAGACGGCCGAAACCTGATTAAAGAACGCCACAAAGAGAAAGCTAAACCGAACCGCGTTCCATCAGAACAGGAGTAAGCTGCAGACGTTGCTGCTGCAGCGAGGGCTGCGCCATCCTGTGGATCAACACATCGATGGCCAGCTCGCCCAGTTCATCTTTTGGCTGATGGATCGTGGTCAGCGGCGGCGTCATGTAGCTGGCCAGTTCGATATCGTCGTAGCCAATCACCGCCATATCGTCCGGCACGCGTAGCCCCGCCTGATACAACGCCTGGGAGGCACCAAACGCCATCGCGTCATTACCAATAAACACCGCCTGCGGGCGCGGGTTTTGCGCCAGCAATTTCTGCATCGCCTCGAAACCGCCGTTGAACTCAAAGTCACCGGTGATCCGATAGCCATCAGGAATGGCAAGCCCCGCCCGTTCCATGGCAGAGAGATACCCTTCCAGACGCAAACGCGCCGGAGTTTTATCCAGCGGCCCCGTAATACAGGCAATGCGAGTATGGCCTTTATCAATCAGGTGCTGAGTCGCCATATCGCCGCCCAGCAGGGAGTTATCCTGAATCAGATCGCTGGTGCCATCGAACGGCGCCCAGTCCATCATCACCGTTGGGATAGAAGGATAACGCTGGATAATCTCTTTCGAGGGCTGGTGCGTTTCGGTGCAAAGCAGCAGTAGCCCGTCGACGCGTTTTTGCATCAGCGTTTCCAGGTTGCGGTTCATGCGCTGCTCATCGCCTTCGGTATTGCACAGCACCAGGCTATAGCCACGCTCGAAGCAGCTGCGCTCCACGCCGCGTACAAGTTCAGAATAAAAAGGGTTGGTACTGGCGGTGATCAGCATACCGATGGTGCGCGTCTGGTTAAGTTTGAGGCTGCGCGCCAGCGCCGACGGCGCATAGTTGAGTTCTTTTATCGCCGCGTCGACTTTTTCCCGGATCGCCTCGCTGACGAAGCGATCGTTATTGATGACGTGAGAGACCGTCGAGGTAGAAACGCCCGCCATGCGGGCGACATCTTTCATTGTGGCCAAGCGTTACCCCTGCTGACTTAAAAATTCATCGATCTCTTTACGCCACGGAACGGAAGGCTGGGCCCCCTTACGCGTCACCGCAATCGCGGCGGCGGCATGTGCGAAGCGGATGGCCTCATCCATTGCTCTCCCTTCCAGCAGCGCCGTCACCAGCGCACCGTTAAAGGTATCTCCCGCCGCAATGGTATCGATGGCTTTAACCTTAAAGCCCGGCACGCGGCGGCCTTCGCCATTGGCACTTACCCACACCCCGCGGCTACCAAGGGTGATAATCACGGTGCCGATGCCTTTATCATGCAGTGCACCCGCGGCTCGCGCGGCATCGCCATCATTTTCTACGCGGATGCCCGTCAGCTTTTCGGCTTCGGTTTCGTTCGGCGTAATGATGTCCACCAGCGCCAGCAGCTCGTCTGATAATACACGGGCTGGAGCCGGGTTAAGTACGACAGTGGTATGATTTTCATGAGCAATTTTGGCGGCAGCCAACACGCTTTCAACCGGTGACTCCAGCTGCATCAGCAGGGCGTCGGCTCCGCTAATGATTGCACGTTGCGCTTCTACACGCTCCGTTGTCAGCGCAGCGTTAGCGCCAGCATGAATACCGATGACATTCTCACCTTCCGCGTTGACGAAAATCAGCGCCACGCCCGTAGATTCCCCTTCGACTACGCTTACTGGCAAAACATCAATGTTGTCGCTCGCCAGCTGTTTGCGTACGCGCTCACCGGTATCGTCATCGCCGGTACAGGCGATAAACGCGATATTCGCCCCGCTGCGTCCTGCGGCGACGGCCTGGTTTGCGCCTTTACCGCCGAAGGCCACCTGGTACTGGTTACCCGTGACGGTTTCACCCGGTGTCGGGAAGGTTTCAAGGTTAAGAATGTGATCGGCATTGATACTGCCAAGGACGACGAGGTTGCCTGCGGTTTTCATGGTTGGGTTGTCCATCTGAGAGCGCCACCGGTGTTACCCGGTGGCGTATGCCACACTTTTCTTTATTGGTGTCCCTCAGGCAGCCAGCGACTGCCTGATTCGCCTTTTACTGCTTGATGACCAGCTTCAGGTCAACCGGGTATTTGGCCTGAACTTTTTCGCCCTTCAGCACTTTGTCGGCAGTTTCAACGCCAGTCGCGCCAATCTGCTCAGGCAGCTGAGCGATGGTCGCAGCCAGTTTGCCATCATTTACTGCTTTTTCACCATCCGGCGTGCCGTCAAATCCGACAACCATCACATCAGATTTACCTGCGGTCTGCAGGGCACGCAGCGCGCCCAACGCCATTTCGTCGTTTTGCGCGAATACGGCCTGCACGTCAGGATGCGCAGTCAGCAGGTTCTGCATAACGTTCAGACCTTTAGTACGGTCGAAGTCTGCCGGCTGGCTCGCCAGCACGTTGAATTTGTGTGCCGCCACAGCCTGCTGGAAGCCTTCACCACGCTCACGGGCTGCGGAAGTACCGGCAATCCCCTGCAGTTCGATAACTTTCGCGCCTTCGCCTGCTTTCTTCGCGATGTAATCACCGGCGATTTTGCCGCCCAGCACGTTATCAGACGCAATGTGGCTCACTACTTCGCCTTTCGTTGCCTGACGGTCCAGAGTGATCACCGGAATTTTCGCCTGGTTTGCCATCTTCACGGCGTTACCTACGGCATCAGAATCAGTTGGGTTGATCAGCAGAATTTTGGTGCCACGGACGGTTAAGTCCTGAACGTTCGCCAGCTCTTTCGCCGGGTTGTTCTGTGAATCCAGCACCACCAGGTTGTAGCCCAGTTTGTCCGCTTCTTTCTGCGCGCCATCCTTCAGGGAGACGAAGAACGGGTTGTTCAGGGTAGAGACAACCAGCGCGATGGTATCTTTCGCCATGGCGTTAGCACTTACGGTTGCGCTCAGCGCGACAGCAGAAACCAGGGTAGCCAGTTTTTTCATGTTCATATCTAAGATGTCCTGTAGTGTCGTCAGTTACTGTTTTTTGTTGTCTACCAGTACCGCCAGCAAAATCACCACTGCCTTAACGATCATCTGGTAATAGGAGGAAACACCTAACAAATTCAAACCATTATTCAGGAAACCAAGAATCAGTGCGCCGATCAATGTCCCAACAATGCGACCTTTACCGCCCGCAAGACTCGTACCGCCCAGAACCACTGCCGCAATGGCATCCAGCTCATACCCCGTACCCGCCGTCGGCTGCGCAGAAGAAAGGCGCGCCACTTCGATGATGCCCGCCAGTGACGCCAGCAGACCGCACAGGGAGTAAACGATAATTTTGACTTTATTCACGCTGATACCGGACAGACGCGTTGCCGCTTCGTTACCGCCCAGCGCATAGATATAACGGCCCAGACGGGTGTGATGCAGCATGTACCACGCCGCCAGGAAGACGATAGCCATGATCCAGACCGGGGTAGGAACACCCAGCGGACGACCGATACCGAACCAGCCAAACAGATCGGCGTTATCGGTAAAGCCGGTATTCACCGGGCTGCCGTTGGTGTACACCATGGTCACACCGCGCAGCAGCAGCATCATCACCAGCGTGGCGATGAACGCCTGAACGCGGCCTTTTGCCACAATCACGCCGGTTACGGCACCAATCGCCGCGCCTGCCGCCAGGGCAGCGGCCACGGCCACCAGCGCGTTGACCTCAATTCCTACAATTGAAGCGGCGATCGCACCGGTGAGCGCCAGCAGGGAACCGACGGACAGATCGATACCCGAGGTCAAAATCACCAGCGTCATGCCGACCGCCATAATGGCGTTCACCGACGTCTGCTGCAGAATATTGAACAGGTTATTAACGGTGAAGAAATTCGGGCTCATGGTCGACACAATCGCGATCAGCACCAGCAGGGCAATCAGCGATTTTTGTTCCATCAGCCATGCCTTTGTGAAATAGCGGCGACCAGAAACAGCCTGGGTAGTCATCTTCTTACTCCTGATTCACGCGATTAAGCTTGCCCACAGCGGCAGCCATCAGAACTTCCTGGGTGGCCTGCTCGCGAGTGAATTCACCGCCGAGATGCCCTTCATGCATGACGATTATGCGATCGCTCATGCCTAATACTTCTGGCATCTCGGAAGAGACCAGAATGATGCTCAAACCGTCGGCCTTAAACTGGTTAATCAGCTGATAGATCTCTTTCTTCGCGCCCACGTCCACGCCGCGGGTTGGCTCGTCGAGGATCAACACTTTCGGGCGCGTCATCAGCCCGCGCGCAATCGCTACTTTTTGCTGATTCCCGCCGGATAACAGGCCTATCGCCTGCTCCATCGACGGGGTTTTAACGTTAAAGAGACGGATAAAATCGCTCACCGCCTGCTGCTCATCTTTATGATTCAGGCTACCGCCGCTACGGCTGAAATAGCGCAGCGCGGTCAGGGACATGTTCTCTTTTACCGACATGCCCAGCACCAGGCCGTCGCGTTTGCGGTCTTCAGAGATATAGACGATGCCGTTCGCCAGACCATCCTGCGGAGAGCGGGTGACCACTTCATGACCGTCGAGGGTGACATAACCGCTGGTACGCGGCAGTGCGCCGTACAACACTTTCATCAGCTCGGTACGTCCGGCCCCCATCAGGCCCGCCACGCCCAGGATCTCGCCCTGGCGCAGGGTAAAGGTCACGTCGTTCACGCCCGGACCACAGAGGTTATCCACCTTCAGGCGGATCTCACCCGGCGCTTTATCCAGATGTGGATACTGATCTTCCAGCTTACGTCCCACCATCATTTCGATAAGCGAATCTTCAGTCAGCGTCGCCACTTCGCGCTCGGCAATAAACTGCCCGTCGCGGAAGACGGTGACGTCATCGCAGATTTCGAAGATCTCTTTCATACGGTGAGAGATATAGACAATCCCGCGCCCCTGCGATTTCAGCTCGCGGATCACGCGGAACAGGGATTCAGTTTCGGTATCGGTCAGGGCATCGGTCGGTTCATCCATAATGATGACCTTCGACTCAAAGCTCAGTACCTTCGCGATTTCCACCATCTGCTGATCGCCAATCGAGAGATCGCCCACCAGACGGTCGCTCTTAAAGCGCAGGTTCAGCTTCGCCAGCAGCTTGTCCGCTTCGGCATACATGGTTTTCCAGTCGATTTTGCCGAACCGGTTAACAAATTCGCGGCCGAGAAAGATGTTCTCCGCAATGGTGAGCTGCGGGATCAGGTTCAGTTCCTGATGGATAATACCGATGCCCGCTTCCTGAGAGGATTTCGGGCCATTGAAGGTGGTCTCTTTCCCCAGCCAGACGAGTGAACCGGCATCGCGTTGATAGATACCTGTCAGCACTTTCATCATGGTGGATTTGCCGGCACCGTTCTCGCCCACCAGCGCCATGACGCGCCCGGCGTAGACGTTCAGCGCCGCACCGGAGAGGGCTTTTACGCCCGGGAACGACTTATCGATCCCTTTGAGTTGCAGTAATGCGTCCATGATGGCCTCAGAAGGTGACGCCAGCACAGAGAATGATATTCGCATACGGGGAACACTCCCCGCTGCGAATCACCGCCTGACTGTCTGCGGTTTGTTGTTTGAACTGTTCGTGCGTCGTGTAACGAATTTCTATGGTGTTTCCCTGGTGTTGTTGCAGTTGCTCAATGTGGCCGAGCAACGTTTCGTGGAGTTGCGGATTATGTTGTTTGATTTCCGCCGCGAGAATGGCTGCCTCAACCTGCATCTCCGCCGTCACGACTTCCAGTACCTGCATAAACGAAGGAACACCCTGCGTTAACGCCATATCGATACGGGTTGTGCTGCGCGGAACCGGTAAGCCTGCATCGCAAACCACCAGCGTATCGGTATGCCCAAGACGGGAAATAACCGATGAGATTTCTGAGTTGAGAACCGTGCCTTTCTTCATTTTCTTGCTCCACTAGCGAAACGTTTCGCTAAAAATAGTGTAGACGCAAGAGTGTTCAGAAAACCATCATGACGTAACAGATTTGTGATCGACGGCGAAACGTTTCGCTAAGTGAAATGTAAAGCAAATTTAGGCGGGGATATTGAGTGTGAGTAGGCCGGGTAAGCGAAGCGCCACCCGGCATTTTCAGCAGGGATTAGATCTCGACCTGCGTTCCCAGTTCAATCACGCGGTTAGGCGGGATCTCAAACTGGTCAGGCGCGCGCAGGGCGTTACGCTGCAGGATGAGGTACAGCTTGCCACGCAGGCGCAGATACCACGGGCGCTTGCCGATGATTAGCGACTCGTGCGACATAAAGAACGACGTCTCCATCATCCGGCAGCTCAGCCCTTCCAGACCGCAGCGGTGGAACACCTCTTCCACGTTTGGCGTTTCGCGCCAGCCGTAGCTTGCCACCACGCGCCAGAAGGTTGGCGACAGCTGCTCAATCTGCACGCGGCGCACGTTGTGGACATACGGCGCATCCTCGGTGCGCAGCGTCAGCAGGATCACCCGCTCGTGCAGCACTTTGTTGTGCTTGAGGTTATGCATCAGCGCGAACGGAATCACGTTCAATGCTCGAGACATATATACCGCGGTACCCGGCACGCGCACCGGCGGGGATTTCTCCAGAGAAGCGATCATCGCCTCCAGAGAATTCCCGTGCTCGTGCATGCGGCGCAGCAGGCGGAAACGCTCGCTTTTCCAGGTGGTCATGACAATGAACATCACCAGACCCAGCGTCAGCGGCAGCCAGCCACCGGACACTATCTTGTCGAGGTTCGCAGAGAACAGCGGCACGTCGATGCACAGGAAGCCCACAAGAATCATCGCCACGAGGAGTTTATTCCAGTGCCAGTTACGGTACGCCACCGTGGTGGAGAGAATCGAGGTCAGCACCATCGTACCGGTCACGGCAATACCGTACGCCGCCGCCAGGTTACTGGAGTGCTCGAAGCTAACGATGACGATCACCACCGCAAAATAGAGCAGCCAGTTAATGAAAGGAATGTAGATCTGGCCGGACTCCATCTCCGAGGTATGGATGATGCGCATCGGTGAGAGATAACCCAGGCGCACGGCCTGGCGCGTCAGAGAAAACACGCCAGAAATCACCGCCTGAGAGGCAATGACGGTCGCCAGCGTCGCCAGGATCAGCATCGGCACCAGCGCCCAGTCCGGCGCCAGCAGGAAGAACGGGTTCTTAATCGCCTCTGGGTTTGTAAGCAGCAGTGCGCCCTGGCCGAAGTAGTTCAGCACCAGCGACGGCAGCACCACAATAAACCATGCCACGCGGATAGGCAGTTTCCCGAAGTGCCCCATGTCAGCAGACAGCGCTTCCACACCGGTAATGGAGAGCACGACGGCACCCAGCGCCACGAAGGAAACCACTTTATATTCGAGGAAGAAATGTACCGCCCAGTAAGGGTTCAGCGCATGCAGCACTTCCGGGTTCGCGATAATGCTGCGCAATCCAAGCGCAGCCAGGATCAGGAACCAGGCCAGCATAATCGGCGCAAACAGTTTCCCCACCAGCCCGGTACCGTGCTTTTGGATCACAAACAGCAGCGTCAGAACGATAATGGCCAGCGGAACCACCCATGTTTCGAGCTGTGGCGCGATAATTTCAAGCCCCTCTATCGCCGAGAGCACCGAAATAGCGGGCGTTATCACCACTTCCCCGTAGAAGAAACTGCCGCCAATCAGGCCGATGATCACGAGCACCGACGTCATTCTGGCAGAAGTATTGCGTCCGGCAAGGGACATCAGCGTCAGGATACCGCCTTCGCCCGCGTTATCTGCACGCATGACGAAAGAGAGATATTTAACGGAAACGACCAGAATCAGCAGCCAGAAGATGAGTGACAGGAAGCCAAAAACGGCATCGCGTTCAACACCAAACCCAAACTGGCCGGACAAACATTCACGAAGCGTATATAGCGGGCTGGGGGCGATATCACCATAGACAACCCCGATCGCCGCAAGCGTAATTGCGGGTAACGATTGCTTATTATCAGTGCTCATAGACTAGTCTTTTCGTTTAAATAACAAATGTGTGCCTAGTCCCTTGGCCCACAAAAAGCGCACAGTATGCACGATTCACTGCAAAATCGTACCCCTAAATGCAACCGCATTAATGTAGCGCAAAGTAAATTGCGCCGCACTTCAGTCTATTACCAGCCCTGACCGAAACGTCTATACTCGCTTCAATTGGCCGCCACGACGGCGAAAGGATGCAAAACTATTATGGCTCACTCACACTTATTAGCAGAAAGAATTTCCCGCCTTAGCAGCGCGCTGGAGAAAGGCCTTTACGAGCGTAGCCACGCCATTCGCCTCTGTCTACTGGCGGCATTGAGCGGTGAAAGCGTGTTTTTGCTGGGTCCACCGGGCATTGCCAAAAGCCTGATTGCCCGCAGGCTCAAGTTTGCTTTTCAGAACGCCCGCGCCTTCGAATATCTCATGACCCGCTTTTCCACCCCCGAAGAAGTGTTTGGCCCGCTCTCCATTCAGGCGCTGAAAGATGAAGGGCGCTATGAGCGTTTGACGGCGGGGTATCTGCCAGAGGCTGAAATTGTCTTTCTTGATGAGATCTGGAAAGCAGGGCCGGCTATTCTGAACACCCTGCTGACGGCGATTAACGAACGCCGGTTCCGCAACGGTGCCAGCGAAGAGAAAATCCCGATGCGCCTGCTGGTGGCGGCCTCCAACGAACTGCCTGAAGCCGACAGCAGCCTGGAAGCGCTGTATGACCGCATGTTGATCCGCCTGTGGCTGGACAAAGTGCAGGATAAATCAAATTTCCGCTCCCTGCTGATAAGCCAGCAGGATGAGAACGAGAATCCGGTGTCTGCTTCGCTGCAGGTCACCGATGAGGAGTATCACCAGTGGCAACAGGACATCGGCAAAATCACCCTGCCCGACGCGGTCTTTGAGCTGATCTTCATGCTGCGCCAACAGCTTGATTTGCTGCCTGCTGCACCTTACGTCTCTGACCGTCGCTGGAAAAAAGCGATCCGTCTGTTGCAGGCCAGCGCCTTGTTCAGCGGTCGTGATGCCGTTGCGCCAATCGATCTCATCCTGCTAAAAGACTGTCTGTGGCACGATGCCGAAGGGATGAATTTGATGCAGCAGCAGCTTGAAATATTGATGACCGGACACGCCTGGGGGCAGCAGGCGATGCTCAACCAACTGGGGGCGATTGCCCAGCGGCGCATCCAGCTTCAGCAGCAGCAAAGTGATAAAACCGCGCTGAAAGTGAATCGCCTTGGCGGCATGTTCGCCCGCAAACCGCACTATGAGCTTCCTGCCGATCTGACTGGTACGACGCTCACGCTGCTGCTCCAGCAGCCGCTCAAACTGCACGATATGCAGGTGGTCCACATTACGATTGAGCGCGAAACGCTGGCGCAGTGGCTCGATAAGGGCGGTGAGATCCGCGGCAAACTCAACGGTATTGGTTTTGCCCAGCCGCTGACGATGGAAGTGGATAGCAGCCAGCATCTGGTGATCCGCGATGTCAGCCTGCAAGGTTCGCGTCTGGCGCTGCCGGGCACCGCTTCGGATAGCGTGCCGGAAGAGATCAAGCAGCAGCTGGAAGCGCTGGATACGGAATGGCACCAGCAGCACACGCGCTTCAGCGAGCAGCAAAAATGCCTCTTTATTCATAGCGACTGGTTAGGTCGTATCGAAGCCAGCCTGCAGGACGTCAGCGCGCAGATCAAACAGGCGCGTCAATGCTAACGCTGGACACGCTCAACGTGATGCTGGCAGTCAGCGAGGAAGGGTTGATTGAAGAGGTAGTCATTACCCTTCTGGCCTCTCCGCAGCTGGCGGCTTTCTTTGAAAAATTCCCCAGGCTCAAAAAGGCGATGACCGACGATCTCCCACGCTGGCGCGATAACCTTCGCCAGCGGTTTAAGGAGACGGAAGTTCCGCCTGAATTGACGGAGGAGGTCGCCAGCTATCAGCAGTGCCAACGGCTGTCGACACCGCAGTTTATCGTCCAGCTACCGCAAACCCTTACGCTGCTTGATAAAGTCCACTCTCCGTTTGCCAGCCAGGCGCGGGCGCTGGTTACGGATAACGCCACCTTTACCCCCGCGCTGCATACCCTGTTTTTACAGCGCTGGCGGCTTAGCCTGGTGGTTCAGGCCACAACGCTGAACCAGCAGTTGCTGGATGAAGAGCGTGAACAGCTGCTCAGCGAAGTTCAGGAGCGTATGACGCTGAGCGGCCAGCTTGAAGAGGTGCTGGTAGAAAATGAAAACGCTGCCGGGCGCCTCTGGGACATGAGCGCCGGGCAGCTGAAGCGCGGGGACTACCAGCTGATCGTGAAGTACGGCGACTTTCTCACGCAGCAGCCCGAGCTGATGAAGCTTGCGGAGCAGCTTGGCCGCTCGCGGGAGGCAAAATCGGTCCCAAAGAAAGACGCGCCGATGGAAACCTTCCGCACGCTGGTCCGCGAACCGGCCACCGTGCCTGAGCAGGTGGATGGATTGCAGCAAAGCGACGACATCTTACGCCTGCTGCCGACCGAGCTAAGCACGCTGGGGATGACCGAGCTGGAATATGAGTTCTATCGTCGGCTGGTGGAAAAGCAGCTCCTCACCTATCGACTGCATGGGGAATCCTGGCGCGAGAAGGTAAGCCAGCGCCCAGTGGTTCATCAGGACTTTGATGAGCAGCCCCGCGGGCCTTTTATTGTCTGCGTGGATACGTCCGGATCGATGGGCGGGTTTAACGAGCAGTGCGCGAAGGCGTTCTGCCTGGCGCTGATGCGCGTCGCGCTCGCCGATCGGCGCCGCTGCTTCATCATGCTGTTCTCCAGCGAGGTGGTGGGCTATGAATTGACGAACCAGCAGGGGATCGAGCAGGCGATCCGCTTTTTGAGCCAGCGTTTTCGCGGCGGTACCGATCTGGCCAGCTGTTTTCGCAGCATTGTGGAGCGTATGCAGGGTGGTGACTGGTACGACGCCGATGCGGTAGTGATTTCCGATTTCATCGCCCAGCGGCTGCCGGATGACGTGGTGAATGAAGTGAAGGAGTTACAGCGGGTGCACCAGCACCGGTTCCATGCCGTAGCGATGTCCGCGCATGGAAAACCCGGCATCATGCGCATCTTCGATCATATCTGGCGCTTTGATACCGGGCTGCGTAGCCGTCTGCTCAGACGCTGGCGGCGTTAATTAAAGAAGAGAACCGACGCTTTCACGTACCTGCTGCGGCCATACGCCACACTGCACCTGACCGATATGTGGCAGTTGAAGCAGCAGCATGGTCAGACGGGACTGTCCGATACCGCCGCCGATGGTCTGCGGCATTTCACCGCGCAGCAGCGCCTGGTGCCACTCTAATTTGAGGCGATCTTCATCACCAGTAACCGCCAGCTGGCGCTTCAGCGCATCCGCATCCACGCGGATCCCCATAGAAGAGAGCTCAAAGGCATCTTCCAGAACCGGGTTCCAGACCAGAATATCACCATTCAGACCGGCAAATTCAGATTCACCTGCAGTGCTCCAGTCGTCGTAGTCCGGCGCACGGACGTCGTGACGTTTGCCGTCAGACAATTTCCCGCCGATCCCGATCAGGAACACGGCACCTAACTCTTTAGCAATCGCACGTTCACGACCTTTGGCATCCAGACCCGGGAAGCGGCTCAGCAGTTCCTGACTGTGAACAAAGTGGATCGTTTCCGGCAGGAACGGTGCCAGTCCAAACTCTTTGCTCACTGCCGCTTCGGTGGCTTTGATTCCAGCGTAGATCGCTTCAACGGTAGATTTCAGCGTGCCAACGTGGCGCTCGCCGTCACCCATCACGCGCTCCCAGTCCCACTGGTCAACGTAGACGGAGTGAATTGGGGTGAGGCGGTCTTCGTCGGGACGAAGGGCTTTCATGTGCGTGTAAAGCCCTTCGCCCGCGCTGAAGTCGTGTTGCCCCAGAGTTTGACGCTTCCATTTCGCCAGGGAATGAACCACTTCGAACTGGGCGTCTGGCAGTGTTTTCACTTTCACCTGTACCGCTTTTTCGCATCCAGACAAGTTATCCTGCGTCCCGTCACCCACGCGGCTGAGAATTGGCGCCTGAACTTCAATCAGGCCAAGCTTCTCTGCCAGCTGGCGGGAAAAATGGGATTTAACGAAACTGATCTGGCGTTGTTTTGCAATGTAAGCGGTTTTCATTATTTATACTCCTGCGTCCTGTTGGTACTGATTAAGCAACAGAACCAGCACTTAATTCAATAACCCATCAACAAAAAGCCGACTTCACTTTTGATTCGTTAAAATAAGACGCTAGAATAGAGTGATTCATTAATCTTCATAAGAAAAAGCTATGGAAAATTATCAGATCGACAATCTGGACCGCGGCATCCTCGAGGCCTTAATGGCCAATGCACGCACCGCCTACGCCGAACTGGCGAAACAATTTGGCGTCAGCCCTGGGACGATTCACGTTCGTGTAGAGAAGATGAAACAGGCGGGGATCATTACCGGCGCGCGCATTGACGTCAGCCCAAAGCAGCTGGGTTATGACGTCTGCTGCTTTATCGGCATCATTCTTAAAAGCGCAAAAGACTATCCTTCCGCGCTGGCGAAGCTGAACGCGCTGGATGAAGTCACCGAGGCGTACTACACGACCGGGCATTACAGCATCTTTATAAAGGTAATGTGCCGATCCATCGACGCCCTCCAGCAGGTACTTATCAACAAGATCCAAACAATCGATGAAATTCAGTCCACCGAGACGCTGATCTCCCTGCAAAACCCGATCATGCGTACCATCCGCCCCTGATCGGGCAAACTCATACCCACATTTTCCACAGGTAGATCCCAGCTCGCTCACAGCGTACAATGATCGCCTCTTTATCTGAGCGAGCGATCAATGGCGGACATTACCCTTATCAGTGGCAGCACCCTTGGCGGTGCGGAATACGTGGCGGAACATCTGGCTGAGAAGCTGGAAGATGCAGGCTTTTCGACAGAAACCTTGCACGGGCCGTTACTTGAAGATCTCCCGGCTGACGGGGTCTGGCTGCTGATTACCTCCACGCACGGCGCGGGCGATCTCCCGGATAATCTGCAACCTTTATATGACGAACTGCTGAAACAACAGCCTGACCTGTCAAACGTCCGTTTTGGCGCGGTGGGGATCGGCAGTCGTGAATATGACACCTTCTGCGGTGCCATAGAGAAAGTTGAAGCCGCTGTCACCGCGTGTGGAGCAAAACAGCTGGGTGAAACGCTCAAGATCAACATCCTCGATCACGACATTCCGGAAGATCCGGCTGAGATCTGGCTAGCAGATTGGAAAAATTTACTCAAAAACGATTAAAGATCGTGCGAACAGATGTGGATAACTCTGGTTAAAAGCTCGTATTAACCCGTAGTTATCCAAAGAACAACTCTGGTGATGTTTTTGGCCTGTGTATAAAGTCGCGATCTGATCCCAGCTTATACGTTTCAGGATCACCGATCATTCACAACAAACGATCCTTCCTAACCTGATGATCTTATTTGCCGGATCGGACTTATCCACAACAGACCGCGATCCTAATAAGAGATCACAATAGAACAGATCTCTAAATAAAAAGATCTTCTTTTTAATAGCCCAGGATCCCAATGCTTTCTCGAAAGACTAAAGTTGAGTAGAATCCACGGCCCGGGCTTCAATCCATTTTCATACCGCTTTACGCGAGGCAGACCACCATGTTTTATCAGGATCCTTTTGACGTCATCATCATTGGCGGGGGTCATGCAGGCACTGAGGCCGCAATGGCCGCAGCGCGAATGGGTCAGCAGACCCTGCTTTTGACACACAATATCGACACGCTGGGACAAATGTCCTGTAATCCGGCGATTGGCGGCATTGGGAAAGGACACCTGGTAAAAGAAGTGGATGCACTTGGCGGCCTGATGGCGAAAGCGATCGATCATGCTGGCATCCAGTTTAGGATACTAAACGCGAGTAAAGGGCCTGCTGTTCGTGCGACCCGTGCACAGGCAGACCGCGTGCTTTACCGCCAGGCTGTGCGCACTGCGCTGGAGAACCAGCCGAACCTGATGATCTTCCAGCAGGCTGTTGAAGATCTTATCGTCGAGAACGATCGTGTCGTGGGTGCCGTGACCCAGATGGGTCTCAAGTTCCGCGCAAAAGCGGTTGTGCTGACCGTCGGGACATTCCTGGACGGAAAAATTCATATCGGCCTTGATAACTACAGCGGTGGCCGTGCTGGCGATCCGCCGTCTATCCCACTGTCACGTCGTCTGCGCGAACTGCCGCTGCGCGTCAGCCGCCTGAAAACCGGTACACCGCCGCGTATTGACGCGCGGACCATTGATTTCAGCGTGCTGGCGCAACAGCACGGTGATAATCCGATGCCGGTGTTCTCGTTCATGGGCAATGCGGCTCAGCATCCGCAGCAGGTACCGTGCTACATCACGCACACCAACGAGAAAACCCATGACGTGATCCGCAATAACCTCGATCGTAGCCCAATGTATGCTGGCGTGATCGAAGGTATCGGCCCGCGCTACTGCCCGTCGATCGAAGACAAGGTGATGCGCTTTGCCGATCGTAACCAGCACCAGATCTTCCTGGAGCCGGAAGGGCTGACCTCAAATGAAATTTACCCGAACGGTATCTCCACCAGCCTGCCGTTCGATGTACAGATGCAAATTGTTCGCTCAATGCAGGGCATGGAGAACGCAAAAATTGTTCGCCCTGGCTACGCTATTGAGTACGATTTCTTCGATCCGCGTGACCTGAAGCCAACTCTGGAAAGCAAATTCATCCAGGGTCTGTTCTTCGCGGGCCAGATTAACGGCACGACCGGCTACGAAGAAGCCGCAGCGCAGGGTCTGCTTGCCGGTCTGAACGCCGCCCGTTTCTCTGCCGAGAAAGAGGGCTGGGCACCGGGGCGTTCCCAGGCTTATCTGGGCGTGCTGGTTGACGATCTCTGCACGCTGGGTACCAAAGAACCGTACCGTATGTTTACCTCTCGCGCTGAATATCGCCTGATGCTGCGCGAAGACAACGCCGACCTCCGTCTGACCGAAATGGGCCGCGAGCTGGGTCTGGTGGATGACGAACGCTGGGCGCGTTTTAACGAGAAGCTGGAACGCATTGAGCAGGAACGTCAGCGCCTGAAAACCACCTGGGTGAATCCACAGGCGGAAACCGCTGCCGAAGTGAATGCTCACTTAACAGCGCCGCTGTCACGTGAAGCCAGCGGCGAAGATCTGCTGCGTCGCCCTGAAGTGACCTACGAGAACCTGGTCAAACTGACCGCGTTCGCGCCGGGCCTGGAAGACGCTGAAGCGGCCGAGCAGGTCGAAATCCAGGTGAAATACGAAGGTTATATCGCGCGTCAGCAAGATGAGATCGAAAAACAGCAGCGCAACGAAAACACGCTGCTGCCGGAAATGCTGGACTACCGCCAGGTAACGGGCCTTTCCAACGAAGTGATCGCTAAGCTGAACGATCATAAACCTGTGTCGATCGGCCAGGCTTCCCGTATCTCCGGCGTCACACCTGCCGCGATTTCGATTCTGCTGGTGTGGCTGAAAAAGCAAGGCATGCTGCGCCGCAGCGCGTAATTGACATTGTTTTTGGCGGGTGGCGCTTCGCTGACCCGCCCTACTTATTCGTAGGCCCGGTAAGCGGCAGCGCCACCGGGCGAAAAATCTCTAAACAGGTACCCACCGTGCTCAATAAACTCTCTCGTCTGCTGGATGAAGCAGGTATTTCGCTCACCGATCACCAGAAAAACCAGCTGGTGGCCTATGTCGATATGCTGAACAAATGGAACAAAGCGTACAACCTGACGTCAGTGCGCGATCCCAACGAGATGCTGATACGCCATATTCTCGATAGCATCGTGGTGGCGCCGTATCTGAAGGGGGAGCGCTTTATCGACGTGGGTACAGGACCTGGTTTACCGGGCGTTCCGCTGTCGATTGTTCGTCCTGAGAGCCATTTCACACTGCTGGACAGCCTCGGAAAACGTATTCGCTTCTTGCGCCAGGTTCAGCACGAGCTGAAGCTTGAAAACATCACTCCCGTCCAGAGCAGGGTAGAAGCGTTCCCGGCAGAGCCACCGTTTGATGGGGTGATTAGCCGTGCATTTGCCTCGCTCAACGATATGGTGAGCTGGTGTAAGCATCTGCCTGCGAAGGAAGGGCGTTTTTATGCCCTGAAAGGACTCGTCCCTGAGGACGAAATTGAGCAGCTCCCGGAAGGGTTTGCCGTGGAATCAATTGAAAAATTACAGGTCCCACACCTTGAAGGTGAGCGTCATCTGGTGATTCTTAAGCCAAACAATTTTTAAAAATTAAATAAAAAATTGGGAATTTGTGCTGTTCTTGTTGTGTTAAAAAGCAGCGCATTTCCGGGGATTATTCTGAGCTAAATTTAACCTTGTTGTTACCATGGGTTTTCTTGTAGTTAACGTTGCGGTTATTGTTCACCGTCAAGATAATCAACTGCGAAAATATCAGCCTGCTAAAAGTGAAAAGCGGCAACAAGAAAGCAATGTTAAATTTTTATTAAGAATGTCAATAAAAGGTTTTTGTTGTATACAGGGTTGTTTTGAAAATAGTTGCGATATTTTGTCTTTAATTTCATAAGGATGAAATAATCAGATTTACGTCTTTGATAAATACAACCTTATCGTAAATGTGCATTTTGTGATCTCGTGCACGCTTTCTCGCCAACGTTTTCGCGCTGTTTGCAGTTTTGCCTGAAGGTCAACGCGGACGCCAAAAGTTGAAAAACAGCGGCGGGGAAAAATATTTAAACATTTATTCACCTTTTCGCTACTTAATGTTTGAAATCACGGGTGCGCACCGTATAATTTGACCGCTTTTTGATGCTTGACTCTGAGCCTTAAAGGACGTTTTATACGACACGCGGCATACCTCGAAGGGAGCAGGAGTAAAAACGTGATGTCTGTGTCGCTCTTGAGTAGAAACGTTGCTCGTAAGCTTCTGTTCATTCAGTTTCTGGCTGTGATAGCAAGTGGACTGCTGTTTAGCCTCAAAGACCCCTTCTGGGGCATCTCCGCCGTGTGCGGGGGTTTGGCGGTGGTTCTGCCAAACGTGTTGTTTATGATTTTTGCCTGGCGTCATCAGGCGCATACACCCGCCAAAGGCCGCGTGGCCTGGTCCTTCGCCCTCGGCGAAGTGTGTAAGGTGTTGCTGACCTTTGCTCTACTGGTGATGGCGCTGGCGGTTTTGAAAGTGGTATTCATGCCGCTGATAGCAACGTGGGTTTTGGTGCTGGTGGTACAAGTTGTGGCTCCAGCTGTAATCAATAACAAAGGGTAAAAGGCATCATGGCTTCAGAAAATATGACGCCGCAGGATTACATAGGTCACCATCTGAATAACCTTCAGCTGGACCTGCGTACATTCTCGCTGGTGGATCCACATAAACCCCCCGGCCACCTTCTGGACGATCAACATCGACTCCATGTTCTTCTCGGTGGTTTTGGGTCTTCTGTTCCTGGCCATGTTCCGCGGTGTTGCTAAACGAGCGACCAGCGGTGTACCAGGGAAATTCCAGACCTTCGTCGAAATGATCATCGGCTTCGTCCATGGCAGCGTGAAAGACATGTACCATGGCAAGAGCAAGCTGATTGCTCCGCTGGCCCTGACCGTGTTCGTTTGGGTCTTCCTGATGAACCTGATGGACCTGCTGCCAATTGACCTGCTGCCGTTCATCGGCGAGCACATCTTCGGCCTGCCTGCGCTGCGTGTTGTACCGTCTGCGGACGTGAACATCACCCTGTCGATGGCACTGGGCGTGTTTATCCTGATTCTTTTCTACAGCATCAAAATGAAAGGCGTAAGCGGCTTTGTGAAAGAGCTTACCTTGCAGCCGTTCAACCACTGGGCGTTTATTCCGGTCAACCTGATCCTGGAAGGCGTTAGCCTGCTGTCCAAACCTGTTTCACTGGGTCTGCGACTGTTCGGCAACATGTATGCGGGTGAGCTGATTTTCATTCTGATCGCGGGTCTTCTGCCGTGGTGGTCACAGTGGATTCTGAATGTGCCATGGGCCATTTTCCACATCCTGATCATTACGCTGCAAGCCTTTATCTTCATGGTTCTGACGATCGTCTATCTGTCGATGGCGTCTGAAGAGCACTGATTTTTTACCAACACTACTACGTTTTAATTGAAACAAACTGGAGACTGTCATGGAAAACCTGAATATGGATCTGCTGTACATGGCTGCCGCTGTGATGATGGGTCTGGCGGCTATCGGTGCTGCGATCGGTATCGGCATCCTCGGGGGCAAATTCCTGGAAGGCGCAGCGCGTCAACCTGATCTGATTCCTCTGCTGCGTACTCAGTTCTTTATCGTTATGGGTCTGGTGGATGCAATCCCAATGATCGCTGTAGGTCTGGGTCTGTACGTGATGTTTGCTGTCGCGTAGTAGTAGTTTTAAAACCCCAAGCCACAGAAATTAAAGAGGTATTGTGCTGTGAACATGAACGCAACAATCCTCGGCCAGGCCATCGCGTTTATTCTCTTTGTCTGGTTCTGCATGAAGTATGTATGGCCGCCTTTAATGGCTGCCATCGAAAAACGTCAGAAAGAAATTGCTGACGGTCTGGCTTCCGCAGAACGCGCTAAGAAAGATTTGGACCTTGCACAGGCCAACGCGACAGACCAGCTGAAAAAAGCGAAAGCTGAAGCTCAGGTAATCATTGAACAGGCTAACAAACGCCGTTCTCAGATCCTGGACGAAGCCAAAGCTGAAGCAGAACAGGAACGTACTAAGATCGTGACACAGGCTCAGGCTGAAATTGAAGCTGAGCGTAAACGTGCTCGTGAAGAACTGCGTAAGCAGGTTGCGATTCTGGCTGTTGCTGGCGCCGAGAAGATCATCGAACGTTCCGTGGATGAAGCTGCTAACAGCGACATCGTGGACAAACTTGTCGCTGAACTGTAAGGAGGGAGGGGCTGATGTCTGAATTTGTTACGGTAGCTCGCCCCTACGCCAAAGCAGCTTTTGACTTTGCTGTCGAACACCAAAATGTCGATCGCTGGCAGGATATGCTGGCGTTTGCCGCTGAGGTGACGAAAAACGAACAAATGGCCGAGTTGCTGTCTGGTGCATTAGCGCCTGATACCCTCGCCGCGTCGTTTATCGCCGTGTGCGGAGAGCAACTGGATGCCAATGGCCAGAACCTGATTAAGGTTATGGCTGAAAATGGTCGTCTCCGTGTGCTCCCGGATGTTCTCGAGCAGTTTGAGCACTTACGTGCGCTGAGTGAAGCGACTGCCGAAGTCGAAGTGACTTCTGCGACTGAACTCAGTACCGAACAGCTTGCGAAAATCACCGCCGCGATGGAAAAACGTCTGTCACGCAAAGTTAAGCTGAATTGCAAAATCGATAAGTCTGTAATGGCAGGGGTAATCATCCGCTCGGGGGATATGGTCATTGATGGCAGCGTACGCGGCCGTCTAGAACGCCTTGCAGACGTCTTGCAGTCTTAAGGGGACTGGAGCATGCAACTGAATTCCACCGAAATCAGCGAACTGATCAAGCAGCGCATTGCTCAGTTCAATGTTGTGAGTGAAGCTCATAACGAAGGTACTATTGTTTCTGTAAGTGACGGTGTTATCCGCATCCACGGCCTGGCCGATTGTATGCAGGGTGAGATGATTTCCCTGCCGGGTAACCGTTACGCTATCGCACTGAACCTGGAGCGCGACTCCGTAGGTGCAGTTGTGATGGGTCCATACGCTGACCTCGCCGAAGGCATGAAGGTTAAGTGTACTGGCCGTATTCTGGAAGTGCCGGTTGGCCGTGGCCTGCTGGGTCGCGTAGTTAACACCCTGGGTGCGCCAATCGACGGTAAAGGTCCGGTTGAGCACGATGGCTTCTCCCCAATCGAAGTTATCGCGCCGGGCGTTATCGACCGTCAGTCCGTTGATCAGCCAGTGCAGACTGGTTATAAGTCCGTTGATGCCATGATCCCAATCGGTCGTGGTCAGCGTGAACTGATCATCGGTGACCGTCAGACCGGTAAAACCGCGATGGCAATCGACGCCATCATCAACCAGCGTGACTCCGGCATCAAATGTGTGTACGTGGCTATCGGCCAGAAAGCGTCCACCATTTCCAACGTGGTTCGTAAACTGGAAGAGCACGGCGCGCTGGCTAACACCATCGTTGTTGTGGCGACCGCTTCTGAATCTGCTGCACTGCAATACCTGGCGCCATACGCCGGTTGCGCAATGGGCGAATACTTCCGTGACCGCGGTGAAGATGCGCTGATCGTATACGATGACCTGTCTAAACAGGCTGTTGCTTATCGTCAGGTTTCCCTGCTGCTCCGTCGTCCACCTGGACGTGAAGCATTCCCGGGCGACGTATTCTACCTCCACTCTCGTCTGCTGGAGCGTGCTTCCCGCGTTAACGCGGAATACGTCGAGAACTTCACCAAAGGTGAAGTGAAGGGTCAAACGGGCTCTCTGACGGCTCTGCCGATCATTGAAACCCAGGCGGGTGACGTTTCTGCGTTCGTTCCGACCAACGTAATCTCTATTACCGATGGTCAGATCTTCCTGGAAACCAACCTGTTTAACTCCGGTATTCGTCCGGCAGTTAACCCGGGTATCTCCGTATCCCGTGTTGGTGGTGCTGCTCAGACCAAGATCATCAAGAAACTGTCCGGTGGTATCCGTACCGCGCTGGCACAGTATCGTGAACTGGCTGCGTTCTCTCAGTTCGCATCCGATCTGGACGAAGCAACCCGTAAACAGCTGAGCCACGGTCAGAAAGTGACCGAGCTGCTTAAGCAGAAACAGTACGCGCCAATGTCTGTTGCTCAGCAGGGCCTGGTGCTGTTCGCGGCTGAACGCGGTTACCTCGAAGATGTGGAACTGGCGAAAATCGGTAGCTTCGAAGCCGCTCTGCTGGCTTACGTCGACCGTGATCACGCTCCGCTGATGCAAGAGATCAACCAGACCGGGGGCTATAACGACGAAATCGAAGGCAAGCTGAAAGCTATCCTCGATTCCTTCAAAGCAACCCAGTCCTGGTAATCGTCCGGCGGCTTGTCTCACGACAAGCCGCCTGGCATTGAGGAGAAGCTCATGGCCGGCGCAAAAGAGATACGTAGTAAGATCGCAAGCGTCCAGAACACGCAAAAGATCACTAAAGCGATGGAGATGGTCGCCGCTTCCAAAATGCGTAAATCGCAGGATCGCATGGCGGCCAGCCGTCCTTATGCAGATACCATGCGCAAAGTGATTGGTCACCTTGCGAACGGTAATCTGGAATATAAGCACCCTTACCTGGAAGAACGCGACGTTAAGCGCGTGGGCTACCTGGTGGTGTCGACCGACCGTGGTCTGTGCGGCGGCTTGAACATTAACCTGTTCAAAAAACTGCTGGCGGATATGAAAGCATGGTCCGAGAAAGGCGTTCAGTGCGATATCGCAATGATCGGCTCTAAGGGCGTTTCTTTCTTTAACTCCGTGGGTGGCAACATTGTCGCTCAAGTGACCGGTATGGGTGATAACCCGTCCCTGTCCGAACTGATCGGTCCGGTTAAAGTGATGTTGCAGGCCTACGATGAAGGTCGTCTGGACAGACTGTATGTTGTCAGCAACAAATTTATTAACACGATGTCTCAGGTTCCAACGCTCACTCAAATGTTGCCTTTACCGGCATCAGAAGATGACGAGCTGAAGCAAAAAGCCTGGGATTACCTGTATGAACCTGATCCGAAACCGCTGCTGGATACCCTGCTGCGTCGTTACGTTGAATCACAGGTTTATCAGGGTGTTGTAGAAAACCTGGCCAGCGAGCAGGCCGCACGTATGGTGGCGATGAAAGCCGCGACCGACAATGGCGGCAGCCTGATTAAAGAGCTGCAGTTGGTATACAACAAAGCGCGTCAGGCCAGCATTACTCAGGAACTCACCGAGATCGTCGGTGGTGCATCCGCGGTATAACCAGGTTAATTCGTAGAGGATTCAAGATGGCGACTGGAAAAATTGTCCAGGTAATCGGCGCCGTGGTTGACGTCGAGTTCCCTCAGGATGCCGTACCGCGCGTGTACGATGCTCTTGAGGTACAGAATGGTAACGAGAGCCTGGTGCTGGAAGTTCAGCAGCAGCTCGGTGGTGGTATCGTGCGTACCATCGCAATGGGTTCTTCCGACGGTCTGCGTCGTGGTCTGGAAGTCAAAGACCTTGAGCACCCGATCGAAGTCCCGGTAGGTAAAGCAACACTGGGTCGTATCATGAACGTATTGGGTCAACCAATCGACATGAAAGGCGACATCGGTGAAGAAGAGCGTTGGGCTATCCACCGCGCAGCACCTTCCTACGAAGAGCTGTCAAGCTCTCAGGAACTGCTGGAAACCGGTATCAAAGTTATCGACCTGATGTGTCCGTTCGCGAAGGGCGGTAAAGTCGGTCTGTTCGGTGGTGCGGGTGTAGGTAAAACTGTAAACATGATGGAGCTGATCCGTAACATCGCGATCGAGCACTCCGGTTACTCTGTGTTTGCGGGCGTGGGTGAGCGTACTCGTGAGGGTAACGACTTCTACCACGAAATGACCGACTCCAACGTTCTGGACAAAGTTTCCCTGGTTTACGGCCAGATGAACGAGCCACCAGGAAACCGTCTGCGCGTTGCGCTGACCGGTCTGACTATGGCTGAGAAGTTCCGTGACGAAGGCCGTGACGTTCTGCTGTTCGTTGATAACATCTACCGTTACACCCTGGCCGGTACTGAAGTATCTGCACTGCTGGGTCGTATGCCTTCAGCGGTAGGTTATCAGCCAACGCTGGCGGAAGAGATGGGTGTTCTTCAGGAACGTATCACCTCTACCAAAACCGGTTCTATCACCTCCGTTCAGGCGGTATACGTACCTGCGGATGACTTGACTGACCCATCTCCAGCAACCACCTTTGCGCACTTAGATGCAACCGTGGTACTGAGCCGTCAGATCGCGTCTCTGGGTATCTACCCAGCCGTTGACCCACTGGACTCCACCAGCCGTCAGCTGGATCCACTGGTTGTTGGCCAGGAACACTACGACACCGCGCGTGGCGTACAGTCCCTGCTGCAGCGTTACCAGGAACTGAAAGACATCATCGCCATCCTGGGTATGGATGAACTGTCTGAAGAAGACAAACTGGTGGTAGCACGTGCGCGTAAGATCCAGCGCTTCCTGTCCCAGCCGTTCTTCGTTGCGGAAGTATTCACCGGTTCTCCGGGTAAATACGTTTCCCTGAAAGACACCATCCGTGGCTTTAAAGGCATCATGGAAGGCGAATACGATCACCTGCCAGAGCAGGCGTTCTACATGGTTGGTTCCATCGAAGAAGCCGTGGAAAAAGCCAAAAAACTTTAACGCCTTAATCGGAGGGTGATATGGCAATGACTTACCACCTGGACGTCGTCAGCGCAGAGCAACAAATGTTCTCTGGTCTGGTCGAGAAAATCCAGGTAACGGGTAGTGAAGGTGAACTGGGTATTTTCCCGGGTCACGCACCGCTGCTCACCGCCATTAAGCCTGGTATGATCCGCATCGTTAAACAGTTCGGTCATGAAGAGTTTATCTATCTGTCCGGCGGCATTCTTGAAGTGCAGCCTGGCAGTGTGACCGTTCTGGCCGATACCGCTATTCGTGGCCAGGATCTCGACGAAGCGCGAGCCCTGGAATCGAAGCGTAAGGCTGAAGAGCACATTAGCAGCTCTCATGGTGACGTGGATTACGCTCAGGCGTCTGCGGAGCTGGCCAAAGCGATCGCGAAATTGCGCGTTATCGAGTTGACCAAAAAAGCGATGTAACACCGGCTTGAAAAGCTCAAAAGCCAGTCTGGATACCAGGCTGGCTTTTTTTTTGCCTTAATTCATGATGAAAAAGATGTAGAATTTTAAGCATCAAACGTTTTTACTTCTTACTCAAACTACCGTCAGGATGCGTATGTCAAACAGTGCGATGAGCGTGGTGATCCTTGCCGCTGGCAAAGGTACCCGCATGTATTCCGATCTGCCTAAAGTGCTTCACACGTTGGCAGGAAAGCCAATGGTGCAGCATGTCATTGATGCAGCAAATGAATTGGGCGCTCGTCAGGTAAACCTGGTCTACGGCCACGGTGGCGATTTACTGAAAAAGACGCTGTGTGACGACAAGCTCAACTGGGTGCTTCAGGCTGAACAGCTGGGAACTGGCCATGCGATGCAGCAGGCGGCCCCGTTCTTTGCCGATGACGAAGACATTCTGATGCTGTACGGCGATGTCCCGCTGATCTCCGTTGAAACCCTGACCCGCCTGCGTGAAGCTAAACCCCAGGGCGGGATTGGCCTTCTCACCGTCGTACTGGACGACCCGAGCGGCTATGGCCGCATCACCCGCGAAAACGGCAAGGTGACCGGCATCGTAGAACACAAAGATGCCAGCGAAGAACAGCGCCAGATCCCGGAAATCAACACCGGTATCCTGATTGCCAACGGCGCGGATATGAAACGCTGGCTGTCTCAGCTCAACAACAATAATGCGCAGGGTGAATACTACATCACCGATATCATTGCGATGGCGTATCACGAAGGGCGTGAAATTGCTGCCGTTCATCCGGCGCGTATCAGCGAAACGGACGGCGTGAACAATCGTCTCCAGCTTTCCCGTCTTGAGCGTATTTATCAGTCCGAGCAGGCCGAAAAGCTGCTTCTTGCGGGTGTGATGCTTCGCGATCCGGCACGTTTCGATCTGCGCGGCACCCTGTCGCACGGGCGTGACGTTGAGATTGATACTAACGTTATCGTTGAAGGCAACGTCACGCTGGGCAACCGCGTCAAAATTGGCACCGGCTGCGTGATTAAAAACAGCGTTATCGGTGACGGCTGCGAAATTAGCCCGTACAGCGTGGTGGAAGATGCCCGTCTGGATGTGGCTTGTACTATCGGCCCGTTTGCACGCTTGCGCCCGGGTGCCGAACTGCTGGAAGGCGCTCACGTAGGCAACTTCGTGGAAATGAAAAAAGCGCGTCTGGGTAAAGGCTCGAAAGCCGGTCATCTGACCTATCTGGGCGATGCGGAAATTGGCGACAACGTGAACATCGGCGCGGGAACCATTACCTGCAACTATGACGGTGCCAACAAGTTTAAAACCATCATCGGTGATGACGTGTTCGTTGGCTCCGATACGCAGCTGGTGGCGCCTGTTACCGTGGGTAACGGCGTGACCATTGCTGCTGGAACAACCGTTACCCGCGATGTGGCCGCGAACGAGCTGGTGTTAAGCCGCGTTCCGCAGGTCAACAAGCAGGGCTGGAAACGCCCGGTGAAGAAAAAGTAACAACAAGGCGGGTGGCGCTACGCTTACCCGCCCTACGATTGAGTAGGCCTGATAAGGCGTAGCCGTCATCAGGCAAACCCGGGTGAGGAGATAAATATATATCTCCCCCCACAAGCAGTACCCATAAAAATAACCCCACTCTCTACAAGGCTCGGGGCGCCCGGAAAGGGTAAATACAGGTCAGCGACAACGCAGGCATCATGCCTAAATTCGGAATCTAAAACTATGTGTGGAATTGTTGGCGCAGTTGCGCAGCGTGATATTGCTGAAATCCTTCTCGAAGGTTTACGTCGTCTGGAATACCGTGGCTACGACTCTGCCGGTTTGGCTGTCGTTGATGCAGAAGGTCATATGACCCGTCTGCGCCGTCTCGGTAAAGTGCAGATGCTGGCCCAGGCCGCGGAAGAACACCCGCTGCACGGTGGTACCGGTATTGCGCATACCCGCTGGGCGACGCACGGCGAACCGTCTGAAGGTAACGCGCACCCGCATGTGTCTGAACACATCGTGGTCGTGCACAACGGCATTATCGAAAACCACGAACCGCTGCGCGAAGAACTGAAAGCGCGCGGCTACACCTTCGTCTCTGAAACTGACACCGAAGTGATTGCTCACCTGGTGCACTGGGAGCTGGAGCAGGGCGGCACGCTGCGTGAAGCGGTACTGCGCACCATTCCTCAGCTGCGCGGTGCCTACGGTACGGTGATCATGGATTCCCGCGACCCGTCTACGCTGCTGGCCGCGCGTTCCGGTAGCCCGATGGTTATCGGTCTGGGCATGGGTGAAAACTTCATCGCTTCTGACCAGCTGGCGCTCCTGCCGGTTACCCGTCGCTTTATCTTCCTGGAAGAGGGGGATATCGCGGAAGTGACCCGTCGCAGCGTGACCGTATTCGATACCAAAGGCGAGCAGGTAAAACGCCAGGAGATCGAATCTAACCTGCAGTACGACGCGGGCGACAAAGGCGCGTACCGTCACTACATGCAGAAAGAGATCTACGAGCAGCCAAACGCCATCAAAAACACCCTTACCGGGCGCATTAGCCACGGTGAAGTGGATCTGAGCGAGCTGGGCGCAAACGCCAACGAACTGCTCGGCAAGGTCGAGCATATTCAGATCGTGGCCTGTGGCACCTCCTACAACTCCGGTATGGTCTCTCGCTACTGGTTTGAATCCCTGGCGGGCGTGCCGTGCGAC
This sequence comes from Enterobacter mori LMG 25706, assembly GCF_000211415.1. GTDB lineage: Bacteria > Pseudomonadota > Gammaproteobacteria > Enterobacterales > Enterobacteriaceae > Enterobacter > Enterobacter mori. Next base: position 227,955 of record NZ_GL890773.1, on the reverse strand, counting down.
GTGGAAATCGCGTCTGAATTCCGCTATCGCAAATCCGCGGTGCGCCGTAACAGCCTGATGATCACCCTTTCCCAGTCCGGCGAAACGGCAGACACGCTGGCAGCGCTGCGCCTGTCTAAAGAGCTCGGTTACCTGGGTTCGCTGGCCATCTGTAACGTCCCAGGCTCATCGCTGGTGCGTGAGTCCGATCTGGCACTGATGACCAAAGCGGGTACCGAAATCGGCGTGGCCTCCACGAAAGCCTTTACCACTCAGTTGACCGTTCTGCTGATGCTGGTGGCGAAACTGGCGCGTCTGAAAGGCGAAGATGCTTCCGTTGAGCACGACATCGTTCACGGCCTGCAGGCGCTGCCGAGCCGTATTGAGCAGATGCTGTCTCAGGACAAACGCATTGAAGCGCTGGCTGAAGACTTCTCTGACAAACATCACGCCCTGTTCCTGGGTCGTGGCGATCAGTATCCGATTGCGCTGGAAGGCGCGCTGAAGCTGAAAGAGATCTCTTACATCCACGCTGAAGCCTATGCGGCAGGCGAGCTGAAACACGGCCCGCTGGCGCTGATCGACGCAGATATGCCGGTCATCGTTGTGGCACCTAACAACGAACTGCTGGAAAAACTGAAATCCAACATCGAAGAAGTGCGCGCCCGCGGCGGTGTCCTGTACGTCTTCGCTGATAAAGATGCCGGTTTCGCCAGCAGTGACAACATGCACATCATCGAGATGCCGCACGTTGAAGAGGTGATTGCACCGATCTTCTACACCGTTCCGCTGCAGCTTCTGGCCTATCACGTGGCGCTGATCAAAGGCACCGACGTTGACCAGCCACGTAACCTGGCGAAATCCGTCACCGTAGAATAATCCCTTCAGACTCCACCTTCGGGTGGAGTTTTTTTATGACAATCTGTCATTTTCAGCTATTTTTTCAGTGTCACATAAAGAAAATATTACTGAAAACAGGTTGTCACATTCCTCTTTAAGTTCATGATAAACATATAAAGTTTTACGTAATTTTAAGTGAAATTTTCGTTGTCATAAAACTGTCATAATTCGTACATTTATCTGTCACCTGTTTGTCCTATTTTGCTCATCGTAGCCACTTAAACAATGATTTACGAAATCCTTGCAGGAGACATTATGAAAGTTATGCGTACCACTGTCGCAACTGTTGTCGCCGCGACCTTATCGATGAGCGCTTTCTCTGCATTCGCAGCAGCAAGCCTGACTGGCGCTGGTGCAACCTTCCCTGCGCCGGTGTATGCCAAATGGGCAGATACCTACCAGAAAGAAACCGGTAACAAGGTTAACTATCAGGGTATCGGCTCCTCCGGTGGCGTAAAACAAATTACCGCTAATACCGTAGATTTCGGTGCGTCAGATGCCCCTCTGTCTGATGAAAAACTGAATCAGGAAGGCCTGTTCCAGTTCCCGACCGTGATCGGCGGCGTTGTGCTGGCCGTTAACATCCCTGGCCTGAAGTCAGGCGAGCTGGTGCTGGACGGCAAAACCCTGGGTGACATCTACCTGGGTAAAATCAAAAAATGGGATGACGAAGCCATCACCAAACTGAACCCGGGCGTTAAGCTGCCTTCGCAGAATATCGCTGTGGTTCGTCGTGCTGACGGTTCCGGTACCTCCTTCGTCTTCACCAGCTATCTGGCGAAAGTGAACGAAGAGTGGAAATCTAAAGTCGGCTCCGGCTCTACCGTTAACTGGCCAACCGGTCTGGGCGGTAAAGGTAACGACGGTATCGCCGCGTTCGTACAGCGTCTGCCAGGCTCCATCGGTTACGTAGAATACGCTTACGCTAAGCAGAACAACCTGGCTTACACCAAACTGGTTTCAGCTGACGGTAAACCGGTTAGCCCGACCGAAGAGAACTTTGCTAACGCCGCAAAAGGCGCTGACTGGAGCAAATCCTTCGCGCAGGACCTGACTAACCAGAAAGGTGACGACGCGTGGCCAATCACCTCTACGACGTTCATTCTGATTCACAAAGATCAGAAGAAACCAGAGCAGGGTACTGAAGTGCTGAAGTTCTTCGACTGGGCATACAAAAATGGTGGCAAACAGGCTAACGACCTGGATTACGCCAGCCTGCCAGACAGCGTGGTTGAGCAGATTCGTGCTGCATGGAAAACCAACGTGAAAGACAGCAGCGGTAAAGCGCTGTACTAACAGGATATATTTAACGAAGATGGCGGGTGGCGCTGCGCTTACCCGCCCTACGGTTTAATCTGTAGGCCCGGTAAGCGTCAGCGCCACCGGGCATATTCGTAAGACGTCTCAAACAGAAGAGTGATTTATGGCTGCAACCAAGCCTGCATTTAACCCTCCGGGTAAAAAAGGTGACATGATTTTCAGCGCGCTGGTCAAACTGGCTGCGCTGATTGTGCTATTGCTGCTGGGCGGCATTATCGTGTCTCTGATTTTCTCCTCCTGGCCGAGCATCCAGAAATTTGGGTTCTCCTTCCTGTGGACTAAAGAGTGGGACGCGCCGAACGATATCTATGGAGCCCTGGTGCCAATTTACGGCACGCTGGTGACCTCGTTCATCGCCCTGCTGATTGCGGTTCCTGTGAGCTTTGGTATTGCCCTGTTCCTGACGGAACTGGCGCCTGGCTGGCTGCGACGCCCGCTCGGTATTGCTATCGAACTGCTGGCGGCCATTCCAAGTATCGTTTACGGCATGTGGGGTCTGTTCATCTTTGCTCCGCTGTTCGCAACGTACTTCCAGGAGCCGGTCGGTAACGTGCTTTCCGCCATTCCGTTTGTGGGGGCCCTGTTCTCAGGCCCGGCATTCGGTATCGGTATTCTGGCAGCGGGTGTGATCCTCGCCATCATGATTATTCCTTACATTGCGGCGGTTGTGCGCGATGTCTTGGAACAAAGCCCGGTGATGATGAAAGAGTCAGCCTACGGCATCGGCTGCACCACCTGGGAAGTTATCTGGCGCATTGTTCTTCCGTTCACCAAAAATGGGGTGATCGGGGGCGTGATGCTGGGCTTAGGTCGTGCGCTGGGTGAAACCATGGCGGTCACCTTTATCATCGGTAACACCTACCAGCTCGACAGCGCGTCGCTCTACATGCCGGGCAACAGTATTACCTCTGCACTGGCAAACGAATTTGCGGAAGCGGAATCCGGCCTGCACGTTGCGGCACTGATGGAGCTGGGGCTGATACTGTTTGTTATCACCTTCATTGTTCTGGCGATTTCCAAGCTGATGATTATGCGTCTCGCCAAAAATGAGGGGGCACGCTAATGGCAACTCTCGAAATGCAAGCTACCGCTGAGCTGGCGGAATCCCGCCGCAAAATGCAGGCCAAACGCCGCATAAAAAACCGGATTGCGTTAACGCTCTCTATGGCGACGATGGCATTCGGCCTGTTCTGGCTGGTCTGGATCCTCTTCTCGACGATCGTTCGTGGAATTGACGGTATGTCGCTGGCGCTGTTCACCGAGATGACGCCTCCGCCAAACACGGCGGGTGGTGGGCTGGCGAACGCCCTGGCGGGTAGCGGCCTGCTGATCCTGTGGGCGACGGTCTTCGGTACGCCGCTGGGCATCATGGCGGGCATCTACCTGGCAGAATATGGGCGTAAATCCTGGCTGGCGGAAGTGATTCGCTTCATCAACGACATTCTGCTGTCCGCGCCGTCTATCGTGGTGGGTCTGTTCGTCTACACCGTCGTGGTGGCACAGATGGAACACTTCTCCGGCTGGGCGGGTGTGATTGCGCTGGCGCTGCTGCAGGTGCCTATCGTCATTCGTACCACCGAGAACATGCTGAAACTGGTGCCGGACAGCCTGCGTGAAGCGGCTTACGCGCTGGGTACGCCGAAATGGAAGATGATCTCCGCGATTACGCTGAAAGCGTCTATCTCCGGGATCATGACCGGTATCCTGCTGGCGATTGCACGTATTGCAGGTGAAACGGCGCCACTGCTGTTTACATCCCTCTCCAACCAGTTCTGGAGTACGGACATGATGCAGCCGATCGCCAACCTGCCGGTGACGATTTTTAAATTTGCGATGAGTCCATTCGCGGAGTGGCAGCAGCTGGCCTGGGCCGGGGTGCTGATCATTACCCTTTGCGTACTGTTGCTGAACATTCTGGCGCGCGTCATTTTCGCGAAGAAGAAACACGGTTAAATTTTTACGGCGCGGCAGCTCGCGGCGCCGAATGAGGAAATGAGTCAATGAGTATGGTTGATACTGCCCCGGGTAAGATTCAGGTTCGTGATTTGAACTTCTACTACGGCAAATTCCATGCCCTGAAGAACATTAACCTGGATATCGCTAAGAACCAGGTCACGGCATTTATCGGTCCATCCGGCTGTGGAAAATCCACGCTGCTGCGTACCTTTAACAAAATGTATTCGCTCTATCCGGAGCAGCGCGCCGAAGGTGAAATCATCCTGGACGGTGAAAACATTCTGACCCAGGCCCAGGATATCGCCCTGCTGCGTGCCAAAGTAGGTATGGTGTTCCAGAAACCCACGCCGTTCCCGATGTCGATTTATGACAACATCGCCTTTGGCGTGCGCCTGTTTGAAAAGCTCTCCCGTGCCGATATGGACGAGCGCGTGCAGTGGGCGTTGACCAAGGCCGCATTATGGAATGAAACCAAAGATAAATTGCACCAGAGCGGTTACTCTCTCTCCGGTGGTCAGCAGCAGCGTCTGTGCATTGCGCGCGGTATCGCCATTCGCCCGGAAGTGTTGCTGCTGGATGAGCCGTGTTCAGCGCTGGACCCGATCTCAACCGGCCGTATTGAAGAGCTCATCACCGAGCTGAAGCAGGATTACACCGTGGTTATCGTGACCCACAACATGCAACAGGCTGCGCGTTGTTCCGATCATACGGCGTTTATGTATCTGGGCGAGTTGATTGAGTTCAGCGATACGGATGCGCTGTTCACCAGGCCCGCGAAGAAACAAACCGAAGATTATATTACTGGCCGCTACGGTTGATTTGCCTTAGTGCATGTGGAGAAACCATGGACAACCTCAATCTTAATAAACACATTTCCGGCCAGTTCAACGCAGAGCTGGAAAGCATTCGCACCCAGGTGATGACCATGGGCGGCATGGTCGAGCAGCAGCTTTCTGATGCAATTACGGCGATGCACAACCAGGACAGCGAACTGGCGAAGCGCGTCATTGAAGGCGACAAAAACGTCAACATGATGGAAGTGGCTATCGACGAAGCTTGCGTGCGCATTATCGCGAAACGCCAGCCGACGGCGAGCGATCTGCGTCTGGTGATGGCGATCATCAAGACCATCGCCGAGCTGGAGCGTATTGGTGACGTTGCGGATAAAATCTGCCGTACCGCGCTGGAGAAGTTCTCTCAGCAGCACCAGCCGCTGCTGGTGAGCCTGGAGTCGCTGGGCCGCCACACCGTGCAGATGCTGCACGACGTGCTGGATGCCTTTGCGCGTATGGATCTGGACGAAGCGGTGCGTATTTACCGTGAAGACAAGAAAGTCGACCAGGAGTATGAAGGCATTGTGCGTCAGCTGATGACCTACATGATGGAAGATTCACGTACCATCCCAAGCGTACTGACTGCCCTGTTCTGCGCGCGCTCCATCGAGCGTATCGGGGACCGCTGCCAGAACATTTGCGAATACATCTTCTACTTCGTGAAAGGTCAGGACTTCCGTCACGTGGGCGGCGACGAGCTGGACAAGCTGCTGGCGGGTAAAGATCCGAAAGAGTGATGTTTGTGGCGGGTGGCGCTATCGCTTACCCGCCCTACGAGCCTTGTAGGCCGGATAAGCGTTAGCGCCATCCGGCTTTGTTTTTTCAGCGAGTAATATCCCACCCGCGCGCCTTCCACAGTTCCGGCAGCTGCGCCAGATCGGTAAAGGTTGTCACGTTTGGATGCTCGATCGGCTTGTTGGTGCGGATCGGCGCAGAAGTAAAACACCTCCATGCCCGCATCAATCCCCGACTGTGCACCCGCAGACGAATCATCCACCAGAATGCAGTTCTCGACGTTGACGTTCATCGCTTTTGCCGCATGGAACATCAGCGCCGGGTCGGGCTTCCAGCGCTGGATATCGTAGCCGCTGAACAGTTTTTCCGGGAAATGGTGCAACATCTCAAGCTTGCCCAGCGAGTGCTGCATTTTGCTGACCGGGCCGTTAGAGACCACGCAGATTGGCACCGTCATCGCATCCAGCAACGCGTTAGCCCCGGCGATAACTTCCAGCTCGGAGTCGAACAGGCGTGCAACCTCGGCGCGGTACACCGGTTCCAGATCGGCTTTCGCCAGATCCACACCGTGTTCCTGGTTAATGATGTCGATGATCTCGTACAGCTTCACGCCCTTAAAGCGTTTGAACACCTCTTCGAGATCGAGCGTAATGCCAAATTCCTGGAACATGGCCACATATGCGCGGGAACAAATGACCTCACTGTCGACCAGCGTTCCGTCGCAGTCGAAAAATACCGCTTCAATTCCGGACATGCCTTTCCCTTTTAACAAGTTTAACGTTTACGTACGGCAGTTTAACGAGACGCAATCGTTGCCGTATAAGCAAAATCAATGAAAAAAGTATCTCATAACCGCCACTATTGTCGCATTTTGGTATAGGATAGCGACGAATTTTCCCTCCTTGTTCGGAAATTGATGATGAGTCAACAACACACAACCCAGACATCTGGTCAGGGTCTGCTTGAGCGCGTGTTCAAACTGCGCGAGCACGGCACAACGGCACGCACCGAAGTGATCGCCGGTTTCACCACCTTCCTGACGATGGTGTATATCGTTTTTGTTAACCCGCAAATTCTGGGCGTTGCTGGCATGGATACCAGCGCCGTCTTCGTGACCACCTGTCTGATTGCCGCCCTTGGCAGCATCCTGATGGGCGTGTTCGCTAACCTGCCGGTTGCGTTGGCACCGGCAATGGGTCTGAATGCGTTCTTCGCGTTCGTGGTCGTTCAGGCGATGGGCCTGCCGTGGCAGGTTGGCATGGGCGCTATCTTCTGGGGCGCCGTTGGCCTGCTGCTGCTGACCATTTTCCGCGTGCGCTACTGGATGATTGCCAATATCCCGGTGAGCCTGCGCGTGGGTATCACCAGCGGTATCGGCCTGTTCATCGGCATGATGGGTCTGAAAAACGCCGGTGTGATCGTGGCGAACCCGGAAACGCTGGTGAGCATCGGCAACCTGACCTCTCACAGCGTGCTGCTGGGCGTGCTGGGCTTCTTTATCATCGCGATCCTGGCTTCCCGCAATATTCACGCGGCGGTGCTGGTGTCCATCGTGGTCACCACCCTGCTGGGCTGGATGCTGGGCGATGTCCAGTATCACGGGATCGTCTCCGCGCCACCGAGCGTCTCTACCGTTATTGGTCACGTTGACCTGGCGGGCTCCCTGAACCTCGGTCTGGCGGGCGTGATTTTCTCCTTCATGCTGGTTAACCTGTTTGACTCCTCCGGTACGCTGATCGGCGTGACCGACAAAGCGGGTCTGGCGGATGAGAAAGGCAAATTCCCGCGCATGAAGCAGGCGCTGTTTGTGGATAGCGTCTCCTCCGTGGCGGGCTCTTTCATCGGGACATCCTCTGTGACCGCTTACATCGAGTCCTCTTCCGGCGTGTCCGTGGGCGGCCGTACGGGTTTGACGGCGGTGGTGGGCGGCGTTCTGTTCCTGCTGGTGATCTTCCTTTCTCCGCTGGCGGGGATGGTTCCACCGTATGCGGCCGCAGGCGCGTTGATCTACGTTGGCGTGCTGATGACGTCTAGCCTGGCGCGCGTGAAATGGGAAGATTTAACCGAAGCGGTACCGGCGTTTATCACCGCCGTGATGATGCCGTTCAGCTTCTCGATCACTGAAGGTATTGCGCTGGGCTTTATCTCTTACTGCGTGATGAAGATCGGTACCGGCCGCTTCCGCGAGCTCAGCCCGTGTGTGATCGTTGTGGCGCTGCTGTTTGTGCTGAAGATTGTGTTTATCGACGCCAAATAAACAGCAAGCCCTTTTCTTCGAAAAGGGCTTTAGTGTTTGTTCCCTCTCCCCGTGGGAGAGGGCCAGGGTGAGGGCATCAGCCCGCACTTCACCCTTACGCCTTCACCCGCTTAATATAATCCCCAAACGCGGTCAGCTGACCAGAAAGATGGTCACGCGTGCTCTGATCCACCACTTCACCCGTCTGCGGGTCGACCTTATTCTGAATCACACCGCCCATAAACTCCGGCTTGTTCATCACCATCGCATCCAGGAACACCAGGATCTGGCGCAGGTGATATTGGCAGCGCGCGCCGCCAATCGCGCCCATCGAGCTGGTCTGGATCAGAACCGGTTTGCCTGACAGCGGCTGTTCAGGCAAACGGGACAGCCAGTCAATGGCATTCTTCAGGCCGCCCGGCACCGAGTAGTTATACTCCGGTGTGACGATGACCACCCCGTCAGCCTGGCGAATTTGCTCCGCCAGCGCCTCAACGCTCTGCGGGAATCCCTCTTCCTGCTGAACGTCAGCATCATAAAGCGGCATATCGCCAATGGGCGGCAGGGCACTAATTTCCATCCCCGCAGGTGCCAGCTGTGGCAGGGTGCGGGCGACCATCCCGTTAAATGAACCTTTGCGCAGGCTTCCCAGTAACGTAACAACTTTCAACGTATCAGACATGATTACTCCTGTTTCATCATGATGACCCTGAATGGATCAGCTAAGAGTGATTGCTTTTTCTGCCGGTAAACTGGTTAAACGCATCAGGCGCGCGGCGGGCTCGTTGGCGCGCTCGGGCACATCAGGAAGGCTACGCCATCCCTGTTGACTGTCAAATTCCCAGATTTTCATACGTTCGATCGCCGGGGTGACGGCAATCGACCAGATTAACACGTCCTCGGCATCGCTGAGCGCTTCAACCAACGTGGCTCTCGTGGCACGCAGGCGTCCCGATCCTGGCAGGAGTTGCAACAGGCTGGCATCGTCAGACGCACATCCACAGAGCTTACGAATGCTCTGACGCAGGGTGATGAGTTGGGCTCTGGCTTCAACAGGATCGTTTTGATTGCGTACCCAGAGCTTTTCATTGCTGGAGAGCGGGTAGTCGTTATGCGCATTAGCACCGTGGAAGCTGCGCATCGCGCGCTGAAGTTCCATATCCAGTCCACAGTCACCCTCGGTAGTGAGCGCGACACCAATAATGTTGCCAGTATAGGCGATGGAAAACCGGGGGAGTTCCGGGTCAGCGAAGACCGGACGGCCTTCTGGCTGGATAATAATGTCCGGCAGCTCACTGGTGCCGTAGAGCATGAACATAAGCTCGGCGAGAAGTGCTCTGGAGGCTAAAAACCGCGTCCTGCGGTGCTCCGGAAGCGTGAGCGCTTCAGTGTGACAGGCTGAAGAAATTCTGGCCGATACGAGATGTCCGTCTGTAAGTATCCCTCTTGCAAAGTGCGTTGCCATTTTTCGCTCCTTGATAATGGTCGTAATCGGTTAAACGGTTACATGATTATCGCTTAACTTGACTCCTGTTTTAATCAGTAAATCGGCGTAAGAGAAGACTTAGGACCGAACTTTACATTTTCTTAGGCAAAAACAGGACCTGGAGCGGCGTACAGCGCTTTGATTGTCTCACGCAACCAAAGGATTTTGGGGTTATGGCTGTTCCGTTGATGCCAGATCATGGTGAAGGGCACGGTCAGCTTTTCAGCCTGCGCTTCGTCAATGGGAATAGGAAGCGCGATCAGTTTTCGCTGGTGGAGCTGATTGTAGTGATGGCAGTAGTACGGTGCGGTGGCGATATAGTTATGGTCGGGCTGTGCAGCCATAAACATCGACTGCTCGAAGCCGGGCAGGCTCATGGCGATATTACGCTCGCGCCCCATCTCTCTTAGCACCTCGTCGAGCGCCCAGGTGTCGCTGCGTTCCCAGAAAATGCTGATATGCGGGTAGCGCAGAAAGGTCTCCAGGTTCCACTCCTCCTGGAGCGCTGGATGATCCTCACGCAGATACACGCACGGACGGTCACTAAACAGGATCTCGTAGTCGATAAACCACGGTAACAGCTTCAGCAGCTCACGGGAGCGCGGGTGCGTTTCGCGCCCGGTGAATCCCAGATCCACCTCTCCACGCGTAATGGCATCCAGCGAATCGTAATCCCAGTGGCGCATCTTCACCGTAGCCTGCGGATAGCGCTGATTCACCTGCTCCAGCAGGGCGTTAAAGCGGATCAGCATCAACGGCGTTTCGGCGGCCAGCACGAACGTCAGCCCGCCCGGGGAGTCATGGTGAAATTTATCGAGGATCTGATTGCCAATCTGCATCCAGTCGGCCAGATCCTGCTCCAGGCTTACCGTCAGCGGGGTGGGCAGCAGCCCTAACGGCGTTTTCACAAACAGCGGGTCTTCGAACCAGTCGCGCAGCTTGGCCAGTGATTTACTCACCGCAGACGGCGTCACGTTCATCCGCTTCGCGGCTTTGGTGACGCTGCGCTCCTGCAGCAAAAGCTGCAGGCAAAGCAGGAGATTAAGATCGAGACTGCTGATGGGCTTCTTCATAATGCGCCGCGGGCTGGATGACCATAAGTAAGGTAATGCAGACAATGCTACAGCCAATCAGAATCCCGATCAGCATATTCAGCGCGTTAAGACCAAGAACGGCTGCCAGCCAAATCCACAGCGATGAACCGCAGACCTGCGCAATGCCCAATACCGAACTCGCTACACCCGCGCGCAGCGAGAACGGCCCGAGCGCCTGGCTCATCGCCACGCCAAAGCCGACGGAAAAACCGGCGCAGATGAGCGTGATGCCCACCAGCATCACCGCGTGCGAACTCGCAGTCGCCAGAATCACGCCTGCGGCAAGGAACAATGCCTGTGAGGCCAGCATTAGCGTGCGCTGGCGAAAAATGTTCAGCGCAAACGGGGTAGAAAATGAGACAGCCATACTGACCATCGCGGTCAGTGCCATTACCGTTGAATACTGACCGCGGTCGAAGCCCATGGTTTCCATCAGCAAGACAGGGGAAACGTTTACATAGGTCAGGATCACCGCCACGCTTAACGTGGTCACGGCCAGTCGGCTGAGGAAAAAGCGGTTAAGCAGCTTTTCAACTGGGTGAAGGGTTGCGGTGTGGCCCGTATTCTGCGAGCCGGGATGGGTCTCTTTCAGTACGGTGATAGACAAAATAAAGACCAGCGCACCCATCGCCGCCATGGTCCAGAACAGGCTCTGCCACGGGAATTTCAGCATGATCAGGTAGCCCACTACGGGTGCCAGCACCGGGATGATGCAGGTAATACCGTTCAGCATCGACAGCACTTTTGCGCGGCGCTGGGCGCTTAAGGTGTCGCGCAAAATGGCAAAAGCGACGACGTAACAGCCACCGGCGCCAATGCCCTGAATGAAGCGGCCCGACAGGAACAGGGTGCTGTTTTGCGCCTGTGAGCAGAGAATGGACGCCAGGGCAAAAATGATGGCACCCGTTATCGCGACAGGCTGACGGCCTGCTTTATCCGCAATCTTCCCGGCAAACACCATCGACGACGCCATCCCCGCGAGGTAGGCCGAAAACGCGATGTGCAGCTGCGCTTCGCTGGCGCCCAGATCGCGGGCGATGTGGGGGAGTCCCACCAGATACATATCAATGCCCGACGGATAAAGCAGAACCAACGCGAAACTACAAAACAGAAAACGAGCCATAAACCCCCCATAGATGCAGGCATGCAGCATAGGGGGTGAAAAGAGATAAGGCGAGTTGCCATTTGGATAATGGTGATTTCCCTGGAGGAAATCACCATTACTGAGCGGGGATTACTTACCGATACAGAAGCTTGAGAAGATCCTTCCCAGCAGATCGTCCGACGTAAACTCCCCGGTGATCTCGCTCAGATTCTGCTGCGCCAGACGCAGCTCTTCCGCCAGCAGTTCGCCCGCCCACGCGCCGATCAGCTGCGCTTTACCCTGAACAAGGTGGTTCGCCGCCTCTTCCAGCGCCTGCAGGTGACGGCGACGCGCCAGGAAGCCGCCTTCCATGCTGGTGTCGAAGCCCATGCTCTGCTTGAGATGGTTACGCAGGTCGTCAACGCCTTCACCGGTACGCGCCGAAAGGCGAATCAGTGAGTGACCGTTCACATCGCTGATGCCCAGCGTTTCGCCGGTGACGTCCGCTTTGTTACGCACCACGGTGATCGGCAGCTTGGCCGGAAGACGGGCGATAAAGTCTGGCCAGATTTCAGCCGGGTCGACGGCGTCGGTCGTGGTGCCGTCCACCATAAACAGCACGCGGTCGGCCTGCTCGATCTCCTGCCAGGCACGTTCGATACCGATGCGTTCGACCTCGTCGCTGGCGTCGCGCAGACCGGCGGTGTCGATGATATGCAGCGGCATCCCGTCGGTGTGGATATGCTCACGCAGCACGTCGCGGGTGGTTCCGGCGATATCCGTCACGATTGCCGCTTCACGGCCCGCCAGGGCGTTCAGCAGGCTTGATTTACCGGCGTTAGGGCGACCGGCAATCACTACCTTCATCCCTTCACGCAGCAGGCTGCCCTGACGTGCTTCGGCACGCACGGCGTCGAGATCGTTCATCACCTGGTTGAGCTGGGCTTCGATTTTACCGTCAGAGAGGAAGTCGATCTCCTCATCCGGGAAGTCGATAGCCGCTTCCACGTAGATGCGCAGGTGAGTAAGTGCTTCCACAAGGTGATTAACGCGCGCGGAGAATGCCCCCTGCAGCGAGTTCAGGGCGGAGCGGGCCGCCTGTTCAGAGCTGGCGTCGATCAGATCAGCAATCGCCTCGGCCTGCGCCAGGTCGAGCTTGTCGTTGAGGAAAGCACGCTCGGAGAACTCGCCCGGCTTCGCAATGCGCAGGCCAGGCAGGGTCAGAATACGTTTTAACAGCAGGTCGAGGATAACCGGGCCGCCGTGGCCCTGCAGCTCCAGCACGTCTTCGCCGGTAAAGGAGTTCGGGCCGGGGAACCACAGCGCAATGCCCTGATCCAGCGTGGTGCCGTCGGTATCTTTAAACGGCAGGTAATCAGCGTAGCGCGGCTTTGGCAGTTTACCCAGCACCGCTTCGGCCACCTCGCGCGCCTTCAGGCCGGAGATGCGCAGAATGCCTACACCACCGCGTCCCGGTGGGGTTGCCTGGGCGACGATAGTGTCGTTATGGCTCATGGTTGGTCTCGTTCAATACAAATAAAAAAGGCGGTCAATCGACCGCCCTTATTTTAGCGTTAACTTACCGAATCAGGACTTTTTCTTTTCGCGGCTATGCAGGCCACGTTTTTCCAGACCACGGTAAATCAGCTGCTGCTGGATGATGGTCACCAGGTTGCTGACGATATAGTACAGCACCAGACCTGACGGGAACCACAGGAAGAACACGGTGAAGATGACCGGCATAAAGGTCATGATCTTCTGCTGCATCGGGTCGGTCACGGTGGTCGGCGACATCTTCTGGATGAAGAACATCGTCACACCCATCAGGATCGGCAGGATGTAGTACGGGTCCTGTGCAGACAGGTCATGGATCCACAGTGCAAATGGCGCGTGGCGCAGCTCAACGGAGCCCATCAGCATGTAGTACAGCGCAAGGAAGATTGGCATCTGAATCAGCAGCGGGAAGCAACCACCCAGTGGGTTTACTTTCTCTGCTTTATACAGGGCCATCATCTCCTGACTCTGACGCTGTTTGTCATCGCCCAGACGCTCACGCATAGCCTGAATCTTCGGCTGCAGCATACGCATCTTCGCCATGGAGGTGTACTGCGCTTTAGTCAGCGGGTACATGATGCCACGTACGATGAAGGTGATAACGATGATGGAGAAGCCCCAGTTACCCAGGAAGCTGTGGATGAACTTCAGCAGCTTAAACAGCGGCTGAGAGATGAGCCGCAACCAGCCGTAATCGACGGTCAGATCCAGGTGCGGCGCAACAGCAGCCATTTTGTCCTGGATTTCCGGGCCGACCCACAGGGTGCTTGCCAGCTTACCGGTTTGACCCGGCTGAACCAGAACTGGCTGAGACTTGTAGCCGATGGCGGCAATACCGTTGCTCAGGTTCGCGGTGTAGAAGTTATTCGTACCGTCGTTATTCGGGATCCACGCGGTCGCGAAATACTGCTGCAGCATGGCCACCCAACCGCCTTTGGAGCTGACGTTCAGGTTTTCGTTATCGGCAATGGTGTCGAATTTGTATTTCTCGTACTTCGCATCAGGAGTGGAGTACGCCGCGCCGCGGAAGGTATGCAGCGCAAAGTTGCTACTTCCGGTGTCACGGTGGGACGGCAGATTGATGGACTGCTTCAGCTGACCAAAGGTCGAGATTTCCAGCGGTTTCTCACCGGCGTTCTGTACGCTGTAACCCACGTTCACCGCATATTCACCGCGTTTCAGGGTGAAGGTTTTGGTGAAGGTGTTGCCCGCGGCGTCGGTATAGGTCATCGGGATAGCGAGTTCGTTCTGACCATCGGCCAGCACAAAGGTATCACTCTCGACGGTATACAGCGGACGCGCGCCGTTAGCCGGGTTATCCGGGCCATCACGACCGGTCAGGCCGCTCTGAGCCTGATACAGGAACTCAGGTGTGGTTTCCAGTAACTGGAACGGTTCGGTAGACTTCAGCTCTTTCGGGTAGGTCAACAGCAGCGCCTGCTCAACATCACCACCACGGGTGTTGATAGTCAGCTCAAGCACATCGGTCTTAACCGTAATCTGTTTCCCCTGGCCACTGGCCGGTACGCCCTGGTCGGCGGCACTCCCCTGGCTGCTCGTCGTCTGCGTGGTCTGCTGCTGGGGTTGAGGATTTTTATCCTGTTCCCATGCTTGCCAGATCATGAAAGAGACGAACAACAAAGCGATGATAAGAAGATTGCGTTGCGAATCCATCGTTAGTGTTCTCTGGTATCAAAGGGTCCTGGAGGGACGGGGTCGTCTCCACCTGGGTGTAAAGGGTGGCATTTTAATACGCGTTTCACCGTCAACCAACTGCCTTTTATCACTCCAAACCTGCGCAATGCCTCAATTCCGTAGCTTGAGCACGTTGGCGTGAAACGGCAATGTGGCCCGAGTAGCGGACTAATCAGGCGCTGATAGACCCGAATGAGGGCTATCAGGACCCGTGAGCCAGGCGACAGTGGCGGCGCCATAATTTTTCCAACGCTTCCGAGAGAGCACGGTTATCGAGGTCGGCAACCCCCCTTTTCGCCACCACCACGAAATCCATAGAAGGCAGTTCGTGTTGACGTAAACGGAAGCTTTCACGCGTCAGACGTTTAATCCGATTGCGTTCATGCGCACGCTTAACATTTTTCTTGGCGACTGTGAGACCGATGCGGGGATGCCCCAGCGAATTTTGGCGGCCGAGGATGGTGATTTGCGGCGTGCCAGCCCGTTGTGGCTGCTGGAAGACGAAAGTGAAATGAGTGGGAGTTAACAAACGTAACTCCCTGGGAAATGCTAGCTTAACCACTCAGGGGTTAGCTTTATTACTTGGAAACGGTCAGACGAGCGCGGCCTTTAGCACGACGACGTGCCAGAACCTGACGACCATTTTTAGTAGCCATACGAGCACGGAAGCCGTGAGAACGGTTGCGCTTCAGGACAGACGGTTGAAAAGTGCGTTTCATGGCGATTTCTACCTAAACTTGAATAAATTCACTGACTTTTGCGTATACCCGAACGAGTTTCGAACGACTAACGCCTCAGCGTGGGTGATTAAAGAGGCCGGATTGTAATAATTGTACACTCCGGAGTCAATTCTCTTTCCTTATTTCCCGCGTATTTCCGCACGTTTTCGCGTGGAAAATGAGCAACGGACGACGCAGGAAGATGAGCATCACGCGCCGGGTCGAGGATTATACGGGCTCCCGAACAAAGCGCAAGGATCGTCCCGGATCTTCGTTAGATCATTTAAGCAATAAATTGTCTGTGCTCATTAATTTTTCCAATATGCGGGCTAAATCGTGGGGCACTCGCGTCAGGATCGTTTACACTTACCCGGTTTCGGATCTTCCTGTGGATAAATCGGGAAGAATCTGTGAGAAACAGAAGATCTCTGGCTCAGTTTAGGCTATGATCCGCGGTCCCGATCGGGATCCCAGGATCCTGGTCAGGATTAAATTGCAGATAGCAATTCGCACATCCCCCTTTTGCACAGGGTCATGTCGATGTGCGCCAACAATCATGAATATTCAATAGTTTTCTTTTATTGTTCGAGTGGAGTCCGCCGTGTCACTTTCGCTTTGGCAGCAGTGTCTTGCCCGATTGCAGGATGAGTTACCAGCCACAGAATTCAGTATGTGGATCCGCCCGTTGCAGGCGGAACTGAGCGATAACACGCTGGCTTTGTATGCGCCAAACCGTTTTGTGCTCGATTGGGTAAGGGACAAGTACCTTAATAACATCAATGGACTGCTGAACGATTTCTGCGGGTCAGATGCCCCACAGCTGCGCTTTGAAGTGGGCACAAAGCCGGTCACCCAAACCGTACGTGAAACCGTGAACGTAGCCGCGCCAGCTCAGGCCGCACCTGCTCCGGCCCCTCGCGTCGCACCTGCTCGTCAGGGCTGGGATAACGTCCCTGCGCCCGCTGAGCCAACCTATCGCTCTAACGTTAACGTTAAGCACACCTTCGATAACTTCGTTGAAGGTAAGTCGAACCAGCTGGCGCGCGCGGCGGCCCGTCAGGTTGCTGATAACCCCGGTGGTGCTTATAACCCGCTGTTCCTTTATGGCGGCACGGGTCTGGGTAAAACGCACCTGCTGCATGCGGTGGGTAACGGCATTATGGCGCGCAAGCCTAATGCGAAAGTGGTGTATATGCACTCCGAGCGCTTCGTTCAGGACATGGTAAAAGCCCTGCAAAACAATGCGATCGAAGAGTTTAAACGCTACTATCGTTCCGTTGACGCCCTGCTGATCGATGACATCCAGTTCTTTGCCAATAAAGAACGATCGCAGGAAGAATTTTTCCATACCTTCAACGCCCTGCTGGAAGGCAATCAGCAGATCATTTTGACCTCGGATCGTTATCCAAAAGAGATCAACGGCGTTGAAGATCGTCTCAAATCCCGCTTCGGCTGGGGCCTGACCGTGGCGATCGAGCCACCGGAGCTGGAAACCCGCGTCGCGATCCTGATGAAGAAAGCCGATGAAAACGACATTCGCCTGCCGGGTGAAGTGGCGTTCTTTATTGCCAAGCGTCTGCGCTCCAACGTGCGTGAGCTGGAAGGGGCACTGAACCGCGTTATCGCCAACGCCAACTTCACCGGTCGTGCGATCACCATCGATTTTGTGCGTGAAGCGCTGCGCGATTTGCTGGCATTGCAGGAAAAACTGGTCACCATCGACAATATTCAAAAGACGGTGGCTGAGTACTACAAGATCAAAGTGGCAGATTTACTGTCTAAACGTCGTTCCCGCTCGGTGGCGCGTCCGCGTCAGATGGCGATGGCGCTGGCAAAGGAGTTAACCAACCACAGTCTGCCGGAAATCGGCGATGCGTTTGGTGGCCGTGACCATACGACCGTGCTGCACGCTTGTCGTAAGATTGAGCAGTTACGCGAAGAAAGCCACGACATAAAAGAAGATTTTTCCAATTTAATCAGAACATTATCATCGTGACGCTATGAAATTTACCGTTGAACGTGAACATTTATTAAAACCGCTGCAACAGGTGAGTGGCCCATTAGGTGGCCGCCCAACGCTGCCTATTCTCGGAAACCTGCTGCTTCAGGTCGCGGACGGTACGCTGTCGCTGACCGGCACGGATCTGGAAATGGAAATGATCGCGCGCGTTACGCTGACTCAGCCGCACGACGCGGGCGCGACCACGGTTCCGGCACGTAAATTCTTTGATATCTGCCGTGGGCTGCCGGAAGGCGCTGAAATCGCCGTGCAGCTGGAAGGCGACCGTATGCTGGTGCGTTCTGGCCGCAGCCGTTTCTCGCTCTCCACGCTGCCTGCTGCAGATTTCCCGAACCTGGACGACTGGCAGAGCGAAGTTGAATTCACCCTGCCGCAGGCGACGATGAAGCGTCTGATTGAAGCCACGCAGTTCTCCATGGCGCATCAGGACGTTCGTTACTACTTAAACGGCATGCTATTCGAAACCGAAGGTGAAGAGCTGCGTACCGTAGCCACCGACGGCCACCGTCTGGCGGTCTGTTCTATGCCGATTGGCGACTCACTGCCAAACCATTCGGTGATCGTGCCGCGTAAAGGGGTGATTGAGCTGATGCGTATGCTCGACGGTGGCGACACACCGCTGCGCGTGCAGATCGGCAGCAACAACATCCGCGCACACGTGGGTGATTTTGTCTTCACCTCGAAGCTGGTTGACGGTCGTTTCCCGGATTATCGCCGCGTATTGCCGAAGAACCCGGACAAAACGCTGGAAGCAGGCTGCGACAGCCTCAAGCAGGCCTTTGCCCGTGCCGCGATCCTCTCTAACGAGAAATTCCGCGGCGTGCGCCTGTACGTGAGTGAAAACCAGATCAAGATCACCGCTAACAACCCGGAGCAGGAAGAGGCAGAAGAAATTCTGGACGTCACCTACGCCGGAACCGAGATGGAAATCGGCTTTAACGTCAGCTACGTGCTGGATGTGCTCAATGCGCTGAAGTGCGAGAACGTGCGTATTCTGCTGACCGACTCCGTTTCAAGCGTACAGATTGAAGATGCGGCCAGCCAAAGCGCGGCTTATGTTGTTATGCCAATGAGACTGTAATGTCGCTCACCCGTCTGTTGATCCGCGACTTTCGCAATATCGAAAGCGCGGATCTCGCTTTATCCCCTGGCTTTAACTTCCTGGTTGGCGCAAACGGCAGCGGCAAAACCAGCGTGCTGGAAGCCATCTATACGCTCGGCCACGGCCGGGCGTTTCGCAGTTTGCAGATTGGTCGCGTCATCCGCCACGAGCAGGAATCCTTTGTTCTGCACGGGCGTTTGCAGGGGGCGGAGCGGGAAACCGCCATTGGCCTGACCAAAGACAAGCAGGGCGACAGCAAGGTGCGCATTGACGGCACCGACGGCCATAAAGTGGCAGAGCTGGCGCTGCTGATGCCAATGCAGCTGATTACGCCGGAGGGGTTTACTTTACTCAACGGCGGCCCCAAATACAGAAGAGCGTTCCTCGACTGGGGATGCTTTCACAACGAAGCCGGTTTCTTTAATGCCTGGAGCAACCTGAAGCGCCTGCTAAAGCAGCGTAACGCCGCGTTGCGCCAGGTTACACGCTACGCTCAGCTGCGTCCGTGGGATAGGGAATTGATCCCTCTCGCGGAACAAATCAGCAACTGGCGTGCCGAATACAGCGCAGGTATCGCCGAAGACATGGCCGACACCTGCAAACAGTTTTTACCCGAATTCTCTCTCACCTTCTCCTTCCAGCGCGGCTGGGAGAAAGAGACGGATTATGCCGAGGTGTTAGAGAGAAACTTCGAGCGCGACCGCATGTTGACCTATACCGCGCACGGCCCGCACAAGGCGGATTTCCGCATTCGTGCCGACGGTGCGCCGGTGGAAGATACGCTGTCGCGCGGGCAGCTCAAGCTCCTGATGTGCGCGCTGCGCCTGGCACAGGGAGAGTTTCTCACCCGCGAAAGCGGAAGACGCTGCCTGTACCTGATAGATGATTTTGCCTCGGAACTCGACGACGCGCGGCGCGGGCTGCTTGCCAGCCGCTTAAAAGCCACGCAGTCGCAGGTTTTCGTCAGCGCCATTAGCGCTGAACACGTTATAGACATGTCGGACGAAAATTCGAAGATGTTTACCGTGGAAAAGGGTAAAATAACGGATTAACCCAAGTTGAAATGAGCGAGAAACGTTGATGTCGAATTCTTATGACTCCTCCAGTATCAAAGTCCTGAAAGGGCTGGATGCGGTGCGTAAGCGCCCGGGTATGTATATCGGCGACACGGATGACGGCACCGGTCTGCACCACATGGTATTCGAGGTGGTAGATAACGCTATCGACGAAGCGCTCGCGGGTCACTGTAAAGACATCGTGGTCACCATCCATGCGGACAACTCCGTCTCCGTCACCGATGATGGTCGTGGCATCCCAACCGGTATTCACCCGGAAGAGGGCGTCTCTGCGGCGGAAGTGATCATGACCGTCCTGCACGCAGGCGGTAAATTCGACGATAACTCCTATAAAGTTTCCGGCGGCCTGCACGGCGTAGGCGTCTCCGTGGTTAACGCCCTGTCGCAGAAGCTGGAGCTGGTTATTCAGCGCGAAGGCAAAATTCACCGTCAGCTCTATACCCACGGCGTGCCGCAGGCACCGCTGGCCGTCACCGGCGATACCGACAAAACCGGTACCCTGGTACGTTTCTGGCCGAGCCATGAAACCTTCACCAACGTCACCGAGTTCGAGTACGACATCCTGGCGAAACGCCTGCGCGAACTGTCGTTCCTGAACTCCGGCGTGTCTATTCGCCTGAAAGATAAGCGTGACGGCAAAGAAGACCACTTCCATTACGAAGGTGGTATCAAAGCGTTTGTTGAGTATCTGAACAAGAACAAAACGCCAATTCACCCGAATATCTTCTATTTCTCCACCGAAAAAGACGGTATCGGTGTGGAAGTGGCGCTGCAGTGGAACGACGGTTTCCAGGAAAACATCTACTGCTTCACCAACAACATTCCACAGCGTGACGGCGGTACGCACCTTGCAGGCTTCCGTGCGGCGATGACCCGTACCCTGAACGCCTAGATGGACAAAGAAGGCTACAGCAAGAAAGCGAAAGTCAGCGCCACCGGTGACGACGCCCGTGAAGGCCTGATTGCCGTGGTTTCCGTGAAGGTGCCGGATCCGAAGTTCTCCTCACAGACCAAAGACAAGCTGGTCTCTTCCGAGGTGAAATCGGCGGTTGAGCAGCAGATGAACGAACTGCTGAGCGAATACCTGCTGGAAAACCCGTCCGACGCGAAAATCGTGGTGGGCAAAATTATCGATGCGGCGCGTGCCCGTGAAGCGGCGCGTAAAGCCCGTGAAATGACCCGTCGTAAAGGCGCGCTGGACTTAGCAGGCCTGCCGGGCAAACTGGCTGACTGCCAGGAACGTGACCCGGCGCTGTCCGAACTGTACCTTGTGGAAGGGGACTCCGCGGGCGGTTCTGCTAAGCAGGGCCGTAACCGTAAGAACCAGGCGATCCTGCCGCTGAAGGGTAAAATCCTCAACGTTGAGAAAGCCCGTTTCGACAAGATGCTCTCTTCTCAGGAAGTGGCGACGCTTATCACCGCGCTGGGTTGCGGCATCGGCCGTGATGAGTACAACCCGGACAAGCTGCGCTACCACAGCATCATCATCATGACCGATGCGGACGTCGACGGCTCGCATATCCGTACGCTGCTGTTGACCTTCTTCTATCGTCAGATGCCTGGAATCGTTGAGCGTGGCCACGTCTACATTGCACAGCCGCCGCTGTACAAAGTGAAGAAAGGCAAGCAGGAACAGTACATTAAAGACGACGAAGCGATGGATCAGTACCAAATCGCGATCGCGCTTGATGGTGCGACCCTGCACGCGAACTCTCACGCCCCTGCACTGGCCGGTGAGCCGCTGGAGCGTCTGGTGTCCGAGTTCAACGCCACGCAGAAAATGATCACGCGTATGGAACGCCGTTATCCGAAAACGCTGCTGAAGGAGCTGGTTTATCAGCCAACCCTGACCGAAGCCGATCTGAGCGACGAGCAGACCGTGACCCGCTGGGTGAACGCTCTGGTGACCGGTCTGAACGAGAAAGAGCAGCACGGCAGCATGTGGAAATGCGATATCCAGCAGAACGCCGATAAGCAGTTCGAGCCTATTATTCGCGTGCGTACCCACGGTGTTGATACCGACTACCCGCTGGAACACGAGTTTGTGACCGGTCCGGAATACCGCCGTATCTGCTCGCTCGGCGAGACACTGCGCGGGCTGATCGAAGACGATGCATTCATCGAACGTGGCGAACGTCGTCAGCCGGTAGCCAGCTTCGAGCAGGCGCTGGACTGGCTGGTGAAAGAGTCCCGTCGTGGCCTCGCGATCCAGCGCTATAAAGGACTGGGCGAAATGAACCCGGACCAGCTGTGGGAAACTACCATGGATCCGGAAAGCCGCCGTATGCTGCGCGTGACCGTTAAAGACGCGATTGCTGCGGACCAGCTGTTCACGACCCTGATGGGCGACGCGGTTGAACCACGTCGTGCCTTCATCGAAGAGAACGCCCTGAAAGCGGCAAATATCGATATTTAATCGTCGTTATACCGCACGATAACTGGCCGCGCTTTTAGCGCGGCTTTTTTATGGGCGCAGGCATATCCAGTGACATCACGGACGGTAAACGGCTCGCCAGCGTATCTATCGCTATTCTTACCCTCAGCGGCAGATGCGGCGTTTGCTGCCACACCGCATGAACGTCGAAATGCACATCCGGTGCCTGCTTCAGGAGCGGGACGAGCTTACCCTGATGAATATCTTTGACGACCATCCAGCAGGGCAGCCATGCAATGCCGTGTCCGGCCAGCGCAGCGTCGCAGATCGCCTGCAAATCATCCATGTTGAGCGACGATCGGGGGGTAAAGGTGCGCGACGTTCCTTCGCTATCCATCAGCTGCCAGGGCAACACTCTGCCTGCGCGCAGATAGTTAATGGCCGTATGCTGGGGTAAATCATCAACGCTTTGTGGCTGGCCTTTCTTCAGCAGATACTCCGGCGCGGCGCACAGCACCATGCGGTGTTCGCCCAGCCTTCTGGCGACCAGCACGCTGCTGTCCTGAAGCGTGCCGTTACGCACCGCCATATCAAACCCTTCCTCCACCAGGTCCACCACGCGGTCGCTGAATGACATTTCCAGTTCAAGCCCGGGGTGTTCCTGCGCTAGTGCGATCAGCAGCGGGGCGACGCACTGGCGACCAAACAGCACCGGCATGGCAATGCGCAGGCGGCCGCTGACCTGCTGTTTTCCGGTTTCAAGCAGCGATTCCGCGCCCCGAATCTCCTCAAGCGCCCGCAGGCAGCGCTCATAAAAAAGGGCGCCGTTATCGGTCAGACTCTGGCTGCGGGTGGTGCGGTGAAAAAGACGTACCCCCAGCCGCTCTTCAAGGCGGGCAATGCTTTTTCCTACCGCCGAGCGTGACAAATGCAGACGAATGGCGGCCTGCGCGAAACTTCCCGCCTCAACGGCGGCCACAAAAACAGGAATATCCTTCAGCGTATCGGTCATGGATTGTATCTATTCTGGCGTCAATGAAGAGAAAACTTATCGCCACTGGCGACGCTTAGTCAACGGTAGACTGTCGTTACTAAAGCTCAACTGATGGCAGGAGACAGACAATGACAGAGACAATGCAACGCTGGTCCATGGACGCCCTTGGGCGCGAGAGCCTCAAGCTCATAAAGGAACCCGTTCCACAGCCCGGCCCGGGTGAGATCCGCGTGCGGGTGAATGCCGTTGCGCTTAACTATCGCGATAAAATGGTTGTTGAAGGCACAATGCCGATCCCGCTTTCCTTCCCGTTTACCCCGGCGTCGGATATGGCGGGCGTGGTGGACAGCATTGGAGAAGGTGTTACGCGCTTCAAACCCGGCGCGCGGGTCATCTCAACCTTCTTCCCTGAGTGGATCGACGGTAAGCCGCAGGCGGACGCGCGCAATCTGCCCTATAAAACGTCCGGCGGATACTTCCAGGGCATGCTGGCCGAGTACGTGATTGTGAAGGAAGACGCGCTGGTGGCCTCTCCGGAGACCCTGGATGACGCCGAGGCCAGCACGCTGCCCTGCGCAGGGCTTACCGCCTGGTTTGCGCTGGTGGAACGCGGTCAGCTGCGCGCCGGGCAATCGGTGCTGGTGCAGGGCACGGGCGGCGTGGCGCTCTTTGCTTTGCAAATCGCAAAAGCGCACGGCGCAGAGGTGTTTGTCACCTCGGGAAGCGATGAAAAACTGGCGCAGGCCAAAAAACTGGGGGCTAATCAGGGTATCAATCGTCTGAAGGGCGACTGGGCTGAAAATACGCTGGCGCTCACGCAGGATCGCGGCATCGACCATATTATCGAAACTGTAGGGGGAGAGAACCTGAAGCATTCCCTGCGCGCCGTTGCCGTTCACGGGCGTATCTCCGTGATTGGCGTGCTGGCCGGGACAGAGATTACGCTCTCAGCTGGTGAACTGCTGCTGAAATCCCCCGTCATTCAGGGGATTGGAGTAGGCCACCGCCGGGCGCTGGAAGATTTCGTCCGCGCCGTGGATGTGACCGGACTGAAACCTGTGATCGAACATCGCTACCGTTTTAACGAGCTTGAACAGGCGTTTGAACACCTCGATCGCGGCGCGTTTGGCAAAATCGTCCTTACCCGCGAGTAAGTCAGCGCTCCCCGGGATTTGCGTAAAAGGGGTATTTCTGTTGCGCAATGTAGCTCTATTTTTGTGGGCTTAATCGCGTTAGCATGAGGCAGCACTCATTTATCCCGGGGATCTCATGGCTATCAAACTCATTGCAATCGACATGGACGGCACGCTGCTGCTGCCAGACCACACCATCTCTCCAGCCGTTAAAAACGCGATCGCCGCCGCCCGCGAGAAGGGCGTGAATGTGGTCCTGACCACGGGCCGTCCGTATGCAGGCGTACACAGCTACCTGAAAGAGCTGCACATGAATCAGCCTGGCGACTACTGCATCACCTATAACGGTGCGCTGGTGCAGAAAGCCGCAGACGGCAGTACGGTGGCGCAAACCGCACTGAACTATGATGACTACCTGTTCCTGGAAAAACTGTCCCGTGAAGTGGGGTCGCACTTCCACGCGCTCGATCGCAACACGCTGTACACCGCTAACCGCGACATCAGCTACTACACGGTGCATGAATCCTTTGTCGCGACGATCCCGCTGGTGTTCTGTGAAGCCGAGAAGATGGACCCGGCGACCCAGTTCCTGAAAGTGATGATGATCGACGAGCCTGAAATCCTGGATAAAGCCATCGCACGCATTCCGGCGGAGGTAAAAGAGAAGTACACCGTGCTCAAAAGCGCGCCGTACTTCCTCGAAATCCTCGATAAACGCGTTAATAAAGGCACGGGCGTAAAATCGCTGGCCGATGCTTTAGGCATTAAGCCTGAAGAGATCATGGCGCTGGGCGATCAGGAAAACGACATCGCGATGATTGAATTTGCAGGCATGGGCGTGGCGATGGATAACGCCATTCCGTCCGTGAAAGAAGTGGCCAACTTCGTGACCAAATCCAACCTGGAAGACGGTGTTGCCCACGCGATCGAGAAGTTTGTGCTGCAGTAACGCTTATTTTTAGTCATCAGCCTCGGTTATCAACCGGGGCTTTTTTTTGCGCTGGATTTATTGAATTGTTCTTTTTGTGATCTTGATTGTAGTACAACATTAAATGATTGTACTACATTACCACCACAGCAAAGACGAACACCTTCACGTTTGTACTGCAAAAGTGAGGTGAAATTCAGCGGTCGCGGTAAAGTAGTGATGGACATACAGAGCACAAGGACTCTCCATGACTCTCAATAAAACCGATCGCATCGTCATCACGCTGGGCACCCAGATTGTGGGGGGCAAATACGTTCCCGGTTCACCGCTGCCAGCAGAGGCCGAACTGTGCGAGGAGTTTGAAACCTCGCGCAACATCATCCGGGAAGTGTTCCGCTCGCTGATGGCGAAACGGCTGATTGAAATGAAACGGGACCGCGGCGCGTTTGTTGCCCCGCGCAACCAGTGGAACTACCTCGATACCGACGTTCTGCAGTGGGTGCTGGAAAACGACTACGACCCAAGGCTTATCGGTGCGATGAGCGAGGTACGAAACCTGGTTGAACCGGCCATCGCCCGCTGGGCGGCGGAGCGCGCAACGTCCGGTGATTTGGCGCAGATTGAGTCGGGTTTAAACGACATGATCGCCAATAACCAGAACCGGGAAGCGTTTAACGAGGCGGATATTCGCTACCACGAAGCGGTGCTGCAGTCGGTGCATAACCCGGTATTACAGCAGCTTAGCGTGGCGATCAGCTCGCTACAGCGAGCAGTATTTGAACGTACCTGGATGGGCGATGAGGCCAACATGCCGAAAACGCTCCAGGAACATAAAGCGCTGTTCGATGCGATACGGCATCAGGATGGCGATGCGGCAGAGCAGGCGGCACTTACCATGATCGCCAGCTCGACACGAAGGCTGAAGGAAATCACATGACATCTCGCTACATCGCAATTGACTGGGGATCGACCAATCTGCGCGCCTGGCTTTATAAGGGCGAGCAGTGCCTGGAGAGCAGGCAATCAGAAGCAGGCGTGACGCGCCTGAACGGTAAATCCCCCGAGGCGGTGTTAGCAGAGGTCACACAAAACTGGCGCGATAGCGCCACGCCGGTGGTAATGGCGGGTATGGTCGGCAGTAACGTAGGCTGGAAAGTTGCGCCTTATCTGCCGGTTCCCGCCCATTTCTCCGCTATTGGCGAGCAGTTAACGTCCGTTGGCGACAATATCTGGATTATTCCCGGCTTGTGCGTCTCTCGCGACGATAACCACAACGTGATGCGCGGCGAAGAGACGCAGCTGCTTGGCGCGCGCACGCTTTCTCCTTCTTCTGTCTACGTCATGCCCGGAACGCACTGCAAGTGGGTCCAGGCTGATGCTGAGCAAATCCACGATTTTCGCACCGTGATGACTGGCGAGCTGCACCATTTGCTGCTCAACCACTCGCTGGTGGGAGCCGGTTTGCCGGAGCAGGAAGTCTCGTCAGAGGCGTTTGCTGCCGGGCTTGAACGTGGGATCGCTTCTCCTGATGTTTTGCCGCAGCTTTTTGAGGTTCGCGCCTCGCACGTGCTGGGAAATCTCCCGCGCGAGCAGGTCAGCGAGTTTCTCTCCGGCCTGCTGATTGGCGCAGAGGTCGCCAGCATGCGTGATTTCATCGCGCACGAGCAGGCCATCACCATTGTCGCCGGCGCATCGCTGACGTCGCGCTACGAGCAGGCGTTTCGCGCCGTTGGGCGTAATGTTGCAACGGTATCCGGCGACACGGCATTTCAGGCAGGAATAAGGAGCATCGCTCATGCAGTGGCAAACTGATCTTCCCCTTATCGCGATTTTGCGCGGCATTACGCCCGATGAGGCGTTAGCCCACGTCGGTGCGGTTATCGACGCCGGATTCGACGCGGTAGAAATCCCGCTCAACTCGCCGGAGTGGGAAAAAAGCATTCCGGCCGTGGTGGAGGCGTTCGGTGAGAAGGCGCTGGGTTGGCGCAGCACCGTGCTGCACCCGGAGCAGGTGGATGACTGGCGAAATGGGCTGCAAGCTATCGTCACGCCCAACATTCAGCCTGAGTGATCCGCGCGCGTGGGTACGGCATGACCGTCTGCCCGGGATGCGCCACCGCCACGAGCCTTTACTGCCCTGGATGCGGCGCAAGTCGCTCAAAAATTCCCGTCCATCGGCTTTTGGACCGGACTACATCAAAGCGTTGAAAGCGGTATTGCCTGCCAGCGTGCCGGTCTTTGCCGTGGGCGGCGTAACGCCAGAAAAACCTGGGCCAGTGGATGAGCGCGGGCTGTGTGGGCGCGGGGCTGGGCAGCGATCTGTATCGCGCCGGGCATCCGTGTAACGTACCGCACAGCAGGCGGCAGCATTTGTGAAAGCGTATCGAGAGGCAGTGAAATGAAAATAACCAAACTCACCACGTACCGTTTACCCCCTCGCTGGATGTTCCTGAAAATCGAAACCGATGAAGGGGTTGTGGGCTGGGGCGAACCGGTGATTGAAGGACGCGCGCGCACCGTAGAAGCGGCGGTGCACGAGCTGGGTGAATACCTGATTGGTCAGGATCCGGCACGCATCAACGACCTGTGGCAGGTGATGTACCGCGCGGGCTTCTACCGCGGGGGGCCGATTCTGATGAGCGCATCGCCGGTATCGACAGCGCTGTGGGATATCAAAGGCAAAGTGCTGACGCGCCGGTCTGGCAGCTGATGGGCGGCCTGGTGCGCGACAAAATTAAAGCTTACAGCTGGGTCGGCGGCGACCGTCTGCGGAAGTGATCGACGGCATCACGCAGCTGCGCAACATTGGCTTTGATACCTTCAAGCTCAACGGCTGCGAAGAGATGGGCATTATCGACAACTCGCGTGCGGTCGATCGCGCGGTGAATACCGTGGCGCAAATCCGTGAAGCCTTCGGCAACGAGATTGAGTTTGGGCTGGATTTCCACGGACGCGTCAGCGCGCCGATGGCCAAAGTGCTGATTAAAGAGCTGGAGCCGTATCGTCCGCTGTTTATCGAAGAGCCGGTGCTGGCCGAGCAGGCCGAGTACTATCCGAAACTGGCTGAACAGACCCACATTCCTATCGCGGCGGGTGAACGTATGTTCTCGCGCTTCGAGTTTAAACGCGTGCTCGAAGCGGGCGGCATTGCCATCCTGCAGCCGGACCTCTCTCACGCGGGCGGCATCACCGAATGCTACAAAATTGCCGGGATGGCCGAAGCTTACGATGTGGCGCTGGCGCCGCACTGCCCGCTCGGACCGATCGCGCTGGCTGCCTGTCTGCACGTCGACTTTGTTTCCCGTAACGCGGTGTTCCAGGAACAGAGCATGGGGATTCACTATAACAAGGGCGCGGAACTGCTCGATTTTGTGAAAAACAAAGAAGACTTCTGCATGGAAGGCGGTTTCTTTAAACCGTTAACGAAGCCGGGCCTTGGCGTGGAAATTGACGAAGCCAAAGTTATTGAGCTCAGTAAAAACGCGCCAGACTGGCGTAACCCACTATGGCGTCATGAGGACGGCAGCGTAGCGGAGTGGTGATCGCCCTCCCGTAGGCGCTACCTGACGCTAATCATGATCTTTATTACCGTGGTCATTTGCTATGTCGACCGCGCCAACCTTGCCGTGGCATCGGCTCATATTCAGGAAGAGTTTGGCATCACCAAGGCGGAAATGGGCTACGTCTTCTCGGCGTTTGCCTGGCTGTATACGCTCTGCCAGATCCCCGGCGGCTGGTTCCTTGACCGCGTGGGTTCACGTCTGACCTACTTTATAGCCATTTTCGGCTGGTCCGTGGCGACCCTGTTCCAGGGCTTCGCGACCGGGCTGATGTCGCTGATTGGCCTGCGCGCGATCACTGGGGTTTTCGAAGCGCCCGCGTTTCCTACCAACAACCGCATGGTGACCAGCTGGTTCCCGGAACATGAGCGTGCCTCCGCTGTTGGCTTTTATACCTCCGGACAGTTTGTCGGCCTGGCGTTCCTGACGCCGCTGCTGATCTGGATCCAGGAGCTGCTGAGCTGGCATTGGGTGTTCATCGTCACCGGCGGGATTGGCATTATCTGGTCGCTGATCTGGTTCAAGGTTTACCAGCCGCCGCGTCTGACCAAAAGCATCACCAAAGCCGAGCTGGACTACATCCGCGACGGCGGTGGCCTGGTGGATGGCGATGCGCCGGTGAAAAAAGAGGCGCGCCAGCCGCTGGCCAAAGCGGACTGGAAGCTGGTCTTCCACCGTAAGCTGGTGGGTGTGTATCTGGGCCAGTTCGCTGTGACCTCCACGCTGTGGTTCTTCCTGACCTGGTTCCCGAACTATCTGACCCAGGAAAAGGGCATCACGGCGCTGAAAGCGGGCTTTATGACCACCGTGCCGTTCCTCGCGGCGTTTTTCGGCGTGCTGCTCTCCGGCTGGCTGGCCGATAAGCTGGTGAAAAAGGGCTATTCGCTGGGCGTGGCGCGTAAAACGCCGATTATCTGCGGGCTGCTGATCTCAACCTGCATCATGGGTGCCAACTACACCAACGATCCGGTGTGGATTATGACCCTGATGGCGGTGGCGTTCTTCGGTAACGGTTTCGCCTCTATCACCTGGTCGCTGGTGTCGTCCCTCGCGCCAATGCGGCTGATTGGCCTGACCGGCGGCGTGTTCAACTTTGTCGGCGGGCTGGGCGGGATCACCGTACCGCTGGTCATCGGCTACCTGGCGCAGGACTACGGCTTCGGCCCGGCGCTGGTCTACATCTCCGCCGTGGCGCTGATCGGCGCGCTCTCCTACATCCTGCTGGTGGGCGATGTGAAACGAGTAGGCTAATCCCTGCGGATGTTTTACCCTGATGCACTCACCGTGCATCAGGGTATCCTCATGAAACAAATCACCTTCACTTCCCGCCATCACCAGCTCACGAATATTAATACCTGGACCCCAGACAGCCAGTGGCTGGTCTACGACGTACGCCCGTCTGGTGCGTCATTTACCGGCGAAACCATTGAGCGGGTCAATGTCGCTACGGGTGAGGTGGAGGGGATCTATCGCGCCACTGACGGCGCGCATGTTGGCGTGGTGACCGTTCATCCCACACAGGATAAATACGTCTTTATCCACGGCCCGAAAAACCCGGACGCAGACTGGCACTATGATTTTGATCAGCGCCAGGGAGTCATTGCCTGTAACGGTCAGGTGAGCAATCTTGACGCGATGGATATCACTGCGCCCTACACCGCAGGCGCGCTGCGCGGCGGCAGCCATGTGCACGTCTTTAGCCCGAACGGGCAGCTCGTCAGCTTCACCTATAACGACCACGTGCTGCACGAGCGCGATCCGAAGCTCGATTTACGCAACGTCGGCGTGGCTGCACCTTTCGGCCCGGTGAACCCGCAGGGGAATCATCCGCGTGAATATCCGGGAACCTTCTGGAGCGTGCTGGTCAGTCGCACCACGCCTAACCCGCAGCCGGGTAGCGATGAAATCAACCGCGCTTATGAAGAGGGCTGGGTAGGCAACAACAGGCTGGCGTTTATCGGCGACACGCTGTCTGAAAAGGGCGAAAAAGTACCCGAGCTGTTTATTGTCGCGTTACCGCAGGACGATCGGGGCTGGAAACGAGCGGGTGATGCGCCGCTGCAGGGAACGCCAGAGACTCTGCCAGCGCCACCTGCCGGGGTGATGCAGCGTCGATTGACCTTCACTCACCAGAACCGTTATCCGGGGCTGGTGAACGTGCCGCGCCACTGGGTACGCAGTAATCCGCAGGGGACGCAGATTGCCTTTCTGATGCGTGATGAAAACGGTGCGGTTCAGCTGTGGTTAATCTCTCCCGAGGGCGGCGAGCCGCGCCAGTTAACCCATACGGAGAGCGGGATTCAGTCTGCATTCAACTGGCACCCTTCCGGGAACATGCTGGGATGTGTGCTTGAAAACCGGATCGCCTGCTGCGACGCGCAGACCGGAGAGGTGACGTTTTTGACGTCCGATCACGGCAATCCACCGTCTGCGGATGCGGTCGTGTTCTCGCCTGACGGGCGCTCTATCGCCTGGATGGAAGAGACGGACGGTTTCCGCCAGCTGTGGCTAACGGAAACCGCTGAGGACTAACGCGGGGGCATTGCAGCGGGCGGGATGACGGCGTTGGTCGCCAGATTTTCCTGCTCGCTTTTCTCAACGCGTGAGCGCACGGAACTGTCCGTGCGGAACATGTCCCACGGGAGTAGCAGCGTATCGGCGACTGCCGTGAAAGGCATATCCAGGATAACCAGAGATTTGGTTCCCCAGTTTGTGTCGTCATCGGAAATCATGGCCGCACTGGCGCGCGTCCCCGGATATGTTCCTTCTTTACCGCCGGTGTGAGACATCACGCTCGAGCACCCGCAAAGTAATACCACCCCGCTGAACGCTGTCAGCTTTATCAGAACATTTTTCATCATCACTCAGTCATCGTTAATAACACTGCATCGACCTGCAACTCAGGGTTATAGCGAGCCTTACCCTAAATGAATAGCCCGAAAACCCCGCACTGTGGCAGCCATCGCAATTTAACTCTTTGTGCTGTTGTCCCAGTCTAAGCGACAACCCGCAGAGTGCAAAAAAATCTCACATCAATACGCTTGAAAAGCTCGTATCCAGACCCATTTTAAGAATGTGGCCCGATAACGAACTCGCCTGATGGGTGTTCGGGGGCACAAAGGCCTGTCCATGGTGGAAGGCTACATTTTCTCGCTGATTTCAGGAGTTTTATTTATGCGTAACTTCGATCTTTCTCCGCTATACCGTTCTGCAATTGGTTTTGACCGCCTGTTTAACCATTTAGAAAATAACCAAAGCCAGAGCAACGGCTACCCTCCATACAATGTTGAGCTGGTTGACGAAAACCACTACCGCATCGCTATTGCCGTCGCCGGTTTTGCAGAAAACGAACTGGAGATCACCGCGCAGGACAACCTGCTGGTGGTGAAAGGTTCCCATGCGGCCGAGCAGAAAGAACGTACCTACCTTTATCAGGGCATCGCCGAGCGCAACTTTGAACGCAAGTTCCAGTTAGCCGAGAACATTCACGTTAAAGGCGCGAACCTGGTTAACGGCCTGCTGTTTATCGAACTGGAACGTGTGATTCCGGAAGAGAAAAAACCGCGCCGTATCGAAATTAACTAATTACGCGGGTCGCGTGAGCGGCCCACCCAGAATTGCTTGCCGTAACGGGAGCATATGCGAATCCATCAGGATTTGCAGGAACAACTGCGCACAAAATTAAACTGTGCCGAACTCGCTTCTCAGAAGGAGATTTAGTATGCGTAACTACGATTTATCCCCCCTGCTGCGTCAGTGGATTGGTTTTGACAAACTGGCTAACGCCCTGCAAAGCACCACCGAGCAACAGACGTTTCCGCCGTACAATATCGAAAAAAGCGACGATAACCACTATCGCATCACCCTTGCGCTGGCCGGTTTCCGCCAGGACGATCTGGATATCCAGCTTGAAGGCACGCGTCTGACCGTGAAAGGGACGCCGGAAAAACAAGAGACCGAGACCAAATGGCTGCATCAGGGGCTGGTTAATCAGCCGTTTAGCCTGAGCTTTACCCTGGCAGACCATATGGAAGTGTCCGGCGCGACGTTTACCAACGGGCTGCTGCATATCGACCTGCTCCGCAACGTGCCGGAAGCCATCGCGCCGCAGCGTATCGCCATTAGCGAGCGTCCGGCGTTGAATAGCTAATAGTGTGCGGG
>NZ_GL890773.1:133432-194970 GCF_000211415.1 Enterobacter mori LMG 25706 | reverse complement strand
CCCTCTCCCACAGGGAGAGGGTGAAAAGATAAAGCCCTGCCCCGGCAGGGCTTTTTTGTGCGCCATCGCCCATACAATCGCATCCGGCTCTGAGAGAATCCTTAGCATAACTAAGGTTATGCACAGGAAGTGGATCATGAGTGATATCGCGTTAACCGTCAGCGTGTTGGCCCTGGTCGCTGTTATTGGCCTGTGGATAGGGAATATCAAAATCCGTGGCGTCGGGTTTGGGATAGGCGGGGGACTGTTTGGCGGCATTTTTGTCGGGCACTTTGCCGACCAGCTCGGGCTGGTCCTCAGTGCCGAAATGCTCCACTTTACTCAGGAGTTCGGCCTGATCCTCTTCGTCTATACCATCGGCATTCAGGTCGGGCCGGGCTTTTTTGCTTCACTTCGGGTCTCCGGACTACGGCTCAACCTGTTTGCCCTCGGCATTGTGGTGATGGGCGGGCTTGTCACCGCGATCCTGCACAAAATCTTCGATATCCCGCTGCCCGTGGTGTTGGGCATTTTCTCCGGGGCGGTCACCAACACGCCAGCGCTCGGCGCGGGCCAGCAAATCCTGCGCGATTTGGGTATCGAACCTGGCATTGTCGACCAGATGGGGATGAGCTACGCCATGGCCTATCCGTTTGGCATTTGCGGCATTCTGCTCTCCATGTGGCTGGTACGCGTCCTGTTTCGCGTCAACGTTGAAAAAGAGGCGATGGATCATGAAACCACGCTCACCAACGGCCATATGCCGATCAAAACCATCAATATTCGCGTCGATAACCCCAACCTGAACAATATGGCGATTCAGGACGTGCCGATCCTCAACAGCGCTAACATCATCTGCTCCCGCCTTAAGCGTGACGATATGCTGATGGTGCCCGCGCCCGGCACCGTCATTCAGCAGGGCGATCTGCTGCACCTGGTCGGTCAGCCCGGCGATTTAAACAACGCCCGTCTGGTGATTGGTCAGGAAGTGGATACCTCGCTCTCAACCCGCGGCACCGATATGCGCGTCGAGCGCGTTGTCGTGACCAACGAAAAGGTTTTGGGCAAGAAAATACGCGATTTGCAGGTAAAGGGGCGCTATGACGTGGTGATCTCCCGCCTTAACCGTGCGGGTGTCGAACTGGTTGCCAGCCAGGACGCCAGCCTGCAGTTCGGGGATATCCTCAACCTGGTCGGCCGCCCGTCGTCCATCGACGCCGTGGCGGATATGGTGGGTAACGCCCAGCAAAAACTGCAGCAGGTACAGATGCTGCCGGTGTTTATCGGTATCGGGCTCGGCGTGCTGCTCGGCTCTATTCCGGTGTACGTGCCGGGCTTCCCGGTGGCGCTCAAGCTAGGGCTGGCGGGCGGGCCGCTGATTATGGCGCTGATCCTCGGGCGTATCGGCTGTATCGGGAAGCTCTACTGGTTTATGCCGCCGAGCGCCAACCTGGCGCTGCGCGAACTGGGCATCGTGCTGTTCCTGGCGGTGGTCGGCCTGAAATCAGGGGGAGATTTTGTCGATACCCTGGTCAAGGGTGAAGGGATGAGCTGGGTCGGCTACGGCATATTCATCACGGCGATCCCGCTGCTGACGGTGGGAATACTGGCGCGGATGTTCGCCAAAATGAACTACCTGACGCTGTGCGGGATGCTGGCGGGCTCCATGACCGATCCGCCCGCGCTGGCCTTTGCCAACAACCTGCACGCCACCAGCGGCGCGGCCGCGCTCTCCTATGCCACCGTCTATCCGCTGGTGATGTTCCTGCGTATCATCACCCCGCAGCTACTGGCGGTGCTGTTGTGGGGGGTGGGGTAGCAGGTCGTCCGGGTGGATGCGCCGCAGATGGTAGTCCACCTGGTAATCACTGGTATTGCGGAACATCACGGAATAATTGAGGAACTCGCCGCTGTCGCTGTAGGAGAGAGAGGTAATACGCAGCAGTGGCGTCTGTTCCGGCAGGTTCATATAACCGGCCAGCGTTTTATCTGCCAGCACCGGCGTCAGGCTCTCATAGTTGCCGCTGATGGTGATCCCACACTCCTTCTCGATGTAATCAAACTTAGACCCCTCAAGATGCGCCAGCGAGAGGTTGCGAAACAGCTTCACCGGCATAAAGCTGTCCTCCAGCATCAGCGGCTTCCCGTCCACGTAGCGCACCCGCCGGGAAAAATAGATCCGCTCATCCACCTGAATCCGCAGTTGGCTGGCGATGGCGGGTGGGGCGGGCATCACTTCGAACTGCAGCACCTTACTCTGCACCTCTTTTCCCTGCTGACGCAGCACCTCCACCAGCCCGGTCAGGTTGGTGGTTTCGTGGTGAACGTCTTTGCGTGCGACAAAGGTTCCGCTGCCGTGCCGCCGCTCAACCAGCCCCCAGCTCACCAGCAGATCCAGCGCCTTGCGGATGGTCATTCGCGCCACGCCAAACTCCTGCGCCAGCGCTTTTTCGCCGGGCAGCGGACTGCCAATGTTGTAGTCCGATGAATTCAGCCGCAGCCGCAATCTGTCGGCGATAGATTTGTAGATCACCAGTAGACCTCTCTGCCCATATTAGCGCGTGGATTGCGTCCTGACATGTCCATGTTTACCGCTAAAAGTAGACCTGATTGGTCAAAATAAAACCATGAATGCGATCACGAATCGCAGCGGCACGCCATGTTCGCGCATCAGTAAGTTCTTATGCTCACCTCAGGCCAGCAAAAAACCATAAAGGCCTCTACCCCTACAGGTTGTTTCATGAGGATTTAAAAATGCTCAGTCAAATACAACGTTTTGGCGGTGCCATGTTTACCCCGGTGTTGCTGTTTCCGTTCGCCGGGATCGTGGTCGGAATCGCCATCATGCTTCGCAACCCGCTGTTTGTCGGCGAAGCCTTAACCGCCCCCGATCATCTTTTCGCGCAGATCGTTCACATCATTGAAGAGGGCGGCTGGGCGGTGTTTCGCAATATGCCGCTGATTTTTGCCGTCGGCCTGCCGATTGGCCTGGCGAAGCAGGCGCAGGGCCGCGCCTGTCTGGCGGTGCTGATTAGCTTCCTGACCTGGAACTACTTCATTAACGCGATGGGGATGACCTGGGGCCACTTCTTTGGCGTCGACTTCTCCGCCGAACCGACGGCAGGTAGCGGGTTGGCGATGATTGCCGGGATCAAAACGCTCGATACCAGCATCATCGGCGCCATTGTGATTTCAGGCATCGTCACCGCCATCCATAACCGCTATTTCGACAAGCCGCTGCCGGTGTTTCTGGGGATTTTCCAGGGCAGCTCCTTCGTCGTTATCCTCGCGTTCTTCGTCATGATCCCCTGTGCCTGGCTGACGCTGCTGGGCTGGCCGAAAGTGCAGATGGGCATCGAGTCCCTGCAGGCGTTCCTGCGCTCTGCCGGTGCGCTGGGCGTGTGGGTGTATACCTTCCTGGAACGCATTCTGATCCCAACCGGATTGCACCACTTTGTCTACGGTCCGTTTATCTTCGGCCCGGCGGCGGTGGAAGGCGGTATTCAGGTCTACTGGGCGCAGCACCTGCAGGAATTCAGCCAGAGCGCCCTGCCGCTGAAAACCCTCTTCCCGGAAGGCGGGTTCGCGCTGCACGGCAACTCAAAAGTGTTTGGCTCGGTGGGGATTGCATTCGCTATCTGGTACACCGCGTCGCCGGAAAACCGCGTCAAGGTGGCGGGCCTGCTGGTCCCGGCTACGCTCACCGCCGTGCTGGTGGGCATTACTGAACCCCTCGAATTCACCTTCCTGTTTATCTCGCCGCTGCTGTTTGCCGTGCACGCCGTGCTGGCAGCCACCATGGCAACGGTGATGTACGCCTTCGGTGTGGTCGGGAACATGGGCGGCGGCCTGCTGGACCAGTTCCTGCCGCAAAACTGGATCCCGATGTTCCATAACCACGCCTCGACGGTATTCACCCAGATCGGCATCGGCGTCTGCTTCACCGGGATCTACTTCGTGGTCTTCAAAACGCTGATCGAACGTCTGAACCTGAAAACGCCGGGCCGGGAAGAGAGCGAAATCAAACTCTACAGCAAGGCCGACTATAAGGCGGCGCGCGGGCAAACCACCGCCCCGGCAGCGGCCAGCCAGCAGGTCGGGCAGGCTGCCGGGTTCCTTCAGGCGCTCGGCGGTGCGGCCAACGTCGAAAGCATTAACAACTGCGCCACCCGCTTGCGTATCGCCCTGGTCGATATGGCGAAAACCCAAAGCGATGACGTCTTCAAAGCCCTCGGCGCTCACGGCGTGGTGCGACGCGGCAACGGCATTCAGGTGATTGTTGGCCTGCACGTTCCTCAGGTGCGCGACCAGCTGGAATCGCTGATGAAAACTCCTTTAACAAATGAACAAACCACCCTGACAGAGGCTATATCATGAAAAAATTCTCAGTTGTCATTGCAGGCGGCGGCAGCACCTTTACGCCTGGTATCGTCCTGATGCTGTTAGCCAACCGTGACCGTTTCCCGCTGCGCGCCCTGAAATTTTATGACAACGACGGCGCACGTCAGGAAACCATCGCCGAAGCGTGCAAAATCATCCTCAGGGAGCAGGCGCCGGAGATTGAGTTCAGCTACACCACCGATCCGAAAGCGGCGTTTAGCGATGTGGATTTCGTGATGGCGCATATCCGCGTGGGCAAATACCCGATGCGTGAAAAAGATGAAAAAATCCCGCTGCGCCACGGCGTGCTGGGCCAGGAAACCTGCGGACCTGGCGGGATTTCCTACGGCATGCGCTCTATCGGCGGCGTGCTGGAGCTGGTGGACTATATGGAGCAGTACTCCCCGAACGCGTGGATGCTGAACTACTCCAACCCGGCGGCGATTGTTGCGGAAGCCACGCGCCGCCTGCGTCCGAACGCTAAAATCCTCAATATCTGCGATATGCCGATCGGCATTGAAGGGCGTATGGCGCAGATTGTCGGCCTGAAGGACCGCAAAGAGATGCGCGTGCGCTACTATGGCCTGAACCACTTTGGCTGGTGGACGTCGATTGAAGATCTCAACGGCAACGATCTGATGCCGAAACTGCAGGAATACGTAGCGAAAAACGGCTATGTTCCGCCTTCGGAAGATGCGCATACCGAAGCGAGCTGGAACGATACCTTTGCCAAAGCAAAAGACGTGCAGGCGCTGGATCCGGACACCATGCCGAACACCTATCTGAAGTATTACCTGTTCCCGGACTACGTGGTCGCGCATTCCAACCCGGAACGCACCCGCGCCAATGAGGTCATGGATCACCGTGAGAAGCACGTGTTCAGTTCCTGCCGGGCGATTATCGAAGCCGGGAGCTCGTCCGCCGGTGAGCTGGAAATCGACGAACATGCCTCGTACATCGTCGATCTGGCAACCGCGATTGCCTTCAACACTCAGGAGAGGATGCTGCTGATTGTGCCAAACAACGGGGCCATCCATAACTTCGATGCCGACGCGATGGTGGAGATCCCGTGCCTGGTAGGCCATAACGGACCGGAACCGCTCACGGTGGGCGATATTCCACACTTCCAGAAAGGGCTGATGAGCCAGCAGGTGGCGGTGGAAAAACTGGTGGTGGATGCCTGGGAGCAGCGCTCGTACCAGAAACTCTGGCAGGCTATCACCCTGTCGAAAACCGTGCCGAGCGCGTCCGTCGCGAAAGCGATTCTGGATGATCTGATCGAGGCCAACAAAGCGTACTGGCCAGAGCTGCATTAATCGTCCTGACCGGCATCGCCCGATGCCGGTCTCCTTGTCCTTGTCGATTTACGCTATGCTGAAGCCTGCCCGTAGCTCGACAAGGAACCTTCATGAAAATTTCCCGCCTCGGCGAAGCGCCGGACTACCGCTTCTCTCTGGCTAATGAACGCACTTTTTTAGCGTGGATCCGCACCGCGCTGGGTTTTCTGGCCGCCGGTGTCGGCCTCGATCAGCTTGCCCCCGAGTTTGCCACCCCATTAATTCGTGAAGTGCTGGCGCTGCTGCTGTGCCTGTTCGCGGGCGTGCTGGCGATTTACGGCTACCTGCGCTGGCTGCGCAATGAGAAGGCGATGCGTCTGAAGCAGGATCTGCCCTATACGCGCGGGCTGCTGATTATCAGCACGATTCTGCTGACGGTGGCGGGCGTGGTAATGGTACTGGTGTTCTATGGCGGATAGCCGCAAAGCGCGACGCGAAGCGGACCCCGGCCTGCAGCCGGAGCGGACGTCACTGGCCTGGCTGCGCACGCTGCTGGGGTATGGCGCGCTGATTGCACTGGCGATTAAGCACAACTGGCACCGCACGGGGGGGCCATTCTGGATCTCAATTATCGTGCTGGCGCTGGTGGCGATTATTTTATGGCGCTATACCCGCAGCCGTAACCTGATGGACGTGGCGCAGGATGACTTTGTACAGCCGAAGGCGGTGCGGGATAAGTTCCTCATCGCCCTGGCCGTGCTGTCGCTGTCACTGCTGTTTGCTGTCACCCACATTCAACAAATTTTGCAGTTATAGGCCGGGTAAGGCGCAGCCGCCACCCGGCATAATTACTTCCCTTTCGCCAGATACTTCGCCATCTCGTCTTCCGGTACCATCCCGCCGCCGGTCGCCCAAACCAGGTGGGTAACGTTGGTATGCGAATGAACGCGCAGCGGCCCAGCCATCCCCGCCAGCGCGGACGGTTCCAGCCGAATGCCTTCCTCCTGCGCCAGCCAGCCGAGCATGTCGTACATGCTCTGGTCGGAAAGCGTATAGAACCCGTTGAGCAGGCGCTCCATCGCGCGGCCCACGAAGCCGGAGGCGCGTCCTACCGCCAGGCCGTCCGCTGCCGTCACGTTATCAATGCCCAGATCCTGCACGGCAATCTCATCATGCAGGCCGGTGTAGACGCCCAGCAGCATGCACGGTGAGTGCGTTGGCTCCGCGAAGAAACAGTGAACGTTATCGCCAAAGGCCAGCTTCAGGCCAAACGCCACGCCGCCAGGGCCACCGCCGACGCCGCACGGCAGGTAGACGTACAGCGGATGCTCCGCATCCACCACCCGGCCCTGTTCGGCAAACTGCGCCTTCAGGCGCTCGCCCGCCACCGCATAGCCCAGGAATAAGGTGCGCGAGTTTTCATCGTCGATGAAAAAGCAGTTGGGATCGCTTTCCGCCGCCTTTCGTCCCTGCTCTACCGCCACGCCGTAATCCTGCTCATATTCCACGACGATGACGCCATGGCTGCGCAGTTTGGCTTTCTTCCACTCGCGGGCGTCGGCGGACATATGTACCGTCACCTTAAAGCCGATGCGGGCGCTCATGATGCCGATGGACATCCCGAGGTTGCCGGTTGAGCCTACCGCGATGCTGTACTGGCTGAAGAATTCCTTAAAGCGCGGCTCCAGCAGAACGCTGTAGTCGTCTTCGAGGCTCAGCAACCCGGCTTCAAGCGCCAGTTTCTCCGCGTGGGTCAGCACCTCATAGATGCCACCGCGCGCTTTGATCGAGCCGGAGATCGGCAGATGGCTGTCTTTTTTTAGCAGCAGCGTGCCGGGAACGGATTTGCCAGACTCTTTCTCCAGCCGCGCCTGCATTGCCGGAATGGCGACCAGCTCGGATTCGATAATTCCGCCCGTTGCCGCCGTCTCCGGGAAGGCTTTCGCCAGATACGGCGCGAAGCGTTTCAGGCGAGCGTGGGCGTCGTCCACGTCGGCTTTGGTCAGCCCGACATACGGCAACCCTTCTGCAAGCGTCGTGGTGCGCGGGTTAAGCCACGTGGTTTCTTTCAGGGCGATCAGATCCTCAACCAGAGGAAACTGTGCGGTTAAAGTAGTGATTGTTGCGTTTTCCATAATACGTCTCTTCGCGCTCAGATAATGAAGGAAAGCAGGAATGTGCCGCCAAGTGCAAGCACCGAGGCGATAAACGTCGCCGTCGTATAGTATTTGAAGGTCTCATTCAGGGTCGCGCCGCAGTATTGTTTCACCAGCCAGAAGAGAGAATCGGTCACGATCGTGCAGCCAATGGCGCCGGAACCGATGGCAATGGTGATGATCTCCGGGCTGACGTTCGGGTAGAGCGGAAGCATCGGCGCGACGATCGCCGTGGCGCCCATCATCGCCACCGTGGCGGAGCCGACGGCGGCATGCAGCACCAGCGCCACCAGCCAGGCGAGCAGGATAGGGTGCATGTGCAGGTTCGAGAGAATATGCGCCAGCGAGTCCGCCAGTCCGCTGGTTTTGAGAATGGCGTTAAATGCGCCGCCCGCGCCGATAATCAGCAAAATGTTGGCGATAGAGCCGAAGCCGTGCTCGGTATGCGTCAGCATTGTGCCCATGCCCATATGCTGGCGGATCCCCAGCAGGTAGTAGGCAACAAACACGGCGATAAACATGGCGGTGATCGGGTTGCCGATAAATTCCAGCAGCGTATACAGCGTGCCTTCTTTTGCCATATTCAGCTCGGCGATGGTTTTCACCAGCATCAGGGCAATCGGCAGCAGCACCGTGAACAGCGTGGCGCCCAGCGACGGCAGGGTGTGCTCTTCACGTACCTTCAGGTCTGAAAATTCCGCCGGAACCGGCTTATACGGCAGACGGTTGCCGAGCAGTTTCAGGAACAGCGGGCCGCCGACCAGCGAGGCCATCAGGCCTACCATCAGACCGTAGACAATCACCGTTCCGACGTCTGCA
This sequence comes from Enterobacter mori LMG 25706, assembly GCF_000211415.1. Classification (GTDB taxonomy): domain Bacteria; phylum Pseudomonadota; class Gammaproteobacteria; order Enterobacterales; family Enterobacteriaceae; genus Enterobacter; species Enterobacter mori. The sequence continues at coordinate 186,359 of NZ_GL890773.1, read as the reverse complement.
CCGAGTTTATTGGTGACAAACAGCGCCGCCGGATGCGGCGGCACCACGCAATGCACCGCCATCAGCGCGGTACAGAGCGGAATGGCCAGCTTGAGCAGCGACGTGTGGGTCTTTTTGGCGATGGAAAACGCCAGCGGGATCAGCAGTACCACACCCACTTCCACGAACAGGGTAATGCCGCAGATAAGGCCCACCAGCACCATAATCACGTCCGCTGACAGCCAGCGGCAGCGCTGCAGTGCGATCCCGATGCGCTCGGCCGCGCCGGAGACTTCCATCATTTTGCCGAGAATGGTGCCCAGGCCAATCACCGCCGCCAGGAAGCCCAGCGTACCGCCAATCCCGCTCTCGATGGCATTCACCATATCCAGCGGGCTCATCCCCATCATCGCGCCGACGAAAAAGCTCGCCAGCAGCAGCGCGAGAAACGGGTGTAATTTCAGTTTTACGATGGTTAAAACAATCAACACAATGCTGACCAGCAGCGTTGCCACAACCCAGACCTGAGATCCCATATCTCACCTCACCCTTATGTCATCTGTGGGTATTGGACGAAAAAACGGCGTAGGCTGACAAACGATATAAATTGGCGTTCAGGTGAGCCAGATTGGATCAACTAAGTGACTGCATTCTAAAAAGTGCACTTAATTCGCATTAGGTTCACATAAATTCACCCTTGAGCGGTATGCTGAGCGCAGATACTACGCGCGAGAATTGTGATGACCGATGCAAATGAAGCCAGAAACCGGCTGTTAAACGGCTGGCAGCTGTCGAAAATGTACACCTTTGAAGTGGCTGCCCGGCATGAGTCCTTCGCCCTGGCGGCGGAGGAGCTGTCGCTCAGCCCCAGCGCGGTGAGCCACCGCATCAACCTGCTGGAAGAGGAACTGGGCATTCAGCTGTTCGTCCGCTCGCACCGTAAAGTCGAGCTGACGCAGGAAGGCAAGCGCGTTTACTGGACGCTAAAATCGTCCCTCGACACCCTGAATCAGGAGATCCTGGATATCAAAAACCAGGCGCTCTCCGGCACGCTGACGGTTTACTCCCGCCCGTCGATTGCCCAGTGCTGGCTGGTGCCGATGCTGGGGGACTTTACCCGCCGCTACCCGTCGATTTCACTCACCATTCTGACCGGCAATGATTACGTTAATATGCAGCGAACGGGCGTCGATCTGGCGCTCTATTTCGACGATACGCCGCCAAACCACCTTTCTCATCACTTTTTGATGGACGAAGAGATTTTGCCCGTCTGCTCGCCGGCGTATGCCCGCGAGCATGAACTGCTGAAAAACCCCGATAACCTCAGCCACTGCACGCTGCTGCACGACCGTCAGGCCTGGAGCAATGATTCCGGTACGGATGAGTGGCTGAGCTGGGCGCAGCACTTTGCGGTGAATATGCCGCCATCGTCGGGTATTGGTTTCGATCGTTCCGATTTAGCGATTATTGCGGCCATCAACCACGTAGGCGTCGCGATGGGAAGAAAGCGGCTGGTGCAAAAACGGCTCGAGCGGGGCGAGTTGATTGCACCGTTTGGTGAAAAAACCCTCAAATGCCATCAGCATTATTACATCTCAACGCTTTCTGGCCGTCAGTGGCCGAAAATTGACGCCTTTATCGGCTGGCTGAGAGAACTGGTGAGGTGAAGAATTATTACGCTTTGACGCTACACCAAATGTGAAAAAGCGTGCTAAATACAGGTAATGCTTTTGATTTATCCAGGGTAAACCGTGTTAAAGCCTTTTATTGCCACTGCGTTGCTGATCTCTTCCGGCTGGGCGATTGCCGCTGAGCCGCCGCTGACGGCTGCTCACTATGCGCAGCAGCTGGGCGTCGGGATGGATGTGGACTGGGCGCGCGCCGAGCGCGGCATACGCGAATTCGACCCGCTGGTGGTACGGGATTTTCGTGCAAAAGGCATTACCCATGTGCGCATCCGCGTGGCCGATGAGCCGACGGAAGCGCGGCTGATCCACCTGCGCAAGCTGGTAGAAGCCTGCGAGCAGTATGGCGTGATCCCGATAGTCGCTTATCAGGCTGATGAATATAAAAACGACCCAAAAGCCGATAACGAGAAAGAGGCGATCAACTGGTGGATTGCCGTGGCGCACTATTTCGGTCAGAGCTACCCGCTGCTGGGTTTTGATCTCATTTATGAGCCCGCCGACAAGCTTAACCACAACCTCACGTCGCTAAACCGCGTGTATGAAAAAACCATTAAAGCGATCCACGATATTGACCCGCAGCGCATGATCTTTATTGCGCCACGCCTGCGTGCCGCGCCGGAGGATTTATCCAGCCTGAAGCTGCCTGCGCACAGTCAAAACTACCTGCTGGCGGAGTGGCATATTTTCCCGTGGGGGCCGCTGAAAAATAACGGTAAATACCCGTGGACGTCCGGCACGGCGGCGGAGAAAGCGGCTATCCATAATCGCATCAATAACGCGCTGCGCTGGCAGCAAAAAACCGGCCACGTTAGCTGGGTCGGGGGCTGGGGCGTGGGGGAGTCAAACCACCTCACGCCAACCGCTTCGCAGCTGGCCTTCGCCACCTTTATGGCCTGCGAGCTGCAAAAGGCGAAAATCCCGTATGCGTTGAACGCGGACTTCCAGTTTTACGACGGGGAAGAGGGTGCCTGGCGGCCTGCGCCAGAGCCGTTACTACAGGCGATGATTGCGCCCGTCTGTGAAAAACCCGGCGAGAAGCCGGGTCATCATGCGGTTAAACCGGCTGCTCGTGATGCGGGACACGCGACGCCAGCGGCAGCCAGCACAGTAAAATCAGCAGCCCCATCAGCGTCATCAGCAGGCCCAAACTAGCCTGCCCTGTCTGCGGCATCATGGCCGAGAGCCAGGCCAGCGCGCCGGAACCGATGTTCTGCAAACCGCCCACCAGCGCACCTGCCGTGCCAGCAAGGAACGGGAACGGCTCCATCGCGCCGCTGGTGGCGAGCGGGAACAGCATGCCCGCGCCGAAGAAGAACAGCGCCGCCGGGATGAGCAGCGTCCAGACCGTCATCACGCCGAACAGCCCCGGGATCCACATCATCAGACCCGCCAGCAGGCAGCTGATCACCGACTGCCACATCAGGGTTGAGAAGCGTTTGTTCGGGCGTCCGGCAAACCACGCGCCGAAAAACGCCGCCGGGATCGGCAGAATAAACAGAATACTCACCACCATGCTGCTCAGGCCCAGCCCCGCGCCCAGCAGCACGCCGGAGCAGGCTTCGAACACCGCGATACCCGCCAGGCGGCCGATCAGCATCAGCAGGTAGCAGGTAAACGATCCGTTACCGAACAGCGTCTTATAGCTGGTAATGAGCTTCGTGCGCGGCGCGTCCTGCGGGCGCGTTTCCGGCATCCAGCGCGCCATGCTGAAGGTGACAATCACGCACAGCACCAGCAGGAAGGCGTAGCAGGCGCGCCAGGACCACATCGTGTCCAGCAGGCCGCCAATCAGCGGGGCGAGAAGGGGGCTGACCAGAATACCCATGTTCAACAGACTGTTGGCATGACGGAGCTGGGTGCCCTGATACATGTCGCGCGGTAAGGTTCGCGCCATCACCCCGCCAACGCCGGTGCCGACACCCTGTAGGGCGCTTGCGGCAATCAGCACAGTCAGGCTGTGCGTGGTAATGGCAATCACCGTCGCCACCATGAAAATGCTCATGCCCACCAGGATCACCGGACGACGTCCGACGCGGTCGGACAGCGGGCCGTAAAAGAGTTGCGAAACGCCATAGGTCAGCAGGTAGGCTGCCATTACGCTCTGCACCGCGCCCTCGCGGACGTTCAATTCCTTTGCCATGTCGGCAATCGCCGGAAGGTAGATGGTTTGCGCCATCTGACCGACGGCCACCAGTAACACCAGCATCAACAATAAGTTAACGTTCCTTTGTTTTTTCATGTCGCTGAATACTTTTGCCCAAAAGAGAGAAATGAAGAATAAGTGACTGTGCATTCCCATAAATGCGCGAGGAATCTACCACAATGAGATGACAATTTAAGCATTGTCGTGGGGAATGAAAAAACCGGGTAAGGCAGGATTTGTAAACAAGAATGGCAACTAATGTTGCCAGTGATTTACGCCAGGCGCAGCAGAATGGCACCGCCAGCAATACCGAGTGCCGCGGCGATGCGCAGACCGGCAACCTTCTCTTTTAAAAGGACAAACGCGATCAGTGCCCCAAAGAGAATGGAGGTTTCACGCAGCGCCGCGACCACTGCCAGCGGGGCCTGGGTCATCGCCCAGAGCGCCAGACCGTAAGATCCCATGGTGCCAACGCCGCCGAGTAATCCCTTTTTCCAGTGCAGGCGCAGGTAGCCGGACGCCTCGCGCCGACGCGCTACCATCGCCCAGCTTAGCAGGCAGAAACCGTTCATAAAGAAGGTCCACAGCGTATAGCCCAGCGCGGTGTCGGAAAGCCGCACGCCGGTGCCATCCACCAGCGTGTAGCCTGCGATGAAACAGGCGTTCAGCAGCGCCAGCCAGATCCCTTTGCGTGACTGCATGCGGCCATGCATCGCCATAATGAGAATCGACAGGCAGATCACGCCAATGCCGGACCAGGCGAGCCATGAGAGGCTATCGCCGAGCGCCAGCACGCTGATCAGCGCCACCAGCAGCGGGGCGGTGCCGCGCATCAGCGGATAGGTCTGGCTCATGTCAGAGACCTGATAGGTCTTCGCTACCAGCACGGTGTACACCACCTGTAAGGCACAGGAGACAATCAAAAACGGCCAGCTTGCAGCAGATGGCTGTGGAGAAAACGGCAGTAAGACCAGAGCGATAACCGTGGCGGAGCCGCTGACGCTTATTGCAGAATAGAGCTTGTCCGTTCCGGCTTTAACGATGGCGTTCCAGCTGGCATGCAGCAGCGCGGCGAAGAGTAAAATGCAGAAAACGGTGAGGGTCATGGCGTATCAGATGATGAATTGTCACTCAACTGTAACATTCACATCCTGATGCTGCCAGCCGGTTACACCGCACAAAAAAGGCGGTGTGTCACCCGCGGTTCGTCTGAGACCATCGTAAAACCCGCCCGATTATAAAACCCGCAGGCACTGTCCGGCGCATGGGTATTCAGGAAATCAAACCAGATGCTGGCATCGGCCATTACCACGGTCAAAAGCTGTTTGCCAATGCCCAGCCCGCGACACTTCTCGCTGACGTAGAGATGGCGAATACGTCCGGCGCGCGGCTGCTGGCTGAACGGATCGCGGTTGAGGCCGCACACGCCGACCAGCTTGCCGTTAAGAAACGCACCCAGCAGCTTTTCACCCGGCGCGTTAAAGCGGTTCTCGCCACGCTGCCAGTTCTCTTCCAGCCTGCGCAGCATGTTGAAATTCAATGCGATACTTTCCGCTTTCAGGGCGATATACCCCGGCTCATCCGGTGTGACAGGCTCAATTAACAGACGCGACATAGCATTCCCTCGTTATTAAAGAGGGGCGGTTGCCCGCCCCTCTCAGGTGCGACTTGAACCTGAATTACCGAAGGAATTTCAGGACAGCATCAAGCAGTTGCAGTACTGCAACAATGAGTTTGAGGATAAGTATCACCATATCCACTACGCTCATACGCGTCTCCTTTTGGTTAAAAGGAGCACGATGCTGGCGTACCTTTCCGCCGCCTGTTGCCAGCACCTGGATTGACGTAACACAGTGTGCTCACTTCAGGGGGTTAAGGCACTGACGGCACCACCCGTTTCAGCCAGGACTTCGTTGCGCCGGTAGAACTGCGGCCCCCTCGCTCACTGCGAACACCCTCAGTATAGATAAATACTGTATGCATGAACAGTATTTTGTGGACAAAATTTGGAAGGCGATTCATACTCAAAAACGTCAAAATCCGTGCCGGAATTGCGCGTTCCTCTTCGATCGCGTATACTTTTCGCGTTGACGTAACACAGTGTGTTCTGCGGCGACCAACCGCAAAACCCTGATAAAAACCTCGCTTAGGCGGGGTTTTTTGTTTTCTGGTCTTCTCAAAAAAGATGGCTGTTGACTTATTGGCAATGAATGTCATCATTGCCATAATGGCAACGGACGCGGCAGGCATGCAGTATGCGTTTAATCTCTCTGAAAGCTATTTTGGATGCGGTAACTCAGTTTCCGCAGCACAAAGAAGAACTCCTCTTTTTGGGCCGCACCATAGAAAAGAGTCATTGTCCGACGCCTGCTGCGCTGAAAAAACTGTTTCCGACGCTGGATAACTTTAAGTATATGGATAAGCATTATGTTATTGATATTGCAAACAACAATCTCAGAGTAGTGGCTCTCAGCTTCTTTGAAAGCCAAAAGTTTTATGTGCGCCATGTTTTTACTCATAAGGAATATGACCGTTTTACGGAGAAACATCGCACTAAGGGGAAGAAATGATGATCGTCGCTGATGCAATGAAAGCTACGCATGCCCTTGTTGCGGCCGTTCCTTTACTGGGTGAACAGCCGAGCGAGAAAGATTATAAAGATGCGCTTGAGCTGGTTGAGTATCTGCTCATGAACGAGCCCGATAGCCCCCTGCTGGATATTGTGTGCGCCAGGATTAGCCGTTACGAAGCCAATCGGCCAGAGATAGTTGCATTACGCAAGGAGATGGAGTCCGTTCCTGTCGGTATTGCGGTTTTAAGAACTTTGATGGATCAGTACAGCCTGACGATATCGGATTTTCAGGATGAAATTGGCAGTAAATCAATGGTTTCACGGGTATTGAATGGTCAAAGGCAGCTTACGCTGAACCATATTAAAAAGCTCGCGGCCAGATTTGGGGTATCACCTGCTCTGTTTATTGAGTGAGTTAAAACCGACTTTTTAAGTGTCATCACTCAACAAACGAAACGTGATCCCTGACGCATTTTTGCGCAGATGAAAATATTTCCATTGTCATGCCCGAAAACCTGTGTTTGTATAAATTCAATCAATGATTCCAAACACAGGTCCCCAATGACTTCATCCATCTTCACTTCGACCCTACTAAAAACTGCGCAACCAGCCGCAGTGGTCGTCGTGCGTGTGGTGGTGGTCGTCGGCAATGCGCCGTAGGGACTGGATCAACACACGAATCCAAAACCCCGCCGGCGCAAACCGGGCGGGGTTTTTCGTTTAAGAGCCTCCCCGGAAAGTCGGCCCAGAAGAAAAGGACTGGAGCATGGCAATTTCGGGCACAACATCCACGAATACGCGTTTCACCGGCGCGCAGTTGATCGTTCATTTGCTGGAACGACAGGGCATCACTACCGTTGCGGGTATCCCGGGCGGCACGGTGCTGCCGCTGTACGACGCGTTGAGCCAAAGCACGCAGATCCGGCACGTGCTGGCGCGTCACGAGCAGGGGGCAGGCTTTATCGCTCAGGGCATGGCGCGTACGCAGGGCAAACCGGCGGTCTGCATGGCCTGCAGCGGCCCGGGCGCAACCAACCTGGTGACCGCCATCGCCGACGCGCGCCTCGACTCCATTCCGCTGATCTGCATTACCGGCCAGGTGCCGTCTTCAATGATCGGTACCGATGCATTCCAGGAAGTGGATACCTACGGCATCTCTATCCCCATCACCAAACATAACTATTTAGTTCGCGACATCGCCGAGCTTCCTCAGGTTATCAGCGATGCGTTCCGCATTGCGCAGTCTGGCCGCCCGGGCCCGGTGTGGATAGACATTCCTAAGGATGTCCAGACCGCAGAGATCGAGATCGACGTGCTGCCGGAGCCGGGCGACCGTGCCCCCGCGCCAGAATTCAGCGCTGAGAGCGTGCGCGATGCCGCCGCCATGATTAACGCCGCCAAACGTCCGGTGCTCTATCTGGGCGGCGGAGCGATTAACGCCGCGGATGAAATCCGCCAGTTTGCGGAAAAAGCCAACCTGCCGACCACCATGACCCTGATGGCGCTGGGCATGCTGCCAAAAGCGCACCCGCTCTCTCTCGGCATGCTGGGCATGCACGGCGCGCGCAGCACTAACTACATCCTGCAAGAAGCGGATTTGCTGATCGTTATGGGCGCACGTTTTGATGACCGGGCGATCGGCAAAACCGAGCAGTTCTGCCCGAACGCCAAAATCATTCACGTGGATATCGACCGCGCCGAGTTGGGTAAAATCAAGCAGCCGCACGTGGCGATTCAGGGCGACGTGGCAGAGGTGCTGGCGCAGCTGATCCCGCAGACGGACGCAGCCGACCGCGCCGACTGGCGTAAGCTGGTGGCCGATCTCCAGCGCGAGTTCCCGGGCGCCATCCCAACCGAAGGCGACCCGCTGAGCCACTACGGGCTGATCAACGCCGTGGCCGCCTGCGTGGACGACAGCGCGATTATCACCACCGACGTGGGCCAGCACCAGATGTGGACCGCTCAGGCCTACCCGCTGAACCGTCCGCGCCAGTGGCTGACTTCCGGCGGTCTGGGCACCATGGGCTTTGGCCTGCCCGCAGCCGTGGGTGCAGCACTCGCCAATCCGGACCGCAAGGTCATCTGCTTCTCCGGCGACGGTAGCCTGATGATGAACATTCAGGAAATGGCGACTGCGGCCGAAAACCAGTTAGACGTGAAAATTATCCTGATGAACAACGAGGCGCTGGGGCTGGTGCACCAGCAGCAGAGCCTGTTCTACAAGCAGGGCGTGTTTGCGGCGACCTATCCGGGGATGATTAACTTTATGCAGATTGCCGCCGGTTTTGGCCTGCATACCTGCGATCTGAACGCCGAAGAGGATGCCCACGCGGCGCTGCAGGCGGCGATTTCTCGCCCCGGCCCGGCGCTGATCCACGTGCGTATCGACCCTGAACAAAAAGTGTATCCGATGGTGCCGCCGGGAGCGGCAAATACTGAGATGGTGGGAGAATAAACCATGCAGAAACAACATGATAACGTCATTCTGGAACTCACCGTCCGCAACCACCCTGGCGTCATGACGCACGTTTGTGGGCTGTTTGCCCGCCGTGCGTTTAACGTGGAAGGCATTCTTTGTCTGCCGATTCAGGGCAGCGAGCACAGCCGCATCTGGCTACTGGTCAATGACGATCAGCGTCTGGAGCAGATGATGGCGCAGATCGACAAGCTGGAAGATGTCACCAAAGTGGCACGCAATCAGTCCGATCCCACCATGTTTAACAAAATTGCGGTGTTTTTCGAGTAAATCGCTTAAGGTAAGCGCCTTTCGCTCTTGTAGGCCGGATAAGCGCAGCGCTATCCGGCATTTTCAGACCGCAGGAACACACATGACCACCATCGCTCTTATCGACGACCACCTTATCGTCCGCTCCGGCTTTGCCCAGCTTCTGAACCTCGAACCGGATTTTCAGGTCGTGGCCGAGTTTGGTTCCGGTCGCGAGGCGCTGGCGGGCCTGCCGGGGCGCGGGGTGCAGATCTGTATCTGCGACATCTCGATGCCGGATCTCTCCGGGCTGGAGCTGCTAAGCCAGCTGCCGAAAGGAATGTCGACGATTATGCTGTCAGTTCACGACAGCCCGGCGCTGGTCGAGCAGGCGCTCAACGCGGGCGCGCGCGGCTTCCTCTCTAAACGCTGTAGCCCCGACGAACTGATCGCCGCGGTGCGTACGGTCTCCACTGGCGGCTGCTATTTAACGCCGGATATCGCCATCAAGCTGGCGGCCGGACGTCAGGATCCACTCACCAGACGCGAGCGTCAGGTTGCGGAAAAACTCGCGCAGGGAATGTCGGTAAAAGAGATTGCCGCCGAGCTGGATCTGTCCCCGAAAACCGTGCACGTTCACCGCGCCAACCTGATGGAAAAACTTAACGTCAGCAACGACGTCGAGCTGGCGCGCCGCATGTTCGACAGCTGGCAATGAGTTCCGCTTTTTCACGGCTGATCGCCGTCGTCGCCAGCTTTTTTATCTTCTCCGCCGCCTGGTTCTGCCTGTGGAGCATCAGCCTGCACATGGTAGAACGCCCGGAGCTGGCGGTGCTGCTGTTTCCCTTCGGCCTGCGTCTGGGCTTAATGCTCCAGTGCCCGCGCGGCTACTGGCCCGTTTTGCTGGGTGCAGAGTGGCTGATGCTGGTCTGGCTGGCGCAGGAAGTCGCCCTCGCGCACCTGCCCTTATTGATGACCGGAAGCCTGCTTACGCTTCTCCCGGTTGCGCTGATTTCCCGCTACCGTCACCAGCGCGACTGGCGCACGCTGCTGCGTCAGGGGGCGGCGCTGATTGCCGCCGCGCTGCTGCAGTCGCTTCCGTGGGTCGGCGAGAAGGAGATGCTCAACGCCCTGCTGCTGGCCCTGACCGGCGGCCTGACGCTCGCGCCGACCTGCCTCGTTTTCTGGCACTACCTCACCAGCACCGTCTGGCAGCCGCTCGGCCCGGCGCTGGTTACTCAACCGGTGAACTGGCGCGCCCGGCACCTCATCTGGTATCTGCTGCTGTTTGTGGTGAGCCTGTGGCTGCAGCTTGGCCTGCCCGCCGAACTTTCACGCTTTACCCCATTTTGCCTGGCGCTGCCGATTATCGCCCTGGCCTGGCACTACGGCTGGCAGGGGGCGTTGATCGCCACGCTGATGAACGCCATCGCGCTGATTGCCAGCCAGACCTGGCACGATCATCCGGTGGATCTGCTGCTTTCCCTGCTGGCCCAGAGCCTGACCGGGCTGCTGCTCGGCGCGGGCATTCAGCGCCTGCGCGAGCTGAACCTGTCCCTGCAAACCGAACTGGCGCGCAACCGTCGTCTGGCGGAGCGTCTGCTGGAGACGGAAGAGAGCGTGCGGCAGGAGGTCGCCCGCGAGCTGCACGACGATATCGGCCAGACCATCACCGCCATTCGCACCCAGGCGGGCATTGTCCAGCGCCTGGCGGCAGAAAACGCGGGCGTGAAGCAGGGTGGGGCGCATATCGAACAGCTCTCGCTGGGCGTCTATGACTCCGTTCGTCGTCTGTTAGGACGGCTGCGCCCGCGCCAGCTTGACGATCTGTCCCTGGAGCAGGCGGTGCGTTCCCTGATGCGCGAGATGGAGCTGGAAAGCCGCGGGATAGTCAGCCATCTCGACTGGCGCATCAATGAAGCTACCCTGAGCGAAGGTCAGCGCGTGACGCTGTTCCGCGTCTGTCAGGAGGGGCTGAACAATATCGTCAAACACGCCAGTGCCAGCGCGGTCACGATCCAGGGCTGGCAGCAGGACGAGCGCCTGATGCTGGTGATTGAAGACGACGGCTGCGGCCTGCCGCCGGGCTCCGGCCAACAGGGCTTTGGCCTTGCGGGCATGCGCGAGCGCGTGAAGGCGCTCGGCGGCACGCTGAATATCTCCTGCACCCACGGGACGCGCGTTACCGTCAGCCTGCCGTTACGGAGCCACCATGTTTAAAACCCCTGCCAGCGCCGCGCCGATTGGCGACAAAGCGGAAATCGACGCCCGCTACCGCTACTGGCGTCGCCAGATCCTGATTACCCTCTGGCTCGGCTACGCGCTGTTCTACTTCACCCGCAAAAGCTTCAATGCCGCCGCGCCGGAAATCCTCGCCAGCGGCGTGATGACCCGCACCGATATTGGCCTGCTGGCGACGCTGTTTTACATCACCTACGGCCTGTCGAAGTTCTTCTCCGGCATCGTCAGCGACCGCTCCAACGCGCGCTATTTTATGGGTGTCGGGCTGATCGCCACCGGTGTGGTGAACATCCTGTTTGGTTTCTCCACCTCGCTATGGGCCTTTGCCCTGCTGTGGGCGCTGAACGCCTTTTTCCAGGGCTGGGGCGCGCCGGTCTGCGCCCGCCTGCTCACCGCCTGGTACTCGCGCAACGAGCGCGGCGGCTGGTGGGCAGTCTGGAACACCGCGCATAACGTCGGCGGGGCGCTGATCCCGATGGTCGTGGGAGCCGCAGCGCTGCACTACGGCTGGCGCGCGGGGATGATGATTGCCGGTGGCCTCGCGATTGTCGCCGGGCTGTTCCTCTGCTGGCGCCTGCGCGACAGGCCGCAAACCGTCGGCCTGCCGGCGGTAGGTGACTGGCGGCACGACGAGATGGAGATTGCCCAGCAGCAGGAAGGCGCGGGGCTGACCCGCAGGGAGATCCTCACTAAGTACGTGCTGAAAAACCCGTACATCTGGCTACTGTCGCTCTGCTACGTGCTGGTCTACGTGGTGCGCGCGGCGATCAACGACTGGGGCAACCTGTACATGTCCGAGACGCTGGGCGTGGACCTGGTGACCGCCAACTCGGCGGTGACGATGTTCGAGCTGGGCGGGTTTATCGGCGCGCTGGTGGCGGGCTGGGGATCGGACAAGCTGTTCAACGGCAACCGCGGGCCGATGAACCTGATTTTTGCTGCCGGGATTTTGCTCTCCGTCGGCTCGCTGTGGCTAATGCCGTTTGCCAGCTACGTGATGCAGGCGGCGTGCTTCTTCACCATCGGCTTCTTCGTCTTTGGCCCGCAGATGCTGATCGGCATGGCGGCGGCGGAGTGTTCCCACAAAGAGGCGGCTGGCGCGGCGACGGGCTTTGTCGGGCTGTTTGCCTACCTCGGCGCGTCGCTCTCCGGCTGGCCGCTGGCACGGGTCATCGACGTCTGGCACTGGAGCGGGTTTTTCGCGGCGATCGCCATCGCGGCGGGGATTTCCGCCCTGCTGCTGCTGCCGTTTTTGAACGCGCAGGCCCCACGCGAGGTGAGCGAAGCGTGATGCGTCTCACCTTTTCACCCCGAATAGCGCAAAACTAAGAAATTTTCCCGGTTTTACCTGGACGCTGTCTCAGGCATCTCTCCCGGCTGATTTTTACAATGCTGCAAAAATCAGCTCGGGAGTAACTCAGTCATGCTGGCCTTCTTAAATCAGGTGCGCAAGCCGACCCTGGATCTGCCGCTCGACGTGCGGCGCAAGATGTGGTTCAAACCGTTCATGCAGTCTTATCTGGTGGTCTTCATCGGCTACCTGACCATGTACCTGATCCGCAAAAACTTTAACATCGCGCAGAACGACATGATCTCCGCCTACGGGCTGAGCATGACGCAGCTGGGGATGATTGGCCTGGGCTTCTCCATCACCTACGGCGTGGGGAAAACGCTGGTTTCCTACTACGCGGACGGCAAAAACACCAAGCAGTTCCTGCCGTTTATGCTGATCCTCTCCGCCATCTGTATGCTCGGCTTCAGCGCCAGCATGGGCGCGGGTTCCGTCAGCCTGTTCATGATGATCGCCTTCTACGCCCTGAGCGGTTTCTTCCAGAGCACCGGCGGGTCGTGCAGCTACTCCACCATCACCAAATGGACCCCGCGCCGCAAGCGTGGTTCGTACCTCGGCATGTGGAATATCTCCCACAACCTCGGCGGGGCGGGTGCGGCAGGCGTGGCGCTGTTCGGCGCGAACTACCTGTTCGACGGCCACGTGATCGGCATGTTTATCTTCCCGTCGATTATCGCCCTGATTGTTGGCTTTATCGGCCTGCGCTACGGCAGCGACTCCCCGGAATCCTACGGCCTCGGTAAAGCCGAAGAGCTGTTCGGCGAGGAGATCAGCGAAGAGGACAAAGAGACCGAAGAAAACGAGATGTCCAAATGGCAGATCTTTGTTGAGTACGTGCTGAAAAACAAAGTGATCTGGCTGCTCTGCTTCTCGAACATCTTCCTCTACGTGGTGCGCATTGGTATTGACCAGTGGTCGACCGTGTATGCCTTCCAGGAGCTGAAGCTTTCTAAAGAAGTGGCGATTCAGGGCTTCACCCTGTTCGAAGTGGGCGCGCTGGTCGGCACGCTGCTGTGGGGCTGGCTCTCTGACCTCGCCAATGGTCGTCGCGCGCTGGTGGCCTGCGTCGCGCTGGCGCTGATTATCGCCACCCTCGGCGTCTACCAGCATGCCAGCAACCAGTACGTTTATCTGGCGTCCCTGTTCGCGCTCGGCTTCCTGGTGTTTGGTCCGCAATTACTGATCGGCGTGGCGGCAGTGGGCTTCGTCCCGAAAAAAGCGATCGGCGCCGCCGATGGGATTAAAGGCACCTTCGCCTACCTGATCGGCGACAGCTTCGCCAAACTGGGTCTGGGGATGATCGCCGACGGTACGCCGATTTTCGGTCTCACCGGCTGGGCAGGCACCTTCGCCGCGCTGGATGCGGCAGCCATCGGCTGTATCGTCCTGATGGCGATGGTTGCAGTGCTGGAAGAACGTAAAATTCGCCGTGAGAATCGTGCGCAGAAGCAGAAATTGAAAGCAGCCTGAGTGTGCAGGTGACTTCTTTGCCCGGTGTGTGATGCCGGGCTTTTTTTATTCAGTGAGTTAAGACCTACCCCAGAACAAAAATATCCCCAGTTGACGGGGTGACTGCGTCCGGCAACCACAAATTGCCCCATTTACCCGTACAATGGCAGCCCATTATTTTGTCGGGCTGTAGGCCGCGCAGAAACTGCCTGACTGCCCAGAGCTTACGCGGTGACGCACAGCGAAGATGGAAACCGCCGAAAATTGCATGGATATGATTGATACCGGTTATTCTCTGGCAGTGACGCACAATATCAATCAGCCCTCGGTGCCCACAGCCAATAAAAATAATCAGGCCACGGTCAGACTTATAAATCAGAACCCCTTCATCTTTTACATAATCCGCATTCGCATTTTTACTGCCGATAACACCATATGCGTGCGGTTTGGCGACAGGGATCTCCCCTGACCACATAAAGCGCTCCCCAAGCTGGAGCGGGGTACGGCTGTATTCCATGCGATAGCGTGAATAATCATTATTCAGCGACAGTTTTTTTAGTCTGGCGGTATACCCCGAAAACCGTATTGCCGAATAGCGCTCGCAGGCCACGTGGGGATGGCATACGATCCGGCAATTATCCGGTAACCACGGAACGCCGCCGCAATGGTCATAGTGCCCGTGAGACAGTACCGCTGCGGTCAGGCAAGTTAAATCGACTCCCATCAGGCCTGCGTTATGCAGGAAGCTATCATCAGGACCGGTATCAAACAGAATGGAATCATTTTCATCCTGTATAAACAGGCTGAGCCCTGCTTTGGCCCGCAGTGAGCTTTTAGCGTTATGGTTAGGCCGATTCTCCAGCAGGACACTGATTGTTATGGACATGTTCGCTCTTTCCCTGAAGTCATGATTCGTTACCGCCACCCGTTGACCATACACCCTGGAAATACAATCGTCCCCATAAAAACTAAAACGACTTTTCTGCCCTTTTTCCAGCGCTTTTCAGTTCACTATTATGGTTCTGCCCGCTGTTGACGCCCTGCGTTTCCCGCTATGATGAGCGGCTAGTCTAAGGAGAACGCATGGTCTGGATAATGCTGGCAACGCTTGCCGTGGTGTTTGTGGTGGGATTTCGTGTCCTGACCTCAGACTCCCGCCGCGCCATCAAACGTTTAAGCGAGCGTCTGGGTATCACCCCGATGCCGGTCGAGTCGATGATCGACCAGTTTGGAAAATCCTCCGGGAATGAGTTTGTCCGCTACCTTGAGCGCCCCGACGAGGCACATCTGCAAAACGCCGCCCAGGTGCTGCTTATCTGGCAGGTGTGTATTGTTGATGCTAGTGAAGAGAACCTGCACACCTGGCACCGCATGTTGCGTAAAGCCCGCCTGGCCGCGCCCATTACCGATGCGCAAATTCGTCTGGCGCTTGGCTTTATGCGCGAGATAGAGCCGGACCCGCAGGAGCTAAACGCCTTTCAGCTGCGCTATAACCAGCTCTTCCTGCCGGAAGAGGGCGTGTTTTACCTGCACTGATCCCCTGTAAAAACGACAAAAGTTGTCAAATCGTTAAATCCGTCACACTTTTGATGATAAACTGCGCGACTTTTCCGCACGTTTTTATCTTCAGGTGACGCCATGACAGAACATATCCAGCCCACGACCAGACCGCAGACCAAAGAGGTTTCTCGCCCCAACTGGTCGGCGGTTTTCTCCGTGGCGTTCTGCGTCGCCTGCCTGATTACCGTTGAGTTTCTGCCTGTGAGCCTGCTGACGCCGATGGCGCAGGATCTGGGCATTTCCGAAGGCGTGGCGGGGCAGTCCGTTACCGTCACCGCCTTCGTGGCGATGTTCGCCAGCCTGTTTATTACCCAGGTGATTGGCACTATCGACCGCCGCAAGGTGGTCATCCTGTTCAGCGTGCTGCTGACGCTCTCCTGCCTGCTGGTCTCCTTTGCTGAAAGCTTCACCCTGCTGCTGCTCGGTCGCGCCTGTCTTGGTCTGGGACTCGGCGGCTTCTGGGCGATGTCGGCCTCGCTCACCATGCGCCTGGTGCCCGCGCGCACGGTGCCAAAAGCGCTGTCCGTTATCTTCGGTGCGGTCTCTATCGCGCTGGTGATTGCTGCGCCGCTCGGCAGCTTCCTCGGCGGGATTATCGGCTGGCGTAACGTCTTTAACGCCGCGGCGGTGATGGGGCTTCTCTGCATTATCTGGGTGTGGAAAGCGCTGCCGTCCCTGCCGGGTGAAGCGGCGCATCATAAGCAGAACATGTTCGCGCTGCTGAAGCGCCCCGGCGTGATGGCGGGGATGACTGCTATCTTTATGGCCTTTGCCGGGCAGTTTGCCTTCTTTACCTATATACGCCCGGTGTTTATGACCATGGCGGGCTTTGACGTGGACGGCCTGACGCTGGTGCTGCTGAGCTTGGGTATCGCCAGTTTTGTTGGCACCTCGCTGTCGTCGCAGTTTCTGAAACGCTCCCTGAAAGTGGCGCTGGCGGGTGCGCCGCTGGTGCTGGCGCTGAGCGCGGCGGTGCTGGTGCTGTGGGGCAGCGATAAGTGGGTGGCCTCTGCGATTGCGATTATCTGGGGCTTTGCCTTTGCGCTGGTGCCGGTGGGCTGGTCGACGTGGATCACCCGCACGCTGGCCGATCAGGCGGAAAAGGCCGGGTCGATTCAGGTGGCGGTGATCCAGCTGGCGAACACCTGCGGCGCGGCCATTGGCGGCGTGGCGCTCGACCATCTGGGGCTGACGTCACCGCTGGTGATTTCCGGCACCCTGATGCTGCTGACGGCGCTGCTGGTGGCAGGGAAGGTGAAGGCGAAGTAGTAAATTCCCCCCTCACCCTAACCCTCTCCCCGCAGGGGAGAGGGGACTGCTCGGTGCTGTCTTTTCACCCTCGCCCCTTTGGGGAGAGGGCCGGGGTGAGGGGACATCAGGCTATGCCGATGCCTTAACCCTTCTACGCGAATCCATCGAAATCAGCACCACCGACGACACAATTAGCAGCGTCCCCAGCCAGTCCGGCAGGGTGAACGCCACGCCCAGCAAAATCACCGACAGCAGCGCGCTGCTCAGCGGCTCGGCGCAACTCAGAATGCTCGCCTTCGGCCCGCCGATCATCTGTGCGCCTTTCAGGTACAGGCTGAACGTCAGCGCGGTGCCAATCACCACCAGATAGAAAAAGGCCAGCAGCAGGCTGCCGTCAATCACGAATGTGGTCCCGCGCCCGGCGTAGAACGGCGTCAGCATTAACCCGGCAATCAACATGCTCCAGCCGACAATCGGCAGCGGGCCGTAGCGGGCGATAAGCGTCGACGGGTACGTCGTATAAAACGCGGCGGCAAACGCCGAGGCGATACCGAAGAACAGCGCGGCAGGCGAGATGGAGAGCGAGGTCGGGTCGCCGTGGGTGACCAGCAGGAAGGTGCCGACTAGCGACGTCATGATGGCGGACAGGACAAACACGCCGGGGCGCTTTTTCCGCGCCAGGGCGAACCACGCCACGATGATGGTCGGGGACAGAAACTGCAGCACGGTGGCGGTCGCAGCGTTGGATTTTTCAATCGTCAGCAGAAAGGTGAGCTGCACGGTGAGCGCGCCGACGAGCGAGAAAATCAGCAGGCTGAGGGCGTCTTTGCGATGCCTGATGACCGAGAAAATCTTGTCGCCGTGAACGAAGGAGAGCGTCAGCAGGATCACGCCGGTAAACAGCAGGCGAACCATGGTCAGGTAAGGCGAAGAAATGTGGCTTTTCTCCATGATGTACTGCGCGCAAACCCCCGAGCTGCCCCATAAAACGGCGGCGATCAGGACGTTTAGCATCCCTTTAGGTGTGGAACCCATATTCTCCCCTGCGATGTTGTCGTTAATTCGGTCAACAGCATAGCATGGTTGTGTGCGGCCTGATGCCCTCACCCCGGCCCTCTCCCACGGGGAGAGGGAGCAAACACTCAAAACGGCAACGTTGCGTTGCCGTTTTGCTTTTACCTTAGAACCACGCCTCCCACATCGCGCCGACGTTGAAGTCGTCGAGGGTTTCGTCTTTGGTGTTGTTCACGCGCGCGGTGCGCTCGTTATCCACTTTGCCGCCGGTCACGTAGAAGCGCAGCATCGGACGGAACTCCGGCCCCATGGCGATGGACATGTTCTGCGACAGGGTCAGCTTCCAGCCCTTGTTATCGCCGCCGTTGTCGTAATCAACGTGCTGCCAGCCCGCTTCCAGCCAGGTGGAGTGAACGTCGTTCCACCAGTGCATTGGGCGCACGATGGCATTGTAGTTCTTACGGTTGTCGGTCTTATCACGGCTGTTGTCGTAGTCGTGGAAGGCGAGGATGTACTCCACCTGCGTCGCCTGGGTGAATTTGTACAGCCCTTCGAAGCTGGCGTAAACCGTGGTCAGATCCTCGGTTTTGTTGAACACGCTGTTGTCCGCGTTATCGGAGTAGCGGGCAATCACCTTGTTCACGCCGCTGTCGTTGGTGTGGCTCAGCACCACGCCGCCCTGCCAGGCGTTCAGACGTTCATCGCTCTCCACCGCCTTGGAGTCAAAGCCGTAGTTGGCGTACAGCTCCATGTCGATCGGGCCGAGCTTCATGCCGTGGATTTTTGAGGTCGCGGCGTAGTTACCTTTGTCGCCCGTGCCGGAACCGCCGGTACAGGTGATGCGCGACGGGTTGGCCTCATCTTCCATCACTTCCGGACTACAGGATTCCACCGCCGCCACGGCGGCCACGTCGAACTGCACGCCGCCGATGTCGAAGTTCTTCACCCCGGCGCCCTGGCCGTCGTGGTTCATCCAGAAGTAATCGTTGATGCCCTGCTGCGGACGCTGGTGGAAGTCACGACCGGCCCAGAAATAGGCATTCGGGTTGGAGGCCATAATGTTGGTCACGCCCGCGTAGGCTTTTTTCAGGTTAACTTCGTCGCCCCAGTGGTCGATCATCACGTTAACGTCCCAGATGGCGCCGTTTTCCCCCTTGAAGGCCTTGGAGAGCTGGAATTCACCGCCGTTGCCTTCGTTACCCAGACGACCAATGGCGGACGCGCCGTTGTAGGAGCCGTCCACCGCCACGTATTTCTGATCGGCGGCCTGGAAGTGCGCGCCGTAGCGGGCGTAGCCGGTAAACTTAATGCCGAACGGAATCGCCATGTCCGGCGATTGCGCCGCGCTTTGCGGCTCGGTCACCACGTCCGCTTTTTTCGCGACCGCCGCATCCATTTTGGCCTGACGTTCGGCCAGGGCTTTATCCACCGCTTTTGCCACAGTGGCGTCGATTTGCTCCTGCGTGAATTCTTGTGCGAGCACGGAAATTGGGCAAAGCGCGGCGATAACCGCCATGGTTAATGGAAGTTTTTTAATCGTATTCATGGTTATCTCAATATAGTTTAATTTTATTCAGACAATAACCATCCCGCTCCGATCTGACAGAGTATGTCGCTATCATCAGAACAAGTGGAATTCTATTTAAGGTACAGAGGTATTACAGTAATTTATTTCGCCATAGGCTATCTCTGATATAAATGAATAATTTCTTCGGATAATTCACGCGCTAATAAGGAATTCATTAAATGATCCTGCGCGTGCACCATGATTAACGTCATCGGCTGGCGTCCTTCGCCCGCATCCTGCTCGATCAGTTTGGTCTGCATCTTGTGCGCCTGGCGCGAATAGCCGTCGGCTTCGCGCAGCAGGCTTTTGGCCTCGTCAATGTTGCCCTGACGCGCCGCGTGCAGTGCTTCAAAGCACAGGCTGCGGGACTGCCCGGCGTTGACGATAATTTCCATTACGGCTTCTTCTAGTGCGATCATCATCATTACCCTTTATCAAAGCTATTATTTAAGGCGGTGGCGGCAAACCACTCCCCGCTTTTCTTAATGGTGCGCTGCTGCGTCTTTAAATCGAGCTGGATAAATCCGTAGCGATTTTTATACGCGTTACACCACGACCAGTTATCAATAAACGTCCACATATGGTAACCAAGACAATTGCACCCTTCGCTAATACCCTTATGCAGCCAGGCTAAATGCTCGGAAATAAACTCGATGCGGTATTGATCGTTAATCTGGCCATTTTCAATAAAGCGCTGCTCATTTTCGACGCCCATGCCGTTTTCAGAAATAAAGCAGCGTGGGTTGCCGTAATTGTCGCGCAGGTTAACCAGAATATCGTAAATACCCGGCTCGTAGATTTCCCAGCCGCGGTACGGGTTCATCTTGCGGCCCGGCATCTCGTAGTTATCAAAGAACCACTCCGGCATAAACGGCGCCTGCGGGTTCACCGCGCTGTCGCGGCACTTCACGCGACGCGGCTGATAGTAGTTCACGCCGAGCAGGTCGATTTTCCCTTCCGCAATCAGGAAACCGTCTTCCGGTTTACAGGCGGGTAATTGATCGTAGGATTTCAGCAGCGCCACCAGGTCTGCCGGGTATTCACCGCGCAGAACCGGGTCAAGGAAGCTGCGGTTAAACATCAGGTCTGCGATGTGCGCCGCCTTCACGTCTGCCGGATTCTGCGAACGCGGGTATGACGGCGTCAGGTTCAGCACGATGCCAATCTCCCCCGCGTAATGCCCGGCGCGGTAGGCTTGCACCGCCTTCGCATGGGCCAGCACGGTGTGATACGCCACGGTTGCTGCCCGACGAAAATCCACCACGTTCGGATAGTGGAAGTCGTACAGATAACCGCCTTCTACCGGCACGATCGGCTCGTTGAAGGTAAACCAGTGCAGCACGCGATCGCCAAACAGCTCGAAGCACATCTGCGCATAGCGGGCGTATGCGTCCACCACGTCGCGGTTTTCCCAGCCGCCGATCTCCTGCATCGCCATCGGCATGTCGAAGTGGAACAGGGTGATAAACGGCGTGATGCCCTGCTCATTCAACTCATCAATGACCTGATTGTAAAAATCGACCGCTTCCGGGTTCACTTCACCGATACCGTCGGGGATCAGGCGCGCCCAGCTAATCGAGGTGCGAAAGCTGTTGTGGTTCAGCTGCTTTAACAGCTGAATGTCCGTTTTCCAGTGCTGATAAAACGTGGAGGTCTGCTGCGGCCCCACGCCATTGTGAAAACGGTTCGGCTCGCGGGCAAACCAGTAATCCCATGTGGTTTCGCCCTCTCTTGCTCCTTCGGTCTGGAGAGCGGAGCTTGCGCTGCCCCACCAGAAGTTATCGGGAAATGCGTATTTCATGACTCTTCCTCTTTGACTTAATTGCTGGCGGCTTCAGCGTTACCGACGGTCGCCTGAGCTTTCTGCTCTTCGTTTTTGATGAGCGTACGCTCATAAGCGCGCAGGAACGGCAGGTACATCAGCGCGGACATCACCATACAGACCAGGCACATCACCACCGGGCTGAGCGCCCAGTTCGCCGCCCATGACGCACCAATCGGTGCAGGGGTGGTCCACGGGGTTAACGAGACGACCTGTGCCAGCCAGCCGAGCTTGGTTGCGCCGTACGCCAGGCAGGCGTTGACCAGCGGAACGAACACGAACGGGATAAACAGCATCGGGTTCATGATGATCGGCGCGCCGAACAGAATCGGTTCGTTGATGTTAAAGAAGCTTGGCACCACGCCCATTTTGCCGATGGTGCGCAGATGGGTCACGCGGCTGCGCAGCAGCAGGAACGCCAGCGGCAGCGTGGAGCCTACGCCGCCAATCAGCAGGTAGTGATCCCAGAAGCCCTGCAGGTAAACGTGCGGCAGCGCCGCGCCAGCCGCCAGCGCCGCCTGGTTTGCGGAGAGGTTAGCCATCCAGAACGGGTTCATAATGCCGGTGACAATCAGCGAGCCGTGGATACCCGCAAACCAGAAGATCTGGCACAGCAGCACGGAGAGCAGAATGGCGGGCAGGGAGTCAGAGGCGGACACCAGCGGTTCCAGCAGGTGCATGATCGCCTGGGGAATGATCATTCCGGTCTGCGCTTCAATGAACAGGTTCAGCGGGTGCAGGGTGCCGATCACCACCATCACCGGGATCAGGATCTCAAACGAACGCGCCACGCCGGTCGGGACTTCTTTCGGCAGACGAATGGTCACGTTGTTCTGCTTCAGCCACGCGTAAACGCGGGTGGCGTAAATTGCGGTGATCAGCGCGGTGAAGATGCCCTGGCCGGAGAGATACTGCGTGGAGATCTTGCCGTCGGCATACGGCGCGGCGACCAGCAGGAAGGCCATAAAGGCCAGCAGGCCGGACATCACCGGGTCGAGGTTAAACTGACGACCCAGGCTCGCCCCAATCCCCACCGAAATGAAGAAGGTCATGACGCCCATGCTGAGGTTAAACGGCAGCATCAGCTGCTCGCGGTAGGTCTGGGAGAAATCCAGCCAGCCGCGGGCAAAGCTGTTGGTGGTATCCGCCGAAAACGGCGGGAAGATGAACACCAGCATAAACGAGCCGATGATCATAAACGGCAGCGCGGCGGTAAATCCGTCGCGGATTGCAATCACATACTTTTGCTGACCCAGCTTCGCGGCCAGCGGGGTAATTGACTGCTCAATCACCGCGACCATGGATTGATATAACGAACTCATGTGAACACCTTTTAGTGTGCCGCTTCGATGAGCGACAGAGCATAGTCCAGTACTTTATCGCCACGCTGCATGCCGTAGTCCATCATGTCGATGGGCTGTACCGGAATGCCTTGCGTCGCCGCCTTGTCTGAGAGTGTCTTTAACATGTATTTCACTTGCGGTCCGAGAAGGACAACCTGGTATTGCGGAAACTGCGTATCAAATTCGGAAACACCGTACGCATCAATCTTCACCGGCAAACCACGTTCTTTCGCGACATCGACCATTTTGCTGACCAACAGGCTGGTGGACATCCCGGCAGAGCAGCACAGCATAATCTTGAACATCGACAACCATCCTCTAAATGTAAAAAGTTATTGCGGAGATGATTGGACATCATACGGAAACCGGTTTCCATTTATAAAAGACAGAAGTGTGACAACCATCAAGAAGCTGTGCTTATGGGGCCTATTACCACGATCTGCATCACGGAATTTGGCTGTTGTGACGTCATTTTGAGTGGAAACGGAAAATCGGTTTCCATGAAAAACGGAAACGGATATACTCCGTTCTGGCTATAATGTGAGCCGTAGCGGTAATGGAATTTGCAGGCGTGAAGTTGGCCTGCCAGGGGAGAGAGATGTCTACAATCAACGATGTATCACGTCTGGCCGGGGTGTCCAAAGCCACGGTATCACGGGTGTTGAGCGGGTCACGCGGCGTGAAGGAAGCCAGCCGTCAGGCCGTTCTGAAAGCGGTGGATGAGCTGAACTATCGTCCTAACGTGATTGCACAATCACTGCTAAGCCAGTCGACGGGCTGTATTGGCGTGATTTGCGCGCAGGAAAACATTAACCAGACCACCGGTTATCTGTACGCGCTGGAAAAACAGCTCAGCCAGCATCAAAAACATCTGCTGCTGCGCTTCGCGCATAGCAAAGCGGAAGTGATGCACGCCCTTGAAGAACTCTCCTGCGGGCTCTGTGATGATATCCTGGTGATTGGCGCCCGTTTTCCGCTGGACGTGGATATGGAAAACGTCATTCTGGTCGACTGTATGGAGGCTGATAACGCCAACAGCATCCAGTTCGATCACGCGTTTGCCGCCGAAACTGCCTGTAACTACCTCACCAGCCAGGGGCGTCGCCAGATTGCGCTGATCCACCCGCACGGCAGCGGTTTTGCCGACCAGGTGCTGCTCGGCTACAAGCACGCGCTGGAGAAAAATTTTCTGCCCTTTAATCGCAACCTGGTCTTTATGGACGCCACCTCCTCATCCGTTGCGCTGCAGGAGCTGCTGAACAACGCCAGCACCCTGAATTTCAACGCGCTGCTGGTGGCGGACGAGCAGGAAGCCCAGCGGGTGATCCCGCAGTTGCAGGCGTTTAACAAATCGGTGCCGGACGACATCATGGTCTTCAGCCTGGGCGGATCGCTGCATCTGCCGGGTATTCCGGTGATCCCGGCGATTGAATATTCCATGGACGCCATGGCGGCGCGTATTGTGAGCTGGCTGACGGAGAAAACGCAGATGCTGGGGTCGTACGTGCTGCGCGGGGATTTAATTATTCCGGATATGCGGAAGCGTTAAACGTGTGATGTAGGCCGGGTAAGCGCAGCGCCACCCGGCGAGCAGCATTCAATAGTCTTCCATGCAATCCACCTGACTGACGGCATCCCAGTAGGCGTCCAGATTGTCGCGCTTCACGGCGGTGATGGCGTTTTTGATCAGCAGCTGGTTGGCCTCCGACGACAAAATCATTGCCTGCCAGGCCTTATCGCTCTGCTTTTTCTGTGGCGTGCAGGTTTTCTTCACATCTTTCAGAACCTGCTGTTTTATCTGGGCATCTTTCGCCGGATCGTCCTTCTCCTGAGCGTGGACAAACGCGGCGAACAACAGGCAAACGAGCAGGCAAACCAGGTGCGCAGCTTTCATCGAAACCTCCAGTTAACGTCACATGCTTCCCATGAAATATATCGTTACATTCAGTGTAGCGATTCCAGCCGAAAGTATGATTTTCTCTTTTCTGCGCATGAGAATCGCCCACCGATGAGGTTACTGGATCCCGCCGCCCAGCGACTGCCACAGCGTGATGCGGTTTTCCAGGTCGGTTTGCTGCAGCGCAATCAGTGATTCCTGTGCCGACCACAGCGACCGCTGCGCGGTAAGCACCGTCAGATAATCCCCCGCGCCTGCCTTATAGCTGCGCGTTGCCACATCCAGCGTTTTTTGCTCCGCCGCCACGTATTCTCGCTGGGCATCCAGCTGCTCGCTCAGCGTTTCACGGCGCGCCAGCGCGTCGGCCACGTCCTTAAACGCGCTCTGGATGGCTTTCTCGTAGGTGGCGATCAGTCCCTTCTTCTCCGCTTCCGCGTAGCGCAGCTGTGCCAGGTTGTTCCCGCCGCTAAACAGCGGCAGGGTGATGGACGGTGCAAACGACCAGACCTTCATCCCGTGGCTGAACAGGGAGGAGAGCGAATCGCTGCCGACGCCCGCGCTGGCGGTGAGCGAGATGGTCGGGAAGAAGTTGGCGCGCGCCGCGCCGATGTTGGCGTTGGCGCTCAGCAGGTTATGCTCGGCCTCCTGAATATCCGGGCGACGCAGCAGCGCGCTGGAGCTGACGCCCGCCGGGATCAGCGTGATGGCATTATCGCTCAGGCTCTCCAGCGTGCCGGGTAGCAGGTTCTCCGGCACCGTATCGCCCGCCAGCAGATTAAGGGCGTTTTTGTCCTGCATCACCAGCGTCTGGTAGCTCGCCACGCTGGCGCGCGCCTGCTGGTAAACCGCCATCGCTTCACTGACGTCCGTTGCCGCCGCCACGCCCACCTCACGCTGACGCTTCACAATCTTGAGCGAGTTCGCCGCGCTCTCCATTGTGGATTTCGCCAGCGCCAGGTTGCTGTTATCCGCCGCCAGCGTCACCCAGGCCGTGGTCAGCTCGCTAACCATCGTCAGGCGCGTATTCTGCGCGGTGAATTCGCTGGCAAGCCAGGTTTCACGCGCGGCGCGGGAGAGGCTCTGGTTGCGGCCAAACAGATCCAGCTCGAAGCTGGAGACCGCGCCGTTGGCTTCGTCGCTGGTGGTCACGCCGCTTGCCAGCGTGCGGCTGCGGGTGTGGCTCAGCTCGGCGTCTACCGTCGGGAACAGGGACGAGCGCGTTTCACCGTACTGGGCGCGGGCGGCGTCGATATCCGCAATCGCTTTTTGCACGTCACGGTTGCTGTTAAGCGCCATCGTCACCACGCTTTTCAGCCGCGCGTCGTTCATCACCTGCTGCCACTGGCTCACCACGGCGGTAGCTTCGCCGTGCGCGCCGGGTAAGGTTGCCGGGACGGGGGCGTCCGGGCGTTGATACGTTGGGTCTAACGACACACAGCCTGCGCTCAGCAGGGCTAACGCTAAAATAGATACACGAAACATTATGACCTCCGGTTTGCGTGCTTACCGGAGAACAGACGTTTCACCAGTACAAAGAATAAGGGGACGAAGAAGATCGCCAGCAGCGTCGCGGCCAGCGTCCCACCGATAATGCCGGTACCGATTGCCACGCGGCTGTTGGCACCTGCCCCGGTTGCCACGGCCAGCGGCGTAACCCCTGCGATAAACGCCAGTGAGGTCATGATGATCGGACGCAGACGCGTCTGAGCGGCACGCAGCGCGGCGCGCGTCAGGGAGTACCCTTCCGCGACTTTGGCTTCGGCAAATTCCACAATCAGGATGGCGTTCTTCGACGACAGGCCAATGGTGGTCAGCAGCGCCACCTGAAAGTAGACATCGTTGTTCAGGCCACGCAGGGAGGCGGCGACGGCTGCGCCCAGCACGCCAAGCGGGATCACCATGATGACCGAAATCGGTACTGACCAGCTCTCATACAGCGCTGCCAGGCACAGGAACACCACGAGAATGGAAAGGGCATAAAGGCTCATCGCCTGACCGCTCGCCAGTTTTTCCTGTAGCGACAAACCGCTCCACGCCCATGTGCTGCCGGACGGCAGGCTGTTTGCCAGCTGCTCCATTTTGCTCATCGCCGTGCCGGAGCTGGCGCCGCTGGCGTTTTCGCCCTGAATCTCATACGCCGCCGAGCCGTTGTAGCGTACCAGGCTTTCCGGGCCGTACTCCCAGCGGGTGGTGGCGAAGGCGGAGAACGGGGTCATGGTGCTGTCGCTGCCGCGCACATACCATTTGTTGAGATCCGACGGCACGGCGCGATAGTCGCTGTCGCCCTGGATGTAGACCTTTTTCACGCGGCCGCGATCGATAAAGTCGTTCACGTAGGTCCCGCCCCAGGCGCTGGAGAGGGTGTCGGTGACGTCGCTCAGGGACAGCCCCAGCGACACGGCCTTGTTGTTGTCGATATCGACCTGAAGCTGCGGCATCTGCGGCAGATCGTTGGCGCGCACGGCGTGCAGCGAGCTGTCCTGGTTGGCTTGACCAATCAGCTGGTTACGCAGTTTCAACAGCGCGTCACGGTCGGTGCCGCCGCTGGCCATCAGCTCAAAGGTAAAGCCGTTGCTCTGGCCCAGACCGTCCACCGCCGGCGGCGTCATGGCAAAGATGGTCGCATCGCGGATGGTGCTCAGCTCCTGCGTGGCGCGCAGGGCGATGGCCTGCGCGGTATTCTCATCGCCTTTACGCTCTGACCAGTTTTTCAGAGAGACAAACGCCATCCCGGCGTTCTGGCCGCTGCCGCTGAAGCTGAAGCCTTCAATGGTAAAGATCACGTTGGTGTTGGCTTTCTCTTTGGTGAGGAACCACTCGCGCACCTGGCGGCTGACTTCGGCGGTACGCACCGTCGTCGCGCCGGCTGGCAGGGTGTACTGCACCATGATTTCGCCCTGGTCTTCCGTTGGCAGGAAGCTGCCCGGCAGCTTAAGCATGGCGAAGCCCATTGCGCCACAGAGCAGGGCGTAGATGACCAGCATGCCGCCGGAGCGGCGCAGGGCCCGCAGCACCTTGTTCTGATAGCCATGCTCGGTCCTGCTGTAGAAGCGGTTAAACGCGCCGAAGAAACCTTTCTTGTGCGGAGCCGTGTGGCTCAGAATTGAGCCGCAGAGCGCGGGCGTCAGGGTCAACGCCACCACCACGGAGAGGAACATCGCCGAAATGATGGTGACCGAGAACTGACGGTAAATCACCCCGGTGGAGCCGCCGAAGAAGGCCATCGGCAGGAATACCGCAGAGAGCACCAGCGCAATGGCGATCAGCGCGCCGGAGATTTCGCCCATCGATTTTTCGGTGGCTTCGCGGGCGGGCAGGCCTTCGTCGCGCATAATACGTTCGACGTTTTCCACCACCACGATGGCGTCATCCACCAAAAGCCCAATCGCCAGCACCATCGCAAACAGCGTCAGGGTATTGATGGAGTAGCCGAACAGCGCCAGCACGCCGAAGGTGCCCAGCAGAACAACAGGTACCGCCAGCGCCGGGATCAGCGTCGCGCGGATGTTGTGCAGGAACAGGTACATCACAACCACCACGAGGATAATGGCTTCGAACAGGGTCTGAATCACGTCCTCAACGGAGATCTTAATGAACTCTGTGCTGTCTTTCGGGTAGGCCACGTCGTAGCCTTCCGGCATCGACTTTTTGAACTCAGTAATCTTGTCTTTTACCGCCGTCGCAGTGTTGAGCGCGTTCGCACCCGGTGAAAGCATGACCGCCATACCCGCCGCCGGGTGGCCGTTGAGCTTCGCGGTGGCGGTATAATCTTCGCTGCCCATCTCCACGCGGGCGACGTCGCTGATGCGCACGACCGCGCCGTTGGACTGGCTCTTCACAATGATGTTTTTAAACTGATCCACCGTCTGCAGGCGCGACTGGGCGCGGACGGTGGCGGTCAACTGCTGGGCGTTTGACGAAGGCAGTGCGCCGATTTTACCGGCGGAAACCTGCACGTTCTGGGCTTCAATCGCGCTCTGCACGTCGGACGGCATCAGCGAGTAGGACGCCAGCTTCGCCGGGTCGAGCCAGATGCGCATGGCGTATTCCGCACCGAACACCTGCAGGCTGCCAACGCCCTCCACGCGCGCCAGCGGATCCTGCATATTGCTCACCAGCCAGTCGGCGATATCCGAGCTGCTGGCGGTGTCGGTTTTATCGTACACGCCCATGATCAGCAGGAAGTTGCTCTGCGATTTCTCGACGGTAATGCCGGATTGCTGCACCTCGGTCGGCAGGCGAGATTCCGCCTGCTGAACCTTGTTCTGCACCTGTACCTGCGCGGTGTCAGGGTCGGTTCCCTGCTCGAAGGTGACGTTGATGCTTACTGACCCGTCCGAGCTGCTGGTGGAGGTGAAGTAGAGCAGGTTATCCAGCCCGGTGAGCTGCTGCTCGATCACCTGCGTCACGCTGTTTTCCAGCGTCTGCGCGGAGGCACCGGTGTAGGTGGCGGAGATCTTGATCGACGGCGGGGCGACGTCCGGGTACTGCGCGACCGGCAGCGAGCGGATAGCCAGCATCCCGGCGAGCATGATAAGAATGGCGATAACCCAGGCAAAGACCGGGCGACGCACGAAGAAACGGGAAAACATCAGGCGTTTCCTCCACTGGCTTTCATCTCTTCGGCTTTCACTTCCTGCCCGGCGGTCACCTTGTCGGTGCCTTCCACAATCAGCTTATCGCCCGCCTTCAGGCCGCTCAGCACCAGCCATTTGTCGCCGTAGGTGTCGCCCGTTTCCAGCTGACGCTGCTCGACCTTGTTGCTGGCATTCACCACCAGCGCGGTAGCGGTGCCTTTGGCGTCGCGGGTGATGCCCTGCTGCGGTGCCAGGATCGCGTCGTTCATGATGCCTTCATCCACTCTGGCGCGGACAAACATCCCCGGCAGGAGCTGATGCTGCGGGTTCGGGAAGACGGCGCGCAGCGTGACGGAGCCGGTTGATTCATCCACCGCCACTTCGGTTAACGCCAGGCGGCCTTTTTCACCATAGGTGCTGCCGTCTTCGAGGATTAACGACACGCTTAGCGTATCGCTATTGGTGGCAAGGGTTTGCTTGCGTAAACGCAGCAGATCGGCGCTGGAACGTGTGAGATCGACGTACATGCTGTCGAGCCCGCGAATGGTGGCGAGGGCGGTATCCTGCTGAGCGGTCACCAGCGCGCCGGGGGTGACGGAGGAGATGCCGATACGTCCGGCAATCGGTGCGGTCACGGTGGTCCAGTTGAGGTTAATGCGCGCGCTTTCCTGCGCGGCCTTCTTTGACTCGACGCTGGCCTTGTCCTGTGCGCAGGTGGACTTCGCGTCCTCTGCATCCTGACGTGACACGCCGTCATCTTTCACCAGCTGCGCATAGCGCTGGGCCTTCTGGCAGTCGGCCTGCACCAGCGCCTGCGCCTGCTTTAGCGCCGCGGCGGCTTCATCGTAGGCGGCGCGGTAGCTGGAAGGGTCAATTTGATACAACGCCTGTCCGGCCTTGACCGTATCGCCTTCGGTGAACAGCCGCTTCTGGATAATGCCGCCTACCTGCGGGCGCACTTCGGCGCTCATGGCGGCGGTGGTACGGCCCGTCAGCTCGCTGACGACGGAAACAGGCTGGCTCATGAGCGTGACAATCCCCACATCCGGAAGAGGACGCTGGGGAGCAGATGTTTGCGCATTATCGCACCCTGTCAGGAGGAGTAATGCCGCGATGGAGGTTGTTATGGTTTTCATAATCTTTTTCCAGGGTGAACGATGCCTGCCCTGTTAATCGCTTAACAGGGAGGAGGGCTATTTAAAGGCACAGCGATACCGCATCTCTGGCTGAGCCAGAAATGTAAAAAAGGGGAATTACTTATTCCCGCTAATTATTCATATGCGATTACTTCGCAGAGAAAAGCATATTTAAAATATCCTGATAAAGAGGTTCTAATTGTTCTGACGGTACTTTTAACGGCGCGAGTCGACGGTAAATCGTTCCTTCGATCATCACGGCGGTAATCTCCACGCAGCAGCGAATATGCTCATCGCTCAGGTGGGGGAACTGCTTTTTCAGGTGCGCGCAGGCGTTGGTGAACATGCGCGATTCGGCTTCGATCAGCATGGCAGCAACCTGAGGATTACGCGTGGCCTCGGCGGACATTTCCAGCATCAGCGCATCGTCATCCTCGTTGAGCGTTTGCCGCCAGGCGAGGGCCTGCGGCATCCCTTCAACCAGCGTTTTGCCCTGCATCTCCTCGATGCGCGAGTCGATGATGCGGCGGATCATCTCTTCGATAATCGCGTCTTTGTTGCTGAAATAACGGTAAATTTGTCCGACGCTGAGCTTTGCCTCGCTGGCAATCTGCGACATGCTGGCGGCGTGAAACCCACTGGCGCGAAAGCAGCGGCGCGCGGCGGTGATGATCTCGTCCTGGCGCAATTTTTGTCGTTCTTCCAGCTTTGTGCTCATCGTCTGCTACCGTGTAAAAGTGAGAATGATCGTTCTCATTATACGTTTTAGGTGCGTATTGGAAAGGCTTTTTTTATTTACATATTGAATGAATATTTCCTGGATTAAACAATGGAGGAAATAAGGAGTTTTTATGAAGGTTAAGCTGTGAGATATTCAGATTGCGCTGAAAATAAGGAGAACAATATGCAGTTGAGCATTACTAAAAAAGTCGCACCCGAAGAGAAAGAAGAGTTATTAACGGGGCTGAGAGCCTATAACGGGCAGTTTTTAGATCTGGCGAACTTCAGCGGGGATATTGGCGTTTACGTGCGGGACGAAAAAGGGATCATGCTCGGCGGGCTAATTGGGGTGCGTAAAGGCGACTGGTTAAATATTGATTTTCTGTGGGTCAGCGATAGCGTGCGCGGTTCCGGCGTCGGCAGCGAGCTCATCAAAACGGCAGAAGATGAAGCCCGACGCCAGGGCTGCAAGCACGCGCTGGTGGATACGGTCAGCTTCCAGGCACGCCCGTTCTATGAAAAGCAGGGCTACCAGCTGCAGATGTCGCTGCAGGATTACCCCTATGCGGGCATGCAGCGCCACTATCTGGCAAAGGCGCTTTAACCGCCGATCCCGGTGCCGATTACGGCAAGCGCATGACGGACAATGATTTCCGGCGAGAGGGATTTTAGCCTCTCGTCATTGCGCATGCGTGAGAACGGCACCAGCACCAGGCTCAGCAAGGTGGTAAACAGCAGCTCCGGTGCCAGCGCCTGATTCAGCTTCCCTTCCTGCTGCCAGCCTTTGAGGGTGGCAAGCGTCGCCTGATACTTCTCGTCACCAAACCGCGCCTGAAGATGGGTGCGCAGTACCGGCATTTCGCCAATCACCTCCTGCATCCACAGCGGTGCAAACCAGGGATACTGTTCCGCCAGTTCGGCCAGCACTTTAACCATTTCCGTCAGGGCGTTCACCGGCGAATCCCGGTTATCGGCGAAAATTGTCCCGATCCGCTCGCGTAACGGCAGGAAACGCTCCTCAATCATCGCATCCAGCAGTTGCTCTCGGGAGTTGAAGTAATAGTGCAGCATCGCGGGCGTGACGCCCGCCTCTTTGGCAATGGCGTTGAGTGAGGTATTGGCGATCCCCTGACGGGAAAAGAGGTTCAGGGCGATATCCAGCAGCTGTTCGCGGCTGGCGGTGACGCGTTTACCCCCGCGAGGGCGGCCGGGGCGGCGCGGTTCAGAATTGTCTTTTAATACTGGCATGACCACGGTGCCTCTTGATCTTATTCATCACTTCCACAAATATTAATTATGCGATTAATTAATTTCAAGCGATCTCTTATGGAATCCGACGTCATGAACCCACCCGCGCAAAAAGCTCCGTCGATTAAGCTGCTGTTCAGCGCGCTGCTGCTGGTGATGCTGCTTTCTGCGCTTGATCAAACCATCGTCTCTACGGCGCTGCCTACCATTGTCGGTGAGCTGGGCGGCCTGGATAAGCTCTCCTGGGTAGTGACGGCCTATATCCTCAGCTCCACCATCGTGGTGCCGCTGTACGGTAAATTCGGCGATCTTTTTGGTCGCAAAATTGTCCTGCAAATCGCCATAGTGCTGTTCCTCGTGGGCTCCGCGCTGTGCGGGCTGGCGCAAAACATGACCCAGCTGGTGCTGATGCGCGCCCTGCAGGGGCTGGGCGGCGGCGGCCTGATGGTGATCAGCATGGCCGCCGTGGCGGACGTGATCCCGCCAGCCGATCGCGGGCGCTATCAGGGGCTGTTTGGCGGCGTGTTTGGCCTGGCGACGGTCATCGGGCCGCTGATCGGCGGGTTTATCGTCCAGCACGCATCCTGGCGCTGGATTTTCTACATCAACCTGCCGCTGGGGCTGTTTGCGCTGCTGGTAATAGGCGCGGTATTTCACGGCAGCGCGCGGCGCAGCAAGCACGAGATTGACTATCTGGGGGCGATTTACCTCAGCATGGCGCTGCTGTGCATCATCCTGTTTACCACCGAAGGCGGCACCGTTCGCCCGTGGAGCGACCCGCAGTTGTGGTGCATTCTGGCCTTTGGCCTGACGGGCATTGCCGGGTTTATCTATGAGGAGCGGCTGGCGTGGGAGCCGATTATTCCGCTGTCGCTGTTCCGCGACCGCAGCTTCCTGCTCTGCAGCCTGATTGGCTTTATCATCGGCATGTCGCTGTTTGGCTCAGTGACCTTCCTGCCGCTGTACCTGCAGGTGGTGAAAGACGCCACGCCAACGCAGGCCGGTTTGCAGCTCATTCCGCTAATGGGCGGGCTGCTGCTGACCTCGATTATCAGCGGGCGGATCATCAGCCGTACCGGGAAATATCGCCTGTTCCCGATCCTCGGCACGCTGCTCGGCGTGGTGGGGATGTTTTTACTGACGCGCATTTCAATCACGTCGCCAACCTGGCAGCTTTATCTGTTCACCAGCGTGCTGGGCATGGGGCTGGGACTGGTGATGCAGGTGCTGGTGCTGGCGGTGCAAAACAGCGTGTCGGCGGATCAATACGGCGTAGCCACCTCTGGCGTCACGCTCTTCCGTTCCATTGGCGGGGGCATTGGCGTTGCGCTGTTTGGCGCGGTATTCACGAATATTCTGCAATCGGGGCTGATGGACAGCCTTCCGGAAGGCGCGGAACTGCCGCGCGAGCTGAACCCGACCGCCATCCACCATCTGCCTGACGCTCTGAGGCTGGACTACCTTGATGCCTTCGGCTCGGCCATTCATGCGGTATTCCTGCTGGCGGCAGGGATTATGGTGCTGGCGTTTGCGCTGTCGTGGTTTTTACGGGAAGCGCCGCTGCGTCGGCAGGCGTGAGGCCCATCGCCCGGTGGCGCTTTGCTTACCGGGCCTACAACACCTCCGCGCGTAAGCCGGGTAAGCGCAGCGCCACCCGGTAATAGGCCGCATATAACTTATCCTTCTTATTGATTCCTTTTCGTTTTTTAGCGCGCCGTCGCGTTGTCGATATAGTCTTCAAAACGTCTAACAAAAGGAACTGTCTCGTGAAACTTCGACTGGGTGCGCTTCTCCTGACTGGCCTGCTGCTCGCGGGCTGTGACCAAAGCAGCAATGATGCCAAACACATTAAGGTCGGCGTGATTAACGGTGCCGAGCAGGACGTGGCGGAGGTCGCTAAAAAGGTGGCAAAAGAGAAATACGGTCTGGACGTGGAGCTGGTGGGCTTTAGCGGATCGCTGCTGCCCAACGATGCCACTAACCAGGGGGAGCTGGATGCCAACGTCTTCCAGCACCGCCCGTTCCTCGCAGAAGATAACAAGGCGCACGGCTACAAGCTGGTTGCCGTTGCAAACACCTTCGTTTTCCCGATGGCTGGCTATTCCCGCAAGATTAAATCGGTGAATGAACTGAAAGACGGCGCAACGATTGCCATTCCTAACGATCCAACCAACCTCGGTCGCGCGCTGCTGCTGCTGCAAAAAGAGAAGCTGATTGCCCTGAAGCCGGACGTTGGCCTGCTGCCGACGGCGCTGGATATCACCGCAAACCCTAAAAATCTGAAGATTATGGAGCTGGAAGGCGCGCAGCTGCCGCGCGTGCTGGACGATCCGAAGGTGGATGTCGCCATTATTAGTACCACCTACCTCCAGCAAACCGGCCTGTCGCCGGTTCATGACAGCGTCTTCATTGAAGATAAAAACTCGCCGTATGTGAACATTGTCGTGACGCGTGAAGACAATAAAAATGCGGAAAACGTGAAGGAATTCATACAGTCGTATCAGTCGCCTGAGGTGGCAAAAGCGGCCGAAACGATCTTCAACGGCGGCGCGGTGCCAGGCTGGTAAGTTTGGCCCAATTCCATCGATCATCGCCCTTTAGCCCACATCGTAACGCGTGGTCACGGGCTATTCTCCTTATCACACCCACCGGAGGATAGCCCATGAACATTACTCAGATTCGCAATGCCACTCAGCTGATTACCTACGCGGGAAAACGTTTTTTAGTTGACCCCATGCTCGCGCCGAAAGGGGCTTACCCCGGTTTCCCGGGCACGGCGCATGCAGATATTCGTAACCCGACCGTTGACCTGCCTGTTGAGGTTACTACGCTGCTCGATGCCGACGCGGTGATTGTCACCCACACGCATGACGATCATTGGGATCAAACCGCCATTGCACAGATCGCCAAAGACAAACCGATTTATGTACAAAACGACAGCGACGCCGCGCTGCTGCGCAGCCAGGGATTTACCCACCTGACGGTGATGACCGAAGAGACCGCATTTGATGACGTAAGCATCGTGAAAACCCACGGCGGCCAGCACGGAACCGATCGCGCTTATGCCGTGCCGGACCTGGCGGAGCGCCTGGGCGAGGCCTGCGGCGTCGTCTTCCGTCATCCTGACGAAAAGACGCTCTATATCGCCGGGGATACCATCTGGCGCGAAGAGGTGGCGGCCGACATGCAAAAGCACCAGCCGGATGTCGTGGTTGTGAACGCCGGTTACGCGCATGTGATTGGCTTTGGCCCCATTATCATGGGGGAGCAGGACGTGCTGAACGTGCATTTTCTGTTGCCTGAGGCGCAGATTGTGGCGACCCATATGGAGGCCATCAACCACTGTCTACTGACCCGCCGCGCGCTGCGTGAATACGCCGAAGCCAACCAGTTTAGTGATGCATTGAGCATTCCCCAGGATGGTGAAAGCGTTATATTCTGAGCACCACGGAGGGAAGGAGAGAGTGATGTCACTATTACATGTTGCCATTGTCGCGGTGGACGGGTTTAGCCCATTCCACTACTCCGTTCCCTGCATTTTGTTTGGCGATACGGTATCGGGCGAAAAGCGATTTAATGTCACGATTTGCGCTGAAAAACCAGGGTTTCTGACATCAAAAGACGGTTTTTCGCTCAATGCTACGCAGGATTACTCCGTCATTGAGCAGGCTGATATTGTTGTCGTGCCCTACTGGCAGCACATCCTGGAACGCCCGCCTCAGATGTTGATCGACAGCCTGGTGCAGGCGAGAGACAATGGCGCTGAAATCGTCGGGTTGTGTCTGGGGTCGTTTGTGCTGGGCTATGCGGGCATTCTCGACGGCAAGCGCGCTGCCACCCACTGGGAGTTCGAAAATCAGTTCCAGTCGCTCTTTCCGCACGTCCAGTTGGATATCAATGCGCTCTACGTGGATGACGGTAATATTATCACCTCTGCCGGAACCGCGGCTGCGCTGGACTGCTGCCTGTATATCATTCGCCAGCGGTTTGGCAGCGTGGTCGCCAACCAGATTGCCCGGCGGATGATTGTGCCGCCGCACCGCGAGGGCGGTCAGGCGCAGTTTATTGCTCAGCCTGTTCCGAATGACACCCGCGATGCACGTATCAATTGCCTGATCGACTATCTACAGAAGCACATCACCGAACCGCATAGCCTTGACTCGCTGGCGGACGTGGTTTCGATGAGCCGCCGCACCCTGACGCGTCATTTTATTAAAGCCACGGGGATGAGCGTTGCCGACTGGCTTACCGCCGAGCGCCTGCGGCGCAGCCAGATCCTGCTTGAAGCCGGAAATATGCCGATTGAGCGCGTGGCTGAACTGGTGGGATTTAATTCCGCCGTCACCTGGCGACAGCAGTTTAAGGCGCGTTTTGGGGTGAGTCCGGCGGAGTGGCGGAAGACGTTTCGTCTGCAGAACTAGCGTGCAAGTTCTGTCATAACGAAAGGTTAAGAAATTCGAGCATTCAGGAACTTACAGAAGCTAGCGGTTACAGCCCTTCACCAGTTTGCCGCATTCAGACAGAGGAAAATAATGATTACTACAAAGGTAAAATTATTCTTATTACTGGTCGCTGTTTGGATAGCAGGAATATTTGCCACGCTTTTATTTGGACGTTTGTTGATTGCCCTGGTCAGCTTCTTTTTCATCGGACAATTTGATTTTCCAATTAGCGATCTTGTTGAAGCTATTACCCTTGCCATTAGCGGTGGGATCCTCATTGGAGGAATACAGTGCATTATGGCGAAGGAAAAGAACCGATCCGAAGACCCACCCAGGTAAGTTGGGTATGGCTACCCCAGCCGATACTAAGCAGGGTGAGGAGCCTGATACAGGAGAGCACATAGCGGAAGAAGAAAATGTCTGGCGTACTAAGCCTCAACCAAACAAGCCTGATGCCGATAATATTCTTTCTTACCTGTCGAAGAACAGATAGGTGTATTGAATGAGGCAGCAAAAAGGACTCACGAAATGATTTACGTATTATTAGGAATTGCACTCTTCGCTTTTGTAGTTGGAACGGCCGTGTTTTTTCGCTTTAGTAAAGTGACAGGAAGAAGCGTCCATTCACCTTTTACCTCTATGTTTTTCTTTGATGCGCTCTTTTTTGGGCTGGGCAGTAAGCGAGAGATGAATATCGCAGCATGTTCATTTATCATCTTTTTACTAAGCGTATGGGGATTAACTTATTTAAAATTAAGCGCACATTTTTGGGGGAGTCGAGAAAGCTATTTTGGTCTCGTGATCGCCGGGGTTTTCTTTCTAATTATGCACTGTCGCTATTGCGCAAAAAATATCGTTATCAAAAATGATGGTCTAGCCCCCATGAGAGAGTTGATTAATATCCGGCGGTCCGGCCTCATCAGCCCCTTTTTATGGTTAAGCAGGGCCGGGTATCTGGGGTTCTTTATTGGCATGATTCGCTGAAGCGAGATGCGAAAAAATAGTCCCCATACTCTGGGAGACTACCCCAGCCTCTCCACCCTCGTCTCCCCCTCCACCATCGACAGCTGATACAGCGAAAACGATCGCTGTTTCTCAATCAACGTCGCCAGCTCCGGCGAGTGGCTGGTGAGCCAGATCTGCGAGTAGCGGCTGGCCTCGGCGATTAAGCTCGCAAGGGCTGGCAGCATCTGCGGGTGCAGGCTGTTTTCCGGTTCGTTCAATGCGATAAACGCCGGTGGGCGCGGGCTTAATAGCGCCACCGCCAGGCACAGAAAACGCAGGGTGCCGTCGGAGAACTCCGCCGGCTCCAGCGGTCTGCTTAGCCCTTCACGCTGCATCATCATCCGGAAGCGTCCGCCAGTGTTGTCGCTGTAGAACACGCAGCCGGGGAAGGCCTGGTCGAGAATGCGCATCAGCAGCAGCTCGTCGCCAATTTCCACGATGGTCTGAAACGCCGCCGCCAGGTTTGCGCCGTCGCTGGCCAGCACCGGGGAGCGGAAACCGACCTGAGGCGCGCGCATGGCCGAGCCGGATGAGACGGAAAACTCGTGATAAAAGCGCCAGTTACGCAGCGACTCTCGCATCTGCGACACTTCCGGGTAGAGATGCGGCTCGCCAAGCTGGCCGAACACCGGTTCGTTCTCATACAACGTGCCGCTGTGGGTGACTTTCTCGTGATGCACGTTGTTCAGAAATACGGCCTGATTTTTACGCTTCATCAGCTGGGAGGACGGGCGTCGGTACTGACCACTCAGCCAGATGGACTCTTCTTTGATCACCGGATCGAGTTGAAACTGTGAGGGGTAAGGCAGTTTTTCGACAAAGCCTACCTGCAGCTCGTATTCGTAGGTTTCGGTTTCAACGGCTAAATTCATTCGCCGCAGCTGGTCGCTGCGGGTTTTGCCTGCCCAGAAGACTTTTAAAATCCCACCCTCGTTCGCCAGTGCCTGCGAAAACTGCCCCTGCGCGGCGCTGTGCATCAGGTGGATCGCTTTGTAGATATTTGATTTTCCGGTGCCGTTTGGGCCAAAGACGATGTTGAGCTGTTCCAGCTCCAGCGACATTTCGCGAATCGAGCGGTAGTTTTGAATGTGCAGGGTGGTGATCACAGGCAGTCCCTTTTTTGCGTTACTGGCCTGTAAATAATTACAGTATTTTGCGTGGAATGCAAAAAAGAGACGACAGTGAGGATGTCGTCTAAACGGGGTACTGCTTTGGG
The DNA here is from genome assembly GCF_000211415.1 of Enterobacter mori LMG 25706. GTDB lineage: Bacteria > Pseudomonadota > Gammaproteobacteria > Enterobacterales > Enterobacteriaceae > Enterobacter > Enterobacter mori. Next base: position 147,434 of record NZ_GL890773.1, on the reverse strand, counting down.
CCTCTATGGGTCAATTGGGCCTTCGCATTTTTATCGTCAGGTTACTGCCAGACGCAGACCCAAATCATCAGGATAGGGATCAAAGTAGTTTTGCGTCATCAGATACCGGTCAGGGTATTCGGCCATATAGTGTTTCAGCAGCGTCAGCGGCGCGAGGATGGGCAGCAGCCCGTCGCGATAGTGCAGGATCACATCGCGCAGTTCGACGCGCTGGCGGCTGTTCAGCTGGTTACGGAAATAGCCCTGGATATGCATTAGCACGTTGGTATGGTTTTTCCGCGAAGCGGGCTTTTTCAGGATCGTCATCAGCTTTTCGCGGTACGCCACGAAGAAAGCGTCCAGATCTTCCCATTCATGCAGCGACGCAACGAACGGGCCAATCTCGCGGTAGCCCGCCTGATGGTGCGCCAGCAGCTGCAATTTATAGCGGCTGTGGAAATCCAGCAGCGCGCGGCGCGTCAGGCCTTGAGCACGCAGCGTGTTCAGCTCGTGCAGGGCAAATACCCGCTCGATAAAGTTTTCCCGCAGCACCGGGTCGTGCAGCCGACCGTCTTCCTCCACGGGCAGCCACGGGTAGGTTTCAAGCAGGGCGGCGGTGAACAGCCCGACACCCTCCTTGCGGCCCCGGTTGCCGTTTTCATCATACAGCCGCACGCGTTCCATGCCGCAGCTTGGTGATTTCGCGCAGACGATAAATCCCGACAGATCGCCGATTTTAGGCAGATAGTCCGCCGTAAAGTCAGCCATTTTCTGCGTAATATCATCATGGGGTGGTTTGCTGAAGCGGAGCTGCGTTTCGCCGCTGTCCGTCAGCGTCAGGCGTATGGCCGGGCGAGGCGTCGGCAGGCCAATCGCCATTTCCGGGCAGACGGGCCTGAAACTCACCCACTGGGCCAGTTCATCCATGACAAAGCCCATACGCTTGTGTCCGCCGTCAAAGCGAACGGCAGACCCGGTCAAACATCCGCTAATACCGAGCACAGGTTTTGTTGTCATGGTGTGGTCCTCCCGTTCTTCTCTTTAAAACTTACACAACATGACTAATTTGTCCAAGTATTAGCGGAATTATTTTTTATTTCCCTTTAAAATCAACGTTTCTTAACTGCCTTTGTAAGTTGAATAACCGTACTGGCTCAGCAGGAGAGGGATGTGCAGCTTTTCGTTGGTGCGGGTTACGGTGAACAGCACCGGGATTTCCGGGAAGAAGGAGTCCAGCTTCTTCCCGTGGAAGTAATCTGCGGTTTTAAAGGTCACTTTATAGACGCCGGGCTGCATATCCTGATCCTGCGGATAAAGCGATTTGATGCGGCCGTCATGGTCAGTTTTGCCGCTGGTAATTGGGGTCCATTTGTCCTGCTGCTGTTTTTCCAGCGTGACGGTAACGTCCGATGGCGGCATCCCGGTTTGCTGGTCAAGAATGTGTACGCTCAGCGTGCCGGCAGGGGCGCTAAAGGCGGCAGGGGCAAAGGCCAGGGTAGTCAGCATCAGCAGAGAGGCAGTTTTTTTCATTGTGTTTTCCTGTGGGGTTGTCGGTCACAGGAAAACGTTAGCATTTGTGGCGCGGGAAAATATTCAACTTTTCGTGAAGATTCCCACAGGAGAAAATGATTAGAGGATAATCACTTCAAGCGATACCTGCTGCTGCCACTGCTCGATCTGCTTTTTGCGCGCGGCGGTGAGTTTACCGCGCGTGACCAGAAGCCAGTGGCGGTCCGGGAAAATCTCCGGGGCCAGCGTGGCGGGCGGCGTGGGTAAAATATCGATACGGTGGCCTTGCCCGGTGCGGGTTAAGGCTTCGAGCCAGACCTCGCACGGGTCATTCAGGTACCAACCGCTGAGCAGGATGTTGTCGCCTGGCGCTTTTTTATCGCCTTCCAGGCAAAACGAGGTGTAGGCGATGATGATGCCGTCGAGGATCTCCCGCAGGGTCATGGCGGCGGCGACGTTTGCCGATACCTGACTGCGTAGCGGACGCAGCACGTTCGCGACCAGTTCTGGTCTTGGGTACTCGCGCCCTGCGTCGTAAATCATCTGGCGCAGGGACTCGATTTTGCCGTCCTGCAGGCGCTGTAACATGGTCTGCTGCAGCGTGAGCCAGTTGTTGGTCAGGCGCGACGTAGGGCGCTCCAGCAGCGGTTTGACCTGGCCAATCGGGACACCTTTTTTTACCCAGTCGAGGATTTTTAGCGCCTGCTGGACGTCCTCATCGCTGTACTGGCGGTGGCCGCCCTCCGTGCGCTGAGGCTTGAGTAAGCCGTAGCGCCGCTGCCAGGCCCGCAGCGTGGTGGCGGTGATCCCGCTGAGTCTGGCGAATTCGCCGATGGAGTAAGCCATGTCCGTGTCCAGAGTTGAGGAATACTCTCAATATACTACGAATTTTCGCGGACGGGATGAAGCGCCGCCGCGGTGCACTACACTTAATTTCCAACCGTGCAAATGAAAGGAATTCTCATGAAGCTATGGCCTGTTGTGACCGGTGTTGCCATTGCCCTGACGCTGGTAGCCTGTAAATCCCCCACCCCGCCGAAGGGCGTGCAACCCATTTCCGGTTTTGACGCCAGCCGCTATCTTGGCAAATGGTACGAAGTCGCTCGCCTGGAAAACCGCTTTGAACGCGGCCTGGAGCAGGTTACCGCCACCTACGATAAGCGCAGCGACGGCGGCATCAGCGTGCTTAACCGCGGCTACGACCCGGTGAAGAACAAGTGGAATGAGAGCGAGGGTAAAGCCTACTTTACCGGCGAACCGACCACGGCCGCGCTGAAGGTGTCCTTCTTCGGCCCGTTCTACGGCGGGTATAACGTGATCAAACTGGACGATAAGTACCAATACGCGCTGGTCAGCGGCCCGAACCGCGACTACCTGTGGATCCTGTCGCGCACGCCAACCATCCCGGATGCGGTGAAACAGGATTACCTGAACACCGCGCGCGGTCTGGGCTTCCAAACCGATCAATTGGTGTGGGTGAAGCAGTGAAGATCGTGCTTTCTTCGTAGGGTATTACTGGCTCGCCTGGATAGACTTCCGTTAAAAGCCTAACGGAGGAAAGACGATATGAACTGGCAGCCTTTTCGCGGCGATGCACCGGAAAATATGACGATTTTCAGTGCGTCCTTTCCCGACGTCAGCGATCGGTGGCCGATGAAAGACGATACCGTCCGGGAGATAAATGCCATCGATCGGGGACTGAAAGCCGATCCGGCGCTCCGCCCTCCTTTTGTTGAATGGGAAGAGGGCGGCCAGGCGGTGCTTGTCCCGCAGAACCGCTATTCCGAACAAGCCTTTCGCAACCGTCCGGCGCTCACCGCGTGGCGAACCCGGCTGGTTCCCTCTGCGCTGGCACTTTTTGTGGTGCAAAACCCCCTGGAAGAGCGTCTCCCTGAAGGGACGAAAATGGACAGCGACAGTCGCCAGTGGTTTATCCACGCCAATGATGCCATCGGCGTGCGCTCCCGCGCCCGCGTGCTGGCCGCGCTGGTGGAGAAATACATTCACAACGAAAGTGAAAATAACTGGGTCAGCCTGGCGAGCGGGGCCGCCATCCCGGTGCTGGAAGCGCTCCGCAATGCCGAACTTGATGGTCAGCACGTGTATCTCACGCTGGTCGATAAAGATGCCGTCGCCCTGAGCTGGGCCGAAACCATGGCGGCGCAGGAAGGGATTGTGGTGGGCGAACAGCTAACCCTCCTCAGACGCGACCTGCTCCATACGCTGGTGCGTAACGAGGACCTGCTGCTGGAGCTGGGCGAGCATCAGGCCGAACTAGTTGATGCGTTGGGGATTTTCGAATACTTCAACGATACCGATGCGGTGATTTTTCTACAGCGCGCGCTGCGGCTGGTCAAGCCCGGCGGGGCGGTGATTGTATCGAACATGCTGACCAGCAGCCCGCAAATTGACTTTGTGCTGCGGGGGATCGGCTGGGAGGATATTTACCCGAGGTCGTTACAGCAGCTGCAGGATATCCACCTCGCGGCGGGCGTGCCGGTGGAAAACGTCACCGTGGTGGTGCCGAAGGACGGGGTGTACGCGGTGATGGAGGTGAGGGTAGGGGATGAAAAACCGCACGGTCAGTTCCCTCTCCCTGAGGGAGAGGGTTAGGGTGAGGGGGGAACAGACCGCAAAGCGTGGCTTGAAATAGTTCGGTTTTCCAATCATGATCCCCCCATGAAAATAGAAACCGCACTCCCCACACAATTCGAACGTCTGGTCGCGATCTGGGAATCCTCCGTTCGCGCCACCCATCACTTTCTACAGGAAAGCGATATTGCGGCGCTGCGCCCGTTATTGCTCAACGCGTATCTGCCAAACCTCACCGGCGTGATGGCCCGCGATGACGCAGGCGTTATTCATGGCTTTTTAGGCGTGGATGAAAACCGCATTGAAATGCTGTTTGTTGACGATGTGAGCCGCGGGAAGGGCGTCGGGAAATTGCTGCTGCAACACGCCATCACAGCGTTCGGCGCGAACGAGGTGGACGTGAATGAGCAAAATCCGCAGGGCGTCGCGTTTTATCGCCATATGGGGTTTGAGCAGGTCGGGCGCTCGGAAGTGGACGGGCAGGGGAATCCGTTTCCGCTGTTGCATATGCGGTTGAATCGGGATTAGTGCTTAGCCTGCTTATCCCATTTTAATAAGCCGACAATATCTTTCTCACCCTCGGCTTCTTTCAGCAGGCGCTGCTTCTTTTCATACTCGATGTATTCTGAGCACGCCTTTTCATCAGCCGCTTTCTTGCTGATTTTGCCTGCGCCTTCTAAAACGCCCCGGTCGTTAAATTGCAGGAACTGATCGAGCTTGGTTTGCCAGTCTCGTAAAAATACCTGCTTGCGGCGTTTGGCCTGATCTTCGGCAAAATCGAGCCACATATTAACAACGCGATTTAGTTCGCTCACCTCATCCTGAGACAGATAATTTTTTGCAGTGGTGACATCGCTTTTACGGACTTCTTCGCCTTTATAGCTGGTCAGCCCCATATGCGGTTGAGTGGCATCCGCGCGCTGGTGAATCAACTCAGCAGCGGTATGGCCCGTGCAGGCAAAATGCAGTTTATTCTGGATGGTCTGGAAGAATTGCGTGGTTTCTTTGAGTGATGGCTGATAATCAGCGGCTAATGCAAAAATCTCCCTCACGCGGAGATAGACCCGGCGTTCGCTGGCCCGTATATCGCGAATGCGTTCCAGCATTTCATCGAAATAGTCAGGTACGGCGGATGATCCGACAGGTGGATTTTTCAGACGCTCGTCGTCCATAACGAAGCCTTTTACCAGGTATTCTTGTAGCGTTTGGGTGGCCCACTGGCGGAACTGGGTACCTCGCGCGGAGCGGACGCGATAGCCGATAGCGAGAATGACGGGCAGGCTATAGTGAAGTGTGTTGCGATTGACCTTGCGCTGACCTTCTTGCTGAACTTGTAAGTAAGCCTTACAAGTTGCTTTTTGTTCAAGCTCACCCTCTTCGTAAATCGCTTTAATATGCTGAGTAATGGCTTGAGGAGTGACCTGATAAAGAGCCGCAATGGCCGCTTGCGACAGCCAGAGCGTTTCGTGTTCAAAGCGACATGTGATGCGTACAGTTCCATCATCACTGGCAAACATAACAAATTCACCTGCTGGAGATTGGATTATGTCTTGATCTGCCATGTCGCCTCCCTCTTTCGAATGATTAACCTTACCAGCGTGTAGTATGCCAGAAACAGCCGCTAAGCCAGGTGGTTTGTATTTGATTTTGCGAGGCGCTTTCCAGCACGCGGAGTTTGGATCGCTGCAAGCGCGTTCTCTATCTCAATAAGTTTTGCTTTCGTGCGTTTATAATCGTCCTGCAACCTCTGCTCCTGCTCGTTATACGCCACCAGAACGATGCATCCTTTCATGACTTTTATCGTGACCTGCTGTCCGGTATTAAAGCCCGCCGCGCGCAGCCACTTGCCGGAAAGGATGATTTTTGGCGTGGATTTGTCGAAAACATTCGGGCGGTATCCCACAATTAACGAACGCTCGGTTCCGGATTGGGCGGTGTCTGGGGTAGAATGCGAATCAGCCATAATCAACTCCTTGATAGTTGGTGAGGTTAGACGCCCTTTAGTGCTCCAACACTGCTGGGCGTTGCAGAATTCCGAATCCATGTGGTAGGTACCACATGCAGATAAATTAACCGAAGTGGTACCTACCATGCAAGAAAAAAAGAAACCTAATTTTGACCGCACCAAGAGCACGATGAAGAACATCCGATTTGAGGATGAACTTTTGGAGCAGATTGAGAAGGCGGCGGGGAAAGGGAATTTTAGTAAGTGGGTGAAGGAGGCTTGCAGGATGAGACTCAATAAAAATTGTTAAATTCTCACTTGGAAAATTCTTACTGAAATAATCTTCCGTAATGTTTATTGAAATTTGTGTTCAGGAATAATATTGTTAGTATGTTAAATGATTTTAAAACCCTCAAAATAAATATTTTGTCATTCATGTATTTTTGAGGGGGGGTATTTGAATTCAGAACTCATCTTTATTCTAGTGCTTTCATTTTTTTGTTATTTTTTCCCCGATGTACGCAATATATAATGGGGTTTCCTTTTCAATAGGAAAAGAAAAATGGATTCTTAACTGTGGGGTTTTTATTTTACCATGCCAAGCGCATAAACGTTTATCACTTTTAATTAATTCAAAAGTCATCTCATTTGCAAAATCTATTTTTTCCCCATCTGAAGAATCACTAAACCATGCTTTATCACCAGTAAAATGGTTTTTATAAATCTCATGACCTAACGCTGTGAATTTACCTGAGCTATCGAAACAATCTTTTATCTGATTTAAAACATTTAATTTTTCCATAATACTTTTTGATGCCGCTTTATGGAAAGGTAATTTATATAATGGAATAAAACATTCATGAATAAAGCTTAAGTTTTGAAATTCACTCCTTGCTAATTCCTCAAGCCTCTTCCAGCTCTCTATAGACTTGTTAGATTGTTTTATTTTTTCCTCTAATGAAATCATGGTGGTATGATTATTTATTAGAAAATCATTGTGTTTATTATTATCTATCCAAGTGATTTTAATGCTGCTTTCCAAATATTTTTCATTTTTTAAACTAAAAATTTCGCATTCCTCATCGCAGAATAATTGTGCTGCAGCTTCAGCTAATGCCGTACCTGTAACCTCTTCTTTATCATGTACATATAAATCCTCTAGAGAATGTAACTGTTCGTCATCCCAAAACGGACCAGCTTTGGATAGCCAAGTAAGAACATCAATTTTTTCAGTTTTTTCAAAACCCATCACGTACTTAAATATGGTCTCGTCATTAGATAGTCTATAGTTTATAAAATCGCGCTTGCAATAAATATTTAAAGCTTTTTGTAGAAGATATTGCCGTGCTCGCATAACATGTTTTATTTGTTCGAATAATTGTTCTTTGCTTTGTATATCATCATTTAAAGATTTTTCATTAAATAATATTGTCATTATAAATCCCATCCAGCAAGAAAACTTATGTCTTTATCGAATTGATCGAAAAAACCATTAGGCCAATGGTCAATCCTTCCATTTTCGTCAATCTGTGGAGAGATTATCTGACTTTCATTAAAGGTTCTGTTGTTGAAAAAATAAAACGCAACTTTCCTATCATCTATTTTTTTACTTTTAACAGATCTTCTGATGCCGTTTAAAACATGGTCGCTATGAGTTTCAATTATAATTTGTATTCCAGTATTAGCGACCTTTGCTAAAAACTCACCCATCATAGCTTGACCTTTAGGGTGTAAATGCACCTCAGGGTTTTCAATTATAAGCAAGTCACCTTCTTTAGCGGTGAGGCATGAAATTATAATTGGTAAAATTTGTGTTAACCCAAAACCTACATTCATAGGTCTATGAAAATTTGTATCTTCAGATGTTCTTATTCCGAGTGTAACTGCATTTATTTTTTCCAAGGATTCAATTTTATATTCAAATCCTGGGAAAAATTCTCTCATTCGAGCTTGAACTTGTTGGAAAAGAGTTGGTGGAGCTGTATTAAGCACAAGATCTTGAGATACATCGCTGTCTAAGTTATTAAAAAGTAAGGCTATCGAATGTTCACCATCAACGGTGGTTTTTTTCTCTTCATTATCTATTAGTGTATAAAAGTCACGAGGCCCACATCTTTCTGCTTTTATATATGTCATATCCCTAAGCGTAGAAACTATATTAGAATCATTGAACTCAGGGGGAAGCAGATCTTGTAAAATAGAAGGCGATTCAACGATCTTGCTATCGATTTGAACATTATCTATTTGCATAGATAATTGTGATCGTTCTCCTGAAAATGTCCAGCTGACCACACTTTCATCATCAGAGAATTTAATCTTAATAAGATTTCTTCCATTAACTTTATCAATTACATCTGAAACAGTTCCTAAATTTATATTGGACCCATTGAGAATTAGTTTTTTTGACCATTCGTTTAGATGCATTGTTTGATTTAATACAAGAATAGATTGTATTAATGATGATTTTCCGGAAGCATTTTCCCCAGATAAAACATTCAAATTCTTAAGATCGATTTGAATATTTTCAAAACATTTAAAATATTCAAGAGCTAATTTATTGATCATAATACAGCCTCCTCGATGACTTGTCTGACACAAGCGAATCTATATTTAACTTTGTTTACTTGGCTGGTTCCCAATGTAATTGACTGTGAAAAATTATCATCTGAGAATAAATTTAGCACACTGTCTTCAATTGTTTTTTTCCTTGATTCAACTATGTGTTCAGGAACCTCTGACAGAACTACTGACATTACATCCCATAGCGAAGCATTTATTACACTCCTGGCGCTATTTTTGTCACTATATTTTCTAAAAGCATGTTTGCCGAAAATAGTAATGTTATTCTTTAAACTTCTTCTAAAATCGTTTGAAATTTTTTCAAGAGAAATATTTTCATTTTCATTTATATTTTCCAATGCTTTTGCTAAGAAGTCATCCATGTCTCCTTTGTATTCATTTAATGGAAGGGTTTTAAAAGCTACAAAGCGATTTACAAACTCTCTATCCCGCATTGTTTTCTGTGTTAAGCTTTCGCCAGTAGCTTTTTTAAATAAAGAGGAATTTGCTTCTTCTTTTAAAAATCTTGTGGCCTTGCCCATGTACAAACAATTTCTCATTTGTTGACGGGTTAATGGAACCCCACTATTTACACGTTCAAAGATATCTAAAAGTGCCTGTGCTGGAACTTTGGAATCAATTAGATATAAAATTAGATTACAATCTTCTACCCTATTTTGCAGTTTAGGATGTAAGTCTGAAAATTTTTTTCCATCCAATTCAGATTGATTTTTTAATTTCAGCTTTAAATCATCATTCAAAAAACGCTGAAGAGTTGATAATCGCTGGAGTCCATCAACAACAACCATTTGCCCTCTACTGTTTTCTGCGAGATAGAAGACAGGGAATGGTATTCTCATAAGAACAGATTCAATTAGTTTACTTTGCTTATCTTCAGGCCAAATAAACTCACGCTGAAAGTCTGGATCCATAACATACCCACCTTTTTCGATCCTTCGAATAACGTCAAAAACGGTACGAGGCTCATTTCTAATCAATACTGTATCAATTGGATAGTCTCCTAATGATAATTCAGCATTGTCATCTAAACCTTCAATATCTTCGTTATCTGTGTTTTCCATATAGTTTTCTCCAAATTTTAATAAACTATAAATTGAGATGGTGCTTACAGTTATGCTCAAGCACATGTTAGGTTTATAATAATTCCTATATGAACTTATGCATCAACAATTTCTCGTTATAGAAGTGTTTTACTGCGAGTTAGATTGGCATTAGATAACCATGGATTCAACCTATCTCTTAAAAATTTAGGGATTTTAAGTGACAAGTGTGATTTCGAAACTTGGAATTTTGGCGGAAGATCACAGGAGTCGAACCTGCCCGGGAACGCTGGCGTCCCCAGCTGGATTTGAAGTCGAGCCACCTCACCGGAGATGACGATCTTCCGCGCCTCGATTGCTACATGGAGGCGGGGCGCATTATAGCTACTTTCAGACATTTACCACATACCCCACACCACTTTTTTCACCTCTCTTTTGACCTGTACACCCCTGTTTCAGTTAATTCCTAAGAAAATCCTCATGTTAGCCCTTCGTGCTATCAACATTTACCGCGATCACAAAAAACAAGAAACGTAATCTGCTAACCAGAAAACGCAATACCCGCTCCTGAAACAATGGTTTAAAACTCTGTAACCGGTCTCAGCGCATCCTACAGCGTGAAGGATAAAAAAAGATGAGCGAAGTATTGTCAGTAAAAGAGAAGATTGGCTACGGCATGGGAGATGCCGCCAGCCACATCATTTTTGATAACGTCATGTTGTACATGATGTTTTTCTACACCGATATTTTTGGCATTCCCGCCGGGTTTGTCGGCACCATGTTCCTGCTGGCGCGCGCGCTGGATGCGATCTCCGACCCGTGCATGGGGCTGATTGCCGACCGCACCCGCAGCCGCTGGGGCAAGTTTCGTCCGTGGATTTTGTTTGGTGCCATCCCGTTCGGGATCGTCTGCGTGCTGGCCTACACCACGCCGGACCTCAGCCTCAACGGTAAAATGGTTTACGCTGCCGTTACCTACACCCTACTGACCCTGCTCTATACCGTGGTCAACATCCCGTACTGCGCGCTGGGCGGCGTGATCACCAACGACCCGACGCAGCGTATCTCCCTTCAGTCCTGGCGCTTTGTGCTGGCGACCGCGGGCGGCATGCTCTCCACGGTGCTGATGATGCCGCTGGTGAACCTCATTGGCGGCGACGATAAGGCGTTCGGCTTCCAGGGCGGCATCGCCGTGCTGTCGGTGGTCGCGTTCCTGATGCTGGCGTTCTGCTTCTTTACCACCAAAGAGCGCATCCAGGTGCCGCCGAGCACCACGTCCATGCGGGAAGACCTGCGCGACATTTGGCACAACGACCAGTGGCGCATCGTCGGCGTGCTGACCATCCTCAACATCCTCGCCGTCTGCGTGCGCGGCGGCGCGATGATGTACTACTGCACCTGGATCATGGGCTCGCCGGAGGTGTTCGTCGCCTTCCTCACCACCTACTGCGTCGGCAACCTGATCGGCTCCGCGCTGGCGAAACCCCTCACCGACTGGAAATGCAAGGTCAGCATCTTCTGGTGGACCAACGCCGCGCTGGCGGTGGTCAGCGTGGCGATGTTCTTCGTGCCGATGCACGCCACCGTGCTGATGTTCGCCTTTATCTTCGTCATCGGCGTGCTGCACCAGCTGGTGACGCCGATTCAGTGGGTGATGATGTCCGATACCGTCGACTACGGCGAATGGACTAACGGCAAGCGCCTGACTGGCATCAGCTTTGCGGGCACGCTGTTCGTGCTGAAGCTCGGCCTGGCGCTGGGTGGGGCGATGATCGGCTGGATGCTGGCCGGCGGCGGCTACGACGCGGCAGCCAAGACCCAGAACAGCGCGACCATCAGCATCATTATCGGCCTGTTTACCCTGGCCCCGGCGGTCTGCTACGTGCTGAGCGCCATCATCGCCAAACGTTACTACACGCTGAAAACCCCTTTCCTGACCAAAATCATGGGCGAGCTGGCGCAGGGCGCGCGTCGCAATCAGCAGGAGTTTGAAAACCTGCCGGTCAGCAAAGAATTACAGAACTAAGAGGACGAAAGTATGAAAATCAGTGATGGAAACTGGCTTATTCAACCGGGGCTGAGCGTGACGTATCCGGTTCAGGTGTTCGACGTGGAGCGGCAGGATAACGACCTGGTGGTGTACGTGGCACCACGCGACGTGCGGGAACGCGCCTGGCAGCTCGACACGTTGATGTTCACGGTTCGCCTGTTTGCCCCGCAGGAGGGGATTGTCGGGGTGCGCATCGAGCACTTCCAGGGCGCGTTGAATAACGGCCCGCATTATCCGCTCAACGTATTGAAAGATGCGAAGGTCGAGATTGAAAACAACGCCGATTTTGCTGAGCTGAAAAGCGGAAGCGTCAGCGTGCGCGTCACCAAAGGCGAGTTCTGGGCGCTGGATTTCCTGCGCGACGGGCAGCGCATCACCGGCAGCCAGCTGAAAAACAACGGCTACGTGCAGGACGCCACTACCGACCGCAATTACGTGTTCGAACGGCTGGATCTGGGCGTGGGGGAGACGGTTTACGGTCTCGGCGAGCGCTTTACCGCCCTGGTACGCAACGGTCAGCGGGTCGATACCTGGAACTGCGACGGCGGTACCAGCACTGAACAGTCCTACAAAAATATTCCGTTTTACCTGACCAACCGCGGCTACGGCGTGCTGGTCAATCACCCGGAAAACGTCTCCTTCGAAATTGGCTCGGAGAAAGTCTCCAAAGTGCAGTTCAGCGTCGAAGGCGAATATCTGGAGTACTTCGTGATCGACGGCCCGACGCCGAAAGAGGTGCTGAACCGCTATACGCAGTTTACCGGGCGTCCGGCGCTGCCGCCTGCGTGGTCGTTCGGCCTGTGGCTGACCACCTCGTTCACCACCAACTACGACGAAGCCACGGTAAACAGCTTTATCGACGGCATGGCCGAGCGCGACCTGCCGCTGCACGTCTTCCACTTCGACTGCTTCTGGATGAAGGCCTTCCAGTGGTGCGACTTCGAGTGGGACCCGGCGACCTTCCCGGACCCGGAAGGGATGATCCGCCGTCTGAAAGAGAAAGGGCTGAAGGTCTGCGTGTGGATCAACCCGTACATCGGCCAGAAGTCACCGGTATTCCGGGAACTGAAAGAGAAGGGCTACCTGCTCAAGCGCCCGGACGGCAGCGTGTGGCAGTGGGACAAATGGCAGCCGGGGCTGGCGATTTACGACTTCACCAACCCGGAAGCGTGCCAGTGGTATGCCGACAAGCTGAAAGGCCTGGTGGACATCGGCGTCGACTGCTTCAAGACCGACTTCGGCGAGCGTATCCCGACGGACGTGCAGTGGTGCGACGGGTCCGATCCGCAGAAGATGCACAACCACTACGCCTATCTCTATAACGAGCTGGTGTGGAACGTGCTGAAAGAGACGGTGGGAGAAGAAGAGGCGGTGCTGTTTGCCCGTTCTGCCTCCGTCGGGGCGCAGCAGTTCCCGGTACACTGGGGCGGCGACTGCTACGCCAACTACGAATCGATGGCCGAAAGCCTGCGCGGGGGGCTGTCGATTGGCCTGTCCGGCTTCGGGTTCTGGAGCCACGATATCGGTGGGTTCGAAAACACCGCACCGGCGCACGTCTACAAGCGCTGGTGCGCGTTCGGGCTGTTCTCCAGCCACAGCCGCCTTCACGGTAGTAAATCCTACCGGGTGCCGTGGGCGTACGATGACGAGTCCTGCGACGTGGTTCGCCACTTTACGCAGCTGAAATGTCAGCTGATGCCGTATCTGTATCGTCAGGCGGCGCTGGCCCGCGAGTTCGGTACGCCGATGCTGCGGGCGATGATGCTGGAGTTCCCGGACGATCCGGCGTGTGATTACCTCGACCGCCAGTACATGCTGGGGGATGCGGTGATGGTTGCGCCGGTGTTCTCCGAGGTGGGCGACGTGCAGTTCTACCTGCCGGAAGGCCGATGGACGCACCTGTGGCACAATGACGAAATTCAGGGCAGCCGCTGGCATAAGCAGCAGCACGATTTCATGAGCCTGCCGGTCTACGTGCGCGATAACACGCTGCTGGCGCTGGGTAACAATAACCAGAAGCCGGACTACGCATGGAACGAGGGGACGGCCTTCCAGCTGTTTAACCTGGACGACGGCGCAACGGCGGTGAGTGAAGTGCCTGTGGCGGACGGCTCCGTGGCGTTTACGCTGAAGGCGTCACGTCAGGGCGACATCGTGACCTTTACCGGCGTGGGAGACGCGAAAAACTGGTCGGTGTGCTTGCGCAACGTGCAGAAGGTGAGCGGCGTGAAGGGCGGTTCACACGCGGGCAGCGAGTGGGGTGTGATGGTGAAAGCGGAGGGGAATGAGGTGGTGGTTCACCTTTAA
>NZ_GL890773.1:66174-133337 GCF_000211415.1 Enterobacter mori LMG 25706 | reverse complement strand
GGTGTTGAAACCACACCACCCGTCATCGCCTGCTGCACCTGCTGTTTATCCATATTCACTGCGTTCAGCTTGCCGTTCACCGTTGGCTTCAACGGGGCATTCGCCTGCACGCTGCCGCTGGCGGTGAGCTGAATATTGCCGTCGCCCGTGATCGGCAAAGCAGGCCAGCCCCACTGCTGCAACACGTTGAGCGGCACGCCGCGCCCGTTCAGGCTCACCGTGGTCTGCCGCTGCGGAAGCTGTGAAACCGTCGCCGTGGCTTCCAGAATACCTTTCTCGGTAAACGCGCTCAGGTCGGTAATGTTCACCGTAGCAGCGTTCGCATTCAGCGCGAGCGACGGACGGCGCACGTCCACGCGATTAAAGGTCGCGGCCGCACCGTTCAATGTTGCGCTGCCGCCCCAGACGCCCCACTGGCGGTCTTTCGCCAGCTGCAGATTTGCACCATAGCCGTCCAGAGAGGTGATCTGCCATGGGAAAGCAGGATCGATGTCGATCACCAGATTGCGGCTCAGGCCGAATTTTTTTAGCGTCACGCTGTTCAGCCATTCCGGCAGTGGATCCATCCACAGCGTTTTCCAGTTTTCAGGCAGGGTGTATTCCAGCCCGGCGATGGCGGCATCATCCAGCACCAGCGCTTTGCCGTCGCGCAGCCAGTTGCCGGAGGTGCGTACCATCCCGCCTTCCCAGCGAGAGGTGAACTGGCGCAGCGCGATACCCTGCGGGGAGAATTCAGCGTTCAGGATCGGGTCGAACAGATGTAGCGAGCCGTAGATAAACTCGCTTGCGTTCATGGACAAACGCCCTTCCTGGCTCTGCCAGTCGCCTTTGCTGAGAGTCAGGTTACGCAGGCTCAAATCAAGGTCCGTCACCGCCCAGTCCGGCCCCTGCAGGCGCGCGTCGGTCACTTCCAGCCGACCAATCTGCAGGGAAGGGAGCGTCGTGATGGGAGCAAAGAAATCCATCAGCGATTTATCGCTTTGCAGGCGGATCTCATTCAGACGCATGCTGTCGATAATCCAGCTGCCGTCAGCGTTACGCAGGGCGGAGCCGGTGAGCGAGCCGCGCGCCATATCCGCGCCAATGGTGCTCAGCACCACCTCTTTACCGTTGAGCTGTCCCTGAATCAGGACATTGCTGGCCGGGACGCCGTTCAGGGTGAGCGAGCCTGCGCTCATCTGGATCTGAGCATTTTTGCCCAGCACGTTGCCCGCCTCTGGCTGCCACGGACTGACGCCGCCTGTGACTTTCTGCGCGCTCAGGTCCCATTCGGTATTCGGGCTGTTAAAGGCCATGTTGTTTAGCTGCAAACGGTCCGCCTGGAAAGGCAGCGGCGCAGTTTGCGGAGAGAGGTTCAGGGTGCCATCGAACAGGGTAATGGTGTCCATATGCAGCGGATCGGTTACCTGACGGCTGCTTAAACCGATATCGACTTTTTTGGCCACCAGGGTGGCGGGTTTGCCGTCACGACCAAAGGTGACATTTTCCAGAATGAGGTGAGAAGGGGATGAAAAGCGGTGATCCATCAGGTCAAAGTTGAGTTCGTAATCGGTATTTACCGTAACCCAATTGCTGACCTGAGACGCGCCCCAGCGGGTCTGGAGCAAAATATAGAATGCCAGCACCACCAAAAGCAGAGCTAACAGAAGATAGATGATCAGCTTTCCAATAAATTTCATGGTCTTCCATCCCGCAAAACGCACATAAAGGAGTTATGCACGATTTATGCGCAATGCTCAAGGCGGGAATGGTGTAAAGAGATGTCACGGCAGGCCTTGACAGCCTGCCGTGAGAGAAATCAATTTTTCTCAGGCGGGAAAACGAGGTTCAGAACGATAGCGGTGATACCGCCCGCGGCAATGCCGGAAGAGAGCAGGTTTTTGACCCAGTCAGGCGCAAACTGCAGGATCAGAGGCTGCTGAGATACGCCCAGACCGACCGCCAGCGACAGGGCGATAATCATGATCGCGCGGCGGTTCAGCGGCTCGCGGGAGACGATACGCACGCCGGAGGCCGCGATAGTGCCGAACATCACCAGCGTCGCGCCGCCCAGCACCGGCTCAGGGATGTGCTGCACAAAGCCGCTTACCGCCGGGAACAGGCCGAGGACGATCAGCATCAGCGCCACCACAAACCCGACGTAGCGGCTGGCCACGCCGGTCAGCTGGATCACGCCGTTGTTCTGACCGAAGCAGGAGTTCGGGAAGGTGTTGAATACGGCAGAGACAAACGAGTTCAGGCCGTTCGCCAGCACGCCGCCTTTCAGGCGCTTCATGTACAGCGGGCCGGACACCGGCTGCTCAGAGACGTCCGAGGTAGCGGTGATGTCGCCGATGGTCTCCAGAGAAGTGATCATAAAGACCAGCATCAGCGGCAGCAGCAGGCCCCAGTCAATGCCCAGTCCGTAATAGAGCGGCGTTGGGATAGTGATCAGCGCGGCATTCGTCGGTGCGGTATTTTGCGGCAGCATATCCAGCGCGCAGGCCATCAGGTAACCGGCCGCCATCGCGATAACCAGCGAGGCCACGCGCAGGTAAGGGTTACGCTGACGGTTAAGCAGAATGATGATTGCCAACACCACGCCTGCCAGCAGCAGGTTTTTCGGCGCGCCGAAGGTGTGGTCGCTCATTGCCGCATAGCCGCCGCCGATGGACGTCAGGCCCACCTGAATCAGCGACAGGCCGATAATCATGACGACCACGCCGGAAACCAGCGGGGTGATGACGCGGCGAGCCAGATGCAGAACGCGGGAGATCACCATCTCCGTGCAGCTGGCCAGCATCAGCGTGCCGAACAGCGCCGCCATCATGGTTGGAACATCCGCCCCACCGGTTTTCAGCGCCGTACCGCCCATGATTAGCGGTGCCACGAAGTTAAAGCTGGTGCCCTGAATCGACAATAATCCCGACCCTACCGGACCCCAGGCTTTAATTTGAATAATAGAGGCGACGCCGGAGGCAAAAAGAGACATGCTGATAATGTGCTGCGTGTCCTGCGCCGGTAAACCGAGCGCCTGGCAAATCAGCAGCGCCGGGGTGATCACCGCAACAAACATCGCCAGAAGATGCTGGCAGGCGGCGAAAAGCGTCTGCGGCAGCGGCGGGCGGTCTTCAAGGCGGTAAATCAGTTCGCTATTTTGCTTCTGCGCAATCGGTTGCGCATCAGGCGACTCTATGGTGTTAACGGACATCGGCGGCAATCCCACGGTGGAAAAGCGGGCATTTTATCTGACCACCTGGTAAAAGCAAACGATTGCCAGCAAAAAAAGGGAAGAAATTCTGCCGCTGCGCGCAGGTTTTCTACTCCCCATCGGGAAAAAAAATTACACTTTTTGCGCCGGGAGCTCATGACGAGCGCAAACCGGCCCAGGATAACGCCGCGTGTGTATGGAACACGCGCAAAACAGGAGCCTTCTATGATTCATCTCGATACGTTGTCGACACTTGTTGCCGCAACGCTGGTCTTACTGCTTGGTCGTAAGCTGGTACATAGCGTTTCCCTTCTGAAGAAATACACCATTCCTGAACCTGTCGCCGGTGGCCTGCTGGTGGCGCTGGCCCTGCTGATACTGAAAAAAAGCATGGGCTGGGAAATCGATTTTGATATGTCCCTGAAAGACCCGCTGATGCTGGCCTTCTTTGCCACCATCGGCCTGAACGCCAACCTGGCGAGCCTGCGGGCGGGCGGTAAAGTGCTCGGCGTATTTCTGATTGTGGTGGTGGGGCTGCTGCTGATGCAAAACGCCATCGGCATCGGGATGGCGACGCTGCTGGGGCTGGATCCGCTGATGGGACTGCTGGCGGGGTCGATTACCCTTTCTGGTGGTCACGGTACCGGAGCCGCGTGGAGCAAGCTGTTCATCGAGCGCTATGGGTTTGAAAACGCGACGGAGGTGGCGATGGCCTGTGCGACCTTTGGTCTGGTGCTGGGTGGCCTGATTGGCGGCCCGGTGGCGCGTTATCTGGTTAAACACTCCACCACGCCGAACGGCAGGCCTGACGATGAGCTGGTGCCGACCGCGTTCGAAAAACCGGACGTCGGGCGCAGCATTACCTCGCTGGTGCTGATTGAAACCATCGCGATGATCGCCATCTGCCTGACCGTGGGCAAAGTGGTTGCGCAATGGCTGGCGGGCTCTGCGTTTGAACTGCCGACGTTTGTTTGCGTGCTGTTTATCGGGGTGATCCTGAGCAACGGTCTGGCGCTGGTGGGCTTCTACCGCGTGTTTGAACGGGCGGTATCGGTGCTCGGTAACGTTTGTCTTTCGCTGTTCCTGGCGATGGCGCTGATGAGCCTCAAGCTGTGGGAGCTGGCCTCGCTGGCGCTGCCGATGGTGGCGATACTGGCGGTGCAGGCGCTGTTTATGGCGCTGTACGCCATGTTCGTGACCTGGCGCATGATGGGCAAAAACTACGATGCGGCGGTGCTGGCGGCGGGTCACTGCGGGGTTGGTCTGGGGGCTACCCCAACGGCTATCGCCAACATGCAGGCGATCACCGAACGGTTCGGGCCATCGCACATGGCGTTTCTGGTGGTCCCGATGGTCGGGGCGTTCTTTATTGATATCGTCAACGCGCTGGTGATTAAGCTGTACCTGATGCTGCCGATGTTTGCCTGAAATCAGGCGTTGGAGTAGCGTTCAGTTTCCGGCATCCAGCGCTCAATCAACGCTGCCGCCTGTTCGGGGTAGCGTTCATGAATATGGCGTGCGAGGCGCTGAACTTCGGGGATCATCGCCTGATCGCGTAGCAAATCCGCCACTTTGAATTCCGCGTTCCCCGTCTGACGCGTGCCCAGCAGTTCGCCCGGGCCGCGGATCTCCAGGTCTTTTTGCGCAATCACAAAACCGTCGTTGCTGTCGCGCAGCACCTGCAACCGCATCTGGGCGGTTTTTGAGAGCGGGGCTTTGTAGAGCAGTACGCAGTGGGACGCTACCGCGCCGCGGCCGACGCGCCCGCGCAGCTGGTGGAGCTGGGCAAGGCCGAGACGCTCCGGGTTTTCGATGATCATCAGGCTGGAATTCGGGACGTCCACGCCGACTTCGATCACCGTGGTGGCGATCAGCAGATGCAAATCACCTTGTTTGAACGACTGCATCACCGCCTGTTTTTCGGCGGGCTTCATGCGTCCGTGCACCAGACCGACGTTCAGCTCCGGCAGCGCCAGCTTAAGCTCTTCCCACGTGGCTTCGGCAGCTTGCGCCTCCAGCAGTTCAGACTCTTCAATCAGCGTACAGACCCAGTAGGCCTGACGGCCTTCGTGGGTGCAGGCGTTGCGCACGCGGTCGATGATATCGCTGCGGCGCGTGTCAGGAATGGCGACCGTTGTGACCGGGGTACGGCCCGGCGGCAGTTCGTCGATGGTGGAGGTATCCAGATCGGCGTAGGCGGTCATCGCCAGGGTGCGCGGAATCGGCGTAGCGGTCATGATCAGCTGATGCGGGTGGAAGCCCTGCTGCAGGCCTTTCTCCCACAGTGCCAGACGCTGATGCACGCCGAAGCGGTGCTGCTCGTCGATAATCACCAGCGCAAGACCGTTAAACTTCACCTGCTCCTGGAAGATGGCGTGCGTGCCGACAATCATCTGCACCTGCCCGCTGGCAATGGCATCCTGTTGCGCAAGGCGCGCTTTGCCTTTTTGCTTCCCGGCAAGCCAGCCCACTTCAATTCCCAGCGGCGCGAACCAGGCGCGGAAATTGTTGGCGTGCTGTTCAGCCAGCAGCTCGGTCGGCGCCATCAGCGCCACCTGTTTGCCGTGGGCAATCGCGCGCAGGGCCGCCAGGGCGGCAACCAGCGTTTTGCCGGAACCCACGTCGCCCTGCACCAGGCGCATCATCGGCACGTCGAGCGCCATATCGCGTTCAATCTCGGCGGTGACGCGCGCCTGCGCGCCGGTGGGTTTAAACGGCAGCGAGGCCAGCAGCTTATCTTTGAGTTCATCATTCTGGCTTAAGGCCTGGGCATGGAAACGCTGTGCGCCAGCGCGAAGTGCCAGCATGCTCAGGTTATGTGCCAGTAATTCCTCAAGGATAAGACGCCGTTGGGCGGGGTGTTTGCCGCTTTCTAAATCGCTGAGCTGTAGCGTTGGCGGCGGGCGGTGCAGGGTGCGCAGCGCCTCGGGCAGGCTCATCATGCCCTGCGCCAGCTCGGGCGGCAGCAGCTCGGTAATAGCGCAGGTATCCAGCAGCTCCAGCGCCTGATCGGTGAGTTTACGCAGCGTCGCCTGCTTGATGCCTTCCGTCGTCGGGTAAACCGGGGTGAGCGTCTCCTGCAGCTCCGGCGTGCTGAGATCGCCCTGTACGCGGTACTCCGGGTGGATCATCTCTGCGCCGTACTTCCCGCGTTTGGCCTCGCCATAGGCCAGCACCCTGCGGCCCGTCGTCAGGCTGTTTTTCATCGCCGCGTTGAAGTTGAAAAAACCGCATGGTGAGAATGCCGGTGCCGTCGCTTATCTGGCAGGTCATCATCCGGCGTCCGCCGAAGGTGATGTTGCAGTTCAGGACTTCGCCTTCAACGGTGGCGTAAATGGCGGGAAGGAGATCGCCAATCTTATAGAGCTGAGTGCGGTCTTCGTAACGCAGGGGGAGGTGAAGCAGGAGATCCTGCACGGTGTGCAGGCCAATTTTTGCCAGCTTATTGCTTTGCGCCGCGCCCACGCCCGTCAGGCTGTTTAGCGGGATGGCATCCAGCAGTCGGCCTTTCATCGCTTACCCGGCGTACTGCATGGTGGCCCACCACTCGGCATCGGCTTCAATTTCGCCCTGCGCGTTGACGTGGGGGTAAGGCAATTTTTTCTGCTTCGCAACGCGAGCCAGCACCGGATAACCACCTTCAAACAGCAGGCGCTGCTGTTCCTCTTTCGGCAGCATGCTGTTGCTGCGCTCATACATTCCGGCGTTCTGACGCTGGCGCTGCGCTTCATACAAAATGAGCGCAGACGCCACGGAGACGTTCAAAGACTGCACCATGCCGATCATCGGAATGATGATGTCCCGATCCGCCAGATCCAGCGCTTCCTGGGAGATCCCCGTTTTCTCCTGACCCATCAAAATGCAGGTCGGGCGGGTGTAGTCGATCTCGCGGAAATCTACGGCTTTAGCGGACAGGTTAGTGGCAAGGATCTGCATCCCGCGCCCTTTCAGGTGCGATACGGCTTCGCCAATGGTGCGATGATTTTTGACAGACACCCAGCTGTTGCTGCCTGCTGCCGCCGAGACCGTATTGCGCATACGGCCGTCCGGCCAGACGGCGTGCACTTCATGCACACCGACGGCATCTGCGGTACGAACGATAGCAGAGACGTTATGAGGTTTATGCACCTGCTCCATGCAGACCGTCAGGTCAGGCTGACGCCTGGCGAGCATTTCGCAGATACGTGCATAACGTTGTGAATTCATAAACCTAGTTTCGGTTTCGGGTGACTTTAATCGCGTCCGGCATGACGCGGATCTTGCGCATAATATTCGCCAGATGCACGCGGTCGCGGGCGGTCAGACGAATAAAGGCGCTGTACACGCGACCATCTTTTTCTTCCGTATTCAGGCTCTGAATATTGGAAGAGGCCGTGTTGATCGCTGCCGTCAGGTTCGCCAGGGCACCCTGGTGGTTGAACATATCCACCTTAATTTCGGTGATAAATTCCTGCGCGGTCTCTTTATCCCACTCGACCGCCATAAACTTCTCGGCTTCTTTCTGGTAGCCGCGAATGTTTCGACAGGACTCGTGGTGGATAACCAGCCCTTTACCCGGGCTGACGTGCGCAATAATCGGGTCGCCAGGAATTGGGCGGCAACATTTTGCAAAGGTGATCAGCACCCCGTCCGCGCCTTTAATCGGCAGATGTCCGTGGCTTTGCGTCGTTGCAGGCACCGCTGTTGTGTCGCCTTGCTGCAGGTTCTTCGCCACCACCACGCTCATAGCGTTGCCGAGGCCAATTTCTGCCAGCAGATCGTCAAGCGAGGCGAGCTTCATGCGCTCCAGCTCACGCTGGACGTTCTCCTGTGGAATTTCAGCCAGCTTACGGCTGCCACCCAACGCGTGGTTGAGCAGACGACGCCCCAGGCTGACGGAATCATCACGCTTGAGGTTTTTCAGCAACTGGCGAATTTTAGCGCGCGCTTTGGAGCTCACGACAAAGTTCAGCCAGGCCGCGTTCGGACGTGCGCCCGGCGCGGTAATAATTTCTACCGTCTGACCGCTGGAGAGCGGCTGAGACAGCGGATAAGGTTGTCTGTCGACACGCGCGCCGACGCAGGCATGCCCGATGTCAGTATGCACGGCGTAAGCGAAGTCGACCGGCGTTGCGCCCGCAGGCAGTTCGACAATGCGACCTTCTGGGGTGAAAACGTAAATCTCATCCGGGAAGAGATCGGATTTAACGCTCTCAATAAATTCAAACGAGCTACCCGCACTCTGCTGAAGCTCCAGCAGGCTCTGCATCCAGCGCTGGGCGCGGATTTGTGCGGTCGTGCTGCTTTCGCCACCGTGCTCTTTATACGCCCAGTGAGCGGCAACACCCATCTCTGCCATCTGGTCCATGTCTTCGGTGCGAATTTGCACCTCAACAGGCACGCCGTGTGGCCCGATCATCGAGGTGTGCAAAGATTGATAGCCGTTCGCTTTTGGAATGGCGATGTAATCTTTCATGCGACCCGGACGCGGTTTGTAGAGGCTGTGCATCTGCCCCAGCACGCGATAGCAGGTGTCGGAGTCGTGGACGATCACGCGAAAGGCGTAGATATCCATGATCGAGTGAAAACGCTGCTCTTTGAGCACCATTTTGCAGTAGATGGAGTACAAATGTTTCTCGCGGCCGCTGACGCGGCACGGAATTCCCGCTTCCTGCAAGCGCCCTTCGATTTCCGAGAGGATTTTTTGAATCATCTCTTTACGGTTACCGCGTGCGGCTTTCACCACCTCTTTAATCACGCGATAGCGGTTCGGGTACAACGCTTCAAAACCCAGCTCTTCCAGCTCGGTTTTAATGTGATGAATACCTAAACGGTGCGCCAGCGGGCTGTAGATTTCAAGGGTTTCACGGGCAATGCGGCGACGTTTATCCGGGCGAAGTGAGCCCAGCGTGCGCATGTTGTGGGTACGGTCAGCGAGTTTGATGAGAATGACGCGGATATCCTGCACCATCGCCATAATCATCTTGCGGAAGTTTTCGGCTTGCGCCTCTTTCTTGTCGCGGAAATTCAGCTTATCAAGCTTAGAGACCCCTTCCACCAGTTCGGCAACGCTTTTGCCAAACAGCTGTTCCATGTCCTGATAAGTGGCAGGGGTATCTTCGATCACGTCGTGCAGCAGAGCGGCCATCAGCGTTTCGTAGTCGAGTTTCATCTCGGCCAGAATACAGGCCACCGCTACCGGGTGCGTGATATAGGGTTCACCGCTTGAACGTGTCTGGCCCTCGTGAGCGTCACGTGCAACGAGATACGCCTGCTGAAGACGCTTAATTTGGTCTTCAGGCAGGTAGGTTTGAATCAGTTGATTCAGGCTTTCAAACAGATACAAGGGCGACCCGCAGGTTTAATTAACGACGACCTTCAGCAATAGCGGTTACGGCCTGCAGTTCTGCGGCTTCCTGCTCTTGCTGCTCCTGGCGCTCACGCACGTCGAGGATCTGGTTGTTGATCAGACCTTCTTCGATTTCGCGAAGTGCAATAACGGTGGTTTTATCGTTTTCTTCCGGTACCAGCGGATCTTTACCGCCTACCTGCATCTGACGAGCGCGACGCGCGGCGACCAGCACCAGGTCAAAACGGTTACCAATTTTCTCTACAGCGTCCTGAACAGTTACGCGTGCCATACTTAAAATGCTCCACAGGTGAAGAAATGACTGGGCATGATACTGAAAGTGGGTTCAGTCTGCCAACAGTTTGGTGATTAATGCGTCATGTCGCTGCTTCTGGCGGCTCATACGCAGGCGTTCTGCACGAAGAATGGTTTTGAGATCGCTCAGCGCGGCATCAAAATCATCATTCACAATAAGGTAATCATATTCCGCGTAATGGCTCATTTCTGCAACAGCCTGTTCCATACGCTTAGCGATGACTTCTTCGCTGTCCTGACCGCGGCCACGCAGGCGGCGATCCAGCTCATCTTTCGATGGCGGTAAAATAAAGATACTGCGCGAGTCAGGCATTTTCTTGCGAATTTGCTGCGCGCCCTGCCAGTCGATATCCAGGAACACGTTTACGCCGGTTGCCAGAACCTGCTCAATGGTTTCACGCGAGGTGCCGTAGTAGTTACCGAACACTTCAGCATGTTCAAGAAACGCGTCTCTGCCGATCATCGCTCTGAACTCGTCGTGATCTACAAAGAAATAGTGTTCACCGTGCACTTCACCCGGACGCGGCGCCCGCGTAGTGTGAGAAACAGAAACCTGTGTGTCGTACAACGGTTGGGTTTTTAACAGTGCCTGAATAAGGCTGGATTTACCCGCGCCACTAGGGGCAGAAACAATATAAAGCGTGCCTTGAGCCATGAGAGTCTTTTGTATGTGTTAACGAAGAAGTCCTACATACGGGCTTATTATACACGTCGGCGCACCGTGACGTAGCCTTTGTCACACTTTTTCCCCTGGATTATTGATTTTTGCGTGTCGTTTTCCGGTTTTACCTGCGGTTTGCAGAAATAAAAAGAAACCCTGGATAGCGCCTCGCAAAGTGACATGTTGCCGTTAGCGTTGTCTCGATCGTCAGGTTATACCTCCTGCAACGCAAAGGAGGAGTAGCAATGTGGCGATGGATAAGCGGATTACTGGTGTTGTGGTGTGGCTATGGCGCGGCGGTGTGTCCGGTGTGGTCGCAGGCAAAAGCAGAGAAAGAGATTGTGTCGTTAAGCGCGCAGATCAAACGCTGGGATGATGCCTACTGGAAGCAGGGGGTGAGCGATGTTAATGACGACGTGTACGACCAGCTTAACGCACGATTAGCCCAGTGGCAGCGGTGTTTTGGCAGCGAGCCTTCAGAAGAGAAACTCCCCGCGCTGACGGGGAGCGTAAAGCATCCTGTTGCCCATACGGGCGTGCACAAAGTGACCAGCAAAGAGGAACTAAGACAGTGGATGCGTTACCGACGTAACCTCTGGATACAGCCTAAAGTAGACGGTGTGGCAGTAACGCTGGTCTATCGTGACGGAAAGTTAATCCAGGCTATCAGTCGCGGAAATGGGTTAAAAGGGGAAGACTGGACCGAGAAGGTGCGTTTAATCCCGTCTGTGCCGCAAAAGCTCACAGGAACGCTGGCGAATAGCGTATTGCAGGGCGAACTTTTCTGGTTACACGACAACCACATTCAGAGCCAGATGGGCGGAATGAACGCTCGCGCAAAGGTGGCGGGTGCGATGATGCGGCAAAAGGATAACGCGCTCCTGAGCAAGATCGGCGTATTCATCTGGGCCTGGCCGGATGGGCCGAAAGATATGAAGACTTCGTTGGTTGAGCTGTCTAAAGCCGGTTTTTCGCTCTCGGCGCGGTATACGCTTCCCGCCGAATCTGTTGATGCCGTCGAAAAACAGCGCGCGGCCTGGCACGAGACCGGATTACCCTTTGCCACGGATGGCATTGTGGTGCGTTCGGAGGATGAACCTGCAGGCGAGAGCTGGTTGCCTGGTGAAGGAAACTGGGTCGTCGCGTGGAAATATTCTCCTGTTTCGCAGCTTGCTGAGGTAAAGAATATCCAGTTTTCTGTAGGACGAACAGGCAAGGTGTCCGTCGTTGCAGGGCTTGAGCCTGTGCGACTGGATGATAAACAGGTGCGACGAGTCAGTCTGGGGTCGGTTGGGCGTTGGCAGAGACTGGATCTCACCAAAGGCGATCAGGTGCTGATCAGTCTCGCCGGACAGGGTATTCCGCGCCTGGATAAGGTGGTATGGCGAGGGACGGACAGACAAAAACCGCAGCCTCCTGACTCGCAGTACCATTCATTAAGCTGTTTTTATGCCTCGCCGAACTGCATGGAGCAGTTTTTTGCCCGGCTAACATGGCTCAGTTCTAAACAGGGGCTGGATATTGAAGGTTTAGGGGAGTCCGGCTGGCGTACGCTCTGGCAGGCTCATCATTTCGAACATATCTTTTCATGGCTGTTATTAACACAGGCGCAGCTTCAGGCCACACCGGGGTTTTCTGCGGCGCGCGGGCTAGCGTTCTGGCATCGTTTTAATCAGATACGGGAACAACCTTTTATCCGTTGGATTAGCGCGATGGGAGTTCCGCTATCCAAATCGACACTGAACGCTATTGATGGGCGATCGTGGCAGGCAATGAGCCAGCGAAACTCTGCCGACTGGCAAACCTTGCCGGGAACTGGAGAGGAGAAAGCGCGGCAAATCATGAACTGGATGCACGCGCCTCAGGTTGACGTGCTGGCGAAGTGGCTCGCTGAACAGCACATCAACGGATTTTGACATCAGTGTGCGCTGTGCTTGTAGTGAAAAACGGGCAGCCCGAGCTTCAGACGTAGCGCCAGCATGCGGGCCGTAAAGCCAAACAGCAGCGTCGAGATGACCACTACATCATGGTTCGAAACGTAATGCTGCAAGGCGATATAGAGTACCGCTGCGGCAAAGGAGATCCCGGCATAGAGCTCTTTTTGAAAGACCAGGGGAATACGTTTGCAGAACATGTCACGCAATACTCCGCCAAATACGCCCGTGACCACGGCGGCAATAGTGGCGATAACCGGCCCTTCACCCATATCGAGCGCGATTTGCGCACCGATGATTGAAAAGACGATCAGCCCCAGCGCATCAAGTACCAGGAACAGACGGCGCAGGTGGGGCATAACGGGTGCCACAATGGTGGTGAGCACGGCAGCCGTCGCCACGATAATCACGTACTCAGGGTGTTTAACCCAGCCGAGCGGGTAATGGCCAAGCAGGATATCGCGCACGGAACCGCCGCCCAGCGCGGTCGCTGTGGCAATAATAATCACGCCGAAGGTGTCCATACGGCGACGTCCGGCTGCAAGCGCGCCGGTCATGGCTTCTGCGGTGATACCAATCAGATAAAGAACGTGAAGCAGCATATACCCTCCGGTGTGAACGCGGGGGAGGTTAGCGATTTGTGCGCAAGATCACGATTGAGATTTTCTAAGGCGAGTTAGTTTGCCCTATAAATTTTTATCACATTTGTCTGGATAGGCTTGATGACGGGCGGAAGGTGGGATAATTGAGCATCAGCACGGATTAGAAATAGTAATGGGTGGTGCAGTCGACACCACCCGAAAGGCATTACTCGATATTCTGGATCTGCTCGCGCATCTGCTCAATCAGCACCTTCAGCTCAATCGCTGAATTCGTCACGTCTGCATTGATAGATTTAGACGCCAGGGTGTTCGACTCGCGGTTGAACTCCTGCATCATAAAGTCCAGACGGCGACCTACAGCTTCTTTCTTCTTCAGAATGTTGTAGGTTTCTTTAACGTGCGCTTCCAGACGGTCCAGCTCTTCAGCGACGTCAACACGCTGCGCCATCAGCACCAGCTCTTGTTCCAGACGGGTGTTTTCCAGCTGAACTTCCGCTTCTTCCAGTTTGGAGACCAGGCGCTCGCGCTGCCACTGCAGCACTTCCGGCATATGGGTGCGGACTTTGGCTACTTCGGTGCTCACGCCTTCAAGGCGCTGCTCAATCATCGCTTTCAGCGCCTGACCTTCGGTTTCACGGGCAACGATAAAGTCGTCCAGCGTGCCGTCGAGGGCTGCCAGGATTTCAGCGGCGATGGCATCCAGATCCTGCTCACCGGCAGCCATGACGCCAGGCCAGCGCAAAATATCAACCGGGTTGATTTCGCCTTCATCGCTCTGCATTTTGACCCAGTTCGCCGCATTCACGAGCTGTTTCGCCAGTTTTTCGTTAAGAATCAACTCGCCTTGCGCGCTGGCATCAGGCTCAAAGCGCAGGTTGCATTCCACTTTGCCGCGTGTCAGACGCGTACGGATACGCTCGCGTACGACAGGCTCAAGGCTGCGGAACTGCTCCGGCATACGGAAATACGTTTCCAGGTAACGCTGGTTTACCGAGCGCATTTCCCATGTGGCGCTGCCCCAGCTACCCTTGATTTCACGCCGGGCGTAGGCGGTCATACTGCGGATCATAGACATTCCCGTTTTTAAAGGAGAGATGGGGGGATTATAGCTTTCGGGGGCTTCTCAGGATAGGAATAAGCGTCCTTTATCCGTATAATGCGCAGCCACATTCGTTTCAAGCCGGAGAATCCATCATGCGTCCATCAGGCCGTAGCGCCAATCAGGTGCGTCCCGTCACCCTGACCCGTAACTATACAAAACACGCTGAAGGCTCCGTGCTGGTTGAGTTTGGTGACACGAAGGTTCTGTGCACCGCCTCTATCGAAGAAGGCGTTCCGCGCTTCCTGAAAGGTCAGGGTCAGGGCTGGATCACCGCTGAGTACGGCATGCTGCCGCGTGCGACTCATACCCGTAACGCCCGCGAAGCGGCGAAGGGCAAGCAGGGCGGTCGTACCATGGAGATTCAACGTCTTATCGCGCGTGCGCTGCGCGCCGCCGTTGACCTGAAAATCCTCGGTGAATTTACCATCACGCTGGACTGCGATGTCATTCAGGCAGACGGCGGTACGCGTACGGCGTCCATTACCGGTGCCTGCGTGGCGCTGGCGGATGCCCTGAACAAGCTGGTTGCGGCCGGTAAGCTGAAAACCAATCCAATGAAAGGCATGGTCGCGGCGGTTTCCGTGGGTATCGTTAACGGTGAAGCGCTTTGCGATCTGGAATACGTTGAAGATTCCGCTGCCGAAACTGACATGAACGTGGTGATGACTGAAGACGGTCGCATCATTGAAGTACAGGGCACGGCAGAAGGCGAGCCGTTCACCCACGAAGAGCTTCTCTCTCTGCTGGCGTTGGCCCGAGGGGGAATCGAATCTATCGTAACGACGCAGAAAGCGGCGTTAGAAAATTGATTTTAAAGGCGACCAATGAGTCGCCTTTTTTTTGCCTGTAAGACAGAAAAACCAAAGGAGCGAATCCATGAAATCGTATCAGCGCCAGTTTATTGAGTTTGCGCTTAACAAGCAGGTACTTAAGTTTGGCGAGTTTACGCTGAAATCCGGGCGTAAAAGCCCCTATTTCTTCAACGCCGGGCTGTTTAATACCGGGCGCGATCTGGCGCTGTTAGGCCGTTTCTATGCCGAAGCGCTGGTGGATTCCGGGATTGATTTCGACCTGCTGTTTGGTCCGGCCTACAAAGGTATTCCAATTGCGACCACCACCGCGGTGGCGCTGGCTGAACACCATGACCGCGATGTGCCGTACTGCTTTAACCGTAAAGAGGCCAAAACCCACGGTGAAGGCGGGAATCTGGTCGGCAGCGCGCTGCAGGGCCGCGTCATGCTGGTGGACGATGTGATCACCGCGGGCACGGCAATCCGCGAATCGATGGAGATTATCCAGGCCAATGGTGCGACGCTTGCTGGCGTCCTGATTTCTCTGGATCGTCAGGAGCGTGGTCGCGGTGAAATTTCCGCTATTCAGGAAGTTGAGCGCGATTACAGCTGCAAAGTGACGTCGATTATCACCCTGAAAGACCTGATTGCCTATCTGGAAGAGAAGCCGGAGATGGCGGATCATCTGGCGGCGGTACGTGCGTACCGGGAAGAGTTCGGCGTGTAATTGAATTGCCCGATGGCGCGACGCTTACCGGGCCTGCGTATTTCGTAGGCCGGATAAGGCGAAGCCGCCATCCGGCAACGGTGTTACTGCAACTGAGCAGCCACTAACGGCCAGCGGGCGTCAAAATCGTCCGTTGGTCGGTATTTGAATTCGCTACGCACAAAACGGGAGAGCATCCCTTCGCAAAACGCCAGGATCTGGCTCGCCAGCAGCGTCTCATCGATGGTGTACCCTTCGCCTTCACGCATTTTCTTTTCGCGCAGTACCTGTCGCAGCTGCGCTTCAATACGTTCGAAAAGCTGGTTAATGCGCCCCTGCAGCCTGTCCTGCTCGAACATCAGCGCGTGGCCGGTGAGGATACGGGTTAAGCCCGGATTGCGTTCACCAAAGCCCAGGATTAACAGCACAATCAGACGCAGACGCGCGGTGGTGTCTTTTTCGTCTTTCAGAATCAGGTTGATGCGCGTGATCAGGCTGTCTTCAATAAACTCGATCAGACTGTCGAACATCCGGGTCTTGCTCGGAAAATGACGGTACAGCGCCGCCTCAGACACGCCTACAGAGGCGGCCAGTTTAGCGGTAGTGATGCGTTGACTGCCATCGCTGGATTCAAGCATCAGAGCCAGAGACTGAAGTATTTCTTCGCGACGATTCCTTTTCGCGGTTTGTTTTTCTGCCATGTTACAAAATACCCCTGAAAATAAGCACTTGCCAGGCTGGCATCCACACAGCGACCGCAAACTGACGTTTGCGGTTTGTTATTGCATTATGGCGCTGTGAGATGCGTATCTATCGGACGGTTATTTACGCCCGGAATGGCCGAAGCCGCCTTCGCCACGGTCGGTGGCGTCGAAGTCTGCCACCAGGTTAAATTCTGCCTGCACAACCGGTACAAAGACCATCTGCGCAATACGCTCGCCCGGTTCAATGGTGAAGCTGTCCTGACCACGGTTCCAGACGGACACCATCAGCTGACCCTGATAGTCAGAGTCGATCAGGCCGACCAGGTTACCCAGTACGACGCCATGCTTATGGCCCAGACCAGAACGCGGCAGGATCACCGCCGCCAGAGACGGGTCAGCAATGTGAATTGCCAGGCCTGTCGGGATCAGGGTGGTTGCACCTGGAGCCAGTTCTACGGCGTCATCGAGACAGGCGCGCAGGTCAAGACCGGCAGAGCCGGAGGTGGCATAGGTCGGCAGCGGAAATTGCTCGCCAACACGCGGGTCCAGAATCTTAACGTCGATTTTTTTCATCATAACGGGTAACGATCTCGTCCAGTAATTGTTGGCCCAGGAGTTCCTTGCGCTCAAGCGGTAAGACTTTATCTCCATCCTGCCAGAAAAGGTGCAGTGCATTGCTGTCGCTGTTAAATCCTTGCGTGGCCAGCGATACGTCGTTCGCGCAAATCAAATCGAGGTTTTTGCGAGTACGTTTTTGCCGGGCATATTCTTCCACATTATTTGTTTCTGCGGCAAACCCAACAACGTAAGGACGATGGCTTTTCAGTGCGGCGACACCAGCAACGATATCCGGGTTTTTCACCATTTTTATCGTTAATTCATCACCTTGCTTTTTGATTTTGGCGTCTGCAATGGTCTCTGCCCGATAATCCGCGACGGCCGCACAGCCGATAAAAATCTGCTGGTTTTGCGCATGGGTCTGCACGGCGGCTTCCATTTCCAACGCGGTGGTGACGTCAATGCGTTGAACGAACGGAGGTGTCGGCAGTGAGACCGGGCCGCTCACCAGCGTGACGTTCGCGCCGCGTTTTGCAGCAGCAGCAGCAATGGCAAAGCCCATCTTGCCGGAGCTGTGGTTAGTGATGTAACGCACCGGGTCCAGCGGTTCGCGCGTGGGGCCCGCGGTAATCATGATGTTGAGATGTTGCAGATCGTTGACAGGCGAAAAATGGGCTGCAGCCATATCAACAATCGTCAGCGGGTCCAGCATACGACCTGGGCCAACATCGCCACACGCCTGGCTGCCGCTGTCCGGGCCCCAGATAAGCAGGCCGCGTGATGCCAGCGTCTCCAGATTGTGCTGGGTGGCTGCATTACGGTACATCTGCTGGTTCATAGCGGGCACGACGGCGACTGGCGCAGGTGTCGCGAGGCAAATGGTCGAGACCAGATCGTTCGCCATGCCCGCCGCCACGCGGGCAATCAAATCGGCCGTGGCGGGGGCAAGAATCACCAGATCTGCCCATTTCCCAAGCTCAATGTGGCCCATCGCCGCTTCTGCAGCAGGGTCAAGCAGGCTGTCGGATACCGGGTACCCCGAGACAGCCTGCAGGCTCAGAGGCGTGATAAAGGCTTTGCCACCTTCGGTTATCGCGACCCGCACATCTGCCCCGCGCTCGCGTAGACGACGCACCAGGTCCGGCGCTTTATAGGCTGCAATACCGCCGCTTACGCCAAGAACGATTTTTTTACCGGCCAGGCTCATCATGATTCTTTCCTGTTGGGTTTCACCAGAGAGCGGGCATTTTATCACAATCACAAAAACGGGGTGATTTTGTCCTTCGTTCACTTTGCGAGGCGTTACGCAAGAACGAAAAGTCAGCGTCGAGCCCCGGATTGGCCTGTGGCAGCATGATGGCAAACAGAAGGAGGCTGGGCATGGAAGAGACGGAACTGCTGCTACCGCGCGAAAAACTGCTGCGATATGGCGTCACCTTGTTAAAAGACGATGAGCTGCTGGCGCTCTTTTTGCGTACGGGTACGCAGGGGAAAACGGTATTTACGCTGGCAAAAGAGCTGATAGAACATTTCGGTTCACTGCATGGTTTGCTGACCGCCGATCTGGCAGCGTTTGCGCAGGTTGAGGGGATTGGCGTGGCGAAATATGCCCAGTTGAGGGGGATTGCTGAACTTGCCCGCCGTTTTTACAATGTCCGTATGGAGGAGGAAGATCCGATCCTTACCCCGGCGATGACCCGCGAATTCCTGCAAAGCCAGCTGTCAGATATGGAGCGGGAGATCTTCATGGTGATCTTTCTCGACAATAAGAACCGGGTGTTGAAACACACTCACCTTTTCTCTGGAACCTTGACCCACGTAGAGGTTTATCCGCGAGAAATTGTGCGGGAAGCGATAAAAGTGAATGCAGCCGGCGTGATCCTCGCGCATAATCACCCCTCTGGCTGTGCAGAACCGAGCAGAGCGGACAAAGAAATCACCGAGCGCATTATCAAATGCTGTCAATTCATGGACATTCGTGTGCTGGACCATCTGATAATTGGCCGCGGAGAGTACATTTCTTTTGCGGAACGTGGTTGGATTTAGACCCTTTCTCGCGATCCATCGGGATCTTTGTCTGTTCGGGACTTGAGCACACCGCCGAGTCAGCGTATACTACGCCACCTTTGAGAATCTCGGGTTTGGCATTTGGGCCTGGCAATCGAGAGTTCACTTAGAACTATGCGATGACCGGGCTGTAAAGCCTGACGAGGCGCCGATACCCCATACGAAGCTCGAGCTAATTTGATTTTTGGAGAATAGACATGTCCCGAGTCTGCCAAGTTACTGGCAAGCGTCCGGTGACCGGTAACAACCGTTCCCACGCACTGAACGCGACTAAACGCCGTTTC
The DNA here is from genome assembly GCF_000211415.1 of Enterobacter mori LMG 25706. GTDB lineage: Bacteria > Pseudomonadota > Gammaproteobacteria > Enterobacterales > Enterobacteriaceae > Enterobacter > Enterobacter mori. Next base: position 114,095 of record NZ_GL890773.1, on the reverse strand, counting down.
CTGCCGAACCTGCACTCTCACCGTTTCTGGGTTGAGAGCGAGAAGCGTTTTGTCACCCTGCGTGTATCTGCTAAAGGTATGCGTGTTATTGATAAGAAAGGCATCGATACAGTTCTGTCCGAACTGCGTGCCCGTGGCGAAAAGTACTAAGTACTTAAAGAGGAAATAAATCATGGCTAAAGGTATTCGCGAGAAAATCAAGCTGGTTTCTTCTGCTGGTACAGGTCACTTCTACACCACCACGAAGAACAAACGTACTAAGCCGGAAAAACTGGAACTGAAAAAATTCGATCCAGTTGTACGCCAGCACGTACTGTACAAAGAAGCTAAAATCAAATAATTTTAGTCTCCTTGTATTGAAAAACCCCGCATCTGCGGGGTTTTTTGCATTCTGCATCTCAACGGAGGAACCATGCCTGAATTACCTGAGGTAGAGACCAGCCGTCGCGGCATTGAGCCCCATCTGGTCGGCGCAACCATTCTTCACGCAGTTGTCCGTAATGGGCGTCTGCGCTGGCCGGTGTCCGATGAGATCCACGCGTTAAGTGACAAACCCGTCCTTAGCGTGCAGCGTCGTGCCAAGTACCTGCTGCTGGAGCTGCCTGACGGCTGGATTATTATCCATCTGGGGATGTCCGGGAGCCTGCGCATCCTTACTGAAGAGCTGCCTGCGGAAAAGCACGATCACGTTGACCTGGTGATGAGCAACGGCAAAGTGCTGCGTTACACCGACCCGCGGCGTTTTGGCGCATGGCTGTGGACGAAGGAGCTGGAAGGGCACAACGTGCTGGCGCATCTCGGGCCTGAACCGCTGTCAGATGCGTTTAATGCGGAATACCTGAAAGAGAAGTGCGCAAAGAAAAAGACCCCGATTAAGCCCTGGCTGATGGATAACAAGCTGGTGGTCGGCGTGGGGAATATTTACGCTAGCGAATCGCTGTTTGCGGCCGGGATCCATCCCGATCGGCTGGCCTCTTCGCTGTCGGCGCAAGAGTGCGAATTGCTGGTCAGAGTGATTAAAGCGGTGCTGCTGCGCTCTATTGAGCAGGGCGGGACTACGCTGAAGGACTTCCTGCAAAGCGACGGGAAGCCGGGCTATTTTGCCCAGGAGCTGCAGGTATATGGCCGTAAGGGTGAACCGTGCAGAGCCTGCGGGACGCCAGTTATTGCCACGAAGCACGCCCAGCGCGCCACGTTCTATTGCCGTCAGTGCCAGAAATAGCGTTACTTTAACTTTTCCATCAAGGCCGGGTGGACGTTAACCGGCAGGAAGGGGGTGACGGCGCCGTGATGACGCGCCACCTCTTTTACCAGCGTGGAAGAGATAAACGACCACTCTTTGGAGGGCATCAGGAACACGCTCTCCAGCTCTGGCATCAGATGGCGGTTCATGTGCGCCAGCTGCATTTCATACTCAAAGTCTGCTACCGCGCGTAAACCCCGGATCAGAATGTTTGCCTGCTGAGCGCGGGCGAAGTTAGCCATCAGGTCGCTAAACCCAACCACCTCAACGTTCGGCAGATGCGAAATGGCATCGGTGGCGAGCGTAACGCGCTCGTTCAGGTCAAACATCGGCTTCTTGCTGGGGCTGGCGGCAATCGCCAGGATCACCTTGTCGAACATGCATGCCGCACGGGTGATGATATCAACATGACCGTTGGTAATCGGATCGAAGGTACCCGGATAAATCGCTTTTGTGCTCATGGCTCACGTTTTCTCAGAGTAGCCGCGGCAGAGCGCCCACAGCTCGGTGTATTTGTTGAAAGTATACTGGGCATTGACCACTGCGAGTAACCAGCCCTGTTTACCGTCCAGCACGCCGCCGCGCAGCAGCAGCGTTTTCAGAAACGCGCCCAGTGTGTGGGTGAAGATACCCGTCAGCGAGGCCTTCTTGCCGCGCTGGTGACGCTCCTGCGCCCATGCAGTGGCATAGTTGAGCTGTTTACGCTGGAAGCTCGCGAAATCACGGCAGGTCAGGTGCAGCAAATCGCCCGTCAGGGGGATGACCTGGGCGCTATCGCAGCGCAGGGATTCATGGACCAGATTGTCGTTGTACTGATACCGCTCGCGCTCGTAGAGGCGCATCACGCGGTCAGGGTACCAGCCGCTGTGGCGCATAAAGCGGCCAAGAAAGTAGTTGCGGCGGGCAATGCTGTATACCGCACCTGGCTGAGGCGAGGAAAGCACCGTTTGAATAGCCTGCTGCAGTTCTGGCGTGATGCGTTCGTCAGTGTCGAGCATTAACACATAATCGCCGGTGGCATATTCCTGCGCGCGCTGGCGCTGAATGCCATAACCTTGCCAGTCAGTATTGGTATAGATTTTTGCGCCCGCCGCGCGGGCGACATCTACCGTGTTGTCCGTGCTGCCGGAGTCCAGGATGACGATTTCATCAGCCCAGGCGACGGAGGCCAGGCAGTCCGGAAGCAGGTCGGCGGCGTTTTTGGCGATCATCACGACCGACAGACGCGTTGACATTAGTGGCTCCGCTGAGGCAGATAAGGTTGCAGAAGCTGCAGCAGACGGGTCAGTGCGCCCTGGTTCTGGTGCAGCACTTCGACGGCATGACGCCCGTACCACAGGCGATAATCTTCGTCAGTCAGAAGGGTAGACACCTCTTTGACCACCGAATCCGCGTCGGTCACGGTAATTAAACCATCGGCCTGCTGCAATTTCGCGCAGATATCTTTGAAGTTAAACGTGTGCGGTCCCATCAGCACCGGAATGGCGTGTGCTGCCGGTTCCAGTGGGTTATGACCGCCGCGCTCGACCAGGCTGCCGCCGACAAAGGCGAGGTCAGCAATGCCGTATAGAAGCATCAGCTCGCCCATCGTATCGCCAATCACTACCTGAGTGCTGCCGGAAGGGATCTCACCGCTGCTGCGCAGGGTGTAGCTGAAACCCCCTTTTTGCACCATATCGCGGGCATCTTTGAAGCGCTCAGGATGGCGAGGCACGAGGATAAGCAGTAAATCAGGGAATGTTTCCAGCAACTTACGGTGCGCCTGGAGGATGATCTCTTCTTCGCCGTCGTGGGTGCTGGTCGCAATCCAGACCTGACGTCGCGGGGCCCACTGGCGACGCAGCGTGATCGCACGGGCGGCGAGTTCAGGCGTGACGGAAATATCGAATTTAAGGCTGCCCGTTACCGCAAGCTGGTTGCGTTTCAGGCCTAGCGCGATGAAGCGCGCCGCATCTTCTTCATTTTGCGCCGCAATCAAGGTGATTTTACTCAGAAGGCGACGCATAAATTTGCCCAGCTTGCCGTACCCTTTCGCCGAGCGCTCAGACAGACGGGCATTAGCGATAACCAACGGGATCTTACGGGCATGGAGGGCAGAAATCATATTCGGCCACAGCTCGGTTTCCATCACGATCACCAGTTTCGGGCGAACGGTATTCAGGAAACGGTTCATGGCGCAGGGCAGATCGTAAGGCAGATAGACGTGATGCACGTCTTTTCCGAAAGCGGATAACGCACGCTCAGAGCCGGTGGGCGTCATGGTCGTGACGGTGATCGGCAGTGACGGGTATCGGTGACGCAGGGCGCGAACCAGCGGGATAGCCGCCAGCGTTTCACCAACTGAAACGGAATGGAGCAAAATACCGTCCGGGGCAACTTTATTACGGCAGTAGCCATAGCGTTCAGCCCAGCGTTTTCGATACGCGGGAGCTTTACGGCTACGAAGCAACAGTCGCAGCCACACCAGTGGCTGAATGAGATAGAGCAGGGCGGTATACAACAATTCCAATCGATTATCCGTTTTTTTAGTTTCGGCGGGCAAATTCTAAGCATTTAAGCCAGGTAAAGCTATCTCTTATGCCAGATACCGCTTTAAGCGGAAGTAACGGCGGCCCAGTCGCCAGCGCAAACGCGGACTTTTTGCACTTTTCCAGATGAGTTTCCAGATGCCCGTTTCGAAGAACTCTTTAATAATCATGGATTTCTTCTTCTCATCCTTCATATTGTCGAAGGTGTGAATAATCCCTAGTCCCTCTTTGGCGATTTGCCAGTGGCAGGCCGGGATACCTTTCACTTTATCCGGGTAGCGCTGATTGATGGCATCAAGCATCTGCAGGATTTTCATGTAATGGCGCGCCGAGCGAATGAGCGTGTCGTCATTGTCCGGCATATGGGACACCGATGCGGAGTGAATGTAGTAGTCATAATAACGTTCACTGGTGTACTGCACCCGCTCTGCCGCGAGCAGCACTTCAGTCGTCCACGGGATATCCTGATGGCGCAGGCCGGGTTCGAAATGGAAACTGTGTTTACGGATAAAGTCGTGGCGATAGATATTCAACCAGGTGACGTGGAGGAACTTACGAGAATCCAGCGCCATCTTTAACCACGCCGCGCCAGTCATCACGCCTGTCGAGGCCAGTTTGTCCTCAGGGAAAATCGGGCGCGAGGGTTTTTTATTATTTTCCCAGACGTAGTTCCCGTTACAGGTGGCGACGTCCAGATCCTGCGTAACGGCCATATCCAGCAGATGCTGATACATGCCAGGTTTGAAGACATCATCAATATCCGGGAAGGAAAGATATTGACCCGTCGCGATGGCCAGACCGCTATTCCGCGCGATGGAGACACCCTGGTTTTGCTGCTCAATGACCTGCAGCTGCGGCAGCTTTTCTCGCCAGTTGTCGACGATCTCCATCGAGCGGTCAGTGGAGCCGTCATTAACGATGATGACTTCCATACTGTCGATGCGTTGATTGACAAGGCAGGTAAAGAACTGATCCAGGAACGCTTCACCGTTATAAACGGCAACCACCACGCTTAATAATGGCGCTGAATTTTGCATAAGAAACCTGATTATTATGGATTGTCGACCAAAGCAATATATTGCTGGCAGATAGCATTGATGCCGAACGATGCGATCGTTGCGCGATCAACGACTGGCGGAGAGGCATAGATATCTGCCAGCGTTTTTGCCAGTGACTCATCATTTAATGCTGTCAGCCCGCGCGCTAAGTCGCCTGTGAGAATTTCAGCGGGTCCACCCGGACAGTTTGTACTGACGGGCGGTGTCTGACAGATAATGGATTCGACCAATACATTACCAAAACCTTCACAGTCAGAGCTTAACACTAAGAGGCGTGCGCCTTTGATCCATGGATAGGGATTGGGCTGGAATGGACGGAAAACAATTTTGTTTTCAATGCCCAGCTCGGTAGCCAGCTGTTTTAGTTTTTGAATTTTAGCATCGGCGCCATTTCCCATCATGACCAGTGTTGTCTCTATCTGGCTCAGCGCAAAGGCGCGTAAGAGACGATCATGACGTTTGTGCTCGTGGAAGCGGCCGACGTGAATGAGGTAATCCTGTCCCTGCATCTCATAGGGTTCGTCCGCCAGACGCTGGATTTCTGGAATATCGAAAGGATTATGGATAACTGCCTGGCGACGAAGATCGATTGCCAGCGTTTCCGAGAGGTCTTTCAACACGGCGGCTGAGACGGCCACAACATTGCGATTTTCGTAGGTATGACGAATCTTATAATGTTTAAACCAGCGCGAAAGACCGCTGCGATGGCGCAGATAGGAGAACGAGAACATGCCATGTACGCAGAACCAGACTTTATCGCGTTCCAGTGCGCGGCAGTGCGCCACGATGCGGTCAGTTTTATGCAGGTGGGAGAACACCACATCAAATTTTCCACTGCGTTCAGCCTGCTTAATCGCATTATCCAGCAGTCGGGCGCGGCGCGGGATCTCCGTCAGCTTCCGCCACGGCTTTTTGCACGTATCCTGAATAACCTGAAAATCGATGCCTTCCGGGATGGCGTAGTCGCACACTTTCCGCAGGGAGAACAGGGAGACCTGATGTCCCATTTCGATCAATCCGCTGGAAAGTGTAAGAACTGTTTTTTCAGCTCCTCCACCGGGTAAACCATCAATAATCATTAGGATGCGCATTTTTAATCCAGTAATTTTTGATAAAGCGAAATAAGCTGACTTGATAGTTTTTCGGGGGTGGCCTCTTTTACACGTTCACGTGCCGCTAGCCCCATATTGTTATTCTTTTCCAGAGAAGGAATGGCGGCTACTGCCTCCTTCAATGTGTTGATATCAAGTGCGTCACAGTAAAATCCGTTGTTGCCTTGCTCAATAAATTCGGCTCCGCCGCAACTCTCTGAAGTAATGACAGGTAAACCGCAGGCCATCGCTTCAAGAATAACGTTAGGAAAGGGATCATACAGCGTTGGCAGCAGTAAACCATCGGATAGCTGGTAAAATGGCAACGTCTCTTTTTGCATCCCCAGGAAACGGATTTGCCCTTCACAGCCGAGTGAACGGGCGAGTTCACGATAACGATTTTCCGCTTTATCCTGCCCAACCACAATCAGCCACGCCGCTGTTCCCGCGATAGCGCGTATGGCGCTGGCTAACCCCTTTCGTTCAAATCCTGAGCCTACAAAGCAAAACACAACGGCGTGGGTTGGTAGACCAAACTGCTGACGCAGCGTGGCACGCTGTGCTTCCTCGGCCGGAACGAAGCGGCTGGAATCAATTGAATTATAAATCACATGTATCTTTTTTGCGTCAATATCAAAGTCTTCGACGATTTCGCGTTTGATCATCTCAGCATTACAGATAACGGCTTTTAACTCAGGAGCCTGGTACATTTCACGTTCGGCATTCATCACGTAACGGTGGTAGCGATCGTGCATGAGCATTTGTGCGCGCCAGGCGGGCAGGATCCGCGCACGCTGCAGCAACCAGCGGCGATGAACGCCATCGCCTGCGCGGTAAATGTCGCAGCCCGGGATACGCTCGTGGCTTTGTACAATATCAAATTGCTGCTGCTGCCACAGTGTGCGGGCGGCATGCGCAAAACCGCGTTCGCGGCTGATGCGTCCCCACTTGCGCGGGTCACAAATGTGGATATGCCAGTCGTCCTGCTTTTCTCCCTGCCATTCGCGGGTGATAACGTTGAGCTCAAGATTTTGATTGCTTAACGCCGTCAGCGCGCGGGAGACGAAACGTTCCGCTCCGCCATCAGGGCGATATTTTTGGCGAACAATCGCCAGGCGATGGTGTTTCATTACAGGTATCTCTTTGCAGCGGAGACGACAGCATCCACGGGAATGGCGTCGAGATAGCGTTCTTTGGTGCTGGTATCAATGGCGTCCGGATTGGGGAGCGGGCCGTAGTCACCGGCCCAGATAACCTCCCCGTTGACCTGCCACGGAGACCAGAACGTCAGCTTTGAGGGGCCAAACAGCGCCACACAGGGTGTCTGAAGCGCCGCGGCCATATGCATCGGCACGGAATCCACGCCGATAAACAGACGCGCATGATCGATAAGGGATGCCAGTTGACGCAGCGTCAATTGACCTGCCAGCGAGACGACACCCGTTTTCGGTGAGGTAGCGAGAATGCGATCGATCATTGCCATCTCTTTTTTATCCGGGCCAGCCGTGAGAACGATGGTGTGGCCTTCCTGCTGCAGGGCGGTGATGGTTTGCGCCATCTTTCCTTCATCCCAGCATTTGAAGAACCAGCGCGACGTGGGTTGAATCACGATGTATCGCTCACCTACACCTTTTTGCGTTAAGAGGTGGTGTGCGTGTTGCCAGTCATCCGGGCGATAAGCCATGGTGACGGCGGGTTTTGGGTCAACCGGCAGCGCTGACAGGACGGAAAGGTTTTGCTCAACGGTGTGCAGGGACGGGTGATTCGCGACAGAGACCAAATTGGTATGACAAAACCGCCAGAATGCACTCTTGCGCTTATTAAAGGCAAACCCGAGGCGAACCGGGGCACCGGTGAAGCGCGTGACGATGGCGCTGCGCCACTGATCGGCAAGGTTAATCACCAGGTGATAATGCTGTCTTCTTAATGTGCTAAGCAGCTGCCACTCTTTCTGGAGATGCTTCAGCGTGCCCAACTGCTTCCATTTGCGATCGATACCATAAATTGTGCCGATCGCCGGGTGCGCGGCGAGCATATCGCGTGTCTCTTCATAAAGAAGCACGTCGATTTGCGCCTCAGGCCATTTTTGGCGTAACGAATCGATGACGGGAGTGGTGAGTAACATGTCACCATGATGGCGAAGTTTGATCAGTAAAATGCGCAAATCAGGCGTGTCAGGTAAGTTATTCATCATCATCTTATCGGCGTTGTACTGTTGGCAATTCTAATAGACCTGGTAGCGACTTGCACTCTTTCTCCACAATGTCAGGAATTTCCCTGGAAGGGTTTACTCCTGCTTTGAGGCGTGCGTAACATAGCGCTAACTACTTTGTCTCATGGACTCATTATGAAAAAACCAGCGTTTATCATCACGATCGATACCGAAGGCGATAATCTCTGGCAAAACCATCGGGTGATCAAAACGGAAAACGCACGCTACCTGGCGCGCTTTCAGGCGCTTTGCGAACGTTTTGGTTTTAAGCCCGTCTGGCTGACAAACTATGAGATGGCAATCGAGCCCGTTTTCATTGAATTCGCAAGGGACGTTATTGCTCGCGGTCAGGGGGAAGTGGGTATGCACCTGCATGCCTGGAATAGCCCGCCGGAGCACGATCTCACGGGTGATGACTGGCGCTGGCAGCCGTATCTGATTGAGTTTTCAGACGAGATGATGCGCGAAAAAGTGCTCTTCATGACCCGCCTGCTGGAAGAGACCTTCCAGACCAAAATGCTGAGCCATCGTGCCGGGCGCTGGGCCTTTGACAGCCGCTATGCCAAATTGCTTATTGAACTGGGCTATCAGGTTGATTGTTCCGTTACGCCGCGCGTGAACTGGCGCAACGCGAAAGGTGCCCCGCAGGGGAGTGGCGGAACGAATTATCAGCATTTCCCTGACCATGCCTACTTCATGGACACGGATGATATTTCCCGGGCGGGTAATAGCCCGCTACTCGAAGTCCCGATGAGTATTCAGTATAAACACCCGGCCTGGTTGAATGCCGTCAAGCAGGGCTACGATCGTATTCGCGGTAAATATCGCTCACCGTCCGTGAACTGGCTACGACCGTCTGGTGGGAACTCCGCGCAGATGATTCAGGTCGCGCAACAGTGCTTATCGCAGGGGAATGATTACGTGGAGTTTATGCTTCATTCATCTGAGTTTATGCCTGGCGGGAGCCCCACGTTTAAGGATGAAGCGGCGATTGAGGGCTTGTATCGCGATCTGGAAGCGCTGTTTACGTGGTTGTCAGATAAAACCGTAGGGATGACGCTGGCGGAGTTTTATCAGTACAAAAAAAATTAATGCCCGCGCAGCGGGCATTGTCATCAGCGTTGTCTGGTTTGCGAAAAGGGTGTACTCAAGGCAAACAGGGTAACAAAGAAGATCAAGGCTTCTGAGCTCAACAATATAACGTCGGTCAGGCCATACAGTAAAAGCAGGAGCATGGTCGTTAGCAACAGGCCATTGTTATTTTTAAGCGCGTAAGCGATCATCGACGCAAAGAAAAAGAATAATATCACCAGCCCAGGGATACCCTGCAGCGAATATTTCTCAATAAATTCGTTGTGTAAATGTACCTTAATAAAATCCAATGCCCCGACAAGATATGGATGACCATTTTTTATATAATTCTGCGTCCATATTTGACGATCTTCAACTGACTGCCCTAATGGATGTGCCAGGCCATTCTGTATACCCACACTCCACATTGAAAAACGTGCACCGAGTGAAGTACGGTCGATTCCTTGCTGATATTTCTCAACTTCGGTCTGAGTTTGGGCAATCTTAGGAGCAATTAAAGGCTTGTAGCATACGATGACAATGCCAGCCACAATGCATAAAAAGATCAGCGTCGATTTAAGATGAATTCGTCTGAAGTGGTAAAGCGTAAGCACGATGGCCAAAAGTAAATACAGGCCCATTGCGGCACGTGTCCCAGTCAGAAGAATGACGAAGTAAGAAAGTAAGATAGTAAGGCCCGCAGCAACATACAGTTTTACGTTTTTCTGAAGGTAGAGACTGTATACGAAAGCCAGAGACAATACTGAGTAGACATAGGCTGATACCGTCGCACGGTTGATAGCCATCTCAACACGAGTCATACCCTGCGTTGCTTGCCATAAGCCATAACCAGTAGCGAGAGCAAACCCTGCGCCTGTGGCATAGAGGAAATACTTCTGGAAGGAGGTCTTATCAACGTAGAACTTGAACCGGTCAAGATAAAAAACCAAGAAACTTGCGAGTATCAGCTTCTTACTTGAACCGAGATAATCGCTGTAAGCGTTCAAACCTTCACTATGGTATTCATAAACCATGTACCAGGTAAAATTAAGTAACCCAATCAACAAAATGGGCAGTGCTATTGAAAAGGGGCGCAGTGTGATTTTTTTATATTCGAGCGCTAATCCGATAATGCTGGCATATATCGCGATATAGAAAAACTCTCGCTGCTTACCTGAACTGATCAAGGTCAATGCAAGCGAGATAAGGCTCAGAATTAGCGTCAGTTGATAAAGACGCAATTTTACTTTTTCCATAATGCCTCAATAACCCTTTTTTTATAGCTAAAACGAACATCGCTGGATAAGAAAAATGATAGCGAATAAAGCGCATTTACCCGTGATTTAACGAATTTGAGCTGTTGATCGGTAAGGTGTTGCCGATGGTTACTGTAGATATCAAACCAGTGACAATTAATCAGATTTTTAAACGCTTGCGGAAACGTTTTTTCCATCTTTAATGTACATTCAACAAGTGTAGTGATTTTACTGGCGTCGAGACGACTCGACAAACTTTCGCTACGTTTGATGTAATAGTAATGGCCCTGGCGTTGATAGCAGATTTTTTCTGCCTGCATGAGCATGGCAGGAAATACCGCAAAGTCTTCGTAACAGACCATCGAGGGAATAGGGTTGCTCTCGTACAACTTCCGATGAAAAAATTGACCGATGAGATGTGCCTGAAACTCTTTATGCTGCAAGAAACGCTTTATCGCCTCATTCTGTGAAAAAGAGACGGGCGTAAAGCCCTGCCAGAATGCGGTGATTTTTCTGATATCACGAGTTTCCAGCAAGCGCGTCAGTAGCATATCTGGACGCTGTGCTTTCAAAAAAGCCACTGCGTCCCTGAGGCTGCAAGGCTTCAGTCGATCATCACTATCCAGCATCGTGATGTAATCGCCTGATGCCAGAGACACTGCACTGTTCCGAACATGACCGACGTTACGGTACTCAACGTACCGGGATTGCGCGTGTGGGAACGCAGGCAACCATTTTTCGATAATATCCTGTGTGGCATCATCGGAACTGTCATTAAAGATAATGACTTCAACAGCATCTCCCGCATTATCCATCGCGGCGTGCAGGCTTTCTAACGTAGCATGAAGCGTATCTTCGGCGTTATGTGCGGCAATAATGACGCTAAGAAAAGCCATAGAAATTAGTTTCCTTGCGCATCAATATTACAGACGATGGGATCAACGTTAGGTAACTCGCAGATAAAATGTTTAAGCTCGCGTAGCGCGTCTTCTGTTACCGCGAATAATGCTTCGCGTTCTTGTGAAAAATAATAACGTGTTTCAAACACATAAGAACAAATGTTGTCGTCATTACCAATCAACAACACATTGCCAAGCGGACGCTGTTCATGGTGGCAGCATGGTCCAAACAGCAACACCACCGGCACACCTACCGCGTCGGCAATATAAACGTTCCCCGAATCCGATGCGATATAACAATCCATCTTTGAAATCGCCCAGGGAAGCTCTTCAAGGGAAATTTGCCCGATGAGGTTGGTGAAATTGGGCATTTCACCATAAGCACGGGTGATATCATCCATCCACGGCTGCTCATTGGGCGCACCAAATACATAAAACTCGCAGGGCAGGTCAGCGAGATGCTCAACAATTCGCTTCCAGATAATGGGCGGAACGGTTTTCGCTTTATTCCCGGCGGCGATACTGATGCCGATACGGATAACGCCAGGTTTATCGAGCACCGCTGGCCATGTCTCTGGTTTGAAGAGTGGCTTTGTAGCGTGCTTTGGGGAGTCTTGCCACGTCAGCGAGCGGTCCGCCAGCTTCAGATAGTTTGTGACCGATAACGTTTGTTTACCATGCTCAACGGTACCGTCAGCCGTGGTATAGAAAATGCCGTGATACCATCTGCGCGTATAAGTGCTTAAAAATTGTTTGTTTTTTGCATTACAGACGGAGGCGAAAAAGAGGTTCACGCTGTTGGGTTGCAGGAGATACACGTTGTCATAGCGATTCATAATCCTGCAGGCAAAGCAGAGCTTGCGCCACAGATTGCGCTTATGCTGCTCGATAAAATAAATCTGCTCGATAGTGTCATCATGCTTCGCCAGCGCACCCACGCTGCGACTGATAAGCACATCGCTTTTTTGCAGGTACGCCAGGAGGGGCGTAGCATTAACAAAGTCACCGATTTTGGCTGTTTGAATGACAAGGTTTTTACCTGTGTCCTTGCGAAACAGCTTCCGGATGAGCTTCACCGGAAAGAGTAAAATCAGCAGAAATACATAACTCATGGGTTAAATATCCCTGTTGGAAAGCCAGTGGCTGCCCTGTAAAAATGGAAAAAGCGCATCTGCGCTAATATCCTTTGTTTGCTGAGTCGGGCTGACCATCTGATGCTGGTTTTTACCGTAACCCCCAATCAAACCCGGATCGGTCGGGCCAAAAATCGTCAGATTTGGACGATCCAGCGCAGCGGTTAAATGGCTTAATCCCGTATCAACGGAAACGACAGCATTCGCTCCCGCTAACTGCGCAGCAACCTGTGCCAGCGTGAGTTTAGGCAAAACCTCAACATGCGAAAATCCTGCGGCCAGACGCTCCGCACGCTGTCGTTCATGTTCAGCGCCCCACGGGAGTTTAATATGGATACCGTAAGGTTGCATTAGTTCAATCAGCCTTCGCCAGTGCGTTTCCGGCCAGTGCTTATCGTCGCGCGTTGTGGCATGCAGGAAGACAAGATAAGGCTGAGTGTAGGGGTCTGTATTGCGCAAAAAATGCTGCGCAATGGCGTAATCGCCCTGAGTGTCGGGTTTCGCATAGCCGAGGCTTTTCGCGAACAGCTCCCGGGTGCGTTCGACGGCGTGCTGCTGTTTTGCAATGTGGTGGCGACGGTTATAGAACAGGCTTGCCAGCGGTTCGCGGGCGGTGTGCCAGTCCATACCGTGCTTTACGCCGTGCGCCAGACGCGTCACCAGCGCGGCGCTTTTGACCAGTCCCTGCGCGTCGATGATGGCATCGTAACGCTGAGCCTGCACCGCATCGCGAAAGGCTTTGCGCTCGGCTTTAATGGGGGCGGAGAACCACGCTTTGCGCCAGCGGCGAATCGCCACCGGGATCACGCGATCAACCGCTTCATGCCAGGTGGGGATCTGCGCGAAGCCTTCTTCCACCACCCAGTCGAAACGAATGCCGGGAATGGCCCGCGTGGCGTCCGTCAGCGACGGCAGCGTATGCAGAACATCACCCATTGAAGACGTTTTAACGATCAATACCCGCATTCGTTATCCTTCTTCGCTCAACAGCAGGGCGTTGAGTTCCTCAAGGACGCGCTCTGGCGTAATGTCGATCAGGCTCTGATGATAACCCTCAGCAGCATCACCTTTACGCACCTTGTGGTAGCCGGTGATGAGACGAATGACGCGCGCTTTATGCGACAGCGGCGGCGTGAAGTCTGGGCTGCTTGGGCCATATAGCGCCACCAGCGGGCGGTCCAGCGCGGCGGCCACGTGCATCAGGCCAGAGTCGTTGCTGACCACGGCCTTACAGGCGGCGATCAAAATAACCGCCTGCTCAAGCTGCGTTTCGCCGGCCAGATTGCGGCACCAGGCCTGCTGCTCGTTGCTCAGCGTGGCGAGAATTTCGTTACCCGCCTCGTGATCTTTCGCCGAGCCAAACAGCACAATCTGGTAGCCTTCGTCGATCAGCTGTTTCGCCAGTTCGGCGTAGTGATAGTGCGGCCAGCGTTTCGCCGGACCGAACTCTGCACCGGGGCAGAAGCCAATCATCGGGCGTTCGGATGAAAGTCCAAACGCATTGCAGGTGTGGGATTTTTCCCCGTCGTTAACCTGAAGCTGTGGCCAGAGCAGCGGCTGCGGCAGGTCTTTCGCGCTGCGCATCACCCCTTTGTCGTAGGCCAGCGCCACGTAGCGCTCCACCATCAGCGGCCAGGCCTCTTTATCCAGCACCCGCGCGTCGTTCAGCAGGCCATAGCGCATTTCACCGCGCCAGCCGGTACGGTGCGGAATGCCCGCAAAGAAAGGCACGAGGGCGGACTTAAAGGAGTTTGGCAGCACGAACGCGCGGTCATAGCGCTTCTCTCGAAGGCTGTGGCCGAGCTTGCGGCGTTCACCGATTTCCAGCGCCCCGTGGCCGAGTGGCATCGGGATCGCCTCGTTCACTTCCGGCATACGCGACAACAGCGGACGGCACCATGCGGGTGCCATCACGTCGATTATCGCCTGGGGATAACGCGCCTTGAGCGTGCGATAGAGACTTTGCGACATCATCATGTCGCCCACCCATGACGGGCCGATCACCAGAATCTTCATACTTATGCGTCGCGGTTCAGCCAGGCCATATATTCCGTTACGCCTTCGGCAACGGTCTTGAACGGCTTGTCGTAGCCTGCGGCGCGCAGGTTGGTCAGATCCGCCTGCGTGAACGCCTGATAACGGCCTTTCAGCTTATCCGGGAACGGAATGTACTCAATGCTGCCTTTCTTGTGGTACGCCAGCGTCGCGTCTGCCACCGCCTGGAAGGATTCCGCGCGGCCGGTGCCCAGGTTGAAGATACCGGACACGCCGTTTTCCCAGAACCACAGGTTTACGGCTGCAACGTCGCCTACGTAGACGAAGTCACGCTTGAAGCCGTCGCTGCCTTCAAACAGTTTTGGACTTTCGCCGTTATTCAACTGGGTGTTCAGGTGGAACGCCACGCTTGCCATGCTGCCTTTGTGGCCTTCGCGCGGCCCGTAAACGTTGAAGTAGCGGAAGCCGACGATCTGCGAGTTCGCTTCTGGCAGAACCTGACGCACGTATTCGTCGAACAGGAACTTAGAGTAACCGTAGACGTTCAGCGGCTGCTCGTACTCGCGCGATTCGATGAAGTCAGAGGTGCGGCCGCCGTAGGTTGCCGCGGAAGAGGCATACAGGAACGGAATTTCACGCTCCAGGCAGTAGTGCAGGATCTCTTTGGAGTACTGATAGTTGTTGTCCATCATGTACTTGCCGTCCCACTCGGTGGTGGAGGAGCACGCACCTTCGTGGAAGATGGCTTCGATCTCGCCGAACTCTTCACCCGCCATAATCTGGATAAGGAAGTCTTCTTTATCCATGTAGTCAGCGATGTTCAGATCCACCAGGTTTACAAACTTAGTGCCGTCTTTCAGGTTGTCCACCACCAGGATGTCGGTGATGCCTTTGTCATTGAGGGCCTTAACAATATTGCTGCCGATAAAGCCCGCGCCGCCGGTAACGATGATCATAACTGTAACCTTTGAAGTGTGGAGCCCGGGGACAATCCCGGACGCTAATATTCATATCATATCATTAGTATGGCGACCCTTCAGCCATTCACCGATATGCAGCAGGGTTACACGTGATTTATGCTGCAAAAACGAGAAGAGATACTGCGTCATCTCGTCATGAACTATAGGTTTGGGTAATATGTGCCGAAATTTGCCGAGTCTGGAGAATTGCAATGCGTGGTGATTTTTACAAACAGTTAAACAGCGACCTCGACACCGCACGTGCGGAAGGGTTGTTCAAGGAAGAGCGTATTATCACGTCTGCTCAGCAGGCGGACATCACCGTTGCCGACGGCAGCCATGTGATCAACTTTTGTGCGAACAACTACCTGGGTCTTGCGAATCACCCTGAGCTGATTGCCGCTGCAAAAAACGGCATGGACACCCACGGTTTCGGCATGGCCTCCGTACGCTTTATCTGCGGTACGCAGGACAGCCATAAGCAGCTTGAGCAAAAGCTGGCGAGCTTCCTCGGAATGGAAGACGCGATTCTGTACTCCTCCTGCTTCGACGCTAACGGCGGTCTGTTTGAGACCCTGCTTGGCGCAGAAGATGCGATTATCTCCGACGCCCTGAACCACGCCTCCATCATCGACGGCGTACGCCTGTGTAAAGCGAAGCGTTTCCGGTACGCCAACAACGACATGGTTGAGCTGGAAGCACGCCTGAAAGAGGCTCGTGAAGCGGGGGCTCGCCACGTACTGATCGCCACCGACGGCGTGTTCTCCATGGACGGCGTGATCGCTAACCTGAAGGGCGTGTGCGACCTGGCGGATAAATACGACGCGCTGGTGATGGTCGATGACTCTCACGCGGTCGGCTTTGTCGGCGAAAACGGCCGCGGCTCGCACGAATACTGCGACGTGATGGGCCGCGTGGACATCATCACCGGTACGTTGG
The DNA here is from genome assembly GCF_000211415.1 of Enterobacter mori LMG 25706. Lineage (GTDB taxonomy): Bacteria > Pseudomonadota > Gammaproteobacteria > Enterobacterales > Enterobacteriaceae > Enterobacter > Enterobacter mori. Next base: position 97,711 of record NZ_GL890773.1, on the reverse strand, counting down.
GCAAAGCGCTCGGCGGCGCATCTGGCGGCTACACCGCCGCGCGCAAAGAGGTGGTGGAGTGGCTGCGCCAGCGCTCTCGCCCGTATCTGTTCTCCAACTCCCTGGCACCGGCGATTGTTTCTGCCTCCATCAAAGTGCTGGAGATGGTGGAGTCCGGCGCTGAGCTGCGCGACCGCCTGTGGTCCAACGCCCGTCTGTTCCGTGAAAAAATGAGCGCCGCAGGCTTCACCCTGGCCGGTGCTGACCACGCGATCATTCCGGTCATGCTGGGCGATGCGGTCGTTGCGCAGAAGTTTGCCCGCGAGCTGCAGAAAGAAGGGATTTACGTCACCGGGTTCTTCTTCCCGGTGGTGCCAAAAGGTCAGGCGCGTATCCGCACCCAGATGTCTGCGGCGCATTCGCCTGAACAAATTGAGCGTGCGGTGGAAGCCTTTACCCGCATCGGCAAACAGCTGGGCGTAATTGCCTGAGGACGTGTGATGAAAGCGTTATCCAAACTGAAAGCGGAAGAAGGGATTTGGATGACCGACGTGCCGGAGCCGGAAGTCGGTCATAACGATCTGCTGATCAAAATTCGTAAAACAGCCATCTGCGGCACTGACGTTCACATCTACAACTGGGACCAGTGGTCGCAGAAAACCATTCCGGTACCGATGGTTGTCGGTCACGAATACGTCGGCGAAGTGGTCGGTATCGGCCAGGAAGTGAAAGGCTTCAAAATTGGCGATCGCGTTTCTGGCGAAGGCCACATTACCTGCGGCCACTGCCGTAACTGCCGCGGCGGACGTACGCACCTGTGCCGCAACACCGTCGGCGTGGGCGTCAACCGTCCGGGCTGCTTCGCGGAATATCTGGTGATCCCGGCGTTTAACGCGTTCAAAATCCCGGACAATATCTCTGACGATCTTGCCTCCATCTTCGACCCGTTCGGCAACGCGGTACACACGGCGCTCTCCTTCGACCTGGTGGGTGAAGACGTGCTGGTCTCCGGCGCGGGTCCCATCGGCATTATGGCGGCAGCCGTAGCGAAGCACGTGGGGGCCCGCAACGTGGTGATCACCGACGTGAACGAATACCGTCTGTCGCTGGCGCGTAAGATGGGCGTTACCCGCGCGGTGGATGTCTCGAAAGAGAGCCTGACCGACGTGATGGAAGAGTTGGGCATGACCGAAGGCTTTGATGTGGGTCTGGAGATGTCCGGCGCGCCACCGGCGTTCCGCACCATGCTCGACACCATGAACCACGGTGGCCGTATCGCGATGCTGGGTATTCCGCCGTCAGATATGTCCATCGACTGGAACAAAGTCATCTTCAAGGGGCTGTTCATCAAGGGTATCTATGGCCGCGAGATGTTCGAGACCTGGTACAAGATGGCGGCGCTGATACAGTCCGGTCTGGATCTGTCCCCGATTATTACTCACCGTTTCTCCATCGATGAGTTCCAGCAGGGCTTCGACGCGATGCGTTCCGGCCAGTCAGGGAAAGTGCTCCTGAGCTGGGATAAGTAATCCAAAAGGGGCCTGCGGCCCCTTTTTTCACTGATTTTTTTTCTCTTCGTCCGTCAGGTAACGCACCTTGCGGGTGTAGTCCTGACCTTTGAACAGCAGCGCGTTATCCGGCGATTCAAGATACTTCTGCCATTCGGAGAGAGGGAAACCGCCGTGCGCGCCAATCACCTCTTTCGGTACAACGGCTTCCTGACCACCGATCTTCTTGGAGACCGGCCAGTTCATCCAGTCACCCAGGTTAACCGTTTTTAAATCCAGCATGTCCAGCAGCGCAGCGAGCGGTAGCTGATCGGTCGGCGGCTGCGTGTCGTCCATCAGCTCCCAGGTATCCTGGAACAGCGTCAGCCACAGCGGGCAGATGCGGCGCCAGGTTTTTTTGGTTGCCGCAAGAAACGCGCCGTTAACGTGATCGACCAGATACGGACGCACCGTCTCCTTGTAATACGCCGGCACTTTCTCCGCTGGCGCGCCGTCCAGCTTGGCAATCATTTTGCCCTGACGGAAGCTGGAGTAGATGTGCATGTCGGCCATGTTGATCTCGGGCATCTTGAGCAGGTTGAGATCGGAGTCGATCATCAATACGCCTTCACCGCGCGCCTGCAGCGGGGCGTTAAGCTTCACCAGACGGCTGAGGTAGATCTGCTTATAGCGGTATCCTTCCTCACGAACCGGAAGATTCAGCGTCACTACGCGGGTTTTCGGCGGCAGTACCCCGAAGGCGGATTCAGGCTGATCGCTGACGATGACGATCTCGCTGACGGCAGTGGCGTAACGTTCTGCAAACGTCGCTGACAATAACGCTTCTTCGACGAAATCTGCGCCCGTACACGGGATCACGATGGAATCCACCGCAACGAGATCGCGCGTGACCGGAAGGGAAGCGTACGGAATGTTATGTCGCCCGGTGATGTGGCGGTAGCGAGCATTCAGGAATTTAAACATGTTCTTCTCGTTTGGTTAGTGCGCGCCAAGAACGGCTTCGACACCGCTGACATAGTTTTCGATAGCGTAGGTATGGCAGACGTTCTGGTATGCAGCCGCAGCCAGTCGAGCCCGCAGGTCTGCATTCGCCCAGATATTATTCAGATGCTGAGCAAGCTGTGAAACATCGCTCCAGGGGAAGAGCAGCCCCGTTGACTCATGATCAATCAATTCAGCCGTACCCGTCACCTGAGAGCCAATAACAGGGATTTTAAGCAGCATCGCTTCCAGCACTACGCGAGGCAGCCCTTCGCTTTTTGAGGCGAGTATAAACGCGTCAAACGTGGCAAGGTAGTCAAATGGCGTATTCTGGAAGCCCGTGAAAATCACGTTGTTCTCAATGCCCAATTCTTTGGCTTGCGCGGTTAATGCGGCACGCTCCGCACCTTCACCCACCAGCACCATCTTCCATTTTGCGTCGGGTTCCCTGCGGCTGAACTGTGCCAGCGCCGCCAGCGTGTGGTGGTTGGCTTTGCGAGGAATTAACGATCCAATGCTGCCAAAGACAAACGTATCGTCATCAATGTTCAGGCGACGACGCATGGCGTGTCGATCCGGTAAAGGCTGGTGGATGTCGATGGCATTGTTGACCGTTGTGCACAGCTCAGGCCGGACGCCATGCTGAAGTAACACGCGCTCTACGCCGTGCGAGACGGCGATGATTTTTGTGGCATGGGCATTCACCAGCTTTACCAGCGGCGGCGTCAGCACCGGTTCAATGCGGCAGTGCTGGATGATCCGCGCACGCAGTTTAGCTCCCGCCAGGTAACCCTCTTCGTTAGAACCTGGCTGGTTGTTCATGTACAGCGTATCGAAACCGCCTTCCCTGAAAATCGTCTCGATTTTGCTGACGTTGGGGCGAATACGCCAGAGCGTATCAATATGGCGCGTGACGGCCTTGCGGCCGCTGCGCGAGAAGAAAAGCAGGCTGCGACCCAGTTCTTTTGCAATCTTCGCCCACGCGGGCTGCTTATGCTGAGGGATGACAATTAACGGGATGCCAATGCCATTCAACACCTGACCGATGGTTTGCCCTTCTGCTCGGCTGTAGTCGGAGTAAAAACAACAGGTGATATCAAACTTCTCGCGATTAATGCGCTTCAGAAGTTCGAGCATGCTGTTGGTGCCTCCTCCCCATTCTTTACCGGTATCGAGGAGCAGGATTTTGTGTCGTTGCGGCATCTTTCTACCTTAGTCACCTGTCGCGGGGAAGGGCTTTTTACCCCAACCTTGCCACTGATGCTGGAAATATTGCACCAGCGTACTCTGGCTCACGCTTTCGCTAATTACTGTGAAGAAGCGGGTTGCATGCACCGGTTCAAGCGGCCGTTTTGGCTTGCAGTTTTTTACGCCGCTGAACGGATTACGCGGCTGCGTTGCTGGCGGCTGTGCGCTGCCAGGACGAGACGTATCCACTTGCGGTTCATTGAGTAGATCGCTCGGCCGCACCAGCGTGATATCAGAAGGTAAGGTCGGCAGCATCTGTTGCAGCACGCGCACCGTTGAAGGATGCGGATGGCCGATGGCAATGGCTGAGCCGTTGCGGCGGGCTAGCTGTACAGCACGATTAAACTGCACCCGAATATCCGCTTCATTTTGCGTGTCATCCAGGAACACCTTGCGCTTGATCACCTTCACGCCGGTTCCCTGAGAGGCTCGCAGGGCCTGGCTGTTGCCGATGGTCATGCTGTCGAGGAAATAGAGGTTGTAGCGCTCCAGCGACTGCATCACTTTCAGCATTCCGTACAGGCTGGACGTCATCGCGCTGCCCATGTGGTTATTCAGGCCGACGGCATACGGCACTTTATTGTAGGCGTCGCGGATGATGCGGTCGATCTCATCGCTGCTCATGTCCGGACGAAGCGTGTCTTTTTCCAGCGGCTGTTTGCTAAGTGGTGCCATTGGCAGGTGGATCAGGACCTGATGACCGCTGTTATGGGCCTTGGTCGCCATTTCCCGCGCGTGAGGCGCATTAGGAAGGACCGCAACGGAGATCGCTGATGGCATCGCCAGCACCTGATTTTCATAGTGCGGACGATAACCGAAGTCATCAATGACAATAGCGAGTTTGCCGGCGTATACCGGTGCAGCCAGCGCCAGTGCGCTGGCGACGGAGAGAATCATTCGACGAAATTGAAGCAAAACTTATCTTCCCAACCACGGCTGTGGATTGACCGCCTGACCCTGGCGACGAATTTCGAAATAGAGTGACGGGCGGCCCTGACCGCCACTGCTGCCCACAAGGGCGATGGGTTGACCTGCGCGCACCTGAGTGCCGACGCTGACCAGCGCGCTCTGGTTGTAGCCGTAAAGGCTCATGTCGCCTTTACCGTGTTCGACCACCACGACCAGCCCGTAACCCTGCAGCCAGTCGGCCAGGATCACGCGGCCATCGGCGATGGCTTTCACTTCGCTACCTTCAGACGCACCGATAACGATCCCTTTCCAACGTAGTTCACCCTGCAGCTGTTCGCCATAGCGATGCAGAATGGAACCGCGAACCGGCCAGTAAGCCTGGCCGCGAGGCGAGCCTAAACCGCCGGTGCGCGACATCAGAGAGCGTTCGCTTTCGCTTGGTTTGTAGGTCGTACCTTTACGGGACGCTTCCTGCTGCTTGTTGCGAACGGCCTGCGCCTCGCGCGCCTCTTTTTCCGCGCGCGCTTTCGCCGCGGCTTCGGCTCGCGCAATGCTGTTACGCAGTTTCGATTCGTTAGCGCGCATTTCGCTCAGCTGGCTCTGGCCTTCCTGAATGGAAGACTCAAGGCCGGACAGGGTTTTCTTACGCTCGTTGCGCGCCTGCTCCAGCTTCGCCTGCTGAGCCTGCTGATCGTAGAGTAACGTCTGCTGCTGGGTCTGCTTCTCTTCCAGCTCGGCTTTCTGGGTGGTGACCTCTTCGCGCGTCTGCTTCAGCTGCGCGATCGTCTCCTGACGCGCCTGGTTCAGGTAGCCAAAGTAGGCCTGCAGACGCTGGCCGCGCTGGCTCTCTTCCCCGCTAAGGATCAGCTGAAGGCCGGTGTGTTCACCCTGACGAAACGCGGCGTCAAGCTGTGCGGCAAGATTGCGCTCCTGGGCATCACGCTGGCGTTCCAGTTTGGCTATCGACGCGTTCATCTCATCGATCTGTTTGTTCAACTGGGCGAGGGTGTTTTGCGTTTCACGGAGTTTGCGTGCGGCGGCGGAGATCGCCTCTTCCTGCTGCTTAAGCTGGGCAAGAAGTGAGGAACGCTGTTGCTGTTGCTGGCGTACCGCACGCTCTTTGGCGGCGATATCGGCCTGAATGGATTTCAGCTGGTCGCGGTCATCCGCGTGGGCGGATGCGGCGCACAGCAATACGCCAGCGCTGAGTGCGCTGGCGTAAAACAGAGGTCTGACTGATAACCTAAGCGGCTTCACGACCCATGTGATTGAAAAAATCGCCTTTCCCCTCATGGGGAGCGATTATTCCACGATGAACAGCGGCTTACCAGTCATCTCTTCAGGGATCGGCATGCCCATCAGCGTCAACATGGTTGGCGCGATGTCGGAAAGCTTGCCGCCTTCCACTGCTTTCAGTGATTTATCACCCACATAAATCAGCGGAACAGGCAGGTTAGTGTGCGCGGTGTGTGCCTGGCCGGTCGCCGGGTCGCGCATTTGCTCTGCGTTACCGTGGTCAGCGGTGATCAGCAGCTGGCCGCCCACAGATTCAACGGCTTTTGCTACCTGCTCGACACAGTTGTCCAGCGCTTCAACTGCTTTAACCGCTGCTTCCATCACGCCGGTGTGGCCCACCATGTCACCATTCGGGTAGTTACAGATGATGGTGTCGTACTTACCGCTTTCGATGGCCGCAACCAGTTTTTCAGTCAGCTCGGCAGAGCTCATCTCTGGCTGCAGATCGTAGGTAGCGACTTTCGGCGAGTTGATCAGAATGCGGTCTTCACCTTTGAACGGCTCTTCAACGCCGCCGTTAAAGAAGAATGTGACGTGCGCGTATTTTTCGGTTTCAGAGATACGCAGCTGCGTTTTGTCGTTCTTCGCCATCCACTCGCCGAAGGTGTTTGCCAGTGATGCTGGTGGATAAGCGCAAGGCGCTTTGATGTCTGCGGCGTATTCAGTCAGCTGGATGAAGTCCAGTTTCACCACTTTCTTGCGGGCGAAACCGTCGAAGTCGCTGTTCACGAATGCGCGGGTGATTTCGCGCGCGCGGTCAGCGCGGAAGTTCATGAAGATCAGCGCGTCGCCATCTTCCATGGCGGCATCAGCCTGGCCTTCGGCGCGAATGACGGATGCTTTCACGAATTCATCGTTTTCATCGCGTGCGTAAGCGGCTTCCAGTGCTTCAACGGCGGTCGCGAACTGGAATTCACCTTTTGCCTGGGTCATCAGATCATAGGCCTGTTCAACGCGATCCCAGCGGTTATCGCGGTCCATCGCGTAGTAACGACCAATGATGGACGCCACGCGGCCTTTGCCCAGCGCGGCGAATTTCTCTTCGAAGGCTTGCAGAGAGCCTTTTGCGCTGCGTGGCGGCGTATCGCGGCCGTCCAGGAAAGCGTGCAGATAGATTTTTTCCGCACCGCGCTCGGCGGCCAGTTCAACCATCGCCATGATGTGATCTTCGTGGCTGTGCACGCCGCCTGCAGAGAGCAGGCCCATAATGTGCACGGCTTTACCTGCGGCAACGGCTTTATCTACCGCACCTGCGAGCGTTGGGTTGGAGAAGAAGGTGCGTTCTTTGATTTCAACGTCCAGACGCGTCAGGTCCTGATACACGATACGACCCGCGCCCAGGTTAACGTGACCGACTTCGGAGTTGCCCATCTGGCGGTCCGGCAGGCCCACTTCCAGGCCAGACGCGTCAATTAGGGTATGAGGGCGTTTCGCCCACAGTGCATCCATCACCGGCGTTTTGGCGTTGAAAATAGCGTTATCCTGGCTGTCTTCACGGTAGCCATAGCCATCCAGAATCACCGGTACCATAGGTTTTTTAGAAACCGACATTGCGACAACCTCATGCTCAAGAGACGAAAAATTTGCGTAATTTTACTACAGCTGAATCGATCAAATAGCCGCAGAAGATCAAAGAATGCGTAGGGGCAAGGCACTTCCCCGGATATTTTGAGGCTTTTTTTTCGTGGCATGCCGCAGAAAATCGATTAGCTTATTGTCGCTGGCTGTATTTGCCACAACGCACAGGTATACTCCTGTCCTGGTTTTTTTAATCACTTAGTCGGGAGTTGTTACCCCCCATGCAAGAAATTATGCAATTCGTTAGCCGCCACCCGGTTCTGAGCATCGCGTGGATTGGCCTGCTGGTCGCTGTGCTGTTCACCACCTTTAAGGGACTGACGTCTAAAATTAAGGTGATCACCCGCGGTGAAGCGACACGTCTGATCAACAAAGAAGACGCCGTCGTCGTCGATTTGCGTCAGCGCGACGATTTCCGCAAAGGTCACATTGCAGGCTCTATTAACCTGCTGCCTGCTGAAATCAAAGCGAACAACATTGGTGAGCTGGAAAAACATAAAGCCCAGCCGATCATCGTTGTTGACGGCACCGGCATGCAGGCGCAGGAATCTGCCAACGCACTGCATAAAGCAGGCTTCGAAAACGTAACGGTACTGAAAGAAGGTATTTCCGGCTGGAGCGGGGAAAATCTTCCTTTAGTTCGCGGTAAATAAGGAGTTCAGTGATGGCCAATATTGAGATCTACACCAAAGCAACTTGCCCGTTCTGCCACCGTGCGAAAGCACTGCTGAACAGCAAAGGCGTAACGTTCCAGGAACTGCCAATCGATGGTGACGCGATTAAACGCGAAGAGATGATCCAACGCAGTGGTCGCACGACGGTTCCGCAGATTTTCATTGATGCGCAGCACATTGGTGGCTGTGATGACTTGTATGCGCTCGACGCCCGTGGTGGACTCGATCCGCTGCTGAGCTAAGAGACTTTAGGACAATTAAAAAGGGTTTTTCCATGTCAGAACAAAACAACACTGAAATGACTTTCCAGATCCAGCGCATCTACACCAAAGATGTCTCTTTCGAAGCGCCAAATGCGCCACACGTTTTCCAGAAAGATTGGCAGCCAGAGGTTAAACTTGATCTTGATACCGCATCCACCCAACTGGCGGATGATGTGTATGAAGTTGTACTGCGTGTGACCGTAACCGCATCTCTGGGCGAAGAAACGGCGTTCCTGTGTGAAGTACAGCAGGGCGGCATCTTCTCCATTGGCGGTATCGAAGGCAACCAGATGGCACATTGCCTGGGTGCATACTGCCCGAACATCCTGTTCCCGTATGCTCGCGAATGCATCACCAGCCTGGTCTCTCGCGGTACATTCCCGCAACTGAACCTTGCGCCAGTTAACTTTGATGCGCTGTTCATGAACTATCTGCAGCAGCAGGCTGGCGAAGGTGCCGAACAACATCAGGATGCCTGATGAGCACTGTTAATGCGTCAATGATTGTGATCGGTGCCGGCTCTTACGGCACCGCTCTTGCCATCACGCTGGCAAGAAATGGTCACGACGTGGTCCTGTGGGGCCACGATCCCAAACATATCGCGACGTTGCAGCGCGACCGCTGCAACGTGGCGTTTCTCCCGGACGTTCCGTTCCCTGACTCCCTTCACCTGGAAAGCGACCTCGCGACCGCGCTGGCGGCCAGCCGCAACATTCTGATTGTGGTGCCGAGCCATGTGTTTGGCGAAGTACTGCGTCAGATCAAGCCGCTGATGCGCCCGGATGCACGCATTGTCTGGGCGACAAAAGGGCTGGAAGCGGAAACCGGACGCCTGCTGCAGGACGTAGCCCGCGAAGCGCTGGGCGATGATATCCCGCTTGCGGTGATTTCCGGACCGACGTTTGCCAAAGAGCTTGCTGCTGGCCTGCCGACAGCGATTTCACTGGCATCCACTGACCAGGCTTTCTCTGACGATCTCCAGCAGCTGCTGCACTGCGGCAAGAGCTTCCGCGTCTACAGTAACCCCGATTTCATCGGTGTACAGCTGGGCGGCGCGGTGAAGAACGTGATTGCCATCGGTGCCGGGATGTCCGACGGTATCGGTTTTGGTGCGAACGCACGTACTGCGCTGATCACCCGAGGTCTGACCGAGATGTCGCGCCTGGGCGCAGCGCTGGGTGCCGATCCCGCCACCTTTATGGGCATGGCGGGTCTGGGGGACCTGGTGTTGACCTGTACCGATAACCAGTCTCGTAACCGTCGCTTCGGCATGATGCTCGGTCAGGGCAGCGATGTAAAAAGTGCGCAGGAGAAGATTGGTCAGGTGGTTGAAGGCTACCGCAATACAAAGGAAGTCCGCGAGTTGGCGCACCGTTTCGGTGTCGAAATGCCAATAACCGAGGAAATTTATCAGGTATTGTATTGCGGAAAAAATGCGCGCGAGGCAGCATTGACCTTATTAGGTCGTGCGCGCAAGGACGAGCGCAGCAGTAACTAGTCGGAACCGTTGTCACCTGAATGACCCAGCCAGCGCAGAACTGGCTGGTCATTAACTATCGTCTGGAGTAAGCAATGCCGTGTGAAGAACTGGATATCGTCTGGAACAATATTAAAGCCGAAGCCCGGGCTTTGGCCGACTGCGAGCCTATGCTGGCCAGTTTCTACCACGCGACGCTACTCAAGCACGAAGACCTCGGCAGCGCCCTGAGCTATATGCTCGCCAATAAACTGGCTTCCTCCATCATGCCTGCTATCGCTATTCGTGAAGTGGTGGAAGAGGCCTATGCCGCTGACCCGGAGATGATCGCCTCTGCCGCCTGTGATATCCAGGCCGTGCGCACGCGTGACCCGGCGGTCGATAAATACTCCACGCCGCTGCTGTATCTGAAGGGCTTCCACGCGCTTCAGGCTTATCGCATCGGACACTGGTTATGGAATGAAGGCCGCCGCGCGCTGGCTATCTTCCTGCAAAATCAGGTTTCTGTGACCTTCCAGGTGGACATTCACCCTGCGGCGAAAATTGGTCGTGGCATCATGCTCGACCACGCCACTGGCATTGTTGTCGGCGAAACGGCGGTGATTGAAGATGATGTCTCTATCCTGCAGTCGGTTACCCTGGGCGGTACCGGTAAAACCAGCGGCGATCGCCATCCGAAGATCCGTGAAGGGGTGATGATTGGCGCGGGAGCGAAGATCCTCGGTAATATCGAAGTGGGACGTGGGGCCAAAATAGGGGCGGGCTCAGTTGTGCTGCAGCCTGTACCGCCGCACACCACCGCTGCTGGCGTACCGGCGCGCATTGTCGGTAAACCGGATAGCGATAAACCGTCGATGGATATGGATCAGCACTTCAACGGTATTCATCATACGTTCGAGTATGGCGACGGCATTTAGCCTGTCGGCAGCCATTGACAAAAAAGCCCGGTGCATTGACTCACCGGGCTTTTTGTTAGTTGCGGTATAACACTTTGATAATGTGGTATCCGAACTGCGTGTGCAGGGGACCGGTTGGCTCCAGTACCGGGCAAGAGAAGACCACTTTATCGAATGCCGGAACCATCTGGCCCTGGCGGAATTCACCCAGGTCACCGCCACGTTTACCTGACGGACAGATAGAGTGCTTCTTCGCAAGCTTGCCGAAGTCGGCGCCGTTTTTAATCTGTTCCAGGAGATCCTGTGCCAGTTTCTCTTCTTTAACAAGGATATGCAGTGCTGCTGCTGTTTTTACCATGATCGTGCCTTGAATGGGTTGAGATAAATCGGGGCGCAATATACCACGCGTTAGCGGCGATAGAGCACCTTAATGATATGGTAGCCGAATTTGGTTTTCACCGGACCGTAGGGCTTCAGCAGCGGGCAGCTAAATACCGCCTCATCGAATGGACCCACCATCCCACCCTGCTGAAATTCCCCAAGATCGCCGCCATTTCGCCCGGAGGGGCACTTAGAATAGCGCTTTGCCAGATGATCAAAGCTGATGCCACGCTCCAGTTTTGCCAGGATCTCCTGGGCCAGTTTCTCTTCTTTTACCAGGATGTGCAGGGCTGCTGCGGACTTTTTCATGGTTCTGCTCTACGGGTTAATGGCCTTTTCGCCACTTTATCATTAGCCGGTAAATCTGCGCCCGGCTTTCTGCTACAATCCCCACCCCGTTCGAAGATTGAGCAATATTCCCATGCGTTTAAACCCTGGACAACAACAAGCGGTCGAATTCGTTACTGGACCATGCCTGGTGCTGGCAGGGGCGGGTTCGGGTAAAACCCGCGTGATCACCAATAAAATCGCCCACCTGATCCGCGAGTGCGGCTATCAGGCACGCCATATTGCGGCGGTAACGTTTACCAACAAAGCCGCGCGCGAGATGAAAGAGCGTGTGGGGCAGACGCTGGGCCGTAAAGAGGCGCGCGGGCTGATGATCTCCACCTTCCACACGCTGGGGCTGGATATTATTAAACGCGAATACGCGGCGCTGGGGATGAAGTCCAACTTCTCGCTTTTCGATGATACTGACCAGGTGGCGCTGCTTAAAGAGCTGACGGAAGGGCTGATTGAAGATGACAAAGTCCTGCTGCAACAGCTGATCTCGACGATCTCCAACTGGAAAAACGATCTGATGACGCCAGCCCAGGCGGCAGCCAGCGCGAAAGGGGAACGGGATCGTATCTTCGCTCACTGCTATGGTCTGTACGATGCGCACATGAAAGCGTGTAACGTGCTGGATTTCGACGACCTGATCCTGCTGCCGACGTTGCTGTTGCAGCGTAATGAAGAGGTGCGCGAGCGCTGGCAGAACAAGATCCGCTACCTGCTGGTGGATGAATATCAGGACACCAACACCAGCCAGTACGAGCTGGTGAAATTGCTGGTAGGGCAACGCGCGCGTTTCACCGTGGTTGGCGACGACGACCAGTCGATCTACTCCTGGCGCGGCGCGCGTCCGCAAAACCTGGTGCTGCTGAGCAAAGATTTCCCGGCGTTGCAGGTGATTAAGCTGGAGCAGAACTACCGTTCGTCCGGTCGCATCCTGAAAGCGGCGAATATCCTGATCGCCAATAACCCACACGTGTTTGAGAAGCGTCTTTTCTCCGAGCTGGGCTACGGTACAGAGCTGAAAGTGCTCAGCGCCAACAATGAAGAACACGAAGCCGAACGCGTCACCGGTGAGCTGATTGCCCATCACTTCGTGAATAAAACGGAGTACAAGGATTACGCAATCCTCTATCGCGGTAATCACCAATCGCGCGTCTTTGAAAAGATGCTGATGCAGAACCGTATTCCTTACAAAATTTCGGGTGGAACCTCATTCTTCTCGCGCCCGGAAATTAAAGATCTGCTGGCCTATCTGCGCGTGCTGACTAACCCGGATGATGACAGTGCCTTCCTGCGCATTGTGAATACGCCGAAACGCGAGATCGGCCCGGCGACGCTGCAAAAGCTGGGCGAGTGGGCGATGACCCGCAATAAAAGCCTGTTTACCGCCAGCTTTGACATGGGGCTAAGCCAGACGCTGACGGGACGCGGATATGACAACTTAACCCGCTTCACCCACTGGCTTGGTGAAGTACAGCGGCTGGCAGAGCGTGAGCCTGTGGCTGCCGTGCGGGACCTGATCCATGGTATCGACTACGAATCCTGGCTGTACGAAACCTCTGCCAGCCCGAAAGCGGCCGAGATGCGAATGAAAAACGTCAACCAGCTCTTTAGCTGGATGACCGAAATGCTGGAAGGCTCGGACATTGACGAGCCGATGACGCTGACCCAGGTAGTCACCCGCTTTACGCTGCGCGATATGATGGAGCGCGGTGAGAGTGAGGAAGAGGCCGACCAGGTGCAGTTGATGACCCTGCATGCGTCCAAAGGTCTGGAATTCCCGTATGTCTATCTGGTCGGTATGGAAGAGGGCTTACTGCCGCACCAGAGCAGCATTGATGAAGATAACGTCGATGAAGAGCGTCGACTGGCCTACGTGGGGATCACCCGCGCGCAGAAAGAGCTGATTTTTACCCTGTGTAAAGAGCGCAGACAGTACGGTGAACTGGTGCGCCCTGAGCCGAGCCGTTTCCTGCTGGAGCTACCTCAGGACGACCTCATCTGGGAGCAGGAACGCAAAGTCATTACCGCGGAAGAGCGCATGCACAAGGGACAGGCTAACGTGGCGAATATTCGCGCCATGCTGGCAAAAGCCAAAGAGAAGGGATAATGATGAGTAGGCCGGGTAAGGCGAAGCCGCCACCCGGCATTGTTCAGCGACTTACTTTATCTCAAGCGCCCAGTGCACGTAGCTCTGCCACTGGCACTCTTGCTCGATCAGCTCTGCCCCAAGTGGGTGATTATCCAACCAATTTTCCGGTAGCGTCAGCGTGAGCTTTTCATCGTCTGCCACCAGCGTAATTGCCGGGAGGAGATCGTCGCGGCGACGGCTGGCAAACAAAATCGCCAGACGAAGTAAACGGCACAGATGCTCGGCCACGCGCGGCGGCACCGCATTTTGCTGGTGGAGTGAAGAGAGATCCACGGCATTGGTCTGGTTTAGCAGCAGGGTAGCGAGCAATTTTTTCTGCGCAGGGGTATAGCCCGGCAAATCAAGATTACGCACCAGCCAGGCGGCATGCAGCGGCGCTTGCTTGTACTCAACGCTCAGGCCAATTTCATGCAGCGCACATGCACTTAGCAGCAAATCGCGACTTAATGGTTCAATATCCCAACGCGGTTTGACCTGGTCCGCAAAGAGCGATGCCAGCTGTCCCACCCGTTGTGCCTGCTCGGTATCCACAATGAAGCGGCGCTGGACGTTACGCAGCGTACGGCTGCGGATGTCCAGATCAACCGACAGATGCAGCATTCCGTAGACCAGACCTTCGCGCAGCGCGCCGCCTGCAAGGGTCATGCACTGGATATTCAGTTCGGTGAAAATGGCGATCAGAATGGCCAGACCGCTTGGAAAAACCAATGCACGCTCAAGCGTCAGGCCTTCAATTTCCAGCTCTTCCAGCCGACCACACTGAATAGCGCGTTGCTTCAGTTGCTGGAGTTTGGCAAGCGTGATCCGCTCGTCCATCCCCTGCGCCATCATGATTTCCTGCAACGCCTGTACGGTTCCGGACGCGCCAACGCACACTTTCCAGCCGTGGTAGCGCAATTCGTCCATGACCGGACGCAGCACCTCGCGCGCGGCATTTTCAGCCTCGTCGAAGTTCTCTTGCGCGAGATTGCGGTCGGTAAAGTAGCGCTCAAGCCAGGTCACGCAGCCCATCGACAGGCTGAACAGCGACGTCGCCTGGGCGCCCGTGCCGGTGACCAGTTCAGTGCTCGCTCCGCCAATATCCACCACCAGACGGCGATCGTCACCCCCGGTGGTGTGCGCCACGCCCTGATAGATCAGACGCGCTTCTTCTTCACCGCTGATGACCTGCACCGGGCAACCGAGAATTTCCTGCGCTTTGGCAATAAAATCCACGGCATTAACCGCCAGGCGAAGCGTCGCGGTAGCGACAACGCGGATTTGGGTATGGGGTATGTCCTGCAGGCGCTCAGCAAAGAGGCGCAGACACTGCCAGCCACGTTCCATGGCTTCGGGGGAGAGATGATTGTCGCTGCTCAGGCCCGCCGCCAGGCGGACCTTGCGCTTAATGCGCGTCAGCGTCTGTATGCTTCCCGCCACCTCGCGCACAACCAGCATATGAAAACTATTCGAACCGAGATCAATTGCCGCATATAGCGAGGTGGAACTGAGCATAATTTCTTAACCTGAACGACGACGATTACGCGGTGCGCCACCAGAACGACGCGGACCATTGCCGGAGCGTGGGCGAGTAAGACGCTTCGGCGGCGGCAGTTCGCTTAACAGCGCTTCCGGGTTGTATTTGCTCTGCGGAATAGAGTGACCGATGTAGGTCTCAATGGCTGGAAGATTCAGCGCATACTCTTCACACGCAAGGCTAATAGAGTGACCGCTTGCGCCCGCACGACCGGTACGACCGATACGGTGTACATAGTCTTCGCAGTCATCTGGCAGATCATAGTTAAAAACGTGCGTCACGGCTGGGATGTGCAGACCACGAGCGGCAACGTCGGTTGCGACCAGAATATCGAGATCGCCACGGGTAAATTCTTCAAGAATACGCAGGCGTTTTTTCTGTGCAACGTCGCCGGTCAGCAGACCAACACGGTGACCGTCTGCAGCCAGATGGCCCCAGATATCTTCACAGCGGTGTTTGGTGTTCGCAAAGATGATGGCGCGATCGGGCCATTCTTCTTCGATCAGCGTTTGCAGCAGACGCATTTTCTCTTCATTCGAAGGATAGAAGAGCTCTTCTTTAATGCGGTGACCTGTTTTCTGCTCTGGCTCCACTTCCACATACTCGGCGTTGTTCATTTGTTCGAACGCCAGTTCGCGAACGCGGTAAGAAAGGGTTGCAGAGAACAGCATGTTCAGACGCTGATTCGCAGCAGGCATGCGGCGGAACAGCCAGCGGATGTCTTTAATGAAGCCCAGATCGTACATACGGTCGGCTTCATCCAGCACGACAACCTGGATGGCACCGAGGTTGATATGGTTCTGTTTGGCGTAGTCGATAAGACGGCCAGTGGTACCGATCAGGATATCCACACCGCTTTCCAGCACTTTCAGCTGCTTATCGTAGCCGTCGCCGCCATAGGCCAGGCCAAGCTTCAGGCCAGTAGCCTGCGCCAGGGGTTCAGCGTCTGCGTGGATCTGTACCGCCAGTTCTCGCGTCGGGGCCATAATAAGCGCGCGCGGCTGGTTAACTTTGCGGTCTGCAATCGCTGGATGAGACAGTAAATAATGAAACGTTGACGTTAAGAACGCCATCGTTTTGCCAGTACCGGTTTGCGCCTGCCCTGCAACATCGCGACCGGCCAGCGTAAGCGGCAGGGCGAGAGCCTGAATGGGCGTGCAGTTATGAAACCCTTTATTTTCAAGGGCTTCGATCACTTTTGGGTGCAGGGCGAAGTCGGAAAACTTCTGTTCTGTTAAATGTGTTTTGCTCATAGTGTGGTAGAATATCAGCTTACTATTGCTTTACGAAAGCGTATCCGGTGAAATAAAGTCAACCTTTAGTTGGTTAATGCGACATCAACACGTCGTTGGTGGAGACAAAACCAACGTACCAGGCTTATTCCTGTGGAGTTATATATGAGCGATAAAATTATTCACCTGACTGACGACAGTTTTGACACGGACGTGCTTAAGGCTGACGGGCTAACCCTCGTCGATTTCTGGGCTGAATGGTGTGGTCCTTGCAAAATGATCGCCCCGATTCTGGATGAAATCGCTGACGAATATCAGGGCAAACTGACCGTTGCCAAGCTGAACATCGACCAGAACCCGGGCACCGCGCCAAAATACGGTATCCGTGGCATCCCGACCCTGCTGCTGTTCAAAAACGGTGAAGTGGCAGCGACCAAAGTGGGCGCACTGTCCAAAGGTCAACTGAAAGAGTTCCTCGACGCTAATCTGGCGTAAGGTTTCTCGGCTGAGCGTCCTGAGCGCCTAAATTGTGTGGATCTCTGGACGCCCGGCTTTAGTCGTGCTAAGTTAGCTATGACTTCGTTTTAAACATATCTTGTTGTTTGAATCTTGTTTTACCCGATACTTCCCGTTGTTAACATGAACAGTGCGTGAAGTTGCTAGATTCCGGGCTTGTCACTCAATCCGTCTTGTCGTTTCAGTTCTGCGTTCTTTCCCTGTGACCAGACAGCGAACAGACATGAGTTGATGGCCGCTAAACAGGCATGGATGACCCTGCCATACCATTCACAACATTAAGTTCGAGAATCACCCCGAGTTTAAGAACCCACACCATTATGAATCTTACCGAATTAAAGAATACGCCGGTTTCTGAGCTGATCACTCTCGGCGAAAATATGGGGCTGGAAAACCAGGCTCGTATGCGCAAGCAGGACATCATTTTCGCCATCCTGAAGCAGCACGCTAAGAGTGGCGAAGATATCTTTGGCGACGGTGTGCTGGAGATATTGCAAGACGGATTTGGTTTCCTCCGCTCTGCAGACAGCTCCTACCTCGCCGGCCCTGACGACATCTACGTATCCCCTAGCCAAATCCGCCGTTTCAACCTCCGCACTGGTGACACCATTTCAGGTAAGATTCGTCCTCCAAAAGAGGGTGAACGCTACTTTGCGTTGTTGAAAGTTAACGAAGTTAACTACGACAAACCGGAAAACTCGCGCAATAAGATCCTCTTTGAGAACTTAACGCCGCTGCACGCGAACTCTCGCCTGCGCATGGAGCGTGGTAACGGTTCTACCGAAGACTTAACTGCTCGCGTTCTGGATCTGGCATCACCTATTGGTCGTGGTCAGCGTGGCCTGATTGTGGCACCGCCAAAAGCGGGTAAAACCATGCTGCTGCAGAACATCGCGCAGAGCATTGCCTACAACCACCCAGACTGCGTGCTGATGGTACTGCTGATTGACGAACGTCCGGAAGAAGTGACCGAGATGCAGCGTCTGGTTAAAGGTGAAGTGGTTGCTTCTACCTTCGACGAGCCAGCATCTCGCCACGTTCAGGTTGCAGAAATGGTTATCGAGAAGGCGAAACGCCTGGTTGAGCACAAGAAAGACGTGATCATCCTGCTCGACTCCATCACCCGTCTGGCGCGTGCGTACAACACCGTGGTGCCAGCTTCCGGTAAAGTATTGACCGGTGGTGTGGATGCCAACGCCCTGCATCGTCCGAAGCGCTTCTTCGGTGCGGCACGTAACGTGGAAGAGGGCGGCAGCCTGACCATCATTGCGACCGCGCTGATTGATACCGGCTCCAAAATGGACGAAGTTATCTACGAAGAGTTTAAAGGTACAGGCAACATGGAACTGCACCTCTCTCGTAAGATCGCTGAAAAACGCGTCTTCCCGGCTATCGACTACAACCGTTCCGGTACCCGTAAGGAAGAGCTGCTCACCACTCAGGAAGAGCTGCAGAAAATGTGGATCCTGCGCAAAATCATCCATCCAATGGGTGAAATCGACGCAATGGAGTTCCTCATCAACAAACTGGCGATGACCAAAACCAACGACGATTTCTTCGACATGATGAAACGCTCGTAACGTAAATTATCCCAGTGAACGCCACGTTTTTACGTGGCGTTTTTCATTTATGGACTATACGCTATTACCACAGACTCCCATTTTCGACCTGTCGGTGCGACAATAAGCAGGTTTAAACAGTCAAAGAAATAATTGATTGAAAAACATACAAAGGGAGTTGTGAGAGGCCACCTTTTATTCCTTCAGAGGCAGGGTGCTTCATGGTTATACTTGCGGGACTAACTTTTGTTGAGAGCAATCCATTGTGAATCTACTCACTGCAGTAACTGAGCTGATCAGTATTTTTTTATTCACAACCTGTTTTTTGTTCATTGCGCGCAAGGTAGCAAAAAGAATCGGGTTAGTGGACAAGCCGAATTTCCGTAAGCGCCATCAGGGACTTATCCCGCTGGTGGGGGGGATTTCGGTTTACGCAGGTATCTGTTTCACGTTTGCGATCGCGGATTACTATATTCCGCATGCCGCCCTCTACCTGGCATGTGCGGGCGTCCTCGTGTTAGTCGGGGCGCTTGATGACCGATTTGATATCAGTGTGAAGTTTCGCGCGACCGTACAGGCGGCCATTGGCGTCATCATGATGGTGGTCGGCGGCCTGTACCTGAGAAGTCTGGGTTATGTTTTTGGCCCGTGGGAACTGGTGCTGGGGCCGTTTGGTTTCTTCCTGACGCTGTTTGCCGTCTGGGCGGCAATTAACGCTTTCAACATGGTCGATGGTATTGACGGCCTGCTCGGCGGGTTGTCCTCCGTCTCGTTTGCCGCGATCGGTATTATTTTGTGGTTTGATGGTCAGTACAGCCTGTCAATGTGGTGTTTCGCCATGATTGCCGCCATCCTGCCCTATATCTTCCTCAACCTCGGTGTATTGGGGCGTCGCTATAAAGTCTTCATGGGTGATGCGGGAAGTACCTTGATTGGCTTTACCGTTATCTGGGTCCTGCTGGAAACCACACAAGGTAAAACACATCCGATTAGCCCGGTAACGGCGCTGTGGATTATTGCTATCCCGCTGATGGACATGGTGGCGATTATGTATCGCCGTCGGCGCAAAGGGATGAGTCCATTCTCCCCTGACCGTCAGCATATCCACCATCTGATCATGCGCGCCGGGTTCACGTCCCGTCAGGCTTTTGTCCTGATCACCCTCGCAGCGGCTATCCTCGCCGGCATTGGTGTGGCCGCGGAATATGCTCATTTCATCCCTGAATGGGTAATGTTGGTATTATTCTTGCTAGCATTCTTTATGTACGGTTACTGCATCAAACGCGCATGGAAAGTCGCACGATTCATTAAACGTTTAAAACGCAGGATGCGTCGGAACAGTGGCAAAAACACAACATTAACTAAGTAAAACCGGGACTATGATGACTCAACCGTTGGCGGGAGCGAAATCAGTGGTAACTGAGAATGAGCTGGATATTCGTGGTTTGTTTCGCGTGTTATGGCGGGGCAAATTCTGGATAGCGGGGATCGCGTTGGGGTTCGCTCTGTTAGCGCTGGCCTACACATTCTTTGCAAAACAAGAGTGGAGCGCGACGGCGATTACCGACAGACCAACGGTTAATATGCTCGGCGGCTTCTATTCCCAGCAGCAGTTCCTGCGTAACCTGGATATTAAAGCGAATCTCGCCACGCCGGATCAGGTTTCCGTAATGGATGAGGCCTACAAAGAGTTCGTGATGCAGCTCGCCTCGTGGGATACGCGTCGCGATTTCTGGTCGCAGACCGATTACTTCAAGCAGCGTCGGGTTGATAACACAAAAGTCGATGCCGCGCTGCTGGATGATCTCATCAACAATATCCAGTTTATGCCGGGCGATGCGCTGCGCAATGTCAGCGACAGCGTGAAGCTGATTGCCGAAACGGCGCCGGATGCGAACAACCTGCTACGTCAGTATGTGGCCTTTGCCAGCCAGCGTGCCGCCAGCCATCTCAATGATGAGCTGAAAGGTGCCTGGGCTGCGCGAACGATTCAGATGAAGGCGCAGGTGAAACGTCAGGAAGAGGTGGCGAAAGCCATTTTTGCCCGCCGTGTCCACAATATTGAGCAGGCGCTTAAAATTGCGGAGCAGCACAATATCTCGCGCAGCGAAACGGATGTTCCGGCTGATGGACTGCCTGATTCCGAAATGTTCCTCCTTGGTCGTCCAATGCTGCAGGCGCGACTGGAAAATCTCCAGGCCGTTGGCCCTGATTTTGACCTCGATTACGACCAAAACCGCGCCATGCTTAACACCCTGAACGTCGGTCCAACGATGGACCCCCGTTTTCAGACGTATCGTTATTTGAGAACGCCTGAAGAACCTGTAAAACGCGATAGTCCGCGACGCGCATTCCTGATGATCATGTGGGGGATTGTGGGCGCATTGACTGGCGCTGGCGTAGCATTAATGCGTCGTCGCACAAATTAAGAACGCCGTCTACGATGAAGGCTACGGCCTTCATCGCCTAATCGAAGAGAATCGATGTGAAAGTACTAACCGTATTTGGCACCAGGCCGGAGGCCATCAAGATGGCGCCTCTGGTTCATGCGCTGGCCAGAGATCCTGATATTGAAGCAAAAGTATGCGTGACTGCCCAGCACCGGGAGATGCTCGATCAGGTCTTAACTCTCTTTTCTATCGTCCCGGATTACGATCTCAATATTATGAAACCGGGGCAGGGGTTGACGGAGATCACCTGCCGTATTCTGCAAGAATTGAAGCCTATTCTGGAATCCTTCAAACCTGATGTGGTGCTGGTTCATGGTGACACCACGACCACCGTGGCGACCAGCCTGGCTGCATTCTATCAGCGTATTCCCGTTGGTCATGTTGAAGCGGGCCTGCGCACGGGCAACCTTTACTCGCCCTGGCCGGAAGAGGCCAACCGCACGCTTACCGGACATCTGGCGATGTACCACTTTGCGCCAACTGAAAACTCGCGTCAGAACCTGCTGCGGGAAAATATTGCCGACAATAAGATCTTTGTCACCGGGAATACGGTTATCGATGCGCTGATCTGGGTACGTGACCGCGTGCTGGCGAACACCGATCTGCAGGCAGAACTCGCTGCGCGCTATCCTTTCCTGCATAACGGCAAGAAAACGATCCTGGTGACGGGCCACCGTCGCGAAAGTTTTGGTCGCGGCTTTGAGCAAATCTGCCACGCGCTGGCTGAGATTGCCGCGCAGAATGAAGATGTGCAGATTGTCTATCCGGTACACCTCAATCCTAACGTCAGCGAGCCGGTGAACCGTATTCTGGGTCATGTGGATAATGTCCTTCTGATCGAACCGCAGGACTACATGCCATTCGTCTGGCTGATGAATCACGCCTGGCTGATCCTCACCGATTCCGGCGGGATTCAGGAAGAAGCGCCGTCTCTCGGCAAACCGGTGCTGGTCATGCGTGAAACCACCGAGCGCCCGGAAGCGGTAAAAGCGGGCACGGTACGTCTGGTGGGCACGGATATGCGCCGGATCGTCGACGAGGTGACGCGCCTGCTGCACGATGAAGAAGAGTATCAGGCGATGAGCCGCGCCCATAACCCGTATGGTGATGGGCAGTCTTGTGGTCGTATTTTGCATGCACTTAAACACAATCGGGTAACGCTATGAGTTTTACTACCATCTCTGTCGTGGGTCTTGGCTACATTGGACTGCCTACTGCGGCGGCCTTTGCCTCTCGTCAAAAGCAGGTTGTAGGCGTCGACATCAATGCGCGCGCAGTGGACACCATTAACCGTGGCGAAATTCATATTGTGGAGCCCGATCTCGACCTCGTGGTGAAAAAGGCCGTCGACGGGGGATTCCTGCGCGCCAGCATCACGCCGGTCGACGCCGATGCCTTTCTGATTGCGGTTCCGACGCCATTTAAAGGCGATCATGAGCCCGACATGGTTTACGTTGAGGCGGCAGCAAAATCTATCGCGCCTGTGTTGAAAAAAGGGGCGTTGGTGATCCTCGAGTCCACGTCTCCGGTGGGCGCTACCGAGCAGATGGCCCAGTGGCTGGCAGAAGCCCGTCCAGATTTAACCTTCCCACAGCAGGCGGGTGAGCAGGCCGATATTAATATCGCCTACTGTCCGGAGCGTGTGCTGCCGGGTCAGGTCATGGTCGAGCTGATTAAAAACGACCGCGTGATTGGCGGCATGACGCCGGTATGTTCCGCGCGCGCCAGCGAGTTGTATAAGATTTTCCTTGAAGGCGAATGCGTGGTGACCAACCCCCGCACCGCCGAGATGTGCAAACTGACCGAAAACAGCTTCCGCGACGTTAACATCGCCTTTGCGAACGAACTGTCACTGATTTGTGCCGATCAGGGGATTAACGTCTGGGAGCTGATTAGCCTTGCGAATCGCCATCCACGCGTCAACATTCTCCAGCCGGGTCCGGGCGTGGGCGGTCACTGCATCGCCGTCGATCCCTGGTTTATCGTGGCGCAAAACCCCGATCAGGCGCGCCTGATCCGCACCGCGCGTGAAGTCAACGACAGCAAACCTCACTGGGTACTCAATCAGGTAAAAGCGACGGTGGCGGATTGTCTGGCTGAAAGCGGCAAGCGCGCCAGCGAGCTGAAAATTGCCTGCTTTGGCCTGGCCTTTAAACCGAACATTGACGATCTGCGCGAAAGCCCGGCGATGGAAATTGCTGAGATGATCGCAGGATGGCACAGCGGTGAGACGCTTGTGGTTGAGCCGAATATCCATGAGCTGCCAGCGAAGCTGGCGGGCCATTGTACGCTGACCGCGCTAAACGATGCGTTGGCGACGGCGGATGTGCTGGTGCTGCTGGTGGATCACAATGCGTTCAAAGCGATCCCCGGTAAGACTGTGTCCCAGAAGTATGTGGTTGATACCAAAGGCGTG
The DNA here is from genome assembly GCF_000211415.1 of Enterobacter mori LMG 25706. Taxonomy (GTDB): domain Bacteria; phylum Pseudomonadota; class Gammaproteobacteria; order Enterobacterales; family Enterobacteriaceae; genus Enterobacter; species Enterobacter mori. The sequence goes on along the minus strand of NZ_GL890773.1, from coordinate 74,344 downwards.
TGGCGTTGAGTCAACTCAACGGCGTGCTGGAAGCCCTTGAGTGGGAAAGCACTTTTTTTGCCCGGCCTTCGGCGATTGTTCGTCTGCGTGACGATGCGCCTGCTTTGCAGGCGTCCGACTTCGCGGCCTGGCCGCGCGTGCAGGCGAAGATCCCGGCGGGCCGTGCCGATCTGCTGGATGCGCTGCAGCAACATGGTTTTCAGCTGGTCGAAGGCGAGGTTGATCTCTACATAACGGTTTCCCGCCACCCGTCGGCAGGCGCAGAAATTGCAGCAGAGCAGGACATTCCCGCGCTGCGCCAGATGGCGGCGCAGGCCTTTGCCCAAAGCCGCTTTCGTGCTCCCTGGTATAAGCCTGAGGACAGCAGCCGTTTTTATGCTCAATGGATTGAAAATGCGGTAAAAGGCACGTTCGACCACGTGTGTCTGGTTTTCCGCGCGGTGGATGGACAGATTCAGGGCTTTGTCTCCCTGCGTAAGGTGAATGAGCAGGACGCGCGTATCGGCTTACTCGCCGGACGCGGCATGGGTAAGAAACTCATGAAGGCCGCGCTGCACTGGGCTGAGCAGGAACAGTTATCGACGCTGCGGGTGGCGACCCAGATGGGCAACACCGCCGCGCTTAAACGTTATATTGCGAGTGGGGCCAACGTCGACGCCACCGCTTACTGGTTATACAGGTGACATGATGATTCCATTTAACGCACCACCCGTCGTGGGGACGGAACTCGACTATATGCAGGCTGCCATGGGCAGCGGCAAACTTTGCGGCGACGGCGGTTTTACCCGTCGCTGCCAGCAGTGGATGGAGCAGCGTTTTCACAGCGCCAAAGTGCTGCTGACGCCATCCTGTACGGCCTCCCTGGAGATGGCCGCACTGCTGCTGGACATCCAGCCCGGCGATGAAGTGATCATGCCGAGTTATACCTTTGTCTCTACGGCGAACGCGTTTGTCCTGCGCGGGGCGAAAATTGTCTTTGTGGATATCCGTCCGGATACCATGAACATCGACGAAACGCTGATTGAAGCGGCGATCACCGACAAAACGCGCGCGATTGTCCCGGTTCATTATGCGGGCGTGGCGTGCGAAATGGACACGATTATGGCGATCGCCAAAAAGCACAACCTGTTCGTGGTGGAAGACGCCGCGCAGGGCGTGATGTCCACCTACAAAGGGCGCGCGCTGGGCACGATCGGCCACATCGGCTGCTTTAGCTTCCACGAAACCAAAAACTACACCGCAGGCGGTGAGGGTGGGGCGACGCTGATTAACGACCGTGCGCTGGTGGAGCGTGCCGAGGTGATCCGCGAAAAAGGTACCAACCGCAGCCAGTTCTTCCGTGGTCAGGTCGACAAGTACACCTGGCGCGATATCGGCTCAAGTTACCTGATGGCCGATCTGCAGGCCGCATATCTTTGGGCGCAGCTGGAGGCGGCGGAGCGTATTAATCTGCAGCGCCTGTCCCTGTGGCAAACCTACTACGACGCGCTGGAGCCGCTGGCGAAAGCCGGGCGTATTGAACTGCCGACGATCCCGGCAGACTGCGTCCACAACGCCCATATGTTTTACATCAAGCTGCGCGATAACGACGATCGCAGCAGCCTGATTGCCTGGCTGAAAGAGGCTGAGATTCTGGCGGTATTCCACTACATTCCGCTGCACTCCAGCCCGGCTGGAGAAGCGTTTGGCGTATTCGCGGGCGAAGACCGTTACACCACCAAAGAGAGCGAGCGTTTGCTCCGCCTGCCTCTGTTCTACAACCTCGCACCCGTTAATCAACGCACGGTGATCAATACCCTTCTGAGTTATTTCGGCTGATATGTCTCTGGCAAAAGCATCGGTGTGGACGGCTGCGTCCACCCTTGTAAAAATTGGTGCCGGATTGCTGGTCGTCAAGTTGCTGGCTGTCTCATTCGGCCCGTCGGGCGTCGGGCTGGCGGGCAATTTCCGCCAGCTGGTCACGGTACTCGGCGTGTTGGCCGGGGCGGGAATATTTAACGGCGTCACCAAATACGTGGCTCAGCATCATGATGATGCCGAAAAACTGCGCACGGTTGTGGGAACGTCCTCGGCCATGGTCCTGGGATTTTCCACGCTGCTGGCCGTTGTGTTTTTACTGGCGGCGGCACCGATTAGCCAGGGGCTGTTTGGACACACGCAGTATCAGGGGCTGGTTCGTCTGGTTGCGCTGGTTCAGATGGGGATTGCCTGGGCCAACCTGCTGCTGGCACTGATGAAGGGCTTCCGTGATGCGGCGGGCAATGCGCTGGCGCTGATCCTGGGAAGCGTCATCGGTGTGATTGCCTATTATTTCTGCTATCGTCTGGGTGGCTATGAGGGCGCACTGCTGGGGCTGGCGCTCGTGCCTGCTCTGGTTGTCGTTCCGGCGGCGTTTATGCTGATGCGCAGAGGGGTCATCCCGCTACGTTACCTGAAACCGCAGTGGGACAAGATGCTGGCGGGGCAGTTAGGCAAATTTACCCTGATGGCGCTCATCACTTCGGTGACGCTTCCGGTGGCCTACGTCATGATGCGAAACCTGCTGGCTGCGCATTACAGTTGGGATGAAGTCGGGATTTGGCAGGGCGTGAGCAGCATTTCCGATGCCTACCTCCAATTTATAACGGCTTCCTTTAGCGTCTATTTGCTGCCAACCTTATCCCGGCTGACCGTAAAAAAGGATATTACCCGCGAGATTTTCCGCTCATTGCGTTTTGTGCTCCCTGCCGTGGCGGCCGCCAGCTTTACCGTCTGGTTATTACGTGATGTCGCCATCTGGCTGCTCTTCTCGGCAAAGTTTATCGCCATGCGCGATCTGTTCGCCTGGCAGCTGGTAGGCGATGTGTTGAAAGTCGGCGCTTACGTTTTCGGTTATCTGGTGATTGCGAAAGCCTCGCTGCGGTTGTATATCCTGGCGGAGATTAGTCAGTTTGCACTGCTGACGGCGTTCTCTCACTGGCTGATCCCTTCGCACGGCGCGCTGGGGGCTGCTCAGGCCTATATGGCAACTTATATCGTTTATTTCGCTGCCTGTTGCGGCGTATTTTTACTTTGGCGTAAACGCGCATGACTGCACTGATTCACATCCTGGGGGCGGACATCCCACACCATAACCAGACCGTACTGCGGTTCTTCAACGATGAGCTGGCGTCGGGCAATCCTGATGCGCGCGAGTTTATGGTTGCAGGTCAGGACAATGGCCTGGGCGCGGCGTGTCCGGCGCTTAACATCACCTTCTGGCCAGATAAAGCCGCGCTGGCGAAAGCGGTCATCGCGAAGGCAAAAGCCGATCGTGAACAACGCTTCTTCTTCCATGGGCAGTTCAATACGGGCCTGTGGATGGCTCTGCTGAGCGGCGGGATAAAGCCTTCCCAGTGTAGCTGGCATATCTGGGGCGCCGATCTCTATGAAGTGTCGCGCGGCTGGAAGTTCCGCCTTTTCTATCCGCTGCGCCGTATGGCTCAGGGGCGCGTGGGCTGCGTGTTCGCGACCCGTGGTGATCTTAACTACTTTGCTGAACGGCATCCGAACGTGCGCGGTGAGCTGCTCTATTTCCCGACCCGCATGAACCCGGCGCTGAACAATATGGCGAACGATACGCTGCGCGAGGGCAAACTGACGATTCTGGTGGGGAACTCCGGGGATCGCAGTAACGAACATGTTGCGGCGCTCCGGGCGGTGCATCAGCAGTTTGGCGATACGGTGAACGTGGTAGTGCCAATGGGCTACCCGGCGAATAACGACGCCTACATCGCTGAGGTCCGTCAGCAGGCGCTGGCGTTATTCAGCGCTGAGCATGTGAATATTCTGCAGGATAAGCTGGAATTTGATGACTATCTCGCACTCCTGAGACAGTGCGACCTGGGTTATTTTATATTTGCCCGTCAGCAGGGGATTGGTACCTTATGTCTGCTTATCCAGGCAGGCGTTCCGTGCGTGCTGAACCGCGAAAACCCGTTCTGGCAGGATATGACCGAGCAGCATATTCCGGTATTGTTTACCTCGGACACGCTGAACAGCGATATCGTGCGGGAAGCGCAGCGTCAGCTGGCGCTGGTGGATAAAAATAGCATCGACTTCTTTAGCCCGAACTACCTCACGCCGTGGCACCGCGCGCTGCGTATCGCTGCAGGAGACAACGCATGAGCCAGTTGCAATTTAGCGGCTTGTTGGTGGTTTGGCTGCTGAGCACGCTGTTTATCGCCACGCTCACCTGGTTTGAGTTTCGTCGCGTGCGCTTTAACTTCAACGTCTTCTTCTCGCTGCTGTTTTTGCTGACCTTTTACTTCGGCTTCCCGCTGACCAGTATTCTGGTTTTCCGTTTTGATGTGGCCGTTGCCCCGCCGGAAATTTTGCTGCAGGCGCTGCTCTCCGCAACCTGCTTCTACGCCGTCTACTACGTCACCTATAAAACGCGCCTGCGCTCAGCGACAGCGTCCGCGCCACGGCGACCGATTTTCACCATGAACCGGGTGGAGACGCACCTTACGTGGGTGATGCTGATGACTATCGCGCTGGTCAGCGTCGGCATCTTCTTCATGCATAACGGCTTCCTGCTGTTTAAGCTCCAGTCCTACAGCCAGATTTTCTCTGCTGAAGTGTCAGGTGTGGCGCTCAAGCGTTTCTTCTACTTCTTCATTCCGGCGATGCTGGTGGTCTTTTTCCTGCGCCAGGACAGCAAGGCGTGGCTGTTTTTCCTCGTGAGTACCGTCGCCTTCGGCATCCTGACCTATATGATTGTGGGTGGGACGCGCGGCAACATTATTATCGCCTTCGCCATCTTCCTGTTTATCGGCATCATTCGCGGGTGGATCTCCCTGTGGATGCTGGCGGCGGCAGGCGTATTTGGCATTGTGGGAATGTTCTGGCTGGCGCTGAAGCGCTATGGGTTAAACGTTGCCGGTGACGAAGCGTTTTACACCTTCCTCTACCTCACGCGCGACACCTTCTCGCCGTGGGAAAACCTGGCGTTGCTGCTGCAAAACTACGACAAGATCGACTTCCAGGGGCTGGCACCCATTGCCCGCGACTTCTACGTCTTTATTCCGACCTGGCTGTGGCCGGACCGTCCGGGCGTGGTGCTCAATACGGCGAACTACTTTACCTGGGAAGTGCTGAACAACCATTCTGGCCTGGCGATCTCGCCAACGCTGATTGGCTCGCTGGTCGTGATGGGCGGTGCGTGGTTTATCCTGCCTGGCGCGATTGCGGTTGGGTTGATCATTAAGTGGTTCGACTGGCTTTACACGCTCGGTAACGAAGAGACCAACCGCTACAAGGCGGCTATTTTGCACAGTTTTTGCTTTGGTGCCATTTTCAATATGATTGTTCTGGCACGCGAGGGGCTGGATTCGTTCGTCTCGCGCGTGGTGTTCTTCATGGTCGTTTTCGGTGTGTGTCTGGTGCTGGCAAAACTGTTGTACTGGCTGTTTGACAGCGTAGGGCTTGTCCACCGACGCGAGCATCAGGGCAGCACAACGCTGTCGCAAGTCTGAGTAGGGAGTGTAATGACTGACACAACTTCTGCGCCGCGCTATGCGCTGCGTGGTCTACAGCTTATAGGCTGGCGTGATATGCAACACGCGCTGGGTTTTCTGTTCTCGGACGGGCAGATGAAATCGGGCACGCTGGTGGCCATCAATGCGGAAAAAATGCTCGCGGTTGAAGATAACGCGGAAGTGAAAGACCTGATTATCGCCGCCGAATTCAAGTACGCAGACGGCATCAGCGTCGTGCGCTCTATCCGCAAAAAGTATCCTGGCGCTAATGTTTCACGCGTGGCGGGGGCTGACCTCTGGGAGCAGCTCATGGCGCGCGCGGGAGCGGAAGGCACGCCGGTCTTCCTGATCGGCGGTAAGCCGGAGGTGCTGGCCCAGACGGAGCAGAAGCTGCGTAGCCAGTGGAATGTTAACATTGTGGGTAGCCAGGACGGCTATTTTAAACCTGAGGATCGGCAGGCGCTGTTTGAACGCGTGCGCGACAGCGGGGCGAAAATTGTTACCGTGGCGATGGGCTCGCCGCGTCAGGAGATCCTGATGCGCGATTGCCGTCTGGTCTGCCCGGATGCCCTGTACATGGGCGTTGGTGGCACCTACGACGTCTTTACCGGCCACGTTAAGCGCGCACCGAAAGTCTGGCAAAACCTCGGCCTGGAGTGGCTGTATCGTCTGTTATCACAACCGACGCGTATCAAACGGCAGATCCGTCTGCTGCGCTATCTCGCCTGGCACTACACCGGTAAAATGTAATCAAAATGTAGCGCGATATGCTGTTCGCGCTGCAACTCCCCTGCAATACTGCTGCTAATCTGTGCAATGCATTCATTTTTTTAATGCATCGTTTGCCATTTAGCAGAATTTAAGAAACCATTCGCACCGTATTTTAGTTCCCCTAAAAAACAATAACTGGCTTAAGCCGGTAAACAGCAGACACAACCGAGGATTTATGGCAGAGAAAAAACCGGAGCTACAGCGTGGGCTGGAAGCTCGACACATTGAATTGATAGCGCTGGGCGGCACTATCGGCGTTGGCCTGTTCATGGGCTCCGCAAGTACGCTCAAATGGGCGGGTCCTTCCGTATTACTGGCGTACATCATCGCCGGGCTGTTCGTTTTCTTCATCATGCGTTCAATGGGCGAAATGCTCTTCCTAGAGCCGGTCACCGGCTCTTTCGCCGTTTACGCGCACCGCTATATGAGCCCGTTCTTTGGCTACCTTACGGCCTGGTCGTACTGGTTTATGTGGATGGCCGTGGGCATCTCGGAAATCACGGCGATAGGGGTCTACGTGCAGTTCTGGTTCCCGGACATGGTCCAGTGGATACCTGCGCTCATTGCTGTGGGGTTGGTGGCGCTGGCTAACCTGGCTGCCGTGCGACTCTACGGTGAGATCGAGTTCTGGTTTGCGATGATCAAAGTCACCACCATTATCGTGATGATTGTCGTGGGTCTCGGGGTTATTTTCTTTGGCTTCGGCAACGGCGGGCACGCGATTGGCTTCGGCAACCTGACCGAGAACGGTGGCTTCTTCGCGGGTGGCTGGAAGGGCTTCCTGACGGCGCTCTGTATCGTTGTCGCCTCTTATCAGGGCGTTGAGCTGATCGGTATTACTGCCGGTGAAGCGAAAAACCCGCAGGTCACGCTGCGTAGCGCGGTGGGCAAAGTGCTGTGGCGTATCCTGATTTTCTATGTGGGCGCAATTTTCGTTATCGTGACTATCTTCCCGTGGAACGAAATCGGCACCACCGGCAGCCCGTTTGTCTTAACCTTCGCGAAGATTGGTATTACGGCGGCGGCAGGGATTATTAACTTCGTGGTGCTGACGGCTGCGCTCTCTGGCTGCAACAGCGGGATGTACAGCTGTGGCCGCATGCTCTACGCGCTTTCTAAAAACAACCAACTGCCTGCGGCGATGGGGAAAGTGTCCCGTGCGGGCGTGCCGGTTATGGGCGTGGCAGTATCGATAGTGATCCTGCTGATTGGTTCATGTCTGAATTACATCATCCCGAATCCGCAGCGCGTGTTCGTTTACGTTTATAGCGCCAGCGTGCTGCCGGGCATGGTTCCGTGGTTTGTGATCCTGATTAGCCAGCTGCGTTTCCGTCATGCGCATAAAAAAGCGATCGCCAGCCATCCGTTCCGCTCCATTTTGTTCCCGTACGCGAACTATTTGACGATGGCGTTCCTGATTTGCGTATTAATTGGGATGTACTTTAATGAAGATACCCGCATGTCGCTGTTTGTCGGGATGATCTTCCTGGCTGCCGTCACAGCGGCATATAAGCTTTTTGGCCTGGGTCGCCGCGCCACCACGCATAAAGTGGAGGAATAAGCGGCAAAATGTGCAAACCATAACCAAACGCGCATTTTTTTCAAAAAAGCACTAGACAGCGGGGACGGAGGTACGTAATATCCAGCCCCGCAACGGCGCTAAGCGCCCGTAGCTCAGCTGGATAGAGCGCTGCCCTCCGGAGGCAGAGGTCTCAGGTTCGAATCCTGTCGGGCGCACCATTAACCCGGTGCTAGAGCTGCGGTGGTCTGAGAAGTAGTCAGTACCGCGTGAAAGAATACAGTGGTGGCTATAGCTCAGTTGGTAGAGCCCTGGATTGTGATTCCAGTTGTCGTGGGTTCGAATCCCATTAGCCACCCCATTATTTGAAAGAGTTGTGAAT
>NZ_GL890773.1:49543-66090 GCF_000211415.1 Enterobacter mori LMG 25706 | reverse complement strand
GTGGGGGTTCGAGTCCCCCCCCTCGCACCACGACTTTTTAAATGAATTGAACTAAAAATTCAAAAAAGCAGTACATCGGCGAGTAGCGCAGCTTGGTAGCGCAACTGGTTTGGGACCAGTGGGTCGGAGGTTCGAATCCTCTCTCGCCGACCAATTTTGAACCCCGCTTCGGCGGGGTTTTTTGTTTTCTGCGGTTTTCATCCCTGTCGTTATTCCCCAACAACACACTTCTCCATTGTCGCGATTTGGCGACACGCAATGCCTTGAAAATAAACAATTTAATATTCGGTGGCTTTATTGTCTCTTGCCGACGACAGGTTGAATCTCTTATCGGTACATTATCGGGCTTCAGGCGGTTCTTAACAGCAGAATTTCGTTTTATCTTAGAATGTTGCGCAATGTAAAAGTTCTGCGTGTAAACCTGGCATGTAACGTGCAATAATATGCGTGTAGATGCTCATTCCATCTCTTATGCTCGCCTTAGTGCCTCATAAACTCAGGAATGACGCAGAGCCGTTTACGGTGCTTATCGTCCACTGACAGATGTCGCTTCGGCCTCATCAAACACCATGGACACAACGTTGAGTGAAGCACCAAATATGTTGTCTTACAGACCTGTTTTAACGCCTGCTTTTATAGCAGGCGTTTTTTTATGTCTTAATCACTGAAACGCCTCAGTACCAGCGTAACGAAAAGCAGCGCGGTGCCAGAGACCATATACAGCGCCTCAACTGCCCCGAATGCTGTCGCTACCATCGCTGCGAGGCCAGTAAAGAGGGAAGCGCTAAGCGTTTGCCAGCGCCAGGCTTTACTGCTTGCTGACGAAATCTGGGCCATCTGAAAGTTACTAAGTACCCCAAACGTACCTGCCGCAAACACAATATTCGACGCCAGATGTGCAATGAAGATCATTCCCAGCGCGGGCACAACCCAGCCGGATAACAGCGGAAGCACCCCATAAGCAGCCAGAAAGAGAGCAAGGTAGCCCATCAGCAGGAGAGGTTGGGTTGCGACGCGCGTCAGACTGTCTCTCTTGAGCAACATTGGACCGCAAAGCTGCCCCATGCTCCTGGCGAAAAGCAGGGGCAGCGCGAGACCTGCCGCATTCTCAGGCTGTATCTCCTGCGCCAGGGCGGGCAGTAACGCCATAGCGGGTGAGCCTACGGCAGCCAGCGCTGGCAGCAGGAGCAAACAGCGTTTTTGCCGCTGGGTTAGCCTCTTCCAACGTAGCGCGACGAGTGCGTGAGCGTCGGTGGGAGAGGGTTTTATCCGTGCCGCAAACTCTCGCCTCGCCAGCAGGAGCATCAAGAGCGATCCCAGAAAACTGGCGGCATCGATTGCCAGCAAATCGACGAGCGGCATTTTCTGAAAAAGCACGACGCCAAGTCCGGTTCCCAAAAGGACTTGAGAAGCAAATATCAGATTCTCCAGAACGGTTGCGGCAGGCAGCTCGGCATCACTGAGGCCGCGTTTGAACAGCAGCGTTAGCGCAGGCCAGCCGATCCCACTCAATAATGCTTCAGCGGATTGCATGGCAAGCAGGGCGGGTATGCTGTGATAATGCACGCCGAGAAAGGGAAAGATCAGGGCGAGCAATCCCAGTACCTCAGTCAGAATCAGCAAAGACAACGGGGAAAATCGAGAGCACAATTTTTCGCCGATCATACTGCCGAGGAATCCCGGCACCGTGGCAAAAAGAAAAGCGAGCGTCAGCAGTACCGGTGGTGCTGCCCACTGCAGCAGTAAGCCGAAAACAACAACCTGGGTCAAACCATTCCCCAGTGAAGAGAAGATAAACGCGCAGGCAAGCAGGCGCAGCCAGCGGTGGCAGCGCAGCGCTTCAATAAGCGCATACAAAAGCGAATTCATGACGATTTCCTTTCAAAAACGTTTTACTCCACGCTGCAAAATGCGCGTGTGCGAAAAAGGGGTTAATGAAAAGCGATCGTTACATTGGCGGGTTCGTTTTCTGCGGAAGATGCAATGAATGTAGCAGGAGAGTGAAGATAAAAAAAGGAGGCCTAAAGGCCTCCATTTCAATTACGGCTGGTTACCGTTATTTTGCAACGTCAACAGCAACCCGTCACGCCGCATGGCGGCGGCCTCTTCCGGCTTATGCTGCTTATCCAGTGAATCCGCAAGCCAGGCGTAGTCAAACGCGTCCGGACGCTGTTTCAGCGCCGCGCGGAAGGCGAGGCTCGCCTCCTGCCATTCGCCGTGCTTCATCAGCGACTGGCCCAGCGTGCTCCACAGCAGCGGACGGTCGCCCACGGTTTTGATCTGCTGGCGCAGCACTTTTTCGATCTGCTCAGGATTATTGGTTTTCAGGCGCGGGATCACCATTACCAGGCGGTCGTCGTACTGGCGCTTCAGACCGTCGAGGAGGATCTCCTGCGCAGTGTCATGATCGTCACATTCAATCAGATGTTCCGCCATCGCCACCTGCAGTGGAACCTGCTGACGCGTTTTACGGCTCTGATTCTTCCACCAGGTTTTCAGACCGTCGCTGCCCAGGTCGGCACGCGCCTGATCCATCAGCCCAATCCACGCCATGCGCTGCAGTTCGTCACGATGTTCATCGTCACCGACGTCTGCTTTTGCCATCGACGGAATGATGTCCAGCAGTGAACCCCAGGCACCGGTACGGATGTAGGCCTGTTCAGCAAGGCGCAGCACTTCGGGATGACGTGGGGTGATTTCCAGCAGTCGGTCAACGCCGTGGCGCGCCGCATGGTTTTCGTTCCTCGCCAGCTGCAGGCGAACGCGAGTGATCTCCACCGGAATCGGATCTTTAGGCGAAAGCTCAGACGCGCGCTCAAGATGTTGATTAGCACGGGCTTCATCGCCGCGCTGCTGTGCCGCTTCAGCGGCCAGCAGATAATTCACCACCGGCTGTTCTGCGTGATCGGCATTCTTCGACATCAGCTTTTCTACCTGCTGATAATCGCCTTCGGCCAGTTTCAGCAGCGCTTGTTCTGTTTGCTTACGGGCACGACGGCGCTTACGACCAACGAACCAGCCGCGGGTATGCGCCCCGGTGCGGAAAATACGGCGCAGGATCCATTCCACAGCAAGCAGCACCACCACGCCGAGGACCAGGATAATCACTAAGCCGGTAACGCTGGTTTCAATGTTGTAGTTATCAGTCTGGATCAGCACGTAGCCTTGATGACCCGCGAGCATCGGCCCCAGGACGATCCCGGCGATCAGCAGGATAAAGAGTAAGAGGACTTTAAGCATCATTACTCTCCTTGTGGCGCGCTTTCAGGCGCTGGCGCGGCGGCCGGTGCTTCAGCCGTGCCTTCCGCCGGAACGCCGGGCTGGGCCAGCAGGTTACGCACGCGCGTCTGCATCAGCTTCTCCAGAATCGGCTGGCTTTCCAGCTTATCCGGCACGTTCATGGTGATGTTTTGCTGGCTCAGCTTATCAATGTCTTCCAGGAAGGCAGTGGTCGTCGCGTCATCAGTGTTGTAATACGCACGCACCCACGTCGAGACGTTATCCAGCGCCTGCTTGTAGGTCTCTTCCTGATGACGCGGTACGGCCTGTGCCGCAACCAGCAGGCGGGAGCGGATGTTTTCGCGCAGATAGATATCCTGGTTCGGTGCTAACAGCGGCACGGCGGTTTCATCGCGGCGGCGGATGGTGATGAAGCTGTCCATAAAGTTCTGCCAGCTTTTTTGCAGGTTTATGCGCCATTCGCTCAGGGAGCTGGAAAGCTCGGTACCGTCGGAATCCATCGGGGAGTCGTCGTCGTTGTTATCCGCCAGCTGCAGGTTATCAATCTGGTTCGAAAGCTGGTTCACCTTGAGGATAATGCCGTCGTAATCCACCTGCGAGACGGCGGAGAGGCTGGCGATATCTTCGGTAATCGCGCGGCGCGCGGCGATCAGGCTTGGGTCGTTCATGTCTGCCAGGCTCGCGTCGGCGCTTTTCAGCAGCGCGGCGGCAGTGGTAACGTCCTGATCGCTCCAGAGCTTACGTCCGGCCAGTTTCACCAGAAAATCGGCCTGTGAGAGCAGCCAGGTTTTGGCATCGGTACCGGAAATGGTGGCGACTTTCTCCTGCACTTCACTCAGCTGTTTGGTCAACTCTTCCCGTTTGCTGTTCGCATCGGCAAGCGCGGCGGCCTGCTGTTTGATCACGCCTTCCAGCTCGGTTTTCTGCGTCTCCTGCGCTTTTTGCAGGGCGGTAATTTGATTGACCAGCGCATCGCTGGTGGCCGTCTGGTTAGAGCCTTGCTGCTTAACAAGACCGTACAGGCCAACGCCTGCCGCCAGGGCAATGGCGATGGCAATTGCGCTCAGCGCGAGGCTGGTTTTGTTGCTGCCGTTTTTCTTCTCAGCGGTTTTCTCTGTCGTCTCTGGCTGTGGGATTGTGTCCACAGTCTCCCTGGTCTCTTCAACCACGGCGGAGGATTTTTCGTGTTCCGTCATTATGGCTTCCCATTTGAGAGTTATTGTAATGCGCGCAGCAGCGCATCGTTGTCGGCGTTATCAGCGATCCGAATATCTTGCCAGCCCAGTTCCCGGGCGTGGTTCGCCAGACGCTCACTGACGACCAGAAGCCGACAGTGGAGTAACCAGTTCTCACGATACCATTGTGGAATAAGCGACCATAGCTGCTGCAGCATTTCACCGCTGGTTACGACCAGGGTATCGATGCCGCGCATATGCCAGCGCATTGCCTCTTCCGCGCCATCGTAGTGTTTCGCACAACGCTGATAGCATTCGCAGAACGTGACGTTGGCCCCGCGTTCCCGCAGCGTTTCACCCAACAGTTCACGTCCACCGTTACCGCGTAAAATGAGCGCACGTTTTCCGGCAATAGTTTGTAATTCAGGTAATTGTAGCAAGACTTCGCTGATTTCCCGATCTAACGGGTAGCGAACGTCTGCTCCGCTCACGGTATGTAAGGCCAGTGCGGTTGTTCGCCCGATAGCGAAATAGCGGGGAGCAGTTGGCCACTCTCTCCCTGCTTGTTGCAACTGCGCATGGGCAAATTCCACGGCATGTTGCGACAGCGCGAAGATCAGGTCGCCTTCCTGCAGGGCATTCATCTGGTCGACGAGCATGGACAGCTCCCGACCGGGGGAGAATTCAATCAGCGGAAAACTCCAGGCCACCTGCCCCAGTGCGCGCAGACGGCTCACTAATTGCTCTCCTGCGGGAGAAGGGCGGGTGACAAGAATACTCATGCAGGGGGTTCTCCATTATAAACGTCAGCCAGAATTTCGCGGGCACCGTTATCCAGTAACTCTTCGGCCAGCGACACGCCAAGCTGCTCGGCATCTTGCGCCTTACCGCGACGTTCGCCGCGTACCATCTGTGAGCCGTCCGGCGCGCCAACCAGCGCACGCAGCCACAGCTCACCGTCGGTTAATTCAGCATAGCTGCCAATTGGCACCTGACAGCCGCCTTCGAGGCGAGTGTTCATGGCGCGCTCGGCTTTTACGCGGATGGCGGTCTCGTCATGGTTCAGCGGTGCAAGCAGCTCGCGCGTGCGCACATCGTCAAGACGGCACTCAATGCCCACCGCACCCTGGCCCACGGCCGGTAGCGACAGCTCTGGCGGCAATGCGACGCGAATGCGTGATTCCAGTCCCAGGCGCTTCAAGCCGGCAACGGCGAGGATAATGGCATCGTAGTCGCCGTTATCTAGTTTGCCCAGACGCGTACCCACATTTCCGCGCAGCGAGCGAATCACCAGGTCCGGGCGGCGTTCGGCCAGCTGGCACTGACGGCGTAAACTGGACGTGCCAACCACGCTGCCTTCCGGCAACGCGTCAAGAGAATCATACTGGTTGGAGACAAACGCATCGCGCGGATCTTCACGTTCGCAGATGGTCACGAGCCCCAGCCCTTTCGGGAATTCAACGGGCACATCCTTCATGGAGTGCACGGCGATGTCAGCACGGTTCTCAAGCAAGGCCATTTCCAGCTCTTTGACAAACAAGCCTTTTCCACCGACTTTCGCCAGCGGCGTATCAAGGATCACGTCACCGCGCGTCACCATCGGCACCAGCTCGACGCGCAATCCGGAATGGCAGGCTTCAAGGCGCTGCTTCACATAATGTGCCTGCCAGAGCGCAAGAGGGCTTTGGCGTGTGGCAATTCTCAAAACATTGTCTAACATGCTTGTTACCGTCATTATCAATCGCTAACCATCCTAACATTGTTGACTCTGGGATGGCAGTTTTACGGTTGATGAAGGGTGAGAGGGACAAGGCGGCGTATTCGTCTGCCGTAGCCGTATTCAGGAATTTACACGTACAGAACGGTGCTACACTTGTATGTAGCGCATCTTTCTTTACGGTCAACCGGCAAGGTGTTAAATTGATCACGTTTTAGACCATTTTTTCGTCGGTACCACCATAATGATAAGGGCGAAAGAAGGGTAACGGTTATCTTTTTGAAATACTGCGGGCTCGCTGTTATTCGTGTTTTGAATAGCTTACGACACCCGGAAACATCAGGCGATACGTCTTGTACCTCTATATTGAGACTCTGAAACAGAGACTGGATGCCATAAATCAATTGCGCGTGGATCGCGCGCTTGCTGCCATGGGCCCTGCTTTCCAGCAGGTATACAGTCTGCTGCCGACATTATTGCACTATCACCATCCGCTGATGCCGGGTTACCTCGATGGTAACGTTCCCCAGGGCATTTGCCTTTTCACGCCTGATGAAACCCAACAGCACTATCTGAACGAGCTGGAACTCTACCGCGGCATGCCGCCTCAGGTTTCTCCGAAAGGTGAACTGCCCATCACTGGCGTTTACTCAATGGGGAGCACCTCATCGGTAGGGCAAAGCTGTTCTTCTGACCTGGATATCTGGGTCTGCCATCAATCCTGGCTCGATAACGAAGAGCGCCAGCTGCTGCAGCGTAAATGCAGCCTGCTGGAGAGCTGGGCGGCGTCGCTCGGCGTGGAAGTGAGCTTCTTCCTGATTGATGAAAACCGTTTCCGCCATAACGAAAGCGGCAGTCTCGGTGGTGAAGACTGCGGCTCGACTCAGCACATCTTATTGCTGGATGAGTTCTACCGTACCGCCGTTCGCCTCGCCGGGAAGCGTATTCGGTGGAATATGGTGCCGTGCGATGAAGAAGAGCATTACGACGATTATGTCATGTCGCTCTATTCTCAGGGCGTACTGACACCAAACGAATGGCTGGATCTGGGGGGCCTCAGCTCTCTGTCCGCCGAAGAGTACTTTGGCGCGAGCCTCTGGCAGCTTTATAAGAGCATCGACTCACCGTACAAAGCGGTGCTGAAAACGCTGCTGCTGGAAGCCTATTCCTGGGAATACCCTACGCCGCGCCTGCTGGCGAAAGACATCAAACAGCGTCTGCACGACGGGGAGATTGTCTCCTACGGGCTTGATGCCTACTGCATGATGCTGGAACGCGTTACCGAATACCTGAAAGCCATTGATGACACCACACGTCTCGATCTGGTGCGTCGATGTTTCTATCTCAAAGTCTGTGAAAAACTGAGCCGCGAACGCGCCTGCGTGGGCTGGCGTCGTGAAGTGGTCAGTCAGTTAGTCAAAGAATGGGGATGGGACGAAGCGCGTCTGTCCATGCTCGACAACCGCGCCAACTGGAAGATCGATCAGGTGCGTGAAGCGCACAACGAACTGCTCGATGCAATGATGCAAAGTTATCGTAATCTGATCCGCTTTGCGCGCCGTAACAACCTCAGCGTTTCCGCCAGCCCGCAGGACATCGGGGTATTGACCCGCAAGCTGTACGCCGCGTTTGAAGCGCTGCCGGGTAAAGTCACCCTGGTGAACCCGCAGATTTCACCTGACCTGTCAGAGCCGAACCTGACCTTTATCTTTGTGCCACCGGGCCGCGCAAACCGCACCGGGTGGTATCTGTACAACCGTGCCCCAAGCATGGATTCGATCATCAGCCATCAGCCGCTGGAGTATAACCGCTACCTGAACAAGCTGGTGGCCTGGGCCTGGTTTAACGGCCTGCTGACCTCGCGCACGCGTCTGTTTATCAAAGGCAACGATGTGGTTGATTTAGCCAAGCTGCAGGAGATGGTCGCTGACGTCTCGCACCACTTCCCGCTGCGTCTGCCTGCGCCAACGCCAAAAGCGCTCTACAGCCCATGCGAGATTCGCCATCTGGCGATTATCGTCAACCTGGAGTACGACCCGACGGCGGCCTTCCGCAATCAGGTGGTCCATTTTGACTTCCGCAAGCTGGACGTCTTCAGCTTTGGCGAGCAGCAAAACTGCCTGGTGGGCAGCGTAGACCTGCTGTACCGCAACTCGTGGAATGAAGTACGTACCCTGCACTTCAACGGCGAGCAGGCGATGATCGAAGCGCTGAAAACCATTCTTGGCAAGATGCACCAGGACGCCGCGCCACCGGACAGCGTCGAAGTGTTCTGCTACAGCCAGCACCTGCGCGGTTTGATTCGTACCCGCGTGCAGCAGCTGGTCTCTGAGTGCATCGAACTGCGTCTTTCCAGCACCCGTCACGAAACCGGGCGCTTTAAAGCGCTGCGCGTCTCCGGCCAGACCTGGGGGCTGTTCTTCGAGCGCCTGAACGTGTCAGTACAGAAGCTGGAAAATGCCATTGAGTTCTACGGCGCGATTTCACACAACAAGCTACATGGCCTGTCGGTGCAGGTTGAAACCAACCACGTTAAGCTGCCGCAGGTGGTGGATGGTTTTGCGAGCGAAGGGATTATTCAGTTCTTCTTCGAAGAGTCAGGTGAGGATGCCGGTTTCAATATCTACATCCTTGATGAGACTAACCGCGCCGAGGTGTATCACCACTGTGAAGGCAGTAAAGAGGAGCTGGTGCGCGATGTCAGCCGCTTCTATTCCTCTTCGCACGACCGTTTTACCTACGGCTCAAGCTTCATTAACTTCAACCTGCCGCAGTTCTATCAGATTGTGAACGTCGATGGTCGTACGCAGGTGATCCCGTTCCGGACCCAGGCCGTAACGCCTGCCGCGCCGGCGAATCAGGATACCGCGCCGCTGTTGCAGCAGTATTTCTCCTGAGCCTTTTCGCCGGGTGGCGCTAACGCTTACCCGGCCTACGGTCCGAGTCGCTGTAGCCGCCACCCGGCAACAAAACTACCTGAAACTCACTGCCTCACCCGCCTGCGCGGTCGCCGCCTGTTCCAGCAGATCCCAGAACTGTACGCCGCTACGGTCGCAGACCCATTCCCCGTCTTTCAGATCGAAGTGATAGCCGCCCTGTTTGGCCGCCAGCCACACCTGGTGAAGCGGCTCCTGGCGGTTAATAATAATTTTGCTGCCGTTTTCAAAGCTTAAGGTCAGGATACCGCCGTTTATTTCACAATCGATATCGCTGTCGCCGTCCCAGTCGTCCAGGCGCTCTTCGATGGTCATCCACAGGGTGTCGGCAAGGCGATGGAATTCACTGTCATTCATGGTTTTGTTCCTGTTTTTCGTGATGGCGGCAGTATAACGCTAAATAATTCCCGTTGCAGGAAAGCGGCAAACTCTTGCTTTTGTGTCTTCTCCTGCGATGATAGAAACAGATTTGAACTTACGAGCAACTTGATAATGAAAAACGTCTTCCGAACGCTTGCCGTTCTCGTCACGCTGTTTAGCCTGACGGGTTGTGGACTGAAAGGACCGTTGTACTTCCCGCCAGAGGATAAAAACGCACCGCCGCCAACGAAACCGGTGCAAAGCGGCATTGAGTCAACTACGCCAGATACTAACGATCGCGGCGATAACGGTGGCCCGACTCAGGTTAATCTCTGACAGATTACGTTCTGTACCCGCGCAATGGAGCAAATGATGCAGTTCTCTAAAATGCATGGCCTTGGCAACGATTTTATGGTCGTCGACGCGGTAACGCAGAATGTGTTTTTCTCCCCGGAGCTGATTCGCCGCCTGGCGGATCGGCACGTGGGCGTGGGGTTCGATCAGCTGCTGGTGGTCGAGCCGCCTTACGATCCCGATCTTGATTTCCACTACCGCATTTTTAACGCTGACGGCAGCGAAGTTAACCAGTGCGGCAACGGCGCGCGCTGTTTTGCCCGCTTTGTCCGCCTGAAAGGGCTGACCAACAAGCGCGATATTCGCGTCAGTACTGCGAACGGCCGTATGGTGCTCAGCGTGACCGATGACGAACTGGTACGCGTGAATATGGGCGAGCCAAACTTCGAGCCTTCCGCCGTACCGTTCCGCGCAAACAAAGCGGAAAAGACCTATATTATGCGTGCGGCCGAGCAGACAGTATTGTGCGGCGTCGTCTCGATGGGTAACCCTCACTGTGTGATTCAGGTTGATGATGTGCAAACCGCCGCGGTTGAAACGCTCGGTCCGGTGCTGGAAAGCCACGAACGTTTCCCGGAGCGCGCGAACATCGGTTTTATGCAGGTGGTGAAGCGTGAGCACATCCGTCTGCGGGTTTACGAGCGCGGCGCGGGCGAAACCCAGGCCTGCGGAAGCGGTGCCTGTGCTGCAGTTGCTGTGGGCATCTCTCAGGGGTTACTGGCAGAAGAGGTTCGCGTGGAGTTACCGGGCGGTCGGCTTGATATCGCCTGGAAAGGACCGGGTCATCCACTGTATATGACGGGCCCGGCGACACATGTTTATGACGGGTTTATCCATCTATGAAACAACCAGGGGAAGAACTGCAGGAAATAATGACGGAACTGGATGACAGCGCTGTTGTTGATTACCTGCTGAACAATCCTGAGTTTTTTATCCGCAATGCACGCGTTGTTGAACAGATGCGCGTTCCGCATCCGGTTCGTGAAACCGTGTCGCTGGTCGAATGGCACATGGCGCGCTCGCGCAAGCACATCAATCAGCTTGAAGAGAACATGACGCTGTTGATGGAGCAGGCCAGCAATAACGAGAGCCTGTTTTATCGTCTGCTGCACCTGCAGGCGCGTCTGGCCTCGGCGCACAGCCTTGAAGAGTTCCTCAGCCGCTTCCACCGCTGGGCGCGTGAGCTTGGGCTGGCTGGCGCGACGATTCGCCTCTTCCCGGACCGCTGGCGCATTGGTGCGCCGTCCGGGTTTACCCATCTGTCGCTGAGCCGCCAGGCGTTTGAGCCTCTGCGCATTCAGCGTCTGGGCCGTGAGCAGCACTATCTCGGGCCGCTAAACGGGCCTGAGCTGCTGGTCGTGTTGCCGGAAGCCAAAGCGATTGGCTCGGTGGCGATGTCGTTGATGGGGCGCGATGGCGATCTGGGCGTGATGTTATTTACCAGCCGTGACGCACATCATTATGAGCAGGGGCAGGGTACGCACCTGCTGCAGGAAATCGCCCTGATGCTACCTGAGCTGCTGGAGCGCTGGATTGAGCGCGTATGACAGATGCACTCGCCGCTGACGTCACGCGCTTTCTGCGCTATCTGGGCGTGGAACGTCAGCTCAGCCCCATAACGCTGCTTAACTATCAGCGTCAGCTTGATGCCATCATCCAGATTGCCGACGAGATCGGCCTGAAAAGCTGGCAACAATGTGATGCTGCCACGGTGCGCGGGTTCGTTGTGCGTAGCCGTAAAAAAAACCTCAGCCCGGCGAGCCTGGCGCTCAGGCTTTCTGCTCTGCGCAGTTTCTTCGACTGGCTGGTGAGCCAGGGCGGTTTAAAAGCCAACCCGGCGAAAGGCATCGCCACGCCAAAAGCCCCTCGCCATCTGCCGAAAAATATCGACGTCGACGACGTAAATCGCCTGCTGGATATCGACCTTAACGATCCGCTGGCTGTGCGCGACCGCGCGATGCTGGAGGTGATGTACGGTGCGGGCCTGCGTCTCTCTGAGCTGGTGAACCTTGATTTAAAGCATCTCGATCTGGAATCCGGCGAAGTGTGGGTCATGGGCAAGGGCAGCAAAGAACGCCGTCTGCCGATTGGCCGCAACGCGGTTTCCTGGATTGAGCACTGGCTGGATCTGCGCGGGCTGTTTGGCGCAGAGGAGAATGCGCTGTTTTTATCAAAGCTCGGCAAGCGGATCTCGGCGCGTAACGTGCAGAAGCGCTTTGCGGAGTGGGGCATCAAGCAGGGGCTAAACAGCCACGTTCACCCGCACAAGCTGCGCCACTCGTTCGCCACCCACATGCTGGAATCCAGCGGCGATCTGCGCGGCGTGCAGGAACTGCTTGGCCACGCAAATCTGTCGACCACTCAAATCTATACCCACTTAGACTTCCAACACCTTGCCTCGGTGTATGACGCGGCGCATCCACGCGCCAAACGGGGGAAATAATGCGTTTTTACCGCCCACTCGGTCAGATCTCGGCCCTGACGTTTGACCTTGATGACACCCTTTATGACAACCGTGAGGTGATCCTGCGTACTGAGCAGGAGTCGCTGGCGTTTGTGCAGAACTACCATCCCGCGCTGAAAGCGATGCAGAACAAGGATTTTCAGACCCTGCGTCAGTCCCTGCGGGAGACCGAGCCGGACATTTACCACGACGTGACCGAATGGCGTCGTCGTGCGGTTGAGCAGGCGATGCTCAACGTGGGCCTGAGCGTACAGGACGCGGCCATCGGTGCCGAAGCGGCAATGGAAAACTTCGCCAAATGGCGTAGCCGTATCGACGTGCCGCAGGAGACCCACGATACGCTGGCGAAGCTTGCCGAAAAGTGGCCGCTGGTGGCCATCACTAACGGTAACGCCCAGCCTGAACTGTTTGGCCTCGGCGATTACTTTGAGTTCGTGCTGCGCGCGGGCCCGCACGGGCGCTCGAAGCCGTTCAGCGATATGTACCATCTGGCTGCGGAAAAAATGAACCTGCCGCTTGGTGAAATTTTGCACGTGGGCGACGATCTGACCACGGATGTAGCGGGTGCCATTCGCTGCGGCATGCAGGCCTGCTGGATCAAGCCAGAAAACGCCGACCTGATGACCACGAAGGATAGCCGTCTTCTGCCGCACGTGGAAATTTCGCGGTTGGCATCCCTCACGACGCTGATATAATCACCAGTAATATTGTATAAATTACCAGGGTTTTGCAGTTGTAGGCCCGGTAAGCGAAGCGCCACCGGGCGTTTTGCTGTGTTCCTGAATACTATGTGACGGTGCCAATGGACGTTTCTTACCTGCTCGACAGCCTTAATGACAAACAGCGTGAAGCCGTAGCGGCCTCGCGCACCAATATGCTGGTGCTGGCTGGAGCGGGCAGTGGAAAGACGCGCGTGCTGGTTCACCGTATTGCCTGGTTGCAGAGCGTGGAGAACTGCTCGCCGTACTCCATCATGGCGGTCACGTTTACCAACAAGGCGGCGGCGGAGATGCGTCACCGTATCGCACAGCTGATGGGCACCAGCCAGGGCGGTATGTGGGTTGGCACCTTCCACGGCCTGGCGCACCGCCTGCTGCGCGCGCACCATATGGACGCCAACCTGCCACAGGATTTCCAGATCCTCGACAGCGAAGACCAGTTGCGCCTGCTGAAGCGCCTGATCAAGGCGATGAACCTCGACGAGAAGCAGTGGCCGCCGCGTCAGGCGATGTGGTACATCAACGGCCAGAAAGATGAAGGGCTGCGCCCGCACCACATTCAGAGCTTCGGCAACCCGGTCGAGCAGACCTGGCAGAACGTCTACAAGGCCTATCAGGAAGCGTGCGATCGCGCCGGTCTGGTGGATTTCGCCGAGCTGCTGCTGCGCGCCCACGAGCTGTGGCTCAACAAGCCGCACATCCTGCAGCACTATCGTGAACGCTTCACCAATATCCTGGTGGACGAATTCCAGGATACCAACAACATCCAGTACGCGTGGATCCGCCTGCTGGCCGGTGATACCGGCAAGGTAATGATCGTAGGCGATGATGACCAGTCGATCTACGGCTGGCGCGGGGCGCAGGTGGAGAACATCCAGCGCTTCCTCAAGGACTTCCCCGGCGCGGAAACCATCCGTCTGGAGCAGAACTACCGCTCGACGAACAATATCCTCAGCGCGGCTAACGCCCTGATCGAAAACAACAACGGGCGTTTGGGTAAAAAGCTGTGGACCGACGGCGTCGACGGCGAACCGATTTCGATTTACTGCGCCTTCAACGAGCTCGACGAAGCCCGCTTCGTGGTGAACCGCATCAAAACCTGGCAGGACAACGGCGGCGCCCTGGAGCAGTGCGCCATTCTCTACCGCAGCAACGCCCAGTCGCGCGTGCTGGAAGAGGCGCTGCTGCAGGTGAGCATGCCGTACCGCATTTACGGCGGGATGCGCTTCTTCGAACGTCAGGAGATCAAGGATGCGCTCTCGTATCTGCGCCTGATCGCCAACCGCAACGACGATGCGGCGTTTGAGCGCGTGGTGAACACGCCGACGCGCGGCATCGGTGACCGCACGCTGGACGTGGTGCGCCAGGCCTCGCGTGACCGCCAGCTTACGCTATGGCAGGCATGCCGCGAGCTGCTGCAGGAAAAAGCCCTCGCCGGACGTGCCGCCAGCGCATTACAGCGCTTCCTCGAACTGATTGACGCGCTGGCGCAGGAAACGGCCGATATGCCGCTGCACGTGCAGACTGACCGGGTGATTAAAGACTCCGGCCTGCGCATCATGTACGAGCAGGAAAAAGGCGAGAAGGGCCAGACCCGTATTGAGAACTTAGAGGAACTGGTGACGGCAACGCGCCAGTTCAGCTACAACGAAGAAGACGAAGACCTGATGCCGCTGCAGGCGTTTTTGTCCCACGCCGCGCTGGAAGCGGGAGAAGGGCAGGCGGATACCTGGCAGGATGCGGTTCAGCTGATGACCCTGCACTCCGCCAAAGGTCTGGAGTTCCCGCAGGTGTTTATCGTTGGGATGGAAGAGGGGATGTTCCCGAGCCAGATGTCGCTGGATGAAGGCGGGCGTCTGGAAGAAGAGCGTCGTCTGGCCTACGTGGGCGTGACCCGTGCGATGCAAAAGCTAACGCTGACCTACGCCGAAACCCGCCGTCTGTACGGCAAAGAGGTTTATCACCGTCCGTCGCGCTTCATCGGCGAGCTGCCGGAAGAGTGCGTGGAAGAGGTGCGTCTGCGGGCAAGCATCAGCCGTCCGGTCAACCATCAACGTATGGGTTCACCCATCGCTGAAACCGATACCGGCTACAAGCTGGGCCAGCGCGTGCGTCATTCGAAATTTGGTGAAGGCACCATCGTGAACCTCGAAGGTAGCGGTGAACACAGCCGCTTACAGGTGGCGTTCCAGGGCCAGGGGATCAAATGGCTGGTGGCTGCTTACGCCAGGCTGGAAACCGTGTAACTTTCAGAAAAATATCATTATTTTGTAATAATCTGCTAACCTTATAGGCTGAAGGTCAATTAATGCCCTTCAGCGTTCCGTTGCGTGTTGACGCCACAGTTACTGCTGGCGTAACAGGCGCGCACGATTACGCTAAGAGGACATTCGCCTTGGACACACCCAGTAGATACTGGCTCAATTCCCTGTCATCCAGGAACAACTCCTAAGGCTATCTCCCCTTGCTGATGGCCTTAGTGGTTGTCAGCGACTGGATTATCCCCGTCGCGCTGAGTCAGGCTGTTTAATGGTCTGAAACCCAAATTGTTTCTGTGTGCCCACCGAACTGTCCGATATTTTTTGCATTGGGAGTCCCGGTCATGTTGAGCGCATTTCAACTCGAAAATAACCGACTGACTCGGCTTGAAGCCGAAGAGTCACAGCCCCTCGTTGATGCCGTATGGGTGGATCTGGTCGAGCCGGACGACGATGAGCGCCTTCGCGTACAATCTGAGCTGGGGCAAAGCCTGGCAACGCGTCCTGAACTGGAAGACATCGAAGCATCCGCACGTTTTTTTGAAGATGAAGACGGTCTGCACATTCACTCCTTCTTCTTCTTTGAAGACGCTGATGACCACGCGGGTAACTCCACCGTGGCGTTTACCATCCGCGATGGTCGTCTGTTTACCCTGCGCGAGCGCGAACTGCCTGCGTTTCGTCTCTACCGCATGCGCGCCCGTAGCCAGGCGATGGTGGACGGTAATGCTTACGAGCTGCTGCTCGATCTGTTCGAAACCAAAATTGAACAGCTGGCGGACGAAATTGAGAACATCTACAGCGACCTGGAAAAGCTGAGCCGCGTGATCATGGAAGGCCATCAGGGCGATGAATATGACGAAGCGCTTTCGACGCTGGCGGAGCAGGAAGATATCGGCTGGAAAGTGCGTTTGTGTCTGATGGATACCCAGCGTGCGCTGAACTTCCTGGTGCGTAAAGCACGTCTGCCGGGCGGTCAGCTGGAGCAGGCGCGTGAGATCTTACGAGATATCGAATCCCTGCTGCCGCACAACGAATCCCTGTTCCAGAAGGTGAACTTCCTGATGCAGGCGGCGATGGGCTTTATCAACATCGAGCAGAACCGCATCATCAAGATCTTCTCGGTGGTATCCGTGGTGTTCCTGCCGCCGACGCTGGTGGCATCCAGCTATGGGATGAACTTTGAGTTTATGCCGGAGCTGAAGTGGAGCTTTGGCTACCCGGGGGCGATTATCTTCATGATCCTCGCCGGGCTGGCGCCGTATCTCTATTTCAAGCGTCGGAACTGGCTGTAAAAATCTGGCGGGTGGCGCTGCGCTTACCC
>NZ_GL890773.1:0-49481 GCF_000211415.1 Enterobacter mori LMG 25706 | reverse complement strand
GAGGGTTGGGGTGAGGGCAACATTACAACCCTTTGCGCACCCTGCGCTGGGTATAAATTGCATCGGCAACGAAAATTGCCAGCGCCACCCAGATAAAGGCGAAGGTCACCATCTTATCCGCACCCGGCACTTCCCCGTAAAACACCACTGCCAGCAGGAACATCAGCGTCGGGCCAATGTACTGGAAGAAGCCCAGCGTGGAGAGACGCAGGCGCGTCGCCGCGCCGGTGAAGCACAGCAGCGGAATGGTGGTCACCACGCCCGCGGCCATCAGCATCAGGTTCAGCGACCACGGGTTGCTGCCCATGTGGCTGGTGGCGCTGTCGGCGATGCCAAACAGATAAATTGCCGCTACCGGCAGCAGCCACAGGGTTTCAAACAGCATCCCGGTCTGCGCTTCCACCGCAATCTTCTTACGTACCAGCCCATAGAACGCAAAGCTGAACGCCAGACCGAGGGCAATAATCGGCAGAGAGCCGAAGGTCCACAGCTGCACCAGCACGCCGCAGAAAGCCAGAATGACCGCTACCCACTGCATCCGGCGAAAGCGTTCGCCGAGGAAAATCATCCCCAGCACAATGTTCACCAGCGGGTTAATAAAGTATCCCAGGCTCGCTTCAAGCATGTGATGGTTATTCACCGCCCAAATGAACAGCAGCCAGTTGCCGCCGATCAGTACCGCAGAAAGCGCCAGCAGGAAGACCTTTTTAGGGGTTTGCAGCAGCGTTTTGACGCCGGACCACTGACGGCTGACGCTCATCAGCGCAATCATAAAGAAGAACGACCAGATGACGCGGTGGGTGAGGATCTCGTCGGCCGGTACATAGGCGATAAATTTGAAGTACGCCGGTGCGATACCCCAAATAAAATAAGCGGCAAGGGCGAGTAAAACGCCCTGCCGCGTCTGTTTAGCATCCATCGGGAAAATCCGTTACAAAAGAGTGAATTAATTTTACCCGTTTTTATCGCCTTAACCCACCATATAAGTGGCGGTTGCGCTGGCGATATAAACCTGTTCTTCGTTATGCAACTCAACGCGCGCTACCGCGACTTTGTTGCCCGCGCGCAGCAGGCTGCTGGTACAGGTAAAGCGATTACCCCGTCCAGGGCGCAGATAGTCGACGCGTAAATCGATAGTGCCCATCCGCGAAAGACGCTGGCGGAGCTCCTCTTCATTGATGGTGTCATGGCGCGTCAGCGTGCTGCCGACGCAGACCAGCCCCGCCGCCACGTCCAGCGCGGAGGCAATTACCCCACCGTGCAAAATACTTTGCGCCCAGTTGCCTACCATCATTGGCTGATTATTAAAGCTGAGCTGGGCAAAGTCTTTCTCGTATCGCTCCAGTTCCAGCCCCAGCGCGCGGTTAAACGGCATGTGGTACACAAAAATCTCGCCCACGAGTTTTAACGTTTCTTCGGCGGTAAGCGTGGCTGACATGAGGGGTTGCATCCTTGTTGTTAACAAAATGTTGATTTTATGCCTCAACAATAAGGATTTCCACTTTCAGAAACGAGGAGGCGGAAGTTGCTGCAGAAGTCTGTAGAATGCCCGGACAAAACTATTCATTAAATATCACCCTTTCAGGAGAACACCACCGATGCGGACGTATCTGGGTTGGTTACTGGCGGCGGTTTCGCTGCCCCTCACAGCATATGCGCAAGAAGCAACCGTCAAAGAAGTGCACGATGCCCCCGCAGTGCGCGGCAGCATCATCGCCAATATGCTTCAGGAGCATGAGAATCCGTTCACACTGTACCCGTATGACACCAACTACGTGATCTATACCCAGACCAGCGATCTCAACAAAGAGGCGATAAGTTCCTATAACTGGTCCGATAATGCGCGTAAAGATGAGGTGAAGTTCCAGCTCAGCCTCGCGTTCCCGTTCTGGCGAGGCATTCTTGGGCCGAACTCGGTGCTCGGTGCGTCATACACCCAAAAGTCCTGGTGGCAGCTCTCCAACAGCGGTGAGTCCTCGCCGTTCCGTGAAACCAACTATGAGCCGCAGCTGTTCCTCGGCTTCGCAACGGATTACGAATTTGCTGGCTGGACGCTGCGTGACGTCGAGGTGGGGTTTAACCACGATTCCAACGGACGTTCCGACCCAACCTCGCGCAGCTGGAACCGTGCCTATACGCGCCTGATGGCGCAGAACGGTAACTGGATGGTAGAAGTTAAGCCGTGGTACGTGGTGGGCAGCACCGATGACAACCCGGATATCACCAAATACATGGGCTACTACCAGCTCAAGATTGGCTATCAGCTGGGTGATGCCGTGCTGAGCGCGAAAGGCCAGTACAACTGGAACACCGGCTACGGTGGTGCTGAGGTTGGCCTGAGCTACCCGGTGACGAAACATGTGCGTCTTTATACGCAGGTGTACAGCGGTTACGGCGAGTCGCTTATCGATTATAACTTCAACCAGACCCGTGTGGGTGTGGGCGTTATGCTGAACGATATTTTCTAGGTCGCTCGAATGTTTTTGCGTTAAACGTTGAAGTTTCTTTCTCAGGCGCTGAAAATAGCGCCTGTTTCATTTCTGGCATATGGGGTTAACGTGGCGCAGGCGGAAGTATTGAATCAGGAATCGCTGGCTAAACAGGTTTTGCATGAAACCTTTGGCTACCAGCAGTTCCGCCCCGGCCAGGAAACCATCATTGAAACCGTGCTGGAAGGCCGCGATTGCCTGGTGGTGATGCCGACCGGCGGCGGGAAATCCCTCTGCTATCAGGTGCCTGCGCTGGTGCTGAACGGCCTGACGGTCGTGGTATCCCCCCTCATTTCTCTGATGAAAGACCAGGTCGACCAGCTGCTCGCCAACGGCGTGGCGGCCGCCTGTCTTAACTCCACGCAGACCCGCGAGCAGCAGCAAGAGGTGATGGCGGGTTGCCGCACCGGACAGATTCGCCTGCTGTATATCGCGCCGGAACGCCTGATGCTGGATAACTTTCTCGACCATCTCGCGCACTGGAACCCGGTGCTGCTGGCGGTGGATGAAGCGCACTGTATCTCCCAGTGGGGACACGATTTCCGCCCGGAATATGCCGCCCTCGGCCAGCTGCGTCAGCGCTTCCCCGAGCTGCCGTTTATGGCGCTTACCGCCACGGCGGATGACACTACACGCCTGGATATCGTTCGTCTGCTCGGGCTGAACGACCCCTACATTCAGGTCAGCAGCTTCGACCGCCCGAACATCCGCTACATGCTGATGGAAAAATTCAAGCCGCTGGATCAGCTCTTGCGCTATGTGCAGGAGCAGCGCGGCAAGTCCGGCATCATCTACTGCAACAGCCGTGCGAAGGTGGAAGACACCGCCGCGCGTCTGCAAAACCGCGGCTTTAGCGCCGCCGCGTATCACGCCGGACTGGAGAACCACATCCGCGCCGACGTGCAGGAGAAATTCCAGCGCGACGACCTTCAAATCGTGGTCGCGACGGTGGCGTTCGGGATGGGCATCAACAAGCCCAATGTGCGCTTTGTTGTGCACTTCGACATCCCGCGCAATATCGAATCCTACTATCAGGAAACCGGTCGCGCCGGGCGTGACGGGCTGCCTGCGGAAGCGATGCTGTTTTACGATCCGGCGGACATGGCGTGGCTGCGCCGCTGTCTGGAAGAGAAACCGCAGGGACAGCTGCAGGATATCGAGCGTCACAAGCTCAACGCGATGGGCGCGTTTGCCGAAGCGCAAACCTGCCGCCGTCTGGTGCTGCTCAACTACTTTGGTGAAGGGCGACAGGAGCCGTGCGGCAACTGCGATATTTGCCTTGATCCGCCGAAGCAGTACGATGGTCTGATGGACGCGCGTAAAGCGCTCTCAACCATTGGGCGCGTCAATCAACGCTTTGGTATGGGCTACGTGGTGGAAGTGCTGCGCGGGGCGAATAACCAGCGTATCCGCGATATGGGCCACGACAAGCTGCCGGTTTACGGCATCGGTAAAGAGCAGAGCCACGAGCACTGGGTGAGTATCATTCGCCAGCTGATCCACCTTGGCTTTGCCACGCAAAACATTGCCCAGCACTCTGCGTTGCAGCTTACCGAAGCCGCGCGTCCGGTGCTGCGCGGTGAAGTTGAACTGAAACTGGCCGTTCCACGCGTCATCGCCCTGAAGCCGCGCGTGATGCAAAAATCCTACGGCGGCAACTACGACCGCAAGCTGTTCGCCAAACTGCGCAAGCTGCGTAAGGCGATTGCCGACGAAGAAAACATCCCGCCTTACGTGGTGTTCAACGACGCGACGCTGATTGAGATGGCCGAGCAGATGCCGCTCAGCGCGAGCGAGATGCTGAGCGTCAACGGCGTCGGCACGCGCAAGCTGGAGCGCTTCGGGAAAGAGTTTATGGCGCTCATCCGCTCTCACGCCGATGGTGATGACGAGGAGTAGTCAGCCGGGCGAAAAAGTGCCAGGATGGTGACTCACTACATTATTTCCCCGCGAGCTAATTATGTTAATGCTATTTCTCACCGTGGCATTGGTGCACATCGTTGCGCTGATGAGCCCAGGCCCTGACTTTTTCTTCGTGTCGCAAACCGCCGTCAGCCGCTCCCGCAAAGAGGCGATGATGGGCGTGCTCGGTATTACCATGGGCGTCATGGTCTGGGCGGCAGTCGCACTGCTCGGTCTGAACCTGATCCTGGCGAAGATGGCCTGGCTGCATAACATCATTATGGTCGGCGGTGGGCTGTACCTCTGCTGGATGGGCTACCAGATGCTGCGCGGGGCGCTGAAGAAAGAAGAGAAAAAGCCGGAAGAGCCAAAGGTGGAGCTGGCAACGGGCGGACGCAGCTTTGTGAAAGGGCTGCTGACCAACCTGGCGAACCCGAAAGCGATTATCTATTTCGGCTCCGTGTTCTCGCTGTTTGTCGGTGATAGCGTTGGCGCGGGCGCGCGCTGGGGTATCTTCCTGCTGATCGTCGTTGAAACCTTTGCCTGGTTTACCATCGTGGCCAGCCTGTTCGCTTTACCGGCAATGCGCCGTGGCTACCAGCGCATTGCGAAGTGGATCGACGGCTTCGCCGGCGCGCTGTTCGCCGGCTTCGGCATTCATCTCATCATCTCTCGCTAAGCATGACGCGCTGACGCAAGCAGCGCGCCAACCAGCATAAACAGCGAACCAAAGACTTTATTCAGGGCCTTCATCTGCTTAGGCCCTTTGATCCACGCCGCAATTCGCTGCGCCAGCGTCGCATAGCCAATCATCACGATGATATCGACAATAATGGTGGTCGCTCCCAGCACCACGTACTGCATCACCTGCGGCTGGTGCGGCACGATAAACTGCGGGAACAGCGCGGCGAGGAAAACGATGCTCTTCGGGTTGGTCAGGTTGACGAAGACCGCGCGCTTAAACAGATGGCCTCGGTTTTGCGTCTGAGCGAGCGTGTTGAGGTTGATGGAGCCTGCCGCGCGCCACTGCTGGATGCCGAGCCAAATCAGATATGCCGCACCGGCCCATTTCAGCACTTCAAACGCCAGCACCGAGCGGGAGAACAGGGTCCCCAGACCAATTCCGACCAGGACGATATGAATGCCCAGCCCGGTCTGCAAACCGGCGATGGATGCCGCCGCACCGCGATAGCCGTGATTGATGGAGGTGGTCATGGTGTTAATGGCACCCGAGCCCGGTGAAAGGCTGAGGATAATGGATGTCAGCAGGTAGGCGAACCACCATTCGAAGGTCATTTGAAACTCGCGAACCGTCTATTTTTATGCCACAATACGCTATTATTGCGTCATTTTGTGACCAGTGACGAAAAAAACGATATTCCCTGGATTACGTGAGTGGAAACCCAATGTTTCAGCAGAAAAAGGACTGGGAAACACGAGAAAACGCTTTTGCTGCTTTCTCTATGGGGCCGCTGACCGATTTCTGGCGGCAGCGTGAGGAAGATGAGTTTACGGGCGTCGGGGGCATCCCGGTGCGCTTCGTTCGTTTCCGCAATGAAAAAAATGACCGTGTGATTGTCGTCTGCCCCGGACGCATTGAAAGCTACGTTAAATATGCCGAACTGGCTTACGACCTGGTCCATATGGGGTTCGACGTGCTGATCATCGACCACCGTGGACAGGGGTTGTCCGGTCGTATGCTGCCGGATACGCACCGTGGGCACGTGGATAACTTCAGCGATTACGTCGACGATTTTGCAGCGTTCTGGCAGCAGGAAGTGCAGCCTGGCCCTTGGCGCAAGCGGTATATCCTTGCGCACTCCATGGGCGGTGCCATTTCGACACTGTTTTTGCAGCGGTATGAGCACCAGTGCGACGCCATTGCGCTCACCGCACCGATGTACGGTATTGTCATTCGTTTTCCCGATTGGATGGTGCGCCATCTTCTCGACTGGGCTGAGGGCCATCAGCGCATTCGTGAAGGCTATGCCATCGGTACCGGGCGCTGGCGCGCATTGCCGTTCGCCATCAACGTTCTGACCCACAGTCGGCAGCGCTATCGCCGCAACCTGCGCTTTTATGCCGATGAACCGCGCTTGCGCGTTGGCGGCCCGACCTGGCACTGGGTGCGGGAAGGTATTCATGCCGGTGAGCAGGTGCTGGCGGGCGTAGGCGATGATGACACGCCGACGCTTCTGATTCAGGCGGAGGAAGAGCGTGTGGTGGATAACCGCATGCATGACCGCTATTGTGAACTGCGCGCTGCCGCCGGTCACCCTTGTGAAGGGGGAAAACCGCTGGTCATCAACGGCGCGTACCATGAGATCCTTTTTGAAAAGGACGCTATGCGCTCAGTCGCGCTTAACGCCATTGTTGAATTTTTCAACAGGCATAATTGATATTCACCAGAGGTTAAATTTCCCTATGTACCAGGTTGTTGCATCTGACTTAGATGGCACGCTGCTTTCCCCCGACCACACCCTCTCGCCTTACGCGAAAGAGACATTAAAACTCCTGACTGCCCGTGGCGTGAACTTCGTGTTTGCCACCGGTCGCCACCACGTGGACGTGGGGCAGATCCGCGATAATCTGGAAATCAAATCGTACATGATCACCTCCAACGGTGCGCGCGTGCACGACACGGATGGTAACCTGATTTTTACCCACAATCTGGACCGCGATATTGCCGCCGATCTGTTCGGCGTGGTGCACAATAACCCGGATATCGTCACCAACGTTTATCGCGATGACGAGTGGTTTATGAACCGCCACCGCCCGGATGAGATGCGCTTTTTCAAGGAAGCCGTATTCCAGTACTCACTGTACGAGCCTGGCCTGCTGGAGCCGGAAGGGATCAGTAAGGTGTTCTTCACCTGCGAAAGCCATGAAGCGCTGCTGCCGCTGGAGCAAGCGATCAACGCTCGCTGGGGCGACCGCGTTAACGTGAGCTTCTCCACGCTGACCTGCCTGGAAGTGATGGCCGGTGGCGTCTCCAAAGGTCACGCGCTGGAAGCGGTGGCTAAACGTCTGGGCTTTGAGCTGAAAGACTGCATCGCGTTTGGAGACGGCATGAACGACGCTGAGATGCTCTCCATGGCGGGCAAAGGCTGCATCATGGAGAACGCGCACCAGCGTCTGAAAGACCTGCACCCGGAGCTGGAAGTGATCGGCACTAACGGCGATAACGCTGTGCCTAAGTACCTGCGCAAACTGTTCCTTGAATAATCTTCATTTGATTAATTATTGTTCAGTTGTCAACTAAAGAGTTCGCTACAATGCCTGTCCTTCTTTCTGAGAGACAAGCATTGTGGCGCTACTCATTATCACCACTATCCTGTGGGCCTTCTCCTTCAGCCTGATTGGCGAATACCTTGCTGGATCGGTCGACAGCTACTTCTCGGTGCTGATGCGCGTGGGGCTGGCGGCGCTGGTGTTCCTGCCGTTTCTGCGCGCGCGCGGACAATCGTTGAAAACGATACTGCTTTATATGCTGGTGGGCGCGATGCAGCTCGGCATCATGTACCTGTTCAGCTTCCGGGCTTACGTTTATCTGTCTGTCTCGGAATTCCTGCTGTTCACCGTGCTCACGCCGCTCTACATCACCCTGATCTACGACCTGCTCAGCAAGCGTCGTCTGCGCTGGGGATATCTTTTAAGTGCGGCGCTGGCAGTGCTTGGGGCGGCGATTATTCGCTATGACAAGGTAAGCGATCACTTCTGGACAGGGCTGATGTTCGTCCAGCTCGCCAATATCAGCTTCGCCATCGGCATGGTGGGATACAAACGGCTGATGGAGACTCGTCCGATGCCGCAGCACAACGCGTTCGCCTGGTTCTATATGGGGGCTGCGATTGTCGCGGTGGTGGCGTGGTTTATGCTCGGCAACCCGCAAAAACTGCCGACTACCACCGTGCAGTGGAGCGTTCTGGTCTGGCTGGGCGTGGTGGCTTCCGGGCTGGGATACTTCATGTGGAACTACGGCGCTACGCAGGTAGACGCCGGTACGCTGGGGATCATGAATAACGTGCATGTCCCGGCAGGGCTGCTGGTCAATCTCGCCATCTGGCAGCAACAGCCGCACTGGCCGAGTTTCCTTATTGGGGGAGCGGTGATCCTGGCTTCGCTGTGGGTACATCGCCGTTGGGTCGCTCCGCGCTCCGCACAAACGGAAGATGGTCGCACGCGTGGTTCCGCGCTGAGCGAATAAACGCTTCCGTAATCGGCTGACGCTGCTCGCCATCGCGCACGGCGGCGTACAGCCTGCTCCACAGTCCTTCACCCAGGGTTTTGGTCACCACCAGACCCTGGCGTTCAAAACTCTCCACCACCCAGTGCGGCAATGCCGCGATGCCCATTCTGGCCGCCACCATCTGTATCAACAGCAACGTGTTATCTACGCTTTTCAGCTGTGGGCTAATCCCAGCGGGCTGCAGGAAGTGACGCCAGATATCCAGGCGACTGCGCTGCACGGGATAAATCAGCAGCGTTTCTGTCGCCAGATCTTCCGGCGTGATGCGCGTTTTACTGGCCAGCGGATGGTCCGGGGCCAGCACCAGGCGCACTTCATAATCAAACATCGGCGAATAGTGCAGGCCGCTGCGCGGCAGAATATCTGACGTCATCACCAGATCCAGCTCGCCCTGCTGAAGCGACGGCTGCGGGTCAAAGGTCACGCCGGATGTAAAGTCCATCTCCACCTGCGGCCACTTCTGGCGGAAGTTCTCAAGCGCGGGGGTCAGCCACTGAATACAGCTATGGCACTCAATGGCAATACGCAGTTTGGTTTGCTGCGGCTCGTTGCAGGACTGCAGCGCGCTGGCGATCTGCGGCAGTACCTGATTTGCCAGTTGCAGCAGAATTTCACCCTGCGGCGTAAAGCGCAAAGGCTGGCTCTTACGCACAAAAAGACGAAAGCCGAGGCGTTGTTCCAGATCGCTGAACTGGTGAGAAAGGGCAGACTGGGTCTGGTGCAGCGTGGCCGCCGCTGCCGCAAGAGAACCGCAGTTCCGCAACGCTTGTAGCGTTTTCAGGTGTTTAATCTCGATCATGAAAGTCCTTCACTTCGCCATGAACATTTTGCGCTTGAGGAATATACAGTACCTGCCAATTATAGATGTGTAAACATCTGGACGTCTAAATAACAAATTTCACAAGGGGCATAACATGACAATCCGCAATCACACTCTCGGTTTTCCTCGCGTTGGCCTGCGCCGCGAACTGAAAAAAGCGCAAGAAAGCTACTGGGCGGGTAACACCACCCGTGAAGAACTGCTGACGGTGGGACGCGAGCTGCGCGCCCGTCACTGGGAGCAGCAAAAACAGGCGGGCATTGACCTGCTGCCGGTGGGCGATTTCGCCTGGTACGACCATGTTCTGACGACCAGCCTGCTGCTTGGCAACGTGCCGGCTCGTCATCAGAACAAAGATGGATCGGTAGATATTGATACCCTGTTCCGCATCGGCCGTGGCCGTGCACCAACGGGGGAGCCAGCGGCAGCGGCGGAAATGACCAAGTGGTTCAACACCAACTATCACTATATGGTGCCGGAGTTCGTGAAAGGTCAGCAGTTCAGGCTGACCTGGACGCAGCTGCTGGATGAAGTGGACGAAGCGCTGGCGCTGGGTCATCAGGTGAAGCCCGTATTGCTGGGGCCAGTCACCTACCTGTGGCTGGGTAAAGTAAAAGGCGAACAGTTTGACCGCCTCAGCCTGCTGAACGATATTCTGCCGGTCTACAAACAGGTGCTGATTGAGCTGGGCAAGCGCGGCATTCAGTGGGTGCAAATCGACGAACCCGCGCAGGTGCTTGAGCTGCCGCAGGAGTGGCTTGATGCCTTCAAACCGGCGTATGACGCGCTCACCGGGCAAGTGAAGCTGCTGCTCACTACCTATTTCGAAGGCGTGATGCCAAACCTGAAGACCATTACCGCGCTGCCGGTTCAGGGCCTGCACGTTGACTTCGTTCACGGTAAAGACGATGTCGCGGAGCTGCACAAGCGCCTGCCAGCGGACTGGCTGCTTTCTGCCGGGCTGGTTAACGGTCGCAACGTCTGGCGTGCCGATCTGACCGAGAAATATGCACAAATCAAAGATATTGTCGGCAAACGTGAGCTGTGGGTGGCATCCTCTTGCTCGCTGCTGCACAGCCCAATCGATCTCAGCGTGGAGACCCGTCTCGACCCTGAAGTGAAAAGCTGGTTTGCCTTCGCCCTGCAAAAATGCGAAGAGCTGACGCTGCTGCGCGACGCGCTGAACAGCGGCGAGACGGCGGCGATTACCGAATGGAGCGCACCGATCCAGGCGCGTCGTCACTCGGCCCGTGTGCACAACCCGGCGGTGGAAAAACGCCTGGCGGCCATCACTGCGCAGGACAGCCAGCGCCAGAGCCCGTATGAAGTTCGCGCCGAAGCGCAGCGCGCCCGTTTCAACCTGCCTGCGTGGCCGACCACCACAATTGGTTCTTTCCCGCAAACCACTGAAATCCGCGGCCTGCGTCTGGACTTCAGGAAGGGCAACCTGGATGCGAACAACTACCGCACCGGTATCGCTGAGCACATTAAGCAGGCAATTATCGAGCAGGAGCGTTTAGGTCTGGACGTGCTGGTGCACGGTGAGGCCGAGCGTAACGACATGGTCGAATACTTCGGTGAGCACCTGGACGGCTTCGTCTTTACCCAGAACGGCTGGGTGCAGAGCTATGGCTCCCGCTGCGTGAAGCCGCCAGTGGTCATCGGCGACGTCAGCCGCCCGGAAGCGATCACTGTGGAGTGGGCGAAGTATGCCCAGTCCCTGACCGATAAGCCGGTGAAAGGGATGCTCACCGGTCCGGTAACCATTCTCTGCTGGTCCTTCCCGCGCGAAGACGTGACCCGTGAGACTATCGCGAAGCAAATCGCGCTGGCGCTGCGTGATGAAGTGGCAGATCTGGAAGCTGCAGGCATTGGCATCATCCAGATTGACGAACCGGCGCTGCGCGAAGGTCTGCCGCTGCGTCGCAGCGACTGGGATGCTTACCTGCAGTGGGGCGTGGAAGCGTTCCGCATCAACGCCGCGGTGGCGAAGGACGACACCCAGATCCACACCCACATGTGCTATTGCGAATTTAACGACATCATGGATTCGATTGCCGCGCTGGACGCCGACGTGATCACCATCGAGACCTCGCGTTCAGACATGGAGCTGCTGGAGTCGTTTGAAGAGTTCGACTACCCGAACGAAATCGGGCCGGGCGTTTACGACATTCACTCCCCGAACGTGCCGAGCGTGGAGTGGATCGAAGCCCTGCTGAAAAAAGCCGCCCAGCGGATCCCGGCGGAACGTCTGTGGGTGAACCCGGACTGCGGACTGAAAACCCGCGGCTGGCCGGAGACGCGCGCGGCGCTGGCGAACATGGTGAAGGCGGCGCAGAACTTGCGTCAGGCTTGATGCAGCGTAGGCCCGGTAAGGCGTTGCCGCCACCGGGCTTTTTTGCTTTTATGCTTTTTTCCCGCCGTACTGGCTAAACCATGCCAGCATCCTCTGCCAGCCATCTTTGGCTGATTCTGCGTGATAGCTCGGGCGATAATCGGCATTAAACGCGTGTCCGGCATCCGGGTACACCACAATCTCCGCCTTCGCGTTCGCCGCGCGTAGCGCATGACGCATGGTCTCGACGGTATCAAGCGCAATGCCTGTATCCTGACCACCATAAAGCCCTAGCACCGGTGCATTCAAATCCGTTGCGATATCAACAGGCTGCTTCGGTGAGTTCAGCGTTTTTTCGCCCACCAGTTTGCCGTACCAGGCGACGGCCGCTTTCAACTGCGGGTTATGCGCGGCATACAGCCAGCTAATGCGTCCGCCCCAGCAGAAGCCGGTCACCAGCAGACGATGTGCATCGCCCCCGTTGCGCGCGGCCCAGCTGGCAACGTGATCAAGGTCAGCCAGCACCTGGGCATCCGGAACTTTGCTCACCAGATTGTTGAACAATGTAGGGATATCGCTGTAATCGTTCGGATCGCCCTGACGGAAATAGAGCTCTGGCGCAATGGCCAGGTACCCTTCCAGCGCCAGGCGGCGGCAGAGGTCACGAATATGCTCGTGAACGCCAAAAATTTCCTGAACCACAATCACGATCGGCAGCGGGCTGTCTGCCGATTTTGGCCGCGCGTGATAAGCAGGCATATTCTCCCCCTGCGAGGGGATGGAGGTCTCGCCCGCAGTAATGGCTTCTTCTGAGGTTGAGACGATGGTTGAAGCATGCGGAGCCGCAGCAGGTGCAAAACCGGTTTTTTCAGTCATGGCATTCTCCGTACCAATGAGTTAGCGCAAAGGTAAATATAGTCACCAGGTTAACAACCCACAGTGCCTTATACGGTCTATCTTTTGTGCAGCACCTGTCGATATAACTTGTTAATGTGATGTAAGTCACTATTTAATGGAAATTAACTGCAACCATTTTTATTCATGGTGAGGTATGTCACGAAATTCTGCGTAGTGCTTCTGTAAAGTACCGTTTTACTTCTTCTGACTAACCGACCCACAGAGGAGTCACCCTATGTCTAAGTCTGATGTTTTTCATCTCGGCCTCACCAAAAACGATTTACAAGGGGCTACGCTCGCTATCGTCCCTGGCGATCCTGAGCGTGTGGAAAAGATCGCCGCGCTGATGGATAAGCCGGTTAAGCTGGCAGCCCATCGTGAATTCACCACCTGGCGCGCAGAGCTGGATGGCAAAGCGGTGATCGTGTGCTCTACCGGTAGCGGTGGCCCGTCTACGTCTATTGCGGGGGAAGAGCTGGCGCAGCTGGGCATTCGTACTTTCCTGCGTATCGGCACCACTGGCGCTATTCAGCCGCACATCAATGTGGGCGACGTGCTGGTTACGACCGCATCTGTACGTCTGGACGGCGCAAGCCTGCACTTTGCACCAATGGAATTCCCGGCAGTAGCCGATTTCGAATGCACCACCGCGCTGGTTGAGGCCGCGAAATCCGTGGGCGCGACCACTCACGTGGGCGTCACCGCCTCTTCCGATACCTTCTACCCGGGCCAGGAGCGTTACGACACCTTCTCAGGCCGCGTGGTGAGCCGTTTCAAAGGCTCTATGGAAGAGTGGCAGTCCATGGGCGTGATGAACTACGAAATGGAATCTGCAACGCTGTTGACCATGTGCGCAAGCCAGGGTCTGCGTGCCGGTATGGTGGCGGGCGTGATCGTCAACCGTACCCAGCAGGAGATCCCGAATGCCGAAACCATGAAGCAGACCGAAAGTCATGCGGTGAAAATCGTGGTGGAAGCGGCCCGTCGCCTCATCTAATCCTCTCTTCAGAGACACAAGGCCGACATGTTCGGCCTTTATTTTTTGCGTTGCGCCTCGCAGGAAAACCCTTTCAAACTGGACGTTCATACAGCACAATTCTATTTTGTGCGGGTAATACGTTGATGCAGGGGGCATTGTGGATATCTCAATCCTGATTTATGCGGTGGTTGCGCTGGTGAGCGTGGCGGTAGGCTGGCTGATTTCCAGCTACCAGCATGCGCAGATGAAAGCCGATCAGCTGGCAGAACGTGAAGAGATCGTCTCAGAGCTGAGCGCCCACAAAACAACAGCTTGCTCAAGGCTCGCACTGGCGTGACGAGTGCGAGCTGCTCAATAATGAACTGCGTAACCTGCGCGACATCAACACTTCACTGGAGGCCGATCTCCGCGAAGTGACCACCCGTCTTGAATCCACCCAACTGCATGCGGAAGACAAAATCCGCCAGATGATCAACAGCGAGCAGCGCCTCAGCGAACAGTTTGAGAACCTCGCCAACCGAATTTTTGAGCACAGCAACCGCCGCGTTGACGAACAGAACCGACAGAGCCTGAATAGCCTGCTGACGCCACTGCGTGAACAACTGGACGGGTTTCGCCGTCAGGTGCAGGACAGCTTTGGTCAGGAGGCGCGCGAGCGGCACACCCTGGCGCATGAAATCCGTAATCTCCAGCAGCTGAATGCCCAGATGGCGCAGGAGGCAGTGAACCTGACGCGCGCGCTCAAAGGCGATAACAAAACGCAGGGAAACTGGGGGGAAGTGGTGCTGACGCGCGTGCTTGAAGCGTCTGGCCTGCGCGAAGGGTATGAATACGAAACCCAGGTCAGCATTGAGAACGATGCCCGCTCGCGTATGCAGCCGGATGTCATTGTACGTCTGCCGCAGGGTAAAGATGTGGTGATTGACGCCAAAATGACGCTGGTGGCCTACGAGCGCTATTTCAACGCGGAAGATGACTACACCCGCGAGTCGGCGCTGCAGGAACACATCGCCTCCGTGCGTAACCATATTCGTCTGCTGGGCAGAAAGGATTATCAGCAGCTGCCGGGGCTGCGATCGCTGGACTATGTGCTGATGTTTATCCCGGTAGAGCCCGCCTTCCTGCTGGCGCTCGACAGGCAGCCTGAACTGATCACCGAAGCGCTGAAAAATAACATTATGCTGGTCAGCCCTACCACGCTGCTGGTGGCCTTGCGGACCATTGCTAATCTGTGGCGGTACGAGCATCAAAGCCGTAACGCGCAACATATTGCCGATCGCGCCAGCAAGCTTTACGACAAAATGCGCCTGTTTGTGGACGATATGTCCTCGGTAGGGCAAAGCCTGGATCGTGCGCAGGATAACTACCGGCAGGCGATGAAAAAGCTCTCCTCCGGGCGTGGCAACCTGCTGGCGCAAGCCGAAGCGTTTCGCAGCCTGGGGGTGGAGGTGAAACGCGAGATTAATCCGGAATTGGTTGAACAGGCGACGTCGCAGGACGAAGAGTTCCGCCTGCGTGAAGGCGCGGATGAACAAAATACACACAGTGAAGACAACGATTTAGCGGCGAATTTATCGCCAGAAGAGCAGCCGACGCGTTTCTTTCGCGGTGGTTGAATCGTAGGGCAAACGCGCCCAATCTGTTACACTTCACGAACATTTTACTGATAAGCAGGCTCTGAGATGGTTGACGATTCACAAGACACGACGCACTTTGGCTTTCAGACTGTTGCCAAAGCGCAGAAAGCTGACATGGTGGCCCACGTATTTCATTCCGTGGCGGCGAAGTACGATGTGATGAATGACTTGATGTCCTTCGGCATTCATCGCTTGTGGAAGCGCTTTACTATTGACTGCAGCGGTGTGCGTCGTGGACAAACAGTTCTCGATCTGGCTGGCGGAACGGGCGATCTGACGGCGAAATTCTCCCGTCTGGTGGGTGAAACCGGTCGCGTCGTGCTGGCAGATATCAACGACTCAATGCTGAAAATGGGGCGCGAGAAACTGCGTAACATCGGCGTTGTGGGTAACGTGGAATATGTGCAGGCAAACGCTGAAGCGCTGCCGTTCCCGGATAACACCTTTGACTGCATCACCATCTCTTTTGGTCTGCGTAACGTCACCGACAAAGACAAAGCGCTGCGCTCCATGTACCGCGTGCTGAAGCCGGGTGGACGTCTGCTGGTGCTTGAATTCTCCAAACCCATTATCGAGCCGCTGAGCAAAGCCTACGACGCCTACTCCTTCCACGTTCTGCCGCGTATTGGTGAGCTGGTAGCGAACGATGCAGAGAGCTATCGCTACCTGGCCGAATCCATCCGTATGCACCCGGATCAGGATACCCTGAAAGCGATGATGCAGGACGCGGGTTTTGAAAACGTTGAGTATTTCAACATGACGGCGGGTGTCGTCGCGCTACACCGCGGTTACAAGTTCTGAGTGGAGGTGTCCCGTGCCCTTTAAACCCTTAGTCACCGCAGGCATTGAGAATGTATTGAATGCCTTTCTGTATCGCGCTCCGGCGCTGAAGGCTGCACGTCAGCGGCTGAACGGAAAGGTACTGCGTATCGTTTTAAAAGAGTTCTCGACGCCGCTTGTGCTGGTCTTCAGCGAGCGCCAGCTTGACGTTCTGGGTGAATGGGAGGGCGAGGCGGATTGCTCGGTCATCACTCATATGAGCGTGCTGCCAAAACTGCGTGACCGTCAGAAACTGACGGCGCTTATCCGCAGCGGTGAACTCGAAGTTGAAGGCGACATTCAGGTCGTGCAGAACTTCGTGGCGCTCAGCGATCTGGCTGAGTTTGACCCGGCAGAACTGCTTGCGCCTTTTATCGGCGACATCGCCGCCGAAGGGATCGGAAAAGCGATTCATGGCGGTACGGCGTTCCTGCGCAAAAATCTGCAACGGCAGCAGCGCTATGCCGCAGAGGTCATCACCGAAGAGTGGCGCATGGCCCCCGGGCCGCTGGAAGTGGCATGGTTTGCAGAAGAGACCGCTGCTGTTGAACGCGCGGTTGATGCGTTAACCAAACGCCTGGAAAAACTGGAGGGCAAATGACGCCTGGTGAAATTCGGCGCCTCTATTTTATCGTTCGCACCTTTTTGAGCTACGGGCTCGACGAGCTTATCCCCAGAATGCGTATCACGCTGCCGCTTCGTATCTGGCGGCGCACGCTGTTCTGGATGCCAAATCGCCACAAAGACCAGGTTTTAGGCGAACGCTTGCGTCTTGCGCTGCAGGAGCTGGGCCCGGTATGGATCAAGTTTGGGCAGATGCTTTCTACCCGCCGCGATCTCTTCCCGCCGCAAATTGCCGATGAACTGGCGATGCTGCAGGATCGCGTTGCCCCGTTCGACGGGGTGAGAGCGAAGAAGCAGATCGAAGAAGCGATGGGCAACATTCCTGTTGAAACCTGGTTTGATGATTTCGACATTCAGCCGCTCGCATCGGCCTCCATTGCCCAGGTACATACGGCTCGCCTGAAAGAAAACGGCAAAGAAGTGGTTATCAAGGTTATTCGTCCGGATATCCTGCCGATCATCAAAGCCGATATGAAGCTGATCTACAGGTTGGCCCGTTGGGTACCGCGTCTGTTACCGGATGGCCGCCGACTGCGCCCGATGGAAGTGGTGCGGGAGTATGAAAAAACGCTGATTGACGAGCTTAACCTGCTGCGTGAATCGGCGAACGCCATTCAGCTGCGTCGTAACTTTGAAGACAGCCCAATGCTGTATGTTCCTGAAGTCTATTCTGACTATTGCAGCCAGAACATGATGGTCATGGAGCGTATTTACGGTATTCCGGTCTCGGATGTTGTTGCGCTGGAAAAGCAGGGCACCAACATGAAGCTGCTGGCCGAGCGTGGTGTGCAGGTCTTCTTTACCCAGGTCTTCCGCGACAGCTTTTTCCATGCGGACATGCACCCGGGCAACATCTTCGTGAGCTACGAACACCCGGAGGATCCGAAGTACATCGGGATCGACTGTGGCATTGTTGGCTCGCTGAACAAAGAAGATAAGCGCTATCTGGCAGAGAACTTCATCGCGTTCTTCAACCGCGACTACCGCAAGGTGGCCGAGCTGCACGTGGATTCTGGCTGGGTTCCACCAGACACCAATGTCGAAGAGTTTGAGTTTGCGATCCGCACAGTATGCGAACCGATTTTCGAAAAACCGCTGTCGGAGATCTCCTTCGGTCA
Source organism: Enterobacter mori LMG 25706 (assembly GCF_000211415.1). Taxonomy (GTDB): domain Bacteria; phylum Pseudomonadota; class Gammaproteobacteria; order Enterobacterales; family Enterobacteriaceae; genus Enterobacter; species Enterobacter mori. Next base: position 31,612 of record NZ_GL890773.1, on the reverse strand, counting down.
CGTTTTGCTGAACCTGTTCAATACCGCGCGTCGCTTCAATATGGAAGTGCAGCCACAATTAGTTTTACTTCAGAAAACATTACTTTACGTTGAAGGCGTAGGTCGCCAGCTCTATCCTCAGTTAGACTTATGGAAAACGGCGAAACCTTTCCTTGAATCCTGGATCAAAGATCAGGTTGGCATCCCAGCGCTGGTACGCTCCCTTAAGGAGAAAGGCCCGTTCTGGATTGAAAAAATGCCTGAAATTCCTGAACTGGTTTACGACAGTTTGCGTCAGAGCAAGAACCTTCAGCACAGCATGGATAAAATCGCGCACGAGCTTCAGTCCAGCCGCGTGCGCCAGGGACAGTCACGTTACCTCTTTGGCATTGGCGCGACGTTGCTGCGGAGTGGTACGCTGCTGCTCATCAATCGCCCTGACTGGGAGATGATGCCCGCCTGGCTCATGGCTGGCGGCGTTGTTGTCTGGCTCGCTGGCTGGAGAAAAACGCGCTGATTTTGCGTCGCTATCACCAGGTTGCATACGTATAATGCAACCTGACTCATTAAGCATCTATCACTGAGGATTACGTATGGGTGGTATCAGTATCTGGCAATTGTTAATCATTGCCGTCATCGTCGTACTGCTGTTTGGTACGAAGAAACTCGGTTCTATCGGTTCCGACCTTGGTGCATCTATCAAAGGCTTTAAGAAGGCCATGGGTGATGATGAAAGTAAGCAGGATAAAACCAGCCAGGACGCTGACTTTACTGCTAAATCCATCGCTGATAAGCAAGATGAAGCCAAAAAGGAAGACGCTAAACGCCACGATAAAGAGCAGGTGTAATTCGTGTTCGACATTGGTTTTAGTGAGCTGCTGCTGGTCTTTGTGATTGGTTTGATTGTGCTGGGGCCGCAGCGTCTTCCTGTTGCGGTCAAAACCGTGGTGGGTTGGGTGCGTGCGCTTCGCTCGCTGGCAACCACCGTGCAAAACGAGCTGGCGCAGGAGCTTAAGCTCCAGGAATTTCAGGACAGCCTGAAAAAAGTTGAGAAGGCGAGCATGGAAAACCTGACGCCCGAGCTGAAAGCATCAATGGATGAGTTGCGCGAAGCGGCTGAATCTATGAAGCGTTCATACAGCATCAACGATCCTGAAAAGGCGAGTGATGAAGCTAACACCATCCATAACCCGGTGGTGAAGGGCAGCGAAGAGCAGCGTGAGGGCGTAACGCCGTCCAGCGCGGAGCATCAGGCTGCCGCACCAGAACAGACGCCGCAGGAACCTGAAGTGATAAAACAGGCGCAGTCGGTCGAGCCAGTGTTAAAAGCGGCTGAAGCAAAGCCTGCTGCGTCCGTTTCCGAATCATCCCCTTCCTCGAGTGATAAAGCGTAAACATGGCAGTAGATGATACTCAACCGCTCATTACGCACCTCATTGAGCTGCGCAAGCGCCTGTTAAACTGCATTATTGCGGTTCTCCTTATATTCCTGTGCCTGGTCTATTTTGCCAACGATATCTATCAGGTGGTCTCTGCACCGCTGATTAAACAGATGCCGCTGGGCGCGACGATGATCGCCACGGACGTGGCTTCACCGTTTTTCACCCCGATCAAGCTGACCTTCTGGGTATCCTTGATTGCGTCTGCGCCGGTTATTTTGTACCAGGTCTGGGCCTTCGTCGCGCCGGCGCTGTACAAGCACGAGCGTAAACTGGTGATCCCTCTGCTGGTCTCCAGTTCGCTGCTGTTCTATATCGGCATGGCGTTCGCCTATTTCGTTGTCTTCCCTCTGGCCTTTGGCTTCCTGACGCATACCGCGCCGGAAGGGGTTCAGGTGTCGACAGACATCGCCAGCTATCTCAGCTTCGTCATGGCGCTGTTCATGGCGTTTGGTGTGGCGTTCGAAGTACCGGTGGCGATTGTCCTGCTGTGCTGGATGGGCGTGACAACGCCTGACGATCTCCGCAAGAAGCGTCCGTATATCCTCGTAGGCGCATTTGTGGTGGGCATGCTGCTGACGCCACCGGATGTCTTCTCGCAAACCTTACTGGCGATACCGATGTATTGTTTGTTTGAGGTCGGCGTGTTCTTCTCGCGTTTCTATGTGGGCAAACGACGTCCGCCGGAAGATGAAGAAGACGGGTCTGAAAAGACCACTGAAGAATAACACCAGCCGCCCGTCAGGGCGGTTGTCATATGGAGAGGGGCATGTTTGATATTGGGCTTAACCTGACCAGCTCGCAGTTCGCGAAAGACCGGGATGAGGTCGTCGCCCGTGCTTTTGCCGCCGGGGTGAAAGGGCTGTTGCTGACGGGAACCAACCTTCATGAAAGTGAGCAGGCGCAGTTGCTTGCGCAACGCTACGAACGCTGCTGGTCAACCGCAGGCGTCCACCCTCATGACAGTAGCCAATGGACGCAACACAGCGCTGAAACGCTCCACGCGCTGGCGAAAATGCCACAGGTGGTCGCCATCGGCGAGTGCGGTCTTGATTTCAATCGCAATTTTTCCACGCCGGAAGACCAGGAAAAAGCATTCACCGCACAATTGGCGCTGGCCGCAGAGCTTGAAATGCCAGTGTTCATGCATTGCCGCGATGCGCATGAGCGTTTTATCACCCTTCTGGAACCGTGGCTGGATAAACTGCCTGGTGCTGTGTTGCACTGCTTTACCGGATCGCATCAGGACGCGCTGGATTGCCTGAATCGAGGACTTTATCTGGGCATTACCGGTTGGGTTTGCGATGAGCGTCGCGGGCTGGAACTGCGTGAATTGTTGCCGGCGATCCCGGCTGAACGCCTGCTGCTGGAAACCGATGCCCCTTATTTGCTGCCGCGCGACATGAAACCCAAACCGGCATCGCGGCGTAATGAACCGGCGTATCTGGGGCACATCGTTGAGAGTGTGGCGCACTGGCGCGGAGAAGATCCACACTGGCTGGCCGCGCAGACGGATGACAACGTGCGCCGCCTGTTTCGAATTGCGTTTTAAAGCTTACGGAAGTCGGTGTTTTTCACGCTCTGCAGCACCTGTTTATTCAACAGGTTAAGCAGCAACATAGAGCGCGCTTCGCCATCAGGTTCAGAGAATATGGCCTGCAGGCCTTCAAAGGCACCTTCTGTAATCACCACGCTATCGCCCGCATAAGGGGTTTCCGGGTCGGTAATCCCTTCGGGTTGTTGATAAATCGAAAGCTGATGAATGACGGTTGAGGGAACCGTCGCGGGGCTGGTGCCAAAACGGACAAAGTGACTGACACCGCGCGTGGCGCTGATTGTCGTGGTGTGGATCACTTCCGGGTCGAATTCGACGAACAGATAGTTCGGGAAGAGAGGCTCGCTGACCATCGTGCGTTTCCCGCGCTGCATTTTTTCAAGCGTGATCACGGGCGTCAGGCAATTCACCGACTGACGTTCAAGATGTTCCTGCGCGCGCTGAAGTTGCCCGCGTTTGCAATACAGTAAATACCAGGCCTGCATAATCACTCTTTCCCTTAGTTCGGGGCGCAAGCATATCAAAACCCTGGCCGGATCGCTAAGTTGATTATAATGGGCGAAAGTGGAGTAAGTCGCGGAAGTTCACGCTAATTTAACAAAATTACAGCATCACGTAGGCTTACGCCGTATAATGAAGCGCTTACAGAGAGGCCATGACTAACTGCATGAAATACCACGATCTACGCGACTTCCTGACGCTGCTGGAAAAGCAGGGCGAACTTAAACGGATTACGCTTCCTGTTGATCCTTATCTGGAAATGACAGAAATTGCTGACCGCACCCTGCGTGCCGGTGGGCCTGCGCTGCTGTTTGAAAATCCGAAAGGCTACGACATGCCGGTGCTGTGCAATCTGTTCGGCACGCCGCGCCGCGTGGCGCTGGGCATGGGACAAGAGGATGTCACGGCGTTGCGTGAAGTGGGTAAACTGCTGGCGTTTTTGAAAGAGCCGGAGCCGCCGAAAGGTTTCCGCGATCTGTTCGACAAGCTGCCGCAGTTTAAGCAGGTACTGAACATGCCAACCAAACGCCTGCGCGGTGCGCCGTGCCAGCAAAAAGTGCTGGAAGGCGATGCGGTTGATCTGACAACAATCCCGATTATGCAGTGCTGGCCTGAAGATGCTGCGCCGCTGATTACCTGGGGTTTGACCGTCACCCGTGGGCCGCATAAAGAGCGCCAAAACCTCGGTATCTACCGCCAGCAGCTGATTGGTAAAAATAAACTTATCATGCGCTGGCTGTCACATCGTGGCGGCGCGCTCGATTTCCAGGAGTGGTGCGCGGAACATCCCGGCGAACGATTCCCGGTTTCTGTTGCCCTGGGGGCCGATCCGGCAACGATTCTGGGCGCGGTTACGCCTGTTCCGGATACGCTCTCAGAGTATGCCTTTGCAGGGCTGCTGCGCGGTACTAAAACGGAAGTCGTAAAGTGTGTCTCCAATGACCTGGAAGTGCCAGCCAGTGCGGAAATCGTTCTGGAAGGCTACATCGAACAGGGTGAGCTTGCACCGGAAGGGCCTTACGGCGACCATACGGGTTATTACAATGAAATTGATAACTTCCCGGTGTTTACCGTCACGCACATTACCCAGCGTGAAGATGCGATTTACCACTCAACCTATACCGGCCGTCCACCGGATGAGCCTGCGGTGCTGGGTGTGGCGCTGAACGAAGTCTTTGTGCCGATTTTGCAAAAACAGTTCCCGGAAATTGTTGATTTCTATCTGCCGCCGGAAGGGTGCTCGTATCGCCTGGCGGTAGTGACGATGAAGAAGCAGTATGCCGGTCACGCTAAACGCGTGATGATGGGCGTATGGTCTTTCCTGCGCCAGTTTATGTATACCAAGTTTGTTATCGTCTGCGATGATGACGTCAACGCCCGCGACTGGAACGACGTTATTTGGGCGATTACTACACGCATGGACCCCGCGCGTGATACGGTGTTAGTCGAAAACACGCCGATAGATTATCTGGACTTTGCCTCGCCGGTTTCCGGTCTTGGCTCAAAAATGGGACTGGATGCCACGAATAAATGGCCTGGCGAAACCGACCGTGAATGGGGTCGCCCGATCAAAAAAGATCCTGCCGTGACCGCGCGTATAGACGCGATCTGGGACGAACTGGCCATAATGAATAACGGTAAATCTGAAGCTGACCGTTAAGCCCTATAGACTTCCCGACAGAGAGAGCGAATGACAACCTTAAGCTGTAAAGTGACCTCGGTAGATGCCATTACCGACACCGTATATCGCGTCCGTTTAGTGCCAGAATCGGCATTCTCTTTCCGCGCTGGTCAGTACCTGATGGTCGTGATGGATGAGCGCGATAAACGTCCTTTCTCTATGGCGTCGACGCCAGCGGAGCAGGAATTTATTGAGCTTCATATTGGTGCGTCTGAGCTTAACCTTTACGCCATGGCTGTCATGGACCGCATCCTGAAAGAGCGTGAAATCGTGGTAGACATTCCGCACGGTGAAGCCTGGCTGCGCGAAGATGAAGACCGTCCGCTTATCCTGATTGCTGGCGGTACGGGGTTCTCGTATGTTCGCTCTATTCTGTTGACCGCGCTGGCACGTAACCCGAACCGCGACATCACCATCTATTGGGGCGGCCGCGAAGAGAAACATCTGTACGACCTGTCCGAACTGGAAGCGCTGAGCGTGAATCACCCGAACCTGCGCGTTGAGCCGGTTGTTGAGCAGCCGGAAGAGGGCTGGCGCGGTCGTAGTGGTACGGTGCTAACGGCGGTCCTGCAGGATCATGGCACGCTCGCCGGGCACGATATCTACATTGCTGGCCGTTTTGAAATGGCGAAAATTGCCCGCGACCTGTTCTGTAATGAGCGCGACGCGCGGGAAGATCGCCTGTTTGGCGATGCGTTCGCGTTTATCTAAGTGTCTAACCCGCTTCGGCGGGTTCTTTGTCTCGGTGAGAATTGGCGATAATTTAACCTTGAAAAGGTTAATGCATTGCCGCTATCCTTAGCGTTGTTATTGTCCTCCCTCAGGAGCGCCCCCCAAAAATGAACAAACACGACTGATGAATTTCTGTCCTTGCTAAACGCCACCGCGTCGGCAGGGGAGGTTTTTGATTTCATTCAGGAGTGCTTATGGCTCATTTTGCGCAGTCCCCTTCTTTTATTTTGCATCAGGTCACCTGTCAGTTTGCGACGGGCGATACCCTTTTCGGTCCGCTAAATCTTACGCTCGATGCCTCGCCGTGCGCGCTGGTTGGCCGCAACGGCAGCGGTAAAACACGCCTGCTGCGTCTACTGGCAGGCATTGATGAACCTGAACACGGCCATATTGAGCGTTTCGGTACCCATGCCTATGTGGCGCAGCAGCATGAAATTTCCTCGCAGACCACGCTTGCGGAACTGCTTGGATATGACGCGATCTTCGCCGCCCGTAAGCGCATCGACAGCGGTGACTATCAGCCAGAGGATCTGGAAAAGCTCGACGGTAAATGGGATTTGGCGGAACGCCTGAGTGAAGCGTTTATGAACGCGCACCTCCCGCTGTTTGATCCCGATAAACCGGCCAGGGAACTTAGCGGCGGTGAGCGTATTCGCGCCCTGCTCTGCGGGGCATTGATTGCGGATGCGGATTACCTTCTGCTGGATGAACCCACGAACCATCTGGACAGACAAGGGCGTGAATGGTTTTACGACCAGCTTTTCCACCATCGGGGCGGCGTGCTGGTGGCTTCTCACGATCGTGAATTGCTGGCACAGGTGCCGCGCATTCTCGAGCTGAGCCCTTTTGGCCTGCGCAGCTTCGGTGGAAACTATGCTGATTATAAAACTCAGCGCGATACGGAACAGCAGGCTGCCCGCGCCGCGCTGGAGCACGCGGCCACTGAGCGCAAACGAATCCGCGCGCGGATGCATAAAGAGCACGACGACAGCCAGCGACGTTCAGCAAAAACGTTGCGTACGGTTGATAGCCTCAATATCGCCTCCTTTGAGCGGGTGAAATACAAAATGGCGGCAAAAGAACGCATTGGCTCGTGGAAAAAACAGCACAGCGAACAGAATGACGCGTTAAATACCGCAGTAAACAACGCGCGCGAGCGGGTAGAAGACGATAACCCGGTCATCTTCACCCTGCCGGGCAGTCGCGTCGCAGAGGGGAAGCAGGTGCTGGTTCTGGACGCATTGGAACTGCCGCATGTGAATATCCCGCCGATGAGTTGGCGTATGGACGGGCCAATGCGTGTCGCACTCCGTGGGCCGAATGGCTGTGGTAAATCGACGCTCTTGAAAGTGATGTCCGGAGAGGAAGCACCTCTTTCAGGAACCTGCACGGTATCGGTCAGCTGCGCCTATCTCGATCAACACCTGTCGCAGTTCGATCTTACACAGTCGGTGATGACGCATCTCAACCTCAGCAACTCGCCGCTTGAAGAAGGCACGTTGCGTACTCGTCTGGCACAGCTTCAGCTTGGCGCAGATAAGGTCTCGCTCCCCCTGGCGGAACTGAGCGGCGGGGAACGCCTCAAAGCCGCGCTGGCCATTGTCTTATGGCGTGAAGAGGCCACGCAGCTTTTGCTCCTGGATGAGCCCACTAACCATTTGGATCTGGCCTCCGTTCAGGCCATTGAGGCTGCACTGGCGGAGTTCCCTGGCGCGCTGCTGGTGGTGTCGCATGATGAAACGTTTTTGAAGGGATTAACGCTGACGCATAACCTGGTGTGGAATGAGGCGGGATGGCATTTTGTAAGCCTATAAAACACAAGCCCCCGCAAGGGCGGGGGCGGTCAAACTGTTTTACGCTATCTGTTTACTGAGTGCAGGGTTCGCCTGAATCAGGCGCATCAGCTTTAACTCGGTTGGCGTGGGCTTTTCACGTTTTGATTCCCACTCCAGCACCATCGCCACGCTGACACCCATCGCTCTGGCGAATTCATCTGTTTGCAGCCCTGTCCCTTTGCGCAATTGCTCAAATTCTGTAAAGGGATTGGACTTTTGTTGCAGGGTAACCGTCTGCGGTACATCTTTAAAAATAATCTGTTCCAGGCTGCTCAGCAGCTCAAACTCAGGATCTTTATATTCCATTGAGAACTCCTCTTAAATCACACATCGGGATCAAGAACATCAGAGAGCCAGTTAAGAATAGTCCCTAATACAAACGAAGGATCGTTGCGGATGTGATTAATCGTGCGGTAACGATAGCTTTATCCGTTTCAGCTATCTGGATAGTTATGCTAATTACCTGATTAGCCATATATCGGCTTCGACAGGTATTTTTTTGTAAATGGTAAGAAATAAAACGGCAATAGCCGTTTTGCATGAAAAGAGTATCTTGCGGGGCTGACCTGGACTATCCTTGTCAGCGTTGGGCACGCGTGTGCCGGTGTGCGCTTTTTTGGGTGAAAGGAGTAATAAAATGGCGACAGGAAAGTCCTGCTCTCGCTGGTTTGCGCCTCTTGCGGCGTTGTTGATGGTAGTTAGCCTGAGTGGGTGTTTCGATAAAGAAGGCGATCAGCGCAAAGCGTTTATCGATTTTCTACAGAATACAGTGATGCGTAGCGGCGAGCGTTTACCAACGTTGACTGCGGATCAGAAAAAACAGTTTGGTCCTTTCGTGTCCGATTACGCCATCCTTTATGGTTATTCGCAGCAGGTGAGCCAGGCGATGGACTCCGGCCTTCGTCCGGTGCTGGATAGCGTTAATGCGATCCGTGTACCGCAGGATTAGATGACCCAACGTGAACCGCTGCGCCAGTCCAACGGTGCGCTTGGCGTGCTGAGCCAGCAGTTACAGAATGCGAAAATGCAGGCTGATGCGTCACGTTCTGCGCTGAAACAGGGCGAGGATCTCAAGCCTGTCTTTGACAAAGTGTATGAGAAAGTGGTGACGAAGCCGTCTGATGCTTTGCAGCCGTTGATCCCGGCCGCGCAGGTCTTCACGCAGCAGCTGGTTCAGGTGGGGGATTTTATCTCCCAACAGGGGACGCAGGTGAGCTTTGTCTCTAACGGTATCCAGTTCCCAACCTCACAGCAGGCAAGTCAATATAATACGCTGATTGGGCCGCTGGCTTCCCAGCACCAGGCCTTTAGCCAGGCGTGGAGTGCGGCAGTCGCTGCCACCGAGTAAGATAAAAATCCCCGCTTCGTGCGGGGTTTTTTTTAGGGGTATTGAAAATAACGCTTGTCATTCCTCTACCACATCGGTATAACTATCCCCGTCGGTTTGTTACACAGACCTAAAGCAGTTTAGTAAAGCAGTCCAGATTGTTATCCATAGATACCCTTCGTTGTGACCCTTCCTTCATCGCTTAAAAATCTGTAACGCAATCCATCAAGCCGGAAGGCACAATATATTTGTTAATAAGGTAATTTCTATGTCTGCTAAAATGACTGGTCTGGTAAAATGGTTCAACGCTGATAAAGGTTTCGGCTTCATCACTCCTGACGATGGCTCAAAAGACGTGTTCGTACACTTCTCTGCTATCCAGAACGATGGCTACAAATCTCTGGATGAAGGTCAGAAAGTTTCCTGCACCAGCGAAAGCGGCGCTAAAGGCCCAGCAGCTGGTAACGTTGTAAGCCTGTAAGCTTCCAACCCAGTAGCACAAAATTCAAAAACCCGCCTTCTGGCGGGTTTTTTCGTTTCTACTGTTGGATCTGTGGGTTAACGCAGTTCTTATCCACTTTTCCGCCGAGCGCGGCAATCAGGTTGTCTACCGCAGTAGCCGCCATGTTGTAGCGTGTCTCGTGAGTGGCTGAGCCGATGTGGGGAAGGGCGACGACGTTTGGCAGTTTGAGCAGCGGGGAATCTACTGACAGCGGCTCTTGTTCAAACACGTCCAGACCTGCTGCATGGATCTCGCCATTTTGCAGTGCCTCAATCAGCGCCTTCTCATCCACCACCGGGCCGCGACCCGCATTGATGAAAATGGCCGACGTCTTCATCTTTTCAAACGCGGCTTTGCCAATCAGGTGACGCGTTTCGTCCGTCAGTGGCAGGATAAGGCAGACGAAATCAGCTTCCTGCAGCAGCGTATCAAGCTCGCAGTAACGCGCGTTGAAACGTTCTTCAGCTTCGCTGTGGCGACGGCGTGCGTTGTAAAGAATCGGCATGTTAAAACCGAAATGCGCGCGCTGTGCCAGCGCCAGCCCGATACGCCCCATACCCACTATGCCCAGCGTTTTGCCGTGGACGTCCACGCCGAACCAGTCCGGACCAATGCTTTTGGTCCATTCGCCCGCTTTGACGCGCTCAGCCACTTCCACCACGCGACGGGCCGTGCTGAGCACCAGCGCCATCAGCGTGTCGGCCACGGTTTCCGTCAGGGCATGTGGCGTGTGCATCAGCAGAACGTTGCGTTTGTTAAGGGCATCCACGTCGAAGTTGTCGTAACCCACAGAAACGGTAGACGTCGCACGAAGCTTCGGCATTTTCTCCAGCAGGGCGACATCCACTTTCTCGCTTGAACCCAGCAGACCTTCAGCGCTGGCGAACGCCCCGGCGTGCTGTGCCACGGTTTCCGGGCTCAGGTTCTTCACCTGCGTGACGGTGAAGTGTTCTTCAAGGCGTTTTTGCAGATCGTCAGGCAGTGCTTTATACAAAATGACGGACGGCTTCATGCTAATCTCCATTGATTTTAAAAGGTTTCAGGCGTGTCGCGCGCCGACAGGGTGCTGTTGATTATTAGCAGGCTTAACACTCAGAGTAAGCCATACCGAGGCGAAAAGCGCTACCCCCATAAATATGTACGACGCTGATGGACTGCCGGTTACACCGTTCAGATAGCCCACAAACCAGGAACCACAGAACGACCCCAGTGCGCCCATGCTGTTAATCAGCGCCATCGCACCGCCTGCTACATTACGCGGCAGCATTTCAGGAATGATGGCAAAGAACGGACCATACGGGGCGTACATCGCTGCACCCGCAATCACCAGCAGCGTATAAGAGACCCAGAAATGGTTCGCACCAACTGCCCAGGAGCCAATGAAGGCAAAGGCAGCGATGAGCAGCAGGGGCCAGACGAACAGCTTACGATTTTGCAGTTTGTCCGATGCCCAGGAAGCGATAATCATCGCGATGGTGGCAGCCAGATAAGGCACGGATGACAGCCAGCCCACTTCGACCATGCCAAGATTGTCGCCACCGCTGCGGATAATCGACGGCAGCCACAGCACGAAGCCATATACGCCAATACTCCAGGTAAAATATTGCGCGCACAGCAGGATCACGTTGCGGGAGCGGAAGGCTTCACCGTAGTTGCGAACCGCCTTCAGACCCTGCTGCTCTTTATCCAACTGGGCCTGCAGCGCGGCTTTTTCATCTTCGGAAAGCCGTTTCGCCTGGGCAGGTTTATCCTTCACCAGCACCCACCAGCAGAATGCCCAGATCACTGCTGGCACCCCTTCGATGATAAACATTTCGCGCCAGCCGAAGGACTGGATCAGGTAGCCAGACACCACCGACATCCACAGTACCGTGACCGGGTTACCGAGGATCAGGAAGGTATTCGCGCGCGAGCGTTCAGATTTGGTAAACCAGTTGCTGATGTAAATCAGCATCGCCGGCATGACCGCCGCTTCAACGACGCCGAGGATAAAGCGAATGGCGGCCAGAGCAGGAATATTGTTTACCACGCCGGTCAGTGACGCGCAGGCGCCCCACAGGATCAGGCAGACGAAGATCAGCTTGCGCACGCTGCGGCGTTCCGCGTAAATCGCGCCGGGGATCTGGAAGAAGAAGTAGCCGAGGAAGAAAAGGGCACCGAGCAGGGAGGATACACCTTTGGTGATACCGAGGTCTTCGGTGATCCCCGCAGCGGATGCGAAACTGAAGTTAGCACGATCGAGGTACGCCAGGCTGTACGTGATAAACACGATTGGCATGATGTACCACCAGCGTTTTACTGCATTGGTCGAACTGTTCATAGGCTTGCCTCTGTTGTTGAGGTTGTTACCGCCGTTGTCTGTAGGGTACACGGTGGCTTGTTTTGTTGAGTGCGATTTATGCCCCTCACCCCGGCCCTCTCCCCAACGGGGAGAGGGTGTTGTAAGTTCCCTCTCCCCTTTGGGGAGAGGGCTAGGGTGAGGGGGATGTTTATTCGTTAAGCTCTGCTCGCGTTGGTAATCCTTCGCTGGCACCCTGCACCTGAATCGCCAGCGAGCCAATCTTGTTGCCACGCGCAACGGCCTGCTGCAGCGGTTTGCCTTCCGGCAGGGCGCTAATGACGCCCACGGCAAAGCCATCGCCCGCGCCGACGGGATCGACCACGTTCTCAACCTTCACCGCCGCGACCGCGCCCTGTTCGCCGTTGGCCGTTTTAAACCATGCGCCATCGGCACCGGTCTTCAGCACCACCGCTTTTACCCCGTTATTCAGGTAGAAATCGGCAATGCCTTCCAGCGTCTTTTCACCCGTCAGGATCATCCCTTCTTTCAGGCCCGGCAGAACCCAGTCAGCCTGGAACGCCAGACGGTTCAGCTTCTCGACCATTTCCGCTTCGCTTTTCCACAGCACCGGGCGCAAATTGGGATCGAAAGAGATCGTTTTACCCTGCGACTTCATGGCTGTTGCCGCATGGTCCAGCAACGCATATGAGCTGGCAGACAGCGCTGCCGCCACGCCGCTGAGGTGCAGATGGCGCGCGGAGGCAAAATAGTGGGCGTGGTAATCCTCCACGGAGAGATGGCTTGCAGCCGATCCTTTACGGAAATACTCCACGATGGGATCGGTTCCATTTTCGACTTTAGATTTCAGCTGAAAGCCCGTTGCGAAACGGCCGTCGAGCGGGACGCCTGCGGCATCAATTCCCTCTTTTTTCAGTGAATCGAGAACGAAATGGCCAAAGCTGTCGTCCCCTACGCGACTCACCCAGCCGACGTTCAGGCCCAGGCGCGCCAGGCCCGTGGCGACGTTCAGCTCTGCACCCGCCACGCGTTTCATAAAGTGTTCTACCGCGCTCAGGTCGCCCGTTTCGGTGGCCACAAACATCGCCATGGCTTCGCCGATAGTGATCACATCCAGCGTCTTTTGCATGGTTTACTCCTCACGCAGCAGGTTAACGTAGTGGCGGGGAATGGCAGTTAAATCTGCCCCCTCCAGGGGAAATTCGATACCGCGCGGGGCATCGGCAGGAAGCTGATTAAGCAGGTCCAGCCAGCGTGATTCCGCGCGGTCCGGTGCAATGGCGCGGAACTGCTCCTTATGCGGAACGGCGGCCTTAACGTGGATATAGCTCACGGCCGGAGCCAGATGACGCGCGGCTTCTTCGGGGGAATCGCCCACCCACAGCCAGTTGCCCATATCGAACGTCAGGGTGACGGGCAATGCCATCACCCGGCAGGCGGCTTTGAAGCGCTGCATGGGCGCGAGCTGGCCGCAGTCGGTCTGGTCATTTTCCACCACCAGCGTCATACCGCTTTCATTCAGCATCGCGCGTAAAGCTTCAAGTGGCTGTTTATCGTTGAAATGACCCAGCGAGACTTTCAACCACAGCGCGTTCAGCGCGGTGGCTTCGGCCAGATAGCGGGGGAGGTCAGGGTTGAGCGTTCCGTTGGGCATAAACAGGGCGGCGGGTGCGGAATAGCATGCCAGCAGACCCAGTAGTTCGATGGACTCACCCAGCGCAGGCAGCGCCAGCAGCTCTTCGCTGTTGAACAGCTCGCGGCGGATTTCTACACCGTCCGCGCCTGCGCCCGCAATGACGGGAAGCATTGCGCGTTGACCACCGGCCTGCCGCACCTGGTCCGCGCCATAAGCGGCGGTGACCACCATTATTTTCCTGCTCATACCAGACTCCATCGCGTAATCGATAGTATTACGCTAGATGGAACCGGTTCCAAAGAAAAGATTGGGATGTTGAATTTATGATCGCTGTCACGAAGGGAATTTAGCGGGCGGTAGAGCCGCGAACGATCAGTTCGCCAGAGAAGACCTGTTCACGCACGGCGTCGCTGGCACCTTCAATACGGCGAACCACCTGTTCAACAGCGGCATAGCCGATTTGCCACGTGGGTTGCTTGAGCGTGGTGATGCCGACGCCAGCCAGCTCTGCCCACTCAAGCTCATCGAAACCCAGCAGGCCGATATCACTTCCCCAGTGCAGGCCAATGCGCTTGAGGGAGCGGGCAACCTGGAGCGTTAGCGCCCCGTTTGCGGAGATGACGGCTTTACGCATTCCGCGGTGGCGCGTGTGGAACTGGCGAAGGGTATTGTCAATCTGGTCAGCTTCATGCAGCGGCGTCTCGGCATTTTCGGCGATCACGCCGGGATAGCGGTCCAGCGTGGCGCGAAAGGCGCTTAAACGCTCGCGACGCGTGTTGACCATTCCCAGCGGTTCACTCAGGAAAAGGACCGCTTCAAAACCCTGTTCGATGAGGTGCTCGGTGGCTGTCGTGGCCGCCTGCGTGTTATCCAGCCCGACGACATCGCAGGCAAATTCCGGGATTTTGCGGTCGATAAGCACCATTGGCAGCGAAGACTGCTGCAGCCGGTTGAGCCCTTCTTCACGCATGCCCACGGCATTCACCACAATACCTTCCACCTGGTAACTGCGTAGCAAATCCAGATAGTGCAGCTCCTGATCGACCTCATTGTTGGTGTTACAGACCAACGGCGTAAAGCCTTTTTCGCGACAGGCGGCTTCGATGCCGCTGAGCACGTTGACGGAGTAGGGGTTGGTGATATCGGCGATGATCAGACCAATCAGGCGAGTTCTGCCGCGTTTCAGGCCGCGCGCCATAAGGCTTGGGCGATAGTCTAGTTCGGCAATGGCCTGTTCAATGCGGGCGAGCAGCGCGTCGGACAGCAGGTGTTTCTCACCGTTGAGATAGCGCGAAATGCTGGTTTTACCGGTTTTGGCGGCTTTCGCCACGTCGCTGATGGTGGCCCGGGTTGGTTTGCTCATCGCTGATTTCCCTGAATTTAGTGAGAATACCTTAGCGGGAAAATCTGACGAAGCAAGTAATTTGCCCGGCGGCGCTGCGCTTACCGGAGGTTGCGGTCTGATGCCCTCACCCGAACCCTCTCCCACTCTCCCACAGGGAGAGGGCGCAAACACTAAAAACGGCAACGGGGTTGCCGTTTTGCTTTTACCTACTGAATTGGGCTTAACGTAATCTCTACGCGACGGTTCTGTGCTTTGCCTTCCGCCGTGCTGTTGCTGGCGATTGGATTTGCCGGACCCATGCCGCTGGTGCGGATACGGTTCGCTTCAACACCCTGGGCGATCAGCGAGCTGGCCACGGAATCGGCGCGCTGCTGAGACAGACGCATGTTCAGATCCTGGCTGCCGGTACTGTCGGTATAGCCAATCACGTTAACGGCGGTTTTATTGTACTCTTTCAGCACCATCGCCACGCCGGTCAGGGTGTTTGCGCCTGCTGGTTTCAGCGTTGCGCTGCTGCTGTCAAAGGTCACGTTGTTTGGCATGTTCAGGATGATGTTGTCGCCGCTGCGCGTGACGCTCACGCCTGTGCCTTTCATTTTGTCGCGTAGTTTCGCTTCCTGCACATCCATGTAATAACCGACGCCGCCGCCCAGTGCTGCACCTGCTGCTGCGCCAATCAGTGCGCCTTTACCGCGATCTTTCTTGGAGGAAGAGAGCGCCCCAACGCCTGCACCAACCAGCGAGCCGATGCCCGCGCCGATGCCGGATTTACCCGCTTCGCGTTCACCGGTGTAAGGGTTGGTTGTGCAGCCAGAAACAGCCAGTGCACCGCTCACCAGAGCGGCAATAACGAGTACGCGTTTTTTCATCTTATTTCCTTAATCCTTTTTATTCTTTGCCACGGCGAGCGTGGCAGTTGATTATGACGTCCAGATACGGAGAAAATTCAGTGTATAACTCTGAAATTTGTGACAAACCATAAATCGCCTCAATTAAGAAGGCCGTAAACCTGCACGCAGCCAGGAGCGCACGCTTTGAGCACCTCAACCAAAACCATTCTGACCGCCGCCCACTGGGGACCCATGCTGGTCGAAACCGACGGGGAAACTGTCCTGTCGTCCCGCGGGGCACTGCCAACACAGCATCCCAACTCGTTACAGACTGTCGTTCGCGATCAGGTGCATAGCAAAACGCGCGTGCGCTGGCCGATGGTGCGTAAAGGTTATCTGGCTTCGCCAGACAAACCGCAAGGTATTCGGGGACAGGATGAGTTTGTCCGCGTGAGCTGGGATGAGGCGCTGGCATTGATTCACACCCAGCATAAACGTATCCGTGATAGCTATGGTCCGTCGTCCATTTTTGCTGGCTCTTACGGCTGGCGTTCGAACGGCGTGCTGCACAAGGCCTCGACGCTGCTGCAGCGCTATATGAGTCTGGCCGGGGGCTATACCGGGCATCTGGGAGATTACTCCACCGGTGCGGCGCAGGCGATTATGCCGTATGTCGTGGGCGGGAATGAGGTCTACCAACAGCAGACCAGCTGGCCGCTGGTGCTGGAACATACTGATGTGGTTGTGCTGTGGAGCGCTAACCCCCTCAACACTCTGAAAATTGCCTGGAATGCCAGCGATGAGCAGGGCGTGTCATATTTCGACGCGCTGCGCAAAAGCGGCAAGCGCATCCTCTGTATTGACCCAATGCGTTCGGAAACCATGGATTTCTTCGGCGACAGCGCCGAGTGGATCGCCCCGCATATGGGCACCGACGTGGCGATGATGCTGGGTATCGCCCATACGCTGGTTGAAAACGGCTGGCACGATGCGGAATTCCTGGCGCGTTGTACCACCGGTTTCGATAAATTCGCCGACTATCTGACGGGTGAATCTGATGGGGTGGCTAAAACAGCGGAATGGGCATCAGAGATTTGTGGCGTTCCTGCGGGCAAACTCCGCGAACTGGCGGCGTTGTTCCATAAAAATACCACCATGTTAATGTCCGGCTGGGGAATGCAGCGCCAGCAGTTTGGCGAGCAGAAGCACTGGATGCTGGTGACCCTTGCCGCAATGCTTGGGCAGATTGGCACGCCGGGCGGGGGTTTTGGTCTCTCCTATCACTTTGCGAACGGCGGTAACCCAACGCGTAAAGCGGCGGTGCTGGCGTCTCTGCAGGGCTCGGTGCAGGGCGGCGTGGATGCCGTGGATAAAATCCCGGTGGCGCGCATTGTTGAAGCTCTGGAAAACCCGGGCGGTTTTTATCAGCACAACGGTCTGGACCGCCACTTCCCGGATATTAAATTTGTCTGGTGGGCGGGCGGGTCGAACTTCACGCACCATCAGGACACCAACCGCCTGATCCGCGCCTGGCAGAAGCCGGAATTGGTGGTCATTTCCGAGGGCTTCTGGACCGGCTCGGCTAAGCATGCCGATATTGTGCTGCCTGCGACCACCTCGTTTGAGCGTAACGATCTCACCATGACCGGCGACTACAGCAACCAGCACATGGTGCCAATGAAGCGTGTTGTCGCACCGCGCGATGAAGCGCGTGATGATTTTGACGTCTTTGCGGAACTGAGCGAGCGCTGGGAAGCGGGCGGGCGCGAGCGTTTTACCGAAGGCAAAACGGATCTGGAATGGCTGGAAACCTTCTACCAGATTGCGGCCCAGCGTGGCGCAGCCCAAGGGGTGACGCTACCGCCGTTTGCTGAGTTCTGGGAAGCGAACGGCATCTTCGAAATGCCGGAGAGCGAGCAAAATGCGCAGTTTGTCCGTTTCGCTGATTTCCGCCGCGACCCGGAGAACCACCCGCTAAAAACCGAAAGCGGAAAAATCGTTCTCTTCAGCGAGCGCATTGCTGGCTTTGGCTATGCTGATTGCCCACCGCACCCCATGTGGCTGGAGCCAGACGAATGGCACGGCAACGCGCAGCCGGGGGAGCTTCAGATCTTATCTGCCCATCCGGCGCACCGCCTGCACAGCCAGCTGAACTATACGTCACTGCGCGAGCAGTATGCGGTTGCCGGGCGCGAGCCCATTACCCTGCATTCCGAAGATGCGAAAGCACGTGGAATCGCAGATGGCGATGTGGTGCGCGTCTGGAACGGGCGCGGACAGGTGCTGGCGGGAGCGGTGGTGAGCGACGGAATTAAGCCGGGCGTTATCTGCATTCACCAGGGGGCATGGCCGGATCTGGACCTGAGCGAAGGCGGTATTTGTAAAAACGGGGCGGTTAACGTGCTGACCAAAGATCTCCCCAGCTCGAAGCTGGGGAATGGCTGCGCGGGGAATACGGCGCTGGCATGGGTCGAGAAATATCAGGGGCCAGCGCTTACGTTAACGGCGTTTGATCCGCCTGCCAGCTCATGATCCACGTCGGGTGTTGGGTATCATCCTGCCAGGCGCTATCTTCAATGCGAAAGCCCTGCGCATGGTAGAAATTCACTGCCCGGACATTCTTCTGGTACACCTCCAGGCTTAAATGCGGAAAGCGCTGTTGAACATGGTTCAGCAGCGCCCGCCCGATGCCTTTCCCGATGTACGACGGTGCGACAAACAGCGCGCCGACAAACTGCGACTGCATCACGCTGATAAATCCGCACGGCTTTCCGTCCTGTTCCCAGACCCAGGTTTCCGCCGACGGCAGGTAAACCTCCCGCACCATGGCTTCGTTCTCTTTCCAGTAGTTTGCATCGATAAACGGATGCGCCTCCGTGGTGCTTGCAAGCCACAAACTCAGGAGCGGATCGGTATTTTCACTTTGCCATTTGCGGATCATGGTGGCCTCCCGGATGACAGAAGCAGCCCGTAATATGATCGTTGACCAGCCCACAGGCTTGCATAAAGGCGTAACAGATGGTGCTGCCCACAAATTTAAAACCGCGTTTTTTCAGCGCCTTAGAGAGTGCATCTGAAGCGGGTGTGGAGGCGGGGATCTCCCCGAGCGTAGCGGCCTGCGTGACGTGTGGCGTGTCATTCACAAAAGACCAGACAAATTCTGAAAATGACTCGCCGTTTTGCTCCATCGCCAGGTAAGCGCGTGCATTGCCGATGATGGCCTGGATTTTCCCGCGATGACGAATGATACCGGCGTCCAGTACCAGTCGTTCGACGTCCTCTTCGGTCATGGCGGCGACGGCGACAGGATCGAACTGGTGGAAGGCGTTGCGGTAATTTTCCCGTTTTTTCAGTACGGTAATCCATGACAAACCCGCCTGCTGGCCCTCAAGGCAGATCATTTCAAACAGTTTTTTGCCATCCGTTTCCGGTATGCCCCATTCACGATCGTGATAGTCGATATAGAGCTGATCCTGGCTTACCCAGCCGCAACGTTGCATAGGTTATCTCCCTTATTCACACGGTTATCGCAAAAAATTTCATTTCGTCAGGCTTGACGTGTCTACTTTAAAGACAATAGTTAATACAGGGCTATATGCCCGTTAACCTCTTCCTGAACAACGATAAATATCGCCGAAATTGGCTCTTTCTGGAGTCGCTTTGATGATGATAAAAAAAATCAGTGGTCGCCATGCTGTTTCTGGCCTGGTGGGGATTTCAGCGTGGTTGTTTTTTTGTCACACAGCATCTGCCTGGCAACAGGAATATATCGTTTCAGACGCACAAAGTAATACGGCGGAACGCTATACATGGGATGCGGATCACCAACCGCGTTATGAAGACATTCTGGCAGAACGTATTAAGACTTCGCAAACTGGACCTGGGCTTGCCCTGAATTCGCCTTCCGGCCCGACAGCGGAAGGCAGTATGAGCGTGGGCTGGAATTTTCCGCTGGCGGGAAATATAACAACCGGCCCGGTGATGGCGTGGCGTTACGATGGCACGGCACCCATGATGATTAATGAATTCGGTGATAGCGTGACGACGCAGGGGCTGACCGATCCGCTCTGGCATGCCAGCGTGAGCAGCCTGGGCTGGCGCGTGGATACGCAATATGGCGATCTTCGGCCCTGGGCGCAGGTCAGTTTCAATCAGCAGTTTGGCGAGAACCAGTGGAAATCTCAGTTCGGGATGTCACAGACGCCTGCTATTGCACAAAACAGCAGCTGGATGGACGTGACCGTCGGAACGGATATGCCGTTTACAACCCATATGGCGGCCTATGCGTCATTGGCTCAGGGGGAAAACACCACGACGGGCGAGGAGTTTATGTACACCCTGGGTGTGAGTGCAAACTTTTAAAGTTGTCACTTTTTCCAACGTTGCGATAACATCTTAAATACAATAACGGCGCGCCTTGTCGCGGTAGCGAGCACTAACAATTGTGCATGCCGTTCCCGGCAAGGTCATTCATTCCCGATTCCAGGCATTTCATTCCGTTCCTCCTGCATTTCATGCCGTTTTACCCCAGCGGTAATAAGGTTTTGTTTATTGTTGTCCTCAGCGAACTTCCTTAATTTCTCTTGCAGGACAACTGCCATGAACACTTCAACTTATAACCGTACGCGCTGGCTCACGCTTTTCGGCACTATCGTCACCCAGTTCGCGCTGGGCTCGGTCTACACCTGGAGCCTGTTCAACAGTGCGCTTTCCGATAAGCTCGGTGCACCGGTGAGCCAGGTGGCGTTCTCTTTCGGCCTGCTGAGCCTGGGGCTGGCGCTTTCCTCTTCTGTCGCGGGCAAACTGCAGGAGCGCTTTGGCGTTAAGCGCGTCACCATGGCGTCCGGGATACTGCTGGGCGTGGGCTTTTTCCTGACGGCGCATTCCAACAACCTGATGATGCTCTGGCTGAGCGCCGGGGTTCTGGTGGGGCTGGCAGATGGTGCTGGTTATCTGCTGACGCTGTCGAACTGCGTGAAGTGGTTCCCGGAGCGTAAAGGTTTGATCTCTGCGTTTGCCATCGGTTCATATGGTTTGGGCAGCCTCGGGTTCAAATTTATCGATTCCCATTTGCTGGCCTCCGTTGGCCTCGAAAAAACCTTTATGATCTGGGGCGTTATCGTTCTGGTGATGATTCTGTTCGGTGCAACGCTGATGACCGATGCGCCACAGCAGGAGGTGAAATCCGTTAACGGCGTGGTGGAGAATGACTTCACCCTGGCTCAGTCCATGCGCAAACCACAGTACTGGATGCTGGCGGTGATGTTCCTGACGGCCTGCATGAGCGGTCTGTATGTCATTGGCGTGGCGAAAGATATCGCGCAGGGCATGGTGAAACTGGACGCGGCCACGGCGGCGAATGCGGTCACCGTGATTTCTATTGCCAACCTCTCGGGCCGTCTGGTGCTCGGTATTCTGTCTGACAAAATTGCCCGTATCCGGGTCATTACTATAGGGCAGGTGGTTTCGCTGGTGGGCATGGCGGCACTGCTGTTTGCACCGCTGAATGAGGCCACTTTCTTTGCCGCGATTGCCTGTGTGGCCTTTAACTTTGGCGGCACCATTACCGTTTTCCCGTCTCTGGTGAGCGAGTTCTTCGGCCTGAACAATCTGGCAAAAAACTACGGCGTCATCTATCTGGGCTTCGGGATCGGCAGTATCTGCGGTTCGTTAATTGCTTCATTGTTCGGCGGGTTCTATGTGACCTTCTGCGTGATATTTGCCTTGCTGATTATTTCTCTGGCGTTGTCGACGACGATTCGTCAGCCGCAGCGAGAAGTATTTAGCGAAGCGCATGCGTAACAAATAAGGAGAGGCCGTAATGGCCTCTTTTTTTGCGCTGAGGGATACGCTTCCTGACTTGCTTTTTTGTAAAAATTTGCACGGATCACATTCTCTGCTGCCACTTTTCTCTCCCGCTGTGGTCTACTTACCGCGCTTGTAGACGTTTCTGATAACGCTTTCCTACGCACATACTTACTCTGTCTGTTTTCTCGATGAGAGTCGGCGGGTCTCTATACCCCTTCCCCCAGGGTTGTTTGCATGAAATACATTAGGTCTCTTACCCAGCAAAGATTGTGTCTGATGCTGGCTGTCTATATCGGATTATTTCTGAATGGCGCGGTGCTGTTCAGACGAGTGGAAGGTTATTTCGAGCACCTCACCGTAAGAAATGGAATTTTTGCTGCAATTGAAGTGTTCGGTTCCATCCTCGCTACCTTCTTCCTGTTACGTCTGCTTTCCCTTTTTGGCCGACGCCCGTGGCAAATTCTGGCTTCACTGGTTGTCATTATTTCTGCCGCCGCCAGTTATTACATGACCTTTATGAATGTGGTGATTGGCTATGGGATTGTGGCGTCAGTCATGACCACCGATATCGATCTCTCGAAAGAGGTCGTAGGTAAGGGCTTTATCGTCTGGACGGTTTTAACCTGTCTGATACCGCTCTTCTTTATCTGGAGTAATGCCTGCCGCTATACGTTGTTACGCCAGTTACGCACGCGCGGGCAGCGGATCCGGAATATCGCCGTTGTTCTGTTGGCCGGATTACTGGTCTGGGCACCGATTCGCTTGATGGAAAAACAGCAAAAACGCATCGAAAAAGCGACGGGCGTAGACATGCCAAGCTACGGCGGTGTGGTCGCTAACTCCTATTTGCCCTCCAACTGGCTCTCGGCCTTAGGCCTGTATGCCTGGGCACAGGCGGACGAATCGAGTGATGTAAAATCCTTGATGAATCCGACGAAAAAATTCAATTACGTGGCACCGGCTGACGGGCTGGATGATACCTACGTCATCTTTGTTATCGGTGAAACCACGCGCTGGGATCATATGGGTATTCTCGGCTATGACCGCGATACCACGCCAAAACTGGCCCAGGAAAAGAACCTCGTGGCTTACCGCGGTTACTCCTGCGATACCGCGACGAAGCTCTCTCTGCGCTGTATGTTTGTGCGTGAAGGCGGTGCCAGCGATAACCCGCAGCGTACGCTCAAAGAGCAGAACGTATTTGCTGTACTGAAGCAGCTTGGATTTAGCGCCGACCTGTTCGCTATGCAAAGTGAGATGTGGTTCTACACCAACACCATGGCGGATAACATCGCCTATCGTGAGCAGATTGGTGCCGAGCCGCGCAACCGTGGGAAGAATGTCGATGACATGCTGCTGCTCTCCGAGATGGAACAGTCGCTGAAAAACCATCCGCAGGGTAAGCACCTTATCGTGCTGCATACCAAAGGCTCGCACTACAGCTATTACCAGCGTTATACGCGCGATTTCGCGAAGTGGACGCCTGAGTGTGTCGGCATTAACAAAAACTGCAGCAAGCAGGAGCTGATCAATGCCTACGACAACTCGATTCTGTATGTAGACACGTTCCTGAGCAGGGTGATCGACGAGCTTCGCGATAAGAAAGCGATTGTGATCTACGCGGCTGACCACGGCGAGTCAATCAACGAAAAAGAACACCTGCGCGGTACGCCACGCAAGCTTGCGCCGCCGGAGCAGTTCCGCGTGCCGATGATCATGTGGATGTCGGATAAGTACCTTGAGAACCCTGACAAAGCCAAAATGTTTGCGCATTTGAAGCAGCAGGCAGAGATCAAGGTCCCGCGCCGTCACGTTGAGCTGTACGACACGATTATGGGTTGTCTCGGCTATACCTCACCGAACGGTGGGATTAACGAAAACAACAACTGGTGTAAACTCCCTGATAACACCGCAAAAGCCGCGCAGTAGCTGCTCTGGCGAGAATATCGCCAGTTGAATGGCTTTTTGAAAATAAGGGATTGACGGGGGCGCACCTCAGCAGTAAGATGCGCTCCGCATTCGGCGAGTAGCGCAGCTTGGTAGCGCAACTGGTTTGGGACCAGTGGGTCGGAGGTTCGAATCCTCTCTCGCCGACCACATTTAAAAAAGGGCTAACCGCAAGGTTAGCCCTTTTTGCATTATGGTGTTAGCCAGCCAGACTCACTAAAACGCCCCTTAGCCCTGTTTCACCCTGCCTGTTAACGATTTTGTGACATTATCCATTGTATTTTTTTATATATGGATTGATCTTTTTTCGCGTTGCTTATGGATAAGCTCAGCATTTTTCGCTGTGCGTTTTAACGTTCGCGGAATTTAGTGCTCAGATAATCACCATTCCGCAAGAAAATTTACCCAATCTGAATAAAAGTTAATCACTACATGTTGCGAAATATGAAGATATTTGTGCTGCCACATGGTGAGTAGCATAAATTTCCCTGCTGAAAACTGGCGCCAGAGGTTTTTTTAATCTTTGTTTGCGGTTTCTCACACTCCGCGTAAATCCCCGTCACCTGTATTGACGTTTTCACATTCTGTTGACAGATTGTAGGGCATGAGGGGCATTTCAGGGACGATCTGCGCTGCAACTCAAACGCTCTTCTGAAAGGATTCTCCATCCCTTTAAAGCCTTCGGGCACCACCGACCAGACCGGGTAAAAAATAAATAAAGGTCAGGCGGCGTAACACAACAAAGCAAAACATCACATTGGAGCAGAATAATGAGTATTTCCTTGAAGAAGTCAGGGATGCTAAAGCTTGGTCTGAGCCTGGTGGCTATGACCGTAGCAGCAAGCGTACAGGCAAAAACCCTGGTTTACTGTTCTGAAGGCTCGCCGGAAGGCTTTAACCCACAGCTCTTTACCTCTGGTACGACGTACGACGCAAGCTCTGTACCGATCTATAACCGTCTGGTTGAATTTAAAACCGGCACCACGGAAGTGATTCCGGGTCTGGCTGAGAAGTGGGAAGTCAGCGAAGACGGTAAAACCTATACCTTCCACCTGCGTCAGGGCGTGAAGTGGCAGGACAGCAAAGAATTCAAACCAACGCGCGACTTTAACGCCGACGACGTTGTGTTCTCTTTCGACCGTCAGAAAAATGCCCAGAACCCGTACCATAAAGTGTCTGGCGGCAGCTATGAATACTTCGAAGGGATGGGTCTGCCGGACCTGATCGCCGAAGTGAAAAAAGTGGACGATAAAACCGTTCAGTTCGTGCTGACGCGTCCGGAAGCGCCATTCCTGGCTGACCTGGCCATGGACTTCGCTTCTATTCTCTCTAAAGAGTACGCGGACAACATGCTGAAAGCCGGTACGCCGGAGAAAGTTGACCTGAATCCAATCGGTACCGGTCCATTCCAGCTGCTGCAGTACCAGAAAGACTCCCGCATTCTGTATAAAGCCTTCGAAGGCTATTGGGGCACCAAGCCGAAGATCGACCGCCTGGTCTTCTCCATCACGCCTGACGCTTCCGTGCGTTACGCAAAACTGCAGAAAAACGAATGTCAGGTTATGCCGTACCCGAACCCGGCTGACATCGCTCGTATGAAGCAGGACAAGAACATCAACCTGCTGGAGCAGGCTGGCCTGAACGTGGGCTATCTCTCCTTCAACACCGAGAAGAAACCGTTTGATGACGTGAAAGTGCGTCAGGCGCTGACCTACGCGGTGAACAAAGAAGCGATCATCAAAGCCGTTTACCAGGGTGCTGGCGTTGCTGCCAAGAACCTGATCCCACCAACCATGTGGGGCTATAACGACGACATTAAGGACTACACCTACGATCCTGAGAAAGCGAAAGCGCTGCTGAAAGAAGCAGGCCAGGATAAAGGCTTTACCGTTGAACTGTGGGCAATGCCTGTTCAGCGTCCATATAACCCGAACGCGCGCCGTATGGCGGAAATGGTTCAGGCTGACTGGGCGAAGATCGGCGTTCAGGCCAAGATTGTGACCTACGAGTGGGGCGAGTACCTGAAGCGCGCCAAAGCGGGTGAACACCAGGCGGTGATGATGGGCTGGACCGGCGACAATGGGGATCCGGACAACTTCTTCGCCACCCTATTCAGCTGCGCGGCAGCGAAAGACGGTTCCAACTACTCTCGCTGGTGCTACAAGCCGTTTGAAGATCTGATCCAGCCGGCGCGTGCGACCGACGATCACAACAAACGTATTGAACTGTACAAGCAAGCGCAGGTTGTTATGCACGATCAGGCCCCGGCGCTGATTGTTGCTCACTCCACCGTGTACGAGCCAGTGCGTAAAGAAGTGAAGGGCTACGTGGTTGATCCACTGGGCAAACACCACTTCGAAAACGTATCTGTTGAATAATAAGTAGGGTGTTCTCCCTCTCCCTTTGGGCGAGGGCAGGGGTGAGGGTCGTGCATGCATTCCCTCACCCTAACCCTTTCCCACAGGGAGAGGGAATTTACATTTGTGAGCAATACAGACGTCACGCCACTGGTCGTGCGTCATCAGAGAGAATCCGGGTTATGTTGCAGGTCATTCTCCGACGTCTGGGACTCGTTATCCCGACGTTTATCGGTATCACCCTTCTCACTTTTGCCTTCGTCCATATGATCCCCGGCGACCCGGTAATGATTATGGCGGGCGAGCGTGGTATCTCCCCTGAGCGTCATGCGCAACTGCTGGCTGAACTTGGCCTTGATAAGCCAATGTGGCAGCAGTACCTCCACTATATCTGGGGCGTGTTGCACGGTGATTTAGGGATTTCACTCAAAAGCCGTCTTCCGGTGTGGGACGAGTTCGTGCCGCGTTTCAAAGCGACGCTGGAACTGGGCATCTGCGCCATGATTTTCGCCACTGCGGTGGGTATTCCTGTTGGGGTACTGGCTGCCGTTAAGCGTGGCTCTATTTTTGACCATACCGCCGTGGGTCTGGCGCTGACCGGTTACTCCATGCCTATCTTCTGGTGGGGCATGATGCTGATCATGCTGGTCTCTGTGCAATGGAACCTAACCCCGGTCTCCGGGCGCGTCAGCGATATGGTCTTCCTTGATGATACCAACCCGCTCACCGGCTTTATGCTGATCGACACGGCTATCTGGGGCGAAGAGGGCAACTTCATTGATGCCGTCGCGCACATGATCCTGCCTGCGATGGTGCTGGGCACCATTCCTCTGGCGGTGATCGTGCGTATGACCCGTTCCTCCATGCTGGAAGTGCTGGGCGAAGATTACATCCGTACCGCGCGTGCCAAAGGGTTAACCCGCATGCGCGTGATCATCGTTCATGCTCTGCGTAACGCCATGCTGCCGGTCGTTACCGTTATCGGTCTGCAGGTGGGGGCGCTGCTGGCAGGGGCGATCCGGACGGAAACCATCTTCTCCTGGCCGGGCCTCGGTCGCTGGCTGATTGACGCGCTGCAGCGCCGTGACTATCCGGTTGTGCAGGGCGGTGTGCTGCTGGTTGCGACGATGATTATCCTCGTCAACCTGCTGGTCGATTTGCTGTACGGCGTGGTGAACCCGCGTATTCGTCATAAGAAGTAAGGGGCCGTCATGTCACAAGTCACTCAAAATAACGTGGTCGCTGCACCGGTTCCTATGACGCCGCTGCAGGAGTTCTGGCACTACTTCAAGCGCAATAAAGGCGCGGTGGTAGGGCTGGTGTATGTTGTTATCATGATCCTGATTGCGGTGTTTGCGAACTTCCTCGCACCGTATAACCCGGCGGACCAGTTCCGCGATGCGCTACTCGCGCCACCTGCGTGGCAGGACGGCGGTAGCCTGACGCACCTGCTCGGAACCGATGATGTGGGCCGCGATGTGCTGTCGCGTCTGATGTACGGCGCGCGTCTGTCGCTGCTGGTGGGCTGCCTCGTTGTTGTACTGTCGCTGATCATGGGCGTTGTGCTCGGCCTGGTGGCTGGCTACTTCGGCGGCATCGTCGATAACGTCATTATGCGTATCGTCGACATCATGCTGGCGTTGCCAAGCCTGCTGCTGGCGCTGGTGCTGGTGGCGGTCTTTGGACCTTCGATAGGTAATGCTGCCCTGGCGTTGACGTTCGTTGCGCTGCCGCACTATGTCCGATTAACCCGTGCGGCTGTCCTGGTTGAGGTGAATCGAGACTACGTCACCGCTTCTCGCGTGGCGGGTGCGGGTGCGATGCGCCAGATGTTCGTCAATATTCTGCCTAACTGCCTTGCGCCGTTGATTGTTCAGGCGTCGCTCGGTTTCTCTAACGCCATTCTCGATATGGCCGCTCTTGGCTTCCTTGGCATGGGTGCGCAGCCGCCAACACCGGAGTGGGGCACGATGCTCTCCGACGTGTTGCAGTTCGCGCAAAGCGCCTGGTGGGTCGTCACCTTCCCGGGTCTGGCGATTCTGCTGACGGTGCTGGCATTTAACCTGATGGGTGATGGTCTGCGTGATGCACTTGATCCCAAACTGAAGCAGTAAGAGGCACGAGATGGCGTTATTAAATGTAGATAAATTATCGGTGCACTTCGGCGACGAAGGCACACCGTTTCGCGCCGTGGACCGCATTAGCTACAGCGTAAATCAGGGCGAAGTGGTTGGTATCGTAGGGGAGTCTGGTTCCGGCAAGTCAGTCAGCTCGCTGGCAATTATGGGGCTGATTGATTACCCCGGCCGCGTAATGGCGGAAAGCCTGGAATTTAATGGTCAGGATCTGCAGCGCATTTCCGAGAAGCAGCGCCGCCAGCTGGTGGGCGCGGAAGTGGCGATGATCTTCCAGGACCCAATGACCAGCCTGAACCCGTGTTACACCGTGGGGTTCCAGATTATGGAAGCCATCAAGGTGCATCAGGGGGGTAACAAGCAAACCCGTCGTCAGCGCGCTATCGATCTGCTGACGCAGGTGGGTATTCCCGATCCGGCATCGCGTCTGGATGTGTATCCGCACCAGTTGTCCGGCGGGATGAGCCAGCGCGTGATGATCGCCATGGCAATTGCCTGTCGGCCAAAACTGCTGATCGCCGATGAACCAACAACCGCGCTGGATGTAACCATCCAGGCGCAAATCATCGAGCTGCTGCTGGAGCTGCAGCAGAAAGAGAATATGGCGCTGGTGCTGATTACGCACGATCTGGCGCTGGTGGCTGAAGCGGCACACAAAATCATCGTGATGTATGCAGGCCAGGTGGTGGAGACCGGAAGTTCACACGATATCTTCCGTGCCCCGCGTCATCCGTATACGCAGGCTCTGCTGCGCGCGCTGCCGGAATTTGCGCAGGATAAAGCGCGTCTGGCCTCGCTTCCGGGGGTTGTGCCGGGTAAATATGACCGTCCGCAGGGCTGTCTGCTTAACCCGCGCTGCCCGTATGCGACGGATAAATGTCGCGTCGACGAGCCAGAGCTGAATCTGCTGGCCGACGGTCGCCAGTCCAAATGCCACTACCCACTCGATGATGCCGGGAGGCCAACACTATGAGTACGCAACAACTGCTGTTGCAGGCCATCGACCTGAAAAAACACTACCCGGTGAAGAAGGGGTTATTTGCCCCCGAGCGCCTGGTCAAAGCGCTGGACGGTGTCTCCTTTACCCTTGAGCGCGGTAAAACGCTTGCGGTGGTAGGGGAGTCTGGCTGTGGCAAATCGACGCTGGGCCGTCTACTGACGATGATTGAAGTGCCAACCGGCGGCGAGCTGTACTATCAGGGGCAGGATCTTCTCAAGCACGACCCACAGGCGCAGAAGCTGCGTCGCCAGAAAATCCAGATTGTGTTCCAGAACCCGTACGGTTCACTGAACCCGCGCAAAAAAGTGGGGCAGATTCTGGAAGAGCCGCTGCTGATCAACAGCAACCTGAGCAAAGAGCAGCGTCGTGAGAAAGCGCTGGCGATGATGGCGAAAGTGGGTTTGAAAACTGAGCATTACGATCGCTACCCGCATATGTTCTCGGGCGGCCAGCGTCAGCGAATCGCCATCGCCCGCGGTCTGATGCTCGACCCGGACGTGGTGATTGCCGATGAGCCTGTTTCTGCGCTCGACGTATCCGTACGTGCGCAGGTGCTGAACCTGATGATGGATCTGCAGCAGGATCTGGGGCTGTCGTATGTGTTCATTTCACATGATTTGTCTGTCGTGGAGCACATTGCCGATGAAGTGATGGTGATGTACCTAGGGCGCTGCGTGGAGAAAGGGACGAAAGAGCAGATCTTTAATAATCCTCGTCACCCGTATACCCAGGCACTGCTGTCTGCGACGCCGCGTCTGAACCCGGACGATCGTCGTGAGCGCATTAAGCTGACCGGCGAGTTGCCAAGCCCGCTGAATCCGCCTCCGGGATGTGCGTTCAATGCCCGCTGTAGCCGACGCTTCGGACCCTGCACGCAGTTGCAGCCACAGTTGAAGGATTATCGTGGGCAACTGGTGGCCTGCTTCGCGGTCGATCAGGATGAAAATGGCGAAAAGCCGCATGCGTAAAGAAAAAACCGGCGTGAAGCCGGTTTTTTTATATCTGCGTTATGACTTCCGTAGACGGATCTGGTCGACAGCGTGTTTCTCACTCTTGGTGAGGATCAGGCTGGCGCGCTCACGTGTTGGCAGAATGTTCTCTTTCAGGTTCACGTAGTTGATCTCATTCCACAGTCCCGTTGCGACGTTGATCGCCTCTTCTTTAGAGAGCTGGGCGTAATTATGGAAGTAGGAATCAGGATCGGTGAACGCCCCTTCGCGGAACTTCAGGAAGCGGTTGATATACCAGCTTTTCAGCAGATCTTCCGGCGCATCGACATAGATAGAGAAGTCAACAAAGTCGGAAACAAAGACGTGATGCGGGTCGTGAGGATAATCCATCCCGCTTTGCAGCACATTTAACCCTTCCAGAATCAGGATGTCTGGCTGCACAACCGTTTTGTCTCCATCCGGGATACGGTCGTAAATCAGATGTGAGTAAACCGGCGCAGTGACGTTAGGCGCGCCCGATTTCAGATCAGAGACGAATTTCACCAGACGGTGCATATCATAAGAGAGCGGGAAGCCCTTCTTCTTCATCAACCCGCGTTCTTTCAATACTTCATTGGGATGCAGGAAGCCGTCGGTGGTAATCAGCTCCACGCTGCGGTGTTCTGGCCAGCGGCTCAGTAACGCCTGTAACACGCGCGCGGTGGTGCTTTTACCAACTGCCACGCTACCCGCGATACTGATGATATAAGGAATACGCTGACCGTTAGTACCGAGGAACTGTTCCAGTACCGCCTGGCGGCGGAGGTTCGAGCTTATATAGAAGTTAAGCAAGCGAGAGAGGGGAAGATAAATTTCTGCCACCTCTTCCAGGGACAGATCTTCGTTTATCCCTTTTAACCGTGCGATTTCACCTTCCGTCAGCGTCATGGGAACGGAATCACGCAGGGCAGCCCACTGGCTGCGGTTAAAGTGAAGATAAGGTGTCATTAACGTTTGCTCTTTTTTGCTCATAAGCATGCTTCTGTGAGCCAGCACAAAACTGCCGGGTCATGGCTCTTCACATAGTTAATTTTGGACAATGGGCAGGAGGTTAACACCAGATGACAGGAATAATAAGAAAAAATATGGGAAAGCGATGCTTTACGCGGGAGGTATCACGGTACGGTATAGAAGGGGTAAATCAGGGGTTCATGTTGAATATTTGACCGCGAGCGGATGAATTTAAAGCGGTTAGCACTGGTTTCGCATAAAATGTGAGCGAAAGAACGTTTTATGCAATTTTTTAGTTGCGTTGCTGCGCATATCTCCATAGAATGCGCGCTACTTGATGCCGACTTAGCTCAGTAGGTAGAGCAACTGACTTGTAATCAGTAGGTCACCAGTTCGATTCCGGTAGTCGGCACCATCAAGTCCGGTGGGGTTCCCGAGCGGCCAAAGGGAGCAGACTGTAAATCTGCCGTCACAGACTTCGAAGGTTCGAATCCTTCCCCCACCACCACTTTCTGGCAGCGTAAATGCCGCCGGAGCTGGTTGGAAAAATTAGCCAGCTCGAACATGAAAAGAGAGAAATCTCTTTTTTTGTTACAGAAAGAACTGGGTAGCCGAGTTTCAGGATGCGGGCATCGTATAATGGCTATTACCTCAGCCTTCCAAGCTGATGATGCGGGTTCGATTCCCGCTGCCCGCTCCAATACGTGCTGATATGGCTCAGTTGGTAGAGCGCACCCTTGGTAAGGGTGAATCGCCCAGTAAAA